>CP158803.1:0-4455982 GCA_050987995.1 Ralstonia pickettii
GTCCACGAGCGCTCGCGCCTGAACCCGATCCTGACCTTTGACAACTTCGTCACCGGCAAGGCCAACCAGCTGGCAAGGGCCGCGGCCATCCAGGTCGCCAACAACCCGGGCAAGTCGTACAACCCGCTGTATCTCTACGGCGGCGTGGGCCTGGGCAAGACCCACCTGATCCACTCCATCGGCAACCACATGCTGATGGAGAACCCGCGCGCGCGCATCCGCTACATCCACGCCGAACAGTACGTGTCCGACGTGGTCAAGGCATACCAGCGCAAGGCGTTCGACGAGTTCAAGCGCTACTACCACTCGCTCGACCTGCTGCTGATCGACGATATCCAGTTCTTCTCCGGCAAGAACCGCACGCAGGAAGAGTTCTTCTACGCTTTCGAGGCCCTGATCGCCAACCGGGCGCAGGTGATCATCACCAGCGATACCTACCCCAAGGAAATCACCGGCATCGACGACCGCCTGATCTCGCGCTTCGACTCCGGCCTGACCGTGGCCATCGAGCCGCCCGAGCTGGAAATGCGCGTGGCCATCCTGATGAAGAAGGCCGCCGCCGAGAACGTGAACGTGCCCGAAGAGGTCGCGTTCTTTGTCGCCAAGCACCTGCGCTCCAACGTGCGCGAGCTGGAAGGCGCGCTGCGCAAGATCCTGGCGTTCTCGAACTTCCACGGCAAGGACATCACCATTGAGGTGACGCGCGAAGCGCTCAAGGACCTGCTGACCGTGCAGAACCGCCAGATCTCCGTGGAGAACATCCAGAAGACCTGCGCGGATTTCTACAACATCAAGGTCGCTGACATGTACTCGAAAAAGCGGCCTGCCAATATTGCACGGCCGCGCCAGATCGCGATGTACCTGGCCAAGGAGCTGACACAGAAGAGCCTGCCGGAGATCGGCGAGCTGTTCGGCGGCCGCGACCACACCACCGTGCTGCACGCCGTGCGCAAGATCGCCGACGAACGCAGCAAGGATGCGCAGCTCAACCACGAGCTGCACGTGTTGGAGCAAACGCTCAAGGGCTGACGCAATCAGCCCCGGCTAAAAGGCATTTTTGAAGGGTCGGCCCCTCGGGGCTGGCATACTGTAGGGTGCGCGCCACGGACAACCCGTGGCGCCTGGGGAATTAACGTCAGCGACGCCGGGGCAAGTGACCGGAAATTGGCCACCGATAAGGCTTTGCGGTGAGTCGGGACGGGATGGCAAGTGCATGGCAAGCGCACTAAGGCGCCAGCGTGGCTTTTTGTGCACAGCTGGCCCGCCGGCCGGTCTCGCCCCGCTTCACCGCAGCGGCTTATCCTTGGTACAATGGCACATTAACTCCTTGATTCCTAAGTGAATTTGGAGTTGTTTGCGTTCTGCGGTCGCCGACTACAAACGACGAAGGATAAATTCAATGCAATTGGTCAAAACCTCGCGAGACAACCTGCTGCGTCCGCTGCAAATCGTGAGCGGCATCGTGGAGCGCCGCCACACCCTCCCGATCCTGGCCAATCTGCTGATTCGCAAGTCCGGGTCGAACGTTTCCTTCCTGTCGACCGACATCGAGATCCAGATCACCACGCACGCCGAATGCGGCGTCGGCAATGACAGCGTCGCCACCACCGTGGCCGCGCGCAAGCTGCTCGACATCCTGCGTGCGATGCCTGACGGCGACGTGGCCCTGTCGCTCAACGACAAGCGCATGACCGTGCAATCCGGCAAGAGCCGCTTCGCACTGCAGACGCTGGCCGCCGAGGAATTCCCGACCGTTGCCGAAGCCAGCGAATTCAACGCCAGCGTCACGCTGCCGCAGAAGACCTTCAAGCACCTGCTGGCGATGGTCCACTTCGCCATGGCGCAGCAGGACATCCGCTACTACCTGAACGGCATGCTGCTGGTGGTCGAAGGCAAGAAGGTGATGGCAGTCGCCACCGACGGCCACCGCCTGGCGTACTGCGGCGTGGAGCTGGAGAACGATGCCGCCGGTGTGGGCGCGCGCCAGGAAGTCATCATCCCGCGCAAGACCATCCTGGAACTGCAGCGCCTGCTGGAAGACAACGACGATCCGGTGCAGGTGCAGCTCGCCGCCAACCAGGTCAAGTTCACGTTCGCCAATATCGAACTGATCTCCAAGCTGGTCGAAGGCAAGTTCCCCGACTTCCAGCGCGTGATCCCCAAGGGCTACAAGAACGCCTTCGCGATCGACCGCGTGCGGCTGCAGCAGGCGCTGCAACGCACCGCGATCCTGACCACGGACAAATTCAAGGGCGTGCGCTGCATCCTCGACACGCACATGCTCAAGATCAGCTCCACCAACGCCGACCAGGAAGAGGCGCAGGAAGAGCTGGAACTCGATTACTCGGGCGACGCGCTCGATATCGGCTTCAACGTGACCTACCTGCTCGACGTACTCGCCAACCTGAAGAGCGAGCAGGTGCAGGTCAGCCTCGGCGACTCGAATTCGAGTGCGCTGATTACCGTGCCGGAAGACGACAACTTCAAGTACGTCGTCATGCCGATGCGCATCTGATGATCCGGTGACAGGACCAGTACAGACGAAAACCGGAGCAGCAAACGGCACGCTATGACACCCGGGCCAAGCCGGGAAGTCCTGGGGATAACCATCCCGCAGCGGGGGCAGGATCCAAGCGATCCGCCCCTTTTGCCGTTTTTAGTAACCCGCCATGCGGACCCTTCGCGCCCCGCCGCTACGCCGGCCCGGCCCGAATTTCGTATTTGCCGTGAGTAGAAAGACATGACCGAACAGCAGAAACCGCAACAGGAAAACACCTACGGAGCCTCCTCGATCCAGATCCTGGAAGGCCTGGAGGCGGTACGCAAGCGCCCGGGCATGTATATCGGCGACACCTCCGACGGCACCGGCCTGCACCACCTCGTGTTCGAGGTGCTGGACAACTCCATCGACGAAGCGCTGGCCGGCTACTGCACCGAGATCCAGGTCACCATCCACAGCGACAACTCGATCTCCATCGTCGACAACGGCCGCGGCATCCCGCCCCTGGTCAAGTTCGACGACAAGCACGAACCCAAGCGCAGCGCGGCTGAAATCGCCATGACCGAGCTGCACGCCGGCGGCAAGTTCAACCAGAACAGCTACAAGGTATCGGGCGGCCTGCACGGCGTGGGCGTATCCTGCGTGAACGCGCTCTCCAAGTGGCTGCGCCTGACCGTGCGCCGCGACGGCCAGGTCCACCTGATCGAATTCGCCAAGGGCGACGTCCAGAACCGCATCGTCGAAACCGTGACCGGCCCCGACGGCCAGCCCGTGGAAGTCTCGCCGATGAAGATCATCGGCGCCACCGACAAGCGCGGCACCGAAGTCCACTTCCTGGCCGACGAAGAGATCTTCACCAACGTCGAGTTCCACTACGAGATCCTCTCCAAGCGCATCCGCGAGCTCTCGTTCCTGAACAACGGCGTCCACATCAAGCTGGTCGACCAGCGCACCGGCAAGGAAGAAGACTTTGCCTTCTCCGGTGGCGTGAAGGGCTTTGTCGAATACATCAACCGCTCCAAGAGCGTGCTGCACCCCAACATCTTCTACGCCAATACCGAAAAAGACGGCATCGGCGTGGAAGTGGCCATGCAGTGGAACGACGGCTACAACGAGCAGGTGCTCTGCTTCACCAACAACATCCCGCAGCGTGACGGCGGCACCCACCTGACCGGCCTGCGCGCCGCGATGACGCGCATCATCAACAAGTACATCGAAGAAAACGAAGTCGCCAAGAAAGCCAAGGTGGAAACCACCGGCGACGACATGCGCGAAGGCCTGTCCTGCGTGCTCTCCGTCAAGGTGCCCGAGCCCAAGTTCAGCTCGCAGACCAAGGACAAGCTGGTCTCGTCCGAAGTGCGCCTGCCCGTGGAAGAACTCGTCAGCAAGGCCCTGAACGACTTCCTGCTGGAAACCCCGGGCGATGCCAAGATCATCTGCGGCAAGATCGTCGACGCCGCCCGCGCCCGGGAGGCGGCTCGCAAGGCTCGAGAAATGACCCGTCGCAAGGGGTTGATGGACGGCATGGGGTTGCCTGGCAAGCTGGCTGACTGCCAGGAAAAGGATCCTGCGCTGTCTGAGCTCTTCCTGGTGGAGGGTGACTCCGCAGGTGGCTCCGCCAAGCAGGGGCGCGACCGGAAGTTCCAGGCGATCCTGCCGCTGAAGGGCAAGATTCTTAACGTCGAGCGTGCTCGCTTTGACAAGATGTTGTCTAGCCAGGAAGTGCTGACGCTGATCACTGCGCTGGGGACCGGCATCGGCAAGGACGACTACAACCTGGACAAGCTGCGCTATCACCGCATCATCATCATGACCGATGCTGACGTGGATGGATCGCACATTCGGACACTGCTGCTGACGTTCTTTTATCGGCAGATGCCTGACATTATCGAGCGCGGGTATGTGTATATCGCGCAGCCGCCGCTATACAAGATTAAGCATGGGAAGGAAGAGCGGTATATCAAGGATGATGTTGAGCTCAATGCTTATTTGCTGAAGCTGGCGATGGAGAAGGCATCGCTGATTCGTCCTGATGGCACTGAGATCAGCGGTGATGCTCTGACAGAGCTGGCACGTCAGTATCAGCTGACTGAAGGGGTGATTGGTCGTCTGTCGCGTGTCGTTGATACGGACGCTCTGCGTGCCATTGCGGATGGCGTGACGCTGGATTTGGACAGTGCTGCTGCGGCGGAAGCTTCAGCTGTGGCGCTGAAGACCAAGCTGGCGGAGATGCATGCCAAGACGTTGATTGGGGCTGCGGTGAATGATGATGGCACCGCCGACGTTTATGCACAGTTTGACGAAAAGACCGACAAGCATCGCCTGATGATTGCGCGCCGCCACCATGGCAACGTGCGCTTGTCACACTTGGATGCGGACTTTGTTCATGGCGCGGACTATGCCGCTCTGTCCAATGCTGCCAAGACGTTCCAGGGACTTACGCCTGAGGGGACTAAGGTGCAGCGTGGGGAGGGCGAGAAGCTGCGGGATCAGACTGTGAATGACTTCCACGGAGCGATGCAGTGGTTGTTGGCTGAAGCCGAGCGTGGGGTTTCGCGACAACGCTATAAGGGTCTTGGTGAGATGAATCCCGAGCAGTTGTTTGAGACGACGCTTGACGTTACCCAGCGGCGACTGCTGAAGGTGCAGATTGAGGATGCCATTGCGGCGGATCAGATCTTTACTACGCTGATGGGGGATGAGGTGGAGCCTCGACGCAACTTCATCGAATCTAATGCGTTGGTGGCGCGGAATATTGATGTGTAAACCCAAGGATTTCAGATTTCACGCTGACCAACAGAAAAGAGATGTAACGGTAACTTTTCTAAGCGATTGATAGGCTCAGTTTTCGCAGGCTGCATCAATTAGTTCAAGGGGTTATAGGCCATTGGCCTATAACCCCTTTCTCTTTTCTGCGGTTCGGTGTACCCGTCAGGTGACCATTCGGGCCTCCGCCATCCATTCGTCGATCTGTCTACCGTGATTGCGTGCCTTGCGATTCGGCGCGGAACGCTGGTCGCCAAGGTAGTGCGCAAGTGCGGACTTAGGGCGCTTCGGGTAGTGCTTTTGGACGGTGCTTTTGGACGGGTCCTCACGCTTTTTGAGGATAGCGTCAACTTACCAAATAGCCCTAAAGTTCACTTAAACGCTTTTCCTTACGCCGGGAATCTCTTTGCTACTGCTATCCGAATAATCCGAAATCTCTGTCAACAACTACCGAAGAATAGGATTCGTCCTATTCTTCTGCCGTGGTACGTGTGAAACAACGCCTCAAGTCAAACAAGCCGCATTACACCGACTTCTTCGTATGCTGCGCCTATCCTTGAGTCCGCAAGCCGCCCGCCGCAGAATGTGGATCCCCGGGAACGTAGAGGCGTCCATGCGATTACTGTTGTTGTGCCTGTTTGCCATGTTGGCATTTTCCCTCGCGCATGCGGCATGCGAGACCACGCAGCAAACGAGGACAAACCGTGATGGCTCCGTGCTCGAACTGCAACGAGCCAACTGCGAGCCGGGCGAGGCTTCGCACCTGCGCCTTACCTATCGCGCCGAGCCGCGCGAAGGCCCGTGAGCTGACGAAGCACAGCTGGGACACTGCTGAAGCCCCGTTCAGCGGTGGTGGACTGATCGATCTGGACGGGGATGGTGAGTATGAACTGCAGATCGGTGGCACGTGCGGCGCAGGCCCAAATTGCGAAGGCAACATTTACAAGCTGGACCGAAAATCCGGACGCCTCTATCACTATTTCACGGGCGGCTACGCTGAGTTGTTCATGCTTGGCGGCTATCTGGTCGAGGCCGGCCGAGCCAGCTGCTGTGCGTGGGAGTTTCATGTGTACCGGCCCACAAGCCGGCACTACCCCATCTCCTATGACGACATGGCGTAAATGGCGACGGTCGGTATGCTCGCTGACGATGATGTGGGGGGCACTGCCGAGTCAGGTGGCCCCCCATCCTGTGAATTCCGCGACCGGCGCGGCACATTGGTCCGGCCTCCCAACCGGGCGTTGATGGCAATCTGCCGGCACTACGGCAATGACTTCAAGCTGAGGCAGCCGGACAAGACGCTGCCAGGGAAAGGAGAGCAATAGCCGGAGGCCGGTGCCACATACGCTTCGGCACGGTGCTGTACGGTTCTTGCCAGACCCTGGGCCAGCTGCTAGGGATTTCGCTGACTACGCCACTACCATACCTAGTAAATCCCCGGCACCATCCGCCACGTCTTCGCGCAGTACGCCTCGTACTGCTCCCCAAACTGGTCACGCAGCAGCGCCTCTTCCGCACGAATCCGCGCGATCAGCACAGGCACCATCAGCAGCGTCAGCACCACGCCCACGCCTGACCGAAACCCCAGCACCCACCCAAACGAGCTGACCAGGAACCCCAGGTAGCTCGGATGCCGGATCACGCCATAGACCCCCGTGGTCACCAGCGTATGCCCCGGCTGGATCGCCACCAGCCCGCTGAACCGCCGCCCCAGCACGAACACCGGCCACAGCCGCAGCACGCCGCCACCGGCGAACAGCACCACGCCTAGCCAGCGCACGGCGTCACCATCGAGCGTCCAGAAGGCGATGCGGTCGGTATAGGCCGGCAGGTAAGCCGCCAGCAACCCGAGCACGCCGAACACGGCTAGTACCCAGCGGTTGCCGCGGTCTTCGCGCACGCCGCTGCTGATATTGCCGCCGGAGAAGAGCGCGGCGATGGACAGGGCCGCCAGCACCAGCGTCAGCGCGACGCGGGCCGGATGGGCGAAGAAGGGGCCGATGCCGCCCCAGCCCGCGATGGCGATGGCCAGGTAGGCGAGTGTGCCGGCAAGGGTGGCGAGCGCTAAGCCGAAAGTCGGACGCATGGATACCTCCGCTGCGACGGTGGATGCACATGCGAAGCGTAAGCCTTTGGTGGCGTTGCTGTCGAGCGCGCGGGGTCGTGCTTAAATGACCGTTTTCGCTCCGCCGCCCTGCGCCGGAGCCAAGTGAAAACGCCACCGCCACACCACCATGCCGCTGATCGACATCAAGAACCTCCAGCAAGCCGCTTACGCCTTCGGCGAAGCCCGCAACTGGGGCAAGTACCACAGCCCCAAGAACCTCGCGATGGCGCTGAGCGTGGAAGTGTCCGAACTGGTCGAGATCTTCCAGTGGCAGACCGAGGAGGAATCGCGCCAGGTCATGTCCACGCACAAGCGCGAGCACGTGGAGCAGGAGCTGGCCGATATCACCATCTACCTGACGCAGCTGGTGACGGCGCTGGGCGTGGACCTGGATGCCGCGATCCGCGCCAAGATGGAAATGAATGCACAGAAGTACCCGCTGCCCGAGTAAGTCTGTCCCGGCGGCCGCTGATCACGGGATGTGCGGACCCTCTGTCAGGACGAAGAACAGCAGCACCCCGTTCAACGCGAGCAATCCGCCGACCAGCAGCGCAACTGGCGGCGCGTCATGCGCCCGTTCGCGCAGGCGGGTTAAGCCGGGCACCCACTCGCCGCGCATGCGCCGGGACCAGCAGGCGACGCCCGCGCTGCACATGCCCAACCAGGCCAGCGTGCCGACCGAGCCCCAGCCGCGTGACTGCGGCTCCAGCCTTGGACGGATGGAGGTTTGTTGGGGCGGCGGGTCGGAGACAGCTCTTTGGATGACAACAGGGTGCGCTTGAATCTCCGGTCCGGCCAACGGCTCGGATGATGGCAGAGCCGGAGGCTGCTCCGCTGCTGGTTGCGCGGCTGCTGGTTGAGTCGCTGGCGGTTGTGAGACCCGCGATTGAGCCGCTGGTGCTTGCGTGACTGGTTGCGCCGCCGGTGGACGCGCCGCCGGTGGTCGCGAGGCCTCGCCCCTGACCGCGACTGTAGCGCGCTTGTTCCTCGACACCTCCCGTGCCGGCGTGTCGGGCGGCGTGGGCGGCGGTGCGGCAGCCTGGCGCGGCGGTTTCGGGCCTGCATGCTGGCGCCAGCTGGCAAACACCCTGTCCAGGCATGTCACCGACGTGCAGGCGTCCCGGCGTTGACGCCAGTCGGCAATGTCGTCCTCATCGATCGTGCCGCGGCGCAGCTGACGCTGCTGGTCGGCATGGATGCGCTCGTATTCGAGCTGGAGCATCGCGTATTCGCAGATCAGGTTGGCGGCACGTGGCACCGAGTGGTGGCAGGACGCGCCGGCGGTGAGCGGATCGTCGCATCGGGAAGGACGCAGCCTGGTCTTGCAGGCGATATCCGTCGCCTGCGCACTGGCAGTCAGCAGAAGAACGAACGCGATGCAGGCGGCCAGACGGCCCGGAAGCCTTGTCATCCTGTCGCCCCATGGAAAAGGGAGGAAAAAGGCGCCGCGCCGGGCGGCGCCGATGAACCCCCATTCTGGTACGGCGTCGCCAATATGCCGTGCGCTATCCCACAGAACGGCGCAGCCAAACCTTACATGCAAGCCTTGCTGCGTATTTCAGGCCACATAGCGGCCGTCACTGGCATCCCGCCAGCATCTCCCGCACTGCCGAGCCCCCGCGTGCGCAGGGACGACATTCCATCCTCCGCACGGCATCCTTGCTGTCTGCAAAGAATAAAAAGTGAAGGGGTCGTCATGGGCCGCAGGAAGCAATCGGGCGTCTTTGAGGATCTGTACGGCATTGCCGCTGCATTGCCATGGTGGGTGGGCGTAGCGTCGGCCATCATTGCGTACGTGGTCTTGCACCGTTATGCGATTGCCGAAGTGCCGACCACAGTCGTGCCGGGGCAAATGGGCCAGATGGTCGTGTCACAGGTGGTCAAGGCGCTGTCCATATACGGCCAGTACATCGTGCCGCTGGTGCTGCTGGGCGGCGCGCTGGCATCGTGGCTGGTCCGCCGCAAACGGCAAGGACTGGTGCGCAGCGTGGCGGCGAGCCAGTCTGGGGACGCCTTGCGCCAGATGACCTGGCGCGATTTCGAGTGGATGGTCGGGGAGGTATTCCGGATGCGCGGTTACGTTGTAGCCGAGACCGGTGGCGGCGGTGCGGATGGGGGAATCGACCTGCGGCTCAGGAAGGGCAACGAGCTGGCGCTGGTGCAGTGCAAGCAATGGCACGCCTTCAAGGTGCCGGTCACGGTGGTACGGGAGCTGTATGGCGTGATGGTTGCACAAGGTGCGGCGCAAGGATTCGTCGTCACATCGGGTCAGTTCACAGCCGACGCGCGGGCTTTCGCCTCCGGCCGGAATATCAAACTGATCGATGGCCAGACACTTGCTGCGCTGATCAAGCGCGCCCAGGCGGCAGCGCCGACGGGGTCGAGCGCAAAGCCGCCCGCAGCTGCGAATGCGCCGGCACGCGCCACGAAGCCGCCGCAGCCAGCCGAAACGCCGCCAGCCTCCGCACCTCACTGCCCGCGCTGCGGCAGCGCCATGATCCAACGCATCGCCAAACAGGGCGCGAAAGCCGGCAAGCCGTTCTGGGGCTGCGCCACGTTCCCGGAATGCCGCGGCGTGCGTGGCCTCTGACGCTCCCTGGATCGGACAACGGCGGCCTGCCGCTGTACCCGCTTGTCAGATCGGTTCGGCCAGCAAACTCACCACCCAGCCTGCCACATAGAGTCCCAGCCCGAACACCGCATGGGTAACCAGGCTATGCACCCGTGCCACATTCGGCCGCGGCGTACGGCTCGCAGCAATGCCGGCACCCATCGCCGGCTGCATCAACAGGAACGGTGCCGCCACGCTACCGATGCCGACGACCAACGCCGGCCCGAGCGTCGGCAGGCGCGCCCATTCCATCCCCCAGCACCCCAGCAGGATCGCCGCGAAGGCGATGCCGGTCAGGTAGTGCGCAACCCAGCCGAGCAGCCGCTCGCCGCGCACCGGCGCCGAAGCAGCAATGGGCTGGTGGCGCAAGCGCCCGCGCGCCAGCCAGCCGAGCCAGCGACCTACCAGCGCGTAGTCCAGCGCAGGCACGCCCAGCATCCGCTTGCGGACGACCGTCCAGGCGTCCATCACCAGCGTCGCGCCGGCGCCGATCAGGAGTGCGGCGAGCAGGAATTCCACGGCTTCAGGCATGGCGGCCCACCTTGGGTGCCTGCGAAGCAGTCGGCGCCTGCGCGGTGATCATCCAGCAGGCAGCGGTATAGCGTACGGTCTGGCCATGCACATAGGGCTCGAAGGCGGCGCGGACGGTTTCGATCACCTGGGCGCGCGTGTGCGGACCTGCGTCCGGCAGCGCCAGCCCGACGGGACCGAGGCGCGTGAAGTAGCCCTCCAGCGCGGGCTCTGGCAGCGTGCAGTCGACATCGATCGGCCGGATGTCGATCCCGGTCCAGCCGCTCTCTTCCAGGACGGACAGCACGCGCTGGCGGTCGCCGAAGGCGAACTGCCCCGGCGCACCAGGTCGCCGGGGTGGCAGGTTGGGCAGCAGTGGCGCCGCGGCGCGCTCGGCGGTCGTCATGAAAGGGTTTTCCGCGGCGCTGCGCCAGGCGATGCAGTGCAGCCCGGCGCCATCCCTTGCGGCGCGCCGCAGGTTGGCGAAGGCCGCCACCGGGTCGGCGAAGAACATCACGCCCAGGCGCGACACGATGGTGTCGAAGCTTGCCGGCGCAAAGGCATGGGTTTGCGCGTCGGCGCGGATAAAGCTGGCGGCCGTGCCTTCCCGTTGCGCGCGTGCCCGGGCAGCGTCGATCAGCGGCCCGGAGATATCGATGCCGGTGCAGTGTCCGCCCGCCCCGACCCGCCGCGCCAGGGCGAGCGTGGTGCCGCCGGCCCCACAGCCGACGTCGAGCGCCTGTTGTCCGGCTCCCGGACTGATTGCTTCGACGAGCAGATCCTCGAGCGGCTTGAGCATCTGGTCGATCAACGCCTGAGCCTCGACCCAGGCGTGGCCGGAGGGGCCGTTCCACAGCGCGGCCTGCTCGTCACCGTCGCTGCGGGTTGCTTGCTTGTCACCCATGGTTGTATCCCCTTGCACGCCATCGCGGCGTGGAAGCTACACTGTGCCAGTTCAAGCCAACTTGAGGTCAAGCGGTGAAAAGCCTGGATATCGCAGAAGTGGCGCAGCAGGCGGGCGTCCCCGCCTCGACGCTGCGCTTCTATGAGGAAAAGGGCCTGATCGCATCCATCGGCCGGCGCGGCTGGCGTTGATCGCACTGGGCCGCGCCGCCGGATTCTCGCTCGATGACATTGCGCAGATGTTCGCGCCGGAGGGCGGGCCGCGCATCGACCGGCAGATGCTGGCGGCCAAAGCGGATGAGCTGGATCGAACGATCCGTAAGTTGACTGCGATGCGCGACGGGTTGCGGCATGCTGCGGCTTGTCCGGCGCCTAGTCATATGGAGTGTCCGACTTTCAGGCGGATTGTGAAGGCGGCGGCATCGGGGGCGATTGGCAGGCGGAAGGAGCGGGCCAACCTAAAAGTGTCGTAGGGCGCGCTTCTTTTGTCGGCCGCGGCGATCGCCCGCTACGGGCGTTGCCTCGGCCAGCGCGGGTGAAAGATTGTTGTCGATGAAGAATTTCATGCCGCAAGCTGTTCTTCAAAGGCGATAGCGGCTTCTACCGCGGCTACGGGCACTTCATATACCCGCGCCACAAAACCCTTGTCCCGATCCGCGCGGAAGGCGTGATACAAAACGGTGGTCGGGACGCAGCCATCTGTCACGATGGGTTCACCGAAGGCAATGTTTGGGTCGAGCACTACGGCCCGGCTGCGGCGCATCGGGAACCAGCGCGTGGCGCGGTCATCGTCGCCGAACTCGATCCCGTGGTAGAGCGACGCTTCCACGATGCGCCGGAACGCATACTGTCCCCGGACCAGGTCGAGCAATCTGGTCTCGCCGGCTTCTTCCAGGGCCGAAACAAAGATCGAGCGGCCATCGGTCCGGAAGCGTCTGGCGGAGAAGGGATAGTCGAGCCCAAAGAGGCTGCGGGCTTTGTGGCTCGCCAAGCGAATCGTTTGCAGGCTGACGCCATGGCTTCGGAATGCCTGCACAAAGCGCACCTCGAGCAGGTCGCGAAAGCCTATGCAGTCAATGCCCTTGTCGGCCAGTTCGGTTTGCCAGAGCGGCGGCACCGATACGGGAGTGCCATTGGCTTTGCTCCGGTATGTGTACCCGCTCAGCCATCGACGCAGGTCGCGCGTGGGAATCCGTGTGAGACGGGAGGCGTCCGGAAACGCGTAGAGGCCGATGCCGGTCAATGTCATGTCGCCTCCCTATATCCATGGCGCTACCAGAGCCGAATGGCTCGATGAACGTCAAATTCTATAGAGGTGCGCGATCTCAGGATCGCCTTGGATTGCAGTTTGCGAATATTCCAATGCTTGTTCGGCTATCGCTGCAACCGTCCTGCTTGAGATGTACCGGTGCAACAACAACGCCCGGACCTACCCTAATCCCACCACCGCCTCGCGCACCCACTCGAACCCCACCCGCTCCTGCTCCAGCCTCAGGTTCTTCCGGATGCGATTGTCCCGCAGGTCGTCATAGAGCGCCTGCTCTTCGGGCCGCAACCGCGACAGGTCGCGCAGCGTCTGGATCTCTTCCAGGCCCCATTGCGCCTCGAAGGCCATCAGCGTGGCGCGATCCATCAGCAGCGACTCGGCGTGATCGAACACGCTGCGTAGCTGGTCGAGGATGGCGAAGCCGTGTGTATCGATGTCGCCCCAGTAGTGGAGCCGGCAGTGCGACAGCCATGTCGCCTTGGCAAGCAAGCCGAAGCCATAGCCTGCGCCGAAGATCACCAGGCTGTCCGCCGCCTCGGGAAAGGCCAGGAAGTTGGTTTCGTTCTCTGTGATGAACACGCGCGACACGCCCGGCCGCAGCGCGGCAAAGCTGTTTGCGTCGAGGGTCACGTCATGCGTCGGTGCGTCGCCGGGCAGCATGCGGTTGCAGCGATCCAGTATCCGGAAGCGGATGCGCTCGGGCTTGTCGCGAAAGCCGTACCGTGCGGCGAACTGATTCATGCCGGCATACTGGCGATCAATGGCTTCCGGCGCCAGCGCGAGGTCCAGTAGTTCGGCAAGGACGCCGCGGTGAGCCTCAATGAACTTGGTGTGCACGCCAGGAAGATCGACTTGCCGCAGGTACATGCCGGGGCGCGGATGCCGTTGCAGCCAGCCGACGATCTCCAGCAGCCGCTCCCAGGCGTCGTGCAGTTCCAGCGCCCGCAGCGGACGCTGTGCCAGCCAGGGCACCAGCAGCGGCTGGGCTTCGCGCGTGGCCGCCAGCACTGCGGTGAAGCGTTCGATCTCGCGGCGTTTGCCCAGCAGCGCCGCTGCATCGTCCAGCGAGTCGATCCAGGCGGCGCTCGGCAGCATATTGGTGCCGAAGGTGCGATGGCGGAACTCGCGCATTTCCAGACGGCAATGCGGTATCTGTTTCAGATCGCTAAGCCAGTTGCGAACCGCCTCGAAGCCCTCCGTCAGCTCGCCGGATGTGGGCACGCGCAGGGTGAGCCGTTTGGGGAAAAGCGTGTCGCCGCTGACCAGCGCACTGAGGATGTCCCCACGGTCCCAGAGCCTCTGCACCTGGGAACGCAGGTCGGCGGGGCGGCTCCAGTTCATCAAGCGGTCATCCTGGCTTTCTCGGCCCGGTATTCGTCGATCGACAGGTTGCGCACCTTGGAGGCGCGCCCTTCGTCGTTCTGCACGAACGCGACGCTGGACACGTAGGGCTCGATGATATGGATCTTCTGTAGCGGCGTGACGATCAGCAGTTGCAGGTTTAGCTTGGCGAACAACCGCAGCCCGTATTGCGCGGATTCGTCGGACCCGCGCCCGAACGCTTCGTCGATCACCACGAAGCGGAACGAGCGCGAGCGCACCGCGCCCCATTCCAGCCCGAACTGGTAGGCCAGGCTTGCGGCCAGGATGGTGTAGGCCAGCTTCTCCTTCTGCCCGCCGGACTTGCCACCGGAATCGGAGTAGTGCTCATGTTCCGCATCGTCCTCGCGCCAGCGTTCGCTGGCCCCGAAGACGAACCAGTTGCGCACGTCGGTCACCTTGGCGGTCCAGCGCCGGTCCTGGTCAGTCAGGCCCGTACGGCCCCTGAAGCGTTCGATGATGCGCTTGACCTGCAGGAACTTGACCTCGGAATACTGACTGTCCTCCGAGCCGGTCAGCGCGCCTTCGGTGCAGGCGCGCAGCTCCGACTGGAACTCGCGGATCTCGGCGTCCGGCGTGACCTGCGCTTCCAGCCTGATGTAGCGGCCAGTGTTGTAGTCGATCTGCGTCAGCGATTCGTTGATGCGCTCGACGCGTTCGCGGATGGTCTGCTGTTCCTTGCCGAGCTGCGCGTTGAAGTTGGCGATCTCATTGATCGTGTTGACGTTCAGCAACTCTTTGAAGCGGGCCTCGAAGCGCGGCAGGTCGTCGGCACGCAGCTTCTCGAGCATGTTGCGGTACTCGAAGCCGGCCGAGACGCTGGCATCGACTTCGCTGGTCTCCAGCTTGAAGGCTTCCTTGTAGGCAGACATGGCCTTGACGATGCTTTCGGTGAGCCGGTCGAGCTTCTTGGCTTCGGCGTCGAGCCGGGCCTGTAGCGCATTGCGCATGTCTCGCTCGCGGCCGTCGCAGGCTTCTACCGTCAGCGTGTGTTCGCCAAGGATTTCAGCGCGTAACGCATCAATGATTTCGGCCGGTACGGCAGCCGCGAAGTCGCCGGCGGCATCCAGTGTGGCCTGCGTTTCGGCGCGCTGCTCCAGCGCATCGCTCTTCCTGCCCTCCGCCTTGGAGCGCTTGTCGCGGTGGTCATCCAGCTGCGCCTCGTTCGCTTTCTGTTCCGCTTCCACTTCGTTCAGCCGGACCGTCAGTTGCCGCAGCACGTCGGAGGCCGATTCCAGCTGGCGCTTCTCTTCGGCCAGGCACGCGGCCTCGCGCGCCGGCGTCTGCCAGTCCAGTTCCTCGAAGTCGGCAAACATGTCGAGCTGGGACAGCGCCGTGAGCCGCTCCCTGAGCGTGTCGCGCTCCTTCGCCAGCCCGGCCATGAGCGCGCCCAGTTTGGCCAGCCGCGTTTCCAGCGCACTGGTCTCGCCTTCCAGTGCCGCGATCTTGGCGGCATTGCTCCAGCCCAGCACGTAGCGGCTGCGGTCGTCCAGCCGGTGGCGGTCATCCTTCTCGTGCCGTTCCCCGGGCATCTTGATCTGGCCGGCGCGCGTGACGGCGCGCGTCTCGCGGCGGAACTGTTCATGCGTGGCACAGCACGCGACGTCGAAGCGCGCGGCCACCTCGCGTTCGAGCCAGCCGTAGAACGGAGAATCGGGTTTGATGGCCAGCTTGCGCGCGAGCGAATCGCGATGCAGCGCGGGCAACTCAGCCCTGCCACCTTCGCGCACGCGGAAGTAGACCAGCCGGCCTTTCAGGTGCGTGCGGTCCACCCACGCGGACACCTGCGGGTAGAGGTCGTCCGGCACCAGCAGCGACAGGCCGAAATTGCGCAGCAGGCGTTCGGCCGCGCCTTCCCAGTCGCGCTCGTCCTCGCGTACCTGCAGCAGTTCGCCGGCAAAGGGCATTTCGTCCTCGTCCAGCGACAGTGCCTCGCACAGCGCGCTGCGCATCGCGACCTGCGCGGCTGGGATATTGCTGCGGCGCGCCTTCAGGCTGCGGATTTCCTCGCTCAAGGCATCATGTTCGGTCTTGCCCTGGCGCAGCGTGACGCCGTGTTCCGTCAACGCGTTGTCCACCTCCGCCTCGCGCGACCTGGAGCGCTCGGCAAGCTCGGCAAAGCGTGCCTTCAGTAGCAGGAAGGCGGCTTCCTCCTCGGGTGGCGTTTCACCGACGGCGCGCACAAGCTCGGCGTATCGATCCGACTTGTGCCGGCGTTTGGCGGATTCGTCGTTCTGCTGGCGGATTTCCTCTGTCAGCCGGCCGATACGGTCGCCGCCGTTCTCGGCAATATTGCGGCGCAGCTCGGCTTCATCGTTGCGCAGGGCGTCGCGGCGGTCCTGCAGCCGCCGCACGTGGGTGTCATGGCGTTCCCACTCGTCGGTGAGGCCGGCGATGCGCTTGTCGAGCAGGTCCAGCTTGAGCCGCGCGAAGTACGGGCGCAGCGCCTCGCGGCATGCGCGCAGTTGCTCGGAGGCAGCCACCAGCTCCGCGTGGCGCTCGCAATCCGCCACCAGCGGCGTCAGGATGGCCTCCTGGCGCTTGGCCTTCAGCACGGCTTCATGGGCGCGGTCCAGGTCATCGAAGTGGCCCAGCAATGCCACGATGCGCGGCGCCACGTCGAACGGCTCCAGCATGTGGCTGCGCACGAAGTCGGTCAGGTTGCCGACCGACTTCATCGACACGGTCTGATGGAACAGTTCGAGCGCCTGTTCGTTCTCGATGCCAAAGCGCCGCCGGAACCAGGCACCGTAGGGCGGAAACGCGTCGAACAATTCGGCCTTCACTCCGCGCAGTTTCTTGCGCAGTGAAGCAATGTCGGGGCCGAAATGAGCGAAGTCGGCGGCGATGGACAGGTCCTGTTCCGCGCAGACATAGAAGCGCGCCGGCTGGCCATGGGCATCCTTCATCCAGAACACCTGCGCCAGCGTCACGGTCTGGTCGTAGCCGGCGTTGTGAAAGACGCCGAGGATGACGGAGTAGGAGTTCTGATCGCGCAGCGCGACCGGCCGCGCGGTGCCGCTGACTTCATTGCGCTCGGACTTGTAGTGGCCCAGCACATAGCTGCGCAAGGTCCGTTCGCGGCTTTCGGCGCCGGCGGCCTTGTTGTACGCGATGCGCTGCGCGGGCACCAGCAGCGTGGTCACGGCGTCGACCAAAGTGGACTTGCCGGAGCCGATGTCGCCGGTCAGCAGGCCGTTCCTGCCTTCGGGACGGATGGTCCAGACGCGTTCGCCGAACGTGCCCCAGTTGAAGACTTCCAGCCGCGACAGCCGGAAGCCCGATAGCGTGTCGTCGCCGGCGAAATCCAGGCTCAGGGTTTGCGACTCATGCATCGGACGCTCCTGCGTTTGCCGCCGGGGTTCCCTGCTGTCCGGACAGCTGGATCTGGTAGGCCGCCAGCCGCGCATCGAACTCTGACAGCCATTGCGCATCGATGAACGCTTTCAGGATGCGGCGCACCTCATACCCGGCCTGGCTTCCCGCCCGAGCGCTCGTGCCCGTGCTGGTGTCGGCCTTGAGCCGGCGCAGGAAGCCCAGCTCGACGATCTTGTTCACATGCAGCTCGATCTGGTCGATCAGCTTTGCTTCATTGGTGCCGGCGGGCAGGAACACGCGCAGCAGCTCGGCGATCTCGTCCAGCGTCAGCACCAGCCGGGTGTCGCCGCCAGTGGCGTCGAACTCGGCCAGCTTCTTGCGCAACAGCGCGAGCGTCAGGCTGACCGGGAACGAGAGCTGGCGCCGCGCGATCAGCCGCGGCGGGCGTTCGGCGCTATCGTCGTCGCTATCTGGCTGCGAGCGCAGGAAGGCGTAACCCTCGGCGTCATCGAGCACGAGTTCCAGGCCCAGCACGGCGACATAGTCGCGCACCGTCGGCTGCAGGTTGAGCAACGCATGCCACAGGCTGGCATCGGCGTCGCGGTAGAGCACGCCCTTGAGCAGCGGGACCACCAGCGTGGACAGGGCCAGGTCGGGCGGCGTGGCAGCAGCGGGGGTGGGCCGTGCCTCGTCATCGAAAATGTCGTCTTGCACCATGCTTATCTGACAAAAATCACGCGGGGTAACCGGGCCTGCCTCACCAGCGTGCCGGCATCGGCTGCCTGCACCGTCCAGGTAACGGAATCGGTGGCGTTCTCATCGACCACGGTGCGGAACGTATCGCCTGCGAGCTGCAGGTAGGCGACCAGTTCGGCGAGGCCGTGCTGCAGCGGCCGCAGGGCGCACAACTCCTGCAGCGTAACCTGCGCACGGCCTTGCAGGGCCTGCCGCACATGCGCGGCGAGTTCGGCTCTGTCGATCACAACCTGTGAGAACAGCGCATCCGCATCGACTTCGGCCTCGCCGGTTTCGATGTCCGTTTCTGCAATGCGTGGCTTGACGGCGGGCGTGAACATGGGCCGCTCCATCGGCAGTTCGATATCGGCGGCGGTGTCGTTCACCGTCATCACGTTGCCAGTTGGCGCGGCGTCGCGCACGGCCAGCGCCCTGGCTTCGATGCCGCGCAGGATATCCATGATGCGGCGGTTCTCCAGCCATGCCTTGTCGTCGAGAAAACGGCGCAGTTGCTGCGATAGCTGGGCCACGGTGCGCTGCGTATGCTCGCCGGCCTCCAGCCAGTCGTAGTGCACGCGACGCAGGCGCACGTCGGGATTGAGTTCCGAAACGGGCGGTAGCGCCAGCACATGTTCCAGCAGTGCCGACAGCTCTTCCTGCCGCCGGCTGCTCATCAGGAAGTCCCAGAAAGCGCGGAAGCTGCGGCCCTGGTCAGAGTCTGCGATGGCGTCGCGCTCGCCCATGATTTCTTCGAGCAATGCGCCCTTGGAGCCTTCCCATAGTGCGATCCGCTCGCGCACGCGGCGGTCCAGCGTGCGGAAGTTGTCTTCGACTTCACGGAAGTCCGTCAGCAGTTCGCGCGCCAGTGCGACGAACTGCTGGAAGCGGTCCTTCAGCGCGGTGTCGTCCAGCAGCGCCAGGTCGCCTGCGGCCACGCGCGCGATCTCGGCGTCGATCTCGTCGCGCCGCAACTGGAGTTCTGCCATGCGCACGCGTGGGTCGGTCTGCGTGCCATCGTGCATCTGCTTGAGCAGGTCGAACAGCGTCAGCAGGCGCGACTCCGTGCCGACGAAACTGCGCTCGGCCAACGTGCCAAGCCAGGCGATGGCCTTCTCGGTGGCCGGCGTCAGGTCGAACTGGGGTTCATCGGACCCCTGGCGATAGAACTTGCGCAGCCAGCCCTTCTCGTTGGCGGCCCAGTCGTTCAGGTAGTCGAGTGCGGATCGGGGAAAGGCGTCCTGCCCGAGCCGTTCGCGCAAGGCGAAGAGCTCGTCTTCCAGCGCCTCGGCCAGGTCGGACTGGCCCACTGAACGTTGGTTGGGTGCGACAAAGACACGATGGAGGAAAGCGGCGACCAGGCTCGCATGGTCGGAGCGCAGCAAGCGCCAGGCAGGATGGCCCTGGCGCAGGCGCTCGAGGGTTTCGAAGTCGAGGCTCACTTGGAAATTGGCCGGCGTACGCAAGCCGCGCGGCGGGCGCGACGGATGCCAGATTGTACGCCAGCAGCGATTGCGGAAAGTGATGCAGCGGACGCTTCCTTGGGTGGCTTAACAAGAAGGGGGGCAGAGGGAATCAGCTCCTTGCCACTAGCACTTTCACCCCAGCCTGAACTGCCCCACCGCCCCCGCCAGACTCCCAGCCTGCGTCTGCAACGCCGCTGCTGCCGCCGTCGACTGCTCCACCAGCGCCGCATTCTGCTGCACCATCTCATCGAGCTGGCTGACCGCTTTATTCACCTCTTGAATACCACGCGTCTGTTCCATCGCCGCGTGAGTGATCTCGGAAATAATTCCGGTCACCTTCGAGACGTTGCTGACGATCTCGTTCATGGTGTCCCCAGCCCGGCGGACCTGCCCGGAGCCGGAGGTGACACTACCCACCGTGGTTTCAATCAGCGTCTTGATCTCTTTTGCCGCCTGCGCACTGCGCTGGGCGAGCGCGCGCACTTCACCCGCCACCACGGCAAAGCCTCGCCCCTGGTCGCCGGCCCGGGCGGCCTCGACCGCAGCATTGAGCGCCAGGATGTTGGTCTGGAAGGCGATGCCTTCGATCACGCCGATGATGTCGGAGATCTTGACCGAGGCGTTTTCGATCTGGCCCATGGTGGTGATGACTTCGCCGATCACCACGCCGCCGTCGGCGGCTACGCGCGAGGCGGCGGTGACGGATTCGTTGGCGTGCTGCGCGGAGTTGGCGGACTGGCTGACGGTGGCGGTGATTTCTTCCATCGAGGCCGCGGTCTGCTCGAGGCTGGCGGCGGCGGATTCGGTGCGGCGCGACAGGTCGATGTTGCCGGCGGCGATCTCGTCGGAGGCGGCGCGTACGGATTCGCTGGCGTCGCGGATCTGGCGCATGATGGTGCAGAGCTTGTCGGCAAAGGTGTTGAAGGCGCGCGCGATCTGCGCGACTTCGTCGTTGCCGTCGGCGGGCAGGCGCTGGGTCAGGTCGCCGTCGCCGGAGCCGATGGCGTCCATGGCATCACGCACGGTGGACAGGCCGCGCAGCGACATGGTCGCCACGCCCCACACCACGATGGCGGCCACGCCGGCGATCAGGAACAGCGCGATCACCGAGGCGATCAGCACCGAGCGCATGCCGGCGGTGGCTTCGCTTTTGTCCAGCGCGACGATCACCATCCAGTCAGTGCCGGGGATCGGGCGTGCGCCGAGCAGTTTGGCGCTGCCGGCGACATCGACTTCCATCGGCGCCTTGGCGTCGATCAGCGCGGCGAGCTTGTCAGTGCCGAGCGCCGGCACGAGTTCGGTGACGGGCTTGAGCGTGAGCTTGTCGTCGGTGTGCGCGACGATCTCGCCGGATTTGGCCACCAGCATGCCGAAGCTGGCCGGCGTCGGGTGGATCGCCTTGACGTTGGCGATCACGGTGTCCATCGCCACATCGCCGGACACCACGGCCTTGACCTCGCCATCGCTGACCACGGGCGTGGCAAATGTCACCACCAGCTTGCCGGTGCTGGCAGCGACATAGGGCGGTGTAACCACCGGCTTGCCGGCTGCTGCGGCCTGCTTGTACCAGGGCCGGGCGGTCGGGTCGTAGCCGGGCGGGACGCCTTTCGGGTCGGAGAACTTGGAGGTCTTGTCGGCATAACCGACGTAGACCTTGGTGAAGCGGCCGGCGTCGGCCACCTGCTTCAGCGCAGCGTCGGGTTCGGGCTGCAGCACGGCATCTTGCAGCGACTGGACCATCTGGCTGTGCGAGGCCACCCATTCGACGATGGCGCTGGTGTGGCCGCTCTGCACGGCGGCCAGGCTGCTGTCGATGGCGTCTTCGTTATAGCGGCTGGATACGAACTGGTTCAGCGCCGTGTTGATGGCGAGCGCGGCGATGACGATGGCCAGGCACAGGGCCACGATCCGCGCGCGAATGGTAGTGAACATCAAGGCAGATCCTTCGTAAGGAATCGTTTGGGGGCGTTTGTCTTGTGGGTTTGCCACCCCGCTGTATACGGAGGCGATGCGGCCGACTTGAGGCGAGCCGGTGAAATCCTGTCGATTGCCATCAAGTTGACGGCACAACGCGGCAGGTTGGTGCTCGATCGTGCGCTTTACCCGATCGCCCGCTGAACTGGTGTTCGTAATACGAACCCGTATTCCGGACATTTGCGCTTGCGGCAATGCGGGCCTGCGGTGCGGCGCAATGCAAACGGGATCGCAATGCAGCGGTGTGAAGATCCGCGGTCAGATGGAAACACGCCTCGAGGGCAGCGGCACTTGCAGCAGAACCGCTTGCGCATTGCATCCACAAGCCAGGCGTCGCTCGCCATGCAATCGCAAACGCTGGCTGACCGGATGCAGACATGCTGGCGGTTTTTTAACAACGATTACAAAGACTTACAGCGGTTATGCGAACTGCAACATATTCTCCGATTACCCACAAACAAAAAAGCGGAGAGACTACCGTGTCAGCCTTTTCATTGACTTCCAAGCCGCTGCGCATCCTTGCGCTGAGCGGCGCCCTCGTGCTGGCTGCCTGTGGCGGCGGCGGGGGTGATGACGGCGGTGGCCAGGGAACGCTGAAGGTCTCGATGACCGATGCGCCGGCCTGCGGTTTTAACAATGTCTTCGTCACCGTCAACAAGGTGCGCGTGCACACCAGCGCCAACGCCGAAACCAACGCTGGCGGCTGGGTCGATATCGACGTGGTGCCCGCGCGCAAGATCGACCTGCTGTCGCTGACCAACGGCGTGCTGACCACGCTTGGCCAGACCGTGCTGCCCGCCGGCGAATACCAGCAGGTGCGGCTGGTGCTCGATGCCAACCGCGGGGGCGGTGCCAGCGCGCTGGCCAACTCCGTAGTGCCGACCGGGGGCACCGAGCAGCCGCTCGATACGCCGAGCGCGGTGCAGTCCGGCATCAAGATCAACCGGCCGTTCACCGTGGCGCGGGGCACGCTGACGGACCTGGTGCTGGATTTCGACGCTTGCAAGTCGGTGGTCACGCGCGGTAACGGTACATTTGGCCTGAAGCCGGTGGTGACGGCGATCCCGACGCTCGTCAGCGGTGCCGTGACCGGTGTGGTCGGCTCGGCGCCGGGCGCGCGCGTCTATGCCGAGCGCAATGGCGTGGTGGTAAAGGCGACCGTGGCGGACGCCAACGGCAACTTCACGCTGTCGCCGATCGAGCAGAGCAGCACCGCAGGTACGGTCGACGTGGTGGTGGTGCCGGGCGCGGCCAATGCCCGCGGCACGGGTATCGTGCGCAGCGTGCCGGTGGTGGCGGGCGGCAGCACCGCGATCTCGACCGCGGCCGTGCCGATGACGCTGCCGGCATCGACGTATCGCCGGGTTTCGGGCACGGTCACGCCGGCCACGGCTGAAGCCACGCTGCGTGCGCTGCAGCTGGTCAGCGGCGGCAACTTCGAGATCGCGGCGACCGCTGCCGCGACCGATACCGGCGCCTACAGCCTGTTCGCGACCGAGCCGGCGTTGCCGGTGGCCGCGCCGGTGATCGGCACCTACCAGGCCTCGCTGCCGATCCCGCTGTCGCCGGATGGCGCTGCCGCGGGCAAGTACAGCGTGCAGGCCACCAGCGCCGGCGGCGCGGTGGTGACGCACCAGGTGGATGTGAATATCGCGGATGTGATCCAGAACTTCGCGTTCTGAGCGTTCTGACCTGACGCTGAAGTAG
Organism: Ralstonia pickettii; assembly: GCA_050987995.1. Lineage (GTDB taxonomy): Bacteria > Pseudomonadota > Gammaproteobacteria > Burkholderiales > Burkholderiaceae > Cupriavidus > Cupriavidus pickettii_B. Next base: position 23,242 of record CP158803.1, read on the forward strand.
CCGGAAGCGAGCGCGAGTCCGCTTCCGGCTTTGTCATATCCAGGGCCTGGATTCCAGAGCACCATCCCCGCTTGCCCAGGTTTCCCGCTAGACTGCCAGTCTCGCGTCTCGGGAGATCGCGCCATGGCAGCACGCACCGCGGCAAAGTCCGCATCCCCGCCTGCAGCAAAGTCCGAGCCCACATCCAAGGCCAGGGCACGCAAACCATCCGCGCCCGCTGACCTTGTGCGCGTCGGCATCGGCGGCTGGAATTTCGCGCCGTGGCGCGACAACTTCTATCCCGCCAAACTGCCGCAGTCGCGCGAGCTGGAATACGCCAGCCGCCACCTCAGCGCCATCGAGATCAACAGCACCTACCACGGCACGCAGAAGCGCACGTCGTTCGCCAAATGGCGCGATGAAACGCCGGACGATTTCGTGTTCGCGGTGAAGGCCTCGCGCTTTGCCACCAACCGGCGCGTGCTGGCTGAGTCGGGCGAATCGATCGAACGCTTTATCGACAGCGGCATTGCCGAACTGGGCCGCAAGCTCGGTCCGGTGGTGTGGCAGTTTGCGCCGACCAAGCAGTTCGATGCCGAGGACTTCGAGGCTTTCCTGCAACTGCTGCCGGCTTCGGTGGAAGGCGTGAAACTGCGCCATGTGCTGGAGGTGCGCCACGACAGCTTCCTGTCGCCGGACTACCTGAAGCTCGCGCGCAAGTACAAGGCCGCCACAGTCTTTACCGATTCACCGAAGTTTCCGTCGATGGCAGACCTGACCGCTGACTTGGTCTATGCACGGCTGATGGCCAGCAGCGAGAAGCTGAAGACCGGCTACGCGCCCAAGGCGCTCGACGCCTGGGCCGAACGCGCGCGCAAGTGGGCGCAGGGTGGCCGGCCGGACGACCTGCCGGCGGTGGAAGACCGCAAGCCCGCGGCGCGCAAGCGCGAGGTCTTTGTCTTCTTTATCAACGGCGCCAAGGAGCGCGCGCCGGCCGCGGCGCAGGCGCTGCTGGCGCGGCTCGGCTGGACGCCGTCGGCAGATCAATGACCACGGATCGCTATAATCGCGCATGAACACGACCCCCGCCCAGCCGCAAGCCGGCACCGATTTCTCCACCCTGCCGCTGTCGCCCACCATGCTCGCCACGCTGGCGCAGCTCGGCTATGACGAAATGACGCCGATCCAGGCGGCCAGCCTGCCGATCACATTGGTGGGCCAGGACCTGGTGGCGCAGGCCAAGACCGGCAGCGGCAAGACCGCCGCCTTCGGGCTGGCGCTGCTGCACCGGCTCGATCCGCGCCGCTTTGACGTGCAGGCGATGGTGCTGTGCCCTACGCGCGAGCTGGCCGACCAGGTGACGCAGGAAATCCGGCGCCTGGCGCGCGCCGAAGAGAACATCAAGGTGCTGACGCTGTGCGGCGGCGCGCCGATGCGGCCGCAGGTGGACAGCCTGATCCATGGCGCGCATATCGTGGTGGGCACGCCCGGACGCATCCTGGATCACATCGACCGCGGCAGCCTGGACCTGGCCGGCATCAACACGCTGGTGCTGGACGAGGCCGACCGCATGCTCGACATGGGTTTCTTCGACGACATCGCGTACGTGGCCAGCCGCTGTCCCAAGGAGCGGCAGACGCTGCTGTTCTCCGCCACCTACCCGCCCGGCATCGACAAGCTCAGCCACCGTTTCCTGCGCAAGCCGCAGTCCATCAAGCTGGAAGCGACGCACGACAACACCACCATCCGCCAGCGCTTCTACGAGGTGGAGGAAGGCGAGCGCCTGAACGCGGTGGGGCGCCTGCTGGACCACTTCCGCCCGGTCAGCACACTGGCGTTCTGCAATACCAAGGCACGCTGCCGCGAGCTGGTGGAACTGCTGTGCGCGCAGGGCTACCAGGCGCTGGCGTTGCACGGCGAGCTGGAGCAGCGCGAGCGCGACCAGGTGCTGGTGCAGTTTGCCAACCGCAGCTGCTCGGTGCTGGTGGCCACCGATGTGGCCGCGCGCGGCCTCGATATCGCGCAGCTTGAGGCGGTGATCAATGTCGAGATCACGCCCGACCCCGAGGTGCATGTACACCGCATCGGCCGCACCGGCCGCGCGGACCAGGAAGGCTGGGCCTTCAGCCTGGTCAGCATGGACGAGATGGGTCGCGTGGGCAATCTGGAACAGCACCACGGCGGCGAGTTCGAATGGCACGCGCTGGCAGAGCTGAGGCCCGCCAGCGGCGAACGCCTGCTGCCGCCGATGGTCACGCTGCAGATGCTGGGCGGCCGCAAGGAGAAGATCCGCCCCGGCGATATCCTCGGCGCGCTGACCGGCGAAGCGGGCTTCACCAAGGAGCAGATCGGCAAGATCAACGTGCTGGAGATGTCGACCTATATCGCGGTGGAGCGCAGCATCGGGCGCGAGGCAGTGAAGCGCCTCAATGCGGGCAAGGTCAAGGGGAAGAAGGTGAAGGTGCGGATGTTGACGGAGTGAGGCCACGGGCCCCGATTGCGGGGCCCTTCTTCCGTTTATCCCACCACCACCACATATCCCTCCTGCGGCGCCCCGCTCCCCGCAGCCAGCCGCGCGATCCGCGCCTGCGCCGCCTCGAATCCCTGCTCCTCCACCAACGCCAGCCAGCCATTGCCCGGATCGCGCGCATGGTCAATAAATCGCCGCTGCGCCGCGTTGAAGCGCCGGTTCACCTCCTGCGGCCCCCAGTCGGCATTGCGCTTGCGGATCTGCACCGGCGCGAAATAGAACTCAGGCTTCGGTCCTGGCAGGCGCAGGTCGCGCAGGAAGCCGGTGTTCTGTGCCGAGCCCGCAAAGCAGTCGTACACCAGGCTGTCGCCAAAGTGCGCATGCACGCGCGCGCGCAGCGATTCATCGCCGGAGAAGTCGACGTAGAGCGTGGGCACGTCGGTGGCCATCGACTCCAGTTCGTCATAGGTAACGGTGTCGTCGTAGCAACCCAGGCCTTCGACAAAGGCACGGTTGCGCGCAGAGGTCAGGCCAGCCAGCGTGATGCCATCAAACTCGCGCAGACAGAAGGCGGTGCCGTAGGCGGTCTTGCTCGACGCACTGGACACCACCAGCCGCTGCGCGCCGAAGAACTGGTTGTCCTGCAGGAAGTCCGCCAGCATGAACGAGGTGATGAACAGCGGCCGGTACAGCATCTGGTAGTGCTCCAGTTCCGGCGCATAGGCGGCGTCGTTCTGCACGCGCGTGTACTGGTTGTAGGCCGAGGTCAGCGTGGCGCGGTGCGCGGTGGCGTCGTAGAAGCCGCGCGCGGTGATGCGCTCGGGCTGCATGCGGATATGGCTGGCGATGGGGAAGTAGCCATAGAAGCGTTCGCCCGGGGCGATGCCGTCGACGGCGGACGCGACTACATCGGCGAAGCCCCACACCGGCATGTGGCCCCACTCCGGCTGGCCGGTGGGGAAGAACTCCCAATACTGCATGGCCTCGCCAAAGGCGGCGTAGGTGATGTTGTTGGTGGTCAGCGCAAAGCGGTCCAGGCGCAGCAGCACTTCGCCGGGGGCGGCGCTGGCGGGTTCGCTGGCGGCTTCCAGACGACTTTCGTTTAGGGCATTCTTGCGGCTGAACAGCCGTGTGACGGCGAAGGTCGGTTCCGGGTTTGCCATGTCTTCTCCTGGTGTTTGCTCGGTTCGGGGCCTCCGTCTGCCAGGCGTGTTGTGCTCGCCATGACTTCCGTGAGGCCGATGCCAAGAATCTATCGCCGCGCCACTGCCGCCGGGTTCGGAAACGACGCGCCGGCCGCCAGCGAGCCCAAACCGCGCGCCGCGCCGCGCAGCAAGCCGCTCAAGCGGCCTTCGCAGCAGCGCGCGCACTTCACCGTCAACGCCATTTACGATGCCTTTGTTCGGATCTGGCGCCGGCATGGCTGGGAGGGCGTGACCACGCGCGCGGTCGCGCTGGAGGCCGGCTTCTCGGTCGGCACGCTGTACGAGTACTTCCCCAGCAAGGAGGCGCTGGTCTCCGGCTATGTGCGCCATACGGTGGAAAGCCTGCTGGCGCGCATCGATGCCGAGGTCACGCAGCAATCCGACGCAGACTGGGCGCACGCGCGTGCGCCGGCTGGTCGCCATCGCCTGCGGCGCGGACGATGCCGCGGCCGGGATCGTGTTCGATGCCGGCATCATCGGGCTGGAGCCGCGCATCGCCGAGCCCAAGCACCACCGGCGCGTGTTCGAGGAATTCTGCGCGGCCTGGCAGCGGGCGCTCTCCGCCTGTCCCGACCTGCCCCGCGCGCCTGACGACGCCACGGTGCAGGCGCTGGTGCTGGCGGTCCGGGGCGCGCGCCGTTATCGGATCCTTCTCCAGGATGCGGCGCTGGAGCCGCAGCAATGGGTGCGGCAAATGCAGGCCCTGTGCCTCGCCGCGCTCGCCACGCAGGGCGACGAGGCAGGCGCTGGCGGCGACTAAACCGCCCGCTGCAATGCGTCCGTCACAACACTGCTTACAAAGATTCGTGTAAGTCACCCTGTAAGGGTGCGCTTTACTTTGCTACTCTGTTGGTTATTGGCACGAAGCAGGCCGCGCCAGCCGCATTTCATTTGTCGACGGAAAAGGAGTTGGTGATGAAAACCGCACGCCAGGTTCTGGAGTCCAAGCCGAGTCAGGCCATCTACAGCATCCCGCCGACGGCGACGGTCTATGCCGCGCTGCAGCTGATGGCGGAGAAAGGCATCGGCGCGCTGCTGGTGATCGAGCATGGCCGGATCCAAGGCATCCTGAGCGAGCGCGACTACGCACGCAAGGTGATCCTGATGCAGCGGACCTCGCGCGAGACGCTGGTGCGCGACATCATGACCACCGCGGTCATCTACGTCAGCGCCAACCAGAGTACCGACGAATGCATGGCGCTGATGACCCAGCACCGGCTGCGCCACCTGCCGGTGATGGAAGGCGAGGAGCTGGTCGGCATGCTGTCGATCGGTGACCTGGTGAAGGACATCATCTCCGAGCAGCAGTTCATCATTGAGCAGCTGGAGCATTACATCACCGGGGGTGGCAGGTAAGGGGCTGACTGGCAATAGACGGTGGCGCCGGGGCCGCCCCGGTGCATCCGACTGGCCGCCATCGGCGTAAACTACGCGTACCCGATACAGCGAGCCGACCACCGGAGCCCCGTCGCCATGAACCGCCGTTCCCTGCCTGCCACGCCGTACACCGGCGCGCCTGCCAGCCGCCACGTCTTGCGCAATCTCACGCTCACCGCTGCAATGGCCGTTGCAGCGGCCAGCAGCGCCCTGCTGCCATCCCCCGCCCGTGCCGCCGACAAGCCCGCCGCAGCACCGGTGGCTGCGGGCGCCTGCCCTGCATCGCTGAACTTCACCTTCCCGCGCCTGCAGGACGACGCGCCGCAGAACCTGTGCCAGTACGCCGGCAAGGTGGTGCTGGTGGTCAACACCGCCAGCTATTGCGGCTTCACGCCGCAGTACGAAGGGCTGGAGGCGCTCTACGCCAAATACCGCGCACGCGGGCTGGTGGTGCTGGGCTTCCCGTCCAACGACTTCTCGCAGGAGCCCGGCTCGGAAAAGGAGATCGCGGACTTCTGCTACAACACCTACGGTGTCAAGTTCCCGATGCTCGGCAAGTCGCACGTGCGCGGCGGCGACGCCAACCCGATGTATGCGCTGCTGGCCAAGCAGACCGGCACGGCACCCAAGTGGAACTTCTACAAATACCTGATTGGCCGCGACGGCCAGGTGGTGGCCAGCTACGGCAGCCGCACCAGGCCGGACGACAAGGAGTTGGTGGCAAAGATCGAATCGCTGCTCGGCGCGCAGCGCTGAGCGCGCTGCGCACGCGGCCAACGATCAGTCGCGCACCAGTCCTTCGGCCCGCATCGCCTCCTGCACCGCCGGCCGCGCGGCGATGCGCGACAGGTACTGCTGCAGCGCCGGGTACGCGCTCAGCGGCATCATCAGCATGTGGGCCCAGCCGAGGATGGTGAAGCAGTAGGCGTCGGCCACGGTGTAGGTGCCGCCGGTCAGGTACTGGCGGGTTTGCAGGTGCTGGTCGAGCTCGGCAAAGCGCAGCTGCAGTTTGGCCTTGCAGGCTTCCTGCGTGCTCTGCGCGGTTTCCTTGTGCCACAGCCAGGGGCTGAAGACCTTGTGCAGCTCGGTCGAGACCAGCGTCAGCCAGCCGGTGGCTTCCAGCCGCGCGCGCGTGCCGGCGGCGGGCAGCAGCGCGCGCTCGGGCACCTGGTCGGCGATGTATTGCAGCAGCGATGCCACTTCGGTGTGGCGCGAGCCGTCGTCGAGCTGCAGCAGCGGCACGTAGCCGCGCGGGTTGATGGCGTAGTAGTCGTCGCTGCCATTCTCTGGCTGCGCCAGCTTGTGCTGGAGCAGGTCGACCTTGGCCAGCGTGACGGGCAGGCCGGCTTCGCGCAGCGCGATATGCACGGCCATCGAGCAGGCGCCCGGAGAGTAGTAGAGCTTCATCGCGATCCTGTTGTGGTTGGCTGGCCGCCACGTCATGCGGCGGCCGTGCAGGCAGTCTAGGATCGCACCCGCTGTGCGGCAATGCGCGCCCTTGCGGACGCGCCCTGCAAAACTGCACAGACCGGTGGGCGCAGCTTAGTCGAGCAGCTTTGCCAGCGCCGGAGTGAGCCCAGCGTTGGGCTTGCGCGGCGGCCGCGCAAAGCTGCCTTGCGTGGCGCTGCCGGCGCGCAGCGCCACCAGCGATTCGCAATGCCGCACCGCGCTCGACACGCCATCCACCACCGGTACCGGCAGGCGCCCCTGCAGCGAGCGCGCCAGCCCCGCCAGCGGCGCGCCGGCCACGATGATCACATCGGCGCCGTCCTGCTCCACCGCCTGCAGGCACAACTGCTCCAGCCGCGCGGCATGGTCTTCCTGCACGCTGCCGATATCGCGCAGCGGCTCCTGCAGCGAACGCACGCTCGCCAGCCGCGATGACAGGCCATTGGCCGCCACGCATTCGCGGTACCAGGCCTGGATGCGGTGCGAGATCGCGATGATGGAGAAGCGCTGCCCCAGCAGGCAGGCACTGGCCAGCGCGGCCTCGGTCATGCCGACGACCGGCACGTCGAACAGCTCTTTCAGGCCCGCCAGGCCGGGGTCGCCGAAGGCGGCGACCACCAGGCCGTCGAACTGGCCGGCATGCTCCGCGGCGGCGCAGGCGGTGGCGTAGCCGCCGACCAGCGCTTCGAAGCGGGTCTCGATATAGGCCACGCCGAACGGCGCGGTTGCCATCTTCAGTGTGGTGGTGGAGGCGGCGGTGCGGCGCGCTTCGGCTTCGATCAGCGCGGTGACGGATTCGCTGATATTGGGATTGACGATCAGGAGTTGCATGGGGGAATTGGGGCTGGCAGAGGGTAAGAGAATGAGATCCTGGATTGCGCGCGCTTGCTGACGCGGCGCTGAGGCAATCAACCAAGCATCGGCGCGCCGGCGGGCAGGAACTGCCCTCTTCCAACTTGCGGCTCGAGATACTGCCCATCGCGCACCAGCAGCTCGCCGCGCGAGAAGCAATGCACCGGCCAGCCGGTCACTTCGATGCCTTCATACGGCGTGTAGTCGACCGCGTGATGCAGCGCGCTGTTGCGGATCTGCACGCGCTTGTGCGGGTCCCACAGCACGATGTCCGCATCCGCGCCGATGGCGATGGTGCCCTTGCGCGGATACAGCCCGTAGAGCCGCGCCGGCCGCCACGAGGTCAGCTCGACAAACTGGTGCAGCGACAGCTTGCCGCGCGCCACGCCGTCGAACAGCAGCGGCAGGCGCGTCTCGATGCCCGGCACGCCATTGGGAATGTGCTCGAACGAAGGCCGGTTGCCGCCCGGCTGCTTGCCTTGCGGGTCGTCATAGCGGAACGGCGCATGGTCGGACGAGAACACGCTGAACACGCCGTTGGTGAGCGCGCGCCACACCGCGGCCTGGTTCTCCGGATCGCGCGGCGGCGGGCTGCAGATGCACTTGGCGCCTTCGTAGCCGTCGTCGCCGGGCAGGCCCATGTCGTCGGCGGTCAGGTACAGGTACTGCGGGCAGGTCTCGGCCAGGATCTGCAGCCCCCTGCCCTGTGCCCAGCGGATCTGCTCGATCGCTTCCTTGCCGGAGACATGCACGATCAGGATCGGCACGTCGACCAGCTCGGCAAAGGTGATGGCGCGGTGCGTGGCTTCGCGCTCGACCGCGGCGGGCCGCGCCAGGCCGTGGAAACGCGGGGCGATGCGCCCTTCCCCGACCAGCTTGTCGGTCAGCCACGAGATGCAGTCGGCATTCTCGGCATGCACCATCACCAGCGCGTTGTTCTGTCTGGCGACATCCAGCACCGACAGCATCTCGCGGTCGGACAGCTTGAGGTCGTCATAGGTCATGTAGACCTTGAACGAGCTGTAGCCCTTGCGGATCAGCGCCGGCAGTTCATCGGCCAGCACCGCCGGCGTGGGGTCGGCCACGATCAGGTGGAAGGCGTAGTCGATCACGGCGCGGCCTTCCGCGCGGCGGTGGTAGTCCGCCACGGCGGCCTTCAGCGATGCGCCCTTCTCCTGCGCGGCGAACGGGATCACGGTGGTGGTGCCACCGCAGACCGCGGCGCGCGTGCCGGTAAAGAAGTCATCGGCCATGCGCAGGCCGTCGGGCAGTGGCTGGTCGAGGTGGCAATGGCCGTCGACGCCGCCGGGCAGCGCCAGCAGGCCATCGGCATCGATCTCGCGCGCCCCCTGCGGCAAACCGTGGCCGAGCGCGACGACCTGTCCGCCGCGCACGCCGATATCGCAGCGGAAGCGGTCGGACGCAGTGACCACGTCCGCGCGGCGGATCACCAGGTCAAGGCTGTCGTGAGCGGGCATCGGCTTACTCCACTTCGCGGAACAGGCGGCCCCAGCCGCGCAGCTCGCGCGTATCGACGCCGCACAGGCGCAGCGACTTCCACACCACGGTGGAGATGGTGTCGTACAGCGGGATGCCGGTCTCGGCCTCGAGCGCTTCTGCCAGGTGCGCGGCGCGCAGGTTGGTGCAGAAGGTGGTGATGGCCTGCGGCTGGTGCTGCGCGATGCCGCGCACCATCTCGCGGATGGTGTCTTCCTCGACCTCGGCGAAGCTGTAGTTCACATGCAGGTCCAGGTGGCTCTCGGCCACGCAGTCGAAGCCGCTGCGCGCATAGTTGGCGATGATGCGTTGCTGCACATCGTCCAGGTACGGCGTGGCGAGGCCGAAGCTGCGCGCGCCGGTCTTTTCCAGGATCTCGTTGAGCGCCAGCACCGAGGTGGTGGCCGGGATGCCGGTGGCCTCGGTGATCTGCCTGCACAGCGATTCATCCTTGTCGAAGCCGAGCCAGCCGGACGAGGTGCCGTTCCAGGCGATGACATCGACGCGCGCGTCGGCCAGCAGGCTGGCAGCAGCCAGGATCTTGTCGAGATTGAACTGGCCCAGGGCCTGGTCGCGCAGCGAGATCTCGGTGACGGTGAAGCGCGAGAAATGCGCGCTGACATTGGGCAGGCCGGCGACCATCGCGCTGGTGATGGGTTCGAGCGCCGTGTTGGAAGACGGCGTCAGCATGCCGAGTCGGATTTGCTTGGTCATTGTGTTTTTGCTCAGGAGTGGGTGCGAGGGCCGGGACGTTGCCAGCCCCCCTTGCCGGAATGAGGTAAAGCCTGGTGATCAGACGGGGATCTTGGTCTCGTAGTCGATCGCGGTCGACGCCAGCAGCAAACCGACGCCCGCCGCCGCGAAGAACATCAGCGCCAGGAAGTACGAGCCGGTGAACTGCACGATCATGCCGACGATGATCGGCACGGTGATGCCGCCGATATTGCCGCCCAGGTTCATCACGCCGCCCAGGAAGCCAACCTTGTTGCGCGTGCCGAGCATCGACGGCACGCACCAGAACAGGCCGCACCAGCGCAGGAAGAACAGCGTAGACGACAGCAGCACGACCACCACGATCGGATCGCTGACGTAGGCCACCGAGAAGATCGAGGCCGTAGCCACCACCGCGGCGATGCCGAACAGCGTGCGCATCACCACATTGGGACGCCCGCCGGCTTCCTTCCACTTGTCGGCGATCCAGCCGCCGATCAGTTCGCCGACGAAGCCGCTGAAGAAGATGATGAAGCTGGCGCCGCCCATCTGCTTGATGTCGAAGCCATGCACCTTGTTCAGGTAGTTGGGCATCCAGGTCAGCAGGCCGTAGAACACGGTGTTGAAGCACATCCAGCCGATCGCCATGCACCACACCGAGCGGTACTTGAAGAAGTCCAGCGAACGGCCCGACAGGTTGGCCGGTTCGGCGCGGTGCTCATTGGCCTGCGCTTCCTCGATATAGCGGGCTTCCAGCTCATTGACGCCGCGGTGCTCGCGCGGCGAATTGCGCACGTAGTACCACGCCACCACGCCGGCCAGCACGGTGCCCACGCCGGCCACGATAAAGGCCAGCCGCCATGAGCCCAGCGTGGCGATCAGCCACGTGATGATGATGGCGCCGAGCGCCGCGCCCAGCGGCGCGCCGCCGTCGAGCAGGGTGGCGCCGCGGCCGCGCTCGTTCTGCGTCATCCAGATCGCATTGAGCTTGCCGCCGGCCGGGTAGATCGGCGCTTCGGCAGCGCCCAGGCCGAGCCGGGTCAGCAGCAGCGAGGTGGCGTTGGTGGTGAAGGCCGCGACCGCCTGGGCAATGCCCCAGAACACGGTGGCGGTGGCAATCACGATGCGCGGCTTGTACTTGTCGGCCAGCATGCCGCCCGGCACCTGCATCAGCGCATAGGTCCAGAAGAACGAACTGAGGATCAGGCCCTGCATGGTGGGGCTGAGGTCGAACTCTTTCGCGATCAGCGGCATCGCCACCGAGAGCGAGGCGCGATCGATGTAGTTGATCGCGATGAGGAACAGCATCATCAAAAAAATCTTCCAGCGCACGGAGGTCTTGGCCTCCGTAAGCACTGTCGCCCGGCTTGTGGTTTGCATGACGGCGTCTCCTTTGTAGTCCTTGGGTGGGCAGTTCTGGTTTGGGTGTCGCGCAACATGGCGGAGTATAAGATACGTAATCTGTAATTACAACGATTGTAAGTCATTGATTTTAATATGTAGCGCACGAACAATTACGGTGTGTGGTAGCCTTTGCGTGGTGCATTTCCCCATTCTGGTGACGTCTGTGACACAAACGCTTTCCAAAACCACGCGCCTGCGCACGCTCGGCATGTCGGCCGAAATCGCCGCCCGGCTGCGCACCATGATCGAAGAGGGCGAACTGCCGCCCGGCGCGCGCATCGACGAACGGGCCTTCTGCGAGGCCTTCGACGTTTCCAAGACGCCGCTGCGCGAGGCGCTCAAGGTGCTGGTGTCCGAAGGGCTGGTGTTACACCGGCAGTACATTGGCTACCGGGTGGCGCCGCTGGACCTGGACGAATTGCGCGCCACGTTCGAAACCCTGCACGGGCTGGAGGCGCTGGCCGGCGAGCTGGCCGCGCAGCGCCTGGGCGCCGCCGCCATGACCAAGCTGGAGCGGCGCCACCAGGCCATGATCGACGCGCATGCCGCGGGCCGGCGCACCGACTATTTCCGCATCAACCAGGAAATCCACCAGATCGTTATCGATGGCGCCGGCAACCCGGTGCTGGCCGGCATCTACGCCACGCTGATGAGCAAGGTGCACCGCGCGCGCGGCGCCGCCAATGCCGATACGATCCGCTGGCAGGAGTCGCATGAGGAACACGAGGCCATCATGGCCGCGCTGCGCGAGCCCGGCCGGCCGCGCCTGGCGCAGGTACTGCGCCAGCATTCCGAGAACACCGCGAAAGAGGTGCTGAGCGTGGTGGCGCGCTCGCTGGCTGAAGCCGGCGCGCGCGATGCCAGTCTGAAGCAAAGCGCCTGAACAACCCCTGAAGACCCTCTGAAGACGAAGACGACGATGAAACTGGTTCGAGTAGGCAATCCCGGCGCCGAGCGTCCGGGCGTGATCGATGCGGAAGGCCGCGTGCGCGACCTGTCCGGCGTGGTGGGCGATATCGACGCGGCGCAACTGGCGCCCGCGGCCCTGGAGGCGCTGGCCAGGGTGGACCCCGCGTCGCTGCCGGTGGTGGAGGGGGCGCGCTTCGGCGTGCCCTGGACGGGTATCGGCAAGATCGTGGCGATTGGCCTGAACTATGCCGACCACGCCGCCGAGGCCGGCATGCCGCTGCCGGCCGAGCCGATCGTGTTCCTGAAGGCCAACAGCTCGCTGAACGGTCCGGACGACGCCGTGATGCTGCCGTTCGGCTCGGAAAAGACCGACTGGGAAGTGGAGCTGGGCGTGGTCATCGGCACCACCGCGCGCAATGTCTCGCGCGAAGAGGCGCTGAACCACGTGGCCGGCTACTGCGTGGTCAATGACGTGTCGGAGCGCGAATTCCAGATCGAGCGGGGCGGCACCTGGGACAAGGGCAAGGGCTGCGACACCTTCTGCCCGGCCGGCCCGTGGCTGGTGACGCGGGACGAAGTGCCCGATCCGCAGGCGCTGGGTCTGTGGCTGGAGGTCAACGGCGAGCGCGTGCAGAAGGGCACCACCGCCACCATGGTCTTCGACGTGGCGACCGTGGTCAGCTATGTCAGCCGCTTCATGACGCTGCTGCCGGGCGACCTGATCGCGACCGGCACGCCGCCGGGCGTGGGCATGGGGTTCAAGCCGCCGCGCTTCCTGAAGGCCGGCGACACCATGCGCCTGGGTGTGGACGGGCTCGGCGTGCAGACGCAGAAGGTGGTGGCGTACGGCGAGCGGTAAGGTCGGTGTGACCGCGCGGGACGGCGATCCGGCTCGCGCGGAGCGTGACCGTGATGCGCTCGCCGTTGGCAAAGGCCAGCGTTTCGTACGGTCAACGGGCCTGACGAATGCAGCACGCGCAAAGGTTCCCCATCGATACGCTTTCACACAAAGCGTTTGGTTTCCACACAAAGCGTACGATTAGGGCAACAGTTCCGGTGCCGCAAAGGGCCGAATTACATCGTTTTACAGGAAATCGCACACTTGGCATTTCGCTCGTGTTTTCTGCGTGAAATACTGGTTATACAGGTTTCGCCAAAGAGCACATGCCATGTCTGAGCACGCCCCCGAGATCGAGTCCTACCTCGGCACCACCCTCAAGTCCTCCCCCCTGATGCGCCAGTACTGCGCGCTGACCGACACCCTGGACAGCCGCGCCGAGCTCGAAGCCATCCGGCGCAACATCCACCAGAACCCCGAACTCGCCTTCGATGAGGTCCGGACCTCCGGCCTGGTCGCCAGCCTGCTGGAGACCTGGGGCTACTCGGTCACGCGCGGCGTGGGCGGGACCGGCGTGGTGGGCACGCTCAAATGTGGGCAGGGTGGGCGCAGCGTGGGCATCCGCGCCGATATGGACGCGCTGCCGATCCACGAGCGTACCGGGCTACCTTACGCCAGCGCCAACGCCGGCCGCATGCATGCCTGTGGCCACGACGGCCACACCGCGATCCTGTTGGGCGCGGCCAAGCAGCTGGCGCGCACGCGCACCTTCGACGGCACCGTGCACATGATCTTCCAGCCGGCCGAGGAGATCGGCGCGGGCGGCGGCGCCGAGCGCATGCTGGCCGACGGCCTGTTCGAACGCTTCCCGTGTGACGCGATCTTCGGCCTGCACAACCATCCGGGCGTGGAGCAGGGCAACTTCCTGTTCCGCTCGGGCCCGTTCATGGCGGCTTGCGACACGGTCACCATCACCATCCGCGGCAAGGGCGGCCACGCGGCGCGTCCGCACCAGTCGGTCGATCCGATCCTGGTGGCCGGCAGCCTGGTGATGGCGCTGCAGTCGGTGGTATCGCGCTATGTCGACCCGAATGAGACCGCGGTGGTGACCATCGGCACGCTGCATGCCGGCCACGCACCCAATGTGATCCCGGACAGCGCGCGCATGGAGCTCAGCGTGCGCTCGTTCAGCCCGGACGTGCGCGCTTCGCTGGAAAACCGCATCCGCCAGCTCGCCACCTCGCATGCCGAGGGCTATGGCGCGACGGCCGAAGTCGACTATGTGCGCGGCTACCCGGTGCTGGTCAACAGTGAGCGCGAGACCGAGTTCGCGCGCCAGGTGGCCGAGGAACTGGTGGGCGCCGACAAGGTGGTGACGCAGGCCGCCCGCATTGCCGGCAGCGAGGACTTTGCCTACTTCCTGCAGGAGCGCCCCGGCTGCTTCGTGCGGCTGGGCAATGGCGCCAACCAGCCGTTGCTGCACAACGCGGGCTATGACTTCAACGACGAGAACCTGACGGTTGGGGCGGCGTACTGGACGCGGCTGGTGGAGCGGTATCTGGGCCGCTGACGCCCCCGGCCCCGGTCAACGAAAGAACACACTCGGCGGCACCCCAAACTGCCGCCTGAACATCGTCGCGAACGCGCTCGGGCTCTCGTAGCCCAGGTCCAGCGCCACATCCACCACCTTGCTGCCCGCGGCCAGCTTCTCCAGCGCCGCCAGCAGCCGCGCCTGCTGGCGCCATTGCCCGAAGGTCATGCCGGTCTCGCGCGCAAAGCGCCGCTGGATAGTCTTGGGATCCACCCCCAGCCGCTCGCCCCAGTCCGCCAGTGTCAGTGCGATATCCGGGGTGCTGACGATGGCGTCGCAGATCTGGCGCAGGCCACCGTCCGTTGGGCGGGGCAGGTGCAGCGGCAGCGACGGCACCAGCATCACTTCATCGAGCAGCAGCCGCATCAGGCGCGCGTCGCGCGTGTCGGGCGCATAGGGCAGAGGGATGTCGATCGCTGCCAGGATCAGCTCGCGCAGCAGCGGCGAGATGCCCAGCACGGTGCAGCGCTGCGGCAGGTCGGGCGCGGCGTCCGGGCGGATATAGGCGGTGCGCATCTGCACCCGGCCGACCATGCGGATCCAGTGCGTGGTGCCGCCCGGCATCCACATGCCGCGTGTGGGCGGCACGATCCACTGGCCTTCGGCGGTGGCCACCACCATCACGCCGTGCACTGCGTGGATCAGCTGCGCGTGCGGATGCTGGTGCGGCTTGGTCACCTCGCCGGGCAGGTAGTCGGCGGCCATCGCGGTGACCGGCATCGGGCCGCGGTCATAGCGGACATAGCGCGGGGGATTGGTGTAGGTGTCGCCCTGCGTCCTGGGGGCAGGGGGCGCAGGCTGGTCCCGGGCGCGACTGCGGCTGCCGGTGGCGGTCGCGGCAAGGGCGGTTTGACGGGGGGCGCGCTGCATGTCCTTTTCTCCAAGGTTGTAGCCCCATTCTCGCAGGACAGGCGCGAGGGCGCCAGCTAGCATCGGTGCTCATCTCCTCCCTGGCCGGCGCCCCTGCTGGCCGCTTTCCGTTTGTCGAGAGCCGCCAATGAGCACAACCATCGACTCCGCGCCGACCGGCGCAGCCCCGACCGCGCCTTCCCCGCAGGCCGACCGCACCGGATTCCGGGTGCTGTCGGCGATCAGCTTCGCCCACTTCCTCAACGACATGATCCAGTCGCTGATCCTGGCGATCTACCCGATGCTGAAGGGCGGCTTCAACCTGAGCTTCACGCAGATCGGGCTGCTGACCATGACGTACCAGGTCACCGCATCGCTGCTGCAGCCGGTGGTGGGCCTGTACACGGACAAGCATCCCAAGCCGCATTCGCTGGCGGTGGCGATGGCCTTCACGCTGGCCGGCCTGCTGCTGCTGTCGGTGGCGCCCAGCTACGGCGTGCTGCTGGTAGCCGCGGCGCTGGTGGGCACCGGCTCGTCGATCTTCCACCCGGAGTCGTCGCGCGTGGCGCGCATGGCCTCGGGCGGCCAGCACGGGCTGGCGCAGTCGATCTTCCAGGTGGGCGGCAACGGCGGCAGCGCCATGGGACCGCTGCTGGCCGCGCTGATCGTGCACCAGCAGGCCAGCCTGGCGTGGTTCTCGCTGGCGGCGCTGGTGGGCATGGTGGTGCTGTGGCGCATCGGCGGCTGGTATTCGCGCCAGCTGGCGCAGGGCGCGCGCAAGCGCAAGGCCGCGGGCGCGGTGGCGAGCCCGGTGCCGACGCGCTTGGTGGTGCGGGCGATGGTGGTGCTGATGGTGCTGGTGTTCTCCAAGTACTTTTACATGGCCAGCCTGACCTCGTACTACACCTTCTACCTGATGGAGCGCTTCGGGCTGGCGCGGCAGGACGCGCAGCTGCACCTGTTCATGTTCCTGTTCGCGGTGGCCGCCGGCACCATCCTGGGCGGGCCGATCGGCGACCGCATCGGCCGCAAGCGCGTGATCTGGGCGTCGATCCTGGGGGTGGCGCCGTTCACGCTGGTGCTGCCGCACGTGGGCCTGTTCTGGACCGGCGTGCTGACCTTCATCATCGGCTTTATCCTTGCCTCGGCGTTCTCGGCGATCCTGGTGTTCGCGCAGGAGCTGATCCCCGGCAAGGTGGGCATGGTGTCGGGGCTCTTCTTCGGCTTTGCCTTCGGCATGGGCGGCATCGGCGCCGCGGTGCTGGGCGGGATGGCCGATACGCACGGCATTCGCGCGGTGTACGAGTACTGCGCCTACTTGCCGCTGCTGGGCCTGCTGACGGTGTTCCTGCCGGACCTGCACGAACGGGCGCGGCCCGCCTGAGGCTCAGGGCTCATCGTTGTCCTTGCCGCCACCGCCCGGTGGCGGCTCGAACTGCCGCAGCCAGCGGCGCAGCAGGGTGGCGAGCTGCGTTCGCTCCGCGGCGCTCAGGCCTTCCAGCAGCCGGTGCTCGTTGGCGACATGCAATTCCAGCGCATGGTCGACGCGCTCGCGCCCGGCATCGGTCAGTTCCACCAGCAGGCCACGGCGGTCGTCCGGATTGGGACGGCGCTGCACCAGAGCGGCCCGCTCCAGGTGGTCAAGCCGGTTGGTCATCGTGCCCGAGGTGATCATCAGCGAGCCGATCAGTGCCCCCGGCGACAGCGCATAGGGCGGGCCGGCGCGGCGCAGGGTCGCCAGCACATCGAATTCCCACGGCGACAAGCCCGTTTCTGCCAGCGCGGCTTCGATCGCGCGCCCGGTATGGCGGTTGAGCCGGCCCAGCCGGCCGATCACGCCCATCGGCGAAGCATCCAGGTCAGGGCGCTCGCGCGCCCATTGCGCGAGAATCCCATCGACGTGGTCCGGGGTGTCTGCTGGTGTTTCCTGGGGTTTGCGGCGGGCAGGCATGGGGGCAGGGCGCGGGAAGCCCCGCGAGTGGCGACAAGACCGAAGTATCTTGACATCAAACAATCGGATTCGTAAAGTGGATTTATCTTGATATCAAGAAACTTGAAATGAAGACGAACCAGTCGACGTCCCCGGCAGCGCCATCGTCACGTGTAGCGTCCCCAGGCGGCGTTGCGCTGCGCGACATCCTGCTGACCGGGCTCGCCCCGGCGATCTGGGGCAGCACCTACCTGGTCACCAGCGAATGGCTGCCGCCGGGGCAGCCGCTGCTGTCGGGCGTGATCCGGGCGCTGCCGGCGGGGCTGGCGATGCTGGCATTCGGCCGCGCCTTGCCGCAGGGTAGCTGGTGGTGGCGCGCGGCGGTGCTGGGCGTGCTCAATATCGGCTTCTTCCAGGCGATGCTGTTTATCGCCGCGTATCGGCTGCCGGGCGGCGTGGCGGCCACGGTCGGCGCGATCCAGCCGCTGATCGTGGTGGCGCTGGCGTGGGCGTGGCTGGGTGCGCGCCCGCGCAAGGCGGCGTGGCTGGCCGGCGTGGGCGGGTTGCTGGGTGTGGCGCTGCTGGTGCTGGGGCCGGCCGCGCGGCTCGATGTCATCGGCGTGGCGGCGGCCGCGGCCGGTGCGGTGTCGATGGCGGTGGGCACGGTGCTGACGCGGCGCTGGCAGCCTCCGGTGTCACCGCTGGTGCTGACCGCGTGGCAGTTGTGCGCGGGCGGGCTGTTCCTGCTGCCGTTCGCGCTGGCGCTGGAACCGCTGCCGGGGCAGTTCACGCTGGCCAACTGGCTTGGCTATGCATGGCTGAGCATCGTCGGCGCGGGCTTCAGCTATGCGCTGTGGTTTCGCGGCGTCGGGCGCATGCCGTCGTCGGCGGTGTCGGCGCTGGGGCTGCTGAGCCCGGTCAGCGCCACCGTGCTCGGTTTCCTGGTGTTGGGGCAGGCGCTGACGGCAGTGCAGACGGCCGGCGCGCTGCTGGTGCTGGGCAGCGTCTGGCTGGGCCAGCGCGTGGCGGCACCGGCGGCGGTGCCGCGTCCGCGGACGGCCTGATTCGCGCATCGGATCGGGGAGGCCTGACGCCGGCTGCTTTCGGGAGACGTTTTGCGGCATTATGGCGGGCATGAAGTCCGCCGTGCCCCCGTCCTTCCCGCCGATGCAGCCCTCCTCGTCGCAGCCTGCCGCGTCCGACACCCCTGCCACGCCCGCCTGCGAGCGTTGCCTGGAGCTGGCGGCCGACCCGCGCCGGCGCGAGCCGCCGGCCTGCCTGGCGCTGCGCGGCACGGCGCCGCTGGTCAGGCAGAGCGCGGCCGGCGTGCCGTTCAGCATGATGACCTTCGCCTGCCGCGACTGCGGCACGGTATGGCGGCTGTATGACCGCGCCAACGAGCTGTTCGTCTCATGGGTGCCGGAACGGCCGCTGGTGCGCTGAGCGCGCCACCCATCGGCTAAGATGGCGGCTGCTCCGCGCTGCTACGGCACCCCGCTGCTGTCTGCGCACTTCCCGATCTCTCCCGCATTTCCACCACCATGGCCCTCCCCTTCCGCTCGTCCCTGCTGGCTGCGGCCTGCGCCGCCGGTCTGCTCGCCGCGGCACTGCCCGTCGCCGCCGCCGATGCCTACCCCAGCCGCCCGATCCGCCTGATCGTCGCCTACCCGACCGGCGGCATCAGCGACACCGTGGCGCGCGCGCTGGGCGAGCGGCTGTCGGCGCAGATGGGCACCTCGGTGGTGGTCGAGAACAAGGCCGGCGCGGGCGGCAGCATCGGCATCGATGCGGTGGCCAAGGCTGCGCCGGACGGCTATACGCTGGGCTTTGCGTCGACCAGCCCGCTGACGCTCAATCCGCATGTCGGCCGCGTCAACTACGATCCGCAGAAGGACGTGGCGCCGGTGATGAGCGTGATGTACTCGCCGGTGCTGGTGGTTGCGACCAACGGCTTCAGCGGCAAGGGCTTTGCCGACGTGGTCGGCCAGGCCAGCGCCAGGCCGGGCTCGGTGCGCTGGGCGACCTCTGGCCTGGGCACGGTCGGCCATGTGATGCTGGAAAAGATCAGGCAGAAGTCGAAGGCCGATATCACGCTGATCCCGTACAAGGGCGCCGGCCAGCAGATGAACGATGCACTCGGCGGCCAGTTCGAGGTGATGAGCACCAATGCCAGCCCGGTGCTGACGCAACAAATGGAGGCCGGCCGCCTGCGCGCGCTGGCGGTGGGGGCGCCGAAGCGCCTGGCGGGCCTGCCCTCGGTGCCGACGCTGGCCGAACTCGGCTATCCCAAGGCCAACCTGACCTCCACCTTCGGCGTGTT
The DNA here is from genome assembly GCA_050987995.1 of Ralstonia pickettii. Classification (GTDB taxonomy): domain Bacteria; phylum Pseudomonadota; class Gammaproteobacteria; order Burkholderiales; family Burkholderiaceae; genus Cupriavidus; species Cupriavidus pickettii_B. Next base: position 42,623 of record CP158803.1, read on the forward strand.
CGCGCCGGGCAAGACGCCGACGGCCATCATCAATCGCCTGAACGCCGAGCTGAACAAGGCGCTGGCCGAGCAGGAGGTCCATGAGCGCCTGCTCAAGGGCGGCGAGGTGCCCACCGGCGGCACGCCGGCGCAGTTCGCCAAGGCCATCCGCGAGGAGTACGTGGAGAACGCCCGCATCGTGAAGGAAGCCGGCATCAAGGCCGACTGAGGCCTGCTGGGGCGGCACTGCCTAGGCAGCGTCGAGGCGGGTGCCTAGCCCATATACCGACGACAGCCGCACGCCGTTGTGCGGCCACAGCGCCAGCTTGGTACGCACGCGCGACAGGTGGCTGTCCACCGTACGCGACACGGGGTCCATGTGGTAGCGCCAGACCTCGTCGACCATGGTCTGGCGCAGCACCAGCGAACCCAGGTTGCGGAACAGCAGCACCGCCAGGTCGAATTCCTTCGGCGCGAGCAGCACCGGCTTGCCATGGACCCACGCGCGCCGCTCCGCGGTGGCGAAGCGGAAGGCGCCATGGGCCAGGTCGCAAGCCTCGCCCGCCAGCCGCGTGCGGCGCAACAGCGCCAGCACGCGCGCGGCCAGCTCGCCCGTGCGCAGCGGCTTGGGCAGGTAGCTGTCGGCACCCTGTGCAAGGCAAGCCACGACAAAGCCTTCCTCGTTCGACGTCCCCGTCAGCATCACCGGCACCTCGTGGCCGTGCGTGCGGCGCACCCACGCCAGCACTTCCAGTGCCGGGATACCCGGCGTATCGCAATCGAGCATCAGCAGGTCGAATGACTTGCCGCGCAGCGCAGCGATCATCGAGCGGCCGCTGAGGTAGCGCGTTCACTGGTGGCCGCTCAGGCGCAGGGTCTGTTCGATGCTGACGGCAAGGGCGGGGTCCGCCTGCAGCGCGGCGATGTTCACGGGCGTGGCTCCTGCGCGGGCGCATCGGAATGCGCGCTTGGGGAAAGAGGGGCAAGGCAGCGCGGACCCGTCACGGCCCGCAGCGAAGCCCATGGTAGGAGCGGCCTGCTGAGGCGAGAAGTAAAAGATTGTTGAAAGCCAAGTTTGAGTTCTTTCCTATTCGTGTGCCCGCGCACGCGGTCTTAAATGAGCCGCTACGGCACGGCGGCCACAGGACGCTGCGCGGCCGGGCCAGTGCCGTCGGAGACAACACATGGGAAAGAAAATTGCATCGCTTGAGGACGCGCCCGCGGATGCGGCGCTGATCCGGCAGGTCATTGCCCGCGCCGGGCATGAATGCGTGACCTTCCGCGAAAGCCGGCGCCTGCTGCTGGCGCTGCGCGACGCGGGTTTCGACCTGCTGCTGCTGGACTGGCAGATGCCGGACCTGTCCGGGCGCGAAGTACTGGCCTGGGTGCGCACCCACCTCGACCGGCGCGTCCCGGTGATGTTCCTGACCTGCCGCGACGCCGAGCACGACATCGTCAACGCGCTGACCGGCGGCGCCGACGACTACATGGTCAAGCCGGTGCGCCAGGCCGAGCTGGCCGCCCGCATCGAATGCCTGCTGCGGCGCGCCTGCCCCGCATACCTGGCGCCGCATGCACCGCTGCGGCTCGGCGACTACGCCTTCGACTGCGCCACCCGCCAGGTCACCTGCAACGGCCACCCGGTCGGGCTGACGCCGAAGGAGTTCGACCTGGCCGTGCTGCTGTTCCGCAACGAGGGGCGCATCGTCACGCGCGACCACATCACCGCCGCGGTCTGGGGCCGCGAGATCTCGCCGATGTCGCGCACCATCGATACCCATGTGTCGCGCGTGCGCAGCAAGCTGGGCCTGCATGCGGCGCATGGCCTGCGGCTGACGCCGGTCTACACGCACGGCTAACGCCTGGAACGCGTCGAGCGCCCCGAGCGCGCCGCTGCATGAGGCCGGCCGTATGGCGCGGGGCTGCGCTCGCCGCCGCGTTATGGGCCGGCGCTCGCTGGCTGTTCCGGCGCCGGGGCGCGGCGGCGCCTGCCGCCCGGCCCGGCGTGCGCGATCCCGCCGCGGTGCGCGACATGGTGCTGCATGTGCTCGGCCACGACCTGCGTGAGCCCAATGCCTCGTTGCTGGCCTGGCTGGAACTGCGCCGCACGCAGGCGCAGGCCGATGCGGCGCTGCTGGCGCAGGTGGGCGGCCATGCGCGCCGCTCGCTGCGGCATATCGATGCACTGAACCGGCTGCTGCGCGAAACCCGCCACGTCTATCGCATGCGGCGCATTGCTATGGAACCCTTGCTCGATGAAGCGCTGGACCGTGTGTGGACCGTTGCCGGCGAGGCCGGCATCCGGCTGGAAAGGCCGACCGGGCGGCTGCCGCGCATCGGGGGCGACCACGCCATGCTGGTGGAAACGCTGGAATGGCTGCTGGTACGCGCCATCGGTGCCGCCGGGCAGGGGACCGCGCTGCGGCTCACGTGCCGCGGCCACGCGGGCGGCATGGCGCTGTGGATCGCATGCGATCCCGTCGATGAAGAGAGCGCCGCGCGTCTGGCCGAGCCCGGGCCGGCGCTGCTGTGCGCGCAGCGCGTGGTGGCACGCCATGGCGGCGTGCTGGTGCCGCTCCAGCCGATGGCGGCGCCACCCGCCATGGACGCGGCGCAAGCCTCGTCGCAAACGGGCTGGTACCCGTGGCTGCGGCGCCGGTCACGCCCATGAAAAAAGGCACCCGAAGGTGCCTTTTGCCAGGGTCTGCTGATCGAGGAAAGCGATCAGAAGATGTGGCGGATACCGATGGCAGCGCCGGTCTGGTTGTTACGGCCCGGCAGTTCGGTCGTGGTGCCGCCCGAAACCTTGTTGAAGTCAACCGTACCGTAGACCTGGGTGCGCTTGGACAGCGAGTACTCGGCCAGCAGCACGCCGGTGTAGCGGCGGCCGTTGTTGTCGTTCACGCCGTTCTTGTTCTCGACGTAGTCGCCGTAGAACACACCGGTCAGGGCCAGGGCCGGGGTGGCCTGGTAGGTCAGGCCGATGTAGCCGATGGTGTCCTTGCGCGGGTTGCTGGCAGCGCCGGCGGTGACCACGGCCGGAGCGGGCGCGGCAGCCGAGTTGTTCAGGAAGCCGTTGTCGATGATGCCGGTGCGGTCCTTGCCACCCACGTAACCCAGGAACACCTTGGCCGGGCCGAAGGTGTACTTACCGGCAGCGCCCCACATTTGCTGCTTGTTGCCGTTGATGTCGCGGATTTCCTGGTACACGCCGCCGACGCCGAACGGACCGTACGTGTAGGCAGCGCGAGCGCCCCAGTACTGGTTGCGGGTCATGCTGCCCGGCTGCTCGCCGAAGCCGTAGCTGGCGCCCACGTCCAGGCCGCCGAACTTGCCGCCGTAGCTGACCACGTTGTCGCTGCGGAACTGGGTCAGGAAGAACGGCCAGGCGTTGGCGGTGTAGTTGCCGATGGTCAGCGGATCGTAGTCGCCGAAGAAGGTAAAGCCTTCGGTGTACTGGCGGCCCAGCTTGATCGTGCCAAAGTCACCCGACAGGCCAACGTAAGCCTGACGACCGAACAGGCGGCCATTCGGGTTGGTTGCGCTGGCCTGGTTGGAACGGCCGGTGTCCGGATCGAAACCGCCTTCCAGCTGGAAGATCGCCTTCAGGTTGTTGCCGAGGGCTTCGCTGCCCTTCAGGCCCCAACGGCTGTTGGTGACGGCGCCGTTGGTCAGTTCCCACAGATTGTCGTTGTTGGCGTTGGCGTTCGTGGCGAAGCGGATGCTCTGGTCGACGATACCGTACAGGGTGACGGACGTCTGGGCGTATGCCGAACCTGCCAACAGGCTGCCGGCTGCGAGGACGATGGCCGATTTCTTCATGGTGCTCCTTTTCTGTCTTGTATTGTTCTCCGCCGGATCACGGCAGGGAGAGGTCTACGTTTCGTGTAAACGCCGCGAAAATTTAACAAAACGTAAGCAACAAGGACACAAAACTCCGCGAAGCTGCGGTTTCAAGCAGGATTTTGGTGCAATTCCGTTGTCTGGCCGCTACACAATTCCGAAATTGGTGCGCTGCGGGAAAGCCGGAGAAACTGGCCTGTGCACTGGGCTGGCGGGGAGCAGGGGAGGGAGAGGAGCGGAAGCAAACCGCGGCACACGAGGTGCGCCGCGGTCGGGGTGAACAGCGTGAGGACTGGCGGAAATCAGCCCTGCGGGATCTCGATCTTGACTTCGAGGACTTCGAGATTGTCCTGGCGCTCGAGGCTGACGCGCAGGTCCTGGTCGCTGATCTTGACGTACTTGGAAATCACCGCCACCAGCTCGCGCTGCAGCGCGGGCAGGTAGTCGGCGGGCGCGGAATGGCCGTTGCGCTCGTGGGCGAGGATGATCTGCAGCCGCTCCTTGGCGACAGAGGCGGACTTTTTCTTCTCTCCCAGCAGGAAGGAAAGGATCGACATTGGGATGAGCCCTCCTGACCGTTACTTGTTGCCGAAGATGCGGGAGAGCAGCCCCGGCTTCTGGTAGTCGATGAAACGCATCGGCTTGTCCTTGCCGAGGAAGCGGTCCACCACGTCGCCATAGGCGTCGGACACGTCGCTGCCTTCCAGGTGGATGGCGGGCGTGCCCTGGTTGGACGCATGCAGCACGGCTTCAGACTCGGGCACCACGCCGATCAGCTTGATGCGGAGGATTTCCTGGATGTCGGTCAGCGACAGCATCTCGCCGCCATGCACGCGCTTGGGGTTGTAGCGCGTGATCAGCAGGTGTTCCTTGATCGGATCGCCGCCTTCGCTGGCGCGCTTGGTCTTGGACGCCAGGATGCCCAGGATGCGGTCCGAGTCGCGTACCGACGACACTTCCGGGTTGGTGACGATCAGCGCCTCATCGGCGAAGTACATCGCCATCAGTGCGCCCGACTCGATGCCGGCGGGCGAGTCGCAGACGATGAACTCGAAGTCCATGTCGATCAGGCCGTTGATGACCTTCTCGACGCCGTCGCGCGTGAGCGCGTCCTTGTCGCGCGTCTGCGAGGCCGGCAGGATGAACAGGTTCTCGCACTTCTTGTCCTTGATCAGGGCCTGGCGCAGGTTGGCTTCGCCTTGCACCACGTTGATCAGGTCATACACCACGCGGCGTTCGCAACCCATGATCAGGTCGAGGTTGCGCAGGCCGACGTCGAAGTCGATCACGGCAGTCTTGTGGCCGCGCAGGGCCAGGCCGGCGGCAAAGCTGGCGCTGGTGGTGGTCTTGCCGACGCCTCCCTTGCCGGAGGTCACAACGATGATTTTTGCCATGGCTCTTTGGTCCAGTAATAGGTTTAAAGCTTGCGCTGCTTTGATTCGGATCCCCGATGCCGTGCGGCTTACTTGAGCCGCAGCGCCTCGAGGATCAGTTTTTCTTCCGCCAGGCGGACCTGGGCGGTCTTGCCGAGCACGTCGGCCGGAAGCGCCTGCTCCGCGGTGCGATAGATGCCGGCGATGGAAATCAGTTCAGGCTCCATGCACGTGCTGAAGATGCGCGCGCCGGTATTGCCCTTGACGCCCGCCAGCGCGCGGCCGCGCAGCGGGGCATAGATATGGATGTTGCCTTCGGCGATCACTTCGGCGCCGTAGCTGACCACATCGAGGATCACCACGTCGCCCTGCGCGTAGATCTGCTGGCCCGAGCGCACCGGCTTGTCGATCAGCAGGGTCTGGGTCTGCCGGATGGCGGCGGCCACGGCGGCATCGGTCGCGGCCGCAGCGGCAGCGCGGGCGGCCTCTTCACGCGCGGCCTGTTCGGCAGCGGCTTGATCGGCGGCCTGTTCCGCGGCGGCAGCGGCCTTGGCCTCGGCGGCGCGATCGGTGGCGCTGCCACGGCGGCCCTGGCTGTCGAGCAGCGGCAGGCCGAAGCGCTCGGCCCACTCGCGCTGGCCGGGACGGGCCACCACGCCGATGGCACGCGCCTTGAGCGTGGCGAGCGTATCGATCACCGTGCCGAGCGCAACGGCGCCATCGTCTTCCAGCGCGCGCAGGTCCAGCGCGATCACGTCATTGGAGAAGAAGTCAGGGGTGGCTTTGAAGCGGGAGAGGAGGTCATCCCGCAGCGCAGCCATGTCGGCGGTCTGGAGGGCGAGAAGGAGGGCATCGACGTTGCCACTGCGCAGCTCGAAGCGTGGCGATTTCTTCTGGGACATAGCCGGGTGACCGTGGAAATGCCACATTCTAACGTCGTCTCTGTCGCGAACTGTAACAATTGGCGCGATAGGTGCAATAGAGGCGCGATGGGTGGCCTGTGCGTTCCATATGCACCGGGATGACACGGCAAGTGGCTGCGAAAGTGTGCCCGGCGTGACCTGTGGCGCGCGGCAACGCACGCATGAAGGCAAGTGCGGCGCAAAGGCTTGTTACGATTGCGCCATCTGACAGCGGAGTTCCCATGGGTGCCATCGTCAATTGCGTAGCCTACCGGCAGGGCAAACGGCTCGGCACGGTCGGCATTGAAGAGATTCCTTCGGTGTTGAGCGTGTCGGGGACGTTCGTCTGGCTCGGGTTGCACGAACCCGACCTCGCGCTGCTGCGCCAGGTGCAGCACGCCTTCGGACTGCACGACCTCGCGGTGGAAGACGCGCTCGACGCGCACCAGCGTCCCAAGCTGGAGGCCTACGGCGATTCGGTCTTCGTCGTGCTCAACACCGCGCAACTGGTGGAAGATGAAGTCGTGGTCGGCGAGACCCATCTCTTCGTCGGCCCCAATTACGTGGTGTCGGTGCGCCACGGCGCCAGCAGCACCTACGCACCGGTGCGCGAGCGCTGCGAACACGACCCGCAAGGCCTGGCCAACGGCCCCGGCTACGTGCTGTACGCGCTGATGGACTTTGTCGTCGACCACTACCTGCCGATCGTGACGCGGCTGGAAGACACCTTCGAGGCGCTGGAGCAAGGCATTTTCCGCGACGAATTCGACCGCGCGGCGATCGAGCGCCTGTACCAGATCAAGCGCCAGGTGCTGCGGCTGCGCAATGCGGTCAGCCCCGTCGAGGACATGTGCGGTCAGCTGATCCGGCTGCACGAGCACCTGGTGCCAAAGGAGCTGCGCGCCTACTTCCGCGACATCGAGGATCACGCCAGCCGGCTGGTGCGCACGCTCGACGTGGTGCGCGAAATGCTGACCACCGCGGTGCAGGTCAACCTGGCGCTGGTCACCGTGGGCCAGAACGAGGTGGTCAAGCGGCTGGCGGGCTGGGGTGCAATCCTGGCGATCCCGACGGTGGTGTTCAGCCTGTACGGCATGAACTTTGACTTCATGCCCGAGCTGCAATTCCACTACGCCTATCCCGCCGTGGTCGGCGTGACGGGGGTGGCCTGCGTCGCGCTGTGGCGGCGGCTGCACCGGGCGGGGTGGCTCTGACCTCCGGGCTTGTTTATCTGCGCGACGAATGTTTGTGGTTGATATACGGGTGCGTTGATTATTCGCACGGATAGTTCGGCGGCGGCCGCGCCTGACTTCCGGGCGCGTAGCCTGACTCCTACACTGGAGCAAAGAAGGCGCCGTGCCCGGAGTCCGCCATGCCCATTGCCCGTTCCCCGATTGCTGCCATACTGGCCGGCATTCTCGCCGCATGGCTATGCGTGCAACCCGCCGCCGCAGCGCCGCAGCCGCCCGCACCCGCGCAGGCCCAGACCCGCGATGCCGTCGCTGCCTATGAAGCAGGCAACTTCGACCAGGCCTTGCGCGGCTTTGCCAGTGCCGCTCGGCAAGGCAACCGCCTCGCCCAATTCAATTTCGCGATGATGCTGCTGCGCGGCGAGGGCACCACGGCCCGGCCGCAGGAGGCGTTGGTGTGGCTGAAGAAGGCCGCCGACAACCAGATGACGCATGCCCAGTACACCTGGGGCGATCTCCATGAGCGCGGCGAGCTGGTGCCGAAATCGCTGGAGGAAGCCAACCGCTGGTATGAGCGCGCGGCGCAGGGCGGGCATGTGCAGGCACAGATGGCGCTGGCGACCAACTATTTCACCGGTCGTGGTGTGCCGCGCGACTATGGGCAGGCGTTCGCCTGGTACAGCCGCGCTGCCAGTGCAGGGGACGGCGGTGCGCAATACATCGTCGGCAGCTTCTATGAGCGTGGCGAGCCGGGTGTGGTCGACCGCGATATCGAGCAGGCCAAGATCTGGTATGCGCGCTCGGCCGCGCATGGGGATCCGGGGGCGCTGGCGAAGTTAAGGTCGTTACTGGAGGAGTCGGTGCGGGGCAGGGCGGGGATGTGAACCTGCGGCGTGGGGAGACGCACCACGGATTTGCACTTACCGTGCTCCCTCTCCCGCTTGGGGGAGAGGGTTGGGGTGAGGGCCGGCTCGTCCACGAAGTAGATGCCGGTGGTATGCCACTGCCTGCCCTCACCCCCTGCCCCTCTCCCGCAAGCGGGAGAGGGGAGCAAACCGGCAGTCCGCGGAGTTTGTCGCGGCTTGCAGCCCTCAGCCCAGCTTCTTCCGCAGCAGTTCATTCACCTGCGCCGGATTCGCCTTGCCCTTGGTCGCCTTCATCGCCTGCCCCACCAGCGCATTGAACGCCTTCTCCTTGCCCGAGCGGAATTCCTCCACCGACTTGGCATTGGCCGCCAGCACGTCGTCGATGATCTTCTCCAGCTCACCGCTGTCCGACATCTGCTTCAGCCCCTTGGCCGCGATGATCGCATCGGCATCGCCGCCATGTTCACCCGCCCACATCGCCGGGAACACATCCTTCTTGGCAGTGTTGTTCGACACCGTGCCGTCGGCGATGCGCGTCAGCAGCTTCGCCAGTTGCGCCGGCGCGACCGGCGCGGCGTCGATGGCGATGCCTTCGCGGTTGAGCTGCGAGGCCACGTCGCCCATCAGCCAGTTGGCCGCGGGCTTGGCGTTGGCGGCACCGGCGTCAGCGACCACGGCCTCGTAGTAGGTGGCGAACGCCTTGGTCGCGGTCAGCGTGGTGGCGTCATACGCCGACAGGCCGTATTGCGAGACAAAGCGCGCCTGCATCGCGGCCGGCAGTTCGGGCAGTTCGCCGCGCACGCGGTCGACCCACGCCGCATCGATTTCCAGCGGCATCAGGTCCGGATCGGGGAAGTAGCGGTAGTCGTGCGCGTCTTCCTTGGTGCGCATCGCGCGGGTCTCACCGGTGTCGGGATCGAACAGCACGGTGGCCTGCTGGATCTTGCGGCCGTCCTCGATCTCGGCGATCTGCCACTGCACTTCGTACTCGATCGCCTGCTGCAGGAAGCGGAACGAGTTCAGGTTCTTGATCTCGCGGCGGGTGCCTAATTCCTTCTGCCCGAACGGGCGCACCGACACGTTGGCGTCGCAGCGGAAGCTGCCTTCCTGCATGTTGCCGTCGCAGATGCCCAGCCACACCACCAGCGAATGCAATGCCTTGGCATAGGCCACGGCTTCGGCGGCGCTGCGCATGTCGGGCTCGGTGACGATTTCCAGCAGCGGCGTGCCGGCGCGGTTCAGGTCGATGCCGGTCATGCCGGCAAAGTCCTCGTGCAGCGACTTGCCCGCGTCTTCTTCCAGGTGGGCGCGCGTCAGGTTGACGGTCTTCTCGTAGAACTCGCCCTTCTTGCCTTCGACCTGGATGGTGATGGTGCCGCCCTGGACCACCGGGATCTCATACTGGCTGATCTGGTAGCCCTTGGGCAGGTCGGGGTAGAAGTAGTTCTTGCGCGCAAAGATGCTGCGCGGCGCGATGGTGGCGCCGATCGCCAGCCCGAACTGGATGGCGCGCTCGACCGCGCCCCTGTTGAGCACCGGCAGCACGCCCGGCAGCGCCAGGTCCACCGGCGAGGCCTGCGTGTTGGCCTCGGCCCCGAAGGCGGTGGAGGTGCCGGAAAAAATCTTGGAGGCCGTCGAGAGCTGCGCGTGCGTTTCGAGGCCGATCACCACTTCCCATTGCATGGCGGTATTCCTGTTCGGTTCTTTCGGTTCTGTCTGTTGCGGTGGAGCGGCGCTGCCGCCCCGGTGTTCTGTCTGGTCCCGTCCCGGCTGCTAGGGATCGGGGCTGGCGAGCCATGAATCGAGCTGGGCCAGCGCGGCCACGCGCGCCACCGCGTCGCCGCCGACGGTGACGCCTTGCACCTTGCGCGCGGCAGCGGGCACGTCACGGCGCATATGCAGCTCGCTGGTGCCGTCAAAGCCGTGGTACGCGCCCGGGTAGATCTCCAGCCGGAAGCGCGCCCCCGGCTGGCGCGCCAGCACGGCACTCTGCAGCATGGCGCAGCGGGTCGCGGGCGTCCAGTCGTCGGCGCCGCCGATCATCAGCAGCATCGGCGCGCGCAGGCGGAAGCTGTGCTGCTGCACCGCGCGCTTGCAGCCGGGGTAGAACGCAACCGCGCGTTCCACCTGCGGCGTGCCGGCCGGCCACGGGCGGCTGGCGTCGACGGTGGCCAGCACCGCCTGCGCGCCATTGGACCAGCCCAGCAGCACGATGCGCGCGGTGTCGATGCCCGGCTGGTCGGCAACCCAGCGCAGCGCGGCCAGCGCATCGGCGCGGCGCGTGCGGTCATCGATGCCGCGCGTGTCGTTGGGCTCGGTGCAGATGGCCTGGGGCCGGCCGCGCGCGCTGAAGCTGTCGGGCATCAGCACCGCGTAGCCGCGTTCGGTCAGCCACTGGGCGTATTCGCGATAGCGCTGCTGCAGCATGGCGGAGGCCTCGCCGCCTGGCGTGGTTTCGCGCGCGGCGCGCGCCGACAGCAGCCCCCCGCAGCCGTGCAGCGCCACCACCACCGGCAGCGCGCGCGCCGTTGCGCCTTCGCGCGGCAGGAACCAGTAGGCGGTCAGCGCGGGCGTGGTCGCGTCGCCGCGCAGCTGGACGCGCTGCGCCGGCACGGGTGCCGCCGCGGACCCGGGCGTCGGCCGCGTCACCGCGTTCGGCGCCAGCGCGCCGGCGGGCGTCAGCGGGGCCGGTTGCGTCAGCGCGGGGGCGGGCAGGTCGGGCGTATGTGCCGCGGCGCCGGCCAGCCACGTACCCAGCGCCAGCGCGACGGCCGCGCGCAGCAGCCGGCTGGCCGCGCGGGCGGGGTCGGTGGAGCAGGGCGGGGTGGCGGGTGCGGTGGCCATGGTGGTCGGTTTCAGCGGTGTCAGCGGATTCAGCGCGTGCTGGCGCAGGCGCCGCTGCCGGGCTCGAACATCACGGGCCAGGCCTGCTCGTAGATGCCTGGAGTGCAGCGCTGCTGGCAGTTGGCGTGCGCCAGCGTGACGCGGCGCGGGTCCTGCCAGACCATCAGCTTGCAGCCGCTGCCGTCGTTGGCGCGCAGCTCGATATGCGGCCTCTTCTGGACCTGGCGGAAGTCAGCCAGGTTGAAGCTGCACGAGCCGCGCCTGCCGACCCACAGCTTCCACGACAGCTGCTGCACGCTGTTGTCCGACACGCGCAGCTGGGCGTCTTCGCGGAAGCCATCTTCTTCGGTGCGGCGGCAGTCGCCGACCAGGTCGATGTCGCGGCTGGCGATCGGCGTGGGCCGGCCCAGGCCGCCAGGCAGCGGGATGCAGCCCGCCACCGCGGCGGCGAGCGCAGCCGCCGCCATCAGGCGCAGCGTGAGGGAGGAGCGTGCGGTCATGGTCATGCCTTCACCGGGCGGCGCAGGTGCCAGTCGGTCGCCTGCTGGAACGCGTGCGCGGTCTGCAGCAGGCGCGCTTCGTCAAAGTAGTTGCCGATCAGCTGCAGGCCGACGGGCATGTTGCCCTCGCCGAAGCCGCACGGCACGCTCATGCCGGGCAGGCCGGCCAGGCTGGTCGACAGCGTGAAGATATCGGCCAGGTACATCTGCACCGGGTCCGAGGTCTTCTCGCCCAGCTTCCACGCCACCGTCGGCGCCACCGGGCCCATGATCACGTCGCACTGGGCGAAGGCGCGCTGGAAGTCGTCGGCGATGATGCGGCGGATCTTCTGCGCCTGCAGGTAGTAGGCGTCATAGTAGCCGTGCGACAGCACGTAGGTACCCACCAGGATGCGGCGCTTGACCTCCGGGCCGAAGCCTTCGGCGCGGCTCTTCTTGTACATGTCGAGCAGGTCGCGGTACTCGGCCGCACGATGGCCGTAGCGCACGCCATCGAAACGCGACAGGTTGGACGAGGCCTCGGCCGGCGCGATCACGTAGTACACCGGGATCGACAGCTCGGTCTTGGGCAGCGACACCTCGACCAGCGTGGCGCCGAGCTTTTCATACTCGGCCAGCGCCGCGCGCACGGCCTGCTCGACGTCGGCGGACAGGCCCTTGCCGAAGTATTCCTTGGGCAGGCCGATGCGCAGGCCGGCCAGCGGACGCTCGGCGGTGGCGCCGGCGCGCGGCTGGCCCAGCAGGCGGGTGTAGTCCTCGTCCACGCCGCCCTGCTCGGGCGGGATGCTGGTCGAATCCTTCGGGTCGAAGCCGGCCATGGCGTTAAGCAGCAGCGCGCAGTCCTCGGCGGAGTGCGCCATCGGGCCGCCCTGGTCCAGCGACGAGGCGAACGCGATCATGCCGTAGCGCGATACGCGGCCGTAGGTCGGCTTGATGCCGGTGATGCCGGAGAACGACGCCGGCTGGCGGATCGAGCCGCCGGTATCGGTACCGGTGGCGGCGGGGGCCAGGCCCGCGGCGACTGCAGCGGCCGAGCCGCCCGACGAGCCGCCCGGCACGCGGCTGGTGTCCCACGGGTTCCGCACCGGGCCGAAATGCGAGTTCTCGTTGGACGAGCCCATCGCGAACTCGTCCATATTGGTCTTGCCCAGCGTGACCATGCCGGCCGCGGCCATGCGCTCGACCACGGTGGCGTCGAACGGGCTCTCGTAGTCGCCCAGCATCTTCGAGCCGGCGGTGGCGCGCCAGCCACGCGTGACGAACACGTCCTTGTGCGCGACCGGCACGCCGGTCAGCGGCGTGGCCTCGCCGCGCGCGCGGCGTTCGTCGGCGGCGCGCGCCTGCGCCAGGGTGCGCTCGGCATCGACGTGGATAAAGGCGTTGAGCGCGGAGGCTTGCTCGATGCGGGCCAGGTACTCGCGCGCGAGCTCCTCGGCGGAGACGGAGCGCGCGGCCAGGGCGTCGGCGAGCTGGCGCAGGGAAGTCACGGAATCAGCGGAAAAGGGCATGACAGTCGGTTGGCATCAGGGGTGGCGCAGGGTGACGTAGTGGGCAGGCGGCCGCGATAGCGGGGGTCGCGGCGGCGGCGGTCACTCGATGACCTTGGGCACCAGGTACAGGCCGTTTTCAGTGGCCGGCGCGGGGCGCTGGTAGTCGTCGCGGCGGTCGGCTTCGGTGACCACGTCCTCGCGCAGGCGCTGGGCCATGTCGCGCACGGCCGACAGCGGGTGGGCCAGCGGCACGATGCCGGTGGTGTCGACCGCCTGCATCTGCTCGACCAGCGAGAAAAAGTTGTTCAGCTGCGCAAGCGTCTGGGCGGCCTCGTCATCGCTGGTTTCGATGCGGGCCAGGTGGGCGATGCGCTTGACGTCGGATAGGTCGAGGGCCATGGCGTGGTGTTCGGATGCTCGGATGCGGAAGGCGCCGGCGGGGCCGGCGGCCGGCCGTGCGGCGGTGGCGTCGCGCGGTCCGGACAGGGCGGCTCCGGAGCGCGGTAAACACGCCACGGAGTCGTCGGATTTACAGGTATTTTCAGGCCGTAAACGCCCGAAGCAGCAGGAATTATAAGGTATCATTGCGAGTTCCCGACCTCTGGCAACGCCTTCGTCACATGGCTGCCAGACTGGCTGCAAAACAGCGTTGACCGGCGCCCCTGCGCCAGGGCCGCCGAAGGCGCCAGAAGGTGGAAAAACCTGGGTCCTCTGATTAGGCCTCCGCCGCCGGTTGCAATGTACTGCAATGTCTTGTTGACATGCCGGCTCGGCGCCCGCTACAAACTCGCGAACTTTTGCGCGAGGTCTAATCAAAGGTTCCCGTAGGGCCGGCATCGCGCAGTGCAAATCGCAAAAATGCAAATTCGCAAAAGTGCAAAATTGCAGAATTGCAACGGCGTGCCGGCGGCGGTGCCGATCCCGATCCCACCTCTGCTTCCGGTCCGGGCCGTCCCGCGCCGGACGGCGGGCGGGCCGGGAAGCCGAGAACCACTCCGTATTCAACACCACGTATTTCGTGGCCGGGCCGCCCGCGGTGCCGGCCGCTTCGCCTACCCGCGAACACCACCACAGACAGGATTCCTGATGTTCGGATTTCTCCGCAGCTACTTCTCCAACGACCTGGCGATCGACCTCGGCACCGCCAACACGCTGATCTACATGCGCGACAAGGGCATCGTGCTGGACGAGCCCTCGGTCGTCGCGATCCGCCAGGAAGGCGGCCCCAACGCCAAGAAGACCATCACGGCGGTGGGCAAGGAAGCCAAGCAGATGCTGGGCAAGGTGCCGGGCAATATCGAAGCCATCCGCCCGATGAAGGACGGCGTGATCGCCGACTTCACCGTCACCGAGCAGATGCTCAAGCAATTCATCAAGATGGTGCACGACAGCAAGCTGCTGCGCCCGAGCCCGCGCATCATCATCTGCGTACCCTGTGGTTCGACCCAGGTCGAGCGCCGCGCCATCCGTGAATCGGCGCTGGGCGCCGGCGCCAGCCAGGTGTACCTGATCGAGGAGCCGATGTCGGCTGCGATCGGTGCCGGGCTGCCGGTGTCGGAGCCGTCGGGCTCGATGGTGGTGGATATCGGCGGCGGCACCACCGAGGTGGGCATCATCTCGCTGGGCGGCATGGTCTACAAGGGTTCGGTGCGCGTGGGCGGCGACAAGTTCGACGAGGCCATCGTCAACTACATCCGCCGCAACTACGGCATGCTGATCGGCGAACAGACCGCCGAGGCCATCAAGAAGGAAATCGGCTCGGCCTTTCCGGGCTCCGAGGTCCGCGAGATGGAAGTCAAGGGCCGCAACCTGTCCGAAGGCATCCCGCGCGCCTTCACCGTGTCGTCCAATGAAATCCTCGAAGCGCTGACCGATCCGCTGAACCAGATCGTCTCGGCCGTGAAGATCGCGCTGGAACAGACCCCGCCGGAACTGGGCGCCGACATCGCCGAGCGCGGCATGATGCTGACCGGTGGCGGCGCGCTGCTGCGCGACCTGGACCGCCTGCTGGCCGAGGAAACCGGCCTGCCGGTGCTGGTGGCCGAAGATCCGCTGACCTGCGTGGTGCGCGGCTCCGGCATGGCGCTGGAACGCATGGACAAGCTGGGCAGCATCTTCTCCTACGAGTAAGGCAGAAGGACGCTCACGTGGCGATGCGCGGCCTGCCGGATCCAGCGATCAGGGCGGTGTCGCGGCGCTGCATCCGTCAGGGGCTAGCCCCCACCGCACCCGCCGCCTGGCCGTGCTGCCCCCTTTTGGGGCGCGGTTCGGCGGGCGGCGGGGCGTTTCCGCGTGTGCACCGGCTTTCAATCGGGTAAATGGATTACTCCCCTCCGCCGCTCTTCAAGCAAGGCACCTCGGCTGTCGCCCGGCTGGTCCTGTATGTGGCCATCGCCCTGGCGCTGCTCGTGGTCGACGCCCGCTTCGACGCGCTCAGCGTGGGCCGGCAGATTGCCGCCACCGTGCTGATGCCGGTTGAACGCCTGGTGCTGACACCGCGTGACGCGCTGCGCACGGTGTTCGACTATGCGCAGTCGTCGGCGATGCTGGCCACCGAGAACCGCGAACTGCGCCAGAGCGCGGTGCAGCAGGCCGAGGCCTCGGTGCGCCAGGCGCAGCTCGAGGCCGAGAACAACCAGCTGCGCAAGCTGCTCGGGCTGGCCCAACAGTCGGCCACGCCGGTAACGGCCGCCGAGATCCTCTATGACGCGCGCGACCCCTACAGCCAGCGCATCGTGATCGACAAGGGCAGCCACCACGGCCTGCGCGCCGGCTACCCGGTGATCGACGAGCGCGGCGTGGTCGGCCAGGTCACGCGCGTGTCGCCGTTCCAGTCCGAGGTGACGCTGCTGACCGACAAGGACCAGGCCATCCCCGTACAGGTGGTGCGCAACGGCCTGCGCAGCGTGGCCTTTGGCGGCGCGCGCGCGGGCCAGCTGGACCTGCGCTTCATGGCCGCCGCGGCCGACCTGCAGCAGGGCGACCTGCTGGTGACCTCGGGCCTGGACGGCACCTATCCGCCGGGCCTGCCGGTGGCCAAGATCGTCCATATCGAGCGCAAGGCCGATACCGCGTTCTCGCGCGTGTACTGCGAGCCGGTGGCCGGCGTGCGCGCGCACCGCCTGCTGCTGGTGGTGCGCTACGACGCGGCCATTCCGGCGCGCGAGACGGTCGAGGCCAAGCCGGAAGCGCCGGTCAAGGGCGCCAAGTCCGCCGCAGCGCGCGCGGCCGCCGCCAGCGCCGCCGCGTCCAAGGCTCCGCCCGCCAAGGAGGCGTCACAGTGACCAATCCCCAATACCTGCTGCGGCCGGTCAATCCCGCCTTTATCGCGCTCAGCTTCGTGCTGGCGTTCCTGTTCAACCTGATGCCCTGGGGCGACACGCTGTGGATCCCCGACATGGTGGCGCTGGTGCTGGTGTTCTGGAACATCCACCAGCCGCGCAAGGTGGGCATGGGCGTGGCGTTCGCGCTGGGCCTGCTGATGGACGTGCACGATGCGCGGCTGCTGGGCGAGCATGCGCTGGCCTACACGCTGCTGGCCTACTTTGCCATCACCATCCACCGGCGCGTCTTGTGGTTCACCGTCTATACCCAGGCGCTGCATGTGCTGCCGCTGCTGTTTGTCGCGCACGCGGTGCCGGTGCTGATCCGGCTGGCGATGGGCGCGCCGCTGCCGGGCTGGCAACTGCTGCTGGCACCGGCGATCGAGGCGCTGCTGTGGCCGCTGGCCACCAGCCTGCTGCTGGCGCCGCAGCGCCGTTCGAGCGATGTCGACGAGACGCGTCCGATCTGACGCCGCACGCACCTGACCGCACCTAAACGCTGCATCTAAACGCTCACCCCTGGCCAACGCAGTACCATGACCGAAATCCGCAACGTCGAACTGGAAATCGGCCGCTTCCGCATCCGCGTGGCGGCCGCGGCCCTGTTCACGGTGATCTGCTTTGGCCTGCTGTTCACGCGCTTCCTGTGGCTGCAGTGGTACAAGCATGACCAGTACTCGGCCAAGGCCGAGGACAACCGCATCTCGGTGGCGCCGATCGAGCCCAACCGCGGCCTCATCATGGACCGCAACGGGATCGTGCTGGCGCGCAATTATTCGGCGTATACGCTCGAGATTACGCCGTCCAAGCTGACCGATACGCTGGACAACACCATCGAGGGCCTGTCTGCGCTGGTGGATATCCAGCCGCGCGACCGGCGCCGCTTCAAGCGGCTGATGGAAGAGTCGCGCAGCTTCGAGAGCCTGCCGCTGCGCAGCCAGCTGAGCGACGAGGAAGTGGCGCGCTTCTCCGCGCAGCGCTTCCGCTTCCCGGGCGTGGACGTGCGCGCGCGGCTGTTCCGGCAGTATCCGCTGGGCGAGTCGGCCTCGCACGTGATCGGCTATATCGGCCGCATCTCGCAGCGCGACCAGGAGCGCATCGAGGCCATGGACGAGGCCAACGATGCCGAGAGCGCAAAATACGACCCGCGCAAGGACGGCGACAACTACAAGGGCACCAACTACATCGGCAAGATCGGCCTGGAGCAGAGCTACGAGACCGAGCTGCACGGCCTGACCGGCTTCGAGGAAGTGGAAGTGAGCGCGGGCGGGCGCCCGATCCGCACGTTGTCGACCTCGCCCGCCACGCCCGGCAACAACCTGATCCTGTCGCTCGATATCCGCCTGCAGCAGCTGGCCGAGGCGCTCTATGGCGACCGCCGCGGCGCGCTGGTGGCGATCGAGCCGTCCACGGGCGACATCCTGGCCTTCGTCTCCAAGCCGACGTACGACCCCAACCTGTTCGTCGAAGGCATCGATACCAATACCTGGAACGAACTGAACAATTCGCCCGACAAGCCGCTCCTGAACCGCCCGCTGCGCGGCACCTACCCGCCGGGCTCGACCTACAAGCCGTTCATGGCGCTGGCCGCGCTGACCACCGGCAAGCGCACCGCGGCCTGGGGCATGTCCGACCCGGGCTTCTTCACGCTGGGCAACCACACCTTCCGCGACGACAAGCCGGGCGGCCACGGCTGGGTCGACATGCAGACCTCGATCGTGCAGTCGTGCGACACCTATTACTACGCGCTGGCGCGCGACATGGGCGTCAATGCCATCCATGACTTCATGAAGCCGCTCGGTTTCGGCCAGATCACCGGCATCGACATCGAGGGCGAAAGCCGCGGCATCCTGCCGTCGACCGACTGGAAGCGCAAGGCCTACCGCAAGCCCGAGCAGCAGAAGTGGTATGACGGCGAGACCATCTCGCTGGGCATCGGCCAGGGCTACAACAGCTTCACCATCCTGCAGCTGGCGCAGGCCACCTCGGTGATCGTCAACAACGGCAGCGTGATGAAGCCCCACCTGGTCAAGGCCGTGGAAGACGCGGTCACGCGCAAGCGCACGCTGACCGTGCCCAAGGAAAGCTACCGCATCCCGCTCAAGCAGGCCGATATCGACGTGGTCAAGCGCGCCATGGTGGCGGTCACGCACTCCGGCACCGCCGCGCGGGTATTTGCCGGCGCTGCCTATGAATCCGCCGGCAAGACCGGCACCGCGCAGACCTACAGCCTGGCCAAGGGCGAGAAGTACAACCACCACGCGCTGGACGAGCGCAAGCGCGACCACTCGCTGTACACGGCCTTTGCGCCGGCGGACAACCCCAGGATCGCGATCGCGCTGATCGTCGAGAACGCCGGCTTCGGCGCCGCGGTGGCCGCGCCGATCGCGCGCAAGCTGATGGACTATTACCTGACAGGCAAATGGCCCGGCGAGCTGGAGGCGATCGCGCCGCCGGCCAATGAGCGCGTGGCGGGCCGCCCGCCGGTGGCGACGCCGAGCGTGTTCACCACCGGCCAGACCGCCAGCATCGCCAGCGCCACCGTGATGTCCGGCGGCGCGAGCGGTGCGGGCGCCAGCGCGGTGGCCGCGGCCTCCGCGCCGCACGCCGGCGCCTCCGCCGCCATCGCCGCAGCCATCGACCCGGCCGCGATCGCGCCGGCTTCGGCGGTGCAGTCGCTCGATGAACGCATGCTGCAGGCGCTGGGCCACAGCAAGCCCCTAGCGCCGCAGCCGGCCTCCGCGCCCGCCGCGCAGCCGGTCAAGGCGCCCGCACCCAAACCACGCGTCAAGCCGGTGTCCGCGAAAGCGGCCAGCGGCGCTGACGCCACACGCTGAAGGAGACGCGCATGGATCGACGCCGCGTCCTGTCCCTCGTCAAGACCGCGCTGACCGGTTTTGACAAACCGCTCTCGCTGATCGTCTTCCTGCTGTTCGCCACCGGCATCGTGGCGCTGTACTCGGCCGCCATCGACATGCCGGGCCGAGTCGAGGACCAGTTGCGCAACATCCTGCTGTCGTACGTGGTGATGCTGGTGATCGCCTACATGCCGACGCAGACGCTGATGCGGGTGGCGGTGCCGATCTATACGATCGGGGTAGCGCTGCTGATCGCGGTGGCGATGTTCGGGCTGATCCGCAAGGGCGCGCGCCGCTGGCTCTATGTCGGCATGGTGATCCAGCCGTCCGAGATCATGAAGATCTCGATGCCGCTGATGCTGGCGTGGTACTTCCAGAAGCGCGAGGGCGTGATCAAGTGGTTCGACTTCGTGGTGGCGCTGGGGCTGCTGCTGATCCCGGTCGGCCTGATCGCCAAGCAGCCCGACCTGGGCACCGCGCTGCTGGTGATGGCCGCGGGCGTGTACGTGATCTACTTTGCCGGCCTGTCGTGGCGGCTGATCCTGCCGCTGCTGGGGCTGCTGGTGGTGGCGATCACGCTGCTGATCACGTTCCAGAACGACATGTGCGCGCCGGGCGTGAACTGGCCGGTGCTGCACGATTACCAGCAGCACCGCGTCTGCACGCTGCTCGATCCCACCAGCGATCCGCTCGGCAAGGGCTTCCACACCATCCAGTCGATCATCGCGATCGGCTCGGGCGGGGTGGACGGCAAGGGCTGGCTCAAGGGCACGCAGACGCACCTGGAGTTCATCCCGGAGAAGCACACCGACTTTATCTTCGCCGTGTACTCGGAAGAGTTCGGCCTGATCGGCAATGCGGTGCTGCTGGTGCTGTACCTGCTGCTGATCTTCCGCGGGCTGTTTATCGCAGCCAATGCGCCGACGCTGTTCTCGCGGCTGCTGGCGGGGTCGATCACGCTGATCTTCTTTACCTATGCCTTCGTCAATATGGGCATGGTGAGCGGCATCCTGCCGGTGGTGGGGGTGCCGCTGCCGTTGATCAGCTATGGCGGCACCGCGCTGGTGACGCTGGGGGCGGGGATCGGCATTTTGATGAGTATTTCGCGGCAGAAGCGGTTGATTCAGACGTAGCGCGGGATGCGCAGAAGGGGGCAAGGCCCCCCTTTGCTAAACTGCCACCCAATTTTCCTCTACCGGTCCAAGCCCCATGAACGCCCAAGACGTCGCCGCCTACCTGCAGAGCAACCCTGAATTCTTCGAAGAGCACGCCGAGCTGCTGGCCGCGGTGCAGCTGACCAGCCCGCACAGCCACCGCGCCGTGTCGCTGCAGGAGCGCCAGATGGAAATCCTGCGCGAGAAGAACAAGGGCCTGGAGCTGCGCCTGGCCGACCTGGTGCGCCATGGCCACGACAATGACCGCACGCAACAGCGCATGCATGCCTGGCAACTGCGCCTGCTGGCCGAACCCGATTCGCACGCGCTGCCTTACGCGGTGCAGGACGGCCTGCAGCAGGTGTTCGACGTGCCGGCGGTGGCGCTCAAGCTGTGGGACGTGGCCGAGCAATACGCCCATATGGAAGTCGCGCAGGGTGCCAGCGAAGACCTGCGCATCTTTGCCGAGGGCCTGCGCGCGCCGTATTGCGGCGCCAACGGCGGCTTCGAGGCCGCCGGCCTGCTCGAGCGCGACGATATCGTCTCGCTGGCGATGGTGACGCTGCGCGTGCCCGCGCGCGCCGCCGACGCGGGTGTGGACGTACAGGGCGCCGCTTTTGGCCTGCTGGTGCTGGGCTCGCCGGATCCGCGCCGCTTCCACGAAGGCATGGGCACCGCCTATCTGTCGCAGATCGGCGAAGTCGCCGGCGCCGCGCTGCACCGGCTGCGCGACTGAGACGCGGCGGAACACAGCGGCTGATGCCATGACCGCACGCCGGCCGCCCCGCAACGTCGCAGCCGACCCGGCGCCGGCCGGCGACAGCCCGCCGCCGGCACCCGACCCCCTCGTCACGCGCTACCTCGACTGGCTGCGCGGCAGCCGCAAGCTGGCCGAGCACACGCTGTCCAGCTACGGCCGCGACCTGCGCGTGCTGCAATCCCACGCGGCACGCTATGCGCCCGGCATCGCCTTGCTGGCGCTGCAGACCCACCATATCCGCAACTTCGCTGCCCGGCTGCATGCCGCCGGGCTGGTCGGCACCAGCATCGCACGCACGCTGTCGGCGTGGCGCGGCTTCTTCCAGTGGGCGGCGCGCCATGGCCACGGCGTCACGATCAATCCGGTCGACGGCGTGCGCGCGCCGCGCTCGGGCCATGCGCTGCCCAAGGCGCTGTCGGTGGAGCATGCGGTGGCGCTGGTATCGCACCCGGGCGGCACCGATGTCCAGGCGCTGCGCGACCACGCGGTCTACGAGTTGTTCTATTCCAGCGGATTGCGGCTGTCCGAGCTGGTCCAGCTCGACGTGCGCTATGCCGATGCGGATGGCTACCGCTCCAGCGGCTGGCTCGACCTGGGCGGTGCCGAGGTGACGGTGACCGGCAAGGGCTCGCGCCAGCGCTCGGTCCCGGTAGGCAGCAAGGCGGTCGAAGCGCTGCGCGCCTGGCTGGCGGTGCGCGATACGCTGCTGCGCCCCGGCGCCGCGCCGGAAGACGCGCACGCTCTATTCCTGGGGCCGCGCGGGCGCCGGTTGTCGATGCGCACCGTGCAGTTGCGGCTCAAGCAGCAGGCCTTGCAAGCGGGCGTGCCGGCCGACGTGCATCCGCATATGCTGCGGCATTCGTTCGCCACCCACCTGCTGCAATCGTCCGGCGACCTGCGCGCGGTGCAGGAGATGCTGGGACATGCCAGCATCTCGACCACGCAGGTCTATACCGCGCTGGACTTCCAGCACCTGGCGCGCGTCTACGACAAGGCCCATCCCCGCGCCGGCCGCGCGCGCAAGGCAGCGGCGCCGCAGGATCCCGAAGCTGTGGACGACGCGGCCAAAGACTAGTCGTCAGCCCACTGCGCCAGCACTTCGCGAAAGCGCTCCATCTCCGGCAGCAGCCAGGCGCGGAACGCCTGCACCTTGGGCGCCTCCAGCATGCCCGGCGCGCAGACGAAATACAGCAGCCAGGGACACGGGATGCTGACATCGAACAACCGCACCACGCGGCCAGACAGCAGGTCGTTGTAGGCCAGCGACGAGCGGATCAGCGCAATCCCCTGGCCCTCGGCAGCGGCTTGCAGCAGCAGCGACGAATCCTCCAGCAGCAGGCCCTTGCGCGGCTCCGGCCAGCCCAGCCCGGCCGCCTCGAACCACGGCTTCCACGGATCGCCCTCGCCGCGCAGCAGCGGCAGGCCCTCCATGTCCTGGGGACGCTCGGGCAGGCGTCCGCCGTTGAAGCCGGGGCTGCAGACCGGGAAGAAGACGTCGTCCATCAGCTTCTCGACATACAGGCCGGGATAGTCGCCGCTGCCCATGCGCAGCGCGATATCGACTTCTTCGCGGGCAAAGTCGACCAGGGTGTTTGACGACAGCAGTTCGACATCCAGCTCCGGATGCTGCTCGATAAAACTGCCGATGCGCGGCGTCAGCCAGCGCGCGGCGAACGACGGCATGGTGCTGATGGTCAGGCACTTGTCGCGGTTGCCGGCCTGCAGCACGCGCGTGGCATCGGCGATCTGCAGCAGCGCGTCGCGCACGCGCTCGGCATAGACGCGGCCGGCCGGGGTCAGGGCGACGCGCTTGCCGTGGCGCTCGAACAGCGGCATGCCCAGCTCTTCTTCCAGCGCGCGGATCTGGTGGCTGACCGCGCCGTGCGTGACGAACAGCTCGGTTGCCGCGCGCGAAAAGCTTTCGTGACGCGCCGCGGCCTCGAAGGCGCGCAGGGCGGTCAGCGCGGGCAGGCGCGGCAGTTCGCGATGCCAGCCGCGCGGCAGGTCCTTTTCCCAGGCGCTTTTCCAGGCCATGGCGGTCTCCCTGATCTCTGGGGTATGTGAGTTTGGCTAACAAGAACAAAGAAAATATATCGTTTTGATAGTGCCCGGGCAATCACTAATATTCTTTCACCGGCCCCTGCTGTTGCGATTTTTTTCACGGCGATTTCCACGCTATTTAACTGGCCCGGTCCCAATACCGGGCCAGTTGCCGCGAAACCCGCGACCCTCCGGCGCACCCTGCCGAAGCCGGCTGAACGGAGAAACCTCATGAAAACCGTGCTCACAACGACTGTGTTCACCCTGAATCCTGGCGAAGTCACCGCGCTGTCGGTGCACGCCGCCCAGCGCCTGCACGTGCAAGAGGCCCGCGGCACCGACGTGTGGCTGACGCGCGAGAAAGATTCGGAGGACTACTGGCTGCGTTGTGGCGGCAGCCTGCTATTGCGCTCCGGCGACGAGGTGGTAGTCAGCATCGACCCGCGCGCGCAGCATCCGGTGCGGCTGGCGCTGATCGCCGAAGCGCGCCGCCCGGCGCTGGCGCTGGCCGACGTGCCGCACCTGGTGTATCGCAGCCTGCGCCGTCTGGTTCGAGGGACGGAGTGGACGCCTAACCAGGACCAGGTCACTGCATCCTGACGCGGGAGCGGGCGAGGCATCGTCCACGTCACGCCCGGGCCGCGCGCACTTGCGCCTGGTCTGGTCGCGCGACGGCTCGGACGATTCGCCACACCCACCGCCCTGAGGGCCAAGGCAAGGGGCCGGCGCAAGCCGGCCCTTTTCGTTACACTCTCGCCATGCATCCGATCCAAGTCATCGAACGCGGCCGCGAGGACTATCAGCCGTGTTTCGACGCGATGCGTGCCTTTACCGCCGCACGCACACCCGAGACGCCTGACCAGATCTGGCTGGTCGAGCATCCGCCCGTCTACACGTTGGGCCAGGCGGGCGATCCCGCACACCTGTTGTCGCCGGACGACAACATCCCTGTGGTGCAGATCGATCGTGGCGGTCAGATCACTTATCACGGTCCCGGCCAGGTGGTGGCCTACCTGCTGCTTGATTTGCGCCGCCGCCACCTGATGGTGCGCGAGCTCGTGCACGGCATCGAGCAGGCGGTGCTGGACACGCTCGCGGCGTATAATCTCGCAGCCGAACGCAAGCCCGGCGCCCCCGGCATCTACCTGTCCGACGGGCCGCACCAGGGCGCCAAGATTGCCGCGCTCGGCCTCAAGATCCGCAACGGCTGCAGCTACCACGGCGTCAGCCTCAACGTGCAGATGGACCTGTCGCCGTTCCTGCGCATCAATCCCTGCGGCTATGCCGGACTGGAAACGGTCGACATGGCCAGCGCGGGCGCCACCAGCCCGGTGGCGGATGCCAGTGGCGCAGCGCTGCCGGTGACCGCGGCAAGACAACCCGAAATCGCGCAGCGCCTGGCGGCGGCATTGTGCGAGGTGCTGGCAGCGCACGAAGCCCGTGTGCTGGCAGCCGAAGGAAATGCCGCCCCGGCTGCAACGAAGCAGCCGGGCGAAACGGCCCTGGCCTCCTAGTCAAAAGCGAAATGCACGCTGAGCGCGTGCGGAGAAATGTATGAGCGACGCCCTGATCGCCACCTCGAGCGAAGCCCCGCAGTCCCCCGCGGAGCAGTACGACCCGACCCGCAAGCAGAAGTCGGCCGACAAGACCGCACGCATCCCCATCAAGATCGTGCCGGCCGAAAAGCTCAAGAAGCCGGACTGGATCCGCGTCAAGGCCGCCACCGGCAGCTCACGCTTCTACGAGATCAAGGACATCCTGCGCGCCAACAACCTGGTGACGGTGTGCGAGGAAGCCAGTTGCCCCAACATCGGTGAATGCTTCGGCAAGGGCACCGCCACCTTCATGATCATGGGCGACAAGTGCACGCGCCGCTGCCCGTTCTGCGACGTCGGCCACGGCCGTCCCGATCCGCTGGACGTGAACGAGCCGGGCAACCTGGCCCGCACCATCGCCCAGCTCAAGCTGAACTACGTTGTGATCACCAGCGTCGACCGCGACGACCTGCGCGACGGC
The DNA here is from genome assembly GCA_050987995.1 of Ralstonia pickettii. Classification (GTDB taxonomy): domain Bacteria; phylum Pseudomonadota; class Gammaproteobacteria; order Burkholderiales; family Burkholderiaceae; genus Cupriavidus; species Cupriavidus pickettii_B. Next base: position 67,761 of record CP158803.1, read on the forward strand.
GGCGCCCAGCACTATGTCGACTGCATCTCGCAGACGCGCGAGCTGTCGCCCGCCACCCGCATCGAAGTGCTGGTGCCCGACTTCCGCGGCCGCCTGGACAAGGCGCTGGACATCCTGCAGGCCTGCCCGCCGGACGTGATGAACCACAACATGGAAACCGTGCCGCGCCTGTACAAGCAGGCCCGCCCCGGCGCCGACTATGAGCACTCGCTCAAGCTGCTGCAGGAATTCAAGCGCCGCAATCCCAACGTGCCGACCAAGTCCGGCCTGATGGTGGGCCTGGGCGAGACCGATGAGGAAATCCTCGAAGTCATGCGCGACATGCGCGCCCACGACATCGACATGCTGACCATTGGCCAGTACCTGGCGCCGTCGAACCACCACCTGCCGGTGCTGCGCTACGTCCATCCCGACACCTTCAAGATGTTCGAGGAAGAGGCCTACAAGATGGGCTTCACCCACGCCGCGGTGGGCGCGATGGTGCGCAGCTCGTACCACGCCGACCAGCAGGCGCATCAGGCGGGGTTTGCCTGAGCCATGGCGCAATACGCTGATTGATGAAAAATGGCCGGATTTCCCGGCCGTTTTTCTTTGCTGCCCCGCCGTGGTTCAGCGGGCCCAGTGATCTTGGCGCTCCTAGGGGTCACCCTGACTGTCTCTCCTCGTTGCGTTTCGATATGATGAATTCATCGATAAATTATCGATGAATTCATCACGTCACATTCCGGCTTGCCTGCCTACACTGGTAGCAAGTGCGCTACCGGGAATCCCATGAACTCCTGCACCATCCACCGACTCGCCGAGCAGGCGCTGTTGTACAGCGTCGCGCCGCCCGCATCGCTGGAAGTCCAGCGCCGGATCTGGGCGATGGCCGCCCGGGCGGAGGACTGGCGCGGCGTGGTGGACGTGGTGCCGGGCATGAACAACCTGACGGTGATCTTCGACGGCAGCGCCGACGTGGATGCGCTGGAGCGCAACCTGAAGCTCGCGTGGGCGTCGGGCGAGGCGCGCAATGCCACCGGCAAGCTGGTGGAAATCCCGGTGCGATACGGCGGCGAGCATGGCCCGGACCTGGGCGATGTCGCGGCCCATACCGGCCTGTCGCCGCAGGAAGTGGTGCGCCGCCATGCGGCCGGCGAGTACGTCGTCTACTTCCTCGGTTTCCAGCCCGGCTTCGCCTATATGGGCGGGCTGGCGCCCGAGCTAGCCACGCCGCGCCGGCGCGAGCCGCGTGTGGCGGTGCCGGCCGGCTCGGTCGGCATCGGCGGCGAGCAGACCGGCATCTATCCGGCGGTGCTGCCGGGCGGCTGGCAGCTGATCGGGCGCACCGACGCCGAACTCTTTGTGGCGGATCGCGATCCGCCGTCCCTGTTCGCGCCCGGCGACACCGTGCGCTTTGTCGCCGAGGAAGTCATCGCGTGATCGAAATCATTCGTCCCGGCGCGCTCGCCTCGGTGCAGGACCTGGGCCGTACCGGCTTTCGCCGTTTCGGCGTGGGCCGCTGCGGTGCGATGGATCCGCTGGCTGTTTCCGTCGGCAACCGGCTGTTGGGCAACGACCCTGGCTGCGCCGCCATTGAATTTACGCTGGGCCGCGCCGCGGTGCGCTTTCATGCGGACATGCGCGTGGCGCTGGCCGGCGCCGAATGCGGCGCCAACCTGGGCGGCGTGCCGGTGTGGTCGTGGCATGCCTTTGATGCGCACAAGGGCGAGACCCTGACGCTGCCGTCGACGCGCGGCGGCACGCGCGTGTACCTGTGCGTGGCCGGTGGCATCGATGTCGAGCCGGTGATGGGTTCGCGCAGCACTGACCTGAAATCCGGCTTCGGCGGCCTGGGCGGGCGCCCGCTGCAGGAAGGCGACCGTCTCCCCGCGGGGCGCCCGGGCCTGGCGGCCGAAGGCGACTGGATCGGCGTGCAGGCGCCAGCGTGGGCGCTGCCGGCCGAAGTCGACGGCAAGGCCACGCCGATCCGCATGCTGCCCGGCCCCGAGTATGAGGATTTCGACGCCACCTCGCAGCAAGCGCTATGGCAGGCCGACTGGACCGTCACGCCCAACAGCAACCGCATGGGCCTGCGCCTGAACGGCCCCGCGCTGGCGCGCCGCCCCGAGCGCAGCGCCGACCTGCTGTCGCACGGCGTGGTCCCCGGCGTGATGCAGGTGCCGCCGGCGGGCCAGCCGATCGCGCTGATGGCCGATGCGCAGACCACCGGCGGCTACCCCAAGATCGGCGTGGTGATCGGCGCCGACCTGTGGCGGCTGGCGCAGGTGCCGCTGGGTGCGCCGGTGCGCTTCGTGCAGGTCACGCTGGACCAGGCCGCGGCGGCTCAGGCCGAGCTGGACCGCTACCTGCGCCAGATCGACCAGGCGCTGCAATGGCAGGGCAATGGCATGACCATCGCCGCGCGCCGGCGCACGCTGACGCGCGCGGCGGCATGAGGGCACGCAAGGCAACGGTAACCGCGCCGGTGCGCAGCCACGCACCGGCACGCAGACAAAAGCGGCGGCTCACACGGCACCGCACAGGAGAACGGCAATGCAGATCGATTTGAACGCCGACCTTGGCGAAGGCTGCGGCAACGACGAGGCGCTGCTGGCGCTGATCAGTTCCGCCAACGTGGCATGCGGCTGGCACGCGGGCGACGCGTCCACCATGCTGCAGACGGTGAAGTGGGCGATCGAGCGCGGCGTCGCCATCGGCGCGCACCCGAGCTATCCCGATCGCGAGAACTTCGGCCGCACCGAGATGCAGCGCGACCCCGAAGCGGTATACGCCGACGTGCTGTACCAGATCGGAGCGCTCGCGGCGATCGTGCGCGCGCAGGGCGGCCAGTTGCATCACGTCAAGGCGCACGGCGCGCTCTACAACCAGGCCGTGCGCGACCCGGCGCTGGCCCGCGCGATCGTGCGCGCGGTGCGCGACTTCGATTCCGACCTGGTGTTTTTCGGCCTGGCCGGCAGCCAGATGATCGACATCGCCAGGGAGGCCGGCCTGCGCGTCAAGCAGGAAGTGTTTGCCGACCGCGGCTACAACCCCGACGGCACGCTGGTCAAGCGCGGCACGCCCGGCGCGCTGCACGAGGACGAGGAAGTTGCCCTGAACCAGACCCTGACCATGGTGCGCGAGCAGCGCGTGCGCGCCATCGACGGCACCTGGGTACCGATCCAGGCCGAAACCGTGTGTCTGCACGGCGACGGCGCCCACGCGCTGGCCTTTGCGCGCCGCATCCGGGAACGGCTGGGCGCAGAGGGTATCGCCATCCGCGCTGACGACTGAGCGCACCCGCGCCGCTTCGCTGGTTTTTCCCGCTCTTCGCAGCCTTCCCGGTGATGACCGGCGGCGTGGGCGTGCGCATCCTGGTCGGCATGTTCGGCGCCAACCCGGCGGTGATGGCGGCGATCGGCATGTTCTCGGGCTATTGCGGTACGCTGATGACCGCCGATGGCGGCCAACTTCAATATCGTGCCGGCCGCGCTGCTTGAACTCGACGACAAGAACGCCGTGATCCGCGCGCAGGTGCCGACCGCGCTCGCCATCCTGGCCGCCAATATCGTGCTGCTGTACTTCCTGATGTAACCGCGGAGCCCTTGCCCATGCGTACCGTGCTGCTGACCGGCTTCGAGCCGTTCGAGAACGAACCGATCAATCCGTCCTGGGAGGCGGTGCGCGCGCTCGACGGCGAGCGCGTCGGCGATGCCGTGATCGTGGCGCGCCAGCTGCCGTGCGTGTTCGGCGTGGCCATCGATGCGATCGGCGAACTGGTCGGCGCGCTGCAGCCGGCGCTGGTGATCGCCGTGGGTCAGGCCGGCGGGCGTGCCGAGATGTCGGTCGAGCGCGTGGCGATCAATGTCGACGATGCGCGCATCGCCGACAACGCCGGCGAGCAGCCGATCGATGCCGCCATCGTCGACGACGGCCCCGCGGCGTATTTCTCGACCCTGCCGATCAAGGCCATGGTGCGCGACATGCGCGGCGCCGGCGTGCCGGCCTCGGTGTCGCAGACCGCGGGCACGTTCGTGTGCAACCACGTGTTCTACGGGCTGATGCACCAGCTGGCGCGGCAAAAGGACGCAGACGTGCGCGGCGGTTTTATCCACATCCCCTACCTGCCCGAGCAGGCCGCGCGCCATCCGGGCCAGCCGAGCCTGGCGCAGGAAACGCTGGTCAAGGGATTGCGCCAGGCCGTGGCGACGGCGCTGTCGACCCGCGCCGACGTGCGCGAGCAGGGCGGGCAGCTGCATTAGTCCAACAGCAGCCTGCGCTGGCTACTCCTGCGTACCGGCCGCGGCCGCCTCACGGCGCGCCGCGGCTTTTTTCATGGCGAGCCGCCTCACGCTGACCTGCTCGAAGCGCCAGATCACATAGCAGAACGCCAGGAACGGCCAGAGCCAGCCCAGCCATTGCGCCAGGCTGTTGAAGTGGACGAAGCGGCCCATGCGCCAGCCTTGCTCGGAAATCCACGCATACGGGTTGGACGGCAACACGTTGGTCAGCACCACCAGCGTGAGCAGCGCCACCATCGCCAGCACCGCGCGCAGCCAGCGCGGCAGGTACAGCAGCAGCGCCAGTACCAGCGAACTGGTCACCAGCGCAAAGCGGCCGCCTTCGGACAGCCAGACGAAGGCGCTTTCGGCCGGGAACTGCAACTCGGCCACGGCGGCCTTGAGCAGCAGCGCCGCCGCCAGCAGACCAGCCAGGATGCGCAGCGACGGCGCGCTGCGGCGCATCGCGATCGAGGCGAACAGCCCCGTGCCGACCCAACTGCTGGCGGTCACCAGCGATTCCAGCAACTGCTGGCTCTGCATGTCCTCGGGCCGCAGTCCGATATGGTCCTGCCAGGCTTCCAGCTGTGGGAACACCATCTGCAGCACCTGCATCGGCCACGAATCGGGATCGGTCAGCCATTCGCGGACGATGCCGCCCATGCCGAACAGGTGCTCCTGCGGGAAGATCTGCGCGAACGGCCACAGCATCAGCAGGATGATGGCAAAGCTGGCGTGGGGCTCGAACCAGGCATGGCGCAGCCGCGTCAGGCGCCCGTCATCGATCAGCGCGCGGGTAAAGGGCGCCACCACCGCGCCGCCCAGCAGCGCGCCCAGCGCATTGGTGATCAGGTCGATGTTGGAAGAGATCCGGCTCGGCAGCCAGGTCTGGAAGGCCTCCATGCAGGCCGACAACAGCGCCCCGGCCACCAGCGCCACCAGCGTGGCGCGCCCGCCCGACATGCGCGGATGCAGGGCCAGCACCACCAGCGCGCCGAACGGGAAGTAGCCCAGCACATTGGTCAGCAGGTCAAATTCGGTGATATAGCGCGGCTTGGGCGCGCTCAGGAAGGCGAACGGCGAGATGCCGTTGTCGACCCAGCCGGAAAACGGGTACAGGCTGGCATACACCACCAGCAGCGTGAAGCAAAGCAGCCCCACGCGGGCCAGCGGCGAATACTGCGGCCCGGCGGGTTCGGTCGGGGGCGGTGCCGCCGCAGGCAGGGGCGAGGGCGGCGCGGAGGGCGGCGGGGGAGCCGGCTCCATGGGCATATCTCCTTGCTTGTCTTACTTTAACTGCAGTGTGCCGGCCCAGTCGAGCAGCGCGGCGATGACCGCGTCGCTGGCGTCGGCCAGCGCCTTGACGCCGCCGGCGCCGTCGCCGCTGGGCGCGGGCCGGCGCGCCTCGAAGGTCTGCTGGCCGATCATGCCGTGGTGGTAAACCGTGGCGCGCAGCCGCACCACGCCCTGGCTGGTGGTGGCGCTGTCGAAGACCTGCTCGAACTCGAGCAGGTCGACCTTGAGCGCCGGCACGCTGGTGTCGCCGGACCAGGTCAGCGCGCCGCGCGCCGCCACCGCTTCGCGCAGCCGCTCGTCGAACAGGCGCGTGGGCGACATCACCCAGCGCTGCGTGGCATAGGCCTGCAGCCGCTGCGCCTGCGCGTACTGCAGGCGGTAGTAGAGCGCGCTGCCTTCCAGCCAGTTGGGACCGTCGGTCTGCGCCACGCGCAGCCTCGGCAGCGGCGCGGGGCCCGGGTTTGCCGCGGGGAGGGCAGCGGACGGACCCAGGTCATAGGTGATGGTGGGCGTGCCGCGCGACAGCGCGCAGCCCGACAGCACCAGCGCCATGGCCAGCAGCGCCAGCAGCGTGGCGGGGGCGGAGGCGCGGCGGTGCTGGCGTGGCATCTCGGGGGCAGGGTTCACGGCGATGTCTCGGCGGTTGGCGGTTTCTTGGTCTGGACGGGGGAGCACCGTCATCAGGGCGCGCTGAAGCCCGGCTCGCCCGGCCCCGGCGTCGGCGTCGGGGCGCCGAACAGCACGCTGGTCGGGCTTTCGTTGAACTGGCCGGCGGCGCGCTCGAAGGTGCGCGCGGTCTGGCGCGCGTCACGGGCCAGGCCGTTGAGCTGCGGCAGCGTCTCCTGGCTGAAGGTGCCGGCCGCCGACTGCACCGAGGCGGACGCGCCCTGCAGGTCGCGTCCGACGCTGTCGACGGTGCGCATCACGGTGCCGTTGGGGTTGGCCAGCTCCTGCGTCAGGCGCCGGGTCGATTCCAGCGTGGCGTTGAGGTTCTCCGCTACCCTGGGCAGCCGGTTCGCGGCCGGCGACAGCGAAGCCGACAGCTGCGAGTAATCCTCGGCGGTCTTGCGCACGGAGCGGATCGCCGCCATCAGTTCGGCGCGGTTGGCGCTCTGGAACATGTCGTTGAGCGACGACATCAGCGTCTCGGCCTGGGTCAGCAGCGTGTCGCCGCGCTTTTCCAGTTCTTCGAAGAAACCGGGGCGCATGGCGATGCGCGCCACCGCCTTGGGCGAGGTGGCTAGCGGCGGCGAGGTCGCGGCGCCGTCGTGCGCGGCGGAGTCGTCGAGCTGCACGTAAGCAATGCCGGTCACGCCCTGGAAGCCCAGCGTGGCGTAGGTGGTGCGCGTGATCGGCGTCTCCTTGTTGACGGTGATGCGCACGATGATCTGCCCCGGCACCTGTGGGTCGAACTTGATTGATTCGACCTTGCCCACCGCCAGCCCGCGGTACTTCACATCCGCCTGCGGCCCCAGGCCGTTGACGGTGGAACGCGTGATCAGATCGTACGGCACGCGCACCGCGTGGTCGGTGCTGAACCAGAAGATCGCGAACAGCACCAGCACGGCCAGTCCGATGGTGAACACGCCCGCGAGGAATGCGTGTGACTTGTTTTCCATCATGCTTCTCCAGAGGGCGCCGCATCCCGCCGCGCGGGTGGTGCGGATTGTGCGGAGGGTGCGGACTGTCCTGGCTGCTGCAGCGCCTGCAAGGCGCGCTGGGCACGCTCGCCCAGGAAATACTCGCGGATAAAGGGGTGGTCCACCTTTACCACCTCCGCGATCGGCGCGGCGGCCACCAGCTTGTGGTCGGCCAGCACCGCGATGCGGTCCGACAGCGCCACCAGCGTGTCGAGGTCATGCGTGATCATGACCACCGTGAGGCCCAGCTCGCGCCGGAGTTCCCGGATCAGCGCGACATAGTCGTCCGAGGCCATCGGGTCCAGCCCGGCGGTGGGCTCGTCCAGGAACAGCAGCTCGGGCTCCAGCGCCAGGGCGCGCGCCAGCGCCACGCGCTTGATCATGCCGCCGGACAGGTCCGACGGCATCTTGTCCGCGTCGCGCGCGGACAGGCCCACCAGCTGCAGCTTGAGCAGCGCCGCGCGGCAGATCAGGTTGTCGGGCAGCGCGCGCAGTTCGCGCAGCGGCAATGCGATATTGTCGATCACCGATAGCGCAGAGAACAGCGCGCCGCGCTGGAACTGCAGGCCCCAGCGGTTGCGCAGCGCCTGCAGCTGCGCCGCGCTGAGCCGGCGTGGCTCTTCGCCGAATACACGGATGGTGCCCGACGTGGGCCGCTCCAGCCCCACGATCTGGCGCAGCAGCACAGTCTTGCCGCTGCCCGAGCCGCCCACGATCGACAGCACCTCGCCGCGGTAGACGTCCAGGTCGATCCCGTCGTGCACCACGGCCTTGCCGAAGCGCTTGACCAGGTTGCGCACCTCGATCACTGCGGTGGGCTTCGCTTGCGCCACGGATTGCGCCGCGGATTGCGCGGAACTCATAGGCCCACGTCCTTGAACAGGATGGCAAACACCGCGTCGGCCAGGATCACGATGGTGATCGCGGTCACCACCGAGGCGGTGGTGCCTTCGCCCAGGCTCTGCGTGTTGGGCTTGATGCGCAGCCCGAAGTGGCACGCCGTCAGCGCGATCAGGATGCCGAACACCACGCCCTTGCCCAGCCCCAGCCACAGGTTGGCCACCGGCACCGCGTCGGGCAGCTCGCGCAGGAAAAAGGCGGCGCTGATGCCCAGCTGCCAGCGCGCGGCCAGCATGCCGCCGGCCAGCGCCATCACGTCGGTCCACGCCACCAGCAGCGGCATGGAGATGGCCAGCGCGATCACGCGCGGCATGATCAGCCGGAAGCCGTGCGAGATGCCCATCACGCGCATCGCATCGAGCTCCTCGGTCACGCGCATCACGCCGATCTGCGCGGTGATGGCCGAGCCCGAACGCCCCGCGATCAGGATCGCCGCCAGCACCGGCCCCAGCTCGCGGATCACCGCCATGCCGAGGATGTTGACGATAAAGGTGCTGGCGCCGAAGGTGCGCAACTGGTTGGCCGACAGGTACGACAGCACGATGCCGATCAGGAAGCCCACCAGCGCGGTGATGCCCAGCGCCTTGTAGCCCACGTTGTAGATATTGGCAGAGATTTCGCGCCAGGGGCCGCGCTGCGGCACGCTCGCGAAGCGCATCAGGTCGAAGGCGAGCTGGCCCAGCATGGTGATGCCGTTACCCAGCTGCGCGCCAAAGGACAGCACGTTCCCCCCGAACAGCGTGACCGGGTTGAAGCGGTCCACCATGTGCTTCTTCCAGCCTTCGTCATGCACCGCCGCGATGCGCTCGAACACGCGGCGCTGGCCGTCGCTGGCGTCGAGCTGCGGCGGCAGCTTGCCGTCCCACGCCTGCCACAGCAGCTGCCCGCCGATGTGGTCCAGGCGCTCCACCTCCGCAAGTGACCATTGGGCGTGCTCCGGCGCCTGCGCCAGTTCATGCAGCTGCGAGCGCAGCTGCCGCGCCTGGTGGCAGCCAGCCAGGGCGAGCGCGGTCCAGTCGCCACGCAGCTGTACGCTGACGGTTCCGTCCCGGCGGGTGATCTGGAAATCTGGCGTGGTCTGGCGGTCCAAGGGCAAGCAATGTGATGGCCGAGTCCCGATTCTATGCCACCCGCCCCGCTGGCGCGACCGCGGCCATGATGCGGGCATGCCGACGGCGCCCGCGCGGCTACAATGCGGCATCCGCCGCAGGCGCCTGCGCCTGCCTGTGCATCATACGATTGCCACTGGTCCTCGCTGCCCCCCATGCCTCCCGTTTCCAACCCCCCGTCCGAGCCTTCTGCCACCAGCCCCTGGCGCATCGATGCCGCCGCCCTGCGTGCCGCGCTCTCGCCCGCGCTGCGCGACTGGACGCTGGAGCTGGTCGAGGAAACCGGCTCCACCAATGCCGACCTGACCGCCGCCTGCCGGCAGGCGCCATGGTCCGACGCCGGCTGGCTGCGCCTGGCCTACCGCCAGACCGCCGGGCGCGGGCGCCAGGGCCGGCCCTGGCAGGGGCAGGCGGGCATGACCTTCTCGGTGGCGCTGCCGCTGGCGCTGGCGCCGGCGCAGCTGAGCGGCCTGAGCCTGGCCGTGGGCCTGGCGCTGGCCGACGCGCTGGGCGACGTCGATGCGCGGCTGGGCGCGCGCGTCGGCCTGAAGTGGCCCAATGACCTGCAGATCGATGGCCGCAAGCTGGCCGGCATCCTGATCGAATCGGTACCCGCCGGGCCGCAGCGCGTGTGGGCGGTGATCGGCATTGGCCTGAACCTGGTGCGCGACGCGCAGATGGAAGCGTCGCTGGGCCGCGAGCTGGCGGGCGTGGCCGAGGCGTTGCCCGGCTTCGATGCCGGGCGCGACGCACCGCACCTGCTGGCCGCGGTGCTCGAGCGGCTGGCGGCGATGCGCACGGACTTCCTTGCGCACGGCTTCGGGCCGATGGCGCGGCGCTGGTCCGCCGCCGATGCCTACCGCGACCAGCCGGTGCGGCTGCTGCACGACGGCCAGGTGCTGGCCGAAGGCATGGCGCGCGGCGTCGACGAGGCCGGCCACCTGCTGCTGGAAACGCCGGCGGGGCTGGAGCGCATCGCCAGCGGCGAACTGTCGTTGCGGCCCGCGCCGGGGCAGGAGCCGGAGCAGGGAGGGGCCGCATGAGCGCGCCGCGGCTGCTGATCGATATCGGCAATACGCGCCTGAAGTGGGCGTGGTGCGAGCCCGATGTGCCCATGCCGGCGACCGAGGGCCTGCCCACACCATGGCAGCACGGCGGCGCGGTCACGCATGCCGACGACGGCGCGCTCAGGACGCTGGCCGCGGACCTGCGCGCGCTGCGCGGCAGCGGGCCGATGCCGGCGGTCTGGATCGCCAACGTGGCCGGTCCGGTGATTGCCGCGGCCGTCGATGCGGCGCTGGTCGACGCCTTCGGCGCCTGCGCGCCGGTGCAATGGGTGCGCAGCGCCGCCGCGCACGGCAACCTGGCCAACGGCTACCGCGAGCCCACGCAGCTGGGCGTGGACCGCTGGGTCGGCGCCATCGGCGCACACCGCTGGCTGCCGCACGACACGCTGCTGGTGGTGACCGCGGGCACGGCTACCACGCTGGATATCGTCACGGTCTCCGCCGATGGCCGCGCACGCTTCGAAGGCGGCCTGATCCTGCCCGGCCTGGCGCTGATGCTGGGCACGCTGGCGCGCAACACCGCGCAGCTGCCGGCGCTGAACGTGGCCGACGCCGGCACCGTGGCCGGCGCGCACCTGCGCTGGGCCGACAACACGCATGACGCGATTGCCGCCGGCTGCCTGGCGGCGCAGGCGGGCGCGATCGAACGCACCTGGCGCGCGCTGGGCGAGCGCGGTCCCACGCGCTGCCTGCTCTCGGGCGGAGCGCGCGCCGCATTGGCCGGCGCGCTCGCGGTGCCATGCGAGATGCACGATAATCTGGTGCTGCTCGGCCTGCATGCGATGGCATCGGCCGACGCCTAGCGCCATCTGCCTGCCATCCCCCCGCAATCTCCCACACGATCCGTTCCGCCCCGTCCCATGTCTGCCAACCTGCCACGCTCGCTGCGCATCGCGCTGCTGTTGCTGTTGCTCGCCAATGCCGCGCTGCTGGCGGCGGTGCTCGGAGTGTTCGGGAAGAATCCGCTGTCGGGCTGGTTCGAGACGCCGCGCGAGCCGCACCGGCTGGAGCAGCAGGTGCGCGGTGAGCGCATGCGGCTGCAGCCACCGGCATCGGCGGCGCAGGCCGCGCCGCGCAGCGCTTTGCCCTCAGCCACGGTAGCCACGGTGGGCAACGTGGGCACGGTAGGCACAGTGACCACGCTGGCCGCCGCCTGCATGGAGATCGGCGGCTTCAGCGCGCAGGCCGCGCGCCGCGCCGCCGACGACCTGGCCGGCGCCGCGCTGCGCGTGGAGGCATTCGAGCGCCAGGAGCAGGTGCGCTGGTGGATCCACCTGCCGCCGCAGCCCACGCGCGAAAACGCCGAGCGCAAGCTGGCCGAGCTGCGCCGGCGCAACGTGACGGAATACTCGCTGGTGACGGCCGGCCCGGCCGAGGCGGTGACGTACACCGTGTCACTGGGCCTGTTCCGCGAACGCGAGCGGGCCGAACGCCACCTGGACACGCTGCGCGGCCAGGGCGTGCGCACCGCCATGCTGAGCGAGGCATCGCGCCCGCTCACGCGTCAGTGGCTGCGCGTGCGCGATGCCGACGACGCGGCGCGCGCACGGCTCGAGGACATGCGCCAGCGCTACGGTGCCGAGGACGTGCTGGCCTGCTCCTGAGCGGCCCGGGACCGGCCTGGGACCGCTCTGGAACGGGTTTGACCGTCAGGCGCCCTGGCGTACCTTGGTCAGCAGCTTGGTGGTCGAGCGGTCGTGCAGGAAGGGGATGGCACAGGCGTGGCCGCCCCAGCTGCGCACCAGCCTGGTTTCTTCCAGTGTGTCGATATCGTAATCGCCGCCCTTGACGTAGATGTCGGGCCGCACCAGGCGGATCAGCTCCACCGGGGTCTGCTCGCGGAACATCGCCACCAGGTCGACCGATTCCAGCGCGGCCAGCAGCGCCATGCGGTCCGATTCATGGTTGAGCGGGCGGTCGTCGCCCTTGCCCAGCATCCTCACCGAGGCATCGCTGTTGACGCCGACCACCAGGCTCGCGCCCAGTGCGCGCGCCTGCGCCAGGTAGGTGGCATGGCCGCGGTGCAGGATGTCGAAGACGCCGTTGGTGAACACCAGCGGGCGCGGCAGCGCGGCAATGCGCGCGGCCAGTTCGGCGGGGTTGTCGGCGGGCGTCAGCTTGGATTCGAAAGGGGGTACGGACATGGGTCGGGGTCTGGGAAAGTGGGGGCCGGCCCCGCGACGGGCCGGCGTGCTTGACCGAGATGGTACCCCGTCTTGTCCCGATCGCTGTGCTTGTGCCCGTTGTCGTGTCGCGGTCTACCCCGCCAGCGGCAGCGCCGCGGCCTCGTCGTTGGCCGGCAGCGGCACCGTTGCCGCGGCAATGCCGCCCATCACCGTCATCAGCGCCAACCGCACCTCGTCGATGCGCACCGCCTGCGCGCGCGCGCCCACGTACAGCAGGCTGACGCTGGCCCACGCCGGGAAGCCCTCGGGCAAGTCCGGCACGCAGGCCGTGCTGGCGCCCTCGATCCACGGCACATTGAATTTCAGCAGCGGGGTCACGCCGCCGCGCGAGCGCCAAAGCGCCATCTGGCCGTTCCATGACGGCGCCACGGTCACCCTGACGTTGTCCGGCACACTGGCCAGGTAGCGGCGTATCGGGCTTTCGGCGTCGGCATCCTCGGCCAGCAGGGTCCAGTGCTCGCGCGCGTCCGCGGGGGCGCCATCGCCGCGCAGTGCTGGCAGCCGGATCAGGCCGCGCTGCGCCATCATCACGTGTTCGGCCAGGATGCCGCTTGCCGAGGACAGCCCGTCGACCGTGACGGCGCAGTCGATCAGTCCCTTGGACAACGCCTGCCCGACCTGCCGGCCGTTGCCGATGGTTCCCGACACGATATGCACGTCGGGCAGCTCGGTGGACAAGCGCGCCAGTACCTGCGTCAGCAGCGGGTCGCCCAGCGCCATCGACACGCCGATGCGCAGCGTGTGCCGCGGCTGGGCGCGGCGCGCCTGGCGCTTGCCGGCCTGCGCGAGCAGCCCGTGCCAGCGTTCCAGCATGCTGGTCGCGGTGCGCTCCAGGCGCAGCCCGAAGGCGGTCGGCACCAGCGAGCCGCGGCGCTCGAAGAACAGTTCGTCGCCGGTGACATCACGCAGCTTGCGGATGGCGTAGACCACCGTGGGCTGCCGTATGCCGAGCACCTGCGCGGCCCGGCCGATGCTGCCGTAGCGCATGACCTGCACGAAGATGCCCAGTGCCTTGAAATCGATATGACGCAATTTCTCACCCCTGCCAGGACGTTGCCGCGCGCCGGTATCGGAAGACTGCGTGCAAACGGCGCCCGGGCCCGTGCGTTGCGGGCAGGCGCGGTTTCCGGGCGGGCACCTTGGGGGCGTGGGGTGCGGTTTTCCACCCGGGCAAACCGGTGCAGCGGATAATCGCCGGCCGCAGCCGACTGAACCGATGCTATCCGAATTATGGCCTATCACAAAATGAATAAATTTAATGCGAAGTTCTGGATCACTGCATTGCGGCTGGGGATTTAAATTTTTTATTCCGTGATTTAAATATTCTCGTGAGCCGCACCGGTACTGGGTTTGCGGCGCGCCCCAGGTCCGCTGCAAGCGCGTGTTTTCTGAAATTATCGAAAATGCAGGCAGTGGCCAAATGCCTGCCGATGTGGTACCCGGTCGGATTTTCGGCGCGCAATTAAACCATAAGCGGATTTCTTCCCTCGCCCCCGGCGAGAGAGGGAAAGCCTGTCGAGCCGGCCGCAAAACCCAATGAAAAAGCCCCGCCGGAGCGGGGCTTTGCTGAATGCAGCCTGGCCGCGCGGCTCAGGCTTACGCCGGCTGGGCGCCGCCTGCGCCGGGCAGGCGCGCGTTCAGTTCCTTGCGGTAGCGGTTCAGGTCCTGCACCGACTCGAAGGTGCGTTCGAACAGCAGCGACATGTTGTGCAGGATCCGTTCGATGACCTTCTTTTCCCAGCCTTCGTCGAAGCGGATCTGCTCGTCCAGCCAGTGCTCGAGCCAGTCCGGGTCCGGCAGGCGCGACTGCACCGTGTCGTTGGGGAACAGCGCCTTGTTGACGTGCAGGTTGGTCGGGTGCAGCGGCTTCTCGGTGCGACGCGCCGAGGCCATCAGCACGCCGATCTTGGCAAAGGCGGCGCGCGCGCTGTCGCCGAACTGGGCCAGGTACTTCTTCATGTAGCGCAGGTAGGCGCCGCCGTGGCGGGCTTCGTCCTGCGACAGCGTGCGGTAGATATGCTTGATCACCGGTTCCGTGTGCCATTCGGCAGCGCGGCGGTACCAGTGGTTCAGGCGGATCTCGCCGCAGAAATGCAGCATCAGCGTTTCCAGCGGCGGGGCCGGATCGAACTCGAAGCGCACGGCGTGCAGCTCTTCCTCGGTCGGCACCAGGTCCGGGCGGAAGCGGCGCAGGTACTCCATCAGCACCAGCGAGTGCTTCTGTTCCTCGAAGAACCAGATGCTCATGAACGCCGAAAAGTCGGAATCGTGGCGGTTGTCGCGCAGGAACATTTCGGTCGCGGGCAGGGCGGACCATTCCGTGATCGCGTTCATCCGGATGGTCTTGGCCTGGTCGTCCGTCAGCAGGCTGGCGTCAAAGGTATCCCACGGGATGTCCTTGTCCATGTGCCAGCGGACGGCTTCCAACGATTTGAACAGTTCGGGGTAGAGCATGGTAAGCCTTTGAAATCACGGGCAGATTCTACCAGATGCGAATTATTCTCTTCTTCTTTTTTAGCCGGGATCGGGCCAAATGCAACGATATTTGCCAAGGTTTGGCGCAGCCGGCTGCATTTTGCGGCCGATCAGCGGCACCCGGGCCTGCCAAGTGCCATCGGCGGCGCCCCGCGGTGTGACGCCGGGCGCTCAGGGCGACAGCGCCTGCTCCGCCGCCAGGGCCGGGGGCGCGGCGCCGGGCACGATGCCGAACAGGAACGCCGCCAGTTCGGCCGCCTGGGCCTCGGCGTCGCGCTCGCCCAGCGCCATCAGCGCCTGCGTGAACTCGGGTTCGAACAGCAGGTAGCTGGCAAAGGCCGCGCCGCGCGCCTCGGTGCCGCCCAGCGGCGCCAGCAATGCGCGCACGGTGCGCGGCAGCTGCTTCTGGTGCTCGGCGGCGATGGCCTCGATCGGCTCGCTCGGGGAGATCGTCATCACCTGCACCGGGCGCCAGCCCTCGCGGTCGCCGGCCATTTCCGGCATGCGCGCCAGCAGCCGGTTGATATGCAGCAGCCGCTCCAGGTCGGCGTTGAGCCCGTCCAGGAAGATGCTGGCCAGCGCCTGGCCGCCCACCTGTGCCAGCGACGGGTAGCCGCCGGCCGGCACCGTGTCGAACCAGCCCGAGCGCTGGCGCGAGGCCGCGCCGATCGCCAGGATGCGCGACGCGCCCAGGTGGATCGCCGGCGACAGCGGCGACATCTGCCGCATGGTGCCGTCGCCGAACCACTCGTGGTGGCCGTCCAGCTCCAGCGGCATGGCCGGGAACAGGAACGGGATCGATGCCGACGCCAGCAGGTGGTCCACCGTGATCTGCGCCGGCACGGCGATGCGCTGGCTGCGGTGCCACGGGTGGATGCGATGGTGCGACTGGTAGAAGGTCACGTGGCGGCCGGTGCTGTACGACAGCGCCGTCACCGCGAACGCCTGCAGCGCGCCGCTGTCCAGGCTCTCCTGCACGCGCGCGGGCTCGAACAGCTCGCCCAGCATGCTGCCCAGCGGGGTGTTGTCGAACAGCGCGCGCGGGGCCCGGCGCTGCGTGGCCCAGCCCAGCGCCAGCGTCGACAGCCAGCGCGCGCCCGACACGCCCACGCGCAGCACGTCGGTGCGGTAGACGTCGTCGGCATGGATGCTGTGCCACAGCGCCCCCAGGCTTTGGGTGGCGGCCTGGAAGTCCGCCGCGTGGATCGCCAGCCCGGCGCCGTTGATCGCGCCCGCCGAGGTGCCGGCGATGATGCCGAACGGCAGCGCGCCGTGCGCCTTGCCGTGGCGCGCGGCGATGCGCGCCAGCCCGCACAGCACGCCGGCCTGGTACGCGGCGCGCGCGCCGCCGCCCATCATGATCAGCGCGGTGGCGGCGGGGTCAGGTCCGGATTGCGGGGCAGGGCGGGGTCCCGCCAGGGGATCGCGGTGCATTGGGGGCGAGGGTGAGGGAGCGGGGTGGGCCGGGCGGATGCGTTGGAGGATGGCGGGCGCCGGCGCGGCGGGTGCCGCGCCGGCTGGTCTCAGGATGCGTTCTTGCCGTTGGCACCGTTGGCGCCGTTGGCACCGTTGGTGCCGCCGCCATGGTTGCCGTTGCCATTCCCATTACCCGCGTCCTTGGCGGGCGGCTTCGCCTTGACGGCCTTTTTGGCAGGGGCTTTCTTTGCAGCCGCTTTCTTTGCTGCCGGCTTGGCCGCGGGCTTGGCTGCGGGCTTGGCGGCAGCAGCCTTGCGCGGCGCGCCGTTTTCCGGCTTTGCGTCGGGCGCTTGCCCCGGCGCTGAGGGGGCGGCCGCACCAAAGCCGCCCATGCCGAACGGTGCAATGCTGGCCGCGGCGGCGCTGCTGGCGATCTGGCTGAACTGCTGCTGCAGCATGTCCCACCACAGCCCCGCGTTGGGCGGTACGGTGGACTCGGCTTCACCGGAGGCGGCCTGCTCCGCTTGCGTGCCTTCGGCCGCGGGCGGCTCCTGCGCTTGCGCCTGCGGCGCGGGTCCGGAGCCCGTGTCCGCGCCGGGGCGCTCGTGCGGCGCGGCGCTGGGCGCGTTGGCCGCGCGCGCCACGTTCTCCATTGCGGACTGCATGGCCTCGGGCGACAGTGCGTTGCCGAAGGTCTGCAGCGCCACCAGCGTGGCGCGCTGCACCTCCAGGCCCTGGATGGTGGTGTGCAGCAGGTTGGTATTGAGCTGCAGCCAGCTCTCCACCGCCTTCAGGTCGGCGATGCGCTTGTCGAGCTCATCGAGGTCCATCGGCGGGGCCATCGCCTGCAGCCCGGGCATCAGGCCGCCGGGCATGCCGGTACCGCTGCCCCACAATCGGCGCACAAAGTCGAAGCCGTTGGTGAAATCGGGAATCTGTCCGAACATGGTCGCGCGCTCCGTGTGCGACGCAGCCCGGGGCCGGCCAACAGGGGCCGGCGGCTGCGTCGTCGTTATCTGAACTGTGGCGGCCGCTTCTGGCGCAGGCTCGCCATACCTTCGTGCACGTCGGGGCCGGCAAAGCCCATGAATTCGAGCGCCAGCGAGGTATCGAAGGCGGGACCGGCCATGCGCAGCCAGTTATTGAGGGCGTACTTGGTCCAGCGGATCGCGGTCTGCGACCCGGCCGCCAGCCGGTTGGCGACTTCGAAAGCGCGCGCCACCAGTTCATCCTCTTCCACCGCCAGCGAGACCAGGCCGATCCGCTCGGCCTCTTCGCCGCTGACCGACTCGCACAGCATAAGATAGTACTTGGCCTTGGCCATTCCGCACAGCAGCGGCCACACGATCGCGGCATGATCGCCCGCCGCCACGCCCAGCCGGGTATGGCCGTCGACGATGCGCGCGGTCTTGGCCGCGATCGAGATATCGGCCAGCAGCCCCGCCACCAGCCCCGCGCCGACCGCCGGGCCGTGCATGGCCGAGACCACCGGCTTGTCGCAGTTGATGACGTTGTAGACCAGGTCGCGCGCCTCGTGCCACACGCGCGTGCGGGTCTCGAAGTCATTGGCCATGTCCTCCACCAGCGCCAGGTCGCCGCCGGCGGAGAAACCCTTGCCCTCGCCGCGGATCAGCGCCACGCGCACCTCGGGATCGGCGGAGACGTCGCGCCAGATCTCGGCCAGTTCGCGGTGCATATTGGCGTCCGCCGTGGCCAGCTTCTGGTTGGCCGACTGGGCGGCGCCCATGATGATTTCCAGGATCGGGCCGTGGCGGCGCAGCGTCAGCGCGCGATAGCGGGCGTAGCGTTCGGACAGTTCAGCCGAAGGTGAGTCGTACGAGTCGTTGGGGGCAGTCATGGGTGGCCTGTCAGGTGAGGGGCGCGGGCCGCGCCGGATGCATGGCGAATTTACCAACCGATCGGTCGGTTAATTATATGCGCATCCGGCGGGGCCGTAGCCGCGCTGCCAGGCCGGCGCGGCGTTCAGGGCGCGGCCACCAGCTGGTCGATCGCCCCGAACACCGAATGCCCCTGCGCATCGAACATCTCGATCTTGACCGCGTCGCCGAACTTCATGAATTCGGTCGACGGCTTGCCGTCGTCGATGGTCTCCAGCGTGCGCTTCTCGGCGATGCAGCAGTAGCCCTTCTTGCGGTCGACGTTGGAGATCGTGCCCGAGCCGACGATGCTGCCGGCGCGCACATTGCGCGTCTTGCAGATATGCGCGATCAGCTGGCCGAAGTCGAACACCATGTCGGTGCCGCAGTCGGGCTGGCCCACCTTCTTGCTGTTCCAGTGCACGGTCATCGGCAGGTGCACCTTGCGCTCGCGCCAGGCCTCGCCCAACTCGTCGGGCGTCACCGCCACCGGCGAGAACGCCGTGGCGGGCTTGCTCTGGAAGAAGCCGAAGCCCTTGCCCAGCTCGGCCGGGATCAGGTTGCGCAGCGAAATATCGTTGACAAGCACCAGCAGCCGGATAGCCTCGCCGGCCAGCTCGGGCGTGGCGCCCATCTTCACGTCGCCGGTGATGACGGCCACCTCGGCCTCGAAGTCGATGCCGAAGGCTTCGCTGGCGCAGACGATATCGTCCTGCGGCCCGACGAAGTCGTCCGAGCCGCCCTGGTACATCAGCGGATCGGTCCAGAACTCGGGCGGCATCTCGGCGCCGCGCGCCTTGCGCACCAGCTCGACATGGTTGACGTAGGCGGAGCCGTCGGCCCACTGGTAGGCGCGCGGCAGCGGCGCCATGCAGTCCTTGGCGGCGAACGGGAAGGGGTGGCGCGCGCGGCCGGCGTTCAGTGCGTCGTACAGGTCCTGCAGCTGGGGCGCGTAGAAATTCCAGTCGTCCAGCACGGTCTGCAGCTTGCCGGCGATATCGGTGGCGTAGTGGGCTTGCTTCAGGTCGCGCGACACGACCACCAGCTGGCCGTCGCGCGAACCGTCCTTCAGGGTTGCGAGTTTCATGAATGTGGTGCGGAAGAGATCGGGGGCGTCCGCGTGGCGGACGCAACGCCCGCTAGTCTACCGTGGCCGTCATTCAGTCCACCGTGATGCCCTTGGCCTTGATCAGCTTGCCCCAGCGCTCCGCCTCGGCGCGCGCATAGCTGGCGAATTCCTCGGGCGTGCTGTAGACCGCCTCGACGCCCACGCCTTCGAGCTTCTTCTGCACCTCGGGTGTCTTCAGCGCCTTGACCAGTTCGGCGTTCAGGCGCGTGACCACGGCCTTGGGCGTGCCGGCCGGTGCCACCATGCCCTGCCAGGCGTAGGCCTCGAAGCCGGCCACGCCGCCTTCGGCCACGGTCGGCACACCCGGCAGCGCGGTCAGGCGCTTGGGCGTGGCCACGCCGAGCGCGCGCAGCTTGCCGGCGGTCACGTTCTGCTGGCCCGAGGCCAGGTCCAGGAACATCAGGTCGACCTGGCCCGCCAGCAGGTCCTGCACGGCCGGGGCGGCGCCCTTGTAGGGCACGTGCGTCATCTTGACCTTGGTCTGGTCCATGAACAGCTCCATGGCCAGGTGGTGCGGGCTGCCGGCGCCGGGCGAGGCGAAGTTGACCTTGCCCGGGTTCTTCTGGGCGTACTCGACCGCCTCTTTCAGCGTGCGCGCCGGGAACTTGGGATTGGCCACCAGCACCAGCGGGAAGCGCGCCAGCTGGCCGATGTAGACGAAATCCTTCTCGGGGTTGTACGGCAGCTTCTTGTACAGCGACGGGTTGGCGGCCAGCGTGGCGGTGTCGGCGGTCAGCACGGTGTAGCCGTCGGGCTTGGCGTGGGCGACGGCATCGGCGCCGACGATGGTGGCCGCGCCCGGGCGGTTGTCGATCACCACCTGCTTGCCCAGCCCCGGCGTGATCGCCTGGCCCACGGTGCGCGCCACCACGTCGGTGCCGCCGCCGGCCGGGTAGGGCACGACCCAGCGGATCGGCTGCGCCGGCCAGTCCTCGGCGCGGGCAGGGGCGCTGGTGGCGGACAGGGCGCCGGCCGCGGCCAGGGCCATCAGCACGATGCGGGTGGAACGAAGCTGAAGCAAGGGATGCAGGGGGCGCATCGGTAGTCTCCGTGTTAAAAAGGGGCCCGGCTCGGCGGGGCATGGATGCATACGCCGGCCAGGTCTGTTGCGAAGAAAGTCTACCGATGGCTTAAAAATTGGTAAATCGATTTCGCTATAGTAAATTTACCTACGAATTTGCCCGGGGATCAGCCCTTCGGGCCCATCACAAGCCAATCATCCGCCGCATGTCCGAACTTGAAGAAGAAGACGCCAAGCTGCGCTCCGGTATCCAGTCCATCGAGGTGGGCTTCAAGCTGCTGCAGGCGCTGGCCGCGTCGCCGCGCGCGATGATGCTGCGCGACCTGGCCGCGGAGGCTGGCATGAACCCGGCCAAGGCGCACCGTTACCTGGTCAGCTTTATGCGGCTGGGCGTGGTGGCGCAGGACCCGGTCAGCGGGCGCTATGACCTGGGGCCGTTCGCGCTGCAGCTCGGGCTGGCCGGGCTGAACCGGCTCGACCCCGTCAAGAAGGCGCGCCCGATCCTGTCGCAGCTGCGCGACGAGATGGACCTGACCGCCGGCATTGCCGTCTGGGGCAACCACGGTCCCACCATCGTCCATTGGGAGGAATCCAGCCACCCGGTGACCGTCAGCCTGCGCCTGGGCGACGTGATGCCGATGCTGAACTCCGCCACCGGCCGGCTCTACGGCGCCTACCTGCCGCGCAAGCAGACGTTGCCGCTGATCGAGCGCGAGCTGGGCGCGCGCGGCAATGACGGCGTGCCGGACATGCCGCGTTCGCTTGCCGAGTACGACGCGATCTGCACCGAGGTGCGCGCCCATGGCGCCGCGCGCACGCTGGGCGGCGTGCTGCCGGGTATCAATGCGTTCTCGATGCCGGTGTTCGACGCCAACGGCCACCTGGCAATGGGACTGATCGTACTGGGCGCGCAAAGCATATTCGATGCAGAATGGGGCGGTACGATGGATTGCCGCGTACGCGACATCGCCCAACAGCTCTCATCGGAACTCGGCTACCTTGGTGCCGCCCCTGCGGCCGGACAAACCGGCTAAACCCAACCCCGGCCCCCGCTCCTCCTGGCGGCCCGGCATGGATCCCCGCGTCTGGCGCCGGCGGCGCTGGATCTTCGTCATTGCGCTGGTGCTGCTGATCCACGTGCTGGCCGTGGTGGGCTTCGTACGCATGCCCGGGCCGCTGATCCCGGTGGACGTCAGCAACACGCCCACGCTGGAAGCGGTATTGCTGCCGCCACCCAGGCCGCCCGCCCCACCCAGGCCGCGCCCCGCCCCGCGTCCACGCCCGAAACCGGCCGAGCCGGCCCCGCCCGCACCGCAAGAGACGCCTGCACCGCCCATCGCCACCAGCCCGCAAGGCCCGGCCGAGATGGCATCCGGCACCGGTGGCGAAGGCACCGCGGCCGGGCCCGCGGCGTCACCCGCTGCACCCAATGGCGGGGGTGCCCCGGACGGCACCCGCTACAACGCGCCGCCAACGGCCACGATGAACTACGCCAGCTTCGTGAACGGCGTGCAGAACCCGGACGGGCTGATCCGCTGGGAGCAGGACGGAAAGCACTACCGGCTCGCGGTGGAAACCCGTGTGCTGTGGTTCAAGTTTGCGTTCCAGAGCAGCGGCGCGATGGCCGAGCAGGGACTGTTGCCGGAACGCTACGAAGAACGCCGCCGCAACAAGCTGGAGACCTCACGCTTTGACGCCGCGACCGGCACTGCCGTGCTGGCCTCGGGCGGGCAGGCGCAGTTCCCGGCCGGGGCGCAGGACCGCTTCAGCGTGTTCCTCCAGTTGGTGGGCCTGGTGCGGGGCAATCCGCAGCGCTACGTCACTCCAGGTGTGACGGAAACATTCCTTGTGGCGGATACGCGCGATGTGGAACCCATGCAAGTGCAGTATGTTGGAGAGGATGACATCGATACGGGCAATGGCGTAGTACGTGCAAAGCACTTCGTGCGACTGCAGCGCCGCCCCAACGACCGGCGCCGCGTCGAACTATGGCTGGCCCAGTCGCTGGGCTGGATGCCGGTGCGGCTGCGTCAGACCGAGCCTGACGGCACCCAGATCGATCTGGTATATCGTGGCGCCGAAGGCCCGTAAGCCCTGTCGCCGACACTGACTGACGCATTGCCAACCGCAAGGAGCCCAGCCATGACCGTTGCCATGCCACCTGCCGAAACCCACCGCATCCGTGCCGATGGCGCCGACCTCTATGTGCGTGTGGACGGGGCCGACGGGCCGTGGGTGATCCTGGCCCACGCGCTGGGCGCCAACCATACGCTGTGGGACGCCACCGCGCAGCACCTGGCCCCGCGCTACCGTGTGGTGCGCCCCGACCTGCGCGGCCACGGCGGCAGCGATGCGCCGCTGGGCCCCTACACCATGACGCGGCTGGCCGACGACGTCGTCGCCGTAATGGACGCCATGGAGATCCCGCAGGCGCATTTCTGTGGCATTTCCGTGGGCGGCATGATCGGGCAGACGCTGGGGCTGCGCCATGCGGAGCGCCTGCTGTCACTGGCGTTGGTTGCCACCAACAGCCAGACGCCGATGGAAGCACACCCGATGTGGCACAACCGCATCGGCCAGGCCGAAGCACACGGCATGGCCGGCATGACCGACGCCACGCTGGAACGCTGGCTCTCCGCCCCCTTCCGGGACAATCATCCTGACGAAGTGTCGCGAATTCGCGACATGCTGGTGGCCACGCCGGTGCGCGGCTACGTAGGTGTGGCCGAGGCAATCATGGCTTTTGATCTCACCGGCGCGCTTTCCCGCATTCATTGTCCTACGCTGGTAGTAGCGGGCGAGCAAGACCAGGGCGCCTCGGTGGCGATGGCACAGAGCATTGCCGCCGCAATCCCCGGGGCCCGGCTTGAAGTGATGCCGCAGGCGGCGCACCTGGTGCATGTGGAGCAGCCTGAGCGCTTCCACGCCGCGCTCGACGCTTTTCTCGGCAGCGCCGCATGTGGAGGCCAGTGCGACGTTCCGTGACAAGCAACACACTGATGTAGAACGCTCAAGAAACTTGTTGCAGTGGCCGATGCCCAACCCATGTAAGGCAGAAAATCGTGGCAACGTGGTGACCCGCACCGGAAGCTTGATTTCCCGCAGGTCATCCCAAGTTTGGAGGTAAAGCCGCGGCGCCCCCCTCAAGGCATCAACGAGGCAAGAATCACAAGGGCATGCCGCCCATCCATGACGCCCAGGAGGTGTGCCATGCAAATGATCTACAACAGCGACAATTACTGCATCGTGGAATTCGGTGCGGATGTCGATCAGGCGCCGCTTGAGTTCGGTGGCTATGAAATCGTCGACAAGAACCTGAAGCGCGAGATTTTCCTCGGTGGCCACCTGGCCGAAAGCTTCCGCGCGGACGTAAAACGCCTGATCGAAAGCGAGCCATCCGTGGAGGAAGTCGACGATTTTCTCGGCAAGTTCGACAATGTGATGACGCACCCGCTGGTGATGCACTGAGCGGCTTTGCCATGAATGATCACGCCCGCTTTGGCGGGCGTTTTTGTTTTTTTGCGGGCGCCGCGTGCCGTGCTCAATACTGCTCCCACGGCAGCCCGTCATGGCGCCAGCCGTTGAGCGTATTGCGGTGGCGCTGCGCGTCGAGGTCGCCCTCGAAGCCATGCAGCACGTAGCAGACGTTGGAAAAGCCCGCGCCTTCCAGCGCCCGTGCCGCCGCAGACGAGCGGTTGCCGCTGCGGCAGATCAGCAGCACCGGCCGCGCCGAGGCCTGGCCGGCCAGCTTCTTCACCACCTGTACGAAATGCGGGTTGACCTCCCAGTCCGGGCCGTCGTTCCACGGCACGTTGTGGGCGCCCTTGGGGTGGCCGACGAACAGGTATTCCATCTCGCTGCGGCAGTCGATGAAAAGCGTCTCGGGCGTCTGCTCTAGCAAGGCCTGGGCGTCGGCGGGGATGAGGTGTTGCATGGTCGGGAAGGAACAGGGCGGGGAAGTGCCCATGTGGTGACGGTTACGTCTCTCAGTGTAGGCGCCAGACCGTCCGACAGGCAACCATGGGTGGCCGCAAGGCCTTGATACACCTGATAAAATCGCATCTCTTTGGCCAGCATCGGCCACAGCCGCGGCCCACCGTCGATCCACCATCGGTCCACGGGCGGCCCGCCTTTCCAGAGTTCCCCGCCATGAGTGCCCCTGAATCCCGCGCCACGCCGCGCCCCTACACCCGGGCTGCCGAGCTGCCCCGGCTGCTGCAAGACCGCATCCTGATCCTGGATGGCGCCATGGGCACCATGATCCAGCGCTACAAGTTGACCGAAGCCGACTACCGCGGCGAACGCTTCGCCGAACACAAGGTGGACGTCAAGGGCAACAACGAACTGCTGCTGCTGACGCGCCCGCAGGTCATCAGCGAGATCCACGAGCAATACCTGGCCGCCGGCGCCGACCTGATCGAGACCAATACCTTCGGCGCCACCCGCGTGGCGCAGGAAGACTACAAGATGGCCGACCTGGCGTACGAGATGAACGTCGAGGCCGCGCGCCTGGCGCGCGCCGCCTGCGACAAGTACAGCACGCCCGACAAGCCGCGCTTTGTCGCCGGTGCCTTCGGCCCCACGCCCAAGACCGCCAGCATCTCGCCCGACGTCAACGATCCGGGCGCGCGCAACGTGACCTTCGAAGAGCTGCGTGTCTCGTATTACGAGCAGGGCAAGGCCTTGCTGGAAGGCGGCGCCGACGTGTTCCTGGTCGAAACCATCTTCGACACGCTCAATGCCAAGGCGGCGCTGTTCGCCATCGACCAGCTTTTTGAGGACACCGGCGAACGCGTGCCGGTGATGATCTCCGGCACCGTCACCGATGCCTCGGGCCGCATCCTGTCGGGCCAGACCGTGGAAGCGTTCTGGAACAGCCTGCGCCACGCCCGGCCGATCACGATCGGTCTGAACTGCGCGCTTGGCGCGACGCTGATGCGTCCGTATATCGCCGAACTGGCGAAGGTGTGCGATGCCGCTGTCTCCTGCTATCCGAACGCGGGCCTGCCCAATCCGATGAGCGATACCGGGTTTGACGAAACGCCCGAAGTCACTTCATCGCTGGTCGAGGAATTCGCCGCTTCCGGCCTGGTGAACCTGGTGGGCGGCTGCTGCGGCACCACCCCCGAGCATATCGCGGCCATCGCCGAGCGCGTGGCCGACAAGAAACCCCGCACCTGGCCCGGCCAGTACCGCGACGCCGCCTGAGCCGGAGCCTGACAACATGAGCGAGAACCAACTGCCCCCGCGCCCGATGCGCCTGTCCGGCCTCGAGCCCTTCACCATCGACGACGACACGCTGTTCGTCAACGTCGGCGAACGCACCAACGTGACCGGCTCCAAGGCCTTCGCGCGCATGATCCTGAACGGCCAGTTCGACGAGGCGCTGGCGGTGGCCCGCCAGCAGGTCGAGAACGGCGCGCAGATCATCGACATCAATATGGACGAGGCCATGCTGGATTCGAAGGCTGCCATGGTTCGCTTCCTGAACCTGATCGCCTCCGAGCCCGACATCGCGCGCGTGCCGATCATGATCGACTCGTCCAAGTGGGAGGTGATCGAAGCCGGCCTGCAATGCGTGCAGGGCAAGCCGGTGGTGAACTCGATCTCGCTCAAGGAAGGCGAGGAGCAGTTCCGCCACCACGCCGAGCTGATCCGCCGCTATGGTGCCGCTTCGGTGGTGATGGCGTTCGACGAGAAGGGCCAGGCCGACACCTACGCGCGCAAGACTGAGATCTGCAAGCGCAGCTACGACATCCTGGTCAATGAAGTCGGCTTCCCGCCGGAAGACATCATCTTCGACCCGAATATCTTCGCGGTCGCGACCGGTATCGAGGAACACAACAACTACGCGGTGGACTTCATCGAAGCCACGCGCTGGATCAAGCAGAACCTGCCGTATGCCAAGGTCAGCGGCGGCGTGTCCAACGTGTCGTTCTCGTTCCGCGGCAACGACACGGTGCGCGAGGCGATTCACACCGTGTTCCTCTACCACGCCATCGGCGCGGGCATGGACATGGGCATCGTCAACGCGGGCCAGCTCGGCGTGTATGACCAGCTCGATCCCGAGCTGCGCGAGCGGGTGGAAGACGTGGTGCTGAATCGTCGCGAAGATTCCACCGATCGCCTGCTGGAGATTGCGGACCGCTTCAAGGGTGGCGGCGCCAGGAAGGAAGAGAACCTGGCCTGGCGCGGCACG
This sequence comes from Ralstonia pickettii, assembly GCA_050987995.1. Lineage (GTDB taxonomy): Bacteria > Pseudomonadota > Gammaproteobacteria > Burkholderiales > Burkholderiaceae > Cupriavidus > Cupriavidus pickettii_B. The sequence continues at coordinate 94,338 of CP158803.1, forward strand.
CCCGAGCAGCCGGTGCCGGTGGGCCAGCGCCTGGCGCACGCGCTGGTGCATGGCATCACCACCTTTATCGTCGAAGACACCGAGGAGGTCCGCCAGCAGGTCGAGGCGCGCGGCGGCCGTCCGATCGAGGTGATCGAAGGCCCGCTGATGGACGGCATGAACATCGTCGGCGACCTGTTCGGCGCCGGCAAGATGTTCCTGCCGCAGGTGGTCAAGAGCGCGCGCGTGATGAAGCAGGCGGTGGCGCACCTGTTGCCCTACATTGAAGAAGAGAAGCGCCTGGTGGCCGAGGCCGGCGGCGACGTCAAGGCCCGCGGCAAGATTGTGATCGCCACGGTGAAGGGCGACGTGCACGATATCGGCAAGAACATCGTGTCGGTGGTGCTCCAGTGCAATAACTTCGAAGTGGTCAACATGGGCGTGATGGTCCCGTGCAACGAGATCCTGGCCAAGGCCAAGGTCGAGGGCGCGGACATCGTCGGGCTGTCGGGCCTGATCACGCCGTCGCTCGAAGAGATGGCCTACGTCGCCTCGGAAATGCAGCGCGACGACTACTTCCGCGTAAAGAAGATCCCGCTGCTGATCGGCGGCGCTACCACGTCGCGCGTGCATACCGCGGTCAAGATCGCGCCCAATTACGAAGGCCCGGTGGTGTACGTGCCGGACGCCTCGCGCTCGGTGAGCGTGGCGTCGAGCCTGCTGTCGGACGACGGCGCGGCCAAGTACCTGGACGATCTGAAGACCGACTACGACCGCATCCGCACCCAGCACGCCAACAAGAAAGCCACGCCGATGGTGACGCTGGCGCAGGCACGGGCCAACAAGACGCCGGTCGACTGGAGCGGCTACGTGCCGCACAAGCCCAAGTTCATCGGCCGGCGCGTGTTCCGCAACTACGACCTGGCCGAGCTCGCCAACTACATCGACTGGGGCCCGTTCTTCCAGACCTGGGACCTGGCCGGCAAATTCCCCGACATCCTCAACGACGAGATCGTCGGCGAATCCGCGCGCCGCGTGTTCTCGGACGGCAAGGCCATGCTGTCGCGCCTGATCCAGGGCCGCTGGCTGAGCGCCAACGGCGTGATCGCGCTGCTGCCGGCCAACACCGTCAACGACGACGATATCGAGATCTACACAGACGAGACCCGCAGCAGGGTCGCGCTGACCTGGCACAACCTGCGCCAGCAGAGCGAGCGCCCGGTGGTGGACGGCGTGCGCCGGCCGAACCGCTGCCTGGCGGACTTCGTGGCACCGAAGGACAGCGGCATCGCCGACTACGTCGGCATGTTCGCGGTCACCGCTGGTCTGGGCGTGGAGAAGAAGGAAGCCCAGTTCGAAGCCGACCACGACGACTACAGCGCGATCATGCTCAAGGCGCTGGCCGACCGCCTCGCCGAGGCCTTTGCCGAATGCCTGCACGAGCGCGTGCGCAAGGACCTGTGGGGCTATGACGCGGCCGAGCAGCTGACCAACGAGCAACTGATCGCCGAGTCGTACCGCGGCATCCGTCCCGCGCCTGGCTATCCGGCCTGCCCGGAGCACACCGTCAAGGGGCCGATGTTCGAATTCCTCGACGCGGCCGAGATCGGCATGGGCATCACCGAGTCGCTGGCGATGACGCCCGCCGCTTCGGTCAGCGGCTTCTACCTGGGGCATCCCGACTCGACCTACTTCACCATCGGCAAGATCGGCCAGGACCAGCTCGACGACATGGCGGCACGCCGCCATGAAGACCGGGCGACGCTGGAGCGCGCTTTGGCGCCCAACCTGTAACCGGGTGCGACGACATGGCGGCGCCGGCACTGGCGCCGTCATGCCGCCAAGGGCCTTGATCCAGCAGGGAAATACCGCCTGCCCTACCGTTTCAGGCGCGTATCGGCGCAGTTTGCGGCGCAACACAACTCCTTACACAGCCTTTCAACTCCTCACAGACCGGCGTGGCCCCGGTCCCTAGACTGAGGGCTCGATTCACGCAAACACCACGGCGTGAACACCGCGGCGAATGTTTCGTCGCGGGGCATCCTGAAAGGAGTCCATCCATGAAGAAACTGCTGATCTCCCTGTCCGCTCTGTCGCTCGCCGCTGCTTCCTCGCTCGCCATGGCACAAGGCACCGGCGTCTCCGTGGGTACGAAGGCCGATGTGGGCGCTTCGGTGAACGCCGCGCCGGCCACTGGCGCCGCCCAGTCGGGCCTGTCCACCGCGGGCAGCGCGGCCGAGAAGGGCCTGTCGGCCGCAGGTGCGGCAACTGACAAGGGGCTGTCGGCAGCGGGCACCGCGGCTGACAAGGGCCTGTCCACCGCCGGTGCGGCGGTAGACAAGACCACCGGCGCCGCAGCCGATGCCACCGGCGGTGGCAAGGCCGAGGCCGGCAGCAAGGCCAAGCACGACAAGCACGCCGCCAAGTCGACCAAGAAGTCCAAGGCCGACGCCAGCGTGGACGTGGGTGCCGGTGCCGGTGCCGGAGCAGGCGCCAAGGCACAGTAATCCCTGCAGTACTAGCCTGCAGTCACTGGCGCCAGGACCCTCCCGGGATTCTCCCAACCCCTGACGCGCCGCAGCAAAGCGGGACGGATCACATCCGTCCCGCTTTGCTTTTGTGCGCGCCGATGCGGCTAGGTTTGCCCCCGGCGCGGCGTGCGTGCCGCACGGCCTCGCACACCATGTGCTGCGCACGCGTTGTGGCCCCGCGTCATGTCAGCCTGACACCGACATCCTGCGCAGTTCCCCCGCACTACAATGACAGCAACGCATGCGGTTCCGCCTGCACCCCGACTGCACCGGGCAATGTGCCGGTCCGTTCAACCCAGTGGAGCCCCACATGATCCGCGTTCTGATCGCTGACGATCACGAGATTGTGCGTGCCGGGCTGCGCCAGTTCATTTCCGAAGAGCCCGACATCCAGGTGACAGGCGAAGCCGGAAGCGGCGACGAAGTCATGGCGAAGCTGCGCGACGCCGAGTTCGATGTGCTGGTTCTCGACATCTCGATGCCAGACCGCAACGGCATCGACGTGCTCAAGCTGATCCGCCAGCGCAAGCCGGAGCTGCCGGTGCTGATCCTGTCGACCTATCCGGAAGACCAGTACGCGATCAATCTGATCCGTGCCGGCGCCTCCGGCTACCTGACCAAGGAAAGCGCCCCGGACGACCTGGTCAAGGCCATCCGCACGGTGGCCCAGGGGCGCCGCTACGTGAGCGCGACCGTAGCCGACCTGCTGATCGGCGGGCTGGACAAGCCGACCGAGCAGCCGGTGCACCAGATGCTGTCCGAGCGCGAGTTCCAGATTTTCTGCAAGCTCTCGCGCGGGCAGTCGGTGTCGGTGATTGCCGACGAACTGTTTCTCAGCGTCAAGACCGTCAGTACCTATCGTTCCCGGATCCTCGAGAAAATGGGCATGAAGACCAATGCTGACCTGACTTACTACGCCATCAAGAACGGCCTGGTCGAGTAGCGGCGCAGCGCGGGCCGCGCCGAACAGGCGTGCAACACAAAATATGTCGGAGCAGGCTTCGAACACTTCCTACCGGGCGCTGAGCATACTGCTGATTGAAGACTCGGCGGTCCTGCGAGGCATGCTGCTCGAATACCTGAAGGATTTCCCGTTCATCGAGAACGTGGACTGGGCCGACACCGAAGCCATGGCCCTGCGCCTGCTCGCCGCAGGCAAGTACGACGTGGTCATCGTCGATCTGCAGCTGCGCCAGGGTAACGGCATCAATGTGCTGCGCGCGATGCAGCGCGACGGCTCCGGTACCGTGCGCATCGTCTACACCAACCACGCCCAGGTCAGCATGTACCGGCGCCAGTGCGCCGAGGCCGGGGCCGACTACTTCTTCGACAAGTCGCTCGAGCTGGAACAGGTGTTCCGCGTGATCGAGGAGCACGCGGCGCCGGCGTCCTGATACCTCCTGATACCAGGCGGCGCGGTCTTCGTCTGGGCGGGAGGCCACGCAGGCCGCACCCGTCCCGCTTGATTCCCTGCAAGTTGCTGAAGCGTGTCCTCAGGCCCGCGCCGGCTCCTGGCTCTCCGGCTCTTCCGCTGGCGCCAGCACCGACGCCGTCAGCGGCACCTCGATATGGATGCGCACGCCCGCGTGCGCCGAGGAATCGATCTGCATGCTGCCGCCCAGCGCGGTGACGCGCTGCTCCATGCCCAGCAGCCCGTGATGGCCCGAGGTGCTGCCCGCATCGAAGTCTGGCGGCATGCCCTTGCCATCGTCACGCACGGTCAGTGTCAACCGGTCCTCGTGGCATTCCAGGCAGACGTCGATGTGCTTTGCCTCGGAGTACTTGCTGGCATTGGTCAGCGATTCCTGCACGATCCGGTACAGCGCGATGGCGGCTTCGTCGCGCAGCGCCGGCAGGTCTTCGGGCACGCTGACCTCGGTCTCCCAGTTGTTGCGCGCGCCCACTTCCTCCACCAGCTGGCACACCGCCGCGCGCAGGCCCAGGTTGAGCAGCACCGTGGGGCGCAGGTCCTCGATCAGGCGGCGCTTGATCTGGATGCCCTGGTCCACGTGCAGCATCACGCGCGTGAGCCGCTCGGCGGCCACCGTGTGGTCCTGCTGTATCTGGCGGCGCACCCAGTGCAGGTCCAGCTTGATCGCGGTCAGGATCGCGCCCAGCTCGTCGTGCAGTTCGCGCGCCAGGCGCGTTTTCTCATCCTCGGTCACGCGCTGCAGGTGGGCGGCGAGCGCCGACAGCTGGCGCGTGCGCGCGCGCACCTTGCGGTCCAGCTTGACGCTTTCCTCTTCCAGCTGGGTGCGCGCCGCTTCGGCCATCGACAGCCGCTTGGCATGGCCCACGCCCACCGCGAGCAGCAGGATGATGTTGATCGCCGTCAGCAGGCCGATGCCGTAGCGCGACAGCTGCACATCATTCTCGGCGCCTTCGAGCCGGTGCGAGACCGAACCCGCCTCGCGTGCCTGCAGCTGGTCCAGCCCGCGGCGCGCATTGTCCATGGTCTCCTTGCCGTAGTCGGTGCGGATCAGCTCCAGCGCCACTTCCAGGTCGCGCTTGCCGTACACCAGCGTCAGCGCCATCTCGTTGAGCTTGCTGTTGATCAGCTTGGAGGTGTCGCCGAAGAGCTTCAGCGCCTCCGGATCGTTGGCGTAGTCGGCGCGGATCTGCGCCATCAGCTCGGCAATGCGCGGCAGCGCCTTGTAGTACGGCTCCAGGTAGCTTTCCTTGCCGGTCAGCAGGAAGCCGCGCTGGCCCGCCTCGGCATTGACCAGCTCGCCGTTGAGCGCGGCCAGCTCGGTCTGCACCCGCTGCGAGCGGATCACGTCGTTATAGCTTTCGCGCAGCCGGATATTGCCGGTTTCCGACGCCACCAGCACCGCCAGCGTCAGGACGATGCCGCCCGCGAGCAGCAGCGTGTGGGGGAGGAAGGACTGCTTGAACATGGGGCAATTCCTGTAGTGGAGGCGCGCCGCTTGCCCGCGCAGCGCCAGGGAGGGCCCATGGAATCACATTGACCGCCATGGGTCAACCGGGATGCCGGGGCGCGCGGGAGGCTATTGGATCGTTGTAGGACTCGGCTGACAGCGGAATCGGCTCGCTGTCAGTATTAGGGCGCCGGCTGGCTTCCTACGATGAGGCTATGAGCTTGCACCGCTTGGCGCAAGCCCGTCATGGGCCGGGCCAGTGCGCTGGCGTGGTCCGACATCTTCGGGAGCCTAGCCATGCTGCAGTATGCACTCGTATTTTTCGTCATTGCCCTGATCGCCGCGATCTTCGGCTTCGGCGGTATTGCCGCCGGTGCCGTGGAAATCGCCAAGATCCTGTTCTTCATCTTCCTGGTCGTGGCGCTGGTTGCGGCCGTGATGGGCCTGGTCCGCAGAGGACGCTAGCACCGGCCGCGCGCCGGTTTCTCCCCCGCCGACCGACACCTGAGGAGACCGTATGCTGACGCAGAACCCCAAAGTCCGGAAGGAACTGAACCACCTGTCTGACAGTGCCGACAGCGCCATCAGCCATATCAAGCACGCCGCGCGCGATACGCGCGAAGCGGCGGCACCGGTATCGGGCGAGGTCAAGGCGCTGATCGCCCAGCTGGAGCACACCATTCAAGTGCTGGCGCATGAAGGCTCGGCCGAGAGCCTGCGTGCGGGGCAGCGCCTGCGCGAACGGGCCGCGGAAATGGCCCATCGCCTGCGCGCCCAGACCACCGACGGCGTGATGCGGGCCCGCGAACGCATGGATGGGGCCGTGGAGCACTCGCGCCAGCGCGTGGCTGAATCCCCGCTCAAGGCGGTGGCGCTCGCCGCTGCCGTGGGTGCGGTGATCGGTTTGCTGCTGGCCAATGGCCGCCATCACGACGAGGAGTAAGCCCGGCCAGCGACAAGAACCACCTGGGGACGCCGCCGGCCACGCCGGCGGTTCCCCGACAGGCATTCCCCCCTTTCCGGAACCCTCATCCGGAAGCCCGGCGACCCTACTGCGGTGCCGGGCGTTTTTTTGTGCGCGCGGAAATCAGCGGAGGGCGCCGGCCATGCGGCAGCTCGCCCGGTCAGACACCCGTCAGACACCCCACATCACGTTGGCGCCTTCACGTTGCGAGGCGCGCAGCATATCCAGGAACGGGTAGGCGCGCTGGCCCAGGTGCAGCGGCTCTTCCTCTTCTTCGTCCTTGCCGGTTTCCGCTTCGACGGCCGAGTTGGCGGGATGGATCTTGCGGGCGTCGGCGACCGCGGCTTCCAGCTTGTGAATTGCGCGCGGCAGTTCTTCGACAGTGATCACCCCTCGTTCCCCGAGTTGCTTGCCGATGATGCCCAGCAGCGTCATTGCCAGATCCTTCATCATGATCAGGTCCTGCGCGGCGTGGGATTTGAAGGTGATCAGCATGATTGGTTTCCTTTCACGGAGATGCGGGGCGTTCCCGGGGGCGGGAAATCTAGGCGGGAAATCTCGCTGATTTTGGCCCCGGATTGTGAGCCGGGGCCGTCCTCGCGCATGATGTCAGCATAGCACCTGATAAAATTCGGCGTTCCCGATTCCAATGCCTGTCACGCGGCGCGGCGTTACTTTGCCGTCACTTGCCGCTTTCCCGGCGCCGGCGCCGCCCAAGTGGCGGTGCCTGAATACCTTGCCCACAGGGCTTCCGACATCCATGCTGCCTGTTCAGACCTCCAATCTTGCCGCCGCGTTCACCGATGCCGTGCGCGCGCTCGCCCCGGCCGATGCCACCCTGCCCGCCGTCACCTTCGAGCGGCCCAAGGTGGCCGCCCACGGCGACCTTGCCTGCAACGTCGCCATGCAGGTCGCGCGCGCGCTCAAGAGCAACCCGCGCGAGCTGGCGCAGCGCATCGTCGCCGCGGTGCAGGCCGACGCGCGCGCGCAGGGCCTGGTCGAGACCATGGAGATCGCGGGCCCAGGCTTCATCAACCTGCGCATGACCCCGGCGGCCAAGGCCGAGGTGCTGCGCGCGGTGCTGACCGAGGGCGACCACTATGGCGCGCGCGAGCGCGGCGTGCACGGCCAGGTGCTGGTGGAGTTCGTCTCGGCCAACCCGACCGGCCCGCTGCACGTCGGCCACGGCCGCCAGGCGGCGCTGGGCGACGCGCTGGCGAACCTGCTGTCGTGGCAGGGCTTCCACGTGCACCGCGAGTTCTATTACAACGACGCCGGCGTGCAGATCCAGACCCTGGCGCTGTCGGTGCAGGCGCGCGCGCGCGGCCTGAAGCCGGGCGACGCCAGCTGGCCGGAGGCCGCCTACAACGGCGACTACATCGCCGATATCGCCGCCGACTTCCTGGCGGGCAAGACTGTCAGCGCCTCGGACGGCGAGCCGGTGACCGCGTCGGGCGACGTCGAAGATATCGAATCGATCCGCAAGTTCGCCGTCACCTACCTGCGCAACGAGCAGGACATCGACCTGCAGGCCTTCGGCGTCAAGTTCGACCGCTACTACCTGGAGTCGTCGCTGTACAGCGACGGCCGCGTCGAAGCCGCGGTGCAGTCCCTGGTTGCCAAGGGCAAGACCTACGAGAGCGAGGGCGCGCTGTGGCTGCGCACCACGGACGACGGCGACGACAAGGACCGCGTGATGAAGAAGAGCGACGGCACCTACACGTACTTCGTGCCGGACGTGGCCTATCACACCACCAAGTGGGAGCGCGGCTTCACCAAGGTCATCAACGTGCAGGGCAGCGACCACCACGGCACCATCGCGCGCGTGCGCGCCGGCCTGCAGGGCCTGGACATGGGCATCCCGCAGGGCTACCCCGACTATGTGCTGCACAAGATGGTCACCGTGATGAAGAACGGCGAGGAGGTCAAGATCTCCAAGCGCGCCGGCTCCTACGTCACCGTGCGCGACCTGATCGAATGGTCCAACGGCCAGGATGACACCTGCGAGACCATCCGCGGCTGCCTGGAACAAGGCGTTGCCGACTGGCCCGGGCACTTCACCCGCGGCCGCGACGCGGTGCGCTTCTTCCTGCTGTCGCGCAAGGCCGATACCGAGTTCGTGTTCGACGTCGACCTGGCGCTCAAGCAGAACGACGAGAACCCGGTGTACTACGTGCAGTATGCGCATGCCCGCATCTGCTCGATCTTCGAGTCGTGGGGCGGCGCGGACTGGGAAAGCCGCCTGGCCGAGCTGGCCGGCGCCGACCTGTCCGCCGTGACCGGCCCCGAAGCCAGCGCGCAGGCGCAGGCGCTGGGCCGCCGCCTGGCGGAGTTCCCCGACATGCTGTCGGCCGCGGCCGCCGAGCTGGCGCCGCACGCGGTCGCCTTCTACCTGCGCGACCTGGCCGGCGACTTCCACGCGTTCTACAACGCCGACCGCGTGCTGGTGGACGACGAGGACGTCAAGCGCGCCCGGCTGGCGCTGCTGGCCGCCACGCGCCAGGTGCTACGCAACGGCCTGGCGGTGATCGGCGTGTCCGCGCCGCGCCGCATGTAAGCAGGCGCCCGGCGCGCCCGTTCCCGGCCAGGGGGCGGGCAGGGCGCACGGGGCCGCGCGCCCCTCGGCCGGTGCTGCCCGTGGCCGCACTGGCTCTATAATCCCGGCATCACCAAAGAGGACTTCATGCAACAGCAACGCAAGCGCGATCCGCGCAAGGCCCGCCGCAGCCAGCAACGCGGCGGTACGTTCCTGGGCCTGGTGCTCGGGCTGATCGTCGGGCTGGCCATCGCCGTGGTGGTCGCCCTGTACATCACCAAGTCGCCGACGCCGTTCCAGCAGAAGAGCGCCCCGCGGCCGAGCGAGCCCGGCAATGTCGCCAGCCAGCTCCCGCCCCCGGCCCAGCGTGCCGACGAGGGCCCGAGTGACCCCAACAAGCCGCTGTGGAGCAAGACCCCGGCCAAGCCGGTGGGCCCGGCGCCCGAGGCGGAACCCAAGCAGAACGGCCAGAATGGCCAGAATGGCCAGCAACCGCCGGTGGCGGTCGCCCGCCCGGCCGAGAAGCCGCTGCCCGCGGAGAAGCCGGCTGAGAAGCCAAACGGCACCAGCGACAAGCCCGTCGCCACCAAGCCGGCAGAGAAGCCGGTGGCCGACCCGATCGCCGAGATCGCCCAGGCCGACGCCAACAAGGTGGGCTACCTGCTGCAGGTGGGAGCGTTCCGCTCGTCGGACGACGCCGACCGCCAGAAGGCCAACCTGGCGATGCAGGGCTTCGAAGCCAAGATCACCGAGCGCGACGTCAATGGCGTCAAGATGTACCGCGTGCGCATGGGGCCCTTCAATCGCATCGAGGAGATGAACAAGGCGCGCGATCGCCTGCAGTCGTCGGGCTTCGAGGCGTCCGTGATCCGCTACACCAAGCAGTAAGCCGGACCGCAGGGTCAGGCGTTATCCCGGGTGGCTGCGGCGGATTGCCGCAGCGCCTGGTAGCTGATTAATACGCGGTAACCACCGCAACACCTTGTCACCGCCGCGGCCGGCGCCCCGCTGAACCGGACGCCGCCGCCGCGGTCATACGCTCATCGTCCAAACCGCAAGGCCGCACCAAATGAAGAAACTCGCCGCACTGTTCGCCATGTTCGCCGCCGTGGGCGGCCTGCTGATGTCCGCCCCGTCCCAGGCGGCGCCCGCCGAGGGCAAGGAATACCAGGTCCTGAAGGCGTCCCAGCCGGTCACGCCGGGCAAGATCGAGGTCACCGAGTTTTTCTGGTACGGCTGCCCGCACTGCTTTGACTTCGAGCCCGACCTGGAAGCCTGGGTCAAGAAGCAGGGCAACAACGTGGTGTTCAAGCGCGTGCCGGTCGCCTTCCGCGACGACCTGATGCCGCACACCAAGATCTTCTATGCGCTGGAAGCCATCGGCAAGCTCGACGCGATGCACCTCAAGGTCTTCAACGCCATCCACGTCGACCGCAAGCGCATGCTCGACCCCAACGAGATCGCCGACTTCATGGCCAAGAACGGCGTGGACCGCAAGGCCTTCCTGGACGCGTACAACTCGTTCACGGTGACCACCAACTCGCAGCGCGCCAACAAGATCGCCGACGCTTACAAGATCGACGGCGTGCCGACCGTGGTGGTGCAGGGCAAGTACGTGACCTCGCCGTCGATTGCCGGCAACAAGACCAGCGCGGTCCAGACCATGGATTACCTGGTGGAGCAGGTGCGGGGCAAGAAACTGTAATCTGCTGACGACCTCCGCATGCTGAGGGTTTGCTCCCCTACCCAGGAACCTCCACTAACCCATTGATTTTATTAGGGCTGATTTTGGAGCCTTGCTACAGCGGTTGTGGAGCGAAGGCCTCCTGGTTCCTGGGGCAAGCCGGCACGGCGAGCGTGCATAGGACTCTCCCGCTTGCGGGAGAGGGAGCACCCACGCGGGATTGTCAGAGATCTGCGGATAGCTAGCCGGCTGGTACGATGTACCGGCCTGTTTTGTTTCAGACGGTGTCCCGCCTCCCATGCGTCCCCTTAAAGTCTTCCTCACCGGCGCCTCCAGCGGACTAGGCCAGGCCCTCGCGCGCGAATACGCGTCGCAAGGCGCCATCCTCGGCCTGGTGGCGCGCCGCGAGGATGCGCTGCGCGAGTTCGTCGCCACGCTGCCCAACCCGGGCGCGGTGCGCGTCTACGGTGCCGACGTGCGCGATGCCGACGCCATGGCGCGCGCGGCGCAGGATTTCCTCGGCCATTTCGGCTGCCCTGACGTGGTGATCGCCAATGCCGGCGTCTCGGTCGGCACGGTCGCCAGCGAGCGCGAGGATCTCGACGCCTTCCGCCAGGTGATGGACACCAACTGGTTCGGCCTGCTGACCACCTTTCAGCCCTTCATGCATGCGATGCAGGCGCGCGAGCCCGGGCACTTCGGGCGGCGCGGCACGCTGGTGGGCATCGCCAGCGTCGCCGGCGTGCGGGGCCTGCCGGGCGCGGGCGCCTACAGCGCGTCCAAGTCGGCGGTGATCAAGCTGCTGGAGAGCCTGCGTCTGGAGCAGCGCGGGCACGGCATCCGCGTGGTCACGATTGCCCCGGGCTATATCCGCACGCCGATGACCGCGCACAACCCCTACCGCATGCCGTTCCTGACCGATGCCGACGTGTTCGCGCGCAAGGCGGTCCGCGTCATTGCCGCCGGAAGGCGCTTCCGCGTGATTCCGTGGCCGATGGGCGTGGTGGCGGCGCTGCTGCATGTGATGCCGCGCTGGCTGTACGACGCGCTGGCGGCGGGCGCACCGCGCAAGCCGCGGCGCGCGGAAAGCCAGGAGCCCTGACCATGTGGCGCGACGCCATCGGCCAGCAGCACGCCGCCGCCAGCGGCGAGGTGCGCATCGCCTCGCTGGTGCCGTCGGTGACCGAGCTGCTGTTCGCGCTTGGGCTGGGCGAGCAGATGGTGGCGCGCACCGGCTTCTGCATCCACCCGGAGCCGGCCGTGCGCGCGGTGCCCAAGGTGGGTGGCACCAAGGACGTGAAAGTGGCGCGGCTGCGCCAGCTGGCGCCCACGCACGTGGTGGTCAATATCGACGAGAACCGGCGCGAGACCGTGGATGAGATCCGCACCTTCGTGCCCAACGTGATCGTCACCCATCCGTGCGCGCCGGAAGACAACCTCGGCCTGTACCGGCTGCTGGGCGGCATCTTCGGCCGCCACACCGAGGCTGAAGCACTGTGCACCGCGCTGCAGGCGGAGCTCGACGCCATCCGCGCACGCGCGTGGCCGCAGCGCCGCGTGCTGTACGCGATCTGGCAGGACCCGTGGATGACGGTGTCGCGCGACACCTATATCAGCCGCATGCTGGCGCTGGCCAACTGGCAGACCTGGCCGGAGCCCGCCGACGGCACGCCGCAGGCGTGCGTCGACGGTGACTGCAGCCGCCCCAACGCCCCCGGCGAGCGCTATCCCACCTTCCGCTGGAGCGATGCGCTGGTGCGCGAGCTCGACCTGGTGCTGCTGTCGACCGAGCCCTACCGCTTTACCGAAGACCACGCCGATGCGCTCGAGCGCCAGCTCGGCAAGCCGGTGCTGCTGGTCGACGGCGAGATGCTGTCGTGGTACGGCAGCCGCGCCGTGGACGGCGTGCGCTACCTGGCGGCGCTGGCCGCCGCCAACTGATCCGAACCGGGCTGAAGTCAGGCCGCGCGGAAGCGGATCACGCCGTCGTCGCCCGTCTCCCTTACCAGCTCGCCGCGGTGCCACAGGCAGTGCAGGTGCGCCAGCGACTCGCCCATGGCGAAGGTCATCTGGTGGATATCGAACTGGCGCCTGAAGATCACGCTGACGATGTCGTGCGCGCTGCAGGCCTTCTCGCGGCAGGCGTCCAGCGTCTCGGCCAGACGGTCGACGTGGTGCTCGCGCAGCTGGTTGATGCGGGTATGCAGGTTGCGGAAAGGTCGGCCGTGCGAGGGCAGGATCAGCACGTCCTGCGGCAGCGGCTCGTACTTGCCGAGCGAGTCCAGGTAGAGCTGCAGCGAATTGCCTTCGGGCTCCATGTCGAACACGCTGACATTGGTCGAGATGCGCGGCAGCACCATGTCGCCGGAGATCAGCACGTTGGTGGCTTCGTTATACAGCGCCACGTGCTCGGGCGAATGGCCGAAGCCGGTGATCACGCGCCAGCCGGAGGTGGCCGCATCGGTGCCGATGCGCACGGTCTCGCCCTCCATCATCCGGCGGTACTGCGCCGGCAGGTCCGGCACCAGCGACGGGTAATAGGTCTTGCGCGCGCGCAGCTTCTCCTGGCTGTCAGGATCGGTCAGGCCGTGCAGCGCAAAGTGCGCGGCAGCCGCTTCGCCGCCCGCGCTGGAGCCGGCGCCGGTGCCGCTGCCCATTACGCGCGCGCTCATATAGTCGCCCAGGCTCATCCACAGCCGCACGCCGAAGCGCTTGCACAGCCAGTGCGCCAGGCCGACGTGGTCGGGGTGGCTGTGCGTCACCAGCACGCGCACCACCGGCAGGCCTTCCAGCTCATTGGCGAAGATGGTTTCCCAGTGGCCCTTGATGGTGTCATTGGTGATGCCGCAATCGACGATGGTCCAGCCGTCACGGCCGTCCAGGCGGTCGCGCAGCAGCCACAGGTTGATATGGTCGAGCGCGAACGGCAGCGGCATGCGCAGCCAGTAGACGCCGGGAGCGACCTCCTGCTTGGTGCCGGGCTCGGGCATGGTGTCGCCGAACGGGTATTGGAGCTGGTGTTCGAGTGCGTTCATGAGGAGTCTCGTGTTCGAAGCCTTGTGCCGGAGGATCGGGGATCGGGGCAGGCGGGCTTTCTCGTGGTGCGTATAAGGGGCCGTATAAGGGGGCGTATAAGCGCTAGGTTGCCAGTCGCCACAGTTGACGCTAACGTAAACGTCAACTCAAGCGGTTCGTCTCCATCTTAAGCGAAAACTTGATTCCGCAACGAACGACCGTTCACTTCCTGGGCGCACCATGGCAGTCACGCAATCCCCCGGCTCCGCCACCTACACCATCACCGAGCTCGCCCGCGAGTTCGACGTCACGCCCCGTGCCATTCGCTTCTACGAGGACCAGGGCCTGCTGTCGCCGGAGCGCGAAGGCCCAGGCGGGCGCAAGCGCGTCTACAACGGCCGCGAGCGCACCCGGCTGAAGCTGACCCTGCGCGGTAAGCGGTTAGGGCTCACTCTCAACGAGATCCGCGAGATCCTTGACCTGTATGAGTCGCCGCGCGACACCGCCCCGCAACTGGAGCGCTTCCTGCACTCGCTGGCCGACCATCGCCGCACGCTCGAGCGCCAGTTGGAAGACCTGCAGGCACAGCTGGCCGAGATCGACCAGCACGAGCGCCAGTGCAAGGTGCTGCTGGCCGCACAAACCGGCGGCAAGATCCCGGCGACGGAGGGCGGCGATGCGCCGGCCCGCACCAGGTCGGCCTGATGCAGCACTTTGCCCGGCATCCGTGCCAGACGGCATTGACGTTTACGTAAACGTCAATAGAATACCCGGACAGTCCGCCACCGCTGGCGCTGCGCCGTGACCCAACGCATTCACACCGGAAACCCGCCATGCCGTCCTCTAACGCCTGTGCCGTACCCGCTGAACCTGAAGCGCTGTCCGCCGCCCGCGCCGACGCCATCGCCACCAGCTTCTCGCGCCAGGGGCTGATGACCAGCTTCGGCGCCACGCTGCAGCGGGTGGAGCGCGGCGAGGTCGAAATCGCGATGCCGTGGTCCGACCGCGTGACCCAGCAGCACGGCTTCTTCCACGGCGGCGCGGTCGGCGCGCTGGCCGACAGCGCCTGCGGCTACGCCGCGCTGTCGGTGGTGGGCGAGGGCGAGGCGGGCCTGACCGCCGAATACAAGATCAACCTGCTGTCCCCCGCGCAAGGCGAACGCCTGGTGGCGGTGGGCCGCGTGCTCAAGCCCGGGCGCACGCTGATCGTGGCGCAAGGCGAGGTCTACGTCGAGCAGGCCGGCCGCCGCAAGCAGGTGGCCACCATGCTGATGACGCTTTGTGTGGTCCGCACCCTGGACCACGTCTGAACCGCCTATCCGGCGACAAAAACACACACCGAATCCAACAGGAGACCATCATGACCGAACTGCCAGGCCTGAAATTCGATCTGGGCGAAGACATCGAGATGCTGCGCAGTTCCGTGCGCGCCTGGGCCCAGGCCGAACTGGCCCCGCGCGCCGCCGAGATCGACCGCACTGACCAGTTCCCGATGGACACCTGGAAGAAGATGGGCGACCTGGGCGTGCTCGGCATCACGGTGGCCGAGGAATACGGCGGCGCCAACATGGGCTACCTGGCGCACATGATCGCCATGGAGGAAATCAGCCGCGCCTCGGCCTCGGTCGGCCTGTCTTACGGCGCGCACTCCAACCTGTGCGTAAACCAGATCCACCGCAACGGCACGCCGGCGCAGAAGGCGAAGTATCTGCCCAAGCTGGTCTCGGGCGAGTGGATCGGCGCGCTGGCGATGAGCGAGCCCAATGCCGGCTCCGACGTGGTCAGCATGAAGCTGCGCGCCGAACTCAAGGGCGACCGCTACGTACTCAACGGCACCAAGATGTGGATCACCAACGGCCCCGACTGCGACGTACTGGTGGTTTACGCCAAGACCGAGCCGGACCTGGGCGCGCGCGGCATGACCGCCTTTATCGTCGAGAAGGGCATGAAGGGCTTCTCGGTGGCGCAGAAGCTGGACAAGCTGGGCATGCGCGGCTCGCATACCGGCGAGCTGGTGTTCCAGGACGTGGAAGTGCCGGTCGAGAACATCCTCGGCGCCGAAAATGGCGGCGCCAAGGTGCTGATGAGCGGGCTGGACTATGAGCGCGCGGTGCTGTCCGGCGGGCCGGTGGGCATCATGCAGGCCTGCATGGACGTGGTCACGCCCTATATCCACGACCGCAAGCAGTTCGGCCAGAGCATCGGCGAGTTCCAGCTGATCCAGGGCAAGGTGGCCGACATGTACACCACGCTGCAGGCCGCGCGCAGCTACCTGTACACGGTCGGCAAGAACCTGGACGGGCTGGGCAGCGACCACGTGCGCCAGGTGCGCAAGGACTGCGCCGCGGTGATCCTGTACACGGCCGAGAAGGCCACCTGGATGGCGGGCGAGACAGTACAGATCCTGGGCGGCAACGGGTATATCAACGAATACCCCGCCGGCCGGCTGTGGCGCGATGCCAAGCTGTACGAGATCGGCGCCGGCACGTCCGAAATCCGCCGCATGCTGATCGGCCGCGAACTGTTCGCCGAGACCATGTAAAGCGCGAGGGGGCGCCGAAATCACCCGGAGCCCCCGCCCGAACCCATTTACAATCTCACTACCCGTCGCAAGACCGCCTCGCTAGTCGCCCCCGTCGACCCATGTCCCACTTCCCCAAACTGCTCTCTTCGCAGATTGCCTTCGATGTGGCGAGAACGATGCTCGACGGCTTCGACAAGCACTACCGTCTGTTCCGCGAGGTCAGCCACCAGGCCAAGATCAAGTTCGAGGCCGGCGACTGGCACGGGCTGCAGCAGATCCAGCGCGATCGCATCGCGTTCTACAACGAGCGCGTGCGCGAATCCAGCGTCATCCTCGAAGACGAATATGACGCGGAGAATATCGAGGACGAGATCTGGCAGCAGATCAAGCTGCACTACATCGGCCTGCTGACCAACCATCACCAGCCCGAACTGGCCGAAACCTTCTTTAACTCGGTCTGCACGCGCATCCTGCACCGCTCGTACTTCAACAACGATTTCATCTTCGTGCGCCCGGCGATCTCGACCGAATACATCGAGAACGAGGAGTCGCCCACGCGCCCGACCTTCCGCGCCTACTACCCCGGCAACCGCGACGGCATGGCGGCATGCTTCGAGCGCATCGTGCACAACTTCCAGCTTGAGCGCCCGTTCGAGGACCTGGCGCGCGATATCGGCTACGTGGTGCGCGCGGTCTGCGAGCATTTCGGCGACCTGCGCATCGCGCCGAATTTCCAGATCCATACGCTGTCGTCACTGTTCTTCCGCAACAAGTCGGCCTTCATCATCGGCCGCATCCTGAACGGCGACCGCACCTTCCCGCTGGCGATCCCGATCGTGCACGGCCCCTCGGGCAAGCTGATGCTGGACACGGTGCTGCTGAAGAAGGAACAGCTGCTGATCCTGTTCTCGTTCACGCACTCCTACTTCATGGTCGACATGGAGATCCCGTCGGCCTACGTGACCTTCCTGCGCGACATCATGCCGCGCAAGCCGCGCGCGGAGATCTATACCTCGCTGGGTCTGCAGAAGCAGGGCAAGAACCTGTTCTACCGCGACTTCCTGCACCACCTGCAGCATTCGTCGGACAAGTTCATCGTCGCGCCCGGCATCCGCGGACTGGTGATGCTGGTGTTCACGCTGCCGTCGTACCCGTACGTGTTCAAGGTCATCAGGGACTTTTTCCCGGCGCCCAAGGAAACCACGCGCGAGCTGGTCAAGTCCAAGTACCAGCTGGTCAAGCAGCACGACCGCGTCGGCCGCATGGCGGATACGCTGGAGTACTCAGACGTGGCCTTCCCGCGCTCGCGCTTCGACGATGCGCTGGTGCGCGAGTTCGAGCAGCACGCGCCGTCGATGATCGAATACCAGCGCGGCAAGGACGGCGGCGAGGAGATCGTGGTGCGCCACGTCTATATCGAGCGCCGCATGACGCC
Organism: Ralstonia pickettii; assembly: GCA_050987995.1. Lineage (GTDB taxonomy): Bacteria > Pseudomonadota > Gammaproteobacteria > Burkholderiales > Burkholderiaceae > Cupriavidus > Cupriavidus pickettii_B. The sequence goes on from CP158803.1 coordinate 111,885, forward strand.
GCTGAACATCTACCTGCAGGAGGGCACCGACGAGCAGGTCGAGCACGGCGTGCTCGAATACGGCAACGCCGTCAAGGAGCTGATGGCCGCCAACATTTTCCCGGGCGACATGCTGTACAAGAACTTCGGCGTCACGCGCCACGGGCGCGTCGTGTTCTACGACTACGACGAGATCGAATACCTGACCGACTGCAATATCCGCCACGTGCCGCAGCCGCGCAACGAGGAAGAGGAGATGTCGGGCGAAGTCTGGTACACGGTGCGTCCGCACGACATCTTTCCCGAGACCTTCCGCACCTTCCTGCTGGGCGATACGCGCGTGCGCGCGGCGTTCCTGCGCCATCATGCGGATTTCTTCGACCCTGCCATGTGGCAGAGCCATAAGGACCGGCTCCTGGCCGGACATGTTCATGACTTCTTTGCTTATCAGAGTACAGATCGATTCATTCACCGCTACGGCGAGGCTGGCGGCGATGGCGACGCACAAGGCGCCGCCGCTGACGCTGGTCCTGCAAGGAGAGTGGCATGACTGACGCCATCGCCCAGCTGTTCCGCAACAACCGCGAGTGGGTCGACCGCGTCAACGCGGAGGATCCGACCTTCTTCACCCGGCTGGCCAACCAGCAGGCACCCGAGTACCTGTGGATCGGCTGTTCCGATTCGCGCGTGCCGGCCAACCAGATCCTGGGCCTCGCGCCGGGCGAGGTGTTCGTCCACCGCAATATCGCCAACGTGATCGCGCACAGCGACCTGAACGCGCTGGCGGTGATCCAGTTCGCGGTGGAAGTGCTGAAGGTGCGCCATATCACCGTGGTCGGCCACTATGGCTGCGGCGGCGTCAAGGTCGCGCTCAAGCGCGAGCGCATCGGCCTGGCCGACAACTGGCTGCGCCATGTGCGCGACGTGGCCGACAAGCACGAGGCCTACCTCGGCACGCTGCTGCGCGAAGACGACGCCCATACCCGGCTGTGCGAGCTCAACGTGATCGAGCAGGTCAACAACGTCTGCCAGACCACGGTGATCCAGGACGCCTGGTCGCGCGGCCAGGCCGTGACCGTGCATGGCTGGGTCTATGGCGTATCCGACGGCCTGCTGCGCGACCTGGGCATGGCCGCCAGCAACAACGACGAACTGCACGAGCAGCTCGCAGCGGCCTACCGCCAGTATGGCGATCCGCCGCAGGCGTCGATCCGCTGATACCGATTACATCCGGACTACACCGCTTCCGCACACACACAACCGATCCAGGAGACCCGACATGGAAGAGATCGTCATCGTTTCAGCCGCCCGCACGCCGATGGCTGCGTTCCAGGGCGAATTCGCCAGCGTCACCGCGCCGCAACTCGGCGCCGTGGCGATCCGCGCCGCCGTCGAGCGCGCCGGCCTGAAGCCCGAGCAGGTGGAAGAAGTGGTGTTCGGCTGCGTGCTGCCCGCCGGCCAGGGCCAGGCGCCGGCGCGCCAGGCGGCGCTGGGCGCGGGCCTGCCGCTGGGCGTGGGCTGCACCACCGTCAACAAGATGTGCGGCTCGGGCATGCGCGCGGCGATGACCGTCTATGACGGTCTGATCGCGGGCTCGTTCGAGATCGCCGTCGCCGGCGGCATGGAAAGCATGACCAACGCGCCGTACCTGATCCCCAAGGGCCGCGGCGGCTACCGCATCGGCCACGGGATGATCTACGACCACATGATGCTGGACGGCCTGGAAGACGCTTATGACAAGGGCCGTGCCATGGGGACTTTCGGCGAGGACTGCGCCGCCAAGTACGGATTCACCCGCGAGCAGCAGGACACCTTCGCGATGGAAAGCGTGCGCCGCGCGCAGCAGGCTACCGAGAACGGCGACTTCCGCTGGGAAATCGCGCCGGTAACCGTGTCCGGCAAGGGCGGCGACACCGTGATCGACACCGACGAAGGCCCGCGCCGCATCAAGGTCGACAAGATCCCGTCGCTGAAGCCCGCGTTTGCCAAGGACGGCACCATCACCGCCGCATCGTCGTCGTCGATCAACGACGGTGCCTCGGCGCTGGTGATGATGCGTGCCTCCACCGCGAAGCAGCTCGGCCTGCAGCCGATCGCCCGCATGCTGGGCCATACCACTCATGCGCAGGCACCGGGCTGGTTCACCACCGCGCCGGTGGAAGCGATCTCCAAGCTGTACCGCAAGCTGGACTGGACCACCGACAGCGTCGACCTGTTCGAGATCAACGAGGCCTTTGCCGTGGTGCCGATGGCCGCCATGCACGATCTCAAGATCCCGCGCGACAAGGTCAATATCCACGGCGGCGCCTGCGCGCTGGGCCACCCGATCGGCGCCTCGGGCGCGCGCATCATGACGACGCTGATTGGCGCGTTGCGCAAGACGGGTGGCAAGCGTGGGGTGGCGAGCTTGTGTATCGGTGGTGGTGAGGCCACCGCGGTGGGTATCGAGCTCCTGTAACGGGTTCTCTCCCGCTGGTTTAATCCCCTCTCCCGCTCGCGGGAGAGGGGAGTAAAGACCCAGGCAGTCCGCTGAACCTACGCACCCTGACAAAGGAGCACAGCCTTGCCAACCGTCCTGATCCTCGGTGCCTCGCGCGGCATCGGCCTTGAATTCGTGCGCCAGTACCGTGCCGACGGCTGGCGCGTCATTGCGGCGGCACGCACGCCCGACGGCGTCGGTGCGCTGCAGGCGCTCGGCGCCGAAGCCCACCAGGTCGACCTGGCCGATGCCGGCGCGGTCGCGGGCCTGGGCTGGAAGCTCGACGGCGAGGCGCTCGACGTGGCGATCTACAACGCCGGCGTGCTGGGCCCACGCACGGAAGGCGCGCAGCCGGTCACGCCGCAGGAGTTCGACCAGGTGATGCACGTCAATGTGCTGGGCCCGATGATGGCGCTGCCGCTGCTGCTGCCTTACGTCGAAGCGGGCCAGTCCGGCCACGGCGGCGTGCTGGCGGTGCTGTCTTCACGCATGGGCAGCATCGGCGCAATGGAGCACAACACCAGCTGGCTGTACCGCGTCAGCAAGGCCGGCGCCAATGCGGCGCTGCGCGCGGTGTCGCTGGATGCGCGCCATGCCACCTGCGTCGCGCTGCATCCGGGCTGGGTCAAGACCGACATGGGCGGCCAGGAAGCCGACCTGACCGTGCAGCAGAGCGTCAAGGGCATGCGCCAGGTGCTGGCCGGCGTCAAGCGGCGCGACAACGGCACCTTCCACAACTACGACGGTACGCCGATCCCCTGGTAAGGCGCACCACTTCACCGAACCGACATGCTGCTGACCCCCGAACAGGAAATGATCCGCGACGCCGTGCGCCAGTTCGCGCAGGAGGTGATCGCGCCGCAGGCCGCGCAGTGGGACCGCGACAAGACCTTCCCCAAGGATGTGCATCGCGAGCTGGCCGGGCTCGGCGCCTACGGCGTGGCCGTGCCGGAAGCGTACGGCGGCGCCGGGCTGGACTACCTGTCGCTGGCGCTGATCCTGGAAGAGATCGCGGCCGGCGACGGCGGCACCTCCACCGTGATCAGCGTCAACAACTGCCCGGTGTGCAGCATGCTGATGTCGTTCGCCAGCGAGGCGCAGAAGCAGCAATGGCTGGTGCCGCTAGCGCGCGGCGAGATGCTGGGCGCGTTCTGCCTGACCGAGCCGCACGTCGGCTCGGACGCGTCGGCGCTGCGTACCACCGCCGTCCGTGACGGCGACGATTACGTGCTCAACGGCGTCAAGCAGTTCATCACCAGCGGCCAGAACGCCGACGTGGCGATCGTGCTGGCGGTCACTGACAAGGCCGCCGGCAAGCGCGGCATCAGCGCCTTTATCGTCCCGACTGCCACGCCCGGCTACGTGGTGGCGCGGCTGGAAGACAAGCTCGGCCAGCATTCGTCGGACACCGCGCAGATCCTGTTCGAGGATTGCCGCGTGCCGGCGGCCAACCTGCTCGGCGACGAGGGCGGCGGCTACAAGATGGCGCTGTCCGGACTGGAAGGCGGGCGCATCGGCATCGCCTCGCAGAGCATTGGCATGGCGCGCGCCGCGTTCGAGGCGGCGCTGGCCTACGCCAAGGAACGCGAGAGTTTCGGACAGCCGCTGTTCCAGCACCAGGCGGTGCAGTTCCGCCTGGCCGAGATGGCGACCCGCATCGACGTGGCGCGCCAGATGGTCTGGCACGCCGCCGCGCTGCGCGACGCCGGCCGGCCCTGCCTGAAAGAAGCCGCGATGGCCAAGCTGTTTGCCAGCGAGATGGCAGAGCGGGTCTGCTCGGATGCGATCCAGGTGTTCGGTGGCTATGGCTATGTCAGCGACTTTCCGGTGGAGCGCATCTACCGCGACGTGCGTGTATGCCAGATCTACGAGGGCACCAGCGATATCCAGAAGATCCTGATCGCACGCGCGCTCGCCTAGTGCACGGATAAGCGCGTACGATGGGGGTGCGTGCCGTGAAAGCGGCACACCTCCCTGACCCAGGTACCGGCAACCCCAACAAGAAGGGCCCCCCGACATGACCGCAGCGATCGACTTCTACTTCGATTTCTCTTCGCCTTACGGCTATTTCGCCAGCACCCGCATCGACGACCTGGCGCAGAAGTACGGACGCATCGTCGCCTGGCATCCGATCCTGCTGGGCGTGGTATTCAAGACCACCGGTGCCTCGCCGCTGCCGCAACTGCCGCTCAAGGGCGACTACTCGTGGCGCGACTTCGAGCGCACCGCGCGCTTCCACGGCATCGAATACAAGCGGCCCACGCATTTCCCGCTGCCGACCACGCACGCCGCGCGCGCGATGCTGTGGCTGCAGAATCATCATGGCGACGATCTCGCCGCGGCCTTCGCCAGGTCGGTGTACCGCGCGCTGTTCGTCGACGACATCAATATTGCCGAGCCGGCCGAGATCATGAAGCTGGCCCAACCGCTGGGCGTCGATGTGCAGGCGCTGGATGCCGGCGCCACCAGCTACCAGATCAAGGACCAGCTCAAGGCCGAGATCGAGGTGGCGATGGCCAAGGGCGTGTTCGGCTCTCCCTTCGTCATCGTCGACGGCGAGCCGTTCTGGGGCTTCGACCGCTTTGACCAGATCGAGGCCCACCTGAAGAGCCGCCGCCAGACTGAACTCCGGGCTGTACCCACCAGCCTGGACAACAAGGAAAAGAAACCCGCATGACTGCAGTAACCCGTGGCCATTCCGGCCGATTCGATTGCGTGATCTTCGATTGCGACGGCGTGCTCGTCGACAGCGAGCCCATCGTCAACCGCGTGCTCAACCAGATGCTGAACGAACTCGGCATCGAGATCTCGCTGGAAGACTCCACGCGCCTGTTCCTCGGCCGCGCCGTGCGCGAGGAGCTGGAGATGATCGAGCGCATGCGCGGCGCGCCGCTGCCCGAGAACTGGCTGTCGACCTGGCTCGCCCGCCGCAACGCGGTGCTGGAAGCCGAAGTCGCCGCGGTTGCGCACGTGCGTGACGCCATTGGCAAGATCGCCGCCACCGGCATGCCGGTGTGCGTGGCCTCCGGCGCGGACCGCGTCAAGGTCAAGCTGCAACTGACCAAGACGGGCCTGGTCGAGCTGTTCCAGCAGGACGAGCGCGAGCATATCTTCTCGGCCACCGAGGTGGCGCGCAGCAAGCCCGCACCGGACGTGTACCTGCTGGCCGCGCGCACCATGGACGTCGATCCGGCGCGCTGCGCCGTGGTGGAAGACAGCCCGACCGGGGTCACCGCGGGCGTGGCCGCCGGCATGACGGTGTTCGGCTACGCCGAGCGCAACGATGCCGCGCTGCTGCGCGAAGCCGGCGCGCACACCATCTTTACCGACATGCGCGACCTGCCGGAGCTGGTGGGATGACGGCGGGGAAAGCGGCACGCCGCCTGCCCAAGGCCGGACCGGTGCCGTGCCCGTGCGGCAGCGCGGACTATGCCGCCTGCTGCGGCCGCTTTCACCGCGGCGAAGCGCTGCCGCCCAATGCCGAGGCGCTGATGCGCTCGCGCTACAGCGCCTATGTGCTCAACGATATCGACTGGCTGCGGCAGACCTGGCACCCGTCGACCTGTCCGGCCGACCTGTTGCCGGACACCGCCACCCGCTGGCTGGGACTGACAGTCAAGACGCATGCGCAGCAGGACGACACGCATGCCGAAGTGGAATTCGTGGCGCGCTACAAGGTCGGCGGGCGCGCCTTGCGGCTGCACGAGCGCAGCCGCTTTGTGCGCGAGCCGCGCGCGCCCGGCGAGGCGCCGCGCTGGCTCTATGTGGATGGTGACATGATCGGGGAGACACCATGAGCAACGAAAAGCAGAACGAGCCTGAATATCTGCTGTATTGCTTTGCCCAGTCCGGCAACGCCTACAAGGTGGCGCTGCTGCTGGAAACGGTCGGCACCCAGCGCAGCCAGCGCCTGTGGCAGCCGCGCTTCGTCGATTTCTTCAACGGCGAGACCCGCACCCCCGAATACCGCGCCATCAACGTGATGGGCGAGGTACCGGTGCTCGAATTTGGCGGACAGCGCCTGTCGCAGTCCGGCGTCATCCTGGAGGCGCTGGCAGCGCGGCTCGATGCCTACGGCCCGCGCGACGACGCCGAGCGCGCCGAGGTGCTGCGCTGGCTGCTGTTCGATAACCACAAGTTCACGTCGTACACCGCCACCTACCGCTTCATGCGCAACTTCGCCAAAGCGCCGGATCCGGCGGTGCTGGAGTTCTTCCGCGCGCGCTGCGAAGGCGCGTGGAACGTGCTGAATGCGCACCTCGCGGGGCGCGCCTTCGTGGTGGGCGAGCGCACCACCATTGCGGACTTCTCGCTGGCGGGCTATGTGTTCTTCGACGATGAGATCGGCGTGCACTGGCGCAAGGAGTATCCGCATATCCACGCCTGGGCCGAGCGCATGCGCGCGTTGCCGGGCTGGAAGCATCCCTACGACCTGATGCCGGGGCACCCGCTGCAGAAGCGCGCAGGCTGAGCCCGGCCCGAGGCAGGCCGGCACACACCAATACCAAGCAGGAAGGGACTCCGAGATGCCCACGCTGGAAACCAAACTCAACGCCCGCTCCGAATCCTTCAAGGCCAACGCCGAGGCCATGCAGGCGGTGGTGGCCGACCTCAAGGCGAAGATCGCGAAGCTCGCGGAGGGCGGCGGCAAGGACGCGCGCGACAAGCACCTGTCGCGCGGCAAGCTGTTGCCGCGCGACCGCGTGCAGCAACTGCTCGATCCGGGCACGCCGTTCCTGGAGTTGTCGCAGCTCGCGGCCTATGACATGTACGACGATGCTGCGCCCGGCGCGGGCATCATCACCGGCATCGGCCGCGTAGCCGGTCAGGAATGCGTGATCGTCTGCAACGACGCCACCGTCAAGGGCGGCACCTACTACCCGATGACGGTCAAGAAGCATGTGCGCGCGCAGGAGATCGCCGAGCAGAACAACCTGCCCTGCATCTACCTGGTCGATTCCGGCGGTGCCAACCTGCCCAACCAGGACGATGTGTTCCCGGACCGCGACCACTTCGGCCGCATCTTCTACAACCAGGCCAACCTGTCCAGGCAGGGCATCCCGCAGATCGCGGTGGTGATGGGTTCGTGCACCGCCGGCGGCGCCTACGTGCCGGCGATGAGCGACGAGTCCATCATCGTCAAGAACCAGGGCACCATCTTCCTGGGCGGCCCGCCGCTGGTGAAGGCCGCCACCGGCGAGGAAGTCAGCGCCGAGGACCTGGGCGGCGCCGACGTGCATACGCGCCTGTCCGGCGTGGCTGACTACTTCGCGCAGAACGACCACCACGCGCTGTCGCTGGCGCGCAATATCGTGCAGCACCTGAACCGGCGCAAGCCGGACCAGATCCGCCTGCACGAGCCGGTCGAGCCGCTGTATCCGGTGCAAGAGCTCTATGGCGTGATCCCGACCGACACCCGCAAGCCCTATGACGTGCGCGAGGTGATCGCGCGCCTGGTCGACGGCTCCGAGTTCGACGAGTTCAAGGCGCGCTACGGCACCACGCTGGTGTGCGGCTTCGCGCGCATCTGGGGCTACCCGGTCGGCATCATTGCCAACAACGGCATCCTGTTCTCCGAGTCCGCGCTCAAGGGCGCGCACTTTATCGAGCTGTGCTGCCAGCGCAAGATCCCACTGGTGTTCCTGCAGAACATCACCGGCTTCATGGTCGGCCGCAAGTACGAAAACGAAGGCATCGCCCGCAACGGCGCCAAGATGGTGACCGCGGTCGCCACCGCGCAGGTGCCCAAGTTCACCGTGATCATCGGCGGCTCGTTCGGTGCGGGTAACTACGGCATGTGCGGGCGCGCGTATTCGCCGCGCTTCCTGTGGATGTGGCCGAACGCGCGCATCTCGGTGATGGGCGGCGAGCAGGCCGCCAGCGTGCTGGCGACGGTGCGGCGCGATGGCATCGAGGCGAAAGGCGGCAAGTGGAGCGCGGAAGAAGAAGACGCCTTCAAGCAGCCGATCCGCGACCAGTACGAGCACCAGGGGCACCCGTATTACGCCAGTGCGCGCCTGTGGGACGACGGCGTGATCGATCCCGCGCAGACCCGCACCGTGCTCGGCCTGGGTTTGTCCGCGAGCCTGAACGCCCCGATCGAGGACATGAAGTTCGGCGTGTTCCGCATGTAATTGCGACGCCATCGCAGCCGTACTTATCACCATGCGCAGTATCGCCCGCCTGCTTCGCAGCCTTGCCCTGGTAGCAGCGCTCGCCTTGCTGCAGCCGCTGGCCGGCCATGCGCAGTACGCCAACGGCGATGGCTCGGGCCAGCCGACGCCGCGCATGCGCTTCACCGAGCAGGTGGTGATGCTGCCCAAGGCGGCGATCCCGTCGCGCATCGACCTGGAGGCCACGGTGTTCAAGCCCTCGGGCGAAGGACCGTTCCCGCTGGTGGTGATCAACCACGGCAAGGCACCGGGCCGGCCCTTCACGCAGGGGCGCGCGCGCTTTGCGGCGCAGAGCGCCGAGTTCCTGCGCCGCGGCTATGTGGTGGTGCTGCCGATGCGGCAGGGCTTCGCGCGCTCGGGCGGCGCCTATGTGGGCGGCAGCTGCGATATCGAGACCAACGGCCTGATGCAGGCCGACGATGTCGTCGCCACGCTCGACTACATGGCCACGCTGCCTTATGTGGACATGGAGCGCATCGTGGTGATCGGCCAGTCGCAAGGCGGGCTGACCACGATGGCGTTCAGCACCATCGGCTATCCGGGTGTGCGCGGCGTGGTCAACTTTGCCGGCGGGCTGCGCAACCTGAACTGCGCGGACTGGGAGGAGCGGCTGGTCGATGTCTTTGCCAGCTATGGCAGCCTCGCCCGCTACCCGTCGCTATGGGTGTACGGCGACAACGACAGCTACTGGCCGGTGCCCTTGCCCGGCCGCATGTTCAACGCCTTCAAGGCGCACGCCAACGGCCCCGCGGCCAATGCGCGGCTGGTGGACGTGGGCGAGTTCGGCACCGACTCGCACCGCCTCTTCAGCCTGCGCGAGGGCATCCCGCTGTGGCTGCCGGAAGTCGGTAACTTCTTCCGCTCGCTCGGGCTGCCGTTCGACGCCGGCACCTGAGCGGCGCCGCTCACCAGACAACCATCCGCCAACGGAGCGAACCATGGAATTCACCACCCTGACCGTCAATATCGCCAGCCACGTCGCCACTGTCACGCTGAACCGGCCCGACGTGCGCAACGCCTTCAACGAGACCGTGATCGCCGAACTGACCGGAGCCTTCCGTGCGCTCGGCGACATGGATGAGGTGCGCGCCGTCGTGCTCGCCGGCAACGGTCCGGCCTTCTGTGCCGGCGCCGACCTGAACTGGATGAAGAAGATGGCCGGCTACTCCGACGACCAGAACCGCGCCGATGCGCTGACGCTGGCGCAGATGCTGCACACCATCTGGTCGTGCCCGCGCCCGGTGATCGCGCGCATCCAAGGCGACACCTATGCCGGCGGCATGGGGCTGGTGGCCGCGTGCGATATCGCGGTGGCGGCCGAGCATGCGCATTTCTGCCTGTCTGAGGCACGCCTGGGGCTGCTGCCGGCCACCATCAGCCCGTATGTGATCCGCGCGATGGGCGAACAGGCGGCGCGCCGTTATTTCATCACTGCCGAGCGCTTCGATGCGGCCGAGGCGCTGCGGCTGGGGTTCGTGCATGCGGTGGTGCCGGCGGAGGGGCTCGATGCCAAGGTCAGCGAGCTGGCTACGGCGCTGGTCGCCAACAGTCCCAATGCCGTGCGCGAGAGCAAGCGGCTGGTGCAGGAGGTGGCGGGGCGGGTGATCGACAACGACCTGCTGGCGGATACCGCGGACCGGATTGCGAAGATCCGGGCGTCGGAGGAGGGGCGGGAAGGGGTGAAGTCGTTCCTGGAGAAGCGTACGCCGTCGTGGCGGCCGGCTTGATCCGGGCGCCTCGCTCACTGCTTGTTTGCTGCCCTCTCCCGCGCGCGGGAGAGGGGCCGGGGGGAGAGGGCAGGCGTGTGCCAAGCATGAGGCGCCTCACTTCGTGGCACTGAAAAAAGACTTGCGTGGAGATCGCAGCACGCTAGCCACAAGAACCGCGCTTCACCCTGATAACGTCCATCAAATCCGGCTAAACCACCGCTAACGCAAAAAACACGCCTTCATTGCCAACCACCAGGAGACATTCCTAACATGACCCTCCCCAACCAGTCTGCCACCATCGCACTGCCCGGCCTTGCCGGCGGCGGCGCGCGCGCGGACGGTCAACAAAGGAGGGCTCCCTTGGAACATCTGTCCCTTTCCCATGGCAGTAGCGGCGCGCAGACCCTGGGCCAGCGCAGCCGCAACGCCGTCTGGCATCCGTGCACGCGCCTGCGCCCCGACGACGACGCCGTACCGCTTGCAATCGTGCGCGGCGAAGGCCCGTGGCTGCATGATGCTGACGGCCGCCGCTATTTCGACGCCACCAGCTCGTGGTGGGTCAACCTGTTCGGCCACGCCAACCCGCGCATCAACGCCGCGCTGGCAAAGCAGCTGGAGACGCTCGAACACGTGATGCTCGCCGGCTGCACGCATGCACCCGCGGTGGAACTGGCCGAGCGCCTGTCGGCGCTGACCGGCGGCGCGCTCTGCAATGTCTTCTACGCCTCGGACGGCGCTTCTGCCGTCGAGATTGCGCTGAAGATGAGCTTCCACTACTGGCGCAACACCGGCCTGCCGGCCAAGCGCGAGTTTGTCTGCCTGCGCCACAGCTATCACGGCGAAACCGTGGGCGCGCTGGCCGTGACCGACGTGGAAGTCTTCCGCGACGCCTACGATCCGCTGATCCGCCGCGCGCATGTGGTGATGTCGCCCGACGCACGCCAGGCCGCACCCGGCGAGTCCGCGGCGGACGTCGCCACCCGTGCTCTCGCTGAACTCGAAACCCTGCTGCGCGAGCGCGCCGGCCAGATCGCCGCGCTGATCGTGGAGCCGCTGGTGCAGGGCGCCGCCGGCATGGCGATGTACGACCCGTCGTATCTCGATGGCGCACGCGCGCTGTGCGACCGCTACCGGGTCCACCTGATCGCCGACGAGATCGCGGTCGGCTGCGGCCGCACCGGCACCTTCTTCGCATGGGAGCAGTCGCGCGCGGAGGAAGCGCCGCTGCCCGCGCACCTGTGGCCCGACTTCCTGTGCCTGTCCAAGGGCATCAGCGGCGGCTACCTGCCGCTGTCGCTGGTGCTGTCGCGCCCGGAAATCCAGCGCGCCTTCGTCGCCGACGAGCTGGCGCGCAGCTTCCTGCATTCGCATTCCTACACCGGCAATCCGCTCGCCTGCCGCGCCGCGCTGGCCACGCTGGACCTGTTCGCGCAGGACGACGTGCTCGCGTGCAACCGCGACCGCGCGCAATGGCTGGCCGGGGGCATGTCCGCGCTGGCCGTCGATGAACGCCTGCAGCACGTGCGCCAGCGCGGGCTGATCTGGGCCGCCGATGTTTGCGATGACGTTGCCGGTGCCGACTTTGCTTCGCGCTTCCACCACGCCGCGCGGGCTCGCGAACTGCTGGTGCGCCCGATCGGCAATACGCTGTACGTGATGCCGCCCTATGTCTTCGACGCCGCGCAGGCGCGCTGGCTGGGCGAACAACTGCTGGCCACGCTCGACGACGTGACTACGCCTGTGAACGGGGAGGTGCGCCATGCTGCTTGAACAACTGAAACACGCCGCCGAGCAACGCCACGCGCAGGCGCTGACGCGCCGCCGCCGCATCGCGCACACCGCGTGCGCGCCGCACCAGGCCGTGGGTGATGTGGAAGAGACGCAGCCGGAATCGCTGCTGACCTTCTGCAGCAACGACTACATGGGGTTGGCCAGCCACCCCGACGTGATCGCCGCGCTGGCCGAAGGCGCGCATCGCTATGGCGCCGGCAGCGGCGCCTCGCACCTGGTCAGCGGTCATTCGCTGGCGCATGCGCAGCTCGAGGCGGAACTGGCGCGCTGGTTCGCGCCGCATATCCCGCATGCGCGCACGCTGTACTTCTGCACTGGCTACATGGCCAACATGGCGGTGCTGACCGCGCTGGGCACGGCGGGCGCGACGCTGTTCTGCGAATCGCTCAACCATGCCTCGCTGATCGACGGCGCCCGGCTGGCGCGCGCCGATGTGCAGCGCTACCCGCACTGCGATACCGCGGCGCTGGAAGCACTGCTGGCGGCCAGCACCAGCGAGCGCAAGCTGATCGTCACCGACAGCGTGTTCAGCATGGACGGCGACGTCGCGCCGCTGCGAGAACTGCTGGCGCTGGCCGAGCGTCATGACGCCTGGATCATCGTCGACGATGCGCACGGCTTCGGCGTGCTGGGCGAGCAGGGCCACGGCGTGCTGGAGGCGCTGGGGCTGTCGTCCGAGCGCTTTATCTATATCGGCACGCTGGGCAAGGCCGCGGGCGTGGCGGGGGCGTTCGTCGCCGCGCACGAGACCATCATCGAGCACCTGGTCAACACCGCGCGGCCATATATCTACACCACGGCCGCGCCGCCGGCAGTCGCGCATGCACTGCTGACCAGCCTGTCGATCATCGAAGGCGAAGAAGGCAAGCAACGCCGGGCGCAACTGGCGCACTGCATCGCCATGCTGCGCGGCGGGCTGGCGCAACTGGCCGCGATCGCGGGCTGGACGCTGGGCGACAGCGAGACCGCGATCCAGCCGCTGATCGTCGGCGACAACGGCGCTTCGCTGGCATTGTCGGCGACGCTGGAGGCAGACGGCATCCGCGTCGGCGCGATCCGGCCGCCGACCGTGCCCGAGGGCACCGCGCGGCTGCGCATCACGCTGTCGGCATCGCATACGGAAGCCGACGTGCAGCGCCTGCTCGACGTGCTGAGCGCCGCGGTGGCGCAGCGGGAGGCCGCATGACAGCGCGCCAGCCTTTCGCCTGCTTTGTCACCGGCACCGATACCGGCGTCGGCAAGACCCACGCCAGCGCCACGCTGCTGCACGCGCTGAACGCCGCCGGCTACCGCAGCGCGGGCATGAAGCCCGTTGCCAGCGGTAGCGAATGGCGCGACGGCCACTGGCACAACGACGATGTGGCGCAACTGCGCGCCGCCAGCTCGGTAACGGTGCCGCTCGGCCATACCTGCCCGTTCCTGCTGCGCACGCCATGTTCGCCGCACCTCGCCGCCGCGAAAGAAGGTGTGCGCATCACGCGCGCGCCGATCCGCGAAGCGTTCGACGCGCTGCGCCGCCAGGCCGAGGCCGTGGTGGTGGAGGGCGTGGGCGGTTTCCACGTGCCGCTCGACGCCGGCGCGGTGCGCTGGAGCACCGCCGACCTGGCGGTGATGCTCGACCTGCCGGTGGTGATGGTGGTCGGTATCCGGCTCGGCTGCCTGAACCACGCCGTGCTGACCGCCGAAGCCATTCGCGCGCGCGGCCTGACGCTGGCCGGCTGGATCGCCAACCGGGTCGACCCCGACATGCTGCTCGCCGACGAGAACATCGCCACGCTGCATGCATCGCTGGGCGCGCCATGCCTCGGTGAACTGCCGTGGCAGGTGGAACCCGCCGCTGCCGCTTCCAGGCTGGACCTCGCGCCGCTGTTCGCCGCTACCACCCAATACCTAGCCGAGGCCGCTGGCCTCGCTGCCTGAACCAGAATTCGAATCGATCATGACCCAAGCTCACACTGTCACCACCGTTTCCGTTGACTCGCTGCGCCAGACCGCGCGCCCGCATGCCCTGCCTGAAGACGCAGCCTGGCGTGTCGACGACGTTGCTTCACTGTTCGCGTTGCCGTTCAACGACCTGCTGTTCCGCGCCCAACAAGTGCACCGCGAGAACTTCGATGCCAACACCGTGCAACTCTCCACGCTGCTGTCGATCAAGACCGGCGGCTGCGAAGAGGATTGCGGCTACTGCCCGCAAAGCGCGCACCACGATGCCGGCGTCAAGGCCGAGAAGCTGATGGCGCTGGACGAGGTGCTCGACGCCGCGCGCGCGGCCAAGGCCAATGGCGCCACGCGCTTCTGCATGGGCGCCGCCTGGCGCAGCCCGAAGGACCGCCACCTCGAGCCGGTGGTGGACATGGTGCGCGAAGTGAAGGCCATGGGCCTGGAGACCTGCGTGACGCTGGGCATGCTCAAGGCCGAACAGGCGCAGCAGCTCAAGGACGCCGGCCTCGACTACTACAACCACAACCTGGATACCTCGCCCGAGTTCTACGGCAAGATCATCACCACGCGCACCTACCAGGACCGGCTCGATACCATCGGCCATGTGCGCGACGCCGGCATCAACGTCTGCTGCGGCGGCATCGTGGGCATGGGCGAATCGCGCGAAGCGCGCGCCGGCCTGATCGCGCAGCTGGCTAACATGGACCCGTATCCGGAGTCGGTGCCTATCAACAACCTGGTGCAGGTCGAGGGCACGCCGCTGGCGGGCACCGAGGCGCTGGACCCGTTCGAGTTCGTCCGCACCATCGCCGTGGCCCGCATCACCATGCCCCGCGCGATGGTGCGCCTGTCCGCCGGCCGCGAGGCCATGGACGAAGCGTTGCAGGCCCTGTGCTTCATGGCCGGTGCCAATTCCATTTTCTACGGCGAAAAGCTGCTGACCACTGGCAACCCGCAGGCCGACCGCGATCGCGCCCTGCTGGCCCGCCTCGATATCCGCGCAGAGGGCTACGCGGGATGACGAGGTAGGAGATAGCCCGCTGGACAGCTCGCCGCCGTAAGATCCCAATAACAGGGATAACGAGGAGGGAGCCATGTTCAACAAGATCCTGATCGCCAACCGCGGTGAAATCGCCTGCCGCGTGGCCGCCACCTGCCGCCGGCTGGGCATCCGCACCGTCGCGGTGTACTCGGACGCCGACGCCGACGCGCGCCACGTCGCCTTCTGCGACGAGGCCGTGCATATCGGCGGCGCGGCCGCGCGCGACAGCTACCTGCGCGCGGACCACATCATCGAGATGGCGAAGGAGACCGGTGCCCAGGCCATCCACCCGGGCTACGGCTTCCTGTCCGAGAACGAAGCCTTTGCCGAGGCCTGCGCCGCGGCGGGGCTGGTCTTTATCGGCCCGCCGGCCTCGGCCATCAACGCGATGGGCAGCAAGAGCGCGGCCAAGCAGCTGATGGAGAAGGCCGCGGTGCCGCTGGTGCCGGGCTACCACGGCGAGGACCAGGATCCGGCGCTGCTGCGCCGCGAGGCCGACCGCATCGGCTACCCGGTGCTGCTCAAGGCCAGCGCCGGCGGTGGCGGCAAGGGCATGCGCGTGGTCGAGTCGGGCGATGCCTTCGAGGCCGCGCTGGCCTCGGTCAAGCGCGAGGCGTCGGCCAGCTTCGGCGACGACAAGGTGCTGGTGGAGAAGTACCTGACCCGCCCGCGCCATATCGAGATCCAGGTATTTGCCGATACGCACGGCAACTGCGTCTACCTGTTCGAGCGCGACTGTTCGGTGCAGCGCCGCCACCAGAAGGTGCTGGAAGAAGCGCCCGCGCCGGGCATGACCGAGGAACGCCGCCGCGCCATGGGCGAGGCCGCAGTGGCCGCGGCCAAGGCAGTAGGCTATGTCGGCGCCGGCACGGTCGAGTTCATCGCCAACCAGGACGGCTCCTTCTACTTCATGGAGATGAACACGCGCCTGCAGGTGGAGCATCCGGTCACCGAGATGATCACCGGGCAGGATCTGGTCGAATGGCAGCTGCGCGTCGCCGCCGGTGAAGCACTGCCGCTGACGCAGGAGCAACTGCGCATCGACGGCCATGCGCTGGAAGCGCGCATCTACGCCGAGAATCCCGACAAGCAGTTCCTGCCGTCCACCGGCACGCTGCGCTTCCTGCGCACGCCGCCGGCGGTGCAGTTCATGCGCGGCGGTGACGCGCACGGCCCGGCCGGCATCCGCATCGATGCCGGCGTGCGCGAAGGCGACACCATCAGCCCGTTCTACGACCCGATGATCGCCAAGCTGATCGTCTGGGGCAAGGATCGCGACGAAGCGCTGGCGCGCATGCGCCAGGCGCTGGTGTCGTATCACGTGGTCGGCCTGTCGACCAACGTCGCCTTCCTGCAGCGGCTGGTGTCGTCGCAGGCGTTCCGCAGCGCCGATCTCGACACCGGCCTGATCGAGCGCAACGAGAAGGTCCTGTTCCCGCCGCCGGCGCCGGTCGGCATGGAGATCATCGCCCTGGCCGTGGCGGCGCTGTTCGATCGCGAGAACCGCGAGCGCCGCATCGACGCGGCCGACCAGCATTCGCCGTGGACCCACGGCGGCGCATGGCGGCTGAACGGTGGCGTGTCGCGCCAGTTGCGCTTCGGCTACGGCGAGCAGGTGCTCGACGTGACGCTGAACACCAATGAGCGCGGCAGCACGCTGATCTATGTCGACCAGGCGGCGCCGTTCGCCTGCACCTGCCAGGCCGACGACATCCACGTCGACCTCGGCACGCGCCGCGCGCACGGGCAGGTGCATGTGGATGGCCAGGCGTTCCATATCTTCAACGCCGGGCGGTATGTCAGCCTGACGTGGCTCGATCCGCTCGCGCACGCGGGCGAAACCGAGAACGAAGGCGGCAAGCTGACCGCACCGATGCCTGGCAAGGTCATCGCCGTGATGGTCGAGGCCGGCAGCACTGTCACGCGCGGTGCGCCGCTGCTGGTGATGGAGGCGATGAAGATGGAGCACACCATCAGCGCGCCGGCCGACGGCGTGGTCAGCGAAGTGCTGTACGGCGTCGGCGAGCAGGTGGCCGAAGGGGCGCAACTGCTGGCGTTCGAAGGGAAGTAAATCGGACCTCGGGCCCGGGACTGCCAACGGCGGTCCCGTGCTGGCCATGGCGCTCGGCCAGCCTGAACGCCAACCTCATTCCTCTGCCAAAATAACTCTTTGCCCCACCACCAGAATCCCTGGAGACAAAATGAAGTTGCAGTTGTACGTCCCCGACGGCCGCTATGATCCCTGGATCGAAGGCTTCACCGAAGCACTGCCGGAAGCCCGATGCGTGACCTGGGAAGACAGCCGCGGCGAACCAGCCGACTACGCCGTGGTCTGGCGCCCGCCGGTGGAAATGCTGCGTGGCCGTACCGACCTGAAGGCCGTCTTCAACCTGGGGGCCGGTGTCGACGGCATCCTGCGCCTGCGCGAGGAAGCGCCGGATGCATTGCCCGCGGGCGTGCCGATCGTGCGGCTGGACGATGCCGGCATGGCCGCGCAGATGGCCGAGTACGTCACCCACGCCGTGCTGCGCTATTTCCGCAAGCTCGATGCCTATGAAGCGCAGCAGCGCGCCGGCACCTGGAAATTCCTCAAGCCGCATCGCCGTGCCGACTTCACCGTCGGCGTGATGGGCGTGGGCGCGCTCGGCACGCATATCGCCCGCGCGCTGGCGGGCTTTGGCTTCCCGGTGCGCGGCTGGAGCCGCACCGCGCGCGCCATCGAAGGCGTAAGCGGCTTCTATGGCGATGCGGGCCAGGCGCCGTTCCTCGATGGCCTGCGCGTGCTGGTCAATGTGCTGCCGCTGACACCGCAGACCGAGAACATCCTGAACGCTGGCCTGTTCGCACGGCTGGCGCAGGGCGCGTACGTGATCAACGTGGCGCGCGGCCAGCATCTGGTCGAAGAGGACCTGCTGGCCGCGGTGCAATCGGGGCAGATCGGTGGCGCCACGCTCGACGTGTTCCGCACCGAGCCGCTGCCGGCGGAGCACCCGTTCTGGCAGGAGCCGCGCATCACCATCACGCCGCATATCTCGGCGCTGACGCTGCGCGAGGACAGCATCGCCCAGATCGCCGGCAAGATCCGCGCAATGCGCGCGGGCCAGCCGATCGCGGGCGTGGTCGACGTGCAGCGCGGCTACTGACACATAACGAACAGCAGACAGGAGACAGCCATGACCATGGCGAACTACGTGAAGATCGTTGAAGTCGGCCCGCGCGACGGCCTGCAGAACGAAAAGGCGATGGTGTCGACCGACGTCAAGGTCGCGCTGATCAATCAGCTGACCGATGCCGGCTTCGTCAATATCGAGGCCGCGTCCTTCGTCTCGCCCAAGTGGGTGCCGCAGATGGCCGACGGTGCCGAGGTGATGGCGCGCATCCAGCGCCGTCCGGGCACGCTGTACTCGGCGCTGACGCCGAACATGAAGGGCTTCGAGGGCGCGATTGCCGCAGGGGCCGACGAGGTGGTGATCTTCGGCGCGGCCAGCGAGGCGTTTTCGCAGAAGAACATCAACTGCTCGATCGCCGAGTCGATCGCACGCTTCGAGCCCGTTGCCGCGGCGGCGAAAGAAAAGGGTGTGCGCCTGCGCGCCAGCATCTCTTGCGCGCTGGGCTGCCCGTACCAGGGCGAAGTGCCGGTGCATGCGGTGGTCGACGTGGTGCGCCGCATGCGCGAGCTGGGCTGCGACGAGATCGATATTGCCGATACCATCGGGGTGGGCACCCCTGTCCGTGTGCAAGAGGTGATGCGCGCGGCGGCGGCGGAGTTCGCGCTGGATCGCCTGTCGGGCCATTTCCACGATACCTACGGGCAGGCGCTGTCGAACATCCTTGCCAGCCTTGAGGTGGGCATCTCGATCTTCCACGCGTCTGTGGCGGGGCTGGGCGGCTGCCCGTACGCCAAGGGCGCGACCGGCAACGTGGCGACCGAGGACGTGCTGTACATGCTGCACGGCATGGGTATCCACACCGGCATCGACCTGGAAGCGGTGGTGCGTACCGGCGACTACATTTCGCAGGCGATCGGCCGTGCCAACAGTTCGCGTGTGGGCCGCGCCATGCTGACCAAATGGGCCGCCGCCAGCGACGCGGCGCCCGCCTGCGTTTGAGCAAGGAGAATGCATGACGGCAAGTAACGAAGCGCTGCCCGAGTCCGCGCAGCGCGTGGCGGACCTGCTGGCCGGACTCGGCCACGATCGCCCGGTGGTGATGCTGCCCGCGACCGGCAAGACTTCCGCGGAGGCCGCGGCGGGTCTGGGCTGCAGCGTGGCCGAGATCGCCAAGTCGATCATCTTCCGCCGCGTGGCCGACGATGTGCCGGTGCTGGTGATCGCCAGCGGCAGCAACCGCGTCGACGAGGCCAAGGTGGCCGCGCGCGTGGGCGCGCTGGGCAAGGCGGACGCGCGCTTCGTGCGCGAGAAGACCGGTTATGCCATCGGCGGCGTCTGCCCGATCGGCCATGCGGTGGCGCCGGTAATGCTGCTGGACCAGGACCTGTTCCGCTATGACAGCCTGTGGGCGGCGGCGGGGCATCCGCATGCGGTGTTCAACCTGACGCCGCATCAGCTGCAGCAGATGACCGGCGCGGAAGTGGCCGACGTCGCTGCCGGATCTGTTGCATGAGTCCCGACCTGCGCCCCGGACTGACCTTCAGCTGGCAGTACGCGGTGCCGCCCAAGGCCACGGTGCCGCGCCTCTACGACGACATCCCCGGCTGCCCGGAGATGCCCGACGTACTGGCTACCGGCTATATGGTCGGCATCATGGAATGCGCTTGCGTGCAGATGCTGCGCGAACACCTGGACTGGCCGCGCGAGCAGTCGCTCGGCACGCTGGTCAGCTTCTCGCACCTGGCGCCGACGCCGCCGGGCATGACGGTGACGGTCAAGGGCGAACTGGTGGAGGTGGACGGGCGCCGCCTGCGCTTCCAACTGAGCGCGTGGGACGGCGAGGACAAGATCTCCGAAGGCGTGCACGAGCGCCACCTGATCGACGCCGGCCGCTTCAACGAGAAGGTGGCGGCCAAGGTTGCGCGCCAGCAGCGGCATGCCTGACACGCGCGCGCCCGCCACGTCCGCCGCGGAGCTGGCCGTCCAGGCCGAGGCCGCGCGGCTGGCATCGCCCGTGCCTTCGCCGTGCCGGAACGTGTGCCGCATGGATGCGGCCAGCGGCTACTGCGAGGGCTGCCTGCGCACCATCGAAGAGATCGCCGGCTGGTCCTCGGCGAGCGACGAAGACAAGCGCCGCATCTGGGCGCAACTGCCGCAGCGTGCCGCATGGCTGGCAGGCGAGGAGGCATCCCCTTGAGCGAAGCATCCGTGCCGGAGTTGCCGGCGACCATGCGCGTGTTCGAGCGCGGCTGGCTGTCGGCCAACAATATCCTGTTTGTCGATGGCGATGACACGGTGCTGGTCGATACCGGCTACGTCACGCATGCGCCGCAGACGGTGGCGCTGGTGGAGGCCGCGCTGCAGGGCCGGCCGCTGGCGCGCATCGTCAACACGCATCTGCACTCTGACCACTGCGGCGGCAATGCTGCGCTGCAGGCGCGCTGGCAACCGCGCACCGCGATTCCCGCCGCCGAGGCCGACGCCGTAGCCGCGTGGGATACCGATGCGCTGAGCTACAAGGCCACCGGGCAACAGTGCGACCGCTTCACCTTCGACAGCGTGCTGCAGGATGGCGACTCGCTGCGCCTCGGCGGCATCAACTGGCAGGTGGTGGCCGCTCCGGGGCATGACCCGCATGCGGTGATGTTGTTTGCGCCGGCGCAGCGCATCCTGATTTCGGGCGATGCGTTGTGGGAGAACGGTTTCGGCGTGATCTTTCCCGAACTCGAAGGCGAGAGCGGGTTTGCCGAGCAGGCGGTGGTGCTGGAGCGGATCGCGGAGCTTGATGCGCGGCTGGTGATTCCGGGCCACGGACAAATGTTCACCGATGTGGCCGCGGCGGTCGAGCGGGCAAAGGGCCGGCTCGGCTATCTGCGTGCCGATCCCGCGCGCAATGCCAGCCATGCGGTCAAGGTGCTGGTGAAGTTCAAGCTGCTGGAGCAGCAGCGCATGGCGCGGGCTGAGCTGGTGTCATGGATGGAGGCGGCGCCGTTGATGGTGCGGATCCGGGAGCGGTTCATGCCGTCGCAGGAGATGGCGGAAATTTGTGCGCAGACGGTGCGCGCGCTGGCGGGGGTGGGGGCGCTGCAGGTTGATGGGGAGTGGGTGGTGAATCGGGATTGAATGCGTGTCCCCGTTGGTGGCCGCATACCAACGACTTCAGGATGCTGCGGGTTTGCTCCCCTCTCCCGCTTGCGGGAGAGGGGCAGGGGGTGAGGGCAGGCGCCGGCATACCGACGCGCCCACTTCGTCGATGCACCGGCCCTCACCCCCACCCCTCTCCCACTTCGCGGGAGAAGGGGTGCGTCCGCGTGGCTTCGTGGCTTTGACCAGATGCGCGAGGGCGCGGCGCGACCTCAAAACGTAGTCCTGAACCCCACCTTCACACTCCGCCCGGCCAGCGGCGCAATATCCCGCAGGATCGACGTCGCATTGCGCGCATCCTGGTTGGTCAGGTTGTCGCCGCGCAGGTACACCAGCGTCTGCGTCTTTGCCGTCTTGAACTTGTACGTCAGCGCCAGGCTCAGCAGCGTATAGGCGTCGGTCGGCGTGTCGTTGGCCGGCACGCGCGTCTGCCTGGCAACGTACGTGACATCCACGCGCGCCCCCCACGGTCCCGCGCCATACACCAGCCCACCGCCCAGGCGCAGCGGCGCCAGCCGCGGCAGCGGCTCGCCGGTGTCGCGGTTCTCGCCGCGCACGTAGTCGGCGCGCGCCTCGAAGTCGAGCGTGTCGCTGGCGGTCAGCATCTTCTGCCACAGCCGCGCCTTGCCTTCGGCCTCGAAGCCGTACAGCGTGGCCGGCACGCCCAGGTATTGGAATTCCGGCAGCGAATCGGGGCTGCCCGGGGCGACCACATCGCCCGCCTCGTCCCGCGCGCGGCCGGTGTTGGTCAGCGCCAGGTAATTGGCGAAGCGGCTGTAATAGCCCGACACGCTCGCGCTGTGCTGCCCGGACTTGAAGCGCACGCCCAGGTCGATCGACGTGGCGCGTTCCTTGTTGGCATTGGGATCGCCCATCTCCCACGAGCCGGTGGCGACGTGGGGGCCGTTGGCGTAGAGCTCGTAGAAAGTCGGCGCGCGCTCGGTGTACGACAGGTTGCTGGTCAGCGACCACAGCGGGTTGACCTTGTACAGCAGGCCGGCCGAGGCGCTGGTGGCATTGAAGCTGCGGTTGGCGTCGCTGAAGCGGTCGTTGCCGTTGGCGCTGGCCTTGATGCTGCTGTGGTCCAGGCGCCCGCCCAGGTTCAGCTTGAGGTCGCCCGACGCGGTCAGCGGCAGTTCCTCGAATACGAACAGCGCGGCGTTGTCGGTGTTGGTGCTCGGCACGAATGCTTCCTCGCCCAGCGCCGAGAAATCGGTGTGGCCGAACTGGGTGCCGATCACGCCGGTCATGTTGCCGATCTTCGCGTGCTTGGCTTCAAGGCGCGCATCCCAGCCGCGGTTCTTGAAGATGGTGCCGGTCTCGCCGCCTTCGATCTCCTTGTGCTCGTAGTCGGTGTAGCTGAACTTGCCCTTGACCGATTCGATCCAGCCGCCGGTGTTGCCCGCGAGGTTGCGCGCCTCGCCTTCCAGCGCGAAGCGGTCCTGGCGCATCTTCAGGCGCACGTCGTCTTCGGCCGGGGTCCCGTACTCGTTGCGGTAGGCGCTGTAGTTGGCGCCGACAAAGCCGTCGGCCCAGGTATAGGAGCCGCCCATCGAGCCACCTTGCTGCTCGGCGCTGGTGTTGGGCAGGCGGCCGTAGGCTTCGCTCTCGCCTTCAGGCAGCGGCTGCTCGGCGCGCAGGCGGTCGCTTCGGGCGAAGCCTGGGATGCGCAGGTCGCTGGTCTTGCGGGCGAAGGCGTCCGCGTGCACCGCGAACTTGCCGTTGCCGGCCTCGATCAGCGCACTGGCGTTGCGCGCCTGGTCGCCCCCCGCGGTGGCGCTGGCGTCGACCGCGCCGCCGACGCCTTCGATCGGTTCCTTGGGGATGCGGTTGTCGATCACGTTGACCACGCCGCCGATGGCGTTGCCGCCGTACATCAGCGCCGCCGGGCCGCGCACGACTTCGATGCGCTCGGCCACCAGCGGGTCGACCGGCACCGCGTGGTCATAGGACAGCGTGGAGGCGTCGACCGTGGTGCCGCCGTTCTGCAGCACCTTGATGCGGTCGCCGTCCAGGCCGCGGATGACCGGCCGGCTGGCATTGGGGCCGAAATAGGTGGACGAGACCCCGGGCAGCTTGTCGAGGGTCTCGCCCAGCGTGCTGGCCTGGCGCACGGCGAGGGCGTCGCCGCCCAGCGTCGACACGGGCGCCACCATGTCGTTGAGGTCGCTGCCAAACGGGTTGGCGGTGACGACGACTTCGCGCAGGGTCGCGCCGGCAGCTTCGGTAGCCGTGGCGGTGGGCGTGGCTGGTGCGGTGTCGGCAGCGGTGGCCGCAGGCGGCGTGGCGGTCTGCGCCAGCGCGGCGGGCGCCATAAAGGCGGTGGCCATGGTGGCGGTAAGCGAAGCGGCAAGGGCCGCCAGCGGGGTCAGGCGCGGTGCGCTGGTTTGTGGGTGTGAGCGGTTGGACATGGCGCGCGGAGTGAGGCAGTGGCAATCGGCCCGGCTGGCACTGCGGCCGCCCGGTGCCGGCCGGCCCGCGATGGGCGTGGCCGCGCAGCCGGAAGTGGCAGGCGTTCAGCTCGGAAATTCATGGGCCGGGTGTGCGCGGCGAGGGCCGCGTCCCGAGTCCCGATCAAGCGAGGGCGAGGGCGATGGCCGGCGCCGGCGGGGCGCGCGAATGGAAGGGTTGTGCAGCGGGCAGGTCAGGCCAGCGCCAGGCCAGGTTGGCCGGCTTGACCGGTTTGCCGAAGGCGAGATCCGGCAGCGGCAGCTTGCCGTAGAGGGTGTCGGCAACGGTGGCGCCGTCGAACAGCACGCACGAGTGGCCGGAGAACTTTTGCGCCAGCGGGTGCAGGTCGGTATCGACCGCTGATGCGGCGTCAGTTGCCGCAACCGTGGCGGCCGCCGGCGTCAGCAAGCCGCCGTGCGCGATGCGGTGGGTCAGCCCGGCATGCTGCGCCAGCAGCAGGCACAGCGCCAGCCACAGCGCGGGCCAGAGGCCCGGGCCGTGCGTGCGCAGGCGGGCGAACCAGTCAGTGCGCATGGCCGTGGTGGTGCTCGGGATCCCCGCAGCCGCAGTCATCGCCATGGCTATGGCCATGATCGTGGCCATCTTCGTCGTCGAAGTCGTCGACCCAGGCAGGGAAGGGATCCGGGTAGGCCGCCCAGGCATCGATGCCCGCCGCCATCTCGGTGTCGGTCAGCAGGCAGGCATCGAGCCGCGCCTGCAGCGCCGCATGGTCCAGGTCCAGGCCGGTCAGCACCAGTTCCTGGCGGCGGTCGCCAAACGGCGCCGGGGCGCCGTCGACCTGCATGTCGGCTTCGACCTCGGCGCGCTCGGCGCTATCGCTCGGCCATTCGGCCGGGTCCAGCGCGGCCCACCAGGCGCCGGCACCGCCGTGGCGGCAGACACCGCCGGCCTGGTTCCAGTCGCCGGCGGTTTCCATGCGGCTGGCCAGCCAGAACAGGCCCCTGGAACGCAGCACGCTGCCGTGTTCGCGCAGCCACTCGGTGTGGATCAGGTCGGCGAAGCGTTGGGGGTGGAACGGGCGGCGGCGCCGGTAGACCAGCGTGGAGACGCCACCGGCGGCGTCGGCAACGGGTGCCTCGCCGCGCAGCGCCGCCAGCCAGCCCGGGGCATCGGCGGCGGCCTCAAAGTCGAAGCGGCCGGTGTCTTGCACCTGCTGCGGGGGCACGTTGCCGAAGCTGGCCTTGATAATCTCTGCGCGCGGGTTCAGCGCATGCAGCACGGCGCGCAGCCGCGCCAGTTCGTCGGCGCCGGCCAGGTCGGCCTTGTTCAGCACGATCACGTCGCAGAACTCGACCTGCGCGAGCAGCACTTCGGCCACGGTACGGTCGTCGTCACCATGCTGCGCCAGCCCGCGGTCGCCGAGGAACTCGGCCTCGTTGACGTCGCGCAGGAAGGTGGCGGCATCGACCACCGTCACCAGCGTGTCCGGCTGTACCGCCGCGTCCGGCCCGCCGCCATGCTCGGCCTCGAACAGGAAGCCTTCGGCGATGGCCAGCGGCTCGTCCAGGCCATCGGCTTCCACCAGCAGCGCGTCGAAGCGGCCTTCGGCGGCAAGCCGCGCGGCCTCGGCGAGCATGGCATTGCCCGATGGCAGCACGGTGGCCTCGCAGCCCGGCGGCAGCGGCGCCAGCGTCTGCCCGTCCTGCGCGCCGCAGACCAGCACGGCCACGCGGCTGCCTGCGCTGTGCGCAAGCAGGTGGTTCATCAGCGTAGTCTTGCCGGCGCCGGAGAAGCCGGACAGCACGGTGACGGGCAGGCGATCAGCCATGGCAGGAGGGAGGACAGGAAGAAAACGACAAGCAGCGGACGCACCCTGGTGGCCGTTGGCTCGTTGTTGCAACAAAGTTGCGAATTTACCAGAAAGGCCGGGCCGGCGACAGCCGGAGGATTCTGACCATGGTAGGCCGTGGCGAGGCTACGACAAAGCGCCGCCC
The DNA here is from genome assembly GCA_050987995.1 of Ralstonia pickettii. Classification (GTDB taxonomy): domain Bacteria; phylum Pseudomonadota; class Gammaproteobacteria; order Burkholderiales; family Burkholderiaceae; genus Cupriavidus; species Cupriavidus pickettii_B. The sequence goes on from CP158803.1 coordinate 137,659, forward strand.
GGCTGTAACGGAAACGCAAACGGGAAACGCAAACGGCCCGGAGAACCGGGCCGTCATGTTGCGCCTGGCGCACCGGCAGTGCCGGCGCGCGCTGTCTCAGTCGCCGAACAGCTTCTGGCGCAGTTCGCGGCGCTGCTGGGCTTCCAGCGACAGCGTGGCGGTGGGCCGGGCCAGCAGGCGCGGCACGCCGATCGGCTCGCCGGTTTCCTCGCACCAGCCGTAGTCCCCCGACTCGATGCGCTGCAGCGACTGCTCGACCTTCTTCAGCAGCTTGCGCTCGCGGTCGCGCGTGCGCAGTTCCAGCGCATGCTCTTCCTCGATGGTGGCCCGGTCGGCCGGATCCGGCACGATGACCGTTTCGCGCAGGTGTTCCGTGGTCTGGTCAGCGTTCTTCAGGATTTCGTCGCGCAGCTGCTCCAGGCGATGCTTGAAGAAGGCGAGCTGCGCTTCGTTCATGTAATCCTTGTCGCTCATCTTCAGGATTTCAGCTTCAGTCAGAAGTTTGTTGCTGCTCATGGTTGCTGCTGATTCTCTTGTTGATGCGGCCGGCGGCGTCTGGGTCCGCTCGGGTGCGCTGTCCGCGCGCTTGCGCGCCTCGGTTGTTTCACTCTGGCTGGCTGCAGTCTTGCTGCTTCGCGGGCCTCCCTTCGTTGCGCCCGCTTCGGCGTTCGCCGTACTGCCGCGGGGAGCGGGCGCGGCCTTCACAGGCTGCGCCTTGAGCGTCTCTGCCGCTGCACTACCAGTCTTGCTGCGGCTTTCTTTGGTCTTCGTTGCGGCTGTCATGGGGACACCTCTCTCTCGCGTCAGTCAGTGACGGCGCGTGCCGGGGTACCCCAAGCGGAAAGGCGGTCTCCGCACGAAGCACTGCGACCGCACCTGCCCGGCGGCCTGCCTCATGCTGACGACGACCGCCGCCCTGCAAGATATCGGCAGCGGAAAAAAGGTGCGCCACCGGTATCAAATCCGGCCTATTGTACTTGAACAAATTTTTCCGAGATACGGGGGAAAGCCAGCCAGCACTTCGGTATTTCCCCGGTACCCCGAACGGGGGGGCCGGCGCAGGGCGGTATCTGGAGGAAGCCGCCCCGAGGGGCGGCTGGTGCACTCAGGCCAGGCAGTTCTCCAGGCCCTTGAGGATGGCGTCGCGGGGCAGGTCCACGCCGATGAACACCATCCGGGTGCCCGGGGTCTCGTCTTCCCACTTGCCGCCGATATCGCTGCCCATCAGCTGGTGGACCCCCTGGAACACCACCTTGCGGTCCACACCGTCCATATATAGTACGCCCTTGTAGCGCAGCAGTTTTTCCCCATACACCGCCAGGATCCCGGACAGGAATTCCTCCAGCTTGCCGTAGTGGAAGGGCTTGTCGCTGCGGAAGACGAACGACGCGATGCGGTCGGCATGGTGGTGGTGATGGTGGTGGTTGTGCCCGTGGCCATGGTCGTGATCATGATCGTGGCCGCAGTCGGTGCCGCAGTGCTCGCCGTGCTCGTGGTCGTGATCATGGTCATGATCCTCCGCCCGCAGAAACTCCGGGTCCAGCTCCAGCTTGGCGTTCAGGTTGAAGCCGCGCAGGTCGAAGATGGTGTCGATCGGCGCCTCGCCGAAGTTGACCAGGCGGATCGGCGCGCGCGGGTTCATGTGCACCAGCCGGTGGCGCAGATCAGTCACGTCGTCCTTGGTGACCAGGTCGGACTTGGTGATGAAGATGGCGTCGGCAAAGCCCACCTGGCGCTGCGCCTCTTCCTGCTTGTCCAGCTGCATATGCGCGTGCTTGGCGTCGACTAGCGTGATCACCGCGTCGAGCAGGTAGCGCGAGGCGATTTCCTCGTCCATGAAGAAAGTCTGCGCCACCGGGCCGGGGTTGGCCACGCCGGTGGTCTCGATCACCACGCGGTCGAAGTCGATCTCGCCGGCGTCGCGCCGGGTCAGCAGCCCGGACAGCGCCTGCACCAGGTCGCCGCGGATGGTGCAGCAGATGCAGCCGTTGCTCATCTGCACGATCTGCTCGCGGCCGTCCTGCACCAGGATCTCGTTGTCGATATTCTCTTCGCCGAACTCGTTCTCGATCACGGCGATCTTCATGCCGTGCGGCTCGTTCAGGATGCGCTTGAGCAGGGTGGTCTTGCCGCTGCCGAGGAAGCCGGTCAGGATCGTGACCGGGGTCAGTTTGGACATTTGTTTTTCTCCGGGAATTTGAGAAGGCCGTTCAGTGTGCGGGCGCGCGCTTGCCGCACTCGGCGCAGACGCCGTTCACGGTCAGTTCGACATGTTCGATGGCAAAGCCGCTGGGCACGCGCGGCGCGACCGGCTGCGCCGGCACGCTGGCATCGTCCAGGCAGAAGGTGCGGTCGCAGCGGGTGCAGTGGAAATGGCTGTGCTGGCGATGCTCCTGCGCGCGCGCGGCCTCATGCTCGACCAGGCTGAAGCGGAACACGCGGTCGTTGCCGGCGCGCTTTTGCGCCAGGCCCTGTTCCACCAGCCAGTCCAGCACGCGGTAGACGGTGACGCGGTCGACGGCCTCGCCTTGCTCAGGCAGGCGGTCGATCACGGCCTGGTGCGTCAGCGCTTCGTCGCTGCCGATCAGGCAGGCCAGGATGCACAGCCGCGGCTGCGTCACGCGTGCGCCCAACTGGCGCAGGCGTTCGTGGGCGGCCTCCAGGGGCGAGGGGATCGCCGGTTCCGGCGCAGCGGCCGGCCGGTCCGGACTGGGACGGGTCATGGGGCGATTTAACCATAGGGCCCCGGTTGATGCAATTCAGTTGCGTCAGCGGGCGGGCAAGGTGGTGGCGTTGTATTGCCGGCGCCACCTCCGGGCGTCCACGCCGAAGGTGCTGTTTGCGCCTATGATCGGCACAGAGATGCCCTCAAACCAGAGCAGACACAAGCGGAGACACTCATGCTGAACGACGCCAGCGCGCTGCTGTTCCCCAATTTCGAGCCCTTCCGGCGCCAGGTCGGCGAGGTCGAGATCGCCGGCGTGCAGGGCGGCTCCGGCCCGCCGCTGCTGCTGTTGCACGGCCATCCGCAGAGCCACCTGATCTGGCACCGGGTGGCGCCGGCGCTGGCCGACCACTTCACCGTGATCGCCACCGACCTGCGCGGCTACGGCAGCAGCTCGGCGCCGCCGGGCAACCCCGGCCACGAGCGCTACAGCAAGCGCACCATGGCGCAGGACCAGGTTGATCTGATGGCCGCGTTCGGCTTCGAGCGCTTTGCGCTGTGCGGCCACGACCGCGGCGCGCGCGTGGCGCACCGGCTGTGCGCCGACCATCCCGAGGCGGTCAGCCGCGCGATGCTGCTGGACATCGCGCCCACGCTGGCGATGTACGAGCGCACCAGCATGGCCTTCGCCGTCGCCTACTGGCACTGGTTCTTCCTGATCCAGCCGGCGCCTTTCCCTGAAACGCTGATCAACGCCGAGCCGGAGTTCTACCTGCAGAAGCTGGTGGGCCTGCGCCAGGCCGGTCCCAGCCCGTTCGCGCCCGATGCCATGGCCGCCTACGTGGCCGCCATGCGCGATCCCGCGCGCGTGCATGCCATGTGCGAGGACTACCGCGCCGCCGCCACCATCGACCTGGAGCACGACCGCGCCGACCGCGAGGCGGGGCGCCGGCTGGAGTTGCCGCTGCGGGTCCTGTGGGGCGAGCACGGCGTGGTGGCGCGCTGCTTCGAGCCGATGGCGCTGTGGCAGGAGGTGGCCACCGACGTCAGCGGCCGCGCGCTGCCGTGCGGGCACTACCTCCCGGAGGAAGCGCCCGAGCCGCTGCTGGAGGAAATGCTCGGTTTTTTCCGCTAGCGGGCCCGCACCGGCGCGACCCACGCGTTTTCCGCGCATCTCTCCCATATCTTCGCCGTATCCCGGCATATGTCCCGCGTTGCAGGCGGGTTAGCCCCTATACCTGCACATTGTCTGCGGTTGCTAACATCATCCCCCCGCCCATGCCGAGCGTGCGGCGGGGCGGCGGTGCCTGCCGGCATGGTCAAAGCGCGGCCAAAGAGCCAGCGCAACAGGGCCCCCAACAGCCGGGGCCGGGCCGGCAGCAACGCCTTGCAGACGGGTATTGAAGGGAACCAGGAGAAGAGAGCATGAAACGAGTGGCAAAGATGGTCGCGGCCGCGCTGGCAGTCAGCGCAATGGGTGTGGTGTCGGGCGCGTACGCCCAGGAATATCCCGGCAGCAAGCCGGTGTCGGCGGTGGTGCCGTTTGCCGCGGGTGGTCCGACCGACAAGCTCTCGCGCGAGCTGACCGCGATCATGTCCAAGCATCTGGGCGCGACCATGATCATCGAGAACCTCGGCGGCGCCGGCGGCACCATCGGCGCCAAGAAGGTGGCCCAGGCCAAGAACGACGGCCACACCCTGCTGATCCACCATATCGGCATGGCCACGGCCCCGGCGCTGTACCGCAACCTGGGCTTCGATCCGCTCAAGGACTTCGAGATGGTCGGCGAAATCGCCGACGTGCCGATGATCCTGGTCGGCAACAAGTCGCTGCCGCCGAACAGCTTCAAGGACCTGCTGCCGTACCTCAAGGCCAACGCCAGCAAGCTGTCGCTGGCCAATGCCGGTATCGGCTCGGCTTCGCACCTGTGCGGCCTGCTGTTCCAGAGCGCGATCCAGACCGAACTGACCACCGTGCCGTACAAGGGCGCCGCGCCGGCACTGACCGATATCCTGGGCGGCCAGGTCAACCTGCTGTGCGACCAGACCACCAATCTCGCAGGCCATCTCAAGGCCAACTCGGTCAAGCCGTACGCGGCCATGCAGGCACGCCGCGTGGAAGCATTCAAGGATATCCCGACGGCGGCCGAGCAAGGCCTGCCGGGCGTGGAAGTGAAGGTCTGGCACGCCATGTACGCGCCCAAGGGCACGCCCAAACCGGTGATCGACAAGCTGTCGGCTGCGCTGCAGAAGGCCGTGGCCGACCCGACCTTCCGCTCCAAGATGGCCGAGCTGGGCGCCGAAGCCGCGTCGGCACAGCGCGCCACGCCGGATTCGCTGCGCACCCTCCTGACCGCCGAGATCAACAAGTGGACCCCGGTGATCAAGAAGGCCGGCGTGTATGCGGACTGATCTGGTGGAGTGATGCGCGAGGCGCGCGGGCCGGTGGCCCCGCGCGTTGCGGACAAGGGCCATGCGGCAACGCATGGCCCTTTTCGTTGGGGCGCGGCGCCCGGCAACGTGGCGGCAGGCATCCTATATTGGTCAGACCGCGTCCGGCGCACGCGAGGGCCTTGAAACCCGCCGGGGGCGTCGCCAACTACGGTCCTGACATATTCACGGAAGCCACCATGGAACAGTATCACGGCACTACCATCGTCAGCGTCCGCCGCGGCAATCAGGTCGCACTCGGCGGTGATGGTCAGGTCACTCTCGGCAATATCGTGATGAAGGGCACCGCGCGCAAGGTGCGCCGCATCTACAACGGAAAGGTGCTGGTCGGATTTGCCGGCAGCACCGCCGATGCCTTCTCGCTGCTGGACCGCTTCGAGGCCAAGCTGGAGAAGTACCAGGGCAACCTGACCCGCGCCGCGGTCGACCTCGCCAAGGACTGGCGCTCCGACCGCGCGCTGCGCCGGCTGGAAGCCATGCTGATTACCGCCGACCGCGACACCACGCTGGTCATCACCGGCAACGGCGACGTGCTCGACCCCGAGGGCGGCATCGCCGCGATCGGCTCGGGCGGCGCGTATGCGCAGTCGGCCGCCAAGGCGCTGGTGGAAAACACCGAACTGCCGCCCAAGGACGTGGTCGAGAAGGCGCTGACCATCGCCGGCGAACTCTGCATCTACACCAACACCAATTTCGTCATCGAAACGCTGGAATGAGCGATGGCCGGCCACCGCGCAGGCCGGCGCGCCCCTACTGAACGGATACCATGTCGCACACCATGACCCCGTCGGAAATCGTTTCCGAACTCGACAAGCACATCATCGGCCAGAACAAGGCCAAGAAGGCCGTGGCCGTGGCGCTGCGCAACCGCTGGCGCCGCCAGCAGGTGGCCGAGCCCCTGCGCCAGGAAATCACCCCCAAGAACATCCTGATGATCGGCCCGACCGGGGTCGGTAAGACCGAGATCGCGCGCCGCCTGGCCAAGCTGGCCGACGCGCCCTTCATCAAGATCGAGGCCACCAAGTTCACTGAGGTGGGCTACGTCGGCCGCGACGTCGACACCATCGTGCGCGACCTAGCCGAGATGGCGATCAAGCAGACGCGCGAATCCGAGATGAAGAAGGTGCGCACCAAGGCCGAGGACGCGGCCGAGGACCGCCTGCTCGACGTGCTGCTGCCGCCGCCGCGCGATATCGGCTTTACGCAGCCGGAAGAGAAGGATTCCAATACGCGCCAGGTGTTCCGCAAGAAGCTGCGCGAGGGCCAGCTCGACGACAAGGAAATCGAGCTGGAACTGGCTGCCGGCATGCCGAGCATGGACATCATGGGCCCGCCGGGCATGGAAGACATGACCGAGCAGATCCGCTCGATGTTCGCCGGCCTGGGCCAGGGCAAGAAGGCGCGCCGCAAGATGAAGGTCAAGGAAGCCTTCAAGCTGCTGATCGACGAAGAGGCCGCCAAGCTCGTCAACGACGACGAGCTCAAGCACAAGGCCATCACCAATGTCGAGCAGAACGGCATCGTGTTCCTGGACGAGATCGACAAGATCGCCAGCCGCAGCGATATCGGCGGCGGCGAGGTGTCGCGCCAGGGCGTGCAGCGCGACCTGCTGCCGTTGGTGGAAGGCACCACGGTGAGCACCAAGTACGGCATGATCAAGACGGACCACATCCTGTTCATTGCCTCGGGGGCGTTCCACCTGTCCAAGCCGAGCGACCTGATTCCCGAGCTGCAGGGCCGCTTCCCGATCCGGGTGGAGCTGGACTCGCTGTCCGTGCAGGACTTCGAGGCCATCCTGACGCAGACCGACGCGAGCCTGACCAAGCAGTACCAGGCGCTGCTAAACACGGAAGAGGTCAGCCTGGTGTTTGCCGACGACGGCATCCGCCGGCTGGCGGAGATCGCCTTCTCGGTCAACGAGAAGGTGGAAAACATCGGCGCGCGCCGGCTGTACACGGTGATGGAGCGGTTGCTGGAGGACCTGTCGTTCCATGCGACCAAGTCGTCGGGCGAGACGGTCACGATCGATGCGGCGTATGTCGAGGAGCGCCTGGGCGACCTGGCCGGCAATGAGGATCTGTCGCGCTACGTGCTGTAAGGCTGTACTGACGACAAGCGGGAAGGGCGCACCACGGTGCACTCTTTTTGCGTCTGTGGGTCAGTTTCCATCCTTGGCGAGGAGGATTTCTCATGTCCGTGCGTATCCGGCTGACACATGCCGGTAAGGAGCGTAAGCATTGGTAAGCACGCTGGCGCGCAAAGGCCCGCCAATGCGACCCTTCGTCACCTTGACGGTCGATTGACCGGTGCGGGAGCCACCGCATCCCACTCAACTCACTGGCAGGAGAAATCGAATGGTCCAATACAAGACCCGCCGTGTGGTGCTGGCCACCGGAGGCCTGCTGGCCGCGCTGGCCGCCGCGACGGCCTTCCTTTGCATCCGTCCCGCCGTGCCCGCCGCTGAGGCGGCGCAATCGGGTTCGCGCGGCGCGGCAACTGCCGCGGCCGCGTCGCTCGCGCTGGATTCGGGCGGCCTGTTCACGCTGGCCGACCGGCATGCCGGCGACGCCATGCGCATCGTCGCGCAAGGCAGCACGCCGCAGGACAGCGCCGACGGGCTGGACTGGGACTACGTCCAGTTGCGCTTGTAATACCGGCAGCAGTTGCCACCCGAAGGGCCGCGCAGTTCGCGCGGCCTTTTCCTTAGCGCGACACCGGCCGCTTGCCCAGCTTGCGCTGCAAGGTGCGCCGGTGCATGTTCAACGCCCGCGCCGTGGCCGAGATATTGCCGCCATGCTCGGCCAGCACGCGCTGGATATGCTCCCACTCGAGCCGCGCCACCGACAGCGGCACCGGCTCTTCCATGGCGGCCTGCGCCGCCTCTTCCGACACGCCCGCCATCAGCGCGGTCAGGATCGAATCGACATTGGCCGGCTTGGCCAGGTACTCGTCCGCGCCTTGCTTTACCGCCGCCACCGCGGTGGCAATGCTGGCGTAGCCGGTCAGGATCAGGATGCGCGCGTCGGGCAGCGCCTGGCGCAGCGGCGAGACCAGTTGCAGGCCGGACTCTGCCGGCGCGGTGCTGCCGGCTTCGGGCGGCGGTTCCAGGTGCAGGTCCAGCGTGACGTAGGCAAAGGCCGTGCGCGACGCCAGCGCCAGCGCGGTGCGGCCGTCGTGCGCGACCTGCACCGGGTAGCCGCGGCGCGTGAGGGCGCGCGCCAGCGTGCCGGCGAAGACTTCATCGTCGTCGATGACCAGGAAGGGCGTGCCTGCGGGTGCGGTGGCTTCAGGTACCGGGTGGAAGGTGTCGGTCATGTTCAGTGGTGGCGCGATGGTTCCGGATGCGCGGCAGGCGCGGAAAACGTCGATAGTGCGGACAGCGCGGGCAGGCGCAGCTCGGCCACGGTGCCGCCGCCGGGGCGGTCGTGCCAGGCCAGCTCGCCGCCCATCTGGCGTGCGGCGCTTTGCGCCAGGTACAGGCCGATGCCCTGGCCGCCGTGCTGGCTGGCCACCGGCGTTTCGCCGAGCTGGCCGCGCAGCGCTTCGGGAATGCCGTCGCCGTGGTCGGCGACGCGGAAGGACAGCCACGGCGCGGTGTAGCCCGGCTCCATGGCGATCTGCAGCTGCAGCGGCACGTTGCCGCGGCCGGCGGCCTGCTGGCTGCGCGCGGCGTTGTCCAGCAGGATGGTCAGGATCTGGCCGACGCGGGCGGTTTCCACCGCCTGGGCGCCGGCGCCCGGCGTGGTGCCGGCCTGCAGGCCGGCGCCGGGATGGCGCAGCTGCCAGCGCTCGGCGAAGGCCGGCAGCCAGCCGTCGATGCGCTGCGGCGCCAGCGTGGCGGGATCCTCGCGCAGCCGCGCCAGCGTGGTGCGGCACAGCGCCAGCTGTTGCTCCATGGTCTTCAGGTCGGGCAGGTAGGCGCTGATCGCGGTGGCGCCGCGGCCGGGCTCGGAGGCGTCGGCGCGCAGTTCGCCGGCAATCACGGCCAGCGTCGCCAGCGGGGTGCCGATCTCATGCGCCACCGCGGCGGCCTGGCCGTTGAGGTCTTCCACGCGCGCTTCGCGCAGCAGCTGCTCGCGCGCCAGGTTCAGCTGCGCCTCGCGCTGGCGCAGCACACCCGACAGGCGCGCCACGAACAGCGCGATCATCACCGCGCTGGCGACAAAGTTCAGCCACATGCCGGCCAGGTGGTAGTTCACCGCGTTGTCCGGGTTGTGCAGGTCCAGCGGTACATACTCGAACAGCAGCAGCGTGTAGCAGGCCAACGCGTACAGCGCCAGCGCGATCACCTGGCGCCAGGGCAGGATCGCCGCGGCGATGGCCAGCCCGGGCAGGTAGAACGACACGAACGGGTTGGTCGCGCCGCCGGTATAGAACAGGATGGCCGACAGCGCGGTCAGGTCCACCAGCAACTGGCCCATCAGCTCGGCCTCGCCGGGTGCGCTGTTGCGCTGGGTGTGCACGCGCAGGCGCAGGCCGGTCAGCAGGTTGAATAGCGCCTGCAGCCCGAACACCACCAGCAGTGGCCCATAGGGCAGCCGGATGCCGGCGATGGGGTCGCATACCAGCAAGGTCAGCGCCTCGCCGGACAGCAGCGCCCAGCGCAGCCAGAACAGCCGGCGCAGCGTCACCTGGCCGTGGCGGGCGGAGGAGCCGGCCGGCAACGGCGTCAGGAAGGGGAGTTCGGGCAGGCGGGGCAGGCTGGTCATGGCGCGAGTGTATCAATGCCGCCGCGAGGCACCTGAGCGTGCGACACCTTGCCGCATTGGCGGCGCGCCGCGCGGCCTGCCAGACTAACCGGCTGTGCGCCGGACCGGCACCTGGCCGTCCCGTGCACGGCCAGGTGCCGGCATGGTCTAATGTCTGCTTTCAGGAGAGCCTTTCATGCAAGCCAAGATCCGCGCGGCCAGGGTGGCCGCATCGTTCGCCGCGCTCGCCGCCACGCTGGCTTCGGGCGCCGCGCTGGCCCAGGTCGACGTCAGCAATGCCTGGGTGCGCGGCACGGTGCCGACGCAAACGGCCTCGGGCGCCTTCATGGTGCTGCATGCGCACGAGAACGCGAAGCTGGTCGGCGTGTCATCGCCGGTGGGCGCGGCCGAGCTGCACGAGATGAAGATGGAAGGCAACGTGATGCGCATGCGCCAGATCAAGTCGCTGGACCTGCCCAGGATGAAGGACGTCGAGCTGAAGCCCGGCGGCTACCACGTGATGCTGATGGACCTGAAGTCGCAGCTGAAGAAGGGCGATACCGTGCCCATCACGCTGAAGATCGAGCAGGGCGGCAAGGTGACCGAGCAGAAGGTCACGGCGGAAGTGCGCGACATGGTGCCCGCTGCCGCCGGTGCCAGCGGTGGCCATGCGGGCCACGGCGAGCACAAGCACTGATCCCCACGCTGACAGGCCCGGCGAAGCCGGGCCGCTTCCCACCCATCCGCCGGTCATGGCCAACAAGCAACACGGCACCCGCCAGAAGCTGGTCTTTCGCGGGGACACGCGTCCCGCCCGGCCACCCTCCGGCCCGGCGCAGCACCGTGATGCCAGGTCACAGCCGCCGGCGCCTGCCGGCGGCAAGCCCGCACCGCGCCGTCAGCCGCGCAAGCTGATCGGCTCTTCCGATTCCTGACTGGCCGCCGCCGCCAGCACGCGCTCGCGCAGCCAGGCGTGGGCGGGATCGGCGTCGGTGCGTTCGTGCCAGATCATGCTGAAGGTGAAGTCGTCCAGCGCAAAAGGCGGCGGGAACACGGCGTAGCGGGAATCTTCTTCCAGCGCGGCCAGGCTGCGCCGCGCGGTGGTCAGCACCAGGTTGGTCCCGGCGATCAATGCCGGCGCCACGCTCCAGTGCGGCACCACGCAGGCGATCTTGCGGCGCCCGCCGAGTTTGGCGACGGCCGTGTCGATCGCGTCCATGCGTTCGCTGTGCGTGGCCACCAGCACGTGCGAGCGCGCCAGGTAGGCCACCTGGTCGAGCCGGCCGTTATCGCGAACCGTCGCCGCATCCACCGCGCAGGCATAGCTTTCCCGGAACAGCTCGGCGGACTGCACGCCTTCGGGCTGGTAGCTGAACACGCCCAGTGCCATGTCGATCTCGCCGTCGGCCACCTGCGCGGTCATGCCTTCGCGGCTGGCCTGCGACACCACCAGGTCGATATTGGGCGCGGCCTTGCGCACCGCGCGCAGCAGCCGCGGCAGCACCACCAGCGCTCCGTAGTCGGACATCGCCAGGCGGAAGGTGCGGCGCGCGGTGGCCGGCTGGAAGCCACTCGGCCCCAGCAGGATGCGCACCTGCGCCAGCGCCTCGGCGAGCGGGCCGGCCAGTTCATGCGCGCGCGCGCTCAGCACCAGGCCGCCCTTGCCGCGCACCAGGATGGGATCGTCGAGTAGTTGCCGCAGGCGGCCCAGGGCGTGGCTCACCGCCGGCTGGCTCAGGTGCAGCCGCAGCGCGGCGCGGGAGATATGGCGCTCGGCCAGCAGTGCTTCCAGCACCACCAGCAGGTTGAGGTCGATTCCGCGTAGGCTATTCATTCGGCGAATATTAAACGTATGAAAGCAGAATTGGGAATTCGCTTTGCGATATTTCAAACTGTCAGGCATCGCAGTTTGCCCTACGGAGCGTGACATGTCAGGCATCCAGTTGCCGCTTTCCTTCCCGATCTCCTTGTTGTTGCCGCTTGGCACCGCGGTGCTGGCCGGCGTGGTGATCCCGTTCCAGGCGGGCGCCAACGCCACGCTGGGGCGCGCGCTGGGCCATCCGCTGTCGGCCACGCTGGTGTCGCTGCTGGTCAGCCTGGCAGCAATCCTGCCGGTGCTGTGGTTGCTGCGGGTGCCGCTGCCGGTGCCGTCGCAACTGGCGCGCGCGCCGGGCTGGATCTGGGGCGGCGGAGTGCTGGGGGTGTTCTATATTTCGGCTGCGCTGATGATGGCGCCGAAGCTGGGCGCTGCCGGCTTTATCGCCGCCGTGGTGGCGGGGCAGGTGCTGGCCGCCTTGCTGGTGGACCAGTTCGGGCTGGCCGGATTTGCCGTGCGCGCGCTGACGCCGGCGCGGCTGGCGGGCGCGGCGCTGATCGTGGCCGGAATGCTGGTGATGCAGTGGGGCAGTGCGCCGGCTCAGCCGGCCGGCGTGCCCGCGGCCGGGTCGGGCGCCTGATCCTCGCCCCGGCGCGCAGCCAGGCAGGCGGGGCACAGGCAGTGCTGGCCCGGCACGATGCGCCGCGCCGGCAGCAGCGGCTGGCTGGCGCACCAGCACTCCGGCAGCCCGGCCACGTAGCCGCAGACGAAGCCGGCGCCGCAGCGGCTGCAATGCTCGACCGGGCGCAACTGGCCGGTGAGGACGGTCGAGGCGTCGCTCATCGGCGGCTCCCGCGCGCTGGCGTGGTTTGAGTGAGCGATATGGGGTTGGCGGCGTGGGGCATGGTGGTCATTACGGGGAACCGTGCGCCGGGCCGGCGGCCAAACGGCTCAGGCGGCCGTAACCCAGGTGCGCGCTGTTGCGCGGACGGAACGCCGGCGCGCCGTCTGGTGCCCCGTGGGGCGCTTGCGGGCGGCTTGCGCGGGCAGCTTGGGCCGGCAGGCTCGCGCCCCGCGCGGTTTCTTGTAAAATCGGCGCCTGCCGTAGCCGGATGGCGCACTTTCGGGCGATCCCCCGTTGGTTTTCCCCCGGGTACGCAGCCGATTTGTCATCATACCTGTTGAATCTCACGGATGTCCCCCATGAACGCCGACAACCCCGGGCCTGCCGCAACGACGGTGGCCGCCATTGCCCCCGCGCTGAAAGCCGAGATCCTCGCCGAGGCGCTGCCGTATATCCGCAAGTTCCACGGCAAGACCATCGTGGTCAAGTACGGCGGCAATGCCATGACCGAAGAGAAGCTCAAGCATGGCTTCGCGCGCGACGTGATCCTGCTGAAGCTGGTCGGCATGAATCCGGTGGTGGTGCACGGCGGCGGCCCGCAGATCGATGAGGCGCTGAAGAAGGTCGGCAAGGTTGGCACCTTCGTGCAGGGCATGCGCGTCACCGACGAAGAGACCATGGAAGTGGTCGAGTGGGTGCTGGGCGGCGAAGTCCAGCAGGACATCGTGATGCTGATCAACCAGTACGGCGGCCAGGCCGTGGGTCTGACCGGCAAGGACGGCGGCCTGATCCGCGCCAAGCGGCTGCAGATGCCGGATCGCGAGAACCCGGGCGCGTTTGTCGATATCGGCTACGTCGGCGATATCGAGGCGATCAACCCGGCCGTGGTCAAGGCGCTGCAGGACGACGCCTTTATCCCGGTGATCTCGCCGATCGGCTTCTCCGACGACGGCCAGGCCTACAACATCAACGCCGACGTGGTTGCCGGCAAGATGGCCGAGATCCTGAAGGCCGAGAAGCTGGTCATGATGACCAACATCCCGGGCGTGATGGACAAGAAGGGCACGCTGCTGACCGACCTGTCGGCGCGCGAGATCGAAGAGCTGTTCGCCGACGGCACCATCTCGGGCGGCATGCTGCCGAAGATCTCGTCGGCACTGGACGCGGCCAAGAGCGGCGTGCATTCGGTGCACATCATCGACGGCCGCATCGAGCATTCGCTGCTGCTGGAAATCCTGACCGAGCAGGCGTTCGGCACCATGATCCGCTCGCACTGAGCGGAGCCGCCGGGGCGGCCCTGGCCACAACCAGCCGCCCCGGAACACCCCCATATCCTCCGAGTTGTCCGGCGTGCCTTCCAGTCTTCCTCCTCCGCGCCGTGTCCGCGCTCGCCTGCGCCGCCGCCCGGCGGGCGACAATTCAGGCCGCACGGTCTGGCTGTTCGACCTCGACAACACGCTGCACGACGCCTCGCACGCGATCTTCCCGGCCATCAACCGGCTGATGACCGCCTACGTGGCGCGCGTGCTCGGTTGCGACGACGCCACCGCCAGCCGCGTGCGCGTCGACTACTGGCAGCGCTACGGCGCCACGCTGCTCGGCATGATCCGCCATCATGGCGTCGATCCCGCGGACTTCCTGCGCGCCGCGCATGAGTTTCCGCAGCTGGCCGAGATGGTGCGCGTGCGGCGCGGGCTGGCCGCGCACCTGCGGCGCCTGCCCGGGCGCAAGATCCTGGTCACTAACGCGCCGCAGGACTATGCGCAGGCGGTGCTGGAGGTCGCTGGCATCGGCCAATGCTTCGAGCGCGTGGTGGCGATCGAGCAGATGTGGGTGCATGGCCACCTGCGGCCCAAGCCGGACCGCCGCATGCTGCGCCGGCTGCTGGCGCAGACAGGCATCGCGCCGCATCGCGCGGTGCTGGTGGAAGATACTGTGTCGCATCTCAAGCGCTATGCGGGCACCGGCATCCGCACCGCGTGGGTGACCGGCTACCTGCGCACGATCGCGCCATCGCGCCCGCACGATGTGCATGCTGTGCCCACAGTGGCGCGCGACGACGGCAGCCGGCGCGATGCCGCGGTACGCTCGACGCTGGAGGCCGAGGACCGGCGCCATGTCGGCCACGCCGCGCAGGAGCAGTCGGTGACGCTGGTGGCGGCAGAGACCCAGGCACCGCAGGCGCAACCCGACAACGTGCCGCGCGTGCGCGCCCGCGTGCCGAATCGACCGGCCTATGTGGACATAAAAGTACAATCCATGCATCAACTCCAACGACGAATGCGGAGAACCGGGTCATGACGCAAAGCAACGGGGACCAGCCGGAGGCAGTCATCTCAGGCAGTACCGACGACATCGATGCGCAGGCGGCGCCCGCCACGCCGGCGCGCAAGCGCCCGCGTCCCGGCGAGCGCCGCGTCCAGATCCTGCAGACGCTGGCCACCATGCTGGAGCACCCGCGCGGGGAAAAGATCACCACCGCCGCGCTGGCGGCACGGCTGAACGTGTCCGAGGCGGCGCTGTACCGCCACTTCGCCAGCAAGGCGCAGATGTACGAAGGCCTGATCGGCTTTATCGAGCAGACCGTGTTCGGCCTGATCAACCAGATCGTCGACAAGGAAGAGCATGGCCTGCGCCAGGCGCATATGATCGTGCGCATGCTGCTGTCGTTTGCCGAGAAGAACCCGGGCATGACGCGCGTGCTGACTGGCGAGGCGCTGGTGGGCGAGCACGAACGCCTGCAGGAGCGCATCAACCAGGTGGTGGACCGCATCGAGGCTTCGCTGCGCCAGTGCCTGAAGATGGCGGTGACGCAGGCCGCGTTCCCCGCGGACGCCGATATACCGGCGCGCGCCGCGCTGATCATGGCGGCGGTGCAGGGGCAGTGGCACCGCTATGCCAAGAGCGGCTTCCGCAAGTCGCCGTCGGACCATGCCGAGGCGCACCTGAGGGTCTTGCTGGGCTGAAAACTACATGCCGGGCCGATTGCTCTATAATTGCCCGGTCGCGCCGATTTGATGACTGGCTTGCGGGCGCGCGGCAGCCACGGGACCAAGGTCCGGGTTGCCACTATAAATGCGGCTAAAGAGGTTGGGTCGGCGCCCCATGTCACCACTGCAATGGATGGCGCCGGCACGCGGAATCCCGCAAGGAATCCAGTGAATCCCGACTTGGCTGCGACGCTTCACACGCAAATGCCGGTCGGGTTTTTTTATGCCCGTTCGCCACGGGCCCGGATTCCATGACTGATGTCGCCCTGCCGTCTGCCGCGCCCAGCGCGCTCGCCCTGCCGCCCGATTCGGTCGGCGTGGTCACGCCGCAGCGCACGCATTTCGCCGAGCCGCTGAAGCTGCGCAACGGCACGTCCATTGCCGGCTACGACCTGATGGTCGAGACCTACGGCACGCTCAACGCGGCCCGCTCCAACGCGGTGCTGGTCTGCCACGCGCTCAATGCCTCGCACCATGTGGCCGGGGTCTATGCCGACAATCCGCGCGAGGTGGGCTGGTGGGACAACATGGTCGGGCCCGGCAAGCCGCTCGATACCGACCGCTTCTTCGTCATCGGCGTGAACAACCTGGGCTCTTGCTTCGGCTCGACCGGGCCGATGAGCCTGAATCCCGCCACCGGCCAGCCCTATGGCGCGAGCTTCCCGGTGGTGACGGTGGAAGACTGGGTCAATGCGCAGGCGCTCGTGGCCGACGCGTTCGGCATCACGCAGTTCGCCGCGGTGATGGGCGGGAGCCTGGGCGGCATGCAGGCGGTGGCCTGGAGCCTGATGTACCCGGACCGGCTGCGCCACTGCATCGTGGTGGCCTCCACGCCCAAGCTGTCGGCGCAGAATATCGCCTTCAACGAGGTCGCGCGCAGTGCGATCCTGTCCGATCCCGATTTCCACGGGGGCAACTATTACGCGCATGGCGTCAAGCCCAAGCGCGGCCTGCGCGTGGCCCGCATGATCGGCCATATCACCTACCTGTCGGACGAGGACATGGCCGAGAAATTCGGCCGTGAGCTGAAGACCGACGACATCCGCTTCTCGTTCGATGTCGAGTTCCAGGTGGAGAGCTACCTGCGCTACCAGGGCGACAAGTTCGCCGAGTACTTCGACGCCAACACCTACTTGTTGATCACGCGCGCGCTCGACTACTTCGACCCCGCGCTGGCCCACGGCGGCGACCTGACGCGCGCGATGGCACAGACCCAGGCGAGCTTCCTGGTGGCGAGCTTCGGCACCGACTGGCGCTTCGCGCCCAGCCGCAGCCGCGAGCTGGTCAAGGCGCTGCTGGACAACAAGCGCCCGGTCTCGTACGCCGAGATCGACGCGCCGCACGGCCACGACGCTTTCCTGCTCGACGACCCGCGCTATCACAACCTGATGCGCGCCTATTACGACCGCATCGCAGAGGAGATCGGCGCATGAACGCCCTGGCCAATCCCAATATCCTGGCGCTGCGCCCCGACTTCCGCGCGATCGCGCGCTGGATCGAACCCAACTCCACCGTGCTCGACCTGGGCTGTGGCGACGGCAGCCTGCTGCGCGTGCTGCAGGACGAGCTCGACGTTCAGGCCTACGGCATCGAGATCCGCGACGAAGGCGTGCTGGCGTGCGCGCAGAAGGGCGTGCATGTCATCCAGCAGAACCTGGAGGGCGGGCTGGCGCTGTTCGAGGACAAGAGCTTCGACACCGTGATCCTGTCGCAGACGCTGCAGACCATCCACAACACCGCGCAGGTACTGCGCGACACGCTGCGCGTGGGGCGCGAATGCATCGTGTCGTTCCCGAACTTCGGCTACTGGCCGCACCGGCTGTCGGTGTTCCGCGGCCGCATGCCGGTGTCGGAATCGCTGCCTTACCAGTGGTACGACACGCCCAACGTGCGCGTGCTGACCATCAGCGACTTCGAGGCGCTTGCGCCCAAGGTCGGGCTGCGCGTGATCGATCGCGTGGTGATGCACGAGGGCGTGACCGTGAGCTGGGGCTTCAACTGGCGCGGCAGCCTGGCGGTGTACCGGGTCTGCGCGGCCTGATCACGGCCGGGTTCATCGGCTTCAGCCCGGCAGCGCGCCGGCCTCGTACTGCGCCGCAAATTCTCCCGACGGCGGGATCGGCTTGATGATGTCGATCAGCACGCCGTTGGGGTCGGCGGTGATGAAATGCCGCTGCCCGAAGGCCTCGTCGCGCAGCGGCAGCAGGATCGGCAGCCCGGCCGCCTGCAGGCGGTCATGGACCGCATCCGGGTCTTCCACTTCAAAATTCAGCAGCAAGCCCTTCGCGCTCTGGCCGCGTGCCGGGGCGGGGATGGTCTCGTGGCTGCCATCGAGCACGGCAAGATTCACGGACGGGTCATCGGCAAGCTGCAGATGCACGTACCAGTCGCTGGTGAACAGGGCCACGAAGCCGAAGTGGCGCTGGTAGAACGCGGCCGTGCCGGCAACGTCGCCGGTCATGATCACGGGGTAGTAGCTGGTGACTTTCACGATGAGGCCCCTCCCGGTTGAGATACATGCAGTCTGTATGTAAATTGATATTAAGATACAGGCTGCATGTATGCAAGGAGGAAATGCGTGGCCCGATCGAACCGAGAACGTACCGAGGCAACCCGGCAGGCGCTGCTCGATGCCGCGCGCGCATTATTCGTCGAGCGCGGCTACGGGGAAACTTCGACGCCTGACGTGTGCGCGGCCGCCGGCATCACGCGCGGCGCGCTGTACCACCATTTCGCCGACAAGCGCGACTTGTTCCGGCACGTGCTGGCCGAGGAAGCGGCGGCGGTCGCCGCCGATATCGAGGCGGCCACGCCCGCTGGGCAGGATCCCGCCGAGGCGCTCATCGCCGGCGCGCAGGCCTACCTTGACGCGATGACCGTGCCGGGCCGCACGCGTCTGCTGCTGGTCGAAGGCCCGGCGGCGCTGGGGCTGCGCGAAATGCTTGCACTGGACGAGGCCAACGCCGCCCGCACGCTGCGAGAGGGGCTGGATGCTGTGGCTGTCGGCCAGCAGGGCGACGTGGCAGTGCGCGCGCTGGCGCCGCTGTTGTCGGCGGCGTTCGACCGCGCGGCGCTGGAGATCGAGGCCGGCGCCGATGCCGCGCGCGTGCGCGAGGCCATGCTGTGGCTGCTGCGACAGGTCCTCGGCAAGGCGTAAGGCTGACCTAGACCGGCGCATCCCCGGCGGTCGCGGCGAGGTGGTCGACAAAGGCCCGCACTTTCGGTGGCACGTGCCGCGTCGGCGTGTAGACCGCGTAGGCGGTGCCGATGTAGGGCTCGAGGATGTCCCAGTCCGGCAGCACCTTCACGACCCGGCCCTCGTCGAGGGCGCTGCCCAGCGAGAAGTCCGGCACCAGCCCGATGCCGGCATCGCGCTCCACCATGGTCATGATCGCCAGGCTGTTGTTCAGCGTCAGGCGCGGCGGGATGCGCACCACCATGGTCTCCCCGCCGGCCTGGTGGCGCAGGGTCCAGCGTTCACCGAAGTTGCCGTAGCCGAGGTAGAGACAGCGCGCGGCCGGCAGTTCGGCGGGCGTGGCCAGCGCGCCGTGGCTGCGCAGGTAGCCGGGCGAGGCCACCAGCCGGTAGCGCACCTCGCGCAGCGGCCGCGCGGCCAGCCCGGGCGCCAGTTCGCGGGCGATGCGCACGGCCACGTCCATGCCTTCTTCGACCAGGTCGACCATGCGGTCGGCCAGCGTCAGCTGCAGGTCCAGACCCGGGTAGCGTGCCAGCAGCGCCGGCAACCGCGGCGCCAGCCAGGCCTGCCCGAACGAGACCGGCGCGCTGACGCGCAGCACGCCGTGCGGTGTACCGCCGTGCTCGCCGGCCAGCGCGGTGACCTCGCGCGCCGCGGCGGTCATGCGGGCGCAGGCGGCATAGACCGACTGGCCCAGCTCGGTCAGCGCAAAGGCGCGGGTGGTCCGCTGCAGCAGGCTCGCGCCCAGCGTCGCTTCCAGCCGCGACACGTGCCGGCTGACCGCGGAGGGCGTCATGCCGAGGTCCTGCGCCGCGGCCGAGAAGCTGCCGCATTCGACCACGCGCGCGAACACGGCCATCGCATTAAGTGGTGCATCCGGCATCGCACTTTCCCATTCTTTGACTTCAGATCAAATATTAATTGAGCTGGGACGGGATTGTTGAGCAGATTGCATGGTGGAACAATGCGGCAATCGTCTGACCGGAGTCCCTCATGCCCACCCAACAACCCTTGCCAGGCGGCGCCTGGCGCATGGTCGCGGCCATGCTGCTGTCCGGCACCATCGGCTGGTTCGTGGTCACCAGCGGCCAGCCGCCGCTTGATGTGGTGTTCTTTCGCTGCCTGTTCGGCGGCGCGGCGCTGCTGGGCGTGCTGACGCTGCAGCGCGGCTGGGTACGGATGAGCCGCGCACAAATCGGCTGGCTGGTGCTGGGCGGCGTGACGCTGGTGCTGAATTGGCTGGCGCTGTTCTCCGCCTACGCGTACAGCGGCATCGCCATCGCCACCGTGGTCTATCACACCCAGCCGTTCTTCCTGCTGCTGCTGACCTCGGTGATTCAGCGCGAGCCGTTCCCGTTCGCGCGGCTGCCATGGCTGGTGCTGGCCTTTGCCGGCGTGATGCTGATCACCGGGCTCGAGCACGGCGCCACCGGCGCGGCGATGCTGGCCGGCATCGGCCTGGGCCTGCTGGCCGCGCTGCTGTACGCGGTGACGACCCTGGCCACGCGCCGGCTGCAGACGATCCCGCCCGGTCAGATCGCCGGGCTGCAGATGGTGCTGGGCGTGCTGATGCTGGCGCCGCTGGCCCATCCTGCGGCGGGTAGCTACGGCGGCGGCACCTGGGCCGCGCTGCTGGCGTTGGGGCTGGTGCATACCGGCGTGATGTACACGCTGCTGTATGGCGCCTTCCAGCGGCTCAACGTGGTGTCGATCGCGACGCTGTCCTTCATTTATCCGCTGGTGGCGATCGTGATCGACGTGCTGGTGTTCGGCGTGGTGCTGGGCCCGCTGCAGATCGCAGGCATGGCGCTGGTGCTGCTGGGCGTGATCGCCAACCAGCTCGGCTGGAGCTTGCCGCTGCGGCGGCGGGTGGAAGGCTGATACCGCACCTGAGGATGCCATCTGCATGATCGTGTTGACCTAACGCCTGACTACGGTTAGTGTAGGCAGCTCACCGAACGATCGTGCTATTTACTGCCCTCGCCATGACCGCCACCGCCCCCCTGACCGCCGCCGCCGCCGGCACGCTCCATTCCTTTGACGATGCGATCGCGCTGGAGGCCGCAGGCGAGCATCGCTTCCTGGGCCGCACCACGCCGGCGTACTGGAACATGATCGGGCCCTTCGGCGGTATCACCGCCGCCACGCTGCTGCAGGCGGCGCTGGACCATCCGCAGCGGCTGGGCGATCCCGTATCGCTGACCGTCAACTTTGCCGGACCGATCGCCGAAGGCCCGTTCGAGATCGAGGCGCGCCCGGTGCGCACCAACCGCTCGACACAGCACTGGAGCCTGGAACTGCGCCAGGGCGATGCCGTGGCCACCACCGCGACCGCCATGTTTGCCGTGCGCCGCGAGACCTGGGCCTGCGGCGAGGCGGTGATGCCGGAGGTGCCGGCGGCGGAGATGCTGCCGGCCATGGGCGGGTTTGCGCCGGTGCGCTGGCTCAAGTCCTACGAGATGCGCCCGGTGCGCGGCGCCAAGCCGACCGCCGAGCCCGGCACTGAGCATCCGGACAGCCTGACGCAGTTCTGGCTGCGCGATGCGCCGGCGCGCACGCCGGACTTTGCCGCCGTGGCGGCGTGGGCGGACAGCTTCTACCCGCGCATCTTCCTCAAGCGCGCGGGCTTCGTGCCGGCCGGCACGGTGTCGATGACCACCTATTTCCATGCCGATGCGCAGACGCTGGCTGCGCTGGGCGACAGCCACGTGCTGGCCAGCGCGCAGGCGCAGGTGTTCCGGCAGGGGTTCTTCGACCAGCGCGCGCAGTTGTGGAGCCCGTGTGGCGAGTTGATCGCCAGTTCACACCAGATCGTCTACTACAAGGAATAAGAGACGCTAACGATTCTGGCGTCGTTGCGCGGCCTTGCCGTACTACTTGTACTGTCTGCGGCCGCGCGTCTAGCCAGAACCGCTTCGCTTCGCTTTGATAGCGTCTCAAGACAGGGGGCTCAGGCGATCGCTTCGCGCGACTGGGCCTCGTAGCGGTGCACGGTGTTGCGCATGACCCAGAGCAGCATCACACCGGGCATCGCCACCACCACGGTGCCGAGGTAGAACGGCGCCCAGCCCCAGGCCTCGACCATATAGCCGGAAGTGGGGCCCACATAGACCCGGCCCACCGAGGCCAGCGCCGACAGCAGCGCGTACTGCGTGGCCGAGAACGAGCGGTTGCACAGCGTCATCAGCAGCGCCACGAAGGCCGCCGTGCCCATGCCGCCGCACACGTTCTCCACGGCGATGGTCGCGCCCATGGTCCACAGGTGCGGTGGCGTCACCGCCAGGATCCAGTAGCCCAGGTTCGACACAGCCTGCAGCACGCCAAACAGCATCAGTGAGCGGTACAGCCCCAGCCGCACCATCAGCGTGCCGCCGAACAGCGCACCGATGATGGTGGCGGCCAGCCCCAGCGTCTTGTTGACGATGCCGACCTCGCCCGCGGAGAAGCCCACGCCCCGGATCAGGAAGGTGGTCGACAGGCTGCCGGCAAAGGCGTCGCCGAGCTTGTACAGCACGATCAGCAGCAGCAGCCACCACGCGCCCGGGCGCGCGAAGAAGTCGCGCAGCGGGCCGAGCACGGCCTCTTCCAGCGAGCGCGGCGCGCGCGCGGGCACGTCCGGCTCCGGCGCCCACAGCAGCGTGAGGATGCCCACGCCCATCAGCGCCGCCATCAGCAGGTAGGTCTGCTGCCAGCCGAGCACGCGGTCGGCCAGCCACAGCGCCAGGCCGCCCGAGACCAGCATCGCCAGCCGGTAGCCCAGCACCTTGACCGCCGCGCCGGCGCCGCGCTCTGCCGGGCGCAGCACGTCGGTGCTGTAGGCGTCGAAGACGATGTCCTGCGAGGCCGACAGGAACGCCACCAGCGTGGCCAGCGCCGCCAGCGTCCACAGCGCCTCGCGCGGCGGGCAGAAAGCCATGGCGGCGATGCCCAGCACCAGCCCGATCTGCGTCACCAGCAGCCAGCCGCGCCGGCGCCCCATCAGCGGCGGCGTGTAGCGGTCCATCAGCGGCGCCCACAGGAACTTGAAGATATAGGCCTGGCCGACCAGCGAGAAAAAGCCGATGGTCTTGATATCGAGTCCCTCGACCGTCATCCACGCCTGCAAGGTGCCGGAAGTCAGCGCCAGCGGCAGCCCCGAGGCGAAGCCCAGCGCCAGCATGGCGCCGATGCGGCGGTTGCGGAAGATGTCGAGATAGGTCTGGAAATTCATGAACGGGGCAGGCGTGTGGCGCCGCGCGGCTGCGCGGGCGCCGTGTATTATTGCATCACCTGTCAGCCCACTTCCTGATTGCGCCCGAGGAACCGCACATGCTCCGCCGCCTGCAAGGTGTTCAGCGTCCCACCCGACTCCGGCTGGCCCGCGCGCTGGCGCTGGCCGCGGTAGCGTTGCCGCTCGGCTGGAGCGCGGCGGCGCAGGCGCAAGACAGCGACGCCGGCGGCATCCGGCTCAACCCCGGCGGCTCGGCGGTGCGCAACATCGTGC
Organism: Ralstonia pickettii; assembly: GCA_050987995.1. Lineage (GTDB taxonomy): Bacteria > Pseudomonadota > Gammaproteobacteria > Burkholderiales > Burkholderiaceae > Cupriavidus > Cupriavidus pickettii_B. Next base: position 160,792 of record CP158803.1, read on the forward strand.
CGGCCGAGGCCATCGAGCAGCAGGCCACGCAGGAATACGAGCAGCTCAAGCAGGAGGCAATCGCCAAGCGTGCGCTCGCCCCTGACAACCACCCGCAACTGATCCGCGTGCGCGCCATCGGCAAGCGCCTGCTGCCGCAGACGGTGCGCTGGAACGAGCGCGCGCGCCAGTGGCAGTGGGAAATTAACCTGATCGGGTCGAAGCAGGTCAATGCGTTCTGCATGCCCGGTGGCAAGATCGCCATCTATACCGGGCTGATCGACCAGCTCAAGCTCACCGACGACGAGATCGCGATGGTGATGGGCCACGAGATCGCCCATGCACTGCAGGAGCACGCGCGCGAGCGCGCCGCCAAGTCCGAGATCACCAACCTCGGCGCCAACGTGATTTCCCAACTGTTCGGCTTTGGCAACCTGGGCAATATGGCGCTGGGCACCGGCGCGCACCTGCTGACGCTGCGCTTCTCGCGCGCGGATGAATCCGAAGCGGACCTGATCGGCATGGATGTCGCCGCCCGCGCCGGCTTCGACCCGCGCGCCGCAGTGACGCTGTGGCAGAAGATGGGCAAGGTGTCGCAATCCGGCGCCGAGTTCCTGTCAACGCACCCGTCCGGGCGCAGCCGCATCGCCGACCTGGAAAAGCACCTGCCCGAGGTGCTGCCGCTCTACGCGCGCGCGATCAACACCACGGTGGACCGGCTGCCGCCGTACCGCGCCAATGTGGCGGGCCTGGGCGACGCGCCGGTGGACAGCGGCGACGACGACCGGCAGAAGCCGCTGAAGCGCTGAGCGCCGCTGAGCGATTTTCCCAGCCCAAAAAGAAAAAGCCGGCATTGCCGGCTTTTCCCGTTCAGGGGGCGACGCGTCAGGCGCGCAGCCCCGTGGCCTCGTCGGCGCCCACATGCACGTTCATGCACTGCACCGCCGCGCCGGCAGCGCCCTTGCCCAGGTTGTCCAGGCGGGCGACCAGGTTCAGGCGCTCGGCATTACCGAACACGAACAGGTCGACACGGTTGGTGTCGTTGTTGGCCTGCACGTCGAAGAAGCCGCCGTCGAGGTTGTCGTCGCTGTTGTACGCCAGCACGCGCACGAACTGCTCGCCTTCATAGTGCTTGCGGTAGATGTCCAGGATCTGCTCGGGGCTGACCTTGCGCGCCAGCCGGTCCGCGAAGACCGGCACCGTCACCGCCAGGCCCTTCAGGAAATTGCCCACGATCGGGTTGAAGACCGGCGCCTGCGCCAGGCCTGCCTGCACGCGCATTTCCGGCAGGTGCTTGTGCTCCAGGCCGAGCGCGTAGGGGCGCGGGCTGTCCAGCTTCGGGTTACCGCCGGCTTCGAACTCCGCAATCATCTTCTTGCCGCCGCCGCTGTACCCGGTCAGCGAGAACGCGGACAGCGGGTAGTCGGCCGGCAGCACGCCGGCGTCCACCAGCGGGCGCACCGCCATCACGAAGGCGCTGGCGTGGCAGCCCGGCACCGCGATGCGCTTGCTGGCGCGGATCTTCTCACGCTGGCCGCGCACCAGCTCGGGCAGGCCGTAGGCCCAGTTGTCGGAGGTACGGAACGCCGTGCTGGCGTCGATCACGCAGGTATTGGGGTTGGTCACCAGCGACACCGCCTCGCGCGAGGCCACGTCGGGCAGGCACAGGAAGGCAACGTCGGCGGCGTTCAGAAAGCGTGCTCGCTCGGCCGGGTCCTTGCGCTTGTCATCGGCAATGCGCAGCAGTTCCACGTCGGAACGACCGGAAAGATAGTCAAGCAGCCGGAGACCGGTGGTGCCTTCCTGACCATCGACGAACACTTTGAAAACCATGGCGGACTCGCTCAATGAAATGAGGGGGGTATGTGACGTAAAGGCGCGACGGATATGCGAAACGTCCCCTGCCGGGCGCGGTGGGGAACCTGCATTGTAGCGGGGATGGGGGCTGGTCGCAGGGGTTTGTACCGATTGGATTATTGCGATCTGGCACAGTTCGGCGCTTGCGGCATCTAACCAAGTAGGTTAATTCTCATGGAGAAGGGAACGGCGCATTACCCGCTGTGGCGGGTGCGGGAGCTGGTTGCGGCACGGCGGGTCAAGGCGACCCGCACGGCGCGCGACGGCGCAACGGCGCTGGGCCTGGACATGACCGGGCTGGCGCGAGTGGTCAGCTCGCTGCAACCGTGCGATTTCTACAAGAGCATGATCACGCACGCCAACCACACTATCTGGCAGGACGTCTACCGGCCGGTCACACCTTATGGCGGCGTTTATCTGAACCTGACCGTGACCGAAGGCGTGCTGGTGGTGTCGTTCAAGGCACGCTGAAAGGACCTGTGAAATGAAATGCCCCGAGTGCGGCGCGGCCGAGCTGGTGCGCGATGTCCGCGACATCCCTTACACCTATCGTGGCGAGACCACCGTGCTGGAAGCGGTCCGTGGCGAATTCTGCCCGGCATGCGGCGAGTCCGTGACCGACTGGGAAGAAAGCGACCGCGTGATGAAGCTGATGAACGCCTTCCACCGCCAGGTCAACGCGTCTTTCGTCGATCCTGCGTACATCGTGCAAGTGCGCAAGAAACTGGACTTGGACCAGCGCGAAGCCGCCGAGATCTTCGGTGGCGGCGTCAATGCATTCTCGCGCTACGAGACCGGCAGGACCAAGCCGCCGCTGGCGCTGGTGAAGCTGCTCAAGCTGCTGGACCGCCACCCGGAACTGCTTGAGGAAGTCCGGGCGGCCTGATGGCTGCGCTCAGAGCGGATAGTCGTAATCGATCGACAGCGGCGCGTGGTCGCTGAACTTCTCGTCCTTGTAGATCGAGCACAGGTGCGCGGTGTCGGCAATCTTCGGCGTGGCCAGGTGATAGTCGATGCGCCACCCCACGTTCTTGGCATAGGCCTGCCCGCGGTTGCTCCACCACGTGTACTGGTCCGGGCGCGGGTCCAGCTTGCGGAACACGTCCACGTAGCCATGGGTGTCGAACAGTTCGCCGATCCAGGCGCGCTCCTCCGGCAGGAAGCCTGAATTCTTCAGGTTGCCCTTCCAGTTCTTGATATCGATTTCCTTGTGCGCGATGTTAACGTCGCCGCACAATACGATCTCGCGTCCGCTGGCCTTGAGTTGCAGCAGGTGCGGCAGGAACGATTCCATAAAGCGGAACTTGGCAAGCTGGCGTTCCTCGCCGCTGGAGCCGGACGGCACGTACACGGAGATCACCGCCAGGTGCGGATACTGCACTTCGACATAGCGGCCTTCACTGTCGAACTCCGTATTGCCGAAGCCGGTGACCACCCGCTCGGGCTTGTGGCGCGTATACAGGCCCACGCCGCTGTAGCCCTTTTTGTCGGCGTAATGAAAAAAGCCGTGGTAGCCATGTGGCGCCAGGAACGCTTCGGTCATGTCGGCGGCCTGCGCCTTCAGTTCCTGCACGCAGACCATGTCCGCGTCCTGCTTGCCCATCCAGTCGAAAAAGCCCTTCTTTGAGGCGGAGCGGATGCCGTTGAGGTTGGCGCTGATAATCCGTAACATCTCGGGAAATTTTTGAATTCAGAGAGAAATGATGACGCAGAACACGCCAGCTGGTACGCAACAAGGCGCCGACCTCAGCCAGACCTTTATCCGCTTTGCGCTCGATGCCGGCGTGCTGTCGTTTGGCGAGTTCATTACCAAGGCCGGCCGCAAGTCGCCGTACTTCTTCAACGCCGGCCTGTTCAACCAGGGGGCGATGCTTGGCCAGGTGGCGCAATTCTATGCGAAAACCCTGCTGGCCTCGGGCGTGCAGTTCGACGTGCTGTTCGGACCGGCCTACAAGGGCATCACGCTGGCGTCGGCCACTGCGGTGGCGCTGGCCGGCATGGGACGTGACGTCGGCTTCGCCTACAACCGCAAGGAAGCCAAGGACCATGGCGAAGGCGGCACGCTGGTTGGCGCGAAGCTGCAGGGCAAGGTCGTGATCGTCGATGACGTGATTTCCGCCGGCACCTCTGTGCGCGAGTCCGTGAACATGATCCGCGCCGCCGGCGCCGAGCCCGCCGCGGTGCTGATCGCGCTGGACCGCATGGAGAAGAGCGGCACCGCCGAACAGGTCGGCACGCATTCCGCCGTGCAGGACGTGCAGCGTGAATTCGGCATCCCGGTGATCGCGATCGCCAGCCTGAAGGACCTGCTGGCTTACCTCGATGCGTCGCAGGATCCGGCGCTGTCGGCCTCGCGCGAGGCGGTGGCGGCCTACCGTCAGCGCTACGGCGTCTGAAGACGTTGATGACAATGGGCGCTGCCGACCAGCGCCCGTTCTGCAGTTGGCGGACAGGCGGCAGGGCAGACGGACTTTCCAACCGGTATGGAGCGCGGCGTGGCGGCAAAAGAGCGGCAGGAACGGCAAGAACAGCAAGAAAAGGCAGGACGGCAGGCGGCAACGCCACCCGCCCAGGCTGAAAACGGCAACAACGCCGATTCCCTCGCCGAGCGCGGCGCGCAGGTGCGCCCGCGCAAGCCGGTGCGCCAGGCCGCCAAGGCGCCCGACCGCCCCGCGCACGAAGCCTATGCCGTGCGCGCGCTGGTGCTGCAGGGCGGCGGGGCGCTCGGCGCCTACCAGGCCGGCGTCTACCAGGGCCTGGCCGAGGGCGGCATCTACCCGAACTGGGTCGCCGGCATTTCCATCGGCGCGCTCAATGCCGCGGTGATCGCCGGCAACCCGCCCGAGCGCCGCGTCGAGCAGCTCTGCGCGTTCTGGCAGCACATCTGCGCGCAGCCGTGGCTGCCGAGCCTGGCGCCCGACTGGATCACCGACGATGCCGAGCGCTGGCCGGAGCCGCTGCGCATCTGGTTCGACGGCCTGCACGCCACGCGCGCGATGTTCGAAGGCCAGCGCGGCTTCTTCCAGCCGCGCAGCTGGCCGGAACTGGTGTCGCGCTATCCCGAGCCCACCCGCGCCAGCTTCTACGACACCTCGCCGCTGAAGGCGACGCTGGAGCGCTTTGCCGACTTCGACCTGATCAACCACCGCCCCGACCTGATGCGCGTGTCGGTGGGCGCGGTCAATGTGCGCACCGGCAACTTCGCCTATTTCGACAACACCCGCGACAAGCTGCTGCCCGAGCATTTCATGGCCTCGGGCGCGCTGCCGCCGGGCTTCCCGGCCGTGGAAATCGATGGCGAGTTCTACTGGGACGGCGGCCTGGTCTCCAACACCCCGCTGGCCGAGGTGCTGACCGCGCAGCCGCGGCGCGATGCGCTGATCTTCCAGGTCGACCTGTGGAGCGCGCGCGGCAAGCTGCCGCACGACCTGATCGACGTGGCCGAGCGCGAGAAGGAGATCCGCTATTCCAGCCGCACGCGCGCCATTACCGACTACATGCGCGAGCAGCAGAACATGCGCCGCATGCTCAATGAAGTGATGGCGCTGGTGCCGCAGTCAAAGCGCGACAACGACTGGTACCGGCGTGCCGCCGAGCAGGCCTGCGACGCGCGCCGCAACGTGATCCAGCTCATCTACCGCGACAAGTCGTTCGAGAACATGGCCAAGGATTACCAGTTCAGCGCGCTGACCATGCACGAACACTGGACCAGCGGACTGGACGATATCCGCCAGACGCTGCGGCATCCGCAATGGCTGGCCATGCCGAGCCGCGAGCATCCCTTCGTCACGCACGACGTGCACCGCGGCAACGGCGGCTGAGCCGCCCCGACGCCGGCCGCGCTATTCCACTTTCACTTGCCCCAGTTCGGGCCGCGCCGGCGGATAGGCGGGTTTCAGGTCTTCGAACACCCGCGTCAGGATTTCCGCCACCATCAGGTTGCGGTGGGTCTTGGAGTCGGCGGGCACCACGTACCACGGGCATTCGGGCGTGCTGGTCGCCATGATCGCCGCCTCGTAGGCGTCCATATAGCCCTTCCAGTGCTTGCGTTCGGCCAGGTCGGTGGTGTCGAACTTCCAGTGCTTCTCCGGATCGGCCAGGCGCGCTTCCAGCCGCGCCTTCTGCTCGTCGCGCGAAATATGCAGGTAGCACTTGACGATGGTGGTGCCGGTCTCGGTCAGCATGGTCTCGAACGCGCGGATCTGGCGGAAGCGCCGCTCGCATTCGGCATTGTCGATCCAGCCGTGCACGCGCGTGATCAGCACGTCCTCGTAATGGCTGCGGTTGAACACCACGATCTCGCCCGCCTTGGGCACCTGCTGGTGGATGCGCCACAGGTAGTCGCGCGCCAGCTCTTCCGGCGACGGGGCCTTGAAGCCCACCACGCGGATGCCCAGCGGATCGAAGCTGCGGAACACGCCGCGCACGGTGCCGTCCTTGCCGCTGGTGTCCATGCCCTGCAGCAACACCAGCAGCTTGCGGCGGTGCTCGGCATAGAAGATGTCCTGCTGCGCGTCGAGCGCGTTGCTCAGTTCGATGATGCGGGCGAGATCTTCCTCTTTCTTGCCGCACGAGAGCGGCTTGCTGCCCGGGTCGAAGTCGGCAAGGCGGAATCGCTTGCCCGTGGTGATGCGGAAATCGTCCAGCGGCATAGGGCGCTCCATCGGTCTGACCTGCAAGATCAAAAGGACTGGGCGCGCCGCCGGCTGCCATCGGCGGTAAAGCTGAAAAGAGGACCGAAAGGGGCGCGCAGCCCCTATGGTCAGGCCGGCAGGGCTGCCAGGTCAATGCTGCCTTCGAACACGGTGGTCGCCGGACCGGTCATGTGCACCGGCTCCGCACCGCCATCCCAGGCGATGGTCAGCTCGCCGCCGTGGGTGTGCACCCGCACCGGCGAGTCCAGCAGCCCGCGCCGGATGCCGGCCACCACCGCCGCGCAGGCGCCGGTGCCGCAGGCCAGCGTCTCGCCGGCGCCGCGCTCGAAGACGCGCAGGCGGATGGTGTGGCGGTCTTCTACCTGCATGAAGCCGGCGTTGACGCGGTTGGGGAAGGCGGGATGGTGCTCGATCACCGGGCCGTCCTGCAGCACCGGGAAGTTTTCCACGTCGTCGACCACCTGCACCGCATGCGGGTTGCCCATCGACACGGCCGAGATCCATTCGGTGCGGCCGTTGACTTCCAGGCCGTAGAGCGTGTCGGTGCCTTCCGTGTGGGTCGGCAGCCCTTCGGCACGGAACGGCACGCGCGCCGGTTCCAGCTCGGGCGCGCCCATGTCGACCGTGACCTGGCCGTCGTCCTGCAGCGTCAGCGTAATCACGCCGTTCATCACCTCCACGCGCACCGAGCGTTTGTCGGTCATGCCCTTGTCGGTGACAAAGCGCACGAAGCAGCGCGCGCCGTTGCCGCAGTGCTCGACCTCGCTGCCGTCGGCATTGAAGATGCGGTAGCGGAAGTCGACATCCGCGCGCGAGGGCTTTTCGACCACCAGCATCTGGTCCGCGCCCACGCCGAAGTGCCGGCTGGCGAGCGCGCGCCACTGCGGGGGGGTCAGGTCGATCTGCTGGCCGATGCCGTCAAACACGACAAAGTCGTTGCCGGCGCCATGCATCTTGGTGAACTGGAGTTTCATGGTGGGGATTGTAGCCGTGGGGCGCAGGATGTGCCGGCGCTCAGTAGATCTCGGGCTCGCCCGGCAGGCGATGCTTGAAGCGCTTGTGCACCCAGTAGTACTCGGGCACGCGCGGGCGGATACAGTCCTCGAAGAACGCATTCATGCGGCGCGTGTCGTCGGTGACGCTGTCGCCCGGATAGCCATCCCAGGCAGGCAGGATGCGCAGCACGTAGCCCTGGTAGTCGGGCAGCATCTCGGTATAGATCGGCACCACCTTGGCCCCGGTCAGCCGCGCCAGCCGCGACACCGAGGTCAGCGTCAGTGCCTGCACGCCGAAGAACGGCACGAACTCCGAATCGCGCTCGCCGAAGTCCATGTCGGCGATCAGCTGCAGCGCCTCGCCCTTCTTCAGACAGCGCAGGATGTCGCGCGCGCTATCATTGCGCGCAATCATGTTGGCGCCAAAGCGCCCGCGCGCGTGCTTCAGGAAGCCGTCGAACAGGGCGTTCTTCTGCTTGGTATAGAGCGATGCGCCGGAGCGCCCCACGTACTCGCGCAGGTGGATGGTCAGCCGGATCGCGCCGGCTTCCACGCCCGACAGGTGCAGCGTCACCAGGATATGCGGGGTGCCATCGAGCGCCACCAGGTCGGCCTGGTCGTCGATCTGCACCCAGCGGCGCATTTGCGCCTCGTTGCCGGTCCAGAAGATGCCGCGCTCGGCAAAGCTGCGGAACAGGATGCGAAAGCTTTCGCGCGACAGTACGTCGATCTCGGCCTCGGTCTTGTCCGGGAAGCACAGGCGCAGGTTGGCCTGCACCACGCGCCGGCGGCTGCTCGGGACCAGGTACAGCAGGCTGCCCAGCGCTTCGCCGAAGCGGGCAACAAATGGATATGGCAGTTTGCCCAGCACCGTCAGCAGGCCGATGCCGAGCCAGGTGAACACGCGGCTCATGAAAGGGATGGATCAGTGGTCGCGGGCGCGCTGCTGGGGGTGTTGTAGTCAGGCGGCAGTTCGGCGCCGGCCGGATGCTTGTAGCGGTTGTAGCCCCACAGGTACTGCGTGGGCGCCATGGCCACCAGTTGCTCGATATTGCGGTTGATCACGGCGGCGGCCTCCGTCGGATCCTGGGGCAGCAGGCCGCCGTCGTTGAGCACGCGGAAATGGCCGCGGTAGCCGGCGCCGCGCGGCAGGCGCTCGGCGAACACTGCCACCACCGGCGCCTGGGTCAGCTGTTGCAGCCGGTGCACCAGCGCCATGGTGTAGGCCGGTTTGCCGAAGAATGGCGCCCAGTGGCCCTCGCCGCCGGTCGGCACCTGGTCGGGCAGGATGCCCACCGCCTGGCCGCGCTTGAGGGCCTTGACCAGCATGCGCACCCCGCGCGGCGTGGCCGGCGCCATATGCAGGTTCGGGCGGGTGCGCATCTTTTCGATCCAGTCGCGCAGCCAGGGCTGGTGCGGCGGCTTGAACAACGCGGTGACAGGGCGCAGCAATGCGTGGGACTGCGGCAGCACTTCAAAGCAGCCCAGGTGCGGGGTCAGGATGATGAGGCCTTTGCCGCGCGACTGCAGCTTCTCCAGGGCCGGCCACATGTCGTCGTCAAAGCCGTACAGCTTCGCGCCGATCTTGCGGCGGCTCCAGAAGTAGGGCATCTCGATAATCATGCGCCCGGCCGAGCGGGCGGCTTCGTCGATCATCGCATCGGTGGCGTCGGGAAACGCCAGGCGGAAGTTTTCCCTGAGGCGCTGGCGGTAGCGGCCGGGCAGGCGCCCCGCCAGCAGCCCGAGCGCCCCGCCCACGGCTTGCAGCAGGCGCAGGGGAAGGCGTGAGATCAGCCAGAAAAGAAAGGTCATCAGGCGCGAAAAGGAAGCCTGTGCCGGGGTCCGTGCCGGGGAACAGACGGGCAAATAGGCGATTTTTTCGATTGCGGTATTCAGTTCCGCGCGCAGCGTGCCGTCGTCGGGAGACCGGCACGGGGCCAGCGGCGAAGTGTTGCTTTGGTCCCGTTGATGCGCTGCAAGAGCCCGGCAGGCGCGTATAATAGCGTGTATCGCCGAGTTAACTGACAACTTGCGGGGCGATGCGGCTCTAACCGGGCAGCTTGAAATACCGCTAAAGCGTCGCCGCCATGAACCGAACGGGCTGGCACGCAATAGCCAACCTGGAGAATAAGTTCGTGGCAAACGACTTCCTTTTTACTTCGGAATCCGTCTCCGAAGGCCATCCCGATAAGGTCGCCGACCAGATTTCCGACGCCGTCCTCGACGCCATCCTGGCGCAGGACAAGTACGCGCGTGTGGCGGCCGAAACGCTTTGCAACACCGGGCTGGTGGTGCTGGCGGGGGAAATCACCACGACCGCCAACGTCGACTATATCCAGATCGCGCGCGACACGATCAAGCGCATCGGCTACGACAATACCGAGTACGGGATCGACTACAAGGGCTGCGCGGTGCTGGTCGCCTATGACAAGCAATCGCCCGACATCGCCCAGGGCGTGGACCGCGCTTCCGACGACTACCTGAACCAGGGTGCAGGCGACCAGGGCCTGATGTTCGGCTACGCCTGCGACGAGACCCCGGAACTGATGCCGTTCCCGATCTACTACGCCCACCGCCTGGTCGAGCGCCAGTCGCTGCTGCGCCGCGACGGCCGCCTGCCCTGGCTGCGCCCGGACGCCAAGTCGCAGGTGACGGTGCGCTATGTCGACGGCAAGCCGCACAGCGTGGATACCGTGGTGCTGTCGACGCAGCATTCGCCGGACATCACCCAGGCCCAGATCCGTGAAGCGGTGATCGAGGAGATCATCAAGGCGGTGCTGCCGGCCGAGATGCTGAAGGAAACCAAGTACCTGGTGAACCCGACCGGGCGCTTCGTCATCGGCGGCCCGCAGGGCGACTGCGGCCTGACCGGGCGCAAGATCATCGTCGATACCTACGGCGGCGCTTCGCCGCACGGCGGCGGCGCGTTCTCGGGCAAGGACCCGTCCAAGGTTGACCGCTCGGCCGCCTACGCCGCGCGCTACGTCGCCAAGAACGTGGTGGCCTCGGGCCTGGCGCGCCAGTGCCAGGTGCAGGTCAGCTACGCCATCGGCGTGGCCCGCCCGATCAACGTGACGGTCTACACCGAAGGCACCGGCAAGATTCCCGACGCCAAGATCGCCGAGCTGGTGCAGGAACACTTCGACCTGCGCCCGAAGGGCATCGTGCAGATGCTGGACCTGCTGCGCCCGATCTACGAGAAGACCGCCGCCTACGGCCACTTCGGCCGCGAAGAGCCGGAATTCTCGTGGGAAGCCACCGACAAGGCGGCTGCCCTGCGCGCCGCGGCCGGCCTGTAAGCGTCGCGTTCCGTCGCGTCCTGCACCGGCAAGCCCCGCCGGCCCGCAAGGGTCCGCGGGGTTTTTTCATGTGGGTTTGATCCCGGTCGGAGGGCGCGCGTGATGCCGGCGCCACTGCGCGCCGCACGGAGTAGAATCCCGCCATCCACAGCCGCCGCACGGGCGGCCGACTCCCTTACTGGTGACCGTTTCCAGAGGATGCCATGCCTGAAGCGCCTGTCCTTGCCACTACCGCATCGCCGAGCCGCCCGGCTGCCGCCGGCACGCTCAACCTGATCCGCCCGCAGCCCTATACCGACTGGGCGCCGCAGGTCACGGCCGAGGAGCGTGCCACGCTGCGCCGCGAGCTGGAGCAGGGCGCCGTGCTGTACTTCCCGAACCTCAATTTCCGCTTCGAGCCGGGCGAAGAGCGCTTTCTCGACAGCCGCTATTCCGACGGCAAGTCCAAGAACATCAACCTGCGCGCCGACGACACCGCGGTGCGCGGCGCCCAGGGCAGCGCGCAGGACCTGGCGGACCTGTACAAGCTGATCCGCCGCTATGCCGACAGCAGCGAGGCGCTGGTGAGTACGCTCTTCCCCGAGTACGTGCCGCACATGACGCGCGCCGGCACCTCGCTGCGCCCGAGCGAGATCGCCGGTCGCCCGGTCAGCTGGCGCAAGGACGACACCCGCCTGCACGTCGATTCCTTCCCGTCCAACCCGATGCTGGGCAAGCGCCTGCTGCGCGTATTCCACAACATCGACCCGGCCGCGCCGCGGGTGTGGCGCGTGGGCGAGCCGTTCGCCGACTTTGCGCAGAAATTCGTGCCCAAGACGCACGGCATGTGGCCGGGACAGGCGTCGCTGATGAAGCTGCTGCATATCACCAAGCGCAAGCGCTCGGAATACGACCACCGCATGCTGCAGCTGCATGACCTGGCCAAGGCCGACCTGGACTACCAGGCCAATGTGCCGCAGCAGGAATTCCACTTCCCGCCGGGCTCGACATGGATCGTGTTCAGCGACCAGCTGCTGCACGCCGCCATGCGCGGCCGCGCCATGATGGAGCAGACCATCTACCTCGAACCGCAGGCAATCTCCGACCACACCCATTCGCCCGAGGCGGTGCTGTCGCGCATGCTCGGGCGGCCGATGGTGGTGTCCTGATCCGGCGTGATCAATGCGTGATCACCGCAGAAGCAGCTTCAGCATCGTCGCGAAGGTCTTGCCGTAGGGCGGCTTGAGCAGGCCGGCGCCGTTCAGCGCCGCCTGGTGGAACACCGGCTTCACCTTGGAAAAGGTGTCGAAGCCTGCCTGCCCGTGATACGCCCCCATGCCGCTGGCGCCGACGCCGCCGAACGGCAGCCCGTCCTGGGCGATATGGAACAGCGTGTCGTTGACGGTGACGCCGCCGGCAACGGTCTGGCGCATCACATGGCCGATCGCGCCGCGGTCGCGCTCGAATACGTACAGCGCCAGCGGTCGCGGGCGCGCGTTGATGTAGTCGACCGCCTCGTCCAGCGTGCGGTACGTCACCACCGGCAGCACCGGCCCGAAGATCTCCTCGCGCATCGCGGTCACGCCCTCGGGCGTATCCAGCAGCAGCACCGGCGGCAGGCGGCGCTCCTGCGCGTTGGGTTGCGCATCCGAGAGCGGCACCACGGTCGCGCCCTGCGCCGCGGCTTCGTCGACCAGTCCCGCCAGCCGTGCAAAGTGGCGCGGGCTGATGATGCTGGTGTAGTCCGGGTTGCGCGCCAGGTCGGGATAGAGCCGGTTCACGCACTGGCGCGCGGCTTGCACCAGGCTATCGCGCAGGTCTTCCGGCACCAGCACATAGTCCGGCGCGATGCAGGTCTGGCCGGCGTTCATCAGCTTTCCAACCAGGATGCGTTCGACGGCACGCGCCAGGTCGGCGCCGGCGCCGACGATGGCCGGCGACTTGCCGCCCAGCTCCAGCGTCACCGGCGTCAGGTTGGCGGCCGCCGCGCGCATCACATGGTGGCCGACCGCGGTCGAGCCGGTGAACAGCAGGTGGTCGAAGGGCAGCGCGGTAAAGGCGCTGGCGACCTCGGCATCGCCGTTGACCACCACGATCTCGTCCGGCGCGAATTCCTGCTGCACCAGTTGCGCAAACAGCGCCGCAAAGCGCGGCGTGTATTCCGACAGCTTCACCATGGCGCGGTTGCCCGCGGCCAGCGCGCCGGCCAGCGGCCCCACCGTCAGGTACAGCGGATAGTTCCAGGGCACCACGATGCCCACCACGCCCAGCGGTTGCGGCACCAGCCGCGAGCGGCCCGGGCGGAACCAGAAGCCGGTGGCGGCACGGCGCACGCGCATCCAGCGTTTGCCGTGGCGCAGTGCATCATCGATGCCGGCCACGCTCGGAAACACTTCCAGCAGCGCGGTTTCCTGCCGCGGCCGGTTGGTGAAGTCCTCATTGATGGCGGCGGCAATCGCGGCCTGGTTCTCGGTCACCAGGCGCCGCAGCCGTTGCAGGCGGTCGGCGCGCACGGTCCACGCCGGCAGCTGGTCGCGCCGCGACGCAGCGTGCATCGCGCCAAAGACGGACGACAGATCGGGAACTTCTCGCATCGCTGCGCTCCTGGGCAAGGGATGTGCGGGGAATGGAAACGGATCGGAAGCGGATCGCGGCAGCCGGCCAGGCAGGTGCTCGCGCCTTTGGCTGCGCAATCGGATGCGATCCGGGTGGGCCCGCGCAAGATAAGGTAGGGCGCCAGCCGTGGCAATGGAAGTTTGCCACCGGAAGGGCGATTCAAACGGCCGTCTGCATCGCGCTGCGGGTCATCCCTACTGTCCTTCTCCACCCCTGCGGCCAGCGTCTACACTGAATCTCACGGCTTGCCATCCGCTGGACGGACAGGGCGCGCGCGGCCGGCCAGCCCGGCCCCGCCCGGCTCACGCATGCGCGCCGCCTGCGGACTCGCGGGGAGACAGATGGAAACCACCTATGACTTCGTCATCGTCGGCGCGGGCTCGGCGGGCTGTGCGCTGGCCGGACGGCTCGCCGACAGCGGCGACGACACCATTGCCCTCCTCGAGGCCGGGCACCACGATCACCATGTGCTGGTACGAACACCCGCCGCGGCTGCCGCGATGCTGCCGCGCGCCGGCGCGCGCAACTATGCCTACCAGACCGTGCCGCAGCCCGGCCTGAACGGCCGCCGCGGCTACCAGCCGCGCGGGCGCGGGCTGGGCGGCTCGTCGTCGATCAGCGCCATGATCTACACGCGGGGCCGGCCCGCCGACTATGACGCGTGGGCCGACGCCGGCTGCGACGGCTGGTCATGGGACGACGTGCTGCCGTATTTCCGCCGGGCCGAATGCAACGAGCGCCTGGCCGGCAGCGACGACGACCCGCTGCACGGCGGCAACGGCCCGCTGCACGTATCCGACCTGCGCAGCCCCAACCCCTTCGGCGAACGCTTTATCGAAGCCGCGCAGCAGGCCGGCTTTCCGCGCAACGACGACTTCAACGGCGAAGAGCAGGAGGGCGTGGGCTGGTACCAGGTCACGCAGCACGCGGGCGAGCGCTGGAACGCGGCGCGCGCCTACCTGCACGGCGGCAACGTGCGCGACAAGGCCTGCAACGGCGGCCGCGCGCGCCTGAAGGTGCTGACCGGCACGCAGGCGCTGCGCATCGTGTTCGAAGGCCGCCATGCGGCGGGCGTGCTGGTGGCGCGCGACGGTCGCCAGCATCTGCTGCGCGCGCGCCGCGATGTGATCCTCTGCGCCGGGACCTTCGGCTCGCCGCAACTGCTGATGGTGTCGGGCGTGGGGCCTGCCGCGCAGTTGCGCGAACTCGGTATCGGCGTGGTCCATGACCTGCCCGGCGTGGGCGCCAACCTGCAGGACCATCTCGACGTCATCCTGCACAAGCGCGTGGCCGCGCCCGAGTTGTTCGGCGTGTCGTTCGGCGGGCTGGCGCGGCTGCTGTCCGAAATGCTGCGCTACCGGCGCGAACGCACCGGCATGCTGTCGAGCAACTTCGCCGAGGCCGGCGGCTTCCTGCGCAGCCGCCCGGACCTGCCCGAGCCCGATTTGCAGCTGCATTTCGTGATCGGCATGGCCGACGACCACATGCGCAAGCTCAACCGCGGCCACGGCTATTCCTGCCACGTCTGCGTGCTGCGCCCGCGCAGCCGCGGCGAGGTGCGCATCGCATCGGGCGATATCCGGCGCGCGCCATTGATCGACCCGCGCTACCTGAGCGATGTACGCGACCTGGACGACATGGTGGCGGGCGTGCGCATCGTGCGCCGGATCTTCGCGCAGCCGCAGCTGGCGTGCTTCGGCGGGCGCGAGCTCTATTCCGCCCACGTGCGCGCCGACGGCAGCGACGACGCGGCCGTGCGCGAGCTGATCCGCGAGCGTGCCGACACCATCTACCACCCGGTGGGCACCTGCCGCATGGGCATGGATGCGATGGCGGTAGTCGATCCGCAACTGCGCGTGCGCGGGGTGGAGGGGTTGCGCGTGGTCGATGCTTCGATCATGCCGACGCTGATCGGCGGCAACACCAATGCGCCGGCGATCATGATCGGCGAGCGCGCGCACGATTTGATCCGCTATGCGCCGCGGGTGATGCTGCGGTTGCTGGAATCGATGGAGGCGTGAATGCCCGCGTGCCGCGCTAACCTTCGAAGCCGCGCGAGAACACTCGCTTCAGCGTGTCGGCGTCGCTGTCGAGCGTGCCGAACACGCGCCCATGCTGCCGCCCCAGCCGGCTGGCGACAAACAGCTCAGCGTTCTCCGCATCGGCATGCGCCAGCATCAGCGCCGCCTGCGCGGTCAGCACCAGGCCCTGCGCAAAGCGGCGCGCATGCGTTTCGAGATGCTCCGGCGCCTCGCGCAGCATCGCCTGCAGCGAGGCCAGCTCGGCGCGCACCGCGGGATGGCCGCCGGCGCGGCGCGACAGGTCCTGCAGCAGCCGCGTCGCATCGTCGGGATTGCGCTGGATCGCGCGCAGCACGTCCAGGCACATGATGTTGCCCGAGCCTTCCCAGATCGAGTTGACCGGCGCCTCGCGATAGAGCCGCGCCATCGGGCCTTCCTCGACATAACCGTTGCCGCCCCACACCTCCATCGCTTCGCCGGTGGCTTCGAGGGTGCGCTTGCACACCCAGAACTTGGCCGCGGGCGTGACCGCGCGCTTCCATGCCGCAGCGAGCGGATCGTCGTCGGCGTGCTCGAAGGCGTGGCCCAGTTCCATCATCATCAGCGTGGCCGCTTCCGCTTCCAGCGCCAGGTCGGCCAGCACGTTGCGCATCAGCGGCTGGTCGGCCAGCAGGCGCCCGAAGGCGCTGCGGTGGCGCGTGTGGTGCAGCGCCTGCACGAAGGCCGCGCGCAGGATCGCGGCGCTGCCGATCACGCAGTCCAGCCGGGTGCTGGTGGCCATCTCGATGATGGTCGGGATGCCGCGGCCTTCCTCGCCGATCAGGATGCCGGTGGCGTCGCGGAACTCGACCTCGCTGCTCGAGTTGGAGCGATTGCCGAGCTTGTCCTTCAGGCGCTGGATCAGGATCGGGTTCTTGCTGCCGTCATCGCGAAAGCGCGGCACGAAGAAGCACGACAGCGGCCCGTCTTCGGCGCCCATGCGCGCGACCACCAGGTGCGCATCGCACATCGGGGCGGAGAAGAACCACTTGTGGCCGGTCAGCGCATATTCCGCGCCGCGGCCCTCGCCGCCCACGGGGCGCGCCACGGTGGTATTGGCGCGCACATCGGACCCGCCCTGTTTCTCGGTCATGCCCATGCCGATCATGATCGCCGTCTTGTCACGCCAGGGCAGGTCGCGCGCATCGTGTTCGGTCGAATACAGCCGCGGCTCCAGCTCGGCAAACAGCGCGGTTTCCTTGCGCAGCACAGGGATGCTGGCGAAGGTCATGGTGGGCGGGCATAGCGACCCGGATTCCACCTGCGCCTGCAGGAAGTAGCCGGCGGTGCGCGCCACCCACGCGCCCGCGCGCGGCTGCGCGAAGGGCAGGGCCTGCAGTTGCTGGCTGCGCAGCAGGCCCAGCAGTGCATGCCAGCCCGGATGGAAACTCACCGCGTCGATGCGTTCGCCGGTGCGGCTGTGGGTGTGCAGCTCGGGCGTGTAGCGGTTGGCGTCCGCCGCCCATTGCTGGACCTCCGGCTCGCCCAGGCGCGCGCCGAACTGGCCGAGCGCATCGGCGTGCCAGTCGCCGCCGAGCCGCGCCAGCGCGCCGCGCAGGGCGGGATCGGTGGCGAACAGATTGTAGTGCGCGAGATCGGGCACCTGGTTGAACACGCGGTGGGTGGCAGCTTCGGTCATGGCGGCATGGAAGATGGACACGTCTTACTGCATGGTAGAGCACGTAACACGCGTTTGAGTGCCGGGGGATGCCCTCAGCTGCGGCGCAAGCTGCATGACGCATTGCAGCATGCTCTATTGGATACGTTGGCGCACGGCACTTGCGACCGAATTAGGGGTGGCGCCCGCCGGGGGCTTGTGCTTAAATTCACCCCGTTGGATGAAACAGGGGTGCCGTACGGATGGGCCGTGCGGCTGAGAGAGTCCCTTCGAACCCGATCCGGTTAGTACCGGCGTGGGAAGTTTCACAAGACCAAGTCTCTTGTCCCTCCGGGACTCGCCTCCTCCGGCCCCAGGCCGTGGCGGCGCTCACAGGGCTCCTGGTTTCGTCCACCCCGCAAGAGAGAGGACGACACCCATGGCCCGTACTGCCCCCGCAGCATCATTCGAATCGCTCGAAAGCGACCTCGACCAGAAATTTGCCTACCCGGCTTCCAGCAAGACCTACCTGACGGGCAGCCGCTCCGATATCCGCGTGCCGCTGCGCACGATCCTGCAGACTTCCACGCGCACCGACAAGGGCGAGATGCAGAATCCGCCGATCCCGGTGTACGACACCTCGGGTCCGTACAGCGATCCGGACGTGCATATCGACCTGAAGGCCGGCCTGCCCGCCGTGCGCGCCAAGTGGATCGAAGAGCGCGGCGACACTGAAGTGCTGCCGGGCCTGTCGTCGGAATACGGCCGCGACCGTGCCAATGACCCCGCCACCGCGCACCTGCGCTTTGCCCAGCTGACCAACCCGCGCCGCGCCAAGGCCGGCGCCAACGTGTCGCAGATGCACTATGCGCGCAAGGGCATCATCACGCCGGAAATGGAGTACGTGGCGCTGCGCGAATCGCTGAACCTGCAGGCGCTGTACGACAAGCCCGAATACAAGGCGCTGCTGCGCCAGCATCCCGGCAACGCGCTGGGCGCCGGCCTGCCGCTGCGCCCGGAGGACATCACGCCGGAATTCGTGCGCCAGGAAATCGCTTCGGGCCGCGCCATCATTCCGGCCAACATCAACCACACCGAGCTGGAGCCGATGGCGATCGGGCGCAATTTCCGCGTCAAGATCAACGGCAACCTGGGCAACTCGGCGGTGACCTCGTCGCTGGCCGAGGAAGTGGAAAAGATGGTGTGGTCGATCCGCTGGGGCGCCGACACCATCATGGACCTGTCCACCGGCAAGCACATCCACGAGACGCGCGAATGGATCCTGCGCAACTCGCCGGTGCCGATCGGCACGGTGCCGATCTACCAGGCGCTGGACAAGACCGGCGGCATCGCCGAGGACCTGACCTGGGAGATGTTCCGCGACACGCTGATCGAGCAGGCCGAGCAGGGCGTGGACTACTTCACCATCCACGCCGGCGTGCTGCTGCGCTACGTGCCGCTGACCGCCGACCGCGTCACGGGCATCGTCTCGCGCGGTGGCTCGATCATGGCCAAGTGGTGCCTGGCGCATCACAAGGAAAACTTCCTGTACACGCACTTCGACGAGATCTGCGAGATCATGAAGGCCTATGACGTGTCGTTCAGCCTCGGCGACGGCCTGCGCCCGGGTTGCATCGCGGACTCGAACGACGACGCCCAGTTCGGCGAACTGCGCACGCTGGGCGAACTGACCGCCAAGGCGTGGAAGCACGACGTGCAGGTGATGATCGAAGGCCCGGGCCACGTGCCGCTGCAGCGCATCCAGGCCAATATGGACGAAGAACTCAAGCATTGCTACGAGGCGCCGTTCTATACCCTGGGACCGCTGGTGACGGACATCGCCCCCGGCTACGACCACATCACCAGCGGCATCGGCGCGGCCAATATCGGCTGGATGGGCACGGCCATGCTGTGCTACGTCACGCCCAAGGAGCACCTGGGCCTGCCGGACAAGGAAGACGTGCGCGAAGGCATCATCACCTACAAGATCGCGGCCCACGCTGCCGACCTTGCCAAGGGCTGGCCGGGCGCGCAGCTGCGCGACAACGCGCTGTCCAAGGCACGCTTCGAGTTCCGCTGGGAAGACCAGTTCAACCTGGGCCTCGATCCGGAACGCGCGCGCTCGTACCACGACGCGACGCTGCCGGCCGAGGGCGCCAAGATCGCCCACTTCTGCTCGATGTGCGGGCCGAAGTTCTGCTCGATGAAGATCACGCAGGAAGTGCGCGACTACGCGGCGTCGCTGCCGAAGGACGCGCAGCAGGGCATGGAAGAGAAGTCGATCGAGTTCCTGAAGAAGGGCAGCAAGATCTACTCGTGATGCAGTGACAGGCAGTACGGGCATGGCTTCGCACCCATGCCCGCTCGTGTTTCGCCGCCGCGCAGCGCCTCGCGCGGCGGCACCGACAACAAGGAGGCCGGCGCGGCCGCACGCCCCGTCCGGCACAACACCCCTCATGACAGCAGTGCAGTCGTTTGACGTCGCCATCCTCGGGGCCGGTCTTGCCGGCCGCCTGGCCGCCTGGCAACTGGTACGCAGCGGCGCCCGCGTGGCGCTGGTGGAGCGGGCCGGGCCGGACGGCGCGGGCTCGGCGGCCTATGTGGCCGCGGCCATGCTGGCGCCGCTGGCGGAATCGGCCATTGCCGAACGCCGCATCGTCGACCTTGGCATCGCCAGCGTCGACCTGTGGCGCGCGTGGCTGGCCGAACTGCCGGAGCCGGTCTTCTTCCAGGAGGACGGCACGCTGGTGGTCTGGCATGCGCGCGACCGCGGCGAGATGTCGCTGTTCACCAGCCGCATGCGCGCAGTAGCGCCGCCTGAGCTGGTGGCGCAGCGGCTGCGCACGCTGGATGGCAAGGGCGTGGGCGAAGTCGAGCCCGCGCTGGCGGGCCGTTTCCCGCAGGGCCTGCTGCTCGCGGGCGAAGGCCAGCTCGACAACCGTGGCGTGCTGCGCGCGCTGCTGTCGTGCGCGGTCAGCGAAGGGGTCCACTGCGTCTGGGAAGCCGGTGAAGTCGATGCCGCGACGCTGCCCACGCTCGGCATCCGTGCCGACGTGGTGCTGGATTGCCGCGGCCTGGGCGCGCGCTCGGCCTGGCCCGCGCAGCCGGGCGGCGACAAGCCGGGCCTGCGCGGCCTGCGTGGCGAAGTGGTGCGCGTGCATGCCCCCGACGTCAAGCTGCACCGGCCGGTGCGGCTGCTGCATCCGCGCTACCCGATCTATATCGCGCCCAAGCCCAACGACCTGTACGTGATCGGCGCCACCGAGCTGGAAAGCGAGGACGAGTCGCCGATGAGCGTGCGTTCCGCGCTGGAGCTGCTGTCGGCGGCGCATTCGCTGCATCCCGCCTTTGGCGAGGCGCGCGTGCTGGAACTGAACGTGCAGCGGCGCCCGACGCGGCCCGACCACCTGCCGGCAATCCGCGTCGACCAGCGTGCGCGCGTGGTGCGCGTCAACGGCCTGTACCGCCACGGCTTCCTGATCGCGCCGGCGGTGACCGAGGCTGCGTGCGCTGTGGTCAATGCGCTGCTCAAGGGCGATCCCGCCGCGCATGCGGTGCCGGCCGCGTTGCGCTGGCCCGGCATGATCGAGGCGGTGACCGAAGCGCCCGCTGCCACCATGGTCGCGCCCGCCGGGCTACTGCATTAACGCATGACAGACATGGAAATCCTGCTCAACGGCCGACCGCTCGCACTTACCGAATCCGCCACGCTGGCGGACGCGGTGACCGCGGCGCAGATCGCGCCCCCCTTCGCCGCGGCGGTCAACGGCCAGTTCGTGCCGCGCGCCGCGCACGCCAACACCCCCCTTGCGGCCGGCGACCGCATCGACCTCGTGCAACCCGTGACGGGAGGCTGACCCATGACATTCGAACCTTCCGAAACCTTGCGCGACCCGTTCGTGCTGTATGGCGAGTCGTTCGACTCGCGCCTGCTGCTGGGCACCGCGCGCTATCCGTCGCCGGCTACGCTTGAGGCGGCCGTGCAGGCGTCGACGCCCGCCATGATCACCGTCGCGCTGCGCCGGCAGGGCGCGGTCGGCAACGGCGAGGGGGGCCAGGCCTTCTGGCAGATGCTCAAGGCGCTCAACGTGCCGGTGCTGCCCAACACCGCCGGCTGCTTCACCGCGCAAGAGGTCATCACCACCTCGATGATGGCGCGCGAGGTCTTCGAAACGCCGTGGATCAAGCTCGAACTGATCGGCGACGACTACACGCTGCAGCCCGACACGCTGAACCTGCCCGCCGTGGCCGAGACCCTGATCAAGGAAGGCTTCAAGGTGCTGCCGTACTGCACCGAGGACCTGGTGCTGTGCCGGCGCCTGCTCGACGTCGGCTGCCAGGCGCTGATGCCGTGGGCCGCGCCGATCGGCACCGGCCGCGGCGCGGTCAACCCGCATGCGATGCGCGTGCTGCGCGAACGCCTGCCGGACACGCCACTGATCGTCGACGCCGGCCTGGGCCTGCCGTCGCACGCGGCGCAGGTGATGGAGTGGGGCTACGACGGGGTGCTGCTCAACACCGCGGTGGCACAGGCCGCTTATCCGGTCAACATGGCGCGCGCCTTCGCGCAGGCCGTGGAAGCCGGCCGCACCGCCTACCTGGCCGGGCCGATGCCCGAGCGCGAAGTCGCGCAGGCCAGCACGCCGGTGGTCGGCATGCCGTTCTGGCATGCGGACAGCACGGAGCAGCGCGCATGACCCGCCGCCCCGTGCATGCCCCCGCCGACGGCCCGCTGCGCCAGGCGGTGCTCGAACACTATGGCGAGACCTTTGGCATTGATGACAAGCCGTGGCAGGCCTGGCGCCTGGAAGACGCGCCGGCGCGGCCCGGTGCCCACGATGTGCTGCTGTCCGATGGCGAAGCCACCGAGGAAGTGATCGAGCGCGTCGCCGCCACCGGCGCCACGCTGATCGAGACCGACCGCGAGGGCGGCCAGTGGGTCGACACGGTGCGTTCGCCGATGGGCACTTGGGTGTTCAGCGTCAACGCTGATACCGACCAGCCGCATTCGCCTGCCTTTGTCGCGGTGTTGCTGGCCTGCCTGTCGCTGCATTTCCCCGCGCATGACGCGCTGTGCCTGGCACGCGCGTGGGAGCCCGGCTCGGCCGATTGGCCGTCGGACTTCGCGCGATTCCCGCACGTGCGGCATGCCGCGCTGGTGGCGCCGGAGCAAACGGCCGCGCCGTTCGCGCCGTGCCCCGCGCTGGGCCTGTACGTGGTGGTGCCGACTGCTGAGTGGATCGAGCGGCTGGCGTCGCTGAACGTGCCGACGGTGCAGCTTCGCTTCAAGTCGGACGACCCCGCAGCGGTGCGTGCCGAGATCGCGCGGGCGGCCAAGGCCATGCAGGGCTCGACCTCGCGCCTGTTCATCAACGACCACTGGCAGGCCGCGATCGACTACCGCGCGGCCAACGGCGGCGACCAGAGCGGCATCTACGGCATCCACCTCGGCCAGGAAGACCTGGACGATGCCGATCTCGACGCGATCCGTGCGTCTGGCTTGCGGCTGGGCGTTTCGACGCACGGCTACGCCGAGATGCTGCGCGTGGCCGCGATCCGCCCGAGCTACCTGGCACTGGGCGCGATCTTCCCGACCACCACCAAGGTGATGCCGACCCAGCCGCAAGGCATGGGCCGCTTCCGCGCCTACGTGAAGCTGATGCAGCCGGTGATCCCGTCGCTGGTCGGCATCGGCGGGGTCAACGCGACCAATATGCGCGAAGTGCTGGTGGTGGGCGTCGGCAGCGCGGCGGTAGTGCGCGCCGTAACCGAAGCCGACGACGTGCCGGCCGCGGTGGCCCACCTGGTCAGCCTGTTCCCGACCGCCTGAGCGCGGCCCCGCCATGGCGCCGACCGCCGCCACGCACCGCGTCCGCCTGGCGGTGGCGGACGACCTGGCGTACCTGGCCGAGATCGAGCTGGCAGCGGCGGCGCTGTTCCCGGATGCCGACCTGCCGGCGCTGCTGCGGCTGGTCAGCACGCCTGAATCGGCGCTGGCTGCCGCGCAGCGCGAGCGGCGCCTGTGGGTGGCCGAACACCACGGCGAAGTGGCCGGTTTTGCGCTGGCCAGCAGCAAAGGCGAATGCGGTTATCTCGATGAAATGGATGTCCACCCGGACCATGGGCGCCGCGGTATCGGGCGCTCGCTGGTTGGGGCGGTGCAGGGCTGGGCGCGGGCGGGCGGGTTGCGCTCGCTCAACCTGACCACGTTCGCGCATTTGCCGTGGAATGCGCCGTTTTATGCATCGATGGGATTTCGCCAGTTGCGCAATGACGAGCTTTGTCCGCTGCTGGCGGATGCGCTGGCGGCGCAACGGGCGGCGGGGTTGCGGCAGCGGGTGGCGATGCGACAGGTATTCGAACGGCACGACTCCATCGTTGCTATACTTGTATAGCAATCACTTTGGAGGCTGTCATGCTTGCCATCCGACTACCAGAGGATATCGAAGACCGCCTGGAAGCCCTTGCCAAACGCACCGGCCGAACCAAGACGTTTTATGCGCGTGAGGCCATCATGCAGCACTTGGATGATCTTGAAGACCTGTATCTGGCTGACAAGGTTGCCGCACGTGTTCGCGCCGGCGAGGAATCCACGGTAACGCTGGATGAGCTGGAGGCGCGGCTTGGCCTGGCGGATTGAAGTCACGCAAACGGCAGAGAAACAACTTGCCAAGCTGGACCGGCCGGTCGCCAGGCGTATTCTCACGTTCTTGCGCGAGCGGGTCGCGGCATCCGTCGACCCCCGCTCTCTTGGCGAAGCCCTGAAGGGCAGTGAGCTTGGCGAATACTGGAAATACCGGGTCGGCGACTGGCGCTTGATTTGCCAGATCGAAGACGCGCGCATCACTGTTGTGGTGCTGCGTCTGGGGAACCGCAGGGACGTGTATCGTTAGCGCCAAGATTTGTGCGACATTCGCCCATCCGCCAGAACCGAGCGGCAGCCCGCCGCTATGATGGCAGGCAGCATTCCCCGCCAACCCTCCCCCCCGCCATCCCGACCATGTCTTCCCAGCCCGCCGCCGAAATCAACCCTGTCGCCCCCGGCACGCCCGACAAGCCTTATTTCGGCATCGAGGTCCCGCTGATGCGCTATTTCGGCCTGCAGCCGGTGCATATCGAGGAGGGCCTGTGCCGTACGCGGCTGCCGGCGCACCCGGCGCTGGTGAATAGCCGTGGCGATGTGCATGGCGGCACGCTGATGGCGACGCTGGACTTCACGCTGAGCGGCGCCGCCCGCTCGCACGCGCCGCTGGAAACCGGCGTGATCACCATCGACATGTCCACGCATTTCCTCGCCGCCGCGCGTGGCGAACTGACGCTGGAAGCACGCTGCCTGCGCCGCGGCGCGCGCATCGCGTTCTGCGAAGGGGAAGTGAAGGATGCGGCCGGCACCGTAGTGTGCGTGGCGCGGGCCGCGTTCAAGCTGGTGCCGATGTCCAGCGGCGGCAACTGACGTTCTGAAGGCCGCTCAGTCCTGCAGCGGCCGATACACCTGTTCGAACCTTGCGCGCTCGGTGATGCCATAGTCACCGGGCGCGTATTGCATCAGCCAGTCGCCCGGCTTGCCGTGCAGCACGTCGCCGCCGGCGCTGCGTTCGATGCTGAAGGCTTCATACATCTCGCGCGCCAGCACCGCGATGGGCTTGTTGCGGTAAGCGCCATCCTGGCCGTGCGTGAGCGGCGGCTCGGCTTCGTACTTGGGATCGAAGCGGTCGCGCGACACACACCAGCGGTCGCCGCTGCGGCTGGTGATCAGCGCATCGCCCGGCTGGTAGCGGTTGGGGCCTTCGCGGCTGATCAGCTCGCCGGGTTCGGTGGCGAACACCACATCGACGATTTCATGCTTGAGGTAGAACCCGGCGGCGGGATCGCTGCGCAGGTCGATATTCGTCAGCATCGTCATGTGAACCTCAACCCAGCGCCCGCGGCGCGAATGCGTGGTTCAGCGGACCGTTCCCGCTGCCCAGCCGCAACCCGGCGCCGGCCGCGATGGCCTGCGCCACATAGTCCAGCGCCTTGCCGACCGCCACTTCCAGCGCATCGCCGCGTGCCAGCTGCGACGCGATCGCCGCCGCCAGCGTGCAGCCGGTGCCATGCAGGTTGCGGGTATCGACGCGCGGGTGCGTGAACACGCGCACCGTGCCGTCCTTCAGCATCAGCAGGTCATCCAGCCCGCCAGCACCGCCGGCCGCGCCGTCGTCATCCAGGTGCCCGCCCTTAAGCAGCACGGCAGGGCAGCCCATCGCGATCAGGTCGGCGGCGGCCTGTTCCATCTCGGCGCGGCGCGTGATCTTGCGGCCCAGCAGGTACGAGGCCTCGGGCAGGTTGGGTGTGACCAGCAGCGCGCGCGGAAACAGCAGCCGCACCATCGCCTGCGTGGTGGCGTCGTCCGACAGCGTCGCGCCCGAAGTCGAGATCATCACCGGGTCCACCACCAGCTTGCGGATGCCGTGCCGGTCCGCCGCCGCGGCCACCGCCTCGACGATGGCGGCGGTGCCCAGCATGCCGGTCTTGGCCGCGTCCACGCCGATATCGCTGGCCACCGCGTCGATCTGCGCGGCCACCATGTCGGCCGGGATGGCGTGCACGCCGGTCACGCCCAGCGTGTTCTGCGCGGTGATCGCGGTGATGGCGCTCATGCCGAAGCAGCCCAGCGCGGAAAAGGTCTTCAGGTCGGCCTGGATGCCGGCGCCGCCGCCGGAGTCGGAACCGGCGATGGTCAGGGTGCGGGGTGGCGTTGGGATCATCTGGGAAGGGAATCGGGAGCCGGCGCATGCGCGCAGGCAAATCGCCGGTGCGCAAGGCAGCCGGGCACGCTACAATACCGCCACTCCGAGGAGCGTTGCAACGGATGGGGGCCCAGGCAAAGCACATTGCCGGGCCGGCGGCACAGCCGCCCAAGTCATCCGCCAGGCTCGGACTGTCTTCAACGGCGCTCGCTGATCCGTGGTTTCGCACGGAGGCGAGTCGACCTATCCGCCCGCCATGCATGCTTTTTGTCATGCGATTGGCGCGGCCCATCTCCCGTACTCGTCACCTGCGTGCCACTCTTCACCGGAGTGAAACATGAACGCTGTGACCGACCTGAAGCAAGATTTCATCGTCGCCGATATCGGCCTGGCCGCCTGGGGCCGCAAGGAAATCGCTATCGCCGAGACCGAAATGCCCGGCCTGATGGCGATCCGCGACGAATTCGCCGCCGCGCAGCCGCTCAAGGGCGCGCGCATCGCCGGCTCGCTGCACATGACGATCCAGACCGCCGTGCTGATCGAGACGCTCAAGGAACTGGGCGCCGACGTGCGCTGGGCCTCGTGCAACATCTTCTCGACGCAGGACCACGCCGCTGCCGCCATCGCCGCCGGCGGCACGCCCGTGTTCGCCTTCAAGGGCGAATCGCTGAAGGAATACTGGGACTTCACCCACCGCATCTTCGACTGGGCTGACGGCGGCACCCCGAACATGATCCTGGACGACGGCGGCGACGCCACGCTGCTGCTGCACCTGGGCGCGCGCGCCGAGAAGGACGAGTCCGTGATCGCCAAGGCGACCAGCGAGGAAGAAACCTACCTGTTCGCCGCGATCAAGGAGAAGCTGGCCAAGGATCCGAGCTGGTACAGCCGCAACCTGGCAGCGATCCGCGGCGTGACCGAGGAAACCACCACCGGCGTGCACCGCCTGTACCAGATGGCTCAAAAGGGTGAGCTCCGTTTCCCGGCGATCAACGTCAACGACTCGGTGACCAAGAGCAAGTTCGACAACCTGTACGGCTGCCGCGAATCGCTGGTGGACGGCATCAAGCGCGCCACCGACGTGATGATCGCCGGCAAGGTCGCCGTGGTGGCCGGCTACGGCGACGTGGGCAAGGGCAGCGCGCAGGCGCTGCGCGCGCTGTCGGCCCAGGTGTGGGTGACCGAGATTGACCCGATCTGCGCGCTGCAGGCCGCGATGGAAGGCTACCGCGTGGTGACCATGGACTACGCCGCCGAGCACGGCGATATCTTCGTCACCTGCACCGGCAACTACCACGTCATCACCCATGACCACATGGCGAAGATGAAGGACCAGGCCATCGTCTGCAATATCGGCCACTTCGACAACGAGATCGACATCGCCTCGATCGAGAAGTACGAGTGGGACGAGATCAAGCCGCAGGTGGATCACGTGCAATTCCCGGACGGCAAGAAGCTGATCATCCTGGCCAAGGGCCGCCTGGTGAACCTGGGCTGCGCCACCGGCCACCCGTCGTACGTGATGAGCAGCTCGTTCGCCAACCAGACCATCGCCCAGATCGAACTCTGGCAGGAACGCGACAGCGGCAAGTACCCCGTCGGCGTCTACACGCTGCCCAAGCACCTGGACGAGAAGGTGGCGCGCCTGCAGCTGCGCAAGCTGAACGCGCAGCTGACCGAGCTGACCGAACAGCAGGCTGCGTATATCGGCGTGAAGAAGGAAGGCCCGTACAAGGCGGACCACTACCGCTACTGATCCGGGTTCGCCCTTTTTGCTTGCCGGACTTCCCTCTCCCGTGAACGGGAGAGGGGAGCAGCCACTTTCAAGGAGCCGTCATGAGACTACTGGTCGTCTGGGTCATCAACGCTGTTGCGCTGTTCGTGTTGCCGTACATCATCTCGTCGATCCACATCAAGAGCTTCGGCTCGGCGATGCTGGCGGCGCTGGTGCTGGGCCTGGTCAACACACTGATCCGTCCGATCCTGGTGATCCTGACGCTGCCGGTGACGCTGCTGACGCTGGGGCTGTTTATCTTCGTCATCAACGCGCTGCTGTTCCTGTTTGTCGGCAACCTGCTCTCGGGCTTTACCGTCGGCAACTTCTGGGCGGCCCTGCTGGGCTCCATCCTGTACAGCGTGATCTCGTGGCTGCTGTCCAGCCTGCTGCTGGGCGAGCGCAACGACTGAAGCAGACCACGAATCCATACCGCGCGCCGCGCCAACGCGGCGCGCCACCATCATGCAAGACCGCTACTTCAGCTTTGAATTCTTCCCGCCCAAGACGGCGGAGGGCGCGGAAAAACTGCGCAACACGCGTGCGCAGCTGGCCCCGCTCAAGCCCAAGTACATCTCGGTGACGTTCGGCGCCGGCGGCACTACGCAACAGGGCACGCTCGATGCGGTGCTGGAAATCCAGCGCGACGGCATCGAGGCCGCACCGCACCTGTCGTGCGTCGGTTCGTCGCGCGAGAGCATCCGCGAGATCCTGAAAAAATACCGCGAGGGCGGCATCCGCCATATCGTCGCGCTGCGCGGCGACATGCCCTCGGGCATGGGCGAGATCGGCGAGTTCCGCTACGCCAACGAGCTGGTGGAGTTCATCCGCGCCGAGACCGGCGACTGGTTCAATATCGAAGTCGCCGCCTATCCTGAGTACCACCCGCAGGCCAAGTCGCCGCGCCACGATCTCGAGAACTTCGTGCGCAAGGTCAAGGCCGGCGCCAACTCGGCGATCACGCAGTATTTCTACAACGCTGACGCCTACTTCCGCTTTGTCGATGACGTGCGCGCGACGGGCCTTGAGGTGCCGATCGTGCCGGGCATCATGCCGATCACCAACTACACGCAGCTGATGCGCTTCTCCGAGACGTGCGGGGCCGAAGTGCCGCGCTGGGTGGCCAAGCGGCTGGAGAGCTTCGGCGACGACCGCGAATCGATCCGCGCCTTTGGCCTGGACGTGGTCACCGCCCTGTGCGAGCGGCTGCTGGCCGCGGGCGTGCCGGGGCTGCATTTCTATACGCTGAACGCGGCCGGCGCGACCAAGGCGATCTGGCAGCGGCTGAAGCTCTGAGGCCAGCATGGCCACGCGCCGCCCGGACCCGTTCATCGAGCATTTGCTGGAGCTGATGGCGCCGCTGGCGGCGCGCATCGGGCCGGTCTCCGCCAAGCGGATGTTCGGCGGGCATGGGCTGTTCTATGACGGGCTGATGTTTGCGCTGGTGTCGGATGGCACTTGCTACCTGAAAGCCGATGACGCGACGCGGGCGAAGTTCGAGGCCGAGGGCAGCGAGCCGTTCCGCTACCAGTCGGCCAAGCGCGAGGTCACCATGCGCCACTACCTGAGCCTGCCGCCCGCGGCGCTGGAATCGCCGGCGGCGATGACGCCGTGGGCGAAGCTGGCGGTGGAGGCGGCGCTGCGGCTGGGGAACCAGGCCGGCTGAGCCCGCGCACGCAGCGCGAAAACGGTGCCATACTCGCCCCCATGGTCACCGCCACCTTCCGCTTCTACGAGGAACTGAACGACTTCCTCGCGCCGGACCAGCGCCGGCGTGACCTCCCCTGCGCCTGCGCGCGCGCCGCCACCGTCAAGCACATGATCGAGGCGCTTGGCGTGCCGCACACCGAGGTCGAGCTGATCCTGGTCAACGGCGAATCCTCGGGCTTCGAGCGGCTGCTGCAGGACGGCGACCGCGTCTCCGTCTATCCCAAGTTCGAACGCCTCGATGTCTCGCCGCTGCTGCGGGTCCGCGAGCAACCGCTGCGCGTGATGCGCTTCGTCGCCGATGCCCACCTCGGCGGCCTGGCGCACCTGCTGCGCATGACCGGCTTCGACACCCTCTACGACAACCACTTCGAAGACAGCGAGATCGAGCGCATCGCCGTCGACGAAGGCCGCATCGTGCTGACGCGCGACCGCGAACTGCTCAAGCGCCGCGGCATCACGCACGGCTGCTATGTGCGCGCGATCAAATCCAGGCAGCAGGTGCGCGAGATCTTTGCGCGGCTGGACCTGGCGCGCAGCGCGCGGCCGTTCTCGCTGTGCCTGGACTGCAACCTGCCGCTGCGCACGCTCGATGCCGCCGCCGCCGTGGGACGCGTGCCGGATGGCGTGCTCGAGCGCCACCGCAGCTTTTCCACCTGCGACCACTGCCGGCGCGTGTTCTGGGAAGGCTCCCACTGGCGCTGCATGCGTGCGCTGGTGGACGAGCTGGTGCAGGCGGGTGACTCAAGCCCGGTGCGGGCCTTGCCGTCAACCTAGAACGCTCCCGCTTCCGTGACCATCCAGTCCATCGCGATGTCATGCGGCTGCGCCTGCAGCGCGATGCGGCACGCCTCGTAGCCGATGCCGATCGCTACCGGCCGCTGCGGCATGGCCGCCAGCGTGCGGTCGTAGAAGCCGCCGCCGTAGCCCAGGCGGAACTTGTCCGGGCTGAAACCGACACAGGGAATAACCAGCGCATCGGGTGTCACGGCTTCGGTGCCATCGGGCACCGGGATGCCGTAGTGGCCGGTGGCCATCGGCGTGTCGGGCGTCCACAGGTGGAAGTCCAGCGGCGTGCCCGGGCGGCTGACCGCGGGCAGCGCGGCATGGCGGCCGGGCACGGCGGCGAGCCAGCGGGCGACGGCGTCGCGCGCGTCGAATTCCTGCTGGATCGGCCAGTAGAAGCCCAGGCAGCGCACGGCGAGACCGGCCAGCAGTTCGGACAGCGCGGCGCCAATGCGGGCATCGGCCTCGGCGCGCGTGTCCAGGCCGGCGCGCAGCGCCAGCAAGCGGGTCCGCAGCGCGCGGCGGCCCTCGGCGGCGGGGTCAGGGGTAAGGGTGGCAGGAGTGGAAGACATGGCGTGGGATAATGCCTGCGTCCGAACCAACACGGACGGCGGATGCCGCGGCGGCTTTGCACAATGGTCAACAACGTGCAGGTGCCGGTGCCGCCGTCATCGACAAGGAAGAAGAATGCTGAAGGGAGTATATCTGCAGCGTGCAGGGCGGGCCGCCTGGATCGCCCTCGCATGTGCACTGCTTGTCACGCCGGTCCACGCGCAGAAGCGCCCGCAGGCCGCGGTGCGCCAGCAGCAGCCGGCGGCGATCCCGGGCGATCCCGACGAGGCTTTCGTGCAGTTGCGCGAAGCCGCGCGCAAGAATGACGTGGAGCGGGCCTACGCGATCTCGGCCACGCTGGTCGATTACCCGATCCCGTCCTATGTCGAATATTTCCGCATCAAGCCGCAGCTGTTCGACGCCAGCGGCCTGGCACGCATCGACGCGCCCGATGACCAGGTGCGCGCGTTCCTGCAGCGCTACAAGGGCGAGGCCATTGCCGACCGCATGCGCAACGACTGGCTGCTGGTGCTGGGCAAGAAGCGCGACTGGGTCAATTTCGACGTCGAGTACCCGCAGTTCGCGCTGAAGGACGACACCCAGGTCGAATGCTATGCGCTGCTGTCGCGCGCGCTCAAGGGCCAGAACGTGGCCGCCGACGCGCGCGGCGTGCTGAGCGACCCCAGGTACTATGGCGAAGGCTGCGTCGACCTGCTCGGCTACCTGGTGCAGAGCCGGCAGATCCAGCCCAGCGACGTCGGCTTCCAGGCGCGTCTGGCACTGGAGCAGAACTTCATTACGCTGGCGGCCAGGATTGCCGCGCTGTTGCCCGACGCTCGCGTCGACGGCGACACGCTTGCCACCATCGTCAAGATGGCGCGCAACGACCCGTCGCAGGCAGCCGCCTACCTCAGCACCGCCCAGGGCACGCTGTCGCGTGACGAGCAGGGCGCGGCCTGGGGCGTGATCGGCCAGTTTGCGGCCAAGAAGCTGCTGCCGGAAGCGGCCGGCTATTACCGCCGCCAGATGGACCAGGGCGGCAACCAGTGGCTCTCCGATGACTCGCAGGAATGGCGCGTGCGCGCCGCGCTGCGCCAGGGCGACTGGAAGCAGGTGCGCCAGGCGGTCGAACTGATGCGCCCGGAGCTGCGTGCCAAGGACCCGGCCTGGCTCTACTGGTACGGCCGCGCGCTCAAGGCCGATGGCCGCGATACCGAGGCACAGCAGAACTTCCAGCAGATCGCCGGCCAGTTCAACTTCTACGGCCAGCTCGCCAGCGAAGAGCTGGGCAACCGCATTACGCTGCCCGCGCGAACCGCCGTCAGCGACGCCGAGGCCATGGCCATGCGCACGCGCCCGGGCTTCCAGCGCGCGCAGAAGTTCTATGCGATGAACCTGCGCTTCGAAGGCAACCGCGAATGGAACTGGGAGCTGCGCGGCATGAATGACCGCGAGCTGCTGGCCGCGGCCGAGTATGCGCGCCGCCTGGAACTGCTGGATCGCACCGTCAACACCGCCGACCGCACCCGCAACGAGCATGACTTCACGCTGCGCTTCCTGATGCCGTACCGCGACATCATGCAGCGCGCCACCGACGAAGTCGGCCTGGACATGGCGTGGGTCTATGGCCTGATCCGCCAGGAATCGCGCTTCCTGATGAGCGCGCGCTCATCCGCCGGCGCGCACGGCCTGATGCAGGTGATGCCGGCCACGGCCAAATACGTGGCGCGCAAGATCGGCATGAACGACTTCTCGCCGTCGATGATGGGCGATCCCACTATCAACATCCAGCTGGGCACCAACTACCTGAGCATGGTGCTGACCGACCTGGACAGCTCGTGGACGCTGGCCTCGGCGGCGTACAACGCCGGTCCCGGCCGGCCCAAGGCCTGGCGCAGCACGCTGGCGCAGCCGGTGGAAGGCGCGATCTTTGCAGAGACCATCCCGTTCAATGAAACGCGCGGCTATGTGAAGAATGTGCTTTCCAACGCCACGTACTATGCTGCATTGATGAGTGGCCGGCCGCAGTCGCTGAAGTCGCGCCTGGGCACGGTCGCGCCGTCGCCGGTGACCACCACCAGCCTGCCCTGAGGGGCGGGCGGGGACGCTATCCAGGAGCATTTCCTGAGAAGTTGACCCTACTCCGTCATTCCCGCCTGCGTGGGAATGACGTGCCGGTTCCCGAGAGCCGGCAGGTGCTGGTGACATGCTGCGGTGTGCAGTTCTCTTGGCACGGAGGCATCATGCAGACCAGCAACGTCCTCGTCATCGGTGGCGCCGGCTTTATCGGCAGCCACCTCGTCTCACGCCTGGCCGGGGCCGCCTCGGCCTCGGGCGCGCCGCTCGAGCCCGGCAGCAACCCGGATTCCCCGATCGCCCCGGACCGCATCGTGGTCGGCACGCGCAATGTCGAGCATGCGCAGCACCTGCTGCTGTTGCCGCGCGTGGAGGTGGTCGAACTGGGCCTGGCCGACAATGCGGCGCTGGATGACGCCATCGGCTCGCTGGGCGTGGACGGCATCGTCGTCAACCTGGTGGGTGTGCTGCATGGCGAGCGCGCCGAACCCTACGGCGAAGCCTTTGCCAGCGCGCATGTGGAAATGGTGCGGCAGATCGTGGCCTCGTGCCTGTCCACCGGCGTGCGCCGGCTGTTGCATATGAGCGCGCTCGGCGCGGACAGCCAGGGCCCGTCGATGTACCTGCGCAGCAAGGGCGACGGCGAGCGTATCGTGCGCGCCAGCGGCCTGGACTGGACCATTTTCCGGCCATCGGTGCTGTTCGGCCCCGACGACCACTTCCTCAACCTGTTCGCGCATATGCAGCAGATGGCGCCGGTGGTGCCGCTGGCGTGCGCGCAGGCGCGCTTCCAGCCGATATTCGTGCAGGACGTGGTGCAGGCCTTCCTCAATGCGATGGTGAACCCGGCCACGATCGACCATGGCTATGAGCTGGGCGGGCCCCAGGTCTACACGCTGGAAGAGCTGGTGCGCTTTGCCGGCCGTGCCTCCGGCCATCCGCGCCCGGTGATCGCGCTGCCCGATGCGCTGGCGCGCGTGCAGGCCACCATCATGGAGCACATGCCGGGCGATCCGCTGCTGTCGCGCGACAACCTCGATTCGATGCAGCTCGACAACGTGCTGCACGAACCGATCGCGCCCGAGCTGAACCTGCATCCCGCCAGCCTGGAGTCGGTGATGACCGACGCGCTGGCAGGGCGCAACCGCGACACCGCGCTGACTCATATGCGCGCCAGTGTGCACCGTTAAGGGGCTGGGCCGCTATGTGACTGGATTTCATATCGGTTGCGAGTGCAATTCACTTTGACGCCCGCGGTCGCGCTGGCAAAATGACCGATCCGGCGCGCGGATGCCATGCCCGTCCCGGCGCAGGCACCGCGCCAGCGCCGTCTCCCTCCGTTTCCTCCCCCAAGGATTCCACGATGAAGCTCGTCATCGGCAACAAGAACTATTCCTCCTGGTCGCTGCGCCCATGGCTGCTGATGCGCCAGGCCGGCATCGAATTCGAAGAAGTGCAGGTGCGCCTGTTCACCGGGAACTTCGCCGCCGAGATCGCGCGCTATTCGCCCGCAGGCAAGGTGCCGGTGCTGATCGATGGCGAGGTCACCGTATGGGACTCGCTGGCGATCGCCGAATACCTGGCCGAGCGCTTCCCGGAAAAGGCGTTGTGGCCGGCCGACCGCGGCCAGCGCGCGGTGGCGCGCGCGGTCTGCGCCGAGATGCATTCGGGCTTCGGCAACCTGCGCAGCCAGCTGCCGATGAACGTGACCGCGGTGCTGCCCGGGTGCGGCTGGAACGTCGCCGTGCAGCGCGACGTCGACCGCATCGCCGCGATCTGGGGCGGGCTGCGCGAGCAGCATGGCGCCCGCGGCCCGTTCCTGTTCGGCGAGTTCACGGTGGCGGACGCGTTCTTCGCGCCGGTGGTGAGCCGCTTTGCCACCTACGGCATCCACCTGCCCGATGAAGCGGAAGAGGCCAAGGCCTATGCCGACTTCATGCTGGCGCTGCCGACCATGCAGGAATGGATCGTCGCCGCGCGCGAGGAACGCGACTTCCTCGCCGACGACGAGCCGTACCGGCTGGCCCCCGACCGCCCCGATGCGATCATCGTCAACCACTAGCAATACCGCCGGCCACGGGACTCCGCCCCGGGTGCCGGCACACATCAAGGCCAGAACGATGCAGGTGTATGCCGTCGGCGGCGCGATCCGCGACGAATTGCTGGGCAAGCCCAGCCAGGACCGCGACTACGTCGTCGTCGGCGCGACCCCGCACGAGATGGAAACCGCGGGCTATCGCCCGGTCGGCAAGGACTTCCCGGTCTTCCTGCATCCGGACACCCATGAGGAATACGCGCTGGCGCGCACCGAGCGCAAGACCGCGATGGGCTACAAGGGCTTTGCCTTCTATTGCGAGCCCGACGTCACGCTCGAGGACGACCTGGTCCGGCGCGACCTGACCATCAACGCGATGGCGCGCGCGGTCGACGCCGACGGCAACCTGGTCGGCCCCGTGATCGACCCGCACGGCGGCCAGCGCGACCTGCAGGCCAGGATGTTCCGCCATGTCTCCGACGCCTTTGCCGAAGACCCGGTGCGCATCCTGCGGCTGGCGCGCTTTGCCGCGCGCTTCCACGATTTCACCGTCGCCGCCGAAACCATGCGGCTGATGCGCGAAATGGTCACCGCCGGGGAAGTCGACGCGCTGGTGCGCGAACGTGTGTGGCAGGAACTGGCGCGCGGGCTGATGGAGGCGCACCCCTCACGCATGTTCGAGGTGCTGCGCGAGTGCGGCGCGCTGGCACGGGTGCTGCCCGAGCTGGACCGCCTGTGGGGCGTGCCGCAGCGCGCGGACTACCACCCGGAAATCGATACCGGCGTGCACGTGATGATGGTGATCGACTGCGCCGCCGCCATGGGCGCACCGCTGACGGTGCGCTTTGCCGCGCTGGTGCATGACCTGGGCAAGGGCACCACGCCTGAGGACATACTGCCGCGCCATATCGGCCACGAGCTGCGCAGCGTGAAATTGCTGGAGGACGTCTGCGCGCGCCTGCGCGTGCCCAACGAGTGCCGCGACCTGGCCCTGGTGGTGGCGCGCGAGCACGGCAATATCCACCGCTCGCTGGAGATTGGCGCGGCGGCGGTGATGCGCCTGCTCGAACGTTGCGATGCGCTGCGCAAGCCGGCCCGCTTTGCCGAAGCGCTGCAGGCCTGCGAGGCCGACTTGCGCGGCCGCAAGGGCTTTGAAGCGAGCGCGTACCCGCAGGCGGCTCGCCTGCTGGCGGCGCTGGAAGCGGCGGCAGCCGTCGACGCCGGCGCCATTGCGCGCGCATGTGGCGACGATGTCGGCCAGATCCGCGACCGCATCCATGCGGCGCGCGTGGCGGCGGTGGCGCAGCGGATCGGAAGCTAGCGATAGACCAGCACTGGGATCCTGGTATGCGTCAGCACCTTGTGCGTTTCGCTGCCGATCACCAGTGCCTGCACCCCGCGCCGCCCGTGCGAGGCCATCACGATCAGGTCGCATTGCCGGCGTTCGGCCTCGTCGATGATGGCCTGGAAGATGTGGTCGCCGGTGACGCAGGCGGTATCGCAGGTCACGCCAGCCGCGGCGGCGTCCTTCGCTATCGTCTCCAGGTACGCCTCGGCCTGCCGGTAGGCTTCCTGCATATAGCGCTCCCGTGTTTCGCTCAGCATGGCGGTCTGCAGGCGCATCACGTCATAGTGCGCAATGACCTGGATGGCGGTGATGCTGGCCTGCAGCGGCTGGGCCAGCGCGATGGCGTTGCGGTAGGCCGTATCGGACAAGGTCGAGCCGTCGACTGCCACGAGCAGATGCTTGAACATTTTGGTCTCCTTGCAAGCTGGCGCCCGACCGCTGGTGTCGCTCAGGCGCCGAGAAACAGCCGGCCGACTTCCGGGTCCCGGCCCAGTTCGGCGCCAGTGCCGGCCATAGCCAGCTGCCCGGCCACCAGCACATAGCCGAGGTCGGCGAATGCGAGCCCTTTGCGGGCGTTCTGCTCGACCAGGATGATGGTCTTGCCCTCCTCAAGCTGCAGATGGCGCAGCAGCTCGAACACCATGTCGACATAGCGCGGCTCCAGCCCGATCGAGGGCTCGTCCACCAGCAATACCGCCGGATCCATCATCAGCGCGCGCGAAATTTCCAGCAGCCTGCGCTCCCCGCCGGAAAGCACGCTGGCGCGCTGGCCGCGCCGCTGCGCGAGCGCGCCGTGGCGCTGGAAGATGCGCTCGGCGGCTGCCGCCGCGTCGCGCGGGTGCCGCATCAGATAGCCGCCCATCAGCAGGTTCTCCTCGACGGTCATGTCGGGAAAAATCGAGCCCTCCTGCAGCACGTAGGCCACGCCCGCCTGCCGCAGTTTCTGCTCGGCGCGCAGGTTGGTGACAGGCATGCCGTCCACGGTGATGGTGCCCGACATGATCCGGGCGAGGCCATAGATGGCGCGCAGCACCGTGGACTTGCCCGCGCCGTTCGGGCCGATCAGGCAGAGTGAGCCGCCGCGTGCCACGCGCAGGCTGAAGCCATGCAGGATTTCCATGCCGCCATAGCCGGCCACCAGGTTGTCCACCGCGACCATCGGCGCGCCGCCGGCCAGTTGCTCGAGCTGCGCGACGGTTGGCCGGGGGCGCGAGAGGGCGGCGGCGAGCGTGGCGGCAGGCGTGCGCGCCACCTGCTGTGAAACGGTGTGCGAGTTCACGATTGCGCTCCCAGGTAGGCTTCGATCACGGCGCGGTCGGTCGTGATTTGCGCTGGCGATCCCTGCGCCAGCACCTCGCCATGTGCCAGGCAACAGACATGGCCGGCGAGCTGCATCATGACCCGCATATTGTGTTCGATCACCAGCAGCGTGATGCCGAGCCGCGCGTTGATGTCCCGCAGCAAGGCGATCAGGCTTTCGATCATCACCGGGTTTACGCCGGCGGTCGGTTCGTCGAGCAGCAGCAGCCGGGGTTCGTTCATCAGGGCCATGCAGATCTCGAGCAGCTTCTGCTGTCCGAACGACAGGTCGGCCCCGCGTTGGTCCAGGTGGTCCTCCAGGCTGGCGAGGCGCAGGATCTGCCGGGCCCGCTCCGTTACCGCCGGGGGCTGCCGCGTGCACATCGCGGCGAGTCCTTCATGCACGTGCGGCACGCTGATCAGCAGGTTCTGCAGGCAGCTCATCTTGCCGAACACCCGGGTCTGCTGGAAGGTGCGCACCATGCCCAGGCGGGCGATTTCGGGAACGCGCAGGCGCGAGATCTCGCGCCCGTCGAACACGATCGAGCCCGCGTCGATCGGGTGGTAGCCGACGATGGAATTGAACAGGGTGGTCTTGCCCGAACCATTCGGACCGATCAGGCCCACGATGCTGCCGCGCGGCACCTGCAGGGAGATTTCATGGTTGGCCACCACGCCGCCGAAGCGCTTGGTGACGCCGCGTACCGCAAGCAGGTCGGTCATGGCGCGGCACTCCCCGGCATGCGGCGGCGGTTTGCGTTGTAGTCTCGCAGCCAGCCCATGATGCCGGTCGGGAACAGCACCACGATCAGCACGATCAGCACACCCAGCGCGACGCGCTGCCAGTTCAGCAGGTACGTCCAGAACAGCTCCTGGGTGAGGTGGAACAGCGCGGCGCCGATCACCGGTCCCCACAACGTGCCCTTGCCGCCCAGGATCGCCATCACCACCATCCAGACGCCGAAGGTGGCACCGGCGAACGCCAGCTCGCGCGGATCGATGAAACCCACCAGGTTGCCCGACAACGCTCCCGCCATGCCGAGGAAGAGGGCGCAGACACACCAGGCCAGGATCTTGTAGCGCGTGGTGTGCAGGCCAAGCGCCTCGGCCTTGTCTTCGTCGTCGCGGATGGCATTGAGTGCCAGGCCGAACGGGCGCGCATAAAGCCATCGCAGTGCCAGCAGGGTCACGGCTGCCAACACCAGCATGGCGTAGTAGAAGAACGGCTCGCGGCTGCCGGCCGCGCCCGGGAACAGCGGCAGCGTCATGCCCGATCCCGCGCCGATGAAATCCCAGCCGGCGGCGGCATCGGCAAAGGCGATGCCCAGGCCCAGCGTGCCGATGGCGAAATAGTGGCCGCGCAAGGCCAGCATCGCCGGGCCCAGCGCGACCGCGACCGCCACCGCCGCCAGCGCCGCCAAACCGGTACCCGCGGCCAGGCCGGAGAAATAGCCCAGCCCGAAGTCGCGCTGCACCACCGCGCAGACGTAAGCCCCCACGCCGAAGAAGACGATGTTGCCAAAGGAGTTGTAGCCCATCTGCCCGCCCGTCACGTCCCACGTCAGGGCAAACAGCACCATCAGCCAGAGGAAGGTCAGTTGCGTGGTGATGCCCGCGAACAGCCACGGCGCCGCGAGCGCGCCCAGGCAGCCCGCGAGCAGGGCCAGCCAGGTGACCGGGGAGGCCGAGGTCACCGGGATATCCGATCCGAGCCGGCGTGCGCCGCGCAGGTGCGGTTTCATCGCAGGTAGCCTCGATGCCGGCGCAGCATCAGGTTGCGGCTGACAAGGATTACTACCAGCAGCGCATAGAGGAAGGCGGTCTGGTACTCGGTGCCGAGCAGGAAGCCGGCGTAGTTTTCGGCAATGCCAAGACCGCCGCCAGCGCCGAGCACCGGCAGCATGCTGCCCAGCCCGGCCACCACCACGATCATGAAGGCGCGCACGGTATAGGGCAGGCCCAGGTAGGGGTGGATGATCCAGGTCATCGCCACCAGCCCGCCGGCAGCGCCGCAGATGGCGGCATTGAGGGCAAAGGTCGCAGCGTAGATGCGATCGGTGTCCACGCCCAGCACACGGGCCGCGCGCGCGTTCTGCGCGGTGGCCCGGATCGCGCGGCCGCGGCGGGAATGCCTGAGGAACAGCATCAGCACGGCGCCCAGCGCAAGCGCCGCGGCGAACGCGGCCAGCTTGACCTTCGGCACCACCAGCCCGCCCGCCAGGTACAGGCTGCCCAGCCCGGCATCGAGCGTGCGCACGTTGGCGCCGAACGCCAGGTTGGCGAGTTGCTGCAGCACGATGCTCAGGCCGAAGGTGGCCAGCAGCGAGACAAAGAGATCGCGCTCGACCAGCCGGAAGATGACGATGCGATAGAGTCCCCAGCCTACGCAGTACATCACCGCCGCGGCAACCGGCACGGCCAGCATCGGGGGCACGCCGTTGCCGGCCAGCCAGATCACGATATAGCCGCCCAGCATCACCAGTTCGCCCTGCGCCACGTTGATGAGGTTCATCAAGCCCCATACCAGCGCCATGCCATAGGCCGCCAGCGCGAAGATCGCGCCGGCCAGCAGACCATCCACCACGAGCTGCGCGTTCAGCTCGGGACTCTGGAGGAGGACCGCGAGATCGGTCATCGGCGTCAGGCCGCCATGCGGCAGCCTCGTGTTTGTCCTACTTGCGCTGCGCCCACGGCGGTGCCGGATAAATGACCTTCGACGACGCCCACTTGCCTGGCGCGACCACCTTGAACTTGCCGTCCTGTACCTGGTACAGCACCATCGACTTGGCGATGTTCTTGCCGCTCTGGTCGAACTTGATCGGGCCGTAGAACGTCATCAGGTCGGTCGCGGCAAGCGCCGTGCGGACCTTTTCCGTATCGAAGGAACCGGAGCGCTCGAAGGCATCGACGAAGGCCAGCACCGCGGCGGTGGATTCGGCAGCCTGGTACGGCGCCTCGTAGCGGAATTCCTGCTCGAAGCGCTGCGCATACTGGTCGGCCGTGCCGAACCAGCGGTCCTTGTAGCTGAGCGTGCGGTCCCATTGCGAGCCGCATACCGCGAATTCCGCGTTCTTGCCGAACTTCTCGATGATCTGCGCGGAGTCGCAGTGGGTCAGCGCCAGCATCGGCACGTCGATGCGCATCTCCGCCACCTGCCGTACCGCCAGCGTGGCGCCCTTTTCATGGCCGGATACCACCAGGATATCCGGCTTGAGCGCCTTCACCTTGGCCAGCGTGACCGACATGTCGTTCAGCTCGGGCGGCAGCTTGTCGTCGATTACCACCTGCATGCCCAGGCGTTTCGCATCCTCGGCTACCCCGTCGCGCACGTCCTGCGAGAAGTTGTCGTTCTCGATGGCGATGGCCACCTTGAGGCTCTTCGGCGACTTGCCTGCCCGCTGCGCTTCCTCGGCGGCGAGCTGAATGGCCGAGCGCAGGTAGTAGTCGGAGGTGTTGAGCACCGCGAACATGTAGCGGTAGCCCTGCGTGAACAGGTTGCGGTCGGCGCCGTTGCCCTCGACCATCGGGATCCGGTACTTCTCGGTGACCGGGGCGATCGCCTTGGTGAGCCCGGAGCTGTAGGGCCCCAGCACGAACTTCACGCCGTCCTGGCTGATCAGCCGCTCGGCCAGCTGCGCGCCGCGGGCCGAGGTGGACTCGTCGTCGTAGAAGAGGATCTTCAGCTTGTAGGCCTTGCCGCCGACCTTGACGCCGCCCATCTCGTTGATGCGCTTCGCGGCAAGGTTGTAGCCGTCCTGGGTGTTCTTGCCATTGGTGGAGTACTTGCCGGTCAGCGAGACCGCGGCGCCGAGGACGATGGTGTCGCCCTCCACTTTGGCTGCGGCGGGGAACGATAGGGCCAGGCCAAGGCCGGCCAGGGTGCAGAGGGTGGCAAGGCGTATGTGTATGTTGATGGCGGGCCTGGCACCGGCTGGCGAACTCTGTGTGGATGCGGTTTTCATGTCACCTCCTCACTCTTTCCAGATTAGGACTCATTCTGGAAAGGGGAAGGGCCGCAAGTCACGGCTCCATCACTTCAGGAGATTAAAGCAGCTTGCCAATCACCAGCGCGATCAGTGAAATCAGGATCGTCGACGCAAACGGCAACACGAACTCACGCCCGAACACGCGGAAGCGCACGTCGCCGGGCAGCCGTCCCAGCCCGATCTTGTGCAGCCACGGCAGCGCCGCGGACAGCACGATCACGCTCAGGAAAATGGTCAGGGTCCAGCGCAGCATGGCGGCTCCGGTGCCGTTACAGGGTGTGGCAGCGGTCGCCGCGGGCAAAGCCGTCCATCGGCTCGCTGTCATCCAGGCCGCGCGTGAGCGCGATCACCTTGAACAGCTCGCCCATTTCCGCTTCGGACAGCAGCTTCTGCACCGCGTTGGCCTGCGGCAGGAAGGCGCGCGCGTCGGACGGATCCAGTGCCATCAGCAACTCGGTGATGCCGGCGTTCATTAGGAAGCGCGCCTGCGAGGCAAAGCCCGACACCGTCAGCCCCGCATCCACCGCGGCCAGGGCGATGCCGCTGAAGTTCACGTGCGCGGTGATGTCCTGCAAACCGGGGTAGAGGAACGGGTCCGGGTGCGCTTGATGGCGGTAGTGGCACATCAGCGTGCCGCCGGCGCGCTGCGGATGGTAGAACTCGCCGGCCGGGAAGCCGTAGTCGATGAAGAAGGCGGCACCGCGGGCCAGCATCGCGCCCACTGCGCGCGTGAAGCCTTCGGCTTCGGCGTGGGTCTCGGTGACCAGGTCGTGGTCACCGGGGATGGCGCGCAGGGCCTCGGGCACGTCGGCCTCGGCCAGCGGGCGGTCCTCGTAGCGGAAGGCGCGTTCGCCATCGTCGCTGCGCACCACGCCGCGCTCGTGCCAGCGGCCGCCGTTGCGCGCGTAAAGCTGCACCGGCATCGCATCCAGCACTTCATTGCCGACGATTACGCCTTCGAAGGTGTCCGGCAGCGTGTCGAGCCAGGTGACCCGGTCCGCCAGGTGCGGTGCGCGCTGCGCCAGCGTGGCCTGCTGGCGCGCGCGCAGTTCGCCCGACAGCTCGACGATCGCATACGTCTGCGGCAACTGGTCTTCCTGCTCCAGCCCCAGCAGCAAATCCGCCGCCAGCCGCCCGGTGCCGGCGCCGAATTCCATCACGCGCGGCAGGCCCTGGACGAGCAGCGGCGCGAACTGGCGCGCCAGCGTGCGCGCGAAGAAGGGGCTCAGTTCCGGCGCGGTGATGAAGTCGCTGCCGTCGCGGGCGTCGCGTCCGAACTTGGCCGAGCCGCCGCTGTAATAGCCCAGGCCCGGCGCGTACAACGCCAGCGCCATATAGCGGTCAAAGCCGATCCAGCCGCCGGCGGCATCGATGGTTTCGCCAATACGGGCCGTAAGGGTATCGGAGGCGGCCTGCGCGTCGGCGGGGGGAAGGGGTAAACTAGCGGTTTTCTGCATCCCGCGATTGTAGCAATGCCCGCATCCAATACTCCTGCCAGCCAACCGGCCGGCCAGTCCGGCCAGACTGCCGCCACGCGCGGCGTCGCGCTGGTGACCGGCGGCGCGCGCCGCCTGGGCCGCGCCATCGCGCTCGAACTGGCCGCGCAGGGCTGGGACGTGGCCGTGCACTGCCATCGCTCGGTGGACGAGGCCGAGGCCCTGGCCACGCAGATCCGCGCCCTAGGCCGCCGCGCCGCGGTGCTGCGCGCCGACCTGGCCGACGAGGCCGCCACCGGCCGCCTGGTGGCCGACTGCACCGCCGCGCTGGGCGTGCCCACCTGCCTGGTCAACAATGCCTCGCTGTTCCAGTACGACGTGGCCACCAGCTTTTCGTACGCGTCGCTCGATACGCATATGCGCACCAATGTGGCGGCGCCGCTGCTGCTGGCGCGCGAGCTGCACAAGGCGCTCGCCCCTGCCGCAGGGACCGACAAGGCCGCCGAACTGCGCGGCGTGGTGGTCAACCTGCTCGACCAGAAGCTGGACAACCTGAACCCGGATTTCCTGTCGTACACGCTGTCCAAGGCCGCGCTGCAGACCGCCACGGTGCAGCTGGCGCAGGCGCTGGCGCCGCGCCTGCGAGTGGTCGGCGTGGCCCCGGGCATCACGCTGGTGTCGGGCGAGCAGTCCGAGCAGAGCTTCCGCCGCGCGCATCGCGTGACGCCGCTGGGCCAGTCGTCCACGCCCGAGGACATTGCCCAGGCGGTGGCCTACCTGGCACAGGCGCGCGCCGTGACTGGTACCACGCTGTACGTGGACGGCGGCCAGCACCTGATGCCGCTGGCGCGCGACGTGATGTTCCTGACCGAGTAAGCTGGAAGCCAGCTTGCCGGATAACTGAAGTACCGATGTGCCGCGCCCGCCGGGCGCGGCTTCCTTTTTCTCCCTCCGCAGCCCGCCATGACCATGCTCGCCGCCCTTTCCCACCCCAGCCTGCAAGACTGCCGACGCATGTTCCTGCGCAACTACGAAGTGCAGATCAATATCGGCGTGCACGAATTCGAGAAGAAGGGCGAACAGCGGGTGCTGATCAATATCGACCTGTTCGTGCCGCTGGCGCAGAGCACGCCCCAGGCGGACAAGCTCGACGAAGTGGTCGATTACGACTTCATGCGCAACACCGTGGCCGAGCGCATGGCGCAGGGCCACGTGCACCTGCAGGAAACGCTGTGCGACGACGTCGCGCGCGCCATGCTCAAGCATCCCAAGGTGCGCGCGGTGCGTGTCTCGACCGAAAAGCCCGACGTGTACCCGGACTGCGATTCGGTCGGCGTCGAGGTCTTCCATATCAAGCAGACCTGAGCCCCGGTCCACTGGCGCCTGCACCGCGCGGTCGCCTAAAGTAAAATGTTGCCCCTTCGCGCCGCGCCGGCCATTTCATCCGGCGGGCGCCACGCAACAGGATGCTCCATGAGCCACTCGAACAACTTCTACCGCCTCGAGACGAGGCTGCAATCGCAAACCGGCAAGGCCATCGGCGACTTCGGCATGATCGAGGACGGCGACACCGTGCTCGTCTGCATGAGTGGCGGCAAGGACTCGTACACCATGCTGTCGGTCCTGATGGCGCTGCAGAAGCGCGCGCCGATCAAGTTCAAGCTGATCGCGATGAACC
Organism: Ralstonia pickettii; assembly: GCA_050987995.1. Classification (GTDB taxonomy): domain Bacteria; phylum Pseudomonadota; class Gammaproteobacteria; order Burkholderiales; family Burkholderiaceae; genus Cupriavidus; species Cupriavidus pickettii_B. Next base: position 205,235 of record CP158803.1, read on the forward strand.
TGGACCAGAAGCAGCCCGGCTTCCCGGAGCACGTGCTGCCGGAGTACCTGAAGTCGGTGGGGGTGGAATACCTGATCGTCGAGGCGGACACCTACTCGATCGTCAAGGAGAAGGTGCCCGAGGGCAAGACCACCTGCTCGCTGTGCTCGCGCCTGCGCCGCGGCGTGATCTACCGCACCGCCAAGGAGCTGGGCGCCAATAAGATCGCGCTGGGCCACCATCGCGACGACATCGTCCAGACCTTCTTCCTGAACATGTTCTTCGGCGGCAAGATGAAGGCGATGCCGCCCAAGCTGTCGACCGACGACGGCCAGCACATCGTGATCCGGCCGCTGGCCTACTGCTCGGAAAAGGACATCGCCGCCTACGCGCGCGCGATGGAATTCCCGATCATCCCGTGCAACCTGTGCGGCTCGCAGGAGAACCTGCAGCGCAAGAAGGTCAGCGAGATGCTGCAGGAGTGGGAGCGCCAGAACCCGGGCCGGATCGACAATATCTTCTCGGCGCTGCGCAACGTGGTGCCGTCGCACCTGGCCGATACTGAGCTGTTCCCGTTCACGGGGCTGGCCACCGGCCTGGCCAAGGTGGACGAGGCCTCCCTGTTCGGCGAGACCACCTTCCACCAGCAGCCGCTGGTGTTCGCCGGCAGCGTGGAAGAGAACCGGATGGAGTTCGTGCGCTTCGAGCGCCCGGCCGCTGCAGCAACGCCCGCGGCGGAGCAGGCCGGCACGCAGTAACGCTGCGCCGGCCGTACAGCAAAACGCCCGCGCAAGCGGGCGTTTTGCATCGGGCGAGGCCGTGACTTCAGTTGGTCGCCGCCGACCGCACCGGCCCGTTCCCCTTCTCGCGCATCAGCGCATGGGTATCGTCGATCCACTTCTGGAAGCGGTCTTCGGCGTGCGCCTTCTGCTTGGGCGTGGTCATGTTGGCGATGGCCACGGTCAGCGCGATCCCGGCGTTGTTGCTGGCCTCGTGGCTGACGGCGCGCTTGCCTGGCGGATTCTGCCAGTATTCGCGGAAGCGCCGCAGCAGGTCCATCACCTGAGCCTTGGGCGGTTGCGTGGTCTGCACGTAGCGCATCAGCTTGATCCATTCCTGCTGCCGGGCCACGCGCTCGGAAAAGCGTGCGTCGGCATTCTGCACCACCGGGGCGAGCGCGGCGCGGATCGCCTTCTCCTGTTCGTCGGAGAAATTGCCGTAGACCAGCTTGGCGTAGTCCATCACCTTGTCAAAGCGTGCTTCTTCGCGCTCAGCGGGGTTGGCCTTCAGGAAGGTCTTGCGGTACTTGGCATTGCCCTCGGCGAACTTCTTCTCCATGCGGCCGATCTGCTCGGGCGTCAGCGTCAGCAGCAGGTCGGCCATGTCGGGCATTGCATAATCAAATGACTGGCGCGCGAGCCGCTGCGAGGCGTCCTGGAAGCGCTCGACCATGGCAGGGGTGACCGGCTGCCGCACCTCGGCCTTGGCCTGCTGCAGCAGGCTGGCGATCTCCGGCAGCTGCGCCTTGCGGTGCCAGGCGAAGAAGCGTGAGATTGCCTCGCGCGTGTGCGGTTCCTGCTCGGAACTGACGTCGACATAATTGTCGATCCACCAGTACGCCAGGTGGTCGCCCTGCTGGTATCCCAGCTTCATGGCGCTGCATGCGCACAGTGCCGCCGCACCCAGAAACACGAAAATCCGGCGTGCCCAGCGATTGTGAAATTCAGAAACAGCGACGCGTTGCGCAGAATGCGCCATGTTAAAATCGGCGCGCATCGCCGCGGGCTTGTTTCGCTGGCCGCCAGCCCAGTACTGGCAAGGGTTTGCGGGATTTCTCGCGGGCCCGGCGGCGCGGTTCCGCCAACCCTGGCGGTACATTCCGCGAAACACCCGACCGGCGTTTTCCAGAATATTTTCGGACACACTCACTTAGGGGTCTCCTTGTGAATATCGTCATTCTCGCCGCGGGCATGGGCAAGCGGATGTATTCCGATTTGCCCAAGGTGCTGCACCCGGTTGCGGGGCGGCCCATGCTGGCCCACGTCCTGGATACGGCTCGTGCGCTGTCGCCATCGCGGCTGGTTGTCGTCGTCGGTCACGGTGCCGAGCGCGTGCGCGAAGCCGTTGCCGCAGACGATGTCGCCTTCGCCGAACAGGCCCAGCAGCTTGGCACGGGCCATGCGGTGATGCAGGCACTTCCATTGTTGGACGACAGCCATCCCACATTGGTTCTGTACGGTGATGTACCGCTCACAACCGCTGCCACGCTCAAGGCGCTGGTGACCGAAGCCGGCACGCAGCGCTTCGGCGTGCTGACGGTGGAAATGCCCGACCCCACCGGCTATGGCCGCATCGTGCGCGACGCCGCAGGCAGCATCGTGCGCATTGTCGAGCAAAAGGACGCCACCGAGGCGGTCAAGGCGATCCGCGAGATCAACACCGGCATTATCGTGTGCCCGACCGGCCACCTGCGCAAGTGGTTGTCGACGCTGCGCAACGACAACGCTCAGGGCGAGTACTACCTGACCGATACCGTCGAGCGCGCCGCCACTGAGGGCGTGGAGATCGTCTCGGCCCAGCCCGCGGCGATCTGGGAGACGCTTGGCGTCAACAGCAAGCTGCAGCTTGCGGAGGTGGAGCGCATCCACCAGGGCAACCAGGCGCGGCGTCTGCTGGAAGCCGGCGTGACGCTGCTGGACCCGGCCCGTATCGACGTTCGCGGCGAGCTGACCTGTGGCCGCGACGTCACCATCGACGTGGGCTGCGTATTCGAAGGCCGTGTCCACCTGGAAGACGGTGCGCGCATCGGCGCCAATTGCGTGATCCGCAACAGTACTGTGGGTGCCGGCGCGCAGGTGCACCCGTTCTGCCATATCGACGAGGCAAAGATCGGCCCGGCCGGCCGCATCGGCCCGTACGCGCGGCTGCGCCCCGGCACCGAGCTGGGCGAAGACGTGCATATCGGCAATTTCGTCGAGGTCAAGAACGCACAGGTGGCCGCGCACAGCAAGGCCAATCACCTGGCCTATGTGGGCGATGCCACAGTGGGGTCGCGCGTCAACATTGGCGCGGGTACCATCACCTGCAACTATGACGGTGTGAACAAGCACCGCACGGTGATCGAGGACGATGTCTTTATCGGCTCCGACACGCAGCTGGTGGCGCCGGTGACGGTGCGCCGCGGCGCCACGCTGGGTGCCGGCACCACGCTGACCAAGGAGGCGCCCGCCGACAAGCTGACGCTGTCGCGGGCCAGGCAACTGACCATCGATGCCTGGCAGCGACCGGTCAAGCAGCCGAAGAAGTAATCGTCAGGCCGCCGCTTGAGCGGCCATGGAAACGCCGCCTCGGCGAGGCGGCGTCAGTGGATTGATACCGGCGCCGGTTGCCTGGCGCCTGAAACTGGGGGTTCACCATGTGTGGCATCGTCGGCGCGGTTTCCACGCGCAATATCGTTCCGGTCCTGATCGAAGGGCTGCGCCGCCTGGAGTATCGCGGCTATGACTCGTGCGGCGTCGCCGTCGTGCGCGACGATGCGGTCGAGCGCGCGCGCACCGTGTCGCGCGTGGCCGACCTCGACGCGCAGACGCAGGCCTCGGGCCTGTCGGGCTTGACCGGCGTCGCGCATACGCGCTGGGCCACCCATGGCAAGCCCGATACCGTCAATGCGCACCCGCATATGTCGGGCGAGACCATCGCGCTGGTGCACAACGGCATCATCGAGAACTACGAGCCGTTGCGCGAGGAACTGCGCGCGGTCGGCTACGGCTTCGAGTCGCAGACCGACACCGAAGTGGTCGCCCACCTGATCCACCAGGCCTACACCTATCCCAGCAGCGCCACGCGCGGCGACCTGTTCGCCTCGGTGCGCGCGGTGACCAAGCGCCTGCACGGCGCCTACGCCATCGCGGTGCTCGCCAAGGACCTGCCGGGCGTCGTGGTCGGCGCGCGCGCCGGTTCGCCGCTGGTGGTGGCACTGGGCGAGAACGAGGCTTTCCTGGCCTCCGACGCACTGGCCGTGGCCGGCACCGCCAATCGCATCATCTACCTGGAAGAGGGGGATGTGGTCGAGATCTCGCTGGACGGCGTGGCCATCCACGATGCACACGACCACGCAGTCGAGCGCGAGGCACGCGTGGTCGAAGCCCACGCCGCGTCGGTCGAGCTGGGCCCGTACCGCCACTTCATGCAGAAGGAAATCTTCGAGCAGCCGCGCGCGCTGGGCGACACGCTCGAAGGCATCGAGACCATCTCGCCGGAACTGTTCGGCAATGGCGCCGCCGAGGTCTTCGCCGGCATCGACAGCGTACTGATCCTGGCCTGCGGCACCAGCTACTACTCGGGCTGCACCGCCAAGTACTGGCTGGAGAGCATCGCCAAGATCCCGACCCAGGTCGAGGTCGCCAGCGAATACCGCTACCGCGACACCGTGCCCAATCCGCGCGCGCTGGTGGTGGTGATCTCGCAATCCGGCGAGACCGCCGACACCATGGCCGCGCTGCGCCATGCGCGCGCGCTCGGTCACGTGCACACGCTGGCGGTCTGCAACGTCGCCACCAGCGCGATGGTGCGCGAAACCGAGCTGCGCTTCCTGACCCGCGCCGGCACCGAGATCGGCGTGGCCTCGACCAAGGCCTTCACCACGCAGCTGGCCGCGCTGTACATGCTGACGCTGGCGCTGGCCAAGACGCGCGGCCTGCTCACCGAAGAGGCCGAGGCCCGCGACCTGGCCAATCTGCGCCACCTGCCCGCCGCGCTGCACGGCGTGCTGGCGCTGGAGCCGCAGATCATCGCCTGGTCGGAAGACTTCGCGCGCCGCGAGAACGCGCTGTTCCTGGGCCGCGGCCTGCACTACCCGATCGCGATGGAAGGTGCGCTCAAGCTCAAGGAGATCTCTTACATCCACGCCGAGGCTTATCCCGCCGGGGAACTGAAGCACGGTCCGCTGGCACTGGTGACCGAAGCGATGCCGGTGGTCACAGTCGCGCCCAACGACGCGCTGCTGGAGAAGCTCAAGTCCAATATCCAGGAAGTGCGCGCGCGCGGCGGCCGCCTCTATGTGTTTGCCGACAGCGATACGCAGATCCAGTCGTCGGACGGTATCCAGGTCATTCGCATGCCTGAGCACTATGGCGACCTGTCGCCGATACTGCATGTGGTGCCGCTGCAGCTGCTGGCGTACCACACGGCATGTGCGCGTGGCACCGACGTGGACAAGCCGCGTAACCTGGCGAAGTCGGTGACGGTGGAGTAAGAGAGGCGCTGCTGACTTCCTCCTCCAACGCAAAAGAGGCCCTTCGGGGCCTCTTTTGCATGGATGCGCGCAGGCACCGCAGCGTTCAGAACACGAACGTCGCCGTCCCCATGAACGTGTTGGTGCTCTTGAGCCGGTTCTTGCTGGCCACCGTCGGCACCCAGCGCAGGCTCAGCGACAGCAGGCTCCTGGCGCCGATCCTGGTGTCGTAGGTGACGATCGGGCCCACGGCCCAGTCATGGCCGCGGAGGCCGTTCAGGCGGTCGGAGCGGGCCGCTGTCGTTGCCGAGCTGCTGCGTGGTGCCGGCGATCAGGCCCACGCCGGCGCCATTGGCAAAGCGCTTGAGTAGCATCGTGTCCAGCGTGAACAGCGGTGCGTTCTGGTAGTCGGTGGCGCTGTTGCGGGTGTAGAACTGGAGCCCGGCCACGGCATCGAACTCGAGCCCGTGTTCGGGGAACAGCCTGGTGTAGGCCACCTGCGGCACGAAGGTCCAGTTGTTCAGGCTTGGGTTGGCGAGCGCGTTCGGATCGTACTTGCCGGTGGGCGCCCAGATATTGAGGCTGAGTGCCACGTGCTCGGTCTTGGAGAAGTGGTATCCGGCGATGACCGGCGTGAAGTAGATGTCGAACAGGTTCGACGCGGTGTCCTGCGAGCTGCCGGCAAAGCGGCCGGCGTTGACGTTGGCCGTGACCTTGGTCCAGACGTACGGCAGCGTGAAGCTGGAGGCGAAGTTCCATGCGCCCGGGCCGGTGTCCCAGACCTTCATCACGGTTGCCATCGTGAACGCGACCTTGCCATCGATACCCAGCGACGCCTTGCCGGCGATGGGCACGTTGCGGCTGCCGCTGATCGAGCCATCGAGGTAGATCTCGCCGACATTGACAGCCAGGATCGGCTCGGGGGAAACGATGCCGGCGTTGGGCGTGACGCTGGTACCGGTCACGGGGCGCCCCAGCGCGCCTTCGGTGGCGTGGGCGCCGGCACCCGCGTACAGCAAGGGAAGGGTTGACGCCAGCCGGCGTGCAATCTTGTTGGGCATGTCAGGGAGTCTCCGGAGCGGCAGCGAGACTGGCGGGCGAGCTGCCGACGTGCCGGCGCAGTGCGGCCGGTTTGTTTCGGTGACCAACATAGCACGCAGCCAATCGCCTCCGATCTGAAAGATTTGAGCGGCTTGCTTCCGGATTTTCGACAGCTTACGTGGTGCGGTTACCGCCGCGGGTTACTCCATCACCTCATGCACCAGCGCTGCAAACGCGCGCGTGGCCGGCGACGGCGAATGCCCGGCCAGTGACACGATGCCGTACTGTGCCCTGAGCTCGCTGGGCGGGCGCATCGGCAGGGCCACCGCCGCGCCCAGTGCGCAGGCGTCGGCCATCGTTGCCGCCGGCACCAGTGCCACGGCGTCGGTGGCCATGATCAGCGTGCGCAGTGCATGCATGTCGTTGCAGGTGACGGTCAGCAGGCCGGGCGCGTCGTTGCCGGGGGCGGTATCCGCGCCGGCGTCGGCGTGCAGTGCCTGCCCGAAGAATTGCCGGATATGCGGCGGCAGCCGCGGCCCCGCCACCGGGTACGCCGTCAGCGCGGCCAGGCTGACTTCATGCAGCTGCGCCAGCGGATGCGCGCAGCGTACGAAGAACCCTGTCTCCAGCGCCGGCAGCCGCTCGATCTGCAGGTGAGGCAATGCCGCCAGGCTGCGGCTTTCGCCGACGAAGACATCGAGCCGCTCGGCTTCCAGCGCGCGCAGCATGGCCGGCGTGTCGGCGGTCTCCACGTCGATGCGCAGGCGCGGGTAGCGCCGCACCAGCGCCTCCAGCACCTGGTCCAGCAGGAACGACGCCGCGAACGGCCCGAAGCCGGCGCGGATCTCGCCGATCTCCACGTCCTCCAGCAATTGCAGGTCGCGCCGCAGTTCGCGGCCTTCGCGCAGCATGCGCCGCGCGCGCTCCAGCACCAGCGTGCCGGCCGCGGTGGGGCGCACCTTGCCGTAGCTACGGTCAATCAGCTGGCCGAGGTCGGCTTCGAGCGCCTGGATGCTGCGCGTCAGCGCCGGCTGGGACAGGTGCAACGCGCTGGCGGCGCGGGCAAAGCTGCCCTGTTCGACCAGGGTGACGAAGTGATGCAGCTGCCTCAGGCCCATCGATTTAACTTTTTATGCATGGAAACGTGAAAAATATTGCATTGGACGTAGTTTCTCAAGCCGGCTACCGTTCTCCAAAACCATAAAGACGACCTGGAGACGACATGAACCGACGCGCAATGCTCGCGCTCGCATTCGGCGGGCTTTCGCTTAGCCTGGCCTTGCCCGCCGCGGCGCAGACCTCCCCCCAGACTTACCCGGTCAAACCGATCCGCATCGTGGTGCCCTACGTGGCCGGCGGCGGCACCGACACCATCGCCCGCGCCATGGGCGAAAAGCTCGGCAAGCGGCTGGGCCAGCCGGTGGTGGTCGAGAACAGGGCGGGCGCCTCCGGCATCATCGGCACCGATGCCGTGGCCAAGGCCGCACCCGACGGCTACACGCTGCTGCTGACGATCACGCAATCGGTGCTGACCAACCAGTTCCTGTACGAGAAGCTGCCCTACGACCCGCGCAAGGACCTGACCATGATCAGCGTGCTGGCCGATGCGCAGCTGGTGCTGGTGGCGCATCCCTCGGTGCCCGCGCGCACCGCGCGCGAGCTGGGCGACTACGCGCGCGGCCGGCCGGGCAAGGTGACCTACGCTTCCTGGGGCGTGGGGTCGCTGTCGCACCTGAGCGGCGCCTACTTCAGCAAGCTTATGCGCGGCGACGCCACGCACGTGCCCTATAAGGGCGAGGCGCCGATGATGCAGGACCTGCTGGGCGGCCAGGTGCAGTTTGGCTTTGCCAGCATCCTGACCGCCAAGCCGTATATCCAGAGCGGCAAGCTAAAGGCCCTGGCCGTGACCGGCACGCAGCGCAGCAGCGCGCTGCCGGACATGCCCACCTTTGCCGAATCCGGCATGCAGGACAGCGCCTTCAAGACGCTGGGGTGGATCGGCCTGCTGGCGCCAGTGGGCGTGCCCGCGCCGGTGGTGGCAAAGCTGGAAGGCGAGGTGCGGGCGATCCTGCAGACGCCCGACATGCAGGCGCGGCTGGTGGCGCTGGGGCTGCGTACGCTGGGGAACTCGCCCGCCGAGGCGCAGGCGCTCTATGCGCGTGACTGGCCAGTGCTGAAGACGTTGGTGGCGGATTCGGGCGCGAAGCTGGACTGATCATTGTTGGTTGAATCCCGATCGCGGGCGGCACGGTGGATACCGTGTCCGCCCGTTTTTCATCTGGTTATCAAGTGCGCACAAAACAAATAGAAACCATTGCCATTCGCATCCTCAATTGGCCGGTAAATCCGGAAAACCCGCCCGAATCAGCTTGATGTCCGCCTTGGCCGACCTACCATGAAAGCCACGGCGGGATATTCGCTGCGGATATTCCATGTGCATGAAAATAAGAATTGATTAACCGTATCGAGGGGTCGTGAGGGGTTGCCATGAAAACCGACAAAAAGGTAATCCAGTTGCTCAATGGCCAGCTCAAGCATGAGCTCACCGCGATCAACCAGTATTTCCTGCATGCCCGCATGTACCGGCATTGGGGGCTCAACGCCCTGGGCAAGCACGAATACGAGGAATCGATCGAGGAAATGAAGCATGCCGACAAGCTGATCGAGCGCATCCTGTTGCTTGACGGCTTGCCCAACCTGCAGGACCTGGACAAGCTGCTGGTCGGCGAGAACACCGAGGAAATGCTCGGCTGCGACCTGAAGCTGGAGCAGGTATCGCAGTCCAGTTGCAAGGATGCGATCAAGTATTTCGAATCGGTCGGCGACTACGTGTCGCGCGAGGTCGTGGTCGATATCCTGGAAGCTACCGAATCGCAAATCGACTGGCTGGAAGCGCAACTCGAACTGATTGGTAAGGTTGGCGTGCAGAACTATATCCAGTCCGCCATGGGCGACATCGGCTAGCCGCTCCGGGGCAGCGCCGCGCGGTGCCCTGCAGACTTTTCCATTTCCCGTTACACTGCGGCCCGCAGCACGACGCGCCAGTATGACGCGTCGTCCACGGCGGGGTGGCAGAGTGGTGATGCAACGGCCTGCAAAGCCGTATACGACGGTTCGATTCCGGATCCCCGCCTCCAGTATTCTGTTGCCGGCGCCTTGGCGCCGCGCATGAACGGCGTCCCGTTCTTCTCTTGCGCAACGCTGCGCATCTTCGCGCGAATCTCCGCGTTTTCCCGCATACCGCAGCGCATTCCGCTGTGCCTTCCCGACCTGAATTCCTGGCCGCGTGAACGCGATGCCATTCGCGCGTCGGCACCGGAATGCCCTATGCATTTTCGGGCACCCTTTCCGTTTCTTCCCTGATAGAACAAAGCGATCGGATCATGTAGTGTTGCGCCTCAGGCCAAAATGGCCTGCGTGCAGAGCGCGCCCCCACGCCGGTGGCGCAACCATGTCCGGGCTTCCATGGTGTTCCCGTCGCTAAGTGATGTGAAGAAGAGAGGCTCCAAATGTTGAAAGACCTGCGAATCCGGGCGGCCGTGCCCTCGGACGCGCCAGCCGTGGGCGCCGTGCTAGAGCGCTGCGGCCTGCCGACAGACGATGTGTTCCGCTTGCTGGAGCACTTCCACGTCGCCATTCTCGAATCGCAAATCATCGGCTGCGCCGCCGGCGAGCTGTTCGGCGAGACCGTGGTGATCCGCTCGGTTGCCGTGCTGCCAGAGCACCGCGACCAGGGCGTGGCCACGCACGTGGTGCATGCCGCGCTGATGCGCGCGCGCGCCAATGGTGCGCGGCGCGCGGTGTTGCTGGCGTCGAGCTGCCCCAGCTATTTCGCCCGCTACGGCTTTACGCTGGTGCCCGCCTCCAAGCTGCCGCAGGAGGTGATGTCCTCCAGCGAATTCCACCGCCATACCGATACGCCGCCACTGTGCATGTGGTGCGAGCTGAGCTGAGCGCGGGCTGAGGCAGCGCCGGGCTGAGCTGGTGGCGCGCTTCAGTGCGCGCCGTGCTCGCAGCGGCTGATCTCCACCGTCACGTGCACCAGTTCCTCGTGCACGGACAGCGCCTGGCGTACACGCTGCGGCGTCAGCGCGTGGTCGTGCGTCACCAGGCAGACGATGCAGGCGAACTTCTGACGGCCCACGCGCCACACATGCAGGTCGGTGATGCGCGTGCGTTCCTCGTCGTGATCCTTGCCCTGGTCCAGTCCGGCCACCACCTCGCGCACTTCTTCCACCACTGGGTGGTCCATCTCGCGGTCCAGCAGTACCGTGCCGCTCTGGCGCAGCAGGCCGATGGCCCACTTGCCCACCAGCGCCGCGCCCACCAGCCCCATCACCGGGTCCAGCCAGGCCCAGCCCAGCCACCAGCCGCCGGCCAGCGCGACGATCGCCAGCACCGAGGTCGCGGCATCGGCCAGCACGTGCACATAGGCGGCGCGCAGGTTGATGTCGTGGTGGTGGCCGTGGTGATGGTCATGCTCGTGATGGTGATGACCGTGGTCGTGGCCGTGCCCGTGATCGTGTGAATGCCCGCCCAGGATCAGCGCGCAGCCCAGGTTGACCAGCAGGCCGAGCGCGGTCACGGCCATGGCCTCGCGGTAGTGGATCGCCTGCGGGCTGAACAGCCGCTCGACCGAGCCCGCCGCCATCAGCGCGGCGATGCCTAGCAGGAACACCGCGCTGGCAAAGCCGGCCAGCACTTCGATCTTCCAGGTGCCGAAGGCATAGCGCGAGTCGCCGGCATAGCGGCGCGCGGCGGCGTAGGCAAAGGCGGACAGGCCGATGGCAAGGGCGTGCGAACTCATGTGCCAGCCGTCGGCCAGCAGCGCCATGGAGTTGAACCAGAGGCCGGCGGCGATCTCTACCACCATGGTCACGGCGGTGATCGCCATCACCAGGCGCGTGCCGCGCTCGGCGGCGCGGTTGCCGGCGTCGAAAGTGTGGCTGTGGGTCCACGCGGACAGGTCGTGGGTATGCATCGTCAGATCCTGCTCAGAAGCTTGAAATCAGTCAGTCGCGGCCCCGTGGCAGGGCCTTATTCAGGCGCAAGGGTAGCAGAGCGCCGGTGCGCCAGCCGCTGCATCCCTGACGGGCGCAGGGGCAGGTAGTCGTCCCGGATTGGTGAATGTCTGGAACGAATGATTGTCGCCAGAGGAAATCATGTCTGTGGATTTCGTGATTACACTAGCTCACGACGTTAGTGGCCATAGCCAGGCAAAGGAGACAGACGATGTTCGAAGGATTCACGCCGCACCGGATCGATTGCGGCGACGTGGCCATCTACGCGGTATCTGGCGGGCAGGGCCCGGGTTTGCTGCTGCTGCACGGCCATCCGCAGACGCACGTGATCTGGCACAAGGTGGTGCCGGTGCTGGCGCAGCACTTCACCGTGGTGGCCGCCGACCTGCGCGGGTACGGCGACAGCGACAAGCCCGCCGGCCAGCCCGACCACGCCAACTACAGCAAGCGCGCCATGGCCGCCGACCAGCTCGCGGTGATGCGCGCGCTGGGCTTCGACAAGTTCAGCGTGCTCGCGCACGACCGCGGCGCACGCGTGGCGCACCGGCTGGCGGTGGACCATCCTGAAGCGGTGCAGAAACTGGTGACGCTGGATATCGCGCCCACGCTGGCCATGTACGAGCAGACCCACGAGGCCTTTGCGCGCGCCTACTGGCACTGGTTCTTCCTGATCCGCCCGGCGCCGTTCCCCGAGACCCTGATCGAGGCCGATCCCGCGCTCTACCTGCGCCAGACCATGGGCAGCCGCAGTGCCGGGCTGGCGCCGTTCACCGACGCCGCCATGGCCGAGTACCTGCGCTGCCTGAGCCTGCCAGGCGCCGCCCACGGCCTATGCGAGGACTATCGCGCCAGCGCCTCGATCGACCTGGAGCATGATCGCGCGGACCTCGCCGCCGGGCGCATGGTGGAGTGCGAGATGCTGGCGCTGTGGGGCGAGCAGGGCGCGGTCGGGCAGTGCTTCCGGCCGCTGGAGGAATGGCGCAAGGTAGCGCGCCGGGTGCGCGGGCATGCGCTGCCAGGCGGGCATTACATTGCCGAAGAAATCCCCGAGCGCCTGCTCGAGGAAGTGTTGCCTTTCCTGCGCGGCTGACGCCGCCGCCGGCTGCCGCCTTGGTGCAGCCGGTTTCCTCATGCCGGGTATGCCCGGCACGTCTCCAGGCTCTCGGCCTCTGGCAGCGGTGTGCTTTCCACGTTGCGAAATATCCCTGGTTTTGCTGGGAAAAGTCCGACGTCCTTACATACATTCATGGATGGATGTATGATTGCGAGAAGAATTCACATTGCCACAACATTTTTGTTGTCGATTCCGAGATGAGCTACCGATTTATCGCTATTTGCCTGACCACCTGGGTGGCCGTTTGCGCCACCGCGGGCTGGGTCGTCGAGCGCCTCTGGAGCTGACGCCGCGCTGGGGAGCGGCGCCGGTCATGCTCCCGCCAAAATAAAAAAAGCAGCACCCAAATCAGAAGAAGAAGGCTCGCATGCGTACCCTCTCCGCCTTGCTCGCCCGGCCGGCCAGGAAGGCTGGCCTTGCCGTGGCTGCGGCATTCACCCTGTGCGGCACTGCCTACGCGGCCCCCGCCGTGCACGTCGCCTTCGGGCGCGACCCGGGCCACGATATCAACAAGTACGAGATCGGACTGAACTGGGATTCCGGCTTTGCCTGGGGCAATCCGCAAGGCTGGCTGGCGAAGCTGCAGTGGGAAGTGGAACTGGCCGAGTGGCACGCGCGCAGCGGCACCAACCGGCGCAACGTCACCGAGCTGGGCTTCTCGCCGATCCTGCGCCTGGAAAAGCGCGGCGGCGCATGGGTGCCGTTTGTGGAAGCGTCAGTCGGCGCGCGCGTGCTCAGCCATGCCAGCACGTCCGACCAGCACCAGCTCAGCACCGCGTTCCAGTTCTCCGACATGATCGGCGTGGGCGTCGCCTTCGGGCCGAAGCAGGCGGCCGAGGCGGGCTTCCGCTTCCAGCACATCTCCAATGCCGGTATCAAGGAGCCGAATCCGGGCTCCAATTTCTATACCGGCTATCTGCGCTACCGCTTCTGAGCGTTCTCCTCACGCCGCCGCCGCGCGCGGCGCTTGCGCCAGGCTGTCGAAGAACTGCCACAGCTGCGGCGCATCGCCGGTGGCGACGTTGAAGCGGATCCACGGTGAGTCGGTCTCATCCGGCTCGAAGTACGATCCCGGCGCCAGCCAGATGCCATGCTCCAGCGCCAGGGTGGCCAGGCGGTTGCCGCTCAGCGGCTCGCGGCCGGCCTGCACCGCTTCACGCAGCCGCGCCCAGGCGAACATCCCGCCCTCCGGGCGCAGCAGCACCTCCAGCCCGTGGGCTTCCATCTTCTCGGTCACGCGGTCCTGCTGCGCGCGCAGCCGCTCGGCCAGCGCGGCCACGTGGCGCCCGTAGTGGCCGCTGGTCAGCACCGAATAGACCAGCCGCTCCGTCACCTCCGACGAGGTCAGCCCGACCGCCATCTTGGTGCGCGCAAACGCCTTGGCCAGGTCCGGGCTCGCGGCCAGATAGCCCACCCGCAGCGACGGCGTGATGGTCTTGGAAAAGCCGTTGACGTAGACCACCTGCGACAGCCCGTCCATGGCCGCCAGCATCGGCGAGCCGCCCGGCGCCAGTTCGCGGTAGATATCGTCCTCCACCACCAGCAGCCGGTGCTGCTCGGCGAGCTGCAGCACGCGGAAGGCATTCATGCTGCTCAGGCTCGTGCCGGTCGGGTTCTGCAGCACGGTGTTGACGAATAATGCGCGCGGCGCGTGCACGCGGATGGCATCGTCCAGCGCATCGGTGTCGAGTCCTGCCGCCGAGCGCAGCACGCCGACCACGCGCAAGCCCGCCAGCCGCAGGATCTGCAAGAGGTTGCAGTAGCAGGGCGATTCCACCAGCACCGTGTCGCCGGCGCGCAGCAGCGTGCGTACGACCAGGTCCAGCGCCTGCGTGGCGCCCTGGGTCAGCACCACCTGCTGCGCCTGCAGCGGGATGCCGTACTGGCTCAGGCTGGTGGCGATATGCTCGCGCAGCGGCACGAAGCCGTACGGGTGGCCATAGCCCGAGAGCTGCGCCGCGGGTACGCGCGCCGACGCGCGCATGGCCTGGTGCAGGCCTTCCTCGTTGAGCCAGTCGCCGGGCAGCCAGCCCGCGCCCGCCTTGATCGGCACGGAGTGGTCGGCAAACACATCGGATAGCAGCCACGCCGCGTTCAGCCCCGGGGCTTCCCATTGCGGCGCGCGTGCATGGCCGGTGGGCGCGTGGCGGTGCGCCACGGTATAGCCCGAACCGGGACGCGCCGCCAGGTAGCCCAGCGCGGTCAGCCGGCCATAGGCCTCGGCCACGGTGAAGGTGCTGACGCGATGGTGTTGCGCAAAGCGGCGCACCGAGGGCAGGGCAGTGCCGGCGCGCAACGCGCGCTGTTCTACCAGTGCGGCAATGCCGGCCACGATCTGCTCGGTCAGGGTGTCGCCGTCGCGGCGGCTGCGGGTCAGGTTCAGGGTCAGCATCAGGCACTCGGGCAGGCATGAACCTGTACAGTTTAGCGGGCCGCGCCGGCGCTCGCCCAGGCCGCTATCCCACTACGCGAAATTTGCCGCAGTGCAGCGTGGGATGCCGCACGGCGGCCCGATGCGGGGCGTGGCACGCTGGTGGGTCGGTGGCACCCTGGCCGCGCTTGCCTGCACGGTTGTGCGTGCGCAAACTGTACGGAAAGGCGGTGCTGTCAGGACTGTATATTTTGTCGGCCAGACGCCGCCGGTAGAGTGGCCGTCATTGCAGCCGTCTCCTTGCCTGCGCTTTCTTGCGAGCAAGGCGGCACCAGATTGCCGCTGCGCAGCCAGCCAGCGCGCCAACCAGATTTCCCTGAGGAGGACGTATGGACGCCGCCAAGACCGTGATTCCCGATCTCGATGCCCTGTGGATGCCCTTTACCGCCAACCGCCAGTACAAGGCGGCGCCGCGCCTGCTGGCGTCGGCCAGCGGCATGTACTACACCACCCACGACGGCCGCCAGATCCTGGACGGTTGCGCGGGCCTGTGGTGCGTCGCCGCCGGCCACTGCCGCAAGGAGATCGCCGAGGCCGTGGCGCGCCAGGCCGCCACGCTGGACTACGCCCCGCCGTTCCAGATGGGCCATCCGCTGTCGTTCGAGGCCGCCACCAAGGTCGCCGCGATCATGCCGCAGGGCCTGGACCGCATCTTCTTCACCAACTCCGGCTCCGAGGCGGTCGACACCGCACTGAAGATCGCGCTGGCCTACCACCGCGCGCGCGGCGAAGGCCAGCGCACGCGCTTTATCGGCCGCGAGCGCGGTTATCACGGCGTCGGCTTCGGCGGCATGGCGGTGGGCGGCATCGGCCCCAATCGCAAGGCCTACTCGGCCAACCTGATGCCGGGCACCGACCACCTGCCGGCCACGCTCAACATTGCCGAAGCGGCCTTCTCCAAGGGCCAGCCGCAATGGGGCGCGCACCTGGCCGACGAGCTGGAACGCATCCTGGCGTTGCATGATCCGGCCAACGTCGCCGCCGTGATCGTCGAGCCGCTGGCCGGTTCCGCCGGCGTGCTGGTGCCGCCGGTCGGCTATCTGGAAAAGCTGCGCGAGATCACCAGCAAGCACGGCATCCTGCTGATCTTCGACGAGGTGATCACCGCCTTCGGCCGCCTGGGCGCGGCCACCGCGGCCGAGCGCTTCAACGTGACGCCTGACCTGATCACCATGGCCAAGGCGATCAACAACGCCGCCGTGCCGATGGGCGCCGTCGCCGTGCGCCGCGAGGTGCACGACACCGTGGTCAACTCGGCCGCGCCGGGCACGATCGAACTGCTGCACGGCTACACCTACTCCGGCCACCCGCTGGCTGCCGCGGCCACCATCGCCACGCTCGACCTGTACGAGCGCGAGAACCTGTTCGGCCGCGCCGCCGAACTGGCGCCGGTGTTCGAAGCCGCGGTGCACGGCGTACGCGGCGCGCCGCACGTGAAGGACATCCGCAACTACGGGCTGGTGGCGGGCATCGAACTGGAGTCGCGCCCCGGCCAGCCCGGCTTGCGCGCCTACGAGGCCTTCCTGAAGTGCCTGGAGCGCGGCGTGCTGGTGCGCTACACCGGCGACATCCTGGCGTTCTCGCCGCCGCTGATCATCTCGGAAGCGCAGATCGCCGAGATGTTCGACACCGTCAAGCAGGCGCTGCAGGACGTCAAGTAAGCGGCCCAGGCCGTCATGCATCCTTGCCGGGCCTGAGGGCCCGGCAGTCTCCCTTTTCAATGGGCTCGTGGGCATTCGCACGCCCGCGGCCATCGAGGAAAAACCCAGTGAACATCGCAGAAAACCGGCAACTGGCCGAGATCCACCATTACATCGGCGGCGCCGTGCGCCGCGCCGGCGGCCAGCGCCTGGCCGACGTCTTCAATCCCGCCACCGGCGAGGTCAGTGCGCGCGTCGCGCTCGGCACCACACAGGATGTGGCAGACGCCGTCGCTGCGGCCAGGGCCGCATTCCCCGCATGGTCGGAAACCCCGCCGCTGCGCCGCGCGCGCATCCTGTTCAAGTTCAAGGAACTGCTCGACCAGCACCATGACGACCTGGCCGCGCTGATCACGCGCGAGCACGGCAAGGTGTTCTCGGACGCGAAGGGCGAAGTCACGCGCGGCATCGAAGTGGTGGAGTTTGCCTGCGGCATCCCCAACCTGCTCAAGACCGACTTCACCGACAACATCGGCGGCGGCATCGACAACTGGAACCTGCGCCAGCCGCTGGGCGTGGTGGCCGGCATCACGCCGTTCAACTTCCCGGTGATGGTGCCGATGTGGATGTTCCCGGTGGCGATCGCCTGCGGCAATACCTTCGTGCTGAAGCCGTCGGAGCGTGATCCGTCGCCGAGTTTGCTGATTGCCGACCTGCTGCGTCAGGCTGGTCTGCCTGATGGCGTGTTCAACGTCGTGCAGGGGGACAAGGAAGCGGTCGATGCGCTGCTGGCGCATCCGGATGTTGAAGCGCTGTCGTTCGTCGGTTCGACGCCGATTGCCGAGTACATCTATACGGAAGGCACGAAGCACGGCAAGCGCGTGCAGGCATTGGGCGGTGCCAAGAACCACCTGGTGGTAATGCCTGATGCGGATCTCGGCCAGGCGGTCGATGCGCTGATCGGCGCGGCGTATGGTTCGGCCGGCGAGCGCTGCATGGCGATCTCGGTGGCGGTGGCAGTTGGCGATGTCGCCGACAAGCTCGTCCCGCGGCTCGCCGAACGCGCCAGCTCACTGAAGATCCGCAACGGCATGGAGGCCGACGCCGAAATGGGTCCGCTGGTGACCGCTGCACACAAGGCCAAGGTGGAGGGCTATATCGCCAAGGGCGTGGAAGAGGGCGCGACGCTGGTGACCGATGGCCGCGGCCACACGGTCGAAGGCCACGAGAACGGCTTCTACGTCGGCGGCACGCTGTTCGACAACGTCAAGCCGGACATGACGATCTACAAGGAAGAGATCTTCGGCCCGGTGTTGTCGGTGGTGCGCGTGCATGACTTTGCCGAAGCTGTGGCGCTGATCAATGCGCATGAATACGGCAACGGCGTATCTTGCTACACCAGCGACGGCGGCATCGCGCGCGCGTTCGCGCGGCAGATCCAGGTCGGCATGGTCGGCATCAATGTGCCGATCCCGGTGCCGATGGCATGGCACTCGTTCGGCGGCTGGAAGCGCTCGCTGTTCGGCGACCACCATGCCTATGGCGAGGAAGGCATTCGCTTCTACACGCGCTACAAGAGCGTGATGCAGCGCTGGCCGGATTCGATTGCCAAGGGCGCGGAATTCACCATGCCGGTGGCCAAGTAACGGGGGCGCGGGCATGAAGGTCAACCGGATCGTTGCCAACATCGCCGCCGCCGACCCGGCCGGTGCCCGCACTTTCTACCAGGACATACTGGGCCTGGACATGTTGATGGACCACGGCTGGATCCAGACCTACGGCAGCACCGCGACCATGACCGTCCAGGTCAGTGTCGCCACGGAAGGTGGCAACGGCACGCCGGTGCCGGACCTGTCGATTGAAGTCGATGACGTCGACGAGGCGCACCGGCGCATGCTGGCCGCCGGCATTGCGATTGAGTACGGTCCCGCCGACGAACCGTGGGGCGTGCGGCGCTTCTACGTACGCGATCCGTTCGGCCGGCTGGTCAATATCCTGATGCACACCTGAGCGCAGTCATCCCGCGCTGCCGGCGCGGGCTTGCCGGTATGCCTTCGGCGTGGACGGCTCGGCTTTGTTCCAGCAGGCGCGGAAGGCCTGCACGCTGGCGAAGCCGCTTTTCAGCGCAATCTCTTCTACCGGCAATGTCGAAGACGCCAGCAGCTTGCGCGCGCGCGCCATGCGCAGCGTGAGTTGGTACTGCTTGGGCGTGAGGCCGGTTTCTTCATGGAACACGCGGGACAGGTGCCGCACGCTGATGGCGAAGCGGTCGGCGAAGCGCGGGTCGGCAACATTGGTGTCGAGCTTCCGCGAGATCGCGTCCTGTACCGCATGCACCAGCGCGTTGCCATGCGAGCGCGCGCGAAACTGCGGGGCGAGCTTCGGATCGCCGCCGAAGCGGCGGAAGGGCACCACGTTGTCGCGCGCCACGGCGATGGCGGCTTCGTCGCCATAGGCGTCGGCCACCAGACGCAGCGCCAGATCGATGCCCGAAGCCACGCCGGCAGACGTCCACACATTGCCATCGCGAACGAACACCCGGTTATCGATGACCGAGGCGGCGGGATGCCGCGTGCGCGGCGGCGGGTGTGGGCGTGGTGGGTGGTGCACAGGCGGCCGTCTAGCAGGCCGGCGGCGCCGAGCAGGAAGGCGCCGGTGCAGACGGCGGCGACTTGTACGTCGGCGTTCCTGCCGTCGGCGAAAGACGTCTTCAGCCAACTCGCGGTATCGTGCCATGCCGGCGAGCTGGTCAGCGTGTCCAGAAGTTTGCTGCCGATGGCCAGCACCACGTCCCCGGGGGAGAGTCGTGCAGGCAGGCGTTCGACCTGGCCCAGTGCCGGCCCCTGGAACGAAGTGACGCTCGAATGCGGCCCGACGCAGCGCACCTTGAGCGGCGCAACGCCCAGCTCCGATACGCTCGACAGGATCTGCAGCGGGCCGCCAAGGTCGAGCATGTGGACGTTGGGCAGCACCAGGAGATAGGCGGTAGTCATCGCGGCAAGAGAAGAGCGAGCGGTACGATGCCGCCATTCTCGCGCGATTGCAGCGCAACGCAACAATGATGGCCGAAAATTTGCTTTTCTGGTCCAGGGGGTTGCCGTGGCGAGGGGGCGGGCTTGCTTAGCATGTGGCCAAGCCCCGCACGACTGAGAAACCGACATGTCCCGCACCCGCATCCCTGCCATCACTTTCGCCCTGGTTGCCATCGGCTTTGCCGTGATGTTTGTCTCGACGGCGGTCAAGGGCCTCTACCAGGTGTACTTCGTCGATCTGGCGGCGCACTTCGGCCAGGGCCGGGCGCAGTTCGCCTGGTCCGGCAGTGTGTTCATGCTGGCCACCGGGCTGATGTCGCCGGTGGTCGGCGCGCTCAGCGACCGGATAGGTCCGTTACGCACCTCGGCGGCCGGCGCGCTGGCGGCGGGGCTGGCGCTCGCCGGCGTGGCGCTGTGGCAGCAGTCGCTGGCGTTCTTCGTGCTGATGTTCGGCCTCGCCGGTGCCTTCGGCCTGGCGGCGATGACCTTCGTGCCGATGGGCATCCTGGTCGACCGCCTGTTCGAGGAGCGCAACAAGGGGCTGGCCTATGCGGTCGTCACCAACGGCACCGCAATCGGCTTCATCGTGCTGTCGCCGCTGTGGATCTGGCTGCAGCCGCAGGCAAGTTGGGGCGCGGCCTTCGGCGTGGCCGGCGCGGTGTTCGCGGTGCCGGTTGCCGTGGCCTTGTGGCTGGCTTCGCGCTGGGAACCGGCGTCCGGGCAGCGCACGGCGGCTGTAGAAACCTCGGCATGGACGGTGGTGCGACGCGATCCGATCTTCTACGCGCTGGCGGCCAGCTTCTTCGGCTGCGGCGCGACCATGGCCTTTATCGACGTCCACCTGATCGCGCACTGGCAGGGGCAGGGCGAGCCGCGCCTGGCGATGGGCTATGGGATGAGCACGCTGGGCGTGCTGGAGCTGGCCAGCGGCATCGTCTCCGGCGCGCTGGCGCTGCGGTTCAACAAGCACCGGTTGCTGGCGGGGTTCTACGCGCTGCGCTCGGCGTCGATGCTGTTGCTGCTGGTGCCGGGGCTGGGCGTGCTGCCGTTCGCGATCGGCTTTGGCGCCAGCTACCTGGGCACGGTGATCCTGACTTCGATGTTCTGCTTCGAGCGCTACGGCAGCCGCATCAAGGGCAAGGTGTTCGGCATGCTGTTCCTGGTCCATCAGCTTGGCGCCTTCCTGACGGTGCAGCTCGGGGCGTGGTCGTTCGACGCCACGGGCAGCTATCGGCATACGATCGCGGCGCTGGTTGCGGTGACGCTGTGCTCGTCCGCCTGCGCGTGGTTCGGGCTGCGCCGCGCGGGACCATTGCCCGCGCTGAACGACCTGCCGGCAATGCCGGAAGCCGCTCGCCAATAAGATAAGGCAATGATCGCGCAGGCGCTGCTGCGGCTCGTCCTCGCCGGCGCCGTACTGCTGCCGCTGGCACTGGCCGTGTGGGCGCTGCCGTGGCGTCCGCGCGCAAATTCGCCTCGCTGATCCTGCTTGCCCTGCTGGGCGCCGCCATGCTGGCGCTCGATCCCCTCGCCATCGCCTTCGCACGCGTGGACGGCATCCTGTCGGCGGCCGGCTGCGGCGATCCGCAGCGCACATCCCTCCATTTCCTAAATTGCTGGATTGCGCCTCTCTCGCGCCGCTCCCAAAAGTGACGCCCGCGCCGTGCTGCAGGCGTAAACTACCGCCCTTTTTCTGGGCCGTGCTGCCGCGTAGCCGCGTGCCGGGCCACCGTTGCAGGAGTCTGAATTGAGCTTGTTCCGCACCAAGGACATCGACGCGATGCTGGCCGTCGCGCGCGATGACGGCCTGAGGAAGGTGCTGGGTCCGATCGACCTGGTGATGATGGGTATCGGCGCCATCATCGGCACCGGCATTTTCGTGCTGACCGGCACCGGTGCGCTGACCGCAGGTCCGGCGCTGACGGTGTCGTTCGTGATCGCCGCACTGGCGTGCGGCTTTGCCGCGCTGTGCTACGCCGAGTTCGCCTCGGCGATCCCCGTGTCGGGATCGATCTACACCTACAGCTACGCCACGCTGGGCGAGATCGTCGCATGGATGATCGGCTGGGACCTGCTACTGGAGTACGGGCTGGCCACGTCGGCGGTGTCGGTGGGCTGGTCGGGCTATTTCCAGTCGCTGATGGCTGGCTTCGGCTGGAAGCTGCCGGCGGCGCTGACGGCGGCGCCGGGTTCGGTGCCGGGCGTGCAGACGCTGCTGAACCTGCCGGCCTGCCTGATCATGCTGGCGATCACCTGGGTGGTGTCGTACGGCGTGCGCGAATCCACGCGCGTCAACAACCTGATGGTGGCGGTCAAGATCGGCGTGGTGCTGCTGTTTATAGCGGTGGGCGTCTGGCATGTGCAGCCTGCCAACTGGCAGCCGTTCGCTCCGTTCGGCTTCAGCGGCATCTTCAACGCGGCGGCGCTGGTGTTCTTTGCCTTTATCGGCTTCGATGCGGTGACCTCGGCGGCGGAAGAAGTGCGCAACCCGCGCCGCGACCTGCCGGTCGGCATCATCGGTTCGCTGGCGGTATGCACGGTGCTGTATGTCGTGGTGGCAGCGATCATGACCGGCATCGTGCCGTTCGCCAGGTTCGCCGGCGTCGACCATCCGGTGTCGCTGGCACTGCAATTCGCCGGCGAGAACTGGGTGGCGGGCTTTGTCGACCTGGGCGCGATCCTGGGCATGACCACGGTGATCCTGGTGATGACCTACGGCCAGACCCGCGTGATCTTTGCGATGTCGCGCGACGGGTTGCTGCCGGAGCGGCTGTCGTCGGTGCACCCGGTGCATGCGACGCCGTATTTCGCCACCTGGACCGTGGGCATCGTGTTCGCCGCGATTGCCGCCTTCGTGCCGCTGAACGTGCTGGCCGAGCTGATCAATATCGGCACGCTGGCGGCCTTTACGCTGATCTCGGTGGCGGTGCTGGTGCTGCGCAGGACGCGCCCGGAACTGCCGCGCGCGTTCCGCTGCCCGGGCGTGCCGGTGGTGCCGCTGCTGTCGGTCGGCTTCTGCCTGTTCCTGATGGCGCACCTGCAGGCGCTGACGTGGATCGCCTTCCTGGTGTGGCTGGCGGTGGGGCTGGTGATCTATTTTGGCTATGCGCGGCGCAATGCTGTGCTGCATAACCACGGGGGCTGAACCCCATCAACCACCGCGCTCGGCTGCCGCCTTCATGAAGGCCACCGCGCGCGGCTCGTTGGCATAGGCGGCGTTGATCCGGATCCAGGCCGAGGTCTCGCCGCCCGGGCGGAAGTAATTGCCCGGTGCCAGCGTCACGCCGTATTCCTCGCCCAGCGTCACCAGCTTGCGCGAATCCTCGATGCCGGGCGGGCGCGCCCACAGGAAATTGCCGCCCGACGGCTCGCAGAAGACTTCCCAGCCGCAGCCGGTGAGCTGCCGCACCGCATTGGCCGAGGCCTCGCGCACGCGCAGGCGCAGCCGCACCACAAACTTGCGATAGCCGCCGCGCTCCAGCAGCGCAGCCGTAACCGCTTCCGCGAAGTGCGAGCCGGCCACGCTGGTCAGCACCTTGACGTCGACCAGGTCCTTGACCAGCGCCTTGTCCGCCACCAGGTAGCCGATCCGCAGCGAGGCCGACACCGTCTTGGAGAACCCGCCGATATAGATCACGTGCTCGAGCTGGTCCAGCGTCGCCAGCCGGTCGGTGAAGTGGGTCTGGAAGTCCGAGAAGATATCGTCCTCGACAAAGCGGAAGCCGTGCCGGCGCGCCAGCTCCAGCAGCCGGAACGCCACCGGCGGCGCCAGCGTCGAGCCGGTGGGGTTCTGCAGCACGCTGTTGGTGAAGAAGAGCTTGGGCTTGTGCTGGCGCAGCAGCGCCTCGGTCGCGTCCGGATCGGGACCGTTGGGCGTCTGTGGCACGCCCACCAGTTGCACGCCATGCAGCCGCAGCAGGCCGAACAGGTTGTAGTAGCCGGGGTCTTCGACGAATACCGTATCGCCCGGTTTGAGCAGGTGGCGCACCACTAGGTCCAGCGCCTGGCTGGCGCCGCTGGTGATCAGCACCTGTGGCAGCTCGGCGGCGATGCCGAGCTGGCGCACGCGCAGCAGCACCTGGCGGCGCAGCTCCGGGTGGCCCGTCGGCGTGGCGTAGTGGATCACGCTGTCGATCTCGGTGCGCGAGATCGCGCGGATTGCCTGCTGCAGCCCTTCCACGTCGCGCCAGGTCTCGGGCACGAAGCCGCCGGCCAGCTTGAGCGTGCCGCTGGGGTGGTTGAACTGCTCGATGATGTGGTCCGACAGGTCTTCGGCCAAGCTCGGGTCCGACCAGCCGCGCGCCGAGCGACCCGCCAGCGGACTGTCCGCCACATAGAAGCCCGAACCCTGGCGCGAATCCAGCAGCCCCTGCGACACCAGCCGGTCATAGGCCTCGATCACCGGGAAGCGGCTGATGCCGTTCTCGGCCGCAAGCTGCCGGATCGACGGCAACTTTGCGCCGGGCCGAGCCTCGCGGTTGCCGATCCACGACTTCACGCCGCTGACGATCTGATCAGTCAGTGGAATTCCGGTAGAAGCATCTAAGATTAGTTTCATAGGCAGGGCAGCCGGGGGGAACCGGAGGACGCAACTGTCAGAGAAAACTACTGAACAGTTCATCGAAAACTGTTCGCAACTGTACATGGGATTGTAGTGAGGGATGCGAATAATGGAAGCATGGCGGAGGAGGGCGCCGGCTATCGTGGTCATTCCGCATCCACGGGCCAGCGCCGGACATGACCGCCGTGCTGACTAGGAGTGGCATCATGCGCGAACTACGGACTTTCGAACTGGACGAGCCCGGACAGCCAGTGAGCTGGCGCGCCGGTTACGGGCAAACCGTCTGCGCCGCGGCGGGCAAGCTGTGGGTGACGGTCGAAGGCAATCCCAACGATATCTGGTTGGAGCCGGGCGCCGAGTTGGCGCTGCCGGAGGGCTACCGGGTGTGGCTGTCGGGCGACGGCCCGGGTGCGCGCTTCACGCTGGCGCAGACGCCGGCGCCGTGGTCGCTGCGGCGGCTGGCGGCGTGGCTGCGCGTGATGCGACATCGTGTGGAAGAGCACAGCACGGATGCGTTCGGGGAGTGCCCGAGGATCTGGGCCTGAAAAGCCCGCAACCTTTCCGCAAGGCCACCGACAGGTGGTCTTTTGTTTGCCCGCCACCCGCTGCCGCCACCTACTCTTTATAGGGACACGCCCCGCCCGCACACACCGCCCTCGGGGTTCCAACCCATTGATTTACGTTAACGTCAACGTCATATAATCGATCGGCCCCAACTCACGGGGCGCGCAGCCCGCGCGTTTCCACCAGCCAAGCCGGCACAGAACGGCCATCCCGGGCGGACGCCGCGGTAGCAGCCAACACCAGAAACGGTGGAGACAATGACCGACCTTTCCGATGTGCAGGATGTGCGCCGCGGGGCGCCCCAGCCCAAGCCCACCGCGCAGGGCCGCGGTCCGGTCAACAAGGTGCGCTTTGTCACGGCGGCGTCGCTGTTCGACGGCCATGACGCCTCGATCAACATCATGCGCCGCATCCTGCAGTCGCACGGCTGCGAGGTGGTCCACCTCGGCCACAACCGCTCCGTTGAGGAAGTGGTGACGGCCGCGCTGCAGGAAGACGCGCAGGGCATTGCGATCTCCAGCTACCAGGGCGGCCATGTCGAGTTCTTCAAGTACATGGTCGACCTGCTGCGCGAGAAGGGCGGCGAGCATGTGCAGGTCTTTGGCGGCGGCGGCGGCGTGATCGTGCCCGACGAGATCCGCGAGCTGCAGGCCTACGGCGTGGCGCGCATCTACAGCCCCGAGGACGGCCAGCGCATGGGCCTGGCCGGCATGATTGCCGACATGGTGCAGCGCTGCGACATCGACCTGTCGCGTTATGCGCCGGAATCGCTCGAGCCCGTCGCAGGCGGTGACCGCCGCGCGCTGGCGCAGCTGATCACCGCGCTGGAGAATGGCAAGGCCGATCCGGCGCTGGTGCAGGCGATGCACACGCAGGCGACAGCGGCATCGATCCCCGTGCTCGGCATCACCGGCACCGGCGGCGCCGGCAAGTCTTCACTGACCGACGAACTGATCCGCCGCTTCCGCCTGGACCAGCAGGATGCGCTGTCGATCGCCGTTATCTCGATCGACCCGTCGCGGCGCAAGTCTGGCGGCGCGCTGCTGGGCGACCGCATCCGCATGAACGCGATCAACCACCCGAACATCTTCATGCGCTCGATGGCGACGCGCGAGGCGGGCTCGGAGATCTCGCAGGCGCTGCCCGATGTGATCGCCGCGTGCAAGGTGGCGGGGTTCGACCTGGTAATCGTCGAGACCTCGGGCATCGGCCAGGGCGACGCGGCCATCGTGCCGCACGTGGACCTGTCGCTGTACGTGATGACGCCGGAATTCGGCGCGGCCAGCCAGCTCGAGAAGATCGACATGCTGGACTTCGCCAACTTCGTCGCCATCAACAAGTTCGACCGCAAGGGCGCGCAGGACGCCTGGCGCGACGTCGCCAAGCAGGTGCAGCGCAACCGCGAGCAATGGCATGGCAAGGCCGAAGACATGCCGGTGTACGGCACGCAGGCTTCGCGCTTCAATGACGACGGCGTGACCATGCTGTACCAGGGCCTGCGCGAGGCGCTGACCGAACGCGGACTGAAGCTGCAGCCGGGCACGCTGCCCGCGCTGTGGGGGCGCATCTCCACCGGCCAGAACGTGATCGTGCCGCCCGCGCGCAGCCGCTACCTGGCGGAACTGGCCGACACGGTGCGCGGCTACCACCGCCGCGTGATGGAACAGAGCCGCATCGCGCGCGAGCGCCAGCAACTTCGTGAATCGAGCCGCATGCTGCAGGCCGCGCAAGGCGATGGCGCCGCGCTGGATGCGCTGGCGGCGGAGCGCGACAACGCCCTCGGCCAGGTCGAGCGCAAGCTGCTGGCGATGTGGCCGCAGATGCGCGACGCCTATAGCGGCGACGAGTACGTGGTGAAGATCCGCGACAGGGAGATCCGTACCGGGCTGGTCACCACCACGCTGTCCGGCACCAAGGTGCGCAAGGTAGTGCTGCCGCGTTTCGAGGACGACGGCGAGGTGCTGAAGTGGCTGATGCGCGAGAACGTGCCCGGCAGCTTCCCGTACACCGCCGGCGTGTTCGCCTTCAAGCGCGAGAACGAAGACCCCACGCGCATGTTCGCCGGCGAGGGCGATGCGTTCCGCACCAACCGCCGCTTCAAGCTGGTGTCCGAAGGCATGGACGCCAAGCGGTTGTCGACCGCGTTCGACTCGGTCACGCTGTACGGCGAAGACCCGCACGTGCGGCCGGATATCTACGGCAAGGTCGGCAACTCCGGCGTGTCGATCGCCACGCTCGACGACTTGAAGGTGCTGTATGACGGCTTCGACCTGACCAGCCCGTCGACCTCGGTGTCGATGACCATCAACGGCCCGGCGCCGACCATCCTGGCGATGTTCATGAACACCGCCATCGACCAGCAGCTCGACAAGTTCCGCGCCGACAACCAGCGCGAGCCCACCGCCGACGAAGAAGCCAAGACCCGCTCCTGGGTGCTGCAGAACGTGCGCGGCACGGTGCAGGCCGACATCCTCAAGGAAGACCAGGGCCAGAACACCTGCATCTTCTCCACCGAGTTCTCGCTCAAGGTGATGGGCGATATCCAGGAGTACTTTGTGCACCACCAGGTGCGCAACTTCTACTCCGTGTCGATCTCGGGCTACCACATCGCCGAGGCCGGTGCGAATCCGATCTCGCAGTTGGCCTTTACGCTCGCCAATGGCTTCACCTACGTCGAGGCCTACCTGGCGCGCGGCATGCATATCGACGACTTCGCGCCCAACCTGTCGTTCTTCTTCTCCAACGGCATGGATCCGGAGTACAGCGTGCTGGGCCGCGTCGCGCGCCGCATCTGGGCCGTGACCATGCGCGACAAGTACGGCGCCAACGAGCGCAGCCAGAAGCTGAAGTACCATATCCAGACCTCGGGCCGCTCGCTGCACGCGCAAGAGATCGACTTCAACGATATCCGCACCACGCTGCAGGCGCTGATCGCGATCTACGACAACTGCAATTCGCTGCACACCAACGCCTACGACGAGGCCATCACCACGCCCACCGGCGAGTCGGTGCGCCGCGCGCTGGCGATCCAGCTCATCATCAACCGCGAGTGGGGTGTCGCCAAATGCGAGAACCCCAACCAGGGCAGCTTCCTGATCGAAGAGCTGACCGACCTGGTGGAGGAAGCTGTGCTGCAGGAGTTCGAGCGCATCGCCGAGCGCGGCGGCGTGCTCGGCGCGATGGAGACCGGCTACCAGCGCGGCAAGATCCAGGAAGAGTCGCTCTACTACGAGCAGCTCAAGCACGACGGCACGCTGCCCATCATCGGCGTCAACACCTTCCGCAACCCGGAGGGCGACCCGATCCCGCAGAAGCTGGAACTGGCGCGCTCGAGCGAAGCCGAGAAGCAGAGCCAGCTCGACCGGCTGCAGGCCTTCCAGCAGGCGCATGCGGACGAGGCGCCGGCGATGCTGCAGCGGCTGCGCCAGGCGGTGATCGACAACCAGAACGTGTTCGCGGTGCTGATGGACGCGGTGCGGGTTTGCTCGCTGGGGCAGATCACGCATGCGTTGTTCGAGGTCGGCGGGCAGTACCGGCGCAATATGTAGACCCGGGTTCACGCGGGTGGGCGCTGATCGCGCAGGGCGGCCGCAGTGCAGGGCCGCCCTGCGTTACACTCGAATGCTGCGCCGCACCGGCGGCTCGCGCTGCCGCTGCAGCGGCTACCAAATCCGAGACAACCGCAATCCAAGACCATGAACAGCCAGTACAACCCGAACAATATCTTCGCGAAGATCCTGCGCGGCGAGATGCCCTGCATCAAGGTCTACGAGGACGACGACACCATCGCCTTCATGGACATCATGCCGCAGGCCGACGGCCATACGCTGGTGGTGCCCAAGGAAGCCGCGGTCAACCTGTTCGACCTGTCCGAGCAGGGCGCCGCGGCCGCCATCCGCGCCACGCAGCGTGTGGCGCGCGCGGTGCGCGCGGCGTTCTCGCCGGACGGCATCTCGATCGGCCAGTTCAACGGCGCGGCCGCGGGGCAGACCGTGCCGCACGTGCATTTCCATATCGTGCCGCGCTATAACGACCACGCCCTGCGCGGTCACGCGCGCGAGATGCAGGACCCGGACCTGCTCAAGGGGCACGCCGAGCGCATCATCGCCGCGCTGCGCGAGCAGGCGGCTTGAGCAAAAACAGTCCAATAATCCAACCAGCAGACAGAGGAAGACAAGATGGCAATCAGGACAGTGGGCATCGTCGGTGCCGGCACCATGGGCAATGGCATCGCACAGGCCTGCGCAGTAGTGGGTCTCAACGTGGTGATGGTGGACATCAGCGACGCCGCCGTGCAAAAGGGCGTGGCCACCGTGGCGGGCAGCCTGGACCGGCTGATCAAGAAAGAGAAGCTGACCGAGGCCGACAAGGCCGCGGCGCTGGCGCGCATCAAGGGCAGCACATCGTATGACGATCTGAAGGCCACCGATATCGTGATCGAGGCCGCGACCGAGAACTACGACCTGAAGGTCAAGATCCTCAAGCAGATCGACGACATCGTCGGCGAGAATGTGATCATCGCGTCCAACACCTCGTCGATCTCGATCACCAAGCTGGCCGCGGTAACCACGCGCGCCGACCGCTTTATCGGCATGCACTTCTTCAACCCGGTGCTGGTGATGGCGCTGGTGGAACTGATCCGCGGCCTGCAGACCAGCGACGCCACGCATACCGCGGTCGAGGCGCTGTCGAAGCAGCTCGGCAAGTACCCGATCACGGTGAAGAACAGCCCGGGCTTTGTCGTGAATCGCATCCTCTGCCCGATGATCAACGAGGCTTTCTGCGTGCTGGGTGAAGGCCTGGCGTCGCCGGAAGAGATCGATGAAGGCATGAAGCTGGGCTGCAACCACCCGATCGGGCCGCTGGCCCTGGCCGACATGATCGGCCTGGACACCATGCTGGCCGTGATGGAAGTGCTGTACACCGAGTTCGCCGATCCGAAGTACCGCCCGGCGATGCTGATGCGCGAAATGGTGGCCGCCGGCTACCTGGGCCGCAAGACCGGCCGCGGCGTGTACGTCTACGGCAAGTAATCCATGCGGCACCTGCCGCATGTGACAGCCCGCTGTCCCACGGCGGCGGGCGATGAGTACCGGCGGTCGCTTCGCGCGGCCGCCGGCCATTCCGGGCCCCGCTGCCGGGCTGCCAAATCCCGCTTACACGGCGTTATATGCCGAAACACTCCGCCGCATCTGGTAACAGGAATGCGCGGTAGAGTGCACCAATCCGTTTACGACAAGAGAATCACCATGCTCCCTCCGGTTCTGGTTGCCGCGCTGCTGGCCGGTGCAATGTCCCTGCTGGCTGCCCGCTCCGCGATGGCCCACGTCGATGTGGGCGTGCATGTCGGCGCGCCTGTCTACGTGGCACCGGCGCCCGTCTATGTGGCGCCACCGCCGCCCGTGGTCTATGCGCCGCGCTATCACGGCTGGCACGGCGACCGCTACTGGGACGGACGGCGCTGGTATGGCCGCCATGAGTGGCGCGGTCGCCATCACCACTACCGCCACCATCATCGGCACCACTATCGCCATCACGGGTACGGCCACCATGGTCATCACGGCCATCACGGCCACCGTGGCCACGGCCACTGAACGTCCCGCCGGCTGACGCGCCGGCAAACGATTTCCGGATGGCGTGGCGCTCAGCGCAGCAGCACTAGTCGCGGCACCGCGTCCGCGCCGCTCCACACCACCGCGTTCTGTTCGTATTTCTCGCCCAGCCGGCGCGCATCCGACAGCGACAACCCGGGCACCAGCAAGCTCGGCTCGGCCGGCCATCCGTTGGACGGATGCTCGCCGACGGCGTCGATCGCACGCCATCCCATCCGCGCCACGTCCTGCGCCAGCGCCTGCTGGCGGCGCGCGTTGGCGGCATCGTCGCAACGCTGGCTGAACGGGTTGGCGGCGGTGATGAAGGCGCTCGATGCCACGCCATGGGCGCGGTGCAGCGCCGCCAGCCGGGGGCTGGCCTGGTCGATGCGCAAGGTCATCGGCATATCGCCAAGCACGCGATATTGCGTCTCGCGATAGGCGCGCAGCGTGGCGTCGTCGATGACGGTGGCCATGCTATTCGCCGTACTGCCGCAACCCCTCCAGGTCCAGCACCTCGATCACGCCGTAGTCCACCCGCACCAGCCCCTGCTGCTCCAGCACCTTCAGCGCCTGGTTGGCGCGCTGGCGCGAAATGCCGGCGAGCAGGCCGATCTCTTCCTGCGAGATCTCCAGCGTCTTGCCGATCCCCGGATACAGGTGCTCGTTGAACAGTGACGACACCGCGCGCGCCACACGCGAATCGATATCGAGCAGCCGCTCGTATTCCACCGCCGCGATGAACTGCCCCAGGCGCTCGTTGAACTGCATCAGCAGGAAACGCGTGAACGGCAGGCTGGTATCCAGCAACCACTGAAAAGTGTCGCGCGGCAGGAAGGCGATGGTCGAGCGGCGCAGCGCCATCACGTCGTACTTGCGGATCTCCGACTTGAGCACCGCGCCCTCGCCGAACCAGCCGCCGGTGGGCACGCCGGTGAAGGTGACCGATTTCCCGGACGGCGACACCGTGGTGATCTTGACGATGCCTTCGAGCACGCCCAGCCAGTGCTCGGCGATATCGCCCTTGTGGCAGACGTAGTCGCCCTGGCTGAACTCGTGCACGAACATGGCGCGGCGCACGCGCTCGCGCTGTTCCGGGCTCAGGTCTGCTGCCCACACGCAGCGGTCGACAAAATCGTTCAGCATGGCCTGGAATGGCTCCGGTAGGGATTAACCCGGAATTGTCACCGGCGTGACAACCCGGGTGGTTGGCATGGGCTATCGTACGATCACAACGGAACCGCGGGTGCCACACGGGGCACGCCGGGAAAGACGAAAAAGCTTTCCCGGCCCCCCTCAGAACAGGCACAGACGGGCTTGATGCAATGCGGCAGATGCCGCCGGGCAAAGCAAGCCAAGTATAACGACCGGACCGGCGCTTGACACCAGCGTGGACCCCCACGCCGGAGGGACAGGAGACAGCGATGCAGGAATCGTCGGCGACGACCTTCCCGCGATGGCTGCTGGCGCACGCCCAGCAGCGGCCGGATCATCCGGCTTATCGCGAGAAGGATCTCGGCATCTGGCAGACATACAGCTGGGCCCAGGCGGCACAGCAGGTGAGGGCGCTGGCTTGTGGGCTGGCCGCACTCGGTTTCAGGCGGGGCATGAACCTGGCAGTGGTGGGCGACAACCGCCCGCGCCTGTACTGGGCCATGACCGCGGCGCAGGCTCTCGGCGGCGTGCCGGTCCCGCTGTACCAGGACGCGATCGCCAACGAGATGATCTACGTGCTTAACGATGCGGAGATCGAATTCGCCGTCGTCGAGGACCAGGAGCAGGTCGACAAGCTGCTCGAGGTCGAAGCGCAACTCGCCGCTTCCGGCCGTGCCGTGCGCCACGTCATCTATGAAGACCCGCGCGGCCTGCTCGACTACGACCATCCGTCGCTGATCTCGTACGAACGGCTGCAGGAACTGGGCCGCGAGTTCGACCAGGCGCATCCGGGCTTCTATGACGAGGCGATTGCCACGGGCCAGCCCGACGACACCGCGATCATCCTCTACACCTCCGGGACCACCGGCAAGCCCAAGGGCGTGTGCCATTCGCATGCCGGCCTGATCGGCGCGGCGCGCAACGGCTGCGCCTTCGACAAGCTCGGCGCCGACGACGATGTGCTGTCCTACCTGCCGATGGCATGGGTGGGCGACAACCTGTTCTCGTACGCGCAGGCGATGGTGGCGGGCTTCACGGTGAACTGCCCTGAATCGCGCGAAACGGTGATGACCGACCTGCGCGAGATCGGCCCCACCTATTACTTTGCGCCGCCGCGCATCTATGAAGGGCTGCTGACGCAGGTGATGATCCGCATGGAGGATGCCGGCTGGATCAAGCGCAAGCTGTTCCACTGGGCCATGGACGTGGCGCGCCGCTGTGGTGCCGACATCCTCGACGGCCGCCCGGTG
Source organism: Ralstonia pickettii (assembly GCA_050987995.1). Lineage (GTDB taxonomy): Bacteria > Pseudomonadota > Gammaproteobacteria > Burkholderiales > Burkholderiaceae > Cupriavidus > Cupriavidus pickettii_B. Next base: position 237,847 of record CP158803.1, read on the forward strand.
TCCTTCGCCGACCGCATGCGCTATGCGCTGGGCGAAGCGCTGGTCTACGGCCCGCTGCGCAACGTGCTCGGCATGAGCCGCATCCGCGTCGGCTATACCGCGGGCGAGGCGATCGGGCCGGACCTGTTCCGCTTCTACCGTTCGATCGGCGTGAACCTGAAGCAGTTCTATGGCCAGACCGAGACCTGCGCCTACGTGTGCCTGCAGCCCGACGGCCACGTCAAGTTCGATTCGGTGGGCCCGGCCGCGCCCGGCATGGAGATTCGCATCGCGGAGAACGGCGAGGTGCTGGTGCGCGGCGTGGGGCTGCTCAAGTCCTACTACAAGCGCGACGACGCCACGCGCGAGGCCATCAACGACGAGGGCTACTTCATGACCGGCGACGCCGGCGTGATCGACGCCGACGGCCACCTGAAGATCATCGACCGCGCCAAGGACGTAGGCAAGCTGGCCGATGGCTCGGTGTTCGCGCCCAAGTACATCGAGAACAAGCTCAAGTTCTTCCCGTACATCAAGGAAGCGGTGGCGTTCGGCAACGGTCGCGACAAGGTCTGCGCCTTTATCAACATCGACTTCGAGGCGGTCGGCAACTGGGCCGAGCGGCGCCACCTGCCATATGCCGGCTATGTCGACCTGGCCGCGCAGCCGGACGTGATCGAGATGATCGGCGAATGCGTGAACCAGGTGAATGCGGACCTGGCCAACGACCCGATGCTGGCCGGTTCCCAGGTCGCGCGCTTCCTGATCCTGCACAAGGAGCTGGACCCGGACGACGACGAACTGACGCGCACGCGCAAGGTGCGGCGCGGCTTTATCGCCGAGAAGTACGGCGTGCTGGTGGAAGCGCTGTACGAAGGCAAGTCCGAGCAGTACATCGAGACGCGCGTCAAGTTTGAAGACGGACGCGAGGGCAGCGTGTCGGCCACGCTGAAGCTGGTAGATGCGAAGCGCCTGCCGGTGGCGGCGCGCGCGGCATAAGAGGCATAAGGCGGAGGCAGCAAGATGACGCAAGTGGCCTGGCAAGGCGCAGGAAAGCGCGAATGGACGGGGACTGCACGCACCGATGCGAGCGGCGCGGGTAGCAGCGGTGCGATCGCTCCCGCGGGCCCGCTGTCTCCGGCAGGACTGGCTGACGACAGCGGCGCGCAACCCGGTACGCGCCACGCGCAGCGCACCGGCGAACACGCGCGCACCGGCGGCGAGGTGATACTGGACCTGCAGCATATCTCGCTGTCGTTCGGCGGCGTGAAGGCGCTGACCGATATCTCGTTCGATGTGTGCGAGCACGAGGTGCGCGCCATCATCGGCCCCAACGGTGCGGGCAAGAGTTCGATGCTGAACGTGATCAACGGCGTGTACCACCCGCAGCAGGGACGCATCGTATTCCGCGGCGAGGAGCGCAAGCAGATGCACCCGACTGCCGCGGCGCGGCAAGGCATCGCGCGCACGTTCCAGAACATCGCGCTGTTCAAGGGCATGACGGTGCTGGACAACATCATGACCGGGCGCAACACCCAGTTCCGCACTGGACTGTTCGCGCACGCGCTGTGGTGGGGCCCGGCGCGCAACGAAGAGGTACGTCATCGCCAGAAGGTCGAGGAAGTGATCGACTTCCTGGAAATCCAGTCGATCCGCAAGACGCCGGTCGGGCGCCTGCCGTACGGCCTGCAGAAGCGCGTGGAGCTGGCGCGCGCGCTCGCGGCCGAGCCGTCGATGCTGCTGCTGGACGAGCCCATGGCCGGCATGAACGTGGAAGAGAAGCAGGACATGTGCCGCTTCATCCTCGATGTGAACCGGCAGTTCGGTACCACCATCGTGCTGATCGAGCACGACATGGGCGTGGTGATGGATATCTCCGACCGCGTGGTGGTGCTCGACTACGGCAAGAAGATCGGCGACGGCACGCCGGAAGAGGTCAAGGGCAACCCTGACGTGATCAAGGCGTACCTGGGCACATCGCACTGAGGGGTTCCGAACCATGACGTTCTTCTTTGAAATCCTGATCGGCGGCCTGCTGTCTGGCCTGATGTACTCGCTGGTGGCGTTGGGCTTCGTGCTGATCTACAAGGCCTCTGGCGTGTTCAACTTTGCCCAGGGCGCGATGGTCTATTTCGCCGCGCTGGCGGTGGTGGGGCTGATGGACAAGGGCATGCCGATGTGGGCCGCGGTGATCGGCGCCTTCGTGGTGATGATCCTGGTCGGCATGAGCACCGAGCGCTTCGTGCTGCGCAAGCTGGTCAACCAGCCGCCGATCACGCTGTTCATGGCGACTATCGGGCTGTCTTTCTTCCTGGAAGGGCTGGGGCCGCTCTTGTTCGGCAACGAAGTGCGCCCGATCAACCTGGGCATCGTCGACGAGCCGATCGAGTCGATCATGACCAACTTCAACATCGTGCTCTCCAAGTTCGATATTGCGGCGGCGGCCATTGCCGGCGTGCTGGTGGGATCGCTGGCGCTGTTCTTCCAGTACACCAAGGTCGGCCGTGCGCTGCGCGCCGTTGCCGACGATCACCAGGCCGCGCTGTCGCTGGGTATTCCGCTGCAGAACATCTGGGCGATCGTGTGGGGCGTGGCGGGTTTCGTTGCGCTGGTGGCCGGCATGCTGTGGGGCTCGCGCAATGGCGTGCAGTTCGCGCTGACGCTGACCGCGCTGAAGGCGCTGCCGGTGCTGATCCTGGGCGGCTTCACCTCGGTGCCAGGGGCCATCGTCGGCGGGCTGATCATCGGCGCGTCGGAGAAGCTGGCCGAGATCTATATCCCACCCGTGTTCCAGTCGATGTTCGGGGGCAACTTCGGCGGCATCGAAGGGTGGTTCCCGTATGTGTTTGCCCTGCTGTTTCTGCTGGTGCGGCCTGAAGGGCTGTTCGGCGAGAAGCACATCGACCGCGTCTGACCGACTTCGCACAGGAGACTTGCCATGTTTTATCGTGAAGCCGGCCAGTTCAAGACCAGCTACGTCGCCGACAGCCAGATCTTCCCGATCCGCCAGGACCGCATCGGCTTTGCCGTACTGATGGCCGTGGCGTTCGTGGTGATCCCGCTGACGGGATCGGAATACTGGCTCTCGGCCATCCTGATCCCGTTCCTGATCTTCTCGCTGGCGGCGCTGGGGCTCAATATCCTGACCGGCTATGCCGGGCAGTTGTCATTGGGCACCGCGGCCTTCATGGCGGTGGGTGCCTACGCCGCCTACAACTTCCAGCTGCGCGTGGAAGGCATGCCGGTGCTGCTGACGTTCGTGATGGCGGGCCTTTCCGCCGCGCTGGTGGGTGTGGCCTTCGGCTTGCCGTCGCTGCGCATCAAGGGCTTCTACCTGGCGGTGGCGACGCTGGCGGCGCAGTTCTTCGTGGTGTGGGCGCTGACCAAGTTCCCCTGGTTCTCGAACAACAGCTCGTCGGGCGTGATCACCGCGCAGCGGCTGGACCTGTTCGGCTTCGCCATCGACACCCCGGTGAAGAAATACCTGTTCGTGCTGTGCCTGGTCACGGTGCTGGCGCTGGCGGCCAAGAACCTGGTGCGCTCGGCCACCGGGCGCGCGTGGATGTCGGTGCGCGACATGGACGTGGCCGCTGAAGTGATCGGCATCCCGCTGATGCGCACCAAGCTGCTGGCGTTCGCGGTCAGCTCGTTCTACTGCGGCGTGGCCGGCGCGCTCTACGCGTTCTGCTACCTGGGCTCGGTCGAGCCGGACGGCTTCTCGCTGGACCTGTCCTTCCGCGTGCTGTTCATGATCATCATCGGCGGTGTCGGCAGCATCCTGGGCTCGTTCCTGGGCGCCGCGTTCATTCTGCTGCTGCCGATCTTCCTGGACAACGTGCTGCCGCCGCTGGCTGCGCTGCTGCACCTGCCGTTCACCAATGCCACCGTGTCGCACATCCAGTTGATGGTGTTCGGCGGGCTCATCATCTTCTTCCTGATCGTGGAGCCGCACGGGCTGGCCCGGCTGTGGCAGATCGCCAAGGAGAAGCTGAGGCTGTGGCCGTTCCCCCACTGACGGGCTGGGGAAGACTTACCGCAGTACCTGCATGTCATCCGAAGCATTGATGCTTCAGCATAACGAAACGCTCCCCCGAGGGCGAAGGAGACTGTCATGACCAACCTGATTCGCAATGTGCAACGCGCCGCCCTGGTGGTCAGCGCCGCGGCTGCACTGCTGGCGCCGGCGGTGCCGGCCATGGCGCAGAGCAACGAGCAGTTCGTGGCGCTGCCGAGCTATCGCGTGGGGCCGTACGGCGCCAACGGGCAGTCCTGGTATGGCGGCTTCATCGACTACCTCAACTACGTCAACCTGAAGGAAGGCGGCGTCAACGGCGTCAAGCTGAGCTGGGAAGAGTGCGAGACCGAGTACAACAACGCCAAGGGCGTGGAGTGCTACGAGCGCCTGAAGTCCAAGAACGCGACCACCAAGGGCACGGCCTACCACGCGATGTCGACTGGCATCTCTTACGCGCTGGTCGACAAGACCGCCGCCGACAAGGTGCCGCTGGTGATGATGGGCTATGGCCGCACCGACGCGGTGGACGGCTCGGTGTTCCCGTATGCGTTCCCGCTGGTGACCACGTACCAGATGCAGGTCTCGGCCATCGTCAAGTACCTGGCGTCGAAGCACGGCGGCTCGCTCGCCGGCAAGAAGATCGTCTACATGTACCACGACTCGGCCTATGGCAAGGAGCCGATCGTCGCGCTGCAGGCCGAGGCGCGGCTGGGCAAGTTCAATTTGGTGGAGATCCCGGTGGCGCACCCCGGCAACGAGCAGGGCGCGCAGTGGTTGAAGATCCGCCAGGAGAATCCCGACTACGTGATCTTCTGGGGCTGGGGCGTGATGAACCAGACTGCACTGAAGGCGGCACAGAAGGTGGGCTTTGCGCGCGACAAGATGATCGGTTCGTGGTGGGCAGGCTCCGAGGAAGACACGGTGCCCGCCGGTGATGCCTCCAAGGGCTACATGAGCGCGACCTGGAACGTCGCGGGGAAGAGCGTGCCGCTGATCGCCGATATCGACAAGGTGGTCTACGGCGCCGGGAAGGGCAACATGCAGGACAAGAACAAGGTGGGTTCGGTGCTGTACAACCGCGGCGTCTCGGCGGCGGTGGTGACGGTGGAAGCGGTCCGCGTGGCGCAGGCCAAGTTCGGCAAGGGCAAGCCCATGACCGGCGAGCAGATGCGCTGGGCCTTCGAGAACCTGAACCTGACCAACGCGCGCCTGCAGCAACTGGGTGCCACCGGCCTGCTGCCTGAGATCAAGACCAGCTGCGAGAACCATGAGGGCTCGGGCAAGGTGAAGATCCAGCAATGGGACGGCAGCAAGTGGGTGGTGGTATCGGACTGGATCGAGGGCAACAAGAGCCTGATCCACCCGCTGTTCAAGGCCGCCGCGGCGCAGTATGCGAAGGAGAAGGGGATTACGCCGGCTTGCATGAAGTCTTGATAGCAACCTGGCAGGCATGCGGTGGCTGTCACCGCATGCCTGCCACAGCCGACCCGCAACACCAACCGAGCCGCACCATGAGCCTCCTCTCCGTCAACAATATCGAAGTCATCTACGATCACGTGATCCTGGTGCTCAAGGGCGTTTCGCTCGAAGTGCCGGAGGGCCGCATCGTGGCACTGCTCGGAGCCAACGGCGCGGGCAAGACCACTACGCTGAAGGCCATCTCCAACCTGCTGCAGGCCGAGCGCGGCGATGTCACCAAGGGCTCGATCGAGTATCGCGGCGACCGCGTCGACCAGCTCACGCCCAACGATCTGGTGCGCCGCGGCGTGATCCAGGTGATGGAAGGCCGCCACTGCTTCGCGCACCTGACCATCGAGGAAAACCTGCTCACCGGCGCCTATACGCGCGGCCTGTCGCGCGGGCAGACGCGTGACGAGCTGGAGAAGATCTACACGTACTTCCCGCGGCTGCAGACGCGGCGCAAGTCGCAGGCGGGCTACACCTCGGGCGGCGAGCAGCAGATGTGCGCGATCGGGCGGGCCATGATGGCCAAGCCCGCGATGATCCTGCTGGACGAGCCGTCGATGGGCCTGGCGCCGCAGATCGTCGAGGAGATTTTCGAGATCGTGCGTGACCTGAACTCGCGCGAGAAGGTCAGCTTCCTGCTGGCCGAGCAGAACACCATGGTGGCGCTGCGCTATGCCGACTACGGCTACATCCTGGAAAACGGCCGCGTGGTGATGGACGGCGACGCCGAGTCGCTGCGCACCAACGAGGACGTCAAGGAGTTCTACCTGGGCGTGGCGGCCAACGATGCGGACGACGGTGCCGGGCGCAAGTCGTTCCGCGACGTGAAGAGCTACCGGCGCAGGAAGCGCTGGCTCGCCTGAGCGAACAAGATTCAACCGGCATTGCCACCACGCGCCGCTGGACCAAGCCGGCGGCGTGGCGGCAAGCGGCATCCATTCTCCTGACGCACAGCACCATGCCAGAACACTTCGATTCGCTCGAAACCCGCGCGCCGCAAGTCCGCGAGCAGGCGCTCCTTGCCGCCCTGGCACGCCAGGTGGCCCATGCGCGCGACAACGCGCCTTACTTTGCCGAGATGCTAAGCGACGTCGACCCGCGCTTGCTGACCTCGCGTGCCGCGCTGGCGATCCTGCCGGTCACGCGCAAGTCCGAGCTGTCGGCGCGCCAGCGCGCGCTGCCGCCGCTGGGCGGGCTCAATGCGACGCCGCTGGGCGGACTGCGCCACGTGTTCCAGTCGCCCGGCCCGATCCACGAACCGGACGGCCACGATGCCGACTGGTGGCGCGTGGCGCGCGCGATGTTCGCCGCGGGCTTCCGTGCCGGCGACCTGGTCTACAACACCTTCTCCTACCACTTCACGCCGGCCGGCATGATGATGGAAACCGGCGCGCACCGGCTCGGCTGCTGCGTGTTCCCCGCCGGCGTTGGCCAGACCGAATCGCAGGTGCAGGCGCTGGCCAGCCTGCAGCCGGCTGCCTATGCGGGCACGCCGTCGTTCCTGAAGCTGCTGCTGGAGCGTGGCGACGAGTTGGGCACACCCTGCACCAGCCTGTCCAAGGCGCTGGTATCGGGCGAGGCGCTGCCGCCGTCGCTGCGTGCGTGGTTTCAGGAGCGGGGCGTGCGTGTGCGGCAGATGTATGGCACCGCGGATGTTGGCCTGATCGCGTATGAAACCGAGGGTGGCGATGGCTGGGTGGTGGACGAGGGCGTGCTGGTGGAGATCGTCGAGCCCGGCGGCTCGCGGCCGATGCCAGAGGGCGAGACCGGCGAGGTGGTGGTGACGGTGCTGGGCAATGGCGACTACCCGTTGATCCGTTTTAGTACCGGCGACCTGTCGGCGATCGTGACGGACTCCTCGCAGCGGCCGAGCCCGTGTGGGCGCACCAACATCCGGCTCAAAGGGTGGCTCGGTCGCGCAGACCAGGCGACCAAGGTCAAGGGCATGTTCGTCCATCCGGGGCAGGTGGCGGATGTGCTGCGGCGCCATCCTGAGATCCGCGCGGCGCGGCTGGTGGTGACCGGCGAACTCGGTGCCGACGTGATGACGCTGCACTGCGATGCCACGCGCGAGGACGAAGCGCTGCAGCGCGCGGTGGCGGAGTCGCTGCGCGAAGTGATGCGGCTGCGCGGCGAGGTGGCGTTCGTGCCGGTGGGGTCGCTGCCGCAGGATGGCAAGTTGATTGAGGATGCGCGGCGGTACGATTGAGGCAAAGCAAGAGGCCCCGCATCAGCGGGGCCTGTCGTGCGCGGCAGCTCAGGACTTCCGCCCCTCCGGCGGCCGCGTCGGCAACCGGATCATCCAGACACTCACCCCCACCGCACAGGCCAGCAACGCCGCCGATGCCAGCGGCCGCCCCCGCATCAGCCAGGCCGTAGTCCCCATCGACACCCACATCATCGACAACGCCAGGCACTTGGCCCGAAAGGGAATGCTGCGATGCCGCTGCCAGTCGCCAACTAACGGCCCAAACCGCGGATGCCCCAGCAGCCATTCATGAAAGCGCCGCGAGCCGCGCGCGAAGCAGGCTGCGGCCAGCAGCACGAACGGCGTGGTCGGCAGCACCGGCAGGAAGATGCCGATCACCCCCAGCAGCAGGCAGATGCCGCCCAGCGCCACCCAGATGGCGCGCAGCGCCCGCTGGCGGCGGCTCAGCGTCGCTTCAGAATCGGGCGAGGTAGCGGGGCGGGGTAGGGACAATGGGCAAACAAAGGGCCGCAAGGCGGCCCGGTCATGGTTCGTTCAGCGCGCGATACCCAGCCGCGCCTTGGCCTCATCGTACTCCGCTTTCATGCGCGCAACGATTTCGCCGGCGGTGGGAATGTCGTGGATCTGCCCCACGCCCTGGCCAGCGCCCCAGATGTCCTTCCACGCCTTGGCCTTGGAGGTGCCGCTGGAGAAGTCCATCTTGCTCTTGTCGGCCACCGGCAGGTTGTCCGGGTCCAGGCCCGCGTTGCTGATGCTCTCGCGGATGTAGTTGCCGTGCACGCCGGTAAACAGGTTGGTGTAGACGATATCGGCGGCGGCCGAGCTGGTGATCGACTGCTTGTACGATTCGGCCGCGTGCGCCTCCTGCGAGGCAATAAAGCGCGTGCCTACGTAGGCGAAATCAGCACCCATGGCCTGCGCGGCCAGCACCGCCTCGCCGGTGGCGATCGAGCCCGACAGCGCGATCGGGCCGTCGAAGATCTTGCGCACTTCGCCCACCAGCGCGAACGGCGACAGCATGCCGGCATGGCCGCCGGCGCCGGCCGCCACCAGGATCAGGCCGTCGACGCCGGCCTCGATCGCCTTCTCGGCATGGCGCATGCTGATCACGTCGTGCAGCACGATGCCGCCGTAGCTGTGCACCGCGTCGATCATCTCCTTGACCGGCGCGCGCAGCGAGGTGATGAAGATCGGCACCTTGTGCTCGACGCACACCTTGATGTCATGCTCGAGCCGGGCGTTGGATACATGGACGATCTGGTTCACTGCGACCGGGCCCACCTGCGCGCCCGGGTTGGCAGCCTTGAATGCGGCCAGTTCGTCCTGGATCTGCGTGAGCCACTCGTCGAGCAGCTCCGCCGGGCGCGCGTTGAGCGCGGGGAACGAGCCGACGATGCCGGCCTTGCATTGCGCCAGCACCAGCTCGGGATAGCTGACGATGAACATGGGCGAGGCGATGATAGGCAGGGCCAGGTTCTGCAGGACCTGGGGCAGTTGCTTGGCGGCGGGCATGGTGTCTCCTGAACCACTGGCGGGCGCCTTGGAGGCGCCCTAAATGAACGGTCGTTCGATTATAGGGAGTTTCAGCGGCGCATCGCTAGAAGCCACAGTCTATGCCGATCCCGCGGTGTCAGGCGGCCGGCAGCGTCAGTTCCGCGAGCGCGCCGCCGCCGGGGCGGTTGGCCAGCGTCACATCGCCATGATGCAGCGTCGCCACCTCGCGCGCAAAGCACAGGCCCAGGCCGGTGCTCTTGTCCGCGCCGTGCGGGCGCGGCAGCGAGTAGAAACGCTCGAACACGCGCGGCAGCGCGTAGTCCGGGATGCCGGGGCCGTGGTCGGCCACGGCGACGGCGACGGTGTTGCTGCGCCATTCCAGCCGCACCGTGACCTCGCTGCCCGCTGGTGCAAAGTCGATGGCGTTCTCCAGCAGGTTGGCGATCGCCTGGCGCAGCAGGAACGGATCGCCGGCCACCAGGTCGGCGCCACCGTCCGCGGCCAGCCGCAGCGTGACGCCGCGCTGGCGCGCACGCGGTTCCAGTTCGCCGCACAGTTCGGCCAGCAGCGCCGCCATCCGCACCGGCTCGCGCACTTCCAGGCGCTGGCGCTGCTCCACGTCAGCCAGCGCCAGCAGCTTGCGGATCATGGTCTCGAGCCGCCCCGACTGGGCGCGGATATTGGCGACGAAACGCTGGCGGTCCGCCGCCGGCATCTCTTCCTGCAGCAGCTCGGCCGCGCCGCCGATCGCGGCCAGTGGGCTCTTCATCTCGTGCGTCAGCGTGTGGATGTAGTGCTCGACATACTGCTTGTCCTCCAGCCGCTCGCGCATGCCCTGCACCGCGCGGCCCAGCTCGGCCAGCTCACCGGCGCCGCGCAGCGGCATCTCGGCGCGCTCGCCGGCCGCCACCGCTCGCGCATAGCCGCGCAGCCGCTGCAGTCCATGCACCAGCCACAGCGTGCAGGCGATGCCGATCACGCAGGCGGCGCCGATCAGCAGCCCGCCATAGAGCAGGATCTTGTGCTGGCTGCGCTCGATAAAGGGCGCCATCGCCGCATTGGGCTTGGCCACGGTCAGCACGCCGATGATGCGCTCGCCGTCGCGCACCGGTGCGGCCACGTGCATCACGGTGGTGGCCTCGTCGTCGGGATCGGTGCGCGTGCTGCGCGCGCCATAGCGGCCGCGCAGCGTCAGGTAGACATCGTTCCAGCGCGAATAGTCGCGGCCCACGTCGGTGCCGGTCGAGTCGAAACGGACGATGCCGCTGGCGTCGGTGACATAGACCCGGTAGCCGATGCTGTCCTTGTGCAGGCCCCACACCTCGGCATCGACCGGCGCTGTGCGCAGCGCCGCCATGCGCCGCGCGAAATCGCCGTCGGCGATGCGGCCGGCCTTCATGTCGTCGCCGGCGAGCGCCGCCAGCACGTGCGCGGTATCGATCAGCGTGTCTTCCATGGCCTGCCGCACGCCCGGCTTGACCTCCTGCACGAACACGCGCAGCGTCAGCACGGTCGCCAGGCCGACGATCAGGAAGAAGCCGAAGAAGATGCGCAGGCCGATATGCATGGCGCGCGCTCAGGGTTCCAGCGAATAGCCCATGCCGCGATGGGTGCGGATGCACTCGGCGCCGTCCGGGGTGGCGTCGCGCAGCTTGGCGCGCAGGGTCTTGATATGGGTGTCGACGGTGCGGTCGCTGGTGTCGAGCGCGTCTTGCCAGACGATCTCCATCAGCTGCGCGCGCGAGTAGATGCGCCCCGGGTGCGCCACCAGCAATGCCAGCAGCAGGTACTCGTAGCGGGTCAGGTCCAGCCAGCGGCCGCGGTAGGCCAGGCGAGCGCCGTCCTTGTCATGGGTGAAGCCGGCGCTGTCTTCGGTCTTGGCCACGGCGCTGCCGCCGCGCGCCCGGCGCAGGATGGCGCGCACGCGCGCCGCCAGCTCGCGCGGCGAGAACGGCTTGACCACGTAGTCGTCGGCGCCGATCTCCAGGCCGACGATGCGGTCGATCTCTTCATGGCGCGCGGTCAGGAAGATCACCGGCGCATCGCAGAAGGTGCGCAGCGTGCGGCAGACCTCGAAGCCGTTGATATCGGGCAGTCCCACGTCGAGGATCACCAGGTCGGCCGGGCCGGCGCGCATCCGTGCGAGCGCCGCGCCGCCCAGCGTGCAATGCTCGGCCTGCATGCCGTCGGTGCGCAGCACATAGAGGATGGTGTCGGCGATGGCCTGCTCGTCTTCCACCACCAGGATCCGCGGTTGTTCCATGCCCGGCATTCTAGTCCAGTGTGACCGCGGTGCGAGGCGGCGGCACAGGCTCGTCGCCGCGGCGCTTGTGGAAGTAGATCTGCTCAGCGGCCCAGCGCAGCGGCGGCGAATACAGCAGCAGGTCGAACGGCCAGTCGCACTGGAAGCGATCGAACATCCAGCGCAGCGCCCGCTTGGCGCGAAAGCGCGGGGCGGTTGCAGTGGCGACGGTTTCCGGCAACGGGCCGCCGCGCAGCAGGTGCCCGGCGATGGCACGGCCAACCGAATCGCCATGGGCAAAGGTGTAGTGGATCCCGCCTGCGGTAACCGGCGAGACGATGCCGGCAGCATCGCCGGTCAGGATCACGCCGTCGCGTGCGAGCGGGAAAGCCGGGCCGCCGCCGCACGGGATCAGGCCCGCTCGCGTCGCCGCCGGCTGTGCCAGCTCCGGCAGCCCGGCGCGTTCGCGCACATGCGCCAGCAGCCCGTCGAGATCCGGCGCACGGCCGCGCCGCGGCAGATGGCGCAGCGCCAGCCCTGCCTGCACGCCGGTGGGGTTCTGCGCGATCCAGCCGATATAGCCCGGCGCGAAGCGGCGGGTGATGAAGCAGTGCAGCGCGCCGGGCTCGGGCAGGGACAGCCCCGGGAACTCGTATTCAACGCCGTACAGGAAGCTCTCCACGCGGCCCAGCCCGGCACACTGCGCCACGCGCGACTTCGCGCCGTCCGCGCCGATGAGGTAGCGCGTATTGCCCACGCCCGACACATGCCAGCCGCCGTTGCGCGGCACCGCGCCCACGAACGCCTGCCCGAGCCGCAGCTCCACGCCATGCCGCACCAGCTCGGCCGCGAGCCAGCGCATCAGCCTGGGGGTATCGGTGGTGTGGAAGTAGTAGCCCGGCGCGCTCAGGTCGATGCTGCGCAGCCGGGGCGAGTACAGCCGCACTTGCTCGACGCGATGCACGCAGTCGGCGGGCGCGCGGCCCAGCCAGGTCCGTTCGATGGCTTCCTTGACCAGGATGCCGGTGGTGTGGAGCTTGTCGCCCGGATCGTCCTTGCGTTCGAGCACCAGCACGCGCAGACCGGCGCGCGCGGCGGCAAGGGCGCAGGCAGCGCCGGCGAAGCTGGCGCCGGCGACGACGACGTCATAGTCGAAGAGGGGCATGGCAGGTCCCGGAGATGGAGTGTCTCCAGTGTGGCCAGCCGGGGTGAGCGCAATGTGTGGCCGGTGTGAAGCGGGTGCTGTGGGCGCGCCCAAAAAAACGCCCCGCGACACCGCGGGGCCATCAATTACCACGAAGACTGATACAGACGGCGGGCACCTGCCAATGCCGCAACCGCATGCGAAGAATAGGCGGCCAATGTGACGCCTGCATGGCAGGGCGGTGAAAGCGGCGTGACAGGGACGGACCTCATAGCCCGTAGCGCTTGATCTTGTCGTACAGCGTGGCCTTGCCGACCTGCAGCAAATCCGCAGCCTGGCTGACCGCGCCGCCGGTACGCGCCAGCGCATCGGCGATCACTGCGCGCTCGTAGTGCTCCATCCGTTCGCGCAGCGGGGCGGTCTCGTCGGGCGCGGCGGCCTGCGCGCCAGCTTGCCCGCCCTCGGGCACGCCCAGCACCAGCCGGTCGGCGGCATTGCGCAGCTCGCGCACATTGCCGGGCCACGGCCGCTGCGCCAGCGCCTGGCGTTGCGCCTCGGACAGGATCGGCGCCGGCCGCTGGTAACGCACCGCCGCCACCAGCATGAAATGCTCGAACAGTGTCACGATGTCCTCGCGCCGCTCGCGCAGCGGCGGCAGCGCGATGGTGACCACGTTCAGACGGTAGTAGAGGTCTTCGCGGAAGGTGCCCTGCGCCACCAGCGCATCCATGTCGCCCTTGGCCGCGGCCACGATGCGCACGTCGATCTTGATCGAGGCGTTGGACCCCAGCCGCTCCAGCGTGCCTTCCTGCAACACGCGCAGCAGCTTGACCTGCAGCGCCAGCGGCATGCTCTCGATCTCGTCGAGGAAGAGTGTGCCGCCAGACGCGTGTTCGAGCTTGCCGACGCGGCGCTTGCCGGCGCCGGTGAAGGCGCCGGCCTCGTGGCCAAACATCTCGCTCTCGAAGATGGCCTCGGGCACCGCGCCGCAGTTCAGCGCGATAAACGGCCCCTCGGCGCGGCCGGAGAGCGCATGCAGGCTGCGCGCGACCAGTTCCTTGCCGGTGCCGGTCTCGCCGTTGATCATCACCGGCACGTCGGTGGGCGCGACATTGGCCACCAGCGCGCGCACCTGCTCGATCGCGGGCGAGCGGCCGATGATGCGCGTGCCCGCGGCGGGACCGGCCAGTTCGCGGCGCAGCGCCTGGTTCTCCAGTTCCAGCGCGCGGCGTTCCAGCGCGCGGCGCACGGTGTCGGTGAGGCGATCGGCGCCGAAGGGCTTCTCGATAAAGTCGTAGGCGCCTTCGCGCATGGCCTGCACGGCCATGGTGATGTCGCCGTGGCCGGTCACCAGCACCACCGGCACGCCCGGCGCGGCATTGCGGCAGTGCTGCAGCAGGTCCAGGCCGCTGGCGCCGGGCAGGCGCACGTCAGTCACGACCACGCCGGGAAAGGCGCCGTGCAGGTGCGGCAGGGCGGCTTCGGCCGAGGGCAGCGCCAGCACGGAGAAGCCGGCCAGCTCCAGGCTCTGCGCGGTGGCCTGGCGTACCAGTGGCTCGTCTTCGACAAACAGGACACGCAGACCGTCTTGCATGGCAATACTCATTGGGGTGTGGAAACCGTACGCGCGGGATCGGCGGCTTCGGTGGCGGGCGCGCGCGCCAGCACCAGCGTGAACTGCGCGCCGCCGCCGGGGAGGTTGGCCACGCTGAGCTGGCCGCCGAACTCGCGCACGATCGACGACGAGATCGCCAGCCCCAGCCCCAGGCCTTGCCCGGTTTCCTTGGTGGTGAAGAAAGGTTCGAACAGGCGCGGCAGCGCTTCCGGCGCGATGCCGGTGCCGTTGTCGCGCACGACGATGGTGACGGCTTGGCCGTCGGCCTGCACGTCGAGTTCGATGCGGCCTTGCTGCGGCGCCGCCGTGGCGATGGCGTCGAGCGCATTGCCCAGCAGGTTCAGCAGTACCTGCTCGAGCTTCAGTTCGTCGGCACGCACCGCCAGCCCCGGCACGTCATCCAGCCCGGTGACGCTGACCGTCACCGTGGCCAGCCGCGGCGCCAGCAGTGCCAGCACGTGATCGACCGCCGCGCGCACCACCACCGGACGTCGCACCGGCCGTGCCTTGCCGGCAAACAGCTTGAGCTGGCTGGTGATCTTGCCCATGCGCTCGGTCAGGTCGGCGATCGCGGTGAGGTTGCCTTCGGCGGCGGCAAGCTGCCCGCGCTCCAGCAGCACGCGGGTGTTGTCCGAGAAGGTGCGCAGCGCCGCCAGCGGCTGGTTCAGCTCATGCGTGATGCCCGCCGCCATCTGCCCCAGCGCGGCCAGCTTGCTGGCCTGCACCAGTTCGTCCTGCGCCGCGCGCAACTCGCTTTCGGCGCGGGTGCGCTCGGCCACCTGTTCTTCCAGCTTCTCGTTGATCGCCATCAGGTCGGCGGTGCGCGCTTCGACGCGGCGCTCCAGCTCGTCGTAGGCGGCCTCCAGCAGGCGGCGGCTGTACAGCATGTCGCGCGCGCGCTGGCGGCGCTGGCGCCAGTTGACCAGCAGCAGGCAGATGCAGGCGTAGGCCAGCGCCGCCGCGACGGTGGCGTTGCGCGCATTGGCCAGCACCGGTTCCAGTGGCGCCATCACCTGCATGGTCCAACCGGCCGGTCCCACGGTGCGGCCGAGTTCCAGGTAGCGGTCGGCGCGCTCGGCGCCGTCGGGGGCGAATGTCGATTTGGTCGTGGGTGCATCGTCGCGCACGCGCACCAGCCGCGCGCCGGCGTCCAGTGTGGTGTCGGCCAGCCAGCGCGTGACCGGGGAGGTGAGCGGCTCCAGCGGCAGCGGCGTCACCGCGCGGCCGTGGTACTGGCGCGTGTTCTCCAGTTCAGCCTGCAGCGCCGGCGCCAGCGGGCGCAGCGTGCGGTACTGCCATGCCGAGACCGACGACAGGAAGATCACGCCGTTGTCATCGCTGACCATCAGCGGCTCGGCGCCGCTGCCGGCGCGCTGGAACCACTCCAGGTTGAGCTTGACCACGGTCACGCCGATCACCTTGCCGCCGGACTCGACCGGCTGTGCGAGGTAGTAGCCGGGCTCGTCGCTGGTGATGCCGATGGCATAGAAGCGCCCCAGCTTGCCGCCCGCGGCGATCTGGAAATAAGGGCGGAAGCGGTAGTCGGTGCCGACGAAGCTGCCGGGCTGGCCGTGGTTGCTGGCCGCCAGCGCAATGCCGTTGGCCGCGATTACATAGGTGGCGGACGCGTGCGCGCGGCGGTTGACCTCCGCCAGGTAGTGGTTGGCGGCGGCGACGCGTTCGGGGTCGTTGGGGGATTCGAGCAGCCCGCGCACGAAGGGGTGCAGCGACACCAGTGCGGGCAGGAATTCGTAGCGGTCGAGGGTGCTTTCAAGCGTGGCGGCGTAGCGGTCGGCACGCGTGGCGGTGCTTTGCTGCAGGCTCGCCAGGCCGCGCTGGACCGAGACCAGCCAGGTCAGCCCGCACAGCAGCAGCAGGCCGGCGGCCAGCACCACGGCAAAGCCCCACCACCGGCCGCTGCCGGCGTCCGGCGCGTGGGCCGGACGGGTGGCGGCGGGGTCATGCACGGCGAGAAAGTCGTCGGAGTGGGGCATCGGCGCGCGCGAGGGCTGTCGCGCCGATGATACTCGCTGGCGGGCGGCCGGGGCAGCCGCCCGCACAGCGGTGGCGCGCTTAGCGGGCGCCCTGGCCGACGTCGGCAAGATCCGCCACATCGTCGCTGCTGCCGCCTTGCAGCACGCGGGCCATGCGCTTGCGGTCCAGCTCGCGTTCCCAGGCCGACACCACCACGGTGGCCACGCCGTTGCCGATGATGTTGGTCAGCGCGCGGCACTCGCTCATGAAGCGGTCGATGCCCAGGATCAGCACCATGCCCGCGACCGGGATGGTCGGCACCACGGCCAGCGTGGCCGCCAGCGTGATAAAGCCCGAGCCGGTCACGCCGCTGGCGCCCTTGGAGGTGATCATCGCCACCGCCAGGATGGTGAGCTGCTGCAACAGCGTCAGTTCGATGCCGGTGGCCTGCGCGATAAAGATCACCGCCATCGTCATGTAGATGTTGGTGCCGTCCAGGTTGAACGAATAGCCGGTCGGCACGACCAGGCCCACCACCGACTTGGAGCAGCCCAGCTTTTCCAGCTTCTCCATCATGTGCGGCAGCGCGGCTTCCGACGAGCTGGTGCCCAGCACGATCAGCAGTTCTTCCTTGAGGTACGAGATAAAGCGCACGATGTTGAAGCCGGTCATGCGCGCAATCGTGCCCAGCACCACCAGCACGAAGATGATGGCCGTGAAGTAGAAGGTGCCGATCAGCTTGAGCAGCGGCACCAGCGAGCCTAGGCCGTACTTGCCGATGGTGAACGCCATCGCGCCGAAGGCGCCGATCGGGGCGACCTTGGTGATCACGTGGACGATATGGAAGAACACCTTGGAGAGCTGCTCGATCAGATCCACCACGATGCGCGCGCGCTCGCCGATCACGGCCAGCGCGGTGCCGAAGAACAGCGACACCAGCAGGATCTGCAGGATGTCACCGTTGGCGAAGGCGCTGAAGACCGTGTCCGGGATGATGTGCATGAAGAACTCGACCGTGCTCTGGCCGTGAGCCTTGGACACGTATTGCGCGATCGCCTTGGTGTCCAGCGTCGACGGGTCGATGTTGAAGCCCACGCCCGGCTTGAGCAGGTGCGCGGCGGCCAGGCCGATCAGCAGCGCGAAGGTCGACACCACCTCGAAGTACAGCAGCGCCTTGCCGCCGACGCGGCCAACCTTCTTCATGTCGCTCATGCCGGCCATGCCGGTCACCACGGTACAGAAGATGATCGGGCCGATGATCATCTTGATCAGCTTGATAAAGCCATCGCCCAGCGGCTTCATGGACACGCCTGTGTCGGGCAGGTAATGGCCGAGCAGGATGCCGACCAGGATGGCGAACAGGACCTGCACGTACAGGATCTTGTAGAAGGGTTTCTTCATGATGTCGTCCTCGGTTTTGACCGTACCCGGCGCGGTGGTGGCCGGGTGGCGCGCCGTCACGGTTGCGGCGCGTTCGGGACGGAATTCGCAATCGACATGCCAGTCAAACTGTTATTGCTAACTGTCTGATTCACAAGGAAACACGGGCTTTGCGGAAGCGCCGGGCCTCCGGGATTCCGGAAATCCGGACGGCGCCTCTCTGGGGATTCGGAATGCCGGAGACGCGGCAGGTGCGCGAGGCGCCACCCGGCGCCAGGGGATCGTCGAAGATGATGGCATCTCGGGCCCGCCGGATGCGCAGCGACGCCCCCGCGACGCCGTATAATTCCGAGCTTCCGTTCAATGCCGCCCGGCCGTGCCGCCGTCCGGGGCCCGCTTTTCTCACCGCACGCATGAGCAGCTACTACCAGCATCACGTTTTCTTCTGCCTGAACCAGCGCGAAGCTGGCGAGAACTGCTGCGCCAACCACAACGCCAAGGCGATGCAGGAATACGCCAAGAAGCGTTGCAAGGAACTGGGCATCGCCGGTGGCGAAGGCCGCGTGCGCATCAACAAGGCAGGCTGCCTGAACCGCTGTGAACTCGGCCCGGTGCTGGTGGTCTACCCCGAGGCCATCTGGTACACCTTTGTCGACGAGCACGACATCGATGAAATCATCGACAGCCACCTGCTCAACGGCAAGCCGGTCGAGCGGCTGATGGTGGATCGCTGAACGGACACGCATGCCGGCGGCGGCCGGCGCGGCAAACGCTGCGCCGGCCGCCGCATTGTTGTTTTACGGACTTCGCCTCGAGCTGAAGTCCGGGTTTGAAGACTCGTTTGAAACCTGATCCCCGCCGCCCGCCAGCCGGACGGTTTTTCATTTTTTGCCCGGGGAGATCCGGGCCACGAGCCAGCCGGTTCCTCGCCATCATGAACGCGCACACCCAGGTACTCTCCATCGCCGGTCCCGCCGGCCCGATCGATCTTTCGGTGGATCTGCCGCAGGGCGAGCCGCGCGGCCTGGCACTGGTGGCGCACCCGCATCCGCTGTTCGGCGGCACCAAGGACAACAAGGTCGCGCAGACGCTGGCGCGCGCCTTCGTGCAGCTCGGCTACGCCACGGTGCGGCCGAACTTCCGCGGCGTGGGCGGTACCGCCGGCGAGCATGACAACGGCATCGGCGAGCAGGACGACCAGCTCGCCGTGATCGCCTGGATGCGCGAGCAGACCGCGTGGTCGGCGCAGGCCGCCACGCTGCCGCTGGCATTGGGCGGCTTCTCGTTCGGCAGCTTCGTCACCACGCACGTGGCGCGCCGTCTCGCCGAGTCCGGCACGCCGGCGCAGCGCCTGGTGCTGGTCGGCACTGCCGCCAGCCGCTGGCAGGTGGCCGAGGTGCCGGCCGACACCATTGTCATCCACGGCGAGCAGGATGACACCGTGCCGCTCGCGAGCGTGTTCGACTGGGCCCGCCCGCAGGAGCTGCCGGTGATCGTGATCCCCGGCGCCGACCATTTCTTTCACCGCAAGCTGCACCTGATCAAGCAGCTCGTCGTCAACGCGTGGGACCGGTGAGGCAGGCAGTCCTGAGCCGCCGCACGTCCCGCACGATCCCTTTCTAGTCGGAAACTGAAACATGAATAGAGCCACGACACGTCTTTCGTCCGCCCTTGCTCCCGCCGCCATCGTTGCCGCCATCGCGCTGGCCGCCGCACCCGCAGCCGTCCTTGCGCAGGGCGTGCCGATGCCGCAGGTCGCAGCCAAGTCGTGGATGCTGTATGACGTGACCAGCGGCCAGGCCCTGGCGTCGCAGAATGCCGACCAGCGCATCGAGCCGGCCTCGCTGACCAAGCTGATGACCGCCTACCTGGCGTTCGAGGCACTCAAGGAAAAGCGTCTGACGCTGGAACAGACCGTGGTGCCGACCAACCTGGTGCTCAAGGTCAAAAGCGACGAGTCGCGCATGTTCATCGAGCCCAACAAGCCGGTGAGCGTGCAGGACCTGCTGCTGGGCCTGATCGTGCAGTCGGGCAACGACGCCGCGCTGGCGCTGGCCGAGGCCGTGGGCGGCTCGGAAGAGGGCTTTGTCGCGATGATGAACCGCGAGGCCCAGCGCATGGGCATGAAGAACACCCACTTCACCAACACCGACGGCATCCCCGACGCGAACCACTACACCACCGCGGTCGACCTGGCGATGCTGACCACGCACCTGATCAAGGACTTCCCCGAGTACTACGCCATGTACTCGCAGAAGGAGTTCACCTATAACAAGATCAGGCAGCCCAACCGCAACCGCCTGCTGTACATCGACCCGACCGTGGACGGCGTCAAGACCGGCCACACCAAGTCCGCCGGCTATTGCCTGATCTCGTCGGCCAAGCGGCCGCTGGCCAATGTGCCCAACGGCTCGCGCCGCCTGATCTCCATCGTGATCGGCACCACCACCGAACAGGTGCGCACCCAGGAAAGCCTGAAGATCCTCAACTACGGCTTCCAGTTCTTCGACACGCTGCGCCTGTACGACAAGGGCCAGGTGCTGGCCACGCCGGACATCTACAAGGGCAAGACCGGCACGGTCAAGATCGGCGTGCAGGACGAGACCTTCGTCACCGTGCCCAAGGGCACGGGCGGGCGCCTGAAGCCGGTGCTGGAGCGCCAGGAACTGCTGATCGCGCCGATCGCGGCGGGCCAGCAGGTGGGCATGGTCAAGCTGATGGACGGTGCCAACAAGGTGGCGGAGTTCCCGGTGGTGGCGCTGGAAGAAGTGCCCGAGGCCGGCTTCTTCGGCCGCCTGTGGGACACCATCCGCCTGTGGTTCAAGCGCAAGTGACCTGAATGCGCGGGCCCGGCGCGCTGCAGCGTGCCGGCTTTCGCGCCGGAGAATCCGACATGACAGCCGACAACCAGGGCAGCGGCAACAAGCCCGGCGATATCCCGCCGGAGCAGTCGCTGATCGAATACCCGAGCCATTTCCCGATCAAGGTCATGGGCTCGATGCAGGACGGCTTTGCCGAGGCCATCGTCACGCTGGTGCAGGAGTTCGATCCTGACTTCCATGCGGGCAAGATGGAGATGCGGCCGTCGCGCAATGGCAATTATCTGGGCCTGACCGTGACGGTCTGGGTGACCAGCCGTGAGCAGCTTGATGATTTGTATCGGGCGCTGACTTCGCATCCGATGGTGAAGGTGGTGCTGTAAAGCGCTGCTGCTTTCCCCGACCGCACTGTTTTCTCCCCTCTCCCGCTTGCGGGAGAGGGGCCGGGGGTGAGGGCAGGCCGTTGCATACCGACGTCCGTCACTTCGTTGACGCTCCAGCCCTCACCCCCACCCCTCTCCCGCACGCGGGAGAGGGGAGCCCTCCGGCATGCCCATCCGCGGCTTCGATGTCCGGGCTCCGCTGTATTCCGATACCAACATGAACACCATCACCCTGAAACCCGGCAAGGAAAAATCCCTGCTGCGCCGCCACCCGTGGATCTATGCCACCGGCATTGCCACCACCGAAGGCCGCTGCGAGCCGGGCGCCACCGTGACCGTGCGCGCCGCCGACGGCCGCTTCCTGGCCAAGGCCGCCTACAGCCCCGAGTCGCAGATCCGCGCGCGCGCGTGGACCTTCGACGAGAACGAGCCGGTCGACCACGCCCTGTTCAAGCGCCGCGTGGCCGCGGCGATCGCGCACCGGCGGCAATGGGTGAAGGACAGCGACGCGGTACGGCTGATCTTCGGTGAGTCGGACCGGCTGCCCGGCCTGATCGTCGACTACTACGGCAACGGCGCACAGGGCCAGCTGGTGTGCCAGTTCAATTCCGCCGGCGTGGAGCACTGGAAGGCCGCGATCGTGCAGGCGCTGGTCAAGGAAACCGGCTGCCCCAATGTCTATGAGCGCTCCGACGCCGCCGTGCGCCAGCGCGAAGGGCTGGAGCTGGTGACGGGCGTGTTGGCCGGCGCCGAGCCCGACCCGGCGCTGTCGGTGACCGAGCATGGCGTGCGCTACTACGTCGACGTGCGCAGCGGCCACAAGACCGGCTTCTACGTGGACCAGCGCGACAACCGCAAGCTGGTGGGCGACCTGGCCGAAGGCCGCGAGGTGCTGAACTGCTTCTGCTACACCGGTGGCTTCTCGCTGGCCGCGCTGCGTGGCGGCGCCACGTCGGTGACCTCGATCGATTCGTCGGGCGAGGCGCTGAAGATCGCCGCCGGCAATGTCACGCTCAACGGCTTCGATCCCGAACGCGCCACCTGGCTCGACGCCGACGTATTCAAGACGCTGCGCGAATTCCGCGCCGAGGGCCGCCAGTTCGACCTGATCGTGCTGGATCCGCCCAAGTTCGCCCCGTCGGCGCAGCATATCGACCGCGCCGCGCGCGCCTACAAGGAAATCAACCTGGTCGGCATGCAGCTGCTGCGCCCGGGCGGGCTGCTGTTCACCTACTCGTGCTCCGGTGCGATCAGCATGGAACTGTTCCAGAAGATCGTCGCTGGCGCGGTCACTGATGCGCGTGCTGATGCGCGCATCTTGCGGCGTTTGTCGGCGGGGACAGATCACCCGATGTTGGCGGCGTTCCCGGAGGGGGAGTATCTAAAGGGGTTGCTGCTGGAGAAGGTGGCGTAACGCCGTGACTTGCTAAGGCGACCACGGTCGCCCGACCGCTTGTTTTCTCCCCTCTCCCGCCTGCGGGAGAGGGAGCCCACCGGCGGCATAGTGGGCGCTTTCGCAAGCGCCTGTCTCACCGCCACATATTCCGCATCCTGCTTGCCAAATCCACCGGCGCCAACGCCGGCTTGACCGGCCCCTCCCCCGGCATCGGCGGCGGCGGCCACGCACGGCTGTAGAAGTTGGGCATCACGCGATTAGGCAAAAAACGCGTGCGCGACGCATACACATGCCGGTCGCCAAAGCCCACCTGCTGGTGCACATAGAAACGCTGCGGCACGACGATGTCGAGGTGGTCCTTGGCCCGCGTCATCGCTACGTACATCAGCCGCCGTTCTTCCTCGATCTCCTCGGTTGTACCCGTTGCCAGGTCCGACGGCATGCACCCATCCACGGCATTCAGCACATACACCGCCTTCCACTCCTGCCCCTTGGCCGAGTGGATGGTAGACAGGATCAGGTAATCCTCGTCACGCGAGGGCACGCCAGACTCATCGCTCGACGCGCTCGGCGGATCCAGCGTCAATTCGGTCAAAAAGCGCTCACGCGCTCCATAGGTGGCCGCGATGCGCTCGAGCTGCTGCAGGTCGGCCTGGCGCGCGGCGGCATCGTCGTGCAAGCGTTCCAGGTGCGGCGCGTACCAGGCGAGGACTTGCTCGAATTCCGACGGCCACGGCGAGGTGGGCGCCATCAGCGTGCGCGCCAGCGCCAGCAGGTCGGCCCAGGCGGGCGCGGCGGCGGGCGGGGGCTCGAACGCCTCCAGCGAGAACAGCGGCTCGGTGGCCAGCGCCAGTGCATCGAGCACGCGCGCCGCGGTCTTGGGGCCGATGCCGGGCAACAGCTGCAGCGTGCGGAAGCCCGCCATGCGGTCGCGCGGGTTTTCCAGCCAGCGCACGACCGCCAGCACGTCCTTGACGTGGGTCGATTCCAGGAACTTGAGTCCGCCGAATTTCACGAACGGGATATTGCGCCGCGCCAGCTCGATCTCCACCTGCGCGCTGTGGTCGGCGGCGCGGAACAGCACCGCCTGCGCCATCAGCGTCAGCCCGGCCTCGCGCCGCGCCAGCACCTGCTCGACCACGTAGCGGGCCTGGTCGGCTTCATCGTTGACCACGATCACGCCGGGCTTCTCGGCCGAGGCGCGATCGGACCACAGGTCCTTGGTATAGCGCTCGGCCGCCAGCCCGATCACCGCGTTGGCGGCCTGCAGGATCGGCTGCGTCGAGCGGTAGTTCTGCGACAGCGTGACCTGCTGCGCCGTGGGCGTGAATTGCGCGGGGAAATCAAGGATGTTGCGCACGGTGGCGCCGCGAAAGGCGTAGATCGACTGCGCATCGTCGCCCACCACGGTCAGGCCGCGGCCATCGGGGCGCATGGCCAGCAGGATCGAAGCCTGCAGCGCGTTGGTGTCCTGGTATTCGTCGACCAGGATATGGTCGAAGCGCGCGCCCATGTCCTGCGCGATGGTGGGCTCGGCCATGGCCTGGGCCCAGTACAGCAGCAGGTCGTCGTAGTCGAGCACGTGCTGCTTCTGCTTGGCCTCGACGTAGCCGGCGAACAGCGTGCGCAGCGCATCGGCCCACATCGCGTAGCGCGGGAACTGCTGCTTCAGTACGTCCTCCAGCGGCGCCTGCGTGTTGATCACGCGCGAGTAGATCGCCAGGCAGGTTTCCTTCTTTGGGAAGCGGCTGGTGGTCTCGGACAGGCCCAGGTCGTGGCGCACCACGTGCATCAGGTCGGCGGCGTCACCGCGGTCGCTGATGGTGAAGGCGGGCGACAGGCCCAGGGTCTCGGCGTATTCGCGCAGCAGGCGCGCGCCGATGGCGTGGAAGGTGCCGGACCACTGCAGCGCCGCGCGGCCCGCGCCGGTCTGGGTGCCGAGCGCCTGGTCGACGATGCGTTCAACGCGCCGGCCCATCTCGGCGGCGGCGCGGCGCGAGAACGTCAGCAGCAGGATGCGGCGCGGATCGGCGCCGCCCAGCACCAGGTGCGCGACGCGGTGCGCCAGGGTGTTGGTCTTGCCCGAGCCGGCACCGGCGATGATCAGCAGCGGCTCGTCGCTGCCATGCTCGACCGCGGCGCGCTGCTCCGCGTTGAGCCGGGACAGGTAGGCGGGGGCCGCATCGGCTTCTGGGACCGCGAGGTCCGCAAGGTTCGGAGCAGGGGCAAGATCCAGTGACACAGGCAGGGCTCGAGGGTCGCGCAGGGGACGGCCCGCGCGTGAGCACGGATCGCCACCGGGATGGAAGGCTGGGAAAAAGCTGGCGCTAACTGTATATCCATACAGGCCGGCTGCGCAAGCCTGGAGGCGCCCGGGTGGGCATCGAAAAAGAAAAAAGGTGCTCGATGAGCACCTTTTCGCGGCTGTTGCAGGCGGTAACGTTACGCAGCCTTTGCCAGCGCCCCGTCCAGCAGCTTGTGCAGCGCATCCCACTCGGGCTCGCCCACGTAGCGCTTCAGGATGCGGCCGTCCTTGTCGACCACGAACGTGGTCGGCGTCAGCTGCACATTCCCAAACGCCTTGGCCGCGGTGCCGTCCGAATCCATCGCCACCTTGAACGGCAGGCCGCGCGTCCTGGCGTAGTTCATCACGTACATCGGTGGGTCGTAGTTCATCGCCACCGCGACAAATTCCAGGCCCTTGCCCTTGAACTGCTCGTAGGTCTTGACCATGTCCGGCATCTCCTTGACGCAGGTGGCGCAGCTCGTGGCCCAGAAGTTGACCATGTAGACCTTGCCCTTCAGGTCGGCGGTGCTGACCTTCTCGCCCGACAGCAGCGTGAAGGTTGCGGCCGGCGCCGCGTTGGCGGGCGACAGCGCGCGGTAGCCGAACCAGCCCAGCAGCGCGAGCACGACCACGGCGGCGACGATGGGCCAGGGCTTGCGAGCGGGCTTGGCGGCGGAAGGGGAAGTCGTCATGGGAGGCGTCAGGCGGATTAGGCGGATTCGGTCGGCAATGGAACATTCTAATGCCGCTGGCGCCCGGGCGCTGGGCGGGGCGTGGCTGCGGCAATCTGCCGCAACTGCGTCAGTGCCGGGTGGCGACGGCCGCGCGTGCCTGGTCCAGCGCCTGTTCCAGGTAGGCACCGTAGAAATCCGGCTGCACGCCGCGCAGCGGCGTGGCGGCGGCGCGGCCCTGCCGGTCGAGGAACAGCACCGTGGGCGCCACGCGCACCTGGTGCGTGCGCGCCCAGGCGCGTGCGGTGGTCAGGTTGCCGTCGGCATCGCGCAGCGGCGTGTCGGCGGTCATGTCGAGTTCGCGCACCACGGCGATCTCGCCGGCGGCGGCCTGCGGGCCGAGATAGTTACGGCGCACGGCCTCGCAATAACTGCAGCCCGGCATCGACACCAGCACCACCACCGGCTCGCCGCGGCGGGCGGCTTCGGCGCCGTGGGCGACCAGGTCGGTGGCCGCGGCCAGGTGCGTCGTACCTGCCACGGCCTGCGCGCCAGTTGCTGCCACCAGCGCGCACGCGGACAGCCAGCAAAGCCTGGCGGATGCGCGGAGGGCGACGTTGGCGGGCATGGCGCAGGAGCGGAGTGGGGGCGGAAGCGTCCGAGCAGTGGTGCGGCGTGGCAAGCACTGGCGGGCCGCTTCCGGGATAATACCGGTTTCCGCCCGCAGGCGACGGCAGCCCGAAAAGCCGCCCGGCCTGCGCGCTGTCCGCCACTCGCTTCCCCATGCGTTCTGTGCCGCCCCCGTTGAGCCTTTCCGCCGCCGTCCGCCGGACGCTGTTGCCATTCGCCGCCGCGCTGCTGGCGCTGGCCCTGTGCGCCTGCTCACCGCGCTACGACTGGCGCACTATCCAGTCCGGCGAAGGCGGCTACGCCGCGCTCTATCCCGGCAAGCCCACCAGCGCCGCGCGCGACGTGACCATCGCCGGCCGCAAGCTGCCGATGACGATGGAAGCCGCGCGCGTCGACGACACGCTGTTCGCCGTGGGCGTGGTCACGCTGCCCGCCGACGATCCCGAGCTGCGGCGCGAGGCGCTGGCGGCGATGCAGGCCGGCCTGCTGGCCAACCTCGGCACGCCGTCGGGCGAGCCGGCGCGCACGCGGCCGGTCACGATCATGACCGCGGAGCGTCCGGGCCGTCCGCTCGACGGCGTGGAAGTGCAGGCCAGCGGCGTGTCGCCGCAGGATCAGTCGCCGCGGCGACTGACCGCGCGGCTGGTGGCCGTGGGCGTGCGCGCCTACCAGGCCGTGGTGCTGGAGTCCGGCGAGGCGGCGCGCGACGCGCGCCAGGCCGAGCAGGTGGAGCAGTTCCTGGAAGGCTTCCACCCGTTCTGACGCGCCACCCGCGCGAAAAGAGAATTTGCGCCATTGCCGCGGCCTTGCGGCAGCGGCATGTTGTCGTCAAAGGAGAG
This sequence comes from Ralstonia pickettii, assembly GCA_050987995.1. Lineage (GTDB taxonomy): Bacteria > Pseudomonadota > Gammaproteobacteria > Burkholderiales > Burkholderiaceae > Cupriavidus > Cupriavidus pickettii_B. The sequence continues at coordinate 264,391 of CP158803.1, forward strand.
TCGAAATGCGTTGGGAAGTCTGGCTGGCTTATTTCGCGGCGTGCTGGGTGATCGCCGTGTCGCCGGGATCGGGGGCGGTGCTGTCGATGAGCCACGGGCTCTCGTACGGGCTGCGCAAGACCAGCACCACCATCTTCGGCCTGCAGACCGGGCTGGTGATCGTGCTGCTGGTGGCGGGCGGCGGGCTGGGTGCGCTGCTGCTGGCCTCGGAGCAGGCCTTCATGGTGGTCAAGACCGTCGGCGCGCTGTACCTGATCTACCTGGGCGTGCAGCAGTGGCGGGCCAAGGTGGAAAGCGGAGCGGGCGCGGCAGAGGACGCCGGCCCGGCGCGCGTGGCCGTGATGAGCCCGCACCGGCGCTTTGCCACCGGCCTGCTGACCAATGTGACCAATCCCAAGGGCATCATCTTCATGGTCGCGGTGCTGCCGCAGTTTATCGATCCCAACCATCCGCTGGCGCCGCAACTGGCGATCCTCGCCGCCACCATGTGCTGCGTGGACCTGGTGGTGATGCACGGCTACGCGCTGCTGGCCTCGCGCATGCAGGGGCTGTTCCGCAACGCGCGCGCGGTGCGCTGGCAGAACCGCTTCTTCGGCAGCGTGCTGATGGCGGTGGGCGCGGCGCTGTTCTTCGTACGCCGGCAGCACGCCTGAGGCGCTCGGCCCAGCCAGGCTGCGCAATGGCACTGGCGCCCACCGGCCGGGTTTGCTTCAATGAGGGGGAACCCCCGGCCACGGAGACCCCGCATGCCAGCCTCGCTGAACCCCCATGCCGGCGCGCACGCGCTGCCGCGCCATACCGTGCCCCCGTCGGAAGAGCCGTCGCCGCCGGGTGTGCCTCCCGACTTGCCATTGCCGCCCGAGGAAGACCCGACGCCGCCACCGGTGGAGCCCCCTGTGGTGGAGCGCTACTGCTTCAGCTCGTAGAAATCGTTCAGGCAATAGCCGTCGGTCAGCTCGACCGGCTTGTCGCCGTGGGTGTAGCCGGTGCGCAGGATATGCAGCAGCGGCTCACCTGGCGCAATGCTCAGGCGCGCCGCCAGTTCCTCGCCGGCGACGATCGCGCGTAGCTTCTCGGTGACGCGCAGCACCGGCTTGCCGATCCGTTCCAGGTAGGCATAGAGCGACTCGCCGATGGCGCTGGCGTCCGGCAGCACCGCCAGCGCCAGCGTGGTCACATCCATCCAGTAGGTCTGGCCGTCGGCCTTGCGCAGCCGGGTCAGCCTGACGATCTCCTCCCCCTCCTGCAGTGCCAGCGCCGCGGCCTCCTGCGGCGTGGCGCGGCGGCGTTCGAACGCCACCAGTTCGCTGGCCGGAGTCATGCCGCGCCGGCGCGCCAGCTCGCTGAAGTTGTCCAGCCGGGCCGGCTTCTGCTCCGGACGCGGCGCAATGAAGGTGCCCGCGCCGCGGCTGCGCGTGATCGCGCCGTCTTCGGCCAGCACCTGCAGCGCGCGCCGCGCGGTGACGCGCGAGATCCCCAGCGATTCGACCAGCGTGCGCTCGGACGGCAGCGCGTCGCCGACGCGCCACTGGCCGGCCTGGATCGCCGCGCCCAGGCCGCGCGCGACCTGCAGGTAGATCGGCGTGGCGTCCGTTTCGTCCGGCCTGAGGGCCAGCAGCCGTTCGTCCATCGTGAATCCTTTGAGTACCAGGGTGTGGAGGTCGATGATACCACTTTAGGACATGTTGCATCGGGCCAACCGGTGGCGCTGCTGTACCGATACGGAAATGTCCCATGCCTCGGAATGGCTGCTGGTATCTGAAAGGTTGCTTGCACGCTTTGGCCGAAATATGGGCTCGCTGTCAGGAAAATTCTGCGTTAATTACCATTATTTGTGCGCTAGCAGGCAAGTCGGAGGCACGCCCCGCAGACTGCTTTGTTCTACCTCAATATAGATGCCACTCTAATACAATAATTAGGTAGTGGTTTACGCTGGTATTTTTATTGTCAGGTCGCGTCTATCTGTGTCGTGACCCCGACGCCGCGCCATTCCGACGCGGCGCGCGCGATCCCTGCGAGCGACCTGACCCCATGCCTGACCACATCACTGACCCCGCAAAAACCCTGTTGCTGCGGGCTCCGTTGAGCGGAGTGCTGCTCCCCCTGGCGGCGGTGCCGGACCCGGTCTTTGCCGACGGCATGTTCGGCGACGGGGTGGCCCTCGACCCCTTGTCCGACCCGATGCACTGGGTGGCGCCGCCAACCTGGTCGTGGTCGATTCCTGTACCACGCGGCTGCGGCTGAACGTGGCCGACATCGGGGCGGTGTCCGAGCCGCAGCTCAAGGCACTGGGCGCGCGCGGCGTGCTCAAGCGAGCGCCCAACGTGGTGCAGGTGGTGCTCGGGGCGCAGGCCGAGCAGGTGGCCGGCGAGATCCGCGCGGTGGTGCAGCAGGGCGGGGCCGCGGCTACCGATGAAGCATCCACGCAAGCGCCAACGCCAACGCCCTTCGATCCCGACTGGTGGATCGACACGCTGGGCGGCCCCGCCAATATCGCCTCGGTCGGCGTGGTGGCGCAGACGCGGCTGCGCGTGGTGGTGCGCGAGCGCGGCCGGGTGCGCGCCGAGCGGCTGGACGGCGGTGCCGGCAGCCAGCTGATGTGGACCAGCGACGACACCGCGCATATCGCCTTCGGCCAGCCAGCGAACGGACACGCCGCCGCATTCCAGCGCGCGCTGCAAGCCGCCGCGCCCGCCTGACCCCCGCGCCGCAGCCGTGCGCGGCTGCGGTCGACATACGTCATCGGAGACTACAGCAACAACAACTGCGACCTCAGCAACGCCGGTGGATATCGCCTGAAACCATCAAGGAGAAATCGATCGTGAAACGCCTTGCACTGACGACGCTGCTCGCGGCGTCGGCTGGCAGCGCCTGCGCGCAAGCCGCCAGCACCACCGGCATCACCCTGTACGGCCGCGCCGTCGCCGGCCTCGACTATGTCAACGGCATCGCCCGGCCCGGCGGCGATGTCGACACCTTCCGCTTCGGCAGCAACCAGTACGGCGTCAGCTTCTGGGGCATGCGCGGCGCCGAGGACCTGGGCGGCGGCATGCGCGCGGTGTTCAACCTGGAGGGCATGATCACCTCCGGTACCGGCCGTTCCGATCCGCTGTTCAACCGCCGCGCGCAAGTGGGCCTGGGCAGCAACAACTGGGGCACGCTGTTGCTCGGGCGCGCCATGAGCCTGACCGACGACGAGAGCGGCGCGATCGACCCGATGGGCCTGCAGGCCAGCTCGGTGGCCACGCTGGTCTATGGCCGCAACTGGGGCTCGCGCCCGAACGCCGTGACTTACAACTCGCCGGTGTGGGACGGGCTGAGCGTGCGCGCGCAGGCCGGCAGCGATGGCGTGCCGGGCAGCTTCAACAGCGGCAAGCAGCTGAGCGCGGCGGTCAAGTACGCGCAGGGCAACTTCAGCCTGACCGGCATCTATGAAGAACTGCGCGACGACCAGGGCCGCATGGACAACCTGTATGTCAATTCGCGCCAGTACACGCTGGGCGGCAGCTATGCGCTGAACAACCTGCGCCTGTTCGCCGGCTACAACCTGACGGTGTCCTCGGGCGATACCGTGGCCACGCCCGAGAACCCGTACGCGGCCACGCGCAGCCAGATGGCGTGGATCGGTGCCAATTACCGCGTGCTGCCGGCCCTGACGCTGCTGTCCGGCGTCTATTACGCCACCCTGAACAAAAGCGGCGGGCATGGCACGCTTGTCACACTGGGCGCAAAGTATGACTTGTCGAAGCGCACCTCACTCTATGGCACGGTCGCCTCGGTGTTCAACTCGCGCAATGCCAGCTTCTCGGTAGAAGCGTCGCCGGACACCATGCCGCGCGCGGGGGCGAACCAGCAGGGCGCGTACGCCGGCATCATCCACCTGTTCTGACGGGGGCGTGCCGGTGATGTTGTTGATGTGGAGAGTATTGCCATGAAAGGAAACATCCTGACGCCCGCCGGCTGGGTCTTCGGCGAGATCCATGCCGGCCCGGACGGACGCATCGCGCGCATCGACGGCGTGCCCGCCACGCCCGAGGGCAACGATGCCCCGTACGTGCTGCCGGGGTTTGTCGACCTGCTCAACCACGGCGGCGGCGGCAAGGACTTCATGGACGGCGAGGCGGCGGTGCCGGTGATCCTGCGCGCGCACGTGCGCTTCGGCACCACCAGCCTGCTGGGCAGCACCATGACGGCGCCGCACGACGTGCTGCTGCCGGCACTGCAGGCGCTGGGCCGCGCCTGCGCGCAACGCCCGCGCGGCGCGGCGCGCATGCTGGGCATCCACCTGGAAGGGCCGTATATCAATCCCGGCAAGCTCGGCGCGCAGCCCGACACGTCAGCCGTCGCCACGCAGGAAGAGCTGGAGCAATACCTGGGCGCGGCGCCGCTGAAGGTGGTGACGCTGGCGCCCGAGCTGCCGGGCCACCTCGACATCATCCGCGCGCTGGCCGCACGTGGCGTGCGCGTGCAGCTGGGCCATACGCTGGGCACCTATGAAGACGCGGTGGCGGCGCTCGAGGCCGGCGCCAGCGGCTTCACCCACCTGTTCAACGCGATGACGCCGCTGCAGCATCGCGCCCCCGGCATGGTGGCTGCGGCGCTGGCGCACGCCGAGTTCGCCGAGCTGATCCCGGACCTGCTGCACGTACATCCCGGCGCCATCCGCGCCGCGCTGCGCGCGATCCCGCGCCTGTACGCGGTGACCGATGCCACCGCCGCGGCCGGCATGCCCGACGGTGTGTACCACCTGGGCAGCCAGACGGTCTACAAGTCGGACGGCAGCGTGCGGCTGGCCGACGGCACGCTGGCCGGCAGCGTGCTGACCATGGACCAGGCGCTTCGCAACTTTGTCGCGATCGGGCTGGAGCTGGCCGAGGCCTCGCGGCGCGTATCGCTATATCCCGCCCAATACCTGGGCCTGTCCGACCGCGGCATGCTCGCGCCCGGCTGCTGGGCCGACGTGGCCGTGCTGGACCGCGCGCTGGCCGTACGCACCGTTTATGTCGAAGGAGAATGTTGTGTCGAGAATGCTTGAAGAGGCGCTGAGCGCGCCGGCCGTGGTGGCCGCACAGCTTGCCGATGCGCCGCGCGTAGCCGCGCTGGCGGCGGAACTGGCCGCGCAGCCGTGGCCCGCTGTGCTGACGGTGGCGCGCGGCAGTTCCGACCATGCCGCCAGCTACTTTGCCGCGCTGGTGACCAGCCGCCTGGGCGTGCCGGTGGCCTCGCTGCCGATGTCGACGGTCACGCTGCACGGCAGCGTGCTGCGCGTCGCCGGGCAGTTCGCGGTGGCGTTCTCGCAGTCGGGGCGCAGCCCGGACCTGGTCGAGACCATGCAGGCGCTGCGCGACGGCGGCGCCGCTACGCTGGCGCTGGTCAACGCCCCCGACTCGCCGCTGGCGCAGGCGTGCGCGCATGAGCTGCCGCTGCGTGCCGGGCCTGAGCAGAGCGTGGCCGCGACCAAGAGCTATATCGCCATGCTGTCGATGTCGGCCTTGCTGGTCGGCCATCTCGAAGCAGCGCGCACCGGTGAGCGCGAACTGATCGCGGCCTGCGAGGGCCTGCCCGCGGTGCTGCGCGAGGCCGCCGCGCAGGACTGGATGGCGCTGGTGCCCGCGCTGCGCGGCGCGCAGCGCATGATCGTGCTGGGCCGCGGCCCGGGGCTGGCGATCGCGCAGGAAGCCGCGCTCAAGCTGAAAGAAACCTCCGGCATCCAGGCCGAGGCGTTTTCCGGCGCGGAAGTACGGCACGGCCCGATGGAGATCATCGACGACGGCTATCCGCTGCTGGTGTTCGCGCCGCGCGGACCCGAGCAGGCCGGGCTGCTGGCATTGGCCGCGGAGATGCGCGCCCGCGGCGCGCGTGTGCTGCTGGCCGCGCCTGCTGGCACGGATGATGCGGAGCTGCCACTGGTCCCAGCCGCGCATCCGCTGCTCGACCCGATCGCCGCGATCCAGAGTTTCTACGTCGCCGCGCAGGCGCTGGCCCTGGCGCGCGGACGCAACCCCGACCAGCCGCAATACCTGCGCAAGGTGACCGAGACGCGCTGATCCCGCTGATCCCGCCATACCTTCGACCTACCGCCCCCACGCCGGCGCCCCGGCAAGCAAGGAGTCCGCCATGCTAACCACCCGATCCGCCTCTTCCTTCGGCAGCGCAGATCCGCGGCCGCTGGACCTCGTCATCTTCGGCGGCGCCGGCGACCTGTCGGCGCGCAAGCTGCTGCCATCGCTGTACATGTGCCACCGCGACGGCAACCTGCCCCACGGCACCCGCATCATCGGCGTGGGCCGCCACGCGTGGGACCGCGAGGCCTTCGTGCGCTTTGCCGACGAGAGTGCGAAGTCCTTCGTCGACGCCCGCTACCTCGACGCGGCCAAGTGGCAGGCCTTCCTGGAGCGGCTGGACTTCGTGCGCCTGGACGCGTCGCAGCCGGCCGACTATGCGGCGCTGGCGGCGAAACTGCGCGACGAGGCGCTGCGCATCTACTACATGGCGATGCCGCCGGGGCTGTTCGCTGCCACCTGCGACAACCTCGCCGGCCACGGCCTGATCGCCGACGACACCCGCCTGGTGCTGGAAAAACCGCTGGGCGTCGACCTGGCCTCCGCCATCGCCATCGGCGAAGTGGTAAGCCGCTATTTCACCGAGGATCGCACCTACCGGATCGACCACTACCTCGGCAAGGAAACAGTGCAGAACCTGATGGCGCTGCGCTTCGGCAACTCGATCTTCGAGCCGCTGTGGCGCACGCCGTTCGTCTCCAGCATACAGATCACCGTGGCCGAGACCGTGGGCGTTGGCACCCGCGGCGGCTTCTATGACGAAGCCGGCGCGATGCGCGACATGATCCAGAACCACCTGCTGCAACTGGTCAGCATCCTGGCGATGGAGCCGCCCGCGGCGCTGAACTCTGACGCGGTGCGCGACGAGAAACTCAAGGTACTGCGCTCGCTGCGGCCGATGTCGCCCGAGGACGTGCGCCGCAATACCGTACGCGGCCAGTACACTGCTGGCGCCATCGCCGGCGAGCTGGTGCGCGGCTACCTGCAGGAGGACGGCATCCCGCCCGACAGCCGCACCGAGACCTTTGTCGCGATGCGCGCCGAGCTGGGCACGTGGCGCTGGAACAAGGTGCCGTTCTACCTGCGCACCGGCAAGCGCATGCAGGAGCGCGTGACCGAGGTGGTCATCAACTTTGCCGAAGTGCCGCATTCGATCTTCGATCCGGGCAGCACGCTCCAGCCCAACCGCATGGTGATCCGGCTGCAGCCGGAAGAGGCGGTGCGCCTGACGCTGATGGTCAAGCAGCCGGGCGAGGGCATGAAGCTGAAGCCGCTGAGTCTGGCGCTGAACCTCGACTCGGCCTTCACCACACGGCGCGCCGAGGCTTACGAGCGCCTGCTGCTCGACGTGATCCGCGGACGGCTGGCGTTGTTCGTGCGGCGCGATGAACTGCAGGCGGCGTGGACCTGGGTCGATCCGATCCTGGAAGCGTGGCGCCAGCAGGACGAAGGTCCGCGGCCTTATACCGCGGGGACGTGGGGGCCGGCGGCATCGTCGGCGTTCATGGCGCGCGAGGGGGTGCAGTGGTCGGAGGAGGCATGACGCCGCTCACCGAACGACCTGCATGGCGGGCGCTTGCGGCGCTGGCGGCGCGGCCGCAGCCGCATCTGCGCGAACTGCTGCATGAGCCCGGCCGTGGCGACTACGCGCGGCTGGCGGCGGCCGGCATCGAACTGGATTTCACGCGGCAGCGCATCGACCACAGGATTTATGACGCGCTGCTGGCGCTGGCGCGCGAGGCCGGCGTCGAGGCGCAGCGCGATGCGATGTTTGCAGGCGAGCCCATCAACGCCACCGAAGGCCGCGCGGTGCTGCACGTGGCGCTGCGCGGCGGCGCGGAGCCGCAGCCGCCGTGGGGCAATTCGCTCGCGGCAGAGATCGAAGTGGAGCTGTCGCGTGCCTGCACTTTCGCCGAAGCGGTGCGCGAAGGGCGCGTGCGAGGTTTCAGCGGCGAGCCCATCCGCCACGTGGTCAGCCTTGGCATCGGCGGCTCCGACCTCGGCCCGCGCATGGTGTGCGAGGCGCTGGCCGCGCACGCCAGCGATGCCCTGGCGCTGCACTTCGTCTCCAATCCCGATCCGGCGCAGCTATACGCGGTGCTGCGCCGCGCCGACCCGGCGGCCACGCTGTTCCTGGTGTCGTCCAAGACCTTCACCACGCACGACACGCTGATCAATGCCGCCTCGGCGCGGCAATGGCTGCTGGGCAGCGGCTGCCCGCCGCAGCAGGTGGCGGCACAGTTCGCCGCGATCACCGCCAACGCCGAGTGCGCCATCGCCTCTGGCTACCTGCCGCAGCAGGTGTTCCGCTTCTGGGACTGGGTCGGCGGGCGCTATTCGGTGTGGTCCGCGATCGGCTTGCCGGTCATGATCGCCGCCGGCCCCCGGCAATTCCGTGCGCTGCTCGACGGCGCGCGCGCCATGGACGCCCACTTCCGCGGCGCACCGCTGGCGCGCAACCTGCCGGTAGCGCTGGCCCTGTGCGGCATCTGGAACCGCAATTTCCTCGGCGCACCGACGCAGTTGATCGCACCGTATGCCGTGCCGCTTGCGCGTCTGCCGGCCTACCTGCAGCAGCAGGACATGGAATCGAGCGGCAAGCGCGTGGACACGGGCGGCAACGTCGTCGACTACGGCACCGGCCCGATCGTCTGGGGCGGCCTCGGCCTGGACGGACAGCACGCCTATTTCCAGCTGCTGCATCAGGGCATGCACCTGGTGCCGGCCGACCTGATCGGTACGCGTCGTTGCGAGGTGCCGCTACCGCAGGCGCGGCAGCATCACCAACTGGTGCTGGCCAACCTGCTGGCACAGGCCAGCGCGCTGTCGTGCGGCCGCACGCATGAAGAAACGCTTGCCGCGCTGCTGGCGTCTGGCTTGCCGCCCGACGAAGCCGCGCGGCTCGCGCCGCATCGCACCTTCCCCGGCAACGTGCCGGTCAGCCTGCTCTGGCTCGATACGCTCGACGCCGCATCACTGGGCGCGCTGATCGCGCTATACGAGCACAAGGTGTTCGTGCAGGCGGCGATATGGGATATTCACGCCTATGATCAGTGGGGCGTGGAGCTGGGGAAGACCATTGCAGCGGAGATGCAGGCGTGCCTGACGCGGCGCGAGGCGCCGGGGGGACTCGACCCTTCAGCGAAGGCGACGCTGGCCGCGCTAATCGATTGAACCAATATTGAACGGCGATGACGGTCACGATACGAAGGGCGGTGGCGGGCGATGCGTGGGCCGTTGCAACGGTGCATGCGCGCTGCTGGCACGAGACCTATCGCCAGTTGGTTCCGGATGAGTTGCTGCCGGCGGTGACCGCGGAGCGCCGCTTCCCCCCGAGAGTACGCGTCCTGTCGGACCCGACCATCGGGTCGTTCGTGGCCTGCCATACCGAAGCCGGGGACGTCATCGGCTTCGCCGATTGCGGTCCGCTGCGCAACAGCGCGCGCTCGGTGTCGGGGGAGATCTACGCGCTGTATGTGCTGGCATCGCACCACGGCCAGGGCGTTGGTCTCGGTCTCTTTGCGGCTTGCGTCCGAGAGTTGCTTGGCCGTGGAAATATCTCGCTGAAGGTGAGTGTGCTGGCCGGCAACCAGAAAGCGCGGCGCTTCTACCAGGAGGCAGGCGGGCGGTACGAGACCTCCATCGTGTCCAGGCGTGGCGAAACCTATCTGGAGGAAGCTGTCTACGGGTGGGATTACGCGGCGATGGCGCAGCTAGGTCGCGGCAACGACGCCCGTCGATAGGTCCTCACCCGCCCGCGGTGCGCAACGCCCGCCGATACTGGATCGCCTCGCCCACGTGCGTAACGGTCAGCGCGTCAGCGCCTTCCAGGTCCGCAATGGTCCGCGCCACCTTCAGCACGCGGTAGTACGAGCGCGCCGACCACGCCATCCGCGTCATCGCGCCACGCAGCAGCGCTTGCGCCTGCGACTCCATCGCGCAATGCATCTCGATCTCCTTGCCGCCCAGTTCGCTGTTCGGCTTGCCTTGCCGCGCAAGCTGTCGCTCACGCGCCGCCAGCACGCGGGCGCGCGCGATGGCGCTAGGCTCGCCGGGCGGGCCGTCGAGCATTTCTCCCTGGTCCTGGGCGGGGACCTCGATCTGCAGGTCAATCCGGTCGAGCATCGGCCCGGAGATGCGGGACTGGTAGCGCCGCACCTGTTCGCGCGTGCAACGGCAGGGGCGGTCGGGATGACCGAGGTAGCCGCAAGGGCAGGGATTCATTGCCGCCACGAACTGGAAGCAGGCCGGGAAATCGGCGTGCCCGGCGGCGCGGGCGATGGTGATGCGGCCGGATTCCAGCGGCTCGCGCAGGACTTCCAGCACCCTGCGGTCGAACTCCGGCAGTTCATCGAGGAACAGCACGCCGTGGTGCGCCAGCGAAATCTCGCCGGGACGCGGGTTGCCGCCGCCACCGACCATCGCGGGGCCTGACGCGGTGTGATGCGGCGCGCGGCACGGGCGCTGACCCCACAGTTCGGGCCGGAATCCCGCCGGCGTCAGGCTCATGACGGCGGCTGACTCCAGCGCCTCCTGCAGCGACATCGGCGGCAGCAGTCCCGGCAGCCGCTGCGCCAGCATCGACTTGCCAGTGCCGGGCGGGCCGACCAGCAGCGCGGAGTGCTGGCCGGCGGCGGCCACTTCTATCGCCCGGCGCGCCTGCGCCTGGCCGCGGACGTCGCGCATGTCGGGGCCGCCATCGGCGGGTGGGGGAAGCAGGGCTGGCGCCGCGCGGGGCAGGCGGGCGTCGGGCAGGGGGCCGAGATGGCCGCACGCCTGGCGCAGCGTGGCGGCGGCCTACACGGCGAGGTCTTCGATCAGCGCGGCTTCGGCGCCGTTGCCTGCCGCCACCATGAAGTCGCGCGGCACTTCGCCGGCGGCCACGCGCGCGGCGTTGTCGCGCGCCACGCCCATCGCCATGGCCAGCGCGCCGCGCACGGGGCGCAACTCGCCGGACAGCGACAGCTCGGCGGCAAATTCATGGGCGTCGAGCGCTTCGGAAGGAATCTGGCCGCTGGCGGCCAGGATGCCCAACGCGATCGCCAGGTCGAAGCGGCCGGACTCCTTGGGCAGGTCGGCTGGCGCCAGGTTGACGGTGATGCGGCGGTTGGGGAATTCGTAGCCGCTGTTGAGGATGGCGGCGCGCACGCGCTCGCGGCTTTCGCGCACGCCGGTGTCGGCCAGGCCGACGATGGTGAACGCCGGCAGGCCGTTGGCCAGGTGGGTCTCCACCCGCACCGGCGGGGCCGCGATGCCGGTCAGTGCCCGGCTGCGCAGGACGGCAAGGCTCATGTCATCGAACGGCTAACCGAACTGTTAACGAAAAAGGCCGCCAGGACTGGCGGCCTTCAGGCAGGCGGGCTTGGTTCGGCCGGCGCGGCGCGGTCATGCGCCCCCGGTCGAGTCCACCGAACCGGCGCCAGGCGGGATGCCGGCGCGGCGCTCGAGCTCGGCCACGCGGCTCTCCAGTTCCTCCAGGCGGGCGCGGGTGCGCGCCAGCACCTGCGACTGGACATCGAATTCCTCGCGCGTGACCAGGTCCAGGCGGGCGAAACCCTGGGTCATCATGCTGCGCACGTTCTTTTCGATGTCCCTTGCCGGCGAATTGCGCAGCGCCTCGCTGACCTTGTTCTGCAGGTCGTTGAAGAGATCGGTCGGTTTCATGGTTTCTCCTTTGTGCACCTAAGTGGTGCCAATCCTGGTGGCCATCTGGCGTATAGCGCGCTTTCGCACACGTTTTGGGCGCCCCCAATCCGGGCGTGTCGCCCCTGCTTCTGCCGTGTCCGGCCACCGTCAGGGCTCGATTATCGCCCCAGCGGCACGCCGGCGAAAGCACCCGCGTGCCGGTGTTCACACCTTTTAACCCGATCTGGCGTTGCTGCAAGGCAGATTCAAGCGCGCCTTTGGTCACCGCGAGGCGCTGGCCGCCGCCATGCAGCCCTGTTTTCCGAGGGGCTGGCATGGCAGTTGCAGTAATGATCCCGACTGCCTCACAGAAATCCCAATAAACCAAATCCGAGCCACAAGGAAAAGGAGAAGAAATCCATGAAGAAGTTGGCCCTTGCAGTCAGCGCGGTCGTACTGTCCAGCGCCGCAGCCACCGCCTACGCGCAGAGCACGGACGCGGCGGCTGCCCCGGCGCCCGCCGCCGCCGCTGCCGAGCCGGCATCGCCGCATACGTTCACGGCCAACGTGTCGCTGGTCTCGGACTACCGTTACCGCGGCATCAGCCAGACCAACCTGCGGCCCGCGATCCAGGGCGGCTTTGACTACGCCCACGAAAGCGGCTTCTACCTGGGCAACTGGAACTCCAGCATCAGCTGGCTCGAGGATGCCAACCCGGCGGTCTCGGCCCCGGTGGAGATGGATTTCTACGGCGGCTTCAAGAACACCTTCAAGGTCGCCGGCACCGAATTCAACTATGACCTGGGCGTGCTCGAGTACTACTACCCGGGCGGCTACAACAACCCGCGCCCGTACACCACCGAGCTGTACGCCGGCGTCGGCTGGGGCCCGGTCATGCTCAAGTACTCGCACTCGGTCACCAACCTGTTTGGCTGGGCCGACAGCAAGAACAGCTACTACGTTGACCTGACCGCGAATGTCCCGCTGAACTTCTGGGACCTGACGCTGAACGCGCACGTCGGCTACCAGGGCGTGAAGCACAACAGCGATGCCTCGTACACCGACTGGAAGATCGGCCTGACCAAGGACCTGGGCAAGGGCTTTGCGCTGGCGGTCGCCTATGTCGACACCAATGCCAAGGAAGTGGCCTACACCAGCGCCAACCGTGGCCGCTACCTGGGCAAGGCGGCGGCGTGGGCCTCGATCACCAAGACTTTCTAACTCTGTCGCAGCCCGGGCAGGCTGATGCCGGCCCGCCCCCAGGAGAATCCTGATGAAACTCATCATTGCAGTGATCAAGCCGTTCAAGCTCGACGAGGTGCGCGAAGCGCTGTCGGACGTGGGCGTGTCCGGCATCACCGTGACCGAAGTGAAAGGCTTCGGCCGCCAGAAAGGCCACACCGAGCTGTACCGCGGCGCGGAGTACATCGTCGACTTCCTGCCCAAGGTGAAGATCGAAGTGGCAGTCCCCGACGACGTGGTCGAGCGCGCCATCGAGGCGGTCGAGAAATCGGCCCGCACCGGCAAGATCGGCGACGGCAAGATCTTCGTGGCCCCGATCGAGCAGGTCATCCGCATCCGCACCGGCGAGACCGGCGGCGATGCCCTGTGACCCCGAGACAGCACAACAGCACAACACAAGAGGTTAAGCACATGAAAACCTGGTTCAAGCGATTCCTGACGGCCGGCGCGATGGCGCTGGCCATCGGCACGGCGGGCGTGGGCATCTCCACGCCGGCCGCCGCACAGGACAAGCCGGCCGCCGAGGCATCTGCCCCGGCCGCCTCCGCCGCCCCCGCTGCAGCCGCTGCCGAAGCGTCGGCGCCGGCTGCTCCCGCTGCCGCTGCGCCTGCCGCAGCCGCACCGGCCGCCGCCCCCGCGGAAGCCGCCGCCGCACCGGCCGCACCGGTGCCCAACAAGGGCGACACCGCCTGGCTGCTGGTCTCGACCGCCTTCGTGATCCTGATGACGCTGCCCGGCCTGGCGCTGTTCTACGGCGGCCTGGTGCGCTCCAAGAACATGCTGTCGGTGCTGATGCAGTGCCTGGTGATCTTCTCGCTGGTGGCGCTGCTGTGGGCGATCTACGGCTACAGCTTCGCCTTCACCGAGGGTAACGCCTTCTTCGGCGGCACCGACCGGCTCTTCATGAAGGGGCTGACGGTCGAGGCCGTGGCTGCCACCTTCAGCAAGGGCGTGGTGGTGCCGGAACTGGGCTACTTCGCCTTCCAGTGCGCCTTCGCCTGCATCACCTGCGGCCTGATCATCGGCGCCTTCGCCGAACGCGCCAAGTTCTCGGCCGTGCTGGTGTTCGTGGTGCTGTGGTTCACGTTCTCCTACATCCCGATGGCCCACATGGTCTGGTTCTGGCCGGGTCCGGACGCCTACACCGACGCCGCTGCCGGCGCCGCCGCGACCGCCAAGTCGGGCTGGCTGTTCCAGAAGGGCGCGCTCGACTTCGCCGGCGGCACCGTGGTGCATATCAACGCCGCCGTGGCTGGCCTGGTGGGTGCCTATATGTTCGGCAAGCGCATCGGCTTCGGCCGCGAGGCGATCCGTCCGCACAGCCTGACGTTCACCATGGTCGGCGCTTCGCTGCTGTGGTTCGGCTGGTTCGGCTTCAACGCCGGCTCGGCGCTGGAAGCCAGCGGCTCGGCCGCACTGGCCTTCGTCAACACGCTGCTGGCCACCTGCGCCGCGGTGCTGGCGTGGACCTTCGGCGAGTGGATCGGCAAGGGCAAGCCGTCGATGCTGGGCGGTGCCTCGGGTGCGGTGGCCGGCCTGGTGGCGATCACCCCGGCGGCCGGCTTCGTCGGCCCGATGGGCTCGATCGTGATCGGCCTGCTGGCTGGCCTGCTGTGCCTGTGGGGCGTGACCGGCCTGAAGCGCATGCTGGGCATGGACGACTCGCTGGACGTGTTCGGCGTGCACGGCGTGGGCGGTATCCTGGGTGCGCTGCTGACCGGTGTGTTCGCTTCGCCCAGCCTGGGCGGCACGGGCATCTACGACTATGTGACCAACAAGGTGGCGGCCGACTACTCGATCGCCGGCCAGCTGTGGATCCAGTTCGAAGGCGTGCTGACCACCGTGGTGTGGTCGGGCGTGGTGGCCTTCGTGTCCTACAAGCTGGTTGACATGCTGATCGGACTGCGGGTGCCGGAAGACGAAGAGCGCGAGGGCCTGGATATCACCTCGCACGGCGAGACCGCATATGAAGTCTGATCACAAAGGTGTTGTGCTGGAGAGCTGATTGGGAATCTTCTCTCAGGAGTTTTGCCCGGCCGCGTGCCGGGCTTTTTTGTTTCCGTCACCGGGCGTCATTGCAGACATTTGGGCCCTCTCCAGCTTGTGCATACAGGGATGACGAAAGCCTCAAGCGGGTTTGCGGCGGCCTCAGCGAAAACCCGCCAGCCCAGTGCCGGCGCAGCCTGGCGGCGGATCTCCCCGGGCTTTGCGGGGGCTTTTCGCAGAGTGCTTAACTCCGATCTTAAAAAGCTTCAATTGTCTTTAATGTGCGCGGCACATACAGTGCCTGTGAGGCAGTTTCCTCCACCTGCAGAACGCTCCCCGTATCTGTCAGGCCATTTGAAAGCGCGGCATTCCGCGCTTTTTTTTTGCCCGAGCGGCGGGCACATGGGCCGGCATCGAGCTGGCCGTCCCGGCCGGCTCTTTATTTCGCCCAGCCCATCCCCATATCGTTATCCCTTATGCCATGGCCTGCATATCCTTATTAAGGGTGTGCCAGCGCCTGTTTGGCCGTTCCTCTACAATCGGGGCGAACGATTTAAGACGATCTATAGGATGGATATGGTCCCGCATCTCATCACCGCGCTGAACGGTCCGCTGCTCGAACTGGAAAAGAAGATCCTGGACGCCACGCCGTCCATCGAGCGCTGGTTCAGACTGGAATGGCAGGAGCATACCCCTCCGTTCTATTGCTCGGTGGACCTGCGCAACGCCGGCTTCAAGCTGGCGCCGGTCGACACCAACCTGTTCCCGGGCGGCTTCAACAACCTGGCGCCTGAAATGCTGCCGCTGGCGGTGCAGGCGGCGATGGCGGCGATCGAGAAGATCTGCCCGGACGCCAAGAACCTGCTGCTGATCCCGGAGCGTCACACCCGCAATATGTTCTACCTGCAGAACGTGGCGCGGCTGTCGCTGATCATGCGCCAGGCGGGCCTGAACGTGCGCCTGGGCTCGCTCTCGGAGGAAATCACCGAACCGACCCCGATCGAGCTGCCCGACGGCCAGACCCTGGTGGTCGAGCCGCTGGCGCGCCTGGGCACCAAGGGCCGCCGGCTGGGGCTGAAGGACTTCGATCCCTGTTCGATCCTGCTGAACAACGACCTGTCGGCCGGCATCCCGCCGATCCTGGAAAACATCAACGAGCAGTACCTGCTGCCGCCGCTGCACGCCGGCTGGTCCACGCGCCGCAAGAGCAGCCACTTCGCCGCCTATGACGAGGTGGCCAAGAAGTTCGCCAAGCTGATCGATATCGATCCCTGGATGGTCAACCCCTACTTTGCCCGCTGCACCGGCGTGGACTTCCACGAGCGCGTGGGCGAGGAGGAGCTGGCCGATTCGGTGGAAGGCGTGCTGAAGAAGGTGGCGAAGAAGTATCGCGAGTACGGCATCAAGGAAACGCCGTACGTGGTGGTCAAGGCCGATGCCGGCACCTACGGCATGGGCATCATGACCGTGCGCGACCCGTCCGAGGTCAAGGGCCTGAACCGGAAGGAACGCAACAAGATGAGCGTCGTCAAGGAAGGCCTGGAGGTCAGCGACGTCATCATCCAGGAAGGCGTGCATACCTTCGAGAAGATCAACGAGGCCGTGGCCGAGCCGGTGGTGTACATGATCGACCGCTATGTGGTGGGCGGTTTCTACCGCGTCCACACCGGACGCGGCAACGACGAAAACCTGAACGCCCCGGGCATGCACTTCGTGCCGCTGGCGTTCGCCCCGAACGGCATCCCCGACAGCCACGCCAAGCCTGGCGCCGCGGTGCCTAACCGGTTCTACATGTACGGCGTGGTGGCGCGGCTGGCGCTGCTGGCGGCGTCGCTGGAACTCGAGAAAACCGACCCGAACCCGATCCTGTGACGAGCCCCATGCGCATCCTCTTCATCACTGACCCGCTGGAGACCTTCAAGACCTACAAGGACTCCACCTACGCCATGATGACCGAGGCCGCCGCGCGCGGCCACGAACTGTACTGGTGCCTGCAGCCGCAGGTGACGCTGTCCGGCCGCGTGGTCGAGACCATGGCAACGCGGTTGCACCTGACCGGCGACGACCATGCCTGGTACCGCGAGGGCAACAGCGCGCTGGAGCCGCTGTCCGCCTTCGACGCGGTGCTGATGCGCAAGGACCCGCCCTTCGACATGGAATACGTCACCAGCACCTGGCTGCTGGAACTGGCCGAGTCGCAGGGCGCGCGCGTGTTCAACAAGCCGCGCGCGATCCGCGACCATTCCGAGAAACTGGCGATCGCCCAGTACCCGGAATTCATCACGCCGACGCTGGTCACGCGCGACCTGGCGCGAATTCGCGACTTCCACGCCGAACACCACGACATCATCGTCAAGCCGCTCGACGGCATGGGCGGCATGGGCGTGTTCCGGGTGGGCGAGAACGGCATGAACCTGGCCGCGATCGTCGAGACCCTGGGCCACGACGGCGCGCGCACGCTGATGGTGCAGCGTTATATCCCGGCGATCAAGGACGGCGACAAGCGCATCCTGCTGATCGGCGGCGTGCCGGTGCCGTATGCACTGGCGCGCGTGCCGATGGCGGGCGAGGTGCGCGGCAACCTGGCCGCCGGCGGCACCGGCCGCGCCCAGGAGCTGAGCAAGCGCGACCGCGAGATCGCCGAGGCGCTGGCGCCGGGGCTGTGGGAGCAGGGGCTGCTGCTGGTAGGGCTGGACGTGATTGGCGACTACCTGACCGAAGTCAATGTGACGAGCCCGACCTGTTTTCAGGAAATCACCCAGCAGACCGGCTTCCATGTGGCGGCGATGTTCATCGACGCGCTGGAGCACGCCGTGGGCGCTGCCGGCAGCTGAACCTGACCGCCCCGGACCTGAGCGGGAGTGCGGGGGGCGCCTGCTACAATCTGGGCAATCCAACGGATTCACCATCATGGCAGGCATCCTGATCATCGCGCATACCCCGCTGGCTTCGGCGCTGCGCGATTGCGCCGCCCACGTCTACTGCGGCCAGCCGCAGCGGCTGGAAGCCATCGACGTCCTTCCCGACGCGGATCCCGCCGCCGTACTGGCCGAAGCCAGGCGCCGGCTGGCCGCCATCTGCGAAGACAACGGCGCGCTGGTACTCACCGACATCTTCGGCGCCACCCCGGCCAATATCGCCGCACGCCTGGCCGAGCCGGGCCGCGTGCGCGTGCTTGCCGGCGTCAACCTTCCCATGCTCGTGCGTGCGATCTGCTACCGCGGCGAGAAGCTCGACCAGCTCGCCACCAAGGCGCTGGCCGGCGGCTCGCAGGGCGTGCTGCAGGTCGGCACCACTACCGTACAGAACCAAACCGCCAACCATCCCGACAAATATGCTGCAGAGGGACACCACCATCATCAATAAGCTCGGGCTGCATGCTCGCGCGTCCGCAAAGCTGACCCAGCTCGCAGGCAGCTTCGTCAGCCAGGTCAAGATGTCCCGCAATGGACGCCAGGTCGATGCCAAGAGCATCATGGGCGTGATGATGCTGGCGGCCGGCATCGGCTCGACCATCACCCTCGAGACCGACGGGCCCGACGAGCAGGCGGCGATGGACGCGCTGCTGGCGCTGATCGCCAACCGTTTTGGTGAGGGAGAGTGAGGCCGGCGGCCTCGACACAAATTCTTAAACGTTCCTGACGGAGCGGTACATGCCTTTCGCCCTGCACGGCATCCCGGTCTCGCGCGGCGTCGCCATCGGGCGCGCGCACCTGCTCGCGCCCGCGGCGCTGGATGTCTCGCATTACCTGGTCGACGAAGACCGGCTCGACGCCGAGGTCGAGCGGCTGCGTGCCGCGCGCGCCGCGGTGCGGGCGGAGCTGGCTGCGCTCAAGCGCGACCTGCCGCGCGACGCGCCCGAAGAGCTGGGCGCCTTCCTCGACGTGCACGCGATGATCCTCGACGACGAGGCCCTTGCGCGCGAGCCCGAGGGGCTGATCCGGGGCCGCCGCTACAACGCGGAGTGGGCACTCACCACGCGGCTCGAAGAGCTGATGCGCCAGTTCGACGAGATCGAGGACGAATACCTGCGCGAGCGCAAGACCGATATCCGGCAGGTGGTGGAGCGCATCCTGAAGGCGCTGGCGGGGGCCCCCGTGCTGGTCCCCGCGCCGGTGCCGGCGCTGGCCGCCGACGGGGAAGCCGCTCCTGGCGTGATCGTGGTCGCCCACGACATCGCTCCGGCCGACATGCTGCAGTTCCGCCACACCGTCTTCCACGGCTTTGTGACCGACATGGGCGGGCGCACCTCGCATACCGCCATCGTCGCGCGCAGCCTGGATATCCCGGCCGCGGTCGGGGTGCAGAGCGCGAGCGAGCTGATCCGCCAGGACGACTGGATCATCATCGACGGCGACGCCGGGCTGGTGATCGTCGACCCGACCGCCATCATCCTCGAGGAATACCGCCACCGGCAGAGCGAGCGCGCGCTGGAGAAGAAGCGCCTGCAACGCTTGCGGCACACGCCGGCGGTGACGCTGGACGGGCTCGAGATCGAGCTGCTGGCCAATATCGAGATGGCCGAGGACGCCGGCGCGGCGCTGGCGGCCGGCGCGGTCGGCGTGGGCCTGTTCCGTTCCGAGTTCCTGTTCATGAACCGGCGCGACGAGTTGCCGGGCGAGGACGAGCAGTTCCAGGCCTACCGCGGCGCGGTCGACGCCATGCACGGCCTGCCGGTGACCATCCGCACCATCGATGTCGGCGCCGACAAGCCGCTGGACGGTCGCGATGGCCGTGGCGACGGCCGCGGCGACGAGTTTGAAACCGCGCTCAACCCGGCGCTGGGCCTGCGCGCGATCCGCTGGTCGTTGTCCGAGCCGACCATGTTCCTGACCCAGCTGCGCGCGCTGCTGCGCGCCTCGGCCTTCGGGCCGGTGCGGCTGCTGGTGCCAATGCTGGCGCACGCCAGCGAGATCGACCAGACCCTGGCGCTGATCGCCAAGGCCAAGCGCCAGCTGGATGAGCGCGGCGAGCCCTACGATCCGGGCATGAAGGTCGGCGCCATGATCGAGATCCCGGCCGCGGTGCTGCTGCTGCCGCTGTTCCTGCGCAAGATGGACTTCCTGTCCATCGGCACCAACGACCTGATCCAGTACACGCTGGCCATCGACCGCGCCGACAACGCCGTGGCGCACCTGTTCGACCCGCTGCACCCGGCGGTGCTGCAACTGGTGGCGCGTACTATCCGCGAGGCCAACCGCGCCGGCGTGCCGGTGGCGGTGTGCGGCGAGATGGCGGGCGACCCGTTGATGACGCGGTTGCTGCTGGGCATGGGGCTGCGCGAGTTCTCGATGCACCCGGCGCAGCTGTTGCGCGTGAAGCAGGAGATCCTGCACGCCAACTGCCAGCAGCTCGAGCCGCTGGTCGACCAGGTCCTCAATGCCTACGATCCGGAGGAGCAGGCCGCAGCCCTGCGGCTGATTGCAAGACCCTGAAATTATCAGGGTTTTCTGATCGCGGAATATGGCAGCCGCGGCACATTCAAGCGGTTGAATGTGCTGCCATCGCCGCCTTCTTTTCCCGTCTTGTGGCGTTCTCCCGACCTGTTCCCATGTGGCTTAATGGGAATTGTTATCATTTTCGATCTCTGATATTCTGACGTTCATTCGCAGTGGCATGCCGGTGCCACGCGCCCCACAGGAGCGAGTTGTGTACGTCTGTATCTGCAACCAGATCACCGATCGTGAGATTCACGGTGCTGCGCACCTGGGCATCGAAACCCTCGACGAACTGGCCGAAACGCTTGGCGTCGGCACGTGCTGCGGCCGCTGCCGCGAGTGCGCGCACCAGGTGTTGCAGGAAGGCGTGGCAGCGGTGCGCAACGTGACCGTGGCGACCCTCGCCAACATCCAGGTTGTGGAGATTTCTTCCTGTTCCGCATCAGGCCCATGTACCATAATGGACACTCGGGACCCGGCAGTCGCGAACGACCAGCGCAAGGCGCTGGTTGCCTGAACGCGCCCATATGAACTGAAAGCCAGTTCACGGCGCGTTTTGCGCTTTTCTTTCCTCACCGACTGCACGCGGCGCCATTGGCGCCGCTTCGTGTTTTTGCGCGGGCCCGATGCAACAGGAGCCGCCAATGAAAGGTGACAAGAAGGTCATCCAGCATCTGAACGCCCAGCTCAAGAACGAGCTGACCGCGATCAACCAGTATTTCCTGCACGCACGCATGTATCGCCACTGGGGCCTGAAAAAGCTCGGCGATGTGGAGTACAAGGAGTCGATCGGCGAAATGAAGCACGCCGACCGCCTGATCGAGCGCATCCTGATGCTGGACGGCCTGCCCAACCTGCAGGACCTGCACAAGCTGCTGCTCGGCGAAGACACGCCCGAGATGCTCAAGTGCGACCTGAAGCTGGAACAGACCGCGCATCAGACCGTCAAGGAAGGCATTGCCTACTGCGAATCCGTCGGCGATTACGTCAGCCGCGAAATCCTGGTCGATATCCTCACCGATACCGAGGAACATATCGAATACCTGGAGACGCAACTGGACCTGATCGACAAGGTCGGGCTGCAGAACTACCTGCAGTCGCAGATGGAGCCGGGCGAGCAGTAAGCCGCCGTCTCCGGCGCGGCCGCCGCTGCAGTATCCTGCAAAAAGGCGGTCCGCCCCACCGCGCGGCGCCACCCGGCGCTGCCACCGTGCGTGTCCGTTGGCAGTAATCCTTCTCATTCCAATTCCTCTCTTCATCCAGGCGTGCCTGACCGGGTAGTGGCTCCTGCCCGGCCAGGGGCGCCGCGACGGAGCCAGCCATGACCACCGGTCCCATCCGCCTGACGCAGTACAGCCACGGTGCTGGCTGCGGCTGCAAGATTTCCCCGAAAGTGCTCGACGTGATCCTCGCGGGCAGCGGCGCGCAGCACCTGGACCCGCGCCTGTGGGTCGGCAATGCCTCGCGCGACGACGCGGCCGTGTATGCGCTCGATGGCGCCGACGGCGAGCGCGGCGTGGTGTCCACCACCGACTTCTTCATGCCCATCGTCGACGACCCGTTCGATTTCGGGCGCATCGCCGCCACCAATGCGATCAGCGATATCTACGCGATGGGCGGCGACCCGCTGATGGCCATCGCCATCCTCGGCTGGCCGGTCAACGTGCTGCCGCCGGAGGTGGCGCGCGAGGTGGTGGCGGGCGGGCGCCGTGCCTGCGATGACGCGGGTATTCCGCTGGCCGGCGGGCATTCGATCGACGCGCCGGAACCGATCTTCGGGCTGGCCGTGACCGGTATCGTCGAACGCTCGCAAATGAAGCGCAACGACACCGCCACGCCGGGCTGCCGGTTGTACCTGACCAAGCCGCTGGGCATCGGCGTGCTGACCACGGCGGAGAAGAAAGGCCTGCTGCGCGAGGATAACCGCCACCTGGCGCGCGACTGGATGTGCGTGCTGAACCGGCCCGGCAGCGCGTTCGGACGCCTGGCGGGCGTGCGCGCAATGACCGACGTGACCGGCTTTGGCCTGCTTGGCCACCTGGTCGAGATGGCCGAGGGCAGCGGACTGACCGCGCGGTTGGACTACGCCGCCGTGCCGGTGCTGGACGACGTGGTCGAGTATATCGGGCAGGGCTGCGTGCCTGGAGGCACCCAGCGCAACTTCGACAGCTATGGCCACCGCATCACGCCGCTCACGGAAGTGCAGCGCGCCGTGCTGTGCGATCCGCAGACCAGCGGCGGGTTGCTGGTGGCGGTCGAGCCTGCCGGCGAAGCCGAATTCGTGGCCGAGTGCGCGCGCCTCGGCCTGTCGCTCGCCCCGGTCGGCGAGATGGTGGCGCGTGCCTCGCTCGCGGTCGAGATCCGGTGATGCGCGAAGACACCGCCGACTTCCGTACCCTGTTTCTCAGCGGCGTGGCGATGCTGGATGTGCGCGCGCCGCTGGAATTCGCGCGCGGCGCCTTCCCCGGCGCGGTCAACCTGCCGCTGATGGATGATGCCGAGCGCCATGAGGTCGGCCTGTGCTACGCGCAGAAGGGCCAGCAGGCAGCGATCGTGCTCGGCCACCAGTTGGTGTCGGGCGCCCACAAGGCAGCGCGGATCGCGGCATGGGTGGATTTTGTGCGGGCGCATCCGGACGGCTACCTGTATTGCTTCCGCGGCGGACTGCGCTCGCAGCTGGTGCAGCAGTGGCTGCGCGAGGCCAGTGTCGACTATCCGCGCGTAACCGGCGGGTACAAGGCGATGCGCGGCTTCCTGATCTCGACCATCGACGCGGCCGTCGCGGAGCAACGTTGGCTCGTGCTGGGCGGCATGACCGGCAGCGGCAAGACCGATGTGCTGGCCGATGTGCCGGCCGCGATCGATCTGGAGGGCCATGCGCGCCACCGCGGCTCGGCGTTCGGGCGCCGCGCGCTGGCGCAGCCGCAGCAGGTCGACTTCGAGAACGCGCTGGCGATCGACCTGCTGCGCCATATCGACGCCGGGTTCCACGCCCTGGTGGTGGAAGACGAAGGCCGCTTCATCGGCAGCCGCGACGTGCCGCAAGCGCTCGCGCAGCGCATGCAGGCGAGCCCGCTGGTATGGCTGGAAGCGTCGTTCGACGAACGCGTCGAGCGCGTGCTGCGCGACTATGTGCAGGGGCTGGCGGCGGAGTTTATCGCTGAGAAGGGGGCTGAGGAAGGCTTCGAGGCCTACGCCGCGCGCCTGCGCGAAGCGATGGCCGCTATCTCCCCAAGGTTGGGCGGGGCGCGCTACGGCAAGCTGTCCGCCTTGCTGGAGCAGGCGCTGGCGCGGCAGGCGGAATGGGGCGATGTGGAGTTGCACCGCGGCTGGATCGAAGTGCTGCTGCGCGACTACTACGACCCGATGTACGACTTCCAGCGCGAGCAGCGCGCCGCGCGCATCGTGTTCCGCGGCGACCGCGCCGCCGTTACCGACTGGCTGCTGGCGCACGCGGCGCCACAGGAGTAGCCGCGCTCAGTGCCCGGCGCACACCGGGCAATCCGGCGTGCGCGCCAGCCGCATCGTGGTCCATTCCATCGACAGCGCATTGACCATCAGCAGCCGGCCGGCCAGGCTGTCGCCGACGCCGGCGAGCAGCTTGAGCGCCTCGGCCGCCTGCACCGTGCCGACCATGCCGACCAGCGGCGCGAACACGCCCATGGTGGCGCAGGCCACTTCGGGCGCGGGCTCGGCCGGCGGGAACAGGCAGGCGTAGCAGGGTGCGTCGGGCTGGCGGCGGTCGAACACGCTGATCTGGCCGTCGAAGCGCAGTGCCGCGCCCGATACCAGCGGCACCTTGTGGCGTACGCAGGCGCGGTTGACCGCCTGGCGCGTGGCGAAGTTGTCGCAGCAATCGAGCACCACGTCGGCCGTTGCAACGAGCTGGTCGAGCTCGGCATCGCCAACGCGCGCAGGCACCGTCACGATCTCCAGGCCCGGGTTGATGCGCAGCATCCCTTCGCGCGCGGAATCGACCTTGGGCCGGCCAACGTTGGCGGTGGTGTGGATGATCTGGCGCTGCAGGTTGGTCAGGTCGACCTCGTCGTTGTCGACCACGGTGATGCGGCCGACGCCGGCCGAGGCCAGGAAGGGCAGCGCGGCCGCGCCCAGGCCGCCCGCGCCGATCACCAGGGCATGGCCTGCCAGCAGGCGGCGCTGGCCTTCGATGCCGAGCTCGTCCAGCAGGATATGGCGGGAGTAGCGCAGCAGTTGTTCGTCGTTGAGGCTGTCGGACTGGTCGTCTTCCGGGCCGTCGTGGATAGCGTCGCTCATGATGTTGCCCCTCGGGGTGCTCCCTCTCCCGCTTGCGGGAGAGTCCTATGCACGCTCGCCGTGCCGGCTTGCCCCAGGAACCAGGAGGCCTTCGCTCCACAACCGCTGTAGCAAGGCTCCAAAATCAGCCCTAATAAAATCAATGGGTTAGTGGAGGTTCCTGGGTAGGGTTGGGGTGAGGGCCGGGCTGATCCACGAAGTCGGGCCGGTGGTATGCCTGCGCCTGCCCTCACCCCCTGCCCCTCTCCCGCAAGCGGGAGAGGGGAGCAAACCGGCAGCGCGCAGATTTTGTCAGCACCTGCAGGCCGCGTCTGCTGTGGAATCAGGGCGCCTTGCCCGTCGGCGTGCCCAGCGGTTCGCCGATCGGCGCGCTGGCCGGCGGCTGCTTGCCGGGGGCCGGAGCGGCCGGCTTGGCGGCCGGGGCGCTGGCACCCTTGGCGCCGCTCTTGCCCGAGGGCTTGGCTGCCTTGCCGTTGTCGGCCGGCGGATTGGTTTCCAGCTTCGACTTGGAGCGCTTGACCGGCTGGCCGTTGAGCTGAGCGATGGCCTGCTGCAGCATGAAGTCGTCGGCCGTACCGAATTCCACCGGCTTCTTGCGGCGTTCCTTCTCGCGCTCTTCCGGCGTCTTCTTCGCGTTCTCTTCTTCCAGGCGGCGCAGTTCTTCCACGCGGCGCTGTTCGCGCTCGGTCATTTCCGGCGCTTCCGATTCCTGCTTGTTGTGCAGGTGGCGCTCGGTGTCGATCTCGCGCGTGATCAGCGCATCGTCCGGATCGCCTTCGGGGTTCTGGTCGACCGGGATATCCGGGCGGATGCCCTTGGCCTGGATCGACTTGCCGCTCGGCGTGTAGTAGTACGCGATGGTCAGCTTGATGCCGGTGTCATTGGTCAGCGGACGCACCGTCTGCACCGAGCCCTTGCCGAAGGTGGTCTTGCCCATGATCTGCGCGCGGTGGTGGTCCTGCAGCGCGCCGGCCACGATCTCGGAGGCCGAGGCCGAGTAGGCGTTGGTCAGCACCACCATCGGGATCTTCTTGTAGATCGCGGGCAGGTCCTTGAGCGGATCATCTTCCAGCGAGGACAGGCGGTAGTTGTTGTACGACGCCTTGTAGACGCGCTTGGCATCGGGCACCTGGCCGTTGGTCGACACCACCGTGGCGTCGCCCGGCAGGAAGGCCGCGGCCACGCCGACCGCGCCCTGCAGTACGCCGCCGCCGTTGTTGCGCAGGTCCAGGATCAGCCCCTTCATGTTCGGGTTCTTCTGCGCCATCTCGGCCAGCTTGCGGGCCAGGTCGGAGACGGTGCGTTCCTGGAAGCTGGTCAGGCGAATCCAGCCGATATTGTTGTCGAGCATCTTGGCCTTGACCGACTGCACGCGGATCTCGGCGCGCGTGATCGAGACCGGGAAGGTGCGTTCCTCGCTCTTGCGGTAGATGGTCAGCGTGACCTTGGTGCCGGGCTCGCCGCGCATGCGCTTGACCGCCTGCTCCAGCGGCAGGCCGCGCACGGGCTTGTCGTCGATCCGGGTGATCAGGTCGCCCGGCTGGATGCCGGCGCGGAACGCGGGCGTGTCCTCGATCGGATTGATCACCTTGACCAGGCCTTCTTCCTGCGAGATCTCGATGCCCAGGCCGGCGAAGCGGCCGCGCGTGCCTTCCTGCAGTTCCTTGAAATCCTTCTCGTCGAGATAGGACGAGTGCGGGTCGAGGCTGGCGACCATGCCCTTGATGGCTTCGGTCAGCAGCTTCTTGTCATCGACCGGCTCGACGTATTCGCGCTTGATCTGCCCGAAGATATCGGCCATCAGCCGCAGCTGGTCCAGCGGCAGTGGCCCTGATGAGTTCTGTGCGGTCGCCGAAATCTGCAGCGTGGCGAGCACGCCGGCGACGAGGCCGACAGAGACTAGGCTGATGTTCTTGAGCGTCTTGCGCATGAGGGCTGCCTGAACGTGTACTTGGTTTACGAAGTGTACGTGTGGGGATTATGCCGGCTGCGGCCGCCCGGCGCTGGGCGGTTTGTCCGACAGTATAAGTCCGGGTGAAGAATGGGGCCTGCCACGTCCCCGTTCAGGGTGGGCGGCCGCACACGCGCGTACACAAGCGCCTGCGGGGACCGCCCGGACCGGCTTCAGCGTGCCTTGCCCTGGTTGGCCACGGCCGCCAGCGAGGCGGCGATGGCTTCCTGGTCACCCAGGTAATAGTGGCGCAGGGGGCGCAGGTCGGCGTCCAGTTCGTACACGAGCGGGGTGCCGTTGGGAATATTGAGTCCGACGATATCGTCATCCGAAATCTGGTCCAGGTACTTTACCAGCGCGCGGATGCTGTTGCCGTGCGCGGCAATGACCACACGCTTGCCGGATTGGATGTCGGGGGCGATGGATTCGTTCCACAGCGGCATCACGCGCGCGACCGTGTCCTTCAGGCATTCGGTCAGCGGGATCTCGTTGCGCGGCACATCGGCGTAGCGCGGATCGTTGAACGAGGCGCGCGGATCGGTCGGCTCCAGCGCCGGCGGCGGGGTGTCATAGCTGCGGCGCCACACCAGCACCTGTTCGTCGCCGAACTTGGCGGCGGTCTCGGCCTTGTTCAGGCCGGCCAGCGCGCCGTAGTGGCGCTCGTTAAGGCGCCATTCGTTGCGCACCGGGATCCACATCAGGTCCATTTCTTCCTGGACGTGCCACAGGGTGCGGATGGCGCGCTTGAGCACCGAGGTGTAGGCGATATCGAAGCTGAAGCCGGCTTCCTTGAGCAGCTTGCCGGCCAGGTTAGCCTGGGCCGCGCCGGTTTCGGTCAGGTCGACGTCGACCCAGCCGGTAAAGCGGTTTTCAAGGTTCCACGTGGATTCGCCGTGGCGGATAAGGACGAGCTTGTACATGCTGCTGCTTCCAGAGAGTAGATAACCTGTGCGTGCGTCCGCGCCGTCACCCCGAGTGGCTCATGGCTTTCTGATGTGAACTCCATGTCTCAGGCAGGCGACAATGGCGGCTGGCCATGCAGCGGCAGACCCCGGACGCCAAACCGCGTATTTTATAATGCCGCCGACCCAACCTACCGGAATGCCAACGTGAATTTCTTTGCCGACTATAACAACCTCGCTCTGATCGCCCTCGCCGTGGTCTCGGGCGGCCTGCTGGCCTGGCCCGCGATCTCGCGCAGCACCGGCGGCAAGACCGTCAATACGGCTGCCGCCACCCAGCTGATCAACAAGCGCGGGGCGGTGGTGGTCGACATCCGCGAGCCCGCCGAGTATGCCAAGGGTCACCTGCCGCAGGCCAAGAGCGCCCCGCTGGCCGAGCTGGCCTCGCGCGCGGCCGGCCTTGCAAAGGACAAGTCGGCCCCAATCATCGTCGTATGCCAGACCGGCCAGCGCTCGGGCAAGGCCCAGGCAGCGCTCAAGGAAGCCGGTTACAGTGAGATCTATGCGCTCGAGGGCGGCATCGCCGCCTGGCAGCAGGCAGGTCTGCCGCTGGTGAAGTAAACCCGGCAACTCCGGCCCGAATTCCGTTACACAGTGCGCCGCCCGGCCCACAGCCGGTGCGCGCGCCGCATTGCATTCAAGGAGAACCCGCATGGCCCGCGTCGTCATGTACAGCACCGTGGTGTGCCCGTTTTGCGTTATGGCTGAACGCCTGCTGAAGTCCCGCGGCGTGGAAACGATCGAGAAGATCCTGATCGACCGCGAACCGGGCAAGCGCGAAGAGATGATGACCCGTACCGGTCGCCGCACTGTGCCGCAGATCTACATCGACGACACCCACGTTGGCGGCTTCGACGACCTCGCGGCGCTGGACCGCCAGGGTGGCCTGGTGCCGCTGCTGGCCGCCTGAGCGCCCACGCGACCGCGGCCCGCTCGGAACAGTCTGATTCCGGGCGGGCTTTGTCCCGGCGCGGGTGAAATCGCCACCCGCGTCATGTACCATATGCGCTTTCCAACTTTTCCAACCGGGCACCGGCCAGCCCAGCGCCACGCAGGGTCTGCCGCCGCCGCGCCCAACGCCCATCTTCCCGGAAGCCTTTCATGAGCGACCAGCAAAACACCCAGCAGGACGATCAACCCTTCTTCAATATCCAGCGTGTCTACCTGAAGGACATGTCGCTGGAGCAGCCCAACTCGCCGGGCATCTTCCTGGAATCGGAAGCCCCGTCGGTGGAAGTGCAGGTCAACGTCGGCGCTTCGCAGCTGCAGGAAGGCATCTTCGAGGTGGTGGTGACCGGCACCGTGACGACCAAGGTGCAGGACAAGGTCGCCTTCCTGGTGGAAGCGCATCAGGCCGGCATCTTCGATATCCGCAACGTGCCGGTGGAGCAGCTTGATCCGCTGCTGGGCATCGCCTGCCCGACCATCCTGTATCCGTACCTGCGCAGCAATATCGCCGATGTGATCACCCGCGCCGGCTTCCAGGCCATCCACCTGTCGGAAATCAACTTCCAGGCGCTGTACGAGCAACGCCTGCAGGCCGCCATGGAAGAAGCCCAGGGTGCCGAAGGCGGCAGCAGCGGCATCGTGATGCCCGACGGCAGCCAGGCTCGCCACTGATTCCGGCGTCCGGCGTCATGCATCGGAACGGGGCTGCGGCCCCGTTTCGCCTTTTTGGCTCCGGGACTACTATCGACTGCGCCCATCCTCCGTTCGAGCTGCCATGAAACTGACCTTCCTCGGTGCCGGTGCCTGGGGCACGGCCCTCGCCAGCCATGCCGCGGCCACCAATGACGTGGTGCTGTGGGGGCGCGAGCCTGCCCAGCTCGCCGCCATCGCCGCCACGCGCGAAAACGCTGCCTACCTGCCGGGCGTGACGCTGTCCGAGCGGCTCGCGGTGCAGGCCGATTTCGAGCTTGCGGTGGCGCACGCCGCGGACGATCCGGACGGCATCGTGGTGGTGGCCACGCCGGTGTCGGGCCTGCGCGAGATGACGCGCCGGCTGGCCACGCGCAGCGCGCGGCCGGTGTCGATGCTGTGGCTGTGCAAGGGCTTCGAGTCCGGCACGCACCTGCTGCCGCACCAGATGGTGCGCGCCGAGCTGGACGCCGCCGGCCGCACTGAGGGCTTCGACTACGGCGTGCTGACCGGTCCGAGCTTCGCACGTGAGGTGGCGCTGGGGCTGCCGTGCGCGCTGACGGTGGCGGGCAGCGTGCCGTCGCTGGCGGAGCGCGCGCAGCGGGCCTTCCACCACCACGCGATGCGCATCTACGGCAGCGACGACCTGACTGGCGTGGAAGTCGGCGGCGCGGTCAAGAACGTGCTGGCGATTGCCACCGGCGCCAGCGACGGCCTGGGGCTGGGCCTGAACGCGCGCGCCGCGCTGGTGACGCGCGGGCTGGCCGAGATGACGCGGCTGGGCCTGGCGCTGGGCGGGCGGGTCGAGACCTTCATGGGCCTGGCCGGCGTGGGCGACCTGATCCTGACTGCCACCGGCGACCTGTCGCGCAACCGCAAGGTTGGGCAGCAGCTCGCGGCGGGGCAGAGCCTGGACCAGATCCTGGCCGAACTGGGCCATGTCGCCGAGGGCGTGCGCTGCGCCCAGGCCGTGGCCGAGCTTGCCTCGGCTAACGGTGTCGAGATGCCGATCGCGCGGGCGGTGTGCGGCGTGCTGTTCGACGGTCTGAGCGCCGCCGATGCGGTGGCGCAGCTACTGCAGCGCGACGCGCGCGACGAGTGACACAACCTTCCTGACGATACTTTCCGCATGCCGCCTACCCGCCGACACGCGCTGATCGCGCTTGCCGCTGCCTGCGCCGCTGGCGCTGCCGCCAGCGTGCGCGCCCAACCCTGGCCCGCACGGCCCATCCGCATGGTGGTGCCGTTCCCGCCGGGCTCGTCGCCCGACCTGATCGCGCGGATCGTGACCGAGAAGCTGGCTACCGCGCTGGGCCAGCCGGTGCTGGTGGAAAACCGCCCCGGTGCCGGCGGCAATATTGGCACCGGCATGGTGGCGCGCGCCGCGCCCGACGGCTATACGCTGCTGTTCACCATCAACGGCCCCCTGGTCACCGCGCCGACGCTGTCGCGCAACCTGAACTACGACCCGTTCCGCCAGCTGGCGCCGGTGACGCTGGTGGCGACCTCGCCCAATGTGCTGGTGGTCGACGCACGGCTGCCGGTCCATAACCTGCGCGAGTTTGTCGCGCTGGCCCGTTCGAAACCGGGCGAACTGAACTACGGCTCGCCCGGCAACGGTAGTGCCTCGCACCTGGCGATGGAACAGCTCAAGGCGATGGCCGGCATCGACCTGCAGCACGTGCCGTATCCCGGCTTCCCGCAGATCACCACCGCGATGGTGGGCGGGCAGGTGCAGGCGGGCTTCATGGTGCCGGCGATCGCGATGCCACAGGTCAACGCCGGCAAGCTGCGCGTGCTGGCCGTGACCACGACCGGGCGCACCGCGGTGCTGCCGTCGGTGCCGACGGTGGCGGAGTCCGGCTATCCGGGCTTCGAGGCGATTTCGTGGCAGGCGGTGCTGGCCCCGGCGGGCACGCCGCAGCCGGTGATCGACCGGCTTTACCGCGAACTGGTGGCGATCATCGGCAGCGCCGACGTGCGCGACAAGATGCGTGCTCAGTATTTCGTGCCGGCTGGCACCGCGCCGGCATCGCTGCGCCAGACCATGGTGAGCGAGAAGGCGCGCTGGGACAAGGTGATCCGCGCGGCCGGCGTGCAGCCGGAATAAGCGGTACGGCGGCGCTCAGCTGCCGCCCGCGAACCCGTTCTGCCGCCACGCCTCGAACACCACCACCGCGACCGTATTCGACAGGTTCAGGCTGCGGTTGTCCGGCCGCATCGGCAGCCGGATGCGTTGCGCCGGCGGGAACCACTCGCGTCGCTCGGGCGACAGGCCGCGCGTCTCGGAGCCGAACACGAACCAGTCGCCCGGCCGGAATTCCACCTGGCCGAACGGCGTCGAGCCGCGCGTGGTCAGCGCGAACATGCGCGTGGGATCGGGCTGTTCGCTGGCCATCAGCGCGTCCCAGCTCTCGTGCACGCGCATGGTGGCGTACTCGTGGTAATCCAGCCCGGCGCGGCGCATGCGCGCGTCTTCCAGCGGAAATCCCAACGGTTCGACCAGATGCAGCTGTGCACCGGTGTTGGCGCACAGGCGGATCACATTGCCGGTATTGGGCGGGATTTCCGGTTCGACCAGGACGACGTTGAACATGATGCGGGGGTATCTCGGGCGCCGGGGGCGTCCTTTGTCAGAACGGTGCGCAGCTTACCGCGCGCACCGTTCGCTGTCATCCTGGCCTATGGCGTGCGCAGCGCGATGATCACGCTGACGCGTGCCGCGCCGTGCGCCTTGAGCACGCGGGCGGCCTCATGCAGGGTCGCGCCCGAGGTCATCACATCGTCCACCAGCGCAACGTGCAGGCCTTCCAGCCGCGAGGGACGCGAGAGCCGGAACGCATTGCGCACGTTCACCTGCCGCGCGGCCAGGTCCAGCGCGCGCTGGCTGCCGGTATCGCGCTGCCGCTGCAGCAGCACCGGATCGGCACGCAGGCCGAGACGGCGCGCCAGCGGCCGCGCGATCTCCCATGCCTGGTTGAAGCCGCGGGCGGCGAGCCGCTGCGGTGACAGCGGCACGGGCGCAATCAGGTCGGGCGGTGCCAGCCGCGCCTCTGCCCAGGCGCCGGGCAGTTCGGCCGCGAGCCGGGCCGCGAGCCAGCCGGCCAGCGGCAGCGCCTGGCCGAACTTGAGCCCCAGCACCAGGTGGTCCTGTGGCGATGCGTAATCGCCCAGCGTATGGGCGTGATCGAACGCGGGTGGCGGCATGGCGGCGCAGGCGGGGCAGCGGAAGTGGCGCCCCAGCGCCAGCGCGCAGGTCGGGCAGCGCCGCACCGCGCGCAGCAGGTCGGCGGCGCAGGGGGCGCAGACCACGTCGCGCTGGACCGAACCGCACAGCGCACAGGCGCTCGGCAGCAGCGCCCCGCCGGCGCCGGCCAGCGCCGCCCGCAAGGCGCGCACGACACGGGGGGCGAGGGCGGCCCCGGCGGCCAGCGCGGCGCGCGCGTATACTTGCCGTCCGGCCGCGGCCCCTCGGGCGCGGCGGCCGCCTTCGTCCGGCTGCGGGGCCTGTGCCCGCGCCGCTTCCTGGTCTTCTTGCTGCCCCGTCTGTCCGTGTCCCTGCATGCCGCTGAATCTCCCGACGCCTTCCTGCCGCCCGCGCGCCTGACCCGGCTCGCCTTCGACCGGCGCAGCCGCGGCTTCGGCCAGCTGGACTTCCTGCTGGGCGAGATCGGCCGGCGCATGCAGGAGCGCATGGAAGTGATCCGCCTGGCGCCGCAGCGCGCGCTCGATCTCGGCTGCGGCCACGGCCAGGGCCTGGCGGGGCTGCGCGCGCGCTTCCCCGATGCGCAGATCGCCGGGCTCGATATTTCCGGCGCAATGCTGGCCGAAGCCGGCCAGCGCGACCCGCAGCGCCGTCCGGGCTGGCTCGGGCGCATGCTGGGCAAGCGGCCGCTGTTCGACCTGGTCCAGGGTGATCTTGCCACACTGCCTTTTGCGCCCGCGAGCTTCGACCTGCTGTGGTCCAACCTGGCGCTGCACTGGCATCCGGAGCCGCACCGCGTGTTCCCGGAATGGCACCGCGTCACGCGCGACGAAGGGCTGGTGCTGTTCTCGCTGTTCGGCCCGGATACGCTCAAGGAGCTGCGTGCGGCCTTCGCCGAAGTCGACGACGCGCCCCATACGTTGCGCTTTGTCGACATGCACGATATCGGCGACATGCTGGTTCACAGTGGCTGGTCCACGCCGGTGATGGACATGGAAACGCTGACCGTGACCTACGAGGCGCCCGCCACGCTGCTGCGCGAGGTGCAGGCCTTCGGCGGCCTGCGCGGCCCGGCCGGCGCGTTGCCGCAGGGCCTGCGCGGGCGCGGCTGGTATCAGGCGCTGACGCAGGCGCTGGAGCGCCGGCGCAACGCCGACGGCGTGATCCCGCTGACCTTCGAGATCGTCTACGGCCACGCGTGGAAACTGGCGCCGCGCGGCGGGCAGGCTGTCGACGATCAGGGCCGCGCCGTGGTGCCGCTGGACCAGATTGGCCGTGCAAGGCCGCGCAAGGCAGGTTAAAACAGAGTTAACTTGCGCGTGCGACAGATTGCCGCAGACTGAGCACTGGCGCGGCGCGCAGGGAGATTGCGGGGCGTTTGTGCATGCACAGAATCAGGCGGCGCGCAAGCCTTCCGGTCAAGGTGCGCCCTTGTCCGTGTAGGGGAAGCGCCCTATAATGCGCCAGTTTGTCGCAGTGGTCCCCTGGCACAAGAACGTCCTGGTTTTGCACCCGCACTGTGCAGCCTGGGCGCCATCGTCCCGGGTGTGCATCCGATGCAGAGTGGTTGGCGATGCAAGACTTGGGTATCGCATTCCAGACGGCAGGTGGTGACTCCGGCGGAAATCTCGACGGACCTCCCCCCGCGCCCCACGACTGGCTGATGAAGCGGAATTGCTCGCTGTCTCCACGCCAGGTCGGCTGGTTTTACCTCTCGATCCTCACTGTCTCGCTTGCCATCGCGTTGTTTTTCGCGTGGCAAGGGTCGTGGCTCGTGCTGCCGTTTGCCAGTATCGAGCTGATCGGGCTGGGGATCGCCCTGCTTGTGTATGCGCGCCATGCGACAGACTATGAGCGCGTCAGCATTACCGACGGCATGCTGGTCGTGGAGACAGCCAGCGGCACTCGGGTGACGCGCCAGGAATTCAACCCGCGCTGGGTGCGGGTCGAACTGGGTGAATCGTTCCGCGCGCTGGTGACGCTGCGCTCGGGCGGGCGTGAGGTACAGGTGGGGTGTTACGTGGACCCGTACCGGCGACGCAAGTTCGCGCAGGAGCTCGCAGCGGTCCTGCGCCGCCTCTGAGGAGGCGGCGGGGGCGGAGGCGGGGACAGATCTGAATCTGTAAATTTGGGTAGATAACAAATGAAAATGTGGAAGAAGGCATCCGCAGTTTGCCTGGCAGGTGCGTCCCTGCTTGCCAGCCAGGCGGCGTCCGCGGTCAGCGACATGCCGGGCGGCCCCGCCGTGCGCCAGCTCAACCTGACCGAGCCGGTTACCAAGATCGCCGAGCAGATTCACTGGCTGAACTGGATGATGCTGATCATGTGCACGGTGATCTTCGTCGCGGTGTTCGCTGTGATGTTCTATTCCATCTTCACGCACCGCAAGGCCAAGGGCTCCAAGCCGGCCTCCTTCCACGAAAGCATCACGGTCGAAGTGGTCTGGACCATCGTCCCGTTCCTGATCGTGATCGCGATGGCCCTGCCGGCCACCAAGACTGTGGTGGCGATGAAGGACACCACCAACTCTGACATCACCATCAAGGCCACCGGCTACCAGTGGAAGTGGGGCTATGACTACCTGAAGGGCCAGGGCGAAGGCATCTCCTTCGTGTCGACCCTGACCACCCCGCGCGAGCAGATCAACAACGAGCAGCCCAAGTCCAACACCTACCTGATGGAGGTGGACAACGAGCTGGTCGTGCCGGTCAACAAGAAGATCCGCATCGTCACCACTGCCAACGACGTGATCCACGCCTGGATGGTCCCGGCCTTCGGCGTCAAGCAGGATGCCATCCCCGGCTTCGTGCGCGACACCTGGTTCAAGGCCGAGAAGGTCGGCGTGTACCGCGGGCAGTGCGCCGAGCTGTGCGGCAAGGAACACGCCTTTATGCCGATCGTGGTGCGCGTGGTCTCTGACGCCGACTACACCAAGTGGGTCGACGGCAAGAAGAAGGAATTGATGGCCAAGGCCGACGATCCCAACAAGACCTGGACGATGGACGAGTCGAAGGTGCGCGGCGAGAAGGTCTACGCCGCCAACTGCGCGGTCTGCCACCAGCCCAACGGCAAGGGCGGCGGCGCGTTCCCGGCGCTGGACGGCTCCAAGCTGGTCAACGGCCCCAAGGCCGGCCAGATGCACATCCTGCTGGAAGGCAAGGGCGGCATGCCGTCGTGGAAGCAGCTTTCGGATACCGAGCTGGCCGCGGTCACGACCTATACGCGCAACGCCTGGAGCAACAAGACGGGCGAAGTGATCCAGCCGAGCGACTTCGGGGGTGCCCGTGCGGGCAAGTTCCCTGAAGGCGGCGGCGCGGCAGGCGGCGAGGCTCCAAAGGCCGAAGCCAAGCCCGCTGACAAGCAGGCCAGCCTCGCGGGCAACCGCGTCGCGGGCTGACCCGCTGAAGACAGAACAGGATTAGAGGAGCATTTGCGATGAGTACTGCTACCCCGGACGCGCTCGCCCATCCGCACGATCATGCGCATGACGACCACGCGCACGATCACCCGCATGGCTGGCGCCGCTGGCTGTTCGCCACCAACCACAAGGACATCGGCACGCTGTACCTGCTGTTCTCGTTCATCATGCTGCTGTCCGGCGGCGTGCTGGCGCTGCTGATCCGCCTGGAGCTGTTCGAGCCCGGCCTGCAGTTCTTCCGCCCCGAGCTGTTCAACCAGTTCACCACCATGCACGGCCTGGTGATGGTGTTCGGCGCGATCATGCCGGCCTTCGTGGGCTTTGCGAACTGGATGATCCCGCTGCAGGTCGGCGCGTCCGACATGGCGTTCGCGCGCATGAACAACTTCAGCTTCTGGCTGCTGCCGCCCGCCGCGCTGCTGCTGGCCGGCTCGTTCTTCGCGCCGGGCGGCGCCACTGCCGCCGGCTGGACCCTGTACGCGCCGCTGTCGGTGCAGATGGGCCCGGGCATGGACATGGCCATCTTCGCCATGCACATCATGGGCGCGTCGTCGATCATGGGCTCGATCAACATCATCGTGACCATCCTCAACATGCGCGCGCCCGGCATGACGCTGATGAAGATGCCGATGTTCTGCTGGACCTGGCTGATCACCGCCTACCTGCTGATCGCCGTGATGCCCGTGCTGGCCGGCGCCATCACCATGGTGCTGACCGACCGCCACTTCGGCACGAGCTTCTTCTCGGCCGCCGGCGGCGGTGACCCGGTGATGTACCAGCATATTTTCTGGTTCTTCGGTCACCCCGAGGTCTACATCATGATCCTGCCGGCGTTCGGGATCGTCTCGCAGGTGGTGCCGGCGTTCTCGCGCAAGCGCCTGTTCGGCTACAGCTCGATGGTGTACGCCACCGCCTCGATCGCCATCCTGTCGTTTATCGTGTGGGCCCACCACATGTTCACGACCGGCATGCCGGTGACCGGCCAGCTGTTCTTCATGTACGCGACCATGCTGATCGCGGTGCCGACGGCCGTGAAGATCTTCAACTGGATCGCCACCATGTGGCGCGGCTCGATGACCTTCGAGACCCCGATGCTGTTCGCGATCGGCTTTATCTTCGTGTTCACCATCGGCGGCTTCACCGGCCTGATGCCGGCGGTGGCCCCGATCGACATCCAGCTGCAGGACACCTACTTCATCGTGGCGCACTTCCACTATGTGCTGGTGGCCGGTTCGCTGTTCGCGCTGTTCGCGGGCTTCTACTACTGGGGGCCGAAGTGGAGCGGTTTCATGTACAACGAAACCCGCGGCCAGATCCACTTCTGGGGTTCGCTGATCTTCTTCAACGTGACCTTCTTCCCGATGCACTTCCTGGGCCTGGCCGGCATGCCGCGTCGCTACGCCGACTACCCGACCCAGTTCGCGGATTTCAACGCGATCGCGTCGCTCGGTGCGCTGGGCTTCGGCCTGATGCAGGTGTATTTCTTCTTCTTCGTGGTGCTGCCGTCCTACCGCGGCGGCGAGAAGGCCGCCGACAAGCCGTGGGAAGGTGCCGAGGGCCTGGAATGGACCGTGCCGTCGCCGGCGCCGTTCCACACCTTTGAAGTGCCCCCGCAGGTCCGCTGAAGCGGTGCCAACGTAATCAGGCAGCGGGAGGCGGCAGCGTCCGCCTCCCGCGCCGGCAGGTAAGCAAATGATGCAGGCTCCAGACAAAAACCCATCGCACCCGGACCAGAAAGCCGCCAACCGGCGCCTCGGCCTGATCCTGCTGTCGATCGTGGTGGTTTTCTTTTTGGGGTTCTTCGCCAAGATGATGTTCCTTGGCTGATGTGGCAGGGTAGCTGCAGGGTAGCGAGATGAGCATCGACCAGCAGGGCAGGGAAGCAGAGAAGCGGTTCAACCGCGGCATGATGCTGCGGCTGGTCGTGATCGTGGCCGTGATGTTTGGCTTCGGCTATGCGCTGGTGCCGCTGTACAAGAAGATCTGCGAGATCACCGGCATCAACGTGATCACCACGCGCGAGTTGCACGGCGCGGTGAAGAACACGCAGGTCGACAAGAGCCGCACCATCACGGTGGAGTTCGATTCCAACGCGCGCGGGCCCTTCGCCTTCCGTCCGGTGAAGAACAGCATGGAAGTTCACCCGGGCGAGATGGCGACGATCGTCTATGAAGTTGCCAACGGGCAGCCGCGCGATATCTCGGCGCAGGCCATCCCGAGCTACGCGCCCAAGCAGGCGACCCAGTATTTCATGAAGCTTGAGTGCTTCTGCTTCAAGCAGCAGACGCTCAAGGCAAAAGAGGCGCGCGAGATGCCGGTGGTGTTCGTGATCGATCCCGCGCTGCCCAAGGATGTGAAGAACATTACGCTGTCGTACACCTTCTTCGAGGTGGGCACGCCGGTGGCGCAGGCGCCCGAGGGCCAGCTGGCGCCGCCGCGGGCCCCGGCGGGCAAGGGCATCTGAAGCGGCCAGCGCATGCCGGGTTTGCGGAGGACGGGCGATGGATGAGATGAAGGACGCGGTCAGGCGCAAGATGTCGTTCGCGCAGACCATGCGCGCAGTGCTGTGGTCGTTCATCGGCCTGCGCAAGGGCGCGGAGCACGAGCGCGACATGGCCAGGCTGAACCCGGTGCACGTAGTCATCGCCGGGGTGATCGCGGCGGCCATCTTCATCGCGGTGCTGGTCGTCATCGTGCGCATGGTGGTGAGCCAGGCGGCGGGGTAGCAGGGCAGGAAGGGTAGACAAAAAAAGCAGTCGCAGGCAATCGCAGAACAAAACA
Source organism: Ralstonia pickettii (assembly GCA_050987995.1). GTDB lineage: Bacteria > Pseudomonadota > Gammaproteobacteria > Burkholderiales > Burkholderiaceae > Cupriavidus > Cupriavidus pickettii_B. Next base: position 302,974 of record CP158803.1, read on the forward strand.
GCCGCAGCGGTGGGGCCGGCCCAGAGGAGGCGGGCGGCCCGGAGCGCCAAAGCGCGGACAACGAATACTGAATCAAAGACTCTGAGCTGGAGATAAAAGAATGAGTGCGAATCGCGCAAACGCTCCGTACTACTTCATACCGGGCCCGTCGCGCCACCCGATCACGGCGAGCTTCGGCCTGCTGCTGACGGGCGCGGGCGCCTCCGGTTGGGTGAACGGACAGCCCTGGGCGCCGTACGTGTGCGGCGTCGGCCTGCTGTGGTTCCTGTTCGTGCTCAAGAGCTGGTTCGGCGACGCCATCACCGAGTCCGAGGGCGGCCTGTACGGCAAGAACATCGACTTGTCGTTCCGCTGGTCGATGGGCTGGTTCATCTTCTCCGAGGTGATGTTCTTCGCCGCCTTCTTCGGCGCGCTGTTCTACGCCCGCGCCATTGCCATGCCGTGGCTGGGCGACCTGAACAACAAGATCCTGTGGCCCGACTTTGCCGCGGTGTGGCCCAACCTCGGGCCGGCCGGCGTGGTGGAATCGTTCCAGACCATGGGCCCGTGGCCGATCCCGACCATCAACACCGCGCTGCTGCTGATGTCGGGCCTGACGCTGACGTGGGCGCACCACGCGCTGCTGGCCGGCAAGCGCAGCCAGCTGATCCAGGGCATGGTGCTGACCATCCTGCTGGGCGCGATCTTCATGTGCCTGCAGGTGTACGAGTACATGCACGCCTACTCGGACCTGAACCTGAAGCTGACCTCGGGCATCTACGGTTCGACCTTCTTCCTGCTGACCGGCTTCCACGGCTTCCACGTGACCATGGGCGCGATCATGCTGGCGGTGGTGCTGGGCCGCGTGCTCAAGGGTCATTTCACGCCGGAAAACCACTTCGCCTTCGAAGGCGCCGCCTGGTACTGGCACTTCGTTGACGTGGTGTGGCTGTTGCTCTACGTGGTGGTGTACTGGCTGTAAGCCACGCTGCCATCGCTGCCGTAGCGCCGGCGGGCCCAAGTGGGGCCGCCGGTGCGGAACGCAAAAGAGAAACGCCGCAGGAGGTCGACCAGCCTGCGGCGTTTGTCTTTTGCGAGCCCTGGTGTTTCAGGGCGTCATGCGGATGCCGGTGCTGTGGATCCAGCCCATCCAGTGCGAGAACAGGATGAACAGGAACAGCGCCACTGAAAAGCCCACGCGCAGCATCAGCGAGCGCATCATGTTGGGCGTCTTGCCGCGGTCGCGCATCATGAAGAACAGGGCGGAGGCCAGGCTGGCAATGATCAGGATAAAGGCGACGATGATGACAAAGCGCATGGCGGGGCAGGTTGGCTGCGGGTCGGGCCGCGGTCTCGTTGGGGTAGCCGCGATGGGCATCGGGTGCGCTCATTATCGCACCGGCCCCGCGCCTGCGGCGCTGACGGGCATGATCGCGCGATGACGGCACGCCGCATCTTCAGCCCGCTGCCGCTGGCCGCCGCGCTGATGGTGGTCGCGGTGACCGGCGCGCTTGGCAACTGGCAGCTCAACCGCGCGCATGAGAAAGAGGCGCGTGCCGAGCGGCTGCAGGCGCTGGCGGCGCAGCCGCCGGTGGTGCTGAGCACGGCGCCGCTGTCGCAAGTTGTGACGGACCGCACCGTGCGCGTGACCGGGCGTTTCGACACGGCCCGCACCGTATTGCTGGATAATCGCCCCCACGGCAATGGCAACGACAGCCGCGCCGGCTTCCTGGTGCTGACGCCACTTCGCGTGACTGCGCCCGCGGGTGATGCCGGCGCCATGCAGGCCGTGCTGGTGCTGCGCGGCTGGCTGCCGCGCGATGCGCAGGACCGCACCCGGATCGCGCCGTTCCCGACGCCCGAGGGCGAGGTGAGTATCGAAGGCACGGCGCTGGCGGCCGTGCCGCGGGTCTACAGCCTGGGGCAGCCGGCCAGCGCGGAGGCCGGCAGCAAGATCCGCCAGAATGTGGATATCGCCGCGTATGCGGCCGAAACCGGCCTGGCGCTGCATCCCCTGGTGATCGAGCAGCGCAACGATACCGGCGACGGCCTGGCACGCGACTGGGCCCCGGCCGACCTCGGCGCCGACCGGCACTACGGCTACGCCTTCCAGTGGTTCGGGCTGGCCGCGCTGACGGTGGTGCTGGTGGTCGTACTGGGCTGGCGCCGCGCGCGCCGGCTGGCGGCGGGCTCGACCGCACCCTGAACCGAATGAACTGACCGCATGCGACCCGACCGGGCGCGTGCGTTTGCCGAAAGACAAAGGACAGACGTACCCATGGCACAGCAAGACTCCGCCCCGGCCCCGACCGTCACGGCTTCGCCGCCGGATTCCCGCATCGACGCGCGCACGCGCCGCGGCCGCCTGCAGATGCTGATGCTGCTGCTGGTGTGCGCCTCGCCGGTGATCGCCTCCTACTTCACCTACTACGTCATCAAGCCGCGCGGCGGCGCCACCAACTATGGCGCGCTGGTCGACCCGCAGCGGCCGATGCCGCCGGTGCGCGTCACCGACGAGCGCGGCCAGGCCGTGCCTCTGGAGCAGTACCGCGGCAAATGGCTGCTGGTGACTGCCGATCCGTCGGCCTGCGACGAGGCCTGCGCAAAAAAGCTCTTCACCATCCGCCAGATCCGCGCCGGCCAGGGGCAGGACCGCGAGCGCATCGTGCCGGTGTGGCTGATCACCGACGAGGGCAAGGTCGACGAACGCCTCAGCGCCGCCTACAACGAGCCCTACGCCGGCGTGCGCTTCCTGCGCATTGACCGTCAGGCCGCGCAGCAATGGCTGCCCGCCGAGCCCGGCAAGCGCGCCGAGGACACCATCTTCCTGGTCGACCCGCTCGGCAACCTGATGATGCGTTTTCCGCAGGACCCCGACCCCAAGAAGATGAGCGGCGACCTGAAGAAGCTGCTCAAGGTCTCTCGGATCGGCTGAGGGGGACGGCATGCTGCTGCAACTGGCCATTATCGGCATCCTGATCGCGCTGCTGCCCCTGTGCTACGTGCTGGTCAAGGGCGATCGCAACAAATACCGCAAGCTGGTCTGGATCACCGCCTTCCTGACGCTGGACCTGATCATGTTCGGCAGCTTTACGCGGCTGACGGATTCCGGACTGGGCTGCCCGGACTGGCCCGGTTGCTACGGCCACTCCAACCCCCACGCCGCGATGGAGCCGATCCGCGCGGCCGAAACCGCGCTGCCCAGCGGGCCGGTGACGCTGGTGAAGGCGTGGATCGAGATGATCCACCGCTATTTCGCCATGGCGGTGGGCGTGCTGATCATCGCGCTGATGGTGCTGGCGTGGGTCAAGCGGCGCGAACTGAAGCAGTCGCCGTGGTTCGCCACCGGCGTGCTGCTGCTGGTATGCGTGCAGGGCGCGTTCGGCGCCTTTACCGTCACCATGAAGCTGCAGCCGATCATCGTGGTCACGCACCTGATGCTGGGCATGAGCCTGTTGGCCGCGCTGATCTGGCTGGGCTCGCGCAACGACCCGCCGCACCCGGTCGCGCCACAGGCGGCGCGGCTGCGCTGGCCGGTGCGCATCGGCCTGCTGCTGCTGGTGATCCAGATCTTCCTGGGCGGCTGGGTCAGTACCAACTACGCGGTGCTGGCCTGCACCGACTTCCCGCTGTGCAACGGCCAGCTGGTGCCGGAGATGGACTTCGCGCACGGCTTCACGCTGTGGCGCCAGCTGGGCATGACCGCCGACGGCGACTACATCCCGCACGCGGCGCTGGTGGCGATCCACTGGGTGCACCGTGGCTTCGCCTTTATCGTGCTCGGCTACCTGGCGTGGTTCGGACTGCGCGCGCGCCGGCTGGAAGGGCTGGACCGCGCTGCCGGCTGGCTGCTGGCCACGCTGGTGCTGCAACTCGCGACCGGGATGTCCAATATCGTGTTCGACTGGCCCCTGGTGGCCGCGGTCGCGCACAACGGCGGCGCGGCGGTGCTCCTGCTGCTGCTGGTCCGCCTCCACTACAATGTAGGCCTCGCAGGGCTCACGATGCGGGCCGCCGGCGCCCCCGCTGCCGTGCCGAACGCCGCCCGCGCCACATGAAAGACAAGACCCCTTCCGTGGTTACCGCTACACACCCCCATTCGCTGGGCAAGCTGAGCCGGATACGGCACCTTGCCCGACAATATGCCGCCCTGACCAAGCCGCGTGTGACGCAGCTGGCGGTGTTCTGCGCCATCATCGGCATGTTCCTGGCCACGCCCGGCATGGTGCCCTGGCGCGTGCTGATCGGCGGCGCCGCCGGCATCTGGCTGCTGGCCGGGGCCGCCTTCGCCATCAATTGCCTGGTCGAGCAGAAGATCGACGCGCTGATGCGCCGCACCGCCTGGCGCCCGTCCGCCACCGGCGAGATCACGACCCCGCAGACGCTGGTGTTCTCCGCCATTCTCGGCGGCGCGGGCATGTGGCTGCTGCACGAGTTCGCCAACGACCTGACCATGTGGCTGACCTTTGCCACCTTCCTGGGCTACGCGGTGGTCTACACCATCCTGCTCAAGCCGGCCACGCCGCAGAACATCGTGATCGGCGGGCTTTCGGGCGCGATGCCGCCGGCGCTGGGCTGGGCCGCGGTGGCGGGCGAGGTGCCGGCCGAGGCCTGGTTCCTGGTGCTGATCATCTTCACCTGGACGCCGCCGCACTTCTGGGCGCTGGCGCTGTACCGCCGCGCCGACTACGCCAAGTCCGGCCTGCCGATGCTGCCGATCACGCACGGCGAGCGCTACACGCTGCTGCATATCCTGCTGTACACGCTGGTCATGATCGCCGCAACGCTGCTGCCGTTCGTCTACGGCATGAGCGGCTATATCTACCTGGCGGCCGCGCTGGCGCTGGGCGCCGGCTTCCTGGCCTACGCCTGGAAGATGTACCGCAACTACTCGGACGAACTGGCGCAACGCACCTTCCGCTTCTCGATCCTGTACCTGTCGCTGCTGTTCGCGGCGTTGCTGGTCGATCACTACTTCAAGTTCGTGCCGCAGGTCTGACCTGCGCCAACGGGCTGCTCGGCTGCGGCATCTTGTCGCGGCCGGCGCAGCCCGGCGGCGCGATCGGCGATACTGCAAGCTGTCGCCGCGCGCCTCCGGCGCCGCTGGTTCCCTGCCACCCCCTGACCGGTTCCCGCCGCATGCCCCGCCCCAGTCCTGCCTCCGGCCTGTTTTCCGCCTTCCGCCGCTTCGCCCTGCTGGCCGTGCTTGCGCTGGCTGTGGCCGCCTGCGGGCAGCAAAAGGCATCGTTCCGCAATGTCGACATCAGCGGTGCCGCCGACTTCGGCAAGGACTTCTCGCTGACCGACCATACCGGCAAGGTGCGCCACATCGCCGACTTCAAAGGCAAGGCGGTGGTGATGTTCTTCGGCTACACCCACTGCCCGGACGTGTGCCCGACCACCATGGCCGAGCTCAAGGCCGTGATGGAGAAGATGGGCCCCGACGCCGACCGCGTGCAGGTGCTGTTCGTGACGGTCGACCCGGAGCGCGACACGCAGGCGCTGCTGGCCCAGTACGTGCCTGCCTTCGACCCGCGCTTCCTGGGCCTGCGCCCGGCCGACGAGGCCGCGCTGCAGAAGGTGACCAAGGACTTCAAGGTGTTCTACGCCAAGGTGCCGGGCTCGTCGCCGAACAACTACACGGTGGATCACTCCGCCGGCAGCTATGTATTCGACCCGGATGGCCGCCTGCGCCTGTTTATCCGCCACGGCCAGGGCCCGGAACCGATCGCGCACGACCTGAAACAGCTGCTGTCCTGATACCCCGGGGTGCGGCATAACGCCGCAGCCCGAGCCCAGCAGGCAAACAAAAAGGCCGGTCCAGTGGACCGGCCTTTCTGCTTCTGGCGAGGCAGCGTGATCAGGCAAAGGCCTGCAGCGCGCCCTTCATCTTCTTCATTGCAGCGGCCTCGATCTGGCGGATGCGCTCGGCCGAGACGCCGAACTCTGCGGCCAGCTCATGCAGCGTCGCGCCGCCCGAGCCATCGTCCTCGACGTTCAGCCAGCGCGCCTCGATGATGCGGCGGCTGCGTTCATCCAGCTTGGCCAGCGCTTCTTCCAGGCCTTCGACCTGCATGCGGTCGTGGCGCTTGGCTTCCATCACGCGCGTGGGCTCGTTATGGTTGTCCGCCAGGTAGGCGATGGGGGCGAATTCCTCCTCGCCGTCGTCGACCTGGCCTTCCAGCGCCAGATCGCCACCCGACAGGCGGGTCTCCATCTCCATCACTTCTTCGGGCTTGACGTTCAGCTCGCGCGCCACCGCCTCGACCTGCTCCGGCGTGAACGTGTGCGAGCCCTGCTTGTGGCTGCGCAGGTTGAAGAACAGCTTGCGCTGGGCCTTGGTGGTCGCCACCTTGACCATGCGCCAGTTCTTCAGCACGTACTCGTGGATTTCGGCCTTGATCCAGTGCATCGCGTACGACACCAGGCGCACGCCCTGGTCGGGGTCGAAGCGCTTGACCGCCTTCATCAGGCCGATATTGCCTTCCTGGATCAGGTCGGCGTGCGGCAGGCCGTAGCCCAGGTACTGGCGGGCGATCGACACGACCAGGCGCAGGTGGGACATCACCAGGCGGCGGGCCGCGTCGACGGAATCGTGGTCGCGGAGCTCGCGCGCCAGGCGCTGCTCTTCCTCCGCGGTCAACAGCGGAATTCGGTGGACAGCCTGGATATAGCTGTCGAGATTGCCCAGCGTGGCCGGGAAGGTCAGCGCCAGGCTACCCCCGTGCTTCGGGGCCGTCGGCAGACGGCTGGGGGTCAGGTTTTGGTCAGCAGACAAGACTGCGTTCACTCAATGGCTCCTTTCGCATCCGGCGGTTCGGTTGCCGGTGCGCCGCGCACCTTCTCTTGAGATGGGCGGCGGCACTGCAACGCATATTAGCACTCAGGCCGGGTGACTGCTAATTTGAGTCCTGATGGTCGCGATAGTTCCCATCGATTGCTTCGGCGCATTGAATAGTTAAATCAAAATCAAGCGCCGTCAGAGATACTCGCGGCAGGTCGCACTCAGGGTTAGAGCGGGTCGGGCCCTGCCGGTTCTGCCTGCCAGTGGAATGATTTGTTGCACCAGCGGCTACACTCGACGAAAGCGACGGCTCGCTGGCATGCTTGCGAGCCTCAGATTCCTCCGGAGGCGTTATGTCTGCTATCGAACACTTGCTCAAGCCGCATGTGCGGGACCTGGGCGATTTCACCGTGCGCCGGTTGCTGCCGGCGGCCGCCACCCAGACCGTTGGGCCGTTCATTTTCTTCGATCATATGGGGCCGGTCCAGCTGCCGCCGGGCGAAGGCGCCGATGTGCGTCCGCATCCGCATATCGGGCTGGCGACCGTCACTTACATGTTCGAGGGCGAGATCATCCACCGCGACAGCCTGGGCAGCGAGCAGGCCATCCGCCCGGGCGACGTGAACTGGATGACCGCCGGCCACGGCATCGTGCACTCCGAGCGCTCCCCCGAGCATGTGCGCGCCGCCGGGGCACGCCTGCACGGCATCCAGACCTGGGTCGCGCTGCCCCAGTCGCACGAGGCCGACGAGCCGTCGTTCTTCCACCATCCGGCCGAAACCCTGCCGCGCATCGAGCGGCCGGGCGTGCGCATGACCGTGATTGCCGGCGATGCCTACGGCAAGACCTCGCCGGTCAGGGTGTTCAGCCGCACGCTGTACGTGGCGATCGAGCTGGACGCGGGCGCCAGCGTGGAAATCCCGGCCGAGCACGCCGAGCGCGGCCTCTACCCGGTGGACGGCGCAGTGACGCTGGACGGCGAGCCGCTTCCGGCGGAGCACATGGTGGTGCTCACCCCCGGCCAGGGCGCGACGCTGCTGGCCACGGCGCCGTCGCGCGTGATGCTGCTGGGGGGCGATCCGACCGACGGCCGCCGCTTTATCTACTGGAATTTCGTCGCCAGCAGCAAGGAAGCGATCGAGGCCGCGGCCAGGCGCTGGGAGGACGACCAGTTCCCGCGCGTGCCGGGCGACGAGGCCGAGCGCATCCCGCTGCCGCCGCGCAAGCCTTAAGGAAAAGAAAGGGCCGGCTCAGACCGGGCTGGCCCAGGTCACCCGCGTCCCTTGCCGCAGGCACTCCCGGATCGCCTCGATCTGCGTAGCAATCGGCGCCGGCACCGCCACCGCGCCATCCAGCACGCGCCTGATCCATGCCACGGTCTGGTCGACATCACTGCCGGGCGGCAGCTCCGGCACTTCAGCCAGCGAGCCCCCGACAGGATCGACCAGCGTCTGCTGGTGCCCTTCATGCAGCCAGTCGATGCGGCTGTTGCGGCGCGCGTCGGCCACCACTTCGCCTTCGGTGCCGCGTGCCAGCAGCACGTTGGCGGGTTCGTGCGAGAAGTAGTCGGTCAGCGTCTCGCGGTATTCCGGGTGCGTGTAGCTGTACAGCCGCAGCCCTTCGGCGGGCGAGTGCTCGCCCACCGGCTGCAGCATCTTGGCGACCGTGTGCGAGGAATTGCGCAGCCCGATCACGGTGCGCCGGTCCAGCAGTTGCGACAGGCCGGGTGACAGCACATCGACCGGCAGCACGGCCAACGGGCCGTGGTCCGTGCCATCGCGCAGGCGTGCCGAAGCCTCGGCCGTGGTGCCACACAGGGGAATGCCCAGCGCCGTGAACAGCGTCATGCTGGTCACGCGGCCGTTGAACTCGCGCGAGCCATGCACCAGCACCGGGATGCCCTCGCGCGCCAGCAGCAGCGCCAGCAGCGGCACCAGGTTGGGCTGCTTGCGCGCGCCGTTGTAGCTGGGGATCACCACCACCTGCCGGTCCGGCGGGCCGGGCAGCGGCTGGCAGTGCGCATGGGCGGCCTCGAGCATGCCGGCCAGTTCGTGCGGCGCCTCGCCCTTGATCCGGTAGGCCATCAGCACGGCGCCGAGTTCGACGTCGGAGACGCGCCCGGCCAGCATGGCGTCGAACAAGGCCTGGGCATCCTCGCGCGGCAGCGCGCGGGCGCCGTTGACGCCGCGGCCGATCTCCTTGATATAGCGGGCGGCAGGGAAGGGTGCGGCAAGCGTGGGGGCGGGCGTGGTCATGGCGGCGTGGGTGGAGGTCTGTTCTGGGTTCATGATAGCGGAGCAAGGCCGCCGCGCCCATCACCGCCGATGGGGCGCGGCGGTCGGGCGAGGCTAGGCCGCCTCCTGCAGCGCCGGATTGCGCTGCTTGCGGTAGAGGAAGTCCAGCACCGCGGTGCGGCAGGCGTGGTAGCTCTTGTCGTCGGCCAGCGCGACGCGGTCGCGCGGGCGCGGCAGGTCCACCTTCAGGATCTCGCCGATGGTCGCCGCCGGGCCGTTGGTCATCATCACGATGCGGTCGGCCAGCAGCACGGCCTCGTCGACATCGTGGGTCACCATCACCACCGTGCTGTGCGTGCGCGCGACGATCTTGATCAGCTCGTCCTGCAGGTGCGCGCGGGTGAGCGCATCGAGCGCGCCGAAAGGCTCGTCCATCAGCAGCACCTTGGGCGCCATCGCCAGCGCGCGCGCGATGCCCACGCGCTGCTTCATGCCCCCCGAGATTTCGTGCGGGTACTTGTTCTCGGCATGCGTCAGGCCCACCAGTGCCAGCGTGTCGTGCGTGCGCGCCTTGAGCTGCGCCTTGCTTTCGCTGGCGGCGAACACGCGCTCCACGCCCAGGTAGACGTTTTCGAAGCAGGTCAGCCATGGCAGCAGCGAGTGGTTCTGGAACACCACCGCGCGCTCCGGCCCCGGACCGGCGATCTCGCGCCCGGCGCAGATCAGCGCGCCGGTGGTCGGCGTGGCCAGGCCCGCGATCAGGTTCAGCAGCGTGGACTTGCCGCAGCCGGAATGGCCGATCAGCGTGATGAACTCTCCCTCGGCGATATGCAGGTTGATATCGCGCAGTGCCACAAACGGGCCCTTGCGCGTCTTGAAGGTCTGTCCGACGTTCTCGATGCTGACGAACTTTTGCATGGCGTCTCTCCCCGCGTATCAGTTGTTGCCGTAGCTGAAGCGCCGGGCCAGCGCCAGCAGCGCATGCTCGAGCATCAGCCCGATGATGCCGATCACGAAGATCGCGATCACGATGTGCTCGACCTTCAGGTTGTTCCACTCGTCCCACAGCCAGAAGCCAATGCCGGTGCCGCCGGTCAGCATCTCGGCCGCGACGATCACCAGCCATGCGGTGCCGATCGACAGCCGCACGCCGGTCAGCATGTAGGGCAGCACCGCCGGGAACAGCACGCGGGTGAAGACCTTCCACTCGGACAGGTCGAGCACGCGCGCCACGTTCAGGTAGTCCTGCGGCACGCGCGTGACGCCCACCGCGGTGTTGATCACCATCGGCCAGATCGAGCAGATAAAGATCGCCCAGATCGCCGCCGGGTTGGCGGCCTTGAACAGCAGCAGCCCGATCGGCAGCCACGCCAGCGGCGAGACCGGGCGCAGCAGGCTGATCACCGGCGCGGTCATCGCATTCAGGAAGGCGAAGCGCCCGATCAGGAAGCCGGCCGGGATGCCGATCACCGCGGCCAGGCCGAAGCCCGCCGCCACGCGCGCCAGCGACGCCAGCACGTTCCAGCCGATGCCCTGGTCATTGGGGCCGTTGCGGTAGAACGGGTCGGCAAACAGCGGCACCGCTGCGTTCCACGTCGCGCCCGGCGTGGGGATGGCCGGGATCAGCGTGGCGATGCCGTGCCAGGCCAGCACGAACAGGGCAAAGCCCAGTACCGGCGGCACGATTTTGAGCACCTGCGCGCCGACTGCCTCGCGGCGCTGCGCGCGCCGTTCCTGCGCGGCGAGTTCCTGCTCGCGCCGGCGGGACCGTTCCTTGGTGTCGGAGTCGGCCGCAGGGGCCACAGTTGCGCCTTCGGGCGCGGTATGGGCGATGGCATTCACGTCTGCCTCCTTTTCGTCAGGGGCACTGCGGATCAGTGGGGAAGTGGCGGCCCGAATTTCGTCAGGCCTTGATCTTGAAGCCATCGGCGTAGGCCTTCGGGTCCTTGGCATCCCAGACCACGCCGTCGATCAGCTTGGCGCTGCGGAAATCGCTCTTGGGCAGCGGCACCTGCGCCGCGGTGGCGGCCTGCTTGTAGACGTCGATGCGGTTCACCTGTTTCGCCACCGCGAGGTAGTCCGGATGCTCCTTCAGCAGGCCCCAGCGCTTGTGCTGCGTCAGGAACCACATGCCGTCGGACAGGTACGGGTAGTTGGCGCTGCCGTCCGAGTAGAACTTCATCGCGTCAGGGTCGTCCCAGGTCTTGCCCAGGCCGTTGTTGTAGCGGCCGAGCATGCGGTCCAGGATGATGTCCATGTCGGTGTTGACGTAGGACTTGGCGGCGATGGTCTCGGCCGTCTTGCGGCGATTGGAGGCCGACGCGTCGATGTACTTGGAGGCCTCCAGCACCGCGGCCACCATGGCGCGCGCGGTGTTGGGATACTTCTGCACGAAGTCGGCGGTGGTACCGAGCGTCTTCTCCGGGTGGTTCTTCCAGATCGCCTGCGTGGTCTCGGCGGTGAAGCCGATCTTGTCGGCGATGGCGCGCGCGCCCCAGGGCTCGCCCACGCAGAAGCCGTCCATATTGCCCACGCGCATATTGGCCACCATCTGCGGCGGCGGCACGGTGATGGCCTTGGCGTCCTGCATCGGGTTGATGCCGTTGGCCGCCAGCCAGTAATAGAGCCACATCGCGTGCGTGCCGGTGGGGAAGGTCTGGGCGAAGGTGTATTCGCGCTTCTCCTTCATCATCAGCGCCTTCAGGCTGGCGCCGTCCTTGACGCCTTTCTCCGCCAGCTTGGACGACAGCGTGATGGCCTGGCCGTTGTTGTTCAGGTTCATCAGCACCGCCATGTCTTTCTTGGGACCGCCGATGCCGAGCTGCACGCCATAGATCAGGCCGTACAGCACGTGCGCGGCGTCGAGCTCGCCGTTGACCAGCTTGTCGCGCACGCCGGCCCAGGAGGCTTCCTTGGTCGGCGTGATCTTGATGCCGTACTTCTTGTCGATGCCGAGCGTGGACGCCATCACTACGGAGGCGCAGTCGGTCAGCGGGATAAAGCCGATGCGCACATCGGTCTTCTCCGGTGCGTCCGAGCCCGCTGCCCACGCCCCGGCGCGCACCAGCGGATCGACCAGCGTCATCACGCTGGCGCCTGCAATGGTGGCGAGCACACGGCGACGACCGCTGCTGGCCGGCACTGCATCGGCGGCAGCGTCGGAAACGTGCACGGCAGTGTGCAGCGGCTTGGCAATCCTGAGGCGAGAGGGCATTGCATGGCTCCAAAAAAAGAAAAAGCGTCCCCCTTCCGCAGCCGGCTTCGCAGAAGACCGTTGCGGCGCAGGGACGCCGTTGTCCGTGGCGTGACGCAGCCCGCGTTGGCCGTGTCCGCCGAAATTGTCGATCGGCCGCCGTTGGCCGATACCTGCATAACGCAAGGCGTGTGCCAGCCTGTGCAGTGCAACATTTGCGGGCGTGATTGTGGCGGCGAGGTTGCCCCGGGACGCGATTTGGTGAGGAATGTCCAAACGCGGTGCGTGCGTGATCGACTCCGCCGCGTTAGGGGGAGTGAGGGGGAGACAACGGGAAAGGGAGGCACCGCGTCAGCGGCGCCAAAATCGTGCAATGCACCAGCCGCGTGCTGGCCACGCACTGCGGCTTGGCGATCAGCCCATCACATCGATCACGCGCTGCGCCGCATCCACCAGCTTCAGCCCGCGCTCCATCGCCATGCTGCGCAGGCGCTTGTAGGCTTCGTCCTCGCTGATGCCGCGCGCCTGCATCAGCAGGCCCTTGGCGCGCTCAACCACCTTGCGCTCGGCCAGTTTGAGCTTGGTGGCGTCGAGTTCGGCGCGCAGCTGCTGATCGAGCTCGAAGCGGGCGTAGGCCACGTCGAGCACCGTCTTGACGCGCTCGGCGCGCAGGCCGTCGACGATATAGGCGGTGATGCCGGCCGTCAGCGCGGCCTTGATGCGCTGGCTGTCGTCGTTATCGGTGAACAGTACGATCGGCCGCGGGGCGTGCTGGGTCGACACGCAGACGTGCTCGATGGTGTCGCGCGCGGCGGATTCCGAGGCGATGATCAGCATGTCGGGCTGCGTGGCCGTGATCACGTCCGGCAGGTGCAGGTCGGCGTCGACGATCTGGATCTCGGCAAAGCCCGCGCTGACCAGGCCGCTGCGGATGGTCTCCACATTCAGCGGATTGGCGTCGAGCGGGTCGCGCACAAGAAGGATGCGCAGCACCCGCCCTCCGGCGGAGGTGGCTGGTGCGGCATTCGACGTGGGCGAGGGGGGCGGATGGCGTCGGGTCATGGCTAGGCTCTGTTGCAGTGCGCCATGCAAGATTCGCGCCGGGTGAGGTGGGTCACGCTGCGCCAAGCCGGTGCAGCTCGGCTTCGAGGATGTCTGGATTCATTGTATGCCTTCGTACGCGGCCAACTCGCGCGGTGTATCCTGTTGCCCTGCTGCGCCGGGCGCGTCTGCTGGCGACGCCGCAACTGCACCTGCACCCCGCGCCGCAGCACTGATCAGAATAAATCTGGAGAGATGCATGACCGAATTCGTGTTCGCCCCGCCGGCTCCCGTTGGCGTGCCGGTGCGTGGCAGCAACGCTAGCTTCCCGGTCCGGCGCGTGTACTGCGTCGGCCGCAACTACGCTGCCCATGCCCGCGAAATGGGCTCCGACCCCGACCGCGAACCGCCGTTCTTCTTCTGCAAGCCGTCCGACGCGGTCAGCTACGTCGCCGACGGCACCGAAGGCACCTTCCCTTACCCGCCGGGCACCGGCAACTGCCACTATGAGGTGGAGATGGTGGTCGCCATCGGCAAGGGCGGCCGCGACATCCCGGTGGAGCAGGCTGCCGGGCACGTGTACGGCTATGCCGTGGGCCTGGACATGACCCGCCGCGACCTGCAGAACGAATCGAAGAAGACCGGGCGCCCCTGGGAGACCGGCAAGGCCTTCGACCAGTCCGCGCCGATCGGCCCGATCGTGCCGGTCTCGGCCATCGGCCATCCGGAGAAGGGCGAGGTGACGTTGTCAGTCAACGGCGTCGAGAAGCAGCGCGGCGACCTGTCGGACCTGATCTGGTCGGTGCCGGAGATGGTGTCGTACCTTTCGAAGCTGTTCGAGCTGCAGCCGGGCGACCTGATCTACAGCGGCACGCCCGAAGGCGTGGGCCCGGTGGTCAAGGGCGATGTCATGCAGTGCCACGTCGGCGGCGTGGGCGATCTCACCATCAAGGTAGTCTGATCCGATGCTCAAGCTCTACAGCTACTTCCGCAGCTCGGCCTCGTTCCGCGTGCGCATCGCGCTGGAGCTGAAGGGCCTGCCGTATGAGTACGTGCCGGTGCACCTGCTCAAGGAGGGCGGCCAACAGCTCAAGCCGGAGTTCCGGGCGGTCAATCCCGATGGCCTGGTGCCGGCCCTGGTCGATGGCGACCATGTGCTGCAGCAATCGATGGCGATCGTCGAGTACCTGGACGAAGTCCATCCTGAGCCCAAGCTGCTGCCCGGCACGGCGCTGGACCGCGCCTACGTGCGCGGCCTGGCGCAGGAGATCGCGTGCGAGATCCATCCGCTGAACAACCTGCGCGTGCTGAAGTACCTGAAGCACACCGTGGGCGCGAGCGACGAGGTCAAGGACGCGTGGTACCGCCACTGGATCGAGCTGGGCTTCGAGTCGCTGCAGGCCAACCTGGAGCGTGGCGGCAAGGCCGGGCGCTTCTGCTTTGGCGACACGCCGACGCTGGCCGATATCTGCCTGGTGCCGCAGGTGTTCAATGCGCAGCGCTTCAATGTCGACGTGAGCCGCTACCCGGCGCTTGCGAAGATCTACGAGGCCTGCATGGAACTGCCGGCGTTCCAGAAGGCGGAGCCGAAGTCGCAGCCGGACGCGGAATAGTTGTTCGCAGGACTGCAATGCAAAACGCCCCGGCACTGGCCGGGGCGTTTTGCTTTCTGCCAGTGTGCGAGGATTATCCCAGCAGCGCCTCCGCAAACTCATCCGCCCTGAACGGCTGCAGGTCCTCCACCTTCTCACCCACGCCGATAAAGTAAACCGGCACCGGCCGCTGGCGCGCGATCGCCGCCAGGATGCCGCCCTTGGCGGTGCCGTCAAGCTTGGTCACGATCAGCCCGGTCAGGCCCAGTGCGTCGTCGAAGGCGCGGGTTTGCTGCAGGGCGTTCTGGCCGGTATTGGCGTCGATCACCAGCAGCACCTCGTGCGGCGCGCTCGGCATGGCCTTGCTGATCACGCGCTTGACCTTCTTCAGCTCTTCCATCAGGTGCAGCTGCGTCGGCAGGCGGCCGGCGGTATCGGCCATCACGATGTCGATGCCGCGCGCCTTGGCGGCGTTGACGGCATCGAAGATCACCGCGGCCGGGTCGCCGCTTTCCTGCGACACCACGGTGACGTTGTTGCGCTCGCCCCAGATCGTCAGCTGCTCGCGCGCGGCGGCGCGGAAGGTGTCGCCGGCGGCCAGCAGCACCTTCTGGTCATAGCGCTGGAAGTGCTTGCATAGCTTGCCGATGCTGGTGGTCTTGCCGGCGCCGTTGACGCCTGCGATCATCATCACCAGCGGTTGCTCGCGGCCGAGCGCCATGGACTTTTCCAGCGGGCGCAGCAACTGCGTCAGCAGGTCGCGCAGCGCGGCCTTGACGCCTTCGGCCGACTCGATGCGCTCGGCCTTGACGCGCTTGCGCAGCTCGCCCAGCAGGTATTCGGTGGCTTCCACGCCGGCATCGGCCATCAGCAGCGCGGTTTCCAGTTCCTCGAACAGCGCCTCGTCGACCTTGACGCCGACGAACAGCGTGCCGATGTTGCGGCTGGTCTTGGACAGCCCCGTGCGCAGGCGGTGCATCCAGCCCTGTCTGGCTTCCGCGGTGGGCGCGGGCGGCGGGATCAGCTCGAGCGCTTCCGTGGCCGGTGCCGGCGGCGGGGTGAAGGCTGCCGGCGCGGGAACTGGAACGGGCACCGAAACCGGCGCAGCCACAGGCGCCGGGGGAGGCGGTGGCACCTGCGCGGGGACCGGGGTCGGCACCGGCACCGGCGTGGGGACGGGGGCCGGCGTCGGCGCAGGGATGGGCGCCGGTGCCGGTGTCGGAGTGGGGACGGGCGCAGGCGCCGCAGCGGGTGCCGGGGCGGCCTCGACGGGCGCCGGCTCGGCCTTGCGCTTCTTCCAGAAACTAAACATTGGGGAATGGAGTCAATACCGGGGCCGATACCGCTGGCGGCAGCCAATGCCAGCAGGCGACCGGTTAATAATCAAGGGCTTACGCAGGCATCGCGGTGGCTGGGGAGAAACCGTTGTGGTCCCGGCCGGCGATTGCGTATAGTTCGCTACATGGCAGATCCGTGGGCGCAGGCATGCACACATGGATCGATCGGCAAAATTCTAGCAGACGGGGTCGCATGAACCATTGCGCTGTCCTGACCGCAGCGGGTGCCGAAGGCACCCAAACGCGCTTCCAACGCCTCTCACAACCGCCCGCCGCACAACTCCAGTCGCTTCCCGCCCGCGCCGCGCGTCTCGCGCGGCGTGTCATTCCCACCTTGCTGCTGGCCTTGCTGCCCTGGTCGATGCCGGCCGGGGCACAGGGCGTGGTCGCCTCGCCGGTGCCGGGTGCACAGACCGCGCCGGTCGGCGCAACCGCGCAGGGCACCACCGAATACCGGCTCTCCAACGGCCTGCGGCTGATCGTCAAGGAAGACCACCGCGCGCCCACGGTGGCGCACCAGATCTGGTACCGCGTGGGCGGCGTCGATGAGGTGAGCGGCACCACGGGCGTGGCCCATATGCTCGAGCACATGATGTTCAAGGGCACGCCCAAGGTCGGCGTGGGTGAGTTCTCCAGGCAGGTCGCGGCACTGGGCGGGCGCGAGAACGCCATGACCAACCGCGACTTCACCATGTACTACCAGCAGGTCGGCAAGCAGTACCTGCCCAGGATGATGGAGCTGGAGGCCGACCGCATGGCCAACCTCATCATCAAGAAGGACGAGTTCGAGCGCGAGATGAAGGTGGTGATGGAAGAACGCCGCCTGCGCACCGACGACTCCGCGCGCGGCAACGTCTATGAGCAACTGCTGGCCACCGTCTATACGGCCGCCGGCTACCGCCACCCCGTGATCGGCTGGATGGACGACCTGGTCAATATGCGCGTGGACGACGTCAAGGACTGGTACCGCCACTGGTACGTGCCCAACAACGCGCTGGTGATCGTCACCGGCGACGTCAAGCCCGAGGAAGTGCGCGCGCTGGCCGAGCGCTACTACGGCAAGCTCAAGCCGCGCACGCTGCCGCTACGCAAGGACCAGGAAGAGCCGGAGCAGAAGGGCATCAAGCGCATCTGGGTCAAGGCGCCGGCCGAGAACCAGTACATGGTGATGGCCTACAAGGTGCCGCGCCTGCGCGATGTCGAGAAGGATGTCGATCCCTACGCGCTGGAGGTGCTGGCGGCCGTGCTCAACGGCTATGACAATGCGCGCCTGACGCGCGAGCTGGTGCGCGAGCAGCGCCTGGCCGACGATGTCAATGTCGGCTACGACAGCATCAACCGCGGCGAGTCGCTGTTCGTGCTCGACGGCACGCCGGCCGCGGGCCACAACACCGACGAGATCGAGCGCGCGCTGCGCGCCGAGATCCAGCGCATCGCCAGGGAGGGCGTCTCGCCTGAAGAGCTCAAGCGCGTCAAGGCGCAGGTGGTGGCCGGCCAGATCTACAAGCGGGACTCTGTGTTCGGCCAGGGCATGGAAATCGGCGTTTCCGAGATTTCCGATATCTCCTGGCGCCAGATCGACCGCATCCTCGACAAGATCAAGGCCGTCACGCCGGCGCAGGTGCAGGCCGTCGCCGCCAAGTATTTCAGCGACGACAACCTGACCGTGGCCACGCTGGTGCCGCAGCCGATCGACCCGAACAAGCCCAAGACCCAGGCCCCGTCGGGCCTGCGCCACTGAGGAAAGGCGATGTCTCACTTCGTCACCGCACTTGCTACCCCCCAGCGCGCGCTGCGCAAACTGGCCGGCGCCGCGCTCGGCGCCGCCGTGCTGCTGGCCGCGCAACTGGCGCAGGCCGCCATCCCGATCGAACACTGGACCGCATCCACCGGCGCGAAGGTGTTCTTCGTGCACAGCCCGTCGATCCCGATGCTCGATATCAATATCGACTTCGACGCCGGCAGCCGCTATGACCCGCCAGGCAAGGCCGGGCTCGCCACGTTGACTGCCGCGCTGCTCGACAAGGGCGCGGCCGCGCAGGACGGCCAGCCGGCACGCGACGAAGCGCAGGTCGCCGACGGCTTTGCCGATACCGGGGCCGCCTTCGGCGGCGCGGCCGGCGGCGACCGCGGCGGCATCGGCCTGCGCACGCTGACCGCGCAGCCGGAGCTGGACCAGTCCGTGGCGCTGGCCGCGCAGCTGATCAAGGCGCCGACCTACCCGGACGCCGTGGTCGGCCGCGAGAAGCAGCGCCTGATCACGGCCATCCGCGAAGCCGACACCAAGCCGGGCGTAATCGCCGACAAGGCACTGGCCAAGGCCATGTACCCGGACCACCCCTATGGCGTGGCGGCGACGCCGGACAGCGTGGCGTCGATCAAGCGCGACGACATCGTCAAGTTCTGGCGCGACAACTACAGCGCGCAGCGCGCGGTGGTCACGCTGATCGGCGCGGTCGACCGCAAGCAGGCTGAGGCCATCGCCGAGCTGCTTACCCGCGGGCTGCCGCAGGGCACAGCCGCGCCGGCGATGCCGCAAGTCAAGCTGAACATCCCCGCCACCGAGCAGCGCGTGCCGCACCCGGCGCAGCAGTCCAGCGTGGTTATCGGACAGCCCTCGATCGCGCGCGGCGATCCCGATTATTTCGCGCTGCTGGTGGGCAACTACGTGCTGGGCGGCGGCGGCTTCAGCTCGCGCCTGACCGACGAGGTGCGCGAGAAGCGCGGCCTGACCTACGGCGTCGACAGCTATTTCGCACCGTCCAAGCAGCCCGGCCCGTTCGGCATCAGCTTGCAGACCAAGAAGGCGCAGACCGACGAGGCGCTGGCGCTGGTACGCCAGGTGCTGGCGCGTTTCGTGGCCGAGGGCCCGACGGAGAAGGAGCTGCGCGCGGCCAAGGACAACCTGGTCAATGGCTTCCCGCTGCGCATCGACAACAACCGCAAGCTGCTGACCAACGTGGCCAATATCGGCTGGTACGGGCTGCCGCTGGATTACCTGGACACCTGGACCGCGCAGGTGGGCAAGGTCACGCGCGAGCAGGTCAGGGCGGCCTTCCAGCGCCATGTGCGTCCGGACGGCATGGCCACGGTGATCGTCGGCGGCCCGGTGGCGGCACCGACGACCGCGGCCAGGCAGTGACGGCCACGCCTCGCGGAGCCTTTTTGTCGATGTGCCGCCACACACGCAAGCGTGCGGCACAACGGCCCGCAGGCTCTACAATCACGGGATGAATTCGCGCTCCCGATTGCCCTTGCCCGCCACCGGCGGGCGGTCTATTGCATCTCCGGCCCCGCGCCCGGCGCCGCGCCAGGCTCCATCCCAGGTCCGCATCATCGGCGGCCGCTGGAAGCGCACCTTGCTGCCCGTGCCCGACGCCCAGGGCCTGCGCCCGACGCCCGACCGCGTGCGCGAGACGCTCTTCAACTGGCTCGGCCAGGACCTGTCCGGCATGGCCTGCCTGGACCTGTTCGCGGGCTCCGGCGCGCTTGGCTTCGAGGCCGCCTCGCGCGGCGCGGCCGCGGTCACGCTGGTGGAATCCAATGCGCGCGTGGCCAAGCAGCTGCGCGACAACCAGTACCGGCTCGACGCCAGCCAGGTGCGCGTAGTGCAGGGCGATGCCTTTGCCGTGGCCGCGCAGATGCCGGATGCCAGCTTCGACGTGGTGTTCCTGGACCCGCCCTTTGCCGAGGACTGGCTAGGCCCGGCGCTCGAACATGCGGCGCGGCTGTCGCGCCCGGGCGGCGCAGTCTATGTGGAAACCGATCATGCGCTGACCGGCGCCGATGCGCCGGTGCCTGCGTCGCTTGAAATCGTGCGGCATGCGCGCGCCGGCGCGGTGCATTTCCACCTGCTCCAGCACCGCAGCCCCGGCAACGGCGCCGCTTGATGTCCGCGCTGCACTGAAGCGGGGCGCCCGATTACGGTGCGCTGCAGCAAAAGGGAGCGGCAGGGGCCTTCCAAGTGGCGCATTTAGGGTTACACTACGCCGCTGTCACAACGCTCGCGACGCAGCACCCGCGCCGGTCCGGCCGGCGAACGAGGCGGCCCGGAAACGGCCGGCAGCGGGCAGATCAAGGAGGAAGTATGGTCATCGCGGTCTATCCCGGCACCTTCGATCCAATGACCCGGGGACACGAGGATCTGGTCCGCCGTGCGTCGAATATCTTCGACGAACTGGTGGTCGGCGTGGCGCAGAGCCCCAACAAGCGCCCGTTCTTTGCGCTCGAAGAGCGCATTGCCATCGCCCGTGAAGTACTCGGGCACTATCCCAATGTGCGCGTCGAGGGTTTTTCCGGCCTGCTCAAGGACTTTGTGCGCAAGAACAATGCGCGCGTGATCGTGCGCGGCCTGCGCGCGGTGTCCGACTTCGAGTACGAGTTCCAGATGGCGGGCATGAACCGCTACCTGTTACCCGACGTGGAAACCATGTTCCTGACCCCGTCTGACCAGTACCAGTTCATCTCCGGCACCTTTGTGCGCGAGATCGCGGTGCTGGGCGGCGACGTCAGCAAGTTCGTGTTCCCGTCGGTGGAACGCTGGCTGCAAGAGAAAATCGGCAAACCGGAATAAAATAGCAGCTTCAGATACGTCGATTCGCGGCCAGTCGGGCGCGGGCGTGTCCGCAGGAAGGAAACACCATGGCGCTGATGATCACCGACGACTGCATCAACTGCGACGTTTGTGAACCCGAGTGCCCGAACGAAGCCATTTCGATGGGGCCCGAGATCTATGAAATCGACCCCAACAAGTGCACCGAGTGCGTCGGGCACTTCGACGAGCCGCAATGCCAGCAGGTCTGCCCGGTGGCCTGCATCCCCAAGGATCCGAACAGGGTCGAGACGCATGAGGTGCTGATGCAGCGTTACCGGCTGCTGACCGCAGCAAAGCACCCCGCCTGAGCCCTCACTGCAGCCAGCCGAAAAAAACCCCCGCCACCGCAAGGTGGCGGGGGTTTAACTTTTCCCCTTTACTACGGTACTACTTACTACACTGCGCGGTCAGGCACCCACCGGCTTGCCGTCGGTACGGCGCACCACGATGGTGGACGAGCGCGGCAGCTTGGCCGCGTCCGGCCACGCGCCGGTGGGGTGCTGGATGTTGATGAAGCAGGTGGTGAGGTCCGGCGTGTAGGCGATGCCGGTGATCTCGCAGCCGGTCGGGCCGACCAGGAAGCGCCTGGACTGACCCGTCGGCGAGATGTAGTACATGCTGTTGTTGCCGAACGTGTTGGTGTAGGTGGCGCTGGTGCTTGAGTCGGTCTGCACCCACAGCCGGCCCTTCGGGTCGACGCGCAGGCCGTCGGGGCTCGAGAACGTGTCGCCGTTGATGTTGCCCTTCAGGTTGTCGGTGGCCAGCGACGGGTCGCCGGCCTGCAGCAGGATGCTCCACGTGAACGTGGTCGCCAGCGGCGAATTGCCGGCTTCGTTCCACTTGACGATATGGCCGTGCAGGTTGTTCTTGCGCGGGTTGGCGGCGTCGGTCTGCTGGCGGCCGCTGTTGTTGGTCAGCGTGCAGTACAGGGTCTTGTCCGGTGCGGCCGTGATCCACTCGGGGCGATCCATCAGCGTGCCGCCGGCCACGCGCGCGGCCGACTTGGTGTTGATCAGCACGTCGGCCTGGTTGGTGAAGTCGACGGTGGTCGGCGCCGGCGAGACGGCCGACTGGGTCCAGTTGCCCGGATCCGAAGCGCCCACGGTCAGGCCGTTCTTGCCCTGCGACAGCTCGATCCACTGGCCGCTGCCGTCGGCATTGAACTTGGCCACGTACAGCGTGCCGGTGTCCAGGATGTTGGCGTTGGCGGCGCGGTTGTTCAGGTCGAACGCCTTGCTCGGCACGAACTTGTAGATGCAGCCCGGCGTGCCATCGTCGCCCATGTAGAACGCGACGTTGTTGTTGGCGTCGGTCAGGAAGGCGACGTTCTCATGGTCGAAGCGGCCCATCGCGGTGCGCTTGGCCGGCGCGCCCAGCGTGCCGTACGGATCGACTTCCACCACCCAGCCGTACCCGTTGTCGGGCTGGGTCGGGTCGATGTAGTTGTCCGTGCTTTCCTCGCAGGTCAGGTAGGTGCCCCACGGGGTATGGCCGCTCGAGCAGTTGTTGAGCATGCCGACTACGGTCGAACCCACCACCGAAGCAGCCGGACCGCCCACGCGGTACAGCGTGTTACCGGTGTAGCGCTTGTTGTAGATCGAGTCGCGCTTGACCTGCCACTTGCCGCTGGCGGCCAGTTCTACTTCGATCACCGAGATGCCGACGGCCGACAGCGCGATGCGCTTCTGTTCGGAGCTGGCCGTGCCGGCGTCATAGGTGCCGCCCGCGAACAGGATCTTGTAATCCGGCAGCTCGTGGTTGATGGCGAGCAGGCCGCCCTTCTGCGGATCGACGCCCGACAGCGCGAAGAAGTGCATGCCGTCGTGGTTGCCGCCGGCCTGGCGCTCGGTTTCGGCCGAGGACTGGAAGGCGCCGGCATAGCCGGTGGCGCCGGCTTCCACCGGATCGCCGGCGGAGAACAGTACGTCGACGCTGTAGCCGTTGGGCACGACCACGGCGTCGGCGGTCGACTTGGCGACCGGCTCGAAGGTGACTTCATAGCTCGGGCTGACCGGGCCGGGCGCGGGGGCCGGAGCGGGTGCCGGTGCGGGCGCCGGAGCGGGCGCCGGAGCCGGCGCCGGATCGTCATCGCCGCCGCAGGCGGCCAGCAGACCGCTGCCGAAGGCCGACGCCAGCCCCAGCCCCAGGCCGCCGCGCAGCACCCGGCGGCGCGCCGGATTTGCGGCGACGATGTCTTCGAGCATCTGGCCGGGTACGTCAACGTCGGGCTTGGCGGCGCGGCTGGCGGCACGCGCTTCGTCGGTCAGGTACGACATGGGCTTTCCTCCTGTGGGTTTGTCATGCGCGCAAGTCATCATGTGATGCCGGCGCGGTGGGAACCCCGCAATCTAGGTGCCGCCTGTGGAACTTTGATGACAATATGTCTGCAATAGCAGAGTTTTGGAGGCCAAACGACAACGGGCCGCAATGCGGCCCGTTTCACGCTGTTGTCGCAGGACTGTGCCTGCGTGCCTCGCCTGCTTCAGCGCACGGTATGCAGCTGTGCCATCGCGCGTTCGGCATCGCCGCGCGCCAGCAGCCCGAGCGGGTCGATGCTGCGGTCGATGGCCGCCTCGATCGCTTCCTGCTCCTCGCGCCGCGGCGGCTTGAGCACGAAGTTGACCACGTCCTCGCGGCCCGCGCCGGCACCGCCGGGCGTGTTGCGCGGATGGCCCACGCCCAGGCGCAGGCGCCAGTAGTCCTGCGTGGTCAGGTGGGCCGAGATGTCCTTGAGCCCGTTGTGGCCGCCCGCGCCGCCGCCGCGCTTGAGCTTCACGGCGCCGGCCGGCAGGTCCAACTCGTCGTGCGCCACCACGATCTCGTCTGGCAGGATCTTGTAGAAGCGCGCCAGCGATACCACGGCCAGCCCGGAGCGGTTCATGAAGGTCGATGGCTTGAGCAGCCAGATATCCTGGTCCCACAGCCGCGCGCGTGCGGCCAGGCCGTGGAAGCGGCCTTCCACGCGCAGCGTGGCGCCGCCCATGCGGGCCAGTTGGTCCACCAGCCAGAAGCCGGCGTTGTGTCGGGTGGCCTCGTATTCCGCACCGGGATTGCCGAGACCGACGATGAGCTTGATCATGCGTTTGACTGAGTCGTTGGCGCGCAAGGCTACGCCACAGGCGCCAAGGATACCGAAAAACCGGCACGGTGCAGGCTTGCCGGGGTCGAAAAAAAACCGCCGCGGAAGCGGCGGTTTCTTCGTGGCGCGGCCCGCGGGCCGCAACCGCTGCTGCTTAGGCAGCCGGCGTTTCGCCAGCGGCTTCGCCGCCTTCGGCAGCTTCCGCCACGGCACCAGCCGGTTGCGAGATGCTGGCGATGGCCGGGTTGTCGTCACCGTGGGTGATGACGGTCAGGCCCTGCGGCAGCTTCAGGTCGCTCAGGTGCAGGGTCTGGCCCAGCTCCATCGAGCCGACGTCCACTTCGATGAACTCAGGCAGGTCGGCCGGCAGGCACGAAACTTCCAGGTCGTTCACGATGTGGTTGACCAGGCCGTGGCCCAGCTTCACGCCAGGAGCGGTTTCCTGGTTCATGAAGTGCAGGGGCACCTTGACGTGGATCTTGTCGTTGGCCGACACGCGCTGGAAATCGACGTGCAGCACCAGCGGCTTGAACGGGTGCATCTGGAATGCGCGCAGCAGGGCCTGTTCCGACTTGCCAGCGACTTCCAGTTCCAGGATCGACGAGTGGAACGCTTCCTTCTTCAGGGCGTGCCACAGCGCGTTGTGATCCAGTTCGATCATCTTCGGCTCGGCGGCGCCGCCGTAGATGATGCCGGGGGTCTTGCCCGAATTGCGCAGGCGGCGGCTCGCACCCGTTCCCTGTACGCTACGCTCGAAAGCGACAACTTTCATGATGACTCCAAAAGTAAGAAGGCTGTCCGCGACCAGACAGCCTCGTTGCGGCGCAAATCGAACGATAAGCGCCGATCAGGTCACGTTGACCGCCGAAAACCGGCAATCAACGCAGTAAAGCCAGAAATTCTATCAGGAACCCGCGAACAGCGACATGATCGAGTCGCCCTTGACGATGCGGGTGAAGGTCTCGGCCAGCAGCGGGGCGGTCGAGAGCTGACGGATCTTGGTGCATTTGGCGGCTTCCTCGGACAGCGGGATGGTGTCGCACACCACCACTTCGTCCAGCGCCGACTCGGCGATGCGGGCAGCGGCGCCGCCCGACAGCACGGGGTGCGTGCAGTAGGCGAAGACCTTCAGCGCGCCGCGCTCCTTCAGCACCTGGGCGGCCTTGCACAGCGTGCCGCCGGTGTCGATCATGTCGTCCATGATCACGCAGTTGCGGCCCTCGACTTCACCGATGATGTTCATCACCTCGGCCACGTTGGCCTTGGGACGACGCTTGTCGATGATCGCCAGGTCGCAGTTCAGTTCCTTGGCCAGCGCGCGGGCACGGACCACGCCGCCGACGTCCGGCGACACCACCAGCAGGTCACCGTAGTTCTTCTCGCGCAGGTCGCCCAGCAGTACTGGCGAAGCGTAGATGTTGTCGACGGGGATATCGAAGAAGCCCTGGATCTGGTCGGCGTGCAGGTCCATCGTCAGCACGCGCTCGACGCCGGCGACTTCCAGCATGTTGGCCACGACCTTGGCCGAGATCGCCACGCGCGCCGAACGCGGGCGGCGGTCCTGGCGGGCATAGCCAAAGTAGGGCATGGCGGCGGTGATGCTGCGTGCCGAAGCGCGCTTGAGCGCGTCGACCATCACCATCAGTTCCATCAGGTTGTCGTTGGTCGGGGCGCAGGTGGACTGCAGCACGATGACGTGCTTGCCGCGAACATTTTCCTGGATGTCGACCTGGACTTCGCCGTCGGAGAAACGGCCAACGAGCGCCTTGCCCAGCGGAATGCCGAGGTGCTGTACGACAGCCTCCGCGAGTTTGGGGTTGGCGTTGCCGGTAAATACCATCAAGCCTTCGCTGCTCATTCGGGGCACCTGTCTTGCTGCTGGGGGAGCTTGGCGTCACCGGCAAAGCCGGTGACTGATACAGAGGGTCCGTAAGGACACTATAGGAATGTAATGGCAGGGGAAGAAGGATTCGAACCTTCGAATGCCGGAATCAAAATCCGGTGCCTTGACCAACTTGGCGACTCCCCTACACAACCGGGCCGTTCTTCGTGGTACCAGACTACCGTACCGCGCCAAACGATAACTTGCTATGCGAGCGCTGCGAGCGGGTGACGTGCCAGACTGCGCACACACCTGCCATCCCACTCGGGAGGCAACCTTTCCAAAACCTGCTGCGCTGTTTTTGCGTCGGGAAAACGCGCAAACACGCAGGCTCCGGAACCGGTCATCCTGGCATGCTGATTGTGTTGCTTCAGCCATTCCAGGGCTCGGGCGACTTCGCCGAACTTCGCTGTTGCTATCGGTTCCAGGTCGTTGCGACCGAAATCGAATTTGTTTGTGCGAGCAGCGAAGACCGCAATTATGGAGATGGGCGTATCCCGTGTCAAGCACCTGTCCGAAAAAATTTCAGCGGTCGGCACGTGTTGTTTCGGGTGGATAACGACGAACCAACTGTCGGGCAAATCGACCGGCGTCAGTTGCTCGCCAACGCCTTCGGCAAACGCGTTTTGCCCGAGCACGAACACAGGCACGTCGGCCCCCAGCGTCAGGCCGATGCGCATCAATTCGGCACGCGAAAAGCCGAGGCCCCACAGGTGGTTCAGCGCCAGCAGCGTGGTGGCCGCATCGGACGAACCGCCGCCGATGCCGCCGCCCGTGGGCAGCACCTTGTCGATGGCGATGTCGGCACCGAAGGCGGTGCCGCTGGCCGCCTGCAAGGCGCGCGCGGCGCGCACTGCCAGGTCGGTGTCGGCCGGCACGCCGGGCACGTCGGTGACACGCGCGATGACGCCGTCATCGCGCCTGCGGAAATGCAGCGTGTCGCACCAGTCGACCAGCTGGAACACGGTCTGCAGCGTGTGATAGCCGTCAGCACGGCGGCCGGTCACATGCAGGAACAGGTTGAGCTTGGCCGGCGCCGGGCAGTCGCGCAGATCCGGCGGGGGCAGGGCAGCGGTTCGGGTCATGGCGTTTGCGGATCGATCACCAGGCGTACCGACAGCGGATTGGCAACGGAATCGCGCGCCAGGTCGATGCGGCGCGGCACCGGGCGGGCCGCCGCGTCGGGCGCGGAGGTGTCCTGCCACGCAACATAGCGCACGGTCCAGCCATTCTGCGCGAGCGTGGCGAGGCGCCCCTGCTCGTCGCGCGTGGTGCGCGCGGGCGAGCCCTGCGCGGCGCGGCCATGCAGCCAGTCGCGCATGCCTGTCACTGGCAGCGCGAAGCCGAGCGCCTCTTCCATCAGCGTGTCGACCTCGGGCGCATTGCGCGGCGGCTGGTTGGGCAGGTCGAGCGTGGCGCCGGACGGCGTGGCGGTGACCACGGCCAGCGTCTGGCCGAGTGGGGAGACCAGGTCCAGGCGCACGTTGCGGCCCTGCTCCTCCCAGCGGAAGCTGCCCTGCACGCCTTCGTCGCGCCCGTAGCGCACGTAGTTGGCGGCGAAGCGGCCGGTGTATTGCTGGCTCGCGGCAGTTCCATCGGCATCGAAGCTGCGCGACGGCGCCACGCTGGCGCACGCTTGCAGCAGCAGGGGGGCGCCGAGGCAAAGCAGTGCCAGGCGTCGGGTTCGGTTCATGGGCATTGTCGGGAAGCGGCGGCGCGCTGCGGCAGCCGCCGGCGGACAGGAGTCCGGCGCCGCGGGCCCCGATCGAGGCTGCGGCGCGCGGGGGTTACTTGGACGTCTGCACGTTGACCTTGTACCGGCGCAGCGTGTCGATCAGGGTTTCGTTCTCCGGATCGATGCGCACGGCCTCGGTCCAGGTCTTGCGCGCTTCGTCGTGCTCGCCGAGTTGCCACAGCACCTCGCCCAGGTGCGCGCCGATTTCCGCTTCGGGCGCCTTGGCATAGGCGTTGCGCAGCAGGTCCGCCGCGGGGCGCAGGTCGCCCATGCGGAATTTGACCCAGGCCAGGCTGTCCATGATGTACGGATCGTCGGGGCCCAGTTCGGAGGCGCGTTCCAGCAGCTTGAGGGCCTCGGGCAGCCGCTCGTTGCGGTCGGCCAGCGAGTAGCCGAGCGCGTTGTAGCCCTGCTTCTGCTGCGGCTGCAGCGCGATCACCCGGCGCAGGCCTTTTTCCATGCTGTCGTAGCGCTTCTGGCGCTCGTCGAGCATGGCCAGCTCATAGATCCAGTCGACGTTCTCGGGCTCGGCCACGATGCGCTCGTCCAGCACCTTGCGCGCGCGGTCGTAGGCCTTGGTCTCCATCAGCGTAGCCACCTCGGCCTGGCGGATGGCGGTCATGCGTTGCGAGCGCTGGCCGGGATCGGGGATGTCTTCGGCGTCGGAGAGCATCTCGCCGAAGAGGGCCTGCGCGTCGTCCAGCTTGCCCATGCGCGCCAGCAACTGCGCGCGCTTGGCGGTCGCCGCGGGCGCCAGCCGGATGTCCTCGATGCGGTCCAGCCACTGGATCGCGCCGGCGTAGTCCTTCCGTTCCTCGGCGATCTGCGCCAGGTACTGGTAGGCGATGTCCGGGTTGGCGGTGGGCTGCTTTTCGACCAGCTGCAGGTATTCCTTCAGGTACTGCTCGGCCTCGCTGTAGTTCCTGGCCTGCAGGCTGGTCAGGCCCAGCGCCAGCGGCACGCGCGGGTCTGCCGGCGCCACCTTGCGCAGCGTCTCGAACTCCTGCCGCGCCGCCTGCATGTCATTGCGCAGCAGGTACAGCCGCGCCAGCGTGATATGGCCGTTGACCGAATCGGGCGACTTGTCGAGGAAGCGCTTGAGGATCGCGACAGCCTCGTCGGGCTCCTTCTCGGCGCGCAGTTCGGCCGCCATCAGTGCGGCGGCTTCATAGCCGGGCCGCAGCTTCAGCGCCTGGTCCAGCGCTGCGAGCGAGCCCGGCACATCGCCGGCAACTTCCTTGGCGCGCGCCAGCGCCAGCTGGGTCTCGGGCAGGCGCGTGTCGTTCCTGGTCAGCTCTTGCAGCAGCGCGGCGGCGCCGGCGGGATCGCTGGTGCGCGACAGTTGCTGCTGCAATTGCAGGATCGCGTCGCCGCGATGGCTGGCCGGCACTGTGGCCAACTGCTGCTGCAACAGCGGACGGGCATCGTCCCAGCGGCCGTTGATCACCAGCAGCGTCGACAAGACCTGGTTCGCCGCCGGCGAGGTCGGCGTGATGTCGCGCCACAGCCGCGCCGCATCCAGTGCCTGCTGCGGGATGCGCGCGTTGAAGGCGATCTCGGTGGCGCGCTGCGCGAAGCGCGGGTCGCGCGTCTGCCGCGCCAGTTCAAGGTAAGTGCGATAGGCCGGGCCAACCAGCCCGCGCTGGATGGAAATCTCCGCGGCCAGCACCATATAGACGATATCGTCGGTCAGTTCCACCGACGGCAGCGCGCTGCGTGCCGCCTTGGCCGCAGCGGCACGGTCGCTCTCGGCGGGCCGTTGCAGCTTGGGCGCTGGCGCGGCATCGGCCGGGGGCGCAGCGTGAGCCGCACCCGCGGCCACGGCAAGCAGTGCGGAGGCGGCCAGCGCACGCACATGGCGCGCTGTGCGGGAAGCGGCGCCTTGGGCAGTGGTAAGTGGACCGCCCGCTGCGTGCTCGGGCATTGGGGGCGACGTGTTGTCCGGCATCAGGTCCGGCATAAGGTCCGACATGTAATGAGTGCTCCGGCGCACGCTGGCGATGGAAGGGATAAGGGCATTGTAGCCTGCCGCTACAATGCGCTGCTCGGCGCCGCGGGCTCACGCCTGCAAGGCTGGCAGGAGTTTTGAGCGGTAACCAACGGAGAGGTTCGATGCCTGAATTGCCCGAGGTCGAGGTGACCCGGCGCGGCCTGCTGCCGCATGTGGTGGGGCGGCGCATTTCCGCGGTGACGGTGCGTCACCGCGGCCTGCGCTGGCCGGTCGATCCCGAACTCGAAAGCCGGCTGGCGCAGCGCGTGGTGCGTCGGATCGAGCGCCGCGGCAAATACCTGCTGCTCGAATGCGTCAGTGCCGATGCGGGCGAAGCTGCCGGCTGGCTGCTGGTGCACCTCGGCATGACCGGCACGCTGCGGGTGCTGCCCGATGCGCCGCCGCCCGGCGCGCACGACCACCTTGACCTGGTGCTGGCCCCAGGGCCCGGCGCCGAACTGGGCCCCATCGTGCTGCGCTTTCGCGATCCGCGCCGCTTCGGCGCGATCCTGTGGACCACGCTGCCCGAGGCCGAACTGCCGCAGCACCCGCTGCTGCGCACGCTCGGCATCGAGCCCTTCGATGCCGCCTTCGACGGGGCCTGGCTGCACCGCCACACGCGCGGGCGCAGCGCCGCCATCAAGACGGTGCTGCTGGCGGGCGGCATCGTGGTCGGGGTCGGCAACATCTATGCATCGGAAAGCCTGTTCCGCGCCGGTATCCGCCCGACCACGCCGGCAGGACGGCTGAGCCGCGCGCGCTGCGACCGCCTGGCGCAGGCCGTGCGCGAAACGCTGGCGCAGGCGATCGAGCGCGGCGGCAGCACGCTGCGCGATTTTGTCGGCAGCGACGGCGCCAGCGGCTACTTCCAGCTCGATTGTTTTGTCTACGACCGCGCCGGCCAGCCATGCCGGGTCTGCGCCACGCCGGTGCGCCAGATCGTGCAGGGCCAGCGCTCGACCTTCTACTGTCCCAACTGCCAGCACTGATCGCCGCCGGGCCGCGCGGCGACAGGGGCTGTGTGGCGCACAATGCGCGCCACCCGGCATTGTCGATGGCTCGGCGCAACACTCCGCGCCCACCGAAGGCGCAAGGGACGCGAATTCCACAAAACCGCCGTGGAAACCTGTATCGTGTGCGCAGTCATAAAAAGTTACAAAAATGGCCCAACCGTCTGAAAAATTCGCGGCGGCGGCCGGCACTGCGTGAACACGGGCGCGCCACCCGGTGGCCTGCCCCGAGGTAAAAACCGAGTCAGCCAAACAGCTCCATGACAACGCTCGCCCACCAATTCGAACAATACGGCGCCTGGAGAACGGGGGTCCTCCAGTCACTGGCCGAATTCCAGTCCTGGCTGCAGCAGCACGACCTGTACGATGCACAGGCCGATGATCGCGTGCAGCGCATCCAGAGCGTGCTGCGCAGCGATCGCCTCAAGGTCGCCTTTATTGCCGAGTTTTCGCGCGGCAAGAGCGAGCTGATCAACGCCATCTTCTTTGCCGACTACGGGCGCCGCATTCTGCCGTCCTCGGCGGGGCGCACCACCATGTGCCCGACCGAGCTGCGCTACGACGAGGCCGAGCCGCCGTGCATCCGGCTGCTGCCGATCGAGACGCGGCTGCAGGAAGCCTCGACCGCGGACTTCCTCGAAGCCGGCACCTCGGCCTCGCACTGGCATTCGGTGCCGCTGGACCCGTCCTCGCCCGAAGGCATGCTCGAAGCCTTCCAGCACGTGGTGCAGACCGTGCGCGTGACGCCGGAGGAGGCCGAGGCGCTGGGTCTGTACCACGAGAACGATCCCGATGCCGCTTACGCGGTCGATGCCGAAGGCATGGTCGAGATCTCGCGCTGGCGCCATGCCGTCATCAATTTCCCGCACCCGCTGCTGCGCCAGGGCCTGGTGATTCTCGACACCCCGGGCCTGAACGCGATCGGCACCGAACCCGAGCTGACGCTGCGGCTGATCCCGGACGCGCACGTGGTGGTGTTCGTGCTGGCCGCGGACGCCGGCGTCACCAAGAGCGACCTGGAGCTGTGGCGCACCCATGTCGGCGCCGGCCACCGGCGCGGCTGCCTGGCGGTGCTCAACAAGATCGACGGGCTGTGGGACCCGCTGCGCCAGCCCGGCGAGATCGCGCAGGAAATCGCGCGGCAGGTGTCCACCACCGGGCAGGTGCTGGGCATCGAGCAGTCGCGCATCTACCCGGTGTCGGCGCAGAAAGGGCTGGTGGCCAAGGTCACGCATGACGACGCGCTGCTCGCGCGCAGCGGCCTGCCCGAGTTCGAGCACGTGCTGTCCGACCAGCTGATCCCGCGCCGGCGCGAGATCGTCTCGGACCAGGTGCACCGGCTGGTGCAGGACATGGCGCGCGCCGCGCAGCAGCTGTTGCAGAGCCGCCGCCGCGATATCGTCGAACAGCTGTTCGAGTTGCGCGGGCTGCGCGGCAAGAACCACGCGATGGTCAAGCACATGCTGATGCGCGTGCACGGCGAGAAGGAAGAGTTCGAGCAGAGCATCAGCAAGTTCCAGGCGCTGCGGCTGGTGTTCGGCCGCCACAGCGCCGACATCATCAAGAGCCTGCAGCTGCGCGACGTGCGCCGCACCATGCGCACTGCGCGCGAGCAGATGAAGGAGCGTTTCTTCTCGCGCGGGTTGCGCGAGGACATGGACACGCTGTTCGCGCAACTGACCGTGCTGGTGACCGATGCCGACAACAAGATCGGCCAGCTGCACCAGCTGATCGAAAGCATGTACCGGCGCTTCAATGCCGAGCACGGTTTTACGCTGCCCGCACCGATGCAGTTCACCGCCGAGCGCTACGTGGCCGAGCTGCAGGAAACGCTGCGGCTGGTGCATGCGCACTTCGGCACGGTCAGCATGCTGACGCGTTCGCGGCCGCAGCTGGTGCAGAACGCGTTCAGCACCATGGCCAGCCGCGTGCTGGAGAATTTCCGCGACCTGAACCGCGATATCGAGGTGTGGCTCAAGTCGGTGATGACGCCGCTGGAGGCGCAGGTGCGCGAGCACCAGAAGCAGTTGCGCCGCCGCGTCGATTCAATCGAGCGCATCCACGAAGCCACCGACACGCTGGAAAGCCGCATCGCCCAGCTCGAGGAAGTGCTCAACGGGCTGGACGAGCGCAGCGGGCATATCGAGAACTTCGCGCAGCGGCTGCTGCGGCCGACGGCCAATGCTGCCGATGCGGACCGCGCGGTGGCCTAGCACCGGGCCACCGTTGCCGGGCGGTATATCATGTGGCGCCGCTGCGAAGCGGCGCCATTTTTCTTTTGCGCGGCGTTTTCGCCGCGCGTAGCGCCCCCGCGCCTTACATCCGTTTGATTGTCCCGATGCCCCGCAAGCCCGCTCCCCGCGCCGTTCCCCCCGTGCCTGATGATATCCGCGTGCCGCCCGATTTCGGCGCGCGCGTGGTCGACTGGCAGCGCCTGCATGGCCGGCACGACCTGCCGTGGCAGAACACGCGCGACCCGTACCGCATCTGGCTGTCCGAGATCATGCTGCAGCAGACGCAGGTCAGCACGGTGATCGAATACTTCCAGCGCTTCGTGTCGCAGCTTCCCACCGTGCAGGCGCTGGCCGCGGCACCGGCCGACCAGGTGATGGCGCTATGGGCGGGACTGGGCTACTACTCTCGCGCGCGCAACCTGCACCGCTGCGCCATGCAGGTGGTCAGCGCGCATGGCGGCGAGTTCCCGAGCGACCCGGCGGTGCTGGCGACACTGCCCGGCATTGGCCGCTCCACGGCCGCGGCCATCGCCGCGTTCAGCGCCGGCGTGCGCTCGCCGATCCTGGACGGCAATGTCAAGCGTGTGTTTGCGCGTTTCTTTGGCATGCACGGCCATCCGGGCGAAAGGGCGGTGGAGACGCGCATGTGGCAACTTGCCGAGGCCGCGCTGCCGGCACCGGGCCCGCGCCAGGCCGAGGACATGATCGCCTACACGCAGGGGTTGATGGACCTCGGCGCAACCGTATGTTCGCGCGGCAAGCCCACGTGCCTGATGGATGCCGGCGCGTGTCCGCTGTCCGCCGATTGCGTCGCGCGCCGCGACGGCCTGACCGCCACGCTGCCCACGCCCAAGCCACGCGCGGCTATCCCCGAGCGCAGCACCGTGATGCTGCTGGTGCGGCGCGAGCGCGAGGTGCTGCTGCGCCTGCGCCCGGACAGCGGCGTCTGGGGCGGCCTGTGGAGCCTGCCGGAGATGCCGGTCGACACCGTGCCGTTCGATGCCGAAGCCGCGGAAGAGGCGGCGCTCGACTATGCGCGCGCCTTTGGCAGGCCGGCACGTGCCACGATGACGGGCGAGCTGACCCACGTCTTCACGCACTTCCGCCTGCTGATCCGGGCCATCCGCGTCGACGTCAGCACCGACCCCGGCAGCCTGATGGTGCAGGACAGCGCCGCGGAAGCCGCGCAGCGCTGGCTTTCGCTCGACGATCTCGATGCATTGGGCACGCCCGCGCCGGTGCGCAGGCTGCTGGAAGACCAGGCGCGCGGCGGGCTGTTCTGATTGATGCGGGGAAGCGCGCCTACACCATGTGGTTCTGGCGCATGTAGCGGTGGACGATCTCGATGCGCATGCCGGCGTCGGGCAGCGCCATCAGCATCTGCTTGGCCTTGAGCGGCACCGGCAGCAGTTCGCACAGCCGGTTGGCGACCCAGCTCGGGTCGTCCCACAGGTAGGGCTCGTCGAAGGGCAGGCGGTCGGGCTGCTCGGCATGCAGCCGGCTCACGATGCGCCGCAGCGCGTCCAGGCATTCGCCCAGCAGTTCCAGCTTGCAGTCGATGATGTCGGCGGGCAGCACTTCGGCGCGCGCGACCAGCAAGCCGTCGTCGCGCGTCTCGTGGCTGATGATGCGGAAGCGTTCGAGGCCACGCGCGCGGATCAGCAGCACGCCAAGCTGCTCCATATTGCAGTCGACGATCTCCGCCAGGCAGCCGATCAGTTCGGGCACGGTGGGCTGGCCGGGCTGGACCACCTCTTCGCCGCTTTCGATCAGGCATACGCCAAAGGGCGTGCTGTCGCGCAGGCAGTTGCGCACCATGTCGACATAGCGCGCTTCGAACACGCGCAACGCCAGCCGTCCACCGGGAAACAGCACGGTGTTCAACGGGAACAGCGGCAGGTTTTCGAGCGTCTGTGGCGGATCTTCAGACGCCGTATGACGGTAGAGGTCGGTCGAGGACATGCGTTGCCAGCTTGCGTAGGGGAAGCTGTTCGGGCAGCAATGGCGCGCCGCCTGGCTAACGCCGCGCCCCATGCCTGCGGGCAAGGTACGCGCTTGCGTCAGCCCGCCGGCGCGAGCTCTCGGTGTCTCACCAGCACATTACCATGCGCCCGGAAATAGTTGGCAAGCCTTTCCGCAATATAGACCGAGCGATGCTGGCCGCCGGTGCAGCCGATTGCCACGGTCAGGTAGCTGCGGTTGTCGGCAATGAAACTTGGCAGCCACTTTTCGACGTAGGCGCGGATATCCTCGGCCATCGCCAGCACCATCGGCTGCGCCTGCAGGAAGTCGATCACCGGCTTGTCGCGCCCGGTCAGCGGGCGCAGCTCCAGATCGTAGTAAGGGTTGGGCAGCGAGCGCACGTCGAACACCATGTCCGCATCGCTGGGCACGCCATGCTTGAAGCCGAACGACTCGAACAGCAGCGTCAGCCGTTCGCTGCGGTCGCGGATGAGTTCCTTGATCCAGCTGCGCAGCGTATTGGTGCGCACATTGCTGGTGTCGATCCGGTGCGCGGCCTCGGCCAGCGGACTCAGCAGCTCGCGCTCCATTTCGATCGCTTCCATCAGCGCGGTGTCGTTGAAGGCGGGCTCGCCGCCCGGGCCCGGCGTGCCTTCGGTGCGGATCGACAGCGGATGGCGGCGGCGGGACTCGGAGTAGCGCTGCACCAGCGCGTCCGTGCTGGCGGTCAGGAACAGCACCTCGACCTGGTGCTCGGCGGCCAGTGCGCGCACGGTGTCGGGCAGTTGGTCGAGCGACTCGCGGCTGCGGATGTCGGTGGCCACGCCCAGGTGCGTATAGCCCTGGCTGGCGAGATAACGGGTCAGTTCCGGGATGAACTGGGCCGGCAGGTTGTCGACGCAGTAATACCCCGCATCTTCGAGGACGTTCAGTGCGACGGACTTGCCGGAACCGGAAATGCCGGTGATGAGAATGATGCGCATAGCAACTGAAGCATAGCATCACGTGATGGCCGCGTCATGACAGCGGCCGCAAGCAAAAATGGCGAACCTCGCGGTTCGCCATCTTTTGTCCGTCAGCTCGGCTTCGGTTCGAGATTCATCAGGCCGGCTTTGACAGGCATTCCTTCATGTACGCCTTGTATTCGTCGCCCTTCTTGCCCTTGCCTTCCTTGCTGCAGGCCGCCATCTTTTCCTGCTGGGTCTTGGGCGCGGCGGCCGGCTTGGCCGACAGGCATTCCTTCATGAACGCCTTGCGCTCGTCGCCCTTCTTGTCGGCGGCCTGGGCGTTGCAGGCCTTCATCTTTTCCTGCTGCGCGGTAGGGGCCTTGGCTTCCTTGGCGGGGGCTGCCGGTGCCGACGCCGTCTGGGCGAAGGCCACCGACGCCATCAGCGGCGTGACCAGCGCGCACATCGCGATCAGTTTTTTCATGCTTGCTCTCCTGGCTGTGGAAAACATCATGGCCGCTCGGGTATGGGGGCTCGTGGCGGCCTTGGAACGGGCTCGATGCCCATTACAGCACAAAACGTAGGACGTCCCAAGCACGTTGACGGTGGCGCGCACCGCCGTTGTAAGCAATTGAAAGCAGGGCGTCAGAGCAACCGGCCCTGGCCGCGCGAGACCGCATCGGCCTGCATCGCGGCGCGCTGGCGGTCCATGAAGTCGCGCAGCGTGTCGATGCCGCGCAGGCGCAGGATGGTGTTGCGCACCGCAGCCTCGACCAGCACGGCGAGGTTGCGGCCGGCCGCCACCTGGATCTTGACCATATGGATCGGCAGGCCGAGCACGTCGAGGTATTGCGAATCGAGCGGCAGCCGCTCGAACTCGCCGTCGTTGCGCCGCACCAGTTGCACCACCAGCTTGATCTTCATCTTCCGCCGCACCGCGGTCTCGCCGAAGATGGTCTTGATGTCGAGCAGGCCCAGGCCGCGCACTTCCAGCAGGTTCTGCAGCAGCGGCGGGCAGCGCCCCTCGATGAAATCCGGGCCCAGGCGCACGAAGTCGACGGCATCGTCGGCCACCAGCCCGTGGCCGCGCGAGATCAGTTCCAGCCCGAGCTCGCTCTTGCCCAGGCCCGATTCGCCCATGATCAGCACGCCCATGCCGAGGATGTCGAGGAAGACCCCGTGCATGGTCACGCGCGGCGCGGAAATGCGCGACAGGTACAGGCGCAGGTGGTCGATCACCGCCGCCGACGATACCGGCGTGGTGAACAGCGGCGTGGACGAGCGCGTGCAGCGCAGCTCCAGGTCAGGCGGCGGCTCCATGCCGTCGGCGATTACCAGGAATGGTGGCTCGAGCAGGATCAGCTCGCCCATCTGGCGCTTGCGGGTCTCGTCGTCCAGGCGCTGGTAGTAGGTGATCTCGGGCTTGCCGAGCACCTGGATGCGGTTCGGGTGGATCAGGTTCAAATGGCCCACCAGGTCCGCGGCGGAGGTGGCCTCGCGCGCGAATTCCACGTCGAAGGCGCGATCTGCACCTTCCAGGCCGGCCACCCACGAGAGTTTGATGTCGGCTGCGTTGTCGTCGAAGATCGACTGGGAGGTGACGCCGGTGAGTTCCATTCGGTATGACGTGTGGGGCGGCTTGCTCAGGCCTTACCGGCCTTGCCCGGTCTGATGCCGGACCGCTTGGGGGATCAGGGGTGCCATGCAATCAGCAACTGGTGCACGGCATCGGGCGTGGGCAGGGTTGCCAGCCCCTCGCGCATATCCCGGTCGGACAGCAGTTGCGCGATTTCAGAAAGGATTTCCAGGTGCTGCTGGGTGGCCTGCTCGGGCACCAGCAGGAAGATCAGCAGCGATACCGGCTTGCCGTCGGGCGATTCAAACGGGATCGGCTCGGCCAGCCGCATAAAGGCAGCCAGCGGCTGCTTCAGGCCCTTGATGCGCCCGTGCGGGATCGCCACGCCGGCACCCAGGCCGGTGGAGCCCAGCGACTCGCGCGCGAACAGGTTGTCGGTCACGGTGGCGCGCGCTACGCCATGGTTGTTCTCGAAGAGGAGCCCGGCCTGCTCGAACACACGCTTCTTGCTGGTGACGCTGACGTCGAGGTTGATGTTGCCGGGTGGCAGCAATTTGGCCAAACGATTCATGGGCGATGCGCAGGATGTCAGTTAGCGGCGGATCAGCCGTTCCGCCGGACAGTGGGCTTGCTGCGGGCGGCTGCAAGGTACTCGGACGCCGGGCCGTCAGCCGCCCGCGGGCGTCCGGCCATTATAGAGCAGCGGCTGCCTCCCCATTGTGCAGCGCAGCGCCGCAAATGGGTGCAAAAAGACACAAGGTCGCGCACTAGGTTGGATGCAAAAAATGCCCGTCTGTCATGTATGGCGCAGCATACACCTTGCCGCCGCGGTTGCGAACACCCTGGCCCGAACGGGTGGCCCGGGTTTGCGCGGCCGCCACAGCAGGTTCGCTTTTTGCGCTTTTCCGGTCTCAACGGCGCAAAAAAGCCGCGCTTCATGCGCGGCTTGCCTGTTCAGTCTCGGATTCGGCGGCCCTCTGCGAGGCCACCGGGCACGGTCATTGCTGCATCTGCGCTGCGGCCATCTGGTACTTGACCGCCTCGCGGTCGTGGCTTTGCACGCGGTCCTTGTAGCGGATCACCTGACGGTCGAGCTTGTCGACGAGTGCGTCGATTGCTGCATACAGGTCTTCGTGATGCGCTTCAACAAAGATGTCCTTGCCCCTGAGATGTAGATTGATTTCCGCGTACTGGCGCCGGTCCTTTTCCTTGTGGTTGTCGACAGAGAGCAGCACGCTAACGCCAATGACCTGATCGAAATGCCTGACGATTCGCTCCAGCTTCGTTTCCACGTACTCACGCAACGGCGGCGTGATGTCCAGGTGGTGTCCACTGATCTTGAAGTTCATAGCGCTTCTCCTTCTGAAAGAGCCTCACCAGGCAGGCGGTGGGCTCGGCTACAAAGACTTGCGGAGATTGACTGCGGGGATCTTCAGGGCTTCGCGATACTTGGCAACGGTGCGGCGTGCGACAACGAAGCCTTGTTCGCCCAGCAGTTCGGCAATGCGACTGTCGGAAAGGGGATTCCTCGGGTCTTCGGCTCCTATCAGTTGCTTGATCAAGGCGCGGATGGCCGTTGATGAAGCCGCGCCACCGGTTTCGGTGGACACGTGGCTGCCGAAGAAGTACTTCAGTTCGAAAGTACCCATCGGCGTTGCCATGTATTTATTGGTCGTCACCCGGGAGATGGTTGACTCGTGTAAACCCAGTGTATCGGCAATCTCCCGCAAAACCAAGGGGCGCATGGCGATTTCGCCGTGCGTGAAAAAGTTCTTTTGACGCTCGACAATGGCTTGTGAGACACGCAGGATGGTGTCGAACCTCTGCTGGATGTTCTTGATCAGCCAGCGTGCCTCCTGCAGCTTCTGCTGCAGGCCAGCCGTGCCGGACTCACCCTTGGCGCCACGCAGGATCTGCGCATACATATCGTTGATGCGCAGCCGCGGCATCACATCCGGGTTGAGCTGCGCGGTCCAGCCGCCGCCGCTCTTGCGCACGAACACATCGGGCACGACGAAGTCGGCTTCCGGGCGGCTGTAGGCATGCCCTGGATACGGCGCCAGCGAGCGGATCAGCTCGTGCGCGGCCTTCAGTGCCGCTTCGTCGACCTGCAGCGCCTTCTTCAGCCGCGTGTAGTCGCGCACCGCCAGCAGTTCCAGGTGGTTGCTGACGATCACCAGCGCCAGCTCGCGCTGCGGGTGCGTCAGGCGCCGCAATTGCAGCGCCAGGCACTCGGCGGCGTTGCGTGCGCCCACGCCCGGCGGATCGAAGCTCTGCAGCAGCGTCAGGATCGCGTGGACTTCGTCGAGCTCGAACTCGAGCTCTTCCGGCAGCTCGGTGCAGATTTCCTCGAGCGACGCGCTTAGGTAGCCGTCATCGTCCAGCGATTCGATCAGGAAGATCGCCAGACCCTTGTCGCGCGCGGAGATCTTCAGCGGCGCGAGCTGTTCCATCAGGTATTCGCGCAGCGTGGGCTCGGCGTCACGCAGCTGCATCGGCGTCTTTTCGTCTTCGTCGCCTTGCGGGCGGCGGGCGAAGTCGTCAAGGCTCCAGTCGCCGCCATAGTCGTCGCCGCTGTTGCTGTCACCGTAGCTGTCGTCATCGCCCGCGCCTTCGGTGCGCGCGTCGCCATTGCCCTGCGGTTCCGATGGCGCCGGTGCGGGCGCGCTCTGCAGGTTGACCGAGCCGTCGGCGGCCACGCGCAGCGGGCTTTCGATCCAGTCGTTCTCGCGTTCGAGCAGGGGGTTTTCCGTCAGGGCCTGTTCGACTTCCTGCTGCAGTTCCAGCGTAGAAAGCTGCAGCAGCCGGATCGACTGCTGCAGTTGGGGGGTGAGTGCCAGGTGCTGGGATAGGCGGAGCTGTAGCGACGGTTTCATGCGACCTATTTTATGCGCATCTTTCCGTTGTTGGAACGGAAATTGCTATCGCTGATGCGCTCTGATCGCCGCCGGCAGTGGGATTGCCCACATGCGCCGCAAAGAAGCCCGCCATTTGAGCCAGCGCCTTCCAGAAAACGCTATAGGCTCATAGGCGGGCCGCTACATCACATCCGGAAATTCTCGCCCAGGTAGACGCGCCGCACCGATTCGTTGGCGATGATCTCGTCGGGCTCGCCTGCGGCCAGTACCGTGCCTTCGCTGATGATGTAGGCGTGGTCGCAGATGCCGAGCGTCTCGCGCACGTTGTGGTCGGTGATCAGCACACCGATATTGCGCGCCTTCAGGAAGCTGACGATGCGCTGGATCTCGCCCACGGCGATGGGGTCGACGCCGGCGAAGGGTTCGTCCAGCAGGATAAAGCGCGGCGACGACGCCAGCGCGCGTGCGATCTCCACACGGCGGCGTTCGCCGCCCGAGAGCGACAGCGCCGGGTTGTTGCGCAGATGCGCGATCTGCAGGTCGTCGAGCAGCGAATCCAGCCGGCGTTCGATCTCGGCCTTGCCCAGCGGCTTGCCGTTTTCCACCTGCAGTTCCAGCACGGCGCGGATGTTTTCCTCGACGTTGAGCTTGCGGAACACTGAGGCTTCCTGCGGCAGGTAGGACAGGCCCATGCGCGCGCGTTCGTGGATCGGCAGGCCGCTGATATGGTCGCCGTCGAGCACGATATCGCCCTCGTCCAGCGCCACCAGGCCCACGATCATGTAGAACGAGGTGGTCTTGCCCGCGCCGTTGGGCCCGAGCAGGCCGACCACCTCGCCGCTCTTCACGTCCAGCGAGACGTCCTTCACCACCGTGCGCGTGCCATAGCGCTTCCTCAGGTGGCGCACGACCAGCGTGCTGCCGCCGGCGAGGACGGTGGAGGCTTCGACGGAAGGCTTTTCGGCAATGGTTGCGGTATCGGTCATTGGCACAGTCTGGCGTTCAGGCGTTTCAGGCGCTGGCTCCTTGCGATCGCGCAGGGACCAGTGCCTGGCGTCAGGGTTTGTTGGCCGGCGTGGGCGCGGACTTCAGGTTAAGCGGCGAGCCGCCGGCACCGGGCGCGCCTTGGGCGCCCTGGTCCTGGCGTGGCGACAGCACCGCGCGCACGCGGCCGGAGGGGTTGGCAGGCGCGCCTTCGCCGCCGCCGCCGGCAGCCGTGTAGAACTCCTTGCGGCTGTCATAGGTCAGCACGGCGCCGCGAATTTCGTCGAGCATCTTGGCGCCTTGCAGGCGGGCCATGCGGGCATTTCCGATCAGCTTGGACAGTTCCTGCTTGCCGTCGTATTCGATGCGGTCGCCCCAGCCGTCGATGTACTCATCGACGCCTTCGCGCTTCTGGCGGATATAGGCCTGCTTGCCGGACTTGGCGGTGGCCACGGCGAACTGGTAGCCCTCGGGGTCGGTGCGCAGCTCGGCGGCGTCGGATTTCAGGATCATGGTGCCCTTGGTCAGCACCACGTTGCCGGTCAGCGTATAGATCTGCTTGACGTCGTCATAGCTGGCGTTGTCGGCCTCGAGCACCATCGGCTTGTCGCGGTCCGCGCGCTCGGCGAAGGCGGGCTGGGCCAGCAGCAGGCCGAAGGCCATGGCCGTGGCGAGCAGGGCCGGGGCGGCGTGTCGACGGGACGATGTCGTCAAAGGAGCAGTCATGTTGGCTGGGGTCGCTGGAGGGCGTTCTGATACGTGTTGGTGGGGCTTGGCGCGGGCATGGCCGTGCTGCTGGCAGGCCCCGTGCCGGGATCGTTAGCGCCCCGGCGACGGCCCGGTGATGATGGTGCCGCGTACATTGCCGAGCAATTGTACTTCGCGGGTGACGTTGTTGAAGACCAGGCCGTTGGCGGTCATCACCGAGGGGCCGCGCGTGAGCTTGACCGCCTTGTCGGTCTTGACGATGTCTTCGTTGACCAGCAACTGGAAGTAGCTCGACGCCGCGGTCATCTGCGGGTCCTTGGACGCGTCGGCGCCCTGCTGGCGCATGATGAAGCCGTTGCCGTACAGGTCGATCACCGAGCCTTCGGCGTTCATGCGGCCGATATCGGCGTGCGCGGTCACCGGCGGGCGGCCCGGCTGGTACGCGCGCATCGCGGGACGGCTGACCTCGTAGGTCTGGTCGTCCTCGAAATGGACCATGCGATCGCCGGTGAAGCGGATCTTGGTGCTGCCGTCCTGCGCCAGTTCGGTGGCCGAGAAGCGGTCCATGAAGTAGTCCGGCTCGTGCTTCTTGGTCGTCTGCGCGGCCTGGTCTTCCTTGGGCGAGTTGATCTGGACCAGCCAGAACGTGCTGCCCGCCACGAAGGCCATCAGCAGCAACGGCAGCAGCCGCATCACGATGCCGCTGAGGGAGGCGAGTAGTGCCTGCATGGTGTCCTTCTCTTGCGCCCGGTCAGATGACCTTGGCGCGGGTCAGGTCGTGGATATGCAGCGCGCCGGTCAGGCGGCCGTCGTCGTCCACCACCAGCAGCTGGTTGATGCGGTTGGCTTCCATCACCTGCACCGCTTCCACGGCGAGCTGGTTCTCGTTGACCACGTGCGGGTTGCGGTGCATGACCTCGCCGATGGGCACGGTCTTCCAGTCGCGCGGGGTTTCCAGCAGGCGGCGCAGGTCGCCGTCGGTGAACACGCCGATGGCGTGCCCGTCGGGGTCCACCACCGCGGTCATGGCCATGCCCTTGCGCGTGATTTCCATCAGCGCCTGTGCCAGCGGGGTGCTCTCTCGCACCTCCGGCACGGCATTGCCGGTGCGCATTACGTCGCGCACGTGCGTCAGCAGCTTGCGCCCGAGCGCCCCGCCCGGGTGCGAGCGGGCGAAGTCTTCCTCGCCGAAGCCGCGCGCGTCCAGCACCGCCACCGCCAGCGCGTCGCCCAGCGCCAGCGCGGCGGTGGTGCTTGCCGTTGGCGCCAGGTTCAGCGGGCAGGCTTCCTTTTCCACGGCGGCGTCCAGGTGGACGTCGGCGAGCTTGGCCAGGTTGGACTCCGGGTTGCCGGTGACCGAGATCAGCCGCGCGCCGATGCGCTTGACGATCGGGATGATCGACAGCAGCTCGCCGGTCTCGCCGGAATTGGAGAAGGCGATCAGCACGTCGTCGCGCGTGACCATGCCCAGGTCACCGTGGCTGGCCTCCGCCGGGTGCACGAAGAACGCGGGGGTGCCGGTGGAGGCCAGCGTGGCCGCCACCTTGCGCCCGATATGACCGGACTTGCCGATGCCGGAGACCACTACGCGCCCGGTGCATTGCAGGATCAGCTGCACCGCATGGGCAAAGTCAATGGTCAGGCGGCCCGAAAGTGCGGAAACCGCATCGGCTTCGGTCTGGAGGGTGTCGCGTGCGAGCCGGAGTGCTCGATCCGCATCGAAATTGGCTATCATGGCGACGAAGTATACCAACGAATGCGACGGCGCCTTGGCCGCCCCCCGGGCGCCCGCCGCGCTTGCCGTGTTGCCCCGGCAGGAAGCCCGTGCCGGGTCGGACGCGCGCCTGGCCGGTCACTCCCGCTTGCCTGGCTTTCTGACCGCCTGACTGCCCGACCGCCTGACTCTCGCCCTGATGCATTCACCGCTGGAACTGACCCTGGTGCTGCTGGCCGCTGCCGTATTCGGCGTGGTCGCTTTCCGCATGCTGCAGCTGCCGCCGATGCTCGGCTACCTGGCCGTCGGCATCCTGATCGGCCCGCATGCGCTGGGGCTGGCCAGCGACAGCGCGCAGACCAAGTACCTGGCCGAATTCGGCGTGGTCTTCCTGATGTTTTCGATCGGGCTGGAGTTCAACCTGACCAAGCTGCGCGCGATGAAGCGGCTGGTGTTCGGGCTGGGCGGCTCGCAGGTGGTGCTGTCGATGCTGGCGGTGATACCGGCGAGCTGGGCCTTTAGCTGGCTGTTCCCGCTGTCGTGGCAGGCCTCGGTGGCGCTGGGCGGGGCCCTGGCGATGTCGTCCACGGCGATCGTCTCCAAGATGCTGTCCGAGCGCATGGAGCTGGAAAGCGAGCACGGCCGCAATATCATCAGCATCCTGCTGTTCCAGGACCTGGCGGTGGTGCCGCTGCTGATCGTGATCCCGGCGCTGTCGCAGGATCCCGGGGACCTGATGAAGGCGCTGGGCCTGGCCACGGTGAAGATCGTGGTCGCGCTGGGCGTGATCTTCTTCCTCGGCCAGCGCCTGATGAGCCGGTGGTTCCATGTGGTGGCGGCGCGCCGCTCGCAGGAACTGTTCATGCTGAACCTGCTGCTGGTGACGCTGGGCATGGCCGCGCTGACCGAGCGGCTCGGGCTGTCGATGGCGCTGGGCGCGTTCATGGCCGGCATGCTGATTTCCGAGACGCCGTACCGCCACCAGGTGGAAGAAGACATCAAGCCGTTCCGCGACGTGCTGCTGGGGCTGTTCTTCGTCACCATCGGCATGCTGCTCAATATCCGCGTGGTGCTCGACCACCTGTGGCTGGTGCTGGCGCTGCTGGTGGTGCCGGTGCTGTTCAAGCTGGTGCTGATCACGGTGCTGGCGCGGCTCTTCGGCTCGCGCCAGGGCGTGGCGATCCGCACCGGTCTCGGGCTGGCGCAGGCGGGCGAGTTCGGCTTCGTGCTGCTGAACCAGATCGATGGCCTGAACCTGGTCGACCCCGTGCTGACCCAGGTGATCCTGGCCTCGATGCTGCTGTCGATGCTGGCCGCGCCCTTCCTGATCCA
The DNA here is from genome assembly GCA_050987995.1 of Ralstonia pickettii. Lineage (GTDB taxonomy): Bacteria > Pseudomonadota > Gammaproteobacteria > Burkholderiales > Burkholderiaceae > Cupriavidus > Cupriavidus pickettii_B. Next base: position 347,739 of record CP158803.1, read on the forward strand.
GTACAGCGACGCCATTGTGCTGCGCTTTGCCGCCAATGAATGGCTGATGCAGTCGCTGAACATGACCCGCATCGCCGCGCAGAGCCTGCAGACCGAGAAGCACGCCATCATCTGCGGCTTCGGCCGCAGCGGGCAGAACCTGGCGCATATGCTCGAGCGCGAGGGCATCACCTATGTCGCGCTCGACCTCGACCCCGACCGCGTGCGCGAGGCCGCTGCCGCCGGCGATACCGTGGTCTACGGCGATGCCGGCCGGCGCGAGGCGCTGATCGCCGCCGGCATCCACCGCGCCGCCGCGCTGATCGTCACCTATGCCAACACGCCGTCGGCGCTCAAGGTGCTGCACCACGTGCAGGAATTGGCGCCGGCGCTGCCGGTGATCGTGCGCACGGTGGACGATTCCGAGCTCGACACGCTGCAGAAGGCCGGCGCCACCGAGGTGGTGCCCGAGATCATCGAGGGCAGCCTGATGCTGGCCTCGCACGCGCTGGTGCTGCTGGGCGTGCCGATGCGCCGCGTGGTGCGCGGTGTGCAGGAGGCGCGCGACGCGCGCTACAGCCTGCTGCGCGGCTATTTCCACGGCCGCGACGATGACGAAGACATGGTCGAGCGCGACTCCGTGCGGTTGCACTCGGTATCGCTCGGCCCGCAATCGACGGCCGTCGGACGACGCCTGGGCGTGCTGGGCCTGGACCGGATCGGCGTGGAAGTGACCGCGGTGCGCCGGCGCGGTATCCGCGCCTTCGACCCGGAGCCCGAGACCGTGCTGGAACCGGGCGACATCGTGGTGCTGCGTGGCCCGCCTGAAGCGCTCGAGGCCGCGGAGACGCGCATCCTGAACGGTTGAGGGCCGCCCGCCGGGCTCACGGTCGGGCTCAGTGCGGGCGCGTTTCCACCCAGGATTCCGGCAGGCTGTCGAGCACCGCGCGCGCATCCAGCGAGCGGATCGGCACGGTCTGGTCCGCGGGGATACGCCCTTCGCCCTGCAACATCAGGTAACGCAGGCAGCACACCCGCAGGAAGGACGAGAAATTGCCAGCGACGGCCTCTCCGCCGCGATGGGCGCTCAGTTCGTCATGCAGGCGCGTGATGAGCTGGTTGACGGTCATGCCGTCGCGGCGCGCCAGTTCCTCCAGCACCTCCCAGAACAGGCTTTCCAGCCGGATGCTGGTGGCCACGCCGTGCAGGCGCAGCGAGCGCGCCTGGCACTGGTAGGAAGCCGGGTTGGCGCGGATAAAGATTTCACACATGGGTGCCCCCGTGCTGGCGGCGCAGCCGGCATCAGGTGCACGGCCCGTCGCATGGGCCGTGCCGCCCGCTTCGATGCCCGGGGCGGCGCCGCGTTCGGAAGGCTCTAATGTACGATCCGCGTGCCCAGCACCGCAAGGAACTGCGCCAGCCATGCCGGGTGGGCTGGCCAGGCCGGGGCGGTGACCAGGTTGCCGTCGGTGTGGGCCTGGTCGACCGGGATGTCGGCATAGGTACCGCCGGCGAGCTTCACCTCGGGCGCACAGGCGGGGTAGGCCGAGCAGGTCTTGCCTTCCAGCACGCCGGCCGCGGCCAGCAGCTGGGCGCCGTGGCAGACCGCCGCGATCGGTTTGGCCGCCTGGGCGAAGTGGCGCACGATCTCCAGCACGCGTTCGTTCAGCCGCAGGTATTCCGGCGCGCGGCCGCCTGGGATGACCAGCGCGTCATACGCGGCCGGGTCGATGTCCGCAAAGGTCGCGTTCAGGGTGAAGTTGTGGCCGCGCTTTTCGCTGTAGGTCTGGTCGCCCTCGAAGTCGTGAATGGCGGTGGCGCAGGCATCGCCCGCCTTCTTGTCGGGGCACACGGCATGGACGGTGTGGCCGACCATCTGCAGCGCCTGGAACGGCACCATGGTTTCGTAGTCTTCGGCGTAGTCGCCGGCCAGCAGCAGTATCTTCTTTGCCATTGCGGTCTCCTGTATGGTTACGGTTGTCCGGCGGGTGCCGGACGCGGCAGCCCGGCCAGGCGGCCGGCAGGGCCATTGTGCTGGCCGCCCCGGCGGCGCGGGTGGTAACCCGTTACCGCATCGCCGCATCGGGCGCTGCGACAGACTTTTCATCGGCGCGCATGGCGCGCTTTCGTTTGCATACCCCTCGTTTGCGTAACCCATGCCAGATTCCCTCATCCAGTCTCCCGAACTCGGCGACGTCACCGGCTACCTGCGCGACCGCATCCGGACCGTACCGGACTGGCCGGCGCCGGGCGTGATGTTTCGCGACATCACCCCGCTGCTGCAGAACCCAAAGACGCTGCGCGTGCTGATCGACGTCTTCGTGCACCGCTACATGGATGCGCAGCTCGACCTGGTCGCCGGCATCGACGCGCGCGGCTTTATCCTGGGTGCGATCGTCGCGTACGAACTGAACCTGGGCTTCGTGCCGATCCGCAAGAAGGGCAAGCTGCCGTTCCAGACCGTGGCGGAGGAGTACGAGCTGGAATACGGCAGCGCCACCGTCGAGATCCATGCCGATGCCTGCAAGGCCGGCGACCGCGTGCTGCTGATCGACGACCTGATCGCCACCGGCGGCACCATGATGGCCGGGCGCAAGCTGCTGGAGCGCCTCGGCGCGACGGTGGTGGAGGGGGCCGCCATCGTCGACCTGCCCGAGCTGGGCGGCTCGAAGCTGCTGCAGGACAGCGGGCTGCCGCTGTTCACGGTGTGCTGCTTTGACGGGCATTGAATTTCGGACACTGACAGACCGGCCTTTGCGCTGAAGGAGACCCCATGCCAGACCTGCTGCTGTTCCTGCTGACCTCGATCGCCGTCACGGTGGCGCCCGGCCCCGACAACCTGCAGGTGCTGGCGCGCGGCATGGCGCAGGGACGGCGCGCGGGGCTGGTGGCGGCGCTGGGGTTCTCGGTCGGCTGCCTGTTCCATACCGTGATCGCCGCGGTGGGGCTGGCGGCGGTGCTGCGCTCGTCGCCGCTGGCGTTCCAGCTGATCAAGTACGCGGGCGCGGCCTACCTGATCTGGATCGGCATCCAGGCGCTGCGTGCCAAGGGCGGGCTGGCGCAGGGCGGCGCTGTCGATGCAGTGCCGCTGGCGCGCGTGTTCCGCCAGAGCGTGCTCGGCAACATGATGAACCCCAAGGTCACGCTGTTCTTCCTGGTGTTCCTGCCGCAGTTCGTGCGCGCCGATGCCGCGCACCCGGGTCTGCAGTTCCTGCTGCTGGGTGTGGTCTTCATGCTGCAGACCGCGGTGGTGTTCTCGCTGTTCGGTTGGTGCGCTGGCTGGCTCGGCGCCTGGCTGCGCCGCCGCCCGGCTACGGGGCGCTGGCTGGACCGCGCCGCGGGGGCCATCTTCGTCGGGCTGGGCATCAAGGTCGCGCTGCCCTGAGCGCTGCGCCGCGGCATGCCGGGCTGAGCTGTGCTTGTGTTGCCTGTGGCCTGCATCGCGCGGGCCACGTCGTTGCCGCTGCCTGGTGTCGGGCGCATAATGGCCCCTTGACAACGACACGATGACCGGGCAGAGCCTCCAGGCAGTATTTCGGCACCGGTCACACAAAGGCGCACCATGGGCGTACTCCTTCACCTGTTATCAGGCGTGGCCCTCCTTGTCTGGGGCACGAACATTGTCAAGGTCGGCATCCTGCGCGTCTACGGGGCGAACCTGCGCCACGTCTTGTCGACCAGCGTCTCCAACCGCTTCACCGCCTTTGCCGCCGGCCTCGGCGTCACCGGACTGGTCCAGAGCAGCAACGCCACCGCGGTCATCGTCAGTTCCTTCGTCGGCCAGGGCCTGATCGCCGTGGCGCCGGCGCTGGCCATCATGCTCGGCGCCAACGTCGGCACCGCGCTGATGGTGCAGGTGTTCTCGCTGGACCTGTCGTGGCTGTCGCCGCTGCTGATCTTCGTCGGCGTGATCTGCCACCTGACGTGGAAGGGCAGCAAGCCGGGCCACGTCGGGCGCGTGCTGATCGGGCTGGGCCTGATCACACTGGCGCTCGAACTGATCTCCATCGCCACGCGCCCCGTGGTCCAGGCAGCCGGCGTCAAGGTGCTGTTCGGCACGCTGACCGGCGACACCGCGCTGGACATGCTGATCGGCGCCTTCCTCACCATCCTGTGCTATTCGAGCCTGGCCGTGGTGCTGTTCTGCGGCGCGCTGGCCTCGGCCGGCGTGGTGTCGATCCACGTGGCGCTGGCGCTGGTGCTGGGCGCCAACCTGGGCTCGGGCATCTCGGCGCTGCTGACCACCTCGGGCAACAACCAGCCGGGCAAGCGTGTGACGCTGGGCAACCTGCTGTCGCGGCTGCTGGGCTGCCTGGTTGCACTGCCGCTGCTGGGCGAGGCCGGGGAACTGCTGGCGCTGGTCGACCATGACCCGCAACGGTTGATCGTCAACTTCCACCTGCTCTTCAACGTCACGCTGGCGGTGCTGTTGCTTGGCGCGACCGCGCCGCTGGCGCGCCTGTGCGAGAAGGTGCTGCCCGGACGCAATACCGGCGACAGCCAGGTCACGCCGCGCCACCTCGATCCCGCCGCGTTGTCCACGCCCACGCTGGCGCTGTCCAACGCCTCGCGCGAAGTGCTGCGCATCGGCGACCGCGTCGAACAGATGCTCGACAATATGCTGCGCGTGATGCGCACCAACGACGCCAGGCTCGCCACCGCCACCTGCCGCATCGACAACGAGGTCGACGACCTCTACACCGCGATCAAGCTCTATCTGACCCGCATCAGCCTGGAAGCGCTGGACGAGCGCGACGGCCAGCGCTGGACCGAAATCATCTCGCTGACTATCAACCTGGAACACGCCGGCGACATCATCGAGCGCATCCTGCTCGATACCAAGGACAAGAAGATCGCCCACAACCTGATGTTCTCAGAGGCGGGCATGCAGGAGATCGCCGAGATGCATGCGCGGCTGGTCGCCAACCTGAGGCTGGGTTTGTCGGTGTTCCTCAACGGCGATCTCAAGAGCGCGCAGGCGCTGATGGCGGAGAAGGCTAACTTTCGCGAGCTGGAGCGCAAATATGCGCGGACCCATTTGCAGCGGGTGGCGGTGCAGACGGCGGAAAGCATCGAGACCAGCTCGCTGCACCTGGATGTGATCAGCGAGCTGAAGCGGCTGAATTCGCTGTTCTGTGCGACGGCTTATCCGGTGCTGGAGCAGGCTGGGGTGTTGAACCGGAGCCGGATGAAGGAAGACGATGTGCCGGCGGTGTCTACGGTGCAGGCGGCGCAGCATTGAGCTGCTGTTAGTCTGACGATCCTGCTGGTTTGCTCCCCTCTCCCGCTTGCGGGAGAGTCCTATGCACGCTCGCCGTGCCGGCTTGCCCCAGGAACCAGGAGGCCTTCGCTCCACAACCGCTGTAGCAAGGCTCCAAAATCAGCCCTAATAAAATCAATGGGTTAGTGGAGGTTCCTGGGTAGGGGCGGGGGTGAGGGCAGGCCTGTGCCTCACGATATGGCGTCTGGTTCGCGACGGCCTGGCCCTCACCCTAGCCCTCTCCCGCACGCGGGAGAGGGGACCCTTCTGTAGTGGTTCGAACGTTGTGGCTACTTCCAGCGCCCGCAGCAAGCAAGCTCAAAGCTTGTACCCAAACTTCCGCAACAACGCCTTCCGCTCCGCCACATCCGCTTCGGTTTCGATCCCCAGCGGCGAGGCGCCATCGATGACGCCAACCACACCGCGCCCGGCATCGGTCTGGGCGATGAGCACTTGTGTCGGGTTCGCGGTCGCACAGAAGATGCGGCAAACCTCCGGCACCGCCCGCACCGCAGCCAGCACGTTTACCGGAAAGAACCCGTCGCCGAGGAAAATCAAAAAGCTATGCCCCGCGCCGATGGCGCGCGCATTCTCGCAGGCAAGATCGATCAGGCTTTCATCCGTCCCCGACCAGCGCACCAGCCGCTTGCCCGACGCCTCGCAGAACGCCAGCCCGAAGCGGATGCCGGGCACCGTGCTGACTAGCGCCTCGTGCAGGTCTTCCACGGTCTTGATGAAATGCGAATGGCCGAAGATAAAGTTGGTGGCTTCCGGCTTGGTGACCGGTACGACCGTCAGTTCCATGGCTGGCTCCCGAATCGCGGCGCGGCTTGCGGCCGTCCGGTTCATGGTAGGGCGCGGCGTGGTGAATGCAAGCTGGCAGGGCGCTCTTCGCATGGCGTGCGTACCTGCTATACCGGATGGACTGCCCCGTCACCGGAGACGCCGATGCCGCTCCTTCGCCTGATCCTTGCATGGCTTGTCCTCGCCCCGCCCATTGCCGGCGCCCAGGTCTCGCCAGCATCACAGGGCGAAATTGCCGTCAGTGAACTGGGCCGCCCCAACGTCGTCGTCGTGCTGCGCCATGCGAGCGCGCCCGGGGTAGGGGATCCGCCCGGATTCCGGCCGGAAGATTGTTCGACGCAGCGCAACCTCGATGCGCGCGGCCGGCAGCAGGCCGCCAGGCTGGGGGCGAGCTGGAAGGCCGCAGGCTTTCGCCCGACGCAGGTGCTGAGCAGCGCCTGGTGCCGCTGCCAGGACACCGCGCGGCTGATGGCGCTGGGTCCGGTGCGCGTCCAGCCCTTGCTCAATTCATTTTTTGGCGCGGATGCACAGCGCCGCGAAGCGCAGACCGCCCAGTTGTCGCGCTTTATCGACGGCCTCGACCCGCGCGGCGGGCCTTATCTGCTGGTCACGCACCAGGTGGTGATCACAGCGCTGACCGGCCACGCCGCAGACAGCGGCGGCGGCGTGGCGATCGAATTGCAGCCGGGCGGCGCCGCGCGGCGCACGCGCGTGCTGCCTGCCGCCGGGCTGGACTGACCGCTCAGGCGCGCTTGAGGAGCGGCGCCAGGTATTTGCCGGTAAAGCTCGCCTTGCTCCTGGCGACATCCTCCGGCGTGCCGCGCGCGATCACCTGACCGCCACCGGCGCCGCCTTCCGGCCCCATGTCGATCAGCCAGTCCGCCGTCTTGATGACATCGAGGTTGTGCTCGATGATGACCACGGTATTGCCCTGGTCGCGCAGCTTGTGAATGACCTTGAGCAGCAGCTCGATATCGTGGAAATGCAGGCCGGTGGTGGGCTCGTCCAGGATATAGAGGGTGCGCCCGGTGTCGCGCTTGGACAGCTCCAGCGACAGCTTGACGCGCTGCGCCTCGCCGCCCGACAGCGTGGTGGCCGACTGCCCCAGCCGGATATAGCCGAGCCCCACGTCCAGCAGCGTCTGCAGCTTGCGCCGCACCACCGGCACCGCGCTGAAGAACTCGTGCGCCTGCTCGACGGTCAGGTCGAGCACCTCGGAGATGTTCTTGCCCTTGTAGAGGACTTCCAGCGTCTCGCGGTTATAGCGCTTGCCGTGGCAGACGTCGCAGGGCACGTAGACGTCGGGCAGGAAGTGCATCTCGACCTTGAGCACGCCGTCGCCCTGGCACGACTCGCAGCGCCCGCCCTTGACGTTGAACGAGAAGCGGCCCGGATCGTAGCCGCGCTCCTTGGCCGACGGCACGCCGGCGAACAGTTCGCGGATCGGCGTGAACAGGCCGGTGTAGGTAGCCGGGTTGGAACGCGGCGTGCGGCCGATCGGGCTCTGGTCGACGTTGATGACCTTGTCGAAGTGCTCCAGCCCCTCGATGCGGTCATGCGCGGCCGGTTCCGGCGTGGAGCCGTACAGATGGCGCGCCACCGCGTGGTAGAGCGTGTCGTTGATCAGCGTGGACTTGCCGGAGCCGGATACGCCGGTGATGCAGGTCAGCAGCCCGACCGGGACTTCCGCCGTGACGTTGCGCAGGTTGTTGCCGCTGGCATTGACGATGCGCAGCAGCCGTTCGTCGTCGGGCGCGGAGCGCTTCTTCGGCACCTCGATGCGGCGCTGGCCCGACAGGTACTGCCCCGTCAGCGACGCCGGCGAATCCTCGATCTGCCGCGGCGTGCCCTCGGCCACGATCATGCCGCCGTGCACGCCGGCACCGGGGCCGATGTCGACCACGTAGTCGCAGGCGCGGATCATGTCCTCGTCATGCTCGACCACCAGCACCGAGTTGCCGATATCGCGCAGGTGCTTGAGCGTGCCGATCAGGCGGTCGTTGTCGCGCTGGTGCAGGCCGATCGAGGGCTCGTCCAGCACGTACATCACGCCAGTCAGGCCCGAGCCGATCTGCGACGCCAGCCGGATGCGCTGCGCCTCGCCGCCCGACAGCGTATCGGCGCTGCGCTCCAGCGACAGGTAGTCCAGCCCGACGTTGTTCAGGAAGTTCAGCCGCGCCGAGATCTCCTTGATGATCTTGTCGCCGATCTCGCGCTTGGCGCCGTGCATGTCCAGCGTCAGGAAGTACGTCAGCGCGTCGCGCAGCGGCCAGCCGTTGATCTCGAAGATGGCGCGTGCCTGCTCGCCCTCGCCCAGCTTGACGTGGCGCGCCTCGGTGCGCAGGCGGGTGCCGTGGCAGGCGGGGCAGGGCTGGTTGTTCTGGTACTTGGCCAGTTCCTCGCGCACCGCGACCGAATCGGTCTCGCGGTAGCGGCGCTCCAGGTTGGGGATGATCCCTTCGAACACATGCTCGCGCACGGTGGTGCGGCCGCGCTCGTTGATATAGGTGAACGGGATCTCCTGCTCGCCCGAGCCGTGCAGCACCGACTGCTGCACGTTTTCCGGCAGCTCCTCGAATGGCGTCTCGGTGTCGAAGTCGTAGTACGCCGCCAGGCCTTGCAGCATCTGGAAGTAGAACTGGTTGCGGCGGTCCCAGCCCTTGATCGCGCCCGAGGCCAGCGACAGGTTGGGGAAGGCCACCACGCGCTTCGGGTCGAAGAAGGTGATCTGGCCCAGCCCGTCGCAGCTAGGGCAGGCGCCCATCGGGTTGTTGAACGAGAACAGCCGCGGCTCCAGCTCCTGCAGCGAATACGAGCAGATCGGGCAGGCAAACTTGGAGCTGAACATATGCTCCTTGCCGCTGTCGAGTTCCAGCGCAAGCGCGCGGCCATCGGCCAGGCGCAACGCGGTCTCGAACGACTCGGCCAGGCGCTGCTTGATGTCGGCGCGCACCTTGACGCGGTCCACCACCACTTCAATGGTGTGCTTCTCGGTCTTCTTCAGTTTCGGCAGCGCATCGAGCTCATAGACCTTGGCCTCGGCCTCGTGCGCGGCGCCGCCGCCCGAGCGGATGCGAAAGCGCACGAAGCCCTGCGCCTGCATGCTGTCGAACAGGTCCGAGTGCTCGCCCTTGCGGTCGGCCACCACCGGCGCCAGGATCATCAGCTTGGTGTCCTCGGGCAGGGCCAGCGCGGCGTCCACCATCTGAGACACGCTCTGCGCCTGCAGCGGCAGGTTGTGGTCGGGGCAGTAGGGCGTGCCGGCGCGGGCGTACAGCAGGCGCAGGTAGTCGTGGATCTCGGTGACGGTGCCTACTGTGGAGCGCGGGTTGTGGCTGGTGGCCTTCTGCTCGATCGAGATCGCCGGCGACAGGCCTTCGATCAGGTCCACGTCCGGCTTTTCCATCAGCTGCAGGAACTGGCGGGCATAGGCGGACAGCGACTCCACGTAGCGGCGCTGGCCTTCGGCATAGAGCGTGTCGAAGGCGAGCGAGGACTTGCCCGAGCCCGACAGGCCGGTGATCACGATCAGCCGGTTGCGCGGCAGGTCGAGATTGATGTTCTTCAGGTTGTGGGTACGCGCCCCACGGATCTTGATTTCTTCCATATGCCGAAAAGTCGTCGCCAGACAGGCCGCCCCGCCGGGCTGGCAGGGCTGTCTGAAGGAATCGCAAAACCCAGAAACAAGTACCTTAATTGGCACTTCCGACCGCTGGCGACGGCCGGAATGCGCGCCCGGGCACACGCCCGGGGGCCAGCTGGCATGGCCAGGTGACCCGGGAAGCGCGAAGGAGCAAACCTGTTAATATACCCAACTTCGGTTTCCGGGGTTGCCAGCCCTGACAGCGCGGGCACCGGAGACCCGGCACAGCCGCCGCCGGTCCGGCCCCGGAAGCGGGAGCCACGACCTCGGCGAGTCCGGCCACGACAGCCAACCGCGAGCCAACCGCGCGCCGCCAGCCTGATCCTCCGCTGACCCCCTTTCGAAGAACACCAAGATCACCCCGATCGCAATGCCGCCGATCCAGTCTTCTTCCCCGGATGCGAGCCCTGCCAGCGCGTCCCAGGCTCCCGCCCGCGAACGCATGACGCGCACCGAGCTGCGCGCCAGCGTGTCGCTGGCCAGCATCTTCGCGCTGCGCATGCTGGGCCTGTTCCTGATCCTGCCAGTCTTTGCCGAATTCGCGCGCAGCCTGCCCGACGGGCAGGACGCCCAGCGCGTGGGCCTGGCCATGGGCATCTACGGCCTGATGCAGGCTTTCCTGCACATCCCGCTGGGCTGGTTGTCCGACCGCGTCGGGCGCAAGCCGGTGATGGTGGCAGGGCTGCTGCTGTTCATCGCCGGCGGCCTGGTAGCGGCGTTCTCGGACACGCTCTCCGGCATCATCGCCGGCCGCGCGCTGCAGGGCACGGGTGCGATTTCCGCGGCCATCACCGCCTGCATCGCCGACCTGACGCGCGAGCGCCATCGCACCAAGGCGATGGCGATGGTGGGCGGCAGCATCGGCCTGACCTTTGCGCTGTCGCTGGTGATCGCCTCGCCGCTGCTGCACAGCATCGGCATGTCCGGCATCTTCGGGCTGATGTCGGTGCTGGGCGTGGTCGCCATCGGCGTGACGCTGTTCCTGGTGCCGAGCCCGCCGCCGCCGCATCCGGTGCGGCTGCCGTTCCGCAACGTGCTGCTCAATGCCGACCTGGCGCGGCTCAACGTCGGCGTGCTGGCGCTGCACGCGTCGCAGGTGGCCATGTTCATGGTGGTGCCGACCATGCTGGCCGATGCCGGCATGCCGCTGGACCAGCACTGGAAGGTCTACCTGCCGGTGGTGCTGGTGTCGTTCGTGCTGATGCTGGGCCCGATGATGGCGGCCGAGCGCTACGGCCGCGTGCGCCCGGTGCTGCTGGGCGCGGTTGCGCTGATGACCGCGGTACAGCTCTTGTTTGCCGCCGTGCACGGCCTGTGGGCGATCGTGGGCGTGCTCTTGCTCTTCTTTGTCGCATTCAACGTGCTGGAGGCGATGCAGCCGTCGCTGGTGTCGCGCTACGCCGCGTCCGCGCGCGGCGCGGCGCTCGGCGTGTACAACACGACGCAGGCGCTCGGGCTGTTCCTGGGCGGCGCCGCGGGCGGCTGGCTGCTCAAGCACGAAGGCCGCAGCGCGGTCTTCGTCGGCTGCGCGGTGGTGCTGCTGCTCTGGCTTATAATCGCCTGGAGCATGAAGGCGCCGCCGGCCCGCGGACAGGAAGGCGCGCCGGCAGCGGCGGCCTGAATCTGCCCCCAGGTTCACATCAATCCGTAAAGAATCCGGCCTGAAACCGGCCTAGCATTGATCGCGCCACCCGACATCCGGCCGGGGGCGCGATGTTCGTTTACGTTGCTGCGCGCCTGGCGGCGCCGCGGTGGCGGCAGGGCAGCCGGAGTAGCCGCCAGCGCAGTATCGGGTCACACTATCAGTTATCACTTCGGTCAGCTTCATCATCATCGTATTGCCACGCTTTTCAACACAGCGCGTGGCTTTTGGAGAACTTCACATGGCATCCGTCAACAAAGTCATTCTCGTCGGCAACCTCGGCGCAGACCCCGAAACGCGCTACATGCCCAGCGGCGACGCCGTCACCAATATCCGCCTGGCGACCACTGACCGCTACAAGGACAAGGGGTCCGGCGAGATGAAGGAAGCCACCGAGTGGCACCGCATCGCCTTCTTCGGCAAGCTGGCCGAGATCGCCGGCCAGTACCTGCGCAAGGGCTCGTCGGTCTATATCGAAGGCCGCATCCGCACCCGCAAGTGGCAGGACCAGTCCGGCCAGGACAAATACTCGACCGAAATCGTCGCCGACCAGATGCAGATGCTGGGCGCGCGCCAGGGCGGCGGCGGCGGTGAGGAAGGCGGCTACAGCGGTGGCGGTGGTGGTGGCTACAGCCGCGAAGCGTCGGGCGGCGGCGGTGCCGGTGGCGGCTATGGCGGCGGCCGTGGCGCCCAGGGTGGCGGCCAGGGCGGTGGCCAGGGCGGTGGCCAGGCGGGCGGTGCGCGCCGTCCGCAGCAGGCACCGTCGAATGGCTTCGAGGATATGGACGACGATATTCCGTTCTAGAGCCTACCGATCTTCATTTTGTTAAGTTTTGCCTTGGAGCCCGCTTGCAGCGGGCTTTTTTGCGTCTGGAGTGGAGCCGGCCTTGTTGCTGCTCATGGCTTGTTTGCTTCCTGCTCAAGGGCCTCCTGGTCGATGTGGCGCACATCGGTGCCCTTGGCGACATAGATGGTGAACTCGGCGATGTTCGTCGCGTGGTCACCGATGCGCTCGATTGCCTTGGCGATGAACAGATAGTCAAGGGAGACCGAGATCAGCTTCGGGTTCTCCATCATGTAGCTCATCAGCTTGCGCACAAAGCTGCGAAACTCCTCGTCGAGAGCGCGGTCGTCGCGCACGATTGCCGCAGCCGAGGTCGAGTCCTGGCGCGCAAACGCGTCCAGGGCCTTGCGCAGCATCTCGGCGGCCAGGGCGGCCGACCGGCGGATCTCGGAGAACTCAATGGTGGAGCGCGCCACCTCGCCGATGATGCGCTTCGACCGCTTGGCAATCTTGTACGCCTCGTCCCCGACGCGCTCGAGATTGGTGATGGACTTCGATATCGCCAACAGCAGCCGCAGGTCCCGCGCCGTCGGCTGCCGCCGCGCGATGATGTTGCTGCAGTGCGCGTCGATCTCGATCTCCTGGCGATTGACCCGCGCCTCCGCAGCAATCACCTGATCGGCAAAGGCGACGTCGAAGGTCTCCAGCGCGCGGATCGCCGACTGGACCTGCGCCTCGACCAGCCCGCCCATCTGCAGGACCTCGGTGCAGATGTCGGTGAGATCGGTATCGAACTGGCTGGACAAATGTTTTACGGTCATGCAGCGCTCCCAGGTTCAGCCGAAGCGTCCGGTGATGTAGTCTTCCGTCGCCTGCCTGGTCGGCTTCAGGAAGATCTGGTTGGTCTGTCCATACTCGATCAGCTCGCCCAGGTACATATAGGCGGTGAAATCGGAGACACGGGCGGCCTGCTGCATGTTGTGGGTCACGATCAGGATGGTGACGCGCGACCGCAGCTGGCTGATGAGCTCCTCGATGCTGCCCGTCGCAATCGGGTCCAGGGCTGAGGTTGGCTCGTCGAACAGCAGGATCTCCGGATCGGTGGCCAGGCAACGGGCAATGCAAAGGCGTTGCTGCTGGCCGCCGGACAGTTCCGTGGCCTGTGCCTGCAGCCGGTCCTTTACCTCGTCCCACAGCGCTGCGCCGCGCAGTGCCTCCTCGACCCGGTCATCCAGCAGGGAGCGGGTCTTTGCGCCGCGCAGCCGCAGGCCATAGGCAACGTTCTCATAGATCGACTTCGGGAACGGATTCGGCTTCTGGAACACCATCCCGATGCGCATGCGCACCTCGATCGGATCGACCCGCGGATCGAGGATGTTGGTGTTGTCGGGATACAGGCGGATGTCGCCCTGGTAGCGATTGCCGGGATACAGGTCGTGCATCCGGTTGAAGCACCGCAGCAGGGTCGACTTGCCGCAGCCAGAGGGGCCGATCAGCGCGGTGACACGCTTCTCCTGGATCGGCAGATTCACGTCTTTCAGCGCGTGATATGCCCCGTAGTAGAAGTTGAGGTCGATCGCGGCCGCCTTCACCGGCGTCGGTTCCAGCGTGGATGCCATGGTCTCTTCCGTGAAGGCGCCGCGGGCCGGTGCCGCGTAGCCGACCTGGTTTTGCACGGGCATGGTGTTGCTTACCATTTGATGTTCTTCCTCAGCCGATAGCGGATCCAGATCGCCAGTCCGTTCATCGAGAGCGTCATCAGGACCAGGATGAAGCCGGCCGCCGCGGCGTTCTGCTGGAAGGCTTCCTCGGGCCGCGAGGTCCAGTTGAACATCTGGATCGGCATGACTGTGAAGCCCGACCAGAGCCATTCGAAGTTGAGCCAGGGGAACGACGGCTCGATCGGCGACGGCGGCAGGAACGCGATGAAGGTGAGCGCGCCGATGGTGATGATGGGAGCGGTTTCCCCGATCGCCCGCGACATGCCGATGATCACGCCGGTCATGATGCCCGGCGTGGAGTAGGGAAGGATGTGGTCCCGCGTCACCTGCCAGCGCGTTGCGCCCAGCCCATAGGCCCCTTCGCGGATATGTTGCGGAATCGAGCGGATCGCTTCGCGCGTGGCCACGATCACGACAGGCAGGATCAATAGCGCGAGCGTCAGGCCGGCGGACAGTACGCTCTGCCCGAAGCCGAAGGCATAGACGAAGACCCCCAGCGCCAGCAGTCCGTAGACGATCGATGGCACGCCCGCCAGGTTCGTGACGTTGATCTCGATGATGTCGGTAACCAGGTTCCTCGGCGCGTACTCCTCGAGGTAGGTGCCGGCGGCGATGCCCAGCGGCACGGCGGTGATCGCCGTCACCAGCATCACCAGCAACGATCCGACCCACGCGGAGAGGATGCCGGCCTGCGCAGCACGCCGCGACGGAAAGTTGGCAAAGAACTCGGGGTTTAGGCGCTCCCAGCCCGTGTATGCCATCTGCACGAACAGGGCGATAAAGGTCAGCATGCCTACGAGCAAGGCAAGGAAGCCGGCGATGGCGAAGAACAGGTCCCATCGCTTGTTCGATCTGATAATGACGCGAATCGCGTTGAGCGCTGGCTGGTGCATGGCGTACTCGTCAATAGGCTTCGCGATAGCGGCGGCGGATGATGTGTCCCAGGATGTTGAAGATCAATGTCATCAACATCAGCGTCAGGCCGGCGGCGAAGATCGACTGATAGCCGATGGATCCATGCGGCAGGTCCCCCAGTGCAACCTGCACGATATAGGCAGAGATGGTCTGCGCCGGCTCCATCGGATTCATCGTGAAGTTGGGCTGCATGCCGGCGGCCACCGCGACGATCATGGTTTCGCCCACGGCGCGCGAGATACCCAGGATGTAGGCGGAGAGAATGCCGGACAGCGCCGCCGGCACTACCACCCGAAGCGCGGTCTGGAAGCGGGTCCCGCCCATGGCATACGAGCCTTCACGCAAGCTCATCGGCACCGCGCGCATGGCGTCCTCGGCCAGGGAGCTGACGTACGGGATGATGGCGATACCCATCACCAGCCCGGCGGAAAGCATATTGAATCCGGGCAGCGAAGGGATCAGCACCTGGAGCAGCGGCGTGACCACCGTGAGGGCAAAGTAGCCGTAGACAATGGTCGGGATGCCGCCCAACAGTTCCAGGAAGGGCTTGATGACTTCCCGGAGCGACGGGTTGGCGAACTCAGAAAGATAGATGGCGATGGTGGTGCCCAGCGGAATGGCCACGGCCAGTGCCACCAGGGATGTCGTCAGCGTGCCCAGCAACAGCGGCAGGATGCCGTATCGCGGCTCGGCAAAGAGCGGCGTCCACAGGGTGTCGGTAAAGAACTGCCTGACCGGAATATTGCTGAAGAAGTGCGCCGATTCGCTGACCAGGACCCAGACGATACCCAGCGTGGCGAGCACGGATACCGAAGCAGCCAGGAACAGGATGGATTCGATGAAGCGTTCCCGGGTGTGCCGGAACGCCTTTTTTGCGAGCCGTTCGCTGACCACGTGCGGCGTCATGCCGAGCGCCGATGCGTTGGGTGTTGCGGTGGCGGTTGAGTGGTCTGGCATGGCGGCCTTCACGCGAGCGTTCTGACAGGGCGCGAGTCGCGCCCGCGCCCGGCAACCGTTACAACTTGGCTTCGCGAGCCAGCAGCGAGTCGATGGTGACCGCAACGTCCGGCTCACCGCCAAACACCGTGCCCAGCTTCTTCTTTGCCAGGTGTTCCGCAGCGGTCGTGTAGGCCCTGGCCGGCAGCGGAACGTACTTCACTTCGGCAGCGAGGCGAGCGCCGTGCTGGAGGTAGTACGCCACGAATTCCTTCACCTCCGGCTTGTCCATGGACTTCTCGTTGACGTAGATGAAGATCGGACGGGATAGCGGGTTGTAGGAACCGTCCAGCACGGCGCTGGCGGCGGGCGCGACGGCCTTGCCGCTCTTGTTGACGATGGGCACGGCCCTCAGCTTGCTCTTGTTCTCCTCATAGTAGGAGTAGCCGAAGTAGCCAAGGCCGTTCACATCCCGCGACACGCCCTGCACCAGCACGTTGTCGTCTTCCGAGGCGGTGTAGTCGCCGCGCGACGACTTGGCCTTGCCGACGATCGCTTCGGTGAAGTAATCGAACGTGCCCGAGTCCGAGCCGGCGCCGAACAGCTTCAGCGGGGCATCGGGAAACGATGGGTCGACCTGCTTCCAGCTCGTGACCTTGCCTTGCGCCGCGGGCTCCCACATTTTCTTGAGCTGCTCGACGGTCAGTTGCTTGACGAAGGTGTTCTTCGGGTTGACGACCACGGTCAGTGCGTCAAAGGCGATGGGCAGCTCGTAGTATTTGACGCCGGCCTGCGCGCAGGCCTCCATCTCCTGCTTCAGGATCGGGCGCGACGCGTTCGAGATGTCGGTCTCGCGGCGGCAGAATTTCTTGAAGCCGCCGCCTGTGCCGGAGATGCCTACTGTCACCTTGATGGCGCCCTTTTTGGCCTTCTGGAAGTCTTCTGCAACCGCTTCGGTGACGGGATAAACGGTGCTCGAGCCGTCGATCTTGACGATGGCCTGGCCGTACGCGGCCTGCATACCGATTGCACACACTGCCGCCGCCACGGCGGCATGGGGGATGACGCGCATTTCGAACTCCCTTGGCTGTGTGGGTGGACAAGGTTCAGATTAGGTACTACGTTTCCATAAATCTAGTTACGTCGAATCGCGCGGCAGGAATATGGCAGTGAGATGACGATGACACCTGGTGAAATGTCATCCGCTCAAACTTGCGCCGATCGCGACGATGGTCTCTACAGCTCGACAAATGAAGAATGAAACCGCCGTAGCAGCGCTGGCTGCACTTGCCCAGGATTCCCGACTGGCGATCTTCCGCTTGCTGGTACAGGCCGGCCTGGATGGCGTCAGCGCGGGCCGGATTGGCGAGGCCCTGGGCGTGCCGCCCGCTACCTTGTCTTTCCACTTGAAAGAACTGCTCCACGCAGGCCTGATCAAGAACACGCAGGAAGGCAGGTTTGTGATTTACCGGGCGCAGTTCGACCAGATGAATGAACTCATCGCCTTCCTGACGGAGCATTGCTGCGAAGGCAATCCGGAAGGCTGTGGCGTTGCAAAAGTTGAATGCGAGCCGGCCGCTGCAAAGCGCCGCCGCATCGCGGCTGAACCGGCCTGATAAAAAACGCTGCAGAGGTGGACTCCGCCTGCGACACATCGACGCGGCAACGTACGCGGGCAGAAAGAGTATCCTTTCGCCTGTCTCGCTCACGGCATTGAAGCGCTTGCGCCATTCCACCTGCCGGCGGCCATGGTTCGCCGGCTTCCTCCTCGTAGTCTTCCTGGCAGTCCAACTGGCAGCGGCGGCGTACGCCTGTGCCGGCAGCCGCTACCAGGTGGAACACAGCGGCGCGATGGCGGCAATGACCGAGTCCTGTGCGGATATGGCTGCCAGCGAGGGCGAGCAGGGTATTGACCAGAGTGGGCTGTGCCTGGCGCATTGCCAGGCGGATTCCAGGAGTGCCGACCATCTGTCGCCGCAGCTTCCGGCCTACATGCCGGTGCTGATGCGTGTCATTGAACCGACGCGCGTGGCCGTGGCGGAGGTTCGCACCGCGCTGCGCGCGGAGATGGAGGCGCGCGGTCCGCCACCGCTCAACATTCTTCACTGCAGTTTCCAGACTTAGCCTCCGGATCGACGTCAGCTGGTGCTGCCCGCTTCAGTGCGGGCAGCAGTCGTCGCTCCTGGAGGCTTTATGCTTTTTCTACGTCACCTGACCGTGGCGCTGCTTAGCGCGCCTGCCGTCGGCCTGGCCGCGCCGCAAGGCGCGCCTGCGCAATCCGCTCCTTCCCTGTCTCTCGAGGAAACCGTTGCGATCGCCAGCGCCCATGCCGGCGACGCCGAATCCTCGCGCGGCGCCGTCGAGGCCGCCATGCAAATGGCGGTCGCCGCCGGCCAGTTACCGGATCCCGTGCTCAAGCTCGGGATCAACAATGTTCCGGTCAACGGCTCGGACCAGTTCTCGCTGAGCCGCGATTCCATGACCATGCGCTCCGTCAGCGTGGTTCAGGAATTTACGCGTGCGGACAAGCGCCGCGCCAGGGCCGCGCGTTTCGAAGCCGAGGCCGCCGCTGCCGAGGCGCAGCGCGCGGTCGGGCTGGCCGGCGTGCAGCGCAATGCCGTGAGTGCCTGGCTGGATCGCTGGTACGCCGAACAGGCCGGCGTGCTGCTCGGCCATCACAGCCATCCGCTGGAACTGGCGTTGCAGGCTGCATCTGCTGCCTACCGCAGCGGGCGCGGCTCGCGCGCGGACGTGCTGGCGATGGAACTGGAAATCCAGAAACTGCATGACCGCCAGGATGAAAACCGCGCCGCGCTCGCGACCGCCACGCTCAACCTGGAACGCTGGGTCGGTGCCGCGGCCAGGCGCCCGCTATCGAGCCGGCCGCCGCTGGAGGTGCCGCAAGGCGCGCTGCAACTGGCGCAGGGTCAATTCGATGTCGTGCCTGAACTGTCGGCTGCGCAGCGCGACGTAGCCCTGGCCGAATCCGAGATCCAGGTGGCAAGGGAAGCCGCGAAGCCGGATGTGACGGTGGAGCTGATGTACAGCCAGCGCGGCTCGGCGTACTCCAACATGGGCTCGCTCAATGTCAGCTTCCCGGTGCCATGGGACCGGGGCAATCGCCAGGACCGGGATATTTCAGCGCGGCTGGCGCAGGCGAACGAAGCGCGGGCCAGGCTTGAAGTGATCCGGCGCAATACCCAGGCCATGGTCGGCGCCAGGCTTGCCGAGTTGCAGCGCAACCATGAACGTCTGCGACGCTATGACGAGAAGACCTTGCCGCTGGCCAGGGCGCAAACGGATGCGGCGCTGACGGCCTACCGGGCCAACACGGGCGCGCTGCTGGCGGTCGCGGAAGCGAATCATCGTGCCATCGATACGGCAATGGACCGCCTGCTGCTCGAAGCAAAGACCGCGAAGCTATGGGCCGAACTGAACTACCTGGTGCCCCTGCCTACCGCCCAGAGCGAACCCGCGATGAAGGAAGCCAAATGAAAAAGCACGTCATTGCAGCGACGGCCGGGCTGGTTGTCGTCTGCGCCGCCCTCTACGGCGCCTACCGTTTCGGCGTCACGCGAGGGGCGCAATCCGCGCAAACGCAAGGCGCGCCCAGCGCGGAATCCGCCCTCAAAGCCGGCGACACCGATCCGGGAACCGGCAAGAAGATCCTGTACTGGCACGATCCCATGGTGCCAGGCCAGCGTTTCGACAAGCCGGGCAAATCGCCCTTCATGGACATGCAGCTGGTGCCGGTCTATGCGGACGGCGATGGCGCCGGGAGTGGCGTCAGGGTCGACAGCCATGTCGCACAGAACCTGGGCATTCGCACGGCCGAGGTGAAGGCAGGGCGGCTCAGCACGTTGCTCCAGGCGCCCGGCAATGTCGCCGTCGACGAGCGCAGCGTCCACGTAATCCAGGCGCGGACCAACGCCTTCGTGCAGCAGGTCGCAGTCAGGGCGACGCTTGACCCGGTCCGGCGCGGGCAGGTGCTGGTGACGCTGTACTCGCCCGACTGGGTGGCGGCGCAAGAGGAATATCTTGCCGTGTCGCGCATGGCGGCCGGTGAGTACCTTGGGGACCTGCGTGGCGCAGCCAGGGCCCGCATGCTGCAGGCAGGCATGACGCCAGGCCAGGTCAGCGCGGTCGAGACTTCCGGCAAGCTGCAGCCTAATCTTGCTGTCGCGAGCCCGGTCGATGGCCTCGTGACCGAGGTTGCGGTCCGCGAGGGCATGACCGTCTCGCCGGGCATGACCCTGTTCCGCCTGGCCGACTTGAGCCAGGTCTGGGTGATTGCCGAAGTGCCGGAGGGGCAGGCCGGCGCTATCAGGCCGGGCGTCGCGGCCCAGGTACTGCGGAGCGGCGCGGCCGAGCCCATCGCCGGCAAGGTCGACACCATCCTGCCCGACGTCAATCCGGCGACGCGAACCATCAAGGTCCGCATCGTCCTGCCCAACAAGGGCAGGCACCTGTTGCCGGGCATGTTCGTGACGGTCAGCTTTGACAGTGGCGCACAAAAGGAAGCGCTGCTGATCCCGTCGGAGTCGGTCATCCGCACGGGCCAGCGCAATATCGTCATGGTGGATGGCGGGCAGGCAGGGTTTGTGGCGACCGAGATCAAGACGGGACGCGAGGCCGGGGGCATGGTTGAGGTGCTGCACGGACTGAAGCCGGGGCAGAAAGTGGTCACCTCCGGCCAGTTCCTGATCGACTCGGAAGCCAGCCTGCGTGGGACCGCAGAGCGCATGACGGCCACGCCCGCAGCGTCCGCGCCGGCAGCCTCAATTGCGCCAGCCACCGAGCATGAAGGCACCGGCCGCATCGAAGCCGTGAACGGCAGCGAGAGCCTGACCATCTCGCACGGCCCGATACCGTCTGCGCAGTGGGGCGCGATGACGATGGATTTCGCCGCACCGCCAACAGGTTTGCCCAAGGGACTCAAGGCAGGCGACCGCATCCGCTTCCGCTTCCACCTGGACCGCGACGGCGCGGCCATCCTGTCTTCGGTTGAGCCGGCCGCCGGCGCCTCGGGAGCCAGGCCATGATCGCGCGCCTTATCCTGGCCTCCATCCGCAACCGCTTCCTGGTCCTGCTGGCCACGGTGATGCTTACCGCGTGGGGCTTGTGGGCGGTGCGCAGCACGCCGCTCGACGCCTTGCCCGACCTGTCCGATGTGCAGGTGATCATCCGCACGCCGTTCCCCGGCCAGGCGCCGCAGATCGTCGAGAACCAGGTCACGTATCCGCTGACCACCACGATGCTGTCGGTACCCGGCGCAAGGACGGTGCGGGGCTATTCGTTCTTTGGCGACTCCTTTGTCTACGTGTTGTTCGAGGATGGCACCGACCTGTACTGGGCGCGCTCGCGCGTGCTGGAGTACCTGAACCAGGTGCAATCCCGCCTGCCCGCTGCGGCGCGGCCGGCGCTGGGGCCGGACGCCACCGGCGTCGGCTGGATCTACGAGTACGCGCTGGTGGACAAGACCGGCCAGCATGACCTCGGCCAGCTGCGCGCGCTGCAGGACTGGTTCCTGCGCTTCGAACTGAAGTCGCTGCCCAATGTCGCCGAGGTCGCTTCGCTGGGCGGCATGGTGAAGCAGTACCAGGTGGTGCTGATGCCGGACCGGATGCGCGCCTACAACCTGTCGCAAGGCAAGGTGCTGGCAGCGCTCAAGGGCGCCAACCAGGAGACCGGCGGGTCGGTGCTGGAAATGGGCGAGGCCGAGTATATGGTCCGCGCCAGCGGTTACCTGAAGACGCTCGATGATTTCCGGCAGATCCCGCTGGTGACCAGTGACGCCGGCATTCCGGTGCGGCTGGGCGACGTCGCTACCGTGCAGCTCGGGCCGGAGACACGGCGCGGCATTGCCGAACTCGATGGCCAGGGGGAGGTTGCCGGCGGCGTTATCGTGATGCGCTCGGGCAAGAACGCGCGGGAAACCATCGAGGCGGTCAAGGCGAAGCTCGCCACGCTGCAAAAGAGCCTGCCGGCCGGCGTGCAGATCGTCACCACTTACGACCGCTCCGCGCTGATCGACCGGGCGGTAGACAACCTGACGCACAAGCTGATCGAAGAGTTCATCGTCGTCGCGCTGGTCTGCCTGCTCTTCCTGCTCCACCTGCGTTCCGCGCTGGTGGCCATTGTCTCGCTGCCGCTGGGCGTGCTGACCGCTTTCCTGGTGATGCGCTATCAGGGCATCAACGCCAACATCATGTCGCTGGGCGGCATCGCCATTGCCATCGGCGCCATGGTCGATGCCGCGGTTGTCATGATCGAGAACGCGCACAAGCACCTGGAACACTGGCATGCGGACAATGCCGGCAGCAACCTGACGGGCAACGAGCGCTGGCGCGTGATCGGGGAGGCCGCGGCCGAGGTGGGGCCGGCGCTGTTCTTTTCGCTGCTGATCATCACGCTGTCGTTTATCCCGGTATTTACGCTGGAGGCGCAGGAGGGCCGGCTGTTCTCGCCGCTGGCCTTTACCAAGACCTACTCCATGGCCGCGGCGGCGGGCCTGTCGGTGACGCTGGTGCCGGTGCTGATGGGCTATCTGATCCGGGGCAGGATTCCTTCGGAGCAATCCAATCCATTAAGCCGATGGCTCATCCGCGCCTATCGGCCGGTGCTGGCCAGGGTCCTTGCCTGGCCGAAGACCACCGTGGCGATCGCCGCGGTGCTGCTGGCCGCGACGGCGTGGCCGGCCATGCGGATCGGCGGGGAGTTCATGCCGCCGCTCGACGAGGGCGACCTGCTCTATATGCCGTCGGCATTGCCTGGGCTTTCCGCCGGCAAGGCGGCGCAGTTGCTGCAACAGACAGACCGCCTGATCAAAACTGTGCCCGAGGTGGCGACCGTGTTCGGCAAAGCGGGCCGCGCCGATACGGCGACCGACCCCGCGCCCCTTGAGATGTTCGAGACCACCATCCAGTTCAAGCCGCGCGACCAGTGGCGTGCCGGCATGACCACCGACAAGCTGGTGGAGGAGCTCGACCGCGTAGTGAAGGTGCCGGGCCTGTCCAATATCTGGGTGCCGCCGATCCGCAACCGGATCGACATGCTTGCCACCGGCATCAAGAGCCCGGTCGGCATCAAGGTGGCGGGCGCGGACCTGAAGGAAATCGACCGCCTGGCCACGCGCATCGAGGAGGCGGTCAAGACGGTGCCTGGCGTCACGTCGGCGCTGGCCGAACGCCTGACCGGCGGGCGCTACGTCGATGTCGAAATCGACCGCATGGCGGCCGGCCGGTACGGGCTCAATATCGAGGATGTGCAGAGCGTCGTTTCGTCAGCCATCGGCGGCGACAATGTGGGCGAGGTCGTCGATGGTCTGGCGCGCTTTCCCATCAACGTCCGTTATCCGCGCGATTACCGCGACTCGGTGGAACAACTGCGCAGCCTGCCCATCGTCACGGACAGGGGCCAGCAGATCGTCCTGTCCGACGTGGCGCGCATCCAGGTGGTGCAGGGACCGCCGATGCTGCGCAGTGAGAACGCGCGCCTGTCCGGCTGGGTGTATGTTGATATCCGCGGGCGCGACCTGCGCTCGGCCGTCCAGGATATGCAGGCCGCCGTCGCGAAAGCGGTCCCGCTGCCGGCCGGCTACTCGCTGAGCTGGTCGGGGCAGTTCGAATACCTGGAGCGGGCCACCGCAAAGCTGAAGGTGGTGGTGCCGTTTACGCTGCTGATCATCTTCGTGCTGCTATACCTCGTGTTCGGCCGTCTCGATGAAGCACTGCTGATCATGGGCACGCTGCCGCTGGCGCTGATTGGCGGCTTCTGGCTGCTCTACCTGCTGGGCTACAACCTGTCGGTTGCCGGCGTGGTCGGCTTTATTGCCCTGGCTGGCGTGGCGGCGGAGTTTGGCGTGATCATGCTGCTCTACCTGAAGCAGGCATGGACCGCGCGCCAGCACCAGGGCGACGCCAGCCTGTCCGCGCTGCTTGACGCCATCCAGGAAGGCGCGGTGCTGCGCGTACGCCCCAAGGCCATGACCGTCGCCGTTATCCTTGCCGGCCTGGTGCCGATCATGTGGTCGCACGGCACCGGTTCGGAAGTCATGCAGCGCATTGCCGCGCCGATGGTCGGCGGCATGCTCACGGCGCCTTTGCTTTCGCTGTTCGTGGTGCCGGCGGTGTATCTGCTGCTACGCCGGCGCCAGACCAGAACGCATTCTGATTCCACCCACCCCTCACTTCAACAGGAACCGCAATGAAACATGTCAGGACTCTCGCACTCCTTCTTGCCTGCGCCGCCATGCCGGCCGCATTTGCGGCGGGTTCGATGGACGGCATGGACATGAAGCCGTCCGCATCCTCGCAGCAGGCGCCGCAAGCCGTGGCGGCCGAGATCAAGAAGATCGATGCGCAGGCCGGCAAGGTCACGCTTAAGCACGGTCCTATCAGCAACCTCGGTATGGGCCCGATGACCATGGCGTTCCCGGTCAAGGACCGGGCTTCGCTGAAGAATTTCAAGGAGGGCGATTCGGTATCGGCGACCTTCGACAACGTCGACGGAAAACCGACCGTCGTGGAGATGCGCCGCAAGTAAGTTGCTGACGGCGCACGACCGCTGTTGAAAGCGGTTGTGCGCCGTTGCGCTCGCTCAGTACGGCAGGCTGAGGTAATACCGCCCAAGCTCCGTCAGCACTCCATCGGCGGCAAGCAGGCTGGTGAAATGGACGTCATGGTTCCATCTGCCGGTGAACCAGGCGTACCGGAACACATCGGGGCGCTGCTCGCACGTCGACACCATCTCCTGCATCTGCCGTTTTTGCTTCTCCAGCGTGTCGATCTGCGCGCCGTCGCTGCCTGAGTGCCAGTTGGCAAACTCCGTTACCCAGAATGGCTTCCCGTACTTCGCCAGGCGATCGAGCTGGCTGCCGAGGCCATAGTCGTACCAGTGGAAGGCCAGGTAATCGATCTGTGGATCCCGGTTGCCGTTGGCGGCCCGATACGCAGCGTAGAAGGCGTCCAGCCACGCTACCGGATCTTCATAGCCAGGCATCGTTCCCCATGTGATGGCGGGACCAACCAGTTTCACCCCTGTGCGCGAGGCAATGCTCTCGTAGCGAGGCCATGCAGCAGCGGCAGCGGCTGGCGAGAGATTGGCCTGGTCGACCAGGTTTGGCTCGTTCATCACCAGCAGATACCGGATACCCGGACGGGCGCGCAGGTAAGCCTCGATGGCGACGGCGTCGAAGTTGTCGTTCCACAGCATGGGGATGTAGTCCATGCCATAGGCAGTCTTGACGTCGGCAGGCGCTGCGGCGTTCGGTTGCGATGCCCAGTTGTACCACCACGACACGCCCGGCGCCAAAGCGGCAAAGTCCGCCGCGCTGGCGAGATCGTAGGCTACGCCTCGCTTGGCGCTTTTGGCGGCGCCCGGTGTCGATGCAGGGGGAGTGGCGGGTGCCATGGCCGGCGGCGCGCCCCCATTGCCGCCGCTGCCGGTGCCATTCTTCGTTGTGGTGTCCTCCTCGCCACCGCCGCCGCATGCGGAGATCGTGAATGCCATCATCACTGCCAGCAAGCAGTGGCCAATACGTTTGCGCACGCTCATTTGGAATTCAGGAATTGGATTGGGCTGCGAAACCAGCCGTCACGCTGGCGCAAGCCTGCTCACCTCAGTATACGCAAGGGAGCAGGCAACCGGGATTACAGCGACTGCAGGAACGCCGCGATGGCACTGCGGTCGTCCTTCGAGAGGGCCTCGTAGCGCGTCCGGCTGTCGGTGGCTTCGCCACAGTGCCAGCTATGTATGATCCAGATGGATGTCAGGAATCATCCTCAGAGGGAGTGTGCGGCTGCTCCCCGGCGCGCAGGGCCGGGGCGTGTCCATTATGTCGCCCTTCAGTAGTTCAACACCACATTCAGCATCGCCGTGCGCGGATTGCCCACCGTCACCACGTTGTTGCTCAACCCGCCCGCGTAATACGCCTTGTCGAACACGTTCTTGATATTGAGCGCCGCCCTCCAGTGCGCGGCGACATAACCCATGGCCACGTCAGCCACCGCATAGCCCGGCACGTTGTAGCTGAAGCTGTAGCCCTGCTTGCGGCTCTCGGCGCGCACGCCGGCGCCGGCATACCAGCCCGCGAGCGCGCCGCGGAAGCGCTTGGTGCCCCAGAGCGAGAAGCTGTGCCGGGGCACGTTGTTGAGCGCCTTGCCGACGTTGCCGGACACGGAGTCTTCGGTCACTTCGCTGGCGATATAGGCGTAGGCGCCGGCAATGCTCCAGCCGCTGCCGAGGTCCTGCGTCAGCTCCGCTTCAAAGCCGCGCGAGCGCTGCTCGCCCACGGCGATGCTGTAGCCGGTGTTGACGGGATCGGAGCTCAGCACGTTGCGGCGGGTCAGGTCGAATGCAGCCAGCGTCAGCAGGCCGGTCTTGCCGGGCATGTCGAACTTGATTCCGAGTTCGAACTGGCGGCCGGTTTCCGGCTTGAAGGTCGCGCCGGTGACGTCGGTGCCGGTGTTGGGCAGGAACGAGGTGGCGTAGCTGACGTAGGGGCGTGCCCAATGGGTCAGGTCGAACATCAGCCCGGCGCTGCCGGTGACGGCATGAGCGGTGTCGTCGGTGCGCGTCGCCAGCAGGCGGTCCGTGGTGCTGGAACGTGCGGTGTCATGGCGCAGGCCCGCGCTCAGCAGCCAGCGTTCGGCGATACGCACCTGGTCGCGCGCATAGAAGCCCAGCGTGCCGACCGTGTCGGTCTGGTCCATGCTGTAGCTGGCCGGGCAGTTGATGCTGGCGCCGTAGACCGGGTTGTAGACGTTGAGCGCCGCCACCCGACAGGTGCGTTGCAGGCGGTCCTCGCTGCTGCGGCGGTAGTCCACACCCAGCGTGATGTCGTGCTGCTGGCCGGCGAAAGTGAAGCGGCGCTGCAGGTTGGTGTCGATGCCGAAGGTGGTGCCCGAAAAATCCTGCTGCGTGCCGCTGCGGTTCAGCGTCTGGCTGTTGGCCGCCATGGTGCCGGCCGAGACCAGCGTGCCGGTGAGCGACAGGGTTTGCCAGCGCAGGTTCTGGTTCAGCGTCCAGCCGGAATCGAAGCGGTGCGTCAGCGCGTAGCCGATGCGGTTCTGCTCGCCGTCGTAGGGCTGCGCGCCCGGTTCGCCGATAAAGCGGCTGGCGGGCAGCGTGCCGTTGCGATTGGGATTGATGGTGCCGTTGACCGGCAGGCCCTGCTGGCGCACGTACTGCCGTTCGTTGTGGCTTGCCAGGATGGTGAAATCGGTGCGCGCGCCCAGGTCCAGTGAGAGCGACGGGGCGATCCAGCGGTTGCGGAACCAGACGTAGTCCGTGGGATCGTCGCTATTCATCGCCAACGCATTGACCCGAAATGCTGCCTTGCCATTCTCCGACAGCGGCGTGCCGACATCGGCGGTGACCTGGCGCAGGCCGTAGCTGCCCACTGTCAGCCCGAGCTCGCCGAACAGTTCCGGCCGTGGCCGCTTGCTGACGATATTGACCATGCCGCCCGGCTGCACCGCGCCATACAGAATCGACGCCGGTCCCTTCAGAACCTCCACCCGCTCGGCCCCATGCAGCTCCTGCCCGATCCGGTTGTTGGTCTCGACCAGCAGGCCGTCAACAAAGAGCGATTCGGATGCGCGCTGGCCGCGGATGATGAAGTCATCCCAGCCGCGCCGGCCATAGACATTGGTGACCACGCCCGCGGCATTCGACAGCGCATCGCCCAGGCTCTGGGCCTGCTGGCTGTCCATCAGGTCACGCGTGATGACGGTGACCGACTGCGGCGTCTCGGCGACCGGTACGCCGGATTTGGTCACGCTGGCCGGCTTGCGCGTGGCAAAGCCGTTTTCGTCGCGAGCATCGTCGGTGGCGCTGACCGTGACGGCCGGCAGTGTCGCGACAGTTTCCGGAGCGGTTTCGGGGGAAGCGTGCGCAAGCGAAGCGCAAAACAGACAGCCTGCGGTAGCAGGGGCGACGAGACGGCGGGCGGGCATGAAGGGGCGAGCGAAAACCCCGGATTGTAAATGAGAGTTGTTCGCGTTTGCAATGTTGGTCCGTCGCCCGCGTTGAAGCCTCTGCGTGTAGCCCGACCACGGCTGGTGCGGTGCACCACCCGGCATATGCTTTGGCCGGCGCGCAATTTTGTGTCTACCCTGTAGATGCTGTCCGGATCCTCCGGCAGTTCGGTTTTCCCGTACGCAAGGAGATCACGATGAATACCAAGAAAGCGATGCCGGCGCTGTTGCTGGCTGCGAGCGTGCTGGTCGCGCCGCTGGCCATGGCGCAGGCGCAGGGCGGCGCCGGCACCACCGGCACCCCCGGCACCACTGGCGCCACAGGCACCCCGGATCCCACCAGCACTCCCGGCACTCCCGGTGCCACCACTACTCCTGGCCCCACCGCCACTCCTGGTCCCACCGCCACTCCTGGTCCCACTGGCACTCCGGGCGCCACCGGCACCACCGGCACCCGAGGCACCAGGGGTACCGCCAGGCCGACGACGGATCCCATGACTGCCGCTCCCGCGGCGCAAAGCTCGCCATACATGCAGGTGCAGCAATGGAAGAAGGGTGACAGGCTGCCCACCGAGTTCAGGGACCGCCAGTATGTGATTGACGACTACAAGCAATACAACCTGCCCGCGCCGCGCAAGGGCACGCGCTGGGTCGGCGTTGGCGCGGAGTATTACCTGGTCGCGCCCAATGGCGTGATCCAGCAGGTCGGGTCGGGTTCCTGAACAGATGCGGGCGCCAGCCCGCTCTCGTGAAGTCCGGGGGCAACAAGGCAAAGCCGCCGCGCATGACTGCGTGGCGGCTCTTCTTTTTGCTGCGTCGATCAGATGCCCAGGATTTTCTTGGCCTCGAGGAGCGATTTCATCGCTTCGTCATGCTTGCCGGCCTTGTGGTAGGCCTCGCCGTCGGCACGCAGCTTGGTGACCTTGGCCGAGTTTTCCGGCGACAGTGCCGGCTTGCTCGACAGCCTGGCGTCGATGGCCTTCATCTCGTTGGGGCAGTTGTGGGCGAGCGCCACGCCGGAGGCGCCGCACAGCAGGAGTGCCGCGAGGATCGAAATGGATTTGCGCACGTTAGCCTCCGCCGGGAGCAGTTGGAATTTCCAGCATAGTGCATCGCCGGCATGCAGCAAGCCTGGTGGCCATCGGATAATGGTGCCCCGATTTTCAGGGTCCGGCTAGAATACCCCCTGGAAGGGGTATATGACCATTATCTGATTCGCTTCTGAAACGGCGCGAGGCAGCGCAAAAGCGGTCGTCCCATCCAAAATTCAACCATTTGGGCGAGGTCTTGCACCGGCGCCGCGGAGTTGTGGGACTGCGCACTTGCCGGGTGATGGGAGACAGACACCAGAGCCCACCATGTCACGTCGCGTGCACATCTCACTGGGCGGAGGCCTTGCGCCAGGCCGGTTTTCCCGCTTTTGCCTCCTTCATCCCGGCGGCTGCCGGGATATAAAAACCCGTTGCCATAATCCCTGCCTAATACCGCGTCGAATGGATTTTCCACACGCCCCCGGTGCCGCTTCATTCCTGAAACAACTCGTGCGAACGCCCGATGTAAAGGAATCGCCGCCGGAGATAAATTGAACTCGCCCGGCACGTATCCGGGCCAGTCAATAAAAAAACGGGGGGCTTCATCATGAAACGCATCGATCTGAAAGTTGCGGCGATCCCGCTCGCCTGCCTCGCCATCCTGCTTGCGGGCTGCGGCGGGGGTGGCGGGGATTCTGCGCCGGCCAGCAACGTCGGCCCGTCCGAAAGCGTGCCCGGCCCGGCCGGCGCCAACGGCAAGACGATCCTGTCAGGAACCAATGCGCCGACCGCGGACATCGGCACGGACGGCGACTACTACCTCAATGTCTCGACCTCGACCCTGTATGGCCCCAAGGCCAATGGAGCCTGGCCTGCCGGCGTGGCGCTGATCGGGCCGCAGGGCGTGGCCGGCGCGCCCGGTGCAACGCTGCTGCACGGCGCTGCCGACCCGACCGCGGCCGACGGCACGGAAGGCAGCTTTTACCTGAACACGACCACCAACACGCTGTTCGGGCCGAAGACCGGGGATAGCTGGCCAGCCGGGATCTCCGTGGTCGGCCTGACCGGCCCGGTGGGCCCTGCCGGTGCCGATGGCGCGGCGGGAGCGCAGGGACCGCAAGGCGAGAAAGGCGAGCAGGGCGACACCGGCGCACAGGGACCGCAAGGCGAGCAGGGCGCACCCGGCGAACCCGGCGACTCCGGCGCGATGATCTACACCGCCAACTTCGCGGTATCGAAGGGCCCGGGCGGCAACGGCACCTATGTGATGAACGGCACCGGGCTTGACCTGCAGACCTCCGATCCTTACTTCGGCGCGGTGATGCCGGTGGGTTGCACCGGCGGCCTGACCATGACCGCAAGCCTGGCCGGCGCGGTGCCGGACGGCGCGGAGTACAACGTCGCCGCGTACCGTGTCGCCAGTGGCACGGCACTCGAGACGCTGAGCCCGCTGGCCATCACCGACGGGTACGCATGCAAGCTCAGTGGCACGAGCCGGACCTGCTCGGCCGCCGCCACCACAGCAGTCACGGCCAACGACATCATCCAGGTCCAGGTCAGCGGCAACCATACCTTCAACTGGGACGGCGGGCTGTACGTCAGCCTCGCCTGCAAGACACAGTGATAAACGCGGCGGCCGGGCGGCCGCCGCAGTGACCCTCTGCCAGGACGCACGACACACCCGCTATAACGAGCCACGACCGCGCCTGGTTTTCCCGCACGCCTTCCGGTGTTATTTTGGAGGGCGTCATTTTTTTGCCCCCGCGCTTTCCTCGTTCGCCCGACGCGACGCGATCCGTCCAATCCGCCCCGACCCCCCCCGCCGCGCATGGAAACCTCCGCCGAACACTATTCCCTGGCCCTGCTGTGCGCCGCCGTGCTGACCGTGGCGGTGGTCGGCATCCACTACGAGGCGCTGCGGCTGCTGTCGGGGCTGCATCCGCGACGCTGGAGCGGGCGCGTGAATATCGGCGTGCTGATCGTCTGCATCATCCTGGTCCACTGCCTGGAGGCGATGGTGTTCGCGTTCGGCTTCTGGTTCGCCGATCACGTGCTCGGGCTGGGGTGGCTGGCCGGGTCAACCGCGCCAGGCATGCCGACCCGGCACGGCGAGCCCTCAATGCTGGTCTATGCCTACTTTGCGCTCGAGACCTTCACCACGCAGAGCCTGGGCGATCTCTACCCGGTCGGGGCCACACGGCTGATCGCCAGCATCGAGCCGCTGGTCGGCCTGATCCTGATCGGCTGGTCCGCCTCGTTCACCTACGTGATGATGCGCCGCGACTGGCAGCTCGACGAGGAAGGCGGGCGCCTCCCCGGGCCGTAGCGGTGCCGTCCGCGGCGAGCCTCCGGCCATCTGTGGCCGGTCTTTCCCTCTTCTTCCCTCTTTCCCGCTATTCCTTCTGCTGCCGCGCCCTGCACAGCCATGGCGCATGGCTGCCCCATGGCCGAGCGCGCCGCGGTTGTTTCGCCGCGTCCGGGAGAAAATACATATGTTTCATGGTTATCCAGGATGGAACACTTGTTGCTCATTGACTAGCATTCCCCTCGCGATGGCGCATCGCGTGAATGCTACTC
This sequence comes from Ralstonia pickettii, assembly GCA_050987995.1. GTDB lineage: Bacteria > Pseudomonadota > Gammaproteobacteria > Burkholderiales > Burkholderiaceae > Cupriavidus > Cupriavidus pickettii_B. The sequence goes on from CP158803.1 coordinate 379,009, forward strand.
AAGGAGCTTGTATGAATGCAGCAGAAGTCACTCGCCCGCGCGGTTGTCCCGGGCGGCGCCGCAGCCTGGCGCTGGCAGCACCGATTGCAGCCGCCCTTGCCCTGTGCGCGGGCGCCGCAAGTGTTGCGCACGCCGCCGACGTGGCTGCCAGCCCGACGCTCAGCAAGATCAAGTCCTCGGGCACGATCGCCATCGGCCACCGCGCCTCGTCGATCCCGTTTTCGTATTACGACGCCAACCAGAAGGTGATCGGCTTCTCGCAGGACATCTGCGACCGCGTGATCGATGCGGTGAAGCGGGAGACCGGCGTGCAGAACCTGCAGGTGCGCATGGTGCCGGTGACCTCGCAGAACCGGATTTCGCTGGTGCAGAGCGGCACCGTCGACCTGGAATGCGGCGTCACCACCAACCTGAAGTCGCGCCAGCAGCAGGTGGCGTTCTCGACCACGTTCTTTGTCGCGGGCACGCGCCTGCTGGTGAAGAAAGGCAGCCCGGTGCATGACTTCGGCGACCTGTCGGGCAAGGCGGTGGTGACCAATGCCGGCACCACGTCCGAGCGCATCCTGCGCCGGCTCAACGACGAGAAGCGCGCCAACATCACCGTCCAGAGCGCCAAGGACTATGGCGAGTCGTTCCTGATCCTGCAGTCGGGGCGGGTGGCGGCATTCATGATGGACGACGTGCTGTTGTCGGGCGCGCGCACGCTGGCGCCCAATCCCGCCGAATGGACGGTGGTGGGCACGCCGCAGTCGTTCGAGGCCTACGCATTCATGATGCGCAAGGACGATGCCGGCTTCAAGCAGGTGGTCGACGGCGCCATCACAGGGCTGATCAGGAGCGGCGAGATCAACAAGCTATACAGCAAATGGTTCGCCGCGCCGGTGCCGCCCAAGCAGATCAATTTCGAGCTGCCGATGAGCGAGCCGCTGAAGAAGGCGTACGCCAACCCCAACGACGAGGCCTTCGAATAGTAGCGCTCAGTTGCGCCCGGCCGGCACATAGGCGCCGGCGCGGTGCAGCTCGCCTTCGGCCTGCTCCAGCGCGCGGATCGCGCCCTTGCCCTTGCGCGCCAGCAGCTGCTCGACCAGCGCCTCGACCACGGCCACGCCGGCGGTGATCGACGGGAAGAACGACGGGCTCTCGACCGAGAACAGCAGCGTGCAGTCCGCCGCCAGTGCGATCGGCGCCACCGTGCTGTCGGTCAGCGCGATCACCTTGCAGCCGCAATCGCGCGCGGCCGCGGCCACGCGGATGCTTTCCTGCGAATACGGGGCGAAGCTGGCCACCACCACCGCGTCCTTGGGCGCCAGGCCGCGCAGCTCCATTTCCAGCGTGCCGGCGTCGGCGCGGATCAGGTGCACCGTACTGCGGAACAGCCGGTAGACGTAGTGGAAGGTGAACGCGATCGGGAAGCACGCGCGGAAGCCGGCCACATGCACGCAGGCCGCATGCGACAGCAGCTCCGCCGCGTGCTGCAGGGTCTTGTCGTTGTTGGCGGCGATCAGGTCCAGGTTGTGGTGCTGGGCGTCCAGCATCTCGCCCAGCATGCGGCTGGCGCTGCTTTCGCGCACCACGTTGCGCGCGCGGCGCGCATACGGCTGCGTGCCGCCGCGCAGCGCGTCGACGAACAGTTCGCGCAGCCCCTGCCAGCCTTCGAAGCCGAGGTGCTGCGAAAGCCGCACCAGCGTGGCCGGCTGCACCCCGGCGCTGGCCGCGATCTTGCGCATCGACAGCACCGGCACGTCCTGCGGATGGTCGAGCAGGTAGCGCGCGCCGCTCTGGAACTGCGTGCTGAGCGTGGGGAAGAGGCCGCGCAGCAGGGCGAGCAGCGCGTCCAGGTCCCGCGGCGGCTGCTGCGGCGATGGCGTGGGGTGGTCGGACGACATGGTCACTCCGGATTCGAGGTTGTAACGATTGTTGCACAGCTGCGCCCGGGTGCGCTTGCCGGCTCCCGCTGCCGGTTATCGTCCGCCGCGGGCCAAAGCTGTATGCGTGCGGCCATGCAAGTGCCGCTGTCGGATTGCCGCAACGCCACCGCCCCGACATCAGAAAATTCTTCACCCGTTTGAAAAGCGTGACATACACTGCCCGCCATAACCTCCGGAAGCAGGTCGTCCGGGACATAATTGGTATCGGAGCGCGAGCATGGGACATAGAAGCCCGGCAGTGCGACACGGCGGGAGGGTCAGCTCGCCGTTTCGGGTCAAGGGTCAAATCACGTCCGGGGGCGGGGTCAGGTTCCGCACCGCTTGGGCACAGGGGGCGCACGGCATGTCATGCCGCGGCGGGCCTCCGCGCGGCTTCACGCTGATCGAGGTGATGATCACCGTGGTGGTCATCGCCATCCTCGCCGCCATCGCCATTCCCAACTACAGCCGCTATGTCGTGCGCTCGAACCGGGCTGCGATCGAGTCCTTCATGCTGGAGGTCTCGGGCGCCCAGGAGCGCTTCCTGGTCGACAACCGCGCCTACGCCGCCAATCTCGGCGCGCTCGGCATGTCGGTGCCGGCCGGGCTGGATACCCGCTACGACGTCACCGTAACCCCCAGTGCCGCGCCGCCGCCCGGCTACAGCATCGTGGCTACGCCCAAGGGCAGCCAGGTGGCCGACACCGACTGCGGCACGCTGACGCTGACCAGTGCCGGCGCCAAGACCGCGTCCGGCGCCAGTACCGCCTGCTGGAACTGATCATGCGGCGCGCCAATTCCATGCGGCTTGCGCCCCGGCTCACGGGCCGGCGCGGCTTCACGCTGGTCGAGCTGCTGTGCGCGCTGACGGTGCTCGCCATCCTGGCGGTCGCCGCGGCACCGTCGTTCTCGTCATTGGTGGCGAACCAGCGCGTGCGCGGCGCTTCGCTGGACCTGGCCTCGGCGCTGGTGCTGGCCCGCAGCGAGGCGGTCAAGCGCAACGCCACCGTCAGCCTGGCCGCGACCGGCGCCGCCTGGACCGCAGGCTGGGCGGTCACCGCCGGCGCCGAGACGGTGCGCACCTTCGGGCCGTACAACGGCATTACCATCACCCCTAGCGCCGCCGGTGGACTGGCGGTCGGCAACGACGGCCGGCTGACCGGCGCGGCCATGACTTTCGAGTTCGCGCCCAGCGGCGATACTTCCGCCAACTCGCGCGTCTGCGTGCAGGTCAGCGAGACCGGCCGCGTCGCCTCCGCCACGGGAGCCTGCACATGAGACGCATCAGATCGCGTTTGCGGCGCACGCCACGGCACAACCGTCAGCGCGGTTTCCTGCTGATCGAAGTGCTGGTGGCGGTGGTGATCCTGCTGGTCGCGCTGCTCGGCACCGCCGGGCTGGTGACGCGTTCCGGCCAGACCGAGATGGAGTCCTACCAGCGCGTGCAGGCGCTGGCGCTGCTGCAGGACATGGCGGCGCGCATCAATGCGAATCGACAGGTGGCCGGCTGCTACGCCAACGGTGTCAATGGCATGCAGCTGGGCACCGCAACCGCCGCACCGGCGGCCTGCACGCTGGGCACCGCGGCGCAGCAGGCCACTGCCAACGGCGACCTGGCCGCGTGGAATACCGCGCTGCTGGGCAGTGCCGAGCAGCGCCTTGACGCCAGCGGCGTCGCCACGCAGGCAGTGGGCGCGATGATCGGCGCGCGCGGATGCATCGAGACTGTCGATGCCGTCAACCAGGTCTATCGCATCACCGTCGCCTGGCAGGGCCTTGCCACCACCGGCGCACCCGCGCTCGGCTGCGGCAAGGACCAGTACGGCAACGATGCCTACCGCCGCGCGGTCAGCACGCAGATCCGCATCGGCACACTCGGGGCGGTGTCATGAACGCAATACGCATTCACACACGCGGCCAGACGCTGCGCCGTCAGCGCGGCATTTCGCTGATCGAGCTGATGATCGGCATCACCATCGGCCTGTTGCTGCTGACCGCGCTGGCCAGCCTGTATTACGCCAACAGCCTGTCGCGCACCGAGTTCGTCAAGTCTGCCGAGCAGGTGGAAAACGGGCGTTATGCGCTGGAGCAGATCCGGCGTGAGGTGGAGCTGGCGGGGTTCTTCGGCGCCGGCAGCATCGCGCGCGGCGCTACCGTCGCGCAGCCCGCGCTGTGCGCATCGGACCCGGCGGCGCTGGGCTTCTCGGCGGCGGGCATGACCGTGCCGCTGGCGCTGAGCGGCTACGCGCCGGGTGTCGCGGCACCGTGCCTGCCGGACCTGGCGGCCACCTCAGAGGTGCTGGTGGTGCGGCGCGTATCGACCACGCCGGTGGCGGCGCCCGCGCCCGGCGTGCCCTACCTGCAGGTCTCGGCCTGCCCGCAGGACACCAATAGCTTTGTCTTCGACGCCAGCGCGGCGGCCGCCTTCGGCCTGCGCACCAAGGCCTGCGATGCCGCGCTGCCAGCCGCGCTGCGCCAGGCCGTAGTGCGCGTTTTCTACCTGGCCGGCTGCGACCGCTGCAGTAACGGCGGCGACGGCATCCCCACGCTGAAGATGGCCGAGCTGGTGGGCGGCGCGTTCCAGTCGCGCTCGGTCGCGCAGGGCGTGCAGGACATGCATGTGCAGTACGGCCTCGATCTCGACACCAACGGCTCGGCCGACTGCTACGTGGACGACCCCGCTATCAACAACGCCGCCGCCTGCGCCGCCGTGCCGGGCTACGACTGGACCAATGCGCTCGCCAACTGGGCCAACGTCACCACCGTACGCGTGAGCGTGCTGGCGCGCACGCTGAAGCCCTCCGGCGGCCAGTCCGACAATCGCAGCTACGACCTCGGCCGCGCTGTCGCCAGCGGCCCGTTCAACGATGGCTTCAAGCGCCACGTCTACGCGCAGGTGGCGCGGCTGGTCAACGTGGCCGGGCTGCGCGAGCAATGAGCCAATACCGTAGAGAGCACGCAAAGATGACGTCATCAGGCAGGCAACTGCGCCGCAGGCAGACCGGGGTCACGCTGGTGGTGACGCTGGTCTTCATGGTCCTGTTTTTGCTGATCGCCGTGGCCATGGTCAATTCCGGGCTGGTCAACGTGAAGGTGGCCGCAAACCAGCAGCACACCGCCGAGGCGCGCGATGTGGCGCAGCAGGCAATCGAGCAGGTTATCAGCAACGACTTCACCAAGGCGCCGGCGGCAGTGGCCGTGCCGGTGGACGTCAGCGGCGACGGCAAGAACGATTACGTGGCGCAGGTGGCGCAGCCCGAATGCCTGGCGAGCAAGCCGATGAAGAACGTCGAGCTCGACCTGAACGATGCCGACGACGTGTCGTGCCTGATCGGCAGCGGCGTGCAGAACACCGGGATCGTCACCGCGACCAACAACGCGGGCAATTCGCTGTGCAATGCCACGCAATGGGATGTCGCCGCCACCGTCAACGACGCCGCCAGTACCGGCACGGTCGCCACCGTGCACCAGGGCGTGTCGGTGCGCATGCCGACAGGTTCGGCCTGCCCGTGAACGCGCGCGACTCCGCGATCTTTTCACTATCCATTGGACGGGAGCCAGCATGACGACCCACGCCCGCCGGTATCGCCGCCTTGCGGCTCTCGCCATCGCCTTGCTTACCCTGGTGGGCGCGCATGGCGCGCGCGCGGAGGATATCGACCTGTTCACCGGCCTGCAGACCAATTCCGGCACCAAGCCCAACGTGCTGCTGCTGCTGGACAACGCATCCACCTGGAACGCCAGCACCACGATCAAGGGCTGCGACATCCCCGATGTGGTCAGTGCCAACAATGACGGCACCGATGTGGGCGCGATCCAGTGCGCGCTGTACCGCGCGGTCAGCACGCTGGTGACCAACCCGCAGCTCGCCGGCAACATCAACATGGGGTTGATGATGTTCGGCACCGGTACCAACACCGGCGGGCAGTTCCGTTATCCCTCGGCGGCACCCTACACGCTGCCGGTGATGGATACCACCAACGGCAACGCGTTCCTGCAGTACATCAAGAGCATTGACCGGCAAGCCGACAACTCGAACAACTCGCAGGTGGGCGCTGGCATGCAGGAGGCGTGGGCCTACTTTGCCGGCAAGAGGGGCCTGTCGGGCACGCAGTACACGTCCCCGATCACCAACCCGTGCCAGAAGAACTTTGTCATCTACATCGCCAACGCGGTCAACAACGGCAAGCCGCAGGACACCGGCACCGTGGCTCAGGACGCGCTGGCGGCGGCTGGGGCCAACTCGACGCAACTCACGCAGCTCAAGCTCGATCCGGCCGCCAACAAGTACGAGAGCAACTGGGGCGACGAATGGGCGCGGTTCATGTACCAGACGGACGTGAACGGCAACCTCGATAACAACCAGAACATCATCACCTACACCATCGCCGTCACCGACGACAAGAATCCTGACTATGTCGAGTCGACCCGCAGCATGGCCGACAATGCCGGCGGCAAGCGCTACGTGGTAAAGCTGGGCGACGTGCAGTCGCTGGTCGATGCTCTGCTGCAGATCTTCAACGAGATGCAGGCGGTCAACAACGTGTTCTCGTCGGTCAGCCTGCCGGTCAGCGTGAACGGGCAGGGCTCGTACCTGAACCAGATCTACATCGGCATGTTCCGCCCCGACGCCAGCGCGGCGCCGCGCTGGATGGGCAACCTGAAGCAGTACAAGCTCGGCTACGACATCAAGGGCCAGATCGTCGTGCTGGACGCCAACCCGAGCGGGCCCAACCAGCAGAGCGCGATCAGCAATGCGGGCACGGGCTTTATCTCGCCCAATGCCAAGAGCTTCTGGACCGCGGAGCCGCCGCTGGCGTTCAGCGGCAGCAGTTATTCCGGCAGCGCGGTCACCGGCTGGCCGGCCAAGGGCTTCTGGGTCAACAGCCCGTCAGGCGCGGCCGGGGCGCTGGACTCGGCAGACGGCGTGGCGGGCGTGATCGGCGGCGACGGCGAAATCGTGGAAAAGGGCGGCGCCGGCGAGATGCTGCGCGCGCAGATCGTGACCAGCCAGGCTGTGCGCAAGCTCTACACCTGTCCGTCCGGGGCTTGCAGTGCCGCTTCGTCTACGCTGGCATCGTTCGACACCGCCAACAGCTGGCTGACCGGCACCGATGGCCAGGCCGCACTGAACAGCAGCGCCACGGACGTGGCCAACCTGATCAACTGGGTGCGCGGCCGCGACGTGCAGGCGCTGGGCGAAAGCGCCGTGGCCGGCAAGGAGCAGCAGAAGGGGCCGGGCGGCTCCGTCACCGTGCGCGGCTCGGTGCATGGCGACGTGCTGCACTCGCGCCCGGTGGTGATCAACTATGGAGGCACCACCGGTGTGGTGGTGTTCTACGGTGCCAATGACGGCGTGTTCCATGCGGTCAATGGCAACCAGAGCATCGGAATCAATGGCGTGCGCCCCGGCGGCGAACTGTGGGGCTTCGTGCCGCCGGAGTTCTACGGCAAGCTCAGCCGCATCTACGCCAACACGCCCGAAGTGCAGCTGAGCGGCTCGCCAACCGGCTCCGGCGCCACGCCGCGCGACTACTTCTTCGACGGCACCACCACGGTGTTCCAGGACCTGCGCGACCCGGCCAACCCGCGCGTGGTGATCTACCTGACCGCGCGCCGCGGCGGGCGGCTGGTCTATGCCCTGGACGTGACCGATCCCGTGACGCCCAAATTCCTGTGGAAGTCCGACAGCAGCCAGATCGCCGAACTGGGCCAGACCTGGTCGCAGCCGCGCGTGATTCGGGTCAAGGGCTATACCATCAGCGGCTCTCCCAGCCCGCTGGTTGTGATGGGCGCCGGCTACGACAGCGCCGAAGACGCCGAGCCGTCGAAGGGCGGCGGCAGCACGGGCCAGGGGCGCGGCGTGATCGTGTTCGACGCGCTGACGGGCACCGTGGTGCGCGCCTGGCTTGCCGATTGCACCGGCCTTGCCGCGACCGTCTGCACCGTTCCCACCGGGCTGAACCGCGCGATCCCGTCGGACGTCGCGGTGGTCGACCGCAACGGCGACGGCCTGATCGACAAGGGCTATTTCGGAGACATGGGCGGCAATGTCTGGCGGCTGGATTTCGAGACCGCGGCCGGCAGCGGCTCCGCGGCCTGGACGCTGGGCAAGTTCGCGTCGCTGGGCGGCGCACAGACCAGCAACGATGCGCGCAAGTTCATGTATCCGCCCGACGTCATCACCACCGGCACCTACGACGCGGTGATGATCGGCAGCGGCGACCGCGAGCATCCGCTCTACACCACCAGCACCACGCCGGGCATTGCCTACAACGTCAGAAACCGTTTCTACATGCTGAAGGATACCGTGCTCACGGGCGGCTTGCCCGCCACGTGGACGCCGCTGACGGAGAATGACCTGTTCGACGCCACGTCCACCGCGTATGCCGACACGACTACCGGCAAGGGCTTCTATCTGACGCTGGGCACCGGCGAGAAGGTGGTCAACGCGCCGCTGACGGTGGCGGGCTACAGCTACTTCGGCACCAATACGCCCAGCGTGCCCAAGGCCGGTGCCTGCTATCCGGACCTGGGCATCGCCAGGGGCTATGCGGTGTCGTTCCTGACCGGCAAGGGGCTCAACAACAACCGCTACGTCCAGTTCAACAACGGCGGCCTGCCGCCGTCGCCGGTGTTTGGCGTGGTCGCGGTAACCGATGCCCAGGGCACCACCAGCAACGTGCCGGTGCTGATCGGCGGTGGCAATCAGACCGGGCCGGGTGGTGGCGACAATACCTCGTCGCTCGGGGCGCAGAAGATCTCGCCGCCGGGGGTCGGCAAGCGCAAGCGTACCTACTGGTACACGCAGGTCGACAAGCAGTAAGCTGCCGTCACGGCGCCGCCATTACCGCGGCGCCGCGGCTATCGCGCCGTTTTCCTCCTCCCACCACCCACCCCCCAACGCCTGCAGCAACGCCGCCGAATCTGCCAGCCGGTCGGCGCGCGCCTGCGCCAGTTCCAGCGAAGCCTGCCGCGATTGCCGTTCCGCATCCAGCACCGTCAGCTGGCTGACGCCACCGAGCCGGTACTGCTCCGAAACCACCGCCAGCGTATCGCGCGCCTGCCGCGCACTGTCGGCCCGCTCGCGCAGCGTCGCGGCATCGGCCTCCAGCGCGCGCAGCGAATCGGCCACGTTCTGCAGGCCTTGCAATACGGCCTGACGATAGGCGGCCAGCGACTGTTCATAAGCCGCTTCCGCAGCCCGCTTGCGCGCCTTCAGCTCGCCACCACGGAACACCGGCTGCACCAGCCCCGCCGCCAGGCTCCACACATTCAGGCTGCTGAACAGGTCGCGCGCGGCGGTGGCCTGGGTGCCGCCGCTGGCGCTCAGGGTCACCTGCGGGTAGAGGTTGGCGGTGGCCACGCCGATATTGGCCGAGGCCTGGTGCAGCAGCGCCTCGGCCGCGCGGATGTCGGGGCGGCGGCGCGCCAGCGTGGCGGGCAGGCTGACCGGCAGCGTATCCGGCAGGTGCAGGTCCTCGAGGCGGAATTCCGGCAACTGGGCCGCGGCCGGCGTCTGCCCGGTGTAGACCGCGAGCTGGTGGCGCGTAGCCTCGATCTGTCGCTGCAGCGACGGCACCAGCGCCTGCGTCTGCGCCAGTTCCGCGCGCTGGCGCTGCACCTCCACACGCGCCACGCCGCCTGTGCGCAGGCGTTCTTCGGTGATGCCAAGCTGGCGCTGCTGTGCCTGCGCGACCGCGACGGTTTCGGCCAGCTGCGCGCGCAAGCCCGCTTCGCGGATCGCCGCGGTGGCGACGTTGGCGGCCAGCGACAGCCGCGCGGCTTCCAGCTCGTAGCGCTGATAATCGACCGCCGCCTGCAACCCCTCCAGCTCGCGCCGCTGGCCGCCGAACAGGTCGAGCACGTAGGACACCTGCACGGTGGCGCCATACAGCGTGAACGGGCCGGGGCTGGGAATGCCGGTGATGCCCAGCGACTGGAAGTCCACCTGCTGGCGCGTGGTATTGAGCTTGGCGTCGACCGCGGGCCAGCGCGTGGCGCCGCTGCGCGCGGCCAGGTTCTCCTGCGCCTCGCGCAGCCGTGCGCGGGCCTGGGCGAGGGTGGGGCTGGCGTCGAGCGCGGTGCGGATGGTGGCGTCCAGCGCCGGGCTGCGGAACAGCGACCACCACTGCGCTGGCACGTCGGCGCCGGCGGCCAGCGTCTGCGCGTGCGCCTGGCCCGGTGCATCCGCGGTGTCGGCCGCAACCGTTGCCACCGGCTGCGGGCCCGGCACATAGCCGGCGTCATCTGGCGCGGCGGGGGCATGGAAGTCCGGTCCGACAGCGCAGCCGCACAACAGCACGGCGGCGACGAACCCAGGCGTAAGTCGATGCATGGCGAACTCCTTCAGTCCAGCGTGCGGCGGTAGAAGCGCACCGCGATCGCCATCACCACCACGATGAACAGCGCCATCGGCCAGACCTGGGGCCATAGCTCGACCCAGCCGTTGCCCTTGAGCAGGATGCCGCGCACCATGCGGTGGAAATACGTCATCGGCAGGATGTTGCCAATGCCCTGCGCCCAGCCGGGCATGCCGGCGAACGGGAACATAAAGCCCGACAGCAGGATGTTGGGCAGGAAGTAGAAGAAGGTGAGCTGCATCGCCTGCAGCTGGTTCTGCGCCAGCGACGACAGCGTGATGCCCACGGTCAGGTTGGCCGCGATAAACAGCAGCGCCGCCAGGTACACCGCCAGCACCGAGCCCACGAACGGCACGCTGAAGACCCAGCGCGCGGCCAGCAGCACGATGGTCGACTGGATCAGGCCGATAAAGATGTAGGGCACGATCTTGCCGGTCATCACCTCGAGCGGCCGTACCGGCGTGGCGAGCAGGTTCTCCATGGTGCCGCGCTCGCGTTCGCGCGTCATCGCCAGACCGGTCATCATCACCATCGTCATCGTCAGGATCACGCCCATCAGGCCGGGGATGATGTTGTATTGCGTGAGGCCTTCCGGGTTGTACAGCCGCTGCACCTGCACGTCGAACGGCGGCTTGCCGCCCGCCAGCGGCGCCAGCGCTCCCTTCAGGTCCTGGCTGGCCACGCGGTAGGGCAGCTGCGACAGCGCGGCGATGGCCTGGCCGGTGGCGGAGGGGTCGGTGGCATCGGCCTCGACCAGCAGCGCGGGGCGCTCGCCGCGCAGCAGCCGGCGCGTGAAATCGGGCGGGATGCTGACCACGAATTGCACGTCGCCCTTCATCAGCGCCTCGCGCCCGGCCTGTTCGTCGGGCAGCGTGCCGACCAGCCTGAAGTAAGTCGAGTTCTCCATGCTGGCAATGAACGAGCGCGTGAATTCGCTCTGGTCCGCGGCGATCACGGCGGTCGGCAGGTGGCGCGGGTCGGTGTTGATGGCAAAGCCGAACAGCAGCAGCTGCATGATCGGCAGTCCGATGATCATGCCGAAGGTGACGCGGTCGCGGCGCAACTGCAGGAATTCCTTCAGCACGATGCTCCACCAGCGCTGCAGCGAGAAGCGGCGGCTTGTGGCGGGTTTGCGGGAGGCGGCTTTCATTTCGGCTCCTTCGCCTTTTTCGTGGCGGTGCCCATGTTGTCCTCGGCCCGGCTCATCATGTGGATGAACACGTCTTCCAGGCTGGTCTGGGTCTGCGCGACGCGCCGCCCGGGGCCGGCGAGGCGCGACAGCGTATCGCCCAGCGCCTGCGCGTCGCGCCCGGTCACGTGCAGCGCGGTGCCGAAGGCCACGGTCTGCTCCACGCCCGGCGCGCCCTGCAGTTGTGCGGACAGCTCGGCCAGGTCGTCGCCTTCCACGCTCCAGGTGGCCAGCTGCTGGCTGGCCACCACTTCATCGGCGGTGCCCTGCGCCAGCAGCTTGCCGTAGGCGATATAGGCCAGCTTGTGGCAGCGCTCGGCCTCGTCCATGTAGTGCGTGCTGACCAGCACCGAGATGCCGCGCGCGGCAAGCTGGTGCAACTGCTCCCAGAAGTCGCGCCGCGCCTTGGGGTCGACGCCCGCGGTGGGTTCGTCGAGCAGCAGCAGTTCGGGCTCGTGCAGCAGGCACGCGGCCAGCGCCAGCCGCTGCTTCCAGCCGCCCGACAGCGATCCTGCAAGCTGCGTCGAGCGCGTGGCCAGGCCCAGGTCTTCGAGCGCGCGGTCGACTGCCTCGCGCCGGTTCGGCATGCCGTACATACGGGCGACGAAGTCCAGGTTCTCGCGGATCGACAGATCGTCCCAGTACGAGAACTTCTGCGTCATATAGCCGACGCGGCGCTTGATCTCGTCGGACTCGGCCAGGATGTCGTAGCCCAGGCAGGTGCCCTGGCCGGAGTCTGGCGTGAGCAGCCCGCACATCATGCGGATCGACGTGGTCTTGCCGCTGCCGTTGGGGCCGAGGAAGCCGAAGATCTCGCCGCGTGCGACCTGCAGGCTGAGGTCGTTGACCACGTGCTTGTCGCCGAAGTGCTTGTTCAGGCCGCGCACGTCGATGGCGAGTTCTGCCGGGCGGCTGTTGGTGGCCGTGCTGGCTGTCGTGCTCATGGCCGCACCACTTCCACGGGCTGGCCTGGCCGCAGCTTGGGCGCATCGGCCGCAGACGGGCGTGCCTCCACCAGGAACACCAGCTTGCGCCGGGTCTCGTTGCTGTAGATCACCGGCGGCGTGTATTCGGCCTCGTTGGCGACATAGGTGATGCTGGCCGCCACTGGGGCGGCGCAGCCGTCGCAACGCACCTGCACCGCCTGCCCGTTGCGCAGCGCGCCGACCACGGTTTCGGGCACATAGAAGCGCACCTTGACGTTGCCCGGCGGCAGCATGCGCACCACCGGGCTGCCGGCGGGCACCCATTCGCCCAGGCGGTAGGGCGTGTCATAGACCAGTCCCGCCTGCGTCGCGGCCACGGTCTTGCGCGACAGCTTCCAGTCCGCCTGCGCCAGCGCCGCGCGCGCTGCCGCCACCTGCGCGGCTTGCGCGGCTTGTTGCGCATCGCGGCCTGGGAGACGCGCCACGTCGATATCGCGCTGCAGCTCGCGCACGCGCGCGGCGTCGCTGCGGGCCTGTGCGCGCGATTCGTCGAGCTGCGCCTGCGCGATGCCGCCGATCTCGTACTGGCGCTCGTCGCGCCGCAAGGCCGCGGCACTGCGCTGCGCCTGGGCCTGTGCCTGCGCCAGCTGGGCGCGGCTGACATCGACTTCCACCGGGCGCTTGCCGGTCTTCATGTCTTGCAGCTGTGCTTCGGCTGCGCGCAGCTGGTCTTCGGCCTGTTGCCGCGCGGCGCGTTCGTCGTCGGATTCGAGCGCGAACAGTGCTGCGCCCTGGCTCACTTGCTGGCCGCGCTGCACCGACAGCGTGTCAAGCCGGCCGGCAAACGGCGACGCCACGCTGACGAATTCGCCTTCGACATAGCCTTGCCAGGTATCGGTGCGCTGGTTGCCGCAGCCGGCAACGAGCAGCGCGGCGCCGAGCACTGCGGCGAATGGTGCGGCCAGCGGCGGCAGGGGGCGCTTGTGGTGTGCGTACTTCATGGTGACTCCGGGGAATGCTTGGGCTTGCTGGCGTCCGGGCGGGGTGTCGGCGCCAGCCCGTGCGTCAGCAGCGCGGATACATGGCGCACCAGCGCGTCGGTATCGACCGCCTCGGCACCAGGCAGCCGCCGCCAGATATGCGAGGTGGCCAGCGGCAGCAGCGTCAGGCCGACCAGCGAGGGCATCAGCAGCGCCGGCTCCAGCCCGCTGTTCAGCTGCCCGCGCGCGATTGCGGCCGCCAGCGGCCCCATCAGCGCGCCGGCGCGTTGCAGCGCGAAGCGGTTCAGCACGCGCTCGCGCAGCGCACCGTCGGCGCTGGCGACCTCGCGGATCCACAGGCCGGTAAACCACGGTGTGGCCGCCGCGGTGCGGATCAACCGGCTGGCGATGCCGATCAGCATCGCCATCGGCTCCGTGTCGCCGGGGCCGGTGGCAAAGAACTGGGCGACCAGCGGTTGCAGCTTTTCCTCGACTACGGCGTCCAGCAGCAGTTCGCGGTCGCTGAAGTAGTAGTGGACCAGCGCCGGCGTCACGCCGGCCTGCGTGGCGATGGCCTTGACCGGCGTGCCTGCAACGCCCTGGCGCGCGAACAGGTCGGTGGCGGCATCGAGGATGCGTTCGCGCTGGCCGGGTTGGCCTGCGACCGGGCGGCCCGGGCTGCGGCGGGCGGACGGCTTCGGGTTAGCGGGTTGGCGCGGCATGTCGGGAGGCGGGAGAAGACGTCGTTGTCGAACCAATATTAATTTTTTCGTTAATTAATTCAAGGGCCGTTACAACGTCGGCGTCGACGCACATGGCCTGCGCGGCGGGGGCGGTGGACATGTCATGAGCGCTTGGCTATGCTGCGGGCGCCGGAGCGCGCCGCCTCCGGCACATCTTCTCCGCAGATCCCATTGCCGATGCCGTTCCCGCCACTTGCCGCCGCGTTGTCGCGCGGCCCGCTTCGTTTTCGCCGCGTGCTGGCCGTACTGGCCTGTTGCGCATGCCTGCCGGCCATGGCACAGGAAGCGGAGCCGGCGCAGGATCCCGCCGAAGCCGAAAACTCCTTCGCCTTCCACGGCCAGTCCACCTACATCTGGCAGCGCAAGCCCGCCTTCAACGCGGCATATTCCGGCCCGAACAGCCTTGGCACCGAACGGGCCAAGAGCTACTCGTTCAGCGCGACGCTGGACCTGGGACTGAAGCTGTGGCGCGGCGCGGAATTCCACTTCAACCCGGAAGCGACGCAAGGGGTGCCGTTCTCCGGATTGCACGGCCTGGGCGGCTTGTCCAACGGCGAACTGGGCAAGGCAGCCAGCACCAGCCCGGTGTTCTACCGGGCGCGCGCCTTTGTCCGGCAGACCTGGGACATGGGCGGCGGCAGCGAAACGCTGGAAGCGGATTTCAACCAGTTCGCGCGCACCGTCGACAAGCAGCGGGTGGTGCTGACGGCGGGCAATTTCGGCGTGCTCGATGTGTTCGACCAGAACGAGTTCGGCTCGGACCCGCGCACGCAGTTCATGAACTGGGCCTTCATGACGCATGGCGCCTTCGACTATCCGGCCGATGCGCGCGGCTATAGCTGGGGCCTGGCGCTGGAGTACATCGGCGACGGCTGGTCGGCGCGCATCGGGCGCTATTTGCAGCCGCTGGAGTCCAACGGGCTGGAGCTAGACACGCGCATGTTCCAGCACTACGGCGACATCATCGAATTGGAAAAGCGCTATGAGCTGGCGGGCCGGCCGGGCACCGCGCGGCTGCTCTGGTTCCGCAACAAGGCGCGCATGGGCGCGTTCAACGATGCGATCCAGTTTGGAATTGCCAACAACACCACGCCCGACCTCGCCGACGTGCGGCGCGAGCACACCAAGACCGGCGTGGGCGTGACGCTGCTGCAGCAGGTCACGGATTCACTGGGGATGTTTGCGCGCGCCAGCTTGTCGGACGACAAGACCGAGACTTATGCCTTTACGGAGATCGGCCGGCAAGTGTCGTTCGGCGGCGTGCTGAAGGGCGATGCGTGGGGACGGGCGCGCGATGCGCTGGGGGTGGCGGTGGCGATCAATATGTTGGGGCCACACCATCGCAACTACCTGGCCGCGGGCGGGAACGGGGCGTTCCTGGGTGACGGCGCGCTGCGCTACGGGCCAGAGCAGATCCTGGAGATCTACTACAGCTTCCAGCCGGTGAAGTACCTGAGCATCAGCCCGGATTTCCAGTACGTGCGCAACCCTGGGTACAACCGGGATCGGGGGCCGGTGAAGTTTTATGGGGTGCGGTTTCACGGGGAGTTTTGATCCTCCCCGTCTGCCTTACTGCCGCGCGTTGCGCTTGTTATCCGGCCACGCCGTATTGAAGTTGGTCCGGAACGGATTGATATCCAGCCCGCCACGGCGCGTGTAGCGCGCATACACCGCCAGCTTCACCGGCTTGCACTGGCGCAACACGTCCATGAAGATCCGCTCCACACACTGCTCGTGGAACTCGTTGTGGTTGCGGAACGAGATCAGGTACTTCAGCAGCCCTTCCTGGTTGATCGGCGCGCCCACATAGCGGATCTGCACGCTGCCCCAGTCCGGTTGCCCGGTGACCAGGCAGTTGGACTTGAGCAGGTGCGACACCAGCGTTTCCTCCACCGGCGTTTCTTCCTGGTCGGCACGCAGCAGCTCGGGCGCGGGCTCGTAGTGGTCCACTTCGATATCGAGCCGGTCCAGCAGCAGCCCGTCGAGCTCGCCCATCTGCTGCTTGCCCAGGTCCGCCTCGGTGACCAGCCGCACCTGCACCGTGCCGCCAGTGGCCTCGGACAGGTCATGGTGCAGCAGCTGTTGCAGCGCCTCAGGCGAAGCGATTTTCGTCTGGTTGAACGAGTTCAGGTACAGCTTGAACGATTTGGACTCGACGATATTGGGCGTGTCCGACGGGATCATGAAGGTGGCCAGCGCCACCTGCGGCTTGCCCTTCAGGTTCAGCCACGACAGCTCGTACGCATTCCAGATATCGATGCCGAAGAACGGCACCGGCTTGCCTTCAGGCAGGCCGATCTCGGTGCGCTTGGGCTGGCGCGGGATCGGGAACAGCAGCGAGGCGTCGTATTCGGTCTTGTAGGCCGAGGGCTTGCCCAGCGGCGAGTGTTCGGGGAGGCTCATGGGGCGCTCAGCAAGGGCGATCAGGACAGGAACAGCTTGTACACCGGGTTGTCCGTTTCGTCCCAGTGTACGTAACCCAGCGTCGAAAGGAAGGCGCGGAAGGCACGCATCTCGTTCTTGGGCACCTGAATGCCGACCAGGATGTTGGAAGTGTCCGCGCCCTGATTGCGGTAGTGGAACAGGCTGATGTTCCAGTTCGGGCTCATGCTCGACAGGAACTTCATCAGCGCGCCCGGCCGCTCCGGAAACTCGAAGCGGAACAGCAGTTCGTCATGCGCCAGCGCCGAGCGCCCGCCCACCATGTAGCGGATATGCTGCTTGGCCAGCTCGTCGTTGGACAGGTCGAGCGTATCGAAGCCATGCTTGCGGAAGCTGGCGGCGATCTTGTCGTTCTCGGCGCGGCTGGCGATCTGCACGCCAACGAAGATATGCGCCATGCTGGTATCGGCGATGCGGTAGTTGAACTCGGTCACGCTGCGCGTGCCCACCAGCTCGCAGAAGCGCCTGAAGCTGCCGCGCTCCTCGGGAATGGTCACGGCGAACACGGCTTCGCGCGCCTCGCCCACCTCGGCGCGTTCGGCAACAAAGCGCAGGCGGTCGAAGTTCATGTTGGCGCCGCAGGCGATCGCCACCAGGTGCTGGCCCTTGAGCTTCTCGCGCTCGGCATAGGCCTTCAGGCCCGCCACGGCGAGCGCACCGGCCGGTTCCAGGATGCTGCGCGTGTCCTGGAACACGTCCTTCACGCCCGCGCAGATGGCGTCGGTATCGACCAGGATGATGTCATCGACCAGCTCGCGCGTGATGCGGAAGGTTTCCTTGCCGACCAGCTTGACCGCGGTGCCGTCCGAGAACAGCCCCACTTCCTTCAGCTCGATGCGCTTGCCCGCGTCGATCGAGCGCTTCATCGCATCCGAGTCCACCGTCTGCACGCCGATCACCTTGATCTCCGGGCGCACCGCCTTGATGTACGCCGCGATGCCCGAGATCAGCCCGCCGCCGCCGATGGCGACAAAGACCGCGTGGATCGGGCCCGGGTGCTGGCGCAGGATTTCCATGGCGATGGTGCCCTGGCCGGCGATGACCTCCGGATCGTCGAACGGATGGATGAAGGTCAGCTTGTGCTTCTTCTCCAGCTCCGCCGCGTGGGTGTAGGCGTCGCTGTAGGACTCGCCGTGCAGCACGATCTCCACCCACTGGCCGCCACGTTCGCGCACGGCGTCGATCTTCACCTGCGGTGTCGTCACCGGCATGGCGATGATCGCCTTGCATTGCAGCCGCGCCGCGGCCAGCGCCACGCCCTGCGCATGGTTGCCCGCCGAGGCCGCGATCACGCCGCGCTTGAGTTCCTCCGGCGTGAGCGACGCCATCTTGTTGTACGCGCCACGCAGCTTGAAGGAGAACACCGGCTGGGTGTCCTCGCGCTTGAACCAGACCGAATTGCCGGTGCGGGCCGAGAGCTGGTGCGCATAGGTCAGCTCGGTCTCCTGCGCCACGTCATAGACCTTGGCGGTCAGGATTTTCTTCAGATAGTCGGGTTTGGCGGCGGAGGCGGCGGACTTGCGGGTCATGGTGTCAGGGCAGTGGCCTTGGGGCGGCGAAAAAAAAGCGGCGCAAAAAAAAGGCGGAAATTCTGGCGGAAACCGTCAATGATAAAGGATGGCGGCGCCTTCCACCCGGCCCGGGCGACGCGCGCGCCGCCCGCGGTGCGTCGTCCAGGCGGGTTCCAGGGCGCTCTTTGTGTGCGTGACGGCGCACTCGTGTGGATCGGGCTTGCCGGACACGACCGGCTGAATCTCGACTTGCATCCGCGCCAGGTTGCGTCCGCGTCATGTAGGACGGCGCCCGGTGGACGCATGTCAAAACGACGTGTTACGGTTTAACGCGATGCCTCAGCTACCGCTAATCGAACCCAATACCGCCCTGTTTCTCGACTTCGACGGCACGCTGGCCGACCTCGCGCCGCGCCCGGAACTGGTGCAGGTCGAACCCGAACTGGTCGGCACGCTACGCACGCTGTACCAGCGACTGGACGGCGCGCTGGCCGTCATCTCCGGCCGGCCCGTGGTCGAATTGGACCACTTCCTGCAACCGCTGCGGCTACCGGCCGCCGGCGTGCACGGCGCGGAATTCCGCACCGACGGCGGCATGGTGTCCAAGACGCCTGCACCCGGCCTGGAGCCGCTGATCCCCCACCTGGAAGCCCTGGTGCGCGCCTATCCCGCGCTGATGCTGGAGCGCAAGTCGGTTGCCGTCGCCATCCACTACCGCCAGGCGCCGGAACTGGCCGGCGTGGTCGATGCCGCGGTCACCGACGTGATGCGCCATGCCGTCGGGCTGGAGGCGCTGCCGGGCAAGATGGTGGTCGAGATCAAGCCCGCCGGCGTCGACAAGGGCGACGCCATCGCCGCATTCATGAAGTCGCCACCGTTTGCCGAGCGCGTGCCGCTCTTTGCCGGCGACGACATGACAGATGAGCCCGGTTTTGCCGCCGTGCGCAAGCTTGGCGGCCTGGGCGTGCTGGTGGGCCAGCGCCAGACCCTGGCCGGCACCAGCGTACCCGGGCCGGCCGCGTTGCGCAGCTGGCTGCACCGCTCGGCCAGGGCGCTGGACGACGCCGCGCGCGCCGCCGGCAAGCCGGGCGCGGTGCCCCACACAACGACATCCTGAGGGAGTTATCGCTGTGACCAACAATACAAGCAGCCCGGGGGAACTGGGCAGGCAGCCGCGTGAAGGCGTGCACAAGACCGTGGATGGTGGTGCCCGTTTTGCCAATCCGTCGCTGTCGCTTGGCATGATCGGCAACTGTTCCATCTCCGCGCTGGTGGATTGCCGCGGACGTATCGTCTGGTCGTGCCTGCCGCGTTTCGACGGCGATCCGGTGTTCAACGCGCTGCTGGACCCGAGCGAGAACGCCGGCCATTTCTCGATCGAGATCGAGGATTTCCACAGCGCCAGCCAGTGGTACGAGCCCAACACCGCGGTGCTGCGCACGCGCCTGACCGACACGCACGGCAACTGCCTGGAGATCACTGACTTCGCGCCGCGCTTCTTCCGGCTCGGGCGCTTTTTCCGCCCGACCACGCTGATCCGCCGCATCCGCCCGGTACGCGGCGCGCCGCGCGTGCGCGTGGCGGTGGCGCCGCGCTTCGAATGGGGCCGCAAGGCGCCGGAGATCACGCGCGGCAGCAGCCATGTGCGCTACATCGGCGAGACCATGACGCTGCGCATGACCACCGACGCGCCGCTGGCCTATGTGCTGTCGCAGACGCCGTTCCTGGTGACGCGCGGGCACAACTTCATCCTCGGCCCGGACGAGACCCTCACGCACGGCGTGGAAGAAACCGCGCGCGACTTCGAGCAGGAAACCACCGCGTACTGGCGCCTGTGGAGCCGCCGCCTGGCGGTGCCGCGCGAATGGCAGGACGCGGTGATCCGCGCCGCCATCACGCTGAAGATGTCGCTGTACGAAGAGACCGGCGCCATCGTCGCCGCGATGACCACCAGCATTCCCGAGGCACCCGGCAGCGGGCGCAACTGGGACTACCGCTTCTGCTGGCTGCGCGACGCCTTTTTCGTGGTGCGCGCGCTCAACAGCCTGTCTGAAGTCGGCACGATGGAGGACTACCTGCGCTGGCTCTCCAACGTGGTGATGCAGTCGCAGGACGGGCATATCCAGCCGCTGTACGGCATTGGCCTGGAGCGCGAGCTGCCCGAAAGCATGCTCGACCACCTGGCCGGCTACCGCGGCATGGGCCCGGTACGCGTGGGCAACCAGGCGCAGGAGCACTTCCAGCACGACGTCTACGGCAACGTGGTGCTGGGCGCGGCGCAGGCCTTCCATGACCACCGGCTACTGCATCGAGGCGGGCCGGCTGAGTTCCACCGGCTGGAAGAGGTGGGCGAGCAGGCGGTGAAGGTGTTCGGCACGCCTGACGCCGGCATGTGGGAGCTGCGCACCCGGGCACGCGTACATACCTCTTCCGCGCTGATGAGCTGGGCCGCGTGCGACCGCCTGGCCAAGATCGCCGAGAAGCTGCAGATCCCGGCGCGTGCCGCCTACTGGCACGATCATGCCAGCCGGATGAAGGAACGCATCCTGGCCGAATCGTGGAGCGAATCGCGCCAGTCCTTTGCCGAGAGCTTCGGCGGGCGCGAGCTCGATGCCAGCGTGCTGCTGATGGCCGAGGTCAATTTCATCGACCCGCGCGACGAGCGCTTTATCGCCACCGTGAAGGCGCTGGAGACCTCGCTGTGCGATGGCCCGTACATGCGCCGCTACGAGGCGCCGGACGATTTCGGCAAGCCCGAGACCGCCTTCAATATCTGCACCTTCTGGCGCATCGACGCGCTGGCGCGCATCGGCCGGCGCGAAGAGGCGCGCGAGATCTTCGAGTCGATGCTCGCCGCGCGCAACCCGCTGGGCCTGCTGTCCGAGGACACGCACCCGGTGACCGGCGAGATGTGGGGCAATTTCCCGCAGACCTATTCGATGGTCGGGCTGATCAATGGCGCCATGCGGCTGTCGGCGCCGTGGGATTCGGTGATCTGACCCACTAAAACCTTGCACGGCAACAAGAACAGAGGACTATACAAAACAACATATGCCAAGACTTGTAGCGGTATCCAACCGGGTCGCCGATCCCCGCAACGTGGCGGCGGGCGGCCTTGCCGTCGCGCTCTCCGAGGCCTTGCGCCAGACCGGCGGCTTGTGGTTCGGCTGGAGCGGCAAGGCGCTGGAAACCGCCCAGGGCGGCACGCCCGGCGAAGGCGACCTGCATCTGCAGCAGGCCGGCAACGTTACGCTCGCCACCGTCGACCTGAGCCGCGAAGACCACGATGCCTATTACCTGGGCTACAGCAACGGCGTACTGTGGCCGGTGTTCCACTACCGGCTCGACCTGGCGGATTTCGACTCCAATTTCCTGAACGGCTACCGGCGCGTGAACCAGCTGTTCGCGCGCAAGCTGGCGCCGCTGCTAGAGCCCGACGACGTCATCTGGATCCATGACTATCACCTGATCCCGCTGGCGTCTGAGCTGCGCGCGATCGGCTGCGGGCAGAAGATCGGCTTCTTCCTGCACGTGCCGCTGCCGCCGCCGCTGATCCTGGCGGCCATCCCGCAGCACGAATGGCTGATGCGCGCGCTGTTCGCGTACGACCTGCTGGGCTTCCAGAGCCATGCCGACGTGGAGCACTTCTCGCGCTACGTGCAGGCCGAGGCCCAGGCCGAGCCGATGGGCGAGCACCGCTACCGCGCCTTCCACCGCACGGTGCGAGCGCAGGCTTTCCCGATCGGCATCGACGTCGACGAGTTCATGGAACTGGGCCGCGGCGATGAGGCGAAGGAAACCTTCGAGATGATGTGCGCGCAATATGCGCGCCGCCGGCTGCTGCTGGGCATCGACCGGCTCGACTATTCCAAGGGGCTGCCGCACCGGCTCAAGGCGTTCTACCGGCTGCTGGCGGAATACCCCGAGAACCGCATGAGCGCGACGCTGGTGCAGATCGCCGCGCCCTCGCGCGAATCGGTCGACGCCTATGTCGACCTGCGCAGCGAGATGGAGCGCCTGAGCGGCGCCATCAACGGCGAGTTCGGCGAACTGGACTGGATGCCGGTGCGCTACATCCATCGCACCACCGCGCGCAAGCGCCTGCCGGGCCTGTGCCGCGCCAGCCGTGTGGCGCTGGTGACGCCGCTGCGCGACGGCATGAACCTGGTGGCCAAGGAATTCATTGCCGCGCAGGATCCGGAAGATCCCGGCGTGCTGGTGCTGTCGCGCTTTGCTGGCGCTGCGGAGCAGCTACGTGAAGCGCTGCTGGTCAACCCCTACGACACGCGCGCCACCGCGCAGGCGATCCAGCAAGCGCTGCATATGCCGCTGGCCGAGCGCCAGCAACGCCACCAGAAACTGCTGGAGCGCATCCGCGCGCAGGATGTGCACTGGTGGAGTCGGGAGTTTTTGCGCGCACTGACGGAGACCGAAGGCGGATGATCTTCCGGTCGGGGAGCAAGACCATGAGTGAAGACCTGGCATCACAATCGTGCACGCCTTGCCGCGGCGGGATCCCGCCATTAACGCCGGATGAAGCCGAGGCTTTGCTGCAGCAGGCGCCTGGGTGGAATCTGGAGGATGGTGCGACCCGGCTGGAGCGGCGCTTTACCTTTGGCAATTTTGCGCAGGCGCTGGCGTTCGTAAATGGCGTGGGGCAACTGGCCGAGGCGCAGGGGCATCATCCCGAGATCAGTTTTGGCTGGGGACATGCCACGGTGTCGTGGCGGACCAAGAAGATCAAGGGGCTGCACCGGAATGATTTCATCATGGCGGTGAAGACTAGTGAGATAGCGGCGGGGCAGGGCGGGGCTGGCTGAGGCGAATCAGCTTGAATGACCGCAAGCCGGTCCCCTCTCCCACTTGTGGGAGAGGGTTAGGGTGAGGGCAGGCGTGTCAAGCATTGGCGCGCCTTGTCGCGAGGCACGCGCCTGCCCTCTCCCCCGGCCCCTCTCCCGCAAGCGGGAGAGGGGAGCAACCAAGCGGGATTTGAACCCTTCACCGCAAATCCCCCGGCGTATCGATATCCCGAAACGCGCCGTCATCGTCAGTCAGGATCCGCGTAACGGGTTTGTCCTTCAACAACGCCCGCGCCCCCTCATCACCGTCCAGCTTCAGTAGTTCCTCGCGCCACGCGGCACCGAACCCAACCGGATGCCCACGCTGCCCGTTGCGCCACGGCGCAGCGATGGTCTCTGGCGTGGTGATCGTCAGCGCCACCGCCCGGATGAGTTCCATCGGCAGCCAGGGCATATCGGCCAGCGCCACCACCCAGCCACGGGCCTCGGGCGTCGCCGCTACCGCGGCCCGCAGCGCCGCGCCCATGCCCGCGTCGGCGTCGGCGGATTCCAGCACCCGGCAGCCGCCACGGCGCAGTTCCTCGGCCAGCGCCGGATTGCCCGGGCGAATCACAGCAATCGACTCAGGCAGCGCCGCGGCCAGCGTGCGCGCACTGCGCCAGGCCACCGTGCGTCCGCCGGGCAGCGTTTCCAGCAACTTGTTGCGCTTGCCCGCCGCATCGAAGCGGCGGCCGAACCCCGCGGCCAGCAGGATGCCGGTTGGCAGGTCGGTGCGGAGCAGGGGAGCGTTGGGGGCGGCGGTCATGGCGTCATGCTGTCCTCAGGTGGCCGGGCCGGGCGCGACTTCGCAGCTGCTGCCGGTGCTGGCAGCCATCTCGCGCGCGGCCTTGGCGCCTTCGACCTGCAGGATGTCGGGCAACGACACATGGTTCTTCGCCGCGATCACTTCGGCCAGAATCGAGATGGCGATCTCCGGCGGCGTGCGGCTGCCGATGTAGATGCCCACAGGTCCGTGCAGCCGCGCCAGCTGCAGTTCGGTCAGGTCGAATTCCTTGAGCCGTTCGCGCCGCGCCTGGTTGTTGCGGCGCGAGCCGAGTGCGCCCACGTAGAACGCTCTGGTGCGCAGCGCTTCCATCAGCGCCAGGTCATCCAGCTTGGGATCGTGCGTCAGCGCGATCACCGCGCAGCGCTCGTCCAGCTTCATGTCCATGACCGTGTCGTCCGGCATGGTGCGCACCATGGTGATGCCGGGAATGTCCCAGGTTTCGGTGTATTCCTCGCGCGGGTCGCACACGGTCACCTGGAAGCCAAGGCCAACGGCGATCTGGCAAAGGTACTTGGAAAGCTGACCCGCGCCGATCACCAGCATGCGGTAGCGCGGGCCGTGGATGGTCAGCAGCGTCTTGCCATCGAACACCAGCCCGTCGGTGGCGTTGGCCGGGCCCAGCGTGGCGGCGCCCGTCGCCATGTCGAGCGTGCGCGCGACCAGGCGGCCGTTCTCGACCGCGTCGAGCAGTTCGGCGATGCCGCTGGCCGGAATCAGCGGCTCGGTCACCAGTTCGATGGTGCCGCCGCAAGGCAGGCCGAAACGGTGCGCTTCCTCGGCGCTGATGCCGTACTTGATCGCCTCGGGGTGGTCGGAGGTGATGCCCTGGCGGCGCACGCGGTCGATGATGTCGTCCTCTATGCAGCCACCGGAGACCGAGCCCACTACCAGGCCGTCATCGCGCACTGCAAGCATCGCGCCTTCGGGGCGGGGCGACGAGCCCCACGTACGCACTACCGTAACCAGCAGCACGCGATGGCCCTGCTGCTGCCACTGCACGCTGTTCTTCAGGACTTCGAGATCCACGCTCTCCATGATCGTTTCCGCTTCGGTTCCTCTGTCTGTTCATTGTCGCCGGCGGCTGCGGCGGGGGCGCCCTCGGCTGCCGGCGTGTCTTCTGTGCTGTCGTTGCCCGGCGTCACCGCCTCGGTGAAGCGTGCAAAGAAGGTATCGGCCATCTTGCGCGCCGCGGCATCCACCAGCCGCGAGCCGATCTGCGCAAGCTTGCCGCCTACGTGGGCATCGACGGTGTAGCTCAGCACGGTCTCGTCGCCGTCCGGCTCCAGCCTGACGCGGGCGGTGCCCTTGCCGAACCCGGCCGCGCCACCCTGGCCGTCGAAGCGGATGGTGTAGCTGTCGGGAGCCTGGATGTCCTCCAGCGCCATGCGGCCCTTGAAGCGCGCCTTGACCGGCCCCACCGCGGCTGTCATGGCCAGCAGGTAGGAGTTTTCGCCGTCGGGCTCGATACTCTCACATCCCGGGATGCATTGCTTGAGCAGCTCGGTGTCGTTGAGCGCTTCCCATGCCACCTGCTGCGGTACCGGCAGGCGCTGGCTCTGGTTCATTTCCATGGCGGGGCTTCCTTGTTTTGCTTGGCGGGGGGAGGGGTAGCGGCCCGCGGCGGGCCGCCTTGATCGGACAGCAGCGTTTCCAGCGCCAGCAGGCTGTCGAGGTTGTGTGCAGGGCGCAGCGCGTCCACATGCGGCAGGATCGCCTGCACGCCGCGCGCCTGCGGCGTGAAGCCGGGATAGCGCAGCAGCGGGTTGAGCCAGACGATGCGGTGCGCAAAGCGGCGCAGCCGCGCCATTTCCTCGCCCAGCAGGTCGATGTGTTCGTGGTCCAGGCCGTCGGTGACCAGCAGCACGGTGGCGCGCCCGGACAGTGTGCGTCGCGCCCAGTGGCGGTTGAAGCTCGCCAGCGCGGCGCCGATGCGGGTGCCCCCGGCCCAGTCACGCACCTGGCCGGTGATCACCGCCACGGCCTCGTCCGGGTCACGCTCGCGCAGCGAGCGGGTGATATTGGTCAGCCGGGTGCCGAACAGGAACACCGACAGGCGCTCGCGCGACTGCATCAGCGCATGGCAGAAGTACAGCACCGCGCGCGAGTACTGGCTCATCGAGCCGGAAATGTCGAGCAGCAGCACCACCGGCGGCTTGCGCTCGGTGTGCTTGCGGAATTTCCAGCGCAGCCATTCGCCGTGCTGGCGCACCGCCAGGCGCGCGCTGGCGCGCAGGTCGGCATGGGTGCCGCAGGTGGCGGCGCGCAGCCGGCGTGTGCGCTGCAGTGCGAGATGGGCGCGGCGCGTGCGCACCAGGTGCTGCAGCGCGCGCCATTCCTGCGCGGTCAGGGTCTCGAAGTCGCGCTGGGCCAGCCGCTCCTGGTTGGAGAAGGTCAGCGGTACATGGATGCGCTCGGCCTCGGTCTGTGCGGGCCGTGCCGTTGCTTCGGGCTGGCGCGCGGCGAGTGCATCGGCCAGCCGGTTGCTGCGCCTGGGCGGCGACGCGCCGGTATCGACGCGCGGCAGCAGCAGCGCGCGCAGCTTGCCCTCCCAGTCGGGATCGCGCCAGAACAGGTCGAAGGCGGCATCGAACAGCGGGCGCTGGTCGGGGCCCGACAGCACCAGCGCCGCCAGCGCGGCGCGCACCTCGTCGCGGCGGCCGATATCGACATGGCGCAGCGCGCTGAGGGCATCGACCGCATGCGCCGGCGACAGCGCGAAGCCGCCGTCGCGCAGCAACCGCATGAAGTGGGTAACGTTGCGTGCCAATACCGGCAGGGCGGTTCCCGGGCCGCCGGTACGTGCCGCGGCGTGCAGCGTGGCCACGGCTCAGCCCCCCGGCGTGGCGCCCGCCAGCAGTTCGGCCACGGTGGGGCCATCTGTGCGCGCCAGGTCGTCCTGGTACTTGAGCAGCACGCCCAGTGTGTCGCGCACCGATTGCGGATCGAGCTCGGTCACGCCCAGCGCGGCCAGCGCGCGGCACCAGTCGATGGCCTCGGCGATGCCGGGCGCTTTGAACAGATCGATGCCGCGCAGCCGGTGCACGAAGTCGATCGCCTGCGCCTGCAACGCGGCGGCGGCCTCGGGTGCGCGCGCGGCGACAATCTGAAGTTCGCGGTCGCGCTCGGGGTAGCCCATCCACTGGTACAGGCAGCGGCGCTTGAGCGCGTCATGGACTTCGCGCGTGCGGTTGGAAGTGATCACGATCAGCGGCGGGCGCTCGGCGCGGATCACGCCGATCTCGGGGATCGAGACCTGGAATTCGGACAGCACTTCGAGCAGGAAGGCCTCGAACGGTTCGTCGGCGCGGTCGATCTCGTCGATCAGCAGCACGCGCGGGACTTCCGGTGCGGCAGGGTCGGGCAGCAGTGATTCCAGCAGCGGGCGCTTGAGCAGGTAGTCATCGTGGTACAGCGACTGCGCCTCGGGACGTTCGCCGCGCGCTTCGGCCAGCCGCAGCGCCATGATCTGGCGCGGGTAGTCCCACTCGTACAGCGCGCTGGCGGCGTCGAGCCCTTCATAACATTGCAGCCGCAGCAGCCGGGTGCCGAGCACGCCCGCCATCGCCTGCGCCAGCGCGGTCTTGCCTACGCCGGGCTCGCCTTCCAGGAACAGCGGGCGCTGCATGCGCATGGCGAGGTAGAGCACCGTGGCGGTTTCGCGGTCGGCGTAGTACTGCTGGCGTTCGAGTTGGGCGAGGGTGTCGTCGATGGAGGTGGGGAGCATGATTTCTATGCTGGGCGTTCACTACGCCTGGCGGTTTGTTCCCCTCTCCCGCGGTGCGGGAGAGGGGAGACCACAGTCGGGAGAAATAAAGTCCACTAGCCCTTCACCGCCTCCTCCACCGCCCGCGCCGCCAGCACAGGAATCAAATGCGCCCGGTACTCCGCCGATGCATGCAGGTCTGTGTTCAGCTTCGACGCATCGACCTTCACGCCGCGCGCGGCCTGAGCGCTGAAATCACCGGCAAGTGCCTGCTCCAGCGGCTGGCAACGAAACACGCTGTCGCCCGCGCCAGTGACCGCCACCCGCACCGTATTACCGGTACGCGCCACCATCACCCCCACCAGCGCAAAGCGCGAAGCCGGATTGCGGAACTTGACGTAGGCCGCCTGCTCCGGGATCGGGAAGCGCACCGCGGTGATCAGCTCGTCCGGTTCCAGCGCGGTTTCATAAAGGCCCTTGAAGAAGTCATCGGCCGCGATGGTGCGGCGGTCGGTGACCACGCTCGCGCCAAGACCCAGCACGGCCGCGGGATAGCAGGCCGCGGGATCGTCGTTGGCCAGCGCGCCGCCCAGCGTGCCCATCGCGCGCACCTGGCGATCGCCGATGCCGCCGGCCAACGCCGCCAGTGCCGGAATGCGCTTGCGCACCTCGGCATTGGCTTCCACATCGGCATGGCGCGCAGCCGCGCCGATCACGATCTCGCTGTTCTCGACGCGGATCTCGGCCATGCCGGGAATGCGCGCCACGTCCACCAGCACGGAGGGCGAGGCCAGCCGCAGCTTCATCGCGGCCAGCAGGCTCTGGCCGCCGCCGAGGAACTTGGCATCGGGGTCGGCCTTGAGCTTTGCCACCGCCTCCTTGGCATCCGCGGCACGTTCAAACTGGAATGTGTACATGTCGATTTCCTTTCCGGTTCGTCGGTCCGTGGCGCTCAGGGGCGAGCGGCCTGGATGGCCTGCCACACGCGATGAGGGGTCGCGGGCATCTGCACGTCCTTGACGCCCAGCGGCGACAGCGCATCCACCAGCGCGTTGATAAAGGCCGGCGGCGAGCCGATCGCGCCGGCCTCGCCGCAGCCCTTTACGCCCAGCGGGTTGTGCGTGCACGGCGTGCCGGTGGCGGTTTCGACGGTGAAGTCGGGCAGGTCGGCGGCGCGCGGCATGGCGTAGTCCATGTAAGACCCGGTCAGCAACTGGCCGCTGTCGGGGTCGTAGACGCACTGCTCCAGCATCGCCTGGCCCAACCCCTGGCCGATGCCGCCATGCACCTGGCCCTCGACGATCATCGGGTTGATGATGTTGCCGAAGTCGTCCACAGCGGTGAACTTCACCACCTGCGACTCGCCGGTATCGGGATCCACCTCCACTTCGCACACATAGGCCCCGGACGGGTAGGTGAAGTTGGTCGGGTCGTAGAACGCGTTCTCGTTCAGGCCCGGCTCCAGCTTGTCGAGCGGATAGTTGTGCGGCACGTAGGCGGTCAGCGCGACTTCGCCGAAGGTCTTGGTGCGGTCGGTGCCGGCCACGCGGAACACGCCGTTGCTGAACTCGATGTCGGCGTCCGACGCCTCCAGCAGGTGCGCGGCGATCTTCTTGGCCTTGGCCTCGATCTTGTCGAGCGCCTTCATGATGGCCGAGCCGCCGACTGCCAGCGAGCGCGAGCCGTAGGTGCCCATGCCGAACGGCACACGCCCGGTGTCGCCATGCACGATCTCGACCTGGTCCATCTGCAGCCCGAGCCGGTCCGCCACCACCTGCGCGAAGGTGGTCTCATGCCCCTGGCCATGGCTGTGCGAGCCGGTGAACACGGTCACGGTGCCGGTCGGGTGCACGCGGATCTCGCCGGCTTCGAACAGCCCCGCACGCGCGCCCAGCGCGCCGGCGATGTTGGACGGCGCCAGCCCGCAGGCTTCGATATAGCAGGAGTAGCCGAGGCCGCGCAGCTTGCCGCGCTGCTTCGCTTCATCACGCCGGGCCGGGAAGCCCTTGACGTCGGCCAGTTCCTGCGCGCGCGCCAGGCACGGCTCGTAGTCGCCGGTGTCGTAGGTCAGGCCCACCGGCGTGGCGTGCGGGAACTGGCGGATAAAGTTCTTGCGGCGCAGCTCCGCCGGGTCGGTGTTCAGCTCATGCGCGGCGGTCTCGACCAGGCGCTCGACCACATAGGTGGCCTCGGGCCGGCCGGCGCCCCGGTAGGCATCCACCGGCGCGGTGTTGGTGAACACCGCCTGCACCTCGGCGTAGATCGCGGGCGTCGCGTACTGGCCCGCCAGCAGCGTGGCATAGAGGATGGTCGGCACGCAACTGGCGAAGGTCGACAGGTAGGCGCCCATGTTGGCGACCGTATGCACGCGCAGCGCCAGAAACTTGCCGTCGGCATCGAGCGCCAGCTCGGCCTTGGTGACATGGTCGCGCCCGTGCGCGTCGGTCAGGAAGGACTCGGAACGATCCGCGGTCCACTTGACCGGCCGCCCGATCTTCCTGGAAGCCCAGGTCAGCGCCACGTCTTCCGGGTACAGGAAGATCTTGGAGCCGAAGCCGCCGCCCACGTCGGGCGCGATGATGCGCAGCCGCGATTCGGGCAGGCCCAGCACGAACGCGCCCATCAGCAGCCGTTCGACGTGCGGGTTCTGGCTGGCCACGTAGACGGTGAAGCTGTCGTCGTGGCGCGTGTAGCTGGCGTTGACCGCGCGCGGCTCGATCGCGTTGGGGATCAGCCGGTTGTTGACGATCTGCAGCGTGGTCACGTGCGCGGCCTTGGCAAAGGCGGCGTCGGTGGCAGCCTTGTCGCCATGGCCCCAGGTGTAGCAGGTGTTGGCCGGCACGTCGTCATGCACCAGCGTCGACGCCGAGGCGGCGTCCGCGGCGTTGACCACGGCGGGCAGCTCTTCATAGTCGACGTCGATTTTCTCGGCGGCGTCGCGCGCCTGCTGCAGCGTCTCGGCGATGACCAGCGCCACCTGGTCGCCGACGTGGCGCACCTTGTCGTGCGCGATCACCGGGTGCGGCGGCTCCTTCATCGGCGAGCCGTCGATGCTGTGGATCAGCCAGCCGCAGGGCAGTCCGCCCACCTTGTCGGCGGCCAGCTCGTCGCCGGTCAGCACGGCAATCACGCCAGGCGAGGCGAGCGCCCCGGCCTTGTCGATCGAGCGGATGCGCGCGTGCGCATGCGGCGAGCGCAGGAAAAATGCATAACTTTGCTGCGGCAGCACGATGTCATCGGTGTACTGGCCGCTGCCGGTCAGGTAGCGGAAGTCTTCCTTGCGCTTGACCGGCGCGCCTACCAGGCGCTGACTCTCGGGTGCGTTCATGGCCTGTCCCCCTTATTCCGCGCTGGCGGTGGTGCCCTGCATGGCCGCCTGGCCCTGCTGCACCGCGCGCACGATATTGTGGTAGCCCGTGCAGCGGCACAGGTTGCCGTCCAGGTGGGCGCGGATGGTGGCGGCGTCGGCGCCGGGGTGCTCCTGCACCAGCGCGGTCGCGCTCATCACCATGCCCGGCGTGCAGAAACCGCATTGCAGGCCATGGCATTCACGGAAGGCTTCCTGCATCGGATGCAGCGTGCCGGGCGCGGCCAGGCCCTCGATGGTGGTGACCTTGGCGCCGTCGGCCTGCACCGCGAGGATGTTGCATGACTTGACCGCACGGCCGTCCAGGTGGACCGTGCAGGCGCCGCACTGCGCGGTGTCGCAGCCGACGTGGGTGCCGGTCAGGCGCAGCTGTTCGCGCAGGAACTGGACCAGGAGGGTGTTGGGTTCTACCTGCGCGTCAACGGGCTTGCCGTTGACCGTCAGGCGGATCGGAATCGCCATGCTTGTCTCCATGTGGGGTGGACGCGCATGACCAATTGCCCGAAATCCCGAAAGAACTGCGCGGGACTGGCCACGACGCGGTACTGCCGCTTAAGACGGCTATAGGACGGCTAATTCGTGATATTGGTGCTACCGCTTCAACTGCTGAAGGTGCGCCAGCGCACGCGGGGTGCGGCGTAGAGGCTGGCGCAAATGCCGCGGCCGGCGAACGATCGGCCGCAACAGGCTCTAACAGTTAATCACAAATCGTGGGGCGCTGCCATGTGGTTTGCCCGCGCCCCATACGGGGGGCGGGGCCCTGGCAAGGCCGCTGCTAGAATGGCCCGGCCCCTAGCACACCCCTGACATGGAAGCCTTCTTCAACTGGCTGTTTGAAACCGTCGCCCTGCCCAAGGTGGGCCTGCCCGCGATCTTCGTGGTCAGCCTGGTCTCGGCCACGCTGCTGCCGCTGGGTTCGGAGCCGGCGGTGTTCGGCTATGTCAAGCTCAATCCGCAGATGTTCTGGCCGGCAATCGTGGTGGCCACGCTCGGCAACACGGTCGGCGGCGCGATCGACTGGTGGCTGGGCTACGCCGCCAAGCTGGCGCTGGTGCGCTACCACAAGCGGCGCCGGGCGCGCGAGCACGAACTCGAGCACCTGCAGCACCGCGAGCACGCACGCAAGCCGCCCAAGCCCAAGCTCGACGCGCGCTACTTCCGCTGGATGCGCCGGCTCGGGCCGCCGACGCTGCTGTTCTCCTGGTTGCCCGGCATTGGTGATCCTTTGTGCACTTTGGCGGGTTGGCTGCGGCTATCTTTCTGGCCGAGCCTCGCCTGGATGGCGGTTGGCAAGTTCATTCGCTACCTGTTCATGACCGCCAGCCTGCTGTGGATCCCGGACAGCTTTTGGCAGAACATTGCGCATACGGTCAAGGCCTGGTTCTGAGCTAGTGCGCCGCCGGCACCACCGTGGGACCCATTTCCCCACCCAAAAGTCGCCTAATCCCTTGTTCCGGCAAGGATTCCACGATGTTGCGGTGCGGCGAAACCGGGCCTTGCAGTACAATCGCCCTTTAATGAACGATTCGCGCACTGTCCCCGTGCGCAGCAGGAAGCGGTCCCCCAATGAACGCCCCACTCGTGCTCGACGCCAAGCTCGCCGCGCAGGACGCCCCGCCGCGCCTGCGTGAAATTCCCTATAACTACACGTCCTTCTCGGACCGCGAGATTGTCATCCGCCTGCTGGGCGAGGAAGCCTGGCGCATCCTGGACGAACTGCGCAGCGAGCGCCGCACCGGCCGCTCGGCCCGCATGCTGTACGAGGTGCTGGGCGATATCTGGGTGGTTCGCCGCAACCCCTACCTGCAGGACGACCTGCTGGAAAATCCCAAGCGCCGCCAGATGCTGGTCAGCGCGCTGCACCACCGCCTGAACGAGATCGAGAAGCGCCGCGCCGCCGACCGTGCCGAGCACGCCGAGCCCGCCGCCGAGGACCGTTCGCATCGCGTGGAGCAGCTGGTCGCCTTCGCCAAGCAGGCGATCGAGGACTTCAAGAACGAATTCGCCGCGGCCTATGACCTGCGCAAGCGCGCCCAGCGCGTGCTGGGCAAGGTCACGCAGAAGGACAACATCAAGTTCGACGGCCTGTCGCGCGTCTCGCACGTGACCGACGCCACCGACTGGCGCGTGGAATATCCGTTTGTCGTGCTGACGCCGGATACCGAGGAAGAGATCGCCGGCCTGGTCAAGGGCTGCTTCGAACTGGGCCTGACCATCATCCCGCGCGGGGGCGGCACCGGCTACACCGGCGGCGCCGTGCCGCTGACGCCGATGAGCGCGGTGATCAATACCGAGAAGCTGGAGCAGCTCGGCCCGGTTGAGCAGACCGACCTGCCCGGCGTGTCGCATAAGGTCGCGACCATCTTCTCCGGCGCCGGCGTGGTGACGCGCCGCGTGGCCGATGCCGCCGACAAGGCCGGCCTGGTGTTCGCGGTCGACCCGACCTCGATCGATGCCTCGTGCATCGGCGGCAACGTGGCCATGAACGCCGGCGGCAAGAAGGCGGTGCTGTGGGGCACCGCGCTGGACAACCTGGCCTGGTGGCGCATGGTGGACCCGGAGGGCAACTGGCTGGAGATCACCCGGCTGGACCACAACCTGGGCAAGATCCACGACGTGCCGGTGGCCACCTTCGAACTGAAGTGGTCGGACGGCAACCGCGCGCCGGGCGAGAAGGTGCTGCGCACCGAGACGCTGGCGATCGAAGGCCGCAAGTTCCGCAAGGAAGGCCTGGGCAAGGACGTCACCGACAAGTTCCTGGCGGGCCTGCCGGGCGTGCAGAAGGAAGGCTGCGACGGCATCATCACCAGCGCGCGCTGGATCCTGCACCGCATGCCGAAGTACATCCGGACGGTGTGCCTGGAGTTCTTCGGCCAGGCGCGCGACGCCATTCCGAGCATCGTCGAGATCAAGGACTTCCTCGACGCCGAAACCAAAAAGCCCGGCGGCGCCATCCTGGCCGGCCTGGAGCACCTGGACGAGCGCTACCTGCGCGCGGTCGGCTACGCGACCAAGAGCAAGCGCAACGCCTTCCCGAAGATGGTGCTGATCGGCGATATCGTCGGCGACGATGAAGACGCCGTGGCGCGCGCCACCTCGGAAGTGATCCGCATGGCCAACGGCAAGAGCGGCGAAGGCTTTATCGCCGTCAGCCCCGAGGCGCGCAAGAAGTTCTGGCTCGACCGGTCGCGTACCGCAGCGATTGCCAAGCACACCAACGCCTTCAAGATCAACGAAGACGTGGTGATTCCGCTGAACCGGATGGGCGAGTACACCGACGGCATTGAGCGCATCAATATCGAGCTGTCGATCAAGAGCAAGCTCAAGCTGGTCGACACGCTCGAAGCGTTCTTCGCGCGCGGCAACCTGCCGCTGGGCCGCAGCGACGACGCCAACGAGATCCCCAGCGCCGAGCTGCTGGAAGACCGCGTGCAGCACGCGCTGACGCTGCTGCGCGAGGTCCGCGCGCGCTGGCGCTACCTGCAGGACCACCTGGACCTGCCGCTGGTGCAGGCCAAGGCCTCGCTGATCGGGCATGGCCTGGGGCTGCTGGCGCAGGAGTTCGAAGCGCGCCTGGCGCAGCAGCCGGACGCCAA
Organism: Ralstonia pickettii; assembly: GCA_050987995.1. Lineage (GTDB taxonomy): Bacteria > Pseudomonadota > Gammaproteobacteria > Burkholderiales > Burkholderiaceae > Cupriavidus > Cupriavidus pickettii_B. The sequence continues at coordinate 413,361 of CP158803.1, forward strand.
CGTGTTCCACCTGCTGCAGGACCGCACCATCCGCGTGTCCTGGAAGGCGGAGATCCGCGCCGAATTGCGCAAGATCTTCAACGGCGGCGAGTTCAAGCCGATCCTGGACGAGGCCCAGAAGATCCACAAGCAGGTGCTGCGCGGCCGCGTCTTCGTGGCGCTGCACATGCACGCCGGCGACGGCAACGTGCACACCAACATCCCGGTGAATTCCGACGACTACGACATGCTGCAGGACGCGCACCGCGCGGTGGCCCGCATCATGGACCTGGCGCGTTCGCTCGACGGCGTGATCTCGGGCGAGCACGGCATCGGCATCACCAAGCTGGAATTCCTCACCGAGGAAGAGATCGGCGACTTCCGCACCTACAAGCAGAAGGTCGACCCGCACGGCCGCTTCAACAAGGGCAAGCTGCTGCCCGGCGCCGACCTGCGCAATGCCTACACGCCGTCGTTCGGCCTGATGGGGCATGAGTCGATCATCATGCAGCAGAGCGATATCGGCGCGATTGCCGAGAGCGTCAAGGACTGCCTGCGCTGCGGCAAGTGCAAGCCGGTGTGCGCCACGCATGTGCCGCGCGCCAACCTGCTGTACAGCCCGCGCAACAAGATCCTGGCGACCTCGCTGCTGGTCGAGGCTTTCCTGTACGAGGAGCAGACCCGCCGCGGCATCTCGGTCAAGCACTGGGACGAATTCTCCGACGTGGCCGACCACTGCACGGTCTGCCACAAGTGCGTGACGCCATGCCCGGTCAAGATCGACTTCGGCGACGTGTCGATGAACATGCGCAACCTGCTGCGCAAGATGGGGCAGAAGAAGTTCAACCCCGGCACCGCGGCGTCGATGTTCTTCCTCAACGCCACCAACCCCGAGACCATCAACCTGACCCGCAAGGTCATGATCGACTGGGGCTACAAGGCGCAGCGCCTCGGCAACGACGTGCTGAAGAAGTTCGCCAGGAAGCAGACCGCGCATCCGCCCGCGACCGTGGGCAAGGCGCCGGTGCGCGAGCAGGTGATCCACTTCATCAACAAGAAGATGCCGGGCAACCTGCCCAAGAAGACCGCGCGCGCGCTGCTCGACATCGAAGACAACGAGATCGTGCCGATCATCCGCGACCCGAAGGCGACCACGCCGGAATCGGAAGCGGTGTTCTATTTCCCGGGCTGCGGCTCGGAGCGGCTGTTCTCGCAGGTGGGCCTGGCCACGCAGGCGATGCTGTGGCACGTCGGCGTGCAGACCGTGCTGCCGCCGGGGTACCTGTGCTGCGGCTATCCGCAGCGCGGCAACGGCCAGTACGACAAGGCCGAGAAGATCGTCACCGACAACCGCGTGCTGTTCCACCGCGTGGCCAATACGCTGAACTACCTCGACATCAAGACCGTGGTGGTCAGTTGCGGCACCTGCTACGACCAGCTTGCCGGGTATGAATTCGACAAGATCTTCCCGGGCTGCCGCATCATCGACATCCACGAATACCTGCTCGAGAAGGGTGTGAAGCTCGAGGGCGTGACCGGTACCCGCTACATGTACCACGATCCCTGCCACACCCCGATCAAGACCATGGACCCGACCAAGCTGGTCAATGACCTGATGGGCGGCAACACCGGCCTGGGCAAGATCGAGAAGAACGAGCGCTGCTGCGGTGAATCGGGCACGCTGGCGGTGACGCGTCCGGATATCTCGACGCAGGTCCGCTTCCGCAAGGAAGAAGAGATGACCAAGGGCGCCGACAAGCTGCGCGCCGACGGCTTCACCGGCGACGTCAAGATCCTGACCAGCTGCCCGTCGTGCCTGCAGGGGCTGTCGCGCTACAAGGAAGATGCTTCGGTGCAGGCGGACTACATCGTGATCGAGATGGCCAAGCACCTGCTTGGGGAGAACTGGATGCCTGAGTATGTCGCCAAGGCCAATGCCGGTGGCATCGAACGGGTGCTGGTCTGAGTCTCGACGATGGCGCGCGTACCCAACTGCCCGCTCTGCGAAACCGACGGCGGCGAACTGGTCTGGATGGGCGACCGCGCCCGGCTGATCCTGGTCGAGCATGACCGCTTCCCGGGCTTCTGCCGCATCGTCTGGAACGACCACGTGGCCGAGCTGAGCGACCTGGACGAGGGCGACCAGGCCTGGCTGATGCGGCTGGTGGCACGCGCCGAGCGGGTGGTGCGCGAGGTGATGACGCCGGACAAAGTCAACCTGGCGGCGTTCGGCAACATGGTGCCGCACCTGCACTGGCACATCATCCCGCGCTACCGCTGGGACACCCATTTCCCCGAGGCGATCTGGGCTGCGCCGCAGCGCGCGGCGGATGCCGTGCGCGTGCAGGAGCTGGGCAGCCGGCTGCCGGCGCTGCGTACGGCACTTTCGCTGCTCGAATCCGACGATGCCTGAGGCCAGGCGCGGAACCCGCGCCTGCCGCTGACCGTCTGACTGCTGTTGCTGCCGCAGCCCACCCGCCGCGGCATCCAGAACAACAAGCCCGGCCCGCATCCGCTGGCGGGCCAAGAGCTGCCGCTATGTCCTCGACCCCGACTTCCGTTACCGTACCGGGCCCGGCTGTCCCTGCCAGAGCCCTCAAGATCCAGAGCCGGCTGCGCATGGCCGCAACCTGGGCGCTGATCAAGCCCTACTGGAAATCCGAAGACCGCGTGGCCGGGCTCGGCCTGCTGGCGCTGGTGGTGGTGCTCAACCTGGGCATCGTCTATATCAACGTGCTGCTCAACGAGTGGAACCGCGTGTTCTACAACGCGCTGGAGCAGCGCGACTATGCCTCGTTCAAGGTCCTGCTGCTGCGTTTCTCGTGGATTGCCGGCTTCTATATCGTGGCCTACCTGTCCCGCCAGTACTACACGATGATGCTGCAGATGCGCTGGCGTACCTGGATGACCGGCCAGTTCATGGACCGGTGGCTCGGGCACCAGGCGTACTACCGCATCGAACAGACCCATACCACCGACAACCCCGACCAGCGGGTCGCGGACGACCTGCGCCTGTTCACCGACGGCGGCCTGTCGCTGTCGCTGGGGCTGCTCAACTCCGTGGTGACGCTGGTCTCCTTCGTCGGCATCCTGTGGACCTTGTCCGGGCCCATCAGTTTTGCGATCGGTGGCAGCGAGCTGATGATCCCGGGCTACATGGTCTGGTTTGCGGCAGGCTACGCCGTGGTCGGATCGCTGGTCGCGCACTTCGTCGGGCGTCCCCTGATCGGCCTGAACTTCCAGCAGGAACAGTACGAGGCGGATTTCCGTTTTACGCTGGTGCGCCTGCGCGAGAACAGCGAGCCGGTGGCGCTGTACCGCGGCGAGCCGACCGAAAAGGCGGGGCTGCGCGCACGCTTCGACCGCATCCGCGCCAACTGGAACCAGCTGATGCTGTACACGCGGCGGCTGAACTTCGTCAGTTCCGGCTACGCCCAGTTCGCCATCATCTTCCCGATCCTGGTGGCCGCGCCGCGCTACTTCGCCGGCAAGATGACGCTGGGCGGGCTGATGCAGATCAGCTCCGCGTTCGGCCAGGTGCAGGGCGCCTTGTCCTGGTTCGTCGACAGCTACGCCACGCTGGTGGGCTGGAAGGCCGCGGCCAACCGCCTGATCGATTTCCAGGAAGCGATCCGCGTGGCCGAGCGCAAGGACCTGGCGCCGGGCGGCACGCGCGATATCGAGGTGGTGCACAACGGCAAGCCGCAGAACGGCATCACCATCGACGGCCTCGCGCTGGCGTTGCCGGTGCGGGCGGCGCGCGGCGCGGCCGTGGGCCAGCGCCCGCTGGTGGCGCCGTTCTCGCTGTCGGTCGCGCCGGGCGAGCGCTGGCTGGTCAGCGGCCCGTCGGGCTGCGGCAAGAGCGTGCTGTTCCGCGCGCTGGCCGGGATCTGGCCGTATGGCGGCGGCACCGTGACCATGCCCGATGGCGCGCGCATGCTGTTCCTGCCGCAGCGCAGCTACCTGCCGATCGGCACGCTGGCCGATGCGCTGGCCTACCCGGATGCCGGTACCGCGCACGGCAAGGAAGCGCTGCAGGCGGCGCTGCGCCAGGCGCGGCTGGCGGCGCTGGTGGACCAGCTCGACGTGTTCGACAACTGGGCGCTGCGGCTGTCGCCGGGCGAGCAGCAGCGGCTGGCGTTTGCGCGCGCGCTGCTGCAGAAGCCCGATTACCTGTTCCTGGACGAGGCCACCAGCGCGCTCGACGAGGAAACCGAGGGTGCCATGTACAAGCTGATGGTGGAGTCGCTGCCCGGCGCGGCGATCATCAGCATCGCGCACCGCAGCACCGTGGCGGCCTTCCACGGCCGGCGCCTGCGCTATGTGCCGCAGGACGGGGAGGCCGAGCAAGCTGCGCAAGCCGGCATGCCTGGGGTAAGCTATCGGGTCGTATGCGAAGCGTGACGGGGCGCGGCATCTGCACCGCCGCACTGGTCCCGTCACGCTGAAATCACCTATCGAGGGCGCCCGTAGCACGGGCCGCGATCATCATGGCAGGCCTGGACAAAGACACTCCCCATCCCACCGCGCTGACGGTCCACACGCAATCCCGCGTGCTGGAGATCGCCTTCGACAACGGCCGCAGCTTCCGGCTGCCGTTCGAGCTGCTGCGCGTGTATTCGCCGTCCGCTGAAGTCCAGGGCCATGGCCCGGGGCAGGAAGTGCTGCAGACCGGCAAGCGCGAGGTCGGCGTCAACGCGGTCGAGCCGGTCGGCAACTACGCGATCCTGATCCGCTTTGCCGACGGCCACGACACCGGCATCTATTCCTGGGACCTGCTGTACCGCCTCGGCGACAATCAGGATGCGCTCTGGCAGGACTACCTGCAGCGCCTGGAAGCCGCCGGCGCGGATCGCGACACCCCGATGCCTGCCGCCGGCGCTGCTGGCGGCCACGGCTGCGGCCATCACTGAGCCGCCCCCGAACAATCCTGGAGTCTTGAAAGATGAGTGAAACCCACTTCGGGTTCGAAAAGGTCGACGAAACGGAAAAGGCCGGCAAGGTCGCCGGCGTGTTCCATTCGGTGGCGAGCAGGTACGACGTGATGAACGACCTGATGTCGGGCGGCATGCACCGGCTCTGGAAGATGTTCACCATCGCCCAGGCCGGCGTGCGCCCCGGCCACAAGGTGCTGGATATCGCCGGCGGCACCGGCGACCTGGCCAAGGCGTTTGCGAAGCAGGCCGGCCCGACCGGGCAGGTCTGGCTGACCGATATCAACGAGTCGATGCTGAGCGTGGGCCGCGACCGGCTGCTGAACAAGGGCATCGTGACCCCGGTCTGCCTGTGCGACGCCGAGCGCATCCCGTTCCCGGACAACTACTTCGACCTGGTGACCGTAGCCTTCGGCCTGCGCAACATGACGCACAAGGACGCGGCGCTGGCCGAGATGCGCCGGGTGGTCAAGCCGGGCGGCAAGGTCATGGTGCTGGAGTTCTCCAAGGTATGGAAACCGCTGGAGAAGGCCTACGACGTCTATTCTTTTAAGGTGTTGCCGTGGCTGGGCGAGCGCGTGGCAGGGGATGCCCCCAGCTATCGCTATCTCGCGGAATCGATCAGAATGCATCCAGACCAGGTCTCACTTGTACGCTTGATGGAACATGCCGGCCTGGAGAATGTCGAATACTTCAATCTGACGGCCGGGGTGGTGGCGCTCCACGTCGGGCGAAAGTATTAAAACACTTGAAATCGCCATGCCTCGCCCCAAGATAGGGTGAAACTGACAGGGGATAACAGAATATGTCGTCAATTCGTGGGAAGTTCCTGGTAGGGTCGCTGATTACCGCGATTGCCTTGGGAGTGATGTTCGACGCCAATGCCAAGCGCATGGGCGGTTCGCGCAGCATCGGGAAGCAATCTGAGTCGGTCACGCAGCGCCAGCAGGCGCCGCAGCCCACTTCGCCGACCCAGCAGGCGCAGCAGCCCGCACAACAGGCGGCTCCGGCAACGGCCGGTGCAGCCGGCGCGGCCGCGGCCGCGGCGCCCAAGCGCAACTGGGGCGGCATCCTGGGCGGCATCGCCGCCGGCCTGGGTATTGGCTGGCTGCTGTCGCACTTCGGCCTGGGCGGCGCGGCGCTGAGCTTCCTGTCCAACCTGATCCTGATCGCGCTGGTCGCGTTCGCGGCGATCTGGCTGATCCGCAAGTTCCGCGGCGGCAGCAAGCGCACCCAGCAGCCGGCCTACGCCGGTGCCGGTAACGCCCCGAACCTGGGCCGCAACGCCGAGCCCATGCTCCGTGAGCCGACGCCTGTGCCTTCCGCCAGCCCGGTCACCAACACGGCCACCAGCACGGTACTGCCCGCCGCGGCAGCCGCGCCGGTCGCGGCCGACGCCGTGGCCCAGCAGCCGTGGGGCGTGCCGGCCGACTTCGATACCGAAGCCTTCCTGCGCAACGCCAAGGTCCACTTCGTGCGCCTGCAGGCCGCGTGGGATGCCGGCAACCTGGAGGACATCCGCGAGTTCACCACGCCGGAGATGTTTGCCGAGATCAAGATGGATCTGGCCGAGCGCGGCGCCGAGGTCAACAAGACCGACGTGGTCACGCTGGAAGCCCAGCTGCTCGGCATCGAGACCAGCCCGGCCCAGCACCTGGCCAGCGTGCGTTTCTCGGGCATGATCCGCGAGAAGTCCGGCGAGGCGGCCCAGCCGTTCGGCGAGGTGTGGAACCTGGCCAAGCCCGCCAGCGGCACCGGCGGCTGGCTGCTGGCCGGCATCCAGCAAGAGTCCTGACGCCGCACCCCCGCGGCGGTCATGCGCCGGGGGGAGTAGCTTAGAATGGAGGCCCACGTGAAAGCGTGGGCCTTTTTGTTTGGGACGCGGGACGCAAGACCTGCAGCGTCGCCTTGCTGCCCAGGCCGCAGCGCGACTGTCCGCCAACACGCCGCCATGAACACTCTGCCTTCCGCCCTGGCCACGCCCGCCATCTCGGCGCTGAACCACCTGCTCGAGCAGGAGCCGTGGGCCCGCACCCAGCTCGCGCCGTTTGCCGGGCGCGTGATCCGTTTCGATGCCGCCGCCTTTGTGCTGTCGCTGAAGGTCACCGAGCACGGCTGTACGGAAACCGCGCCCGAGGCCGAGGCGCCCGCGGTGACGCTGCGCGTGCCGCTGCAGCAGTGGCCGCTGGTGGCCGCCGACGTGGCCGAAGGCGGGCAGGCCGCTGCCATGCGCCATGTGCGCATCGAGGGCGATGCCGAGCTGGCCAATACCGTGTCGACGCTGGCGCGCAACCTGCGCTGGGACGCCGCCGAGGACCTGTCGCTCGCATTGCGCGGCATCCTGGGCGGGCCGCTGAGCGACAGCGTGGCGCAGCGCGTGGTCGACGGCGCGCGCCAGGTACACGAGCAGGCCACGCGCGTGGGCCGCGCGCTGGTCGACAACGTCACCGACTACCTGCTGGACGAGCAGCCGACGCTGGTGCGCCATGCCGCGCTGGATGCCTTCGGTGCCGACGTGGGCCGGCTGCGCGACAGCCTGGCGCGGCTGGAGAAACGGCTGGAACGGCTGGAACGCGCCGGTCCCTCAACCGGCCCCGCCACCCCGTCCGGCAAGCTGCCGTCGCCGCACCGCTGAGCCGGCTCCGCCCGCGCCCGCATCCCCCCAACCGCCAACATGACTGCCTGCCCGGCCCTGTGAAGACTCCCGAATGACCCGCCTCCTGCGCCTTGGCAAGATCCTTTTCGTCATCCTCTACTACGGCCTGGACGAGCTGGTGCTCTCCGGCTTCCGCAGCCGCCGGATCCGCTTCCTGGTGAGCGTCATCACCATCGGCCGCAAGCTCGACATGCCGCGCGGCGAGCGGCTGCGGCTGGCGCTGACGCGGCTGGGCCCGATCTTCGTCAAGTTCGGCCAGGTGCTGTCGACCCGGCGCGACCTGATGCCGACGGATATCGCCGACGAACTGGCCAAGCTGCAGGACCAGGTGCCGCCGTTCGACTCGGTGGTGGCGGTGAAGATCATCGAACGCGCGCTGGGACGCCCGCTTAACGATTTGTTCGAGACCTTCGAGCACCAGCCGGTGGCCAGCGCCTCGATCGCGCAGGTCCACTTCGCCACGCTCAAGGGCGGTCCCAACCACGGCCGCGAGGTCGCGGTGAAGGTGCTGCGCCCCGGCATGCTGCCGGTGATCGACAGCGACCTGGCGCTGATGCGCGACATGGCGACCTGGATGGAGCGCTTCTGGGCCGACGGCAAGCGCCTGAAGCCGCGCGAGGTGGTGGCCGAATTCGACAAGTACCTGCACGACGAACTCGACCTGATGATCGAGGCGGCCAACGCCAGCCAGCTGCGCCGCAACTTTGCCGATACCAGCCTGCTGCTGGTGCCCGAGGTGTTCTGGGACTGGTGCAGCAGCACGGTGTTCGTGATGGAGCGCATGCACGGCATCCCGATCTCACGCACCGAATCGCTCAAGGCCGCGGGCGTCGACATGGACCTGCTGGCGGAGGAGGGCGTCGAGATCTTCTTCACCCAGGTGTTCCGCGACGGCTTCTTCCATGCCGACATGCACCCCGGCAACATCCTGGTGTCGGTGCAGCCAGAAACCTTCGGCCGCTATATCGCGCTGGACTTCGGCATCGTCGGTGCGTTGTCCGAGTTCGACAAGAACTACCTGGCGCAGAACTTCATCGCCTTCTTCCGGCGCGACTACCATCGCGTGGCGCTGCTGCACGTGGAGTCGGGCTGGGTGCCGCCCGATACCCGCGTGGAGGAACTCGAAAGCGCCGTGCGCGCGTGCTGCGAGCCGTATTTCGACAAGCCGCTCAAGGAAATCTCGCTGGGCATGGTGCTGATGCGGCTGTTCCAGACCTCGCGCCGGTTCAATGTCGAGATCCAGCCGCAGCTGGTGCTGCTGCAGAAGACGCTGCTCAATATCGAAGGGCTGGGCCGCCAGCTCAACCCCGACCTGGACCTGTGGAAGACCGCCAAGCCCTTCCTGGAGCGGTGGATGCACGAGCAGGTGGGCTGGAAGGGCGCCTGGGAGCGGGTCATGATCGAGGCGCCGCTATGGGCCAAGATGTTGCCGGACTTTCCGCGCCTGGCGCACCAGTTCCTGGAGCGGCGCGCGCTGACCAGCAACGGCGAGCAGGACAAGCTGCTGGCGATGCTGGTCCTGGAGCAGCGCCGCACCAACCGGTTGCTCGGCACCACGCTGCTGCTGGTGGGCGGCTTTGTCGCCGGCATCGTGCTGACGAACCTGCTGGGCTGGGCCGCCTACTGGTAGGCACGGCATCGACAGAACGAGGAGACCATGACCGACACCGACAAGCCGGCGCCCACCTTCGCCACCCGCAACGCCGCCGACCCTGCCTTCTGGGACGAGCGCTTCGAACAGGGCTTCACGCCCTGGGACCTGGGCGGCGTGCCGGAGGAATTCCGCCAGTTTATCGACAGCCGCGCGCCGTGCCCCACGCTGGTGCCCGGCTGCGGCAACGGCTGGGAGGCCGCCTGGCTGTTCGAGCGCGGCTGGCCGGTGACGGCGATCGACTTCTCGCCGCAGGCGGTGGCCTCGGCCCGGCGCGCGCTGGGCGCCGCCGGCGCGGTGGTGCAGCAGGGCGACTTCTTCGCCTTCACGCCGCAGCCGCCGTGCCAGCTGGTCTACGAGCGCGCCTTCCTGTGCGCGCTGCCGCCGGCGATGCGTGCCGCCTATGCCGCCCGGGTGGCCGAACTGCTGCCGCCGGGCGGCCTGCTGGCCGGCTACTTCTACCTGGGCGAGACCAAGGGCGGGCCGCCCTTCGCGATGCCGGCCGACGAGCTGGAGGCGCTGCTGGCGCCGGCCTTCGAGCGCCTCGAGGACCGGCCCTCGGCCGCGCCGCTGCCGGTGTTCCAGGGGCAGGAGCGCTGGCAGGTCTGGCGCCGCCGGGCCGGCTGAGCGGGCTGCCGGCCCGCCATTGTGGCGATGGCGATGCATCGCGTGGCGCATTTGCGCCACCGGGGAATTTTTTTCGCCCGCGCCGGTCTGCGTCGCTATAATCCGCGTTTTGATTCGGCTACGACCGCAGGCCCGGCCGCGTTTTCCGCCTCCAGTGCGAGAACGCCAAGAAGCTCCTCATGCGGCCCCGACCGATGAATTGGACTCCGGGCAGATGCGTACCCATGCACCACGCAGGCCGCCCGGCATTCGGTTTTTCGCCACAAGGGCACTTTCTGCATAGGGCAGCGGCATGCTGATCTGGTTCGTCATCATCTACTGGGTAATCTCGGTCGGCATCGGCCTGTGGGCGGCGCTGCGCGTGCGCAACACCACCGATTTCGCCGTCGCCGGGCGCAGCCTTCCGTTCTACATCGTCACCGCCACCGTCTTCGCCACCTGGTTCGGCTCCGAGACCGTGCTGGGCATCCCCGCGGTATTCCTGAAGGAAGGCCTGTCGGGCGTCGTTTCCGATCCCTTCGGCTCGTCGCTGTGCCTGATCCTGGTGGGCCTGTTCTTCGCCCGGCCGCTGTACCGGATGAACCTGCTGACCATCGGCGACTACTACCACAACCGCTACGGCCGGCTGGCCGAGGTGCTGACCACGCTGTGCATCGTGGTGTCCTACCTGGGCTGGGTCGCGGCGCAGATCAAGGCGCTGGGGCTGGTGTTCTTTACCGTGTCGGACGGCGCGCTGTCGCAGGAGGCCGGCATGATGATCGGCGCGGCCAGCGTGCTGGTCTATACGCTGTTCGGCGGCATGTGGTCGGTGGCGATCACCGACTTTATCCAGATGATCATCATCGTGATCGGCATGCTCTATATCGGCTACGAGGTCAGCGGCCAGGCCGGCGGCGTCGCCGCCGTGGTGTCGCACGCGGCGGCGTCCGGCAAGTTCGAGTTCCTGCCGTCGCTGGATATCGTGCAGATCATCGGCTTCGCGGCGGCGCTGTTCACCATGATGCTGGGCTCGATACCGCAGCAGGACGTGTTCCAGCGGGTGACCTCGTCGCGCACCGAGCAGATCGCCGGGCGCGCCTCGGTGCTGGGCGGCGTGCTGTATTTCTGCTTCGCCTTTATCCCGATGTTCCTGGCGTATTCGGCCACGCTGATCGACCCGGACATGGTGGCCAAGTACATCAACGCCGATTCGCAGCTGATCCTGCCGCAGCTGATCCTGCAGCACGCGCCGATGTTCGCCCAGGTGATGTTCTTCGGCGCGCTGCTGTCCGCGATCAAGAGCTGCGCCTCGGCCACGCTGCTGGCGCCGTCGGTGACCTTTGCCGAGAACATCCTGCGCCCGTACTTCCGCCACCTGGACGACAAGCAGTTCCTGCGCGTGATGCAGGCCGTGGTGCTGGTGTTCACAGTGCTGGTGACGCTGTTCGCGCTGAACTCGCACCTGTCGATCTTCCATATGGTCGAAAATGCCTACAAGGTCACGCTGGTGTCGTCGTTCGTGCCGCTGGCCTTCGGCATGTTCTGGAAGCACGCCACCCGCCAGGGCGGGCTGGCGTCGATCCTGCTGGGCCTGTCGTCATGGCTGACCTGCGAGGTCGCCTTCGCCGACGGGGTGGTGCCGCCGCAGATGGTGGGCCTGCTGTTCTCCATTAGCGGCATGGTGGTCGGATCGCTGCTGCCGCAGTGGATTGCGGATCACGCGCCGGTCAAGGAAGTGCACATCGCCTGACCGGCCGCCCGGCGCTGCCGCCGTGCGCGCGCCGACAGGCGCCCGGAACCTCCTCACTTCCGGCCATCAGTCAACCCCGGAACAGTTTATAATTCAAGGCTTTGCATCGCCATGTGGGTCGGCGGGCGCGGGTTTCCGCGGTCCCCCGCAGTTTCCGGCTCCGGCGGCGATGCCCGCCTCTGTACCGATTCCGTAGTTTTTCTCGCGAAAAAACACCATGCCGATCTATGCCTACCGTTGCGACGCCTGCGGCCACGGGCGCGATGTGCTGCAGAAAATGAGCGATGCCCCGCTGACGGACTGCCCGTCGTGCGGCGCTGCTGGCGTGTTCAAGAAGCAGCTGACCGCAGCCGGTTTCCAGCTCAAGGGTTCCGGCTGGTACGTGACCGACTTCCGCGGCGGTAGCGCCGGCGGCACCAGCGCGCCCGCCACGGCTGGCGCCGCAGGTGGTGCGGCCGTGGCCAGCGCCCCCGCGGCGGCCGAGTCGTCGGCCAGCACGGCCTCCGCCACGCCGGCCGCCGGCGGTTGCGGCAGCGCCTGCGCCTGCCACTGAGCCGCCCCGTGGTCGCCAAGAAGACTTCCGCCCTCAAGACCTGGTTCCTGACCGGGCTGCTGGTGCTGGTGCCGCTGGGCATCACGCTGTGGGTGCTCAGCCTGATCATCGGCACGATGGACCAGAGCCTGGCGCTGCTGCCCGAGGCCTGGCGCCCGGACCAGCTGCTGTTCGGCAAGCGCGTCACCGGCCTGGGCGCCATCCTGACGCTGGTGTTCATCCTGCTGGTCGGGCTGCTGGCGCACAACTTCATCGGCCAGCGCCTGGTGCGCTGGTGGGAAGCGCTGCTGGGCCATATCCCGGTGGTGGGCCCGATCTACACCAGCGTCAAGCAGGTCTCCGATACGCTGCTGTCGTCGTCGGGCAATGCCTTCCGCAAGGCGCTGCTGGTGCAGTACCCGCGCGAGGGCTCGTGGACCATCGCCTTCCTGACTGGCCGCCCCGGCGGCGACGTGCAGAACCACCTGCAGGGCGAATACGTCAGCGTCTACGTGCCGACCACGCCGAATCCGACCTCGGGCTTCTTCCTGATGATGCCCAAGGCCGACACCATCGAACTCGACATGACCGTCGACGCCGCGCTCAAGTACATCGTCTCGATGGGTGTGGTGGCACCGGCCGAACTGCCCCGCAAGAACGGCACAGGCGGTGGCAGCGAGAGCGCGCCGCAGCGCCCGCCCGCCAGCAAGGCCAGCAGCGAGGAAACGGTCGAGACTACCGATCCTTAAGCAATCAAACTGATCACGGGCCGTACGATCTGATCGGGCGGCCGCGTTTTACCGGGAATCTCCTTATGTCCATGCGTACTCATTACTGCGGTCTGGTGACCGAACAATTCTCGGGCCAGGAAGTGGCCCTGACCGGCTGGGTCCAGCGCCGCCGCGACCATGGCGGCGTGATCTTCATCGACCTGCGCGACCGCGAAGGCCTGGTGCAGGTGGTGTGCGACCCGGACCGCCCGGAGATGTTCAAGGCCGCCGAAGAGATCCGCAATGAGTTCTGCATCCGCGTCACCGGCAAGGTCCGTCCGCGTCCGGCCGGCACCGAGAACGCCAACCTGACCTCGGGCAAGATCGAAGTGCTGTGCCACGAGCTGACCGTGCTGAACCCGTCGGTCACGCCCCCGTTCCAGCTCGACGACGACAACCTGTCGGAAACCACCCGCCTGACGCACCGTGTGCTGGACCTGCGCCGCCCGCAGATGCAGTACAACCTGCGCCTGCGCTACAAGGTGGCGATGGAAGTGCGCAAGTACCTGGACGCACAGGGCTTCATCGACATCGAGACCCCGATGCTGGGCAAGAGCACGCCCGAAGGCGCGCGCGACTACCTGGTGCCGTCGCGGGTGAACCCCGGCCACTTCTTCGCGCTGCCGCAATCGCCGCAGATCTTCAAGCAGATGCTGATGGTGTCGGGCTTCGACCGCTACTACCAGATCACCAAGTGCTTCCGCGACGAAGACCTGCGCGCCGACCGCCAGCCCGAATTCACGCAGATCGACTGCGAGACCTCGTTCCTGACCGAGCAGGAGATCCGCGACCTGTTCGAGGACATGATGCGCACGGTGTTCAAGAACGCCATCGACGTCGACCTGCCCACCTTCCCGGTGATGGAGTTCCGCGAGGCCATGGCCCGCTTCGGCTCGGACAAGCCTGACCTGCGCGTCAAGCTGGAATTCACCGAGCTGACCGAGGTGATGAAGGACGTCGATTTCAAGGTGTTCTCCGGTCCGGCCAACAGCGACAACGGCCGCGTGGTCGGCCTGCGCGTCCCCGCCGGCGGCCAGATCTCGCGCGGCGAGATCGACGCCTACACCCAGTTCGTCGGCATCTACGGCGCCAAGGGCCTGGCCTGGATCAAGGTCAACGAAGTGGCCAAGGGCCGTGACGGCCTGCAGTCGCCGATCGTCAAGAACCTGCACGATGCCGCCATCGACGAGATCCTGAAGCGCACCGGCGCGCAGGACGGCGACATCATCTTCTTCGGCGCGGACAAGGCCAAGGTCGTCAACGACTCGATCGGCGCGCTGCGCCTGAAGATCGGCCATTCCGACTTCGGCAAGGCCAACGGCCTGTTCGAGGACGCCTGGAAGCCGCTGTGGGTGGTCGACTTCCCGATGTTCGAGTACGACGAGGAAGACGCCCGCTGGGTGGCGATGCACCACCCGTTCACCAGCCCCAAGGACGAGCACCTGGAATACCTGGAGACCGACCCGGGCAAGTGCCTGGCCAAGGCCTACGACATGGTGCTGAACGGCTGGGAAATGGGCGGCGGCTCGGTGCGGATCTTCCGTGCCGACGTGCAGAGCAAGGTGTTCCGCGCGCTCAACATCAACGACGACGAAGCCCGTGCCAAGTTCGGCTACCTGCTGGACGCGCTGCAGTACGGCGCGCCCCCGCACGGCGGCCTGGCCTTTGGCCTGGACCGCATCGTCACCATGATGGCCGGCGCCGACTCGATCCGCGACGTGATCGCCTTCCCCAAGACCCAGCGCGCCCAGGACCTGCTGACCCAGGCCCCGAGCTCAGTCGACGAGAAGCAGCTGCGCGAACTGCATATCCGCCTGCGCGCCGCGGAGCCGAAGCCGACGGCCTGAGGCGATTGACGCACTACTGTCAAGGAAGCCGCGCATTAGCGCGGCTTTTTTGCTTTATGCGCAACGTCGGCTCGCTGTGCGGTGATGCCGGCGGCGTTTGGTTTCGATTTGTTACCGGTCGGAACGAAGGGCGCCGCCGCCGGGTCTGCTTTCTTTGCCACGTAATTTGCCGAGGGGCCGCGCGATGAAGGCTCCCGGCACTGGGAGAAATTCGTGAACCTGGATACAGACCTGATCCGCCAGTTCCTGCTGGCCCATGACCGAACCATCATCACCTGGCTGGTGGCAGGATTGCTGATGATGCTGCTGGCGCGCTTCGAGCTGCGCCGCGCCGTGCGCCGCTCGGCGCAGGCGATGTCCGAATCGGTGGCCACCACCGTGGCGGCCTGCGTGCCCGACATCGCCCACGCGGTGCAGTCGTCCGCGCCCGCGGCGACGGCCGAGCCGGTGGAGCAGCAGCGCGCCGAGGCGCTGCGCCGGCTGGCGCTGGATACCGTCGGCGCGGTGATGACGCGCGGCCGCTGGCTCGACGAACTGGGCAACCTGCGCCTGGCCGACGACGCATTGCTGCCCGGCCAGCGCGCCGGCGGCGCCGACCCGCTGCTGGTGGTGGCGCCGCAGCCGGTGGTGCAGGCCTACCTGGGCGCGCAGCGCGTGTTCGAGGACGAGGCCGCGCAGGTGCAGGCACTGCGCCGCGACGCACAGCGGCTGCAGGAGGCGCTGCAGGCGCTGGACGCCGAAGCCGCGCATATCGAGCGCGAAACCGGCAGCATCGTGCTGCGTTTCGAGCAGGTCAACGCGCAGGCCGCGCAGGGCGTGGATGGCGGCGACTACCAGCGCTTCCTGATCCAGAAGTACAACACGCTGGGCCAGCGCGAGAAGGAAATCGCGCAGGAGCGGGGCCGGCTGCAGGCCGAAGCCCGGCATCGCGCCGATGGGCTGGCCGAGCAGGCCCATGCCGCCTCGCAACGCTATCGCCGCGCGCTGGCGCCGCTGATGGAACAACTGCGCGCCGCCTGGGGCCACGGCGAATCGCCGCAGGTGTTCGACACCTGGGATCGCACCACCGATCCTTTCTATATCCCGCCACACAGCGCGCGCAACGCCGCATAAGGGAAGATGGCGCAGGGCAGCACCGCGCTTTCGCGTGGCAAGCGGGCGCGGCTGCGCTATCCTTGGGTTTGTCCTTTCGCCCAGTCCCATGCCCTACAAGATCCCGGAATCCGTGCTGGTGGTGATTTACACACCAGATCTTCAAGTGTTGCTGCTGGAACGCGCCGACCGCCCCGGCTTCTGGCAGTCCGTGACCGGCAGCCTCGATACCCTGGATGAACCGCTGGCGCTGACCGCGGCGCGCGAAGTGGCCGAAGAAACCGGTATCATTGCCGGCGAGCACCAGCTCACCGACTGGGGCCACTCGATCCAGTACGACATCTACCCGCAGTGGCGCCACCGCTACGCCGAAGGCATCACGCGCAATACCGAGCACTGGTTCGGCCTGCGCGTGCATGAGGCGCTGCCGGTGACGCTGGCGCCGCTCGAACACCTGCAATACAAATGGCTGCCATGGGAGCAGGCCGCGCAGCAGTGCTTTTCCAGCAGCAATGCGGAAGCGATCCGCCAGCTGGCCTGGCGCGCTGCGGGAGCTGAAGGGTCGGAAGGGCGGCAGGCGGCGTGCGGAGCGCAGCCATGAAGCTGCGCGTGGTCACCTACAACATCCACAAGGGGGTGACCGGCATCTCGCGGCGCCCGCGCATCCAGAACGTGCGCGCGGGCCTGCATGCGATGGATGCGGACATCGTCTTCCTGCAGGAAGTGCAGGACCGCAACGACCGGCTGGTGGCGGCGGCGCTGTTCGACCCCGAGCACACCCAGCTCAACTACCTCGCCACCGACGCCTACCCGCATTCCGTCTACGGGCGCAACGCGGTCTATGAGCACGGCCATCACGGCAACGCGATCCTGTCGCGCCACCCGATCCTGATGTCCGAAAACCTCGATATTTCCGATCACCGTTTCGAACAGCGCGGGCTGCTGCATGCGGTGGCCGATGTCCATGGCATCGAAACCCACCTGATCTGCGTGCACTTCGGCCTGTTCGCCCGCAGTCGTGTGCGCCAGGCCGAGGCGCTGGTCGAGCGCGTGCGCACCGTGGTGCCGAACGGCGTGCCGCTGGTGATCGCCGGCGATTTCAACGACTGGAACCACCGTCTCGACGCGCAGATCTGCAATACGCTCGGCGCGGTGGAGGCCTCGCACGCGCGCGGCGGGAGGCTGCACACTTTTCCCAGCCATATGCCGATGTTGCAGCTCGACCGCATCTATGTGCGCGGCTACGAGATCGAGCGTGCACACGCGCTGACCGGCCGCGACTGGGCGCAGCGCTCGGACCACGTGCCGCTGGTGGCGGAGCTGGGGCATCCGCAGGGTGAGGAAGAGGTGGAGCCCGCCGACAAGGCGGCCTGAAGCCGCCGCGGCGTCAGCGGCCGCCGGCCGGATGGTCCCGGATAAACGCGAACACCGCCTGCACGTCGTTCAGATCCAGCACCGGCAGCGCGGTCAGTGCCGACACGGCCGCCGGCTCGTCGCTGGCCACCGCCACCACGCCCGGCACTTCGTCCCACAACGGCGCGCGTCCCAGCGCCGGGCGGTACACCTCCACCTTGGGGAAATCGCTGCGCTTGTAGCCCTCCACCAGCACCAGGTCGGTGTCGGCCGGCAGTACCGCCAGCGCATCGTCCAGTTCCGGCGAGGGCACCGCCTCCGGGTAGTGGCGCATCAGCGTCAGGTGGCGCGCGCCGACCAGCACGACATTGGCGCAGCCGGCCTCGCGCATGCGCCAGGAGTCCTTGCCGGGGGTGTCGGGATCGAAGCCGTGGTGGGTGTGCTTGACGCCGGCCACGCGCAGGCCGGCGGCGACGAAGCGGGGGATGAGCTGGTCGAGCAGCGTGGTCTTGCCGCTGCCGGACGAGCCGGTAATGCCGAATACCTTCACAATCGGTTCCGTAGGGGCGTCAATGGTCGGATGCCTGGGGGGATTGCCTGCCGGCAATGCATCGGCATCGACGATAGCAGAGATGCGCGCGGCCATGTGCACGCGGCGCCTTCTGTCCGTGAATCTGTCCGATAATCACGCCATGTCACGGATATCCCCTTCCGCCCGTTCCAAGGCGCCGGCGGACCGAGCGGCCGGACAGCCCGCGCACGATCCGGCCGACGCCGCCACGCTCGACGCCGCAGCCCGGGGTGCTCCTGGCGACCCCGCGCAACGCCACCGCATGCTGCGCTGGGCCTGGCGCCGCGGCCGGCCCACCATCGCCAACACGGTGCGGCTGCTGCACGGCGGCCATGACTTCTTCCCCGCGCTGATCGCCGCGATCGACCAGGCCGTGTTCCAGGTGATGCTGGAAACCTACATCTATGCCGATGACGACGTCGGCCGCGCGGTCAGCGACGCACTGATCCGCGCCGCCGCGCGCGGCGTGACGGTGCGCGTGACGGTGGACGGCTTCGGCGCCGGCGACATGCCGGAGGAAATGGCCGAACGGTTGCGCGCCGGCGGTGTGCAGCTGCGGGTCTACCGCGTGCTGCGCGGCTTCCGGCTGGCGCGACGCCACCTGCGGCGCCTGCACCGCAAACTGGCGGTGATCGACCGGCGCGTGGCCTTCGTCGGCGGCATCAATATCATCGACGACTACAACCACGGGCCGTTCGAGGGTGCCAACCTGGGGCCGCGCTATGACTTCGCCGTGCAGGTGAGCGGGCCGCTGGTGGACCACATCGCACTGACCGCCGAACGCCTCTGGTGGCGGCTGTCGCTGCGCGACGTGCACGGCAGCGACCGCGCTGCCGCCGTGGCCGAATACCCGCTCGTCACCGACCTGCCGCCGCGCCCGGAGCCGCAAGGCGGCGTGCGCGCCTCGCTGCTGCTGCGCGACAACCTGCGCAACCGCCGCGCCATCGAGCGTGAATACCTGCGCGCGCTGGGCGCCGCGCGCCACGACGTGATGCTCGCCAACGCCTACTTCCTGCCCGGGCACAAGATGCGCCGTGCGCTGCTGGCCTGCCGCCGGCGCGGCGTGCGCGTGCGGCTGCTGCTGCAGGGCATGGTCGAATACCGGCTGCAGCACTACGCCACGCATGCGCTGTACGCCTCGCTGCTCGAGGCCGGGGTCGAGATCTACGAGTACGCCGACAGCTTCCTGCACGCCAAGGTCGGCGTGGTCGACGAAGCCTGGGCCACGGTGGGATCGAGCAATATGGACCCGTTCAGCCTGCTGCTCGCGCGCGAAGCCAATGTCGCCGTTTATGATGCGGCCTTCGCCGCGGAGTTGCGCGCGGCCCTGGAGCGTGCGATTGCGCACCGCAGCCTGCCGGTGATGCCCGAGGTGCATGCGCGCCGCTCGCCGTTGTATCGGTTCGCCAACTGGGCGGCCTACATGTTGTTGCGCCTGGGTGTCATCATTGCGGGCGTAACCGGCCGCTACTGAGCAACACCGCAGTGTGCGTTTGCTGCCATGCGACAACGGTGCCGCGGTGATGCAACTGAAATCAGCTGCAGCATGCGCAGTGACGGACATGCTGCATTGCAGTCCGTTTAGAAACACGGGTCTAATTAAAAGCTTGATGGTCGACTGCTGCGCCAGAATAATCTGAACGACCGTTCTTTTTTGGCTTAGACTGCGTGCATTCGCGGTATGCACCGGCAAATTCGCCGGTAGGCCGCAAGCAGAAATGCAACGTCAGGGTCATACGCGGTGTCGCAGCAGGGCACCGCAGAACGGAGAAAAAACATGCGACACCAGTCAGCCCGTCTCGAATCCGCCGCCGCCTCCCCCGCGCCAATGCGCAAGGGCGAGATGACGCGCGTGGCGATTCTGGATGCCGCACTGGAACTGTCGTCCCGCGACGGGCTCGAGGGTCTGACCATCGGCCTGCTCGCGGAACGCATGCAGATGAGCAAGAGCGGCGTCTTCGCGCATTTCGGTTCGCGCGAGGACCTGCAGGTGGAGGTGGTGCGGGAGTATCACCGCAGGTTCGAGCAGGAGGTGTTCTACCCCTCGCTGCAGGAGCCGCGCGGACTGCCCCGGCTGTGGTCGATGGTGCGGCGCTGGATGGAGAAGCGCATCCAGGAAGTAACGACGGGATGCATCTACATCAGCGGCGCCGTGGAGTACGACGACCGCGCCGGCAGCCTGGTGCGTGACGAGCTGGTCAAGAGCGTCACCATCTGGCGGGCAGCGATCACACGCGCCATCAACCAGGCCAAGGAAGAGGGGCACCTGCGCGCGGACTGCGATCCGCGCCTGATGCTGTTCGAGATGTACAGCCTTGAACTAGGCTTGCATCATGACGCCCGTTTCCTGCGCCTGCCTGACAGTGCCGAGCTTGCCATGGTCGCGCTCAATAAACTGATTCAGTCTTACCGTACCTGAGGTCGCCCGGTCGGGCCGTCGCGCGCAAGCGGGACGGGCGGCATGGCGGCATCGCACAACTCCAAGGAGTCTCAGATGGGCCAGTACACCGCACCGTTGCGCGACATGCAGTTCGTGCTCCACGAACTGCTCGGCGCCGAAGCCGAACTCAAGGCGATGCCGCCGCACGCGGACATCGACGCGGACACCATCAACCAGGTCATCGAAGAAGCCGGCAAGTTCTGCTCGGACGTGGTGTTCCCGCTCAACCAGGTGGGCGACCGCGAGGGCTGCACCTATGCCGGCGACGGCGTGGTCAAGGCTCCCACCGGCTTCAGGGAAGCCTACCAGCAGTACGTCGAGGCCGGCTGGCCGGCGCTGGCGTGCGACCCGGCCTTCGGCGGCCAGGGCCTGCCGATCGTGGTCAACAACGTGGTGTACGAGATGCTCAACTCGGCCAACCAGGCGTGGACCATGTACCCGGGCCTGTCGCACGGCGCGTATGAGGCGCTGCATGCGCACGGCACGCCCGAGCTGCAGCAGGCCTACCTGCCCAAGCTGGTGTCCGGCGTCTGGACCGGCACCATGTGCCTGACCGAGCCCCACTGCGGCACCGACCTGGGCATCCTGCGCACCAAGGCCGAACCGCAGGCCGACGGCTCCTACCTGCTGACCGGCACCAAGATCTTCATCTCGGCCGGCGAACACGACCTGGCCGAGAACATCATTCACCTGGTGCTGGCGCGCCTGCCGGACGCACCGGGCGGCACCAAAGGCATCTCGCTGTTCGTGGTGCCCAAGTTCATTCCCGATGCCAGCGGCAACCCGGGCGAGCGCAACAGCATCAAGTGCGGCTCGATCGAGCACAAGATGGGCATCCACGGCAACGCCACCTGCGTGATGAACCTGGACGGCGCGCGCGGCTGGCTGGTGGGCGAGCCCAACAAGGGCCTGAACGCCATGTTCGTGATGATGAACGCCGCCCGCCTGGGCGTGGGCGCGCAGGGCCTGGGCCTGACCGAAGTGGCGTACCAGAACTCGGTCGCCTACGCCAAGGACCGCCTGCAGATGCGCTCGCTGACCGGCCCGAAGGCGCCGGAGAAGGCCGCTGACCCGATCATCGTGCACCCGGACGTGCGCCGCATGCTGCTGACGCAGCGGGCCTTCGTCGAAGGCGGCCGCGCCTTCAGCTACTGGACCGCGCTGCAGATCGACCGCGAGCTGTCGCACCCGGACGAGGCGGTGCGCAAGCAGGCCGGCGACCTGGTCGCGCTGCTGACGCCGGTGATCAAGGCCTTCCTGACCGACAACGCCTTCACCTCGACCAACGAGGGCATGCAGGTGTTCGGCGGCCACGGCTACGTCTCCGAATGGGGGATGGAGCAATACGTGCGCGACGCCCGCATCAACATGATCTACGAAGGCACCAACACCATCCAGGCGCTGGACCTGCTGGGCCGCAAGATCCTGGGCGACATGGGCGCCAGGATGAAGGCCTTCGGCAAGATCGTGCAGGAGTTCGTCGAAGAAGAGGGCACCAACGAAGCCATGCAGGAGTTCGTCAACCCGCTGGCCGACATTGGCGACAAGGTGCAGAAGCTCACCATGGAAATCGGCATGAAGGCGATGGGCAACGCCGATGAGGTGGGCGCCGCCGCGGTGCCGTACCTGCGCGTGGTGGGCCACCTGGTGTTCTCGTACTTCTGGGCCCGCATGGCCAAGATCGCGCTGGAGAAGGAAGCGAGCGGCGACAAGTTCTACACCGCCAAGCTGGCCACGGCACGCTTCTACTTTGCCAAGCTGCTGCCGGAAACCGCTGCGGAGATCCGCAAGGCGCGCGCCGGCTCGGCCACGCTGATGGCGCTGGACGCAGACTTGTTCTGATTTGCGGGGGCATTTCCGCTCCCGCTGGTTTGCTCCCCTCTCCCGCTAGCGGGAGAGGGGAGCAAACAGCAGGCAATGGAAGCGCCCGAAAAAACTCTCACCTCAACGCTCACTAATCCAGGAGCGAGCATGTCCAATTTCATCGTCAAGAAAGTCGCCGTGCTGGGTGCCGGCGTCATGGGCGCGCAGATCGCCGCCCATCTCGTCAACGCGCGCGTGCCCGTGGTGCTGTTCGACCTTCCCGCCAAGGAAGGCCAGAAGAACGGCATCGCGCTGCGCGCCATCGAGAACCTGAAGAAGCTCTCGCCCGCGCCGCTGGGCATCAAGGACGAGGCCGGCCTGATCCAGGCGGCCAACTACGAAGACGATATCGCCGTGCTCAAGGAGTGCGACCTGGTGATCGAAGCGATCGCCGAACGCATGGACTGGAAGCACGACCTGTACAAGAAGGTCGCGCCGCACCTGGCCTCGCACGCGATCTTCGCCACCAATACCTCGGGCCTGTCGATCACCGAACTGTCCGACGGGTTAGGTGGGGAAAATGCGGCCGACCTGAAGTCGCGCTTCTGCGGCGTGCACTTCTTCAACCCGCCGCGCTACATGCACCTGGTCGAGCTGATCCCGACCGCGACCACGCAGCCGGAAATCCTCGACCAGCTCGAAGCCTTCCTGACCACCACGCTCGGCAAAGGCGTGGTGCGTGCCAAGGACACGCCCAACTTCATCGCCAACCGCGTCGGCATCTTCTCGATCCTGGCCGTGTTTGCCGAAGCCGAGAAGTTCGGCATTCCGTTCGACGTGGTCGACGACCTGACCGGCTCCAAGCTGGGCCGTGCCAAGTCCGCCACCTTCCGCACCGCGGACGTGGTCGGCCTGGACACCATGGCGCACGTGATCAAGACCATGCAGGACAACCTGCACGACGACCCGTTCGCGCCGGTGTACAAGACCCCGGCCGTGCTCAAGGGCCTGGTCGATGCGGGCGCGCTGGGCCAGAAGACCGGCGCCGGCTTCTACAAGAAGGAAGGCAAGGCCATCAAGGTGCTCGACGCCAAGACCGGCCAGTATGTCGAGTCGGGAAAGAAGGCCGACGAGATCGTCGTGCGCATGCTGAAGAAGGAACCGGCCGAGCGCATCAAGCTGCTGCGTGAATCGACCAACCCGCAGGCGCAGTTCCTGTGGTCGGTATTCCGCGACGTGTTCCACTACATCGCCGTGTACCTGGAGCAGATCGCCGGCTCCGCCGCCGATATCGACCTGGCGATCCGCTGGGGCTTCGGCTGGAACTCGGGTCCGTTCGAGGACTGGCAAGCGGCTGGCTGGAAGCAGGTGGCCGAGTGGGTGAAGGAAGACGTGGAAGCCGGCAAGGCGCTGTCGGCCGCGCCGCTGCCCGCATGGGTATTCGAAGGTCCCGTGGCCGAGCACCAGGGCGTGCACGCCGCCGCCGGTTCGTGGTCGCCGGCCACACAATCGTTCGTCGCGCGCAGCACGCTGCCGGTGTATCAGCGTCAGGCGTTCCGTGCCTCGCTCAAGGGCACGGCCGAGGTGGATCCGCGCAAAGCGGGCCGCACCGTCGAAGAGAACGATGCCGTGCGCATCTGGGTCAGCGAAGGCCAGGACGATGTGCTGGTGGTCTCGTTCAAGAGCAAGATGAACACCATCGGGCCCGACGTGATCGACGGCCTGACGCGCGCCATCGACCTCGCCGAGGCCGCATACAAGGGCCTGGTGGTGTGGCAGCCGACCTCGCTGCAGCTCGGCGCACCGGGCGGCCCGTTCTCCGCCGGTGCCAACCTGGAAGCGGCCATGCCCGCCTTCATGATGGGCGGCGCCAAGGGCATCGAGCCGTTCGTGAAGAAGTTCCAGGACGGCATGATGCGCGTGAAGTACGCCTCGGTGCCGGTGGTGTCCGCGGCGTCCGGCATTGCGCTGGGCGGCGGCTGCGAGCTGATGCTGCATTCGGCCGCCCGCGTGGCGGCGCTGGAAACGTATGTCGGCCTGGTTGAAGTGGGCGTGGGCCTGGTCCCGGCCGGCGGCGGCCTGAAGGAAGCCGCGCTGGCAGCGGCACGCGCCGCGCAGGCAGCGGGCAGCACCAACTACCTGCAATTCCTGACCAGCCGCTTCCAGAGCGCGGCCATGGCCAAGGTCTCCGCCTCGGCGCTGGAAGCGCGCCAGATGGGCTACCTGCAGCCGTCCGACAAGATCGTCTTCAACGTGCACGAGCTGCTGTATGTGGCGCAGAACGAAGTGCGCGCGCTGGCCAACGCCGGCTATCGCGCGCCGCTGCCGACGCTGGTGCCGGTGGCGGGCCGCTCGGGCGTCGCCACCATCAAGGCGTCGCTGGTCAATATGCGCGACGGCGGCTTTATCTCCGCGCACGACTTCCTGATCGCCACCCGCATTGCTGAAGCGGTGTGCGGCGGCGACGTCGAAGCCGGCTCGCTGGTGAGCGAGGACTGGCTGCTGACGCTGGAGCGCAAGGCCTTCATCGACCTGCTCGGCACCGCCAAGACGCAGGAGCGCATCATGGGCATGCTGCAGACCGGCAAGCCTGTACGTAACTAAGGTAACTAACAGGCAAGCGAGGCATCGAAATCATGAAACAACTGCAAGACGCATACATCGTTGCGGCCACCCGCTCGCCGATCGGCAAGGCGCCCAAGGGCGCGTTCAAGAACACGCGCCCGGACGACCTGCTGGCAACCATCCTGAAGGCGGCCGTGGCGCAGGTGCCAAACCTCGATCCGAAGCTGATCGAGGACGCCATCGTCGGCTGCGCGATTCCTGAAGCGCAGCAGGGACTGAACGTGGCCCGTATCGGCGCGCTGCTGTCCGGCCTGCCCAATACCGTGGGCGGCATCACCGTCAACCGCTTCTGCGCCTCGGGCGTGAGCGCGGTGGCGATGGCGGCCGACCGCATCCGCGTGGGCGAGTCCGACGTGATGATCGCCGCCGGCGTGGAATCGATGAGCATGGTGCCGATGATGGGCAACACGCCGTCGATGTCGCCAGATATCTTTACCCGCGACGAGAACGTCGGCATCGCCTACGGCATGGGCCTGACCGCCGAGAAGGTGGCGCAGCAATGGCAGGTCAGCCGCGAAGACCAGGACGCGTTTTCGCTGGCCTCGCACCAGAAGGCCATCGCGGCGCAGCAGGCGGGCGAGTTCAAGGACGAGATCACGCCGATCGAGATCGTGGAGAAGTTCCCCGATCTCGCCAGCGGCGAGGTGAGCGTGAAGACGCGCACGATTGCGCTGGACGAAGGTCCGCGTCCGGAAACTTCGCTCGAAGGCCTCGGCAAGCTGCGCCCCGTGTTTGCCAACAAGGGCAGCGTGACCGCCGGCAACAGCTCGCAGACCTCGGATGGCGCCGGCGCGCTGATCCTGGTCTCGGAAAAGATCCTCAAGCAGTTCAACCTGGTGCCGCTGGCGCGCTTCGTCTCGTTCGCGGTGCGCGGCGTGCCGCCCGACATCATGGGCATCGGCCCCAAGGAAGCGATTCCGGCAGCGCTGAAGGCCGCGGGGCTGACCCAGGACCAGATTGACTGGATCGAACTGAACGAGGCCTTTGCCGCGCAGTCGCTGGCGGTGATGCGCGACCTGGAGCTGGATCCGGCCAAGGTCAATCGCATGGGCGGCGCCATTGCGCTGGGCCACCCGCTGGGTGCGACCGGTGCGATCCGTTCGGCCACGGTGGTGCATGCGCTCCGCCGCCACAACCTGAAGTACGGCATGGTGACCATGTGCGTCGGCACGGGGATGGGCGCCGCAGGGATCTTCGAGCGCGTCTGAACGCGCCACAGCTGGACGGCCTGCGAGGGCCGTCCAGCCCTTCTGTCAGGTGAAGAAAGCAGTACCGGGGGCTGCCGCCCGCGACCGCGGGTCACCAGGTAGGGAGGAGACAACAATATGCAGGAGACAGCCATCCTGGCCGATGCCGCGTGCGATCTGCCGCGCGACGTCATGGCCGAGCTGAAGGTCCACACCATTCCGTTCCGCATCCGCGCCGGCGAGCATTTCGTCGCCGACACGCGCGATGAGGCAGCGCTGCCAACGCTCTACGAGCGATACCTGGTCGGCCGCCAGGACCACTACGCCGAATCAATCCCGCTGCTCGAGCGCGAGCTGGAAGAACACCTGCTGCGCAACGTGGTGGCCCACTGCGACCGCGCCATCCTGTTCACCATCGCCAGCGCGCGCAGCAAGCTGTACGCGCATGCGACCGGCGCGGTGATCGGCACCGTTGCGCGCAGCGTGCGCTTGCGCAAGGAAGCGGGCCGTTCAGGCCTGTTCGACCTGACAGTGATCGATACCGGCGCAATCGGTCCGGGCCAGGCACTGATCGTGCGCGAAGCCGCGCGCATGGCCGCCGCCGGCGCCAGCCCGCAGGCGGTGCAGGAAGCGGTCGAGACACGCCTGCGCGACGCCGCGCACATGTTCCTGGTGCCCGACGAACTGCTCTACATGTACACGCGCGCGCGCCAGAAGGGCGAAGGCAGCATCACCTGGGGCCGCTACGTGATGGGCAGCGCCTTCAATATCCGGCCGGTGGTGCGCATGCACCGCGGGCATACCGAGGCGATTGCCAAGGCGCGCGGCTCGGAGGAGGGCGCGCGCCGCGTGCTGCAGCATGCGGAGCAGTGCATTCGCGGCGGCGACCTGATGGTGCCGGCGATCTCGGTCTGCTACGCCGGGCCGCTCGATTCCGTGCGCGCGATGCCGGCCTACCAGTCGCTCGAACGCACCGCGCGCAGCCAGGACGTGGAATTGATGCTGGCGCCGATGAGCCTGACGGTGGCGCTCAACGTCGGTGCGCGCGCGTTCGCGCTGAGCTATCTTTCCGAGTCGCCGCCGGCCTTTGAATAACCCTCCCGCAATGCATCCACAGACGAGGTAACCATGAGCATCCTTACCAGCATCGAGCAGGGCATCCTGACGATCGAGTTCGACCGCATCGACAAGAAGAACGCCATTACCGCGGCCATGTACCAGGCCATGGCCGACGCGCTGCGCACGGCCGAGACCGACCGCAACGTGCGCGCCATCCTGCTGCGCGGCAAGCCGGAAATCTTTACCGCCGGCAATGACCTGGAAGACTTCATGCAGCGCCCGCCGGGCACCGGGGCTGGCGCGGAGTCCGCGCCGGTATTCCAGTTCCTGTACCAGATCAGCCATGCGACCAAGCCTATCGTCGCGGCGGTCAGCGGTGCGGCGGTGGGCGTGGGTACCACCATGCTGCTGCATTGCGACCTGGTCTATGCGTCGGATACCGCAAAGCTGTCGCTGCCGTTCGTGCAGCTCGGCCTGTGCCCGGAGGCCGCGTCGAGCTTGCTGCTGCCGCGCCTGGTCGGCTACCAGCGTGCTGCCGAGAAGCTGCTGCTGGGCGAAGCGTTCAGCGCGCAGGAAGCGCTCGAGATCGGGCTGGTAACGCGTGTGCTGCCGGTGGCCGAGCTGCATGACTTTGCACTGCAGCAGGCGCGCAAGCTGGCGGCGCTGCCGGCGTCTTCGCTGCGCGAGACCAAGCGGCTGATGAAGGCGGGTGATGTGGCCGAAGTGGAAAAGCAGATGGCCGACGAGGGCGCGGTGTTCCGGCGCATGCTGGTGGCGCCGGAGGCGAAGGAGGCGTTTGCGGCGTTCTTTGAGAAGCGGAGGCCGGATTTTTCGAAGTTTGAGTAAGACGCAGGCGCGTCCCGCGCTGCGGGTTTGCTCCCCTACCCAGTAACCGTTGCTAACCCATTGTTTTTGCTGGCACGAGATCAAGTCCATGTTTCTGAGCGAGCTTGCGTAGCGTGTGTTGCTCGGACTGTGCGGCACGGGCCTGGTATTGGCGTAGGCCGTGCTCGACATAGTCGGCCCCTTTGACCATCACCTGCCAGAACAGCGCGGCTAGCTTGCGCGCGAGCGCTTTGTTGGCGATCAGGCCGCCGCGGCGGGCGCGCAAGCGTCGGTAGAAGCCACCCAAGCCCTTGTCGACGCTGTTGGCGAGGCTGCGCGCCATTTGGCAGAACAGTTGCCCGGTGCGGTTGCGGTGGCGGGATTGCTGGCCGTGGCGTTTGCCGCTCTGGTGCGCGCCGGGAGCGAGCCCGGTCCACGCGGTGAAGTGCTTTTCGCTGGGCCACCGGGTCAAGTCGGTGCCGACTTCGCCGAGCACCAGCAGCAGGGAGTAGTCGGCCATGCCGGGCAAGCGGGTGGGATCGCAGCCGCCGCATAGTTGCAGCAGCATGCGGTGCAGGCCGTCGATCTTGGGCGTATGTGGTCCGCCCGGCTTGGCCGGCGAGTCGGAGTTGGCGCCCCGGGGCGGACCGCCGAGCTCGCGTAGCACGCCCTCGATGGCACGGTCGCAGTCGGCGATCTGGCGTTGGTAGAACTGCCAACCGTCAAAGGCCTGGCGCAAGGCAAACAGATGTTCCTCCCGCCAGATGCCACGCAGCGACTCCTTGACGCGATCGCCCTTGTGTTTGCGGATTTGTGCATCGCATAGCGTCAGCAGGTGCGCCGGATCGCGGTGACCGTCCAGGATGGACTGGATGACCTTCAGGCCGCTCGCGCCGGTCAGGTCGCTGATCACCGTCTGGAACTTGACGTTCATGCGTTCCAGCGCCTTTTGCATATGCTGCACATGGCTGGCGGCCATGGTGATGTGGTCCTGGCGCAGACGCAGGTAGTCCTGCAGGCGCCGGATCGGCGCGGGCGGCACGAACCCCGAATGCAGCAGGCCATGCGCATGCAGCGTGGCCAGCCACTGGCAGTCGGCCATGTCGGTCTTGCGTCCCGGCAGGTTGCGCACCTGCCGGCCATTGACCACCAGCACCGCGATGCCGGCGGCTTCCAGCGCCCCGTAGAGGTACAGCCAGTAGACGCCGGTCGCCTCCAACGCCACCGAACGTACCCCTTGCGCCTGCAGCCAGCCGACCAGCTCCGAAATCTCGTGCGTCATCGTGCCGAAGACGCGCGGCGTGTCCCCGCCAATGGAGACGTGCAGCCGCGCGCTGCCTACGTCGATGCCCGTAGCGCGCTCATCCAACACCGGTAGTGTCTTCATCGTTGGCCCTCCTGTCATGGGAAGGACCGGCACCAGCGCGCCCGGCAGGCATCAAGGGGAACAAACCTACCCAGCGGGAAGCCGACAACGCTCGCCAATCAAGCCCAATGTCGCCTGCCGGAGCCAGACTCTCCCACGGGCACTCAGGGGCACCAGAGGGGACGCGGCCACGCTGCGCACCTACACCGATCGTTCTTCACTGTAGTACCGGTTACTGGGCACAAGTCGGCTGGTAGCGCTTGCGGGAAACTCTCCCGCAAGCGGGAGAGGGGAGCACACATTCGGGGATTGAAAGCCTTCAGTGCCTCAAGCCGACGGCAACACCCGCGGCTGCCGCGACTCATCCGTCGCCACATACGTCAACGTAGCCTCCGTCACCTTGACGATCTCGTTGCTGTGCCGCATCCGCTGCGCATACACCTCCACCGCAACCGTGATGGAGGTACGCCCGGTCTTGACGATATCGGCATAGAAGCTGACCAAATCGCCCACGAATACCGGGTGCTTGAACAGGAAGGAATTCACCGCCACGGTCGCCACCCGTCCCTGGGCGCGCTCCACCGCCGGAATCGACCCGGCGATATCCACCTGCGCCATGATCCACCCGCCAAACACATCGCCATGCACATTGGCATCGGCAGGCATCGGCACAACGCGCAGTGCAGGGTTCTTGCCGGCAGGCAGGGCAGGGACGGTATGGGGAGCATTCATGGCGGTGTGCGGGTGAACAGCGGAAGGAGGGGGCGCGGGCCGTGGGGCGAAAAACCCTTCGCCTGCCGCGCTACGCGATCTCTGCGACAATCGCGCATTGGCCCGAATTCTAACGTATGCGCCGCTATTCCACGACCGCCGAGCAGGCTCCCGACTCCGCTTCCGTCAAGCTGTTTCCCGGTCAGCGCGCGCCGCGCAGCGACTGGCAGACGGTGCGCAACCTGCTGCCTTACGTCTGGCACTACAAGTGGCGCGTGATGCTGGCCCTGACCTGCCTGGTGGCCGCCAAGGTGGCCAACCTGGGCGTGCCGGTGCTGATGAAGCGCCTGATCGACAGCATGAACCTGCAGGCGGGCGATCCGCGCGCGCTGCTGGTGGTGCCGGTAGGGCTGATCGTGGCCTATGGGATACTGCGGCTGTCGGCGACGCTGTTCACCGAGTTGCGGGAAATGCTCTTTTCCAAGGTCACGCAGAGCGCCGTGCGCGAGATCGCGCTGCAGGTGTTCCGCCACCTGCACGCGCTGTCGCTGCGCTTCCACCTGGACCGGCAGACCGGCGGCATGAGCCGCGACATCGAGCGCGGCACGCGCGGCATCCAGTCCCTGATCTCGTATTCGCTGTACAGCATCCTGCCCACGCTGGTGGAGATGGGGCTGGTGATCGGCTTCTTCATCCTGCACTACGACATCTGGTTCGCGGCCATCACCGGCTGCGCGCTGGTGGGCTATATCGTCTTCACCATCGTCGTGACGGAATGGCGCACGCATTTCCGCCGCAAGATGAACGAGCTGGATTCGCGCGCCAACCAGAAGGCGATCGATTCGCTGCTGAACTTCGAGACCGTCAAGTACTTCGGCAATGAAGAGTACGAGGCGCAGCGCTACGACGAGAACCTGCGCAAGTACCGCACCGCCGCAATCCGCTCGCAGAACTCGCTGTCGTTCCTCAACTTCGGCCAGCAGACCATCATCGCGGCCGGGCTGATCCTGATCCTGTGGCGCGCGACCGTGGGCGTGGTCGACGGCAAGCTGACGCTGGGCGACCTGGTGCTGGTCAACACGCTGATGATCCAGCTCTATATCCCGCTGAACTTCCTTGGCGTGATCTACCGCGAGATCAAGCAGGCCACCACCGACATGGACCGCATGTTCGTGCTGCTGGGCACGCACCAGGAGGTGGCCGACACGCCCGGCGCGCAGCCGCTGCAGGTCAGCGGTGCGCAGGTGCGTTTCCGCGACGTGCGCTTCAGCTACGAGCCGGATCGCGTGATTCTCGACGGCGTGGATTTCAACATCGCGGCCGGCACCACCACCGCGGTGGTGGGTCACAGCGGTTCGGGCAAGTCGACGCTCGCGCGGCTGCTGTTCCGCTTCTACGACGTCAATGACGGCGCCATCGAGATCGATGGCCAGGATATCCGCGCGATCACGCAGGACAGCCTGCGCCGCGCGATCGGCATCGTGCCGCAGGACACGGTGCTGTTCAACGACAGCATCTTCTACAACATCGCCTATGGCCGGCCCGAGGCCAGCCGCGACGAGGTCATCGCCGCCGCGAGTGCCGCGCAGATCGACAGCTTTATCCGCGAGCTGCCGCAGGGCTACGACACGCCGGTAGGCGAGCGCGGCCTGAAGCTGTCCGGCGGCGAGAAGCAGCGCGTGGCGATCGCGCGCACGCTGCTGAAGAACCCGCCGGTGCTGGTGTTCGACGAGGCCACCTCGGCGCTGGATTCGCGCACCGAGCAGGCGATCCAGGCCGAGCTGATGCGGCTGGCGCAGAACCGCACCACGCTGCTGATCGCGCACCGGCTTTCCACCGTGGTCCATGCCGACCAGATCCTGGTGATGGACCGCGGCCGCATCGTCGAACGCGGCACGCATGCCGAGCTGATGCGCGCGCGCGGCCGCTACGCCGAGATGTGGGACATCCAGGCGCGCGCCGCGGCGCGGGGCGGCGAGGCCGTCGGCGCGGATGCGCTTGAGGTCGACGTGGGCGACGCGACGCAGGACGCCTGAGCGCATGAGCTGCCGGGCGCTGCCGCAGCTGACAACGGTGGCTCCCCGGCAGGTGACGCGCCCCCCGGCGCGGGTGGATAATCCGCGTCATGGAAATCAAATGGCTTGAAGACTTCGTCAGCCTGGCCGAGACGCACAGCTTCTCGCGCTCGGCCGAACTGCGCCACGTCACGCAGCCGGCGTTCTCGCGCCGGATCCAGTCGCTGGAGGCGTGGGTCGGCACCGAGCTGATCGACCGCTCGAGCTATCCCACCAGCCTGACGGCGGCCGGCAAGGTGTTCTACGAGCAGGCGCTGGCGATGCTGGCGCAGGTCAGCGAGACCCGCGCGCTGATGCGCGGCCAGCGTTCGGCCAATGCGCAGGTGCTGGAATTCGCGGTGCCGCATACGCTGTCGCTGACGTTCTTCCCGGAGTGGCTCAAGGCGCTGGAGCGCAAGATCGGCACGCTGCCGTGCCGGCTGCGCGCGCTCAACGTCCATGATGCGGTGCTGATGCTGGTGGAGGGCGGTTGCGACCTGGTGATGGTCTACCACCACGCGCGCCAGGCGATCCAGCTCGACCCGGCGCGGTACGACATGCTCGTGCTCGGTACCGAGCGGCTGTCGCCGTACAGCGTGCCGGACGCCGCCGGCAAGCCGCTGTTCCGGCTGCCAGGCACCGACAAGAAGCCGGTGCCCTTCCTCAGCTACACGCCCAACGCCTTCCTCGGCCGCATGGTCGACCTGCTGCTCGCCGACACCTCGGAAGCGCTCAAGCTCGACAAATGCTACGAGACCGATATGGCGGAGGCGCTCAAGGTGATGGCGCTGTCCGGCCACGGCATGGCCTTCCTGCCAGAGAGCGCGGTGCGCGAGGACGTGGCCGCGGGGCGGCTGGTGCGGGCCGAGTCGGCGCGCGGGCTGCCCCTGTCGATCGACATGGAGATCCGCCTGTACCGCGAGCGGCCGGGCGAGAACGGCGGCGAGCGGCGCGGCAGCGGGGCCAGGCGCAAGCGCCAGCTGGTCGACCAGGTGTGGTCAACCCTGTCGCCGGACTAGCTCACGCCGGGGAAGCTATTTCCCCGGGATGACAAGGTTATGCAGATTTTGCATGACCGGATGAGCAAACGGCATTGGATTCGGTCGGGGCCCCAAGCCTAAGCTTGCGGGCATTCTCCACCCCGGAACCCAACCGATGTCTTCCGCAGCACCGACCAATCCCGCTGTCGCAAAGCACGCACTCCCGTCTTACCTCAATGCCGACAATCTCGGCCCCTGGGGCATCTACCTGCAACAGGTCGACCGTGTCACGCCTTACCTGGGTTCGCTGGCACGCTGGGTGGAAACCCTGAAGCGCCCCAAGCGGGCGATGGTCGTCGACGTACCCATCGAGCTGGATAACGGCACCATCGCCCACTACGAGGGCTACCGCGTGCAGCACAACCTGTCGCGCGGCCCGGGCAAGGGCGGTGTGCGCTTCCACCAGGACGTGACCCTGTCCGAGGTGATGGCGCTGTCGGCCTGGATGTCGGTGAAGAACGCTGCGGTCAACGTGCCCTACGGTGGTGCCAAGGGCGGCATCCGCGTCGACCCGCGCACGCTGTCGCACGCCGAGCTGGAACGCCTGACCCGCCGCTACACCAGCGAAATCAACATCATCATCGGGCCGAGCAAGGACATCCCGGCGCCGGACGTGAACACCAACGCCCAGGTCATGGCCTGGATGATGGACACGTACTCGATGAACTCGGGCAGCACGGCCACCGGCGTGGTGACCGGCAAGCCGATCTCGCTGGGCGGTTCGCTGGGCCGCCACGAAGCCACCGGCCGCGGCGTGTTCGTGGTCGGTTCGGAAGCCGCCCGTAACCTGGGCATGGAAATCAAGGGTGCGCGCGTTGCCGTGCAGGGCTTCGGCAACGTGGGTGCCGTGGCCGCCAAGCTGTTCCATGAGGCCGGCGCCAAGGTGGTGGCGGTGCAGGACCATCGCACCACGCTGTTCGAGCCGGCCGGCCTGGACGTGCCAGCGCTGATGGAATACGCCTCGCACAGCGGCACCATCGAAGGCTTCCGCGGCGAAGTCCTGCGCACCGAGCAGTTCTGGGAAGTCGACTGCGACATCCTGATCCCGGCCGCGCTGGAAGGCCAGATCACGGCCAGGAACGCGCCGCTGATCAAGGCCCGCCTGGTGATCGAGGGCGCCAACGGCCCGACCACCCCGGAAGCGGACGACATCCTGCGCGAGCGCAATATCCTGGTGGCGCCGGACGTGATCGCCAACGCCGGCGGCGTGACCGTGTCCTACTTCGAGTGGGTGCAGGATTTCTCGTCCTTCTTCTGGACCGAGGAAGAAATCAACCAGCGCCTGGTACGGATCATGCAAGAGGCCTTCCGGGCAATCTGGCAAGTGGCACAGGACAACAAGGTGACGCTGCGCACGGCGGCGTTTATCGTGGCCTGTTCGCGGATCCTGCAGGCGCGCGAAATGCGCGGCCTGTATCCCTGATCGCAGGGTACCGGTCGAACCGGAACGAAGTGCGGAGCACTGGCATGGTGCATTGCAGCAATCGTCCCGGTTCACGCAGTTCATGACCGCCAGACGCGGCCTCCGGCAAACGCCGGAGGCCGCGTTGTCGTATCCGGCAACCGTGCACAGCTATTGCCCTGAATCGGGGTTCTAGGAGAAAACCCAGTTGTATTGCGGCGGATGCTGCGCAATACTGTTTCACCAGTGGGGGTTTTGTTTCTGGAATCCCGCTTTCTCTTCATGGTCAAGGAGATGTTATGAATTTTGCCAAGTTGGCTGCCCTGATGATTGCCGGGGGTGTGATGTGCGGGACGGCACAGGCAGCTGAACAACTGACGGGCACGCTGAAGAAGATCAAGGACACCGGCGTGATTACGCTGGGCGTGCGCGAGTCGTCGATCCCGTTCAACTACAACCTGGGCGGCGTGCGCCAGGTCGGCTATTCCTACGATATCAACACGAAGATCGTGGAAGCCATCAAGGACCAGATCAAGGTACCGAACCTGCAGGTGAAGGAAATCCCGATCACCTCGCAGAACCGCATCACGCTGCTGCAGAACGGCACCATCGACATGGAGTGCGGTTCGACCACGAACAATCTGGAACGCCAGAAGCAGGTCGCCTTCACCAACTCCATCTTCATCATCGGCACGCGCATCATGGTGAAGAAGGATGGCGGCATCAAGGACTGGGCCGACCTGAAGGGCAAGAACGTCGTCACCACCGCCGGCACCACGTCGGAGCGCCTGCTGCGCAAGATGAACGACGACCAGAAGCTGGGCATCAACATCATCAGCACCAAGGACCATGGCCAGTCGTTCCTGACGCTGGAATCGGGCCGCGCGGTGGCGTTCATGATGGACGACGCGCTGCTGTACGGCGAGCGGGCCAAGGCCAAGAGCCCGGCCGACTGGATCGTGGTGGGCAAGCCCCAGTCGCGCGAGTCCTATGGCTGCATGATCCGAAAGGATGACCCGCAGTTCAAGAAGCTGTCCGACACCGTCATCGCCGGCATGATGAAGGACGGCTCGATCAACACCCTGTACACCAAGTGGTTCATGCAACCGGTGCCGCCTAAGGGCCTCAACCTGGACTTCCCGCTGTCCGAGGACATGAAGGCGCTGTTCAAGACTCCGAACGACAAGGCGCTGGACTGACCTGACGGTTACAGCAGTGCGAAACGGAAGGCATGTCCTTCCGTTTCTTTTTGAGGACGCAACATGAACTACAACTGGCATTGGGCAGTTTTCCTCGAACAGGCCGCCCAGAACGAGACCTACCTGGACTGGATGATTTCCGGCCTGAAGGTGACGCTCGCGCTTGGGCTCTCGTCCTGGGTCATTGCCCTGATCATCGGCTCGGTGCTTGGCGTGCTGCGCACCGTCCCCAACAAGTGGCTGGCGGGCATCGCCGCCACCTATGTGGAAGTTTTCCGCAACATCCCGCTGCTGGTGCAGCTGTTTATCTGGTATTTCGTCATGCCCGAGCTGCTGCCCGGCGGCGAGGCGATCAAGCAGATGAACCCGTTCGCGCAGCAGTTCATCGCGGCAATGCTGTGCCTGGGCACCTTTACCGCGGCGCGGGTTTGCGAGCAGGTGCGTTCGGGCATCAACTCGCTGGCGCGCGGGCAGAAGAATGCCGGGCTGGCGATGGGCTTCACGCTGCCGCAGACGTACCGGCACGTGCTGCTGCCGATGGCGTTCCGCGTGATCGTGCCGCCGCTGACTTCCGAATTCCTGAATATCTTCAAGAACTCGGCGGTGGCGTCGACCATCGGCCTGCTGGAACTGGCGGCACAGGGGCGGCAGCTGGTGGACTACACCGCGCGCCCGTATGAATCGTTCATCGCGGTGACGCTGATGTACGCGCTGATCAACGTGACGGTGATGCTGATCATGCGCTGGGTCGAGGCCCGTACCCGCGTGCCTGGCTTCATTGGCAGCAAGTAAGGGGGCGCCATGGCTTATTCATTCGATTTCACCTCGATCAACCCGAATACGCTCGAGGTGCTGGGCGAGGGTATGCTGGTCTCGCTCAAGATCACCGCCACGGCGGTGGTGGTGGGCATCGTCTGGGGCACCATCCTGGCGATGATGCGGCTGTCGTCGTTCCGGCTGCTGAACTGGTTTGCGCAGGGCTACGTGACCATCTTCCGCTCCATCCCGCTGGTGATGGTGCTGCTGTGGTTCTTCCTGATCATTCCGCAGGTGCTGCAGAACCTCTTCAACCTGTCGCCGGCGACCGACCTGCGCATGACCTCGGCCCTGGTGGCGTTTGCGCTGTTCGAGGCCGCGTACTACTCCGAGATCATCCGGGCGGGTATCCAGAGTGTGTCGCGCGGGCAGATGTTCGCCGCGCAGGCGCTGGGCATGACCTATGGCCAGTCGATGCGGCTGGTGATCCTGCCGCAGGCGTTCCGCAACATGGTGCCGCTGCTGCTGACCCAGGGCATCATCCTGTTTCAGGATACGTCGCTGGTCTATGTCAGCGCGCTGGCCGACTTCTTCGGCCAGGCCTATGGCATCGGCGAGCGTGATGGCCGTATCGTCGAGTTGCTGCTGTTTGCCGGCCTGGTGTACTTCCTTATCTGCTTCTCCGCTTCGCTGCTGGTCAAGCGTTACCAGAAAAAGGTGGCTGTATGATCGAAATTAACAATGTCTCCAAGTGGTATGGCGCCTTCCAGGTGCTGACCGACTGCACCACCAAGGTTGCCAAGGGCGAAGTGGTGGTGGTGTGCGGCCCGTCCGGTTCGGGCAAGTCCACGCTGATCAAGACCGTCAATGCGCTCGAGCCGTTCCAGAAGGGCGACATCCTGGTCGACGGCACCTCGGTGGGCAATCCCAAGACCAACCTGCCCAGGCTGCGCTCGCGCGTGGGCATGGTGTTCCAGAACTTCGAGCTGTTCCCGCACCTGTCGATCACCGAGAACCTCACTATCGCGCAGATGAAGGTGCTCGGCCGCTCCAAGGAAGAGGCCACCGCCAAGGGCCTGAAGTACCTGGAGCGCGTGGGCCTGAAGGACCAGGCGGCGAAGTATCCCGGCCAGCTGTCGGGCGGCCAGCAGCAGCGCGTGGCGATCGCGCGCGCGCTGTCGATGGACCCGATCTGCATGCTGTTCGACGAGCCGACCTCGGCGCTTGACCCGGAAATGGTCAACGAAGTGCTGGACGTGATGGTGCAGCTGGCGCACGAAGGCATGACCATGATGTGCGTGACCCACGAAATGGGGTTCGCGCGCAAGGTGGCCAACCGCGTGATCTTCATGGACCAGGGCAAGATCGTCGAAGACGCCGACAAGGAAGAGTTCTTCGGCAATATCGATGCGCGCTCGGAGCGGGCGCGGCAGTTCCTGTCGAAGATCCTGCATCACTGACCGGCCTGGCCTTGCAAGCAAAAGGGACGCCTCGGCGTCCCTTTTGCTATTCCGATCGACTGCTCAGGTGCAGGCGGTGTTGGCTGCGTTCTTCGCCTGCACCTCGGGCGGGATCGGCACCGTCAGCGTCATGGTCGGCCGCCCGTCCTCGAACATGATCAGCTCCCCCGGGGCGAAGCGGGTCCAGGTCTCGTTGTCGGTCAGCGGCTGGGTGGCGATCACCGCCACGCGGTCGTCCGGCGTGGTCACCTGGGCGAAGTCGATCGACAGGTCGGCGTCGATCAGGTGCGCGGTCGAGAACGGCCACTGCCGCACCAGGTAGTACAGGTGCGTGGAGCAGTGGGCGAACAGCGCCTGGCCGTTGCACAGCAGGTAGTTGAAGACGCCGTGCAGCGTGATCTCGCGGGTAATGTCCGCCAGCGCATGGCAGAGCTCGTTCAGCGGCGGCTGCGAGCCCGGGAAGCGCTTGCGCAGGCCCTGCATCAGCGTGCAGAAGGCCAGTTCGCTGTCGGTATCGCCCACTGGCTGGTAGACGCCGGACAGGAACGGCAAGAAGCTCTTCAGGTCACCGTTATGGGCAAAGATCCAGTGTCGGCCCCACAGCTCGCGCATGAAAGGGTGGCAGTTCTCCAGCAGCACCGTGCCCTGGGTCGCCTTGCGGATATGCGAGATGACGTTCTTGGACTTGATCGGGTAGCGCTTGATCAGGTCCGCCACTGGCGAGGTGCCGGCGGACTGGTTGTCGATGAACAGGCGGCAGGCCTTGTCTTCGAAGAAAGCCACGCCGAAGCCGTCGGCGTGGTGGTCGGTCAGGCCACCACGGGCGGCGAAGCCGGTGAAGGAGAACGTCACGTCGGTTGGCGTGGCGCAGTTCATGCCTAGCAACTGGCACATAGCGGGGCACCGGTCGGCAGCAGGCTGCCGCTTTGCAATAGAATGCAGACATTATCACGCGCGTTCGGGCCGCTGCCAAGCGCGCTCCGGGCCGCGCGCGGCGCCGGCCATCTGCTCATACCTCCCCAAAGAACTATGCGCCAATACAAGATCGCCGTGATTCCCGGAGACGGAATCGGCACGGAAGTCATGCCCGAGGGCATTCGCGTGATGGATGCCGCGGCGCGCCGCTTCGGCATCGACTTCCAGTGGGACCACTTCGACTTTTCCAGCTGCGACTACTACGCGCGCCACGGCAAGATGCTGCCTGACGACTGGTTCGACACGCTGGTCAAGTACGACGCCATCTACTTCGGCGCGGTGGGCTGGCCCGATACCGTGCCTGACCACGTTTCGCTGTGGGGTTCGCTGCTGCAGTTCCGGCGCTCGTTCGACCAGTATGTAAATCTGCGCCCGGTGCGGCTGATGCCGGGGATCAGGAGCCCGCTCGCCGGCCGCCAGCCGGGCGACATCGACTTCTACGTGGTGCGCGAGAACACCGAGGGTGAGTACTCCAGCATCGGCGGCCGCATGTTCCCGGGCACCGAGCGCGAAATCGTGGTGCAGGAAACCGTGATGAGCCGCACCGGCGTCGACCGCATCCTGAAGTTTGCCTTCGAGCTGGCGCAGAAGCGCCCCAGGAAGCACCTGACTTCGGCCACCAAGTCCAATGGCATCTCGATCACGATGCCGTACTGGGACGAGCGGGTCGAGGCGATGGCGGCCAGCTATCCCGGCATCAAGGTCGACAAGTACCACATCGATATCCTGACCGCCCACTTCGTCCAGCACCCTGACTGGTTCGACGTGGTGGTGGCCAGCAATCTGTTCGGCGACATCCTGTCCGACCTGGGCCCGGCCTGTACCGGCACCATCGGCATCGCGCCGTCGGGCAATATCAACCCGGACCGCACCTTCCCCAGCCTGTTCGAGCCGGTGCACGGCTCGGCCCCGGACATCGCCGGGCGCGGCATGGCCAACCCGATCGGCCAGATCTGGTGCGGCGCCATGATGCTGGAGCACCTGGGCCATGATGACGCCGGCGCCGCCGTGCTGGGCGCGATCGAGAAGGTGCTCGCCGCCGGGCCGGAGCATGCGCCGCTGACGCGCGATATCGGCGGCAAGGCCGGTACCGCCGACCTGGGCCGCGCCATCGCGGAGGCGTTGTGAGCGCCGGGTTCGCGGGCGATCCCCGTGCCTTGCTGCTGGAAAGCTTCCACGCCGCGGTGGCGGCCGCCGATCCGCTGCAGATCGTGGCGCAGCACCTGCCGCCGCCGCATGCGGGCGGGCGCACGCTGGTGGTGGGCGCCGGCAAGGCGGCGGCATCGATGGCCGCGGCGGTGGAGCGCGCCTACGACGGCAAGGCCACGCTCGAGGGACTGGTGGTCACGCGCTACGCGCACGGGCTGCCGACCCAGCATATCCGCGTGATCGAGGCCGGCCACCCGGTGCCCGACGAGTCCGGCGAGCAGGCCGCGGCCGAGATCCTGGCCAGCGTGCAGGCGCTGACCGGGCAAGACCGGCTGCTGGTGCTGGTCTCGGGCGGCGGCTCCAGCCTGCTGTCGCTGCCGGCCGAAGGCATCCCGATGGCCGACCTGAAGGCCACCACCAAGGAACTGCTGCGTTGTGGCGCGCCGATCACCGAGATGAATATTGTGCGCAAGCACATCTCGCGCATCCAGGGCGGGCGGCTGGCGCAGGCAAGCCAGGCACCGGTGACCACGCTGATCGTCTCGGACGTGGCCGGCGACGACCCCAGCGCCATCGCCTCCGGCCCGACCGTGGCCGACCCCAGCACCTTTGCCGATGCGCTGGAGATCCTGCGCCGCTACGGCGCGCAAGTGCCGGCCAGCGTGCAGGCGCACCTGGAGCGGGGCGCGCGCGGCGAGGTGTCGGAGACGCCCAAGCCAGGCGATGCGCTGTTCGGGCGCGTCGACAACCGCATGATCGCCACCGCCCATGGCAGCCTGGAGGCGGCCGCGGCGCTGTTCCGCGAACGCGGCGTCACCCCGGTGGTGCTGGGCGATACCGTAACCGGCGAGGCGCGCGAAGTGGCGCGGGTCTACGCCGCGCTGGTGCGAGAGATTCGCGCGTACAATGCCCCGTTTGCCGCGCCTGTGGTACTGATTTCCGGAGGTGAGTGCACGGTCACTTTGCCTGCCGGTGGCGGAACCAAAGCCCGCGGCGGCCGCTGCTCGGAGTTCCTGCTGTCGCTGGCGGTCGAGCTGGGCGGCATGCCCGGCGTGCACGCGATCGCGGCCGACACCGACGGCATCGACGGCTCGGAAGACAATGCCGGCGCGCTCGCCGACCCGACCACGCTGGCGCGCGCCGAAGCCGCCGGCCTGCCGGGCCAGCGCCAGCTCGACGCGCACGACGCCTGGGGCCTGTTCGATGCCATCGGCGACCTGGTGGTTACAGGCCCGACGCGCACCAACGTGAACGACTACCGTGCCATCCTGATTCTCTGATTTCGACGAACGCCTGCCGCCTCCTGGCGGCCGGCCCAAGCAAGCCATGACCCAGAAGCTCACCATCACCCGCCCGGACGACTGGCACCTGCACCTGCGCGACGGCGCGGCACTGGCCGCCGTGCTGCCCGACACCGCGCGCCAGTTCGCGCGCGCCATCATCATGCCCAACCTGAAGCCGCCCGTGACCACGGTGGCACAGGCGCAGGCCTATCGCGCGCGCATCCTGGCCGCGCTACCGGCCGGCATGCAGTTCGAGCCGCTGATGACGCTGTACCTGACCGACAACACCACGGCCGAAGAGATCGTCGCGGCCAAGGCGAGCGGCTTCGTGCACGGCGTCAAGCTGTACCCGGCGGGCGCCACCACCAACAGCGACGCCGGCGTAACCGATATCCGCCGCTGCTACGCCGCGCTGGAAGCGATGCAGCGCGAGGGCCTGCCGCTGCAGGTGCACGGCGAGGTGACCGATCCGAGCGTCGATATCTTCGACCGCGAAGCCGTGTTTATCGAGCGCGTGATGACGCCGCTGCGCCGCGACATGCCCGAGCTCAAGGTGGTGTTCGAACACATCACCACCAAGGACGCCGCCCAATACGTGCTGGAAGCCAGCGGCCCGGTCGGCGCAACCATCACGGCGCACCACCTGCTGTACAACCGCAACGCCATCTTCACCGGCGGCATCCGCCCGCATTACTACTGCCTGCCGGTGCTCAAGCGCGAAACCCACCGCGAGGCGCTGGTGGCGGCCGCCGTTTCGGGCAGCCCGCGCTTCTTCCTGGGCACCGACAGCGCGCCGCACGCGCGCGGACTGAAAGAACACGCCTGCGGCTGCGCCGGCTGCTATACCGCGCTGCATGCGATGGAGCTGTATGCCGAGGCCTTCGACGCCGCCGGTGCGCTCGACAAGCTGGAGGCTTTCGCCAGCTTCAACGGTCCCGCCTTCTACGGCCTGCCGCGCAATACCGGCACGCTGACGCTGGAGCGCGAGGACTGGGAACTGCCGGCCGAGCTGCCCTATGGCGACACCACGCTGGTGCCGCTGCGCGGCGGCGAGACGCTGCGCTGGAAGGCCCGCTGAGCCTTGCGCATGCAGGCTTGCGCGGCGGACGAGTCCTTCGCCGCGTCGCTGGCTGGGATCGACTGGTCCTGGCCATGGTTCCGGCCCTTCGCCGTGCAGGGTGCCGCGCTGGCGGCAGCGGTGCAGGGCGGCGCCGACCTGCGCACGCTGCTCGACGCGCAGGCCGGCACACTGGGCCTGCGCAACGCGCGCGGGCTGCCGCTGCGCTTCATCGCGCAGCAGGCCTTGCCCGATGGCAGCGCCTACGAGGCGCATATCCATGCCACCGGCGAAATCCCGACCCGGGACAATCTCCACGATTTCTTCAACGCGCTGATCTGGCTGCATTTCCCGCAAGCCAAGCGTTTGCTCAACGAAGTCCAGGCCGAGGTCATCGCGCGCGAGGGCGTGCAGACGACGCGCGGCGGCGTGCGCGATGCGGCCACGTTGTTCGATGAGAGCGCGGCGCTGTTCCTGAGCAATGACCACGACCTTGCAGATGCTTTGCGCGGGTTTGCGTGGCGACGGCTCTTTGTCGAGCAACGCCCGGCATGGGGCGTGGTCTGCACGGTGGTGCC
This sequence comes from Ralstonia pickettii, assembly GCA_050987995.1. Taxonomy (GTDB): domain Bacteria; phylum Pseudomonadota; class Gammaproteobacteria; order Burkholderiales; family Burkholderiaceae; genus Cupriavidus; species Cupriavidus pickettii_B. The sequence goes on from CP158803.1 coordinate 456,071, forward strand.
GTTCGGCCATGCGCTGCTGGAGAAGCTGGTGCAGCCCTACAAGGCGGTGACGGCACATGCCTGGACGCTGCCACTGGTGTCTGGAAAAGACCTGGACCCTGTGGTGGCCACGTCACTGGAGGCCGCGGTCCGGGCGGGCACGCTGCGCGGCGGTCGCAGCTTCGCGCCGCTGCCGGTGATGGGCATCCCGGGCTGGTGCGACGAGAACGCCGAACCGGATTTCTATGCCGACACCGCGGTGTTCCGCCCGGGACGGCGCCGCGATCTGGCCGCAGGCTGACGGCAGCGACCGGCGCCGGCAATCGGTGTTAGACTGCGGGCCGCAAAGCAGGCCAGGCAACCGCTGCCTGCACCGCAAGGTGCAGGGGGAGGAAAGTCCGGACTCCACAGGGCAGGGTGTTGGCTAACAGCCATCCACGGCAACGTGCGGAATAGGGCCACAGAGACGAGTCTTGCCGCCGGGTTCGCCCGGCGGGAAGGGTGAAACGCGGTAACCTCCACCTGGAGCAATCCCAAATAGGCAGGCGATGAAGCGGCCCGCTGAGCCTGCGGGTAGGGAGCTGGAGCCGGTTGGTAACAGCCGGCCTAGAGGAATGGTTGTCACGCGCCGCCGGCCGCAAGGCGGGCAGCGCGCACAGAATCCGGCTTATCGGCCTGCTTTGCTCTTCTTCGGCATGACTCGGCGCCGCCACGGCTGACCGGGTCTGCAACTTCCCTCAGCCTTCGACGATTTCCAGCGTGTGCGTGAGCTCGGCCGTCTTGGCCAGCATGATCGACGCCGAGCAGTACTTCTCGTGCGACAGCTTGATCGCACGTTCGACCGTGGCGGGGTTGAGATTCTTGCCGGTCACCACAAAATGGAAGTTGATGCGGGTGAAGACCTTGGGGTCCTCGCCGGCGCGCTCGGCCTGCAGCTGCACGCTGCAGCCGGTCACGTCCTGGCGGCCGCGCTTGAGGATCAGCACCACGTCATAGGCGGTGCAGCCGCCGGTGCCGAGCAGCACCATCTCCATCGGCCGCGGCGCCAGGTTATGGCCACCGCCCTCGGGCGCGCCGTCCATCGCAACGAGATGGCCGCTGCCGGTCTGGGCGACGAAGCTCATGCCGTCCGCGCCCATCCATGTTACTTTGCATTCCATTTTGTTCGTTCCTGTCGTTTGTATTGTGCGTTTCCTGTCACAAGCGAGTGATCTCGAATCTTGCAATTCTCAGTATATGGCATTGTCAAGTTTGGGCTCGGGATGCCGATATCCTTAGGAAAACTGAGGGTTTCCTCTAATGTGAGGATTTGGTGGCGCCGTTGCAGTGCGGCTAGTCTGTTGATTTAAAACGGGATTTTAGCCCCGTGCGCGGGTTGTTTCGCATTCCACAATACGGAATTACATTTCGCAGTGCAAATTCCCCTTGCATCCGGGAAAACCCCATGTATAATTCCAATCATTGAACGACGGCACTGACAGCGCGCCAGAGTGCGAAAGCGAAGCCCTCCCGGCCAAGCCCTCCGCACCGCCCGCAAGTCCCCGTCGATCTCCAAGTGTCTCCTCCACCCTCCTCCTTTGGTGGATTCAAACCCAAGCTCAACAGCTTGGGTTTTTTTTCGCCCCTACGGTCCGGGCTGCCGCCCGCCGGGAAGTGCACGTGGCTGCGCCGATCGGGCAAGCTACAACGTTCTTGACGAAAAGATCAGTCTTTGCTTGTGCCACTCCGGCAGGCGCCAGTATAATCGTGGGCTTTCCGTCATGCCCGCGGAAGAAGAAAGCAGGACCAGGCCAGTCCAGGAGACCGGCCAAAGACTTGCAGGGGCGAGTACAAGCCTTCGCGAGTCGGATTACGGGCACGAACCAATAGTCAGGAAAAATCATGAAGACCTTTTCCGCCAAGCCTCATGAGGTAAAGCGCGACTGGTACGTGATTGACGCGACGGACAAAGTCCTCGGCCGTGTCGCCAGCGAAGTGGCACGCCGTCTGCGCGGCAAGCACAAGCCGGAATTCACTCCGCACGTCGACACGGGTGATTACATCATCATCGTCAATGCAGCCAAGCTGCGTGTCACGGGTACCAAGGAAACGGACAAGAAGTACTATCGCCATTCGGGCTACCCGGGCGGTATCTACGAAACGACGTTCGGCAAGATGCAGCAGCGTTTCCCGGGCCGTGCCCTGGAAAAGGCTGTGAAGGGCATGCTGCCGAAGGGTCCGCTGGGCTACGCGATGATCAAGAAGCTGAAGGTTTACGCCGAAGCCGAGCATCCGCACGAAGCGCAGCAGCCCAAGGCGCTGGAAATCTAAGGAGGCCAATCCATGATCGGTAACTGGAATTACGGTACTGGCCGCCGCAAGAGCGCTGTGGCTCGTGTCTTCATCAAGTCGGGCAAGGGCGACATCGTCGTCAACGGCAAGCCCATCAAAGAGTATTTCGCTCGCGAAACCTCGCTGATGATCGTGCGCCAGCCCCTGGAACTGACCGCCCACGGCGAAACGTTCGACATCAAGGTCAACGTGACCGGCGGTGGCGAAACCGGCCAGGCCGGCGCAGTGCGCCACGGCATCACCCGTGCCCTGATCGACTACGATGCGACCCTGAAGTCGGCCCTGTCGAAGGCTGGCTACGTCACGCGCGATGCACGTGAAGTGGAACGTAAGAAGGTCGGTCTGCACAAGGCGCGTCGTCGCAAGCAGTTCTCGAAGCGCTGATGCGTTTTCGCTGGTCCGGTACTGCCGGATCTTGCGAAGCCGAAAAAACCGCACGCTGGTCGTGCGGTTTTTTTTTCGCCCGCGGGATGCGCAAATACACCGACCTGTCGAAATAACGGATGGGCCACCATACTTTTGTGGGGTATAGGCTGCACGCGGATACAATCACGCCCTGTCGCCATCGGCAAGCTGTCTGCCACCGGCGATTGCGCCCCGGCCCGGGGGGACCGGTACGAACGAGAGAGGAGTGAGAGCGATGCTGTTTTCGAAGAAGAAAGGACTGACGATCGATACGCTGATCGGCGAAGACACCGCCATCGACGGCGACCTGGTGTTCGCCGGCGGCCTGCGCCTGGACGGCCGCGTGCGCGGCAACATCACCGCGGCGCCCGGCAAGCCCAGCATGCTGGTGGTCAGCGAAAAGGGCATGGTCGAAGGCGAGATCAGCGTCGGCCATCTGGTGCTGAACGGCACCGTCAAGGGCCCGGTGCAGGCCACCGACCTGCTGGAGCTGCAACCGCACGCCCGCGTGCTTGGCGACGTGCGCTATGCGGCGCTGGAGATGCACCAGGGCGCGCTGGTCGAAGGGCGCCTGATGCCGGTGGCCCAGGGCGAGATCAAGGCGCTGCCGAATCTGGTTGAAGCCGGCCCCGTCACCGAAGTGACGGAAGCGGCGGATACCAGTGCCGGTGCTGAAGCGGAAACTCCGGCCGCAGACGCCAGTCCCACTGAAAAGGCCGCCTGAGCGGCCCGGAGCACGCCGGGAATCCCTTGAAAACACAGGGTTTCGGCACGATCTTCCAGTAGCGCTTAGAATACAGGCGTATCTAAACAGGAGAACACCCCATGAACGCAGTCGCAGAGGCACCCGTTACCGAGGACGTGCCGGCACCGTTCGTCTTTACCGACAGCGCCGCCGACAAGGTCAAGCAGTTGATCGAGGAAGAGGGCAATGCCGAGCTGAAACTGCGCGTGTTCGTGCAGGGCGGCGGCTGCTCCGGCTTCCAGTATGGCTTCACCTTCGACGAGGAAGTCAACGAAGACGACACCACCATGGTCAAGAATGGCGTCACCCTGCTGATCGACTCGATGAGCTACCAGTACCTGGTCGGCGCCGAGATCGACTACAAGGAAGACATCAACGGCGCCCAGTTCGTGATCAAGAACCCGAATGCCTCGACCACCTGCGGTTGCGGCTCATCGTTCTCGGTCTGACCCGCCCGGTCCTCAGGAAAAACGCAGCTTCGGCTGCGTTTTTCTTTTGCGGCGGTTGATTACTGCGCCGCGCGCCACACCACCGGGAACCAGTCCTCGCGCAGCCGTTCGCCGGTGTGCTGGCCGATGCCGGGGAAGGGCGGCGAGGTGCGTCCGGGGCGCTGCATGAAACGCATATCGTCACCGAGAAAGCGTGCCGAGAACGCGCGCCGTCTGCCGGTGCCGGTATTGCCCGCGGCGCCGTGCACGGTGCGGAAGTCGAACACCACCGCATCGCCCGGCTCCAGTTCGGGCGCGAGCAGCGTATGGGTGCCGTCCTCGACGTCGGGCATCTCCATAAATGCATCTTCCCCGCCGTAGAAGCTCTCGTTGCTGGCCCAGCGCCTGGGCCGCACCAGCCGCGGCCAGCGGTGCGAGCCGGCCACCACGCGCAGTGTGTTGGCCTGCGTCACCGGGTCCAGCGGAATCCAGTAGCTCGCGGTCTGGGTGCCGTCGACGCAGTAATAGGGCAGGTCCTGGTGCCACGGCGTGGGCTTGGCCGTGCCGGGTTCCTTGACCAGGATGTGTTCGTGGAACACCTGCACCGCCTGCGACTTCATGATGCGGCCGGCGATCTGCGCCGCTGCCGACTGGCGGATAAAGGCATCGAACGGCGCGATGCGCTGCCAGTTGCAGTAGTCCTCGAAGAAGCGGCCGCTTTCGCCGGGCCGCACGTTCTCGATGGCAAAGGGACCGGGCTCGGCCAGGTTCTGCGCAAAGCCGTCGCGCAGCCGTTCGACCCAGTCGGCGAAGACGCCGCGCAGCACCAGCACGCCGTCGCGCTGGTAGGTGTCGATCTGTTCTTGTGTGATGTCCATGGCGGGGGCTCAGTGGGGGCAATGCGGTCAGTATCGGCAGCCGGCGAGGATAGGAAAAGCATATATTTCCTATGTTGTGATATAGGAAATCATGATTGCCTTCTCCTTCCGCCAGCTCGAGTACTTCGTCGCCGCCGCCGAGCACGGCAGCATCAGCGCGGCCGCCCGCTCGCGCCATGTGTCTCAGCCTTCCGTGTCGACCGCGATCGCCCAGCTCGAAAACACGCTGGGCGAGCCGCTGTTCAGGCGCCAGGTCAGCCGCGGGCTGGCCCTGACGCCTGCCGGCCAGCGCCTGCTCGGCCGTGCGCGCGACATCCTGGCGCTGGCGGCGGGTCTCACCGCCGACGATGCCAACGCGGGCCTCAGCGGCCAGCTGTCGCTGACCTGCTTCCAGGACCTGGGGCCGTATTTCGTGCCGCGCCTGCTGGCGGGCTTCCGGCATCGCCACCCCGGCGTGTCGGTAACGCTGTTCGAAGCCGATCTCGCCACCGTGCACCGCTCGCTGCAGGCCGGCAAGGCCGAGCTGGCGCTGACCTATGACCTGGGGCTCGACTCCCGCACCGAGCGCCACACGCTGGCGCAACTGCCGCCCTACGCGCTGTTGACTGCCGATCATCGACTGGCGCGCGGCGCGGACATAAGCCTGGCTGACCTGGCGGGCGAACAGCTGATTCTCGAGGACATCCCGCAGACGCGCGAGTATTTCCTGTCGCTGTTCTGGGCGCACGGGCTGCATCCGGGGCTGCACCAGTACACGCAAACCTTCGAGATGCAGCGCGGACTGGTGGCGCACGGCTATGGCGTGGCGCTGTCTTGCACGCGCCCCGCCGGCGACCACAGCTACGACGGCATGCCGATTGCCTGCCTGCCGCTGCGCGAGCCGGTGACGCCGCAGCGCGTGGTGCTGGCGCGCTCGCCGGCGATGCGGGCCTCGCCGCTGGCGCAGGCGTTCATGGATTGGGTGGAGGAGGGCGGCGCGGCGCCGCAGGCGTAGTGCTTAGCGCGGATAGATCGCGCCCAGCACGCGCGGCCCGGCGGCGCCGGTCACGGTGGGCACGTTGCCCGGCAGGCGCAGCACGCACTGGCGCGCCAGCCAGGCAAAGGCGATGGCCTCGACCTGCGACACGGGCACGCCGTAGTCTTCGGAAGTTTCGATGGCCACGCCCGGTAGCGCCTGCGCCAGCCGTGCCACCACGAAGGCATTGCGGGCCCCGCCGCCGCAGACGATCAGGCGGCGCGCGTCGGTCGCGTGCGTGCGCACGTCGCGCGCGATCGCCTCGGCGGTCAGTGCCGCCAGCGTGGCCTGCACGTCTGCGGGTGCTAGTTGTTGGGATGATGCGAGACGGGCTTCGAGCCAGCCCGGATGGAACAGGTCGCGCCCGGTGCTTTTGGGCGGCGGCGCGCTGAAATAGGGCTCCGCCAGGCATTGATCCAGCAGCGCCGCGTCGACGCGACCGCTGGCTGCCCAGTCGCCGTTGCTGTCGAACGGCAGCCCCTGGTGGCGGCCGATCCAGTAATCGAGCAGCGCATTGCCCGGACCACAGTCGAAGCCGCTGACGGCATCGCCCGCGGTGGGCAGGATGCTGATATTGGAAATGCCGCCGATATTGCAGGCGACGCGGGTTTCGTCGTCGCTGCCAAACAACGCGTGGTGCAGCGCCGGCACCAGCGGCGCTCCCTGGCCGCCGGCGGCCACGTCGCGGCTGCGGAAGTCCGCCACCACGTCGATGCCCGTCAGCTCCGCCAGCCGCGCCGGATGCTGGCTCTGGCGCGTGTAGCCGATGCCGTCGTACAGGCCCGGCCGGTGGCGGATGGTCTGCCCGTGCGCGCCGATGGCGGCGACCGTGTCGGCGCCGACCTGCGCCTCGCGCAGCAGCGTCGCCACGCAATCCGCATAGACCTGTGCCAGTGCATTGGCCGCCAGCGCCTCGCGATGGATCTCGTCCTCGCCCGGCTGCTGCAGGGCCGCGTACGCCGCGCGCAGCGTGTCGGGGAAGGGCTGGCTCGCGGCCGCCAGGACCGCGGGCCGCGCGCCGCTGAAATCCACCAGCACTGCATCGGCACCGTCCATGCTGGTGCCGGACATGATGCCGATATAACGTTCGCTGCCAGTCGCGGCCAGGGTCACGGTCAGTTGGAGGCGGTCAGCACGTTGTAGGTGCGCAGCGCATTGATGCGGCTGAGCAGCCCGCTGGTGTAGGTCTGGAATTCCTGGCGCGACTTGCCGCTCAGCGCCGGCGACTCCATCAGCGTGATGGTCAGCGGGTTCTGCGGCACGTCGTTGAAGCGGAACTCATAGTGCAGGTGCGGGCCGGTGGCCCAGCCGGTCGAGCCGACATAGCCGATCAGCTGCCCCTGCCGCACCGGCTGGCCCTGGCGCATGCCGGCAAAGCCGGACAGGTGCGCGTAGTAGGTCGAGTAGCCGTTGGCGTGGTTCAGGATGACGATATTGCCGTAGCCGTTCTGCTGGCCGACGAACTCGACCACGCCGTCGCCGGTGGCGAGCACCTTGGTGCCGGTCGGGGCGGCGAAGTCCACGCCCTTGTGCTGCGCCCAGTCGTGATGCAGCGGATGCTCGCGGCCGCCGAAGCCCGACGACACGCGCGAGAACTCCACCGGCGAACGCAGGAACGGCCGCTTCATGCTGCGCCCGTCGAAGGTGTAGTAGGCGCCGGTGCCGTCCTTGCTGTCCTCGGGCGAGAACCACAGCGCCTGGTGCAGCTGGTTGCGGTTGATCAGCTCAATCGCGATCACGCGGCCGTTGCGCACGAAGGTGCCGTCGCGAAAGCCCGCTTCGTAGATGATGCGAAAGCGGTCGCCGCCGGCGATATCGTGGTGGAAGTCGATCACGCCGGAGAAGATCGACAGCATCTGCTGCACGACCTCGTCGGGCACGTTGGCCGCGTCCATGGCCTTGAAGAAGCCGCCCGCGGAAATCGCGCCGGAGGCCATCTCGTAATGCACGTCGTTGTCCACGCGCAGTACCTTGGCCTTGTACGTGGCGTTGGTGTTCTCGCCGGCCGGGCGCACGCGTTCGATCACCAGCTCGCGCGAGGCCGCGGCGTCGCCGCCGAGGTTGGCCTGCAGCGACACCAGCATATTGCTTTCGTCGATCTCAGCCTGCACCGCCTGGCCCGGGTTCAGGTTGAACAGGCCGCGCGCGGTGGGGTTCTTGACGATAAAGGCCTGCGCATCGGGATCGTCCACGCCGAGACGGCGCAGCAGGCTGCCAATGGTGTCGCCGCGCTGCATGCGCTCTTCGCGCACGTAGACGGCCTCGGAATCGGTAAGCTGTTCGAGTTGCTCGCGCACATCGGGCATGCGCAGCGTCTGCTGCGTGCGCGGGGCGAGCGGATCGTCAAAGGCGCTGCGCGGTGCAACGCCCATCGCCGCGGCCATGCCGAGCGTGAAGATTGCGCCCACCGAGGCTGTCAGTTGCTTGCGCCGGCGCGCATGCTGGGGGTTGGTCGGGTCAACGAGAACCACCAGCTCGCGCGCGAAAACTTCGCGGAGTCTGGACCACATCACGTAAAATTCAACCTTGGTCTGAGCACCGCTGCCGGAACGATGTGTCTCGTCTGCCTTCCTCCCCCGAGGTGCGGCGTGTGCTGTTCATTCATTGGCCACCTGCATTGCTGCATCAAGTGGCGGGTGGCGCACTGGAAAGGCTTCCGCTGGCGCCTGGAAGCGCGGATTATACCAAAATCCTGTCTTGGCGGCTGTCGGAATCTTTCCTAAAATTTCATGTTTTTCAAAGACTTACGTCATGACTGAAGTTTCCCCGGGCCCCGCGGCCAAATACCCCCTGACGCCGTCGGTGATGCACGCCCTGGAAGTCTCCAGGCGTGGCTGCGACGAACTGCTGATCGAATCCGAATGGGCGCAGAAGCTGGCGCGCAGCGAAGCAACCGGCGTGCCGCTGCGCATCAAGCTGGGGCTGGACCCGACCGCGCCGGACATCCACATCGGCCATACCGTGGTGCTGAACAAGCTGCGCCAGCTGCAGGACCTGGGCCACCAGGTCATCTTCCTGATCGGCGACTTCACCTCGACCATCGGCGATCCGTCGGGCCGCAACAGCACGCGCCCGCCGCTGACGCGCGAGCAGATCGAGGCCAACGCGCAGACCTACTACCGCCAGGCCAGCCTGGTGCTCGATCCCGCCAGGACCGAGATCCGCTACAACAGCGAGTGGTGCGATCCGCTGGGCGCGCGCGGCATGATCCAGCTGGCCGCCAAGTACACCGTGGCGCGGATGATGGAGCGCGACGACTTTACCAAGCGCTTCCGTTCCGGAATTCCGATCTCGGTGCATGAGTTCCTCTACCCGCTGATGCAGGGCTACGACTCGGTCGCGCTGAAGTCGGACCTGGAGCTGGGCGGCACCGACCAGAAGTTCAACCTGCTGGTCGGGCGCGAGCTGCAGAAGGAATACGGCCAGGAGCCGCAGTGCATCCTGACCATGCCGCTGCTGGTGGGCCTGGATGGCGTGGAGAAAATGTCCAAGTCCAAGGGCAACTACGTCGGCGTGACCGAGGCGCCCAACGAGATGTTCGGCAAGCTGATGAGCATCTCGGACGACCTGATGTGGCAGTACTACACGCTGCTGTCGTTCCGGCCGCTCGGCGAGATCGAGCTGATGAAGCAGGAAATCGCGCAGGGCCGCAACCCGCGCGACTGCAAGGTGATGCTGGCGCAGGAGATCGTGGCGCGCTTCCACAGCCAGGCCGATGCGGAAAAGGCGCTGGAAGACTTCAACCACCGCGCCCGCGGCGGCGTGCCGGACGATATCCCTGCAGTGAGCCTGACGGGCGCGCCGCTGGGGATCGCCCAGCTGCTCAAGCAGGCCAACCTGGTGCCGTCGACCTCGGAAGCCAACCGCAATATCGAGCAGGGCGGTGTCAAGATCGACGGCGCCACGGTCAGCGACAAGGCCACCAGGGTCGCGGCGGGCACCTATGTCGTGCAGGTCGGCAAGCGCCGCTTCGCGCGCGTCACGCTGGCCTGAGGCGGGCGGGGATGATCGCACTGATCCAGCGGGTGGCGCAGGCCCGCGTGACGGTCGAGGGCCGCACCACCGGTGAAATCGGCGCCGGCCTGCTGGCACTGGTCTGCGCCGAGCGCGGCGATACCGAGGCGCAGGCCGAGCGGCTGCTGGCCAAGATGCTGTCGTACCGGGTGTTCTCCGACGCGGCCGGCAAGATGAACCTGCCGGTGCAGAACATGGATGGCAACGGCAACCCCGGCGGGCTGCTGGTGGTGTCGCAGTTCACGCTGGCGGCCGATACCAACAGCGGCACGCGCCCCAGCTTTACGCCCGCAGCATCGCCGGAAGATGGCAAGCGCCTGTACGAGCATTTCGTCGCGCAGGCGCGCGCCGCGCATCCGCACGTGCAGACCGGCGAGTTCGGCGCGATGATGCAGGTCAGCCTGGTCAACGACGGCCCGGTCACGTTCTGGCTGCGCGTCGCGCCGGCCGGGGCGGGGCAGGCATAGCGGCGAGGGCGCCGCACGCGCTCCATGCGCCACAAGGATTCCAAGCTGCCGCGCCCCGGCGTGGCACCAAGACAGGAGAGAAAAATGAAACTCTGGAGCAAGTCCTTCAACGACAACGCGCCGATCCCTGGCGAGTTCGCCTTCTGCGTGCCCGACGCCGCCGCTCACGTGGCCCTGTCGACCAACCGCAATCCCGACCTGCGCTGGGAAGATGCGCCGGCCGAGACGCGCTCGTTCGTGCTGATCTGCCACGACCGCGACGTGCCCAGCAAGGGCGACGACGTCAACCAGGAAGGCCGCGAAGTGCCGGCCGCGTTGCCGCGCGTGGACTTTTTCCACTGGGTGCTGATCGATATTCCGCCCGGACTGACTTCGATCGCCCCCGGCTCGCACAGCAACGGCGTGATCGCGCGCGGCAAGCCCGGCCCTGAAGCCACCGGCGGCACCGCCGTCGCGGGCGGCCTGCGCCACGGCATCAACGACTACACCGGCTGGTTCGCCAGCGACGCCGACATGAAGGGCGACTACTACGGCTATGACGGCCCGTGCCCGCCGTGGAACGACACGCTGCTGCACCACTACGTGTTCACGCTGTACGCGCTGGACATCGACCGCCTGCCGCTGGAAGGTACCTTCACCGGCGTCCAGGTGCGCGAGGCGATCCAGGGCCACGTGCTGGCGCAGGCCAGCCTGACCGGCACCTATACGCTGAACCCGAAGCTGGCGAAATAACGCCGGGCCGCCGCCGCGCCAGCCGCGCGGCGGCGGCCTCAAGGAATCGAAGGAAAACGGCATGTCGCAAAGCCCCGGGCTGCATTCGCTGGCCTTTACCCACCTGATCGTGATCCGCCATGGCGAGACGGCCTGGAACCGGGAGCGCCGGCTGCAGGGCCAGCTCGACATTCCGCTGAACGACACCGGCCGCGCCCAGGCGCGCGCGCTGGCCGCCGCGCTGGCGGGCGAGCCGATCGATGCGGTGTATTCGAGCGACCTGTCGCGCGCGATGGAAACCGCCACGCCGCTGGCCGAGGCGCTCGGGCTGCAGGTGCGGCCCGATCCGCGCCTGCGCGAGCGCAGCTACGGTACGCTGCAGGGCAAGACCTACGCCGAGGTGGCCGAGCACCTGCCCGAGGATTTCGCCCGCTGGCAGGCGCGCGTGCCGGACTACGCGCCGCCTGAAGGCGAGTCGCTACTGGGTTTCCATGAGCGCGCGGTCGAAGCCGCGCTGGCGCTGTCGCGCCGGCATCCGGGCGAGCGCATCGCGCTGGTGGCGCACGGCGGCGTGCTCGATTGCCTGTACCGCGAGGCCACGGGCATGACGCTGGAGGCGCCGCGCCAGCATGAGCTGCTCAACGCCAGCGTCAACCGGCTGCGCAGCGACAGTTCGCATCTGACGCTGGCGCATTGGGGGGATGTCAGCCACCTGGAGAATCTGGCGCTGGATGAGGTGGACCGGCGGGTGCCGTAGGGCGCCAAACTTGCGCGATAACGCCAGCAGCAGGCTCCCCGCTCTGGCGTTTGGGGGCTTCACACCCTCAGCCTGAACGGCGTGAAGTCGGTATTGCGATCGTAATAGTCCTCGTTCTCCGCCCGCTTCAGAAACCCTACCACCTTGTACGTCACCGGCGTCATCACCACCTCCCAGCCGGTCTTCAACACGTACTGTGCCACCGCCACCTGGATCACCTTCTCCAGCGGCCAGATCCCGTAGAAGGCGATCACATAGAACAGCGACGAATCCACCAGCTCCCCGGCCAGCGTGGAGCCGATCGTGCGCGTCCACAGCCAGCGCCCGCCGCTCCATAGCTTCATCTTGGCCAGCACATAGCTGTTGGTAAAACTGCCGCAGCAGAACGCGATCAGCGAGCCCAGCGCGATGCGCCAGGTGTTGCCGAACACGTCCTGCAGGCTCTTCTGGTAGTCCGCCATGAACGGCGCCACCGGCATGTTCAGCACCACCAGGCTCATGAAGGTGGCGAACGCCAGCGCGGCAAAACCGGCCCAGACCACGCGCCGGTCGCGGCCGTAGCCGTAGACCTCGGTCAGCACGTCGCCAAAAATGTACGAGATCGGGAAGAACAGCACGCCGGCGCCGAAGGTGACGGTGCCGATCACCGGCAGCGTTACCTGCGCCGCCTTGGCCGCGCCGATCAGGTTGGAGCACAGCAGCACGGTGACGAACGCCACCATGACGAAGTCGTAGTAGCGGTAGACGCGCCCGGCCTGGGCCGTGCTGGCGGGTATGGCGGACATGGGGGCTCCCGGTCGGGTGCGCTGGTGCGCACGGTGTTTTGGGCGCGATTATGCCAGCGAGGGCCGGTTACTGCGGGCGCGAGGGCGCAGGACAAAAAAATCCCGGCCGCGGCCGGGAAACTCGTCCATGGAGAAATCAGGTCAGGCCGGGCACCCCGCGGGCGCCCGCTGCCCGCATCAGATATTCAGCTTGGTGATCTTGGCACCGTTCAGCGACACATCGAACATCAGACCCGCGTTGGTCTGCACGAAGCCGACCACCGGCTGCTGCGAAGTCAGCGTGTCGAGCTGGCCGCTTGCGCCGACCTTGGCCAGCGCCACGTTGGCATCGGCGCCCGCGGTCCAGCCCTTGCTGTTGAGGAATTTGTTGTACGCCTCCGGCGTCATGAACATGATGAAGACAGCCTTGGACTGGCCACCGGCGGTGAGGCCGAACGAAGCGTGGGCGGTGCTGTAGTAACCCACCGTCGAGCCTTGTGAGCGCAGCGCGCCCTCGCCATACTCGCCGCCGACGACAAGGCCGGCCGAGATCACGCGCGGGAACACCAGGACGCCCTGTGCGCGCTGGGCCAGGTCGCGCGAGCCGTTGACCGAGGAATAGAGCCGGTTCAGCGCGCCATCGACGCCCGCGTCGATTTCTTTCTTCTTGGCGGCCGGGTCGCTCGAAGCGCTGGTGCCGGTGGTGGTGCAGCCCGCGGCCATCACGGTGGCGACAAGCAGGCCCGAGCCGGCAACCCGGGTAACAAAATGGCGACGATTCATAGGTAACCTCCTGGTGGAAAAGTACCGCGCCCGGCGCGGCGGCTCAGTTGGCTGTGGCCGGCGCCGGCGCCCTGACCGTAATGGCCACGACTTCGCGGTAGACGACCTTGGCCATCTGGCCGCGCTTGATCTTGTTGAGGTCGATCGCCGGGTCCTCGACCTTGACGGTGCGCAACGTCTCGCGCGGCCCGCGGAAAGTGATGAGCCTGTTGGCCGGATCGATCTGGGTGATTTCCGCGGTCACCGTGGTGGTGACCTCGCGCATGATGCCGGGCTTGCCGCCTTCGGCCGCGCGCGAGGTGCGGTCGACCTGCTCCGCCAGCGCTGTCGCCTTGCTGTCGATCGGCTCCAGCGACGCCACCACGGCGGCGCCACGCGCCACGGTGACGATGTCGCCCTTGCGCACCTGGCCGAAGTTGCGGGCTTCGTCGCCGGCGATCAGTTCCACCACGTTGCCGCGCGGGCCCTGTACCAGCACGGCCTTGGAGTCGGGGTCGATATCGATGATCTTGCCGCTGATCACGGCCTCTTCGGCCACCATGACGGGCGCGGGCGGGCGCTGGGCATAGGCGCCGCCCATGGCCAGGACAGCGCCCGCGACGGCGGTGGCAAGCAGGACGGAAGGACGGCAGATGCGGCTCATGGCTTTCCTCGGGGTGGGGAACCAGGGCACAACGGCACCGCTTACCAGCCGGCGCGGTTATCGCAGGGCACCGTCAGGTGCCGATGAAGCCATTGTGGACAATCGGCCATGGGCCAGCAATCCACTTCGAAAAAATTTGAGGGGCGAGATTAAAACGTTTAATTGGCCCGCGCAGGGCCTGTGGAGGGGCGGCGAGCGACGGTCTCGCCGCGCCGCAGCATGCGCGCGGCCGGTTTACTGACCGTCGAACAGCTCGCCGGCGCCACCGGCCTGGGGCGAGGCCAGCCCGAAATGCCGGTAGGCCGCGGCGGTGGCCATGCGCCCGCGCGGCGTGCGCTGCAGGTAGCCCTGCTGGATCAGGTAGGGCTCGAGCACGTCCTCGATGGTGTCGCGCTCCTCGCCGATGGCCGCTGCCAGGTTGTCCACGCCCACCGGGCCGCCGCCGAACTTGTGCAGCACGGCCTCCAGCAGCTTGCGGTCCATCAGGTCGAAACCCACGCGGTCCACGTCCAGCATCGCCAGTGCGGCGTCGGCCATCTCGCGCGTGATGGTGCCGTCGCCCTTGACCTCGGCGTAGTCGCGCACGCGGCGCAGCAGCCGGTTGGCGATACGGGGCGTGCCGCGCGCGCGGCGGGCGATCTCCAGCGCGCCGTGCGGGTCGATGCGGGCGTGCAGCAGTTGGGCCGAGCGCGTGACGATGCGGGCCAGCTCCTCGGCGGTATAGAACTCCAGCCGCGCCACGATGCCGAAGCGGTCGCGCAGCGGGTTGGTCAGCATGCCGGCGCGGGTGGTCGCGCCCACCAGCGTGAACGGCTGCAGGTCCAGCTTGACCGAACGGGCCGCCGGGCCCTCGCCGATCATGATGTCGATCTGGTAGTCCTCCAGCGCCGGGTACAGGATTTCCTCGACGACCGGCGAGAGCCGGTGGATCTCGTCGATGAACAGCACGTCGTTGGCTTCCAGGTTGGTCAGCAGCGCCGCCAGGTCACCGGGGCGCTCCAGCACCGGGCCGGAGGTCTGCCGCAGGCTCACGCCCATCTCGCGCGCGATGATGTGGGCCAGCGTGGTCTTGCCCAGCCCGGGCGGGCCGAACAGCAGCACATGGTCCAGCGCCTCGCGCCGGTTGCGCGCGGCGTGCATGAAGATATCGAGCTGCCCGCGCACCTTCTCCTGGCCGACATACTCGTCCAGCAGCTTGGGCCGCAGCGCGCGCTCGTACGCCTCCTCCTGCGACGAGGCGGGGGTGGCGGAGATTACGCGGGCGGGGGCGGAAAGCTTGTCGGTTTCGATCATGGCGGTCAGGGACCATACAGCGGCAATAACCCCGTCATTCTACGCCTCAGCCCTTGGACAGCGCCTTGAGCGCCAGCTTGATGCCCTCGGACACGCCGGTGCCGGCCGGCACCTGCTTGATCGCCAGGGCCGCTTCCTTCTCCGAGTAGCCCAGCGCCAGCAGTGCATTGAGCACGTCGACGGCGTTGTCCGGCACCGCCTGCGCGCCCGGCGCGTGGCCCAGTTCGGCGCCCAGCTTGCCCTTGAGCTCCAGCAGCAGCCGCTCGGCGGTCTTCTTGCCGATGCCGGGCACACGCGTGAGCCGCCCCGCCTCCTGCAGCGTGATCGCCTGCGCCAGCTCCGGCACCGACATGCCCGACAGCACTGCCAGCGCCATGCGCGCGCCGATGCCGGTGATCTTGATCAGCTCGCGGAAGGTATTGCGTTCCGATGCGGTGCCGAAGCCGTACAGCAGGTGCGCGTCCTCGCGCACGATCAGCTGCGTCAGCAGCGTCACCGGCTGGCCCACCGCGGGCAGGTTGTAGAAGGTGCTCATCGGCACGTCGACCTCGTAGCCGACGCCGTGGCAGTCGACCAGCAGGTGCGGAGGATTCTTCTCGATTAGGGTGCCGGCGATGCGTCCGATCATGGTGTGGTGTGTCAGGGAAGGGATAAGGCGGCCGCAAGTGTACCCCGCGGCCGTCTCCCGGCCTCAGCGGGCCGGCGTATCGACCGCGCGCCGGCCCAGTGCCGGATCGTCGGTGAAGAAGCCGTCCACGCCGGCGGCGATGAAGGCCTGCACCTCGCGCACCATGCCGGCGGGGCTGCGCGTGGCCTCGTCGCCGCCGCTCTGCAGGGCCTTGGGCAGGAAGCTGTTTTCCGGGCGGAAGGTGTAGGGGTGGACGAACAGGCCCGCCGCATGCGCGTTGCGGACTACCGCCGTTGGCGCAGCCAGCGCGCCCTGCGCGTCGCGCGGCACCACGCTGCTCTTCTCCGGGCCGATGCCGTCGGCGTAGGCCGCCACTTCGCGCAGGCCCGTCGTGGTCAGCATGTCATCGAAGCTGCGGGGATCGCCCGCCAGCTTCCAGTCGGCGGGGCCCTTGCGCGGGTTGCCGACCAGCTGGACCAGCTTGACGTTGGGCAGCGCGCGGCCCAGCGTGCGCCGCATCGCGCGCAGGCTGCCGCTCTCGAAGCACTGGATAAACACCGGCGCCTGGCGAAGGTAAGGCTGAGCGCGTACGGCAGCCGCCAGCTTGTCTTCGAGCGGCAGGCCGATGCCGCGGAAGTAGCTCGGGTGCTTCAGCTCGGCATAGATGCCGATGGGTCTGCCGGTGCGCAGCGAGGCCTGCTGGGCCAGGCGCACGATTTCGTCGAAGGTCGGGATCTCGAACTGGTCGTTCAGCCGGGCATTGGCCGGCCGCAGCTGCGGGATGCGTTCGCGCGCGCGCAGCGCCTTGAGTTCGGCCAGCGTGAAGTCTTCGGTGAACCAGCCGGTCAGGCGCTCGCCGTCGATCACCTTGGTGCGCTTGCGGTCGGCGAACTGCGGCAGTTCGGCGATATTGGTGGTGCCGGTGATGTCGTTCTCGTGGCGGGCCACCAGCACGCCGTCGCGCGTCATCACCAGGTCGGGCTCGATCACGTCGGCGCCGTCCTCGATCGCCTTGGTGTAGGCGGCAAGCGTGTGTTCGGGGCGCAGCGCGCTGGCGCCGCGGTGGGCGATCACCAGGGCCTTGGGCTTCTCCGCGGCGGGCGGCGGGGCGCTCGGGGCGGGTGCCGCTGCCGGCGGCACCGGCTTGTGCCGGGGCGCGGTGGCGCAGCCGGCAACCAGCACGGCGCACGCAGCCGCGGCAGCAGCCGGGAACAGCCATCGCCGGCAAGGAGCAAGAACAGGGAGAAGGCCGGTGGCGCGCGAGCGCGGCGCGCTCAGTCGGGACTGGCTTGGCATGCAGCGTTCCTGTGGAAGACGGACGAATGCCCGATTGTAAGAGACGCGGGCCGGGCGACCCCCGCGATCAGCCGATTAGCCGGCCGCGCCGCACGCGCATGCCCTTGCGCACCAGGTCGGGCGCCAGGCCAGCCAGCGTGCCCAGGGTATCGCCGCCGTTGGCATGGCAGATCGCCACGCCGAGCGCGTCGGCCGCATCGCTGCCGGGCTGGCCGGGCAGCATCAGCAGCCGCGTCACCATCTCCTGCACCTGGGCCTTGTTGGCGCGGCCATAGCCAACCACCGCCACCTTGAGTTGCAGCGCGGTGTATTCGAACACCGGCAGCCCGTAGCCGACCAGCCCGCAGATCGCCGCGCCGCGGGCCTGGCCGAGCAGCAGCGTCGATTGCGGGTTGACGTTGACGAATACCTTCTCGATCGCCGCGCAGTCGGGCGCGTAGGTGCGGGACACTTCGCTGATGCCGTCGTACAGCGTCTTCAGTCGTTCCGGCAACGGAGAATTGCCGTCGCTCCTGATCGTGCCCGAGGCTATGTAGGCAAGCTTGTTGCCTTGCTTCTCGATCACGCCGAAGCCGGTGGTGCGCAGGCCGGGGTCGATGCCTAGGATTCGCATGGGCTGGGTAGGGTGGATGCCGTCGCTAGTGTATTGCTTTTTGCGCCGGCACCTAATGCAAAAAGCGGTTTCGCTTTCCCTTGCAGGAGAACGAAACCGCTTCGGGAGCCGGCGGTCTTGCCAGGCAAGACCGCAAGCCTGCCAGTGCTTAGTGGCGGAAGTGGCGCGTGCCGGTCACCACCATGGCGATGCCGCGCTCGTCGGCGGCGGCGATCACCTCATCGTCGCGCACCGAGCCGCCCGGCTGGATCACGCAGGTCGCGCCCGCGTCGACCACCACGTCCAGGCCGTCACGGAACGGGAAGAATGCGTCCGAGGCCACGGCCGAGCCGGCCAGCGTCAGGCCGGCGTTCTGCGCCTTGATGCTGGCGATGCGGGCCGAATCGACGCGGCTCATCTGGCCGGCGCCGACGCCCAGCGTCATGCCGCCGCCGCAGAACACGATGGCGTTGGACTTGACGAACTTGGCCACGCGCCAGGCGAACATCAGGTCGTCCATTTCCTTCGGGGTCGGGTGGCGGCGCGTCACCACGCGCAGCTCGGTCGGCTGCACGTTCCTGGCGTCCGGGCTTTGCACCAGCAGGCCGCCGCCGACGCGCTTGAAGTCATACTGGTTGATGCCCTTGCCCAGCGGGATTTCCAGCAGGCGCACGTTCTGCTTGGCCGCGAACACGGCACGCGCGCCGGCGCTGAACGACGGCGCGATCAGCACTTCGACGAACTGCCTGGCCACGGCTTGCGCGGCGGTCTCGTCCAGTTCGACGTTGAAGGCGATGATGCCGCCGAAGGCCGAGGTCGAATCGGTCTTGAAGGCCTTGTCGTACGCTTCGAGCGCATTCGCGCCCAGCGCCACGCCGCACGGGTTGGCGTGCTTGATGATGACGCAGGCAGCCCCGCTGGCGGCGTCGAACGACTTGACGCATTCCCAGGCCGCGTCGGCGTCGGCGATGTTGTTGTACGACAGCTCCTTGCCCTGCAGCTGCACGTAGTTGGCCAGCGCGCCGTCCACGGCCTTCAGGTCGCGGTAGAAGGCGGCCGACTGGTGCGGGTTCTCGCCGTAGCGCATTTCCTGCACCTTGTCGAAGGCCAGGTTCAGCGTCTGCGGGTAGGCGCTGCGGGCCTGGTGCGACTTGTCGGCACCCAGGCTGGTCAGGTAGTTGGTGATGGCGCCGTCGTACTGTGCGGTGTGCGCGAACACCTTGGTGGCCAGGCGGAAGTTGGTATCGTAGCCGACGCTGTTGCCGTTGGCGCGCATTTCGTCCAGCACCACGGCGTAGTCGGCCGGGTCGACGATCACGGTCACGTCGCGGTGGTTCTTGGCCGCCGAGCGCAGCATGGTCGGGCCGCCGATGTCGATATTCTCGATCGCGTCCGGCAGCGTGCAGTCATCCTTGGCCACGGTCTGCTGGAACGGGTACAGGTTCACCACCAGCAGGTCGATCGTCGGGATGTTGTGCTCGGCCAGCGCGGCCATGTGCTCGGGCAGGTCGCGGCGCGCCAGGATGCCGCCGTGGACCTTGGGGTGCAGCGTCTTGACGCGGCCGTCGAGCATTTCCGGGAAGCCGGTGTAGTCGGCCACCTCCGTCACGGGCAGGCCGCTGTCGGCCAGCAGCTTGGCGGTGCCGCCGGTGGAGAGCAGCGTAACGCCGAGCGCATTCAGTTCGCGCGCGAAGTCGACGATACCGGTCTTGTCGGAAACAGAGAGTAGGGCTTGCTTGATCATGGCTGTGGGAGACGCTTCAAATTCAGAGTAAACCGTGCTGCTGCAGTTTCTTGCGCAGCGTATTGCGATTGATGCCCAGGTAGGCGGCGGCCAGCGACTGGTTGCGCTCGGCGCGCAGCATCACGGCTTCCAGCAGCGGCCGTTCGACGGCCTCGAGCACCATGTTGTACATATTGGACGGCTCTTCGCCGTCCAGGTCGCGAAAGTACGTATCCAGGCTTTCCCGGATGCACTGGTCGATAGCGTTGCGGCTCATGCGGCAAGCAACTCCCCGTTTTTGTTGTTGTTCGCTTCGTCTGCTTCGTTGGTCTGCGGTGCGGCATCGTCCACGTACACCAGCCGGTCCGAGAACTGCGCCTGCTCGTCGAAGAACGCGTTGACCGCCGCCAGTTGCTCGGTGGTGGTTTCCAGCGTGTTCATCCGGTGGCGGAACAGGTTGGCGCCGCGCAGCCCGCGCGTGTACCAGGCGATATGCTTGCGCGCGGTACGCACCCCGGTGAACTCGCCGTAGAAGGCGTAGTGGTCTTCCAGGTGCGCGTTCATGATGGCGCGGATCTCGGCCACTTCCGGCGACGGCAGCAGCGCGCCGGTCTTCAGGAAGTGTTCGATCTCACGGAACAGCCAGGGCCGGCCCTGCGCCGCGCGGCCGATCATGATGGCATCGGCGCCCGTCAGCGCCAGCACCTCTTTGGCCTTGTGCGGCGTGGTGATGTCGCCGTTGGCGACCACCGGGATCGAGAGCGCTGCCTTGACCGCGGCAATGGTCTCGTACTCGGCGCTGCCGTGGTACAGGTCGGCGCGGGTGCGCCCGTGGATGGTGAGCATGCTGATGCCCGCGTCCTGCACCATGCGCGCGATGCGCAGCGCGTTGCGGTTCTCGCGGTTCCAGCCGGTGCGGATCTTGAGCGTGACCGGCACGCGGTCGCCGACGGCGGCGACCACCGCCTCGACGATGCGCACCACCAGCGGCTCGTTCTGCAGCAGCGCCGAGCCGGCGGCCACATTGCACACCTTCTTGGCCGGGCAGCCCATGTTGATGTCGATGATCTGCGCGCCGCGGTCCACGTTGTAGCGTGCGGCCTCGGCCATCATCGAGGGTTCGGCGCCGGCGATCTGCACGGCGATGGGCTCGACCTCGCCGGCATGGTTGGCGCGGCGCATGGTCTTCTCGCTCTTCCACAGCTGTGCGTTGGACGCCACCATCTCCGACACCGCATAGCCCGCGCCGAGCTGCTTGCACAGCTGGCGGAACGGCCGGTCCGTCACGCCCGCCATCGGGGCGACGAACAGGTTGTTGCGGAGTTGATGCGGTCCGATCTGCACGATTGGGCGGTGGTGGTGTGGCGGTCCTGCGGGCCATGCCGTCCTTGCCGCGGCGCGTTGCGCCAGGAAGGGATGCGGACGGCCTGCTCTGAAACAGAAGACTAAACAGACGAAACGGTAAAACACGCCCCTGCCGAAACTGCTGCCGGCGGTGGATCGGGACATGTGCGAGGGCAGGATTCTACCGCCAAACCGTCCCTGCTGCCCAATATTTGAGCATCCGCGGCGCATTTGCACGACAAACCGTGGCGCAAATGCCGCCGCCTGGCGGCAGTGGGGGCAATGATAGGCAGGCGGGGAGATGGACCTTTGCGCGCGGCGGGGCAATTCGCTTGCCGCCGCCGGAGCCACCACTGCGCGTGGCGCGCGCGCCACGCGCAGTGCTAGCGCCGCATGCCGAACATCATGTGGCGCGCCAGTGCATGCCGCAGCGGCGGCAGGCAGGCCAGCGCCGCCAGCGACGCGCCCCGGGCATGGGCAGCCAGCGGGTAGGAGACGCCAAACAGGCGCGGCAGCAGGTCGGTGACGCCGATGGTGACCGCGCGGTCGAGCCGGTGCCGGCTGGCAAAGGCCTGCAGCGCCTGCGGTGTGCAGGCCGTGCGCAGCGAGTCGGCCAGCGCGAAGGCATCGCGCAGGCCCAGGTTGAGCCCCTGGCCGGCCACCGGGTGCAGCGTCTGCGCGGCATTGCCGACCGCGGCCACGCGGCCGTTGACGGTGACCGGCGCGGCGTTCAGCCCCAGCGGGAAGGCATGGCGCTTGCCCGCCAGCGTGAAATGTCCCATGCGGTCGCCGAAGGCCTTGCCCAACTCCCCGGCGAACTCGGCTTCGGGCAGCGCAATGCGGCGCGCCGCCTGTTCCGGCGGGCAGCACCACACCAGCGCGTAGCCTTGCACGCCATGCTCGTCGTGTGGCAGTAGCGCCAGCGGGCCTTCTTCGGTGAAGCGCTCCCAGGCCCAGCCCGGCTGCGGGCGCGAACAGGTGACATGGGCGATCACCGCGGTCTGGCGGTAGTCGCGCGTGCGCGCGCCGCGGCCCCGGTGCGCGGCCTGCTCGTGGAACAGCCCGCCCTCGGCCTGCACCGCCAGGCGCGCGGCATAGCGCGCCAGCTGGCCGTCGTGGGCGGTGCCGGTCAGCTGCACGCTGCCGACATCGGGCTCGTCCGCGTCGCGCGGTACCGGGTCCTGCTCGATCTGGTCGATACGGGTCTCGAACACGCGCTGCAGCCGGTCTTCCCCCGCGGCCTGCGCGGCGCGGCCGAGGGCGCGTTCCAGCACGTCGCACAGTTCGCCGTAGCGCACCACGTAGCCCAGCGCCGGCACCTCATAGTCGTCATGGTGCAGCCGGACATGGCCGAAGCGGCCGCGCTGCGACACATGGATATGCTCGATCGGGCTGCCGGCCACAGGCCAGGCTCCGACCTGCTCCAGCAACTGGCGGCTGCCGTGCGACAGCGCGATCGCGCGCGGGTCGCGCGCGGCGCGTGCCGGCGTGGCGGCGTCGATCAGCGTGATGCGCCAGTCGGCGGTGCGCAGCAACTGGCAGGCCAGCGCCAGCCCCACCGGGCCGCCGCCGACGATGGCGATATCCCTGATGTCAGCTGGCGCGGCCGGCATCTTGGCTGCCTCCTGCGTTGGCTGCATCAGCATCAGGCTGTCCTGCCGCCCCCCGCTTCCAGCAGATCGCATCCGAGCGCGACTTGCGGGCCGCGGCATCGCGCAGCGCATTGTCCAGCTTCTGCTGGTTGAAGCCCGGCAGCGCGCGCAGCCGCTCGACCAGCTCGGCATGGTTGGCGGCATCGAGCGGCACCACGCAGCCCTGGCCGCTATCCTCGGCGCCGATCAGGATCAGCCACGCGTTGCCGGCCCACGGCGCGCGGTCCGACACTCGTACCACCACGCGCGCGAGGCTGTCCCAGGCGACTTCCTCGCGCTGGCCGTCGGGGCGGTGCACCACCACGCGGTCGTCATACAGGTTGATGATGAAGGGATCGGACGGATCGTGCCGGGTCCCGGCATTGCTGCCGGTGGTGTCCTGTCCGGGAAAGATCCTGCGCAGCCAGCCGATCATCGCTGCTCTCCGGAAGCCGGTTGTTGGTCGCGCATCAGCGCCTCGATTTCGTCGGCGCGCACCGGCACGCCGCGCGTGATCAGTTCGCAATCGCCGTTAGTGACGATGGCATCGTCCTCGATGCGGATGCCGATATGCCAGTATCGCTCGGGCACGTCCTCGGCCGGGCGCACATAGATGCCGGGCTCGATGGTCAGCACCATGCCGGGCTGCAGCGGGCGCCACGGGCGCTCGCCTTCGCCGCTGTGGCTTGAGACCCGATATTCGCCCACGTCATGCACATCCATGCCGAGCCAGTGGCCGGTGCGGTGCATGTAGAAGCGGCGGTAGCTGCCGCTGGCGAGCACGTCGTCGAGCGTGCCTTCCTTGTTGCGGTCGAGCAGGCCAGTGTCGAGCATGCCCTGCGCCAGTACGCGCACGGCGGCGTCGTGCGGCACGTTGTAGGGGACGCCCGCGCGGGTTTCGGCGATGGCGGCTTCCTGCGCGGCCACTACCAGGTCATACAGCTCGCGCTGCGCCGGCGAGAAGCGGCCCGACACCGGGAAGGTGCGGGTGATATCCGAGGCATAGCCATCCAGCTCGCAGCCGGCATCGATCAGGCACAGGTCGCCGTCCTTCAGCTCGGCCGGGCCGGCGCGGTAGTGCAGCACGCAGGCGTTGGAGCCGGCCGCGACGATCGAGTTGTAGGCCACGCTCTGCGCACCGTGGCGGCGGAATTCATAGAGCAGCTCGGCTTCCAGGTGGTATTCGCGCATCCCAGTGCGGGTGGCCTGCATCGCGCGCACATGGGCGCGCGCCGAGATCTCGGCGGCGCGGCGCATGGTGGCCAGCTCGCCCGCGTCCTTGAACAGGCGCATCTCGTCGAGCAGCGTGCGGATATCGAGCGCGACCGAGGGCGCGGCCACGCCGGCGCGGCCCTGCATGCGCACGGCGTCGAGCCAGCGGCGCACCTGCATGTCGGTGCGGATCGAGTCGGCGAGCGGGTAGGCCAGCTGGGCGCGGTTGGCCAGCAGCGACGGCAGCGTGGCGTCGATCTCTTCGACCGAGTGCGCTTCGTCGAAGCCGAACGCGGAGCACGCGCCTTCCGGGCCGAAGCGGAAGCCGTCCCAGATCTCGCGCTCTTCGTGCTTCGGGCGGCAGAACAGGATGCTGCGGTCGGCGTCGGCCGGATCGCCCGGCGTGCCGGCCATCAGCACCAGCACGGCCTCGGGCTCGGTAAAGCCGGTCAGGTAATAGAAATAGCTGTCGTGCCGGTACGGGTAGTCGCTGTCGCGGTTGCGCATGGCTTCCGGCGCGGTGGGCAGGATCGCCACGCCACCGCCGCCGGCGCGCAGGTGCTGCAGCACACGGGCGCGGCGGTCGCGGCAGGCGGCGAGGAGGGCGTTGTCGGGTGCGGACATGTCAGGGCCTGGATGAGGAGGATCAGGCCGATTCTAACGCCGCTGGGCGCCCCGCTGCGCCGGTGGACGGAAAGCCGCGTGGCGCGGCGGGGTCCGGGCGTGCGCGCTAGCGCCCTTGCGCGGCCGTGCGGGCGGGCGCCAGCGAGGCATCCAGCTCGGCCAACTGCCCCGGCGTTCCCACATTCTCCCAGCGTCCGTCAAAGCGCTCAGCGCTTGCGGTGCCGGCGGCGATGGCGGCGTGGTAGGTCGGCGTCATCGCCACCCGGGTGCCGGGCGCAATGCCGGTGAAGAACCGCGTGTCATACAGCCCGATATTGCCAAAGGTGAGCCGTTCGCCATTTGCCGGATGCTCGTCCAGCGACAGCCGGCCTTGCGCATCCATCGCGAAGTCCCCGTGCGGATGGAACGGCGGGTTGGGCACCATTACCAGGTGCATGCGCGGCTCGGCCGCGCCGGCCAGCGCCGCGGCGCGCGGCAGCAGCGCGCGGAAGTCGTAGTCGCAGAAGATGTCGCCGGACACGGCCAGGAAGATCTCGCCGCGCTCAGGGGCGTGCGAGAGCAGCGGCAGGGCCTTGGCAATCCCGCCGGCGGTTTCGAGCGCCTCGCCTTCGGCCGAGTACGCGATGCGTACGCCGAAGCGGCTGCCGTCGCCCAGCGCCGCTTCGATCTGTTCGCCCAGCCAGGCGTGGTTGATGACGATATCGCGCAGGCCGGCGCGCGCCAGCGCCTCGATCTTCCAGACGATCAGCGGCTTGCCGCGCACCGTCAGCAGCGGCTTGGGCCGGGTATCGGTCAGCGGGCGCATGCGGTCGCCGCGGCCGGCGGCGAAGATCATTGTTTTTATCAAAACAGGGCCTCCAGGGCGAGCAGCGTGGCCATGCCGCCGGCAATGGTCCAGCCGACGCTGCGGGTACGTGCGGCAATCAGGATGGCGACCACGCCGGCTACCAGTCGCGCGTTGGTCGGGGTCAGGGCGAGTTCGCCGTGCTGCATCAGCAGGTCGGGCGCGATCAGGGCCGACAGCATCGCGGCCGGCACGAACTGAAGCGCGGTGCGGAACCACGACGGCAGCCGCACGCGGCCTTCCACGGCGATAAACGACAGGCGGATCAAAAAGGTGGCCAGGCCCGCGGCGAGGAAGACCCACAGCAGGGTCATCGAATTCATGCGGCCTCCTTGCCGACCGAACCGGCATGGCTGGCTGCGCGCGGCCCAGGGCGGTTACCGCGGCCCAGCACCAGCATGCCCACGGCAATGCCGCCAAGCGCCGCCACCATCAGGCCGAGCTTGTGCGGCAGGCTGTAGCAGGCCACCGCCAGTACGGTCGCAGCCAGCGCCGCGGCCACGTGCGAACGGTGCTTCAGGCCCGGCACGATGATGCCGATGAAGGTCAGCGGCAGGAAGAAGTCGAGCGGCCAGTCGCGTGGCACCTGCGCGCCGACCAGCACGCCGGCCAGCGTCGACAACTGCCAGCTGGCCCACAGCGCAAAGCCGCCGCCAAAGTAATACCAGTGGCGATATTGCGCCCGCGGGCCGCTATCGCCCAGCCGGTGCGTCATCGCGGCGAAGGCCTCGTCGGTCAGCAGGTAGGCGATCAGCGCCTTCCAGCGCCGCGGCAGGTGTGCCAGCGTGGGTGCGATGGTGGCCGAATACAGCGCGTGGCGCAGGTTGACCATCGCCACCGTCAGCGTGATCACCACCGCCGGCGTGCCGGCGGTCCACAGCTGGGTCAGGATCATCTGCGAGGCGCCGCCGAACACGATCGCGCTCATGGCGCAGGCCAGCCACGCCGGCATGCCGGCACCGACGGCCAGCACGCCGTAGATCAGCCCGAACGGCACCACGCCCAGCAGCATCGGGGCGAGGGCGCGCGCGCCGGCCAGCCATTCGCCGGCGGCGGTGATGGCGGGCGCGTCGTCGCGGTGCGGGCTCGGGTTGCTGGTATCGGGCACGGGGGCGTCAGAACGTATAGCCGGCCGGGCTGGCCACGCCTTCGAGCGCGTCCAGCAACCGGATCAGCTTGCGCAGCTCGGTGTAGCGGCCGGCCACCTGGCGCGTGTACTTCATCACCAGCGGCAGGTTGGCCAGGTAGCCGTCCTTGCCGTCGCGATGGTACAGGCGGGCGAAGATGCCCAGCACCTTCAGATGGCGCTGCAGGCCCATCCACTCGAAATCGCGGTAGAACTCGCCGAAGTCGGCGCTGACCGGCAGGCCGGCCTTGCGCGCGCGCTCCCAGTAGCGGATCAGCCAGTCCAGCTGCTGTTCCTCGTCCCATTCGATATAGGCGTCGCGCCACAGCGAGACCGCATCGTAGGTGATCGGGCCGATCACCGCGTCCTGGAAGTCCAGCACGCCCGGATTGGCACCGCCGTCGAGCACCATCAGGTTGCGCGAGTGGTAGTCGCGGTGCACGTAGACCTGCGGCTGCGCCAGGTTGTTGGCAAGCAGCGCGTCCATCACTTCGCGCAGGTCGGCCTGCCGGGCGTCGGACAGCGTGGCGCCCAGGTGTCTGGCCACGTACCACTGCGGGAACAGCTCGAGTTCGCGCTGCAGCAGCGCGCGGTCGTAGGCCGGCAGCTCGCCGGGGCGCGTGGCGGCCTGGATGCGCACCAGCGTGGCCGCGGCGTCGGCATACATGCCGGAAGCGGTGGAGTCGTCCAGCCGCGACAGGTAAGTCTGGCTGCCCAGGTCGGCCAGCAGCAGGAAGCCCTGCTCCAGGTCCTGCGCCAGCACGGTCGGCACGGTCACGCCGGCATCGCCGAACAGCTTGCATACATGGATGAACGGCCGGCAGTCCTCGTGCGCCGGCGGCGCGTCCATCACGATGGCGGTGGGATGCGCCGGATTGCCGGTGCTGATGCGGAAATAGCGCCGGAAGCTGGCGTCGGCCGAGGCGGGGGCGCAGGAGTCGGGGTCGGCGGACCATGCCGGGCCGAGTCCGGACACCCAGGCCTTGAGCTGGACCAGGCGCGGGTCGTGGGGGAGAGCTGCCATACAGGAAGGGGCGCGAAATGAAATCGGAATTGAAACCGAAAGTAAGCCGGAAGGGGAGCTTTGGTTGCCCCGTATAATACCCGACCAGACCCGGGCGCCGGGCGGCCCCCGGGAGGGGCCTTTCGTTGCCCTGCAGCCTGCTCCCGGCGGGGGGCTGGCGGCTTGCAGGCGGGCCGCAGCCGACGCCGAGACTGACAACCCGTGCGAATGACCGAACAACGACGAACACCGAATAACAGGGCCCTGCCTTCGCCTGCCCCCACTGGCGCCGCCGCTCGCGCCAGGCGCGCCGGCGGCCTGAATGCGGGCGCGCTGCGGCCGCTGGTGCTGGCCATGGCTGGTCTGACTGCCGGCGCCCAGGCGCAGATGTCGGGCTCGGCGATCCCCGACCTGGACCAGGTCGAGCCGGTGTTCGAAACCGCGCCGAAAGCGCCCGACCTGCCCGCGGTATCCGGCGAAATGGTGCCGCGCCTTGCCGAACCCGCCACGAAGAGCGAACCTGACGCCAACGCCCCCACCTTTATCGAGGGCGACCGCATGACCGGCTACAGCGAGCGCGGGGTCGAGCTTGAAGGCCATGCCGAACTGCGCCGCGATGGCGGCGTGGTCAAGGGCGACAAGCTGAGCTACGACCAGGACACCGACGAAGCCTTCGCCCAGGGCAACGTGCGCATGTCGCGCAGCGGCACGCTGGCGGTCGGCCCCGAGGCCCGGTTGAAGGTCGAGGCCAACGAAGGCTACATGCTGTCGCCGGACTATTACTTCCAGCAGACCGGCGGCTCGGGCAAGGCCGAGCGCATCGACTTTCTGGACAAGGACCGCAGCACCGTCAAGCGCGCGTCGTACACCACCTGCTCGCCGGACAACGCCGACTGGTATTTCAGCGCGAACCGGATCGACCTGGACAGCGACCGCCAGGTAGGCACGGCCTACGGCGGCGTGCTGAACTTCTTCGGCGTGCCGATCGCGGCGGCGCCGGCGTTCAGCTTCCCGCTCAACGACGACCGCCGCAGCGGTTTCCTGGCGCCGCTGATGGGCTACAGCTCGCGCTCGGGCTTCGACCTGACGGCGCCGTACTACGTCAATATCGCGCCGAACCGCGACCTGACGATCTACCCGCGCCTGATGACCGAGCGCGGCTTGCAGCTCGGTGGCGAGTACCGCTACCTGGGCCAGGGCTACTCCGGGCGCCTGCGCGCCGAGTTCCTGCCGGACGACCGGAAGACCAATTCGAACCGCTGGGCCTACTCGATCCAGCACAACCAGAACCTGGCCAAGGGCCTCAATGCCTACCTGAACGTCAACCGGGTGTCGGACGACCGCTACCCGGATGACTTCAACCGCAGCGTGGCGCAGTCCGCGCAACGCCAGTACCTGCAGGAAGGCGGCGTCACCTACAACTGGCAGGACTTCTTCCTGATGGCGCGGGTGCAGAAGTTCCAGACCCTGCTCCCGAGCGAGCCGTCGTACGAGCGCGTGCCGCAGCTCAACGGCAAGTACCTGCGCTATGACCTGGGCGGCTTTGACGTGCAGGTGGAAGCGGACTACACGCGTTTCCGCATCCCGCTCACCTCCACCGGCTTCCAGCAGCCGCAGGGCGAGCGCATGTTCATCCAGCCGAGCATCAGCTACCCGATCGTGCGCGCGGGCTGGTACGTGACGCCCAAGGTCACCTTCAACGCGACGCAGTACCAGATGGAGTCGGCCACCAACACGCCGACCGCGCAGAACAATTTCTCGCGCGTGCTGCCGACCGTCAGCCTGGACTCGGGCATGACCTTCGAGCGCGATGCGCCCTCCGTGAGCCGGCTGTTCGGCGTGAACTACGTGCAGACGCTGGAGCCGCGCCTGTTCTACGTGTACACGCCGTTCCGCGACCAGAGCCAGTTCCCGCTGTTCGATACGGTGCAGTCTGATTTCGGCTACGGCCAGATCTTCAGCGAGAACCCGTTCACCGGCTATGACCGCATTGCCGACAACAACAAGCTGACCGGCGGCCTGACCACGCGCCTGATCGAGTCCGATACCGGCATCGAGCGCTTCCGCGGCACCATCGCGCAACGCTACGACTTCACCGGCCAGCGCGTGCAGATCAACGGCACCGTGGCCGATCCCAAGCCGGGCGCCTCGGACCTGCTGGCGGCTACCACCATCCAGCTGTTCCGTGGTTACTACCTGGACACGGGCGTGCAGTACAACCTGGATACGGACCGGATCAACTACGGCAACGTCGCGTTCTCGTACCGCCCGGAGCCGCGCAAGCTGATCAACGCGGGCTACCGCTATCGCCGCCCGACCTCGGTGACGGACAATACCGCGATCGACCAGTTCGAGGTGTCGGGCCAGTGGCCGATCACGCGCCGGGCCTATGGCATCGCGCGCTTTGCCTTCGACCTGTCCGCCAGCCAGATGGTCGACACGCTGGCCGGCATCGAATACGCGGCGGACTGCTGGGTCGGCCGCGTGGTCTACCAGCGCTTCCGCAACACCACGCAGGGCTACACCGGGCGGGTCTTCCTGCAGGTGGAGTTCCGTGGCCTTTCCAAGATCGGTTCCAACCCGCTGGATATCCTCCGCCTGAACGTGCCGGGCTACGAGCCCGTGACCGCCCAGCCGGTGGCGACGACCCAGTTCGATCACTATGAATGACGGATTAAGATGAAACGTCAAGAATTCGCTGTGTTTTCCTTTCTCCTGACGTCGTGGCACCGCCTGCTGCTGCCGGCCGCGATGGTCGGCATGGCCACGCTGGCCGTACCCGCCGCAGCGCAGCTCAAGGCCCCCGGCGGGTCGCGCCCCAGCGGCATCTTCGTGCCGCAGCCGTCTGACGTCACGGCGCCGTCGAGCCAGCCCAAGCTGGGCGTGCCGCCGCCGGCCGGCACAGGCCAGAAGCGTTCGCAACTGGTCGACGAAGTGGTTGCGGTGGTCAACAACGGCGTGATCACGCGGCGCGAGCTGCTCGACCGCGCCGACGAGATCGAAGGCCAGCTGCGCGCCGCAAACCGCCCGGTGCCGGCGCGGGCCGACCTGCTGGGCGAGGTGCTGGAGCGCCTGGTGATGGAGCGCGTGCAGACCCAGGCCGCGCAGGACGCCGGCATCCGCGTGACCGACCAGGAAATCGACCGCGCCATCGAATCGGTGGCGCAGCAGAACCGCATGAACGCCACCGAGCTGCGCCGCCGCGTGGAAGGGAGCGGCATGACCTGGACCAAGTACCGTGACGAGCTGCGCAAGCAGGTGCAGGTGATCCGCCTGCGCGAGCGCGAGGTCGATTCCAAGGTGCAGGTCTACGACGGCGAGATCGACAACTACCTGGCGGCCCGTGGCGGCCAAGGCGCGGCAGCCAGCGGCCCGACCGAGTACAACGTGGCGCAGATCCTCGTGCGCGTGCCCGAGAACGCCTCGGACGCGCAGAAGCAGGCGCTGCGCGCCAAGGCCGAAGGGCTGCTCAAGCAGGCCCAGGGCGGCGCCGACTTCGCGCAGCTGGCGCAGGCCAGTTCCGAAGGGCCCGAGGCCGCCCAGGGCGGCTCGATGGGCTTCCGCGAGATCGGGCGCCTGCCGACGCAGTTCGCGAATGCGGTGGTCGACCTGCAGGCCGGCGCCGTGGCGCCGCAGGTGGTGGAGAGCGCTGCCGGCTTCCATGTGGTCAAGCTGGTGGCCAAGCGCGCGGGGGCGGCGTCGAGCCCGGCCGCGGCAGGGAAGATCACCCAGACCCAGGTGCGCCATATCCTGATCCGCACCGGCCCCAACATGCCCGAGGCCGAGGCGCGCCGCCAGCTCAGCACGCTGCGCGACCGAATCACCCACGGCGGCGACTTTGCCGACGCGGCCAAGCGCTTCTCGCAGGACGGCTCGGCGCAGAACGGCGGCGACCTCGGCTGGGTCTCGCCGGGCGAGCTGGTGCCCGAGTTCGAGCAGGCCATGAGCCGCCTGCGGCCGAACGAGATCTCCGAGCCGGTGGTCACGCAGTTCGGCGTGCACCTGATCCAGGTGCTGAACCGCCGCGAGACCGAGCTGTCGCCCGAGAAGCAGCGCGACTTTGCCCGCGCGGAAGTCCGCGAACAGAAGCTGCGCGCCGCGTATGATGACTGGGTACGCCAGCTGCGCTCGCAGGCGTATGTAGAGTACCGCGTCAACCGGCAGCGCTGAAGCGCACGCCGGACCTGCCCCGACCTGCCATGCCCGACCCCCTAGCCCTGGCCATCTCGACCGGTGAACCCGCCGGCATCGGCCCCGATATCACCATCGGGGCGTTGCTGCAGCTCACCGGCGCCAATAACGGCGGCAACGGCGGCAGCGGGCACTACCGTTTCCATGTGCTGGGCGATGCCCGTCTGCTGGCCGAACGCGCCGCGGCGCTGGGCGCCACGCACGCCTGGGAGCGGCGCATTGCCGACGGCGATGTGGTGATCGAACACATCCCGCTGGCGGTCGCGTGCGAGCCCGGGCGGCTCGACGCGCGCAACGGCCGCTATGTGCTGGCGCTGCTGGACGCGGCCATCGCCGGCTGCCGCCCGCATGGCCGCAAGGCGCCGCGCTACGCGGCGATGGTCACGGCGCCGGTGCAGAAAAGCACCATCAACGACGCCGGCGTGCCCTTTACCGGACATACCGAATACCTGGCCGACAGCGCGCGCGTGCCGCGCGTGGTGATGATGCTGGCCGGGCCGCAGCCCGCGCACGACGGCGCCATGCTGCGTGTGGCGCTGGCCACCACCCACCTGCCGCTGCGTGATGTGCCGGATGCGCTTTCGACCCCGCTGCTGGTGCATACGCTGCAGATCGTCGATACCGACCTGCGCCGCTATTTCGGCATTGCGCGGCCGCGCATCCTGGTGACGGGCCTGAACCCGCACGCCGGCGAAAGCGGCCATATGGGCCGCGAAGAGATCGACATCATCGAACCCGCGCTGGCACAGGCGCGCGACGCCGACATCGACGCGCGCGGCCCCTATCCCGCCGACACGCTGTTCCAGCCGCGCCACCTGCGCGATGCCGACTGCGTGCTGGCGATGTACCATGACCAGGGGCTGGCGCCGCTGAAATACGGCACCTTCGGCCACGGCGTGAACATCACGCTGGGGCTGCCCTTCATCCGCACCTCGGTAGACCACGGCACCGCGCTGGACCTGGCCGGTACTGGCCAGGCCGAGCACGGCAGCATGATCGAGGCCATCCGCTGTGCGGTTACCATGGCCGGCCACGCCAACGGCCGGCACCCTGGCAGCAACGGCGCCACAGGCCATTCCGGCCACACCAATTCCGGCAAGCAGCCGCCATGCTGAAGCCGGACCTGAATTCGCACCATCGACCCATGCGTTCAAACGTGCACCAGGGCCATGTGGCCCGCAAACGATTCGGACAGAACTTCCTGGTCGACGACACTATCATCCACGGCATCGTCAATGCCATCAGCCCGCAGGCCGACGATGTGCTGGTCGAGATCGGCCCGGGCCTGGGCGCGCTGACCAGCCCGCTGCTCGAACGGATCCCGCAGATGCAGGTGGTGGAGCTTGACCGTGACCTGGTCGAGCGCCTGCGCCGCCGCTACGGCGAGCGCCTGCAGGTCCACGCCGGCGACGCGCTGGACTTCGACTTCGGCAAGCTGGAAGTGCCGGGGCGGCCGCTGCGCATCGTCGGCAACCTGCCGTACAACATTTCCAGCCCGCTGCTGTTCCACCTGATGGAGTTCGCCGACCAGGTGCGCGACCAGCACTTCATGCTGCAGAAGGAAGTGGTCGAGCGCATGGTGGCCGAGCCCGGCAGCAAGGCCTTCGGGCGGCTGTCGATCATGCTGCAGGTCCGCTATTACATGGAGCATGTGCTGGACGTGCCGCCGGGCTCTTTCAACCCGCCGCCAAAGGTCGATTCCGCCGTGGTGCGCATGATCCCGTGGCCGCGCCACAATGATGGCCGGCTGCGCTCGCCGCATTCCGATTGCGACATCACCGTGCTGGGCGACGTGGTCACCGCGGCGTTCTCGCAGCGGCGCAAGGTGCTGCGCAACACGCTGTCGTTCCTGCGCGACCAGGTCGACTTCGACGCGATGGGCTTCGACCTCGGCCGCCGTGCCGAGGAAGTGCCCGTCGGCGAGTATGTCGAGCTGGCCCGGCGCGTGAGCGGCGCCCAGGCAGGCAAGGCCGCCTGACGCATCCCGAATCCGAATTCCCCGCGACTATTTCGTGCAAGACCGTCCCATGACAGCCCAGACCCAAACCAACCGGCGTCCCGTGATCCTGACCGGCGACCGTCCCACCGGCCCGCTGCACCTCGGCCACTACGTCGGCTCGCTGAAGAGCCGCGTGGCACTGCAGGACTCGCATGAGCAGTACCTGCTGCTGGCCGACACCCAGGCCATGACCGACAACGCGCACGACCCGGACAAGGTGCGCCGCAACGTGCTGGAAGTGGCGCTGGACTACCTGGCCGTCGGCATCGACCCGGCAAAGACCACCATCACCGTGCAGTCGCACCTGCCCGCGCTGGCCGAGCTGACGCTGATGTACCTGAACTTCGTCACGGTGGCGCGGCTCGAGCGCAATCCGACCATCAAGGAAGAGATCCAGGCACGCGGCTTCGGGCGCGACATCCCGGCCGGCTTCCTGTGCTACCCGGCTTCGCAGGCCGCAGACATCACCGCCTTCAAGGCACACGTGGTGCCGGTGGGCGAAGACCAGGCCCCGCTGATCGAGCAGACCAACGAAATCGTGCGCCGTATCAACCACCAGGTCGGCCGCGACGTGCTGCCCGAGTGCAAGGCCCTGATCCCCGAGTTCGGCCGCCTGCCCGGCGTGGACGGCAAGGCCAAGATGAGCAAGTCGATGGGCAACGCCATCGCACTGGGCGCCTCGCCCGAGCAGATCAAGGCCGCGGTGCACAGCATGTACACCGACCCCAACCACCTGCGCGTGTCGGACCCGGGCCAGATCGAGGGCAACGTGGTGTTCACCTACCTGGATGCGTTCGATCCCAACACCGAGGAAGTCAAGGCGCTGAAGGAGCACTACCAGAAGGGCGGCCTGGGCGACATGGTGCTCAAGCGCCGCATCGAGGGCATCCTGCAGGACATGCTGGCCCCGATCCGCGCGCGCCGCGAAGAGCTGGCCAAGGATCCGGACTATGTGTTCGACATCCTGCGCAAGGGCACCGAGAAGGCGCGCGCGCTGACCCAGCAGACGCTGGACGAGGTGCGGGATGCGTTGGGGATGTTCTCGTTCGAGGGGCGTCGCTGAGCGTGAGGAAGCGGCGGCCCAGGGCCGCCGCCCTCGCAGCAGCCGCGCCTGCTCAGGCGCGGCGGTTGACCAGCACGATCCCCGCCAGCACCAGCAGGGCCGCCAGCGCAAAGCGCGGGCCTACCGCATCGTGCATCAGCACCACGCCGAAGGCCACGCCAAACAGCGGCGTCAGGAAGGAAAACACCGACAGCCGCGACGCCAGGTAGCGCCGCAGCAGCCAGAACCAGGTCAGGTAGCTGACAAACGCAATCAGCACCGACTGGTAGAACAGGCTCGCCAGCACCACGCCGTCGATCTGCATGGTCGCGATCTGGCCGGCGGCCACCGCCATCGCCAGCAACATCACCGCGGATACCGCCAGCTGATAGAGCAGCGTCTTGCTGGCCGGGGCGCTGGCCAGCGGGCTGGCGCGCACCACCACGGTGGTGGCCGCCCATAGCGCTCCGGCCAGGATGCCGAGCGCATCGCCCAGTAGCGTGCTGCCGTGAGCGGACGGCGCGGCGATGCCGTCGGCAAAGGCCAGCGCCATCCCCACGAACGCCAGCGCCACGCCCAGCCATTGCCCGGTCTGCAGCCGTTCGCCCGGCACCACGAAATGCAGCCCCAGCGCGGTGAAGATCGGCGCGGTGTACAGGAACACCGCCATGCGCGAGGCCGTGGTGTGGCCCAGCCCGACGAAGATGCAGAAGAACTCCGCGCCGAACAGCAGCCCGGCCAGCAGGCCGGCGTTGAGCGTGCCGTCGCGCCGCCAGATCGGCGTGCCGCGCCAGGCGGCAAAGCCGAACACCAGCAGTGCCGCCACTGCCGAACGCACCCCGGCCTGCAGCACCGCGCCCATCAGCGGCGCCGTGACCTTGATCACCACCTGCTGCAGGCCCCAGGCGGCGCACAGCACCACCATCAGGCCCACCGCCATGCCGTCGAGCGGCCGGCGGGTCAGGGTTTGGGCGTCCACGAGCGCGTTGCTCAGGGACGGCTGGCGTCGCGGGTGGAGTGGCGCTCGATCAGTTCGATCTTGTAGCCGTCCGGGTCTTCGACGAAGGCGATCACGGTGGTGCCGCCCTTGACCGGGCCGGCTTCGCGGGTGACCTTGCCGCCGGCGGCGCGGATGCGCTCGCACGCGGCCGCGGCGTTGTAGGTTTCCAGCGCGATATGGCCGTAGGCGGTGCCCAGGTCGTACTTGTCGACGCCGTAGTTGTAGGTCAGCTCCAGCACCGCGGTCTCGCTCTCCGGGCCGTATCCGACGAAGGCCAGGCGGTACTTGTATTCGGGATTGTCGCTCTCGCGCAGCAGCTGCATGCCGAGGATGCGGGTGTAGAAATCGATCGAGCGCTGCAGGTCGCCGACGCGCAGCATGGTGTGGAGGAGTCGCATTTGAGGGCCTTCAGGCGTTGTAGGTATATGAAGGCGCCATTTTAGTGCGTTTGCGGGAAACGCACCGGCGAGCGGGCGCCACGCCCGGCTCGCTCAGAATGTCGGCAACAGTTCCGGCGGATGCGCCCGCAACTGAGCACGCGCATCGCGGAACTCCGGGAAGATCGATTCCACCGTCTGCCAGAAGCGCGGCCCGTGGTTCATTTCCTTCAGGTGCGCCAGCTCATGCGCCGCCACGTAGTCGATCATCGACAGCGGGAAATGCATCAGCCGCCAGTTCAGCCGGATCTTGCCGTCGGCGGTGCAGCTGCCCCAGCGCGTGGCGGCCGAGGTCAGCGCAAAGCCGGTGTGGCGCACGCCGAGCTTGTCGGCATAGAGCTCCAGCCGCTCGGGCAGCAGCCGGCGCGCCTGCTGCTGCAGCCAGCCCTGCACGCGGTCCTTGATCTGCTGCTCGTCGGCACGCCCGGGCAGCGCCAGGTGCAGCACGCGGCGGTCGGCGTCGAACAGCAGCGCGCCGATCGGCGATTCCAGCGACAGCGTCAGCGGCTGGCCCAGGAAGGGCAGGCTGGCACCGTCGCGCCATTGCACCGTGGGCAGGATGCGGCGCGCCTCGCGGTGGCGCCATTCGCCCAGCTTGTTGAAGATCCAGCGCTGCTTTTCCTGGATGGCCGACTCGATATCGGCCAGCGTGACCCAGCGCGGCGCCGTGATCGACAGGCCGCGGTCGTCGATGGTGAAGCCGATGGTGCGGCGCGACGAGCGCTTGAGCGTGTAGTGCAGCGGGCGTTCGCCGATATGCAGCAGGCGCGCGTTGGGCTGCGGCACCGGCCACGCGCGCTGTGCCGGGGGATCCTGAGGGTTTTGGGCAAGCGGGGCCGCGGGTTGCGGCGCCGGGGCGGATTCGGCCAGCGGCAGCTCGAGCTGCGCGCCGTCGGCGTCGGTGGCGGGGCGCAGCAGCTTCATGCGGCCGGCTCGCTCCGTACCTCGCTGGGGTAGCTCTGGGCGTCGATGCGGCGCATGTCGCGCTCGATCCAGTCGGCCACTTCCAGGTTGAGCTGGTCGGCGGTCTTGTTGGCCGAGGCAATCGGCGGGCCGACCGAGATCGTCACCGTGCCCGGGTACTTCAGGAACGAATTGCGCGGCCACACGCGGCCCGAGTTGACCGCCATCGGCAGCACCCAGGCGCCGGTTTCCACCGCCAGGCGTGCGCCGCCGCTCTTGTAGCGCGTCTTTTCCAGGCCCGAAGGCGTGCGCGTGCCTTCCGGGAACATGATGATCCAGGCGCCTTCGGCCAGCCGCTCGCGGCCCTGCCGGGCGGCCGAGGCGAAGGCGCGGGTGCCTTCCTTGCGGTTGATATGGACCATCTTCAGCATGCCCAGCGCCCAGCCGAAGAACGGCACCAGCAGCAGTTCGCGCTTGAACACGAAGCACAGCGGCTTGGGCATCAGCGCCACGTAGGCCACCGTCTCCCAGGCCGACTGGTGCTTGGACAGCAGCACCACCGGCTTGTCGAGCATGCGGTCCATATGCTCATGCCCCTCGATGCGGTAATCGATGCCGCAGATAGCGCGCGCGGCCCGGATCACCATCCGCGGCCAGCCGCGCACGAAGCGGAAGCGCTGGTCGGCGTTCATGAAGGGGAACACCAGGAAGCAGGCGCAAGCGTAGGGCGGCGTCAGCACCAGCAGGTACAACGCAAACAACAGGGAACGGAGAAACGTCATGCGGGGGGCGCAAATAAGGAATCGGTGCGGGCGGTCAGCCGGCGCTCTGTGCGGGCGGGCGCTGGGTGCCGCCGTTGCCGGTCAGCCAGCGCGCGAACGCGCGCAGGTCGTCGTGCACCCGCGTGCCGGGGGGCAGGCCGCCCTTGTCGAAGGTCTTGCGGCCCTTGCCGCTCAGCACCAGGTGCGGCGCGCAGCCGACCGCGACGCCGGCCTCCAGGTCGCGCAGCGAGTCGCCCACGATCGGCACACCCTTGAGTTCGATGCCGAAGCGCTCGCTGATCTGATCGAGCATGCCGGGCTTGGGCTTGCGGCAGTCGCAGCCGTCCGCGGCGGTATGCGGGCAGAAGAACACCGCGTCGACGCGCCCGCCCAGGCGCGCCAGCGCGGTGTGCATCTTCTCGTGCATGGCGTTGAGCGCGCTCATCTCGAACAGCCCGCGGCCGATGCCCGACTGGTTGCTGGCGATCACCACGCGGTAGCCAGCCTGGTTCAGCGCGGCAATCGCTTCCAGGCTGCCGTCGATGGGCACCCATTCATCGGGCGACTTGACGAACTGGTCGCTGTCGAGGTTCACCACCCCGTCGCGGTCCAGGATGATGAATTTGGGCGGCGTCTGCGGCATGTGCTGGCTCCGGTGTTGCTTGTGCTGGCGGCGCTCAGGCGGCCAGCTTGGAGATGTCGGCCACGCGGTTGGCCAGCGCATGCAGCGAGGCCAGCAGCGCCAGGCGGTTGGCGCGCAGCTGTGCGTCCTCGGCCATCACCATTACGTCGTTGAAGAAGCGGTCGACCGCATCGCGCAGTTGCGCCAGGTCGCGCAGCGCGGCGGTGAAGTCGCCGCTGGCGAAGGCCGCTTCCACGGCCGGGCGCACGCGCTCGATGGCGGCGTGCAGCGCGCCTTCGGCTTCTTCCTGGAACAGCGCCGGATTGACCGTGCCGACCGGCTCGGTGTTCTTGCGCAGGATATTGGTGATGCGCTTGTTGGCGGCGGCCAGCGCCTCGGCCTCGGGCAGCGCGGCAAAGGTGCGCACCGCTTCCATACGGCCGAGGATGTCGTGCAGCGTGTCCGGACGCAGGCTGACCACGGCCTCGACCTCGTTGGTGGTGTAGCCCTTGTCCTTCAGGTAGCCGCGCACGCGGTCGTACAGGAAGTCGGTGATGTCCTCGGGCGCCGGCTTGACCGCGGCGATGCCGGCAAAGGACTGCTGCGTCAGCGCCAGCAGCGAGGCGATGGACAGCGCCAGCGGCTTCTCGATCAGCATGCGCAGGATGCCCAGCGCGTGGCGGCGCAGCGCGAATGGGTCTTTCTCTCCGGTGGGCTGCAGGCCGATGCCCCAGATCCCGACCAGGGTCTCGAGCTTGTCTGCCAGCGCCACCGCGGTGCTGACCGAGCCCGCGGGCAGCGCATCGCCGGCAAAGCGCGGGCGGTAGTGTTCCGAGCAGGCCAGCGCCACGTCCTCGGCTTCATCGTCGTGGCGGGCGTAATACGTGCCCATGGTGCCCTGCAGCTCGGGGAACTCGCCGACCATGTCGGTCAGCAGGTCGGCCTTGGCGAGTTCGGCGCCGCGCATCGCGGCGGCCTTGTCGGTCGGTACGCCGCTGGCGTTGAGCGCGTCGGCGATATGTCCGGCGATCTGCTGCAGGCGCTGCACGCGGTCGAGCTGCGTGCCGATCTTGTTGTGGTAGACCACGCTGGCGAGTTGCGGCACGCGCGAGGCCAGCGTCTTCTTGCGGTCCTGGTCGAAGAAGAACTTGGCGTCGGCCAGGCGCGGGCGCACCACGCGCTCGTTGCCGGTGATGATCGACTGCGGCGTCTCGGTGGCCAGGTTGGACACGATCAGGAAGCGGTTGCGCAGGTGGCCGTCGGCGTCGGTCAGCGCAAAGTACTTCTGGTTGGTCTGCATGGTCAGGATCAGGCATTCCTGCGGCACCGCCAGGAAGGCTTCCTCGAAATGGCAGGCGTAGACCACCGGCCATTCCACCAGCGAATTGACTTCGTCCAGCAGCGAGTCGGGCATGATCACCTGGTCGGCGCCGGCTTCGGCCAGCAGCGCGGTGCGCATGCGTTCGCGGCGCTCGGTATAGCTGGCGAGCACGCGGCCGGCGGACTCGAGCTGCTTCGCGTAGTCATTGGCATGCGCGATCTCGATCGCGCCATGCGACAGGAAGCGGTGGCCCTGTGTCAGGTTGCTGGCTTGCAGGCCCAGCGCCGACACCGGCAGGATCTCGCTGCCGAACAGCGCGATCAGGCTGTGCGCCGGGCGCACGAAATTCACGGTGGTGCCGTCCGGGCGCTGGTAGCTCATCACCTTGGGGATCGGCAGCCTGGCGATGGTGTCTTCCAGCGCCGCCTGCAGGCCGGCGGCGAGCTCGGCGCCGCGCGCGGTATAGCGGTAGAAGAGGGCCTCGGCCTTGCCGTCGGAGGCGCGCTCCAGCGACTGCCAGTCGATCTCGGCCACGCCGACGGACTTGGCCAGCGCGGCCAGCTTTTTGGCCAGCGGCGGGGTGGGCTCACCGTTGGCGCCCAGCGCCACCGACAGCGGCAGGACCTTCTCGCGCTGCTCGCGGTCCGGCGCGGCGCGGCGCACGCCCGACACCAGCGCGGCCAGGCGGCGCGGCGTGGCGAAGGGGGTCACGGTGGCGCCCGGCTCAAGCAGGTCGCGCTCGCCCAGGCCGGCGAACAGGCCCTGCGCGAAGGCGTCGCCCAGGCGCGCCAGCGCCTTGGGGGGCAGCTCTTCGGTGAACAGTTCGATCAGCAGCGAGTCGGTCATCGGTTGCGACATGAATCGTATCCAGCAAGTTGTAGCGCGCGCTGCTCAGTCAGCAGCGCGGCGAAAGATTAGGTTCCACTCCGGACAGCAGCCACAGGCCGTTCTGTTGCCGGAATTGCAGCGTGGTGTAGGCGCATTGCGCGGCCGCCGCGGCGCTGGCCGCGCCGTTGCTGCCGCCGCGGCTGCCCGCGGCCGGGAAGCGTGCATCGATGCGGCGCAGGCGCTTGTCGTAGCGGATCTCGTCGATGCGCCCGCCCACCCAGAAATCGATCTTCGGCGGCAACTGCGCGGCCGAGTAGTACGTCTTGACCTTGCGGCGGGTGCGGCCGTCGCGTGTTTCCACCTCGACCCAGGTCAGGGGGTAGCGGATCGCGCTCTCATAGGCGCGCAGCGGCACGCGGTGCCAGCCCAGGTCGCGCTGGCCGGACAGGTCGCACGAGAACGAGCGCACCAGCTGCGTCCACTGGTCGAGCGAATTCAACGACGGGCGCCAGTGGCGCGCCATGGCCAGCTGCAGCGCCTGCGGGTCGGCCTCGCACACATTGCTCAGTTCCGCCGGCAGCAGCAGCGCCTGCGGGGCGGGTGCGGCCAGTTCCCGCGCGCCGGCGGCATTGCCCGCTGCGGCCAGCGCGGCGAGCGCCAGGGCGCACCCCAGCGCGCTGCGCGCCAGTCGCGTCATGGCCGGGCTCCGCCGTTGCGGCTGTTGCTGCTACACATCGGGAAGCCGAGGGCTTCGCGCGAGTCGTAGTAGGCCTGCGCCACCTGGCGCGACAGGTTGCGGATGCGGCCGATATAGGCCGCGCGCTCGGTCACCGAGATCGCGCCGCGCGCGTCCAGCAGGTTGAAGGTGTGCGCGGCCTTCAGTACCTGCTCATAGGCGGGCAGCGCCAGGCGCGTGCCGGCCTGGCCTTCTTCTGCGCCTTCGCCGTTGCCCATCAGCCGCTTGGCCTCGCCCTCGTGCTCGGCGAAATGGCGGAACAGGATTTCGGTGTTGCTGTGCTCGAAGTTGTAGGTCGACTGCTCGACCTCGTTCTGGTGGTACACGTCGCCGTAGGTCAGGCGGCGCGTCTCGCCGTTCTCGACCCACTCGGTCCAGACCAAGTCGAAGACGTTCTCGACCTTCTGCAGGTACATCGCCAGGCGTTCGATGCCGTAGGTGATCTCGCCGGTGATGGGCTTGCAGTCGATGCCGCCGACCTGCTGGAAGTAGGTGAACTGCGTCACCTCCATGCCGTTGAGCCAGACTTCCCAGCCGAGGCCCCAGGCGCCGAGCGTGGGGTTCTCCCAGTCGTCCTCGACGAAGCGGATGTCGTTCTGCTTCAGGTCCAGCCCCAGCGCCTCGAGCGAGCCCAGGTACAGCTCCAGGATGTTTTCCGGCGCGGGCTTGAGCACCACCTGGTACTGGTAGTAGTGCTGCAGGCGGTTGGGGTTCTCACCATAGCGGCCGTCCTTCGGGCGCCGCGACGGCTGCACGTAGGCGGCACGCCACGGCTCGGGACCGATCGCACGCAGGAAGGTGTGCACGTGCGAAGTTCCGGCGCCGACCTCCAGATCGATAGGTTGCAACAGCGCGCAGCCCTGCCGGTCCCAGTAGGCCTGCAGGGTCAGAATCATTTGTTGGAAGGTCAGCATATGAAGACTAGGTAGAGGCGCCCGGCGCGACAGCGCCGCCCGGCATGGTGGCCGCGCAGCGCGTGCCGGGGCCGCCGCATACGGATTTTGCCAAACCCTGAATTCTATCGGCTTTTTGGCAAGGTGCCCCGTTTGGCGGGGCCGGACAGGGGGCGCGCCGATATGGTGCGATGTCGGGCTTACGCAACGCCTCGGGAAAATACCGACCCGATTTTCAAGTTGTCCGGGCGCTTGCCGATAGCGTTTTTGTATACAGTATGAGTAAGCAACCCGTTGAGAGCGTTGCGAATGACAGTCTGTCGGTGACTGGTTATTGATGGGGACTTGGGATCATGACACTTCTTTCTCGCAAACCTTATCTGGTCGCAATCGCGGTCATGATCGCCGCGGCCGCCGTGTCCGTGGCGACTGGCCTGATGGGCTGAAGCGGCCCGCGCGTATAGCGCATCCACAGGCCCGGACGCGCGGCGGCGATCCCGCCGCCTCCGGCGCCTGTCTCAGCGTGCCCGGCGCACCCGCCAGGCCGCCACGCCCAGCACCAGCGCAAACAGCGCCAGCACCGGCGCATTCCCCCAGCGGATATAGGGCGTCAGCCCCTGCATGCCCTGTACTTCGGCCGCCAGCGTGCCGACCGTGAAGGTCGCCAGGCGCGCCTGCACCGTGCCGTCCGGACGCACCACCGCGGTCATGCCGGTATTGGTCGAGCGCAGCATCGGCCGGCGCGTTTCCAGCGCGCGCATGCGCGAAATCTGCAGGTGCTGGTCCAGCGCGATGGTGTCGCCGAACCACGCCAGGTTGGTCAGGTTGGCCAGGATATTGGCCGGCGCCGGCTGCTGGCGCAGCGTCTGCGCAATTTCTTCGCCGAACAAATCCTCGTAGCAGATATTGGGCGCCACGCGCACGCCGCGCACCGGCAGCGAGTCCTGGTCGAGCCCGCCGCGGCGGAAGTCGCCCAGCGGCATCTTCATCATGTCGACGAACCAGCGGAAGCCCAGCGGGATGAACTCGCCGAACGGCACCAGGTGGTGCTTGTTGTAGCGGTACAGCCGCTCGGTCTGCGGCCCGATGCCGAACAC
Organism: Ralstonia pickettii; assembly: GCA_050987995.1. Classification (GTDB taxonomy): domain Bacteria; phylum Pseudomonadota; class Gammaproteobacteria; order Burkholderiales; family Burkholderiaceae; genus Cupriavidus; species Cupriavidus pickettii_B. The sequence goes on from CP158803.1 coordinate 499,137, forward strand.
GCTGTTGGTGAAGTCCACCGGCGAATCCGCGCCGGCCGCGCCGAACAGTACCGAGGTGCCGCTGGCCAGCGCGAAGTCGCGCACCGCCACCGCCGCGTCGACGGGCAGGTCCTGCAGGATCACCGGGAAGGCGGTCTCGGGCGTCACCACCAGGTCGGCCGGCGCCTCCGTGATCATGTCCCGATACAGCTCGATCGAACGCTGGATGCCGGCGGCTTCGAACTTGATGTCTTGCGGCACGTTGCCCTGCAGCAGCCGCACCGACAGCGGCTTGCCGGCCGGCGTGGTCCAGGCCAGCGGCGCCAGCGCCGCGCCCGCGGCCGGCACGATCAGCGCGATGGCCAGCGCCGCCAGCGCGCGCCCGCGCGCGCCCTGGCCCAGGCTGCGCACGGCGGCCGCCAGCAGCGCCGCCACCGCGGCCGCGAGCGCGCCGATGCCGTAGACGCCGGCCAGCGGTGCAAAGCCTGCCAGCGGGCCGTCGGTATGGGCGTAGCCGCCGGAGAGCCAGGGGAAGCCGGTAAACACCACGCCGCGCAGCCATTCCGTCAGGCCCCACGCGGCGCCGAAGGCCAGCGCCGCCAGCAGCCCCGCCTGGGGCAGCCTGGCCGTCAGCCGGTGCCACAGTGCGCCGGCCAGCGCGGGCCAGAGCGCCAGGTAGCCCGAGAACAGCACCACCGCCAGCGCGGCCATCCACGCCGGCATCTCGCCGTAGACGTGCATGCTGATATAGAGCCACCAGATGCCGGACAGGAACCAGCCCAGCCCGAAGGCAAAGCCGGTGGCCGCGGCCATGCGCGCGCGCGGCGCGTCGGCCATCAGCGCGGCCAGCCCGGCCAGCGACAGGATCTGCAGCCACCACCAGTCGTGCGGGGCAAAGGCCTGGGTATGGGCGATGCCGAGCACGCCGGCCAGCAGCAGCCGCGCCATGGCCGCGGTGCGCGAACGCGCTTGCGCGCCAGGCACGCCGGCCGTGTCGGCGTCGGCAGCGGCGGCGCCGTTGAGGATCGGGGCGGGACGCTTCATGCGCCGGCCACGCTCAGGCTGTCAGATTGGGATTCGCGGTGCACCTGCAGCAGATGCACCTGCCGCGCATCGGCGCGCAGCACTTCGAAGCGGATCGGCGGCAGGGTGATGACTTCGCCGCGGTGGGGCACGTGGCCCACGTGGTTGGACAGCAGGCCGCCCACGGTATCGACGTCGTGGTCGGAGAAGGCGGTGCCGAAGGCCTCGTTGAACTGGGCGATCTCGGTCAGGCCGTGCACGCGCCAGCTGCCGTCGGGCATCGGCAGGATATTGTCCTGGTCCTCGTCGAGGTCGAACTCGTCCTCGATATCGCCCACGATCTGCTCCAGCACGTCCTCGATCGTCACCAGCCCGGCCACGCCGCCATATTCGTCGACGACGATGGCGATATGGTTGCGGTTGATGCGGAAGTCGCGCAGCAGGATGTTCAGGCGCTTGGATTCGGGGATGAACACCGCCGGGCGCAGCGTTTCGCGCAGATCGAAGGCGGGGTCGGTGTAATAGCGCAGCAGATCCTTGGCCAGCAGGATGCCGATGATGTTGTCGCGGCTGCCTTCGTAGACCGGGAAGCGCGAGTGCGCCGTCTGCTGCATGAAGGGGATGAAGGTCTCGGGCGCGTCAGCGATGTTGACCATATCCATCTGCGCGCGCGGCACCATGATGTCGCCCGCGGTCAGTTCGGAGACCTGGAACACGCCCTCGATCATCGACAGTGAATCGGCATCGATCAGGTTGCGCTCATGCGCTTCCTGCAGCACTTCGAGCAATTCTGCGCGGGTGTCTGGCTCGGGGGAAATCAGGTCTGACAGGCGTTCGAGAAGCGATCTGGGACGATCGGTCTGCCTCAGATAGGCGGGCTTCGAACTGGGATAGGGGTCGTTCATTTCGCGGCGAGCGCGTGGTTGGAGATCGTCTGAAGGATACACTAAAAGCCTGACCGGTCCGTGACGGCGGGCGGCGCGGTGGTGCTGAATGTGAGGCGAGCGGCGCCTGTTACGGCGCCGCTTGTGCGCGGAAGATCACGCGGTGTGTTCGATCCTCGGAGCGCGCTCGTCCTCGCGGTCAGCCTGGTAGGGATCGGCATACCCCAGCGCCTGCAGCGTCTCGGTCTCGATCGCCTCCATTTCCTCGGCCTCGGCGTCGTCCTCGTGCTCGTAGCCCTGCGCATGCAGCACGCCGTGCACGATCAGGTGCGCATAGTGCGCTTCCAGCGGCTTGCCCTGCTCGCGCGCCTCGGTTTCCACCACCGGGCAGCACAGCACGATGTCGCCCGTGACCGGGTCTTCCTCGTTCTCCGCATAGGCAAAGGTCAGCACATTGGTGGCGTAATCCTTGCCGCGATAGGTGCGGTTCAGCGTGCGGCCTTCTTCCTCATCGACGAAGCGGATGGTCAGCGCGGCGTCGGCATACAGCGCCGACTTGACCCAGGTTTCGATCTTGCGGCGCGGCGGCAGGCCGGCGCGCTTGCCGACGCCGTCGCCGTTCTGGATCTCGAGCTCGAGTCCCGGCGGGGTGGCCGGGGTGCCTGTGGTGGTGACCACCGGCGTGGCGGTCACGGCCACCGACAGTGAGTCATGGTTGTCCGGGCGCACCAGCAGGCCGGCCTGCTGCCTGGTGTCGGTATGCTCGGCCAGCAGCGCCACCACGCCGTCGGCGGCCTGCGACAGGTCCAGCGTCAGGCTGCGGCCGTCGGGCAGCTGCACGCGCAGCGCGTGCGCGGCGCTCTTGCGCGCGCGGCCTTCGTTATCGAACAGGGTCAGGCTGACGCCGGAAGACTTGGATTTCTGGGATTTCAATTACGCGTCCTTGTGCTCGGCGTGGTATTCGTCATAGGCATCGACGATGCGCGCCACCAGCGGATGGCGCACCACGTCGATGCTGGTAAAGCGGGTGGAGGCGATGCCGCGCACGTCGCGCAGCACGTGCTGTGCTTCCACCAGGCCGCTCTTCTGGCCCTTGGGCAGGTCGATCTGGGTGATGTCGCCGGTGATCACCGCTTTCGAGCCGAAGCCGATGCGCGTGAGGAACATCTTCATCTGCTCGGGCGTGGTGTTCTGCGCCTCGTCCAGGATGATGAAGGCATGGTTCAGCGTGCGCCCGCGCATATAGGCGAGCGGCGCGATCTCGATCATCTGGCGCTCGAACATCTTCTGCGTGCGGTCGAAGCCGAGCAGGTCATAGAGCGCGTCATACAGCGGGCGCAGGTAGGGATCGACCTTCTGCGCCAGGTCACCGGGCAGGAAGCCCAGGCGCTCGCCGGCTTCCACCGCCGGGCGCGTCAGCACGATGCGCTTGACCGCGTCGCGCTCCAGCGCATCCACCGCGCATGCCACTGCCAGGTAGGTCTTGCCGGTGCCGGCCGGCCCGACACCCAGCGTCAGGTCGTGCGACAGGATATTGCGCAGGTAGTCGCGCTGCGCCACGGTGCGGCCCTGCAGGCCGGTGCGGCGCGTATGCAGCACCGGCGATTCGTCGCCGATCTCGCGCTCTTCGACATCGTTGCCGTTGCCGGGCAGGTAGCTGCCATGCGCGGAGAGCTGGCGCGTTTCCACCAGGCCCAGCTGCACGTCGTCGATCGACAGCGGCGTGCGCGCCTGGTTGTAGAAGCGCTCCAGCGCCGTTGCCGCATCCTGCGCGTTGCTGCCGCGCACCGTCATGCGGTGGCCGCGCCGCTGGATGTTCACGTCCAGCGCCTGCTCGATCTGGCGCAGGTTTTCGTCGAGCGGGCCGCACAGGTTCTGCAGCCGGGTGTTGTCGTCCTTGGGAGCGACGAATTCTGCGGATGGAACTTTCATCAGTTGGCGATGGCCTCGCTGGATGGTGCCTGATTACTGCCGAACGACGATCTCGCCGCGCAGCGAATGCGGGAACGCCTGCGTGATGCTGACATCGACCAGCTGGCCGATGAGCCGGTCGCGGCCGGCCTGCCCGTCGTCTGTAAGGCCGGGCAGGGCGAAGTTGACCACGCGGTTGTTCTCGGTGCGCCCGTGCAGCTCGGTCGGATCCTTGCGCGCGGGGCCTTCCACCAGGATGCGCTGCACCGTGCCGACCATGTTCTGGCTGATGCGCTGCACGTTTTCCTCGATCGTGGCCTGCAGCCGTTGCAGGCGGCGCAGCTTGACCTCGTGCGGGGTGTCGTCGTGCAGGTTGGCCGCGGGCGTGCCGGGGCGCGGGCTGAAGATAAACGAGAACGAGGTGTCGTAGCCGATCTCCTCGATCATCGCCATCAGCTTCTCGAAGTCGGCATCGGTCTCGCCGGGGAAGCCGACGATAAAGTCCGACGACATCGACATGTCCGGGCGCAGCACGCGCAGCTTGCGGATGATGCTCTTGTACTCCAGCACGCTGTAGCCGCGCTTCATCGCCATCAGGATGCGGTCGGAGGCGTGCTGCACCGGCAGGTGCAAATGGTTTACCAACTTTGCGCAGCGGCCGTACAGCTCGACCAGGCGCGAAGTGAATTCCTTCGGGTGGCTGGTGGTGTAGCGGATGCGCTCGATGCCGGGGATCTCGGCCACGTACTCGATCAGCAGCGCAAAGTCGGCGATCTCGGTGGTGTCGCCCATCTTGCCGCGGTAGGCGTTGACATTCTGGCCCAGCAGCGTGACTTCACGCACGCCTTGCTCGGCCAGGCCGGCGACTTCGGCCAGCACGTCCTCGAACGGGCGCGACACTTCCTCGCCGCGGGTATAGGGCACCACGCAGTAGCTGCAGTACTTGGAGCAGCCTTCCATGATCGAGACAAAGGCGCTCGGGCCATCGACGCGTGCCGGCGGCAGGTGGTCGAACTTCTCGATCTCGGGGAAGGAGATATCCACCTGCGACTGGCCGGTGCGCTGGCGGCGCGCGATCAGGTCGGGAAGGCGGTGCAGCGTCTGCGGGCCGAACACCACATCGACATACGGCGCGCGCGAGACGATGCTGGCGCCTTCCTGGCTGGCCACGCAGCCGCCCACGCCGATCACCAGGTCAGGCTTGACGGCCTTGAGCGCCTTCATCCGGCCGAGTTCCGAGAACACCTTCTCCTGCGCTTTCTCGCGCACCGAGCAGGTGTTGAACAGGATCACGTCGGCGTCTTCGACGTTGTCGGTGGGCTCCAGCCCCTGGCTGGCGTTGAGGACGTCGACCATCTTGTCCGAGTCGTACTCGTTCATCTGGCAGCCGTACGTCTTGACGAAAACTTTCTTCATATGCCGATCTCAGTGGTTGACCTGGGGGCATCAGGGTGTTGCAACAACGCGGCCGGCGCGTGGGGCACGCCGGTCGCACTTCCGCGGGACTACGATTTTGCTTTCAGCGCCTTCTGTTCGGGCTCGCTCAGCACCCAGGCCGTCAGCAGCTGGCCGTACAGGTCCAGCTTGTACCGCACCGGCAGCTTCTGGCCCGCCACCGCGGCGCTGGCCAGCAACTGGTTGTCGGTGCCGAACAGGCGCAGGCCCGGCGCCACGCCCACGGTCTTGCCGTCGAGCGTGGCCGTCTGCGGCGCGCCGGCCGACGGCGTGGCGATGACCAGCTTTGCCGCCTGGGCATCGTCCGGGATCACGCGCACCGGCTGGGCCGCCGCGCTGGCCGCCCCCAGCAGCAGGGCGCCGGCGCAGGCCAGCGCACGCAACCGCCCGCGCGAGGGTTTGACAGACTCCTGCGCCTGGCGGCGCGCATCACGACCTGCTGGCATGGGGAGAACTCCGACAAATTGGACGAAGCGTTGGCGGGTTGGCCCGAAGGCGGGCGCAACCCGCCATTTTACCCGCTCACCGGCTTGGCGGTGCGGGCTTCGGGTTAATGCTCAGAACACTCAGAACAGGCAGGATGCCTCTTGCAGCACCCGCTGCTTGGACACCGTGCCGATCAGCTCACGGCTGACGGGGTCGCGCACCAGCGGGATCCGGTTGATCGCGTGTTCGGCAAACACCGCCAGCGCATCGCGCAGGCGCGAATCGGGCGTCAGCGCCGGGAAGTCGCGCTCGGCCAGTTCCAGCACGCCTTGCTGCGAGTCTTCGCGCTGGGCGCGCTGCACCGCGTGGATCGACAGCGCCCCCAGCAGGCGCCCGTCGAACTGCACCAGGTAGAGGTAGCGCGTGCCGGCCTCGGCAAACTTGTCCATCGCGGCGTCGAGCGTGGCGTTGGGGTCGAGCACCGTGTCGGTCGGGTCACACAGGCCGGCCAGCGTCAGCGTGCGCGCATGCTCGGCCGCGGCCGAGGCCTGCGCGCGCTCGGCAATCACGCTGTACAGCGACAGCGTCTGGCAGCGCGACGCGGTGTAGTACGCCGCTACCGCGCCGATCATCGACGGCAGCAACAGCGCCGGCGCCAGCGTCATCTCGAACACCATCAGCACCGACATCAGCGGCGCCTGGCTGGTGGCGGCCAGGAAGGCGCTCATGCCGACCAGCGGCAGCAGCGGTGCCGCGCCCGCGCCGGCCGACATCCCGTTCATGCCGATCGCCAGCAACTGCCCCAGCGCCGCGCCGACGAACAGCGACGGGGTGAACACGCCGCCGACCGCGCCCGAGCCCATGCTGATCACCGTGGCCACCAGCTTGGCCAGCAGCACCCCCGCCACCGGCACGCTCAGCGGCTGCTCCTGCAGGATGGTCTGGATGGTGGAGTAGCCGTTGCCGACCACCTCCGGCACCGCCATCGCCATCCCACCCACCAGCGCGCCGCCCAGCGCCAGCCGCACCACCGGCCCGCCCGGCACGCCGGCGAAACGGCTGCGCGCAAAGCCCGCCGCGCGCAGGAACAGCGCGCCCGCGATGCCGGCGGCGACGCCCAGCGCCGCTGCGGCCAGCAGGATATGGGGACGCAGGTCGGGGGAGATGTCCAGGCCGGGATAGAGCGGCTGCAGGCCGCCGTGCCACTGGCTCACCATCGCGCCGGCCACCGACGCCAGGAACAGCGGCATCAGCCGCTGCACCGCCAGCGCTCCGAACACCACTTCGGCGACAAAGACGGCGGCGGACAAGGGGGTGTGGTAGACCGTAGCCAGCCCGGCCGCGGCGCCGCAAGCGGTCAGCATGCGCCGCATATTGGAGCCCCCGCCGCGCTCCAGCCGCGTCGACGGAAACAGCGAGCCGCACAGCGCCGCCAGCTGGATCATCGCGCCTTCCTTGCCGACCGAACTGCCGCTGACGATCGAGAAGAACGACGACAGCGCACGCAGCAGCGTGATGCGCACCGGCAGGCGGCCGCTGCCGTTGGCCACCGCTTCCATGTAGTCAGTCGCGCCGCCGTTGCTGCCCGCCAGGCGGTTGGCCAGCACCAGCAGCGCTCCGGCGAGCGCGCCGCCCAGCGCCGGCACCACCACGCGCCAGGCCAGCGCCAGCGTGGCAAAGACCACGACCACATCGGCATGGCTGGAGAACACCACCACGCCGGCGCCTTCCAGCGCCTCCTTGAACAATGTGGTGGCGATGGCCGCGACGATCCCGACGGGGATGGCCGCGAACAGGGTGACTTCCTGGTCTTCAAGGAATCGCAAGCGCATGACGGCTCTCCGGGGCGCCGGGCAGGGCCGGGCAGGGGGCCGGATTGTGGCCGGGGGTGGCCGCCATGATAGCGCAGCGCCACCCGCGCCGGAGCCATGTGCGCCGGCGCGCATGCGGGCCCGGACCATGTGCAGAACCGGCTTGTCCCGGGCTGGTACACTAGCGACCTTTCTTGCGGACGGGCCGATGGTCCCCGCCAGTCCGGCCCACCGGCCGGTTTCGTCTCATTTCGACTCCGATACCGCTATCGATTACACGAGCCATCCGGCGTTTGGCGCACTGCGTGCGCGGCGATGGCCGAAGCAGCAATTCATGTCTTTCTCCGAACTCGGTTTGTCCGAAAAGATTGTGCGTGCGGTGGCCGAACAGGGCTACACCACACCGACCCCCATCCAGGCCCAGGCGATCCCCGCCATCCTCAAGGGAGGCGACCTGCTCGCCGGCGCCCAGACCGGCACCGGCAAGACCGCCGGCTTTACGCTGCCGATGCTGCAGCTGCTGTCCGAATCCGCCGCGGCGCGCGCCGCCAACGGCGCGCAGCGTCCGGCCCGGCTGCCGGTGCGCGCGCTGGTGCTGACCCCCACGCGCGAACTGGCCGCCCAGGTCGAGGAGAGCGTGCGCAACTACGGCAAGTACCTGCGCCTGCGTTCCATGGTGATGTTCGGCGGCGTCGGCATCAACCCGCAGATTGAGCAGCTCAAGCGCGGCGTCGAGATCGTGGTGGCCACGCCCGGCCGCCTGCTGGACCACGTGTCCCAGCGCACCATCGACCTGTCGCAGGTGGAACTGCTGGTGCTCGATGAAGCCGACCGCATGCTCGACATGGGCTTCATCCACGACATCCGCAAGATCCTCAACGTGCTGCCGGCCAAGCGCCAGAACCTGCTGTTCTCGGCGACGTTCTCCGACGACATCCGTGCGCTGGCCGACCGCTTGCTGAACAACCCGGCCTCGATCGAGGTGGCGCGGCGCAACACCACGGCGGAAACCGTGGACCAGCGCGTCTACCCGGTGGACCGCGAGCGCAAGCGCGAATTGCTGGCCCACCTGGTGCGCGAGCATGACTGGCACCAGGTGCTGGTGTTCACGCGCACCAAGCACGGCGCCAACCGCCTGGCCGAGCAGCTGACCAAGGACGGCCTGTCGGCGCTGGCGATCCACGGCAACAAGAGCCAGTCGGCGCGCACGCGCGCGCTGTCCGAGTTCAAGACCGGCACGCTGCGCCTGCTGGTGGCGACCGACATCGCCGCGCGCGGCATCGATATCGACCAGCTCCCGCACGTGGTCAACTTCGACCTGCCCAACGTGCCGGAAGACTACGTGCACCGCATCGGCCGCACCGGCCGTGCCGGCGCCGAGGGCGAGGCGATCTCGCTGGTCTGCGTGGACGAGCTCGCACTGCTGCGCGATATCGAACGCCTGATCAAGCGCAAGCTCGAGCAGACCGTGCTGCCGGGCTTCGAGGTCGACCCGAGCATTGCGCCCGAGCCGATCCAGAAGGGCCGCCAGCAGCGCGGCGGTGGCGGCCAGGGCCAAAGCCAGGGTCGCGGACGCGCCCAGGCACGTCCCGCCGGCAACGAAGGCGAGGGCGCCCAGCGCCAGCGCCCCGCCCGCGAAGCGCAAGGCACGCCGCGGCAAGGGCAGGGCGGCCAGCCGCAAGGCCAGCCACGTACGCGCGCTGCCGAAGGCGGCCAGCGCGGCAATGGTGCCGGCAAGGGCAACCGTGGCGGCCAGCCCGCCGGCGCGCGCAACCCCGCACCGCGCCGCGACGGCCAGGAACCGGCCCGCGGCCAGCAACGCGCCGCGGCCCAGCCCGCGCGCCAGGCACACGACGTCGCGCCGCCGCCGGCGCGCAACCGGCGCCCGGCGCCGCAGGCCGCGCTGCTCGGCGGCAACCGCAAGCCGGCGCGCTGAGCGGGCCAGGCTGACACCATGCACGCGTCCAAGGCCCCGTCCGACCCCGGCGTCCCCTACGCCGGCCTGACGCCGGAGCTGATGCTGGACGCGCTCGAGGGCGCCGGCCTGCGCCCCGACGGGCGCCTGCTGGCGCTCAACAGCTACGAGAACCGCGTCTGGCAAATCGGCATCGAGGATGCCGCGCCGGTGGTCGCCAAGTTCTACCGCCCCGGCCGCTGGACCGACGCGGCCATCCTTGAAGAGCACGCCTTTGTGCAGCAACTGGCCCAAGCCGAGATCCCGGCCGTGCCGGCGCTGGCGCTGGCGCCAGGGGAGACCGGCACGCTGCTGTATCACGGCGACTTCCGCTTCGCCGTGTTTCCCCGCTGCGGCGGCCGCGAGCCCGCGTTGGACCGTTCCGACACGCTGACCTGGCTCGGCCGCTTTATCGGCCGCATCCATGCGCTGGGTGCAACGCAGCCCTACCAGGCGCGCCCGGCGCTCGATATCGACACCTTCGGCGTGGCCCCGCGCGACTGGCTGCTGGCGAGCGGCTGCATTCCCGCCGACCTGTTGCCCGCATGGCAGTCAGTGGCAGACCTGGCGCTGGACGGCGTGCGCCGCTGCTACGAGCGCGCCGGCGACGTGCAACTGCTGCGCACGCATGGCGACTGCCACCGCGGCAACGTGCTGTGGATCGACGAGGACGACGCGCGCGGCGGCACCTACGGCGCGCCCGGCCCGCATTTCGTGGATTTCGACGACAGCCGCATGGCGCCCGCGATCCAGGACCTCTGGATGCTGCTTGAAGGCGACCGCGCCGCCATGCAGGACCAGCTGGCCGACATCGTCGCCGGCTATGAAGACTTTGCCGAATTCCGTGCGCGCGAGCTATGGCTGGTGGAAGCGCTGCGCACACTGCGGCTGCTGCACTACAGCGCCTGGCTGGCCAGCCGCTGGGCCGACCCGGCCTTCCCGGCGGCGTTCCCGTGGTTCGGCACGGCGCGCTACTGGCAGGACCGGATCCTGGAATTGCGCGAACAGGTGGCGCTGATGGACGAAGCGCCCTTGTGGGGCGCCTGAGGCTGACGCGGTAACGCCTGAACCGCGCCGGTTTTCTCCCGCTTCGATTAACCCTTCTTTTCCGGCGCCTTCACCAGCAGCACCGGACAATCCGCCTGCGCCAGCACGCGCCCGGCCACCGAGCCAATCACCGCATCGAAGAACGAGCCGCGCCCATGGGTGCCCATCACGATGGCCTGCGCAGCGACCGAGCGCGCATAGGCGACGATCTTCTCCGGCGCAAAGCCGTGCAGTGCGTGCCGCTCGAACGGAACATTGGCCGCCGACAGGATGTCGCACACCCCGATCATCGCCTTGTCGCTGGCTTCCCTGTGCCAGTCCTCGATGGTTTCCTTGCTGACGAAGGCGCGCACCTGGCCGCTCACTTCCGGCGCCACATGCAAGACATGCACGGTAAAACCGGTCTGCAGCAGCTTGCCTTCGGCGATAAAGCGCGCCGCGGCGTCGCTGAAGGCAGAGCCGTCGGTGGCGAGCACGATATTGGTCATGACGGAAATCTCCTGGATGGGGGCTGTCGGACAAGCCAGGTTGAGGAACACCGCCGCGTGGGCGGGGATCGGTGAAATCGGGCGGTGCAGCCGTGCGGCGGCGCCGCCATCTGGAACCATCATGGCAGGTAGTTTGCTGCTCCGACCCGACTTAGATCAAGTTGGTTCGGAAATCAGCGATGCGGCAGTGCGATAGCCGGCCGCCGCGCCTGGCCGACGGAGTGGCATCGCCAAATACGTCAATCTGCCTGAAACATTTGGCCATTGCCCCGCCGGCGCCGTGGCGCGTAGCATGCTTCCGAGCCCCCGACGCCCCCCATGGCGCCGCTCGCGGACCGCAATCCCGGAGACAACAATCATGAGTGAACAAGGCCTGCTGCCCCTGCGCGGCATCAAGGTGGTGGAGTTCGAAGGCATCGGCCCCGGCCCCTTGTGTGGTGCGATGCTGGCCGGCCTGGGCGCCGAGGTCACGCTGGTGACCCGCCCGGTGGCGCCGGACGCGCGCCGCATCCTGCGCGGCCAGCCCGTGCCGCCCGAGATGGAGCTGGAGCACGGCAAGCGCGTGGTGCAGCTGAACCTGAAATCGCCCGAAGGCGTGGCCGCCGCGCTGGAGCTGGTGGCCGGCGCCGACGCGCTGATCGAAGGCTTGCGCCCTGGCGCGATGGAGCGGCTGGGCCTGGGCCCCAAGGCCTGCCACGCGCGCAACCCGCGCCTGGTCTACGGCCGCATGACCGGCTGGGGCCAGGCCGGGCCGCTCGCGCAGAGCGCCGGCCATGACCTGAACTACATCGCGCTGACCGGCCTGCTGTCGATGGCCGCGCGCGACGACGCGCTGCCGATGGTGCCGCCGACGGTGATGGGCGACGCCACCGGCGCGCTCGGCCTGGCCTTCGGCCTCACCAGCGCGATCCTGAGCGCGCGCGCCAGCGGCGAGGGCTGTGTGGTGGATGCCGCGATTACCGATATCGTCGCCATGCTCGGCTCGCTGGTGCAGGTCTCGCGCGCCGCGGGCTCGCTGGGCGGGCCGCAGCCCAGCCCCTTCCACGATTCGCCGTTCTATGACGTGTACCGCTGCGCCGACGGCCGCGCCATCACGCTGGGCGCGCTCGAGCCGCAGTTCTACCGCGAGCTGCTCGAGCGGCTGGCGCTGACCGACATCGACCCCGCCGCGCAGTATGACCGCGCCCAGTGGCCGGCGGTGAAGGCGCGCATTGCCGCCTGCATCGCGGCGCAGCCGAGCACGCACTGGGAAGCCGTGCTGGGCGGCACTGACGTATGCTTCGCGCGCGTGCTGACGCTGGACGAGGCCGCGCGCCATCCGCACAACCAGGCGCGCGGCACCTACCGCCTGTACCGGCAGGGCGAGCGCGAGGTGCCGCGCTCTGCGCCGGCGCCGCGCTTCCTGCCCGCCGGCACGGAATAAGCGGCGGCCGCGGCACCGTGCCGCGGCCAGGTACCGCGCAGGGGTTCGGCTACCATGCAGTATCCATTCATAAACGGAGACGCATGCCATGGCCGAACCCAGCCAACTTCCCGCCTATAGCCCCACGCCCGCCTTCGAGGCCGGACTCGACGTGCGCACCGAAGTGCTCGGCGCCGCCCATGTCCAGCGCGCACTGGACGCCGCCGCGCAGCAGGGCGACACCAGCCTGCAACAGCTCGTTACCGAATTCGCCTGGGGCACGGTCTGGACTCGCGAGGGGCTCGACCGCAAGCAGCGCAGCCTGGCCACGGTGTCGATGCTGATCGCGCTGAACCGTCCGCAGGAACTCGCCGGCCACCTGCGCGGCGCGCTCGCCAACGGCGTCACGCCGCAGGAACTGCGCGAGCTGATGGTGCACAGCGCGGTCTACTGCGGCTTTCCGGCGGCGCTGGATGCCAGCCGCAAGCTGACCGAGGTGCTCGACGCGGCCAAGGGCTGATGCACCCGCTGCCGACGCGCGGCGGCACCGTCCACCGATACGGAACAGTCTGACGGCTGCTCAGATTCTGCTGTAACCGCGCAGCGAGGATTCGGCGCTACAGGATCCCGCAGGGCCCTTAACCTTGGCAGCTAGCCAAGCAGCCAAGCAGCCAAGCAGCCAAGCAGGCAAGGAGCCCCAATTGCATCACGCGCTGATCGTCGACGAACCTTCCGGGTTCCGTACCGCGCTGTCCGTCCAGCTCGCGGCTGAGCTGGACGCGGCCGAGGTGCTGCAAACCGATGGCGTGCGGGAAGCCTTCCGGCTGGTCCGCGAACACCGGCCCGGGCTGGTGCTGGTCGATACCGAGCGCTTCGGCAATCCCGGCATCGATTTCGTCAGGCGGGTCTCGGCGACCTGTCACGCCGTACATGTACTGGTGCTGGCCGGCACCGACACCACGGCTGCGCCGGTGTGGGCCCTGCGCGCCGGCGCGCACGGCTTCGTCGCCAAGCAGCGCGGCCTGCCGGACGTGTTGCAGGCCGTGCGTGGCGTGCTGAGCGGCTACCTGGTCTTCCCCATGCACACGCTGGAAGCCGCGCGCCAGATCGGCGAGGCGCACGATCCGGGCCTGCGCCGGCTGAGCAACCGCGAGATCACCATCCTGCAATACCTCGCGCGCGGACATTCCAACAAGTCCATCGCCGCGGAGCTGCTGATCAGCAGCAAGACCGTCAGCACCCACAAGGCCAACATCATGGCCAAGCTCAATGTCGGCTCACTGGTAGAGATGGTGGACTACGCGCGCCGGCATCAACTGGTGTGACACCGGGTCGCGTGGGCCCCGGTGATGTTATTGCGTGCTACCGGGACTCAGGGATACGCGATGGTGTAAATCATGCTGGAGTTCGCGGCGCCGGTGCCGGCAACGTCGGTGGCAACGTATTCGGCGTAGTAAGACAAGGTCGCGGCGCCGTTGGTCAGCGACACGAGGTGCGAGTTCTGGGCACTGTCGGCAAAGCCGGCCTTGATCGGCGAGAGATCGGCAGTGCGCAGGCCGATCTGCACGTTGTCGGCGCCGTCCGGGTCCAGGATCAGGTTACCGGTGTTGAGATCGGTGGTCGGGCCCGCTTTAAAGTGCGTGTGCACGATGCCGGTGTTCGGCGTGCAGTTGCTCAGCGCGATGGTGAGCGCCGTGCGGCCCGCGGTGGCGCCTGGGCCGTTCAGCGTCCTGGCGGAAACCGTCGGCAGCGTGACCGCGAAGGACTTGGAGCCGGTACCGTTGCCGTTGATCGCGCAGGATTGCGCAGTGATGCTGCCATTGAAGGTGATGGTGCCATCCGCCGCGTGGGCAGCCTGCGAGGCGAAGACGATGCCGGCGGCAAGGACTGCCGGGGCAAACGCGATTTTCATGTTGCTACATGTGGAGAAAAGCAGCAGGCCATTCGAGGCCTGCAAAGGGACGTTCCCTGAAGTGCCGACGCTACCGATGCAGCGGGGCGCATCGGATTCGTCGTGAGAACGGGGGCAAGTGTAGGAAAGCAGCGATGCGCCCAAGCTGTGAAATTTCCCACCTGCAGGAGTGAATCGCCTGATTCTGCGTAGCCGTACCGCCGAATTGCCTGATCAGTCGCTTGCGCGCAGGACCTGACGCAGTCCTGGCGACGTCTGCGTGTCGATCATGCTACGAAGCGGCTTGCGTAGCGCCGCGCCGAAAGGGGGCACGGGGGCGTACACCGCCTCGTGGCGCCAACACGGGTTTTAAACTGTCAGCTCATTCTACGATCAAACCTGCTCATTTACACCCGCAGCGCGGCGTAACGGAGTCAGGTGCAACTGCTTTCGAGCGGTGAATTGGGGCAAATGTTGGGCGTTGCGGTGGTTACTCTGCGCCGTTGGCATAAGGCCGGCAAGCTGCTGCCGGCGTGCCGGACAATCGGTGGGCATCGCCGTTACGACGCCACGAAGGTGCGAGAGGTGATAGGCCTATCGACTCCAGCGGCCGGGAAGACGATTGCCTACGCGCGCGTCTCCTCCCACGACCAGAAAGAACGACTGGAAAGCCAGGCGTTGCGTCTGCGCCGCCATTGCGAGGCCCAGCAATGGGATGGTATCGAGGTCATTACCAATTTAGGCTCCGGCCTCAACTACAAGAAGAAGGGCCTTCTGACGCTGCTTACCGAGATCCTTCACCATCGGGTGCGGCGCCTGGTTTTTGGTGACCAAGGACCGGCTGCTTCGGTTTGGCTCGGAGCTGCTGTTTCGCATCTGCGAGATTCATGGCGTTGAGGTGGTTATTCTTGATGCGGACGACGAGATCCCGAAAGAGCAGCAACTCACGGAAGATGGTGGAAATCCTGACGGCGTTCTCGTCGCGACTATATGGCGCTTGTAGTCGCAAAAACTTGCGCGCACTCGCGGCGCAGGCATAATCGGTTCACCTTAAATGGAGCCTCCCAATTCGTGCAACTCACTACGCAGACCCGACCGACCATCACGCCTGAGGCAGCCATTGTGCTGGACAGGCTCGTTGGTCATTACGGGGCGCTGTTGCGCAAGCTGTATGTGGTAGTGGCGTCGCAGGGCGGCAGGGCCAAGGATCACAAGACAGCCTTTTGCAAGGCCCACGGCATCACGGCCCGTTACTTCAACGGACTTGCGAACGATCTGCAGGGCTCCATCGACAGCGCGCGGGAACTGCTCAAGCAGAACATCAAGGACAAGAATGCGGCGCTCAAGAAGGTGAGGAAGCGCCTCGCGGGGTTCGACAAGAAGTTTGCCGATCTCGACGCGAAGAAAATTCTTGTCACCACCAAGGTGTTCCGGGGCTGGACCGCGCAGCGGCGCAAGTTGAAGCTCAAGATCGAGCGCCTGGAGCACAAGATCGATGAAATGCGGGGACGCCTAAAGGGCCACGTCCCGGGGATCTGCTTTGGGTCCCGAAAGCTCTTCCGGAAGCAGTTCCATCTGGAGGAGAACGGCTACACGGATCACGCCGAGTGGCTGGCTGACTGGCGCGCGGCCCGGGATCACCAGTGCTTCTTCCTTGGGTCCGGCGACGAGACGGGCGGAAATCAATCCTGTACCCTCTCAGTGGGCGAGGATGGGCTGCTCGCGCTTCGCATTCGGCTGCCCGATGCTGTGGTGGGCGCGGAGAATGGGGAGCCCGAATTCGTCGGCAAAACTAAGGAAAAGCCCAAAGGCAAGGACAAGTACCTGGTGCTAACCGGTCTTTCCTTTCCGTACGATGAGCCAGCGCTGCGCTGGGCCCTGCGCGAAGGCAAGGCGCTCTCCTGGCTGATCCACAAGGATCACAAGGGGTATCGGCTGATGGTGTCATTCGCTCGCCCGGCCGCCCCCATCTCCACGTTGCGCGCCAGGTTTGGCGCAGTCGGTATCGACTTCAACGCCAATCACCTCGCGGTCACCGAAACGGACCACGGCGGCAACATGATCCAATCCTGGCGGGTTGAACTGCCACTGGAGGACAAAAGCACCGGCCAACGGGCGGCGATCCTCTCGGATGCGATCGAAGGCGTCGTCGAGCATGCGCTGCGGGTGCGAAAGCCCATTGCTGCGGAAGAACTCGACTTTGCCGACAAGAAGAAGGACATGTCTGCGATGAGTCCGGCGCAGGCCCGGGCACTGTCGGGCTTATCCTACGCGAAGTATCAGCAGTTGCTCGCCTCGAAGTGCCACCGGCGCGGGGTCGAGTTGATCAAGGTGAATCCGGCCTATACCTCACTGGCCGGTCAGATCAAATACGCGAAGCCACTCGGGCTGAGTGTCCATAAAGCGGCTGCGGGTGTCATTGCCCGTCGGTCGCAGGGCTACGTGGAGTGCATACCCAGGCTGAAATCGACACCGGTTTCGGTCAAGGGGGTAACCGCTTTCTTCCCGCTACCTGCAAGGAATCGCGCGGAAGGCGGCGGCACATCCTGGAATGGACTCCACGCGGCTCTGGGCAAGTTCCGGCGCGACATTGTCGCCGCACAGAAGAAAAAGGCTGTAGCGCGAAAGGTCGGAACGTCCCGCGGCAAAACGCCGCGAGGGCCAAGCGGGGGCACCGTGACCCCTGCGGGAAACAAATCTAAACGGCCACCGCACAGCGGTGAGCAGATTTGTTCTTGATGACGTTAGCGGTAGACTGTGAGCGTGTGCGACGAATGCGACCCATCCGCCCGATGCCTTTGTTCCTGACCGCTGCAGCACGCCAGACCGACGGGCACATTGCCGCCCCGGCTGCCCGAAAACCTTCCGTTTTGGCCGATGCTGGCATGCGGGCCCGAGGCAGCCTGCTGGCGCGCAGCCTCCTTGCCGCGGTGCTGGCTGGCGCGGCCGTGGCGCTGGTGACGCCCGCATTCGCCCAGGTGCCGCCGCCTGCGCCGCAGGCGTCCACCCAGCCCCAGCAGCCGTCGCCAGCGCCGCTCTGGTTCTCGCAAGGGCGACCGGTACCGGAAGCCCGGCAGGCCGTGGATGCGCTGGCCGGCGTCGCCGCCGAGGGCCTCGATCCGCGCGACTATGACGCAGACGCCTTGCGCCAGGCAGTGTCCCAGGCCGCCAGCGGGGCCGTGCTTGCCCCCGATGCCGCGGCACGCCTGGACGCCGCGCTGACCGCCGCGATGGAGCGGATGCTGGCCGACGTGCACGCCGGCCGCGTCAATCCGCGTGCCGTCCATGCCAATTTCACCCCGCAGACCGACCGGCCCTTCGATGCCGCCACATGGCTGCGCGATGGCGTTGCGCAGCACCGGCTGCCCGACGCCATCCGGCAGGCGGCGCCCTCGTTTCCCTTGTACGGCACGCTGCGCCAGGCGTTGGCCCGCTATCGCGAGATCGCGAAGCAGCCGGTCTGGTCCCAGCCATTGCCGGCGCTGCCCGCGGCCAAGCTCGCACCTGGCCAGTCCTGGCGCGGCACCGCGGCGCTGGCCGCCCGCCTTGTCGCGCTGGCCGACCTGCCGGCGGGCACGCAGGTGCCCGCGCGCTATGAAGGCGCGCTGGTTGCCGGCGTCAAGGCGTTCCAGTCGCGGCACGGCCTCCAGCCCGACGGTGTGATCGGCAAGGCCACGCTGGCGCAGCTCGACGCCCCCATCGCCAGCCGTGTGCGGCAGATCGAACTGACCATGGAGCGCATGCGCTGGACGCCGCTGGACGGTCCGCGCATGATCGTGGTCAACGTCCCCGAGTTCATGCTGCGTGCCTATGAAGTGCGCGACGGCAAGCTCGACATCAAGCTGGAAATGAAGGTGATCGTCGGCAAGGCGCTGGATACGCGCACGCCGCTGTTCAGCGAAGACATGCGCTATATCGAGTTCAGCCCGTACTGGAACGTGCCGCCATCGATCGCCAAACGCGAGACCATCCCGCGCCTGCGCAGCGACCCGGGGTATTTCAACCAGCAGGGGCTGGAGTTCGTGACCGGCGACGGCAAGGCGGTGACCACGCTGTCCGAGGAGAATCTGGACGCCGTGCTCAATGGCCGCATGCGCATCCGCCAGCGCCCTGGCCCAATGAATGCGCTGGGCGACATCAAGTTCATGTTCCCCAACAACGAGAACATCTACCTGCACCACACCCCCACGCCGCAGCTTTTCAAGCGCGACCGGCGCGACTTCAGCCATGGCTGCATCCGGGTCGAGTCGCCGGTGGCGCTGGCGCAGTTCGTGATGCAGGACATGCCGGAGTGGACCGAAGCGCGCATCCGCGAAGCCATGGCTGGCGGCAAGTCGAAGACGGTGCGCTTGCAACAACCCCTACCGGTAGTGTTGGCTTATGGCACGGTCATCGCGCGGGCCGATGGTCGTGTATCCTTTCTCCCTGACATCTACGGTCACGATAAAATGCTGGACAACGCGCTGCGGCAACGCACCGGGCGCGCCACGCAGCCAGCACTCGCACGCGCCAGGGGCTCAACCTCATGAGGCGCGACTCGCACATCTAGAGGAAGTACCATGACTGATGCGACGCGCAACGCACGCCGCCGCTTTCTTCATACCACCGGGACACTGGCGCTGGCCGCGGGCCTGATGCCGCTCGCGCCGCGCAAGGCGCTGGCGAGCCTGCCTGACGGACGTTCGCTGGCAAGCTTGCCAGACGCCCGCAAGCTCACTTTCGACCATACTCATACCGGCGAGCATATTTCGCTGGTCTACGCCGTGGGCGACCGCTTCGTGCCGGATGCGCTGACTTCGCTCAACGGCTTCCTGCGCGACCATTATTCCGGCGCTGTAGGCGTGATCGATCCGCAGCTTTTCGAGGTGCTGTTCCGCGTGCGCCGCGAACTCGCCACCGACAAGCCGTTCCAGGTTATCTCCGGTTACCGCAGCCCGGATACCAACTCGCGGCTGCGCACTTCGCGCGGCGGCGGCGTGGCCAAGCACAGCCTCCACATGGACGGCAAGGCCATCGATATCCGCGTGCCGGGCGTCGCCCTGTCCGACGTGCGCGACGCGGCCAAGTCGTTGCAGGCCGGCGGCGTCGGTTTCTACCAGGGCGAGCAATTCGTCCATCTCGATACCGGGCGCGTGCGCTACTGGTAAGCCGGTAAGCCGGTAAGCCGGTAAGCCGGTAAGCCGCACCTCTGTAGATTTCCCGAACCCCGTTCGCCCTCACGTCAGGGCGAACGCCAGACCTGCCTCCAGGACGGCTGACGCCGCCTTCTGCTGTTTCCCTTTGCTTCTTCCCTGACCGTCCCGCGCTAGCGACAGCGCCGCTGCCCATTTTTGCACTCAGCTAAATCATACATATGAGTTGGTTGACATGGATCATACCGTCTCCTATGCTCATTTCACCGATGACCCACAGCGAGGAGACAACAATGATTCATGTAGTGCTGCACGACGCCAAGGACACCGTGGCGGTAGCCGTGGTGGAAGGAATCCAGCCCGGCACCACGCTGAACGCCTGGATCATGGATGAGGACAAGATCGTGACCGTGACGGCGTTGCAGCCGATTCCGATCGGCCACAAGGTGGCGCTGCGCGACATGGCGCCCAACGACACCGTCTACAAGTACGGCATCGACATCGGCAAGGTGGTGGCGCCGATCAAGGCGGGTGAGCACGCCCACGTGCACAACATCAAGACCAAGCGCTGGTAAGCCGGCGCGCTCCCCCCTTCATTTCCCCACCAATTACCCGAGACCCAAGCCATGTCCGTGATCGACCAAAACACCACCTTCAGGGGCTACCGCCGCGACAACGGCCGCGTCGGTGTGCGCAACCACGTCATCATCCTGCCGCTGGACGACCTGTCCAATGCCGCCGCCGAGGCCGTCGCCGCTGCCATCAAGGGCACCATGGCGATTCCGCACCCGTACGGCCGTCTGCAGTTCGGGCCGGACCTCGACCTGCACTTCCGCACGCTGATCGGTGCGGGCAGCAATCCTAATGTCGCCGCTGTGGTGGTGATCGGCATCGAAGACGGCTGGACCAGGAAGGTCGTCGACGGCATCGCAAAGACCGGCAAGCCGGTGGTCGGCTTCGGCATCGAAGGACATGGCGATCACGACACCATCATGCGTGCGTCGAAGGCGGCGAAGGAATACGTGCAGTACGCCACCGCGCTGCACCGCGTGGAGTGCCCGATCAACGAGCTGTGGGTATCGACCAAGTGCGGCGAGTCCGATACCACCTCGGGCTGCGGCGCCAACCCCACCGTCGGCAACGCGTTCGACAAGCTCCATCCGCTCGGCACCACGCTGGTATTTGGCGAAACCTCGGAGCTGACCGGCGGCGAGCATATCGTCGCGGCGCGCTGCGCCAATGACGAGGTGCGCCACCAGTTCATGGCGATGTTCGAGCGCTACCAGGGCATGATCGACCGCTGGAAGACCTCGGACCTGTCCGAGTCGCAGCCGACCAAGGGCAATATCGCCGGCGGCCTCACCACCATCGAAGAAAAGGCGCTGGGCAACATCCAGAAGATCGGCAAGAAATGCACGGTCGACGGCGTGCTGGACAAGGCCGAGGAGCCGACCCATCCCGGCCTGTGGTTTATGGATTCGTCATCGGCCGCCGCCGAGATGGTGACGCTGTGTGCGGCAGCCGGCTACGTGGTGCATTTCTTTCCCACCGGCCAGGGCAACGTGATCGGCAATCCCATCGTGCCGGTGATCAAGCTGTGCGCCAATCCGCGCACCGTGCGGCTGATGAGCGAGCACATGGACGTCGATTGCTCCGGCCTGCTGCAGCGCGAGCAGACCCTGGACCAGACCGGCGACAAGTTGCTCGAATGCATGCTGGCCACGGTCAACGGGCGCTGGACGGCGGCGGAAGCGCTGGGCCACCGCGAGTTCGTGCTGACCCGCATCCACGAGTCGGCATGATGAAGCGCATCTGCATCAGCGAGTTCATGGACTGCGCCGCGGTGCAGGCGCTGCGCCCGGGCTTCGACCTGCAGTACGAGCCGGCCTGGGTGGAGCGCCGCGCCGACCTGCTGGGTGCGCTGCCCGGGGCGCACGCGCTGATCGTGCGCAACCGCACCCAGGTCGACGCGGCGTTGCTCTCCAGCGCGCCGTCGCTGCGCGTGGTCGGCAGGCTCGGGGTCGGTCTCGACAATATCGACGTCGAGGCCTGCCGTGAGCGCGGCATCCGCGTGATCCCCGCAGCCGGCGCCAACGCCAGGTCCGTGGCCGAGTATGTGGTCACGACCGCGGCGGTACTGTTGCGCGGCGCTTACGCCAGCAGCGCGGACGTAGCCGCGGGCCAGTGGCCGCGCGCGCGGCTGTCGGAGGGCAGGGAGACGCTCGGCAAGACGCTGGGCCTGGTCGGCTTCGGCGACATCGGCAGGCAGGCGGCGGCGCTGGCGCAGGCCTTCGGTATGCAGGTAGTGGCCTGTGACCCGATGCTCGCGCCGGACGATCCGGTGTGGTCGCAGATGGGCGTGCGCAGTGTGTCGCTCGACATGCTGCTGGCGCAGGCCGATGCGGTGAGCCTCCACGTGCCGCTGGTCGCCACCACCCGGCACCTGATCGACGCGCAGCGGATCGCCGGCATGAAGGCGGGGGCGGTGCTGATCAATACCGCGCGCGGTGGTGTCGTCGACGAGGCCGCGCTGGCACAGGCGCTGCGCGACGGGCATCTGGCCAGCGCGGCGCTCGATGTCTTCGAGCGTGAACCGCTGCCCGCCGACAGCGTGCTCGCGGACGTGCCCAACCTGATCCTGACCCCGCATATCGGTGGCGTGACGCGCGAGGCCAATGCCCGGGTCTCGATGATGATCGCCCGGGAGGTGCGCCAGACGCTGGAGGCCCTGTCATGAGTCGCGTACCAATGGCAGAACTGGAGCGGCTCGCCAATGCCGCACTGCGCCGCGCCGGGGCCAGCGAACTGCAGGCCGGTGCAACGGCCGCCGCGCTTGTAAGGGCCGATTCGCATGGACTGGCGTCGCACGGTGTTTCGCGTGTGCCGATGTATGTCGCGCATCTGCATGCCGATCGTGTCGACGGGCATGCGAAGCCTGTGGTGCGCGCCAGTAAGGCCAGCGCGGCGCTGGTCGATGCCGGCTGCGGCTTCGCCTTCCCCGCCTGCGACCTGGCCATCGCCGAATCGCTGCGTCGCGCACAGGACACCGGCGTAGGCGTCGCGGCCGTCACCAACAGCCACCACTTCGGCGCTGCCGCGCTACCGCTCGATGCGGTCGCGCGCGCCGGCATGGTGGGCATCGCGATGGGCAACTCGCCTGCCGCGATGCCGGCATGGGGTGGGCGGCGCCCGCTGTTCGGCACCAATCCCATTGCGGCGGTGTTTCCACGCCGCGGGCACTCACCGGTGGTGATCGACCTGTCGCTGTCGGAAGTGGCGCGCGGCAAGATCATGGTGGCGGCGAAGCAGGGCAAGCCGATCCCGCCGGGCTGGGCCTTGGATGAAGCCGGCCAGCCCACCACCGATGCGAAGGCCGCATTGCGCGGCTCGATGCTGCCGGCGGGCGGCGTCAAGGGCGCGATGCTCGCGCTGATGGTGGAGTTGCTGGTGACCTCGCTGGCGGGTGCGCAGTTCGGCGCGGAGGCCGATTCATTCTTCAGCGACGCGGGCAACCGCCCGCGCATCGGCCAGCTCTTTATGGTGCTGGACCCTGGCGCGTTCGCCGGCACCGACGCTTATGCCGAACGCGTCGAGGCCCTGCTGCAGGCGATGCTCGACGACGAAGGCACGCGCCTGCCCGGCGCAAGGCGCGATGCCGCACAGGCGGACGCTCTGGCCCAAGGTATTGAGATTCCCGACGCATTGATCACCGAGCTGCGCGCGCTGGCAGGCGAGGAGGGCCGCGCCTAGCGATTCATTCCACAACGACAGCGGACCCGCGACGACGGGCCGGCGACCACAAAACGGAGACACACCATGTATCGAGGTTTGATTCGCACCGCGCTCAGGTACGGTACCGGCGCTTTTGTCGCGTTGTCCGCAGTAGCTGTGTTCACCGGCCTGGCATCCGCGCCAGCCGCGGCCCAGGGCGCCGCGCAGGCGTCCGTGCCCGCGAACGACTATCCCGGCAAGCCGATCCGCTATGTCGTGCCGTTCTCGGCCGGCGGGCTGACGGACATCATGGCCCGGCTGGTGGGCCATCAGCTGTCCGAGGAGTGGAAACGGCCCGTGGTGGTCGACAACAAGCCCGGCGGCAATGCCAATATCGGGGCCGACCAGGTCGCCAAGGCACCCGCCGATGGCTACACCTGGCTCGCGGTCACGCTGACCCATGCCTCCAATGTCACGCTGTTCCCCAGGCTACCGTTCAGCATGCAGAAGGACCTGGTGCCGGTGGCGCGCATTGCTTCGTCGCCGATGCTGGTGGTGGTGCCGGCCAGCTCGCCGATCAAGTCGATGAAGGACCTGGCCGCGGCGGCACAGAAAGGCAAGCTCAATGCCGGCTCCAGCGGCAATGGCACGCCGCCGCACTTGACCATGGCGTTGTTCGAAAGCCAGACCGGGGCCAACCTGACCCATGTGCCGTACAAGGGCGGCGCGCCGTCGATGACCGACCTGATCGGCGGGCAGATCGATGTGGTCTTTTCCAACTTCCCGGAATCGCTGGCCTACGTGAAGGGCGGCAAGCTGCGCGCGCTGGCGGTGACGACGCGCGAGCGGCATCCGCTGCTGCCCGATGTGCCCACGGTGGCCGAGGCTGGTTTCCCCGACCTGATCGTCGAGAACTGGACCGGGCTGATGATGCCGGCCGGCACGCCCAGGCCGATCGTCGACAAGGTGTCGGCGTCGGTGGCGCGCATGCTCCAGTCAGATGCCCTGCGCGAGCGCATCGTGGCATCGGGCTTCACCCCGGCGCCGCAGACCAGCGGGCCCTTTGCCGAGTACTTCAACGGCGAGGTGACGCGCTGGGCCCGGCTGATCGAAGAAGCATATCCGCGCCGAATGACCGCGGAGGGCCGCCGCAGCGCTCCGGTATGATCTGGCTTATCTAGATGAATCGACCATGCAGACGGCTGCGTGGGCCTCCGACAAGGATTTCAAGGTGGGTGCCAGATTTGATGCAGGCAGTGCGATCGGCGGCGTCCTGTACAAGGACGTCAAGCAGGCCATTCTCTCCGCGCTGGCGGAGGGCGAGTGGAAGCCGGGCGAAGCGATTCCGTCCGAGCGCAAGCTGATCGAGCGCTTCGGCGTTTCGATCGGCACACTGCGCAAGGCGATCGACGAGCTGGTGGCCGAAGGCATCATGATCCGCCACCAGGGCCGCGGCACCTACGTCGCCACGCATCGGCAGGAGGATCACTTCTTCCGCTTCTTCCGCATCGTGCGCCAGGACGGCCATCGCGAATATCCCACGGTACGGCTGGCCCGGTTCCGCCGCGCCAAGGCCGACAAGGAAGAGGCCGCCGCGCTGGCGCTGGCGGTGGGCGATCCCGTGTTCCGCTTCACCAATGTCCTGTCGCTGGAAGGCACGCCGGTGATGATCGACGCCATCACCGTGCCGGAAGAGCGCTTCAAGGGCCTGACCGAAAAACAGCTGCGCGAGCGTCCCAATACGCTCTACAACTTCTACCAGGATGCCTTCGGCATCAATATCATCCGCACCGAGGAACGGCTGCGCTCCGCGCTGGCCGACGAGGATGACCATGCCTTGCTTGGCGTTCCCGTCGGCGGCCCGCTGCTGAAGATCCTGCGCGTGGCTTCGTCGTACCACGACGAGCGCATCGAGTATCGCGTGTCGCGGCTCGATACCAGCCGGTATGAGTTCACGTTGTCGCAGCCGTAGGGCCGGTTTCATCGTCGCAGAGGAACGGATGCACACCGCCGTTTTCGACGCGATATGCGCGATCTGCCAACTGAGCTCGCCCCTGGATGCCAAGCGGGCGATCCAGGATATCGCCCCGTCCCTCACGCGCGAGTTCGTGCCCGGCTGCGTGCGATCACCGAAACCACCAGCTTGCCGGGATCCTGTTCCGACAGGCGCGTGTAGTCGACCCGGATCAGCCTGGCAAAGATGACGTGATGGAAGGCCGCACCGCATCTGGCGAGAACGGCTGCGGAAAGCATCAGCTTGAGCCATTCGAACGCGTGCGCCGCGGTCCAGGCAAGCCCGTAGGCGCCGGCCAGAAGGACCGCCGAACCTGCAGCCCGATGCGCGGCATCCATCGACAGCGCGTTGGTGGCTTGTCGCAACAGGTAAGGGACAAGCGTTGAGAGTCCCGCTACCAACGCCACGAACAGCGTGGTGCCGATGAAATGCAGCGGCAGTGCCGGGTACCTGCTGACCGTGATCCGGTACGCGAATACCCAATCCTTGTACAAATCCGCAACGAACTGCATCGCTCCATCCCCAGGCCATCATCGTCACGCGGCAGGCTCGGCGCGGTTGCCGTGCCAACGCTTCTCTTGTGCGGCGGCTCCAGCGATTCGCCAAAGCAAAAAGCCGCGTTCCCTTGGGGGAACGCGGCTTTTTTAATAGATGGTGGCGAATCAGGGACTCGAACCCCGGACCTGCGGATTATGATTCCGTCGCTCTAACCGACTGAGCTAATTCGCCAACGAAGACTGAGATTATACCTAGGCTTTCGAAGCTGTCAACACCCTCCGGCGAAAATTCTGCCGGGGCCGCCCGCCCATGAAAAACGGCAGGCCGGATGGCCTGCCGCTACTGTCATCGCCGGACGACCGCTCAGTCGTTGGCGTAGATGTTCACGTCCTTGGTCTCGCGGATAAACAGCGCGCCGATCACGAAGGTGAAGGCCGCGATGATGATCGGGTACCAGAGGCCGTAGTAGATGTTGCCGTTCTGGGCCACCAGCGCGAACGAGATGGTGGGGAGCAGGCCGCCGAACCAGCCGTTGCCGATGTGATACGGCAGCGACATCGAGGTGTAGCGGATGCGGGTCGGGAACAGCTCCACCAGCATGGCGGCGATCGGGCCGTACACCATGGTCACGTAGATCACCAGGATGACCAGGATCGCCAGCACCATGACCGTGTTCATCTGCGCCGGGTCGGCCTTGGTGGGGTAGCCGGCGGCGGCCATCGAACTGCCGACTTCCTTCTTGAACGCCGCGATCTGCTGCTTGCTGGCTTCATCGAAGCTGTGGCCGTTCACCAGCTGGGCGTTGAAGGCCTTGATCTCCTTGTCACCGATCTTGACCGACGCGACCGTGCCGGCCGGCGCTTCCACCACCTCATAGCTGGCCGATGCCTGGGCCAGCGTGCGCTTGGCGATGTCGCAGGAGCTGCGGAAATCGATTTCGCGAGCGATCGGGCTGCCCTGGAACGAGCACTGCTTCGGATCCGCGGTCACCACGATCTGCGCGCTCTGCTGGGCGCGCTCCAGCGCCGGGTTGGCGTAGTGGGTCATCGCCTTGAACAGCGGGAAGTAGGTCAGCACCGCCAGCGCGCAGCCCAGCATGATGATCCATTTGCGGCCGATCTTGTCTGACAGCGCGCCGAAGAAGATGAAGAACGGCGTGCCGATCACCAGGGCGCCGGCAATCAGCAGGTTGGCCGTCTTGGCATCGACCTTGAGCACCTGCGTCAGGAAGAACAGCGCGTAGAACTGGCCGGTGTACCAGACCACGGCCTGGCCGGCGGTCAGGCCGAGCAGGGCCAGGATCACGATCTTCAGGTTGCGCCACTGGCCGAAGGACTCGGTCAGCGGGGCCTTGGAGGTCTTGCCCTCGGCCTTCATGCGCTGGAATGCCGGCGATTCGTTCATCGACAGGCGGATGTACACCGACACGCCCAGCAGCAGGATCGACAGCAGGAACGGGATGCGCCAGCCCCAGACCTCGAAGTTCGGACCGGTCATTTCGCGGCACAGCAGGATCACGATCAGCGACAGGAACAGGCCCAGCGTGGCCGTGGTCTGGATCCACGAGGTATAGGCGCCGCGCTTGCCGTGCGGCGCGTGCTCGGCCACGTAGGTGGCGGCACCGCCGTATTCGCCGCCGAGCGCCAGGCCCTGCAGCATGCGCAATGCGATCAGGATGATCGGCGCGGCCCAGCCGATGGTGGCGTAGCCGGGCAGCAGGCCGACGATAAAGGTCGACAGGCCCATGAGCAGGATGGTGACCAGGAAGGTGTACTTGCGCCCGATCATGTCGCCCAGGCGCCCGAACACCAGCGCGCCGAACGGCCGCACGATAAAGCCGGCGGCGAAGGCGAGCAGCGCGAAGATGAAGGCCGAGGTCGGGTCCAGGCCGGCAAAGAACTGCTTGGCGATGATCGCGGCCAGCGAGCCGTACAGATAAAAGTCGTACCACTCGAACACCGTGCCCAGCGATGAGGCAAAGATCACCTTGCGCTCTTCGGCGGTCATCGGTGCGTTTTGCGCGCCCCCTTCGGGCATCGCAACGTTTTGCACGTTTGCCATGTTGTCTCCTCCGTCTGGAATGGATCTCGGGCGGGACGCGGCGGCGCGGGAAAGGCCCGTGCCGCCGGCCGGGTGCCTGAGTTGCAGAGGATTGTGGGTGGCGAAACTTACTGCGTTCTGACAGATCCAGCCGCGCAATCGCCAAAAATATCGGGGTATACGCTAGCCGCCTGTCACTTGCAGGATGCTGCGGCGCACGTGCCTGATGCCGCCGGATGGCGCTGCAGGGCGCTTTGCCGGCGTGCGGCTATGCAGCATCGGCGCCTGCGCCGCGCGAAGCCCCCTGCGAAGGCAAGGGAGCGGGGGCGGCCGCGCTGTCGGTCGCCCTGTCAGCCTCGTCGTCGGCGCGGTTCATGCGCCAGGCGTAGAGCGTGGCCATCAGCACGTACACCACCAGCGCGCCCTGCGCGCCGACCCAGAACGAGAACGGCCAGCCGAAAAAGTCGAAACGCAGCTCGCGCGCGAACCAGGCCACCACGAAGGTAACCACGAACCAGACCGCCAGCAAGCCGGCGATCCAGCGCAAGTTGCGATGCCACGCCAGGCGCTGGCGGGCTTCGGCAAGGTCGGGGGCGGGGGGCTGGTTCATGCGAGCGGAGGTTCGGCGGGCCGGCGCAGCGTCACGCGGAAATGCGCTCCGGCCAGCCGCGGTGATTCCTGGTAGACGTGGTCGTCAATACGGACTTCGCCGCCATGCTGCTGCACGATCTCGCGCACGATGGCCAGGCCCAGCCCGCTGCCTTCGGTGTTAGTGCCGAGCACGCGGTAGAAGCGTTCCATCACGCGTTCGCGCTCGGCCGGGGGGATGCCCGGGCCGGTGTCTTCCACGTCCAGGTAAGCGAAGGGCTCGAAGGCATCGGCGCTGACACGCACCGTGGCATGCCCGCCGCGCGGCGTGTAGCGGATGGCGTTGTCGAGCAGGTTGTTCAGCATCTCGGTCAGCATCAGCCGGTTGCCCTGGACCATCACCGGATGGTCATCCGCGTCCAGCCCCAGATCGATCTCGCGCGCCCAGGCCTGCGGCAGCCAGTCCTTGACCACCTCGCGCGCCAGCGCCGACAGGTCCAGCGCCGCCATGCCGCCGGTGCCCGCCAGGTTCTCCATGCGCGCCAGCGACAGCAGCTGCGTCACCAGGTGCGCGGTGCGCTCCGAGCTGCCAGCGATCTGCGCCAGCGAGCGGCGCAGCTCTTCCGGCGACTGCTCGCGTTGCGCCAGCTCGGCCTGCATGCGCAGCCCCGCCAGCGGCGTCTTCATCTGGTGCGCGGCATCGGCGATAAAGCGCTTCTGCGTCTGCACCGACTGGTCCAGCCGCGCCAGCAGGTCGTTGAACGAGCCCACCAGCGGCGTGATCTCCTGCGGCGCGGCGCGTTCGTCGATGGGGCTGGTGTCGCCCGGGTTGCGCGCGCGGATGCGCTGCTGGATCGCGGTGAGCGGCGCCAGCCCGCGCGACAGCCCGAACCACACCAGCACCACCGCCAGCGGCAGGATCACGAACTGCGGCAGGATCACGCCCTTGATGATCTCGTTGGCCAGGCGCGCGCGCTTGTCCAGGGTCTCGGCCACCTGCACCAGCACCGGCTGCGTGCCGCTGACATGCTTGAGTTCGATATAGGTGTAGGCCACGCGCACATCGTTGCCCGCCACGCGGTCGTCGCGCAGGGATACCAGGCCCGCATGGCCCTGGTCTTCCTCGGACGGCAGCGGCAGGTCGTGGTCGCCGGCGATGAATTCGCCGCGCTTGCCGACCACCTGGTAGTAGATGTTGTCGGTTTCATCGGCGCGCAGGATCTCGCGCGCGGACAGCGGCAGCTGCAGCGTGATGCGGCCATTGATCTCGCGCACCTGCTGCGACAGCACGATGGCGCTGGCTTCCAGCGCGCGGTCGAACGGCCCGTTGGCGATTGACTTCGCCACCAGGTAGGTCACCGCGATGCTCATCGGCCAGAGCAGCAGGAGCGGCGCCAGCATCCAGTCGAGGATCTCACCGAACAGCGAGCGCGGCGCCGGGTGCGCGGTGCTTTCTTCCAGGTGCGGCAGCGCATCGGCCAGTTCCTGGTCGTTGGCTTCGGGCGGCGCCGCAGCAGGGGGAGGGGAGGGCGGCGCGCGGTGCAGGCGCCTCCATGGCAGTCGCAGCAGGCTCATCTCGACGATGTGGGCTCAGGTCCGGTCGTGGGCGCGCCTGCGTGGGTCGTTCGGCGGACGGGGTTTGTCAGTGATGCGCGGCGACCGCCGGCTGGAATTTCTCCAGGCAGTAGCCCAGCCCGCGCACCGTGGCGATGCGGATGCCACCCACCTCGATCTTCTTGCGCAGACGGTGCACGTAGACCTCGATGGCGTTGTTGCTGACCTCCTCGCCCCATTCGCACAGGTGGTCCACCAGCTGTTCCTTGGATACCAGCCGGCCGCTGCGGGTCAGCAGGATTTCCAGCAGGCCGGTCTCGCGCGCGGACAGGTCCAGCATCTGGTCGTTCAGGTAGGCGATGCGGCCGACCTGGTCGTAGGACAGCGGCCCGTGCCGCATCAGCGTGGCCCCGCCGCCGGCGCCGCGCCGCACCAGTGCGCGCACGCGCGCCTCCAGCTCGGACAGCGCAAAGGGCTTGGCCATGTAGTCGTCGGCGCCCAGGTCCAAACCCTTGACGCGCTCGTCGACGCTGTCGGCCGCGGTCAGGATCAGCACCGGCAGCATGGCGCCGCGCGCGCGCAGGCGCTTGAGCACCTCCAGCCCCGACATGCGTGGCAAGCCCAGGTCCAGGATCAGCAGGTCGAAGGTCTGGGTCGACAGCGCCGAATCGGCTTCCAGGCCATTGGCGACATGGTCGACGGCATAACCCGAGTGGCGTAACGAGCGCGTCAGGCCGTCGGCCAGCACGTCGTCATCTTCGGCGATCAGAATGCGCATGGTTGTCTCCACCTGGCCGGCAGAGCCGGCGCCGGGAAACGGATGAATCGGGGCGATGGGGCTTGCCAAGCATACTGTTTTTTTATACAGTACCCGCAATTCCGCACGGGCTGCCGGGGGCGTCATAATTGCGTTTGAGCAATTGTGTCCGGTGCCTCGGCCGCGCAGACGACGGGCCGGGCGCTGGCACCGCAAAAAGCCGGTACCGCGCCACATGCGGCCTATTTATACACCATTGATTCAAGGACGACCATGGACGACAAGAAGGCAGGTGCCGGCGTGAGCGCCGAGAAGCAGAAGGCGCTTGCCGCCGCGCTCTCCCAGATCGAGAAGCAGTTCGGCAAGGGCTCGATCATGCGCCTGGGCGACGGCGAGGTCGAGAAGGACATCCAGGTGGTATCCACCGGTTCGCTCGGCCTGGACATCGCGCTTGGCGTCGGCGGCCTGCCGCGCGGCCGCGTGGTCGAGATCTATGGTCCGGAATCCTCGGGCAAGACCACGCTGACGCTGCAGGTCGTGGCCGAGATGCAGAAGCTGGGCGGCACCTGCGCCTTTATCGACGCCGAGCACGCGCTGGACGTCAGCTACGCCAACAAGCTGGGCGTCAACGTCGGCGACCTGCTGATCTCGCAGCCGGACACCGGCGAGCAGGCGCTGGAAATCACCGACGCGCTGGTGCGCTCGGGCTCGATCGACCTGATCGTGATCGACTCGGTGGCGGCACTGGTGCCCAAGGCCGAAATCGAAGGCGAGATGGGTGATTCGCTGCCCGGCCTGCAGGCCCGCCTGATGAGCCAGGCACTGCGCAAGCTGACCGGCACCATCAAGCGTACCAACTGCCTGGTGATCTTCATCAACCAGATCCGCATGAAGATCGGCGTGATGTTCGGCTCGCCGGAAACCACCACCGGCGGCAACGCGCTCAAGTTCTACGCTTCGGTGCGCCTGGATATCCGCCGCATCGGCTCGATCAAGAAGGGCGACGACGTGATCGGCAACGAGACCAAGGTCAAGGTGGTCAAGAACAAGGTGTCGCCGCCGTTCCGCGAAGCCTTCTTCGACATCCTGTACGGCCAGGGCATTTCGCGCCAGGGCGAGATCATCGACCTGGGCGTGGACGCCAAGATCGTCGAGAAGTCGGGCGCCTGGTACAGCTACAACGGCGACAAGATCGGCCAGGGCAAGGACAATGCGCGCGAATACCTGCGCGAGAACCCGGACATCGCCGACGAGATCGAGAACAAGGTGCGCGCGGCGCTGGGCGTGGTGGCGATGAACCCCACGGCGGCGGCTGCCACGGCAGTAGCGGTCGAGGACTGACCGCGCCAGCGGCCATTGCGCCATCCGGAAGGCCGGGGCATCGCCGATGCCCCGGCCTTTTTGCTTGGCGCGGGCCCCTCCATCCACAGATTCCGGCAACCCATGGCAACCCGTCCCCCGCTTTCGCTGAAGGCCCGCGCCGTCGGCTACCTGTCGCGCCGCGAGCACAGCCGTGCCGAACTGGCACGCAAGCTGGCGCCGCATGCCGAGTCGCCCGAGCAGCTCGAGCAGTTGCTGGACGCGCTGGAGCGCGAGAACTGGCTGTCCAACCAGCGCTTTGCCGACAGCCTGGTGCATCGCCGCGGCGCCCGCTATGGCACCGCGCGCGTGATGCAGGAAGCCAAGACTCACAAGCTGGGCAGCGAACAGCTGGGCGAACTGCAGGACCGGCTGCGCGCCACCGAGGCCGAGCGTGCGCGCGAGGTCTGGCGCAAGCGCTTCGGGTCGCCGCCGGCGACGCTCGAGGAGCGGGCCAAGCAGATCCGCTTTATGGTGGCCCGGGGATTTTCGCGCGCGGTGGTCGGCAAGGTCATCGAGGGCGCCGACGAGATGCTGGGCGAGGACGGCGACAGCTGAGGCGGGAAGTGGTCCATCGGCAATTTTCTGGCGACCGTATTCCCCACGATACCCGACCTGTCTACAGGTGTATTCACTGCGATGCACAAGGCCCTGTTGCCTTGTGGACACGCCCGCTGCGGGCCTGCACAAGCCGTTTTCCCGCTTGTACTGGTGCATTGCGGCACGCGCGGCCGACTGGCCGCCGCGCCATGGTCGGCCAACAATCGACGCCCGACAGTCGCCGCGGGAGGATGTTCCCGGGCAGGGCGGCGTGGCATGTTAAACTCCACGGATTATTTGGCGCCGTGGCGCCGCCGTACCCAGCCCCCGGTTCTTCCGTTTTTCCCAGCCTGGCCATGCCTCTGTCCCAGCCCGTCAACCGCTCCCTGCGTCACCGCCGTGCCATCACGGCCGAGGCGTTCAAGAGAGAGGACGGCCTGTGGGATATCGAGGTGCGCCTGACCGACACCAAGCCCCGCGACATCGAACTTGCCGGCGACCGCATTCGCCCGGTAGGCGAGCCCCTGCACGACCTGTGGCTGCGCATCACGATCGACGAGGCCATGACGGTGCTGGATGCCGAGGCCTGCTCGGACTGGGTGCCGTACCCGTCGCAGTGCGACACCATCGGCCCGGCCTACCGCAAGCTGATCGGCCTGAACCTGCTCAAGGGCTTCCGCAAGGCGGTGCGCGAGCGCCTGGGCGGCATCAACGGCTGCTCGCACCTGACCGAGGCCGCCGGCGTGCTGCCCAGCACGGCGATCCAGGCCTTTGCCGGTGAAGTCATCAGTATCCGCGACAACGGCGAGGACGATCCGAATCCGGAGCCGCCCTATCAGTTGAACGGCTGCCACGCCCTGCGTTTCGACGGCGAGGTGGTCCGGGAGTTTTACCCGCGCTGGTATGGCCACCAGCCGAAGCCCAGGGTACGGGCCGAGGCAGCGCCTGCCGTCGCGACCGCGCCTCAGGCGCCGCCCGCGGCCAATGGCGACCGCGGCAATGATGGCAACGACGCTGTCCCGGCCGACCGGCCGACCGGCACCTCCGGCTGATTCTCAGGATTAGCCAGCCAGACGAGAGAGTTCGTCTCCATTCAGATTCTTCCCTTCTACCTTTTACGCCTACCCGAAAGGAAACACGCATGAATATCCATGAGTATCAAGGCAAGGAAATCCTGCGCAAATACAATGTGCCGGTTCCGCGCGGCATCCCCGCGTTCTCGGTTGACGAGGCCCTGAAGGCCGCAGAAACGCTCGGCGGCCCGGTGTGGGTTGTCAAGGCTCAGATTCATGCGGGTGGCCGCGGCAAGGGCGGCGGCGTGAAGGTTGCCAAGAGCATCGACGACGTCAAGACCTATGCTTCGAACATCCTGGGCATGCAGCTGGTCACGCACCAGACCGGTCCGGAAGGCAAGAAGGTCAACCGCCTGCTGATCGAAGAAGGCGCCGACATCAAGAAGGAACTGTACGTTTCGCTGGTGGTGGACCGCGTTTCGCAGAAGGTCGCGCTGATGGCCTCGAGCGAAGGCGGCATGGACATCGAAGAAGTCGCTGCCCACACCCCGGAAAAGATCCACACCCTGATCATCGAGCCGTCGGTCGGCCTGACCGACGCTGAAGCCGACGACATCGCCCGCAAGATCGGCGTGCCCGACGCCAGCGTGGCGCAAGCCCGCCAGGCCCTGCAAGGCCTGTACAAGGCGTTCTATGAAACCGACGCTTCGCTGGCCGAAATCAACCCGCTGATCCTGACCGGCGACGGCAAGGTCATCGCGCTGGACGCCAAGTTCAACTTCGACTCGAACGCGCTGTTCCGTCACCCGGAAATCGTGGCCTACCGCGACCTGGATGAAGAAGACGCCAACGAAATCGAAGCCTCGAAGTTCGACCTGGCCTACATCTCGCTGGACGGCAACATCGGCTGCCTGGTGAACGGCGCCGGCCTGGCCATGGCCACCATGGACACCATCAAGCTGTTCGGCGGCGAGCCGGCCAACTTCCTCGACGTGGGCGGCGGTGCCACCACCGAGAAGGTGACCGAAGCCTTCAAGCTGATGCTGAGCAACCCGAACGTGCAGGCCATCCTGGTCAACATCTTCGGCGGCATCATGCGTTGCGACGTGATCGCCGAAGGCGTGATCTCCGCTTCCAAGGCCGTGCACCTGACGGTGCCGCTGGTCGTGCGCATGAAGGGCACCAACGAAGACCTCGGCAAGAAGATGCTGGCCGACTCGGGCCTGCCCATCATCTCGGCCGACACGATGGAAGAAGCCGCCCAGAAGGTGGTGGCCGCTGCCGCTGGCAAGTAAGCCGTCGCACGAACGCAACCATACGCGAACGCGAGCGGTGCGCAGGCGCTCCCTTGAGCCCCTGTGCGCGCCGCTCGTAGCCAAGCAAAGGATTACAGCATGTCGATTCTGATCAACAAAGACACCAAGGTCATCACCCAGGGCATTACCGGCAAGACCGGCCAGTTCCACACCCGTGGCTGCCGCGACTACGCCAACGGCAAGAACGCCTTCGTCGCAGGCGTGAACCCCAAGAAGGCCGGCGAAGACTTCGAAGGCATTCCCATCTACGCCAGCGTCAAGGACGCCAAGGCCCAGACCGGCGCCACCGTGTCGGTCATCTACGTGCCGCCCGCAGGCGCCGCTGCCGCGATCTGGGAAGCCGTTGACGCCGACCTGGACCTGGTGGTCTGCATCACCGAAGGCATCCCCGTGCGCGACATGATGGAAGTCAAGGACCGCATGCGCCGCGAGAACAAGAAGACCCTGCTGCTGGGACCGAACTGCCCGGGCCTGATCACGCCGGACGAAATCAAGATCGGCATCATGCCGGGCCACATCCACAAGAAGGGCCGCATCGGCGTGGTGTCGCGCTCGGGCACGCTGACGTACGAAGCCGTGGGCCAGCTGACCGCGCTGGGCCTGGGCCAGTCGTCGGCTGTCGGCATCGGTGGCGACCCCATCAACGGCCTGAAGCACATCGACGTGATGAAGATGTTCAACGACGATCCGGAAACGGACGCCGTGGTCATGATCGGTGAGATCGGCGGTCCGGACGAAGCCAACGCGGCCAACTGGATCAAGGACAACATGAAGAAGCCGGTGGTTGGCTTCATCGCTGGCGTGACCGCGCCTCCGGGCAAGCGCATGGGCCACGCCGGCGCGCTGATCTCGGGCGGTGCCGATACCGCCCAGGCCAAGCTGGAAATCATGGAAGCCTGCGGTATCAAGGTGACCAAGAACCCGTCGGAGATGGGCCGCCTGCTGAAGGCGATGCTGTAAGTTGTACCTCGTCATTCCCGCGAGCGCGGGGATGAAGAACCAGGCAATGCCCCCGCCCGTGCGGGGGCATTGTCATTCTGGAGGACGGTTTCGGCGTGGCTTCCGGCACGAAACATTACAGGATTGAAATCTAATCGAAAGGTTCGTGCGGTAAACAGTCATGTCCGTGTTTTGAGACATCCGAAACACCGTCGAATGACGGGTGTGCCACTTATAAAATTCGAGGAGCCCTGCCGTGGAACTGCTGTCTTCCACCACATTCTGGATTGCGTTGGGATCGATCATCCTGACCAACATCATCCTGTCCGGCGACAACGCGGTGGTCATCGCGCTCGCCTCGCGCAACCTGCCGCCCGCCCAGCAGAAGAAGGCCATCTTCTGGGGCAGCGCCGCCGCCATCATCATGCGCGTGGTGCTGACCGTGGCCGCGGTCAAGCTGCTGAGCCTGCCCTACCTGAAGATCGTGGGCGCGGTGTTGCTGGTTTACATCGGCGTGCAACTGCTGACCGGCGATGACGACGAGGAAGGCCACGACGGCAAGGACAATATCTGGGCCGCCATCCGCACCATCCTGATCGCCGACCTGGTGATGTCGCTGGACAACGTGGTCGCGGTGGCCGCAGCCGCGCAGAAGGGCCCCGAGGGCAGCCAGCTGATGCTGCTGATCATCGGCCTGGGCCTGTCGATTCCGCTGATCGTGTTCGGCAGTACGCTGCTGCTGAAGGTGATGGAACGCTTCCCGGTCATCATCGTGCTGGGCGCCGCGCTGCTGGGCTACCTGGCGGGTGAGATGCTGGTCAGCGATCCGGTCGACGCGGCCTGGTTCGAGGTGCATGTGCCGCATGCCCACCTGGTATTTGGCGCCGCGGGCGCGATCCTGGTAGTGATCATGGGCAAGCTGCTGAGCCGCAAGGCGGCGCAGACGGCCTGACGAGGTCCTCACCGAGGCAAGAAGGGCGGCCAGTTGGCCGCCCTTTTTTGTTGGCGGCTGGGGAGGCCCCTGTCGGTGGGGTGGACAACTAACTCATGTGAGTGATCGCACATTTTGTCGCTTTGCCGGGTGGTAAGGGGCGCAGGTGACAAATTTTGGCGCTTGCGGCTGACAACCCCCTGTTGGGTGACGAATTTTGTCGCTTTTCATCCCGTACGGATGGAGGATGCCCCTGGCACACTTACTGCTCAATGGTCCCCGCGTCACGAAACCGAAGACGTGCAACGCTTAACCAAAATCTCTTCGAGGGGTCAAATCATGCAACGGGTACAACAACTGAAGAAACTGGGCCGTCGTGTCCAGAAGGGCTTTACGCTGATCGAACTGATGATCGTGGTGGCGATCATTGGTATCTTGGCGGCGATCGCGATTCCGCAGTATCAGGATTATGTGACGCGCAGCCGTTGGTCGAGCCCGCTGACGGAAATTGCACCGTTGAAGCAGGCGATCGCCCAATGTGCGCAGGTCTCGGGTGGGAACCTGACCGCATGCGGAACTCTTGCTCAGCTCACCGCTGCGACCGGTTACCCGGCAGTACCCGCACCGGCCGGTGTCACCTTGCTGTTTGGCGCTGGCGCGCCGACGGCCCCCACCGCTACTACAACGACGATTGAGCTGACCGCAGCGGCAAACAACCTGGGGTTGGCAAACGGTTGTGTGGTGACTCTGACCGGCACCAGCAATGCGAACTCGATTACTTGGACCGGTGCAACTACGGGCGCAACTTGCACGCGTGCACAGACGGGCATCTAAGTACCGAATGTCAGAAGAAAAAGCGCCTCCGGGCGCTTTTTCTTTGCCCGGCCCCCAAGCTATCATGCGCCTTTTCCCTAAACAGGCGCCCCGATGCAGCCGTCCAGGCCCTTCCTACCGTCGGCCGCCCTCATCGCAGCAATCGTCGTCCCGCTGCTAGTCTCCCGGCACACGCTGCCGCTCGCGACGTTCTATGGCGAGTGGATCGCAGCACTCTGTGCCATCGCCGTCTTCGCCGTCCATGCGATCCGCAAGCCCGCCGTAGCGACGACGGGAACCTTCGTGTCCCTACCGTGGGTCTCGTTGCTGTTCCTTTGGCTTGTCGTTATCAGCCTGATACTCGGTGCCCTAGGCCACGCCGACATCACCGGCAGCCGTCTGGTCACCGTCCTTACGCTGATACTAGGCGCCGCGGTGACATGCGCCGGATGGTGGTGCCGCCGCACTCCAGCAGCCACCACGCAGGACATTGGCGATGCCTTCGCCATTGCCTTCCTCATCGCCGGCCTGCTCGGAACCGTCACGCAGTGGGTGCAGCTGTTCCACCTAGAGCCCCGCAGCTTCGGCCTCGTCTCCACCTACTTCTACGACGACAACCGCCGCCTGTGGGGCAACCTGAACCAGCCCAACCACCAGGCCACGGTGCACGGGTTGGCGCTGGCGGCATCCATGTGGCTGGCGTCGCGCGGCAAGCTTCGGTTTCCGATGTGGCTAACGGCGGTCGCACTGCTGGAGAGCGGCATCATACTGTCAGGCTCGCGCACCGGCGTGCTGCACGTCGGCCTTGCAGCGGGCTACGCGCTGGCCGCTGCCTGGCTGGCACGCGCCACGCCGCGCGAGGCCGATCCGATGCGGCGAACTTCGGGATTGGTGGTGGCCGCGATCGCAATGGTGGCGATGCTGCTGATCCTGCAGTCTGCAATTCGCATAGCGGGGCAGGCTTTCGACTGGCGCCTGTTCGACACCATTGCGCAGCTCGAAGCCGAGGACCAGATGTCAGCACGCAGCGCGTTGTGGGCGCATGCCGTAGCCATGTTCCGCGCGCACCCTTGGTTCGGCGTAGGCTGGGGCGAGTTCGGCTGGTCACAGTTCATGCAGTTGCCGCAGGTCGGCGTGAAGGTCGAGATGTCCCTGCATGCCCACAACGCCGTGCTCGACCTGCTGGCCAAGACCGGCATTGCCGGAACGGTCGGCGTCGTGGTCATTCTTGGTGCGTGGCTGTGGCGCGTGGTGCGGGCGAGGCTCTGGAAAGCAGATGCCGACGAGCGCCCCCAGACCGTGCTGATGCTCGCCTGGCTGGCGATGCTGTGCGCGCATTCGATGCTCGAATACCCGCTGCACTACCTGTATTTCTTCCTGCCGTTCTGCTTCCTGCTCGGCTGGCTCGAGCCGGCGGGCTTCGGTCACTGGCGCGTGCCGGCCTCAGTGGCGAAAGGCCTGGTCATCGCGTTCGCCGTGGTTTCCGTAGCGGTGCTGGCGACGATGTGGCAGGACTATCGCCGCGCCGAGGCGCGTGAATACGCCACCGCCCAGAGCCGCAACGCATTGCCGATGCCGCGCTTCTGGTTCCGCCAGCATGCGCAGGCCGATGCTGCGGGGCTGGCCGTGATCACGCCGGACAATGCCGCGGAGCTGCTGCCCGCGCATATCGCCGCGGTACACCTGCTGCCGACACCCACGATGATCGCGCGCACCGCCTGGCTGCTGGCCCTGACCGGCAATCCCGCGCAGGGCCGCCTGTGGATGGAGCGGTTGCGCTGGTATTACCTCGGCGATGAAGTGGCGCAGTACGCGGCGATCGCACAGGCGTGCCGCGAGCTGAAGCCGGACGAGCGCCCGCAGGCGTTCTGCGCGTGGGTGGTCGACCGCTCGCGCCGGCTGTCGGAATGGCGCCGGGACTGACCTAGTAGTACGAGTACGGCATGTAGTAGCCCGGCGGCGGGGGCGGCGGATAGTAGTAACGCGGCGCCGGCGCCGGTGCCGCGGCCACCCGCCCCGATACGGGCACGCGGTTGCCGCTGGCGTACATGCACTGCACATAGGCCGCATCGTATTGCCGCTGCGTGCCGTAGCCCGCGTACTGCGCATTGCCGGCCCCGAACGCGGCGCCGGTCAGCAGGCCGATACCCGCGCCCACTGCCGCACCCGATCCGCCATCGAAGGCCGCGCCCGCCGCCGCGCCCAGCGCGGTGCCGACCACGGCGCTGCCGACCGCCGCATTGGTGGCGGCCTGCGACGACGAGACGCCGCCCACGCGGCCAAGCGCGAACTGGCGGCAGTTGTAGTCATCGGCGCGGAACTGGTCGAAGCTCTTGCCGGTGCCCGGCAGCGCCATCACGCTGGGGCCGGAGGGCATCACGGCGCAGGCGCCGAGGGTCAGGGTGGCCACGGCCAGCGTGGCCCGGGTCAGGGCATGCATGGTGTTCACCCCGCGTCAGGAATTGGCTGCGGCTGCGCCGTTACGCGCTGCCAGCCGCCGGGGCAGGACTGCACGTACGGGTAGTAGCCTTCAGGCTGGTTGCAGTGGTACCACCAGCCCTGCTGCTGCGGTGCAACGCCGTCCGGGCCCGGAGCCGGCACCGGGCCGTTCGGTCCCTGTTCGATGTACTGCTGCGGCGCCACGGGCACGGTGACCACGGCGGGCGGGTAGTAGTAGGGAGCCGGGTAGGCGGGGTAGCCGCCGTAGAATGCGCCAGGGCCGAAATAGAGGCCCACGCCGACGCGGGTGCGCGTCTTGATAAAGTCGCCGCGCGCGTCGTTATCGTGCAAAGCGGCATCGTGGATGTCGGCCCGCCCGGCGAGGGCGGTGCCGCTCGCGGCCGTTGCCGCCAGTGCCAGGACAAGCTGGCAGAGCATGCGCCCGTTCATGGTAGTCACCTCATCCCCGTGCGGCTGAAGTGGCGCGCCACGGGCAGAGACCGCCGGCCGCGAAATGCGCCGGCCCGCAATCGTATTGAATACCAAATTGTCACGCGCCGGCGCCGGCGTGGCATACGTGGAAATGCGGCGTTACCTTTATTACTCAGGAACGACCGTGGCGTAAGGCGGTGTGATACGGTGCAACGGGGCGCGTAAGTCTTCGGCCAATGGGAAGCATTTGGTGGCTGTCTGTTTGCCCCTGAATGCTTCCCACTGTCTTCCTGCTATTCAGCAAACAGGTCTGGGCCAAACACTTCGTAGTGAATGCGAGCCTCATGGATGCCCAAGTTCTTGAGGGCATCATGCTGCATTCGCATAAACGGGATAGGACCGCAGATGTAGTAGTCGGCGTCGGGCAGAAGAACCGCTTTCTCAATCAGCTTCACATCGACCAGTCCTGGGAAGTCATAATCCCGTCCCTGCTCATCCTGAGGTAGCGGCTGGTCATAGAACACAAAGAGATCGAAGTTCTCGTTTGCCTTGGCCGCTCCACGCAGCCGGTCGCGCATGGCGTGTACTGCACTATTGCGTGCGCCATGGACGAACACCACTTGGCGCTGCGGGTCCTGTATTGCCCGTTTAAGCATGCTGATCATTGGTGTCAGCCCCACGCCGCCGCTGATCAGGACAATCGGTGTCCTGGCGTTGACATCGATATGGAAGCTCCCATACGGCGCCGCCAGCTTGACCTCATCCCCGACATTGACGTGATCATGCAGCAGGTTCGAAACATAGCCTGGGGGCTGCGTCCCGCCAGCTTCACGTTTGACGGAGATCCGATAGCTGCGCCCGTTTGGCATGTCCGACAGGCTGTACTGCCGGATTTGCTGCAACCCGAGCGCGGGCACATCAATCGCGACGCTGGTGTATTGGCCGGGTTCGAAGTTCAACACAGGGCCACCATCGACCGGCTCAAGGATGAAAGACGTGATCACGTCGCTTTCGGGGCGCTTCTCGCGAACCACAAAGGTGCGCCATCCCTTCCAGCCACCCGGTTGTTCTGAAGAACGGTCATATAGCTCGCTCTCCATGCCCATCAGGACATCGGCCAGATTCCCGTAGGCTTGCGCCCATGCCGAAATGATTTCGTCGTTTGCGGCCTCGCCCAGGACTTCCTTGATGGCCGCCAGCAGGTGTTCCCCGACAATGGGGTACTGTTCCGGTCTGACGCCGAGGCTCGCATGCTTGTTGGCAATGTTCTGCAGCACGGCCATCAGGCTGCCCGGGTCCTCGATATTCTCCGCATACGCGTAGACCGCCCGGGCCAGCGCCTGCTGCTGCTGGCCCTGTTCCTGGTGGGCCATGTTGAACACGTTCTTCAGTTCGGGATGCGCCTCGAACATGCGTTTGTAGAAGCACTTGATGATGTCGAGGCCATGTTCGGCCAGAACCGGTGCAGTGGCCTTTACGATGTCCTTCGTCTTCTGGGTCAACATAGTCGGTCTCCTTTGCGCGGGCGTGGGGGCGCCAAGTCGCGCGGGGCTAGACGGTG
Organism: Ralstonia pickettii; assembly: GCA_050987995.1. Classification (GTDB taxonomy): domain Bacteria; phylum Pseudomonadota; class Gammaproteobacteria; order Burkholderiales; family Burkholderiaceae; genus Cupriavidus; species Cupriavidus pickettii_B. The sequence continues at coordinate 541,045 of CP158803.1, forward strand.
GCCTGCCTCGTCGCTTTGATAGATGTCTAGTCTAGGTGAGCCGTCCCTGGACGGAGCAACGCGAAGCCATGGGCAAGGCTTTAACGACGGCAAGCCCAATCGGAAGCGCAAACAAGAAACCCGCCGAAGCGGGTTGGTGGGGTCGGGCGTCGGAACGAAGCAGACGTGGGGTTGCGGCCCATATGGGTGGCCGCCTTTGGCTAAATTCGTTCCGACTTAGGCTCAGTCTACGGGAACGGGCTTACGTCCCGTATTGGGGAAAATCGTAATGGCGAGACGAGGAAGTGATTCAGCGTAGCTGACATCGATCTCCGCCAGAGGAGAACAATCACTCAGCGTCGCCCGCCACCCAGTCGCCTGACTTGCCGCCGTGCTTCTCCAGCAGCTTCACATTGCCCATCACCATCCCCCGGTCCACCGCCTTGCACATTCCGCGCATCGTTGCGAGGGTCGGCATAAACGCTTTATAAATCATTGCGTTACGGAGTTCTGCCTCTTCGATCTTGACCAAGTTCGTTGATCAATTTGGACAGCGTTTGGACAAGGCTTGGACAACATTTCCTCGTCTTTGGGCGCTGACAAGTAGGGAGTTTACGACAAGTCCTGCGGGGCGGTAGGACCCTCACTTTGGCCTGCTATGATGCGTGCCTGAGGCGCCACAAGTGAGCAACCGGAATATCGTCCACCATCTGTTGCATCGCAAATAACGGGTTACTGATGACACACCTTCAGCGGATCATTGATCGTCTAACACCAAATCACAGGCGCGCACTGCAATGGTTTCAGGGCCACCAAGGTCAAGAGGTGCCGTGGCCGAAGCCGATGGCAGACGGCACCTTTCTAGTCAACAAAGCGAAAGGGATTCACAAGCCAGCAGGCTTGGAATATGCGGTTAGCATCAGGCAGTCCCTCAGCAGTCCCTACGCTGATCGTGATCCAGTAGTACGCCCGGACGGATCATGGACCTACGAGTATTACCAAGAACAGACTGATCCAACGCAGCGCGATAGTCAGTTCACAAACGTTGCGCTTCTTGCCTGCAAGCGGGACGGAGTTCCGGTTGGCGTGATCCGTCAGGTGAAGGAGAAGCCGAACCCGCGCTACTTGGTGATGGGGCTGGCATTAGTTCAAGAATGGGAAGCAGGTTACTTCCATTTGGAAGGCTTTGGCCCCGGCGGCGAGGTTGGTCGTCCGGTTTTCTCAAGTGCCGCATCACCACAAACCACGGACACGACGGCGGATGCCTTCAATCCCACCAGCATCGAGGATGCGCGCCGCTGGATCAACGCTTCCATAGTCCGCAGACAGGGACAAGGTGCATTCCGTGCTGTTGTGTTATCGGCGTATGGGAGCCGCTGTGCAATCTCTGCCTGTGATGTTGTCGAGGCACTGGAAGCCGCTCACATCTTCAGATACTTGGGTAAGCAGACCAATGTTGTCACAAATGGACTATTGCTGCGCAGTGACCTGCATACACTGTATGACCTTGGCTTGCTTGCCATTGATCCTGCATCGATGACTGTGCTGCTGGCCCCGAAGTTGATGGGCAGCGACTACGGTCCGCTTGCAGGTACAGCGATCCGTTTGCCGGTGAATGAAGCTGATCGGCCAAACCAAGCAGCATTGACGATGCACGCATCGTGGGCGAAGAGTACTTGGGGTGAATAGTTGCGTTGCCAGCCTTACTGGTGACTAGTCCGCGGCGATAGGCAATGGTGGCAACAATCACACTGCGGTAAACCATTGGCGGCGTCAGGCGATGTGTATGTCCCAATGGTCGGAATAGTGGAACGGCAACTGTTCCAATAGCCATTAGTGGATACCGGTCCAATTGGCACCGTTGCCACCATTGGTCGCGCCAGTTGCTTCCATTGGCGAACAACCAACAACAGTCGGAGGAATACGATTGACAGTCAAGAACAATGGATTCGCCGGACTGTTGCGGGGCCATGCGACCAATGCAGCCATTGGCGGACTGGTGGGGCTACTGGTCGGGGACGCGCTTGGGGTTGGTTACGAATTTCATCCGCCAGAGTCTTTGCCACCTCGGGACCAGATCGAAATGGACCCACCGGTTGGCTTCAGACGTTCACATTCTGGCGTACCTGCCGGAACATGGTCCGATGATGGTGCCCAAGCCCTCGCATTGCTTGCCAGCCTGCTTGAATGCGGACAGTTCAACCTGACGGACTTCTCGGACCGGCTGCTGCAATGGCTGGACGATGGCTATATGGCTGTCGATGGGGATGTTTTCGACTGTGGCATCCAGACGGCTGAAGCCTTGGGCTACCTGCGCGATGGCGTGTCGCCGCAGGAATCCGGTGGTTCCTCCGAGAGGGACAACGGGAATGGCAGTCTGATGAGAATCCTTCCCCTCGCACTGTGGCATACCGGAACCGACGAAGCACTGGTCCGGGATGCCCACCTACAGTCATTGCCGACCCATGCCCATGCCCGGTCACTGGTTGCCTGTGCCTTCTACTGTCTGGTCGCGAGAGGCTATCTGCGGAAGCTGGACGATCCTTGGGAATGGGCTGACCGCCGTCTTGACGAGATTTACCAAGACTGGACCGGCGAACGACAGCGGAAAGCGTTCCAGCGCGAACTGGACGTATTGAGAAGTTTTCCGAAGACAGTCAAGCCACGCGGAACCGGATATTGCGTCGATACGATCTGGTCTACACGCAAAGCGATGGAAGAGGAATCGTTCGAGGATGTGGTTCGGGCGGCGATCCTCTACGGGCACGACACGGACACTACTGCTTGTGTTGCAGGCGGACTGGCTGGCATCAAGTTCGGTCTCACCGGGATTCCGATGCGATGGCTGCAACAGCTACGCGGGTTCGAACTGGTGGAACCGCTAGTTTCTCGACATGTGGAGATTGTTGCCCCCGTGACGCACTTTCCCGCCCCGACAGGTCGCGGCTAAACAGCATTACCCACCTTTACCTTGTGTCCCGAAGGACTTGCCGCGAATCGGGTCTACGATTCCTCAGTGAACTCGTACTCGCCGTCAACGACACCAACCCGCCACTTATGGCCCCTCAACTTCAAGGTGCCGTTCAACCAATCCAAGGGCACGATTGTACGGTCATACCATATGGTGTCTTGATCGCATAGCTCAATCGACTTCGCCATAAAGTAGCGTTCCTTCAAGGCCATGATGATCAACTTCCGGGCCATGTAATGTGGGCTGTCCGGGGCGTCACCGCCGCGACCCGGTTCAAGTTGAGGCCGCCCGTAAGGGGGCTTAATGTGACCGCGATCTGGAATGCCAAACAGACGGCTGACTCCATATGCACGACCTCCTCGACCGCCTCTGCCGTCCACCTGATTCGCTTCCCCTCCCTGTCCGCCAGCAGCAAGTTGGTTGTCACCTTCAATGGTGATGTCGCCTCCCGGCTGTCCCGGTCCAATACCCCCACGTCCGCCCAGTCCGCCTATGGCAGTGCTTCTATTACCGATTACCCGTGCGTACCCGCCTCGGCCTCCGTCACCGACAACCGCCTCGCCGCCTGCGCCGCCAATTGCACTGCTATGATCGCCCTCTACCTCAGCGTCGCCACCGGCCCCGCCGTTCCCGCTGGGTAGTTTCTTCATGGTTCTAATTTCATTGCCGAGTGAATATGACTGACAAATCTCAGGTCGTGCATGGGCTTAGTCTGGCGCAATGGGAAGCGGCGTTTCGTCCCGGAATGCCCGAATTTGCTGCATCGACGTTTGTCTTTTCGGGGGAAACAGAAGGGCAGATACGGATAGCGTTCGGAAATCAAGGGGCCTACGTAACCAATAGCCAGCGCGTGCCCGCTTACACTCACGCAGTGACGTTATCTCCATCCGTGGCAGTGGAACTTGCGCGGGTGTTGATCGAACATTTTGCCAAACCGGCAGATGACCCGAAGAAACCCATCGCGGAAATTTAACCAGCACCACCGTCACCGCCCCTAGCAACAGAATTATTGCCCCGAACAGTGGCATTTCCACCTGCGCCGCCCGTCCCTCCATTTGCATCGCCGCCACGTCCACCGACAGCGGTGTTACCGTCACCGATGCTCGTGGCTGTGCCGCCACGTCCGCCGCGCCCAGAAGACACAATGCGCTTTCGAGTTCGGTAGGCCAGCACACCAGCGGCAACTATCAGCGCAACCGCAAGTACATACAGTACGACCGTCGCCCAAAGGGGAAGCGTGCCCAGCGAAGGCGCGACGCCTGCTAGAACCGAGGCGATGGTGAGAAGGAGAGGGATATAAAACGTATCGTACGGGTGATCGACCATAGAACTTCCAGCGGTGTTCAAGGATAGAACTTGAATTTTGACACCGTATTTGATCTAGCAGGTGGACAACCAGTGAGTCACAGTCCGGCGTCCGCCATCAACTCAGACATGCTGACCCCAAGGGCTTCTGCCAGTCGGGCCAGCGTAAGAAGGGCGATGACGTTGTCCCCACGTTCCACTCTCCCCATGTAGCTTCGGTCTACGTCTGCCAGCAAGGCGAGGCGTTCTTGGGATAGCCCTTTCTTGATCCGGGCGCGACGAATCGCACCCCCAAGGGCGACGAGAATTGGGTCTTGACGGTCTGGGCTTAGATTTGGCACCGCCGCATCTTGTGCGGTATGATCCGTTCCGATCGACGGTTCTAGAACCGTTGACAAAAATAAAATATGTCTAATAAATCCTATGAAGAGATGTCCCGAGTGCGCAGAAGAGATTCAAGATGCCGCCCGCAAATGCCGCCACTGTGGGTCGGATTTGGCCGCAGCCGAAGTAGCCGCCGCCGAAGCGGAGATGTCGGCCAGTATCAATTGGGGCATCGAGATTCTGTTCGGCATCGTGGGTGCCGCCATCTTCGGCTTCTTCGCCTACCAAGCATTCTTGGCGGGTGACAAGGGCACAGCCATCGTGATCGGAGGCTTCGCGGCAGCTTTCCTAGTCGTCGGACCACCGGCATCTCGCATTGGCGATGCCTTTCGGCAGTTCGCGATGCCCGACTACGTGTTCGCCCGAGGGGCTGCGGACTTGGCTGCGCAAAAGGCCTTTTGGCAGTTTGGACCACAAGCTATCGCTGCTGTCGCCGCCTTCTGCATCATGGCGGTGGGGCTGTCAAAGCTGGTGCCGCTGGAAGATGTAGTCAACGCAGCGTTCGGGACACCCACGACCAAGAAGGAACAAGTTGCCGAAGTCCCGAATGCCGTCCGGCCCCGTCGCTGCCAATGCCGAGGGCGACAAGCCGTCCGATCAACCAGCTACGCAGCAAGCTGACGTAGCAGCGGAGATGCCGGATCAGGCCAAGGCTGCGGCCCAGACAGCCACCACTGAGCCAGCCGCGACAGTTGCTGCACGTCCTGACACACCATCCACCGTCACCGCCGCACCGGCACCGGTTGCCGTTGAACCGCCGCAGACAGTGATCGAAGCTAGTTTCGACTGTGGGAAAGCAGCATCCAAGATCGAGAAGTTGATCTGTTCGGCGCCGGACACGGCAGCCGCGGACAAGCGACTAGCCGTCGCTTACAGTGCCGCAAAGGCGAAGGCCGCAGACACAAGCGGCCTCAAGGCTGAACAGGTCGAGTGGATGAAGTCACAGCGCAACGCCTGCGCCGATTCCGCGTGTCTTCTGAAGGCGACGGAAGATCGAATCCAGAAGCTGTCTGCACTGTAAGAACACAAGCAGGTCAGAGCAAAGGGGTGTCAGTCATGCTGGCACCCCTCTTTCGTTTACGCATCAGTGATTCGTTTGGGAGAAGAGAATGACGAAGATTTTTGCCGAATCTGAGGTTACGCTGGCCGGACTTGAAGCTCACATCCGCGACAGCGGCTTGGTTCCTCACAAGGTTCAGGCTGATGGCATCTGGGTAAGATCGCAGCAGGGTCTAGGGTTCCGCGTTTCGATCATCGAGGGTCGGAAGTTCATCCGCATTGGCACCTACCTGCCACTGAACCGGCTGGCATCCATCGAACAGAAGTGGGAACTGGCAAGGCAACTAAATCAAGAGGTCTTCTTGCCGGTGTTCGGTTTGGACGACGACGCCGACCTGACGGTCTGCTACGTCCTGCCGTATGCGCATGGGCTGATCGTGGAAAACTTGATCTCCGTGCTCAACCGGTTCGCCTCGCTGCTGGAATACATCGTCCAGTCATACAACGGCGATGGCCTGATCGACTTCGGCACCTCGGCAACCGCGTCAAATACGGCGGGTTCGGAAACCGGCTCCGCAAGCGGTGAACTGCTGCACTGATACATCTAGGCTGGACGAAACAGCTATCATGGCGTCGAGTTGACGCCGCGGATGCGGATATTGCGCATAATTCAACAATCTTCTTGGTGTGCCGGGATGAAGAAACTCTCTATTGGTAGAAGAATCGTCAACGGAGTGATGCGTCTGTTCGGCTACGCTCCAAATCCAAACGGTTTCCTCGCCAAGGACTACGTTGTCCCCGGAGTGTTGGCGGTAATTAGTCCCACCTTCGAAATGCTGATGGTTGATTGGAAAAGGATTCCGGCAGATTCGGCAAAGACGTTGGTGGGCTACATATATGGCCTATCCAAGGGGATAGCTATCTATGCGGAACTAAGAGACCCGGAGATTTCTTTTTTCGCTGCTTGGCAGACTATGCTGAAAATTTTTCCGGGGAGGGAAGACCTCATCAAAATCTTGCATGCATGCCAGTGGGATGATCCGGAGGTCAAAGTAGGAGTGGATTTAGGCATTGATGATGCTGCTCTCTTCCTTTCAGGGTCTCACCCGGTATCTCGCCTATCAAAGATACTAATAGAGCGGCATGAGGAATATGTTCTCAATGACGACATCGTCCGAAGATTTTACGATATGGAAGGGAAGAAGTGATTGCAGTTTCCACAGGCGGCAATCAACGGAGGACTTCCGAGCCCCTCTCATGCCAACCCGGCATTTGAATCTCCACGAACATTAGGAGCGTTTCCCTATTAGGATCATCCCGTCGCGGAGGACCAACTTTCGTCGGATTCGTCTTATCCCGTCAATCTCATAGATAATGTCCCAGCCATCTAACTGTCGGGATGCTACCTTGTCAGGGTTACTCCATCTTGGTGTCATCCCCTTGGACTGTAATTCGTCTTTGAAGCCAGACTTTTCTAGCCAGTCGCTGTCAATCAGCTTCTCTTCTTCGTCGCAAGTGCCATACTCCTTCAGGTCCTTTGCGATGGTATAAAGAAGGCCGAGCCATTCAATCATAATTACCTTATTTTCTAACGGTTAGACAGGTCGGGCGGGACATGGCCGCCTAATTGAGTATGTTTCTCGGCGGCAGCGGTAAGAATGCGTTTGGCTTCTGGGTAGGTGTCGTTTGTCGTCTTCTCAAAATCCGACAGGTCTACTACAGCATGGGTGTAGACACCAGCTTCGAGGCAGCGTTGCAAGGGATAGCAGTCACCTAAACGAGGGTATGCTTCAACGGCCTCGGCATGGTAATTGCGCATCGCGTCGCGCAACTGTTCAACGGTTTGCGCCTCATGAATAGCATGGATTCGTTCGTCGGCTGTCATTCTCAACTCCCCACATTGTGTCTGGCTGGATTGTTACTCGGTGAATTCGGGGCTGACCCTGATAACCCAGCCATAGGCAGAAACACGGGGGCTACACCGCGTCGCCTTCGAAATAGTCGGTGTCGATTTTCTTCACCTCGTAGCTGCTGACCGGCGAAACGCCAACGTTGTGATCCACCATCAACCTCACTAGCAGTTCACCACTTACGAGGATAATTTTCGATGAGATTACGCTTGCGTATTCTTCGGCCTCGCGGGAGAAATTCGAAGTCGTTATGAAGACCCCTTTGTTTGCCCGCTGCCCTTGGAGAGCACCTGCAAACTTCTGGATTTCGGGTCTTCCAACGGTACTCTCCCAACGTTTTGCCTGTACGTAAATTACGTCCAGACCAAGCTTGTCTTCCTTGATCATGCCGTCGATCCCGCCATCCCCACTTCTCCCAATCGCACGGCCAGCATCTTGGCGGGAACCGCCATACCCCATCGCTACTAGCAGATCGATCACCAGCCGTTCAAAAAAACTAGGTGTCGAGGACTTTACCTGTTCCAGCAACTCCGCTTCGAGGTTGGTCCGCAGTCGCTGATATGCCTGCGCCAACGATTCTTCTGGCGTTGACTTTGACTCGACAACTTCGGCGGATGGCACGCCGGTTGTCAGCATTGCGGCGCTTTCGCTCGTTTGCGTGTCACCGCTTTTCTTCTGCCTGAACGCTATGAATTCGGGGAACTGATCAAGGGTGCTGTTATCGATCCGGGCTGGATTTCGTGCCAGTAAGGTTCTACCGCGTTCGGTGATATTAAAGTAGCCCCGCTTTCTGGATGTGACCAGCCCGGCCTGTTTCAGATATGTTCGCGCCCAGCCAACGCGATTGTCGAAAAGCGGCGCTGTTCCGCTGGGGAGAAGCGTGTTGCGCTCTTCATCGGTAAGTTCATGCTCGTCTGCGAGGGTTTCGACTACGTCTCGAAATCGATGTTCTTCCCCGTCAGCCGCAAGACGCAGGACTGGGAGCATGAGCGTTTGGTAGTCAGGGATAGGCATCGGCTGATTTGTTGGTGTTCTTGGGCTGCATTGCATGCTACCGGACTGCGGCTGAAGTTTCATCCGAATGCCGTGCATGCATGTCCGAAACCGAGGGGTGGCGGACCCCCGAAATCCGCAGGTCCAAATGTAGGCTTGTAAACATTTCGTACAGGGTGTAACATTCGTACATCTATTTCGGACACATGAGGTGCCGATGTCACGACTGTTTGCGTATTGCCGGGTATCGACTGCGGACCAGACGACCGAGAACCAAGTGAAGGAAATTGAGGCGGCGGGCTTCAACGTCGCCAAGCAGCGGATCATTGCTGAGACTGTGTCGGGTTCGGTGGCCGCTTCCGAACGGAAGGGCTTCTCCAAGCTGCTCGACAAGCTGGAAGCCGGGGACGTGTTGATTGTCACCAAGCTCGACCGTCTGGGGCGCAATGCCATCGACGTGCGGGCGACGGTCGAACGGTTGGAAACCGCTGGCGTCCGCGTTCACTGTCTGGCGCTTGGCGGGGTGGACCTGACCAGCCCGGCAGGCAAGATGACCATGCAGGTGATCAACGCTGTGGCGGAATTCGAACGGGACTTGCTCATTGAACGCACGCAGGCGGGCATTCGTAGGGCCAAGGCACAAGGAAAGGCGTTTGGCAGGCCATCTGCCCTTACGGCGGAACAACGTGCCGTGGTCGTGGAAAGCCTGAGTGGTGGTGTCTCTGTTGCTCAGATTGCGCGGGACATGAAGACCAGCCGCCAGACGATCATGCGGGTCAGGGAAGCGGCGGTGCCAAGCTGACGGCTGTGCGTGTTTTCAGGCCCGACCTCATTGCACTGACCAAAAGGGTGCATCGTTCGTATTCCAGATGCCGCGACCCGGCTTTGCTTTGACCGGCAGCGCCAGAATCAACCGTGACGGTTCCTCAAGAATCTCAGTCTTGGTCGGATTCCCAAGGAATTGAAGGTCCTTGGAGAGAGATTGATTGTTTGCCATAATGCCACGCTCTTCGAGGAATTTTTCAAGTGACCGGCGTTTGCGTGACTTGTCCGTTGAATCAATCTTCGGATGCTCATAGGCAATCCAATAATCCAGTGCGGTTTTGAGATCAACCACAAGTCCGCCGCGCTTGTTCCGAAGTTTCAGGATGTAGTAAGCGAAATCCTGCTTCTTCGGAGGGCATCGGCCCAAAATGGCCTGTGTCTTGATCGTCCGCTCGGATTTGGACGATCCAAACTGCATACCACAATCCCGCAGTTGGTTTTGTGTCAGGATTTCACCGGTCTCTAGATCGACCCATGTTTTGGGCTGAATCAGAGTGATCTTGTCTGCGCCCTTCTTCCGGTTCCATCCCGCAGCCGTCAGGCTTTCTTCAGGGATGGTCTTGTAGGTCCCGGACAGTGGGACAATGTTGATGATGTCATTTATGGAGAATGAAGATTCCTCATCCGTCGCCTTGGGTCTTCTGACTTTTCGCTTGCTGGTGTGGCTTCGGGGTTGGGGCTTATCTTCATCTGACCCCGTCTCGTCATCCGTGTACGTGCGGGCCACGAACTGGTGTGGAAATTCGATCATGTCAGGATCGAAAACGGCAGCATTCCTTGCTGCTTCTGAGACGGCCTTCAGTTCCGCCAAACTGTTGTTCATAAGATGTTCTAGTTTTCTGTGTGGTGCGTTCTGCCGGGTATGTCCACTTTTTGAAGTTGATGATCTGCCGGACAGAATCCGAAGAAATTGCGGTAATACCGCAGTTTTAAAAATGGAAAACCCTTACAAATCAATGGGTTGCTTTGTTTCTGTGTAATACATATAGACAGTGATGAGGGCCGTTGTTTTGTTGGGGCCAACCATGTCTAGTCATCGGTCCTATTTATCTGAACGAACCAGTTTTCGCGTGATGGCCGGAGTGAAACGAGGCCGGCAACGCGTTCGGACGCGACAGCGGACGAACGAATACCTCGCCAACTAGGACCAACTGGTGCCTGAGTCGTGTTCAAATGACGTAACTGCCAGTCATGATTTTGTCTTCATTAGCGCACAGGGAAACCTCGGCCTGCGGCCTCGGTGAATCGCCGCCACTTCGTGTCGTCGAATTCACGCACAGGTAGTTCGGAAGGGCATGTGATCACCACGTCTTCTTCTCGTCTTCATCGGCGCGGATGAAGTTCCAATTCGTGACCGGTCCGGCAACTGGTTGGGTCTAATTCTTCATCGGCCAGCAGGTGGTCAGAACTAGCTTCAGGTCGCCAATTGGTCGGCAAATCCGATCACCTCAAAGCGCCAGCGATGTACCGCCCAGCATGGATTGGAACTGGTTATGCCTCATTGGCGGCAATCCCATTCGGTCGCTTCGCTCCCGAACTGCGTTGATGGCTTCGCTGCCGCTACGCCATCACGCAGCACACTGGTGTGTCGAACTAGATCAAGTCCGATATTTGAAAATCAGGTCCAGAGATCGAATATGAGGTCTGATCTTCACCGCCAATCCTGATTTGGCCTCATGGAAGCAACGCATTCGGTGGCTGCGCTTCCTCATGGCGTTGCTGGCTTTGCTGGCGCTAGGCGATCACCGGGTACTTGTTTGTTCGCATACCGGTGCCGACGTGGAACATGAAGTCCCACCTGTTGCCGATAGGGGCAATCTTCACCGCTGGCGGATACCCGGTCCTTTGGTCGTCAATGGCGACAATCGTTGGCGCGGGATTCGGCCTTTGGCCTCACGCCGCCGATTGCGCTTACGTGTCCAACTGGTCCCAGTGATCCCCAAGGACCCACCGGAGAGCGGACAGCTTGCCGTTGATCATGCCCCATTCGAAGTCGTCCCACGGGCCGCAGTTGTCTTCGCCGAGTTTTTGTTCGGCCTTCGTTGCTGCTTGCTGGGCGGCTACCCAGATGTCGTCAATGATGTAGTACTGACAATCGGGGTACTTCAGATTGTGCCATTCGTCGTGGCTTACGATCTGGACCTCGCCTTGCTCAATCTGCCATTCGCGATTCTGTTGTACCAAACTTGCGTCCGCAGCGTCTGCAAGGCGTCCAGCATCTCAGTAAGGCTTTGCGGCTGCGGCAAGTCGAGATCGCAGTCGTCACCGCATTCGTCGCAATCGAAGTTCGGTGCGTCGGTGTCAGCGTGAAAAGTCGCAGCCTTGAAGGCAGGATCAACTACAGAGGGGGAAGTAGCAGGCAATGCTGCTTGGGAAGAGATGCCGCAGACTGCGGCGGAGAGGCCTTGAGGGTGATTCAAAGTAGATACCTTTGTGTTTGTTGGGATGGATTCCGCGACGGATTACCATCATCAAAAACATAACAAAGATACTACTCAATCAAATTTACTACGCAGAAGTAACATTCTGCCAGAAAACCAGCCATTTGTCAACAGCGCACGCAGGGCGTGCCAGCAAGGCGCAATAGCCATTGTCGTGGGGTGTTGGACTAGCGCAACCGGCAAGGCTGAACACTTCTGCTAGATTCTGCCCCAGAAGATTGGAACAAGAAGAGGTGGGTCAATGGGACGTAGAAGGAAGGAGCCGTCGCTCAGTGATGTCTTGTTGGATGCCCCGTGGTGGGTTTCAGCGGCGCTGGCAGTTGGTAGCTATGTGGTCTTCCACGCGATTTTTCCTGCCGCGTTTGCCTCAAGTCCGATCTTGGGTGCCCTTGCCACGGTGAGCCGGTCTCTCGCATGGATACCGGCAACGATGTTCAGCTTTATCGGGCTGCTTGCCTATCTTCGTGCACGGAACCGGCAATTGGACACCGGTTCTGCATCAGGCAAGGCAAAGCGCCCGCGCAACAGTGGCAACCTACGCGTTGTCGGTGCGAGTACACCCGTTCTGGACGTGAATTTCGGGAAGCAGGCCAAGGCTGATCCGTCCATCTCAGCCGCACACAAGGCAGTCGTGCCAGCCAAGCCTACCGAATGGACCCTCGACGCCCTCAAGCAACTGGAATGGAAGCGGTTCGAGATGCTGTGCGTTTGGTACTACGAGGCAATGGGGTTCACCGTCAAGACGGTGCCGCATGGGGCTGATGGCGGTATCGATGCCACGCTGTACAAGGATGGACTGTCGGCCCCTATTGCCGTCGTCCAGTGCAAGGCATGGCGTGTACCGGTCAAAGTGGAACCTGTTCGGGCACTAGGCGGGATCATGCACTCAAAGCGCGTGAAGCGGGGCGTCTTCTGGTCGCTGGCGGGCTTCATCGGGCAGCCTGTCAATGCCTACGCCGCAGAAGCCGGTATTCAGTTGCTTGATGGGGCGGGAATTGTCGAACGCATCCGTGCCTTGGACCCGGACAAACAATCAAGACTTCTGGCGCAGGCGTTTGAGGGCGACTACAAGACGCCGACCTGTGCGGCCTGTGGCGTGCAAATGGTGGAGCGGCAAGGTAAGGACAACAGTTTGTTCTGGGGTTGCCGCAACTATTCAAAGGGGTGCCGGGTCAAGCTTGCCCGCGCCGCCTGAACTTGGCCTAGACCGAACTAGTCCTTACCTAAAGCGCACTTCACCAAAAGCACCCCAATGGCTAACTACTCGAAGAATCTGGCCGAAAGACTGTTGAACCGTGGGCCGAACATCGGTTACTGCGCCATCTGCCGGACCTATGGCTCCCTTACGAAGGACCACGTTCCCCCGAAGGGTTGTGGGAACATCAATGATTCGGTGATTAGCCACGTCTACGACAGCAGCCCAGAACGACCACAGAAGCGAGTATTGTCCCAAGGCGGATCGCATTTTCGAACAATTTGTGGGCACTGCAACAACACTCTGCTTGGTACCGAATATGATCCTGCACTGACCGAGGTAGTCCGTGACATCGAAATGTATTTCCAACGTGCGTCGGACAGTCGATTGGTGTTGCCACGGACGCAACTATTCGAGTATCAACCAAACCGCTTCCTTCGTTCTGTGCTTGGGCATCTGCTGGCAGCCAATGCAGTCAAGGATGTCGTTGCAAATGACCATGCGATCCCGTTGGACGATGCACTCAGGGAGTATGTGCTTGATCCGTCGAAATGCTTGCCCGAAGAGGTCTGCGTTTATTACTGGTTCTATCCCCATCGAAGACGTGTTGCGATGAAGCACTCGGTAATGGGATTCTTCGGCGGGAATGGAGCATCAATCTATGGACACGTCTTCAAGTTCTTCCCGTTTGGCTTCTGGATTGTGTGGGATGAACAGGGAGACCGCAGTCGCCAGTTTGGCCTTAGAAGTCTTGACGACTCGTCACAATTTATCTCTGCGACGTCCCGTCTGCCGGTAGACCTGTCGCCACTACGGTCGCCGAATTTTCCCGAGGCGCCCCCCCCTGACGGTATGTGGGCCACGACCGACTACCTTGCCTCTCAGGCGATGGACCGGGCATCGGCGCATTCGTAGGAAGGGCAGAACTGTGTCTAGCCTATTGCAGTCCAGAATGGGCTGGCTGCACGTCCACGCTAATCCAAATGGCAAGAAACATCCCCGAGTGGTTCAAGATCATCGACACGGCAACGCAGCAGGTCATGCAGCGCGTCGCCAGTGCGGCTTCGGCCAACACAATGGCCTTACAGGTGAGGTCATCGCCTACGCTGGCGCACTGGTTCATACTGGACACACTTCTGCTTGCCAATCAGGCGTAAGCGCGAAATTAAGCGCACCTAGCTTTTGCGGCTGAGAGTGGGCAGGCTTGCGTCCGCAACCACTATTTGCGGACGCAAGCATGATCGAAGCCGAATGTGAAGTTCCGCCGCTGAGAGTGATCCGTGTTCGCTCCAACGGGAAGCGCGACTTTGACGCCAGGGATAAGCGCCAACTGGTCGAGGCGTGTCTACGGCCAGGGGTATCGGTCGCTGGGATGGCGCTTAAGGTCGGCATCAATACGAACCAGTTGCGCAAGTGGATTCGGCTGCACCAAGTGGCAACTGAAGCCGCTGCGGCCGACAGTGCGGAGCCTGCATTGCCCGCGTTCGTACCGGTCGTCGAGGTTAGCGGCGCAACACGCGTTCCGGAATCGCCGGTGGCGCTGGAATTTCTGCCGGCCCAAGCGCCTGCTTGCACCCAACCATCGCCGCGTCCATCTCTGACGCCTGCTGTACTCACGGCGCGGTTGCCCAATGGCGTGACGGTCGAACTCGAATGCGGCGGGCAGGACGTTGCCTTGGTGAAGGCGATGATCGAAGCGTTGGGAGCGCGTTGATGTTCCGGCTCGACGCTGACCTGCAGGTCTACCTGCACCGCAATGCGGTGGACTTCCGCCTCGGGATCAATGGGTTGGTTGCCCTGGTCGAGCAGTCGATGCAGCTTGATCCGTTTGCCAGCGCCGTCTACGCCTTTCATAACCGTCGGCGCAATCGCATCAAACTGTTACTGTGGGACCGAAACGGATTCTGGATGCTTTTGAAGCGATTGGAGGAAGACCGTTTTGTGTGGCCGCGGCGTGAGCACGCGGTGATTGAGCTGACGACCGAGCAGTTGCACTGGCTACTGGACGGTATCGACGTGGACGCCGTGAAGCGGCACCCGTCGCGTAAATATCAGCACACGGCTTGATGGTCGTTCGGTGTGACGTATACCCGATTGAGCGGTGGCTGCACTATCGTGTTCAGCATGAACGAACACGACCTCTCGCAATTGCCGCCGGCCGCCCAGGCCTATATCCGCGAACTCGAAGCGCGGGCTGCTGCCAACGCTCAGCACATTGCCGAGTTGAACGATCGCATCAAGCTCCTTGAGGAACAGTTCCGGCTTGCGCAGTCCAAACGCTTCGCGCCAAGCAGCGAGAAGCTCAAGGACCGCGTGTTCGACGAAGCCGAACAAATGGCCGCTGCGGCGCCGGCCAACGACGATGAGGATGAAGCGCTCGCGCCGCCGGACACGGGGCTGCCAGAGCCCGATAAGCCCGCAGGCCGCAAACGTGGCCGCAAGCCGCTGCCGGCGGAGTTGCCGCGCCAGCGCATCGAGTATGACCTGACCGAAGACCAGAAGATCTGCCCGTGCTGCCAGGGCTCGATGCACCGCTTGGGCGAGGAAGTCAGCGAGCAGTTGCACATCGAAGCCAAGGTCTCCGTACTGCAGCACGTCCGCTTCAAATACGCGTGTCGGCACTGCGAGCGCAATGCCGAACGCACGCCGGTGGTGACCGCGCCGATGCCAGCGCAACCACTGCCGGGCAGCAACGCAAGCCCGGCAATGCTGGCGACGGTGACCATCGGCAAGTACGTTGACGGCACGCCGCTGTATCGCATGGAAGATGCGCTCGGGCGCGCCGGCATTGAAGTTGGCCGTGGCACGCTGGCCAACTGGATCATCCGGCCTGCCGAGCTGCATTACAGCCGGCTGTATGAGGCGCTGCGCCGCACGCTGCTATCGCAGCCACTGATCCATGCGGATGAGACAACGGTGCAGGTGCTCAAGGAGCAAGGCAAGGCCGCGCAGAGCAAATCATATATGTGGGTCTACCGCAGCGCGGAGGACTGCGGGGAACCCGTGGTGCTGTTCGATTACCAGCCAGGGCGCGGACAGGAGTACCCGCAGGCGTTTCTCGCCGGCTACGAGGGCATGCTGATGACCGACGGCTACAGCGCGTGGCGCACGATTGAGGGCGTGACCCACTTCGGCTGCCTGGCGCACGCGAGACGCGCATTTGTCGATGCGCTCAAGGGGCAGAAGAAGCTTGGCGGGCACGCCGCGCAGGCGCTCGAATACTTCAAGGCCCTCTACCAGGTCGAGGCGCTCGCCAAGGCTGAGTTGCCCGAAGGACAATCGCGCGCTGACTACACGTATCGGCTGCGCCAGCAGCATAGCGTACCGCTCCTGACGGCGTTCAAGGCGTGGCTGGACGAGCAGGCCCCGCGGGTGTTGCCAGAGAGCCTGCTGGGCAAGGCGATCGTCTACACGCGGAATCAGTGGGAATACTTGAGCCGCTATGTTGTCGATGGGCGTGCGCCCGTGGACAACAACGTCATCGAACGAGACGTTAGGCCGTTTGCAACCGCGAGAAGGTCCTGGCTGTTCAGCGACACGGTCGCCGGCGCGAAGGCCAGCGCGATGGTCTATAGCCTGATGCTCACGTGCCGGGCCTGCGGCGTTGAGCCGTACGCCTATCTGCTGCACGTACTAACCGAATTGCCGCAGCGCGCCCCGGACGCGGACGTCATCGACCTGCTGCCGTTCAGCTTCGTCGCAGCGTCTGCCGCCTGAACGACGACCGACCGCACCCGAGGCGCCGATCGGCCATATGGGAGCACTCGCCCGTTACCCGGTAACTGGCGTGCCTACCGGCTCGCCTTGAAATAGAGATCCCATTGCTCCGAATCCGGATCGAGCCGGCGCACGATGGCGTCGTCGGCTCGCGCGATTAGCCGCTCCAGCATCTCTCGCTTCGTTACCGCGTAACGGCGTGCCAGCCGCGCGAGCGCGAGATCCGCTTCGCTACTTACCCACATGTCCAGCCGACGTTCTCCGTTGCCGTCCTTGCCCGCCGTCGCGCGCCTTGCCCGATAGGCCGCCTGCCGCTGAGCTGTCGTCTGCGCCATCCTGCACTCCCCTCGTCATGGTTACCCGGTAACGTTCCCGTCTTGCATACGTTACCGGGTAACGGTTCGACTCAACAAGGTGTGCTGAATTTAGCGCTTACAATCAGGCAAATCGGGAAGGCATGCATGCAAACGCGCTTGCACTGACGCGCCAATGCATCGAAGCCATCAGCGTAGTGGAACTAGGCATATGCAAGCACGCCGGTGCCGAAGGGATACTTCTGAAGTGGGAAGATGACCGAGCAACAGCGGGAGAACTGCGCAAGTGGCTACAAGCCAATGTGTGGCCGCACTACGGCAGGGGGCTTTGGACTGAACCGTGGGACGTATTCATGCGGGAACTTGCCTCTGCGATCCAGCCATATGCACACTACGGACGCGATCTGGCGCAGTGGCAGCTTCGGCTGCATGGCATGGTCGAGGTAAAGGATGACCCCACTGCTGCTGCACAGGGCTTCATCGAGATGCGTCCGCGGGCCTATGACCCACAGAAGGCTACGCGCATCACGCTGTTCCACGGGCTTCTGACATATGTGCTTGGCCGGGTGTGGATGGCAAGCAATCGGGGAGATGACGAATTTGATGCGTTGATTGGCCGTCTAGGGACGGCCCTTGGCAAGTCCCGATACTTGGACGGTCACGCAACGAATTGGAGCCAGCAGTTCTGGGCCATGCTGTGGGACCGTGGCGGCGGCACCGCCCTTGAGTGATCATCGGGCGGTACAGGAGAGGTCAGCAAGCGGGGCGCTTTGCCACCTCAGGGGCGGTGGGAGACGTGTCCCACAGCTTGTCGGATGAAATCCGGGGCATCGGGCCGGGCATAGAAACAGCCGCTACGTCGCCCCATCACAAATGAAACCGAGCGCCATCCAGTGGCTTCCAGTTCGGTCGTGTCCGGGTACCGCTGCTCCGTGACATACATCACATGCCGAAGGTTTACATAGAGAAGCAAGTCTGTCCCACGCTTGAAGTCCGACGAATACTTGTCGAGGCTTTCCGCTTCTTTCCGACAGAGGCGGTATATCTCTCCAAGGCTCATGTCCTTCGGCTTAAAGGACCTCAACAGGTCTTTGGCTTCAGTGATGTTTTGTGCACGTTCTAACTCTTGCTTGTACTCAGCATGGCGTCGCCTGCCCGGGTCTAGAATCTCCTTGATCTCGAAAAGGGCGTCGCGAAACGCAACGTCGGGCGGGTCTTGTTTGATGCTTACGATCTCGCCATTCGCCGGGGTGAATCCAAGATTTTGGACAAACGCATCTACCACCCAACATTCGCGCTCATTCTTGTTTTGAGGTGCGAAGTACGCAACCGAGGCTTCAAGGTCTTTGCGGCGCTGATCAATGAATTCTTGCTCGTCCATATACCTTCCGTTTGTTCTCGACTGTTGCGAAGCGGCACCCTGCGGTACTGATTGGCTGGTCTGGCGAGACATCAGTGTACCGATGTCTCGCCATCACGGCTGCCCGGTCTGATCAACCGATCTTCTTAGCCAAGTCAGCGGCGGACGGATGGTAGTACCGTTTGAGCATCGTCAGACTGCGATGGCCGGACACGGCTGCCAATTCGATCACGTTGGGTAGCTTCTCAGCAAGCCGGGTGATCGCCGTATGACGAAGGTCGTGCCAATGAAGATCAGCCAGTCCGGCCCGCTTGCTCGCCCGTTTGAACGCCTTATGGTGCGCCGGTGCGTTGATTGGGAATACGCTGCCATCGATGCACCGTGGTAGCTCCCTCAACAGGGCTACCGCCTTCCGGGAAAGTGGCACAGTCCGGGCGGTTCCATTCTTTGTCATCGGCAGGAACGCGGTTTGGCTTTCGAGGTCGATGTTCTGCCAACGAAGTTGCAGAAGTTCACCCCGACGCATTGCCGTCTCCAAACTCAGGATTGCCATTGGTCGCAGCCACGGATTCCGACGACCAGTCGGGGCCAGCGCAAACAGTAATCGGGATTCTTCGTCTGCCGACAGTACCCTGTCTCGGCCCTGTGGCGTCGGTGGCTTGCGAACAGATGCCACAGGGTTTGTGATGTTGATACCCCATTCACGTCGTGCGTGGTTGATGATCGATGACAGGTAAGCCAGTTCACGGATCACAGTCCCCGCCTTGACCCGCTTCAGTCGATCATCCCGATAGGCGGCGATTGCCATCGGTGTCAGCGCAACCATGCTCAGTTTGGCAAGTTTGGTGCGGCACATCGCACGAAGTCTGATCGAATCTTCGACGCCACCTCGCAGCGACGGACAGACCTCAACGATGTAGCGTTCGAGGACATCTTTCAGTGTGGTCGATTCAGCTTCGCTTCGATTTACGTAGCTACCCCGGTCCATCTCCGATTCGATGGACCGTGCCCACCGTTCGGCGTCCTGCCGTGTCCCAAAAGTCTTAACTTCGGGCGGGAACCCAATCCGCGTTACCCGCGCCTGCCACTTGTTTCCTCGATGTCTTATCGATGCCATCTCCCATCCTCACTTGGACAGAATTTGGACAAGATCGATTTTGCGTCACTCCGTGGCTGCTGTTCCAGTCATGCCAGCAATGCGGTCAGTGAGTAAGCCGGACAATAGTCAGCGTCAAACTAAGGCTTATAAAACAATCACTTAGTGCCGCCCGCCACCCAGTCGCCCGACTTGCCGCCGTGCTTCTCCAGCAGCTTCACATTGCCCATCACCATGCCCCGGTCCACCGCCTTGCACATGTCGTAGATCGTCAGCAGCGCCACCTGCACGCCGGTCAGAGCCTCCATTTCCACGCCGGTCTGGCCGCGGGTCTCGGTGCGGACGGTGCAGGCGACGGTGGCGGTGGCCTCGTCGAGGGCGAAGTCCACCGCGACCTTGGTCAGGCCGATCGGGTGGCACAGCGGGATCAGGTCGGCGGTGCGCTTGGTGGCCATGATCGCCGCCACGCGCGCGATGCCGAGCACGTCGCCCTTCCTGGCGCTGCCGTCGCGCACCAGCGCGAAGGTGGCGGGCAGCATGGTGATGGTGCCGGTGGCCACGGCCACGCGGTGCGTGCTGGCCTTGTCGCCGACGTCGACCATATGGGCCTGGCCGGCGGTATCGAAATGGGTGAGCTGGGACATGGCAGAATTTCCGGCAGGACTTCGGGCAGGTGGCCTTAGGCGTATGTGAGAACCATCCGATGGGAACGGCTACGGGAGGCCGCTATCATAGCAACATGCCAAAACACCCATCGCTTCGCAGGTCTGCCGCTCGCGGCCGCGGCGCCGCGGCGGATGCCGCCGTGGCCGGCTCCACGTCACATCGTGGCGACGTCGGCCGTTCCCGCGCCGGCAGCGCATGGGCGCCTTGGCGGCGGCCGCTGGCGGCGCTGCTGGCGCTGAGCTTCGCGGCGCCGGCCTGGCCACAGGGTACGCCCCGGCCGGCAACCACGCCACCGACAGCCGCCAGCCGCCCGTCGCAGCCGCTGCCGCTGCCGCTGCCGACGGTCACGACAGAAGCCAGCGACCAGGTCTACGACAACCTGAACCGCAGCGTAAAGGCTGGCCAGAAATCCGAGTTCGGGCTGCGCACCAACAATGCGGTGGTGGAGGGCGGCGGCGGCGTGCAGCTGCCGGACCTGGGTGACCCGTCCACGGCCTCGCTGTCGCCCGACATGGAAAAGCGCCTGGGCGACCGCATCATGCGCGATATCCGCCGCGACCCGTTGTACGTGCCGGACCCGCTGCTGTCCGACTACCTGAATTCGCTCGGCTACCGGCTGGTGCAGGCGGCGCGGCGCCAGAACATCTCAGGCTCGACCGGGGCCGGCACTTTTGCCACCGGCTTCGACCTGTTCGCGGTGCGCGACCGCAGCATCAACGCCTTTGCGCTGCCGGGCGGCTATATCGGCGTGAATACCGGGCTGCTGGTGCAGTCCGACACCGAGTCGGAACTGGCCTCGGTGCTGGGCCATGAAATCGGCCACGTGATGCAGCGGCATATCGCGCGCGGCATCACTTCGCAGGACCAGTCGATGTGGATTGCATTGGCGTCGATGGTGCTGGCCGGCCTGGCTGCCACGCGCAGCCCGGATGCCGCGGCGGCGCTGGCGATGGGCGGGCAGGGCGCGGCCATCGCTAACCAGCTGTCGTTCTCGCGCGGCGCCGAGCGCGAGGCCGACCGCGTCGGCTTCCAGATCATGACCGCTGCAGGCTTCGATCCGCAGGGCATGCCGGACTTCTTCATGCGGCTGCAGCGCGTTGCCGGCACCGCGGAGAACTCGGTGCCGTCCTATGTGCGTACCCACCCGCTGACGTCGGAGCGGATCGCCGACATGCAGGACCGCGTCAGGCATGCCAGCGCGCGCAAGGTCGCCAATACGCCGGAATACGAGTTTGCGCGGATGCGTTCCCGTGTGATCCAGGAATCCTCGCCCAGCGAACTGCAGACCCTGCGTTCCGCGCTGCGTGCGCAGTTGCCGGGCGCGTCGGTGGTGCGGGCGCCGGCGCTGCACTACGGTATCGCTTTTGCCGAGCAGCGGCTGGGCCGCTACCCTGCCGCCGAGCAGGAGCTGGCCGAGGCCCGGCGGCTCTACGGCACGATCCCCGGCGCCAGTTCCGGCAGCCCGATGCTGGACGTGATGGCGGTCGAACTGGCACGCGCGCAGGGCCGCGTACCCGAGGCGCTCAGCCAGGCCGCCGCGTCGATGAAGGCCTTCCCGCTGTCGCACGCGGTGTCCGTGGCCTATGCCGAGACCCTGGTCGGCTCAGGCCGCTATGAGGACGCGGTGCGCTTCCTGCGCGAACGCACGCGCCAGGAAACCAGCCGCAGCGAATGGTGGGAGATGCTGGCGCGCGCCTACGCGGGCCAGGGCAAGCGGCTGCAGCAGCACCAGGCGCTGGCCGAGAAGTACGCGATGGACGGCGCCTACCAGGCCGCGATCGAACAGCTGCAGATTGCGCGCAAGGCCGGCGACGGCGACTTCTACACCCTGTCCGAGGTCGATGCGAGGCTGCACCAGCTGGAGCGCCAGTACCGGGAGGACAAGCAGGACAACAAGGGCATGCCCAACTGACGGCAGGCGCCACTGCCCCTAAGGTTGCCGTCACGCTGCCGGGGGTCCCGGCTGGCGCACGAAGCCGAAGCGCTTCGGCACCTCGCTCTCGGCGATCGGCTCGATCGGCAGGTCACGGCCGGCGTGGTGGAACACGCCCAGCTCGGTGCCGCAGGTTTCCCCGTGCCAGGTGCTGGCACCGCTGAACAGCTCGAGGTCGTGGTCGTGCAGCAGCGCGGCCTGCAGCGCCGGCGCCGCATCCCCGGCCATGCCTTCCACGGTGCCGGCCAGGACCACGTTGCCGTGTTCATCTGCGTAGCACCCTTGCAACGCAAACGCCTGCTGCGTGGTCGTACGCAGCGCGCCCTCATGCAGCCGCACGATCCACGGTGCATAAGCCAGCGACACGAACACCCGCTGCGGCCCGTTCTGGAAGAACCAGGCGCCGCGCTCGTCGCACAGGTAGTTGCGCTCGATAAAACCAACCAGCGCCTCGTGGCGGATCGGGTCGCCCGACAGCCCGTGCTCCTGGGCGTACTCATTGCGCAGCCGCCACTGGCCGCGCCGGTCCAGCGCGAGCCAGCCGTAGGCGTTGGGCACATTGGGCCAGCGCGCCATGGCTTGCCTGACGATCTCGTCCATGTTCGGTCTCCTCTGCGAGCGGGCGGCGGTTCCGCGCCCGCCTCACATCATGCTGTCGAAAAAGCGCAGGATCCGCGCCGGCAGCCATTCGATATGGCCCCCGAACTGTCCGGCGGGCAGCAGCGCCAAGTGGCGCCGCCAGCCCGCGTCCGGGATCATGAAGCCGACATGGCCGCCGTGTTCGGGCTGCTCCAGCCACACCTGCGGGCTGACCTCGGCCGGGCCGGGCAGGTGACGGCCCGGCAGGAAGGGATCGTTGCGCGCATTGAGCACCAGCGTCGGCACGGCGATGTCGCACAGCACGGGTTTGCTGGCGGCGCGGCGCCAGTAGTCGTCGGTATCGATATAACCGTGCAGCGGCGCGGTGACCACGTTGTCGAAGGCGTACAGGTCGCGGCTGGCCAGCATCGTGTCGCGGTCGAACAGGCCGGGGAACTGCTCCAGCTTGCCCAGCGACTTGCGTTTGAGCGTCTGCAGGAACATGCGCGTATAGACCATATTGAAGCCCGCGGACAGCGCCGCGCCGCCGGCGGCCAGGTCCAGCGGCGCGGAGATCGCCGCCGCCGCGTGGACGTGGCGGGCGCTGCCGCTTTCCTCGCCCAGGTAGCGCAACAGCGCATTGCCGCCCAGCGAGATGCCCACCACCAGCAGTTTGCGCCCTTCGGCGCAGTGATGCTGGCGCATGCGCTCCAGCACCCAGCGGATCTCGGCGGAATCGCCCGAATGGTAGAAGCGCGGCGCCACGTTAAGCTCGCCCGAGCAGCCGCGGAAATGCGGGACCACGCCCTGCCAGCCGCGTACGGACAACGCATGCATCAGCGCCTGCGCGTAGTGGCTGCCGGAGTCGCCTTCCAGGCCGTGGAACATCACGACCAGAGGTGAATCGGGCTCGACGGGGTGGGTAGTCCAGTCCAGGTCGATAAAGTCCTGGTCGGGCGTGTCCCAGCGCTCGCGGCGGAACGTGACGCGCGGCGGGCGGCGGGTGAAGCGGGCGGGGATGATGGTCTGGGCATGG
The DNA here is from genome assembly GCA_050987995.1 of Ralstonia pickettii. Classification (GTDB taxonomy): domain Bacteria; phylum Pseudomonadota; class Gammaproteobacteria; order Burkholderiales; family Burkholderiaceae; genus Cupriavidus; species Cupriavidus pickettii_B. The sequence continues at coordinate 564,748 of CP158803.1, forward strand.
CCGCCGCGCAGCCACCAGGGCATCAGCAGGCCGTCGCCGTAGGCATGCCCCGGCGCGGGGGAGGGTAAGTCCGCCTGCACGGCGTGCGGCAGGCGGTGGTGCGGAAGCTGCGTCATGCCGGCTCGGTATTGCCTGGGGGTTTGCAGCACGCCGCGGCGCGGCCGGGCGCGCTCAGTGCAGCGCCTGCCCCGGCGCGGCCGCCACCGCGGCGACCTGCACGGCGTTGGCCGGGCTGCAGTGGATATGCGCCAGGCGCCAGCCTTCGTGGTTCTGCATCAGCACATAGGTGGTGTGCACGAACAGGTCGGCCTCGACGCGGTCGCTGCCAAAGCGCAGCGCCTCGGTCACGTCGAAGATCGACACGGCCATCGAGGCGTGGCTGCTGGTTTCGATGGCATCGACCAGCACCGGCTGCTCTTCCAGCAGTTGCGCGAACGCCTGGCGCAGCTGCTCGTGGCCGATCAGGCGCTGGCCGTCGGGCAGCACGCAGGTGATCGAGTCCTCGTCCAGCCACAGGCGCAGCGCGCCGTCGGCATCGCGCAGCTTGAGCGCTTCGCGAAAGGCTTCGACGATGTCTTCGGCGGAATCGAACAGGCGGGCAAAACGAGGCATGGTGGCAGTGTCAGGGGTCAGTCAGGGCTGCGTCCGGGGGCGGTGCAGCAGCTTGCGCAGCTCGACGAACACCATTTCCGGTTCGATCTCTTTCAGGCAGCGCAGGTGTCCCAGCGGACACTCACGCTTGAAGCACGGACTGCACTCCAGCTGCAGCCACATGATACTCGCAGCCTGAGACAGAGGCGGTGTGTGGCGCGGATCGCTCGAGCCGAATACGGCCACCTGGGGCCGGTTCAGGGCCGCGGTGACGTGCATCAGGCCGGAGTCGTTGCAGACCGCGGCCTCGGACAGCGCCAGCAGGTCGACAGCGTCGTCCAGCGAGGTCTGGCCGCACAGGTTGCGCACGAACGGCGCTTCGTTGACGATCTCGTTGGCGATCTCGGCGTCCTTGGCCGAGCCCAGCGTGATCATCTGCGCGTACGGATAGGAGCGCCGCAGCATCTGCGCCAGCCTGGCAAAGTGGCCGGCCGGCCAGCGCTTGGCCGGGCCGAACTCGGCGCCCGGGCAGAACGCGATCACGCGCGCATGCGGGGCGATGCCAAAGCGCTCGGCGGTAGCGGCCATGCGCGCCGGGTCAACGCGCAGGCGCGGCTCGGGCAGGTCTTCAGGCAGGCGCGCGCCGGGCTTGAGCGCCAGGCGGGCGTAGTGCTCCACCATCGGCGGGCGCTTGTCGCGCGGCGGATTGGCGTGGCGGATGTTAAGCATGCCGAAGCGCGCTTCGCCGCGGTAGCCGATGCGTAGCGGGATGCCGGCCAGCCACGGAATCAGCGCCGACTTGAGCGAGTTCGGCAGCACGTAGGCGAGGTCGTAGCCTTCGTTCTTGAGCTGCTGCGCGAACATCAGCCGTGCGGATAACTGCAGCTTGCCGTGCGCCAGGTCGGACGGGAACACGCGGCCGATCTCGGGCATGCGCGCGAGCACGGGCGCTACCCACTTGGGCGCGAGGGCGTCGATGACCAGGCGCGGATGGCGCGCCTTGAGGAGCGCGAACAGCGGCTGCGCCATCAGGGCGTCGCCGATCCAGTTGGGGGCGATGACGAGGGCTTTCTTCATGGGCGGGGCGCTTGGAGCCGGCACGCCGGCGCGGACGCCGGTAACGCCGACGCTCCGGGGCGCCTGTGGGCGGCCCGGAGCGTCAGGGTCGTGCGAAAACGGGCGGCTCGGGTCAGTGGTGGCCCTTCAGCACGGTGCCCGGCTTGAGCTTGTAGACGGTACCGCAGTAGGGGCACTTGGCCTCCCCGGTGTCTGCCACGTCGAGGAACACGCGCGGATGGTAGTTCCATGCCGGGGTGTTGGCGGTGGGGCAGTGCAGCGGAATGTCTTCAGCGCCGATTTCGATGATGGTGGCGGTTTGCGTCATGGTGTTGCAGGGAGTGATGCTTATTGTTCGATGAGACAGCGGGTGTGCCGCGCCCGCAAGCGCGGGCGCATGGCGTGAAAGGGCTGGCGGCCGGTGCTCAGACCAGCGTCAGCCACTTCTTGTACTTTTCTTCGGTGCCGCCCACGGCGGCAAAGAACGCGTCCTGGATCTGCTTGGTGACCGGGCCGCGGCGGCCTTCGCCGATGATGCGGTCGTCCAGCTCGCGGATCGGGGTGACTTCGGCGGCGGTGCCGGTGAAGAAGGCCTCGTCGGCGCAGTACATCTCGTCGCGGGTGATGCGCTTTTCACGCACCTCGATGCCGAGGTCGCGCGCGATGGTCAGCGTGGCGTCGCGGGTGATTCCGTCCAGGCACGAAGCCAGGTCCGGGGTGTAGATCACACCGTTGCGCACGATAAAGACGTTCTCGCCCGAGCCTTCGCTGACATAGCCCTCGGTGTCGAGCAGCAGCGCTTCGTCGTAGCCCAGGCCGGTGGCTTCCTGGTTGGCCAGGATCGAGTTGATGTAGTAGCCGCTCGCCTTGGCGCGCACCAGCGACACGTTGACGTGGTGGCGGGTAAAGGACGAGGTCTTCACGCGGATGCCGCGCTCCATGCCTTCCTCGCCCAGGTAGGCGCCCCACGGCCAGGCCGCAATCGCCACGTGGATGGTGTTGCCCTTGGCCGACACGCCCAGCTTTTCCGAGCCGATCCACACCAGCGGGCGGATATAGCAGGATTCCAGGTTGTTGGCGCGCACCACCTCGCGCTGGGCGGCTTCCAGGGTGGCCTCGTCGAAGGGCATGACCATCTGGAAGATCTTGGCCGAGTTGAACAGGCGGCGGGTGTGCTCCTTCAGGCGGAAGATGGCGGTACCTGCGGGGGTCTTGTAGGCGCGCACGCCCTCGAACACGCCCATGCCGTAGTGCAGCGTATGCGTCAGCACGTGGATCTTGGCGTCACGCCATTCGATCAGCTTGCCGTCCATCCAAATCTTGCCGTCGCGATCCGCCATCGACATGTCTGTTCTCCCTGCCGTCAAAGTAGCAAAAACAACATTGTAAGCCGCGGGGGCATGGGTCACAACGCGGCGCGGGCGCTGTGGCGGTCTAGAATCCTCTTTTCCGGGCGGTTGCCGCATGGCGGACGCCATTTTTTGCCGTTCCCGCCGTTGTCGACGGCTTCGCTCCCAGACCTGCCGTGCCTTTAACCCCACATCCCGGCCCTGAATCCCTGCCCGACCCCGGCGCGGACGGCGCCAGTCCCGCCTCCGGGCCGGGCTGGCAGCAGGCGCTGGAAGCGCTGCGCGCGCTGGCCGGGGCCGAACCGGCCGCCGGGGCGGAAGGCGGCCGGCGCCTGCTGTGGGCGCTGACGCTGGACGCCGACGGCGCGCCCGGCACGATCGAGCCGCTGGAACAGGTGCGCGGCGCCCGCGGCTGGGGCAAGCCGAAGCCGGTGCCGCTGGCGCGCGTGGCCGAGGACGACCGGCTCGAGCCATGGGATGCCCGCGTCGCGCGTGCTATCCGCCGCGACCAGTCGCACAACCGCCGCTATGTGCTGGACCGTGCCGCCGCGGCGATGGCGCTGGTCGGCCACCCGGGCGTGGTGCTCGCACATGCGCCGACGCAGACGCTGGAGCTGGTCGAGGATGCGCCCGCGCTGGAGGCCGTGCACAGCGCCGGCCGCTACGTGCTGCGCATCTTCCCGCCGGTGCGCGAGGCGCCGGCGATGGAGACCCTCCTGCCCGCCGCCGCGCGCCAGGAGGCCGAGGCGCTGCGCCAGGTCACGGTGGTGCGCGACGGCCCGCACCGGCTGCGCGTGATCCGCTTTACGCCAGCGCAGTTCGACGCGGCGCGGCTGATTGGCGATGGCCTGGCGATCCCCGAGGACGGCCAGGCCCAGCTCGACAGGACCCTGCGCGCGCTCGCCGGCCACTTCCAGGTCCATGCCGACCAGGCCGCCGGCGCGCGCGCGGTGGAGGCCGAGGCGCGGCTGCGCGCCGAGGTGGCGCCGGTGGGCCGCGGCATCTCGCTGCGGCTGGTGGTGATGCCGCTGGGCCCGCTCGGGCCGCGGCTGGCCCCCGGCGCCGGGCGCGAACGCCTGATGGCCGCGGTGCGCGGCGAGACCCTGGCCACGCAGCGCGACCTGGAGGCCGAGCTGGCCAGCGTGGCCGAGGTCTTCGCCGCGTTGCCGCAACTGGTCACCCTGTCGCCCCCGGGCGGCGAATACACCTGGACGCTGGACGACCCGGAAGACGCGCTCGCGGTGGTCGAGGCGCTGCCCGGCCTGCCCGCGGTGCAGGCGGTGGAATGGCCGCGCGGCAAGGAGCTGCGGGTGCTGCCTGCCGACCTGCCGCAGCTCGGCGTGCAGATCGAGAGCCGCGGCGCGTGGTACCGGCTGGCCGGCGAGTTGCGCGTGGCCGAGGGGCTGGTGCTGGAGCTGGGCAAGCTGATCGACTGGGCCGGCAGCCACGCCGGGCGCTTCGTGCCGATGGGGCAGGGCGTCTATGTGGCGCTGACGCGCGCGCTGCGCGGCCGGCTGCGCGACCTGGCCGGCGTGGGCGAGCGCGTGCCCGACGGCATCCGGGTGCCGCAGATGGCCACGCCCTGGCTGGACGACGTGCTCGCGGGCGCCGGCATCGACCCCGACGCGCATTTCCGCCAGCGCATCGCCCGGCTGCGCGCGGCGCGCGAGACCGAGATCGCGCTGCCCGCGACGCTGGCGGCCGAGCTGCGCCCCTACCAGGAGGCCGGCTACCGCTGGGCCATGACGCTGGCCGCTGCCGGCCTGGGCGCCTGCCTGGCCGACGACATGGGCCTGGGCAAGACGTTGCAGGCGCTGGCGGTGCTGGTGGCGCGCGCCGGCGGCGGCGCCGCGCTGGTGATCGCGCCGACCTCGGTATGCGGCAACTGGGCCGCCGAGGCGCGCCGCTTCGCGCCCACGCTCAACGTCCATGTCTATGCCGAAAGTGCCGAGCGTGGCCGCGAAACCCTGCTGGCGCAGGCGGGGCCGCATGACCTGGTGATCGTCTCGTACACGCTGCTGCAGCAGGCGCGCAAAGACTTTTGCGCGCGCGAATGGCACACGGTAGTCGCCGACGAGGCGCAGGCCTTCAAGAACGCGGTCACGCGGCGCGCGCAGGCGATGTACGAGCTGCCGTCAGGCTTCCGCATGGCGCTGACCGGCACCCCGGTGGAAAACCGGCTGGCCGAGCTATGGTCGGTAATGCGCTTCTGCAACCCGGGTTTGCTGGGCTCGCTGGCCCGCTTCAACGAACATTTCGCCAACCCGATCGAGCGCGGCGGCGTGCGCGAGGCGCGCCAGCGGCTGCGCCGCATGATCGCCCCCTTCGTGCTGCGCCGGACCAAGGCGCAGGTGCTGGACGAACTGCCGCCGCGCACGGAACTGGTGATCCGGGTCGAGCCCGAACCGGTCGAGGCCGCGCACTACGAGGCGCTGCGCCGCCAGGCCCAGACCGAGGCCGAAGCCGCGCTGGCGCGCGTCGAAGCCGCCCGCAAGGTCACCCGCGGCGCGCCGGCCGGGGCGCGTGCGCGCGCGCTGGCGCAGGCCCAGCACCAGGCGCAGGCGCGTATCCACGTGCTGGCGCAGCTGATGCGGCTGCGCCGCGCGGCCTGCGATCCGCGCCTGGTCACGCCGGAACTCAGCGGCCAGCTGTCCGAGGGCGCCAAGCTGCGCGCCTTTGTCGAGCTGGCTGGCGAGCTGGCCGCCAGCGGCCACAAGACGCTGGTGTTCAGCCAGTTCGTCGATTTCCTGCAATTGCTGCGCCGCGGGCTGGAGCGCGCCGGGCTGGCGCTGCAATACCTGGACGGGGCCACCCCCGCGGCCGAGCGCACGCGCCGCGTGGCGGCCTTCCAGGCGGGCGAGGGCGATGTCTTCCTGATCAGCCTGAAGGCCGGCGGCTTCGGCCTGAACCTGACTGCGGCCGACTACGTGATCATCGCCGACCCGTGGTGGAACCCCGCCGCCGAAGACCAGGCCATGGGCCGCGCACACCGCATCGGCCAGCAGCGCCCGGTGACGGTGTACCGGCTGATCAATGCCGGCACCATCGAAGAGCGCATCGTCGACCTGCACCGCGACAAGCGCGCGCTGGCCGACGGCCTGCTGGAGGCCGACGACGACAGCGCGGCGGGCACGGGCGCGCCGTTGCCGGAGATCGACGAGCTGGTGGGGCTGCTGCGGCGCTGAGGAACCATATACCCGCATGGCATACCCTCAAGCGAACTCGGTCGTTTGGTTTTGGCAGGAACCTTGCTATCTTGTGGCGCTGGCCCGGGGCTCAGATCCCGGCCGGCCCCATGTTCAGTCCTGACTCTTTCCGACGGTGCCCCCATGTCTACCTCGTCCCGCCTGCTTCCGCGCTTGACCTTCCGTTCCGCTTCGCGCCTGGCCGCACTGTGCGTTGCCGCTACCGCAGCCACGGCCAGCGTGCCCGCCCTGGCGCAGGGCCCGGGCGAATGGCCGACGCAGCCGGTGACGATCCTGATGGGCTTCACCGCCGGCTCGGGCGTCGACATCGTCGGCCGCACGCTGCAGGAATCGCTGCAGAAGTCGCTCAAGACCACCATCATCTATGACTACCGGCCGGGCGCCGGCGGCAACGTTGCCTCCGAAGTCGTGGCGCATGCCAAGCCGGACGGATACACGCTGCTGCTGGGCACCGCCGCCACGCACGGCATCAACCCGGCGCTGTACAAGAACTTGCCGTTCGACGCCGAGACCGACTTCACGCCGGTGGCGCCGCTGGTCGAGGTCTCCAATGTGCTGACCGTCAACCCGGCCGTGATCGACGTGAAATCGGTCAAGGAATTCATCGAGAAGGTCAAGGCCAACGCGGGCAAGTACAACTACGCCTCCACCGGCAACGGCACCGGCACGCACCTGGCGTTTGCCGAGTTCAACTCGCGCGCCGGCCTCGACATGGTTCATGTGCCATACAAGGGTGGCCCCGATGCGCTGCAGGCGGTGGTGAAGGGCGAGGTCTGCTGCATCTTCAACCAGGTCCAGAGCGTGCTGCCGCAGTACCGCGCCGGCAAGGTGCGGCTGCTGGGCGTGACCACCAGACAGCGCGTGCAGGTGATCCCCGACGTGCCGACTATTGCCGAGAGCGGCGTGCCGGGCTTTAACAGCACCATCTGGTTCGGCTTCTTCGGACCGAAGGGCCTGGACCCCAAGATCGCGCGCAAGATCAACGACGCCGTCAAGGTGGCGCTGGAAACGCCGGCGATCCGCCAGAAGCTGATTGACGCCGGCAACACGCCGCGCGTCGAGACGGTGGACCAGTTCAAGGCCACGGTGAAGGCCGACCGCCAGAAGTGGGCGGGCGTGGTCAAGACCGTGGGCGCGTCGATCGACTGATCCTCGCGGGGCGCGCCGGGCGCGCCCGCAGCCTAAGGCCGCACCCCCAGCCGCGTCAGCAGGTGCGCCAGCTGCGCCTGGGTGCCGGTGGCGGTCTTGGTGAAGATGGCCTTCAACTGCGTGCGACCCGTCTCGCGTCGGATGCCAATCAACTCGCACGCCTCCGGCAGCCCGATCCCCGATGTCAGCTGCATTGCCAGCCGCGTTTCCGCGGGCGTCAGCCCGTAGAGATCGCGCAGCACGGCCGGCAGCGTCACCGGCGCGATGCCGGGCTCGTGGATCGCCACCATCACGCTCGGGCGCTGCCAGTCCATGGCGAGGTGATGGGCCGGCGGCAGCGGTATCAGGATGACCTGTGCCTGGCGACCGCCGCCGTCGACAGCGCGCAGCGCCTGTGCCGGCTGCATGTTGGCCGGATCGCACGCGGCGCGCAGCGCCTCCGCAAACGGGCGCGACAGGCGCCACTCGTCCAGGCGCAACGGCCCGGACGCCAGCGCCGCGGCGCTGGTCTCGATCGACACCGCCGGCAGCAGCCGGCGCACCCACGCCTCGCCGACGCTGTTGGCCATCAGCGCCTTGCCGTCATCGCGGAACACGATCACGCCAAAGGGCAGCCGCTCCATCATCTGGGCCGAGGCATGCGCCAGCGCCGACACCTGGTGGGTGCGGTCGCGCAGCGCCATGGCGTGGCGCACGTGCGGGATGGCCCAGTCCAGCGCGCGCGCGTCTTCCGGAGAATAGTGGTCGCGGCCCTGCGCGCGCTGCAGCGACAGGAACACTTCATAGTGCGGCTTGCGCTCGACCAGGCAGGCCATCAGCGAGGACAGCCTGAACTGGCGGAAGAACTCGCCGTAGAAGGGCGAATGGCGCATCGTATGCGCGCCCAGCTCGCGCGAATCGATATACCAGCTGCCCACCGACATGCGCGGCGCGAACGGCAGCGCCGGGTCGATGGCTTCGTAGTATTCGTGGTAGGCGGCGACTTCCTCCGGCACCGGGTTGACCACCTGGTTGACCAGCACGCGCTCGTGGACGGTGTCGAGCACCACCAGTGCGGCATGCACGCTGTCGCTCACCTGGCACAGCGCGCCCAGGCTGCGCTGCCAGGCATCGGCATCGAAAATTCCCTCGTACAGCGCGCGAATGGTGTCGTGCATCTGCATTTGTGTGTCACTCATGGCTTACCTTTTCTTTTTTTTGTACTTTTGGTACTTTCTGCGCCGGGCCAGCGGCCGGCCGCCGGATCGGCGCCGGCTGGCCCGCCAGGGTGGGCCCCCGGCTGCTTGCGTCAGTTGGGTAGCGCGGCCTCGTCCAGCGCCGCGCCCAGGCGCGCCAGCAGGTGGGTCAGCTGGGCCTGGCTGTTGGCGCCGGTCTTGTGAAAGACGGCCTTAAGCTGCGTGCGCGCCGTTTCGTGGCGGATGTTCAGCTGCTGACTGGCTTCGGGCAGGCCCTGGCCCGTGGCCAGCTGCATGGCCAGCCGGGTTTCCGCCGGCGTCAGGCCGTAAAGATCGCGCAGCACGGGCGCCAGCAACAGCGGCGCGCTGTCCTGCTCATGCACCACCACCAGCGCCGCGGGCTCCTGCCACTGCGCGGCGAAGGCATGCGACGGCGGCAGCGGCAGCACGATCACCTGCGCACTGGCGCCGTTGCCGTCGCTGGCGCGCGCGGCCTGCGCCGCCACGGCGCGCTGCGGGTCGCAGGCGGCTTGCAGCATGTCGGCGAACGGGCGCGACAGTGTCCATTCAGACACTTTGCCGGCCGGGTCCAGGCGCCGCACCCAGCGCTCGCCGGCGCGGTTGCTCAGCAGCACCTGGCGCTGCGGCGAGAACACCAGCAGGGCAAAGTTCAGGCGCTCCACCAGTTGCGTGGACAGCCGTGCCAGCACCGTCAGGCCCAGCGTGCGGTCGCGCATCGCCATGGCGCTGCGCATATGCGGGATGATCCAGTTCAGGCCACCCGTGTCGTCGGGCGAGAACAGCGGCTGCGAGAGCGCGCGCTGCATCGAGAAATAGACTTCGTAGTGGGGCTGGCGCTCGACCAGGCAGGCCACGTACGAGCGCAGGTCGTAGCGGTGGAAGAAGTCGCGGTAGAAGGAATGGCGCGCCATCGTGCCTTCGCCCAGTTCGCGCGCGTCGATATACCAGTCGCCCGGCTGCATGCGCGGCGCGAACTGCTTGGCCGGGTCGATGGCCTGGAAGTCCGACTCGTATTCGGAGAACAGCTCCACCACCGGGTTGACGATTTCATTGACGGAAACCTGGTCGCGGACGGTATCCCACACCATCATCGAGGCATGGGCCGTACCTGCCAGTTCCGTCAGGGTGCGCAGGCTCTGCTGCCAGGCACCGGGATCGAGAATGCCCTCGTACAAGCCACGGATCACTCCGTGCATGTCGGCTTCTTTCATCTGACTACCCCCTGCATTCGCGACAAAAAATGCGCGGCCCCGGCGCTGCGCCCCCGCGCACACCGGGATGATTTTTCTTATGTCCGCTGCTTTATTCTGTGGCCGCTTCGGGTCGGCTCTGGCTTGACTACGTGTCTGGTCTAGCAGACGTTGGATACATTACCGCACTCGGGGGAAGAGGTGGATATCTCCCGGACCCTTCTTCGGTGGGGGACGCCCGCCCAGCAGGGCGGGGCGGTTCTCCAAATTATGCCGATTACATCACATAACAAGGCGCAATCGGCCCGAATCCGTCCCGATTCGGCAAAGCGTTGATTGTGATCAGGTAAAATGCCCGTTTCCCCGATTTTTCAGCGAAATTTCGCGCCATCCACCGCCATGACCTCTGTCCTGCGTCTTTCCGATCTGATTTCCCAAGGCAAAATCTCCGGCAAGCGGGTGTTCATCCGCGCCGACCTGAACGTGCCGCAGGACGACGCGGGCAATATCACCGAGGACACCCGCATCCGCGCCTCGGTGCCCGCCATCGAGGCCTGCCTGGACGCCGGCGCGGCGGTGATGGTCACGTCCCACCTGGGCCGCCCGACCGAGGGCGAGTTCAAGCCCGAGGACTCGCTGGCGCCGATCGCCACGCGCCTGTCCGAGCTGCTGGGCAAGCCGGTCAAACTGGTGCAGAACTGGGTCGATGGCGTCGAAGTGGCGCCGGGCCAGGTGGTACTGCTGGAAAACTGCCGCGTGAACAAGGGCGAAAAGAAGAACAGCGACGAGCTGGCGCAGAAGATGGCCAGGCTGTGCGACGTCTACGTCAATGACGCCTTCGGCACCGCTCACCGCGCTGAAGCCACCACCCATGGCATCGCCAAATACGCTCCGATTGCCTGCGCCGGCCCGCTGCTGGCCGCCGAGATCGATGCGCTGGGCAAGGCCCTGGGCCAGCCGGCGCGCCCGCTGGTGGCGATCGTGGCCGGCTCCAAGGTCTCGACCAAGCTGACCATCCTGAAGTCGCTGGCCGACAAGGTCGACAACCTGATCGTCGGCGGCGGCATCGCCAATACCTTCATGCTGGCCGCCGGCCTGAAGATCGGCAAGTCGCTGGCTGAAGCCGACCTGCTCGGCGACGCCAAGGCCATCATCGACATCATGGCCAGGCGTGGCGCCTCGGTGCCGATCCCGGTCGACGTGGTGTGCGCCAAGGAATTCAGCGCCACCGCAGCCGCCACCGTCAAGGATGTCAAGGACGTCGCCGACGACGACATGATCCTGGACATCGGTCCGAAGACCGCCGCGCAACTGGCCGACCAGCTCAAGGCTGCCGGCACCATCGTCTGGAACGGCCCGGTGGGCGTGTTCGAATTCGACCAGTTCGGCAATGGCACCAAGGTGCTGGCCGAAGCCATCGCCGATTCCAAGGCGTTTTCGATCGCAGGCGGCGGCGACACGCTGGCCGCCATCGCCAAGTACGGCATTGCCGACCGCGTGGGCTATATCTCGACCGGCGGCGGCGCGTTCCTGGAGTTCCTGGAAGGCAAGAAGCTGCCCGCGTTCGAAGTGCTGGAACAGCGCGCCGCAGGCTGACGCATCCGCCGGCCCCGGCGGCATGCCACATCCCCGCGCCTCCCGGGGCCATCGAGCTCTGAACAAGGAATTCCGCGCATGACCCGTTCTACCAAGATCGTTGCCACCATCGGCCCCGCCTCCAGCTCGCTGGAAATCCTGACGCGCATGATTGCGGCGGGCGTCGACGTGGTGCGGCTGAACTTTTCGCACGGCACCGCCCAAGACCATATCGACCGGGCCAGCCTGGTGCGCGAGGCCGCGCAGTCGTGCGGACGCGAGGTCGCCATCATGGCCGACCTGCAGGGCCCCAAGATCCGCGTCGGCAAGTTCGAGCACGGCAAGATCACGCTGAAGCCGGGCAACCCCTTTATCCTCGATTCCAACTGCACGCTCGGCAACGAGGAGCGCGCCGGCCTGGACTACCAGGACCTGCCGCGCGACGTCGGCCCGGGCGACCTGCTGCTGCTCAATGACGGACTGATCGTGCTGGTGGTGGACCGCGTGTTCGGCACCGAGATCTTCACCACCGTGCGCGTGGGCGGCGAGCTGTCCAACAACAAGGGCATCAACCGCCAGGGCGGCGGCCTGTCGGCGCCGGCGCTGACGGCCAAGGACATGGACGACATCAAGACCGCCATGGCCCTGGGCGCGGACTACGTTGCCGTCAGCTTCCCCAAGAACGCCACCGACATGGAAATGGCGCGCCAGCTGGCCGCCGTGGCCGGCCAGCCGCACGGCCACAAGGCCCGCATGATTGCCAAGATCGAGCGCGCCGAGGCCATCCACCCGGGCGTGCTGGAAGAGATCCTGCAGGCCTCCGACGGCATCATGGTGGCACGTGGCGACCTGGCCGTGGAAGTGGGCAATGCCGCCGTGCCGGCGCTGCAGAAGCGCATGATCAAGCTGGCGCGCGAGGCCAACAAGCTGACCATCACCGCCACGCAGATGATGGAGAGCATGATCGTCAACCCGGTGCCGACGCGCGCCGAGGTTTCGGACGTGGCCAATGCCGTGCTGGACGGTACCGATGCCGTGATGCTGTCGGCAGAGACCGCCGCCGGCCGCTACCCGGTCGAGACCGTCGAGGCCATGGCCGCGGTCTGCATCGAGGCCGAGAAGTCCGAAGTGGTCCAGCTCGACACCGATTTCCTGAACCAGACCTTTTCCCGCATCGACCAGTCGGTGGCGATGGGTGCGCTGTTCACCGCCTATCATTTGCAGGTGAAGGCGATTGCCGCGCTGACTGATTCCGGCGCCACCGCTTTGTGGATGAGCCGGCACCGCATCCATGTGCCGATCTATGCAATGACGCCCAACCTGGCCTCGCAGCGCAAGATGCAGCTGTACCGCAACGTGGTGCCGCTGCCGCTGCAGTCCAGCGCCGACCGCGACACCGCGCTGGAGCAGGCGGAAGAATTGCTGCTGGCCCAGGGCGTGGTGCAGCGCGGCGATTTCATCGTGCTGACCATCGGCGAGCCGATGGGTCAGCCGGGCGGTACCAATACCCTGAAGATCGTCAGGGTAGGTAGCTGATTTGGGCACTAAGCGCCGACCGAAGAATACGCAGAGACACCCCATTTTTATTTAGGAGTTAGACATGCCACTCGTATCGATGCGCCAATTGCTGGACCACGCGGCCGAGAACAGCTACGGCCTGCCGGCCTTCAACGTCAACAACCTCGAGCAAGTGCAGGCCATCATGCAGGCCGCCGACGAGGTCAACGCTCCGGTGATCATGCAAGCCTCGGCAGGCGCGCGCAAATACGCCGGCGAGCACTTCCTGCGCCACCTGATCGAAGCCGCGGTCGAGGCTTATCCCCATATTCCGGTGGTGATGCACCAGGACCACGGCCAGTCGCCGGCAATCTGCCAGGGCGCGATCGACCTGGGCTTCTCGTCGGTGATGATGGACGGCTCGCTGCGTGAAGACGGCAAGACCCCGGCCGAGTACGACTACAACATCGACGTGACCCGCAAGGTGGTGCAACTGGCCCACGCCGTCGGCGTGACCGTCGAGGGCGAACTGGGCTGCCTGGGCTCGCTCGAAACCGGTGAAGCCGGCGAAGAAGACGGCATCGGCGCCGCAGGCGTGCTGGACCACTCCATGCTGCTGACCGATCCGGAGCAGGCCGCCGACTTCGTCAAGGCCACCCAGCTCGACGCCCTGGCGATTGCCATCGGCACCTCGCACGGCGCCTACAAGTTCACCCGCAAGCCCACCGGCGATATCCTGGCGATCAGCCGCATCAAGGAAATCCACGCCCGCATCCCCAACACCCACCTGGTGATGCACGGCTCGTCGTCGGTTCCGCAAGAGTTGCTGGAAGAGATCCGCAAGTTCGGCGGCGACATGAAGGAAACCTACGGCGTGCCGGTCGAGGAAATCCAGGAAGCGATCAAGTACGGTGTGCGCAAGATCAACATTGATACCGACATCCGCCTGGCCATGACCGGTGCGATCCGCCGCTTCTTCGCCGAGAATCCGAGCAAGTTCGACCCGCGCGAATACCTGAAGCCGGCCCGCGAAGCCGCCAAGCAGGTGTGCAAGGCCCGCTATATCGCCTTCGGCTGCGAAGGGCAGGCCAGCAAGATCAAGCCGGTAGGCCTGACCGACATCGCGCAGCAGTACAAGGCGGGCAAGCTGGCGCAGGTCGTGCAGTAAATCTGATCGTCGTTCCCGCGCAGGCGGGAACCCAGCGTCGTTTGTGTGGCGCTGGGAAACCGATAAAGTCACTGGGTCCCCGCCTGCGCGGGGACGACGCTTTTCTGAGCGCCTCGCTTTTTCTGCCGGGTCCATACATCATGTCCAACGCTCTCTACCAGTCCTCCATCAACTCGCTGCCGCTGCTGGGCCACGGCAAGGTGCGCGACAACTACGCCGTCGGCGCCGACAAGCTGCTGATCGTCACCACCGACCGGCTGTCGGCCTTCGACGTCATCCTGGGCGAACCGATTCCGGCCAAGGGCCGCGTGCTGAACCAGATGGCGAACTTCTGGTTCAAGAAGCTGGCGCATATCGTGCCGAACCATGAGACCGGCATTGACCCGGAAACCGTGGTCGCGCCCGAGGAAGTGGAGCAGGTCAAGGGCCGCGCCGTGGTGGTCAAGCGCCTGCAGCCAATCCTGGTGGAAGCGGTGGTGCGCGGCTACCTCGCCGGCAGCGGCTGGAAGGACTACCAGGCCACCGGCAAGGTGTGCGGCATCCAGCTGCCGCCGGGCCTGCAGAACGCGCAGAAGCTGCCCGAGCCGATCTTCACCCCGGCCGCCAAGGCCGAGATGGGCGAGCACGACGAGAACATCTCGTTCGCCGAGGTCGAGACCCGCATCGGCATCGCGCTGGCGCGCCAGATGCGCGAGATCTCGATCCGCCTGTACAAGGAAGCGGCCGAGTTCGCCGCCACGCGTGGCATCATCATTGCCGACACCAAGTTCGAGTTCGGCCTGGATGACAATGGCGTGCTGACGCTGATGGACGAGGTGCTGACCGCCGATTCGTCGCGCTTCTGGCCGGCCGATTCGTACCAGGTGGGCACCAATCCGCCGTCGTTCGACAAGCAGTTCGTGCGCGACTGGCTCGAGGCCGTGCGCATCGACGGCAAGCCGTGGCCGAAGACCGCGCCGGCGCCGAAGCTGCCGGACGACGTGGTCGAGAAGACCTCGGCCAAGTACCGTGAGGCGCTGACGCGGCTGACGGGCGAAGAACTGCAGTAACAAAATGGTGTTCCCTCTCCCCTCATGGGGAGAGGGCAGGGTGAGGGGTGGTTTAGCAAGGCACCACGTGTCGAGAAGCGCCGGGCCCTCACCCCCGCCCCTCTCCCGCAGGGGGGAGAGGGGAGCAAACAAGGAAGGATCAAACGTGAGCAAGCAAGACAAGCCGCTGGTCGGCGTGGTGATGGGAAGCAGTTCCGACTGGGACGTGATGCAGCACGCAGTGGCCATGCTGAAGGATTTCGGCGTGCCGTTCGAAGCGCAGGTGGTGTCCGCGCACCGCATGGCCGACGACATGTTCCGCTATGCCGAGAGCGCCCGCAGCCGCGGCCTCCGTGCCATCATCGCCGGCGCCGGCGGTGCCGCGCACCTGCCGGGCATGATCGCCGCCAAGACCATCGTGCCGGTGTTCGGCGTGCCGGTGCCGTCCAAATACCTGCGCGGCGAGGATTCGCTGCTGTCGATCGTGCAGATGCCCAAGGGCGTGCCGGTCGCCACCTTCGCCATCGGCGAGGCCGGCGCTGCCAACGCCGCGCTGCACGCGATCGCCACGCTGGCCACCACTGATGAAGCGCTGGCCGCCGCGCTGGAAGCTTTCCGCGCGAAGCAGACCGAAGCCGCGCGCGCCATGACGCTGCCGCTGTAATCCTCCGGACATCCCACGGAACCGAGCAATGCCCACCGATATCCATCCCTACCTCTCCGAAGCCCACACGCCGGAATCGCGCGCCGAGTTCGGTGTCGACCGTCCCGACGCGCCCATCCTGCCCGGCGCGTGGCTCGGCATGCTGGGCGGCGGCCAGCTCGGCCGCATGTTCACGCATGCGGCGCAGGCCATGGGCTATCGCGTGTGCGTGCTCGATCCCGACCAGGACAGCCCGGCCGGTGTCGTGGCCGACAAGCATATCTGCGCGCAGTACACCGACGAGGCCGCGCTGGCCGAGATGGGCAAGCTGTGCCAGGCGGTGAGCACCGAGTTCGAGAACGTGCCGTCGCTGTCGCTGGACCGGTTGGAGCAACTGGGCGCCTTCGTTGCGCCGCGCGGCTACTGCGTGTCGATCGCGCAGAACCGCATCGGCGAGAAGAAGTTCTTCGCCGCCTGTGCCGAGCGCACCGGCGTGCCTACGGCCCCGCACTGGGTGATCCAGCACGACGCCGACGTCGACCAGTTGCCAGACCACGTGCTGCCCGGCATCCTCAAGACCGCGCGCATGGGCTACGACGGCAAGGGCCAGGCGCGCGTGAAGACGCGCGACGACGTGCGTGCCGCGTGGAAGGCGATGCAGCACGTACCGTGCGTGCTGGAGCAGATGCTGCCGCTGGCCTACGAAGTATCGGTGCTGGCCGCGCGCGCCGCGGACGGTTCCACTGCGACCTGGCCGCTGGCCGAGAACGTACATCGCGACGGCATCCTGTTCTCAACGGTGATGCCGTCGACCAGCGTCTCGCCCGAGATTGCCAACCGCGCGCGCGCCGCGGCCGCGGCCATTGCCACCGAGATGGGCTATGTGGGCGTGCTGTGCATCGAGTTCTTCGTGCTGACCGACGGCTCGCTGGTGGCCAACGAGATGGCACCGCGCCCGCACAACTCGGGCCACATCACCATGGATGCGTGCGAGACCAGCCAGTTCGAGCAGCAGGTACGCGCCATGGCGCGCCTGCCGCTGGGCAACACGCGCCAGCACTCGGCCGGCAAGATGCTGAACTTGCTGGGCGATGTGTGGTTCGAGTTCGGCCTGGAACGCACCCCTGCCTGGGATGAGGTGGTGGCGCAACCCGGCACCAAGCTGCACCTGTACGGCAAGAGCGATGCGCGTCCGTCGCGCAAGATGGGCCATATCAACTGCGTGGGCGAGCATGCCGAAGCGGCCGAGGCCGCCTTTGCCGCTGCCGCGCAGGCGCTGCAGATCCCGCTCTGAAGCCAGACTCCAAGGAACACGATGTCGCCGCGCATGCCAACGGCCGCCGAACTGGACGAAGCCGTCCGCCTGCTTGAGGCCGGGCAACTGGTCGCCTTTCCTACCGAGACCGTGTATGGCCTCGGCGCCGACGCCGAGAACCCCGAGGCGGTCGCCCGCATCTTCGCGCTCAAGGGCCGGCCGTCGAACCATCCGGTGATCGTGCATGTGGTCGACGGCGCCGACATCGGCTACTGGACCGACGAGGTCCCCGAGGCCGCGCAGAAGCTGATCGACGCCTACTGGCCCGGCCCGCTGACGCTGATCCTGAAGCGCGCCGCGCATATCCACGCGGCGGTGGCCGGCGGCCAGGACAATATTGGGCTGCGCTGCCCGTCGCACCCGGTGGCGCAGGCGCTGCTGTCGCGCTTCAAGCGCGGCCGTGGCGGTATCGCGGCACCGTCGGCCAACAAGTTCGGCCAGGTCAGCCCGACCACCGCGCAGCATGTGCGCGACGAGTTCGGCGATGCGGTGTATGTGCTGGAAGGCGACGGCGTGGAAGTCGGGATCGAATCGACCATCGTCGACCTGTCGCGGCTGGACCAGGGCATCGGCCCGGTGCTGCTGCGCCCCGGCGCGATCACCGCGGCGATGATGGCGGAGGTGCTGGGGCAGGCCCCGCTGCCGCCCGACGCGGCGGCGCCGCGTGCTTCCGGCACGCTGAAGGCCCACTACGCACCGCACACGCCGTTGTTGCTGGCCGATGCGCAGTCCGCTTCCGCACATCTCGCAGCGCTGCCCGAGGACGCCCGTGTGGCGTGGGTCGGGCGCGCGCCATTGGCGGACCAGCGTTGTACCTGGGTGCAGGCGCCTGTGGATGCTGCTGCGTATGCTCGCGAGTTGTACCGGCTGCTCCGCAAGCTGGATAAGCAGGGCTATACGCAGCTGATGTTCGAGGCGCTGCCTGAGGGGCAGGATTGGGCCGGCGTACGCGATCGGCTGGAGCGGGCGGCTGCGGCGTTCGCAGGGTAGGCCCGCGGCACAGGCGCCACGCAAGCGAAAACGGCTTCGCGCTCCATCGGAGGCGAAGCCGTTTTATTTTGATCCGTGCAGGCCCGGTGGTATTCAGGCACCAAACAGCCGCAACCCCGTATAAATCGCCATCCCCACCGCGATCATCCCCACCATCTTCCTGGTCAGCAGGTAGAACAACGTAGCCGCCACCCCCGCCACCAGCTTGTAGTTCGACAACGCCACCGTGAAGTGCCCCTGCCACGTCATCAGGTCCGGCAGGATGATCGCCGCCAGCGCCGCCGCCGGCGCATAACGCAACGCACGCTGGAGCCGGTCCGGCACGGTGACATGCTCGCCGGCCATCAGGAACAGCGCCCGCGTCACCACGGTCACGACGCCCATGCCAGCGATGGCAATCCAGATCTCGCCATGGCTCATGCGCGGTCTCCCGGTGTTGTCTGCGTCGAGGCTGCCCGCGCGATCGCCCTGGTCTTGCGCCGGCGGCGGATCCCGCGCAGCGCCGCGCGCGCGGCGAGGTCATCGCTGGCCATGCCGGCAGCAATCGCCCCCACCACCGCCACCACCAGCCCGAGCCGGTACGGCAAGTCAAAGCACAGCAGCGCCAGCACCGCCGAAATTACCACCGCCATCAGCGTCGAGCGCGAACTGATGGTGGCGATCATCACCGGGATCAGCGCCAGCGTGCCCGCCACGCCCAGCCCCCAGCTGTCGGGGAAGAGGCTGGCCAGCACGATGCCGATGATCGACGACACCTGCCACATGGTGAAGTTGGTCAGCGCCATGCCCCAGAAGTAGCCTTCCTTGCCGGGCTCATAGCCCGGCGTGGAGTACTTCTGCATGAAGTAGACGAAATGCAGGTCGCCATTGAAGAAGCCCAGCACCGTGCGCCGCGGCAGCGTCAGGTAGCTGAAGTGCGGCTGCATGGCCGCGCTGAAAATCACGAAGCGCAGGTTGACCATGGTCGCGGTCAGCCAGACCGTCCACAGCGGCAGCCCAGCAGCGAACAGCGGCAGCACCGCCAGCTGCGCCGAGCCGGCGTAGACCAGCAGCGACATGCCAATGGCTTCCGGCACGGTCATTACGGATTTGCTCATCGCTACGCCGGTCACCAGGCCCCAGGAGAACACCGCGGGCAGGGATGGGGCAAAGTAGCGTGCGCCGGCGATAAAGCCGGCGCGTTCGGCGGGTGCGAAGCGATGCCAGAGGCGCAACCACACCGAGGGTTGTCGGGAAGTCATGTCTGAGGAAGAGGGGGCAATGCAGGCCCGGGGCCGAGGGCCGGCCCGGAAGGCTGCCGCCGCAGAACGCGGGCGGCACCTTGCCATTATAGGGGTGGATGGCAGACTGGTAAGCGGCCGCTTAACAAAATCCCCCGGGGGCGTTGGCGGCAGGCCACGCCGGGGCCGTCCCGCCCGCCGTCATGCGGCTTCAGGGTGCGCCGCGGTACACCCACTGCATCAGCGCGTCGTGCGCCTCCTGCGCCTGCGACGCGTTGGGGTGGTTGATCATGCTCACCACCACAAAGCGGCCGCCCTCGGCCGAATCGACATAGCCCGCCAGCGCGCGCACGTCGGCCAGCGTGCCGGTCTTCAGGTAGCCGCTGCCGGCCGCGTTGGCGCGGGTCAGGCGGTTGCGCAGCGTGCCGTCGACGCCCAGCACCGGCAGCGAATCGATCAGCGCCGGCGCCACCTTGCTGGCCGCCGCCTGCTGCAGCAGGCGCGCCATGTCGTAGGCGCTGATGCGTTCCTCGCGCGACAGGCCCGAGCCGTTGTCCAGCACCAGGCCGGGCATGTCCAGCCCTTGCCGCGCCAGCCAGCGCTGCACCACGCGCACGGAACGCTCGGTGCTGGCTGGGCCGCCGCGGTCGATCTCGGCGCCGATGGTCAGGAACAGCTGGCGCGCCATCACGTTGTTCGAGAACTTGTTGATGTCGCGCACGATGTCCGCCAGCGGCAGCCCGTAGTGGCGCGCCAGCAGCACCGCCCCGCGCGGCACCTGGCCGCTGCGCAGCGCCGGCGCGTGGGTAAAGCGCCCGCCCGCGCGCTGCCATTCGGCGACAAAGCCGCCCCAGGTGAATTCCGCATGCGACAGCGTGGCGATATTGAGCACGTGCTCGCCGCAGTCGCTGGCATAGTCGCCGGAGAACGAGGCCAGCACGGTGCCGTCCGGCTGTGGCGCCACGGTCGGGCTGGCGCTGGACTGCCAGTCGCCGCAGCGGCCGTTGGTCAGCGTCAGCCGGTTGTCCAGCTTCAGTTGCGCCAGCTCGGGCGTGACGTTGACCGCCACGGTCTGGCTGACGGGGTCCGGCGTCAGCGTGAACGACAGGGTCTTGAAGGCATAGAGCAGCGCATCCGGCGCGACGTTGTAGGCGCGCTGCACTTCGCCGTCGATGGTGCCGTTGCCGTCCAGGCCATCGGCAAAGTAGCTGCGGTCCAGCACCAGGTCGCCGTTGATGGTGGTGGCGCCGCCGGCGCGCGCGCTGGCCACCAGCTTGGCCATTTCCTCCGGCACCAGCTTGGGATCGCCACGCCCGCGCAGGTAGACGTTGCCGTTGACGGTGCCGTCGCCGGACGGCTGTGTGTCCGCGTAGAGCGAGGTCTGCCAGCGGTAGTCCGGGCCCAGCAGCTGCAGGCCGGCGAAGGTGGTGACCAGCTTCATGGTCGAGGCCGGGTTCATCGGCTGCTGCGCGTTCCAGCTGGCGCGCGCGGCAGGCGCCCCGAGCCGGATCACGTAGAAGCTCGCGGCAGAGGCTGGCACGCCGGCGCGGCGCAGCGCCGCGGCCACCGGCGCCGGCACGCCGGCTTGCACCAGTGCGGAATCGGCGGCGGTGCGGGCGGCGGTGCGGGCGGCTTTCCCGGGTTTGGTCGCGGGCTTTGTCGCCCGCTCTGCCTTGGCGGCCTTGGTGGCTTTGACCGCCTTGGCCGGGGGCTTGGCCAGCACCGGGGCGAGTGCGGGGCCGCCGGCCAGCAGCAGGGCGGCGACAAGAAGGGGCGACAGGCGGCGCAGCAGGGCGCCAGGTCGCGATGCGGTTCGCGCGGCGGTGGTTCTTGGCATGGCGGCCATGTTAACGCATGGCAACCGCCACGCGGATGACAGCCGGCCTTGCCTGCTACGCGCTCAGCCGGCGCGCGGCGGCGCCAGCCTTGCCAGCAGCGACTTCAGCGTGGCCTGTTCGGTCTCGGTCAGCGCCGAACCGGCATGCGCGTCATGCGCGACCACTGCCTGCGTGGCCGCCTCCAGTGTGCGGCGCCCGGCCGGGGTCAGCACCAGGCTGTAGGCGCGGCGGTCGCCCGGCGCGGGGCGGCGCGCCACCAGCTTCATCTCTTCCAGCGCATCGACCAGCAGCACCGCGCCCGAACGGGCGATGCCGAGGATATGCGCCAGCTCGGTCAGCTTCAGGTGCGGGTTGCGCGAGATGATCACCAGCGCCGAGAAGCGCGGCGGCGTGATCTGCCACTGCGCCAGCGACAGCACGAAGTCTTCATAGATGCGGATCTGCGCGCGGCGCAGCGCGTAGCCGATCAGGTTGTCGAGCACGCCATAGTCGACGTTGGGCACATGCGGGTCGAATCCGCCTTCGGCACTCCCGGCGCCCCCAGCCTGCGCCCCGGCCGGGTCCGGCGCAAGCGGATCGCGCGCCTTGCGCCGCGTGGCGGCGCGCGCGCTCCCGGTCTTGCCTGCGGTGGCGGGTGGGGCGCCGGATGCGTCGGGATTCACTTAAGCAGTTTCCAGTTGCCGTTATCGATTGTCAGCATAACGCGGCCGCGTTGGTCAAAGCCATAGTGGTCTTGCGCACTGAAGTTGAGCACCCCGTGCGAGACCACGATGTCCCGCTCGGTCTCCAGCGCCTGGCGCAACGCCTGGCGGAAGGCCGGCGTACCCGGTTTGGCCGTCTTCAGCGCCACCGGCACGATGCGCGCCAGCACCAGCCCGGCATCGTAGGCGTGCGCGCCGAACTGCGTGCGGGTGTCGGCGCCGTACTGCTTCTCGTAGCGGGTGACGTAGTCCAGCCCCGGCTTGCGCACCGGGTCGCCCGCAGGCAGCTGCTCCGCTACGATCACCGGCCCGGCCGGCAGGATCGCGCCATTGACCATGCGCCCGCCGATGCGGATCAGGTCCTTGGTAGCCGCGCCGTGCGTGTGGTAGATGGTCCCGCCGTAGCCGCGCTCGCGCAGCGTGGTGTGCGGCAGCGCGGCGCCGGTGCCGGCACCGGCGATCAGGATGGCGTCGGGTTTGGCGGCGATCAGCTTGATCGCCTGCGCGGTCACGCTGGTATCGGCGCGGCCGTAGCGCTCGGTGGCGACCAGGCGGATGCCGTTGGCACTGGCGGCGGTGGTGAAGTCCTTCAGCCAGGTCTCGCCGTAGGCGTCGGCAAAGCCGATAAAGCCGATGGTCTTGACGCCGTTGGTCTTGGCGGTGGCGGCCACGGCATTGGCCATCAGCCGCACCGGCTGCGCCAGGCGGAAGGTCCAGGTGCCGCGGCCGGGTTTGAGTTCGATCGGGGAGAACGCGAGCTGCACGGTCTGGCTTTCGTCGGCCACCTCGGCGATGGCAATCGACGGTGCTACGGCCGACGAACCCAGGATGATGTCGACCTTGTCCTCGGTGACGAAGCGGCGCGCGACCTTGGCGCCCTGCGTGGGATCGGAGGCGTCGTCCAGCACGATGTAGCGCACCGCCTCGCCGCCGATGCGCTCGGGCAGGTAGGGCAGGGAGTTTTTCTGCGGAATGCCGAGCGAGGCGGACGGGCCGGTGGTGGACAGGCTGATGCCGACGGTGATGTCGGCCAGCGCGGTGCCGGTGCAAAAGGCGAGGGCGGTGGCGAGCGCGAGGCGGGCCAGCTTGGTGGGGGTCAGGGGCGCCATGGTGTCTCCTCTTTGTCTGTGTAGTTCGCAGTTATTCCTTGCTGCCCTGCATCGACTGCCGGTCGAACCCCGCCAGCTGCTTGTAACGCAGCGAAATCGCCTCCAGCTCAGCACGCGGAATCACCTGCTCGATATCGCTGAAGCCCTGCGGCGCCCGTTCCTCGGCGAGCTGCATCACCTGCTCGGGTCCGTTCATGCGGTTGCGCAGCACGATACCGGCAGTGCGCGGCAGCCGCTCGGCCTCGTACTCGCGCAACGCGTAGCCGGTGTCGGGCGTGCCGAGCAGGCTGTCGACCAGGTAGCGCGCATCGAGGATGGCCTGCGCGCTGCCGTTCGAGCCGATCGGGTACATCGGGTGCGCGGCGTCGCCCAGCAGCGTGACGCGGTCGAAGGTCCAGCGCGGCAGCGGGTCCTTGTCGACCATCGGGAATTCATAGATCGCTTCGGCGCCGTCGATCAGCGCGGGGATGTCGATCCAGTCCCACTGCCAGCCGGCGAAGGCGGCGCGGAACACGGACTTGTCGACTTGCTTGTTCCAGTCGCTGCGCGGCGGGGTGTCGGGCACACTGCCGGGCACGCTGTCGGGCACGCGCAGCTCGGCGATCCAGTTGACCAGCGAGCGGCCCTGGCGGCGCAGTGGCTCCGAGATCGGATAGGCAACGAACTTCTGGTCCTGGTGCCCGGCCATGAACATCGAGCGGCCGTCCAGGTAGGGCGGCGCCTCGGTGACCGCGCGCCACAGCATGCGGCGCGAGAAGCGCGGGGCGTCGCCGGTGGGGTAGAAGTGGTGGCGCACCGCGGAGTGGATGCCGTCGGCGCCGACCAGCACATCGGCGCTGGCCTCGATCTCGGCGCCGTCGCCGCGCCGGCGCAGCCCGAAGCGCACCGGCCCGCCCGCGCCGGTATCCAGCACGGTCTCGAACGCATGCCCGGTATGCACGGCGCCCGCGCCCAGCCGCTCGACCACGGCACGGTGCAGCAGCATCTGGAACTCGCCGCGGTGGATCGAGAACTGCGGCCAGTCGTAGCCGGCCGCGAGCCCGCGCGGCTCATGCCAGATGCGTTGGCCGAGCTTGTTGTAGTAGGAAAGCGATGAGGTCTCGATGGCGAGGTCCGCCAGCGCCTCGCGCAACCCCAGCTCGGACAGGATGCGCACGGCGTGCGGCAGCAGGTTGATGCCGACGCCCAGCGGGCGCAGCGACTCGCTGGCTTCCCAGACTTCGGCCTCGATGCCGTGGCGGTGGCACAGCAGCGCCAGCGTCAGTCCGCCGATGCCGCCACCGGCGATTGCGATCTTCATGGTGTCTCCCCGCTTGCAGGCGATGCCGGTGCGCGAGTGCAACGGCAGCGCGTCCGGTCGAATCGATTTTTGTTATGGAGTATAACAATGCGGCCGCGCGCGGCAAGGCAGGGAAAGCCCCGGAAGTGACCTGTCCGGGGTCAGGAAAAACCCGCGCTTAGCCGAGCGCGGCGCCGTCCGGCCTGGGCTGCGCCGTTTTCAGCGACGGCACCGGGAAGACGATGTCATACAGCCAGTTGTACACCAGCGCATAGACCATGTAGAACCCGGCCACCGCGATATCCATGATCAGCGCGTCGAGCAGGCTGATATTGAGGTACCACGCCAACGACGGCAGGAACACCACCAGCAGCCCCAGTTCGAACAGGATCGCGTGCAGCACGCGCACCAGCACCGACTTGCGCACCTGGCCGGTGATGCGCAGCATCGCCTTGTCGAACAGCAGGTTGTACAGGTAGTTCCAGCCGGTGGCGATCAGCGAGGCGACCGCGCCGATCAGGCCCATCTGGTGCATATCGTAGCCGAACGCCCAGCTCGCCAGCGGAGCGAAGAGCAGCAGGCCGATCGCCTCAAAGCCGATGGCGTGGCGGATACGGTCCCGGGTGTTGCGCATTGGGTTTCTCCTTGCGGGGCAGAAGTACAGACCGGGCCAAGTCTATCTGCTGGGCAGGGATTGCCAAGTTGGATACTATCGGCTTATCCGATAGATGCCCCGATGAGGCGCCTCATGAGTCTCTCTCTTGATCAACTGCAGGCCTTCGTCGCTGCTGCCGACACCGGCTCTTTCTCCGCCGCCGCGCGCCGGCTGGGCAAGGCCCAATCGGTGGTGAGCGCGGCAGTGTCCAACCTGGAGATCGACGCTGGCAACGCGCTGTTCGACCGGACCGGCCGCTACCCGGTGCTGACGCCCGCCGGCGAACGCCTGCTGGCCGAGGCGCGCGTGATCCTGGAGCGCTGCGAGCATTTCCGCGGTGTCGCCAAGAGCCTGGGCGAAGGCGTGGAGACGCGGCTGGTGCTGGCGGTCGACGAGCTCTATCCCGAAGAGACGCTGGGCATGCTGCTGGAGGAGTTTTCCAGCCGCTTCCCGGCAGTTGAGCTTGAGCTGCTGTTCCCGCTGATGGAGGACGTCAGCCGGCTGGTGCTGGAGGGCGGTGCCGACCTCGGCATCATGTGGCGGCAGGAGGTGCTGCCGCCCGCGCTGGGCTTCCACGCGCTGGGCTGGGTGCCGATGCAGATCCTGTGCGCGCCCGACCATCCGCTGGCGGGGCAGCGCGTCGACTGGGAGGAGCTCAAGCGCTACCGCCAGCTGATGGTCGCGACCCGCACCGACAGCGACGAGAAGATGCGCCTGCGCGTCGCTGCCGATGTGTGGTGGGTGGAAAGCCAGTGGGTGATCGTGGAGCTGATCAAGCGGGGCCTGGGCTGGGCCTTCGTGCCGTGGCACGTGGTGGCCAATTCGCCTGCGGCTGCGGCGCTGGTGTCGCCGCCGCTGGCGTTCCAGCAGCAGGACTGGCCGGTGGCGATGGAGCTGGTGTGGCACAAGCAGCGGCCGCTGGGCAAGGCGGCCACCTGGCTGCGCGAACGGATCTGCCGGCAGCCGCTGCCGCGCGCGCCGGCCGAGGCTCGGGGCGCTTCCGCTTAGCGCTGCCCCACTGTGGCGGTGGCCGCGCCCTTGGTGCTTCCTGTGGTGGTGTCCCCAAGCGCCTGCGGATGCCAGCCGCCGCCCAGCGCCTTGATCAGCACCACCGCCGCGGTGTACTGCCGGCCGGCAATCGTCAGCGCGGTGCGCTCGGCGGTGTAGGCGCTGGTCTGCGCCGTCAGCACGTCGAGCAGGCCCGCGGTGCCGGCGCGGTAGCGGTTGTTGACCAGCGCCAGCGCCTCGCGCGCCGAGCGCAGCGCGTCGTTCTGCACCACCGCTTCCTGCTCCAGCAGCCGCTGCGCGGCCAGGTTGTCCTCGACTTCCTGGAACGCCGTCAGCACGGTCTGGCGGTAGTTGGCCACGGTCTGGTCGTAGGCCGCCACCGCCTGCGCCTTGGCTGCGCTGCGCAGGCCGCCGTCGAACAGCGTGCCGGCCAGTCCGCCGCCGATCGACCAGATGCGGTCGGGCAGGGACATCCAGCGCGCCAGCGTGCTCGCGGTCAGCCCACCGCTGGCCGACAGCGACAGGGTGGGATAGTAGGCGGCCTGGGCCACGCCGATCTGCGCATTGGCCGAGGCCATGCGGCGCTCGGCCGCGCCGATATCGGGACGGCGCTCCAGCAACTCCGACGGCACCGCGCCGGGCACGCGCGGCGGCGCGGCGCGGAACTCGTCGGCGGCCAGCGTCAGCGCCGAGGGCGGCTTGCCCACCAGGATGGCGATGGCGTGCTCAAGCTGCGCCCGCGTGATCTGGATATCGATCTGCTGCGCCTGCGCGCTCTTGAGCTGGGTCTCGGACTGCAGCACGTCGGAGCGCTGCGCGGTGCCGGCGGCGTACTGGTTCTGCACCAGCTGCAGGGACTTCGCGTAGTCCGCCACGGTGCGGTCCAGCAGCGCCTTCTGCGCATCGGCCACGCGTAGCAGGAAATAGCTCTGCGCCAGCGTCGCCTGGGTCGACAGCAGCGTCGATGCCAGGTCGGCCTGGCTGGCTTGCGCGCTGGCCTCGCTGCTCTCCACCTGGCGCCGCACGCGGCCCCATACGTCGATTTCCCAGGTCGCGCCCAGCGTCACGCTCTGGCCATTGAGCGTATTGCCGCTGGCGCCGCGCGCGCGCGTGGCGCCAGCCTGCGCGTCGACGATCGGGAAAAAGCCGGCGCGCGCCGCCTGCAGCGCGGCCACGGCCTGGCGGTACTGCGCTTCGGCGGCCTTGATGTTCTGGTTCGAGATCTGCACCTCGGACATCAGCGCATCGAGCTGGCTGTCGCCGAACACCGTCCACCAGTCGGCGCGTGCGGTCGCGTCCTGGGGTTCCGCGGTCTTCCAGTCGCCGCGCCAGGCGGTGGCGTCGGCGGTGCTGTCCGCAGTGGCTTCCTTGAACGCTTCCGGTACGGGCGCGTCCGGGCGCTTGTAGTCGGGGCCCACTGCGCAGCCGGCCAGCAGGAGCGCGCACGCCAGTGGCACCGGCAGGGCATGGGTCAGGAAACGGGTAAAAGCATTCATGTCGAGTCTTCGCAAATCTAGACGGGGGCCGGCTGGTCCGGTGTGCCGGTGCCACGGCGGCGCCAAGCCTTGACCTTCAGGCGCCAGCGGTCCAGCGTCAGGTAGACCACCGGCGTGGTGTACAGCGTCAGCAGCTGGCTTACCACCAGCCCGCCGACAATGGAGATGCCCAGCGGCGCGCGCAGTTCGGCGCCGTCGCCGCGGCCGATCGCCAGCGGCACCGCGCCCAGCAGCGCCGCCATGGTGGTCATCAGGATCGGGCGGAAGCGCAGCAGGCAGGCGCGGTAGATCGCGTCGCGCGGCGACAGGCCTTCGCGCCGTTCGGCATCGATGGCGAAGTCGATCATCATGATCGCGTTCTTCTTGACGATGCCGATCAGCAGGATCACGCCGATCAGCGCGATGATGCTGAAGTCCGTCTTCGAGGCCAGCAGCGCCAGCAGCGCGCCCACGCCGGCGGAGGGCAGCGTCGACAGGATCGTCAGCGGATGCACGTAGCTCTCGTACAGCACGCCCAGCACGATGTAGATCGTGACCAGTGCCGCCAGGATCAGGATCGGCTGGCTCTTGAGCGAATCCTGGAACGCCTTGGCGCCGCCCTGGAAGTTGGCGCGCAGCGTCTCAGGCACGCCGATACGCGCCATCTCACGCGTGATGGCGTCGGTCGCCTGCGACAGCGAGGTGCCCTCGGCCAGGTTGAACGAGATCGTCGACGCCGCGAACTGCCCCTGGTGGTTCACGCCCAGCGGCGTGCTGGTCGGCACCACGCGCGAGAACGCTGCCAGCGGCACGCGGTTGCCGTTGCCGGTGACCACGTAGATGTCCTTGAGCGCGTTCGGGCCCTGCAGGTATTCCTGGCTCAGCTCCATCACCACGCGGTACTGGTTGAGCGGGTGGTAGATGGTCGACACCAGCCGCTGGCCGAAGGCATCGTTGAGCACCGCATCGATCTGCTGCGCGGTCACGCCAAGGCGCGAGGCCGCATCGCGATCGATGATCACCGAGGTCTGCAGACCCTTGTCGTTGGTATCGGTATCGATATCCTCCAGCCCCTTCAGGTTGGACAGCGCCGCCCGCACCTTGGGCTCCCACGCGCGCAAGACCTCCAGGTCATCTGATTGCAGCGTGAACTGGTACTGCGAACTGCTCTGGCGCCCGCCCACGCGGATATCCTGCACCGACTGCAGGAACAGGCTCGCACCCGGCTCCTTGGCCAGCTTGCCGCGCAGCCGCGCAATGATCGCGTCGGCGGATTCCTTGCGCTCCGACAGCGGCTTGAGCGTGACGAACATCTGCCCGGTATTGCGCTGCGAGCCGCCGGTAAAGCCGGTCACGTTGTCCACCGCCGGATCCGAGCGCACGATCCTGATAAAGCTGTCGAGCTTGCCCTGCATGGCCTGGAACGAGGTGGCCTGGTCGGCGCGGATAAAGCCGATCAGCCGCCCTGTGTCCTGCTGCGGGAAAAAGCCCTTGGGCACGATCACGTACAGGTACACGTTGAGTGCGATGGTGGCGATCAGCACCAGCCACACCAGCGGGCTCAGGCGCAGCGCCGTGGACAGCGAGCGCGCGTAGCCGTCGTGCAGCCACTGGAACATGCGCTCGGTGGCGCGGAAGAAGCGGCCCTGCTTCTCCGGCTCGGGCGGGCGCAGCAGGCGCGCGCACATCATCGGCGTGGCGGTCAGCGACACCACCAGCGACACCAGGATCGCCACCGACAGCGTGATCGCGAACTCCTGGAACAGCCGGCCCACGATGCCGCCCATCATCAGCAGCGGAATAAACACCGCGATCAGCGACAGGCTCATCGACAGCACCGTGAAGCCGACCTCGCGCGCCCCGCGCAGCGCCGCGGCGAGCGGCTTCATGCCTTCCTCGATATGGCGCGAGATGTTCTCCAGCACCACGATGGCATCGTCGACCACGAAGCCGGTGGCGATGGTCAGCGCCATCAGCGACAGGTTGTTCAGCGAGAACCCGGCCAGGTACATCACCGAGAAGGTGCCGATCAGCGACACCGGCACCGCCACGCTGGGGATAAAGGTGGCGCGCACATTGCGCAGGAACACGAACACCACCATGATCACCAGCGCCACCGAGATCATCAGCGTGTGCTCGACCTCGCGCAGCGAGGCGCGGATGGTGGGCGTGCGGTCCATCATCACGTCCATCGAGATCGCCGCCGGGATCATCTTTTGCAGCTGCGGCAGCATCTCGTTGACGCGATCCACGGTCTCGATGATGTTGGCGCCCGGCGAGCGGTTCAGCACCAGCAGCACCGACGGCTTGCCGTTGGCCGAGCCCGCGTTGCGGATGTCCTGCACCGAATCGACCACATTGGCCACGTCGCGCAGCCGCACCGGCACCGCGAAGGAATTGGGGCCGCTGGTGGCGCTGGTGCCGCCGGTGGCGCCGCTGGTGATGGTGGTGGTACCGCTGCTGGTGGTCAGCGTGGTCACGGTGACGCCGTTGACCACCTTGGTGCTGACGCCGCCGCTGGCGGCGGCGTTGGCGGTGCTGGCAATCAGCGCGCCCGCCGACGTCGACGAGAAGGTCCCCGGCGTGGCGTAGCGGATGATCAGCGGCATGTAATCTTCCGCCTTCATCGCCTGGTCGTTGGCGTAGACCTGCCAGTTGCTGGTGGCGTTCTCCAGCGTGCCCAGCGGCCGGTTGGCGTTGGTCGCGCTGATGGTGTTGCGCACGTCCTCCAGCGAAATGCCGTAGTTGTTCAGCGCGGTCGGGTTCAGCTCCACCCGCACCGCCGGCAGCGAGGCGCCGCCGATGGTGACCTGGCCCACGCCCTCCACCTGCGACAGCTTCTGCGCCAGGATGGTCGAGGCCGCGTCATAGAGCTGCCCGCGCGTCATGGTCGGTGAGGTCAGCGCGATGATCATGATCGGCGCGTCGGCCGGGTTGACCTTGCGGTAGGTCGGGTTGTTGGGCAGGCTGGTCGGCAGCGTGGCGCGCGAGGCGTTGATCGCCGCCTGCACGTCGCGCGCGGCGCCGTCGATATTGCGCGACAGGTCGAACTGCAGCGTCACGCGGGTCGAGCCGAGCGAGCTGCTGGAGGTGATCTCGGTCACGCCGGCGATGGTGCCGAGCGCGCGCTCCAGCGGCGTGGTCACGGTAGCGGCCATCGTTTCCGGGCTCGCACCCGGGAGCGAGGCCGATACCGAGATGGTGGGGAAGTCCACCTGCGGCAGCGGCGACACCGGCAGCAGCCGCAGCGCGGCCAGCCCCGCCAGCAGGATGCCGAGCGTCAGCAGCGCGGTCGCGACCGGCCGGTGGATAAAGGCAGCGGAGAGGTTCATCGCTGCACCGGCTCCTGCGGGCCAGGCGGCTCTTCGCCCGTACCGCCTTCTTCCGGATCACCGAAGCGGCGCTTGCGCCAGCCCTTCACGCGCGTGGCCACGCGGTCGAAGGCCAGGTAGATCACCGGCGTGGTGAACAGTGTCAGCACCTGGCTGACCAGCAGGCCGCCGACCATGGTCACGCCCAGTGGCCGGCGCAGCTCGCTGCCGATGCCGGAACCCAGCATCAGCGGCAGCGCCGCCAGCAGCGCCGCCATGGTGGTCATCAGGATCGGGCGGAAGCGCAGCAGGCAGGCCTGGAAGATCGCATCGCGCGGTTTCATGCCGCCCTCGCGCTCGGCCTCGAGCGCGAAGTCGATCATCATGATCGCGTTCTTCTTGACGATACCGATCAGCAGGATGATGCCGATGATCGCAATGATGCCCAGGTCCTGGCCCGCCACCAGCAGCGCCAGCAGCGCGCCGACGCCGGCCGACGGCAGCGTCGACAGGATGGTGACCGGATGGATCGTGCTTTCATACAGCACGCCCAGCACGATATACATCGTCACCACCGCGGCCAGGATCAGCCACAGCGTGTTCGACAGCGACGCGCGGAAGGCCAGCGCGGCGCCCTGGAAGCTGGTCTGCATCGAGATCGGCAGGCCCAGCTCCTGCTCCACCTTGGTGATCTTGTCGACCGCGGCACCCAGCGATTCGCCGTGCGCCAGGTTGAACGAGATCGTCGCCGCCGGGAACTGGCCCTGGTGGTTGATCACCAGCGGGCCGGTGCGCTCGGTGATGCGCGCGAACGAGCCCAGCGGCACCTGGCCGCCGGAAGAGGAGGGCAGGCGCAGGTCGGCCAGCGACTGCGGGCTCTTGCGGAACTCGGGCATGGTCTCCAGCACCACGCGGTACTGGCTCGATTGTGTGAAGATGGTCGACACCAGCCGCTGGCCGAAGGCGCTGTACAGCGCGCTGTCGATCACCGCGGTGGTGATGCCAAAGCGCGCCGCGGCGTCGCGGTCGATATCGACATAGGCGCGCAGGCCGTTGTTCTGCTGGTCGCTGGTGACGTCGCGCAACTCGGGTTCCTGGCGCAGGCGTTCCACCAGCTTCGGCACCCACGTCGCCAGCGTCTCGGGATCCGGATCTTCCACGGTGAACTGGTACTGCGTGCGCGAGACCTTGTCCTCGATGGTCAGGTCCTGCACCGGCTGCGTGAACAGCGACACGCCGCCGAGTTCATGCACCGCCTGCTGCAGCCGCTGCGTGACCACCTCGATCGGATCGCGCTCGCCCTTGGGCTTGAGGTTGATCAGCATGCGCCCGGCGTTGAGCGTGGTGTTGGTGCCGTCGACGCCGATAAACGACGACATGCTTTCCACCGCCGGATCCTGCATCACCGCCTTGGCCACCGCCTGCTGCTTGCGCGCCATGGCGTCGAACGAAGTGGTCTGCGCGGCCTCGGTGATGCCCTGGATCACGCCGGTGTCCTGCACCGGGAAGAAGCCCTTGGGCACCAGCAGGTACAGCAGCCCGGTCAGCACCAGCGTGGCCACGGCCACGATCAGCGTCGCCTTCTGGCGATCGAGCACCCACTCCAGCGCGCGGCCGTAGCGCTCGATCACGTTGTCGAAGAAGCGGCCGGTACTGCGGTGGAAGCGCGACAGCTTTTCATCCGGCACGTGGTGCAGCAGGCGCGCGCACATCATCGGCGTCAGCGTCAGCGACACCACCGCCGAGATCAGGATCGACACCGCCAGCGTGATCGCGAACTCGCGGAACAGGCGCCCGACCACGTCGCCCATGAACAGCAGCGGGATCAGCACCGCCACCAGCGAGAAGGTCAGCGAGATGATGGTGAAGCCGATTTGTTTCGAGCCCTTCAGCGCCGCCTCCATCGGCGAATCGCCTTTCTCGATGTAGCGCATGATGTTCTCGATCATCACGATCGCATCGTCGACCACGAAGCCGGTGGCAATCGTCAGCGCCATCAGCGTCAGGTTGTTGATCGAGAACCCGGCCAGGTACATCACGCCGAAGGTGCCGACCAGCGACAGCGGCACCGCCACGCCCGGGATGATGGTGGCAGGCACGTTGCGCAGGAACAGGAAGATCACCAGCACCACCAGCGCGATCGCCAGCAGCAGTTCGAACTGCACGTCCTCGACCGAGGCGCGGATGGTGGTGGTGCGGTCGGTCAGCAGCTGCACGTGGACCGATGCCGGCAGCGCGTTCTGCAGCTGCGGCAGCAGGGTCTTGATGCGGTCCACCACTTCGATCACGTTGGCACCCGGCTGGCGCTGGATATTCAGCACGATCGCGGGCTTGTCGTTGGCCCATGCGGCCAGGCGGCTGTTCTCGGGGCCGTCGACGATCTCGGCCACGTCGGTGATGCGGATCGGCGCGCCGTCCTTGTAGGCCAGGATGATCTGGCGGTACTCGTCGGCCGAGCGCAGCTGGTCGTTGGCGTCGATGGTGGAGGCACGCGCGGGGCCGTCGAAGCTGCCCTTGGCGCCGTTGACGTTGGAAGCGCCGATCGCCGTGCGCAGGTCGTCGATCGACATGCCCAGCGACGCCAGCGCGGTGGGGTTGGCCTGGATGCGCACCGCGGGGCGCTGGCCGCCGCTGATGGTGACCAGGCCCACGCCCTGGATCTGCGAGATCTTCTGCGCCACGCGCGTATCGACCATGTCCTGCAGCTTGGGCAGCGGCATGGTGTCGGACGTCATGGCGATGGTCATGATCGGCGCGTCGGCCGGGTTGACCTTGCTGTAGACCGGCGGCATCGGCAGGTCGGACGGCAGCAGGTTGCTGCCGGCGTTGATGGCGGCCTGCACCTCCTGCTCGGCCACGTCCAGCGGCAGCGTCAGCTCGAACTGCAGCGTGATCACCGAGGCGCCGCCCGACGAGGACGACGACATCTGCTTCAGGCCCGGCATCTGGCCGAACTGCCGCTCCAGCGGCGCCGTCACCGACGAGGTCATCACGTCGGGGCTGGCGCCAGGGTAGAGCGTGGTGACCTGGATGGTCGGGTAGTCGACCTCGGGCAGCGCCGACAGCGGCAGCAGCCGGTAGGCCACCAGCCCGGACAGCAGGATGGCCAGCATCAGCAGCGCCGTGGCGACCGGGCGCTCGATGAAGAGGCGTGAGGGGTTCATGCGGTGTCCTTACTGCTGCGCGCTGCTGGCGGGCGGGGCGCTGGCGCCGGCCTGGCGGTGGCGGCGATGTTCGCCGGCCGCGCCCGAGGCGGCCGCGCCGCTGGCATCGCCGTGCGCACCGCTGGCGCCGCCCCAGCCGCCACCATCGCGGCGCCGGCCGCGTCCGCGCGGCTGGCTGGCGGGCACCACCGCGGCGGCGCGCGCGGCCGGATCCACGGTCTCGACCGTCATGCCTTCCTTGAGCCGGTCGGCACCGTCGATGACCACGCGCTGGCCGGGTTCCAGGCCCTTGAGCACGGCGTTGCGGCTGCCGTCGCCCGGGCCGAGCGTGACCACCTGCACCTTGACCTTGCTGCTGTCGTCCACGGTATAGACGAAGGTGCCCTGCTGGCCGCGCTGGATCGCCGCCACCGGGATCACGGTGGCGTCCTTGAGCGTATCGACGCGCGTGCGCACGTTGACGAACTGGTTCGGGAACAGCATGCCGTCGGCATTGGGGAAGACCGCCTTGAGCTTGACCGTGCCGGTGGTGGTGTCGATCTGGTTGTCGGTGGTCAGCAGCGTGCCTTCGCCGAGCTGGTTGCGCACCTGGCGGTCCCACGCCTGCACCGGCAGCTCTTCGCCGGCGTTGAGCTTCTTCAGCACCGACGGCAGGTTGTCTTCGGGGATGGTGTACATCACGGCGATGGGCTGGATCTGCGTGATCAGCGCGATGCCGTTGGTGTCGCTGGTGTTGACGATATTGCCCGGGTCGACCTGGCGCAGGCCGATGCGGCCCGACACCGGCGCCACGATCTTCGTATAGCCCAGTTGCAGGCGCGCGTTGGCGACGTTGCCATGGTCGGTCTTGACCACGCCCTCGTACTGGCGCACCAGTGCGTCCTGGGTATCGACCTGCTGCTTGGAAATCGAGTCCTGGCCCAGCAGTGTGCGGTAGCGTTGCTGGTCAAGCCTGGCGTTCTGCAGCAGCGCCTGGTCGCGCGCCAGCTGCCCGACCGCCTGGTCCAGCGCCGCCTGGAACGGGCGCGGGTCGATCTCGGCCAGCACGTCGCCGGACTTGACCATCTGGCCTTCCTTGTACAGCACCTTCAGCAGCGGACCGGACACCTGGGCGCGCACGGTCACGTTGGAGACCGGCGTGACGTTGCCGAGGCCGTTCAGCACCACGTCCATGTCGCGCCTGGCTGCCTCGGCCACCACCACCGGCGAGCGCGGCATGCCGGCGCTGCCGGGGCCCCCGCGTGCCCCCGGGCCGCTGGCGCCCCGCTGCACGCCCGCCGTGCTGCCGGGCGCCGGGCTGCGGTGCGCGAACCAGTACCAGGCGCCGCCGGCGAGCAGTAGAACCAGCAGGCCGGCATACAGGCGGCGCCGGCCGGCACGCCGCGGCGGCTCGCTTTCAGGCGGGCGGGGGGAAGGAGACGACGGGGAAGGGGTAGGTTGGCCTTGTTCGGGGTTGGACATTTCCGCAAATCCTGGGAGCGGCGCGCGCGGCGCGCCGGCAGTGTTCGGCTGGCAAGTAGCGATGCAGCAGTATGCCGCAACGCAAACAGCACCGGCCCGGGAGCGCGCTTCGGTGCTGCGCGGGGCCGGCGGCGGGCCGGCAAGTGCCGTGCGGCGCGCATACGCGTGGCGCCAAGAGGCAAGTCATGCCGCAAGGATAATGTGCGGGCCCGGGCGCCCGTATTTCCGCGCCCGGCGGTTTTATTACAGCGGATTACCAGCGCCCCGGGTGTAACCTCCGGAAACAAAACCGCCCGGCCAAACCGGCGTGTGCGCCGCCCGGGCTGACTATCATGTGCCTATGCGAACGAACCAGCCTACCCAGATCCTCGTCGTCGACGACGATCCCGAACTCCGCGACCTGCTGCGCGAATACCTGACCCAGCAGGGCTTTGCCGTCTCGGTGATGCACGACGGCGACGGCCTGCAGGCGCGCCTGGAGCGCGAGCGGCCGGCGCTGATCGTGCTGGACCTGATGATGCCCAAGGTCGACGGCTTGACCGCGCTGCGCAACCTGCGCGCCAAGAACGACGATATCCCGGTGATCCTGCTCACTGCCCGCAGTGATGAGATCGACCGCATCGTCGGCCTGGAGATCGGCGCCGACGACTACCTCGGCAAGCCGTTCTCGCCGCGCGAGCTGCTGGCGCGCATCAACGCCGTGCTGCGCCGCAAGCTGGCCCGGCCCGCGGCGGCGCCCGAGGACCGCGAATCGGTCGCCTTCGGCCCCTTCCGCGTCAACTTCCGCCAGCGCACGCTGCTGCGCGCCGGCCAGCCGCTGTCGATCAGCGATACCGAGTTCGCCCTGCTCAAGCTGCTGCTGATGCATCCGCTCGAAGTGCTGTCGCGCGAGCGCATCGTCGAGCTGATGTACGGCAGCGCCAGCGGCATCAGTGACCGCGGCATCGATGTGCAGATCTGGCGCCTGCGCCGGCTGCTCGATGAAGACGCGCAGCGCCCGCGCTATATCCAGACCGTGCGCGGCCGCGGCTATACCTTCGTGCCCGACGAAGCGGAAGAGTTGTCCGCGGGGCTCCCCGAATAATGGCCGCGGCGCTCGCCCCCTGGCGCCGCTTGCCACCAGACCCGGCTTCCCGATGAAGTTGCGACGTATCGACACCCTGTTCGGCCGCATTGCCCTGCTGATTGCCGCCGTGCTCGTGATCAGCCATTTCTCCTGGCTCGCCATCCTGCGCATGGACCGCCGCCAGCAGCAGGTCGACTACTCCGTCGAGCAGATGCTGTTCCAGCTCGACAGCATCGAGCGCGCGCTCGACGCCCGCCCGCCGGTGAAGCTGCCCAGCCTGGTGGAGACTGCCAGCACCGCCAGCGCCGAGGAGCACACCACCGTGCCCAAGGGCGGGCGCTCGCGCCGGCTGGTCGAGCAGTTTATCCAGCGGCTGCCACAAGGCACCGAGATCCGCCTGGAGGACGAGACGACGCCGCGGCTGTGGATCAAGCTGCCGGACCGCGCCAACTGGATCGCCATGCCGATCCTGTGGGTCCACAACCCGCCGCCCGACAACCGGCTGGTGCCGGGCGTGATGCTGGTGGTGGGCGTGGCGATCGTGTTCGCGGTGCTGATCGCGTGGCAGATCCAGCGGCCGGTGCGCGACATGGCCAATGCGGCCGAGCTGCTATCGCGCCAGCATGCCGTGCCGCCCTTGCGCGAGCGCGGCCCGCACGAGCTGCGCCAGCTGATCGAGCGCTTCAACCGCATGGTGGCGGACCTGGCGCGCATCGACCAGGAGCGCAACACCATGCTGGCCGGCATCGCGCATGACCTGAAGACGCCGCTGGCGCGGCTGCGGCTGCGCGCGGAGATGCTGGCCGATCCCAAGGCCGCCGCGGGCGTGACGCGCGACGTGGAGTCGATGTCGGCCATCGTCGAGCAGTTCCTG
Source organism: Ralstonia pickettii (assembly GCA_050987995.1). Taxonomy (GTDB): domain Bacteria; phylum Pseudomonadota; class Gammaproteobacteria; order Burkholderiales; family Burkholderiaceae; genus Cupriavidus; species Cupriavidus pickettii_B. Next base: position 601,862 of record CP158803.1, read on the forward strand.
AGCTTTGCCCAGACCAGCGAGTCGACTGCACGGCCGGTGCCGGTGGACAGGCGGGTCAACGAGCTGGCCGCATCGCTGGCGGAGCAGGAGCGGCAGGTGGTGTTGTCATTGGGGGCGGGGGAGGGCTTTCGCATGATCGCCACGCAGCTCGACCGCATCGTCGGCAACCTGGTCGACAACGCTTATGCGTATGGCAAACCACCGGTGTGTATCGCCACCACGCGCACGCCCGAGGGCTACCTGCTGGTGGTGGAGGACCATGGGGCAGGCATCCCCGAAGAGGACAAGGACCGCGTCACGCTGCCCTTCGTGCGGCTGGACCCGGCGCGCGGGGGCAATGCGCATTCCGGGCTAGGGCTGGCGATCGTGGACCGCCTGGTGCGGCAGTCTGGGGGAAAGCTGAACCTGGTGAACGCCGACGGTGGCGGGTTCAGGGTGGAGATGCTGTTTGGTGCCGCTGAAGCGTGATGACCGCTTGGGTGCTCCCTCTCCCGCACGCGGGAGAGGGGAGCAAACCGCCGCCAGGCGGACGCTGTCAGCAGTTTGAGCACACGCCTTTCAGACCTTCTTCTTCTCCCCGATCCGACTTTCCTTCCCGGTCAGCAGCTTGGCAATATTCTGCCGATGCCGCGCAATCAGCAGCACGCTGATCACAAAGATCGCCCCAGCCATGATGTCGATCCCGTTCATCAGCACATGGAAGAACGGCGCGAAAATCGCCGCCACCAGCGCCGCCAGCGACGAATAGCGGAAGAAGAACGCGATGAGCAGCCACGTGGCCAGCGTGCCCAGGCCGAGGATCGGGTTGATCGCCAGCAGGATGCCGGCCGCGGTGGCCACGCCCTTGCCGCCGGCAAAGCGGTGGAATACCGGGAACAGGTGCCCCAGGAACACCGCCACGGCCACCATGGCCAGGCCGGTCTCGGTCAGGCCATAGGCGGGACCGAAGCGCGCCGCCAGCCACACCGCCAGCCAGCCCTTCAGGGCATCCCCGATCAGCGTCAGGATTGCGGCCTTCTTGTTGCCGGTGCGCAGCACGTTGGTGGCGCCGGGGTTGCCGGAGCCATAGGAATGCGGGTCGGGCAGCCCCATCACTTTGCTGACGACGACAGCAAAGGAAACGGAGCCGATCAGGTAGGCGGCGAGGGCAAAAAGCAGGTTGGCCATGTGCAGTGGGGTATTTTCGGGCTGGCGCGATTGTAGCGCGGCAGCGGGTTCGCAACGTCCGTGACTTCCCGGATTGGCATCGAGTGCCTCCTCGACTGCGCGGCAGTCACTCAGTCAGGCAGCGCGCATTGCACCGCCCTGGCATCCACCAGCCCCGGCAGCAGCCTGGGGTCCAGGCTCACCAGGTAGCCGCGCCGGCCGCCGTTGAGGTAGATGCGCTCCAGTTCCAGTACGGTCGATTCCACATACACGGGCATGCGCTTGCGCGTGCCGAAGGGCGAAGTGCCGCCCACCATGTAGCCGCTGTGGCGCTGCGCCACCTCGGGCTTGCACGGCTGCACGCTCTTGCAGCCGATCTGGCGCGCCAGGTTCTTGGTCGAGACCGAGCAGTCGCCGTGCATCAGCACCACCAGCGGCTGCGCGCGCTCGTCTTCCATCACCAGCGTCTTGATGACATCATGCTCGGGTACGCCGAGCTGGCGCGCGGATTCGCCGGTGCCGCCGTGCTCGACGTATTCGTAGGGATGCTCGCCGAAGACAACGCCGTGCTTGCGCAGGTATTGCGTGGCCGGGGTCTCGGAGACGTGCTTGTTCTTGCTCATGTCGTGGATGCCGCTCAGCCGCGCGGATGGTGCTGCTGGTGCAGCTCGCGCAGGCGTTCGCGCGCGACGTGCGTGTAGATCTGGGTGGTGGAGATATCGGCGTGGCCCAGCAGCAGCTGCACCACGCGCAGGTCGGCGCCGTGGTTGAGCAGGTGCGTGGCAAAGGCGTGCCGCAGCGTGTGCGGCGACAGCGGCGCGTGCACGCCGGCATCGCGCGCATGGCGTTTGATCAGGTGCCAGAACGCCTGCCGCGTCATGCCTTCGCCGCGCTGCGTGACGAAGAGCGCGTCGCAGGCGCGTCCGGCCAGCAGCGCGGGGCGCGCGCTCGCCAGGTAGCGGCGCAGCCAGTCGCCGGCCTGCTGGCCGAACGGTACCAGCCGCTCCTTGTCGCCCTTGCCGCCGACCACGCGCGCCACGCCTTCGTTCAGGCCGACCTCGATGGTCTTCATCTGCGTGAGCTCCGACACGCGCAGGCCGCTGGCGTACATCAGCTCGAGCATGGTGCGGTCGCGCAGGCCCAGCGGCGTGTCGGTGTCGGGCGCTTCGAGCAGTGCGTCGACCTGGGCCTCGGTCAGCGTCTTGGGGTAGCGCGGCGGCTGCTTGGCCGGGCGCAGCAGCAGGCAGGGATCGGCCTCGATCATGTGCTCGCGCAGCGCCCACTGGTAGAAGCGGCGGAACACCGCCAGGCGCCGGTTGGCCGACGACGCGCGCGTCTGCGTGTGGCGCGCGTTGAAGTAGGCCGACAGCACGCTGTCGTCCACGCCCAGCAACTCGCCGCGGCCTTCATGCTGCAGCCAGCGCGCCAGCAGCGTCAGGTCGCGCCGGTAGGCGTCGATGGTATTGCGCGACAGGCCATCCTCCAGCCACAGCGCGTCGCAGAAGCGGCCGATCAGGGCGACGTCGGCGTCGCTGGGGGCGGCTGTGGTGTCGGGCGGCAGCGCCGTGGCGGCGCCGCTCATATCAGCATGGCGCCCTCATGGCGCAGCAGCCAGCGTTTGACATCGAGGTAGAAGCCGTCTTCGGCATGATGAGAGAAGCCGCCGATGCCGCGCGCGGACACTACGCGATGACAGGGGATCACGATCGGGAAAGGGTTCTGCCCGCAGGCCTGGCCAACCGCGCGCGGCATCGCGCCGATGGCGTCGGCAATGGTGCCGTAGGTGGTCACCGCGCCGCGCGGCACCGCGGAAATGGCCTGCCAGACGCGCTGCTGGAAAGCGCTGCCGGCGGGTGCCAGCGGGAGGTCGAAGCGGGTGTCGGGATCGGCGTAGTAGGCCTCGAGTTGCACCGCGAGCCGCTGCGTCAGTGCGTCGGCGGGCGCGCGGGCTTCGACGTGCTCCGGCAGGTACACGATCGCATGGATGCGTTCGCCGTCCGTGCGCACGCCGATCTTGCCGAACGGGGCAGGGAGGATGGCGTCGTAGATGGCGGGCATGGCGGGCATGGCGGTCAGGCTGGGGCGAATGCTGGATTTTAGTGCTTTTTGGCCGGGCAAGAAAAAAGGGCCGCCTCGCGGCGGCCCGTCTGCGGTGAGGTCACACCAGCCGGATCACTGCTCCAGCTTGATGTTCTGCACCTTCACCAGATTCTTCATCTTGTCGAATTCCTTCTTGATCTCGGCCGCATGCTGCGCCGGCGTATTGCCCGACGGCTCCGCGCCGGCGGTGCGCAGGCGTTCCTGGAAGCCCTTGTCCTGCAGTGCCTTGACCGCGGCGTCGTTGAGCTTCTTGATGACGTCGTCAGGCGTGCCGGCCGGGGCCACCAGGCCGTACCAGGCCGGGTCGTTCGGCTCCTTCAGGCCCATCTCGCCAAAGGTCGGCACGTTGGGCAGCGCTTCGATGCGCTTGTTCCAGGCCACCACCAGCGGGCGCAGCTTGCCGGCCTTGATGTAAGGCATCGACGACGGCAGGTTGTCGACCATGATCGGCACCTGGCCGGCGAGCACGTCGTTCAGCGCCGGGCCCGCGCCGCGGTAGGGGATGTGGACCATGAAGGTCTTGGTCGAGACCTTGAACTGCTCGCCCAGCATATGGCCGAAGCCGCAGGTGCCCGACGAGGCGTACGAGTACTTGCCCGGGTTGGCCTTGAGCACCGCCAGGAACTCCTTGTAGTCCTTGGCCGGGAAGTTCGGGTTCACCGCGATCACGTTGGCCACGTTGGCCAGGTTGGTGATGGGCTTGAAGTCCTTGATCGGGTCGTACGACAGCTTGGGATTGCAGGCCGGGTTGACGGCCATGGTCGACACCGTGGAGATGCCGATGGTGTAGCCGTCCGGCGCGGCCTTGGCGATCGCGTCGGCACCGATCGAACCGCCCCCGCCGGCGCGGTTTTCCACCACCACGGGCTGGCCCAGGATGCGGCTCATCTGGTCCGCGGCGCCGCGGCCGACGATGTCGGTAGTGCCGCCGGGTGCGAACGGAATGATCAGGCGGATCGGCTTGGTGGGGTAGGTCTGCGCGTGCGCCGCGCCAGCGGCGGCCGCCAGGGCCAGGGTCAGTGCGAGTTTGCCAGCTTGCATGAGATCATGTCTCCCGTCAGAAATTCGGGGCAGGGTGCCGCCCGGAAGCAAAAAAACCGTCGCAGTGCCGCAGGTGGGGCAGTGCGCCGGCAGTGTAAAGGATGGGGCCCTCAGCCGCCCAGCAGCCCGCGCTTGACGTCCGGGTCGACCGGGCGCTCGCCCAGGAACACCCGCAGCACGGCCTGGTAGAAGTCTTCGCCCGGGATCGGACGGCCGCGCGGCGTGCCGTTGATGGCGATGACGGTGCCCGTCTGCGGCGAAAAATCCAGGTTGATCACGTCGCCCTTGTGCGCGGTGCCGAGCTCGCCCAGGGTGCGCTCGAACTGCACCAGCCGCGTCGCCAGCCCCTGCACCTGCGACTCGCTGTGGTTGTCGCGGATGCCCTGGCGCAGCGAACGCATGATCGCCGGCGGCTCGGTCTCGCGCAGCATGCGCAACTGTAGCCGCTTGGCTCCGGAGGTGCCCAGTACCACGGTCGCGTTGCGGGCCTTTTCCTGCAGGTACAGCGCGGCCACGTAGCCCTTGGCCAGGAAGCCCGCGCGCAGCGCGGTGCCGTTGAGCTGCAGTTCCTTGCCGCCCACGCGCGCGGCGTCGTCAAAGCGCATGCCCTCGATCTCCACCGCGCGCGCCGGCGACGGCACGGCGCCCGCCGCGGTGGTGGCGCACAGCGCGACCAGCAGCGCGGCCATGCGCAGGCGCAAGCCGGGGTGTGAACGGGAGCGAAGGTGGGTGTCCGGACGCGGCGGCGCGGAACGGGTGCGGGACAACATGGCGGCGGACGTACAACTAGGCATGCCATGCTGGCGCAAATCTGGAAAAATAACTATCCGTATCTGCCCTAGGCTGCACATTCCGCTTTTTTCGGCCGTTATCTTCCCCAGCCTTGCTTTCGCGACAGCATGGCGGCGTGCCGGGGCACAAGGGAATGGTCGGGCAGATTGCGCGCGTCATGCCCCCTTACAACAACAACGACAATGTCTTCTGCCTTGCTGCTGGTGCCTGACTTCAGCCTGATCCTGATCGGCTGGCTGCTGGTGCGCTATACCCCCTTCGATCGCGCCTTCTGGTCCGGCGTGGAACGCCTGGTGTACTTCGTGCTGTTCCCGGCGCTGCTGCTGCAATCGACCAACAGCGCGGTGTTCGATTTCTCGTCGACCTCGGCCATGCTGGGGCTGGCGCTGCTGGTGATGGCCTCCGGCATGGCCGGCGGCTACGCCGTCAAATGGGTCTTGCGGCCCGATGCGATGAGCTTTGCCTCCGGCGTGCAGACCGCGTTCCGCTTCAATTCGTATATCGGACTGGCGCTGGCCTCGCGCCTGGGCGGCACCGAGGGGCTGGCGCTGATGGCGGTGATCGTCGGCTGCACCGTGCCGCTGTGCAACGTGGCGGCGGTATGGGCGCTGGCGCGCCACGGCGAGACCGCGCTGTGGAAGGAACTGGCGCGCAACCCGCTGATCCTGGCCACTGCCGGCGGGCTGGTGACCAACCTGCTGGGGCTGCACGCGCCCGAGGTGCTGGCGATGACGCTGAACCGGCTGGGCTCCGCCTCCACGGCGCTGGGGTTGATGACGGTGGGCGCGGGGCTGCAGATGAGCGGCGCCACGGGCACGGTCGGGCCGGTGGCGTGGTGGACCGGGGTCAAGCTGCTGGCGATGCCGTGCGTGGCGTGGCTGGTGGGGCGGCACCTGCCGCTGACCGCGCTGCAGTACCAGATCGTGGTGCTGTACGCCTCGCTGCCCACGGCTTCCAGCGCCTATATCCTGGCCGTGCGCATGGGCGGCAACGGGCCCATGGTGGCGGCGGCGATCTCGGTGATGACGGTGGCGGCGATCGTGACCACGCCGCTGTGGCTGGCGCTGGTCAGCTAGCTTTCGCTTCGGCGGGCGGCTCGCCTTGCGCGAGCGCCCAGTCGATATGCTCGCGCACCAGCGGCGAAGCGCCTTCGCGCTGCTGCAGCAGCGCCGCGCGGATGCGCGCGGCCAGCGCGGCATCCTGCGCGCGGGTGCCGGAAACCGCCGCGCGCAGGCTGTTGCCCAGCCCCACCGCCAGGTTGCGCAGCCAGCGCTCATGGCCGATGCGCCGGATCGGGCTGCCTTCGAGCCGCTGGCTGAACTCCTGCTCGGTCCACTCGAACAGCGCCACCATGTCCGGCGCATCCAGCCCGTTGCGCACGTCGAAGTCCGGCACCGTGGCCACGTGCGCGAACTTGTTCCAGGGGCAGGCCAGCTGGCAGTCGTCGCAGCCATAGACGCGGTTGCCCATCGGCGCGCGGAACTCGACCGGGATCGCTCCCTTGTGCTCGATGGTCAGGTAGGAAATGCAGCGGCGCGCATCCAGCCGGTACGGCGCCACGATGGCGCGCGTGGGGCAGATATCGAGGCAGCGGTGGCAGTTGCCGCAATGGTTGGATTCCGGCGGATCGGCCGGCAGCGGGATGTCGACCAGGATCTCGCCGAGGAAGAACATCGAGCCGCCGTCGCGGTCCAGCAGCAGCGTATGCTTGCCGCGCCAGCCGAGGCCGCCCTGGCTGGCCAGCGCTACTTCCATCACCGGCGCGGAATCGGTGAAGACGCGGTAGCCGAACTTTCCGATCCCGGCCTCGATCCGGCTGGCCAGTTGCTGGAGACGGCTGCGCAGCACCTTGTGATAGTCGCGGCCGCGGGCGTACAGCGACACCACCGCGGTGGCCGGATCGTCCAGCCGCGCCAGTTCGTGGCGGCGCCAGTCGCCAGCCGCGGCGGATGCCCCGGCGGCCGCAATGTAAGGCATGCGAGCCACGATGGCGCGTACCGTGCCCGGCACCAGTTCGGCCGGACGGGCGCGCCGCAGGCCGTGGTTCGCCATATAATCCATGTCGCCGTGATAACCCTGCTCAAGCCATGCCATCAGCCCCGGCTCGGCATGGCTCAGATCGACATCGGCAATGCGCACCGACGCAAAACCCAGCTCGGCGCCCCATGCGCGGATGGACGCCGCCAGCGCCGCCAATGTCTCCGGACCGGCGCATGGCTGGCCGGCATTGCCGGGGGTGGGGGCGGATTCAGGCGCGTTGGGCGCACTGGCCGGCGCCTTGACTGCTGGGTCGATCATCCCTGAATTGTACGCAATGCCCTTGCTCGAAGAACGCACTCTGACGCTGCCCGACGAAGCCGCCACCGCGCGCCTGGGCGCCGCGCTGGCCGCCACCGTGCAGGCCATGCCGCCGCGCACGGTGCATCTGCAGCTGTCCGGCGACCTGGGCGCCGGCAAGACCACGCTGACGCGCGCGATCCTGCGCGCGCTCGGCCATGCGGGCAAGGTTCGCAGCCCCACCTACACGCTGTGCGAGCCCTACGAGGTCGCCCGCGCCGACGGCTCGCCGCTGACGGTCTACCACTTCGACCTGTACCGCTTTGCCGATCCCGAGGAATGGGTCGACGCGGGGTTTCGCGACTGCTTCGCCGAACCGGCCTTCAACCTGGTCGAATGGCCGGAGAAGGCCGGCAGGCTGCTCGGGGAACCGGACCTGCATGTGTTGCTCCAATCTGACATGGCCGGGCCGGACGACGCCGAAAGCGACGCCGGCGAGCCGCGGATCGCGACAATGCGCGCCTATACTCCCATTGGACTTACCCTGCTGAACGCATGCTGATCAAGCGACTTGCCACCGACCGCCCCGATGGACCCGACGGACTGCTGCAGGCGCGCCGCAAATGGATGGCGCAGGCCCTGAAGCTTGGCGCCGGCACGGCGGTATTGACGCTCGCCGGCCCGCAGATCGTCTTCGGCGCCGGCATCGTTGCCGTGCGCGTGTGGCCGGCAGAGGACTACACCCGTGTCACCATCGAATCCGATGCGCCGCTGGCCGCGGTGCACCAGATGATCCGCGACCCGGACCGGCTGGTGGTGGATATCGACGGCCTCGACCTGTCGCCCACGCTGCGCGAGCTGGTTGCCAAGATTACCCCGAACGACCCGTATATCCAGACCGTGCGCGTCGGCCAGAACCGCCCGCGTGTGGTCCGCATGGTGTTCGACCTGAAGGAAAACGTGGCGCCGCAGGTGTTCACGCTGGCGCCGATCGGCAGCTACCGCAACCGGCTGGTGTTCGACCTGTATCCGGTCAATCCGCCCGATCCGCTGTGGAAGCTGGTGCGCGAGACCGAGGAAAAGCAGCGCCGCTTCGCCACCACCGAGCCAGCGCCGGGCGCCGAAGGCGTGGCGGGCGCGCCCTCCGGTGCCGAGGAAGACGCGATCGGTGCGCTGGTGCGCAAGTTCGACGAGAAGGGTGAGGTGCCCCCGACCACCGCACCGCCGCCGCCGGCGGTCGCGTCCCGGCCCAGGCCGTCCGCTCCCGCGGTGCCTGCACCGTCAGCGCCCGCGGTGCCACCGGTGGCTCGCGACAATGCGACCCCGGAGCGCCCGTTCAAGATGCGCCGCCTGCTGACCGTGGCGATCGATCCCGGCCACGGTGGCGAAGATCCCGGCGCGATCGGCGCGGCGGGCTCGCGCGAGAAGGATGTGGTGCTGCAGATCGCGCACCGGCTGCGCGCCAAGATCGATGCCCAGCCCAATATGCGCGCGATGATGACGCGCGATGCCGACTTCTTTGTGCCGCTGAACGTGCGCGTGCAGAAGGCGCGGCGCGTGCAGGCCGACCTGTTCGTGTCCATCCACGCCGATGCCTTCCTGTCGCCGGAGGCGAAGGGCGCGTCGGTGTTCGCGCTGTCCGAGCGTGGCGCCTCCAGTAGCGCGGCGCGCTGGCTGGCCAACAAGGAAAACGCCGCCGACCTGATCGGTGGCGCCAACATGGGCAACAAGGATGCGCAGGTCGCGCGCGTGCTGCTGGACTTGTCCACCACCGCGCAGATCAACGACAGCCTGCAGGTGGGCAAGGCCGTGCTGGGCGAGATCGGTGGCATCAACAAGCTGCACAAGGGCAGCGTCGAGCAGGCCGGGTTTGCCGTGCTGAAGGCGCCGGATATCCCGTCGATCCTGATCGAGACCGCGTTCATCAGCAACCCGGAAGAGGAGCGCAAGCTCAACGACAACGCGCACCAGGAGCAGCTGGCCAACGCGATTCTGAAGGGGATCCGGGCGTACTTCGCGCGCAATCCGCCGTTGTCGAAGAATCCGTCGGTGTGAATATCAGGCGCGCATGAAAAAGACCGGGGGTTTGTCCCTAACGCAGTTCAGATAAGGCTTCGATGACACGGGCTCTCTCGGGCGGTGAAGGTTGGCTGGGAATTGCATCTGGTCGATGCTCGACGGGCTGGTCGCTGCTGGTGACATGTTGTCGCTGTTGAACCGCTGGGTTCCGCCCTCCTGGGCGGGTCCCTTTTTGTCCGAGCGACAAAAAGGAACCAAAAAGTGCGTCGCCTGCGGCTGGCCTTTATCAAGGAGGCGGCGTTGGTGGTTCGGGCGGCGGTGATTTCCGTTTCTATGTGGTTAGCCGTTCGAGCCTGCTACGCCAGGTGAGTCAGTGGCGGTGCCTTGCGAAGGCCCACTTTTGAACGATCCCCATGCCGGGCGTAGGCCGCCTTCTAACACGGGCATCGCGTCAACGCCTTCGGCTGCGCTTCGCGCGGCGCATCAGCTGGGGCGAGGCGCCGGAGCTGGGATGTGCATCGCTGCGCTCGCACAGCGCCGACGCCGGTCACGTGCTCAAGAACAATCGCAGAGTAAAACGCTGTCGGTGGGTCTGCCCCCATTGGGCGCCGCGCGAAGCGCAGCCGAAGGCGTTGATGCGATACGGTGGTAAGCAGGCGGCCTACATCCTGCATGGGGATCGTTCAAAAGTCGGTGTACGCAGGCACCGTCCCTGACTCACCTGGCGTAGCAGAGTCGAACCGCGACCCCGCCTCACGGAAACCAAAGCCGCCCATATGACCAGAAGCGTCCCCTTGATAGCCAGCCGCTCAGGCGACGCGCTTTTTGGTTCCTTTTTGTCGCTCGGGCAAAAAGGGACCCGCCCAGGAGGGCGGAACCAAGCGGTTCAAACAACGACAACATGTCACCAGCAACGCGAACCCTCGATCATCGACCCAGGATGCCAAACCCTTACGCCCGCGCCGCGGCGCGATCCTCCAGCAACGCATCGCGGTTGGCATAGCGCGACGCCATCACCGAACACACGATCAACTGCAACTGGTGGTAGACCATCAGCGGCAGCACCAGCAGCCCCAGCGCCGGGTGGCCGGCGAACAGGATCTTGGCCATCGGGATGCCGTTGGCCAGGCTCTTCTTCGAGCCGCAGAACACCGCGGTGATCTCGTCCTCGACCGAGAACCCGAGCCGGCGCGCGGTGAAGGTGGTGATCCCCAGCACCACGAACAGCAGGATCGCGGCGATCAGCATCACCGCGCCGATGGTCTGCCACTGGTACTGGTGCCACAGGCCTTCCGCGGTGGCGTCGCAGAACGAGGAATAGACGATCAGCACGATCACGCCGCGGTCGATCTTGGTGGTGATGTGCTTCTTCTTCGCCAGCCAGTTGCCGATCAGCGGGCGCAGCAGCTGGCCCAGCGCGAACGGCAGCAGCAGCTGCAGCGCCACGCCGGTGAGCGCCTTGCCCAGCGGCATCGACGCGCCGCTGGCGCTGATCACCAGCCCCATCAGCAGCGGCGTGACCAGCATGCCGATCAGGCCCGAGATGGTGGCGTTGAAGATCGCGCCCGACACATTGCCGCGAGCCATCGAGGTCATCGCCACCGACGACGACACCGTCGACGGCAGCGCGCACAGGAAGAACACGCCCAGCAGCAGGTCGGCCGGCAGAGTGTTGCGCAGCGACAGCATCAGCAGCGCGCCAACGATCGGGAAGACCACGTAGGTGAAAGTCTGCACGAACACATGCAGCCGCCAGTGCTTGGCGCCTGCCACCAGCTTGTCGCGCGACAGCGCCGCGCCGTGCAGGAAGAAGACCAGCGCCACGCCCACACTGGTGATCACGCCCAGGTGCAGCGGCCCTTTGCCGGTGCCGAGTTCGGGGGCGGCCAGCGCGATGGCGATGGCGGTCAGCATGATGAGGACGAAGCCGTCGATCAGGTCATAGATTTTCTTGAGATTGCGGACAATGCGAGACATGACTGCTGGTGGGTTAGGGTTTTGCCTAGTATTGGACGCCAGCCGGGTCTAGAATGCAAATTCATTTATAGAATCTATTTATCCGGTCGTTGCATGAATTACACACTGCGCCAGCTGCGCGTCTTCCTGGCGGTGGCGAATTCCGGCGGGTTCAGCCGGGCGGCCGATGCAGTCGGCCTGACCCAGCCCGCGGTAAGTCGCGGCGTGGCTGAGCTGGAAGAGGCACTTGGCGTACGCCTGCTGGACCGCACCACGCGCGAAGTGGTGCTTACCGAAGCCGGCCACGCGCTGGCACCGGCGCTGGAGCGGTTGCTGGGGCAGCTCGACGATACGCTCGAAGAAACGCGGCAGCTGGGGGAACGCTATCGCGGCCGGGTGGTGATAGCTGGCGCGCCGACCATCTCGGCGCGGCTGATGCCGATGTACGTGGCCGCCTGCGCCGCCCAATTCCCGGAAATCCGCCTGACCGTGCGCGACAACGTGCAGGCCGACGGCCTGGAACAGGTGCGCGCGGGCGCGGTGGATTTCGGCGTGGTGATCGATCCGCTGGTGCGCGACGGGCTGGTGGTCGAGCCGGTGGCGACCGACCCGTTCTGCTTTGTCTGCCGGCGCGACCATCCGCTGGCGCAGTCGGCGACGGTGCCATGGTCGGCGCTGCACGGCATGCGGCTGGTGCTGCTGGACTTTGCTTCCGGCAGCCGGCCGCTGATCGACCGCGTGTTCGGCCGGCACGGCGTGGTGCCGCAGGTGGTGCAGGAGCTGGCCCACTCGGCCAGCGTGTTCGGCATGGTCGAGGCCGGCATTGGCGCCTCGGTGCTGCCGTCGTTCTCGCTGCCGCTGCCGGCGGCGTCGCCGCTGGTGTGGCGCCCGCTGGTGCCGCGCGAGGAGCGCAGCATCGTGATGGTCCGGCGCGAGGATCGCTCTTTGTCGCCGGCCGCGGCGGCGGTGTGGGAGCTGGTGCGGCGCCTGACCATCCGGGCCGAGGCGCCAGCGATGGACGCTGCCGCCTGACCCGGCACCTCAATCTCAACGCGCGGTGACCATCACCGCTTCCAGCTCGAAGCTGCCGTCTGCCTGGACGCGATAGTGCTCGCGCACTTCGGCTGGCGCCACCTGCCACAGGTGGCGGATCGCCTCGACCGCCACCGGCGGCGTGCGCATGCGCTTGACCCAGCTGTCGAACTCGATGCCGATGCGCCAGATATCGGACACCTTGATGCTCTCGGCAGCAAAGCCCGCCGCCTCGAACATCGCGCGCCAGCCATCCGGCGTGTAGTCGCGCACATGCGAGGGATCGCGCAGCAGCTCAACCGACTGCAGCCAGGTATCGCGCAGCGGATCCGGCGCGCCCGCGATATCGATCAGCACCACCTTGCCGCCCGGCCTGAGCACGCGCCGGATCTCCGCCAGCGCCGCCGGGACGTCGCGCCAGTGGTGCGCGCTCATGCGCGAGACCACCGCGCAGAAGGCGGCATCGTCGAACGGCAGTTGCTCCGCCGCGCCCTGGTGTGTGCGCACATTGGCCAGGCCGCGCTCGCGCGCCGCGGCGTCGACCACCGCCAGCATCTCTGCCGACAGGTCATAAGCCGTCACTTCCCCCACTACCGCGGCGGCAGCAAAGCTGGCGTGGCCGGCGCCGCAGCCCAGGTCGAGCACGCGGCTGCGCGGGCGCTTGTCTTCAGGGATCAGCGCGGCGAGTTCGTCCTTCAGTTGCTGCAGGTCTGCGCCCTGGGCATGGACGGCGCTGGTGAGATAGGCGCTGGCGGTGGCGCCGAACTGGGCGACGACGAGTTCCTGTTGTTGCATGGTGCTGGCTCCTTGGGCCGCTTCCTGGTCGAAAGCCGGACTTCTTGTCGGGAGTTGAAGGGGTGGGGACTTGCCCGCGAGGCGGGTTCGGCATACTGTAGGCCGGCCGTTTTCCCGGTACAAGTTAGCGTTTTATCCTGGTATAAACGCCACCAGCCAATGCCTTTGCCTGCCGAACTCTCCGATCCCCTTGCCGCAGCGCCATCGTCGCGCGAAGCCGTGCTCGGTGCCTTCCTGCGCGCCCACCGCGAGCGGCTGTCTCCGGCCGACATCGGCCTTGCGCCTGGCCGGCGCCGCCGCACGCCGGGCCTGCGCCGCGAGGAAGTGGCGCAGCTGGCGGGCCTGAGCACGACATGGGTGACGTGGCTGGAGCAGGGCCGGCCGGTATCGCTGTCGGCACGCGCGCTTGCCAGTCTTGCCGCGGCGCTGCGGCTGTCCCGGGCCGAGCGCGCGTACCTGTTCGAACTCGCCGGCCGGCGCGATCCGCAACAGGCCGCGGACGAGACCGTGCCGCCCACGGTGCTGGCCAGCGTGCATGCGGTGGCGGGCCCGGCCTACCTGCTCGACCGGCAGTGGAGCGCACTGGCATGGAATGAAGCCGCCGCGCGCCTGTTCACCGGCTGGCTCGACGCCGCCGGCACCGAGCGCAACCTGCTGCGCGCCATGTTCCTGTCGCCCGCGCTGCAGGCGCTGGTGGAAGACTGGCCCCACCGCGCCGCGCGGCTGGTGGCCGAATTCCGCGCGCACAGCATCCGCCACGCCGACGAGACGCCGACGCGTGCATTGATCGACGGACTGATGGAAGAGAGCGCGGCCTTCCGCGATGCCTGGCTGTCGCAGGACGTGGAAGACCGCGAGGGCGGCCGCCGCGGCTTTCGCCATCCGCTGCTGGGCGCGCTGCAGTTCGAGCAGCTCACGCTGGTGCCGGCGGCGGCGCCGGGTTTGATGCTGGTGATGCTGCTGCCCGGCTGAACGGGCAGCGTCTGCCAGGGAAGAACGCGGATTACTTCGGCTGCATCCGGATCGCGCCGTCCAGGCGGATCACTTCGCCGTTGAGCATGGGGTTCTCGATGATCGAGCGCGCCAGCTTCCCATACTCGGCCGGGCGGCCCAGCCGCGGCGGGAACGGCACCATCTTGCCTAGCGCGTCCTGCACCTCCTGCGGCATGCCCAGCAGCATTGGCGTTTCAAAGAGGCCCGGTGCAATGGTCATGCAGCGCACGCCGTCGCGCGACAGGTCGCGCGCGATCGCCAGTGTCATCCCCACCACGCCGCCCTTGGATGCGGCATAGGCAGCCTGCCCGATCTGGCCGTCGAAGGCTGCCACCGACGCGGTATTGATGATCACGCCGCGCTCGCCTTCCGAGTCAGGCGTGTTCTGCACCATCGCCGCAGCCGCCAGGCGGATCATGTTGAAGGTGCCGATCAGGTTGATGCGGATGGTCTTGTCGAAGGCATCGAGCGGATGCGGGCCGTCCTTGCCGACAGTCTTGTTGGCGGTGGCGACCCCGGCGCAGTTGACGATGCCCGACAACCGGCCCAGCGCTTGCGCCGCCGCAACCACAGCATGGCCATCAGCCTCCGAGGTGACATCACAGCGCACGAACTGCCCGCCCAGTTCAGCAGCCAACGCCTGACCGGCAGCCTCGTTAAGGTCAGCGATCACGACCTTGCCGGCGGCTTCGGCCAGCATGCGCGCGGTGCCTGCGCCGAGCCCGGAAGCGCCGCCGGTGACGATAAATACGTTGCCCTGGATCTGCATTGCTGTCTCCTCGCTATAAGGTGGATTCTTTTATTGCCGTTTACGTAAACGTCAATTCGATCCGTATTTTACGGAGTGGTAGCGGATGTGCAAGGGGAGGGGCAAGCAGCCCAAAAACAAAAAGCGGCCCGGAGGCCGCTTTTCAAGTCGCGAGAAGGCGAGAACGATTACTTCAACGCCTCGAACACCCGCGCTGTAATCTCATCCACATTGCCCAGCCCGGAGATTTTCCGATACTGAGGCGGCGCAACCTTGGCCGAAGCATCGCCCTTGGCCGCCCAATCCGAGTAGTAATCCACCAGCGGACGGGTCTGCTGCGAATACACGTCCAGACGCTTCTTGACGGTCTCTTCCTTGTCGTCGTCGCGCTGGATCAGCGGCTCGCCGGTCTCGTCATCCACGCCCTCGGCCTTCGGCGGGTTGTACTTGACGTGATAGGTACGTCCCGACGCCACATGCACGCGACGCCCGCTCATGCGCTCGATGATGGCATCGAACGGCACATCGATCTCCAGCACGTAATCGATCGCCACACCCGCATCCTTCATCGCCTCGGCCTGCGGAATGGTGCGCGGGAAGCCGTCGAACAGGTAGCCGTTCTTGCAGTCGTCCTGCTTCAGGCGGTCCTTCACCAGGCCGATAATGATGTCATCCGACACCAGTCCGCCCGCGTCCATGACCTTCTTGGCTTCCACGCCCAGGGGGGTGCCAGCCTTCACCGCGGCGCGCAGCATATCGCCGGTGGAGATTTGCGGAATGCCGAACTTCTCGCAGATGAACTTGGCTTGCGTGCCTTTGCCGGCGCCAGGCGCGCCCAACAGGATCAAACGCATTTACGGGTCCTCAGAGTTTTTAATCTGTGTCGCGGGAGATTTAGAAGGAGGGTAACGCCGTAACTTGACGCAGGACTTACTAGTGTCCGGATGCGTTCTGACTGCGTTCAGCACGGGCAATGCTCACGCATGCCTCACGCTTACGACCGGCGGCGGCTGCCAGGAGGATGGCGGCGCGGCGCACCGGACGGGCTCTATCTTTATCTCCCCACCGAACCTTGGCCGGCGGCGCGTTGCTTCGCGCCAGCCGGGCGGCTCTGTATCGGCAAGCATTATGCCATGAGGCGGCGCCGATTCGGCCCGAAATCCGCCCCCCAGTTCAGGTTGCAGCAGTTTGAACCGGAGCGGGCAGGCGCTCAGGGTCCTTCCTGCGCCATCGACTGCGCCCACAGTGCGCGCACGCGCTCCAGGTCGGCCTGGGTGTCGACACCCGGCGCCGGGGCGGCGCTGGTTTCCAGCACCGCAATGCGCTCGCCATGCCACATCGCGCGCAGCTGCTCCAGCGCCTCGACCTGCTCCAGCGGCGCGGCCGCCAGCGTCGGGAAGCGCCGCAGGAAGCCGGCGCGGTAGGCGTACAGCCCGATATGGCGCAGCACCGGCATGGCCGGCAGCGGGACCTGCGCCATCGACGCCGGCACGGCCGGCACGCCAGACCAGGCATCGCGCGCCCACGGGATCGGCGCGCGCGAGAAATACAGCGCGCGGCCGGCGGCGTCGCACACCACCTTGACCACGTTGGGATTGAAGACCTCGCCGATCTCGTGCAGCGGGTGCGCCGCGGTGGCGATGGCGCAGTCGGCGTGGTGCGCCAGGTGCAGCGCCACCTCGTCGATCAGCGCCGGCTCGATCAGCGGCTCGTCGCCCTGCACGTTGACGACGATGGCGTCGTCGGCCAGGCCCAGTTGCGCGGCCACTTCGGCCAGGCGATCGGTGCCGGAAGGGTGGTCGGCGCGCGTAAGCACGGCTTCGACGCCGTGCGCGGCGCAGGCCTGCGCGACCGCGGGCGCGTCGGTAGCAACCACGGTGCGCGTGGCCGACGACGCATGCGCGCGCTCGGCCACGCGCACGATCATCGGGCGCCCGCCGATATCGGCCAGGGGCTTGTCAGGCAGCCGTGTCGAAGCCAGCCGCGCGGGAATGACGACGGTAAACGCCGGGACAGTCATGGCGCCCCCGCTCAGTTGCCCGCCGGGGCGTCGGGCTCGGGATTGACCACGCGGCCCGGGACCGACTGGCGCGCCTCGTCGGCCAGCATCACGGGGATGCCGTCGCGGATCGGGTATGCCAGCTTGTCGGCGTGGCAGATCAGTTCCTGCGCGGCGCGGTCGTATTCCAGCTTGCCCTTGCACAGGGGGCAGACCAGGATTTCAAGCAGCCGGTTGTCCATCTCGGTGTTCCTCGTTGCGCCCGGCAGCGCCGGGCGTGGCCGCCGCTGCGGCCGGCGCGGCCGACGCGGGCGGCGCGGTTTTGATTTGCGCCAGCACGGCGTTGCGGATTTTGTCGATCAGGCCCGCGTCGATCACGGGCCGGGTGGGCACGACCCAGATGCGCGGGTCGTCGAAGCGCTCGCATTTTACGGCATCCTTCTCGGTGATCAGGATCACGTCGGCGTCGAGCGCATCGGCATTGTCGACGAACGGGTCGACGACAAAGTCATAGTGGTCGGGCAGCGGCAGCGTCTTCGGCGCCAGCCCCGCACCGCGCAGGCTGGCGAAGAAGCGCTCGGGGTTGCCGATGCCGGCGGCGGCCAGCACGCGCCGGCCGGCAAAGGCGCTGACCGGCCGCGCCATGGTGGGATCGTTCAGCTGCCAGGCATCGTCCAGCTCCAGCCGCATGCCATAGACATCGGGACGGTCGGGCGTGGCGCGGAAGTTGGGGTCGTTGATCAGCGTGGCATCGCGCGGGCGCGTCAGCGGTTCGCGCAGCGGGCCGGCCGGCAGCATCAGGCCGTTGCCGCCCATGCGCGTGTCGAACATCACGATCTCAAAGTCGCGCTGCAGCTTGTAGTGCTGCAGGCCGTCGTCAAGCAGCAGCACGTTGACGCCGGGGTGCGACACCAGCATGGTCTGTGCGCACAGCGCGCGGTCGGGAAAGACCCACACCGGCACGTCGGCGGCGCGCGCGATCAGCAGCGGCTCGTCACCCACCTCGCCGGGCTGCGAGGTCGGCTTGACGCGGCGCGGGTGCCTGAGTTGCACGCCGTAGCCGCGCGAGACCACGCCCGGGCGCAGCCCGGCCTCGGTCAGCGCCTGCGCCAGCGCAATCACCGCCGGGGTTTTGCCGGTACCGCCCACGGTCACGTTGCCGACCACCACCACCGGCATCGGCATCCGCGTCGACTTGAACCAGCCGCGCTGGTAGCCCAGGCGGCGCACCCGCGCCACCAGGCCGAACAGCAGCGAGAACGGCAGCATGACCCACGAGAACCACCCGCGGCGCTGCCACTGGGCGGTCACGAAGTCGGCAAGGGCATGGCGGGGAACGGGCATGGACGCGGCGGGCGGGTGGAGTCGTCGTTGGGGTGGGATTGTAGTGCGCTCGGGATCTCGCCCTCCCGGATGGGGGAGGGCTCAACCATTATGAGCACTGCGCAGCGCATGCGGCAAGCCCGCCGGCCGCGTGCGTTCTGACGGCGACGCCGCTCAGCGCGGCTGCGCGCTCTGCGTGGCGAAGGTCAGGCGCGACAGCCCGGCCAGCCGCGCGGCTTCCATCACGTTGATCACGGCCTGGTGCGAGGCCTGCGCGTCGGCATTGACGATCACCACCGGCGGCTGGCCGCTGCCGGCGGGGCCGGAAGCCGCGCGCAACCGGTCGGCCAGGCTGGTGACGTCCTTCTGCTCCAGCACCTGCTTGTTGACCGAGTACACGCCGCGCGCCGATATCGACACCACGATCTCCTGCGGCCGCTGCTGGGCACGCTCGGCGTCGGCGGTGGGCAGCTGGATCTGCAGCTCGGTATAGCGCGAGTACGTGGTCGTGATCATCAGGAAGATCAGGATCACGAGCAGCACGTCGATCAGCGGGATCAGGTTGATCTCCGGCTCTTCGCGCCGCTGGCGGGAACGGAATTGCATGGCGATGGCGTTCCGGGATCAGACGCGGCGTTGCGGCAGGATCGCGTCGAGGAACGACGTGGCGCGCGACTCCAGCTCGGCCACGTAGTCGTCCACGCGGCGGCGGAAGTAGCGCCAGAAGATCAGCGCCGGGATTGCCACGATCAGGCCGAAGGCGGTGTTGTACAGCGCCACCGAGATGCCGTGCGCGAGTTGTTCCGGGCTGGCGCCGGTGCCGCCCTGGCTGCCGAAGATCTCGATCATGCCGATCACCGTGCCCAGCAGCCCCATCAGCGGCGCCACCGAAGCGATCGTGCCGAGCGCGTTCAGGTAGCGCTCCAGCTCGTGCGCGACCGCGCGGCCGGCTTCCTCGACCACGTCCTTGGCGGCGTCGCGCGAGGTATGCGGCTGCAGCACCACGTGGCGCAGCCCGGCCGCCAGCACGCGGCCCAGCGGCGAGTTCTGCTCCAGCGTATTGACCACTTCCGGCGTGGCGCGGCGCTGCTGCGCGGCGGCCAGCGCCTCTTCGTAGAGCTTCGCGGGCAGGACCTTGCTGCGCTTGAGCGTGAGGAAACGTTCGACGACCAGCGCCAGCGCGATGACCGAGGCGAGCAACAGCGGCCAGATCGGCCAGCCGGCCGCTTGAATGATGGAAAACAATTGGACCCCCGGGATCGACAACCCTATAACAAAACCCCAACCACCTGGTCGGCATGCCTTGATGCGCAGCTGGCACGTCATGCGGCACGTCCTGCGCGGCGCGCGCTCCGGCATTGCTCTGAAAAATCAGGCGCCACTCTAACCTGCGGCCTGTCGCGCGGCAAGCGACGGCGCACGCGGCTGTCTCGGGCGCGCATCGCCGGCGGCGCCCGCGGCCTTGTCTGTCCACAGCGCAACGGGACAGTGTTGTGGATCGATTGTGGAAAGCTGCCTGACAAGCGTGCTAACCCGTTGATCGGAAAGGGTATTGCAAGGGCTGCCTAAATCTTGTGCAAAGCGGTGCCGCAGCCTTGGCGGCGCATCGCGCACTCCGGCAAAGCTCCCATACCACCGGTGCACGAGGCTGGTCGGTGCGCCGGCGCACGTGACGCTGCGGGTTTCCACACATGGCAGGGACAGAATTGTGGAGCGCTTGTGGACAGCCGTCTGAGAGATTGCCTAAGTCATTGATTTGAAAAGCATGACTTAAGGTTGCTGAAAAAATGAGCAGAAGGTCGTGGCGACCCCGACGAAGGGCGGTCCGAGGCCTGGCCTGGGTAAACCCCGGTTTTTCCACAATCTGCAGGGAGAGCGTTGTGGATGGCCTGTGGACAAAGCCGGGAGAAGCGATCCAACTCATTGATTCTTATAGTCAGATGGCGCCGTGCTTACAAAATACGCAACCGCCTTGTGGACGCGAGCTGTCGCATAGGGAAAGCCCGGGGGGCCACCGCTGCGAGCAGTGCTCGCCGCTTTGCGGGCGCTGAGGGCGATTCCTTGGGCTTTTTCACTGGAAAAGTGAGGTAAACAAGCCTTTTTATCCAGAGATCCTGTGGATAACTTTGTGAACAAGCGCACCCCGCACCGTATAAGTGATTGATGCATAAGAGAATTAGTTACATTGCCTAATTTTTGTTGCGAAGATAATCATCATTAGAATCAAAGAGTTGCACGAACGCATGCGGCTTCCGGGGCAGGGTGATCGCATCATCGCTACCCCCTTGACAGACCAGTTATGCTGTGGACATGTCCCATTCCCGCCGCTTGCCGCCGCCGCGCCATGCCTGACCTGTCGAACTTTTCGCGTGACTCCTCCTCCACCACGCAGCGCAGCGCCCGCGACGTCATTCCTGTCGGTGAGCTGAACCACACAATTGCCAGGCTGCTCGAGCGCAGCTTCCCGCTGGCCTGGGTGCGCGGCGAGATCTCCAACTTCACGCGCGCCGCCAGCGGCCACTGGTATTTCTCGCTGAAGGACGCGCGCGCGCAGATCCGCTGCGTGATGTTCCGCGGCCGCAACCAGCATGTCGACTTCCAGCCGCGCGAGGGCGAGGCGGTGGAGGTGCGCGCCGTGGTCACCATGTACGAGGCGCGCGGCGAACTGCAGCTGGGCGTGGAGGCGATGCGCCGCGCCGGGCTCGGCAACCTCTACGAGGCCTTCCTCCGGCTCAAGGAAAAGCTGGCGCAGGCGGGCCTGTTCGCGCCCGAGCGCAAGCGCCCGGTTCCGGAGCATCCGCGCACCATCGGCGTGGTCACCTCGCTGCAGGCCGCGGCGCTGCGCGACGTGCTGACCACGCTGCGCCGGCGCGCCCCGCATGTGCCGGTGGTGGTCTACCCGGTGCCGGTGCAGGGGGCGGGCGCGGCGCAGAAGATCGCCGACATGATCGACGCCGCCGACGCGCGCCGCGAGTGCGACGTGCTGATCCTGTGCCGCGGCGGGGGCAGCATCGAAGACCTGTGGTCGTTCAATGAAGAGGTGGTGGCGCACGCGATCGCGCGCTGCGCGCTGCCCGTCATTTCCGGCGTGGGCCACGAGACCGACTTCACCATTGCCGACTTCGTTGCCGACGTGCGCGCGCCCACGCCCACCGGTGCGGCCGAACTGGTCAGCCCCGACCGCGCCCATCTGCTGGCGCAGGCCAACCGGGCCCGCGACGCGCTGGCGCAATGCATGCGGCGCGGGCTGGACCTGCGCGCCCAGCACCTGGACTGGCTCGCGCGCCGGCTGCGCAGCCCGCAGGCGCAGCTGCAGGAGCGGCGCGCGCGCGTGGACAATCTGGCGCGACACTTGCGGTCGGCATTGCGCGACACGGTGGTGTCGCAGCGCCATCGCCAACAATTGCTGGCGATGCGCTGGAGCGCATGCCGTCCCGACACCGCCGCCGAACACGCCCATGTGGCACGGCTGTGGCAGCGCCTGCAGACCGCGACCGCGCGGCAGCAAGAGCGTGCGGGCCAGCGGCTGGCACGCGCCGCCGGCGCGCTGGAGCTGCTGGCCCCGCAGCGTACGCTGGAACGCGGTTATGCGGTGCTGCTCGACCAGCGCGGGCGCGCGCTGCGCTCGCCCACCGAGATCCGCCCCGGCAGCGTGGTCGAAGCGCACCTGGCCGAGGGCGTGGCCGACCTGGCGATCGCCGGCGTGCAGGCCAAGCTGGCGGATTTCTGAAGCATTGGCCAGCGGCGTTGCCGTGCCAGGAATCGCTTGCGAGACCTGCCGGAAACCTGGCCGAAACGCGTCCTGAAATCCCCCGGAAACCCCCGCCCGGACAAACTAACATCGGACTTGGGGGCATTGCCCCGCGGTTTGCGCGGGTGTGGCAAGTCCCCTACAATCGGCAATTCCGGACCCAACAACCCCAACCCACAGAGACAGAACAATGGAACACAAGCTCCCCCCGCTCCCGTACGCGCATGATGCACTGGCTCCGCACATCTCCAAGGAGACGCTGGAGTTCCATCATGACAAGCACCACCAGACCTACGTCACCAACCTGAACAACCTCATCAAGGGCACCGAGTTCGAGAACGCGACCCTGGAAGAGATCGTCAAGAAGTCGTCCGGCGGCATCTTCAACAACGCCGCCCAGGTGTGGAACCACACCTTCTACTGGGACTCGATGAAGCCCAACGGCGGCGGCCAGCCGACCGGCGCGCTGGCTGATGCCATCAACGCCAAGTGGGGCTCGTTCGACAAGTTCAAGGAAGAGTTCACCAAGGTTGCCGTCGGCACCTTCGGTTCGGGCTGGGCCTGGCTGGTCAAGAAGACCGACGGCTCGCTGGACCTGGTCTCGACCTCCAACGCGGCCACCCCGCTGACCACCGACGCCAAGGCGCTGCTGACCTGCGACGTGTGGGAACACGCCTACTACATCGACTACCGCAATGCCCGCCCGAAGTATGTCGAGGCATTCTGGAACGTCGTGAACTGGGACTTCGCCGGCAAGAATTTCGCTGGCTGATCGAAGGTTCAGCACGAGTCGACAGCAAGGAAGCCCTCCAGCGCGAGGGCTTTCTTTCTTTTCGCCTTCCCTCACCTGGCCATCGCATCTGCCTGGCAGGCAGGGTTGCGGCCCGTCAGGAACCACGTATGCAGCGTGCCGATGCCTTTCGCCTCGATTGCGCCGCGCTCTTCGAACAGGAACGACTCGCCCAGCAGGCGCCTGGTCGCGTCGGTGACCTGCACCCGTCCGGCCACGCCGTGGGATTCCATCCGGCTGGCGATGTTGACCGCCGCACCCCACAAGTCGTAGATGAACTTGCGCTTGCCGATGACACCGGCGACCACTGGCCCGCTATTGATGCCGATGCGCATCTGCAGGTTAAAGCCGGTGCGCCGGTTGAAATGCATGAACGCCTCTGTCATGTCCAACGCCATCTGCGCTGCCCGCACCGCGTGATCAGGCGCCGGCTCCGGTAGCCCCGCGGCTGCCATGTAGGCGTCGCCGATGGTCTTGATCTTCTCGAGGCCGCGATGGTCGGCAATGGTGTCGAACTCGGTGAAGATCTCATTGAGGACGGCAACCAGCTGCTCGGGGCTCATGCCCGCTGAAAACCGCGTGAAGGCGACGATGTCCGCGAACAGGACCGTCACGTCCGGAAAGCTGTCGGCGATGAGTTCCGGATCGCCGCTGGCGATCAGGTCAGGACGCGCTTTCAGCCGTTCAGCGATCGAGCAGGGCAGCAGATTGAGCAGCAGCCGCTCCGACAATTCCTGCTCGGCCAGAAGCCGGTCATAGAGGCTCCGGAGCTCGTCGTGCTGGCGGCGGATCAATTCCCAGCTTGCCTGCAGTTCCTCGTTCTTCCGCGCCAGCGCGGCCTCGGCGCGCTTCTTCTCGGTGATATTGCGGCCTTCCGGGAGCAGGAATACGACGTTCCCGTTCGAATCCCTGATCGGCAGAAGCGAGAAGTCGACAATGATCGTCTCCTCGCCCTCGGGCTGGACGTAGTTTTCGAAGTCGCAACGGACAAATTCGCCCTGGCTTGCGCGCTGGATCATTTCTCGCAGCAACGCCTGGGTCTCGGGCGAGACGACCCACCAGCGGGCCTCCCAGAACGGCTTCCCCCGAATGTCGTCCATCCGTATGCCAATCGCCTCGAGCGCGGCACGGTTGATCTCGAGCATCGTGCCGTGCACATCCAGCAGGCCCACGAACTGGTACATCGCGTCCAGCATGATGCGCGCGAGCTTGTCCCGCTGGGTCTGGAAATCGTCGCTCGCAGAAAGGGTGACATCTCGCACCCGGAGTTCCAGGGGGTCGGGGAACACCCGGCGGTGAATAGTAGCCATGCTTCACCTCTCGCGCCACGGGCACCGCGAGGAGCGTGGGCCCATTCGTCAGAAGACCGTGACTACCTGAACCATAGTTTGTCGCCGCCAAACCGGTTCATTTAATACGCTGCTTTCACTTTGAGACGGATTTCGCCCGCTTCCTGGCGAGCGCATTGGCGACGTGGTATCCGGACGTGCCGCCGAGTCCCGGCCCCGGATGGGTAGAGGCGCCGATATGGTGGAGATGCCTGACCGGGGTGGCGTGATCCTTGACGCCAGGAACCGGGCGCCAGAACATGAACTGATCGATGCTGCATTCGCCGGAATAGGGATCGCCGCCGACGAGATTGATGTTCATCGCTTCGAGGTCCGCCGGCGACAGGACAGTCCGCCCGACGATGCTCGCCTTCAGGTTGGGAACCTGGCGCGCAATGCGGTCGATGATCCGGTCGGCGTAGCGTTCCCTGAGTTCCGGCGTCCAGCGACCGTCCGCGGGCACCGCAATCTCGCCCAGGGCGTCGCCCTTGACCTGCCTCGGGCACTCGGGGACCTGGATCCAGAGCACCCAGCCACCGGCCGGGCTGCGGGTCGGATCGACGGCGCAAGGCTGGGCGACGCAAATCGTGCCTTCGGCCGGAAGCAGCCCTCGCTCTGCTTCGCTGACGGCCTTGGAGACGCCATCCAGTCCGGAGGTAAGGTGCAGGTAGATGACGTCTCTGAGATGGTCCTGGGGCCAGTCCGGTGGGGCGGACAGTGCCAGGTGGATCTGCATGTTGCCCTTGCCATAGCGGTACTCCGCTGCCTGCCGGCGCAGGCCCGGCGGAACGTGCGCCGGGGCGAGCAGCTTGCCGTACAACTGGCCGGGCGTGACGTTGCAGACGATCTCCTTGCCCATGAATACGCGATCGTCCCGCGTCCTTACGCCACGCGCCGAACCGCCTTCGACCAGGATGTCCTCGACGTCGGCATTGACGTGGAAAGCACCGCCCCGGCTCTCGACGATCCGGCGGAATGCATCGACGGTGCGGGCGTTGCCGCCCTGGACGATCGGCAGCCCTACCGCCTCCAGCGTGAACGCGACGACTTTCCCCATCAGGGCAGACATCGCGCTCTCAGGGCCCAGGCCGGTATGCAAGACCCAGGGTGCCAGCAGCGCCCGGACCAGGTCGGACCTGACCCGCGTCTCCAGCCAGCTCCGGCAACTCATCAGGGCAGGGGAGAAGAAGGCAACCGTGTCGTGCACGCCCTGCTTCCACAGGCGGCCGGCCACGGTCCTGGCGACGCCGGCACTCCACAGTTCGTTGCCGAGGAGCGAGAACACCAGGCCGGCGTTCTGCTCGACCTCCTGCATGGCGGCCAGATAGGCATCGCCGTCGCCGTCTGCCAGGGCATTGAAGGCGCTGACATTTCGGTCGCGGGAGGTTGACAGAATCAGCGAACGGTTGTCGGGCAACAAGACACCGGTGGGCGTGTCGTTGTTGCCATAGCTGAGTCCTGCGTCATGGAGATCGTCCTTCAGTTCGGCGTAGCCCGGCGACGTGACAAACAGCGGGTGCGCCGTCGACAACGTATCGTGCAGATAGCCGGGCGCGTTCAATGCCTCGGTGCGAATGCATCCGCCCAGGGTGCTGTTCCGTTCCAGCACGCAGACGCGCTTGCCGCGCCTGGCGAGGACGGCTGCACAGACGAGCGAATTGATACCACTGCCGACAATGACGGCGTCATACGTACTCATGGAGTATCCCGGGGCGAGGATGAGAGGAGGAGCCAGGCGCGGCATGCCTATGCCATCGGCGCCTGGCCGCCGGCGGTAGCGGAATCAGGACGCGGCGGCGTATTCGCTGCGGACCAGGTCGCCGAGATCGGTCAGGTCATTCGCGGCGCGGGCATAGCTGCCTTTGTAGAAGAGCAGGGCTTCGCGGTCCGACGTGTCGTAATGCCGGACCTCGCCAATAAAGATGACGTGGTCACCGCCGTCATACTGGTGTGTGTTCCGGCATTGGAAGACCGCCGCGCATCCTGGCAGGACGGGTGAGCCGTCGATGCCGTCCGTGCATGGGACACCAGCGAACTTGCCGTCCGCACCGCGGGCAAAGCGGTTGGAGACGTGTTCCTGGTCGGCTGCCAGCACGTGGATCACGAAACTGCCGGTCTTCCGGAATGCCTCGAGGCTGTACGACTTCTTGGCGAGGCTCCACAGCACCAGGCGCGGCTCCAGCGATACCGAGCTGAAACTATTGACGGTCACGCCCCAGGGTTCTCCGTCGGGGGTGCGGGTCGTGACGATGGCTACGCCCGTGGCAAAGCGGCCGAGGGCATTCCGGAACTCGCGAGCATCGGTCATGGTTGTCTCCTGTGGCCTGCTTCACCGATGACGGGGCGAGCAGGCGGCTTGTTTTCGTGTGGCTGTGGTGCTTTCTCAGGCGGCCCGTGACTGGGACTCTTGCGCGATCCAGGCGTCGGTGGCTTCCTCGTCGAACCAGTAACTGCCGTAGTCGCGCGGATCGTTGAAGCCGTTGGCGATGCGCTGCGCGATACGCGGCGCGTGCTGCGCAGTGGCCAGCAGCTTGACGATGTGGTCGGGCGGCGGGAACAGCAGGGAGTTGGTCCAGCGGATGACCGGCTCGGCGTAGCCTTCGTAAAGGCCGTCGAAGGTCTTCTGCATCCATGCCTTGTCGAAGGGCTGGTCGCCATGGCGCAGGATGGCTTCGAAATAGTGAAGGGCGCCCTTGGTGGCGTTGTTCGAGCCCTGGCCGGTGATCGGATCGTTGACCATGACGGCGTCGCCGAGACCCATCACCAGCCGGCCGGAGGGCAGCGTAAGGCTGGGGTTGCGCACAGTCGGCGTGACGCGCCCGCTCAGGATCCCGTTGGCATCGGTGAGCTGTACGCTGGCGCAGCGCTCGCTCTCCCAGGGAAGGTAGTCGCGCAGGATGCCCAGGCAGACCTCCAGATGCTGGTCGGCGGACCTGACATCTGCCCAGCGGTCCATCGGGCCGCCCGGAACGGCTTCGAAGACCATGATGTCGCAGGCCTGTGTTTCGCTGCTGCCCTTGGTGGTCAGGGCCGGAAACACGAAGTACTCGCCGACGCCGGGAATCAGGTTGAAATTGACACACTCAAAGGTGCCGCTGCGCTGCATGCCGGTCACGTAGGCCAGTGCCAGCTGGCGCTGCGGTTGGCGCACGGGAGAGCGCGCATCGTTGCGGGTCAGCAGGTTGACGATCTCCCCCTTGCCGCCTGCCAGCAGAACCAGGTCATGGCTTGCGGCCAGCGCTTCAAGCTCGGCGATCTCAACGTTCTCGATGCGCAAGGTGCCGCCGCGACGTTCGAATTCCGCCATCCAGCCGGGCATCTTGACGCGCTGGTCCACCGACTGCGCATAGGCATCCAGGCGGGCGCGCCAGTGGATGGCCATCTCGCCTTTGCCATCTGGCGTAGGGATGGTGAGGCCGATGCCGTCCACCGTGGGGCAAAGCGCTTCCCATTGATTCATGCCCCAGTTGCGCTCGATCTGCAGGGACTGGTCGAAGATGCACTGCGAGGACATCACCTTGCCGCTCCAGACTTCCTCCGCCGTGCGGTTGGTCACCAGCGTGACCTCGTAGCCTTGATGCAGCAGGGCGCATCCGAGCAACAGGCCGGCCTGGCCTGCGCCGACAATGGCAATCTTGCGTGGCGTGATCTTGGCAATGGGATGGGTTGTCATGTGTCTCTCCAGTGGGGGGATGTCTTGTGCGTGCTTAGCGGGCGGACGCCAGTCTGGTTGCCTGCGCCAGGGTTTGGCGGACAGCGTTATGCCGTGAGCCGGTGGATGGCTGCCTGACGGCCCTCCGGGCCCAGCGCGCCATAGCCGCCGTCGCAGGCGTAGTCGGTACCGGTGACGAAGGCCGCTGCATCGGACAGGAGAAAGAGCACCACTTGCGCAACTTCCTCAGGCTTGCCGAGACGTCCGAGCGGGTGGAAGTCGGCGGCAACGCGGTCGGCCTTTGCCTTGTCGCCGCCGCTGAGCGCGCTGATGACTGAGGACCACGTCCATCCAGGCGAGACCGAGTTCACGCGGATGTTGTCGGGGGCCAGGTCAAGCGCAGCGCTGCGCGTGAACTGCTGCATCGCCGCCTTGGTAATCGGGTACAGCCAGCGCCCCGACTGCGCCACGCCCGCGGAGATCGAGGCAAAGTTGACGACCGCTCCGCTGCCGCGCTTTTTCATCTCCGGCACGCACGCCTGCAGCATCATCGCCGCGCCGACGACATTGACGTTGTAGGACTCCAGCCACTGCTCGCGTGTGGAATCGGCACCGTTGTCCACGTAGGTGCAGGCGCAGTTGACGAGCAGGTCGATGCCACGGAAGGCATCGACCGTGTCGGCGATACAGGCAGCGATGTCGGCATCGCTGGTCACGTCCACGGCGACATAGCGGCAGCGCGCCGGATGGCACTCAGCAACATTGCGGCCGCCTTGCTGGTCGATGTCGACGACAACGACGTTGGCGCCTGCCGAGACCAGGGCCGAGACCACCGCCTCGCCAATCATCGTCGCGCCCCCGGTCACGATCGCCGTCTTGCCTTCGATTCCTTGCATGTCCGTCTCCACTTGTTGTGTTGGCTCGCACGTAGCCATGTGCAACTTAGTTTGGTGTAGCGGTGATGACGCTGCTATCCACAATCCGCCGGCCGATATCCAGATAACGAGCCGTTGCTGGCGGACGGGGAAAAGGAGGCGGTGGAGTCAGGAGAGGGCGGGGCGGCAGCCTTGCCGGATGGCCGGGCGTGCAGGTATCCGTTCACCCGCGAGCGCGGGCTGAAGTTGTTGTATCAACGACTACGAGGGGGTGAAATGTCGCTCTGGTGCCGCCCCGCGCAGAGTCGCCGACGGCGACACGCCGAAGCGCTTCTTGTAGTAGGCCGCAAACCGGCCGAGATGCGTAAAGCCAAAGCGATATGCAATATCCGTGATGGAGGCCTGCTCTGCTCCGGCGGCAGCAATCAACGCTTGTCGCACGCAGTCCAGCCTGGCGTCCCGCAGATAGGCTAACGGCGTTGTATTGAGATGGCGGCGAAAGCCTTCTTCCAGCGCCCGGATGCTCACACAGGCGACTTGCGCCAGGTCGGCGACGGTCAGCGGTGTGTCGGCATTGGCGCGGACGTAATCTATCACCCGCTGCATATGACGCGGCCTGGCGGGTTCGGCGCTGCGCGCCAGGAGATAGGTGTAGGTGTGCGGCTGAAGCAGCAGCAGCGTCCGCAGGAGGTAGTCCTCCATCGACGCCACCGCGGCCGGGAACTGGAGCCAGCTGGTGCCGTGCTGGTCGATATTCCTGGCTAGGTCGAGTACGGCCTGGCTCCATGGACTCGAAGGCCCCGCGTGCTGAGGCAGCGCGGGATCGAATGAAAGGGGCCCGCCGGGATCGCGCCCGGTCAGCAATGCGAAGCGGTGCTCGATCGCTTCCTTCTGGATCCAGAGCAAGACTTGCGCACAGTCCTCGTGCCAGTGCATCCGGGTCGGGGTATCGGGACTCAGCAGGCTGGCCGTGCGGACGTCGGAGAGTATCTGCTGCGGTCCACACTGGATTTCCGCATGACCCGCGACCGGGATCTGGGCGAGATAGAAGTGCCCCAGGCAGCCAGGGTCGATCTCTACATGGGCGCCATAGGCAAGGAAGTTGATGGCGGTCTCATGCAGCCGCACCAGGTTGTGCTGGACGTGCAATTGCTGCAGTGCGCCGACCACGCGCAGCTCATGCGGGCAAAAGACCGCTGCGATCTTGCCCTGGGCCTCCTCTACATCCTCGGAGCGGAACGAGGGGTAGTTCGCCAGCATGCCTTGCGGCGCGCAGTTATCATCACTCGCCGGGGAAGACGGTGTGTCGGCGTGTGACTGGGGGGCGGTCTGCATCGTCTCACTCCTGGAGGATTGCAGCGTATCTGGCTCGCCTGCGCAGCGAGAGAAGGCTGCGCAATCAGTTGCTTTATACTTAAAGTTCCTGAGGGCAGCAAGAAAGGCGCCTCACTGGCGGCCTGCCTTGCCGTGGACGAACGCTCCCGCCGTGGTATGTTCTGCCCGTCGCGCGGCCGGCGAGGCCGCTTTCCGCCCACCGGACCGCATGAACCAGCCCATTGACACCGCCGACGACGATTTCGTCGACAACTACACCCCGGCCCTGCTGGCCCAGGCCAGCCAGCTGATCTCGGGGGAATTCCACGTGATCGTGCAAGCCAATGGTTTCACCATCTCAGACTGGCGCGTCCTGTCCACGCTGTCCGGCGGCAAGCCAATCAGCATCGGGGAACTGGCGCAGATCTCGGTGACCAAGCAGCCCACGGTGACGCGCCTGCTCGACCGCATGGAGGCGCAGGGCTACGTCAAGCGCATCCCGCACGAGACCGACCGGCGCATCACGCTGGTGCGCATCACGCCGCGCGGGCAGAAGCTGACCTCCAGCCTGATCGCACAGGCCCGGGCCCACGAGGACCATGTGCTGGCGCCGCTCGGCAAGAAAAAGGCCGACGAACTGCGCGCCACGCTGAAGCTGCTGATCCACCTGCACCGCCCTGCCAACTGAGGCCGGGGCCGCGACTCAGGCCGGCCGTCGCATCTGGAACAGCGTCGATTTGCTGACCTCGTAGTAGTCGGCCGGGCCGCCACCGCGCAGGATGGGGCGGGCGACGGCAGTGTCATAGACCCCGTCCGGCAGGAAGGCGCGGCCGATATGCACGCCGACTACCTCGCCCAGCACCATCCACGTCTCTAGCATGGCGCCGTCGGCCTGGTTCAGTTGCATGACTTTGGTCGCGCGGCACTCGAACGAGACCGGGCTCTCCTGCACGCGGGGCGCCGACACCAGCCGCGACGGCACCGGCGTCAGCCCCGCCAGAGCGAATTCGTCGACCTCGCGCGCCACGCCGGCGCTGGTCATGTTCATGCGCTCGGCCAGCGGGCGCGTCACCAGGTTCCAGACAAAGTCCCCGGTGTCCTCGACGTTGCGCACGGTGTCCTTGTAGCCGACGCTGGAGAACGCCACCACCGGCGGTGTGTAGTTGAAGACGTTGAAGAATGCGTAGGGCGCCAGGTTGGCGCGCCCGGCGCCGTCCACCGTCGAAATCCAGCCGATCGGGCGCGGGCCGACAATGGCGGCCAGCGGATCGTGCCGCAGCCCGTGGCCGCGCGAGGGCTCGTAGAAGTGAATGTCGTCCATGTGCGTGTGCGAAACGTCGTCCCCGCACAGGCAGGGACGACGAAAGCGTGGGATGGCGCTCAGTACTTGCCGCTCAGCAGCTCGCCGCAACCGGCGACCTCGGTGCGCAGGCCCAGCTTGCGCAGCATCTGCCAGGTGGTGGCCACGGCGGCCGATACGGTCGGGATGCCCGACTCGTCCTGCACCTTCTGGATCGACGGCAGCGACTGCATCTGCACGCAGGCCGACAGCACGATGGCGTCGACACCGATGGTGTCGATGCGCTTGTAGATCTCCAGCAGGTTGGCCGGGTCCTGCGCGGCGACCTGCAGGTTGTCGGGGATCTCCAGGGCGGTGTAGTCCTTGACCTCGATGCCTTCGCTCTCGATGTACTCGACCACCATCTTCGTCAGCGGCTTCATGTACGGACACACCACCGAGACGCGCTTCGCGCCCATGGCGTGCAGGCCGTCCACCAGCGCCCCGGCGCTGGTCACCACCGGCGCGGGGTTGCCGTTGTCGACGGTGCGCTGCGTCAGGCGCGCCTCGGAGACGCGGTGATAGCCCTTGCCCATGCTCATGATGGCCACCAGGCAGGCATAGCCCAGCACGTCCACGCGCGCGTCGGACAGTTCGATGGCGCAGCGGTCGCTATCCCGGTCCATGGCTTCCAGCTCTTCCTTCACCACTTTCTTCATGCGCATGCGGCTGGAGTGGAAGGTGAAGCGCTCGGCGAAATCTTTTTCACGCTCGCGCAACATGGCGGGGATTTCCGTCTCCATGGTGGTATTGGAAGACGGCACGATTTGCCCGATGCGCAGCGGCTTCTGGGGCGTCAGCAGGAAAGACATTTACTTGCTCTCGGAAAGGTCGAATGCGTTGAGTTCCGCTTCCTCGGTGTCGACGTCGAAAGCCTGGCTGGCGCCGTCCAGGAACTGGGCGGGTTGCAGCGGCCGGCGGTCGACGCGCAGGTCGAAGATGTCGAAGCGGTTGTAGTGGCCGGTGATGTCGTGCATCTGGCGCGGCTGGATGCAGCGCGACAGGTCGATGTCGGCGTAGACGATGCCTTCCGCGTCGATCAGCGGCTCGCCGATCACGCGGCCGTCCGGGCCCAGGAAGCCGGAGAAGGCGCTGTTGCGGCGCGACAGCAGCTCGCGCGCCTTGGGGTTCAGCGGGCTCATGGCCTCGATGATCTCCTCCGACACGGTCGAGCACGACACCGCGGTGAACACCTTGCCCTCGAAGCAGTGGGCGGCGGCGCGCACCTTGATGGCCTCGGCCATGTCGTAGTCGGCCGGGGCCACCGGCAGCGCGATATAGCTGGCCACATGCATCAGCTCCCCCTGCGACAGCAGCGAGAAGCGGGCCAGCGTGTTGGTGTTCTCGCCGCAGGCCAGCGAGCCGAGCGGGCCGACGCTGGTCTGGTGCACGCGCAGCGCCGAGGCGTCGCCATTGGCCCAGGTCAGCTTCTCGGCCCAGGTGGGCACCAGCTTGCGGTGGCGGCCCAGGATGCGGCCTTCGTCGCTGATGGTCACCAGCGTATTGAAGAGGGTGCCGACGCCGGTCCGGCTGCGTTCGTTCACGCCGACGATCACGTTGATGTGGTTGGCCTGCGCCGCCTGCGCGATCTTGCGGATCTCCGGGCCGGGGAGCTCGATGGAAGCCTTGACCAGCCGCTCGAACCAGGGGCTGGCGTCGACCGGGTTGGTCAGCCAGCTCCAGTACGGGTAGCCAGCCACGAATACCTCGGGGAAGGCGACCAGGCTGGCGCCGTTGTCGGCGGCTTCCCTGATCAGCCGGCAGACCTTGTCGACCGTGGCGTCGGCATCGAGGAAGACGGGAGCGGCCTGTACGGCCGCGGCCTTGAACTTGGGCAGGTTGAGCATTTGTGTGCCTCGCTTGCAGCGGTCATCCCCGCTTGCGCGGGGACGACTGGGTTTAGACGGCCACCACCGGGTGGCGCAGTTTGCCGATGCCTTCCACCGTGGCCACCACGGTGTCGCCGGGCCACAGCCACTCCTGCGGGGTGCGGCCCGCGCCCACGCCGTCCGGCGTGCCGGTGGCGATAATGTCGCCGGGTTCCAGCGCCATGCCCTTGCTGATGTCCGCGATCAGCGCCGGCACCTTGAACAGCATGTGGCGGGTGTTGGAGCTTTGCTTGGTCACGCCGTTGACGGTCAGCGACAGGTCCAGCGTGTGCGGGTCGGGGATTTCGTCGGCGGTGACGATGACCGGGCCGAAGGGGGCATAGGTGTCCTGGCCCTTGGAGTAGATCCACTGGCCGGCGCGGCGGCAGTCGCGCGCAGAAATGTCGATCATCACGCTGTAGCCGAACACGTAGTTGAGCGCGTCGGCTTCCTTCACGCCCTTGCCGCGCGTGCCGATGATGACGGCCAGCTCGACTTCCCAGTCCATCTGCTGCGTGATTTCCTTGTTGTGCTCGATGGCGTCGCCCGGGCCGATCACGGTGGTGGGCGGCTTGGAGAAGATCACCGGCTCCTTCGGCAGTTCCTTCGAGGTGTCCAGGCTGCGGCTGGATTCGGCGACGTGCTCGACGTAGTTCAGGCCGATGCCCCAGATGTTCTTGCGCGGACGCGGGATCGGCGCCAGCAGCTTGACGTTCGAGTCAGGCACAGCCACGCCGAACGGCAGCTTGCCGCGATATTCGTTGAGCAGCGCGTTGGTCGAGCGGACTGCATCGGGGCCCAGGTCGATGAACTCGAGCATGGTGGAGGGAATGCTCACGCCGACGGCGGCGCCGAAGCGGGCGAGGTCAACGACATTGCCGTCGACGATGGCGCCCAGGCGGGCGGCGGCAGCGACTTCAGCGCGATAGGTTACGAGACGCATGGTTTGATAACTCCGGGAAAGGCCGCATCGGTGCGGCTGCAGAACTGGGAAAAAAGGACGTACTGGCCGCGTTCAGAGGACCACCTGATGCCCGCCGTTCTCTGCCAGGGCTTGCTCGCGGTACAGGCCCAGCGAATGCATCACCGGCAGGTCGTTGAAGCAGAACAGCACGGCCTCATCGCTGGCCGACGCGTTCGCGTGCTCATGGAAGGCCCATGACGGCACGCAGAAGATGTCGCGCTCGGTCCAGTCGAAGCGCTGGCCGTTGATGACCGAGTAGCCACTGCCCTTGGCTACCTGGTAGATAAAGCTGCCGGTGTGGCGGTGGGCCTTGGTGGCTTCGCCCGGACGCAGCAGCTGCATGCTGGCGCCGATGGTCGGCATCACCGGGCCGCCGGTGACCGGATTGACGTAGTGCATCAGCACGCCGTCGAACGGGCTGCCGTCGGTGACCTTGCTGTGGCGCACCAGCGCCTCGTAGGTCGGGGCCCATTCGTACTTGTAGAGCGGCGAATATGGCTTGCTCCAGTTGCCCTCGTGCGGGCGCAGGCCCTTGCCGCCCCAGATCGCCGCCATGTCGTCCACCGGATGCGTGACAGCCTGCTGCAGGTCCGGGTGTACCGCGTAGAAGCCGGCTTCCATGGCGTTGACCAGCGGGATGTCGAGGCCGTCCTGCCAGATACAGGTGGTGCCGTCGGCCGAGACGCCATGCTCGTGCCAGGTGCCGTTGGGCGTGAGCACGAAGTCGTTGGCGTTCAGCGTCATCTTGTGGCCATCGACGATGGTGTAGGCGCCGCTGCCTTCCATGATGAAGCGCAGCGCCGACGACGAGTGCGCGTGTGCCGAGGCGGCTTCGCCGGGATGCATCACCTGCAGGCCCGAGTAGAGCCAGCCCACTGCTGCCGACACGTCCTGGCGGCCCGGGTTGTTCAGGTAGATCACGCGGCGGCCAGCCTTCTCCGGCGTCACCAGGTCGACCGAACGCAGCACGTGATCACGCAGGTCGCGGTAGCGCCACAGAACCGGCACCGATTCGGACTTCGGCTGCCACGGCTCGATCTTGTTGGCCACGGTCCAGAGCGCGCCGGTCTTGAGCGCATCGAGCTCCTTGTAGTAGGCGACCAGCTCGGGCGTGTCTTCCACGTCGGCACGGCCGGCTACGTTTTCGCGGTAGGTGTCATACGAGGTATTCGACATCGTCTTCCTCTCTGGTGAGTTCATAGGGAAGCCATCAGGCCCCCGCGGCCGCGCGCCCGAGGTTGCGCTCAAGTTGGTCCTTGGCCAGCAGGTATTGCTTCGGCCATTCGACGCGGCGGTAGCCAAGCTTCGCGGTTTCGCGCAGCAACCAGGACGGGTCGGCCAGGTGCGGACGAGAGATGGCGCACAGGTCGGCACGGCCCGACGCGATGATCCCGTTGACCTGGTCGGCTTCGGTGATGGCGCCGACGGCGATCGTCGGCACGCCCGCCTCGTTGCGCACGCGGTCGGCGAAGGGGGTCTGGAACATGCGTCCGTACACCGGCTTCTGGTCGGGGCTGACTTCCCCGGAAGAGCAGTCGATCACGTCCGCACCGGCTTGCTTGAACAGGCGTGCCATGGCCACCGCGTCGTCGGCGCTGTTGCCGCCCTCGACCCAGTCAGTGGCAGAAATACGCACCGACACCGGCTTGTCCTGCGGCCATGCCGCACGCACCGCGCGCAGCACTTCCAGCGGGAAGGCCATGCGGCTTTCCAGCGCGCCGCCATATTCGTCGGTGCGCTGGTTGGTCACCGGCGAGATAAAGCCCGACAGCAGGTAGCCATGGCCCGCCTGCAGTTCCAGCCAGTCGAAGCCGGCGGCCGCCGCGCGCCGGGTGGCGGCGACAAAGTCATCGCGTACGCGGTCCATGTCTGCGCGGGTCATGGCGCGCGGCGTCTGCGAAACGCCCGGCAGGTACGGCAGCGCGGAGGCCGCGATCAGCGGCCAGTTGCCCTCGGCCAGCGGGTAGTCCATCTGCTCCCAGCCGAGCTGGGTCGAGCCGCGGCGGCCGGCGTGGCCGATCTGCACGCCGATGCGCGCGCTGGTGTGCTCGTGCACGAAACCGACGATGCCGGCAAACGCCGCCGCCTGCTGGTCGCTCCACAGACCCGGGCAGCCCGGCGTGATGCGACCGTCCGGCGACACTGCCGTCATTTCCACCATCACCAGGCCGGCGCCACCCAGTGCCCGGCTGCCGAGGTGGACCATGTGGAAGTTGCCCGGCACGCCGTGCTCGCAGGAATACATGGCGGTGGGCGACACCACCACGCGGTTCTTCAGTTCCACGCCGCGCACCGTGTACGGCGTCAGCATCGGCGGCACGGCGGCGGCATCAGTGCCGGCGCGTTCGGCCAGCCACGACTCGTAGCCTTCCAGCCAGTCCTTGTCGCGCAGGCGCAGGTTCTCGTGCGAGATGCGCTGCGAACGGGTCAGCAGCGAGTAGGCGAACTGCTCGGGCTCCAGGTCTTCATAGCGCCTGACATTCTCGAACCATTCGGTCGAGTTGCGCGCGGCGTTCTGGATCTTCAGGACCTCCACGGAGCGCACGGCCTCGTATTGCTTCAGCGCGACTTCCAGCGGACCGTCGACGTTCCCGATGGTGCGCGCCAGCTCGATGGCATCTTCCAGGGCCAGCTTGGTGCCGGAGCCGATCGAGAAGTGCGCGGTGTGGGCGGCATCGCCCATCAACACCACGGGCACCTTCTTCTCCAGGCCGCTGTCGTCGGTCAGGTTGTTCCAGTGCACCCACTTCTCGCAGATCACGCGCGGGAACTGGATCCAGATCGCCGAGCCGCGCAGGTGCGAGGCGTTGCTGATCAGCGGGTTGCCGTCCAGGTAGGGCGCGAACAGCTTTTCGCAGTAGGCGATGCCCTCTTCCTGGCTCATCTGGTCGATACCGGCGGCCTTCCAGGTTTCTTCCGGGGTCTCGACGATGAAGGTCGAGGTGCCGTCCTCGAAACGATAGGCATGCGCCTGGAACCACCCGTGCTCGGTCGGCACGAAGATGAAGTTGAAGGCGTCGAACACCTTCTTCGTGCCCAGCCAGACAAAGCGGCAGTTGCGCGTGTCGATGTCCGGGCGGAAGGTGTCGGCATAGCGCTTGCGCACCAGGCTGTTGAGTCCGTCCGAAGCCAGCACCAGGTCGGCGTTGTACTTGCGCGCGATGGCCTGGTCGTCCTCGACGTAGTTCTCGAACACCAGTTCCACACCGACTTCCTCGCAGCGCGCCTGCAGGATGTTCAGCAGCTTCTTGCGGCCGATGCCGATAAAGCCGTGGCCACCGCTGCGCACGGCCCGGCCCTTGAAGTGGACTTCAACATCGTCCCAGCGGTTGAAGGCGTCGCCGATGGTCGCGGCGGAGACCGGGTCGGCCTCACGCAGGTTGCCGAGGGTGGCGTCGGAGAACACCACGCCCCAGCCGAAGGTGTCATAGGGGCGGTTGCGCTCCACCACCACGACTTTGTTGGCGGGATCCTGGAGCTTCATTAACAGGCCGAAATACAGGCCGGCGGGACCACCGCCGATACATACAATGTTCATGGCTGTTCCAATCAGGTTACTACCGGAGCCTGCGACGCCCCCGCAGCGGGTACGCCGGCATTCAGATGGCGGTTTCGGGAATAGGCCGGCCTGCGGGGGCAGGGCCGTGTTCGATGGCGGCCCGCAGGTCGGCGGGCACCGGGATCGCCAGGTGCGTGTCCAGCGAGGTCATCACGATGGTCTGCGTTGCCGCCATGCGCACTTCGCCGTCTGCGCCCGTGCAGCGCCAGGCCAGCGTGATCGACTTGCCGCCGACCCGGACCACTTCCAGCTCAAGCCAGACCTGATCACCAAAACGGCTGATCGCCTTGAAGTCCACCTCCAGGTGCACGGTCGGCATGCCCAGCCGGCGCGCGCCGATCACGCTGTGGTAGCCGTCCGGCAACAGGGTGTCGACCCAGCGTTCGATCAGGTCGTTGAACAACACGAAGTACTGCGGGTAGAAAACGATGCCGGCCGGATCGCATTCCGAGAAATGGATCTTGTGCTGGCGCCGGAAGGTATGCGTAGTGCTCATGGTTGCGGTTCCTGCTATGGGTTGGCCCGTGTAGGTCACGCCAGCGCGTGGCGGGCCAGGGCTTCCTTCAGCTTCTTGCCGTGCTCGTCGGCCAGTGCGGCCTCGCGCAACTCGCGCAGCGTGGCTGGGGCCAGTCGGGCACCGGCGCGCATCACGGCGTTCATCAGGGTCTGGTAGTTGGTCAGGCCGCGCACATGGGTATCGCTGTAGCCTTTCACCAGCCGCTGGCACTGCACCACTTCCAGCGCCAGCGCCGGATTGAGGCGGGCGGCGGCCAGCACCTGGGCCAGCCAGCCTTCGATGCGCTCGGTTTCCAGTGCATAGCGCAGCGTGCTGCGGCGGATGCCGCGCAGGCGCGACACCGCCCACAGCATCAGGTAGCCGCGCAGCGAGCTGGTGGTGACCACGCGGCCTGACGTGGTGAAGCGACGCACCAGGCGGTGCACGACATGCGGCTGCATCAGCCAGCGACCGAGTCCGGCCGGCAGCGTCTCGCAGATTTCTTCCAGGCGCGGGTGCATGAACTCGTTGATCGCCAGCAGCTGCTTGTCGCCGGCGCGCACCTCGCCCCGCACCCGCGCGAAACGCGAGTCGCGGGTCTTGAGGTCGGCCACGCGAATGGTGTCTTCGTACGACATCCACAGCGCCAGGTGGCGCGCGGTTTCGCGCAGCAGGGCGCTGTCGTCCTTGCCGACGGCCCGGCGCACGGCCGCCAGCCGATCCAGGTACAGGCCGGCGTAGGCCACGTCCTGGTAGTCGATCATGCGGCGCACGCCTTCGACCACGACGGGCCAGTTCTCGGCCGGTTGTTCGGCGCGGGCGCGCTGCAGCAACTGCGCAACCCCGGGATCCTGCGCCTTGAGGTCGCCCAGCGGCTTTGCAGGTTCTGCGGCGGGCGTCTCAACGGCCTCGGCTGTGGCGAACGCCGCGCCAAAAGCACGCAGGCTGGGCTTCACCCCCACGCCGCCGCGCTCGATGGTGGCTTCGAACTGGGCCCGGCTGAACGGCAGCACGCCGGTGCCGGCTAGGGCGCCGAACAGTACGGCGCTGATGACGCTGCCGCTGGCTTCGGCGGCCTGCGCCATGTCGAAGCGCACAAAGCGCTTTGCGGCCTTGCCGGCGTGAGCGATCAGCTCATTGCTGTCGACGCGGCCATCGCCCATCGCGGATTTCTCGGCGATGGAATACACGCGATGGGTGGAAGACACCAGCGTGGTGCGCTCCGGCGTCACCAGCCCGCGCTGCACGGCGCGGCCGGCTTCCATCAGTTCGGAGGCGAGCACCACATCGACATCGCCAGGAGTGGGCATCAGCGCTAGCACCGGCTGGCGGCCGGCCTGTTCGGCCAGATCGCGCGGGAACAGCTCGACGTAATAGATGGTGGCGCCGGTGCGCTGCGCCACGCCGGGCACCGACGTGGTTTGCGCGATATAGCCGTTGTGCTCGCCCAGATCCACGATCCAGTCGGCCAGCACGCCGCCGCCTTCGCCGCCCATGGCGAGGATGGCGACCTTGATCGGCTTGGCGCTGAGGTTGTTGGGTGCGTTCACGATTGAACCTCTCGAAACTTGGTGTTCAGAATGCAAGGCGGGTGCGGCGCGCGGCATCGCGGCGCTGCAGGAAGCCGATCACGCCGTCGCGCAGGCGCTGGCGCAGCTTGTCGATGCGGGTCGGGTTAGTGACGATCTGTGCGCGGTAGAAGGACGGGCACAGCACCGCAGCGTGCGAGACCTCGCCGCACAGGCCGCAGCCCACGCAGCTGTCCAGCACGGAGGCCACCGGATCGGTGCGCAGCGGGTCCGGGTTGGGCTTGATCGTCAGCGAAGGGCAGCCGGACAGCCGGATGCACGAGTGATCGCCGGTGCAGGTGTCCGAATCCACGCCAAAGCGCTCGCGCACCACGCGCTGGCCGTCGGCGATCGCCTTGCGGACCTTGGGCTTCTCGCGGCGCTGCTTGTTCAGCATGCATTCGCTCTGCGCGATCAGCACCTTGGGGCCCTTGGCGCCGGTAGTCAGCGCTTCCTTGAGGGTGGCCTTCATCGCCTTCAGGTCATAGGTGCGGCGGATGGTGCGCACCCATTTGACGCCCACGCCCTTGACCGCGTCCTCGATGGCGTGGCCGGTGCTGCGGGTGTCGTTCAGCGCGGTCGAGGACAGGATGTCCTGCCCGCCGGTGGCCGACGTGTAGCTGTTGTCGACCACGATGGTCAGGTTGTCGCTCTTGTTGAAGACTGCGTTGGCGATGCCGCTGGTCAGGCCGTTGTGCCAGAAACCGCCATCGCCCATCACGGAGATGGCACGCTTGCCGCCGGGCGCGTTCAGCGCCGCGGCGCTGGCGCTGCCCAGGCCATAGCCCATGGTGGTGTTGCCCAGGTTGAACGGCGGCAGGATCGAGAACAGGTGGCAGCCGATGTCGGCGCTGACGTGGTGCTCGCCGATCTCGCGCTCGACCAGCTTCATCGCGGTGAAGATGGGGCGCTCCGGGCAGCCGGTGCAGAAGCCGGGCGGGCGTGCATGCACGCTCTCGTCGACCAGCTTCTGCGGTTCCAGCACCTCGGCGGCCACGGCGTCGACGGTGGCGGTGGGCGCCTGCACCAGGGGGATCACTTTGCGTGCAGGCTTAGGTTCCGGCAGCGGCTCGATCTTGCCGTACTGCTCGAGGAACGCGCGCAGGCCCTTGAGCACGATCGCGGTGTTGTACTCGCCGGCCAGCGGCAGCAGGTCCTTGCCATGCAGCGCCGCGGTGGCGCCGGCCATGCGCAGGATGTTGGCGGCGTTCTGCTCGATAAAGTTGGGCTGGCCTTCTTCCAGCACCAGCACGGCGCGCTTGCCCGCGCAGAAGCGTTCCCACTCCGAATCGATCAGCGGGTAGGCCACGTTCATCACGTACAGGGGGATCTTCGACTCGCCGAACACATCGGCCAGGCCGAGTTGCTCCAGTGCACGGATCAGCGTGTTGTAGCTGCCGCCCTGCACGGCGATGCCGATGTCATCCATCTCGCCGGCAAAGAACTCGTTGAGCTGGCGCTCCTCGATGAACTTCACGGCGGCGGGCCAGCGCTGCTTGATCTTCTCGTGCTCGTGCACGAAGCTCGCCGGGGGCAGAACGATGCGGCTGAGGTCGCGCGTGGGATGGTCCAGCGCGTCCTGGATCGAGAAACGGCTGCGGCGGTTTTCGGAGGCGACGAACTGACCATGCACGTGGCACGAGCGCACGCGCAGCTGGAGCATCACCGGTGTATTGGACGCTTCGGACAAGTCGAAGCCGTCCTTCACCGCCTGCACGATGCACGGCAGGTTGGGGCGCGGATCGAGCAGCCACATCTGCGACTTCATTGCGAACGCGTGGCTGCGCTCCTGCATGATCGAGGAACCTTCGCCGTAGTCTTCGCCGACGATGATCAGCGCGCCGCCGGTGACACCGCCCGAAGCCAGGTTGGCGAGCGCGTCAGAGGCCACGTTGGTGCCGACGGTAGCCTTGAACGTGACCGCGCCGCGCAGCGGGTAGTTGACCGAGGCGGCCAGCGACGCAGCCGCGGTGGCTTCGCTCGCACTGTTCTCGAAGCGGATGCCATGCTCGGCAAGGATGTCCTGCGCATCGGCCAGCACGTCCATCAGATGCGAGATCGGCGAGCCCTGGTAGCCGGCCACATAGGCGACGCCAGATTCGAGCAGTGCCTTGGTGACCGCGAGGATGCCCTCGCCGCTGAATACCTCGCCCGAACCCAGGCGCAACTTCTTGACTTCTTCGACAAACGAACGCTCAGCCATGGCTTTTCTTCCTGACGCTCACGTTGGGGTGAGACGAATATAGTTTAAACATAAACAGTTCCATAATCATATGTATGCGCGGAACTCGAGGTCACGTGGACGGCTTCCGTGGAAGACCGAAGTCCCTCCTCTGGCGATTTATGCGTTGCTTCGCTGGCCGGCGCGGGCCACGACGACTGGTTCCCGTGCCGATGGCAGCAGCGCCACAGCCAGCGCAGCGGCAAGGCCGGCAATGGAGAACGTGATGAAGTTCCAGCCGAAGCTCAGGCCTGAGCCTGCCACGTAGCCGCCGACGAGCGGGCCGCTCATGGCGCCGAATCGCGCGAAGCTCAGGGCCCATCCTGTTGCCGCGGCCCGTGCGTGTGGCGGGTAGTAACCGGCCAGATGTCCGGTAAGGATGAGGGATGCCGAGACGCTGCCCACGCCTGCCAGCGCGACCAGAACGTAGTTGACGGCAACGGAGTTGCGGAACATCAGCGCGCCGATGGCGAGAGCGCCGATCAGGTAGAAGACCGCGACGGTGCCACGTGCGCCCATCCTGTCGGCCGCGCTGCCCAGGAAGAGGCCGCCCACCGCGGAAGCAAGGCTGAATATCACCAGGAAAGAAAGACTGGAGCCGAGGTCGTAGCCATTCTTGCGCATGATGGTCGGCAGCCACGTATTGAGGCCATAGACCAGCAGCAAGCCGAAGAACAGCGCAATCCAGAAGCACGCTGTCGCGCGTAGTTGCTTGCGGGCGAACATGCTCGACATCACGTCGCGCCAGGTGGCGCGGGCGGCGCTGTTGGCGGGCCCGGCTTGCGACGGCAGCCGGCCATGGCCAGTGCGATCGGCCAATGCCTGCGCTTCAGCGATCCGCCCTTGCCCGACCAGGTACTCCAGCGACTCCGGCAGCAGCCACGCCATCAGTGGTATCACCACCATGGGAACCGCACCCAGGCCAATCACGCCACGCCAGCCAAGACTGGGCAACAGCCACATCGCAATGAGTGCGGCGCAAAGGATGCCCACCGAATATCCCGAATACATCAGCCCATAGTTGAAGCTGCGGCGGTGCGGCGGCGAGTACTCGATGGTCAGTGCGGCGGCGACGGGAATGACGCCACCGAGGCCGAGCCCGCCGATGAATCGCAAGACGCCGAAGATGGTGGGCGTTGGTGCGTAGGACGCGCCCAGCATGGTCAGCGAGAACAAGGAAACGCAGAGCAGCAGCATGCGGCGACGGCCGATCATCTCGCTCAGCGTGCCGATCAGGAAGGCGCCAAAGAACATGCCGACCAGGGCATAGCTGCTGAGGGCACCGAGTTCCAGCGGCGTCAGGTTCCAGTTGCGGTCGTCGGCGAGTGCGGGCAGTACCGCTCCCATGACGCCGACGTCATAGCCTTCAAAAAGAATCGCAAGGAAGCATACGAAAAGTACGGTATAGGTCGCGCGAGAAGCGGGGCGCCAGGGCTGGGAGCTGCCAGCTGGGATCATTGTCTGTCTCCTGATGGGTGGCGGATAGGGAACCGGAGAAGCCGCCAGGGA
Source organism: Ralstonia pickettii (assembly GCA_050987995.1). Taxonomy (GTDB): domain Bacteria; phylum Pseudomonadota; class Gammaproteobacteria; order Burkholderiales; family Burkholderiaceae; genus Cupriavidus; species Cupriavidus pickettii_B. The sequence goes on from CP158803.1 coordinate 645,317, forward strand.
ACCTGTTTCGCGCGATCGTCGCCACGCGTTCGTTGTCGTTCCACATAGTTTAGGCATAAACATATGATTGTGGAAATAATTTTTTTCGAGGCGACGAGGGTGGTCTTGCAGGCGCCTCGACGGGAAGCGCCGAGGCCGCAACTAGAACTTGTGGCGCAGGCCCAGGCCGAAGGTATTGCCCGGGTTCAGGTCGGTCACCTTGTCATAGCGCCAGGCGGCGTAAAGGTCAGTGCGCTTGGAGAACGGGTAGTCGTAGGCCAGCGTGGTGGTATCGCGGCGGGCCGAGCCCAGCGTCTCGTTGCCGCCCTGCCAGGTACGCACCCACGTTGCCATCAGCGAGCCTGGCCCCAGCGGGGCGCTCGCGCCCACCTGCATGGTGCGGTTGCGTTGCCGGCTCAGCGTGCTGAAGCTGTTGTCCGACTGCGCGTACTGGCCGAACAGCTTGACCACCTTGAAGTCGTAGGACACGCCCGCCAGGTAGGCCATCTGGTAGCTGGCGCCGCTGGCAGCGAACTCCGGCGCATTGACCCCCACGCGCTGCACCGCCAGCGTGGCGCCAAAGTTGCCGTTGAAATAGGTGGCATTGCCGCCGTAGTTCTGCTTGCCCTGGTGGCCGGTGCTCTCCCCGGTCGCGTAGATCGCATTGAAGCGCAGCCCGCCGAAGCCCGGACTCTGGTACAGCACCGAGTTGTCCCAGGCGGTGTCGCCCGCCACCGAGTTGCCCACCGGCGAGCCCGGCGGTGTGGTGTAGGTGTGCAGGAACATCGGCGAGAACACCGCCGAGTCGGCCAGCGGATTGAACAGCAGCATGGACACGAACCACGGTGTGGTGTTGCGGCCCAGCTTGATCGCACCGAAGCCGCCATTCAGGCCGACAAAGGCATTGCGCCCGAACATGACGTCGCCGTCGAAGCGGCCGACCTTGCCATTGTCCGTACGGAAAAAGCTCTCCAGCGTGAACTCGGCGTTCAGGCCATTGCCCAGCGCTTCCTGCCCGCCAATGCCCCAGTACGAGGTGGTCAGGCCGGAACTGTCGACGATCGCGGTGCTGTGCGCATCGCCACTGGCGCGCACGGAGCCGGCAAAGGCGTCGATCGTGCCATAGAGCTGCACGGCGCTCTGGGCATGTGCGGCGCCGGTGGCGAGGCTGCCGGCGGCCGCCACGGCGGCCAGGATCCTGCGTTGGTGCTTCATTCGTCTTCCCTTCCTCTCTCTCTCTCTTCTTGTGGACGTCCGCGGCTCTGTCAGGTGGCCGCGATCGCCAGTACCCGCAACGGACTGCCCGATCCGTTCCGGATCTTCAGCGGTGCCGCTACGATCAAGGCGCCGGTAGGCGGCAACTGGTCCAGGTTCTTCAGGCATTGCAGGCCGTACTTGTTCGCGCCGTGCATCAGCGTGTGGCACGGGTAGGGCAGCGGCCAGGCGTAGGACTGGCCGGCATCGGTGTTGATGGTTTCGACGCCGAAGCCGTGAACGTTGCGTTCATGGATCAGCCACTCGACCGCGGCCTGATCCGGGCCGGGCGTATGGGCGCCGTCCTCGCGCAGGCCGAGGAACTCGGCAGGGTCTGTCTTCTTGCTCCAGTCGGTGCGCAGCAGCACCCAGGCGCCGGCGGGAATGCGGCCATGTTCGGCTTCCCAGCGCTGCAGGTGCGCCACCGTCAGCACCCAGTCGGGGTTCTCCGCCACCTCGGCACTGGCATCGACCACTACCGCGGGGGCGATGAAGTTGGACGGGTCGATGGTGTCCACGCTGTTGTTGGCGTGGTCCTTGCCCGAGATCCAGTGCACCGGCGCGTCGAAATGCGTGCCGGTATGCTCGCCGCAGGAGAAGTTGTTCCAGTACCAGCCCGGTCCCTTGTCGTCGTACTGGCTGATGCGTTCCATCTTGAACGCCCACACCTGCCCGAATTCGGGGGGCAGCACCAGCGCGGGGAAGTCCGGCGACAGGGTCTGCGTCAGGTCGATGATCCTTGCCTTGCCGCCGGAAAGGTCCGCGGCAAGCTGTTGCACGGTGTTGCTCATGGGGTCTCCTTGTTTTGCGTCGTGTCAGGCTGACGCGTGCGCCAGCCGCGTGTACCGTCCCTGCCAGTAGAGCAGCGGCGCCGGGGCCTGCTCGGCCACATGTACCGCCCGCACCCGCCCGATGATCAGGATGTGCCCGTGGCGCTCCAGCAGTTCCTCCGCCTCGCAATCCATCGCCACTGCGGCATCGGCCAGCACCGGCGCGCCGTCGCGGGTCAGCTGCGTCCAGGCATCGCTGCCGTAGCGCGCGGCGCCGGCCTCGCCGCCAAAGCCGGTGAAGCGCTGCGCGATCGCCTGCTGCTCGACGCGCAGCAGGTTCACGCCGAAGCGCCGCGTGCGCAGCAGCAGCCCGGCCGACGAGCTGGTCGCCTTCATCGATGCCACCACCATCGGCGGCTCGGCCGAGAACGACGACACCGAGGTTGCGGTGAAGCCGCTGCGCTCTTCGCCTTCGGCAACCGTGACCACGGTCACCGCGCCGGCGAAGCCGCGCATTGCCTGCTTGAACTGTTGCTGCAGCGCCGCCAGAGGATCGTGCTTACTGGCTGCCATTTTTCGACCCTCCGGGCTGGCGCAGGCCGCGCGCTTCCAGGATCGGCAATACCGTGTCGCGGAAGTACGGGAACTCCTTCACGTAGTCGACGAACGACAGCGTGGTGCCCTTGAAGCCGGCTTCGGCCAGCGCGCAGATGCCGTCGGCCACCTGCCCGGGCGTGCCCACCAGCGGGAAGCCGCCGTGGCCCGCAGCCATGCGGTCGCGGATCAGCGCCAGCAGGTCGTGCGGGAACGACTGCGCGTTGGCGAACTGCAGCGCCACCAGGTTGTCCACCGCGGCCCAGTCGGCGTTGTCCTGCGCAAAGTGGCGCAGGTAGTCGCGCGCTTCCTGCTCGGTCGGGCGGCACACCACGTGCGAGAAGGTCAGCACTTGCACCGGCTTGTTTGCCGCACGGGCCTTGGCTTTCAGCTCGGCCACTTCCACTTTCGAGCGTGCCAGGTCGATCGCCGGCGTGAACAGGAAGTTGGCGTTCTGGATGGCGAAGTCGCGGCCTTCGCCGGAACCCGCGGCGTTCAGGATCGGCGGGCGCTCGCCGTGCCACGGCTTGGGCAGGCCGTAGATGCCCTTCAGGTGGAAGTTCTCGCCGTCATAGTTGAAGGCGCCGTCGCGCTCCCAGATCTGCTTGATGACGTCGAACCACTCCTGCGCATAGCTGTAGCGCTTGTCGTGGCCGGCGGCCAGCGGCAGGCCCAGGGCTTCGTACTCGGGGCGGTTCCAGCCCGCCACGATGTTCAGGCCCGCGCGGCCCTGGCCGATCTGGTCCAGCGTCGCGATCTGCTTGGCCACCACCGCCGGGTGGTTGGCCGCGGTGTGGATGGTCGCGAATACCGTCAGGTTCTTCGTCTGCGCCAGCAAGCCGGCAGCCCACGTGATCGTTTCCAGCACCGAGCCGTGGAAGTCGGTCTCGCCGCCGTAGCCGATCCAGCGCGCGATCGGCAGCATGAAGTCGATGCCGGCGTCGTCCAGCATCTGCGCCAGCTTCGCGTTGTTTTCCCACGAGTTGTCCCAGCGCTCGCCGAGCTTGGTCACCGACATGCCACCCGAGCAATTGGTCGCAAACGTGCCCAGCACAAAGTCCTTCGTGTTCAGAATTTTTCTCATGCGTATCTCCCGGCCAAGTAGAATCCCTGAAGCAGGCGCCGCCCGCGGATAATGCGGCGCCCGTACTGCCCTGAAAAACCCACGCACGCAACGTGCGTCGAGCTGACAATGCCCAAGACCTCGAGTAACTCCACGCCATCCGCGAAAATCGACCGCACTGCCGAGCAACATCGCTGGCATTTGGCGACGGATGATTTCAGCGTCGAGATCACCGACCTCGAATACGCCGTGATGCGGGCTTATCAGTCGTTCCTGCGGTGGCAGTCCGAATGCCTGGCGGCCGTGACCGGGATTACGCTGAGCGGGCAGGAAAATACCCTGCTGCACATCATCCGGATGCACGAGCGGCCCAAGACCATCAAGGACTTGCTGCACATGACCAATCGCCAGGACGTGCCCAACATGCAATATGAGTTGCGCAAGCTGCTCAAGGCCGAACTGGTCGACAAATACGGCAGCGCACGCACGGGCATTTACTACTTCGCCACTGACGAAGGCATAAGGGTGTGCGACGAATTTGCCCGGTTGCGGCGCGAGACACTGCTCGAGACCGCGCAAGGCGAATTCGGCCCTAAATCCGGCGCCCTGAAGGCGGCCGGACAGCTGGAACAACTGGAAAAGGTCTATGAGATCGCTACGCGCGAAATCGCGACCTTTCACCGCCGTCGCTAGGAGGGGTGGTTTTGGAAACTCATTGGGGGGCGCTGTCTCCTGGTGGCGCGTGACGTATCGCGCGCATCGAATAAATAATCAAATAGAAGATTTATTTGATACCAATGTAGCGCACTGCCGCTGGCTTCGCTACGGTTTTTGCATTAGGGGAAACACTAGGGGGCTGACGGTTGAATTTGCACCGGCTCGGCCACGATCCTGGCGCCGACATCGCGCAGCAGCCGCTGGAAATCGGGCGATGCCAGGATGATCTTGCCCGCCGCCGCGCGCAGCCGGTCGACGGCCTCGGGTGGCAGGGAGAACGAGGTGGGCAGCTCATTCAGGTAGGCCAGTTCCGCCTTGTCCGCCAGCTGGGCGAACGAGACATCGATGGCGTAGATGGTCGCGTCCGGCGTGCGCAGCGTGGTGGCGACCGCGGCATCCTTGTTCGCCTTGAAGGCAGAGGACTGCCGGACCTGGCGCATGGAGTGCCAGCGCGCCTGGCTGTCCTTCAGCAGCTCGGTCGCTTCATAGGAATAGTGGTCGATGGGAACGCCCGTCGCCTTGACCAGGATCTGCAGCGTGCCGGGCGAGGATTCCGATTTATCCCATGCGGTCTTGGGCGTGGACAGCGAGTTGACGACAAAGACTACGATCCTGCGCGTATGGTCGAGCGGCGTAGGCTGGCCGACCAGGTGCAGCGCTTCCATTAGCTCCAGCGCGTCCAGCACGGCGCGCATGCCGAGGTTGTCGGAAACCCCGCCGTCCACCACATGGATATAGGGCCGGTTGACGCTGTCGCCGAGTTCCGCCTCTTCCTTCAGATGCCGGGTCGCACGCGCAGCCGGCCTGGGCGGGTCGGCGGCATCGATAAAAGGCTTGACCCAGTCGGGTGGCACGTAGCCACAGTTGCCGCCGTAGTTATTGAGCGTAACGGGCGTCAGCACGACCGGCACGGCAGACGATGCGGCAGCGGCGCGGGACAGCCGTACCCCATTCAGGTCCGAGCAGAGTACGTCGAAGGTGGTCTGGGTGAAAGGCAGGCGGGCGCCTGTGGAAATATCCGTGGCGGATGCAATGATGAAGGGGCCTTGCCCGCGGTTCAGGTCGCCGAATGTCGCACCGTTGAACAGGATCTCGTCATACAGATCGGCCGCCAGTTCCGAGCGGCCCCAGCCGCCCGACCACAGTGATGGCCAGTAGGCGGGATTGAGCGTGCGGAACGTAATCTCGCCCTGTACGTCGCGCTTGAGGAAGCGCTGCTCGTAGTCGTCGAAGAGCTTGTCGCCATAAAGGCCATAGGCGAGCGCGGTGAAGCTCCCGCCGGACACGCCGGTAACGACGCCGACATGGTCGAGCAGGCGCGACTTGATGCCTCTGGGCCCGACCACCTCCGTATTGCGCAGGAATTCGAGCACGCCGTACGAGAAGGCGGCGGCGCGCGTCCCGCCGCCCGAGAAAGCCAGGATCACCAGGTTTTCGTTCGTCGTCGAATAGTGCGGGCGCGTAGTGTATCGATAGCCGGTAGCAGGATCGGCGTGGGCAAGCGGCGGATTGACAGGCCGGCTGGCGCAGCCGCCAAGCAGAAGCAGCAACGAAACCGCGATTACCCATGCTGGCGTCGGCAATCTGGCCATAGGTCCTCCGCAGCGAATTCAGGACGAGCAAGACCGGACGTGCCGGCGTCCTTTGGCTATCACCATACTAGGCGGCTTATGTGGCTGCAGGCGCAACTCTTGAGGTTGTCCCGGCAAGCGCCCATGGACTAGACTAGATTTCACCGGTCCAAGAGACCAGTACTTAACCTCGTTTGGCTGACGCGCGGCGGTGAGATTGCCAGGGCCGCGCGTTGGCGTGGATGACACGGCGGGCGCGCCTTTTGCAGGCGGACTCGGCCGCCCGTGAGCCAGCAAGTGGCTTACCGATCCGATACCTTTGCGGCGATCTGCAAGGAGGCAATCGATGTTGCCCACGCCCACTTCCGAGAGAGCCCTGTCCCGGGGACTGCTCGACGTACTGATCCGTGCCGGGCTGATCGCCGTGCTGGCGATCTTCTGCTTCCAGATATTCAATCCCTTTCTCGATCTCATCGTCTGGTCCGTGATCCTGGCGATTACGATTTATCCGCTGCAGGTCAGGCTCAGGCGCAAGCTGGGCAACAATGACGGCCGTGCCGCCACGCTGATCGTGGTGATCGCGATCGCCATCATCGCGGTGCCGGCCTATCTGTTGGGCGCAGCCATGGTCGACTCGGTCGAGAATGCCATGGCCATCGTCAAGAGCGAGGGCATTCATATTCCGCCACCGGCCGAATCGGTAGCCGCCTGGCCGCTGATTGGCCAGCGCGTGTATGACTTGTGGCAGCATGCTTCCACCGACCTGACCGGCCTGGCGCAGAAGTATGCGCCGCAGATCAGGGACATCAGCCTTGCCCTGCTGCTCGCGATCGCCGGCCTTGGCAAGGGTTTGCTGATCTTCATCTTCGCGCTGATCATCGGGGGCATCTTCATGGCCTACGGCGAGGCCGGCAGCCGCAGCGCCGAGCAGATTGCCTCGCGCGTCTTCAGCCCGGCCAAAGGCCCGCACATCGCCAGGCTATGCACCGCGACCATCCGCGCGGTGGCGCAGGGCGTGGTCGGCATCGCCTTTATCCAGATGCTGCTGATCGGCGTCGCCTTCGTGATCAAGGGCGTTCCTGCCGCGGGCGTGCTGGCCCTGGTTGTGCTGCTGCTGGGGATCGCTCAGTTGCCGGCCACGCTGATCACCATCCCGGTGATCATTTATGTCCTGGCCACGGAGGGCGCCAGCGTTGCCACCATTGTCTTCTCCATCTATGTCTTCATCGCGGGGCTGGCCGATAACGTGCTCAAGCCGCTGCTGCTGGGGCGTGGCGTCGATGTGCCGATGCCGGTGGTGTTGATCGGCGCGCTGGGTGGCATGGTCACCGGCGGCGTCATTGGCCTGTTTATCGGCCCGGTGGTGCTCGCGGTCGGCTATCAGCTGTTCTGGCAATGGGTGGAAGACCAGCCGCAGGCGCAGCCCGAGCCGCAGCCGCAGGAGGGGGACCTGGCAAGCCGGCAACAGATCTGAGGTGGTCCGGGGCGCCCATGTCGCGCTGGCATCTTCCCTTCCGCGCCTTGCTGATCGGCGCATCTTGCCTCAGTGGCTGCGCGCGCCTGGGGCCGGACTTCCAGCCACAACGCGAGCCCTGGGCAGAGCAGTGGCGCAGCCCGGCGCTCGACCAGGCGACCGAATTGCGTACACAGCCGGACATCCGGGAGTGGTGGCAGGTGTTCGCCGACCCGACCCTCGAACGCCTGATCGCCGAAGCCGATGCGCACAACGCCGGCCTCAGGATCGCGGGCCTGCGCGTGATGGAAGCCCGCGCGCAGCTGGGCATCGCCCAAAGCGGGCGCTACCCTCAGCTGCAGCAGGCCAGGGCCGATGTCCTGTACACGGACAGCCGGCAGGCCGGCGGCCGCAACCCGCAAAACAATCGCTTCTGGCAATACAGCGCCGGTTTCGACATCGGCTGGGAGCTGGATTTCTGGGGGCGCTTCAGCCGCGCCATCGAGTCTGCCGATGCCGCATATTTTGCCGCCCGCGCCAACCATGAAGACGTGCTGGTACTGCTGCGGGCCCAGATGGCGGAAACCTACTTCGCGCTGCGCACGGCCGAGGCGCGGCTGCGCATCGCTCGCGACAATGCCCGGCTGCAAAAGCGCAGCTTTGAGATCACCGAGCGGCTGTTCAAGAGCGGCGAGACCGACGAGCTCGACCTGCAGCAAGCCAAGACGCAGTACCTGGGCACGCTGAGCAGCATTCCCGAGTTTGAAAGCCAGATCATGCGCACGCGCAATGCCCTGGCGGTGCTGGTGGGCCGCCCCCCCGGCCCGATGCCCGAACTGTCGGAACTGGCGGAAAAGGAAGGTGAGATCCCCCTGATCGACCGCGCCGTGCTGCAGGACGTGCCCGCCAACCTGCTGCTGCGCCGCCCGGATATCCGCGCCGCCGAGCTGCAGATTGCCGCGCAATCGGCGCTGATCGGCGTGGCCCAAGCCGAACTCTATCCATCGCTGACGCTGCTCGGCAGCATCGTCTGGTCCGCCAGCACGCTGGCCGGCACGCCCAACAGCCTGGCCCTGCTCGGCGGCCCCAGCCTGCGCTGGAACGTGTTCGACTATGGCCGGATCCGCAACAACGTGCGCGTCCAGGATGCCCGCCTGCAGCAACTGATCGTCGCCTACCAGGACGCCGTGCGACAGGCCGCGCGCGAGGCCGACGATGCCGCCAGCGGCCTGATCAAGGCGCTGGAGCGCGAGGAAATCCTGCGCGAGGGCACCGTCGCTGCCAATCGCTCGCTGACGCTCGCCAACGCGCTGTACCGCGAAGGCTACTCGGACTTCCAGCGCGTACTGGATGCCCAGCGCGCGCTTGCCACCCAGCAGGACGCCTACCTGCTCAATCGCAGCAGCGCCGTGAGTAACCTGATTGCCTTGTACAAGGCCCTCGGTGGCGGGTGGTACAGCGAGCGGCCGCTGGTCGACGCGGCCACCCGTGAACAGATGCAGCAACGCACCAACTGGGGGGACCTGCTGGATGAGGCGGGTCCCGGGTCCGTCGGTGCCAGCGTGCCTGCAGATCAGAGGCAGATTCCTGTCAGCGAGCAACGATGAGCCACGACACTCCGCAGCCAGCCGAAGCGCCTGCGCCGCCCGCGCCAGCGGCGGCACCCGTTCCACCCGCTGCACCCGCGCCTGCATCCGCCGCCGCCGATCCGGCAAGGAAGGGGATCAGGTGGGTCCTGTTGGTGATCCTCATCAGCCTGGTCTGGTACCTGCTGGCCGACCGGCTGACCCCATACACGCAGCAGGCACGGGTGCAGACCTTTGTGGTGCCGGTCGCGTCTGAAGTGTCCGGGCGCGTGACCCGGGTGCATGTGCGCAACAACCAGGACGTTGCGGCCGGTGCGGTCCTGTTCGAGGTCGATCCGCAGCACTACAAGATTGCCGTGGACCGCGCCCGCGCCGATCTCGAGTCGACGCGACGGCAGATCGGCGCCAGCACCGCTGGCATCGAGTCGGCGCAGGCCTCCTTGCGTGCCGCGCGCGCCAACGAGCTCAAGGCACGCCAGGACAGCGAACGCCTGGAACGCTTGTACCGCGAAGATCCCGGCACCATTTCACTGCGCCGACTCGAAATCGCGCGCGCCAGCCTGGAGGCAGCCACCAGCCAGGTCGCCGCGGCCAAGGCCGAGGTGCAGCGCGCGCGCGAACAGCAGGGGGGCAGCGAGGAAGAGAATGCCAAGCTGCGCAGCGCCGCCACGGCGCTGGAGAAGGCCGAGCTGGACCTTGCCAATACCCGGGTGCGGGCGCGCTCGGCCGGCCTGGTCACCGACCTGCGCACCGATGCCGGCCAGTTTGCCGCTGCCGGCAACCCGGTCATGACGCTGATCACGATCCACGACATGTGGATCAATGCGGAAATGACCGAGAACAACCTGGGCCACGTCGAGCCTGGCACACCGGTTGCCATCGTGCTGGACGCCCTGCCGGGCAGGATCTTCGAAGGCCGCGTGCGCAGCGTCGGCTACGGTGTCAACACCGGCCCCAGCCCGCCGCCCGGCAGCCTGCCGACGGTGCAGAACAGCCGCGACTGGCTGCGCCCGGCCCAACGCTTTCCCGTGATCGTCGAGTTCAACCCGGGCGAACTGACCACGCTGCGCGGCATCCGCGTGGGCGGGCAGGCCGAGGTGATGGCGTTCCCACTGCAGGGCAATCCGCTCAATCCGCTCGGCCGCGTGTTCCTGTACCTGATGAGCTGGCTTTCCTATGTCTACTGACAGCACAGCGCCCCTGTCCGCCGCGCGCTCGCCCCGTGCGCAGCGTGCGCTGCGCCTGGCCAGCGGCACCGCGCTGTGCCTGGCGGCCAGCTTCGGCCTGCAGTTGCCGATCCCCATGGTGGCCCCGGTACTCGCCGTGTTCCTGCTTGCCAGCCTCAACCGGCCGTTGTCGCTCAAGGCCGGGCTGGGACTGGCGCTGGTCGTGATGCTGACCACCGGCAGTGGCTTGCTGCTGATTCCCTTGCTGCGCCACTACCCGTTGAGCGGCGTGCTGCTGATCGGCCTGGGCCTGTTCCTGGCCTTCCGCCTTGGCCTGCGCGGCGGCAACGCCCTGGTCTCCACCTTCCTGGTGGTCGGCCTGACCATGATCTCGGCTGCCGGCACCTTCGATTTCGGACTGGCGGTCACGGTCATCGAGGCGCTGGTCAAGGGGCTACTGGTCGCGGTGGCAGTGCTGGCCATCGGCCATTGGCTGTTTCCCGAACCCGCCGGTGCGCCGGCAGCGCCTGCCGCCCCGGTCTTGCCGGCTGACCAGGCCGCCTGGATTGCGCTACGCGCGACCCTGGTGGTGATGCCGGCCTACCTGCTGGCGCTGAACGATCCGGCCGGCTACATGCCGATCATCATGAAAACGGTCAGCCTCGGCCGGCAAAGCTGCACCACCACGGCTCGCAACGCCGGCCGCGAACTGATCGGCTCGACGCTGCTCGGCGGCGTGCTGGCGATGCTGTTCTGGGGCGCACTCAGCCTGTTCGTGCACCTGTGGATGTTCTTCCTGTGGATGCTGCTGTTCGGCCTGCTGGTCGCGCGCAAGCTCTATGGCCTGAGCCCGACGCGGCAGCCGCCGAGCTTCTGGCTGAACACCCTGGTGACCCTGATCATCCTGCTGGGCCAGTCGGTGCAGGACAGTGTCGCCGGCAAGGATGTCTATACGGCGTTCGCCGTGCGCATGGCACTGTTTATCGGCGTCACCCTGTATGCCTGGCTGATGCTCCAGTTGCTCGACCAACCCCGCCGTGTGCGCCGACACGGCCCCTGAACCGGCCCATCATGCTGCGCAATCTGCTAGTCGGCGTTCCCGTGATGTTGCTCTGCCTGCTGCTGCAGGCTGTCTTCATCACCATTTGCCTGCGCTACTACGTGCGCTTCGACAATGTCCGGCGAAACCGCGAATCGCTGGGGCTGGATATCCTGATGCTGGCGATGGTGATGCTGGTGACCTTGCTCGGCAATTTCGTGCAGATGGCGATCTGGGCGGTCCTGTTCATGCTGCTGGGCGAATTCAGCGACTACGCCACCGCGCTGTACCACTCCGGCGTCAACTTCGCCACGCTGGGCTACGGCGATATCGTCATGTCTCAGCGCTGGCGTTTGCTGGGGCCGCTGGAGGCGGCCAACGGGATCCTGATGTTCGGCGTCTCCACCTCGGTGATGACCGCCGCGGTGCTGGACGTGATCAAGCACAACATCGCCGGACTGCGCGGCAGCGAGCAGCCGTAACCTGAGGCAAGCGGGACTCGCCGGGCTTCAGACGCCCGCCGCGCCGAGCAAAATGCAAGGAGACACCATGACAATCCGAGCTGGACGATGGCTGAGCCGCAACGGGGGCGGGCTCGAGATCCTTTCCATCGGGCCGGGTGCGCACTTCACCGGGCGCTACCAGACCAAGGTGGGAAAACCTGATCCCAACGCCTGGTTCGAAACCCACGGCATGACCGACGGCGCGCTGATCGGCTTCACGGTGCTGTGGAGGAACCAGTCGGAGCAGCATGCTTCGCTGACCACCTTTGCCGGGCGCTACCTGGCCCAGGGCGAGCAGGATGGGCTGGGCGACGCATCGCGGGAACGGATCGAGGCCCAGTGGGTGCTGGCACGCCTCTACGACGACGATGACCCGGGCAAGCCGCACGCGATGTGGGAGACCTTTATCTCCAACTCCGCCGTCTGGTACTGGACGCCCTGACCGGTCATCCCAGCGCGAGCCCGGCGTGAGCCAGCAACTGGCGGAACACTGCCAGACGCGTCGCGCCGGTATGCGCCAGCCTTTGACAAACATGCACGTGCGCGGGCATGTCGCTGTGTTCGCGCAGCGCGTCCTTGCATTCGCGCTCCGAGATCTCCAGGTGGACGCCGGTCAGGATGGCGCTGCCCTTGCCCACGCGTGAACTCACGATAGCGGGCGGTTCGCCTTCGAGGCCCGTATAGACGGCCAGCACCTGCGCCTCGGGCCCTGGCGCCTGGCCGAAATCGAAGCGGCAGCCGCCGTGGTAGTGCGTGTAGAGCGACACCGGGGCAGCGGTCAGCCGGTCCGTCGTCCGGATCTCCACCGCAGCGGTGCTGCGGGGCGTGCCGTCATAGGCGACGCCTCCCGTGAGTTCCGGCAAGGAGCCCACCGCGACCGCGTCCACGAAGCTCAACTCCCGCGTGCCGCAGATCGCGCCCGGGCTTCCCGCGTGAAAAGCGAGTTCCCTGCATGCGTAGTACGCGCCCGCGCAGATCCCCAGGTAGACCCCGCCTTGCTCGACGAAGCGCCGGATGCGCGTGTTGGGGGCGCCGTTCAGCGCCGCGCAATAGGGCAGGTCGGCACCGCCCGGCATGACGAACAGCACCGCGTCATCGAAGAGCGATGGGTCATGCCTGATGTCATCGGCCATGACCGCGCGGATCTCGTATGCATTGGAACGAAGCTGCTGGCCGATGGTGCGCATCAGGCGCGCGGTGCCGTCGGAGGTTCCGGCATCGATATAGGTCAGGATGTGGGGCTTTGACATGATGGTTCGGAACCGCTGCTCGCGACCTTCTGCACGCAGTTGTGGCCTGATGCCGTGCTTACATTGCGTTTCTACAATCTTAGTTCCAAACCTGCGCTGTTTCGGGCACGGCGGAGCCCGAGCGCTCCGACGCGGCGCTGCGTGCCAGGGCCGGTTTGCGTCCATATCGCTCTGTATCGCGATGGCGAGTCTGTGCGTGCGGGCTTCACCGCCCCTTCGCGTCAGGCACGCGGGTCTGGTCGATGGACGCGCCGCCGGTGCCCTTGCGCGGCTTGCCGTGCAGGCCGTCGCGGTCCGCCTTGCCCGCGCTCTCGGACGCGGGCTTGGGCTTGTCGCGGCCGGGCAGGCCGCCCGCGGTATCCGGCTCCTTTGGCACGTCGCCGAGGTCCTTGGCCAGGCCACCCGGATTGGCGTGAGTCCACGCCACGGCAAAAGCATTTGCCGAGCCACCCGCGCAGCGCGCCGTGGCGCTGGCGGCAAGCACGGTCCGGGCGCACTTTCTACAAGCGCTGGTGGTTCTTACAAGCGCGATGTCGCGCCGCAGCAACCAGCGCGCGCGTTGGCGCGCGGCAATGATGGAACGGAAGTTGCGCGGCGGTGTGAGGGTGGCCGGCAGCTCCGGCCCATGCCATCGGAGGTGCCATGAAACACAGCAAGCACGATACGTCGGGCAACCCCTCGCTCGACAAGCGCCAGGGCCTGGATGACCGCGAGCTGAAGGAAAACGCGGCCGAGAACCAGCGCGCCCGCGAACGCGCCGCCGCGGACTGGGAGCGCGCCGCGTCGCATCGCAAGGATGAGCCCAAGGGCGACAAGGCGGGCAAGACCGGCAAGGGCGAAATCTCGCCCGGCGCCGGCAAGCGCGACCTGCACGATCCCGGCAGCCGCGATTCCGAGGCGGCGCCGACCGTGAAACGCTCCTGAGCGTTCTAGCTCGCATCGCCGCGCGCCAGCCGCGCGGCGATGCGCAGGCTGCGCACGATGCGGTCGAACGCCGCCGCGCGCGCCTCGTCCGTGCGCTGGCGCAGCGCGAACGACGGGTGATAGGTGGCGAGCACCAGCCGCCCCTCGTGCTCGACCGGCTCATCCATCATCCCCGCCAGCGTCACGCTCTTGCGGCCCAGCACCGCGCGCGCCGCGGTCGCGCCCAGCGCCACGACCACCTTGGGGCCGACCTTCTCCAGCTCGCGCTCCAGCCACAGGCTGCAGGCCTCGATCTCCTGCTGCGCCGGCGACTTGTGCAGCCGCCGCTTGCCGCGCAATTCGAACTTGAAATGCTTGACCGCATTGGTCATGAAGAGCTTGTCGCGGTCCAGGCCCGCCTTGCCCAGTGCCTCGTCCAGCAAGTGGCCCGCCGGCCCGACGAAGGGCGAGCCCTGCAGGTCTTCCTGCGAGCCGGGCTGCTCGCCCACCAGCATGATGCGCGCATGCGCGGCGCCCTCGCCGGGTACGCCCTGGGTGGCGTTGCGCCACAGCGGGCAAAGCCGGCATTCGTTCAGTTCGGTGCGGCTGACGGGAGGTTTCTTGCGCTCGGGCATGGCGGCGACAGGTAAGGCAGCGGGCAACAATGCCGCACCGTATGCGCAGCACGTTCCGCGCCATGCGCGGGGCGCGTGCCACGGCATGGCGTGAGGCGCGCGGAGGAAGTGGCGGGCATCGGCATTCAGGGATACTTGGTGTCGGCAAAGGTCAGCGACCAGTAGCGCTCCGGCGCGCACAGGTCGCAGAGCTTGTCTTCGCCGAACAGCTGCAGCTGGCTCTGGCAGGCACTGAGCGCATAGCTCTTCTGCGCCAGGTACTGTCCCACCGGCAGGTTGAGCGGCGTAGCGCACAGCCCTGCGCGCAGGCATTCGGCCAGGCGCTGCTGCAGCAGCCCTGTCATGCGGCGGTAGATCGCGTCTTCGTAATAGACCCACTGCACCGGTGGCGTCGGAGTGGTCTGCATCAGCAGGCGGCACGCGTCGTGCACCAGCACATGATCGGCATGGAACAGGCCCAGCGGTGCCACCACCACGCCCTCGGTCTGGGTCGAGAGCACGCGCTGCAGGCCGGCGGCGATCTCGCGCGGCGTGTAGGGGCGCCCGTACTGGCTGCCCCAGAAATCCAGCCACACCGGATGCGCGCCCAGCATCGTCAGCGCGTGGTTATCCTCGCGCCGGCGCGCCAGCATCGCCTGCTCGGCGGTGGCAAAGCCGGCGGCGCGGTCCCCTTCCGGCGCCGCCATGTCGGCGGGCGGCACGCCGGCGAACACGGTCACCACGCGCGCCGCATGCACGGCTGCGAGCAGGGTGCCGCAGCTGAACACCGCGTCGTCCAGGTGCGGGGAGATCACGGTCACTGTCCCGCTGAGGTCCGTCACCATGGCAATGTGGCGCGCGCTCTGGCGCGCCGCCGGCTAGGCCGGCTCGCCGCTGCCGCTTCCGGTCGTGGTTACGGGTGGGGCATCCGGGCGCAGCCGCGCCCGCGTGCCGGCCGAGGCCGTGCAGCACACCAGGTAGTACGCGCGCTTGAACTGCAGCGCAGCTTCCAGCCTGCGCCCCGCGGCCGCGTCGGCGAACGCCGCGTGCAGGCACTGCGCGATGCTTTCGGCCGTGCCGCCGTGCTCGAACAGCCCGGGCGGGCGTTCGTCCCACATCCGCATCAGCACCGCCTGGCGCTGCGCCAGGGTATGCGGCGGCCAGGCATCGTCGCGGCTCAGCAGCTCCAGCCGCGTGGCCAGCAGCGTTTCCAGCAGCATGGTCGGGCGCGCAAAGTGTAGCGGTGCGCCGGAGTGGGCGGGCAATGATGACGGGGGGAAGGAGGGCGCGGAAGCAAGTTGCGCGGGCATCAGCGCGCTGCCGCCGCCAGCCATATCGGCCAGTGCCGGCGGCATGCCCACGGCCTTCTGCAGTCGGATAGTCATGTCGTTGAGCCAAGGGCTGCGTGGGCGGCGTCGCATGACGGGGCTGCGCGGTTGCCTTGCAAAGGTGGTTCGGGTGCCGGTCCCGCGGCGGCGCGGCTGCATTCAGCAGGACTTCGTTGCCGGGGACGTTCTGCTCAGAGACTTTCGCAAGGAACGTTCCAAGCCGCGGGCGGCGACCGGCCGTTGCGCGAGGTCCGGCAACGCGGGGGATTCTTGCAACGGTGCGCGTAAATACGTCGACCCGCGGCCGGTCCGCGGCGGGTCGGCGTCATTCGTCGGCGGTCTCCGCTTCCGGTTCCGTGGCTGGCGCCGCAGCAGGCCGCGTGTCGGGCCGCACCGGCTGCAGGGCCGGTTCGGTGGCGCGGATGCGCAACACGGTCTGGCGCGAGGTGCTGAACTGCCGTGCGATCTCGCTGACCGAATGGCCCGCGCGCAGCGCATGCAGGATCGCGCTGCGCTGCTCGGGCGTGTGCTTGGGCGGGCGGCCGACCTGCCGCCCCAGCGCCTTGGCCGCGGCCAGGCTTTCGCGCACGCGCACACTGCGGGTGGTGCCTTCGAGCGCCGCCACCGCACGCAGCACTTCCACCGTTTCAGGCGGCGATGCGCTGGCCAGGTCGGCGCGTGACAGCTGCACGCAATACAGCGCTACGCCCAGCAGGCGGAAACGCCGGATCGTGGCCAGCACCTCCGGCACGCTCCAGCCCAGGCTGCACAGGCGCAGCATCACCACGGCGTCGCCGGGCTGCACCTGCAGTTGCAGCGCGCGCAGGCGCGGGCGCTGCAGCGCCGGCACCGAGGCCGGTTCGCATTCGCAGAAGGCACAGCGCAGGTCCACGCCGAAGCCGGCTTCAGCGGCGGCCTGCAGTTCTTCGTCGATGGCCTCGGGGCTGTCGGCGCGATTCGAGTACAGATAGGTTGACGACATAGCGGTTTCTCGCACGGCAGTCTGCAAAAAATGTCTGCGGCGAACGGGAAGCCAAAGCAGCCTCCGCGTTCCTTGTCCTTCAGTCAAAGCAAAGTTCGGCCCTGCACCGGCAGCGGCATAGTTTTGCTGGAAAACGCGGGTCTTGCGCGACACGCAGACCGTACGGAAGCAAGCGATTTCGGACAGGCGCGCTGAGCTGGAGGTGACACTAGCGCGATACCCCGGTCGTCATCGTCCCGGCTGGCTTCCCTTGCCAATCCAGCGTGGACAGCGCCATTTTTGCGAACGCGCGCGCGGCCTCTCGCGGGGGTGCCAGGACGACCACGATCGCGCAACTTTCATGCCGCACCGTGCACGCATGGCCTTGCGCTGCCGCAGTACCTTGGCCGACGCGGCGCCGCGGGCACAATTACAAGCCTTCGCGCAGGAATTGCAATGCCGCACGCGACGCCACCACATGCGCACTGCGCACGTGCTGCAAGCGCTGTGCGGGACTGGCAGCGGGCGTCGCCGCACGACAGGCACGGAATCTGCCTCCGCCGTAGCGAAGCCGGAACGCCGGCCCCCCACCAAGGAGCAGATCGTGGACAAGTCGAAGATCCCCGCAGACCAGGCCGAGGCGCTCGGCGCACTGATGGACGACCACCGCGCGGTCAAGAAGCAGTTCAAGGCGTTCAAGGACACCGAGGCCCGCGACGGGAAGGAATCGATCGCACTTGACGTATGCCACCAGCTCACGGTGCATGCCACGCTTGAGGAAGAGATCTTCTACCCGGCGCTGCGCGGCGCCAGCGATGAGATCGACGACTTGCTGGACGAGGCCCAGGTCGAGCACCAGGTGGCCAAGGACCTGATCGCCGCGATCGAGGACGACCCCGCGGGGGACCTGCTGGAAGCCAGCTTCACGGTGCTGTCCGAATACGTCTCCCACCATATCGAGGAAGAGGAAGGCGAACTGTTCAAGAACGTGATCAAGGAAAAGGTCAACCTGCGCGATGTCGCCCAGACCATGGCGACCCGCAAGGAAGAGCTGATGCGCGAACTTGCCTGAGCCACCGCGGGTGATGGCGGGCGGACCGGTGGGCGGCCGCCGCAATGGTGGCCGTCCTTGCGCCATCACCCGCACCTGCTTCCGATTTTTCATCCGCGGCATCGCTTCCTGCGCCAGCACAATCCAATCGCCCCGCACTCCCCAGGCATTCCCCACGCATGCGCCGCGCACACAGCTGTGGCGCTGCCACCACTGTCCCTGACTGCCAACTCGCCGCCGTAACCGGCATCGACCAAAATTCGCGTCGGTGACAGGAGAGGGCGCTCATGCGCGTTGCTCTCTCCCCGCCACCACCCGCAACCAGGGTCAAGCATTTCGCTCAGCTGCCGTTACCGACCGGATGCGCCCGCAGAGCGGCAATCGCCCTGGCCTTGGCCTGCGGCTCTGAATCTTCTTTGCTTCTGTTTCCCACTTTCCATGGAGTTGCGCGGAAATGCCCCGGATTGTCGATCGACTGCACCTGCCCCTGAACCTGCTCGCCGCCGCCATGGCGGCGGCCGTGCTTGCCGCCTGTGGCGGCGGTGGCAGTGATGACGGGGCAGCGTCCCAGGCGCCCGCCACCACGACCACTACCACGGACAACACGCCCGCTACGGGGACGCAGCCGCTGGTGGTCAACGGCCTGGAGCAGGCCTGCAGCGGTTGCGGCGCGGCCAATGGCTCGACCTATGCGGGCAGCGGCACCGGCATCTGGCAGCAGGCCAACGCCAGCAACGCCGCGATCGACGTCAGGTTTTCGCTCGCCGGCTTCGCCGGCCAGTCGCTGTCGCTGATGCTGACCAATGCCAGCGGCACCATCCAGACGCTGCCGTCGATCAAGCCGTCGCTGCTGAGCGAGTCGGTGACGGGCCTGTCGACGCGCTCGCTGGCCAGCATCACCGATCCCGCCGCCGCGGCCAGCGCCGAAGCCGAAGCCACGCGCCGCCAGATCGCCGACTTCAACCGCAGCGGCTGGGCCGAACGCGTCGCCGCCGCGGCGCCGTTGCGCAGCGTGATGAGCGCACCCGCACCGCAGGCCGCGTCGCTGGCCTCCACCCGCGGCTGGTACCACACCGACAAGAGCACGCGCACCGCCAGCGTGGTGCAGCAGGTCACCACCAAGGACGGCGTGACCGTCAGGCTGTGGGTGGAAGACACCGAGTACACGGCGGGCAAGGTCGATGCCGCGCTGGTCGGCGCGCTGGCCGATGCCTTCGTCGGCGCCGGCAGTGCCCAGGGCGTCTATGACATGCTGAAGTCCGTGGGCGGCCCGCTGTGGGGCGCGCATGGCTACCCGACCACGCTGATCGCCGGCAGCGCCCAGCCGATCGACATCGTGATCCTGAATTTCGACCGCAACAGCAAGCCGTTCGGCATGGTCGGCTACTTCTGGGGGCTGCACAACCTGCTGCGCTTGGTCGAGCCCACCAGCAATGAAGCGGTGTCGCTGTACCTGGATGCCGAAACGCTGTACCTCGGCGGCGCCAGCGGCATGCAGGCGATGAAAATGGTGATGGCGCATGAAGGCATGCACATGCAGAACTTCTACCGCCGCAGCGTGCTGATCGGACCGTCGTACTCCTTCGACGACTGGCTCGAGGAAATGACCGCGATGATGATGGAGGACTTTGCCAGCCACACCATCGACGCCAGCTTCAACAATATCCGCGACGTGCGCATGCCCGACTACGTGCGCACCAACAGCACCAATTGCAACCTGTTCTCCTTCACCGGCTTCGGCGCGTTCTGCGAAAGCTATTCGGTGTCGGGCACCTTCGGCGGCTTCCTGAACCGCCAGCTAGGCCTGTCCTTCTTCAAGGGCCTGCTGGCGCGCGGCACTAATACCAACTCGAAGACGGTGCTGGAGCAGTCGATCGCCAATGCGCAGCCCGGCATGACGCTGGCCGAGCAGATGCGCCGCTGGGCGGTCAGCACCATTACGCTGATGCCGAACACGGGCCTGCCGGCCGGCTACGGCTATCCGGCGCGCACCGACGGCGGCTTCACGCTGCCGGCGATCGACCTGCAGGCCTATGCGTCGAGCACGCCGGCGACGTCGATGCTGCCATACCTGGCCGCCTACGGCAGCTACCTGGTGCGCACCGGCGCGGTCACGGGCACCTATAGCAACACCGTGCGCGTGCCGGCCAGCACCACGCTGTCGGTGGTGGCGTACTGACCTAAGAATGGGGCGATGCCGCTTCAGGCGATTTGAACAAGTCGCACAAGGCGGCCCGCCCCGCGCGGCCGGGCGGGGCGCTACGATTGTGCAGTCCTTACCGTCGTACCGCCCCCGCTCCATGACCTTTGTCGTGACGGATGCCTGCATCCAGTGCCGCCATACCGACTGCGTCGAAGTCTGCCCGATGTCGTGCTTCCACGAAGGGCCCAACTTCCTCGCCATCGATCCCGACCAGTGCATTGATTGCTCGATGTGCGTCCCGCTTTGTCCCGTCGGCGCGATCTACTCGGAGCACGACCTGCCCGAGGACAAGCGCCATTTCATCGCGCTGAACGCCGAGCTGTCGCGCCGGCCCGACTGGCCGCCGCTGCTGCAAGCCAAGGGTCCGATCCCCGGCCACGAGCAATGGGCCGGTCATCCTGACCGCCTTGCGCTGCTGCAGCGCTAGCGCACGCGCTCGCCGGCGTAGTCCGGGAACGCTTCCTCCAGCGTCAGCACCGTGCCCGTCAGCGTGCCGTCATAGCCCGGCAGCGCATTGACGCGCTGGCGGAAGGCCTCGCTGGTAAGCGCGCCCACCGCGCCGGCCAGCGCCGCGCTGCGCAGCATGGTCTTCTCGATCGCAAAGAAGTAGCGCTCCTTGATCACTGGCACGAACGCCAACCCGAAACGCCGCGCCGCCGTTTCCACGCCGAAGCCCACGTCGGCCATGCCGCTGCCGATATACGCCGCCACCGCGGCATGGGTGAACTCGCCGTTGCTGTAGCCCTCGATGCGCGCCGGGTCGATGCCGCGCGCGGCCAGCATCAGGTCCAGCAGCAGGCGCGTGCCCGAGCCCACCTGCCGGTTGACGAAGCGCACCTCGCGCCGGGTCAGGTCTTCCAGCGTGTGGATGCCGAGCGGGTTGCCCGGCCGCACGAACAGCCCCTGGCTGCGCTCGGCCAGGTGCACAAGGCAGTGCGTGTCGGGCTTGAGCCACGTGGTGAAGTGACGCCACATGCCGTGCTCGAACTCGCCCACCGGCACATGGAAGCCGGCGATATCGCACGCGCCTTCGGCCAGCGCCGCCACCGCCTCGACGCTGCCGCAGTACTTCAGGTCGTGCCGCACCTGCTGCTCGTCGAGGAAGTCGCGCAGCGCCGCCACCGCAAAGCCGTGGCTGGCATGCAGCCGCACCGCCGCCTCGGACTGGTCCATCAGCTTCTTCAACTCGATTTCCAGCTCGGACGCCAGGCTGTCCAGCGTCGGCGACAGGCGCGCGCCGATGCGCTTGCTGGCCCACACCAGCTGCTGCGCCAGCGGCGTCAGCGCGCTGCCGCGGCCGCGGGTCTTGTCGATCAGCGGGCCGCCGAACAGGGCCTCGGCGTCGCGCAGGATGCCCCAGGCATAGCGGTAGGACAAAGACACTGCTTGCGCCGAGTGGCTGATGCTGCCCGATTCCCCGATATGGCCGAGCAGGGCGACCAGCCGGGACACGTCCAGGGCCTCGTCGCCGGGGCTGGCGTCGTCACGGATCTGCAGGTGGGGGAGGATCGAGATACGGATCATATGTAGAAAATAGCTTATTGAAGGGGCGCTGTCACTCCCATATAGTCCGTTCAACGGGCAAAACGGCGACGCCGCGAGCCCGGAAATAGGAAAAAAATAGCATATAGAGGCCGCGCTGCCGGTCCGTGCGACCCCTCACAGGAGACGCCATGCCAGAAACCGCCCCCACCGCACTGGCATCCGCCGACGCCACGCGCATTGCCGCGATCGTGGCGGCACGGCAGGACATGCCGGGCGCCTTGCTGCCGATCCTGCACGAGATCCAGGACACGCAGGGCTATATCCCCGACGATGCCGTGCCCGTGATCGCCCGCGCGCTCAACCTGTCGCGCGCCGAGGTGCATGGCGTGATCACCTTCTACCACCATTTCCGCCAGCAGCCGGCGGGCCGGCACGTGGTCCAGGTGTGCCGCGCCGAAGCCTGCCAGGCGGTCGGCGCCGAGGCGCTGGCCGAGCATGCGAAGCGGGCGCTCGGTTGCGGCTTCCATGAAACCACCGCGGACGGCCTGGTGACGCTGGAGCCGGTCTATTGCCTGGGCCAGTGCGCCTGCGGCCCGGCCGTAATGGTGGGCGAGCAGCTGCATGGCTATGTCGATGCAAAGCGCTTCGATACGCTGATCCGGTCGCTGCGCGAAGCGCGGGCTTCCAACGAAACCACGGAGGCCCAGGCATGAGCGCCACCACCACCATCTTCGTGCCACGCGACTCCACCGCGCTCGCACTCGGCGCCGACGACGTGGCACGCGCCATCGCGCGCGAGGCCACCGCACGCGGCGACGACGTGCGCATCGTGCGCAACGGCTCGCGCGGCATGTTCTGGCTGGAGCCGCTGGTCGAGGTGGAGACCGACGCCGGCCGCGTGGCCTATGGCCCGGTCAGCGCGGCGGAGGTGCCGGCGCTGTTCGATGCCGGCCTGCTGCAGGGCGGCGCGCACGCGCTGGCGCACGGCCTGACCGATGAAATCCCGTTCCTGAAGAAGCAGGAGCGCCTGACCTTTGCCCGCGTTGGTATTACCGATCCGCTGTCGCTGGACGACTACCGCGCGCATGAGGGCTTTGCCGGCCTGGAGCGCGCGCTGTCGATGCCGCCTGCCGAGATCGTGCAGGAAGTCACCGACTCCGGCCTGCGCGGCCGCGGCGGCGCCGCGTTCCCGACCGGCATCAAGTGGAAGACGGTGCTGGGCGCCCAGTCCGCGGTCAAGTACATCGTCTGCAATGCCGACGAAGGCGATTCGGGCACGTTCTCCGACCGCATGGTGATGGAAGACGACCCGTTCATGCTGATCGAAGGCATGACCATCGCCGGCCTCGCGGTGGGCGCGGAGCAGGGCTACATCTACTGCCGTTCCGAATACCCGCATGCGATCGCCGTGCTGGAAAGCGCGATCGGCACCGCGCGCGCGGCCGGCTGGCTCGGCGACGATATCCGCGGCAGCGGCAAGCGCTTCCACCTGGAAGTGCGCAAGGGTGCCGGCGCCTACGTCTGCGGCGAGGAAACCGCGCTGCTCGAAAGCCTGGAAGGCCGGCGCGGCGTGGTGCGCGCGAAGCCGCCGCTACCAGCGCTGGAAGGCCTGTTCGGCAAGCCCACCGTGATCAACAACGTGATCTCGCTGGCCACGGTGCCGGTGATCCTGGCGCGCGGCGCGCAGTACTACCGCGACTACGGCATGGGCCGTTCGCGCGGCACGCTGCCGTTCCAGCTCGCCGGCAATATCAAGCAAGGCGGACTGGTCGAGAAGGCGTTCGGCGTCACGCTGCGCGAGCTGCTGGTCGACTACGGCGGCGGCACGCGCAGCGGCCGCGCCATCCGCGCGGTGCAGGTGGGCGGGCCGCTTGGCGCCTACCTGCCCGAATCGCGCTTCGACGTGCCGCTGGACTATGAAGCCTATGCCGCGTTCGGCGGCGTGGTCGGCCATGGCGGCATCGTGGTGTTCGACGAGACCGTCGACATGGCAAAGCAGGCGCGCTACGCGATGGAGTTCTGCGCGGTCGAATCGTGCGGCAAATGCACGCCGTGCCGGATCGGCTCGACCCGCGGCGTCGAGGTGATGGACCGCATCATCGCAGGCGAGCAACCAGTCAAGCATGTCGCGCTGGTGCGCGACCTGTGCGACACCATGCTCAACGGCTCGCTGTGCGCGATGGGCGGCATGACGCCGTACCCGGTGCTGTCCGCGCTGAACGAATTCCCCGAGGACTTCGGCCTCGCCTCCAACCCCGCCAAGGCCGCCTGAGCGCCGGGTCCCACAAGAATCGGGAGACAGATCGTCATGAATGCCCGCAACGAGATCGACTTCGGCACCCCCGCCAGCGAATCCACCGAACTGGTCACCCTGGAGGTCGACGGCGTCAGCGTCACCGTGCCTGCCGGCACCTCGGTGATGCGTGCCGCGATGGAAGCCCAGATCGCCGTGCCCAAGCTGTGCGCCACTGACAGCCTCAAATCCTTCGGCTCGTGCCGCCTGTGCCTGGTCGAGATCGAAGGGCGCCGCGGCTATCCCGCCTCCTGCACCACGCCGGTGGAAGCCGGCATGAAGGTGAAGACCCAGAGCGACAAGCTGGCCGACCTGCGCCGCGGCGTGATGGAGCTCTATATCTCCGACCACCCGCTGGACTGCCTGACCTGCCCGACCAACGGCAACTGCGAGCTGCAGGACATGGCCGGGGTGGTGGGCCTGCGAGAGGTGCGCTACAACGATGGCGGTCCTGAAGCGAAGCCGATTGCCACGCACACGGAGATGACGAAGGACGAATCCAATCCTTACTTCACCTACGACCCGTCCAAGTGCATCGTCTGCAACCGCTGTGTGCGCGCCTGCGAGGAAACGCAGGGCACCTTCGCGCTGACCATCAGCGGACGCGGCTTCGATTCCCGCGTCTCGCCCGGTACCAGCCAGTCGTTCATGGAATCCGACTGCGTCTCGTGCGGCGCCTGCGTGCAGGCCTGCCCGACCGCGACGCTGACCGAGACCTCTGTCATCAAGCTGGGCCAGGCGTCGCACAGCACCGTGACCACCTGCGCCTACTGCGGCGTGGGCTGCTCGTTCAAGGCCGAGATGAAGGGCAACGAGGTGGTGCGCATGGTGCCGTACAAGGACGGCAAGGCCAACGAGGGCCACGCCTGCGTCAAGGGCCGCTTTGCCTGGGGCTATGCCACCCACAAGGACCGCATCCTCAAGCCGATGATCCGCGCGAAGATCACCGACCCGTGGCGCGAAGTGTCGTGGGAAGAAGCGATCGACTACGCCGCGTCGCAGTTCAAGCGCATCCAGGCTGAGCACGGCAAGGATTCGATCGGCGGCATCGTGTCGTCGCGCTGCACCAATGAAGAGGGCTACCTGGTGCAGAAGCTGGTGCGCGCCGCCTTCGGCAACAACAACGTCGACACCTGCGCGCGCGTATGCCATTCGCCCACCGGCTACGGCCTGAAGCAGACGCTGGGCGAATCGGCCGGCACGCAGACCTTCAAGTCGGTCGAGAAGGCCGATGTGATCATGGTGATCGGCGCCAACCCGACCGACGGCCACCCGGTGTTCGCCTCGCGCATGAAAAAGCGCTTGCGTGCCGGCGCGAAGCTGATCGTGGTCGATCCGCGCCGCATCGACCTGGTCGATTCTCCGCACATCCGGGCCGACTATCACCTGCAGCTGCGCCCGGGCACCAACGTCGCGCTGGTGACGTCGCTGGCGCACGTGATCGTCACCGAAGGCCTGCTCAACGAAGCCTTTATCGCCGAGCGCTGCGAGGATCGCGCGTTCCAGCAGTGGCGCGACTTTGTCTCGCTGCCGGAGAACTCGCCCGAGGTAATGGCCGAAGTCACCGGCATCCCCGCCGAACAACTGCGCGGCGCCGCGCGCCTGTACGCCACCGGCGGCAATGCCGCGATCTACTACGGCCTGGGCGTGACCGAGCATGCGCAGGGTTCCACCACCGTGATGGGCATCGCCAACCTGGCCATGGCCACCGGCAATATCGGCCGCGAAGGCGTGGGCGTGAATCCGCTGCGCGGGCAGAACAACGTGCAGGGTTCGTGCGATATCGGCTCGTTTCCGCATGAGCTGCCGGGCTACCGCCACGTGTCCGACTCGACCACGCGCGGCCTGTTCGAAGCCGCGTGGAATGTCGAGATCAGCCCCGAACCGGGCCTGCGCATCCCCAATATGTTCGAGGCCGCACTGGCCGGCAGCTTCAAGGGCCTGTACTGCCAGGGCGAGGATATCGTCCAGTCGGACCCGAACACGCAGCACGTGTCCGAAGCGCTGTCGTCGATGGAATGCATCGTGGTGCAGGACATCTTCCTGAACGAGACCGCCAAGTACGCGCACGTGTTCCTGCCGGGTTCGTCGTTCCTGGAGAAGGACGGCACCTTCACCAACGCCGAGCGCCGTATCTCGCGCGTGCGCAAGGTGATGCCGCCCAAGGCGCGTTATGCCGACTGGGAAGCGACCATCCTGCTGGCCAACGCGCTTGGCTACCCGATGGACTACAAGCATCCGTCCGAGATCATGGACGAGATCGCGCGCCTGACGCCGACCTTCTCCGGCGTCAGCTACAAGCGCCTGGACCAGCTCGGCAGCATCCAGTGGCCGTGCAATGCCGACGCGCCGGAAGGCACGCCAACCATGCATATCGATGCCTTCGTGCGCGGCAAGGGCAAGTTCATTATCACCAAGTACGTGCCGACCAGCGAGAAGATCACGCGCGCCTTCCCGCTGATCCTGACCACCGGCCGCATCCTGTCGCAGTACAACGTCGGCGCGCAGACGCGCCGGACCGACAACGTGCACTGGCACGCCGAGGACCGGCTCGAGATCCATCCGCACGATGCCGAGGAGCGCGGCATCAAGGACGGCGACTGGGTCGGCGTGCAGAGCCGCGCGGGCGACACCGTGCTGCGCGCCATCGTCAGCGAGCGCATGCAGCCGGGCGTGGTCTACACCACCTTCCACTTCCCGGAATCCGGCGCCAACGTGATCACCACCGACAACTCGGACTGGGCCACCAACTGCCCGGAATACAAGGTGACCGCGGTGCAGGTGATGCCGGTGGCGCAGCCGTCGGCGTGGCAGCGGCAGTACCACGACTTCAATACGCAGCAGCTGCAGTTGCTGGAAGCGGCCAGCGCCGATCCGGCGCAAGCCGCGGCGAACTGAGCGGAGGGTCGGATCATGATGCGCTGCATGCAGTCACAGGAAGTCGATCCTTCCGCGCAGGAAGACGCCGTGCCGGCCACCCACAGCACCTTTGCCGTCAATCGCTGGCGCCAGGGCGAACTGATGCTGAGTCCGGACGAAGTCGCCGAGGAAGTGCCGGTCGCGCTGGAATACAACGGCATTTCGCACGCAGTGATGCTGGCGACGCCGGCGGACCTGGAGGATTTCGCATTGGGCTTCAGCCTGAGCGAGGGCATCGTCGGAAGCGCGCGCGAAGTCTATGGCATCGACATCGATACGCGCGAGCATGGCATCGCGGTGCAGCTCGAGATTGCCTCGGAGGCATTCATGCGGCTGAAGGACCGGCGCCGTTCACTGGCCGGGCGTACCGGCTGCGGCCTGTGCGGGACCGAATCGCTGGAGCAGGTGATGCGGATGCCGGCGCCGGTGCGCAGCGATGCGAGCTTCCACACCGATGTGATCCAGTCCGCTTTCGTGCAACTGCAGCTGCGCCAGCAACTGCAGCGCCACACCGGCGCCACGCACGCCGCCGCGTGGCTGCGCGCCGATGGCCATGTGTCGCTGGTGCGCGAGGACGTCGGCCGCCACAACGCGCTGGACAAGCTGGCCGGCGCGCTTGCGCGCAGCGGCGAGGATATCGCCGGCGGCGCGGTGCTGGTCACCAGCCGCGCGAGCTATGAAATGGTGCTGAAGACCGCGGCCATCGGCGCCGGCTTGCTGGCGGCCGTGTCCGCGCCCACCGCGCTGGCCGTGCGGCTGGCCGAACAGGCCAACATCACGCTGGCCGGCTTCGTGCGCGCGGGTGCGCACGTGGTCTACGCACACCCCCAACGCCTGCAACACGAGACGAGCCTGGCATGAACGTCGACAACCTGATCACCATGGCCAACCAGATCGGCAGCTTCTTCGAGGCGATGCCGGACCGCGAGGAGGCCATCTCGGATATCGCCGGCCATATCAAGCGGTTCTGGGAGCCGCGGATGCGGCGCGCGTTGCTCGGGCATGTTGACGACGACGCCGGCAGCGGCCTGCTGGAGATCGTGCAGGAGGCGCTGGGCCGGCATCGTGCGTTGCTGGAATAGGAAGCCTGGTGCGGTCAGCACCAGGTGCCACTGGCTCTGCCGCTACTTGCTGTATTCCAGCTCAGGGTACCAGTCGGTGCCGCGGCCTTCCGGCGTGGTGTCGAGCAAGGTCCATAGCGGATCCAGGTCCGGCGCGCCGCGCGGATCCTGTCCCGGGTCCGTCGTGAGGGCATACATCTCGCTGCTCCAGAAATGGCGGATCTTGCCGTCCCGGCGCGTAAAGACGGAGTAACCCGGTACGTCGGCATCCTCCGGACTGACATAGTCTCGGGTGAACTGGCCGTCGACGTCCGCGTAGACCTTCAGCTTGGTCCAGCCGCGTTCTTTCTTCGCCGCTACCAGGCGATCGACCGGCGAGCGCGCGATCATCGCCAGCGCCACGCGTTGCTCGATATCCGGGACCTTGTGGTCCCACGATGCCATGATCGACGTGCACATCGGGCAGGGCCGTTCGCGCTGCGGTCCGAACATATAGCTGTAGACCACCAGCGTGTCCTTGTCGCCGAACAGCTCGGCCAGCGTGACCGGCCCGTGTTCGCCCTGGAAGGTATAGTTCTTGGTCACCTCGCCGCCGGCTGGCAGCTTGCGGCGTTGCGCGGCCACGCGCTCGATATGCCGCCGCAGCTCGATCTCCTCCGCCAGCAGCGCATTGCGCGCCTTGCGGTATTCGGCACTTTCATTGGGGAAGTGGACGGGATTGCGTTGCGCCAGTTCAGTGGCGGGGGTAAGTGTTGACTCTGCATTCATGTCGGCCCTCCTGTCGGGACAGGGTCCCGCGAATGGACCATGCAACGTGAGCTTCCCGCCACCAGGCGGGCCTCTGCGATAGCATGGCCCGTCATGGTTTGGGTCTGCCCGGCAATGAATCGTTCCGCGCGGCTCAGACCCTGGGCCCGCAGCATCACTTCAGCCGCAAAGGCTCCAGCAACGCCCCGTCATATTCCGGATGCGAAATCCTTCCCAGCTCCAGCATCCGCCGCAGGATATAGGCCTGCCGCTGCCGCGCCCGCCGCGGGTTGGCAATCGGGTTGTTCGCCGAGGGCGCCTTGGGCAACCCGGCCAGCATCGCGCATTCCGCCAGCGATAGCTGGTCCAGCGATTTGCCGAAGTAGGTCCGCGCCGCATCGGCAAATCCATAAGCCCCTTGTCCGAGGTAGATCTTGTTCATATACAGCTCGAGAATCTCGTCCTTGCTGAACGCTTTCTCGATCCGGTACGACAGCAGCACCTCATACAGCTTGCGGGTATAGGTCTTGTCCCGCGACAGGTAGAAATTGCGCGCCACCTGCATGGTGATCGTCGATGCCCCCTGCGACAGGTCGTCAGACAGGTTCGCCAGCCCCGCGCGGAGCACGCCGATGTAGTCGATCCCGTCATGCACATAGAAGCGCTCATCCTCGATCGCCACCACGGCATCGATCAGGTCGCGCGGGTAGCGCGAGAGGGGAACGTAGTCCGGCGTGCGGCGGAAATCCGCCAGCGCGTCGAGCGACGGCAACTGCCGGTCGAGGGCGAGGATGGCAATGGTGGCAAGCAGCGCGCCGCCGATCACGGCGAGCACCAGCAACTTGATGAAGGCGGACCAGAGGCTTTTCATGCGGCGTATTGTGCCAGTGCCCGGCGGCGGGGCGCGAGTCCCGCGCCGCCGGGGCACACCGCCGCAACGCTCAGACCCAGCCCAGCCAGCGCCAGTAGGTCGCCGCGAACAGCAGCATCATAACGTAGCCCACGATTGTCACCGGGATGCCGATGCGCGCGAACTGGCGGCCGTTGAAGGTCTCGGTGCCCAGGCACACCATGTTCTGCGGCGCGTTGATCGGCAGGATAAAGCCGAAGCTCACGGTGTAGCCCAGCAGCATGGTCATGCCCACGCGGTTGATGTCGCCCGGCAGCGTCTGCAGCACCGAGATCAGGATCGGCAGCATCGCCGCGGTCAGCGCGGTGGCGCTGGCAAAGCCCAGGTGGATCAGGATCAGGAAGGCGGCAAGGATGGCGAACACCATCACCGGCCCCTGCGTGGCCAGGCCGGAATGCGCGACTACGAACTTGCCGAGCCACTGGCCGGCCTGCGTGCTCAGCAGCGCCGTGCCCAGGCTGATGCCGACGCCGAACACGATCAGCGTGCCCCACGGCGTGCGTTGCTGCATGGTCTTCCAGTCCATCACGCCGATGCGCGGCAGCATCAGGATCACCAGCCCGACGAAAGTCACGGTGGCGGTGTCGAAGCTGTGCAGCTTGCCTTCGGTGGCCCAGAACAGCAGCAGGCCGACGGATACCGCGGCCAGGCGCTTCTGCGGCGCGGTCATCGGACCGAGTGCGGACAGTTCGCGCTGCACCGCTTCCTTGCCGCCGGGGATGGCGTCGGTCTCGGCGGGCAGCAGGAAGCGCACCAGGAAATACAGCACCACCGACATCAGGATGGCCCAGGGCGCGCCGGCGATCAGCCATTGCAGCCAGGTGATGCGTTCGCCCAGCAGCTTGTCCATGAAGCCCACCGTCAGCAGGTTCTGCGCCGCGGCGGTCTGGATGCCGACATTCCAGATGCTGGTGGCCTGCGCCACGGTGATCATGATGCC
Organism: Ralstonia pickettii; assembly: GCA_050987995.1. Taxonomy (GTDB): domain Bacteria; phylum Pseudomonadota; class Gammaproteobacteria; order Burkholderiales; family Burkholderiaceae; genus Cupriavidus; species Cupriavidus pickettii_B. The sequence continues at coordinate 675,677 of CP158803.1, forward strand.
GGCCGCGATATTGGACTTCTTGTCGACCCCGAAGGCGGCGATCACGCCCATCATGATCGGCACCACGCAGGCGCTGCGCGCGGTGGCGCTCGGCACCACCAGGCTCAGCGCGATGGTGACGGCGATGGTGCCGACCAGGATGCGGCGCGTGCTGGTGCCAATGGCCGACAGCGTGAACAGCGCGATGCGGCGGTCCAGCCCGGTTACGGTCATCGCCGCCGAGATAAACAGGGCCGCGGCGACCAGCGCCAGCGCGGTGTTGGAGAAGCCGGCCAGTGCCATACCCAGCGCGCGCGAGGTGCCATACAGCACGTTGGGGTCGTTGACAGTCGGCGCGAAGCCGATCAGTCCGGCCATCAGCGAGGTGATCATGATCGCGCTGGTCTCGTACGAGACCGCTTCGGTGATCCACACCACGATGGCAAAGGCCAGGATCGCGAGCATGCGGTGGCCCGCGACGGTCAGGCCTTCAGGCAGCGGGATTGCCAGCACGCCGATCAGCACCGCGACGGCGACATAGAGGCCCCAGTGCAGCGTCGCTTTGGGCGCGGCAGGGACGGCCGCGGCAATGGTGGGCGGGGCGGCGGGGCTGGTTGAGGGAGTTTCGGGTATCGCCGTCATCCTTGTGGTTGGTGATCCTGGTCGGACACCACGACACGGATTCCTCTCGGCGATCGGGCGGCACACCGGCAGTGCGCCGGCGCGGCGTGCAATGTCGGTCGCGAGACGGCATCCGCGTGTGCGTGCTGCAAGCGGCCGGGCTTTTGACGCGGCCGCCGCGTCGACATGATAGGAATTTTCCGATGTGACGAGGGGGGCTGTCGAGGCAGCGCTGCGTCTGTTTGCGCCGGCCATGACATAGATCAAGCTTCGCTTTGGGCGGCGGATTTCTGAGCGACTTCCGGCATCTCACCTGTAAACGCAGGCGCTACCAGCCCCCGCGGCGGTTGCCGGACCCATGTGCACCGCCGCCCCGCGCGGGTGATGCATGCGTCGGGGTGATCTGAAATAATTGGAGCCGATGATGAAGGTTTTAGTACGCGGGCTGAAAGCAGGGCTCAGTGCAACTGCGTTGCGCAAGGCACTGGCAAGATATGCCAGCATCCGCTCGGTGGAACTGGTGGAGGCCGGCGACCCGGAGCATCCGTGGGCGTGGGTCGATATCGACGCCAGCGCGCTCTCGGTATGGAAGCTGGTGGCAAAGCTGGACCGGCGCTATATTGCCGGCTGCCACCTGCGCTGGCATGTGCCAGCCTACCGGAGCCGCTGAACGCTGCTGCAGCGCACGAGCCCGCCTCGACAAGAACAGTCAGGGAACAACAATGATCAAGTGGCTTCAACAGGCGGGCTTGCTGCACGCTCATGCGGTCGTGCCGCCGGCACCGGCCGCCGGCATCGAGGTCGCCGTCAGCGACAGCAACAACGGCACGGCGAGCACCGCCACTCAGGCGGAACTCCTCTTCGACACCATCAGCAATGCGCGCGACCTCGGCGGCCTGGCCGGCGCGGGCGGCTGCCGTGTGCGCCACGGCCGGCTGTACCGCAGCGGCAACCCGGCGCTGGCCAGCGCCGCGGACCTGGACCGGCTGCATGCGCTGGGACTCGACATGGTGGTGGACTTCCGTTCGCCCGGCGAGAAATCGCCCGACGAGGCCGCCTTCGGCCAGCGCTTCCGCTGGCTGGCGGTGCCGGTGCTGGACGGCAGCATGGCGATGGATGTGCTGATGCCGCGCCTGCGCACCAGCACGCCGGCGCAGATGGACGCCTTCATGCTGGCGGTCTACCGCGACTTTCCGGGGCGCTACCGCGACGCCTTCGCCGGCTTTATGCGCACCGCGCAGGGCGGCAAGACGCTGCTGTTCCACTGCACCGCGGGCAAGGACCGCACCGGCTTTGCCTCGTTGCTGCTGCTGGCGGCGCTGGGTGTGGCGCAGGACGACATCCTCGCCAACTACCTGGAATCGAACCGGCGCAACGCGCAGTTCAATGAGACGGCGCTGGCGCGCATGGGGCAGTTCGGGGTGCCGGCCGAAGTGATGATGCCGCTGCTGGAAGTCCGCGCCAGCTATCTCGATGCCTCGGTGCAGGCCATCGAGCAGGGGTGGGGCAGCATCGACAACTACCTGCGCGACGCGCTCGAAGTCGACGTCGCGCAGCTGCGCGAACACTACCTGGCCGGCTGAAGGGCGGCCGTCCCACTATCCCTGGAGCCGCCCGCTGTCGCGCAGGATGCGGGCGGTACTCAGCGCGATCATCCCTTCCTCGTCGGTTGGCAGCACCAGCACCGGCACACGGCTGTCGTTGCTGCTGATGCGCTGGCTGTTCTCGCCGTTGGCGCCGCCGTCCATCGTGATGCCGAACAGGCCCGCCAGGTGTTCGCAGATGCGCGCGCGCACCGGCGGCGAGTTGGCGCCGATGCCCGCGGTAAACACCAGCGCATCGAGCCCGCCCAGCGTGGTGGCGAGCTTGCCGATTTCCTGCGCGGCGCGGTACGCATAGAAGTCCACCGCCAGGCGCGCGCGTGGCGCATCGCTGGCCAGCAGCGCGCGCATGTCGCTGCTCACCCCCGACAGTCCCTTCAGCCCGGAGTCCTGGTATAGCATTTTCTGGATCTCGGCGGGGCGCATGCCTTGCTGCGCCAGCCACAGCAGCGCGCCGGGATCGATCGCGCCGCAGCGCGTGCCCATCGGCAGGCCGTCGAGCGCGGTCAGGCCCATGGTGCTGTCGACGCTGCGCCCGCCGCGCATCGAGCACAGGCTGGCGCCGTTGCCCAGGTGCGCGACGATCACGCGGCCCGCGGCCAGGTCGGGCGCGACCCGATGCAGGCGGCGCGCGATGTACTCGTGCGACAGCCCGTGGAAGCCATAGCGGCGGATGCCCTGCTCGTAGTACGCATAGGGCAACGCCATCAGTTGCGCCATCAAGTCGTGGCCGGCATGGAAGGCGGTGTCGAAGCAGGCCACTTGCAGCAGGTCGGGCACGGCCTGGCGCACCGCGCGGATCGCGGTGAGGTTGTGTGGCTGGTGCAGCGGCGCCAGGGGCACCAGCGCTTCCAGCTTTGCGATCACGTCGTCGTCAATGCGCACGGCCTGCGCGAAGTCGGCGCCGCCGTGCACGACGCGATGCCCGATCGCTACCGGCGGGTTGTCGCGCAGGCCCACGCTCAGCACCAGCCGGATCAGGCGGAACGCGGCGTCGTGGTCGGCGACCTGCGCCTGCGGGAAGGTCTCGTCCGCCACCACGCGGCCGTCGGCCATGCGTGCGGTGAGGCGCGGGGTCACGCCGATGCCTTCGATCTGGCCGTGCGCGCTCAGCACCGGGTTGATGTCGGCATTGCCATGCGCGGCCTCGGGCACGGCGTAGACCGAGACCTTGACGCTGGACGAGCCGGCGTTGACGACGAGGATGACGGGATGCGCGGCAGGTTGGATGGCGGTCACGCTCGATGGACTCCCAAGTTGTTGCACCGGCGCGCCTGGGCCGGCGCGGCTCAGACCTGCGCCGCGGCTTCGGCGGTGCGGCGCGCGTGCGCCAGCAGCACGGCGATGGCGCAGCTGCCGATGCGCGCGCGCACGCTGTCGGCCCGGCTGGTGAGGATGATGGGCACGCGCGCGCCCAGCACGATGCCTGCGGCTTCGGCGCCGGCCAGGAAGGTGAGTTGCTTGGCCAGCATATTGCCCGCTTCCAGGTCGGGCACCAGCAGGATGTCGGGGTCGCCGGCCACCTCGGAGTCGATGCCCTTGGTGATGGCGGCTTCGCGGCTGATGGCGTTGTCGAAGGCGAGCGGGCCGTCCAGCAAGCCATTGGTGATCTGCCCGCGGCGGGACATGGTGCACAGTGCCGCCGCGTCGATGGTGGAGGGGATCTTGTCGGTGACGGTCTCCACCGCCGACAGGATCGCCACCTTGGGACGGTCGACGCCCAGCACACGCACCAGGTCGATGGCATTGCGGCAGATATCGGCCTTCTCGTTGAGCGTGGGGAAGATGTTGACCGCTGCGTCGGTGATGAACAGCGGCTTGTGGTAGCTCGGCACGTCCATCGCGAACACATGCGACAGGCGCCGCCCGGTGCGCAGCCCGCTGGCCGAGGCGGTGACCGCGTGCAGCAGCTCGTCGGTGTGCAGGCTGCCCTTCATCAGCAGTTCGGCGTCGCCGGCGCGTACGGCCTCGACCGCGCGCACGGCAGAGGCATGGCTGTGCGCGGTGTCGATGATCGGGGTGTCGCCCAGCGCCAGGCCATGCTCGGCGGCGACTTGCCGGATGCGTGCGGCGGGCCCGACCAGGATCGGCAGGATCAGCCCGAGCTCCGCCGCCTCCAGCGCGCCGCTCAGCGATGCGACATCGCAGGGGTGCGCCACCGCGGTGGGGATGGGCGGCAGTCCCGCGCAGCGCGCGAGCAGCGTGGCGTACTTGTCCGGCGCGTCGGCGGCGGGGGCGGCAAGTCCGGACATGGCAGACGTGGCGGGCGAGGCAGCAGTCATGACGATGTTCCGAGAGCGACAGCAGGGCTAGGGTACCGGTCCGGCGCGATCGCGTATAGCGGTCCGGTCAAGTCTCACGCAGGGCGCGCGAGGCACCGGTTTGCTGCAACGCGCAAGCGCACGGGGCCAGTATAGGCGACGAATCTGTCGCATCGATGACCGGTGCGGCCGCCCCGCGATGTGCCGTCACGCACCACCCGTTCGCGGCTTGCACCCCCCCTTTGCGGCTGCTAGGCTTGTTTTAGTTGCAGTGCAACATGCGTCACCCCGGCTGCGCCGACAGCGCGCACACGCCCGGCGCGGCGCCAACAGGGGGAAGTGGAATGTCCGCACGCATACCCGCCGGGCCGCCGCAGGGCGGGTCCGCACAAGCACCCTCCACCACCCAGGCCGCAGGCGCCGCCAATCCGTTCGCGGCGCTGGGCCAGCCGGCGCTGGAATACTTCACCGACGCCTGGCAGCGCACCGTGCTGCTGCTCGATATCCTGCGCCAGCGCGGCAACGAATCTGCCGAGCACGAGCGCGAGGGCATGCCGGCGGTGCTGGTGTTCGAACACGAACTGCTGGCCGACGGCCGTGAGCTGCCCGAGCCCGTCAACTACGCGCTGCTGCGCATCGTGCCGCCGGCCGACAGCCCGACCGATCCCGCCAAGCGCGCCTTCGTGGTGATCGACCCGCGCGCGGGCCACGGCCCCGGCATCGGCGGCTTCAAGACGGACAGCGAGATCGGCATCGCACTGCGCAGCGGGCATCCCTGCTACTTCGTCACCTTCTTCCAGGAGCCCTGTCCGGGGCAGACCATCGAATCGGTGGCGCGCGCCGAGGCCGCCTTCCTCAAGATCGTCGGCGAGCGCCACCCGGACGCACCCGGCAAGCCCTTCGTCGTCGGCAACTGCCAGGCCGGCTGGGCGCTGATGATCCTGGCCGCGGTCGCGCCCGAGCGTACCGGGCCGCTGCTGGTGGCCGGCGCGCCGCTGGCGTACTGGTCGGGCGTGCGCGGGCAAAACCCGATGCGCTACAGCGGCGGGCTGCTGGGCGGCTCGTGGCTGGCCTCGCTGACCGCCGACACGGGCAATGGACGCTTCGACGGCGCCTGGCTGGTGCAGAACTTCGAGCAGCTCAATCCCGCCAACACGCTGTGGAAGAAGCTCTACGATGTCTACGCCAAGGCCGATACCGAAGGCCCGCGCTTCCTGGAATTCGAGCGCTGGTGGGGCGGCCACTTCCTGATGAACCGCGAAGAAATCGACTGGATCGTGCAGAACCTGTTCATCGGCAACCGGCTGACCGCGGGCGAGGTGCGCAGCAGCGACGGCAAGACCGTGGTCGATCTGCGCAACGTGCGTTCGCCGGTGATCGTGTTCGCGTCCTGGGGGGACAACATCACGCCGCCGCAGCAGGCGCTGAACTGGATCCCGGACCTGTACCCCACCGACGAGGAACTGGTCGCCAACGACCAGGTGATCGTCTACTGCCTGCACCCGACCGTGGGCCACCTGGGCATCTTCGTGTCCGCCGGCGTGGCCAACCGCGAGCACAGCGAGCTGTTCTGCGCGCTGGACCTGATCGACGTGCTGCCCCCTGGCCTGTACGAGGCCAAGATCGAGGACGTCGCCCCAGACCTGCCGCACCGCGACCTGGTCGAAGGGCGCTACCTGATCCGCTTCGAGCGCCGCAGCGTGGCCGACATCCTGGCGCTGGACGACGGCCGCGAGGACGAGCGCCCCTTCGAGGTGGTGCGCCGCGTGGCCGAGATCAACCAGCATATCTACGACACCTTCGCCTCGCCGTGGGTGCGGGCGATGTCCAACGAATTCAACGCGCAGTGGATGCGCGCGCTGCATCCCGCACGGCTGGAGCGCGCGGTGGCGACCGACATGAATCCGTGGATGGCATGGATCGGCGCGATGGCGCCAATGGTGCGCGCCAACCGCGCGCCGGTATCGCCGGACAACCCGTTCCTGGCGATGGAGAAGGCGGCCTCGGAGCAGATCGTCAGCGCGCTCGACCAGTACCGCGATGCGCGCGACGCGTGGTACGAGCGGGCCTTCGAGGCGATCTACAACTCGCCGGCGATGGCGGCGCTGGTGGGGATGCGCGCGCAGGCGCCGGCCAACGTGGAATCGCCCGTCACCGTGGCGTTGCGCAAGGAGCTGGCCGAGCGGCGGCTGCGCGATGCCGAGGCGGCGATCGGGCAGGGCGGTCCGCTGGAAGCCTTCGTGCGCGTGCTGGCCTATGTGGCCGACCGCCCGAGTTCCATCGAGGAACGCCCCTTCAACCTGCTGCGCCGCATGGCACGCGAGCAGTCAGAGAGCACCGCGCATGCCGACCTGGCAACCTTCAAGGCAGCGGTGCGCCAGCAGAGCTTTATCGTGCGGCTCGATCCAAAGCGGGCGATCCAGGCGCTGCCGGCGCTGGTGCCGGATCGCGACACGCGCCGCAGGCTGATGGTGGCGGCGCATCGCGTGATGACGGTCAAGGGTCCGCTGGAAGGCGAACGGCTGGCACGCTATCGCGAGGTCGCCGAGCTGATGGGCACCAGGCACGCGCCGGAGGCTGCGGATGCCGTCGGCCGTGCCGACGTGGCCGAGGCAGCGCAGGGCGAGGCGCCGCCAGACGAGCACGCGCAGGCCGGCAAGCCGCAGGCCTCGCGCGCGGTGCCGCCGCGCCAGCCGGCTGCGGGCACGACACCACGGCCGCGCCGTTGAGCGTTCTGACGTCATCCCGGAGCCACGCCATGGTCAACGTATCCAATCCGCCGCTGGAAGGCGCCCACGTGCTGGTGGTCGGCGTGGCCAATGCCGATTCGATCGCGTGGGGCTGCGCCAGGGCCTTTCGCGAACTCGGTGCGCAGGTCGCCATGACCTACCTGAACGACAAGGCCTACCCGCACGTCGCGCCGCTGGCCGAGGCGGTGCAGGCGCCGATCCTGATGCCGCTGAACGTGGAAGACGCCGGGCAGATGGAGGCGCTGTTCGCGCGCATCGAAAGCGTGTGGGGCGGCCTCGACTCGGTGGTGCATTCGGTCGCGTTCGCGCCCAAGGCCGACCTGCAGGGCGGCCTGCTCAACTCGTCGGCCGAGGGCTTTGCGCGCGCCATGGATATCTCGTGCCACTCTTTTATCCGCATGGCGCGCCATGCGGCGCCGCTGATGAAGGCGGGCGGAACGCTGTTCGCGATGAGCTATGAAGGCGCCAACCGCGTGGTGCCCAACTATGACCTGATGGGGCCGGTCAAGGCTGCGCTGGAAGCGAGCTGCCGCTACCTCGCGCATGAGCTGGGACCGCAGGGCATCCGCGTTCACGCTATCTCGCCGGGGCCGCTGAAGACCCGCGCGGCGTCGGGGCTGAAGGACTTCGACCTGCTGCTGGCCGAAGCCGCCGGGCGCGCGCCGCTGGGCGAGCTGGTCGACATCATGGACGTGGGCTTTGCCACGGCCTACCTGGCTACACCGTATGCACGGCGCATCTCGGGCAATACGGTGTACGTGGACGGCGGCGTGCACATCATGGCGTAGCGCGCGCCCACCGCGCGTCGCGTGCAAATCGGATTACCATAGCCGCGTTTCCGACTCCATTGCGGCGCCGCCCCGGCGCCTTCCACGCATGCTCGAACTCCAGGGAGCCATCTGGTTCCGCTCCGGCTCGCAAGACTGGGGCGGCAAGGACCGCATCGCGCTGCTCGCCGCGATCGGCGAACAAGGCTCGATCACCGCGGCCGCGCGCGCCGTCGGCATCAGCTACAAGGCCGCGTGGGACGCCATCGACGCGATGAACAACAGCGCCGGCGAGCCGCTGGTGGTGCGCGCCGCCGGCGGCAAGGGCGGCGGCGGCACGCGGCTGACCGCGCGCGGCGAGCAGCTGATCCGCACCTATCGTGCGCTCGAGGACGAGCATCGGCGCTTTCTTGCGCAGCTGTCTCGCCTGGGCGAGGGTGCGGCCGAGGATATCCATCTGATGAGGCGGATGATGATCAAGACCAGTGCGAGGAACAAGCTGTTCGGGCGCGTTGCCAGTGTGCGCGGCGGCGCGGTCAACGATGAGGTTGTGCTGGAGTTGCCCGGCGGGCAGCAGGTGGTGGCCACCATCACGCATGAAAGTGTCGAGACGCTGGAACTGGCCGAAGGGGTGGAGGCGTTTGCGCTGATCAAGGCGTCTTCGGTGCTGGTGGGGCTGCCGGCCCCGGGGATGCGGTTGTCGGCGCGCAATCAGTTGCCTGGGGTTGTATCGCGCGTGATGCCCGGGGCGGTGAATGCCGAGGTGGTGATCGAGCTGGATGGTGGCGGCACGATTGCGGCGATCGTGACCAATGGGAGTGTGGAGGCGCTTGGGCTGCAGGTCGGCGTGCCGGCGCTGGCGGTGTTCAAGGCATCTAGCGTGATCCTGGGCGTGATGGCGTAAGGCGGCGATTCGATCCTGTAGTCGTTGCGTGCCCGCGGTTTGCTCCCCTCTCCCGCATGCGGGAAAGGGGCCGGGGGCGAGGGCAGGCCTGCGTCAGGCATGACCAAGCTTCACGATGCCGCAGCATCCCGCGCATCCACTGCATGCAATAATAAGCGCCCAAAAAAAACAGCCGTACCACAACAAAAATGCATGCCGCCCTGGCCGGCTTCTCTCTCGGTCTTTCCCTGATTCTCGCCATCGGTTCCCAGAATGCCTTCGTACTGCGACAAGGGTTGCGGCGCGAGCATGTGTTCTGGGTCTGCCTGGTGTGCGCACTCTCGGATGCGCTGCTGATCCTGCTCGGCGTGTCCGGCTTTGCCGTGATGATCCGCAAGCTGCCGTGGCTCGATACAGCGATGCGTTATGGCGGTGCGGCGTTCCTGGTCTGGTATGGTTTGCGCAGTTTCCTGGCGGCGTGGCGCTCGAACGCGGTGCTGGACCCGAGCGATGCCGCGCCGCGCCCGCTGGGCGCGACGCTGGCGGTATGCCTGGCGTTCACCTGGCTCAATCCCCACGTGTACCTCGATACGGTGATGCTGATCGGCTCGGTGTCGACGCAGTTCGCCGGACATGCGACGGAATTCGCCGCGGGCGCGATGACTGCGTCGTTCCTGTTTTTCTTTTCGGTGGGCTATGGCGCGGCGCTGCTGCGGCCGGTGTTTGCACGCCCGCGCGCGTGGCAGGTGCTGGAAGTGGTGATCGGCATCACCATGTGGGTGATTGCCGCGCGATTGCTGCTGGGCTGACTTCACGGAGACCCGCATGCCAAGAAACGTCGAAATCAAGGCCCGCATCGACAGCGTGGAGGCAGTGCTGCCTCGCGCTGCGGCACTGGCCGATCAAGGTCCCGAATACATCCGCCAGGACGATACCTTCTTCCCGTGCGCCAACGGGCGGCTAAAGTTGCGCGAGTTCGCGCCCGACCATGGCGAGCTGATCTTCTACGCGCGTGCCGACGAGGCCGGCCCCAAGGAGAGCTTCTACATCCTGTCGCCGACGCGTTCCCCGGATACGTTGCGCGCCGCGCTGGCAGCTGCGCATGGCGAAGGCGGACGGGTGCGCAAGCTGCGCACGCTGTACCTGGCCGGCCGCACGCGCGTGCACCTGGACCGGGTCGAGGCGCTGGGCGATTTCCTGGAACTGGAAGTGGTGCTGGCCGACGAGGACAGCGTGGAAGACGGCGTGGCCGAGGCGCACGCGCTGCTGGCGCGATTGGGGATTCCCGCGTCGAACCTGATCGAAGGCGCCTACGTCGACCTGCTGCGCGCGGCTCAGGCCACGCGCGCCGACACCGGCGCGTAGACTGGCGGATGGTGGCGGCTGGTGCCGCTGCCGAAGATGCGGCCCTCGCGGATTTCCAGCACGTGGTCGCCCAGCGCCTCCACGTCGGCGGGATCGTGCGAGATCACCAGCATGGGCACATCGAGGCTGGCCTGCAGCGCGCGCAGCTCGGCGCGCATGCGGGCGCGCAGCGCAGGGTCCAACGCGGAGAAGGGTTCGTCCAGCAGCACGATATCGGGCTGCGCCACCAGCGCACGCGCCAGCGCCACGCGCTGCTTCTGGCCGCCGGAGATCTCGGCGGGATAGTTGCCGACGATATCGTCCAGGCCGAAGGCATCGATCCAGCGCTGCGCCTCCGGGTGCAGCGCGCCGCGGCGCGGATTGCGCCAGCCGCGCGACAGGCCGAAGGCGATGTTCTGTCCGACGGTCAGATGCGGGAACAGCGCGTATTCCTGGAACAGGTAGGCCACGCGGCGATCCTGCGGCCGCACGTCGATGCCGGCCTCGGCGTCGAACAGCGTGCGTCCGTTCAGCACGATGCGGCCGCTGTCCGGCGCCAGCAAGCCGGCAATGGCGCGCAGCGTCAGGCTCTTGCCCGCGCCCGAGGGCCCGAACAGCGCGATGCGGCGGCTGGCCGAATCGAAATCGATATCCAGCGCGAAATGCCGGTCGGCGGACACCATCTGCTTGCGGATGCTGACATGCATGCTCATGGCGGGGCTCAGCGAAAGACGCGCGGGCGCAGGCGCCGGCGTTCGTAAATGTGGGCAGGATTGCGCGCGGCCGCCGGCACCAGCCGCCCCGCGATCACCAGCAACAGCACGCAGGTGACCGAGGTCACCAGCACCAGCAGGTTGGCGGTGTTGTCGTCGCCGGCCTGCACGGCCTCGTAGATGGCGACCGACAGCGTCTGCGTGCGCCCCGGCAGGTTGCCGGCGATCATCAGCGTGGCGCCGAACTCGCCCAGCGCGCGCGCAAAGGCCAGCAGCACGCCGGCGACGATGCCGCGCGCGGCCAGCGGCAGCGTGACGCGGAAAAAGATGCCGGCCTCCGGCACGCCCAGCACGCGCGCGGCGTTCTCGAGCTGGTGGTCGACGCCTTCAAACGCGGCGCGCGCGGACTTGAGCACCAGCGGGAAGGCGACGATGGTCGACGCCAGCACCGCGCCCTGCCAGGTGAAGACCAGTTCGATGCCCAGGCGCGCCAGCCACTCGCCAAATACGCCACGCCGGCCCACCAGCACCAGCAGGTAGTAGCCCAGCACCGTGGGCGGCAGCACCAGTGGCAGCGTCAGCACCGCATCGACCACGTCGCGCATGGGCGAGCGCCAGCGCGCCAGCGCCCACGCCGCGCCGACGCCGAGCACGGCGTTCAGCGCGGTAGCCCAGCCGGCCACCTTCAGCGACAGCAGCAGCGGTACCCAGACGGCGTCCATGGTGCGGGCAACCTTCCGTCAGGGCTTCTGGAAGCCGTAGCGCGACAGGATCGCCTGGCCTTCGGGCGAGGCGACATAGTCGACGAACTGCGCCGCTTCCTTCTGCTGGCGCGACTGGCTGGTGACCGCGATCGGGTAGGTCACCGGCGTGGGGCTGGGCACGCGCACGGCTACCTTGACCTTGTCCGGCATCACTGCCGCGTCGGTGGCGAAGACAAAGCCCGCTTCGACCTCGCCGCGCGCCACGTAGTCCAGGCTCTGGCGCACGTTCTGCGCCGGCACCCCCTTGGCGGCCACTGCATTCCACAGCCCGGCCGCTTCCAGCGCGCCGCGCGTGTAGCGGCCCACCGGCACCGACGCCGGGTTGCCATAGGCGATGCGCTTGACCTCGGGGCGCGTCAGGTCCTGCAGCGAGCCAATTGCGAGCTTGCTGTCCGACGGCACGATCAGCACCACCTGGTTGGCGGCGAAGTTGCGGCGCGAAGGGGCGGCGATCACCTTCTCGGCCTCGGCCTTGTTCATCGCTTCCTGGTCGGCGGAGGCGAACACGTCGGCCGGCGCGCCCTTGACGATCTGCTGCATCAGCACGTCCGAGGCGCCGAAATTCAGCACCACCTGCGTGCCGGGATGGGCGCGCTGATACGACTCGGCCAGCGACTTGAAGGCGTTGGTCAGGCTGGCGGCGGCGGAGACCACCAGGTCGGCGCCGAAGGCGGGCGGCGCGGCCAGGGCCAGTGCGGCCAGCGCGGCGCTGGCGGTGCCGGCGAGCACGCGCGGCAGGAACCCGCGCGGGCGGGAGCGGAAGGCAGACATCGGAATCCTCGGGAATCGGCCAGCCCTCGGTGACATGGAGCCTGGGCCGGTGGACTGTCAGGCGCAATATAAGTCTGTATATAGCGCTGCGTCAATGATGCGCCATGACAGGCGGCATGGGTATTCGAAGCGACTTAAGTGCTGTATCAGGGGCTGCGAATGAGCCCCGGGGCGGGGGCCGGCGCCCCCGGGCGCCAGCTTTGCCGGCTTCAGGCCGGCGGCGTGCCTTCCTTGAACAAAGACTTCAGCTGGTTGCGCAACTCAGGGGTGTCCTGATGCTGGTGCACCGCCACCGCGTGCTGGACCGCGGCTTCGAGCAGTTCGTCTTCTCTGTCGGCGCTCATCGCAACCGTGCAGTTGGTGTCGCTCGGAAACTCGCGGCAATCGATATACTTGCGTGCCATATTGCCCTCCAGATGCCGGCCCGCAGGATGAACTGATGCCGGCGCATCCAGTATAGGCAGGCCGGTGAGCGTCTACAGCACCGGCGTCAGCACCTTGCCATCGGCGAGGAAGGCATCCAGGTTCTGCAGCGTCAGCGCGGTCATGGCGGCGCGCGTCTCGCGCGTGCCGCTGGCCATGTGCGGGGCCAGCACGACATGGTCCAGCGCCAGCAGCGCGGGCGGCACGTTGGGCTCGTCGTGGAACACGTCGAGTCCCGCTCCGCCCAGCCGGCCCTCGGCCAGCGCCGCCACCATCGCGGCCTCGTCGATCACGCTCCCGCGGGAGACATTGACCAGGATGCCCTTGGGCCCGAGCGCGTCGATGATCTCGCGCGACACCAGCCCGGCGGTTGACGCGCCGCCGACGGTGGCCACCACCAGGAAGTCGGCCCACGTAGCCAGCGCCTTCAGGTCCGGTTCGAAGCGCCACGGTGCGCCTTCGCGCAGGCGGCGGTTGTTGTAGGCGATCTCCATGTCGAAGCCCTGTGCGCGCCGCGCGACGATCTCGCCGATGCGGCCGAGGCCCAGGATGCCGAGCTTCTTGCCCGATACCCGCGTCGTCAACGGAAAGCCGCCCTGCGGCCAGCGCCCCGCGCGCACGAAGCGGTCGCCGTGCGCAATGCCGCGCGCCGCGTCGAGCAGCAGCCCGAAGGCCAGGTCGGCAACGCAGTCGTTGAGCACGTCGGGCGTATTGCTGACCTGGAGGCCGCGCGAGCGTGCCGCATCCAGCGCGATCGAGTCATAGCCGACGCCGAAGCTGACGATGGCTTCGAGGCGCGGCAGCGCATCGATCAGCGCGGCGCTGCAGCCGTGCCGCGCCGAGGTTACGACCACGCGCACCTGCTGCCCGTGCTCGCGCGCCCAGGCGATCGGCTCGGCCTGCTGCCACAGCGCGGCGGCACGGTAGCGTTGCTGGAGGGTGGCATTGGTCTGCGGCGCCAGCGGGCCGACCTGGAGGATCTGGGGAGCGGACATGGGGATGCGGGAATCGTTGCGATGAGCGGGCAGGGCGCCTGCCCCGACGGGCAATGGTAGCGCAGGGCCCGGTATCGCGCAGGCGGCGGCAGCGCGCACCGGCCTTCCGCGCGTGCAAAGATTGGGCGATGTTCGTGCACGCTGGCATCACCGCCGCCGCGGCCGCCGGGTTATGCTGCGTGCGTCGTCTTTCCCGACTCCACTTGCCATGAAAACCATCTACCTGGCTGGCTTTGACGTCTTCCGCAAGGATGCCCTCGCCTGGGGCGAGCACCTCAAGTCGCTGTGCGCGGCGCACGGCTTCACCGGCCTGTACCCGCTTGACAAGTCCGCGCCCGCAGGGCTGTCAGGCCCCGATTCCGCGCGCTGGATCTATGACGCCAATATCGCGCTGCTGCGCCGCGCCGACATGGTGATGGCCAACCTGGATGATTTCCGCGGACCCGGCGAGCCGGACTCCGGCACAGCGTTCGAGGTGGGGTTTGCGGTGGCGCTGCAGAAGCCGGTGTGGGGCTACAGCGCGGATGCGGGCACGGTGCGAGAGCGCGCCACGGTTGTCACCGATGAGCAAGGGCGGCCGCTGGATGCGCGCGGGTTCGTGGTGGAGGATTTCGGGCTGCCGAAGAACCTGATGCTGACGTGTCCGGTGAAGCTGGTGCGGGGCGGGGCGGCGGAGTGCCTGGCGGCGATGGCTGAGGCGATTCATCGCCGCGCGGCGGAAGCGGCGGCACGCCGCGAGCGTGATGCGGCGGCGTGGGGGGACGAGGACTAGCGCCGCAGCGACTGCACGCCGGCGGCAATATCTGCCGCCGTACTCGCCACGATCTCCCTGTAAGCCGCCACCACCCCATCCACCGCGCCCGGCGCCGGCAACTCCGCCTGTGTCCGCCCGCTGACCACCTTGCCATCCGGCAGCCGCCGCACAGTCCAGTTGATGGTGGCACCGGCGCGCTGCCCGACATCCGCATCGAGCCGCAGCACTTCTGTGGTGATGCGATACAGCGGCTGCACGTCGGATAACCCCTGCTGGTAGGTATCCACCGCGCCCAAAGTGGCCTGCAGCCGCTGCGACAGCGCATCGCGCAACTCATCGGGCAGCGGCGACGACCAGCGCGCCAGGTCGAGCAAGCGCAGGCTGGCGTCGCCGCCGGCACCATCGCGCACCACCAGTTGCGGCCGGTTGAGCCGCTCCGGCACGCGCACCGGCGCGACTTCCAGCCATAGCGTATTGGTGGATGCCGCCGGAGTCGTGGCCGGCAATGTGGCCACCGCGGCTGGCCCTTGGGCCAGCGTGTAGTAGCGTGGTTCAGGCGAGGCACAACCGGCCACTGCGGCCAGCGCGGCCGCGGCCAGCGCGCCAGCGAGGAGGCTGGTGAGAGGAAGGCGCTTCATCAATCTTTCTCCGTCTTGCCGCGCACCAGCGCTTCGGGATGGCGTTCGAGGTAATCGGTCAGCGTGCGCAGCGAGGTTGCGGTGCGCGTCAGTTCCTGCAGCATGCGGCGCGTGTCCTGCTGCAGCGGCGCGTCCGATGCCAGCGTGCCGTTGGCCGTGGTCAGCGTCTTGCGCGCGTCCTGCAGCGCTGCCAGCACCTGCGGCGCGACGTCGCCGTTGAGCTGCTGCACCAGCTTGTCGGCAGTGGCCAGCGTCTTGTTCAGGCTCGCCACCGTGGTGCGCAGGTCCTGGCCGATCTGGTCGAACGGCACCTTGTCGATGCGGTTGACGATATCGCCCACCTGCGCCTGCAACTGGTCGAAGGTGCCCGGCGTGGTGGCGAATTCCGGGATCGGCGCGTCCAGGTCGACCTTGGCCGGCGCCGCCTTCGGGAAGAAGTCGAGCGCCACGTAGAGCTGGCCGGTGAGCAGGTTGCCGGTGCGCAGCTGCGCGCGCATGCCACGCTTGAGCAGCCCCTCGATGATCAGGCGGGCGCGCGCGCGGTCCTGCACGTCGCGCTCGCGGAAGCCCATGCGCGACGGGTACAGCTCCACCACCACCGGCATGCGGAAGGCCTTCTTGTCGCGCTGGTACTCGATGCCGATCGAGCGCACCTGGCCCACGATCACGCCGCGGAAGTCCACCGGCGCGCCCGGCGACAGCCCGCGCACCGACTGGTCGAAGTTGAGCACGGCCAGCGTCGGCGCCAGCTCTTCCGGCTCCTTCATCGCTTCGGTCTGGTCGGCGGCCAGCAGGAACTGCGTGTTCTCGGCCGCGGCGTCGGTGGCGGCGGTGTGGTCCGGCGCCTGGAAGGCGACGCCGCCCAGCAGCACCGTCACCAGCGACTGCGTCGACAGCTTGAGGCCGCCGGCATCGAGCTTCAGGTCCACGCCGCTGGCATGCCAGAAGCGCGTGTCGGCGGTGACCAGCTTGTCATAGGGCTTGTTGACGAACACGCGCAGCGTGATGTCGCGGCCGTTGGGCTCGAGCTGGTAGGCCACCACCTGGCCCACCTGCACACGCCGGTAGTAGACCGGCGAGCCGATATCGAGCGACCCCAGCTCGGCGGCGCGCAGCACGAACTGCTTGCCCGAGGCATCGGTAGTGACGACTGGCGGCACTTCCAGCCCCTTGAAGCTGCGCGCGGACTCTTCCGACTTGCCGGCATCGACACCGATATAGGCGCCGGACAACAGCGTCTCCAGCCCCGATACGCCACTGGCGGCAAAGCGCGGGCGCACCACCCAGAACTTGGTATCGGCCACGGCAAAGTTCTCGGCGTCCTTGGTCAGGTCGATCATGGCCACCACGTGCGAGCGGTCGCGCGCCAGCCGCACCGACTTGACCAGGCCGATATCCACGTCCTTGTAGCGCACGGCGGTCTTGCCCGGCGTCAGGCCTTCGGCGGTGCGGAAGGTGACGGTGATCTCAGGCCCGCGCGACGCCAGCGTATGGATCAGCAGCGAGACGCCGACCACGGCGGCGAGGATCGGGATCAGCCAGACCAGCGAGGGGATCCAGCGCGCGCGGCGCCGGCGTTCGGGCCGTGGCAGGCCCGCAGGGGCCGGCGGCGGCGAGCCCGCGGGCGTGGAGGGTTGGTTGTCAGTGTCGGGCATTGTCATTTTCCAGCGAATCCCACAGCAGGCGCGGATCGAAGCTGAGCGAGGCGAGCATGGTCAGGACCACGACCGCGCCAAAGGCGAGCGCGCCGCCGCCGGGGATGATGGTGGCCAGCGCCCCGGCCCGCACCAGCGAGGCCAGCAGCGCCACCACGAAAATATCGAGCATCGACCAGCGGCCGATCACCTCCACCAGGCCATAGAGCCGGGTCTGCTGCCGGATCCGCCAGCTCGAGCGGAAATGTACCGACAACAGCAGGAAGGTCAGGATCACCATTTTCAGCAGTGGCACGATGATGCTGGCGATCAGCACCACGCCGGCGAGCATGTGCGAGCCGGACAGCCACAGGTAGATCACGCCGGACAGGATGGTGTCCTGCTGCGTGCCGAGAATGGACTGCGTGACCATCACCGGCAGCAGGTTGGCCGGGATATAGAGGATATAGGCCGCCAGCAGGAAGGCCCAGGTGCGCGCCAGGCTCTCCGGCTTGCGATGGTGCAGCGTGGCGCCGCAGCGCGGGCAGGGTTCGCCTTCCAGCGTGCGCGGGCTGACCAGGTCGCAGGCATGGCAGGACAAGAGGCCCAGGCGGCTGGCGGTGGGCACCTGCGGCAGCGGCGTGCGTTCGTCGTCGTCGGTGAGTCCGGCCACCACTTCGCGCGCGAGCTGGCGCGGGCGCGCCAGGCGGCCGGGGTGGCGGGGCGGCGGAGGCGCTTGTGGTGGCATTTGCGGCGTGCCCGTCATCGGCCTTCCTCGCCCGCGGCGTCGGTGGCGTCGGTGGCGCCGGGTTTGTCGTCCGGCGACTCCAGGTAGCGCCACAGGTCACGCGGGTCGAACGACAGCATCGCCGCCAGCACGATCACCAGCGCGCCGAACGACCACAGCGCGATGCCGGGCAGCACGCGCGCCATGGTGGAGAGTTTCACCAGCGTCACCAGCACGCCGATCATGAACACTTCGATCATGCCCCACGGCCGCGTCTGGCGGATGCCGCGCACGATGCGGTCGAAGCCCGCGGGCATGCGGTGCTGCGCCATCGGCACCAGCAGGTAGGCCATCATCAGTAGCTCGGCCAGCGGGAACAGGATGGTGGTGGCAAATACCAGCGCCGCCACCAGCGCCATCTGGTCGTCGTACAGCGCCTGCACCGCGCCCGCCAGCGTGGTCTGGGTGCGTACGCCCTTGAGGTCCATCTCCACGATCGGGAAGGCGTTGGAGATCAGGAACAGGATCAGCGCGGTAATGACCAGCGGCAGCAGCCG
Organism: Ralstonia pickettii; assembly: GCA_050987995.1. Lineage (GTDB taxonomy): Bacteria > Pseudomonadota > Gammaproteobacteria > Burkholderiales > Burkholderiaceae > Cupriavidus > Cupriavidus pickettii_B. The sequence goes on from CP158803.1 coordinate 693,859, forward strand.
GCGGTAGTGGCGGCGGCTCTCGCGGTAGAGCTCGCCGCCGCAGCGCAGGCACAGCGCGCGCTCGCCGGGAGAGATCGGCGTGCGCTCGTAGATCGCGTCACAGTATTCGCACGCTACCAGCCGGTGCAGTGCGGCGGGCGAGGTGTCGGGTGTGGTGGTCGTGTCGTGTACTGCCATCAGCCGGAATGCTTGCCGGTTGCCGCCGGCGGGACGTCGGGGTTGTCGACCACGGCGGGGGCAGCCGGAGCCGGAGCCGTAGGCGTTGCCGTAGCCGCCGGTGCGGACGGATTTGCCGCCACCGGCGGCGCCACCGAGCCGGAGGCGATCGCCTCGGCGGCCTTCAGGTCCTGCTTGAGCTCGCCTTGCGAGCCGATGGTCCAGTCGCGCAGCAGCGCATAGGCCACCGCCAGCAGCGTCGGGCCGATAAACACGCCCAGGAAGCCGAACGCCAGCGCGCCGCCGAGCACGCCCAGCATGATCCAGATCAGCGGCATGCCGGTGCCCTTGCTGATCAGCAGCGGCTTGACGATGTTGTCCGCCATGCTGACCACTGCCACGCCCCACACCACCAGGAAGATGGCCCAGCCGGTGGAGCCGGTGTGGTACAGCCAGAGCGCGGCCGGCAGCCACACCAGCGGCGGCCCGACCGGGATCACCGACAGGAAGAAGGTGATAAAGCCCAGGATGGCGGCGCCGGGCACGCCTGCGATCCACAGGCCGATGCCGGCCAGCACCGCCTGGATAAAGGCCGTGCCCAGCACGCCGTAGACCACGCCCTTGACAGTGCTGCCGGCCAGCTCCAGCAGGTGGTCGGCACGCTCGCCGGCGATGCGGCGCATGCCCGCGCGCAGCCAGGCGATGGCGAACTCGCCGCCGGTATAGAAGAAGAACGCCAGGATGATCGACAGCGCGAGCTGCCCCAGCCCCGCGCCGATCGACAGCCCCGCGCCCAGCAGCACGTGGCCCACCGGCGCGATCAACTTGCGCAGGTTGGCGACCATCTCGGAATCGGCGTTGATCACGCTGTCCCAGGAGCTATGCAGGTAGGCGCCGACGAAGGGCAGGCTGCTCAGCCATTCGGGCAGCTGCGGAAGGCCCTGTTCGATATAGCGGTCGACCAGCGCGGACAGTTCGTCCAGGTGGGCGGAGAAGCTGGCGCCGGCATAGACGAACGGGCCCAGCACGACCACGGTCGCCAGCAGCACGCAGATCAGCGCCGCCAGGCCGCGCCGGTTGCCCAGCCAGCGCGACAGTACGGTGTATGGGTACCACGAGCTGAAGGCCAGGATGGCGCCCCACAGCAGCGCCGTGGTGAATGGCGCGAGCACCAGCAGCGAGCCGCCGATCAGCACGATCAGGGCGAACACCGCTGCGATCTTCTCGATTAACTGGCCGGAACTCATTGATGGGTCTCCCTGGGGCCGTAGGTGTGACGGAAACGGCGTAAATATAGCCTACGTTTGTGTCGGGGCATGCGGAAGGGTGGAGGGGGTGCGTCGGGCGTCACTGCGGTGCAACATGGGTGGATGGGGGCACAGTGCCATAGGTTGGGGGTGTTGAACAGCGGGGGGAGGTTACGGTCTTTTCCTATCTGTCCACGGCTGCCTCGCTGCTGGTGACATGCTGTCGCTGTTGAACCGCTGGGTTCCGCCCTCCTGGGCGGGTCCCTTTTTGTCCGAGCGACAAAAAGGAACCAAAAAGCGCGTCGCCTGAGCGGCTGGCTATCAAGGAGGCGGCGTTGGTGGTACGGGCGGCAGTGCTTTCCGTTTCTATGGGGTCAGCCGTTCGAGCCTGCTACGCGAGGTGAGTCAGTGGGAGTGCCTTGCGAAGGCCCACTTTTGAACGATCCCCATGCCGGGCGTAGGCCGCCTTCTAACAGGGATATCGCGTCAACGCCTTCGGCTGCGCTGCGCGCGGCTCATGATCTGGGGCGAAGCGCCCGCGCTGGGAAGTGCATCGCTGCGCTCGCACAGCGACGACGCCGGTCACGGGCTCAAGAACAATCGCGGAGTAGAACGCAGTCGGTGGGCCTGCCACCATTGGACGCCGCGCGCAGCGCAGCCGAAGGCGTTGATGCGATACGGTGGTTAGTCAGGCGGCCTACGCCCGGCATGGGGATCGTTCAAAAGTGGGTCGGCGCAGGCACTGTCACTGACTCACCTGGCGTAGCAGGGTCGAACCGCGACCCCGCCTCACGGAAACCAAAGCCGCCCATACCACCAGAAGCGTCCCCTTGATAGCCAGCCGCTCAGGCGACGCGCTTTTTGGTTCCTTATATGAACGCGCCCCGGTTTGCAAGGTAAAGCCAACATCAGGCTTGGACAGGATTGGCTGCAGACTTATATCCGGCCTTGCGGTGCAGGCCAGGCCTGCAGGCCCTGATGGATTTCGCCGGGAGTGTCCCTATCTTTTTGCCGTGCTTTGAGCACCAGGAACCAATTGGGCTTGCACTCCCGCGGTCCAACCTGTTTTGCCATCACGCTGACATTACCGCCGCAACCTGTGGACGGGTTCCTTCCTTGCTAGCTCTGCCTGCCGTTAGGCAGGCCTGACCGAGACATAGTCTCGGTCATAGGTTCGGTCGTGGGCCAACAGGGCCCAGATGGTACGCACCGTCTTGTTGGCCAGGGCAACAGCCGCGACGTTTTTCGGCCGTCGCTGTGCGAGCATCAGGCTCCAGCCGGGCTGGTTCTTTCTGCGCAGATGACTCAGCACCACCCGAGCGCCGTGAATCAGCAAGGTGCGCAGGTAGGGGTCGCCGCGTTTGCTGATGCCGCTCAGCCAGACCTTGCCGCCGGTGCCGGTCTGTTTGGGCACCAGGCCAAGATAAGCCGCCAGTTGGCGCCCGGACTTGAAGGTGTGCGCGTCGCCAATGGTGGCGACCATGGCCGTGGCGGTAAGCATGCCGATGCCGGGAATGGCCAAAATCGTTTTGCAAGCCCGATTCTGCCGACCCCAGGCATCAATGCGTTGATCCAGGCGAGCTATCTCTTGATCGAGCCGTTCGATGCTTTGCAATTGTTCGCGCACGAACTCGAACAGCAAGGGCGGCACGTTCTGTTCGAGTTCGTCCATTCGTTGCACGATTTCCTGCAGGCCAGCTCGCAGCCCGGGACGGATCCGGATCCCGAACTCAAACAACGTGCCGCGCAGCTGGTTGACCAGCATAGTGCGCATTTTCACGCGCAGTTGGCGCATGGCGTGCAGGCCAAGTACGCACTGTTGGGACTCGGTCTTTGGGGCCACGATCGGCATGCCCGGCTGCTGGGCTGCAGTCCAGATAGCCTTGGCATCGGCCGCATCGGTCTTGTTCGTCTGCACGAACGGTCGCACGTACCTGGCGTGCAGCAGCACCGGCTCATGGCCCAAGGCTTGCAGTTGGCGGGCCCACCAGTGCGCGCTGCCACAGGCTTCGAGCGCGATACGTCCGGGCTCGCGATTCGCGAGGAACTCCAGCAGCTTGGGCCGGCTGAAGCGGCGGTTGGAACACTTGCCCGAAGGCTCGACCCAATAGAGCTGGAAGACAGTCTTTGCAATGTCCAGGCCGTAAGTCGTAGTATTCATCTCGGGTCCCTCCATCCTCGCGTGGTTGGTAACACTCCCACTCTGGCACATCGATGCCGTTTCGTGATGGGGGGACCCGCCTACCCCTGTCACGTTTCCCCGGATGCACAGCTGAACTACCGGCGCCTTTGATCGGGCCGGGGCGCGTTCATTCCATCTTTTTGTCGCTCGGACAAAAAGGGACCCGCCCAGGAGGGCGGAACCAAGCGGTTCAACAGCGACAGCATGTCACCAGCAGCGACCACCCGTGACACATCGACCAGATGCATGCACTCAGCGAGGGAAAGTCCAGCACCTACCAGAGGCAAACCGCACCCCCCAACCATCAGCAAAAAATCCCCTTAACCCGGCACCGCCATCACCCCACTCTTTAACAGCGCCGCCACCAGATCAGACTGAGTCACCATCCCCACCACCCGCCGCTGATCATCAATCACCGGCGCATGATGCAAGCCGCCATCGGAAAACGCCTGCGCCAGTTCCACCATCGGCTGCTCAGCGCGGGCGGTAACTACCGCACGCGTCATCAGATCACGGACCGTCCCCGCCAGCCGCCGCGCCCCCGTATCCCGCTGTGCCGCAAAAAAATCGCTCTGCGTGATGATCCCTTCCAGCCTGCGATTGACGTCCACCACCGGCAGCGCCTTGATACGGTGCCGCGACAGCAGGTGCCCGGCCTCATGCGCGGGCTGGTCGGGCCGCACCGTGACCACATCACGCGACATGATCTCCCCGCACAGCACGTTGCCGAAGTGCCGGCGGTAAGCGCGCAACTGCGCCGCGACCAGGATCTGCTCGAGGTCATCTTCTTCAATGTCGAGGAATTCGCCACGTTGCTTCAGTGCCGCGTCCAGGTCAGCACGAGTGAAACCCACGCGCTGGGTCGGCGGCACATCCTTGGTGCCATGCTGCATCGCAGGCTCCGGCGGACGGTGCGGATAGCGCCGCTGCGACAGGTTGTTGAAGGCCAGCGCCATCAACAGCAGCAGCATCGAATTGAACAGCACCGGCACCACCACGAAGCCGAAGCCCAGCGCACTGACCGCCGGCCCGCCGAACACCGCGGTGATCGCCACCGCGCCACTGGGCGGGTGTATGCAGCGGAACTGGAACATCACCGCGATCGCCACCGCCACGGCGGTCGCCGCGGCCAGCCCGGGATCCGGGATCCAGCGCGCGCAGGCCACGCCGACCAGCGCAGCCAGCAGATTGCCGCCGATGATCGACCACGGCTGCGCCAGCGGACTCGACGGCACCGCGAACAGCAGCACCGCTGAGGCACCCATCGGCGCGACGAACCAGGGGTTGAAGCCACCCAGGGTCTGGTGGCTGATCCACTCGGTGCAGAACAGGCCAAGCAGGGCGCCAATGCAACTCTTGAGGCGCTCGTGGCGGTTCGCGGCGACCGGCAGCGGGACGAAAGTGCGTAGCCAGGCACGGGCATTCTGCGCCAGGGCGGAGACGGCGGGGGCGGTTGGCATTCTTGTGACGGGGGGCGCTTTGGAATGGTGCACGTAATATATCACGGGGTGATATATTCGGTCGCCTTTGGTGCAGCGCATCTCAACATTGGCGCATCTTGCACCGCACAAGAGCCAAGGAGCCCCCAATGTCGTCCGCCGCACCGTTCGAAAAGCGCGACTACGCCGTCAACCGCCGCCTGCTGATGCTGTCCGTCATCGCGCTCGGCATCGGTGCCCTGAGCACCGTCGCGGCCGACGTGCTGGTCAACCTGATCCGCTTCTTCACCAACCTGTTCTTCTACCAGACGCTGTCGCTGGCCGAGCGTTCGCCGGCCGGCCATGCGCTGGGTGCGTGGGTGATCGCGGTGCCGGTGCTGGGCGGGCTGATCGTCGGGCTGATGGCCCGCTACGGCAGCGACAAGATCCGCGGCCACGGCATCCCCGAGGCGATCGAGGCGGTGCTGTTCGGCAAGAGCAAGATGTCGCCGCGCGTGGCGGTGCTCAAGCCGCTGTCGTCGGGCATCGTGATCGGCAGCGGCGGGCCGTTCGGCGCCGAGGGGCCAATCATCATGACTGGGGGCTCGCTGGCCTCATTGCTCGCGCAGTACCTGCACCTGACCGCGGGCGAGCGCAAGGCGCTGCTGGTGGCGGGCGCCTGTGCCGGCATGACTGCGATCTTCGGCACGCCGGTGGCGGCGGTGCTGCTGGCGGTCGAACTTTTGCTGTTCGAGCTGCGCCCGCGCAGCCTGCTGCCGGTGGCGCTGGCGTGCGCGGTGGCGGGCTTCCTGCGCCCGCTGTTCTTCGAGGGGGGCCCGCTGTTCCCGCTGCAGACCGCCGCGGCCGGCACGCCGGCGCTGGCCTCGTGCGTGCTGGCCGGGCTGCTGTGCGGCGCGCTGGGCGCGGCGCTGACGCTGGCGCTGTACCGCACTGAAGACGCGTTCTCGCGGCTGCCGGTGCACTGGATGTGGTGGCCGGCGCTTGGCGGGCTGGTGGTTGGCATCGGCGGCTATTTCGAGCCGCGCGCGCTGGGCGTGGGTTATGAAGTGATCGGCGACCTGCTGAACAACCGCATCGCCATCGAAATCGCCGTGGCGCTGCTGGCCGTCAAGGCCGTGATCTGGATCGCGGCGCTGGGCTCGGGCACTTCGGGCGGGGTGCTGGCACCGCTGCTGATGCTGGGCGCAGGACTGGGCGTGGTGCTGGCACCGTGGCTCCCGGGCGGCTCGCCGCAGCTGTGGGCGCTGGTGTGCATGGCCGGCGTGCTCGGCAGCGTGCTGGGCGCGCCGCTGACCGCGATCGTCTTTGCCTTCGGCCTGACCCACGACACACAGGCGCTGCTGCCGCTGCTGCTGACCACGGCGGTGGCGTACGGCTTCTCCGTGCTGACCATGAAGCGCTCGATCATGACCGAGAAGATCGCGCGGCGCGGCCTGCATATCTACCGCGAGTACGGCGTCGATCCGCTCGAGCGCGCGCACGTGGACGAGCTGATGACGCGCGAGGTGGTCGTCATCGACGCCGACCTGCCGGTGGCCGAGGCCATGGCGCGCTACTTCGGCGAGCATGCCGCGCATCGCGCCTATCCGGTGGTGGCGGACGGGCGCGTGCTCGGCATGCTGGAGCGCACCGCGATCCGGGGCCTGGCGGCGGGCGAGGTGCCGCACGGCATGCGCTGCCGTGAACTGCTGACTGCCCCGGCCCATGTGCTGCTGCCTGGCCAGACCGCGCGCGCCGCCGCCGGCAGCATGGCGGCGCTGAGCGTGGCGCGGCTGCCGGTGGTGGAGAGCGTGGAAACCATGCGCCTGGCCGGGATCCTGTCCTTGCGCGACCTGCTGCGCCCCAGCGGTCATGTCCACCATGAGGAATCGCGGCGCGAGCGCCTGCGCGGCCGCGTCGCGGCCTGAACCCTGGCGCCCGCGCGCTACAACTTGTAGCTCGACAGCAAGATGCTGGTCTCGGTGGCGCTGATGCCGTCGATCAGCCGGATCCGGTCCAGCGTGCGGTCGAACGCCTCAAGCGTGTCGGCGCGCAGTTCGGCAATGATGTCCCAGCGCCCGTTGGTGGTGTGCAGCGCCTGCACATTGGGCTCGCCGCGCAGCGCCTGCAGCACGGTGCGGGCCTTGTTGCCTTCCACGGCGATCGTCATCCAGGCGCGGATGCGGTGCGCTTCGGCCTCGGGCCGCAGGCGCACCGTATAGCCGACGATCACGCCTTCCTTTTCCAGCTTGTCGATCCGGTTCTGCACGGTCGCGCGTGAGACGCGCAGCGCCTGGGCCAGCGCGGTGACGGGCGTGCGCGCGTTGTCGCGAAGCAGGGACAAGAGCTGCTGATCGGTGGCATCCATGGCGGGCAAAAGCGGTTGTTGGCAATTCGCCAGCTCGATCTGGCGAATCGCTCAATGGTAGGCGCAAATTGCGCAATTTGCTGGCTATTAGTTAACACCAGCCTGCCCGAGAATTCAATCGACCGAATTCTTTCCCAACCGCCATCACGAAAAAAAGGAGCCACCGTGATCAACACCCCCACGATCCTGCTTGTCGAGCCGACTTTCTATGACGTGTCGTACAGCATCAATCCGTGGATGGACCCGGGCGCGTGGGCGCGCGATCCGCACGGCATGCACCGCAATGCCATGCAGTCCTTCGACGCGCTGCGCGAGGCGCTGGGCCGGGCCGGCTTCGCGGTGGAGGTGACCGCCGGCGCGCCGGGGCTGCCCGACATGGTGTTTCCCGCCAACGCCGCGGTGGTGCTCGACGGCCGCGCGCTGCTGGCGCGCTTCCGCTACCCGCAACGGCGCGGCGAAGAAGCGCCGTTCGCTGCGATCTTTGGCGCATTGCGCGAGCGCGGCCTGCTCGAACAGGTGGAGCTGCTGCCCGAAGGCTGCTTCCAGGAAGGCGCGGGTGACTGCATCTGGGACGCCGGCCGCGGCCACTTCTGGGCGGGCTTCGGACCGCGCTCGTCGCACGAGGCGGCCACCGCCGTATCGGACTATTTCGGCAAGGACGTAGTGGCGCTGGAACTGGCCACCGAGCAGAGCTACCACCTCGACGTGTGCTTCTGCCCGCTGTCCGGCGGCGAACTTCTGTACTACCCGCCCGCCTTCAGCGAAGCCGCGCTGCGCGAGCTGCGCGCGCGCGTGCCGGCACGGCTGCGCATCGAGGCCACCGCCGACGACCTGCGCCACTTCAGCGTCAACGCGGTCAACCTGGACGACCAGGTGGTGATGACCCGTACCACGCCGCACCTGCGCACCGAACTGGGCAGGCGCGGCTACACGTTGCACGAAGTCGACCTGTCCCCCTTCATGCTCTCCGGCGGTGGCGCCTATTGCATGACGCTGCGGCTGGACCGCAGCAGCGGTCCAGCCATCGCCGCGGCAGCTGCCTGATAGCCATGCCACATGCACAGACAGCCAAGGAGACAATCATGAACAATACCGCCCGGTCGCTGTTCCTCGACGCCAACGACGTGGCCCGCCTGGTGGCCACCGTCGGCGTGCAGGCCGCCATCGTGCAGATGGCCGAGCAGGTCCGGCAGGACTTCCTGCGCTGGCATGCCTTCGACAAGTCCGCACGCCTGGCCAGCCATTCGGCGCGCGGCGTGATCGAACTGATGCCGACGAGCGACGGCATCCAGTACGCCTTCAAGTACGTCAACGGCCATCCGCGCAACGCGCAGCACGGCATGCCCACGGTGATGGCGTGCGGCCTGCTGGCCGAAGTGGAGACCGGCTTCCCGCTGATGCTGGCCGACCTGACGCTGGCCACCGCGCTGCGCACCGCAGCCACTTCGGCCCTGGCCGCGCGCGCCATGGCCCGGCCCGGCGCGCACACCATGGCGCTGATCGGCAACGGCGCGCAGGCCGAATTCCAGGTGCTCGCGTTTCACGCCATGCTGGGCGTGCGCGAGATCGCCGCCTATGACATCGATCCGGCTGCCACGGCAAGGCTGATGCGCAACCTGTCGGGCGTGCCGGGCCTGGTGATCCGTCCGGCGGCGTCGACAGAAGCGGCACTGGCCGGCGCCGACATCGTCTCCACCGTCACCGCCGACAAGACCCGCGCCACCATCCTGACGCCGGCGATGGTGCGCCCCGGCATGCACCTGAACGCGGTCGGCGGCGACTGCCCCGGCAAGACGGAGCTGCATCCCGATATCCTGCGCAACGCGCGCATCGTGGTGGAGTACGAACCGCAGACCCGCATCGAAGGCGAGATCCAGCAGTTGCCCCCGGAGGCGCCGGTCACCGAGCTGTGGCAGGTGCTGGCCGGCCACGCCCCGGGGCGCGCGTCCGCAGACGAGGTGACGGTGTTCGATTCAGTGGGGTTCGCGCTGGAAGACTATGCCGCGCTGCGCTGGCTATACGCAGCGGCGCACGCGCACCGGGTGGGCAGCGCGGTGGAGCTGGTGGCGATGCCGCCCGACCCGCGCAACCTGTATGGCTGGATGATGGCGCAGGCCGACGGGCAAGCGGGGCTGGCACCGCCGCGCCACGTGGCGGTGGCCTGAGGCCAACGGCAAACAGGGGCCTGCGTGGCCCCTGTTCCCTGATTGCCCGATGGGGCGGTGCCGGATCAGGCCGCGCGTCCCATCATCAGCTGTGCGCGCAGGAAGCCCTTGACCTCTTCCAGCGACGGCGTCTTCAGGAACACCATGATGCCCCAGTGCTGCAGCGCATCGGCCACGCCGTCGTAGGCCTGCCGGTTGGTGATCACCGCAAAGATCACGTGCTGGCTGGCAAAGAAGTTCTGCAGCTTCTCGATGGTGGCCGACTCGTTGTCGTTCAGCTCGTCGACGTAGTACAGCACCACGCGCGGATGTGCGCTGACCGAGGTGATGACGGTGTCGAGCACATCGTCGACCACCACGCTCTTGAGCGGCAGCCCCCACTTGCTGAGCTGGCCGTGGATGCGCTGCGCTTCCTGGTGGTTGGGATGGAACACCACCAGGTCCAGGCCGTGCGGCGACGCCGGTTCGTGCCCGATGCGCGTTGCCAGCAGGCGATGCACGGTTTCCTTGTGAATGCGCCGATGGCCGCCGTTGGTCTTCCACGCGCCAAGTTCGCCGCGTTCGACCATCTTTTGGACGGTGCCCAATGAGACATTGAGCAGTTTTGCCGCTGTACGCGTGCTGTAGTAAGGCTTTTCAGCCAGTGCCGGATCCAGTTTCATCCAATCACCCGTAGTCCTGAAGGCAGTCGCGCCGGGAGGGCGCGCGCGGCGCCAGGCACCTGCGCCGCGTGTTGGTCACTGCCAATGGTTGACTGACCCTGTGTCCTGGCCCGCTCCCCGCCGGCCGGACGGCTGTTTGGTTTTTTTTGGTGTTTTTGTCATTTCCCGAGGCTCAAGCTATTTCCGCATCTTGCATGTCTCGGGTCCGGATTTGCCGGAAGCCCATAATATGCCGCAAAGGCTGTTCCATAAGTAAGAAAAAACTATATTCCGTCTCACTTTTGTTCTTCACCGCACATTTCGCCGGCGGGGTGTGTGGCGTGAAGACATAACGCAGACACCGGCATGCCGGGGTGGTTCCCCGGCGCGAACCTAAGTGCGCGTGGCGGCCGTCAGGAAATTCAGCAGACGCTTCAGAGTTCTTCTTGTCACGCCGTGATGAATTGCGGCTGCCCGGAGGATGCAAAACCAGGTTTACAGTTGGCTTACAACCCGTACTTGCGCACCTTGTCGAACAGCGTGGTCTTGGCCACGCCGAGCGCTTCGCTGGCACGGCTCAGGTTGCCGTCGTGGCGGCGCATGGCGTCGGCGATCAGCGCGCGCTCGAACTGCTCGACCGCCTGTGCCAGCGGCAGGGCCTCGGGCGCTGTGGTGCCCTGGCCGGGGTTGCAGCCCAGCCCCAGCACATGGCGCTCGGCCAGGTTGCGCAGTTCGCGCACATTGCCTGGCCACGGATAGGCCACCAGCGCGGCCTGCTCCGCCGGGCTGGCGGGCACCGCCTCGCGCCCGAAGCGCAGCGCGGCCTGCGCGACAAAGTGCTCGAACAGCGCCGGCACGTCTTCGCGCCGTTCGCGTAGCGGCGGCAGCTCCAGCGTGATCACGTTCAGGCGGTAGTACAAGTCGGCGCGGAACTGGCCGGCATCGGACAGCAGGCGCAGGTCGGCCTTGGTCGCGGCCACCACGCGCGTGTTGACCGGCACCGGCTGGTTGGAGCCGAGCCGTTCCACTACGCGCTCCTGCAGCACGCGCAGCAGCTTGATCTGCAGCGGCATCGGCATGCTTTCGATTTCATCGAGGAACAGCGTGCCGCCCTCGGCATGCTCGATCTTGCCGATGCGGCGGCGCGCGGCGCCGGTAAACGATCCCGCCTCATGTCCGAATATCTCGCTTTCGAACAACTGCTCCGGCAGGCCGCCGCAGTTGATGGCGACAAAGTTGCGCGCGTGGCGCTGGCTGGCCTCGTGCAGGCAGCGCGCCACCAGTTCCTTGCCGGTGCCGGTCTCGCCGTGGATCAGCACGTTGGCGTCGGTGCCGCCCAGGTCGGCGATCAACCGGCGCAGCCGCTCGACCGCTGGCGATTGGCCGATCAACAGGGTGTCAAGCTTCTGGCGTCCGGCCAGCCGCTCGCGCAGTTCTGACACTTCCAGCGCCAGGCGGCGCTGTTCCAGCGCACGGCGCGTGGCTTCCACCAGCTGCTCGGGCGAGAACGGCTTTTCCAGGAAATCGTAGGCGCCTTGCTTCATCGCCTGCACCGCCAGGGCCACGTCGCCGTGGCCGGTGATCATGATCACCGGCAGCGCCGGGTCGCGCTCGCGCAGCTGTGTCAGCAGCGCCATGCCGTCTTGCCCCGGCAGGCGGATATCGCTGACGACCACGCCCCGATAGCCCGGGCCGACTTCGCGCAGCGCGGCCTCGGCACTGCCCACGCCGCGCGTGGCGATGCCTTCCAGGCGCAGCGCCTGCTCGCAGCCCAGGCGCACGTCGGCATCGTCCTCGACGATCAGTACGGTGAGGTCAGCCGGCATGGGTTGCGTCCAGTGGGTTGGTGTCCTGCGGCGCCAGGGGCAGCACCAGCGTAAAGCAGGCGCCGCCGTCGGGGTGGTTGGCGGCGGACAGGCTGCCGCCGTTTTCATTGAGGATGCCGGCCGACAGCGTCAGGCCAAGGCCCAGCCCCTGCCCGGCAGGCTTGGTGGTGAAGAACGGCTCGAACAGCCGCGCGAAGGCTTCTTCGGACAGGCCCGCGCCGTTGTCGCGCACGGTCAGGTGGACCATGCTGCCGGAAAGGTGCGCGTGCAGCGCGATGCGCGGCTGGGATTTGCCGGCAACGGCGTCGAGCGCATTGCCGAGCAGGTTGACCAGCACTTGTTCCAGGCGGTTGGCATCGCACACCACCGCCAGCGTCGGGTCGATATCGCGCTGCAGCTCGGGCTGCACCGCGTCCACGCGCGTCTGCAGCAGGAACAGGGCGTTGTCCACGGCGTCGGCCAGTTTCGCCTGGCGCCTGCCGTTACCGGACTTGCGCGCAAACGACTTGAGCGCGCCGGTGATGCGGCCCATGCGCTCGACCAGCCCGATGATGGTGTCCAGGTTGGCGCGCACCGTGCCGTAGTCGCCGCGCTCGAGGAACTTGCCGGTATTGCCGGAGATGGTGCGCAGCGCCGCCAGCGGCTGGTTCAGCTCATGCGCGATGCCGGTCGACATCTGGCCCACCGCCGCTAGCTTGCCGGCCTGCAGCAGCCCGTCCTGCGCCTGGCGCAGCACGGTCTCGGCGCGGATGCGCTCGGCCACCTCGGCCTGCAGGCGCTGGTTGGCCGCGGACAGGTCGGTAGTGCGCTCCGCCACTTTGCGTTCGAGTTCGCTGTTGGCGGCTTCCAGCGCGGCGCGCGCGGCCAGGCGTTCGTTGACGATGCGCCGGCGCACGTTCCAGGCCGCGCCCAGCAGCAGCACGAAGGCGGTCAGCACGCCCGCCAGTGCCGCGGTATTGAGCGCGGCCACGCGTGCCTGCGAGGTATTGGTCAGCAGCGTGAGTTGCCAGTCGGTGCCGGGCAGCGCGGCGTGCTGCGCCAGCATCGGCGGGCCGCTGCGCAGGCGCACCAGCTCATCGCTGTTGCCGTTGCCATTGGCAAGCTTGCGCACCAGGGCCAGCGGCAACTGCGGCAGCGGCGCGCGGTTGTACTGCAGGCTGCGCGACAGCCGCTCGCGCGCCTCGGCCGACAGCGGGCGCAGCGCGGCCAGTTTCCACGACGGGTCCGAGGCCAGGATCACCACGCCGTTCTCGTCGGTCAGCAGCATCTGGCTGTCGGCGCCCTGCCAGCGGTTTTCCAGCGGCTCCAGGCCGATCTTGACCACCGCCACGCCCGTGGGGTTGTCACGGTCCCCGAGCGGCGCCGACAGGTAGTAGCCCGACTCGCTGCGGGTGGTGCCCACGCCGTAGAAGCGCCCCAGCTGGCCGTCCATGGCCGAGCGGAAGTAGGGGCGGAAGCTCAGGTCCTCGCCCAGGTAGCTGTCGGGGCGTTGCCAGTTGCTGGTGGCCAGCACCTTGCCGTGCGCATCCAGCACGTAGACCACGCGCGTGCCGGCGCGGGTATTGAGGGCGGCGAGGTAGTCATTGGCGCGTGCCACCCGCGCGGGGTCGTCCGGGCGCAGCAGCAGCGCGGCGATGCGCTCGTCCAGCGACAGCAGGCCGGGCACGTAGTCGTAGTGCGCCAGCTCGCTCTCCAGCGCCTGGGTGTACAGGCGCAGTTGCACCTGGCCGCGCTCGGCCTGGCGCGCCAGTGCGGTGTCATAGCTGTAGCGGTAGCCGAGCGAGCCGGCCAGGCCCACCAGCACGGCCAGGACCAGCAGCGCCAGCAGCGGCGCGGCACCGCGCAGGCCGAAGGGCAGGCGCTTGAGACCGACCGGGCCGGCGGGGGCGGCACCGGCCGCGGAGGCGGCACGGGGGGCAGGCGGGCGGGTGGTATCGCCGGGAGGGTGTAGCGGGCCGGTCATCAGGTGTTGGGTAAGGCAGGTGGCAAAGCCGCCGCGCCGGGGGGCGGCGCGGGTGCCTACTTTTACCACAGCGACGGGGCAAGATCCCGCGCCCGAATGCAAAAAGGCCCGGTTGCCTCGTCGGCAACCGGGCCCTGGCACGCCTGGCGGACGCTGTTACTTGCCCGCCACGACCTGGGCAGATGCCAGGCCGGTGGTGGTATCCGCGACGGGTTCATCCTCCTCGGACGGTACCGGCGCGCCGATGGCGCCTTCGCTTTTGGCGACGACGGCGGTGGCAATCGCATTGCCGAGCACATTGGTCACGGTGCGACCCATGTCGAGTACGTGGTCGATACCCAGCACCAGCAGGATGCCGGCCTCTGGCAGGCCGAACATCGGCAGCACGGCGGCGACCACCACCAGCGAGGCGCGCGGCACGCCGGCGATGCCCTTGCTGGTGATAAGCAGGACCAGCAGCATGGTGATCTGCTGGGTCAGCGACAGCTCGATGCCATACACCTGCGCCACGAACAGTGCGGCGAACGAGGTGTACATGATCGAGCCGTCCAGGTTGAACGAGTAGCCCAGCGGCAGCACGAAGTTGGTGATGCGCTCCTTGACGCCGAAACGGGTCAGCTGGTCGATCACCTTCGGGTAGGCCGATTCGCTGCTGGCGGTGGCGAAGCCGATCATCAGCGGTGCGCGCATCTGCTTGAGCAGGCGGAACACGTCACGACCCAGGAAGTAGTAGCCGCCGGCGATCAGCGCCACCCACAGCAGCGCCAGCGCCAGGTACAGGCTGCCAATCAGCTTGGCGTACACGACCAGCACGCCCAGGCCCTGCGCGGTGATCACCGCCGCGATCGCGCCGAACACGCCCACCGGCGCGAACGCCATCACGTAGTTGGTGACCTTCAGCATCACCTCGGCCAGGCCTTCGATGGCCTGCAGCACGGGCTTGCCCACGCCGTCCTTGACGGTGCCCAGCGCAAAGCCGAAGAACAGCGAGAACACCACGATCTGCAGGATCTCGTTGTGCGCCATCGCCTCGGCGAAGCTCTTCGGGAACATGTGGGCGATGAAGTCGCGCAGGTTCAGCGCGCCGGTCTTCAGGTTCGAAGTGGCGTCAGCGGCCGGCAGCGCCAGGTTCATGCCGTGGCCCGGCTGCAGCGCGTTGGCCATCACCAGGCCGAGCAGCAGCGAGGTGATCGAGGCCGCGATAAACCACATCATCGCCTTCATGCCGATGCGGCCGACGGCGCGGGCGTCGCCCATGCTGGCGATGCCGGCGACCAGCGTGGCGAACACCAGCGGCCCGATGATCATCTTGATCATCCGCAGGAACACGTCGGTCAGGATGGACAGGTGGTCCGCAATCGATTTGGCGGTGGCGGCGTCCGGCGCCATGTTGTGCGCGGCGGTGCCGACCAGCACGCCGAGCAGCATCGCAATGAAGATCAGGGTGGGCAGTCGATTCAGTTTCATCGTGGATCAGGCCTGTGCGTCCGTTCCCGGCGAGTGTTGATGCAGGGACGGGCGTCGGTATTGCGGGAAGGCCGGGCGGCGTGAGGGCGCCGGGCCGGCCGTTGTTTTGTCAGCGCGGCAACAGGTGCCTGCGGTTCGCCCGGGCGGCGATTTGGGGGGTGTGCAAGGCGGGGTCAGTCATGTGTTTCCTCCTTTGTTTTTTGGCATGGGCCGGGACGCTGGGAAACGTGCCGGCCGACCTGTTGGGCGCTGTTAGCGGCGGCCTATATTGCACGTGCCGTGCCAGCTCGGAGGGGCTTTGCCCGCCAAGCAACTCATTGAATTCAAAGGGGAAAATGATGTGCTTCCGGCGCACGATTCGGGAATCCGGACTGGCTGGCCAGGGCGGCGTTCGGAAAGCCGAACAGCGTTCTAGGTGTTAACCCGCGGATTTCGGCGAGTCTGGCACGCAAGGTTGCCTGTCGGAGCGAAGCGGGAAGTGATGTGTGGGGCGCCCCCGCCGGGGCCGCCGGAGGGCGGTGGCGAGGGGCTTGGGGACGGCTGGAAAGGAGGGGGGTTTGCGCTAGCCGCCGAGCAGCCGGTAGCACAGCCGCGCCGCCACGCGCGCGCCGCAGCCGTCGCGGTCGTAGAGGGGGTTGAATTCGGCGATATCGGCCACGCGCAGCTTGCCGCTGTCGCGCAGCCGCGTGGTGAGGGCCTCGACCACGGCGAGCGGCACGCCATAGGCCGCCGGCGCCGAGACGCCGGGCATCACGGCCGCAGGCAGCACGTCGAGGTCGATGGTCAGGTAAACGTGGTCGGCATCGGCCACCCATTCATCCAGCGCGGCCAGGCGTGCGTCGAGGTGGCGTTCCTGCATGTCCACATCTTCGACAAAGCGCACCCCGAGCGCGTGGGCGCGCGCGAACAGCGCGGCGGTATTGCCGAGCCGGCTCACGCCCAGGCAGGCATAGTCGAAGCGGTCGCCGCGGCGCAGGCAGTCGGTGGCGATCTGGTCGAACGGCGTGCCCGAACTGCCGGGCCGGCTTCCGCGCAGGTCGAAGTGCGCATCGAGATTGACGATCAGCACGCGGCCGCGGTCGCGTTGCGCATCCAGGTGCGCGCGCAGCCCTTGCCACGTGCCCCACGCCACTTCGTGCCCGCCGCCCAGCACCAGCGGGAACGTGCCCGCGGCCAGTTCGGCGGCCACTGCCTGGCCCAGCCGCTGCTGCGCGTCTTCGAGCGCATCGCCTTCGCAATGGACGTCGCCGCCGTCGATAAAGCGACCGATACCGTGGGCCGGCACCCCGGCCAGCGCGCGGCGGATCTCGCGCGGACCGCCGGCGGCGCCGGGGCGGCCCTGGTTGCGCAACACACCGGCATCGCAGCAGAAGCCCAGCAGCACCGGCACGCCCGCCGGGCGCGGCACGGCGCGGTCGGCGACAATCTCGAACAGGCGGCGGGTGTCGCCCGCCTCGCCGGCATCACGGCGGCCGCGCCAGACTCCTGTATCCGCTGCTGGCGCCAGTGTTGCAAGCTCGCTCATTTCAATCGGCGCCCCAGCGTTTCCGGCACCATCGCCAGTCCGATCAGCGATACCAGCCCACAGCCGATCACGTACAGCGCCGGCGCATTGGCATCACCGGTGATCTGGATCAGCCGGGTCGAGAAATACTGCGCAAAGCCGCCGAAGATCGCGATCGCCACGCAATAGGCAATCGACAGGCCGGTGGCGCGCAGCCGTTGCGGCAGCACCTCGCTGACCAGCACCATCGAGGCCGGCGAGGTCATCGACATCGGCACCGACAGGCAGGCCACCACCACCAGCAGGCGCGTGAGCGACGGCTCGGCATTGATCAGCACGAAGGCCGGGTAGATCATCACCAGCAGCGCCACACGCGACCACAGCACTACGGTCTTGCGGCCGATGCGGTCCGCCAGCCAGCCGGCGAACGGCGACAGGACCACCTGCACCAGCGCCGCGACGCAAGCCGCCCAGATGCCCAGCGACAGCGGCATCTTCAGCACGCTGACCGCGTAGTTGCTGAGGTAGTAGACGACGATATAGGTCGACGAGGCCAGGCCGATCATCAGCAGGATGCTGGCGATCACCTCGCGGCCATGGCGGCGCAGCAGCGGCCATTGCGCGGCGTGCTCGCCGTGGCGCATGGGCGTGGCGGTTTCTTCCAGCCGGCGACGAATGACGAGGCCGACGGGAATGACGAGGATGCCGATCAGGAAGGCGAGGCGCCAGCCCCAGGCTTCCAGCTCGGCCGGCGCCAGCACGTTGCTCAGCACCAGGCCGGTGATGGCGCCCAGCAGCGCCGCCAGGCCCTGGCTGAACGGCTGCCACGCGGTATAGAAGCCGCGCGTGCGGTCATCGGCGTATTCCAGCAGCAGCGCGGTCGACGCGCCCATCTCGCCGCCGATGGCAAAGCCCTGCACCAGGCGCGCGAGTACCACCAGCACCGGCGCGAGCAGGCCGATCTGCGCATAAGGCGGCGTCACCACAAAGATCAGCGAGCTCAGGCCCATCAGCCACAGCGTCAGCGCCACCGCCGGCTTGCGCCCGGCGCGGTCGGCGTACATGCCGATCAGCAGGCCGCCCAGCGGGCGCATCAGGAAGCCGACGCCAAAGGTGGCGAACGACATCAGCAGCTGCCCGGTGGGGTTGTCGACGGGGAAATAGAGGCGGCCGATCAGCGTGGCAAAGAAGCTGTAGACGACGAAATCATAGAATTCCAGGCCATTGCCGATGGTGATGGCGGCAATGGCGCGCGTGCGCGAGAGCTGCGCCTGCGGCGCCGCGACCGCCACGCCGGCGGTGGTGTCGATGGACATGGGTGTCTCCGTAATCCGTAAAGGGGGGGAATGGAGTTGGCCGGGCGCGCTCGGCGGCCCGGCTCGGCACAACGGCTCTTGTCGGCCGCGGGATCAGTCGCGCAACATCGGCAGGTCCAGGCCCTGCTCGCGCGCGCAGTCGACGGCGATCTGGTACCCGGCGTCCGCATGGCGCATCACGCCGGTGGCCGGGTCGTTGTGCAGCACGCGGGCGATGCGTGCGGCGGCCTCATCGGTGCCGTCGCAGACGATCACCACGCCGGAATGCTGCGAGAAGCCCATGCCCACGCCGCCGCCGTGGTGCAGCGAGACCCAGGTGGCGCCGCTGGCGGTGTTGAGCAGCGCATTGAGCAGCGGCCAGTCGGACACGGCATCCGAACCGTCCTGCATGGCCTCGGTCTCGCGGTTGGGGCTGGCGACCGAGCCCGAGTCCAGGTGGTCGCGGCCGATCACGACCGGCGCCGACAGCTCGCCGCTGCGCACCATCTCGTTGAAGGCCAGGCCCAGCTTGGCGCGCAGGCCCAGCCCCACCCAGCAGATCCGCGCCGGCAGGCCCTGGAAGCTGATGCGCTCGCGCGCCATGTCGAGCCAGCGGTGCAGGTGCTCGTCATCCGGGATCAGTTCCTTGACCTTGGCGTCGGTCTTGTAGATGTCCTGCGGATCGCCCGACAGCGCGGCCCAGCGGAACGGCCCGATGCCGCGGCAGAACAGCGGGCGGATATAGGCGGGCACGAAGCCGGGGAAGTCGAAGGCATTGGCCACGCCTTCTTCCTTGGCCATCTGGCGGATGTTGTTGCCGTAGTCGAAGGTGGGCACGCCCATTTGCTGGAAGTCGAGCATGGCGCGCACATGCGCGGCCATCGAGGCCTTGGCGGCCTTGACCACCACGGCCGGCTCGCGCTGCGCGCGCTCGCGGTATTCGTCCCAGCTCCAGCCGGCGGGCAGGTAGCCGTTGAGCGGGTCATGCGCGCTGGTCTGGTCGGTGACCATGTCCGGGCGCACGCCGCGGCGCACCAGCTCGGGCAGCACTTCGGCAGCGTTGGCGCACAGCGCGATCGAGATGGCCTTGCCTTGCGAGGTGTAGCGGTCGATGCGGGCCAACGCGTCGTCCAGGTCGGTGGCCTGTTCGTCCACGTAGCGGGTCTTCAGGCGGAAGTCGATGCGGCTTTGCTGGCATTCGATGTTGAGGGAGCAGGCGCCGGCCAGCGTGGCGGCCAGCGGCTGCGCGCCGCCCATGCCGCCGAGGCCGGCGGTCAGCACCCAGCGGCCCTTCAGGTCGCCGCCGTAGTGCTGGCGGCCGGCTTCGACGAAGGTTTCATACGTGCCTTGCACGATGCCCTGGCTGCCGATGTAGATCCAGCTGCCGGCGGTCATCTGGCCGTACATGGCCAGGCCCTTGGCGTCGAGTTCGTTGAAGTGTTCCCAGTTGGCCCAGTGGGGGACCAGGTTGGAGTTGGCGATCAGGACGCGGGGGGCATCGCGGTGGGTTTGGAATACGCCGACGGGTTTGCCGGACTGGACCAGCAGGGTCTGGTCGTCTTCCAGGCGGGTGAGGGCTTCGACGATGCGGTCGTAGCATTCCCAGTTGCGGGCGGCGCGGCCGATGCCGCCGTAGACGACGAGTTCTTTGGGGTTTTCCGCGACCTCGGGGTCGAGGTTGTTCATCAGCATGCGCAAGGGGGCTTCGGTGAGCCAGCTCTTGGCGGTGAGTTGGGTGCCGCGGGGGGCGCGGATTTCGGTGTCGCGGAAGCGGGTGGGGGTGGTCACGGGGTGCTCCTTTGGGGTCGTGCTTTGGACGGGGCGGCGCACAGGGTTTTTTATCGGCGACGCATAGGCATGTATAGTCTTGTATATACAAGTATGGATGAATTGGGGTATTCCCGGATTTGGGCGGGGATTTTTTGGTGATTTGGGTAGAGGTAGGGTTGGGCGGGTGCGCTGCGGGTTACATCTGGTCGATGCCCGACGGCTCGCGTTGCTGGTGACATGTTGTCGCTGTTGAACCGCTTGGTTCCGCCCTCCTGGGCGGGTCCCTTTTTGTCCGAGCGACAAAAAGGAACCAAAAAGCGCGTCGCCTGAGCGGCTGGCTATCAAGGGGGCGGCGTTGGTGGTTCGGGCGGCGGTGCTTTCCGTTTCTATGGGGTCAGCCGTTCGAGCCTGCTACGCGAGGTGAGTCAGTGGGAGTGCCTTGCGAAGGCCCACTTTTGAACGATCCCCATGCCGGGCGTAGGCCGCCTTCTAACAGGGATATCGCGTCAACGCCTTCGGCTGCGCTGCGCGCGGCTCATGATCTGGGGCGAAGCGCCCGCGCTGGGAAGTGCATCGCTGCGCTCGCACAGCGACGACGCCGGTCACGGGCTCAAGAACAATCGCGGAGTAGAACGCAGTCGGTGGGCCTGCCCCCATTGGACGCCGCGCGCAGCGCAGCCGAAGGCGTTGATGCGATACGGTGGTTAGTCAGGCGGCCTACGCCCGGCATGGGGATCGTTCAAAAGTGGGTCGGCGCAGGCACTGTCCCTGACTCACCTGGCGTAGCAGGGTGGAACCGCGACCCCGCCTCACGGAAACCAACGCCGCCCATACCACCAGAAGCGTCACCTTGATAGCCAGCCGCTCAGGCGACGCGCTTTTTGGTTCCTTATATGAACGCGCCCCGGTTTGCAAGGTAAAGCCAACATCAGGCTTGGACAGGATTGGCTGCAGACTTATATCCGGCCTTGCGGTGCAGGCCAGGCCTGCAGGCCCTGATGGATTTCGCCGGGAGTGTCCCTATCTTTTTGCCGTGCTTTGAGCACCAGGAACCAATTGGGCTTGCACTCCCGCGGTCCAACCTGTTTTGCCATCACGCTGACATTACCGCCGCAACCTGTGGACGGGTTCCTTCCTTGCTAGCTCTGCCTGCCGTTAGGCAGGCCTGACCGAGACATAGTCTCGGTCATAGGTTCGGTCGTGGGCCAACAGGGCCCAGATGGTACGCACCGTCTTGTTGGCCAGGGCAACAGCCGCGACGTTTTTCGGCCGTCGCTGTGCGAGCATCAGGCTCCAGCCGGGCTGGTTCTTTCTGCGCAGATGACTCAGCACCACCCGAGCGCCGTGAATCAGCAAGGTGCGCAGGTAGGGGTCGCCGCGTTTGCTGATGCCGCTCAGCCAGACCTTGCCGCCGGTGCCGGTCTGTTTGGGCACCAGGCCAAGATAAGCCGCCAGTTGGCGCCCGGACTTGAAGGTGTGCGCGTCGCCAATGGTGGCGACCATGGCCGTGGCGGTAAGCATGCCGATGCCGGGAATGGCCAAAATCGTTTTGCAAGCCCGATTCTGCCGACCCCAGGCATCAATGCGTTGATCCAGGCGAGCTATCTCTTGATCGAGCCGTTCGATGCTTTGCAATTGTTCGCGCACGAACTCGAACAGCAAGGGCGGCACGTTCTGTTCGAGTTCGTCCATTCGTTGCACGATTTCCTGCAGGCCAGCTCGCAGCCCGGGACGGATCCGGATCCCGAACTCAAACAACGTGCCGCGCAGCTGGTTGACCAGCATAGTGCGCATTTTCACGCGCAGTTGGCGCATGGCGTGCAGGCCAAGTACGCACTGTTGGGACTCGGTCTTTGGGGCCACAATCGGCATGCCCGGCTGCTGGGCTGCAGTCCAGATAGCCTTGGCATCGGCCGCATCGGTCTTGTTCGTCTGCACGAACGGTCGCACGTACCTGGCGTGCAGCAGCACCGGCTCATGACCCAAGGCTTGCAGTTGGCGGGCCCACCAGTGCGCGCTGCCACAGGCTTCGAGCGCGATACGTCCGGGCTCGCGATTCGCGAGGAACTCCAGCAGCTTGGGCCGGCTGAAGCGGCGGTTGAAACACTTGCCCGAAGGCTCGACCCAATAGAGCTGGAAGACAGTCTTTGCAATGTCCAGACCGTAAGTCGTAGTATTCATCTCGGGTCCCTCCATCCTCGCGTGGTTGGTAACACTCCCACTCTGGCACATCGATGCCGTTTCGTGATGGGGGGACTCGCCTACCCCTGTCACGTTTCCCCGGATGCACAGCTGAACTACCGGCGCCTTTGATCGGAGGGCCGGGGCGCGTTCATTCCATCTTTTTGTCGCTCGGACAAAAAGGGACCCGCCCAGGAGGGCGGAACCCAGCGGTTCAACAGCGACAACATGTCACCAGCAGCGAAGGACGTCGATCATCGACACCCAAGACCGCAAAAACCCCTAAGACGTAAACCTCCCCTCCAACCGATGCAACGACCCCGGATGCACCAACCGCACCGAAGTCACCACCCGCCCCGCAGACCACGTCCGCCGCCGAATCAACAAACAAGGCTCGCCCCGCTCGATGTCCAGCAACGCACATTCCTCAGGCAACGCCAACACAGCCTCAACCACATGCTCACCTTCAGTCAAAGGCGCCACGCGCGACAGATATTGATATGGCGTGTCCCGAGTGAAATCCTGCTCCAGATAATCCGGCGCCACCGAAGCATTGACATACCGATCCTCCAACTGAATCGCCACATCATCCTCGTAATGCACGATCACCGAATGAAACACCCGCTGATCCAGCGCCACATCCAAAGCCGCCGCCTGCGCCGGCCCGGCGCGTTCCTCGTCCAGACTGATCACCCGCGCCCGATGCCGATGCCCGCGTGAAGCAATGTCATCGGCAATATTGTTGACCGCATAAAGCGCAGTCCCCCGCTTGGGCTCGGCCACAAACGTCCCAACCCCCTGCAACCGCACCAGCATCCCCTCCGCCGTCAACTCCCGCAACGCGCGATGCACCGTCATCCGGCTCACGCCAAGGGCCTCCACCAGCTCCGTCTCCGACGGCACGCGATGATGGGGCGGCCAGCTACCGTCAGCGATCTTGCTGCTGATGTGCTGCTTGACGCGCGCATAAAGCGGCGCCGGCATAGAGTCGGACACGAACGACAACGGGTTCCCCTTGGATAGGCGAGGTAGCGACAGCCGCCGAATTTATCACGCCACGGCAGCAAGGCCAGTCGCCGTCAGGACACCTCCACATCCCGCGGCCCGCACGCCTGCAGGAACGCATCCAGCGGCTGCGGCCTGCCGATCGCATACCCTTGCGCATAATCCACGCCGATCGCGCGCAGCGCGTCGAGCGTGCGTTCATCCTCCACCCACTCCGCCACCGTCAGCACCCCCAGCCGGTGGCCGATATCGTTGATCGAACTGACGATCTCCCGGTCCACCGCGTTGTCGGCCAGTTGCCGGATAAAACTGCCGTCGATCTTCAGGTAATCCACCGGGAACTGCTTCAGGTACGCAAACGACGACAGCCCCGAGCCGAAGTCGTCCAGCGAGACCGTGCAGCCGGCGCTGCGCATCTCCAGCACCAGCCGGTTGGCGGCGGCCATGTTGTTGATCAGCGCGGTCTCGGTGATCTCCAGCCGGATGCGGCTGGCGGGCAGGGCGCTGGCCTCCAGCTCCGCATGCAGGAAGGGCAGCAGGAAGGGCTCGCCCAGCGAGTTGGCCGACAGGTTGATCGACACCGACAGCCCCGGCACCGCGCGCAGCCGCTCGCCATAGCCGCGCAGCACGTGGCGGATCACCCAGCGGTCGACATGACCCATCAGGTCATAGCGCTCGGCCGCGGGGATAAAGGCGCCGGGCATGATCAGCTCGCCGTGCTCGTCGACCATGCGCACCAGGATCTCGATGTGGCGGTGTTCCCCACTGTCGTGCTCCTCGGGCCGCAGCGCGCGGATCTCCTGCGCGAACAGGCGGAAGCGATTGGCCTCCAGCGCGGAATGGATGCCGGCGGCGACTTCCAGCTCGCGGTGGTGGCGGCGCGCGTCGCTCTCGTCGCGGCGGTACACCGAGACGCGGCTGCGGCCGGCGGCCTTGGCGGCGTAGCAGGCCACGTCGGCGCGGCTCATCAGTTCGCTGACCGGCGGCACGTCGATGTCGATCGCGGTAATGCCGATGCTGGCGCCGACGTCATAGACGCGGCCCTCCCACGGGAAGCGGCGGGCGCGGATGGCGTCGATCACGCCCTGGCAGACCTGCTCCGCCTGGTCGACGGTGCAGTCCTTGAGCAGCAGTGCGAACTCGTCGCCGCCCAGGCGCGCCAGCACGTCGTCGGGGCGCACGTGGTTGCGGATGACGTAGCCCAGCTCGCGCAGCAGCACGTCGCCGGCGCCGTGGCCGGCGGTGTCGTTGACGATCTTGAAGCGGTCCAGGTCGATAAAGCACAGCGCGCCGCGGTGGCCGTGCAGCCGCGCGGCCTCGCAGGCTTCGCGCAGGCGCTTTTCGAACCAGGTGCGGTTGGGCAGGCCGGTCAGCGCATCGTGCATGGCCGAGCGCGCCAGCTCGCGCTGCAGGGCGCGCGCAGTCGTGATGTCCTGGAACACCAGCACCGCCCCCAGCACCTCGCCGCGCGCGGTCAGTACCGGCGCGGCCGAGTCCTGTACGTCGTGGCGCTCGCCGGTCAGGCTCTGCAGCACCGCGCCGTCCTGCAGGTAGGCGGGCGCGAGCGTGCGCAGGCAGGCCTCGACCGGGCTCGGGATCGGTTCGCCGGTGGCTTCGTCGACGATGCGGAAGACCTGCTCCAGCGGCAGCCCGGTGGCGCTGGCCATGGTCCAGCCGGTGAGCTGCTCGGCGATCGGGTTCATGAAGGTCACGCCCATCGCCGCATCGGTGCAGATCACCGCGTCGCCGATCGAGCGCAGCGTGATGTGCAGGCGCTCTTTCTCTTCGAACAGCGCTTCGGTCAGGCGCCGCTGCTCGCTGATGTCCCAGTTGGTGCCGACCAGCGCGTGCGCGATGCCGTCGGGGGTGCGGGTCACATTCGCCATCGCGCGCACGTGGCGCACCTCGCCATCGGGGCGCACGATGCGGTATTCGGTATCGAACGGGGCGTCGCCGCGGATGGCCTGGCGCATCTCGCCCCTGACGCGGTTGACGTCGTCCGGGTGCAGCATCCCGATCCACTGGTCCACCACCGGCGCGCCGGCGGCGGGGTCGGTGCCGTGCAGCGCATGCATGCGCGCATCCCAGGTGATGCCGGCGCTGGTGAAATCCCACTCCCAGATGCCCACGCCGCCGGCTTCCACCGCGAGCTGGATGCGGCGCGACAGCCGTTCCAGTTCTTCCTGCGCCAGCTTGCGGGTGTGGATGTCCTCAACCTGCGTGATGAAGTGCTGCGGCTCGCCGCTGTGCTCGTCGCGCACCACCGATACTGCCAGCAGTGCCCAGCGGTAGTGGCCGTCCTTGTGGCGGTAGCGCTTTTCGCGGCGGTAGGACTCGACTTCGCCCGCCAGCAGGCCGCGCGCGGCGCGCAGGTCGTCGTCCAGGTCGTCCGGGTGGGTGATCTGCTGGAAGGTGAGCTCCTGCAGTTCGGCCGCGCTGTAGCCGAGCAGCTCGGTCAAGGCGCGGTTGACGGTCTGCCAGCGGCCGTCCATGCCCACCAGCGCCATGCCGATCGCCGAATGCTCCATCGCCTGGCGAAAGCGCTTGTCGCTGCGGCGCAGGCTGGCGGCGCCATTGCGGTTCTGCTCGGTCAGGTAGGCGATGCAGACCGGGAACACCATGATCACCGCCGCCGACAGCGGCACCGGCTCAAGGCCGTGCGTGGCTAGCATCAGCAGCTGCAGGCACAGCGTGGCGACCAGCGTCAGCAGCGCCGTGGCGAACGGGTTGCCGGCCAGCGCCACCAGCACCAGCGGCAGCGACATTGCCGCGAACGGGTCATGGCCCTGCCACTGGGCGAGGGTGCCGATGCCCAGGCACAGCGCCAGCAGGCCCGCTTGCGGCGCTAGCAGCGGCCGCGCGATGGCGGCACGCGCGCGCGCGGCCGTCATCGACAGCATCATCGGCAGCAGCACCGCCATGCCCAGCGCGCTGGACTGCCACCAGGTCCACCACACCGGCGCATAGGGGCTGCCATAGGCGTAGGCGATGACCGCCGCGCCGGCGCTGGCGCCCAGCGCCGGCGCCAGGATGCCGGCCACCGCCAGCATCACCGCGAACGCGGCCAGCGGGCCATGGCGGCCGATCCGGGCATGCCGCTCCAGCAGCCACAGCAGCCCGGCCGCGCACACGATCTCAAAGAGGTTGGCGCCCCCCAGCATCAGCGCGGTGGCCAGGCTGTCGCCAGACAGATGGTTGGCCAGCACGTTGGCGCCCAGCATGCCCGCCAGCAGCCAGGCCGCCTCAGCGCGTGGCCGGTGCAGCAGCAACCCGAGCCCGAAGGCGTTGGCCAGCCAGATCGCCGCCACGGTGCCGGGCAGTCGCGCCAGCCATAAGCCTGCCGCCGCCAGCAGGAAATAGCCGGTGCCGGCCAGCAGCAGCGGCTGCCAGCGGCGGGGCGGAGCGGGGAGGGCGGTGGCGGCCTGTTGGCTCGGCGGTGCCGTGTCGGGCGTCATGGACGGGAGCGGTGCAAAGGCGGTGACGATGGGTTGGGAGGAGACGGCATGGTCGGCGCGCCCGGGCGGCTTTTGGCCGCAGTGGTGCGCGGACGGACTGCCGGCCAGCGTAGAGGAGAATGTAGCGGAGGAGGGGGGCTCGGCATAAGGGGGGCAGGGGTCAGGTGGAGGCGTTATTGCCACTGGCGTTTGGGGCGGTTTTTTGGTAGGAGGTGGTTCGATACAAGGCCGGCGGCTGCCAGTGTCGCGACGCAAGGCAGTGCCGGGCAACAAGCAGGGAAAAGTCAACAGCCATGTGTGCGGGCTTTCAAACGACCGATAAACACCTGGAACCACTTTGGGAGCGCGCTTGTTCCGGGGTCGAACCCGGATCGTGCGAGCTGCCGGTACGAGGTCTCGCCAGCAGTGACCTGGAGCAGCTCGCATCGCTGGCTCATGCAGCCTTCGCAGGCACGGTCGACAGCGCGCCGTTGGCGCTATGGACCCGCAAGCTCTCGTCGATCATGAACAGCGGCTATGGCCCCTTCCTGCCAATGGCCTCTCTCGTTGCGGAAATGCCTTCAGGCCAACTGGCGGGCGCGGTGCTCGCCACGGATTTCCCTGCTTACAAGGCTCCCGTCATCGCCTTGATCGCAGTCGCTCCGGATGCACAGGAAAAGGGCCTGGGCTGCTGCTTGCTGGGCCACAGCATCCGGGCGCTGGCTCTTGAGGGCTTTCCCATGTGCCGGGCCAGGATTTCGCCCGGCAATGAGGTCTCACAGCGGCTCTTCCGCAAGCTTGGCTTCGCGCTTCGGAGTCATTCCTGGTAACTCCGCCGATAACCTCACGGGTAATCGCGCTGCCGCGCCGCGGCGACCATCATGCAGCCATGGCCTGACGCCAGCCTTTCAGGATTTCCCAACCAAGCCAAGGAGTACGCCATGTCCGCTGCCATCCAAGCCCAAGCCGAAATCATTGCCGATCCCGCCACGCTCGCCGACCGCTACCTCGCTGCCTGGAACGAAACCAACGCCGCGCGCCGGCGCGAGCTGATCGCGCTGGCGTGGACGGAATCGGCCAGCTATGTCGACCCGCTGATGCGCGGCGACGGCCATGCAGGTATCGATGCCATGATCGCCGCGGTGCAGGCGAAATTTCCCGGCTTCCGCTTCACCCGCGTGAGCCCCGTCGATGCCCATGGCGAGCACCTGCGCTTTACCTGGGAGCTCGGCCCGGCGGGCGAGGCGGCGCTGGTGGTGGGCACGGACTTCGCCACCGTGGCGGCCGATGGCCGGCTGGCGCGCATGACCGGCTTTATCGACCGCGCGCCGGCCGGGCTGGCCTGAACGGCGCGAGCGCCGCCGCTATGTGTCCTTCCCCACCGACAGACCCCCGCCCACTGGCTGCAAGCTGCTGCATCCGGAGGTGGTGGACAGGGGAAGGCAAATGGCGCGTCTTGTGCGGATGGCGGTGTGGGGCGTGATCAGCGGGGCCGTAGTCGTCGCCGCGGTAGTCTATGCCGCGGCGTGGGTCGGCGAGCGCAAGGCGGCACGCACCGTGGCGGTGAAGGTGACGCCCGTTGCCATACGCGAGGACGCCGCCGCGATCGCCCACGGCAAGCACCTGTATGAATCGCGCGGCTGCATGGAATGCCACGGTGCCGGCGGGGGCGGCAAGCAGGTGTTCGACGAAGCCAATGGCTTGCGCGTGCGCGCGCCCGACCTGACGCGCGCCAACCCCCACATCGCCGGCTACCGCAACGTGGACTGGGTCCGCAGCATCCGCCACGGGGTGGCGCCTTCGGGCCGGCCGCTGCTGATCATGCCGAGCGAGGACTACAACCGTCTCAGCGACGAAGACCTGGGCGCGTTGATGGGCTACCTGCGCAGCCTGCCGCCCGGCATGGGCGCGCCGGCCGAAATCCGGCTGCCGTGGATGGTGCGCGCGCTCTACGGCGTGGGCGTGGTGCAGGACGCGGCGTCCAAGATCGACCACAGCCTGCCGGTGCAGCCGGCGATGGTGCCGGGGGCCAACGCGCAGTACGGGAGCTATGTCGCCAATACCTGCATGGGCTGCCATGGGCACGATTTCAGCGGCGGCAAGGTTCCCGGCGCGCCGCCGGACTGGCCGCCGGCGGCGGACCTGCGCCCGGTGTCGGGCGGAGCGATGTCGCGTTACGCCCACGCGCCGGCCTTTATCGAGATGATGCGCAGCGGCAAGCGGCCGGACGGTACGCCGATCAGCCGTGTGATGCCATTCGATTCGTTCGGGCGCATGAACGATACCGAGCTGACGGCGCTGTATCTCTACCTGGCCGGCATGCCGCGCAAGTGAGGCTCAGCCCCGCGCCAGCCGACGGCCCGCGGCGATGCCGGGCAGTTCGACCCAGCGGTGCAGCAGCAGCGCCAGGCCAGTCGCCAGCGCGGCATCGATGGCAAAGCGCAGCAGCTGCAGGCCGGTCTGGTCCGGCGTCAGCGCGGGCATCAGCCGCTTGACGCCTTCGATCACAGTGGGGTGCGTCAGGTAGAGCGCGTACGACAGCTCGCCCAGCCATACCAGCGCACGCGGTACGCGCAGCACGCCGGCGTGTTCGGCCGCTACCGCGCCGGCCAGCAGTAGCGCGGCCGGAAGTCCGCGCCCGAGCAGGCTGAAGTCAGACCCGACCAGCGGCAGCGACAGCGCAAACGCCGCGCAACCGGTTGCCAGCATGGCCAGCGCGATCGCCGGCGTCAGCAGGTGGCGCCAGCGCGCATAGGCCCACGCCAGCAGGCAGCCCAGCAGGAACTCCAGCACCAGCGGATTGCTGGCCAGCGCCAGCCATGGCGACGCGAACGGGTAGCCCTGCGCGGGATCGGCCACCAGCGTGCCGAAGCGCCACCACGGCAGCATCAGCGTGGCCAGCGCGAATACCCCGAGCACCACCAGCAGCGCGCGCCGCCCCGCCAGCAGCAGGCCGAGCGCAAAGGCCGCGTAGAACGCCAGTTCATAGTTGAGCGACCAGCCCACATACAGCGCCGGATAACCGTAGTAGGGCGCCTGCGCGGTGGAGGTCGGCAGGAAGGCCAGCGACGCCGCGAATACCGCCGGCGTCACCGGGTTGAGCAGCAGCGCATGGATGGCCGTCATGGTCCAGTACGGCGGCGCCAGCCGGAACAGGCGGCGCACGATGAAGCTGACCGGTCGCTCCGGCCTGGGCCGGGCCAGCACCGCGACCCAGGCGATGATGAAGCCGCTGATCACGAAGAACACGTCCACGCCGACATGGCCGCGCTTGATCACGTTGTCGGTCAGCCAGCCGAGCACCGGCGCGTCCGCGCCGCCCAGCGCGAGGCCCGAGTGGTAGATCACCACGAACGCAGCGGCCAGGCCGCGCAGGGCCTGGATGCTGTCGAGCCGGGCGATGGCGGGGGACTGGGTGGTGCGGGCACGGGCCGCGGTTCTGGCCTGCCGGGAGGATGCCTGCAAAGCCGATGCTGTACCGGCTCCGGGATGGCGCTGTTCTGGAATAGTCGACGGCACTGTTTCAGCGTAGGGAATCAGAAGAGACGAATCCATAACTGACAGCGGCCGGTTGCCCAAAGTTCGTACAAAGCGGCCGTGAGAGCAGGGTAGTTCGCAAAGCGCTCTGCAAGGTGACCGAAATTGCACTATTCTCACTTGTCCCTTGCGCCACGCTGCGGCGTATGGGCCGTGCCCCCGCCACCCCTTGCGCACCCCTCAGCGCCGCTTGCCGGTGCTGAGTGCGTTGGCCCGGGCACCCGTAAGAAGTAAGAGCAAGCGGGCAACGTACCCAAGGAGTGTCCCCCCATGACCACCCTCAATATCAACGTCAACGGCAAGACCCGTGAAGTCGACGTGGACCCGTCCACGCCGCTGCTGTGGGCGCTGCGTGACAACCTCGACATGACCGGCACCAAGTTCGGCTGCGGCATGGCCGCGTGCGGTGCCTGCACCGTGCATATCAACGGCCAGGCCACGCGCAGCTGCGTGACGCCGGTCTCGGCCGCCGCCGGCGCGCGTATCACCACCATCGAGGGCATCGCCACCGACAAAGTCGGGCGCGCCGTGCTCGACGCGTGGCTCAAGCACGATGTCGCGCAGTGCGGCTACTGCCAGAACGGCCAGGTGATGAGCGCCATCGGCCTGCTGCGCACCAAGCCGCGCCCCACCGACGCCGATATCGACCAGGCCATGGCCGGCAACCTGTGCCGCTGCGGCACGTACCAGCGCATCCGCGCGGCGATCAAAGACGCCGCCCGTGCGCTGGCCTGAGTGGGAGAAATCGATCATGCGAATCCGAGGCATCGAGGCACTGGCCGGCGGCCAGGGCGGTAATGACGGCGAAGCGCGTCAACAAGGCGGCATCGCCACGCTGGACCGCCGCAGTTTCCTGAAGCTGAGCGGCCTGGCCGGCGGCGGGCTGGCGCTGGGCGTGGCGCCGTTGGCGCAGGCGCAGGACGCGGCCAAGCCCAGGACCACAGCGCCGCCGCCGCAGGCGTTCCTGATCATCGCGCCGGACAACACCGTCACCGTGGCCGTGAACCGGCTCGAATTCGGCCAGGGCGTGCACACCGCGCTGCCGATGGCGCTGGCCGAGGAGCTGGACGCCGACTGGCGCAACGTGCGCGCCACGCTGGCACCGGCCGGCGACCCGTACAAGGACCCCGCCTTCGGCATGCAGATGACCGGCGGATCCACTGCGCTGAACCACTCGTTCGAGCAATACCGTGAACTGGGTGCGCGCGCCCGCGCCATGCTGGTGGCGGCGGCCGCGCAGCAATGGAAGGTCGATCCGGCCAGCTGCAAGGTGGAGCAGGGCGTCATCACGTCCGGCAGCCATCGCGCCACCTTCGGCGAACTGGCGCCCGCGGCGATGGAGCTGCCCGTGCCGCAACGGGTCACTCTGAAAGACCCGTCGCAGTTCCGCATCGTCGGCAAGCCCACGCCGCGTCTGGACTCGCGCGGCAAGATGGAAGCGACCACGCGATTCGGCATCGACACGCGCCTGGACAAGATGGTGGTGGCACTGGTGGCGCGGCCTCCGCGCTTCGGCGGCAAGGTCAAGTCCTTCAACGCCGACAAGGCGCGCGCGGTGCTGGGCGTGCGCGGTGTGATGCAGGTACCGGTCGATCGCGGCGGCAGCGGCGTGGCGGTGATCGCCAGCGGCTACTGGCCCGCCAAGATGGGCCGCGATGCGCTCGATATCCAGTGGGAGGACGCGGGCTCGAAGGTCTCGTCGCAGACGCTGTTCGATGAATACGCCAAGCTGGCCGCGCAACCGGGCACAGTGGCGCGCGCGGGTGAAGGCGATATCGGCGCCGCCATCAACGGCGCCGCGCGCAAGATCGAGGCGGACTACCGCTTCCCGTATCTCGCGCACGCGCCGATGGAGCCGCTTAACTGCACGTTGCAGCCTGAAGTTGCCGGCGGCAAGGTGCAGTCCGTCAAGGTATGGGTGGGCTCGCAGTTCCAGACCGTCGACCAGGCCGCCATTGCTCGCACGCTCGGCCTCGCGCCCGACAAGGTCGTGCTCAGCACCATGATGGCCGGCGGCGGCTTCGGCCGGCGTGCGGTGCCGACCTCGGACTACATCGTGGAAGCGGCAAACGTACTCAAGGCCTGGGTCGCTGCAGGCCACGCCGAGCCGCTCAAGGTGGTCTGGAGCCGCGAGGATGATATCCGCGGCGGCTACTACCGTCCGCTGCACCTGCACCGCGCCCGCATCGGGCTGGATGCAAAGGGCAAGGTGGTGGGCTGGCAGCACACCATCGTCGGCCAGTCGATCCTGAAGGGCACGCCGTTCGAGCCCTTTATGGTCAAGAACGGCGTCGATGCCACCATGACCGAGGGCATCGTCGAGAACGACTACGACCTGCCGCTGCAGATGTCGGTGCATCACCCGCAGGTGGATGTGCCGGTGCTGTGGTGGCGCTCGGTGGGCAACACCCACACCGCCTTCGTCAAGGAAACACTGGCCGACGAGATGGCCGCCGCCGCGAAGCAGGACCCGGTGGCGTTCCGCCTGGCACGGCTCGACGAGAAGAAGCACGCACGCCACCGCGCCGCGCTGCAGCTCGCGGTGGACAAGTCGGGCTACGGCAAGCGCAAGCTGCCCAAGGGCCATGCCTGGGGCGTGGCCGTGCACGAGTCGTTCAACACCGTGGTGGCCTACGTGGTCGACGTCTCGGTGGTGAAGGGCGAACCGCGCGTGCATCGCGTGACCGCCGGCGTGCATGCCAACCGCGTGGTCAACCCGATGTCGGCCGAGGCCCAGGTGCAGGGCGCGTGCATCTTCGGGCTGGCCATGACGAAGCCGGGGTTTGCCATCGAGATCGAGAACGGCGCCGTGAAGAACAGCAACTTCCCGGACTATCCGCCGCCGCGCATCACCGATGCGCCGGTGGTGGACGTGTTCTTCGTGCCCTCGCAGGAGAACCCGACCGGGCTGGGCGAGCCGGGCGTGCCGCCGATCGCGCCGGCGGTGGCCAATGCGCTGTTCAAGCTGACGGGGAAGAGGCAGCGGCAGTTGCCGTTTGTGATGGCGTAGACGGAGCGGGCAGTATGACCGGCGGCAGTGCGGACTTCATGGCGTGCTGCCGCCGGCCGGATGCCATGCCTTGCTCAAGCGTTGCAGCCCGGCCGCCGAGGCATCGGGCGCCTTCGGTGATGCCTGCGACGCCTGCGCCGGCGCGTGACCGCGGATTCACCAGCCTGCGGGCCTGACGGCTGCTTGTTGTAATCGCGCAGTCCGGAAGCAGCCCTATTGCCTTTGCCCTGCGAGCCGCGTAGAACGTTGGAGAACGGCGCCTGGAGAGGGCCGGCAGCCGCCCGTCATGCGCGGCAGAGCACAATGCCAGAGGATCGAGGTGTGGCCATGGAGACCCAAGAGAGCGCGCTGACGCTTGCCCTGATGACCGTGCCCGCGCGGGCCACGATCTGCCGCGCGCTGCTGGAAGCCGGCGAAGACGGGCTGCCCGCCGCCGACCTGGCGCGACTGGCCGGGCTGAGCCTGCCGCGCGCCGCGCACGTGTTCCAGGAACTGATGCAGGCTGAAGTGGTGGCACTGGCCATCCGCGAGCGCCAGGTCTGCTACGTGCTCAAGGCCCGGCGCGCGGTACGCGACGCGCTGGGTTATATCGACGGCAGCGGCCTGGCTGACTGATCCTCGCCGCGGCCCGGTTCCACATCCTTCACGCCAGTGCGGGTGCCAGATCGGCTGGCTACTTCTGGACCTGCTCCAGTGCCCGCTCACGCGCGGCCTGCCGTTCCTGCATGAGCCGGTAGGCCGCGTAGTACTTGTAGATGTTGCGCACATAGGTGGTGGTTTCGATGCCGATCTTCTCCGCCACCACGATCTCGACATTGTTGAACCACTTGTCGGGATCCAGCCCGCGCGCCGCTGCCTCCTTGCGCATCTTGGCGATATTGCCCGGCCCGGCGTTGTAGCTGGCGAAGGCGAACAGCGGCCGGTCGGATTCCGAGAAATGCGCGTCGGGGAAGTACTTCGTCATCAGCCGGTCCATATACTTGGCGCCGGCGTGGATGTTGGACTCGGCCACCTGGATATTGCCCACGTTCAGTTCCTTGCCGGTGGCGGGCATGATCTGCATGATGCCGACGGCGCCCACACGGCTGCGCGCTTGCTGGTTGAGCTGTGACTCCTGGAAGCCCTGCGCTGCCAGCATCAGAGGGTCGAAGCCATAGTCCTTGCCGTACTTCTCGAAGAAGGCAACGGTCTGCCGGAAGCGCTTGTATTCGGCGTCGTCGGTGTTGTTCTTGATCTGCTTGATCCGGCCCATGGATTGCTTGAGCAGGTATTCCGCCACGCCCTGCTTCTTGACGTGGTTGACATAGAAATCGTCGATCACCTGCCGCAACTGCGGGCTGTTCTTGCGGAAGGCCCAGCCGACATAGCCGCCTTCGCGCACCGCCAGGTCCTGGCGCACCTTGATGTCAGGCAGGATCTGCGCCCACATCGCCGCCTTCCAGTCATCGACCACGACGATCGACAGCAAGCCAGCATTGACCATCTCGAGCACGTCTTCGTCTTCGAGGGCGTCGGGCAGCAGCACCAGCTGCATCGGCGCCTTGCCGGACTGGCGCAGGCGGTTATTCAGCGCGGTCAGGCTTTCGTAGTAGCTGCTCGCGCGACGCACGTGGACGGTCTTGCCCGCCAGGTCGTCCAGGCTTTTCAGCGCCGGGGACTTCGGGCCGGTCACGATCAGCTCGCGCACCGGCTTGCGGTCACGCGGCGCGGCAAAGTCGACCAGCTTCAGCCGCGCCTCGGTTTCGGTCAGGTTGCCGGCAGCGATATCGCCCAGGCCCGCCGCCAGGTCGGGCAGCAGGCGGTCGCGCGTGGTGGGGATGATGACGACGGTGAGCGGGCGCTTGCCGAGGCGATCGGCGTAGGTCTTGTTCAGGTATCGCTCGAAGTCCCGCACCAGCTCCGCGGTCAGTCCGCGCTCATGGCCCTTGTCGCTGAAGTAGAGCGTGCGGCTGTATGGCACCAGCACGCGGATGACGCGGCTGTTGACCATCATGCCGAAGTCGCCGGTGCGCGGCTTGTTGGCCAGGCTGAGGCCGCGCGGGCTGGCGGGAGCCGTCGTGCCGGCCGCGGCTTTCGCAGCGGGGGCCGCCGCGGGTGCGGACGCCGGCGCCGGCTTCTGCTGCGCTACGGCAAACGTGCTGCACAGGCTGAACGCGCCCATCAGGCCGGACAGGAGCAGGCCTGCGAACCAGTGGTGCGGGAGGGCAGCGGGCATGGCGGAGATGGCAAGCCGGGCGGAAAGGCGCAACTCGCTCTTATCGAGTCTAGGCGCGATCCTGCCTGTTACAAGCCGCAAGCATCCGCATGCTGCCGACGGGCAAATGAAGGGGGATACGGAAGGCTAAAGCAAAAAGGAAGGTGGCCGGCTTATCCCGGCCACCTGTTGTGCAGCGGCTGGCGCTATTGCTTAGGCGCAGCCATTTCCTGCTTGGCCGCTGCGTCCGCAGCCTTGTTTTCGGTCTTGCGCTCCTGCTTGGCAGCGCCCACGTCGCCCTTGTACTCGCCCTTGGCCGCCTTCTTCTTGGCCTTGTACTCGGCCGAGGCACGCTGGCGCGCCTCGCGGCGCTCGACCAGGGGATCCTTGGGCGGTTCGATCTGGGTCACGCCGGGCGACGCGCCTTGGGCGCCTGCCGGGGTGGCAGGGATGGCCGGGGTTGCGGGAGTCGCCGGAGTGGCCGGCATGCCCTGGGCGGCCGGGGTTGCCGGGGTGGCAGGAGAGGCAGGGGTTGCGGGGCTTGCCGGCGTCTGGGCAAGCGCCGTCGCGCAGCTGAGGCCTGCCAGGCCAGCGGCAATCGCGCCGACGATCTTGGGAAGGCGAGCGGGCTGTTTCGGATCCATGGAAAACCTCCAGAGTTATTGTCGGAGGCGCCGGCAGCGGAGGTGCCCGGCGCGGCTTCTGCCGCACTTTCCTGCCAGGGGCGGGAAGGTCACGGTTGCCCTCAGTCTAGGCAGCGAGGAGGCTGTTGCGCTGTCGGGCATGCGCCGATGAGGTGCGGGGCATACTCCTACAAGCCGGTCGTTGCGCGACGGCAACTCTCCATGGCGCGCAGAGGCCAAGCCAGCCGGCGTGCCCCTGGCTACCCGACATATGGCTGTCATATGGCATTGTCAGAATGCGCGCCATATTTGGACGGCACCAACAGGCAGTGAATACCATGCGGTCCAGGATACGGCCCCGGTCCGTTTGTGATTCCTGTGCGTCCTGCAGAGGCGCCGGATTCGTGCCGGGGTCTGTTTGATATGTCGCGGGGGTAAGTGAGGCCGTCCAGGGTGACGGCCTCTTTTGTTTCCACGGCCAGCCCGCACCCCGTCGGCCACAACCACCATCGGAGCGACGCATGCGCAAGCGCAAGTCCGGGTTTGTCAATGTCAGGGCCATCAGCGGGACGCACGTGGTCTTCCTCGCCTTCGACATGGCAGAGGCCGACGCCAGGGGCCTGATGGGCTTTGCCATCCAGCGCACCGACCTCACCGAGGACGAGACCATCTGGCTGTGCGGCAACAAGACGTTCCCGAGCATCCGCCCGCCGACCGGCTTTGAAGACGCCAACAGCCGCACGCACCCGTTCCAGGCGTTCCAGTGGGCCGACTACGCGGTGAAGCCCGGCTACCGCTATCGCTACCGCGTGATCCCGATGTACGGCAAGCCGGGCGAGCTGGCCGGGAAAGCCGAAACCGTGGTCACCATCGAAACCGAGCCGCTCACCGGCGGCAAGCACGACGTCCATTTCAACCGCGGCGCGATCGCGTCACAGGCGTTCGTCAAGCGGTTCCCGGGCCAGACGCTCGACCAGGCCGGCGCACCCGCCTACGCCTGGCTGGGCCGCGACCTCGTGCCCGCGCTGCTCGGCTTTATCGCCCAGGCCGCGGACGACTCCTATAGCCTGCATGCGGCGATCTTCGAGCTGCATTTGCCGGACGACGGCGAGCCATGGGCGGACGTGCTGGCCGCGTTCCGCGCCGCAAGGCAGCAGGGCGCCGAGGTGAACCTGATCTATCACGGCGACGACGACACCGGCGCCGCCAACGAACAGGCCATCGCCAAAGCCAGGATCAAGAGCTTCAGCAAGGCGCGTCGCAATGCGAAGCTGATGCACAACAAGTTCATTGTCCTGAGCCGCAACGGCAAGCCGGTCTCGGTATGGACCGGCTCCACCAACATCAGCCGCAATGCCTTGTACGGGCAACTCAATTTCGGGCATGTCATCCGCGATGGCGCGCTGGCTTCGCGCTACCTTGACTACTGGCACGCGCTGCACGCCGATCCTGACGCGGATGCGCTCAAGGCATGGGCAGAAGCCGAAAACGCGCTGCCGCCCGTCAACGGCGCCGACGCCATCACGCCGATTTTCTCCCCGCACCGCGGCCGCGGCGTGTTCGACTGGTGGATCGAACTGGCCAGCGAGGCGAAGCCGCTGTTCATGACCTTCCCGTTCGGGATCGTCAAGGATTTCCGCCCCGTGTTCGACAAGGCCGACGGCGTGCTGCGCTTCGGCCTGCTGGACAAGTATGTCAACGGCGGCAACGCGGCCTCGCGCAAGGCCGCGATCGCGGAGATCGAGCGCATCCGCCGCAAGCCCAATATCGGCATGGCGCTCGGCAACAATATCTTCGTGGATTGGGTCGACGGCTGGCACCAGGAGGGCAATGGCATCGGCGTCAACGTGAACTGGATCCACACCAAGTTCATGCTGATCGACCCGCTCGGCAACCAGCCCGCCACGCTGACCGGCTCAGCCAACTTCAGCCTGGCCAGCGTGGACACCAACGACGAGAACATGCTGCTGATCCGCGGCGACAAGCGCGTGGCGGATATCTACTTCGGGGAGTTCATGCGCGTGTTCGGGCATCACCGCTTCCGTGAGTCCGTGAAGCGCCATATCGAACAGTTCGGTACTGCGGCCTTCAATACCTGGAAGCCGCAGGATTTGTTCGAAGACTGGACGCGGTGGGTGCCGATGCATTTCCGCGCCGGGTCGGAACATGAGATCAAGCGGCGATACTTCGCCGGGGTGTAAGGGCTCGCGGCCAGCGCCTGCGCAAGGAAGTGGCGTATTCACCATGCGGAAATCGCTGCCCCGAACGCCAACTCAGACAAAATGCACCCTCCTGGGGAAAACCCGTATCAAGCCCCTGTCTTGAAATGCCCATACCCCGTCCCTATAATTAGCACTCGCCGGGGGTGAGTGCTAACAGCATAAACAGCCCCTTGCGGCACCTGAACATTTCAGACGGCCGTCGCCTCGGTAGCCGGCCGATTTGTGATTAGAAACTCACTTTTGCATCTAGGAGTCCGTATGAATCTGCGTCCTTTGCACGACCGCGTGATCGTGAAGCGTCTGGACAACGAAACCAAGACCGCGTCCGGTATCGTGATTCCCGACAACGCTGCCGAGAAGCCCGATCAAGGCGAAGTGCTGGCAATCGGTCCTGGCAAGAAGGATGACAAGGGCAACAACATCGCCCTCGACGTCAAGGTCGGCGACCGCGTGCTGTTCGGCAAGTACGCCGGCCAGGCCGTGAAGGTGGAAGGCCAGGAACTGCTGGTCATGCGCGAAGAAGACATCATGGCCGTGGTGAACAAGTAATTCACCGACTGACCGCCACCCGTACAGATTTCAGGAGATTCAAGAATGGCAGCTAAAGACGTAGTGTTCGGCGACGCCGCACGTGCCAAGATGGTCGAAGGCGTGAACATCCTCGCCAACGCAGTCAAGGTGACCCTGGGCCCGAAGGGCCGCAACGTGGTGCTGGAGCGCAGCTTCGGCGGCCCGACCGTGACCAAGGACGGCGTGTCCGTGGCCAAGGAAATCGAGCTGAAGGACAAGCTGCAGAACATGGGCGCCCAGATGGTCAAGGAAGTGGCTTCCAAGACCAGCGACAACGCCGGTGACGGTACCACCACGGCTACCGTGCTGGCCCAGTCGATCGTGCGCGAAGGCATGAAGTACGTTGCCGCCGGCATGAACCCGATGGACCTGAAGCGCGGCATCGACAAGGCTGTTACCGCAGCCGTGGAAGAGCTGAAGAAGGTCAGCAAGCCCACCACCACCAGCAAGGAAATCGCCCAGGTTGGCGCGATCTCGGCCAACAGCGACACCTCGATCGGTGAGCGCATCGCCGAAGCCATGGACAAGGTCGGCAAGGAAGGCGTGATCACCGTTGAAGACGGCAAGTCGCTGGCCGACGAGCTGGAAGTCGTGGAAGGCATGCAGTTCGACCGCGGCTACCTTTCCCCGTACTTCATCAACAACCCGGAAAAGCAAGTTGTCCAGCTGGACAGCCCGTTCGTGCTGCTGTTCGACAAGAAGGTCTCGAACATCCGCGACCTGCTGCCGGTGCTGGAGCAAGTAGCCAAGGCCGGCCGCCCGCTGCTGATCATCGCTGAAGACGTCGAGGGCGAAGCCCTGGCGACCCTGGTGGTCAACAACATCCGTGGCATCCTGAAGACCGCCGCCGTCAAGGCTCCGGGCTTCGGCGACCGCCGCAAGGCCATGCTGGAAGACATCGCCATCCTGACCGGCGGCACCGTCATCGCTGAAGAAATCGGCCTGACGCTGGAAAAGGCTGGCCTGAACGACCTGGGCCAGGCCAAGCGCATCGAGATCGGCAAGGAAAACACCATCATCATCGACGGCGCCGGCGACGCAGCTGCGATCGAAGGCCGCGTGAAGCAGATTCGCGCCCAGATCGAAGAAGCGACCTCGGACTACGACCGTGAGAAGCTGCAAGAGCGCGTGGCCAAGCTGGCCGGCGGTGTTGCCGTGATCAAGGTTGGCGCTGCCACCGAAGTCGAAATGAAGGAAAAGAAGGCCCGCGTGGAAGACGCCCTGCACGCCACCCGCGCTGCGGTGGAAGAAGGCATCGTCCCCGGCGGTGGTGTGGCCCTGCTGCGTGCCCGCGCTGCGATCTCGGCACTGACCGGCGAAAACGCCGACCAGAACGCCGGTATCAAGATCGTGCTGCGCGCGATGGAAGAGCCGCTGCGCCAGATCGTGCTGAACGCCGGTGAAGAAGCGTCGGTCGTCGTTGCCAAGGTTATCGAAGGCAAGGGCAACTACGGCTACAACGCGGCTTCGGGCGAGTACGGCGACCTGGTCGAGATGGGCGTGCTGGACCCGACCAAGGTCACCCGCACCGCACTGCAGAACGCCGCTTCGGTGGCTTCGCTGATGCTGACCACCGACTGCGCCGTTGCCGAATCGCCGAAGGAAGAGTCGGCTCCGGCAATGCCGGGCGGCATGGGCGGCATGGGCGGCATGGAAGGCATGATGTAATTCATCGCCGACCGACTGCCTTCACCGGCAGGCTGTCTGAATAAAAACCCCCGCGGGTGCGAGCCCGCGGGGGTTTTTGTTTGGCGCGCGGGCAGCGGTCAGAAGTCGACCGTCGCGGACAGCAGCACCGTGCGCGGCGCGGCCACCGAGAAGCCGCCCCATGAGGTCACGCCGGCCCAGTAGTCGCGGTCGAACACGTTGAGGATGTTGGCGCGGAAGGTGGTGGCCTTGCCGCCGATCTTGGTCGTGTAGCGTGCGCCCACGTCAAAACGCGTCCACGCCGGGAGGCTGGCGGTATTCGCCTGGTTCACGTACTGGCGGCCGGTGTAGATCATCGCGCCGGTCAGCGTCAGGCCCGCCACCCACGGCAGGTCCCATTCCGCGCCCAGGTTGGCCTGCATTTCCGGCACCCCGATGGCGGTCTTGCCGATATTGGCCGCGGTGGCGGATTTGGTGATCTCGCCATCGATCAGCGTGATGCCGCCCAGCAGCCGCACGCGCGGCACCACTTCGCCGAACACGTTGAGCTCCAGCCCGCGGTTGCGCTGCTCGCCGCTGACCGAAAAGACGCCGTTGCTGAGCGCGCCGGTGGGCTTGGTGATCTGGAATGCCGCCAACGTGGTGGTGAAGCGGCCGAAGTCGAACTTGGTACCGACCTCGTACTGGTCGGCCTTGTACGGCGCAAAGGTCTCGCCGGCATTGCTGGCTGTGGGCGGCGCCACGTCGCCCTTGCTCAGGCCCTGGATGTAGTTGGCGTAGACCGACCAGCGCTGGGTGGGCTGTACCACCACGCCGACCATCGGCGTGGTCGCGCTCTCGTCATAGGACGTGGCTACCGCACCGGTGGCCTGGTTGTAGTTGCGGGACCTGACGCGCTGCTGGCGCACGCCCAGCGTCAGCAGCACGCGCTCGTCGAGGAAGGCCATGGTGTCGGACAGCGCCACGCCGCTCAGGTCGGTGGCTGACAGGCGCGGCACCGTGGACGGCGCCGGCAGGTTCTGCGCGGGCTGCGTGACCGGGTTGTAGATATTCGACGTCACCGGTGTGCCCGAGGTAAAGGCGCGGTCGAACCGCTCGGAATAGGCGCTGGCCTGCAGCGTGACCGCATGCCTGACCGGACCGGTGACGAAGCGCGCGCGCAGCCCGCCGTCGAAGGTGCCGCGGTCGACCTTGAACTTGTAGAAGGTGGGCGTGCTCAGCGTATCGCCCTGCGCATTGATGATGGACGGCGTGGTGCCGAAGACGCGGTCGAGGCGGCTCCACGCGCCGCCGGCGCCGGCGAATGCCGTCAGCGAGTCGTTGATGTCGTACTCGGTACGGAACAGCACCGCTTCCTCGCGACCCTTCGAGTACTCCCACGGCTGCGTGACATTGCGACGGCCGTCCGGCGCCGCCGGCACCGGCAGGCCTGCCCCGATCGTGAAGGGGCGGCCGGGCGCGTCGATGCGCTCTTCCTGCGCCAGTACGTCCAGCGACGCGCGCAGCTGCTTGCCGCGGTAGTCCAGCGCGATCGCGCCCACCGGCGCCTTGCGCGACTGGTTGTCGGCGGTGGTGTCGCCGTTGTAGTAGCTGCCGTTGACGCGGATGCCCCACTCGCGGTCCTCGCCGAATCGGCGCGCCACGTCGAGGTGGCCGCCGAACTGGGTGTCGGAGGCGTAGCTGGCGGTGAAAGAGGTCAGGTCCTCGCCGGCGCGCTTGGGCACCACGTTGATCACGCCGCCCACGCCGCTGTTGGGCGACATGCCGTACAGCAGTGCCGCCGGACCCTTCAGCACCTCGATGCGCTCGGCGTAGTCGGTGAACACGCGGTAGCTCGGCGCGATGCCGTACACGCCGTTGAAGGCGATCTCGCCCGAGTTGCCTTCATTGATCGGGAAGCCGCGGATGTAATAGGTGTCGATATTGCCGCCGGCCAGGCCAGTCGAGCGCACCGAGGGGTCCTTGCTGAGCGCTTCTGCCACGGTGGCGGACTGCTGGTTCTGGATCAGCTCCGAGGTGTAGCTGGTGAGGTTGAAGGGCGACTTCATGATGGTGGTGTCGCCCAGCATGCCGAGCCGGCCGCCGCGCGCCACCTGGCCGCCGGCATAGGCTGCCGGTGCTTCGCCCTTATCGGCGCTGGCGCTGACTGTGACCTGCGGCAGGGTCCGCGCCGTGGGCTGGGCCGGGGCGGCGCCGTCGGCGGCATCCGCTTGCTGCGCGCAGGCGGCGTGCAGGTGGAAGGTAGCGAGCACGCCCAGCAGTACCTGCGACGGCGCGAACGGCCGGCTTGCGCAGTGGCGGGGCGATGCAAGGCAGGTAATAGGCGCGCGCAGGCGCACCCGGTGGTCCGTGACCGGCATGACAAAAATCTCTTTCAAAAATGCGTTGGAACTGGGAAGGGAGCGCGACTGCGGGGTCTTTTATGTGCACCGCAAAAAAATATTATTGCAAATGCGAATCATTAGCAACTAAATTGAATCGACAATGCTACTGAGTTGTCGCATTTGCCAAAGTGCAAGGACGAAACGGAGGAATTAGTCAGCAGATTCAGCAGCATCGCCAAAATCAGCAATATGGCCACCCGCGCATGCGCGTGCGCGACGGCGAGCCCTTCGAGATCGCGCGCATCTTCCGCACCATCGCGGCCGGCGCGCTGTTCCCGTACAAGACCACGCGGCATTTCTTCGAGCCGCGGCTGCCGGATACGGCGATCCCGCTGGCACAGCTCAAGGGCGCGTGAGGCGGATTTGTGCCTGGTGGTGGGGAAGGCGTGGTCGCGTCAGACGTCGATCACGCAGCACCAGTCGAAGCGCGGATTCTCCAGCTCGCCGGTACGCCGGCTGACATAGCCGCGCGGATTGCACACGACGCGCGAATCGTCGATGCAGTAGTCGAAGCTGGTGTGGGTGTGGCCGTGGATCCACAGGTCGGCCTGCGCCACCAGGTCGGGCCGGCGCGACAGGAAGCCGCCGGAAACCAGGTCGTGGGAATAGCGGGGATCCAGGCTGCCGAGGTCGGGGCCGTGGTGGGTGACGACCACGGTCTTGCCCTCGAAGGGTTGCGCCAGCTGGGCCGCCAGCCAGGCCGACGCCGCCTGGTGGCGCGCCAGCGCGTCCTGCGGGGTGAAATGCCGCGGGCGGCCGTCATCGCCGGCCAGTTCGATCAGGCGGTGGTCCAGCATCACTGCGGCGCAGGCCTGCATTGCGTCTTCGCGGCGGTCGTTGCCGAACAGGGTGTAGTCGGTCCACCAGGTGGTGCCCAGGATGCGTACGCGTCCTCCTGCGCCGTTGAACTCGGCCACCATGCCGTTGAGCACGTGCATGCCAGGATGGTCCTTGGCCGCTTCAGCCATCACCTGGTCGACGGTGTCGAAGTTGCTTTCGTAGTACTCGTGGTTGCCGGGGACATAGACTACCGGCTGGTCAAAGGTCCGTGCCGCCCAGTCGATGCCGTCGCGGCCGTTGGCGATGTCGCCGGCCAGAACCACGATGTCCGCATCGCAGCCCGGCACAGACTGCGGCATGTTGTGCTCGATATGGAGGTCGCTCAGGATGCGTAGCTTCATGGGGACTCCGGGGCGAGCCGGGCTCGCTGCATGGGCCGCCGCGGCGGCGTGGGGATTGCCTGCATTCTTAAGAAGCCGGCCGGTCTGGTCAAGCCCCAGGGCCATCCGGCAAAAAAACAGAAAGGAAAAAAGCCCGGAACCAGGTCCGGGCAAGGGACTGTCTGGCCGGCATTGCGCCGGGAGACAGCCGGGGGAACCGCAATTGGTTACCCTAGAGCTCTAACCCCCC
This sequence comes from Ralstonia pickettii, assembly GCA_050987995.1. Classification (GTDB taxonomy): domain Bacteria; phylum Pseudomonadota; class Gammaproteobacteria; order Burkholderiales; family Burkholderiaceae; genus Cupriavidus; species Cupriavidus pickettii_B. Next base: position 738,078 of record CP158803.1, read on the forward strand.
TGTCCCGACATCGTCGGCAACAGGACGCGATAGATCTGGATAAACGCCGGCCCCAGCAGCACCAGCAGCAGCGAGGGGAAGATGGTGAAGATCAGCGGAAACAGCAGCTTGAGCGCGATCTTGGCGGCCTGCTCCTCGGCGCGCATGCGGCGCTTGGTACGCAGCATGTCCGACAGCACCCGCAGCGACTCACCCAGGCTGGTACCAAAGCGGTCGGCCTGGATCAGCATCGACGCAAACTTGTCCACATCCTCGACGCCGGTGCGCAACGACAGGTTCGACAACGCCTTCTCCTTGGAGAACCCTGAGCGCAGCTCCAGCAGCATCAGCTGCAGTTCATCCGCCAGCACCGGGCAGCGCAGCGCCAGCTCGTCGGCCACGCGCATCAGTGCCGCATCGAGCCCGAGTCCTGCCTCCACACAGACCGTCAGCAGGTCGATCACGTCCGGAAACTCTTCGAACACCGTGCGCTTGCGCTGCGACACCTTGCGCGCCAGCACCACGTTCGGCAGGTAGTAGCCGAGTGCGCCCAGCACCGCCAGCAGCGCGAACATCATGTTGCGCTCCTGGAAGGCCGGCTGGCCGCTGAGCGCCAACAGCCCGATCATCGGCAGCAACACCGCCAGTACCGTCTTGCCGGCAAAGTACAGCGGCGCGGCGCTGGCGTTGCGCCAGCCGGCGTTCATGAAGCGCACGCGCAGCTGCGAGTTCTCCCAGCCTTCCTTGGGCAGCGACAGGCGCGAGATATGCTTGGACCACTGCACCAGCTTATCGACCCAGGCATTCTGCTTGCCGGCGTCCGGATCCACCCGCCCCGCCTGCCCGGCGATCTGCTCCATGCGCCCCCGCATGCGGTTGGGCGAGAACACGTGCAGCACGCCAAACACCATGCCGAACGCAGCCACGAAAATCAGCCCGAGCACGACCAACTGGTCGGGCTGGAACCCCTGGAAAATGCCTTGCATGATGGACTCCCGTCAGGATGGCTGTTCCTGCTTGTTATGTTTTCCCCGTTGCTGCTTCATACCCGGATGCGGATGATCTTGCGCATCCACAGCACGCCCATGAACATCGAAAACAGCGCGCCGGCGACCATGCGCAGCCCGAGCGGGTCTTCCCACAGCACGCGCATGAAGTCCGGGTTGACCACCAGGATCAGCGCCGCGGTACCGAAGGGCAGCAGCCCCAGGATCCATGCCGACAGGCGGCCCTCGGCCGACAGCACGCGGATCTTGTCGAACAGCTTCAGGCGCTCGCGCACCAGGTTGCCGATGGTGTCGAGGATCTCCGCCAGGTTGCCGCCGCTTTCGCGCTGAATGAGCACCGCAATGACGAAGTAGCGCAGGTCGTTGATCGGCACGCGCATGGCGAGGTTGGTCATGGCTTCGTCCAGCGCCACGCCGTAGTTGATCTCCTCGAAGGTGGTGCGGAACTCCGGCCCGATCGGCGCCTTCATCTCCGTCCCGACCATGCCCAGCGCGCCGCTGAACGCATGGCCGGCGCGCAGTGCGCGGCTGATCATGTCCACCGCATCAGGCAGTTGCGCTTCCATCTGCTTGAGGCGCTTGTGGCGCTGCCGGATTACATGCAGCACTGGCAGCACGCCCGCCAGCGCGGCACCGCCCAGGATCAGCGGCACGGGCACCGGCAGCAGCGGCACCAGCGCCACCGCGCACAGCACCACCAGGCCGCAGTAGCCGAAGAGCTGCGCCACCGACCAGCTGCTGCCGGACTGCTCCAGCCAGCGGTCCAGCGAGCCGATGCGCGGCACGCTCATCAGCCACCGCTGCACGAGCGGCGTGTCGCTCAGCATGCGCTTTTTCAGGATCGACAGGCGCTCGGCGCTGACGTGCCCGCCCGCGGACAGTGCCCGCAGCCGGGCCTCGATGCGCTTGGCCGCGGGGCCGTGGGCGTTGTTCCACCACAGGTAGAGGCCCTCGACGCAGAGCACCACGGCAACGAACAGCAGGATGGCGAAGGCGTAGAAGATTGTGCTCATGTGTATCTCCCCGGAGTTGCTTGTCGTTGTATCTGGCCGGGCGGATCAGACTTCGTAGCGCTTGGCCGGGTCATAGGTTTCATCCGGCAGGCCCACGCCGAACACGCGCAGCCGCTCGGCAAACTTGGGGTAGACGCCGGTGGCGCGGAAGTTCCCGCGCACGGTGCCGTCCTTGTCCACGCCGGTGCGCTGGAAGGTGAAGATCTCCTGCATGTTGATGATGTCGCCCTCCATGCCGGTGATCTCCGAGATGCTGATGATCTTGCGCCGCCCGTCGGTCATGCGCGCCGCCTGCACGATCACGGTGATGGCGGAGGCGATCTGCTGGCGCATGGCTTTTGCAGGCATGGTCAGGCCGGCCATGCTGACCATGTTCTCCAGCCGCGTCAGCGCATCGCGCGGGGTGTTGGCGTGGATGGTGGTGAGCGAGCCTTCGTGGCCGGTGTTCATCGCGTTGAGCATGTCCAGCGCCTCGCCGCCGCGCACTTCGCCCAGGATGATGCGGTCCGGGCGCATGCGCAGCGCGTTGCGCACCAGTGCGCGCTGGTTGATCTCGCCCTTGCCTTCGATATTGGGCGGGCGCGTTTCCAGGCGCAGCACATGGGGCTGGCGCAGTTGCAGCTCGGCCGCATCCTCGATGGTGATCACACGCTCATCCTCGGGAATGAAGCCTGACAGGATGTTCAGCATTGTGGTCTTGCCGCTGCCGGTGCCGCCCGACACCAGCACGTTGACCTTGGCTGTCGACAGTGACTGCAGCAGCTGCGCCATCGGCGGCGTCAGGCTGCGCAGGTTGACCAGGTCGGCGACCTGCAGCGGGTTGACCGAGAAACGGCGGATTGACAGCAGCGGGCCGTCGATGGCCGAGGGCGGGATGATGGCGTTGACGCGTGAGCCGTCGGGCAGGCGCGCGTCCACCATCGGGCTGGTTTCGTCGATGCGGCGGCCCACGCGCGAGACGATCTTCTCGATCACCTTCATCAGGTGGGCGTCGTCGTAGAACACCACGTCGGTCAGCTCCAGCTTGCCGCGCCGCTCCACATAGGTCTGGCGCGCGGTGTTGACCAGGATGTCGGACACCGTGGGGTCGTTCAGCAGAGGCTCGAGCGGGCCGAAGCCGAACATCTCGTCGTAGATCTCCACGGTCAGCTGGCGGCGCTCGTTGTCGTTGAGCAGCACCTTCTGCTCGTCGACGATCAGGTTGACCAGGGTGCCGATCTCCTGCCTGACCTGTTCCTGCGGAAAGCGAGCCAGGCGCTCCAGCTCCACGCGGTCGAGCACGGTCTCGTGCACGTCGCGCTTGAGTGCGTGGTAGCCGGGCGAGGTGGCCGCCGTGGCCTGCCCACCGAAGTGGATCGCGGCGTGGCCGTTGGCGTTGAAGGTCACTGCGGTGCTGGCCAGTTGTTCGCGGATGGACATGATGGTTTCCCCTCGTTCTATTGTGTTTGAATGGATTCGGCCGGCGCTCAGGTGCTCTTGGCGCGCAGCATCAGCCGGCGCAGCGGCGATACCGGCTCGGGCCGCAAGCGCCGCTCGGCCTCGGGCGTGGTGACGAACTGCGTGGCCATGGCCTGCAGCGCGCGGGCAATGCCGCTGCGCCGGCTCAGCTTGGCCACGGGCTCGCCGTGGCTGACGGCCTCGTCCACCACGGCGGGGTCGTCGGGCAGGGCAAAGGCGACCTTCATGCCGAAGATCTCCTCCATCGTTGCGCGCGGGACTTCGTTCTTGCGGCCGGTGCGGTTGAGCACCAGGCGCAGCTTGTCGGCCGGGTAGTGCAGCGCGCGCAAGATCTCGACCAGGCGGCGCCCGGCGCGGCCGTATGCAATCAGGGACTCGGCCACCACGCAGATGCGGTCGCTGTGATCGAGCATGCCGATCGAGACCGGGTCGATGCTCTGGCCGATATCGAAGATCACGAAGTCGTAGCTGGGCTGCATCACCGACAGGATCCACTCCAGCTTGTCTTTCTGGATCTGGCTGGCCTTGACCGGGTCGGTGGCGCCGGCGAGCACGTCGAAGCCGTTCTCCACATGCACCAGGCAGGCGTCGAGGAAGGCGGCGTCCAGCCGTTCGATCTGGCTGCAGATGTCGGGCAGCGTGGAGGGCGGGGCCTTGTCGCTGACCAGGTGGGTGAGGTCGCCGAAATGCCGGTTCAGGTCCACCACCAGCACGCGCTTGCCCAGGTGGCGTGCCAGCGCGTCGCCCAGGTTGGCGGCGACGAAGCTGGTGCCCGCGCCGCCCTTGCACGAGATCACCGAGATCACCTGCGCGGCGTTGTGCTCGCGCGGCACATGCGTGGCTTCCACGCGCTTGAGCGCCTCGGCAAGCTGGCCCTTGTCCAGCGGCCACGACAGCACGTCGCGGATGCCGGCGCGCATCGCCTTGATCAGCACCTCGGAGTCGGGCGACTGCGTGACCAGGATGCAGGGCAGGTCGGGGTGCTGCTGGCGCATGGCTTCGATGGCAAGCATCTGCCCGGGGCCGATGGCGGGCTGCTCCAGGACCAGCAGGTCGGCCATGCGCAGGCGGCTGGCATGGAAGGGGAAGCGCGCCAGGTCTTCCTGCAGCGACATGGTCTGGAAGTTGCCGACTGCGGTGCTGAGCCGGTTGATTTCTGCCAGCCGTTCGGCGTCTTCGGATGCGATCAGGATCTTCAGCATAGTGTCCTCGCGATACTCTGGTCGATGCTTGGGTGCGATGTCATGGGTCGGACGGAATCGGGCCGGTTCATCAGCTGCATACCGTGCCGCCGGTGGAGGTCTGCATGCTTTCGCGCGTCATGGTGGTGGTGAACGGCGGCATGCCCAGGTTTAGCGGCACCAGCGGGATCACTGTGGCAACGGTGACGTTGGCTACGCTGACGGTCACGCTCTGGCAGCTGGAGCGCGCGGTGGCAGGGTCCGAATCGCAGCCGGAGGGCTCGTAGGCCACGCTGATGTTCGAGTTTTGCAGCAGCGGCAGCAGATTGCGCATGCGCGTCTTGATGACGGCGTCGCCGGAGTCGCATACCACCGCCATGCGCGCGCCCAGGCGCGTCACTTCGGCGGCGGTGTTCCAGTAGAACAGCACGCGCGAGAACTCGGCGATGCCGATCAGCAAGGTGAAGAACACGCCCGCGATCAGTCCGAATTCCACGATGGTGGCGCCACGCTGGCGCGCGCCGGCGCGAGGGAGGGCGAGCGGTTTCATAGCACTTGCCTCATGACGGTGGAGATGTCGCCGAAGGTCAGCCCGGCCACATTGATAAAGGACTGCATCGGCGAATAGGCGAAGCCGGTGATCCTGACGGCGACCAGGTTCACCGTGCCCGCCGGGGTGCCGGTGCCGCCAGGGTTGTCGTAGGTACTGACGTTGTTGAACGACTGGCCGGGACAGCCACTGGCGTCCACGCGGTCGCAGATCACGACCATGGAGGTGGTAAGCCCCGGCGCCAGCGGCTGGCCGGAGCAGGCGCTGTTGCCGTACGCCGCCAGGCACTTGGCCGCGGCGGTCGGATAGGTGACGTCGTCCGGCGAGAACTGCGACAGGTAGCGTGCCGCCGTGCGTGTGGCCTTGGTCAGCGTGTCGTACTGGTAGACCGCGCGTCCGAACTCGGCCACGCCGCAGGCCATCAGCACCATCGGTGCGAGCAGGATGCCGAACTCCACCGCGGCCACGCCGCGCTGGCGCTTGTGTGATGTCGTGAGCCGTTTCATCGCCGTCTCCTATTGCACCAGCACCGGCACAAGCGGCCCGGCGCTCGTGCTCGAGCCCGGCATGCCTTGCGAGGCGCAGGGGCTGCCCGCGATGCTCGAATCGCCGCGGTACTCCAGCCGCACCGTGCTGTTGTTCCCGCCTTTCTGCATGGGCTCGACCATCAGCAGGCAGGCCCAGCCGGTGACCGGGATCTTGTGGGTGCCCGGCGTGGCGAGTGTGGTGCAGTCCACGATCGGCGCCAGCACCAGGCGGCGGTCGGCGCCGGCCTCGTAGACGGACTTGGCGGCGGCACTGCCCTGCGTGTCCAGCAGCGTGGTGGCGTCGCCCTGGTAGGCGTTGTAGGCCTTGCGCGCGGCCAGGAAGTTGGGCTGCGCGTTGCCCAGGCTGTCGGTCGAGCTCCCGTCGTAGGCATTGAACTTGGCGATCCAGGTGGCGTCGGTATAGGTAAAACCGGTGAAGTCAGTCACGCCCAGCGTCTTGCCAGCCTTGATGATGCCGAAGCGGCTGTTCCATTCGTCGGCCAGCGAGGCCTTCTCCCCGGTGGTGCCGATCTCCGCGCCCAGCGACGGCAGGTTGCACTGGCCCGCGCCCTTGAGCTGGTTGGCCATCTCCTTGGCGCTGGTGCCGCCGGTCAGGTCGGCCCAGCCGAAGTTGCCGCCGCCATAGGCCACGCTGTCCTTGTCCTCGGTGCCGGCCTTGGTGGTCAGCCACTGGCCGATGGTGTAGCCGCCGGGCACGGGCGGGGTGGCAGTGTCGGGGCGGCACACGAAGACGGGGATCGCGCACGTGGTCTGGGCCGAGGTGGTGGTGGCGACCGCGAACGCCGCCACCGTGCTGGGCCCGATGTTGATGCCGGGCATGGCGTTGAGCACCTGCGCAAACCAGTGGGCGATGCCCACGCGTGACACATCGCAGCGCACGTACTTGATGGTGTTCAGCGCATAGGTGGACGAGTCCTTGTCGAGGAAGGGATTGGACAGCGAATCGGTGTAGGTCACGCTGCTGCTGGCAACCAGCTGCACCTGCTCCTTCTGGAACAGCGCTTGGTTGCGCGAGCCGGCGGTGATGCCGGCCGCTTCCGAAATCGCCAGTGGCGTGGCGCCGGTCAGGTCGCGCGCCGCGGCCAGCGCGCAGGAGTCGGCGCTGTTCTGCAGCTCGCTCTTGGCCACGTACAGCTTGCCCAGATCGAGCGCCAGGCCGACAAAGCCGACCAGCACCACGATCACGAGGCCCATGATGATGGCGACGGCGCCGCGCTGCCGCGCGTGGCGGCGTGCCAGTGTAGTGCCGTGAAGCCTGGGTCTGGTCATGATGGTGCTCTCCTTGATGTGATTAGCGTGAACCGCCGCCCATGCCCACGCCGCCATAGCCGCCGGCGCCGAAGTCGATGGTCATGGCGGGCGTGCCGTTTTGCTGGCCCTTGGACAGCGAGCGGTCGAAGTTCTGCATTGCCGCCACCGCGGTCTTGCCGTCGGTGCCGGTGACAGTGGGCAGGCCGGCCGGCGCGTCGGGGTTGATGATCTGCATCTGCGTGACCGTGGCCAACGCCACGCCGCGCTGGCGGTCCCAGACCGGCGTCGAGGTCATGCAGGCCGACAGCGTGAGGCAGGCCAGGCTGCCGAGCACCACGGTGGCGGCGCCGCGTGAAAGCTTGAGGTTCTTGCTCATGATCGTTCTCCTGTGGGCGCGGCGGATCAGTTGCCGCCCGAGGCGTTGCGGCTGCCGGTGCCGGCAGCCCGTGCCTGCGCAAGACGCGCGGCGGTGGCTTCGATGCGGGCGATGCGCGCGGCGGTGTCGTCGGCCGGCGGGGCGGCCGCGACGCTGCGGGCGGGCGCCTCGGCTGGTGTCGGCACGTCGGCGACCGGCGCCATTGCTGTCGCGGCTGCAGGTGCGGCGGGCTCATCCAGCGGGCGGCCCATCGGCACCGGCCCCATCGAGACCGAGGTGCCCGGCGCGGCTTCGCTGCGCGGTGCCGACGGTGCCGTGGCGGGGGCTGCGGCGGGCGCGGGCTGCGACGGCGCCGGGGCTGGCATCGGGGCGGGCTTGCCACGGCCTTCCATGTTGCCCATGAAGTAGAGCGACAGCGGGTTCGGCGTGGAGAAGCTGTCGGTCGGCAGCGGGTAGTTGGTGGTCGGCATCGGCTTGACCAGGCGCGGCGTGATGACGAACACCAGCTCGGTCAGGTCCTGCTGGTACTGCGTGCTGCGGAACAGCGTGCCCAGCACCGGCACCTCGCCCGCACCGGGCAGCGCCTTGAGCGACCCGCGCGCGCTGTCCGTCAGCAGGCCGCCGATGGCAAAGCTCTCGCCGTCGCGCATCTGCACGGTGGTGGAGGCGCGCCGCGTGGTGATCACCGGCAGCACGGTCTGGCCGGTCAGGCTGCCGCCGCGCACGGTGGCGCCGGTGGGCGACAGCTCGGACACTTCCGGCGATACCTTCAGGTGGATGCGGCCGTTGGCCAGCACCGTGGGGGTGAACTTCAGCCCCACGCCGAATTCCTCTTCCTGCAGCGTGATGGTGGCCTGGCCGCCGAGCGCGTTGCTCTGCGCCACCGGGATGTAGATCTTGCCGCCGGCGAGGAAGCTGGCTTCCTGGCCGCTGATGGTGACCAGGTTGGGCTCGGCCAGGATCTTGACCAGGCTGTCGTTCTTCTGCGCATCGAGGGCGATATCGAACGGCCGGTTGTTGGCCTTGCTGGCGAAGATCGCGGTCGAGGCGCCGGTCAGCAGTGACGTCACCAGCCCGCCGCTCCAGGAGCCAAAGCCGCCCTGCAGGTTCACCGTCGAGCCGAGTTGGTTCAGCAGCGTCTTGGAGACTTCAGCCACCTTCACTTCCAGCATCACCTGCTGCGGGCTATCGACCGACATCATGTTGAGCACGCCGCCCTTCTTGTTGGCGTCTCCCTGTGCGGCGGTAGCATAGGCCTGGGCGATGTCCATGGCCATCTGCGCGGACTGCGCGTTGGTGACGCTGCCGGTCAGCACCAGGTTGTCGGCGGCGGTCATCACGCGGATGCCGGGCTCGCCCGGCAGCAGTTGCCCGAGCGAGGTCTGCAGCCCGCCGGCATCGGCGTTGACCACCACGTTGATGATGCTGCAGGAGCCGCTGCGGCCCTGCACGATCATGTTGGTGGTGCCCACGCTGCGGCCCAGCACATAGAGCGTCTGCGGCGAGACCATGGTGGCCTGCACCACGTTCGGGTTGCCCAGCGTGCGGTTGCGCACGGGCTCGGGCAGCGGGATCAGCTGCGACTTGCCGACCGGCACCACCACGCTGGACTCGTTGCGGATCGCACCGGTGCAGTTGGGCCCGCGCGCCTCGGCGGCCGGCACGGGCGCCGGCGCGGGGTTCTGCGCGACGGTCGTGGGCGCGCCGGGTGTCATGCTGATGGTCATCTGCATCGGGCCCGCGGGCGCCTTGGCGGCGGCCGGCGTGGTCGTCTTGGTCAGGTTGCCCGCCTCCATGGCGGCCTGCGCGGCGACGGCCAGCGGCGTGCAGAGGATCACGGCCAGCACCAGGGTGCGGGTGCTGCCGGCGGCTTTGGTGATTTTCTGTTTCATTTTGAATCTCCCCCCGGAGAGATGATGCAGATCAGGATTCGTTGCCCGTCATGCGTGGTGTGGTCAAAGGCCGTCAGAAACACTCGACGCCGCCCTGCACACCGGACAGCACGCCGATGCAGTTGCCCGAACGCGCGGGCTGCGCCATTACCGTGCGGGTCTTGACCACGGTGCGCGTTGCCGTCTGGGTCACCACCTTGACCGGCGCCGGTTCCGGAGCCTTGCCCAGCAGCGTGCCCTTGGTGGCGCCGCCGGTATTGATGTCGGCCACGTCCATCTGGTTGCGCAGCACCAGCGACAGCGTTCCCACGCTACGCGCCACATCGAGCTTCTCGGCTTGCTCGGGCGTTACCTCCAGCGTCACCGCGTTGACCACCTTGGGCTGGGTGTCGTCGCGGCTGACCTGCTGCGCCACCGCCAGCACCAGGATCTTCTCCAGCACGATCTTGGAGATGCTGCCGTTCTGCGTGCTCTTGGCTTCCTCATTGGTATTGACGATTACGTCGACGTGGTTGCCCGGCAGCGCGAAGCCCGCCACACCCACCACATCGTTCACGCGGACCGTGATGGCGCGCTTGCCATCGTTGATCACTGCGGACAGGCCGCCCTTGGTGCCGACCGGCGCCAGCTTGGCGTCGAGGATGGGCTCGCCGCGCTGCAGGCTGGTGCGTACCACGCGGCCTTCGAGCACCTTGAGGTCTTCGAACGCGCCCGGCGGCACGCTGCCCGAAGGCCAGCTGACCAGCCGCAACTGGCTGCCGTTGAGCGGCTGCCCCAGGTTCAGGTCGGCGGCGGCTACTACTACCTGCCGCACCGAGCTGGACGATTGCTGCACCAGCCAGCGCGATGCCGATACCACCGCCGCCGCGCCGGCGACGAGGGCAATCAGCAGCATCAGGATTGCACGTGTGTTTTTCATGATGACTCTCCCTGCAATGGTCCGTTTGTGGTGGATACCGGTTCAGCCCGCGGCGCGGTTGCCGCCTGGCCAGCGATGTGCCAGGCCCGGCGGCGGGGTGTCGGGCGAGGGCCGCAGCCCGTAGTAGCACTGCCAGGCAATCAGCAGGGCCTCTTCGGTGACCTGTGGCGCATGGCCGTGGTAGCGCACGCTGGATGCGACCAGCCGCATCAGGTCGCGTGGGATGCAGGCCAGCAGCGGCGTGTCGCCGGAGAAATGCAGGCTCTGCACCAGGAAATCGAAGGCGGCGTCCGGGCTGGTCAGGCCGAAGTCGGCGGCGGTGCGCTGGTAGACCTCGCGGTAGTCGTCCAGCGACAGCGACCCGACATAAAGCTTGCTGCCGAGGCGGCGCAGGAAGGCGTCGTCGCCGAGCTCGGCCGGCTCCAGGTTGGTGGAGAACACCGGCCACACATCGAACGGCACCGAGAAGCGCACACCGGAGCGCAGCGTGAACATGTCGACGTTGCGGTCCAGCGGCACGATCCAGCGGTTGAGCAGCTCTGCCACGCCCACCAGCTGGCGGCCCAGGTCGTCGACAATGTAGATGCCGTTGTTGGCCTTCATGTGCGGCGGCGCCTGGTAGAAACCGGAGGTGGCGTCATAGCGCAGGTCCAGCATCGACAGGGTCAGCTCGCCGCCGGACAGCACCACCGGGCGGTGGCACAGGGTCCAGCGGCGGTCCAACGAACGGCGCGCGAGCGAGGTCTCGCTGTCGTCGCACGGCCGGTGCACCAGCGGATCGAAGACCTGGATGATCTCGCCCGCCACCGTGATCGCGTGCGGCACCGGCACCGCGCCGGGCAGCAGCACGCCCAGGCGTTGCGCCAGGTAGGTCTTGCCGCTGCCGGGCGGGCCGTAGATCATCAGCGCGCGGCAGGTGTTCAGTGCCATGCCGATCGCGTCGAGCAGGTGCAGCGGGATCACCAGGTCATGGAATGCCGCGGTGACGTCGGCCTTGGTCACCGACGCGTGGCTGACCGAGTGGCGCTGCACGGCGTCCAGGTAGGCGTCCAGCGTGACCGGCGCCGCGCCGGTATAGCTGCAGCGCGCGGTGGCCTCGGCCGCACGGGTGTAGCCCGCGTCGGTCAGGCGGAAGCGCACGTCCAGGTCGCTGGCACCGCGGTGCGCGATCTCGAGCAGGCGCTCGCGCACCGCCACGGTGGCCACTTCGTTGACCACGGTGGCAGGCAGCTTCAGGGTATCGGTCAGCACCGCCAGCGTGACGGTGCGGTGCAGATAGGCGGCCTTGAGCAGCAGGCCGAGCAGTAGGGAGATGTCCAGCCCGGTCTCGGCGATGGTCCGGGGCAGCACATGCCAGGACGGCACCGGCGTGCCGTGATCGGCGTGCCCGTTGCGGGCGCTGGGCGGCACCGGCTCGAGATGCCGCGCCGCGTGGCCTGTTTCGTGATGCTCGATCATTGCTGTTCCCCGTTCGCTGTGCGGTGCGTTGTCGTTTTCAGGGGCAGCCGCTGGCTGCCGCGGTGTCGTGGTCAGTCTCATGGCGTGGCAAAGAGCATGGCCAGCGTGCCGGCGGCGATGGCGACGCCGTACGGCATGGAGCCGACCGAGGGGCCGCCTGCGCCGGTGCGCAGGATGCCGCCGATGTTGCGCACCAGCTGCGCGTGCCGCCGGGACTTCACCACCAGCACCAGCGCCCACACGCCACCCAGTACAAAGGCCGCCAGTGCGATCTGCAGCGCCATCGCGGCGCCGAGCCAGGCACCGACTGCGGCCATCAGCTTCACATCGCCCGCGGCCATGCCGCGCAGCAGGTATAAGGGCAGGAACACGCCGAGGCCGGCGAGCCAGCCCAGGGCCCAGGCCGAGGCCCCGCCGGCCGCGCCGTGCATGGCCATCTGCACCGGCAGCGCCAGCAGCCAGGCGCCGAACGTCAGCCAGTTCGGGATGCGCCGGCGGTGCAGGTCGGTTGCTGCCGCGGTCAGCACGATGGCGATGACGGCGGGACCGATGAAGGGGGCGAGGGCGGGGGCGGTCATGGTGGCGCTCATGGGTGCTTCGTCAGACCGTGGGCATTTCCGCGGCGATCATCTTGTAGAGGGCCAGCACATTGCTGCCCAGTGCGCTCACTGCGCTGATAACCGCCATCGCGATCAGCGCGCCGAGCAATGCGTATTCGATCGACGTCACGCCGCGCTCATCGAGCAGCAGGGCCTTGCATTTCGCGTGGAGGCGGGTCATGGTGGTCTCCGGGTGGTCCGTTCGGGTCAGTGGGCGTGGCGGCGTGGGAGAGTTCGCCACGCCGCGTCGGCAGTCTGGTCAGGCAAGCTCCGCGCCGATGAAGCTGAAGACGCCGCTGAGGTTGGTGCCGACGGTCTTCACCGTGGCAATGATCACGACAGCGATCAGCGCGGCGATCAGGCCGTACTCGATGGCGGTGACGCCGTCTTCATCGCGATGGAATGTCTTCAGGCGGGTAATCAGGCTATGCATGGTTTTCTCCTTGGTGGTGTCGTGGGAGAGACGCGGGCCAACGCGGCCCGCGCCACGTCCGCAGCGGTCGCTCAGGCGAGTTCAGAGCCAATAAAGCTGAAGACGCCGCTGAGGTTGGTGCCGACGGTCTTCACCGTGGCAATAATCACAACAGCGATCAGCGCGGCGATCAGGCCATACTCGATGGCGGTGACGCCGTCTTCATCGCGGACAAACTGCTTCAGGGTTTGGGTCAGGGTTTGCATTACAAGCTCCTTCAGTGGGAAAGCGCCCTCGCGGGCTTCTTGCGAGACAACTACAGGTTCAGCGACGGGTGAATCGGCTGCTCGGCGGGGCGCAGATGGCGCAGGCGTGGAAGGGCCAGCGTCCGGCGCCGGCCCGCGCGCCGCGCGGGAGGCGTGACTGCAGCCGGCGTTCGGCCGAGGCGTGCGTGCAGCGTGCGGCGTGATGGCTGTGGCCGGTGCGGACCAGGGAGCGCGGCGGCACGCTACTGCCGCGACGGGCGCAGGCGGCCTGTGCGGCATTGCGATGCGGGATCGCGGGCTGGCGGTCAGCTGGCATAGTGAAGTTCCCCTTATCTGCGTCTCTCTGCCGGCAATCGCTGTGCTGGCAGTTGCGGTGCGTCTGGCGGTGCGCCGCATGCCTGGCATAGGCAAGGCGTGGGCCAGCCGGGCGCAAACCGTTGCGGCACAAGGCTTTGCGGAAAGCGATGCAATCTCGCCGATGCCGGTGCAAGGCAAAAAGCGGGGATTTGGCCTGTGCTCGTTGCCACCCGGAAACGCTTGTGCAGCAAGGGATTTCGGATGACGCGACTTATGGATGAGGGCCGCCTGGGGCCATCACGGGGCGCGACGGCGCGTGGCGTTTGCGCGGCTCAACCAAAAGCATGAGGATGGCTGCGACGACTACCGCGCACGGGTGAGTGCAAGGGATGGGCCGGGGTGTGCCATGCGCCACCGACCGACAGATGGACGAGCCGGCTGCCTGCGGGGCCGACGTTTCCGGATTGAAACATCCGCGCCTGCGCGCGCCGCGTCGCGACGGCGCCGTACGCGCCTGGCGGCAACCGCAAGTCCTTGCCGGCAGCGGCTTTCCGGCAGGCTCCGGGGGCGTGATTCAAAATCGAAACGTCGGTGCCCCCTGCCGTGTTTCATGCCGTGTCAGCCAGGCTGCAGGCCCCCCGCCTGCCTTGCGTTAATGCCCTGGCGCAACAAGACTAGGCGAAAACAGGGCGTCCCCATTGCGGCAGGCATCGGCTGCGCAATGCGTGTACAGACAGCCCGCACAGACAAAGAACGGGGGCCTTCCATGACGCAGATATCCATAGAGCCGGCAACGCGCGGACAAGACAGCCGCCGCACATGGCTTGGCCTGGAACGCGTGCGCGTCTACAGCGGTGTGGTGCTGCTGTTGTTCGTGCTGCTGATGGCGACCTGGGCGTGGTTCAGCAAGGGCTTTACCGATGGCAATGTCAGCCGGCCCGGGGTCGACTTCGCGGTGTTCTGGAGCGCGTCATATGTGGCGCTGAGTGAAGGGCCGGTGCATGCCTATGACCTGGCCAGGCACCAGGAGGTGATGGCGGCATACGGGCCGCTTGCCGCCGACAGCGACGCGGTGCTGCCCTGGCTGTATCCGCCGACCTTCCTGCTGATGGTGCTGCCGCTGGCGCTACTGCCGCTGGCTTTCAGCTACCTGCTGTTCATGGCCGGCAGCATCTACGCCTACCTGCGTGCCATCGGCGGCCTGCTGGACGCGGGACCGGCGACGCAGCGCGGCGTGTGGCTGCCGGTGCTGGCGTCGCCCGCGGTCCTGTTCTCGGTCACACTGGGCCAGAACTCGCTGCTTACGGCGGCGCTGGCCGGCGGCGCGGTGGCGCTGCTGGGCAAGCGTCCGGTGCTCGCCGGCGTGCTGGTCGGCCTGCTGGCGATCAAGCCGCAGCTGGCGTTGCTGGTGCCGCTGGCGCTGGTTGCCGGGCGGCACTGGCGCACGCTGCTGAGCGCCGCGGTCACGGCGGCGCTCTTTGCCACTGCCAGCGTGGTGGTATGCGGCTGGGAGACGATCCCGGCCTTCCTGCAAAGCACGGCCTGGGCGCGCGAGAACCTGATGGAAGGCACGCCGCACGGCTGGTACGCGATGCCGTCGGTGCTGGCCGCGGCGCAACTGGCAGGGCTGCCCCCTGCAGCCGCATATGCCGCGCAGGGACTGTGCGCGCTCGCCGCGGCGAGCGCAGTGGCCTACGTCTGGTCCCATACGCGCGAGGCGCCGCTGCGTGCCGCCGTGCTGGCCGCGGCCGCGCTGCTCGCGACGCCGTACGTGCGGCACTATGAACTGACCTGGATGGGCATCGCCGTGGCCGGCCTCGTTGCCGACGGCCTGCGCCACGGCCTGTCGGGCCGCGAGAAGCTGCTGTTCGTGGCGGCATGGCTGCTGCCGGTATTCGAGCACGCCAATCCGCTGATCGGCCTGCCGCAGTTCGGTCCGCTGGTGTCGGTGCTGCTGGTGCTCGACGCGGTGCGGCGGGTAAGGGTGCGGCATGCGCTGCCGGCGGTGCCGGCCGCCGTGGGGACCTGAGATGGCCGCCACGCACATCGGCACGCGCCGGGCGCTGTTCAGCGCGCCGGCCACGCACTGGCTGGACCTTGGCCGTCTGCGCATGTACTCGCGCGTGGCGCTGGTCTGCTATGCGCTGTATTTCGGCCTCTGGACCCTGCGCGCCTGCGTGCTCGACGTGCCCGGCGTGTTCGCCCCCGGCGCCGACTTCGTGGTGTTCTGGAGCGCGGCCAAGCTGGCGCTGACCAGCGGCGCGGCCGCGCCCTATGACTACGCCATGCTGCGGCAGGTGGAACTGGCTACCGTGCCGGGCCTGGCCATCGGCGACGGCGTGCTGCCGTGGCTGTATCCGCCGACCTTCCTGCTGTTCGTGCTGGCCTTCGGCCTGCTGCCGTACGGCGTGGCCACCTTTGTCTTCTTCGCCGGCGGCGCCGGCTGGTATGCGTGGGCGATGTTGCGCACGCTGCCTCGAGGGGCGTGGCTGGCCGGCGTGGCTTTCCCGGGGATCGCGGTGGTGCTCGCCAGCGGCCAGAACGCGTTGTGGCTGGCCGGCTGCGCGGGCCTGGCGCTCGCCTGCCTGCGTTCGCGCCCGGTGCTGGCCGGCGTGCTGCTTGGGCTGGTTACGGTGAAGCCGCACCTCGCGCTGATGATTCCCGTGGCTTTGCTGTGCGCGCGCAACTGGCGCGCGCTGGGTGCGATGGTTGCCACTTCGCTCGCGCTGGCACTGGTGGCGCTACTGGCGTTCGGCACCGAGCCCTACGCCGCGTTCTTGCGCAACGTCGGCATGGCCGTCGCCGAGCTGGAGCGGGGTGCCGCGTTGCTGGGGCGCATGCCGACCGTGTTCGCGGCGGTGAAGATGCTGTCGGGCAACCTGGCGTGGTCCTATGCGCTGCACGGCATGGTCGCGGCCGCGGCGCTGGCCGCGGTGATCTATGCCTGGGTGCGCCCGTGCAGCTACGCGCTGCGCGCCGCCGTGCTGGCCTGCGCCGGGCTGCTGGTGCCAGCCTACCTCTATGACTACGATCTCGCCTTCCTCGGCCTGGCCATTGCCTGGCTGGGCATCCATGGCCACCGCAACGGCTGGCTGCGGGGCGAGCGCGAATTGCTGGTGCTGTTGTGGCTGCTGCCGATGTGGGGCATGTCGCTGGGCGGGTGGGTCGGCTTCCAGCCGATGCCGCTGGGGTTGATGCTGGCGCTGGCGCTGGGCGTGTGGCGGATCCGGCAGGAACGGACGGGCAAGGCATCGCGCGATGCCTGATGACGAAGCGCGCGGCAGCGCGCACCGGGGAGGAAGTGATCATGGGCAACTATGCTGAAGCGCCGCTGCTGTCGCTGGTGGTGCCGTTCTATAACGAGAGCGAGGCGCTGCACGTCTTCTTTGGGCGCGTGGTGCCGATCCTGGAGTCGATCCCGCGCACGCGCTTCGAGATCGTCTGCGTCAATGACGGCAGCGCCGACGATACGTTGGCCAAGCTGGTGGGCATGTCGCGGCGCGATGCGCGCATCCGCGTGATCGACCTGACGCGCAACTTCGGCAAGGAAGCGGCGCTGACCGCCGGCATCGACGAGGCGGTTGGCGACGCGGTGATCCCGATCGACGCCGACCTGCAAGACCCGCCCGAGCTGATCCCCACGCTGGTCCAGCGCTGGCGCCAGGGCGCCGAGGTGGTGCTGGCGCAGCGCGCCAGCCGCGCCACCGACTCACTCCTGAAGCGCATCAGCGCGGCAGCCTACTACCGCGTGCACAATCGCCTGTCGGACCTGAAGATCCCCGAGAACGTCGGCGACTTCCGCCTGATGGACCGCGCCGTGGTCAATGCGCTGAAGCAGCTTCCCGAGCGGCACCGCTTCATGAAGGGGCTGTTTGCGTGGGTGGGTTTCAACACGGTGATCGTCCAGTACGAGCGCGCGCCGCGCAGCGCCGGCAAATCAAAGTTCTCCGGCTGGCGGCTGTGGAACCTGGCGCTGGAGGGCATCACCAGCTTCAGCTCGGTGCCGCTGCGCAGCTGGACCTACCTCGGCACCTTTATCGCCATGCTGGCGTTCTGCTACGGTACGTTTATCATCGCCCGCACCATGATCCTGGGCGTGGACGTGCCGGGCTATGCCTCGGTGCTGTCGCTGCTGCTGTTCTTCGGCGGCCTGCAGCTGATCGGGCTGGGCGTGGTGGGTGAGTACATCGGCCGCATCTACGACGAGTCCAAGGGCCGCCCGATCTACCTGGTCAAGCGCCGCTACCAGGAGCGTCGCCAGGAGCGTCCCCCACATGGCCGCGCCGCCGGCAACGGCCGCGTGATCTCGCTGGTTGCCAGCAAGCCCAACTGAATCGGGATCGAAGCGCTCAGGCCGCGCCGGGAGACGGCGCCGGCCGGCCTGAGCGGCGCGCCACCAGATGCCGGCGTGCGATCACGCCCAGCACGGCGAACAACACCACCGGCGCCACCTGCGGCGTAGGCAGCGCGACCACCACCAGCAGCGCATGCGCCGGCACCAGCCACGCGAAGAACAGGACCAGCCGCTGCACCCAGCCGCCGCCATGGCGCATCATGTCGATGGCCAGCAGCGCGAGCGGGATCGCCAGCCAGGCGAGGTCGTAATAGATCATGTAGGGCTGCACCAGCAGCGTGCCGACCACCAGCGCCGAGGCGCTGAGCGCCAGCCGCGCGCGCCTCAGCCATATCCATGCGCAGGTGCCCGCGGCGATGGCCACGCCGACGGCATGGCCCGCGTAGGACGTAGCCAGATCCGCGCCCGCCGTGCGCAGCACGCCGAACACCGTGGGCGCGCCGCGCAGGATCACGGTGTCATGCTCGGCCACGGTGGCACGGAACATCGCCATGCTGCGCGCAAACGCGGCGTAGATCTCCGGGCCGAAACACAACGCGGGCAGGGCGAGGAACAAAGCCGAGAATGCCGCGGCGCTGGCCATCACGGCCCAGCGCCGCTCGCACAGCAGCAGCAGCGGAAACAGCACCCCGAGCTGCGGCTTGATGCATAACACCGCGATGCAGGCCCCGGCGGCCAGCGCATTGCGCCGCATCAGCAGCAGCGCGGCACAGCACGCCGCGGCGGTGACGAGTGAGTTTTGTCCGGCCAGCAGCGCAGCCCAGAGACCGGGAAAGGCCAGTGCTGGAAAGAGCCACATGGCGGGCTCCTTCCCCAGAGCCGCCTTCACCGTGCCGAGATACAGCGCGATGCCGGCGATCGACACCAGCAGCAGCGCCAGCCCGTAGGACACCGCGGCGAGCGGGTAGACCAGCAGCAGAAAGGTGGGCGGGTAGGCGAAGGGGCCGAAGGTGTCGTGGAGCAGGGGCTTTTCGGCGGCGCGCAGCAGTTCCCAGTCATAGGCGGCCGGCGCACCATGCGCCTGGGCCAGGCCCGAAGCGCTCCAGTAGACCGCGAAGTCCCACCCCATCGAGCGTATCTCCGGATGCGCCAGCACCCAGTGGCCATACCACCAGGCGCCCACCAGCGCGCACTCGAAAATTAGCAGGGCGGCGGCATACAGGCGCACGCGTTCGGCGGTGAGCCAGCCGTGCGGGGTGGCGGCGGCACGCGCGTAGGCGGCCGCGTTCTCGGTTGCTGCAGACATGGTGTTTCCCCCGGGGAAGCCGGCGCGCGCCGGCATTCAGCAGTTATCGATACGTCCATGACCGGTGCAGCACGAACGTCACCGCCGGCACCACCGACAGGATCGCGGCCAGCCCCGCCCAATAGCCCGCGCCCAGCGCCTGCGCGCCGGCGGAGATCGCCAGCGTCAGCCCCAGCCCCAGCAGCGATACCGCCAGGAAGCGCAGGTAGCTGTCCCGCCCCGGCGTGGCGCCGAAGCTCCACAGCGTATTGAGCAGGTACGAGCCGATATTGGCGATGACGAAGGCCACGCCGTTGGCGCGCGGCTGCGAGGCATGCAGCCAGTAGATCAGCGGCGTGGCCACGGCCACGTGGATGCCGGTGGCGAGCACGCCCGAGATGCCGAAGCGCAATAGCCGGCCCAGCGTGTGCCGGTCAGGCAGGCGCGCGCGCAGCGCGCCGCCGGCGCGGGATGGAGCGTGCAGCATGGCCGCCTGGCGGATGACGCTGCTAGCCTTGCACGCAGACCAGCCCCACGTCGCTCTTCCTGACCTGCAGCTTGTAGTCGCGCATCAGCCGGAACAGCGTCACGCGCGAGATGCCGAGTTCGGCGGCGACGTCGATCAGGCGTTCGTGGTGGCGCTGCAGCGCTTCGACGATGGCATGCTGCTCGGCGGCCTCGCGGATGGCGGCCAGCGTCTGCGGGCGTTCCTCGGCGGGCGCGGCCAGTTCCAAATCGGCGGGCTGGATCACGCCGTCCTCGCACATGGCGGCGGCGTGGCGGATGCGGTTGATCAGCTCGCGCACATTGCCCGGCCAGTTGTGCTGCTGGATCGCGCGCAGCGCCATCGGCGAGAAGCCGCGGATGCGTGCCGGCGACTGCTTGCGCACGCCTTCCAGCACATGCTCGGCGATCAGCAGGATGTCGCTGCCGCGTTCGCGCAGCGGCGGCTGGCGCACGCGCAGCACGCACAGGCGGTGGTAGAGGTCGCCGCGGAAGCGTTCGGCGGCGATCGCGGCTTCCAGGTCGACGTGGGTGGCGGAGATGATGCGCACGTCCACTTCGACCGATTCGGTGCCGCCCAGCCGTTCGATGCGCCCGGTCTCCAGGAAGCGCAGCAGGCTGGTCTGGCTTTCCAGCGGCATGTCGCCGATTTCATCGAGGAACAGCGTGCCGCCCTGCGCCATCTCGATGCGGCCGGGCTTGCGCTTGGTGGCGCCGGTGAAGGCGCCGCGCTCGTAGCCGAACAGTTCCGACATCAGCAGCGTGGGCGGGATGGCGGCGCAGTTGACCGCGACGAAGGGCTTCTGCGCGCGTTCCGAGGCGCGGTGGATGGCCTGCGCGGCCAGTTCCTTGCCGGTGCCGGATTCGCCCGAGATCAGCACCGGGGTGTCCCAGCGCGAGACCTTCTCGATGCCGCGGAACAGCGTCTGCATGGCAGAGCAGTTGCCGATCATGCCGTCCGCGCGCGACGTGCCGGCCACCGCGCGCTGCACGCCGGGGCGCATCTGCGCCATGCCTTGTGCATGGCCGAGCGAGTGCGCCAGGTCGGCGGGCTCGAACGGCGCGGTGTAGTAGTCGATGAAGTAGAGCCCGAGCAGGCGGCGCGCCGCGTCGGTCAGCGCATCGCGGCCGGCGATGATGGCGATCCAGCCGATCTGGGGTTGCGAAAGCCAGGGTTCGAACGATTCCAGTTCCGCATCGCTGAAGCCGCAGTGCAGGTCAAGCAGGGCGGCAACGGGCTGGGCGCCGTGCGGCAGCGCATTGAGGTCATGCAGGTTCGACGCGAAGCTGATCTTCCAGCCGCGCTGTGCGAGCAACCTGCATAGCATGGCGTCATGGTGCTGCGACACGTACAGCAGCGGACGGTTGGCATATGCGCTCATTCGATTTCCCCGGATTTTTTGTTTTACGAAGCTGGCGCCGGCGGATGCCGTCACTGGCCTCGGTGCTTCTAAGGCTTGCGCCGGCCGCATCGTTACGTTGCCACGGCCAGCGCGCTCCCAAAAATTTGTTCTCTTGCCGCCCGGGCGCCGCGCTGCACGGGCTGACGGGCCCGCTCTGCCGCCGTCGCGGCCGCGCCCCTGTGGTGGCGTCAGTCGCGACGGCGGCGGCTTCGCTGCGCCTGCATGGCAGGCTTTCGCTACACCCCGTTTTGTCGGTGCGCCGGCAATGCCGGTGCGGCCGTCTTGTTATCTGCGTGTCGCCCCGGTTGGCCCTGCTTGCCGTGGCGTCGCGCAGTTTCCAGCTTCACGGGCCGCTCGCGCAGGCTTGCGGCCCGTGTCCCTGGAAGACCTCCTTCTGATCTTGCCGGCAATCACTACATTGGTGTCCGCCGATGCGGGCCAGTCCCTGCCGCGTGGCCCCTCGCTTACAGCGCCAGCCCGAATCCGCACTGGGAGTTGCGGGTCGTACTGAAACTGTCTTCGGCGAACCCATGCCAGTGTGTTGCCGCTTCGGTTCCAGTCGTCCCCCTGTGCCGGGCTTCTGTTCGCGCGGACATATGTGCGACGAACGTGCCATGGCGCGCTAAACCATTGATAACAAAGGGAAGGCCGCATTTGTCGTGCGCCGTGGGCCAGCCCGGGCGAGCAATAACGTTCCGCTTTTGATACGTTGGCGGGCAAATTCATGCTGCATTGCAGCATTTTACGGTTTTGCTATGTGGCGCCAACGTCATCCAGAGGATGGTGTAGGTGGCAGGGGCGCCACTTGGTTGGACCTGAGCCCATCCGAAAGAGGGGAGGCCGGATTTCAAACGCTCGGGCGCCAGGGCTCCGATGCTGCACCCCGTCTCATCCTCCGGGTAGTTTCAGTTCCGTTACAACGTATTCAAGGCGATACCTCTGGCGCCGGCCCGGCGTACCGTGAAAGACCTCAGCCTTTTGGTGCCGGCGACGCTGGAGCGGTATGGTTGGATGTAGACCAGCACCGCGTATGACAAGCCATTGCCCGAAAACGGGCATGACGGTCCCGGTCGCTCCCTCATCTCTTTGGATGATCGGGGCAGTTTTTTCACGGCAGCTGGCATGGCGGGCCAATTGGTTGCATTCGTGAAACTCCGGCCCTGTTTACCGTGGCCCGATGCGCATCTCGGACACGCTCCCGCGCCCCCTGCCGTAGCCGTCAACCGATTGATTTTGCTGGACCAGACGAAAATGATTCGTATTGCCAACATCGGCTGGCGAAACAATTTCAGGAATGAAACTACCCGGCGTTGTCCCGGGCGGCACGGTTCGTTTGCGAGGCTTCCTGCCGCACCTGTTGCTGCAACCAGGCATGGAATTGCTGGATCGCCTTCTCGCGCGGATTGCCTTCGCGCCAGGTGACCCAGTAGTGCAGGCTGGACGGGATGCGGGTCGGGTCGATCTGCACCAGCTGGCCGCTGACCAGGTAATCGTGCGCCAGCTGCGCGCGCGCCGTGGCCACGCCCAGCCCGGCGACCGCGGACTGCAACATCAGCCCGGCATCCTGGAAGATCGGGCCGCGCACCGGCTCGTCGCCGGGCAGGCCGGCGGCTTCAAGCCAGTCGCGCCACGGGCGCAGCGCAAAGCGCAGCATCGGCAGGCGCGGCACGTCGGCCAGCGTGAAGCCGGGGTAGCGCGCCAGCAGCGCCGGGCTGGCCACCGCGATCACATGGTCCTCGATCAGTTTGTGGCACTCGAAGCCGGGCAGGTCAACGCGCTGGTGCCAGATGCCCACGTCGACGCTGTACGGGTCCGGCGGCGTGATCTCGGCGTGCAGCCGCAGGTGCAGGTCCAGCGACGGCACCTGTGCGTTCAGGCTGGGCAGCCGGCGGATCAGCCAGGCGTTGGCCAGGTCGGCCATCACGCTGATCTGCAGCCGCACCACCGGCGGGGTGGCGCTGTTGCAGGCCTCGCGCAGCGCGCTTTCGATACTGTCGAGCGCGCCGCGCACCTGCTCGGCCAGGCGCGCGCCGGCGCTGGTGGGTGTCATCTGGCTGCCGGTGCGCTGGAACAGCTTGGTGCCCAGGCTGGTTTCCAGCCCGCGGATATGGTGGCTGATGGCGCTGTGGGTGAGTGCCAGCTCTTCGGCCGCGCGCGAGAAGCTGCGGTGGCGCGTGGCGGCCTCGAGCGCGCGCAGCGCTTGCAGGGGTGGCAGGTGGACGGGACGATCGGCTGGACTGCGGGGAGAATTGGCCATGGCCGTCAAATTCTACTCACAATTGCGGCAGGTATCTTTCGTTGGCCTTGCACCGGGATGGGGAAGACAATGCAGGCCATGACGACGACCACTACTCCTGACCTGTCTTCCGCGCCCCCGCACTCGCGGCCCGCCGCCGCAGCCCGCTGGCGCGTGCTGGCGGTGTTCTCGCTGGGCTTCCTGGTGTCTTATGTGTTCCGCGGGGTCAACCTGGGGTTTGCGCCGTACCTGACGCGCGAGCTCGGCCTGAATGCCGGCGACCTGGGCCTGCTCACCAGCTTCTACTTCCTCGGCTTTGCCTGCGCCCAGTTGCCGGCGGGCATCCTGCTGGACCGCTACGGCCCGCGCCGCACCGAAGCCGTCATGCTGCTGGCGGGGGTGGCCGGCTCGCTGGTGTTTGCGCTGGCGCCCGGCATGGCGGGGCTGGCCGCGGGCCGGCTGCTGATCGGCGTGGGCGTGTCGGTGTGCCTGGGCGCCGCCATCCAGGCGCTGTCGATGTGGTTCCCGCTGTCGCGCATGCCGCTGCTCAACGGCGTGGTGATGGCTATCGGCGGACTGGGCGCGGTGCTGGTCGGCACGCCGCTCTCGTGGCTGCTGTCGCTGACCGACTGGCGCACGGTCAGCGCCGGACTGGCGGCCGTCTCGCTGGCGATGGCGGTGCTGCTGTGGTTCGGCGTGCCCGACAAGCCGCGCGCGGGCAAGGAAAGCCTGCGCGAACAGCTACGCGGGACGCGCCAGATCCTGGCCAGCGAACGCTTCTGGCGCGTGGTGCCGCTGACGCTGCTCAACCAGGGCGTGTTCCTGGCGGTGCAGACGCTGTGGGTGGGCGCCTTCCTGCGCGACGTGCCCGGCTTCGATGCGGCCACCAGCGCACGGCTGGTCTCGGTGATCGGCTTTGCCATGATGGCCGGCTGCGTAGGCTCGGGCTGGGCCGCGCGCCACCTGGAACGGATCGGCGTGAGCCTGTACGCCTTTGCCGGCGCAGGCATGACCGGCTTTATCGCGGTCCAGGTGCTGCTGATGGCGCAGGTGCCACTGCCGCCGGCGCTGCTGTGGGCGGCCTACGGCGTGTTTGGCTCCAGCGGCATCCTGACCTATGCGGTGCTGGCGCGCAGCTTCCCGGATGCGCTGATCGGCCGCGCCACCACGGCGCTGACGCTGACGGTGTTCCTGGCGACCTTTGCCTGCCAGGTGGGCGTGGGTTTCGTGCTGGACCTGTGGCCGGCCACCGGCGGCCATTACCCGAAGGCCGCGCACCTGGCGGCGTGGGGCGGGCTGGTGGTGCTGCAGGGGCTGGCGGCGGTGTGGTATGCGATGGGCGGGCGGCGTGTGCAGGCCAAGGCCGCTGCCACCCGCTGAGTTTCCGGCCTAGAGAAACACCGGCCGGTCGTCCAGCTCGTTGGGGTTGGGCCCGCCGCCGGATGGGAAGTGCGTGGCCAGCAGGTCATGGATGCGCGCCACGGTGGCCAGCACCGGCTCCACCGACAGGCTCTGCCTGAGCCCGCGCGCCAGTTCGTCGCACAGCTCGCGCCAGGTGTCGGCGCCC
Organism: Ralstonia pickettii; assembly: GCA_050987995.1. Classification (GTDB taxonomy): domain Bacteria; phylum Pseudomonadota; class Gammaproteobacteria; order Burkholderiales; family Burkholderiaceae; genus Cupriavidus; species Cupriavidus pickettii_B. Next base: position 762,573 of record CP158803.1, read on the forward strand.
ACGCGGGCATCGATGCCGCGGTCGGCCAGCAGCTCGACGGCGTGGTCGGCCAGGTTGATATAGAGCAGCACGCCGGTATGGTCCTCGGTATTCCAGACCTCCAGCGCGCCAAAGAGGAAACGGGCGCGCTCGCGCGGCGTGACCCCGGCCCAGGCATCGCCGACCGGCATGCTGGCCTCGATCACCACGCGGATCTCGCCGCGGTGGCGTGCTTCGCCGGCATGCACGGCCTGGTGCAGCTGCTTCTGCGCGTCAGGCGGGAAGTGCCGGCGCGCGGCGCTGGCCGTGGTGGCGATATGGTGCAGTGCGCGTCGCAGATTCGGCATCATCTTTATTCCTTGCTGTCACCAGTTGCCGGAGGCGCCGCCGCCATCGAAGCCGCCGCCGCCCCCGCCGCCAAAGCCGCCACCACCACCGCCGCCGCCAAATCCGCCACCGCCGCCCCAGCCGCCACTGCGGCGGCCCCAGTCCTGCCCCATGCCGTAGCCGCCGAGCCCACCCAGCCCGCCGGCGATCACGTCGCGGCCGCGCCGGGTGGTGACGATCTGCGGGCCGCGCCGGCGCAGGATGGCACTCAGGAAGAAGAACACGATGATTGCCAGCGGCAGCAGCGCCGGCAGCCACTCGGCCAGGCCGGACGCCTGCTGCACCTTGCGTGCCTGCGGGCCGGGCAGGCCTTCCTTGTCGATGGTGGCCTGGATCGCCGAGATGCCCGCCGCCAGCCCACCGTAGAAATCGTTCTGGCGGAAGTGCGGCGCCATCACGTCCTGCAGGATGCGCTTGGACATGGCGTCGGTCAGCGACCCCTGCACGCCGCGCCCGACCTCCAGCCGCATCTTGCGCAGACCCGGCGGGTTGTCCTTGGCAATCAGCACGATCACGCCGTCGTCGATGCCCTTGCGCCCCGCGCGCCAGGCGTCGGCCACGCGGATGCTGTAGGCATCGATGGGCTCGGGGTCGGTGGTGGGCAGCATCAGCACGAAAATCTGGCTGCCGCGCTGCTGTTCGTATTCCGCCAGCACGTTTTCCAGCGCGCCGCGCTGCTGCGGCGTCAGCGTGCCGGTCAGGTCGGTGACGCGCTGGGTCAGCGGCGGCACCGGCACGAAGCCGTCAGCCGCCAGCGCCGGGCCGGCCAGCAGTGCCACCAGCCACAGCAGCGCGGCCAGCCAGCCGCGCCAGCGGGGCGATCGCAGGTTGTGGCCCAGGTCGTGGCCCATGCGTTCCGCCTCAGAACTTGACCGCAGGCGGCGTGGAGATGGCCTTCTCGTTATCCACCGTGAACGACGGCTTGACCGGGTACTTGAAGATCATCGCCGTCAGGTTGGTCGGGAAGCTGCGCGCCAGGACATTGAAGTCCTGCACCGCGGCGATATAGCGCTGGCGCGCCACGGTGATGCGGTTCTCGGTGCCTTCGAGCTGCGACTGCAGGTCGCGGAACGAGGCGTCGGCCTTGAGCTGCGGGTAGTTCTCGGACACCGCCAGCAGGCGCGACAGCGCGCCGGACAGCTCGCCCTGCGCCTGCTGGAAGCGCTTGAACGCTTCCGGATCGTTCAGGGTCTCGGGCGAGACCTGGATGCTGGTGGCAGCGGCGCGGGCCTTGGTCACCGCTTCGAGGGTTTCGCGCTCGTGCGAGGCGTAGCCCTTGACCGTGTTGACCAGGTTGGGGATCAGGTCGGCGCGGCGCTGGTACTGGTTGATGACTTCGCTCCAGGCCGCCTTGACCGCCTCGTCCTTGGTCTGGAAGTCGTTGTAGCCGCATGCGGACAGCAGGCTGGCCATGACTGCCAGCAGCAGCCAGCGGAAGACAGAGATCGGCGAGGACAGGGACGAAGAGGCGCGCATCGGGAAACTCCGCGGGTTGGACATGGGATAAGCGAATCCCAAGTGTAGCGCACCGCCCATGTGGCAGGCGGCGCACCGGGCGCCGCCTGTCTGACCGGCGTCAGCCCGCCGCGAACGCCTTGCGCGCGGCGTCGAGGGTGGCCGCCAGGATGGCGTCGTCGTGCTGCGACGAGACAAAGCCGGCCTCGAACGCCGACGGCGCCAGGTAGACACCCTGGTCCAGCATGGCGTGGAAGAAGCGGTTGAAGCGCGCGGTGTCGCTCTGGGTCACTTCGGCAAAGCTTCCGGGCACGCCGTCGCGGAAGTAGATGCCGAACATGCCGCCAATGGCATCGGCGGCGAACGGCACGCCGGCGGCCCTGGCGGCCTCGGCCAGGCCATCGGCCAGCTTGCGGGTCTGCGCCGCCAGGCGGTCGTGGAAGCCGGGCGCCTGGATCAGCTTGAGCGTGGTCAGGCCCGCGGCCACCGCCAGCGGGTTGCCCGACAGTGTGCCGGCCTGGTAGACCCCGCCCAGCGGCGCCAGCCTGGCCATGATGTCGCGCCGGCCGCCAAAGGCCGCCGCCGGCATGCCGCCGCCGATCACCTTGCCCAGGCAGGAAATGTCGGGCTTGATGCCGTAGTACGCCTGCGCGCCGCCCAGCGCCACGCGGAAGCCGGTCATCACCTCGTCGAAGATCAGCACGGCGCCGTCGCGCGTGCACAGCTCGCGCATGGCCTTGAGGAAGGCGTCGGTGGCGCGCACCAGGTTCATGTTGCCGGCCACCGGCTCGACGATCACCGCGGCGATCTCGCCGGCATGCTTGGCGAAGGCCTGCTCGAGCTGCTCGACGTTGTTGTACTCCAGCACCATGGTGTGGCGCGTCACGTCGGCCGGCACGCCGGCAGAGGAGGGCGCGTTCTGCGTGGTGTCGGCAAAGGTCAGCAGGCCGGAGCCGGCCTTGACCAGCAGGCTGTCGGCGTGGCCGTGGTAGCAGCCCTCGAACTTGATGATCAGGTCGCGCCCGGTAAAGCCGCGTGCCAGGCGCAGCGCGCTCATGGTGGCCTCGGTGCCGGAGGAGACCAGGCGCACCTGCTCGATCGACGGCACCAGCTTGCAGATTTCCTCGGCCATCACGATCTCGGCCTCGGTCGGCGCGCCGAACGAGAAGCTGTGCGCGGCGGTTTCCTGGATGGCGCGCACCACCTCGGGGTGGGCGTGGCCAACGATCATCGGGCCCCAGGAGCCGATGTAGTCGATATAGCGCTGGCCATCGGCGTCCCACATATAGGCTCCTTCGGCGCGCGTGATAAAGCGCGGCGTACCGCCCACCGAGCGGAAGGCGCGCACGGGCGAGTTGACGCCGCCGGGGATGGTCTGCTGGGCGCGGTCGAAGAGCTGCTGATTACGGGACATGGCGTTGAGGTGGGAATCAAGTCTGCGGAGATCGTGTCCGGCCGGCCCCGGAACTTGTCGTTGACATGCGGCAAAAACAGCTGGAATTCGCTGCAATTGCCCGCCAATCAGGTGCTAACAGGGCGCTAACGGGCGCGAACACGGCGGAACTGGCACGATTCTGGCGGTCGCCGGCTGGCGTCGGCGGCACGGTTTCGGTACCATCTGCGCTGATTTTAATGGAGAGTGGCCAGAGCCTGTTATGGAATACAAGACTTGGATGTGCCTGATCTGCGGCTGGATCTACGACGAAGCCACAGGCGCGCCGGAAGACGGCATCGCCCCGGGGACCCGGTGGGAAGACGTGCCCATCAACTGGACCTGCCCCGAGTGCGGCGCGCGCAAGGAAGACTTTGAGATGGTTGCCATCTGAGCCCGGCCGGGTGGCAGCCTTGGCAGCCCCTCGACAGCCATAGGCGCGCCGGCTGCACGCCATCGAGGCTTCACAGAAAAGCCGCATACTGGCCGCACGCGTCGCGCCAATGCGACAGAACGCCGGCAGTGGCCCGCCGGACCGGATTGACGGCCCCCCGGCGTCTTGTCACACTCTGTTGCAAAATGATCGGCCGTCTATCCGCCATTGGTGGGGAGGACGGCAGGCAGGTGCGGGTTCCACGCACCGCCACTGCCGGGCAATGGCCCGGCCTTGAAGGGAAATAAAAATTTTTCGGGGGTCCGTCGGGGTGCGCATGGGTCGCGCTGCTCCGCACGGGTGTTCTCAAGTGCTTGCCGGCGCTCCGCCTGGGGCAGCTGGTCGCGGGAACAACATGCGGGTCGCTCAAACAGAAGAAAACCAGCGGGTCAATGCCGCCGGCGCCCACGTTGCGGCGCCTGGCGATTCAATGCCGGATGTCTCGATCACAGCAGCCACGGCGCCACCGCGCCGCAAGGTGCTGGTGATCGACGATTCCAGCACCATCCGCCGCACGGCGGAAATCTTCCTGTCGCAGGCGGGATACCAGGTGACGCTGGCCGAGGACGGATTCGAGGCGCTGGCCAAGGTCGGCGAGCTGCATCCGGACCTGGTCTTCTGCGACATCCTGATGCCCCGGCTCGATGGGTACCAGACCTGCTCCCTGATCAAGAAAAGCCCCCGGTTCCACGCCATCCCCGTGATCATGCTGTCCTCGCGCGACGGCGTGTTCGACCGCTCGCGCGGCCGCCTGGTCGGCGCGCATGACCACCTGGCCAAGCCGTTTACCCGCGAAGCGCTGCTGCACGCCGTCGCGGCCTGCCTGCCATGCCAGGTCGTGGGTGCCGTGCTGCCGGCCTGAATGCATCGAAGGAAAACCTCATGACTGCCATCCACAAGATCCTGATCGTCGACGACTCCCCGACCGAAGCCCTGTTCATGTCCGACCTGCTCGGCAAGCGCGGCTTCAAGGTCGCGGTCGCCGGCAACAGCGACCAGGCCTTCGCGCGCCTGGAAGCCGAGAATTTCGACCTGATCCTCATGGACGTGGTGATGCCCGGCCAGAACGGCTACCAGGCAACCCGCGCGATCAAGCGCGACGACCGCTTCAAGGACATCCCCGTGATCATGTGCACCAGCAAGGGCCTGGACACCGACCGCATCTGGGGCATGCGCCAGGGCGCATCGGACTACATCGTCAAGCCCGTGGACGGCGAAGAGCTGCTGGGCAAGATCGCCGCGCTGTCGCACTGACCTGCGCGCGCATGCCGCACGCCGATGCCACTGCCACCTGTTCCGGGGACCGCCAGATGAACGCGCCACGCCAAGACCTCCGCGCCCGCCAGACCCGCCTGCAGGACTACCAGGCCATGCTGGCCCGGCGCCTGCGCGAGGCGCGCAGCCTGCCCGCCGCCGACAGCTACCTGGCGCTGCAGGTCGGGCCGCGCAACTGGCTGCTGCCGCTGGCCGACACCGGCGAGGTGCTGGACATGCGCGCGCCCAGCCGGGTGCCGCTGACGCAGCCCTGGTACAGCGGGCTGGTCAACGCGCGCGGCAGCCTGCTGGGGGTGATCGATTTCAGCCTGTTCTGCGGCGGCGCGCCGACGCCGGTGCAGCCGGGCAGCAAGATCGTGGTGCTGTCGCGCCAGGTGGAGCGCGCCTGCGCCATCCTGGCCACGCGCGTGGCGGGTTTGCGCCATGCCGCCGACCTGAGCCTGCCGCACGCCGACGCGCCGCCGCCGTCCGCCGCCACGCCGGCCTGGGAAGGCCAACGCTTTGCCGACCGCGACGGACGTGACTGGCAGGTGCTGGACGTGCGGGCGCTGCTGGATGCGCCGGCCTTCCTGCAGGCAGGACGGGGCACGGCCTGACGGCCACCAGCAAAAAGAAAAAAACAAGAACGACGCGCAGGCCACCGCCTGCCACACCTGGCACGAGCCGCCGGGCACGACAACGAAAAACGGAAGAGGGTGCTATGGGTTTCAAGAAATTCAGCCTGGGCCGGCGCACGCCGGCAGCCGATGCGGCCGCCGGCCTGGTAACCGATCCGGGCAGGGCCTATGCCGGCGGACCCGAGCCCGCACCTGTCCCGCCCTCTGGCACCAAAGGGCTTGGCGCCACGCCGCTGGAGCACGTCACGGCCTGGCTCGGGCGCATGCCGTTCTCGTCCCAGCAGCGGGTGCTGACCGTGGGCGTGGTGGTGTCGCTGGTGGCGCTGCTGGGCTCGGTGTACCTGGACAACCGCATCGCCAACAATGCGGCGGCGCAGATCGAGATCGCCGGCGACATGCTGATGCACTCGCAGCGCCTGGGCAAGGCGGTGCCGGTGGCGCTGCTGGGCAATGGTCAGGCCTTTATGCAGCTGCGCCAGTCCAAGGACGCGCTCGCAGGCGACCTGAAGGCGCTGCAGGACGGCAGCGACGAGAAGCGCGTGCGCGCCACCACCGGCGCGGCCGGGCCGCTGCTGGAAACCGCCATGCAGTCATGGAAGCGCTCGGAGAAGAGTGCGGCCGACGTGCTGGCGCAGCAGCCGGTGCTGACCACCATCGGCCAGACGCTGCGGATCTTCAACGCGTCCAACCCTGAACTGCTCGAATCCGCCGAGCAGGTGGCCGCGATCAAGCTGCAGTCCGGCGCCAACGCGCGCGAGGTGGCGGCGTCCGCGCAGCTGGTGATGCTGACGCAGCGCCTGGGCAAGAACCTGAACGAGTTCCTGGCCGGCGAAGGCGTCAACCCCGAGACCGCGTTCCTGCTGGGCAAGGACACCAACACCTTCCGCGAAACGCTGGACGGCCTGCTCAACGGCAGCGAGGCGCTGCGATTGTCGGCGGCAGCGGACGAAGAGACGCGCGGCTACCTGCAGCAGCTGTCGCAGCGCTTCGAGGCGGTGCAGAAGACCACGCAGACCATCCTGCAGAACCTGCCCGGCCTGATCGCCGCCAAGCGCGCGCAGCAGCAGATCTTCAATGACAACGAGGCGCTGCGCGGCGAACTCTCCGCGCTGCAGCGCGCCTATGCCGAGTCGGCGCGCATCCGCCCGGTGACGCTGGGCGCGACCGTGGTGTCGGCGGCGATGACGCTGTTGTGCCTGGTCGGCCTGGCCGCGCTGTACCTGCGCGATTCGCGCATGCGCGCGCTGGAAGCCGAGGCGCGCGAACGCGAGGCCGAAGCGCGCCGCCTGGAAGAAAAACGCAACAATGACAACACCCAGAAGGCAATTCTGCAGCTGATGAACGAGCTGCAGGACATCGCCGACGGCGACCTGACGCGCCAGGCCACCGTGACCGAGGACATCACCGGTGCCATCGCCGACTCGGTCAACTACACCGTGGAAGAACTGCGCGAGCTGGTCGGCCGGGTGCAGCAGACTGCCGGCGAGGTGACGCAGGCCTCGGGGCAGGTGCAGTCGACCTCGACCCAGCTGGTGTCGACCACCGAGGAACAGTCGCGCCAGATCCGCCAGACCGGCGAGTCGGTGGTGGACATGGCCGACCGCATCACGCAGGTGTCACGCGGCGCGGCCGAGTCGGCCAACGTGGCGCGCGCCTCGCTGGCCGCCGCCGAGCAGGGCCAGCAGGCGGTGCAGAACGCGATCACCGGCATGAACGACATCCGCGATCAGATCCAGGAAACCTCCAAGCGGATCAAGCGGCTGGGCGAGTCGTCGCAGGAGATCGGTGAAATCGTCGAGCTGATCTCGGACATTACCGAGCAGACCAACGTGCTGGCACTGAACGCCGCCATCCAGGCCGCCTCGGCCGGTGAAGCCGGGCGCGGCTTCTCGGTGGTGGCCGAGGAAGTGCAGCGGCTGGCCGAACGCTCCGGCGAGGCCACCAAGCAGATCGGCGCGCTGATCCGCACCATCCAGACCGATACCCAGGACGCGGTGCACGCCATGGAGCGCAGCACGCAGGGCGTGGTGGAAGGGGCGCGGCTGTCGGACAACGCCGGCGCCGCGCTGCTCGAGATCGGCCGTGTGTCGCGCCAGCTTGCCGAGCTGATCGAGCAAATCTCGCAGTCCACCTCGCACGAAGCCGACCTGGCCACCACCGTGGCCCGCCATATCGAGCGCATCCTGCAGGTCACCGAGCAGACCACCACCGGCACGCGCCAGACCGCGCAATCGGTGCGCCAGCTCACGCTGCTGACCGAAGAGCTGCGCAACTCCGTGTCGCGGTTCAAGATCGCCTGAGTGGCCGGATGACGCCTGCGACCGCTTCCGCGCACAGCGGTACCGTCCTCAAAGCCAACTCAGCGCTGGCCCGGCCCCGCCGTGGCCGGCCGCTCGCGGCCGCCCCCGGGGTGCCGCAATGGAAGCCGTCATGTCCCTGAATTTTCCTGTCCCGCGCGATGCCGCCGATGGCGGTGCCCCGGCCGCCGGTCCCTCCGATCCTTCCGGCCCGGCATGGCCGCAACCGGAGCCCGCGCCGCTGCCGGCCGCGGCGCACGCGCTGCAAGATGCCCCGGTGGCGCCGCCGGCGCGCGACCTGTCCGGCCTGGCGTGGCTCGCCCCCAGCCTGCGCAGCGCGCTGGAAGATGCTGCCACCGAGCTCGGCCACTATGTCGACGAGGTGCGCCAGGCGCCCGAGGCGCTGGGCGCGCGCGACACCACCTCGCTGCGGCTGGCTGGCCAGCAGCTGCACCAGGCCGCCGGCGCGGTGCATATCGTCGGGCTGCGCGGCACCGATCCCTATTGCCAGGCCTTGCGCCGCCTGCTGGAGGCCATCGACGCCGGCACGGTCGCCGCCGGCCCGGAAGCGCTGGCGGTGTTCCGCGCCGGCGTGCAGGCGCTGGCCGAGTATGTCGACGATCTGATGGCCGGCGACGACGAAGCGCCGCTGCGCCTGTTCCAGCCCTATGCGGGCGTACTCGGGCTGCTCGCCGAAGAACGCGTGCACCCGGCCGACCTGTGGCTGGAAGAGCTGCACATGCTGCCCGGCATGCTGTTGCCGGCCAAGAGCCCGACCGCGGTCACGCGCGCGCGCCAGCAGTTCGAAGTGGCGCTGCTCAAGGCGCTGAGGCTGCCCCCGGCGTGTGCCGACCTTGCGCTGCTGCGCGCAGCCTGGCTGCCGCTGCACGCGGCGCTGGGCGCGGTGCGCGAAAACGAGCACGAGCCGCGGCGCGCCGCCGACCACCCTGACCGCGACGTCTGGCATGTGCTGGGGCTGGTGTTTGCCGCGCTGGCGCATGGCGTGCTGCCGTCGGATCTGCTGGCCAAGCGTTTTGCCGGGCGTGCCAACCTGCTGCTGCGCCAGTACCTGCAAGGGCATGTGCGCGTGCCGCAGGCGCTGCTGAACGACGCGATGTTCCTGCTGGTGTGCACCGGCCTGGCGGAAATCCATCCGCAGGACGATGAGGCCGTGGCCACATTGCACGCGGACATCGCCCGCACGCTCGAGGCCTTCCGCCTCGACGCGGCCCACGCCGTCGCCAATGCCGACTTCCGGCAGCGCTACTACGGCTGGCTCGACCCCATCGATACGCGCAACCTGCAGCAGGCCGCCGCCGGGCTGGAACGCGCCGCCGCCGGCGACCAGGCCGGCTGGGAACTCGCGCTGGCCGCGCTGGCCGAGGCCGCGCAGCCGCTGGCGCAGCCCGCGTTGCAGCGCTGCCTGGCGCAAGCCGCTGCCCAGGGCTGGGAACGTGCGCGCGGCGAGGCGCTGGGCGCCGCCGGCATCGCGCTGTTCCTGTCGCGTGCGCTGGCGCTGCCGTGGCGCGTCCACGGACAGTCCGCGCATCCGGCGGCCGCAAGCTTTGCCAGGCAGTGCGAGGCGCTTGCCGACTGCCTGGCCGATCCCGGCGCGGGCGCGCCGGCGTGGCTGGCGCGCATGGTCGACGAAGCGCGCGCGCAGGCGCTGCGCAGCGAGGCCGTGGCGCAGTTGCGCGCGCAGCTCGACAGCGGTGAATCGTGGCTCGACAGCTACGACCGCAATGCCGCGCGGGCCGACGGCGCCGCACACCTGCGCGATGCGTGCCAGGCGTTCGCCGCGCTCGGCGCCACGCTGGCGCAGCTGCAAGCTTCCGCGGCGCTGCCTGAGGGGCTCGCCGGCGACGCCGCGCAGGCCGCCGCGGCGGTGCAGGCCGTCAATGCGCGGCTGGCCGAACCCGGCGAGCTTGCCGATGCCGGTGCGCGCGCCGCGCTGCTGGGGGCGGTGGCAGCGGAACTCGGTGCGGTCCATGCTTTTGCCGATGCCCTGGAATTCGGCCGCACGCGCCGCGCCGATGCGCTCACCGAAGCCGACGCAAGCGACGCGGCGCAGGCCCCGCAGCATCCGCTGGAGGCCGCGCGCGCTGCCGCCGAGGAAGCGATCCGCACCGGTGCCTTCCCCGACGCGCCGCCGGTACAGCGGCTGCGCGCCGCGCTGCAGGCGCTGGCCGACCAGGCCACCATCGACGACGATGCCGCGCTGCGCCGCCAGGCCGCCGACGCCACCACGCAGTTCAATGCGTGGCTGGCCGGGAGCGACGAGACCGGCGCGCGCCTGGTGCTCGCGCTGGCCGCGACGCCGTCCGAGCCTGCGCCCGCTGCGGCTGCGCCGGTCGCACCGGGCATGCCCGCCGCGGGCGACAGCGCGGCCATCGACGCCGAGCTGCTCGACATCTTCCTGAACGAGGCCGACGAGGTATTGGGCGGCATTGCCGGCGACCTCGGCTCGGGCGTCGAAGCGCTGCGCGATGCCGACACGCTCAGCCGCGTGCGGCGCGCGTTCCATACGCTCAAGGGCTCCAGCCGCATGGTGGGCCTGCATCGCTATGGCGAAGCCGCCTGGGCGGTGGAGCAGGTGATGAACCTGTGGATCGCCGAAGCGCGCGAGCCGGCGCCGGCACTGCTGTCGCTGCTGCGCCGCGCGCATGCCGAGCTGTCGGCCTGGGTCGCGCAGCTGCATCGCGACGCGGCCACGTGGCACGACATCGCACCGCTGGTGGCGGCCGCCGAGGCGGTGCGCGATCCGGCGCCGCCGCCGGCCGGGGATGGCGGTGCCGGCATGCCTGAAGCTGAAGCGCCGGCTGCCGCAGCGCAGCTGCCGGATGCGCCGGCCGATGCGGCCGAAACCGCGCCGCCCGAGCTGCCGTCCGACACCGGCGACGACAACGTGATCCCGTTCCGCCTGTCCGGCGGGCTCTCGGACGACGACGACCATTACAAGCTCATCGGCCCGGTACGCATCGGCCTGGCGCTGTACAACGTCTACCTGCAGGAGGCCGACGGCCTGCTGCGCCAGTTTGCCACCGACCTGTCCGAATGGCGGCATGAGGCACATCCGTGCCCGAGCGAGCTGGCCCTGCGCGTGGCCCACACGCTGCAAGGCAGCGCCTCCACCGTGGGACTCGAACCGGTGCGCGAGATTGCCGAGGTGCTGGAGGCGCTGATGCTGCAACTGGGCTCGCACCCGGTGGTGATGCACCCCGGCGACTTCCGCCTGCTGGAGCAGGCGGTCGAGCGCCTGCGCGGCATGCTGCACCAGTTTGCCGCGGGCGTCTGGCCGGAAGCGGACGCAGGCCTGCGCCGCGGCCTGGTGGAGTTCGGCGAACGTGCGCTGCTGCGCCCGCGCGTGGCGCTGCCCGCGCCGCAGGCGCCGGCCGAGCCCGATGGCTCGGTGGCGCAGCTGTTCGGCCAGTTGCCGCCGGTGCAGCCTGAAGCCCCGCCGCATGTGGCATCGACAGCGGAAGCCGAGGTCACGCAGCCGCCGCCGTCCACCCCGCACGATGCCAGGGTCATCGCGCTGCAGACGCCGCACCGCGCAGCCGCCACGCCGGCGCAAGAAGAGGAAGGCGCGCCCGATCCGGTGCTGGTCCAGATCTTTCTGGAAGAAGCGCAGGGCACGCTGCCCGAGCTGGGCAAGCTGGTGCGAACCTGGGAAGCCGCGCCGCAGGAAGCCAGCCACGGCGGCCTGGTGCTGCGCGCGCTGCATACGCTCAAGGGCAGTGCGCGCATGGCTGGCGCGATGGCGCTGGGGCAGGCCGCGCACGAGATGGAAACGCTGCTCGACGCCAGCCTGCGCGGGCAAGGGCAGCATGCCGTGGGACCGAAGCTGTTCGGGCGGCTCTATGCCTGGTACGACCGCATCCTGGCGCACACCGAGGCGCTGCAGGCGGGCCGGCTGCTGCCGGCGGACGATCCCGACGTGGTCAACGGGCTGGCCGAGGCGCAGCCGCACACCGGCGCCGATGCCGGGGTCCCGCAGCCCGATGCCGTTGCCACGGAGGCTCCGGCAGCGAACCTGCCCGCCGTGCCGGGACCGTCCGACGTGATGGTCACGCTGCCGGCCACGGCCATGACGCCCGCCGAACCGCAGCGCGCGCTGGTGCGCGTGCAGGCGCGCGCGCTCGATACGCTGATCAACGAGGCCGGCGAAGTCGGTGCCACGCGCGCGCGGCTCGACAGCGAACTCGAGGCGATGCGCACCTACCTGGGCGAACTCAACGACAACGTCGGGCGCCTGCGCGGCCAGCTGCGCGAGATCGAGATCCAGGCCGAGTCTCAGATGGCGTCGCGCATCGCCGACGCGCAGCACAAGCAGGAGTTCGATCCGCTCGAGTTCGACCGCTTCACCCGCTTCCAGGAACTGACGCGGATGATGGCCGAGTCGGTCAACGACGTGGCCACCGTCGAGCAGAACCTGCAGCGCGGCTTCGACCGCGCCGCCGGCGACCTGGCTGCGCAGGCGCGGCTCACGCGCGGGCTGCAGCGCGGCCTGATGCAGGCGCGCATGGTGCAGTTCGATGCGCTGGCCGAGCGGCTCTACCGCGTCGCGCGCCAGGCCGCGGCCGAGACCGGAAAGGAAGTGCGCCTGCTGATCAAGGGTGGCACGGTGGAAATCGACCGCTCGGTGCTGGACCGCATGGCCGGCCCGATCGAACACCTGATCCGCAACGCGGTGGTGCACGGCATCGAATCCGCCGCGCAGCGCCGCGCCGCGGGCAAGCCCGCCAACGGCGCACTGACGCTGGAGGTGCAGCAGGAAGGCAATGAAGTGGTGCTGCATTTCGTCGACGACGGCGGCGGGCTGGACCTGACGCGCATCCGCGCGCGCGCGGTCGAGCGCCGGCTGCTGGCAGCGGACGACGAGGCCAGCGACGCGCGCCTCACGGAGATGATCTTCACGCCCGGCTTCTCCACCGCCGAGGCAGTATCGGAGCTGGCCGGCCGCGGCGTGGGCATGGACGTGGTCCGCGCCGAGACCGTGGCGCTGGGCGGGCGCATCACGCTGGATTCAAAAGCCGGGCAGGGCACAACCTTTACCGTGCACCTGCCGCTGACCACCGCGATCACGCAGGTGCTGGTGATCTCGCTGAACGCGCGGCTCTATGCGGTGCCCAGTGGCATGATCGACCAGGTCCAGCAGCTGCGCGCGCAGGCGCTGCTGGAGGCGTACAACCAGGGCTACTTGGCCGTGGCAGGCGCCCAGGTTCCGTTCTACTACTTCGGCGCGCTGCTCGACGAAGGCAACGCAATCACGGCGGGGCGCAAGTACTCGCCGGTGGTGGTGGTACGCAGCGGCGCGGAGCGCGTGGCGGTGCACGTGGACGACGTGGTCGGCAACCGCGAAGTGGTTGTCAAGCACATCGGCCCGCACCTGGCGCGGCTGGAAGGCATTGCCGGCGCGACCACGCTGGGCGACGGCGAGATCGTGCTGATCTACAACCCGGTGGTGCTGGCCCAGCGCTTCGTGCGCGAGCGCGGCCAGCCGGCGCCACAGGTGCTGCCAGCCGCCACGGCGCCGGCGCAACTCGGCGCGGTGGCCGAACTGGGCGGCGACGGTACCACCGAGCCGGTTTCCGGCCTGGCCATGCAGCCGACCGTGATGGTGGTGGACGACTCGCTGACCGTGCGCAAGGCCACCCAGCGCCTGCTGACCCGCGCCGGTTACCAGGTGGTGCTGGCGCGCGATGGCGTGGACGCGCTCAAGCAGTTGCAGGACGTGATGCCGGACGCGATGCTGGTGGACATCGAGATGCCCAACATGGACGGCTTCGACCTGACCCGCAACGTGCGCTCGGACTCGCGCACCACGCACATGCCGCTGGTGATGATCACCTCGCGCACGGCAGACAAGCACCGCCGCTATGCCGAGGAGATCGGCGTCAACGTGTACCTGGGCAAGCCTTATAACGAGGATGAACTGCTGGGCACGCTGCACCGGCTGCTGGGTGAGCGGGCGGCGGGGACGGCAGGGTCGGTGGCGCAGATGCTGGGGGATGGACCGGCGGGTTGACGGCTCCTCAACAAAAAAAGCGCGGCATCGTGGGATGCCGCGCTTTTCTTCCTCCTACACCGGGACGCGCCGCGAATGGCGCGCGCCATCACCAGCGCATCTGCGCGTTCTTGCTGTTGGTACTTACCGTCGCGGTCTTGGTCAGGCCCTTGTAAGTCGCCCGCACGCTATACGTGCCCTGCGGCGCCTTCACCAGGCAACGCGGGCCATCGGCGACAAAGCTGGCAACTTCCTTGCTGCCGCGCATCAGCTTCACGTCCACGTCTGACAGGTATTCCCCACGCGCGCCCTGTGTGAACAACAGGCTCATGTTGTAGTTGCGCGCCTGCGACTGCAGCGCAACCTGTTCGTCCTCGGCAACGCCGCCGCAGATATAAGTCACCGGGCCGGCAGTACGCTGCACCATCGCGTCACGCGGCGGCGGGGGTGGCGGCGTGGTCAGCGGCGGACTTGGTTGCGACGGCGCCGCAGTGGGCGGCGGCGCCGGTACGGCCGGCGGCGTAGCACCTGGTGCCGGCAGCGGCGATGCCGTCGGCGGCGGTGCTGCCGTGCCCGGCGCCGTCATGGCCGGCGCGGGTTGCGCAGCCGGTGGCGGCATGGTGCTGGCCGGCGGCGCGGCTGGCATGGAGGCACCCGGCGTGGGTGCCATGGTGCTAGCCGGCGCAGTGGATGTCGTAGCGGGCGCAGTGGCTGCAGGCGCGACAGGCGCAGGCGTAGCCGGCATCGGTGTAGGCGTGGCTTCCACCACAGGCGCTTGCGCATGGCTGGCGGCCGGCACGAAGGCGAGCAGCGCGACCACGCCGGCGCTGAGCGCGATCACCAGGCGCTTGACGCGCGAGCGTCGCGCCAGGCGCGCTTCGACGCGCTCGAGCGAACGGGTAGGGTCAAACGGGGGACGTTGCGGCATCGTGGCCTCCTTGGCGTATCTCGGAATCAAGATGCCCCGGAGGACCCCTCGGGATCACTCCGGGTGTCTTCTTTTCCATGCTAGAGCGCAAGCAGGAGCGACACTGCCGGGTTTGGTCCTACATCCGCGTCAGCGGACGGCGCGTTGTAGGCCGCAAGCGGCGGGGGAGAGACTTGACGGGAGCCCAAAAGAAAACCGGCCGTTTCCCTGCGGAAACAGCCGGTTTCAGGCCCTCTCAGCCTTCACTGCGCCTACTTGCGGCTCACCACGCGCGCAGGCACCGACAACGTCAACGCGGCGCCCACCACCAGGCATGCCGCCAGCAGGTACATGCCGGAATCGGTGCTGTGTGTCAGGTCCTTGAGCCAGCCCACCGCATACGGGCTGAGGAAGCCGGCCAGGTTGCCCAGCGAATTGATCAGCGCAATGCCCGCGGCCGCGCCGGTGCCGGCGAGGAACGCGGTAGGCAGGCTCCAGAACAGCGGCAGCGTGGTCAGGATGCCGATCGTGGCCAGCGTCAGCGCCACCATCGCCAGCGTCGTGTCGCTGTGCCATTGCACCGACAGCAGCAGACCCAGCGAGCCGGCCAGCGCCGGGATCGCGATATGCCAGCGGCGCTCGCCGCTGCGGTCGGCGCTGTGGGCCACCAGCACCATGCCGACCACCGCGCAGCCGTAGGGGATCGCGGTCAGCAGGCCGATATCGAGCGCGCTCTTGACGCCGGTCTGCTTGATGATGGTAGGCAACCAGAAGCTGACCCCGTACAGCCCCATCACGAAACAGAAGTAGATCGCGCTCATCAGCCATACGCGCGGGCTGAACATCACGGTGCGGATCGGCGGGTCTTCCTTGTGCGCGTTCTCGTGGGCGATATTGCGCTCCAGCAGCGCCTTTTCTTCCGGCGTGAGCCACTTGGCGTGGGCAATGCGGTCGTCCAGGTAGGCCAGCACCCACAGCCCCACCAGGATCGACGGCAGGCCTTCGAGCAGGAACATCCACTGCCAGCCGGCCCAGCCATTATGGCCGTCGAAGGCCTGCATCACCCAGCCCGACAGCGGTCCGCCGATGACGCCCGACAGCGCGATCGCGGTCATGAAGAAAGTGGTGGTGCGCCCGCGCCGGTTGGCCGGGTACCAGTAGGTCAGGTACAGGATGATGCCGGGGAAGAAGCCCGCCTCGGCGATGCCCAGCAGGAAGCGCAGCACATAGAACATGGTCGGCGTGGTGACGAACATCATCGCCGCCGAGATCGCGCCCCAGGTGATCATGATGCGCGCGATCCAGATGCGCGCGCCCACCTTGTGCAGGATCACGTTGCTCGGCACTTCGAACAGGAAGTAGCCGATGAAGAAGATGCCCGCGCCCAGCCCGTAGATGGTCTCGCTGAACTTCAGGTCGTTGAGCATCTGCAGCTTGGCGAAGCCCACGTTGACGCGGTCCAGGTAGGCCACCACGTAACACAGCAGGAGGAAGGGCACGAGGCGCCAGCTCACCTTGCGATAGGTGGCGTCCTCGAAAGCGGCATCGCCGATGCCGGGGGTTACTGCGGTCGTTGTCATGCTGTCTCCTGAGGATGTTTGCGCTTCTGCGACGCGGTACAGCGGTATTGCGACAAAGCGTGGGGCAACCCTTAAACGCAGCGCCCGCCGTCAACTTCGATGCAGGTGCCGGTGATAAAGGCCGCTTCGTCCGAGGCCAGGTACAGGCAGGCGTTGGCCACGTCCTGCGGCGTGGACATGCGGCCCATCGGGATGGTGGCGAGGAACTTCGCGCGGTTCTCGGGCGTGTCGGGCATGCCCATGAATTCTTCGAGCAGCGCGGTCGCGCCGATCACGGGATTGACGCAGTTGACGCGGATATTGTCCTTGCCGAGCTCGGCCGCCATCGCCTTGCTGGCAGTGATCACCGCGCCCTTGCTGCCGTTGTACCAGACCAGCCCCGGGCGCGGCCGGATGCCGGCGGTGGAGGCGATATTGACGAACACGCCGCCGCCGCGCTGGCGGAAATGCGGGATAAAGGCGCGCGCCGACCAGTAGATGCTCTTGACGTTGACGGCGTAGACGCGGTCGAACTCGTCCTCGGTGATTTCCAGGATGGGCTTGTTGCGATGCGTGGTGCCGGCGTTGTTAACCACGATATGCACGTCGCCGAAGGCGGCCAGCGCGGCCTCGCGCATGGCCTCGGTGTCGTCGCCGCGCGCGACGTCGGCGCGCACCGCGCGCGCCTGGCCGCCCGCATTGCGGATCGCGGCCGCCACGCGTTCGGCGGCGTCTTCGCGCAGGTCGGCCACCAGCACGCTGGCGCCTTCGCGCGCGAAGGTGTGCGCGATGCCTTCGCCGAAGCCGGAACCGCCGCCGGTGACGATCGCTACCTTGTTGGCCAGTCTCATCGCTTGTCTCCTTCTGTTGTGGTTGTCGGTGATCTCAGCTCGTGCTTACGTACTCAATGCGAAAACGGCCCCCGCCCGCGCAGCGCGTTGGCCGTCATCATCAGCGCCAGCAAAAACGGCAGCGCGACATACAGGCACCAGTGCACGCGATCGCCCACGACGTCGCCCCACTTGCGCTTGAACACCTGCAGCCGTGGCATGCCCGAGGGATTGGTGGCGCGCTTGTTCCGCACATGCCATGCCATCCAGAAAAAGAAGATGGCAAAGGCGACGGACAGGAAATTGATGTTACCCATGTTGAATGGCGATGGTTTTCAGTGTGGTGAATCCGTACAGGGCCTCGAAGCCCTTCTCGCGGCCGTAGCCGGACTGGCCGGTGCCGCCGAAGGGCAGCTCCACGCCGCCGCCGGCACCGTAGTTGTTGATAAAGACCTGGCCCGCGCGCAGCTTGTGCGCCAGGCGCAGCTGGCGACCGCCGTCGCGCGTCCAGACGCCGGCCACGAGCCCGTAGGGCGTGCCGTTGGCCAGCGCGATGGCCTCGGCCTCGGTGTCGAACGGCATCGCCGCCAGCAGCGGGCCAAACACTTCTTCCTGCGCCAGCCGGTGCGAGGGCGGCACGTCGCGGAACAGCATCGGCACCTGGTAGTAGCCGGCCTCCGGCGCCTCGGCCACGATCTGGCCCTGCGCCATTACCGACACGCCGGCGTGCTGCGCATCGGAAACGAAATCCCACACGCGCTGCTGCTGCTTGCGGCTGATCAGCGGGCCGCATTCCAGGTCCAGCTCCGACGGCCCTACGCGCAGCGACTCGAACACCGACGCCAGCCGGTCGAGCAGGGCGTCGTAGACCGGCCGCTCCACCAGCAGGCGGCTGCCCGCCGAGCAGGTCTGGCCGGCATTCTGCACGATGCCGTTGACCACCACGGGCACCAGCGCGTCCAGGTCGGCATCGGCAAAGACGATCTGCGGCGACTTGCCGCCCAGTTCGAGCGTGACCGGCACATGGTTTTCGGCGGCGAGCTGGGCCACCTGCTTGCCGGTCTGGGGCGAGCCGGTGAACGAGATATGGTTGATGCCCGGGTGGCGCGCCAGCGCGGCGCCGGCTTCATGGCCGTAGCCGGTGATGATATTGAGCGCGCCTTCGGGCAGGCCGGTCTCGGCGGCGATCTCGGCCACGCGCAACAGCGAGAGGCAGGCGTCCTCGGCCGGCTTGACCACGCAGGCGTTGCCCGTGGCCAGCGCCGCGCCCACGCTGCGCCCGAAGATCTGCAGCGGGTAGTTCCACGGGATGATATGGCCGGTCACGCCATGCGGCTCGCGCACGGTCAGCACGGTGTAGCCGGGGTTGTAGGGGATAGTCTGGCCGTGCAGCTTGTCGACCGCGCCGGCGTAGAACTCGAAGTAGCGGGCCACGGCGCGGGCGTCGGCGCGCGCCTGGCGCAGCGGCTTGCCGGTGTCGCGGGCCTCGAGCGCGGCCAGTTCCTCCTCATGGGCGATCAGCGCCACGGCGATGCGGTTGAGCAGGCGCACCCGCTCGGCCGGCGCCATCTGGCCCCAGGCGCCCTCGGCGGCCTGGCGCGCCGCATGGACGGCGACGTTGATGTCGGTGGCGTTGCCGCGGGCGATCTCGGCGAACGGCTCGCCGCTGGACGGATCGAATACCTTGATGCGCAGGCCGTTGTCAGGCGCGATCAGGCGGTTGGCGACGAAGTGCTGGGCGTGCATGGGTGGCTCCGAAGCGGCTAGAGGGCAGCACGGGGGGCTGCGCTATTCAGTGACGGCTGAAGAATGCGCCATTATCGCCGACGCGGGGCGGCCTGCAACGCAGCGCTGGCCGGGCAGCGTGGGGCACCCTGTCAGCCTCCGGTCAGGCTTGAGCCGCTATAATGCCCGCCATCCAACAACACCGCGCAGGCATCTGGAGAACCGCATGAGCTTCAACCTCGTAACCCCGGGCAAGGACATCCCCAACGATTTCAACGTCATCATCGAGATCTCGGCCCAGAGCGATCCGGTGAAGTATGAGGCCGACAAGGAAACCGGCCTGCTGTTCGTCGACCGCTTTATCGGCACCGGCATGCGCTACCCGGCCAACTACGGCTACATCCCGCAGACGCTGTCGGGCGACGGCGACCCGGTGGACGTGCTGGTGCTGTCGCCGTTCCCGATCCTGGCCGGCGCCGTGGTGCGCTGCCGTGCACTCGGCATGCTGAAGATGACCGACGAGTCGGGCGTGGACGCCAAGCTGGTCGCCGTGCCGCTGGACAAGCTGTCGCCGGCCACCGCCTACATGAAGGGCCTGTCGGACGTGCCGCAGAACACGCTGGACCAGATCAAGCACTTCTTTGAGAACTACAAGGCACTGGAAGCCGGCAAGTGGGTCAAGGTCGAAGGCTGGGCCGGCATCGAGGAAGCCCACAAGGAAATCACCGACGGCGTGGCGAACTACAAGAAGTGAGCTGAACCCCCGGCTGAACCAACCCCGCTGCGGCGGGGTTTTTTGTTGCCGTCGCTTGACGGTGGTTAGCACCGCGCAGAGTGGCCTGCGCTACGCTTGAGCGGTGTTGATGAGAGGAGAGCCCACATGACCCACATCACCGATATCCCGTCGCTGCCCGACGTGCTGCCGCCGTCGCGCCGCTATGACCGGCTGGCGGTGTTCTTCCACTGGTCGGTATTCCTGCTGATCGCGCTGGCGTATGCCGCGGTCGAGCTGAAAGGCAACTTCGCCAAAGGCACGCCGCCGCGCGCGCTGGCGATGGCGGTGCACGAGTGGGCCGGAGTGATGGTGCTGGGATTAGCGCTGCCGCGGCTGCTGTGGCGGCTGCTGCGCGGCGCGCCCGCGCCTGAGCCGGGCCGGCGGCTGATGCAGCTTGCCGGCGAGGCGATGCACTGGGTGCTGTACCTGTTTATCCTGGCGCAGCCGCTGCTGGGGCTGCTGGCGATCAATGCCGGCGGGCACCTGCTGGCGCTGCCGCAGCTCGGCATCGAGATTCCTGCGCTGGTGGGGGCCGACCCGGCGCTGAAGGACACCGTCAAGGAGATCCACGAAACCCTGGGCACCGCCTTCTACCTGGTGATCGGCCTGCATGCGATGGCGGCGCTGTTCCACCACTACATGCTGGGCGACAACACGCTGCGGCGGATGCTGCGCTGAGCGGCGCGCTCAGGAGCGCGCGAACGGATTGCGTTCGCCCAGCTCGTCCAGGTAAGCGTCGATGCCCTGGCGCTCGCGCACCAGGAAGCGTTCGACCGCATCGGCAAAATCCGCATGCGCCAGCCAGTGCGCCGAGCGCGTGGCCACCGGCAGGAAACCGCGCGCCATCTTGTGCTCGCCCTGCGCGCCACCCTCGAAGGTGCGGATGCCTTGCGCGATGCAGAACTCCAGCGGCTGGTAGTAGGCCGTCTCGAAATGCAGGCAGGGGTGGTATTCGAGCGCGCCCCAGTAGCGGCCGTACAGCGTGCTGACCTCGGGCGCGTCGTCGTACACCAGCAGCGAGGACGCGATGCGCTGGCCCTCGCGCTCTGCCACCACCAGCAGCAAGTGCTGCGGCATGGCCGCGCCGATGCGCCGGAAGAAATCCAGGTTCAGGTAGGGTGTGGAATGGTGTTCGCGGTAGGTCTGGCGGTAGCAGCGGTTGAAGAAGCGCCAGGCATCGTCGTCGATCTCGCTGCCGCGCAGGTGGCGGAAGGTGATGCCGGCCTGCGCCACCTGGCGGCGCTCGGCGCGGATGTTCTTGCGCTTCTTCTGCGACAGCGTGGCGAGGAAGTCGTCAAAGCTGGCATAGCGTTCGCCACCTGGCTCCGTGCCTTCGCCACCGTTGGTCCAGTGGAACTGCACGCCGTGGCGCATCAGCATGCCGGCCTCCTCCATCAGGTCGGCCTCGGCATCGTCGGGGAACAGGATATGCAGCGACGACATTTTGCTCTCGGCCGCGAGCGCTAATGCCACCTCCAGCAGCAAGCGACGCGTCTGCTCGTCCTCCGCGATCAGCCGCGCCCCGCGCACCGGCGTGAACGGGATCGCCGACAGCCACTTGGGGTAGTACTCGATACCGTGGCGCGCGTAGGCGTCGGCCCAGGCCCAGTCGAACACATACTCGCCATACGAATGCGCCTTGGCATAGAGTGGCATCGCCGCGGCCAACCGTTTGCCAGCCCACAGCGTCAGGTAGCGCGGATGCCAGCCGGTTTCGGCGCATGCGCTGCCGCTGGCATGCAGCGCATGCAGGAAGGCGTGGCGCAGGAAGGGCGTGGCTTCGGGCTGGCGTGACAGCAGCGCGTCCCAGGCGGCCGAGTCGATCCCGGCAAGGTCGGAGATGATCTCTGTGCGATAGCCCGTGATGTCCGGTTGGCTGGCTTTGTGGCTGGCGGTGTGGCTGTTTGGGGCCGCGGTATTGCCGGAATCCGACTGCATTGGCAAGGGTCCGTGAGCGAGGATGGGAGGGGAGGAAGGGCGCGGCGGCCCGGGGCTGGCGGCCGGCCCGGTCGAGTCTACCGGAAACGGCCCACCGGCGCTGCGGATTGCCGTGACGGCAGTGCGGGGATTGGCGACGTAGAATGGCGAGTATGCGTCA
The DNA here is from genome assembly GCA_050987995.1 of Ralstonia pickettii. Taxonomy (GTDB): domain Bacteria; phylum Pseudomonadota; class Gammaproteobacteria; order Burkholderiales; family Burkholderiaceae; genus Cupriavidus; species Cupriavidus pickettii_B. The sequence goes on from CP158803.1 coordinate 784,349, forward strand.
CGCCACAACTTCCTGCTGAATCGCACCCGGCTGTGCCTCGCGCGCCGGTGCCGCACCCCAGGGTCCCGATCATGAAGCCATCCTTCTTCAACCTTTATTCCCACGGTTTCGCGCGCGTGGCAGTCGGCGTGCCGGTCTGCCGCGTTGCCGATCCCGCCTTCAACGCGCGCGAAACCCTGGCGCTGGCCACGCAGGCCGCGCAGCAGGGCGCCGTGCTGGTCGCCTTCCCCGAGCTGGGCCTGTCGGCCTACACCTGCGACGACCTGTTCCACCAGCGCACGCTGCTCGACGCCTGCGAAACGGCGCTGGGCACCATCGTCGAGGCCTCACGCAAGCTGCCGCTGGCGCTGGTGGTGGGCATGCCGCTGCGCGTGCAGCACCAGCTGTTCAACTGCGCCGTGGTGGTGGCGGCGGGGCGGGTGCAGGGCGTGGTGCCCAAGTCCTTCCTGCCGAACTACTGGGAATTCTATGAAGGGCGCCAGTTCAGCGCCGCTGACTGCGCCACCGTCGACAGCGTGCGGCTGCTGGGCCAGGACGTGCCGTTCGGCGCCGGGCTGCTGTTCGATATCGAGGGACTGCCATTCTTCCGCTTCCACGCCGAGATCTGCGAAGACGTGTGGGTGCCGATCCCGCCGTCGTCGTTCGCCGCGCTGGCCGGCGCGACCGTGCTGGTGAACCTGTCGGCATCGAATATCGTGGTCGGCAAGTCCGGCTACCGGCACCAGCTGGTGTCGCAGCAATCGGCGCGCTGCCTGGCGGCCTACCTGTACACCTCTGCCGGCAAGGGCGAATCGTCGACCGACCTGGCCTGGGACGGCCAGGCGCTGATCTGCGAGAACGGCGAGCTGCTGGCGGAGTCCGAGCGCTTCTCCGATGACTCGCACCTGCTGTTCGCCGATGTCGACGTCGAGCGCCTGTCGCGCGAACGCATGCACCAGGTGACCTTCGGCCATTCGGTGCGCCGGCACAAGGAAGAGGCGGGGCGCTTCCGCGTGATCAGCTTCGGGCTGGACCTGCCGCGCGACAAGACCCTGCCGCTGTCGCGCAACGTGGCGCGCTTCCCGTACGTGCCGGCCGATCCGCGCCAGCGCGACGAGCGCTGCCACGAGGTCTACAACATCCAGGTGCAGGCGCTGGTGCAGCGACTGTCGGCCAGCAAGCTCAGCAAGGTGGTGATCGGCGTGTCGGGCGGGCTCGATTCCACGCACGCGCTGCTGGTCTGCGCCAAGGCGATGGACCGCCTCGGCCTGCCGCGCGCCAATATCCTGGCCTACACCATGCCGGGCTTTGCCACCAGCGACCGCACGCTGCAGCAGGCGCGCCAGCTGATGCAGGTGGTGGGCTGCACTGCCACCGAGATCGATATCCGCCCGAGCTGCCTGGCGATGCTGAAGGACCTGGGGCACCCGTACGCCGCCGGCGAGAAGGTCTATGACGTGACCTTCGAGAACGTGCAGGCCGGCGAGCGCACCAACCACCTGTTCCGGCTGGCCAACTTCCACCATGCCATCGTGATCGGCACCGGCGACCTGAGCGAACTGGCGCTGGGCTGGTGCACCTATGGCGTGGGCGACCACATGTCGCACTACAACGTCAACGCCAGCGTGCCCAAGACGCTGATCTCGCACCTGGTGCGCTGGGTCGCGGAAACCGGGCAGGTGGGCGAGGGCGGCTCGGACGTGCTGCTGGCGGTGCTGGACACCGATATCAGCCCCGAGCTGGTGCCGGGCGATACCAACCATGGCCCGGAGCAGAAGACCGAGAGCACCATCGGCCCTTACGAGCTGCAGGACTTCAACCTCTACTACACGCTGCGCTTCGGCTTCACGCCGTCGAAGATTGCCTTCCTGGCATTGCATGCGTGGGGCGACCGCGAGCGTGGCGTGTGGCCCTACGGCCCGCATGTGGCACGCAATAAGTACGCGCTGCCGGAGATCAAGCGCAACCTGGCGATCTTCCTGGACCGCTTCTTTCGCACCAGCCAGTTCAAGCGCTCGTGCGTGCCGAATGCGCCCAAGGTGGGCTCGGGCGGTTCGCTGTCGCCGCGTGGCGACTGGCGGGCGCCTAGCGATTCGGAGTCGGTGGTGTGGCTGGCGGACCTGGATAAAGTGCCGGACTGACGGCGATCTCTTGCTGATGAATATGGCCCGCGTTCGCGGGCCATTTTTCTTGTGTGCCGAGCATGTCCAACAGCTCGGGGGTGCAAGTCCCCTATCCAACCTGATGGTGGTGAAGGATTAGTGAAGCGCAAGGGCATCACCGTGAGGTGGGGTCTGAAGGAAGCGTGGAGCAAAGCCACGACCTGACGAACAGAAACCAGATATGAGGCCTACCCGGCTGGACGAGCGAGCAAGTGATCGCGAAGTCCATAGCCATCAAGAGCTGGGGTGGTAAATCTGGCAGGTGTGTGGTGAAGGCGGTTGGACTTACCTCGGGAGGCCTGCTCCGGTGTCCTGAAATCAGGACTGAGTGACCCGTAAGGTGCGCTGATCGCCGGGCAGGAGTCAGCAAAGGGCGTAGTACGGCAGCAATGCCGGAAGGCCCGAACGGAATAGAGTGGCAAGTAAGCCGGAGAACTCGACATGGAAGCGCAGCAGAAAACGCACCGCGACCTTGAGCAAGATCCTATGAGACAGGGGACAAGCCTGCTTAGAATCAGCGTGTCGTGCTTGGCTCACAGGAGATAGCGTCATGCGTACAGATCAGGCATACACGAGTATCGAGGACGTGTTGGCGGTCTCGCTCGAACTGGCGGCCGCGAAGTGGAAGGTCGCGTTACACGACGGGCACCGCGAGCAGCCTGCGGTGCATACGGTCGCGCAGCTGCAAGCCGTAGCGCGTCTGCAGGCGGTGCTGGACCTGATCGAACAGCACAAGGACAAGTGGTCGCTGCCAGCAGGTGTGCGCGTCGTCGTAAGCTACGAGGCCGGCCAGGACGGATTTTGGATCTGTCGTGCGCTTCAGGGGCGCGGCATCGAGTGCTACGTCATCGATCCAGCCAGCATTCCCGTCGAACGCCACAAGCGACGCGCGAAGACCGACCGGCTCGATGCCATCAAGCTGGTGATCAACCTGCGCGCATGGCTACGTGGCGAGCGCGACCGCATGCACGTGGTTCACGTCCCATCGCCGCAGGACGAAGCGTCGCGGCACCTGATGCGCGATCGCGGGCAACTGCAGAAGGAAGTGCTGCAGCACTGCGACCGGATGCGAAAACTGCTGGCCACGCTCGGCTGCTGGGATGAGGTGGATCACAAGCACTTCGCCGGCCGGCTCGCCCGTGACGAGGTGAAGTGTCACGACGGCGCGCCGTTGTCGCCCGAAATGCGCGGGCGGTTGCTGCGTGAGTGCGAACGGCTCGCGCTGGCACAGCAGCAACTCGCGGAGCTGGAGAAAACGCGACAGGCAAGCCTGCCCGCCCCCGCGCGCCAGCGACGCGATGACCTGGCGCGCCTGAAAGGGATTGGCGAAGTGGGCGCGTCGCGCCTCGCGCTCGAACTGTTCTGGAGGGAGTTCAGCAACCGGCGCCAAGTGGGGGCCTGTACGGGCCTGGTGCCCCAGCCCTACGACAGCGGCGAGAGCCAGGTCGACCAGGGCATCAGCAAACAGGGCAACCGACGAGTGCGCGCGTTACTGGTCGAGATGGCATGGTGCTGGCTGCGTTACCAGCCCGACAGTGCACTTACGCGCTGGTTCAACGAGCGCACCCAGAGCACGGGACCAAACCGGCGGGCTCGGCGCATCGCGATCGTTGCAGTCGCACGGCGACTGGCTATTGCGCTGTGGCGCTATCTGAAAGACGGTGAGATTCCCGAAGGCGCACGCCTGAAGTCGGCGTAGGCCTCCTAAAAGCTTGCAGGAAAGAGGTAACGGCCCCGGTCAGGCAACTACGCAAGCACAAACGGTCTGAGGTGAACATGCCCGTCCTCCTCCCGGGTTGCTGATGCAACCGATTTATCAAGATGGGGCATGTTCCTGGTTGATGATTCCGGCGTAATGCGCATGCAGGATGAGGCTGGCCAAGCGCCGGCGGATAGAAGGTGGTCAGACGTCACGTCTGACGCGCGCACAACAGACGGCTTCAGACTACGCCGCACGTAGGAAGATTTGGTCGGCTAGCTCCAAAGGAACTTGACAAACCAGTGCTCATAGAAGGGAGGAGGGGTGAAGCCCCAACGCCCGGCCCTCGAGGGGCTGAATCCATGGCGGCGAACCCCGAGACTGAAAGCCCGTCGGTAACCGACCGACTGATGGAGGCTATCTGTGAAACGGAGAACCTGAGACAGGCCCTGAAGAGGGTGAAGGCGAACAAGGGCGCGCCGGGGGTAGACGGGATGACCGTCAAAGAGCTGCCGGGGTACCTGAAGTCGCACTGGGCTGGGCTGCGGGAGCAACTGTTAGGCGGCACCTACAAGGCGCAACCTGTGAGGCGGGTCGAGATACCGAAACCGGATGGTGGCATCAGAAAACTGGGCGTGCCGACGGCGAGGGATCGATTCATCCAGCAGGCGCTCATGCAGGTACTGCAACGGCAGTGGGATCCGACGTTCTCGGATGCCAGCTATGGCTTCCGCCCGGGGCGTTCGGCGCACCAGGCGGTAGCCCGGGCACAGGGTCATATCGAGGCGGGGTGCAGATGGGTTGTAGACCTCGACCTGGAGAAGTTCTTGGATCGCGCATGAGAATGCCCTTTGGTTCATGAGGAGTGTTCGAAGAGGTCGGGTTGCTCGCTGACAGCCTTGATGCGCAAGCCTTTTCGCCGTCCCTGGCACACCAGGACGGCATCGAGTTCGCCGCGCTTTACACGCTGCAACACAGTTTGGCGGGACACGCCGAGCAGCTTGGTTGCTTCCTGCATGACGACGTAGCCATCGGGGCTGTGCGCGACGAATTGCTGCCGCAGCGCATCGGTGATGCGGATGCGCCAGGGCGCACCGGGCGTGGTCTGTTCGCCGGCGATAAAGCCGTCGTTGACCCAACGGTGTAGTGTGGACGGCGCGGTACCCAACACGCGTGCGGCCTGGCGGATGCTGAGCAACTCGCCGTCAGGAAGCGCTGTGGGGCGCTCGAAACAAGGGATATGCCAATGGCGCCGCAAGTTGCCTACGAGGTTCTGGTTAAAGCGCAGACCGCGCGCTGTTACCCGGCCCTGTGTGTTGAGGATGCCGGCGATGGTGGCATCGGGATAGTGCTCGGCTAGACGGCGGACCAGGGCAATTGTGTCTTCGTCGGTGCGAATGGTCGCGGGCCGCGAGCGCGGCAAGGCGACCTCGCAGTCGGTAAGCTTGCCGCCGCGCCAACGCAGCTTCAGATGCGCCCGGAATTCTTCGCGATGGACGGTAATACTCACCTCCTCGAGCAGCGTGCGAAGCAATTGCTTCCTGTCGCGCAGTGTGAGGGTCGGTGCGTCCCACAACTGTTTGAGGTCTTTACCGATAGCAAGCAGACCCTTGCGCTGTTCAGTGCTCAGCGTGCATGGACGAAGCTGTTCACGCCGAGCAAGTTCTGCCTGAGCCTGTTCGAGCTCACGCAACTGCTGCTCCCACTGCGCTTCGAGACCGCGTGCCACCAGGCGGTTCTCGGGGTCGACGGCGTGGTACCGCCGTTCGGCGCGCTGTGCCTCGTAGTGGGCTCGTTCAACGTTCAGTCGCCACTGTGCAAGCGCGGCGTCGTGATCGGCCTCGAGGTGTTCGGCCGCACGCACGGCTGCAGCGATGCCGGCCGGCTCCACGGCTTGCAAAAAGGCCTGCGCAACGGCGGCATCGATTTGCAGGCCCCCAACATTGAGGCAGAAGACGCCGCGGCCATTCTCGATTCCTTTGTTGGAGCAATGGTACCCGGGCGTCTGATTGGTTCCGCGATAGTGCGTCTTGAGTCGCCGACCGCAGTGACCACAGCAGGCCAGGCCTTGCAGCAAGGCGGCGCCTTCTCTCACAGCGCCTCCGACCTGATGAGGCCGGGGCTTGGTATTGGCCCCCAGGCGCATTTGATTGGCTTCATAGGTCATCCAATCGAGATATCCTTCGTGGTGGTCCCGGATGAGCACGGCCCATTGCGACTGGGGCAGCCGGCGCAATCGGGTCTTGAGCACGCCATGTTCATCGACGTAGCGCTCTTGCCGGGTCTTGCCGTAGCAGTAGGCGCCAGCATAAACCGGATTGGTGAGGACATTGTAGATGGCGGTATAGGTCGGGGCGACCCAGCGGATCTGCGCGGTGTGATTGAGCTGCAGCGGGAATGACAGATTCTCGGCGCGGAACCACAGCCAGACGCGGCGGGCAGAGCCGAGCTCGCTAAAACGCTCGAACACGGTGCGCAGCGCACCGACGACGGCTTCATCCGGATGCAGCCTGACTTCGCCGTCGGCCTCACCCCACACCAGTCCGGTGGGCAGGCCGCGGCGCAACTCGCCGCGGGCAGCCTTGTTGCGGATGCCGCCGTCCAGACGCGCGCGTAGGATGTGCAGTTCGGCTTCGCTCATGGTGCCCTTCAGGCCGAGCAACAGGCGGTCGTTGAACAGCGCCGGGTTATACACGCCGTCAGCATCGCCGATGAGCGTATCGGTCATGCTGCACAGGTCCAGCAGGCGGTACCAGTCGGAATTATTGCGCGCCAGGCGGGAGACCTCCAATCCGAGAATAATGCCGACGTGCCCGAGCGCGACTTCGGCGGTCATGCGGGCGAACCCGCCACGGTGCGCGGCGCTGGCGCCCGAGAGGCCCAGATCCTCGTCGACCACGCTGACCTGCTGCGCGGGCCAACCGAGGGCGGTGGCTCGTTGTGCGAGCGCGTACTGGCGCTGCGTCGATTCGCGATTGTGCTCGACTTGGCTGGCGCTGGACTGACGGATGTAGACGAAGGCGGTGCGCTGCAAATGGCTGGGGCCGATCTTGTTGGAGGTGTCAATCATCATTGTTCTCCCGGGGCAGCGGGTTGTTGTAGCTCACGAGCTTCGCAATCGCCTGGGCGAGGCCGTTGATTACCGCCTCGCGTGTCGTTGGATCGAGTTGTTCCCACAGGCTGTCGTCGCCGGACGGCAGATCCGCAAGGGGTAGGTTCAGTTGCATCGTTGCTCTCCTGTTCCGTCTGGCGCAGCAAAGCGTCAATGATGAGGCGAGCGTGGAGCAGGTCGGCAAGCGAGCCCAGCGCATCGGATGTTGGGACGCTGGTACCTGTGGAAACGCTGCCGGAGGCGGCAGCGAAATCGGTCCAGTCGGCGGGAATCAGCCCACGTGATTGGTCGGGAAGCGTCAGCAGAAGGTGCAATCGGCCGGCCCGTTGCCGTCGGCTGATGACCTGGAGGCGCCGGCCCTCGAACGGGTGGCCGGATCGTGTGATGACAACAGATTCAGGAACGTGGTGGAGAGGGGTAGTCTGTGGTGGTTTCCTTTGACCGGGTGAACCATGACCTTCTGATGAGCCGGGTGGCAAAGCGGGTGAGCGACAAGCGGGTCTTGAAGCTGATTCGCGGCTTCCTGACATCGGGGGTTCTGGAGCAAGGGCTGGTAGGACCCACGGACGAAGGGACGCCGCAAGGCGGGCCCCTCTCGCCGCTGCTGTCAAACCTGCTGCTTGACGATCTTGATCGGGAGTTGGAGCGGCGCGGGCTGCGCTTCGTACGCTATGCAGACGACTGTAATGTCTACGTACGTAGTGAGCGGGCGGGCCAACGTGTGATGCGGGGGCTGAAAGCCTACCTCATCGACAAGCTTAAGCTGAAGGTCAATGAATCGAAGAGTGCAGTAGCTCCGCCAGCGGAGCGCAAGTTCCTTGGATTTACCTTCCGGCTGACCACCCGGGTGTGGCGCGTGATTGCGCCGCAGTCCGCGGGGCGATTCAAGGAAAAGGTGCGGGAACTGACGCGCAGGTCGCGCGGGATCAGCCTTGAGCGGATGGTGGCAGAACTACGCCGCTACCTGACTGGCTGGCTGGGCTACTTCGGCTTCAGTGAATGGCCGAGCGTGCTGCGCGATCTCGAGGGCTGGCTGCGTCGGCGCTTGCGCTGCTTCCTCTGGAAACAGTGGAAGGTTAGCCCGGCGCGGTTCCGGGAGTTGCGGGGCCGCGGTGTTGGGCCGGACTTGGCCGCCCAAACCGTGGGCAGCCCGCACGGGCCGTGGCGATTAAGCTGCAGCCCCGCACTCAACATGGCCCTGCCAAACCGGTTCTTCGACGAACTGGGTCTCCCATCATTGGTACGCAAACCGATTAACTAGACCGAACCGCCGTGTACGGACCCGTACGCACGGTGGTGTGGGAGGGGCCGGGCCGCGAGGCCTGCCCCTATCCCGATGGAACTCAGGCTGCAGAGCCCGACACCAGCTTGAGCCCGACCACGCCACTCAGGACCAACCCGATGCAAGCCACGCGCGCCAGCGACACCGGCTCGCCCAGCCACAGCATGCCCAGTATCGCGGTGCCCGCGGCACCGATGCCGGTCCACACCGCATAGGCCGTGCCGACGGGCAGCACGCGCAGCGACAGCGTCAGCAGCACGATGCTCGACAGCCCGGTCGCAACCGCATAGACACTCGGCCACAACCGGCTGAAACCGGCCGACCACTTCATGCCGAAGGCAAAGGCGATTTCAAGCAGGCCGGCCACGCCCAACAATATCCACGACATCGCTCAGCCGGCCAGCAGGCGTTGCGTGAACAGGCCATGCAGCGTGCGCACGGACAGCACCGCGATCGCCACCGTCAGCGCCAGCAGGATCAGGCCCGCCACCCACGCCAGCACCCCGGTCTGCACATGCGCCGCATACTTCAGCGCCGCGTTCGACAGCGCCGCCATCGGGAAGCTGATGGCCCACCACGACGGCGCGAACGGCGCCGGGCGGCGGAATACGCGCCACGACAGCAGCAGGAACAGGAACAGGCCGAAGTAGAACAGCATGCCGGCGAACATGTCGATATGCCCGGTCACGTTGACATAGGCCAGGAAGCCAACCTCGAACGGCGCGATCAGGATGATCAGCGACGGCACCATGCCGGCCGGCAGCGGATCGTGGTGGACCAGGCGCGAGAAGATCATGGTGAAGAACACCAGCGCCATCATCGTGCCGACCGCGATCGCGAACAGGTTGACCTCGTGCGCCCACGCCATCGGCATGGTGCCCCCGGCCACGGCGATGTCGAGCGTGGCCACGCCGGGAATCAGCCACGCCGGCACGACGTGCGTCGGATCGCCCTTGCCGCGGAAGAGGCGGCCGGCGATGACGAAGGTCAGCGCAATGGTCAGCACCGTGCCCAGTGTCCAGACCGCCTGGCCCAGCGCTTCATGGTGCACGCCCACGACCGATGACAGCAGCAGGATGGCGATGGTGATGGTGCCGAAGAAGTTCCCGGCCACCGGATGGTTGAACTCGGCCAGGACCGCATCCCGGTAGCGCAGCCACTTGGCCAGGTAGCCGGCGGCCAGTGCCAGGAAGGCGAGCACGGCGACCACGCCGACGGCGTCGCCGATGGCGGGGCTGGTGCCGAACACCGGGCCCGCGCCGCGCCATGCCATTGACAGGCCGGACAGGCCCATCACGGCGCCGAACAGGTTGACGGGGAGATGTTTCACCGAGCTGCGCGGCGCCGGCAGGCTGGCCGCGGGGTTGGCTGCAAAAGTCATAGGGGTGGGTCTGCTTCAGTGGATCGGCCGGCACGCCGTGTGCTGGCGGGAGAGTTCCGGGGTCGCGTCCGGTGAAGGGGCGGGGCCTGGTGGAAGGAATTATGGTTGGCGCACTCGTTGGCTGAAAGGAGCAAGACACGTCAGATCCGGCCAATCGAAACGCGGTGTCGGCCAGTGCCGCCGCAGCGCCCGATTTCCTCCCTAGACTGCGCCCCGGTTCGATTGCGTAGCAGAGGAAAGACAGCAATGACGAGACGAATGACGAGGGGCGCCTCCCGGGCCGCCTGGCTGCTGGCGTGTTGCCTGGGTTTGGCCGCGTGCATCCAGGCGCCGATCCGGCCGCATGAAGGCCTGCCTGTGCTGCGGCACGGGCAGGGCGGTGCGCGAGAGCACGTGGACGGCGTCGATATCTGGATGCGGGGCGAGCCGCCGCGGCCCTATGAAGTGCTGGCCTATACCAGCGTGGAAACGCCGGAAGGCTGGATCGGCGAGCGCATCCTGCTGTCGCGCGTGGCCAGCCGCGTGCGCGAGGCGGGCGGCGACGGCGCGCTGCTGGATGCGCAGCGCACCCGGCTGCACACGTTGCATCGCGCCGGCGGCAACACAGCGCTGGCGGAATCCCGGCGCATCGTCGACATCACGATCGTGCGTTATCGCTAGAGCGCCGCGCCAGGGCCGGCTGAGCAGGCAAATCCGGCCAGTCCGCCATCAGTCCATGCCATGCGCCCGCCATCCTGGCCGGATCTGCCTAGACTTGCAATATACGGCCATCGCGCTTGCTCCCTTGCCTTGCTGCCATGAAGATCGCTGTCCTTGCTTTCCCCGGCGTCCAGATGCTCGACCTGGCCGGCCCCCTAGACGTGTTCCATGAAGGGGCCCGCCAGGCAGGCCAGCCGGACGCGTACCAGTTCGAGATCATCGCCACCTCGCCTGGCGTGCTGACCGCTGCCAACGGCATGCGCATCCTGCCGGACGCGACACTGGAAACCAGCAGCGCCGATATCGACACGCTGCTGGTCGCCGGCGGCCCGAGGCTCAGCCTGCTCGAGCAGGACGAGACGATCCGCGAGTGGCTCGCGCGCCAGGCCCGCACCGTGCGGCGCATCGGCTCGGTGTGCTCTGGCGCAATGATGCTGGCGCATGCCGGGCTGCTGGACGGGCGCACCGCGACCACGCACTGGAATGCCACCGCGCGGCTGGCGCGGATGTTCCCCGGCGTCAGGGTGGAGCCGGACCGGATCTTCGTGAAGGACGGCAACCTGTACACCTCGGCCGGCGTGACTGCCGGGCTGGACCTGGCGCTGGCATTGGTCGAGGAGGATTTCGGGCGGGTGGTGGCGCTGCGCGTGGCGCGCGAGCTGGTGATGTTCCTTAAGCGCCCCGGCGGGCAGTCGCAGTTCAGCGCCCACCTGGCGGCGCAGACGGCCGAGCGCAACGCCATCCGCGAGGTGCAGGGCTGGGTGGTGGAGAACCTCGCCGGCAACTTGTCGGTCGAGGCGCTGGCGGCACAGGCCGGCATGAGCACGCGCAATTTCTCGCGCATCTTCAAGCAGGAATGCCAGGTGACGCCGGCGGATTTCGTCGAGGGTGCGCGCATCGACGCGGCGCGCCGGCTGCTGGAAGGCTCGCGCCATCCGCTCAAGCGCGTGGCGGCGCTGACCGGCTTCGGCGACCCTAATAACCTGCGCCGGGCCTTCCTGCGCAGGTTGGGGGTATCGCCGGCGGACTACCGGCGACGCTTCCGCAGTGCCGCCTGAACGAAGTGCTGTACACAGCCTGTGCACAACGTTTGCACAGGTTTTCCGGACGGCTTTCCACAGGGTTATCCACAGGTGCGCCCGGCGCGGAAGGCGCCGCCGCATGCGCGCCGGCGTACGCTGCGACCGCGCCGGGCGCGGCATTGCGGGGAATGCGGGCGGCCAATGACTGGTAAAATGCTGGCCGGAGAGCGCCGCCAGGCGCGTGAACAAACGATAAACAGAGGGGCCAGTCATGAAGCAGATTACCGCCATCATCAAACCGTTCAAGCTCGACGAGGTGCGTGAGGCACTGGCTGACGTCGGCGTGACCGGGCTGACGGTGACCGAGGTGAAGGGATTTGGCCGCCAGAAGGGGCATACCGAGCTCTATCGCGGCGCCGAGTACGTGGTCGACTTCCTGCCCAAGATCAAGATCGAAGTGGTGGTGGCCGAGAACCAGCTCGACACCGTGCTGGACGCCATCGTCAAGGCCGCGCATACCGGCAAGATCGGCGACGGCAAGATCTTCGTTACCGAGATCGAACGCGTGATCCGCATTCGTACCGGCGAACAGGACGAAGCCGCGGTCTGAGCCGCCGGCCAGGAACAAGAAACGCCGCCTCATCACCGGGCGGCGTTTTTGTTGGTGCGGGCAGGTCTCAGCTCGGCAGCTTCCAGTCGTAGCGCACCGACACCAGCCGCATGGCGATGATCGCCACCGCGCCGGTCAGCAGCGCCGCCTCCTGCCGTATCTCCAGCCAGGTCAGGCCGACGTAGATCCAGCAGCCGATAAACGAGCAGGTGGCGTAGGGCGAGCGGTCGCGCAGGATCATCGGCACTTCATTGCACAGCACGTCGCGCACCACGCCGCCGAACACGGCCGAGATGATGCCCATCATCACCGCTACGGTCGGCGTCATCTGCGCCACCAGCGCCAGCGAGGCGCCGGTCACCGAGAACAGCCCCAGCCCGATCGCATCGGCCACGATCAGGGTGCGCTCATTCGCCACCCGGCTCAACACGCGCAGCACGAACGAAGCGCCGAATGACAGCGCGAAGATCAGCAGCACATAGCCTTCGTGGTCGACCCAGTAGAACGGGCGCCGGTCGAGCAGCACGTCGCGCACCGTGCCGCCGCCGAACGCGGTGACAAAGGCCACCACGAACGTGCCGACCACGTCCAGGCGCTGCTTGCGCGCGTCGACCACGCCCGAGACCGCAAAGGCGAGCACCCCGATCACCTCCATGATGTGGAGGATCAGGGGCAGCCGCCCCATCAGCAATTCCAGGGGGAGATACATCCGGGCCCGGTGCGTGCTTCAGGCGCCGTGCATCAGGTGCGCGGCTGGCGCAGCAGCACCATCAGCGCGCCGGCGCCGCCTTCGGCCTCGCGCGCCTGCACGAAGGCGAGCACTTCCTCCTTCTGCACCAGCCAGCTGCGCACCTTGCCCTTGAGCACCGGCAGCTTGTCGGGCGATCCCAGGCCCTTGCCGTGGATCACGCGCACGCAGCGCACGCCGTTGCGCACCGAGCGGCGCAGGAATTCGGCCAGCGCCTCGCGCGCCTCGTCGCTGCGCAGGCCGTGCAGGTCGACCTTGTCCTGCGGCACCCACTCGCCGCGGCGCAGCTTGCGGATCACGTCCATGCCGATGCCGGGCCGGCGGAACGACAGCGTCTCGTCGGTTTCCAGCAGGCTTTCGACATCAAAATCATCGGACAGGGAGGCAGCCAGCACGGCCTCGTCGTTGCGGCGCGACTGGACCGGCACGGGGGCGGGCTTGCTGCCGGGCAGCGGGGCGCGGTTGCGGTCGCGCAGCTGGCTGACCTGGCCCACGCTGGACCGGAACACGTCGGCTTCTTCGCGGGCGCGCTGTGCGGCCTGCTCGGCGGCCAGGCGTTCGGCTTCGCGCCGCTCGGTGTCGGCCTTGAGGGTGTCGCGCAGCCTGGCCAGGTCGTTCAGGCCGAAGCGTTGGGGCGGACGGTCGGGTTTGCGGGCGCCGTGCGTCATGAAAAATCTCCGGAGGCTCGCCGGGATTATATCGACTGGGGAGGGGTAGACGGGGAGGGAAGCGGGAAGGAACGCGGGGAGGGTGACGGCGGGCCAGTGCGGCCCGCCGTCGGGCATCCGGCCGCGGCGGGCCGGATTGCGCTTACTTCAGGTCTTCGACAAAGCGCTGCGCATCCAGCGCGGCCATGCAGCCCGTGCCGGCGCTGGTGATGGCCTGGCGGTAGACGTGGTCCTGCACGTCGCCGGCGGCGAACACGCCCGGCACACTGGTGGCGGTGGCATCGCCCTGCAGGCCGGACTTGGTCACCAGGTAGCCGTTCTGCATCGCCAGCTGGCCTTCGAACAGGTCGGTATTGGGCTTGTGGCCGATGGCGATGAACACGCCCGCCAGCTTCAGTTCTTCGGTCTGGTCGGTCTTGGCGTTGCGGATGCGGATGCCGGTCACGCCGGAATCGTCGCCCAGCACTTCGTCCAGCACGCTCTCATAACGGATCGCGATGCGGCCTTCCTTCTCGCGCTGGAGCAGGCGGTCGACCAGGATCGGCTCGGCGCGGAAGCTGTTGCGGCGGTGGATCAGGGTGACCTTGCTGGCGATGTGCGACAGGTACAGCGCCTCTTCCACGGCGGTGTTGCCGCCGCCGACCACGGCCACTTCCTGGTTCTTGTAGAAGAAACCGTCGCAGGTGGCGCAGGCCGACACGCCGCGGCCCATGAAGGCCTCTTCCGACGGCAGGCCCAGGTACTGGGCCGAGGCGCCGGTGGCGATGATCAGCGCGTCGCAGGTGTACTCGCCGGCGTCGCCGATCAGGCGGAAGGGGCGGGCCGGCTGGCCATTCTCGTCCACCAGCTTGGCGGTATGGATGTGATCGAAGATGATGTCGGTCTTGAACTCTTCGGCATGCGCCAGCAGGCGCTGCATCAGTTCCGGACCCTGCACGCCCTTGGCATCGCCCGGCCAGTTCTCGACGTCGGTGGTAGTCATCAGCTGGCCGCCCTGTGCCAGGCCGGTGATCAGCACCGGCTCCAGGTTGGCGCGGGCCGCGTAGACCGCGGCGGTATAGCCGGCGGGACCGGAACCGAGAATCAGCACTTTTGCGTGTTTTGCCATGATGCGTTCCTGTGGCCAGTGCGGCATGATGCCCACCGGCATTACTCGAAACCGACATTATAAGAGGAGCCGCATTTGCTCACTGTTGCAAATTCCAATGGGTGCGATAGTCCCGGGCCACGTTAAAATGGCCGCCACGATGACCGTTAGTCACCTGGTCAGTCAGTACTGACTTAGGCCGGCTGCGGCCCAAACGGCATCCGGAATCACCTAACACGCGAGTCTTATCCAGGCATGGCCCGAGCTACCACGACGACCACCCGAACCGATCCCTCAGCCTTGCCATCCCGCATCGGCAAACTGCTGGGCGAGGTGCGCTGGTTCCTGCTGCTGGCCGTCACGCTGGGCTTCCTGTGCGTGCTGGCCAGCTACAGCAAGACCGACCCCGGCTGGTCGCACGCCAACCAGGTCGCCGATATCCATAACCTCGGCGGCCGCGTCGGCGCCTGGGTCGCCGATGTGCTGTTCTTTATCTTCGGCTTCTCCGCCTACTGGCTGGCGGTGCTGTTGGTACGCCGCTGCTGGCGCGGTTGGCGCATGCTGACCGCCGAACTGCCCGAGCACGAGGACCACCGTCAGGGCGTGGCGGTGAGCTGGATCGGCTTCGGGCTGACACTGTTCTCCAGCATGGGGCTGGAGGCGATCCGCATGTACCCGCTGCGCGCCGCGCTGCCGCGCGCCCCCGGCGGGGTGCTGGGCGACCTGCTGGGCGGCTGGCTGCAGGTGGCGCTGGGCTTCACTGGTGCCACGCTGCTGCTGCTCCTGCTGCTGGCGATCGGGCTGTCACTGTTTTTCCATTTCTCGTGGCTGAACGTGGCCGAGCGGATCGGCGGCTTTGTCGAGACCCTGTTCCTCGGCTTCAAGGCGCGCCGCGAAAGCAAGCAGGACCGCATCATCGGTGAGGCCGCCAAGGTCGAGCGCAAGGAAACCGTCGAGGTGCAGCGCGTGCGCATCGAGGAAGCGCCGCCGGTGCAGATCGTGCGCCCGCAGGCGGTGCCCAAGCACGAGCGCGTCGAGCGCGAGAAGCAGCAGCCGCTGTTTGCCGATATCCAGGATTCGGACCTGCCGCCGCTGGCGCTGCTGGACCCGATCCCGCCGCACCAGGAAACCGTCAGCGCCGAGACGCTGGAATTCACCTCGCGCCTGATCGAGAAAAAGCTCAAGGACTTCGGCGTCGAGGTCAAGGTCGTGGCCGCCTATCCGGGCCCGGTCATCACCCGCTACGAGATCGAACCGGCCACCGGTGTCAAGGGTAGCCAGGTGGTCAACCTGGCGCGCGACCTGGCGCGGTCGCTGTCGCTGGTGTCGATCCGCGTGGTCGAGACCATCCCGGGCAAGAATTACATGGGGCTGGAATTGCCCAACCCCAAGCGCCAGACCGTGCGCCTGTCGGAAATCCTTGGCTCGCAGATCTACAACGAGAGCGCGTCGAGCCTGACCATGGCGCTGGGCAAGGACATCGCGGGCAAGCCGATGGTGGCCGATCTGGCCAAGATGCCGCACTGCATGGTGGCCGGTACCACCGGCTCGGGCAAGTCGGTCGGCATCAACGCGATGATCCTGTCGCTGCTGTACAAGGCCAAGGCGGAAAGCGTACGCCTGATCCTGATCGACCCGAAGATGCTCGAAATGAGCGTCTACGAAGGCATCCCGCATCTGCTGTGCCCGGTGGTGACCGATATGCGCCAGGCCGGCAATGCGCTGAACTGGGCGGTCGGTGAGATGGAGCGGCGCTACAAGCTGATGAGCAAGCTGGGCGTGCGCAACCTGGCCGGCTACAACAAGAAGATCGACGAGGCCGCGGCCCGGGAAGAAAAGATCCCCAACCCGTTCAGCCTGACCCCGGACGCACCCGAGCCGCTGGAGAAGCTGCCCACCATCGTCATCGTGATCGACGAGCTGGCCGACCTGATGATGGTGGTCGGCAAGAAGGTCGAAGAGCTGATCGCCCGCATCGCGCAAAAGGCGCGCGCGGCCGGCCTGCACCTGGTGCTGGCCACGCAGCGGCCGTCGGTGGACGTGATCACCGGCCTGATCAAGGCCAACGTGCCGACCCGGATCGCGTTCCAGGTCAGCAGCAAGATCGATTCCCGCACCATCCTCGACCAGCAGGGCGCCGAGGCGCTCCTGGGCATGGGCGACATGCTTTACCTGGCGCCGGGTACCGGCCTGCCGGTGCGCGTGCATGGCGCCTTTGTCTCGGATGAGGAAGTCCACCGCGTGGTGGAGAAGCTCAAGGAATCGGGTGAGGCCAACTATATCGAAGGCATCCTCGAAGGCGGCCTGACTGACGACGCCGGCGGCAGCGATGGCTTTGGTGGCGGTGCCGGCATCGGCGGTGGCGGCGGCGAGGCCGACCCGCTGTACGACCAGGCGGTCGAGGTGGTGCTGAAGAACCGGCGCGCGTCGATCTCGCTGGTGCAGCGGCATCTGCGCATCGGCTACAACCGGGCCGCGCGGCTGCTGGAGGATATGGAGAAGGCAGGGCTGGTGTCGGCGATGTCGGGCAACGGTAATCGCGACATCCTGGCGCAGGGTGGTGGTGGCGATGATTGATAGCGGGGACGGTAGGGGCGACACAGGTGCCGCCCGCCTACCGTAGCTGACGGAAGGCCGCCGTGCCTGTGAGGCGTCCTAGCGCCGCTTGAGCAGCAGATTGAGCTTGGCGTCGAGGGATTCGAAGTGCTTGTCGACGCCGTCGAAGCGTGCATCGACGGCATTGAAGCGTGCATCGACGGCATCAAAGCGGGCGTCGAACCGGTCCAGGCGCGATTCGATGCGCGACAGACGTTCTTCCACCTTGTCAACGCGCCCATCCAGGCGCTCGATGCGCTTGTCGACGGCATCGAAGCGGTCCGTGATCCGCTTGTCCATCTCGGCACTCCGGGCGGCGAGCGGTCCAATCGCCTTTTCGACGTTGTCTTGCGTGGACTCGTTCAGCAACGTCATCACGGAAAAGACGAACGCCACGCCAGCCAGGATGCCTGCGCCGGCCATGGCGGGAGTGAGAGTCTTCGTATCGGCCATTTTTTTCTGTTGTGCTTCCAGTTCGATCCTGACCCGGCGCCTGGCGATCTTGTCGACCTCGTCCCGGTCCAGGCGTCGGGAGCCGTGGCGGAGCGCCCAGCGATCCTCGGTGGGCTTGTCTTGATAGGCGTTGGATGCGGTGGTGGTCGTCATATTCTGTGCATCGGTTCGAACGGCCGCTTGATAGCTGGGGAGCATTCACAGCGCGACGTGGAGATAGCGCTACGTGCATTGCCTGCATTGTGCTCCGCGCACGATAGGGAAGTGTGTCGCTCGCAGTTTCAATTCGCCTTCACTCCCCATTTCAGAGGATTCGCCCACGCATGAGCGCAGTTCCCGCAGTATCTGCCGTAATATCCGGTTACCCGCCGGCGCGCACCGTGTGGAATCCTCCGGCAGCCGCCTGCTCTAACCAGACAAGCTGCTGTGCGGCGGCGTCCAGCTTTGGGCGCCGTGCACGGATAGCGCACCCTACAACAACCAGGATCCGAACCATGCGCAACCGCATCCTCGTGTCGGCCTGCGCCGCGCTGGCGATGTTCGCCATGCAGGCGCCGGCCCATGCCGCAGCCACCGACCAGTTGCAGAGCTTTGTCACCGGCGTGAAGAGCGCGCGCGGCGAATTCACGCAGCGCCAGGTCAAGGGGCAGGGCGCCAATACCAAGGTGACCGGCACATCCAGCGGCACCTTCGTGTTCTCGCGCCCGGGCAAGTTCACGTGGCGCTATACCAAGCCCTACGAGCAACTGCTGCAGGCCGACGGCCAGACGCTCTACATTTACGACAAGGACCTGAACCAGGTCACCGAGCGCAAGCTCGACGGCGCCCTCGGTTCCAGCCCCGCGGCGATCCTGTTTGGCAGCAACGATCTGGAGAAGAACTTTGTCGTGAAGAATGGCCCCACGCGCGATGGCGTGGAATGGCTGGAGCTGACGCCGAAGGCCAAGGACACGCAGTTCGAGCGCATCGGCATCGGCTTCAAGGGCGGCAATCTCGAAGCGATGGAGCTGCGCGACGCGTTCGGCAACACCACGCTGCTGACCTTCTCGGGCATGCAGAAAAACCCGCCGCTGGCGGCCGATGCGTTCCGGTTCACGGTGCCCAAGGGTGCCGATGTGATGAAGCAATGAGGCTTGCCATGAATGATGCCCAGGAAGGTTCAGCAGGTGCCGTCCGCGCGTATCGCCGCCCCGGCTTCGCGCTGCTGGCCGGTGCCGGCGCGCTGATGCTGGCGGCGTGCGCCAGCAGCGGCGGTGGTGCCAGCAAGTTCGATGTCGATTCCTTCCTGCGTGCGCCGGACAGCGCGTTGCCGGAAGTGCTGGGCAACCCGGCCTTCCTGCAGGCCACGCGCGTGTCCGCCAACGAATGCGCGGTGATGCTGCAATCGGCCAGCACCGGTGTGCTGGAAGACCTGCCGCCCAGCAGCAATGCGCGTGGGCCGGCGTGGTTGCTGCATCCTAAGGGCAAGCCGGAGCAGGTGTGGTTGGTGGTTAGTGAGGCGGGTGGGGAGAGAACCTGTCATGGGCCGTTGCCGGCGGATGCGATGAAGAGGCTGGCGGGAAGGGCTAAGGGGTAAGGCTTCTGGCTTCTGGCTTCTGGCTTCTGGTCGATGCTCGACGGCACGCGTTGCTGGTGACATGTTGTCGCTGTTGAACCGCTGGGTTCCGCCCTCCTGGGCGGGTCCCTTTTTGTCCGAGCGACAAAAAGGAACCAAAAAGCGCGTCGCCTGAGCGGCTGGCTATCAAGGAGACGCTTCGGGTGGTATGGGCGGCTTTGGTTTCCGTGAGGCGTGGTCGCGGTTCGACCCTGCTACGCCAGGTGAGTGTGGGGCGGTGCCTGCGTACACCGGCTTTTGAACGATCCCCATGCCGGGCGGTGGCCGCCTGCTTACCACCGTATCGCATCAACGCCTACGGCTGCGCTTCGCGCGGCGCCCAATGGTGGCAGACCCCCGACGCGTTTTACTCTGCGATTGTTCTTGAGCCCGTGACCGGCGTCGTCGCTGTGCGAGCGCAGCGAGGCACTTCCCGGCACCGGCGCCTCGCCCCAGATCATGAGCCGCGCGTAGCGCAGCCGTAGGCGTTGACGCGATATCCCTGTTAGGAGGCGGCCTACACCCGGCATGGGGATCGTTCAAAAGTGGGCCTTCGCAAGGCACTCCCACTGACTCACCTCGCGTAGCAGGCTCGAACGGCTGACCCTATAGAAACGGAAATCACCGCCGCCCGAACCACCACGCCGCCTCCTTGATAAAGGCCAGCCGCAGGCGACGCGCTTTTTGGTTCCTTTTTGTCGCTCGGACAAAAAGGGACCCGCCCAGGAGGGCGGAACCCAGCGGTTCAACAACGACAACATGTCATCAGCAGCGACCAGCCGTCGAGCATCTAGCCGCAGCGAGGGCAACTACCAGATGCAAACCGCAGCCCCAATCCAGCCTCCAATCCAACGAATCCTTCAGATCTAAAAAAAGACCCTGAACACTCCAGATCGCCATATGTCCCAGAATCCTCACACCCGCCATACCCATCAGGAGAACAACATGACCGCGATGCAAACCGTGATCCGTAGCCGTACCCATCAACTGCTCTGGCTGGCAGTCGGCGGCGCGCTGCTGGCCGGCTGCGCAGCACAACCCGCCGAACCGTCAGCCCCCGCACCAATGCCCGGCCCGCAGGGCTCGCGCGGAACTCCCGCCGGCTGCGCCGCCGACAAGATGCCCGACGACACCCTGGTCGGCAAGCCCGAAGCCGAGGTCATCGCCCTGCTGCAAGGCTGCGCCTGGCGCCTGGGCGAGCGCGACGGCCAGCAGTTCCCCGGCACGATGGACTACAACCCCCAGCGCCGCACGCTAGGCATCAAGGCCGGCAAGGTGGTGTGGGTGCGCCGCGGCTGACGTCAATGGCAAGTCGCTCGCGGCCGTACGGCACGCGGGCGGCAAGCGCGGGTGCCGGGCACATCATTTGACCCCGCTCAACAGGCCGCCAACATGACAGAAATGTAATTTGACCGCCTGAACAAGAATCAATATTGTTTCCCGCTATCCGGAATCCAATAACCGGGCGGCCCCGGACGCAGGCGGCTGCCCAAAACATGCTGGGGAGCCATCCGCGTGAAGACCACTATCCGAACCTTGCTGCCGCGCGCCGCGGCATTCGCCATCCTGGCGCTGCCGCTTGCAGCCGCTGCCCAGGAAAAGGTGCTCAACCTCTACACCGCGCGGCACTACCAGACGGACGAGGCGCTGTACGCCAACTTCACCAAGCAGACCGGCATCAAGATCAACCGCATCGAAGGCCAGGAAGACCCGTTGCTGGAGCGCATCCGCAATGAAGGCGCCAACAGCCCGGCCGACGTGTTCATCACCGTCGATATCGGCCGCCTGTGGCGCGCCCAGCAGGCCGGCGTGTTCGCGCCGGTCAAGTCCAGGGTGCTGGAATCGCGCATCCCCGCCAACTACCGCGATCCCAATGGCGAGTGGTTCGGCTTTTCGGCGCGCGGCCGCGTGATCGCCTACAACAAGACCGCGGTAAAGGCCGGCGATATCTCCAGCTATGAAGACCTGGCCGACCCCAAGTGGAAGGGCAAGGTCTGCACGCGTTCCAGCGGCCATGTCTACAACCTGTCGCTGGTGTCGAGCCTGATCGCCCATGACGGCGAAGCGCGCACCGAGCAATGGGCGCGCGGCGTCGCCGCCAACCTGGCGCGCGTGCCCAAGGGTGGCGATACCGACCAGTTGAAGGCCGTGGCCGCCGGCGAGTGCGACGTGGCCATCTCCAACACCTACTACATCGCGCGCCTGATGAAGTCGACCAAGCCGGAAGACAAGGCCGTGGCCGACAAGCTGGGCGTGCTGTGGCCGAACCAGTCGAGCCAGGGCGTGCACATGAACATCTCCGGCGGCGGCATGCTCAAGCATGCGCCGAACAAGGAAGCGGCGGTCAAGTTCCTGGAGTACCTGGCCAGCGACGAGGCGCAGCGCTACTTTGCCGATGGCAACAACGAATGGCCGGTGGTGCAGGGCGTGAAGGTCAGCAATCCCGCGCTGGAAGCGCTGGGCACGTTCAAGTCCGACACCATCAACGTGGCCGAGCTGGGCAAGTACCAGCCGCAGGCGCAGAAGCTGGTGGACCGCGCGGGCTTCAAGTAAGCCGGCAAGACCTGCAGTAACGCGGTTCCTGCTATAGCAGGAACCGCTTGTTCCCCGTCACCTGGGTCGGCTCGATCTTGCGGAAAGTCAGCTTCACGCTGCTGTTGAGCCGCCGTCCCGCCTGCCGACGCACCAGCGCCCGGTGCAGCAGGCCCTTGTGCCCGACCGTACCTTCCGCGTAGGGCCGGTCCGAAGCCACTCCCAGCGACATCGCGGCCAGTGCCTGGTTGCGCTCGGCCGCACTCTTTTCCAGCAGCTTGTCCAGTGCCATGCGTGCGCGCACCTGCGCCGCCAGTGCGGTATCGCCGGGATTGGCGCGGGCGCGCTCGGCATCCCACGGCAGCTGGACCTTGCCGGCCAGGCGGCGCAGCGCGGCGCGCAGCTCGGCACCATCCATGCGGGTTTCCTGCACGATCCACACGGCGTCGTGGCGCACCGCCGCTTCGGCATCGGCCATGCGGCGCACCAGCGCGGGCTTCAGCTCGGGGGATGAGAACTGGCGCGAACGCCGGATCGCATTCAGCGCAATGCGGCGCACCTGCGGGTTGGCATGATCTGACAGGTCGGCAATGACGCGCGCGGCGGCGTCGGCAGAGTCGGTCATCTCGGCCAGTTGCCCGGCCAGCGAGATTTCTTCCACGCCGCTCAGCTTGTTGCGGCTGACCAGCCGGTTCATCTTGAACAGCAGGAAGTGGTATCGCAGCATAGGCCCCGTCATGCGTTCTGGCGCGGCAGGCATGCCGCTGCTCTTATCCCGGGCGAGCGCCGGGCCATGAAAGGCTATCGGCGCGGCACGGCGGGACTTTAGGGCGAACGGTTCCGGATCCGGGGCGCCTGCGATCAGCGTTGCGCTTCGCGCCGGATCGTGCGCGACAGCACGATCACCGGCAGCAGGCCCACCGCCACGATTACCAGCGAGGCGGTGGCGGCTTCGGTCAGGCGCTCGTCGGCGGCGAGGTTGTAGGCCTGCACGGCGAGCGTGTCGAAGTTGAACGGCCGCATCACGAAGGTGGCCGGCAGTTCCTTCATCACGTCGACAAAGACGATCAGCGCCGCGGTCAGCAGGCTGCCGCGCAGCATCGGGAAATGCACGCGCCGCAGCGTGGCGCCGGGCCCGTGGCCGAGGCTGCGCGCCGCGGCGTCCATGCTGGGCGTAATCTTGCCCAGCCCCGCGTTGACGGTCTGCAGCGCCACGCCGAGAAAACGCACCAGCAGCGCATAGACCAGCGCCGCAATGCCGCCAGTCAGCATCAGCCCCACCGAGAGCCCGAAGTGCTGCTGCAGCCAGGCGGACATTGCATTGTCCAGCCGCGCCACCGGCACCAGCACGCCCACCGCGATCACCGAGCCCGGCAGCGCATAGCCCATGCCGCACAGGCGCGTCAGCACGCGCATCAGCCAGCCGCGCCGGCCGTTGGCCGCGCGCGCCGCGTAGCCGACCGCCAGCGCCACCACCACCGCGGCCAGCGCCGTCGCGCTCGCCAGCAGGAAGCTGTTGCGCACCAGCCCGACAAAGCGCGGGCCGAACTGCGCATCGCCGTCGGTAAAGGCCATGCGGCACAGCATCAGCGCGGGAATCAGGAAGCCCAGCAGCACTGGCACCGCGCACACGGCCAGCGCCAGCCAGCCGCGCGCGCCTTCCAGCGTCCAGGCCGCGGCGCGGCGCTGATTGCCGTAGACCTGCGCGCGGCCGCGGCTGGCGCGCTCCATCAGCAGGATGGCGGCGACGAACAGCAGCATGCACGCCGACAGCTGCGCGGCGGCGTTCTTGTCGCCCAGCGAGAACCAGGCGCGGTAGATGCCGGTGGAAAAGGTCGGGATGGCGAAGTAGGCCACCGTGCCGAAATCGGCCAGCGTCTCCATCATCGCCAGCGCCGTGCCGGCGACGATGCCGGGGCGCGCCAGCGGCAGCACCACGCGCCACAGCCGGCTCCACGTGCCGTGGCCGAGCAACTGGGCGGCCTCAAGGGTGTTCTGAGTCTGCTGCAGGAAGGCGGCGCGCGCGGTCAGGTAGACGTACGGGTACAGCACCAGCGAAAACAGGGCGATCGCGCCGCCCAGCGAGCGGATTTCCGGGAACCAGTATTCGCGCGCCTTCCAGCCGGTCAGCTCGCGCAGCCAGCCCTGCACCGGCCCGGCGAACTGCAGCGCATCGGTGTAGGCATAGGCGATCACGTAGGCCGGCATTGCCATCGGCAGCACCAGCGCCCATTCCATCATCGTGTGCCCGGGGAAGCGGTAGGTCGACACCAGCCAGGCGGTGCTCACGCCCAGCAGCAGCACGCCCACGGCTACGCCGCACAGAAGCAGGATGGTGTTGGTCACGTATTCCGCCAGCACCGTGTCGATCAGGTGGCGCCAGGTGTCGCCGGCGGGCAGCAGCACGGCCGAGGCGATCACCAGCACCGGCACGGCGATCAGCAGCGCCATCGCAAGCGTGGCCAGGGTCAGGGGATGGAAGCGGCGGCGGCTGGTCAGGAGCATGCGGTGGAAAGTGAGCGGAAAGGCCTGGCAGCGGACGGCGTGGCGTGCCGGCTGCCGCATTCTAGCAATGCGGGGCACGTTCAGGCCTCCTCGGCAGCCTCCGCATCCCTATAATGCGCACATGCGAACCGATTCCTATTCCCGATTGCATGGGTCCCAGGCGCGCAGCCGGCCCGCCAACCGTGCCGGCGCTGCCGATACCGCTGCCAACGCCGCCGTCATCGAAGTGGACCATATCCGCCACGCCTTCGGCCGCCACACGGTGGTCAAGGGCCTGTCGTTTTCGGTGGCGCGCGGCAATATCGCGTGCCTGCTCGGCCCCAGCGGCTGCGGCAAGACCACCGTGCTGCGGGCGATCGCGGGCTTCGAGCCGCTGCAGGACGGTCGCATCGTGCTGGACGGGCAGACCGTGTCGTCGTCGGGCTCGATGCTGGCGCCGGAACAGCGCCGCATCGGCATGGTGTTTCAGGACTATGCGCTGTTCCCGCACCTGGACGTGGCCGCCAACGTGGGCTTCGGCCTGACGCAGGCCCGCCGCGCCGGGCGCGCGGCGCGCGTGGACGAGGTGCTGCAACTGGTCGGACTCGGCGGCGCGGGCGGCAAGTATCCGCACGAGCTGTCCGGCGGCCAGCAGCAGCGCGTGGCGCTGGCGCGCGCGCTGGCGCCGCGGCCCGAGCTGCTGCTGCTCGACGAGCCGTTCTCCAACCTGGACGTCGACCTGCGCGAGCGCCTGAGCCTGGAGGTGCGCGCGATCCTGAAGGCGCAGGGCACCACGGCGATCCTGGTCACGCACGACCAGTACGAGGCCTTTGCCATGGCCGACGAGATCGGCGTGATGCACGACGGCGTGATCGAGCAGTGGGGCAGCGCGCACGACCTGTACCACCGGCCGACGTCGCGCTTTGTCGCGGGCTTTATCGGGCAGGGCGTGCTGATGCCGGGGCGCCTGCGTGCGGGCTCCCAGATCGACCTGGAACTGGGCCTGCTGCGCCCCGCCGCACCGCTGCCGCTGCCCGAGGGCGCCGCGGTCGACGTGCTGGTGCGTCCGGACGACATCGTCCACGACGACGCCAGCCCGATGCGCGCCGCGGTGGTCCACAAGGCCTTCCGCGGCGCCGAGATCCTGTACACGCTGCGCCTCGCGAGCGGCGGGCGCGTGCTGGCGCTGGTGCCCTCGCACCACAACCACGCGGTCGGCGAGCTGATCGGTATCCGCGTCCAGATCGAGGACGTGGTCGCGTTCGCCGCCTAGGGCGCCTGCCGGCGCCGATCGTCTACACTGTGGCGTTCTGCATTTTGCGCAATTGCGAGGCTTGATTACCGTGGCGGACACGCTGTTCTCCGATACTCCCGACCGTTCCCGGCAACCGCTGGCCGAGCGCCTGCGCCCGCGCACCATCGACGAGGTGATCGGGCAGCAGCATCTGCTGGGGCCGGGCAAGCCGCTGCGCGTGGCGTTCGAGTCGGGAGAGCCGCATTCAATGATCCTGTGGGGGCCGCCGGGCGTGGGCAAGACCACGCTGGCGCGGCTGATGGCCGATGCCTTCGACGCCGAGTTCATCGCGCTGTCGGCGGTGCTGTCCGGGGTCAAGGACATCCGCGAGGCGGTCGAGCGCGCCGAACAGTTCCGCGCGCACGGCCGGCCCACACTGGTGTTCGTCGACGAAGTCCACCGCTTCAACAAGAGCCAGCAGGATGCCTTCCTGCCGCATGTGGAAAGCGGCCTGTTCACCTTTATCGGCGCCACCACCGAGAACCCCTCGTTCGAAGTCAACGGCGCCTTGCTGTCGCGCGCGGCGGTCTATGTGCTGAAGAGCCTGGACGATGCCGAGCTGACGCAACTCGCGCTGCGCGCGAGCGAAGAACTGGGCAACCTTAGCTGGCAGGATGAGGCGCTGCAGTTGATCGTCGCCTCGGCCGACGGCGACGGGCGCAAGCTGCTCAACAATATCGAGATCGTGGCGCGCGCCGCGCGCACCGCCGGCGCCGCACAGATCGATACCGCGCTGCTGGGCAGCGCGCTGTCGGAAAACCTGCGCCGCTTCGACAAGGGCGGCGACGCCTTCTACGATCAGATCAGCGCGCTGCACAAGTCCGTGCGCGGCTCGGACCCCGACGCCGCGCTGTACTGGTTCTGCCGCATGATCGATGGCGGCGCCGACGCGCGCTACCTGGCGCGGCGCATCGTGCGCATGGCGTGGGAAGACATCGGCCTGGCCGATCCCCGTGCCGCCCGCATCACGCTGGACGCTGCCGAAACCTATGAGCGCCTGGGCTCGCCCGAAGGCGAACTGGCGCTGGCGCAGGCGCTGATCTACCTGGCGGTGGCGCCCAAGTCCAACGCCGGCTACAACGCCTACAACGCGGCGCGCGCCTTCGTCGGCAAGGACAAGTCGCGCGCGGTGCCGGTGCACCTGCGCAACGCGCCGACGAAGCTGATGAAGGAGCTTGGCTACGGCCACGCCTACCGCTATGCGCACGACGAGCCGGAGGCCTACGCCGCCGGCGAGCATTACTTCCCGGATGACCTGAAGGCGCAAGGCTGGTACCAGCCGGTGCCGCGCGGGCTGGAAGGCAAGATTGCCGAGAAGCTGCGCCACCTGCGCGCGCTGGACGATGCCTGGCACCGCGAGCAGCGTGCGGCCAAGGCCAAAGACAGCGGCAAGGGCGGCAAGGCGGGCGAGTAGGGCCTGACGGAACAGCGGCGGCATCCCGCCGCTGTTTGCTCGTGTGCGGCCATGCGGGTGCAGTAAAATGGCGGGTCCGCCGGCATGTCGCCGGCCCTGCACTTCACCAAAGCAACATGCTCGACATCCAGCTGTTCCGCAAAGACATCGACGCCGTGGCGCAACGCCTTGCCACGCGCGGCTACCAACTCGACGTGGCGGCGTTCCAGGCACTCGAGGCCGAACGCAAGCAACTGCAGACCCAGACCGAGGAACTGCAGGCCCGCCGCAACAGCCTGTCCAAGCAGATCGGCATGCTCAAGGGCAAGGGCGAGGACGCCTCGGCCGTGATGGCGGAAGTCGGCGGCATCGGCGACACGCTCAAGGCCTCGGCCGCGCGGCTCGACGAGATCCAGGCGCATCTGTCCGAACTGATGCTGTCGATCCCCAACCTGCCGCACGAAAGCGTGCCGGTGGGCGATGACGAGACCCAGAACGCCGAGGTGCGCCGCGTGGGCGAGCCGCGCCAGTTCGACTTCGCAGTGCGCGACCACGTCGACGTGGGCGAGAAGCTCGGCCTGGATTTCGACACCGCGGTCAAGGTGACCGGTTCGCGCTTCTCGATGCTGCGCGGCGGCCTGGCGCGCATGAACCGCGCGCTGGTGCAGCTGATGCTCGACACCCATACGCAGGAACACGGCTACACCGAGATGTACGTGCCGTACATGGTCAATGCCGCGTCGATGCGCGGCACCGGCCAGCTGCCCAAGTTCGAGGAAGACCTGTTCAAGGTGCCGCGCAAAGTCGGCAGCGAGGAAGGCGAGCGCATCGAGAATTTCTACCTGATCCCGACCGCCGAGGTGCCGCTGACCAATATCGTGCGCGACGCCATCGTCGCGGGCGAGAAGCTGCCGCTGCGCTTCGTCGCGCATACGCCGTGCTTCCGCTCGGAAGCGGGCTCGTACGGCAAGGACACGCGCGGCATGATCCGCCAGCACCAGTTCGACAAGGTCGAGCTGGTGCAGGTGGTGCCAGCCGACAAATCGTTCGAGGCGCTTGAGCAACTGACCGGCCACGCGGAGGCGATCCTGAAGAAGCTGGAACTGCCGTTCCGCACCATCGTGCTGTGCACCGGCGACATGGGCTTCGGCAGCACCAAGACCTACGACCTGGAAGTGTGGATCCCCGCGCAGAACACCTACCGCGAGATCAGCTCGTGCTCGAGCATGGGCGACTTCCAGGCGCGCCGCATGCAGGCGCGCATGCGCGTGGGGCAGGGCAAGCCGGAGCTGGTGCACACGCTCAACGGCTCGGGCCTGGCGGTGGGCCGTACGCTGGTCGCAATCCTGGAGAACTACCAGAACGCCGATGGCTCGGTCACGGTGCCGACGGCGCTGCAGCCGTACATGGGCGGCATCACGCGGCTGGAGCCTGAGGCGTAAAAAATCCGTTGCCAGCCTCTTGCATCGGCAAGCAGGACATGGCTATAATCTTGGTTTCGCCACAAGGCAACCAGTTACCGGAGAGGTGGCAGAGTGGTCGAATGTACCTGACTCGAAATCAGGCGTACCGGCGACGGTACCGTGGGTTCGAATCCCACCCTCTCCGCCATTGATAAGAAGCTGCCCGGTTCGCCGGGCAAGCAACAAACTGTAGTTACCCTCGGACCGACGCACTGTGAAAGCAGGCGTCGGTTTTGTTTTTCTGCGGCAGGCAATGCGCCGCAACGCTCACGCCAGGCGCGGGCGCACAGGCGGCATGGCGCAGTGCCGGTGCACTATCATGGCAATCCGCCATGCAGGATGCCGCACGATGACACAGCCGCCCGCCAACAATCCTTCCGCCCCGGTCTTCCACGGCGATCCCGCCGAGCTTCCGACCGACCCCGACCTGATCGCCGGCATGCCGTACCGCCACTACAAGGGCGGCGCCTATGCCGTAGTCGGTATCGGCAGGCTCGAAGCCGACCTGGCGCCGGCGGTGGTCTATCGCGCGATGCGCGATCCGTCCTTGCTGTGGGTGCGCCGCGCCGATGTGTTCGCCGAACCGGTTGCCACGCCGCAAGGGCAGGTGCCGCGCTTCGCGCCGGACTGGCCGGTCGCGCTGGCGTGCCTGGATTTCCTGCCGCGCAAATCGGTGCTCGAGGTGCTGGCGTTGCACGACACGCCATACCGGCACTATCACGACCGTCGCCATATCCTCGAGATGTTCGACGCCGCCCACGCGCGCGGCATCGCGCTCGATCGCGCGCAGGCGCTGGCGGTGCTGTGCCACGACGCGGTCTATGTGGCAGGGTGCGAGCACAACGAGGCAGCATCGGCAGCGTTGATCGAAACGGTGGCGCCCGACGCGGACCGCGCCGTGCGGGACCATGCCGCGCAGATCGTGCTCGACACGCGCACCCATATCGCCACCATTGCCGAATCCGCGACCGTACTCGACCTCGACCTGCTCAGGCTTGCCGCGGCGCCGGACGCGTTCGATGCGCATAGCCAGGACGTGTTCGCCGAGAACCGCGCGCTGCTGGCCGCGCGCACCGGCCTGCAAGGCGAGGCGCTGCAGGCCGAATTCCTGCGCCGCCGCGCCGCGTTCCTGAACAAGCTCGCGCAGCGCCCGGAACTCTTCCTGACCGACGCCTTCGCCGACTGCGAAGCACCGGCACGCGCCAATATCGCCCGCATCGTCAGCGCGGCCGGGGCTTCGCATGGTTGACGTGCCGGCGCGCGCGAGCGCCTTCGCCGAAGCGTGGCTGACGCCGGGCACGGCGCTCGGGCTGCTGGCGCTGTTCACCGTGGTCACGGTCTTGCTGCTGAGCCTGGTGCCGCTGCTGGTTGCGTTGCTGCGGCCGGTGGTGCGCTGGCTCGACCAGTGGCGCGTGTGGGGCGCCGGGGCCTTGTCCTCGCGCGTGGCCGCGCAGCCGCGGCGCACACGGTTGACGACGCTTACGCTGCGCGTGCTGGAACGCGAGGTCGCGGAGTTGCTGGTGGTGGTGCTGGCCGGCGCCGTGCTGCTGGCCTGCGGCGGCGCGCTGTTCTGGCTTGCCGGCGCCGTGGCCGAAGGTGACGAGGTGGTCCATATCGACCAGATGGTGTTCGCGCAGTTGCGCGCATGGCGCACCGACTGGCTCGATATCGCGATGGTCGCCGTGACCGAATTCGGCGGCGCGCGCATTTCCGTGGCCGTCGGCCTGGCGGTGTTCGCGTGGCTGTGGTGGCGGCGTGCGTGGACCGCGGCGTTGTACTGGGCGGCAGCGCTGCTGGGCGCGCGTGCCTGCGTGATGGCGCTCAAGCTCGGCATGGCGCGCGTGCGCCCGGCCAGCATCTACACGGGGCTGGAGTCGTACTCCTTCCCCAGCGGCCACGCCACCAGCTGCATGGTCACCTATGGCTTCCTGGCCTTCCTGATGTGCCTGCGCCAGCCATGGCGCGTGCGTATCCCGGTGCTGGCGCTGACCGTGGTGGCGGTGGCGGCGATCGGCGTGTCGCGGCTGTACCTTGGCATGCACTGGCTGTCGGACGTGGCCGCGGGCTATGCGCTGGGTCTGGCGTGGATCGCGCTGCTCGGCACGGCGTACCGCACGCTGCATGTGCCGGCGCCGAAGGAGTCGGTGGCCCCGTGGCGGCTGGGCGCGGTCGCGGCGGCAGCGGTGGTGATCTCGGGCACCTACGTGGCGTGGTTCCGGATGCCTGATACGCTCGAACGCTACCGCCAGGCAGGTTCGGCTACGACAGCGGCTATGCCAGCGGCGCTGGCGCTGTGGCTTCCTGCGCCAGCGGCAGGCGCGACACCAGCAGCTGGTCGATCTTGTGATGGTCGATGTCCAGCACTTCAAACCGATAGCCCGCCACGGTGATCGACTCCGATTTTTTCGGGATACGCTTGAGCGCGTAGATGACAAGCCCGCCCGCGGTATCGACATAATCCTCACCGGGCAGGGTGTCGAGCTCCAGCGCCTTCTTCAGGTCCACCAGCGGCGTCAGCCCGTCGACCAGCCAAGAGCTGTCGTCGCGCCGCACGATCTGCTCGTCTTCGCTGGAATAGAGGATGTCGCCCATCAGCGCGCCGACGATATCGTCCAGCGTGACGATGCCGACCACCAGCCCGTACTCGTTCATCACCACGGCAAAGTTCTGGTGCATCTCGCGGAAGCGCGTCAGCGCCTCGGACAGGGTCAGCGTGTCCGGGATCACCAGCACGTTCTTGTCGTGGTGGCGGCCGATATTGTTGATCACGGTGGCGCTCTCGTCCGCCAGCAGCAGCTGCAGGATGTCCTTGGAATCGATATAGCCCTGCACGTCGTCCAGGTCATGCCCGCACACGGGGTATTGCGCGTGCGGCTGGTTGACCAGCTTGCGGCGTACGCTGTCGGCGGGTTCGTCGAGACTCAGGTAGACCACCTCCTCGCGCGGCGTCATGATCGCGGTAACGCCTTTGAATTCGAGCTCGAATACGTTCTCGATCAGATGGAGTTCGTGCTTGTGCAGCACGCCGGCCTCGGCGCCGGCATCGACCATCGCGGCGATGTCCTCGGTGGTGATCTGGTCGACCGGCTTGGTCGGCAGGCGCAGCAGGCGCAACGTGGCATCGGCGGCGGCGTTGAAGATCCACACCAGCGGCTTGAGCACGCGCAGCAGCGTCAGCATCGGGTCGATCACTGCCACCGCGCATCGCTCAGGGAAGGTCATGGCGATGCGCTTGGGGATCAGGTCGGCAAACTGGATAAACAGCAGCGTGACGATCAGGAACGAGCCGATATTGGCCACGCGCTGGGCGTGGACCACCTGCATATAGGGCGACAGCGTTTCCAGCAGCAGGTCCGACACATGCTTCTCGCCCAGGATACCGGCCAGGATGGCCACGCTGTTGACCCCGATCTGCACGATGGTGAAGAAATTCCCGGGCTCTTCCTTGAGCAGCAACACGCGCGTGGCGCGGCCGTCGCCGCGCTCCGACAGCACTTGCAGCTTGGTGCGGCGTGCGGCGGTCAGCGCGATCTCGGAGATCGAGAAGAAGGCGCTGACAAGGACGAGAGCGATCAGGGTCAGGACGAACATAGGATTAGTGCGTGCAAGCTGTACTTGCACGCCGCTTGATGATGGTGCACCGCGCGCGGGGCTGTCAATCGCGGTTCCTGCCGGTGTCAAAGCTGACGATGGGCGCTTCCAGCCGCTGCGGCAGCGTCGCGGCCAGTTCCTGCGCCGCCAGCGCGAACTGCTCGCGCAGGTCGTCGGCCAGGCTGGAGCCGGCGCGGTGGCTGGCGCGCAGCATCTGGATCTCGAACGGCAGCACCGGCGCCACATCGTGCAGCGCCACGCGCTCCGGGCTGGCGCTCAGCGCCGTGTACTGGTCCAGCAGCGTCATGCCGAGCCCGGCGTCGACCAATGCCAGCGCCAGCGAGTAGGTCTGCACCTCGAGCGTCGAGCGCGGCTCCAGCGCGTGCCGCGCCAGGGTCTGGCGCACCAGCAGGCCGAGCGAGCTGTTGTCGTCATAGCCGATGAAGGGGCGCTCCATCAGCCGCTGCATCGGCACCTGGCGGCGGCGCCCGGCGGCGGGCAGCGGCTGGCCGTGCGGCACGGCCAGCAGCATGCGGCCGCTGGCCACCGGCTCGCTGGAAATTGCCTCATGGCGCGGCGGGGAAAAGGCAAAGCCCAGGTCGATCTGGTTGGCCAGCAGCGCGCCGACGATCTCGTCGGTGTGGTGCGTCAACACCTGCACTTGCGTATCCGGGTGGCGCGCGCAGAAGCGCCGCACCGCCGGCACCAGCAGCGGGTTGGCCAGGCTGGGGGTGGCGGCCACGCGCAGCCGCCCGGCGCCTTTGTGGCGCAGGCTTTCCGAGACGCGGCGCACGCGCTCGATCTCTCCATATAGCCTTTCGACATCGCCATAGAGCGCGGTGGCCTCCGGCGTGGCCTGCAGCCGGCCGCGTACCCGCTCGAACAGGCGGAAGCCGAGCGAGGCCTCGGCATGCTGCAGCACGCGCGTGACCACCGGCTGGGACACGTGCAGCAGGCGCGCGGCCTCACTGACGGTGCCGGTCAGCATCACGGCGCGGAAGACTTCGATCTGGCGCAAGCGCATGGGTCTGGGTGTCGGCAAAG
The DNA here is from genome assembly GCA_050987995.1 of Ralstonia pickettii. Lineage (GTDB taxonomy): Bacteria > Pseudomonadota > Gammaproteobacteria > Burkholderiales > Burkholderiaceae > Cupriavidus > Cupriavidus pickettii_B. The sequence continues at coordinate 817,241 of CP158803.1, forward strand.
GCAATCCATAGCCTGATGACATATTCTGGCACGTATTCGCATTAGGCAAGCCGGCGCCGCTGCTCTACGCTCTGGCCCATCGGTTTCAATGCACAAGGATGGCAATGCGGGTAGTGATCGTGGGCGCCGGGGTGGTCGGCATGACGACGGCGTGGCGCCTGGCCGAGGACGGCCATGAGGTGACGGTGCTGGAGCGTCACAACGGGCCGGGCGAGGAGACCAGCTTTGCCAACGGCGGCCAGCTCAGCTACAGCTACGTCGCGCCGCTGGCGGGACCGGGCGTGATGTCCAAGGTGCCGGGCTGGCTGCTGCGGCGCGATTCGCCGATGCGCTTCCGCCCCGCGGCCGACCCGGCGCAGTGGCGCTGGCTGGCGGCCTTCATGGGCGCCTGCAACGCGGCCACCAGCGAGGCCACCACGCGCAAGCTGCTGCGCCTGGGGTTCTATTCGCGCGACCTGATGCAGGTCTTTGTCGAACAGCACCACCATGACACCGGCGGCGCGGGCTTCGATTTTGCGCGGCGCGGCAAGCTGGTGGTGCACCGCGACGCGGAGGCATTCGCATCGGCCTGCCGCCTGCTCGATTACCAGGCCAGCCTGGGCTGCGAGCAGCAGGCGCTGGACCGCGACGCCTGTGTGGCGCTTGAGCCGGCGCTGGCCGGCATCCGCGACGAGATTGCCGGCGCCATCTATACCCCGAGCGAGGAAGTGGGCGACTGCCACCGCTTCTGCGTATCGCTGGCACGGTTGCTGCAAGACGATGCACGGCGCCCCGGTGTGTCGATGCGTTTCGGCACCAGAGTGCAGGGCCTGGTGCAGCAGGGCGGCCGCGTCACGGGCGTGCGCACCGACACCGGCGTGGTGCCGGCCGACGTGGTCGTGGTGGCCGGCGGCATCGGCAGCGTGCCGCTGCTGCGGCCGCTGGGCGTGCGGCCGATGCTGTGGCCGCTCAAGGGCTACAGCATCACCGTGCCGATCGCCAGCGGCGCACGTGCGCCGCATATCAGCGTGACCGATTTCGCCAACAAGATCGTCTATGCACGCATCGGCAATACGCTGCGGGTGGCGGGCATGGCCGACCTGGTGCGCGGCGGCACCCGCATCGACCCCGAGCGGGTCGGCACGCTGGTGGCGCAGACGCGTGCGTTGTTCGAAGGCATCGTGCCCGACCTGCCGCTGGCGCAATTGCAGCCGTGGGCCGGACTGCGCCCGGCGACGCCGGACGGCCTGCCGCTGGTGGGGCCGTCCCGGGTGTCGGGGCTGTGGCTGAACCTGGGGCACGGCGCGCTGGGCTTCACGCTGGCCATGGGCAGCGCCGGCCTGCTGGCCGACCGGCTGGCGGGGCGGCGTCCCGCCATCGACGCAGGGGAATTCGATGCCGCGCGCGCCTAGCGCAGCCGGCATGCATTGGTTTTTGCAGTACCTGTGAGTTCGCAATACACAACGCAGTCCACGAAACGAGCCTCAATGACCAAGCCCCACTACAAGGAGCGCGACATGAAATCACTGCACACCCGACGACCCGCCCCCCGCCGCATGCTCGCGGCCGCCGCAATGCTGCTGGCTGCCGGCGGCGCCCATGCGGCCGACGGCGACACGCTGAAGAAGATCAAGGACAGCGGCGTGATCTCGCTGGGCTACCGCGAATCGTCGATTCCGTTCTCGTACACCGACGGCAAGGAGGTGATGGGCTACTCGCACGAGATCCTGCTGCAGATCGTCGAGAAGGTGAAGAGCGAGCTGAAGATGCCCAACCTGCAGGTGCGCCTGACGCCGATCACCTCGCAGAACCGCATCCCGCTGGTGCAGAACGGCACCATCGATATCGAATGCGGTAGCACCACGAACAATTTGGAGCGCCAGAAGCAGGTGGCGTTCTCCAACAGCCTGTTCGTCTACGGCATCAAGATGCTGACCAAGAAGGATTCGGGCGTGAAGGAGTTCACCGACCTGAAGGAGCGCAACGTGGTCACCACCGCCGGCACCACCGGCGAGCGCCTGCTGGTCAAGATGAACGGCGATAAGGCCATGAACATGAACCTGATCAGCACCAAGGACCATGGCCAGTCCTTCCTGATCCTGGAAAGCGGCCGCGCCGCGGCCTTCGTGATGGACGAGCCGCTGCTGTACGGCGAGCGCACCAAGGCCAAGAGCGCGGGCGACTGGGTGGTGGTGGGCGCGCCGCTGCAGACCGAGAACTACGCGTGCATGTTCCGCAAGGACGATCCCTCGTTCAAGAAGCTGGCCGACGGCGTGATCGCCGAGCTGCAGACCAGCGGCCGTGCGGAGAAGCTCTACAACAAGTGGTTTATGGCGCCGATCCCGCCGCGCGGCATCAATATGAACTACCCGCTGTCGGCCGACATGAAGGCGCTGTTCGCGGCGCCGAACGACAAGGCTTACCAGTAAGGGCAGGGCGGTGCCGCCGTGGCGCTGACTCCGCCCGGCGGTTATTTAGCCATAATGAATCGTTATTTCGTCGTTGATAGTGTTTGCGGTAGTGTTGAGCCCGATATAGGCTCATAGCAGCACAACCGGCCGGTGGCCATTCACGAGAGGCCAGCCGGCGCTGTCCTGCATACTTACTGCTTATCCGCATCCACTGGAGAACATATGCGATCGATTCGTACTGGCTGGCTCAAATCCCTGCTGGCCGCCTCGCTGCTGGCCGGCGCCGGCCTCTCGGCTGCCGCGGCAAACGCCGCCGACCTGCTCGATTCCGTCAAGCAGGCCGGCGTGCTGAAGATCGGCCTGGAGGGCACCTACCCCCCGTTCGGCTTCCGCGGCGCGAAGAACGAGCTGGAAGGGTTCGACGTCGACGTGGCACGCGCTGTCGCGGGCAAGCTGGGCGTCAAGCCGGAGTTCGTCACCACCGAATGGAGCGGCATCATCGCCGGCCTGCAGGCGGGCAAGTTCGACGTGATCGTCAACCAGGTCGCCGCCACGCCGCAGCGCAAGCAGGCGCTGGATTTCTCCAAGCCCTACGTCTACTCCGAAGCGCAGCTGATCCAGCGCAAGGATGACAAGCGCGAGTTCAAGTCGCTGGAAGCGCTCAAGGGCCACAAGCTCGGCGTGAGCCTGGGCAGCAACTACAACGACCTGGCCAAGGCGGTGCCCGGCATCGACGTCAAGACCTATCCGGGCGCGCCGGAATACCTGCGCGACCTGGCGGCGCAGCGTGTCGACGCCGCGCTCAATGACCGCCTGATGGTCGCTTACCTGATCAAGACGGCCAACCTGCCGCTGCGCCCGGGCGCGGTGGTGCCGGGCGCCAGCTCGGAAGTCGCGATCCCGTTCCGCAAGGACAACCCCAAGTTCGCCCAGGCGATCGACCGCGCGCTGGATGACCTGCGCAAGGACGGCACGCTCAACAAGTTGTCGGTAAAGTGGTTCGGCACTGATGTGACCAAGCCGGTCAAGTAAGCAGGGCGGTATCATGTCGCGGCGCGGCGGCCCGGGAGGGCTGCCGCGCCGCTTGCCATTTGCGCCGTCCGTTCATTTTTTTACGTCTCCGCCTTCATGTCCGCTCTCCAGCTTGTCATCGACTCCTTGCCCGTGTTGCTGCAGGGCACGCTGCTGACCATCAAGTTCGCGCTGTGGTCGATGGTCTTTGGCCTGATGCTGGGGACGGTGGTGGCGCTGATGGGGATCAGCCACAGCGGCGTGCTCAAGGCCGTGGCGCGCGCCTATGTCAGCATCATGCGCGGCACGCCGCTGCTGGTGCAGATCTTTGTCGTCTACTACGGGCTGCCGGGCGTCGGCATCGCGCTGGAGCCCACCCCGGCGGGCGTGCTGACGTTGAGCCTGAACGTAGGCGCCTACCTGTCCGAGAGCATGCGCGGCGCCATCCTGGGCGTGGCGCGCGGGCAATGGCTGGCGGCCTACAGCCTCGGGCTGACGCCGGCGCAGGCGCTGCGCTACGTGGTCGGGCCGCAGGCGCTGCGGCTGGCGGTGCCGAGCCTCTCAAACAGCCTGATCAGCCTGATCAAGGATACTTCGCTGGTGTCGGTGATTACGGTGACGGAGCTGCTGCGCACGGCGCAGGAGGTGATTGCGGCGACTTACCAGCCGTTGCCGTTGTACCTGGCGGTGGCGGCGATCTACTGGGTGCTGAGCACCGGGTTGTCCGGGCTGCAGCATATGCTGGAGCGGCGCTTGTCGCTGCCGGGGCGGCACTGAGCGCCGCAGCACCAAAGCAAAAGGCCAGCTCCGCGGAGCTGGCCTTTTTTTTGTCGCCGAGGCCGGATCAGCCCTGCGCGATGCGACTGGCGATATGCCCCAGCGCCTCTTCCACCTGGTCCACCAGGACCAGGCACAGGTCGCCGGACTGCAGGTGCGACAGTGCGGTGTCGATGGCGAGGAATTCGCCACGGATCTCCTCGACCTTGCCCGCACGCTGCGCCCCTTGCAGGCCCTCGCGCAGCAGCCCCAGCACCTCGCCATCGGCGCGGCCGCGCTGGCACTGGTCCTGGTACAGGATCACCTCGTCGAACACGCCGCCCAGGATCTGGGTTTGCCGGCGGATATCGTCGTCGCGGCGGTCGCCCGCGCCGCTGATCACCACCACGCGCCGCGTGGCGGCGATGGTCTCGACGGCGTTGCACAGCGCCTGGATCGCATCCGGGTTGTGGCCATAGTCGGCGATCAGCGTGGCGCCGCGGTAGTCGAACACGTTGAAGCGTCCGGGTGCGGTCTGCGCGTCGTTGACGAAGGTGGCCAGGCCGCGGCGGATGATGGTCCAGTCGATGCCCAGCGCCCACGCGGCGGCGATCGACGACATCGCATTCTCGACCTGGAAGCCGATGGTGCCGTTGCGCGTCAGCGGGATGTCGGCCAGTGCGATGCGCACTTCGGTTTCGCCCTCGGAGGCCACTATCTCGGCGCCGTCGACGAACACCACGCGCTTGCCCTGCGCGCGATGTGTGGCCATGGCCGGCTGGTTGGGATCGTGCGCGAAGAAGGTTACCCCGCCGGGGCAGGCGTCGGCCATGCGCACCACCATCGGGTCGGCGGCGTTGAGCACGGCCATGCCGTGGTGCGCGACGTTCTGCACGATCACGCTCTTGAGCACCGCCAGGTCTTCCACCGAGTTGATGTAGGACAGGCCCAGGTGGTCGCCTTCGCCGACGTTGGTCACCACCGCCACATCGCAGCGGTCGAAGGCCAGGCCTTCGCGCAGCAGGCCGCCGCGGGCGGTCTCGAACACGGCCGCGTCCACATCCGGGTGCAGCAGCACGTTGCGCGCGCTGCGCGGGCCGCTGCAGTCGCCGGTGTCGATGCGCTCGCCCCGGATATACACGCCGTCGGTGCCGGTCATGCCCATGCGCAGGCCGCTGGCGGCCATGATATGGGTGATCAGGCGCACGGTCGTGGTCTTGCCGTTGGTGCCGGACACCGCCACCACCGGGATGCGGCCATCGTCGCCATCGGCGAACATGGTCGAGACGATCGCTTCGCCGACCGCGCGGCCCTTGCCGTACGACGGCTGCAGGTGCATGCGCAGGCCCGGCGCGGCATTGACCTCGACGATGCCGCCGGCCTGTTCCTCGAACGGCTTGAGCATGGTCTCGCACACGGCATCGACGCCGGCGATGTCCAGGCCCACCATCTGCGCCGCGGCCACGGCGCGTGCGGCGATGTCCGGATGGACGTCGTCGGTCACGTCGGTGGCACTGCCGCCGGTGGACAGGTTGGCATTGTTGCGCAGCACTACGCGCGTGCCTTTGGCCGGCACGGAATCGGCGGTCAGGTGCTGCTTGGCCAGCGTCGCCAGCGCGATATCGTCAAAGCGGATCTTGGTCAGGGAGGTCGCATGGCCTTCGCCGCGGCGCGGGTCGCGGTTCACTTCCTCGACCAGCTGGCGCACGGTGTGCACGCCGTCGCCGGTGACCTGCGGCGGGTCGCGGCGCGCGGCCGCCACCAGCTGCTTGCCGACCACCAGCAGGCGGAAGTCATGGCCCGGGATATAGCGCTCGACGATCACGTCGGAGCTGATGTCCGAGGCGACCTCGTAGGCCGTCATCACTTCCTCGCGGGTGCGGATGCGCACCGCCACGCCCTTGCCCTGGTTGCCGTCGCGCGGCTTGACCACCACCGGGGCATCGATTTCCCGCGCGGCGGCCCAGGCTTCTTCGGCGCTGCGCACCGAGCGGCCCAGCGGCACCGGCACGCCGGCGGCATGCAGCAGGCTCTTGGTCAGGTCCTTGTCCTGCGCGATCGATTCGGCCACGGCGCTGGTGCGGTCGGTCTCGGCGGCCTGGATGCGGCGCTGCTTGCTGCCCCAGCCGAACTGCACCATCGAGCCCTGCGTCAGGCGCCGGTAGGGGATGCCGCGCGCCACGGCGGCGTAGACGATCGAGCCGGTGCTCGGCCCCAGGCGCACGTCCTCGTCCAGCTCGCGCAGGCGGTGCAGCGCGTCGGCCAGGTCGAAGGCGGTGTCGTCGCGCGCGGCCAGGCACAGGGCCTCGGCCAGCTCGAATGCCAGCCGGCCGACTTCTTCCTCGCTGTACTGCACCACCACCTGGTAGGTGCCGGGCTCGACCGTCTGGCCGGTGCGGCTGAACGTGACCGGGCAGCCGGCGGCGGCCTGCAGGCGCAGCGCGGTCATTTCCAGCACATGGGCCAGCGACATCTCGCCGGCTTCCTCGTCCGGGTGCAGCGGCCCGACTTCCGGGAAGCGGGCGCGCAGCCGGTCTTCAAAGCCGGGCAGGGCCGACAGCATGTCGGTGGCATCCTGGCAGGCCACGATGGCCTCGATGGCGGTGTGGCGGCACCACAGGTTCGGACCCCGCAGGGCCCGGATACGTGAGACTTCCATAGAACGGTTTCCGTGTTCTTCTATGCGCGGGTTCAGCCTGGGCCGCGCCTCAGGCGCGGCGCGCAGGCTGGCCCATCCAGTGGTGCACCAGGTCGACGGTGGCGCCGGCGGCGGCCTCGTCGCACTGCAGTACCAGCAGGTCGCCCGGCACCAGCTGGCCGAGCGCGGTTTCGATGGCGCTGGCGCGCGTGCCTTCGTCGATGATCTTGGTGACGCGGCGCCCTTCATACAGGCCTTGCTTGAGCAGCGCACGCGCTTCGGCATCGGGCAGGGCGCGCTCGATGCTGCGGTCTTCACACAGGAAGACGCGGTCGAAATGCTGGCCCAGCACCTTGCCCTGGCGCACCAGGTCTTCATCCCGGCGCTGCACGCCGGCACCGTAGACCACCATGCGGCGCTCGGCCGGGAAGCGGTCCAGCGCGGCGGCCAGTGCTTCCAGCGCGGGCGCGTTGTGGGCGTCGTCCACCACCACGGTGGCGCCGTTGCGCTCGAACAGCGTGAAGCGGCCCGGCACATCAACCTGGCCGACATCAAAGGTCACCACGCCGGCGCGGATCAGATCGTTAGAGATGCCCAGCGCCCAGCCCGCGGCCACGGCGGCCAGTACGTTCTCGATCTGGAACGCGACGCGGCCGGCATAGGTCAGCGGCACCGCGGCCACGTCGACCAGCGGGGTCTCGCTGTTGCCGGTCGCCAGTACGATCTTGCCTTCGCGCAGGTACACCGCGCGCTTGCCCGCGGCGCGGTGCGACACGATCGCGGGCAGCTCCGGCGTCAGGCCGAAGAAGATCACGTCGCCGTCGCACAGTTCGGCCATCTCCACCACGCGTTCGTCGCGCGCGTTGAGCACGGCGGCGCCGTCCTTGAGCACGACGTCGACCTGCGTGCGCAGCACGTTGTACATGCGGTCTTCGTCCGCAACGTAATAGTCGCCGAGGTGGTCGGGCTGGTCGAAGTTGGTGACCACGCCGACCTGGCAGCGGTCATAGGGCAGGCCTTCGGACAGGATGCTGCCGCTGTCGCTCTCGAACACGGCGGCCTCGACCGCACGGTTCATCAGGATGCGGTGGCCGGCTTCCCAGTTGGCGCGGTCGCCGCTCTCCACCTGGCGGCGGTCCAGGTAAAGGCCGTCGCTGCAGGCCAGGCCGGTGTGCTTGCCCGACAGCTGCAGCAGGCGCGCCACCAGGCGTGCCACCACGGTCTTGCCGTTGGTGCCAGTCACGCCCACCATCGGGATGCGGCCCTGGTCGTCCTCGGGGAACAGGTGATCGACGATGGCGCGGCCCACCGGGCGCGGCGTGCCTTCGGCCGGCTTGATATGCATCAGCAGGCCGGGACCGGCGTTGACTTCGACGATGGCGCCGCGCTGTTCGGCCAGCGGGCGCGAGATGTCCTCGGCCACCAGGTCGACACCGGCGATGTCCAGGCCGACCACGCGCGCGGCCAGCGCGGCATGCGAGGCGACGCTCGGGTGCACGCGGTCGGTCACGTCGAAGGCGACGTTGCCGCAGCGCTGGATCAGCACGTTCTTGCCTTCCGGCGGCACCGAGCTGCCGTCCATGCCTTGGCGCTTCAGTTCCAGGCGCGCGGCGGAATCGAGCCGCACACGGTTCAGCGGGTGGTCCTCGGTGTTGCCGCGGCGCGGATCGGAATTGATCTGCAGTTCGATCAGCTCGTCGATGGTGGACTTGCCGTCGCCGACGACGCTGGCGGTCTCGCCCATCGCGCAGGCAACCATGCGGCCGCCGACCACCAGCAGGCGGTGCTCGTTGCCGGGGATAAAGCGCTCGACGATGACGCCGCTGCCTTCCTCGATGGCCACGCCGTAGGCGGTCTCGACTTCCTCGCGGGTCACCAGGTTGGTGAACACGCCGCGGCCGTGGTTGCCGTCATAGGGCTTGACCACCACTGGTACGCCGATGTCCTCGGCGGCGTCCCAGGCGTCTGCCGGCGAGTCGACCATGCGGCCCTCCGGCACCGGCACGCCACAGGATTCCAGCAGACTCTTGGTCAGGTCCTTGTCGCGCGAGATGCTCTCGGCGATGGCGCTGGTGCGGTCGGTCTCGGCGGTCCAGATGCGGCGCTGGCGCGCGCCGTAGCCGAGCTGCACCAGGTTGCCGTCGGACAGGCGCAGCGCCGGGATGTCGCGGTCGTCCGCGGCATCGACGATGCAGGCCGTGCTCGGGCCCAGGCAGTGTTCGTCGACCAGGCGGCGCAGGTTGTCCACGGCGGCGGGGACGTCAAAGGGACGGTCCTCGATCGCGGCCATGACCAGGTCGCGGGCGGTGAACAGGGCGGCGCGGGTTACTTCCTCGTGCCAGGCGCGTACGATGACCTTGTAGACGCCGCGGACCGGGGTCTCGCGCGCCTTGCCGAAGCCGCCGGGCATGCCCGCCAGGTTCTGCAGCTCAAGCGTCACGTGCTCCAGGATATGGCCCGGCCAGGTGCCTTCCTTCAGGCGTTGCAGGAAGCCGCCGCGCTCGCCGATGCTGCAGCGATGCTCGACCAGCGACGGCAGCCAGGCCGACAGGCGCTCGTTGAACCCCGGAATCGTGTTGGAGGGATAGTCCTCCAGTTCCCCGATATCGACCCATGCCTCCAGGACGGGCCGATATGTCCACATATTCGGGCCGCGCAGCGACATGACATCGAAAATCTCAATGTCCTTCTTTTTCATTGAATTAGCTTGAGGCAGTGGGCGGAACCGCCCGAGAAATGGAAGCCTAACCTTTCAGTAACGTTACAGCGTTGTACGGGTTGACTTTCTTGGCTTAAAAGTGTTTGTGCAATGCATCAGGACTACCCGCTCGTTCGTCGTTATGTATACTGCGGGCGAATTCGCGGGCCGCCAGCGCGTGCCCGGCTTAAATTGTTTCAAGTTATGTCCGTACCCCCTGGACGCACACCGCGCCATCCATGACCCAGTCCTCCCTGCCTGCCCTCAACATCCCTGCTGCCGAAGAGCCCTGGCGAGCCGAATACGGATCGTGGCTCCGACCCGGCGAGACCGTCCTGGCCGGACTGGAACTGGACCTCGACGCGAGGCTGCATTTTACCCAAGGGTGGCTGGTTGTGACGGACCAGCGCATCGTTGCCCGCGCTCCGGGCGAAAAAAAGACACGGGAATGGGAGATCGGGCCCAGCCTGCGCCTGACCCACACCGACCACGCCGGCGTCGGCACGCTGGAACTGAGCGGTCCCGGGGGCCGATTGGCAAGCTGGCGATATACGCTTGGTTACAATCCGTCGGCGCTGCGGCTGGCCGACCAGTTCGAGACCCGGCGCGACGCCGTCGCCACCCGCGCGGCTGCCGAACCCGGCGAAGTGCCGTGCCCGACCTGCAAGGCGCCGCTGCCGCCGGACGAAGAGCAGTGCCCCCAGTGCAGCCGTGAGCTGGAAACGCCGCCTTCCACCTGGGCGCTGCTGCGCCTGTGGCGCTTTGCCCGCCCGTATCAATGGCAGCTGCTGGCCGGCTTCATGCTGACGGTGCTGTCCACTGCCGCCACGCTGGTGCCGCCGTACCTGACCATGCCGCTGGTGGACAAGGTGCTGGTCCCGTTCCAGAACGGCGTGCCGATCGACTATGACCTGGTGAAGATGTACCTGGCGGGCCTGCTGGGCGCGGCGCTGGTGGCGTGGAGCCTGGGCTGGGCACGCACCTACTTGCTCGCGCGCGTGTCCGAGCGCATCGGCGCGGACCTGCGCACCACCACCTATGAGCACCTGCTGAAGCTGTCGCTGGAGTATTTCGGCGGCAAGCGCACCGGCGACCTGATGGCGCGCATCGGCTCGGAAAGCGACCGCATCTGCGTGTTTTTGTCGCTGCACCTGCTCGACTTCGCCACCGACGTGCTGATGATCGTGATGACGGCGGCGATCCTGGTATCGATCAACCCGTGGCTGGCGCTGGTAACGCTGGTGCCGCTGCCGTTTATCGCGTGGATGATCCACCTGGTACGTGACCGCCTGCGCCACGGCTTCGAGAAGATCGACCGGATCTGGTCCGAGATCACCAACGTGCTGGCCGACACCATCCCGGGCATCCGCGTGGTCAAGGCCTTTGCGCAGGAAAAGCGCGAGGTGTCGCGCTTCCGCGAGGCCAACAAGCACAACCTGGCGATCAACGACCGCGTCAACGCAGTGTGGTCGCTGTTCACGCCGACGGTGACGCTGCTGACCGAGATCGGCCTGCTGATCGTGTGGGTGTTCGGCATCTGGCAGGTGTCGCACAGCGCCATCACGGTGGGCGTGCTGGTGGCGTTCCTGACCTATATCAGCCGCTTCTATACGCGGCTGGATTCGATGAGCCGCATCGTCTCGGTGACGCAGAAGGCTGCGGCCGGCGCCAAGCGCATCTTCGACATCCTCGACCATGTATCGAGCGTGCCGGAGCCGGTGCGCCCGGTGAAGCTCGATAAGGTCGAAGGCGCCATCGACATGCGCGACCTGGGCTTCCGCTATGGCAACCGCGCGGTGATCCGCGGGCTGGACCTGTCGATCGCGCCGGGCGAGATGATCGGACTGGTGGGGCACAGTGGCTCGGGCAAGAGCACGCTGGTCAACCTGATCTGCCGCTTCTATGACGTGTCGGAAGGCGCGATCCGCGTCGACGGTGTCGATATCCGTTCGCTGCCGGTTTCGGAGTACCGCCGCCATATCGGCCTGGTGCTGCAGGAGCCGTTCCTTTTCTTCGGCACCATCGCCGACAACATCGCCTACGGCAAGCCCAACGCCAGCCGCGAGGACATCATTGCCGCCGCGCGCGCTGCGCATGCGCACGAGTTCATCCTGCGGCTGCCGCACGGCTATGACTCGCTGGTGGGCGAGCGCGGCCAGGCGCTGTCGGGCGGCGAGCGCCAGCGCATCTCGATTGCGCGCGCGTTGCTGATCAACCCGCGCATCCTGATCATGGACGAGGCCACCTCGTCGGTCGACACCACTACGGAGAAGGAAATCCAGAAGGCGCTCGACAACCTGGTGCAGGGCCGCACCACCATCGCCATCGCGCACCGTTTGTCGACGCTGCGCAAGGCCGACCGGCTGGTGGTGATGGACCGGGGGCAGATCGTCGAAGTCGGCAGCCACGACGAGCTGCTGTTGCGCGAAGGCGCCTACTACAAGCTGTACCAGGCGCAGGCGCGCAATGTCGATACCGAGGATGAGATCGACGAAGACGATGCCCTGATCGAAACGCCGGAGGCCGCCAATGCCCAATGACACCAACGCTGACTACGCGCCGGCCACGCAGACTGCCATGTTTACGCTTGACCGCAATCCTTTTGGCCGTCTGGTACTGATCGCCGCGGACGGCACCGTCCACGAAAACGTGGTGCCGGTGCGCGCCTTCCCGATTTCCGCGCCGCAGGGTGGCATCGGCATGATGAGTACTGACGGGCATGAAGTGGTGTGGATTCCGCGGCTGGAAGACCTGCCGCATGCCGAGCGCAGCATGATCGAAGAAGAACTCGCATCGCGCGAGTTCATGCCCGAGATCGAACGGATCGTCGACGTGTCGACCTATGCCACGCCCAGTGTGTGGACGGTGAGGACCGACCGCGGCCAGACCTCGCTGGTGCTGCGCGGCGAAGAGGCGATCCGGCGCCTGGCCGGCAGCACGCTGCTGATTTCGGACAGCCACGGCATCCACTACCTGATCCGCGACCTGACGGCGCTGGACAAGCACAGCCGCAAGATCCTGGATCGCTTCCTCTGAGCGGCGGGCCCGCGAGGCAAGGCTGGCGACAGGCTTGCCGCGCTACCGATAGTCCAGCGTGAACACCATCGAACTCGATACCGTTCCGGGCGTCGGCATGCCGCCCAGTGCCACATAGCGGGCAGCGAAGCGATACGTGGCAGGAACGTTGGCCGCGATATTGCCCATTTCATTGCGCACTTGCAGCGGCACGGGCGCGGTGCCGGCCGCATTGACGATCTGGACCCCCGCGCCGCTGGCCATGCCAGCCGAACCCGCATTGTCGATGCCGAAGATGCCATTCGGTGCCGACCGGACCGGCGTGCTTCCGCCTGCGTCCAGCGTCATGCCGACCAGCGCCGTGCCATTGCACGTGAGCTGGATGGTGAATGGCGTACTGTTTGCCGTGCCCTGTACGGCCAGCGCGCTGGCGCTGATCGGCGGCAGATTCACCACCGGCGGATAGCTGGCGTTGCAGGCGATTTCGCGCGGCGTGGCACTGCCGGAAAATCCGATGTAGTTGCTGGTACCGCCCAGGCCGCCGTCAACCGACCCTTTGTAGACCCCGAAGCCGAAGCGTGTCTGGGCAGGGTCGAGACTGCCCGCCGAGATCGGTCCAGTCTTGACGAACTCGATGGATGCCGTGACCGAATAGCTCATATCCGGATTGACGTAGCCAAGGTTCGCGGCGCGCGTATCGCAATTGACGCCGACGGCATTGGTCATCGGTTGGCCCGCGGCATTGCGCAGGCGGATGCCGACGCCGGCCACGCCCGTCGAATAGACGCCGGGCATGACTTCGGTACCGGATCCGTAGTAGCAGGAAATGATCGGCGCACCGGCATACACGTAGGGCGGAACCGTCGCGCACTTGCCGCTGAACGTGTAGTAGCGGACCGTGCCGGGGATGGTGCTGCCCACGGCAAGGTTTACCGCCACCGCCATGTTGTTCATGGTTTGCAGGTACGGCATGGCAGGCGTCGACGTGCATGCGGCGTGCGCGAAGTGCGGTGCGGCAAGGCATGCCAGCACCAGTATCCAGCGTTTCAGCGCGCCAGGCAGGTGGGTTCCGTTCATGGGAGTCTCGCAGGCAATTGCGGCATGCAGGCCTTCGCCTGGCAGGGTGCCCGGAGTGCTTCTTCATGAAGAGCGTTCCGGCGTGCCGGTGGGTTACCGCTCAACTCTAGGAGTAATGCCCAGCGCCGATGGTCGGAATAATCCTAATTACGCAGGAAAATTCCGACGGAGGAGGGCGCTAGTGCAGCAGGTCGGGCGAGTCGTCGTCCTCGTCCCAGTCTTCGTGCATGACCGGCACGTCCGGCACCATGTCGAACACCATCGAGTGGTAACGCACGCTGAACCATGCGCGGAACATCTGCAGCGTCAGCTTCTCGGGCCACATCGAGTCGTCGAACCACTCGCCCAGCATGAACTCGAAGAATGCCTGCCAGCGTTTTTCAACCCAGCGCACCGCGTTCTCGTGCGTGTCGGCCAGTTCTTCGGGCACCAGGAACACGCTCTGGTCCTCGCGCACGTGCTCGAGCGTGAGGCCGGCGACCGGTTGCGGATCGACCGCCTGGATCCAGTCCAGGAACGGCTGTTCCGGGACCAGGGCGACCATGGAACGGTTGATGGTGAAGCGAGGATGGTCTGGCATGGCGAAGGGCTTGGTGGACTGCAACCAGGTATTGTAGTCGCTCGCCAGCCGGGCGCTACTGGTAGTCCAGCGTGAAGATCATCGCGCTCGATACCGTCCCTGGGGACACGGTGCCGCCCAGGCTGACATAGCGTGCGCCAAAGCGGTATGTGGCGGGAACATTGGCCGCGATGCTGCCCACGCCGTTGCGTAACTGCAGTGGCACTGGCGCGGTGCCGTTGGCGTTGAGGATCTGCACGCCCGCGCCGCTGGCGATGCCGGCCGAGCCGGCATTGATGATGCCAAGGATGCCGTTGGGCGCCGACGTGACCGGCGTGCCGCCGGCACCGTCCAGCGTGATGCCGACGATGGCGGCCCCGCTGCAGGTGAGCTGGATTGCGAATGGCGTATTGCCGGCCGCGCCCTGGCTCGCGAGCGTGCTCGCGCTGATGGTCGGCAGCGTGACCGCCGGGGGATAGCTGACATTGCAGGCAATTTCACGAGGCGTCACATTGCCGGAGAAACCGATGTAATTGACACCGGGGCCGCCGAGCGCACCCGCATTGCCTCCCTTGTAAACGCCAAAGCCGAACTGGGTCTGGCTGGGATTGAGATTTCCGGGCGTGATCGGGCCGGTCTTGACGAATTCCACCGAGACGGACACGGAATAGCTCAGGTCCGCATTCAGGGTGCCAAGGTTCGCGTTGCGAGTGTCGCACTGCACGCCTGCGGCATTGGTCATCGGCTGGCCGGCGGCATTGCGCAGCCGGATGCCGATGCCGGCGACGCCGGTGGAATACACACCAGGCATGACCTCGGTACCGGTGCCGTAATAGCAGGAAATGATAGTGGCGCCGGCAACCACGTACGGCGGTGTGCTGGTGCAGGTGCCGCTGAAGGTGTAGTAGTGGACCGTACCCGGGATGGTGCTGCCTACGCTCAGGTTGGCGGCGACGGCCATATTGCTGAGTGTCTGCAAATACGGCATCGCCGGCGTGGAGGTGCAATTTGCATGCGCGAAATGGGGTGCCACCAGGCACGCCAGCGCCAGCAGCCAGTGGCGCAGGGCGGTAAGCAATCGTGTCGTGGTCATTGGGGAGGCTGGGGAGGCTTGGGGTTGCGGCCTGCCTGGAGTTCGCCAGGCGGGGCTACCACTGGAACTGAGTCAAGGCGGTAACTCTAGTTCGACAGCCCTACGCCGACGATCGGAGATTTCACAACTGCATGGGGGAAATTTCCGCTTCTGTGGTAGGCGTGGCGGACACGGCATGCTGCAGCACGGGCGCCGAAACGAAAAAACGGGCCGAAAGGCCCGTTTCCTCGATACCCCCGGCGGAGGTGCCGGGAGAGTGGTGACTGGTGGAGCCGGCGGGAATCGAACCCGCGTCCGCAAGCCCTCCACAGAGAGTTCTACATACTTAGTTCTGTCATTTGATTTAACCGGCGCATCGCGGACGAACACGCTCTACGACGGCGAGTCACTAAATTTTCGTCCCCGGACTCGTGACGCTTCCGGAGCTTATCTGACGTAAATGACCTCGCGTAGTCTTGCGACCCTAGCCCGTCAGCGAGCCAGTGCGAGGACGGCCGCAATTAAGCGGCCAGTGCGTAACGTTCGTCGTTAGCAGTTATTGCATTCCCATTGATTAACGAGGTGACGGGTCCTCGGTATGCCCTCCACTGCTTTGTAACCCACGTCGAAACCAGGTCGGCCCCAGTGAGGAAGCTGGATTGTACCCGGTTGGACGGAAGCTGTCTCGGGGAGTTCCACCCAGGGGCAGGGGTGCCCCATGCGGCGCACTCAGGCGACTGCGGCGGGGACCAGCAGCGGGATCAGCTCGGCAGGGTGGCGCACCAGGTGGTCGGCACCCCACGTCTCCGGCGGCTCGCCGTCGCCGCAATAGCCATAGGCGGCGGTGACGGTGATCATGCCCGCGGCCTTGCCGGCCTGGATGTCGCGCAGGTCGTCGCCCACGTAGACGCAGTGGCGCGGATCGACGCCGGCGCTGGCGGCGGCGTGCAGCAGCGGGGCGGGGTGGGGCTTGGCATGCGGCGTGGTGTCGCCGCTGACCACGGCGCTGGCGCGCGGCGCCAGCCCGATGGCGGCCACCAGCGGCACCGTAAAGCGGGTGATCTTGTTGGTGACGATGCCCCACGGGATGCCCGCCGCCTCGAGCGCCGACAACACCTGTGGCATGCCGTCGAACAGGCGCGTGTGCACCGCGATGTCGGCCTCGTAGTAATCCAGGAAGATATCGCGCAGGGCGGGGAACTCAGCGTCTTCCGGGCGCAGGCCGAAGGCCGCGCCGAGCAGTCCGCGCGCGCCGTGCGAGGCAACCGGGCGCAGCTTCTCGTAGGCCACCGGCGGGTTGCCGCGCTCGATCACCAGCCGGTTGGCCGCCGCCGCCAGGTCCGGCGCCGTGTCTGCCAGGGTGCCGTCCAGGTCGAAAAAGACGCCTGCGATGCCCACCGTCATGCTGCCACCCGGCGGAACGCCATCATGTAGTTCACATCGGTGTCGCGGTTCAGCGCATAGACCTGCGACAGCGGGTTGTAGGTCATGCCGCGCATCTCGATCAGGTCCAGGCCGGCCTGCCGGGCAAAGCGCGCCAGTTCGGACGGCGTGATGAACTTGTCGTAGTCGTGCGTGCCGCGCGGCAGCATGTTGAGCACGTACTCGGCACCGACGATGGCCAGCAGGTAGGCCTTGAGGTTGCGATTGATGGTCGAGAAGAAGACATGGCCGCCGGGCTTTACCAGCGTGGCGCAGGCCTGGACGATCGACGCCGGATCCGGCACGTGTTCGAGCATCTCCATGCAAGTCACCACATCCACGCTGGCCGGTTCGCGCGCCGCCAGCGCTTCTGCAGCGATCTCCTCATAGTTCACCACAACGCCGGATTCCAGGCTGTGCAGGTCTGCCACCTTGAGGGCTTTGGTCGAGAGATCGATGCCGCGCACAGTTGCGCCCAGGCGCGCCATGCTTTCGGACAGGATGCCGCCGCCGCAGCCCACATCGACCACGCGCTTGCCTGCGAGGCCGGCGATGCCGTCGATCCAGTCAAGGCGCAGCGGGTTCAGTTCATGTAGGGGCTTGAACTCGCTCTGCGGGTCCCACCAGCGGTGGGCCAGCTCGCTGAACTTGTCGATTTCCTTGGGGTCGGCGTTTCGGCGCAGCGGATCCTGCGTGGCGGCGGACAGGGTTTGCGATTGCAACGTCATCGTATGGGGGCCGGCGGCTGGCTGCCTGCGCCGGCGAGTGTGAAGGGGAGGTCCGGGCAACTGTACCAAAAAAACGGTACCAAAAAAAAAGCCCAGCTTGCGCTGGGCTTTTCGTCGTCGGAAAGGATCCGATTAACGTGCGCTGCGGGTGCCGACCACTTCGACTTCCACGCGGCGGTTCGGCTGCTGGCAGGCGATCTGGGCCTTGCGGTTGCCCTTGCACGACTTCGGATCGACCTTCAGCTGGCGCTTGCCCTTGCCTTCGGTGTAGACGCGGTTGGCTTCAACGCCCTTGCTCACCAGGTAAGCCTTGACCGATTCAGCACGACGGATCGACAGGCGATCGTTGTACTTGTCCGAACCGAACGAGTCGGTGTGACCCACGGCGATAATGACTTCCAGGGTGATGCCTTGCAGCTTCGAGACCAGGTCGTCCAGCTTGGCCTTGCCTTCGGGCTTCAGCACGGCCTTGTCGAAATCGAACAGGGTGTCAGCAGCGAAAGTGACCTTCTCGCTCGACACGACCGGCGGGGCTACCGGAGCCGGTGCCGGTGCAGCCGGTGCTGCGGGGGCCAGGGCGCCGTCGCACAGGGCGTTGGCGGTGGCCGGGGTCCAGGAGCTGTCGCGCCAGCAGAGCTCGTTCGTGCCATTCTTCCACACGTACTCGCTCGTACCGTTGCCCCAGTTGTCGTTCACTGCCTTCTTTTCATAGGGGACGGACTGGGCTTGAGCGGATGCAGCCATTACTGCGGTAGCTGCAACGAGCGCGAGCTTGGCAAATTTTTTCATATTTCTCCTCTCAGGATGAGATCACCGCAGGGTTACTGCGAGCAAATGGACGAAAACAAGTCATACATTCTTCGGAGTATAACATTCTCGATGTGGTGGATGCTCCACTTCGAACAATGTCTGGCTCTTCGCTGGGGAATTGTGCCACAAGGGTCGTTTCCTAAGAAGTAAATATATTCGATTCGCACCATGGGTTTTGGGCCTGTGGTGTTTGTGCAACATGGGTCTTGTGTCGCCCGCAAAGCCTTGTGGCATCAGGGTTTCAGGGTTTTCGCAGGGACCGGTCGGCGCCTCCCGCGGGGCCGTCCGGAGAGGGCAAGGCGGGGGTGGCGGCATGTTAGAATGGCACGTTGCCCTGCCGTCAGGCGCCGCCCGGCGCCGCTGGCAAAAGGGCCTGACATTCGCTTAAACCTGCCGCATAAACCACGCCGCAATGGATCCATTCGCAAAAGAAACCCTTCCGGTCTCCCTAGAAGAGGAAATGCGCCGCTCCTACCTCGATTACGCCATGAGCGTGATCGTCGGGCGCGCGCTTCCCGATGTGCGGGACGGCCTGAAACCGGTACACCGGCGCGTGCTGTTTGCGATGCACGAGCTCAACAACGACTGGAACCGTCCATACAAGAAGTCGGCCCGTATCGTCGGGGATGTGATCGGTAAGTACCACCCGCACGGCGATACGGCAGTCTACGACACCATCGTGCGCATGGCGCAAGACTTCTCGCTGCGCTACATGCTGGTCGACGGCCAGGGCAATTTCGGCTCGGTCGACGGCGATAACGCCGCGGCCATGCGTTATACCGAAATCCGCCTGGCGAAAATCGCCCACGAGATGCTGCACGACATCGACAAGGAAACCGTCGATTTCGACAGCAACTACGACGGCTCTGAAAAAGAGCCCGCGATTCTCCCGGCCCGTATTCCCAATCTGCTAATCAACGGTTCGTCCGGTATTGCGGTGGGCATGGCCACCAATATCCCGCCGCATAACCTGAATGAAATCGTCGACGGCTGTCTGCATCTGCTGCGCAACCCGCAGGCAACAGTGGATGAACTGATTGAATTGATTCCGGCTCCGGATTTTCCGACCGCCGGGATTATCTATGGCATTCAGGGCGTGCGCGAGGGCTACCGCACCGGCCGCGGCCGCGTGGTGATGCGCGCCAAGACGCACTTCGAAGACATCGATCGCGGCCAGCGCCAGGCGATCATCGTCGACGAGCTGCCCTACCAGGTCAACAAGCGCACCCTGCTCGAGCGCATCGCCGAGCTGGTCACCGAGAAGAAGGTCGAGGGCATCTCCGACATCCGCGACGAGTCGGACAAGTCCGGCATGCGCGTGGTGATCGAGCTCAAGCGCAACGAGGTTCCCGAGGTCGTTCTCAACAACCTATATAAGAACACCCAGCTGCAGGACACCTTCGGCATGAACATGGTGGCGCTGGTCGACCGCCAGCCGCGCCTGCTGAACCTGCGCCAGATGCTGGAGTACTTCCTGGCGCACCGCCGCGAGGTCGTGACCCGCCGCACGGTGTTCGAACTGCGCAAGGCGCGCGAGCGCGGCCATGTGCTGGAAGGCCTGGCCGTGGCGCTGGCCAATATCGACGAGTTCATCGCCATCATCAAGGCCGCGCCGACGCCGCCGATCGCCAAGCAGGAACTGATGGCCAAGGCCTGGGATTCTGCACTGGTGCGCGACATGCTTTCCCGCGCCGAGGGCGAAACCCCCGGCGGCCGCGCCTCGTATCGCCCGGACGGCCTGCCCGCGGTATTCGGCATGCAGCCGGACGGCCTGTACAGGTTGTCCGATGGCCAGGCGCAGGAAATCCTGCAAATGCGCCTGCAACGCCTCACTGGCCTCGAACAGGACAAGATCGTCCAGGAATATCGCGACATCATGGCGGAAATCGCCGATCTGCTCGATATCCTGGCGCGGCCGGAACGCATTACAAGCATCATCACCGACGAACTTACCGCCATCCGCGCTGAATTCGGCGATGAGCGCCGTTCGCAGATCGAGCTCAATGCGACCGAACTGGACACCGAAGACCTGATCACCCCGCAGGACATGGTGGTCACGCTGTCGCATAGCGGCTATATGAAGAGCCAGCCGATTTCCGAGTACCGCGCGCAAAAGCGCGGCGGGCGCGGCAAGCAGGCGGCGGCGACCAAGGAAGACGACTGGATCGACACACTGTTCGTGGCCAACACCCATGACTACATCCTGTGCTTCTCGAACCGCGGCCGGCTGTACTGGCTGAAGGTGTATGAGGTGCCGCAGGGCTCGCGCAATTCGCGCGGGCGCCCGATCGTCAACATGTTCCCGTTGTCCGAAGGCGAGAAGATCAATGTGATCCTGCCGGTGCGCCAGTTCGACGCCGAGCACTTCATCTTCATGGCCACCGCCCGCGGCACGGTCAAGAAGACCGCCCTGACCGAGTTCTCCAACCCGCGCAAGGCCGGCATCATCGCGGTCGACCTGGACGAGGGCGATTACCTGATCGGCGCCGCCGTCACTGACGGCCAGCACGACGTGATGCTGTTCTCCGACGCGGGCAAGGCCGTGCGCTTCGACGAGAACGACGTGCGTCCGATGGGGCGCCAGGCGCGCGGCGTACGCGGCATGAACCTGGAAGACGGACAGACCGTGATCGCCATGCTGGTGGCGCCGGCCGAGACTGCCGAAGAGGCCGAAGCCGGCACCCGTGGCAGCGTGCTGACCGCGACCGAGAATGGCTACGGCAAGCGCACCCCGATCGCCGAGTACACTCGCCACGGCCGCGGCACCAAGGGCATGATCGCGATCCAGACGAGCGAGCGCAACGGCCGCGTGGTGGCGGCGGCACTCGTTTCGCCTGAAGATGAGATCATGCTGATCACCACCGGTGGCGTGCTGATCCGTACCCGCGTCGGCGAAATCCGCGAAATGGGCCGCGCCACCCAGGGCGTGACGCTGATCAACGTGGACGAGGGCACCAAGCTGTCCGGGCTGCAGCGCATCGTGGAAAGTGATGCCGACAACGGCAACGGCTCCGAAGAGGCGGAAGAGGCCGACGGTGGCGCCGGAGCAGATGCCAATCCGTAGCCAATCCGCGGCCAATCTGTAGCCAATCGTAAATTGTTGCAACATTAGGACGCCGGCCGGAACTCGCTTCGCGGCGGTCCGGACTAAAACGGACGTATTTACCAGGGAGTCACAATGCTCAAAACCTTTCGACGTATCGCTGTTCTGACTGCTTTCGTTCCGACTTTCATGGTGGCGCAGCATGCGCACGCCCAGGACGCGGAAAAGACCGCAGCCATCAAGGAACTGCTTTCCGTCATGCAGGCCGACCAGGCCGTCAAGGGCCAGGCCGAGAACTGGCAGCAAGGCGCCAAGCAGGAAGCCCCGCTGGTGCTGGAGCAAGTGCTGGTCGAGAACAAGACCATGAACGACAAGCAGAAGCAGGCCGCGGTCGAAAAGCTGAAGAAGAACGGCGCGGTCCAGCGCATGGTCGACGGCGCCGGCACGGCGTTCAACACCGATGGTTTCCGCAAGGATGCGATCCAGGCGCATTACGATGCCTTCGGCAAGTACTACTCGACGCAGGAACTGAAGGACCTGACCACGTTCCTGAAGTCGCCCACCGGCCAGAAGTTCATGGCCAGCCAGGGCAAGGCCACCCAGGAGATCTGGGGTTCGATGATGCAGAAGTACGGCCCGCAGGTCGGCAAGTCGATGCGCGACGCCGCGGAGAAGGAAGTCACCGCCGCTGCGAAGTAATCGCTGCATCGGATCGACCGCCGCCCCGCCCGCAACGTTTGCGGGCCGGCGCGGCGCCGGGGCCTGGCCCCGGGTGCCCAACGGGGCGCGGGTTTGAGGGATAATGGCTGCTTGGGTAACACCGGCAGCCATTTTTCCATTCCCCGTCTCATGAACGATCCCCAGAATCCCGCTCTTGCCGGCATGATGCAGCGTGCATTGGCCGAACGTGTCTACAACTTCTCCCCAGGCCCGGCGGCACTGCCCGCCGAAGTGCTGCAACAGGCTGCCGAGGAGATGCTGTCATGGCACGGGACCGGGGTCTCGGTGATGGAGATGAGCCATCGCAGCCGCGAATTCGAAGGCATCCAGGCCCAGGCGATCGCGGACCTGCGCGAGCTGCTGCATATCCCTGACAATTTCCGCGTGCTGTTCCTGCAGGGCGGCGCCATCGGCGAAAACGCCATCGTGCCGCTGAACCTGATGCGCCTGCGCAGCGCCGAACAGCCCAAGGCCGATTTCGTGGTCACTGGCACCTGGTCGGTCAAGACAGAGCAGGAAGCGCGCCGCTATGGCACGGTCAATATTGCTGCGACGAGCGAGCACGACAAATTCCATGGCATTCCCGCGGTTGCAGACTGGAAGCTGTCCGATGACGCCGCTTACGTGCACCTTTGCACCAACGAGACCATCGTCGGCGTCGAGTTCCAGGAGATCCCGGACATCGGCCAGGTCAAGGGCAAGCGCGTGGTGGTGGCCGATGCGTCGAGCCATATCCTGTCGCGCCCGATCGACTGGTCGCGCGTGCAGGTGGTCTACGGCGGCGCGCAGAAGAATATCGGCCCGGCCGGCGTCACCATCGTGATCGTGCGCGAAGACCTGATCGGGCATGCGCATCCGCTGTGCCCGTCGGCATTCAACTGGCGCCTGGTGGCCGAGCACAACTCGATGTACAACACGCCCCCGACCTATGCGATCTACATCGCCGGGCTGGTGTTCCAATGGCTGAAGCACCAGGGCGGCGTGCAGGCGATCGAACAGCGCAATATCGCCAAGGCGGCGGCGCTGTACGACTTCCTGGACCAGAGCGATTTCTACCGCAACGAGATTCATCCGAGCTGCCGTTCGCGCATGAACGTGCCGTTCTTCCTGGGCGACGAATCGCGCAACGAAGCGTTCCTGGCGCAGGCGCGTGCTAACGGCCTGGTGCAGCTCAAGGGGCACAAGACCGTGGGTGGCATGCGTGCCAGCATCTACAACGCGATGCCGCTGGAAGGCGTGATGGCGCTGGTCGATTTCATGCGCGAGTTCGAGCGCACGTCCGCCTGACGGGCACCCCGCGGCCCGCCGCGCGCGATACCGCGCCAGCGGGTGCGGACAGTTTTTCTCCGGCCGCCGCGCCCCGGCGGCCCACCGGATTCATACAATGACGAGCCAAGACAGCACCCCTGCGCGCGAGGAGACGCAGCCCAACGAGCAGCCTAACGACAACCACCTGAGCGAGGCCGAGCGCAAGCTGTCGGTCGAGCTGGCGCCGCTGCGCGAGCAGATCGACACGGTGGACCGCGAACTGCTGGCCATGCTGAACCACCGGGCCAAGCTCGCGCTCGAGGTCGGCGAGGTGAAGAAGAAGTACGGCGCGCCGGTGTTCCGCCCGGAGCGCGAGCTGCAGGTGATCCGCAAGGTGCAGGGCGCCAACCCCGGGCCGCTGCTTGGCGAAAGCGTGGCAGCGATCTGGCGCGAGGTGATGTCTGCCTGCCGCGGACTGGAAAAGCCGCTGGAGGTTGCGTTCCTCGGCCCGGCCGGCACGTTCTCGGAGCAGGCCCTGTACGCGCATTTCGGCCATGAGGTGTCGGGCGTGGCTTGCCCGAGCATCGATGAAGTATTCCGCGCGGTGGAGGCGGGCACGGTCGAATACGGCGTGGTGCCCGTGGAGAACTCGACCGAGGGCGCGGTGTCGCGCACGCTCGACCTGTTCCTGCAGACCTCGCTGAAGATCAGCGGCGAGATCGCACTGAAGGTGCACCACAACCTGATGGCGTCCACGCCCGACATGCAGGGCGTGACCGTGGTGCGCGCCCATGCGCAGGCGCTGGCGCAGTGCCAGCACTGGCTGACGGCCAACTACCCGCACCTGGAGCGCCAGGCGGTATCGAGCAATGCCGAGGCCGCGCGCATGGCCAGCGAAGACCCGACCGTGGCCGCGATTGCCGGCGAGTCCGCCGCCAACCGCTATCACCTGCATATGGTGCGCACCCATATCCAGGACGATCCGCACAACCGCACGCGCTTTGCCGTGATCGGCCGCTACGAGACCGAGCCGTCGGGCAGCGACCAGACTTCGCTGATCCTGTCCGTGCCGAACAAGGCAGGCGCCGTGTACCAGCTGCTCGCGCCGCTGGCGGAGAACGGCGTGTCGATGTGCCGCTTCGAGTCGCGCCCGGCGCGCAGTGGCGCGTGGGAGTACTACTTCTACGTCGACGTGGAAGGGCACCAGCATGAGCCGGCGGTGGCGCGCGCGATTGAAGAGTTGCGCCGCAACGCGGCCTACCTGAAGGTGCTGGGCTCGTATCCGTCGAGCAAGTAATGGTTCGGGGCGACGCAGCAAAGCAAGAACAAGGAGACGAGATGGCAGAGCAGGGTAAGCAAGGCCGCGTGGTGTTCGGACCTGACTATGTGCGCGCGATTTCGCCGTACATAGCCGGCAAACCGATTTCCGAAGTCGCGCGCGAGTTCGGCCTGGACGAGGCCGGCATCGTCAAGCTCGCCTCCAACGAGAATCCGCTGGGCATGCCGGCATCCGCGCAGCGCGCGGTGGCGGATGCCGTGGCCGAGCTCGGCCGCTATCCCGATTCCAACGGCTTTGCGCTGAAGGCCGCGCTGTCCGCGCGCTTCGGCGTGCCGGAGGACTGGCTGACGCTCGGCAACGGCAGCAATGACATCCTGGAGCTGGCCGCGCACGCGCTGGTCGAGCCAGGCCAGTCGATCGTCTATGCCGAATACTCGTTCGCGGTCTACGCGCTGGCGACGCAGGAAATCGGCGCGCGCGCGATCGAAGTGTCCGCGCGCGATTACGGCCATGACCTCGACGCGATGGCTGCGGCGATCGCGCCGGACACGCGCCTGGTGTTTATCGCCAACCCCAACAACCCGACCGGCACCTTTGTACCGGCGGCGCAGATCGAGGCCTTCCTGCAACGGGTACCGGCGCATGTGGTGGTGGTGCTGGACGAGGCCTACAACGAATACCTCGATGCCGATCAGCAATACGATTCGCTTGCCTGGGTGCGGCGCTATCCCAACCTGCTGGTGTCGCGCACCTTCTCCAAGGCCTATGGCCTGGCCGGGCTGCGCGTCGGCTATGCGGTGGCGCAGCCGGAACTGACCGACCTGCTCAACCGCGTGCGCCAGCCGTTCAACGTCAACAGCGTGGCACAGGCCGCGGCCGTCGCCGCGCTTGGTGACAGCGAATTCCTGCGCCGCAGCGCCGAGCTGAACCGCGCCGGCAAGGCGCAGCTGACCGAGGCCTTCGATCGCCTCGGGCTGGAATACGTGCCGTCGTCGGGCAACTTCGTGCTGGTGCGCGTCGGCGACGACGACGGTGCCGGCGCGCGCGTCAACGTTGCGCTGCTGAAGCAGGGCGTGATCGTGCGCCCGGTGGGCAACTACAAGCTGCCGCGCTGGCTGCGCGTCACCATCGGCCTGTCCGAGGAGAACGCGGCCTTTATCGCGGCGCTGGAGCGGGCGCTGGCGTAAGCGCAGCCGCTACAATCGCCGGCGTTTCGCGGCGGGCCGTGCGCCTGCCGCTCTGCCAGTCATCGATTTACCTCGGTCTGATCCGAGCTACTGCCCGTCGTGGCCTGAGATTGTGAGTGCATTGCATTTTTCCCGTGTTGTCATTGTCGGCGTCGGCCTGATCGGCGGTTCGCTGGCGCTCGCGCTCAAGCGCGCCGGCGTGGCGGGTACCGTGGTCGGCGTGGGGCGCTCGCCCGCATCGCTGCAGAAGGCGCTGGACCTTGGCGTGATCGACGAGGCGGCAACGCTGGAGGACGCCGCGCGCGGCGCCAGCCTGATCGTGCTGTGCGCGCCGGTGGCGCAGAACTTTGCGCTGCTGCATGCGCTCGAGCCGCATCTGCAGCCCGGCACCATCGTCACCGATGCGGGCAGCACCAAGTCCGACGTGATCATGGCGGCCAAGACCGCGCTGGGCGACAAGGTCGCGCAGTTCGTGCCGGCGCATCCGATTGCGGGGCGCGAACTCAATGGCGTGGAGGCTGCGCTGGCGGACCTGTACGTCGGCAAGAAGACCGTGCTGTGCCCGCTGCAGGAGAACGCGCGTGCCGACGTGGCGGCCGTGCGCGCCATGTGGGAAACCGCTGGCGCGCAATGCCACGTGATGTCGGCGGTGCAGCACGACGCGGTGTTTGCCGCGGTCAGCCACTTGCCGCACGTGCTGTCGTACGCGCTGGTGGCGCAGGTCGCCAACGCGGAAGACGCGTCGCTGAAGCTGGATTTCGCCGGCGGCGGCTTTCGCGATTTCACGCGCATCGCGGCGTCGTCGCCGGAGATGTGGCGCGACATCTGCGTGGCCAACCGTGACGCGCTGCTGCGCGAACTCAATACCTACCAGTCGGTGCTGGCGCACTTGAAGGCGCAGATCGAGAAGGGCGACGGCGACGCGCTCGAACGCATCTTCACGCGTGCCAGCAAGACCCGCTTGGCCTGGGGCGCGGAGCGTGCCGCGGGCAACAGCAACAATACCGAACCCTGAGCGGCATCGTCTGCCGCCGCCTGACTGAATCGCCTTACCGCGGCGCACCGGCGCCCACCAAGACCATGGAACACCTGACGCTAGGCCCCCTGACCCGCGCCACCGGCACCGTCCGGCTGCCAGGCTCGAAGAGCATCTCCAACCGCGTGCTGCTGCTGGCCGCGCTGGCCACGGGCGAGACCCGCGTGCGCGACCTGCTCGATTCCGACGACACCCGCGTGATGCTGCAAGCGTTGCGTACGCTCGGCGTGGCGTGGCGGCAGGAAGGCGACGACTACATCGTCACCGGCGCCGGGGGCAATTTCCCGAACAAGTCGGCCGAGCTGTTCATGGGCAATGCCGGCACCGCGATCCGGCCGTTGACGGCCGCGCTCGCACTGCAGGGCGGCAGCTACAAGCTGTCGGGCGTGCCGCGCATGCACGAGCGGCCGATCGGTGACCTGGTCGACGGCCTGCGCCAGGTCGGGGGGGTGATCGACTATCTCGGCAATGATGGCTTCCCGCCGCTGCATATCCAGCCGGCCAGTATCCGCATCGATGCGCCGATCCGCGTGCGCGGCGATGTGTCGAGCCAGTTCCTGACGGCATTGCTGATGAGCCTGCCGATGGCGCAGAGTGATAGCGGCCGGATCGAGATCGAGGTGGTGGGCGAGCTGATCTCCAAGCCGTATATCGAGATCACGCTGAACCTGCTGGCGCGCTTCGGCATCCAGGTTGAGCGGCAGGGCTGGGAGCGCTTCGTGCTGCCGGCCGGAGCGGCTTATCGTTCGCCGGGCGAGATCTTTGTCGAGGGCGATGCGTCGTCGGCTTCGTATTTCCTCGCTGCCGGCGCCATCGGCGGCGGCCCGGTGCGGGTCGAAGGCGTGGGCATGGCCAGCATCCAGGGCGACGTGCGCTTCGCCGAGGCGCTCAACCGCATGGGCGCCAATGTGATGGCCGGCGACAACTGGATCGAAGTGCGCGGCACGGAACGCGACGACGGTCGCCTGCACGGCATCGAGCTCGACTGCAACCACATCCCGGATGCCGCGATGACGCTGGCAGTGGCGGCACTTTTCGCCGAAGGCACCACCACGCTGACCAATATCGCCAGCTGGCGCGTCAAGGAAACCGACCGCATCGCGGCGATGGCGACGGAACTGCGCAAGCTGGGCGCAGTCGTGGAAGAAGGGGCGGACTATCTGCGTGTGACGCCGCCGCAACCATGGAAGACCCCGACCGACGGCATTGGCACCTATGATGACCATCGGATGGCGATGTGTTTCTCGTTGGCCGCTTTCGGGCCGCTGCCAGTGCGGATCAACGATCCGGGTTGCGTGGCGAAGACGTTCCCGGATTACTTCAGCGTGTTCGCCGGCGTTACGCGCTGACGAGGTTGCCGCTGGCGCGCGGGTTTGCAGCGCCATCGCGAGCCGCCGCCGCTTGGCGGCGGGCGCGCTTTTCCCAGTAGCGGTCGAAGAAGTAGTGGGCCACGGTATTGACGGCCGGTTCGATGAAGGTGATGGCACCGCTGATGGCAAGGCTGCCGGTCAGTGCATACGTCACGCTGAACGCGATGCCGAGGTGCATGATGCCGAACGTCAGGGTTTTTGCCATGGTAGATTGCCTCGCGACCGATACTTTAGTGTTGCGCTCCGCCCGCGGGTTGGGGCGAAACGCCATGAATCAAATGATAATGATTCTCAATAGAATTAAAAATCAATCGTTTCTGTGGGTGTCATAAGTAATGACTATCGTCAACGTCATCACCATTGACGGGCCGACCGCCTCGGGCAAGGGTACTGTCGCGCACAAGGTTGCCGATGCCGTGGGCTTCCACCTGCTCGACAGCGGGGCCCTGTACCGGCTGGTGGCGCTGGCCAGCGACCGTGCGGGCGTTGACCCGGCGGATATGGGCACCCTTGCAAAAATCGCTGCCCGCCTCGATGTGAAGTTCGGCCCGGACCGGGTCTGGCTGCAGGGAGAGGAAGTGAGCCGGGCGATCCGGGCCGAGGCGATCGGCAACCGCGCCTCGGCCATCGCCGTGCACCAGCCGGTGCGCGACGCGCTGACCCAGCTGCAGCGCAGCTTCCGCAAGCTGCCGGGCCTGGTGGCCGACGGCCGCGACATGGGCACCGTGATCTTCCCGGACGCCCAGCTGAAAGTGTTCCTCACGGCAAGTGTTGAAGCGCGTGCTCGCAGGCGCTATAAACAATTGATTGATAAGGGAATTTCTGCTAATATCGAAGACCTTTTGCGTGACCTCGAGACGCGCGATGCACGGGATCGCACCCGTGCCGCCGCGCCGCTACGTCCCGCCGAGGATGCAAAGCTGCTGGATACCTCCGACATGACGGTGGATCAGGCAGTGGCGCAGGTGCTGGAGTGGTTTGCCGCTGTGCGGTCCGATGCATGAGTTGCATGCGGACGCATAGGTAAAGCGGCGCACCCCGACAGCACCGGATGGAGCCAGCCCGGGCAGGCCTGAGACTGGCATTTGTCAAACCTGACCCCGCTGCACTGGCAGACTGAGCGCGATAGTCGCGCCGGCCAGCGTACTGCGGATTTCACCTTACGTTTATGTCCGACCTGCAAACTAACGAATCCTTTGCCGCACTGTTCGAGGAATCGATCGCCCGCTCCAATATGAAGGCTGGCGAAGTGATCTCCGCTGAAGTCGTGCGCATCGACCACAACTTCGTGGTCGTCAACGCCGGCCTCAAGTCCGAAGCATTTGTGCCGGTGGAGGAGTTCCTGAACGACCAGGGCGAACTCGAAGTGCAGGCCGGCGACTATGTCTCCGTGGCCATCGATGCGCTCGAGAACGGCTATGGCGACACGATCCTTTCCCGCGACAAGGCCAAGCGCCTGGCATCGTGGCTGAACCTCGAGAAGGCGCTGGAAGACGGCGAGATCATCTCGGGTACCGTGACCGGCAAGGTCAAGGGCGGCCTGACGGTGATGGTCAACGGCATCCGCGCGTTCCTGCCGGGCTCGCTGGTTGACGTGCGCCCGATCAAGGACACCACCCCGTACGAAGGCAAGACCCTGGAATTCAAGGTCATCAAGCTGGATCGCAAGCGCAACAACGTGGTGCTGTCGCGCCGCGCCGTGGTCGAAGCGACCCTGGGCGAAGAGCGCCAGAAGCTGATGGAAACCCTGAAGGAAGGCGCCATCGTCAACGGTATCGTCAAGAACATCACCGACTACGGTGCGTTCGTTGACCTGGGCGGTATCGACGGCCTGCTGCACATCACGGACCTGGCCTGGCGCCGTGTCCGCCACCCCAGCGAAGTGCTGTCGGTTGGCCAGGAAATCACCGCCAAGATCCTCAAGTTCGACCAGGAAAAGAACCGCGTCTCGCTGGGCGTGAAGCAGCTGGGCGAAGATCCGTGGGTCGGCATCTCGCGCCGCTACCCGCAAGGCACCCGCCTGTTCGGCAAGGTGACCAACCTGACCGACTACGGCGCGTTCGTCGAGATCGAAGCCGGCATCGAAGGCCTGGTGCACGTGTCGGAAATGGACTGGACCAACAAGAACGTGGCCCCGTCCAAGGTTGTCCAGCTGGGCGACGAAGTCGAAGTCATGGTGCTGGATATCGACGAAGACAAGCGTCGTATCAGCCTGGGCATGAAGCAGTGCAAGGCCAACCCGTGGGACGATTTCTCGCGTAACCACAAGAAGGGCGACAAGCTGAGCGGCCAGATCAAGTCGATCACCGATTTCGGCGTGTTCATCGGCCTGCCCGGCGGCATCGACGGCCTGGTGCACCTGTCCGACCTGTCCTGGCAAGAGTCCGGCGAAGAGGCCGTGCGCAAGTACAAGAAGGGCGACGAAGTCGAAGCCGTGGTTCTGGGCATCGACGTCGACAAGGAACGCATCTCGCTGGGCATCAAGCAGCTGTCGGGCGATCCGTTCAACAACTTCATCTCGGCCAACGACAAGGGTTCGCTGGTTCAGGGCACCATCAAGGCCGTTGACGCCAAGGGCGCCGTGGTCCAGCTGGCTGACGATGTGGAAGGCTACCTGCGTGCTTCGGAAATCTCCGCTGACCGCGTGGAAGACGCCCGCAACGTGCTGAAGGAAGGCGAGCAGATCACCGCCCTGGTGGTGAACGTCGACCGCAAGTCGCGCAACATCAACCTGTCGATCAAGGCCAAGGACAGCGCAGAGCAGCAAGAAGCGATGCAGAAGTTCCAGGCTGACACCGGTACGGCTGGCACGACCAACCTCGGCGCCCTGCTGAAGGCCAAGCTCGGCCAGGACAACCAGTAATCGCAGCCCCCGCGCTTGCGCGTATGCCCATGACCAAGTCGGAGCTCGTCGAAAAACTGGCTGCCCGCTTCCCCCAGCTGCTGCTGCGGGATGCGGACATCTCGGTCAAAACGATACTCGACGCGATGTCCGAGGCGCTGGCCGATGGCCACCGTATCGAGATCCGCGGATTCGGCAGTTTTGGTCTGAACAAGCGTCCGCCTCGCGTGGGGCGCAATCCCAAGTCCGGCGAGCGTGTGCTGGTGCCCGAAAAACGGGTGCCGCACTTCAAGGCGGGCAAGGAATTGCGTGAACGGGTTGACCGCAGCCAGCCGGCGCCTCCGGGCGCCAATGGCAACGGCCATGCCGCCGGCACCGCCCAGGCCGTGCCGGGCAAGGTAGGCCAGGGCAGCGCTCCCGCCGCACCGGCGGGACTGCACGAGGGCGGGCTGAATTTCGTCCGCTCCTGATTGCCCGGGCTTTGCCCGCTGCTTGTGTTGTCTGAAAAAAGCGCCCCGCCGGGGCGCTTTTTCTATTGCTGCCGGCCTCGCGAGCGCGCCGATACAGGTGCCGCATCGTGCCCAGGCGTTCTGCCAGGGTCTGACGGCGCCGCCGCGTTAGACCCCCGTCAGGGCCGCATTGGCGCCCGGTTACCGAATAGGTGAAGTGTATCCGTTACAATGCCGGGGTCTTTGCCGGACCTCGCGCGAGTGCGCCGGTGCCGCTTCCACGTCACGCTGCCACGCTGCCTACCGCATGAAACTGTTCGCCTGGATCGTCCGCATCGTCGTATTCGTGCTGCTGTTCGTGCTGGCGCTGCGCAATACCGCCGAAGCCTCGCTGCAGCTTTTCTTCAACGCCGTCTGGCATGCCCCGCTGATCCTGATCCTGTTCGCCGCCTTCGTGCTCGGCGCGGTGGCGGCGCTGGCCTCGGTGGCACCTAACCTGATGCGCCAGCGCATGGAAGCGGCCCGGCTGCGCCGCGCGCTTGCCGAGGCCGCCGCGCAGGCGGGCGCTTCATCCGCAGCGGCAGTGCCGCCTGCGTCGGCCATACCGCGCGACGGCAAGCCTGTTCCCTATAACGTAGTCGGCCCGAAGGTCTGATCCATGATGTTTGAAACCTGGTGGCTGCTGGCGCTGCCACTTGTCTTTGGCCTTGGCTGGATGGCGGCGCGCTTCGATGTGCGCCAGCTCATCAGCGAGCAGGGCGCGCTGCCGCGCTCGTATTTCAAGGGCCTCAATTTCCTGCTCAACGAGCAGCCCGACAAGGCCATCGATGCCTTTATCGAGGTCGCCCGGCTCGACCCCGAAACCACCGAGCTGCATTTCGCGCTGGGCGCACTGTTCCGCCGCCGCGGCGAAACCGAGCGCGCCATCCGCGTGCACCAGAACCTCGCCACCCGGCCCGACCTGCCCGAGCCCGAGCGCGAGCACGCGCTGTACGAACTGGGGCAGGACTTCCTGCGCGCCGGTCTGCTGGACCGTGCCGAGGAGTCGCTGCGCCGGCTGATGTCGGGTCCGTACGCGGCCTCGGCCAAGCGCGTGTTGCTTGAACTTTATGAGGTCGAGAAGGAGTGGCAGAAGGCCATCGACGCCGCGCGCGAACTGCAGACGCTGGAGCAGAAGAGCTACAGCGTGCAGATCGCGCAGTTCTGCTGCGAGCTGGCGCAGGATGCGCTGCAGCGCAAGCGCCCCGAGGATGCGGTGAAGTGGCTGAACCAGGCCGTGGCCGAGAATTCCGCCAACGTACGCGCGCCGATCCTGCTGGGCGACGTGGCCGCCGCGGCCGGCGACGCGCGCGGCGCGCTCGGCCACTGGCTCGGTATCGAGCGCCAGGACGCGTCGTTCCTGCCGCTGGTGGCCGATCGCGTGGTCAAGGCCTATGCCAGCCTGCAGGAAGAGGGCACCGCGCTGGAATGGCTGCGCGGCCTGCTCAAGGGCAAGCTGGCGCCGGAGTTGCTCGATACCGCCTACAAGGCCGAACTGGACGTGAACGGTCCCGCAGCCGCGGCACAGCTGATGCGCGACCAGTTGCGCCGCCAGCCTACGCTGCTGGCGCTGACCAAGTATTTCGAGGCGCAGGCGGCAGTCACCGCAGCCGAGGCCCCGGCGGGCGATGCCCCGGTGGCCGAGGGGGAAGAAGGCGGCGAAGAGGGGAAGGAAACCACCGCCATCCGCGACCTGCTGCAGCTGCGCACCCGCAACCTGGCGCGCTACACCTGCCGCGAATGCGGCTTCCGCGCCCGCTTGTTCTACTGGCAGTGCCCGGGCTGCAACCGCTGGGAAACCTACGCCCCGCGGCGTTCCGAGACGCTCGGCTGATCCGGGCGGCGGTGCAACTGATTTTGAATTGATGCCATGAAAGTCACCATTATCGGCAGCGGCTATGTCGGCCTCGTCACCGGCGCCTGCCTGGCGGAACTGGGCAATGACGTGTTCTGCCTGGACCTGGACGAAAAGAAGATCGCGTTGCTCAATGCGGGCGGCGTGCCGATCTACGAGCCGGGCCTGCAGGAACTGATCCAGCGCAACCGCGCCGCCGGCCGCCTGACCTTCTCCACCGACGTGGCCGCCAGCGTCGAGCACGCGGACGTGCAGTTCATCGCCGTGGGCACGCCGCCGGATGAAGACGGCTCGGCCGACCTGAAGTACGTGCTGGCCGCCGCGCACAATATCGGCCGCCACATGACCGGCTTCAAGGTCGTGGTCGACAAGTCCACCGTGCCGGTCGGCACCGGCGACCGCGTCGCCGCCACGATCCGCGAGGAACTGGCCGCGCGCGGGCTGGAAGACCTGCAGTTCTCGGTGGTGTCGAACCCGGAGTTCCTGAAGGAAGGGGCCGCGGTCGAGGATTTCATGCGCCCGGACCGCATCGTGCTGGGCTGCAACCGCGACGTGGCGGGCCGCCACGCGCAGGCCACCATGCGCCAGCTGTACGCGCCGTTCAACCGGCACCACGAACGCACCTTCTACATGGACGTGCGCTCGGCCGAGTTCACCAAGTACGCCGCCAACTCGATGCTGGCCACGCGCATCTCGTTCATGAACGAGCTGGCCAACCTGGCCGACGAGGTCGGCGCCGATATCGAACTGGTGCGCATGGGCATCGGCTCGGACCCGCGCATCGGCTACAGTTTCCTGTATGCCGGTGCCGGCTATGGTGGCTCGTGCTTCCCCAAGGACGTGCAGGCGCTGATGCGCACCGCCGCCGACCACGGCAAGCCGATGCGCGTGCTGGAGGCGGTGGAAGCCGTCAACGGCGCGCAGAAGCGCGTGCTCGGCGACAAGATCGTGCGCCGCTTCGGCGACGACCTCGCCGGGCGCACCTTCGCGGTGTGGGGGCTGGCGTTCAAGCCCAATACCGACGACATGCGCGAAGCGCCGTCGCGCGTACTGGCGCGCGAGCTGGTGGGGCGCGGCGCGTCGCTGCGCATGCACGATCCGGTGTCGATGGCCGAAGCCCGCCGCGTGCTGGAAGCCGACCTGGCCGACCTGCCGGGCGGCGCCGCACGCGTAAGCTTTCACGACAACCAGATGGATGCGCTCGATGGCGCCGATGCGCTGGTGATCGTGACCGAGTGGAAGGTGTTCCGCAGCCCCGACTTCGCGCAGATCAAGCGGCGCCTGAAGACGCCGGTAGTCTTCGACGGGCGCAACCTGTATGAGCCGGAGGCGATGGTCGACAGCGGCGTGGAGTACCACGCCATCGGCCGCCCGACCAGGGCGCGGCCACAAGCCGCGAACGAATGAAGCGCGGGCCGGTCAACGGACTCATCAACCGATAAGCTGACGAGGCGGCCGCGGCCGCCCCGATATTGCCAAGGATCTTCAATGAACAAGACCGTCATTCCGCAAGAACAGATCCGGCAGTCCCATATCCTGGTGGTCGGCGACATGATGCTGGACCGCTACTGGTTCGGCGACGTGGAGCGGATTTCGCCGGAAGCACCGGTGCCGGTGGTGCAGGTCAAGCGCAGCGACGAGCGCCTGGGCGGCGCCGCCAACGTGGCGCGCAACGCCGCCGCGCTGGGTGCGCGCGTGGGCATGCTGGGCGTGGTCGGCGACGACGAGCCGGCGCGCACGCTCGAGGCCCTGCTGGCTGAAAGCCACGTGGAACCCTACCTGCACCGCGATGCCAAGCTCAACACCACCATCAAGCTGCGCGTGGTGGCGCACCAGCAGCAGCTGCTGCGCGTGGATTTCGAGAATGCCCCGGCGCACGAAGTGCTGGCCGCGGTACAGGATCGCTTCCAGAGCCTGATCAACGACTACCAGGTGCTGGTGATGTCCGACTACGGCAAGGGCGGCCTGACGCACGTCACGCGCATGATCGACGCCGGCCGCGCCGCAGGGCGCAAGGTGCTGATCGACCCCAAGGGCGACGACTACTCGCGCTACCGCGGCGCCACGCTGATCACGCCCAACCGGGCCGAGATGCGTGCCGTGGTCGGCGCCTGGAAGACCGAGGCCGACCTGACCATCCGCGCGCAGAACCTGCGCCGCGCGCTGCAGCTCGAGGCGCTGCTGCTGACCCGCTCGGAAGAGGGCATGACGCTCTACACCGAGGCCGAGGTGCTGCACGTCTCGGCCCAGGCGCGCGAGGTCTATGATGTATCGGGTGCGGGCGATACCGTGATCGCCACGCTCGCCACCATGCTGGGCGCCGGCGTGCCGCTCAAGGAAGCCGTGCAGCATGCCAATCGTGCCGGCGGCATCGTGGTGGGCAAGCTCGGCACCGCCGTCGTCACCTACCCCGAATTGTTCGGCACCGCCCCGTGAAGCGCGGCGCCACCAGACTGAAGCGACCATGACCATCATCGTGACCGGCGCTGCCGGCTTTATCGGCAGCAACCTCGTCAAGGGCCTGAACGACCGCGGCGAGACCCATGTCATCGCGGTCGACAACCTGACCCGTGCAGACAAGTTTCACAACCTGGTCGACTGCGAAATCTCCGACTACCTGGACAAGCAGGACTTCCTCGAGCGCTTTGCCCGCGGCGAGTTCGGCAAGGTCCGCGCGGTGTTCCACGAAGGCGCGTGCTCCGACACCATGGAGACCGACGGCCGCTACATGATGGAGAACAACTACCGCTACACGCTGTCGCTGATGGAAAGCTGCCTGGAGCAGGGCACGCAGTTCCTGTACGCGTCGTCGGCGGCCACCTACGGCGCCTCGACGGTGTTCCGCGAAGACCGCGAGTTCGAGCGCCCGCTCAACGTGTACGGCTACTCCAAGTTCCTGTTCGACCAGATCGTGCGGCGCCGGCTGCCGTCGGCGCTGTCGCAGATCGTCGGCTTCCGCTACTTCAACGTGTATGGCCCGCGCGAGACCCACAAGGGCCGCATGGCCTCGGTCGCGTTCCACAACTTCAACCAGTTCCGCGCCGACGGCACGGTGAAGCTGTTCGGCGAATACAACGGCTACGGCCCGGGCATGCAGAGCCGCGACTTCATCTCGGTGGAGGACGTGGTCAAGGTCAACCTGTATTTCTTCGACCACCCGGAAAAATCCGGCATCTTCAACCTCGGCACCGGCCGCGCGCAGCCGTTCAACGACATCGCCGCGACCGTGGTCAACACGCTGCGCGAGGCCGACGGCAAGCCGCGCCTGTCGCTGGAAGAGCTGGTGCAGGAAGGCCTGGTCGAGTACATCAAGTTCCCCGATGCGCTGCGCGGCAAGTACCAGTGCTTTACGCAGTCGGATGTGTCCAAGCTGCGCAGTGCTGGCTATAACGAGCACTTCCTGACGGTCGAGGAAGGCGTGGCGCGCTACTGCCGCTGGCTGCTCGAACGCGCTGGCTGACCCCTTCGGTTCACCGCTGTTCCTGAGCCGGCCGACACATTTTTGTGCGGCCGGTGTCAACTTGTGTTGCCGCATGCGCCGCCGCGGCCGCCTGACCCTATCCTGACCTGGCCTCGCCGCAATGGCGGGGTGGTACCTCATACCATCCAACAGGAAAGGAGCTTTCATGTTCAAGCAATGGGTCTGGCAATTGGTCCGGCGTGTTTCCCTGGTTGCAGCTATCTGCCTGTCCGCCGGCGGGGTTGCGCACGCGGCGGTCGACGTCAATACGGCCGATGAGGCCGCGCTGACTTCCGTCAAGGGCGTGGGCCCTGCCACCGCCCGCAACATCATCGAAGAACGCAACAAGCGTGGGCCCTACAAGGATGCCGCTGACCTGGCCGAGCGCGTGAGCGGCATCGGCCTGAAGTCCGTGGCGAAGCTGCAGGAGGGCGGGCTGACCTTCGGCGCTGCGGTTGCGGCGCCGGCAGCGTCGGCCAAGCCGGCGAAGGCCGCTGCCGCTGCGCCCGCAGGCGCGGCCAAGGCATCGCGCTGAACCGCCGGCTGACTTGTCCACAGGCCTGTGCCCGGTACCGTTGCGTCCGGGCACACCCTCTGCTGGTACGCCTTGTGCTACATCTGTGCGGCTTCGCATGCCTACGGGCGCGGAGTATCATTCGGACGCCCCGCCGGCAGGATCTGCCGCGCGCGGCTGCTGACCGGCAATAAGCAGCCAGTCAGCGCCGGATTACCAACCACAATCGCGGCGGCCGCCGACTGCGCGGCCCGCCCGGAGCACAGGGAGCAGAACACATGGCGAATGGCGAGGACGCGGGATTCCTGCCCAAATGGTGGCTCAAGACTGAAGGCGTGATCGGGCCCGACGAGCGGCTGCCGGCCGGGCAGACGCTGCTGGCCGGCATCCAGCACGTGGTGGCGATGTTCGGCTCGACCGCCATCGCGCCGATCCTGATGGGTTTCAACCCCAATATCGCCATCCTGTTCTCCGGCATCGGCACGCTGATCTTCTTTCTGTGCGTGCGCGGCCGGGTGCCTAGCTACCTGGGCTCCAGCTTCGCCTTTATCGCCGTGGTGATTGCCGCCACCGGCTACGCAGGCAGTGGTCCCAACCCCAATATCCCGGTAGCGCTGGGCGGCATCATCGCCGCGGGCGCGCTGTACACCGTGATCGGGCTGGTGGTACAGGCGGCGGGCTACGCGTGGGTGGAAAAGCTGATGCCGCCGGTGGTGACCGGCGCGATCGTCGCGGCCATCGGCCTGAACCTGGCCCCGGTCGCGGTCAAGGCGGTCAGCGGCGCGTCGCTCGATACCTGGGTGGGCTTGCTGACGGTGCTGGCCGTAGGCTTGGTGGCGGTGCGCGCGCCCGGCATGATCGGGCGCCTGCCGGTACTGATCGGCGGCCTGGCTGGCTATCTTGCCTACTACCTCGGCACCAACGTGATGGGGCTGGGCAAGGCCATTGACTTCTCCGGCGTGGTCGCGGCCAGCTGGTTCGGCATGCCTGCGTTCACGGTGCCGGTCTTCGAGGTCAGCGCGATGCTGCTGATCGCCCCGGTGGCGATCGTGCTGGTGGCCGAGAACCTGGGCCATATCAAGGCCATCGGCGTGATGACCGGGCGCAATCTCGACCCGTATATCGGCCGCGCCTTTATCGGCGACGGCATCGCCACCATGCTGTCGGCCGGCGGCGGCGGCACCGGCGTGACCACCTACGCCGAGAACATGGGCGTGATGGCGGTCACCAAGATCTACTCGACGCTGATCTTCGTGGTGGCGGCGGCGGTGGCCATCCTGCTGGGCTTCTCGCCCAAGTTCGGGGCGCTGATCCTGACCATCCCGGGCCCCGTGATCGGCGGGCTGACCATCGTCGTGTTCGGGCTGATCTCGGCGACGGCGGGCCGGATCTGGGTGCAGAACAAGGTGGACTTCTCCAGTTCGCGCAACCTGATCACGGTCGGCGCCACGCTGACGGTGGCCGCGGGCG
The DNA here is from genome assembly GCA_050987995.1 of Ralstonia pickettii. Classification (GTDB taxonomy): domain Bacteria; phylum Pseudomonadota; class Gammaproteobacteria; order Burkholderiales; family Burkholderiaceae; genus Cupriavidus; species Cupriavidus pickettii_B. The sequence continues at coordinate 855,929 of CP158803.1, forward strand.
ACCTGACGCTGAAACTGGGTGGCATGACGCTGGGCGGCATCGGCACCGCTACCTTCGGCTGCATCCTGCTGTACCACCTGCTGGGCGAAGGCAACCACGAAGAAGACTGAACCGTGAGGCACCGCAGGCGGATGCGCCCCGGCGCAAAGCCCGCCTGCCGGCGAGGGAAAGGGGTCTGGATTACAATGGCCGGCGACATCGATCCCCGACACCATGGCCTACAAGACTATTGAAGACACCATCGGCAATACGCCGCTGGTCAGACTGCAGCGCATTCCCGGTGCCGCCAACGACGCGCGCGGCAATGTGATCCTCGGCAAGCTCGAAGGCAACAACCCCGCCGGTTCGGTCAAGGACCGCCCCGCGGTGTCGATGATCGCCCGGGCCGAAGCCCGTGGGCGCATCAAGCCGGGCGATACGCTGATCGAGGCGACCTCCGGCAATACCGGCATCGCGCTGGCCATGGCGGCTGCCATCCGTGGCTACAAGATGGTGCTGATCATGCCCGAGGACCTGAGCCTGGAGCGCCGCCAGAGCATGGCCGCCTATGGCGCCGAGATCGTCCTGACCCCGGTCAAGGGCGGCATGGAATACGCGCGCGACCTGGCCGATTCGATGGAGCGCGACGGCAAGGGCGTGATCCTCGACCAGTTCGCCAACCCGGACAACCCGCAGGCGCACTACGAGGGCACCGGCCCCGAGATCTGGCGCGATACCGAAGGGCGCATCACCCATTTCGTGTCGGCGATGGGCACCACCGGCACCATTACCGGCGTGTCGCGCTACCTGAAGGAACAGAATCCCGAGATCCAGGTTATCGGCGCACAGCCGGCCGAGGGTTCGCGCATCCCGGGCATCCGCAAGTGGCCGGAAGCGTATCTGCCCAAGATCTACGATTCCAAGTACATCGATCGCACCGAGCCGGTGAGCCAGGCCGACGCCGAGCATATGGCGCGGCGCATGGCGAGCGAAGAGGGCATCTTCTGCGGCATCTCGGCCGCGGGCGCGCTCTGCGTGGCGCTGCGTATTGCCGAGGAAGTCGAGAACGCCACCATCGTGTTCGTGGTGTGCGACCGCGGCGACCGCTACCTGTCGACCGGCGTGTTCCCGGCCTGATCCGGGCAACGCCGCAAGCAAAAAGGCCTCGCACGTGCGAGGCCTTTTTGCTTTGTGGGCGCGCCGGCGTCAGCCCATCGCCGCCTTCACCGCCTCACCCAGCTGGTACACCGCCAGCGCATAGAAGAAGCTGCGGTTGTAGCGCGTCAGCACGTAGAAGTTACGCAGGCCGAGCAGGTACTCGGTGGGCAGGTCCGGCGTGGGCAGGTCCACCACCAGCACGCCGGTCTCGCCTTCACGCGCCGCATCGATCGGCTCGTCCACGCGCAGCCCCGCGCGTGTGAGCTGGTTCAACGTGCGCATCGGCCATGGCTCGCCGTCCGCCGCCGCGGTGGCAACGCCAAGGCTGCCTGCATCGCCGGCAATGCGCCACACCACCGGGCGGCCCGCCTCCCAGCCGTGCAGCTGCAGGAAGCGCGCGACGCTGCCGATCGCGTCGGTGGGGCTGTTGCGCAGGTCGATGCGGCCGTTGTTGTCGTAATCGATGGCGTATTCGCGCAGGCTGGTCGGCATGAACTGCGGGATGCCGATCGCGCCCGCATACGAGCCCAGCACCGAGTACACGTCGGTGCGCGTGTCCCGGCACCACAGCAGGTAGTCGGCGAGCTGGTTGCGGAACAGCGCACTGCGCGCGTCGCGGTTGGGCGTGTCCGGGTAGTCGAAGGCCAGGGTGGACAGCGAGTCGAGCACGCGGAAGGTGCCCATGTCTCGGCCATAGATGGTTTCCACACCGATGATGCCGACGATGACGGAGGCCGGCACGCCGAAATCGGCTTCGGCGCGTCGCAGCGTGTCGCGGTTGTCCTGCCAGAAGCGCACGCCCGCATTGATGCGGATCGGCTCGATAAAGCGCGAGCGATAGGTGCGCCAGCTTTTGCGGCCGGTGGTCGCGGGCGGCATGATCAGCCGCACCACCGTCGCCGAATAGACCGCCTGGCCGAACCAGTCCTGCAGCGCGCCGCGGTCAAAGCCGTGGCGCGCCACCATCTCGTCGATAAAGGTACGGGTTTGGGGGTTGTCGCGGTAGCGGCCGGGTTCGATCTCTTCCTCGCGCACGCTGACGCGGCGCTTGCCGGCGGCGAGCAGGCTGGGGGAGAGGCCGCAGAGTCCGAGTGCGGCAGCGGAAAGCGCGGCGCCCAGCAGGGGGCGTCGCAGTGAGCGCTGGGTGTCGGTCATGGTGTCCTTTGCAAGTCGCACCGAGTATAGCGGATGCCACTGCAGCGGCAGTTCGCAACCATAGGCAGGTGGGGTGGGCAACGGCTGGGTGGCTTGCCCCTCCCTGTGCTAACGTAGCGATTGGAGACAACCTTGCCACGATAAGAGATGCCGACAGGCTATTACACGCACCCGGAGTTCCAGCGGCACGAGATGGGGCATTTCCATCCCGAGTGCCCGGAACGCCTGCAGGCGATCGAGGATCACCTGATATCACACGGCCTGGACGGGCTGCTGGAGCGGCGCGAGCCCACGCCCGCCACGCGTGAGCAGCTCGAGCGCGTGCACCGGCCCGACTATGTCGATTCGCTGGAAAGCGCCAGCCCGGCGAGCGGCTACTACCCCATCGATCCGGATACCTCGATGAACAGCCACACGCTCGCCGCCGCCAAGCTGGCCGCGGGCGCTGCGGTCGCGGCCACCGATGCCGTGATCGCCGGCGAGCTGGAGAACGCGTTCTGCTGCGTGCGCCCGCCGGGCCACCACGCCGAGCCCGACCGCGCCATGGGCTTCTGCTTCTTCAACAACGTCGCCATCGCCGCGCGCCACGCGCTGCAGGCGCACGGGCTGGAGCGCGTGGCCATCATCGATTTCGACGTGCACCATGGCAACGGCACCGAAGCGGCCTTCCGCGGCGACGAGCGCGTGCTGATGTGCAGCATCTTCCAGCACCCGTTCTACCCGTACAGCGGCACCGAGCATCTCGCGCCCAATATGGTCAACATCCCGCTGCCGGCGTACACCAACGGCATGGCCGTGCGCGAGGTAGTCGAGACCATCTGGCTGCCGCGGCTGAACGAGTTCCGCCCGCAGATGCTGTTCATCTCCGCCGGATTCGACGCGCACCGCGAGGATGACCTCGGGCAGATGGGACTGGTGGAGCAGGACTACGCCTGGATCACCGGCCAACTGGTCGAGGTGGCGCGCGCGCATGCGCAGGGCCGCATCGTCAGCTGCCTGGAGGGTGGCTACAACCTGAGCGCACTGGGCCGCAGCGTGCTGGCGCACCTGAAGGTCCTGATGGAACACTAGGAGACCATCCTCATGGCCGAGAACGATGCACGCGTGGATGCGCCGCTGCTGACCGAGTCGCGCGATGCCGCCGGCGTGGCGCGCCTGACCATGAACCGCCCGCAGGCGTTCAATGCCTTGTCCGAAGGGCTGCTGGAAGCGCTGACCGAAGCGCTGGCGCGCCTGGCGACGGACCACACCGTGCGCGTGGTGGTGCTGGCCGGCGCCGGCAAGGCTTTCTGCGCCGGGCACGATCTGCGCGAGATGCGTGCTTCGCCCTCGCACGACTACTACCGCCGGCTGTTCGACCGCTGCACGCGCATGATGATGGCGATCCAGAAAATGCCGCAGCCGGTGATCGCGCGCGTGCAGGGCATCGCCACCGCGGCCGGCTGCCAGCTGGTGGCGATGTGCGACCTGGCGGTGGCCGCCGACGACGCGCGCTTTGCCGTGTCCGGCGTGAACCTGGGGCTGTTCTGCTCGACGCCCGGCGTGGCGCTGTCGCGCAACCTGCACCGCAAGCAGGCCATGGAGATGCTGCTGACCGGCGACATGATCGACGCCGCCACCGCGTGCGAGCGCGGGCTGGTCAACCGGGTCGTGCCCGCCGACCAGCTGGACGACGAGGTGGCGCGCCTGGCCGCCAGCATCTGCGCCAAGCCGGCCGCCGCGGTCGCCGCTGGCAAGGGGCTGTTTTACCGCCAGCTCGAGATGGGCATCGAAGCGGCCTACCAGCTTGCCGGCCAGACCATGGCCTGCAACATGATGGACGACTCGGCACTGGAGGGCGTGCAGGCCTTTGTCGACAAGCGCGCCCCATCCTGGCATGCCTCATAGGCAACTTCTTAAGGTCTTTATATGCCGGGAACGTATAAAGACATCGGCAAAAAGTCGTTTATGGTATGAAGCAGATCGCTTAAAATAAGCGCTTCACAAAAATAACGTGCGGCAACAGCGCTGGAGACCTCCGCGACTGTTGCCGTTTTCTTTTGGTCACCTTTTCATGATCGAACTGCAAGGACTGTCGCAGCGCTTCCCGGGCGCGTCAGGCGACGTGCATGCATTGCGGGACGTGAGCCTGTCGATAGCGGCGGGCGAAGTCTTCGGCATCATCGGCCGCAGCGGCGCCGGCAAGAGCACGCTGGTACGCGCCATCAACCTGCTGAACCGGCCCACCAGCGGCCGCGTGATCGTCGCCGGCCAGGACCTGACCGCGCTGGACAACGGCGCGCTGCGCCTGGCGCGCCGCGAGATCGGCATGATCTTCCAGCACTTCAACCTGCTGTCGTCGCGTACCGTCTACGACAACGTGGCGCTGCCGCTGGAGCTGGCCGGCAAGCCCAAGGCCGAGATCGCCGCCACGGTGCTGCCGCTGCTGGACCTCGTTGGCCTGTCGGCGCTCAAGGACCGCTATCCGGCACAGATCAGCGGCGGGCAGAAGCAGCGCGTGGGCATTGCACGCGCGCTGGCGAGCAAGCCCAAGGTGCTGCTGTCCGACGAAGCCACTTCCGCACTGGACCCCGAAACCACCCGCTCCATCCTCGACCTGCTCAAGCAGATCAACCGCGACCTGGGCCTGACCGTGGTGATGATCACGCACCAGATGGAGGTGATCAAGCAGGTGTGCGACCGCGTGGCCGTGCTCGAAGCCGGCCAGGTGGTGGAAACCGGACGCGTGATCGACGTGTTCCTGCGCCCGCAGCATGACGTCACCCGCGCCATGATCGGCGACGTGATTTCGCAGGAGTTGCCGGCGAGCGTGCTCAAGCGCGTGGAGAGCCGGCTCGGCAACGGCCGCGACCACGTCTACCGCCTCGCCTTCACCGGCGAGGGCCTGGACCAGCCGGTGCTGGCCCAGGCGATCCGCCGCTACGGGCTGGATTTCAACATCCTGCACGGCCATATCGACGAGATCCAGGGCCAGGCCTTCGGCTCGCTGGCGATCATGGCCACGGGCGAACTGGCCGACGTGAAGGCGGCGATGGAATACCTGCAGGCGCAAGGGGTCGTGGTGGAGGAGTTCGAGCATGTGGTCTGAGATGTCTGACCTGTTCCTGACCTCGTTCAATGAGACGCTGCTGATGGTGGCGATCTCGGGCGTGGTCGGCTCGCTGCTGGGCGTGCCGCTGGGCGTGCTGCTGCACCTGACCAACCGCGGCGGCGTGCTGTCGCACCCGCTGTTCAACCGTACCATCGGCGTGGTGGTCAATGCGGTGCGTTCGATCCCGTTCATCATCCTGCTGGTGGTGGTGATCCCGTTCACGCGCTTTATCGTGGGCTCGTCGATCGGCACCACTGCGGCGATCGTGCCGCTGACCATCGCGGCGATCCCGTTTATCGCGCGGCTCGTGGAAAGCGCGCTGCGCGAGGTCGACAAGGGCTTGGTCGAGGCCGCCCAGTCGATGGGCGCGACCACCGGCCAGATCGTGCGGAAGGTGCTGCTGCCTGAAGCGATGCCCGGCATCGTTGCCGGCCTGACCATCACCTTCGTCAGCCTGGTCGGTTATTCGGCCATGGCCGGCGCCATCGGCGGCGGCGGCCTGGGCGACCTCGGCATCCGCTACGGCTACCAGCGCTACATCACCGAGGTGATGGTGGCGGTGGTGGTGATCCTGATTGTTTTCGTGCAGGCGGTGCAGAGCTTCGGCGACTGGCTCGTCCGGCGCATCAGCCACCGCTGAGCCCCTTATTTTTTGAAACAGGAAACGCATATCATGCAACGTCGCAACCTGCTGCAATGGATTCTCGGCGCCGCGCTCGGCGCCACTCTCGCCACCGCTGCCGTGGCCCAGGAAAAGCCCATCAAGATCGGTGTGACCGGCGGCCCGCACGCCCAGATCATGGAACAGGTGAAAAAGGTCGCCGCCAAGGACGGCCTCAACATCCAGCTGGTCGAGTTCAGCGACTACATCCAGCCCAACGCAGCGCTTGCCGCCGGCGACCTGGATGCCAACAGCTACCAGCACCTGCCGTACCTGGAAGCCCAGATCAAGGATCGCGGCTACAAATTCACGCATGTGGCCTATACCGTCACGTTCCCGATGGGCGTGTACTCGAAGAAGATCAAGTCGCTCGATCAGCTCAAGCAGGGCGCGCGCGTGGGCGTGCCCAACGACCCGACCAACGGCGGCCGCGGCCTGCTGCTGCTGCAGAGCAAAGGCGTGATCAAGCTCAAGCCTAACGCCGGCCTGAAGGCGACGCCGCTGGATATCGTCGAGAACCCCAAGAAGATCCGCATCGTCGAGCTGGACGCCGCGCAGCTGCCGCGCTCGCTGGACGACCTGGACGCCGCCGCCATCAATGGCAACTACGCGGAATCGGCCGGCCTGTCGCCGACCAAGGACGCCATCGCCATGGAAGGCCCGAAAGGCCCGTATGCCAACCTGATCGCCATCCGCGAGGCCGACAAGACCAAGCCCTGGGTGGCCAAGCTGGTGAAGGCCTATCACTCGCCGGAAATCAAGCAATACGTCACTTCGACCTACAAGGAATCGGTCATCACCGCCTGGTAAGTCATATAAGGCCCCGATTAGTCGAGGGTTTCATCCAATCAGACGATCCCCGCAAGCCCCGGTTTGCGGCAAAATCGTCAGACGGCTGGGGTCTGCCGGGCTATGCCCGGCATCATTTTGCCGATAAAATAGTACGATCGTTCGAAAAACAGGGAAGCCGCCAGCCCGGTGGTTATAATGACGAGCGAACAAAATTTCTGACTACAGCTATCAGTGGAGTGAGCGCATGAAAGTACTCGTCGCAGTCAAGCGGGTGGTGGATTTCAACGTCAAGGTCCGCGTCAAGGCGGACGGTTCGGGCGTCGATCTGGCCAACGTCAAGATGAGCATGAACCCCTTCGACGAAATCGCCGTCGAAGAGGCCGTGCGCCTGAAGGAAGCCGGCGTTGTCACCGAAGTCGTCGCCGTGTCGTGCGGTGTCACGCAGTGCCAGGAAACCCTGCGCACCGCGATGGCCATCGGTGCCGACCGCGGCATCCTGGTGGAATCGAACGAAGACCTGCAACCGCTGGCCGTGGCCAAGCTGCTGAAGGCGCTGATCGACAAGGAACAGCCGCAGCTGGTGATCCTGGGCAAGCAGGCCATCGACGACGACTCCAACCAGACCGGCCAGATGGTGGCCGCGCTGGCCGGGCTGCCGCAAGCCACGTTCGCCTCCAAGGTGGTGGTTGCCGATGGCAAGGCCTCGGTGACCCGTGAAGTCGACGGCGGCCTGGAAACGCTGTCGATCAAGCTGCCGGCCGTGGTGACCACCGACCTGCGCCTGAACGAGCCGCGCTACGTCACGCTGCCGAACATCATGAAGGCGAAGAAGAAGCCGCTGGATATCGTCAAGCCGGAAGATCTCGGCGTGGACGTCAAGCCGCGCCTGTCGACCCAGAAGGTCGTGGAGCCGCCCAAGCGCAGCGCGGGTGTGATGGTGCCGGACGTCGCGACGCTGGTGCAGAAGCTGAAGAACGAAGCCAAAGTTATCTGAGCGCGGGGAGATAGAAAACATGACTGCACTCGTCATTGCTGAACACGACAATCAATCGATCAAGGCCTCCACGCTGCATACCGTGACGGCTGCCGCCCAGTGCGGCGGCGACGTCCACGTGCTGGTGGCGGGCGCCAACGCCAAGGCCGCGGCCGACGCTGCCGCGAAGATCGCCGGCGTAAGCAAGGTCCTGCTGGCCGACGCTGCCTACTTCGATCACGGCCTGGCCGAGAACGTCGCCGAGCAGGCACTGGCCATCGCCAGCGACTACAGCCACATCCTGGCCCCGGCTACCCCGTACGGCAAGAACATCCTGCCGCGCGTGGCCGCCAAGCTGGACGTGGCCCAGATCTCGGAAATCTCCAAGGTCGACGCCCCGGACACCTTCGAGCGCCCGATCTACGCCGGCAACGCCATCGCCACCGTGAAGTCGGAAGACAAGATCAAGGTCATCACCGTGCGCGGCACGGCGTTTGACTCTGCTGCTGCCGAGGGCGGCTCGGCTGCTGTCGAGAACCTGCCGGCGGTGGCCGACCTGAGCATCTCGCAGTTCGTCTCCAGCGAAGTGGCCAAGAGCGACCGTCCGGAACTGACCGCCGCCAAGATCATCGTCTCGGGTGGCCGTGGCGTGGGTTCGGGCGAGAACTACACCAAGGTGCTGACGCCGCTGGCCGACAAGCTGGGCGCCGCGCTGGGTGCCTCGCGCGCCGCCGTGGATGCCGGCTTCGTGCCCAACGACTACCAGGTCGGCCAGACCGGCAAGATCGTCGCGCCGCAGCTGTATATCGCCGTCGGTATCTCCGGCGCGATCCAGCATCTGGCCGGCATGAAGGACTCCAAGGTGATCGTCGCGATCAACAAGGATGCCGAAGCCCCGATCTTCTCCGTGGCCGACTATGGCCTGGTGGGCGATCTGAACACCGTGGTGCCGGAACTGGTTGCCGCACTGGGCTGATGCTGCTGCGCCGGCCACCGCCTAGCGCGGTGGCCGGCAAGGATGCACATAGAGCCGTTCCGGGCGGGGTTACGTACCCCCCCGCGAACGGCTTTTTTATACACATTGGGAGACATCGATGACCTACCGTGCTCCGCTCAAGGACATGCTGTTCGTCATGAACGAGCTGGCTGGCCTTGAAGCCGTCAGCCAACTGCCCGGCTTCGAGGAAGCCACGCCGGAAACGGCCGAGGCCGTGCTGGAGGAAGCCGCCAAGTTCAACGAGCAGGTCGTCGCGCCGCTCAACCGTGCCGGCGACCTGGACCCGAGCAGCTGGAAGGACGGCGTCGTCACCACCACGCCCGGCTTCAAGGATGCCTTCCGCCAGTTCGGCGAAGGCGGCTGGCAGGGCGTGCTGCACCCGCAGGAGTTCGGCGGCCAGGGCCTGCCCAAGCTGATCGCCACCGCCTGCAACGAGATGCTGAACACCGCGAACCTGTCGTTCGCGCTGTGTCCGCTGCTGACCGACGGCGCCATCGAGGCGCTGCTGACGGCAGGCACGGATGAGCAGAAGGCCACCTTCCTGCCCAAGCTGATCTCGGGCGAGTGGACCGGCACCATGAACCTGACCGAGCCGCAAGCCGGCTCCGACCTGGCCGCGGTGCGCACCCGCGCCGAGCCGCAGGGCGACGGTACCTTCAAGCTGTTCGGCACCAAGATTTTCATCACCTACGGTGAGCATGACATGGCGAAGAACATCGTCCATCTCGTGCTGGGGCGCACGCCCAATGCGCCGGAGGGCGTCAAGGGCATCTCGCTGTTTATCGTGCCCAAGTTCCTGGTCAATGCCGACGGCACCCCGGGCGAGCGCAACGACGTGCACTGCGTGTCGATCGAGCACAAGCTGGGTATCAAGGCCAGCCCGACCGCGGTGCTGCAGTTCGGCGATCATGGCGGCGCCATCGGCACGCTGGTGGGCGAAGAGAACCGCGGCCTCGAGTACATGTTCATCATGATGAACTCGGCGCGCTTCTCCGTTGGCATGCAGGGCGTGGCGGTGTCCGAGCGCGCCTACCAGCAGGCCGTGGCCTATGCGCGCGAGCGCGTGCAGAGCCGCCCGGTCGATGGCTCGGCGCGCGAGGCGGTCACCATCATCCACCACCCCGACGTCAAGCGCATGCTGATGACGATGCGCGCGCTGACCGAGGGCGCACGCGCCGTCGCCTACGTGGCCGCGGCCGCCTGCGACGCGGCGCACCAGCATCCGGACGAGGCGGTGCGCCAGCAGAACCAGGCCTTCTATGAATTCCTGGTGCCGGTGGTGAAGGGCTGGAGCACCGAGCTGTCGATCGATGTCACCAGCCTGGGCGTGCAGGTGCATGGCGGCATGGGCTTTATCGAGGAAACCGGCGCGGCGCAGCACTACCGCGACGCCCGCATCCTGCCGATCTACGAAGGCACCACCGCGATCCAGGCCAACGACCTGGTCGGCCGCAAGACCGTGCGCGACGGCGGCGCCGTGGCGCGCGCGATCTGCGCGCAGATCGCCGAGACCGAGGCGGCGCTGGGCAAGCACAGCTGCGCCGGGTTCACCGCGGTGCAGGCACAGCTGGCCAAGGGCCGCGCGGCGCTGGAAGACGTGGTGGCGTTTGTCGTGGCCAATGCCAGGTCGGACCCGAACGCCGTGTTTGCCGGCAGCGTGCCTTACCTGAAGCTGTGCGGCATCGTGTTCTCTGGCTGGCAGTTCGGCCGGGCGATGCTGGCCGCGGATGCGAAGCGTGCCGAGGATCCGGGCTTCCATGACGCCAAGATCGCTACCGCGCATTTCTTTGCCGAGCACATCCTGTCGCAGGCGTCGGCATTGCGCGATGCCATCGTCAGCGGGGCGGCACCGGTGAATGCGATGACGGCCGAGCAGTTCTGAGGCGCCCGGCGGTAGCCGGAAAGAAGAAGGGCGACCCCGCGGGGTCGCCCTTTTTACTTATCGAGACGGTGCCTGCGTCAGGCAGCGGCCGGCCGCGGTGCCAGGTGATGGCGCGCCGGCTTCAGGTAGCGAGCCACTGACAGGTCATCCGCGCGGATCGCCGGCGACGTGCCCGACACCAAATCCGCCAGCAGCTTGCCCGAGCCGCAGGCCATGGTCCAGCCGAGCGTGCCGTGGCCAGTGTTCAGCCACAGGCCGCGCACCTTGGTCGGGCCGACGATGGGCGTGCCGTCCGGCGTCATCGGGCGCAGGCCGGCCCAGAAGGTGGCCTGGCTGACATCGCCGGCGCCCGGGAACAGGTCGGTCACCACGTGTTCGAGCGTGCGGCGCTTGGCCGGGTCCAGGCTGCGGTCGTAGCCGACGATCTGCGCCATGCCGCCGACGCGGATGCGGTCGTTGAAGCGGGTGATGGCGACCTTGTAGGTTTCGTCCAGCACGGTGGACACCGGGCTGCGCGACGGATCGCTCAGCGGCACCGTGATCGAGAAACCCTTGAGCGGGTACACCGGCAGGTTGGACATGCCACGCAGGAACGGCTTGACCAGTTGCGTCGTCCAGCTGCCCAGCGCCACCACCACCAGGTCGGCGTCCAGCGGCTCGCCATCGACCACGGCGCCGGTGACGGCATCGCCCTGGGTCATCAGGCTGTCGATCGAGCGGTTGTACAGGAATTTCACGCCCAGCATCTGGGCCATGCCTGCCAGCCGTTGTGTAAACAGCGCGCAGTCGCCGGTTTCATCGTTGGGAAGGCGCAGGCCGCCGGCCAGCTTGTGGCGGACGGCGGCCAGCGCCGGTTCGCTCGCGGCGAGTTCGTCGCGCGAAAGCAACTGGTAGGGCACGCCGGCCTCTTCCAGCACGGCGATGTCCTTGGCCGCGCCCTGCAGCTGCTCGTCGGTTCGGAACACCTGCAGCGTGCCTTGCTGTCGGCCTTCATAAGCGATACCCGTCTCCGCGCGCAATGCGCGGATGCAGTCGCGGCTGTATTCGGCCAGCCGCACCATGCGTTCCTTGTTGACGGCATAGCGGCCGGCGCTGCAGTTCAGCAGCATCTGCCACATCCATTGGAGCTGGAACAGGGTGCCGTCAGGACGGATGCTGAGCGGAGCATGTTCCTGGAACATCCACTTGATCGCCTTCAGCGGTACGCCCGGCGCCGCCCACGGCGACGCATAGCCGGGCGAGATCTGCCCCGCGTTGGCAAAGCTGGTCCCGAGCGCGGGCCCGGCCTCGCGGTCGACAACGGTCACTTCGTGACCGGCCTTGGCCAGATACCACGCACTGGTGACGCCAATAACGCCACTGCCGAGTACGAGAACGCGCATGTCCGGGGGCTCCAACTGCGATGACAAGTTGATAAAGGATTTATCTCTATACTATTGAATCCAATCCAGTCATTGTTATCGAATTTCTCAGGAAAACAGGAAAAACTCATGAGAACGAGTCGCCAGCCCATGCGCACCCTCGACCGGCTCGACCGCAAGATCCTGACGGCGCTGCAGAGCGACGGCAGGATGTCGATGAAGGACCTGGCCGAGGCGGTCGGGCTGACCATTACGCCCTGCATCGAGCGCGTCAAGCGCCTGGAGCGCGATGGTGTCATCATGGGCTACTACGCCCGGCTGAACCCGGCGCTGCTGGGCAGTGCGCTGCTGGTGTTCGTGGAGATCTCGCTCGGCAACAAGTCGGGCAATATGTTCGAGCAGTTCCGGCGCGAAGTGCTGCGCATTCCGGAAGTGCTGGAATGTCACCTGGTATCGGGTGATTTCGACTACCTGATCAAGGCGCGCATCCGCGAGATCGGCGAGTACCGGCGGCTGCTGGGCGACATCCTGCTGCAACTGCCCGGCGCGGCGCAGTCGAAGAGCTATGTGGTGATGGAAGAAATCAAGGAGACGCTGGCCATTTCGGTCGAAGAGAAGAGCCAGCCCGGTTGACGAAGTACACGATGGGGCGCCCCGCACACGAACCGAAGGACCAGGAACGCCGCCATGCGCGGCTCGATGCCGAGGCCGAACCGGAATGGCCACAGGCAGGCACGCAGCCGCCCGTTGCGCGCAAGGGGCGCGGCGCGGTCAGCAACCTGCAGGGGCGTTTCGAGCGCGACCAGCGCGAAGCCTTTGACGACGGCTGGGGCAGTGCGCCGGAGGAGCCTGTGGTCGCCGACGAGGGCGGGGCGTCTGGATCCGGTGAACCGGGCCCGTCCGTGCCGGAAATTCCGCTGCCGCCGCTGCGCACCACGGTGCGCATCGAGCGCGCCCGCTCGATCCTGACGCGCAATGCGTCGCCGGATATCCCGTTCGATGTCTCGCTCAATCCGTACCGTGGCTGCGAGCACGGCTGCATCTATTGCTTTGCGCGGCCGACGCACGCCTACCTCGACCTGTCGCCCGGACTGGACTTCGAGACCAGGCTGTTTGCCAAGGCCAATGCCGCGGAGCGATTGCGCGAAGCGCTGGCGCGGCCATCGTACCGCTGCGAGACCATCGCGCTGGGCGTCAACACCGACGCCTACCAGCCGATCGAGCGCGAGCAGCGCATCACGCGCGGCATCCTGGAGGTGCTGAGCGAACACGATCATCCGGTGGCACTGATCACCAAGTCGTCACTGATCGAGCGCGATATCGACCTGCTGGCGCCGATGGCGGCAAAGCAGCTGGCGGTGGCGGCGGTCACCATTACCACGCTGGATGCCGGCATCGCGCGCACGCTGGAGCCGCGCGCGGCCACGCCGTCGCGCCGGCTGCGCACCATCCGCACGCTGACCGACGCGGGCATTCCTGTGGGTGTGAGCATCGCCCCGGTGATCCCGTTCATTACCGAGCCTGACCTGGAGCGTGTACTGGAAGAGGCGCGCGAGGCGGGCGCCGTCTATGCGAACTACATTGTGCTGCGGCTGCCGTGGGAAGTGCGGCCGCTGTTTGAAGAATGGCTGCAGGCGCATTTCCCCGAGCGCGCCGAGCGGGTCATGAACCGCGTGCGCGAAATGCGCGAAGGCAAAGCCTACGATGCCAGCTTTGCCACGCGCATGCGGGGTACGGGCGTGTGGGCAGACTTGCTGCGACAGCGCTTTTACAAGGCCGCCGAACGGCTCGGTTTCCGCTACAACCGGTTCGAGCTGGATACTTCTCGTTTTCGTCCCCCAGCCAGGGGTCCCCGCGGCAAGGACGATCCGCAAGGTTCGCTCTTCTGAGCCTTCAGAGACGCTTCGGTTGCCTGCTGGTCGTTGATCATGGTGCTAGCGAGTTCCAGCGCGGCCTTGGCGCTCGATGGCGACAGTCCTGAGGACAGCGCCAGCCGGACGGCGATCGCCGCCAGGCGTCCTTCCTCATAGGTTGGCATGTCGGTCTGTGCTCCTTTGCGCCGCCGAAGCCAAGCTTCGCCGGGCGTGGTGCCGCCGGGAGTGGGCGGTCTTTCCAGTATGGGCGATTTGCGTTAAAGCGGAACTATCGATTGCGCCCGCCTTGATCGCGCGCAAGTGTCGTGCGCGCCAGGCGTCAGGCCGTGTCCAGGCAATCCCAGTCCGGCGAGCTGCGGAAGCGCTCGGCAAAGGAATTCGACAAAGGCACGCGTCTTGGGCGGCACCAGGTGGCGGCTGGGAAACACCGCCCAGATCGTACCTGGCGCGTGCCAGGCTGCCGCCGCTACATTATTGCGACAGCTCGCGCGCGGCCTCGACCTGCGCTTCGAAGAAGGTCTGGAAGCTGATTGCCAGCCCGGCCATCAGCAGGCCGGTGCCGATCAGCAGCGACAGGATCACCAGGATTACCACCGGCCAGCCGGAGCGCGTGGGTTTGCCGTGCGGGTTGAAGCGCGCGTCCCACTTGTCGTCCGGGCGCAGCCCGTAGACGATGGCGGCCAGGAATGCGCTGATGACGGACGCGCCGCCGGCGACGGCGAAGGTCCAGTTCAGCGCCGGGGAGCCCGCAGCGGTCGCCATCGAGGCGACGCCGATGACGCCTGCCAGCAGCGCCAGCAGGTGGGCCCAGCCGTACAGATCGCGCAGCCCGCCCAGGTAGAAGCGATGCGCGCCGAGGCAGCCGAACAGGAAGGCCAGCGCCACGGTCAGCAGCTTCGATTTGCCCCGGGTGGGAGGCGAAGCGAGCGTGGAAGCGTGGCGGGCTGGCGTGGCTGCTGGCATGGTCGGCGTATCAGGCGGTTGCAGGCCGGCAGTGCGCCGGCACGGGAACGGCGGCACACGGGTACCGGCCGGCCCACATTGTACGCCGGCAGTCAGCGCAAGGAAGGGAAGTGCTTCAGAAGACGCGCAGGGCGGCGCTAATGCCAGCCGCCGGACAGCAGGCTGTTGACGAAGGCGGCCGCACGCTCGCTGATATGCGTCTCGCTGTAGAGAACCAGGGTCAGGATGCCCATAAACAGGATTGACAGCGATAACTGGCCTGCGTGTTCGACCAGGTCGCTAAACAGGGGTGACATGACAAACCTCACGGAATTATTGTCATTCTGAAGGCTGCGCCCGAGCCGTCTTGATCGGGTCCGACAGGAGGTGTCGGGCAGAGGCAGGTCAGTTCGATTGCCGTCTGCACTAGACGGCACGCTGTGAGCCCCGGGCAGCGCCGGGCGGCAGCCTGTGCGCGCGACCCGGCAAGCAGGGCGCACACTAAGGTAGAGACACGGAAAGCGGGGGCGGAGTTCCGTGCGGAACGGGAACGGAACGGAGAAACTAACGGGTCGGCAGGCGAGCCACGGCAGTGGCCGCTGGCGTCAGCTAACGGCCACCGTCGCGGCCACGTGCCTGCCAGCCGGGGCCGACGCTGGTCGGGCGGGCATCGTTGCGGGCTTCGTTGGGGTTGCCGCGCTCCTGCGGACGGCCGCGGTTGTCGTCGCGCGCGCCAGGGAGCGCCGTGCGGCGTCCGCTCAGGCGATCGTCGGCACGGGCGCGAGCCTCCATCCGATCGATCTGGGCCTGCACGTGTTCACGGCTTTCGGCGCGCACGCTGGCCACTTGCCAGCCGTCGCCGGCTTGCAGGCGCGCAGGGCGCGCGTCGGGGCGAACTTGTTGCCAGAACGCGACCTGGGCATGGCTGGTGGCTACCGCGCCGACCAGGCCCGAGGCCACCAGGATGCCAGCCACCAGGTCGCGCAGGAGAGAGCGGGTGAGCATGCGAATTCCCAGGTTCCTGTCGCGCTGTGATGCTGTTGGAAGATGGGTTCATGGTACGCATGGGCCATCAGGCCGCCTATGCCAATCCCGTTACCGGTGTAACGGATTGTTTCGGCCCCGCCGGTTCCCGTCCGGCCCCGCCCCGTGCGGGTTTCCGGGGAATTGCGGGACCCCTCAGGGGGCATAGCGGATGCGGTAGATCGCCCCCGCCATATCATCGCTGACGAGCAACGAACCGTCCGGCGCGACCAGGACATCGGCGGGCCGGCCCCAGGGCTTGCCACCGCGCAGCCAGCCCTGTGCGAACACGTCGTGGGCGGTCGCCTTGCCGGACGCGTCCAGCGCCACGCGCACTACGCGGTAGCCGGACGGCTCGCTGCGGTCCCAGCTCCCATGTTCGGCGATAAAGACGTTGTTGCGGTAAGCCTGCGGGAACTGCGTGCCGGTGTAGAAACGCATCCCCAGCGCCGCCACATGCGCCCCCAGCCTGGCAACCGGGGCGACGAATTCGGAGCAGGGGCGCTTGCTGCCGTATTCAGGATCGGCAACGTTGCCGGCATGGCAGTACGGGTAGCCGAAATGCTGGCCGGCGGCGGTGGCGCGATTCAGCTCGTCGTCGGGCACGTCGTCGCCCATGCGGTCGCGGCCATTGTCGGTGAACCACAGCTCGCGCGTGGCCGGGTGCCAGTCGAAGCCGACGGTATTGCGCACGCCGCGCGCCACCACCTGCAGGTCGCTGCCGTCAGGCTTCATCTTCATGATGTTGGCGTAGCGGTTCTCGTCCGGCGCGCAGATATTGCATGGCGCGCCGACCGGCACGTAGAGGTAGCCGTCCGGCCCGAAGGCGATGAATTTCCAGCCGTGGTGCCCGTCCGTCGGGAAGCGGTCGCTTACCACCACCGGTGCGGGCGGGTTGTCGAGGCGGGCTTCGATATTGTCGACCCGCACGATCTTCGAGACCGCGGACACGTACAGGCTGCCGTCGCGGAACGCCACGCCGACCGGCATGCGCAGGCCCGTCGCCACCACGCGCACCCGCGGCTTGCCGCCCAGCGCATCGGTCACCGCGTAGACCTTGCCTTCGCTTTGCGAACCGACGAAGAGTGTGCCGGACGGCGACATCGTCATGGCGCGCGCGCCGGGCACGTCATCGGTCACCACGCCGATGCGGAATCCTTGCGGCAGACGGAGCTGGTCCAGCGGCAACGCCGCCCGGACCGGCGCCGTGCCAGCGAGCAGTACAATGCCGAGCAGAGCCGTACGCCGTACGGCGCGAACCATGAAGTGCAGAGCCGGGCGCATGTCGGGCCTCCTGTCGCGGTTTTTGCCACGATGCCTGCACCGCCAACGCGCGTCAATCACCTAAGTGTTTGTTTGGCCTCGGGAATTGGGCTATACTCTTACGTTTCGTGTTCGAACGTCCTCGAACACCCCGTTTTCTGAGGAATCACTCCATGGTCGTTATCCGTCTGGCTCGCGGCGGCAGCAAGAAGCGCCCGTTCTTCAACATCGTCGCCACCGACTCGCGCAACCGTCGCGATGGTCGTTTCATTGAGCGCGTTGGTTTCTACAACCCGCTGGCTTCGGAAGGTGAAGAAGGCCTGCGCCTGGCGCAAGACCGCCTGGCCTACTGGCAAGGTGTTGGCGCACAGCTGTCGCCAACCGTTGCCCGCCTGGTCAAGCAAGGCGCCGCCAAGGCTGCTGCCTGATCGCCCGATAGCTGCCTGTAACGCGCCCGGTCACACCGACCGGGCGCGTTCTCGTTGCACACGTGACTGAACGCAAACAGGGCGCCGCACCCCGGCCGCTGAACCGGCCGCAGGGCGAGCCGCAAAAGGCTCACAAACTGCCTGCGGCGCTGCTGTATGCCGATCCCCTGCCGGAAGACCTGGTAGAGGTCGGCTACGTCGGCGCGGCCTACGGCATCCGCGGCTGGATCAAGGTCGAGCCGCATGCCGATGACGCTTCCGCGCTGCTGCATGCACGTCGCTGGTGGTTGCTGGTACCGCCGCAGGCGGGACCGGTGGCAGTCGACGCGGCGCGTGCCCAGCCGCTCTGCGTGAAGATTGCGCAGTCGCGCGAGCACAGCGGCACGGTGGTGGCGCAAGCCACCGGCGTGGCCGACCGCAATCTTGCGGAAGCGCTCAAGGGCCGTCGCGTGTGGATCCGGCGTGTTGATTTTCCAGCGCCGGAAGAAGATGAGTTCTACTGGGTCGACCTGATCGGCTGCACCGTCAGCAACGAGCAAGGCGAGTTGCTGGGCGAGGTGTCCGGCCTGATCGACAACGGTGCCCACCAGATCCTGCAGGTCGCCTTTGTGCAGCCTGACGGCAAGGCCGGTGAACGGCTGATCCCGTTTGTCGGTGCGTTCCTGCGCTCGGTCGATACCGCGGGCAAGCGCATCGTGGTCGACTGGGGGCTCGATTACTGAACCCGTGCCTTCGCGGTGTGGGGTTCGGAAGGGAGAGAGCGGATGCAGTTCGATGTGATCACGCTGTTTCCCGAGATGTTTCGCGCGCTGACCGACTGGGGCATTACCAGCCGGGCAGCCAAGCAGCAGCGGTATGCGTTGCGCACGTGGAATCCGCGCGATTTCACGGTGGACAACTACCGCACCATCGACGATCGCCCCTATGGCGGCGGCCCGGGCATGGTGATGCTGGCCAAGCCGCTGGACGATGCGATCGACGCCGCGGTGGCGGCGCAGGCGCAAGCCGGCGTGCCCAGGCCGCATGTGGTGCTGATGTCGCCGCAGGGCAAGACGCTGTCGCATGCCAAGGTGATGGAGCTGGCCGAACGGCCGGGCCTGGTCCTGTTGTGCGGCAGGTATGAGGCCATCGACCAGCGGCTGATCGACCGCCGCGTGGACGAAGAAATCAGCCTCGGCGACTTTGTGCTGTCAGGCGGCGAACTGCCGGCGATGGCGCTGATCGACGCGGTGGTGCGGCATCTGCCCGGCGTGCTGGGCGATGCGCAGTCCGCGGTGCAGGACAGTTTCGTCAACGGCCTGCTGGATTGTCCGCACTACACGCGGCCGGAAGAATATGAAGGCGTGCGGGTACCCGAGATCCTGCTCGGGGGCCATCACGCCGAGATCGAGAAATGGCGGCGCCAGCAGGCGCTGGCCAATACCGCGAGCAAGCGCCCCGACCTGATCGAGGCCGCTCGCGAACAAGGTTTGCTGACCCGCGCCGACGAGAAATTCTTGTCGGAATGGGCGGCGAAGGAAGGGCGGGGGGAAACTCCCGCCAGGTAAAACCCCATCCTCTGCCGGGGCCCGGGCAATGCCTGGGGCATCCAACGCCGGCACGATGGTTACGGAGAAAAAACGATGAACATCATCGAGCAGATCGAGAAGGAAGAGATCGCGCGTCTGACCGCGAACAAGACCATCCCCGCATTCGCGCCTGGCGACACCGTGATCGTCAACGTGAACGTGGTGGAAGGTACCCGCAAGCGCGTGCAGGCCTACGAAGGCGTGGTGATCGCCAAGCGTAACCGCGGCCTGAACTCGTCCTTTATCGTGCGCAAGATCTCGTCGGGTGAAGGCGTGGAACGTACGTTCCAGCTGTACTCGCCGCTGATCGCCGGCATCGAAGTGAAGCGTCGCGGCGACGTGCGTCGCGCGAAGCTGTACTACCTGCGCCAGCGTTCGGGCAAGTCCGCACGTATCAAGGAAAAGCTGGTGTCGAAGGCTGCTGTCGCTGCCAAGGCTGCTGCACAGTAAGCTGGACATGCCGGCCGGGGCAGCCCCCGGCCAGCGTTTCCTCAGGAAGGGCACCCCAGGGTGCCCTTTTTGCATGAATGCCGCAGGGAAGCGTCCAC
This sequence comes from Ralstonia pickettii, assembly GCA_050987995.1. Lineage (GTDB taxonomy): Bacteria > Pseudomonadota > Gammaproteobacteria > Burkholderiales > Burkholderiaceae > Cupriavidus > Cupriavidus pickettii_B. Next base: position 875,624 of record CP158803.1, read on the forward strand.
CGCTGCGGCGGATTTTGCTGCGGCGCCGAAACGCGCGCTTCTGTCATACTTGCGCTTGTTATGCGTCCCGCCTTCGATCCCGAATCCCTCCCCGTCATCGACACCGACCTGCGCAACGGCGCGCTGAGCGCGCCACGGCTGCAGGTGGACTTTATCCGGCACCGCTTCGAGGTGCCGCCGGCCTGGGCGCCGGAGCTGACCGATGAATCGCGCGTCTACGACCGCAGCCGCGGGCTGCGCGATGCCGCCGTACTGGTGCCGCTGGTGGAGCGCCGCGATGGCCTGACGGTGCTGCTGACGCAGCGCAATGCCAACCTGAGCGCGCACGCCGGGCAGATCAGCTTCCCGGGCGGACGCCAGGAGGAGTGGGATGCCAACCGCATCGACACGGCACTGCGCGAGACGGAAGAAGAGGTGGGACTGGCGCGCGACTACGTAGAAGTGCTGGGGGCGTTGCCGGACTACATCACCGGCACCGGCTTTCACGTGAGCCCGGTGGTGGGCCTGGTGCGCGACGGCTTTACGCTGCGACCGGACGCGTCGGAAGTGGCCGATGTCTTCGAAGTGCCGCTGGCCTTCCTGATGAATCCCTCGCACCATGAGCGGCGCCTGTTCCGCTGGGTCGACGGCGAACGGATCTTCTACGCCATGCCCTATCCGCGCGAGGACGGCGGCCACCGCTTTATCTGGGGCGCGACCGCGGGCATGCTGCGCAATCTCTACCACCTGCTGGCGGCCTGAGCCGCCGCTGCACGACCTGGATCAGGCCGCCGCCTGGTCCTTGCTGCCGATGCAGTGCGGGCAGCTCTTGCCGACCACATAGTGCGGGCTCTGCTGCTCCTCGGGCGTGACTACCGCGCGGCAGGCAAAGCACTGCTTGGGCCCGGCCGGCTCCAGGTTGGGATTCAGCGCGGTGCGGTAGTCGAAGACGAAGCAGTCGCCGCGATAATGGCTGCCACCCACTTCCTCGAAGTACTTCAGAATCCCGCCCTCGAGCTGGTACACGCGCTCGACGCCGACTTCCTGCATATGGATCGCCGCCTTCTCGCAGCGGATGCCACCGGTGCAGAACGACACCACGGTCTTGCCCTCCAGCTCCGCCTTGTGCGCCGCCACCGCGTCGGGAAATTCGCTGAACTTTGCGATGTCGTACTCGACCGCCGCCTCGAAAGTGCCGACCGCGACCTCGAAGTCATTGCGCGTATCGAGCAGCACCACCGGACGGCCCTCGTCGTCGTGCCCCTGGTCCAGCCAGCGTTTCAGGTCGACCGGCCGCACCGAAGGTGCGCGGCCCGCCTCGGGGCGGATCAGCGGCATCTTCATGGTGATGATTTCCTTCTTGGCACGCACCAGCATGCGCTTGAAGGGCTGGTGCTCCGACAGGCTTTCCTTGGGCGCGATATCGGCAAAGCGCGCATCGGCATGCAGCCAGGCCATGAAGCCGTCGATGGCTGCGCGCGGGCCGGCCAGGAACATGTTGATGCCCTCTGGCGCGAGCAGGATCGTGCCTTTCAGGTCAGCCGCTTCGCAGCGCTCGCGCATGGCCGGGCGCAGGGTCTCGATGTCGTCCAGCGAGACGAATTTGTAAGCGGAAATATTGACGATCTGCATGAGAGACTGCGCGCGCACGGCCGCGTCCGGGAGGGCGCCGACGGCTTGCGATAACTGCCTGATTGGAAAGGCGAAATTATAACGCGTGCGGGCGCCGGCGCCGCGCATTCCCAAGCACTCCGATCAGCTATGCCAGGCCCTCGCGCCAAGCCCCCTGCACGCAATATCGGAGGCCGGCAAGCGGCCCGAGCCGGTACAATGTCGCCCATGTCTGCACCCCGCTTCGTACACCTCCGCCTGCATTCCGAATACTCCGTCGTGGACGGCATCGTCCGCCTGGAAGACGCCGTCAAGGCCGCTGCCGCCGATGGCATGGGCGCGCTCGCCCTGACGGACCTTGCCAACGCCTTCGGGCTGATCCGTTACTACAAGGAGGCGCGCGGCAAGGGCGTGAAGCCGGTGGTCGGTGCCGACGTCTGGCTCACCAATGCCGAGGATCGCGACAAGCCCTCGCGCCTGCTGCTGCTGGTGCAGGACCGGCGCGGCTACCTGAATTTGTGCATGCTGCTGTCGCGCGCCTGGCTGGGCAACCAGCACCGTGGCCGCGCCGAGATCGACCCGGCCTGGTTCCTCGAGCCCGGCGAGGACGACCTGCCGCTGGCAACCGGCCTGATCGCGCTGTCGGGCGCGATGGGCGGCGATATCGGCATGGCGCTCGCCAACGGCAATGCCGACGGCGCGCGCCGCGCCGCGCAGCACTGGGCGAGCGTGTTCCCGCAGCGCTTCTACATCGAACTGCAGCGCGCTGGCCATGCCGGCACCGATGCCTACGTGCAGCACGCCGTGCAGCTGGCGGCCGAGCTGCAGCTGCCGGTGGTAGCCACGCATCCGGTGCAGTTCATGACGCCGGACGACTTCACCGCGCACGAGGCGCGCGTGTGCATCGCCGAGGGCGAGCTGCTGGCCAATCCGCGCCGCACCCGGCGCTTTACCACCGACCAGTACTTCAAGACCCAGGACGAGATGTGCGCGCTGTTCGCGGACATCCCCTCGGCACTGGAGAACGCGGTGGAGATCGCGCGCCGCTGCAACCTGACACTGGAGCTGGGCAAGCCGCGCCTGCCGCTGTTCCCGACGCCCGACGGCATGTCACTGGACGACTACCTCGTGTTCATGGCCAAGGACGGCCTGGAAAAGCGCCTGGCTGTGCTGTTCCCGGATGAGGCGGTGCGTGAGGCCAGGCGCCCCGAATACTACGCACGGCTGGAGTTCGAGACCGGCACCATCATCAAGATGGGCTTCCCCGGCTACTTCCTGATCGTGGCGGACTTTATCAACTGGGCCAAGAACAACGGCGTGCCGGTGGGACCGGGCCGTGGTTCGGGCGCCGGTTCGCTGGTCGCGTATGCGCTCGGCATTACCGATCTTGACCCGCTCAAGTACGCACTGCTGTTCGAGCGTTTCCTGAACCCGGAACGGGTCTCGATGCCCGACTTCGACATCGACTTCTGCCAGCACGGCCGCGATCGCGTGATCACGTACGTGAAGGAGAAGTACGGCAAGGACGCGGTATCGCAGATCGCCACCTTCGGCACCATGGCGGCCAAGGCCGCGGTGCGCGACGTGGGCCGCGTGCTCGACCTCGGCTACGGTTTTGTCGATGGCATCGCCAAGCTGATCCCGTTCAAGCCGGGCAAGCTGGTCACCATCGAGGAAGCCAAGAAGGAAGAGCCGCTGCTGACCGAGCGCGAGAACAACGAGGAAGAAGTGCGCCAGCTGCTGGAGCTGGCACAGCGCGTCGAAGGCATGACCCGCAATGTCGGCATGCACGCCGGCGGCGTGCTGATCGCGCCCGGCAAGCTGACCGACTTCTGCCCGCTGTACACGCAGGGCGCTCAGAACGACGGCATGAGCGGCGTCGTCAGCCAGTACGACAAGGACGACGTCGAGGCCGCCGGCCTGGTCAAGTTCGACTTTCTGGGCCTGACCACGCTGACCATCCTGGACTGGGCCGAGCGCTATATCCGCCGCCTCGATCCGAGCAAGGCCGGCTGGAACTGCAGCCATATCCCGCTCGACGACAGTCCCGCCTTCGATATCCTCAAGACGGCCAACACGGTCGCCGTGTTCCAGCTGGAAAGCCGCGGCATGCAGGGCATGCTCAAGGACGCCAAGCCTGACCGCTTCGAGGACATCATCGCGCTGGTGGCGCTGTACCGCCCGGGCCCGATGGACCTGATCCCCAGCTTCTGCGCGCGCAAGCACGGCCGCGAGAAGGTGGAGTATCCCGATCCACGCGTCGAACCCGTCCTGAAAGAGACCTACGGCATCATGGTCTACCAGGAGCAGGTGATGCAGATGGCGCAGATCATCGGCGGCTACTCGCTCGGCGGCGCCGACCTGTTGCGTCGCGCCATGGGCAAGAAGAAGCCCGAGGAGATGGCGCAGCATCGCGTGATGTTCCGCGAAGGCGCCGACAAGAACGGCCTGAGCTCGCAGCAGGCCGACGACATCTTCGACCTGATGGAGAAGTTCGCGGGCTACGGCTTCAACAAGTCGCACGCGGCCGCGTATGCGCTGCTGGCGTACTACACCGCCTGGCTCAAGGCCCACCATCCGGCCGAATTCATGGCAGCCAACATGTCGCTGGCCATGGATGACACCGACAAGGTCAAGATCCTCTACGAGGACTGCAAGCTCAACAAGATCGCGGTGCTGCCGCCCGATGTCAACGCCAGCGAATACCGCTTTGCGCCGACCGATCCCAAGACCATCCGCTATGGCCTGGGCGGCATCAAGGGCAGCGGCCAGGGCGCCATCGAAGACATCCTGCGCGCGCGCGAGGAGCGGCCCTTCACGGATCTGTTCGATTTCTGCGAACGCGTCGACCGCCGCCAGGTCAACCGCCGCACCATCGAGGCGCTGATCCGCGCCGGCGCCTTCGACAGCCTGAACGACAACCGCGCCCAGCTGCTGGCCTCGGTGCCGATCGCGATGGAGGCCGCCGAGCAGAAGGCCGAGTCCGCCAACCAGGTCTCGCTGTTCGACCTGATGGGCGATGGCGGCGATGCGCACCGTCCCGAGCTGCTCGACGAGCCGCGCTGGAGTCCCAAGCGCACGCTGCAGGAAGAGAAGCAGGCGCTCGGCTACTACTTCTCAGGCCACCTGTTCGACGCCTACCGCGACGAGGTGCGCCGCTTCAACAAGGGCACACTGGCGGCGCTGGAAAAGGAAGTGCAGGGCAACGGCGGCGGCTTCGGCCGCGACGTGCGCGGCAAGACCATCGCCGGCGTGATCTCAGGCGTCCGCACGCAGATGACCCAGCGCGGCAAGATGCTGATCGTGACGCTCGACGACGGCACCGGGCTGGTCGAGATGACGGTGTTCAACGAACTGTTCGACGCCAACCGGCACATGTTCCGCGAGGACGAGCTGCTGATCGCCACGGGGAATGCGCGCCACGATACGTTCACCGGTGGGGTGAGGTTTACGGCGGAGTCGGTGATGGACCTGGTGGCCGCGCGCCTCAAGTTCGCAAGCGCCGTGCGGCTGGCGATGAACGGCAATTCCTCGACCGGGATGCTGCGCGAACTGCTGACGCCGCACCTGGCCCGCGCCAGCGGTGGGCAGGGTTTGCCGGTGCGCATCCACTACCAGTCCGCGGCGGCTTCGTGCGAGGCCATGCTCGGACCGGACTGGAAGGTGGTGCCCTCCGACGAGGCGCTGACCGCGTTGCGGCTGGCACTGTCGCCGGACAGCGTCAGCACCCTCTACGAATAAACCTACGGCAGCGGCGGTCTCAGGCCGCCTGCCGGGCGGCGCGCGCGCTGGCCGCCAGCGTTAGCAGCGCGTCGACGTGAGCCTCGATGCCCGGATCGTAGTTGAGCATCGCCATCGGATCCGCCAGCCGGCCCTGGCCGCTGCGTGCCGCGTCGACTGCGGCGCGTATTGCACGGTCGAGCGTTTCGGCACGATCGCGTGCGAAGGCATGCACCGCCTGCGGCCGGATCACCTCCAGGCAGGCAATATTGTCGGCAAAGACCAGCGGTGTGCCGCACAGCACCGATTCCACGCCGACCAGTCCGAACGGTTCATAGCCCGACGCCAGGATGGTGAAATCCGCGGCGCGGTAGAGCGCGTCGATGCGGCTGCTGTAGCCCAGTTCCCGTACCCGCGGGATGGTGCGCCCGACCGGACGGCCGGCCACGGCAAGCGTGATCGGCAGATCCGATTTCGAGAAATAGTCGGCAAGCAGGTCGAAACCCTTGCGGGCATGGCCCGAAGACGGGAACAGGAACACGACCTCATCGTCACCGAAACCGAACTCCCGGCGCAGTGCAGCGCGCGCGTCGGCGTCGACCGGCGTGAAGCGCAGCGTGTCGACCGGCGGGTAGATCAGTTCCACGCGGTCCGGCGGCATCCCGTACAGCTCGATCACCTCGCGGCGCATCAGCGCCGAATGCGCCACCACGCGATGCGCGCCAGCGTACTGCGCACTCTCCAGTTCGATCTGCCACTGGTCGGAGCGGCGCGGCGGCGTGCCGCGCGCGCCGAGATAGCCGCGGTGGGTGCCGCCGCAAATGGCGATGTCCGAGCCGCGCACGCGGTTGCAGCCGATCAGCACTTCATCCGCTGGCAGGCGCGCTTGCAGGCGCCACGAGAAATAGCGGTCGCGCAGCTTGCCGGGCAGCCACGAGACCAGGATGCGATGCGGCGTGACGCCGGCCGCCTGCGCCACGCCGGCATCGAAGCGGCGCGCGTAGACCGACACCTCGGTGCCGGCGCGGGCTGCCATCGCGCGGCTGATGTCCAGCGCATAGCGTTCCAGGCCGCCGCCGGCGCCGAAGCGATTGCAGGAAATGCCTACTTTCATCAATGGATGGAATCGAGGATGGGGGCTGCCGCGTCAGGGGGCGGGCTTGGCATCTGCGGCACCGGCGGCGGCAGCGTGCAGTTGCGCCAGCTTCGCGTACTTGTAGTAGCTTGCCTGTGCATTCATCAGCGCCACGCCGAAGCCCGCGCTGCCGTCCAGGAAGCCTCGCTTCAGGAAGTAGGTACGGACGAAGGCCCACAGGCCGTGTCCGGCGGCCGACGCGACCGAGCTGCGCTTGCCGCGGGCGTAGGCCTGCTGCGCGCCGGCGCTGGAATAGGCGTCGATTTTGCGCAGCACGTCCGACAGCGAACGGTAGCTGTAGTGGATCAGTGGTTCCTTCAGATGCGAGACGGGGTCGTCGACCTTGAGATGTTCGTGGACCAGGTCATCCGTGAAGCGGCCGCGGCCCTTGCGGAAGACGCGGGTCACGTAATCCGGATACCAGCCCGCATGGCGCACGAAGGTGCCGCAGAATGCGGACAGGCGGGGCAGCGCCAGCGCCTGCGCGCCCGGCTGCTGCAGATGCGCGAGAATTTCGTCGCGCAGGGCCGGCGTTACGCGCTCGTCCGCATCCAGGCTCAGGATCCAGTCGCCGCTGGCGGCGTCGACCGCGCAGTTCTTCTGCGGGCCGAAGCCCGGCCACGTCTCGGTCTGGACCACTGTGGCGCCGGCTGCACGCGCAATGGCCACGGTGTCATCCGTGCTGGCCCAATCCACTATAATCGCCTCTTCGCACCAGGACACGCTTTCGAGGCACGGTCCGATATTGTGAGCTTCATTCCTGGTGATGATGACGGCCGAGACTCTCATGGAACGTAAGGGCGGCGCACAGGTCGGACAAACCGACAGGCCGCCGGCGTTGCCCACGGCGCCAAGCGGTGGACGGTGACCGCGCATTCTACCGCACCGGCGCAGTGCCCCTGGAGACGCCTGGCAGCTCACAGCCAGCCTCCCCGGGCGCGTTCTCAACCAAGAATTTGATGATAAGAGCACATTTGTCCCGCTTTACAGGGATGGAAAAGGTTTTGTCCCTGGTGGCGTGTGCCGCATTGATCTCCTTTCCGCTCCTGCTACTGACCTACCCTTCCGCAGCCAATACCGGTTTTACCCTGTTGCTGATGTGGTGCCTGATTGCTCTCGCGCTCCAGCGCCGGGCCGGCCTGGCCTCATGGGGGGCGATGCTGCGAACCTACTGGCCCATGGTGGCCGCGATGGCGTCGCTGCCGGCAACGCTGTTGCTGCGCAACGTCTTCAGCGGCGAGGCGCCCGACGTGCCTTATCTCTATTTGCGCTTCGCGCTGTTCGCGCTGCTGGCATGGGGCCTGGGCCAGCTCGGCCGGCGCGCGCTGCAAGGCATGCAGTGGGGGCTGGTGGCGGGCGCGATCGTTTCCGCGGTCTGGATCCACACGCTGGCGGAATACGGCCGGCCGAACCATGTCGGCGTCAGTAACGTGATTCCGTTTGCCAACCTGTCGCTGCTGATGGGCATGCTGGCCCTGATTTCGGTCGGCTGGGACCGCCGCCGCCACCACAACCTGGCCGTCGGCGCAAAGCTGCTGGCGGGGGCGGCCGGGCTGTACACCTCGTATATCAGCGCCACGCGCGGCGGCTGGATTGCCATTCCCGTGCTGCTGCTGTTCGTGCTGATGGTCATGCGCGGGCTCAACTGGCGCAGCCGCGCGGCGCTGCTCGCCGCGCTGGTTGGCAGCATGGCGGTCGCCGGCTATTGCAGCAGCATCGTCAGGACGCGCGTGACCGAGGCATTCTCGAATATCGCGGCCTTCTCTTCGCATACCGCCCTGGATACCTCGGAAGGCTGGCGGCTGCAGTTGTGGAAGGCGTCGCTGAACATGCTGCAATCGCACCCGCTGACCGGCGTGGGGCCGGAAGGCTTCTCGCCGGCCCTGCATTCGCTGGCGGCCAGCGGCGTAATCACCCCCGCCACGACGCAGTTCGCGCACTCGCACAATGACATCCTGTATTTCGGCGCGACGATGGGGCTGCCCGGCATGCTGGCGGTGCTCGCCGTCTACCTGGTGCCGGCCGTTTTCTTCGTGCGCCACGTGCGCAGCCGCGATGCGGTGGTGCGCGTGGCCGCCACCATGGGCCTTGCCACCAGCGTCGGCTTCCTGCTGTTCGGCCTGACCGAAGCCATGTTCTTCATTGCGATGACCAACGCGTTCTACACGCTGATGATCTCCACCTGCTTTGCCATCGTGGTGGCCAGGGATCACCAGCCCGAGCCGCTGGCGCGCCCGGATGCGCAGGCGGTGGCGGCATGATCGGCGCCTACGTCATCAACCTGGAAAGCGCGCAGCCGCGCCGGCAGCGCATTTCCGGGCAGCTGGACCGGCTCGGCATTCCGTTCCAGGTGTTCCCGGCCGTGGACGGCCGCGCCTTGGCCGAAGACGAGGTGGCGCGGCGCTATGATGCGGCGGCCGCTGCGGTCAGCTACCGGCCCATGAGCCGGGGCGAGGTCGGGTGCGCGCTGAGCCATCTCGGCGTGTATCGGAAAATGCTGGATGACCGTGCGGACTTCGCACTGGTGCTGGAGGACGATGCCCTGCTGGGCGACGACCTGCCGGCGGTGCTCGCCGATCTGCAGCAACATCTCGATCCGGCCCGGCCCGAGGTGGTGCTGTTGTCCCACGTCGACAAGTACACGCGCTGGGGCACGCGCCAGCTCGGCCGTGACCGCAAGCTGGTGAGGCGCTATGGCGAGTGGTGGCGCGCACATGGCTATGTGGTCACCCGCGCCGCGGCGCAGCGGCTGCTCGACGGCCTGCAGCCGCTGTGGTGCGCCGCCGACTACTGGTCCGCTTTCGAGAAGCGCGGCCTGGTGTCGGTCCGTGCCGTGGTGCCGTATTGCATCGCCCTGACCGAACTGGCGGAGGAGTCCGCGCTGGAAGGCCATCGTGCGGACCTGGACGCCACCGACAAGGCCCGGCGCAGCATCGGCTATTATCTGCGCCGCTACGTTTATCAGCGCTTCCTGTTCCAGGTCCTCGTCAGGCCCTTCCTGCGGGTGGCCCGGCAGAAGCGGGCGGGCTAGCGTGCCCGCCCGAGCCGCCGCATCCACACAGAAGACATTTCAGTGACCACATCCAAACCGCCTATTTCGCCCGGCTCCACCGTGCCGTCCAGCATGTCAGCCCGGCTCTGGTCTTACCTGCGCCCCGAGCTCCGCGTTTTCATCGGCGCCATCCTCGCCATGGCGGTGGTCGCGGGCAGTGAAGGGGTGATCCCCAAGGTCGTCAACGACCTGCTCGACAAAGGCTTTGGCGGCGGGTATGCCGGCACGCTGTGGCACGTGCCCGCCATCCTGACCGGCGTGGCGCTGATCCGGGGCGTGGCGCAATTTGCCTCGGGCTACCTGCTGAACCTGATCTCAAACCGGGTGCTGCTGAAGATGCGCATGCAGATGTTCGAGCGCCTGCTGCATGCGCCGGCGGCGTTCTTCCACCGCAATACCGCGGCATCGCTGATCAACGCCGTGATCTTCGAGGTCAACCAGGTGCTGCAGATCCTGACCAGCGTGTTCATCACGCTGGTGCGCGACTCGCTGACGGTCCTGGCGCTGCTGATCTATCTCTTCTATACCAACTGGCGCCTGACGCTGATCGTCGCGGTGATCCTGCCGGTGATCGGCTACCTGATGTCGAAGATCAACCGCCGGCTGCGCAAGCTCAACCGCGACCACCAGACCTATACCAACAACGCGGCCTATGTCGTGGAAGAGGCGGTGGGCGGCTTCAAGGTGGTCAAGCTGCACGGTGGCGAGGCTTATGAGCTGTCACGCTTCCGCACCGTGGCCGAGCGGCTGAAGAACTATTCGATGCGCATGGCGGTGGCAGGCGGGCTGAACCAGCCGGTCACGGCCTTTCTCGCCGCGTTGGCGCTGTCGGTCATCATCACGATCGCGATGGTGCAGGCGCAGGGCAACCAGACCACGGTGGGCGGTTTCACCGGCTTCGTGATGGCGATGCTGCTGCTGATCTCGCCGCTCAAGCACCTGACTGATATCAACCAGCCGCTGACGCGCGGCATCACTGCGGCCGAGATGATCTTCCGGCTGATCGACGAGCCGGTGGAGCCGCAGGACGGCGGCAAGCCGCTGGGCCGGGGCCGTGGCGAACTGGCGTTCGAGAGCGTCGGCTTCCGCTATGGCGAGGCGCCGCGCGCCGCGCTGGAGGGCATCGACCTGCGCGTCAGCCCGGGTGAGGTGGTGGCGCTGGTGGGCCCGTCGGGCAGCGGCAAGACTACGCTGGTCAACCTGGTGCCGCGCTTCTTCGACCCCACCGAGGGGCGGATCCTGCTGGATGGCATGCCGCTGCCCGAGCTGGCGCTGAAGGACCTGCGCAACCAGATCGCCTTCGTCAGCCAGGACGTGGTGCTGTTCAACGACACCGTGGCGGCCAACGTGGCGTATGGTGCGCAATCCGATAATGAGATCGACATGGCGCGCGTCGAGCGCGCGCTGGCTGCGGCCTACCTGACCGAGACCGTCAAGGGGCTGCCGGAGGGCGTCAACACCAATATCGGCGACAACGGCATGAAGCTGTCCGGCGGCCAGCGCCAGCGGCTGGCAATCGCCCGCGCGCTGTACAAGGACGCGCCGATCCTGATCCTGGACGAGGCCACTTCCGCGCTGGATTCGGAATCCGAACGCCAGGTGCAGGCGGCGCTGGAAGAGCTGATGAAGGGGCGGACCACGCTGGTGATCGCACACCGGCTGTCGACCATCGAGAACGCCGACCGCATCGCTGTGCTGGACCACGGCCGGCTGGCGGAGCAGGGCACGCATAAGCAACTGCTGGCGGCCAACGGCCTTTACGCCGGGCTGCACCGGATCCAGTTCGCGACCCACCAGTAAGACGTCCGGGAGATCTCCCCGACGGCGGGCCGGCGCGATGCGCCGGCCTTTTCACTTCTGCTCAGTGCTGCGAAGCGACGGGCGGCTGGACGCCCAGTACTTCATCGATCGCGGCCAGCACTTCGGCGCGCTGCGGCACGATCCCGCCACCGCCCAGCGACACCGCGCGCCGCGGCGCATCGACGCCATACAGGTGGCGCGAGGTGGTCGTGAACAGGATCACCGTGGGGCGGCGCAGCGCATCGGCGATATGCACGAAGCCGGTGTCCATGCCGACCACCAGCGAGGCCTTGCCGACCATCTGCGCCACGCCGGTGATGCTCAGGCGTGGCATGACTTCGGCGCCGGGCACGCTGGCGGCGATGGTTTCGGCTTCCTTGCGCTCGGCCTCGTTCCCCCATGGCACCAGTACGCGCAAGCCGCGTGCCGAGATCGCGCTGCCGACGCTGATCCAGTCGGCTACCGGCCACTTCTTCTCTTCGCTCGAGGTGGCATGGAACAACATCGCATAGGGACCCCTGGCAGCCGGGGCCGGCGTATCCGCAGGCATCTCCAGCCCGTAGTCCATCTCCCTGGTCAGCTCGAAGCCCAGCGCGCGGCTTACCGCACGGCGCATCCGTTGCCGCGCACAGTCCTCTTCGACGAACGGCGCAAAGATATGATTGTAGGCAAAGCTGGCACCGCTCTCGCCAAGTTCCTGCACCGGATAGCCGTAGCGATGGCGCGTGCGCGCCAGGAACGAGACGATGGCGCTCTTGTAGACGCCATGGACGTCGAGCACCGCATCGTATTTCTCGCGGCGCAGTTCGCGCAGCGCGCCGAAGATGGCGCGCAGGTCAGACCACTTGCGCGACTTTTTCAGGGCACGCAGCGGCGCCGCAATCACCCGGTCGATATTCGGGTTCCAGCGCGGCACATCGGCGCAGTAGGAATCGGCGATCCAGTCGATCTTCACGCCGGGGAAAGCTCGCTGCAGGTCGGCGACCAGCGGCTGGGTGAAAACCATGTCGCCCAGTGATGTCAGCTTGACGATGAGAATGCGTTTCATCGGGAAGAGTACGGCGGCTCGGATGGGCGCTCGCCTTGTTCAGAAGGTGCGTAGTATGCCTGATCCGGTGGACATCGGTGCGTGCGATGCATGCGCAACATGGCCGGCGCCGAACCCGCGCCGATCCGTTAGTATCTGAAGCAGAAGAACACCACGTGACAGACGCACGACTACAGGAGACCACCATGCCCGACCCGGCATTCCCCATCAGCCGCTACCCCGTCCCGGCCGTCGCCAACCTGCCCGACGACATCCGTGCCCGCATCCTCGAAGTCCAGGAAAAAGCCGGCTTCGTCCCCAACGTCTTCCTCGCCCTGGCGCACCGCCCGGATGAATTCCGCGCCTTCTTCGCCTATCACGACGCGCTGATGCTCAAGGACGGCGGGCTCACCAAGGGCGAGCGCGAGATGATCGTGGTGGCGACCTCGGGCGCCAACCAGTGCCTGTATTGCGTGGTGGCGCACGGCGCGATCCTGCGCATCTACGAGAAGAAGCCGCTGGTGGCCGACCAGGTGGCGGTGAATTACCTGAAGGCGGACATCCCGCCGCGCCAGCGGGCGATGCTCGATTTTGCGATGAAGGTGTGCAAGGCGTCGCACGAAGTCGGCGACGCGGATTTTGCCGCGCTGCGCGAGCACGGCTTCTCAGAAGAAGACGCCTGGGACATCGCCGCCATCACCGCGTTCTTCAGCCTCTCGAACCGGATGGCCAACACCATCAGCATGCGCCCGAACGACGAGTTCTATCTGATGGGCCGGGTGCCGAAAGCGAAGTAACGCGCCAGCCGCCGGGGGCGGGTCAGCGCACTTCGGCGCATTTCCCGTTGTTGGGATCGAACAGCACTGGCCACGCCTGCTCATAGATGCCGGGCGTGCAGTGCTTCTCGCAGCGGGCATGGGCCAGCGTCACGCGGCGCGGGTCCTGCCACACCAGCAGCTTGCACTGGCTGCCGTCGATGGCTTGCAGTTCGATGTGGGGCGTGGCGGCGACCTGGCGGAAGTCGGACAGGTTGAACTCGCAACTGCCGCGCCGCGACACCCACAGCTTCCACTTCAGCGCACGCACTTCGTTAGCCCTGACATCCATCTGCGCATCTTCGCGGAAGCCGTCTTCTTCGGTGCGCTTGCAGGTGGCGACGATATTGATGGTTTTTGGCGTGATCGGGGTAGCGCGCGGCGCCTTCCTGGGTGGCGGCGCTTCGATGACCGTCGCGGGCGGCAGTGGGGGTGGTGGGCTGGGGCGTCTCGCAATCACAGGAAATTCCGCGCAGCCAGCAAGCAGCAGGACGGCCAGCAGACAGGCCCCATGGTTCGTGGCGTTCATGCCGGACTCCTCCTCGCCAACCGGCCCAGCCGTGTCCCGATGTGTCACACCGGAATGCTGCGCGCCGGGCGCGGCATCGGTCACGATGCCGCTGACTACCCTCGCTTAGTTATAGCGGATCGAAGCGCGAACAGGAGGAAACGGGAGCTAGGGCGACTACCGAGGCTGGAACGCATGCGAACCGGCAGCGCTTGCCGGTGGCTGCGCCAGCCGCTTCCCCAACCACTTCACATCAGGATGATGTCGTACTGTTCCTGGTGGAAGGTCGACTCCACCTGCAGCGAGATCGGCTTGCCAATGAAGTCACCGAGCATGGCCAGGTGCTGGCTTTCTTCTTCCAGGAACAGGTCGATGACTTCCTGCGAGGCCAGGATGCGGAACTCGCGCGGGTTGAACTGGCGCGATTCGCGCATGATCTCGCGCAGAATGTCGTAGCAGACCGTGCGTGGCGTCTTGACCTGGCCCTTGCCCTGGCATACCGGGCATTGCTCGCACAGCACGTGCGCCAGCGATTCGCGCGTGCGCTTGCGCGTCATCTCGACCAGCCCGAGTTGCGAGAAACTGTTGACCGTGATGCGGGTACGGTCGCGCGACAGCGCGCGCTTGAGCTCGGACAGCACCGCGTCGCGGTGCTCGACATTCTCCATATCGATGAAATCGATGATGATGATGCCGCCGAGGTTGCGCAGCCGCAGTTGCCGCGCGATGGTGTGGGCCGCCTCCAGGTTGGTCTTGAAGATGGTGTCGTCGAAGTTGCGCGCGCCCACATAGCCGCCGGTGTTGACGTCGATGGTCGTCATCGCCTCGGTCTGGTCGATCATCAGGTAGCCGCCGGACTTCAGGTCGACCCGGCGCGACAGCGCCTTCTCGATCTCGGCGTCGATATTGAACAGGTCGAAGATCGGGCGCTCGCCGGTGTAGTGCGACAGCCGCGGCAGTACCGCGGGCGTGTATTCCTTGGCGAACTCCAGCAGCATCTGGAAGTTCTCGCGCGAATCTATCTGGATCACGCCGGTGGCGTCGTTGATGAAGTCGCGCAGCACGCGCTGGGCCAGGTTCAGGTCCTGGTAGAGCAGGGCGGGGGCGGGCTGCGTGGTGGCGTTCTGGCGGATCGCGCCCCAGATCTTGCGCAGGTAGGCGATGTCGTTGCCGAGTTCCTCGTCGGTCGCTTCCTCGGCGATGGTGCGCACGATAAAGCCGCCGCGCTCGTCTGCGGGCACCAGGCCCTGCACGCGGCTGCGCAGGGCCTCACGGTCCACTTCGCCTTCGATGCGCTGCGAGATACCGATATGCGGGTCCTGCGGCAGGTACACCAGCGTGCGCCCGGCAATGCTCACCTGGGTGGAGAGTCGGGCGCCCTTGGTGCCGATCGGGTCCTTGATCACCTGCACCATCAGCGCCTGGCCTTCGAACAGGGTCTTCTCGATGGCCAGCTGGGGGGTGGTGCCGTTGCGGTCGGCATCGCGCGGATGCCAGATATCGGCCACGTGCAGGAAGGCGGCGCGCTCCAGCCCGATGTCGATAAAGGCCGACTGCATGCCGGGCAGCACGCGCACCACCTTGCCCAGGTAGATATTGCCGACCAGCCCGCGCGTGAGCGTGCGTTCGACATGCAGTTCCTGGACGGCGGCCTGCTGCACGATGGCAACGCGCGTCTCTTGGGGCGTGATGTTGACGAGGATGTCTTCAGTCATAGCGGGTGAAACGCGGCGCCGGTGGCCCGGCTGTATAAGGTGGCCCGGCGCGCAGGCCGGGTCTTGTCTGGGCGCGGGGGGCGGCCGCTCAGAACTGCAGGCGGGCCTGACGAAGTAACGCCGCCGTCTCAAACAAGGGCAAGCCCATGATACCTGAATAGCTGCCCGCGATCCGCTCCACGAACTCGGCCGCGCGGCCCTGGATGCCGTAGGCGCCGGCCTTGCCGAGCGGCTCGCCGCTGGCGACGTAGCGCTCGATCTCGGCGGGCTGCATCGGGCGGAAGGTGACTTCGGAGACCGATAGCGCATGGCACATGCCGGTGGTGGATACCACCGTCACCGCGGTCAATACGCGGTGCGTGGTGCCCGACAGCGAGGCGAGCATGGCCGCGGCGTCGGCGCCGCCGGCGGGCTTGCCCAGGATGCGGCCATCCAGGCAGACCGTGGTGTCGGAGGTCAGCACGGGTGCGTCGGGCAGCGCGCGGCGCTCGCGGCGGCGCAGCGCGGCTTCGGCCTTCAGCGCGCAGACGCGCTGCACGTAGTCGTCGGGGGTCTCGCCCGGCAACACCGCTTCGAGGGCTTCGGCGTCCTCGTCGTCATCGGCAAGCAGCAGTTCGTAGCGCACGCCGAGCTGGGTCAGCAGTTCGCGGCGGCGCGGGCTCTGGGAGGCGAGGTAGAGGTAGTCGTGCATCGCTGCGGGTTTGGGGCGCGGGGTCGGCGGGAGTCGGAACGCGCCGTGGGCGCGGCGGTGGCCCGCATTGTAACGCCCGCCGGGATTCTGTTTGCGCCAGATGGCGGGATCAGGCCCGGTGATAGGGATGGTTCTGCGTGACCGACCAGGCCCGGTACAGCTGCTCGGCCAGCAGCACGCGCACCATGCCGTGCGGCAGCGTCAGGCTGGACAGGCGGATCAGGGTGCTGGCGCGCGCCTTCAGCGCCGGGTCGAGCCCGTCGGCGCCGCCGATCAGGAAGGCGACGTCGCCGCCCTCGCGTTGCCAGTCGGTCAGCTGCGCAGCCAGTTGCACGGTGGTGAAGTCACGGCCGCGCTCATCCAGCGCCACGATGCGGCACTGCTTCGACAGCGAGCCCAGCACCGCCTCGATGCGCGCGGCTTCGCGCTGCATCACGGTGGCGGCGTTGTTGCTGGACGAACGGGTCTCCGGCTTGACCTCGCGCAGCTCGATGCGCAGCTCGGGCGGCATGCGCTTGGCGTACTCGCTGAAGCCGGTTTCGATCCAGCCGGGCATCTTGTGGCCGACGGCCACGATTACCAGTTGCATGAGGTCTTCTATGCGGCGCGGCCGTCAGGCGGCCGCGCGCCGGCGGGTCAGGCCGAGCGGGTGGTGCGCTTGCGGGCGGCCGGCTTGGCTGCCGCGGTCTTGCTGGCGGCGCTCTTGGTGGCCGTCTTGGTAGCCGTCTTCGTGGCCGTCTTGCTAGCGGTCTTGGTGGCGGTCTTGCGCGCCGTGGTGCCGGCGGCGGTCTTGCGCGGCGCTGCGGCGCGGGTGCCAGTCGTCTTGGCCGGGGCGGTCTTGGTCGCGGTCTTGCGGGCCGGCTTGCGGATGGTGGCGATCGCGTCCGGGTCGGTGTCCTCGTGGCCCATCGGCGGCGAGGGCTCCTTCATGCCCTCGGGCAGGCGGGCCAGCGCCGGGCGCAGGCTGCTGGCGCGGCGCGTGCCGCGCACGGCCGGGACCTCGTCCTCGTCCTCGTCCATCGGCTCGCTGGCCTTGGCCAGGCCGCGGGCGCCGGTGGCCAGCCTCATCCGCACCGGCTTGTCGCCCCAGATCTCTTCCAGGTTGTAGTACAGCCGCAGCTGCGGCTGCAGGATATGGACCACGGCGTCGCCGCAGTCGACCAGCACCCATTCGCCGGTTTCCAGCCCCTCGACCGCCACGATATGGCCGCCGGCTTCCTTGACCGTATCCCGCACCGACGCTGCCAGCGCCTTGGTCTGGCGATTGGACGTCCCGCTGGCAATCACCACCCGGTCGAACAGCTCGGTCAGGTGGCTGGTGTCGTACACCTTGATGTCCTGCGCTTTGACATCCTCGAGGCCGTCGACGATGGCGCGTTGCAGTTTACGAATATCCATGGTGTCTTCTTGTTCAGCTGAGATCGGTTGGGGGGTGGGCGCCGGGGTCTGTTGCAACCCTAGTCACGCCCTGGCCGGGGCGTCGCGGTACAGTCCGTGGCTTGCGATGTAGTGTGCCACGCCCGGCGGCAGTTGGTCATCTGCCGGCTGGCCGGCTGCCAGGCGCTGGCGCAGATGGGTGGATGACAGGTCGACGGCGAGCGTCTGGTCGATCCACATCCGGCCGGAGGGCGTGCATTGTATCAGGTGCGTGTCGGCCTGGCGCTCGGCCAGCGCTTCCAGCACCGGACCCTCGAGCGCGGCCAGCTCGAAACGCGGGCGCGTGGCGGTGCACAGGTGCACATGTTCGAACAGTTCCTGCCAGCCATGCCAGGTGTGCAGGCGCAGCAACTGGTCGGCGCCCATCAGCCAGCACAGCGAGGTTTCGGGGCCATATTCGGAGCGGAGCTGGCGCACCGTGTCGATGGTGTAGCTCGGGCCGGCGCGGTCCACTTCCATGCGGCTCACGCGGACCCTGGCGCCGCTGTCGTTGAGCGCGGCGGCAGCGAGTTCGGTCATGGCCAGGCGGTCGGTGGCGGGCGTCACCTCGGCGCTTTTCTGCCATGACTGGCCGGTTGGGATCCACACCAGCTCGTCCAGGCCGAGGTGCTCGATGCACAACCGCGCCAGCGCCAGGTGGCCGATATGGGGCGGATCGAAGGTGCCGCCGAGGATACCCAGGCGGTAGGGACGATCGGAGGGCGGTTGCGGCGGTTCGCCCGCATCGGCGGCGGGCTTGCGGTCTTGCGCGGGATTGGCCATAGGTCTGCCGTCAGGCCCAGTCGCGTGCCGGCAGGAAGTCCGTATACAGCGCCGCTTCGGGGCTGCCCGGGTCCGGTTGCCAGTCATAGCGCCAGGTCACCAGCGGCGGCATCGACATCAGGATGGATTCGGCGCGTCCGCCCGACTGCAGGCCGAACAGCGTGCCGCGGTCGAACACGAGGTTGAATTCGACGTAGCGCCCGCGCCGGTAGGCCTGGAAGCCGCGCTCGCGCTCGCCGTAGGGGGTGTCCTTGTGCGCCTGCAGGATCGGCAGGTAGGCGTCCAGGAAGGCGTCGCCGACGGATTGCATCATCGCGAAGCTGCGCTCGAAGCCCAGCGCCGAGAAGTCGTCGAAGAAGATCCCGCCCACGCCGCGCGCCTCGTTGCGGTGGCGCAGGAAGAAATACTCGTCGCACCACTGCTTGAAGCGCGGGTACAGCTCGTCGCCGTAGGGCGCCAGCGCCTGCTTGCAGGTGCGGTGGAAATGGGTGCAGTCGTCGGCGTTGCCGTAGTACGGCGTCAGGTCCATGCCGCCGCCGAACCACCATACCGGCTCGGCCCCTGGCTTGAGCGCCAGGAAGCAGCGCACGTTCATATGGACCGTGGGCAAGTACGGGTTGCGCGGATGGAACACCAGCGACACGCCCATCGCCTCGAAGCTGCGGCCGGCCAGTTCGGGCCGGTTGGCGCTGGCCGAAGGCGGCAGGGTATCGCCGCTGACGTGCGAGAAGCCCACGCCGGCACGCTCCATTACCGTGCCGCCTTCCAGGATGCGGGTGCGGCCGCTGCCGCGCAGGCGATCGGTGGGCGGTTTCTCCCAGGCGTCGGTCAGGAACGGCTGGCCGTCGATAGCGCTGATGGCATCGGTGATGCGGTCTTGCAGGCCGAGCAGATAGGCACGGACTGCCTGGGAATCGATCATGGTTGGCGAAGGCGGATAAAACCGGCGGATGGGCCCGGCGGATGGCATTCCGGCAGCCTCGCGGCTGCCGGGTGCGTCACAGCGTTGTCACGATTGTACCGGCTGGGGCGGCCGGGCGGTCGCATGGGCCCAAAAGCTGCCCGGCTTGTGTGCCGGCCCTTGGAACGCTGCCGGTGCAGGATCAGCGCTTGATGGCCCGGTATCCGATGTCGGTCCGGTACTGCATGCCATCGAACTGGATCTGCTCGACCGCGGCATAGGCGGCGCGCTGCGCGGCCTTGACCGTGTCGGCCAGCCCGACCACGCACAGCACGCGCCCGCCCGTGGTCAGAAGCGTGCCGTCCTTGAGCGTGGTGCCGGCGTGGAAGGTCACGCTGTCGTCGGTCTCGGCCGGGATGCCGGTGATGGCATCGCCCTTGCGCGGGCTCTCCGGGTAGCCGTAGGCGGCCATCACCACGCCCAGCGCGGTGCGGCGGTCCCAGTCCAGTTCGACGGCGTCGAGCTTGCCGTTGACGGCGTGCTCCATCACGTCGACCAGGTCGGTCTTCAGGCGCGCCAGGATCGGCTGCGTTTCCGGGTCGCCCATGCGGCAGTTGAATTCCAGCGTCTTCAGGTTGCCGTCCTTGTCGATCATCAGGCCCGCGTACAGGAAGCCCGTGTACGGGATGCCGTCCTTCTCCATGCCGCGCACCGTCGGCAGGATGATCTCGCGCAGCGCGCGCGCATGCAGCGCGGGCGTGACCACCGGCGCGGGCGAGTAGGCGCCCATGCCGCCGGTGTTGGGGCCGGCGTCGCCATCCAGCAGGCGCTTGTGGTCCTGGCTGGTGGCCAGTGCCAGCACGTTCTTGCCGTCGACCAGCACAATAAAGCTGGCTTCCTCGCCCTCGAGGAACTCTTCGATCACCACGCGCGCGCCGGCGTCGCCCAGCTTGTTGTCGGCCAGCATCATGTCGACCGCCTGATGCGCTTCGTCCAGCGTCATCGCCACCACCACGCCCTTGCCCGCAGCCAGGCCGTCGGCCTTGATCACGATCGGCGCGCCTTGTGCGTCGATATAGGCGTGCGCCTGGGTAGCGTCGGAGAAAGTCTGGTACGCGGCGGTCGGGATGCCGTGGCGCTGCATGAACGCCTTGGCGAAGTCCTTGGACGATTCCAGCTGCGCGGCGGCCTGGGTCGGCCCGAAGATGCGCAGGCCCTTGGCGCGGAAGATATCGACGATACCGGCCGCCAGCGGCGCCTCGGGGCCGACCACGGTGAAGGCCACGCCTTCGCGCTCGGCAAAGGCGGCAATGACCTCGGGATCGGTCAGCGGAACATTCTGCAGGCGCTTGTCGAGCGCGGTCCCGCCGTTGCCCGGGGCGACGTACACCACCTGTACCTTGGGGGACTGGGCCAATTTCCAGGCAAGCGCGTGTTCACGTCCACCCGAGCCGACAACCAATACTTTCATGATCCACTGCCAGAAAAGAAACGCATGCAAAAAGGCGGCAGCTTGGGTCCTTGGAGCCGGGCTGCCGCCGATGGGGGCTAGATATTACTTAGTCTTCGATCACCGCGTTGGTGAAGACTTCCTGCACGTCGTCCAGGTTTTCCAGGGCGTCGAGCAGCTTCTGCATCTTGGCCGCGTCGTCGCCGGTGAAGCTGACTTCGTTCTGCGGCTTCATCACCACGTCGGCCACTTCCGCCTTGAAGCCGGCGGCTTCCAGCGCGGCCTTGACCGCCGAAAAATCGTTGGGCGGGCAGGTCACTTCGATCGAGCCGTCGTCGTTGGTGACGACGTCGTCGGCGCCGGCTTCCAGCGCCGCTTCCATCAGCTTGTCTTCCGGCGTGCCGGGCGCGAACAGGAACTGGCCGCAATGCGTGAACATGAACGCCACCGAACCTTCGGTGCCCATATTGCCGCCGTGCTTGGAGAAGGCATGGCGCACTTCTGCGACGGTACGGGTGCGGTTGTCGGTCAGGCAGTCGACGATGATGGCCGCGCCGGCCAGGCCGTAGCCTTCGTAGCGGATCTCTTCGTAGTTGGCGCCTTCCAGGCCGCCCACGCCGCGCTGGATCGCGCGCTGGATGTTGTCCTTGGGCATGTTCGCGTCCATGGCCTTGTCGATCGACAGGCGCAGGCGCGGGTTGGAGTCGACATCGCCGCCGCCGAGCTTGGCGGCCACGGTGATTTCCTTGATCAGGCGGGTCCAGATCTTGCCGCGCTTGGCGTCAGCGGCAGCTTTCTTGTGTTTGATATTGGCCCATTTCGAGTGACCGGCCATGATTCTCTCCGAGACGGAAAACGCTGTTGTGCGGTGATGGAATGCGGGGTTGCCATGCTTGCCGGGGCCCGGGCGCAAGGCCTCGGGACGGGCGCGCGCCAGGTGACGGATATGCCTGGCGGCTGGCTATAATCAGCCCAGGATTTTATCACGCGGGCCTGCCCGCGCCGCTGCCGTGGCGAGTCCCGCGGCACTTGTAACCAGGAACATCATGGCCGACCCCATCCTTATCGCCAAGAACGCCGAACACGAACTGGTGCTGCTGCCGCAGATGGGCAACCGGCACGGGCTGATCACCGGCGCCACCGGAACGGGCAAGACCGTCACGCTGCAGACGCTGGCGCAGGGATTTTCGCGCCTGGGCGTGCCGGTCTTCATGGCGGACGTCAAAGGTGACCTGACCGGCATTTCGCAGGCCGGCCAGCTCTCGGATAAGCTCAAGCAGCGCCTGGCCGACCTGAACCTGCCGGAGCCGGCGTGGGGCGCATGCCCGACCACGCTGTGGGACGTGTTCGGCCAGAAGGGCCACCCAGTGCGCGCCACGGTTTCGCACATGGGGCCGCTGCTGCTGTCGCGCATGCTGGAGCTGAACGACACCCAGCAGGGCGTGCTCAACCTGGTATTCCGCATCGCCGATGCCAACGGCCTGCTGCTGCTCGACGCCAAGGACCTGCGCGCGATGCTGCAGCACGTCGGCGACAACGCCTCGCAGTTCACCACCGAGTACGGCAATATCTCGGCCGCTTCGATCGGCGCGATCCAGCGCGGGCTGATTGCGCTGGAGTCGCAGGGTGGCGATGTGTTCTTCGGCGAGCCGATGCTCAACCTCGAAGACTTTATCCAGACCGAGAAGGGCCAGGGCGTGGTCAATATTCTGGCGGCGGACAAGCTGATGAATTCGCCGCGGATGTACGCCACCTTTCTGCTGTGGATGCTGTCGGAACTGTTCGAGAAGCTGCCCGAGGCCGGGGACCTGGACAAGCCCAAGCTGGTGTTCTTCTTCGACGAGGCGCACCTGCTGTTCAACGACGCCCCCAAGGCACTGCTCGACAAGATCGAGCAGGTGGTGCGGCTGATCCGTTCCAAGGGCGTGGGCGTGTACTTCGTCACGCAGAACCCGATCGATATCCCGGATACCGTGCTGGGGCAGTTGGGCAACCGCGTGCAGCACGCGCTGCGCGCCTTCACGCCGCGCGACCAGAAGGCGGTCAAGGTGGCGGCGACCACCATGCGGGCCAATCCGAAGCTGGACGTGGAGACCGCGATCGGCGAGCTGGGGGTGGGCGAGGCGCTGGTGTCGTGCCTCGATGCCAAGGGCACGCCGTGCGTGACCGAGCGTGCCTGGGTGCTGCCGCCGGGCAGCCGCATCGGGCCGGCGACGGAAGAGGAGCGCAAGCAGCTGATCGCCAGCTCGCTGGTGGCGGGGACTTACGAAAAGACCGTGGACCGCGAGTCGGCCTATGAAAAGCTGCGCGGCAGCGTGGCGACGGTCGGCAATGGCAACGGCGGCACCGCCAAGGCGCCGGCCGGAAAGCCCGCCGGACAGCCAGCCGGCGAACAGGATAGCGGCTGGCTGGGCACCGCGGGCGATATCTTCGGCACGCTGACCAAGGGCACCGGCAAGAGCGGTCGCGGCGATTCGATCCTGGAATCGATGGCCAAGTCGGCCGCGCGCACGGTGGGCTCGCAGGTGGGGCGTGAGTTGATCCGCGGCGTGCTCGGCAGCCTGCTCGGCAAGAAGAAGTAAGCGTCGGGGAAAAAAACAGGGCGGGCCGCGCTGGCGGCCCGTTACGGTCAGCGGCGTTGCGCCGTCTGCTGGGCCTTCGCGGCTTCCGCGTCCTCGCGCATCTTGCGCGCGAACATCCGCGCAAAGAACCAGCCCATGCCGATGATGAAGACGATCACGCCCAGGCTCATCAGGCCGGTGCTGGTGCTGAAGAGGATCTTGAAGGCTTCCATGCTTGGCTCCCTGTGGATTGGCGGTGCGCGCCGGCCGATTGCCGCCAGCGCGTGCCGCCAGTGTAGGGAGCCATGCCGCGCGGACTATTGAGGCCGGTCAAGCCCGCGCAAGGGTCGGCAGTCAGTTCTTGGTGCCGAACAACCGGTCGCCCGCATCGCCCAGGCCCGGCACGATATACGCATCGCTGTCCAGGTGGCTGTCGAGCGAAGCCACGAACAGCTTCACGCCCGGATGCGCCTTCTGGAACACCTCCACGCCCTCGGGCGCCGCCACCAGCGCGACGAAGGTAATCGCCTCGTCCTTGACGCCGCGGCGCTTGAGCACTTCCACCGCGTGCACGGCGGAATAGCCGGTCGCCACCATCGGGTCGCACAGGATAAAGCTGCGGTCTTCCAGGTCCGGCAGGCGCACCAGGTATTCCACCGGGCGATGCTGCTCGTCACGGTACACGCCGATATGGCCGATGCGCGCCGACGGGATCAGTTCCACCAGCCCGTCGCTCATGCCCACGCCCGCGCGCAGCACCGGCACGATGGTCAGCTTCTTGCCGGCGATCACCGGCGCATCCAGCTCGACCAGCGGCGTCTCGATGCGGCGCGTGGTCAGCGGCAGGTTGCGCGTGATCTCGTAGCCCATCAGCAGCGTGATCTCGCGCAGCAATTCGCGGAAGGTGCGCGTGGACGTTTCCTTGTCGCGCATGTGCGAGAGCTTGTGCTGGATCAGCGGGTGGTCGAGGATAAACAGGTTGGGAAAGCGCGGATCTTGTTTCATGGCTGGCGGCGAGGGCTCGGCGGAAGAGGGTGAAGCGGGCGGCCCGGTCCGGTGGACCCGGCCGCCACGCCGTTGCAGCCGGATTGTAATGGAAGCAGGCCGCCCTGCCTGTGGCTTCGTTTCGAGACCCGCCCCAGCCAGCGCCGTCGGCGGGCTCCCACTACCGCTGGGACCGCCGACGGGCTCGACGGTGCCTTGCTCTAATCCAGCGCGCGGTTTTTCGACTCGATATCCACCATGAAAATGGCGAGCGCCGCCAAGGCAAGAAATGACGAAAGGAGCGCAAGGGCAAGTGTGAACTGGCTGGCCATGATCGGAGCAATGATCGAAGGTGCGAAGAGGCCACCGAAGCGCGCCATCGCACCCGCAGTGCCCATTCCGCTGGCCCTCAGATCCGTCGGATACACTTCAGGCGTGAAGGCGTAGAGTGCTCCCCAGGTACCCAGGAGCGCGAAGCTCATCAGCAAGGTGGAGCCGATGACAAGCGCGGGGGACTGGCCCAGGCTATAGAGCATGCAACCTGCCGCGCTAAGCAGCAGGAAGCCGATCAGGGTCGGTTTCCGCCCCCAACGCTCGACGCCGTGCGCGGCGAGCGCGAACCCGGGAAGCTGTACCAGCGCGAGCACGATCAGGAAGACCTGGCCACGCATGAAGCCAAAGCCCTGCCCAGCCAGCTTAACCGGCAGATAGACGAAGACGCCGTAATAGGCGATCGAGATCAGCATCCAGGCGGCAAGCAGGCAGATGCTGCGGCGCCGGCATCCGGCCGCAAAAAGCGCGAAAACCGATTTGCGCTCCATCTGCTGCGGCTCCAACGCGCCAATTTCCACGGATACGCGATTGGCGGTGGCGACACGCTGGAGCACCGCGCGTGCCTCTGCCGAGCGCCCCGATTTATTCAGATAGAGCGGAGATTCGGGAACAAAGAACCGGAAGACCACGCCGACCAGGGCGGGGATGCCAGTGACGAAGAAGATCAGCCGCCAGGCATCATCGCCTCGCGCAACGGCGGCCAGGGCAAGAATGGCGAGCAAGATCGTACCGACGGCCCAGAATGACTCCAGCAGAACCAGCCAGCGGCCGCGCCGGTCGGAGGGGAGAAACTCTGCCATCATGGTGTAGTCGACGGGCAAAGTGCCGCCGACGCCGATACCTGTCAGAAAGCGCAGCAGCAGAAGCCACTGGAAATCCGGTGCGAAGGCGGATGCGACTCCACAGACAGCGTCAATGACCACCGCCATCATCAGCACGGGCCGGCGGCCGATCCTGTCCGCAAGCCGGCCGAACACGAAAGCGCCAATCAGCATGCCGACAAAGAACATCGTCCCGGTCTGCAAAGCCGTCGGTACGGGAATGCCAAATGTCGCCGCAATGGACGGCGCGGTGAATCCGATCGAGAGCACCTGCATCGCGTCAGCGAGCCAGACCAGGCCGAATATGGCAAACAGCCGATACTGGAATCGACCGACTCCGGCCGTGCGGATGCCTTGCTCAATCGTGATGGTTTGAGACGACGCTGCCCTCGCGCTTGGCTGTGGGGCCGAGCTTATCGTTGCTTCTGGGATTGTCGTTGTTGCCATTGATGAAATTGATGACGACATGTTTGTCTACCTGTCTTTATAGGCTGGTTCTTGAACTCGGAAGCACACGTTTATCGAAGCGCGGGATGCCTTTGCACCGGGTTGCGATGAAACGTGGTGACTCCTCCAATCTGGCGAGGGCAGAACTAACCCGGTAGTACTCTCGCAACACTTTCCTGGTTCTGATACGACATAGTCACTCCTTGTTGTCTACCCTTGGTGGGTCCAGGCCCGGCCTCACGGTTGGCATGGCGGTGGACTATGCAAGCCCCGGGCCAGCGCTTCCGGTGATGTAAAGGGCCAATCTTGTGGTTTTGTTGTCTCGTCTGCCGCTTGCGGCGCGCCGTCCTTGTGCGCGGAGGCACCGCTGCGCGCCATGCGGCACTCATGTAGTGCGCACTACATGATCGTTCAGCGTAAGCTACATGAAACTGGCGGGCAAGGCCGAATTGCGATTTCCCTCCTTGGGGTTTTCCCGCGCGTGGCGCGCATGGCGCCAACGTGGGGGGCGCACGTCTCCCTGCCCGGTGGCGAAGCGCCTTGCCAGGCACGGCATATGTGCGGTCAGCGTGGATGCGGAAGGCGCGGCGAGCCGGCCGCGCGGATCTCCGTTGGTCTCAGTGGGCAGGCGCCGCGCGCAGGCGCGCGACGGTGTTCTCCAGCTCCTGCCAGGCGGGTTGGTCCGGGGCAAAGCGCGCGCGCAGGTACTGCGCCAGTTGCGCGATCTGCCGGTTGTCGAGCGTGTCGGCATAGGCCGGCATCGCGCCCAGTTCGCTGTTGGGCGGTGCGGGCATGCCTTGCAGCAGCACCTGGATCACGTTGTCGGGCAGCTTGCTGTGCAGGTTGGTGTTCAGTGCGAGCGAGGGCTTGACGCCGAACTGCGCGATGCCCTGGTCCGACTGGTGGCATACCGCGCATGCGCTCTGGTACAGGCGTTCGCCGGGACCGTTCAGGGTGAGCGCGGCCTGCGCACTGCGCTGCTCGATTTGCGCTGCCTGCGCGGCCAGCACCGATGGCGCAAGCGGCGGCGTGCCGAACGAGGCCACGTAGTGCGCGATTGCGCGCACATCAGCTTCCGGCAGTTGCGCAAGCTCTTCCACGACCGGCGCCATCGGTCCCGCAGCAGCGCCGTGATTCGGCGCATAGCCGCCGCGCAGGTAGGTGAACAGCGCGCCTTCGGTCCATGGCACCGGCGCGTGCGAGAGCGAGGTCAGCGGCGGTGCCTCCCAGCCTTCGGCGCTGCCGCCGGTCAGGTACTTGCGCCCGCCTTGTTCGGCGCCGAGCGCGTTGCGCGGCGAATGGCACGCGCTGCAGTGGCCCAGCCCTTCGGCGAGATAGGCGCCGCGGTTCCATTGCGCGGAGCGCGACGGGTCGGGCTTGAACGGTTCGTTGCGATGGAACAGCAGGTTCCAGCCCGCCAGCAGCGGACGCATGTTGAACGGGAATGCCAGCTGGGTTTGCGGCACCTCTGACTTCACCGGCTCGGCGGACATCAGGTAGGCATACAGCGCCTGCATGTCGGCATCGCTGACCTTGGCGAACGCGGTATAGGGGAAGGCCGGATACAGGCGTCGCCCGTCGCGGTGGATGCCTTCGCGCATCGCGCGCTCGAACGCGGCGAATGACCAGTTGCCGATGCCGGTCTGCACGTCGGGCGTGATGTTGGTGCTGTAGACCGTGCCGAACGGTGTTTCCAGCGGCAGGCCGCCGGCGTTCTTCACGCCGCCGGGCGCGGTGTGGCACACGGCGCAATCGCCCGCGGCCGCCACCAGTCGGCCGCGTTCCAGCGTGGCGGCGGAATAGAAGCCGGGTTCGGGCGGTGCCACCGGCGCGATCGGCGCGCGCCAGGGCAACAGCGTCGCGCACAGCCCGGCCGCGGTGGCGGCAGCGGCGGCGATCCAGCCACGCTTCTTGCGCTTGTTGCCGCGCTTGTCCCCAGCTTCCGCCAGTGCCAGGCGAATGCGTTCGGCGCTGAAGGGCGGAGTGCGCAGGCGCACGCCGGTCGCGTCGAAGATCGCGTTGGCCACTGCTGCAGCGGCGGGCAGCGTATCGGCCGGTCCCGCGGCAAGCGTGTCGTGCCCGGTGAGCGTGCCGGCCAGGCGCACTTCGGGCAGCGCGCTGCCAGGCATGGCTGGCAGAGTCTGGCTGGGGGGCGCATCGGATGGTTGCCACGTGTCAAAGCCGGGCGTGGCCGAGGTCAGTTGCAGGGCGGTGTCGGCCACTGCCTGCTCGAGCGAGCGCGTCGCCGGTGCGCCTTGCTCAGGCGCCAGCGATTCGCTGTCATGGCCCACGGTCACGCGCGTGACTGCGAGCTCGCCGGTGGTACCGTCGACTTCCACTTCCGCCACCCACGCCGACCAGCTCTGGCCGGCATCGTGGTCGATCGTATGCGCATAGGCAAAGCCACGGCCGCGCTGCACGTTGCTGGCCGATGCGGCGGCACGTGGTGCTGCCGGTATCCATCCGGCGCGCTCGGTCACCTGTCTTACCAGCGCCACGCCGCGCGCATCGTCCAGATGCGCGAGCCGCAGCGCGACCGGATCGGTGCCCGACACGGTGGCGATTTCGTCGAGATGGGATTCGCGCGCGAACACCTGTGCACGGGCTGCCGCAAGCGGTGCGGCATCGAAGGCAGCGATGTCGCCGACGGCGCCAACATCGACATGCGGGATGCGGTAGGGCGGCATGGCTGCATTGCCTGCGCAGCAGGTGTCCGTCACCGGCGACGGCGTATGCGTCAGCCACAGCGCCAGCGGCACCGTCGGGGCGGCGGTGCCGGCGAGCGTCGCGGCGTAGGCTTTGATTGCCTCGCCAGCGCGCGCGGTATCGACGCGCACATCGAGTGCGGCATCGGCCAGGCCAAGGTCGGCAGCACGCAGCCTGCGCATTACCGGTTTCCCGGCCGCATTGGCGAGCAGCGCCGCGTCGGCGGCGGCATGATGCGCGAGCAGCGTGGGGTCGGCGGTGTCGTCCGGCGATTGCCAGCAGGCCAGCGCGACCTGTTGCGGTGCGATGCCCAGCAGTGCGGCCAGTTCCTCGCGCAGCGCGGCAGGGCGCGTGCTCGGTAGCCATACGAACACCATGCCGTCGCGCCAGTCCGCGATGGCGGTGCAGCATGCGTCGGCGCGAGTGCCTGCCAGCGGCCACCGGTAGTGCTGCGCGTGGCGCGCCTCGGCGCTGGCCAGTACCTCCGTGGCATTGCCGCGTTGCACAACGGCTTGGCGCGAAACCGGCGCGTCGTCCGCGCGGGGCGGAGCGGACCAGCGCGCCTGCAGCGCGCGCGCGGCGTTGGCCGCCATCGCGCCGGTCTCGGCGACGACGCCGGCAAAGTTGTCGCGGATAACGACCGCGCGCACGCCCGGCAATGCCAGCGCGGCATCGCGGTCGGCGCCGAGCAGGCGCGGCGCCAGCGGCTTGCCGTCGATCCAGCGCAGGCCCGGCGGCGTCAGCACATGTGCCACCAGGCACGTCGTTGCGGGCGGCGGGGCGGTATCCGCCACGACAGCGGCGTGCCCGGCCTGGGATACGAGTCCTTGCTTCACGATGCCGCTCCCTCGGCGGCCTGCCGCTGCAGCACCGCGGCACGCTGCACCGCGCGCACGATTTCCACATGCGTGCCGCAACGGCACAGGTTGAAGCGCAGCGCCTCGCGGATCTGCGCTTCGTCGGGATCAGGGTTTTGTGCGAGCAGTGCCTTGGCGGTCATGATCATGCCGTTCAGGCAATAGCCGCATTGCGCGGCCTGCTCGTCGATAAAGGCTTGCTGGACCGGGTCGGGCTGCGTCGGCGTGCCCAGTCCTTCCAGCGTGGTGACCTCATGGCCCACGACGGCTCTTACCGGCAGCACGCACGAGCGTGCGGCCATGCCGTCCACCAGCACCGTGCAGGCGCCGCATTGCCCCAGCCCGCAGCCGTACTTGGGGCCATTGCAGGCCAGGTCGTTGCGCAGGATGTAGAGCAGCGGCGTGTCAGGCGCCACGCTGAGCGAGTGCTCGGCGTGGTTGACCTGCAGCACCATGCGGAGAGGGGGGCGGGGCGCATTCATCGTGGGCAGGGGGCGGTTTGCACATCACGCATCGCGGCGCCGCGCCCCTTCGTCGGCGAGGGGCTGCGGCGGTATGTTGGCTGCCGGCATGCAGCGCCGGCAGGCCAGGGTCAGGCAGGCATCAGGCCGCCGCGGACAGCGGCGTGCGCGCGGCCGAGACCAGCGGCACATTGAACACATCGTAGCCGAAACACCAGTCGGGGTTCTCGTTGCTGCGCAGCCAGGTGTTGTTGTGCGAGACCAGCTGGACCTTGCTCGCGCGCTCGGCGCGGTTCGCTTCATACAGCGCGAAGGCCGAGGCATAGTCGTCCACGCCGGTCTCGGTGAAGCAGCGCGTCAGCATGGCGGCATCCTCGATCGCCATCGCGGCGCCTTGCGCCATATGCGGCTTCATCGGGTGGCAGGCGTCGCCCAGCAGCACCAGGCGGCCGCGGCTCCACAGCGGCAGCGGGTCGCGCTCCAGCAGCGGCCACTTGGTCACTTCCACGGTGCCTTCGATCAGCGACTGCACGCCCTGGTGCCAGCCGTCGAACGCGGCGCGCATTTCCTCGATGCTGCTCGGCACCCAGCTCTTGCTCATGTCCCACTCGGGCTCGGGCACGCCGGTGACGTAGTAGATCTCGTCGAGCTTGCTGGTGTCGAAGTAGACCATCATGTGGCGGTCATCCGTCCACCACTTGGTGCAGCGTTCGTGCATGAAGCCCTTGACGCGCGCGATCGGGAACACCGCGCGGTGCGCCACGTAGCCGGTGTACTTGGGCGGCTCGGCACCCAGCAGGGTTTCGCGGATGCGCGAGTTGACGCCGTCCGCGCCGATCACGATGTCGGCCTCGTCCACCGTGCCGTCGGTGAATCGCAGCTGCACCACGTCGCCCTGGTCGGTGACGCTTTCCAGCTTCTTGTTGAAGAACAGCGTGCCGGGCGCGACGGCATCGGTCAGCAGCTTGTGAAAGTCGCCGCGGTGCACGGTCAGGTAGCTGGCGCCGTAATGTTGCACCGCGTAATCGCCCAGCGGGATCTGCGCGATCACCTCGCCGGTCAGGCCGTCGCGGCTGTACCAGTAGTCGGGATGGCAGCCCATGTCGTTGAGCGCGTCCTCGATGCCGATGCGCCGCATGATCTTCATCACGTTGGGCCCGACGTGGATGCCCGCGCCCAGGCGCGAGAACGCCGGTGCCTGTTCATACAGCCTGACTTGGAAGCCGGCACGCTGCAGCAGGGCGGCAGCAGCCGTCCCTCCGAGTCCGGCGCCGACAACTGCGATTCGCGGTTTGCCTTGCACGTTCATTCTCCTGGCAATGACACATAGGTCGATGGGGGCGGGGGCGGCCATCTGGCCGACCGTTGAAAACGAGTGTACACACTCAAAATATCGGAGTAAAGGAAGAAAATATTGAACCTATGGAAAACCCTGATGCAAACATGATCGCGCATGCACATCGCGCTATAACGGTGAAAATATGCGAAAAAACAGGGATTGATTAATTAAGCATGCACTGAATGAGTGAATTTTCGCGGGTGCAGATTCTGTTTGCCTATATAGAGTGTGTACACTACAATCAATCGCAGCATGCAGGCCGCCAGGTCAAAGCAGGCGGGGTAGACAGACAAACAGATACGGAGTCGACAGTGCAGAAAGTTTTCCGAATCGGCCAGATCGTGCCGAGCTCCAACACCACCATGGAAACCGAGATCCCGGCGATGCTGGCCGCGCGCCAGCTGGTGCGTCCGGAGCGCTTCACCTTCCACTCAAGCCGGATGCGGATGAAAAAGGTGGTCAAGGAGGAGCTGGCGGCCATGGACGCCGAATCCGACCGCTGCGCGGTGGAACTGAGCGACGCCCGCGTCGACGTGCTCGGCTACGCCTGCCTGGTGGCGATCATGGCGATGGGCCACGGCTACCACCGCGTGTCCGAGCAGCGCCTGCAGGCACATACCGCCGAGAACGGCGGCGACGCGCCGGTGATCACCAGCGCCGGCGCGCTGGTGGATGCGCTCAAGGTGATGGGCGCGAAGCGCATCGCGGTGGTGGCGCCCTATATGAAGCCGCTGACCGAGCTGGTGGTCGACTACATCCGCAATGAAGGCTACGAGGTGGTCGACTACCGCGCGCTGGAGATCCCCGACAACCTCGAAGTGGGTCGCCACGATCCGGCCCGTCTGCCGGAGATCGTCGCACAGATGAATACGGCCGACGCCGATGTGATCGTGCTGTCGGCGTGCGTGCAGATGCCTTCGCTGCCGGCGGTGGCCAAGGTTGAGGCGATGACCGGCAAGCCGGTCGTCACCGCCGCCATCGCCACCACCTACGCGCTGCTGAAGCGCCTGGGCCTGGAGCCGGTGGTGCCGGGCGCGGGCGCGCTGCTGTCGGGCGCCTACTGAAGGAGCCGACGATGACGACCAGCACCTTCCTCTACGGCGCCAACGTCCACGCCAATGGCATCCGCCAGCACTACCTGCGCTACGGCGGGCAGGGCGGTGCGCGTGCGCAGCGCGATGCCATCGTGATCGTGCCGGGCATCACCAGCCCGGCCGTCACGTGGGGCTTTGTCGGCGAGCAGTTCGGGCAGCAGTTCGATACCTATGTGCTCGACGTGCGCGGCCGCGGCCTGTCGCAGGCCGGGCCGGAACTGGACTACAGCCTCGATGCGCAGGCGGCGGATGTGATCGCGCTGGCTGAAGCCCTTGGTCTGCAACGCTATGCCATCGTCGGCCATTCGATGGGCGCACGCATCGGCATTCGCGCCGCGCGCATCAAGCCGGCCGGCCTGACGAGGCTGGTGCTGCTCGATCCGCCAGTGTCGGGGCCGGGCCGCCGCCCGTATCCGTCGCAACTGCCGTGGTACATCGATTCGATCCGGCTGGCGCAGCAGGGCATCGACGTGGAAGGCATGCGGCGCTTCTGCCCGACCTGGACCGAGGGTCAGCTTCGCCTGCGCGCGCAGTGGCTGCATACCTGCGACGAGCGCGCGATCCTGGCCAGCTTCAACGGCTTCCATGAGGACGATATCCACGCCGACCTGCCGCAAGTGTCGGTGCCGGCCCTGCTGATGACCGCGGGCCGGGCCGACGTGATCCGGGAGGAGGACGTGCAGGAGATGCGCAAGCTGCTGCCCGCATTGCTGGTCGCGCATGTCGCCGACGCGGGCCACATGATTCCGTGGGACGACGAGGCCGGCTTCTACCGCGCCTTCGGCGACTTCCTCGGCGCGGCGCTGAACTGAACAAGGAGCGAACATGCCCGTAAGCGATTATGACCTGACCGCGGCGTGGAAGCAGGTGTTGACGCTGTCGAAGCTTGAGCCGGGGCAGACCGTCACCGTGCTGACCGGCGCCGCCACGCATCCGCAGACGCTGCGCACCGCCATGGTGGCGGCGGCGTCGATGGGCGCCATCGTCAACCGGCTCGACCTGCCGCCGGTCAACGGCGAGAAGGCGCTCAGCCGCGACGCGCTGGCCTATCTCGGCACCACGCCGCTGACCGGCAACCCGGCCGCCATCGCCGCGCTGAAGGCAAGCGACCTGGTGCTGGACCTGATGACGCTGCTGTTCTCGCCCGAGCAGCACGAGATCCTGTCGCAAGGAACCAAGATCCTGCTGGCGGTCGAGCCGCCCGAAGTGCTGGCGCGGCTGGTGCCGACCGAGGCCGACCGCACGCGTGTGAAAGCCGCCACCGAACGGCTCAGCAAGGCGCGCGAGATGCATATCGTGTCCGCGGCCGGCATGGACCTGCGCTGCCGCCTCGGCGAATTCCCCGCGATCAGCGAGTACGGCTTTGTCGACGAACCCGGCCGCTGGGACCACTGGCCGAGCGGCTTCGTGCTGACCTGGCCGGACGAGGGCGGCACCAACGGCACCATCGTGCTGGACCGCGGCGACATCCTGCTGCCGATGAAGTCCTATATCCAGGACCCGATCCGCATCACGGTCGAGGCCGGTTATGTGCGCCGAATCGAAGGCGGGCTCGATGCCGAACTGCTGGCCGACTACATGGCCTCGTTCAACGACCCCGAAGCGTATGCGATGTCGCATATCGGCTGGGGGTTGCAGCCGCGCGCAAGCTGGTCTGCGCTGGCGATGTACGACCGCGAGGCCACCATCGGCATGGACGCGCGCGCGTACGAGGGCAACTTCCTGTGCTCGTTCGGCCCCAACAACGAGGCGGGCGGCAGCCGAACCACCGCCTGCCATATCGATATCCCCGTGCGCCACTGCACGGTCAGCCTCGACGGCGAGCCGGTGGTGGTGCGCGGCAAGGTGATGGACGGCCACCACGCACCTGCCGCTACGCTCTACAAGGAAATGCGCCATGGATGACGCCGTGCAGACTTACCAGCGCCAGGGCTTCGGCGCGTCGATGGAACTCCGCGCGCCGTACGGCCTGCTGATCATCGACTTCGTCAACGGCTTTGCCGATCCGGCGGTGTTCGGCGGCGGCAATATCCCGGCAGCGATACGCAATACGCAACCGCTGTTGCGCGCCGCGCGCGAGCAGGGCTGGCCGGTGGCGCACAGCCGCATCGTGTTTGCCGACGACGACAGCGACCACAATATCTTCACGCTGAAGGTGCCGGGCATGCTGACGCTGAAGGAGCAAAGCCACAACAGCGCGATCGTGCCGGAACTGGCGCCCGCGCCAGGCGAGTTGGTGGTGCGCAAGACCGTGCCGTCAGCGTTCTTTGGCACTTCGCTGGCGGCGTGGCTGACGCAGCGCGGCGTGCAGACGCTGCTG
Organism: Ralstonia pickettii; assembly: GCA_050987995.1. Classification (GTDB taxonomy): domain Bacteria; phylum Pseudomonadota; class Gammaproteobacteria; order Burkholderiales; family Burkholderiaceae; genus Cupriavidus; species Cupriavidus pickettii_B. The sequence goes on from CP158803.1 coordinate 910,150, forward strand.
GTGGCAGGCTGCGTCACCAGCGGCTGCGTGCGCGCCAGCGTGGTCGATGCGATGTCGCTGGGCTTCCGCCCGCTGGTGGTGTCCGACTGCGTGGGCGACCGCGCGCTGGGACCGCATGACGCCAACCTGTTCGACATGGCGCAGAAGTACGCCACCGTGCTCACGCGCGATGACGCGCTGGCGCAGACCGCCGGCGCGGGCGCCAGGGCGGCGGCCTGAGGCGTGGCGTTGTCAGCCAGCCGCCGTACGCCTGGCGCGCGCCGCCTTGCGCGGTGCCGCGGCGGGCGCCTGCACCGCGTCGGGCACGGCGCCGGGCACGGCCACCGTGCGCAGCACCGTCTGCTGGATCACATCGCGCCAGTGCGCCAATGCAGGCGGGCTCATCATGGGTTCGCCCAAAAAAGCGCTGAGCGTATGATGGTTGGAATTGTAGAAGTAGCCGAGCGAAGCGATCACCATATAGACGTCGCGCGCCCCCACGTCCGGCCGGAACAGCCCTGCAGCCTTGCCGCGCGCGAGGATGCCGTCGAGCACCGACAGCGCGTAGCTGGAGATCTCCCTCAGGCGCACGGACTTCTTCGCATGCTTGCCCTGGCTCATGTTCTCGCTGGTCAGGATCGCGACGAATTCCGGGTGATCGAGGTAGTACTGCCAGATAAAGTCGATCAGTTGCGACAGCGCGCGCACCGGGTCGGCGGCGTCGAGTTCGTGTTCCAGCTTCTGCTCGGCTTCGTTGAGCTGCAGGTAGATGGTCTCGAGTACTTCGACGAACAGCTTTTCCTTGCTGCCGAAGTAGTAATAGATCATCCGGTCGTAGGTCTTGGCCAGCGACGAGATGCGTTCGATGCGTCCGCCGTCGTAGCCGCGCTGGGCGAAGACCTTGATGGCAGCCTTCAGGATGCGGTCGCGGCTGTCCTGTGCCTGCCTGGCGCGCGTGCCGGCTGCGGCCCGCTTGGTTGCAGGTCTGGGCGCGGTCTTGATCGTCATGGTGGATGGTTCGGCTGTGTCCCTGTTGGCTGGCAGTATAACGGCGCCTCGGACCGCGGCCGGTGAAGGAGTTTGTGGAACGATGACGGCAACCAATCTGCAACCCGCGGCACACGCCGATCCCGCCACGCCGCGCGCGCTGCGGCTGGCGCTGCTGCAGGCCACCGGCGTGCTGCTGGTGACGCGCGCCCCGCAGGCGGCGGCGCGTCCCGCGCCGGGCCAGCCGGGCGCGGCGTCGGACTATGTGCCGGCGCTGCCGGATCTCTTTATCGCCGTGCGCGACAGCGGCGAGGTACTGGCCTTCAACGGCCATGTCGACCTGGGCACCGGCATCCGCACGGCGCTGGCACAGATCGTGGCGGAAGAGCTTGACGTGCCGCTGGAACGCGTGCGCATGGTGCTCGGCCATACCGAGGCGACGCCGAACCAGGGCCCGACCATCGCCAGCGCATCGATCCAGATCTCGGCATTGCCGCTGCGCCGCGCCGCGGCGCAGGCGCGCGCGTGGCTGCTGGCGCGTGCGGCGCAGCAGCTCGGCGTTGAAGCCAGCAGGCTGAAGGCGGAGGATGGCGTATTCAGCCTCCCCGGCACGCAAACCAGCATCGGCTACGGCGCGCTGGTGGCCGGCGAGCATGTGGAACTGCCGCTGGCCGACGACGTGCCGACCAAGCCAGTCGAGTCCTACCGTATCGTCGGCCGCCCGGCCGGGCGCGTCGATATCCCCGACAAGGCGCGCGGCGTGCTGACCTTCGTCCACGACGTGCGCGTGCCCGGCATGCTGCATGGCCGCGTGGTGCGGCCGCCGTATGCGGGCCGCGACAGCGGCGACTTTGTCGGCAACAGCCTGCTGGAAGTGGATCGCGACTCGGTGCGCGATGTGCCGGGCCTGGTCGACGTGGTGGTGCAGGGCGACTTTGTCGGCGTGGTCGCCGAGCGCGAGGAGCACGCGGTGCAGGCCGCGCGCCGGCTGCGCGTGCGCTGGAAACCGGTACCGCCGCTGCCGGCGCTGGATGACCCGGAGCCTGCGCTGCGCGCCAATCCGGCCACGCGGCGCGAACTGCTGTCCGAAGGCGAGATGCCGGCAAACGGCACGGAAGTGCAGCGCCGCTACGTCTGGCCCTACCAGATGCACGGTTCGATCGGTCCCTCATGCGCGGTGGCCGACTGGCACGACGATGGCCTGACGGTGTGGTCCGGCACGCAGAATCCCCATGTGCTTCGCATCGACCTGGCAAAGCTGTGCGGGCTCGGCGAAGACCGCATCGAGATCGTGCGCATGGAAGCTGCCGGCTGCTATGGCCGCAACTGCGCCGACGATGTCTGCGCCGATGCCGCGCTGCTGTCGCGCGCAGTCGGGCGCCCGGTGCGCGTGCAGTTGTCGCGCGAGCAGGAGCACCTGTGGGAGCCCAAGGGTGCGGCGCAGCTGATGGACGTCAGCGCTACGCTGGGGCAGGACGGCGCGCTGCTCGGCTACGATTTCACCAGCCGCTATCCGTCCAACGATGCGCCCACGCTGGCGCTGGTGCTGACCGGTGCCGTGCCCAATGCGCCGCGCATGCTGGAGATGGGCGACCGCACGGCCGTGCCGCCGTATGCGTATGCCGCGCGGCGCATCGGTTGCGATGACACGCCGGCGATCGTACGCGCATCGTGGCTGCGCGGCGTGTCGGCGTTGCCGAACGCGTTTGCACACGAATGTATGATCGATGAACTGGCTGCAGAGGCGGGTGTGGATCCGGTGGATTTCCGCTTGCGTCATTTGCCGGATACGCGTGCGGCGGAACTGCTGCGTGCGGTGGCCGATGCTGCAGGTTGGCAGCGTGGTGCACGGGGTTCGCGGGGAACGCCGGATGCCGATGGCATGCTGCGCGGTCGCGGCGTGGCCTATGCCCGCTATATCCATAGCCGTTTCCCCGGATTCGGCGCCGCATGGGCCGCGTGGGTGGTGGATCTTGCAGTGGATGCCGCTACCGGCCGCATCGCGATCGGGAAGATTGTGGTGGGACAAGACACCGGCATGATGGTCAACCCCGACGGCGTGCGCCACCAGATCCACGGCAACGTGGTGCAGACGCTGAGCCGTGTGCTGAAGGAGCAGGTGCGTTTCGACGCGGACGGCGTTGCCAGCCGTGAATGGGGCAGTTATCCGCTGCTGACCTTCCCGGAGATTCCGCCGATCGAGGTGGTGCTGATGCCGCGGCAGTCAGAGCCCCCGATGGGGGCAGGGGAGTCGGCGTCCTTGCCGGGTGCGCCGGCGATTGCCAATGCACTGTTTGATGCGATGGGAGTGCGGCTGCCCCGGCCGCCGTTCGTGCCGGAGGCGGTGCTGGCGGCGCTGCAGGCGCGCTGAAGCTGCCTGCTTTTTGAAGGTGGCGCCCCCTCAGGCGCCCCCGCTGCCCTCGTCAATCTCGCTCATCTTCCGCAGCAGGTAAGTCACCGCCACGCGCTCAGCCGGATTGAGGCTGCCGAACGTCTGCTCCGAAATCTGTTTCGCAAACGGCACGGTCTCATCGATCAATGCCAGGCCCGCAACCGTCACCGTCACCACTACCTTGCGCCGGTCATTCGGATCGTGCGACACCGCGATCAGCTTGCGCGTCTTCAAGCGCTCGATGATGCCCCGCACCGTCGCCTGGTCGATCGCCGTGGCCCGCACCACCTCATTCATCGAACACGGCTGCCGGTCCCTCACCGCACACAGCACCACAAACTGCGCCGCAGTCAGCTGCGAATCCGGGATGGTCTGCTGGAAGATCGCCACATGGCGCTGGTACGCGCGCCGCAGCAGGTGGCCCACCTGCTCGGTGAAGTCGTAAGCGTTGGCGATCTGGTCGGACGGGTCGGAGGACTTGGGCACGTCGATGGTGTTGCGGTGGATGAGCGTGCCACGAGTATACCGATCCCGAAGAGCCGCGAGAGTGTCGAAACGAATTACTCGACCGTGATCCCGGCAGTCTTCGCGACCTTGCCGAAGCGCTCGTATTCCGACTGCGTCAGCGACTGCAATTCGGCCGCGCTGGACCCCTTGGGATTGAAGCCCGCCTGCGCCAGCTTCTCGCGCACGTCGGGGCGAGCCAGGGCCTCGACGAAGGCGGCGTTGAGCGCCTGCACCACCGGCGCCGGCAGGTTGGCCGGGCCATACACGCCGAACCACGGCTCGACGGCATAGCCTTGCAGGCCAGCCTCGGCCAGTGTCGGCACGTCCGGCAGCGACGGCGCGCGCTGCTTGCCCGCTACCGCCAGCGCACGCAGCTTGCCGGCCTGGATATGCGGCAGCGACGCGGGCAGGTTGTCGAACATCACCGTGATATGGCCGCCGAGCATGTCGTTGATGGCGGGACTGCTGCCTTTGTACGGCGCGTGGGTCAGGCTGGTCTGCGTCATCTGCGCGAACATCGCGCCGGCCAGGTGCATCGAGGTGCCGGTGCCGGCCGTCGCATAGGTCAGGCCCGGATGCGCCTTGGCGTAGGCCACCAGCTCCTGCACGTTCTTCACCGGCAGCGACGGGCTCACCTCCAGCACGATGGTCGAGGTGCCGAGCAGGCTGATCGCGGTGAAGTCCTTGCGCGGGTCGAACGGCACCTGCTTGTAGATATGCGGATTCAGCGCATTGGTGGAAATCGCGCCGAAGCCGATGGTGTAGCCGTCGGGCGCGGCCTTGGCCACGGCGTCCATGCCGATGTTGCCGCCGGCGCCGGGGCGGTTCTCGATCACCACCGGCTGGCCCAGCTTCTCGCCCACGCGCTGGCCGACCGTGCGCGCCACCAGGTCGGTGGTGCCGCCGGCGGCGTAGGGGACGACAAAGCGGATCGGCCTGGACGGGAAGGCGTCGCCGGGAGCGGCCGTGGCATGGAAGCTGCCGGCAAGGGCAACGGCGCCGGCGATCGCGGCGTGCAGCAAGGAACGGCGGCCGGGGTGTGCGGGACGAATCGGCATGGTGGCGGGATCTCCTCTCGGTCTGTTGTTCTGGCGCCGGCGGTGACGCAACCGCCGCGCGGCCATTGTATGGGATCGCAGGCATGCGGGCGGGGCCGGGCTGGCGCGAGGTGGCCGCCGATGCGCTTGCGCCTTTTCGAATACAATCGTCCGGTCGTTTCGCGGGGCCGCCGTGGCGGTCCGCTTACCCCTGCTTCACGGCTTTCCCCGTATTCTCAGTGCCCGCCTCCCAGAAGTCCCTCGCCGTGCCTGCCGCGCTGCCATCGCCGCAGCGCTCGGGGCTCGCCATCGCCGCCGTCGGCGCGGTGCTGTTCTCCGCCAAGGCGATCGTCGCCAAGCTGATGTACCGCCATAACGTCGATGCGGTAATGGTGCTCACGCTGCGCATGCTGTTCGCGGTGCCGCTGTTCATGGCGATCGGCTGGTGGCAGTCGCGCAAGCTGGCGCCGCTGTCGTGGGCCGACCGCGGCCGCGTGGTGTTCCTGGGCTTTATCGGCTACTACCTGTCGAGCTTCCTCGATTTCATCGGCCTGCAATACATCACCGCCGGGCTGGAGCGGCTGATCCTGTTCCTGACGCCGTCGTTCGTGCTGCTGACCACCGCGCTGGTGTTCCGCCGGCCGATCAGCACGCGCCAGTGGCTGTCGCTGCTGCTGGCCTACGCCGGCATCGTGCTGGTGTTCGCGCATGACCTGGACGTCAGCGGCAACCAGGTCTGGCTGGGCGGCGCGCTGGTGCTGGCCAGTGCCATGACCTATGGTATCTACCTGATCCTGAGCGGCGAGCTGGTGCGGCGCATCGGCTCGCTGCGGCTGGTGGCGTATGCGATGTGCGTGTCCACCGCCTGCTGCGTGATCCAGTATGTGGTGCTGGGGCGGCCACTGGCGGAACTGATGCAGCCCGCGCCGGTGATGTGGCTGTCACTCATCAATGCGGTGTTCTGCACCGTGCTGCCGGTCTCGCTGACCATGGTGGCGGTGTCGCGCATCGGCGCGCCGCTGGCGTCGCAGGCCGGCATGATCGGCCCGGTGTCGACGCTGTTGCTCGGCTTCTGGCTGCTGGGCGAGCCGGTCAGCGGCGTGCAGCTCGCGGGCAGCGCGCTGGTGCTTGGCGGCATGTACCTGCTGTCGGCAAGAAGAGCCTGATTCACGGCCGGAGGCCCGGCCGACCAAAGACAACAGACAAAGGAGAAAGACATGGACCTGGGACTGCGCGGCAAGCATGCGCTGGTATGCGGCGCCAGCAAGGGCCTCGGCTTTGCCTGCGCCGACGCGCTGGCGGCGGAAGGCGTCGACGTGGTGATCGTGGCGCGCGGCGCCGAAGCGCTGGAGAAGGCCGCCGCCGGCCTGCGCGCGCGCCATGGCCGCCGCGTGATCGCGGTGGCGACCGACATCACCACGCCGGAGGGCCGCAAGGCGGCGCTCGACGCGGTGGCCAAGCTGGGCGATCTCGACATCCTGGTCAACAACGCCGGCGGCCCGCCGCCGGGCAACTTCCGCGACTGGGACCGCAATGACTGGCTGGCCGCGCTGGACGCCAACATGCTGGCCCCGATCGAGCTGATCAAGGCCACCGTCGACGGCATGATCGAGCGCAAGTGGGGCCGCATCATCAATATCACCAGCGGCGCGGTCAAGGCGCCGATCGATGTGCTGGGCCTGTCCAATGGCGCGCGCTCGGGCCTGACCGGCTTTGTCGCGGGCGTGGCGCGCGAGGTGGCGCAGCATGGCGTGACCATCAACAACCTGCTGCCCGGCCCGTTCGAAACCGACCGCCTGCACAAGACCCTGGAAGCCGGCGCCAAGAAGGCCGGCCTTACCGTGGATGAAGTGGCCCAGCGCCGCGCCGCGCAGAACCCGTCGCGCCGCTTCGGCGACCCGGCCGAGTTCGGCGCCACCTGCGCCTTCCTGTGCAGCCGCCACGCCGGCTACATCACTGGCCAGAACGTGCTGCTCGACGGCGGCGCCTACCCGGGCACCTTCTGACGCTACCGCATTCCGCAGTTCACCGACCCCGCAACAAGGAAACCCTGATGACACGCCCCCGCATCGCCCTGATCGCCCACGACCACAAGAAGGACGATATCGTCGCCTTCGCCACGCGCCACCGCGCGTTTCTCTCGCAGTGCGAGTTGCTGGCCACCGGGACCACCGGCGGGCGCCTGATCGACGAGGTCGGGCTGGAAGTGACGCGCATGTTGTCGGGGCCGTGGGGCGGCGACCTGCAGATCGGCGCGCAGCTGGCCGAAGGCCTTGTGCGCGCCGTGGTGTTCCTGCGCGACCCGATGACGCCGCAGCCGCATGAACCCGATATCAACGCGCTGGTGCGCGCCTGCGATGTGCACAACGTGCCGTGCGCGACCAACGTGGCCACCGCCGAACTGCTGCTCGCGGGCCTGACCCGTGAGGTGGCGGACGAAGCGAAGCCAGCCTGATTTCCCCCGATCGATGCAACACCATAACGAGGAGCGACGCAGATGAGCAAAGCCATCCGGATCGAACAGACCGGCGGTCCCGAAGTGATGCAGTGGGTCGATGTCGAGGTGGGCGACCCCGGCCCCGGCCAGGTGCGCGTGCGCCATGAAGCAGTGGGCCTGAACTATATCGACGTCTATTTCCGCACCGGGCTGTACAAGCAGCCGCTGCCGGGCGGGCTGGGCATGGAAGGCGCCGGCGTGGTCGAGGCGGTGGGCGAGGGCGTCAAGCACCTGAGCGTCGGTGACCGCGTGGCCTACGCCGGCCGTCCTACCGGTGCCTACGCGCAGGTGCGCGTGATGCCGGCCGATATCGTGGTGCGCCTGCCCGACGCCATCCCGTTCGACACGGCCGCCGCGATGATGCTGCAGGGCCTGACCGCGCAGTATCTGATCCGCGACAGCTACAAGGTGCAGCCGGGCGATACCGTGCTGCTGCACGCGGCCGCCGGCGGCGTCGGCCTGATCGCCAGCCAGTGGCTAAAGGCGCTGGGCGTGACCGTGATCGGCACCGTAGGCAGCGATGAGAAGGCGGAGCTTGCGCGCGCCAACGGCTGTGCCCACACCATCGTCTACACGCGTGAATCGTTCGTCGAGCGCGTCAAGGAAATCACCAACGGCAAGGGCGTGCCCGCGGTGTACGACTCGATTGGTGCGGACACCTTCCAGGGTTCGCTCGACTGCCTTGCGCCGCGCGGCACCATGGTCAGCTTCGGCAACGCCTCCGGGCCGGTGCCGCCGTTCGACCTGTCGGTGCTCGGCACCAAGGGCTCGCTGCGGCTGACGCGCCCGACGCTGATGACCTACGTGGTGCACCGCGAGCTGCTCGAGCCGATGGTGGCCGACCTGTTCGATGCCGTGACCACCGGCAAGATCAAGATCGACATCCGCCAGCGCTACGCGCTGTCTGAGGTGGCGCAGGCACACCGCGACCTGGAGTCGCGCAAGACCACTGGCTCGACCATCCTGCTGCCGAACTGATCATCGGTCACGCAGGCATGCAAAAGCCCCGGGGCGGCAACCGCTGCCCCGGGGCTTTTTTTCTTGAGACGATGCCGTCAGTGCGGCCGGACCGTGGTAGCGGCGGCGCGCGACTGCGCCTGGCGCAGGATATGCGGCGGCAGGCGCTTGAGGATCAGGTGCACTGCCAGCGGGATCAGCACCACGTCATCGACGATGCCCAGCCCGGCAACCACGTCCGGGATGATGTCGATCGGCGAGATCGCATAGAACAGCAGCCCGATTGCCGCGGGCTTCAGCCAGGCCGGCGCGTCCGGGTGGCGCAACGCGTACCAGAACAGGCGGCCATCACGACGTACCAGCGTCCACAGGGCCGAAAATCGCTTCAACATGAGAGGCCTCCTTCACATGGCGGCGCCTGACACTGGCGCATACGCAGATAGCTTGGGCCGTTGTGGCCGGCTTCAAGTTCCGGAGGTGCGGGGAGATGCCTTGGGAGATGCCAAGGCCGCGGGTTCGCTCCCTCTCCCGCGTGCGGGAGAGGGGCAGGGGGTGAGGGCGGGGGCGTCAAAGGCTGAGGCCCGTGGGTTAAAAACGTTGTCACATCTTGATGTGGCTCCTAGCTAGACCACCACTCTCCCCCTCAGGGGAGAGGGAGAACACCTTGCTTAGGCTAGCTCGGGCGGCTTTGGTGCACCGGCTATCAGCCCGGGACTTTGCCTTCCACGCCTTCGACGTAGAACTTCACGTCGTGCAGGAATTTGTCGTCAGCAACCTGATCCTTGGCCAGCTGTTCCTTGCCGGTGTTGTCCTTGATCGGACCCTTCCAGATCGGCGCGCTGCCATCGGCGATGCCCTTCTTGCGCTCCTCGACCAGCTTCTTGACGTCCTCAGGCACGACCGCGTTGTATGCCTTCAAATCGATCATGCCTTCCTTCAGGCCCCACCACGTGGTGCTGTTCTTCCACTGCTTGTTCAGCACATCTTCCACCACCTTGTTGTAGTAGACGCCCCACGAGATCACCGAGGCGGCCAGGTGGGCCTTGTCGCCGAACTTGGTCATGTCGCTGTCCCAGCCGAAGGCATACACGCCCTTCTCCTGCGCGGTCTGCACCACGGCGGCGGAGTCGGTGTTCTGCATCAGCATGTCCACGCCCTGGCCGATCAGCGTGGTGGCGGCTTCGCGCTCCTTGCCCGGATCGAACCACTTGTTGACCCACACCACCTTGACCGTGGCATTCGGGTTGACGCTGCGCGCGCCCAGCGTGAACGAATCGATATTGCGGATCACTTCGGGGATGGGCACCGAGGCCACCACGCCCATCTTGCCGGTCTTGCTCATCTTGCCTGCGACCACGCCTGCCAGGTACGCGCCTTCATAGGTGCGCACGTCATACTGGGCCAGGTTCTCGGCGGTCTTGAAGCCGGTGGCGTGCTCGAACTTGACGTCCGGGAATTCCCTGGCGACCTTGAGCATCGACTCCATGTAGCCGAAGGTGGTGCCGAAGATCAGCTTGTTACCCTGGCTGGCCAGGTCGCGGAAGACGCGCTCGGCGTCGGCCGCCGACTCCGGCACGTTCTCGACGAAGGTGGTCTTGACCTTGTCGCCGAACTTGGCTTCCACGGCCTTGCGGCCGTTGTCATGCGCAAAGGTCCAGCCGGCATCGCCGACCGGGCCGATATAGACGAAGGCGACCTTGAGCGGCTCGGCCTTCTGCTCGGCTGCAGGCGGAGAGGCCGGGCCCGCCGTCTCGGCAGGCTTGTCGGCCTCTTTCTTGCCGCAGCCAGCCAGGGCCAGCGCCGCGGTGGCGGCCAGGGCCGCCAGGGTCTTCCTGCGCGTGACGATCATGATTTCTCCTTGTGATGCAATGTTGGTAGGGCTCAGGGACTTCCGTCAAAAAAATCAGGCGTTGCCGGGGCGGAACGGCTTGCCGAGCGAGGCCGGCATATTGAGCCGGATCCACGCCGGGTTGCGCGAGATCAGCGCCAGCACCACGATGGTCGCCGCGTAGGGCAGCATCGACAGGAACTGCGACGGCACCTCCACGCCGATGCCCTGCAGGTAGAACTGCAGGATGGTCACGCCGCCGAACAGCCAGGCGCCCACCAGCACGCGGCCCGGACGCCATGTGGCGAAGGTGGTCAGCGCCAGCGCGATCCAGCCGCGGCCTGCCACCAGGTTCTCGACCCACATCGGTGTGTAGACCAGCGACAGGTAGGCGCCCGCCAGCCCGCAGCAGGCGCCGCCGAACAGCAGCGCGCCAAAGCGGATGGTGCGCACCGGGTAGCCGAGCGCATGGGCCGATTCCGGCGACTCGCCGATCGCGCGCAGCGTCAGCCCCGCGCGGGTGCGGAACAGGAACCACATGATGGCAAAGCACAGCAGCAGGCTGAAATAGACCATCCAGTGATGCTGGAAGAACGCCGGCCCGACAAAGGGCAGGTCGGCCAGCCCGGGCACGGCCTTGGCCTGCGCCGGCATGGCGTAGCCGACGAAGCGCTGGCCCATGAAGGCCGACAGCCCGGTGCCGAAGATCGACAGCGCCAGCCCGGTGGCGACCTGGTTGGTGGCCAGCACCAGCGCCAGCCACGAGAACAGCGTGGCCATCAGCATGCCGGCGAGCGCGCCGGCGGCAAAGCCGAGCATCGGCGACTGGGTCTGGTAGCCGACCATAAAGCCGGCCACCGCGGCGACCAGCATCATGCCTTCGGCGCCCAGGTTGAGTACGCCCGAGCGTTCGTTGATCAGCAGGCCGAGCGCTGCCAGCAGCAGCGGCGTACCGGCATTGATCGCGGTGGCGATGAGGGGAGCGAGTTGTTCCATGTTGTTGTCGTGGCTCCGCTCAGGCTGCAGTCGTGGCGCGCCAGCGCAGGCGGTTTTCGATCAGCGTGTCGCAGGCCAGCAGGAAGAACAGCAGCATGCCCTGGAACACCCAGCCAATGGCCGACGGCAGGCCCAGGCGCGACTGCGCCATCTCGCCGCCGATATAGAACAGCGACATCATGATGCCGCCGAAGACGGTGCCGACCGGATGCAGCCGGCCGATAAAGGCGACGATGATCGCGGTGAAGCCGTAGCCCGGCGAGATCGACGGCAGCAGTTGGCCGATCGGGCCGGTCACCTCGAATGCGCCCGCCAGGCCGGCCGTCGCGCCCGAGATCAGCAGCGCACTCCACAGCGCGTTGCGCGCCGAGAAACCCGCGTAGCGCGCCGCCGCCGGCGCGGTGCCGCCCACCTGCAGCCGATAGCCCGCGAAGCTGCGGAACACGAACACCGTCATCACCACCACCAGCACCAGCATCACGGCAAAGCCGGCGTGCAGGCGTGAGCCCGACATCAGGGTGGGCAGCAGGAACTCGGACGAGAACACCTTGGACTGCGGGAAGTTCATGCCGGCAGGATCCTTCAGCGGGCTGTTGACCACCCACAGCAGCAGTTGCTGCGCGATGTAGGTCAGCATCAGCGACACCAGGATCTCGTTGGCGTTGAACCTGTCCTTCAGCAGCGCAGTGATCGAGGCCCACAGCATGCCGCCGACGATGCCGGCCAGCGACGCCAGCACCAGCACCACGGTGCCGTTCATGGTCTGGCCCGGCACGTCGAAATAGAGCACGGTGGCACCGGCAAAGATGCCGCCGGCGATCAGTTGCCCATCCGCGCCGATGTTCCACACATTGGCCCGGTAGCAGACCGACAGGCCGAGAGCGCACAGCACCAGCGGCACGGTCTTGAGCAGCACCTCGCCGATGGCGCGCTTGTCGCGCAACGGGTCGGCCAGGAAAACCTTGAGCGCGGCCACGGGGTCCTTGCCGAGCACCAGGAACAGCAGCGCGCCAAAGAGCAGCGTCAGCGCCAGCGCGACCACCGGCGAGGCATAGGCCATCGCGCGCGAGGGCACGCCGCGCGGCGCCAGCGTAATGGGGGAGCGGGGCAGCAGGTGTCGCACATCAGCCATGGCTTGCCACCTCCGCCTCTGCGCGTGCCTGGGCGGGTCCGCCGTCCCACAGTCCGCTCATCCACAGGCCGACCTGTTCGCGTGTGGCGGTCTCGGTCGGCACCGAGGGCGACAGGTGGCCCTTGGCGATCACATGCAGCCGGTCGCAGATCGCGAACAGCTCGTCCAGTTCTTCCGACACCACCAGGATGGCGCAGCCGGTGGCCTTCAGCGCCAGGATCTCGTTGTGGATCTGCGCCGCGGCGCCCACGTCCACGCCCCAGGTCGGTTGCGCCACGATCAGTACCTTCGGGGCGCTCTCGATCTCGCGGCCGACGATGAATTTCTGCAGGTTGCCGCCGGACAGGCTGCGCGCCAGCGCCTCGGGTCCGCTCGCCTTGACACGGAAGCGGTTGATCACCGCCGCGGCCAGCCCGGTCGCGGCCTTCGGCGCGATCATGCCTTGCCGCACGTAGGGCGGCGTCTGGTGCGACAACAGGATATTGGTCGACAGGCTCATGCCCGGCACCGCGCCGCGGCCCAGGCGCTCTTCGGGCACGAAGGCCAGTCCCGCGCGGCGGCGTTGGCGTGCGTCGAGCCTGCCCACCGGCTTGCCGCCAAGTTGCACGGACACGTTGTCCGCACGGGTATCCTCGCCCGACAGTGCCGCCAGCAGTTCCTGCTGGCCATTGCCAGAGACACCGGCGATGCCGACGATCTCGCCCGCATGCACGTCCAGCGCAATGCGGTGCAGCTCGGTCGCGAACGCATGCGCGCGCGGCAGCGACAACTGCTGCACGCTTAGCCGCACCGGCCCGCGTTGCGCGGCCACGCGCGCCTCGCGCGGCGGTTCGCCACCGATCATCAGCCGCGACAGCGAGGCCGCGGTTTCCTGGCGCGGATCGCACACGCCGGTGACCTTGCCCATGCGCATCACGGTGGCGTGATGGCACAGCGCGCGGATCTCGTCGAGCTTGTGGCTGATGTAGAGAATGCTGGTGCCTTCGTCGGCGAGCTGGCGCAGTGTGACGAAGAGCGTCTCGACGGCCTGCGGCGTCAGCACTGAAGTGGGCTCGTCCAGGATCAGCAGCTGCGGGTTGGCCAGCAGCGCGCGCACGATCTCCACGCGCTGGCGTTCGCCGACCGACAGCGTGTGCACATGGCGGTTGGGTTCCAGCGGCAGGCCGTAGCGCTCGGCGGTGGCGCGGATACGCTCGGCCAGTTCCTTCATGCCGCCTTGCTGCGCGGCGGGCAGGCCAAGCGCGATGTTCTCGGTGACCGTCAGCGTGTCGAACAGCGAGAAATGCTGGAACACCATGGCGATGCCCAGGTTGCGGGCATCGTGCGGGCTGTTGATCGTGACCGGCTCCCCGTTGAAGTGCATGTCGCCGGCGTCGGGCCGGACTGCACCGAAGATAATCTTCATCAGGGTGGATTTGCCGGCGCCGTTTTCACCCAGCACTGCGTGGATTTCACCGGGGGCGACGCTTAGGCTGACGTCGTCATTGGCGACGACGCCCGGGTAGCGCTTGCTGATATGGGCCAGCGCCAGCCTGGGAGGGAGTTGAGATGTCACTGAGGCGGCTCGGGTTGTTGTAGTGGCAGCAACGTGGGAATGCGACAAAGCGAGTCAGAAGCGCGGCAGTGCGTGGCGCAGCATCGCCGCGACGCATTGCAGCATTCATCATGGTTTGGTGATGCCCGATATTGGTGGTGAATTATATAAGTGTGCAGGGTCCGGACGGACCGGTTCCGGCGACTTTCCAGTCCCTGCAACGGTTGCAGGCAGATTGCAAGTCGCATGCCGGCCACAGTACGAAAAAAAAGCCGCCGCCCCTTGCGGAGGCGGCGGCTTGCCGGCGGGTCAGCCGCTGAAGGCGGCGTCAGGCCCCGGTCGCGGCCGGAATCGTGGCGAAGCGCCCGTCGCGGAAATCCGCCAGCGTCTGGTAGATCTGCTCCTGCGTGTTCATCACGAACGGGCCGTACTGCGCGATCGGCTCGTTCAGCGGCTGGCCGGCGATCAGCAGGAAGCGCGCGTCGGACTCGGCCCGCACAATGACGCCGTCGGCCACGCCGGCGTTGTCCAGCACGCCCATGCGCTGGGCTTCGAGCACTGCCTTTTCATCGCCGTCACCGATCGACACCTCCCCACGGTACACATAGACGAAGGCGTTATGCCCCGCCGGCAGCGCCTGCGCAAAGGTCTGTCCGGCCGGCAGGTGCACGTCCAGGTAGAGCGGCTCGGTCACCGGCCGCGTGATCGCACCGGCCACGCCGTGCGTGGCGCCCGCCAGCACGCGCACCGTGGCGCCGTTGTCCAGCGCCACCGTCGGGATCTCCGCCGACGGCAGGTCGCGGTACCACGGCGCGGTCATCTTGTCCGCGGCCGGCAGATTCAGCCACAGCTGGAAGCCTTCCATGCGGCCGTCTTCCTGCTCGGGCATTTCCGAATGCACCACGCCTGAACCCGCGACCATCCACTGGGCGCCGCCGTTCTGCAGCAGGCCCTCGTTGCCGGCGCTGTCGCGATGGCGCATGCGGCCGGCCAGCATGTAGGTGATGGTCTCGAAACCGCGGTGCGGGTGATCAGGGAAGCCGCCGACGTAGTCGTCCTTGCTGTCGGTGCCGAAGGCATCGAGCATCAGGAACGGGTCCAGCCGGCGCTGCAGGTTCTGCGTCAGCACGCGGGTCAGCTTGACGCCGGCGCCGTCCGAGGTGGCGATGCCGCGCACGACGCGGTCCACGGCGCGCGAGCGTTGCACGGTTTCCGCGGCGGTGGCGGGAACGGTGACGAGGGTAGTACGGGTGTCCATGTCTTTCTCCTGTGGGCGGGTTGCACCTCGCGGTTGCGCCGTGCTTCCCGACGTTTCAGCTACCTCGTCAATTTAGTGGTTTGGCTGGGAAAGAGTAGAGGGTCGGCGGGGAACAGATTGTTCTATCGGCGTATCGATTCGCCTGATCTTGCAGGCCGAATTCAGAACGCTCGACGGGTGATAGAGACCTTGTAACCGAGGGGCCTTGCGCAGCCCATCGAGGTCATAAATTGCCGGTAAATCGGTGTCGGCAAGCGAAAAGATGACAAGATCGATGAAGATCGCTATAATAGCGCTCTCTTTGTCATCCGTTGATGCAAGAAGCGCGGTTGGAAAATCCCCGCCAGCCCTTGCCAGTCAACGGCCGATGGATCGGCGGCGCGTCGAAAACCTTCAATACCTGCGCTGCCACTGGCCAACCGATCGCCAAGCCAACTGCTAACCCAGCTGGCTGCCGGTTGCGCCGCTTCAGGGACTGCCGTGCCACGCACCGGCATCCCGTCAATCGGGCTCTCCGCCATCGGTGGTGGAGTCCACAGACCGTCCGCCGGCAATCCTGCCGGTCATGGCGGCAATGCAATCTGAACCGGGCCGGTGGCGCCTCCATCTCCGCAACCACCCGCCCAAATTGTTTTCCGCTGTCCGGAAGTGGCGTATTGCGCGCTTTCATGGCCCGGAAGAGGGGAGAGTATGTCAAAGCAATCGGCACGGGCTGTTGCCTGGGCAGGACTGACGCTTGCCGCGCTCGCCGCATTAGTGGCGTGGATCGGCGTCGATGTGATCCGGCAGTATCAGGAGCGCCTGCTCTACGACGTGGCCGACCACCTGCGCCTGGTCGCGATGTCGATGGCGCTGGCACTGGTCACCGGCATCCCGGCCGGCATCGCACTGAGCCGGCCGTGCATGCGCCGCTGGGCCGACCGGCTGATGCAGATCTTTAACGTCGGCAATACCGTGCCGTCGCTGGCGGTGCTGGCGCTCGCGCTGGCCGCGCTCGGCATCGGCGAGCGGCCTGCGATCCTGGCGCTGTGGCTGGCTTCGCTGCTGCCGATCGTGCGCAACACCTATGAAGGGCTGCACACCGTGTCGCCCACGCTGCTGGAAGCGGCGCGCGGCATCGGCATGACGCCGGTGCAGCGGCTGGTGCGCGTGGAACTGCCCAACGCATTGCCGGTGATGCTGGCCGGCATCCGCATCAGCCTGGTGATCAACGTGGGCACGGTGCCGCTGTCGTTCCTGATCGGCGCCAACAGCCTGGGCGAGCTGATCTTCCCGGGTATCTACCTGAACAACCAGTCGCTGCTGCTGCTGGGCGCGGCCGCCACGGCGCTGCTGGCGCTGGCACTGGACGCGCTCTTCGCCGCCGCCGGGCAGATGTACCTGCGCCGCCGCGGGCTGGCGCGCTGACACTAGGGCCGATATGGAAAACCAAATGCAATTCATCCGCCGCCGTGCCCGGCGCATCGCCATGGTGGTGGCTGCCGTCACGGCTTTCGCCGCGGGCCTGGCGCTGGCCACTGCGCCTGACGCGCATGCCGAAGCCACGCCGATCCGCGTGGGCGGCAAGAACTTCACCGAGCAGCTGCTGCTGTCATCGATGACCTCGAAGTACCTGCGCGCCAAGGGCTTCACCACCGAACTGACCGCCGGGCTGGGCAGCACGCTGATGCGCCAAGCGATGGAGAGCAACCAGCTCGACGTGGTGTGGGACTACACCGGCACCGCGCTGATCGTGTTCAACAAGGTCCAGGAAAAGCTGGGCGCCAAGGAAAGCTATGAGCGCGTCAAGCAGATGGACGGCGCGCGCGGGCTGGTGTGGCTCGATGCCTCGAACATCAACAACACCTACGCGCTGGCGATGCCGAAGGAACGTGCCGCCGCCAGCGGCGCGACCACGCTGTCGGCCTTTGCCGCGCAGATGCGCAAGGCGGGCCCCGACGCCAGCCATCCGTTCGCGGTCGACATGGAATTCGCCGCGCGCCCGGACGGGCTGGAGCCGCTCAAGGCGCTGTACAAGCTGCCGTTTTCGCGCCGCGACGTGATCCAGCTCGACCCGGGCCTGGTCTACACCGCGCTGAAGAACAACCAGGTGGAACTGGGCCTGGTCTATGCCACAGATGGCCGCGTCAAGGGCTTCGACCTGGTGCTGCTGGAAGACGACCTGCATTTCTTCCCGCCGTACAACGCCGTGCCGGTGGTGCGCAAGCCGGTGCTGGACAAGCATCCGGAACTGGCTGGCCTGCTCAATGCACTCGCTGCCAAGCTCGACAACGAGAGCATGACCGACATGAACTACAAGGTGGACATCGGCCAGCAGCCGGTGGACAAGGTCGCGGAGGATTTCCTGCGCCGCCACGGACTGATCTGAGGGAGGCCGCATGGACTTGTTCTCATACCTGCAACACAGCTGGCCCACGCTGCTGAAAATGACCGGCGAGCACCTCGCGCTGGTGGGCTCGGCAGTGGGGCTGGCGATCCTGATCGGGGTGCCGCTGGGCATCGTGATCACGCGCTTCCGCGCACTGGCCACGCCGCTGCTGGCGCTGGCGACGATCGTGCTGACGCTGCCGTCGATCGCGCTGTTCGGGCTGATGATCCCGATCTTCGCGCGCTTCGGCCATGCGCTCGGCTACGTGCCCGCGGTGACGGCGGTATTCCTGTACTCGCTGCTGCCGATCATGCGCAATACCTACACCGCGTTGGCCAATGTCGACCCGGGCATCCAGGAAGCGGGCCGCGGCATCGGCATGACCACCTGGCAACGCATGCGGCTGGTGGACCTGCCGCTGGCGGTGCCGGTAATCCTCGGCGGCGTACGTACCGCCGTGGTGATGAATATCGGGGTTGCCACCATTGCCGCCATCATCGGCGCGGGTGGTCTTGGGGTGCTGATCCTGCAGGCGATCAGCCAGAGCAACATGAGCAAGCTGGCCGTGGGCGCGGTCCTGGTCAGCCTGCTCGCCATCGTGGCGGACGCCTTCCTGCAGTGGTTGCAGCGGGCGCTGACGCCGAAAGGAATCCGGCTATGATCGAACTCGAACAACTCACCAAGTCCTTCCCGCAGAAAAACGGCGCTGAAGTGCGCGCCGTCGATGCCGTGTCGCTGACGGTGCCGAGCGGCGAGATCTGCGTCTTCCTGGGCCCGTCGGGCTGCGGCAAGACCACTACGCTGAAGATGATCAACCGGCTGATCGAGCCGACCTCGGGCACGGTGCGCATCGAGGGCGAGGACACGCGCGGCATCGACGGCGTGACCCTGCGCCGCAAGATCGGCTATGTGATCCAGCAGATCGGCCTGTTCCCCAACATGACCATCGAAGAGAACATCATGGTGGTGCCGCGCCTGCTCGGCTGGGACAAGAAGCAATGCCGCGAGCGCGCGCGCGAGCTGATGGCGATGGTGCAGCTCGATCCCAACCTGATGCTGACGCGCTATCCGCGCGAGCTTTCGGGCGGCCAGCAGCAGCGCATCGGCGTGATCCGCGCGCTGGCGGCCGATGCGCCGGTGCTGCTGATGGACGAGCCCTTTGGCGCGGTCGACCCGATCAACCGCGAGAGCATCCAGAACGAATTCCTGCAGATGCAGCGCCAGCTCGGCAAGACCGTGATCATGGTCTCACACGATATCGACGAGGCCATCAAGCTGGCCGACAAGGTGGCGGTGTTCCGCCGCGGCAAGCTGGTGCAGTTCGATCACCCCGACGCGCTGCTGGCGCATCCGGCCGATGAATTCGTGCAGGCCTTCGTCGGCCATGACAACACGCTCAAGCGCCTGCTGCTGGTGCGCGCCGGCGACGCCGCCACCATGCCGCCGAGCTGCCGCCCCGACATGCCGCTGGCCGAAGCGCTGGGCGTGATGGACGATGCCGACGTGCGCCACCTGCCGGTGGTGGACGATGCGCAGCGCGCGGTGGGCTACGTCACGCGCCGCGATGCGCGCGCGGGCAAGGGACAGTGCAGCGACGTGATGCGCCCGTTCGCCGTGACCGCGGCGTTCGACGAGCACCTGCGCATCGTGCTGTCGCGCATGTACCAGCACAACACCAGCTGGCTGCCGGTGATGGATGCGGACGGCGGCTACCTGGGCGAAGTCACGCAGGAATCCATCGCGGACTACCTGAGCTCCGGCCGTTCGCGCGGGCAGGCGGCGATGATGCCTGCGGCAGCCGCACCGGCGCCGCTACGCGCAGCTGCCTGAGGCCAGGGCAGGGCGGCGGCATCCGCGCTATGCTTTACGCATGCTTCGCTACTGCCGCTCGCCGCTGTGCCTGGTCGTCGAAACCCGCTGGCTGATCCCGCGCGGGTTTGACGGCTTTACGCCCGGCCCGCTGATCCTGCTGCGCCCTGGCGCCAGCGACGCGCTGATCGAGCATGAGAAGGTCCACGTGCGCCAGTTCTGGCGCAGCTGGGGGCTGATGGGCGTGCTCTACCTGGTCAGCCGGCGCTGGCGCCTGCGCTATGAAGTGGAGGCGTACCGCGAGCAGTTGCGGCACAGCCCGCCGGGCGCGGCGCACGCGCTGGCGCGGTTTCTTGCCGGCAAGTACCGGCTTAAGATTTCTGAGGCTGACGCGTACCGCCTGCTGACGCAGGACCTGCAGGACGATCCCGAATGAAAACGGCCCGCGCCAGTTTGACTGGTGCGGGCCGTTTGCTGTCTGGCGGAAGCGGTGAGATTCGAACTCACGGATGGGTCACCCCATCGGCAGTTTTCAAGACTGCTGCCTTAAACCACTCGGCCACGCTTCCGGAAAGTGCGGGCATTGTAGCGCGAAAGGGCGGCCCGTTTCGCGTATCGTTGCCTGCCGACCTGACGGTCAGGCCGCGCATTATACAAGGCCGGCGCGTAACGATGGTGGTCTTGCAGTGCGGCATCGATGCGTGCGTAAACTTCTTGCCACACCTGCGGGCGCGTCTGTCGGCGTCCGTCTGACATGGCGGAACCTTCTCATGCCGGCATCGCTCATATGGGCGTGCCGGGTGTGGTGGCGTGTGCCGCATTCCCGGCTTTCGCCTGGCAACAGAGGAGAACTCAAAATGCGAACCCATAGAACCCATAGCAAGAAATGGCTGATCGTTCCGGTCGCTACCGCAGTCGCGGTGCTGGCCGGTTGTGCCGCGCCTTACCAGAGCGGCTACAGCAACACCGGCTATAACGCGCCGCCTCCGGGCTACCAGACGCCTCAGACCTCGCAGGCACCTACCGGTGCGGTGTATTACGGCCGCGTGGAATCGATCGAGCCGGTCACCACTACGCAGGGCGGCTCGGGGCTGCTGGGCACGGTCATCGGCGGTGCTGCCGGCGGCCTGCTGGGCCATCAGATCGGTGGCGGGCGCGGGCAGACCGCGGCTACTATCGGCGGTGCCGTGGTCGGCGCCGTGGCCGGCAACCAGATCGAGAAGCGTGCGGGCAGCAGTACGCAGACCGTGTATCGGGTGAACGTGCGGCTGGATGATGGTCGCGTGGCGACGGTGACGCAGTCGAACCTGGGTAACTTGCAGGTTGGGATGCGGGCGCGGGTGGCTAACGACATGGCTACGCCGTACTGACGTGTTGGTCTGACGGTTTGCCAGAATGCGAAGGGCTGCGGGTGCGTGGCCCTTTTTTTTGGGGTGTGTGTTTGCGATGCGGTTGCATCTTGTCGATGTTCGACGGCCCTCGCTGCTGGTGACATGTTGTCGCTGTTGAACCGCTGGGTTCCGCCCTCCTGGGCGGGTCCCTTTTTGTCCGAGCGACAAAAAGGAACCAAAAAGCGCGTCGCCTGCGGCTGGCCTTTATCAAGGAGGCGGCGTGGGTGGTTCGGGCGGCGGTGATTTCCGTTTCTATGGAGTCAGCCGTTCGAGCCTGCTACGCCAGGTGAGTCAGTGACAGTGCCTTGCGAAGACCCACTTTTGAACGATCCCCATGCCGGGCGTAGGCCGCCTGCTAGGCGGGTCATCGCGTCAACGCCTGCGGCTGCGCTGCGCGCGGCTCATCAGCTGGGGCGAGGCGCCGGCGCCGGGGAGTGCGTCGCTGCGCGGGCCTGTCAGAAATTTTGTGTTTAGGGCATAACATGTCACCAAGGAGCATGTATGCCACGCAAGACGAAGACCAGCCAAGCCGCAGACCGTGAACTGCCGGCCATTCCCGAGGACCTGATCGCTCATTTTGTTAAGGGTCCGATGACTGCCGAGGCGGTTCAGGACGCCTCGATGGCGTTCAAGAAGGCCTTGATCGAGCGCGCCCTGGGCGCCGAGCTCGGCCATCATCTAGGCTATCAGCCGGGCGCGGAGCGCCCGGCCGGCACGGCCAACCAGCGCAACGGCAAGAGCGCCAAGACCGTCCTGACCGAGGATGGCCCGCTGCGGGTGGACATCCCGCGCGACCGCGACGGCAGCTTCGATCCGATCCTGATCTCCAAGCACGAACGGCGCTTCACCGGGTTCGACGACAAGATCATCGCCATGTACGCCCGTGGCATGACCGTGCGCGAGATCCAGGCGTTTCTGGCCGAACAGTACGGCACTGAAGTCTCGCCCGAGTTCATCAGCTCGGTGACCGATGCAGTGATGGACGAGGTCACCGCCTGGCAGGCCCGCCCGCTGGAGGTGATGTATCCGGTCGTGTTCTTCGACGCGCTGCGGGTCAAGATGCGTGAGGACGGCGTGGTGCGCAACAAGGCCGTCTACCTGGCCTTGGGCGTGCTGCCGGACGGCACGCGCGACATCCTGGGCCTGTGGATCGAGACCACCGAAGGCGCCAAGTTCTGGATGAAGGTGTTCAACGATCTGAAGACCCGTGGCACCCAGGACATCCTGATCGCGGTGACCGATGGCCTTAAGGGCATGGACCAGGCCCTGGCCGCGGTGTTCCCGAACACCACGCTGCAGACCTGCATCGTGCATCTGATCCGGAACAGCTTGGAATACGCCAGTTGGAAGGAGCGCCGGGCCGTGGCCGCGGCGCTCAAGCCCGTGGACACCGCGCCCACCGTGGAGGCGGCGCTGGCCGAGCTGGCGGCCTTCGAGCAAGGGGAATGGGGCAAGCGGTACACCCCGATCGCCGCGTCCTGGCGCCGCGCGTGGGACCAGGTGATCCCGTTCTTTACGTTCCCGCCGGCGATCCGCAAGATCATTTACACGACCAACGCGATCGAGAGCATCAACGCCCAACTGCGCAAGATCATCAAGACACGGGGTCACTTCCCCAGCGACGAGGCGGCGACCAAGCTGCTGTGGCTGGCCCTACGCAACATCACCGGGAAGTGGGGCAGTTCAACGCATGACTGGAAGGCTGCCATGAATCAGTTTGCAATCCTCTACGAGGAGCGCTTCAGCCATCCACATCGTTGAGATAATGCTGGCTCACCGGTCGAATTGACGATGAGCCTTTAACTGCCCTGCACACAAAAAAACTGACAGCCCCCGCTGCGCTCGCACAGCGACGACGCCGGCCACGTGCTCAAGAACAATCGCGGAGTAGAACGCAGTCGGTGGGCCTGCCACCATTGGGCGCCGCGCGTAGCGCAGCCGAAGGCGTAGATGCGAGACGGTGATCAGCAGGCGGCCTACGCCCGGCATGGGGATCGTTCAAAAGTGGGTCGACGCAGGCACCGTCACTGACTCACCTGGCGTAGCAGGGTGGAACCGCGACCACGCCTCACGGAAACCAAAGCCGCCCATACCATCAGAAGCGTCACCTTGATAGCCAGCCGCTCAGGCGACGCGCTTTTTGGTTCCTTTTTGTCGCTCGGACAAAAAGGGACCCGCCCAGGAGGGCGGAACCCAGCGGTTCAACAGCGACACCATGTCACCAGCAACGCGAGCCGTCGAGCATCGACCAAGTACCATCAGACGCCCCCCACTTCAATCCTTCAAAAACATCTCCTGCAGATCATTCAAAAACCTCCGCCCAAGCTCGGTCGGCCGAATGGTGGTCAGATCCGCTTCCAGTAGCCCCTTCTTCTCCGCCTCGGCCAGCTGCTTGCTGATGGTGTGCAGCGGCAACCCGGTGTACTCATAAAAGCTCGACGCAGGCACACCATCAGTCAGCCGCAGCGCATTCAGCATGAACTCAAACGGCAACTCATCCGCCCCGACATCCCGCGCCTCCTGCACGGCATTGCCAGCCAGCGCCTGCGCCATATAGGTGGCCGGATGCTTGTGCCGCATCTGGCGCAACACACGATGCGGGAACGACAACTTGCCGTGCGCACCCGCGCCGATCCCTAAATAGTCGCCAAAGCGCCAGTAATTGAGATTGTGGCGCGCCTCGCGATGGGGTTTGGCGTAGGCCGACGTCTCGTAGTGCCGATAGCCCGCTTCAGCCGTACGCGCCTCGATCAGGTCCTGCATCTCATACGCCGTGTCGTCGTCCGGCAGCGCCGGCGGGAACTTCGCGAACAGCGTGTTCGGCTCCAGCGTCAGATGGTACATCGACAGGTGCGTGGTGCCGTACGACAGCGCGGTCTCCAGGTCCTGCCGGCATTCGTCCAGCGTCTGGCCCGGCAACGCATACATCAAATCGAGATTGATATTGTCGAAGCTCCCCTGCGCGATCTCGATCGCCTTGCGCGCCTCCGCCCCGCC
Source organism: Ralstonia pickettii (assembly GCA_050987995.1). GTDB lineage: Bacteria > Pseudomonadota > Gammaproteobacteria > Burkholderiales > Burkholderiaceae > Cupriavidus > Cupriavidus pickettii_B. Next base: position 933,819 of record CP158803.1, read on the forward strand.
GTGGATGCGGCCGAGCGCCTGCAGGTGACGGTCGTTGAAACTCTGGATGCCAATCGACAGCCGGTTGATGCCGCTCGCGCGATAGCTGGCGAACTTGTCCGCCTCGAAGGTGCCAGGATTGGCCTCCATCGTAATCTCGGCATCGGCATCGAGCGGCAACAGCGCGCGGATATCCGACAGCAGCCGGTCCATGCCCGCGGCCGACAGCAGACTGGGCGTGCCGCCGCCGATAAAGACCGTATGCACTGGCCGGCCCCACACCAGCGGCAGCGACTGCTCCAGGTCCGCGCGCAGCGCATCCAGGTAAATGTCCTCCGGGATCTCGTGGTTGTCGGCACCCGGCGCCGCATGCGAATTGAAATCACAATACGGGCACTTGCGCACGCACCACGGGATATGCACGTACAGCGACAGCGGCGGCGAGCCGGGCAGGCTGATCTGCCCGGGCTTGAGCCAGAGCTGCTTGCTGTCGACAGGCGTGGCGGAAGCGGTCGGCGTGCTGCTGGCCGGTACGATCGGAATCATCGGCCTGCGTTCTCCGCGGCATCGGCCTGCAGCCGCGCAACCAGCGCGCGCAGCGCCTGCGCACGGTGGCTGACCGCGTTCTTCTCTTCGGGCGACAGCTCGGCGGCGGTCTTGCCCGCGCCCGGCAGCAGGAAATGCGGGTCGTAGCCAAAGCCGCCGGCGCCGCGCGGCGCGTCGACGACTTCGCCATGCCACAGGCCTTCGGCGATGACCGGGCAGGGGTCCTCGGCATGGCGCACGAACACCAGCACGCAGTAGTAGTACGCGTGGCGGTTCAGCTTGCCGGCGAGCTGCGACACCAGGTGCGCGTTGTTGGCCGCATCCGACTTGGACTGGCCCGCCATCTGCGCATAGCGTGCCGAATAGACGCCAGGCGCGCCGTCCAGCGCCTGCACGCAGATGCCGGAGTCATCTGCCAGCGCGGGCAGGCCAGCCAGCCGGCTGGCGTGGCGGGCCTTGGCCAGCGCGTTCTCGACGAAGGTGGCGAAGGGCTCTTCGGCCTCGGGGATGCCCAGTTCGCCCTGCGGCACCACGTCAAAGCCGAGCGGGGCCAGCAGCGTGCCGAACTCGCGCAGCTTGCCGGGGTTGTTGGAAGCCAGTACCAGGCGTTGCATGTCGACCCTGCCTCAGGCCAGGCCGAGCGCTTCGCGCTGGCGCTGCACCAGCCGCGCGATACCGGCTTCGGCCAGGCGCGTCATGGCGTCCAGGTCGGCGCGGCTGAACGGCGCGCCCTCGGCGGTGCCCTGCACCTCGACAAAGCCGCCGCTGCCGGTCATGACCACGTTCATGTCAGTGTCGCAGTTGCTGTCTTCAGCGTAGTCCAGGTCGAGCACCGGCACGCCGCCGACCATGCCGACCGAGACCGCGGCAACGAAGTCGCGGATCGGACTGGTGGCGATCAGGTCGTCGCGCAGCATGGCGGAAACCGCGTCATGCGCGGCGACAAAGGCGCCGGTGATGGCCGCGGTGCGGGTGCCGCCGTCGGCCTGCAGCACGTCGCAGTCCAGGTGCAGCGTGTATTCACCCAGCGCCGCTAGGTCGAACACCGAGCGCATGGCCCGGCCGATCAGGCGCTGGATTTCCTGGGTGCGGCCGGTCTGCTTGCCGCGCGCGGCCTCGCGGTCCGAGCGGGTGTGGGTGGCGCGCGGCAGCATGCCGTATTCGGCCGTGACCCAGCCTTCGCCGCTGCCCTTCTTGTGCGGCGGCACCTTGGCCAGCACGCTGGCGGTGCACAGCACCTTGGTATCGCCAAAGGCACACAGGACGGAGCCTTCGGCGTGACGGGTGTAGTGGCGGGTAAGGCTGATGGAACGCAGCGCATCGGCTGCGCGGCCGCTGGGTCGCATGGGATGGTTTGTCCGAATCGGGGAGAGACCGCGATTCTAACGCCGCCAGCCTTTGCGCGCTGCTTTGGTGCCCCTTTGGGTGGCCCTTTGGTTGGCCCTTTGGGTGGCCCATTCGGGGCGCCGCGTACCGCGTCAGCGCATCAGGTTGCTGGTCTTGTCGATGGCGGCGCGGATCTCGGCGATCGAGCGCTCGATCTCCTCCTCGGACAGCAGGTCGCTGTCCGACCCGGTGCGCTCCAGGATCGACGTGGTGAAGGCGTTCAGCGGCAGCGTGTCGGTCATCACCGCGTCCTGCCCGGTGGTGGTGCTGTCCAGTTCCCACATCATGGCGATGCCGGTGGTGTTGTCGGCGCCTTCGCCGGCGTTCTGCAGCGCCTGCTCGATCAGCGCCGGCACCGCCTGCACGACGGACAGGCGCGACAGCTTGTCCAGCAGTACCGGCTCTTCCAGGCTGCCCCACAGCCCGTCCGAGCAGAGCATGGCCACGTCGCCCGGTTCCAGCCGCACCGGGCCGCCCAGGTCGATCAGCGGCAGATGGGGCGAACCCAGGCAGTTGTAGAGCTTGTTGCGCTCGGGGTGGTTGGCCACCTGCATCGGCAGCACCCGTTCCTGCTGCAGCAGGTTCTCGATCTTTGAGTGGTCGCGCGTGCGCGTCAGCAATCCGCCCTTGCGCAGCAGGTAGTAGCGCGAGTCGCCCGCATGCGCCCAATGGATCTGGCCATGCTGCACCAGGCAGCAGACCACCGTCGTGCGCGGCACGTCGGCCATGCGGTTGGCTTCCGCGTAGCGGTGGATTTCGCGGTGCGCCAGCATGATGGTGTCCTGCAGGAACTCCGCCGGGTTGCGCACGGTGGGCCGCGCCTGGGCCTGGAACTGGCGCGCCAGCGTCTGCAGCGCCTGCTGCGCGGCGACTTCGCCATGGGCGTGGCCGCCCAGACCGTCGGCCAGCACCATCAGCAGCGCGTCCCGCGTGAAGCAGTAGCCCATGCGGTCCTGGTTGATGCGGCGGCCGCCTTTCCTGCTTTCCTGGTAGACAGAGAATCGCATGTTGGCTCCGGAAATCGGTAAGTTGGCCACGCCGGGGGCGTGCCGGGTTGTGATTTAATCGGCGCCCGCGCCGGGGACGGACTCGTCACGGCGGCGCAGCAGCGTCCGCAAGCGCGAGGTCGGGGCGGGCTTTTCCGCCGGTGCGGCGGGCGGGCCCGCCAGCGGCTGCGCCGCGGCCTGCTCGCTCAGCGCATTGGTCTGCTCGCGCAATTCCTTTTGCAGCCGGAACACGCTCTGCGGGCGCTCGGACGGGGTCAGGCGCAGGCACCATTCGACCAGATCCACCAGGCCGTTGGTATAGCTGCTGCGCAGCTGCAGGACCGCTTCGCCCATGCGGTCGTCTTTTTCGCGCTGGTTGGCTTCCTGCGGCGGCATCCCGGCCATGCAGGCGTAGAGCGTCGCGCCCAGGCTGTAGATGTCGGTCCACGGGCCCAGGTCGGAATGCTTGCCGTACAGCTCCGGTGCGGCAAAGCCGGGGGTGTACATCGGCTGGAAGCGGGCCGCTTCCATGGTCAGGGTCTGCCGCGCGGCGCCGAAATCCAGCAGGATCGGGGATTCATCCTCGCGCAGGTAGATGTTGCCCGGCTTGATATCCAGATGCAGCAGCTTGTGGATATGCACTTCGCGCAGGCCGCTCATCAGCTCGTGGAAGACCTTGCGGATGAAATGCTCGCGCAGCACCTTGGGGCGGGCCTGCTGCCGGGCCGCCAGGATATGCTCCTGCAGCGTCTTGCCCAGCTCGTAGTTCATCACCATGTAGACCGTGGCGTTCTCGCGGAAGAAGTTCACAACGCGCACCACGCTGGGATGGGAGATGCGGGCCAGCGAGCGGCCCTCTTCGAAGAAGTACTTCAGGCCCAGCCGGAACGCCGCGGCGTTTTCCTCGGGCACCACGGGGATCAGCTCTCCCGGGTTGCGCCGCGCCAGCGACGTCGGCAGGTACTCCTTGATGGCAACAGGTGCGCCGGTCTCGTCGGTGGCCAGGTAGACGAAACTGAACCCCCCGCTGGCCAACTTCTTTACAATACGATAGTTGGACAACAGCGTGCCGACGGGCAGCGGTGCACTCTTTGGTTGTGTCGTGCCCTTGGACTCTGTCATGGGAATAGGGACCTGAATTGCCTCCGGATTGTCCGGGCTAATCGGTCACTTGTAAAGAACACAAATAAGGGCATTGTTGCCCTCCTTTCAACGTTTTGAGAGCGCTCCCGGAAATCCTTTGTGGGAGGCTCGAGGAGGGCGTCTCCGGGCCGCCAGCGCCCCGGGGCCGACTCCATTCACGAGAATATCCAATGATCCACAGCATGACAGGCTATGGCCTGGCGACCCGCCAGGCGCCATTGACCAACGCGCAGGGAGAGCCCAGCGGGCGCACCGCGTCCGTTTCGGTGGAATTTCGCACTGTCAATTCGCGTTTCCTCGACCTGTTGTTCCGGGCCCCGGAAGAGTGCCGCGCCTTCGAGCCGGCCCTGCGTGAAATGCTGATGGCCGAACTGTCGCGCGGCAAGCTGGAATGCCGCATCAACCTGCAGCGCACCGACGCCGGCGGCGCCACGCTGGCGCTCAATGACGGCCTGCTGGCGCAGATCCGCGCGCTGGAAACCACGGTGGCCGCCACCTTCGCCAGCGCCGGCACGCTGCGCATGGGCGAGATCCTGCGCTGGCCGGGCGTGCTGGTCGAGCCCGAGCTGTCGCAGGAGTCGCTGCGCGAAGCCGTGCTGGGCGCCGCGCGCGAGGCGCTGAACCAACTGCTGGAAGCCCGCCGCCGCGAGGGCGATGCGCTCAAGGCCACGCTGATGGAGCGCGTGGATGCCATGCTGGCGATCGTCGAGCGCCTGACGCCGACCATCCCGCAGCTGATCGCCCACCACCAGGAAAAGCTGACCGAGCGCCTGCAGGAAGCCTTCAACCTGGCCGCGCCCAGTGGCATGCCGTCGATGAGCCGCGACGAGATCGCCGAGCGCATCCGCCAGGAAGCCACCGTCTACGGCATCCGCATCGATATCGCCGAAGAGCTGTCGCGGCTGCAGGCGCACCTGAACGAAACCCGGCACATCCTGAAGAAGGGCGGCCAGGTCGGCAAGCGCCTGGACTTCATGATGCAGGAGCTCAACCGCGAGGCCAACACGCTCGGCTCCAAGGCCGCGGCCAAGGAACTGGCCGATGCCTCGATGGAGCTCAAGCTGCTGATCGAGCAGATGCGCGAACAGGTCCAGAACCTCGAATAAAGAACGTCCCAGGAATCACCAAAGAATCATCATGAGCCCCACGTCTCAAACTGCGCCTCACACGGCCATCGATACCGTCTACCCCGGCAACCTCTTCATGGTGGTGGCGCCGTCCGGAGCCGGCAAGTCGACGCTGGTCAACGCGCTGCTGGCGCAGGACCCGGCCATCCGCCTGTCGATCTCGCACACCACGCGCGCCCCGCGCCCGGGCGAGCAGGACGGGCGCGAGTACCACTTCGTCAGCGTCGACGCCTTCCGCACCGCGCGCGACCGCGGCGAGTTCCTGGAGTGGGCCGAGGTCCACGGCAACTACTACGCGACCTCGCGCGTGTGGATCGAGCAGCAGATGGCGCAGGGCAACGATGTGCTGCTGGAAATCGACTGGCAGGGCGCGCAGCAGGTGCACCAGCGCTTCTCCAACGCGGTCGAGATCTTCATCCTGCCGCCGTCGCTGACTGCGCTGGAAGAGCGCCTGAAAAAGCGCGGCCAGGACGAGCCCAACGTGATCGTGCGCCGGCTGCTGGCAGCGGGCAGCGAGATGTCCCACGCTTCGGAGTCCGATTACGTCATCATCAACGAGGTGTTCGACGAGGCGCTGGAGCAATTGCGCAACGTGGTGACCGCCACGCGGCTGCGGTTTTCCTCGCAAAAGGCGCGGCATACGGAGCTGTTTATCGAGCTCGGCATCCACTGAGCGCATGCCTGCCCCAGGCACGCGCGCGGGGCCGCCGCCAGCGTTTCCCGCCGCGTGCTGTAAAATAGCAACCCAACACAAGGTTTTGTCCCAAGGTGGATTTGATATGGCGCGTATTACCGTCGAAGATTGTCTGAAACACATCCCGAACCGTTTCGAGCTCGCGCTGGCTGCCACGTATCGTGCGCGCCAGCTGGTGCAGGGCCACACGCCCAAGGTCGAAGCCAAGGACAAGCCGACCGTGGTGGCACTGCGCGAGATCGCGTCGGGCCAGGTCGGCATCGAGATGCTGAAAAAGGTCCCGACCTGATCGACCAGGCGGCCCATGGCTCATCCTTGCATCGTGCCAGCACGTACCCAGCCGGAGTTCCCGGGCCGCCGCCATGCCTTCGCCGCATCCGCCCTCCAAGCCTCCCACCCAGCCGTCGCCGACTGCCGTGGTGCCTGCGCGCACGCGCGGCACGTCAGAGGATGGGCAAGGCGAACCGGCCCCGCCCACGGCGCGTAAGCGCACCATTCCGGGCCAGTCTTCCGTGAACGCGCGCACCGGCGCTCCCAATCTTCCCGATCCGCTCGGCGACGATGTCGTCGGCGAGCGTGCCGTCGCGCCCGCACTGGCACCGGGCAGGGCGCGGGGCACGACCGTGCAGGACGAGCTGGCGGCGGTGCAGGAAGCGACGCCGCCGGCGGCCGACAGCCTCTTTATCGACGCAGTGCTGGCGCAGTCATACCGGCACTTCTTCGGTCCGACCTCGCAGCCGGCGGCACCGCCGCGCCAGCAGGTCATTTCCATCACCCGGCTGATGGAAAAGCTCGCGTACCTGAAGGTGCCCGACCTGGCGCGGGTGCGCGAAGCGTTCCAGTTTTCCGACGAGGCCCACTTGGGCCAGTACCGCCAGAGCGGCGAGCCCTACATCACCCATCCGGTGGCGGTGGCCGAGCTGTGCGCGGACTGGAAGCTCGACGTGCAGTCCATCATGGCGGCGCTGCTGCACGACGTGATGGAAGACCAGGGCATCACCAAGAGCGAGCTGGCCGAGAAATTCGGTCCCAAGGTCGCCGAACTGGTCGATGGCCTGACCAAGCTGGACAAGCTCGAATTCCAGAGCCGCGAGCAGGCGCAGGCGGAGAGCTTCCGCAAGATGCTACTGGCGATGGCGCGCGATGTGCGCGTGATCCTGGTGAAGCTGGCCGACCGTACGCACAACATGCGCACGCTCGACTTCGTGCCGCCGGAGAAGCGCCGCCGCATCGCGCTGGAGACCATGGAGATCTATGCGCCGATCGCGCACCGTCTCGGTCTCAACACCATCTACCGCGAGCTGCAGGAACTGTCGTTCAAGGTCGGCTCGCCGTTCCGCTACGCCACGCTCGAGAAAGCCGTCAAGGCCGCACGCGGCAACCGGCGCGAGGTGGTCAGGCGCATCCTGGAGGCCGCGCAAAAGGGGCTGGCCGATGCTGGCATCGTGGCCGAACTGTCCGGCCGCGAGAAGACGCTCTACAGCATCTACCGCAAGATGCACGACAAGCAGCTGTCGTTCTCGCAGGTGCTGGACGTGTACGGTTTCCGCGTGGTGGTGGAAACGCAGATGCACTGCTACATGGCGATGGGCGCGCTGCACGGGCTGTACAAGCCCATGCCCGGCAAGTTCAAGGACTACATCGCCATCCCCAAGATCAACGGCTACCAGTCGCTGCACACCACGCTGGTGGGCCCGTTCGGCACGCCGGTGGAGTTCCAGATCCGCACGCGCGACATGCACCAGATCGCCGAGGCCGGCGTGGCCGCGCACTGGATGTACAAGCACCAGGCCGATCACGCCAACGATATCCAGCAGCAGGCGCACCAGTGGCTGCAGTCGCTGCTCGATATCCAGAGCCAGACCGGCGATTCGCAGGAATTCCTTGAGCACGTCAAGATCGACCTGTTCCCGGACGCGGTCTACGTGTTCACGCCCAAGGGCCATATCCGCGCGTTGCCGCGCGGCGCCACCGCGCTGGACTTTGCCTACGCGGTGCACAGCGACCTGGGCAACCAGTGCGTCGCGGTCAAGATCAACAACGAGCTGCTGCCGCTGCGCACCGAGCTCAAGAGCGGCGATATCGTCGAGGTGGTGACGGCGCCGTACTCCAAGCCCAATCCGGCGTGGCTGTCGTTCGTGCGCACCGGCAAGGCGCGCGCGGCGATCCGCCACTACCTGAAGACCACCAAGCTCGACGAGGCCATCCAGCTCGGCGAGCGCCTGCTGGAACAGTCCGCGCGCCAGCTCGGCATCGAACTGAAGGCGGTGCCGCAGTCGGTGTGGGACCGCATGATCCAGTGGACCGGCAACAAGCATCGCGAAGACATCTTTGCCGACCTGGCACTAGGCCGGCGCGTGCCGGCGGTGGTGGCCAAGCGCATGGAGATCCTGCTGCAGGAGCTGTCCGGCGACGTCGACAGCGCGCTGCTGGCCGCGGTGCAGACCTTTGCCGGCGAAGAAGCGCCCGCGGTGCCGATCACCGGCGACGAAGGCATGTCGATGATCTTCTCGGCGTGCTGCCGCCCGATCCCGGGCGACTCGATCGTTGGCTACCTGGGCAAGGGCGAAGGGCTGCAGATCCACGTGCAGGACTGCAAGATCGCCAAGCGCCTGCACAGCAAGGATCCGGAGCACTGGATCGACGTGATGTGGGCCAAGAAGACCACGCGCGCCTTCGACGTGTCGATCAAGGTGATGGTGCGCAACGTCAAGGGCATCGTCGCGCGCGTGGCGGCGGACCTGACTGCCGCCGACGCCAACGTCGCGCACGTGGCGATGGAGCAGCAGGACGGCAGCCACCAGGAAGCCACCTATATGCAGTTCATCATCCAGGTGCAGAACCGCCTGCACCTGGCCAACGTGATGCGCGGGCTGCGCCGCAACCCCGACGTCATCCGCATCTTCCGCGACCGCAACGACGGCTGAGCGCCGCTCGGCGGCGCGTGATCACTCGGCGCCGCCGCCTGCGGCAGATGATTACTCGGCGCCCCGCGGCGACGGGTAGCGGACTTCCAGGATATCGATCTGCTCGACCCCGGCCGGCGTGCGCAACGCCACGGTGTCGCCTTCGCGCGCCTTGATCAGCGCCTTGGCGATCGGCGAGATCCAGCTCACGTGGTTGCTGTCCAGGTCGACTTCATCCATGCCGACGATGGTGATGGTGGTTTCTTCGCCGGCGCGATTGGCGTAGGTGACGGTGGCGCCGAAGAAGATCTGGTCGTTGTCGCCCTGCAGGGACGGGTCGACCACTTCCGCCTTGTCGAGGCGGCGCGTCAGGAAGCGGATGCGGCGGTCGATCTCGCGCAGGCGCTTCTTGCCATAGAGATAGTCGCCATTCTCCGAGCGGTCGCCATTGGAGGCCGCCCACGACACGATCTGCACCACATCGGGCCGGTCGACGTCGATCAGTTGCATCAGTTCATTGCGCAGGCGGTTGTAGCCTTCGGCGGTGATGTAGTTCTTGGTGCCGGGAGGTAGCGGCGTTGCGCCTTCGGGGAGGTCGTCGTCCTCGTCGCCAGACGACTCTTTGACAAATGCCTTGTTCATGGTCCGGATCACTTCTTCGGGTACTCATTATAGAAAAACGCTGGCGGGAGGCCCACATCACAAAAAAATGAGAAAAAGTTGCGGAGGGGCTTCACAAAATCCAAAACTCAGATATAATCTCATTTCTCGAGTGCGGCTGTAGCTCAGTTGGATAGAGTACTTGGCTACGAACCAAGGGGTCGTGGGTTCGAATCCTGCCAGCCGCGCCACTTATGCAGAAAGAAGAGGGCTTCCGGAAACGGAAGCCCTTTTTCATTTCCCGCTGTCCTTTCGTCTTCCGCATTCTCCTTCGGTTCCCCCTCCAGTGCGATTGCTGCGCCATGCCTTGCGGTCGAGCGTGCAGCCTCCTAGGCTCGAACCAGAGTCACAGCATCCGACCCTGGAGTAAAACGCATGGAACACCCAGACTGGCGCGTCGAGCAGTATCGCGACATGGATGTCTACGTCCTGGTGTCGCCGCAAGGCGAAGGCAGCATCGGCCGATGGGGTTATGAAGTCCGGGTGGCGCAGGAGGGCGCCGATCCGGGCGATGCCGGCGATACCGAAGTGCTCGCCAGCGGCCCGCAACAGTTCGCCACGCGCCATGCGGCGGAAGTGGCGGCATTCGGTGCGGGCTATGCACTGGTTGATCGCTTGCTCGGGCCTCCTCCCGATTGAACCTTGTGCGCCATTGCAATCAGCGCAAGGATTTATGTCACGCCGTGATCCATTGATCTGCGATCGTGCGTCCTCGTTGCGCACGCAGCGGACGGCAAGGGCAGGCGTATCGCATCGCGCGATGCCTGACACAAGCCGATACGAACTATTCCACGCGCAGGCAAATATAATGCTTGCCATGCACGCGTGAATCGGACATAATCTTTTTCTTCAGACGCGGGGTGGAGCAGTCTGGCAGCTCGTCGGGCTCATAACCCGAAGGTCGCAGGTTCAAATCCTGCCCCCGCAACCAACGCCTTTCGCGGCATTCGCCGCAATCCTTCAAGGCGTTGTCCTCAAGGCCGTCCGGCCTGCATTTCAAACACTGATTCGATGTGAAGCCGCGATGCGCGGGCGCCTTTGCTTTGCCGCGTTCGTGCGTTGGCTCGCTATATGCGCACCAGCTCGGCCGCACGCTTGAACGTATCGCGCACCACTGGCTGGTCTTCGCACTCGGCAGCGTCCGCGCGTTCACGCAGCCGCGAGGCCAGCACGGTCAGCGTTCCCTGCGCCTGCGGACCGCCGGCGGCCTGGCACTTCGTTACCGCTTCGCGCATCACCGTATCGAGCTCGCCGCTGACATCGGCACCGTCGAAGGCGCTCACCGAGAGGGCCGAAACACGTTCCAGGTAGAGATTGACCAGCGCTTCGTCGTGTAGCGGTTCGGACATGTCTTCTCCTTGTCGGGGGACGGGAACACAAAACCCATTGTAGTGGAGCCGCTGCCTGCACAGGATCAAACAATAATGATTCTTGTTCTGTTCCATGTCGGCATTCAACTACAATGTGCGCTCATCCGATTTACCAAGGTTGTCGCCATCATGATGCTGCAGATTCCCGACGTACTGTCCAAGGCCCAGGTGGCGCAAGTCCGGCAGCTCATCGATGCGGCGCCGTGGACCGACGGCAATGAAACCTCGGGCTACCAGTCGGCGCTGGCCAAGCGCAACCTGCAGCTGCCGGAGGGCTCGCCCGCGGCGCGCCAGGTGGGCGACCTGATCCAGGATGCGCTGGGCAATCACGCGCTGTTCTTCTCTGCCGCGCTGCCGCTGAAGGTGTATCCGCCGCTGTTCAACCGCTACGAGGGCGGGCATACCTTTGCCAACCATGTCGACAACGCGATCCGCTATCTGCGCGGCACCAGCTTTCGCATCCGCAGCGACCTGTCGGCCACGTTGTTTCTGACCGAGCCCGAGGACTACGACGGCGGCGAACTGGTGATCGAGGACACCTACGGCCAGCAGCGCGTGAAGCTGCCGGCAGGGCATATGGTGCTGTACCCGGCCACCAGCATCCACCACGTGACACCGGTCACGCGCGGCGCGCGGGTGTCATCGTTCTTCTGGATCCAGAGCATGGTGCGCGACGACGGCGAGCGCGCGCAGCTGTTCGAGCTGGACGGACGCATCCGGCAGGTGTCGCAGGAACTCGGCCAGGCACACGAAGCGGTGATCGGGCTTACCGGCGTCTATCACAACCTGCTGCGGCGCTGGGCCGACGCCTGAGCGAACGCCGCCCACGCCGAATCATCGGCGAGGCGCTGAAGCATCGCAGTCGGTCGCGCGGGCGCGGCTAGTCGTCGCGCCGCCGTCGCATCTGCAACTGTTCGATGGGAGAGGGCTGGATGCGCCGCCGGGCCGGCCGCAGTGCGCGGTTGGGCCACAACACATAGTTGGTGTGCGGGTCCAGCGGCTTGCCGAAGTACGAGACCCAGACCTGTACGCCATGCTCGGTTTCGGCAACGATGGCCGCGACGGCGCGCGCCGCGGCGGAAGGGGACTTGAGCAGCTCCGCCAGGGCTTCGACGCCCTGCACGACATGGTGCTTCACCCCGGCAAACCATGCGTACTGACGCATGGCGGACAACAAACGCTTGGTCATGAACGCGACTCTGGTGGTGTGTGGAAATGCGAATGAGCGAGTAAGACTGGCGCTCGTCCGATTTGTTCACGGCATATTGCGGACATCAGCGTGACTGCGGCGCTATCACCGGGCAGCCTGGCACGTCGCGCGCGCGGCATGCGTCACCTGGCGGCGTTCCCGTGCCGGGCGCATCACGCGGCGCGCGGCGGCAAGGGTGCCAGTGCAGAGAGTACCATTGCCAGCCGGTCCAGTGCGGGATCGATATCAAGCAGGTCGATCGCGCCGAAGCCCAGCAGCAGGCCCGCGCAGGTAGCGGGCCGCTGTGCATAGAAGGGGTCGAGCGTGGCGAGCTCCAGGCCAGACAACCGCGCCATCGAAACCAGCGTGTCGGTCGCCACCGGCACGCGCAGTCGCGCCGCCAGGTGGAAGCCCGCCAGCGCCGGCAGCGGCTCCAGCCACGGCGACAGGTCGCCGTGCAGCCGCGCCAGCAGGCGCGCGCGCCGCTGCGCATGGCGCGCGTGCGAGCGCCGGATATGGCGCAGCAGGTGCCCTTCGGCCAGGAAGCGCGCCAGCGCCTGCTGCAGCAGCGTCGGCGTGTACCAGTCCATCAGGTGCTTGACCTTGCGTGCCGCCGGCATCAGCCACGGCGGTACCACCACGTAGCCGCCGCGCAGGTTGGCCACCAGTGTTTTCGAGAAGGTGCCGAGGTAGACCACGCGTCCGTGCTGGTCCAGCGTCTGCAGCGCGTCGAGCGCCTGCCCGCCGTAACGGAACTCGCTGTCGTAGTCGTCTTCCAAGATCACCGCATGGCGGCGCGCGGCCCAGTCCAGCAGCGCCTGCCGCCGCGCCAGGGTCATCGGCACGCCCAGCGGCGACTGGTGCGAAGGCGTGACGTAGACCAGCGTGGCGTCGTTCGGCAGCGCGTCCACCACCAGTCCCTCGCCGTCGACCGGGACCGGCACCACGCGCGCGCCCATTCCCTGGAACAGTGCGCGCGCCATCGGGTAGCCCGGGTCTTCCATCGCCACCACCGCGCCCGGCCCCAGCACCAGCCTGGCCACCAGGTCGATGCCCTGCTGCGCGCCGCCGGTGACGAGGATATCGGTGGGCGCGCTCTGCAACCCGCGGGTGAAGGCGATATGGCGCGCAATAGCCTGTCGCAGCACCATCTCGCCGGCGGGATCGGCCGCGCCGGCCGGACGTTGCCGCTCGGCGGCCAGCGCCGCGCGCACGCAGCGCGACCAGGCCTCGTGCGGAAAGCGCGCGGTGTCGGCCTGACCCGGCTGGAAGGCATAGCGCGCGCCGCCGGCAGGGCCGAGGAAGGGCGTTTCCACCGCCATCCAGCGCTGCACCGCGGGCGGTAGTACCGGCGCCGCGGCGATGCGCACCGGCTTCCGCGCCAGCCCTTCGGCCACATAAGTGCCGTCGCCGACGCGGGCGTGCAGCCAGCCTTCGGCCACCAGCCGTTCGTACGCCGTAGTCACCGTCTTGCGCGCGACGCCAAGCTGCGTGCCGAGCAGGCGCGTGGGCGGCATCCGTGATCCGGCCTCCAGGCGGCCGGCCTGGATGGCATCGCGGATCTGGTGGACGATCTGCGCCGTCAGGTCGCTGACGGGGTCCAGCGCGAGGTGAAGTTCCATCGTGGTCAGAAATGGGATGCAGAATGGGCTGCAGAATTGGTCTACCAAGTTTGACGGAAATTGGCAGTGTACGGAACCAATCGATGCGCCTATCTTTGATCCCAACGGGCCGCCGCGAGCCGCACAGCAGCTACCCGCTTACTACCTACCCTGATGATCTGGAGATTGGAAATGGAACAACGGATGAACTGGCAAGCCGTGGCCCCCGACGCCTACAAGGCCATGGTCGGCGTGGAGATCTACCTGGCGCGCAGCGGGCTGGAAGCCAGCCTGAAGGAACTGGTGAAGATCCGCGCCTCGCAGATCAATGGCTGCGCCTTCTGCCTGGACATGCATATCACCGACGCACGCAAGCACGGCGAGAACGAACGCCGCCTGAACCTGCTGCCGGCCTGGCGCGAAGTGAGCTGGTTCACCCCGCGCGAGCGCGCCGCGCTGGCGTGGACCGAGGCGCTGACGCTGCTGCCGCAAAGCCAGGCGCCTGACGCGGACTACAACGCGCTGCGCGAGCAGTTCTCGGAGAAGGAGATCGCCGACCTGACGCTGTTGATCTCGATGATCAACGCGTGGAACCGCTTCGGCGTGGGCTTCCGCCTCCAGCCGCCGGCGCTCTGATCCAGCGGATCGCCCGCTGCTTCCCGCCGCGGCCTGTCGATTGACAAGCCGTGGCGCGGTGCATTAGCTTCGGTTGCAGAGGCTGCCGCCATTCTGCGTGCAGCCAGGCGCGCTTTGCCAGGAGTCTGCCCATGACCGAGGACACCCTGCTGCAACTGATGGTGGAAGTGGAGAAGGAAGACCCCATTGACTATGCCGACCTGCCATTCGACGACGCCGCGTTGCGTCGGCTGGCATGCCGGCTGATCGCCGAGCGCTCCGCCGAAATGGAGGCATCCGGCATGCCGACCGAAGCGTTGCTGGCGACGATGTGGGCCTCGACCGCCAAGCTGGTGCTGGAAAACCTGGTGCTCAACGCGCGCCTGCTGACGTTGCAGGGCCTGCCCGACGACGCCCGGGCGCTGATCGAGCGCATCGCGCGCCAGTCGCGCGGCGAGTCCTGAATGCACCGGCCCCTAGGACGCCCGGCCCCGGCCGGCGATGTGCCGCAACCGCCTCAAGCTGCGGCGCCCCCGCCGTTTCGCTAAAATACCGCTTTTCACCCAGCCGGCCCGCGATGCGTGTGACATGCGGCGGTTGCGGCTGACGAGGAGGATTTCGGTGATTAAGTGGATAATCGTCGCGGGCTACCTCGGTGCCATCCTGTATGTGCACTTCCGCGGCAAGGTAAGGCTGCGCATCTGGCGCCAGTTCCTCGACCATTCGGCGCTGGTCGCGCCGATCAACTGCTTTATGTACGCGTTCTCGGGCGTGCCTCGCACCCCGTATATCCCGGTCGAGAACTTCCCCGACCTGGAAAAGCTGCGCGCCGCCTGGCCTGAAATCCGCGACGAAGGCCTGGCGCTGGCCGCGATGCGCAAGATCAAGGCCGCCGACAAGAACGACGACGCCGGCTTCAACTCCTTCTTCAAGTACGGCTGGAAGCGCTTCTACCTGAAGTGGTACGAGGCCCAGCATCCGTCGGCCGAAGTGCTGTGCCCCAAGACCGTGGCGCTGCTGCGCGAATTGCCGACGGTGAAGGCGGCGATGTTTGCCGAGCTGCCGCCGGGCGGCAAGCTCAACCCGCACCGCGACCCGTTTGCCGGTTCGCTGCGCTACCACCTGGGGCTGGCCACGCCTAACGACGACCGCTGCTACATCGAGGTCGACGGCGAGCGCCACAGCTGGCGCGACGGCGAGGGCGTGGTGTTCGATGAAACCTACCTGCACTGGGCCGAGAACCGCAGCGACGCCAACCGGCTGATCCTGTTCTGCGATATCGAGCGCCCGATGCGCTATGGCTGGGCGACCAAGTTCAACCACTGGATGGGCCGCAAGGTCATGACCGCGGCCAGCTCGCCCAACGACGAGCACGACCAGACCGGCATGATCAACCGGCTGTTCCGCTTCGTCTGGCTGGGTGGGCAATACCGGCGGCGGTTCAAGGCGTGGAACCGCAAGGCCTATTACGTGGCCAAGTTCGGGCTGATCGTGGTGGGCGTGGCGTTGATCGTCTACCTGTAATACCCAAGAGAGCCGGCGCAAGCCGGCTCTTTGCTTTGGGCGGTCCGCCGCCTGTCCTTCACCTCGACACGGAGATCGCGATGCGCGCTCGTACCGCACTTTGGCTGGCCGCCGCCATTTGCGCGACCGGCTGCACCACCACGCCCGCACAACGTCCGGCAGGCACCGGCGCCGCGATCGGCATGGCGAACCCCGCCTCGGTCAACTGCGCGCAACGTGGCGGCAAGCTGCAGATCGTGTCGACTGCCGGGGGCCAGACCGGCATCTGCACCTTTCCCTCCGGCAAGCAGTGCG
This sequence comes from Ralstonia pickettii, assembly GCA_050987995.1. Taxonomy (GTDB): domain Bacteria; phylum Pseudomonadota; class Gammaproteobacteria; order Burkholderiales; family Burkholderiaceae; genus Cupriavidus; species Cupriavidus pickettii_B. Next base: position 949,839 of record CP158803.1, read on the forward strand.
AGGAGTGGGCGCTGATGCGCGGCGAATGCACGCCGGGCTGATCTCAGGCCGGCCGTCCCTCAGTCGCGCTGCCGCTCTCTGCCCAGCGTCTCGTAGTAGGCGCGCTTGGCCTCATACATGCGGCTGTCGGCCAGCTTGACGGTATCGCTGAGCCGGTCACCCTGCATGCAGGTGGCTTGGCCGATGGAAAGGCTCAGCCGCGCGCCGGGGTAGAACTGGTTGTTCAGCTCCACCACCTTGTCGATCTGCTCGACCACCGTGGCGGCGCCGCGCTCGTCGCGCCCCGGCAGCAGGATCATGAACTCGTCGCCGCCGATGCGCGCCACGCAGGCCTGCTCGCCCACGGCCTTCTTCAACACTTCGCCGGTGCGGCGCAACAGCCCGTCGCCGTCGGCGTGGCCGAACTGGTCGTTGATCACCTTGAGCCCGTTCAGGTCCACCGCCACCACGCTGACCGGCCACGGGCCCTTGCGGCCCAGGCGCGCCAGTTCATCCTCGTAGTAGGCGCGGTTGTAGAGCTTGGTCAGCACGTCGTGCTTGCCCAGGAACTCCACATAGGCCTCGGCCTTCTTGCGCGCGGTGATGTCGGTCAGCGACACCAGCACCTGGTCCCAGTCCGCCTCGCGTCCCGGGAACACCGACCACTGCATGAAGACGTCGACCGAGCGGCCATCGAGCGCGTAATTGATGACCTCGCGCTGCTGCCACAGCTTCTCATGCCAGAGGTCGATCAGCTGCTCGGCAAAGTGGATGCGCATGTCGTCGCGGAACACGTCGCCCAGCCGCGACAGCAGGATCTCTTTCGATTCCGCGCCGAACATCAGCAGCGTCTGCTGGTTGACATCGAGCACGCGGATTTCCTGCATGCAGCGCGAGACAAAGTCCGGATGCACATTGAGGAAGGTACGGAAGTCGGTGATGCCGGCAGAGCGCACTTCGTCCAGCAGCACCTTGATCGCGCTGAAGTCCTCCACCCACAGCGACACCGGCGAATGCTCAAACAGCCCGAGCGCATATTGCCCGCTGCGGCGCAGTTCGCGCTCGCTGCGCACGCGCGCGGTGATGTCCTCGACCGACAGCAGCACGCGCTCCCAGCTGTCCTCATGGCCCGGCATCACCGTGGCCTCCAGCCGGATGTCGAGCCGCTCGCCGTCGAGCGTGTAGTTGACGGTCTGGCTGGTAAAGCGCTTGCCACCGTCCCACAGCTGCCCGAGTTCTTCCACGTGCTGGTCGAACATGTCATCGCGGAAGACCGTGTCCAGGTTGGTCACCAGGTCGTCGAGATCGGCCGCGCGGAACAGGTCGAGCGTGCGCTGGTTGACCGCGATCACCCGGATCAGCGCCGAGCACCGCGCGACCTGCTGCGGGTCGGCGCGCAGCCAGGCGCGCAGGTCGGTGACGCCTTCGCTGCGCAGCCGCTCGAAGTGCCGGCGCACGGCGCTGAAGTCTTCCAGCCACAGCGACACCGGTGCGAGCTGGAACAGGGTCTGGTAGTCGTCTGGGTGATCGCCGATATTGCCCGTATTGCCGGCGGGCGACGCCGCGGATGCACTGCTCAAGGCCATTCTCCTTTTTATTTTTTCCCGTGCCGCGCGGGCGGTCTGTGCCGATGCCCGGGAACCAGCCGGGCCACCCCCTGCGCAGCAGCGCACTAGGATAGGCGAGCAGGACGCAAAAAGGGAGCGATGTTGCAAATACGGCGGCGCTAGCCTGCCAGCCGCTGCACCACCGAGGCCAGTGTGCCCAGCGCGCGTTCGATCTGCGCCGAGCGCGGCGTGCCGCAGTTGATGCGCAGGCAGTGGTCGAAACGCCCGGCGTTGGAGAACATCACGCCCGGCATCACCCGGATGCCGGCCGCCAGCGCCTGGTCGAACACCGCCTCGGACGAGACCTGCGCGGGCAGCTCCACCCACAGGTGCATGCCGCCGCGCGGCGCGCCCAGCCGCGTGCCGGCCGGAAAGCTGGCGGCGACGGCCTGCGCGAACCATTCGCGCTGCGCGTGCAAGCGGGTGCGCAGCCGGCGCAAGTGGCGGTCATGCGCGCCGGAGGCCAGGAAGTCCGCCGCCGCCATCTGCGACAGCATCTCGTTGGGCCGCGACAGCCCGAATTTCAGCATCTCCACGCGCGCCTGCCATTTGCCGGCGGCGATCCAGCCCAGCCGCATGCCCGGCGCCAGCACCTTGTGCAGCGAAGCGCAGTGGATCACGTTGCCGGTCGCATCCCATGCCTTGGCCGCGGCCGGCGGCGTGTCGCCATCGGCGGTGGCCGAGAAGCAGTCGTCCTCGATCAGTGCGATGCCGCGCGCCTCGCACCACTGCACCAGCCGCGCCTTGTTCGCGTCCGGCATGATGCAGCCGAGCGGGTTCTGCAGGTTGGGCACCACCGCCACCGCGCGGATATTGTCGTAGTGCTGCGCAGCCAGCTCCAGCGCCTCGAGCGAGATGCCGGTGTGCGGGCTGCACGGGATCTCCAGCGCGCGCATGCCCAGGCTTTCCAGGATCTGCAGCAGGCCGTAGTAGGTCGGGGATTCCACCGCGATCACGTCGCCCGGCCCGGCCACCGCGCGCAGGGCGAGGTTGAGCGCCTCGGTGCAGCCGTTGGTGATGACGATTTCTTCCGGCGCGAGCTGCACGCGCGCCCGCAACGCCTGGCGCGCCAGCGCGGCGCGCAGCGGCTGGTAGCCCTCGGGCTCGACCGCTTCCCCGAACAGCATCGGATGCCGGCGCAGTGCACGGGTCGCGGCGCTGCGTAGCGCCTCGGTCGGATACAGCGACGGCGCGCAATAGGCGCCGCCCAGGTTGGTATGCACATGCTGGTGCTGGCCACGCGCCAAAAGTCCGGAAATGCGCTGGTGGATGCCGACGTACTGCGCCGGGTCGGGCAATGCCGCCGCGGGCTCGGCCAGCGCCGCCAGCGGCGCACGCAGCGGCGCCGCGACGAAATAGCCCGAGCGCGGCCGCGCTTCCAGCAAGCCGTCGCTTTCGAGCTGCCTGCATGCCTGCAGCGCGGTAGACAAGCTGACGCTGTGCAGCGCCATCAGCGCGCGCACGGACGGCATGCGGTCGCCGGCGGCGAGCGTGCCGGATTCGATGGCGCGGCGGTAGTGGCCTGCAACCTGGCGGTAGAGCGGGGCGGATTCCATTGGGGGCATCGTGGCGCGGTTGGCCGCATCGGTACAGATACAGAAGCGGGGCGGCTGTATCGTAACAGGGCGGAATTTGCATTGCTGTTCCGGTCCAGGCGGTTCCGGGGTGTGCCTGCCGCGGGCGAGTGCCGGTCGATAGGCTGGAGTCCTGTGCCTGTTACCGGAGTCCCGACATGCAAAGCGATCCTGAAGACACTTGTGCCTCATTGCCATCCGTCCGCCTCGCGGCCGGCCAGAGCCTGCGCATCCGCGTGGCGGCGGGCGCCGTGCTGCACGCCAGCGCGGGTGAGATGGACGTGGCCGGTCCCCCGCAATGGCTGGCCGATACCTGCCATTTGCCGCGGCAGCGACTGCGTGCCGGCGACACGCTGGTGGTGCCCGCGCGCGGCTGGCTGGAGGTTGCGGCGCGGCGCCCGGGCGCGCTGGCGATTGCGCAGCCGCCGGGCCTGCTGGCGCGCGTGAAAGCCTTGCTGGCGCTGCGTTGGCGCCACGCCGGGCAGGTCCACAACGCCACCTCCGGCCAGATTGCCGACCCCGCGCCCGAAAAACTATAAAATTGCGCTCCGGCCGGCCTGGCACGTTTGTGTGCCCAACCCCCCGGCCGCAGTTCTCGGGTTCCCCATGCTACGTCTAAGTGAAGTCAAACTCCCGCTCGACCATACCGAAAGCGACCTGGACGCCGCCGTGCGCGCCGGCGCGGCGCAGATCGGCGTCAAGGGAGACGGCCTGATCGGCTATACCGTGTTCCGCCGTGCCCACGATGCGCGCAAGCGCTCGGATATCAAGCTGACCTACATCATCGATCTCGAGGTCAGCGACGAGGCCGCGGCGATCCAACGCATGGCCGGCAAGCCGAACTGGAGCGTGACGCCCGACATGGAGTACCACTTCGTCGCGCGCGCCCAGGCGGGCAGTTCGCATCCGCGCCCGGTGGTGATCGGCATGGGCCCGTGCGGCCTGCTGGCTGGCCTGATCCTGGCGCAGTCGGGCTTCCGCCCGATCATCCTGGAGCGCGGCAAGGAAGTGCGCGAGCGCACCAGGGACACCTTTGGCCTGTGGCGCAAGAGCGTGCTCAACCCCGAGTCCAACGTGCAGTTCGGCGAAGGCGGGGCGGGTACGTTCTCGGACGGCAAGCTGTACAGCCAGATCAAGGACCCCAGGCACTATGGCCGCAAGGTGCTCAACGAGTTCGTGCGCGCCGGCGCGCCGGAAGACATCCTGTACAAGGCACGCCCGCATATCGGCACCTTCCGCCTGGTCAGCATGGTCGAGAAGATGCGCGCCGAGATCATCGAACTGGGCGGCGAGATCCGCTTCGAGACGCGCGTCGACGATATCAATATCGACAACGGCCAGGTGCGCGGCCTGAAGCTGTCCAACGGCGAATACCTGGAAGCCGACCACGTCATCATGGCGGTCGGCCACAGTGCGCGCGATACCTTCGAGATGCTGCACGAGCGCGGCGTGTTCATGGAGGCCAAGCCGTTCTCGCTGGGCTTCCGCATCGAGCATCCGCAAGGGCTGATCAACCGCAGCCGCTTCGGCAAGTTCGCCGGCAACAAGCTGCTGGGCGCGGCCGACTACAAGGTCGTGCATCACTGCAGCAACGGGCGTTCGGTCTACAGCTTCTGCATGTGCCCGGGCGGCACGGTGGTGGCGGCAGCGTCGGAGCCCGGCCGTGTGGTCACCAACGGCATGAGTCAGTACAAGCGCGCCGAGCGCAATGCCAACGCGGGCATCGTGGTGGGCATTACGCCGGAGGATTATCCCGGCGGCCCGCTCGCCGGCATCGAGTTCCAGCGCAAGTGGGAAGAGCGCGCGTTCGAGCTGGGCGGCAGCAACTACTGCGCACCGGGGCAACTGGTGGGCGATTTCATCGCGGGACGGCCGTCGACGTCGCTGGGTTCGGTCGAGCCCTCGTACAAGCCCGGCGTGACGCCGACCGACCTGAGCACTTCGCTGCCCGACTACGTGATCGAGGCCATCCGCGAGGGCATTCCCGAGATCGACAAGAAGCTGCCCGGCTTTGCGCTGCATGACGCCGTGCTGACCGGCGTGGAGACGCGCACCTCGTCGCCGCTGCGCATCCGCCGCAACAACGACGACTACCAGAGCATCAATGTGAAGGGCCTGTACCCCGCCGGCGAGGGCGCGGGCTATGCCGGCGGCATCTACTCCGCCGCGATCGACGGCATCGAAGTGGCCGAGGCGGTGGCGCTGAGCCTCGTCGGCGGCAAGGCCGCGGCTTAAGCCTGCTGCAGGTAAGCCGCGGCGCCCAGCGCCGCGGTGCGCCCGCTGGCGAAGCATGCCGTCAGCAGGTAGCCGCCGGTGGGCGCTTCCCAATCCAGCATCTCGCCCGCGCAGAACACGCCGGGCATTGCGCGCAGCATCTGCCCTTCATCCATCGCTTCGAAACGCACGCCGCCGGCGCTGCTGATCACTTCATCGATCGGCCGCGCGCGCAGCAGCCGCAGCGGCAGCGCCTTGAGCGAGATCGCCAGCGTGCCGGGGTCGTACATCGCATCCTTCGGCAGGCATTCGCGCAACAGCCCCGCCTTGATGCCCGTGATGCCGAGCCGGCTTTGCAGGTGGCTCGACAGCGAACGGGCGCCGCGTGGGTGGTTGACCTCGGTGCTGACCTGTTCGGCGTTGTGCGAAGGCAGCAGGTCCAGGTGGATGACCGCGCTGCCTTCGGCTTCGATGCGGTCGCGGACCGGCGCCGACAGCGCATAGACCAGGCTGCCTTCGATGCCGTTCGCGCTGATCACGAACTCGCCCTGCCGGTAGTGCGAGTGGCCGTCGCGATCCGTGAGGCCGATCGCGACCGGCTTGACCGGCGTGCCTGCGAAGCACGAGGCAAAGCCTTCGCTCCACGCCACATCGAACCCGCAGTTGGCCGGCCGCAATGGCGCAATGTCGACACCGCGCTCGGCCAGCCGCGGCACCCACGCACCATCTGATCCCAGCCGCGCCCAGCTTGCGCCGCCCAGCGCCAGCACTACCGCACGCGCCTGTACCGAGACCTCGCCGGTCGGCGTGGCGAAGCGCAGCGTGTGCGGCGCGCCATCTTCCCAACCCAGCCAGCGATGGCGCATATGGAACTGCACGCCGGACTCGCGCAGCCGGTGCAGCCACGCGCGCAGCATCGGCGCGGCCTTCATGTCGGTCGGGAAGACCCGGCCCGAGCTGCCGACAAAGGTGTCGATGCCAAGGCCATGCACCCACTCGCGCAGGGCCTGCGGGCCGAAGCCGGCCAGCATCGGCGCGATCTGCGCCGCGCGCGTGCTGTAGCGGCCGAGGAAGGCCGGCTCAGGCTCCGCATGCGTCAGGTTCATGCCGCCCTTGCCGGCCATCAGGAACTTGCGCCCGACCGACGGCATCGCGTCATACAAGGTCACGCTGACACCTTGTGCCGCCAGCACTTCGGCCGCCATCAGCCCGGCCGGGCCGCCGCCGATGATGGCAACGTCAGTACTGGTGCTGTCGAGGGAAGGATTGAGGGAAGAGGGCATGGGGGAAGCTCAAAGGAGGGCGGGGTGTTTCCGCCGCGGATTATAGAGGCTGCGGCAGCGCTAGAATGACGGTTTCCCGAGTCTTGCCATCATGTCTTCCGCCGCTACCTCCGCAGACACCGTCGTTGCCGCCACCCGCCACTGGCTGGAGCGTGCCGTGATCGGGCTCAACCTGTGCCCGTTCGCCAAGAGCGTGTATGTGAAAGAGCAGGTCCGCTACGTGGTCAGCACGGCCACGCAAGCGCCCGACGTGATGGACGACCTGGAACGCGAACTGCGCCTGCTGGAAGAATCCGATCCCGCGCAACTCGACACCACGCTGCTGATCCTGCCCGATGCGGTGGCGGACTTCCTCGACTTCAACGACCTGTTGTACTTCGCCGAGCGCCTGCTTGGCAGCCTCGGGCTGGAGGGCACGCTGCAGATCGCCAGCTTCCATCCGCAATACCAGTTCGCGGATACCGAGCCGGACGATATCGAGAACTACACCAACCGCGCCCCGTATCCGATCCTGCACCTGCTGCGCGAAGACAGCATCGCGCGCGCGGTGGCGGCGTTCCCGGATGCGGCCGATATCTATGAGCGCAACCAGGCCACCATGCGTCGCCTCGGCCATGAGGGCTGGCGGCGCTGGATGGCGGGCGAGGATGAGTCGGGGAACGACTGATCAGGCCTCAGACAGCGGCGTGGTGAAGAAGCGCTCGCGCATCTCCTCCAGCCCCAGCTTTTCCAGCACGTCCTCGAGCCGCTCGGCCGGGCGCCGGCGCGGCAGGTCCTTGTACTGCGCGATGATCAGCTCATTCTTCATCGAGTGTTCCCAGCCCACCAGCTCGGTCACGCTGACCTGGTAGCCATGCGCTTCAAGCTGCAGGCAGCGCAGCACGTTGGTCACCTGGCTGCCGAATTCGCGCGTATGCAACGGATGGCGCCAGATCTCGGTCAGCGGGTTGCCGGCCAGCAGCTTGCCCTTGTGCTTGCGCAGCACGCTCGCGACCTCGGCCTGGCAGCAGGGCACCAGCACGATATGCCGCGCCTGCTTGGCCAGCGCGAAGCGGATCGCATCGTCAGTGGCGGTATTGCACGCGTGCAGCGCGGTGACGACGTCCACCGTCGGCGGCAGCTGCGGCGAGGTGATCGAATCCGCCACCGACAGGTTCAGGAACGACATCCCCGGAAAACCCAGCCGCGCGGCCAGCGCCTGCGAGGTCTTCACCAGTTCTTCGCGGGTCTCGATGCCGTAGATATGGGAGTCGTCCTGCAGCGTCTTGAAGAACAGGTCATACAGGATAAAGCCGAGGTAAGACTTGCCGGCGCCATGGTCGACCAGCGTGACGCGGCCGCGCTCGCTCTTGACCTCCTGCAGCAGCGGTTCAATGAACTGGAACAGGTGGTAGACCTGCTTGAGCTTGCGCCGGCTGTCCTGGTTCATCTTGCCGTCGCGCGTCAGGATATGGAGTTCCTTGAGCAGCTCGATGGACTGGCCGGGGCGGATTTCGTGGGTATTTGACATGAGGGGACTGCGCAGGCTGGCAGGGCGCGGCGCGCCCTGGAATGCCGACAGTTTACCGAAAAGTCCCGCCGGCCCCCTGCAAAGCAAGTGGCGCAGCCCCCACCTCGGCAGGGTAGGTTGTGCGTTTAAGTTTCGCGACGCTGTTGCCGTTGGTGATGGATCGATAACAAGCGGAGCGCCGGCTCGATCTCGCTCCACAAGAACAGTCGGGGGGACTCATGATGCACGAGTCGGGTTTGCGCCTGGAACTCACCGAGCCAGGCGAGCAGGTGCATGCGCGCTACACGCCGGAGCCCGGCAGAATGCCGCCGGATTACGACACCCTGAAGCAATGTCTGGACAGCCTGGGCTGGACCGGCGCCCGGCTCGATACGCGTGCCGTGGCGCAGTTCCTGGCGCAATGCCAGCAGGCCGAGCATGAGATCGATGCCACCATCGGCGCGCTGATCGACGGCGCCTTCGAACTCGATATCAGCGGCGACGGCCTGGCCGTGCGGCTGACGCTGCTGCCGCCCGAAGGCGGGCGGCCGGTCACCGCGGAGGCAATCCGCCGTGCTGTGGCCGAGCGCGGCGTGGTGGCGCCGATCCAGGCGCTGGCGCTCGACGCCGCGCTCACCGAAGGCACTTGCGAGCTGCGCACCATCGCCGCCGGCGTGGCCCCGCGCCAGGGCGAGCCGGCGCGCTTCGTCAACCTGCTGGAGCCGCGCAAGCCGGCGGCCAGCGACGACGAAGCCACCAGGGTCGACCTGCGCGAGCTGGGCAACCTTCTGCTGGTCAGCCCCGGCACGCCGCTGATGCGCCGCATCCCGGCGGTGCCCGGCAACGATGGCGTGGACGTATTCGGCAAGCCCATCGCCGCCGATCCGGTCGAGGATCCGCCCTTTGTCGAAGGCCTGACCGGCGCGGCCGCCGGCACCGACGATGCCGACCTGCTGGTCGCGGTGATCGCCGGCTCGCCGGTGGTCGGCGCCCATGGCATCGCGGTCAGCCCGGTGGTGCAGGTGGATTCGGTCGACCTGCACTCGGGCAACGTGGCGTTCGACGGCACGCTGCGCGTGTCGGGCGATATCCGCACCGGCATGTCGGTCAGCGTCAGCGGCGACGTGCTGGTCGAAGGCACCATCGAAGCCGCCAATGTCGAGGCGGGCGGCAACGTCGTGGTCAAGGGCGGCATCATCGGCAAGGCCAAGACGGGGTCCACCGAAGGCGGCATCAGCCGCGCCAGCGTGCGCTGCAAGGGCGCGGTGAAGGCGCGCTTTATCGAGAACGCCGTGGTCGAGGCCGGCACCGAGGTCAATGTCGAAAGCGGCATCCGCCAGAGCGACGTCGCCGCGGGCGAACGCATCGTGGTAGGTGGCCCCGGCTTGCAGGGCAGCATCAGCGGCGGCCGCAGCCGCGCCCTGCTGGCCGTGCGGGCCGCGGTGCTGGGAGCCCCGGCCGGCACCGCCACCAGCGTCCAGGTGGGCCTGAATCCCTACGCCGACGCGCAGCGCGCCGCGCTCGAAAGCGATCGCCGCCGGCTGCTGGAAGAGCAGAACAAGGTCAGGCAGCTGGTGGCGTTCTTCGCCAGGCACCCAGAGAAAGCGGTCGGCGACCTGCGCGAGAAGGCGCGCGCGACGCTGTTCAAGCTGGCGCGCGACCTGTTCGAGCTGGAGGGGCGGCTGACTGAACTCGGCCAGCAGATGCATCCCGCTGCCGACGCCGTGATCGACGCTGCGCGCCGCATCCACGGCGGCGTTACGCTGCAGGTAGGCACGCGCGTGCTCAAAGTGATGGAAGACAAGCCTGGCGGGCAGATCCGCCTGGTTAACGACCGCATCGCGGTCACCTGAGCCAGCCCGCAACGCAGGGCTTCTGAACGCTTCTCTCCGCGCGGATTTGTACTATGCTGCAGATATGTCCTGGGGTGCCGCAGGATGGGCGAGAAGAGCTAGCGTCGGGCAGTGAATGCAGAAGCGGATCAGCAAACTGTGGAAGCGTTACACGGAACCGACACACGTGGCACTGGAATCACCAGAAGGCCAGCCAGCACGGCTGGCCTTCCTGCTTTCTGCGTCCCTGCAACCGCTTCCAGCCGACCTACACTGAAGGTGCAACCACGACCAACAAGGAGGTTGCTATGGCTGCCACCATGATTACCGTGCTGGTGCTGATCGCCCTGATTGCCTGTGCAGCGATCGTCATCTGGGTCATGCGGGAAAAGAACCCGACGCTGCTGCGCGAACAGGAGCAGTCGGTGCGGACCTGGTTCGATCACATGATTCACCGGCATTAGCACTGGTCTCGCGCGCGGGGCCCGGCATCGACAAGCCCGCCTGACCGGCGGGCTTTTTCATCGCGCGCGGCGGATAAACGCTTACGTCGCGAACACGCGCAGTTCATGCACGCCGCTGCGCTCGGCACGGGTGCCGAGCGCCCGTCCCTCGCCCGTGAACATTTCCAGAAGCCACGCCATATCCACTTCGCGCGCATATTGCAGGCGGAAGTGGCTGCGGCGTAGCGGCACCAGCCGCAGGTCGGCACGGCCGGCGCGATCGAAGCTGACGAAGGCCATCAGCGCCAGGTCGGGCCGGTACTCGTCGTAGCCGCCAATGCCTTCGTAATCGTTGATAAAGTCGCCGCAGCCGTAAAGGATGGGCTTGCCGGCATACAGTTCGATGCCGAGCGGATGGTGCGAGGAATGGCCGTGCACGATATCGACGCCGGCGCGCCGCACCAGGCCGCGCGCGAAGGCGCGTTGCGCTGGGCCAATGTGGTAGCCCCAGTTCGGGCCCCAGTGGATCGATATCACCACCACGTCACCCGGACGCCTGAGGCCGCGCACCTGTGCCGCGATGCGTTCGAGCGATGCGCTGGACCAGTCGTCCAGCAGGTTCACGCCCGAGTGGCCGGCCGTGGCGCGCCATGCTGCCGGGGTGCCGGCGTTCTCCATCGCAAAGGCAAGGACCACGACACGGCCGCCGCCTGGCAGCGGCAACAGTGCGGCGCGTGCGGCGCTGGCTTCGTCCAGGCCGGCCCCGGCGTGCGCGATGTGCGCCCCGTCCAGCGCTGCCAGCGTATCGGTCAGCCCCGCGCGTCCCCAATCCAGCACATGGTTGTTGGCCAGCACCGCGCAGTCGATGCCGGCAGCCTGCAGGCAGGCGATATTGCCGGGATGCATCCGGTAATGCACCGCCTTGCCCGGCCAGGCGTCGTCGCTGGTGGTGATGGCGGTTTCGAGGTTGACGATGCGCGGCCGCGCCGCGCGGCTTTCCAGTTCCGCCAGGGCCTCACCCCACGGGTATTCCGGCCCGGCGGGGCGCGCAATCGGTCCGGCCTTGCGCTCGGCAAGGCGCACGTAGTCGAGTGCGGAATGCACATACGATTCATGCAGCAGCGGCTGGCTGGGATGCGCGAGGATCTGGTCGATGCCGCGGCCGGTCATCACGTCGCCGCACAGGAACAGGGGCGTTGAGTTCGAAGGGTTCATGACACTGTCCGAGGACGCGGCGATGCCGCGCCTTCGATTCATGATAGGCCGGCACGAGAGCATGATCGCCGAACCGCACATGCTGCGCGCACACTGCATGGTGTCTGGTTTACATTCATCCGGGCCCCGCCTTAAATAGTGAAGTCATCGGTCCTCGTGGTCATCACTTCTTCCACCCGCCGCGCGCCGTCCGATGTTTCCAACCAGCATCGGGAGGCACATCATGGCCCAGTTATCCAGCGAACTTGTCGAGGGACTCAGATCCCGCCTGAGGGGGCAGCTGCTGCAACCGGGCGACAGTGCTTACGACGAAGCCCGCCGCATCTGGAATGCGATGATCGATCGCCACCCGAGGCTGATCGTGCAGGCCGCCGGCACCGCCGACGTGATCGCCGCGGTCAATTTCTCGCGCGACAACGGCGTGCTGATGTCGATACGCGGCGGCGGCCACAATATCGGCGGACTGGCGATCTGCGAGGCCGGCATGGTGCTCGACCTGTCGCAGATGAAATCCGTGCGCATCGATCCCAAGGCCCAGCGCGGCTATGTGGAACCAGGCGCCACGCTGCGCGACTTCGACCATGAAGCGCAGGCCTTCGGCCTGGCCACGCCGCTGGGCATCAACTCCACCACGGGCGTCGCCGGACTGACGCTGGGCGGCGGCTTCGGCTGGCTCAGCCGCAAGTTCGGCACCACCGTCGACAATCTGGTGTCGGCCCAGGTCGTGACCGCTGACGGCAAGCTGGTGCGCGCCAGCGCCGACGAGAACGCCGACCTGTTCTGGGCAGTGCGCGGCGGTGGCGGCAACTTTGGCGTGGTGACCATGTTCGAGTTCCGTTTGCATCCCGTCGGCCCCGAAGTGTATGGCGGCCTGATCGTCTATCCGCTGGAGCAGGCGGCGACCGTGCTGCCCGCCTACCGCGAGCTGTTCGAGTCGATGCCTGACGAGCTGACCGTGTGGGTGGTGCTGCGCCAGGCGCCGCCGCTGCCGTTCCTGCCGCCCGAGGTGCACGGCAAGCCGATCGCGGCGCTGGCGATCTGCTATATCGGCCCGCCCGACAAGGGCCCCGAAGTGGTCGAGCCGCTGCGCCAGCTGGGCACGCCCTACGGCGAGCATGTGGGGCCCATGCCTTTCGCCGCCTGGCAGCAGGCCTTCGATCCCTTGCTGGCGCCGGGTGCGCGCAACTACTGGAAGTCGCATAACTTTGCCGGCCTGGACGACGGCATGATCACCATGCTGATCGAGCAGATCGGCAAGCTGCCGTCACCGCAATGCGAGGTCTTTATCGGGGCAATGGGCGGGCAGACCAACCGCGTGGCCCCGGACGCCACCGCCTACGCCAACCGCGATGCCAAGTTCATCATGAACCTGCACGCGCGCTGGGATTCCCCGGCCGACGACGACGCCTGCATCGCCTGGTCCCGCGAAGTCTTCCGCGCGGCAACACCGTTTGCGCTGGGCAGCGTCTACGTCAACTTCCTGACCCAGGAAGAGGTCGACCGCGTCGGCGCGGCATACGGGCCCAACTATGACCGGCTAGTCGAGGTCAAGCGGCGCTACGACCCGGACAACCTGTTCCGCCATAACCACAACATCAATCCGGCGGCTTAAGGCGTGGGTGGCAGGGGTGGCATGGGCGGGCCTGCCGGCGCAGGCCCGCCTGCCTTCACGCGGCTGCAATACTGGCATGGGAGCATCACCGCGACCGCGTTGTGTATCCACAGGGGGAGCAGATGAGACCGGGTGAGGCAGAGCTGGTACGGCGTATCCACAATGAAGTCGCCGATTACTACGACGAAGAGATCGAGCTGGAACTGGACGACCGCGAAGCCAACGAGGCGTTCGGCGATCCGGTGCAACTGTCCGACGAGGCCGAGCAGGACAGCCGCCGGCGCTATTTCCGCGAGCTGTTCCGCCTGCAGGGCGAGCTGGTGCGGCTGCAGAGCTGGGTCGCGGCCACCGGGCACAAGATTGTGATCATCTTCGAGGGGCGCGACGCCGCCGGCAAGGGCGGCGTGATCAAGCGCATCACGCAGCGGCTCAACCCGCGTGTATGCCGCGTGGCGGCGCTGCCCGCGCCCAACGACCGCGAACGCACCCAGTGGTATTTCCAGCGCTACGCGGCACACCTGCCGGCCGCCGGCGAGATCGTGCTGTTCGACCGCAGCTGGTACAACCGCGCCGGCGTCGAACGCGTGATGGGCTTCTGCTCCGACGACCAGTACGAAGAGTTCTTCCGCTCCGTTCCCGAGTTCGAGAAGATGCTGGTGCGCTCCGGCATCCAGGTCATCAAGTACTGGTTCTCGATCACGCACGACGAACAGCGCCTGCGCTTCCTCAGCCGCATCCACGACCCGCTCAAGCAGTGGAAGCTCAGCCCGATGGACCTGGAGTCGCAGCGCCGCTGGGAGGACTACACCAAGGCCAAGGAAATCATGCTCGAGCGCACCCATATCGCCGAGGCGCCATGGTGGGTGGTGCAGGCCGACGACAAGAAGCGGGCGCGCCTGAACTGCATCCACCACCTGCTCAGCCTCGTGCCCTATGCGGAAGTGGAAGCGCCCACCGTGGTACTGCCAGGGCGCGAGCGGCACGAGGACTACGTGCGGCAGCCGGTGCCCACGGAGATGATCGTTCCGGACGTGTACTGAGGGGTTAGGGTATGCACGGGGTGCGCCATGGGCCCCGTAGCTCGTCGGCTACCTATAATGAAAACGGCCACCTGGAAAACAAGGGTGGCCGTGATCGTGGAACTGCTCGTATTCTGGGCGACCCTTCTTGCCGCCTACCTCCTGATGAAGCGCGCCGGCTGCTTCAGCCAGCCTGTGCTCTATCCCGACTTCGACCACCCGTTCCGTTACTGGTGGGCACGGCGGCTGGTACCCGTGCCGCCATCGGCGCCATCGCTGGCAAAAAACGATGGACAACAAAAAACCCGGAGAGCCTGACGCCGTCCGGGTTTGTGGGCAATGCCCTGGAATTCTGTGGTGCCGAAGAGAGGAATCGAACCCCCGACCTTCTCATTACGAATGAGCTGCTCTACCGACTGAGCTACTTCGGCAACATGTTCCGGTGAACTGGAACAGCCCGTAATACTAGCAGCGTTTTTCGAGCTTGGGAAGCCCCTTTGTGCCGCCCGGCCGTCATGCCAAAAATGCGGGGGCGCCACCCGGCGCCCCCGCTTTCCTTGCCGCAAGGCCGCGTCAAACCTTGCCTTCGGCTTCCTGGTGGTAGCGCGTGACGCGCTCCACCTCGTTCTTCGAACCCAGGATCACCGACACGCGCTGGTGCAGCTTCTCGGGCACGACGTCCATGATGCGCTGGTGGCCATTGGTGGCGGCGCCGCCGGCCTGTTCGACCAGCATGGCCATCGGGTTGGCTTCGTACATCAGGCGCAGCTTGCCCGGCTTTTCCGGCTCACGCTTGTCCCACGGGTACATGAAGACGCCGCCGCGGGTCAGGATGCGGTGCACGTCGGCAACCATCGAGGCGACCCAGCGCATATTGAAGTTCTTGCCGCGCGGGCCTTCTTCGCCGGCCAGGCATTCGTCGATATAACGGCGCACGGGCGGGGCCCAGTGGCGCATGTTCGACATATTGATGGCGAATTCCTTGGTGTCGTCCGGGATCGTCACGTTGGAATGCGTCAGCACGAAGCTGCCGGCCTCGCGGTCCAGCGTGAACATGTGCACGCCGTTGCCGACGGTCAGCACCAGCGTGGTCTGCGGGCCGTACACGGCGTAGCCGGCGGCGACCTGGTGGGTGCCGGGCTGCATGAAGTCGGCCTCGGTCACGGTCTGGCCCGGCTTGGGCATGTGCAGCACCGAGAAGATGGTGCCGATCGAGACGTTGACGTCGATGTTCGACGAGCCATCCAGCGGATCGAACATCAGCAGGTATTCGCCCTTCGGGTAGCGGTTGGGAATCTCGTAGAACGATTCCATTTCTTCCGACGCCATCGCGGCGAGGTGGCCGCCCCATTCATTGGCGTCGAGCAGCACTTCATTGGCGATCACGTCCAGCTTCTGCTGGGTTTCGCCCTGGACGTTGCCGGTGCCGGCCGAGCCCAGCACGCCGGCGAGGGCGCCCTTGCTGACGGCGTTGGAAATGGCCTTGCAGGCGCGCGCGACCACTTCGATCAGCAGCCGCAGTTCGGGCTGGATCGTGTTGTGCTTGCGCTGCTCCTCGACCAGGTAGCGGGTGAGGCTGATGCGAGTCATGGTTGGTTCTCCTTGGATGGCCGCAATTCTACATGTCCGGCCCGGGCTGGCCGCGTGGCGGTTGTGCGGGACCGGACAAAAGGGGGCGTCGCGGGGCCTCCTTGTTTGTTTTTCCGCTCGGGTTCTTCCGTCAGGCGGCGAGCGCCTTGCCGACGATCTCGCGCACGTCGCGCGACAGCGTGCTGCTGGCGGCCACGCGCTCCAGCTCGGCACGCATGCGGTCGCGCAGGTTCAGTTCGTACTTCTGCCAGCGGTCCATCACGCGCGCCAGGCGCGCGGCCACCTGCGGGTTGATGGCGTCGAGCGCCAGCACCTGGTCGGCCCAGAAATGGTAGCCCGAGCCGTCTTCGGCGTGGAACTGCGCCGGGTTGCCGGAGCAGAAGCTGAAGATCAGCGAGCGCGCGCGGTTGGGGTTGCGCAGGTTGAAGGCGGGATGCTCCATCAGTGCGAGCACGGTGTCGATGGTGCGCTTGCCGGCATGAGGGCCACCTGGCTGTGGTCCGACGCTGCCGCGCTGCATGCCTTGCAGCGAGAACCACTTGTCGATCACCAGTGGGTCATCCTCGAAGCGCTCGTAGAAGTCCGCCAGCGCGTGCTCGCGTCCGGGCGTGAAGCTGTTCACCAGCGCGGACAGCGCGGCGAAGCGGTCGGTCATGTTGTCGGCGCTCTGGTATTGATTGTCGGCCAGCGCCTGCATGTCGGCGTCGCCGCTGTCGGCCAGGTAGCCCAGCGCCAGGTTGCGCAGTGCGCGCTTCGCGGCCGAGGCCGCATCGGGCGAGTACGCGCCGGGCGTGGCATTGGCCTCGTACGCGGCCAGCCAGTCGGCCCGCAGCGCCCGCGCCAGGCCTTCGCGCATGAACTGGCGGGCGCGGTGGATGGCGGCGGGATCGGCCACGCCCATGCGCTCGGCCAGGTAGGCCTCGGCGGGCAGCACCAGCGCCTGCTCGCGGAAGGCGGGGTTGAGCGTGTCGTCGGTCAGCACGGTGCGCATGGCCTGCGCCAGCGCGGGATCGAGCTTGAGTTCGCGCCCGGCCTGCACGTCGGCCACCAACTGTAGCAGTGCGCGCGTGGCCAGGCGCTGGCCGGCTTCCCAGCGGTTGAAGGCATCGCTGTCGTGCGACAGCAGGAAGGTCAGCTGGGCGTCGGTGTATTCGGCATCGACAATCACCGGCGCGGAGAAGTTGCGGAGCAGCGAGGGCAGCGGGGCGCTTTCGTTCCCGTTTTCGCCTCGTGGCAGGTTGATGAAGCGGAAGCTCTGCTCGGCCTGCGTCAAGTCGAGCACGCGCGTGGTGCCGGCGGGCGCGCTTTCGCCGTCGAGCTGGAGCGGCAGGTCCTGGCCCTCGGCGCCGAGCAGGCCCAGCGCGAACGGGATATGGAAGGGCTGCTTCTCCGGCGTGCCGGCGTGGGTCTCGATGCCGACCTTGGGGCAGCGTTGCGACAGCGTCAGCGTCAGGCTGCCGTCGTCGGCGTTCCAGGCGGTGCGCACGGTCACCACCGGCGTGCCGGCCTGGCTGTACCACAGGCCGAACTGGGTCAGGTCGCGGCCGTTGGCATCGGCCATCGCGATGCGGAAGTCGTCGCAAGTGACGGCCTGGCCGTCATGGCGCTGGAAGTACAGGTCCATGCCTTTGCGGAAGCCGTCGCGGCCCAGCAGGGTCTGGTACATGCGCACGACCTCGGCGCCTTTCTCGTACACCGTGACGGTGTAGAAGTTGTTGATCTCTTCGTAGCTGTCGGGGCGCACCGGATGCGCCATCGGGCCGGCGTCCTCGGGGAACTGCACCTGGCGCAGCACGCGCACGTCCTCAATGCGCTTGACCGCGCGGCCGGACTCGGAGCCCATCATGTCGGCCGAGAATTCCTGGTCGCGGAACACCGTCAGCCCTTCCTTGAGCGAGAGCTGGAACCAGTCGCGGCAGGTCACGCGGTTGCCGGTCCAGTTGTGGAAGTACTCATGGCCGACCACCGCCTCGATATTGGCGAAGTCGGTGTCGGTGGCGGTCTGCGCATTGGCCAGCACGTACTTGGTGTTGAAGATGTTCAGGCCCTTGTTCTCCATCGCGCCCATGTTGAAGTCGCCCACGGCGACGATCATGAAGCGGTCCAGGTCCAGTTCCAGCCCGAAGCGCTGCTCGTCCCAGCGGATCGAGTGGACCAGCGAATCCATGGCGTGGCGGGTCTTGTCCAGGTCGCGGGCCTCGACCCAGACCTGCAGCAGCTTGTCCTTGCCAGAGGCGGACAGGATGCGTTCCTCGATGCATTCGAGCTTGCCTGCCACCAGCGCGAACAGGTAGGAGGGCTTGCGGAACGGGTCTTGCCACACCGCTTCGTGGCGGCCGTCGGGCAGGTCCTGTCTGCTGACGAGATTGCCGTTGGACAGCAGCACCGGATAGGCGCTGCGATCGGCGCGCAGCGTGACCCGGTAGGTCGCCATCACGTCCGGACGGTCGAGGAAATAGGTGATGCGGCGGAAGCCCTCGGCCTCGCACTGGGTGAAGAAGTTGCCGTTGGAGACGTACAGGCCCGACAGCGTGGTGTTGGCCGCGGGCTGGCAGGCGGTGACGATCTCCAGCGTGCCCTGCGCCGGCAGGCCGGGGATGGTCAGCGTGCCGGCGTCCTGGGTCGCGTTGGCGACCGGCTTGCCGTCCAGGCTGATGCCGATCAGTTCGAGTTCCTCGCCGCACAGCACCAGCGCCGCATCCGGCGCGCCGGCCTGGCGCGCAAAGCTCAGCGTGCTGGTGACCACGGTGCGTTGGGGATCGAGGTCCAGCACCAGTTCGGCGTGGTCGATGGCGAACGGGGGCGGGGTATAGTCCTTGCGATAGACGGTAACGGGCGTGTCGGTGCGCAGCATGGAGGGATCCTGTCTTCGGAAGACCGTTAAGAAGGGCCGGGCCATGGGAGCCGGGGGCGAAGCATGGCGCCGAAGTCCTCATTGTAGCCAAGGGGTCGACGGGGCATGGTTGGCAGCCGTACCGCCGGCCGCCGGCCGCCGGGTGGCGTGGCGAAAGCCCTTCGGGAATTCCGACGCCGCGGCGTGGTCTCAGAGACACGTAGGGTTTATGTGGAAAGTGAGGTAGCACCATGTGGCAGCGCGCAGGCGATGTCGGCAGTGGCAAGAAAAATGAAATGGGTTCAGGGCTGTACCGGCTCTGTGGGTCGATGGCATTGCTGGCGGCGCTGTTGCTGTCGGGCTGCGCCAGCACGGTGGTGACCGACGTCACGGCATTCCGCCAGCCCGGCTGGCAGAACGAGGCGCCGCGCACCTACAGCTTCGAGCACGCCCCCGGACAGGCGGCACAGCTGGACCGGCAGACTTACGAGGCCTGGCTGGCCACGGTATTGTTCGGCGTCGGCTTCGAGCAGGTGCCGGCGAAGCAGGCGCGCTACCGCGTCAGCATGGACTATGACGCCGCACCTGGCCTCGTGCGCGTGACAGAGACCGTCTACCCGGACTACGGCCCATGGGGCCCGTACTGGGGTCCGTATGGCTACTACCGGCCGTGGGGCCCGTGGGGTCCGTACGGACCCTGGGGGCCGGGCTACTGGCCGCCGCAGACGGTGGTGCGCGACGTGCCGGTGACGTTCTCCAGCCTGCGTGTCTATTTCATCGAGGCTGCCACCGGCAAGCGGGTCTACCAGGTGACCGCGCAGAACCAAGCCGAGAACGGCACCCTGCCGGCGGCCATGCCATACCTGATCCGTAGCGCCTTTACCGACTTCCCGGCGGAAAGCGGCCGGCCGCGCCGTGTGAAGCTGGAGGTCGACAAGAACGCCAAATAGGGCAGCTTTTTTTCGCTGACTTTAGCGTCCCGAGGACAGTGCGTGCAGATGCGTGCAGGGGCATGCCCCTGCACGTTCATTGCATACCGATTGGTAAAATCAGTTTAACTAGAGCATTCCGCCCAAAAAACGGCTTCCAGACTGGCTCTGGTGGCACTTTGTGCCGATCCGTGGGCTAGAATAAGTGCTCGATTTTTCCGGCCTTGTTGCCGGAATCGTCAGTTTCGCTGCCAAGTTGTTTCCTTCGCTGCCGGCCCTCGATCTGATCGAGGCCGAGACGAATCATGGCGGGAGAGGGACGCTTCCGGTGCCGGGCCATTTTCCGGACGAGCCAATGAGCAGCAAGACCAGCGGTGATGCACCGCAACATGCCCCGAACAGTCCTGAAGCGCAACTGCGCCTCGCTGCGCTGGAATACCACCGCAGTCCCACCAAGGGAAAGATCCAGGTAACCGCGACCAAGGCGCTGTCCAACCAACGTGACCTGTCGCTGGCCTACTCGCCGGGCGTGGCTTATGCCTGCGAGGAGATCGCCAGGGATCCCGCCACCGCCGCCGAGTACACCTCGCGCGCCAACCTGGTGGCCGTGGTGACCAACGGCACCGCGGTGCTGGGCCTGGGTGATATCGGCCCGCTGGCCGGCAAGCCGGTGATGGAAGGCAAGGGCTGCCTGTTCAAGAAGTTCGCCGGCATCGACGTGTTCGATATCGAGCTCGACGCGCGCGATCCGGACAAGATTGTCGAGATCGTGGCGGCGCTGGAGCCCACGCTGGGCGGCGTGAACCTGGAAGACATCAAGGCGCCGGAATGCTTCTACATCGAGCAGAAGCTGCGCGAGCGCATGAACATCCCCGTCTTCCACGATGACCAGCACGGCACCGCCATCATCTCGGCGGCGGCGCTGCTGAACGGCCTGAAGGTGGTCGGCAAGGACATCGCCAAGGTCAAGCTGGCGGTGTCGGGCGCGGGCGCCGCGGCCATCGCCTGCCTGGACACCATGGTGAGCCTTGGCGTGAAGCGCGAGAACGTCTCGGTGGTCGATTCCAAGGGCGTGATCTACGTTGGCCGCGACGCCAACATGGAGGCCAACAAGGCGCGCTATGCGCAGGACACCTCGGCCCGTACGCTGGCCGATATCGTCAAGGGCGCCGACGTGTTCCTGGGCTGCTCGACCGCCGGCGTGCTGACCGCGGACATGGTCAAGACCATGGCCGACAAGCCCATCATCCTGGCGCTGGCCAACCCCGAGCCGGAAATCCGCCCGGAAGTGGCCAAGGCCGCGCGCCCTGACTGCATCATCGCCACCGGCCGTTCGGACTACCCGAACCAGGTCAACAACGTGCTGTGCTTCCCGTACATCTTCCGCGGCGCGCTCGATTGCGGCGCGACCAAGATCACGGAAGCGATGAAGCTGGCCTGCGTCAAGGCGATCGCCGACCTGGCCGAGGCCGAGCTGAACGACGCCGTCGCCGCCGCCTACGGTGGCCGTGAGCTGAAGTTCGGCCCGGACTACATCATCCCGACGCCGTTCGACCAGCGCCTGATCGAGAAGATCGCGCCGGCGGTGGCCAAGGCTGCCGAAGAATCCGGCGTGGCCACGCGTCCGATCCAGGATCTCGAAGCGTACCGCCAGCAGCTTTCCACCTATGTCTATCACACCGGCCTGATCATGAAGCCGGTGTTCTCTGCCGCCAAGGCCGCGCCCAAGCGCGTGGCCTACGCCGAGGGCGAGGAAGAGCGCGTGCTGCGTGCGGTGCAGACCGTCGTGGACGAAGGGCTGGCTCGTCCGACCCTGATCGGCCGTCCGCATGTGATCCAGATGCGCATCGAGAAGGCCGGCCTGCGTCTCAAGGCCGGGGTGGACTTCGATCTGGTCAATCCGGAAGAAGACCCGCGTTACCGCGCTTACCACGAGGCCTACCATGCGCTGCGCGGTCGCGACGGCGTGACGCCCGACATGGCCAAGGTGGCGCTGCGCCGCTCCAACACGCTGATCGGCACGATGCTGATGCACATGGGCGATGCCGATGCGCTGCTGTGCGGCACGGTGGGCCGCTTCGAGGCTCACCTCGAGCACGTGCGCGACGTGATCGGTCTGGCGCCGGGCGCCAAGGTGTTCGCCGCGATGAACGCGTTGATGCTGGAGAAGCACACGCTGTTTATCACTGACACCTTCGTCAATGACGATCCCTCCGCCGAGGAACTGGCCGCGATCGCGCAACTGGCCGCCGAGGAAATCGCGCGTTTCGGCCTGGTTCCGAAGGCCGCGTTGATGTCGCATTCGATGTTCGGTTCCTCGACCCGTCCGTCGGCGCGCAAGATGCGCGAGGCTGCGGCGATCCTGGCCAAGGTGGCACCGCACCTGGAAGTGGAAGGCGAGATGCAGGGTGACGCCGCACTGGACGAAGACGTGCGCCGCCACTTCCTGCCGTCGACCCAGCTGGCCGGCAGCGCCAACCTGCTGGTGATGCCGACGCTGGACGCCGCCAATATCGCCTTCAACCTGCTCAAGATCACGGGCGGCCAGGGCGTGACGGTGGGCCCGATCCTGCTGGGCGCGGCCAAGCCGGTACACATCCTGAACCCGCAGGCGACCACGCGCCGCATCGTCAACATGACGGCAGTGGCCGTGGCGGAGAGCGGCGCGGTGCGCTGATGCGCTGAAAGTGCGGTAAGCCAGATGCAAAAAGCCGGGTCGTCTGACCCGGCTTTTTGCTTGATGCTGCCTTGCGGCAATCGCGAGGGGAAGGCACTTGACGTTGTTGCTATTGCAGCACGTTGTACTGCTCGCGCATCACGACGATGATCGACTTGGCCGCAGCCAACTGCGTGTCGAGGTTTTCAACATACTCCTGCGGGAAATCGACCTCGGCGCTCCAGTTGCATCCGGTATGGTCAGGCTGGTGCATTCGCACCGCGTGCAGCTCGCACTCGCCGCACTCGGGGTTGTTGTCAAGGCACTGGTTCAGGATGGCCATCAGTTCGGAACGGGTCTTCGCGTATCGCCGCATGAGTCACCTCTCGTGCTGTAGTTTTGAGGGTCCGGATCACCAATCTAGGAAGCGTCCGGAGGCGCTTCCAATTGAATCCCCCTATGAATCTTCAGTTTTCGATCTGGTGTGCGCTGTAGCATGGAATGGCGCGGTGCACCATCGAAGGGGCGATTTTCGGCAAGAAGTGACGCCAACACGGCAATGAAAAAGCCCGCCGGAGAGGCGGGCCGAGTACTGCCAATGAGACGATTACGTCATCAGAACTTGTGGCGCATGCCCACGCCGAAGGTGTCTCCGTGCTCGATGCCGGTGATCTTGTCGTAGTAGTAGGCGACGTACACGTCGGTGCGCTTGGACAGGTTGTAATCGTAGGCAACCGCGAAGGTGTTGCGCTTGAAGTCGCCCAGCGAGTTGTCGGTCTTGTCGTAAGCGTACGATGCCAGCAGGCTGCCGGCGCCGATCGGCACCGACGCGCCGAACTGGCCGTTCACGTGCTTGATGTCGCCGTCGACGGCCGTGGTGGCGCGCGTCTTGATGTACTGGCCCTGGGCGAACAGCTTGACCACGTTGAAGTCATACGACAGGCCGACCTGGGCAGCGTCCTGGCGCGAGAAGCCGAGGCTGGCCAGGTCGGTCGGCACCTCGCTGAAGCGGACCTGCTGGTAGGCAACGGTGGCCGCGAACGGTCCGTTGAAGTACATCAGGTTGCCGCCCCACTTGCTCTTGCCGGCCGCGCCCGCCTGCTCGCCGAAGGCGTAGATGAAGTTGGCGGTCAGGCCGCCGAAGTTCGGCGTGGAGTACAGCACCGAGTTGTTCCAGCCCGAGTCGCCGATGATGCCGGGATCCGCAACGCTGCCGCTGACGGCGCCGAAGTAGGTATGGAAGATCGCTGGCGAGAACACATACGAGTCGATCAGCGGGTTGAACAGGATGGTCGACACGAAGTACGGCGTGGTATTGCGACCAAGCTTGATGGTACCGGCCTTGTCGTTCTGCAGGCCGACATAGGCGTTGCGGCTGAACATCGAGTCGCCGTTGAAGCGGCCGCTGTTGCCGCTGTCCGTGCGGAAGAAGCCGTTCAGGTCGAAGATGGCCTTGGTACCGCCGCCCAGGTCTTCGGTGCCCTTGATCCCCCAGTACGACGTCTGCATCCCGCCCGAATTGGCAACCCATGCGCGCTCGCCCGAGCCCGGGCTCTTCACACCGCCGACGAACATGTCGGCCTGGCCGTAGAGCGTGACGCTCGACTGGGCCATGGCCGCGCCGGAAAGAAGGGTAGCCGCTACCGCCGCCAGCTTCAGTGCCGGCTTGTACTGCTTCTGCATGTTAAGACCTCCGTGATTTTGATCCTGCTTGGAACGTTGTGTACTGGGTCCCTGGCGGGTTCTTCTAATGTCTTTTTGCTTTTGTTCGTGCCGCCTGGCGTGGGCTCGGTGTTGGGATACCGGCGGCATCGGGGTACAGCGTTTTTGTTATACAGGTGACGCTTTTTGGCTCAGGCGGATACTAGGTCGTCAAGCCGAAGCTGCGCAATGCGATGGATCTGGTTGACGCATGTCTGCAACTCCTCCTGCGGCGTGTTTTCAACGCGGCGCGCGAACTCCGCGATGATCCCGTGGCGGTCGTAGCCGCGCACGGCCAGGATGAACGGGAAGCCGAACTTCTGCTTGTAGGCCGCGTTGAGCGACTGCAGGCGATTGAATTCCTCGGGCGTGCACAGGTTCAGGCCGGCGCCGCTCTGCTCGCGTGTGGATTCGGCGGTCAGCTCGCCGCGCACCGCGGCCTTGCCGGCCAGCTCGGGGTGGGCGCGCACCAGCTTGAGCTGCGCGGCTTCGCCGGCTTCATCGACGGCCTGGCGCAGCGCCTGCGCCAGCGCGGCGGCGTCGGCAAAGGGACGCTGCGCGGCAGCGGTCTCGGCAAACCAGGGCGAGTGTTCGTAGATGCCGCCCAGCACCTGCACGAATTCCGCGAGCGGCATGGCGTTCAGTTGGGCGATGGAGTAGGTCTGGCTCATGCTTGCTTCCGGGGAGTGTAGGGGTGGGTTTCGGCCCAGTGGCGGGCGATATCGACACGGCGGCAGATCCACACCTTGTCGTGTCCCTGCACATAGTCGAGGAAGCGCTGCAGCGCGCGGAAGCGGCCCGGGCGGCCGAGCAGCCGGCAGTGCATGCCGACCGACAGCATCTTGGGGCTGTCCAGCCCGTTGGGATCGCCTTCGTCGTACAGCACGTCGAACGCGTCCTTCAGATACTGGAAGAACTGCTCGCCGGTATTGAAGCCCTGCGGCGTGGCGAAGCGCATGTCGTTGGAGTCCAGCGTGTACGGCACCACCAGGTGCGGCTTCTTCTCGCCGCCGGTGACTTCGACCTCGGTCCAGAAGGGCAGGTCGTCGCCGTAGTAGTCGGAGTCGTACAGCAAGCCGCCGTGCTCGACCACCAGGCGGCGCGTGTTGGGGCTGTCGCGGCCGGTGTACCACCCCAGCGGCAGCTCGCCCGTCAGCTCCTTGATGATCTGCATGCCGATGCGCATATGTTCACGCTCGGTGGCCTCGTCGATGCCCTGGTAGTGGATCCAGCGCCAGCCGTGGCAGGCGATCTCGTGGCCCAGTTCGACAAAGGCGCGCGTCAGCTCCGGATGGCGCTGCAGCGCCATCGACACGCCGAAGATCGTCAGCGGCAGGCCGCGCTGCTCGAACTCGCGCAGGATGCGCCAGACGCCGGCGCGCGAGCCGTATTCGTAGATGCCCTCCATGCTCATATGGCGATCGGGGTAGGCCGCGGCGCCGACGATCTCGGAGAGGAACTGCTCGGAGGCGGCGTCGCCGTGCAGCACGCAGTTCTCGCCGCCTTCTTCGTAGTTGAGCACGAACTGCAGCGCAACGCGCGCGCCGCCCGGCCAGCGGGCGTGCGGCGGCCGGGCGCCGTAACCAATGAGATCGCGTGGATAGTTCTGGTTTGTCATGTGTCGTTGCTTGCTTCAGGAGACCGGCCGGCACGCCGCGGCGCCCGCAAGCGCCGCAAAATACGCAATCAACGTGCCAGTCGTGCCGGGCGCGGCCGCGCCCGGGTACTTCAGTTACTCGGTGCCGTGCGAATTGGCGGCAGCGTTGCGCATCGCCTCTTCGCGCGACTGGATGCCGTTGTAGAACAGGTTCAGCGCCACGGCCACGATCGTGCCCAGCACGATGCCGCTATGGGTGAACGGGCCGGTCCACTTCGGGAGGTACTGGAAGAAAGTCGGCGCCAGCGTCGGGATCATGCCGAAGCCGATCGAGATCGCAACGATGAACAGGTTGTGGCGGTTGCGGTTGAAATCGCATGAACCCAGGATGCGGATGCCGGTGGCGGCCACCATGCCGAACATCACGATGCCGGCGCCGCCCAGCACGAACTGCGGCACCGAGGCCACCACGTGGGCCATCTTGGGGAACAGGCCGAAGGCGATCAGGATGATGCCGCCCGCAGCCGCCACGTAGCGCGAGCGCACGCCGGTCACGGTGACCAGGCCCACGTTCTGCGAGAACGAGGTGTACGGGAAGGTGTTGAAGACACCGCCGATCACCGTGCCCAGGCCGTCGGCGCGCAGGCCGCGGGTCAGGTCCTCATTGCTCAGCTTCTTGCCGGTGATGTCCGACAGCGCCAGGAACATTCCGGTGGATTCCACCAGCGTGATCAGCATGACGATGCACATTGACAGGATCGCGGTCACCTCGAAGGTCGGAATGCCGAAGTGCAGCGGCGTGATGACAGCCATGAAGCTCGCTTCATCCAGACCCTCGAACGAGACCTTGCCCAGTGCCATCGCCACCAGCGTGCCGGCGATGATGCCGAGCAGCACCGCGCAGTTGGCCACCAGGCCGCGGCCGTACTTGGTCAGCAGCAGGATTGTCACCAGCGTCAGCCCGGCGATGCCGAGGTTGGCCAGGTCGCCGTAGGCGAGGTTGGGCACTTCCTTGACCACGCCGTCGATCACCGCGCGCGTGGTGGGCTGGCCGCCGGCCGCCCAGTTGATGCCCACCCGCATCAGCGACACGCCGATCAGCGTAATCACCGTGCCGGTCACCACGGGCGGGAACAGCCCCAGCATGCGCCCCATCATCGGCGCAATCAGGATGCCGAAGATGCCCGAGGCGATCACCGCGCCGTAGATGCCGAGCAGGCCCACGTTGGGATCGGTGCCGATGGCGATCATCGGCGCCACCGAGGCAAAGGTCACGCCCATCATCACGGGCAGGCGGATGCCGAATTTCCAGAAGCCGAAGGCCTGGATCAGCGTGGCCAGGCCGGCCGCGAACAGGTCGGCGTTGATCAGGAACGCCAGCTGGTCCTTGGGCAGCTTGAGCGCGCCTCCCACGATCAGGGGCACGGCAACCGTGCCGGCGTACATCACCAGAACGTGCTGCAACCCGAGCGCGAGCAGGCGCCCGGAAGGCAAACGCTCGTTGGTGAGGTCCGTGGGGACCGTGGTGCTTGCGGAATTCATTGGTGTGTCTCCTCTCCTGTTGGTTTGATGGAAACGCCACTGCCCTGGCCGGGGGTCCTGGGTGATCTCCGGACGGTTGTGGGCCTGTCGCGCCAGCACTCTCGTGGATCGGTGGGGTGCTGTTTGCCGTCAGGCCTGGCCTTGCTTTGGGGGGCGTGGCGGGAACACCGTGCTAGGTGGAGCGGCCTAGTACGCTGCGAAGATCGAAGCTGCCCGGCTCGTCCGGCTGCACGCGATCCGCGCAGGCGCCGAGGTGGTGCGCCATGCGCGACTGGGCCAGCGCGGCATCGCCCTGTTCCAGTGCGTCGAGGATTTCCTCGTGTTCGTCGAACGAGCAGGCGTTGTTGCCCGGGGCTTCCACGCTGGCGATCATCAGCGTGGTGCGCGAGACCAGCCGGCGCATCATGTTGACCAGCAGGGCATTGCCGGACAGTTCCGCCAGTGCGGTGTGGAACTCGGCGGACAGGCGGATCCATTTGGGACGGTCATGCGTCAGGAAAGCCTGGCGCTCGCTGGCCACCATCTTGCGCAGCGGTGCGATCACGGCCTTGACGTCGGGCATGGCGGCGAGCTTTTCCAGCACCGCTCGCTCCAGCATCTGGCGCAGCTCGAACATGTCGTGCGCTTCGTCGGTGGAGGGGCTGGCGATAAAGGCGCCGCGGTTGGGTTCGAGGTCGACCATGCCGTCGGCGGCCAGATGCGCCAGCACCTTGCGCACCGTGTGCCGCGCGGTGGCATAGATCTCGCACAGCGAATGCTCGGTCAGCTTGGTGCGCGGCGGCAGCCGGTGCTCCATGATCGCGTCGTAGATTTCGTGGTACATGCGCTCTTCGACCGAGCCCTTGCGCGCGGGCTTCCCTGGCTTGCCAGGTTGGATCTCGGTCGGTTCGGCGTCGGCGCGGGCGTCGGCGTTGGCGGCAATCAGCTTCAGGCTCTTGGACATCGTGGCACCAGCAGTCAGGCAGGGCACCGTGAATCCTGGGTATCAGGGCACGGTGATCCAAAAATTGTTGACAATTATTTGGTTGCGGCCCCAAAATTGTCAACAAAACCGAGTCAGGTTTTCGACAACTCAGGGTAATCCCTGAATTGCCAACCGGGTGGGTGCAGGCGCATTGTCGCCACGCACCAACCCAGCGCCGGGATGCGTTACCAGACGTACCGAGCGGGCACCATTGCCACAAATGGTGCTAGTGAAGGCAGCGGCGCCCCTCACAACCCAATCGCCAAAGGACAAACACGATGGGACGCTTGACCACCCACGTACTCGACACCGCTGCCGGTACGCCCGGTAAGGGCATGTCGGTTACTCTCCATAAAATTGTCGACAATCGCCGCGAAACCCTGAAGACCGTGGTCACCAACCACGACGGCCGCTGCGACCAGCCGCTGCTGGAAGGCGCCGACCTGGCTGTCGGCGTGTATGAGCTGGAATTCGGTGCCGGCGACTACTTCCGCGCGCAAGGCGCGAAGCTGCCCGAGCCTGCCTTCCTCGATGTGGTGACGCTGCGCTTCGGCATTGCCGACACCGCCGCGCACTACCACGTGCCCCTCCTGGTATCGCCCTGGTCGTATTCGACCTACCGCGGCAGCTGAAGCGGTGGCCTAGGGAAACAGGAGACAAGACATGGAAGGCTACATTCTCGACTGGGCCAATCTGCTGCTGCGCTGGGTGCACGTCATCACGGCGATCGCGTGGATCGGCTCCTCGTTCTATTTCGTCTGGCTCGACAACAGCCTGACCAGGCCCACCGATCCTGAGCTGCAGGAGAAGGGCGTCGGCGGCGAGCTGTGGGCCGTGCACGGCGGCGGCTTCTACAACCCGCAGAAATACCTGACCGCTCCGAAGACGCTGCCGGAGAACCTGCACTGGTTCTACTGGGAGTCTTATTCGACCTGGATGACCGGCTTCGGCCTGCTGGTGGTGCTGTACCTGTTCAATGCCAGCACGTTCCTGATCGACAAGAACGTCTATGACATGTCGCCCGGCGCGGCGGTCGGGCTGGCGCTGGCGTATCTGGGCGCGGGCTGGGTGGTCTATGACTGCATCTGCCGCATGTTCGGCAAGAGCGACCGTACCGTCGGCGTGCTGGTGGCGATCTACGTGGTGGTGGCGGCCTTCGTCGCATGCCACCTGTTCCAGGGCCGTGCCGCATTCCTGCTGACCGGCGCGATGATCGCCACGATCATGAGCGCCAACGTGCTGGTGTGGATCATCCCGGGCCAGCGCAAGGTGGTCGCCGCGCTGCGCGCAGGCCAGCCGGTCGACCCGGTCCATGGCAAGAACGCCAAGCAGCGCAGCGTGCACAACACCTACTTCACGCTGCCGGTGCTGTTCGCGATGCTGTCGAACCACTACAGCATGACCTACAGCCATCAGTACAACTGGGTGGTGCTGGTCCTGATCATGCTGGCCGGCGTGCTGATCCGCCAGTTCTTCATCCTGAAGCACAAGGGCAAGATCAATATCGCCTGGCCTGCCGCCGGTGTTGCCGTGCTGGCCGGTGTTGCCGTGATGATCGCGCCGCA
This sequence comes from Ralstonia pickettii, assembly GCA_050987995.1. GTDB lineage: Bacteria > Pseudomonadota > Gammaproteobacteria > Burkholderiales > Burkholderiaceae > Cupriavidus > Cupriavidus pickettii_B. The sequence continues at coordinate 979,483 of CP158803.1, forward strand.
ACCGCGCCCGGCCGTGGCCAAGAGCGAGAGTGGCGCCGCCGCTGCTGCCGCCACCGTCAGCTTTGCCAAGGTGCAGGAAGTGATGAACGCCCGCTGCGTGCAGTGCCACGCCGAGCAGCCGAAGATGATGCCGACCGCGGCCAAGGGCATCAAGCTCGATACCGCGGAAGACATCAAGACTCATGCGCAGCTGATCTACCAGCAAGCGGTGCAGCAGAAGGCCATGCCGCTGGGCAACGTGACGCAGATCACCGACGACGAACGCGCGCTGCTGGGGCAGTGGTTCGAAGGCGGTGCCAAGACTACCAACTGATCTGAAATCCGAGCATCGGTGATCGACGGTCCGGGGGCTGTGCAGCTGGCAGCCGTCAGTACCGGACCGGCGAGGGTTTGAACGGGGCCTTGTGCCCCCGTTTTTTTTGCGGCGGTTTTATCCGCCGATATTCAGCAACGCCAGCACGCCCAGCGCCAGGAAGATCGCCGCAGCAATCTTGTGCACGAGCGCAATCGGCATCTTGTTGGCGAACTTGTCCCCCAACAGCACAGCCGGCGCATTGGCGATCATCATGCCGAAAGTTGTGCCCGCCACCACCGCCAGCACGGTATCGCTAAAGCGGGCAGCCAGCGCCACCGTGGCGATCTGCGTCTTGTCGCCCATCTCGGCGAAGAAGAAGGCAACGATGGTCGTGCCAAGAATGCCGATCGCACCCTTCACCGGCTTGGCCTGCTCGGCATCGTCAAGCTTGTCCGGAATCAGCATCCACCCCGCCATCGCGATAAAGCCCAGGCCCAGGATCCAGCGCAGCAGGCTTTCGCCCAGCACGTTGGTGATCCAGCCGCCGAGCGCGCCGGCAAAGCCGTGGTTGACCAGCGTGGCGATCAGGATGCCGAGGATGATGGGAACAGGTTTGCGGTAGCGCGCGGCCAGCACCAGCGACAGCAGTTGCGTCTTGTCGCCCATTTCAGCAAGGGCGACGATGCCTGTGGAGACGAGGAAGGCTTCCATGTTGTTTTGTGGGGTAACCGGGCCGCAATGCATCGCGAGATGCCAATGACGCACACCTTTCCCGGCCCGGCCAGAAAGGTATGGTCATCGGTCTCGCCAGGCATGGACGCTGCCGGGCCGATTACAACAAGGCCGGGCGGGTCCGGAGCTGCGCACGCCATAACCGCAAGCGGTCAAGTCTGTTGACGTACGCCCCTGTCTCCCGGAGTCCGCATTGCGCGGCGCGGTGAGAGCAGGGCGGCTACTCCCCAATGGAAGCGGAGATTATAGCGGCAGCGGCGGCGGTCGTCCATCGACGCCGGGATCGCGGCAGTGGCGTTCAGGCCGGCACGGGCGCGTTGTCGCTGGTCTGGCGGCCGCGGAAATCGGTCCAGCACAGCGCCTTGAAGTCGTACAGCTTGCAGCGGCGCGCGGTGTCGAAATACCAGCGCCACGAGAAGTTCTCGATGATGATGCGGCCCGGCAGCGCATGCTCCAACAGCGCCTGCGCGCGCTTGAGGCGGTACAGCGGCACGCTCATGTCGACGTGGTGCGCGGTGTGTTCCATGATGTGGTGCAGCGCCGAGCCGATGCCGTGGCGGAAGCGCAGGTGCACGGTGGTCGAGACAAAGGGCTGCGCCTTGGCCCACATCGCCTTGGTGTCGTACCACGCGACGCTGGTGTGGGTGTGGTGCACGTAGAGCACGAAGCCGACGGTGACGTTCCACACCAGGAAGGGCAGCACGAAGCCGGCCCCGATCAACATCCAGGCCGACTGGCTGGTGGCGAACGCCAGCCCGACCAGCGCGCCGATCCAGGCCAGCCCGAAGGCTGCTACCAACATGCAGTCGCCCAGGAAGATCTTACGGCGCGTGGCCATCTGGCGCTTGCTGGGGAAGAACAGCTTGCACCACCAGATTTCGACCAGGTAGTACAGGCCCGGGCCGAAGCCGGTGCGGTAGATGCGCTCCATCACGCGGCGCCAGCGCGGCAGCGCATTGAATTCTTCCAGCGAGTAGGGGGCCCAGACGAAGTCGAAGCCCTTCAGGTTGGTGTAGCCGTGATGGACCACGTTATGGCCGACTTCCCACAGGCTGTAGGGCGTCAGCGACGGCAGGAAGGTCAGCCGGCCCAGCCATTTGTTCAGGCCGCGGCGCGGCGTCAGGCTCTGGTGGCAGGCATCGTGGCCGATGATAAACAGGCGCGCGATCACCAGCCCCGCCAGCACGCCCAGCGCCAGCTTGGCGGCCCAGTGCTGGGCCAGCACCACGCCGGCCAGCACGGCGGCGAACAGCAGGTAGTCGAACGCGAACAGCGCGAGCGCGCGTGGCGTGCTGCGCTGGCCGAGCGGAATCAGCCAGCCGCGGATGATCTTGCGCGAGGGCAGCGGGGCGTCCGGCGCGATCGGCTCCGGGAGGGGCGCGCCGTGGGGCGCGCAGTGTGGCGTATCGTTGGGCGCGGCATGCGGGGCATGGGCGCGATGCGCGGATTGGAAAGCGGTCATGCAGAACCTTCTGTTTGCGATCGAACTGGTTTCGGTGCGGCCAGGTGCAAATGAGCCGCAGCGGAATCGCAAAGGTTAGAAGGCTTTGTCGGAAATGATCTTGACGGCCGTCAAGCCGGTGGGGCGCGGGAAGCGGTAAAAGCACACCCCGCCGCAAGGCGGCGGGCGAATGGGGACGGGAAGTGGCGGATCAGGCGGCCGGAACGGCGGTAGCCTCACCCATCACATAGACGCTGTCGATCATGCGGTCGTCGCCCAGCATGGCAAAGGCGAACAGCTCCTCTTCCAGCGTTTCCGAACGGTTGCTGCGGCGGGCGATCAGCGGCGTGGCCTTCGTATCCAGTACGATGAAATCGGCCTCGCAGCCTTCACTGAAGCTGCCGACCCGGTCGGTCCAGCCCAGCGCCTCGGCCGCGGCGCGCGTGGCCAGGTAGAACATGCGCAGCGCGGTCAGGTAGTAGCCGCCCATGCGCGCCACCTTGTGCGCCGCGTTCATGGTGCGGAACATCGAGAACGAGGTGCCACCGCCCACGTCGGTGGCCAGCGTCACGTTCAGCCGGTTGGCGTCGGACTGGTGGAAGTCGTAGAAGCCGCTGCCGAGGAACAGGTTCGAGGTGGGGCAGTGCGCCACCGCGGCACCGCTGTCGGCCAGGCGGCGGCGGTCATCCTGGTCCAGGTAGATGGCGTGGCCGTACATCGCGCCGGGGCGCAGCAGGCCGTAGCGGTCGTAGACGTCGAGGTAGCTGCGCGCATCCGGGAACAGCTCGGCGACCCATTTGACCTCGTCGCGGTTCTCGGCCACGTGGGTCTGGATAAAGGCGTCGGGGTAGGCGCGCGCCAGCTCGCCGCAGGCGGCCAGTTGCGCTTCGGTCGAGGTCGGCGCGAAGCGCGGCGTGATGGCATAGCCCAGGCGCCCCTTGTTATGCCAGCGCGACATCAGGTCAGCTGCATCCTGTGCACCGCTCTCGGCGGTATCGCGCAGGAACTCGGGGCAGTTGCGGTCCATCATCACCTTGCCGGTGACCATGCGCAGGTTGCGCGCCTCGCTTTCGGCAAAGAGCGCCTCGGCCGAGGCCTTGTGCACCGTGCTCCAGACCACCGCGCTGGTGGTGCCGTTGCGCAGCAGTTCCTCGGTGAAGAAACCGGCCACGTCGCGCGCATACTCGGGATCGGCAAAGCGGCGCTCTTCGGGGAAGGTGTAGGTCTCCAGCCAGTGCAGCAGTCCCGGCGACGGCGACGCGATCATGTCGGTCTGGGGGTAGTGCACGTGGGTGTCGATAAAGCCCGGCAAGATCAGCTTGCCGCGGTGATCGACGATCTCGGCGTCGGCCGGGATGCGCGCGGCCAGCTCGGTGTAGTCGCCCGCGGCGGCGATGCGCCCGGCCGTGACGATCAGCACCCCGTCGTCCCAATACTGATACGCGTCCTCATGGAACTGCGGGTCGCGCAGGAAATGCAGCACGCGGCCGCGGATCGCGCGGGTGAGGGGCGGAGTCTTGGGGGTGGTCGTCATGGTTTGTCTCTTCTGGCCGGCCCGCGCGGAACACGCGGGCCGGGTTTTGGCATGCGCCGCGCTCAGGCCGCGGGGGCTGCTGCGGGCGGGGACTGGGGCGGGCTCGACCAGAAGTGGTCGACTTCCGCCAGGAACTCGGCCTTCTGCATGGCTGGCAGGAAGGCCGCTTCAAAGCTGTTGCGCGCGAGCTTGTGGGCATCGGCCGCGTCCAGCGGCAGCGCGTCGAAGCTGGCTTCCCAGTTGGCGTTCATATAGCCGCCGAAATAAGCCGGGTCATCGGAATGCAGCGTAATCATCACGCCTGCATCGAGCATGCGCTTGAGCGGGTGGTCGCGCAGGTCGGGGTAGACCTTGAGCTTGACGTTGGACAGCGGGCACACGGTCAGCGCCACGCGCTCGCGCGCCAGGCGCTCGACCAGCGCGGGATCGTCGATGGCATGCACGCCGTGGTCAATGCGCTGTACCTTGAGGATGTCGAGCGCGTCGATGACGTACTGCGCCGGGCCCTCCTCGCCCGCGTGGGCCACCAGGTTCAGGCCCAGCTCGCGCGCTCTAGCGAACACGCGCGCGAATTTTTCCGGCGGGTTGCCCCTCTCGGACGAATCCAGCCCTACGCCGACGAAGCGGTCGCGGTAGGGCAGCGCGGCTTCCAGCGTGGCAAAGGCGTCTTCCTCCGGCAGATGGCGCAGGAAGCACAGGATCAGGCTGCTCGAGAAGTCATACTCGGTGCGCGCCTGCGCCAGGGCATCGGCGATGCCGTCGATCACCACGCCGATCGGCACGCCGCGCGCGGTATGGGTCTGCGGATCGAAGAAGATCTCGGCATGGCGGACGTTGTCGGCGACGGCGCGCTTGACGTAGTCCATGGTCATGTCGAAGAAATCTTCCTCGGTCAGCAGCACGCTGGCGCCGGCGTAGTAGATGTCCAGGAACGACTGCAGGTCGGTGAAGGCGTAGGCGGCGCGCAGCGCCTCGACGCTCGGATAGGGCAGCGCGACCTGGTTGCGCTGGGCCAGCCGGAAGATCAGTTCCGGCTCCAGCGTGCCTTCGATATGCACATGCAGTTCGGCCTTGGGGGTGCGGCGGATTTTGTCCGCGAGCGCGGCATCGATGGTCATGGGGGCCTCGTTTCTGGGCTTATCTGTGCCTGCCGGCTAAACCGGCGGCACGGGTTCAGGGATGCACCGCCTCCGGGCGGCCCGCACGCAGCGCGGCGAGGCGCTGTTCGCGGACCTGGAGCAGCTGGGCGACGATGGCTACCGCAATCATAGCCGGAGCTTTGTCAGTGATCCCGGGAACCCCCATGGGGCATGTCATTTCCGCAAACCGGGCCGGGTCGATGCCGTGCTCGGCCATGCGGTGTTCGAAGCGCGCGCGCTTGGTCTTGGAACCGATCAGGCCGAAGTAGGCGAAATCGGTGCGCTTCAGGATTTCTTCGCACAGGGTCTGGTCGAGCGCATGGCTGTGCGTCATGACCAGGAAATAGCTGCCCGCTGGCGCCTGCGCGACCACGGCCTCGGGCGTGTCGCTGGCCTCGGCCTCGACATTGTCGGGCAGGCCGCCGGGGAACAGCGTGTCGCGCTCGTCGACCCAGTGCACGCGGCACGGCAGCGTGGCCAGTACTTTGACCAGCGCATGGCCGACATGGCCCGCGCCGAACAGCACCACGTGCATGGTGTCGGGTACCAGTGTGTCGATCCAGCTGCCGTCGGCATGCAGCGTCACGCCGGGGATGACGGCGTGGCTGTCGCCATAGGTGACCACGCCGCTGGCCGGCACCTGCCGCTGCAGCGACTTGCCTGCGTTGAGTTGACGTTCAACCGCATCGAGCCAGCCCAGGTCGGATTCGCCCAGCACCTCGAACGCCAGCTGCACCACGCCGCCGCAGCACTGGCCCAGCGCCGGCCCAAGCGGAATGCGTTCGATGCGGCGCTGCTCCCCGCGCACCAGCATCTCGCGCGCGATATCCATGCCGCGCCACTCCAGGTGGCCGCCGCCGATGGTGCCGACGAGGTCGTTTTCACTGACCAGCATGCGGATGCCCGGCTCGCGCGGCGCGGAGCCCTTGACCTCGACGATGGTGACCATCGCCACCGGCACGCCGGCGCGCACCATGCGGGCGGCGTCGGCGAAGCGGAAGGGTTTGAGCGGTGCGTCCTGCATGTCGGGGGCCTTGTGGTGATGCGTGGTATTGCTCGGGTCAGAGGTGGCGCGCGCCTGCTTCTTCCACCGGCCCCTCGCCTGTCAACGCAGTCGAGGGGGGAAAGTCCGGGGCACCCGCAGGCGCGCGCTTCCTTGCCATCGTTCAGGCTGCCTGTGCAGCCTCTTGTGCAGCCGCCTCACGTATGGCGTCAACAGCATCCAGGATCGCCTCGCTGGTGGCCGGTGCCTTCAGCGGCGGATTGATGCGGTAGTCGCCCACCGCGGCAATCGCGTCGCGGATCGCGAAAAACACCGAGAACGGCAGCAGCAGCGGCGGCTCGCCCACCGCCTTGGAGCGGTGGATGCTGTCCTCGACGTTCTGGTTCTGGTAGAGGCGTACGTTGAATTCCTCCGGGCAGTCGTTGACCGTCGGGATCTTGTACGTCGACGGCGCGTGCGTCATCAGCTTGCCGTCCTTGTTCCACCACAGTTCTTCAGTGGTCAGCCAGCCCATGCCCTGGATGAATGCGCCTTCGACCTGGCCGATATCGATCGCCGGATTCAGCGAGCGGCCGGCGTCGTGCAGCGCATCGGCGCGCAGCAGCTTCCATTCGCCGGTCAGCGTATCCACCAGCACTTCGGAGCACGCGGCGCCGTAGGCGTAGTAGTAGAACGGGCGGCCATGCAGCTTGCTCTGGTCCCAGTGCAGCTTGGGCGTGGTGTAGAAGCCATCCGACCACAGCTGCACGCGCGACAGGTAGGCCTCGCGCGCCAGGTCGCCGAACGACAGGCGCAGCTCGCTCGCGCTGACGAGGTCGTCGTTGAAGCTGACTTCCGACGGTTCCACGCCGGCCTTGCGCGCCGCGAACGCCGCCAGGCGCTCGCGGATCTGGCGGGCGGCGTCCTGCGCGGCCTTGCCGTTCAGGTCGGCGCCGGTCGATGCGGCGGTGGCCGAGGTGTTGGCCACCTTGCTGGTATCGGTCGCGGTCACGCGCACGCGTTCCATGCGGATGCCGAGCTCGTGCGCCACCACCATCGCCACCTTGGTATTCAGGCCCTGGCCCATCTCGGTGCCGCCGTGGTTCACCAGCACCGAACCGTCGTTGTAGACATGCACCAGCGCGCCGGCCTGGTTGAAGTGCGCCACATTGAACGAGATGCCGAACTTCACCGGGGTGATGGCGATGCCCTTCTTCAGGATCGGGCTCTGTGCGTTGAACGCGCGCGTGGCCTCGCGGCGGGCGCGGTAGGCGCTGCTGGCCACGAGTTCGTCGATCAGCTCGTGGATGACGTTGTCTTCCACGGTCTGGCCGTAAGGCGTGACGTTGTTCTCGGTCTTGCCGTAGAAGTTGACGCGGCGCACATCGAGCGAATCCTTGCCGACCGTGCGGGCGATGTTGTCCAGGATGTACTCGACCGCAAACGCCCCCTGTGGACCACCGAAACCGCGGAAGGCGGTGTTGCTCTGCGTATTGGTCTTGCCGCAGTAGCCGTCGATCTGCACGTTGGGCAGCCAGTAGGCGTTGTCGAAGTGGCAGATGGCGCGGGTCATCACCGGACCCGACAGGTCGGCTGAGAAGCCGGCGCGCGAGACCATCTCGACCTTGACGCCCTCGATGCGGCCTTCGTCGTCGTGGCCGACCTCATAGTCGAACACGAAGTCATGGCGCTTGCCAGTGATCATCATGTCGTCGTCGCGGTCCGGGCGCAGCTTGACCGGGCACATCAGCTTCCATGCAGCCAGCGCGGCGCAGCAGGCGAACAGCGCCGACTGCGATTCCTTGCCGCCGAAGCCGCTGCCCATGCGGCGGCACTCGACCAGCACCTGGTGCGCATGCCAGCGGAGCATGTGCGACACCGCGTGCTGCATCTCCGTCGGGTGCTGGGTCGAGCACCAGACATGCATGCCGTCGTTCTCGCGCGGCGCGGCGTAGGAAATCTGGCCTTCGAGGTAGAACTGCTCCTGACCACCCAGGTGGATCTTGCCGCTGTCCTTGTGGGCCGCGCCTGCGATATGCGCGACGGCTTCGCCACGCTTCAGGTGCATCGGCGGCAGCACATAGCTGCCGGCCTGGTGCGCGGCCTCCGGCGACAGCACCGGCGGCAGGTCTTCATATTCGATCGCGCCCAGTCGCGCGGCACGGCGAGCGGCATCATGCGAGCTCGCCACCACGATAAAGACCGGCTGGCCGATGAATTGCACCACGTCGCGCGCCAGGATCGGATCGTCGTGGATGATCGGGCCGCAGTCGTTGCTGCCGGGAATGTCGTCCACCGTCAGCACGGCGACCACGCCGGGCGCTGCGCGCACCTTGTCGAGCGAGATCGCCTTGATGCGGGCGTGCGCGCGGGTGCTCATGCCGAGCGCGGCGTGCAGCGTGCCGGCCAGCTCGGGGATGTCATCCGTGTAGGTGGCGGTGCCGGCCACGTGCAGGTGGGCGGATTCATGCGGACGCGAGATGCCGACCTGCGGAACCGGTTCGGCGGCGACGCTGGCGTCGAGCAGGAAGGGTTCGGTTTGCTTGTTCATGCCGATGCTTTCCTTTTTCTCTGGCTCAGGCCGTGACGATGGCAATAGCGCCGGCGCCAGGGGCGCGGACGTTGACGGCTGCCGCGGGCAGCGCCTCATTGCTGGTTTCCAGCCAGAAGCGGTACAGCAGGTTGGCGGCGCCGCGGCTGCGGTACGACGCGGTCGCGCGCATATCGGTCAGCGGCGTGTAGTCCTGCGCCAGCGCGGCCATGCCGGCGCGGGCGGTGGCTTCGTTCCACGGCTGGCCGGTCAGGGCCGCTTCCGTGGCGGCGGCGCGCTGGGGCGTGGCGGCCATGCCGCCGAAGGCGATGCGCGCCTCGCTGACGATGCCGTCCTGCACGGTGATGCCGAATGCCGCACACACGGCGGAGATATCCTCGTCAAAACGTTTGGACAGCTTATAGGTGCGGAAGTGCTGCGGGCCCGGCACCGGCACGCGCAGCGCGGCGACGAATTCGCCCGGCTGCATCGCAGTCTTTTGGTAGGCCAGGTACAGGTCTTCCAGCGGCAGCGTGCGGCGCGTCTCGCCATGTTGCAGCACCACTTCCGTGCCCAGCGCGATCAGCGCCGGCATCGAATCGCCGATCGGCGAACCATTGGCGATATTGCCGCCCAGCGTGCCGGCATTGCGGATCGGCAGCGACGCGAAGCGCTTCCACATCTCTTCCAGCTCGGGGTGCGCGGCATTCAGCGCGGCATAGGCCTTTTCCAGCGTCACGGCGGCGCCGATCTCGATCATGCCGTCGCGTTCCCCGATCTGGTTCAGGTCCTCCACCTGGCCCACGTAGAGCAGGTTGCCCAGTTCGCGGAACTGCTTGGTCACCCACAGGCCGACGTCGGTGCTGCCGGCCAGGATGCGGATATCTGGTTGCGCCGCCTTGATCGCGCCGAACTCGGCCGCGGTGCGCGGGGCGAAGAATTCCTGGCCTTGCGCGCGGTAGCGGAAGGTCTCGCCGCGCTTCAGGTTGCGCAGCGTCTCGGCGATCTGCTTCGGGTCGAGCTTGTTGGCCGCGGGCGCGGGCAGGGCCATCATGCGCTCGCCGGCGTCGATGATCGGGCGGTAGCCGGTGCAGCGGCACAGGTTGCCGGTCAGCGCGTCGCAGATGGTCTGGCGCGACGGCGCTTCGCCGCCGGGCGTGTGCTGCTGGTACAGCGCCCACAGCGACATCACGAAACCGGGGGTGCAGAAGCCGCATTGCGAGCCGTGGCATTCAACCAGGGCTTCCTGCACCGGGTGCAGGGTGCCGTCGGCCTGGCGCAGGTCTTCGACCGTGATCAGGGCCTTGCCGTCGAGCGTGGGCAGGAACTGGATGCAGGAGTTGACCGCCTTGAATTCGATATCGCCGCCGTCCTGCAGCTCGCCGATCACGACGGTGCAGGCGCCGCAATCGCCTTCGGCGCAGCCTTCCTTGGTGCCGGTGCAGCGCGCGTCCTCACGCAGGTACTGCAGCACGGTGCGGGTAATGGGGGCGTCGGATACTTCCTTGACCTGGCCGCGATGGAAAAAGCGGATGGTTTGCGTCTCCATGGTCTTCTCTCTCTTGGGGATGGCAGAAACATAGCACCCGGGCCTTTCATGCAATATTCGGCCCAGGTGATATGCGCCATCAGCGGGCACGCCGGTCGGTGTGCTGCCGCACCCAGCCGGATTGCGCCGGCCGGGGCGGATTTGACCGATTGTGGGGTGCGTGTCATACACTATGCGCCGTTCCCATCCCCCACGCCACCCATCCGGCCCCCGCCGGAGGGCCGCCATCGCCATGCACGGACGCGACCATCTCGATACTTACTTGCTGCGGGTGCTGCACACCCTGCTGACCGAGCAGAGCGTGACCCGTACCGCCGTGCGCCTGGGCCAGTCGCAGCCTGCCATCAGCAACACGCTGAAGCGCCTGCGCGAGATCACCGGCGACGCCATTTTGGTGCGGGGCAAAAGCGGCATGGTGCCGACCGAGCGCGGCCGCGAACTGCTGGCGCTGGCCGAGCAGAGCCTGGCCGCGATGGACCGCATCGCCCGCCCGCCGCAGCAGTTCGACCCGGCCACCACCACGCGCACCTTCCACCTGGGGGCGCCGGACTACCTGGACGCTTTTTTCCTGCCCAATATCGTCGAGCGCGTGCGCCGGCTGGCGCCCGGGGCCAAGCTGTTCGTGCACCCGATGACCTCGTCGTCGGATTTCCTGGAAGACTTGGAGCAGGGGCAGTTGGATATCGTGGTCGGCAACTGGCTGTCGCCGCCCGAGCACCTGCATATCTCGCCGCTGTTCGATGACGAAGTGGTCTGCATGCTGGGCGCGCAGCACCCGCTGGCGCGCAAGGGGCTGACGCTCAAGCACTACCTGGAGATGCCGCATCTCGCGCCGGCACCCTATGCGTCGATGCAGCGCAGCATGATCGATCAGGCGCTGGCGGAGCAGGGCTACAAGCGCAATATCCAGGTGACGCTGCCGTATTTCGGACTGGTGCCGTATGTGCTGATGAAGACCGACATGGTCTTCACCACGGGCCGCCAGTTCGCCGCGCACTATGCCCAATACCTGCCGATCCGGATGGTGCCGTCGCCGGTGTCGTTCCCGCGCATGCGCTTTTATCAGCTGTGGCACGAGCGCTGCCATGCGGCGCCGGATGTGATGTGGATGCGGCGGATGATTGCGGAGGTGGCGGCGGACTTGCCACAGCTGCCGCGACTGGAGACCGAGGCGGGCTGAGGCCGATGGAAGACGGAGCCACGGATCGACTCAGGCTCGCCTCGCCGGCCAGTGCGGCGGAGGCAGCGGAGCGCATGTTCCGATCCCTCCGGCCCCGGCTTGCCGCAGTCCTGCCATCGGAAGCCGTCATTGAGCACGTGGGCGCCACGGCGGTCAGCGGGTGCCTGACGAAAGGCGACCTCGACATCTCTGTCCAGGTGGGGCCGCAGGCGTTCGCCGCCGCGGACCTGGCGCTGTCGGGGCTGTTCGAACGTAACGCCGGCTCGGTGCGCACCGACAGCTTTTCCGCCTTCAAGTGCGATGACGTACGGCCACCGGTCGGAATCCAGCTGGTGGTGCGCGGAGCGCCGCTGGATGTATTCGTCCGGTTCCGGGACTGCCTGCGGGCCGACCCGGCACTGATCGAGCGCTACAACGCGCTCAAGCGTTCCCATGAAGGCGCGGATATGAGCGCCTACCGGGCTGCAAAAGCTGCGTTCATTGCCGCGGTACTTGGGCCTCCAGGCCAGGGCTAGCTCTTTACCTGGCCTTGTAGTCCGGGAAGAACAGTTGTTCCCCGTCGACCTTGTAGCTGGCGATGGTGTCCTGCCCTTCTTTCGAGGTAATCCACTCCACCAGCTTCATCGCGTCCGTGTAGTTGATCCCCGGATGCCTGGCCGGGTTGACCGCGATGATCCCGTACGGATTGAACATCTTCGAATCGCCTTCCACCGCGATCGCCAGGCCGGTCTTGGCGCGATAGGCGCCATAAGTGGCGCGGTCTGACAGCGTATAGGCCGGCATCTGCGCCGCCATGGTCAGCACCTCGCCCATGCCCAGGCCGGCACTGACGTACCACGGCTGGCCCTTGGGCTCGATGCCCAGTTGCTTCCAGTACTCCTTCTCCATCACGTCGGTGCCGGAGTTGTCGCCGCGCGAGATGAACTTGCTGCCGCTGCCGGCCAGCTTGCGCAGGCCTGCCAGCACGTCCTTGCCACCCTTGATCCCGGCCGGGTCATTGGCCGGGCCGACCACGATGAAGTCGTTGTACATCACATCGCGCCGGTTCACGCCGTAGCCAGCGGCGACGAAGGCGTCTTCCATCTTGCGGGCATGGACCAGCAGCACGTCGACGTCGCCCATCTCGCCCATCTTCATGGCCTTGCCCGAGCCGACCGCGATCACCTTCACGTTGACGCCGGACTTCTGCTCGAAGCGCGGTAGCAGGTACTTCAGCAGGCCGGAATTCTCGGTGCTGGTGGTGGTGGCCAGCTTCAGGTCCCCGGCATGGGCCGCGGACAGCAGCGCCAGGCAGGCGATGGCCGTGGCGCGGCGCAGGTGACGAGGCAGGCGTTGGGCGAGGCCAGGCGACATAGTCTGTTCCTTTGTATTATGTTCTTGCCGACATAATTGCCATTCCCTCCGAGGATCGTAGAGAATGAGGCAAACTACATAAGAGCCGGGGTTTTCATTGTCATGCAGTCAAAATCGAAAAGTAAATATGCAAGGCAAAACATATGACATTCCGCTTTGACCTGTTCCCCGTGATCGCGCCGGACGACAATCCGCGCGCCAACGGCAAGGTGTTCCAGCTCCTGAAGGCCGTGCGCGAAACCGGCTCGCTGCACCGCGCCGCGCGCGAGATCGGCCTGTCCTACCGCCACGCCTGGGGCGTGATGCGGACCTGGGAGGAAATGCTCGGGCGCAGCATGCTGGACATGGAACGGGGCCGCGGCGCCTCGCTGACGCGCTTCGGCGAACGCCTGCTGCGGGCCGAGCTGCGCCTGCGCGAGTCGATCGAGCCGGCGGTGCAGAAGGCGATGGCGGAGTTCATCGCCGAGCTGGATGACGCCCAGCAACCGCAGACGAGCGTGCATTTCACCGGCAGCCATGATCCGGCGGTAGAGGTGCTGGCCGGCGCGCTCGGCCAGGCCGGCGCGCCGCTGCAGCTCGATACCGTGTTCTGCGGCAGTGTCGAAGGGCTGATCTGCCTGCAGGAGCGGCAGTCGGAGCTGGCCGGCTTCTACGTCTCGCCGGTGCAGACCGCGGGCTCGGTGGCGCACGTGACGCTGCGCAAGTGGCTGCGGCCGGCGTCGGTGCGGCTGCTGCGGCTGGCGTGGCGCGAGCAGGGACTGATCGTCGCCCCCGAGGTGGCGCGCGAGATCCACGACCTGCGCGACCTGGCGCGCACCCAGGCGCGCTTTGTCAACCGGCAGCGCAGTTCGGGCACGCGCATGCTGTTCGACCAGCTGCTGGCAGCGCAGGGCCTGTATCCGGACCAGATCGCCGGCTACGAAGAGACCGAGTTCAGCAACGAGAAGGTGGCCGAGGCGGTGCATAGCGGGCGCGCGCAGGTCGGCTTCGGGCTGCGCATGAATGCCGAGGCGCACGGGCTGGGCTTCGTGCCGCTGACGCGCGAGGCCTATTACCTGGCCTTGCGCAAGAACGACCAGACCGCCGGCTGGATGGCCGCGCTGCTGGGGCTGCTTGCCGATCCCGCCTTTACCCGGCGCATCGAGGCGCTGCCCGGCTACACCATGGCCGAGCCGTTGGGCATCCTGACGCCGCAGGAGGCGTTGCCGTGGTTCGGTGCTGACGGCAAGGAAGAGAGCTGAAGGCGCACCGCCGCGCTGCCTGCCCGGTCCGTATTACACTGCTTGCGAGGGCGCACTGCGTTTGCGCCTGCCCTTGCAAGGAGCACCATGCTGGAAACCGCCGCGTTGGCCGCGGGCATGTCCTGGGCCAGCGGTTTTCGCCTCTACCTCGCCGTGTTCGCCGCCGGCGTGCTGTCGCGCCTGGGCTGGCTGGAGCTGCCTCCGGGGCTGCAGCCGCTGGAATCGTGGTGGGTCATCGGCATAGCCGCGGTGCTGGCCCTGGCCGAATTCGTTGCCGACAAGGTGCCGGGCTTCGATTCGGTCTGGGACGGCATCCATACCTTCGTGCGCATTCCCGCCGGCGCCATCCTGGCAGCCGCGGCATTTGGCCAGCTCGACCCGCAGTGGGTGGTGGTGGCCGGGCTGATCGGCGGCACGCTGGCGGGCACTGCGCATGCGGCCAAGGCCGGCACGCGTGCGCTGATCAACGTGTCGCCGGAACCGTTCTCCAATTGGGCGGCCTCATTCACTGAAGACCTGACCGCGACCGGCAGCCTGCTGCTGGCCTTCTTCCTGCCGGTGGTGTTCCTGGTCTTGCTGGTGGTGTTCCTGCTGGTCGCGATCTGGCTGATTCCCAAGCTGTGGCGCGGCGTGCGCCGGCTGCATGCGAGCCTGCGCGGCAGGGCCGAACGACCCGATACCTTGCCTGGCGGACGCTGAGTGCCGCCGGCTTTCCCTGACTGACCCGAGGCGCAGCGCCGCCAGGATCCAAGAACCGAACAAACCGATGCCCCCCGAGTCCGCCATCGCCCCAACCACCCCCGCCAGTCCCGCTGCCGCCGGCGCGCGCACTGCACACGGCGGCCGATTCTCCGCCTGGCGCCAGGCGCTGCGCATGGCGCGGCGCGACTGGCTGGCGGGGGAGCTTTACCTGCTGCTGTTCGCACTGGTGCTGGCGGTGGCGGCATTGACCAGCGTCGGCTTTATGGCCGATCGCATGCGCCTGGGGCTGGAGCGCGATGCGCGCCAGATGATCGCCTCCGACGTGCTGCTGGTGTCGGACCAGCCGTTCGACGCGGCCTTCGCGCAGCGGGCGCAAGCGGCGGGGCTGGCGGTTGCCCAGACCGTGACCTTCCCGAGCATGGCCACCGCCAACGGCAAGGCGCCCGCAGGTGGCGACGCGCCCAGCCAGCTGGCCGCGCTCAAGGCAGTGACCGACGGCTATCCGCTGCGCGGCAGGCTCAAGGTGGCCAGCGCGCCGGGCGCCGCGGAAGGGCCGGCCGAGGGCATTCCGGCGCCGGGCACGGTGTGGGTCGACGAAGCACTGCTGGGCGCGTTGGGCGTTGCCGTGGGCGATACCCTGCAGCTCGGCAGCCGCACCTTCCGCATCGACCGCATCATCACGCAAGAGCTGGATCGCGGCACCGGCTTCATGAACTTCGCGCCGCGCGTGCTGATGTCGTTGTCGGACCTGGAGGGCACCGGACTGATCGGCTGGGGCAGCCGCGTGACCTATCGCCTGCTGGTAGCCGGCCCCGACGCCGCGGGCGCCACCTACCAGAAGTGGGCGCGGGACGAGATCGAGCGCCGCAAGCTGCGCAACACCCGGATCGAGTCGCTGGAATCGGGCCAGCCGCAGATGCGCGCCACCCTGGACCGGGCCGAGCGCTTCCTGTCGCTGGTGGCCGTGCTGTCGTCGATGATCGCAGCCGTGGCCATCGCCATGTCGGCGCGCCGCTATATGCAGCGCCATACCGACGCCTGCGCGGTCTACAAGTGCCTGGGGCTGACGCGCGGGCAGATCCTGCGCACATTCGGGCTGGAGTTCCTGCTGGTGGGCACGGCCGGCGCGCTGGCCGGCGTGCTGATCGGCTATGTGGCGCATTACGGGCTGCTGCTGTCGCTGGGCGGGCTGCTGAAGGTGTCCTTGCCGCAGCCGTCGCTGCTGCCGGCGCTGGTGGGCGTGCTGGCCGGGCTGGTGCTGCTGACTGGCTTTGCGTTGCCGCCGCTGCTGGCGCTGACGCGGGTGGCGCCGCTGCGGGTGCTGCGGCGCGATATCGGGATGCCGCCGGTGTCGGCATGGGTGGCGTATGCGCTGGGCCTGGGCGCCTTTGTTTCGTTGCTGCTGGTGGCGGCGCGCGACCTGCGGCTGGGGCTGACCACGGCGGGCGGGTTTGTTGCCGCGGGGGTGGTGTTCGGGGTGCTGGCGCTGGCGTTGCTGACGCTGCTGTCGCGCCTGCTGCGCGGACGCCTGCGCGGGCGTACAGCGATGGGCTGGCGCTTTGCGCTGGCGGTGCTGGAGCGGCGCCGCACGGTGACGGTGCTGCAGACCGTGGCGCTGGCGGTGGGGCTGATGGCGCTGCTGCTGCTTGGCATGACGCGCAACGACCTGGTCGACTCCTGGCGCAGCGCCACGCCGGCCGATGCGCCCAACCGCTTCATCATCAATATCCAGCCCGATCAGCGCGAACCGCTGCGCAAGATGCTGGCCGGCGCCGGCATCAACGACCTGCTGTACCCGATGGTGCGCGGGCGCCTGACCCATATCGGCGAGCGCGCGATCCGCGGCGACAGCTTCGAGGACGGCCGCGCGCGCAACCTGGTCGAGCGCGAGTTCAACCTGTCCTATGCCGATGCGCTGCCCGAGGGCAACCGCGTGATCGCCGGGCGCTGGGCCAACGGCCCTGGTGGCGCGGACGCGGGCGCGTCGGTGGAGGAGGGCATCGCCAAGACGCTGGGGATCCGGCTCGGCGATACGCTGCGCTTCGACGTGGCGGGCCAGAACGTGCAGGCGCGCGTGACCTCGCTGCGCAAACTCGACTGGGGCTCGATGCGTGTCAACTTCTTCGTGATCCTGCCGCCGGCGGCGATGCAGGGGCTGCCCGAGACCTACATCACGTCGTTCCACCTGCCGGCGGCCAGCGCGGCGCTGGGCAACCGGCTGATCGCGTCCTTCCCCAACATCACCGTGGTCAATACCGACATGATCCTGCGCCAGATCCAGGACGTCCTGGACCAGGTGATCGCGGCGGTGGAGTTCCTGTTTATCTTCACGCTGGCCGCGGGCGTCACCGTGCTCTACGCGGCGCTGTCCGGTGCGCGCGACGAGCGCATGCGCGACGCCGGCCTGCTCAAGGCGCTGGGCGCGTCGGCCGCGCTGGTGCGGCAGACGCAGTACGCCGAGTTCCTGGTTGTCGGCGGCCTGGCCGGCTTCCTGGCGAGCCTGGGCGCGATCGCGGTGGGCTGGGGGCTGTCTCAGTTCGTCTTTGACTTCCCGTACCGCTTCAATGCCTGGATCGTGCCGGTCGGCGTGGTTTCTGGCATGCTGTGCGCTTTTGGCGGCGGCTGGCTGGGACTGCGCGAAGTGCTGCGCCAGCCGGCGCTGGCGACCTTGCGTGATGCCTGAGTGGCTGCGCAGTTTGAGTGTGTGATGAGTACTGAATCCAACGACAAGCCCGGCACGACTGCCGAAGTGACCGCTTTCGAACTGGTGGGCGGTGAAGCGCGCGTACGCGAGCTGGTCGACCGCTTCTACGACCTGATGGACCTGGAGCCCGAGTTTGCCGGGCTGCGCGCATTGCATCCGCCCTCGCTCGAGGGCTCGCGCGACAAGCTGTTCTGGTTCCTGTGCGGCTGGCTGGGCGGCCCCAACCATTTTATCGAGCGCTTCGGCCATCCGCGCCTGCGCGCGCGCCATATGCCGTTCGAGATCGGCGTCGGCGAGCGCGACCAGTGGATGCGCTGCATGGCGCTGGCGATGCAGGACGTCGGCCTGCCCGAGGAACTGCAACTGCGCCTGATGCAGGCGTTTTTCCAGACTGCCGACTGGATGCGCAACGTGGCGCGCTGAAGCGTTTTCCGTTCCACTCCGAAAGGACTTACCGCCCCATGACAGCTCCGTTGCCCGAAGCCGCCCGGCGCGTTCTCGATTTCTGGTTCGATACGCCCGGTTCGGCCGGCTGGAACACCACGCGCCCGGCCTGGTTTATCAAGTCCGACGAATTCGATGCGCAGATCCGCCATCAATTCCTCGCCGACTGGCAGGCCGCCCAGGCCGCCATCAGCGGCGCCACCGACGACTGGTCGGCCACGCCCGGGGGCGCGTGCGCGCGCGTGGTACTGCTCGACCAGTTCCCGCGCAACATGTTCCGCAACGACCCGCGCAGCTTTACCACCGATGCTCAGGCACTGGCACTGGCCAAGCGCATGGTCGCCACCGGCATGGACCGCGCGCTGCCGACCGACCACCACCGCATGTTCTGCTACATGCCGTTCGAGCATTCGGAAGTACTGGAAGACCAGGACGAGGCGGTGCGCCTGATGACGCAGTTGCGCCAGGCCAGCGGCGGGAAGGTGGATGTGGTGGAGTGGGCCGACAAGCACCGCGTGATCATCGCGCGCTATGGCCGCTTCCCGCACCGCAATGCGGTGCTGGGCAGGCAGAGTACCGAGCAGGAGCTGGCGTTCCTGCGGCAGCCGGGCTCGTCGTTCTAGGCGAGCCGCGGCTGCAAGGCAGGCGCGTTCAGGTCTTGTCGCGCGCCTGCTGCCACTTGTCCACGCGCACGCGCGGCGCGGCGGCCAGCTGCGCCAGCAGCGCGGCGGGCTTGTCGGCCACGTGCAGCAGGTCGGCATGGACCTGCTTGATGAAACCTTCCTGCACGGCATGGGCCAGGAAGCCCAGCATGCCGTCATAGAACCCGCCGACATTGAGCAGGCCCACCGGCTTGTCGTGGTAGCCCAGCTGCAGCCAGGTAAAGGTTTCGAACAGTTCCTCGAAGGTGCCCACGCCGCCCGGCATGGCGATAAAGGCGTCGGCGCGATCGGCCATCATCTGCTTGCGCTCGTGCATATTGCGCACCACGTGCAGCTCGGTCAGGCCGCGGTGGCCGACTTCCTTCTGCATCAGCGCGTCGGGGATGATGCCGATGGCGCTGCCGCCGTGCTCGAGCACGGCATCGGCGACGATGCCCATCAGGCCAACCTTGCCGCCGCCATAGACCAGCGCGAGGCCGCTTTCGGCCAGTGTGCGGCCGAGCAGGCGCGCGCCCTCGGCGTATTCAGGACGATTGCCGGGGCTGGAGCCGCAATAGACGCAGACGGATTTCACTTCTTTTCCTTTGCCGCTTCGGCGGCTGCCTTGGCTGCCGCGTAGTCGCGCGCCAGCTGGTCGAAGGCTTCCCGGGGCCGGCCGCGCAGGTAGGGGGCCAGGATCGAGAAGATGTGATAGCTCGAGCCGTGCAGGTAGCCGCGGATCTGCTCGGGATCGTTGTACTGGCGCGGATGCTGCACGAACTGGAACGACAGCCAGTAGGTGGCGATCACCACCATGTTGGTGCAGATGGCCTCGACCTGCTCGGGCGTGGCCTCCATCTCGCCGTCTTCGATGAACTGGCGGCAGATCTCGTGCGCAAAGCGCTTCTTCTGCTCGACGATGCGCTTGAAGTTGGTCTCCAGCATCCGGTTGCGCGCCAGCAGGTCGTTAATGTCGCGATACAGGAAGCGGTAGTTCCACATGAACTCGGACATGTACTGCAGGTAGCCCCAGCTTTCGTCCAGGGTGGCCTTGCGATCGTCCGGCATCTTCAGGCGGCGCTCCATCTCCTGCTCGAAGCGCACGAAGATGGAATTGATGATGTCGTCCTTGTTGCGGAAGTGGTAGTAGAGATTGCCGGGGCTGATCTCCATCGCTTCCGCGATCGTGGTGGTGGTGACGTTGGGTTCGCCGACTTCATTGAACAGGCGCAGCGAGACGTCGAGGATGCGGTCCCTGGTGCGGCGGGGGCCGGTTTGCGTTTTCGGTTCCATGGGCGTCCGGGCGATCGGTGAATCGTGGCAGGGTAGCGATTATAAGCAATCGGCCCGGCCACCCCATCCGGCATCCCCGGCGAGTGACGGATCAGCCCGCCAGCGCCCGCACCCAGCGCACCACGTGCGGCCCGGCGATGGCGACCCAGGTGCCGCCGCACAGCACCAGCGCCAGCATCACCGCGGCGCTGCCGAAATCCTTGGCGCGCTTGGACAGGCTGTGCCGCTCCAGCGAAATGCGGTCGATCGCCGCCTCGACGCTGGAGTTGAGCAGCTCCACGATCAGCACGATCAGCAGCGTGGCCAGCAGCAGGATGCGCTCGACCACCCCCACCGGCAGCACGAATGCCCACGGCGCCAGGATCGCCACCAGCGTCAGCTCCTGGCGGAACGCGCTCTCCTCGAGCACCGCATACCGCAGCCCCGACAGCGAATTGATGGCAGCGTGCCAGGCGCGGGTCAGGCCGCGGTTGCCCTTGTGGGGGTTCTGCTCGATCGAATAGTCAGCGCTCTGGACTGCCTGCGGCGGCCTCTGCAGAGGCGGGTCGGACGGCAGTTCCGGATGGGGTTTCGGCATGGCTTTGGGATGCGGGTTGGGCCGCCGCGCTGCCTGGCATGCCGGCAGCGAACGGGCGCAGATGGGCCAGGAACTGCTCGGAGGCGGCGCGCCACGAGAACCGCTCGGCATGGGCTCGGGCCGTGGCGCGGTCGATGCGCAGCGCTTCCAGGCAGGCTTCGCGCAGGTCTTCGTGCATCACGCCGGAGGGGCTGTCGCCCAGCACATCGATCGGGCCGGTGACCGGATACGCCGCTACCGGCAGCCCGCTGGCCAGCGCTTCCAGCAGCACCAGCCCGAAGGTGTCGGTGCGGCTCGGGAACACGAACACGTCAGCCGAAGCATACACCCGGGCCAGTTCCGGTTGGCTCAGCACGCCGAGGTAGTTGACGCCCGGATAGCGCGCGCGCAGCGCCGCCAGCGCGGGGCCGTCGCCGACCACCCATTTCGACCCCGGCAGGTCCAGCGCCAGGAAGGCCTCGACGTTTTTCTCCACCGCAACGCGGCCTACGTACAGGAAGATCGGGTGGGCGGTGTTGAGTACGTTGGGGCGCTGCAGCGTGAACACGTCGAGGTCGACGCCGCGCGTCCACAGCACGCCGTGGGTGATGCCGTAGCGGTGCAGGTCGTCCAGCACCACCGGCGTGGGCGCCATCACGGCGCGCGCCGGGCCGTGGAACCAGCGCAGGAAGCGGTAGGTCCAGGTCAGCGGGATGCCGAAGCGGGCGTGCACATACTCCGGAAAGCGTGTGTGGTAGGCCGTGGTGAAAGGCAGCTTGCGGCGGATCGCATGGCGCCGCGCGGCCAGGCCGAGCGGGCCTTCGGTGGCGATATGCAGCGCGTCGGGACCGAAGGCTTCGATGCGGCGCTGCACGCGCGCCGACGGCAGCAGCGACAGGCGGATCTCGGGGTAGGTCGGGCACGGCACGGTGCGGAATTCCAGCGGCGTGATCATGTCGACCGTGTGACCCATGGCCTCGAGCTCACGGCGCGTGGACTTGAGCGTGCGCACGACGCCGTTGACCTGCGGTTCCCAGGCATCGGTGACGATCATTATCTTCATGCAGCCTCCTCGGGGGCGGTGGAAGGGCAATGCGGATGCGCAATGCGAGTGGCCGGCGCGCGCAGTGCGCGCCGGCCGGGATCAGCTGGTCACCGCAGCGCGGCGACGGCGGCGCGTGGCGGGGGCGGGCGGGTCCAGCAGCGTGGTCCAGTAGACGATCTTGAGTTCGCCTTCCATGGTCTCGACCAGCGCCGACAGGCTTTCGACCCAGTCGCCGTCGTTGCAGTAGAGCTGGCCGTTGAGCTCGCGGATCTCGGCCTTGTGGATATGGCCGCAGACCACGCCGTCGCAGCCGCGCCGGCGTGCCTCGTCGACCATCGCGGTCTCGAATGCGCTGATGTAGTTGACCGCGTTCTTGACCTGGTGCTTCAGGTACTGCGACAGCGACCAGTACGGAAAGCCCAGCCGCGCACGCAGGCGGTTGAAATGGCGGTTCATCGCCAGGATCATCGTGTACAGCGAATCGCCCAGGTAGGCCAGCCAGCGCGCGTGCTGCACCACGCCGTCGAACAGGTCGCCATGCACCACCCACAGCCGGCGCCCGGTGGCGGTGACGTGGATGGCCTCTTCGCGCACGGTGATGTCGCCGAAGGCCATGCCGTCGAACTGGCGCGCGCCCTCGTCGTGATTGCCGGGCACGTAGATCACCTCGGTACCCTTGCGCGCCTTGCGCAGCAGCTTCTGCACCACGTCGTTGTGGCTCTGCGGCCAGTACCAGCCGCGGCGCAGCTGCCAGCCGTCGATGATGTCGCCGACGAGGTAGAGCTGGTCGGACTCGTTGTGCTTGAGGAAGTCCAGCAGGTAGGTGGCCTGGCATCCCGGCGTGCCCAGGTGGATGTCCGACAGCCAGATGGCGCGGTAGCGGTGGATCGCGTGCGGCTCGGGCGGGTAGGCGTCCTGCTGCTCGCGCGGCGGCGCCAGCGTGGCGGCATCCATGCCCGGCGGCATGAAGGCGGTCAGCGCCGCGACGCTGCTGGGATCACTCCCCCAGCCGCTTTCTGGGCTGCGGCCCAGCCGTTGCGTCAGTTGCACGGCCCTCGACAGATATCCGCGGGCAGATCGGATTGCTTGCACCATGGCAGTCCCGGTTGCGGCGATGGCTGCATTCAGCCAGTGCGCGATGACGGTGCCGTGACGGAAACATGACTGCCACATGAATCGTGGCGGGAGTGGAACAGCTTGTGCCGGTGGGGACCTCAGCGTCCGCGTGAGGACAGCTCCGCCAGTGCGTCGAGCACCGCACGCGCTGCTACTGGATGGCGCAGCAGCGAGACGTGGCCGATGCCCGACAACGGGATATGGCCGGCGCCGTCGAGCCAGCCGGTGCAGGGCGGCCCGGCGATCGAATCGTGCCAGCTGAAGACCGAGATCATGCGCGCGCGCAGGCGCGGCGTTTCGGCGGCGGCCAGCGCGCGCAGCCACGGGCTGCCGCAGCGCATCTGGCGCGCATTGTCACCACCGCCGAAGCGCGCCAGCGCGCTGCCATGGTGGGGGCTGCCCAGCGTCACCACGCCGGCGCAGGTGTCTTCGTCGCCGGCCAGTTGCAGCGCGGCGCGCGCGGCCAGGCCGCCCATGCTGTGGCACACCAAAAGCGGCGCGCGGCCGGTCTCCGCGGTGAGGCGCCGGATGGCGGCCAGCAGCGCGTGCGCGTAGTCGTCGATATCGCCGAACACAGGTTCCAGGTCGATGGCTTCGCAGCGGTAGCCGGCGGCGGCCAGGGCCGGCTGCATGTCAAGCCAGATGGCGTGCCCGCAGGCATAGCCGTGCACCAGCAGCACCGGCGGCGCGTCGCGGCCGGGCAGGGCATCGGCCGGCGCGGCAAAGGGCGCGCGCGCGCGGAACGGCTGCAGCCAGTCAAACATGCGCAGCACGGCCAGGCATTCGGTCAGGTAGCAGCGTAGCGCGTCAGGCAGGCGCAATGGCCGCCGCGTGGCGGCGAGTTCGGCGGGTGGGGTAGGCGGGTGATTGCCGCGCCCGACCCACAGGCCGCGGTTGGTCATGGCAAAGCCGAGTGCAATGCCTGTGGCAAGTCCGCCAAGGATGACGGCCACGCCAGCGACCACGGCGCCGGCCCATGGCCAGCCGCCCCACCGCACCAGCGCGGTGGCGATGCCAAGCGCCGCGGCCGTCTGCAAAGCCACTGCGATACGGCGGATGCCAGCCGCCGACAGGCTCATGGCTTTGGCGGCGGACGCAGGTCGGTGAGCCGCGTGCCGGCCAGGCGGTCGTGCAGGAACTGGCGGCGCGGATCGAGCCAGGCCAGCAGGATCCAGATCAGCAGGCCGGCGCACAGCACGCCGACGAACGGCCCCTTCACCAGCCCCAGCAGGTGGCCGACCGCCGCCGACGGCGGCAGCCACAGCCACGCCAGCACATAGCGCAGCGCCGCCTGCGGCCAGCGCGGCGGCACGCCGGCGGCGTTTTCCACGCGTATGCGCCAGGTCTGCATCGGCAGGGTCTGGCCGGTGCGCTGCCAGAACCAGGTGAAATACAGGCCCATCACCAGGAAGCTCCAGAGCTGGATGGTCAGTGGGCCGTCCGCGCCGATTCGCTGCAACAGAGGACGCACCAGCAGGTAGGCGGCGGTGGATGCGCTCAGCACGCCGAACAGCAGCACGCCCTCGTACAGCATGCAGGCAAAACGGCGGCGCAGGGGCGGCGCGGCGGGGGCAGGAGCTGCGGCGGGATTGGAGTGTGGGATGGCAGCGGGCATGGAAGGCGACGGAAGCAGGGCGGGCGCGAGGCGTGTCGCGCCCGGCAAGACGGCCATTATGCCAAAGGGCTTGCCGCAAATGGCTTGCGGGTTACCCGGCGGGGTTACCCGCCAACTACTGGCGTGCGGTGGTTTCCGACGCGGCGGCTTCCGTGGTGCTTTCGGCAGCGGTGGCGGCGGGAGCGGCAGGCGCCACCGGGGCCGCGGATGCCGCGGCCGGCGCCGATGCTGCCGTGGCCACGGCCGGCGCGGAAGCCGCCTGGGCCTCGCTGGCCGGCTTGCCCGCGGCGCGGCTGCCCGCATGGGCGGCAGCGCTGGCCGACTTCGGCTCGTGGCGGATCTGCTTGCTGGTGTCGCTGGGCAGGCGCTTGCCGCTGGGCAGCGCACTGACGGCGCCGGGCCGGCGCGGCACGTGGTCGGCGGCGGCCAGTTTTTTCTTCTGCTCTTCCGGGAGCTGCTGGTACTTGTCCCAGGCTTCGGCCTTTTTCTCGGCCGGCAGCGAGCGGGTGATCTGGTAGTTCTCGCGCGCCAGCCGGCGTTGCTGCGGCGTCATCTTGACCCAATCGGCCATGCGCGCCTGCAGCCGGGCCTGTTCCGCCGGCGAGAACTTCGGGTAGCGTGCGGCGATGCGCAGCCACTTGTGCCGGTTCAGTTCCGGCAGCGTGTCCCACAGCGGCTGCAGCGGCGCCAGGATGCGCTGGTTCACCGGGCTCAGTTCGGCCCAGGCGGGGCGGGCGCTGACGGCGGCCTGTGCCGCAGGCGTGGCGCCGGAAGCGCCCGAAGCGCCCTGGGCGTGCGCCGCAGGCGCCAGCAGGCCCCAGCAGGCAACGCTGCTGGCGGCAGCCAGCAGCAGCAGCGCGGCCAGCCGGCGGCGCGGGGCGTCGGAGCGGGACAGTGCGGGTGCCATGCTATTGCCCGCGCTTGAGGAAGACGTGGAAGCCCTCGTCGGCGTAGGCCGTGGGCGGCAGGTCGTCGAGCAGCATGGCGGCATCGACATCGGCCAGCTCTTCGATGCGCTTCTGCTCCTGCCAGTGGTAGATGCCCATCAGGCCGGCGGCCAGCGCCACCAGCGTCCAGATCAGGCCAAGGCGGCGCAGCCAGGCACCGGCACGGTGCAGCGGCGAGGCGTCGTCGTCGAACAGGGGGGCGTGCGGTCCCGGCATGGCCAGCTGCGGCACCGGCACGGTGACCTCGGCTTTCTTGCGCGCGAGCGCGATCCGGCGCGCGGCGGCGAGCCTTTCGGTAATGTCGGTTGGCAGGTCGTCGGCGGCGGCGTCAAGTGCCGCGCGAACCTCATGCGCAAACCGGCGTTCGCGGATTTCTCTCTCGTTTATGCTCATAGTCGGACCCCCCGTGCGCGCAAGGCTGCGGCCAGTGTATGCGTGGCACGGGAACAGTGCGTCTTGACGCTGCCTTCGGAACACCCCATCACGGCGGCGGTTTCGGCGACGTCCATATCTTCCCAGTAACGCATCAGGAACGCCTCGCGTTGACGCGTGGGCAGGCGCTGGATCTCCTGCTCGATGATGTGCATGACCTGCGCACGCTCGACCTTGTCGGCGCTGCTTTCGGCCGATTCCGAGCCGGCCTGGGCCTCCAGCGACTCCAGCAGGTCACTGTCGTCGCCGCCGTCGCGGTCGTCGCGCAGGCTGGAAAACAACGTCACCCAGGTGTTGCGCACCTTCTGCCGGCGGAACCAGTCATGGATGGTGTTCTGCAGGATGCGCTGGAACAGCGGCGGCAGCTCGGCTGCGCCCTTGTCGCCGTACTTCTCGGCCAGCTTGATCATAGCGTCCTGGACGATGTCCAGCGCCGCCTCATCGTCGCGGACCGCGAACACGGCCTGCTTGAAGGCGCGCCGCTCGACGCTGGCAAGAAAATCGGACAGTTCCTGGTCGGTGGCCATTCAGGCGGAGTTGCGGCTTTGTTGCTCCGGGTCAATGGCCCGGATCTGGTGAATGTGCTGCGTACGGCCCGTGGCACACACAAGTGCTGGGATGCTAGCAAAAAAACGCCTTCGTGTACCACTTTGTATTTCGGTCAAGACATTGACGGGCGGAAAAAAGCTGTGGCTTCGGGGAAACCCCTCACCAGTCGGGCCTGACAACCGTGAACCACGGTATAGACCGCGCTGGTGCATTGCAGTATCATCACCGGTTCACACGACATCAGTGGTTGTCTCATCCGGCCGCTTATGAGGCGGTCTTCCATGCAGACGCGCACCGCTTGAACCCGAGCCACAAGCCCGGCAGAGAGCATCCAAACAATTTTTTGCCGAAAATTGCAAAGGACTGAAATGAACATGCACAGCGCGGAATTCTCCCACGCAGACAGCAATTCATCTGCCGCACCCGAAATGATCGGGGCGGAAATTCTCGTTCACGCACTTGCCGAAGAAGGCGTCGAGTACGTCTGGGGCTATCCCGGCGGCGCAGTGCTGTACATCTACGACGAGCTCCACAAGCAAAAGAAGTTCGAGCACATCCTGGTGCGCCACGAGCAGGCCGCGGTCCATGCCGCAGACGGCTATGCACGGGCGACCGGCAAGGTGGGCGTAGCGCTGGTGACCTCCGGTCCCGGCGTGACCAATGCCGTCACCGGCATTGCCACCGCGTACCTCGACTCGATCCCGATGGTGGTGATCACTGGCAACGTGCCGACCCACGCCATTGGCCAGGACGCTTTCCAGGAGTGCGACACGGTCGGCATCACCCGCCCGATCGTCAAGCACAACTTCCTGGTGAAGGACGTGCGCGATCTCGCCTCGACCATCAAGAAGGCGTTCTTCATTGCTTCGACCGGCCGTCCCGGCCCGGTGGTGGTGGACATCCCCAAGGATGTCTCGCGCAATGCCTGCAAGTACGAGTACCCCAAGTCGATCGACATGCGCTCGTACAACCCGGTGAACAAGGGGCACTCGGGCCAGATCCGCAAGGCCGTGGCCCTGCTGCAAGGTGCCGAGCGCCCGTATATCTACACCGGCGGCGGCGTGGTGCTGGCCAATGCCAGCGACGAGCTGCGCCAGCTGGCGGCGATGACCGGCCACCCGGTGACCAACACGCTGATGGGCCTGGGCGCGTTCCCCGGCACCCACAAGCAGTTCCTCGGCATGCTCGGCATGCACGGGACGTATGAAGCCAACATGGCCATGCAGAACTGCGACGTGCTGATCGCCATCGGTGCCCGCTTCGACGACCGCGTGATCGGCAACCCGGCGCACTTCACCTCGCAGGCGCGCAAGATCATCCATATCGACATCGATCCGTCGTCGATCTCGAAGCGCGTCAAGGTCGACATCCCCATCGTCGGCAACGTCAAGGACGTGCTGCAGGAACTGATCGCCCAGCTCAAGGCCAGCGACATCAAGCCCAAGCGCGAGGCGCTCGCCAAATGGTGGGAGCAGATCGAGCAGTGGCGTTCGGTGG
Source organism: Ralstonia pickettii (assembly GCA_050987995.1). Lineage (GTDB taxonomy): Bacteria > Pseudomonadota > Gammaproteobacteria > Burkholderiales > Burkholderiaceae > Cupriavidus > Cupriavidus pickettii_B. Next base: position 1,007,000 of record CP158803.1, read on the forward strand.
ACTGCCTGAAGTACGACCGCACCTCCGAGATCATCAAGCCGCAATACGTGGTGGAAAAGATCTGGGAACTGACCCACGGCGATGCCTTCATCTGTTCCGACGTCGGCCAGCACCAGATGTGGGCCGCGCAGTTCTACAAGTTCGACGAGCCGCGCCGCTGGATCAACTCCGGCGGCCTGGGCACGATGGGCGTGGGCCTGCCGTACGCAATGGGCATCAAGAAGGCATTCCCGGAGAAGGAAGTCGTCACCATCACCGGTGAAGGCTCGATCCAGATGTGCATCCAGGAACTGTCGACCTGCCTGCAGTACGACACCCCGGTGAAGATCTGCTCGCTGAACAATGGCTACCTGGGCATGGTGCGCCAGTGGCAGGAGATCGAGTACGACAACCGCTACTCGCACTCCTACATGGACGCGCTGCCCGATTTCGTGAAGCTGGCCGAGGCCTACGGGCACGTCGGCATGCGCGTCGAGAAGACGGCCGATGTCGAGCCGGCGCTGCGCGAGGCGTTCCGCCTGAAGGACCGTACCGTGTTCCTGGACTTCCAGACCGATCCCACCGAAAACGTCTGGCCGATGGTCCAGGCGGGCAAGGGCATTTCTGAAATGCTGCTCGGCGCGGAGGACCTGTAATGCGTCACATCATTTCGGTCCTGCTGGAAAACGAACCGGGCGCGCTGTCGCGCGTGGTGGGCCTGTTCTCGGCCCGCGGCTACAACATCGAGACGCTGACCGTGGCGCCCACCGAGGATTCCTCGCTGTCGCGCATGACCATCGTCACCACCGGCTCGGATGACGTGATCGAACAGATCACCAAGCACCTGAACCGCCTGGTGGAAGTGGTCAAGGTGGTCGACCTGACCGAAGGCGCGCACATCGAACGCGAGCTGATGCTCGTCAAGGTGCGCGCGGTGGGCAAGGAGCGCGAGGAAATGAAGCGCACCGCCGACATCTTCCGCGGCCGCATCATCGATGTTACCGAGAAGACCTACACCATCGAGCTGACCGGCAACGGCGTCAAGCTCGATGCGTTCCTGGACGCGATCGACCGCACCGCCATCCTCGAGACCGTCCGTACCGGCGGCTCGGGCATCGGCCGCGGCGAGCGCATCCTGAAGGTCTGACCGGGCCGGTCCGTCCGCACAGCTTCACAGCAGTATCCACGGGCGGCGCGATCCGGGCGCACACGATGCGCACGAGGATGCCGCCCACCTCATACAAAAGACAGAGATTGAAGGATTTATCATGAAAGTGTTTTACGACAAGGACGCCGACCTCTCCCTGATCAAGGGCAAGAACGTCACCATCATCGGCTATGGCTCGCAGGGCCATGCCCACGCGCTGAACCTGAAGGATTCGGGCGTCAACGTGACGGTCGGCCTGCGCAAGAGCGGCGCGTCGTGGAACAAGGCCGCCAACGCCGGCCTGCAGGTCAAGGAAGTGGCCGAGGCCGTCAAGGGTGCCGACGTGGTCATGATCCTGCTGCCGGACGAGCAGATCGCCGACGTGTATAAGAATGCAGTGCACGACAACATCAAGGAAGGCGCGGCGCTGGCCTTCGCCCACGGCTTCAACGTGCACTACGGTGCCGTGATCCCGCGTGCCGACCTGGACGTGATCATGATCGCCCCGAAGGCTCCGGGCCACACCGTGCGCTCGACCTACTCGCAAGGCGGCGGCGTGCCGCACCTGATCGCCGTGCACCAGAACAAGTCCGGCGCCGCCCGTGACATCGCGCTGTCGTACGCCACCGCCAATGGCGGCGGCCGTGCCGGCATCATCGAGACCAACTTCCGCGAAGAAACCGAAACCGACCTGTTCGGCGAGCAGGCCGTGCTGTGCGGCGGTACCGTCGAGCTGATCAAGGCCGGCTTCGAGACGCTGGTGGAAGCCGGCTACGCGCCGGAAATGGCCTACTTCGAGTGCCTGCACGAACTGAAGCTGATCGTCGACCTGATCTACGAAGGCGGCATCGCCAACATGAACTACTCGATCTCCAACAACGCGGAATATGGTGAGTACGTCACCGGCCCGCGCGTGGTGACCGAAGAGACCAAGAAGGCGATGAAGCAGTGCCTGACCGACATCCAGACCGGCGAATACGCCAAGAGCTTCCTGCTGGAGAACAAGGCCGGCGCCCCGACCCTGATCTCGCGCCGTCGCCTGACTGCCGAGCACCAGATCGAAGAAGTGGGTGCCAAGCTGCGCGCGATGATGCCGTGGATTGCCAAGAACAAGCTGGTCGACCAGTCGAAGAACTAAGCTGACCTGACTGCCTGATGGCCCGCGCCGCACGGCGGCGGGCCGAAGCCGTTCAGCGTTCCGTGCCATGCCCTTCTATCATCAGAAGGGGAAGGAGCGGGGCCTGAACGGCTTTTTGTTATGCTTGTCAGACTTCGGGCAAGGCGTGCATCATGCTGCTCCGCAACCATGGGGCCCCGCGCCGGCGGTCGCTACCGTTGCCGCCGCGCCGTCTTGCCATAGTCGTCTTGTATCCACCGAATCTCGTACTGCATGAACTATCCTCATCCGCTGATCGCCCGTGAAGGCTGGCCGTTCCTGGCTGGCGCCTTTGTCATCTCGCTGCTGGTGCATGCCAGCGCGGGCTTCTGGTGGGCGCTGCCGCTGTGGATCATCACGGTGTTCGTGCTGCAGTTCTTTCGCGATCCGCCGCGCCCGATCCCGTCGCAGCCCAATGCGGTGCTGGCCCCGGCCGACGGCCGCATCGTCGTGGTCGAAAAGGCGCAGGATCCGTTTGCCGGCCGCGAGGCGCTGAAGATCAGCGTCTTCATGAACGTCTTCAACGTGCACTCGAACCGGGTTTCGGTTGACGGCGCGGTGGAGAAGGTCGAGTACTTCCCGGGCAAGTTCGTCAACGCCGACCTGGACAAGGCTTCGACCGAGAACGAGCGCAACGCAGTGCTGATCCGCCGCACGGCCGACGGCCAGCTGGTGACGCTGGTGCAGGTGGCCGGCCTGGTGGCGCGCCGTATCCTGTGCTACACGAAGGTCGGCGACAACCTGTCGCGCGGCCAACGCTACGGCTTTATCCGTTTCGGTTCGCGCGTGGACGTCTACCTGCCGCTCGACGCGCGTCCGCGCGTGACCATCGGCGAGAAGGTGTCTGCCTCGTCGACCATCCTCGCCGAACTCGACGTCAAGTGAGCGAAGGCCCCTACAGGACGACAGGAGGACTGTGATGGTTGCCTTCCATCGACGTAACAAGCGGACCGGCAGCGGCAACGTGACCCATCTGCGGCCGTTCCGCCACAACCAGCTGCGCGGCGCCGAAGACTATGACGACGAGGCCGCCGACGACCACGACGACATCGTCTACGAGCGCCAGCGTCCGCGCCGGCGCGGTATCTACCTGCTGCCCAACGCCTTCACCACCGCGGCGCTGTTCGCCGGCTTCTTCGCCATTGTCCAGGCCATGAACATGCGCTTCGACGTGGCGGCGATCGCCATTTTCGCGGCGATGGTGCTGGATGGCATGGACGGGCGTGTGGCGCGCATTACCAATACGCAGAGTGCGTTCGGCGAGCAGTATGACTCGCTGTCGGATATGACCTCGTTTGGGGTGGCGCCGGCCCTGGTGATGTATGAATGGATCCTGCACGACCTGGGCAAGTGGGGCTGGATCGCAGCCTTTGTCTACTGCACCTGCGCGGCGCTGCGGCTGGCGCGATTCAACGCCAATATTGGTGTGGTCGACAAGCGCTTCTTCCAGGGACTACCGAGCCCGGCGGCTGCGGCGCTTGTAGCCGGCTTCGTCTGGCTGGTGATCGACAACAAGCTGCCGGTCAAGGAGTTGTGGATGCCGTGGGTGGCGTTCGGCATCACGCTGTACGCGGGGCTGTCGATGGTGTCCAACGCGCCGTTCTACAGCGGCAAGGCGCTCGACGTGCGCTACCGCGTGCCGTTCGGCATGATGGTGCTGGTCCTGGTGCTGTTCGTGGTGGTGTCGACTGATCCGCCGGTCGCGTTGTTCGGCCTCTTTGTGGCCTATGCGATTTCGGGCTATCTGCTGTGGGGCTGGCGTGCCCTGCACGGGCAGCACGGCGGGGTGAAGAAGATGCGCGACAACGGAAGCGATTCCTGATTGTTGCAGGCACGGAAGGGCGCTACGGCGCCCTTCTTGCTTTCCGGGTCATTGGGGGTCACGGGGGATTCACAATTGTTTTCATGCCGCGGCCTGGAAGGCGTGGCACTCTGCAGTGTTTCCACTTACCGTCAGGAGGATGTCATGGGCATGTTCGACTTCATCAAGGAAGCGGGGGAAAAGCTGTTCGGCACCGGCGAGGCCAAGGCGGCGCAAGACGCTGCCAAGGCGGACGCGTCGGCCGAGAAGGTCGATGCGGCCAACCGCGCCGCGGGCGACGCGATCGAGGCCTATATCAGGAAGATGGGCCTGGATGCCACCGGGCTGACGGTGCAGGTCGACGGCTCGCAGGGACTGGTCACCGTATTCGGCGTGGCGCCCGACCAGGCCACGCGCGAGAAGATCATCCTGTGCGCCGGCAACGTCGAGGGCGTGGACAAGGTCGAGGACAAGATGTCGGTCAACGTCGAGTCGACCGAGTCGCAGTGGCACACCGTGGTCAAGGGCGACACGCTGTGGGCGATCGCGCAAGCGGCGTATGGCAACGGTGCCGACTACAACAAGATCTTCGAGGCCAACAAACCGATGCTGTCGCATCCCGACAAGATCTACCCGGGCCAGAAGCTGCGCATCCCGCCCAAGGGGTGATTCCTGCCGACACTGGCGGGGCGCATGCGGCAAAACCCTGTGTTGCACGCGCGCGCCAAGTCAGCTATAGTCGCAGCCATGATTTCGCGCCAAGTCCTAATCGCCCGCACCACCCTAGGTGGCCTACTAGGCCATCAGGTCGGGACGCGCGCACGCTAAGGACGGACTCACCCCTTAGCGCGAAATCCGCAAGGAATTTTCCAACGCCCCGGCCTGCTCCATGCACGCCGGGGCGTTTTGCATTCCACAGCCGTGGAGCGCGGAACAGGCGGTAAAGCTCCGGTGGCGGCATGCCGGGGACAGCACACTACAAGCAATCAGGAGCTCCACAAATGTCTGACAAACTCATCATTTTCGACACCACGTTGCGTGACGGCGAGCAGTCGCCCGGCGCCTCCATGACCCGCGAGGAAAAGCTCCGCATCGCGCGCCAGCTGGAGCGCCTGAGGGTCGATGTGATCGAGGCCGGTTTCGCCGCGAGCTCCAACGGCGACTTTGAAGCGATCCGCTCGATCGCCCAGGTGGTCAAGGACTCCACCATCTGCTCGCTGGCGCGTGCCAACGACAAGGACATCGCCCGTGCCGCCGAAGCACTCAAGCCCGCCAACTCGTTCCGCATCCACACCTTTATCGCCACGTCCGCGCTGCACATGGAGAAGAAGCTGCGCATGACGCCGGACCAGGTTTATGAGCAGGCCCGCCTGGCGGTGCGCTTTGCGCGCCAGTTCACCGATGACATCGAGTTCTCGCCGGAAGACGGCAGCCGCTCGGACATGGACTTCCTGTGCCGCGTGCTCGAAGGCGTGATCGCCGAAGGCGCGACCACCATCAACCTGCCGGATACCGTGGGCTATGCCGTGCCCGAAGGCTATGCCGAGCTGATCCGCTCGGTGCGCGAGCGCATCCCCAACTCGGACAAGGCGGTGTGGTCGGTGCACTGCCATAACGACCTGGGCATGGCTGTCGCCAACTCGCTGGCTGCCGTCAAGCTGGGTGGCGCACGCCAGATCGAATGCACCATCAACGGCCTGGGCGAACGTGCCGGCAACACCAGCCTGGAAGAGGTGGTGATGGCGGTGAAGACGCGCCGCGACTATTTCGACCTGGACGTCGGCGTGGACACCACGCAGATCGTGCCGGCTTCGAAGCTGGTGTCGCAGATCACGGGTTTCGTGGTGCAGCCGAACAAGGCCGTGGTGGGCGCCAACGCGTTCGCGCATGCGTCGGGCATCCACCAGGATGGCGTGCTCAAGGCGCGCGATACCTACGAGATCATGCGTGCGGAAGATGTGGGCTGGACTGCCAACAAGATCGTGCTGGGTAAGCTGTCGGGTCGCAACGCCTTCAAGCAGCGCCTGCAGGAACTGGGCGTCGAGCTCGAGAGCGAGAGCGAAGTCAACGCCGCCTTCACGCGCTTCAAGGAACTGGCCGACCAGAAGGCCGAGATCTTCGACGAGGACATCATGGCCATCGTCTCGAACGAGGCCCAGCATGATGCCAACGAGCACTTCCGCTTCATCTCGCTGTCGCAGCACTCCGAGACCGGTGAGCGCCCGCATGCGCGCGTGGTGTTCAGCATGGACGGCCAGGAGCAGAGCGGCGAAGGCGAGGGCAACGGCCCGGTCGACGCCACGCTGCATGCGATCGAGTCGCGCGTGGCCAGCGGTGCCGAGATGGTGCTCTATTCGGTGAACGCCATCACCGGCGGCACCGAGGCCCAGGGCGAAGTGACCGTGCGCCTGTCCAAGGCCGGCCGCATCGTCAACGGCGTCGGCACCGACCCGGATATCGTCGCCGCCTCGGCCAAGGCCTACCTGGCCGCGCTGAACAAGCTGCACGACAAGGCCGTGCAGAAGATCAACCCGCAGATCTGACCCGACACCTGCGTTAGACGGCGGAAGGCTGACCCGGCCTGAGCGTCCGGACCAAGCCCGTCATTCCCGATCCGGGGATGGCGGGCTTTTTCATGCGCGCCTACCAGCGGCGGAACCTTTCATCCGGCTCGTAGAGCGGGTCGGGCGTGATCTGGGTCCGGCGCAGTACCCCGGCGTCGTCGAAGTAGAAGTGGAACAGCGACGGCCAGACGTCCTCGTGGCGGAAGCGGTAGGACCAGACCTCGTTGCGCATCCGCGGGAAGTACTCGACCGGCAGGCGCGTTACGCCGAAATGCTCGGCCACGTCCCACTTGGTCCAGGTGTTGACCTGCGCCTTGTACAACTCGGGCGTCGACAGCACATTGCGGAAGCTGGTCAGGTTGCCGTTGCGGTCAAAGTCGGCGCCATAGGCCTGCTGGCCCATCGGCTGCTTGGAATAGATCCAGCGCGAGGTGCCGTCGGGCAGCCGGAACGCGTCAGTGGGCTGCCCGAACATCGCCTGGATCGCGGCCTGGGGCTGCCCGACCAGCTTTTGGCCTTCCTGCACCGGCATCAGCGTGGTGCAGGCAGACAGCAGCACGGCGCCCAGCGCCGGCACGAGCCGGCGCGCGCCGCTGGCGATTGCGGAGTTCATGGCAATCCTCGGTCAATGCATGGGTCAGATACCCCAAGTGTAGTGCGGCCCCCCGACTTGTGTGCGCCGGACGCTGCTTTCGGAGGGTTCTTCGCTCAAGATTACGGCTTCCTCGGGGAAACGGGCGGCGCTACCCCCGCACACCGGACATTTGCCCGCAGCCGGGCGCTGCCGTACCATCCTGCGCTTTCCGGGAGAATCTATGAAGGTTGCGGCGTGGTGGCGTGGATGGCTGGGCGGGTTGTTGCTGGCGGCGGCGGCAGGCGCGTCGGCGCAGGAGCCGATCCGGCTGGGCATGATCGACGGGCTTTCCGGCCCGTTCGCCAACGCCGGCGAAGCGGTGGCGCGCAACCTGCGCCTGGCCATCGAGCGCATCAACGCGCGCGGCGGCGTCAAGACCGCCGACGGCGTACGCCCGCTGGAGCTGGTCACCTTCGACAGCAAGGGCAATGTCGACGAGAGCCTGATCCAGTTGCGCGCGCTCACTGACAAGCGCATTCCCTTCGTCCTGCAAGGCAACAGCTCGGCCGTGGCCGGCGCGCTGGTGTCGGCCATCAATCGCCACAACGCGCGCCAGCCTGACGCGCGCGTGTTGTTCCTCAACTACTCCGCGGTCGATCCCAGCCTGACCAACGAGAACTGCAGCTTCTGGCACTTCCGCTTCGACGCCAGCGCCGATATGCGCATGCAGGCGCTGACCGAGGTGATCCGGCAGGACCAGTCGGTGCGCAAGGTGTACCTGATCGCCCAGGACTACAGCTTCGGCCACCAGGTATCGCGCTCGGCGCGCGAGATGCTGGCGGCGCGCCGCCCGGACATCCAGGTGGTTGGCGACGAGTTCCACCCGATCGGCAAGATCAAGGACTTCGCGCCCTATATCGCCAAGATCAAGGCAAGCGGGGCGGACGCGGTCATCACCGGCAACTGGGGCAACGACCTGACGCTGATGGTCAAGGCCGCGCGCGAGGGCGGGCTGCGCGCCAAGTTCTATACCTTCTACGGCAATGGCCTGGGGGCGCCGGCGGCGATGGGCGATGCCGGCGTCGGCCGCGTGCTGGCGGTGGCGGAGTGGCACCCGAACGTGGGCGGGGCGGCGTCCGACGCCTTCTACCAGCAGTTCCGCGCGCGCTATCCGGAGCCCAGGGACGACTACGTCCACCTGCGCATGCAGATGATGGTGGAGATGCTGGCGCGCGCGATCGAGCAGGCCGGCTCCACCGACGCGGTCAAGGTCGCGCGCGCGCTCGAGAACATGCGCTTCGTCAACGACTTCCACGAGGCCACCGTGCGCGCCGACGACCACCAGGTGCTGCAGCCGCTGTACGTGTCGGTGATGGAGCGGCAGGGCGGGGCGGTACGCTTCGACAACGAGGGCTCGGGCTATGGCTTCCGTACCGTGCGCAAGCTCAAGGCGGCGCAGACCACGCTGCCGACCACGTGCCGGATGGAGCGCCCCTGAGGGCTGGCTTTGCGAAGAGCGGTGGCCGGTTCTCCTGTCACGGCTTTTCCGCTATAATGCGCGGCTGTCGTCGCCCGGCCATCGGCTGGTTGGCGGCAGAGAATCCAAAAGCAAGTGACACGACGCATGCGGCGCATCCCGCGCTGTAGCGTTCGCAAGTGAAAGGAAATCATCATGGCAGTCGCCGATATCAACAAGTCCGAAGTCATCAAGCAGTTCGCCCGTGGCGCCAACGACACCGGCAGCCCCGAAGTGCAAGTGGCCCTGCTGACCACCCGCATCAACGAACTGACCCCGCACTTCAAGGCCAACATGAAGGATCACCACAGCCGCCGCGGTCTGCTGCGCATGGTGAGCCGCCGCCGCCGTCTGCTGGACTACCTCAAGTCCAACGACGCCGACCGCTACCGCGCCCTGATCGAAAAGCTGGGCCTGCGCAAGTAAGGTTGCGCCAGAGGTTGCGTCCGGTGGCAGCGCGATTCCTGGGTTTGCACGGTTTCGCGTGAGGCCTCGATGCCTGCTTCAGCATTGCTGGGGCAGGCATTTTGCATTTCTGGCCGGTCGCTTCTGTACCGGTCAGGCATGCGGCAAGTTGAGGAAGTGATTTTCGCTTCACACCTCCCGGCGAGAATTCCGATTCCCCGGGGCCCCGTTGCAGCAAGCCGCGCAACGGAGTAAGTTGTTCTTTTTGTGTTTTTCGGTATCCCGGACCGGACAAGGAAACAGGGCTTTGTGTCATTCCAGCACGGCATCGGCAACAGTGCCGCGCTGGAATGGCATAGCACTTCCCTGAGACTGCGACCGGCAACCGGCAGTTTGCCTGCGGCTGAGAACGCAGGCGTCGCATGCCCAGCCCGGGTCTCATGTATGGGCCCGCGCGGCGTGCACGCAAGTCAAGGAATGCAAATGTCCATGTTCAACAAGGTCGTCAAGGAATTCCAGTGGGGCCAGCACACGGTCCGCATGGAAACCGGCGAAATCGCCCGCCAGGCCGGCGGTGCCGTGCTGGTCAATGTGGAAGACACCGTGGTGCTGGCGACCGTGGTTGCCGCCAAGAACCCGAAGCCGGGCCAGGACTTCTTCCCGCTGACCGTCGACTACATCGAGAAGACCTACGCGGCCGGCAAGATCCCCGGTGGCTTCTTCAAGCGTGAAGGCCGTCCGTCGGAAAACGAGACGCTGACCTCGCGCCTGATCGACCGTCCGCTGCGCCCGCTGTTCCCGGAGGGCTTCTACAACGAAGTGCAGGTCGTGGTGCACGTGATCTCGCTGAACCCGGAAGTGCCCGCCGACATCCCCGCGCTGGTCGGTGCGTCGGCCGCCCTGGCCGTGTCGGGCATCCCGTTCAGCGGCCCGGTGGGCGCCGCGCGCGTGGGCTACAAGGACGGCCAGTACCTGCTGAACCCGACCCGCTCGCAGCTCGCCACCTCGGACCTGGACCTGGTGGTCGCCGGTACCGAGCGCGCCGTGCTGATGGTGGAATCGGAAGCCAACCAGCTGTCGGAAGAAGTGATGCTGGGCGCCGTGGTCTATGGCCATGAGCAGATGCAGATCGCGATCAACGCGATCCATGAGCTGGTGCGCGAAGGTGGCAAGCCCGAGTGGGACTGGGCCCCGGCTGCCAAGAACGAGCCGCTGATCGCCAAGGTCACCGAAGTCGCGCTGCCGCTGCTGCAGGAAGCCTACCAGCTGCGCCAGAAGTCGGCCCGCAGCCAGAAGCTGAAGGAAGTGAACGCCAACGTGGCGGCCGCGCTGGAAGCCGCCGGCGTGGAAGCCGACAAGGTGGAAGTCGGCAACATCATGTTCGACCTGGAAGCCAAGATCGTGCGCGGCCAGGTGCTGGCCGGCGAGCCGCGTATCGACGGCCGCGACACCCGCACCGTGCGCCCGATCGAGATCCGTTCGTCGGTGCTGCCGCGCGCGCACGGCTCGGCGCTGTTCACCCGCGGCGAGACCCAGGCGCTGGTGGTGGCCACGCTGGGCACCAAGAGCGACGAGCAGATCATCGACGCGCTCGCCGGCGAATACCGCGACCGCTTCATGCTCCACTACAACATGCCCCCGTTCGCCACCGGTGAAACCGGCCGCGTGGGCAGCCCGAAGCGTCGTGAAATCGGCCACGGCCGCCTGGCCAAGCGCGCACTGATCCCGGTGCTGCCGAAGGACGACGAATTCGCCTACACCATCCGCCTGGTTTCGGAAATCACCGAATCCAACGGCTCGTCGTCGATGGCTTCGGTCTGCGGCGGCTGCCTGGCGCTGATGGACGCCGGCGTTCCGGTCAAGGCACACGTGGCCGGCGTGGCCATGGGCCTGATCCTGGAAGGCAACAAGTTCGCCGTGCTGACCGACATCCTGGGCGATGAAGATCACCTGGGCGACATGGACTTCAAGGTGGCGGGTACCGACAACGGCATCACCGCGCTGCAGATGGACATCAAGGTCCAGGGCATCACCAAGGAGATCATGCAGGTCGCGCTGGCGCAGGCCCGTGAAGGCCGCCTGCACATCCTGCACAAGATGCAGGAAGCGATGGGCCACGCCCGCACCGAGCTGTCGGCGCACGCACCGCGCATGATCACCATGAAGATCCATCCGGACAAGATCCGCGAAGTGATCGGCAAGGGCGGCTCGACCATCCAGGCGCTGACCAAGGAAACCGGCACCACCATCGACATCCAGGAAGACGGCACCATCACCATCGCCTCGACCTCGACCGAAGGCATGGCCGAAGCCAAGCGCCGCATCGAAGGCATCACCGCGGAAGCCGAAGTGGGCAAGATCTACAACGGCACCGTGCTGAAGCTGCTGGACTTCGGTGCCATCGTCAACATCCTGCCGGGCAAGGATGGCCTGCTGCACATCTCGGAAATCGTCAACGAGCGTGTGAAGGACATCAAGGACTGGCTGAAGGAAGGCCAGCACGTCCGCGTCAAGCTGATCCAGGCCGACGAGAAGGGCCGCCTGCGCCTGTCGCTGAAGGCCGCACTGGCAGAAGAGGGTGGCAGCATCAGCCCGATCAATGCCGGCGAAAGCGCCGCGCCGGCAGCGCCGGCCGGTGGCTCGGAGCAGCAGCAGTAAGCGGGACGGCACCGTCCCAACGGTGCCGCCGCGAGGCGGTGCCGCAAAAAAACGGCTGGGCGATGCCCGGCCGTTTTTTTGTTTACACTGCCGGCAACCCATCGAGCGAAGGCTCACACCGAGCAAAAAGACAAGGAGCAGAGAAGCATGCAAGCCATCGAGATCCGCGAATACGGCGCCCCGGAAGTCCTCCAGCTGACCGAGCGTCCCGACCCGGTGCCCGGCGCGGGCGAGATCCTGATCCGCGTGGCCGCCGCGGGCGTGAACCGTCCGGACGTGTTCCAGCGCACCGGTAACTACCCGGTGCCGCCGGGCGCCTCGGACCTGCCCGGCCTGGAAGTCGCGGGCGTGGTGGTGGGTGGCGACCTGTCGCATGCGGATAATCGCTTCGGCCTGAAGGTCGGCGACCGCGTCTGCGCGCTGGTGCAGGGCGGCGGCTACGCGCAGCTTTGCACGGCCCCGGTGGCGCAGTGCCTGCCGGTGCCCGATGGCTTGAGCGATATCGAGGCCGCCGCGCTGCCGGAGACCTTCTTCACCGTGTGGAGCAATGTGTTCGACCGCGGCTACCTGGGCCAGGGCCCGCGCGGCAAGGATGAGACGCTGCTGATCCAGGGCGGCTCGAGCGGCATCGGCACGACCGCGATCCAGATTGCCAAGGCGCTGGGCTTCAAGGTGTTCGTCACTGCCGGCACCGATGAAAAGTGCAAGGCATGCGAGGACCTGGGCGCCGATCGCGCGATCAACTACAAGACCCAGGACTTCGTCGCCGAAGTGGCGGCGCTGACCGAAGGCAAGGGCGTCGACGTGATCCTCGACATGGTCGCCGGCCCCTACCTGGCACGCGAACTGAAGTGCATCGCCGACGATGGCCGCATCGTCATCATCGCGCTGCTGGGCGGCGCCAAGGCCGAGATCCCGCTGGGCGACATCCTGCGCCGTCGCATCACCGTGACCGGCTCGACGCTGCGCCCGCGCCCGGCCTCGTTCAAGGGCAAGATCGCCGCGGCGCTGCACCAGCAGGTGTGGCCGCTGCTGGCCGCCGGCAAGATCAAGCCGGTGATCCACCAGGTCTTCCCGGCCGCGCAGGCGGCTGAAGCGCACCGCCTGATGGAGTCGAGCGAGCACATCGGCAAGATTGCGCTGACCTGGTAAGCACCGCTTCCGTTGTTATGTGACGGATGCCGCCGCCCGCACCTATCGGGCGGCGGTAGCGCCGTGCCCCTGCCACACGCTACAATAACGGGTTTGATTTCGGAGGGGCACTCAGTGAGACAGAAGCTCGTCATCGGCAATTGGAAGATGCATGGCAGCCTGGCTGCAAACGCGGCGCTGCTGGAGGGAATCAAGGCGGCCGCGGCCCGCGCGACGCTGGCGGTGTGCGCACCGTTCCCCTATCTTGCACAGTGCCAGGCGCTGCTGAATGGCTCGCAAGTGGCCTGGGGTGCACAGGATGTGTCGGCAGAGGCGCGTGGCGCCTTTACCGGCGAAGTGGCGGCATCGATGCTGGGTGAGTTCGGCTGCACCTATGTGCTGGCCGGCCACTCCGAGCGTCGCACCTATCACGGCGAGACCGACCAGGTGGTGGCGGCCAAGGCGCTGCGCGCGCTGGAATTCGGCATTGTCCCGGTGATCTGCGTTGGCGAAACGCTGGCCCAGCGCGAGGCGAACGAGACCGAGGCGGTCGTCGGCCGGCAGCTGCAGGCCGTGCTGGAAGCGCTGTCGGTAGAGCAGCTGAGCCGCGTGGTGCTGGCCTACGAGCCGGTCTGGGCGATCGGCACGGGCAAGACCGCGACCAGCGAGCAGGCGCAGGCGGTGCACGCCTTCCTGCGCGGCCAGGTGGCGGCGCGCGACGCCGGCGTGGCCGCGCGCATGGCCATCCTGTACGGCGGCAGCGTCAAGCCGGACAATGCGGCCGAACTGTTTTCCATGGCCGACATCGACGGGGGCCTGATTGGTGGCGCCTCGCTGAAGTCGGAAGATTTTCTTGCGATCGGCAACGCCTGAATGCCGGCCGTACAGATCGTCAGATCAGGCAAGTAACTAGCCAAGTAAGGCTTATTTAAATCAAATGGCAATCTTCAAGACTTTGTTGGTGGTGCTGCAGGTGTTGTCGGCGCTGGGCGTGATTGGCCTGGTGCTGATCCAGCATGGCAAGGGCGCCGATGTGGGCGCAGCGTTCGGTTCGGGCGCCTCGGGCAGCCTGTTCGGCGCTACCGGCTCGGCCAACTTCCTGTCGCGCACCACCGCCGTGCTGGCCACGCTGTTCTTCGTCTGCACGCTGGCACTGACGCTGCTGGGCAACTACAAGCCGCCCGCTTCGCTGGGCGTGATGGGCGCGGCCCCGGCTTCGGCGCCCGCCACGGCAGGCGCTTCGGCGCCGGCCGCGGCCCCGGCTGCTGCGGCTGCCGCATCGGCGCCCGCAGGCCCCGCTGTACCGAAATAATCCGTTGGCCTTGCGGCGGATTCCTGAGTTTTTTTGCAGTTGTGCGTTGAACAAAGCAAGAAATTTGGGTTAGAATGCAAGGCTTGAAACGATTCCCCAGCGATGGGTCTTGAGCGCGGGCGAAAGCCTCTGCAAAAGGCCTGAAGGGCCTGAAAAACCCGGCGCCAGGCAATATTGTTTCTCCCCCAGCCGACGTGGTGAAATTGGTAGACACGCTATCTTGAGGGGGTAGTGGCGAAAGCTGTGCGAGTTCGAGTCTCGCCGTCGGCACCAAACAACTTGATCGGAGTCCCTGGCCGGGCAATGCACCCGAGCGTGGGGCTCCGGCAGTCCGCAAGGCGGCGCGCCATGGATCTCATGGCTTAGCGCCTGGGGTGGGCAACAGGACGCCGCTTCAGCTGGTGCTGTTGACAACATTCCAGATAAGGCTGGCCGTACCTTGAATCTCGAAGCCTACTTCCCCGTTCTCATCTTCATCATCTTCGGTGTCGTGCTCGGCGTGGCACTGATGTCGATCGGTCGGATCCTCGGTCCGAACAAGCCCGATCCCGCGAAGCTGTCGCCGTACGAGTGCGGCTTCGAAGCGTTCGAGGATGCGCGCATGAAGTTCGATGTGCGCTACTACCTCATCGCCATCCTGTTTATCCTGTTCGATCTCGAAACCGCCTTCCTGTTTCCGTGGGGTGTTGCCCTGAGGGATATCGGTTGGCCGGGTTTCATCGCCATGGGCGTGTTTCTGCTGGAATTCATCGTGGGCTTCGTCTACATCTGGAAAAAGGGCGCGCTCGATTGGGAGTGATGTGAAATGGCAATCGAAGGCGTTCTCAACGAAGGCTTTGTCACGACTACCGCTGACAAGCTGATCAACTGGACCCGCACCGGGTCGCTGTGGCCGATGACTTTCGGCCTGGCCTGCTGTGCCGTGGAAATGATGCATGCCGGCGCCGCGCGCTACGACATGGACCGCTTCGGCGTGATTTTCCGCCCGTCGCCGCGCCAGTCGGACGTGATGATCGTGGCCGGCACGCTGTGCAACAAGATGGCCCCCGCGCTGCGCAAGGTCTACGACCAGATGGCAGAACCGCGTTGGGTGATCTCGATGGGCTCGTGCGCCAACGGCGGCGGCTACTACCACTATTCGTACTCGGTGGTGCGTGGCTGCGACCGGATCGTGCCGGTGGATATCTACGTGCCGGGCTGCCCGCCGACGGCCGAAGCGCTGATCTATGGCGTGATCCAGCTGCAGAACAAGATCAAGCGTACCAACACCATCGCGCGCAAGGGCTGAAATGGCGAAGCTCGACACCCTGAAGGCCGCGCTCGAGAAGGCTCTCGGCAAGCGCGTGCAGAAACTGATCGAGGCGACCGGCGAACTGACGCTGATCGTCAAGTCCGAAGACTACCTGGAAGCGGCCCGCATCCTGCGCGACGATCCCTCGCTGCGTTTCGAGCAGCTGATCGACCTGTGCGGCGTGGACTATTCCGAATACGGCGACGGCGCCTGGGAAGGCCCGCGCTTCGCCGCGGTCTCGCACCTGCTGTCGGTGACGCATAACTGGCGTCTGCGCGTACGTGTGTTCGCGCCTGACGATGATTTTCCGGTGCTGCCGTCGGTGATCGACGTGTGGAATTCGGTGAACTGGTTCGAGCGCGAAGCCTTCGATTTCTACGGCATCGTGTTCGACGGCCACCCGGACCTGCGCCGCATCCTGACCGACTACGGTTTCGTCGGCCATCCGTTCCGCAAGGACTTCCCGGTTTCCGGCTTTGTCGAGATGCGTTACGACCCGGAACAGAAACGGGTTATCTACCAGCCGGTCACGATCGATCCGCGCGAAATCACGCCGCGCGTGATCCGCGAGGACAACTACGGCGGCTTGCAGCACTGAGAACGCGCCATGGCAGACATCAAGAATTACACCCTGAACTTCGGCCCGCAGCACCCGGCAGCGCACGGCGTGCTGCGCCTGGTGCTGGAACTGGACGGCGAAGTGATCCAGCGCGCCGACCCGCATATCGGCCTGCTGCACCGTGCCACCGAGAAGCTGGCGGAAACCAGGACCTGGATCCAGAGCGTGCCTTACATGGACCGTCTCGACTATGTGTCGATGATGGTCAACGAGCACGCCTACGTGATGGCGATCGAGCGCCTGCTGGGCCTGGAAGTGCCGGTCCGCGCGCAGTACATCCGCGTGATGTTCGACGAGATCACCCGCCTGCTGAACCACCTGATGTGGATCGGCTCGCACGCGCTGGACGTTGGCGCGATGGCGGTGTTCCTGTACGCCTTCCGCGAGCGCGAGGACATGTTCGACATGTACGAAGCGGTGTCGGGTGCGCGCATGCACGCGGCCTACTATCGTCCGGGCGGCGTCTATCGCGACCTGCCTGACACGATGCCGCAATATCGTGCCTCCAAAGTCCACAACGAGCGTGCCATCAAGGCCATGAACGAAGCGCGTTCGGGCTCGCTGCTGGACTTCATCGAGGACTTTACGAACCGTTTCCCGAAGTACGTCGATGAGTACGAGACGCTGCTGACCGACAACCGGATCTGGAAGCAGCGCCTGGTGGACATCGGTGTGGTCAGCCCGGAACGTGCGCTGCAGATGGGGTTTACCGGCCCGATGCTGCGCGGCTCGGGCATCGAGTGGGACCTGCGCAAGAAGCAGCCGTACGAGGTGTACGACAAGATGGACTTCGACGTGCCGGTGGGCGTGGGCGGCGACTGCTACGCGCGCTACCTGGTGCGCGTGGAAGAAATGCGCCAGTCCAACCGCATCATCAGGCAGTGCGTGGAATGGCTGCGCCGCAACCCGGGCCAGGTGATCACCGAGAACCACAAGGTGGCGCCGCCCTCGCGCGTGGACATGAAGTCCAACATGGAAGAGCTGATCCACCACTTCAAGCTGTTCACCGAAGGCATGCACGTGCCGGAAGGCGAAGCGTATGCTGCGGTGGAGCACCCGAAGGGCGAATTTGGCATCTACGCGATCTCGGACGGGGCGAACAAGCCGTACCGCCTGAAGATCCGTGCACCTGGTTTCCCTCACCTGGCCGCGCTCGACGAAATGGCCAAGGGACACATGATTGCTGACGCGGTAACGATCATCGGCACGCAAGACATCGTCTTCGGCGAGATCGACCGCTAATCACGGACCGCCGGCCCGGACGACGATCCGGGCGCTTTCCGCGGCGCTCCCCTGGCGGGGGCGGCCCGGAAGACCCGCGGCGGACCGGCTCGGCCTAAGGCCCGCCGGCGGAACGGCAGCGACGGCTGCAAACCTGCGGATGGGCGCCCAGTGCGCTGCCTCCGCCGTTTTACTGCAATGACCATGCTATCAGCAGAAGCTCTCAAGGAAATCGATCGCGCGATCGCGAAGTATCCGGCCGACCAGAAGCAGTCGGCCGTGATGGCGGCGCTTGCCGTGGCGCAGGGCGAGGTGGGCTGGGTTTCCCCCGAAGTCATGCAGTTCGTCGCCAGCTACCTCGACATGCCGCCCGTGTGGGTGGAAGAGGTGGCGACCTTCTACAACATGTACGACACCAAGCCGGTGGGCAAATTCAAGCTCGCCGTCTGCACCAACCTGCCGTGCGCCCTGTCGGGCGGCGAGCGGGCCGGCGACTACCTGAAGCGCAAGCTCGGGATCGACTACAACGAAACCACCGCTGACGGCTGCTTCACCCTGAAAGAGGGCGAGTGCATGGGCGCCTGCGGCGATGCGCCGGTGATGATCGTCAACAACACCCGCATGTGCAGCTTCATGAGCGACGACAAGCTGGATGCGCTCGTGGATGAGCTCAAGGCCGATGCTGCCGAAGCTGCCAAGGGGGGCAAGTAAACATGACCAGTCTGCACGACCGCCATATCCAGCCGCTGATCCTGGCCGGCCTGGACGGCAAGAATTGGCACCTGGAAGACTACGTCAAGCGTGGCGGCTACCAGCAACTGAAGCGCATCCTGACCGAGAAGATCCCGCCGGAGCAGGTGATCGCCGACGTCAAGGCCTCGGGCCTGCGCGGCCGCGGCGGTGCGGGCTTCCCGACCGGCCTGAAGTGGAGCTTCATGCCGCGCACGTTCCCGGGTCAGAAATACCTGGTCTGCAACACCGATGAAGGCGAGCCCGGCACGTTCAAGGACCGCGACATCATCCGCTACAACCCGCACTCGCTGATCGAAGGCATGGCCATCGGCGCGTATGCGATGGGCATCACCGTGGGCTACAACTACATCCACGGCGAGATCTGGAACGAGTACAAGATCTTCGAGGAAGCCCTCGAAGAGGCGCGCGCGGCCGGCTTCCTGGGTGACAACATCCTGGGCTCGGGCTTTGATTTCCAGCTGCACGCCCACCACGGCTATGGCGCCTATATCTGCGGCGAGGAAACCGCGCTGCTCGAATCGCTGGAAGGCAAGAAAGGCCAGCCGCGCTTCAAGCCGCCGTTCCCGGCCAGCTTTGGCCTGTACGGCAAGCCGACCACCATCAACAACACCGAGACCTTCGCCGCGGTGCCGTTCCTGCTGGCCATCGGCCCGGAGAACTACCTGAAGCTGGGCAAGCCGAACAACGGCGGCACCAAGATCTTCTCGATCTCGGGCGACGTCGAGCGTCCCGGCAACTACGAGATCCCGCTGGGCACGCCGTTCGCCAAACTGCTGGAACTCGCCGGCGGCATGCGCGGCGGCAAGCGCATCAAGGCGGTGATCCCGGGCGGTTCGTCGGCGCCGGTGGTGCCGGGCGACCTGATGATGGCGTCCGACATGGACTACGACTCGATCGCCAAGGCCGGCTCGATGCTGGGCTCGGGTGCGGTGATCGTGATGGACGAGACGCGCTGCATGGTCCGCTCGCTGCTGCGCCTGTCGTACTTCTATTTTGAGGAATCGTGCGGCCAGTGCACGCCGTGCCGCGAAGGCACCGGCTGGCTCTACCGCATGGTCAATCGCATCGAACACGGAGAAGGGCGCCAGGAAGACCTGGACCTGCTCAACAACGTCGCGGAAAACATCATGGGCCGCACCATCTGCGCGCTCGGCGATGCCGCGGCGATGCCGGTCCGCGGCATGCTCAAGCACTACTGGAAAGAGTTCGAGTATCACGTCGAACACAAGCAGTGCATGGTTCCGGCCTACATCTAAGCGTGGCAGAACATGGTTGAACTAGAGATCG
The DNA here is from genome assembly GCA_050987995.1 of Ralstonia pickettii. GTDB lineage: Bacteria > Pseudomonadota > Gammaproteobacteria > Burkholderiales > Burkholderiaceae > Cupriavidus > Cupriavidus pickettii_B. Next base: position 1,026,414 of record CP158803.1, read on the forward strand.
ACGGCAAGAAGGTTGAGGTTGCTGAAGGCAGCCTGGTGATGGAAGCCGCCCGCAAGCTGGGCACCTACATCCCGCACTTCTGCTACCACCGTAAACTGTCCATCGCGGCCAACTGCCGCATGTGCCTGGTCGAGGTCGAGAAGGCGCCCAAGGCGCTGCCCGCCTGCGCCACGCCGGTGACCCCTGGCATGAAGGTCTTCACCAATTCGGAGAAGGCAGTCAAGGCGCAGAAGTCCGTGATGGAATTCCTGCTGATCAACCACCCGCTCGACTGCCCGATCTGCGATCAGGGCGGCGAATGCCAGCTGCAGGATCTGGCCGTGGGCTACGGTGCCTCGGAGTCGCGCTACAAGGAAGAGAAGCGCGTGGTGTTCCACAAGAATGTGGGCCCGCTGATCTCCATGGAGGAGATGACCCGCTGCATCCACTGCACCCGCTGCGTGCGTTTCGGCCAGGAAGTGGCCGGCGTGATGGAGCTGGGCATGCTGGGCCGCGGCGAGCATTCCGAGATCACCACCTTCGTCGGCAAGACCGTCGACTCGGAACTGTCGGGCAACATGATCGACCTGTGCCCGGTCGGCGCGCTGACCAGCAAGCCGTTCCGCTACTCGGCCCGTACCTGGGAACTGGCCCGCCGCAAGTCGGTGTCGCCGCACGACGGCCTGGGCGCGAACCTGGTGGTGCAGACCAAGAACCAGCGCGTGATGCGCGTGCTGCCGCTGGAAAACGAAGATATCAACGAGTGCTGGATTTCCGACAAGGACCGCTTCTCGTATGAAGGCCTGAACAGCGCCGACCGCCTGACCCGCCCGCTGCTGAAGCAGGGCGGCGAATGGATGGAAACCGACTGGCAGACCGCACTGGAATACGTGGCCAATGGCCTGGCCGGCATCAAGCGCGAGCATGGCGCCGACCAGATCGCCGCGCTGGCCAGCCCGCACAGCACGCTGGAAGAGCTCTACCTGCTGGGCAAGCTGGTGCGCGGCCTGGGCAGCGACAACGTCGACTTCCGCCTGCGCCAGTCCGACTTCTCGACCGCGCTCAAGGGCGCGCCGTGGCTCGGCATGCCGGTGGCCGACGTGACCACGCTGCAACGCGTGCTGGTGATCGGCTCGTCGCTGCGCAAGGATCATCCGCTGCTGGCCTCGCGCCTGCGCCAGGCTACCAAGAAGGGTGCCCGCGTGGCCGTGCTGGGCGCCGGCGGTGAAGACCTGCTGATGCCCGTGGCCGCCCGCGTCGACGTGGCGCCGTCGGGCTGGACCGCGGCCCTCGCCGGCGTGGTCCGTGCCGTGGCCGCTGCCAAGGGCGTGGCCGCCCCCGCCGGCACCGAAGGTTTCGACGGTGGCGATGTTGCCGCCAAGACGGCAGAAGCGCTGCTGTCGGGCGAGCGCCGCGCCGTGTTCCTCGGCAACGAGGCCGTGCGCCATCCGCAGTTCTCGGCGCTGCACGCGCTGGCGCAGTGGATCGCCACCGAAACGGGTGCGACGCTGGGCTTCCTGACCGAGGCGGCGAACACCGTCGGCGGTTATGTCGCCGGCGCGCTGCCCAAGCAAGGCGGCGCCAATGCGCAGGCGATGCTGGACACGCCGCGCAAGGCCTACATCCTGCTGAACACCGAACCCGAGTTCGATACCGCCGACCCGCGCAAGGCGCTGGCCGCGCTGGCCCAGGCCAACACGGTGGTGGTGCTGTCGCCGTTCCGCTCGGAAGCGGCCATGCAGTACGCCGATGTGATCCTGCCGGTGACGCCGTTCACCGAGACCTCGGGCACCTTCGTCAACTGCGAAGGCCTGCCGCAGAGCTTCAACGGCGTGGTCCGTGCGCTGGGCGAGTCGCGTCCGGGCTGGAAGGTGCTGCGCGTGCTGGGCAACCTGCTGGACGTGGCCGGCTTCGACTACGACACCGCTGAGGCGGTCCGTGCCGAAGTGCTGTCGGCCCCGGTCGACGCACAGCTCGACAACGGTACCGACGCGCCGATTCGCGTCAGCGCCGCTGCCGCCAACGGCATCGAACGCATCGCCGACGTGCCCATCTACCACGCCGACCCGATCGTGCGCCGCGCCGATTCGCTGCAGCTCACTGCTGCTGCGCGCCGTGCCATGCAGGTCGCGCTGCCGGCCGACCTGTTCAAGCGCCTGGGGATCCAGTCGGGCGACCCGGTCCGCGTCACGCAAGGGCAGGGCAGCGTGGTGCTGCCGGCCGTGCTCGAAGCCACGCTGCCGGCCAACACCGTGCGCGTGCCGGCGGCCACGCCGGCGGCCATCGGCCTGGGCAGCATGTTCGGCACCGTGACGGTCGAGAAGGCCGTCGAACTGCCGCTCGGCCAGCAAGCCGAAGTCACCGCCTAAGCGCAGAAGAATAGCGAGAACGCAACATGATCGACTGGATTACCTCGCAAGGCCACGCCATCTTCGGCGGCGCATGGACGCCGTTGTGGATCCTGATTCGCGCCGTGGTCATTGTGGTGCCGCTGCTGCTGTGCGTGGCTTACCTGATTCTGTGGGAGCGCAAGCTGATCGGCTGGATGCACGTGCGGATCGGCCCGAACCGCGTGGGCCCGCTCGGCCTGCTGCAGCCGATTGCCGACGTGCTGAAGCTGCTGCTCAAGGAAGTCATGATGCCCACGCAGGTCAGCCGGGGCATGTACCTGATCGCCCCGCTGATGGTGCTGATGCCCGCCGTAGCGGTCTGGGCCGTGATTCCGTTCCAGGCCGAAGTGGTGCTGGCCGACGTCAACGCCGGCCTGCTGTACGTGATGGCGATCAGCTCGGTGGGCGTGTACGGCGTGATCCTGGCCGGCTGGGCCTCGAACTCCAAGTACGCCTTCATCGGCGCCATGCGCGCCGCGGCACAGATGGTGTCGTATGAAATCGCCATGGGCTTCGCGCTGGTGACGGTGCTGATGGTCGCCGGCAGCCTGAACCTGTCGGCCATCGTCAACGGCCAGAACACCGGCTACTTCGCCGACATGGGCATCAACATCCTTTCGTGGAACTGGCTGCCGCTGCTGCCGATGTTCGGCGTCTACTTCATCTCGGGCGTGGCCGAAACCAACCGCCACCCGTTCGACGTGGTGGAAGGCGAATCGGAAATCGTGGCCGGCCACATGATCGAATATTCGGGCATGGGCTTCGCGCTGTTCTTCCTGGCCGAGTACATCAACATGATCATCATCTCGACGATGACCGCGCTGATGTTCCTGGGCGGCTGGGCGCCTCCCTTCGAGAGCGCGGTGACCAACGCGGTCCCCGGCTTCTTCTGGCTGCTGGCCAAGGTATTCCTGCTGCTGTCCGTCTTCATCTGGATCCGCGCCTCGTTCCCGCGCTACCGCTATGACCAGATCATGCGACTGGGCTGGAAGGTGTTTATCCCCCTGACGGTGGCGTGGCTGATCATCGTGGCGATCTGGATCAAGTCGCCCTGGAACATCTGGCACTGAACGGCCAAACGACGGTGCGCCTGCTGCAACACGGCAGGGCGCGCACCGTGTGGAATCACTAGGAAGCATCATGCTGCTCGCCATCAAGGACTTCTTCAACAGCCTGCTCCTGAAGGAACTCTTCAAGGGCATGGCCCTGACCGGCCGCTATCTCTTCGCGCGCAAGATCACCGTCCAGTTCCCGGAAGAGAAAACGCCGATCTCGCCGCGTTTCCGTGGCCTGCACGCGCTGCGCCGCTACCCCAACGGGGAAGAGCGCTGCATCGCCTGCAAGCTGTGCGAGGCGGTGTGCCCGGCGCTGGCCATCACGATCGAATCCGACGTGCGCGCAGACGGCACGCGCCGTACGACCCGTTACGACATCGACCTGACCAAGTGCATTTTCTGCGGTTTCTGCGAGGAGGCCTGCCCGGTCGACGCCATCGTCGAAACGCAGATCCTGGAGTACCACGGCGAGAAGCGTGGCGACCTGTACTTCACCAAGGACATGCTGCTGGCAGTGGGCGACCGCTATGAGCCGCAGATCGCCGCGGCCAAGGCTGCCGACGCCAAGTATCGCTGACCGGTTTGTGGCTGCCGCACGTAACAGTCCTGGCAGCCACTGCCACCGAATTTGAATACGGCCCCTTCAATGTGAGGGGTCAAAGCAAGGATGCCGCAGGAGCGGGCCACCCGAAGGGATGGCTTGTGCCGGACGGCTCTGAGAGGATCCGATAGGGACCATGGAACTCACGACCACCATCTTCTACGTCTTTGCGCTGGTGCTGGTGCTCTCCGCACTGAAAGTCATCACTGCGAAGAACCCGGTGCACTCCGCACTGTTCCTCGTGCTGTCGTTCTTCACGGCCGCCGCGATCTGGATGCTGCTCAAGGCGGAATTCCTCGCCATCCTGCTGGTGCTGGTCTATGTCGGCGCGGTGATGGTGCTGTTCCTGTTCGTGGTGATGATGATCGATATCGACATCGAACACCTGCGCCGGGACTTCTGGACCTACGTGCCGATGGCCTCGGTGGTCGGCGCGCTGATCATCGCCGAGATGGCGATCGTGCTGGTGCGCAACTTCATCGGCACCACCACGCCGGTGGTCGCCAGCGGTTCGCAGGACCCGGGCTACTCCAACTCCGCCGCGCTCGGCAAGGTGATCTACACCGACTACATCTATGCCTTTGAAGTGGCCGGCATCATCCTGCTGGTGGCCATCATCGCCGCCGTGGCGCTGACCCTGCGTCGCCGCAAGGACGTCAAGGCCCAGGACGTGTCGGCGCAGCTGCGTACCCGCCGCGACGACCGCGTGCGCCTGGTGCCGATGCAGTCCGAAAGCCAGACCTCGCAGACGGAAGCCGCGGCTGCCGCCAATAAGAACTAAAGCCCGGAGAAACGCTGTGCTCTCTCTCGCTCACTACCTCGTCCTCGGTGCGATCCTATTCGCGATCAGCATCGTCGGCATCTTCCTGAACCGCAAGAACGTGATCGTGCTGCTGATGGCGATCGAACTGATGCTGCTTGCGGTCAACATCAACTTCGTCGCCTTCTCGCATTACCTGGGCGACCTCGCTGGTCAGGTTTTCGTTTTCTTCATCCTCACGGTGGCCGCCGCCGAGTCGGCAATCGGTCTGGCAATCCTGGTGGTGCTGTTCCGCAACCTGGATACGATCAACGTAGACGACCTGGATACCCTCAAGGGCTGATCCGTGCCGCACTACGCAGATACCCAAGACTCACCGACCGCACACCACTAAGCGTCCTATGGCAACCACGCTCAACCCCAACCTGCTGCTTGCGATTGCGCTGGCGCCGCTAGTCGGCTCCGTGATCGCCGGCCTGTTCGGTACCAAGTTCTTCGACCTGTTTTCCTCGGAGTCGCGCGGCGGCCGGATCGTGGCGCATACCGCCACGATCCTGGGCGTTGCCATTTCCTTCGTGCTGTCGGTGATGGTGCTGCTCGACGTGATGAACGGCGCCGGCTTCAACGGCACCGTGTACGAGTGGATGGCCATCGGCAGCCTGAAGATGGAGGTCGGCTTCCTGGTCGACTCGCTGACCGCGATGATGATGGTCGTGGTGACTTTCGTCTCGCTGATGGTGCACATCTACACCGTCGGCTACATGGACGGGGACCCCGGCTACAACCGCTTCTTCGCCTACATCTCGCTCTTCACCTTCTCGATGCTGATGCTGGTGATGAGCAACAACTTCCTGCAGCTGTTCTTCGGCTGGGAAGCAGTGGGCCTGGTGTCGTACCTGCTGATCGGCTTCTGGTACACCCGCCCGACGGCGATCTTCGCCAACCTGAAGGCGTTCCTGGTGAACCGCGTCGGCGACTTCGGCTTTATCCTGGGCATCGGCCTGCTGCTGGCCTACAGCGGCAGCATGAACTACACCGAAGTGTTTGCCGCGCGCGACCAGCTGGCGACCGTGATCTTCCCGGGCACCGACTGGCTGATGATCACCGTGGCCTGCATCTGCCTGTTTATCGGCGCGATGGGCAAGTCGGCGCAGTTCCCGCTGCACGTCTGGCTGCCTGACTCGATGGAAGGCCCGACCCCGATCTCCGCACTGATCCACGCGGCAACGATGGTGACCGCCGGCATCTTCATGGTGGCGCGCATGTCGCCGCTGTTCGAGCTGTCGGATACGGCGCTGTCCTTCGTGCTGGTGATCGGTGCCATCACGGCGCTGTTCATGGGCTTCCTGGGCATCATCCAGAACGACATCAAGCGCGTGGTGGCTTACTCCACGCTGTCGCAGCTGGGCTACATGACCGTGGCGCTGGGCGCTTCGGCCTACTCGGTGGCCGTGTTCCACCTGATGACGCACGCGTTCTTCAAGGCACTGCTGTTCCTGGGCGCCGGTTCGGTCATCATCGGCATGCACCACGACCAGGACATCCGCAACATGGGCGGCCTGCGCAAGTACATGCCGATCACCTGGATCACCTCGCTGGTGGGTTCGCTGGCGCTGATCGGCACGCCGTTCTTCGCGGGCTTCTACTCCAAGGACTCGATCATCGAGGCCGTGGCCGAATCGCATATCGCCGGTTCGAGCTTTGCCTACTACGCCGTGCTGGCCGGCGTGTTCGTGACCGCGTTCTACTCGTTCCGCATGTACTTCATGGTCTTCCACGGCAAGGAGCGCTGGGGCCAGAACCATGCCCACCAGCACCATGAGGGCGACCACGAGGACGAGGAAGTCTCGCTCGACCACCACCATGGCCTGGGCGCCGGCGAGAAGCCGCACGAGTCGCCGTGGGTGGTGACGCTGCCGCTGGTGCTGCTGGCGATCCCGTCGGTGATCGTTGGCGCGCTCGCGATCGAGCCGATGCTGTTCGGCAACTTCTTCAAGAACGGCATCGCCTTCAAGGACGTGATCTTCGTCGGCGAGAACCACCACGCCATGGCCGAGCTTAAGGAAGCCTTCCACGGCTGGGTGCCGATGGCGCTGCACTCGCTGACCACCCCCGTGCTGTGGCTGGCCGTCGCCGGTGTGGTGCTGTCGTGGTTCTTCTACATGAAGCGCCCGGACATCCCCGAGGCGATCAAGAACCGCTTCTCGGGCCTCTACAAGCTGCTCGACAACAAGTACTACATGGATGCCATCAACCAGGTGGTGTTCGCCCGCGGCGCACGCCTGCTCGGTACCGGCCTGTGGAAGGGCGGCGATCAGGGCCTGATCGACGGCCTGCTCGTCAACGGCTCGGCACGCGTGGTGGCTTCGTTCGCTTCGGCCAGCCGCTACCTGCAGTCGGGCTATATCTACCACTACGCATTCGCGATGATCGTCGGCATGCTGGTGCTGCTGACGCTGACGGTCACGGGCGTGATCGGCACCAAGTGATAGGCACCAAGTAAGGAAAACATAGAAATGGTTCTGTCTTTCTCAATCTGGCTGCCTGTCTTTTTCGGCCTGCTGATCCTGGCCTTCGGCTCGGACCGCAGCCCTGGCTTTGTCCGGTGGATGTCGCTGTTCGGTTCGATCGCCAGCTTTGTCGTCACGCTGCCGCTGGTGTTCCACTTCGACCGCGCCACCGCGGCGATGCAGTTCGTCGAGAAGGCGAACTGGATCGAACGCTTCAACATCCACTATCTGCTGGGCGTTGACGGCATCTCGATGTGGTTCGTGGTGCTGACAGCCTTCATCACGGTGATCGTGGTGATCTCGGCCTGGGAAGTGATCACCGAGCGCGTGGCCGAATACATGGCCTCGTTCCTGATCCTGTCGGGCTTGATGGTCGGCGTGTTCTGCACGCTGGACGGCATGCTGTTCTACGTGTTCTTCGAAGCCACCCTGATCCCGATGTACATCATCATCGGCGTCTGGGGCGGCCCGAACCGCGTCTATGCCGCGTTCAAGTTCTTCCTGTACACACTGGCCGGCTCGCTGATGACGCTGGTCGCGCTGCTGTACCTGTACAACAAGACCGGCACCTTCGACATCCTGCAATGGCACCAGGCCAAGCTGTCGATGAACGAGCAGATCGCGCTGTTTATCGCCTTCTTCGTCGCCTTCGCGGTCAAGGTACCGATGTGGCCGGTGCACACCTGGCTGCCCGACGCCCACGTGGAAGCGCCGACCGGCGGTTCGGTGGTGCTGGCCGCCATCATGCTGAAGCTGGGCGCCTACGGTTTCCTGCGGTTCTCGCTGCCGATCGCCCCTGACGCGAGCCACTACCTGGCCCCGTTCATCATCACCATCTCGCTGATCGCCGTGATCTACATCGGCCTGGTCGCGCTGGTGCAGGCGGACATGAAGAAGCTGGTGGCGTACTCGTCGATCGCGCACATGGGCTTCGTCACGCTGGGCTTCTTTATCTTCAGCGACATCGGCGTGGAAGGCGGCATCGTGCAGATGATCTCGCACGGCTTTATCTCCGGCGCGATGTTCCTTTGCATCGGCGTGCTGTACGACCGTGTCCACTCGCGCCAGATCGCCGACTACGGCGGCGTTGTTAACACCATGCCCAAGTTCGCCGCGCTGGTGGTGTTCTTCGCCATGGCCAACTGCGGCCTGCCGGCCACCTCGGGTTTCGTCGGTGAATTCATGGTGATCCTGGGCGCGGTCAAGTTCGATTTCTGGATCGGCCTGCTTGCTGCCACCGCGTTGATCTTCGGCGCCGCCTACTCGCTGTGGATGGTCAAGCGCGTGATCTTCGGCGACGTCGTGCACCAGCACGTGCGCGAGCTGGCCGACCTCAACAAGCGTGAGTTCGTCATGCTCGGCCTGCTGGCCATCATGACGCTGTACATGGGCCTGCACCCGAAGCCCTTTACCGACGTGATGCACCCGTCCGTGGTGAACCTGCTGCAGCATGCGGCGCAGTCCAAGCTGTAATCGGGGAGAGATATCAACATGCAACCGTCCTCGACACTCGGCCCCGTGGCGCCGATCATTTTCCTGGCGATCGCCATCGGCGCGGTCAACTGGATCGACCTTGCACGCGGCAAGGGCAAGCAAAGCGTGGCCTATCCGCTGTCGCTGCTGACCACCCTGGTGCTGACCGTCTGGTTCGGCCTGAACGCCGCCAGCGGCGAGACGCACTACGCGTTCTCGAACCTGGTGGTGATCGACCCGATGGCGAACGTGCTGTCGGCATTCTGTGCCGCTGGCCTGTTCGTGACGCTGGTCTACACGCGCCGCTACCTGGCCGAGCGCGACATGTTCGCCGGCGAGTTCTACCAGCTCGCGCTGTTTACGCTCGGCGGCCAGATCGTGATGATCACCGGCAACAACTTCCTGACCCTGTACCTGGGCCTGGAACTGCTGTCGCTGTCGTCGTACGCGCTGGTGGCGCTGCGCCGCGATTCGCGCGTGACCTCTGAATCGGCGATGAAGTACTTCGTGCTGGGCGCGCTGGCTTCGGGCTTCCTGCTGTACGGCATCTCGATGATGTACGGCGCCACCGGTTCGCTGAACCTGGGCGAGGTGTTTCGCGTGGTCGAGTCGGGCCGCGTCAACACCACCATGCTGGCCTTCGGCGTGGTCTTTATCGTCGCCGGCCTGTCGTTCAAGCTGGGTGCCGCGCCGTTCCACATGTGGATCCCGGATATCTACCAGGGCTCGCCGACCGCGGTGACGCTGCTGATCGCCGGCGGCCCGAAGGTCGCGGCGTTCGCGCTGTTTATTCGCGTGCTGGTGGAAGGCCTGCTGCCGCTGGCCAACGACTGGCAGATGATGCTGGTGGTGCTGTCGATCATCTCGCTGGCCATCGGCAACCTGACGGCCATCGTGCAGTCGAACCTGAAGCGGATGCTGGCGTACTCGACCATCTCGCATATGGGCTTCGTGCTGCTGGGCCTGCTGTCGGGCGTGGTGGCCAACAAGGCCGACGGTGCCGCGGATGCTTACAGCTCGGCGATGTTCTACTCGGTGACCTATCTGCTGACCACGCTGGGCACCTTCGGCATCATCCTGCTGCGCACGAACAAGGGCTTCGAAGCCGAGACGCTGGAAGACCTGAAGGGCATGTCGCGCCGCAACCCGTGGTTTGCCTTCCTGATGCTGGTGATGATGTTCTCGCTGGCCGGCATTCCGCCGACCGTGGGTTTCTATGCCAAGCTGGCCGTGCTGGATGCGGTGGTCAAGGCCGGCATGACCTGGCTGGCCGTGGTGGCGGTGCTGTTCTCGCTGATCGGCGCGTTCTACTACCTGCGTATCGTCAAGCTGATGTACTTCGATGCGCCCACTGCCGAAGAGGAACTGGAAGCCACCTTCGGCCTGCGCTCGATGCTGAGCGTAAATGGTGCCGCGGTGATCCTGCTGGGCATTTTCCCGGCCGCGCTGATGAACCTGTGCTACCAGGCCATCCGCTCGACGCTGGGTTCCTGATCCGCCGCACCTCATGAGCGCATCCGCAAGCGGCTGGTTTGTCATCCTGCTGGCACTGGTCAGTGCGAACCTGCCGTTTGTGAACCAGCGCCTGTTCGCGGTAATCCCGCTGCGGCAGGCGCGCAAGCCGCTGTGGCTGCGCCTGCTGGAACTGATCGTGTGGTATGCGGTGGCCGGCGCCGCCGGCTTTGCGGTCGAGGCCAGCCTCGGCAATGCCTTCCCGCAGGGCTGGCAGTTCTACGCCATCACTGCCTGCATGATGCTGGTGTTCGCCTTCCCGGGCTTCACCTGGCAATACCTCGTCAAACACCGCACGGCCTGAAGCCGGTCTTGTCGGCGCCGGGCCCTGCCTGATCCGGAGCGTCCATGACCGACAAGACCCACGGCGGCACCCCTGTTTCCGCTGGCCCTGCTGAGAACGACGACGCACTGAAGGAAGTGTGCGTCGCCTCGGCCACGGTCCATCGCGGCAAGTTCCTTACCCTCAAGCAAGACATCGTCAGGCTGCCCGACGGCAAGCAGACCGGGCGCGAGTACATCGTCCACCCGGGCGCGGTGATGATGATCCCGCTGTTCGACGACGACACCGTACTGATGGAGCGCCAGTTCCGCTACCCGATCGGCGAAGTGATGCTGGAATTCCCGGCCGGCAAGCTCGATCCGGAAGAGGGCGCGCAACGCTGCGGCGAGCGCGAGCTGCTGGAGGAGACCGGCTACAGCGCGGCGCGCTGGGACTACCTGACGCGCATCCATCCGGTGATCTCGTACTCGACCGAATTCATCGACATCTTCCTGGCGCGCGACCTGACGCACGGCGAGGCGCAGCTCGACGACGGGGAGTTCATCGAGACCTTCATCACCCCGGTGGGGCAGGTGATCGACTGGGTCCGCAGCGGGCGCATTACCGACGTGAAGACCATCATCGGCGCCTTCTGGCTGGAAAAAGTGATCTCCGGCGCCTGGCAGCCAGGCGAGCAGCCGCTGCCAGGCTGAGATGCGCACTCGTCACGTCGGCGCGTTGCATTGGCCTGCGCTAAGCTGGTGACAGGGCACGGCGCGCGGCGTGAACGGTGCGGCAGGCAGCTGTTCCGAACGGTCGTTCGAAAAAATTTAGCACGACCGTTCACAAAATTTCGATTCGCGGATAATATAGCTTTTGACGGGCTGGAAAGATCATGAAGGTGCTCGACCTGCGCTGTGCGCAAGACCATCGTTTCGAGGGCTGGTTTGCCTCGGAGGAAGAAGCGCAGTCGCAAATCTCGCGTGACCTCGTTCAATGCCCGGTCTGTGGCGACCACGCCGTAACGCGGCTGCCCAGCGCGCCGCGCCTGAACCTGTCGGGCGCGACCGCGCCCAAGGGCGCTGCCAAGCCGGCGCAGCAGACGGCGCAGCAAGCCGCGCCACCGGCAACACTGCAAGCGCTCTATTTGAAGGCAGTGAAGCAGGTGCTGGCCCAGACCGAGGACGTTGGCGACCGCTTTGCCGAGGAGGCAAGGCGCATGCACTATGACGAAGCGCCGGAACGCGGCATCCGCGGTTCGGCCTCGCCGGAGGAAGTGCAGGCGCTGGCCGAAGAGGGCATCGAGACTTTTCCGCTCGTGGTGCCGGATGCGCTGAAGCAGACGGCTCACTGAATTGCGTCCTGTGCCCGTTGCTGTCGGCGCATGACGCGCAGGCAGAACAAACCGCCGGTAGCTTCAAGAAACGCCGGCACCACTGGAGACGGGCATGGATCTCAACTACTCGGCGTCCGACAACGCCTTCCGCGAGGAAGTGCGTAGCTGGCTCGAAGCCAACTTGCCGGCGGACATCCGCAGCAAGATTCTCAACCACCGCCGTCCGAACCGCGACGACCTGGTGCGCTGGCACAAGATTCTCGCCGGCAAGGGCTGGTCGGCGCCGCACTGGCCTGTCCAGTACGGCGGCACCGGCTGGAACGCTACGCAACGGCATATCTGGGACGAAGAGAATGCCCGCGTCGGCGCGCCCGGCGTGCTGCCGTTCGGCGTGGCGATGGTTGCGCCCGTGATCATGAAGTACGGCAACGAGCAGCAGAAGTCGTACTACCTGCCGCGCATCCTGGACTGCACCGACTGGTGGTGCCAGGGCTACTCCGAGCCGGGCTCGGGTTCGGACCTGGCGTCGGTGAAGACCCGTGCCGAACTGACCTCGGACGGCAAGCACTATATCGTCAACGGCCAGAAGACCTGGACCACGCTCGGCCAGCACGCCGACATGATCTTCTGCCTGGTGCGCACCGATCCCGAAGCCAAGAAGCAAGAGGGCATCTCGTTCCTGCTGATCGACATGAAGACGCCCGGCATCACCGTGCGCCCGATCATCATGCTCGACGAAGAGCATGAGGTGAACGAAGTCTTCTTCGACAACGTCAAGGTGCCGGTCGAGAACCGCGTCGGCGACGAGAACAAGGGCTGGACCTACGCCAAGTACCTGCTCGGCCACGAGCGTACCGGCATCGCCCGCGTCGGCAATTCCAAGCGCGAGCTGGGCTTCCTCAAGCGCGTGGCGCGCCAGCAGCAGAAGAATGGCAAGCCGCTGCTGGAGGATCCAGTGTTCGGCGCCAAGGTGGCCGCGCTGGAAATCGAACTGATGGCGCTGGAAATCACCGTGCTGCGCGTGGTCTCGAGCGAAGCCGCCGGCAAGGGCCCCGGCCCCGAGGCCTCGATGCTCAAGATCAAGGGCACCGAGATCCAGCAGTTGCTGACCGAGTTGATGGTCGAAGCCGTCGGCCCATACGCGCAGCCGTTCGACACCGCCTACCTGGAGTGTGAGACCGAGCACGCAGTCACCGGCTATGACGACGCCGCGCCGCTGGCCGCGTACTACTTCAACTATCGCAAGACCTCCATCTACGGCGGGTCCAACGAAATTCAGAAGAACATCATCAGCCAGATGATTCTGGGGCTGTGAGGAGACACGTAACATGAACTTCAATCTCAGCGACGAACAGAAGCAACTGGCCGACGCCGTCCGCCGTTTTATCGACAAGGACTACGGCTTCGAGTCCCGCAAGCAGAACTACGAAAGCGCCGCCGGGTATGGCGAGGCCGCATGGGGCTCGCTGGCCGAGCTCGGCCTGACCGCGCTGCCGGTGCCGGAAGAGCAGGGCGGCTTCGCGGGCAAGGCCCTGGACATGATGGTGGTGCAGCAGGAGCTGGGCCGCGGCCTGATCGTCGAGCCGTACCTGGCTACCGTGGTGGGCGCGTATGCGCTCGGGCTGGCTGGCGGCCAGGACGCGCTGCTGGAGCAGGTCGCCGGCGGCGAACTGAAGCTGGCCGTGGCGTTCAACGAGCCGCAGGCGCGCTATGAGCTGAACAACGTGCGCGTCTCCGCGCGCGACGGCAAGCTCAGCGGCCGCAAGGTCGTGGTGGTGCATGGCGGGCAGGCCGACAAGCTGGTCGTGTCGGCCCGCAGCAGCGGCGCCGACGCCGACCAGGACGGCATCTCGCTGTTCCTGGTGGATGCGAAGGGCGCCGGCGTCAGCATCAAGGACTACCGCACCATCGACAACCTGCGCGCGGCCGACATCACCTTCCAGGACGCGCCGGCGCAACTGCTGGGCGAGGCTGGCAAGGCTTTCCCGCTGATCGAGCAGGTCGCCGACTACGCCGCCGTGCTGCTGTGCGCCGAGGCCGTGGGCGTGATGGATACGCTCAACGCCGCCACGCTGGAATACGCCAAGACGCGCCAGCAGTTCGGCCAGCCGATCGCGCGCTTCCAGGCGCTGCAGCACCGCATGGTCGAGATGTTCATCCACGCCGAGCAGTCGCGCTCGATCACGCTGCTGGCCGCGGCCCGCTTCGAGGAAGCGACGCCGGAAGAGCGCCGCCGCTATGTCTCCGCCGCCAAGGCGCGGGTGGGCCAGGCGGCCCGCACGGTCGGCCAGGAAGCGGTGCAGATCCACGGTGGTATGGGCGTGACCAACGAACTGCCGGCCGCGCACATGTTCAAGCGGCTGACGCTGATCAACACCACCTTCGGCGACGTGGATCACCACCTGGGCAGGTTTGCCGCCCAGCCGGGGTTCCAGGAAGCCGCCTGATCCAGGCAGAGCCAGACAGAAACCGCGCCGTAGTCCCAGGCGCGGTTTTTTTCTTTGCGCGCGGTTAGGGTTGTGTTCCGCAAATGCGGACACTCGCTTGCGTCCGTCATGCGATCATCGCGCAGACAAGTCAAACGTCAATAACACGGAGTAGACAACCGATGCTGTATTTCGAGGACTTTGAAGTCGGCAGCCGCCGTGAACTGGGCTCCTACCTCGTCACCGAGGAAGAGATCCTCACCTTCGCCCGCCAGTACGACCCGCAGCCGTTCCATATCGACAAGGAAGCTGCCGCCAACAGCATCTATGGCGGCCTGATCTCGAGCGGCTGGATGACCTGCTCGATCATGATGCGGATCCTGGTCACCAGCGTGACCGGCAAGGCGGCCAGCATGGGTTCGCCGGGCGTGGACGAGATCCGCTGGATCAAGCCGGTCTATGCCGGCGACACGCTGTCCGTGGCGCTGACCGTGCTGGATGCGCGGCCGTCGCAGTCCAAGCCGGACCGCGGCGTGGTCCATACCCAGTGGGAAGCCACCAACCAGCGCGGGGAGCTGGTCTGTACGGTCAAGGGCATGGGCATGTACGGCCGCCGGCCCGCGTAACCACACTCAACCCCCATCGAGGAGACAATCGCCATGCGTACCATCGCATCACTGGAAGAGCTGGAAGGCCTGCAGGGCCAGGAAGTCGCGGTCAGCGACTGGATCGAAGTGACCCAGCAGCAGGTCAACCAGTTCGCCGAAGCCACGGGCGACCACCAGTGGATCCACGTCGACGTGGAGCGCGCGAAGAAGGAGTCGCCCTATGGCGGCCCGATCGCCCACGGCTTCCTGACGCTGTCGCTGTTGCCCAAGTTCATGCACAACGCGTTGCACATGCCGTCCAGGATCGGCGTCAACTACGGGCTGAACCGCGTGCGCTTCACCGCACCCGTGCCGGTAGGCAGCAAGTTGCGGGCACGAATCAAGCTGCTCAAGGTCGAACGGCTCGACCCGCTGCCGAAGTCGCCGGAACTGGTGGGCGCGCAGTCCACCTGGGAAGTGACGATCGAGCGGGAGGGCAGCGACCGGCCGGTGTGCGTGGCCGAGTCGATCACGCGCCGGTATGGCTAAGCTGCGACGTCGGTTCTGATGCACTGCGACAATATGCCACATGAAGTTGTCGCACCCCGGAAAGCCGCGCAATGCGCGGCTTTCTGCATATTTACATGCGGATTTGTGGCGTTGACGCCGATCAAGACTCGCACTGCACTCAACTCGGCCGATTGTCCGTTTTGCCGAACAGTGTGTTCTGTAGCGTTGGGTTTACCCCTAATGTTGCGTTGCGGTACAGTCGCGCCCACGATGTTTTACGTGTTGCGCTCCCCGGCCGAAAACCGCGCCTGCCATGAAGGCAGGTCCGTCGGGAAGTGCAAAAAACTCGTATTCCAACGCTACCCGGCCGCTGTACTGAGCCGGGACCGTTCGCGGTTTCGGCCACCAGGTGCAGCAGCGCCGGCAAGGTCCCACAGGGCCTGCAGCGCGCGCAGTCAGTTGTCCTTCCGTGTTCATGGCGTTGCAAGGCCGCATGGTCCCTCGGCGTTAGATCCGCCGCCAGACCGCAACGCCAGCTAAGGACACGTCCTTCCGGTTTTCCCATAGCCCCACGCCTCTTGCGCGAGCATCAGGCGGTTTAGCCGCGCTTTTGCCCGAAGCGCGGTGTAACCAAACCAGTCGTGACATGAAGAAACCCATACTGCCGCGTTGGACGCGGTTCCTGCCCTGCCTTGGCCTGCTCCTGCTGGCTGGCTGCAACATGACGCTGCTCGACCCGAAAGGGCAGGTAGGCGTCGACATCAAGAACATCATCCTGATCGCCACCTGGCTCATGCTGCTGGTGGTGCTGCCGGTGATCGTGCTGACGCTGGTGTTTGCCTGGAAGTACCGCGCGTCCAATACCTCGGCGCGCTATGAGCCGGACTGGTCCCACTCGACCGCGATCGAAGTGGTGGTGTGGCTGATCCCCTGCCTGATCATCATCGCGCTGGGCATCATCACCTGGAAGTCCTCGCACGACCTGGACCCGTACAAGCCGCTGGAATCCAACAAGAAGCCGGTCACCGTCGAGGTGGTGGCGCTGAACTGGAAGTGGCTGTTCATCTATCCGGAACTGAAGATCGCCACGGTCAACCAGATCGCGTTCCCGGTCGACACCCCGGTGAACTTCAAGATCACCTCGGATTCGATCATGAATTCGTTCTTCATCCCGCAACTGGGCAGCCAGGTGTACGCCATGGCCGGGATGGAGACCAAGCTGCACCTGATCGCCAACCATGCCGGTTCGTATGACGGCGTGTCCGCCAACTACAGCGGCGGCGGCTTCTCGGGCATGAAGTTCAAGGCGGTCGCCATGTCGAACTACGAGTTCGATGAGTGGGTCGCCAAGGTTCGCGCCTCGTCCACCGAACTGGGCGTTGAAGGCTACAAGACGCTGGCACAACCCAGCGAGAAGGAGCCGGTCACATACTACGGCAAGGTGGAAGACAAGCTCTTCCATAACATCCTGCACAAGTACATGGACCACAGCGGCACTGCGCTTGCCGCCGACGGGTTCAAGGGCGGCCCGATCTGCACGTCGCGCAACACCCTCGGTGAAGAGAAGCTGTCGATGACCACGCCGGCCAAGCCGACGCTGGGCGCGCAATCCTAGGAGCAATGATGTTTGGCAAGTTGAGTTTGTCGGCGATCCCGTTTCATGAGCCGATCATCATGGTCGTTCTGGCCGGCGTCGCCCTGGGCGGTGCCGCGCTGCTAGGCGCGATCACCTATTTCAAGAAGTGGGGCTACCTCTGGAACGAGTGGTTCACCTCGGTCGACCACAAGAAGATCGGCGTGATGTACTGCCTGGTCGCGCTGATCATGCTGCTGCGCGGCTTCGCCGACGCGGTCATGATGCGCACCCAGCTGGCGCTCGCCACCAATGGCGCGACCGGCGTCCTGCCGCCTGAGCACTACGACCAGATCTTCACCGCCCACGGCGTGATCATGATCTTCTTCGTGGCCATGCCGCTGATGACCGGCCTGATGAACCTGGTCGTGCCGCTGCAGATCGGCGCGCGCGACGTGGCCTTCCCGTTCCTGAACACGCTCTCTTTCTGGCTGTTCGTGTCGGGCGCCATGCTGGTCAATGTCTCGCTGGGCGTCGGTGAATTCGCCAAGACCGGCTGGCTGGCCTACCCGCCGCTGTCGGGCCTGGACTTCAGCCCGGGCGTGGGGGTGGACTACTACCTCTGGAGCTTGCAGATCTCGGGCCTGGGCACCTTGCTGACCGGCGTGAACTTCCTGGTGACGATCCTGCGCATGCGCGCGCCGGGCATGACGCTGATGCGCATGCCGGTGTTCACCTGGACCGCGCTGTGCACCAACGTGCTGATCGTGGCTGCCTTCCCGGTGCTGACCGTGACCCTGGCGCTGCTGGGCCTGGACCGCTACGTCGGTACGCACTTCTTCACGAACGACGGTGGCGGCAACGCCATGATGTACGTGAACCTGATCTGGATCTGGGGCCACCCCGAGGTGTACATCCTGATCCTGCCCGCGTTCGGCATCTTCTCTGAAGTGATCGCCACGTTCTCGGGCAAGAAGCTGTTCGGCTACAAGGGCATGGTGTACGCGACCGCCGCGATCATGGTGCTGTCGTTCATCGTGTGGCTGCACCACTTCTTCACGATGGGCTCGGGCGCCAACGTCAACGCGTTCTTCGGCATCACCACCATGATCATCTCCATCCCGACCGGGGTGAAGATCTTCAACTGGCTGTTCACCATGTACCGCGGCCGGGTCCAGATGACCTCGCCGGTGCTGTGGACGCTGGGCTTCATGATCACCTTCGTGATCGGCGGCATGACCGGCGTGCTGATGGCCGTGCCGGCTGCTGACTTCGTGCTGCACAACAGCCTGTTCCTGATCGCCCACTTCCACAACGTGATCATCGGCGGCGTGCTGTTCGGCTACCTGGCCGGCATCACCTACTGGTGGCCGAAGGCGTTCGGCTTCACGCTGAACGAGCGTCTGGGCAAGTGCGCCTTCTGGTGCTGGCTGGTCGGCTTCTACTTCGCCTTCATGCCGCTGTACGTGCTGGGCCTGATGGGCATGACCCGCCGCCTGAACCACACCGACAACCCGGCCTGGACGCCGTGGCTGTACCTGGCCGTGGTAGGCGTGGTGTTCGTGGCGCTGGGCATCTTCTTCCAGGTGCTGCAGATCGTGGTGTCGATCCGCGACCGCAAGAAGCTGGCCGACGTGACCGGCGACCCATGGGGCGGCCGCACCCTGGAGTGGGCCACCTCGTCGCCGCCGCCGTTCTACAACTTCGCGCACACGCCGGTGGTGCGTGACCTGGACGCGTTCTCCGACATGAAGGCCCGTGGCGAGACGCTGCCGACCGAAGGCTACGAGAAGATCCACATGCCCAAGAACACGGGCGCGGGCTTCATCATCGGCGCCTTCAGCCTGGTGTTCGGCTTTGCCCTGACCTGGCATATCTGGTGGATGGCCATCATTGGCCTGGTGGGCATGGTGTGGGCGTTCATCCACCGCAGCAACGACGACCATATCGACTACTACGTGCCGGCCACCGAGGTCGAGCAGATCGAAACGCGCCATCTGCAGCGCATTGCTTCGCAAGCCTGAGAACCATGTCGACTCAAGTCCTAGACCGCATCCCCGCGCAGGCCGGCGCATCGGCCAAAGCCGACGCGCATGGCCATGGCCATGACCACGCGCACCACGATACCAGTGCCAATACGGTGTATGGCTTCTGGATCTACCTGATGAGCGACTGCATCATCTTCGCCGGGCTGTTCGCGGCGTTCGCCGTGCTGCGCGGCGAGCTGGCAGGCGGCCCGTCGGCGAAGGAGCTGTTCGAGCTCAACTACGTGCTGGTGGAGACCTTCATCCTGCTGTTCTCCTCGATCACGTACGGCATGGCGATGATCTCGCTGCAGAACCGCAGCCTGAGCCGCGTGCAGGTGTGGCTCGGCATCACGTTCCTGCTGGGCGCGGCGTTCATGGTGATGGAAATCAACGAATTCCATCACCTGATCGCCGAAGGCGCCGGCCCGGGTCGCAGCGCGTTCCTGTCGTCGTTCTTCACGCTGGTCGGTACCCACGGCCTGCACGTCGCCAGCGGCATGCTGTGGATGATCGTGCTGATGTGGCAACTGTCGAAGAAGGGCATCACCCCGACCCTGACCAAGCGCCTGACGTGCCTGTCGCTGTTCTGGCACTTCCTGGACGTGGTCTGGATCGGCGTGTTTACCGTGGTCTACCTGATGGGACATCTGTGATGGCACAACACAACGCACCGGCGGCGCACGGCGCCCACGATTCGCACGACTCGCACGCGGGTCATGACACCCACGCCAGCTTCAAGTCGTATGCGATCGGCTTTATCCTGGCGGTGATCCTGACGGTGATCCCGTTCAAGCTCGTGATGGACGGCAGCATGGACAAGGGCACGATCCTCTGGATCATCCTCGGCATGGCGGCGGTCCAGATCCTGGTCCACCTGAAGTACTTCCTGCACCTGGACACGTCGTCCGAGCAGCGCAGCAACGTGATCGCGCTGCTGTTCACGGCGCTGATCCTGGTGATCGTGGTGGCGGGTTCGCTGTGGATCATGCACAACCTGAACACCAACATGATGGTGATGTAAGGACCCGACGTCCTGGCATCGAGAGCGGGGCCCCGGAAGGGGCCCCGTTTTTTTCGTCCAGCGTAATCGCGTACGCGACACCTGTCGATCCGAACAGGCGCTTTCCGGGTATCGGCGGCAATTTTGCCGTAGCTCAAACACTGGCGCAGAAGCCAAGAGGACCCGTTCCCGGCGTAAGCAGATGAGCCTATCGTACACCGCGGAGCCATGTCAGATCCGGGGCACATCCGGCTGCCCGCTTGAGCATGGCGTGATCACTTGGAAATGACGCCATGGCTGAATCGACGCGGGTCCTCTATCACAGCATTGTCGACAAGAACGGCGATGAAGTTGGTCTCGCGACGCTCACGCCGTCGGAGGATCAACGCGAGAAGATCGTCCTTGCCAAGCCTTACGTTATCCCTGTCCTATTCCTGCCCGGCATCATGGGCACCAATCTCAGGAAGAAGGAAGGCAAGGACATTGCCTGGCGCCCGCCCAACACAGACCTGCGGGGCGCGGCGGACGCGATCTGTCAGTTGTTCAGCTACCTGTTCAAGAATGCGAAGGACCGGGCCAATGACCTGGCAACCGACATGGTTGAGGTCGATCCCAGTGGCCCGCTGGATGCAGGCAGAAGCGGGCTGCCGAAGAACGTGCTGGTTGCGCGTGGCTGGGGCGCGCTGATGCGTTCCTCCTACCAGCCATTCCTGGGGGAGTTGCAGTATCACCTGAATTCACTTGCCGAGTACGACTTTGACCGATGTGAGGCTGACCTGAAGAACTGGGCCGCCGAGGATGGGCAGACTCCGCCGTCGGATTGGGGCGCTCATGGCGGCGAGGCGCTAACGCGTGAGGAGATCCTGCACGCGGCCACTTACCAGTTCGATGTCTGGGCGGGAGGCTCAACTGGCTGCAGAGCAACCGTGACTCCGGTGCGGCCATCAAGAACCTGATCGAGAACACTATCCTGCCCTACTACAACGAGGGCCGGACGGTCATCGTCCAGGATACGGCGGACGGCGAGGGCAATGACCAATGCCGCATCCGGCGCCGTAAGCCAGATCGTCCGATGGCGGAAAAGGTAATTGTGGTAACCCACTCAATGGGCGGACTGGTGAGCCGTGCGCTCACCGAAGTCCATCAGTGCGACAAGGTCCTGGGCGTCTCGCATGGCGTGCAGCCGGCCACGGGCGCGCCGGCCACCTACAAGCGCATGCGCGCGGGTTTCGAGGGGGTAGAGCAGGTGGTCCTGGGCCGGAACGCCGCCGAGGTAGTGGCCGTCCTGTCGCAGGCGCCGGGCGGACTCGAACTGCTGCCGACAGCGGACTATAACGACGGCAAGCCGTGGCTGAAGGTGCGCGAGCGCAAGGGTGTCGATGAGGCAATGGCGTTGCCGAACCATCGTGATCCATACAGCGAGATCTATTTGTCGCCGGCGTGGTATGGGTTGGTGCCGGAGGCAAGCGTTGGGTTGATGGATCCTGCGGGTCAGAAAGCTGTGACGACAGCAACTGGCCGTTATCGGCCTGATCGGGAATCTCCGCGCAATTCTTTGGCTAAGGTGGTGGCAAGAGTAAGGGAATTTCACGAGGCGATCGAGAAGCGATACAAAGTCCCCAGCTATGCCCACTATGGGGCGCAAGGGTTGCGTGATGCTGGGAAGGATCGTGGCGGTCTTTTTGGAAGCGGGTTGTTGGCAAGCAAAGATCGGCTTAGTTGGGGAGAGATTGCCTGGGAGGGGGCGTGCGTACGTGCGCTGAACCCCGAAGATATCAAGGTCGCCAGTGACGATGGCAATGGCACGCTGCGAACATCAGAGGGCCACTTCTTGGCAATCAGCAAGCCTGACTGCCCTGGAGACGGCACGGTGCCGGTGCAATCAGGTGCGGCGCCAGGCGAGGCAGGCATTGAGCTGAGTTTTGCACATGGGCAAGACAGCTCAGGACAGCAGAATAGGTATTTCTGTTAAGACCATCAGGGCAGCTACGGAGACCGGCGCGCGCTGTATGCCACGATGTACGCCATTGTGAAGCTCGCTAGGCAGGCCCAATGGCACAAGAAGGAGTCAGCATGAAGGAAGGCTGGAGAACCCACGCAATTGGCCGACACCTGATCGACCTGCCGGGAGATGCGCAAACAATTGAGACCTATGGGTACAACAAGGTGCCCATTGAGCCGATGCCTGCGATCAGAACCCAATCAGACTTCGATAACCTGGTTGCTCAACGGGAGCAGGAGCTTCGTGCCATACGGCACGATTCGCGCGGTAGCAGGTTTATCGAGAGGGTGCCCCATGCCAACGGTTCGGTGACACTGGTCTCTTGGCTCGACGTGTCCATCGAATACTACTACTTCGACACCTATTTTCGCGCAGGATCAAGAGCATTGAAGTACTCGGGAGACGTGTCGCCGGACCGCAAGGTGGCGGCGTTGTCGGTATGCGATGAGCTATCCCGAGAGTGGCGCGAGATTCTTCCCGGTGAAATGCCACGCGTTGTTGGCTATGTGGCAAAAGACGCGATTCTTGTGGATAACATGCTTAACCTCGAAAGCTGGGGCATGGTGATCCGCCTGGCCGGTAAGCCCGATGTTTCCTTCAAGATCACCGCATACACGCAACGCAGCGTAGAGCCCGGCCTGCGCAAGCGCGCCGGTGGCGTCCTGGCCGGACTGCTGGGTACGGTGGCGGGCTTCACCCAGCTACGCAATCGTGAGCGTCCGGTTGGCCCGATCGAGGCCGACGAGATCCTTGTCGCCGGGACGCAGGACGGAAAGCGGAGCTACGGATTCAAGTGGGAAGCTCCAGGCAAGGCCGACTCACTGGCAGAGCCCAATCTGAATGTTTCACTGCAGGTTGGTGAGTCCGCCTATCTCACCAACAAGGAGTCGTTTGCCAGAGATGAGGAAGCGCTGGAGTTGTGGGATGCTGTCGTCGGCTCCTTGCGCTTGCGCCCGGGGGCAGTTTGAGAACCCTAGTCAAGGCAGCCAAGGGAACAAGCGTTCGCTCGTCGCCACTATGCACACGATTATGAAGATCGCGCGCAAGCATTGCATTAGGAAGGGGGCGGCGTGAAAGAGGGATGGAAGACCCACGCCATAGGCCGGCATCTGGTAGACCTGCCTGGTGACGCACGAACTTCTGAAAGCTACAGAATCAATAGGGATGAAATCGAACTCCTGTCAGCCAGTGACACATCCCGCCTTGCGGTGTTGGTGGGCGAGCGAGAGCTGTTACTGCGACAAACGATCCGGAGTGTACGCCGGGAGCCGATGTTCATAGAGCGCATTCAACATCCGAACGACGCAGTCACTATTGTGACTTGGGCAAGTGAGCATTCAGATGCTCTGTATCACTTTGACACGTACTTTAAAGCGGGCTCCAGGGCATTAAGGTATTCAGGTGACGTTTCTCTAGACAAGAAGAGCAGCATCCTTTCGTTTCTTGGCCAACTAGCGGGGGAATGGCGTGAAATACCTCCCAAGGTACCTCCGCAAGGCGTAGGCTTCATTGCCGGCGAAGTCATCTTGGTGGACCAACGCTTCAATCTCGAAAGCTGGCGCATGGCTATCCATTTGGCCGGCAAGCCCGATGTTTCTTTCAAGGTCACCGCATACACGCAGCGCAGCGTAGAGCCAGGCCTGCGTAAGCGCGGCGGTGGCGTCCTGGCCGGACTGCTGAGTACGGTGGCGGGCTTCACCCAGCTACGCAATCGTGAGCGTCCGGTTGGCCCGATCGAGGCCGACGAGATTCTTGTCGCCGGGACGCAGGACGGGAAGCGGAGCTACGGATTCAAGTGGGAAGCCCCAGGCAAGGCCGACTCGCTGGCAGAGCCAAATCTGAATGTCTCGCTGCAGGTTGGTGAGTCCGCCTATCTCACCAACAAGGAGTCGTTTGCCAGCGATGAGGAAGCGCTGGAGTTGTGGGATGCAGTCGTCGGCTCCTTGCGCCTGCGTCCCGGGGCTGTTTAAGAACGCTATCGCGCTGTGGTGCGCTGTTGACCGTGGGGCATAGTGCGCAGCTTTGGTGCGCCGGCTGCGCGCCAGTTCGCGGTTGGCGAAGCGGCCTGCCCTGATTTGTGCCCCATGCACGGGAGTGGTGCGCGTGCCGGCTGCACTGTCATAGTGCGGCGGCCGGCGCCTGTCCCGTGTTGTCCCTGCCGTACCGCGCCGGCAAGCCATTCAGCGCAGCGTCGGCTGGGGCGCAAAACCTTGCCGCCATGGCACGCTAGTTGCAGAAGCATCACCCGGGGAGCGTAGTCCCTGACTAACACCATAAACGGGAGCTGCAAATGCAACGACGTGACATGCTGAAGCTGTCGGCCATCGCCGCCGCGGCAATAATCGGTACCAGCCCGCTGGCCATGGCGCAGTCCAAGGAACCGATCAAGGTCGGTATCCTGCACTCGCTGTCCGGCACGATGGCCATCTCGGAAACGTCGCTGAAGGACGTGGCCTTGATGACCATCGACGAGATTAACAAGAGCGGTGGCGTGCTGGGCCGCAAGCTCGAGCCCGTCGTGGTGGACCCCGCCTCCAACTGGCCGCTGTTCGCCGAGAAGGCGCGCCAGCTGGTCAGCAAGGACAAGGTCGCGGTGACCTTCGGCTGCTGGACCTCGGTGTCGCGCAAGTCGGTGCTTCCGGTGTATGAGGAACTGAACTCGCTGCTGTTCTACCCGGTGCAGTACGAAGGCGAGGAAATGTCCAAGAATGTCTTCTACACCGGCGCGGCGCCCAACCAGCAGGCGATCCCGGCGGTGGAATACCTGATGAGCAAGGAAGGCGGCGGCGCCAAGCGCTTCTACCTGCTGGGCACGGACTACGTCTATCCGCGCACCACCAACAAGATCCTGCGCGCCTTCCTGAAGAGCAAGGGCGTTGCCGACAAGGATATCGAAGAGGTCTACACCCCGTTTGGCCACAGCGACTACCAGACCATCGTCGCCAATATCAAGAAGTTCTCGCAGGGCGGCAAGACCGCGGTGATCTCGACCATCAACGGCGACTCCAACGTGCCCTTCTACAAGGAACTGGGCAACGCCGGCCTGAAGGCCAAGGACGTGCCGGTGGTGGCGTTCTCGGTGGGTGAGGAAGAACTGCGCGGCATCGACACCAAGCCGCTGGTCGGCCACCTGGCGGCGTGGAACTACTTCATGTCGGTCAAGAACCCGGAAAACGATGCCTTCAGGAAGCAATGGGCGGCGTGGGTCAAGGCCAACAACCTGCCGGGCGGCGACAAGCGCGTGACCAACGACCCGATGGAAGCCACCTACGTGGGCATCAAGATGTGGGCGCAGGCCGTGAAGAAGGCCGGCACCACCGACACCAACAAGGTGCGTGCCGCCATGTACGGCCAGACCTTCAAGGCGCCGGACGGCTTCACGCTGACCATGGGCGAGAACCACCACCTGTACAAGCCGGTGATGATCGGCGAAGTCAAGGGCGACGGCCAGTTCTCGGTGGTGTGGAAGACGCCGAAGGCGGTGCGTGCGCAGCCGTGGAGTCCGTTTATCACGGGTAATGAAGGCAAGCCGGACAAGGTGATGTAAGCCGGGCCAGCTGCTGCCGGTTGGCTCCCCTCTCCCGCTTGCGGGAGAGTCCTATGCACGCTCGCCGTGCCGGCTTGCCCCAGGAACCAGGAGGCCTTCGCTCCACAACCGCTGTAGCAAGGCTCCAAAATCAGCCCTAATAAAATCAATGGGTTAGTGGAGGTTCCTGGGTAGGGGCTGGGGGAGAGAGCGGGCGCTTGCCAGCCTGATGGTGCTCACTTCGTGATGGACACCTGTCATCTCCCCAAACACTCATTCCGCAACTCGCCAGCCCTATGTGCAATCCCTTATTCGTTTCCGTCCTGCCATGGCTGCGCGTCCTGCTGGCAGCGCTGCTGCTGGCCGCGGCGCCGTGGGCCACGGCGCTGACGCAGGCCGACCTGAAGCCGCTGGTCGAAGACGATTTCGACGCCAAGACCGCGGCGCTGACGGCGCTGGCCAAGGCGCCGCCCGAGCAGGCCGGCCCGATCTTGAAGGCCCTGCAGGACGACGCGCTGCAGTACGCACCGTCGGTCGGCATGGTGCGCCAGGATGGCGACAAGACCGTCGATGCCATCACCGGCAAGCCGGTCAAGGTGAAGGCGGATGAGCTGGAATCCCTGACCCTGAACAACAGCCTGCGCGCGCTGGTCGACAGCGCTGCCAGCAGCCTGCTGCTGCAATCGCCCGATATCACGGTGCGCGCGCAGGCGGTCGCCACGCTGCGCGACCAGCCGGAGAGCGCCTCGCGCCCGGCGGTCGAAGCCGCGCGCAAGAATGAGGCCGATGCCGGCCTGCGCGCCAGCCTCGACGTGATCTGGGCCAACCTGGTGCTGGCCGAGCCTGCCGACCCTGCCGCGCATGACGCGCGGCTCGAGGCGATCCGCATCCTCGGCAGCGACAGCAACCCGCAGAGCCGCCAGAAGCTGGCGCCGCTGGTGGAGCGCGACAGCGCCGGCAACTACCGCGAGCCCGACGCCGACGTGCGCCTGGCCGCCCAGCAGGCGCTGGACACCCTGCGCAGCGATCAGCGCCGCGCCGAGCTGATCGGCAACCTGTTCGCCGGGCTGAGCCTGGGCAGCGTGCTGCTGCTGGCTGCACTGGGCCTGGCCATCACCTACGGCCTGATCGGCGTCATCAATATGGCGCACGGCGAGTTCCTGATGATCGGCGCCTATGCCACCTACGTGGTGCAGTCGCTATTCCGCACCTACGCGCCGGATGCGTTCGCGTGGTATCTGCCGGCGGCGCTGCCGGCGTCGTTCCTGGCGGCAGCGGTGGTGGGCTTCGTGCTCGAGCGGCTGGTGCTGCGCCACCTGTACGGCCGTCCGCTGGAAACGCTGCTGGCCACCTTCGGCGTCAGCCTGCTGCTGATGCAGGCGGTGCGCACGCTGTTCGGCGCGCAGAACGTGGAAGTGGCCAACCCGGCATGGATGAGCGGCGGCATCGAATGGATGCCGGGCCTGGTGATCCCGTACAACCGCATCGTCATCATCCTGTTCGCACTGGCGGTGGTGGCGGTGGCGTGGGCGGTGCTGAACCGCACGCGGCTGGGGCTGTTCGTGCGCGCCACCACGCAGAACCGCACCATGGCGGCCTGCGTCGGCGTGCGCACGTGGAAGGTGGACAGTTACGCCTTTGCCTTCGGTGCCGGCATTGCCGGGCTGGGCGGCTGCGCGCTGTCGCAGATCGGCAATGTCGGCCCCGACCTGGGCCAGGCCTACATCATCGACTCCTTCATGGTGGTGGTGCTGGGTGGGGTGGGGCAGTTGGCCGGGACCATCGTCGGCGCGTTCGGGCTGGGCATCATCAACAAATTCATCGAGCCGTTCTACGGCGCGGTGCTCGCCAAGATCTTTGTCCTGGTGCTGATCGTGCTCTTCATCCAGAAGCGGCCGCAGGGACTATTCGCGCTCAAGGGGCGCAGCGCGGAGGCATGATGCAGCGATTCCAATCGAGTTCTTCCGCTACGCCGTTCCGGCTTGCCGTGCCCGAGCGCCAGTCGCTGTTCTCGCCGCGGGGCTGGATGGCCCTGCTGGCGCTGACTGTGATGGTCGGCGTTGGCGTGCCGGTGTGCGCGCTGGTATTGCCGGAGGGCCATCCGCTGCACCTGTCGGCCTATGCGCTGACCCTGGTCGGCAAGATCATGTGCTTTGCGCTGGCGGCGATCGCGCTGGACCTGGTGTGGGGCTACTGCGGCATCCTGAGCCTGGGCCACGGCCTGTTCTTCGCGCTCGGCGGCTATGCCATGGGCATGTACCTGATGCGTTCGATCGGGCGCGAGGGCGTGTACAAGAGCGAGCTGCCGGACTTCATGGTGTTCCTCGACTGGAAGGAACTGCCGTGGTTCTGGCACGGCACGGAGCACCTCGGCTACGCGCTGCTGCTGGTGGTGCTGGTGCCGGGCGTACTGGCCTGGCTGTTCGGCTTCTTTGCCTTCCGCTCGCGCATCAAGGGCGTGTACCTGTCGATCATCACGCAGGCGATGACGTATGCGGCGATGCTGCTGTTCTTCCGCAACGAGACCGGCTTCGGCGGCAATAACGGCTTTACCGACTTCAAGCGCATCGCGGGCTTTGCCATCGCCGCGCCGCAGACGCGCACGGCGCTGTTCGTGCTGACCTTCCTGGCGCTGCTGGCCGGGTTTGTCGCCTGCCGCTATATCGTCACATCCAAGCTCGGCCGCGTGGTCACCGCGGTGCGCGATGCCGAGATGCGCGTGATGTTCTCCGGCTACAACCCGCTTGGCTACAAGCTGTTCGTGTGGACCTTCTCGGCGGTGCTGTGCGGCATTGCGGGGGCGCTGTATGTGCCGCAGGTCGGCATCATCAACCCCGGCGAAATGTCGCCGGGCAACTCGATTGAAATGGCGGTCTGGGTAGCCGTGGGCGGGCGCGGCACGCTGATCGGACCGGTGATCGGTGCGTTCCTGGTCAATGGTGCCAAGACCCTCTTCACTGCCCACTTCGCCGAGTACTGGCTCTTTTTGCTGGGCGCGATGTTCGTGCTGGTGACGTTGTACCTGCCCGATGGCGTGACCGGGCTTTGGAACCGCCTGCGCGAGCGCCGCGTGCCGCCGGCACCTTCCGCACCAGAGCCCGTTTCCAGTCCGGTCGTCGCGGGTCGTAGCGGAGGTGAAGCTTGAACGCCGCACTCCAGCACGGCCAGGCCGAAAGCGGAGAGGCCACCGGCCTGGGCCGCATCGTCGAGCCGGGCACCATCGACGTATCGCACGGCCCGATCCTGTACCTGGAAGACCTGACGGTGCAGTTCGACGGCTTTCGCGCGCTCAACAAGCTGACGCTGTCGATCGACCATGGCGAGCTGCGCTGCGTGATCGGTCCCAACGGCGCAGGCAAGACCACGATGATGGATGTCATTACCGGCAAGACCGGGCCGCGCAATGCCAATGTCAGCGGGCGCGTGTTCCTTGGCCAGACCATCGACCTGATGCGGATGACCGAGCCGCGCATCGCCCAGGTCGGCATCGGCCGCAAGTTCCAGAAGCCCACCGTGTTCGAGCAGCACGCGGTGTGGGAGAACCTGGAGCTGGCGATGAAGGCCGATAAGCGCTGGTGGTCGTCGCTGCGCGCGCGCCTGACCGGAGAAGGGCATCGCCGCATCGAGGAAACGCTGGCGCTGACCGGGCTGGAGGGCGAGGCCTACCGGCCCGCCGGCCTGCTGTCGCACGGGCAGAAGCAGCGGCTGGAGATCGGCATGCTGCTGATGCAGCAGCCACAGTTGCTGTTGCTCGACGAGCCCGTCGCGGGCATGACCGACGAGGAAACCATGCAGCTTGCCGCGCTGCTCAACGGCCTGCGCGGCAGCTGCTCGATGATGGTGGTGGAGCACGACATGGAATTCGTCGCCGCGCTGGCGGGCGATGCCGGCAAGGTCACGGTGCTGGCCGAGGGCAGCGTGCTGGCCGAAGGCACGCTCGACAGCGTCAAGCGCGACGAGCGCGTGATCGAATCCTACCTGGGAAGATAAGCATGCTGCAGGTCAATGTACTGAACCAGTTCTACGGCGGCAGCCATATCCTGCGCAACGTCAGCTTCGACGTGCCGGCCGGCAAGCTGACCACGCTGCTGGGCCGCAACGGCGTGGGCAAGAGCACGTTGCTCAAGTGCCTGATGGGCGTGGTCCCCACGCGCAGTGGCAGCATCCAGTGGGAGGGCAAGGCGCTGGAGAAGAAGCCGCCCTACGAGCGCGTCTCGGCCGGGCTGGCCTACGTGCCGCAGGGCCGCGAGATCTTCCCGCGGCTGACCGTGGAAGAGAACCTGCTGATCGGCGCGGCCAGCCGTGCGCGGCCGGCCGGCGTGCCGGACCGGATCTACCAGCTCTTTCCCGTGCTGCGCACCATGCGCCTGCGCCGCGGCGGCGACCTGTCCGGCGGCCAGCAGCAGCAACTGGCGATCGGCCGCGCACTGATGAGCGATCCGGGTTTGCTGATCCTGGACGAGCCCACCGAAGGCATCCAGCCATCCATCATCCAGGACATTGGCCGCGCGCTGCGGCTGCTGGTCGACGAGTTTGGCATGACCGTGCTGCTGGTCGAGCAGTACTACGAGTTCGCGCGCCATATTGCCGACCACTATGTGGTGATGAGCCGCGGCGAGGTGGTGGCGCGGGGCGCCGCCGCCAGCATGGAGCAGGACGGCGTGCGGGAGCTGATCGCCGTGTAGGGCGGGCACGCCGCAGGGCGGGGAATTGTCGGCTGCGCGCCGCTTCCGAACAGGCGGGCGGCGCGCTATGATTGCCTGCAACCCCCGCCATCGCGCGCGCTCCGCCGCCGGCTTTTCCTTGCCATGCGCCATCCCGATTTCCCTTCGTCCCTCGCCGTGCCCGCTGCATGGCAGGCCACGCTGCGGCTGCGCTTTACGCAGCGCGGCGAACGCACCGCGCTGACGGAGCGCCGTCACCAGGGGCCGCTGCTGGTGCAGAAGCCGCTGTATCCGGAGGGCGGGATCTGCCACGTCGTCATCCTGCACCCGCCGGCAGGGGTGGCGGGCGGCGACAGCCTGGAGATCGACGTGACGGTGGAGGCGGGCGCGCATGCGGTGCTTGCCACGCCGGGGGCGACCAAGTGGTACAAGTCGCTCGGACGGGACGCGGCGCAGCATGTGCGCCTCACCGTCGGGCCGGGCGCGCGGCTGGACTGGCTGCCGCAGGAGAACATTGTCTTTGACGACGCGCGCGCGCAGATTTCGACCGTGCTCGAGGTGGCGCCGGGCGGCAGCGCGATCGGCTGGGATGCGGTGGTGCTTGGGAGGCAGGCGTCGGGCGAGCAGTGGGCTCGCGGCGCGCTGTGGCTGGATACCCGCATCGGCGCCGGCGAGCGTGCGCTGTGGATCGAACAATCGCATTTCGAGGCGGCCTCGCCGCTGCGTACCGGGGTGGCCGGGCTCGACGGCCTGAACGTGCTGGGCACGCTGTGGGCAGTGGGCGAGGGCGCCACGCAAGAGTTGGCTGAAATGCTTGCCGAACGACTGCCTTATACGCCGGACCTGCGCGCCGGTGTGACCTGCCTCGCAGCCAACGGGCAATCGATGCTGCTGTTGCGCGTGCTCGGCCGGCAGATGGAAGCCGTGCGCCACGTCATGGTCGATAGCTGGCAGGCGCTGCGCGAGCCGATCCATGGTGTCGTGGCGCGGCCGCTGCGCCTGTGGGCAACGTAAGCGAAAACATCCGTAGAACAGGGAACACAAGATGGAACTGACGCCGCGAGAGAAAGACAAGCTGCTGATCTTCACCGCCGCGCTGCTGGCTGAACGGCGCAAGGCGCGCGGGCTGAAGCTCAACTACCCGGAGGCGGTGGCGCTGATCACGGCCGCCATCATGGAAGGCGCGCGCGACGGCCGCACCGTGGCCGAGCTGATGCACGAGGGCACCACGGTGCTGAGCCGCGAGGACGTGATGGACGGCGTGGCCGAGATGATCCCCGAGATCCAGGTGGAAGCGACTTT
This sequence comes from Ralstonia pickettii, assembly GCA_050987995.1. Taxonomy (GTDB): domain Bacteria; phylum Pseudomonadota; class Gammaproteobacteria; order Burkholderiales; family Burkholderiaceae; genus Cupriavidus; species Cupriavidus pickettii_B. The sequence goes on from CP158803.1 coordinate 1,057,909, forward strand.
CCCTGACGGGACCAAGCTGGTGACCGTGCACCATCCCATCGTCTGAGCGCGGCGCGCCGAGAGCCGATCCCGAACAACAAGACCAACCGAGAGCCGACATGAACCGTACCGCCTGCCTGCGCCTTGTCCTGGGCACTTCCCTGACCGTTGCCACCACTGCCGCGCTGGCGCATCCCGGCCATGACGCCGCCACCGTCAACGCCAGCCTGTTGGCTGGCCTGGCGCATCCCTTCACCGGCGCCGACCACCTGCTCGCGATGGCGGCGGTGGGCGTGTGGAGCGCGCTGATCGCGCGCTCGGCGTCCGACACGCTGCGCCTGCCGCTGGCTTTCGTCGCGCTGATGGTGGTGGGCGCGACGCTGGGGCTGTCCGGTGTGGCGCTGCCTGCGGTCGAACCGATGATCGCTGCTTCGCTGTTGGTGATCGGTCTGCTGGTGGCGCTGCGCGCGAAGCTGCCGGCCTGGGCTGGCACGCTGCTGGTTGGTGGCTTTGCCATCTTCCACGGCTATGCGCACGGCGCCGAGTTGCCGGCCACCGCGGGCGCGCTGCCTGCCGTGTTGGCTTATGTCGGCGGCTTTGCCGTCGCCACCATGGCGCTGCACCTGCTCGGCATCGGCGCCGGCACGCTGCTGCGCCGCCGCGCCGGCTGGCTGGCGCGCCTGGCAGGCGCCGGCGTGGCGCTGTACGGCGCTGGCCTGCTGGTTGCCTGAGGAGGACTGCCATGATTCCCGGTGAACTGATGCCCGCGGACGGCGAGATCGAACTCAACGCCGGCCGCGCCACCGTCAGCGTGACGGTTGCCAATACCGGCGACCGGCCGATCCAGGTCGGCTCGCACTTCCACTTCTACGAGACCAACACCGCGCTCGCGTTCGACCGCGAAGCTGCGCGCGGCTTCCGGCTGAATATCGCAGCGGGCACCGCGGTGCGCTTCGAGCCCGGCCAGACCCGCACCGTCGAACTGGTGGCGCTGGACGGCGACCGCATCGTCTACGGCTTCAACGGCAAGATCATGGGAGCGCTGTGATGGCAAAGATCTCCAGGCAGGCCTATGCCGAGATGTTCGGCCCGACCACCGGCGATCGCGTGCGGCTGGCCGACACCGGGCTTATCATCGAGGTCGAGAAGGACTTCACCATCTACGGCGAGGAAGTGAAATTCGGCGGCGGCAAGGTGATTCGCGACGGCATGGGCCAGAGCCAGCGCATGGCGAAGGACTGCGTCGACACGGTGATCACCAATGCGCTGATCGTCGACCACTGGGGCATCGTCAAGGCCGATATCGGACTGAAGGACGGGCGCATCGCGTCGATCGGCAAGGCCGGCAACCCAGATATCCAGCCGGGCGTGACCATCGTGGTCGGGCCGGGCACCGAGGTGATCGCGGGCGAGGGCATGATCGTCACCGCCGGCGGCATCGACAGCCATATCCACTTTATCTGCCCGCAGCAGATCGAAGAGGCGCTGATGAGCGGCGTCACCACCATGATCGGCGGCGGCACCGGGCCGGCCACCGGCACCTTTGCCACCACGGTGACGCCGGGGCCGTGGTACATGGAGCGCATGCTGCAGGCAGCCGATGCCTACCCGATGAACATCGGCCTGCTGGGCAAGGGCAATGCCAGCCAGCAGGGGCCGCTCCTGGAGCAGGTGGAGGCGGGTGCGATCGGCCTGAAGCTGCATGAGGACTGGGGCACCACGCCGGCGGCGATCGATACCTGTTTGTCGGTGGCGGACGCGACCGATACGCAGGTGGCGATCCACACCGATACGCTCAACGAGGCGGGTTTTGTCGAAGCGACCATCGCCGCGTTCAAGGGCCGCACCATCCATACGTATCACACCGAAGGCGCGGGCGGCGGCCATGCACCGGACATCATCAAGGTGTGCGGCGAGGCTAACGTGCTGCCGTCGTCGACCAACCCGACGCGCCCGTACACCGTCAATACGCTGGACGAGCACCTCGACATGCTGATGGTGTGCCACCACCTCGATCCGTCGATTGCGGAGGACATCGCCTTCGCCGAAAGCCGTATCCGCCGCGAGACCATCGCCGCCGAGGACATCCTGCATGACCTGGGCGCGTTCTCGATGATCTCCAGCGACTCGCAGGCAATGGGGCGCGTGGGCGAGGTCATCATCCGCACCTGGCAGACCGCGCACAAGATGGCGCTGCAGCGCGGCAAGCTGCCGGGCGATCCCAACGATGCGCGCGGCGGGCACGACAACTTCCGCGTCAAGCGCTATGTCGCCAAGTACACCATCAACCCGGCGCTGACCCATGGCATCGCCCATGAAGTGGGCTCGGTGGAAGTGGGCAAGTGGGCCGACCTGGTGCTGTGGCGCCCGGCGTTCTTTGGCGTCAAGCCGAGTTTGATCCTGAAGGGCGGCATGATCGCGGCGGCGGCGATGGGTGATCCCAATGCGTCGATCCCGACGCCGCAGCCGGTGCACTACCGGCCGATGTTCGCATCGGCGGGGGGCGCGCTGCACCGCTCGTCTCTGACCTTTGTATCGCAGGCGGCACTGGCGGGTGGCATCGGCGAGCGCTACGGGCTGGCCAAGACGCTGTCCGCGGTGCGTGGCACGCGTACGGTCAGCAAGCGCGACATGGTGCACAATGACTGGCAGCCGCACGTCACGGTCGATCCAGAGACCTACCAGGTGGTCGCCGACGGCCAGCTGCTGACATGTGAGCCTGCCACCGAGCTGCCCATGGCGCAGCGCTATTTCCTGTTCTGAACCACCGGGGCGCAGGCCCCGGATCGCGCATGCTGAAGATCGACAAATTCCTGAGCGCCCCGCACGGCATCGCGCCGGTGCTGGTGCGCCGTGCTCCCAAGCTGGTGCTGCCATTCGCTCAACGTAGCAAGAGTCGCCTGCGGGCGGTGCTCGGCAATGGCGAGGAGGCGGCGCTGTTCTTGCCGCGCGGTACCGTGCTGCGTGGCGGTGACTTGCTGGTGGCTGAGGACGGCAGCTTCGTCGAAGTGCAGGCCGCGGCCGAGAGCGTGCTGGAAGTGCGCGCGGAGGATGCGCATGCGCTGATGCGTGCGGCGTATCACCTTGGCAATCGCCACACGCCGGTGGAGATCGGGCGCAATTACCTGCGGCTGGAGTTCGATCCCGTGCTGGCTGACATGCTGCAGCGGCTGGGTGTGCGTGCCGAGCGTGCTGAACTGCCGTTCGAGCCCGAGGCCGGGGCTTACGGGGGTGGGCACAAGCATGGGCATGATGCCACGTTTGCCGAAGACTATGCGGCGGCGCAGGCGGTGTTTCAGGAGCATCATGGGCATGATCACAGCCATGCGCATGACCATGAGCACGGGCACTCGCATTCGCACTCTCACTCGCATGGGCACGGCCATAGCCACGACCATGCCCACGATCATGGCGATCTGCATCATGCCCATGATGACCACTGTGGTCACAAGCACTGACGCGCGCTGCCCACATTGAGTCGCCGTATCATGCCCGGCCTTTCCCAACTCATCTCCCTCCTCCACCTCGCATCCCCCGCCTTGCCCATCGGCGGCTTCAGCTATTCCCAAGGCCTGGAGGCCGCCATCGATTGCGGCAGCGTGCATGACGCGCCAACCGCCGAGCGCTGGATCCGCGACAACTTGCTGCACGTGCAGGCGCAATGCGAAGCACCGCTGTGGCTGCTGCTTCATCGCCACTGGCTGTCCGGCGACGCCGCGCAAGTGAAGGCATGGAACGACTGGTTCCACGCCACGCGCGAGACCTCCGAGTTGCGGCTGGAGACCGAGCAGATGGGCTGGTCGCTGGCAAAGCTGATTGCGCAGATGGAGTGGGGCACCCCGGCGTTGCGCGACGCGCTGGCGGCGCTGTCGCCGGTCTGCCTGCCGACGGCGTTCACCGCGGCATGCGTGGCGCTGCAGGTCGATGCGCGCGACGGCCTCGCCGCCTATAGTTTCAACTGGGCCGAGAACCAGGTAGCCGCCGCAATCAAGGCAGTTCCGCTAGGCCAGGTGGCAGGGCAACACATGCTGCGCCGCCTGCACCCAGCGGTGCTCGATACCGTAGAGGAAGCCGTGCGCCGCGCCGAATCCACGCCGCCGCAACTCTCCACCTTTTCCCCGATGCTGGGCCTGCTTTCCGCACGCCACGAAACGCAGTACTCCCGGCTGTTCCGATCCTGAATCCACACCGCACCATGACCCAGGCCCGTACCAAGAAAAACCCTCCGCTGCGCGTCGGCGTCGGCGGCCCGGTCGGCTCCGGCAAGACCACGCTGCTCGAGATGCTGTGCAAGGCGATGCGCGACCGCTATGACCTGGTCGCCATCACCAACGACATCTACACCAAGGAAGACCAGCGTCTGCTGACGATTTCCGGCGCGCTGCCGGCCGAGCGCATCATGGGCGTCGAGACCGGCGGTTGCCCGCACACCGCGATCCGCGAGGATGCGTCGATCAACCTGGAAGCGGTCGACCGCATGCTGGCGAAATTCCCGGACGCGGACGTGGTCTTCATCGAGTCCGGCGGCGACAACCTGGCCGCCACCTTCAGCCCAGAACTTTCTGATTTGACGATTTACGTCATCGACGTGGCCGGTGGCGAGAAAATTCCGAGAAAGGGTGGGCCCGGCATCACCAAGTCCGACCTGCTGGTGATCAACAAGACGGACCTGGCGCCCTACGTCGGCGCCTCGCTGGAAGTGATGGAAAGCGATGCGCGCAAGATGCGCGGCGCCCGGCCGTTCGTGATGGGCAGCGTCAAGGCCGGGCAGGGCCTGGACGAGGTGATCCGCTTTATCGAACGGCAGGGCATGCTGGGCGTCTAGGTCTAGCGCTCGGTGTCATCGGCGCCGCCACCCTTCGCGGCGGGTGGCCTGACGTAGCTGACCGGCGGGCGGAAGCTGCCCTTGCCAGCCAGCGCCCGCGCCACCGCCGCCACCACGTTCAGCTCGGGTTCGCTCAGTTCCGCCATATGGCGCACGGTGGCCTCGATCGCTGCCTGCTGGCGGTTGCCGAACGGCATGCGCGGCTGTTCCACCTGCAGCTGGCTGGCGTCGTGGCGGCTGAAGTCGAGTATCTCGGATGGCGGTATGGCAAGCGTCTCGGCCAGTGTGCAGATATTGATCAGCGCCACATTGCGCTTGCCGCCTTCGATGCCGCTCAGGTAAGAGCGCGCCAGACCGCTTTCGAGCGAGAGGGTTTCCTGGGACCAGCCTCGCTGCTTGCGTAGCCAGGCAAGATGCAATCCGAATAGTCTGAGATGTCGAGAAGTCATGGGGTCGTGAAAAGTTCGGAGTGGTCTGAGGCTAAGGGTTTGACCTTGAGGCCACGACAACTTATTCTCCTCCTCACTATCGGTGCCCGATCCGCGGAATAAGGGATGCGCCAGTCAACATGGCGCGGCACGATGGCATGAACCGGACGGCCTGCATGGCCGTGCCAAACGGGCCACTGCGCAATGCCGCGCGCAACGCTGACAAGCGCGCGCGGCGTGCGCGGACAGGATCGGTGCGTCCTGTCGCCCTGCCAGGGGAATTGCCATGCAGATCTTCACGCTGTTCGAGGCGCGGATGCGCGCCCTCCATTCCGGCCGCCACACCCCGGCGGACCTTACTCTCGGATTCCAGTCGCGCGTGCTGGCCGCCTCGGCCGGCCTCGGCGATACCTGCGACTACGCCTTCCTCTGCGCCGGCGAGACGCAGAGCGCCTTTGTGGCAGACCGCAATGAATGGTGGGGCTGCCTGCGCGGCGGCCTGCGCCTCTCGGCGCCGGGGCATGACTGCCTGCTGATGGGCGGCGGCGAGCTGTTCGCGCCCGCGCGGGGCATGCGGATGCAGGTGCGGGCGATGGTCGACACCATCCTTGTGCGTGCGGTACCGCAGCAGCAGGACGATGCCGTGCCCGCGGTGTCATTGCCAGAGGGGGCGCGGTGCTGCGCGCTCGGCAGCATCGCCGCGATCGGGACGGAAGAAGCAGGGGGCAAGCCCGGCCAGGGGACTGGGGGGCCGGGGTATGGCGCGCAGCCGGAGTTCATCCAGCTCGACCCGTCCGTGGACGACTGGTCCCGGCGCTTGCAGGCGCGCGGCCTGCGCTGGGCGCTGTGCTACCGCGGCGCGATCGGCCTGCATTGGCATGAGGCCCATGCGCATGCCGGCGTCGACGTGGCCTTCCTGCAGCCTGGCGCGATCTACGCGCCGGATCCGCACGAGTCATGCCGCCTGGATGTGCTGTTGCCCGGCACCGGGCTGTTGTGCTGCTTCCGGCCAGGCGATGGCATGGCTGTCGGAGGCAGGGGCAGTCGAAGCGGAAGCGCCACCCGGCACGCGGACGGGCGCGCCGTCGCGTGCCATGCGCTGGTGGCGGCCTGAGGGCGGTGGCAAGGGGCCGGGCCAGGCCCCGGCCGCTTCAGTGCCGCTTGTACTGCGTGGCGCCGAACAGGACCTCGCGCGCCTTGTCGTCCTGCAGCGCCTTGCGCGCGCTGGCCAGCACTTCCACGCCGCGCTTGACCGCGGGACGCTCGGCGATCTCGTTGAACCAGCGCTTCAGGTCGGGATAGTCGTCCAGGTCCACACCCTGGTTCTGCCAGCTGCGCAGCCACGGGAAGGTGGCGATGTCGGCGATGGTGTATTCGTCGCCGGCCAGGTACGCATGCTTCGACAGCTGCGTGTCGATCACGCCGTACAGGCGCCTGGCTTCATTGGTGTAGCGGTTGACCGCGTACTCGATCTTCTCGGGCGCGTAGATGCGGAAGTGGTGCGCCTGGCCCAGCATCGGGCCGACGCCGCCCATCTGGAACATCAGCCACTGCAGGGCCTCGTACTTGCCGCGCACGTCCTCGGGCAGGAACTTGCCGGTCTTGCCGGCCAGGTAGAGCAGGATGGCGCCCGACTCGAACAGCGAGATCGGTTTGCCGTCCGGCCCGTCCGGGTCCACGATCGCGGGGATCTTGTTGTTCGGGCTGATCTTCAGGAAGTCCTCGCCGAACTGGTCGCCGGCGCCGATGTTGATCGGATGGACCTTGTACTCCAGACCGCATTCTTCCAGCATGATGTGGACTTTGTGGCCGTTGGGCGTTGCCCAGGTGTAGACGTCGATCATCGCAAAAGGTCTCCTGGCTGCGATCTAAGTGGCCACATCAACCACTGACGTGGCGAACCGGGCGATTTAAGCACAGAAGAAAAAAACGCGCAGACGGGCTGCGCGTTTTCCATACTGCCGGCAGGGCCGGGGCCCCGCGGCACAGCCTGGCGGTCAGAAGCCGCGTGCCACCGGCATCTTGATGCTGTCCGGGTTCACGTTCATGTGCTTGGCCAGTTCCAGCTTGGCGATGGCGTTGCGGTGCACCTCGTCCGGGCCGTCGGCCAGGCGCAGCGTGCGCTGGTGCGCCCACCAGCTGGCCAGCGGGAAGTCGCTCGACACGCCGGCCGCGCCGTGCACCTGGATGGCCCAGTCGATCACCTTCAGCGCCACGTTCGGGGCGATCACCTTGATCATCGCGATCTCGGCCTTGGCCACCTTGTTGCCCACGGTGTCCATCATGTACGCGGCCTTGAGCGTCAGCAGGCGCGCCATCTCGATCTCGCAGCGGGCTTCGGCGATGCGCTCCTGGGTCACGCCCTGGCTGGAAACCGGCTTGCCGAAGGCCACCCGCGACAGTGCGCGCTTGCACAGCAGCTCCAGCGCGCGCTCGGCCACGCCGATGCTGCGCATGCAATGGTGGATGCGGCCCGGGCCGAGGCGGCCCTGCGCGATCTCGAAGCCGCGGCCTTCGCCCAGCAGGATGTTCGAGACCGGCACGCGCACGTTCTTCAGCTCGATCTCCATGTGGCCGTGCGGCGCGTCGTCGTAGCCGAACACCGGCAGGAAGCGCTTGATGGTGATGCCGGGGGTGTCGGCCGGTACCACCACCATCGACTGCTGCTCATGGCGGCCGGCGTCCGGGTTGGTCTTGCCCATCACGATGTAGACCTTGCAGCGCGGGTCGCCCGCGCCCGACGACCACCACTTGGTGCCGTTGATCACGTAGTGGTCACCATCGCGCTCGATGCTGCATTCGATATTGGTCGCATCCGACGAGGCCACGGCCGGCTCGGTCATCAGGAAGGCCGAGCGGATCTCGCCGGCCAGCAGCGGTTCCAGCCACTTGTCCTTCAGTTCTTCCGACGCGTAGCGCTCCAGCGTTTCCATGTTGCCGGTGTCGGGCGCGGCGCAGTTGAACACCTCGGCCGACCAGGGCACCCGGCCCATGATTTCGCACAGCGTGGCGTACTCCAGGTTCGACAGGCCCTGCGGCGCACGCGGCGAGCGCGGCAGGAACAGGTTCCACAGCCCGGCTTCACGCGCCAGCGGCTTCAGTTCCTCGATCACCTTGGTCGGCAGCCAGGCGTCGCCCGCGCGGCGGTTGGCGTCGATTTCATCTGCGAAACGCTTTTCGTTCGGGTAGATATGCTGGTCGAAGAAGGCCAGCAGTTTGGCCTGCATTTCCTTGACCTTCGGGCTGTATTCGAAATCCATGTGGTCTCCTCGCTACGGATCAGTGGACGCCAGGGTGGGCGGCGGCGCCGTATTGCCTCGGCATCAGTGCGGCATGGGCCGATGGAATGCACTCTATCTGAAAGCCAGTAATTAGAAAAATGAATTTTCTGGATTTGACAGTATCAATTCCCTGCATTCCATGCCAGAATCAAATCCATGCAGCTCTCCCGCATCGACCTCAATCTCTTCGTGGTGTTCGACGCCATCTACAGTGAAGGCAGCATCACCGCGGCCGCGCGCCAGCTCAACCTGACGCAGCCGGCGGTCAGCCATGCGCTGGGCCGGATGCGCACGCTGTTCGACGACCCGCTGTTCGAGCGGCGCGGCCAGGGCATGGCGCCCACGCCGCTGGCGCGCTCGCTGGCGGCCGAGGTGCGCAGCGCGCTGCAGTCGTTCGCGCGCACCTTGCAGGATACGCCGCACTTCGACCCCACCAACACGGTGCGGCGCTTCACCATCGGCATGCGCGACGCGCTGGAATCCACGCTGCTGCCGCCGCTGATGGCGCGGGTGACGGCGATGGCGCCGCACGTGGAGATCGCCGCGATCCGCTTTGACCGGCGCGAGATGGAGTCGGAGCTGCTGGCCGGTACCATCGACGCCGCCCTCGACATCCTGCTGCCAGTGTCGCCGGCCATCCACCACGCGCCGTTCATGGACGACCCGATGGTGGTGCTGGCCCGCCGCGACCACCCGCTGGTCAAGAAGGAGCTGACGCTGGAGCGCTACCTGGCCGCCGAGCATGTGCATGTGTCGTCGCGCCGCCGTGGCGCGGGGCTGGAAGACCAGGCGCTGCATCGCATGGGCCTGACGCGGCGGGTGCGGCTGCGCTGCCAGCACTATGCCGCCGCGTGCCGGGTGGTCAGCTGCACGGACCTGCTGGCCACGCTGCCGCTGCGCTATGCGCGCATCGCCAACGAGCCCTATGCCAACCGCTTGCTGTCGCTGCCGTTCAAGGTGCCGTCGCTCGAACTGCACCTGTACTGGCATGCGGGCGGCGAAAACGACGGCGCCAACCGCTGGCTGCGCGAGCAGTTGATGGCGGTGATGGCGTCGCTTGGCGGCACCACCTCGGATGTGACGAGCGCGGCCTGAGCGATGCAACGATCGCACGGCTCCCGCAATAAGCGGACTGTGCGGCGCACCGGTGCGCCGCGCGCGGGTCACACGTAAGCAATTGTTCGCAGGCTAGACCCTCGCAGTTCACGCCCATACCATCGTCCGGTCTTTCTGCCCCCGGCGCATCCGCCGCAAATGCCGTTTCCCCCGGCGCTTGCAGCCGCTTGCCTTGCCGGCTGTCCGTGCATGCGGATCCTTCGGGCAGTTTCCTTCCTCCGATGACCACGACGATTCAGACCGATGACCGGGAAACGCTTGCTTGCTGATTGCCAACACACGCCGCGACGCATCACGCTCGCCCTGACCACCCTCTGCGCGGCTGCCGCGCTGGCCCTCGCCGCCTGTGGCGGCGGCGGCGACGGCGGGAATACCGCCACTTCCGGCGGTGCCCCGCAAGGCTCAACGCAGGCCGGTACGCAGGGCAGCACGCCCGCAAGCGGCCAGTCCGGCTCGACCTCTTCGACGCCGACCACGGCCGGCGCCTGCTATACCGTCAGCGGCACCGCACCGGCGCCCGCCGCGGGCAGCGGCATCACGCTGCTGCCGGTGCGCGGCAGTGCCGTCAGCAACTACCGCGTGCTGGAAGAGCCGCGCACCGCCGGCCTGTGCCTGGCCAACTATCGCCGCGAGCAGGTGGGCCTGCCGCCGCTGGCCGCGCGCGACGCGCTCAACACCGTGGCGCAGAACCACACCGCCTACATGCTGGCCAACGCCACGCTGACGCACGATGAAACCAGCGGCAAGCCGGGCTACACCGGCGCCACGCCGAACGACCGTATCCAGGCAGCCTATCCGACCAATGCCACGGCCGAAGTCGTGGCCGGCGCCAACCGCTGGACCTCGGCCGCCAATGCGCAACTGTCGATGACGCCCAAGGACGCGCTGGTCTCCGACCTGATCAACGCGCCGTTCCACCGCGCCGCGCTGCTGGGCAGCTATGGCTCGGCCGGCAGCGGCTTTGCCGAGAGCGTGGGCCCGAACGGCAGCGGCACCGCGGCCAGCTACTACCAGACCATCGACCTGGCCGATGCGTCCAAGGGCGGCAGCGACAACCAGATGGTGGCCTATCCGTTCAACGGCCAGGCCGACGTGCCGGCCAGTTGGGTCAATTCGGAAAGCCCCAACCCGGCGCCGGGGTACGAGGGCAAAACCATGGGCTACCCGGTGTCGCTGCAGGCGATCAACACTTCGCTGCAGTTCGATGCCGACAACTTCGCCATCACCGATGCGCAGGGCAACAACGTCAACTGCGTCAAGGTCGACAGCCGTTCGTCGGGCCTGTCCAGCGCCGCGCGCGGCCTGGCCATCTGCACGCCGGTGGCGCCGCTGGCCAGCCAGCAGCGCTATACCGTGCGCGTGACCGGCCGGCTGGGTTCGCAGCCGGTGGACCTGAGCTGGTCGTTTACTACCCGCTAACCTTCACGCGCTGACCTTCACGCGTCAGCCATCACGCACCGGCGCGCTCATTGCGGCGCGCGGTGCTGCAGTTCGATACGCACCTGGCCCGGCGCCAGCGTGCGGTCGGCCTGCACGGCAAATGGCACCGGCGGGCGTTGTCCCGCCGGCATCGACTGCCACAGCCGTCCTGCCCATTCCCTGATTTCTGCATTGTCCGGTTCGGCCGCCCACAGCCTGAGCGGGGTCAGTGTGTCCAGGCGCGCCGCCGTGGCGGCGGGGTCATCCTGTATCGACACGGTCATGGCCTGCGCAGCGGACGCAGCGGCTGAAACCGGCGCGCGCGCGGCCGCAAGCGGCGGGGCGGTCTTGCGGGCGAAGTTGGCTTGCGGGGCGGCTGCCGGTGATGGGGGCGGGGCCGGCGCTGCGGCGGGAGGCGCGGCTTCCGCCATGGCCGAGTAGGCGGGCGGCGGCATGGGCATGGCGGGCGGTGCCGCAGTGACCGCCGGCGCTTGGGCAGAAAGGTCTTCGCTGGCTTGTCCCGATGGTCCGCTGTCCCTGGCGCTGTCCCTTGCCGATTCGCGCGGCGCGCTGCGTGCGGCCGGCGCGCGGCTGCGCTTGTCTTCGCTCGCGGCGGTCCGTCGTTCCTCTCGCCGCGGCTGCGAGGCGGCTTTCGCTGCCGGCGGTGCAGGGTTTGCCGAAGCCGCGGATTCCGGTGCGGCTTCCGGAGCGGGTACAGCCGCAATGTCGGCAGCAGGTGCCGGTGCAGACATCTCGCGCGTGGTCGCCGGCTGCAGCGCACCGTCGTCGATCTGCCGCAGCACGATGCTGGTCGTGAGTCCGGCCACCGCCGCGACGCTGGCTACCAGTCCCAGAGAACGCCACCACTGGCGCGCGCGTACCGTGCGTGAGGTGCGTGCCTGCTCGGACTTCTGCGCGGACGCGTTGGCCTGTGCTTCCGCGGTAAGCCAGTCACGCGTCGCGGGGCTGACCGGTGCGCCGAGGACATCGGCTGCCGGCTCACCCGCCGCAACCCGCCCGAGCAGCGCATCGCGCCGCATCGCCTGTGTCGCCTGCACCCGCGCGGCTTCTTCAAGCACCGCAGCGGCAAGCGCCGGCGGTGCGGAGAAAGGCAGCGCCGCCGTGCCGGCCCGGCGTCGATCGGCTTCCTCCTGCGCGGCACGCGCGGCCGCTTGCACGGACGCTTGCAGCGATTTGGGCGGCGTGTAAGCGGGCAGGGCCTTCAGCAGCGCCGAGAGCCGGTCCTCGCCATCGATAAACCGATCCACCGCGCTCACGACCGCGTCTCCTGCGAGCCCGGCACGCTACCGGCCAGCTCGCCGCGCAGGCGCGCAAACGCATAGCGCAGCCGGCTCTTCACCGTCTCGAATTTCTCGCCGAGCATCAGCGCGATATCGTCGACGCTCATGTCGCTGAAGAAGCGCAGCACCACGACCTCGCGCTGGGCAACCGGCAGGCTCATCAGCGCGCGATGTACGTGATGCGTGTGCTGGCGCAGCTGCAGTTCGGCTTCGGGCGAGAGGTCGTCGGCGGGCATCTCCAGCGGCTCGTCGTCCAGCGAATCGCGCAGACGCGCATCGGCGCTGCGCACCTGGTCGAGCCAGGTATTGCGCGCCACCTGGAACAGGAAGGTCCGGAACGCCGCGGTGGGCTGGTAGTCGCCGCAGCGGGTCATCAGCTTGACCCAGGTCTTCTGCGCGATGTCTTCCGCCTCGCCGCTGTTGCCCTGGCACAGCCAGGCCACGTAGTTGTAGAGGCCGGCATTGTGGCGGCGGAACAGTTCGGTGACCGGCTGCTCGATGATGCCGCCGGCCACCAGCAGCATCAGGTCGTGGTCGGGCAGTGCGGCCAGCGCATCGGTGGATGCGTGGGCAGTCTTGGAAGGAGCGGGGTCGGGTGCCTGCATGCGCCCGAGTATAGGAGAGCGGGAGCCGGCGCAACAGTCGGTCGCGCTGGCTTCCGCCGGCCTGCGGCGCGCAGCGTTGTTAACGTGCAGCACGCTCGGATGCGCCATCGCCGGTCGCGCCCACGGCAGCGGCCGTGGCCAGGCTTTGCGCCAAGTCGACCAGCTTGAGGAACTCGCCCCGGTAGCCGAAGCGGTCCGCACCGCGCGCGCCCTGCGCCAGCGCGCGCGCATCGGCATAGCGCCAGTCGCCGGTGAACTTGCCGCCGCGCAGCACCTGGCCGAAGCCGGCCACCGCCGCCGCGAAGCGGAAATCGTCATCGCCTTGCGCCAGCGGGCGGATCGCCTGCCGCGCGACGGTGACATCCATCAGCTGGCTCGCGCTTGCCGCGGGCAGCTTGTAGCGCAGCTTGACGTGCGCCAGCTCGCCGTCGCGCCCGGGCGCCGGCGCGGCCTGCTGATAGCGCAGCGGATCGACCAGCCCCGGCTGGCCCGCCAGCGTCAGCTCGTACAGCGCGGTCACGGTATGGCCCGCGCCGATGTCGCCGGCATCGACCTTGTCATTGTTGAAGTCTTCGCGCGCCAGCATGCGGTTCTCATAGCCGATCAGCCGATATTCCTTCACCGTGGCCGGGTTGAATTCCACCTGGATCTTCACGTCGCGCGCGATGGTGGCCAGCGTCGAGCTCATTTCGCTGACCAGCACCTTGTTGCCTTCCATCAGGTTGTCGATATACGAGTACGCGCCGTCGCCCGCATCGGCCAACTGCTCCATCAGCTGCTCGTTGTAGTTGCCGGTGCCGAAGCCGAGCGTGGACAGCGATACGCCCGAATTGCGCTTCTCCTCGACCATGCTCTTCAGTTGCCGGAAGTCCGTCACGCCGACGTTGAAGTCACCATCGGTGGCGAGCAGCACGCGGTTGATGCCGCCGGCGATAAAGCTCTGCTGCGCGGCCTGGTAAGCCAGGGCGATGCCGCTGGCGCCGGCGGTGCTGCCGCCGGCTACCAACTGGTCGATGGCCGCGCTGATGGCGGCCTTGTCGCTGCCCGGCGTGGGCGGCAGCGCCACGCGGGTGCCGCTGGCGTAGGTAACCAGCGTGATGCGGTCCTGCGGCCGCAGCTTGTTCACCAGCAGCTTCAGCGAAGACTTCAGCAGCGGCAGCTTGTCCGGCGAGTTCATCGAGCCCGACACATCCGCCAGGAACACCAGGTTGGTGGCCGGCAGCGCGCCGCTGGCCAGGTCCTTGCCCTTGATGCCGATGCGCAGCAGCACATTGGCCGGATGCCATGGCGCAGGCGCCAGCGCGGTATGCACGGAGAAGGGGCGCCCGTCGGCGGGCTGGGCATAGTCATAGGGGAAGTAGTTCAGCAGCTCTTCGACGCGCACCGCATCGGCGGGTGGCAAGCGCCCGGCATTGAGCAGGCGGCGCATATTGCTGTAGCTGCCGGTATCGACATCGATGCTGAAGGTGGACACCGGCGCCTGTGCCACCAGCCTGACGCCGTTCTCATCGATGGCGCCGTAGCGCTCGCGGTCTGCCGGCTGGGGTGGCGGCAGGTAGTACGGCAGCGGCGCGATGGCGGCGCGCGCGTGCATTTCGGCGGCAGGTGCAACATCGCCCGTTTTGGCCGAAGGGGCATATGCGGGCGACGGTGCTGGCGGCGCGAGCGGGGCCTGGGCCTCCGCCGGCGGGACCGGCTGGGCCGCATCCTGGGAAAGCGACGGCGAATTGCCGCCGCAGGCCGACAGCGCCAGCGCCATGGCGGCGGCACAGATGGCGGCAGCGGCCCGGCCATGCCGGGCGCCGACGGTGGAAACGACCGGTGCGCGAAGTTGCATGTTGTTCTCCTTGGGGGCCGCGGGCGGGACGCTGGCATGACGGCCTGTCGATGAAACGGGGCAGGGGAGCCGGCGGGGTTAAGACGGGCGGGATTTTTTTTCTTGCTGGCGAGAGGCTGGCGCCATGTGGCGGGATTCAGACTTTCCCGCACCCCCGGATGCGTCGATCGCCACTACAATCCTTTGATCCTTCCCCCGGAGATATCGCATGGCTCACCTTGACCCCTCTTCGACGGTCTGGCGCGGCGCGCTGGCCCTTGCCCTGACGGCGCTGCTCGGTGCTTGTGGTACCCAAGGCGGAGGGACAGCGGCACCTGCCGCGCCTGCCGCGCCGACCGCTGCGCCGGCAGCAACGACGCCTCCCGCCGCCCTGCCGCCGGCCCCGGAGGTCGCCTCCGGCTACCGCCCCGGCATGTCGACGGTCTACGCGCAGCGCCACATGGCCGCCGCCGCCAATCCGCTCGCGACCGAGGCCGGACGCACGATCCTGCGCCAGGGCGGCTCGGCCATCGATGCCGCCATCGCCATGCAGGCCGTGCTGACGCTGGTCGAGCCCCAGGCCACCGGCATCGGCGGTGGCGCCTTCATCATGTACTGGGACGGCAAGCGCGTGCAGGCCTTCGACGGCCGCGAGACCGCCCCCGCCGGCGCCACCGAAAACCTGTTCCTGCGCCCCGACGGCAAGCCGATGGAATTCAGCGAGGCCCAGATCGGCGGCCGCTCGGTCGGCACGCCGGGCGTGATGCGCGCGCTGGAAATGGCGCACCGCCAGCACGGCCGCCTGCCGTGGGCCAAACTGTTCGAGCCGGCCATCGCACTGGCGGAGAAGGGCTTCCCGATCTCGCAACGGCTGTACACCCAGATGGCCGCCGACAAGTTCATGGCGAACTCGCCCGAGATGGCCGAGTACTTCCTGGACGCGCAGGGCAAGCCCAAGCCGGCCGGCACGGTGCTGAAGAACCCGAAGCTCGCGCAGACGCTGCGCGATATCGGCCGGCGCGGCGCTGGCGTGCTGTACAGCGGCCCGATCGCGCGGGATATCGTCGCCAAGGTGAACGGCGGCAACAACGCCGGCTCACTGTCGCTGGCGGACCTGAACGGTTACAAGGCCAAGGAGCGCGAGCCGGTCTGCACCGACTACAAGCGCTGGAAGATTTGCGGCATGCCGCCGCCGTCCTCGGGCGGGATTGCGATCGCGCAGATCCTCGGCACGCTGCAGGCGCTGGAAACCAAGAACCCCAAATACGCGCTGGCCGCGCTCAAGCCGCAGGGCGTGAACACGCCCGCGGTGATGGAAGCCAACCCTGATGCGGTCCACGCCATCTCCGAAGCCGACCGCCTGGCCTACGCCGACCGCGGCCTGTACGTGGCCGATACCGACTTCGTGCCGGTCAACGTAGCCGGCCTGGTCAATCCGTCCTACCTGGCCTCGCGCGCCGAGCTGATCGGCGACAAGAGCATTGGCAAGGCCCAGCCGGGCGTGCCGCCGGGCACCGCGGTGGCCTATGCTCCGGACCGCTCGCCGCCGCGCATCTCCACCTCGCAGATCGTCGCCGTCGATGACCGCGGCGGGGCGATCTCGATGACCACCACCATCGAGTCGTACTTCGGCTCCCACCTGATGGTGCGCGGCTTCATGCTGAACAACCAGCTCACCGACTTCTCCTTCGCGCCGAGCGAGAACGGCAAGCCGGTGGCCAACCGCGTGCAGCCGGGCAAGCGCCCGCGCTCGTCGATGGCGCCAACGCTGGTGTTCGACCGCCAGACCGGCCAGCTCGTCGCCACGGTGGGTTCGCCCGGCGGGTCGCAAATCATCGAGTACGTGTCCAAGACGCTGGTCGGCATGCTCGACTGGAACATGGACGTGCAGGCGGCGATCGGCATGGGCAACTTCGGCAGCCGCAATGGCCCGACCGAGGTGGAGAAGGGGCTGGTGTCGCCGGGCCTGGTGCAGGCGCTGCAGCAGCGCGGCCACCAGGTGGCGGAGATCGAGATGACCAGCGGCACGCAGGCGATCATGCGCAAGCAGGGGCCTGACGGGAGGACGGTGTGGGCTGGTGGTGCGGATCCGCGGCGGGAAGGGGTAGCGCTGGGGGATTGAGGTAGACGCTAGCCGGCACTGTCCTGCCGGTTTGCTCCCCTCTCCCGCTTGCGGGAGAGGGGCAGGGGTGAGGGCAGGCGCTGGCATACCGACACTTGTTACTTCGTCGATACGCCCGGCCCTCACCCCAACCCTCTCCCGCAGGCGGGAGAGGGAGCACACAATCAGCAAATATCAGCCCTTCGCCTTCTGCGCATACTCCCACCCCATCTCCGCCATCGGTCGCGCACGCTTGCCGGCGTCCAGCGCCTGCGCCGATGACGCAGTTCCATCCACCACCCGCTTCATGATCCCCTGCAAGATGCCGGCGATGCGGAACATGCTGAAGGCGAGATAGAAGTTCCAGTCGCCGGTAATCGGCCGGCCGGTGCGCTGCTCGTACTGGCGGCGATAGGCGGCTTCGTCCGGAATGCCCAGCGCGGCGTAGTCCAGCCCGGCGATGCCGCGGAACTGGCCCGGGGCGATATGCCAGCTCATGCAGTGGTAACTGAAGTCGGCCATCGGGTGGCCCAGCGTGGACAGTTCCCAGTCCAGCACGGCGAGCACGCGCGGCTCGGTCGGGTGGAACATCAGGTTGTCGAGCCGGTAGTCGCCGTGCACGATCGAGGTCAGGTCGGCGTCTTCCTGCGGGATATGCTGCGGCAGCCAGTCAATCAGCGCGTCCATGGCCGGGATCGATTCGGTCTCTGACAGCTTGTATTGCTTGGACCAGCGTTCGATCTGGCGCTGGAAGTAGTTGCCGGGCTTGCCGTAATCGCCCAGCCCGATGGCGTTGTAGTCCACCGTGTGCAGCGCGGCGATGACACGGTTCATCTCGTCGTAGATGGCGCCGCGCTCGGCGGTGCTCATGCCGGGCAAGGACTGGTCCCACAGCACGCGGCCGGCGACGAATTCCATGATGTAGAAGGCGCGGCCGATCACGGATTCATCCTCGCACAGCGCGTACATGCGCGCCACCGGCACGTCACTGCCCGCGAGCGCGGCCATCACGCGGTATTCGCGCTCGATCGCATGCGCCGACGGCAGCAGCTTGCTCTTGGGACCGGGCTTGGCGCGCATCACGTAGGTCTGGCCCGGCGTGATCAGCTTGAAGGTCGGGTTGGACTGGCCGCCCTTGAACTGCTCCACGGTCAGCGGGCCGGCAAAGCCCTCCACGTGCTGGCGCATCCAGCCTTCCAGCGCGGCGGTGTCGAAGCGCTGCTGGTCGGCCACCGGGCGCGTGCCCTCGAAGTGCGATACGTTGCTCGTCATGCTGTCTCCGTTGGTTTTCTGTTCGGTATCGGTTGGGATTCGATCCATCTCGCGGCGCGCTCAGCCCTGCGGCTGGCGTCCGCGCAAATACTGGTGCAGCAGCACTTCCATGGTGGTGTGGCGCGTGCCGCTGTGAACGGGCGTGGGCGGCGAGTAGTTGGTCATGCGCACCACCCAGTCGAGCGGGCCGTCGCCCATGTCGAGCACATTGATGCAGCCCGCGGTCTGCAGCAGCGAGCCGAAGAACACGCGCCGCCCGCAGGTGATGGCCTGCGACAGGATGGCGCGGTTGGTGCCGCCGTGCAGCACCATCAGCACCGTGTCCCAGTCGGGATCGGCGCGCAGTCGTGCCAGCGCGGGCAGCACGCGGTCGAGGAACTCGCCAATGGTTTCGCCGTTGAGGAAGCGCTTGTCTTCCGGGACTTCGCCCTCGAAGGCGCCGACGAAGGCATCGCGCAGGTCCTGGTCGGCGATCGCGGACAGGTCGCCGCCGCGGATCTCCTGCAGCGCGGGCCAGACTTCCGGCACCACGTCGTCCATCCCGGGCAGTTCGGCCAGCACGCGCTCGGCCGTTTCGACGGTGCGAGGCAGGCCGCTGACGATGACGCGGTCGAAGCGGATCTGCTCGGCGGCAAAGGCGCGCCCGGCGGCGGTGGCCTGCATGCGGCCGGTCTCATTGAGCGGCACCATCTCCGGCAGGGCGGGGCGGCCGGCCTCATCGAAGTATGAGACGGCGCCATGCCGCATCAGGTAGATGCGGCGACGCGAGGACGGCGGCAATTCCATGCGTTGTCTCCTTGCTTTGTAGCGGCATGCCCGTCTGTCGCGGGCTGGCCGTCATGATGATCGGCGGGGTGATTAGCCGGGGTGATCAGCGATATTGCGGCTTGCGCTTCTCCAGGAAGGCGCTGATGCCTTCGCCGCCGTCGGGGTGGTGCAGCGCGGCGACAAAGTTGTCGCGCTCGGCCAGCAAGTGCTCGTCGAGCGAGGCCGTCCCCGCATGGTTGATCAGGCCCTTGATGCGGCCCAACGCATGCGGCGATTGCTTCGCGATGCCCTGCGCCAGGCGCAATGCCTCGGCCAGCGCCTCGCCCGGCGGCGTGACGCGGTTGACCAGCCCGAACTGCGCCAGCCGCTCGGCGTTGACCGGCTTGCCTTCCATCATCAGTTCGCTGGCGAGCTGGCGCGGCAGTGCGCGCGCCAGCTCGTACGAGCCGCCGCCGTCGGGCGTCAGCCCGACCGAAACGTAGGCCATCACGAACCTGGCGTCGCTGGCGGCAACGACGAAATCGCACGCCAGCACTACCGAAAAGCCTGCGCCGGCCGCCGCGCCTTCCACCGCCGCAATGATTGGTTTGGGGAAGGCGTGCAGCGACCGGATAAAGCCGTTCAGCACCTCGATGCTGGCGGCCTGCACCTCCGGCGGCTGGCTGCGGTTGCCAAGCAGCCGGTTCAGGTTGCCGCCGGCGCAGAACATGCCGTCCGCGCCGGTGAAGATCACGGCGCGCAGCGAGTCATCGGCGGCAGCCTGTTCCAGCGCCGCCTTGGAGGCCGCATAGATATCCGGGTGCAGCGCATTGCGTGCCTCGGGGTTCGAAATGGTCAGCACCAGCGTCGAATCGACGCGTTCGGATAGCAGTTGTGCGGGCATGGGGGCGGTCTCGCTGATTGCGGTGCGGGGCGGGATTACTGCTCTTCAGCCAGCAGCGACAGGCCCAGGCCGGCACGGCGCCACAGCCACGGGCTCGGGCGGTAGCGCATGTCGCCGGTGAGCGCTTCCATGTTGCGCAGCGTCTCCAGCACCAGTTGCGGGCCGACTGCGTCGCCCAGCGCCAGCGGGCCCTTGGGATATCCCAGGCCCAGGTTGACGGCCAGATCGATGTCGGCCGGCGTGGCGATGCGCTGCTGCGCGATATCGCTGGCGATATTGATGATGCAGCAGAGCACACGCTGTGCGACAAAGCCGGCCGAGTCGCGGATCACCGTGACCGGCACGCCGTCGCTGGCGAACAGGCCGTGCGCGGCATCACGGGCGGCGGCGCTGGTGGCCGGCGTGGTCATCAGCGTGCGGCGCTTGGTGGCCTCGAACGGCAGCAGCGTGTCGATGGCGACGGTACGGGCCGGGTCCAGGCCCTGTTGCAGCGCGCTGGTGGTGGCATCCAGCCCCAGCGGGGTGACGATGATCAGCGCATCGGCCGACGGCTTGTTGCCGCCTTCCGGGGTCACGCCCAGCGCGCCCAGCAGCTTGGTCACCATGGCGTGGCCGCGCTCGCTGGCGTGGCTCACCCACACGCTCGACGGGCGCGCGCTCGGCACCACGGCGGCGGCGGGCACCTGCTTCTGGCCGTCGGCGTAGCGGTAGAAACCGGCGCCGGCCTTGCGGCCGACCAGCCCGCCGACCGAGCGGATCGCCGTGATCGGCGAGGGGCGGTAGCGCGGTTCCTGGTAGAACTGGTTGTAGATCGATTCCATCACCGGGTGCGAAACGTCCAGCCCGGTCAGGTCCATCAGTTCGAACGGCCCCATGCGGAAGCCGGCCTGCTCGCGCATGATGTTGTCGATGTCGGCAAACTCGGCCACGCCTTCCTGCGCGACCTTCAGGCCTTCGATATTCATGCCGCGGCCGGCATGGTTGACGATAAAGCCCGGCATGTCCTTGCAGCGCACCGGCGTATGGCCCATGCGGCGCGACAGCGCCATCAGCGCGTCGCCCACCGCAGGGTTGCCCGACAGGCCGTCGATGACCTCGACCACCTTCATCAGCGGCACCGGGTTGAAGAAGTGGTAGCCGGCGATGCGGCCCGGCTGCTTCGAACCCACGGCGATCGCGGTGATCGACAGCGAGGACGTGTTCGAGGCTATGATGGCGTCTTCGCGCAGCACGGCTTCGAGCTTGGCGATCAGATCGCGCTTGACCTCCAGCTTCTCGACGATGGCTTCCAGCACCATGTCGCAGCCGGCCAGGTCTTCCAGCGCGCCGCAGGGCTTGACGCGGGCCAGCGTGGCCTCGGCGTCGGCGGCGCTGATCTTGCCCTTGTCGGCCAGCTTGCCCAGCGTATCCTGCAGGTACTGGCGCGCCGCGGCCACGGCCTGCGGGTTGGCGTCGTACAGGTCGACGGTGAGGCCTGCCTGCGCGGCGATCTGCGCGATGCCGCGGCCCATGGCGCCGGTGCCGACGATGCCCAGCGTGTCGATGGTGAAAGTGCTCATCGTTCGTCCCAAAAGTTGTGGTTAAATTAGCACGATCGTACGTTTTTTGCACCTTCCCGAACAGATGGGCAGGGCAGGCGGCGTGCGCTGATCGGCCAGGCCGGACACTGCAGGCCCCGGATGGTCCACAATCGCCCCAAGTCCGCACGCAGCCATCTGCACTGCGGGCGACCATTCCAACAATGGAGAGAGAGACGACATGCTGAAGCTCTGCGGTTTTGCCGCCAGCAACTACTACAACAAAGTGAAGCTGGCGCTGCTGGAAAAGGAGGTGCCGTTCGAAGAGGTGCTGGCATGGATCGGTGAAACCGACCCGGCCGCGACGCCGGCGGGCAAGGTGCCCTACATCTTCACCGAATCCGGCTCGTTGTGCGAGTCGGAAGTCATCGTCGAGTACCTGGAAGCGGCTTATCCGCAGAAGCCGCTGCTGCCGCAGGATCCCCTGCAGGCCGGCAAGGTGCGCGAGATCGTCACCTTCATGGAGCTGTACCTCGAGCTGACCGCGCGCGAGCTGTACACCGAGGCCTTCTTCGGCGGCAAGGTCAGCGACAACGTCAAGGAGCGCCAACGCAAGCTGCTGACGCGCTACATTCCCGCGTTCGCCAGGCTCGCCAAGTTCTCGCCGTATATCGCCGGCGACAGCTTCACGCTGGCCGACTGTGCTGCCGCGGTGCACCTGCCGCTGGTGTCGTCGTGCACCAAGATCATCTACGGCACCGACCTGCTGGCCGACCTGCCGGTCAAGGATTACCTGAGGACGCTGTCGCAGCGCGAGACGGTGCAGAAGGTCAATGCCGACCGCAAGGCCAATACCGAGCTGATGCTGAGCCGCAACAAGTAAGACACGGCCGCTTCAACGCAAAACGCCCGCGACTCGTCGCGGGCGTTTTGCGTTTGCGGGCCGATCCGCCAGTGCTTACAGCTTGCCCAGCCGCTCCAGCGCCAGCGCCAGCGTCTCTTCCTTCTTGGCAAAGCAGAACCGCACCACGCCCGATTCACGCGGCTGCGTGTAGAAGGCCGACACCGGGATTGCCGCCACGCCGATCTCGCCCGTCAGCCACATGGCGAAGTCGGCCTCGCTCAGATCGGAAATGGCCGAGTAATCGACGCACTGGAAGTAGGTGCCGTCCGACGGCAGCAGCTTGAAGCGCGAACTGGCCAGCCCGGCGCGGAAGAAATCGCGCTTTGCCTGGTAGAACGCCGACAGCTGCAGGTAGGGCGCCGGATCGGCCATATAGTCGGCCAGGCCGTGCTGCACCGGCGTATTCACGGTGAACACATTGAACTGGTGGACCTTGCGGAATTCGGCCATCAGCGCAACGGGCGCTGCTACGTAGCCGACCTTCCAGCCGGTCACGTGGTAGGTCTTGCCGAAGCTGGAGATCACGAAGCTGCGGCGCGCCAGCTCGGGGTGGCGCGACACCGAGGCATGCTCCTGGCCTTCGTAGACCATGTGCTCGTAGACCTCGTCCGACAACAGCAGGATGTCAGTGCCGGCCAGGATCTGCGCCAGCTTGTCCATGTCTCCCGCGCGCCAGATCGTGCCGGTCGGGTTGTGCGGCGTGTTGATCAGGATCATGCGCGTGCGCGGCGTAATCGCGGCGGCCAGCTTGTCGAAGGGCACGCGGAATTCGGGCGCTTCCAGCGTGACCGGCACCGCGGTGGCGCCGGCCAGTTCGATCGCGGGCAGGTAGCTGTCGTAGCAGGGCTCGAGCACGATGACCTCGTCGCCCGGGTGCACGGCGCACAGGATCGCGGTCAGGATGCCCTGGGTGGCGCCGGCGGTGACGGTGATCTCGGTGTCCCAGCTGTACTGGTGGCCGTACAGGTTGGCGATCTTGGCGGCGATGGCCTGGCGCAGGCGCGGCACGCCCGCCATCGGCGGGTACTGGTTATGGCCGGCACGCATGGCCGCGGTCACGGCATCGATGATCTTCGGGTCGCAATCGAAGTCCGGGAAGCCCTGGCCCAGGTTGACGGCGTTCTTCTCGGTGGCGAGCGCCGACATCACGGTAAAGATGGTGGTGCCGACGGCGGGCAGGCGCGAGGGCGGCGGGGTCAGGGGAGCGAGCATGGTGTCTGCGGACATGTTGCGAGCGTGTCGATGCGGTGAAATGGGGAGCTACCTGGCGCGCGCGCCGGCCAGCGGCGCGCGAGGTGCGGCAATTTTAAAGCGGATCGGCCGCGGTGTCGGCGCCGGCTTGCGTGGCCAGCCACGCGCCGAAGCCAGGCGGCGTCAGCACTTCCACGCCGCTGGAGCGGCGCAGGCGGCTGCGCAGCTTCAGCACGGCCTTGTCCTTCGATACCAGGCAGGCGGCGCCGGCAAAGTGGGCCAGCTCCACGAACTTCTGGTCGTCGGTGTCCTTGCAGCGTGGCAGCCGGATGGCGTCGAAGTCGGCCTGCGGCGGCGCGGCTTCCAGGCTGGCGAGGCGGTCGACGGTGGCCAGCGCCGCGTCGATATCGACGTCAAAGCGGGCAAATTGCGGATAGGCCAGCACCCGGCGCAGCTCTTCGCGGCAATCGGCGCGGATCACCGGGGCGATGGTGCCGGCTTCCAGCGCCGCGCGGATCGGCTCCACGTGCGGGTCGCGGAAGACCAGCAGGTCCACCCAGATATTGGAGTCGAGCACCACGCGGGGTGCCGCCACGGGCGTGGATGTGACGCCGGCGAGGCTGGCAGGGAGGGTAGTTCCGGTGGTGTCGAGGCGCATTCGCTACAATCTTGGCTTGTTTGTACTTGGCTACTGCCGCGATTTTGCCATGCTCATCGTTTTGTCTCCCGCCAAGTCGCTGGACTACGAGACCCCCGCGCGTATCAAGACCCATACGCTGCCGCGTTTTATCGACCGTTCCGCCACCCTGATCGAGCGCCTGCGCAAGCTGGCGCCGCAGGACGTCGGCGCGCTGATGGACATCTCCGACAAGCTGGCCGTGCTCAACGTGACGCGCTATGCCGATTGGTCGCCCGAGTTCACTGCGGCCAACAGCAAGCAGGCGGTGCTGGCCTTCAACGGCGACGTCTACGACGGCCTCGACGCAAAGACGCTGTCGGCCGACGACCTCGGCTTCGCGCAGAAGCACCTCCGCATCCTGTCGGGCCTCTACGGCGTGCTGCGTCCGCTGGACTGGATGCAGCCATACCGGCTGGAGATGGGCACTCGGCTCGATACCGCCGCCGGCAAAGACCTGTACGCGTACTGGGGCGACGAGGTGACGCAGATGATCAACGGCGACATGGCCGCGCTCAGGCAGGAGGGTGCGCCGGTGCTGGTCAACCTGGCCTCGGAAGAGTATTTCAAGGTGGTGCGGCCCAAGGTGCTGCAGGCGCGCATCGTCACCCCGGTGTTCGAGGACTGGAAGGGCGGCCGCTACAAGATCATCTCGTTTCACGCCAAGCGCGCACGCGGCACCATGGCGCGCTATGCGGTCACGCATCGCATTACCGAGCCGGAAAAGCTCAAGCGCTTTGCCGAGGACGGCTACGCCTTCGATGCCGCGGCTTCTGACGCCGCCCGCTGGGTGTTCCGCCGCCGCCTGGAAGACTGAACCGACTGCCCGCACCCACTGCCACGAGACTGCCCGCCATGCCTTCCGCCCTGCATATCTCCTCGCATTTCGATTCCGGCGCCATCGAGGTCGAGGCACTTGACCGTGCCGACGATATCCGCCTGCGCATCCGTGCCGATTCGCATGCCGACTTCCGCCAGTGGTTCCACTTCCGCCTGCAGGGCGCGGCGGGGCAGGCGTGCCGGATGCATTTCCTCAACGCCGGCGACTGCACCTATCCGGACGGCTGGCGCGATTACCGCGCGGTGGCCTCGTACGACCGCGCGCACTGGTTCCGCGTGCCGACGCGCTTCGATGGCCGGGTGATGACGGTGGATTTCACGCCGGAACATGACAGCGTCTGGTTCGCGTATTTCGAGCCGTACCCGGACGAGCGCCACCTGTCGCTGCTGGCCAGCTGCCAGCGCTCGCCGCTGGCACGGCTGTCGCACCTGGGCAGCACCGTGGACGGGCGCGACATGACTCGCGTCACGCTGGGCCAGCCCGGCCCCGGCAAGAAGACCATCTGGATGATCGCGCGCCAGCACCCGGGCGAGAGCATGGCGGAGTGGTTCGTCGAGGGCGTGTTGCAGCGCCTGACCGGCACCGGGGTGTGGGCCGGCGACCCGGTCGCGCGCATGCTGCTGGAGCGGGCCGTGTTCCATATCGTGCCGAACATGAACCCGGACGGCTCGGCGCGCGGCAACCTGCGCACCAATGCGGCCGGCGCCAACCTGAACCGCGAGTGGATGGCGCCCAATCCCGATTCCAGCCCCGAGGTGTATCACGTGCGCCGCGCCATCGAGGCTACCGGCTGCGACATGTTCTTCGATATCCACGGCGACGAGGGGCTGCCGTACAACTTCGTCGCCGGCAGCGAGATGCTGCCCGGCTTCACCGAAGCGCGCCGGCGCGAGCAACTGCGCTTTATCGAGGCCTTCAAGCGCGCCTCGCCGGACTTCCAGGACGTGCATGGCTATGCCGCCAGCAAGTACAACGCCGATGCGCTCAAGCTGGCGTCCAAGTACATCGGCCACACTTTCGGCTGCCTGGCGCTGACGCTCGAGATGCCGTTCAAGGACAACGCCGACCTGCCCGATACCGAGGTGGGCTGGAACGGTGCGCGTAGTGCGCTGCTGGGCACGGCGATGCTGCAGGCGGTCCTGGACTACCTGGGCTGAGCCAACGCCAACGGCCCGCCGCAAGGGCGGGCCTGGCGTCTGTGTGGACGCCGCGCTTATTTCCAGCTTATTGCTTCTTCTTGGTCTTGCTGCTCGTCTTGGCCGAGCCGGACGCCGACTTGGACGACGCGGACTTCGACGACTTCGATGCAGAAGCGCTCGACTTCGACGCCGAGCCCTTGCCCCCCTTGCGGCTCTTGCTGGCCGAGGTGCGGGTCACGTCCGGCGCGGCTGGCGGCCCCGAGGCCTCGGTGACGGTGGCGCCGCCGCTGTCCAGCAGTTCGTACGCCAGCATCATCCCGTCGTCATAGCCGCAGCGCACCCGCACCGGCTGCCAGTCGTCGTTGCCGCGGCGCTTGTGCGCGGTGGCGGCGAACGTGACCACGGAACTGACCGGCACGGCCTGCTTGCCGGGCGAGAAGCGCCCGCTCCAGGGTTCGGTGGTGGCCTGCCCGGCGGCGAGCGCGCCGGTGGGAATTTTCAGGGCGTCGTAGGTGGCCGAGCGCGGCACCACCCAGCTGGCGTGCGCGGCGCAGTCGGCCACGTCGCTGCTGGCGTTCTCGGTCTTCATCAGCTGTTCGCGCATGCGCGCGCGGTACTCGGACAGGCTGACGCGGCCGCGATCGGGCAGGGTGATGGTCTTGGTGGGCGGTGCGGTGGAAGCAGCGGGAGTGGCTGGGGTCGGGGCAGTGCGGGCGGGCGCGGGAGTGGGTGCCGGGGCCGGGGTGGCCGCGGTGCCGGCCTCGTCTGCCGGCATGTTGGCGCAGCCTGCCAGCGCGATCGCACCGGCCACTACGGCAGTCACCATGCGGAGCCGGCTGCCGAGCAGTTCGGAGATTCGTCGGATCACGGTGTGAGCGGTGTGTGCGTTCTGGAATTGCGTGCCAGCCGCAAGGGGTGGCACGCAGGATGGGTTCGCAAAGGATTGCCATGATAGAGGAAACCTATCTGTCAAAGTTCCTAAATCTTGTTACCCATTCTTCCAAGCCATGATGTCGCGCAGGAAGTGATCTTTCTGCTAGCAGGAAGTGCCCACGCGGCACAACTGCGGTGAACCCGCGGTGGCGGGCCGGCGGCTGCGGACGGCTGTCCGCGCCACCGGCTCGTTGTCGCTCAGGCCACGCGCGACGTCATCGAGCGCGTGAAGCGCAGCAGCTCGTCGAGCAGTGTGTTCAGGTTGTGCCGCAGCCTGGCGAAGCCTGCGGTGTGGGTGAGTCCCACCTCGTCCATGTACAGCTTGCGGTTGACCTCCAGCTGCAGGCTGTGGCAGCCGGCCTGCGGCTGGCCCACCACGCGCACGATCTCCACGCCCTTGTAGGGGTGGTTGCGCCAGACGTCGTAGCCCAGGTCCTTGAGCACGCCTTCGACGCGGTCGGTGAAGCGCTTGTCGCAGGTGGTGCCGTCGCGGTCGCCGACCACGAAGTCCGGATGCTCCAGACCCGGGAACTCGGTCGCGTATTCGGCGGCATGGCTCGGCATCGAATGGCAGTTGATGTGCCAGGCGGCGCCGTGGCTGGCGATGGCGCGGTCGGCCAGCTTCTGCAGCTGCGCGTAGTAGGGCAGGTAGCAGCGGTTGATGCGCGCCTGCACTTCTTCCACGCTCAGCTTGCGGTCGTAGATCGGCTCGCCGGTGTCGAGCACGCGCCAGACCAGGCCCTTGCCGAGCCGGGTCTTGGCGGTTTCCTGCTTCGCGCCGGGCCACGGCGCTTCCAGCAGGGTCTCGTCGATCTCGTCCAGCGCGCGGTTGGCGTCCAGGTAGCTGCGCGGGAAGCCCGCGCACAGCAGCGGGATGCCGCGCGCCGGCGCACCGGCGTAGAGCTCGTCGACAAAGGTGTCCTCGGCCTGCCGCAGCAGCGGCAGCGGCAGGGCCGGGTCGGGGCGGAAGTCCGTCGGGTAGGTGGTCGCGCTGTGCGGCGAGTCCAGGAACAGCGCGGAGGGCTCACCCTCGGGCTGGTACAGGAAGAACGGACTGTCCGCGGTGGTTCGGTCGGTGTCGGTCATGGTGTCGCTTTGGAATCAGTCTAGCGTGATCTTGGCGGCGGCGGCCACGCGCTTGTTCTTGGCCACTTCGCTCTTGATCTGGGCGGCAAAGTGCGCCGGGGTGTCGCCCACCGGGGTCGCGCCCAGCTTCTCGAGCTTGGCCTTGACTTCCGGCAGCGCCAGCACCTTGACCGCGGCGGCGTGCAGCTTCGCCTGGATATCTGCCGGCAGGTTGGCCGGACCAATCAGCCCGAACCAGGCGGCGTCGTTGACCTCGCCCAGGCCCAGCTCGGCAAAGGTCGGCACGTTGGGCAACGCGGCCACGCGCCTGGGCGCGGCCACCGCCAGCGCGCGCAGCTTGCCGCTTTCAATAAACGGCAGCGACGACGGCAGGTTGTCGAACAGCACCTGCACCTGGCCGGCCAGCGCGTCGTTCAGCGCCGGGCCCACGCCCTTGTACGGCACGTGCAGCAGTTCGGTCTTGCTGCTCATCTTGAACAGTTCCCCCATCATGTGCGAGACGCTGCCGTTGCCCGCCGAGCCATAGGCCAGCTTGTTCGGCTGCGACTGCGCCAGTGCGATGAAGGACTTCATGTCGGTGGCCTTGACCGCCGGGTTGATGCTCATCACGTTGGGCACCGAGGCCAGGTTGGTGATGGTGGTGAAGTCCTTGGTTGCATCGTAGGACAGGCGCGGGTAGACCGCAGGATTGATGCCGTGGGTCGACGCGGTGGCGATGCCCAGCGTGTAGCCGTCCGGCGCGGCCTTGGACAGGAAGGTGGTGCCGATGCTGCCGCCGGCGCCGCCGCGGTTGTCGACCACCACGGCCTGGCCGAGCTGCTGGCCGAGCTTGTCGGCGACGATGCGCGCGACGATATCGGTCGTGCCGCCTGCCGGGAACGGCACCACCAGCGTGATCGGCTTGGTCGGGTAGCCGGACTGGGCGGCGGCGCTGAAGGAAATGCCGGTGGCGACCGCGGCCGAAGCGGCGGCCAGGACTCGGAGAAGATGGCGACGTTGCATGATGGATTCTTTGGGGAAGGGAAGGAAGGCGACGAACAAAGTGGACTTCACGATTCTGCGCGTCCGGGCAAGCCTGTCGCAAACGAAATAAAATCCCTAGCTCATTCCA
Organism: Ralstonia pickettii; assembly: GCA_050987995.1. Classification (GTDB taxonomy): domain Bacteria; phylum Pseudomonadota; class Gammaproteobacteria; order Burkholderiales; family Burkholderiaceae; genus Cupriavidus; species Cupriavidus pickettii_B. The sequence goes on from CP158803.1 coordinate 1,087,101, forward strand.
TTTGGTCGTGAAGTAGAGGTGATTTATGCGACGCTTATGTCCGTCGCTGACCGAATTGCAGGCCTTCGAGGCCGCCGCCCGCCATAACAGCTTTACCGTGGCCGCGCGCGAACTACATGTGACGCAGGGCGCGGTGAGCAAGCAGGTGCGCAGCCTGGAGGCCTACCTCGGCGTGGAGCTGTTCGAGCGCGTGCGCCAGCGCCTGGTGCTGACCACCGCGGGGCAACGCTACCTCGAGCGCATCGGCCCGAGCCTGAACGAGCTGGAGGCGGCCACGGTCGAGCTGATGGCAAGCCAGGGCCGCGGCGGCGTGCTGCATATCGCCAGCATGCCGACGCTGGGCGCCAAGTGGCTGATCCCGCGCCTGCCGCAGTTCTTCGCGCGCTATCCGGAGGTCACGCTGGAATTCGTGCCGCATGCGCAGGGCTACGATTTTTCCGAGCCGGACCTGGACGCGGCAATCCGCTTCGGCGACGGCGTCTGGCCGGGTAGCCTGGCCGACTACATGACCGGGCGCGAAGTGCTGCCAGTGTGCCGTCCGGGCCTGCTGGCCGACGAGCCCGGCGGCGTCGCGCCCACCCCGGCCGCGCTGCTGCGCTATCCGCTGCTGCACCACACCACCGTGCCGGAAGCCTGGCCCGACTGGTTCGCCACGCTGGGCGTGCCGACGCGCCAGGCCTGGAGCGGGGCGCGCTTCGACCAGTTCTCGCTGCTGACGCAGGCGGCACTGTCGGGGCTGGGCATCGCGCTGATCCCGCGCTGCCTGATCGAACAGGAGCTGGCCAGCGGCGCGCTGGTGGTCGCGCATCCGGCGCAGGTGCTGGCCAGGAAGGGCTATTACCTGTGCTATCCGGAACAGAAGCAGCACCTGCCGGCGCTGCGCACGTTTCGCGAATGGGTGATGGAGGGGGCGGACCTGGCACGGCCGGGCTGAGGCGGCCAGAGGTCACTGAAAGACTTCGCGTGCGGCCGGTTTGCTCCCTCTCCCGCTTGCGGGAGAGTTTCCCGCTTGCGCTACCAGCCGACTTGTGCCCAGTAACCGGTACTACAGTGAAGAACGATCGGTGTAGGTGCGCAGCGTGGCCGCGTCCCCTCTGGTGCCCCTGAGTGCCCGTGGGAGAGTCTGGCTCCGGCAGGCGACATTGGGCTTGATTGGCGAGCGTTGTCGGCTTCCCGCTGGGTAGGTTTGTTCCCCTTGATGCCTGCCGGGCGCGCTGGTGCCGGTCCTTCCCATGACAGGAGGGCCAACGATGAAGACACTACCGGTGTTGGATGAGCGCGCTACGGGCATCGACGTAGGCAGCGCGCGGCTGCACGTCTCCATTGGCGGGGACACGCCGCGCGTCTTCGGCACGATGACGCACGAGATTTCGGAGCTGGTCGGCTGGCTGCAGGCGCAAGGGGTACGTTCGGTGGCGTTGGAGGCGACCGGCGTCTACTGGCTGTACCTCTACGGGGCGCTGGAAGCCGCCGGCATCGCGGTGCTGGTGGTCAATGGCCGGCAGGTGCGCAACCTGCCGGGACGCAAGACCGACATGGCCGACTGCCAGTGGCTGGCCACGCTGCATGCGCATGGCCTGCTGCATTCGGGGTTCGTGCCGCCCGCGCCGATCCGGCGCCTGCAGGACTACCTGCGTCTGCGCCAGGACCACATCACCATGGCCGCCAGCCATGTGCAGCATATGCAAAAGGCGCTGGAACGCATGAACGTCAAGTTCCAGACGGTGATCAGCGACCTGACCGGCGCGAGCGGCCTGAAGGTCATCCAGTCCATCCTGGACGGTCACCGCGATCCGGCGCACCTGCTGACGCTATGCGATGCACAAATCCGCAAACACAAGGGCGATCGCGTCAAGGAGTCGCTGCGTGGCATCTGGCGGGAGGAACATCTGTTTGCCTTGCGCCAGGCCTTTGACGGTTGGCAGTTCTACCAACGCCAGATCGCCGACTGCGACCGTGCCATCGAGGGCGTGCTACGCGAGCTCGGCGGTCCGCCCCGGGGCGCCAACTCCGACTCGCCGGCCAAGCCGGGCGGACCACATACGCCCAAGATCGACGGCCTGCACCGCATGCTGCTGCAACTATGCGGCGGCTGCGATCCCACCCGCTTGCCCGGCATGGCCGACTACTCCCTGCTGCTGGTGCTCGGCGAAGTCGGCACCGACTTGACCCGGTGGCCCAGCGAAAAGCACTTCACCGCGTGGACCGGGCTCGCTCCCGGCGCGCACCAGAGCGGCAAACGCCACGGCCAGCAATCCCGCCACCGCAACCGCACCGGGCAACTGTTCTGCCAAATGGCGCGCAGCCTCGCCAACAGCGTCGACAAGGGCCTGGGTGGCTTCTACCGACGCTTGCGCGCCCGCCGCGGCGGCCTGATCGCCAACAAAGCGCTCGCGCGCAAGCTAGCCGCGCTGTTCTGGCAGGTGATGGTCAAAGGGGCCGACTACGTCGAGCACGGCCTACGCCAATACCAGGCCCGTGCCGCACAGTCCGAGCAACACACGCTACGCAAGCTCGCTCAGAAACATGGACTTGATCTCGTGCCAGCAAAAACAATGGGTTAGCAACGGTTACTGGGTAGGGAGCAAACAAGCAGCGCCCTTACTTGGACAGCACCTTCATCGCCTGCTCCAGCCCGGCCAGCGTGACCGGGTACATGCGACCCTTCATCAGCTGGTTGATCACGGTGATGGACTGGCGGTACTGCCACAGCCCTTCCGGTTCGGGATTGAGCCAGACGAAATGCGGGAACTGCTCGGTCATGCGGTTCAGCCACACCGCGCCGGCCTCGGCGTTGTTGTACTCGACCGACCCGCCGGGCTGCAGGATCTCGTACGGGCTCATGGTCGCATCGCCGACGAAGATGATCTTGTAGTCCGGCGTGTACTTGTGCAGCAGGTCCCACGTGGCCAGCTTTTCGGCATGGCGGCGGCGATTGTTCTTCCACACGTAGTCGTACAGGCAGTTGTGGAAGTAGTAGTACTCCAGGTGCTTGAACTCGGTCTTGGTGGCCGAGAACAGCTCCTCCACGCGCTTGATGTGGTCGTCCATCGAGCCGCCCACGTCCATCAGCATGAGCACCTTGACCTTGTTGTGGCGCTCGGGCCGCAGCTTGATGTCGAGCAGGCCGGCATTGGCCGCGGTGGAATGGATGGTGTCGTCCAGGTCCAGCTCGGTGTCGGCGCCTTCGCGCGCAAAACGGCGCAGCCGGCGCAGCGCCACCTTGATGTTGCGCGTGCCCAGTTCGACCTGGTCGTCATAGTCCTTGTAGGCGCGCGTCTCCCACACCTTGATTGCGGTGCGGTTGCCCTTGGACGGGCCGCCGATGCGGATGCCCTCGGGGTTGTAGCCGCCGTGGCCGAACGGCGAAGTGCCGCCGGTGCCGATCCACTTGTTGCCGCCCTCGTGCTTTTCCTTCTGCTCTTCGAGCAGCTGCTTGAGGCGCTCCATCAGCTTGTCGAGGCCGCCCATGGCCTCGATCTTGGCCTTTTCCTCGGGCGACAGCTCGCGCTCCAGCGTCTTCTGCAGCCAGTCGAGAGGGATGTCGGACTTCCAGTCGACCAGGCTCTCCACGCCCTTGAAGTAGGCGGCGAAGGTCTGGTCGAACTTGTCGAAGTGCTTCTCGTCCTTGACCAGCGTCATGCGCGACAGATAGTAGAACTCGTCGATGGACGGCGAGATGACCTGGGCCTTGAGCGCTTCCAGCATGGTCAGGTATTCCTTGACCGAGACCGGCAGCTTGGCGTGGCGCAGCGAGAAGAAGAAGTCGATCAGCATGATGCCTCGCTATCAGTCGACGGCCGCTCAGCGCGGACGGTCGAGCTGGAATTGCAGGTGTTGACGCACCGTTGGCCATTCACTGGCGAGGATCGAAAACACCACGGTGTCGCGCAACGAGCCGTCCGGCATGCGCTGGTGGTTGCGCAGCACGCCGTCCTGCTTGGCGCCCAGGCGCGCGATCGCGGCGCGGCTCTGCTGGTTCATCCAGTGCGTGCGGAACTCCACGGCGATGCATTCGAGATGGTCGAAGGCATGGCCCAGCAGCATCAGCTTGCATTCGGTGTTCAGCGGCGTGCGCTGGACGCGGCTGGCATACCAGGTGGAGCCGATCTCCACGCGCCGGTTGGCCGCGTCGATATTCATGTAGGTGGTCATGCCCGCCAGCTCACCGGCGGCATCGCGCACCGCGAACGGCAGCATCGAGCCTTGCTCCTGCAGGCCCAGGCGCCGCGCGATCTCGGCGTCCATGCGCTCGGGCGCGGGCACGCTGGTGTACCAGAGCTTCCACAGCTCGCCGTCGGTGCAGGCGGCGCGCAGGCCGTCGGCGTGCTCGGGGCGCAGCGGCTCCAGCGTGGCGTGGTGGCCGACCAGGGTAACGGGCTTGGCGAACTCGGTCATGGCAACAATTAGCAGCAAGCGGGCAGCAATCGCCTCAGCGGTTGGCGCGGTTCATGAACACCAGGCGCTCGAACAGGTGCACGTCCTGTTCGTTCTTCAGCAGCGCGCCGTGCAGCGGCGGGATCGCGGCCTTCTTGTCCGGGCTCTTCAGCGCCTCGGGCGGGATGTCCTCGGCCATCAGCAGCTTGAGCCAGTCGATCAGCTCGGAGGTCGAGGGCTTCTTCTTCAGGCCCGGCAGGTTGCGCATCTCGTAGAACGATTCCAGCGCGGCCGCCACCAGCTCGCGCTTGATGCCGGGGTAGTGCACGTCGACGATCTGCTGCATGGTGTCGGCGTCGGGGAATTTGATGTAGTGGAAGAAGCAGCGGCGCAGGAAGGCATCGGGCAGCTCCTTCTCGTTGTTCGAGGTGATGATCACCAGCGGCCGGTGCCTGGCCTTGACCAGTTCGCGCGTCTCGTAGACGTAGAACTCCATGCGGTCGAGTTCGCGCAGCAAGTCGTTGGGGAATTCGATGTCGGCCTTGTCGATCTCGTCGATCAGCAGCACGGTCTGCTCGTCGGCCTCGAACGCCTGCCACAGCACGCCCTTGACGATGTAGTTGCGGATGTCGTGCACGCGGTCGTCGCCCAGCTGCGAGTCGCGCAGGCGCGACACCGCGTCGTACTCGTACAGGCCCTGCTGCGCCTTGGTGGTCGACTTGATATGCCACTGCATCAGCGGCATGCCCAGCGCGGCGGCCACTTCCTCGGCCAGCATGGTCTTGCCGGTGCCGGGCTCGCCCTTGATCAGCAGCGGGCGCTGCAGCGTGCGCGCGGCGTTGACGGCCAGTTTGAGGTCGTCGGTGGCGACGTACTGGTCAGTGCCCTCGAAGCGGACCTGCTGGGCGGAGGGTGCTTGGGCGGAAGCGTTGGCGATGTTTGACATGAGGCAACCTGAGGTGACGGCCGTGGATCGGGCCGGGTTGGCGTGTGGCGCAGTCTCTTCGCGCTGTCACGCGCGCTTTCATATTATGGGAAATCGGGTCCGGCGCAGGACGCCGCGTCGCCGCATCGGGAGCGGTTGCGAACGGTCGTGCAGATTCCCGGAATGGGCCAGTATAAAAGACCTTGGCGGTTCGTGTTGGATGGGCTTTCGGCCCGGCCGCGGCCGGGGCCGGTCGCTGGACTGCCAGGTGCCGGCTGCTGTACAATGCGGCGGTTTGACGCGCCCCCACGTCCAGTTCTCCAGTATCCGGCAGTCCGCGTTCAGAAGTCCCAGCGGCCCTTCCGGGTCGCGGCGATTGCGAGAGGTGGTTCCAGAATGGTGTTCCACATCACGGCAAAAGAGACCGGATGCGACATGTCTGGCGGGTTGCACCTGCGCAACCCAACCGGCTGCCAGGCTTCCCGCAGAAGCATTCTGAAACCGTCTCCGCCCGGCAGGGCAGGTCACGCACGGTTTAACTTCCAATCCGCTAAGACAATGAAAAAGCTCCTCACGATGGTGGTGCTGGGCGCGGCTGCAACGGCAGCGCAGGCACAGGAAGTCAAGGGCAATGGAGACGCTGCCAAGGACAAGGTTGCAATGTGCATCGGATGCCACGGCATTCCGGGCTACCGTGCGTCGTTCCCCGAGATCTATGAAGTGCCGCTGCTGGGCGGGCAGAGCGCCAAGTACATCGAGAACGCGCTCAAGGCCTACCAGAAGGGCGAGCGCAAGCACCCGACCATGCGCAGTATTGCCGCCACGCTGACCGAGCAGGACATCGCCAACGTCGCTGCCTATTACTCGCAGCAGAAGGCCGGCACGCAGAACAACTCCCTCAAGTAAGAGACCCCATGAAGACGCTCAAGACGCTTTCGTTCGCGCTCGGCGCACTCGTGCTGGGTGCTGCCGCCATGCCGGCCTCGGCCGCCGACCTTGCCAACGGCAAGGCGCTGGTGGAAAAGGGTGCCTGCGTGGCCTGCCACGGTGCCGGCATGAACAAGCCGATCTCGCCCGACTACCCCAAGCTCGCCGGCCAGCATGCCGATTACCTGTACCACGCGCTGCTGTCCTACCAGGTGTCGGGCAATCCGCTGGTGGGCCGTTCCAACGCGATCATGGCCGGCCAGGTCAACGCCAACCCGGCCGTCACCGGCAAGGATGGCAAGCCGCGTCCGTTCACCCGCAAGGAGCTGAAGGACATGGCCGCCTACATCGAGTCGCTGCCTGGCGACCTGGTGCTGAAGAAGTAAGCCGACGTGCGGCTTCTGCCGTGCCGATGGCCGAAAAAGCCGCTTCCTCGGAAGCGGCTTTTATCTTTGGTGTGCACCGAAGTGGCGGGCGCGGCGCACCGTTCAGGCTTGCAGCCGCCGCGCCATGCCTGGCGACATCCATGGCCGGCCGTCGCCAGCGATAAGCGCATCGACACCAGCCAGCCCTGCCAGCAGCCGGCCCGCCGCAGCTTGGCCGGCCACCATCAGCGCGGCGCCCAGCCCGTTCACTGCCGCGGCCGTCGGCGCTACCAGCGTTACGCCGTGCGGCCCCGCCGAGGGCAGGCCGGTGGCGGGATCCAGCACATGGTGGTAGCGCCTGCCGGCGGCGATAAAGCAGCGCTCGTAGTCGCCCGATGACGCCACCACGGCGTTGGACACTTGCAGCACGCCCAGCAGCCGCGCCGGCGCCAGCGGATCGCGTACGCCGACGCGCCAGTCGCGCCCCTGCAGTTGACCGCTGGCCAGCACATCGCCACCGCCATTGACCATCGCGTTATGCAGCCCGTGGCGGCGCAGGGCCAACATCCCCGCTTCCAGGATCGGCAGCTTGGCGATGCCGCCCAGGTCCAGGCGCATGCCCGGTCGCGCCAGCACAGCCTCGCCGCGCCGGGCGTCGAGCATGACCTGCCGGTAGTCCACCAGCGGGCGTTCGCGCGCGAGCTCGGCGGCATCGGGTATGCGATTGCCATCGTCGCCAAAGCGCCAGCCGGCGAAGGCGCCGACCGTGATATCGAAGGCGCCGCCGCTGCGCGCCGACATCGCTGCAGCGGCATGCAGCACCGCCATCACTTCGGGTGCCACGCGCACCGGATGCCGGCCTGCCGCACGCTGCAGCGCGCTGACTTCGCTGTCAGTACTGTAGCGGCTCATCAACTGCTCCAGCCGCACCATCTCGCCGAAAGCCGCGGCAATGCCTGCCTGCGCCGCGGTCTGGCTGGTGCTCTGCACGACGATGTCCACGCGCGTGCCCAGCAGGCGGCGCGATGCGCGCGTGACCGTGGCATCGGCCAGCGCGGGTCGCACGAACATGCCGGTGACGAGCAGCGGCACGCCGGCGGCGCCGCGGATCATGGCGCGGCGCGTGGTGTCGATGCCCGCGGTGGAAGACAGTGTTTTCAGTAGGGTCTTGAAACGCATGACGAGGTTCGCGGCGCTAGCCGCATCGGCCGGTGACGTTGCTGTGTCGCCATTCTCTGCGCAGTGCCCCCAAAAAACATGCATCAATAATGAATATTTAAGAGAACACTGACGATCATCAACCTCGTTCGCGCCAACTGCTTCGAGTATCTGTAGCCGGCAGCATCAAGCCACCGCAAGACACACAACGAAGCAAGCCGGCGGAGCGGACTCCGCCCTTTGCAATGACGGTTCGAGGATCGAAGATGACCAGGCATTCCCAGGATCATCAACTGCCACATACCGATGCACCGGCTGCGCCGGGACGGCGGCGCTTTATCAATACCGCGGCGCTCGCCGGCCTTGCCGGCGTGGCAGCCTGCACCGACAAGGGCGGCGCGCCGGCCGCGGCCACCCCGGCAAGCGGCGCTGCCGCGCATGGCGGCACGCATGCCGGCCCCGCCGGCGCCTCAGTGCACCTGAAGCCCGGCGAACTGGATACCTACTACGGTCTCTGGAGTGGCGGCCATGCCGGCGACGTGCGCGTGCTGGGGCTGCCGTCCGGGCGCGAGCTGCACCGCATCCCATGCTTCGTGCCGGATGCGCTGACGGGGTGGGGCATTACCAATGAATCGAAGCAGGTGATGGGCACCCGCGCCGACGGCAGCCTTCAATACACCGTTGGCGACACGCACCACGTGCACGCCTCGTACAAGGACGGCAACTACGACGGCCGCTATGCGTGGATCAACGACAAGATCAACGCCCGCCTGGCGCGCATCCGGCTCGATTACTTCATCTGCGACAAGATCACCGAGCTGCCCAACGTGCAGGGCTTCCACGGCATCTTCCCGGACAAGCGCGACCCCGTTGACGCCAAGATCAACTACACCACGCGCGTATTCTGCGGCGCCGAGTTCGGCGTGCCGCTGCCCAATACGCCGACCGAGGACGCCGGCAAGTACCGCTCGCTCTTCACCTGCGTCGACGCCGAATCGATGGCGGTGCGCTGGCAGGTGCTGATCGACGGCAACTGCGACCTGGTGGCGACCTCGTACGACGGCAAGCTGGCTGCGACCAACCAGTACAACGTGGAGATGGGCGCGCGCTTCGAGGACATGATGTCGGCCGAGCGCGATGCCTGCCTGTTCTTCAACATCGCGCGCATCGAGGCGGCGATCAAAGAGGGCAAGTTCAAGACCATCGGTGCTTCGAAGGTCCCGGTGGTCGACGGCACACATGCCGCCAACCAGGACCCGAAGACCGCGCTGACCGCCTATGTGTCGGTGCCCAAGAACCCGCACGGCGTCAATGCCAGCCCCGACCAGAAGTACTTCATCTGCGCGGGCAAGCTGTCGCCCACTGGCACTGTGATCGAGCTGGCCAAAGTGCTGGAGTGGTTTGACGGCAAGCTGGCGAAGCTGGACGACGCCATCGTCGCCGAGGTCGAGCTGGGCCTGGGGCCGCTGCATACCGCGTTCGACGGCCGCGGCAATGCCTACACCACGCTGTTCCTCGACAGCCAGATCGTCAAGTGGAACATCGAAGCGGCGATCCGTTTCCACAAGGGCGACAGGAACGCGAAGTACGTGGTGGACCGGCTCGACGTGCAATACCAGCCCGGCCACCTCAATGCCTCGCAGTCGGAGACGGTGGCCGCGGACGGCAAGTTCCTGGCGGTGGGCTGCAAGTTCTCCAAGGACCGCTTCCTGCCGGTGGGACCGCTGCACGCGGAGAACGAACAACTGATCGATATCTCGGGCGACAAGATGGTGCTGCTGGCGGACCACCCGGTGCACAGCGAACCGCATGACTTCGTCATCTTCCGTCGCGAGCTGCTGCGGCCGAAGCAGGTCTACGCGCTCGACGACTTCCCGCTGGCGATCAAGGATGCGCAGCAATCCGGCGTGTTCCGCGACGGCAGGAAGGTGACGGTGAAGATCACGTCGCAGGCGCCGGTGTTCAGCCTGCGCGAGATCAAGCTGAAGAAGGGCGACGAGGTCACACTGATCCTGACCAACCTGGACAAGATCGAGGACCTGACGCACGGCTTCGCGATCCCGAAGTACAACATCAACTTCATCGTCAATCCGCAGGAGACGGCGTCGGTGACCTTTGTCGCCGACAAGCCGGGCGTGTTCTGGTGCTACTGCACCCACTTCTGCCACGCGCTGCACCTTGAGATGCGCAGCCGCATGATCGTCGAGGCCTGAGCCGGCTTGCCCAACCACTGCGCGCGCCGCCCCTCCCGCACGAAAAGGGCGGCGCAACCCCCCTCGCCAGCCTGCCATTTCCATGATTCACGCTATCCGCCTGTTCGCGGTCCTGCTGGCCGCATGCCTGCTATGGGGGCTGTCCGCCACGACGACGCACGCCGGCGCCTACGAGGCCGCGCTGCCGCCCGAGCTGGCCACGGCCGCTGACCTGTGCGCGCTGGTGCCGTGCGCCGAGGTGCTGCCCGGCGCCACCCGCTTCTCGCCGCGCAAGGGCCAGCCGCCCTATGCGGAGGGCTATGGCACTGGCACCGACGGCAAGCCGGCGTTGCTCGGCTACGTGATGCTGTCCACCGATATCACCGATACGCCGGCGTACTCCGGCAAGCCCGTGGTGACGCTGATCGGCATGGATACGCAGGGCCGCTATGCCGGCGTGAAGGTGCTGAAGCATTCGGAGCCGATCCTGCTGCTGGGCATCCCGGAATCGGCGCTGCTGGATTTCAACCGGCAGTACGTCGGCAAGTCCGTCGCCGACGAGATTGAAGTGGGACAGTCGCGCGCCGATGAAGGCGTGGTCGGCGTCGATGCCATTTCCGGCGCCACCGTGACCGTGATCGCGCAGAACCAGGTGCTGACCACGTCGGGCGCGGCGGTCGCGCGGCAGGTTGGCATCCTGGCTCCGACGCAGCGCGCGCCGGCAAGCTTTGCCGAAAGCGGCAAGCGCTACAGCTGGCAGCAACTGGTGGCGAGCGGCGCGGTGCAGCGCCTGCTGGTGCAGCCGGCGCAGGTTGGCCTGCAGGGTGGTGATGGGCCGTTTATCGAGTTGTGGTTCGGCGACCTCAACCATCCCGATATCGGGCGCAGCGTGCTGGGCGATGCCGGCTGGCAGGGGCTGCGGGCGCAGTTGCGGTCGGCCGAGCATGCCATCTTCGTGATCCGCACCGCGGGCGCGGAATCGTTCAAGGGCTCGGGCTTCGTGCGTGGCGGCATCTATGACCGCGTGCAGGTGCGCCAGGGCGCGGACGCGTTCACCTTCCGCGACCTCGACTACCTGAACCTCTATGGCGTGGCAGCGGAGGGCGCGCCGACGCCTACCGAGTCGGCAATCTTCGTGATCCGCTCGCCGGGCTTTTCCGCGGCGTATCCGTGGAAGTTGTCGTTCCTCGGCAATCGCGTGGACCGCGCCACCGGCACGCGCAGCTTTGCCAGCTTCGACGCGCCGTACTGGCTGCCCGAGACGATGCTGCAGGGTGGCCGGCCGCATATCGACGAGCCCGAGGCACCGTGGCGCAAGGTCTGGCGCAAGCAGGCGGGCGCCATCGCGCTGTTCGTGGCGCTGCTGTGCGCCGTCACGCTGGTCTACGCGCTGCGCGACCGACTGACACGGCGTGCGACGCACAAGAACAAGTGGCCGGTGAATGCGTTCAAGTACACGGCCTGGGCACTCAGCATCGTGTTCGTCGGCTTTGCCGCGATGGCGCAGCCATCGGTCACGCAGGTGCTGACGTGGTTCCATGCGCTGCTGTTGCGCTGGGACTGGGCGCTGTTCCTGAGCGACCCCTTTATCTTCTGCTTCTGGATCTTCATCATCGTCACGGTGCTGCTGTTCGGGCGCGGGCTGTTCTGCGGCTGGCTGTGCCCGTTCGGCTCGCTGTCCGAGGCGATCTTCAAGCTGGGCCGCTTCCTCGGCCTCAAACGCTGGCAGCGGCAACTGCCGCGCCGGTGGCATGACCGGCTCAAGTGGGTCAAGTACGGCGTGTTCTTCGGGCTGCTGGCGGTGTCGGTGTTCTCGATGGGGCTGGCCGAGATGCTGGCGGAGGTCGAGCCGTTCAAGACCACCTTCCTGGTCGGCATCGGCAACCGGGCCTGGCCGTATGGACTGTTCGCCTGCACGCTGCTGGGGCTGTCGCTGTTCATCGAACGGCCGTACTGCAAGTACCTGTGCCCGCTCGGCGCCGCGCTGGCGATGCCGAGCACGTTCCGCTGGTTCGGCCTGCGGCGCAAGGTGGACTGCAACCACTGCAAGGCGTGCGCGGTGGGCTGCGGATCGCAGGCGATCGATGCCAATGGCCGCATCGACCAGCGCGAATGCCTGCATTGCCTGGACTGCATGGTGCTCTATACCGACACGCGCGGCTGCCCGCCGCTGGCGCGCGAGCGCAAGCGGCGCGCGCGCGACGGGCTGGCGCTGACGCCGGTGGGCCGCGACGGCTATTTCTTTCCGCTGGTGCCGGTGCCAGCCGACGCGCCGAAGCTGTCGGGCCCCGATCCGCGCCTGCCGACCGATCCGGTGGCGCCACCGTATGCGGCAAAGGCCGGCGCCGCGCGTTGGATAACCGAGGTGTGGGATCACATCTGGCCATGGAGCGGTGAGGGCTGGCGCTCGGCGCGTGCGCTGCAGGTGGCGGGGCTAGCGATCGCGCTGGCGGCCACCGTGGCCTGGGCGCTGGCCGCCACCGGGCAGTTGCGCGCCGGCGCACTGATCGGCTGGTGGCTGGGCTGGAGCGTGTACGAGGTGCTGATCCGGCTGGCGGGACGGCGCTATGTCAAGGACGGCCCTTGGTGGCGCGGCCGCTACCGGCGCGCCACCGTGATGGACATGCTGTGCTACGTCGGCTTCAAGAACCTGCTGGTGGGCGCCGTGTTGTTCCTGACGCTGAAAGGCATGGGAATCCTGTCCGCATGAAGCCGTTCCTTGCCCTGGCGATGGTGTGCGCGCTGGTTTGCGCACTGGCCGCAGCGAACGCGCATGCCGCCACCTGGCGCGTGCACCCGGGCGAGCCCTTGCAGGCCGCGATCGACGGCGCCCATGCGGGCGACACCATCGACATCGAACGTGGCACCTACACCGGCAACTTTGTCGTCGGCAAGCCGCTGTTGCTGCGCGGCATCGGCCGGCCCACGCTCAGCGGCGCGCTGCGCGGCGACACGCTGCGCATCACCGCCCCCGACGTGGTGGTGGAAGGACTGATCGTGCGTGATTCCGGCGACAGCCTGAAGGACCAGAACGCCGGCATCTACATCCAGCCCGGCGCGCACCGCGCGGTTGTGCGCCATTGCGACCTGACCTACAACCTGTTCGGCCTGTGGATCGAAAATGCCGACAACGTGCGCGTCGAGGCCAACACCATCACCGGCAAGCGCGACTACAACTCGGCGCAGCGCGGCAACGGCGTGCAGCTCTACAACACGCGCGGCGCGCGCATCCTCGACAACAACATCAGCTTCGTGCGCGATGCGCTCTATGTGGACGTATCGCACCAGGCGGTGTTCCGCGGCAACCGGCTGCACCACAGCCGCTACGGCACCCATTACATGAACTCGTACCACAACCTGTGGGAAGACAACGACAGCTACCGCAACCGCGGCGGGCTGGCGCTGATGGAAGTGCGCGACCAGGTCGTGCGCAACAACAGCACCTGGGGCAACGCCGACCACGGCATCATGCTGCGCACGCTGCAGGACTCGGTGATCGAGGGCAACGTGGTCGCATACAACCGGCGCGGCTTCTTTATCTACGACGTCGAGTATGCGCAGCTGCGCGGCAACCTGGTGCTGGGCAATGCCATCGGCGTGCACCTGTCGGCGGGCTCGACCCGCAACGTGGTGCAGGGCAACGACTTCATCGGCAACCGCGAGCCGGTGCGCTATGTCGGCGCCCGCGACGAGCCCTGGGGCGGGCGCAATCCGTCCGAGCGCCTGCAGGGCAACTACTGGAGCAACTACCTGGGCTGGGACCGAGACGGCGACAGCGTGGGCGACGTGCCATACCAGGCCAACGACCTGGTCGACCGGCTCAGCTGGCGCTATCCGGGCGTGACGCTGCTGTTGGGCAGCCCCGCGCTGCAGGCACTGCGGCTGGCCGGGCGCCAGTTCCCGGTGATCCGGGTGCCGGGCGTGGTCGATGCCTATCCGCGGATGCGTCCGGCCCGCGCCAACTGGAGGAACTGGCATGAGCAGACCGACGCAGGCAACTGATCCGGCCATGGGCGTCATCGTGCTGTCCGGCGTCAGCAAGCACTTTGGCGCGCTGCGTGCCGTCGACGATGTCAGCCTGACCGTCGGGCAGGGCGAGCTACTCGGGCTGATCGGCCATAACGGCGCCGGCAAGAGCACGCTGTTCCGCATGATGCTGGGTCTGTTGTCGCCCACGCAAGGCACGCTGGTGGTCGCCGGTGCCGCTGTAGGCAGCCACGCGTTCCGGGCCGCGCGGCGCGGCATCGGCTACCTGCCCGAGCACCTGGTGCTGTACGACAACCTGAGCGGGCTGGAGACGCTGCGCTTCTTCGCGCGGCTGAAAGGCGTGCCCGCCGACGCATGCGTGCCCATGCTGGCGCAGGTGGGCCTGTCCGGCGCCGCCGCGCGCCCCGTGCGCGAGTACTCGAAAGGCATGCGGCAACGGCTCGGGTTTGCGCAGGCGCTGCTGGGCGCGCCGCGCGTGCTGTTTCTCGACGAGCCGACCAACGGCCTGGACCCGGCCGCGATCCGCGACTTCTACGCCATGCTCAACGCGCTGCGCGAGACCGGGGTGACCATCGTCATCACGTCGCACATCCTGGCCGAGCTGCAGCAGCGCATCGACCGCTTTGCGATCCTGTCCGCGGGCCGGCTGCAGGCCACCGGCAGCCTGGAGGCGCTGCGTGCCCGGGCCGGAATGCCGCTCACGCTGGCACTGCGGGTCGAGCCGGGCGCGCGCGGCGAGGCACTGCGGGCACTGCGCATGCTGGGCCCGCCGGCGCAGCACGCGCTGGAGATTGTTGAAGGCGCCACGCCCGGCGAGCTGACCGTGCGCTGCCCGGCCGTCGCCAAGATGCCGGTGCTGGCCGCGCTGCAGCCACTCGCAGGGCGGCTGCTGGACCTGCAGATCCGCGAGCCGTCGCTCGAAGACCTGTTCCTGGGCATGAGGGGATAAGCATGTGCGCATGGATCGATGCAAGGCAGGTGGCCGTGCTCGCGGCCAAGGAATTCCGGGACCGGATGCGCAACCGCTGGGTGCTGGCCGTGGCCGCGGTCTTCACCGCGTTGTCGGTGGCGATCGGCTACTTCGGCGGCGCCGAGCAGGGTGTGCTGGGGCCGCGTTCGCTGGAGTTCGTCATCACCAGCCTGGCCAGCCTGGTGATCTACCTGGTGCCGATGATCGCGCTGCTGCTGGGTTTCGACGCCGTGGTGGGCGAGCGCGAGCGCGGCTCGCTGGACCTGCTGCTGTCCTTGCCGCTGACGCGCGGCGAACTGCTGCTGGGCAAGTACCTCGGGCTGGCCGCGGCGCTGGTGCTGGCCACCGCCGGCGGCTTTGCGCTGCTGGCGGTGCTGCTGGCGCGCCAGTTCGGCTGGCCGGGGCTGTACCACTACCTCGGCTTCGTCGCCAGCGCGGCGCTGCTCGGGCTCGCGTTCCTGAGCCTGGCGCTATGGCTGTCAGTGCTGAGCCGCGACCGCGCGCAGGCGTCGGGGCTGGCGATCGGCCTGTGGTTCTTCTTCGTTTTGGTGTTCGACTTGTTGCTGCTCGGGCTGCTGGTCGCAGGCGGGGAGGGCAGTGGCACCGGCGCAGCAGCCACCGACTGGATCGCCTGGCTGCTGTTGCTGAACCCCGCCGACCTGTTCCGTATCGTCAATGCCTTTTCACTGGACCAGTTGCGCAGCGCCGGTGGCGTTGCCAGCATCGTGCCGCCCGCGCTGGCCAGCCCCTGGCCGACCGGGGCGGCGCTGCTGGCGTGGATCGCCGTGCCGCTGGTCCTTGCTGCCAGGAGATTCCGCTGATGTGTTCCCCTTTGTCATTGCGTCGCCGCAACCTGCTGCTGGCCATGGCCGGCAGCGCCGTCCTGGTCGCCGCCTGCGGCCGCAAGCCGGATGCCGCCGCGCAACCGGAAGAGATCGAGTCCGCCACCGCCTGCGCGCTGGACGGCATGCTGCTGGCCGATTATCCCGGGCCGAAGGCGCAGGTCTTCTACCCGGGCGAGGCGCACCCGCACTGGTTCTGCGATACGGTGGAGATGTTCCACGCGCTGCTGCGGCCGGAGCAGCTCAGGCCGGTGCGCGCGGTGTTCGTGCAGGATATGGCCCGCGCCGACTGGGAGCGTCCGCGCGGCCACTGGTTCGATGCCACCACCGGCCTCTATGTTGCCGGCAGCCGGCGCCACGGCTCGATGGGGCCGACGCTGGCGAGCTTCAGGGCCGAAAGCGATGCCGCCGCCTTTATCGCCCGCCATGGCGGGAAACTGCTGCGCTACGCCGAGGTCACGCCGGACCTGGCCGACCTCAGTGGCGGCGCCATGCATGACAGCCGGATGTAGCCGGCCGCCATGCGTGCGGGCATGAGCGCCCGCAGCCTCGGCATCAGTTGCCGCTGCCCGACACCAGCCGGCGCTGGCGCACGGACTCGGCCAGGCCCTCGAGCACCTTGATCGAGTCGTCCCAGCCGATGCAGGCATCGGTCACGGACTGGCCGTAGGTCAGGTTCTCCACTGGCGTACCCTGCACGTGGTCCTGGCGGCCCGCCACCAGGTGCGATTCGACCATCACGCCGATGATGCGCTCGTCGCCGGCGGCGATCTGGCGGCCGATGTCTTCGCACACCGGGATCTGGTTCTCATGCTTCTTGCTGCTGTTGGCATGCGAAGCATCGATCATCAGGCGCGAGGCCAGGCCGGCCTTGGCGATGGCGTCGCACGCTTCCTGCACGCTGGCGGCATCGTAGTTAGGCGCCTTGCCGCCGCGCAGGATCACGTGGCAGTCCTCGTTACCGGAGGTCGATACGATCGCCGAGTGGCCGCCCTTGGTCACCGACAGGAAATGGTGCGGCTGCGACGCGGCCTTGATCGCGTCCACGGCGATCTTGACGTTGCCGTCCGTGCCGTTCTTGAACCCCACCGGGCACGACAGTCCCGACGCGAGCTCGCGGTGTACCTGCGACTCGGTGGTGCGCGCGCCGATCGCGCCCCAGCTGACCAGGTCGGCGATGTACTGCGGGCTGATCATGTCCAGGTATTCGGTGCCAGTCGGCACGCCCATCTCGCTGATGTTCAGCAGCAGCTCGCGCGCGGTGCGCAGGCCGTCGTTGATCTTGAAGCTGCCGTCCATGTGCGGGTCGTTGATCAGGCCCTTCCAGCCCACCGTGGTACGCGGCTTCTCGAAGTACACGCGCATCACCACTTCCAGCTCGCCGGCGAAGCGCTCACGCTGGGCCTTGAGCAGCTTGGCGTAGTCCAGCGCCGCGTGGGTATCGTGGATCGAGCATGGTCCGATGATGACGATGAGCCGGTCATCCATGCCGTGCAGGATGCGGTGCATGGCCTGGCGCGCGCCGTAGATCACGTCCGAGGCCTTTTCGGAGCAGGCAAACTCGCGGATCAGGTGCGCGGGCGGCAGCAGTTCCTTGAGTTCGCGAATGCGCAGGTCGTCGGTGTTCTTCAGCATGATGGCTCCGGGATTTCTGTGAGGTCGTGGGAGTGGGGAATCGGGTTCTTGGGGTACTTCGGCAAACAGATATAAAAAAACCGCCAGGGTCGCTGGCGGTTTCTTTTGTATTCGGGGCGCTGCTTACAGCCGTCCCTCCCTATCCGCCAGCGGTGTGAGATCGCTAAAGAAGTAAAAGTAAAACTTAGCGGACATGGCGGGAAAAGGCGTTGGCTTGGGTCAGCTTGAATCGATTTGGTTTGAAGGCGCTGAATTTATGCTGCACTGCGTAGCAGAAAGGCAGGAAATTGCGCGCCAGTCGACGAATTTTCGCGGTGCATCGGTTGCTTATTGCACGGCGAAGCATCTTTATAGCGCCTTTTGAAAATGTTGGCAAGTGTCGGCGGGGGCACTGTCGCCACAATGGCATGCGCTTTGATTTCTCCCTCTCCCGCTTGCGGGAGAGTCCTATGCACGCTCGCCGTGCCGGCTTGCCCCAGGAACCAGGAGGCCTTCGCTCCACAACCGCTGTAGCAAGGCTCCAAAATCAGCCCTAATAAAATCAATGGGTTAGTGGAGGGAGAACACCTTGTTCAGGCCGTACCGCCCACCGTCATATTCTCGATGCGCAACGTCGGCTGGCCCACGCCCACCGGCACGCTCTGGCCTTCCTTGCCGCACACGCCAACGCCCGAATCCAGGCGCATGTCGTTGCCGATCATGGTGACGTCCTTCAGCGATTCCGGGCCATTGCCGATCAGCGTCGCGCCCTTGACCGGCGTAGTGATCTTGCCGTCCTCGATCAGGTAGGCCTCGCTTGCCGAGAACACGAACTTGCCATTGGTGATGTCGACCTGGCCGCCGCCGAAGTTGACCGCGTACAGGCCCTTCTTGACGCTGGCGATGATCTCCTGCGGATCCTTGTCGCCGTTGAGCATGTAGGTGTTGGTCATGCGCGGCATCGGCAGCGCGGCATAGCTTTCGCGGCGCGCGTTGCCGGTGACCGGCATCTTCATCAGGCGCGCGTTGAGCGTGTCCTGGATATAGCCGCGCAGGATGCCGTCCTCGATCAGCGTGGTGCACTGAGTCGGGTTGCCTTCGTCGTCCAGGTTGAGCGAGCCGCGGCGGTTGGCCAGCGTGCCGTCGTCGACCACGGTCACGCCCTTGGCCGCGACGCGTTCGCCCATGCGGCCGGCAAACGCCGACGAGCCCTTGCGGTTGAAGTCACCCTCCAGGCCGTGGCCGACCGCTTCGTGCAGCAGCACGCCGGGCCAGCCCGGGCCGAGCACCACGGTCATCGCGCCGGCCGGGGCAGGGCGCGCATCGAGGTTGACCAATGCCGACGACACGGCCTCGTCCACGTACTTCTGCAGCAGGTCGTCGGTGAAGTAGCCGTAGGCATAACGGCCGCCGCCACCGGACGAACCGATCTCGCGGCGCCCGCCCTGCTCGGCGATCACCGTCACCGACACGCGCACCAGCGGACGCACGTCGGCGGCGATCACGCCGTCGCTGCGCGCCACCAGCACCACGTCGTACTCGCCGGCCAGGCCCGCCATCACCTGCACCACGCGCGGGTCCTTGGCGCGTGCCATGCGTTCGATGCGCTCGAGCAGTGCCACCTTCTCGGCGGCGCTCATCGAATCGAGCGGGTCGTTGGGCGCATACAGGTTGCGCCCGGCGTGGGTAGCCAGCTCGCCGGCCACCTTGATGCGGCCGCTGCCGGCACGGCCGATGGTGCGCGTGGCCGCCGCGGCCTGCGACAGCGCCGCCAGGCTGATGTCATCCGAATAGGCGAAGGCGGTCCTGTCGCCCGAGACGGCGCGCACGCCCACGCCCTGGTCGATGCTGAAACTGCCCGACTTGACGATGCCTTCTTCCAGGCTCCAGGCCTCGTTGCGGGTGTACTGGAAGTACAGGTCCGCATAGTCGACCTTGTGCGTGAAGATATCGGCCAGCACACGCTGGAGCTTGGCTTCATCCAGGCCGTACGGCGCCAGCAGCAGTTGCTGCGCGGTGGCCAGGTTGCGGATTCCGAGATCGCCGGCGTTCATGAAATGTCCTTTCTTCTTTGGGTCGTGCCGGCTCGCTCTCTGTCTTGCCGGCGCGGGAAAATTCATAGGCGGGCGCCAACAGGCCCCGCGGTTGCGTACATGCTACAGCACCCTGTGTCGCAGCGCCGGCAGGTTCTGCCGCACCTCGGCCAGGCGTGCCGGATCGATGACACCGCCGACCACGCCTTCGCCCTCGGGCAGCATGGCCAGCACTTCACCCCAGGGATCGACCAGCATGGAATGGCCCCAGGTACGCCGGCCGTTTTCGTGCTTGCCACCCTGTGCGGCGGCCAGCACATAGCACTGGTTCTCGATGGCGCGGGCGCGCAGCAGGATCTCCCAGTGCGCCTGCCCCGTGGTGTAGGTGAAGGCGGCCGGCATCAGAATCAAGCTGGTGCCTTCACCGGCGGCCAGTCCGCGGTACAGCTCCGGAAAGCGCAGGTCGTAGCACACTGACATCGCCACCCGGCCGCACGGCGCATCGAAGCTGACTGGGGTGCGGCCGGCCAGGATGGTGCGCGACTCGTCATAGTTCTCGGTGCCGCGGGTGAAGCCGAACAGGTGGATCTTGTCGTAGCGCGCCACGCGCTCGCCGCGCGGGTCGAAGGCGAGCGAGGTGTTGTACACGCGCTCCGGATCGTCGCACCACATCGGCAGTGTCCCGCCCACCAGCCAGATGCCATGGCGGCGCGCCGCGTCGGCCAGGAACTGCTGCACCGGCCCGTCGCCGTCGCGCTCGCGCACGGCGACCTTGTCCGCTTCGGAGCGGCCCATCATGCAGAAGTACTCGGGCAGCAGCACCAGCTCGGCGCCGCCCGTGGCGGCCTCGGCGATCAGCGCGTCGGCGCGTGCCAGGTTGGTGTCGAGCGAAGTGCCGGTGACGGTCTGGACCGCGGCAACGCGGAACGGGGCGGGGGCTGTCATAGGCGTTGGTTTCCTCTGTGGACGGCGGGGGCGCGGCGCAAGGGCCCGGTTCAGCGCGGCATGCCAGGGTCCGCGCGGTTCTGGAAGGTCGTGCCTTGCGTCTTATTCTCCTCCACTTTGCCGATCTGCGGGTCGGCCCAGCTGCCGGTGATGCGGTAGTGCTGGGTGAACATCTTGGAGAATTCGTCGGCGAACAGCAGTTGCGCGGCCAGCGTGCCGATGCCCAGCGCGGGGTTGATAAAGGCGGCCGCCACCGAGGTGGAGGTGGCGTTGATGCGCGGCACCACGTCCACGCGCAGGTCCTGGGTCTCGCGCAGCAGGTTGGCGGTGCCGGCCATGCTGGCCATGACCTGCGGGCTCCTGAGCTGGAACTCCTGGATCGTGCCGACGCCGTTCTCGATGGTGCCGCCGCCGGTGATGCGGTCGAACAGCAGTCCGCGGCCGGACAGGGTGCGGAAGTCCAGCGTGGCAAAGCGCAGCAGCCCTTGCAGGCTGAGCACGCCCAGCAGCCGCGCCGCGCCCGGCTCGACGCTCAGGATCTGGCCGTTTTCCAGTTCCAGCGACAGCTTGCCGGACAGCGTCGGGTAATCGATTGACAGCGGCGAGCCGCGCCAGGCCACGCGGCCTTCCAGCTTGCCCCTGCCGTCCTGCAGCGTGTGCGCCAGGCCCAGGCGGTCCAGCGTGGCGCCGGCGTCGCGGATATCGATGGCAAAGGACAGCAGCGTGCGGCGCTCGGCGCTGGCATCTGTGCGCAGGCGGCGCGGCACGCGCCAGCTGCCGCTGCCGGTGAGCGTGGCACCGGGCTGCTCGATCTGCAGCTTGTCCAGCGTCCAGACCGGGTCGGCGCCGCTCACGCCGGTGTGCGCCTTGACCTCGAGCTTGCCGAAGTCTTTCCCGCGCAGCATGAACTGGTCGGCCACCAGGTCGATCTCGGGCAGTTCGTCGATGCTGCTGGCGAGCGCGTCCACCGCATTGTGTTCGTCGCTGGCATCGGGAACGTTCAGGCGCGCCAGGCGCAGCCGCAGCGATCCGGCCGCCGACGGCCCGGCCGGGCGCCACTGCACCGCGCCGGCGACCTGACGCGAATCCACCTTCGCGTTCCAGCCTTCGGTCTCGCGGGTGGCATCCAGCGTTACGTCGTCGAGCGTGCGGCCCATGCCGCGCAGCGTGCGCGCGCGCAGCGCAATGCGCCCGGGCAGGAAGGGCGAGGGCGCCTCGGCAGCGCTGCCGCTGGCGGAGGTCCCGGCGAAGGCGGCACGCCAGGCATCGATATCGAGCTGGTCGAAGGTGCCTGCGATGCTGACGCCGGCCGCCGGCAGCGGCGCCACCTGCTGCACGCCGATGCCGCCGGCGAGCACGCTCACATCGCTGCCGCTACCGTTGCCCGCTTCGCGGCGCAGCAGGTAGCGCGCGTTCAGCGCGTTGCCCAGCTGCACCACCAGTTCGTCAGTGCCGGCGCGGCTCGCGCCGCTGGCCGGGCGCAGTTCGACCCGCAGCGGCAGCTCGTGCGCCGCGGCCTTGGCCAGCGGCGCGGGCAGGCCGATCGCCATGCCGTTGAGTTCGGAGCTGAGCTGCACCTGCAACTGGTGTTCGCGCGCGCCGATCACGGCGCTGTAGCCGGTGCTGCCTTCCAGGCGCGCGGCCAGCGGCGCCAGCGCCGAGCCCGCCGCCGCCTCGCGCAGCCCCGCGGCCGAGGCGCTGCCAGTGGCGCTCACGCGCGTGGCGCCGTCCGGCTGGGTGCCGCCGCCCAGGCGCACCTCGCCGCCGAGGAAGCGGGCGCGCAGGTTGTCCAGCCCGAAGCCGTGCTCGTTGAAGGTGATGGTGCCGTTGGCATTGCCAAACTGCGGCAGTTGCGGGCTGAGCACGATATCGTTGCCGGGGAAGCGGAAGCGGCCGTCCACCCTGGCGGCGTTGGCGTGTTCCAGCGGCATGTCGAGTTTCAGCTTCAGCTCGCCGTTGCCGTGTGCGCGCGCCGCATCGGCCACGCGCGCGGTCCATTCGCGCACCGGCGAGGTGGCGATGTAGCGCAGGAAGCCCTGCACCGGGCCGCTGGCGCCGCCGTCGATCACCAGCCGGCCATGTTCGCTGAGATCGTCGATGCGGCCGCTGACGTCCTGCAGCGTGACGCCGGGGATGTCCTGCACCGCCGCGCGGCGCGCCAGGAAAGTCATGCCGCCGCGATCGAACACCACCTGCCCGGCGATGTCGGTGAAAACCGGCCACAGCGGCGCGCCGCCATTGCTGCCGGTGACGGTCTCGTGCGGGGCGATCTGGTAGCGCACGTGTGCAATCGGCACTTCGACGCGGAACTCGCCCGCCTTCTCGTGCGGGGCGTGGAACGGGAAGTGCGCCAGGTCGCCCTTGAGCACGAAGCTCACGTTGGCCGCATCGCCGCCAGCCAGCGCGCCGGCCAGATAGTGTCGGGTGCCGGCGGGGATGGAGAGCGGCAGGTAGCGCGGCACGCGCGCCACCTGGGCGCGGCTCATCTCGCCAGTGAGGTCGGCGATGCCGGAGGTGTCGTCGCCACCTTCGCGCCAGGTGCCGCGCACGGTGCCCGCCGCGTCGGCATTGGCAAAGCGGATGCCATCCAGCGTCACGGCCAGTTTGCCGCCGGTGTGCGTCCAGCGCACGTCGCCGCCGATCTGGTCGAAGGGCAGGCGCGGCTCTTCGAACAGGCCGGGCAGCGTCAGCGCCGCGCCATTGCCTTCGAAGCGCACATTGCCCTGCTGGTCGTCAAAGGCGAAGGTTCCGGACAGGTGCGAGAAGCCGGGCGTGCCCAGCCGGGCGCGGCCGTCGGCGCCTACCGCCGGCACCGCCGGCTGGCCGTTGACCGAAACGTCGCGCAGCGTGCCTTGCACGCTGTAGTGCGGCTTGCCGGCGCGGCGGCCGATCATGCCGGCGCGCTCGCGGCTCCAGCTGACGTTGAGGTTGTCGATATGGCCGGCCGGCTGCAGCGCGCGCAGGTGGCGCAGCACCGCCGTGTCCAGCGGCATCGAGGTCGCCAGCGCGCGCACCGTGTTCAGGTCGAGCGTGGGCGCCTTCAGCGAGAACTTGCGCAGGCTGCCGTCGTTATGGCTGGCCCAGCCGATGGCGACCTTGCGCATGCCCTCGCGCCAGGTGCTGTCGGCGGGCGCCAGCCGCTCGCCGTCGGCCGGCTGGGGCTGCTGGGGTTGCCATAGCAGCGTGTCGACGGTGAGCAGGTTGCTGCCGTCGCGCTCGGTCCGGTGCAGCAGGAAGGCCTGCGCATTGGCCAGCCGCAGCGGGGCGGCGGCGCCGGCGAGCTGCAGTTCGACGCCGCTGGCGCGCAGCCGGGTCTGGCTGCGCGCGATGCGGCCCTGGCGGAACTCGATGCTGCCGTCGGTGCTGAAGGTGCCGCTGGCCACATGCTCGAAGATCGCCAGGTAGCGCTGCACCACCGGCAGTTGCACCTGGCCCAGGTCCCAGGTGGCCTGGCCGGTCCAGTAGCGCCAGTTGCCGGCGCTGTGCAGGTAGTCGTTGCGGAAGGTGGACTGGACCACCAGCGGGCTCGGCCCCAGCGCCGGCGAGCGCGCTTCCAGCGTCACCGCATGGCGCGCCCCCTCGCGGCGCGTGTCGAGCCGGATCTCGCCCACGTCGAGCTGCGGCAGCTTTGCCTTTTCGTCGAGCCAGCGCAGCTTGCCGCCCGACAGCGACACCCGGCCCTGCGACATCAGCCAGCCCAGGAAGCGGTCGTCGTCCTGATGGCCGCCGGCCGAGTCCACCAGCATGCCGCCGACCAGCAGCCGGCCCTCGGGTGTGCGCCGCACCAGCACGTCGGTGCCGGTGGCGCTGAGCGTGACGAACTGCAGGTCCATGCTGAACAGCGAACGCCACGCCAGCTTGCCGTCGAGCGTGGTGGCGGCGAGCAGCACGCGCCGTTCGGCATCCACGGCGCGCAGGCCGCGGGCGCGGAAGGCGGGGTGCCAGCCGTCCCAGTAGGTGTCGAGCGCACCGATGCTGACCTGCGCCGACAGCGCCATCGAGGCGCGCTCTTCCAGCCACTGGCGCGCGGTCGACGCTTGCGGCCACAGCACAAAGCGGATCAGTACGCCCACCACCACCGCCAGCACCGCCAGCACCATTGCCAGGCGCACCAGCGCGCGGCCCAGCCAGCGCCAGAACGGGTGGCGTACGGCGGCCATCACGGCGCGCGCGCACGTGTTTGCCAGCTCGCGCGCGTGCGCGAGGACAGACGCCTTGCGCGGCGCGCCAGGGGATTCGATGCTCGGGGAAGCCACAGGGTGCTTGGGGTGTGTTGGGGGCAGCGTGGCCGCGGCCTCGTGCCCACCCGTGCCGCCATTGGGGGGAGAACCGTCAGCGGGTTGTGGGGCGCGGCTGGACATGCGCAGATTATCCGACAATACTAGCCGCTCTCCAATCTGGTGCCCGGCCGGCTAAAACAACAACGCGCACGCGGCGCAAAACAAGAATGCGCATGTGGCGCAAACTAATAATGTGCCCGGTGCGCGTGCAAAAAGACGCTGGCGCCGGGCGAACCCCTGGCCGCACCTTTTCTCGCATTTCAAATACTGGAATGACTGCCTCTGAACCGACGAGTTCCGCTGCTGGCGACGCTGCCGCCCAACATGGCGTTGGCGCCACACTGGCTTCTGCGGGGCAGGGCCCCGGCACGATGGGGACCGGCGCCTTTGCCACCACGATGGCGCAGGAGCTGGAGCCGGCCGACCGGGATGGCCACGCAGGCGGCCGCATATTGTACTCGGCTGAGTATTCCCATTATGCAAGCCGCATTGTCGGGGCCCGCCCGGACCTGCCCGTCATTCTTGCCGACGCCGCTACGCAGCCGCTGACGCGCGACTGGATGCAGGCGCGCCTGCAGGCGCTGCACGAACCGTCGGCCGATGCCGAGGAAGCCGCCAAGCGCGCGCTGCGCCGCCTGCGCGCCGAGATCATGTGCGTGGTGATCGAGCGCGACCTGCGCGGCCTGGCCACGCTGGGCGAAGTCACCGGCGCCATGACCGACCTGGCCGAGCTGGCGATCCAGCACGGCCTGGCGATGCTGGGCGACGACCTGGCCGCCACCTTCGGCCGCCCGGTCGGCACGCAAAGCGGCGAGGTGCAGGAGCTGGTGGTGGTCGGCATGGGCAAGCTCGGCGGGCGCGAGCTCAATGTCTCGTCCGATATCGACCTGATCTTCCTCTATGACGAGGACGGCGAGACCCACGGCGGTTTGCGCAGCCTGTCCAACCACGAGTATTTCATCCGCCTCGGCCGCCGGCTGATCAACCTGGTCGCCGAAGTCACCGGCGACGGCTATGTGTTCCGCGTCGACATGCGGCTGCGGCCCAACGGCGACGCCGGGCCGCTGGCGTGCAGCCTGGGTATGCTGGAGGAATACCTGGTGGTGCAGGGGCGCGAGTGGGAGCGCTATGCCTGGATCAAGGGCCGCGTGGTGTCGGCGCTGGACACGCCGCACGCGCAGCGCACCGCCAGCCTGCTGGCTCGGCTGACCATGCCGTTCGTGTTCCGCCGCTACCTGGACTACGGCGTGATCGCGGCGATCCGCTCGCTGCACGCGCAGATCCGCAGCGAAGCCGCCAAGCGCAGCGGCGGGCTGGCCGGGCACGGCGTCAACCAGCGCTCGTTCAATATCAAGCTGGGCCGCGGCGGCATCCGCGAGATCGAGTTCATGGCGCAGGTGTTCCAGTTGATCCGCGGCGGCCAGGACCCGGCGCTGCGCGTGCGGCCGACGCTGGAAGTGCTGGCGGTCGCGGTCGAGCGCGGGCTGTTGCCCGCCGGCCAGGCCCAGCAGCTCGGCGATGCCTACCGCTTCCTGCGCCAGCTCGAACACCGGCTGCAATACCGCGACGACGCCCAGACCCACCACCTGCCGACTTCGCCCGACGAACAGCTGGCGGTCGCGCGGATGATGGGTTGCGGCGACTGGCAGCAACTGCTGGCGCGCCTGGCGGCGCTGCAGGAGCCGGTGGCGCAGCAGTTCGAGGCCACCTTCTCGGATCCTGATGCCGCCCCGTGCGAAGCGCTGTGGCCGGGCATCGTGTTCGACGATAACGCCGCGCAAGCACAGGACAACCCGGAACAGAAGCAGGACGACGCGGCCTGCGGCGATGACGCCGCGCCCTGCCAGCGCCTGCAGGCCGCCGGCTTTACCGACTGCACGGGGCTGCTCGACCGGCTGCGCGCGATCGCGTCGTCGTTGCGCTACCGCGCGCTGTCCGAGTCCAGCCGCGCGCGCTTCGACCAGCTGGTGAACCGCGCGCTCGACCTGGCCGCGCGCCAGGAAGACGCCGACAGCACCATCGCCCGCTTTATCGACTTCCTGGAAGCGATCAGCCGCCGCGCCTCGTACCTGTCCCTGCTGTCCGAGTACCCGCAGGCGATGGACCGCGTCGCGCAGACGCTGCATGCTTCGCGCTGGGCCGCGGCCTACCTGACGCGCCATCCGCAGCTGCTCGACGAACTGCTCGACAGCGACGCGCTCGCCGGCCCGCCGGACTGGGCCGCGTTCCGCAAGCGGCTGCACGAACGGCTGCTCGCCGCCGAAGGCCAGGTCGAGCACCAGATGGATATCCTGCGGCGCGAGCATCATGCCGAGACCTTCCGCGTGCTGCTGCAGGACCTGCAGGGCATGCTGACGGTGGAGCAGGTGGCCGACCGCCTGTCGGACCTGGCCGATGCCATGCTCGACGCCACGCTCGAGACGGTATGGCGCCAGCTCGCCACGCGCCACCGCGACACGCCGCGCTTCGCGGTGATCGCCTACGGCCGGCTGGGCGGCAAGGAACTGGGCTACGCCTCGGACCTCGACATCATCTTCCTTTACGACGACGACCACGAGCGCGCGCCCGATGTCTACGCGGCCTACGCGCGCCGGCTGATCACCTGGCTCACCAGCCATACCGCGGCCGGGGCGCTGTTCGACGTCGACACGCGGTTGCGTCCCAACGGTGCCGCGGGCCTGCTGGTGACCAGCTTCGAGGCGTTCCGCCGCTACCAGCTGCGCGAGGGCGACAACACCGCGTGGGTGTGGGAGCACCAGGCGCTGACGCGCGCGCGCTACTGCGCCGGCGAAGCCACCATCGGCGACCGCTTCGAGGCGCTGCGCGACGAGGTGCTGTGCCAGCAGCGCGACGCCGCCGCGCTGCGCGACGAGATCGTGCAGATGCGCCGCAAGGTGGCCGAGGGCCATCCCAACCCGACCGACCTGTTCGACCTGAAGCACGACCGCGGCGGCATGGTCGATATCGAATTCACGGTGCAGTACCTGGTGCTGTTGCACAGCCGCGCCCATCCGCAACTGACGCGCAACGCCGGCAATATCGCGCTGCTGCGCGAGGCCGGCGAGCTGGGCCTGATCGATGCCACGCTGGCGCAGGCGGTGGGCGATGCCTACCGGCTGTTCCGCGCGCGCCAGCACCAGTTGCGCCTCGACGGC
This sequence comes from Ralstonia pickettii, assembly GCA_050987995.1. Lineage (GTDB taxonomy): Bacteria > Pseudomonadota > Gammaproteobacteria > Burkholderiales > Burkholderiaceae > Cupriavidus > Cupriavidus pickettii_B. Next base: position 1,114,871 of record CP158803.1, read on the forward strand.
CAGGCCCACGCGCGCGTGGCGCCCGCCTCGGTGGCGCCGCAGACCGCGCAGGTGCGCGCGCTGTGGCGCGCCGTGTTCGGTGAGGACTGACAGCGCGGCAGGCCGGCCTTTGCCTGCCGGCGCATCGTGGCCCGGCTTGCTGGCCGCGATCGCGCTGGTGTGGGCGCTGTCGGCGTGGTTCACCTTCGTGCCATGGTGGCATGCGCACGGTCTTTACCTGCGCGACGCGGTGCGGCTGGACGGCCAGTGGTGGCGCCTGGCCACCGCCATGTGGGTACACCTGGGCGGGCGCCACTGGCTGGCCGACGTGCTGGCGGCTACCGGTCTGCTCGCGGTGGCCGGCCGCACGGCACGTGCGCGCAGCATGCTGCTGGTGCTGGTCGCCTGCGGCATCGCCGTGCAGGTCGCGCTGCTGCGCGTACCGGCGGTCAGCTGGTATGGCGGGCTGTCCGGCGCCCTGCATGGGCTGGCCCTGTGGGGTGCGCTGGGACTGTTGCGCGCGCCGGGGTTCTCACGCGCGCTTGGCGTGCTGCTGTGCCTCGGCGTGCTGGTCAAGGTCTGGCTGGAGCAGTCCTGGCTGGCGCCGGTGGTGTTTGAGCCGGCGCTGGGCTTCGGCGTGGTGCGCGCCGCGCATGCGGCGGGCGCGGTCGCCGGATTGTTGTGCTGGGTGCTGCAGGAGTGGTGGCTGGCGCGGCGCCCCGCACGCGACGGCGCCAGCGCCTGAGCGGGCCGGGCGCGCGCTTCAGCAGCGCCGGCGCAACGCGAAGCTCAGCAATCCCGACACCATCAGCAGCAGCGCGGTCCAGAGCGGCACCGCACCGCCGCCACCGCCGCCGGATGCGGCCGCAGGGGCCGGTGCCGCGGGGGTCGACAATGCGGCCATCAGCGCGCCATCGGCATCGAGCAGTCCCGCGCCGCACACGCCCGGGTTGGTGGTGCAGTAGGTCCCGGACGGATGCGGCCGTGCCGAAGCCTTCAGCGCCGCGGTTACCTGCGCCGGGGTCAGCGACCCGTTCATCGCAAACATCATCGCCACCACGCCCGACACCATCGGCGCCGCAAAGCTGGTGCCCTGCGACGACGACACCGTGTACGCCCCCAGCTCGGTCTGGCCGAGGTTGCCGAGCGTGCGGATCACCGACGTTGGCACCGTGCACTGGCCATTCTGCACACGCGAATTGCCGCAGCCGCCGCCCGGCGCGCTGATGGCCACCTGCGGGCCGACGTTCGCATAGGTGGCGTTTTCGCCGTCGTTGGCATGCGCGGTGACCGCGATCACGCCGCTGCAGTCTGCCGGGGCTTCCACTGCGGCGCGATTGTTGCCCGCCGCGGCCACCACCACCACGCCGCGCGCGTTCAGGTCGTTGACCGCCTGCTGTTCGATGCTGCTGCAGGTGCCGCCGCCCAGGCTGATGTTGACGATGCGTGCAGGCGTCGGGTTCGCCGGCACGTCAGGCACCGGCAGGCCGCCGGCCCAGCGCATGCCGTCGACAGTGTCTGACAGCAGCGCGCCGCAGCGTCCCGACACGCGCACCGGCAGGATGCGCGCATTCCAGTCGACGCCGGCGATGTCCTGGGCGTTGTTGGTCTGCGCGCCCAGCACGCTGGCCACGCGCGTGCCGTGCCAGCTGTTGGGCGTAGCCTCCTGCTCCGGCGTGGAACTGCCGGGACAGGTGAAGCCTGCCGGCGTGTTGTCGCCGGCGTCGGAGGCATCGCTGTCGCGGCCGTCGCCGTCGTTGGAGATGGTGGCGTTGCTGATGAAGTCGAAGCCGGGCAGCAGCCGCGCCGCCAGGTCGGGGTGGGGCAGCGTGCCGGTATCGACCACCGCGATCACCACGCCGCTGCTGCCGCCCGTGCGATCCCAGGCGCGCGGCAGGTTGACGCCGCCGACCGTGGTGCCGGTGCCCATCAGGTAGGGCTGGTTGACGCGGAACTCGGGGTCGTTGGGCAGGGTGTCGTGCAGCTGCAGCCAGCGGTCGGGCACGGCGTCGGCTACGCGCGGGTCCTGGCGCAGGCGCGCCGCGGCGGCTTCCGGGTCGGCGGCAAGTTCGGCCGGCACCTGCAGCAGCTGCAGGTTGCCGCCCATCGGGCGGCGCAGTGTGGCCGCGATGCCGGTGCGCTCGCGCAGTTGCTGCAGGTTGTCCTTGGGCGCGCCCGTCGCTGCCGAAGCCGGGGTCTTGCCGGCTGGGTCAGTGACGGTGGGGGCGCCATCATCGCGCCAGCGCACGATGATATGGCCGGTGTAGCCCTGGGCACCGGGTGCGGCCAGCGCCCCGGTGGCCGGCACCGCGCCGCACACGGCGGCCACGGCGAACAGGGCTGCCCGCCAGCGGCGGGCCAGGAAGCATCGACGGAAGGCGGACTGCGCGTTGGACAGCGGCATGTATTCCTCCTGGGGCACCGTGGCCGGCGGCGGGGGGCGTGCTATGTAGCGAATACGATCCTGGCGGGTTGCGCAAGGTCTACCGAAGGCTTAGTACCCGTCGCGTCCGGACGGGTCCGAGCCCCGGCTTAGCTTGGCGGCATGTCCCGGCTGGTCGGAATATTCCGGCTGGGCTTGATCAGGCGGTCGGGCTCGGCGGTGTCGATGCGCGGTGTGGCGCGCAGCGTGTCGACGGCCTGGTCGAGGGTCGCATCCGGCGACGGCGAGATCGCCGTGACCAGCCACACGCCGCCCGACATCGGGCGCTTGACCACGAATCGGATCGGCCCCTTGATCTCGGCCAGCAGCTTGCCGGCGTCCAAGGACTGGTCCACGGCGGGCGGCTTGAAGCGGACCATGATATCGCCCAGCGAGCGGTCGTCGCTGATGCTGCCCGGCGGCGGGGCGTAGGCCTTGGACTGGGCCTGGCAGCCGGACAGCGCCAGCAGTGCCGCCGACGCGGCGGTGGCGATCGCCAGCACGGCGCGCAGGGACGCCCGGGATGCGCGGTGGGGGCGAGGGCTGTGCCGGAAGCCGGCTTGCGGCGCTGGGCGGGTCATGGTGAAGCTCCTGTCAGTATCGGGTTGGCGGCCGCCGGTCGCGGCGGCGCTGGGCGTGCAGCGGGCTCAGCCGGTGGCGCGGCGACTGCGCCGGCCTTCCTTGCCGCCCGTGCCGCGCGCAGGCTGGCTGCCCTGGCTGTCGGCCATGCCTTGCGCCAGCATTTCTTCGGCATGCTGCAGCGTGGTCGCGGTAACGGTGGCGCCGCCCAGCATGCGGGCAGTCTCGACCACGCGGCCGGCCGGGTCGAGCACGCGGATGCGCGAGCGCGTGACGGAACCGTCTCCCGCATCGGTGGTTTCCTTGCTGACCAGCAGGTGGGTGCCGGCCTGCGCGGCCACCTGCGGCAGGTGCGTCACGCACAGCACCTGGCGCGCGCGGCCCAGCTCCTGCAGACGCCGGCCAACCACCTCGGCCACCGCGCCGCCGATGCCGGTATCGACCTCGTCGAAGATCAGCGTGGGCGTGGGCGAGGCTTCGCTGGTGATCACCGAGATCGCCAGGCTGATCCGCGCCAGTTCGCCGCCCGAGGCCACCCGGGCCAGCGGCCGCGCGCTGACGCCGGCATGGCCGGCGACCAGGAATTCGACCTGTTCGAGCCCGTAGCTCTGGCCTTCTTCCAGCGCATTCAGCGCGGCGACAAAGCTGCCGCCGGCCATCGACAGGCCCTGCATGGCCTCGGTGACCGCCGCGGACAGCGCCTGCGCCGCCTGCTTGCGGGCGTGGCTCAGGTGCTGCGCCAGCGTCAGGTAGGCGGCCTTGGCCGCGGCCTCGCGCGCCATCACCTTGTTCAGGTCCTGCGCGGCCTGCAGGTCGTCGAGCTGCTGGCGACGCGCGGTCAGCTCGTCGGGAAGTTGCTCGGGCGGCAGGCGGTACTTGCGCGCGGTGGCGTGCAGCGCCTGCATCCGTTCTTCCACGGCCTGCAGCCGCTCGGGGTCCAGCTCGAGCCGGTCGACGTAGCGGGTCAGCGAGTGCGCGGCTTCCTCGGCCTGCAACTGGGCGGGTTCGAGCGCGGCCAGCACGTCGCGCAGCGCGGGATCGACATCGACCAGCTGCTGCAGCCGGTGCACGATGCTGTTCAGCGCCGACAGCACCGAGCCGTCGGCCTCGGACAGCGCTTCCAGCGCGGCACGGCTGCCGTCGATCAGCCCGGCGGCGTGCGACAGGCGGTTGTACTCGGCCTGGGTTTCTTCCCACTCGCCGGGCTGCGGGTTGAGCTTGTCCAGCTCGCCCACCTGCCATTCCAGCCGCTCGCGCTCGAGCTGCATCTCGCGCGACTGGTGCTCGACCGCCTCGCGCTGGCGCACGCAGGCGCGCCAAGCGCGCCAGGCTTCCGCCACGGCGCCGGCCTGCTGGGTCAGCCCGGCATGGGCGTCGAACAGCAGACGCTGCGCATCGGGACGCAGCAATAGCTGGTGCGCATGCTGGCCGTGGATATCGACCAGCTGGTCGCCCACCTCGCGCAGCTGGGCCAGCGTGGCGGCGGCGCCGTTGATAAAGGCCTTGCTGCGGCCGCTGGCGTCGACGGTACGGCGCAGCAGCACGGTATGCACGCCGTCTTCCGCTTCGCCGTTGAGTTCGCGCTCGGCCAGCCAGGCGTCCAGCGCCGGGTGGGTCGAGAAGATGGCGCTGACGCTGGCGCGCGGGGCGCCTTCGCGCACCACGCCGGCATCGGCGCGCTCGCCCAGCACCAGGGCCAGGGCATCGATCAGGATCGACTTGCCGGCGCCGGTCTCGCCGGTGAAGACGGTAAAGCCGGAGGTGAAGTCCAGGTCGAGCGTGTCGACGATGACGAAATCGCGGATGGACAGGCTGCGCAGCATCGTGGCGTGAGGGGTAGTCGGTCCGGTGGTTCGGGCTCGGGCTGGGGGGCGGCTCAGAGGCGGTTGTCTTCGGACGGATACTCGTGCCAGTGCAGCTTCTTGCGCAGCGTGGCGTAGTAGTTGTAGCCGACCGGGTGCAGCAGGTTGATGGTCTTCTCCGAGCGTCGCACCACGATGCGGTCGCCGGGCAGCAGCGAGGTCAGCGACTGCATGTCGAAGTTGACGCTGGCGTCGCGCGCGCTGGCCACTTCGATGGTGACCTCGGCGTCGTGCGGCAGCACGATCGGGCGGTTCGAGAGCGCGTGCGGGGCGATCGGCACCAGCACCACGCCGGACAGCGTCGGGTGCAGGATCGGGCCGCCGGCGGAAAGCGCGTACGCGGTCGAGCCGGTGGCGGTCGACACGATCAGGCCGTCCGACCGCTGGTTGTACATGAAGAAGCCGTCTACCGATACCGCCAGCTCGACCATACCGGAGATGCCCGAGCGGTTCACCACCACATCGTTCAGCGCCAGCGCCGAGAAGATGTCCATCTCGTCGCGCACCACGCGCGATTCGAGCAGCAGGCGGGTTTCGGCCTCGTAGCGGCCATCGAGCATGTCCGGCAGTACCGTATGCGCGTCTTCCAGCGCGATATCGGTCATGAAGCCCAGCCGCCCATGGTTGACGCCGATCAGTGGCACGTCGTGGCCGGCCAGCTGTCGCGCCAGCCCCAGCAGCGTGCCGTCGCCGCCCAGCACCACGGCGACGTCGGCCTCCCGGCCGATCTCCTCGGCGGACAGGGCGGGGTAAGAGGTCAGCCCGGTGGCCAGCGCGGTCTCGCGCTCGAACACCACATCCTGGCCGTTGCGCAGGATATAAGAGGCGATTTCCTCCAGCGGCCCTTCGATGCCGGCAGTGGAATACCGGCCTACCAGGGCGACGGTCTTGAACGGAGTGCGCAAGGCGCTGTCTTTGGGGGGGGCGGGCATGCCGGGATTAGACCATACCGCCGTGACCGTTGTCAGCAAGCGCCCGGGACGCCAGGCAAGGCCGGCCGCCAGAAGGTCCAAAACTTGCGTAAAATCGGGGCATCATGGATGAACGTTCCAAACAGCTGCTCAAGACTCTGATCGAGCGCTACATCGCGGAAGGGCAGCCGGTCGGTTCCCGCACCCTGTCGAAGTACTCGGGGCTGGACCTGTCGCCGGCGACAATCCGCAATGTGATGTCCGACCTGGAGGAAATGGGCTTCATTTCCAGCCCGCACACGTCGGCCGGCCGTATCCCGACGCCGCGCGGGTACCGGTTGTTCGTCGATTCCATGCTGACGGCCAAGCCGCTGGAGCGTAACGCCGAGCTCACCGAGCTGACCGGCCAGATCCAGGACCAGCTTGGCGGCCAGCAGCTCGGGCCGCAGCGCATGATCACGGCGGCGGCGCGTACGCTGTCCAACCTGTCGCACTTTGCCGGCGTGGTGATGACGCCGCGGCGCGCGCAGGCGTTCCGGCAGATCGAATTCATGCGGCTGTCGGACAAGCGCATCCTGCTGATCATCGTCAGCCCCGAGGGCGATGTGCAGAACCGCATCATCCAGACCGAGCTGCCGTACACGCCGGCCCAGCTGATCGAGGCGGCCAACTACTTCAACTCGCACTACGCCGGCATGAGCTTCGACTCGGTGCGCGGCCACCTGCGCGTCGAGCTGCAGGACCTGCGCCGTGACATGTCGCAGCTGATGCAGGCGGCGGTCGAGGCCGGCAGCACCGTCGAGGACGAGGAGGACGACCACGTCTATATCAGCGGCGAACGCAAGCTGCTGGAAGTCGAGGACCTGGCCTCCAGCATGGACAAGCTGCGCCGGCTGTTCGACGTGTTCGAGCACAAGACCAGCCTGCTGCAGCTGCTCGACGTGTCCAGCCACGCCCAGGGCGTGCAGATCTTCATCGGCGGCGAGAGCCGGCTGGTGCCGCTGGAAGACATGGCGGTCATCACCGCGCCGTACGAGGTCGACGGGCAGATCGTCGGCACCCTCGGCGTGATCGGTCCCACGCGCATGGCCTACGAGCGCGTGATCCCCATCGTCGACATCACCGCGCGGCTGCTGTCCAGCGCGCTGAGCCAGAACCAGTGACACGGCTGGCAGGTCTGACAGGCTGCTCCATTCCTACCGAGCCCGGCAAATATTGCCGATGCGCCGGCCCCGCGCCTTGCCGGCGCGGCGCCAACCCGGAAGCGACATGACGTTTTCTCCCGAACCGGCCTACCAGCACGGCCAGGCGCCGCGCACGGCGATCCTGCTGGTCAACCTCGGCACCCCCGACGCGCCCACGCCCAAGGCGGTGGGGCGCTACCTGAAGGAATTCCTGTCGGACCCGCGCGTGGTCGAGATCCCGCGCGCCGTCTGGCTGCCGCTGCTGCACGGCGTGATCCTGCCGCTGCGCTCGCGCGCCTCGGCGCTGAAATATGAGTCGATCTGGCTGCGCGAGGCGCATATGACGGGCTCGCCACTGCTGGTTTACAGCGAGCGCCAGGCGCACGCGCTGCAGCGGCTGCTGCACCAGAACGGCCATGAAGTGACGGTGGCCTGTGCGATGCGCTATGGCAACCCGTCGATTGCGTCGGTTCTGGAGGCGCTGCGCCGGCAGGGTTGCGAGCAGGTGCTGGTGCTACCGATGTACCCGCAGTACTCGGGCACTACCACGGCGACCGCCTTCGACGAGGTGTTCCGGGTGCTGGGCCAGTGGCGCAACCAGCCCGAGTTGCGACTGGTCAAGCATTTCCATGACCACCCGGCCTATATTTCGGCGCTGCACCAGCAGGTAGGCGCCTACTGGGCCCAGCACGGCATGCCGGACTTTGCCCACGGCGACAAGCTGATCCTGTCGTTCCACGGCGTGCCGCGGCGCACGCTGGAGCTGGGCGACCCGTATCACTGTGAGTGCCTGAAGACCGGCCGGCTGCTGGGTGACGCGCTGGGCCTGCAGCCGGGTCAATACCAGGTGACGTTCCAGTCTCGTTTCGGCAAGGCGGAATGGCTGCAACCGTACACGGCGCCGACGCTGGCCGAGCTGGGCAAGGTGGGGGCGGGCCGGGTCGACGTGTTCTGCCCCGGTTTCCCGGCCGACTGTATCGAGACGCTGGAAGAGATTGCGATGGAAGGGCAGACTGAGTTCAAGGTGGCGGGCGGCAAGGCGTTCCACTTCATCCCGTGCATGAACGACTCGGCGCCGTGGGTGGCGGCGATGGCGGAGATCGCGCTGCAGCACCTGCAGGGCTGGCCGCTGGCCACGCCGCATCCGCACGAGCTGGAAGCGCGACGCTCGCGCGCGCAGACGCGGGGAGCGGCGGCATGAACGTAGCCTTTGAGGCGGATGCGCGGCAGCGCATCGACAAATGGCTGTGGTGCGCGCGCTTCTTCAAGACGCGCTCGCTGGCGGCCGAGGCGGTGGAGCGCGGCAAGGTGACCGTCAACGGCCAGCCGTGCAAGAATTCGCGCGAGGTGAAGCCGGGCGATGCGGTCGTGCTGGAGGCGCACCAGCAGCGCTGGGAGCTGGAGGTGAAAGGCATTGCTCCGGCGCGCGGGCCGGCGCCGGTGGCGCAGACGCTGTATGAGGAAAGCGCCGCAAGCCAGGCGCGCCGACAGGCCGATGCCGAGCGCAGGCGCATGCAGCCGGAGCCGTCCGCCCAGATCCAGGGCCGTCCGACCAAGCGGGACCGCCGCCGCATCGACGACTTCAAGGGATGAAATGGCAACGCGGCGGCACCGTGCTATACCGGTGCCGCCGCGCAGCGAAAAGGATGTCGGACAGGAGGCTGTTGGTCCCGGCCGACTATTCCTGCGTGACTTCCTGACTCACCATTGGGACGATGTAGTGCTTGAACACCGCCTTGCCGCTGCCATACTCCGTATCGCGCGGCGTGAACGCGCCGGAGAGGCAGATAAAGGCGGTCATGACCGCCAATGCGGCCACTAGGCACACCGTCACCACAGGCAGCTTATGCATGGCCAACCTTTCGGAACCGGCACAAATGTGAACCATTTCCTGGGCCCTCGACATTTTTGTCATTTTTCTTAATGAGAATCTTAGTGAGTGCAGTGCAGCAAAGCAATAAGGCGTCTATTGCACAGGCCAACGCTTTGTAACGGTGTGTTTCCGCGTCTCGCCGGCGCCACTCTTGAAAACCGGCACCTTGCCACCAACTGCACGCAACACACGCCGATTTACCACCCGTGGCCGGGCCATTGGCCGGCCGCGACAATGTATTGATACGGATCGACATGGAAGACCAGAAGCAGACGCCATCCACCCAGACGCCTACGCCTGCGGGCGATGAGGCGGCCAGCGCCGCGACCGCAGGCCAGGAGACCGCCGCGCCGGAAACCGCTGCCGTGGACGACGTGGCGGCCCAGCTGGCCGCCCTCGAAGCCAAGGCACGCGAGAACTACGACCTGTACATGCGCGCCGTTGCCGAAGGCGAGAACATCCGCCGCCGGGGGCAGGACGATATCGCCAAGGCGCACAAGTTCGCGATCGAGAACTTTGCCGACAACCTGCTGCCAGTGATGGACAGCCTGCAGGCTGCGCTGGCCGACGGCTCGGGCGATATTGCCAAGCTGCGCGAAGGGGTCGAACTGACCGCGCGCCAGCTGGCAGCCGCATTCGAGCGCGGCAAGATCGTAGAGCTGAACCCGGTGGGTGAGAAGTTCGACCCGCACCGCCACCAGGCCATCTCGATGGTGCCGGCGGATCAGGAACCCAACACCGTGGTCAGCGTGCTGCAACGCGGCTACACCATTGCCGACCGCGTGCTGCGCCCGGCGCTGGTGACGGTGGCGGCACCGAAGTAAGCGGGGGCTGGCGGCGCGGCTGCGCCTTGCCGGCCAATGCCCAGATGCAACGCCCGGTGCCGACAGGCCCGGGCGTTGTCCTTTTGGAATGAACCATGAGCACCGAACCGTCGGCCGGCGCGCCGGAGTCGTCCCAGGCCCCCCATCTTGACCACCGCGCCTTCGAGGCGTTCAGCATGCGCCAGGTGGATGACGCCAGTATCGACGCTGCGATTGCCGATGCCGGCGACGCGCTGGTATGCGTATTTTTCTGGGGCGTGGACTGCTTCAACTGCGAGATGGCCAAGAAGGCCATGCTCGCCAATCCCGAGCCGATCCGCGCGCTCGAACTGCACTGGCTGCACGCCAATGTCTATGCGTATCCGGAACTGGGCCGGCGCTTCGGCCTGCACGGGATCCCGGTGTTCATGTTCTTCCAGAACGGCAAGAAGCTGGGCCGCGCCACCGGCTGGCACGGCCACGGCCAGTTTGCCGCCGCGGTGGGCAATGCGCGGCTCAAGGCCAGCGGCAAGCCGCTGGCGGGCTGAACGCGCTTAGCGGATTCAGCGAGTCAGCGCGTAGCCGATGCGGAACTGCCAGGGCAGCTTGTGGTTGTAGTCGAGCAGGCTCTCGCCGTAGCCGACGAAGTAGCCTGCCACCAGGTAGCCAGCGGTGCCAGGCAGCACGCGCGCCATCGGGTAGGTGACCTGCGCGTCGACGCTGCCGTACCACTTGCGCGTACCCTTGCGCAGGGTCGCCGAGAACTCCCACGAATCCGGACGCCCGTAGGCGATGCCCAGGTCCATATAGCCGCGGTAGTGGGCGATATCGGGGTTCTCGCTCTTTTCCACATAGGCGTAGGCCTTGGGTGTGACGCGCCAGTGCCAGTCGTTCTGGTCGCCGAAGTAGAAGGTCGGCTTGATGAAGACCGTATTGATGCTGCGCGACTCGCCGGCGTCGCGGCCGTTGGATTCATGCTCAAAGCCGGTGGCGAGTGACAACCGGCTGATCACGCTGTTGCGCACCCCGGTATCGGACAGGTAATAGAACAAGCTGGGCCGGTAGTTGGTATCGCGGAACGGCTTGGACTGCTCGGACAAATCCCACAGCGAGAACTGGGTGTAGCCCACGTAGAGGTTGTCGAACAGGCTTTTCGACGCGGGGTCCTCGCCTTCGAAGATGCGGTACTTGAAGCTGAGCTGGAACTTAGCGTTGGCGCCGCCATGCCCCCCGACCATGAAGTACATCGGGTCGTGGAACGACAGCCGTGCGCTGTCGCGCAGGTCGGCCGGCGCGGGCGCGGCGGCGCTGGCGGTGGTGACCGGGGTCACTGGCACGGCTGCGGCTTCGGCGGTATCGGCAGGCGGTGCCGGCGGCTTGGCGGCGACGGGCGGCGTCGTCGTGGCGGACTCGCCGGGCTGCGGCAGGCGGTTCAGCGTCACCACTACCGGAGCGGCGTCGATGCCGGTTGCATCCAGCCGCACCTGGCCGCGCAGGGCCGGCGGCAGTGTCACGGTGTAGCGGATCGCGCGGTGTTCGCCGCGGCGCAGGTTGACCACGGCCGGGCCCGATACCTCGCGCCACAGCACCAGTCGCACCGGCGCCTGCAGGTCGCCGGAAGCGGTGACTTCCAGCGTGTCAGGGATACGGTAGCGGCGCGTGGCGTCGTCGGCGCTGACCACCAGCGTCAGCGTCAGCGGCTGGTTGCCGTCAATCACGCGCGGCGGCTGCAGCAGCGCCACGCCGGCGTGGCCGGCCAGCGGCCAGGCCAGCATCAGCGACAGACATAGCGGGGCAAAAGTGCGGCCGGCGGGCGCCAGCCGGCGCCGGTGGGGGAGGGTAATACGGGACATGTTTGCGGACACCGCGCCGCCCATGTGACGGCAACGCAGCTAGGGAAAATACGGACCCGCAAAGCCTACCACCCGCACCCCTCGGAGGGTTGTGACCAATTGTACGCTGCACTTGGCGCGTACCGGACTTAGCGATTGGCGCGGCGCTTAACGCAGTCGACGTAGTGATCGCCGTCGGGCGGCTGGCCGGTGCGCTGTGCCTGCCACAGCATTTCACCGAGGCATTCCATCACCTGATGCTGCGCTTCGTGCGCCGAGTCCAGCCGGCGCGCCAGTGCCTCGTAGGCCTGGCGGATGCCGCGCGGCTGGTCGACCGAGACCTGCTCGGAGATCGACAGGTGCATCGCCAGGTGCAGGAAGGGGTTGGTCTGGCCTTTCTCGGGGGTGTAGTCCTGCGTCAGCGCGCCTTCGGTGTCGCGCAGCAGGTCCTGGTACTCGGGATGCTCGCCGATCCAGTCGACGGCAATGGCTTCCAGCGGGGTCAGCACGCCGCCTGCGATCTGCTTCTGCCAGGCATCGCAGAAGAAACGGCGGACTTCTTCTCGTGAGGGATTGAACATGGTGGCGCCATTGTAAACGAGGGTTGCGGTGCTCGCAGGCGACGCCCGCCGCGGCAAGTAGAATGCGGGATCGCCGACTTCCCGTGCCATCCGATGACCGCTTCCACCGCCGCCGACCATGCTCGCGACAAGCTCGCGGGCGTGCTGCTGATCGCGCTGTCGGCCAGCGCCTTCGGGGCCATGGCGATCTTTGCGCGCTTTGCCTACGCGGCCGGCGCCGACGTCTACGGCCTGCTGTTCGTGCGTTTCGTGCTGGCGGCCGGGGCGCTGGCGTGGGTGATGCGGACGCGCGGCATCGGATTGCCGCCATGGCGCCGCGTGCTGGCGCTGGCGGCGATGGGCGGCATTGGCTACGTCGGGCAGTCGTTCTGCTTCTTCAGCGCGCTCAATCACGCGCAGGCCAGCCTGGTGGCGCTGCTGCTGTACCTGTATCCGCTGTTCGTGACGATCCTGGCGGCCATCTTCCTGAAGGAGCGGCTGACCACGGCGGCGGTGATCGCGCTGGTGCTGTGCTCGGTCGGCGCGGGCCTGACCGTGGGCGGTGGCGAGGGCTCGCCACTGGGCATTGCACTGGGCCTGGCGGCGGCGGTCATCTACTCGGTCTACATCATCGTCGGCGCGCGCGTGACTGCGGGCGTCAACCCGATCGCCACCACCACGGTGATCTGCACCGCGGCCGCGCTGGTCTACGGCGTGATCGGCCTGCTGCGCCTGGGCGCGGGCGCGCCGCCGCAGTTCCCGGCCACTGCCGGCGGCTGGCTGGCGATGGCGGGCATCGCGCTGCTGTCCACGGTGCTGGCGATCCTGACCTTCTTTGCCGGCCTGCAGCGGCTGGGCGCGGCGCAGGCCTCGATGCTGTCGACGCTGGAGCCGGTGGTGACCGTGCTGCTGGCCGCGGTACTGCTGGGCGAGCATATCGGCCCGGCGCAGGCCGTAGGCGGCGGGCTGATCCTCGCCGGCGTGCTTTGGCTGACGCGCCGCGGCAATGCGCCGGCGCCGGTCCGGGCCAACGTGCAAGAGAATTGAACGGCTCGCTCAAAGGCGCTGTCGGGACGCGCTGAAAGCCTTCGGTACAATCGCGCCTTCTCACAAATTCAGAACAGGAAGGAGCGCATGTCCCAGATCGACCAAGCCGCGCTGGCGCAGCTGTTTACCGAAGCCCGCACCCACAACGTATGGCAGGACCGCCATGTGGACGACGTCGTGCTGCATCAGGTCTATGAAGCGATGAAGTTCGGCCCGACTGCCGCCAATAGCTGCCCGGTCCGTATCGTCTTCGTCAAGACCGCCGCCGAGAAGGCGCGCCTGGTCGAGTGCGTGTCGGCCGGCAATACCGAGAAGACCCGCTCGGCGCCGGTGACCGCGATCATCGCCTACGACACCGCGTTCCACGACCAGCTGCCCAAGCTGTTCCCGCACGCCGACGCCCGTTCCTGGTACGCCGGCAACGACGAGAAGATCGCCCGCGATGCGCTGGTGAACAGCTCGCTGCAAGGCGGCTACTTCATCCTCGCCGCACGCGCGCTCGGCCTGGACTGCGGTCCGATGGGCGGCTTCGATGCCGACAAGGTCAACGCGGCGTTCTTCCCGGACGGCAAGTGGAAGGTCAACTTCCTGTGCAACCTGGGCTATGGTGAAATCGACAAGCTGCACCCGCGCGGCCCGCGCCTGTCGTTCGACGAAGCCTGCCGCATCGTCTGACGCCCAGCCAGCGTCGATTAAGAAAACCCGCCGAGGCGGGTTTTCTTTTGCCGGCTCACACGCGCGGCGCCTCCGTCTTCTCCCGGTACTCGCACAGCGGCTCGATCACGCAGTGCCAGCATTCCGGCCTGCGCGCCTTGCACACATAGCGTCCATGCAGGATCAGCCAGTGGTGGGCATCGTGCAGGAATTCATGCGGCACGCATTTGATCAGCTTCTGCTCGACCACCTGCACGTTCTTGCCCGGCGCCAGCCCGGTGCGGTTCGCCACGCGGAAGATATGCGTGTCGACCGCGATGGTGGGCTCGCCGAACGCGGTGTTGAGCACCACGTTGGCGGTCTTGCGGCCCACGCCCGGCAACGCTTCCAGTGCCTCGCGGTCGGGCGGCACCTTGCCGCCGTGGCGCTCGACCAGCATGCGGCAGGTCTCGATCACATGCCTGGCCTTGGTCTTGTACAGCCCGATGGTCTTGATGTACTCGCTCAGCCCGGCCTCGCCCAGGTCCAGCATCTGCTGCGGGGTATGCGCAACCGGAAACAGCCGGCGCGTGGCCTTGTTGACGCCGACGTCGGTGGCCTGCGCCGACAGCAGCACGGCGATCAGCAGCTCGAACGGCGAGCTGTATTCGAGTTCGGTGGTCGGGGCCGGGTTGACTTCGCGCAGCGTCTCGAAGATGGCACGGCACTTGGCGGCGTTCATTGTTTTTCTTCTTGGTCTTTGTTGGCGTTCTTGTCGGCGGCGGGCGATGTGAGTCCCGCACGCGCGCGGCGCGCTTCGGCTTCATCGATCTGGGCCTGCACCGCGGGCGAAACGTTCTCCGTATTGCGCGGTTGTACGGCCTGCTGCTTCTGTCGGGCGCGCTCGATCGCGGCCTGGATGATGGCGCGCTTGCGCTCCTGCGCGGCGCGCTCGGCTTCGCTTTCCGGCGTTTCCGCCTGCACCGCCGCGAGCTTGGCCGCGGCCTTGGCGGCCAGGCGTGCATCGTTTTCCTCGCGCTCGCGCACCAGCCGCGCCTTGCGCGCGAGGTAGCGCGCGTGCGCGGCATCGGCTTGTTCCTGCGACCAGGCGGCCCAGCCGGTGCGCTCGCCGGTGACCGGGATCATGGCGATGCAGTCGACCGGGCACGGCGCCACGCACAGGTCGCAGCCGGTGCACAGTTCAGGGATCACGGTATGCATCTGCTTGGCGGCGCCGGCGATGGCATCGACAGGGCAGGCCTGGATGCACAGCGTGCAGCCGATGCACAGGCTCTCGTCAATGCGCGCCACCGCGCGCGGCTGCTCGATGCCGCGCTCGGGATCGAGCGGCAGCGGTTCGACCTTCAGCACCGCGGCGAGCCGGCGCACCCCTTCCGCGCCGCCCGGCGGGCAGCGGTTGCAGGCGGCCTCGCCGCTGGCCATGGCTTCGGCGTAGGGGCGGCAGCCATTGAAGCCGCACTTGGTGCACTGCGTCTGCGGCAGCAGCGCCTCGATGCGGTCGGCAAGGGATTTGACGGCGGGATTCACGACAGCGGGCAGGAAATCAGGGGGCAAAACCGGACCTGGGACAGGGCAGGACAGAACAAAACGGGACAAATGCGGGGCACTGTGCGTGCTTGCCGACATAACGTCCGCATTTCGCGGCGGACAATATGCCGGCGGGCCTCTGCGGCCCCTGCAGGCTTCTGCGAGCCTTTGCGCCGCAAGGATTATCCCCGATTTCGCCGGCGGACAGAAACGGCGATGATGCGCGTCGCGCAACCGGATTGCCGCACTCCGGGCTGTGCCATAATCCGCGCAACGATCGACCAGCACCCATGTCAACAGAGACCAAGACCAAACGCGACCCGGAAGGGACGCGCCGACGCATCCTCGCTGCGGCCACCGAGGAATTCGCCAAGGGTGGTCTGGCCGGCGCTCGCGTCGACCAGATTGCCCGGCGCGCGGAAACCAACGAACGCATGCTGTATTACTACTACGGCAGCAAGGAAGGCCTGTTCCTCGCGGTACTTGAGAAACAATACGCCGAATTCCGTGCCGCCGAGGAGCAGCTGCACCTGGTCGACGAGGATCCCGTCAAGGGCGTGCGCACGCTGGCGCGCTTCGTGTGGGACTGGTACTACGAGCACCCCGAGTTCATCCGCCTGGTCAACAGCGAGAACCTGCACGAAGCCCGCCACCTGAAGAAGTCGGCGCAGCTGCAGCAGCTGATCAATCCCGTGGTGGACGTGCTGGCCGATGTGATCCGGCGCGGACAGCAGCAGGGCCTGTTTCGCGACAACATAGACGTGCCGCAGTTCTACCTGACGATCTCGGCGCTGGGCTACTACGTGCTGTCCAACCGCTACACCATCAGCGCCGTGATCGGACGCGACGTGGCCTCGCAGCACGAGCACGAACGCTTTGCCGAGCTGCATTCCGAGATGCTGCTCTGCTACCTGAAGCGCCACTGAAGCGCCACTGATCCCGCAAGAAGAAACGCCCGCGATTGCGGGCGTTGTCTTTTCTACTTCGCGGCAGCGGCAGCTGCCGCGGTGGCCGGGTGGTACTTGCGGATAAAGTCGCGCAGCTGCGGGTAGATGTCCTCGCGCCAGCGCCGGCCGGAAAAGATCCCGTAGTGGCCGCAGTGTTCGGCGTTGAGGTGCAGCTTGCGGGCCTCGGGGATGCCGCTGCACAGGTCGTGCGCTGCCGCGGTCTGGCCGGCGCCGGAGATATCGTCCAGCTCGCCTTCGATGGTCATCAGCGCGGTGTTCTTGATGTCCTGCGGACGCACCGGCTTGCCGTCGATGGACCAGGTGCCGTTGGCCAGGCGGAATTCCTGGAACACTTCGCGGATGGTGTCGAGGTAGTACTCGGCAGCCATGTCGAGCACGGCGTTGTACTCGTCGTAGAAGCGCACATGGGCCTCGGCATCGTCGGCATCGCCTTCGACCAGGCTCAGGTAATAGTCATAGTGTGATGAGAGGTGCCGGTCCGGGTTCATCGCGACGAAACCGGCATGCTGCAGAAAGCCCGGGTAGACGCGGCGGCCGTGGCCGGGATAGTTGGCCGGCACGGTGTAGATCACGTTGTTCTCGAACCACTCGTAGGACTTGTTGAGCGCCAGCGAGTTGACTGCGGTCGGGCTCTTGCGCGCGTCGATCGGGCCGCCCATCATCGTCATCGTGCGCGGCGTCTTCTCGCCGGCCGAGGCCATCAGCGAGATCGCGGCCAGCACGGGCACGGTCGGCTGGCACACCGAAATCACATGCAGGTTGTCGGCGCCGATATGGCGGATGAATTCCTGGATGTAGTAGATGTAGTCCGACAGGTGGAACGCGCCCTGGTCGGCCGGCACCATGCGCGCATCGATCCAGTCGGTCACGTAGACCTTGTGGTCCTGCAGCAGCGTGCGCACGGTGTCGCGCAGCAGCGTGGCATGGTGCCCGGACAGCGGCGCGGCCACCAGTACCACCGGCTCGTCCTTCAGCAGCTTGATGGTCTCCGGATCGTCGGCATAACGCTTGAAGCGCAGCAGGTTGCAGAACGGTTTCTCCAGCACGGTCTGCTCGACGATGGGAATGTCGCGCCCGTTGGAGCGCACCGACCTGATGTCGAACGCCGGTTTTTCGTATTCCTTGCCGAGCCGGTACAGCAGTTCGTAGCCAGCGGCCAGGCGGGGTGCGCCTGGAACCAGCGACATCGGGCTGAGGGGGTTGGTGAAGGTCTTGGCGGTCGCCTGGGCCCACGCGGTCAGCGGGTGCAGGATGGAGCGCTGGAACTCATGCAGTTGGTAGAGCATGCTGTTTTTCTGCCTGGTCTTACTTAAGGACGTACATACTAAGTACTAATGTACAGACAATACGCTGTGAGCGTGCCGCCGATTATGCCCCTAATCGAACGACCCTGCGCTGCAGCATATACCCTAAGGTACATCCGCATTCGCAGAAAACAATACTGCAAAGGCCTGATTTCCGGATGACAAGTCCGAATAAAAACGCAAACAAATGCAAAAAGCGGCCGAAGCCGCTTTTTTTGTGTTGCTTTGTGGTGTTTCCGGCAGTCGCTCCTTGCCGGCAGCGACCGCGAAATCATCCATTTCCGACGGCAGAAATCATCCTTTTCTGACCGCGGAGCTCATCTTTTTCCTACAGCACTGCCGCGATCGCATCGACCACCGCGTCGATATTGCGGCTGTTCAGCGCAGCCACGCAGATGCGGCCGGTGCCGACGGCGTAGATGCCGTGCTCGTTGCGCAGGCGGTCCACCTGGGCCGAGGTCAGTCCCGAGTACGAGAACATGCCGCGCTGCGCCTTGACGAAGGAGAAGTCGCCCGGCACGCCCTTGGCGGCCAGCTTGTCGACCAGTGCATGGCGCATCAGCTTGATGCGGTCGCGCATCTCGGCCAGCTCTTCTTCCCACTTGGCGCGCAGTTCCGGGCTGTTCAGCACGGTGGCGACCACGGTGCCGCCGTGCGTCGGCGGGTTGGAGTAGTTGGTGCGGATCACGCGCTTGACCTGCGACATCACCCGTTGCGCTTCTTCCTTGCCGGTGGTCACGATCGACAGCGCGCCCACGCGCTCACCGTACAGCGAGAAGCTCTTGGAGAACGAGCTCGACACGAAGAAGGGCAGGCCGGAGTCCGCGAACAGGCGTACCGCGGCGCCGTCGGCGTCGATGCCGTCGGCAAAGCCCTGGTAGGCCATGTCCAGGAACGGGATCAGGTCGCGTTCCTTGATCAGCTCGACCACCTGCTTCCACTGCTCGGGCGACAGGTCCACGCCGGTCGGGTTGTGGCAGCAGGCGTGCAGCACGACGATGGTGTTGGCCTGGTACGACTTGAGCGATTCCACCATGCCGGCGAAGTTCAGGCCGTGGCTGGGGGCGTCGTAGTAGGTGTAGTTGACCACCGGGAAGCCGGCGGCTTCGAACAGCGCGCGGTGGTTTTCCCAGCTCGGGTCGCTGATGGCGACCTTGGCGTCCGGGTACAGGCGCTTCAGGAAATCGGCGCCGATCTTCAGCGCGCCGGTACCGCCGAGTGCCTGGGCCGTCACCACGCGGCCTTCCGTGATCAGCGGCGATTCCTTGCCGAACAGCAGCGTCTGCACGGCCTGGTCATAGGCGGCGATGCCTTCGATCGGCAGGTAGCCACGCGGCGTGGCGGTGGTCAGACGGGCCTTTTCTGCCTCCTGGACGGCGCGCAGCAGGGGGATTTTCCCTTCGTCGGTGAAGTACACGCCAACGCCCAGGTTGACCTTGGTCGGGCGGGAGTCGGCATTGAAGGCTTCGTTGAGGCCCAGAATCGGGTCGCGCGGGGCCATCTCGACGGCAGAAAACAAACTCATTTGGAATCTCGTGGTCGGCTATGTAAGAAAACAGGAAGGCGTAGAATGCTCCGGACTGCGCTGGGGGCTGGCAGGCCCCCGTTCTCTTCCGGCGTGAAGCGGGGGCTGTCAACCCCAAGATTCTAGCGTATCCGCCCGTTTTCCTGAGGTATTTCCCTAATCTCGCCCGTCATTTCGCCCCCTATGTCGAACCTTGCAGAAGCCGCGCCGGCCCTGGACGAAGACAAATTCGTCACATTTCCCGGCTCCCCGTTCCAGCTCTACCAGCCGTTCCCGCCCGCCGGCGACCAGCCGGAGGCTATCCGGCAACTAGTGGAGGGGGTGGACGACGGCCTCTCGTTCCAGACGCTGCTGGGCGTGACGGGCTCGGGCAAGACCTTCACCATGGCCAACGTGATCGCCCGCATGGGACGGCCGGCGATCGTGTTCGCGCCCAACAAGACGCTGGCGGCCCAGCTCTACGCCGAGTTCCGCGAGTTTTTCCCGCGCAATGCGGTCGAGTACTTCGTCAGCTACTACGACTACTACCAGCCCGAGGCCTACGTCCCGCAGCGCGACCTGTTTATCGAGAAGGACTCGTCGATCAACGAGCATATCGAGCAGATGCGCCTGTCGGCGACCAAGAGCCTGCTGGAGCGCCGCGACACGATCATCGTGGCGACCGTCTCCGCGATCTATGGTATCGGCAACCCGACCGAATACCACCAGATGATTCTCACCTTGCGGGCCGGCGACAAGATCAGCCAGCGCGACGTGATCGCGCGCCTGATCGCGATGCAGTACACCCGCAACGAGACCGACTTCCAGCGCGGCACCTTCCGCGTGCGCGGCGACACCATCGACATCTTCCCGGCGGAGCACGCGGAGATGGCGGTGCGGCTGGAGATGTTCGACGACGAAGTGGAATCGCTGCAGTTCTTCGATCCGCTCACCGGCCGCGTGCGCCAGAAGATCCCGCGCTTCACGGTCTACCCGTCGAGCCACTACGTGACGCCGCGCGAGACGGTGCTGCGCGCGATCGAGGCGATCAAGTCCGAGCTGCGCGACCGGCTGGAGTTCTTCCACAAGGAAAACCGGCTGGTGGAGGCGCAGCGGCTGGAGCAGCGCACCCGCTTCGACCTGGAAATGCTGTCCGAGCTGGGCTTCTGCAAAGGCATCGAGAACTATTCGCGCCACCTGTCGGGCGCGCGCCCGGGCGAGCCGCCGCCGACGCTGGTCGACTACCTGCCGCCCGACGCGCTGATGTTCCTGGACGAGTCGCACGTGCTGATCGGCCAGCTCAACGGCATGTACAACGGCGACCGCGCGCGCAAGACCACGCTGGTGGAATATGGCTTCCGGCTGCCGTCGGCGCTGGACAACCGCCCGCTGAAGTTCGACGAGTTCGAGCGCAAGATGCGCCAGGTGATGTTTGTCTCGGCCACGCCGGCGCAGTTCGAGCAGGAGCATGCGGGGCAGGTGGTGGAACAGGTGGTGCGGCCGACCGGCCTGGTCGATCCCATCATCATGGTGCGGCCGGCCACGACGCAGGTGGATGACCTGCTGTCCGAGATCCATCTGCGTGTTGAAGCCGGCGAGCGCGTGCTGGTGACCACGCTGACCAAGCGCATGGCCGAGCAGCTCACCGAGTTCCTGTCGGAGAACGGCGTCAAGGTCCGCTACCTGCACTCGGATATCGACACGGTCGAGCGCGTGGAGATCATCCGCGACCTGCGCCTGGGCACCTTTGATGTGCTGGTGGGCATCAACCTGCTGCGCGAGGGGCTGGATATCCCCGAGGTGTCGCTGGTGGCGATCCTGGACGCGGACAAGGAAGGCTTCCTGCGCGCCGAGCGCTCGCTGATCCAGACCATCGGCCGAGCCGCGCGCAACGTCAACGGCACCGCCATCCTGTACGCGGACCGCATGACCGACTCGATGAAGAAGGCCATCGGCGAGACCGAGCGCCGCCGCGCCAAGCAGATCGCCTTCAACGAGGCCAACGGCATCACCCCGCGCGGCGTGGTCAAGCGCATCAAGGACATCATCGACGGCGTCTACAACGTCAGCGATGCCAGGGCCGAGCTGCAGGCCGCGCAGGAGCAGGCGCGCTACGAGGACATGAGCGAGAAGCAGGTTTCGAAGGAGATCAAGCGGCTGGAAAAGCTCATGCTCGACCATGCCCGCAACCTGGAATTCGAACAGGCCGCGCAGGTGCGCGACCAGCTCGCCAAGCTCAAGGCGCAGGTGTTCGGCGCCAGCGGCGACGGCGCGCTGCCGCCGGCCTGATGTGCGATGGCGGCCGGCCCGGCTCGCCTATAGTGAAATGCGTCACACCTGAACGGAGACGCGTCATGGTAAAGCTTGGACTGTGGGTGCCGCTGGAAGCGAGGCCCGGCAAGGATCAGGAAGTCGAGCAGTTCCTGCGCGACGGGCTACCGCTGGTGGAGCAGGAGGCCGGTACCACGGCCTGGTTCGCGCTGCGGCTGGGCCCGTCGATGTTCGGCATTTTCGATGCCTTTGCCGACGAGTCGGCGCGCGAGGCGCACCTGGCCGGCAAGGTCGCGGCCGCGCTGATGGCGAAGGCGCCGGAGCTGTTCATGGGCACGCCCCCGGTGCAGAAGCTGGAGGTGCTGGCGGCCAAGCTGCCCTGATGCCCACGGATAAGGAGCTGTGATGGAACGCCAGTTCGAATACGGCGGCTACGCCGTGGTGGTCTGCGCGGTGCCGAATGCCGCCGGCGGCTTTGCGGCGCAGCTGCGCATCGCCGACGCCTTCGGCGAGCCCGCCGGACCCACCTACGAAGCCATCGCGGGCGATGCGCCCACGCCCGAGGCGGCCGTCGCCATGGCCGAAGCCGCCGCCATGCGCGCCATCGACGCGGGCGAGGTCAACTAGCTGCGCCAGCCCCGCGTCCACACTTCCCGAGGAGAACACGATGCCCGACATCGGCGATTGGAAGAAGAAGGTCTATGAAACCCATGAAGTGCAGGTCCAGGTCAAACCGCGCTCGCAGAGCGAATGGACCTACACCGTGCGCGTCTGCCGCCCCGGCACCAATATCCGTGCCGCCGGCACGCTGAGCGAGAGCTCCCGCATCACCGACCACTACAAGTCGCCTGAGGCTGCGGAAGTGGCCGGCTTTGCGCACGGCGAGCGGCTGGCCAAGCAACTGGCCTAGGCGTCTGCCGCGCCGGCGGCCTGTACCTCGGCGCCGGGCCTGGCCGTGCTGCGGTCGAGTTCGTAGGCGATGGTGCGGAGCACACCGCCGCCTTCCGGCACTTCGCACAGCACGCGCGAGGACCGCACGCGCAGGTTGAACGGCGGCGCCGTCACGATCACCCCGCTCGGAGGCCGGTCCCACAGCCGGATCGCGGCGCCCGGCGCCTTGTCCGCGTTAGGGACGAAACCGCCTCGCGGCACCAGCTCGGTCAGCACCAGCACGCGGTACTGGTCCAGCCTGGCCAGCACGCTGGCGATGCGGGCATTGTCCAGGTGCTGCAGCACCATGCGTACGAACACCACGTCGCCGGGAGGCAGCGGGTCGCTGGCAATGTCGAGGCAGCGGAAGTCGACGTCCAGGCCGGCATAGCGCCTGCGGTTGGCCGCGATCACGGATTCCACCACGTCGCAGGCCACATAGCGCCCGCATGCGGTGCGCAGCTGGCTGCCGATATGGAAGTCGCCGCAGCCGAGGTCGACCACGTCGGGCGGCGCGCCCAGCGTGGCAAGCCAGCCCGTCACGCTTGCGAGGTAGGCATTGGCAATCACGGGCGAGTGCGTGCCCGCGCCACTGTAGTGCTCGGCATCGCCTTCGGGGGCCCCCCAGGCCTGCGTGGCATAGACATGCGAGAAGATCTCGCCGGGCGACTTGTCGCGATAGAGTTCGGCGTCGCGGCGCAGCGCGCGGGCGTGGTACTGGTCGAGCATCCATCCGGGCATGAATGGCTTCACCAGGCGCTTCAGGCGCTGCATGAGCCGGGGCCGCGCGGGTTGGGACGGGCTGGTCATAGGGATTCTCCTTGCAGGACGGTCGCGCTTGCAGACCCGTTGCCGGCCGTCATATCGTCCACCGGCGCTCAGTGGACTGTAGGGGGCCGCCCGCCGACTGACTATGGGCTTGCGCACATAGCGCGGCGCAGCGACGCCGCAGTCGGCACGCAGGCACCGTTAGCGAGATATGGCCTTGCCTCGCTGCTCCGCGGCATCCTTGCCGCCACGGGGCCGCAGCAAGGATTGCAGCAGCGACCGCGAAGGCCTCTCGATCCCGGCGTAGCTCAGGGCGGACAGGACCAGGGCGACGCTCAGGCAAACGGCGCTTGCGAGCAGACTGGCTCCCCAGGGCACGAGGGGCGAAACCTCCCTGGCGAGGGCAGTCTGCAGGCCGTCGAACGGCAGGTGGATGAGATAGAAGGAGTACGACCAGACGCCGAGCGTATAGATGACCCGGCTGCCGAGCAGGCTGGAGAGCCGGGAACTCTGCAGAGACAGGTTTGCGACGAGGGCGGGAAAGAGCAGCACGACCACGACGTCGGTGCCCGGCAGGCACATCAGGCCGAGCGCCGCGAGCCACAGCGCCGTCGCGCTGAACCGGTTTCCAAGCCATTGGCGAATAGCCGGAACACTGCGCACGCGATAGGCAACGATCCCCAGGGAGAACCCGGCAATGCAGCGGACCACCGGTCCGGCCGAATCGTAGCGCATGATGTCAAGCGGGCCTTTTCCGCCCGTGTTGGCCAGGGCCACGGCTGCAATGCCGATCGCGCAGATACCGGCCCATGCGCAGGCGTGGGCTTTGCGGCCGTAGAGCAGCCTGCCGGCCAACCACGGAAACAGCAGATACGCTGCCCACTCCGTACTGACAGACCAGGTGGAGGGCATCAGCGATGGTGCCAGGCCCCATGCCTGCACCATGAGCAGGTTTGTCACCACCACGAAGGTGACATCGTGGCCGGCCTGCGCCGTGCGCTCGAGTACGGCGACGGACATCGTTGCCGTAATAAAGAGATAGAGCGGATAGACACGCGCGATGCGCTTGCCCAGGAAGACGCCGTAGGGCTTCCAGGAAAAGCCCTCGCGGAACATCGCCCCATAGGTCAGCGCCATGACGAAGCCGCTAAGGACGAAGAAGAGGTCGACGGCGAGGTAGCCGTGGCGGAAGAACATCGACAGCCAGCCGTCGCCGCCGGGCTGGTGGATGTGGAAAATGGCCACCAGCAGGGCAGCAATTCCCCGTAACCCCGTCAGTGATCTGATCTCGTTATGCGCAGGCAATCCCGGTCCCCGGTGCTCAGGTTGTACCGGAAAGGCTACTCAACGAAGCGCAGGCGGGGTATGGGCCATATGGCGGATAGAGGCTGTTACTGTCCTATCCGGGGCCGCAGCCATTGCAGGTAAAATTCCTGCCGGGCGCGTTTCCGGCCTGCTCCTCAAGATAGCCGGTAAGTCCTTGATTCTGTTTGGCGCCCTTGCCGGGTATCCCGGCGACTTCTGCGCACGCCAGACTCCCCCGATTGGCGGATCCATATGAAAAAGTACGCTATTTTGATGTGCTGCATGGGCAATATCTGCCGTTCGCCGACGGCGGAGGGCGTGCTGCGCGCCAAGCTGGCGGCTGCCGGGCTGGAGCCGCTGGTGGAGCTCGACTCGGCCGGCACGCACGAATACCACCTCGGCCATCCGCCCGACCCGCGCGCCCAGCGCCACGCGCTGCAACGCGGCTATGACCTGTCCCCGCTGCGCGCCCGCAAGGTGGGCCTGCCCGACTTCGACCGCTTCGACCTGATCCTGGCGATGGATCGCGAGAACCTGGCCGGCCTGGCGCGGCTGCGCCCCGAGGCCGGCGACAAGCTGCGCCTGCTGATGAGCTTCGCCACGCGCCACCATGCCGACGAAGTGCCGGACCCGTACTACGGCGAGGGCGATGGCTTCGAGCGCGTGCTCGACTACATCGAAGATGCCTGCGACGGCCTGGTCGAGATGCTGCGCCAGCGCCTGCAAGGCGACGCCGGCTGATCCCGGTACGCCACCCCCGCTGACGTCCTGGGGGCCACGCGGCTGTGCGGCGGCGCATCCTGAAATACCCGCTGGCGCGGTGATGCCGCCCCGCGCGGCAAGCCCGGAAACGGCCGCGGGCGGGCGCGAGGCTTGATGCACTGCGGCAGGGTAGTTGACTGAATTAGTCGGGTACCTTTATACTTGACGGAAACGATCAAGTATTAGCTTTACCCCAAAAGCGTTTTACCCCAAAAGCCCTGCACCATGAGACTGACCACCAAAGGCCGCTTCGCGGTCACCGCGATGATCGACCTGGCCATGCGCCAGGACCAGGGACCGGTCACGCTCGCCGGCATCAGCCAGCGGCAGAAGATCTCGCTGTCCTACCTGGAGCAGCTGTTTGGCAAGCTGCGCCGGCACGAGATCGTCGAAAGCGTGCGCGGCCCGGGCGGCGGCTACAGTCTTGCGCGCAAGGCCGAAGACGTCACGGTAGCGGACATCATCATCGCCGTGGACGAGCCGCTGGATGCCACCCAGTGCGGCGGCAAGGGCAATTGTAACGGAGATGACGGCTCCGGGCGCTGCATGACCCATGAACTGTGGGCCACGCTGAACCAGAAGATGGTCGAGTACCTCGACTCCGTTTCCCTCAAGAACCTGGTGGACCAGCAGCGCGAACGCCAGCCGGCGGTGCTGCACGACATGCGCGAGGAAGCCGCGCAGCCGGCGGCCGCCACGGCGCGCGGCAAGGCCGACAAGCAGGAAAAGCCGGTTCGTGCGAGAGTGGTGAATTCAGTTTTCAGCCTGGCGCAGTCGTAAGCGAAGCGCGGCGGGCAACGACAGTAATCAGCATCAGCGGTCCCTAACAAGGCAGTCATAACGATGAGCACCCCACATTTCCCCATCTACATGGATTACTCGGCCACCACGCCGGTGGACCCGCGCGTGGCGGACAAGATGATTCCGTACCTGCGCGAGCAGTTCGGCAACCCCGCTTCGCGCAGCCACGCGTACGGCTGGGAAGCGGAGCGCGCGGTGGAAGAGGCGCGTGAGCAGGTGGCCGCACTGGTCGGCGCCGACCCGCGCGAGATCGTGTGGACGTCGGGCGCGACCGAATCGAACAACCTGGCAATCAAGGGTGCCGCGAACTTCTATTCGGGCAAGGGCAAGCACCTCATCACCGTGAAGACCGAGCACAAGGCCGTGCTCGACACCACGCGCGAACTGGAGCGCCAGGGCTTCGAAGTGACTTACCTGGACGTGAAGGAAAACGGCCTGCTCGACATGGAAGTGTTCAAGCAGGCGCTGCGCCCGGACACGATCCTGGTGTCGGTGATGCTGGTCAATAACGAGATCGGCGTGATCCAGGACGTCGAGCAGATCGGCGAGATCTGCCGCGCGAAGGGCATCATCTTCCACTGCGACGCCGCGCAGGCGACCGGCAAGGTGGCGATCGACCTGAACAAGCTGAAGTGCGACCTGATGTCGTTCTCGGCCCACAAGACCTACGGCCCCAAGGGCGTCGGCGCGCTGTACGTGCGCCGCAAGCCGCGCGTGCGCATCGAGGCGCAGATGCACGGCGGCGGCCATGAGCGCGGCATGCGCTCGGGCACGCTGGCCACGCACCAGATCGTCGGCATGGGCGAAGCCTTCCGCATCGCCCGCGAAGAGATGGCAACGGAAAACGAGCGCATCCGCATGCTGCGCGACCGCCTGTGGAACGGCCTGTCGGACATGGAAGAGGTCTACCTGAACGGCGACCTGGAACATCGCGTGCCGCACAACCTGAACGTCAGCTTCAACTTCGTCGAAGGCGAGTCGCTGATCATGGCGATCAAGGACGTGGCGGTGTCGTCGGGTTCGGCCTGCACCTCGGCCTCGCTGGAGCCGTCCTACGTGCTGCGCGCGCTGGGCCGCAACGACGAACTGGCGCACAGCTCGATCCGCTTCACGGTCGGCCGCTTCACCACCGAGCAGGAAATCGACTACACCATCCAGCTGCTCAAGTCGAAGATCGGCAAGCTGCGCGACCTGTCGCCGCTGTGGGAAATGTTCAAGGATGGTGTCGACCTGAATTCGATCCAGTGGGCTGCGCACTGACGCGCCCGCCGGAACAGCACAAATAACGGCAATACCCCCGCAAAAGATACGCAAGAGGTAAGCAAAATGTCATACAGCACAAAGGTTCTCGACCACTATGAAAACCCCCGCAACGTCGGTTCGTTCGACAAGAACGACGATGCGGTCGGCACCGGCATGGTTGGCGCGCCGGCTTGCGGCGACGTGATGAAGCTGCAGATCAAGGTCAACGAGGCTGGCGTGATCGAAGACGCCAAGTTCAAGACCTATGGCTGCGGCTCGGCCATCGCTTCGTCGTCGCTCGTGACCGAATGGGTCAAGGGCAAGACCGTGGATCAGGCGCTGGAGATCAAGAACACCCAGATCGCCGAAGAACTGGCACTGCCGCCGGTGAAGATCCACTGCTCGATCCTGGCCGAAGACGCGATCAAGGCCGCCGTCGAAGACTACAAGAAGAAGCACGGCGCCGAGCAGAAGGCCGCCTGATCCTGTCGATCGACAAGAGAAGCACGAAGGAAGACGCAACGATGATCACGATGACCGAGAAGGCGGCGAAGCACGTCGCCCGCTACCTGGAACGCCGCGGCAAGGGCGTGGGCCTGCGCCTGGGCGTGAAGACCACTGGCTGCTCGGGCCTGGCCTATAAGCTGGAATACGTGGACGAACTGGCACCCGAAGACGCGGTGTTCGAATCGCACGGCATCAAGGTCATCGTCGACGCCAAGAGCCTGCCGTATATCGACGGCACCGAACTCGACTATGCGCGCGAAGGGTTGAACGAGGGTTTCCGCTTCAACAACCCCAACGTCAAGGACGAGTGCGGCTGCGGCGAGTCCTTCACGGTCTGAGGCGCGCTGGCACGCGCAAGCAGCGGTGGAGCGCAGCATCGTCGGGTTCCACCGGGACGAGGAAGGCCACTGGGTGGCCGAACTCGAGTGTGGCCACGGCCAGCATATGCGGCACGATCCGCCCTGGCAGTCGCGGCCATGGACGGCGACCGCGCAGGGCCGCGCTGAGAAGCTTGGCGTGCGCGTGAACTGCCTGAAGTGCGACCGCAACGAACCGCCGGCCGAATGGGCGCAGCAGCGCGCCTGAGCGGCCAGTGGCCAGCGGCAATGGACGAAGGGGCGGCGCGGCCGCTCCTTTTTCTTGGGGAAGCAGTTGAAAGACGATTTTTTTGCACTGTTCGGTCTGCCCGCGCAGTACGGCGTCGACGAGGCCGCGCTGGATGCGGCGTACCGCACCGTGCAGTCGCAGGCGCATCCGGACCGCTTCGCCAAGGCGGGCGATGCCGAGCGTCGCGTGGCCATGCAATGGGCCGCGCACGCCAATGAAGCCTACCGTACGCTGCGCCAGCCGCTGCGGCGCGCGACCTATCTGCTGAAGCTGCGCGGGGTCGATGTGCAGGCCGAGAACAACACGGCCATGACGCCCGCCTTCCTGATGCAGCAGATGGAATGGCGCGAAGCGCTGCAGGAAGCAGTGGAAGAACGCGACGTGGACCGGCTCGATGCGCTGCTGCGCAGCCTGCGCCAGGAAAAGCGCGAGCGCCACGCCACGCTGGGTGCGCTGCTGGATGCCGGCGACAACGAGGCAGCCGGCGGCGCGGTACGGCAACTGATGTTCATCGAGAAGATCGAGCACGATACCAGCGAGGCCATCGACCGGCTGGAAGACTGACCGGCACGATTGCCGGGCCCGTGACACAATGGCGCCCGGCGCGAAAACCGCCCGCATGGCGGTTTCCCCTGCCGCACAAGACAGCGAAGAATTACCATGGCACTGCTCCAGATTTCCGAACCCGGCATGTCGCCGGCGCCCCACCAACGCCGCCTGGCCGTCGGCATCGACCTCGGCACCACCAACTCGCTGGTGGCCGCGGTACGCAGCAGCATTCCCGAAGTGCTGGGCGACGAACGCGGCCGCGCGCTGCTGCCCTCGGTCGTGCGTTACCTGGCGGACCGCACCACTCATATCGGCTACCGGGCCCAGGATGAAGCGGTGCGCGACCCGAAGAACACCATCGTCTCGGTCAAGCGCTTCATGGGCCGCGGCCTGCGCGACATCGCCAATATCGAGCACAGCCCGTACGACTTCGTCGACGCGCCTGGCATGCTGCAGATCAAGACCGCGGCCGGCGTGAAGAGCCCGGTCGAGATCTCGGCCGAGATCCTCGCCACGCTGCGCCAGCGCGCCGAGGATTCGCTCGGCGACGACCTGGTCGGCGCGGTCATCACCGTGCCGGCGTACTTCGACGAGGCCCAGCGCCAGGCGACCAAGGACGCCGCGCGCCTGGCCGGCCTGGAAGTGCTGCGCCTGCTCAATGAGCCGACCGCGGCTGCCATCGCCTACGGGCTGGACAATGCGTCGGAAGGCATTTACGCGGTCTACGACCTGGGTGGCGGCACCTTCGATATCTCGGTGCTGAAGCTCACCCGCGGTGTGTTCGAAGTGATGGCCACGGGCGGCGACTCGGCGCTCGGCGGTGACGACTTCGACCAACGCGTGTTGTGCTGGATCGTCGAGCAGGCCGGCCTGCAGCCGCTGTCGGCGCAGGACATGCGCCTGCTGATGGTGCGCGCGCGCGCCGCCAAGGAAGCGCTTTCGGAAGCGGACAGTACCGTGATCGATGCCGTACTCGATTCCGGCGAGATCGTCCACCTGACGCTGACCGACGAGACCTTCGAGCAGATCACCGCGCACCTGGTGCAGAAAACGCTGGCGCCGGTGCGCAAGACGCTGCGCGACGCCGGTGTGACCCCCGACGAGGTCAAGGGCGTGGTGCTGGTCGGCGGCGCCACGCGCATGCCGTCGATCCGCAAGGCCGTGGGCGACTACTTCGGCCAGACCCCGCTGACCAACCTCGACCCGGACCGCGTGGTGGCGCTGGGCGCCGCGATGCAGGCCAACCTGCTGGCCGGCAACCATGCCCCGGGCGAAGACTGGCTGCTGCTCGACGTGATCCCGCTGTCGCTGGGCGTGGAGACCATGGGCGGCCTGGTCGAGAAGATCATCCCGCGCAACAGCACCATCCCGGTGGCGCGCGCGCAGGAATTCACCACTTTCAAGGATGGCCAGACCGCGATGGCGATCCACGTGCTGCAGGGCGAGCGCGAACTGGCCAGCGACTGCCGCTCGCTGGCGCGCTTCGAACTGCGCGGCATCCCGCCGATGGTGGCGGGCGCGGCGCGCATCCGCGTGACCTATCAGGTGGATGCCGACGGGCTGCTGTCGGTGACCGCGCGCGAGACCCATTCGGGCGTGGAGGCTTCGGTGACGGTCAAGCCGTCGTACGGCCTGGCCGACGACGATATCGCGCGCATGCTGCAGGAAAGCTTCCGCGAAGCCGAGCACGACATGAAGAGCCGCGCGCTGGCCGAAGAGCGCGTCGAAGCCGACCGGCTGGTCGAGGCCACGCAGCGCGCGCTGGAAACCGACGGCGACCTGCTGTCGGCGGAAGAGCGCACCGCGGTCGAGGCGCTGATGGCTGCGGTGCGCGAGATTGCCACCGGTGAAGACCACCACGCCATCCACGCCGCGGTGGAAAAGCTGTCGCACGGCACCGACGAATTTGCCGCCCGCCGCATGGATCGCTCGATCAAGAGCGCGCTGGCGGGGCGCAAGGTGCAGGAGCTGGGCTGATCACCAGGCCTGCACCGCATTACAGATACCAGGACACGACATGCCTCAGATCATTATTTTGCCTCACGTCGAATACTGCCCGGACGGGACGGTGATCGAAGCCGAGCAGGGCGTCAGCGTCTGCGACGCGCTGCTCTCCCACGGCATCGCGATCGAGCACGCCTGCGAGAAATCGTGCGCCTGCACCACCTGCCACGTGATCGTGCGCGAGGGCTTCGATTCGCTCAACGAGGCTGAAGAGAAGGAAGAAGACCTGCTCGACAAGGCCTGGGGCCTGGAGCCGAATTCTCGGCTCTCGTGCCAGGCCATCGTCGATGAGGAAGACCTGACCATCGAGATCCCGAAGTACACCATCAACCACGCCAAGGAAGGCCACTGAGCGGCCGGCACAGACCTCAGCGGAGAAAAACCTCATGAAGTGGACTGATACCTACGCCATCGCGGCAGCCCTGTACGACAAGTATCCCGACGTCGACCCGGTCGGCGTGCGCTTTACCGACCTGCGCCGCTGGGTGCTGGAGCTCGACGGCTTTGCCGACGTGCCGGAGCGCTCGGGCGAGAAGATCCTGGAGGCAATCCAGCAGGCGTGGATCCAGGAAGCTGAATAACTTCGCAGTATCGGGATGAAGCAAAAGGCCGGCGTTATGCCGGCCTTTTGCTTTGCTGTTTCACAAGAGTTGGGTCAGCCCCGCACCAGCGCGCCGTTCTCCATGTGCACGCGCTCGCCAACCTGCACTGCAGGATCCTGCTCGTAGGTGAAGCTGCGGTGGCTGCCATCGTCCATGCGCACGCGCACTTCGTAATGGGTGTCCTTGCTCACGGCCTTCTCGATCTGGTTGCCGGCCACGCCGCCGCCCACCGCACCGACCACGGTGCCGACGATGCGGCCATTGCCCTTGCCGACCTGGTTGCCCAGCAGGCCGCCGACGACAGCGCCGCCGAGTGCGCCCAGGCCGCTGGTGTTGGGCTTCTGGGTCTGGATTGGCGTCACGGCCACCACGCGGCCGGCGTAGGGGCTGCCCTTGGCTGCCGGCTGGCGTTCGGTTTCTGCGCGCTGGCTGCTGGTTGCATCACGGTCACGCTGCACGGCCTGTCGCGCTGGTGCGCTGCGCGGTGCCGCCTGCGAGGAACGGCTGTCCTGCTGGGCCGAGCGCGGCTGGCCGTCATCGTAGACCGGCGGGCGCGTGGTGCTGCCCGGTGGGGGCGCGGTGGTGACCGGCAGCGGCCCTTGCGGATCGGCCTGCGCGCTCGCCTGCGGCTGCAGGTCAGGGTTGGCCTTGCTGATCGGCAGCACGCCGGTCACGGCCGCTACCGCGGTCAGGCTGGCGATCACCACGGCCACGGCTGCCGAGCCGATCAGCGGATGCAGCCGGCGTTGCGGCGGCAGCGGGGCAGGGGTGTGGTCGTGCGAAGTGGCTTGGCTCTGCATTGTTGTGGCTCCGGTGCGGCGAAGGCCGCGATGGGATGGAACCAGTGTGGCCGAAGCGGGTGGGGTTTTCCGTTTGTTTTTGTAAATATATGTAGGCGGAAAAGGCCTTTTGTATCAATGGGTTGGATGTCGCTCGCGGAGGTGGAGGGGAGTGGGTGTAACAATCGGAGGGTGGTGCGCGACGTCATCCCGACTAGCGATTGTGTGCTCCCTCTCCCGCTCGCGGGAGAGTCCTATGCACGCTCGCCGTGCCGGCTTGCCCCAGGAACCAAGAGGCCTTCGCTCCACAACCGCTGTAGCAAGGCTCCAAAATCAGCCCTAATAAAATCAATGGGTTAGTGGAGGTTCCTGGGTAGGGGCGCAAACCGGCGGCATGCGATGCGCCAGCTTGCTGCCGTCGGCTCAGTCTTCCCGGCGCAGGTGCGGGAACAGGATGACGTCGCGGATATTGGGGCTGTCCGTCAGCAGCATCACCAGGCGGTCGATGCCGATACCGCAGCCGCCCGTCGGGGGCATGCCGTACTCCAGCGCGCGGATGTAGTCGGCGTCGAAGTACATTGCTTCCTCGTCCCCCGCATCCTTCTGCTCGACCTGTTTGCGGAACCGATCCGCCTGGTCCTCGGCATCATTCAGCTCCGAGAAACCATTGGCGATCTCGCGGCCGGTGATAAACAGCTCGAAACGCTCGGTGATGCCCGGCACCGTGTCCGAAGCACGCGCCAGCGGCGACACTTCCACCGGGTAGTCGACGATGAAAGTCGGCTCCCACAGCTGGCTCTCCGCGGTTTCCTCGAACAGCACCAGTTGCAGCGTGCCCAGGCCGGCGTTGAGGAACTGCGGCGCGTTGGTGTTGACGCCGAACTTCTTCAGCTCGGTGCGCAGGAACTCCGCATCGGCCAGTTGCGCGTCGGTGTACTGCGGCGCGAACTTCTGGATCGCCTGGCAGATGGTCAGGCGGTGGAACGGCTTCGACAGGTCCAGCTCGCGCTCCTGGTACGTCAGCACGGCGCTGCCGCGCGCATCGATCGCGGCCTTGCGGATCAGGTCCTCGGTGAAGTCCATCAGCCAGCGGTAGTCCGTGTAGGCCGCGTAGAACTCCATCATCGTGAACTCGGGGTTGTGGCGCGGGCTCACCCCTTCGTTGCGGAAGTTGCGGTTGATCTCGAACACGCGCTCGAAGCCGCCGACGACCAGGCGCTTCAGGTACAGCTCGGGCGCGATGCGCAGGAACATCTGCATGTCCAGCGCATTGTGGTGCGTGATAAACGGCTTGGCCGCGGCGCCGCCCGGGATCGGGTGCAGCATCGGCGTTTCCACTTCCATGAAGCCGGCGTCGGCCATATGGCGGCGCAGCGACGAGATCGCGTTGGTGCGGGCGCGGAAGGTGTTGCGCGTTTCCGGCGACACGATCAGGTCGACATAGCGCTGGCGGTACTTCATCTCCTGGTCGGCCAGGCCGTGGAACTTGTCCGGCAGCGGGCGCAGCGACTTGGACAGCAGGCGCAGCTCACGCACCTGCACCGACAGCTCGCCCTTGTTGGTGCGGAACAGTTCGCCGCGGGCGCTGATGATGTCGCCCAGGTCCCAGTGCTTGAACGCGGCGTAGACCTCTTCGCCGACCTTGTCGCGCGTGATGTAGAACTGGATCTGGCCGCTGCCGTCCTGCACGGTGGCGAAGCTGGCCTTGCCCATCACGCGCTTGAGCATCATGCGGCCGGCGATGGACACCTCGACCGGGCTGGCTTCGAGCGCGGCCTGGTCGGTCTCGCCGTACTGCGCGTGCAGCGTGGCGGCCTGGTGGGTCGGGCGGAAATCGTTGGGGAAGGCCACGCCTTGCTGGCGCAGCGCGGCCAGTTTCTCGCGCCGCTCCGCGATGATCTTGTTCTCGTCTACGGCGGGCGTTTCTGCGGCGGCCTTGGTCTGGGCCTGGGCGCGGTTCGGTTCGGTCATGATGTCTTGTGGGTCGCGCGCGGGCCGCGCGCGGGTTCAGTATGGCTTCAGTAGTTGCGGAGATCGTCCAGCTCGGTGCTGCCGAAGTCCGGACGGTGCAGGTAGGCGACGATGCGGCCGGCGGTTTCCTCGGCGGAGGCGAGCTGCTGGTTCGCCTTCAGATCGCGGAAGCGCTGCACCTGGGCGAAGTCGGCGTTGCGGATCTTGTCCTGCATGCCGGTGTCGATCACGCCCGGGGCCAGCGCCACCGCGCGCACGGTGCGCGGCGCCTGCGCCTGGGCGTACTCGGCGTTGACCGAGCGCATGAACATGTCCAGCCCCGCCTTGCCGGCGCAGTAGGCGCTCCAGCCTTCGATCGGGCGGCGCGCCGCGCCGGAAGAGATCGCCAGCACCTTGCGCGGGCAGTCGAACTTCTCGGTGCGCTCCAGGAAGGCCGCAGTCATCGTCATCGGCGCCGCCAGGTTGGTCAGCAGGTGCGGCACCAGCGTGCTTTCCTGCAGCCGCGACACCGGGCCGATCGGCTCGACCACGCCCGCGTTCAGGATCAGCGTGGCGCTGGTCGGCGGCTGGTCGAGCATGTCGAGCACGCTGGCCAGCCAGGTGGCGGCGGGGCCGGCCTGCGACAGGTCTTGCAGGTGCCACGCCACCGGCACGCCGCTCATGGTGGCGATGCGTTCCAGCTCGTTGTTGCGGCTGCGCGCGACGCAGATCAGGCGGTTGCCCGGCACGAGCAGGGCATTGGTCAGTGCCGCGCCCAGCCCGCGCGAGGCGCCGGTGATGATGTACAGGTGATTGGCTTCGCTCATGGTGCCCCGGTCGGAAAGGCCGCAGGTGCGGCGGTACAGCAGTGGTACAGCGCTTGGTGGTATTGCTGTGCCGCCGCGGGCTGCCTGCCCCGAAGGGCGAACGGCCCCGGTACGGCCTTACAGTCCCTGCTTGAGGCTGGCCTCGATGAACGGGTCCAGGTCGCCGTCCAGCACCTTCTGGGTGTTGGACATTTCCACGTTGGTACGCAGGTCCTTGATGCGGCTCTGGTCCAGCACGTACGAGCGGATCTGGTGGCCCCAGCCCACGTCGGTCTTGCCGGCTTCGAGCTTGTCTGCCTCGGCCTGGCGCTTGCGCATCTCATGCTCGTACAGGCGCGACTTCAGCATCGACATGGCCTCGGCACGGTTGCGGTGCTGCGAGCGGTCGTTCTGGCACTGCACCACGATGCCGGTCGGGATGTGCGTGATCCGCACGGCCGAATCGGTCTTGTTGATGTGCTGGCCGCCGGCGCCGGAGGCGCGGTAGGTATCCACGCGCAGGTCGGCCGGATTGACCTCGACCTCGAACGATTCGTCCACCTCGGGGTAGACGAACACCGACGAGAACGAGGTATGGCGCCCGCCCGACGAATCGAACGGCGACTTGCGCACCAGGCGGTGCACGCCGGTCTCGGTACGCAGGTAGCCGAAGGCGTATTCGCCCTCGATCTTGATGGTCGCGCTCTTGATGCCGGCCACGTCGCCTTCGGACTCTTCCAGCACCTCGGCCTTGAAGCCCTTGCGCTCGCAGTACTTCAGATACTGGCGCAGCAGCATCGAGGCCCAGTCGCACGCTTCGGTGCCGCCGGCACCTGCCTGGATGTCGATAAAGGCGTTGGCCTGGTCCATCTCGCCGGAGAACATGCGGCGGAATTCCATGCCCGCGACGATCTCTTCGAAGCCCGTGACGTCGGCCTCGATCGCTTCGAGGGTGTCGTCATCGCCTTCTTCTTTTGCGAGTTCGAACAGCTCCTCGGCGCCGCTAAGGTCGTCGGTGAGCTTGCCGAGGACGCTTACCACGCCCTCAAGCGCTTTCTTTTCCTTGCCGAGGTCCTGGGCCCGCTTGGGGTTGTTCCAGACGTCGGGGTCTTCCAGCAAGCCGTTGACTTCGTCCAGCCTTCCTACTTTGACATCGTAGTCAAAGATACCCCCGTAGATCTTCCGTTCGCGAACGGAGATCGGAGATGGCACCGGAGATGGCGTTGAGGCGTTCTGCTTCCATGATGTTCCTGCGCTTCGAAAACCTTGAATTATAGCGGATCAGGGCCGTGATCCGGGCGCGGATTCGGGGATTTGGACCGGTTCGCTGGCCATGCACGGCGAACGGAATGCGCCCGCAACGGTCTATCCGGCGGTGCCGGGCAGCGCACGCGGCGATAATACGCGTTAGCAAGCCGCCCCCGGCAAGACAACGAACAGGGACGAATGACGCAAACCAGACATGACATCGAGCCAGGCCGGCGCCGCGCGCTGGGCCTGGTGCTGGCCGCCGCGGCCATGGTCGCAGCGGGCTGCAGCACCATGGACAGCGGCCCGGCGCCGGACGGTTTCTACCGCGTGGAGCGGGGCGACACGCTCTATTCGATCGCCCGCAAGCATCGCCGCAGCGTGCGCGACCTGACCCGCTGGAACCCCGACCTGGCCCGCCCCGAACAGATCGAGGTCGGCCAGCTGATCCGCGTGCGGCCGCCTGGCGGCATTGCGTCGGCCTCGGCCGGCACCGGCCAGACCGTCACCGAAACCCCGCGCGTGGACAGCAGCGCGTCGAAGCCGCCCGCCAGCAGCATCCGCCTGCAATGGCCGGCCGACGGCCGCGTCACGGCCGGCTTCTCGCCGCCGGGCAGCAAGGGCCTGAGCATCGCCGTGCCCGCCAACGGCACGGTGCGTGCCGCCGCCGCCGGGCGCGCCATCCACGTCGGCAACCTGCGTGGCTACGGCATGCTGGTGATCGTCAAGCACAACGACGACTGGCTGACCGTGTACGGCAACCTGGACCAGCCGCTGGTCAGCGAAGGCGCGCAGGTCTCTGCCGGCCAGGACGTGGGCCGCATGGGCGCGAGCCCGAGCGAGCTGCATTTCGAGGTGCGCGGCAACGGCAAGCCGGTCGATCCGGCCAACTACCTGCCGGCGCGGGGTTGAGCGGGGGCGGGCGCCCCCGGGAGCACGCTACTGCGCGTGCTCGATCACCAGCTGTACCCGCGTGACGCCGTTGAAGGTGTTGTTGTCGAGCCGGTAGGCCACCTGCGCGCTGGCACCGAGCGAGTCGGCGTGGTTGAACCAGATCGCGTCGAAGCGCTGGCTGCCGCGCCCGAGCTGCAGCTTCAGGTGCTTGCCCTTGAGCACGCTCTGGCGCAGCACGTCGAACTCGCCGCAGAAGGTCGGCGCCGGGAAGCCCTGGCCCCACACCTGCTGCTCCAGCAGCGTGACGAATTCCGGGCTGAAGCACTGGTCCTCGATATCGCCGTCGGTCTCGATCACGCGCGCGAGCTGGTCGTCGGTCAGCCATTCCTTGCCGATCGATTCGAACGCGTCCTGGAACTCGGCAAAGCGCTCGGCGCGCACGGTCAGGCCGGCCGCCATCGCGTGGCCGCCGAACTTGACCAGCATGCCGGGATGGCGCTTGGACACCAGGTCGAGCGCATCGCGCAGATGGAAGCCGGGGATCGAACGGCCGGAGCCCTTGATGGTGGCTTCGTCGCCCGGCGCGAAGGTGATGGTGGGGCGGTGGAACTTGTCCTTCAGCCGCGATGCCACGATGCCGATCACGCCCTGGTGCCAGGTGTCGTTGAACACGCTGACGGTAAAGCGCGCCGACGGGTCCGGGCCGGCAAGACCGGCCATGGGCTGCTCCAGGATCTGCAGTGCCTCCTGCTGCATGCCGGCCTCGATATCGCGCCGCTCGCGGTTCATGCTGTCGAGCTCCTGGGCGATTTCCCAGGCGCGGTTGGCATCGTCGGTCAGCAGGCATTCGATGCCGAGCGACATGTCCGCCAGCCGCCCGGCCGCATTCAGGCGCGGGCCCAGCCCGAAGCCCAGGTCGAAGGTATTGGCACGCGAAGCCTCACGGCCCGCCGCGCGGAACAGCGCTGCCACGCCGGGCTGCATCCGCCCGGCGCGCATGCGGCGCAGGCCCTGCGCCACCAGGATGCGGTTGTTGGTGTCGAGCTTGACCACGTCGGCCACGGTGCCCAGCGCCACCAGGTCCAGCAGCGTCTGCAGCGGCGGCTGGGTCGCCTGCGTGTAGACCCCGCGGTTGCGCAGCTCGGCGCGCAGCGCCAGCAGCACGTAGAACATCACGCCCACGCCCGCCAGGTTCTTGCTGGGGAACTCGCAGCCGGGCTGGTTGGGGTTGACGATCACCGCGGCTTCCGGAAGCTCCGCGCCGGGCAAGTGGTGGTCGGTCACCACCACGTCGATGCCCAGTGCATTGGCCGCGGCCACGCCGTCGACGCTGGCGATGCCGTTATCCACCGTGACGATCACGTCCGGCTGCTGCTTCGCCGCCAGTGCCACGATCTCCGGCGTCAGGCCGTAGCCGTACTCGAAGCGGTTGGGCACGATGTACTCGACCCGCGCGCCCAGCATGCGCAGCCCACGCACCCCCACCGCGCAGGCGGTGGCGCCGTCGCAGTCATAATCGGCCACGATCAGCAGGCGCTTGCCGGCAGCGATAGCGTCGGCCAGGTAAGTGGCGGCATGGCCGATGCCCTTCATCGCGGCGGGCGGCACCAGCTCGGGCAGGTCGGTCGCGAGTTCGGCGGTGCGGGCCACGCCGCGCGCGGCCAGGATGCGGGCCAGCGTGGGGTGCAGGCCGGCAGCGGCGAGCGAGCTGGCGTGTTCGGGGGAGAATTGGCGGATGGCGATCCGGGTCATGGGCGGGGCGGCAGGTAGTGTTTTTTTGGAGGGGGCGTGCGGGTCAGGCGGCAAAGGCGAGGTCGGACAGCAGCGCGCGCCAGTCGCCGCGCGCGCCCATGCCGCGCCAGAACTTGCGCAGGTCGGCACGCCGCACGGTGAACTCGGCAAAGTGGTTCTCGCCGCCCAGCACCAGCGTCACGGCGCCGATCTGGCCGGCGGCGAGCGCGTCCAGCGCCGGGCCGAACCAGTCGGCGTCCAGCGCATGCATGCGGTCGAGCCACAGGCCCCAGTCTTCGAAGATATGCGCCTCGGTGGCATGGTCGAGCATGGCCAGCACCGAGCCTTCCAGCCCGGCCGTGCCGGCGAGACCCGCCGGCACCGGCAGCACGCGGCTGCCTGCGGCCAGCGCCAGGCCGCTGAGGAAGGGATCACCGCTCAGCACCGTGTCGGCCAGCCGCGGCACCGGCTGCAGGGTGCCGCCGCCATACAGCCAGACCGAGTTGATGGACGGCTCGCGGGCGGCCTCGCGCGCCTGGTTGACCGGGTGGTCGTACCAGGTCATCTGGATTTCGTTCTGGATGCGGCGCCAGTCGCGGGCGCGCTCGCCGGCCTGCATCCAGATATCGATGTTGCGGCCGGCCGCGCGCAGCGGCGTGGTGGCCTCCAGCGGGCCGAACACGGCTTCGGGCAGGTACCAGCGCGACGTGGAGGGCGTTTCCAGCGCGATGCCGGACTCCTGCAGCAGGCCGTCGATGGCGGCGTGCAGTGCGGCCGCTTCCTCGGGCCGGATGCCGAGCTGCGCCGGCGGCATCAGCACCAGGTGATCGCGCGCGGCGTGAATGTGCACCGGCTGCAGGCAGGCCCAGGCCTGGCCGTCGGCCGTGGCCGGGGCGGTCGCGCCGCTGTCGGCCAGCCGCATATAGGGCGCGAGCGGCACCCGGGCGGTATCCAGCCCCGCCTTGCCGGCCAGCCAGCGCTCCTGCGGCAGGCTGCGCAGGAACGGGTCGTCGTGCCGCTCGCGCGGGCCCGGCTCGGCCCGCGTCAGCAACTTTCCGAGCGCGGGCAGCTCCAATTGCCGCAGCAGCGCGCCGGGTACGACATCGTCCCGGCCGTCGTCGCCGGCGCCCGGCGGGACGGAAAAGGGCACAATCAGGGTCAGGTGCGTCATCATGGTGGCGAGATTGTAAACTCCCGGCTGGCCGGCGCCAGTCCCGCGAGCGGCAGCGGGCGCACCCGACGGCCCGCATGCGTGCCGTCAGCGTCCCTCCGGGGGTCGCCGGCGCTTTCCCGAAACAACAGGAATTCTCTTGAACTTTCCCTACGAGTGGCAGATCGGCTGGCGATACACCCGCGCAAGCAAGCGCGCCAGCCGCAACACCTTCATTTCGTTCATCTCCATGATCTCGATGCTGGGGATCGCGCTGGGCGTGGCCGCGCTGATCGTGGTGCTGTCGGTGATGAACGGGTTCCAGAAGGAAGTGCGCGACCGCATGCTGTCGGTGCTGGCGCATATTGAAGTGATCGGCCCGTCGGCGCTGCCCGACTGGCAGCAGACCGCGGCCGAGGCAATGCAGAACAAGGAAGTGGTCGGCGCCGCCCCTTATGTGGCGGCACAGGCCATGCTGACCCGCGACGACGCCGTGCGCGGCGTGCTGCTGCGCGGCGTGGAGCCATCGCTGGAGCCCAAGGTCTCGGACATCGGCAACCAGTTCAAGGCCGGCAGCATGAACGCGCTGGCGCCGGGCGAGTTCGGCATCGCGCTGGGCAACGAGCTCGCCAACGCCATGGGCGTGCAGGTCGGCGACAAGGTCACGCTGTTGGCGCCGCAGGGCACCATCACGCCGGCCGGCGTGCTGCCGCGGCTCAAGCAGTTCACCGTGACGGGCATCTTTTCGTCGGGCCATTTCGAGTTCGACAGCGCACTGGCGCTGGTCAACATGCACGACGCCGAGACCCTGTTCCGCCTGAGCGGCCCCACTGGCGTGCGGCTCAAGCTGGAAGACATGCAGCGTGCGCCGCAGGTGGCCCAGCAGCTCGCCGGTACGCTGTCGGGCGAGCTCTACCTGCGCGACTGGTCCAAGCAGAACCGCAACTGGTTCGCTGCGGTGCAGACCGAGAAGCGCATGATGTTCATTATCCTGACGCTGATCATCGCCGTGGCCGCGTTCAATCTGGTGTCGACGCTGGTGATGACCGTCACCGACAAGCAGGCCGATATCGCCATCCTGCGCACCATGGGCGCGCAACCGCGTTCGATCATGAAGATCTTTATCGTGCAGGGCGTGGCCATCGGCTTTATCGGCACGGTGCTGGGCGTGGCCGGCGGCACGCTGATCGCCACCAATATCGACGTGATCGTGCCCTTTATCGAGCGCGTGCTGCAGGTCCAGTTCCTGCCGCGCGACATCTATTTCATCAGCGAACTGCCTTCGGATCCCCGCGTGAACGACATCGCCACCATCGGCATCATCTCCTTCGTGCTGGCCACGCTGGCCACGCTCTACCCCAGCTGGCGTGCCGCCCGCGTCAACCCGGCGGAGGCGCTGCGCTATGAGTGAAGCCGTTCTGCATGCAGATGCCCCCACGCCCGCGGCCGGGCAGCCGCGCACCGGCACGCCGGTGCTGGTGGGCGAAGGCCTGACCAAGCGCTTCCGCCAGGGTGAACTCGACGTGGACGTGCTGCGCGGCGTCGACGTGCACGTCAATGCGGGCGAGAAAGTCGCTATCGTGGGCGCGTCGGGCTCGGGCAAGAGCACGCTGCTGCATGTGCTGGGCGGGCTCGACAATCCGGATTCCGGCCGCGTCGCGCTGCTCGGCAAGCCCTTCACGGCGCTGCGCGAGCGCGAGCGCAACGTGGTGCGCAACCGTTCGCTGGGCTTTGTCTACCAGTTTCACCACCTGCTGCCGGAATTCACCGCGCTGGACAACGTGGCGATGCCGATGCGCATCCGCGGCCTGACCCAGCACGACGCGCGCGGCGCGGCGCAGGCGATGCTGGAGCGCGTGGGCCTGGGCGGGCGCGCCAAGCACCGGCCCGGCGAGCTGTCCGGCGGCGAACGGCAGCGCGTGGCCATCGCCCGTGCGCTGGTGGGGCAGCCCGCCTGCGTGCTGGCCGACGAGCCCACCGGCAACCTCGACGACCACACCGCCGGCGGCGTCTATGACCTGATGCTGGAGCTGTCGCGCACGCTCGGCACCAGCTTCGTCATCGTCACCCACGACCTCGACCTGGCGGGGCGTTGCGACCGCGTGCTGCGGCTGCGCGACGGGCACCTGCACCGGGAACGCTGAGCCGTCCCGCCCATGTGGATCGACACCCATTGCCACCTCGACGCCAGCGAGTTCGACGCTGACCGCCGCCAGGTGGCCGACGCGGCCGAGGCCGCCGGCGTGCGCGGCATCGTGGTGCCGGCGGTGGCGGTCTGGAACTTCGAGGCCGTGCGCGCGCTGGCGCGGCAGGATGCGCGCTGCGTCTATGCGCTCGGCATCCACCCGCTGTGCTCGCCCGGCACCGGCCAGGCCGACCTCGACGCGCTGCGCCGTGAAGTGGCGGCCAGCATGGGCGATCCGCGTTTTGTCGGCATCGGCGAGATCGGGCTCGATTTCTTCGTGGCCGGGCTCGATGCGGAACACCAGACCTGGCTCTATGCCGAGCAACTGAAGATCGCGCGCGAGTTCGACCTGCCGGTGCTGCTGCATGTGCGCAAGTCGCAGGACCAGGTCGGCGCGCAACTGCGCAAGCTGGGCGTGAAGCGCGGCATTGCGCATGCGTTCAACGGCAGCAACGAGCAGGCGCGGCGTTTTGTCGAGCAGGGCATGAAGCTGGGCTTCGGCGGCAACGTCACGTTCAGCCGCGCGCGGCAGATCCGCCGGCTGGCGACGGAGTTGCCGCTGGAGGCGCTGGTGCTGGAGACCGATGCGCCTGATATCGCCCCGGCGTGGCTGTCGGACGACCAGTTCGGCGAACAGCACAAGGTGCGCAATACGCCGGCGGAGGTTGCCGGGGTGGCGCGCGTGATAGGTGAGTTGCGGGGCATCGATGCGGCGACGCTGGCGCAGGCGACATGGCGCAATGCCGTGGAGGCGTTGCCGCGGCTGGCGGCGTTTGCCGGTAGCATGGCGCCGCGGTTGGGCTGAAGGCGGCGAGCCCTGCATCGGAAGGTCGGTGGCAGGCCTGACTTCGTCGTCGCGCCGGCCCTCACCCCAACCCTCTCCCGCAAGCGGGAGAGGGAGCACACAAGCGGCAAGCGCAAGCCTGTGGTTGATGCCAACGGACCGCGCAAATCGCCGGTTTTGCTCCCCTCTCCCGCGTGCGGGAGAGGGGCGGGGGTGAGGGCCGGCGCTGGCAGTATCTCACCACACCCCAATCGCTGGCATGCTGTACGGCCAGTCACACAACTTCACCTCCTCCTGACAGCCTGACAAGCTTTCAGCCCCGCTGCGGCAGTACAACCCTCACTGTGCGAAACATGCAGGAGAGTTGTGGTGCGCTGGTTCGTGGTGGCCTTCGTCGCGGGATGCTGGATGCTGCAGCAGCAGGCAACGCTGCCGCCGCAGCATGCCTTGCTGCTGGCTGCGCTGGCATTGGTGCTGGCCGCAATCGGCATGGCCATCCGGGGCACTCGACTGCATGTCGCACTGCGCAGCCTGGCGTGCGCCGGCCTGGCGTTCGGCGCCGCGTTCTGCTGGGCCGCCTGGCGCGCCGAACTGCGCATGCGCGACTGGCTGCCCGCGGCGCTGGAATCCCGCGATCTCGACGTGCGCGGCGTGGTGTCCGGTCTTCCGGCGGATACGCCTGGCGGGACGCGCTTTGCCTTTACCGTCGAGCACGCCGATGCAGACCTGCAGGTGCCCGGCCGGCTCATCCTCAACTGGCGCGGCGCACCGCCTGATCTGCGCCCCGGGCAGCGCCTGACGCTGACCGGGCGCCTGAGGCGTCCGCGCGGCCTTGCCAATCCTTTCGGCTTCGACTACGCCTACTGGCTGCTGGCGCAGGGCTATGGCGCCACCGGCTATGTGCGCCGCGCGCAAGGCCCGCCGCAGGATGCGTCGGGGGAG
Organism: Ralstonia pickettii; assembly: GCA_050987995.1. Lineage (GTDB taxonomy): Bacteria > Pseudomonadota > Gammaproteobacteria > Burkholderiales > Burkholderiaceae > Cupriavidus > Cupriavidus pickettii_B. The sequence continues at coordinate 1,158,696 of CP158803.1, forward strand.
CGGCTGGCTTGGCGCATCGAAGCCCAACGCGCCGCAGTGCGCGAGCACCTGCGCGCGGCGCTGCCGCCCGATGCACGCTTCGGCGCAGTGCTGATCGCGCTGGTAATCGGAGACCAGCGCGGCATCGGGGCCGACGACTGGCAGCTGTTCCGGCGCACGGGCATCAGCCACCTGGTCGCCATCTCGGGGCTGCATATCACCATGATTGCCGGCATGGCGGCGTCGGCGGCGGCGCTGCTGTGGCGGCACTCGTTCGGCTTCGGGCGCTGGCTGCGACGGCCGTTGCCGCTGTGGTTGCCGGCGCGGCAAGCCGCGCTGGTAGCGGCGGTGGCGGCTGCGTTGACATATGGGTTGCTGGCCGGCATGCAGATCCCGGCGCTGCGTACCGTGGCCATGCTGTGCGTGGCGGCGGGCGCGGTATGGGGCGCCCGCGCGCCGCCGGCCTCGCTGGTGCTGGCGTGGGCGGCGCTGGTGGCGCTGGTGCTGGATCCGTGGGCAGTGATGTCGCCCGGCTTCTGGCTGTCCTTCGGCGCGGTCGCGGTGATTTTCTTCGCGGCCCGGCCTGGGCAGGAGGCTGCGCCGGAGGGACGTTGGCAGCGCCTGCGCTCCACGCTCGCCGCCGCGGCGCGAACGCAGTGGGCGGTGACCATCGGGCTGGTGCCGCTGACGCTGCTGCTGTTCGGTCAGGTGTCGGTGGTATCGCCGCTCGCCAATGCGGTGGCGATTCCCCTCGTCAGCCTGCTGGTGACGCCGCTTTCCCTGCTCGCCGCGGCACTGCCGCTGGCGCTCGCCGTGCCGGTGCTGGTGGTGGCGCATCAGGCGATGGTGTGGCTGGCAGCGGTGCTGGTGTGGCTGTCGGTGTTGCCATGGGCCATGTGGGAGGCGGCCAGTTCAGGACCCTTACCGCTGTTGCTGGCGGCGATCGGCGTGGCCTTGCTGGTCGCGCCCGCCGCAACGCGAAACGTGCGCCTGCACGGCGGGCTGCTGATGTTGCCGATGGTGCTGGCGCGCGGCCCGCCGGTGCCGCATGGCGAGTTCCGCGCGGTGATGCTGGATGTGGGACAGGGCACCGCCGTGCTGGTGCAGACGCGCTCGCATGCGCTGCTCTATGACGCCGGGCCGGGCTATGGATCGGGATCGAGCGCCGGGGCGCAGGTGGTGGTGCCGCTGCTGCGCGGCACAGGCATCGGCCGGCTCGATCTGCTGATGGTCAGTCATGAGGATGCCGACCATGCCGGCGGCGTGGCTGACGTGTCGGCTGCGGTGGCGGTGGCCGCGCGCAGTACCGGGGCGCCGGCGGGGCACGCGTTGCTCGGGGCGGGGCGCGACGACTGGGCGCCGTGCGCGGCGGGCCAGCAATGGGAGTGGGACGGCGTGCGCTTCGCGGTGCTCCATCCGCTCGCCGGGCACGCACAGCAGGCAGCGATCGCCAGCAATGCGCGCAGTTGCGTGCTGCGCGTGGATACGGGGCGGCACAGCCTGCTGCTGACCGGCGATATCGGCCAGGCGGAAGAGCGGGCATTGATCGACCGGGAGCCCGATGCCGCATTGCGCGCTGACGTGCTGGTGGTGGCGCACCATGGCAGCGGCACCTCATCCGGGGCGGCGTGGCTGGAGGCGGTGCACCCTGACGCCGCGGTGTTCCAACTCGGCTATGCCAACCGCTATCGCCATCCGCAAGCCGATGTGTGGGAGCGCTACGGCGGCGCCGGCATCCTGCGCTACCGCACTGACGAAACCGGGGCGGTGACCATGACGACGTCGCCGGAAGGCTATGCGCTGTCGATGTTCCGGCAGGCCGAGCCGCGCTACTGGCGGGCGCGGCCGCCGGCGCCGCGCTAGGCGGTCAGCCGGCCTTGCTGCGCGGTCAGCCGGCCTTGCTGCGGCGCGTGCGGGTGGCGGGCTGCGCGGAGCCGCGCTTGCGTGGCTGCGCCGTGGCGGGCGCCGGATCTGCCGCGTCTGGTGCGGGCGCTGTTGCCGGCTTTGCGCGGCCTTTGGCCGGCGTCGGCACCGCCCGTGCCGGTTCGGCGCCCGCGATGCGCCGTTCGCGCAGATGCGCCTTGGCGCGCTGCAGGCCCGCTGCGACCGTGTCCGCACGTTCCAGCGCCACACCGGCTGCCAGCACGTCGCCCAGCACCAGGTGGCTGATGCGCGAGGTCATCGGCGTATAGACCTCGCTGTCTTCCTCGACGTCCGAGAACACGCAGACGTCGGCCAGGCGCGCCAGCGGCGATCCGCTGTGGGTGATCGCCAGCACGCTGGCGCCGCTGCTGCGCGCGAGCGTGGCGGCGGTCAGCATGTCCCAGGTGCGGCCGCTGTTGGACACCAGCACGGCCACGTCGCCGGGGCCGAGCAGTGCCGCCGACATGCTGAATACATGCGGGTCGGAATACGCCACGGTCGGCATGCCCAGGCGGAAGAACTTGTGCTGGATATCCAGCGCGACGATGCCGGAGTTGCCGCAGCCATAAAACTCGATGCGGCGCGCGCTGGCCAGCAGTTGGATGCCATGCTCGATCTGGTCGGCCGACAGCGCATTGCGCACGCTCATCAGCGTGGCGATGGTGCGGTCGAAGACCTTGCCGGCGATATCGGCGGGGCGGTCGTGCGCCTCCACGTCCTGATGCACGAAGGGCGTGCCGCCGCCGACGTTCTGCGCAAACTGCAGCTTGAACTCGCGGAAGCCGTCATAGCCCAGTGCCGCGCAGAAGCGCGCGATGGTCGGCTGCGATACGCCGGCGCGCTCGGCCAGTTCGGGCATCGACAGCCGGATGACGGCGGCGCCGTGCCGGGCGACGTAGTCCGCCAGGCGGCGTTCGGAAGGGCGGAGCGTGTCGTAGACGGCGAGGATTCGGTCGCGCATGGCGGCGGGCGTTAGAAATCGGGTAGGGAATATGTAGATATTCTACATGGATTGGCGCGGCATCTTGCCCGAAGCGGGTGTGGCCCGCATTCAGGGTTTGCCCGCATTCCGTGCATTGATGCGCGATTGTGACGCATGCCCCCATCGACGGCACGCTCCCGATCGGTATAATGTAGAAAATCTACATACGATGGCACATCCATGCTGCGCCGTCGCCAAGCCCACAAGGAACGTCTCCGCCATGCCCATCGCCGTCCATGCCGAGCTTCTGGCCGTCACCGAACACATCGTCGAACGCAGCCGCGCCAGCCGCGCCGCCTACCTTGCCCGCTGCGAGCGCGCGCAGGCCGAGCTGGGCCCGCTGCGCGGCATGTCCTGCGCCAACCTGGCACACGGCTTTGCCGCGCTGCCGGCCAACGACAAGCTCAAGCTGCGCGTCGACCATGCGCCCAACCTCGGCATCGTCACCGCCTACAACGACATGCTGTCGGCGCACCAGCCCTACGAGCGCTACCCCGGTGTGATCCGCGAAGCGGCGCGCGCGGTCGGCGCGGTGGCGCAGGTGGCGGGCGGCGTGCCGGCGATGTGTGATGGCATCACGCAGGGCAACCCGGGCATGGAGCTGTCGCTGTTCTCGCGCGATGCGATCGCGATGGGCACCGCGGTGGCGCTGTCGCACAACACCTTCGACGCGGCGCTGATGCTGGGCGTTTGCGACAAGATCGTGCCGGGCCTGCTGATGGGCGCGCTGCAGTTCGGCCACCTGCCGATGGTGTTCGTGCCGGCGGGGCCGATGGCCACCGGCCTGTCCAACAAGGAAAAGGCGCGCGTGCGCCAGCTCTACGCCACCGGCCAGGTCGGCCGCGACGCGCTGCTCGAGGCCGAATGCCAGGCCTATCACGGCGCCGGCACCTGCACCTTCTACGGCACCGCCAACAGCAACCAGTTCCTGATGGAAATCATGGGCCTGCACCTGCCGGGCGCGGCCTTCGTGCACCCGGACAGCGGCCTGCGCGACGCGCTGACGGCCGCTGCGGCGCAGCGGGCCATCGAACTGCGCGCGCGTGGCGACCAATACCTGCCGCTGGCGCGCATCGTCGACGAACACGCGATCGCCAACGCGATGGTCGGCCTGCTGGCCACCGGCGGCTCGACCAACCACACCATCCACCTGGTGGCGATGGCACGCGCAGCCGGGATCGTGATCGACTGGAACGACTTCGACCGCTTGTCGCGCATCACGCCGCTGCTGGCGCGCGTCTACCCGAACGGCTCGGCCGATGTGAACCACTTCCATGCCGCAGGCGGCGCCGGGCTGGTGATCCGCGAGCTGCTGCAGGCCGGGCTGTTGCACGAGGACGTGCAGACCGTGGCCGGCCCGGGCCTGGCGCGCTACACCCAGGAGCCGGTGATGACCGATGGCGTGCTGCGCTGGCGCGACGGTGCCGCGCAAAGCGGCGACGAGCAGGTGGTGGCCAGCGCCGCGGCGCCATTCTCGCCGGAAGGCGGGCTGCGCCTGATGCAGGGCAACCTGGGCCGGGGCGTAATCAAGGTGTCGGCGGTCGCGCCGGAGCACCGCGTGGTCGAGGCGCCGGTGCGGGTGTTCGATTCGCAGGAAGGGCTGCAGGCCGCCTTCGATGCCGGCGAGCTCACCGGCGACGTGGTCGCGGTGGTGCGGTTCCAGGGCCCCAATGCCAATGGCATGCCCGAACTGCACCGGCTGACGCCGGTGCTGGGCGCGCTGCAGGACGCCGGCCACAAGGTGGCGCTGGTGACCGACGGCCGCATGTCCGGCGCGTCGGGCAAGGTGCCGGCGGTGATCCACGTCGGCCCGGAAGCGCTCGCCGGCGGGCCGCTGGCGCGTGTGCGCGACGGCGACCGGATCCGCGTGGACGCCGTTGCCGGCACGCTGCAGTGGCTGGGCGACGAGGCCGCGTTCGCGGCGCGGGAACTGGTCGCTGCGCCGGGCGACGATTTTGCGCAGTTCAGCCTGGGGCGGGGCCTGTTCGGCCTGTTCCGGCGCCATGCGCGCATCGCGGAAGAGGGCGGCAGCGCACTCGACCTGTCCGAGGCGGATGCCGCAGCGGGTGCCAAGACCGGCGCGAGCGGGCGCGAGCCTGCCGCCGCGGCGCAATCCGTCGCACAATAAGCAGGCCAGAGGCCGATTTATCCCCTGAAGTTCCCAGTGGGGCGGCAGCGCCCCCCCGGACGCCTTTGCGCCGCCGCAAGGGCGTCAGGCTGGACAAGGACAGACAAGGATGGCCACACCATCCGATACCAAGACCGACGGAGCAGACATGATCTATATCCTGATGGGCGTTTCCGGCAGCGGCAAGACCACGGTCGGCCAGTTGCTGGCGCAGCGCCTGGGCTGCGGCTTCCATGACGCGGACGAATTCCACAGCGAAGCCAACAAGGCGAAGATGCACGCGGGCATCCCGCTCACCGACGAAGACCGCTGGCCCTGGCTGGCGGCGATGCGCGCCGCCATCGACGCGGCCCGGGCCGAAGGCCGCACCCACGTGTTCACCTGCTCGGCACTGCGCCAGGCGTACCGCGAACGGCTGATGCCGCCCGACGGCGGCGTGACCTTCGTTTTCATGAGGGGCGATGCGTCGCTGATCGGCCAGCGCCTGTCCGCGCGCACCGAGCACTTCTTCAACCCGGACCTGCTGCAGAGCCAGTTCGATACTCTCGAGGAACCGCCCGACGCGCTGGTGCTCGATATCCGCCAGTCCCCCGAGGCGCTGGTCGACACCATCCTGCAGGCCACCGCAACGCAGGGCGCCGGCGCGGCGCGCTGATTCCGGGGCGGTTGCGCGGCGCTGTCGCAGGCCGCGCAATCCCGCCCGGCAAACCAATGTACGGCCGCCAGCCTTTGCTGGCGGCCGTTTCTACGTGCGCTGGCAGACATCTTGCTAGTTCACTTTCCGTGCCGGCAGGGGTCCGCCAGCTTGCGGCTTTCGCCGGCACAAGTATGCTGAAAGGGCCAGTGACTCGACAGCATCGCCGCGGCACCCCCGAGCGGGCAGCGCGCGGCGGGCTTGGGGCAGGACAGCCAGGGCAAAACCAGGGCGCCGGTAGCAGCGAGGAAGTGGCAGCCACCGGACGCCCGCGACATGGAGGAACGGCCATCATGGCGGGGCGGTATTTCGACGAGATGCTGGACTGGCGCGCAGACGGCGCGCCCTCGGTCATCCAGGCGGGGCAAGCGTTGCCCGACGGCGCAGTGCGCCAACACTACCGCCATTTCGCGGACTGGCTGGCGCGACAGTCCGAAAGCACCATGGACAACAAGCGCGCCGAGGCAGACCTGATCTTCCGGCGCGTGGGCATTACCTTTGCCGTCTACGGCGACAAGGATGAAGCCAACAGCGGCACGGAGCGCACCATCCCGTTCGACGTGATCCCGCGCATCTTCCCGGCCAGCGAATGGGCGCTGCTGGAAAAAGGCCTGCGCCAGCGCGTGGCGGCACTGAACCGCTTTATCCACGACATCTATCACGGCCAGGACATCATCCGCGCCGGCGTGATCCCGCCCGACCAGATCTACAACAACGCCCAGTACCGGCCCGAAATGCTCGGCGTCGACGTGCCGCGCGACATCTACGCGCACGTGGCCGGCATCGACGTGGTGCGCGCCGGCGAGGGCGAGTTCTACGTGCTGGAAGACAACCTGCGCGTGCCCTCGGGCGTGTCCTACATGCTGGAAAACCGCAAGATGATGATGCGGTTGTTCCCTGACCTGTTCGCGCGCAACCGCGTGGCGCCGGTGGCGCACTACCCGGACCTGCTGCTCGACATGCTGCGCGGCGTGTCGCCGCAGGCCATCGCCGATCCCACGGTGGTGGTGCTGACGCCGGGCATGTACAACTCGGCCTACTTCGAGCACGCCTTCCTGGCGCAGCAGATGGGGGTGGAACTGGTGGAAGGCAGCGACCTCTTCGTCGAGGACGACCACCTGTTCATGCGCACCACGCAGGGCCCGCAGCGCATCGACGTGATCTACCGCCGCGTCGACGACGACTTCCTCGATCCGCTGGTGTTCCGGCCCGATTCCGCGCTGGGCGCGGCCGGACTGTTGTCGGTCTATCGCGCCGGCAATGTGACCATCAGCAATGCGATCGGCACCGGCGTGGCCGACGACAAGTCGATCTATCCCTATGTACCGGACATGATCCGCTTCTACCTTGGCGAAGAGGCAATCCTGAGCAACGTGCCCACGTATATGTGCCGGCGCCCGGACGACCTGCAATACGTGCTCGAGCACATGGACGAGCTGGTGGTCAAGGAAACCCACGGCGCCGGCGGCTATGGCATGCTGGTGGGGCCGGCCGCCACGCGTGCGGAGATCGATGCCTTCCGCGAGGTGGTCAAGTCACGGCCGGAGCAGTACATCGCGCAGCCGACGCTGGCGCTGTCGACCTGCCCGACCTATGTGGAGGCGGGCATTGCGCCGCGCCATATCGACCTGCGGCCGTTCGTGCTGTCGGGCAAGGAAGTGCGCATGGTGCCCGGCGGGCTGACCCGCGTGGCGCTGCGCGAAGGCTCGCTGGTGGTCAATTCCTCGCAAGGGGGCGGCACCAAGGATACCTGGGTGCTGGAACGATGACGACGACAACCAACCACGTGATAAAGACCGCCGCCGCCACGCGAGGAGAGCCCACATGCTGAGCCGTACTGCCGACCACCTGTTCTGGATGGCCCGCTACACCGAGCGCGCGGAAAACACCGCCCGCATGCTCGACGTCAACTACCAGACCTCGCTGCTGCCGCAGTCGGCCGAAGTGGCCGAGCAGGGCTGGTGGGCCATGCTCGATATTTCCGAGCTGACCGACGCCTTCGACCACAAGTACGGGCTGCTGTCGCGCGACGACGTGATCGACTTCATGGTGCGCGACATGACCAACGCCTCGTCTATCATGAGTTGTCTGCGCGCGGCGCGCGAGAATGCGCGCGCGGTGCGCGGCTCGCTGACCACCGAGGTCTGGGAGACCGTCAACACCACCTGGCTGGAGGTGCAGCGCATGATCGCAGACGGCGTGTTGAAAGAGGACCCGTCGGCGTTCTTCGAGTGGGTCAAGTTCCGCTCGCACCTGGCGCGCGGGGTGCAGTTCGGCACCATGCTCAAGGACGATGCCTTCCACTTCATGCGGCTGGGAACCTTCCTGGAGCGCGCCGACAACACCGCGCGTATTCTCGACGTCAAGTTCCAGGCCTCGGCCGGCGACGACAGCGACATTCACCGCGACCCCAACCGCGACCAGAACGACTTCTACCACTGGGCCGCGGTGCTGCGCTCGGTATCGGGCTTCGAGGTCTACCGCAAGGTCTATCGCGCGGTGATCACGCCGCAACGTGTGGCCGAGTTGCTGATCCTGCGGCCGGACATGCCGCGCTCGCTGGTATCGAGCATGGATGAGGTGGTGGCCATCCTCGGCACGGTGCACAACCAGCAGTCGGCGGAAACCGAGCGCCAGGCTGGTAAACTCCACGCCGACCTGAAGTACGCGCGGATCGACGATATCTTTGCCGTCGGCCTGCACGCGTACCTGACCAGCTTCCTGGAGCGCATCGGCGATCTCGGCAATGGCATCAGCCGCGACTTCCTCGTACCGCTGCAGGCAGCCTGACATGGGCCTGCCGGCGGCGACCATGTGCTGCCGCCGCCGCGCTGCGCCCTGATATCGTGAAATACAAGATCCACCACCACACTGTCTACCACTATGCCGAGCCGGTGCGCCGCAGCGTGCATGAGGTGCGGCTCGAGCCGCGCTCGGGCCCGCTGCAGACCGTGCACCGCTGGCAGCTGAGCACGCCCGGCAATCCTTCGGCGGCGCGCGACGGCTTCGGCAATATCGTGCACAACTTCACCGTCGCCGGGCCCACCAGCACCATCGCCATCGAGGCCAGCGGCGAGGTGGAAGTGCTGCCGCCGCATGGCGACCTCGACCGCGACGGCCATCACGCATTCTGTGATGTGCCGCCCCCCGGCGAGTCGCGGGTGTCACCGCTGTACTTCCTCGGCAGCACGCCGCTGACCACGGCGCCACCGGAAATGCAGGCGTTCGCCGCGCCGTTCCTGACCGCCGGCCACGACATCCCGGCGCTGCTGGCGCTGGCCCAGGGCATTGCCGAGCGGGTGCGCTACAAGCCCAATACCACCGATGTCGGCACCTCGGCGGCCGAGGCCTTCAGCCTGGGCAGCGGCGTGTGCCAGGATCAGGCGCAGGTGATGGTGGCGGCGTGCCGGGCACTGGGCATCCCGGCGCGGTATGTGAGCGGATACTTCTACGATCCGGCTGCCACTGAAATGGCGAGCCATGCCTGGGCGGACGTTAGCCTGGATCCCGAAAAAGAGGTGTGGTGCAGCATCGACATCACCCACGGGTGTGTCACCGACGAACGCCATGTGCGCCTCGCCGTGGGGCGCGATTACCAGTCTGCCGCACCAGTCCGGGGCATCCTCGAGGGCGGCTCTGGCGAAACCTTAGAGGTGAATGTCAGTATTACGCCACTTCCGGCGCAGGATTGAGCGCTGTTGCGCCAATTAGGTGCCGGATTCCAGACAGGGCGCAGTGCGGTGGCACGGGCGCTAGAATCCGGGGTAATGCAGGCCCCCGCGCGTCCTCCTTTCAGGGCCGCGAAGAACAACACAACAAGACCATGACGTATTGTGTAGCCATGCGGCTGGATGCCGGCCTGGTATTCCTGTCCGACTCCCGCACCAATGCCGGGGTAGACGCCATTTCGACGGCGCGCAAGATGACGGTGTTCGAAGAACCCGGCGACCGCGTGATGGTGCTGCTGACCGCCGGCAACCTGGCCATCAGCCAGTCGGTGCGCCAGATCCTGGCCGAGAACCATGACGAAAAGCGTTCGCTGTGGAACGCGCGCGACATGTTCGAGGCCGCTTCCATCGTGGGCGAAGCCGTGCGCCAGGTGCACAAGCGCGATGCGCACGCGCTGCGCGACGCCGGCATCGAATTCAATGTCAGCCTGGTCTTCGGCGGCCAGATCCGCGGCGAGCGGGTGCGGCTGTTCAACATCTACGCGGCCGGCAACTTTGTCGAGGCCACGCCCGAGAACTGTTACTTCCAGATCGGCGAGGCCAAGTACGGCAAGCCCATCATCGACCGCGTGGTGCACCCGTCGCTGCCGCTGGGCGAGGCCGCAAAGTGCGCGCTGATCTCGATGGATTCGACCCTCAAGTCGAATATCTCGGTCGGGCTGCCGCTGGACCTGCTGGTCTACGAGGCCGATTCGCTGCGCGTCACGCGCTTCGTCAATATCGATGAGCGCAATACCTATTTCCGCATGATCCGCGACACCTGGGGACATCGCCTGCGCCAGGTCTTCGGCGAAATCCAGAATCCGGAATGGAATCCCACCGAGCCGGCGGAATTCCCGCTGGCGCGTGCTGGCGAGCCGGATTGCTGGGGCCAGCCGGTGCGCGCCAGGCGCAATCCCTCGCGCACCCAGGAATAAGCGGCGGAGCGGCGATGCGCGAGATCATCCATTTTTCCCATGCCAACGGCTTCCCGGTGACCACCTACCGCAAGCTGTTCGCCGCGCTGGAAGAGGACTTCGAATTCCGCGCGGTGGACCGCTACGGCCACCAGCCACAGTTCCCGGTCACGCGCGGCTGGCCGCATCTGGTAGAAGAGCTGCTGGGCGAGATCGACCGCCAGTACCATGAACCGGTCTGGCTGGTAGGGCACTCGCTGGGCGGCTTCCTGTCGCTGATGGCGGCGCTGCGGCGCCCCGGCCAGGTGCGCGGCGTGGTGATGCTGGATTCGCCGATCATCGCCGGCTGGCGCGCCTCGCTGCTGAAGACCGCGCAATGGCTGGGCGTGGACGAGAAGCCGGGCCCGGCCGCGGTGACCAGGAACCGCCGCACGCACTGGCCCGATGCCGAGGCGGTGTGGGAACACTTCCGCTCCAAGCCGAACTTCGCGGTGTGGGATGAGGAAGTGCTGCGCGACTATGCCATCCACGGCACCGAGCCTACCGGCAAGGACAAGGAGCGCCGGCTGCGGTTCAACCGCGAGGTCGAATACTGGATCTACCGCACGCTGCCCACCAGCCTGGGGCGCAAGGTGGCGCGCGGCGCGCCGGTGCCGGTCGGCTTTGTCGCCGGCACGCGCTCGCGCGAGGTGCGGCAGGCCGGACTGGGCGCCACCCGCAAGCTGGTGGGGCCGAACCTGCGCTTTATCGAAGGCGGCCACCTGTACCCGATGGAACGGCCGATGGAAACGGCGCAGCTGGTGCAGGACCTGATCGGGGCGATGCGCCGCGACGGACGCTGAAACCGCAGGCGGCGCATGCGCCGCAGGACGGCTGAATCCCCTGTTGCAGCCCTGCTGACGAAGGGGCGCTGTCACAATTTCCGGGTCGGCGGGGATCGGGCTCTCATGTATAATCCCGATTTCCCCGGCAAGCTCGGTTTATGACCAAATTCGTCTTCGTCACCGGTGGCGTCGTCTCTTCTCTCGGCAAGGGCATCGCTGCTGCCTCGCTCGCGGCCATTCTTGAGTCGCGCGGCCTCAAAGTCACCCTCCTCAAGCTAGATCCCTACATCAACGTCGATCCCGGCACGATGAGCCCTTTCCAGCATGGCGAGGTGTTTGTCACGGAAGACGGTGCGGAAACCGACCTGGATCTCGGCCACTACGAGCGTTTCGTCTCGGCCAAGATGCGCAAGTCGAACAACTTCACCACCGGCCAGATCTACGAATCGGTGATCCGCAAGGAGCGCCGCGGCGAATACCTGGGCAAGACCGTGCAGGTGATCCCGCATATCACCAACGAAATCCAGGCCTTCGTCGAGAAGGGCGCGGCCGCGTCGCACGACGGCAAGGCCGACGTTGCGCTGGTGGAAATCGGCGGCACCGTGGGTGATATCGAATCGCTGCCGTTCCTGGAAGCCGCGCGCCAGATGAGCCTGCGCATGGGCCGCAACCACTGTGCCTTCGTGCACCTGACGCTGGTGCCGTTCATTGCCAGCGCCGGCGAGCTGAAGACCAAGCCGACCCAGCACTCGGTGCAGAAGCTGCGTGAAATCGGCATCTCGCCGACCGCGCTGCTGTGCCGCGCCGACCGCCCGATCCCGGACGACGAGCGCGCCAAGATCTCGCTGTTCGCCAATATCCCGCAAGACGCCGTGATTTCGGTGTGGGACGCGGACAGCATCTACAAGATCCCGCAGATGCTCAACGAGCAGGGCCTGGACCGCCTGATCTGCGAGGAGCTGCGCCTGGATCCCAAGCCGGCCGACCTGTCGATGTGGCAGAAGCTGGTCAACGCCCAGGAAAATCCCGAGCACGAGATCACCATCGGCATGGTCGGCAAGTACGTCGACCTGACCGAGTCGTACAAGTCGCTGATCGAGGCCCTGCGCCACGCCGGCATGCACACCGCCACGCGCGTCAACATCGAGTACATCGATTCCGAGGAACTGGAATCGGGCCACCTCGAAGTGCTGGCCCCGCTCGACGCCATCCTGGTGCCGGGCGGCTTCGGCAAGCGCGGCACGGAAGGCAAGATCCGCGCGATCCAGCACGCCCGCGAGAACAACATCCCGTACCTGGGCATCTGCCTGGGCATGCAGCTGGCCGTGATCGAGTTTGCCCGCCACCTGGCCGGCATGACCGATGCCAACTCGACCGAGTTCAACCTGGAAACCGAGCACCCGGTGGTCGCGCTGATCACCGAGTGGGTGGACCGCGAAGGCAAGGTCGAGCAGCGCTCGGCCGATTCCGACCTGGGCGGCACCATGCGCCTGGGCGCCCAGCGCGTGCCGGTCAAGGAAGGCACCAAGGCATCGACGATCTACGGCGCCGAGGTCAACGAACGCCACCGTCACCGCTACGAGGTCAACAACCACTACGTGCCGACGCTGGAAAAGGCCGGCATGGTGATCTCGGCGCGCACGCCGACCGAGAACCTGCCGGAAATGATGGAGCTGCCCGAGTCGATGCACCCCTGGTTCGTCGGCGTGCAGTTCCACCCGGAATTCACCTCGACGCCGCGCGACGGCCACCCGCTGTTCAAGGCCTACGTCGAAGCCGCGCTGGCCAGCCAGCAGCGCAAGGGCGCCTGAGCCCCGGCGGCAAGCAGGAGAGACAGTCATGAAACTCTGTGGATTCGAGGCCGGCCTCGACAAGCCGTTCTTCCTGATCGCGGGTCCGTGCGTGATCGAGTCGGAGCAGATGGCGCTGGATACGGCCGGCGAGCTCAAGGCCATCACCGCTGAACTGGGCATCCCGTTCATCTACAAGTCGTCGTTCGACAAGGCCAACCGTTCGTCCGGCAAGTCGTTCCGCGGCCTGGGGATGGAGAAGGGGCTGGAGATCCTGGCGACGGTCAAACGCGAGATCGGCGTGCCGGTGCTGACCGACATCCACGAGATCGACGAGATCAAGCCCGTCGCCGCCGTGGTGGACGTGCTGCAGACGCCGGCCTTCCTGTGCCGCCAGACCGATTTCATCCGTGCCTGCGCCCAGAGCGGCAAGCCGGTGAATATCAAGAAGGGCCAGTTCCTGGCGCCGCACGACATGAAGAACGTGATCGACAAGGCCCGCGACGCCGCGCGCGAAGCCGGCCTGCCCGATGACGTCTTCATGGCCTGCGAACGCGGCGTCTCGTTCGGCTACAACAACCTGGTGTCCGACATGCGCTCGCTGGCGATCATGCGCGAGACCGGTGCCCCGGTGGTGTTCGACGCCACGCACTCGGTGCAGCTGCCGGGCGGCCAGGGCACCAGCTCGGGCGGCCAGCGCGAGTTCGTGCCGGTGCTGTCGCGCGCCGCCGTCGCCACCGGCATCGCGGGCCTGTTCATGGAAACGCACCCGGACCCGAGCAAGGCCATGTCCGATGGCCCCAACGCGGTGCCGCTGTCGCGCATGAAGGAACTGCTGGCCGTGCTCAAGGACCTGGACACGCTGGTCAAGCGCGCCGGCTTCCTGGAAGACAACTTCGGCTGGCCGGCCTGCGCCTGAGCAGGCCCGGTTTTGTCACCACCGCAATGCCGGTGGTGACAAACCATATCGAAAGACAATACAAAAAATCGGGAGATTTTCCATGGCCGCGGGCTTTATCATCGCCTACGTCGACGTGACCGACCCCCAGCAGTACGAAGAGTACAAAGTGCTTTCGAGCAAGGCCATGCAGATCCATGGCGCCGAGGTACTCGTGCGCGGCGGCAAGACCGAGCCGCTGGAGGGCGAGTGGGCGCCGACCCGCGTCGTGGTGCTGAAATTCCCCAGCTATGAAGCCGCCAAGTCGTTCCACGACGGCGAAGCCTATCGCGCCGCGCGCAAGGCGCGCGAGCACGCGGCAAAGATGAACATGATCGTGGTGGAAGGCGCTGCCTGAGGGTTGTCGGGCAGTTTGACATGCGCCTGACACGGGCACAGGTTGATGTAATCAGCAGCAGCAAGAATCAACAGTCAGAGAGGAATTCATGAGTGCAATCGTAGATATCATCGGTCGCGAGGTTCTCGACTCGCGCGGCAACCCCACCGTCGAATGCGACGTGCTGCTGGAATCCGGCGTGATGGGCCGTGCGGCAGTGCCGTCGGGCGCGTCGACCGGTTCGCGCGAAGCCATCGAACTGCGTGACGGCGACAAGAGCCGCTACCTGGGCAAGGGCGTGCTGAAGGCCGTCGAGCACATCAACACCGAAATCTCCGAAGCCATCATGGGCCTGGATGCCTCCGAGCAGGCCTTCCTGGACCGCACCCTGATCGACCTCGACGGCACCGAGAACAAGGGCCGCCTGGGCGCCAACGCCATGCTGGCCGTGTCGATGGCCGTGGCCAAGGCCGCCGCTGAAGAAGCCGGCCTGCCGCTGTACCGCTACTTCGGCGGTTCGGGCGCGATGCAACTGCCGGTGCCGATGATGAACATCGTCAACGGTGGCGCGCACGCCAACAACAGCCTGGACATCCAGGAATTCATGATCATGCCGGTGTCGCAGACCAGCTTCCGCGAAGCCCTGCGTTGCGGCGCCGAGATCTTCCACGCGCTGAAGAAGATCCTGGCCGACAAGGGCATGTCCACCGCGGTGGGCGACGAGGGCGGCTTCGCTCCGAACTTCTCGTCCAACGAAGAGTGCCTGAACACCGTGGTGCAGGCCATCGAGAAGGCCGGCTACCGCGCCGGTGAAGACGTGCTGCTGGCGCTGGACTGCGCCGCCAGCGAGTTCTACCACGAAGGCGAAGGCGTGTACCAGCTGGAGGGTGAAGGCCTGAAGCTGTCGTCGACGCAGTTCGCCGACTACCTGGCCAACCTGTGCGACAAGTTCCCGATCGTGTCGATCGAGGACGGCATGGCCGAAGGCGACTGGGATGGCTGGAAGACGCTGACCGAGAAGCTGGGCACGCGCGTGCAGCTGGTGGGCGACGACCTGTTCGTCACCAACACCAAGATCCTGAAGGAAGGCATCGAGAAGGGCATCGGCAACTCGATCCTGATCAAGATCAACCAGATCGGCACCCTGACCGAAACCTTCGCCGCCATCGAGATGGCCAAGCGCGCCGGCTACACCGCCGTGATCTCGCACCGCTCGGGCGAGACCGAAGACAGCACCATTGCCGACATCGCCGTGGGCACCAACGCCGGCCAGATCAAGACCGGCTCGCTGTCGCGCTCGGACCGCATGGCCAAGTACAACCAGCTGCTGCGCATCGAGGAAGACCTGGGCGATATCGCCAGCTACCCGGGCAAGAGCGCGTTCTACAACCTGCGCTAAGCCCGTCGTCCCCGCATTCGCGGGATTGACGAGTTGGTCGTGAAGAAGGCGGTGGCACGGATTTACGTTCGTGCCACCGCCGTTTTTGTATCGAAATCTGCCTGGCAATTGCCTTCCGGCCTGAGTTCGCAGATCATTGTGCGGAATTTCTTGTCCGCAACCTTTCATGCGTCTGATCTCGCTGCTGTTGTTCGTGCTGCTGCTGGCCATTCAGTATCCGCTCTGGCTGGGCAAAGGTGGCTGGCTGCGCGTCTGGGACCTGAACCGGCAACTGACCGAGCAGGGCACCCGCAACCAGACGCTCAAGCTGCGCAACGCCAAGCTGGAAGGGGAAGTCGCCGACCTGCAGGACGGCACCGGTGCGATCGAGGAACGTGCCCGCTATGAGCTGGGCATGGTGAAGGAAGGCGAGGTGTTCGTGCAGTTTGTCGCGCCGGCGCCCAAGGTCAGCGCCACGCCGCCGTTGCCGCCGCCGGCGAATTCGGTTGCCGGACGAGGCGGTCACTAGAAAACGTTTTAATTCTTGCCGCCGGTTTGCTCCCCTACCCAGGAACCTCCACTAACCCATTGATTTTATTAGGGCTGATTTTGGAGCCTTGCTACAGCGGTTGTGGAGCGAAGGCCTCTTGGTTCCTGGGGCAAGCCGGCACGGCGAGCGTGCATAGGACTCTCCCGCGCGCGGGAGAGGGGAGCGTATGCGAGAGTTCGAGGCCCTAACTCGGTCCTCCGTGCGCGACCGCTCAATGCGCTGGCATCACCACCAGTACGGATAGCCCCAGCCGCCCCAATACCCGGGCATGCCGACGCTGACACCGCCGCCCCAGCCGCCCCATCCGCCGTAGAACAGGCTCCAGCTCGTGTTGGGATACGCCGCGCGCGCGTACGCCGCGGCCTGCTGCTGGCGCGCGATGGCGTCCGCCTGTTCGCGCAGCACTTCCTGGTTCAGCGTATCGAGCTTTTGCCGCTGTTCGGCCGTCAGCCGGGCCGGCGGGATGGTGTTGGGCGCGAGCCGCGCCGTCGGCGGCGAGCCGTTGGCGTCGCGCGGCAAGTCCGCGCAGCCGCCAGCCAGCAGTAACGCGCCGGCAGCAGCAAGCACGGCAGCGCCACGCAGCCTGCCGCGTGAGGCGGCCGCTGTCGTGGCGCGGGAATCAGGCAGGGGGTGGGAGGCTCGGGCGGACATGGCAGTTCTCACGCTGGCGTCGTACTGCAATCGTACAGCCGTTGGACCGGGCGGCGCAGCGGATGTTTCCGTTGCGCCGCCCGGCACCCTCCCAGGGTTTCGCCGCTATATTCGCCAGCGCTTAGTGGTGCTGATGGGCGCCGGCACCTGCGCCGGTGGCGATGTGAGTGGCGGAGAACAGCTGGGCGCAGTCGACCGGGTCGAACTCATAGCGCTGGCCGCAGAAATCGCAATGGATTTCCACGTTGCCGCGCTCGGCGATGATGCTCTCGATCTCGTCCTGGCCCAGCGACTGCAGCATGCCCGCCACCTTGGGGCGCGAGCACGAGCAGTGGAAATGCGGCGTCAGCGGCTCAAACACGCGCAGGCCGGCGTCCTGCAGATCTTCCCAGAACAGGCGGCGCAGCAGCGTGTCGGGCGTCTCGGCCAGCAGTTCGTCGGCCTTGAGCGTGGTGCCGAGCTGCACCGCGCGGTCCCAGGTGTCCAGGTCCTGCGCGCGCGCGTGGCTGGCCAGCGGCGCGCCGGTTTCGCCGACTTCCGCGGTGCCACCGTAGGCAGGCAGCTTCTGCAGCAGCATGCCGGCGGCGACATGGTCGTCCGCGGCCAGCCACAGGCGCGTGTCGAGCTGCTCGGAAGCATGCATGTAGTGCTCCAGCACCGCGCTGATCGAGGCCAGCGGGCCGTGGGCGTCGGCCAGCGGCACGATGCCCTGGTACGGCTGCTGGCCCGGGAGCTTGTCCTTGGGGTCCAGCGTGATGGCAAAGCGGCCGTGGCCGTGGGCGTGGACCAGGTCGGCCAGCGTGGCGTCGTCGGCAATCTCGGCGCCCTCCGCCAGCTTGGCGGTGGCGCGCATCGACAGGTCGGACAGGCACTCCACCACCAGCATGCGCACTGGGCCGTCGCCGTGCAACTGCATCACCAGCGCACCGTTGAACTTCAGGTTGGCCGACAGCAGCGCCGCGGCGGCCATCATCTCGCCCAGCAGCCGGCGGACCGGCGCGGGGTAGCTGTGGCGGCCCAGCACTTCTTGCCAGGTGGCTTCCATGCGCACCAGCTCGCCGCGCACGGGGGCCGCGTCGAACAGGAACTTCTGCAGGGTGTCGGGGGTGGTGGTATCGGTCACAATGTCTGTCGATGCTTCGGTTGGTGCTGCCGCGGGGCGTTGGACTGGGTTCAGCCGATCCGCTTGAGCTGTTGCTTGTACATGGCCTGGCGCGTGGCGTAGGTCTCGGCGTTGCGATAGAGGTTGGCAACGTCCGCGTCGGTCAGCTGGCGTACCACCTTGGCCGGTGCGCCCAGGATCAGCGAGCGGTCCGGGAAGACCTTGCCCTCGGTGACCACGGCGCCGGCGCCGACCAGGCATTCCTTGCCGATCACGGCGCGGTTCAGCACCACGGCCTGGATGCCGATCAGCGAACCTTCGCCGACGGTGCAGCCGTGCAGCATGGCCTGGTGGCCGATCGAGACCTTGTCGCCCAGGGTCAGCGGACAGCCCGGGTCGGTGTGCAGGACCGAGCCCTCCTGGATATTGGTGTCATGCCCCACCACGATCGGCTCGTTGTCGCCGCGGATCACGACACCGGGCCAGGCACTGGCGCGGGACTTGAGGGTCACGTTGCCGATGACGGTGGCTTCGGGGGCCACGTAGGCATCGCTGTCGATATTGGGCTTGACGTCGCCGAGCTGGTAAAGCGCCATGAGGTCTCCTGCACGAAAGGCTTTTGTTGAAGTGGGGGTTGCCGCCGGACTTTAAAGGGTCGGTGGGGCGCGGTGCGGCCGCGGGCCGGAATGCCACGGGGCTGCGCGAACCTGCGCGGCAGCGGGGTGCCGGCGAGGCCCTACAATGGCGGCAGTCCGGATTTTACGCCCATGCCAGAAAAAACACCCGCCGCCGCTTCGCCTGATCCATCACTTTCGCCGCGCCGCCAGGCGCTGGCGGTGCTATGCATGACGGATGCGCGCGCCAAGGCCGCGGCGGCGCGGGCGCTGTATCGGCAGGCGCCGGCGCTGCCGGACGAAGCGCTGCGCCCGAATGAGGCAATCGACGCCGAAGACGCCCGGCGCATCCCGGGACGTCCCGAGCGGCCGATGCTGGTGCCGCCGCAGGACGTCGAGCGGCGCCGCTCGCTGCATACCCCGACCGGCCGCGCGGCAATGATCCATGCGCTGTGCCATATCGAATTCAACGCCATCAACCTGGCGCTGGATGCCGCCTGGCGCTTTTCCGGCATGCCGCCCGCCTACTATCGCGACTGGCTGCGCGTGGCCGACGAAGAGGCGTTCCATTTCACACTGCTGGCCGACCACCTCGGCACGCTGGGCGCGGCCTACGGCGATTTCCCGGCGCACAACAGCCTGTGGGAGATGACCGACAAGACCGCCGGCGACGTGCTGGCGCGCATGGCGCTGGTGCCGCGCACGCTGGAAGCGCGCGGGCTCGATGCCTCGCCGCCGGTGCGCGCCAGGCTGGCAGGCGCGGGCGACCATGCGGCGGCGGCCATCATCGACATCATCCTGCGCGACGAGGTCGGCCACGTGGCGATCGGCAATCACTGGTACCGCTGGCTGTGCGCGCAGCGGGGGTTGGAGCCGGTGGCTACCTATGCGCAACTGGCCGAACAGTACCGCGCGCCGAAGCTGCGCGGGCCGTTCAACCTTGATGCGCGGCGCGCGGCCGGGTTTGACGAGGATGAGCTGGCCTGGCTGGAGGCATCGGCCGGCTAATGCCCGGCCAACACCCGCCCGGCCAGCCCCCGGGGCTGCCCGTCCTCAGCCGTGCGGCGGAAAACCATGTCTGCGCGCCGACCAGGCCGCCAGCCAGGTTGCGGCCAGCAACGCCACCAGCACCGGCGGGAAGGCACCGATGCCAGGGCCATCCAGCAACAAGCCACCGATGACGCCGCCGCCGGCAATGGCGATGTTCCAGGCGGTGACCAGCATCGACTGGGCCACGTCAGCGGACGGCCCGGCGGTCTTCGCGATCGCCGTCTGGAACAGCGTCGAGACGCCGCCGAAGCCCACGCCCCAGATCGCGGCGGCACCGTAGATGACGGCGGCGGACACGCCCCCCGCGCCGAGCGCCAGCACCGCAAGCCCGAACAGCACTGTGCTCGCCAGCGTCAGCGCCCGCAGCCACTTGTCGATCAGCACACCCGTGATCCAGATGCCGACCAGCGAGGCCACGCCAAATGCCAGCAGGACAAGATCCAGCCGCGCCGCGGCGTTGGCTTCGCGCAGGAACGGCGCGATATAGGTATAGAGGATGTTGTGCGCCAGCACGTAGGCAAGCGTCACGAACAGCACTGCGCGCACGCCCGGCAAGGTGAAGACGCGCGCGAGCGGCAGCCGCTGGCTCGCCGGCTGGCCGGCAAAATCCGGCACGCTGGCCAGGACCCAGGCAACCAGGCCCAGCGTCATCACGCTCATGATGCCGAAGCACGCGCGCCAGCCCACCATGGCGCCGAGCCAGGTCCCGGACGGCACGCCCAGCGACAGGGCCAGCGGAATGCCCACCATCGCAACGGCAATGGCACGGCCCTTCAGGCGCTCGGGCACCATGCGCGCGGCATAACCTGCCAGCAGCGCCCACAGCAGCCCGGCCGATACGCCGGCGAGAAAGCGCGCCGCCATCGTCAGGACATAGCTGCTTGACACAGCCGTCACCGTGTTGGCGACGGCAAATCCCGCGATCGCAAGCACCAGCAGCGGCCGTCGCCGCATGCCTTGCGTGGCCGCGGTCAGCGGGATCGCGGCGATCAGCGAACCGAAGGCGTAGATGGTGACCAGCTGGCCGGCAAGCGCTTCGGAAACGGCAAGGCCCGCGCCGATCTGGGGCAGGAGCCCGGCTGGCATCGCCTCGGTCAGCACGGTGATAAAGCCGGCGACGGCGAGAGCCAGCAGCGCCGGGAGCGGCAGCTTCGAGGGCTGCGCGGCCTGGTCCGCATGGCTGGCGAGCGTGTTGGTGGCGGTCGTCATATTGGTTGTCCTTGCCCGAGTTATGGATGGGTCGGCGCGCGGCCGTAGACCGCGTCACGCAGGTCGGTGACGAAGCGGCCGGACATGCCCTCATACAGCGTGTTGGTGAACGCCACCACGCTCAGTCCCTGGCTGCGGTCGACGAACCAGGCGTGGCCGTAGGCGCCGCCCCAGCGCCACGTGCCGGCCGATTCCGGGGAACCGGCCAGGCGCGGATCGCGCAGCACCGAGAAGCCGAGCCCGAAGCCGACGCCCGGCGCATCGGGCAGATCCAGCCCGCCGGTCTGGTCGCGCCCCATGTCTTCGACCAGGTCGCGTGGCAGTAACGTGCCCCCGCCCTGGCGCAAGGTTTCCAGCAGGCGCAGGAAGTCTTGCGCGGTGCCTGCCATGCCCGCTCCGCCGGAGGGAAATGCGTGCGGGTTGAAAGTGCGGGCAGGGCTGTACGAAATGCCGACCGTGCCTTCGGCCACGGGTACGATTTCGCCTTCGCGCAGGCGATGCGGCTGCGGATCGCCATTCACATAGGCGGTCGGTACGCGGCGCGCATCGCCCGCAACAAAGCCGGTGTCGGCTATGCCGAGCGGACCGGTCACCAGTTGGCGCACGGCCGTGTCGAGCGGTGTGCCATGGACGCGCTCGATCAACGCGCCCAGCACGTCAGTTGCCAGCGAATAGCCCCATGCAGTGCCCGGTGCGTACAGCAGGGGCACGCCTGCGATGCGCCGCAGGTTCTCCGCCAGACTGATGGCGGCGTCGTCCATGCCATCGGAAACGCCGGCACGCGCATAGGGGCCGTCCGCGCTGGCTTCGAAGAAGCGATAGCCGAGGCCCGCGGTATGGCTGAGCAGTTGCCGCGCCGTCACCGTGGCGGGGCGGCCGTCGGCCAGGCGCGGGCGGAACTCGGGCAGCCAGCGGTCGATACCCTGGTCAAGGTCGAGCCGGCCCTGCGCCACCAGCACCAGCGCGGCCACGGAGACGATGGGCTTGCTCACCGAAGCCAGCCGGAAGACCACATCCACCGTCATCGGCTGCCCGCTTTCGCAGTCGGCCAGCCCGGTGGCCTGCCGGTGGACCACTTCGCCATCACGGCTGACCAGCACGACCGCGCCGACCAGTCGCCGTTCGTACAGGGCCTGCCGGACCACGGCATCGATGCGGGCCGGGAGGGGCACGGGGGGCACGGTGGGGACAGGGGCTACGTCCGGGTACGGCGCCAATGCGGGGAGAGACACAGCAGATTCCTTTTTCGATGAGTGACCCGCCCACGATAAGCAGCCAGCCATTCAAGAAAAAGTGGGGTACAGTTCCTTTTTCTCCGGAACGTTATGTCCGCAATTGGGGGGCATCATGGACAGCCTCAATGGCTTCGCCGTCTTCGTGCAGGTCGCCGAAACGCGCAGCTTTGTCGCGGCGGGGCGCTTGCTGGGCGTGTCGGCGTCCGCGGTCGGCAAGAGCGTGGCGCGGCTGGAAGAGCGGCTTGGCGTGCGGCTGTTCCATCGCAGCACGCGCAGCATCACCCTGACCGCCGAAGGCGCGCTGTTCCTGGAGCGCAGCCGCCGCATCCTGGCCGAGATCGAAGCCGCGGAGCTGGAACTGGCCGAGGCCACCGCGGCGCCGCGCGGACGCCTGCGGGTTAGCCTGCCGTTGGTCAGTTCGCTGGTATTGCCCGTGCTCGGCGATTTCATGCACGCGTACCCGGACATCGAGCTGGACCTGGACTTCACCGACCAGGTGGTGGATGTCATCGAAGAGGGCTTCGATGCGGTGGTCCGCACCGGCGACCCAACCGACTCGCGCCTGTCGGCCCGCCGGCTGGGGGCGTTCCAGGCGGTGCTGGTCGCTGCGCCCGGGTACCTCGCGCAGCGTGGCACACCGGCAGTGCCTGGCGACCTGGCCAGCCATGCCTGCCTGCACTACCGCTTCCCCAACACCGGCAAGCTGGAGGCATGGCCGCTGCGGCGCGCGCCGGGCGCGCCCGAGCTGGCGTTGCCGACCTCGATGATCTGCAACAACATCGAGACGCGCCTGTGTTTTGCGCTGCGCGGCCTGGGCATTGCCTGCCTGCCGGATTTCTCGGTCCGTGCGCTGCTGGCCGATGGCAGCCTGTGCCAGGTACTGCCTGACCATGTGGGGCCGGCCAAGGCCTTCCATGTACTCTGGCCGGCAAGCAAGCATCCCTCGCCCAAGGTGCGGGCGCTGGTCGATTACCTCTGCGCGCGCGTTTTTCCCGCGGATGACGCCCGAGCCGCTGCCAAACCGCCAGCCAGGCGCGTGCGGGCTTAGGCGCGCTTGCCTGCGCGCTCTTCCTCCAGCAGCCGCAGCACCCGCCGCTGGATCTTGCCGGTAGTCGTCATCGGCAACTGGTCGATAAACTCGATCGCCTTCGGGTATTCGTATGGTGCCAGTTGCCCACGCACATGCGCCTGCAGCTCCGCCACCAGCGCCGCGTCGCCGTCGAACGAGCGCGCCACCGCAGGCGTCAGCACCACGAAGGCCTTGACCACCGCGCCGCGCTCGGGATCGGGCGAGGGCACCACGGCGCAGTTGGACACCGCCGGATGCTTGAGCAGGCAGTTCTCGATCTCGCTCGGGCCGATGCGGTAACCCGATGACTTGAACACATCGTCGGCACGGCCCTGGTACCACAGGTAGCCGTCGGCATCGACGCGCGCCAGGTCGCCGGTGCGGCACCAGCGCAGGCCCTCGCGCTCGACGTACTTGGCTTCGGTCGCGGCCTCGTTCTTCCAGTAGCCGAGAAAGAACACCGGGTCCGGATGCCCGGCGATATCGGTCGCGCAGACCGCGACTTCGCCATCCTCGCCCGGCGGGCAGGGCCGGCCCTCGTCGTCGATCACCTGCACGCGGTGGCCGGGGTAGGGACGTCCCATCGAGCCTGGCCGCGCCGGCCAGCCCAGCCGTTCGTCGTCATACTGCGCGGTGCAGTTGCCGACGATGTAGTTGATCTCGGTCTGGCCGAACATCTCGTTGACGATCACCCCCAGCGCATCGCGGCACCAGCCGAACGCGGTCTCGCCCACCGCCTCGCCGGCGCTCATCAGCGCGCGCAGCTTGACCGCATAGCGCTGCCGCGGCTCGGAGCAGGCCTTCATCATCTGCTTGAGCGCGGTCGGGAACAGGAAGGTGTTGGTGACGGCGTAGCGCTCCAGCAGCTCGAAGGCGCGCTCGGCGGAGAAGCGCCCCTGGAAGCCGACGATCGGCTTGCCGAAGTACAGCGCCGGCATCAATGCATCCCACAGGCCGCCGGTCCAGGCCCAGTCGGCCGGGCTCCAGAACACGTCGTCGTCCTGCGGATACCAGTTCTGCGAGCAGACGAAGCCGGTCAGGTTGCCGATCAGCGCGCGATGCGGGATCAGCGCACCCTTGGGCGGGCCGGTGGTGCCGCTGGTGTAGATCAGCACCGCGGCCTCGTCGGATTTGGTCTGCTCGGCGGTGAAGGCGGGTAGTTGCGCGGCCAGCAGCATGTCCCAGTCGTGGTCGCCACGGCCGTGCGCTTCGCCGGCGGCGATCACGGTGGCCAGCGTCGGGCATTCCGGGCGCGCGGCCAGCACGTTGTCGATCGAGGTCTCGTCGGCGATGGCCACTTTGGTTTCGCTGTGCGCGATGCGGTAGGCCAGCGCCTCGGGCCCGAACAGCATCGACAGCGGCATCGCGATCGCACCGAGCTGGTAGATCGCCATATGCGCGATCACCGTTTCGATCCGCTGCGGCATCACGATCGCGACGCGGTCGCCGCGCGCCACGCCCAGCGCGCGCAGCGCCGCCGACAGCCGGTTGGCCTCGGCCTGGATATAGGCGAAGGTATGGGCGTTGCGGCGGCCGTCCTCGTGCTCGGTATAGACGGCGATGCGGTCCATGGTGGCCGGGTCGCGCGCCCAGCGTCCGCAGCAGGCCTCGGCGATATTGAACTGCGGGGGGATTTCCCAGCGGAAGGATTCGTACAGGGCGCGATAATCGTCGCGCCGGCTTGCCGGCAAGGCAGCTGCGGCCATCCAAGGTCTCCTGTAGGTCCGCCCGGCGCTATAATGCCCGCAAGCGAACGATCGTTCTATTTTGTTCGGGCTTCCCGTGCCACCCGCGCGGCGCCGCGCTCAGCGGCAGGAAGACCCCGGCGCAAGGGTGGAGACAATGACAATCAAGGAAACCTCGCGGTCTGAATTTATCACGTTGCGCGGGCTGCCCTACCACGTGCGCCACTGGGGCACGCCCGGCGCGCGCAAGCTGTTCATGCTGCATGGCTGGATGGATGTGGCCGCGTCGTTCCAGTTCCTGGTCGACCACCTGCGCGGCGACTGGCACGTGATCGCGCCAGACTGGCGCGGGTTTGGCGAGACCGACTGGCCGACGCGCTATCCCGGCACGCAGTCGTACTGGTTCGGCGATTACATCGCCGACCTGGAGGTGCTGCTCGACCATTACCAGCCCGAAGGGCAGGTGGACCTGGTCGGCCACAGCATGGGTGCGAACGTGATCTGCCTGTACGCCGGCATCCGCCCCGAGCGCGTGCGCCGCGTGGTGGACCTGGAGGGCTTCGGCATGACGGCGACGCGGCCCCAGCACGCGCCGAAGCGCTACGCGCGCTGGCTCGACGAACTGCGCGCCGGTGCCGAATTGAAGACGTATGACAGCGTGGAGGGTGTCGCCGCCCGGCTGCAGAAGACCAATCCGCGCCTGCCGGACGACCGCGCCGCCTTCCTCGCCGCGCACTGGTCGCGGCAGAACGCCAATGGCCGCTGGGAGATCCTGGGCGACCCCGCGCACAAGCTGGTCAACCCGATGCTGTACCGGGTTGATGAAGTGATGGCGATCTGGGAGCAGGTCAGCGCGCCGGTGCTGCACGTGGAAGCGCGCGATTCGGACACGCTGCGCCATATCGCCCACAAGCAGCCCATCGCCGAGTTCAAGGAGCGCTTCCGCGCCTTCCGCGATTTCCGTGAAGAAGTGGTCGACGACGCCGGCCACATGCTGCACCACGACCAGCCTGCGGCGGTGGCGGCGCTGGTCGAGTCGTTCTGCAGCTGACGCCGCCGCTCAGGCGTGCGTGAGCTTTTCCTTCAGCGCGGCGTTGTTGCTGGTGTGCACGTGCACCAGCGCCTTTTCCGGGAAGGCATAGTGGTAGGCCTTGCGCAACGCCAGCGCGGCTTCATGGAAGCCTGACAGGATCAGCTTCTGCTTGTGGGTGTAGAACGCGATATCGCCCGCGGCAAAGATGCCGCGGCGCGAACTTTCGTAGGTGGTGGTGTCGACCAGGATGCGGCCGGCGCGCATGTCCATGTCCCACTGGGCGATCGGGCCCGGCTCGGACACCAGGCCGTACAGCGCCACCAGTTCGTCGGCCGGCACGACCGTGCTGCCATCGCGCGTGCGCACCTCGACTTCGGTGAGCGCGCCACCTTCCCCATCGGTACGCAGCGCACCCAGCATGCCGACCACGAAATCCATCTCGCCGGCCGCAACGGCCTCGCGCATCTCGGCCACGGTGCCATCGGCGGCGCGGAAGCCCTCGCGCCGGTGCAGCAGCGTCACGCGGGCGGCCACCTTGCGCAGCGCCAGCGCCCAGTCCAGCGCCGAGTCGCCGCCGCCGGCCACCACCACGCGCTTGCCGGCAAAGTGCGACACATCGCGCACGGCGTAGTGCACGTGGCGGCCTTCCAGCGCCGGCGCTTCCGGCAGCGACACGCGCTGCGGCGCAAAGGCGCCGGCACCCGCGCAGATCAGCACGGCGGCGACATCGAAGCGCTTGCCGCCGTCGGTGGTCACCAGCAGGCGCTGGTGGGCGGCATGCCCGTCCTGCGCCGGTGCAGCGGAGATTTCAGACAAGCTCTCCGCACGCTGGCCGAAGTGCATCGGGAAGGCGAACGGCTCGCACTGTTCCAGCAGCCGGTCCACCAGTTCCTGCGCCAGGCAGCCCGGCACGGCGGGGATGTCGTAGATCGGTTTCTCGGGATAGAGCTCGGTGCACTGGCCGCCAGCGCGGTCGAGCACATCGATCAGTTCACATTTGAGGCCGAGCACGCCAGCCTGGAACGCGGCGAAGAGCCCGACCGGGCCGGCGCCCACGATCAGTACGTCGGTGGTGGTGACGGCGGGCGTGGCGGCGGGGGAAGTGTCGGAGGGCATTGGGTAGGGCGGGCACGGCGGGTGCCCGAAAGAAGACGGTGCAAAGCCCGACTATACCCCGCCAAAGGCTCCTTTCCCCGGACGCCAGCGTTGCCGGCAGGGCTTTGCCAGGGCGGCAAGACGCGGCTTTGCATGCGCGCCAGGGCACGCCGGCGTCACGCAAGGCGGGGCGACAAGAGTAGAATGTGCCCATGCAAAACGCCCATGCCATCAACGCCGACCTGCACTGCCATTCCACCGTGTCCGACGGCACGCTGTCGCCCCGCGCGGTGGCGGCAATGGCCCGCGATGCGGGGGTCGCGATGTGGGCGCTGACCGATCACGACGAGCTCGGCGGCCAGGCCCAGGCACGTGCCGCGGCCGAGGAATTCGGCATGCTCTATGTGCCGGGCGTGGAGATCTCGGTGACCTGGGCGGGGCAGACCGTCCATATCGTCGGCCTGCAGATCGACCCGTTCTGCCCCGAACTGATCGACGGCCTGACCGACACCCGCTCCGGCCGCGCCCGGCGCGCGCGCGATATCGGCGACGCGCTGGCCAGGGTCGGCATCACCGGTGCCTATGACGGCGCGCTCAAGTTTGTGGGCAACCCGGACCTGATCTCGCGCACGCACTTTGCGCGCTGGCTGGTCGACCAGGGCCATTGCGCCACCATCGGCGACGTCTTCAGCGAATACCTGTCCGAAGGCCGTCCCGGCTATGTCGGCCACCGCTGGGCCAGCCTGTCGGACGCGCTCGGCTGGATCCGCGCCGCCGGCGGCATTGCCGTGATGGCGCATCCGGGCCGCTACAACTACACCCCCACCCAGCACGACGCGCTGTTCGATGAATTCACTGCGCTCGGCGGCGGCGCGGTCGAGGTCGTCACCGGCAGCCATACGCCGGACCAGTACCGCCTCTATGCCGACGTGGCGCGCCACTACGGGCTGCTGGCCTCGCGCGGCTCGGATTTCCACGGTCCGGGCGAAGGGCGGGTGGAGCTGGGCACGCTGCCGCCGCTGCCGGCCTCGGTCACGCCGGTCTGGCACGACTGGTGAGCGCGCGCCTATGTCACAGTACTTCGAGATCCATCCGCTCAACCCGCAGTCGCGCCTGATCAAGCAGGCCGCCCAGATCCTGCAGAAGGGCGGGCTGATCGCGCTGCCGACCGACTCCAGCTACGCGCTCGCCTGCCAGCTCGACGACAAGCACGCGGTGGAGCGGCTGCGCCGGCTGCGCGGTATCGACGACCGCCACCACCTGACCCTGATGTGCCGGGACCTGTCGGAGCTCGGCAACTTCGCTCGTGTCGATAACCGGCAATACCGCTGGATCAAGGGCGCCACGCCCGGGCCCTACGTGTTCATCCTGGAAGCGACCAAGGAAGTGCCGCGGCGGCTCTCGCACCCGGCGCGCAAGACCATCGGCGTGCGCGTGCCCGAGCATGCGATCCCGCTGGAGTTGCTGCGCGAGACCGGCGAGCCGCTGATCACGGCCACGCTGCAGATGCCCGGCGACGAGAAGCCGCTCAACGACCCGGCCGAAATCCGTGCCCGCCTGGAAAAGCATCTGGACCTGGTGGTGTGCGGCGGCCCGGCGCCGGCGCAGCCCACCACGGTGATCGACCTGACCAGCGGCGAGCCCGAACTGGTGCGCGCCGGCCGCGGCGACATCGAGCGCTTCGGGCTCTGAGCGCCGCGGCCGCCGCCGCAACAGGTGCGCCGGCCTGCGCCTGGCAGCCTGCCGGCCCGTTACAATAGGGACCATGGATTCCTCCCTTATCCAGACCTTCGCGGTCTATGCCCTGCCGGTGCTGTTCGCCATCACCCTCCACGAGGCCTCGCACGGCTATGTGGCCAAGCTCTTTGGCGACAACACAGCCTATGCGCTCGGGCGCGTCAGCCTGAACCCTATCCGCCATATCGACCCGATTGGCACGGTCGCGGTGCCATTGCTGCTCTACATCATGACCAGCGGCCAGTTCGTGTTCGGCTACGCCAAGCCGGTGCCGGTGGTGTTCGAGCGCCTGCGCAACCCGCGCTGGCACGGCATGTGGGTGGCGCTGGCCGGGCCCGCCAGCAATGTGGTTCAGGCCTTTGTCTGGGTGCTGCTGGCCATCGGCCTGACCTGGGGCGGCGTGCGCGAACCGTTCTTCGGCGAGATGGCGCTGGCGGGCGTGCGCGTCAACCTGGTGGTGGCCGCCTTCAACCTGTTCCCGGTGCCGCCGCTGGACGGCGGCCGCGTGCTGACCGCGCTGCTGCCGCAGGGCATTGCCCGCGCGGTTTCCCGCATCGAGCCGTATGGCATCTTCGTGGTGCTGGCGCTGGTGGCGGCGGGCGTGATCACCACGATCTGGATGACGCCAGTGGTCAACGTGCTGATGTCGCTGATCGAGCTGATGCTGCGCCCGATCGTGATGTTGCTGCAGTGAGCGGAAGGGGCAACGCCATGATGCCGCTGCAACCCGCATCGCATGCCGGACTTTCAGAACCATCTCCCTGGGTCACGCGCTGGGCCCACCTGCTGCGCTCCGGTGCCCGCGTGCTCGACCTGGCCTGCGGCAGCGGGCGCCATGCCGCCTGGCTGGCTGCGCGCGGCCATGCGGTGCTGGCGGTCGACCGCGATGCCGAGGCCATCGCCGCCTTGCCGGCGGGCGTGAGCGGACGCGTCGCCGACCTGGAGCAGGGCGTCTGGCCGCTGGCCGGCGAGGCGCCGTTCGACGCCATCGTCGTCATCAACTACCTGCACCGGCCGCTCTGGCCGCACCTGGCCGCCGCGCTGGCGCCTGGCAGCGTCTGGCTGTATGAGACCTTTGCCGCGGGCAACGAGACCGTCGGCAAGCCGTCGCGGCCGGATTTCCTGCTGCGCCCGGGCGAGTTGCTCGAGGTGGCGCGCACGCATGGCCTGCGTGTGATCGCCTATGAGGACGGCGTCATCGAAGTGCCGAAAACGGCCTTCGTGCAGCGCTTATGTGCGGTGCGCGCGGCGGATTCGCCCGACGATGCGCACGCCCCGGCACGCTACCGCCTGGACCCCTGAGCCAGGGCGGCGGCGGTCGGCGAGAATGCCGCTGCACACGTTGATACAGTTGGTAGCAACCCCTGTCCGGACAGCGGTCGAAGCGCCCTGCGGTTCCGGTACAATCCCGTTATTCGCATCCCGAATCCCTAACGTTATGACACAGATTACCGGCAGCATCGTCGCCATTGTCACCCCGATGCATGAGGACGGCAGCCTGGACTTCCCGGCCCTGCGCGCACTGGTCGACTGGCACGTGGCCGAAGGCACCGACGGCATCGTGATCGTGGGCACCACCGGCGAGTCCCCGACGGTTACCGTCGAGGAGCACTGCGAGCTGATCCGAGTCGCCGTGGAACAGGCCGGCAAGCGCATCCCGATCATCGCGGGCACCGGTGGCAATTCCACCAAGGAAGCCATCGAGCTGACGGCCTTCGCCAGGAAGGTGGGCGCCGATGCGTCGCTGCAGGTCGTGCCGTACTACAACAAGCCGACCCAGGAAGGCATGTACCGCCATTTCCGCACCATCGCGGAAGCGGTGGAGCTGCCGGTGCTGCTGTACAACGTGCCGGGCCGCACGGTCGCGGACATGAATAACGAGACCATCCTGCGCCTGGCGCAGGTGCCGGGCATCGTCGGCGTGAAGGAAGCCACGGGCAATATCGACCGCGCCGCGCAGCTGATCAAGGACGCGCCGGAAGGCTTCGCCATCTACAGTGGCGACGACCCCACGGCCGTTGCGCTGATCCTGCTGGGCGGCCACGGTAATATCTCGGTCACCGCGAACGTGGCGCCGCGCAAGATGCATGAGATGTGCGTCGCGGCGCTCAAGGGCGACGTCGTTACCGCGCGTCGCCTGCATATGGAACTGATCGGACTGAACCAGGCCATGTTCGTCGAAGCCAATCCGATCCCGGTCAAGTGGGCGCTGCAGCAGATGGGCAGGATGGAAGGCGGTATCCGCCTGCCGCTGACCCCGCTGTCCGAGGGCAACCACGAAACCGTACGCAAGGCACTGGCCGCCGCCGGCCTGCTGGCCTGATTTTCTGCGGCGTCTTGCTGTCGCTCCCTCAAATAGGATTGCGTGTCAATGAAACTGAAGCTTAACCGCCGCGGCGCGACGCAAGTCCGCCGCGCCGCTCTGGTTGTGCCCGTGCTCGCCGCGGGCGTGATTACCGGCTGCAGCAGCATCAACGAAGCGATGCAGCCCGACAAGATCGACTACAAGTCGTCGGCCTCGAAGCGCACGCCTACGCTGGATATCCCGCCCGACCTGACCAAGCTGGAGGGCGATCGGCGCTATTCGGTGCCCGACCAGAACGGCACCTCGACGCTGTCGAACTACAGCCAGGCCACCAGGGCACGCGAGCAATCCCCGACCGAGAACGTGCTGCCCTCCGCGCAGGGCATCCGCATGGAGCGTGACGGCAACACGCGCTGGCTGGTGATCAGCAACGGCATGCGCGGCGACCAGCTGTGGCAGCAGCTGCGCGGCTTCTGGCAGGAAAGCGGTTTCCTGCTGGTGCAGGACTCGCCCGAGACCGGCATCATGGAAACCGACTGGGCCGAAAACCGCGCCAAGATCCCTCAGGACATCATCCGCAACACCATCGGCAAGGTGTTCGATGGCCTGTACTCGACCTCCGAGCGCGACAAGTTCCGCACCCGGGTCGAGCGCTCGCAGAACGGCACGCTGGAGGTCTTCATCAGCCACCGCGGCGCGCAGGAGCAGCTGACCGGCATCGACAAGTCCAGCACCGTGTGGACCCCGCGTGCGGCCGATCCTGAGCTGGAAGCCGAATTCCTGTCGCGCCTGGCCCAGCGCCTGGGCGTGCAGAAGGAACAGGCCGACCGCATGGCCAAGAACCCGGCTGCGGCCGGCAATGCCGCAGCTTCTGCTGCTACCGGCACCGCTGCTGCTGCGGGCACTGCGGCCCCGGCGGAAGGCGCGACGACGGGCAAGTCGTCGTACCTGGCCCAGGTCAACGGCGCCCCGGCGCTGCAGATCCCCGAGCCGTTTGACCGCGCCTGGCGTTCGGTCGGCCTGTCGCTGGATCGCGTCAACTTCACCGTCGAAGACCGCGACCGCGCCCAGGGCCTGTACTACGTGCGCTATGTCGACCCGCGCACCGTCGCCGACAGCCGTGGCTTCTTCTCCAAGCTGTTCACCAAGCCGGAAGATTCCAAGGCCGCCAAGAAGTACCGCGTGTCGCTCAAGGGCACGGGCAGCGGCACGGTGGTGACGGTGCTCAACGACGCCGGCCAGCCGGAGAACGGCGAAATCGGCAAGCGCATCCTGTCGCTGCTCGACGAGCAACTGCACTGAGCCGGCGCGTGACCGGCACACCAACCCACCGGCGCACCACGCGCCGGTGGAGCGAGCCAGGGCGGGCGCGGCCATGATGCGCTTCGCCTTCCTTGGCAGCGGCAGCGAGGGCAACTCGCTGCTGATCGAATCCCGCGAAGACACCACCACCACCCGCGTACTGCTGGACTGCGGTTTCGGCATCCGCGAGACCGCCCGGCGCCTCGAGCGCCTGGGCGTTACGCCGGACCAGCTCGACGCGGTGCTGGTGACGCACGAGCACGGCGACCATGTCGGCTCGGCCTACGCCTTCGCCGCCCGGCATCGCCTGACCGTCTACACCAGCCACGGCACCTGGCTGGCCACCTCGCATCTGCGCGGCGCCGACGTGGCCGACGTGCGGGTCTGCTGTGCCGATCATGGGTTCGGCATCGGCAGCCTGCAGGTGATGCCGTACACCGTTCCGCATGACGCGCGCGAGCCGCTCCAGTTTGTGCTGTCCGATGGGCAGGCGCGGCTGGGTGTGCTGACCGATGCGGGCATGGAAACGCCGTATGTGACGGCGCGCTTGTCAGGCGTCGATGCCCTGGTGCTGGAGTGCAATCATGACCGCGAGATGTTGCGCAATTCCGTCTATCCGGCTTCGCTGAAGCGGCGCATCGGCGGCGACTTCGGTCACCTGGCCAATGAAGTGGCGGCGAGCATCCTGGGGCAGGTGGCCCATGCGGGCCTGAACCGCGTGGTCGCGGCACACCTGAGCAAGCAGAACAACACGCGCGAACTGGCAACTGGCGCGCTGGCTGCCGCATTGGGCGCGCTGCCGGCGGATGTGTTGGTGGCGGATCAGGATGAGGGCCTGGACTGGCAGGCGGTGCGCGCCTGAACGGCGTGATGTGGAAGTGGGGTGGCGCGTAGGACTGTGGCGGCGCGCCCAATAAAAAAACCGGCCCGAAGGCCGGTTTTTTTATCGGTGAGGAACCGATTACTGCTTGGCAGCCGGAGCCGAAGCGTCAGCGGCCGGAGCCGAGGCGTCAGCAGCCGGAGCCGAAGCGTCAGCAGCGGCAGCAGCCGGTGCGGCCGGAGCCGAAGCTTCAGCAGCCGGAGCGGCGGCAGCCGGAGCAGCCGTGTCAGCGGCCGGAGCAGCCGGTTCTTCCTTCTTGCCGCAGGCGGCGAGAGCAACAGCGGCCAGCAGCGATGCGATCAGGAGAGACTTCTTCATTGTTCGTCCTTTAACTTGTAATAACGGAAAACAGGCGATGAATAATTACCGGTAATTATCGCTCTTGAACTGCAAAATAGAGGCCCTCCCGGGTGCCGACATATGCAGTGGTCCACAGTACTAGCCAGCCGCCGATTATATCCGCGTTTTCCCGGCTTGTGTAGCGGAGAAATTTGCTGATTCGCATTGTTACGCATTATTACAGCCGCGGGCCCAATTGCAGCCACCCTTCAAGCGTCCAGTGATGGAAAGTTTCCATCAGGTCTGGTAGGTCGGCGCAGGCGGCAACATCCTCGGCACTAAGGTGGCGATAATCGGCCAGCTTTTTCAGCCAGTGCATCAGTTCGGCCGGCGGCTCGTAGGCTTCGCCATTCAGAAAGAAATTGGTCCGGTCGTATAGTGCAATCGAAGCCGATGCAAGAACGACGCCATGCTGGGCCGCCAGTTTCGCATAACGGCGCTGTGGCATGTCGGATATCTCCGCGAATTCGACGCCGGGCTTGGGCTCCGACAAGTGGCTGCCCAGGAATTCAGACACCATCTGGCTGTTCCACTGCAATGCCTTGAGTCGTTCGGAAACCGCCTTGGCCATGCCGGCGGGCAATTGCGCGGGGCGCGCCGCAGCGCGCTCGCCCGCGTCGGCATAACGGCCGCCGAGATCTTCATTGTCTTCGACCGTTTCCGACAGCCACGCGAGAAAATGCCCCGCCAGCTCGCGATAGGCCGGCGCGCGGAAACCGATCGAGCAGGTCATGCATTCGCCCTCGGCAATGCCGTCGTGCGCGTATTGCGGCGGCAGGTACAGCATGTCGCCGGGTTCCAGCACCCATTCCTGCTCGGCGCTGAAATCGGCAAGGATCTTCAGCGGCATGTCGGGGACCAGTTCCAGGCTGGTCTGCGACGAGATGCGCCAGCGGCGCCGGCCCGAGACTTGCAGCAGGAACACGTCGTACGAGTCGAAGTGCGGCCCCACGCCGCCGCCATCGCTGGCGTAGCTGATCATCAGGTCGTCCAGGCGCGCATCGGGCACGAAGCGGAACCGCCCCATCAGTTCCGCCGCGGCGGCATCGTGCAGATTTACCCCTTGGACCAGCAGGGTCCATTGCCGGGTCTTGACGGCGGGCAGGTTTTCGCGCGCAAATGGACCATGTTCGAGCTTCCAGCGGTTGCGGAAGTGCGTCACCAGGCGCGACTCGACGTCGTCGCGGTCGGCAAGATCGAAAAGGGCATCGCGCGACACAGGCGGCACGATTTCAGGCACCGCCTGTCGAATGAGCAAGGGTTTGCGGTGCCAGACATCCCGCATGAATGCAGCAGGCGTCATGCCACCAAGCAGGTCGAGCGGAGTGTCTGGATCGACGGGGCCAGGGGGCAGGGCCTGCGCGTATAATGCGGAATCGTTCATGGAGTCAAGAATTGAAAATCGCTAAGAACACGGTGGTGTCCGTGATGTACAAGCTGTCGGACGCGCAGGGCAATCTGATCGAGGAGTCAGATGAAGCCATGGTCTATTTGCACGGCGGGTATGATGGCACGTTCCCCAAAATCGAGGAAGCGCTTGACGGCCACGATGCCGGCTTCGAGACCCAGCTGCAGCTGGAGCCTGAAGACGCGTTCGGTGACTACGATGCCGATCTGGTGAAGGTCGAGCCGCGCAACCGCTTCCCTGAGCCGCTGGAAGTCGGCATGCAGTTCGAAGGCATGCCGGAAGATGGCGACGAAGAAGACTCCGTCATCTACACCGTGACCGACGTGGCCGAAGACAAGGTGGTGCTGGACGGCAACCATCCGCTCGCCGGCATGGCGCTGCGCTTCTGGCTGAAGGTCTCCGAGGTGCGTGAAGCCACCGCCGAGGAAATCGAGCACGGCCACGCCCATGGCGCTTCGGGCGTCGAGGTGGTGGACGAGGACGAGGACGACGATACGCCGCGCACGCTGCACTGATCTCGCTCCCCAGCGCCCCATGAAAAAGCCGGCCCATACCTGATGGCCGGCTTTTTCATTTCCTGGCTGACGGCAAGCCCGTTCAGTGGACCACCGGCGCGTCCCTTAACGTCACCGAGAACGGTGACGCCGCCTTCGGCGTGATCACCAGCTCGACCCACTGCGCCACCGTGTCGGTCGGCAGCGAGACGCGCGTGAAGTTCTGCAGGATCTTGCCGGCGCTGTCGCGCAGCGGCTTGTCGGTGCCAAAGCCGCCAGAGCCACTCTCACCGGCATGCACCAGCAGCACCTGGCCGCGGAAGCGCGCGGTCAGCTCGCGCAGCTGGCGCTTGTATTCGAGATAGCCGTCGCGCGTGCGATGCCGCATAAAGCCGTCCAGCAACGACGGGCGGCCTTTCTTCTCCCAGCCGTTGGCAAATTGCGGATCGCCGTGGGCGACCACCACGATGCCGTCCATGTCCCGCTGCCGCGCCACCGAGAACGCGCGTGCCAGCCACTGCCGGTTGGCCTCGCGGCGGTCCTCGAACTCGCTGTTGCGGCCGCCTTCGTTGCGGTAGTGGTTGTTGTCGCCGGGCACGTTCAGGCCGACGATCAGGATATCGCCCACGCTGATGCGCATGTTCTCGCGAAAGCTGCGGAACAGCGCCTGGTCCGACTGACGCAGTACCGGCCGTGGATTGCGGCCGAGCGTGGCGTCCTCGGGGAAGAACAGTTCGCGCAGGCGGTTCAGGCGTTCGACCGCGTCAAAGCCGCCGTTGACCGGCTGCTTGCATTCGGCCCAGTCGGTCTCGCCCGGCACATAGATCAGCGGCAGCGGCGACTGGCTAATGAGCTGCTGGCGGCTGGTCAGCACGGCATCGCTGCACGACTCCGTATCGCCCTTGATGCCGCCGGCGTGGATCACCAGGTCGAGCTTGCGCTCGGCAAAGTTGTCGAGCAACGCTGCCGCATTGGCTTCGGCGGCAGGCCATTGCGGCAGGTCGGCGATCAGCGCGATGCGCGTCACCTGCGGCTTGGGCGGTGCGGCCTTGCCACCGCGGCTGGCCGGCGCGGCCCATGCCATGCCGGCCGCGCACAGCAGCGGCAGCAGGGCAGTCACGACAGTAAGGGCCCGACGCGAGGCGTTCATGCCGTATCGACTGCTTCGCCTGCGAGCGCCTTGAGCCGGTACAGCGCCTCCAGGGCGGCGCGCGGCGTCAGGCTGTCGGGGTCCAGGTCGGTCAGGGCATCGATCACCGCGGCTTGTTCGGGCGCGAGGCGCGCGGCCGGGGCCGCGCTTGCAACGAATGTGTCTTCGTCTTCGTCGCTCTCCGGCGTCGGCGGCGCGGCAAACAGGTCCAGCTGCGGCGTGGGCGTGGCGTCGGCCGATTGCTGCTCCAGCCAGGCCAGGTGCTTGCGCGCGGCGCGGATCACCGGTTGCGGCACGCCTGCCAGCTGCGCCACCTGCAGGCCGTAGCTCTGGCTGGCGGGGCCGTCCTGCACCGCGTGCAGGAACACGATGCCGTCGCCATGCTCGACTGCCGACAGGTGCACGTTGGCCGCCTGCGGGAATTCCTGCGGCAGCTGCGTCAGTTCGAAGTAATGCGTGGCGAACAGCGTATGGCTGCGGTTGTGCGCCAGCAGGTGGCGCGCGATCGCCCACGCCAGCGCCAGCCCGTCGAAGGTGGAAGTGCCGCGCCCGATCTCGTCCATCAGCACCAGCGACGCCGGCGTGGCGTGGTGCAGGATGCCGGCGGCCTCGGTCATTTCCACCATGAAGGTGGAGCGCCCGCCCGCCAGGTCGTCGGCGGCGCCGATGCGGGTGAAAATGCGGTCGATCGGCCCGATCACCGCGCGCCGCGCCGGCACGTAGGCACCCACGCACGCCAGCAGCACGATCAGCGCGGTCTGGCGCATGAAGGTCGATTTACCGCCCATGTTCGGGCCGGTGATCAGCAGCAGCTTGCGCGCTTCATTGAGCTGGCAGTCGTTGGCGATAAACGCCACCGATTCCGCCGCGAGCTGGCCTTCCACCACCGGGTGTCGGCCCTGCACGATATCGATCACGTTTTCGGCGACGCGCTCCGGCGCGGACCAGTCCAGCGTCTGTGCGCGCTCGGCCAGCGCCGTCAGCACGTCCAGGCGCGCCAGTGCGCCCGCTACGCGCTGCAGCTCGCCGATATGCGGCAGCAGCGCTTGCAGCAGGCCATCGTAGAGCTGCTTCTCGCGCGCCAGTGCGCGGTCCTGCGCCGACAGCGCCTTGTCCTCGAACGCCTTCAGCTCCGGCGTGATATAGCGCTCGGCGTTCTTCAGCGTCTGGCGGCGGCGGTAGTCGTCGGGCACCTTGTCGGCCTGGCCGTTGGTGACCTCGATATAGAAGCCGTGCACGCGGTTGAACTCGACGCGCAGGTTGGCAATGCCGGTGCGGGTGCGTTCACGCGCTTCCAGGTCGATCAGGAACTGGCCGCAGTTCTCGGAGATATCGCGCAGCTCGTCCAGGTCCTTGTCGTAGCCGCGCGCGATCACGCCGCCGTCGCGCACCGCGGTGGCCGGCTCTTCGGCGACGGCGCGCACCAGCAGGTCCAGGCAGTCATGCGGCACGGCCAGTTCGTCCAGCGTCTGCGTCAGCAGGACGCTGTCCTGCTCGGCGCGGATGCAGGCCTGCACGTCAGGCAGCGCGCGCAGCGTATCGCGCAGCGACGACAGGTCGCGCGGGCGTGCGCCCAGCAGCGCCAGGCGCGCGGTGATGCGCTCCACATCGGCCAGCCGGCGCAGCGCCGAGCGCAGCGCGTCGGTACCCTGTTCGATCAGCTCGCCGATGGCTTGCTGGCGCGCCTGTGGCACGGCGGGGTCGCGCAGCGGGTGGTGCAGCCAGTGGCGCAGCGCGCGGCTGCCCATCGCCGTGCAGCAGGTGTCGAGCAGCGAGAACAGCGTCGGCGACTCGCCGCCGCGCAGCGTCTCGGTCAGTTCCAGGTTGCGGCGCGTGGCCGAGTCCAGGCCGACGTACTCCGATTCGCGCTCGACCTTCACGCCCTGCACATGGCGCAGCGACTGGCCTTGCGTGGTGGCGGCATAGTTCAGCAGCGCCCCGGCGGCGCCCAGCGCCGCACCCAGCCCGGCGCAGCCGAACGGGTCCAGGCTGGCCACGCCCAGCTGCTCGCGCAGCCGGCGCGTGCCGGCGTCCTGGTCGAAGTGCCATTCCGGCAGCCGCGTGCGCGCGCATGCCAGCGTGGGCAGGT
The DNA here is from genome assembly GCA_050987995.1 of Ralstonia pickettii. Classification (GTDB taxonomy): domain Bacteria; phylum Pseudomonadota; class Gammaproteobacteria; order Burkholderiales; family Burkholderiaceae; genus Cupriavidus; species Cupriavidus pickettii_B. The sequence goes on from CP158803.1 coordinate 1,197,289, forward strand.
CGATGCCATCGGCGTACAGCAGCTCGGCCGGCCGGATGCGCTCCAGCTCGCGGCCCAGCTGCGCCACCTCGCATTCCATCAGCCGCAACTCGCCGCTGGCCAGGTTCAGCCACGCCAGGCCGGTCTTGCTGATGCCGCGGCGCGTGGTCTGCTGGTGCACGGCCATCAGGAAGGTATCGGCCTTGTCCGGCAGCAGCGCCGCATCGGTCAGCGTGCCCGGCGTGACGATGCGCACCACCTTGCGCTCCACCGGGCCCTTGCTGGTGGCCGGATCGCCGATCTGCTCGCAGATCGCTACCGACTCGCCCAGCTTGACCAGGCGCGCCAGGTACTGGTCCGCCGAATGGAAGGGGATGCCCGCCATGCGGATCGGCACCCCGTTGGAGGCGCCGCGCGCGGTCAGCGTGATATCGAGCAGGCGGGCTGCCTTTTCGGCGTCGTCGTGGAAGAGCTCGTAGAAGTCACCCATGCGGTAGAACAGCAGGGTGTCGGGGTGGTCTGCCTTGATGCGCAAATACTGCTGCATCATGGGGGTGTGACGCTCGGCGGGCGATTCCGTAACAGCCTGATCTACCTTGGTTTTTCCGCGCAATCCCTTTGCCGGCGCGGCTTCCACGGCAATCGGGGGACTTTCGTTCATCTCGTCAACACTCATCTTCACTCGCCTACACTCCTGTCGTTAGCGTAGGTTTATGGCGTATCATCCCGAAAAAACCACGCCGGGGTGCTCCGATGCCATTCCGGCAAAACCTACGCTACTGAAATCCTACGCCATGCAATTCGACGCGCGCGCTGCCAAGCTGCTCAAACCGGGCGAGCACATGACGATCGCAGATCATCCGGGCCTGCGCCTCGAATGTACCGCCAGCCGGCGCACGTGGATCTACCGTTACAAGTCGCCGGTCGACGGCCGCATGAAGCAGACGAAGATCGGCGCCTGGCCAGCGATGTCGCCGGCGGCCGCCATTGTCGAATGGGAGAAGCTCAGAGCTGCCCGGGACAGTGGCCGCGATGTCGCAGCGGAGAAGCGTGCAGCGAGAGCCAGCGCACGGTCTATATCGGAGGGGAGTTTACCGCAGGAGGGGCCGTACGTTGTCCGGCGACTCTGCCGGGATTATCTGGAAGGGCACGTTGAGCGCAGTCGAGCTCTGAAAGGGGCAAAAGAAATCCGCCGGATGTTTGACACGATGCTCGGGCCAATTGCCCACATGCTTCCCCAGCAGGTCACCCGTTCGGTTGCATTTGATCTGCTCAATTCCTACATGCACATTCCTGTCCAAGCTGGGAAGCTGCGTTCCGAACTCGGGGCGGCCTGGGACTATGGTCTGGACGCCGGGCGGCTTCCGGAGGACACGCCGAACTGGTGGCGCCAGATTATGCGCGGCAGGTTCCAGAGCCGGGGGAAAAAGATCGAAGGAAAGTCGGTGGGAGAGGTGAAGCGCGTGCTGACTGAGAGCGAGGTCGGCGAGCTGATCCGCTGGCTGCCGAACTTCAGCCGTATCGTGGCCGACGGGCTGGCGCTGTACCTGTGGACCGGCGCGCGTGGGTCGGAGATTGTCTCGATGGAGGCGGCCGAGATCAGCGAGGAGGAAGACGGCCTCTGGTGGACGATTCCCAAGGCGAAAACCAAGAATGCCAAGCGGCAGGGGGCTACGGACCTGCGCGTGCCGCTGTTCGGCCAGGCCGAGCAGATTGTGCGCCGGCGCCTGGCCATTGCTGGCAAGGGGTATCTGTTCCCGTCCAGGGTCGGCGGCCCGACCGAGCAGAAGACTATCCAGACGGCAGTCTTCTATCACCAGCCGTACTCGAAGACCCGGCCGAAGGATCAGCGCCCCCGGCTCACCGTCACGCGCTGGGCCCCGCACGATCTCCGCCGCACGGTTCGCACGCTGCTGGCGTCAATGGGCTGCCCGACCGAAGTTGCGGAATCTGTCCTTGGGCACATGTTGCCCGGCGTGCAGGGCGTCTACAACCGGCACACGTATGACCGAGAGCGGCGCGAATGGCTGGGGAAGCTGTCGGAGAAGCTAGGGCGCTTGGCCACGTTGTAGCGTACCGAAAACCTTCTGTTGGTGATTGGCTCGACCAGTGGGGATTGCATTGCTAGCTTTCAGTAACTAGTCCGGCTGCGATAGCCGCCGGACTAGTTAGGTGACTTGCACTTTTAGGCTGACGATCGGGCGGATCGTACGAGTCTTAGTCCAGCGCCGCGAAGGTTGTACAGGGAAGCTAGTTCCTCATAGCGAAGGCACAGGGCCTCGGACAATTCTTCTGGGGAATAGCCTAAGTTGCCTGTGAGATTATTCAATAAGGCATTCACCAAGCTTGGCTCTTCCTTTGCAAAGTCTAGTGATTCGGGCTCCCTCATACGGTAGTTTCGCAGAGACATTTGACGCCACAGCCACTGTGCTTTGTTCTTGTCAATGCGCCTGAGTGTTTCGGCCCGAACGATTATTGCTGCCATAGACACTTTCCAGAACGGCTTCATATACGCCGCTTTTTCCAGGGTTAGATTGCCCAAGTAAGGCCCTATATCCTCCGAAGGCATGAGGAGTTCTGCGGCAAACCGGTTTGCCTGCTCTTCCATGTCTGGAATTGGATAAGGATGCATTACCAAGTGACCGATCTCGTGAGCCAGGGAGAACCGCAGTCGGTCAGCGGGGCGTTTTGAATTAAGGAACACAAGCGGCGGAAGCCCGGGAACGCGATAGCTCACTCCATCGACTGCTGCATCACCCATATCGCTGAGTGTAATGAGGCAACCAGCCCTCTCAGCATATTCCGTCAGATTCTGGATCGGACCGGTCGGGGCGTACCAGGCACGCCGGACGTTGCGTGCGATCTCCTCAGCATCGCCCAAGTAATCGTCAACGTCATACTGAGGGAAAGGCAACTCAGGTTGAATTTCGGCATTGTCAATTAGCGTGCGAATATGCCCGATACGAACGTTCAATTCTGCAATCAGCCGATCGATGGTCTTTTGTCCTGTCGATGCTGGTTTCCGAAACATTGGGTGCGCGCTTAGAGGCGCTCCATAGACTCTTTCAGTGCGGCAAAAAAAGGAAGCTGGGCACTCGAGCGAGCTGGCCAGCTTCTCAATCATTTCTTCACTTGGGGCTTTTAGCCCCTGTTCGATTTTAGAAAGAGTGCCCTGAGCGATCGTCGCTCGGTCTGCCAGTTGAATCTGACTTAGACCGAGCATTCGACGTCGGAGAGAGACCAATTCAGGTCGGAAGCTCTCCGCCAGCCGCAGGCCGATCTTGGTTTCCATCTTTCTGTTCCCTGTCTTTTCTTGGTTTGATGACTCGATCCGAAACTGCGCCGGCATTGGTCGGGGCGGTCGGAGCGAACGGAATGATCGACTGCGTATCGGCGCCGGAATCGCCGACGACATCGATCTTCCAGAGGATTTGCTTCTTGTGTCTTTGCACCAGAACGATCTGTTCGACCTCAGTTTCGTCGCTCGACAGCACGTAAAGCAGTTCGAGTCGTGCGACGCCGCCGAACAGATCTTGAATCTGGTCATGGAACGCTAGTGCGGCCCGCGTCGGATAGTTTCGAGAGAGCAGCGAGCTTTCCGCTTTCTTCATCCGGATGAAGAATTGCTCGTTGATCAGTACGCCGTCCCAATTGCTCTTTGTGTCTACACGGACCCCGGCTCGTCCATCGAACCGGACTTTCGCGTGGGAAATGAGCTGATTCCACATGAAGTTCGCGCGGACCCGCTTGTGCTGCATGCGTGACGCAACCGGGCTAGCCAGCCAATCCTTCCAGGCGGACCGATAGATATGCTGAAAATCCTCGAACAACGGCTGAACTACCTTGCGCACTTCTTCTTCTTTTGCGAACGGCATGGCGACACCAAGCTGTGGACGGTATGTGCATCTTAGCGCCCAACTACAATTTCCTCAACAAATTATTCCAGAAGTTATTCCTCGGGGTATGGTCAGCCTTCGTGTGCGCAATAGTGCTCTCAGAATTAAGTGCGGTTGGAAGCGCCTGGCGTCATGCCCGCACGCCAGGTTGAGAAGGCAAGGCCGATACGAGTGTGATAGCGGTGAGCGGCGGCTGGATCGCTGTCCAGTTCGCTGCGGGACTCGATGCCGCAGACAGCTCGGATCACAGCGGCTGCGCGATCGGTGTCGGGGAGGTCGCCATTTTGAGTCCAAGCCTGCGCGTAGCGGTCAGCTAGGAAACGGCGAAAGTCATCACGGCCGCCAAGGATGCCGGCGGTGCGGGCCAGGGTGGAGCGGTTCATGGTCATTCCTCGAAAAGCGCCACTTGGCGCGAGTCAACGTCGGTAAGGGAGGGCTCGACCTTCGCGGCGCGCGCGGCCAGCCTGTCGGCCTGCAGCGGTGCCGGCCGGTTAATGAGGCCGCCGGCGTGCACGTGCGCGAAAAGCCTGCGAATCGCGTCGAGCGGGTTCGCGCAGGCGCGCGCTTCGCCAGGGATGAAAAGCCCCGAGTTGTGTGGGATCAGGTCGCTGTAGAAGGCGCCCAGCTCGCGCGCGAGATCCGTCATGGCGGCATTGATGGCCTCGGTCACGTCGGCGCAACCGTTGGCTGCCGATGCGAACGCGGCGGGTTGCTCGCCGGCCATCACCTCACGCACCAGCACGCGCTCGACATTGCCCGGGCTGTGGCTCCAGGCGCCCGGTGCCATGTCCATCACGCCGCGCGTCGGGCTGGTGATGGCGGCCAGCCATTCGCGTGGTTGCGCTTGCGCAGTCATGCCGTGACTCCAGGCGCCGCAGCGAGCAGGGCATCGAAGGCGCGCATGATGTTCGCCTGGTCAGCCGTCAGATCCACGGCACTGCCGTTGGCCGAGATCGACACGCCGCCGTCCTCGCGCACGCTGATGCCGATGCCGCCCACCAGGATCTGCGCGACGGCGGTGGGTGAGGTTTTATGTGCGGCTGGAGCGGGCGCGGCGGCAAGCGCGGCGGGACGCTTCGTGCTGCTGCGCGGCCGTGGCGATGCTTTCCTGGTCGTGCTGCGCGCGCGGCGCGGGCGCGATTGCGGCTGGCCTGTGCCCACCGTGTAGCGGTCCCCCTCGGCGTGCAGGAGGCCCTTGGCCAGAGGCGTCTTCAGGAACGATTTGACGTGGCTGTCCGACTCCAGGCCCATGGCGGCGGCCAGCTCGGCGCGCGAGGCCTCGCCGTACTGCTTCACGTAGGCAATGGCGAGCTCGACCTTCGTCGGTGGGGCTGCGGGCGCCGGCGCGTCCGTGGGTTCGGCGGGCGTGGCCTCGGGCTCGGGCGGCGGGGCCATGCTCGCGCCCAGGTGAAACACGCTCGCAACAGGAAAGGCCTGCGGCGCCGGCGCGCCGGCGGCCGGGATGGTGCGTCGTGTCGGGTAGTCGGTGATGGTGTCAGCCATGGTGGTGCTCCTTGTCGTCTCGCTTGCATCCGGGGTGAGGGGCGTTCTCCGTCCACAGTTGCTGTGTGTGGAGGCTGATACTGACGGCGATCAACAGCACGATCACCATGAACGCCAGGGTGATGAGGGAGGTCATTTCGCTTTGGGGGTGTAGGCGTCGACAGCTGCGTCAGCGTCGGTGCCGTTCAGATGGTCGCTGTCGTATGCAGTCAGCGGCAGCGAAATGCACGGGACACCCGCAGCGCCCAGCTCGTCGTCGGTCACGTTGCGCAGCTTGCGGTAGCGTTCCGCGTCAACCACCAGCGACTCGCGGCTGCCGCGCAGCAGCGCGCGGCGTGCCTGGTCGGCGATGACCTGGTGATCGCCGCCGCGGGCGTGCAGCGACATGGCGATGAGGGCCACGCTGATCGGGTCGCCGCTGCAGACGGCCTCGGCCAGCATCTGGCTGAGCTTCTCGATCGAGAATTCGAGCGGGCTGCCCAAGGCTTCCCCCTTCTTGGGGTGCCAGCTGGCCAGGCGGTTCTTCATTGCCCTGGCCAGCTCGTCGACGCGAATGTCGCCGGCAGTGGCACGGCGTGGGGCGCGATAGCTGGAGGCCGGCCGCGAGGTTGCGGCCAGGCGCAGGCCTTGTTCCTCAGATAGCCGCGCCGCGATGCTGTTCGGTGATGGCACTCGGGTCTGGCGATTGGCTTTCACGCTTCGACCTCCTGCGCATCCGTGGCCAGCAGCTCGTCGAGCGTCTTGCCGTCCTTCAGGGCCGCCTCGATCCAGCCGGGGCGCTTGCCGCGGCCGGTCCAGGTGTTGCCGTTTTCGTCGCGGTAGCGCACCGCGATCTTGCTGGCTGCCGGCGTCTTCGCCGCGGGCTTCGCCGTCTTCTTGGCAGGGGTCTTCTTGCCTTGGAGGATCTTGGGCAGCCAGCCGGTACCGGCGAGCTTCTGCTCAGCGGCGGCGATCAGGCCGTCCTTCTTCAAGGCGGCCAGTGGCGCGGCCTCCTTCTTCCCGGCGGCGGCCTCGACGGCTTCCACCACCTTGGCCTTGGGCACATGCTGCAGGTAGCTGTCGCCGGTTGCGGTCCACCATTGCGACATGTCCAGGTCGACCGCCTCGGCCACGGCGTCCGCTGCGTTCGGTCCTTCGCTGCCGGCGATCGCGTCCACGGAGGTGGCGGTGCACAGCGCCAGCAACTGGAGCAGATCCTGCTGAGGCAGGGCGATCAGATGGGGCAGTAGCTCGCTGTTGGACTTGGGCAGACCTTTGAGCAGCTCGGTGCGCGTCGCCTGCAGTTTTTTCCGCAGGGTCGTGGCCTGGAGGTCATCGGCGATCGACGGCATGGACTCCATGCGGTTCTCCAGCGAGATCCGGACTGCGGATTTCCCGGCGTTCTCGTAGGAGGCCCTGGCGGTGACGCTCAGCAACAGCTTGTGCACCAGGAGCGCGAGAGCAATGTGTGGCTGTTCGACAAGGTGCAGCTGTAGGGCGGCAGTGCGGTGTGCCGTTAGGCGGCGGGCCAGCGACTCTGAGAGAGCCGGCTTTGCCGGTTTCTTGGTGTCTGCCTGGTCGCCGGCGGTGTTCTTGCTGTCCTTGGTGCTCGCCGGTGCGATGAGGCCGCGATAGACCTGCAGCACGCCGGCGTCGCTGATGGCGAGGATGGCGCCAGCCTTGGCTTTGGCGTTGTCATCCCACTGCTGGCGGCTTTGCTCGATCGCCTGCAGCTCGTCGTCGATGGCTTCGGCTCGTTCGCGCAGCTCATCGTGTTCGTCGCCATAATCGTCGGCCTCCTCCAGCGCGTCGATGCGCTTGTCGATTTCGGCCTTCTGCTTTTCCAGCGCCTTGACGCGGGCCTTCTGGTCCTTGGTGAGATCCGCGGTGGTGGCTTCCAGGCGGCTGAAGTTGTAGAGCTGGTATTGCATGAAGTCGGGTCGGATCTCGACCCATGACCAGCTCTCGTAGCGTACGTTGACCGCGGCGTCCTCCAGCTTCTCGCTGGCCAAGCGCTCGAGCAGCTCGCCGTCGGACAGAAAGCCGTTGTCGGCATCGCTGAATAGGTCGCGCTCGACGTGGCCGCCGGCGGCTTCATAGGCGGCTAGGCCGACATACTTGGCCAGCTTGCTGCCGCGCACCTCGATGTCGCCCTTGGCCAGCTTGCTGCGCAGCTTTTCCGGGGTGCGTTCCCACGTGGAAGGGGAGTCCTTCCAGACGCGCTCCTGCGCCTTGTGGTCGTCGGTGATGGCCAGCGCCATCAGTTGCTCGAGCGAGGCTTCGCCGGCGCGGTACACCTGGATCATCTTCGGCGAGACGTTGGCCAGCTTCAGGCGGCGCTGCACGACTAGCGGTGTGACGCCGAAGCGCGCTGCGATGTCCTCGATGGCGGTGCCGGCATCGATGAGCCGCTTGAACGCCTCGAATTCGTCGGCTGGGTGCATCGCTTCTCGCGCGCTGTTCTCGGCGAGGCTTGCTTCCTCGGCCTGTTCGCTGTCGCGCAGCTTCACGTCGACCAGGTGATCGGGGGTCCAGCGCCCGCGTTCGACAAGCAGCTGCATGGCGCGCCAGCGGCGGCCGCCGGCGGCGACTTCGAAGCGGCCCGTCGGCTGGCCGTCGGCAAGCTCCTCGGTGACGATGAGGTTCTGCAGCTGCCCCTGGGAGTCGAGCAGCGCGGCCAGCTCGCTGATCGCCTTCGGGCTCGTCTGGCGGGCGTTGCGCGGGGAGAGGATGAGCTGCGACAGTGGCACCTGTTGCAGCGTGGCGGTGTTCTGGGGAGTGGTCATGGTGGGCTTTCCGGGGGAATCAGGCTTCGACAGCTTCGTCCTGCGCTAGGGCGGCCTTGGTGAGGGCGTGCGCGGCGGTGAAGGCGTCCAAACGCGTGCGGCCGATCGCCTCCTCGATGGCGGGTGCCGCCGCGCGCAGCGTGAGCGCTTCGAGATCCAGCACGGTGATCCGGGCGGTGCGCTGCCAGCGCCCGAAAACGCCAGCCATGGCGCGCTTGGCTGATCTCAGTTGCACGTCATAGTCCGGGATCCCCCGTGCTGCCATGGCGATGGTGATCAGCTCCAGCGTGCGCATCAGGCGGTTGTAGCCGGTCTCGCTGGGTGCGCTGATAAAGCAGACCAGGTCGACGTAGTAGGTGCGCTTGCTCATGCTGCAGCTCCCGAGAACTCGGCTTCGCCGATCACGCGGTCGAGCAGGTCGAAGGCGCGGAAAAAGTCGGTGGTTACCGTGACCTGGTGATCGATGTCACGCAGCGCGATGCCGTTGTCGGGCCCGAAGTCGGGCAGGTTGGGGTCGCGCAGGTGCACCACGATGCCGCCACGGTCGAACAGGAGCTCCGCATCGACGCGATCGCGGATGCGGGTTACCACAACGTGGTGGCCGCTCAGCTCGTCGACCAGGTCGTCGGTGATGAGTCGGGTGACAGTGAATCCGTGGCTGCGCGCAAGGTAGTCGGCGACAACGTCCTGGCCAACACCAGGGCGGCCGGTGAGTCCGATCAGCATGGGTATCTCCTCAGTCGAGGTCGTTTGCCTGGCGGCGTTTGTGGTCTGGGATGGATGGATCGAAGCGGGGGCGGGGAGGGTGGCGCGACACCTGGGCCTTGCGGCGGGCGTCCAGGAAGGCGCGCACCTGCATGGCGATGCGCCAGTCGCTGAGGCGCTGCTCGGCTTTGCCGGAGCCGTTCATCAGGCGGAAGCCTTCGACCAGGTCGGCAAAGGTGTAGCGGGCGCGGCGCCGGCCCATTTCAGCCCCGCGGCGTGATGCGCTTGGCAGCTACCGTGCGCGCGCCGCGGTTGAACCCGTCTTCGATCGCGTCGAAGGTGCAGCGAAACAGGCCGACATAGGCGCGGCGGCCGTCGATGACGATGCGGAACGCGATCATTGCGGCTTCCTCCTCGACGTGTTGGGCGGTGGCGGAAGGTCGGAAACCGGGCGGCCCTCTGCCCATTCCTCCACTTCGCGCACGAGCCAGGCAACACGGCGGCTCGAAACCGCGCGCGGCTTCGGGAACTGCTCTTCGCGCACGAGCTTTTGCACGCTGGTTTCGGAAAGCGAGACGATGGAAGCTACCGTCGGAAGGTCGACATAGAAGGGGCGGATCATTGCGCGGCTCCACTCGTCTGGGCCGCCTCCGCGGCAGCGGCTTCCTCTCGAGCCTTTTCCATGTCGACGTAGGCCCAGCAGAAGGCTTCGAGAGCCTTCTGTGCGATCGATGTCGACGCGGGGCTCCATTCCCATTCGTTGATGCCGGCGTGGGTGATGCGGATCTGGGCGCCTTCGGCCTGCGTCCACAGCGGCAAGAATCGGTGTTCGTCCCACGCAGGGTGCAACTCGAAATCAATGCGGATTTCCGCTTCGATGCTCATGCCGATCTGGCTGGCGAAGGCGGTGGACTCGCGGGCGGAGTAGTAGTTGGGGCGGGTCAGTTGCGCGCGGCTGACATCGGGGTCGTGGTCTTCGCTGAAGCGGAAGGCAAAGCGTTTGCGCTGGGCAGGGTCGAGGCCGTTGTCGCAATAGGCCCCGAGGGTGTTGTGCTCCGTCCCGAAATCGTCGATGACGACGAAGCAGTCGGGGCGGGCCTTGCCTTGCACGTTGAATTTGAGATGCATGGTCCGGCCCCTCAGACTTGGCGCGCCGTAGCGGGCGCGGGGTCGGCCTGCAGGTCGAACTCAACGGCGCAGGCGTGGGCGACGAAGGCGCAGGCGAACATCACGAGATAGACGAGAGGAGCTTCCCAGTTGGCTTTCATTAGTTGTCCTTCGGATGGGCGCGGAAAGACGCCGACAGCCGAAGTGTAGAAAACCTATACATCTTAAGTCAAGAAAAACTATACCTTGATCTAAAGTCCAGACGATCCGCTAGTTTTTTCAGAGGTGCTGGGCTCTCGGAAGGCGAAGGTGCAACAAAAAAGCCGCCAAAGGGGCGGCTTTTGCGGATTGGTGTGCGAGGTGAGACTAGTCGGGACGCCAAGCTGAGGACTTCAAAATCCCCGCGACATACTGAAGTCGCTCGATTTGGTCCTGTGGAATTCGCAGGTTGCCATGGCGCTCATTTACAGACGTCAGCGTCACGATGCCATCGCGGACGTAAGCTAGTTCTTTGATCATGACCCTGCCGTCCTGCGACACGACGAGTACTTCATCGCCATTCGTTACGCGTCGGTTGGGCTCGATGATCACGAACTCCCCATGCTTTACACGCGGACGCATCGAGTCGCCATTGCAGCGTAGGCCGTATGCATCCGGGTCTGTCGTTGGGAACACCAGGTAGCCATCTCCATGCCCGACCGGATATTCGATGTCGCAAAAATGCCCGTTATCTCCTAGTTGTGCCATACCTCTGACAGGAATCTTTCTGTAAGTCTCGGCTGGGATCGGCACTGTATCCAACGACAGGCTGGCTTCATCCAGTTCTGCCTCTTGGAGGTTGGCCAGTTTTGGTGTTCCCTTGCCATTGATCAACCAAGCCGGACTATATCCGTAGGCCTCCTGGATCTTTACCGCGTGATGTAGCTGCAGTTTGGAGGTCCGGTCTTCTAGCCAGGCCCGAATTACGGCGGTTTCCACGGCTAGCTGTTCGGCCAGTGCATCGATGCTGAGCTTTTGTTCAGCCATCACAAGCTGTAGTCGATCTGAAAGCGAGCGGCCAACTTCAGATCCGGCGGCGGCTCTCCATATTGACTCGCCGATGGCCGACGACGCTCTCCGAATCTCGTCAGCTAGCCTAGGGCTGAAGGCGTCAATATCAACGTCCAGCCCTTGAGCAAAACCTGTTGCTGCCTTGATGTTGAGCGGCCGCTGCGCATTCAAGTACTGCCACACCATCGATTGGCTTCCAATCTCGAAGCGCCTGCCAAACTCTTCTTGGCTGAACTTCCCGTTTCGCTCCTCATACAGAGCCTTTAGACGGGCAGCGTCTTCGATCTGCCAGGTCTCGAGAGTTCGGGGACCGACAACGGGCGCTTCGTATTCGAGCGGCAATCCGCTGAGCTCGGCGATCGCGCTGAGTTGGGCAAAGCTTGCCTCGTGGCGGCCATTCTCCCACGCAGAGATGTTGCCCTTCGTAAGCCCGAGCTTCTCCGCAAGCTGCTCCTGAGTGAGGCCAGCCTTTTTTCGGGCGAGGCGGATCCAAAGCTTCATGTCCATCGCGCGATGGTACAGAGAATCTAAACACGAAAGGTCTAGATTGTCTTTACTTAATAGTCTAGAAAATCTATACTCGGCCGAAAACGACGAGACCTCAGTCATGAACGAGCACCCTGTTGAGAAGGCGGCTGCACTTCTCGGTGGATATAAAGCGCTGGCGGATCGGCTCGGCGTATCGAAGTCGGCGGTCCATCAGTGGAAGGCTGAGGGTCGCCAAGTACCGCCCGAACACTGCCCCGAGATTGAGAGGCTTACCCTCGGCGCAGTCCGGTGCGAGGAGCTGAACGATAAGGTGGACTGGGCATTCGTGCGTCGAGCTGGGGGCCAGATTCCTCCCTGCGACGAAGAGAGCGTTGGAGGCGTGCCTTCTCCACCGAAGTGAGCCGGCGCGTGAACTTGGGCCTGGGTTGGAACATGGATTTCTCCCTGAGCTCGCGGTCAAGTGCCGCGTTGAGACGAAGATTAGCAGGCCGTGCTTGCGGAAAGAACGGCTGTTTTCCGGGGGTTTACCGTGGTTTCTGTGAAGACCGACAACGACATCAATCAGCACGAGGCCCTCTACAGCCTCGCGAGCCGGTATCCGGGCTCGATTGAAGGCCTCGCGCAGGCCATGGGTCGCCGCCTCGGGCGGCAGATGTACCCCAATGTGTTGCGCAACAAGTTGCGGCCGGGGATCGATACACACCATCTCAACTTCGAGGAGTACTCCCTCATCCTGGAGTTGTGCGAGGAGGCCAAGCTCGACGGCTGGCAGATCCCGATGCGCGCGCTCTGCTGGCGTCATGGCATGGTCGCGATCTGCTTGCCGCAAACCGAGGGGGCGCCTGCCACTGTCGCGACCGCGATGCGTCAAGCCGGTGAGGCGGCGCGTGAGTTCGGCGAAATGATGGCGGAGTTTGCCCAAGCTGCGGCAGACGGCAAGATCACGCGCAGCGAGGCTGAGCATGTGCTACCTGAGGTCCAGCACGTGCTGACCATGGTGACGATGCTTCGGGAGTCCATCGAAGTCGTCACGGTTCCTGACGATACCTCCTTCGGTAATCCGCGTCTCGTATGACTCGAATCAATCTGTTGCCCGGCGCACAAATCGCGGCGCCGGCCGGTCGCGCACGCTCAAAGCTCGTCCTGCGGCCGCGAAAGCCACTCACGATGCGCGAGCTGAAATCGGTCTTCGCTCGCGTGAAAAAACGCATCCTGAAGGGCGGCGACGCGTTCGGGGTCTTCGCCATCAAGCACGGCCGCGGCCGCGTGTTTCGCCTGATCAGCGTGAAGCATGCGGACTACGTCGCCCAGCTGCGCGCCGAAAAGGCGCTGCAGCACATGGTCGCCACCTATGACGGCAGTGCGGACCTCGGGCATGTTTGGGAAGACCTGTGCGCGTTTGACCAGGTGCCCTCCGCGTGAAAATGGAGATCCGCTTCCGGCCGGACATGTCCTGCTGCAAATCAACGCGGGAGTCGCTCGGCTTTTCATGCGTCCGACCCTATCAGTTGTGCTGCGCCTGGCATCACGCCTGCCGGTTGGCGCCCGACAAGGGGATGCGCGGCCTGCGCGCCTTTGCCCAGCACCTGCTGGGCTTTTGGCCCTTGTGCGACGTGTTCTTGATCTTCGCGGCGGCCGGGCAGATGTCGGCGCTCGCGGAGATCTGCTGCGAGCGCTGGGTGCGGATGCCAGACGCCACCGCGCGCGCCGCCTATCGCTCGGAAGTGGCCGCCGCCACGCAGGTGTACCGCGTGGAGTGCGGGCCCGACAGCTCGGGCGCGTTCCTGTCCACGTTCGATGTTCTCTGTGAAGCCGCCGCAGTGCGGCCGTAAGGACTTCCATGGATCTACCCGTCCAATCGATCGAATCACTCCAAGCTGCTGGCCATGCTGCTGCCGTGAAGGGCAATGGCGCCAGTGCGAACCCGTTCCCGCGCCACAGCAGGCACCACCAGGAGTGGGAGTCTGGCCACGACTGGGCCGTCATCGCGATGGTGGATCAACGAGGGGAGAGCGACTGATGCCCGCATTCCGCATCAATGACCAGGAGCTCGATGCGCTGTTGGGCGAGGGTGCCGACCTGTTCCAGCTTTACGTCGGCGCCCTGAGGCCTCGCATGGATTTCAAGACCGGCGTGGTAGGCCGGCGTGTGCGCATCTCCTACCAGGCCCTTAAGGAGTGGACCGAGCGCGCTGGACGGTCCGGGGTGCGGTTCCTGGCCCACGACAAGTCCAAGCTGCAGCGCATGCTGGCGCGCCTGCAGCAGCTCGGCCTGCTGCGCAAGATGGGCGGCCCGTATGACCTGGTGTTTGCGTGTCCTCTCGCTGATACGGATAACTGCGACCAAAAACAGGCCGATACGAAGTCGATACAGTTTCAGAAGCCCGCTAAGCCTACTCGGCGCAAGCCTTCGCGGGGCTTGTCCACAGCGAGCGAAAACGCCGAAGCCGCTACACATCAGGAGTCCGGTAACACCTTAAAACCTCCTCCCCCTACCCCCTCAGGCCTGCGGCCCGAGGAGGATGGATCAATCGACCCTCCCGCGCCTGCGGCGCAGGAGGCTGGCAACCCCAAAACCGACGAAACACCGATCGAGGACGCGCGCCAGCAGCTCTCAGGGGAACGCCCCGAGCAGCAGACGCGCGGTGGGAAGCGGCCTGCGGCCGGGCGATCAGATGAGGGGGCGAAGCCGGACGTCACGTGGGAAGCGCATCTCGCTTGGCCGACCGGCATCACGCAGCGCCAGCGGGGCTACATCGCTCGACGGACGGCCGAGCTAAGTAAAACGCTCGCCCAGCGCGTTTTGGACGAATGGCACGGCGCTACGCAGGCCGGCGCCGCCAAGAAGCCGTGGCCGTACTTCAATGGATTATTGCGGAATGCGAAACAGCAGGGAGAGGCGTGGCAGACCGTCTATGCCGAGGACGTGGCCGAGGCGCGAGAGCTCGAGCGCCTGCGCCTGGCCAACGAGGTCGCGACCGAGGCCGCCCATGCCGCGCGGCTGCAGGGCGAGGCGGTGGCGCCTGGTGAGCTGTTGCAGTGGAAGCGGGATCTCGATGCGGCGCGCGAGCGTCGCCGCCAGGCATGAGCGCGGGCCAGATCAGCGCCGAGCAGGCCTATGCCGAGGCGGTCGAGCAGCTGCCCCTGCGCGCTGAGCGGCGCGACCGGTGGAGCGATCGCGCGGCGTTCTGGACCGCGGTGCGCTATGGAGTGGGTGAGATCCGGCCGGGCGCTTGGCCGGCGGCCGCTGCGCGCTGGACCAGGCTGTGGGAAGTCGCGCGGCGTGAACACCTGCCGCCGATTCCCGGAATTCCCGAAGTCGACAACATGCCGTCAACGGCCTCGGTGGCCGAGCGCGGGATCGCGTCGGCGCGGGCCATCGTCGGAAAGCGGAGGTGAGCATGGCGAGCACTAGTGACAAGCTGCAAAGGGTGAACGCGCGCCTGGAGTCGTGGGGCGCATGGGTGTCGAGAGGCGGGCAGCGCAATGGCTACGGCCCCAGCTGCTTGACGCTCGAGGAGATCCGCACGCTGCCGGTGCGCGCCTACATTCCGGTGTCGGAGCCAGAGTGCGAGTTGACCCATGAGGCGCTGCGCAAGCTGCCCATGGACTGGTACCGGTTGGCATGCCTGGTCTATATCCGGCAGATGCCGGTGTATCTGGCTGCGAGCGAGCTCGGCATGGGCAAGGACCGCGCCTACCGCACGCAGCAGCTTGTTTTAAAGGGAATCGATTTTCTCATTAAGAATCCGGGGCTTAAGAACCCACCCTTGCACCTGCTCTTGAAACCGTGAGAAAAGATCAGTAAATTTCGGCTACGCTGTGCGCTCGTTGCGTGCAGTGAATGAAGCCCGGCCCGGTCCCTACCGCGTCGGGCTTTTTCATTTGGAGCGCGTCATGTTCTACCCGTTCATGCTCGGTTGTACCGTGGGCTCGATCATGACTCGCGAATGGCTGGAGAGTGGCGCCACGCGCGCACAACGGAGGCGGCGACATGAAGGGAATCCGCAGTCTGATCGCATGGTGGCGGAGCAAGTGGAGCGACCCGCTGCCGCCGATCCGCATGCCGGTGGGGCGACCGACGGAGCTGAATCTGACGGGTGCGCCCAGCCCTGACTTTCTCGCCTCGCGCGCGCTGCTGCAGGCTGCCGTGTCGGTCCCGCGTCGCGCCCCGGTGTCGCGTGCCGCGCCGGTTTCCTCCGCTTCCCGCTCCAATGGGGGCGATGAGGGCATGTCGATGCTGCCGGCGGCAATGCTGCTGGCCAGCCATGCCGATGATGGGAATGCGGCGGATGCCGGGTCGTTTGGCAGCAGCTGGTCGGCGCCGGTGAGCGGCAGTGGTTCGTTTGATGGTGGCGGAGCGTCGGGCAACTGGGATGCGGCGTGCAGCGCGTCGTTCAGTGCTGACGGCTCCTCGGATAGCTGCGCCTCGCCCGGCAGCTCGGACTGAACAGTGTCTCCTCTCTGCCTGGCTATCGGGGGATGGCTGGCAGGGCTTGTCGGGCCGGTGCGCCGCTACGCGCCGGTCCGATTTTTCTTCTCCCCGGGGCTCGCGGGTGCGAGCCCTTTCCGCCAGGCCGCGCGTTCTCACCGTTCGCGCTGGCCTGTTTTTCTTTCGCGCTTTGGAGTGGCCATGGCGAACGTGACGGCTTCCACCAACATCGGCCCGTTCCTGCGCCTGATGGAAGACCAGCTCGGCCGGCAGTTCCCGTTCGCGGTGGCCAAGGGGCTAACGCAGACCGCGCTTGATGCCAAGCAGCGCCTGGTCGGCGAGATGGCCAGGCGCTTCGACCGGCCCACGCCCTACACGCTCAATGCGATCTATATTCGCTCGGCCACCAAGCAGACGCTCGAGGCCCGCGTGTGGGTCAAGAGCGATGCTGGCAAGGGCACGCCCGCCGAGAAGTACCTGTTGCCCGAGGTCTACGGCGGCGAGCGGCGCCTGAAGCGGTATGAGCGCTCGCTGCAGTCCGCCGGCATCCTGCCCGCCGGCAAGGCCACCGTGCCGGGCAGTGCGGCGCAGCTCGATGCCTTCGGCAACTTAAACCGCGGCCAGATCGTGCAGCTGCTGTCGTACTTCCGCGCGTTCGGCGAGCAGGGCTATCGCGCCAACATGACGGACAAGCGCCGCGACAGCCTGGCCAAGGGGCGCCCGTCCAAGGGGTTGCGCGGTTTCTCGTACTTCGCGCTCAGCCAGCCCGACGGCAAGCTGCCCGCCGGTATCTACCGCAAGGACGCGTACAGCACGGCCGAGCGTGCGCGCATCGGCCACCTGCAGCGGGGCGCGGCCAAGCCGGTGCTGCTGTTCATCGACGCGCCGCAGTACTCCTCGCGCTTCCCGTTCTTCGACCTGGTCGGCGAGGTGGTCGGCACCAATCTCGTGCCGAACCTGCGCGCTGCCGCCGACCTGGCCGAGGCCACGGCGCGGCGCTGACGAGATGTGCGGCCGGCGCCCGGCCTGCCCCCCGAGGGTGGCCGGGTCCTTCCGGAAACCGCGTCATGGGGGTAATTCGATCCGCGTTTCGTTTCTAGATAAAGGGGACGCTAGGGTTAGTTAGTTGGGGGTCCGATGGGCAAGACAGTCAACCTGCAAGAGCTGGCAGAGATCACCGGCTTCGCTGTACAGACGCTGATTCGCTGGCAGAAAGACGAGGGCATGCCGGTGAAGTTGGCTGGCCAGCGGGGCCGCGGCAACGAGTACGACACCGCGGCGGTGATTGGCTGGCTCACGCAGCGCGAGCTGCACCGCGCAGGCCTGTCGAGCCCGAAAGACGAGCTGGACCGCGCGCGCAAGATCGAGGTCGAGATCCGCATTGGCGAGAAGCTCGACATGCTGGCACCGGCCGCCACGTTCGAGCGCCTGTGGGGCGACCATATCGAGGCCGCCAAGACCGAGCTGCTGTTGCTGCCCGGAAAGATCGCCGACGCCATATTCGAGAAGCACAGCGTCGAGATCGACGAGGCGTTGGTGCTGCCCTTCATTGAGGAGTGCCTGGGCAAGCTCCAGCACCTGAGCGAGGACGATGATGCAGATCCCGACGCTGAGCATCCTGACGATGCCGGCGACGATGAAGAGGATGACGACGACGGCTAAGCGCACGCTGCGCACAGCCGTCGGGCGTTGGGCGCTGCCGCCGCGCATGAATGCGCTGGAATGGGCGCGCAAGTTCCGCTTCCTGTCGTCGATCGAGGCCGACCGCGCCGGCAAGTATGACCCGGAGGTGACGCCGTATTTGTGCTGGCCGGGCAACCCGCTCGAGGCGCTCGACGACCCCACCGTGATTGAGGTGTGCTGCCAGAAGTCGGCGCAGGTCGCGTGGACCTCCGGCGTGCTCGGCAACGTGCTGGGCAAATGGATCGACCTGGACCCGTCGCCGATCCTGGGCCTGTTCCCGAAAGAGGGCGCGGCCAAGGAATACATGGCCGAGAAGTTCGAGCCGATGGTCACCGCCACGCCGCGGCTGCGCCAGGCGGTGGATCTGCGCAGTCGCAAGTCGCAGCAGCGCATGCTGTTCAAGCGCTTTCGCGGCGGCTTCTTGAAGCTGGTCGGCTCCAACTCGCCGAGCTCGGTGAAGTCGAGCCCGATTCCGCGGATCTTCATCGAGGAGCCGGACGACTGCAACCTGAACCTGCGCGGCCAGGGCGACTCGATCAAGCTGGCCAAGGAACGGACCAAGACTTTCCGACGCTCGCGCGTCAAGATCGTGATCGGCGGCACGCCGACGGTCGAGGGCACGTCGACCATCGCCGCCGAGATGGAACTGTCGGACAAGCGTGTCGGCATGGTGCCGTGCCACCACTGCGGCGAGGAGCATGCGCTCAGCTTCGACAACCTGAAGTGCCCCGAAGACCCGGACGCCTCGCATCCGATCTTCGGCAACAAGGTCCCGGAAAAGGCCTACTACGTCTGCCCGCATTGCGGCGGCCTGTGGAACGACGCGGAGAAGCGCCGCAACGTGCGCGCCGGCCGCTGGATGGCAACCGCGCCCTTCAACGGCATCGCCGGATACTTCATCAACGAGCTGTACAGCCCGTTTCCGGGCTCGACCATGCCGACCTTGATGGAGAACTGGCTGACGGCGCTGCATCACCTGGCGATGGGCGACGAAAGCAAGCTGGTCGCCTTCACCAACTCCTCCAAGGGCGAGGCCTACAGCTTCAAGGGCGACCAGGCCAGGCCGGAAGAGCTGGCCGAGCGCGCCAAGGACTACCTGCCGCGCACAGTGCCAGAGGGCGGCCTGCTTCTGACCATTGGGGTCGACGTGCAGCCGGATCGCCTCGAGGTGATCATCCGCGCCTGGGGTCGCGGCGAGGAGACCTGGTTGGTGCTGTACGAGCGCCTCTATGGCCAGGCCGGCCTGATCGGCGATGACTGCTGGAATCAGCTCGACAAGCTGATCTTCGGTAAGTACCGCCACGCGCGCGGCATGGCGCTGGGCATCAGCGCAGTGTCGATCGACTCCTCGGACGGCAATACATCGGACGCGGTCTACAAGTACGTGCGCTCGCGCCAGGGCCGCGGCGTGCCGCATGTGATGGCGATCAAGGGCGCGCGCAGTCCTGACGCGGAGATCTTCCGCAAGCCGGGGCCGGTGATGGAGACCAACAAGAAGAACACCAAGGCCGCGCGCTATGGCGTGTCGGTGTTCATGGTCGGTGTGGGTCGGGCCAAGGACTTGCTGATCGGCGAGCGCGGCCGCGCCAGCCTGGAGGGCCGCGGGCCAGGCCGCTTTCACGTCTACAGGAACGTGATCGCCGATTACTACGAGCAGCTGCTGGCCGAGGTCAAGGCGCCGGTGCGCCAGCAGAACGGCCACGTGATCCGCGTCTGGCAGAAGAAGGTAGGCAAGCGCAACGAGGCGCTGGACTGTGAGGTCTATGCGCTGCACGCGTCGCGCGCGGCGAAGGTGCACCTGATGCAGGAGCGCGACTGGTCGATCCTGGAGGCGCGACTGTCACAAGGCGGCCTGTTCGACGAGCCTGAGCCGGTGCCGGAGCCGCCGACGGTCGACGCGATCGCGCCGCCGGCCGAACCCGACCAGGACGAAACGCACGACGAGGAGGCTGCCGCGCCGCTGGTGCCGGCATTGCCGCCGGCCCCGCCGGCTGCGCCCGTCGATTCACCCAACCTGCCACCCCGACGCCGGCGCCGCTATGGCACCGTCTCGGGCGGCGTGGAGATTTGATCCATGATCACAGCCGAACAAGCCCAGCAGCAGCTCGACCTCTGGCTGGCCGCCAGCAGCGCCGTGGCGAAAAACCAGGCCTACACCATCGGCGGGCGCAGTTTTACCCGCGTCGATGCCGCCGAGATCCGCCAGCAGATCGACTACTGGGAGGGGAAGCTGCGCATGGCGCGCCGCGGTGGTCGTCGCATGACGATTGGCTATGGGGTGGCGGAATGAAGATCGCCAAGCCCAACCCGCGGCTGACCATGGTCGACCGCGTCGTCAACTACTTCAGCCCGGCGGCAGGCAACCGGCGCGTGCACGCGCGTACGGTGCAAGCCTATTCCGGGGCGTATGACGGCGGCTCGACCATCAAGCGCTCGCTCAAGAACTGGTTTGCGTTCGGCGGCTCGGCCGATGCCGACCTGATCCCGCAGTTGGCCGTATTGCGCAACCGCAGCCGTGACCTGGCGCGCAATAACCCACTCGCGCGCGGGGCGATCAACACCCTAGTCACCAACGTCGTGGGCACTGGCCTCGCGCCGCAGCCGACCATCGACCGCGAAATGCTCGGGCTCACGACGGAAGAGGCCACCGCCTGGCAGCGCCAAGCACAGCGCGAGTTTTCGCTGTGGGCCGACAGCAAGGAATGCGACGCAGCGCTGACGCAGACTTTCTACGAGCTGCAGCAGCTGGCGTTTCGCTCGACCGTGGAAAACGGCGACGGCTTCGTGCTGACGCCGATGATCGATCGCCACCGCACGCGATACCGCACGCGCCTGCAGCTGATCGAAGCCGACCGGTGCTGCAACCCCCAGGGAAAGCGCGACGACGACAAGTTTGCCGGCGGCGTCGAGCTCGACGATTTGGGCGCAGCGGTCGCGTACCACTTTCTGCGTAAGCACCCCGGCGCACTCGGCGCGGCCGGCGGCAAGCGCGAATGGGACCGGCGCGAGGCCTTCGGCAGTGGCTCCGGCCGGCGCAACGTGCTGCACCTGTTCGAGCGCCGGCGGGTCGGCATGACGCGGGGCGAGCCGTACCTGGCGCCGGTGATTGATCCGCTGCGCCAGCTCGGCACCTACACCGATGCCGAACTCGCCGCGGCGGTGGTGTCGGGCATGTTCACGGTCTTCATCAAGACCGAAGGCGGTGACGCGATCGTGCCCGAAGAGACTGACAGCCCGGAGTACCGGCTGGGCAAGGGGGCGGTGATCCAGGGCGCGCCCGGCGACAGCGTCGAGGTGATCAACCCCGGGCGGCCCAACGCGCTCTTCGACCCGTTCGTGCAGTCGATCCTGCGCCAGGTCGGGGTCGCGCTGGAGCTGCCCTTCGAGGTACTCATCAAGCACTACACCTCGAGCTACACGGCGGCGCGGGCGGCCATCCTGGACGCGTGGCGCTTCTTCAAAATGCGCCGCTTCTGGCTGGCCACCAACTTCTGCCAGCCGGTGTACGAGCTGATCATCGACGAGGCGGTCGCCAACGGCTACCTGGCGGCGCCGGGCTACTTCGAACATCCGCTGATCCGCCGCGCCTGGCTTGGCTGTCAGTGGGTGGGCGACGCGCCGGGGGCGATTGACCCGCTCAAGGAAGCGCAGGCCTCCGAGAAAAACCTGCAGATCGGGCGCACCACGCTGGCCAAGGAAACCATGGCCTACGACGGCAGCATGTGGGAGGACAACCACGCGCAGCAGGCGCGAGAGCGCGAGGCGAGACAGCGTGACGGGCTGCTCGGCGCCCCGACCGGGCCGGGCGCCGATGCGCCGCCGAACGATCCGCCGGATCCGCCCGATAACGGCAACGATCAATGACAACCGAACCCGCCCGCGTGGCGGGTTTCGCTTTTGTGGAGCGACGATGAACCGACTACTGGATGTGGTCACGGGCGCCTGGGCCATCATGCCCGACAAGCTGGTGATGATCGCCAACGCCTATGAGCGCCACATGCTGGGCGAGAAAGCGGACCTCAAGGCGATCGAGGCCAGCATCGGCAAGCCGCTGGGCAGCGCCCCGCAGGACTACGAGATCGTCAATGGTGTTGCGATCGTGCCGATCATGGGCACTATCGCGCGCCGCGCGAACCTCTTCACCGACATTTCCGGCGGCGCTTCCAGCGACCTGATCGGTCGCGACCTGCGCGCTGCGGCGGCCAACCGCCAGGTGAGCGCGATCCTGCTGCACATCGATTCGCCTGGCGGCACGGTGGCCGGCACGCAGCAGCTGGCCGACGTCGTGCGCGAGGTCGGCGTGATCAAGCCGGTGATCGCGCTGGCAGACGGCACCATGGCCAGCGCTGCTTACTGGATCGGCAGCGCCGCCCAGGCGGTGTACATCGCCGACACCACCACCGAGGTCGGTTCGATCGGCGTGGCCACCATGCACCGCGATGTGTCCGGTGCGGAAGCCCAGCGCGGCATCAAGACCACCGACATCTACTCCGGCAAGTTCAAACGCATCGCCACCAGCTATGCGCCGCTGTCGGAGGAGGGCCGCGCCTCAATCCAGGACCAAATCGACTACCTGTATGGGCAGTTCGTCGACGCGGTCGCAAAGAACCGCGGCGTTACCGCCAACAAGGTGATCTCCGATATGGCCGACGGTCGCACCTTCGTCGGCCAGCAAGCGATCGATGCGGGGCTGGTGGACGGTATTGCCACGGCCGAGCAGCTGATCACCCGACTCGCCGCCGGCGAGTTCAAGGTTCCGCAGGCCAGTCCTGCGCCTCCCTCCAAAAACCGGGCAGACCTGCCCACCTCTCCGAAAGGAACCACGATGAGCATTACCCGCGAAGAGCTGGCGGCCCAGTCGCCCGAGCTGCTGGCAGAAATCCAGGCCGAGTCCCGCACTGCCGGCGCAACTGCCGAGCGCGAGCGCATCCTCGGCATCGAGGCGCACGCGATGGTCGGCCATGAGGCGCTGATCGCCTCGCTCAAGGCCGACGGCAAGACCACGCCCGACCAGGCCGCCGCCCAGGTGCTGGGCGCGCACCGCGCGTCGCTGGCCAAGCAGGCCACCACCCTGGCCGCCGACGCGCCGGCGCCGCTGCCGGCCGCGCCCACCAGTGAGCCGGCTGCTGCCAAGGACAAGCCGGACTCGAAGGCGATCGCCGCCCGCACCCGCGAGCTGGTGAGCGCCGCCCAGGCCTCCGGCCAGAAGCTGAGCTATGCCGCAGCGGCCGCGCAGGCAGCGAAAGAACTGGCGCAGTAATCCGCGCGTTTCCCTTCGATCCATCACAGGACCCACACCATGAGCAATCCCGGACTCCTCAAGACCCACACCGCCGAGGGCGCGCTGGCCAAGAATCGCATCGTCACGCATGGCGCGACCGACGGCAGTGTCAAGCAGGCCACCGCGGCCACCGATGCCCTGGTCGGCGCCACCGAGGGCTTTGCTTACGAAGCCGGCGACCGCCCGAGCATCGTGCGCAGCGGCATCGCCGACATCGAGTACGGCGGCAACGTGACGCGCGGCCAGCCGCTGACAGCCGACTCGGTCGGCCGTGCCGTCGCAGCCGCTCCCGCTGCCGGCGCCAACGTGCGCATCGTCGGCTTCGCCGAAGTGTCGGGCGTCTCGGGCGACATCTGCCCGGTGTTCCTGGCGCCCAGCGTAATGCAGGGCGCCTAATCGCCCGGTCCCGCGTCCACTTACTTTTCCAATTTCTAGGAGTCATACATGACGACTGCTGTCGCTCCGTACCCGATCAATCTGCCGCTCATCGCGTCGATTGTGATCGCCTACGCCAACGGCGAAATGATCGCCGACGCGGTATTGCCCCGCGTGACGGTTTCAAAGGCGGAGTTCAAGTATCTGGTGCAGTCGGTCGCCGACCACTTCACCGTGCCAGACACCCGCGTTGGCCGCAAGGCGAAGCCCAACCAGGTCGAAAGCAACGGCACCATGGAGACCGGTTCGGTGTTCGATTACGGCCTGGATGAAATCGTCCCGGTCGAGGACGTTCGCAACGCCCCCGAAGGCGTCGATCCGCTGGCGCTGGCTGCTGAGTTTGTGATGAAGCTGGTCACGCTCGACCGGGAGGTGCGTGTGGCCAACACCGTCTTCGGTGCCGCCAACCACAGCAACAAGCTGACGCTTTCGGGCAACTCGCAGTGGTCCGACTACACCAACTCGGACCCGATCACGGCCATCCTGACCAACCTGGACACGCCGATCATGCGTCCCAACGTCGCGATCTTCGGCCGCAGCGTGTGGACCAAGCTGATCCTGCATCCCAAGGTCATTGACTACGTCAACGGCAAGGGTGGTACCAGCGGCGGCGTGACGCGCCAGCAGCTGGCCGACGCGCTCGAGCTCGAGGAGATCCTGGTGGGCAGCGCCTTCGTCAACACGGCGCGCAAGGGCCAGGCGATGTCGCTGCAGCGCTGCTGGGGCAAGCATGCCGCGTTCATCTATCGCGAGATCCCGGCCGAGACCACGCGCTCGACCACCTGGGGCTTCACCGCTCAGCAGGGCGAGCGCATCTCCGATGCGGAGTTCAGCAAGCAGCTCGGTGGCCTCGAAGGCGGCTACCAGGTGCGCGCCGGCGAGCGCCTCAACGAGCTGGTGACCGCTCCCGATCTGTCGTTCTTCTTCCAGAACGCGATCGCCTGACGGGCGCTTTCCCGAAACCCTAACGGCCCGCCCCCGCGCGGGCCGTTGTCATGGCAAGGACACGCATGAAAGTCAAAGCGAATTGGCCGGTCGACACCGGCAGCAAGGTGCACCAGGCTGGCGACAAGTTCGATCTGCCTGATGACCAGGCCGCGCAGCTGGAGCAGCTCGGCGCGGTGGAGGTCCTCGGGCGCAAGAAGCCGGCAGCCAAGGGGAGCGATACGCCCCCGGCCGGTGGCGAAGGTGACAGCGATGAGGATGGCGCCGGAGACGGTGACGGCGAAGACGACGAGGGTGGCGCTGGCGACGGCGGCCAGCAGGGCTGATGGTGCCCGGCGAGGATCTCGACGTTTTTGTCGAGGACTTCGGCGACCCGGTGGCCGTGGCGAGCCTGGGCCTGTCGACCAAGGCGCTGATCGATCAGGGCTACAAGGACGTCTTCGACGGCACGGTGCGGGCCGCCTCCTGGACCCTGACCGGCCGCGCTGACGTCTTCGGCGTGCTGTCCAAGTCGCACCTAGTCGTGGTGGCCAGCGGTGCCTCGGCTGGCACCTATCGCCCCTACGGTGAGCCGATGCCGATCGACGACGGCGCC
This sequence comes from Ralstonia pickettii, assembly GCA_050987995.1. Classification (GTDB taxonomy): domain Bacteria; phylum Pseudomonadota; class Gammaproteobacteria; order Burkholderiales; family Burkholderiaceae; genus Cupriavidus; species Cupriavidus pickettii_B. Next base: position 1,222,153 of record CP158803.1, read on the forward strand.
TTCGTCGCGGTCGAGTTGCACAAGGAACTGCCATGAGTACTACCACCCTACGTGAATCCTACGCCGGGCAGCTGCGCGCGCTCCTCGAGGCCGAGCCGGCGCTACAGGCGCTGGGGGTGCAGTTCTCGCGCTCGGTCTTCGAGGCGTTGGACATGCGTGCCATCCGGTACGCGCTGGTGCTGCATCACGGCGCCGACGCGCCCGGCCATGAGACCACCGGCGCGGTCGATCGCCACAGCGAGCTGCTGCTCACGCTGATGGTGCGCGACACCGATCCGGAGCCGCTGGCCGAGGCGGTGCTGGCGATCGTGCATCCGCTGGTGATGGGCTTCACTGCCGAGCAGCTGATCGATGTCAGCGAGCTGGCGACCGACGCTCCGGCCTACGACCACACCGGCGGCATGCGCCTGGCGCGCACCGTGCATTACGACCTCTTCTATCGCACCCAGCGCAGCAGCCTGAGTGCCTGAAGTCCACAAGGAACCCATGAAACGAACCCCTTCGAGTCAGCCGGAAGCGGCTGCGGCCGCGGCAGCGCCGCTGGACTCGGCGGCCGCCATCGTCTCGGACGAGTACTCCGGACTCGGCGGCAGCTACGTTTTCGACCCGGCCACCGGCAAGCGCACGCGCGTCGAAGGTCCGGACCACCAAGATCAGGCGCCGGCCGTGCCCGCCCAATCTCAGGAGTAAGCGATGAAAGTCATGCGCAAGGCCTTGATCCTGGCCAAGCTGGAAACCACCTACAACGTCGACCCGACGCCGACGGCCGCTGCCAACGCGATCCTGGTGCGCAACATGAGCGTGCAGCCGGTGACCGGCGACTTCGTGCCGCGCGACGTGATCCGCCCGTACCTGGGAGGCGACGAGCAGCTGCCGGCGGCGATCTACTCGACCGCCAACTTCGAGGTCGAGCTGGCCGCCAGCGGCACCGCCGGTACCGCGCCCAAGTTCAGCCAACTGCTGCGCGCCTGTGGCCTGAGCGAGACCATCACGGCGTCGACGGATGTGAAGTACGCGCCGACCAGCGGTACCAACGAGTCGGTCACGATCTACTACTACCTGGACGGCCTGCTGCACAAGCTGACCGGCGCGCGCGGCACGGTGGTGTTCGCGCTGACCGCGAAGCAGATCCCGGTGGCGCAGTTCGCCTTTACCGGAATGTGCGTGCCGGTGACCGATGCCGCCCTGCCGGCCTCGCCGGACTTCAGCGGCTTCAAGACGCCTCAGGTGGTGAACAACACCAACACCGCCGCCTGGAGCCTGCATGGCTTCACCGGGGCCTGCGAAGCGCTGTCGATCGACCTGGGCAACACCGTCAGCTACCGCAACCTGATCGGCATGGAAACGGTGGAGCTTACCGATCGCTCCACCACCGGCAGCGCGACGCTCGAGATGCCCGCGATCGCCACCAAGGACTTCCCTGGCATCATCCGCGCCGCTACCACCGGGGCGCTGTCGATCACGCACGGCACCACGGCCGGTAACAAGGTGAAGTTCGACGCGCCCAAGGTGCAACTGAGCAACCCGCAGTACCAGGATTCGGAGGGCAGCGTGTTCCTGCAGGCAGCGTTGTCGCTGGTGCCGGACGCCGGTAACGACGAGCTGCTGATCACCTTCCTGTAACCCCGTCCTTCCACTAAACACCATCCACGGCCCGCCTCGCGCGGGCCGATCCCATTTCAGGAGTACCCCCATGGCATTTGTTCTGGCAGTCAACCCCACTTTCCGCGATGTGATCCACGTCGAGATGCGCGGCGAAACCGGCAAGCTCGAGCGTTCATCGTTCGTCGCCGAGTTCAAGCGCCTGCAGCTGCCCGAGCTCGAGGAGCTGAAGGCCGCTGTCGAGAAGGAAGCCGCCGAGCTGCCGCCCGCCGAGAAGTGGCGTGCGCAGGCGAGCGCGATGCGCGAGGTGCTAGTCGGCTGGCTCGAGATGGTCACGGCGGACAAAAAGACCGTGGTCGAGTTCAACGAAACCAACCGCGAACTGCTGCTGGTGATCCCGCAAGCCCTGACCGCGACGCAGCTGGTGTTCTGGACCAACTCGTACGGCAACGGCGCACGCGAAAAAAACTGATCGCGATCGCTCGCCATTGGGCCGGCTACCGGCCCGAGGACTTCGAGGTCGACGCTGACCTGGCCGAGACGCTGGAGGCCTACGGCGTGGCGAGCGATTGCGTTGACGAGGTGCGGGCACGCGGCACTGCCGAGAGCTGCCAGGTGCATGCGGACAACTGGGAATCGCTGCAGCTGTTCCTGACGCTGCAGACCCAGTGGCGCCAGGTCGCCGGCATGGCTGGTTGCGTGCGCATTGGCTTGGACTATGCCGCGATAGAAACACCGCTGCGGCTGTATGAGATCAAGCGCAAGCGCCGCGCCGCGCTCTTCAACGACCTGCGTGTGATGGAGGCGGCAGCGCTCGAGGAGTTCGCGGTGCAGCGCGAGCGCCGCAGCCAGCAGGGCAACTGAGGAACAGGCATGAAACTGGGCGATCTGCTCATCAAGCTCGGGCTGGACCTGAGCGACTACAACCGCGGCCTGCAAAAGGCGCAGGCCGATACCCAGTCCTTCGGCAAGAACCTCGGCGACGTGACGGGCGAGGCCAAGGGCAAGATCGGCGAGTTCGCCCAGGCTGCCGTCGGACGGATCGCGGCGGTAGTGGCGGCTTACGCGGGCGTGTCAGCGGTGCTGGGCCAGATGAAGGCCTCGATCGATGGCCTGGACGCGTTCGATGAGCTGTCCGAGCGCCTGGCGGTCAATGCGGGCGTGCTGCAGAAGTACAGCTATCAGGCGCACTTCTACGGGGTCTCCCTCGATGAGGTGGGCGGTTCCCTCAAAAAGCTGTCGGTCAACATGACCGAGGCAGCGGCCGGCGGCAAGGACCAGGCGCAGCTGTTCCGTACGCTGGGCGTGTCGGTGGTCGGCGCGAACGGCAAGCTGCGCGACGTCGACGCGGTGATGGCCGACGTGATGGAGAAGTTCTCCGGCATGGAGGATGGGGCCGGCAAGACCGCGCTGGCTGTCGACCTGTTCGGCAAGTCGGGCGCCAACCTCAACGCCTGGCTCAGCAGCGGCGCCGACGGCCTGCAGCAGGCGACCGACGAGGCGGAGCGCTTTGGCGTGATCGTGTCGGAGGCGGCGACCAAAGCGGCCGGCGACTTTAACGACAACCTCGACCGCATGGCGATGGTCGTGCGCGGCACCTTCAACCAGATCAACGCCGCCGCGCTGCCTGCGATGAACGCCTTCATGGAGGCCATGATCGAGGCTTCGACCGAGACCGACTCGCTCAACTCGTCGGCGCAGCGTTTGAGCAAGAACGGCACGCTGCGCGCGTGGGCAATGGATACCGCGCGCGTGCTCGGCTTCATCGTCGACGCGGGCCAGGGTGTCTATCGCACCTTCGAGCTGATCGGCAAGGGCATCGCAGCCGCAGCGGCGCAGGCCGTGCTGCTTGCGCAGGGCGAATTCAAGGCCGCCTCCTCTGTGGGCGATGCCTTTCTCGCCGATGTCGACGAGATTCTCAACCGCAAGCTGTTTTCGCAGGTGCTGGAGCAGCGCCTCGCTGCCCTGCAGGCGGGCGGCGGCAGCGCCGAGAGCGGCGGCGGTGGCACCAAGCGCCCCGCGCCGCTGTCCAGTAAGGCGGGGGAGGCCAAGGAAAGCGAGGCGGACAAGCTCATCAAGTCGCTGAGTGAGCAGATTGCAGTGCAGGACGCAGTCACCGCGTCGACCAAGGAACTGACCGACGGGGAAAAGGCCTATGCCAAGTTCCTGGAAGATCTGCGGATCGGCAAGGATGCATCGCTGCGCCAGAGCAAAGCCCAGATCGCTGCGCTCTACCAGGAGGTGATCGCCGGCGAGAAGGCTGCCAAATCGCGCCAGGAGTATCTGGCCGCTCGCGAAAGGGAATGGGGCGTGATCGAGAAGGGCACCGACTCGTTGCGCGAGAACATCAACGCCGCGCGTCTCGAAGGGCAAGCCATCGGCCTGACCAAGGAACAGGTCGCCCAGCTCGAGGTGGCCCGCCTGTCCGAGCAGGCCGCAGCCAAGCTGTCGAAGGCGGCGATCTATGACCTGATGCCCGGCTACGAGGCCGAGGCCGAGGCCCTGCGCGAGCAGGCGGCGCTGCTGAACGACCTGGCCAGCCAAAGGCTGGTCAACAATGAGCGGCAGCGGATTGCCGATCGCGCGGCCGAAATGTCCAAGGAATGGGAAAAGGTCGCCGACCAGCTTAACCAGTCGCTGACCGACTCGCTGTTCCGGGCCTTCGAGGACGGCGAGAGCTTTGGCAAGTCGTTCCTGAGCGGGCTGAAAAACCTGGCCAAGACCACCTTGCTGCGCATTCCGATCCAGTACATCCAGACCGGGGTGATGAGTGCCTTCGGTCTGGGTGGCAGCGGCCAGGGCGCCGGCGGCAACGCCTTGCAAAGCGCCTACCAGATGTACGGCCTGTACGACAAGCTCAAGACCGGCTACGGCCTGGTGTCGGGCTGGTTCGGCGCTGGCGGCTCGGCGACTGGCGCTATGTTCGGCGGTACCGGGGCGCTGGCGGGCGGGATGTTCGGGGCCGGTACCGGCGCCTCGATCTTCGGCAGCGGAGCGGCAGGCGCCGCCTATGGCGCCAATGCGGGACTGTCCCTGTACGGCACCGGCACCGCCATGTCGCTGTCGGGCGGTACCGCGGGCTTGAGTGCCACCGCTGGCTCGGCGGGCGTCGCGGGCAGCGCCGGCTTGACCGGGGCCATGGCGGCCGTGCCGGTGGCGGGCTGGATCGCGGCCGGCATGGCGGCGGCCGACTCGCTCTACGGCAAGGGCTGGGACTACCAGAAGGTGGACATGAACACCTTCGGGAAGATCTACGGCTCGGCCACGTTCGGTGCCGACCGCCTACTGCGCGGTATCGGCATGAGCGATCGCCTGGCGAATGTCCTCTCCGGTGCGTCGACCATCACGGCGCTGTTCGGGCGCAAGAAGCCGGAAGTGCAGGCGGCGGGCATCGTGGGGGATTTCACGGCGGACGGATTCGACGGTCAGGCCTTTGTGGACTGGCGGGCCAAAGGCGGGCTGTTCCGGCGCAGCAAGAGCGGGACGAACTATTCTGCGCTCGATGACGGCCAGTCCAGCGCGCTGCAGGGCGCCGTCAAGGGTGCGCTGGGCTTCTATCGCAACCTGGACAAGCTTGCTGGCGGTGCCGGGATGGCCGAGCGCGAGGGCTCGTTTTCCTACCACGTGCGGACGGATTTGCGCGAGGAGGGGGCGCTCGACAAGCTCCTCACTGACATGTCCAACGCGCTGGGCCAGCACGTGCTACCGCAGTTGGTGGAGTTCCAGCGCGAAGGCGAGTCGATCGGCGACACCGCGCAGCGCCTGACGGATGTCTTTGCTGCTACCAACACCGTAGCCTCGGTGTTGGGCAAGACCACCGAAGCGGCGTTCGGCGCGTTGGGCCTGGCGACTGCCAAGGTGCGGCAAGACCTGGTCGACGTGGCGGGCGGCCTTGAGGCGTTCAACAGCAAGGTGGCCACCTACTACGACCTGTATTACTCCGGCCAGGAAAAGCTCGCGCGCCTGCAGTCGCAGACGGGCGACAGCTTCCGCGAGCTGGGGCTCACCATGCCGACCTCGCTCGAGGGATTTCGGGCCCTGGTCGAGTCGCTCAATCTGACCAGTGAGAGCGGGCAGGAAATGTTCTCGACCCTGCTGGATCTGGCGCCGGCGTTTGCGCAGATGACCGAGGGGCTGGATGCCTTTGGCAAGCAGGTGCGGGAGTTTCAGCAGTCGCTTGGCCTGAGCAATTTTTCCACGCTCACGCCGGAGCAGCAGTACGCCGAGGCAAGGCGCCGCTACCAGGAAACCTCCGCAGCGGCGCAGGGCGGGGATGCCGACGCGCAGGCGAGCTGGACGCAGATCGCCCAGGCCTTTCTGGAGGCCTCGCGCGCCTACTACGCCAGCGGCGGGCAGTACGCCGCCGACTACGCCGCGGTGCAGGGCTTCCGGCCCGATGGCTCGCACGCCGGCGGCCTCGATTACGTGCCATTTGACGGCTACCTGGCCGAGCTGCACCAGGGAGAGCGTGTGCTGACCCGCGCGGAAAACGCGCGCTACCCGCAGCAGATCAGCTGGTCGCAATACGGGCAGGGTGCCAATGCCGCGCTGGTGGCGGAGGTCAAGGCGCTACGCAGCGAGCTGGTCGCGCTGCGCGAATCCGCTGGCCGGGTCGAGGTGGCAAAGGAAGCTCAGGCCGCAGCACGCCATCAGGAGGCCATGGCGGTGCAAACTAGGCAGGTCCGGCTGCAGCAAGACTTACTCAACAAGTAACCATGACCATTGCCATTGAAGTGAGTGCATGGCGGCTGTCGACCGGCTTGGTGGAGACTCTGCGTTTTGCCGACGCAGGTTTTACCACTCGACCGAGCGACACGCCCGCCAATGCGTATTTCGAGCCGTGCCTGAGAGAGCCGCCGCGGCTGTCGCGCGTGCTGTTCGACGGGGCGGCCACATACGGCGCCTCGCGTGTCTCGGTGGGCGAGATCCTGCTGGCCAACGCGGACGGGCAGTTGGACGTTCTGCTCAGTGACTACGCCTTTGACGGTCGCCCCTTCTCTGTTCGGGTAGGGGCGGTGGGGGGGGCAGTGTCGAGTTGGCCTGTGGTGATGTCGGGGACGCTGGAGGATGTCCGCGCCGCCGGCGACGAAATCAGCCTGGTGGTTCGTGATCGCCTAGCGGTATTGGGGCAGTCGCTGCCCCGCGCCAAGTACGCTGGCGACAACGTGCTGCCAGACGGGCTGGAGGGCACGGCTGATGATTTGAAAGATCAGTACAAGCCCCGCGTCTATGGGCGCGTGCTGAACGTGTCGGCCAAGTGCGTCAACTCCAGTAAGTTGATCTACCAGGTCTCTGACCAGGGTTGCACGGTGGATGCGGTGTATGACAACGGCGCTGCACTCGCGCTGGGCGCCGCGTACGCCAGCGAGGCAGATCTGCTGGCGACCGCACCGGCGGCCGGGGACGCCCGATGCTGGGGCGGCCTGTGCCGACTGGGTTCTCCGCCGGCGGGAGAGGTTACGGTCGTTGCGGAAACCACTGAGACGCGCGCGGGCGCCCTGCTGCAGGCGGTGGCGCTTGACGCTGGCGTCCCGTCTGCCGACATCGTGTCGGCCGACGTGTCGGCGCTGAACGCGGCCAACGCGGCGAAGGTTGGGGTCTGGGTGGACGGCGATGCGAGTGCCCAGGCGGTGATGGATGCGCTGGCCAACGCCATCGGCGCCTGGTACGGCTTCGACCGATTCAACCGTCTACGCATGGGCCGACTGACGGCGCCCAGCGGTCCGCCAACCCTGATCCATGCGGATGCCATCCTGGCGCTGTCGATGCGAGCAGCTGGCGTTCCCAACTGGCGGGCCGTGGTGCGCTACGCGCGCAACTACACGGTTCAGACGCAGCCGGCGGGGGCCGCGCCAGCTGCGCGGCGGGCCTTCCTGGCACTGGACATGCGCCAAACGGCGAGCGAGCGTCCAGCCGTACAAACAGCGTGGCCGTCCTCTGAGGAAATCGTCTTCGACACCGCGCTGATAGCGGAGGCCGATGCCGCAGCGGAGGCCAGCCGGCGCGCAGATCTGTACAGCGTTCGCCGCGCGCTGGTGGACGTGGAAATCCGGCTCGACGAACTCGGCGCAATCGACCTAGATAGCGTCGTGGAGCTGGAGACAAGCCGCTACGGCCTGAGCGGCCAACTGCTGCGCGTAATCGGGCTGGACGCCGGTGTCGACCGCAGCACGGCCAAGCTGACTTTGTGGGGGTGATGATGGCGAATGTACTGATCGCGCATCCGAATATTGCTGATGGCGGCACGTTGTCCGGTGGTGCCTGGCAGGTGCCGGTGAGCAATCTGCAGGACCGGCGATTATCGAGACTCGCGCGCAGCGCAACGGCAGCTAAGGCAGATACGCAATTCACGCTTGATCTCGGCGAGGCGAAGCTGCTCTCAGTGATCGCGGTGGTCAAGCACAACCTGTCGACCACTGCGGTGTGGCGCGCGCGGGTCTCCCACGATGCGGGCTTTGCCAGCCCCATCTATGACAGTGCGCTGGACTTGCCGCCGGGTGCCAGCCCGACGCTGCCGTATGCCTGGCCGGTGCTATATCCGATCGGCATGCTCGAGTGGGAAGACGACAACTTCTGGAGCGGCACGGTCAGCGAGGAGGAGCGTCTGGCGTACCCGTCGATCCTGCTCATCGTATTGCCCAGGCTGACCCCGGGGCGATACATCCGCATCGACATCGAAGACGAGGGCAACCCGGACGGCTACGTCGAGTTGGGGCGGCTCTTTGTGGGGCGCGCCTGGCAACCGCAATACAACGCCAAGTGGGGAGCATCGGTGGGCTGGGAGACGGACACGACGCCCCAGCGTGCGTTGTCGGGCGCGCTATATTTTGACCGCAAGGCTGCGCGGCGCGTTACGCGATTCGAGCTGGGCCACTTATCGAATGACGAGGCCATGTCGAGGGTCTTCGAGACGCAGCGGCGAGCGGGGGTCGATGGCGAAATCCTGCTGGTCTGGGATCAAGATGACCTGATCAACCGGCTGCGGCGCTCATATCTAGGGCGGCTGAGGCAGCTAAGCCCCATCACGCAAGCCTTCCTGAATAACAGCAACACCCCCTTCGAGATCGAGGAACTGACATAATGACAACCGTGAATTTTCCGCCGGATCTCGGCGGTGACAATGTCACCATTGACGATACCGACCACCCTGACACGGGGCTCGGCAATGGCGGCCACCGCTTGCGCTTTGTGCTGGCTTTGCAGCAGTTCCTGAAAGTCGCGCAGTGGTGCAAGAGCACAGCGCTGACGGTGCTCGGGTATCGTGATGCGGCGGCCGGATCGGCAAACGATGCTGCGAGTTCCGCTACGGAGGCTGCCCTTAGCGCTGTGGCTGCCGAAGAGGCGGCCGCTGCCGCCGGCGACTCGCAGGGCACCATCAACAGTCGCTACTACGGCGCTCTCGCATCCGACCCGTTAACGCGGCCGAATGGCTCACCAATGCAGGCCGGTGATCGCTACTTCAACACCACTTCGTCTGCCGAGAAGGTCTTCAACGGGACGTTCTGGACGATCACGAACGTGTCGGCCGCCGACCTGGCGAACCCGGCCGATATGGGAAAGGGGGACGCAATGCTGGCGGTCCTCCAGCCCTATGCTGGAGCAGTGGCACAGACGCAGCACGATATCAACGCGCAGGTCGTATCGGTGCGGAATTTTATCGATGCGGTTGTCAGCCCTGTTGACGGCGTGACGAGCAATCAAGCCGGCATTGCTGCTGCGGTCGCATACGCGTACTCGGTCGGCGCAGTTCTGCATTGGCCGCGTGGAACCTACATGTCCGACGCGAACATTCCCAACTTCCACGATGTAGCGCATACGGGGCCGGGAGTGATCAAGCGCGGCTCGGGTACGTTCGTCGTCTCTGGCAGGACTGGTACGAATAACCTGTACGTGGCCGCCTCAGGTGGCGCGGATACGAACGATGGCTTGTCCGCGACGGCGGCTATGGCAACTCCGCAAGGCGCGATGAATGCTCTGAAGAATTGGGGTGAAGCCCTGATGAATCGGGGGGCGTTTCGCGTCAACCTTGCGGCGGGTACCTACAATAGCGGTGCTTCGCTTGCGGGGTTGAGAAGCAGGAGCCGCATCGAATTCTGTGGGCCCGCTGTAGGTGGCCACCCGAACGTGCCAACCGTCATCATCGACGGAACCGGGCAAGGGACGAACGGCTGGGATTTTCAGCAGTATATGCTGCTGAAGGTTCAGGACATCAAATTCCAGAACTGGGGCATTCACGGCCTTTCTTCTGTCATGCAGTGCAATATGTGGACAAACAATGTCCACACAGCGAACAATGGCACCTCGGTTGAGGCCGGGTCGAATGGCTCGGGCATCAATGCCGAGATGCATACGCGTCTCTACGTTTCGGGCGGGCTGCACAACAATCCGAACAACACCGTTCGCATGTATGCGAACTGCGTCGGGACTGTCGGCTATCAAGGGTCGGAGGTGGCGAATCGCCCGCAGATCACTGGCGGAATTGGCGGGGCAGCCGGTATCCTGCTGCGCGACAATAGCAGTGCGCACGTCGACTATTGCGACATCAGCGGATGCATCGGCTCTGGCGGCGGTGTCTTCGCCCTGAACCAGTCGCGCGCGCATATCCTCTCGTCCAACATCACCGGCAACTACTACGGCGTTCGTCTTTCCGCGATGTCGACGTTTATCAACACGAGTTCGACGATCTCTGGCAATACCGCGAAAGATGTCGCGTCGTTTGGGTGCTCGTTGGATAACGACCATCTTGACGCTGTGTACTTTGACGCCGCTACCTCACGGTGGCGCTGGGGGTACAACGGCAGCATTGCGCCCCAGGCGCTGCATCACGAAATCAACGGGAACGGCGCAGGCGTAATTTCGTACAACAGCAACACGCGCCATATTCTCGAAGGCGATTCCAGCGTTCATCTCGCATTCGGCACGCCGGGCGGTGCCGTTGAAGCTGGTATCACGGCCGCGAAGCCTGGTGCCTCTGTCGTGGGAAAGTTCACGTACAACTACACCGACGACACCTGGAGAGTTCAGTTGGCCTCAGCCGACGCCTTCCGCTTCGGCGGGGCTTTCCTAAGCCCGATTACTGACAACAATAAGGCGCTCGGCTTGGCGGGCTCACGGTGGTCGACGGTCTACGCTGGCACTGGCACGATCAACACGTCTGATGCCCGTGAGAAGCAGCAGGTGCAAGCGATCCCGGAGGCGGTGCTGCGTGCCTGGGGTCGAGTCGAGTTTTGCCAATTCAAGTTCGAGGATGCGGTGGCATTGAAGGGCTCGGATGGCGCGCGCTGGCACTTCGGTCTTATCGCACAGCGAGTGAAAGAGGCCTTTGAGGCGGAGGAGCTGGATGCTTTCGCCTTTGGCGTGCTCTGCTATGACGAATGGCCTGAGCAGTTCGAGGAGCGCGACGAGGAGGGGGGCGTGGTTACGCCGTACCGGCCGGCTGGCAACCGCTATGGCATCCGCTACGACGAAGCGCTGTGCCTCGAAATGGCCCTCCAGCGTAGGAAGGCAGCGATCGCAGAGGTCAGGCTGCAGGCGCTTGAGCAGGCCGCCGGGCTGCAGTAGTTCCCGTCCTCCTTCATCGGTCCATTCTTGCCCGCCTCGTGCGGGCATTTTCAATTCTGGAACTGCCAGATGAATCAAGAGATTTTCCAGGCGGCGGCGGGCCTTGCGCCCGGTACCGCGGCACGTTGGTGGCCGCACGTCGAGGCGGCGCTTTTCGAGTTCGGCATCCTGCAGCCTAAGCGGGCGGCGGCGTGGCTTGCGCAGGTCGGTCATGAGTCGCTGGGCTTCACCAGGCTGCAGGAGTCGTTCGACTACAAGCCCGAGGCGTTGGTGGCTACGTTCGGCAGGCGCATGCCTGCGGACTTGGCGCGAAAGCTCGGGCGTCAGCCGGGCGAATCGTCGGTGCCGCTCGATCGTCAGCGGCGTATCGCCGCCATCGTCTACGCCGGCCGCTATGGCAACGGGGATGCCGCTAGCGGTGACGGATGGCGGTTCTCCGGCCATGGCCTCAAGCAGGTCACCTTTTACGACAACCATCTCGCGTGCAGTCATGCGTTGGGTGTCGACTTGGTCGCGCATCCGGAATTGCTGGTCACGGACGACCGGCTGGCGGCGCGCTCGGCCGCGTGGTTCTGGTATGCAAACGGGTGCAATCAGTTGGCGGACGCCGGCGACTTCGTGGCGTTGACGCGCCGGATCAATGGTGGTGAAAACGGGCTGGCGTTGCGCGAAAAGCGCTGGGAGTTGGCCAAACGGATTATCAACGGGTGAAAAGGAAAAGGGGTCTTAGTCTTATGCAGGAACACGAAAGGAACCTTTACATGCTACTGGTGATGGGCGCTTTGATCGGCCTCGGCAAGCTGTTGGTGAGCGATGATCCGATCACGCTTCGCCTGATCCTTGGGCGAGCGGTGCTCGGTGCTGCCACCTCAATGGTCGCTGGCGTTGGCTTGATGCAGTTCCCCGGCATGCCGCCCATGGCGTTGTATGGCGTCGGATGTGCATTGGGCATCGTGGGTTCCCAATATCTGGAGGTTTGGCTGAAGCGCTGGATGAGCCGACAGGGGAGAGGGCATGGAAAGCGTACTTGAGCGCGCTGCCCAGGCATTGCTTGGCTGGAGGGGGTATGCCGTGGTGTTTGCGATGGGGGCTTTGCTGGCTGGCGCCGGCGCTTGGGTCTGGCAGGCCAATGGCTATGAGCGCCAGTTATCCGAGCGCGGGCGCGAGCTGGCCGAGCTGCGCGCGAGCCATGCGGGCCAGTTGGCCAGTGCCGCCGACCAGGCGCGAGATTGGGAGAGCCGGTACCGGGAATCGGAACGCAACGCGGGCCTGGCTCGCGACAACGCATGGGCGCAAGCCCGAAAGGATGCAGACAATGAAAAAGTGGCCGCTGCTGCTGCTCTGGCTGAATATCGCGCTGGTACTCGCCGGCTGTCCCTCGCCATCGGTGACTATCAGGCCCGATCCTCCCGTCTGTCCCCGGATGCCGCCGCTGCCTCCGGATCTGGTCAAGCGCGAGCCGAACTTGATCCAGCGACTGGAGGCGCTCTCTACGCCATCGCCGTCGACGGCAACGCAGGGATCCGCGATGCCAATGCCTGCATCGACATCTACAACCGCGTCCGCGCGCAGCTCGACAACGCCGTAGCGGCGGCGGTCCCATAAGGTGGCTGGTCGCCAGCGACTGCCGGGTGGCATAATCCGTTCCCTCAAGACAAGAGGAAACGGTATGCACCCGGAAGTAGTGGCCAAGTACGAGGACGCGCTGGCCGGCGTTCGCTCCATGGATCGGTGGAAGCAACCTGTCTTCCGGCACAGCGACGTGGAGTACTTCGAGACAGCGCCGAGCCTCGCCAGTGGCATCCATACGATCTATGAGGGCGGGCTGCCGATCGATCTGTACGTCGATCTGAAGCCTGGCCAGCCGCTGGTCATCTTCCTGAACGGCGCGGCGCCGCGCAGCGAGGCCATGAAGTTGCCGGTGTTCGCCGGATTCGGTGTGGTGCCACCAGGCGAGGTCAGCCGGCTCTGCATCAATGATCCGAGCCTGTATCTGGATGTCAGCCTGCCGTTGGCGTGGTACGCCGGCTCGGCAAAGCAGCCGGCGCTGCAGGCGCTGCTGTCGCGCGTCATCGGCACGGTCGTCGCGCTCGCGGACACCCGGCAGGTCGTGTTTGTGGGGGGGTCGGGTGGGGGCTTTGCCAGCCTCTACTACTCGCGCCTAGTGCCGGAGTCTCTGGCCGTGGTGTGGAACCCGCAGACTGACATCCTGGCGTATGCGCCCCAGCATGTGGCCGAGTACTCGCGGGCGGCTTTCGGCCTGGCCGATATGGAGGTGGCGCGGCGCGAGTTGCCGGCGCGGATTGCGACGGATCTGTGCGCGCTGTACCGGGGCAGCACGCCGTCCAATCACATCCTGTACCTGCAGAATGGCACTGACTGGCACGTCAAGTCGCATTGCCAGCCTTTCCTGGCGGCCCTGGGCCACCAGGTGTCAGCGCCGCTCTCGTCGGGCAAGCTGGGTGAATCCCTCTACCTCCATGTCGGCGCTTGGGGTGAGGGCCATGTGCCGGCGCCCCAGCCCCTGCTGAAGTCGCTCCTGGCGGACCTGCTCGAGCATCGGGGTGGGTGGAAAGAATTGTTTGCCGGGGAACGCCTGGAGATCATGCTCGACGTGGCTGAAGCAGCGACCACCGCCGCCGCTTAATCTGCGCGATGGCGCGCGCGGCGTTTGGCTATCCGGCCGCGCGCCGCCGCCTGCATCGTCGCCAGCTGGACCTCATGCTCAGGGGTCCGCACCTCTCCCCGCCATCCCCGCGAACCTGGCTTGCTGCTCGCATAGTCAGCTTCCAGCGTCTCAACGATGCACGGCTCCGCCATGAGCTGGCGCATCCAACTGTCCGCCATCACGCCACCATTGCCGTACAGCAGCTCGGCGATGTAGTGCGCGCGCTGTATCGTCTCGCGCAATCGCGCAATCTCCCAAAGCAAATCCTTCACGTCCGGGCTGCGATGCCGTAGCCCAATATCGCGCAACTCCTCCTGGGTGAGCGCTGGCCAGTCCAGCGGCACTGTCTTCGCGACCATGGGCTTCACCGCAGAGTAAAGCGCACCGTCAAGGCATCCAGGGCAACCCACGGCCCGACCGCCAGGCGCAGCAGTTGGCCGTCTGCCCAGTAAGAGAGATAGTCGGGGCGCCATTTCAGGGCCCGCAAGTGACGCGCCTCCACGCCAGCGACGATCAGCCCATCGAGCGTGGCCGCGACCGCCTCGCAGGGCAGCCGCAGCTCTTCATGGTCCTCGCCGAAGTAGTGGGCTTCGAGAAAAATGGTGGTGGCCATGGGACGGTCCGTCTTTGATGACTGTATAAATATACAGTATCAAGCGGACCCTAGGCCCCGAGGCGGAATCTCCGCGGCGGGCTGGCGCCGGCACTTGAGGATGCCCCTTAGCCGGGGGCTTGATCTTGCGCAATCTTGCGAGTGACCGCCGGTGTATGCTTTGCCGGCTCAGAACGTCACAGCTGTAACCCTGAAATCCAAAGGCCGGGAAAGCGAGCCTTTAGACAAATGCCCCTCGAAGTGGGGGGTGTTGCTTCCTGCAACACTTGAGGCGGCCAGTGCAGCATCGGTCGCTTTTTAAGCCTTTATTTCACGCATGGCCTGTTGAATGGGCGGGTTTTTCGCTGCGATCTCGGCGTCCTCCAAGTGTTCGCGCGGAGGAATTTGGACGTTTGCGTATGCTCCGCCAAAGATCTGCAAATGAGACGCACTATGTGTGCCGCTGCCCTTCGCAAGGTGTGGCTCGTTTAGAGGCTTTCGCGACCAACCCGCGATCGATGTTCCTAAAATTTCGTCCCCGGTGGACGTCATTGACGTGGTATAGACGACCGAGTCTGCCGGGGTCACGTACTCTTCAGTAATTGACGCCGATGCTCGAATGCCCAAGCGAAACGAGAACATCATACCCTTGTGAGGGTGCTTCTTAGGCGGATACGTGTCGAACTGTCGAGTCCGAATCTGTATTTTTTCGCCTTCAATCGCAGCACCGATCGCAGTGGCACGGACCATATCAATTGCCTTCAGAAGTTGCGCTGTTCTCTTGGGGTGCCACGGAGCCGGCCAAACTCGGGAATCGGCTGGCCATAGCTGGGTCTTCTGCTAAAAGCTTCGCCACAACTTGCTGAACGATGTAGGTCTCAGTGTCCATGAAATCGGCATAATCAGAGGCTGTTAGCTCAAAATCAAGCAGCCTGGAAAGATGCGAGATGTTCTCTGCGATTTGCGCTTCCGATACTTCTTTGATGTCGGATGAAAATTCTTCAGCGTCCTTCAGAAAGTCGTCTTCGCTGACGGCCCCAAGGACATAAGCGTTATATAGAGCCTGATAGTCTAATCTGCGTTTTTGCCACCTGGTAACACGTTTCAAGGCTGCTACATCATGCTCTTTAGCAGATGCCCATGCCTGAAGGCGCTGTTGGACTACTGGCGTAGGGAGGACCCATCGGCTTTCAATTCCCGTCGGGTCCACGGTCAGCCGACACATGAGGTCGCCCGACCACTCCGGAGCAGTGGATTGAGTGCCAACGGATGTGGTGGCCGGAGCTTGCGCAACCGAGTGTTGCAAGATGGGGAGGGCAAAGCTAAGGGGAATCTCGTAGCTCATGTTCTGCTCCCGTTTAAAGCGAGACCCGTTACTTTCTCAAAATTTTTATCGATAAAAGCGCTACAAAGATCAAGAAGTCTTTGTGGGTCTCCGACAATTATGTCTTTTATTGATTCTGCGGATGGCTTGTTATTGACTTCTAATTTCACGCCAATGCCCTGCTCTATGATCGGCATCTCTGCCATATTCATAACGCGATGAGTCTCGCCGAACTGTGGGGTAATGTTAATTGCCCGCTTTTCGTAGGCGTTGGCGAACAAATTAAAAAAATGGCCGTCAATCGAAAAGCCCAATTGAATCTGTGCGCTGGCTACTTCTCCAATTGGCGAAATCTTCACATAGTTATCGTAGATGAACTGCTGCAAAGATTGAGTTTTCTCGTGCGACGGGAAATTGAATTGGAGCGAGATGGCGGTCAATCCGAATTCGTCCGCGTTTTTAAAGCGAAGCGCTCGAGTGTGAAAATCGAGTACATTCTTAGATGTGACCCCCAATTGCTTCTGTATTCCCATTTCCGCGCCTGGGAAATTACATTCCAGCTGGCACTGAACTTGTGAAATAGTTATTTGCTTCTTTTCCGAGGGAAATACAATGCGAGGAACATTCGGATCGAGCTGGTCCGGGACATTGGTCTGTTGAGATTGAGTGCCGACCAACGGCGCAAAGGCTTCCTCAGCCGCGGCCTGATCAAAGCGCACTTTCAGTTTTGGCGCTTTGAACTGCAGCAAGTACGTCGCCTGTGCGAGGTAAGGCGTCTCGAGCTTTAACATGTTTCCAGTGCAAATATAGGGGTCAACATCCTCAGGTCACCGAGTATAACGGTCGGTGAGGGTGGATGCTAAGTTCCGTGTGAGGCGACGAACGCATTCCATAACGCGAACATAGACAGGCTCGGCGTGGTTTCCAGCGTAACTATGCTTTCAAAGCCTTATCCAATAAGGAAAAGGTACTGCTGCATCATCGGCGTGTGGCGGCTGGCGCCCGCATCTGCCTGCGCCTGTACCTGTTCCGGGTCTGCCGGGTTTGTTTTCTTCTGCAATCCCATTGCCATTTAGCCTGTCTGGCGGTGGGCTGCGCTGTGCCGCCCGCTCCGCACGGATCACCCCTAGCGCGGTCCGGATGGCGGCCGCGCAGGGGCCTTCAGGGCCTTCAAGGCAGTCGTCCGGCGGCCTGGGGCCGTGGCGCGAAGGGGCGTTTTCGAATATGGGCGATATGGTACAGCACGGGACACCGGCTGCCGCGCCGCACGAGCCGGATTCCGGCGCGGCGCGGCGATGTCAGCGGGGCGCCATCAGCGGAATACCAGCACCGGCACGTCGCTGTGGGTCAGCACCTTCTGTGTTTCGCTGCCAAGCAGCAGCCCGCTGATGCCCCTGCGGCCGTGCGATGCCATGAAGATCACGTCGCAGTCCAGTTCCCGGGCGGCGTTGATGATGCCGTGGTACGGGGCCATGGCCGACGAGACGTGGCCCGTGCACGGGACCCCGGCCAGCGCCGCCGCGGACTCGATCCTGGCGAGTTCCTGGCGCGCCTGCGCGTCCACGCGCTGCTGGAACACCTCGCGCTTCTCATGGCTGCTGTCGCTGGTCAGCGAGTAAGGGTACGTCTCCACGCACATATAAGGCGTGAGCCGCGCAGTGGAGGTGCGGGCGAACTGGATGGCGGCGGACACGGCCTTCTGGGAGAGCTCGGAACCGTCGACGGGAAGCAGGATGTGCTTGAACATTGGGGCCTTTGAAGTAAGGAGGGGGAAAGGGGGCAATCCAGCGGGCGCCACCGCACGATGGCGGCGCCGCGGGTTCAGTTGGCCAGCGCGCGCCCGACGATCAGCGGATCGGGCTGGCCGATGGCGGTGGTATCGCGGTTGGCGTAGGGAAAGCGCGACAGGATGTAGCGCAGCGCATTGAGCCGCGCGCGCTTCTTGCAGTCCGAGCGGATCACGGTCCACGGGGCATCGGCGGTGTCGGTGTGGGCGAACATCGCCTCCTTGGCGCGGGTGTACTCGTCCCACTTGTCCAGCGAGGCGACGTCGACCGGGCTCAGCTTCCATTGCTTGAGCGGATGGATCTCGCGCTCGCGGAAGCGCCGGCGCTGCTCCTTCTGGCTGACCGAGAACCAGAACTTGAACAGGTGGATGCCGCTGCGCACCAGGTGGCGCTCGAACTCGGGCGCCTGCTGCAGAAAGTCCTGGTACTGCTGCTGCGTGCAGAAGCCCATCACATGCTCGACCCCGGCGCGGTTGTACCAGGAGCGGTCGAACAGCACGATCTCGCCGGCGGAGGGCAGGTGCTGGACATAGCGCTGGAAGTACCACTGGCCGCGCTCGGACTCGGTCGGCTTCTCCAGCGCTACCACGCGGGCGCCGCGCGGGTTCATGTGTTCCATGAAGCGTTTGATGGTGCCGCCCTTGCCGGCGGCGTCGCGGCCTTCGAACACGATCACCACGCGCTGGCCGGTTTCGCGCACCCACATCTGGAACTTGAGCAGCTCCACCTGCAGGCGGTACTTCTGCTTTTCGTAATTGCGCCGCGACATCAGGTTCTGGTAGGGATAGGCTCCCTCGCGCCAGCCCGCGGACAGCTCGTCGTCCGGATGACGCTTGCGGCCGGGCTGCCAGGTGGCTGGGTCCCCTTCGAGGATCAGGCTGCGCAGTTGCGCGGCTTCATCGGGCGCGAGCCCATCGAGCAGCGTGCGCATCGCGTCCAGCATGCCGGCGCCGTGCCCGGCGCGGCTGACGAGGATGTCCTGCATGCTGTTGGCCGCCAGCTGTACGGCGGCATCCACGGCGTTGCCGACTTCATTGCGTTCGGCCGACAGCGCCGAGTTGGTCGGCAGCACGTCGCCCCTGGCGGCGGCACGGGCGCGCGGCAGCGCTGCGGTGTGTGCGGGGGCCGGGGTGGTGTCCTGGTCCGTCATCGCCGTCCTCCGTCAGGCCGCGTTGCGCAGGATCGCGTAGAGCTGGTCCTTGATCTGCAGCTTTTCTTTCTTGAGCCGCTCGATCTCGAAGGTGGCGGCGGGCACGATGCCGGCTTCCATGTTGCGGATTTCCTGGTCCAGCGCATTGTGGCGATGGAACAGGCGGGCGAAGTGGGCGTCCTGCGTCTTCAGGGTCGAGATCTGGTCGCGGTATTCGGGAAACATCCTGGCTCTCCTCTGCTGGGGCCGCACGCACAGTGCGTGGCGCATGGTTTCATTCTGGGGAGGGCAGGGCGGCGCGACCTTGACCGGGATCATGGTCGTCCGGGGTATGGGAATAGTCTGTAGCGCGCGGGGCGATTCGCGGGCCATCGGCGCTGTGCGGAAAGCAGAAAGCAAAACGCCCGCCGGGGTGCGGCGGGCGTTTGCGGGGGCATGGCCGTCAGGCCACAGGCCGGTATCAGGCGGCGGCGGGCTTGGCGTTGTCGAGCGAGTACGGCGACAGCAGGCGCACCATCTGGGCGAATGCCTTGGGGTTGCCCGCCAGCACTTCGCCCTGTTCCATCTGGCGCGGCTCGCCAGCGTAGTTGCCGACCAGGCCGCCCGATTCGGTGATCAGCAGCATGCCGGCGGCCATGTCCCACGGCTTCAGGCCGCGCTCGAAGAAGCCGTCGAGGCGGCCGCACGCGACGTAGGCCAGGTCCAGCGCGGCGGCGCCGGGGCGGCGCAGGCCGGCGCAGCTGCGCGTCATCAGCGAGAAGATTTCCAGGTATTCGTCCACGCCTTCCAGGTCGCGGAACGGGAAGCCGGTGCCGATCAGGCAGTCGGCCAGCTTGTCCCGGCGCGTAACGCGGATGCGGCGGTTGTTCAGGAAGGCGCCGGCGCCCTTGGTCGCGGTGAAAAGTTCGTCGCGGGTCGGATCGTAGACCACGGCCTGCACCGGCGTGCCGCGGTGCAGCTGGGCGATCGAGACCGCATACTGGGGAAAGCCGTGGATGAAGTTGGTGGTGCCGTCCAGCGGGTCGATGACCCAGGTGTACTCGTGCGCGTCTTCGCCTTCGGCCCAGGACTGGCCGGACTCTTCCGCTAGAATGGCGTGTTCCGGGTAGGCGGTGCGGATGACCTCGATGATCGCGGCTTCAGCGGCGCGGTCCACCTCGGTAACGAAATCGTTGTGTTGCTTGCGCGAGACGCGCACCAGATCGACGTCGAGCGACGCGCGGTTGATGATGGATCCCGCCTTGCGGGCCGCCTTGATGGCGATATTGAGCATCGGATGCATGAATCTCTCCAGGCCGGCCACGACGAAGCGGCGGGGTGCTCATGGCACCGCGCGCCCGCCCGTGGGCAGCTGACAACACAACGGATTGTAGAAGAACGTCGGGCGTCGCCGGCTCTGCTGTAAATGTGTCGCGAAAGTCTCGCGAGCAAGCAAAAACCCGGCGCCGCGCCAAAGAAGAATCCCGAATTGTATATGAACCCGGCAATCGACACGAGCGACAAGAGCCAGTCTCCATCCCCGGCCCAGCCTGACGCCGGCGGCGCCGCGCGCGGCGCCTTCGGCCGCGTGCGCTTCGTGCTGGTCGAGACCAGCCACCCGGGCAATGTCGGCTCCGTGGCGCGCGCGATCAAGACCATGGGCTTCGGCAGCCTGGTGCTGGTTGCGCCACGCGAGCCCGAGGTGCTGCGCCACCCCGATGCCGTCGCCATGGCCAGCGGCGCCGACGATGTGCTGGCCGGCGCCCTTATTGTCGACCAGATCGATGCGGCCCTGGCCGGCGCGGCCCTGACCGTGGCCATGACCGCGCGCCAGCGCGAATTCGGCCCGCCCCGGCTGCTGCCGCGCGCGGCGGCGGAACGCGCGAGCCAGACGCTGGCCGGCAGCGGCGACATCGCCTTTGTGTTCGGCAACGAGCGCTACGGCCTGCCCAACGAAGTGGTCGAGCGCTGCACGGCCGTCACCCATATTCCCGCCAATCCCGCCTATACCTCGCTGAACCTGGCGCAGGCGGTGCAGCTGGTGGCGTACGAGCTGCGGCTGGCGCTGCTGGACGCCACCAACGCGCCCGCCGCGCCGTCGGACGCCGGCGCCAATATCGGCTATGCTGGTGAGCCGGCCACGGCCGAACAGGTCGAGGCCATGTTCGGGCATCTGCAGTCGGGGCTGGAGGCGATCGGTTTTCTCGATCCGTCCAACCCGCGCAAGCTGATGACCCGGCTGCGCCGGCTGCTGGCCCGCAGCGGCCTGGAGCGCGAAGAAGTGAATATCCTGCGCGGCATTGCCAAGCACATGCTGATCGCCGCCAAGGACAAGCCGGCCCCGCACGGGGAAGAGTGACTGGAGCAAGTACAAGTGGCAGCAGCAACCCGGAGCGATTCGATGCAGGACGATGCAGGCATGCGCGGCAAGCGCGTGTGCTGTGCGCCTGCGGCCGCGGGTTTGCGCGGGCCCGGGCGATGTTGATCGCCGCTTCGCTGCAATGTCCCTGACGGATCAGGGGCCAAAAGCTGGCGCCAAAAGCTGGGCCGGCAAATCACTTACACTCCCTGATCCCCTGATTCCGTCCTCACCGGCCACCGACCTCGCCGGCGACCCTGCCCCAGGCGCCAAGCCTCGCGTGGCGCGGCGCACGGCGCGGCAACACGACACGACCAAGATGTTCTCTCGTCTGAAGGAAGATATCGACACGATCATGCTGCGCGATCCCGCCGCGCGCAGCCGCCTGGAAGTGCTGACCTGCTACCCCGGCCTGCATGCCGTGGTGTTTCACCGCTTTGCGCACGGATGCTGGAACGCCGGCTTTCACTGGCTGGGGCGCTGGATCTCGCACTGGTCGCGTTTCCTGACCGGTATCGAGATCCATCCGGCGGTCAGGCTGGGACGGCGCGTGTTCATCGACCACGGCATGGGCGTGGTGATTGGCGAAACCGCCGAGATCGGCGACGACTGCACCATCTACCAGGGCGTGACGCTGGGCGGAACCTCGCTGTACAAGGGCCAGAAGCGTCATCCGACGCTGGGCGCCAACGTGGTGGTGAGCGCGGGCGCCAAGGTGCTGGGCGGATTCGTGGTGGGCGACGGGGCGCGCGTGGGTTCCAACGCGGTGGTGCTCAAGCCGGTGCCGCCGGGTGCGACTGCCGTCGGCGTGCCGGCCCGCATCATCCTGCCCGATGCGCCGGCCGCGCAGCAGGGCGCCAAGCAGGAGTTCTCGGCCTACGGCATCACGCCCAATGCGGACGATCCGGTGTCGCTGGCGCTCAAGAGCCTGATCGATAATGCGGCGCGCCAGCATGAGCGCATCGAGGCCGTGCTGGCTGCGCTGGATCGGCTCGGCGAACATTTGGAGAACACGCCCAATGATCGCTTCGATGCCAGCGAGCTGCGCAAGCTGATGAAGTGAGCGAAAACGGATTGGAAAAAATGCGGCCGCCAATGGCCGCTTTTTTTTGAGCGGAGGTTGCGTCAGTCCGTCTGCGGCAGCAGGCGAAAGCCGTCGCGGTCGAGCTCCAGCACCGCGGCGCGCGGATGCGCACCGTCCAGGTCCCAGTCAGTAAGGACCCAACGAACGCCCGCGGCATTCTCATGGCGTGCCGGGCGATGCGTGTGTCCGTGCACCAGCAGCGTCGCGCCAGCCGCGCCGAGCAGTTCGGCTGCGGCCGCAGGCGCCACATCGCCATAGACCACCGGCGCGGGTGCGCCCGCGCTTAGCTGCCTGGCGCGGTTGCCTTCACTATCGGCCCGCAGCTTGCGTGCGATCGACAGGCGCGCGCTCAGCGGCAATGCCAGGAACACGCGCTGCACCCAGCCCTTGCGGGTCCAGCGGCGGAAGCGGTTGTAGCGTTCGTCGTCGGTGCACAGCATGTCGCCGTGGCTCAGCACGACGCGCTGGCCGGCGCAGTGGATCACGGTGGGATCGGGCAGCAGCGTCGCGCCCGCAGCGGCAGCGAAGCGCTCGCCCAGCAGGAAGTCGCGGTTGCCGTGCATCAGGTACACGGCCACGCCGCGCGCGGACAAGGCGCGCAGGGCGCCCGCCACGCGTTGCGCGAACGGCGAGTCGGTTTCCTCGTCGCCGATCCAGAATTCAAAGAAATCGCCCAGGATGAAGAGCGTGCGCGCGCCGTGCGCGGCGCGTTTGAGCACGCGCTCGAAGGCCGCCAGCGTGCGTGGCATGCCGGGCGTCAGGTGCAGGTCTGAAATGAACCACGCCGGCGCCTGTACCTCGAGAGGACCGGCCACCGGCGTGTGGGAGATTGCGGTCATGCGTGGTGTCGGTAGGAAAATGCCGGCACGGGGGCGCGCACGGAACCGCAATCGGCAGGCATAGGCTTATTCGACGACGACGGCCTTCTCGATCACCACGTCTTCCAGCGGCACGTCCTGGTGGAAGCCCGAGCTGCCGGTACGCACGCCCTTGATCTGCTCGACCACCTCGGTGCCTTCGACCACCTTGCCGAACACGGCGTAGCCGAAGCCCTGCGGCGTGGGCGAGGTGAAGTTCAGGAAGTCGTTGTCGACCACGTTGATGAAGAACTGCGCGGTGGCCGAGTGCGGCGCGTTGGTGCGAGCCATCGCCACGGTGTAGCGGTCGTTCTTCAGGCCGTTGCCGGCTTCGTTCTCGATCGGGGCGTCGGTGCCCTTTTGCTTCATGCCGGGCTCGAAGCCGCCGCCCTGGATCATGAAGTTCTTGATCACGCGGTGGAAGACGGTGTTGTCATAGTGGCCCTTGCGCACGTACGACAGGAAGTTCTCGACCGATTTCGGTGCCTTTTCGGCGTCGAGTTCGATAGTGATGACACCCTGGTTGGTGTGGAGCTGTACCTTGGACATGGGTTTCCTCTGTTCGGTGTGTTATTTGACGACAGTGGCCGACTCGATCACGATCGGCGAGGCCGGCACATTGCGCATGGGGCCGTAGGCCGTGGTCGGCACGCTCTTGATCTTGTCGATCGTGTCCATGCCTTCCACCACCTTGCCAAAGACTGCGTAGCCGTTGCCGTCCGGCTGCGGGTAGTCGAGATTCGGATTATCCACCACATTGACGAAGAACTGCGCGGTGGCCGAATTGGGGTCGCTGGTGCGCGCCATCGCGAGCGTGCCGGCCTTGTTCTTCAGGCCGCCGCGCGCTTCCAGCGGAATCGGCGCGCGCGTGGGCTTTTCCTTCATGTCGCGGTCGAAGCCGCCGCCCTGCACCATGAAGCCGTTGATGACGCGGTGGAAGATGGTGCCGCTGTAGAAGCCGCTCTTCACATACTCAAGGAAGTTGGCGACCGTCTTCGGCGCCGCATCCGGGTACAGCTCGACGGTGAACTTGCCGGCGCTGGTGACGAACTGGACGCGCTCGGCGGCCTTCTGCTGCGCCATCGCGCTGAACGAGGACAGGGCCAGTGCGCCTGCCGTCATGGCGGCGAGGACGATGCGACGGGAACGGATCATTGGAGAACTCCGGTAGGTCTGGATTCATATGGCCCGGCCGCGCGGCAGCCGGGCATCGCGAGAGGCCGCCGTCAGTTGGCGGTGGGAGCGCTGGCGGGCGTCTGGCGGCCCGCTGGTGTCGGTTTGCGGCCGCTGGCGGGCGCGGCCGGGGTTGCCGGAGGCGTTGCCGCAGGGGCGGCCGACGGGCTGCCAGCGGGGCGCAGCTCGCGCAGCGCGGCGCTGGCTCGGGTATCGCCCGGATTGCGGCGCAGCGCCTCGGCGTAGGCCTGCTCGGCCAGGCTGCGGTAGACATCGCCCAGGTTGGTATAGGCGATGGCGAAGGCGGGCTTGACCTGAGTGGCCAGCAGCAGCTCGGCCTCGGCCCGCTTCAGGTCACCGCGCTTGGCATAGAGCAGCGCCAGGTTGTTGTGCGGCTCGGGCAGTTCGGGGAAATCCTGCGCCATTTCGGCAAAGGCCTTGATCGCCTCGTCTTCCCGGCCGGACTGCGCCAGCGCCCAGGCGCGCTGGAAGCGGGCCTGGGCGTTGCGCGGATTTTTGGCCAGCACGCGGTCGAAGCCCTTGATGGCCTCGTCATAGCGGCGCGCGTTGGCGGCCTGCTGAGCTTCGCTCATGCCCGGGTCGAGCGAGCGGATGCCGTCGACCGGGGAAGTGGGCGCCGGGATCGACAGCGGGCCGTGCTGCGCATGCGCATGGCCGGCCAGCGTGGCGGCGAGGGCCAGGATGGCCAGCGCAGCACGATGGCCGCGTCGGCACGCGGGGGCTTTGCACGCAGCGGGGGACGGGGAGGGCAGCAGCAGGCTCATTGAGGGCGGGTCCGTTATACTCCGCGGCATTCTAGCAAAGCGGCAAGTCCGGCACGAATGCGGCTCGACCCGCGGTTCGATTCGCAGTCCGACTCGCGCTCAGACCGGCGGCCGGTCCGCCGACGCAAGCGGCCAACCGGCACACCGCCTTCCGGTAAGATATGGGGCGCGGCGGATTTGCGCCAGCGCCGGCCGAGGCGGTCGCGGCTGGTGCCAGCGGCGCGCCCGTGGCGCGGGCGCGGACGGACCGCGTTGCCTGCTGTGCGAACCCGGCAGTCTCCTCTCATCACTCACATCGTTTCATGCAGCTTCTGAACATCTACAACACGCTCGCCCGTGAGAAACAGCCATTCGTGCCGATCGAACCCGGCAAGGTCCGCATGTATGTGTGCGGCATGACCGTGTACGACTACTGTCACGTCGGCCACGCGCGCGTGATGGTGGTGTTCGACATGGTGCACCGCTGGCTGCGCGCCGCCGGCTACGACGTGACGTATGTGCAGAACATCACCGATATCGACGACAAGATCATCCGCCGCGCCGTCGAGAACGGCGAGACCATCGGCCAGCTGACCACGCGCTTCATCCAGTACATGCATGAGGATGCCGCCGCGCTCGGCGTGATCCGTCCCGACCACGAGCCGCGCGCCACGGACTTCGTGCCGCAGATGCTCGACATGATCGGCAAGCTCGAAGCCAAGGGCCTGGCCTACCAGGCCAGCGACGGCGACGTGAATTATTCGGTGCGCAAGTTTGACGGCTATGGCAAGTTGTCCGGCAAGTCGCTGGAAGACCTGCGCGCCGGCGAGCGCGTCAGCGCCAACGACGCCAAGCAAGACCCGCTGGACTTCGTGCTGTGGAAGTCCGCCAAGGCCAGCGAGCCGCCCGAGAGCAAGTGGGAGTCGAAGTGGGGCGCCGGCCGCCCGGGCTGGCACATTGAATGCTCCGCCATGAGCTGCGCGCTGCTGGGCGAGCATTTCGACATCCATGGCGGCGGGGCGGATCTGCAGTTCCCGCACCATGAAAACGAGATCGCACAGTCCGAAGGAGCCAGCGGCAAGCCCTTCGTCAACATGTGGATGCACAACGGGTTCGTGCGTATCAACGACGAGAAAATGTCCAAGTCGCTTGGCAATTTCTTCACGATCAGGGAAGTTTTGAAGTCGTACGACGCCGAAGTCGTACGCTTCTTTATCCTGCGCGCGCACTACCGCAGCCCGCTGAACTATAGCGACGCCCACCTGGACGATGCGCGCCACGCACTGACGCGCCTGTACACCGCACTCAAGGACAGCCAGCCCGGCGGCTGCGCGGTGGACTGGGAAGAACCGCACGCGAAGCGTTTCGCCGAAGCCATGGGCGACGACTTCAACACGCCGATCGCGATGTCGGTGCTGTTCGACCTGGCCAGCGAGATCAACCGCACCGGCTCGACCGCGGCGGCGCGCCAGCTCAAGGGCCTGGCCGGCACGCTGGGCCTGCTCGAGCGCGACCCGCACACCTTCCTGCAGGGCGGCAAGTCCGAGGACGGCCCGTCGCCGCAAGAGATCGAAACCCTGATCGCCGCGCGCAAGACCGCCAAGGTCCAGCGCAACTTCGCCGAAGCAGACCGCATCCGCGCTCAACTGCTGGAAGCGGGCATCGTGCTGGAAGACAAGCCGGGCGGTGCCACCGAGTGGAGGCGTGCTTGAAAGCTGCCGCGCGCAAGCCCGCCAACGCCACGCCGCCGGCCCCGACCGGCCGCGTGAAGGCGGCCGGGCCGCGACCGGGCAAGGCCGGCGCCAAGGAGGCGCCGCTGCCCGATGGCCAGGACACGGCAAAGGTCCCGGCCAAAACCGCGCGCAACGCAAAGGCCGTGCTGCCCGAGGCGGACGCGGTGCCGCTGCCGGTCGAGACCGTCCTCGATGCGGTGCGCCCCGCCTACTGGGACGAGGCCTGCGCCGACCTGATGAAGCGCGACCGCATCCTGCGCAAGATGATCCCGACCTACGGCCCGGCGCACCTGGTATCGCGCGGCGATCCGTTCGTCACGCTGGCGCGCGCGGTGGTGGGCCAGCAGATCTCAGTCAAGGCTGCGCAGTCGGTGTGGGAGCGGCTGCATGCGGCCTGCCCCAGGCTGACGCCGGCGCAGTTTCTGCGCGCCGGTCCCGAGAAGCTGGCGGGCTGCGGGCTGTCCAAGCGCAAGGCGGAATACATGATCGACCTGGCCGGCCACTTCAAGGCCGGTACCGTGCACGTTGCGCAATGGGCGCAGATGGACGATGAAGCGGTCATCGCCGAACTCACGCAGATCCGCGGCATCGGCCGCTGGACTGCCGAGATGTTCCTGATGTTCAACCTGATGCGGCCCAACGTGCTGCCATTGGACGACATCGGCCTGATCAACGCCATCTCCACCAACTATTTCAGCGGCGAACCCGTCACCCGCAGCGAGGCGCGCGAAGTGGCGGCCAACTGGGAACCGTGGCGCACGGTGGCTACGTGGTATATGTGGCGCAGTCTCGACCCGTTGCCAGTGACGTATTAGGCATCACGGCAAGAAAAATTAACGACAGGGTGCATTGCAGGCTATCTGGCAGGCGCTAAGATAGCGACCAAATTCCGGTAGAATGCGCCCCTTCACAGACAGGTACGTGTGATTTTATGAAAACCACCTTCCTGGATTTTGAGCAGCCCATTGCCGAACTCGAGGCAAAAATCGAAGAACTGCGCTTTGTGCAGGACGATTCGGCTGTTGATATTTCCGAAGAGATTTCGCGGCTGGCCGGCAAGAGCCAGCAGCTCACCAAAGACATCTACGCCAACCTGACCCCGTGGCAGGTTGCGCAAATCGCCCGCCACCCCCAGCGTCCCTATACGCTGGACTATGTGCGCGAGATCTTCACCGACTTCCACGAACTGCACGGCGACCGCACCTTTGCCGACGACCTGTCGATCATCGGCGGCCTGGCGCGTTTCAACGGCCAGTCGTGCATGGTGATCGGCCACCAGAAGGGCCGTGACACGAAAGAGCGCGCCCTGCGCAATTTCGGCATGCCCAAGCCCGAGGGCTACCGCAAGGCCAAGCGCCTGATGGAGCTGGCGGACAAGTTCGGCCTGCCGATCTTCACCTTCGTCGACACCCCGGGCGCATTTCCCGGCATCGACGCCGAAGAGCGCGGCCAGTCCGAGGCTATCGGCCACAACCTGTACGTGATGGCCGGCCTGAAGGTGCCCCTGATCGCCACCATCATCGGTGAAGGCGGTTCGGGCGGCGCGCTGGCGATCGCCGTGGGTGACGTGGTGCAGATGCTGCAGTTCGCCACCTACGCGGTGATCTCGCCCGAAGGCTGCGCCTCGATCCTGTGGAAGACCGCCGAGAAAGCCCCGGAAGCCGCCGAGGCGCTGGGCCTGACCGCGCACCGCCTGAAGGCGCTGGGGCTGATCGACAAGATCGTCAACGAGCCGCTCGGCGGCGCGCACCGCGACCACAAGGCCATGGCGGCGCTGCTCAAGCGCACGCTGGCCGAGTCGTTGCGCCAGTTCCAGGGCATGAGCGTGAAGGAGCTGCAGGCTCGCCGCTACGAACGCCTGCTCGCCTATGGCAAGTTCAAGGAAACCGGCGTCCCGGACTGACCCGTCCACCCCGCTGACCGACAAGGTCGCACAGGCCCTGCAGGCCGGTGCGGCCTTTGTTGTTTCTGGCGGCGGCGCGGCGGCAGGCGAGGGCGCGCTGGCGATCGCGGTGGCGCTGTCCGGCGGGCGCGATTCGGTCGCGCTGCTGCATGCCGCCTGCGCGGCCGCGGCGGACTGGGGCGCGGCCGCGCGCGTGGTGGCGCTGCATGTCCACCACGGCCTGCAGGCCGACGCCGATGACTGGGACCGCTTCTGCGCCGCGCTGTGCGCACAGTGGCAGGTTGGCTATTTCGTGCGGCGGGTGTCGGTGCAGCCGGAAGCGGGCGAGGGCGTGGAAGCGGCCGCGCGCCGCGCGCGCTATGCCGCGCTGGCGGCGATGTGCGCCGACAGTGGCGCGCGCCTGCTGCTGTTCGCCCATCACCAGGACGACCAGGTCGAGACCGTGCTGCTGCGGCTGTTTCGCGGTGCCGGTGTGGCCGGCATGGCTGGCATGCCCGCGATGCGCCCCCTCGACGAGCAGAGCGGTGTGATGCTGCTGCGCCCCTGGCTGGACGTGGCGCGCGACCAGATCGATGCCTACTGCGCGGCCAACGCGCTGCAATGGATCGAAGACCCCTCCAACGCCGACGCCCGCTACGCCCGCAATGCCTTGCGCATGCACTTGCCGGCACTGGTGTCGGCCTTTCCGGCGCTGCGCGCCAACGTGGTCCAGGCGGCGGCGCATTTCGCGCAGGCCAGCCAGCTGATCGACCATCTGGCAGGCACGGCGCTGTCGCAGCTGGCCCGACCGGGCCGCGATGCCGACACGCTTTCCGAACTCGACCTGAACGGGCTGCGTGCCCTGTCTGCCGAGCACGCCGATGCCGTGCTGCGCTTGTGGCTGCGCGACCTGGGCCTGCGCGCGCCGTCCACCACGCGGCTGGCGGCGATGCGCGAGCAACTGGTCAAGCACGATGGCGGCGAGCCGGCGATCGCGCACGACGGCCTGGTGCTGCGCCGCTTCCGCGACCGCGTGCTGGCCTGCACGCCGCCGCCGGCGGCGCCGCCGCCCGCGCCTGTGACGCTGGACTGGCGGGGCGAGGACCGCATCGTGGTGCCGGCGTGGCGGGGTGAGTTGCGCTTCTTCCGCGACGACACCTTCGGCGTGCCCGAAGCCGTGCTGCGCCAGCCCTTGCGCCTGACCGCCCGCGCCGGCGGCGAGCGCATCGTGCTGCGCCCCGGCGGCCCCGCCCGCGCACTCAAGCAAGCCTGCCAGGAGGCCGGCATCCCGGCCTGGCGCAGGGCCTGGCTGCCGCTGCTGTGGGCCGGCAACACGCTGGTGCTGGCCGCAGGGCTTGGCATGCACCGGCGCTGGCCGGCCGGCTCCGCCGCGCCGCGCTGGCGCGTGGAATGGCAGCCGCTGCCGCCGGTTGTGCCCGCGACGCCGCGCTGAATCCTGGTGGACGTCGAAGACGTCACATCGATTTGCCCACCGGAACTTCGCGCCGCCTTGCCTGCCACGGCTTGTTCGTGTATTTTCAAGGGCTTTGCACAATCGCTGGCGTCGACAAGAAGATGGCTCTCATCGTTCACAAATACGGCGGCACTTCGATGGGTTCCACGGAACGCATCAAGAATGTCGCCAAGCGCGTGGCCAAGTGGCACCGCGCCGGTCACCGCGTAGTCGTGGTGCCTTCGGCCATGTCGGGCGAGACCAATCGCCTGCTGGGACTCGCCAAGGAAATTTCGCCGCAGCCGAACCCGCGTGAACTGGATATGCTCGCCTCCACCGGCGAACAAGCCAGCGTGGCGCTGCTGGCGATCGCGCTGCATGGCGAGAACATCGACGCGGTCAGCTACACCGGCTGGCAAGTGCCGGTGAAGACCGATTCGTCGTACACCAAGGCCCGCATCGAATCGATCGACGACGAGCGCATCCTGGGCGACCTCGACGCCGGGCGCGTGGTCGTGATCACCGGCTTCCAGGGCATCGACGACGACGGCAATATCACCACGCTCGGCCGCGGCGGCTCCGACACTTCGGCAGTGGCCATTGCCGCCGCCATCGAAGCCGACGAGTGCCTGATTTACACCGACGTGGACGGCGTGTACACGACCGATCCGCGCGTGGTGGAAGACGCCCGCCGCCTGGACCAGATCACCTTCGAAGAAATGCTGGAAATGGCCAGCCTCGGCTCCAAGGTGCTGCAGATCCGCTCGGTGGAGTTCGCCGGCAAGTACCGCGTGAAGACCCGCGTGCTGTCGTCGCTGACCGACCCGCTTATGCCGCTCGAGCAGGAAATGCATTCGGGCACGCTGATTACTTTTGAGGAAGAGTCTGAAATGGAAGCAGCCGTCATCTCCGGCATCGCCTTTGCCCGTGACGAAGCCAAGATCACTGTTCTGGGCGTGCCGGATAAGCCGGGCATCGCCTACCAGATCCTGGGCCCGATCGCCGACGCCAATATCGACGTCGACATGATCATCCAGAACCAGTCCGTCGACGGCAAGACCGACTTCACCTTCACCGTGCCGCGCGGCGACTACCAGCGTGCGCTGGCGATCCTGAACGACGGCGTGAAGACCCATATCGGCGCCGGCAGCGTCTCGGGCGACCCGAAGGTGTCCAAGGTGTCGGTGGTCGGCGTCGGCATGCGCTCGCACGTGGGCATCGCCAGCAAGATGTTCCGCACGCTGTCGGAAGAGGGCATCAACATCCAGATGATCTCCACCTCGGAAATCAAGATCTCGGTCCTGATCGACGAGAAGTACATGGAACTGGCCGTGCGCGCCCTGCACAAGGCGTTCGAACTGGAACAGGCGTGATCCGTTCGTAAAGGCTTCTGGCGGCACCGCGAATTTTGTGTTGTGTCATCGATTTTTCGTTGACCAACCCGCGCGGCGCCGCTAGAATACGCGCTTCGTTGTGTGGCTCCCTCACACAACGCAAGTTTGGGAGACGTGGCCGAGAGGTCGAAGGCACTCCCCTGCTAAGGGAGCATCTGGGCCAAAACCTGGATCGAGGGTTCGAATCCCTCCGTCTCCGCCAGCAATGGCGGCGAACCCCGGAAGATCGCGGTCTTCCGGGGTTTTGTTTTTTGTGGGTCTGGATTCCTGCCGTGCGACGCATGTGTACCTTACACAAGCGACTGGAGCCGGCACATACCTCACACGTCGAGATGGTGTCTATACCTCGTTGCCACTTACGGGAACAGTGAGATTCTGCGTAGCCTGAGAGTAGAGGGGAGGGCCACCGCTGAGCGCTTCGCGCTGCGAGCCGTGGTTGCACCGGAGGCAGAATTCGGCGAGATGCGCGGCGCCGTTATGCCGCCTCAAGTAATACGTGCGATGTATAGAGCAGCACGACCCGCAAGCGGTTCTTGAGAAAGACGCTGCCCGGCCCCTGGCAGTCTGAGGCTTTCAGAGCGTCGCCGATGTGCGGAAGACTGTGTCCCCCCGCCGCACACGGTGCCGCGCCTCACTCGCAGCTTCCGTCGGCCACACAGACGCCGGACACCACCATCTCGCCCATGAGATCCATCGCGGCCTGGTCCGCTATCGCGTCGCGCAGCGCTTCGAGCGCGACATCATGGGGATCGCTGGCATTGCCGGCCTCGAGCGGTGTGTCATTCCAGCGCCGGGGCACGGCAGCGGGGTCGATATCGACCCCGGTACCCGCCGCAAGCGCGGCCAGCACTGCAGACTCCGCCGCGGCAAAGCCGTCGGCAGACAGGTCTCTGGCGCGCGCCTGCCCGAAACTGTCGAACACCCGGCCCGGCGGCCCGCCCAGCAGCTTCCACAACACCAGTTCGGTCAGCGGTGAGCAGTTCACGGTGCGCCCGCCCAGAACCAGTCCGTGCAGCCGCTGGCGGTTCGGCTCGCCCTGTGCGAGCCCACCCTCGCAACGCAACATCATGGGCCCGTGCGGCACCTCGGCCAGGCGGAATGCGCCTTTCTCATCCGTTATCGCATGGCGTACATGGCCCTGCGCATCGCGCAACTGTACGGTCGTGCCTGTGAGCGCGGCGCCGACCGCAGCCGTGCCGCTCACTTCTGGCGGTCGGTCATCCCCGCATGCCGCGACAGCCGCGACCCCGCATGCGAGCACGAGGTGGCGCCAGGTTCGAATGTGCTTGCTCATGGTTTCGGCGCCTAAGGTGCCAGTGTGGCCAGCTCGCGCTGCGAGCGGTTGAAGAGGCCGCGCGCCAGCGGCGTCGGGCGGAAATCCACCTCAAGCGGCGAGATGGTGATGAACTTGGCAAGGAAGGCAGGCGTCTCCGCAGTCCGCGCCAGCGCTTTCAGTTCGGTATCCGGCGCGCCCACGTCGATCGATACCGTGTTGTCGGCATTGCGTTTGTAGGCGGTCGTAAACGAATCCACCGTACCGGGCGTGGTCAGGCGCACGCCGGCAGGGGTACCGCCGACGATCGGGTAGTTGATGCTCAATGGGTGGGCCACCGGCAGTAACGGCTGGCCGGCACCGCGCGTGGCTTCCAGGCTGGCAATCACGCGGGCCAGGAACACCCCGGCCTTGGGGAACGCTGCCAGGGTGCTCGCAAAGCCGGTGCGTGCCTCGGCGAAGTCCACGCCCACGCTCAGCGCGATGCCGGGCACACCGCGACGCGCGGCGAACAGCACGTTCATCACCGTGCCAGAGTGCGGGATGGAATCCGAAAGGTTCTCGCCGAAATTGGCGCCGGAGACGACCAGGTCCGGCGTGAAGCTGCTTTCCGGCCCGACGATCCGGAGGCCGATGGCGGTGGCGTCCACCGGCGAGCCGCTGCCAAGGTAGTCCGGGTTGGTGGTGTTGAGCGCGCTGCCTGCGACAAAGCCTGGCTTGACCCGGTGCACGCAGAACGTGTCCGCGCTGCCGGCGAGCGGGTCGACCACCAGCCGGGTCCGGCCGTCTGGCACGGCATAGGCAGCCCCCGAGCCGCTCTGGTTGCTGGCAGGGCCTACCGTGATCACGCGGTGGCCGGCGTCCTGCAGTGCCTTGCGGACCGCGGTAATGCCAGGCGCGGCACAGCCGTCGTCATTGGTCAGCAGCACATTGAGTGCCTGGACCGGGCTGGCCGCGGCGGACAGTGCCGTGGCTGCGATACCGAGCCGCAGGCGGGTGGGAAGTCGAAGCATGGGAACCTGTCTCCTTTCTCTTGCGTGGTGAAAGCGGGCGTGAGTGGTCCATGGCATGGCACTTCGAATGGCGCTCGCCTGGCCGCAAGCGTAGCGAGGGGAAGCCATGCACAAATCGGCAGAGCGGACTAGGCGGTTTCCCTATGAGGCGGCTGCTCAGTCGCGGTTGGCCGAAGCCGCGTCGAGGATGGCCGACGGACCCCGGAAGATCACGGACATCCGGGGTCTTGTTTTTCCTTGAGGGGTGTCGGATTGCCAGCCGTCAGTCGATCAACTTCCCCTCGCCATCAAAAAACGGATGCGCCGGCCCATGGTCTCCAATCGGCGCCGCGTGCGTCACCAGCCCATGCTGCGGATGCCACCAGTGGAGCAGGTAGCCAGGCGGCTCCATGCGGAAGCGCGATGGCGCTTGCGGATCGAGATTGAGCGCCACCTGATGCGCCGGCCCGGGCGCCGTCATGGCGATGGTGCCGCCGAAGCGCCGCGTAATGTGCCGGTGCAGGTGGCCGCAGAGTACGCGCTCGACCTGCGCATGCTGCCGCACCACAGCCTCGAGCGCCGCCGCGTTTTCCAGGCCTTGCTCGTCCATATGCCCGATGCCGGTATAGAAGGGCGGATGGTGCAACAGCAACAGCGTTGGCGTGGTCGGGGCCGCGGCGAGTGCCGCTTGCAGCCACGGCAGTGCCGCGGCATCGACGCGTCCGCCCGGCTTGCCCGGCACCGTGCAGTCGAAGCCCACGATGCGCAGCGGCCCTGCGTCGACTGCGTAGTGGACCGGCGCCTCGCCATTGCCATTGGCGAACAGGTAGTCATGGTCGGTAAAGACGGCGCGCAGCGCGCTGCGGCTGTCGTGATTGCCGGGCAGCAGCAGGTAGGGCATCGGCAGCCGCTGCAGGATGTCGCGCAGGAAGCGGTATTCGGCCTCGGCGCCGAAGTCGACGAGGTCGCCGGTGATGACGACGAGGTCCGCGCGTTGCGGTGCGGCCAGCAGTGTGTCGATCCAGCGGTGCAGCGCCCCCGCGGTATCGACCACGCGGTACGACAGCTTGCCGCCGGCCTTGATGTGCAGGTCAGTGACGTGCGCGACGAGATAGGGTGTTGTCATGCTGCCTCGGCCTCCGCCAGAGTGATCATGTGCGCAGTGTCGATGCGCAGGCCGACGCGGTCGCCCGCGCGCCAACCGTCGCGCCGTGTGGTATCGACGATCAGCGGCGCGCCCGAGCCGGCATCCACCAGCAGCCGCGTGCAGTTGCCGAGAAACAGCGCCGTGACGACCGTGCCGAGCAGGTGCGCGTCATGCGTGTCCGCCAGTGCCACGTCCTCTGGCCTGAACATCAGTTCGGCGCAGCCGCCGGCGGGCACGGCGCCATCACGCGGCAACGCGCCACCCGGTATGCGCCAGCTGCCGCTCTCCGCCGTCGCGGCCAGGCGGTTCATCGTACCGATGAAATCCGCCACGAACGCATTGGCCGGCGCCCGGTAGATCTGCTGCGGCGTGCCCGCCTGCGCGATGCGGCCCCGGTCCATGACGACGATACGGTCGCCCAGCGCCATGGCCTCGGCCTGGTCGTGCGTCACGTAGACGGCCGTGATGTGCAGGCTGCGCAGTAGCTGGTTGATATCGGCGCGCAGCGTGTCGCGCAGCTTGGCATCGAGCGCGGTCAACGGCTCGTCCAGCAGCAGCACGCGCGGCTGTACGGCGATGGCGCGGGCGAGTGCCACGCGCTGGCGCTGGCCGCCCGAGAGCTGGTCCACGCGGCGGTCGGCGAACGGGCCGAGATGCATCATGCCCAGCATGTCGTCGATACGGCGCCGCCGCGTGGCGGGATCGACGCGACGCACGCGCAGGCCGTAGCCGATGTTCTCGGCAACGGTCATGTTGGGAAACAGCGCATAGTTCTGGAACACCATGCCGACGCCGCGTTCTTCGATCGGCAGCGCGGTCACGTTGTGGTCGCCGAACCAGACCTCGCCGCCGGCATCCGGCGACTCCAGTCCCGCGATGATGCGCAGCGTGGTGGTCTTGCCGCAGCCGGAGGGACCGAGCAGCACCAGCGTCTCGGCCGCGCCGATGTCGAGGTCCAGCGGCTGCAATGCCAGCGCGCCGTCGGCGAAGGTCTTGCCACAGTGGCGCAGGCGGATGGTGGTGGGTTCATGCATGGCGGGGCTCGGTGGAGGTGGCGGCCGGCGTGGACGGGATGGGCGCGGCGACAGGCACCGGCGCGTCGGCGCGGGCATGCTTGCGGGCGCGCGCGCCCATGGCGGTCAGCGCCTGCATCAGCACCAGCAGCGGAATGATCATGACGAAGAAGACGATGGTGTAGGCCGAGCCGATCTCCAGGCGCATCGACGCATAGCTGTCGGCCAGCCCGACCGGCAGCGTCTGCGTGGTCGGTGTGTGCAGCATCCAGGTCAGGTTGAACTCGCCGACCGACAGCGTGACCACCATCAGCGCGCCGGCCAGGATGCCCTGGCGGCAGTTGGGAAGGATCACGGTGAAGAAGCGCTGCATGCGGCTGGCGCCGAGGCTCGAGGCGGCCTCTTCGAGCGTGCGGATATCGATGGCCGACAGGATCGCCAGCACGGCGCGCACCATGAAGGGCAGCGTGAACAGCACGTGCCCGATCAGGATGAAGACCCAGCTCGTACGCAGCGCCTGCCACTGGCCGTAGAGCAGGATCAGGCCGAGCGCGGTAGCCAGGCCAGGGATGGCCACGGGCAGCATCAGCAGTTCCTCGATCAGGCGCGTCACCCGGTTGCGGCGCAGCGCCATGTAGTAGGCGGCGGGCACGCCGAGCACCAGCGTGCAGGCCAGGCACGCCAGCGCGATGCCCAGCGAGAGGAAGATGGTGTTGCGGTACAGCGACCAGACTTCTTCGATCCAGCGCGTGGTCAGTCCGCTGGAGAGGCCGATGAAGATATTGTTGGTGAGACCGGCGAGCACGGACAGCACGACCGGCACGATCATGAACAGGCAGACGGCCAGCGTGAGCGCGAGCTGCAGCGAGTAGCGAAGGCGAAGGCGAGGGCGAGGGCGAACGGGGAACATGTCGGTCTCCTACGCGGTGGCGGCTACGGCATCGCCGGAGAACCAGCGCGCGACGGCCAGCAGCGCCCACGTCACTGAGCCCAGCAGGATCGAGAGCGCGGCGGCCATGCCGAAGTTGGCGTAGTTGGTGAATTCGTTGTAGATCGTCAGCGGCAGCACATCAAGCTGCGTCGCCAGCGTGAAAGCAGTGCCGAAGGCGCCCATGCTGGTCGCAAAGCAGATCGCACCGCTGGACAGCATCGCCGGCATCAGCGCGGGCAGCATCACGTCGCGCACCACGCGCCACGGGCTCGCACCGAGCGAGCGGGCGGCTTCCTCGAGCGAGGTGTCGAGCTTCTCGACCGCGGCCATCACCGTCAGGATTACGCGCGGAATCGAGAAGTACAGGTAGCCCACGAACAGGCCGGCCAGGCCGTAGGCAAAGGTCCAGCGCTCGCCGGCGAGCCAGTCGCCAAGCATCGCCGACAGACCATTGCGACCGCCGAGCATGATGACCATGAAGCCGATCACCACGCCCGGGAACGCGAGCGGGAAGGTCAGCACCGCGACCAGCGCGGGCTTGCCCGGTACGGCGTTGCGCTGCAGGAAGGTGCCGGCGATCCCGGCGATGACTAGCGTCGCCAGCGTGACGGCGCCGGACAGCAGCACCGTGACCATCAGGCTGTGCAGGTAGCGCGGACTGGTCAGCACGGTCCAGTACACGCCGGCGCCTTGCGGGCCGTTGACGCTGACCGCGAGCAACCGCGCCATCGGCAGGCAGAAGAACGCGACGAAGACGACCAGCGCGGGCAGCGCGAAGCCGAAGAGCAGGAGATTTCGCTTTGTCATGGCAGGGACCGTGCAGTGGCGTGCGTCCCCGTGCGGGCGGGGACGCAAGTGGACCGGCGCTTCAGCGCACTTCCTTCAGGTATTGCTCGCTGAAGGCCTTCTGCACATCGGCCATGCGGGAGAAGTCGACCGGCTTGGCGCGCGCATACGCGGAAGCCGGCAGGAAGCGCGCCTGGACCTCCTTCGAGACCGCGCCGCTGCGCACCGGCCGCAGGTAGGCGTTGGCCCACAGCGCCTGGCCTGCGTCGGACAGCACGAAGTCGAGCACCTTGCGGCCCTCGGCCTCGTGCGGTGCCTTGTTGACCAGGCTCATCACGTAGGGCACCACGACCGTGCCTTCCTTCGGGATCACGAAGGCAACGTTGGCGCGATCCTTGTAGCGGGCGCGGTACGCGTTGAAGTCGTAGTCGAGCAGGATGGGAATTTCGCCGGACAGCACCCGCGCGTAGGCGGTCTGCTTCGGCACGATCGGCTGGTTCTTCTGCAGGTCCTTGAAGTACTTGAACGCCGGGCCGAAGTTGTCCAGCGAGCCGCCCAGCGCCTGGTTGATGGCGACGGCGCCGACGTAGCCGACGAAAGCGCTGGCGGGATCCAGGTAGCCGATCAGGCCTTTGTACTCAGGTTTCTGCAGGTCGGCCCAGGACTGCGGCACGGGCTTGCCGCGCAATGCATCCACATTGACCATGAAGCCGAGCGTGCCGGAGTGGATCGCAAACCAGTTGCCCTGCGGATCTTTCAGGCCGTCCGGGATCTCGTTCCAGTGCGCCGGCTTGTACGGGGCGGTGACGCCATCCTTCTTGGCCTGAATGCCGAAGGTCACGCCGTAGTAGACCACGTCTGCCACGGGGCTCGCCTTCTCCGCCACGAGCTGGGCGAGCGACTGGCCCGAGTTCTTATTATCCAGCGGCACGGTCACGCCGGTCTTGTCCTTGATGGCGCGGATCTGCGCGGCCCAGTCGGCCCATTCCGGCGGGCAGTTGTAGCAGATCGCGGTCTGCGCGAAGGCGCCGTGGCTGAATGCGGCCGCGGCAAGCATCAGGGTGAGCTGCCGAAGCGGGCGGCGCCAGGACGAGAACGGTTGCATGTGAGACTCCTTGGTTGGCAACGGTCGGTGGAAGAATGTCAGTTCACGGTGAACGCAACGGGCGCGGGCGGATACCGCCCGGCGGCGCTGCGATGCTGCCGCTCACGCGCAGCGCGTGCGGCAGCAGGGTCACGCGCGCGGCGGCTGGTGCTTCGCCAGTTGCCGCATGCAGCCACGCCAGCAAGCGGCCGACGGCGCGCGCGCCGATGTCGGTATTGGGCTGCACCACGGTGGCCAGCGCTGGTTCCATCACGGTGCCTAGCGCGATGCCGTCGTAGCCGAGCACGGAGACATCGGCCGGCACGCGCAGGCCCAGCCGCCGCAGGTCCGAGATCACGCCGATGGCCAGCAGGTCGTTGGTGCAGAAGAAGGCCGTTGGGGCATCGTCCGCTTCGATCTGCGCGCGCAGCTGGGCCGCGTTGCTGGCAGTGTGCGACGGCAGGCTCAGCACCGGCGATGGCACCAGGCCGTGCGCGCGCATTGCGTCCTGGTAGCCGGCATAGCGCTGGCGCGCGCGGTCCGAGGCGACGAACGCGCCCGAAACCACGACAATGCGCCGGTGCCCGGCGGCGATCAGCGCCTCGACGCCGTCGCAAGCGCTGCCGCGGTTGTCCACGGAGACGGAATGCCTGCGGCTGCGTGCGCCCGCCTGGTTATAGGCCAGCACGTAGGGCACGCCCTCAGCGTCGAGCTGATCCAGTACCGCACTGCGCGCGGCGTCGGCAACCGTCAGGACCATGCCGTCCACGCGATGGCGCAGCAGATACTCGACCCGTTCGCGCTCGCGCTTCGGGTCATAGCCGCTGGTGACCAGCATCAGCGAGTAGCCTGCGGCCAGTGCGGCCTCCTCGATGCCGCGCCAGCATTCGGCGAACACGGCGTTATCCATCGTCGGCAGCATCACGCCGATCATCCGCGTCTGCTGGGCGCGCAGCTTGCTGCCCAGCAAGTTCGGGCGGAAGTCCAGCCTGCGCGCCGCCTCATGCACGCGCTGCGCGGTGCTGTCGCGCACCATGGCGGGATGGCTGAAGACGCGTGAGGCAGTCGCCAGCGATACGCGCGCGGCCTGCGCGACGTCTACCAGCGTCGGGCCGCTGCCGGCTTTCGCCTTGCCATCGGGCATATGCCTGCCAGTCATCCCTGCCGCGCTCCGGTTGCCCGGCTCAAGGCGGGCCACGATGAAAACGTTTTCATTTTGGATGGAAAAAAGCGGGCGTCAGAACATTCCGCCTCTGCGCGGCGTCAGGCCGGCGCTTGGATGAGAGGAACGTTTACGCCCTGTATCGCGGCGTATTGTTTCCGGGCGTGATGACAGGCTAATGACAGCGCCTCCAGCTTCGACACGGGATGGAGGACAATGCGTGGCATTGACTCCGAAGCGTAGGGACCTACATGCGTAGATTCATCGTGTTGCTGATGTCTGTCCTGATGGTGGGGCAGGCTGCCTGGGGCGCGGCGTCCGCGGTGCCCGCCGTCGCCGGCCCGGCTGCCGGCGTGCCACAGGCGGTCGAGGCGGAACCGGACCGGCTGCCCGCTTACCAGCCACGCTTTGGCCGCGCCAGGCCCGTCGTGGCCGTGGTGGCGGAAAACTACTACACGGAACTGTCCGACTACGTGGTGCCCTACGGCATCCTGTCCGCATCGAACGCAGCCGACGTGCACGCCCTCGCCACCCAGCCGGGCACGGTCCGCATGTTTCCTGCGAGCCTCACGCTCACGCCGCAGGCGACGACCGACGACTTCGACCGTCGCTTCCCGGAAGGCGCCGACTACGTGATCGTGCCGGCGGTCCACCGCGACGACGATCCGAAGCTGCTGGCGTGGGTTGCCGCGCAGGCGCGCAAGGGCGCCACGGTGGTTGGCGTCTGCGACGGTGTCTGGGTGCTCGCGCGCGCCGGGCTGCTCGAAGGGCGCAACGCCACGGGCCACTGGTATTCGTTCGATGACCTGCGCAAGGCGTATCCGAAGACGCAATGGCTGCGTGGCAAGCGCTATGTCGCGGATGGCAAGGTGGTGACCACGACCGGCGTCACGGCCACGATCCCGGTCTCGTTCGGGCTGG
Source organism: Ralstonia pickettii (assembly GCA_050987995.1). Taxonomy (GTDB): domain Bacteria; phylum Pseudomonadota; class Gammaproteobacteria; order Burkholderiales; family Burkholderiaceae; genus Cupriavidus; species Cupriavidus pickettii_B. The sequence goes on from CP158803.1 coordinate 1,262,824, forward strand.
TCGAGGCGATCGAGGGGCGCGAGCGGGCGGTGGCGCTGGCCAGGTCGCTCGGCATTGAGCGCTGGTCATCCGTGCATCCGAGCGAACGGTTTCACCTGGGGCTTTCGTCGATGCTGACGATCGCCCGCAACTATGCTTCGTTCTGGTCGCACGAGAACATCGGCATTCCGGTTGCGCCCGGGGTGGACGAGATCGCACTGGTGCTTGAGGCAGACGCCTTTGCGACCACGTTCCGGTCGACCGTCTATACGGTATCGCAGAACCGGGAGCCCATCGTCACCAAACGCGGACTTACGATCGTGCCGGACCGCGTGGCGAACGTCGATGCGCCGCGCCGCATGCTGGCCGTGCCCCGCACCGAGCGGCCGCTGCGCGCGCTCGACGAGGCGCTCGGCCGCATCGCCACCAGCTTCGGTCAACGGACTGCGGCCTGGGTAAGGCTGCAGATGGAGTACTCCGGCTTCTGAGCCGTGAGCACGCCGCGGCCATGGGGAGCGGCGTGGCAGGCGCATCGTCCTGTCACCCGGCATAGGCAGTCGTCGGACGTGAGGGCTGCCGGCACGACCAACGCGGATAAGGTGATGGTAGAGTTGCGCAGTACGCCGATCGCTCAATGCAATTTACGGAAAAGTAAGATGACTACAGGCGAAAGACCTTTCGGCGGCTTCCCGGCGGTCAGCGCTCGAGATGCCGTACGTGCATTGAGGCCATCGCGCATTCGCGAGGTCGCGAATGCGGGAATGGGATTGGACGATGTCCTGCCGTTCTGGTTTGGCGAGTCCGACCAGGCGACACCGCAGTTCATCGTCGACGCCGCCGGCAGGGCGTTGCGCGACGGCGCCACCTTCTATACGCATAACCTCGGCATTGCGCCACTGCGGGAAGCGGTCGCCGGCTATGTCAGCCGGTTGCATGGGGCCACCCGTGCGGACAACATCGCGATCACAAGTGGCGGTGTCAGCGCCCTGATGCTGGCGACACAGCTGCTGGCCGGACCTGGAGACAGGGTGGTGGCGGTCACGCCACTGTGGCCCAACCTCGTTGAAATGCCGAAGATCCTTGGCGCCCACGTCGAGACCGTCTCTCTCGGGTATGGGGCTGAGGGATGGACTCTCGACACCGAGAAGCTTTTTGCCGCGCTTACCCCGGGCACGAAGCTGCTGCTGATCAACTCCCCGAATAATCCGACCGGCTGGACCTTGAGTGCCAAGGAGCAAAGGCTGCTGCTCGATCACTGTCGTCAGCGCGATATCTGGATCGTTGCCGATGAGGTGTACGAGCGCCTCTGCTATTCGGAGGATGGTCCCGCCGTTGCCCCTTCGTTCCTGGATGCGGCAGATCGCGAAGAAAAGGTTATCTGCGTTAATTCATTCTCAAAGTCGTGGGTGATGACGGGATGGCGGCTGGGCTGGCTTGTCGCGCCGGCTTCGCTGATGGATGACATGTCCAAGCTGATCGAGTACAACACGTCGTGTGCGCCATCGTTCGTGCAACAAGCTGGCATCACCGCAGTCAAGGAGGGGGATGCTTTCGTACGAGACTTCGTCGCTGGCCTGAAGGATTCACGCGACCACCTTGTGCGCGGGCTCGCTGCACTTCCCGGAATCGATGTCAAAGCGCCGCCGGGTGCGATGTATCTGTTCTTTTCGATGCCGGGGGCGGAAGACAGCCTTTCCCTGTGCAAGGCCCTTGTCCGTGACGCGGGCCTTGGGCTGGCCCCCGGCGTTGCATTCGGACCGGAAGGCGAGGGCTTCGTGCGTTGGTGCTATGCCTGCGATACCGCCCGGCTCGACGAGGGGCTGAGGCGGCTTCGGGGATATCTGGCGCGTTGACCCGCACGCATTCACGAAGTCTGAATGCCTCTGCGCTTGATGAACTCGCCCCACACCTTGGCATCGTTGAGGGCACGTTGTTTGACCGCTGCCGCAGAGCCGGTAGCCGGCTCAAGGTACAACGAAGTCAGCTTCTGTTTGACCTGTGGGTCGGTTAGAAACTTCTGCACCGAGGCGTTGAGGCGCGCAACAATTTTCTGATCCATGTTTGCCGGGCCGACCAGCGCGAACCATCCCGGCATGGGCGGCACGTCGAGCCCGGCCTCCTTGATCGTCGGTACGTTGGGCAATTCATGCGCGCGCTTCTGGCCGACGATGGCAACCGGTACGACGTTGCCTGCTGCAATCTGCGGCAGTGCCGGGCCGACCACGCTGACCATCGCTTCCACTTCGCCGCCGATCACGGCAGTCAGGGCGGGGCCCGAGCCCTTGTAGGCGACATGGGTCAGCTTGACGCCGGCCTTGTCGGCAATCATCTCCATCGCGAGGTGCGTGGAATTGCCGACGCCCGCGCTACCGAAGGTGACGGCGCCGGGCTTTGCTTTGGCCTTGTCGATAAATGAGGCCAGGGTGCTGATGCCGCTGTTCTTGCTGACCACCAGCACAAAGGGTGAGTCGATCACAGGGGCGATATAGGTCAGGTCCTTTTGCGGGTCGTATGGCAGCGACTTGTAGAGGTGCTGGTTGAAGCTCAGCTGCGACACGCCGGCCAGCAGCACCGTATAGCCATCGGCAGGCTGCTTGGCGACGAACGCGGTGCCGATGATGCCGTTGGCCCCCGCCCGATTGTCGACCAAAACCGACTGGCCGAGGTCCTGTGAAAGCTTCTCGCTCAGCATTCGTGCCACCACGTCCGACCCCGACCCGGCCGACTGGGGCACGACCAGCCGGATCGGCCGGTTCGGATAACCATCCTGCGCGAATGCGGCGGACGCAAACGCCAGCGCTGCGGCCAGCGTCGCCGTGACCAAAGAACGGGCCATCGATCTTCTCCTTTAATGAAATGATGAACGGCGAGCACTCGCCACGGCATGCTGTTGGAACCGGGCCGGCGGGCGGCAGTCATGGGCTTGCCTTGTTGGCATGATATGGACCGGCGCCTGGCCCCACCAATACGGAATGTCGATGTTGGCATAGGTTGGGGCTATGACCCTGCCGTTGGAGCCTGTCCGGGGCGAACTCAGGCGGCGCCGGGGCCAATTCAGGACACGCCAGTTGCAGTTGCAATCCCTGGCATAGGTCATGCCTATGTCCCTATCGGGATTTCGTCTTTCTGGCGCGGCAGCCACGCTGCTTACCATGGCAGCACTATCCACTGTGCAACCTGGCAACGTCCATGTCCGATATCGATACCCGCGGCGATGCGTGGTCCATCCCGGCGAGTGCTTACCTCGCTTCGCGCCCCTCGCGTTACGCCGTACCTCAACCCGAATCCTGCTATGTGACGATGCGCGATGGCTGCCGCATCGCCGTCGACGTGTTCGTACCGCAGGCGATCGATCCCGCCGATGCAAGGCCGACATATCCTGCGATCGTCATCTTCACGCCGTACTTCCGCCGCTTCAAGCTCCACGAGCCTGGCGCGGAGTGCAGCCCGAACACGGCCAAGTATCGTGACGCCTTCGTGCCAAAGGGCTATACGGTGGTGGTCGTGGATGTCCGCGGCACCGGCGCCAGCTTCGGTACCCGCGATGCACTGCGCTCGCCGACTGAACGCGACGACTACTACGAGATCGCCGACTGGATCGTCGCGCAGCCCTGGTCGGACGGCCGCATCGGCTCCACAGGTATTTCCTACCTGGGCGCCGCGGCCTGTTTCCTGGCAAGTACCGGGCACCCGGCGGTGAAGGCCATCGCGCCGCTGTTCGGCGTATCGGATATCTACAGCGAACAGCTTTACCCGGGCGGCCTGCTTTCCAAGGTCTGGGTGGAGGCCTACGATGACCTGATGGTTGCCCTGGACCAGGACGATCGCGAACGCCTGGCACGCTATCCCTACTTCAACGACCCGCGCTTTGACGGTCCTCAGCCGGTCGATGCCGATACCGATGCCAGCCTGCTTCAGGCCGCGCTCGAAGCGCATCGCAGCAACTTCGCGCTGGCAGATCTGGCGCCTGAGTTTGCCTTCCGGGATGGGGCGACGAAACACGACCCCGCCCTGGACTCCGGCAGTTGCAGTCCGTATCGCTATCTCGATGGCATCGCATCCGATGTGGCCGTCTATTCGGTGTCGGGATGGTATGACGGGGGCGGCTACGCCAATGGTGCGATCACGCGATTCCTGTCGCTGCCCCGGCATGACTGCCGGCTGCTGCTCGGGCCATGGGATCACGGCGCACGCACCAATGTCTCGCCCTGGCGGCCGCATGCGGCATCCGATTTTCCGTTGCTGGGCGAAGTGCTGCGCTTCTTCGACCATCACTTGCTCGGCTTGCCGACCGGCCTCGATCGCGAAGCGCGTGTCCACTACTACAGCATCCACGACGAACAATGGCATGCGGCATCGAAATGGCCGCCTGCGCCGGCCTCGCAGCGGCTCTATCTCGATGGACCCGGAAAGCTGTCGCCAGCTTGCCCTGTGGAAGGGGACAGTACGCAGTTCCAGGTGACCTTCAACTGGACCACCGGACGCAATACCCGCTACGAGCGGCTCGGCGGAGCGAACATCGAAGACTACTACGCGGACTGGATCGGGCGACAGGCAGCGCTGCCGCACTTCGACAGCGAGCTGCTGGCCGCTCCGTTGCCGATCGCCGGGCACGTCGTGGTCAACCTTGGCGTCGCGTCGTCGCAGCCGGACGCGGCCCTCTATGTCTACCTGTCAGAAGTAGAGAGCACGGGCGCGGTGCGCTACATCACGGAAGGCATGCTGAGGGCCCTGCATCGCAATACGGCTCCGTGTCCCGAGGACTATCGCACTACCTGGCCTTACCGCACATTCTCGGCGGCAGATGCGCAGCCGATGGTGCCGGACAGGGCTGAACGGATGCAGTTCGCGCTGCTGCCTGTCGCGTGGACCCTGTCGGCGGGCAGCCGTCTGCGCGTTTCGATCTCGGGTGCCGATCGCGGCCATTTCCCGCAGGTGCCGCATGGACGACCGCCGCGGCTGTCGATACGGCTCGGGGGAGAGCTGGCCTCGTATCTCGACCTGCCGGTACGCGCATAGCCCGCCCCGCACACCTTCGCTGACCCGGAATGGTACATTGCACGAGAACGGCCTCACTCTCCCGCGCTACGTACTATGGACCTGAAGCAGCTTCGGTACTTCTCCCGCATCGTTGAACTGGAAAGCATCACGGCCGCGGCCGAGGCATTGCATATCGCACAACCGTCGCTGAGCCAGCACGTCTCGAACCTGGAGGCCGAGCTCGATGCCAGGCTGCTGGTCCGCGGTCCCTCGGGTACCCGGCCCACCGAAACGGGCCAGATCCTCTACCGGCATGCAAAGATGGTGCTGCGCCAGATGGAAGAAGCGAAAGCGGCGGTGCTGCATGGCCGCGATGTGCCTTGCGGGCATGTGACGGTCGGGCTGCCGACCAGCACCTCACGCGTGCTCTCGTTGCCGCTGCTGCAACGGGTGACAGCAGCTTTCCCCGATATCACGCTGGAAATCGTCGAAGGCTCAAGTGCCGACCTGGCCGAATCGGTGGCCCTGCAGAAGCTCGATATCGCCGTGGCCATGGACGTGCAGCCACGGCCGGAGATGCACCAGGTTCCGCTGCTGGATGAGCAACTGATGCTGGTCGGCAAGCCGATTGCCGGCTTGCGTGGTCCGATCCGGCTGGCCGATGCGGCCGGGTTGCCGCTGCTGTTGCCGAGCTTTCCGAACTCCGTGCGCGTGCTGATCGGCCGCGAGCTGGCCAACGCGGGACTTCAGCCCCGCCTGGTCGCCGAAACCAGCGCAGTGTCCGTGCTGCTGGCCGCGATGCGCGCCGGCCTGGGCTGGTCCATCCTGCCGTGGTCCGCCCTGGGCGACCACGACAGCGACGGCGCGCTGGTGGCGATGCCGTTCGCGGACGTCACCCTGACGCGGCGCGTCGTCCTGTGCCATTCCGCCTCGGCAGAACTGAGCCTGGCCTGCCGGAGCGTGGAAGCCGAGCTTCAGGAAACCGTGCGCGAGCTGGTGACGGAGGGGACCTGGAAAGGCGTCAATCTGCTGCTGCCGGGCGAGACCATTCGCGTTTGACGAAACGTGCTTTCGGGAAACCGGGTTTGCCTCATGGCGCGATCGCTGGCATTGTAGGCAGCATGCCAGGTCCATGAATGGCTTGGCCGCCACTACCAAGAGCGGTTTTCCGGAGACCAGCAACCATGCACAACAACCTGCCACAGCGCCTGCGTTCCCTTCTTTTTGTTCCCGCCGACAGTGACCGCAAGCTGGCTGCGTCGCTGAAGTCTGGAGCGGACGGCCTGGTGTTCGACCTCGAGGATGCCGTGCCGGAGCATGGCAAGGAGGATGCACGGCGCAAGCTGGTGTCGTTTCTCGACAAGAACCGCGCGTCGATGGAGCCGGCCTTGCTGGTGCGCGTCAACGGGCTGGCGTCGGGTCATATCCTGCGCGACCTGGCCGCGGTGATCCCGCACCGGCCAAACGCGATCGTGCTGCCGAAGTGCAGGAGCGTCGACGATGTGCACCGGCTCTGCGATTTCCTGGCAGCCTTTGAATGCGCGCTGTTGCCCGATAACTGGGAGGTCGCCATCATCGCTATGGCGACCGAATCCTCGGAAGGCGTTTTCGGCCTGTCGTCCTATCGCAATGCGCCAATGCGGCTGCGGGCGCTGATGTGGGGCGTTGACGATCTTGCCGCCGATCTGGGCGCCTTCTCGTCGCATATCGGCAAGGAACTGACCGCGCCGTTTTCCGTGGCACGCACGATGTGCCTGATGGCGGCGGCGCAGGCCGGCATCGATGCCATTGACGCGGTCACCACCAGCCTGACGGATCCCGCGCAAATCGGACAAGAAGCCGCGCAGGCGAAGCGCGACGGCTTTACCGCAAAGGCCGCCGCGCATCCTTCACATATCGACGCCATCAACCAGGCCTTTATGCCGCAGGAGGAGGAAGTGCGCTGGGCCCGGCATGTCGTCGATGCCTTCTCCAAGGTGGGTGCCTCGGGCGTGGCAAGGCTGGGCAATGCCATGATCGACCGGCCCCACTTGCGCCTGGCACACCGGATCCTGTGCCACGTGGACGGGGAGGACTGATCAGGCCGGAATCGCCCAATCTGCTCCAATAGCCCGTTCGGCAGCTTCAGATCGGCGGCTCGCCCTGGTATGCCCGCTGCAGCAGCCCGAGTAGAGCCTCACGCTCCAGCGGCGCTGGATTCCAGTAAGGGTTGGTGAGCGCTATATCCGCGGCTACCGGAATATCCGACTCTCGCAAGCCGATGTCGCGAAGCGCGGTCGGCGCGCCATTGTCCCGCGCGAGCTCAAAGAGTGCGCGCGGGCCGTCTTCCGCATCGAGGGCTCGCCCCAGGATATGCATCGCCCGGGGCGTGCTCTTACGGTTGTAGGCGAGCGCATGCGGCAGCACGATGGTGTGGGTCTCGGCCTCGGGCGAGTGCGATGGCTTGGCCAGGCCGATTGTGGAGCCACCGCCGGTCGCGACCAGGCAGTCCGCGCCGGTTTCCATTGCGGCTTTGCTCGCCTGTGCAGCGATGCCCGCTGGCACGTGCATCTGGGCCTGGTCAAAGACGCCTGCGGCCGTATCGCCGAGCAGCCTCGCTGCGTCGTGCGCGAGATCGATCTGGTTTTGTGTCGACAGGACCAATGCCCGGCGACAGCCCAGGCGGTTGATCTCGATGTGCAATCGGGCAAATGCGCCGGCGCCGAACACAACGCGTGCCGGATTGGCGTGATAGACGAAGGGATTCATGCGGATTCTCCTTGCTCCGCTGCTGCTGGTGCTGCGGCGGGCTTCGGGTTCAGCACGAAATCGTGGTGCAGCGTGTAATAGGGCTGGTCCATCCGGGTGCCGTCCGGTGCGACGCCGGGCGGGTGCGCGGTCCAGTCGGCGATCAGCGTCGAGCGCACGCCGAACACCGCATCGGAGTCGAGATAGTCATCTTCATTGCGGAAGATGTGTGTGATCAGCCGTTCGTATCCCGTGGCCTCGATCTTGAAATGCAGATGGGCGGGGCGCCACGGATGCCGCCCGAGCGCCTCCAGCATCCTGCCGACAGGCCCGTCATGCGGGATGGGGTAGGGCACCGCCAGGATCGAGCGGAAGTGGAACCCGCCTTCGGTGTCGGTCCGTAGCCGCGCCCGTGCCTGATGATCCGTCGCGTCGGGACGCTGGACATCGTAAAGGCCTTCGTCATCGGACTGCCAGACGGCCAGCTCGGCGCCGGCCACGGGTTTGCCGTCGAGCCCATGCACGCTGCCGGACACGAAGCACAGGGTTCCGTGCGCGCCGTTTGCAATATCGCCACCGTTGTCGACCAGGGGCGAGTCCTCGACATAGAACGGGCCGAATACGGTGGCCTCCGTGCACCCTTGCGGTTTGCGGTTGTTCAGGGCCGTGACCAGCGTGGACAGTCCGAGGGTATCGGACAACAGGATGAACTCCTGCCGCTTGTCGTCGCACATCTGCCCGGCTTCCGTCAGGAACCGGATGCCCTGGAACCATTCCTCTTCGGTCAGCCTGACTTCGCGCGCAACCTCGTGGAGATGGCGCACCAGGCTTTCCATGATGGTCACCAACCTCGCGTTGCCAGTGCGGTTGGCCTCGATCACCGCTTGCGTGATGCTGAATTCGTCGATGTCTCTCATCTTCCGTGCATGGCCTGGGTGGGTGTCGGGCTGGCATCCGCCGGGGCGGACGCCAGGTGACTACAGCTTGAACAGCTTGATCGCATTGGTGCGGCCGATCTTCTCGCGGTCGGCTTCGCTGATGCTGGCGCTGTCGAACCATCTGGCCGCATGATCGACGTTCTCGAACGGCCAGTCCGTCGAGAACAGGATCCGGTCCGCGCCGATTTCCAGCATAGCGTCGATCAGCGTCTGGTTATGGAAGTTGCCGGACGTGGTCAGGTGGAAGTTCTGCTGGAAGTAGTGCCGGAACGTCTTTTTGGCGGGATAGGTCTTGGGGGCCTTGACCCAGGCATTGCGGTTATCGATCCGCCACAGGCTGTAGGGCAGCCCTTCGCCGAGGTGACCCAGCACGATCTGGAGCGCGGGATGACGATCGAACAGCCCCGAGGCCATCAGCCGCAGTGCATGGACCGCCGTCTCCTGTCCGAACGCCCACGTCGGGCCCAGCAGCCAGGGGTGGCCATCATAGATCTGCGCCCATGAAGCGATGGGATTGCGCGGGTGCAGGTAGAACGGCACATCGAGTTTCTCGACCGCCGCCCAGAACGATGCGTATTGCGGCGCATCGTAGTACACGACATTGTCCGGCGTATCGATCTGGGAAAAGCCATTGACCAGCGCGCCGCGCATGCCGAGCTCACTGACGCAGCGGATCAGCTCGGCCGTGGCGAAATCCGGGTCCTGCAGCGGCAACGCGGCCAGCGCCTGGAAGCGGTCCGGGCGCCGCGAGACCTGCTCCGCCAGGAAGTCGTTGGCGCGAACCGCAAGTTCGCAGGCCTGCTTGCGATCGGGGATCGCCTGCACCGCGGGCGCGTTCAGGGAGAGCAGCATCATCTCCATGCCGTTCTCGTCCATTTGCCGAAGCCGGTCGTCCTGGATATCGAGCAGCCGGCGGCTCAGCTCTTTCCAGTAGTCCCCGGGTACAAAGCCCGCGGAGTCGTTCAGCGTCTCGGGAATCGCGAAATGCTCTTCCAGTCCGATTTTTCCTTGCATGATGGTCCTTGTTTTCTATCTGTGTGAAGCGCGCGTATGGGCGGATAGGCCGCGCTCAGTACTGTCCCTTCGGTTCCAGCCCAAGCAAATGCTGTCCGGCCATGGACGACACCGCATCCCAGTTCAGGCTGATGTGCTTGGCGATGGCATTGCCGTCGCGCCACAGGCGCTGGACAGGTTGTGACAGCGCCAGGCCGTTGCCGCCGATGTTGTCGAAGATTGCATTGATGGCGTCGCGGGAAAGCCGCGCCGCAAAGGCATGGTCCAGGCGGTTGCGGATCCGGGTATCGACATCGATCGCCTTGCCCGCCATGGCGTGCGTCTCGACCTCGGCGATGTCGCGGTAGATCAGCAGGCGCGCGGCATCGACCATCGCGGAAGCTTCCGCAACCCTGGACTGCACCGGGAAGAACTCGGCCAGCCGGCTGCCGCCGCCGGCAACGGCGCCCCGCGTGACACGCGAGCCCGCCATCGCCAGGAACTCGTCGAGCGCCCCCTGTGCCGCGCCGAGAATGGGCGAGACCAGGCACACCGGCAAGGCCGAAAGAAAGGGGATGCGATAGATCGGGTTGGTGTTCAGCGCCGCACCGGGCGGAAGGTTGGACGACGCCTGCGCAAAGGTGAGCTTGCGATACGCGGGCACGAACGTCGGCGTCTTGATGTCGATGGCTTTGGAGCCGGTTCCCGCCTGGCCGGCGTTGAACCAGTCGTCATGCACGGACCATTGCTCGCTCGGAACGAGGAGGAAGCCTGCGTGCGGCGTCGGGGTCTCGTCGTCCGGCGCAAACTGCACGCCGATCATCGCCCATTGGGAGTTGTCAATATTGGACGCCCAATGCCACCGGCCGGAGACAACGTAGCCGCCCTCTACGGCTTCGGCCTTGATGGTGGGGGCGTACGAGCCGCAGACGATGGCGTCGGGATTCTGCTCCCACACATCGCGCTGGGCCTGGGCGGGGAAAGTCCCGATGAGCCACTGGTGAACACTGCCCAGTGAGCATCCCCATGCCGACGACGGACAACCCCGGCCGAGCTCGCTGATGATGTCGACAAAGGCAGAGAAGCCGAACTCATAGCCGCCGAACTGCGCCGGTTGCATCAGCCGGAAGAAGCCCGCGTCGCGAAACAGCGCAGTCGCCTCTTCGGACACGCGGCGGGACTCTTCTGTCTGCTGCGCATGTGGCTTCAGGAAGCCCTGTGAAATCTCCCTGGCGCGCGCCACCAGTGTCGATAGTACAGGCGCGCCCGCAACTGGCGAGTGCCTGCCGGGGGCGCGCACAGGGTCCGCGCCCGCTGTCGGGATGGGTGTGGAGGAATGGTTCATCGCTGACTCTCTTCAGAACACGGCGTCGATGCCTGACCGGAATTTACGTCCTGATATTTGCAAACGCAAATAAAAAAACGTAGGGGATTACCCCGGTCAGGATCGATGTGATCTGCTGCGATGGCGCATCAGGCGCACCGCGCGTCGCATACGAAAACAAGGCGCGTCAGCGCCCCTGGGAAAACCCCGATGAGAATTCCTTACTCGTTGCGGAAGCGAGTATCTATACTGCCAAACAACTTGCATATGCAAATAAATGCTACTCGCTGAGAGGCGACAGATTGGCGTACATGCGCACAAGCATCTGCTTGAGCACTTTGACCTCGTCGGCGCTGAATCCGGCCGTTACCACCCGCTCGAACAGCACGCCGAGGGGAATGGTCTGCGAGGCGAGCTGAGCGCCCGGGGGAAGGAGATGGATCTTGACGGAGCGGGCATCGGCGTCATCGCGCCGGCGGGCCACAAGTCCCTTGTCTTCGAGGGAGGTGATCAGTCGCGACAGCGTGGAGACATCGATGCTGGTGTGCTCGGCGAGCTCGACGATGGCCTGCTGGTCCTTGTGCGACAGCGATGCCAGCACCCGGTAGCCGGGCAAGGTGATGTCGAACTGGCGCAAGTACTTGGTGAACGCGACGCCGATGCCGACGCCGGCGCGGTTCAGCAGGTAGGGCACCGATTGCTCGAGGTCGAAGCCCTCCGGGACGACGGGAGCGGCCGGCGCGCTTCGCGTGGAGGCGCTGGTTTTTCCGGCAGCGGGCCGGGTGGATTTTTTGGTCGGCTTCATGCTGGCGTCGATGGCTGCGGCAGCAGCATCGCGTTGTCGGTGCGAAGTGAATCTTAGCATGCGCATGCATGCAGTCCTGCGCGCTGTGGACGCGTCGGATGCAACTACTGGAGGAGACTGTCATGAGTTGGGAAAAGGCATGGGTGGCCTCGCCGGGCGATCTGTCCGCCCGCAAGCTTGAGGTGCCGGATTTCGATCCGCGGGACTTGCGCAACGCGCTCGGGCGATTCGCGACCGGCGTATGCCTGGTCACGACACAAGGGGTGGATGGCAAGCGGGAGGGCCTGACCGCAAGTTCATTCAGCTCGGTCTCGCTGCAGCCGCCCATCGTGTTGTGGAGCCTGCGTCGCGGGGCGGGCAGTCTCGCCACGTTTATTGCCGCGGAGCACTTCTGCATCAACGTGCTGCATGCGGAGCAGATCGATATTTCCAGGCACTTCTGCCGGCCGCAGCTGGACAAGTTCGAGGAGGTGGCAGAGGCATTCGGAACCGGAATTGGCGGCCTGCCGACGCTCAAGGGCGCGCTCGCCACGTTTGAGTGTGAGCGCGTCTCCCACCAGGTAGTCGGCGACCACGTAGTGTTCTACGGCCTGGTGCGTCGCTACACCTATTCCGATGCCAGCCCCCTCGCTTTCCACGCCGGCAACTATGCCTGCCTGCAATCCGCCTGACGGCGACACCACCCCTTTCGATCGGATATAACCATGGATCGTACAAGTACCTCATTGACGGAGGCGAAGGTGGCTCCGCGCGTGGCTCCCGCAGAAGTCGCCGCCTGGTGCGCGCTGGTGGCGCTGCTGGACGGATTCGATACCCAGGCCATCGCCTACGTTGCCCCCGTGCTGGCCGAGGCATGGCGCGTGCCGGCATCGTCCTTCGGCATGGTGTTCGCCGCGGGCTTGCTCGGCCTGACCGTTGGCACGCTGTTCGTCGGTCCGTATGCGGACAAGGTCGGGCGCAGGCCTGTGATCATCGCTTCGACGCTGATTTTTGGCGGATTCGCCCTGGCGACGGCGTATGCCAGCTCCGTTCCGCAACTGCTTGTGCTGCGTTTCCTGACGGGTATCGGGCTGGGCGGCGCCATGCCGAACCTGATCGCGCTGACTTCGGAAGTGTCGTCGCCGGGGTACCGGGCGCGGATGGTCACCATCATGTTCTCGGGCTACCCCCTTGGCGCTGTCGCGGGCGGATTCGCCAGTGCTGCGCTGATCGGAAAATTTGGCTGGCAGGTCGTGTTCTTCCTTGGGGGCGGTTTGCCACTGCTGGTGGGGCTGGGGTTGCTGCTTCGTCTGCCTGAGTCTCCGAGTTTTGGCACGGCGTCGGTCAATCACGCGGCCCACGCGCATGCGCCAGCCGAAACTGCGCGCAGTGTTGTTGAGTTGTTCGGCGCGGAGTTCCGTCGGACCACCTTGCTGGTGTGGCTGGCGTACTTCTGCACGCTGCTGGTCGTGTTCACCATGACGGCGTGGATGCCAACGCTGCTGAAACAGAAGGGCATGAGCGTGTCCCTTGCTATCGTCACCACTGCACTGCTGAATCTTGGTGGCGTGTTCGGCGGTGCGCTGCTGAGTGTTTCCACCCGGCGCTTCCACGCCTTGTCGCTGATCGCGCTCTCGTATGCCGCGGCCGTGGGCGGGATCGTGGTTGTGGCGAGAGGCGACAGTACGCAATTGCTGATGGTTGCGACGTTCCTGACGGGCGCCGGACTGGTTGGTTCCCAACTCCTGATGAATGGCGTGGTCACGGAACTCTATCCGACGCGGATCCGCGTGACTGCCGTGGGTTGGGCGCTCGGTATCGGGCGCGTCGGGACAGTCGTCGGTCCGTTGATTGGGGGCTTCTTCCTGTCGCAAGGATGGGGCTACCTGGCGATGGTTGCCTGGATGGCCGTGCCCGCGGCCGTGGCGGCGATTGCGGTGCTGTCGCTGCGCCGGCTGAAGCCGAGGGCGACGGCAGCACACTGACTTCTGCGCTGGTGCCTGTTGGCACCTTTTCCTGGGCCAGCTGGGCCGGCGCTAACTGCCATCGACAAGTTGATCCCGGGTCAGTTTGCTCATCGTGCTCGATTGGCGGTTCGGGGCGGGCCATTATCCGGCATCGTAGTGCAGTACGACAATATGATGTCGGGTGCTGCCGACATGATCTCTAACAAGCGCGCCGCACTTGCGAGGCCAGCTTCAATATACGTAATGATATTGACATAAAATATGGGGTCTACTAGGATTGGCCTGGTTGCGAAGATCACGCCCGCCTGGCATCGACAAGCGCGGCGCGAGCGGCATATCGACGAGGCATTCCCACAGGAACCCATCATGAACTTCACCAACATCCAGTTGACCCTCAACGAAGGCGTGGCGACGATCGCGCTGAACCGGCCGGACAAGCTCAACAGCCTCAATGAAGCAACCATGGTCGAGCTTGGCCAGGCGCTGGCCGTCGTGGAGGGAAGTCCTGAAGTGCGGGTCCTGGTCCTGACCGGAACCGGGCGCGCCTTCTGCGCAGGCCAGGACCTGGCTGATCCGGCCATGCAGGTGGTTGACGGCAAGCTGCCTGACATCGGCGCGCTGGTGGAGCGGCATTTCAAGCCGACGGTCTTGCGCTTGCAGAACCTGCAGGTCCCGACCATTGCCGCGGTGAACGGCCTCGCGGCCGGCGGCGGCGCATCGCTGGCACTGGCATGCGACCTGGTCGTGGCGGCGAAATCGGCCTATTTCCTGCAGGCGTTTTCCCGGATCGGGCTGACGCCGGATACCGGCAGCACGTGGTTCCTGGTGCACAAGGTGGGAATGCAGCGGGCGCTCGGTCTCGCTTGCCTGGCTGACAAGCTCCCCGCTGAAAAAGCAGCGGAGTGGGGGTTGATCTGGCAGGTATTCGACGACGCGCAGTTCAGCGCGGAGGTGGGTCGCCTTGCTGCCCAGGTGGCCGCCATGCCCACCAAGGCACTGGTGCGCACGCGCCAGCTGATGCACGCTGCCCGCGGCCACACCCTGGAGCAGCAGCTCTCGATGGAGGCCACCTTCATTCGCGAAATGGGCTGGAGTGAGGATTACCAGGAAGGCGTAAGCGCCTTTACCGAGAAGCGCCCGGCCAGATTCACGGGCCGCTGAGCTAGCTTATTTATCCCGTCTTTTTTTCGGCCGTCCGGATGTCATCCGCACGGCCGAAAAGCATTCGCCCGCGCGGAGCAGTCCGGAGTGCTCAGTCTTGCCCCGAGGTAACCGGCTGGTCCAGTTTGTCTCCGGAGCTCTCTTCGTCAAGGCTGACGCTCGTCATCCCTGCATTGAGTTGGTTCAGGAAGTGAACCAGTGACACCTTGTCGTCGAAGCGGAAACTCGTCAGCGCCTGGCGATAGAACTCATAGATCTTCGGCTGCAGGCTGTTCCAGAATTCCCGCCCCTTGGGCGTCAGCACGACCTTCTTGGCGCGCCTGTCCACCGTGTCCGCCACGCGGATAACGTGATCGTCACGTTCCAGCCTTTTCAGCACGCCGTCCAGGCTCTGCCGGCTCACGACCAGGTACTCCGCAAGATCTGAGAACGACATGCCGTCCGCCACTTGCGAGCGCGACAGCGCGCCGAGCACGGACCACTGGACCGTGGTGATGCCAAGCGTCTTGATCGTCTGCCTGTCCAGCGTATTGCCCGCCTGGAACAAGCGGAAGAACAGCCGGTTATGGACCGACGAGACGGACTGGTCGTACGAGGGATCGAAGTTTGTCATGGATTGGCTCGAGGCCGGCGTCGGTCATGCACAGCGCCGTAACGCCGTCTATTTTAAGGCGCCGCGAGGCCCGCACCTATTTTGGTGCCGGCCCGGGGGTCACGCCGGGACTGGGCCAGTGCGCTTCGGTCTCGGCGGGCGTTACGTCCGGGCGCCGGCCTGCCAGGTCAAGGCGGGGCGGTAGACCGCCTGCACGTGCTTGTTACGCAACAATGATTCACAAAGTATGACATGTAAGTGATATGAGATGCGTCGTTGTGGCGCCTTATATCCCAATATAGATCAGGATTTACCCAAACTCGATCCAAAAAATACATCAAGATCTTGACGTATATCCCGGGCGTGCCTAGTATGTGTTCAACCCTCTCAAAACACAAAGAGACACCCCATGCAGACGTTCGACAAGATCCTTACCCCGCTGACCGTCGGCTCGACGGTGCTGGCCAACCGCATGGTCATGGGGGCGATGCATACGCGACTTGAGACGCTGGATCGCCCCGATGAACGACTTGCAGCGTTCTACGCGGCCAGGGCTGCGGGCGAAATCGGCCTGATCCTGAGCGGCGGCTTCTCCCCGAACCCGGAAGGCGTGATGGAAGAAGGCGGTCCGATGTTCAACAGCGCGGATCAGCTCGATGAGCACCGGGCGGTGACGCAGGCAGTGCATCAGGCCGGCGGCAAGATCATCCTGCAGATCCTTCACGCCGGCCGCTATGCAAAGGTGCCGACTTGTGTCGCCCCGTCGCCGGGCAAGGCGCGCATCAACACCTATCCGCCCCATGCGCTGAGCACCGAAGAGGTGTGGCGCACCATCGCCGACTTCGTCAACACCGCGGCCCTTGCTGTCGAGGCGGGTTACGACGGCGTGGAGATCATGGGTTCGGAGGGCTACCTGATCAATGAATTCACCGCGGCCCTGACCAACCAGCGCAGCGACGATTTCGGCGGCAGCTTCGAGGGGCGCATCCGCTTCCCGCTCGAGGTGGTGCGGGCTGTGCGGGAACGCCTCGGACGCAAGCCGATGCTGATCTATCGGATTTCTTCGATTGATCTGGTCGAAGGCGGCATGACCGGCGCGGAGATCGCTTCGTTCGCCAGGCAAGTTGAAGCGGCGGGCGCGGACATGATCAATACCGGGGTCGGCTGGCATGAGTCCGCGGTGCCGACGATCGGCGCCACCGTGCCGCGCGCGGCATGGCGCGACGCCATCCGCAATGTCAAGCAATCGGTCGGCATTCCGGTGATGGCATCGAATCGCATCAACACGCCGGAAGTGGCCGAAGAACTGATTGCTTCCGGGGTGGCGGACCTCGTCTCCATGGCACGCCCGCTGCTGGCGGATCCGGACTTTGCCAAAAAGGCGCGCCTGGGCATCACCGATGAAATCAATACCTGCATTGCCTGCAACCAGGCCTGCCTTGACCGCATCTTCACCGAGCGCACCGCAACCTGCCTGGTGAATCCGCGCGCCGGGCGCGAGATCGAGTTCCCGATCGGGCTGGCGCTGAAGCGCAAGCGGATCGCCGTCGTCGGCGGCGGCCCCGCCGGAATGGCCTTTGCCATCAACGCCACGGAGCGTGGGCATGAGGTCACGCTGTTCGAAACGGACCAGCAACTGGGTGGCCAGCTAAACCTGGCCAAGTCGGTGCCGGGCAAGGCGGAATTCCACGAAATGTTGCGGTACTTCCGGGTCCGTCTGGAAAAGCTTGGCGTCACGCTGCGCCTGGGAAAGCCGGCCACTGCTGACGAGCTGATCGGGGGCGCGTTCGACGAGATCGTGCTGGCGACCGGCGTGAGGCCGCGCGTGCCGGACTTCGCCGGTGTCGACCATCCGAAGGCCGTGTCCTATATCGATGTCCTTTCCGGCAAGGTCGAGGTCGGCCAGCGGGTCGCGATCATCGGGGCAGGGGGCATCGGCTTCGATGTCGCCGAGTTCCTGCTGGGAGATGCCGAGGAGTCGCTCGATGCGCAAGCATTTTTCCGCGCCTGGGGCGTGGACGCATCGAATTCGAACTCCGGCGGACTCGCGCCCGCGGCGGACCATCCCGCACCGCGGCGCAGCGTCCACATGTTCCAGCGCAAGGCGGAACCGCTTGGCAAGCGCCTCGGCAAGTCGACGGGCTGGATTCTCAAGGCAAAGCTGCGCAAGGCCAATATCGCGATGACCGCGGGTGCCACGTACGACGCCATCAACGATGAAGGGCTGCACTACACGGTCGATGGCAAGGCGCATGTGCTTCCGGTGGACCACGTGGTGCTGTGCGCGGGCCAGAACTCCAATCGCGATCTCTACGACCAGCTCAAGGCCCGGGGCACAGCGCCAAGGCTGATCGGTGGCGCCGATGTCGCCAGCGAGTTGGATGCCCTGCGGGCCATCGACCAGGCCACCCGACTTGCCGTCGCAGTTTAAGTAAAAACAGCAGCCGGAGACACTAATGCTGACGAAATACGATCAAGGCCTGCACAAACGCCAGGCGAACTTCGTACCCCTGACACCGCTGCATTTCCTGCGCCGCGCGGCGGATGTCTTCCCCGACCGGGATGCGGTCATTTACCAGGACCGGCGCTATTCATGGCGCCAGTACGCGGACCGGTGCTACCAGCTGGCCCGGGCGCTGATCACCGTCGGCGTGGAGCGGGGCGATACGGTCTCCATCATTGCCCCCAACGTTCCCGAGATGCTGGAGGCCCATTTTGGCGTGCCGCTTTCGGGCGCCGTGCTGAACAGCATCAATATCCGCCTTGACGCGCCCGCCATCGCGTTCATCCTGCAGCATTCGGAAACGCGCATCCTGCTGGCCGATACGCAATTCGCGGCGACTGTGCGCGAGGCGGTGGCGCAGACCGGCATGCCGATCCAGGTGATCGACATCCGCGACCCGGCCTCCGGCGCGGAGGATACGGTCGGCGCCGTCGACTACGAGGCTTTCCTTGCGTCGGCAGCGGACGTGGAGTTGCGATATCCGGAAGACGAATGGGATGCCATTGCGCTGAACTACACCTCCGGTACTACCGGCAGCCCGAAGGGCGTGGTCTACCACCATCGCGGTGCCTACCTGAACGCCCTGGGCCAATCCATCAATGCCGGACTGGCCGGCGCCGACCCGGTCTACCTGTGGACGCTGCCGCTGTTCCACTGCAACGGATGGTGCTTTGCCTGGGCCATGGCAGCCATGGGCGGCACCCACATCTGCCTGCGCAAGGTGGTGGCAAAGGATATCTACGACGCCATCGCCACGCATGGCGTGACGCATCTGTGCTGCGCGCCGACCGTGCTCGATTTCCTGATCGACGGCAAGCCTGAGGACTGGTCGAAGCCGTCGCGGCCGATCCGCATCGTCTGTGCCGGGGCCTCGCCGCCGACGGCGGTGCTGCGCAGGATCTCGGCCCTCGGCTTTGCGTTGCTGCACGTGTACGGCATGACGGAAATGCACGGCGTCAACACCCTGTGCCAGCCGCAGCGGGAATGGGAAGGCGAAGGCGAGGACGGCTACTTCTCGCACCTGTCGCGCCAGGGTGTACGCAGCGTGGTGATGGAAGAGATGGTGGTGGTCGATGCCGCCTTCAACCCGATCCCGCGCGACGGCAAGGCCATTGGCGAAGTGATGTTCCGCGGCAACCTGGCCATGAAGGGGTACCTGAAGAATCCCGAGGCCACCGAGGAAGCGTTCGCCGACGGCTGGTACCACACCGGTGACCTGGCTATCGTCCACAGCGACGGCTATATCGAAATCAAGGATCGCGCCAAGGACATCATTATTTCCGGCGGCGAGAACATTTCCTCGCTTGAGGTCGAGGAGGTGCTCTATACCCATCCGGCAGTGCAGAACGCGGCGGTCGTGGCCGTCCCCGATGCGAAGTGGGGCGAGGTGCCGTGCGCGATGCTGGAACTCAAGCCCGAATACGCCGGCACGCTCAACGCGGAGGACGTCATCCAGTACTGCCGCCAGCGGCTGCCCGGATTCAAGACGCCCCGTCACGTCGTATTCGAACCCTTGCCGCGTACGGCAACGGGCAAGCTCCAGAAGTTTGCGCTGCGCAAGATGGCCGCGGAAATCTTGTCGAATCGAATTCAGTAGAAATGGAAGCAGGAGGTAACAGTATGCGAGGTTTGAACGAAAAGGTCGTCGTGATCACCGGCGCTGCCGGTGGCATCGGCAAGGCATTGTGCAAGCGCTTCTGCGACGAAGGCGCGCATGTGGTCGCGGTCGATGTCAATGCGGGCGCGCTGGAGAATCTGAGCGCCGAGCTGAAGGAACACAGCAAGCAGCTCACGCAGCTACAGCTCGATATTACCGATCACGCGGCCGTGACCGAGGCGATCGGCAAGGTCGCGGAGAAGCACGGCGGCATCGATGCGCTGGTCAACAACGCGGGCTGGGACGTCGCCATGCAGTTCCTGGAGACCACCCCGGAATTCTGGCAGAAAGTGATCGGCATCAACCTGCTGGGGCCGCTGAACCTGCACCACGCCGTGCTGCCGTGGATGGTCGAGCGCAAGCAGGGGAAGATCGTCAACGTCTCCTCGGACGCGGGCCGGGTCGGCTCGTCGGGCGAATCGGTGTATTCGGCGTGCAAGGGCGGTGTCATTGCTTTCAGCAAGACCATTGCCCGCGAATGCGCGCGCAACAACATCAACGTCAACGTGGTGTGCCCCGGCCCGACCGACACGGCGCTGCTGCAGTCCTTCCTGGGCGAGGGCGAGTTCGGCCAGAAGATCTATGAAGGGCTGAAGCGCGCGATCCCGCTCAAGCGCCTGGGCCAGCCCGACGACATTCCCGGCATCGTGGCATTCCTCGCCAGTGACGACGCCAACTTCATTACCGGCCAGGTTATCAGTGTCTCTGGCGGCCTGACCATGCACGGTTGAGAACCATGAACGAATATACCGACATCCTCTATGAAGTGCGCGAAGGTGTGGCGCGCATCACCATCAACCGTCCGCAGAAGTACAACGCTTTCCGCGGCCGCACCTGCGACGAGCTGATCCACGCGCTGAATGCGGCGTCGTGGGACAAGTCGGTCGACGTGGTCGTGCTGACCGGTACGGGCGAGAAGGCATTTTGCACTGGCGGCGACCAGTCCGCGCACGACGGTGGCTACGACGGCCGCGGTGTGATCGGCCTGCCGGTCGAGGAGCTGCAGGGCATTATTCGCGAATGCCCGAAGCCGGTGATCGCGCGCGTCAATGGCTATGCCATCGGCGGCGGCAATGTGCTGGTGACCTGCTGCGACCTGGCCATCGCGTCGGACACCGCGCAGTTCGGCCAGGTCGGTCCCAAGGTTGGCTCGGTCGATCCCGGCTTCGGTACGGCGTTGCTGGCTCGCGTCGTCGGCGAGAAGCGTGCCCGCGAGATCTGGTTCCTGTGCCGGCGCTACACCGCCGCCGAGGCGCTGGCCATGGGCCTGGTCAATGCCGTGGTACCGGCCGACCAGCTCGACGCCGAGGTGGACAAGTGGTGCCAGGAGATCCTCGCCATGAGCCCGACCGCGCTGGCGATCGCCAAGCGCTCCTTCAATGCCGATACGGACTCGATCCGCGGTATCGGCGGGCTGGGCATGCAGGCACTGGCGCTGTACTACGGCACCGCCGAGTCGCAGGAGGGCGTGCATGCCTTCCTGGAGAAGCGCAAGCCGCGCTTCCGTGACGTCTACCAAGGGAAGGTTGCCGGCCAGATCGGGGAGGATAGCGGGGAGAACAAGTCATGACGATCGGCCTGCACTATGCCGACGACGTGGCGGTGCTGACGCTTGACCGGCCGGCGGCGCTCAATGCACTGAACTCCGACATGATCCAGACGCTGTCGAAGTGCATTGATGCCATCGCCGATTCCGACGTCCGGGCGGTACTGGTGGTCGGCGGTGGCGACCGGGCGTTCTGTGCCGGCGCCGACATCGGTGAGCTGTGCGGCAGGACCGCGTCGCAGCATCTTGATGGCGCTGCGCTTGGACAGGGCACGTTCTCCAAACTGGCGGCATTGCCGGTGCCGACCGTTGCGGTGATCCGCGGCGCGGCACTGGGCGGCGGCCTGGAGCTTGCCATGTCCTGCAGCCACCGGGTGGCGGTCGCCGGCGCCAAACTGGGTTTGCCGGAGATCAAGCTCGGCCTGATACCCGGCTATGGCGGGACCCAGCGCCTGCCGCGCCTGGTCGGAACCGACAAGGCGATGGAGCTGA
Organism: Ralstonia pickettii; assembly: GCA_050987995.1. Taxonomy (GTDB): domain Bacteria; phylum Pseudomonadota; class Gammaproteobacteria; order Burkholderiales; family Burkholderiaceae; genus Cupriavidus; species Cupriavidus pickettii_B. The sequence goes on from CP158803.1 coordinate 1,284,467, forward strand.
TCTTGTCGGGGCGCCTGGTTGCCGCCGAAGAGGCGCTGGAAATCGGGCTGGTCGACAAGCTGGTCGAAGAGGGCGATGCCGTGCGCATCGGGTTCGCATTCCTCGCTTCGCTGTCGGAAGGGCGGCCGGCTGCGGTCCACCTCGCCCGCGAGGCGGTCAGGCGCGCGGCAACGCTGGATCTTGAAGCCGGCCTGCGAGCGGAAGCCGAACTCTTTGTCCAGGCCACGCAGACAGGCGACGCCGGCGAGGGCATCAACGCCTTCCTGGAAAAGCGGGCTCCGCGCTTCACGGGCCGCTGAAATCTCTCTTGAGGCGGGGCGATGGCGCCCCGCGCCTTTCTTTACCCAAATCCAGGACTTCTCTGCCGCCGGCACTGCGTCGGCCACGTGCGTCCCAAGATATCCGAGACACCAATGACATACGTAGCGCCGCTCAAGGACCTCCTCTTCAACATCGAGCACCTGGCTGGCCTGGACGAGCTTGCCCGGCTGGATGGCTTCGAGGACGCCGGCATCGAAACGGCAGCCGCTGTGCTGGAAGAGTGCGCCCGCTTCAACGAGGAGGTGATCGCGCCGCTCAACGCCAGCGGCGACCGCGAGCCGGCGACCCTGGTTGATGGGGTAGTGAAGACGAGCCCCGGTATGCGACAGGCGTTCCGCCAGTACGCGGAAGCCGGATGGCTGGGCGTCCAGCATCCTCCGGAATACGGCGGCCAGGGCTTGCCCAAGGTGATCGGCGCGGCGTGCTCGGAGATGGTCAACTCCGCCAACCTGAGCTTCGCCCTGTGCGCATTGCTCAGCGATGGCGCCATCGCCGCGCTGGCCGCAGTTGGCTCGGAGGCCATGCGCCAGACCTACCTGCACAAGCTGGTTTCGGGCCAGTGGACCGGGACCATGAACCTGACAGAACCACAGGCGGGCAGTGACCTGTCGCTGGTGCGCACGCGCGCCGAGCGCCAGCAGGACGGAACCTACAAGCTGTTCGGCACCAAGATATTCATCACCTACGGCGACCACGATCTGACCGAGAACATCGTGCACCTGATGCTCGCCCGGGTCGCAGGCGCGCCCGAGGGCATCAAGGGCATCAGCATGTTCATGGTGCCGAAGGTCCTGGTCCAGGCAGACGGGAGCCTGGGCGAACGCAACGACGTGCGTGCCGCCAGTCTCGAACACAAGCTGGGCATCAAGGCGAGTCCGACGGCGGTGATGCAGTACGGGGATCACGGCGGCGCAGCCGGCTACCTGATTGGCGAGGAGAACCGCGGCCTGGAGTACATGTTCCAGATGATGAACTCGGCGCGCTTTGCCGTCGGCGTGCAGGGCGTCGCCATTGCCGAACGCGCCTACCAGCAGGCCGTGGCGTATGCGAGCGAGCGCGTGCAGGGCCGTCCGGTGGATGGATCGGCCGCGGGCAGTGTCGCCATCATTCGTCATCCGGACGTCCGCCGGATGCTGATGGAAATGCGGGCGCGCATCGAGGGCTGCCGGGCGATGCTGCAGGTCGCGGCTGCCGCCGACGACCAGGCTTGCCGCCACCCTGACGCCGGCGTCAGGCAGGCCCAGCATGCGTTCTACGAGTTCCTGCTGCCGCTGATCAAGGGCTACTGTACCGAAATGGGCGTGCAGGTCACGTCGCTGAATATCCAGGTCCATGGCGGCATGGGCTTCATTGAAGAAACCGGCGCCGCGCAGTACTACCGCGACGCGCGGATCCTGCCGATTTATGAAGGCACCACTGCCATCCAGGCCAACGACCTGGTGGGCCGCAAGACGATCCGCGATGGCGGTGCGACGGCGCGGGCGATCGCCGCGCAGATCGAGCAGACCGAGGCGCAACTCGCGCAACGGGATGGCGCGGCCGCCGCCTCGGTCAGGGCCGGCCTGGCGCATTCGCGACAGGCCTTCCTCGATGTCGTCGAGTATGTCGTGCGCGAGGGCACGCAAGCCCCCAATGCGGTCTATGCCGGAAGCGTCCCCTACCTGACGCTGGCGGGCGAACTGGTGGCAGGATGGCTCTTGGCACGTGCGTTGCTTGTTGCCGACGATTACCTGGCGCGTGGCGAAGACAAGGCATTCATGGAGGCGAAGGTGGCCACCGCGCGCTTCTTCGCCGAGCACGTACTGGCGCAGGCCGGCGCACACCGGCATCGCATCCTGCATGGGGCGGACAGTGTGCTGGCCATCGCGCCCGAACTGTTCTGACACCCCACAGGCGAGGCGCTGCAATACAAGGAGTGGACGGTGGCAGGCGCACGGCAATCGATACAGTCAACGCAGTCCGAGATGGGTGTTGCCGAGATGCTCCACCACATCCGGGCCGCGGTGCGTGCCATCCAGTCTGAAGCCAGGCAGCAAAGGCCCGACGATGGCAATGCGGTAACGCGGCGGCTTAGCCGCCTGCTGGCGCTGGCTATCCAGCAGGAGTCCCCACTCGACATCGCGGTGATCCTCGGCAGTGCCGCGGAGCTTCGGTATTTTCCGGATGACGTGGCGTTCGAGCGTTGCACGTGCACGGTCCAGCGCCGTGGTGGCAAGGCAATGCGCGCCGTGGTCTGGGCGGTACGCCATCGGTGTGCCCGCGCTGGCGGCGCCCGACACCGGCGCTTTGTCGTTGAGTCCTGAGCCGCTGTCACGGCCTCCGAGAACACCAGGACTGTAGTTTCCGAGGACATGTGCGTGGTCACGAATGTCCTTGCCAAGCCAGCGAAGACAAAAAAATCGCCGATTTCTGCCGGTTTTCAGGCGTTCCGGGGCTGGCATCGTTGTTGCAGAGAAAGAAGAAGGCTGCCCTGTCCGCAGCGGCAGCCCACGACGATAACGTACGACTGGAGACATTCAATGAAGACTACGGTGCTGCGCACATGCGCGCTGGCTTGCCTGGCAACGCTCTGCCATCCGGCGGTGGCGGAGGAGCCCTTCCGGATCGGCGCCCTCGTGGATATGACGGGCGTGTACTCAGGCATTGGCGGGCCGGGCGGGGTCGCCGCGGTCAAGATGGCGGTCCAGGATTTCGGCGGCAAGGTTCTCGGCAGGCCCATCGAAGTCCTGAGCGCGGACTACCAGAACAAGGTCGATGTGTCCGCGACCCGGGCGCGGGAGTGGTATGACCGCAATAACGTCGAGATGATCATCGAATCCACCGACTCGGCGTCGGCGCTGGCGCTGCAAAAGCTGGGCGCCAGCAAGAAGAAGATCACCATCTTCGCGGGTTCCGCCACGACCGAACTCACGGGCAAGCAGTGCTCGCCTTACGGTGTGCACTACGTCTACAACACCTATGCGCTGGCCAACGGCACGGCGCGGGCGATCGTCGAGGAAGGCAAGAAGGACTGGTTCTTCGTGACCGCTGACTACGCCTTCGGCCATTCGCTGGAAGCCAACGCCGTGGCCGTGGTCGAGCAAGCCGGCGGGAAGGTGAGCGGGAAGGTCCGGCACCCGCTCGCGGCATCGGACTTTGCTTCGTTCCTGCTGCAGGCGCAGTCGTCCAAGGCGCAGGTCATCGCGCTGGCCAATGCCGGGCGCGATACCCAGAACGCGGTGCGCCAGGCCGCGGAGTTCGGCCTGGGAACAGGAAAGCAGGTGGTTGCGCCCCTGCTGATTTTCGATAGCGACCTGAAGGGCATGGGGCTGAAAGCCTCGCAGGGGCTCCAGTTCACCACGGCATTCTACTGGGACTACAACGACGAGACCCGGGCCTTCGGCAAGAAGTACTTCGCCCAGACCAAGGCGATGCCGACCATGGTCCAGGCCGGCATGTACTCCGCCGTCATCCACTACCTCAAGGCCGTGCAGGCCGTCGGCAGCGCGGATGCCGACAAGGTGATGGCGAAGATGCGTGAGACGCCGGTCAACGACTTCTTTGCCAAGGGCGGCCGTATCCAGGCCAACGGGCAGATGGTCCACGATATGTACCTCGCCGAAGCCAAGGGACCGGCGGAGTCGAAGGGCGAGTGGGACCTGATGAAGATCCGGAAGGTGATCCCGAAGGACAAGGCGTTCGAACCGCTGGCACAGAGCGCCTGCCCGCTGAAGGGCTGACGCATCGCGTCTGAGCCTGACCCCGCTTGAAGGGAATCCCGGTGGCCAAGGCCACCGGCGGCCCTTGTTTTGTCCTTCACCCGAGCGCTTCCACTCTCCATGTCAGATCTCATCCTGCAGACAACGCAGCTGTCGAAGGCCTTCAGGGGCTTTACGGCGGTCAGCGATGTCAACCTGCAAGTCCGCCGCGGCTCGATCCATGCCCTGATCGGCCCCAACGGCGCGGGCAAGACCACTTGCTTCAACCTGCTCACCAAGTTCCTGGAGCCGACCACCGGCACCATCCTGTTCAACGGCATCGACATCACCGGCGAGAAGCCCGCGCAGATCGCGCGCCGCGGCGTGATCCGTTCCTTCCAGATCTCGGCGGTGTTCCCGCACCTGACGGTGATGGAGAACGTGCGCATCGGCCTGCAGCGCCAGCTCGGCACGGCGTACCAGTTCTGGCGCAGCGAACGCTCGCTCGATGTGCTCAACGACCGGGCCATGGAGCTGCTCGAACAGGTCGGCCTGACCGAGTTCGCGCACACCCAGACGGTCAACCTGCCGTACGGCCGCAAGCGCGCGCTGGAGATCGCCACCACGCTGGCGATGGAGCCCGAGCTGATGCTGCTGGACGAGCCCACCCAAGGCATGGGCCATGAGGACGTGGACCGCGTCACGCAGCTGATCAAGAAGGTTTCTGCGGGCCGCACCATCCTGATGGTGGAGCACAACATGAGCGTGGTCTCGTCCATTGCCGACAAGATCACCGTGCTGCAGCGCGGCGCAATCCTGGCCGAGGGCCCGTACGCCGAAGTGTCGAAGGACCCGCGCGTGATGGAGGCCTACATGGGCACCGTCGACGCGGAACTGCAGGGCGCGCACTGAGACGGCCGGGGAACCACACATGACAACATCCAACACACCCGCGCTCGAGATCAAGGGCCTGGAGGCCTGGTACGGCGAATCGCACATCCTGCACGGCGTGGACCTGACCGTGAACCACGGCGAAGTGGTCACGCTGCTGGGCCGCAACGGCGCCGGGCGCACCACCACGCTGCGCGCGATCATGGGCCTCACAGGCGCGCGCAAGGGCTCGATCAAGGTCAATGGCCATGAAACCATCGGCCTGCCTACACACAAGATCGCGCACTACGGCATTGGCTATTGCCCCGAAGAGCGCGCGATCTTCTCCAGCCTCTCATGCGAAGAGAACCTGATGCTGCCGCCCGTGCTCAAGGGCGCGGACACCAGCAAGGGCATGAGCGAGGCCGATATCTACGAGATGTTCCCGAACCTGAAGGAGCGCCGCCAGAGCCAGGGCACGCGTCTTTCCGGCGGCGAGCAGCAGATGCTGGCGGTCGGGCGCATCCTGCGCACCGGTGCCAACCTGCTGCTGCTCGACGAAATCTCGGAAGGGTTGGCACCGGTGATCGTGCAGGCGCTCGCGCGCATGATCCTGATGCTCAAGCAGAAGGGGTACACGGTGGTGATGGTGGAGCAGAACTTCCGCTTCGCCGCGCCGCTGGCCGACCGCTTCTACGTGATGGAGCATGGCAGCATCGTCGAGCGCTTTGCCGCCAGTGAGCTGCAGGCCAAGATGCCGGTGCTGCACGAACTACTTGGAGTGTGAGGCTGACGATGCCCATTGAAATCTTCGGAATACCGCTGCCGGCGTTGCTCTCGCAGGTCCTGCTCGGCCTGGTCAACGGCGCGTTCTACGCCATGCTCAGCCTCGGCCTCGCCGTGATCTTCGGACTGCTGAACGTCATCAACTTCGCCCATGGCGCCTTGTTCATGCTGGGCGCGGTGCTGGCGTGGATGGGCACGACCTACCTGGGGCTGTCCTACTGGGCGATGCTGCTGCTGGCCCCGCTTGCCGTTGGCATCCTGGGCGTGGTGCTGGAGCGGCTGCTGCTGCGGCGCATCTACAAGCTCGACCATATCTATGGCTTGCTGCTGACGCTCGGCGTGACGCTGGTGGTGGAAGGTGTATTGCGTTCGGCCTACGGGGTCTCAGGCCTGCCGTACTCGACGCCGGAGGCGCTCGCCGGGGGGACAAACCTGGGCTTCATGATCCTGCCCAACTACCGCGCCTGGGTCGTCGGTGCCTCCCTGTCGGTGTGCCTGGGTTCCTGGTTCCTGATCGAGAAGACCAGGCTCGGCTCCGTGCTGCGCGCGGGAACCGAGAACCCGAAGATCGTGGAGGCGTTCGGCGTCAACGTGCCGCTGCTGATTACCGCCATCTATGGTTTCGGGGTGGCGCTGGCCGGCCTCGCCGGCGTGCTCGCCGCGCCGGTCACGCAGGTTTCCCCGCTGATGGGGCAGAACCTGATCATCCTGGTGTTTGCCGTGGTGGTGATCGGCGGGATGGGTTCGATCCTTGGTGCTGTGCTGACCGGGCTCGGCCTGGGTGTCGTTGAAGGCCTGACCAGGGTGTTCTACCCGGAAGCCTCCTCGACCGTGGTGTTTCTCGTGATGGTCATCGTCTTGCTGTTTCGGCCTGCAGGACTGTTTGGTAAGGAAAAATGATGAGCGGATACTCTTCCACCTCCCGCCTCGCGGTGCCGGCCAGTTCCGCACCGGGCGCCGCGACGCGCGTGTCCAGATACATTGGCGTCCTGATGCTGGCAATGCTGGTGCTGGCGCCCCAAGCGGGCGTCTACCCGGTGTTCGTGATGAAGATCCTTTGCTTCGCACTGTTTGCCGCGGCCTTCAATCTGCTGCTCGGCTTCACCGGCCTGTTGTCTTTCGGGCATGCAGCATTCTTTGGCGGTGCCGGCTATGCAACCGGCTATGCGATGAAGACCTGGGGCGTCTCCGCGGAAGTCGGCCTGCTGACCGGCGTCGCGACCGCGACTGTGGTTGGCTTGCTGATGGGCTCGCTCGCCATTCGCCGGCAGGGCATCTACTTTTCGATGATTACGCTCGCGCTGGCCCAGATGTTTTTCTTCGTGTGCCTGCAGACGCCGGCCACCGGCGGCGAGGACGGGATGCAGGGCATCCCGCGGGGCAGCCTCTTCGGCGTATTGCCGCTGTCCTCCGACATGACGTTCTACTACGTTGTGGTCGCGATCTTCGTGGCTGCCTTTGCGCTGATCGTGCGCATCGTTCATTCGCCGTTCGGACAACTGCTCAAGGCGATCAAGGAGAACGAGGCGCGTGCGGTGTCGTTGGGCTTCGACGCCAACCGTTTCAAGCTGCTGGCCTTCGTTCTGTCGGCGGCGCTGGCTGGCCTGGCGGGGTCGATGAAGGCGTTGGTGCTTGGCTTTGAGACGCTGACGGATGTCCACTGGACTATGTCGGGGACGGTGATCCTGATGACGCTGGTGGGGGGCATGGGTACGCTGACTGGGCCGGTGATTGGCGCGCTGGTCATTGTCGTGCTGGAGAACAAGCTTGGGGATATCGGCACCGGGCTGGCCAGCATGACGGGGGTGGAATGGTTCGCGACGCTGGGCGAGTCGGTGACGCTGGTGACCGGGGTGATCTTTATCCTGTGCGTGCTTACGTTCCGCCGCGGGATCATGGGGGAGGTGCAGGCGTGGATGCGTCGTGCGCCAAGACAGGGCTAGGATTGCGCGATCGGCTGCGGTGCCAGTAGTAATCGGCAGCGCTCGGATTGCTGACAACCATCTAAGGCTCCAACGATGACTGTTTGCATCTGGTCGCTGCTCGACGGCTCTCGTTGCTGGTGACATGTTGACGCTGTTGAACCGCTTGGTTCCGCCCTCCTGGGCGGGTCCCTTTTTGTCCGAGCGACAAAAAGGAACCAAAAAGCGCGTCGCCTGCGGCTGGCCTTTATCAAGGAGGCGGTGTGGGTGGTTCGGGCGGCGGTGATTTCCGTTTCTATGTGGTTAGCCGTTCGAGCCTGCTACGCCAGGTGAGTGAGTGGCGGTGCCTTGCGGAGGCCCACTTTTGAACGATCCCCATGCCGGGCGTAGGCCGCCTTCTAACAGGGGCATCGCGTCAACGCCTTCGGCTGCGCTGCGCGCGGCTCATCAGTTGGGGCGCGGCGCCGGCGCCGGTGCCGGGAAGTGCGTCGCTGCGCTCGCACAGCGACGACGCCGGTCACATGCATAAGAACAATCGCTGGAGTAAAACGCAGTCGGTGGGCCTGCCACCATTGAACGCCGCGCGAAGCGCAGCCGAAGGCGTTGATGCGATACGGTGGTAAGCAGGCGGCCACCTCCCGGCATGGGGATCGTTCAAAAGTCGGTGTACGCAGGCACTGTCACTGACTCACCTGGCGTAGCAGGGTCGAGCCGCGACCACGCCTCACGGAAACCAACGCCGCCCATATCACCAGAAGCGTCTCCTTGATAGCCAGCCGCTCAGGCGACGCGCTTTTTGGTTCCTTTTTGTCGCTCGGACAAAAAGGGACCCGCCCAGGAGGGCGGAACCAAGCGGTTCAACCACGACAACATGTCACCAGCAGCGACAGCCATCGATTATCAAACAAGTAAACGTCACTTAAAGTCACGGGGTTCCCGCCCACGTCGAGAGGTGTTCGCAGGGAACACGGTACTTAAGTGAACGGCATTAGCGGCCCTGCGACAGGTTTGTCAGCAGTGCGTGCTGCCAGTAATCAATGGCAGCGTTCGGATTGCTGACAATCATCGCTGGCTGCCGGTTTGCTCCCCTACCCAGGAACCTCCACTAACCCATTGATTTTATTAGGGCTGATTTTGGAGCCTTGCTACAGCGGTTGTGGAGCGAAGGCCTCTTGGTTCCTGGGGCAAGCCGGCACGGCGAGCGTGCATAGGACTCTCCCGCAAGCGGGAGAGGGAGCAATCAAGCGAAGTTGAAAGGCCCGCGGTACATGACGCCGCTTGAGATCAATCGAATGTGAGAACGTACTTGCCAGCGACCTGCCCCGATGCCAGTTTGGTCAGCGCTTCCCCAGCACGGCCCAGCGGCAGCACGCCGGCAATCGGCGGCCGGATCGCCCCTTGCTCATACAGGCTGAAGAGCTTTTCCTGCACCGCCTGGACCTTCCCGGGTTGCCGCTCCCGATAGTCGCTCCACTGCAACCCGCCTACGCTGATGTTCTTGACCAGCAGGTAGTTAGCCTTGATCTCCGGGATGCGGCCGGCGGCAAAGCCAATGACCACCGCTCGCCCGCACCATGCCATCGCGCGCAAGGCTGCATCAAAGGCGTCGCCGCCAAGCGTGTCGAGCAGAACATCCGCACCGTGCCCTCCCGTTGCGACGCGGACCTGGTCGCGCAGGGAATCCCGCAGGTTCGGCGCCGCCAGGTCGATGACAGCGTCCGCGCCCATCTCCATGACAGCCTTCGCATGTTCGGCACCGCTGACGCCGGCGAGCGCGGTACCACCAAGTCCCTTCACGATCTGCAGCGCCGCAGAGCCGACGCCACCGGCAGCGCCGGTCACCAGTACCGTTTCACCTTCCTGGTATCCCCCTCGTTCGACAAGAGCGAAGTATGCAGTCTGGTAGACGAGTCCCATCGCCGCGGCATCTTCGAACGACATGCTGTCCGGGATCCGGAAGCAAACGTTCTCGCTGGCACTGACGAGTTCCGCGTACGCACCGTATTCGAGCTGCGCAACCACGCGATCGCCGGGACGCAGCTTCCCGACATCGCTGCCGACCGCGCGCACGACCCCGGCGGCATCCTTGCCCGGTGCGAACGGGCGCTCGGGAAGGATCTGGTATTTCCCGCGCACCACCAGCAGGTCGGGATAGTTGACCGCGGCGGCGCGGACTTCAATCAGGACACCATCTGCAGGAAGCACCGGATCCGGCAGCTCGCCAATGGACAGATGCTCGGGTTCATTAAACTCCTGGATAACGATAGCTTTCATATTTATGGTTTGAGAAGATGGTTGTCGGCGCCAAGGGCGGGCGAGGTCTGCTCGGGGCTCACGTTGCGGAATGCCGCGTCCACCGGAACGGGCAACGCGGGCAATGTGGTGCCGGCCGCGGTCTTCACGGTCCGGTCAAACAGATGCCGTGCAGCGAAATGCGGATCCGCCGTCGCCGCCTCCAGGCTGACCACACGGCTGGTGCAAACGTCCTGTCCCGCGAAGCGGTCCATCCAGTAGTCAGCCGTGTGCTCTGCCACCGCGGCGGCGACGGCCTCGGTCGCCTCTGCCGGCGAGAGCCGGTCGAGTGCCGCGGCGTCCAGTCCGATCAGCGTGGTGAAGTTGGTCCAGAACTTTTCTTCGATCGGTGCCGCGGCGAGGAAAGCGCCATCGGCGGTCCGGTAGACCTGATACCGCGGCGAACCCCCAGTCACAAGATCCGAGGCGGGGCGGGGCCACTGGCCCCGGGCACCGGCGCCGAGTCCCCAGTACTGGAACGCAAACAGGTTGTCGGCCATGGCGATGTCCAGATGGATGCCTTTGCCGCTCTGCTCGCGCTGGCGCAGGGCCAGCAGGATATTGATCATGGCCGGATACGCGCCGCCGGCAATATCGGCGATCAGCGCCGGCGGCAGCCCCGGCTTGCCGTCAGCGCCGGCGGTCAGCGACAGCATGCCCGCAGCGGCGACGTAATTCAGGTCATGCGCAGCCTCGTTCGCCCTCGGACCGTCCTGGCCGAAACCCGTGATCGAGCAGTACACCAGCCGCGGATTGATCTTCGCCACATCCGCATAGCCAAGCCCCAGCCGGTCCATCACACCTGGCCGGAATTGCTCGAGCAGGACGTCGGTCTCCTGGATCAGCGGCATAAGGCTGTCGATCGCGGCCGGCGATTTCAGGTCGATGGCGACGGATTTCTTGCCCCGATTGAGCAGCACGAAGTTGGTACTGTCCGCATCCGCCCTGGGCTCGTAGGACCGCATCTCGTCGCCACGAACGGGTCGTTCGAACTTGATGACCTCGGCCCCGGCCTCGGCCAGCAGCAGGGAACACAGCGGTCCGGGCAGCAGGGTGCTGAAATCCAGTACCTTCAGCCCAGTCAGTGGTTGCGTCATGGCGTCCCCGCCTTGGCGCGTTCGGCAGCTACGCGCGCGCGGCGTGCAGGCGCATAGGGTTCCTGGCCCAGCGCCTCGTAGAGCGCCTGCGTGACAGCGTAGTGCTGTGCCAGCCCTGTGCGCTCTAGCAGCGAGATCGGGCCTTCCGGATAGCCGAGGCCCAGGCACAGGGTCTTGTCCTGGTCCGCGGCGCTCGCCAGTTTTTCGTCCAGGCGTCGCAAGGCCGCGTTGAAGTAGGGCCGGATCAGCCGGTCGACGATGCGTCCGGGAAAGTCATTGCAGACCGCCACCACCAGGCCGCTAGCCTGGAATACCGCCTTGGCAGCGTCGATCGCCGCGGCATCCGTGCCCGGTTGCCGCACCAGTTCAACCAGCGGGCTGGGATCGGCATTGCCCAGCCGGAAGCGGGCGAAGCCAACGACATTCGACCCTTCCAGGCCGCGGCTTTCGCCGGTATGGAAACCCAGGCACTCGGTATCGAGCTCAATGGCAACAAAGGTCCGGGCCTCATGACCGGTACCGCTGGCATAGGCTGCACCGGCGTTGGCACCGAGGTAGACCAGGCCCTCGCCATCCGCAGTGGATTGTTCCAGGAAGGCATGCGGGGCAGGGAAGGCGCGGCTCTCGCCGGCACGAACAATCTCGTATCGCATATCAGGCTCCGAACATCTTGGTATCGCCGTAGACGTGAAAACCTCTGCCGGTCTTCTTGCCAAGGCGGTTGGCGGCGATCATGCGCCGTACCAGCGGCGGGCAGGCGGCGCGCGGCTCATGGGTCAGGCCATGCATGGCCTCGCACAGCAGCTTCTGGGTATCCATGCCGACCAGGTCGAGCAACTCGAGCGGGCCCATCGGATAGCCGAGCGCGGTCTTGATCGCCAGGTCGATATCGGCGGGCTCGGCCACGCCTTGCTCGACCAGCCTGATGGCGTCGTTGTTGAACGGGATCAGGAAGTAGTTGAGGACGAAGCCCGGCGTGTCCTGCGTGGTCACCGGCTTCTGTCCCATGGCTTCGGCAAAGGCCCAGGCTTGCTTGAAGGTCTCGTCGGATGTCGCGAGCCCCGGCGACATCTCGATCAGCTTCATCAGTTGCGCCGGCAGGCAGAAGTGCATGCCGACGAAGCGGTCCGGCCGGCCGGAGCCGCCGGCGATCTCGGTGATGGAGATCGTGGAGGTGTTCGACGCAAAGATCGTGTGCTCGGGGCAGACCGGGTCGAGCGCCTGGAATAACTGGTGCTTGACCGCGAGATCCTCGAACACGGCCTCGATGACGATGTCGCACGCCGCTAGGCTGGCCAGGTCCGTAGTGCCTTGCCACCGGTCCAGCGCGGCGGCGGCAGCGCCCGGCGGCAGCTTGCCGCGTTCCTCCGATTTCTTCAGGAAAGCCTCGGTCTGGCCTCTGGCGCGGTCTAGCGCTTCTTGCCTGGCATCGAACACGATGGTCCGGAATCCCGCGCGGGCCGCCACAATGGCGATCCCCGCCCCCATGGTGCCGGCGCCGGCCACGCCGACGGTTTGGATAGTTGTCACCGTTGTCTCCTACTTCTTCAAGAAACTGCGTCCGATCAGCTGGCGATGCACCTGGTTCGTGCCCTCCCAGATCTGCGTGATCTTTGCGTCGCGCATCAGCCGTTCGACGCGATAGTCGTTGCAATACCCGTAGCCACCGAGAAGCTGGACGGCATCCGTCGTGATCCGCATGGCGGCGTCCGATGCACGCTGCTTCAGCATCGAGGCCTCCACGCCGAAGTCCTTCTCGCCCGCGTCGACCATCTCGCCGACGCGCCACAGCCACGATTCGCACAGCGCCAGTTCCGAGGCGAGGTCGGCAAGCATGAACTGGATGCCCTGGAATTCCAGGATCCGTTTGCCCGATTGCCGGCGCTCGTTGATATACGCAACGGCATCCTCGAAGGCCGCGCGGGCGATACCCAGCGCATGCGCCGCGACGCTGGGCCGGGATCGGTTCAGCGAGCCGAACAGGATGCGCAGGCCGTCCCCCGGATTGCCGATCAGGTTGGCGCGCGGCACGCGGCAGCCGTCGAAAGCCAGGCTGGCGGTGCTGGAGGCGCGTGTGCCCATCTTGTGCTCCGTGCCCAGCACGCGCAGCCCCTCGGTGCCTTTCTCCAGGATCAGCACCGAAATGGCTGCCTTCGGATCTCTGATCTCCGACCATTTGCCGAACAGCAAATACTGGTCGGCGACGTCGCCGTTGGTGATAAAGGTCTTGCCACCATTGATGACGATGTCGTCGCCGTCAGGGGTAAAGCTGGTGCGCATGCCGGTCGCGTCGGAGCCGGCCGACGGCTCGGTGATCGCCAGCGAAGCAAGGCCGCCTTCTGCAATTCGCGGCAGCAAACGGGCCTTCTGTTCCTCGCTGCCGTATTCGATCAGCGGCTTGATGGCATGGAAATTCGTTGCCCAGACGATGCCGGTCGATGCGCACGCCTTGGAGATCTCACGCACGCAAGCGAGGTAGCAGAGATAGGAGAGTTGCGCGCCGCCATAGGCGTCGGGAATGAACATCGCGTTCAGGCCCAGCGCTTTGATCGCCTGCACGTTCTCCCATGGGAAGGTGCCGGTGCGGTCATACTCGGCGGCGCGCGGTGCGATCTGCGTTTCACAGAGATCCTTGACGCTGTCCAGGATCATCCTCTCTTCGTCAGAGAGGGGCAGGCGGGCGTCCAGTCGTTCCAGAATGTTCATGTGTGCATCCTCGATCAAAGGGCCATGCCTTGGCCGCCGTCGACATAGAGCGTTTCGCCGGTCAGGAAGCGTCCGGGTAGCTGGAACAGCATGGCGACTAGCCGGCCGATGTCGGCGGCTTGCCCCGGGCCGCCGGCGGGAATGCGCTTCTTCAGGAACGCTTGCAGCGCCTCGCCATTCAGTTCCTCCCGATTCAGGTCCGTCTCGATATACCCGGGCGCGATATTGAGAACGCGGATACCGTTGCGCGCCCATTCCACGGCAAGGCAGCGCGAGATCGCACCCACGGCGGCCTTGGAAGCACAGTAGGCGGCGTTGCCTTTGACGCCCAGCTTGTCGTAGAACGAGCCGATATTGACGATGAGCGACGAACCGCTCTCGCACAGGTAGGGGTAGGCGGCCTGGCTGGCGAGCAGCACCGAGGTGGCATTGGTCGTCATCACCCGCTCGAAGTCTGCAATCGGGAAGGTTGCGGACGCGCCTTGCAAATGAATGCCCGCGTTATTGACCAGGCCGACCACCGGCTTGCCGAACATCTCTGGCACCGCGGCGAATGCAGCCTGGACCGAGTCCGCGTCAGTGATATCGCAGCGCATGGCGCGCACCCGGCGTTGCGCTGCTTCGTCCAGCCCTTGCAGATCGGGAAGCTCGCCGGAGCGGGACAGGCACGCCACGTGCAAACCGGCGCCGGCAAGCTCGGTTGAAATGGATGCACCGATCCCGCGGCTGCCGCCCGTCACGATGACCGTACCGTTGATCTCAGGCATCTTTGAACTCCGGCGTGCGTTTTTGCAGGAATGCGCGCATGCCCTCGGCCGCATCGGCGGTTTGGTAGGCAAGCGTGGACAGGTCGGCTTCGATGTCCAGGCCCTCGTCCAGCGTGGTCGCCATGCCGCGTGCCACGGCCTCGCGCGCAAACAGCGATGCGCACCGGCTGTAGCCGACGAAGTCCGCCATGAAGGTCTTGCCGAGTTCCTCCGGCTCGCCTTCCGGCACGACACGGTTGACCAGGCCCCAGCGCTCGGCCTCGATCGCATCGACCGTCCGCCCCGACATCACCAGCTCGGTGGCGCGCGCTTCGCCCACCAGGCGCGGCAGCCGCTGGGTGCCGCCGTAGCCGGGAATCAGGCCAAGCTTGATCTCCGGCAGGCCCATGCGCGCCTTGATGGTGGCGATGCGGAAGGTGCAGGCCATGGCCAGTTCGAGTCCGCCGCCGAAGGCGTAGCCATGCAGCACCGCCACGGATGGGATTCGCAGCGCCGCCAGCTTGGCGAAGGTGCGCTGGCCCAGTTGGGCGCCGAGGCGCTGTGCCATCAGGTCCCTGTCCATCAGTTCCTTGATGTCGGCGCCGGCGCAAAAGGCCTTGGGGCCGGCGCCGGTGACGATGAGCGCGCGCGCGTCGGATGCGGCCACCTGGTCGAGGGTGTATGACAGGGCCTCGATCATCGTGAACTGCAGCGCGTTCAGCGCATCGGGCCGGTTCAGGGTCAGGACCGCGTAGGGGCCGGCATACTTGATGTCAATCGCCATGGTTATGCTCCTGCAACTGCGCGTGCCCGATAACGGACGGCCGTCGGCTTCAACTGTCCGCGCAGGGTCATCTCGACCAGTTCGCGTTTGAGGATCTTTCCGCTGGCAGTCAGCGGGAAGCTGTCGAGCCCGAGGAAGTACTCCGGCATGTCGTATTTGGACAAGCCGCAGCCCGCGAGGTGTTCCAGCATGTCGTTCGCGGACAGCTCCTGCCTGGCGCGCACAATGACCGCCAGGCAGACCTTCTCGCCCAGTCGCTCGTCCTGGACCGGATAGGCCGCGGCGCGCTCCACCTTGGGATGGCGCATGGCGAGTTCCTCGATCCGTGCCGGGTGGATGTTGTGGCCGCCGCGGATGATCAGGTCCTTCTTGCGACCGACGATCACCACGCAGCCGTTCTCGTCGACGATGCCGAGATCGCCGCTCATGAACCAGCCATGAATGTTGAACGAGGTTTCGGTAGCGACCTGGTTGCTGAAGTACCCGAGCATCAGCAGGCCGCCGCGCCCGCCGATCTCGCCGACCTCGCCGACCTCGGCTTCTTCGTCGATGTTGTCCTGCTTCCAGAGCTTCACTTCGTAGCCCCGGCATGCGCGTCCGCAGGTGGACACGATGGTGTCCTGCGTGTCGGTCGGAACGGTGTAGTTGTGCGAACCGTTCTCGGTCATGCCATACACGTTCTGCGGCGTCACGCCCAGGCTGACGAACTTCTGCGCGACTTCGCGGGGGATGGCCGCGCCGGCCATGTAGAAGGTGCGGACCTCGCCCAGCGACGTCATGTTGCGGTCGCGTACCGCCTGCAGGATGTCCATCGCATGGGTGGGTACGCCCATCACGTAGGTCGCGTTCGTTTCCAGGATCCAGTCGAGCGCGTGCTTGCCGGCGCGCAGGTTGGTCATCACCATCTCCAGCCCGGCCACCAGCATCTGCTCCATCGCGACCGTCGCAATGTGGTGGCTCATCGGGCTGAGCGTCAGCAGCGTGGTGTCGGCCGTGTGGCCCCAGTCCTCGACAAGGGCACGACCATTCGCCAGCAGCGTGTTGTCGCTGTGCATGACGCCCTTGGGCAGGCCGGTGGTGCCCGATGTGAAGGCGAGATAGACGATCTTGTCCGGGTTCAGGTCCGGGGTGGAAAGGGCAGAGGGAGGCTGCCTGTCCGGGAATGGAAGGGCGCCCTCCGGCAGCTCGGCATCGCCGGCAGCCGGATTGGGCAGCGCAAACACGCAGGCCAGCGTCGGGATATCCGCCACCCGCGCGAAGATGGAGTTGCGATCGGAGTCGGCGCCATAGCCGGGCATTGCAAACAGCGCGCGGCACTGGATCCGGTTCAACAGCGTGCAGATCTCGTCGACAGTGTAGTTCTGGTGCAGCGACGGGCAGCAGACGTAGCCATTGCGTGAGCACGCCAGGAAAATGATGGTCGCATGCACGACGTTGGGCAGCCAGATGCCGACGCGGTCGCCCGGCTTCATGCCCTGGCGATGGAGCGCTTCGGCGACGCTGTCGACCCAGTCGACCACTTCGCGCCAGGTCAGCCTGACATCGGCATCGCGCAGTGCGCAGGAGGTGGGACGCTCGCGCGCATGGCGCCGGGCCAGCGTGTACAGCGTCTCCTGCTGCCAGATGCCAGACAGGTAGTAGTCCCTCGCATTCTGCGGGTTGTGAAGGGTCAGGATGTTCTGCATGATGGTCACCCGTACCTCAATGGCCGAACTTCGACGCATCGGGCTTGCGGCGCTCGGCGAAGGCGGCTGCCAGCTCGTCGTGCTCGTCCGATTCGAGGTAGCCGCGCAGCAGCAGGTCGTGCGCCATCCGCGACAGGCCGCTCACGCCGCCGTGGCGCGCGTTGAAGGCGCTCTTCAGCGAGGCCAGCGCGAATGCGCCGCGCTCGGCGACCTCCAGCGCATACTCGCGCGTGGCGGCACGAAGCTGGTCATCCGGTACGACCCGGTTGATCAGGCCGATCTCAAGCGCCTCTTTTGCGCTGATCTTGGAGTTGCGGTACCAGATGTCCTTGGCGCGCTTCTTTCCGACCAGGTCCTCCAGGTACCACGTGCCATAGCCGGCGTCGAAGCTGCCGACCATCGGGCCCACCTGGCGGAAGATCGCCGACTCCTTCGCGATGGTCAGGTCGCAGACGACCTGCAGCACATTGCCCCCGCCAACCGCGAAGCCATTGACCGACGCAATCACGGGCTTCTGCAGCCGGTCGATGCTCTCGTACATCTCCAGCGTCGGCAGCACCCCGGCATAGAGCGTGGTGTCCTGCATGCCATCCTTGCGGCCGCCGGTGCAGAAGAACTTGTCGCCGGCACCGGTGATCACGATCACGCGCGTACGGGTTTCACGGCGGATCGCGTTGATGCAATCGCGGATCTCGTGGCACATGGTCTCCGTGAACATGTTGCCGTCTTCCGGCCGGTTCAGCGTGATCGTGCCGATGGGGCCGTCTTCTTCGTAGAGGATTTCCGAGTAGCTCATTGTGTCTCCTGGTTAGACGATTTCTGCGTCGATAAGGCCTGCGATACACGTCGCGGACATGGCAAGGCGTTCCGCGAGAATGCGTTCGGTGTCCTGCCCGAGGGTTGGAGGAGGGGTGCGATAGACAGCGCTGGCGCCGTCGAAGCTGATGCCGAGGCCAACCTGCGGGACGCGGCCCGCGGCACCCTGGCCGGCGAAGAACATGCCGGCGTCGCGCAGCGGCGCGTCTTGCGCCAACTGGTCGATGCTGTTGATCGGCCCGGCCGGGATCCGGTGCTGGGCGAATAGCGCCAGCCAGTGTTCGCGCTGCTGGGTAGCCAGGATCTCGGCGATGGCAGCGACGATCGTGTCTCGTGCCTGGCGACGCTTCGCATTGGTTTCAAAGCCGGCCTGCTTGCCGTAGGCGGGGTGTTCAACGGCATCCCAGAAGCGCTGCCAGATGGCGTCGTTGCCCAGACCGAGCGTGATGGGGAAGTCGGCCGTCTCGAACACCTGGTAAATGGCAATGACCGAGTCGGTACCGCCCGAGCGCATCGGCGGCTCGCCGGACCCGAGGAACGGGACGATTCGCGGTGCCATGAAGCGCGTGGCGGTGGCAACCATCGACACGTCGACCTGCTTGCCGGCACCGGTGCGTTGCCGCTCGAACAGCGCGGCGAGCGTGGCCATGGCAATATCCTGGCCCGCCAGCAGATCGGCCGCGGGGGTGCCGACCTTCTGTGCGGGACGGCCTGCCTCTCCGGTCAGATGCATCACGCCGGAGTAGCCTTCGGCGATCAGGTCATAGCAGGGCAGGTCGGCACGCTCGCCCTGCAGGCCGAAGCCGGTCACGGACACATGGATCAGCCCCGGGTGCATCGCCTTGAGCGTGGCGTAATCCAGCCCGAGCTTCTCCTGCACCCGCTGCGTCGTATTCAGGACGACGACGTCGGCCTGGCGTACCAGTTGATGGGCGATGCCGCGACCCTCGGCCCGGGTCAGGTCGATCGTCATGCTCTGCTTGTTGCGGTTCATGCTCAGGAACCACAGCGACTCGCCATCCAGGAACGGTGGCCCCCAGCTGCGCGTATCGTCGCCGCCCACGCGCTTCTCGATCTTGATGATTTCCGCGCCAAGGTCGGCGAGCAGCAAGGTGCCGTAGGGGCCAGCGACTGAGGTGGTGAAGTCCAGCACGCGCACGCCTTCGAGGCAGCGCATGCCAGGGCCCGGGGGCATCAGCGGGAGTGTATTCAGGGCGTCCATTTCGGGTCGGTTGAACAAGGTCGCATCAGTAACCGCAAAGGACGTGCCAGTGTTTTGGCATGCGCTTTGCAGTGATCCGTTGCGAGTTCCACGAGACCCAATTCCCACTTGGCCTGGAGGCCGCGAGAAGCCTGCATGGACGCGGCAGAGAGCCGCAGCAGGTCTTAGAATTGGACTGTATTCGAGCTGTACTCGAGCGTAGTCGGAAAGGCACTTGTGTCTTCGGCGAAGACACTCGCCGCCGGCCACGCTCACCATGTGGTGGAGACATGAAACGAGAATCGGAAGGCATCCTCGTCCTGGACAACGAGGGCAAGACGACATTTGCAAGCGGGCTGGGCCGCGACACGCTGGTCTCCGGTTCGCTGAGCCGCATGTGGCAGAACCGCGCCCGAGTTCCCGTCAAGCGGCTTTCCGCCATGACGGAACTGGAGCGCCCGTTGACGGTGGCGGCCATCCCTACGCGCGATGCCGTCTGCTTCCTGATCTTTGCCGTGCAGGAGGCCGATGAGCTGACCGAATTCCTGGCCAGCGTGGATTCGGCCGAGGACATCCTCAGGCACTTTGTGACCGACCCCTACAAGGCCATGGTCGTGGTGGATACCGCGGGCAGGATCACCTACATGAGCCCGGTCCATGAGCGGTTCTTCCGGCTCAAGCATGGCGAGGCAATCGGCCGTCCGGTAACCGAGGTCATCGAGAACACCAAGCTCCAGGAGGTAGTGAAGACTGGCAAGGCGCAGGTCGCACAGCTGCAGGAGATGAATGGCGTCACGCGCGTCGTTTCCCGCCTGCCGATCTTCGACAGCAACAAGCGGGTGGTGGCTGCCATCGGACAGGTGATGTTCAAGGGCCCGGAGGCGATGAGGGAACTGACTGGCGAGCTGGCGCGAGTCAAGCAGGAACTGGACTTCTACAAGCGGGAGCTCTCCGGCATCCGCAATCGCAGCTACGGCCTGGACCAGATTGTCGGCAGCAGCGATGCAGTACGCCGGCTCAAGGAGGACATCCTGCGGGTCGCGCCGCTCGACGTGCCGGTCCTGTTGGCCGGCGAGAGCGGCACGGGCAAGGAGATGGTCGCCCATGCCATCCATATGCTGAGCCCCCGCAGTGACAAGCCGCTGATCCTTGTCAATGCGGCGGCGATGCCCCCGAATCTGGTGGAGAGCGAGTTGTTCGGCTATGAGCCCGGGGCGTTTACGGGAGCGGACCGGAAGGGGCGAAAGGGCAAGTTCGAGGCGGCGGATACCGGCACCATGTTCCTGGATGAAATCGGCGACATGCCGATCGACATGCAGGTGAAGCTGCTGCGCGTGCTGCAGGACGGCCAGTTCGAGCGCATCGGCGGTGAACGGGCCCGGCATTCCGATTTCCGGCTGATCTCAGCCAGCAATCGCGACTTCAAGTCCATGATCGCCAGCTCGACGTTCCGGCTGGACCTGTTCTACCGGATCAGCGCGGTGACCTTGCGCCTGCCCGCGCTGCGCGATCGCCTCGAAGACATCCCCGAACTTGCCGACACCTTCCTGGAGGCATTTGCGTCGCGGCATGGTGCCCCCAAGAAGGCCATTTCCGAGTCGGCCATCCGCTACCTGCAGTCTTGCGCCTGGCCGGGCAATGTCCGGCAGCTGCAGCACGCGATCGAGCGTGCGGCGATCTTCTGCGATGGTCCTGTGTTGTCCATCGCCGACTTCGGCAGCCTCGAAGGTGCTGACCAGCCGCCGGGCAGGCGCCCCGCAGGCTCCGAGAGCCTGGCGGGAAAGGGCAAGGCGGATATCCGTGAGGCCAAGGAACGGGTGGAATGCGAGCTGATCCTCGAGGCCATGCGGCGCACGGGTGGCAACAAGAAGCGCGTGGCGGAGGAGCTCGGTATCTCCCGCTCTTATCTCTACAAGCGGCTGAGCATGATGGAGGAGGCTCGCGATGACGAGCCGGCCTCCCGCTGACCGCCCATCGGGCTATAGCATTGGCGACGTACGGTTCAGCACAGCCTTGAGGGCAAAGCTGGACCGTATGTGCTCGACGCCCTTGATGCGCGTCAGCGTCCGGGTCAGGAAGTTCTGATATGAGCCCATATCCGGCACCACCACACGCAAAATGAAATCCGCATCGCCGGTCATGGTAAAGCAGCTCATGACCTCCGGCGCGACAACAATCTCCTTCTCGAAGCGTGCGATCGCGGCCTCCGACTGGTTCTCCAGCGTGACGGATACGAACACATTGAGTTCGCCGATCAGCTTGCCTTCGTCCAGCCGCGCCACGTAGCCGCGGATATACCCCTGTTCCTCAAGCCTGTGGACGCGCTTGAGCGTAGGGGTCAGCGACAGCCCGATCCGTTCCGACAATTCCCGCCAGCTCAGACGCCCGTCGCGCGCCAGTTCCCGCAGGATTTGCAGGTCTGCTTTGTCGAGATTGTGGACATAGTTCATTTGATCTTTGCGTTCGGCTGGAGGTAGTTCAAACGTACTACAAAACGACCAACATGTAATGCACTTTGGTGCAGATCGATCCGGGGCGAAACCTAAACTAACTCATCCATTTTCAAGATGAAATCCCCCCGGAGGCCCGCGTGGTTAATCAAGCGACGTTGCCCAGCGCATCGGGTTCGGCAGCAGCCGAGCAACGAACATTCCTGACCGGCATACAGGCACTTGTTCGCCTGCCGATGATACAGCGCGAGCTCGACCGTGCGCGCGGCCTCAGCACCGCCGGCCTGGTATCCGGCTACCGCGGGTCGCCGCTCGGCGCGTACGACCAGCAACTGTGGAAGGCATCGAAGCAACTCGCTGCCCATGATGTGGTGTTCCAGCCGGGCCTCAATGAGGACCTTGCCGCCACCGCGCTGTGGGGGGCGCAGATGCACCGGGCCTTCGGCGAAACCAAGGCCGACGGCGTCTTTGGCATCTGGTACGGGAAGGGACCCGGCGTAGACCGCACGGGCGACGTCTTCCGCTGCGCCAACATGCTTGGCACCTCGAAACTGGGCGGCGTGCTCGCCGTTTCCGGCGATGACCACGCCGCGCAGTCGTCCACGTTTCCGCACCAGACCGACGGCATCTTTCATTCGGCATCGATTCCCGTGCTGCAGCCGGGCAATGTGCGGGAGGTCATCGAACTCGGCCTGGCCGGCATCGCGATGTCGCGCTTCTCCGGGCTGTGGGTGTCGCTGAAGACGATCGCGGAGGTGGTGGAAACCGCTGCCACCGTCGACCTGGGTGCCTGGCCGGCCTTCGTCGAACCTGCCGACTTCACCGTGCCCGCGCACGGACTTAACTGGGACCCGGGCGTGGCATGGCCGGGACAGCGCGGGGAACTTGAGCGCCGCCTTATCGAAGAGCGCCTTCCCGCCGCGCGCGCGTGGGCAAGGGCGAACCGGCTCGACCGGGTCGTGGTCGAGGCGCCCGCCCGGCGGCTTGGCATCATCACCGTCGGCAAGGCGCACCAGGACCTGATGCAGGCGTGCCGCGACCTTGGCCTGGCCGATGCCGACCTGCGCGCCATGGGTGTCTCCGTCTACAAGGTGGCGATGAGCTGGCCGCTGGAAACCGAGGGCGCGTGCGCATTCGCGGCGGGGCATCGGGAAGTGCTGGTGGTGGAAGAGAAGCGCGCCAACGTCGAGGCCCAGCTCAAGCAGGCGCTGTTCCACCGGCCCGCGTCGGAACGCCCCGTCGTGACCGGCAAAACCGGCCAGGATGGCGCGGCGCTGCTGCCGGAGATATCGGAGCTGAGTGCCAACCTGGTTGCCGGCGTGCTGGTGCGCCGGGTGCTGGCCAACGGCATCGACGCGCCCTGGATGCAGGATCGCCTTGCTGTCCTCGACGCCGCCGCGAAGAAGCCTTCCGCTGCCGTCATCCCCATCCGCCGGCCATACTTCTGCTCGGGCTGCCCGCACAACACCTCGACGCGCACGCCGGACGGCTCGATCAGCAGCGGCGGGATCGGTTGCCACGTGATGGCGATCTCCCAGCCGGAACTGAAGACGAAGGTGATGAGCCATATGGGCGGCGAGGGCGCGCAGTGGGTTGGCGCGGCACCGTTCTCCAGGACCGCGCACGTGTTCCAGAACCTCGGCGACGGCACCTACCAGCACTCCGGTCTCCTTGCCATCCGTGCCGCCATCGCCGCGAAGACCAACATCACCTACAAGATCCTGTACAACGACGCGGTCGCGATGACCGGCGGCCAGCCCGCGGAGGGCGTGAACGATCCCGCCCGCATCACGCGGCAACTGCACGCGGAAGGCGTGGGACGGATTGTGCTGGTCACCGACAATCCCGCGCGCTGGCAGGGCAATAAGGAGCTGGCGCCAGAGGTTGAGGTCTTCCATCGCGACCAGCTCGATGCGGTCCAGCGCCAGCTCCGGGAGATCGCCGGCGTCACGGCGATCGTCTACGAGCAGACCTGCGCGGCCGAGAAGCGGCGGCGCCGCAAGCGCAAGGAGATGCCGGACCCGGACCGGCGCCTGTTTATCAATCACCAGGTCTGCGAGGGTTGCGGCGATTGCTCGGTGCAGTCGAACTGCATTTCCATCGAGCCGCTCGAGACCGCGCTCGGGCGCAAGCGCACCATCAACCAGAGCGCCTGCAACAAGGACTTCTCCTGCGTCAAGGGCTTCTGCCCCAGCTTCGTCGAGGTGGAAGGTGTCGCGCTGCGCAAGCCGGACAAGCGACGGTTGGCCGCCACGGAGGCGGAGCTGGTTGCGCAACTGCCTGCCCCGGCACTCCCCGCGCTAGAGGAGCCGTTCAATATCTACATCACCGGCATCGGCGGCACCGGCGTCCTGACGATGGGCGCCTTGCTCGGCGCGGCGGCAAGCTTCGACGACCTGGCGGCTACGGTGCTCGACTTCACCGGCATGGCGCAGAAGAACGGCGCCGTCGTCAGCCAGGTGCGTATCGCCATGGCCGACTTCCAGATCCCGGCGTCGCGCATCGGCGAAGGCAAGGCCGACCTGTTGCTGGGCGCCGACCTGGTGGTGTCCGCGGCGGTCGACTCGCTGACCCGGCTGGCACCGGGCCGTACCGCCGCCGTCCTCAACCTGGCGGAAACGCCCACGCCGGATGTGGTCAGCAACCGGGACGCCGCATTGCCGGTCAGGCTGATGCATGACCGGGTCCGCAGCCGGTGCCACAGCGCATCGTTCCATGCCATGGATGCCGGCGCGCTGGCGCAGCGCATCTTCGGCGATACGTTGCCGACGCACACCATGATGCTCGGTTATGCGTGGCAGCAGGGGCTGGTCCCGTTGAGCCGCGAAGCGATCGAACAAGCAATCGAGCGCAATGGCGCGGCCGTCGAGATGAACAAGTCGGCGTTCAACTGGGGACGTATCGCCGCGGCCAGGCCGGATGCACTGGATGCCGTCGGGCAACAGCCGCTTGCATCGAAGCCGGACGTGGACTCGCTGGACGCGTTGGTCGATCTGCATCGGCGCCAGCTCATCACATACCAGGGCAACGACTATGCAAAGAAGTATCTCGACCTGATTGCCCTGGTGAGGACCGCCGAGACCCAGGCGAAGCCCGGTAACGAGACATTGACCACGGCCGTGGCCCGCAGCGCCTACAAGCTGATGGCTTACAAGGACGAGTATGAGGTGGCCCGCCTGTACACGGCGCCGGCATTCCGCGAATCGTTGCAGAATCAGTTCTCGCAGGCGGACAAGGTATCGATCTGGCTGGCACCGCCACTGCTGTCCCGTACCGATCCGAAGACCGGCCGGCCGCAGAAGCGCAAGTTCGGGCCGTGGATCTTTCCTGTGCTCAAGGCGGTTTCCGGCCTTCGCGGGCTGCGGGGCACCCCGCTGGATGTCTTCGGCTACACCGCCGAGCGACGCGCGGAGCGACGCCTCATCTCCGAGTACTTCCACGATGTCCGCAAGGTCTGCGCGCAACTCACGCCGCAGACGCTCCAGCAGGCGGTCGAATTTGTGGCGATGCCGATGGAGATTCGCGGCTTTGGCCCGGTGAAGGCGCAGGCCATGGAGGCCCATGCCGCGCGGCGTGCCGCGGCGCTGGCGGGGATGACGGACGGGGCCGACATTGAAAGCGGCAAGCAACAACTCAGCAGCGTCAATGCCGCATGACCAAGGCGGCCCAAGGAAACAAGGAAAACCACTGACATGAATAGCAACGACATCCAGTTCTCACGCCGGGCGCAGGCACTGACCAGTTCCGTCATCCGCGAAGTCCTGAAGCTGACGGAGAAGCCGGAAATCATCTCTTTCGCCGGCGGTCTCCCGTCCGCGCAGACCTTCCCTGTAGCGGCGCTCCAGGCCGCGTGCGAGCGCTTGTTTGCTGATTCTCCTGCAGCGGCATTGCAGTATGCGCCGACCGAGGGGCTGCAGCCGCTGCGCCAGTGGGTGGCAGAGAAACACGGCGTGGACAGCGCCAATGTGCTGATCACCACGGGCTCGCAGCAGGCACTGGACCTGCTGGCCAAGGTCTTCATCGACCCGGGCAGCAAGGTGCTGGTGGAAGCGCCGACCTACCTTGGCGCATTGCAGGCGTTTTCGCTGTCCGAACCGGCCTACACCGAGGTGCCGACCGACGACCAGGGCCTGCAGCCGGAGGCGCTGACCGAAACGCTCGCGGCCGGTGCCAGGTTCCTGTACACGATCCCGAATTTCCAGAACCCGACGGGGCGCCGGCTGCCGCTCGAGCGCCGCAAGGAACTGGTGGCGCGAGCCCGGGAGCTTGGCGTGCTGCTGGTCGAGGACAACCCCTATGGCGAGCTGCGCTACAGCGGTTCGCCGCTGCCGTCGCTGCATTCGCTGAACCCCGAAGGCGTGATCTACATGGGGTCGTTCTCCAAGGTCCTGGCGCCGGGTTTGCGGCTGGGCTACATGCTGGCGCCGCCGGCGATCCACGCCAAGCTGGTGCAGGCAAAGCAGGCTTCGGACCTGCACACGCCCAGCTTCACGCAGCGCGTGGCCTACGAAGTTCTGAAGACCGGCATGCTCGACAGCCATATCGCCTCGGTCTGCGATCTCTATGGCAAGCACTGCGCAGCCATGCTGGATGCGCTGTCGCGACACATGCCCGAGGGGGTACGGTGGAGCAGGCCGGAAGGTGGCATGTTTATCTGGGTCGAACTGCCGGCGGCCATCGACACCATGGCCTTGCTCGAAGCAGCGGTAGCCAGCAACGTGGCCTTCGTTCCCGGCGCGCCGTTCTATGCCATCACGCCACGCAACAACACGCTGCGGCTCGCCTTCGTCACGGTGCCGCCGCAGAAGATCGAGGAGGGCATCGCCAGGCTCGGCGAGCTGGTCGCGAGCCATCTCCGCGCGCTGCAGCCGGCTGATGCGGTCGCGGCAGTCCAGTGAGGAGAAGCCATGCGTAAAGGCTACTGGATCGCATTGGTCGACGTCACCGATGTCGACGGCTACAAAGGCTATATCGCGGCCAACAAGGCCGTGTTCGAGAAATTCGGCGGGCGCTTCATCATCCGCAACGGCGAGAAGGAAGTCGTGGAGGGATCGCTTCGTTCGCGCGTGGTGGTAATCGAGTTCAGGGACTACCAGACGGCCCTGACATGCTATCGGTCGCCCGAGTATCGGGCGGCGATGGCTCTGCGCGAGCCGTATTCGCAAGGAGACATCGTCGTGATCGAAGGATATGAGGGGCTGCCCATGAGCAAAACAAAGGCAATCAGGATCTGCGAGAACGGCGGACCGGAAGTCATGGAGTGGGTAGACGTCGACCTTGGCGAGCCACGCGCCGGCGAGGTCCAGGTCAGGCATCACGCCGTCGGGGTCAATTTCATCGACGTGTATTTCCGCACGGGTTTGTATCCGATGCCGCTTCCCGGCGGCATCGGCATGGAGGCAGCGGGCGTGGTCACCGCCGTCGGCGATGGCGTGACCAGCTTCCGCGTTGGCGATCGGGTGGCCTATGCGGGCAGCGTGCCGGGCTCGTACGCGCTGGAACGCGCGGTTCCGGAGGGCGAACTGATCCATATCCCGGACGGCGTGGGTTTCGAAGAGGCTGCCGCGGTAACGCTGCAGGGCCTGACGACGCAATACCTGCTGCGCAGGGCCTATCGCGTGAAGGCCGGCGACACGATCCTTATCCATGCCGCCGCAGGAGGGGTGGGTTTGCTGGTCTGCCAGTGGGCCAGGGCGCTGGGCGCAAGGGTCATCGGCACGGTCAGTTCCGATGAGAAGGCGGAACTGGCCCGGGCCAACGGGTGCGACTTTCCCATCGTCTATTCCCGCGAAGATTTCACCAGCCGAGTGCGTGAGATTACCGGCGGGGAAGGGGTGCCGGTGGTCTATGACTCCATCGGCAAAGACACCTATGTCGGATCGCTCGATTGCCTGGCCCCGCTCGGCACGTTCGTCAGCTTCGGGAATTCGTCCGGCCCGTTGCCACCGATTGAGGCATTCGAGTTCACCAGGCGGGGTTCACTCTTCTTCACGAGGCCGCAGTTGTTTCACTATGCCGCCCGCCGAAGCGATCTCGACGAGATGGCCGACGACCTGTTCTCCATGCTGCAAAGCGGAACGGTGAAGGCGAACATCGGCAATCGTTATGCACTCGCCGATGCCGCACAGGCGCACATCGCCCTCGAGGGCAGGAAGACTACCGGATCCAGCGTATTGATTCCGTAGACACAAGCAACATCCAAACGAAGACAGCCAGGAGCAACAGATGCCCAAGGGATATTGGATCGGTCAGGTAGAGATTACCGACCCGGAGAAGTTCGCGGCGTATAGCGAGGCCAATCAGATTGCCTATCGGAAGTATGGGGGCCGGTATCTGATCAGGGGTGGCAATGCCGACGTGGTGGAAGGCAGCTTCCGGTCGCGCCTGGTGGTGATCGAGTTCGAGGACTACGAAACCGCGCTCGCATGCTACCGGTCGCCGGAATATCAGATCGCAGCCAGCCTGCGCAAGGCTGGTTCGACCGGGGATGTCGTGGTGGTCGAAGGCTACGCTGGTGTGCAACCTGAGGGCGTGAGCCTGTAAGCGTGAACGTCGTGTAGTTGTTTTGTTCCCGCGTCACTCGCTTACGCAAGGCGACGCGGTAGCCAGGGGGCCGCTTCCGATGCGGAAGCGGTGCGGGCCTCAAGCTCGCTTTCGCGGTCCTGACGCGAGGCGCGTTGCCCCTGGCATTTCTTCCATACCGACCGATATGCCCTCGCTGAGCGAATCCCTGCAATGGCAATGCGATCGGTTGGGCGGCGCACCTCGCGATGCGCCACCATGCTCAGATCCGCGCGTCCGCGGCCGTTGGTGCCGGCGCCGGGCCCGAGCTGACCGCCGTATCGGCATGCTGCCCGGATGCGGACAGCCGATGGTTGATGCACGCCAGTGCCAGGGCGCCCACGATACCCGCCGCACCGATCACCAGGAAGTTCTGTTCCAGCGGCAGCTTGAGCGAGACGATCAGCCCGATCAGCACCGGTGCCACGATGGCACCCAGGCGCCCGATACCCGAAGCCATGCCGACACCCGTGGAGCGGATCGACATGGGATAGAACTGCCCGCTATAGGCATACGCCACGATCTGCGCGCCGGTGGTGCAAGCGCCGACGGCACCGATAAGCAGGTAGAGCACGTCAGTCGAGGTCTTGAACGTCATCAGGTACAGGAAGAAGGCGCCGAGCGCGTACATGCTCACCAGCACCCACTTGATGTGGAAACGGTCGGCAAGCCAGCCGCCACCGATCGCACCGACCACCGCCCCGAGGTTCAGCGCGATGACAAAGCTCAGCGCGGAGCCCAGGCTGTAGCCCGACATCGCCATCAGCTTGGTCAGCCACGTGCTGAGCGCGTAGACCATGAACAAGCCGGTAAAGAAGGCGATCCAGAACATGATCGTACTGACCCCGCGGCCATCCTGGAACAGGCGTGCCACCGGTGCGCCGGCGGCGCGGTCCTGGCGCGGTAGCTGGAAGGTGGCGCCGGGATCGAGCCTCAGTTGCGGATCGATGCGGCGCACGACTTCACGCAGGTCGCGCTCGTTCTGGCGCGACACCAGGAACGACAGCGACTCCGGCATCGTCTTCAGGATGAAGGGGATCAGGAGCACCGGCACACCTGCCGCAAAGAAGACCACCTGCCACCCGAACCCGGCGATGAACTGCTTGCCGATCACGGCGGCCAGGATGCCGCCGATCGCATAGCCGGAGAACATCACGGGCGTCATGAAACTGCGGATCCGCCGCGGCGAATACTCCGTCATCTGCGCAACGATGTTCGGCATGACGCCGCCGATCCCGAGGCCTGCGATAAAGCGCATCACGCTGAACGTGACCGGGTCGCTGGTGAGGCCCGCTGCAGCGGTGAACACGCTGAACAGGAAGACGCACAGCGAAATGGTCCAACGGCGTCCGATCTTGTCGGACAGGGCGCCCAGGAAGATGGCGCCGAACATCATGCCAAACAGCGCTGAACTCGCCATGAAGCCAGCCGTCGAGGCAGTGACGCCCATTTCCTTCATGATCGACGGCAGCGCGGCGCCCGCCACGGCAATGTCGTAGCCGTCAATGATGATCACCAGCAGGCACCAGGCCAGAACCCGCGCGTGGAAGCTGTTGAATCTGGCTTCGTCGGCCAGCTTATGTACATCGATGTGCTGCATGTATGGCTCCTCCATCAGTTACGCCCTTGGAATCGTTCGTGACTTCCCGGCGTGGCACTGTCCGGGCAACGCTCACGCCGATGGAGCGAAATATGGTCGATGGAGAGATATGCGTCAATATCATGATGCATAGATCAGGATCTACTACGGGTAATTCCCGGTGTTTGTGCCTTGTAGACAAAACAACTGCATCAATATGGCGATATGAATTGAGCCGTCAATGACTTCCTTTGTGACGTTGTCGGCGCTGTCAACAACGCCTGGCAGCCAAGGCTAGCGCCTACAATTTGGCCTCCGCTCCCTATCGCCCCGATCCGTTGCCAGCCATCCCACTATCCCCGTTCGACAGCCTGCTCGGCGACATCGCCGACTGCCGAGCGTGCACCTTGCCACACGAGCCGCGCCCAGTCGTGCGCGCCACTGTCGGCGCACGCCTGCTGATCGTCGGCCAGGCGCCCGGGCGGCGCGTACACGAAACGGGGATTCCGTGGAACGACCCCTCTGGCGATCAGTTGCGCACCTGGCTGCAACTGACGCCTGAGCAGTTCTACGACGCCAGTCGGGTGGCGATCGTGCCGATGGGGTTCTGTTATCCAGGCAAGGGCAGCCACGGCGACCTGCCACCGCGCCGCGAATGCGCGCCCCTGTGGCATGCGCGGCTGCTTGATTTCATGCCCGATATCCGCCTGACGCTTTTGGTCGGTCGCCACGCGCAGGCGTATTACCTGAAAGGCAGGAGCCAGCCGACGCTCGCGGACACCGTCGCGGCATACGCCGACTATCTGCCGCAGTGGATGCCACTGCCGCACCCGAGCCCGCGCAACCGCTTCTGGCTGCGCCAGCACCCATGGTTCGAAGCAGAAGTGGTGCCGGTGCTGCGGCAGCAGGTGGCGATGGCGCTGGCGGATTGAACCCGGCAGCGCCATCGGCCATCCGTCAGGTGCCGGACGATTCCAACAGCGGCGCTCCATAGCCGCCGCTCGGCGTTTCGATGACGAACACGTCACGACGCATCATCAATAGTGATGGAAAGCATCACCAGATATCGTTGTACATGAGGTCAGGCAAGACCTAACTTAGTGGGGCCCCCAGCGCTCAGTGGGGGAAACCCCGCGACCATGCAAACCATGGCCGGCCCTGCAAAGCACTCGACCGACATAGGCGAGGCGCAAGGAGGAGACATGCCTGACACGATTGCTTATTCCAGCATTCGCACCCACGCCATCTTTGCTGAACTGGTCACGCGGCGGAAACGCCTGGTGATCCTGCTCTCGGCGTTGACGATTGTTCCCTATTACCTTTTCGTCCTGGTTGCCGCGCTGAGCCCGGACACACTGGCCATGCCGGTTTCCGGACAAAGCAGCATTACCGTCGGCTGGCCGATCGGTGTGGTGATGATTGTCGGCGGCTGGCTGCTGACCGGGCTCTATGTGTGGCACGCCAACGGCGACCTTGACCGCCTCAACGCGCAACTGGTGGCGGAGACAACGAAATGAGAGTCAACGCAAAGTCAGCCGTGGCGATGGCTGCATGGCTATGGGCGGCCGGCGTCCAGGCGGCACCGGGCGCAATGCAGTCCGTGCAGAAGCAGCCGACCAATGGCGTCGCCATTGTCATGTTCCTGGTATTCGTTGTGGCGACGCTGGGCATTACCTACTGGGCCGCGGCGAAAACAAAATCCCTGAACGATTTCTACAACTGCAATGGGGGCATCACGGGCTTCCAGAACGGACTTGCCCTGGCTGGCGACTATATGTCGGCGGCGGCGCTGCTCGGTGTCACGAGCACGATCTTCGCCAAAGGCTACGATGGCTTTATCTACTCGATCAGCTTCTTTATCGCGTGGCCGTTGCTGCTGTTCCTGTTCGCGGAGAAGATCCGGAATCTCGGCAAGGTAACAGTCGCCGATATTGCTTCCTACCGGCTGGACCAGGAGAAGATCCGGACCTTCATGTCCTTCGGCTCGCTGACCATCGTCTGCTTCTATCTGGTGGTGCAGATGGTCGGGGCGGGGCAGCTTATCCAGCTTCTTTTCGGCCTCGACTACAACTACGCGGTGATTGGCGTAGGCCTGCTGATGATGATCTATGTCACCTTCGGCGGCATGGTGGCGACCACGTGGGTGCAGATCATCAAGGCGGTGCTGCTGCTGGCCGGCGGCACCTTGCTGGCCATCCTGGCGCTGTGGCAGTTCGATTTCTCGTTCGAGTCATTGCTGGCGCAAGCGGTGGCGAGCCACAAGGATGGCGCGAAGATTCTCGCGCCGGGCACACTGGTCTCCGATCCGCTCTCCATGCTGTCCTTGTCGCTGGGCCTGGTTTTCGGTACTGCGGGGCTGCCGCACATCCTGATGCGGTTCTTTACCGTGCCGGATGCCCAGCAGGCCCGCAAGTCGGTATTTGTTGCGACCGGATTTATCGGCTTCTTCTACCTGGTCGTGGCCGTGCTTGGCCTGTCGGCGATCGTGATCGTCGGGCGCAATCCTGAATTCTATGAGGGCGGAATCCTTGGCGGAAAGCTGATCGGCGGCGGCAACATGCCGGTCATGCACCTGGCCAAGGCACTCGGCGGAGACCTGCTGCTGGGCTTCCTCTCGGCGGTAGCGTTCGCGACCATCCTCGCGGTGGTTGCCGGCCTCACCATGGCGGGCACCTCAGCGGTCTCACACGACCTGTACGCGAAGGTGATCAGGAAGAACCGGGCCAGCCAGGCGGAGGAGATGCGCGTGTCGCGGATGGCATCGGTTGCGATCGGCCTGGTCGCGGTTGCGCTCGGCATCCTGTTCAAGGACCAGAACATCGCGTTCCTGGTGGCGCTGGCCTTCGGGGTCGCGGCCTCCGTCAATTTTCCCATCCTGGTGCTTTCGATCTACTGGAAGGGACTGACCACGCGCGGGGCGCTGATGGGCGGGATTGCCGGACTGGTCTGCGCGGTCGGGCTCGTGATTCTCTCGCCCGCGGTCTGGGTCAAGATCCTGGGCTATCGGCAGGCAGTGTTTCCGTACGACTACCCGGCCCTCATCTCGATGAATGTGGCACTGCTGGTGACCTGGCTGGGATCCGTCACGGACCGCAGTGCACGGGCAAAGCGCGAACGCAGCGCCTATGAAGACCAGTTTGTGCGCGCGCACACCGGCATTGGCGCGTCCGGTGCCGTGAGTCACTAATCACCGTCGTCCGACGGCATATCCGGAGTTCATCAAATGCAGATCAAAGATACAGGGCTGCGCTTCTCGCCCATTACGATCGTGCTGCACTGGCTGATCGCGGCGACGGTGGCGATCATGGTCTGGCTCGGCCTGTCGGCGGGCCAGTTGGAGGCCGGGGCAGCCAAGGCCGAGTTGATCCGGTTGCACAGCACGCTGGGGACAGTGCTGTTCGTGGTGGCTTCCTACCGGCTGTGGGCGAGGCTCACGTCCTACCATCCGCTTCCCGTCGGCTCGCCCAATCCCATCGAGGTGATGATCAGCCGTTCGGTTGCCGTGGCGCTGGCGCTTGCCCCCGTGCTGCTGCCACTGGATGGGTGGCTGGCGATGTCCGCCGCCGGCGACGTGGTGTGGCTGCCGGGCGGCATCGCGCTACCCGCGATCGTGGGGCCGAATGCGGAGGTCGAGTACGTGGCGAAGCTGCTCCACAAGATCGGCGCCTATGCGTTCCTGGCAGGGCTGGCGCTGCATATCTTTGGTGCCCTGAAGAACCATTTCGTTCTCAGGAACGACACGCTGAAACGTATGCTTGGCAAACGAGTGGAGCTCTGATGATGAGGCATGACAATGTACCCGGCAGCGGCATGGGCCTCGCAGCCGCGCTGTGCGATATCGAGTACCCGGTCTTCCAGGCCGGTATGGCGGGCATATCGGGACCTGCGCTGACCGCGGCGGTATCCAATGCCGGCGGACTGGGGCATCTGGGCGGGTTGCGGCTTCCGCCGCTGGCGCTACGGAAGTGGATCAGGGAGACGAGGGCGCTGACGGACAAGCCCTTTGGCGTGAATATCGTTCCGTCCTTTGGCGGCCCGGAAGTCTTCGAGGCCCAGTTCCGCGTCATTCTGGAAGAAAGGCCGCGGGTCGTGTCCCTGTTCTATGGCGATTTCGCGGAGATGATTCCGCGTGCGAAGGATGCCGGCATCACGGTGATCGTGCAGGTCGGCACGGTGGCACTCGCAAGGCAGGCGATCGCCTGGGGCGCGGACATACTGGTTGCGCAGGGATCGGAAGGCGGTGGACACCTCAACCGCGGCACCATCGGCGTGTTGTCGCTGGTGCCCGCCTTTGTCGAGATCGCCGAGGGGCGGCCGGTGCTTGCCGCGGGCGGGATCACCAACCGTGCCGATGTCAGGGCGGTGCTGGAGGTGGGGGCGTCGGGCGTGTGGGTCGGGACGGCCTTCGTCGCGGCGACCGAATCGCTCGCCCATAATCTCTACAAGCAGAAGATCGTGGAGGCCACCATCGACGATACCGAGTATCGCACCGGCTACTCGTTCGGCTGGCCGTATGGCACGCCGCACCGGGTGATTCCGAACCGGAAGAAATGGAACCCGATCAAGTACGTCGGTGGCGGGGCCCGGGTAATAGACAAGCCTGAAATGGCCGAGAAGCTGTCGCTGTACGCCGGGCAGGGCGTCGGGAAGATCCATAGCGTCGTTCCCGCCCGCGAACGCGTGGCGGAACTGGTCGCGGGATTCTCTTCCTGGGAGGCCGGGAAATCCGCCCCTGCGTTCCCGGCATTGTCCGTGGCTGCCTGAGCGGGCAGCGCGGGACTGGCGGCTGACCCTGGCGATCGTCGGAAGCCGGGGTCAGCGGCGCTATAGCGGGCTATGCACTTTTCGCTCCGCTGGCTGAAACGGCCTGTTCATGCGCCATGCTCACCATGGCTCGCAGCGCCGAGGTTTCGAAGGCATCCTTGCGGCGAATAAACACCGTGGCAACGTTGGCAAACGCATCGGGCAGGCGGTGGCACGAAATCAGGTCGCGCGATTCGTGATGCTCGACGACCGCCTTGGGAAGGATGGTGATCCCCATTCCCGCGGCCGTGCAGGACAAGATGCCGTCCAGCGTGCCGAGTTCCAGGATCTGTCCCGGAATCAGTCCGGTCTGGTAAAGCCATTGCTCCAGCGTGGAACGATAGAAACAGCCGGATCGGAACACGAGCACCGTCTGCTGCGTCATCGCCGTGGTCAGTTCCGCCAGGGTGCGGTAATTGTTGCTGCTGACCAGCACCAGCTCCTCGTTGAGGATCGCTTCCTGGTGGAGCGCGGGATTCTGATGGAATCCGCCGACAAAGGCGCCGTCCAGGCGATGCGCCTCCACGGCCTTGATCAGCTCCGCCGTGGTGCCCGTTGTCAGCGACAGCTGCACGCGAGGATATTCTGCGCGGTACCTGGCCAGGACCCTGGGAAGCCGCACTGCGGCGGTGGTTTCCATCGACCCGAGCCGCAACGTTCCGGTCGGTACGGTGTCGTCAAGCAGCGCGCTGCGGCTTTCCTCCGTGAGCTGGAGAATCCGTTGGGCATAGCCGAGGAAGGTCTGCCCTGCGGAAGTCAGCGTGATGCCGCTCTTGTGCCGGATAAAGAGCGGCTGCTGCAGTTCGGCCTCGAGCTCTTTCACCCGCATGGTGATGTTCGACTGCACGCAGTGCACGACTTCGGCGGCCGCGGTAAAGCTTCCATATTCCGCAGCGGCACAGAACATCTTCAGTTGGCGCAACTCCATGTCTTTCTGTCTCCACACATCATCACTTGTGATGGCAGCAATGCTTTGAAAGCATACCGTCTCGTACAATTATTTTTTTCGAGCCTTTAATCGACCTGATCCACACGGAGATGCGGATGAACAGACCTGCAGAAGATGTCGTTGTGGATGCGCTTTTCGCCGGCGGCATCGGCATTCTCGGCGAGGAGGGCCATCGTAGCGGCATATTCAAACGCCGTATCGAAGGCGAGGTACAGGTCCTTGCCGAGGGTATCGCCGGCGATGAACATGCCGACCGACGCGTCCATGGCGGGCCGGAGAAAGCGGTGCATCATTTTGCGGCGGAGAATTATGCGCGGCTGGCTTCCTTCTTTCCGCAGATTGCGGGGGCGCTGGTGCCGGGAAGCCTGGGCGAGAATATTTCGACGTCCGGCCTTACCGAACGCAATGTCCATATCGGCGATGTTTATCGGGTCGGCGGCGTGACCTTGCAGGTGTCGCAGCCTCGCAGCCCTTGCTGGAAAATCAATCATCGCTTCTCGACAGAGGGCATGTCGCTCGTGGTGGCCAGGGAACGCATTACCGGATGGTATTACCGCGTCATCGAGGCGGGAACGATCAGGCCGGGCGATCGCATGCAATTGATCGAGCGCACCTCGGAGCGGTTCTCGATCGAGCAGTTGTGGAACGTACAGTCGGCGCACTCGCCGCGGATCGAGGACATGCTGGCGCTGATTGCTGTCGCCGGGCTCGCCCAGGACTGGAAGGCGCGGCTGACGGAGCGGGTCCGCTGGATTCGCGAGCGCCGCCAGGCAACGTCAGGTTGATGCGGGGAATAGGGCCGGCTGAAGGTGCAGTCGGCCATGTTGATCCTCCGGCATCTTCCTCGCGCTAAGCCAGTCCTTTCTCCAGCGCGACCATCCGCTCGATCGCTTCCTTCAGTTCTGCCTTGAGTTGTGCAACCAGCTCCGCGGCCGGTGCCGAGCGGGCCAACGCTACCGCCTGCCCGGCCCACTGCGCCGCGTATTCGGCGCTTCCCTGCGTCTTGGCAGCGGCGTGAAGCGCCTTGCCAGCGTCATAGGCGATCGGATAGTCGGGAACGGGCGGTGCGTCGGCGGCAACGCCAAGTTCGGTGAGCCGGTTGGTAAAGCCCCTGGCCGCGCGACCCGAGATGGCGCGGGTGAGGGTGGTCGGACGCGGGCCTGGCGCGGTCAGCGCCGCGCGATAGGCTGCGTCGGCTGCCGACTCGGGGCAGGCGACGAAGGCCGTGCCGAGCTGTGCGGCTTGTGCCCCGAGGGCCAGCACGGCGGCAATGCCGGCGCCGTCCATGATGCCGCCGGAGGCAATCACGGGCAGCGCCGTGTTCTGAACGAGGACGCGCACCAGGGCCAGCGTCCCGAGACCCTCGTCATAGCCGCCGGTGTCAAAGATGCCGCGGTGTCCGCCGGCTTCAATCCCTTGCGCGACGATGGCGTCGATGCCGGCGGCCTCGATCTGGCGGGCCTCCTGCAGGGACGTGGCGCTGGCCAGCAGCACAATGCCCGCCGCGCGCAGCGCGTCGATCTTCTGCTGGGCGGGCAGGCCGAAGTGGAAGCTCACCACCGCCGGCTTTTCTTCCAGCAGCATCTGGAACATCGCGTCGTCGGCAACGAAGCTCTTGTAGATCTCTCGCAGGCTGGTGGGCGCCGTGCCGCCATGCTCGGCAAAGTGCTCGGCGAGGTAGTCGAGCCACTCCTTCTCGCGCTCGATATCGGCCTGGGCGGGGGCATGGCAGAACAGGTTGATGTTGAATGCCTTGCCCGTCAGGGCCCGGGTGTCGCGAATCGCCTTGCGCGCGGTTTCCGCGTCCATCGCGCCAACGCCGAGCGAGCCCAGGCCCCCGGCCTCGGAGACCGCGGCGGCCATGGCCGGCGTGCTGACGCCGGCCATCGGCGCCTGGATGATGGGCGTGAAAATCCCAAGCTTTGCGAGGAGGCTGCGGCGCTGGTTGGAGGGCGTTGCGGTGTTCATCTCAGTGCTTCCTGGTTGAAATTCTGATTGAAGTACCAACGTTGATCGGCCGGGCATCTAGGCATGGCGCAACTCCCGCACGAACGCGTCATACGCTGACGTCGTGAAGCCTGAACGCCGGATCAGGAAGGTGTGGACAGGCCGGACCGGCACTGTCTGGAGTTCGGTCACATCCCGGTGCAGCGCCAGCAGCGAGCGCGGCAGGATTGCCACGGCCGATCCCGCGGATGCGTAAGCCAGCATGGCATGGTAGGAGGGCATTTCCACGACGGAAAGCTGGCGGCGGATATCCTCGCCGGCCTGCTCCAGCCAGTCCTCGGCGCATTGCCGATAGGTGCAGCCCCGGGCGAAGGCGGCGAGAAAGCGCAGCTGCACGTCTTGCGGCCGGCGCACCTTCGGGTGACTGGCGGGCAGCACCAGAACCAGCTCTTCGGTCTGCAGGAAGATGCCGTCAAGTCCCTCGCCAAGGTCGGCGATATCGATGTTGCGCTGCGCCGCCGTGCCCGGGTGTGCTACGACCGCGCAATCGAGGCTGTGGTTCAGAACGCCGTCGACCAGGGCTTGCGTGGTGCCCGTTGCGACTTTCAGTTCGACGTCCGGCCACGCGGCATGAAAGCGCCCGAGGGGTTTCGGCAACAGCGTCGCCGCGGAACTCTCCATCGACCCGACCCGCAGCACCCCGGTCGGGGCATTGGCGCGCATCGATTGGCGTGCTTCTTCCGCCAGCGCAAGCAGCTGCTCGGCATAGCCGAGCAACCGATGCCCCTCCGGCGTCAGCGTCATCTTCTTGCTGTCGCGTTCGAACAGGGTGACGCCAAGGCTCTCTTCAAGCTGCTTCACCCGGGTGGTGACGTTAGATTGCACTCGTTCGAGTGCCCGGGCTGCCCGTGTAATGCTTTGCTCGCGTGCGACGGTCCGGAAGATTTCAAGTTCAGCTAGATCCACGCCAGGTACGACACCAGGTGTCGTTCTCTTTATGGGAATGAAGTTGAACTAAGTATTGTTTTTTGAGAACGAAAAGTCAAGGGACGTAGACGCCGGTGCGGCGCCGGCACAGGGCAGCGTTGCCGTCAGTACCCGGCAACTTCGATGACGGCTTCGGCAAAGGCCGCCGGCGCTTCCTGCGGCAGGTTGTGGCCGACACCGGGGATGATCCGGTGCATGCGCTTGCCCGAGAACATCCGCGCATAGGAGGTGCCGTCGGTGGCCGGCGCAACGCCGTCGGAGTCGCCGTCAAGGGTGATGGTGGGCACGGCAATCACCGGGCCTTGCGCCAGCCGCTTTTCAACTTCGTCATACTGCGGCTCGCCTTCGGCCAGGCTGAGCCGCCAGCGGTAGTTGTGGATGACGATGTTGATGTAGTCCGGATTGTCGAAGGACGCCGCGCTGCGGTCGAACGTCGCCTGGTCGAACGCCCACTTGGGGGAGTTGGCCTTCCAGATCAGGTCGGCAAACTCGCGCCGGTTGGCCTCGTAGCCGGCGCGGCCGCGTTCCGTGGCGAAGTAGTACTGGTACCACCATCCGTGCTCGGCCTTCGGCGGCAAGGGCACCTTGTTGCGTTCGCGGTTGTTGATCAGGTAGCCATTCACTGAAACCATAGCCACGCAGCGCTCCGGCCACAGCGCCGCGATGATATTGGCCGTCCGTGCACCCCAGTCATAGCCGGCAAGGATCGCCTTGGGGATATTGAGGGCATCCATCAGGGCGATGATGTCGAGCGCGACCGCAGACTGCTGGGCGTTCCGGAAGGTGTCCGTGGAACGGAAGCGCGTGGTGCCATGGCCGCGCAGATGCGGGACGATGACGCGGAATCCGGCTGATGCCAGCAAAGGCGCCACATCGACAAAGCTGTGGATGTCGTAGGGCCAGCCATGCAGCAGGATGACCACGGGGCCAGCGGCGGGGCCGGCTTCGGCATAGCCGATGTTCAGGACGCCGGCGTCGACTTGCCTGATGGCACCGAACGACGTGTGCGTCCCCGGCCGGATCGCGGACACTGCCTTCTTGCTGGCGGACTGCGCACGCGCAGAACCGATGATGCCGAAGTGGCTCGTTGCGATGCCCAGCGCCGCCGCACCGAACAGGCGGCGCCGCTGCCGATTGATGTCTCCAGACATTTTCTTCTCTCCCAGGGTTGGTACGAGTCTCCAAGATATGGGCCTGGTGTATCTGCGGCATGTCCCGAATGCGGTGGAATTGAATACCAACGTAGCTTTCCTGCGCCTGGGTACATTGCGTTACACGCGCACGCGGTTCGACGCGGCGGAAGCGGAGCACCTCGCTGCACTTTCAGCCAAGGAAAGTGCGTCCGACGTGGCCCCCAATTGTTCCCGCAGGTATCAATTCATGTTCTCCCCGGCGGGTTTATCGTTCCGGTGGCCGTTTCTATAGTTCGTCCCACGGCAGACGCGGCGCTGATCGCCGCGAGCCAGAGAACCGAACCGAATCCCCGATCCAGGAGAACCAGAATGTCCGTCGAATCCAAACTCGCCGCACGTGGACTGAAGCTGCCGCCGCCGCCGCAACCGCTGGGCAGCTATACGGCAGTGAGCCGTGCCGGCGACCTGTTGTTTATCTCGGGTCAGTTGCCGCTGCAGGACGGCAAGGTGGTCTGGCAGGGACAGGTCGGCAAGGACCTGACGGTCGAGCAGGGCAAGCAGGCGGCGCAGCTCGCGGCGCTCAATGTCCTGGCGCAGATCGATGCTCATCTGGGCGGGTTTGAGCGCCTCGACCATATCGTGCGGCTGGAGGGCTATGTCAGCAGTGCGCCGGGGTCGTTCGAGCAGCCCGCGGTGCTGGACGGTGCCTCGGACCTGTTTGCCGACGTGCTTGGCGAGAAGGCCGGCCATGCGCGCGCGGCTTACGCGCCGGCGCAACAGCCTGGCAATGCTGCGGTGGTCCTGGTGGTGATTGCGCAGGTCCGGGCCGGCTGAGCGCCTAGCCTTCGAACTTCTCCACCAGGAAATCGACGAAGGCGCGCACGCGCCGCGAGACGTGGCGCGCGTGCGGATAGAGCAGGACAAAGGGCCGGGTATTGCCGCCGAACTGCTGCAGCACCTCCACCAGCGAGCCGTCGCGCAGGTCCTGTTCCACGACGAAGCGGTAGGTCTGGAACAGGCCGGCGCCCGCCCGTGCGAGCGTGGCGCCGCCGAGCGCGTCTTCCGACGTGCCATAGGAGCCCGTTGTCGGTATCTCGATCTCCTCACCCTCAACTTTGAAAGTCCACGCCAGCCGGCGGCCGCTGCTGGGGCGCTCGAACTGGATGCACTCATGCGCCGCGAGTTCTTCCAGCGTCTGCGGCGTGCCGTGCCGGCGCAGATACCCGGGCGTTGCCACCACCACCATCTCCGCATCTTCCAGCTTGCGCGCGATCAACGTGGAGTCGTCCGGCGCGCGGCCACGCACCGACAGGTCGTAGGTGTCGTCGGCAAAGTCGACATTGCGGTTGCTGATATGCACGTCGATCTCGACTTCCGGATAGCGCTCGCGGAAGGCGGGCAGAACCGGCAGCACGCGATAGTGCGCGTACGGCGTCGGCAGGCTGATGCGCAGCCGCCCGGCGGGCGTGGCGTGCTGGCCGCTGATCTGCCGCTCGGCATCGACCAGTTGCGCCAGCGCGGTGCGGCTTTGCTCGTAGTAAGAGCGGCCTTCATCGGTCAGCCGGATCTGGCGCGTGGTGCGCACGAACAGGCGCACCCCCAACCGCTCTTCCAGTCGCGAGACGCTGCGGCTCACGGCTGCCGGTGTCACGCCTGCCGCAACCGCCGCTGCCGTAAAACTGCTGAGTTCCGCCGCCAGGCAGAACAGTTCGATGCTGCCGAGCTGCAGGTCGTCGAATTGGCGCTTCATGGTCCGTTACACCGAGTCATGACAGTTGCCGGATGGCTGCCGTCGATGGCGAACGGCAACGCGGGCACGTTGATTGAGCGTCATTCTAGAACGGGTGCGTGCGCGGGTGGCGGGCTTCACTTGGCGCCTTGAAGCGGCCGCGGCTTTCGCCGCGGCCTGCGGGGTTCAGCGGGCGAGCACATCGATGATGCGCCGGCCGATGTATTCGCCGTGGGTCTCCAGCGCAAAGTGGCCGGTGTCGAGCAGTTCCACCACCGCGTCGGGGTTGTCGCGCTGGTACGCCTCTGCGCCGGGCGGGATGAAGAACGGGTCGTGCTTGCCCCAGATCACCAGCGTCGGCACCCGGGCCTTGCGGAAGAATTCCTGGAACGCCGGATACAGCGTCAGGTTGTTGGCGTAGTCGAGGAACAGGTCGAGCTGGATGTCCTTGTTGCCCGGGCGTTCGAGCAGCGCGGCGTCAAGGGTGTAGCCCTCTGGCGCAACCAGCTCGGGATCGGCCACGCCATGCACGTACTGCCACCTGGTGCCCTCCAGATGAAGGATGGCGTCGTGAATGGCCTGCCGGTTGGCGGCAGTGGGTTCGGCCCAGTAGGCGCGGATCGGCGCCCAGGCATCGCCCAGGCCTTCCAGGTAGGCGTTGCCGTTCTGCGAGACCAGTCCCGTCACCCGCTCCGGATGCGCCAGCGCCAGGCGCAGGCCGGTCGGCGCGCCGTAGTCGAACACATAGATTGCGTAGCGCTGCAGGCCGAGCACGTCGACGAACGCGCCGATGGTGCCGGCGAGGTTGTCGAACGTGTACTGGTAGTTGCGCGCGGCGGCAACCTCGGTGAAGCCGAAGCCCGGCAGGTCGGGGGCGATCACGCGGAAGCGTTGCGCAAGCTGCGGAATCAGGTGGCGGAACTGGTGCGAGGAGCTGGGAAAGCCGTGGAGCAGCAGCATCACGGGCGCATCGGGGGCACCGGCTTCACGATAGAAGACGCGTACGCCGTCGGCGTCGGCGAATCGGTAGTGGATCGTGGTGTCTGGCTGGGTGGTGGCAGGCATTGCAATCTCCGGGTGGAAGGAAGGGACGGGTGGTGCGGCAATGGAGCAAAGTCTAGCTCAGACATGTAACCTGTCAAGAACTATTTTAATGGTTACGAAGTGAGTTTTCTGAAAGTGCCTGGAAAGGCGTGCGGACATGGGTGGTCCCTGCCGGCGGCTGATAAATCGCCGTGTCGTGTCGGGATGGAAAGCAGGAGTGTTGCCTGACGCCGAAGAGGGCGTAGGGAGTCGCGCACAGGCTGCGCCCGCGCGATCGCGGGCGGGACAGCGGTGGGGCTACGGTAGCGCTGCGGCTAAGGGATCAGGCGTCTTCGCCGGCTGCCGCCTCGCGCTTGCGAAAGGCTGCTACCTTGTGGCGATTGCCGCAAAGCGCCATGCTGCACCAGCGGCGCCGGTGCGAGCGCGTGCGGTCGTAGAACCAGAGCGTGCAGTCGTCGCTTTCGCACTTGCGCACCAGGCTGAAATCTCCCTGGGCCAGCAACTCCGCGGTCGCCTCCGCCAGCGGCAGCAACGCCTGCGAGGCGCTGTCGGCCGGGTAGACGCGTTGCACTTCGAGGCTGCCGTCGGATGCCGCGTGCAGGGCAAGATGGCTGTGGCCGGCAGCCAGCACGCGGTTCAGCGCCGCCAGATCGGGTTTGCCGCCGGCCTTGCGCTTTGTG
This sequence comes from Ralstonia pickettii, assembly GCA_050987995.1. Lineage (GTDB taxonomy): Bacteria > Pseudomonadota > Gammaproteobacteria > Burkholderiales > Burkholderiaceae > Cupriavidus > Cupriavidus pickettii_B. The sequence continues at coordinate 1,327,232 of CP158803.1, forward strand.
ATCATCGAGCGCACCAGTTCTCGCAGGCCACGGGCCTCGGCCAGCAATCCCTTTGGCGCTTTCTGCCGTGCGGCGGCCAGCACGCCGACCTGGGCGAGCCAGGCCAGCACATCGGCATCGGATTGCCAGTGATCGAGCGGCGCACCGTTGGCCTGCTCGACGGTATTGAGCATGTCCAGCACGACGTGATCGGCAAGCAGGCGAGGGCCGCCTTCGGCGGGTGTGGGTTGGCTCGGGACGGGCGTCGGCATGATTCACTCCTGTTGGCGTGAATCGTAACCGTATAAGTTATGGATAACAAGTTACAGCGGCAGCGCTCCGTTGCGCTTGTCAATCTCCGCCGGGCTACGTGCAATTGTCCCGATACACCTGCTGCAGTTGCTTGCGCGTCTTGTCGCGTTCAATCTTGGGAATGGTGCGGCCCTGCGCGTTCTGCGTGCCGGGGCCGGAGTGGTACGAACGCTTCTTGGTGGCGTTGTACTGTTCCATCAGGGCCTCGCACTTGGCGCGCTCGGCCTCTTCGGGATCCTGGGTGGCCGCCGACGGGGGGCGATAGGGATTGGTCCCGCCCTGTACGGCTTCGGATATGGCGCCCGCGGCACCCTCGGTCGGTGCGGGTTGCGCCAGCGCAGCCGAGGCACAGCCCAGTGTCAGCAGGCCGGTTGCCAGGCATCTCTTGGATAGCGGCATCATTCTCTCCCCCGGGATGGATAACGCGCGTGCCCACCCGACAACCATCATATGTGCCCATCGCGGGATTGTCAGAAACTAATGGCTCCGCTGTTGTCGGGAGCGCGAAGCCGGCGCAGGACGCATGGCCGCATGAGGAAGAGTGTTGCAACGCAACATGGGAGGGCTGTACGCGGCGTGCTCGGCCCGGCGTCGCCAGCGCAAGCCGATCCCATTTTTTCTTTGAACCGACGCACATTTATCAAAGCACGACCTCCTATAGTCGATGAATAACCCCTTGCCCCCAAGGGCAGAACCCGAACCATGCAGCCCCAGAACCTGACCCCCGCCGCGCAGCGCGAAGTCAACAAGGCACCCGGATGGTTGCGCTGGCTTCCGGGACTGTTGGTGCTGAAAAACTATCAGCCGGCCTGGCTGCCGAGCGACCTCGCCGCCGGGCTGGTGCTGACCACCATGCTGGTGCCGGTCGGCATCGCCTACGCGGAAGCCTCCGGCGTGCCCGGTGTCTACGGGCTCTACGCCACCATGATCCCGCTGCTGGTGTATGCCTTGCTTGGCCCGAGCCGGATCCTTGTGCTGGGGCCGGATTCGGCCCTGGCGGCGCCGATCCTCGCCGTAGTGTTGCAGGTCTCCGGCGGCGATCCGGGGCGCGCCATCATGGTGGCCAGCATGATGGCGATCGTCTCGGGTGTGGTCTGCATCGTGATGGGACTGATGCGCCTGGGCTTTATTACCGAACTGCTGTCCAAGCCGATCCGCTATGGCTATATGAACGGGATCGCGCTGACCGTGCTGGTCAGCCAGTTGCCGAAGCTGTTCGCCATCTCGCTTGAAGACGCCGGTCCGCTGCGGGACATGGTCAACCTTGGCAGCGCGATCCTGGCCGGGGAAACCAACTGGTACAGCTTCGCGGTCGGCGCCGGCAGCCTGGTGCTGATCCTGTTGCTGAAGCGCTTCGAGCGCGTGCCCGGCATCCTGATTGCCGTGATCGTCGCCACGCTGGCTGTCAGCATGTTCGACCTCGACCAGAACGGGGTGAAAGTGCTGGGCAAGACCCCGCAAGGGCTGCCGGGCTTTGTCGTGCCCTGGGTCAGTGGCGCGGACCTGGTTGCGATCCTGCTGGGCGGCATTGCCGTCGCGCTGATCTCGTTCGCCGATACCAGCGTGCTGTCGCGCACCTTTGCCGCGCGCACCAACACCCGGGTCGACCCGAACCAGGAGATGGTCGGCCTGGGCGCCGCCAACCTGGCCGCGGGATTCTTCCAGGGCTTTCCGATCAGCAGCAGCGCATCGCGTACGCCGGTGGCCGAAGCCGCGGGCGCGAAGACCCAGCTCACCGGTGTGGTCGGCGCGCTGGCCGTGGCGGCGCTGCTGATGTTCGCGCCCAACCTGCTGCAGTACCTGCCAAACAGCGCGCTGGCCGCGGTGGTGATCGCGGCGGCGATCGGCCTGTTCGAGTTCGCGGACCTGAAGCGCATCTACCGCATCCAGCAGTGGGAGTTCTGGCTGTCGATGGTCTGCTTTGCCGCGGTCGCCGTGTTCGGGGCGATCCCGGGGATCATGCTGGCCGTGGTGCTTGCCGTGATCGAATTCCTGTGGGACGGCTGGCGGCCGCATTATGCCGTGCTCGGCCGCGTCGAGGGCCTGCGCGGCTACCACGACACCAAGCGCTACCCGGATGCCGAGCGCATCGACGGGCTGCTGCTGTTCCGCTGGGATGCGCCGCTGTTCTTTGCCAATGCCGAGCTGTTCCAGGAGCGCCTGTTCGAAGCGATCGATGAATCGCCGACACCCGTGCGCAGGGTGGTGGTGGCGGCCGAACCGGTGACCAGCGTCGACGTCACCTCGGCCGACATGCTGCGTGAACTGAGCGGCATCCTGCGCGAGCGCGGCATCGCGCTGCATTTTGCCGAGATGAAGGACCCGGTGCGCGACAAGCTCAAGCGCTTCGAGCTGATGGAAGCGATCGGCGACAAGAATTTCCACCCCACGGTGGGCAGTGCGGTGGATGATTATCTCGGCGAACCGGCCTGAAGCCGCGCGGGCGCGGTCCAGGCTGGTTACGCTGCGCGCCGGCTACTCCAGCCGGAACCCGGTCTGCTTGATGGCGAGCGCCCATCTCTTCTGCTCGGCCGCCATGAAACTCGCAAACTGGTCCGGAGTGCTCTGGCCGGCCGGCTCATAGCCCTTGCTGAGCAGCTGCTGGCGTACGCCCGGCGCATTCAGCGCCTTGTCGATCTCCTTGCCCAGCAGCGCAACGATCTCCTTGGGCGTGCCGGCAGGCGCCACCAGGCCATACCATTCGCTGGCCTCGATGCCGGGGAAGCCGGCTTCCGCCATGGTCGGGACGTCGGGGAACAACGGCAGCCGCTGCTTGCTGGCCACGGCGATGCCCTTGAGCTGCCCGCCCTTGACGAACGGCATCACCGCCGGCACGCCGTGGAACATCATCTGGATATGGCCGCCCACCATGTCGGTCAGCGCCTGCGGTCCGCCCTTGTACGGCGCGTGCACGACGTTGATATGCGCGGCTTCCTTGAACACCTCGCTGATCACGTTCTGCTGGGTGCCCGGACCGACCGATGCATAGCTGAGCTTGCCGGGCTCAGCCTTGGCACGCGCCACCAGCTCCTTGACCGAGCCGCCCACGGACGGGTTGACCACCAGCATGTACGGCGAGCTTGCCATCAGTCCAAGGGGCGCGAAGTCCTTGCCCATGTCGAAGGGCAGGTTCTTGTGCAAGCTGGCATTGATCGCCATCGGCGCGCTGGCGACCAGCAGCGTGTAGCCATCCGGTGCCGCCTTGGCGCCCATGCCGGCGCCGATATTGCCGGTTGCCCCGGGCCGGTTGTCGACCACGACTTGCTGGCCAAGGCTGGCCGTCATCTTCTCGGCCACCGTGCGGGTGACCGCATCGACGCCACCGCCCGCCGGCCAGGGCACGATGATGCGGATCGGCCGGTTGGGGTATCCGCCTTGCGCCAGCGCGCTGGTGGCGCAGGCAGCCAGTGCGATCGCGCCCAGGGTACGGCCAAAACGGTTCAGTACGGATTTCATCTGTTGTCTCCTCGCTGTCTCTGACGGGCCCCGGTGAAGGTGACGGGGCCTTCGTTGGTTCAGTCTTTGGTTTATGCCGCTTCAGTGGCTTTGATTTGTCCCGGCTGCGCGCCCCCTTGCTGCCATTGCGCCATCAGCCGATCCCAGCGAGTGCGCGTGGCCGACAGGTTGCGCGCCTTGACGTGGCCGTAGCCGCGGATCTCCTGCGGCAGCCGGGCAATCTCCAGCGCCAACTCGAGGTTGTGCGCGGAAAGTGCCGGCAGCAAGGCTTCCACGCTGCGCCGGAATTCACCGATCAGGGCCCGCTCCTCCTTGCGCTCCAGGGTGTAGCCGAACGGATCGAATGCCGTGCCGCGCAAGCCCTTGAACCAGGCCAATACGCCGAACGCGGTGCGCATCCACGGGCCGTAGGTGCCTTTCACCAGTTCGCCGGCCCGGTTCTTCCGCGCAAACAGGGGAGGGGCCAGGTGATGGACCAGCCGGACCTTGCCTTCGAACATCGAGGCGATCTGCTGGCGGAATGCGGCGCCGGTATGCAGGCGAGCCACCTCATATTCGTCTTTATAGGCCATCAGCTTGAACAGCGAGCGGGCCACGGCTTCGGTCAGGCGGGTGCCACCGACGACCGATTCCGCCGCCTTCACGCGGCCCACGAACGACTCATATTGCGACGCATAGGCGCGGTTCTGGTAGCCGGTCAGGAAGTCGGCGTGCTTCTTCATCAGTTCCTCGACCGGCACCTTGCGCACGAACTGGATCACCTGCGAGCCGGCCGGCTGCGCGGGTATCTTTGACATATCGTGGGCGCACAGCCGGCCCCATTCGAAGGCCGCCTTGTTGCTGTCGATCTGCACGCCGTTGAGCTCGATGGCGCGCATCAGGGCCGCGTGCGACAGCGGCACCCTGCCTTTCTGCCACGCATAGCCGAGCAGCAGCAGGTTGGCGTAGATCGACTGGCCGAGCAGCTGCTTCGCCATCTGTTCGGCGTCGAAGCTGGCGAGCTGGCCCTCGCCGACGGATTGCGCGATCCGGGCCACGGCCTCGCCGGTCTGCGGATCCCAGTCCGGATTGCGGACAAAGGCGGCGGTCGGGGTGATATGACTGTTCAGCACCACATAAGTCCGAGCCGGCGACATCGCGGCCAGCGAGGTCTTGCTGGCGGCCACCACCGTATCGCAGGCGATCACCAGGTCGGCCATGGCCATGTCGACGCGGCTCGCATGCAGCGCGTCCGGGCTGGCGGCGATCTGGATGTGGCTCCAGGTGGCCCCGCCCATCTGCGCCATGCCGGTGGCGTCCTGGGTGATCACGCCCTTGCCTTCGAGGTGGGCGGCCATGCCCAGCACGCCGCCGATGGTGACGATGCCGGTGCCGCCGATCCCCGCCACCACGATGCGCTGCGGCTTGCCGGCATCCGGCAGCGTGGGCATCGGGATTGCCGGAGGCGTGGCGCGGCCGCTCGCGGCGGTGGCGGGCTTCTTCAGTTGGCCGCCTTCGACCGAGACAAAGCTCGGGCAGAAGCCCTTGGTGCAGGAGAAGTCCTTGTTGCAGGTGTCCTGGTTGACCTTGCGCTTGCGCCCGAAGTCGGTTTCCACCGGCTGCACCGCCAGGCAGTTGCTTTGCACCGAGCAGTCGCCGCAGCCTTCGCACACCAGCTCGTTGATGACCACGCGCTTCGCCGGATCGACCATGGTGCCGCGCTTGCGCTCGCGGCGCTTCTTGGTGGCGCAGGCCTGGTCGTAGATGATCACGGTCACGCCGGACACCTCGCGCAGCTCGCGCTGCACGGTATCGAGTTCGTCGCGGTGGCGCACGGTGACGCCGGCGGCGAGGTTGTCGACACCCTTGTACTTGCCCGGCTCGTCCGTGACAACGACGATCTGCCGGGCGCCTTCAGCGGCCAGTTCGCGCGACATCGCCGGTACATCGAGCTGGCCGTCCACCGGCTGGCCGCCGGTCATGGCCACCGCGCTGTTGAACAGGATCTTGTAGGTCAGGTTCACGCCGGCATGGATCGACTGGCGCACCGCCAGCAGGCCGGAGTGGTTGTAGGTGCCGTCGCCCAGGTTGGCAAACATGTGGGTGCGCTTGCTGAACGGTGCCTGGCCCATCCAGTGCACGCCTTCCCCGCCCATCTGCGACCACGAGGTGGTCGAGCGGTCCATCCACACCACCATGCCGTGGCAACCGATGCCGGCCGTCGCGACCGAGCCTTCCGGCACGCGGGTGCTGGTGTTGTGCGGGCAGCCCGGGCAGAACCACGGCAGGCGGTCGGTGGCGCGTGCATCGCCCTGGCCGGTGGCGCGTTCCTTGGCTTCGATTTCCTGCAGGCGCACGTCCATGCGCGCGGCCACGTCGGCCGGCACGCCCAGCGCCTTGAGCCGCTGCGCGATGGCCTTGGCCACCAGCGCGGGAGAGAGATCGGCCTTGGCGCGCAGCAGCCAGTCCTCAGCCGGCTTGCGGTGGCTCCATTCGCCGCCGGCGCCGTCGGCGTGGTGGTACTTGCCGAAGACGGCCGGGCGCGCGGTGGGCGGGTAGTGGTACAGCTCGTCCTTGAGCTGCTGCTCGATCACGGGACGCTTCTCCTCGACCACCAGGATTTCGCGCAGCCCACGCGCAAAGTCGCGCACGCTGTCGGGCTCCAGCGGCCATACCACGCTGACCTTGTGCAGGCGGATGCCGAGCGCGCGGCAGGTGGCGTCATCCAGCCCGAGGTCGAGCAGGGCCTGGCGCGTGTCGCTGTACGCCTTGCCGCTGGCGATGATGCCGAGGCGGTCGCCGGATCCCTCGATCACGTTGCGGTTCAGGCGGTTGGCGCGCACATAGGCGAGCGCGGCCGGCCACTTGAACTCCATCATGCGCGCCTCGGCCGCGAGCGGATCGTCGGGCCAGCGGATATGCAGGCCGCCGTCGGGCAGGGCGAAGTCTTCCGGCAACACGATGCGCACGCGATCCGAGTCGGTGGTCACCGACGCACCCGATTCCACCACCTCCTGCACGGTCTTCATGCCGGCCCACAGTCCGCTGAAGCGGCTCATGGCCAGGGCATGCACGCCCAGGTCGAGGATGTCCTGCACATTGGACGGGAAGAACACCGGCAGCCCGCACGCCATGAAGGTGTGGTCGCTCTGGTGAGCCAGCGTGCTGCTCTTGGAGACGTGGTCATCGCCGGCGAGCGCGATCACGCCACCCAGCGGCGAGGTGCCGGCGAGGTTGGCATGCTTGAGCGCATCGCCGCTGCGGTCGACGCCGGGGCCCTTGCCATACCAGATGCCGAACACGCCGTCGTAGCGCTTGCTGGGGGCATCGAACTCCAGTTGCTGCGAGCCCCAGACCGCCGTGACGCCGAGTTCTTCGTTGACGCCGGGTTTGAAGACCACGTGGTTGTCGGCAAGATGCTTCTTTGCCTGCCACAACGCCTGGTCATAGGTGCCGAGGGGCGATCCGCGGTAGCCGGAAATAAAGGCGGCGGTGTTGTGGCCGGCCGCGGCATCGCGCTTGCGCTGCAACAGCGGCAGGCGTACCAGCGCCTGCACGCCGCTCATGTAGGCACGCCCGGAGTCCAGCGCGTACTTGTCGTCGATTGACACGGCTTGCAGGGCCTGCCGGGCCGCGTCGGGGAGGATTGGAGCATTCATAAGGGCGGTTTCAGGCAAACAGGGTTGAGCGGGGGCTGCCGGCGTGCCTTGGCACCCGGATTTCTGGCAATACTGGTGACGGAAGCGGCGCTAGCCGGGGAGGGGGATGCCGAGTTCCCGGCCGAGCGCATCCAGTGCCCGCACGACCGCGTCGGGCAGGGCGATGCCTTGCGCGCGGCCTTCGCGCTCGAGCGCCTCGCCACGGTGTCCGGGGAGTCGGGCGTCGGCGCCGCCGGCGGCAAGATAGTTGCCGGTCCACTGCGCCATGTAGTCGGCGAACAGGTCCTTGCCGGCAAAGGCGTCCGGCTTGACCAGCCAGACAAAACCACCCTGGCGGCCGACCGCGCCCGCGCCGGTGACGGTGTTGCGCGCGGGAGAAAGCGAGTCCGCGGTGGCGGCTATGGCGCCGGCCAGGCACTCCACCATCATGGCGATGCCGATGCCCTTGTGCCCGCCGGTCGGCAGCAGCGAGCCTTCCAGCGCGCGTTGCGCATCGGTGGTCGGATGGCCGTCGGCGTCGAGCGCCCAGCCCACGGGAATCGGCTTGCCTTCACGGGCGGCCAACAGGATATGGCCGCGTGCGGCGACGCTGCAGGCCACATCGAACACGATGGGCGCCGCGCCCGGCAACGGGCAGCCGAAGGCGATGGGGTTGTGCCCGATCGCGGCGCGGGCAAAGCCTTCCATGCCCAGCACCGGCGGCGTGCGCTGTCCGACCATGCAGAAGGCGCCAGCCTCGGCGGCCAGCAACGCCGGGATGCCCAGCGCGCCGAGATGGCCGCACGATTGCACCGCAACCAGCACGGACGCGCTCGACTGCAGCGCCTCCAGCCCGAGTTGCACGGCGCGCGAGCCCGCGATCTGGCCCATGGCGCCGTCGGCATCCAGCACGATGCCGCCCGGGAAGGCCTTGTGCGACATCTCGGGACGCGGGTTGAAATCGCCGGCACGCAGGCGTTCGACGTAGGAGGGGATCCGCGTCAGGCCATGCGTCTTGTAGCCGCGCAGCTCGCTGCGCACCAGCGCGGCGGCGGTTTGCGTAGCCTGGTCTGGCGCCACGCCGCACGACTCGAACACGGCGGCGGCCCAGCGGGCGAGGTGGTCGGTGTTCCAGCGAATACTCATGTGGACTTCTCCCGCACGATCATCAGGCGCTCCGCGAACGGGGCGGCATAGACCGACTGGTAGTAGAGCGGCTGGTCGCGCAGCGTGTAGCCACGCAACTCCATGATGAATGCCGGCGCCTCGGGGTCGAGACCAAGTTCCTGCGCGGCCACGGCCGGAGCCGGGCCGAAGCGGATCCACTGGTCCACGCGCAGCGTCGGCAGCGACAGGCGCTGGCCGATCAGCTCGCGCAGGTTCTTCTCCAGGGCATCCCGGTCCAGCCCGCCGAGTTGCGCGAAGTCTTCCTCGCGCAGCCAGAACTCGCTGTAGAGGTCGAAGTGGCCGCCGACGCTGATCACGCGCTCGATGCGCACGTAGCCGTCACCGGCGAGGAACTCCGACCACGGACCCTTGCGCTTGATCCGCTTCACCGAGCGCGCATGGACGTAGGACGGCAGCTCGTTGCCCTGTTCATCGCGGAAGCGCAGGTAACGGACATCGGCCGGCGCCACGCGCGTCCCGGAGACAAAGGTGCCCCGTCCCTGTTCGCGTGTGATCAGTCCGGAGTGCGTCAGCCGGGCCAATGCCTTCTGGACCGTGCCGACGCTGACCCCATGGAAGCTGGCGAGCTCGCCTTCGGAGGGCAGGCGGTCGCCCTCGCGCAGTGCGCCGGATTCGATGGAGCGGATGATCGCGTCGGAGACGCTGCTAAGTTTGGTCATGGTTGTTCAGAGGCTCAGTGCGAATCGACTGACCGCGGTCTCCCGGATATCGAGCACCTCGCTGGTCAGCCGCGTGCCGGATGCGACGTCCATCGCATAGCCAAACAGCTGCTCGCCAAGGTCGGCGATCTTGTCCCCGTTCTGCAGGATTCCGCTGACGTCGAAGTCAATGTTGTCGGCCATGGTGTGCAGGGTATTGACGTTGCCGCACACCTTGACGGTCGGTGCCACCATGCTGCCGATCGGATTGCCCACCCCCGTGCCGAAGAAGGTCAGCTGGCATCCGCCGGCAGCCAGCGCAGTGAGATTTTCCACTGCCGCGGCCGGCGCGTCCATGAAATGCAGCCCCTTCTTCTGCGGTGCCTCGCCATAGCGCAGCACGCCCACCAGCGGGCTGGTGCCGGCCTTGGCCATGGCGCCCAGCGCCTTTTCCTCGACCGTGGTCAGGCCGCCGCGCTTGTTGTCGGGCGATGGCTGGTCCTCGCGCATGTCGACGCCGCGCGAGATCGCCAGGTTTTCCATGTTGCGCACCGCCGTGACAAAGGCCTCGCGCACCCGGCCATCGGCCGCGCGCTCGGCGAACAGGTGCTCGGCGCCGATGAACTCCGAGGTCTCGGAAATGATCACGGTGCCGCCTCCGGCGACCACCATGTCCGCCATGCGGCCGATCACCGGGTTGCAGCTCAGCCCGGAAGTGGTGTCCGAACCGCCGCACTCGACGCCGATCACCAGCGACGACACCGGGCATGGCACGCGACGCGCATTCGACGCGGCTAGCGACAGCCGGGTGGCCTTGCGCGTGCCTTCGGCAATGCAGGCGACCGTGCCGTCGGGCTGCAGGTGCACGCGCTCGACCGGCTTGCCGGTGCTGCGGATGCGGCGTGCGACCTCTTCCGTCGACGACTCCTCCAGGCCCACCAGCAGCACCGCGGCGATATTGGGGTTGCGGCCCAGGCCCGCCAGCGACTCGAACGCGAAATCCAGATCGGCGCCGAACTGTCCGCGCACGAACAGCGTCGTGACCGGGATGCAGCCGCCCACGGTGCGGGCAATGGTGCGGGTGACCGGATTGCAGTTGTCCATCACGGAAACCACCGCGACCCAGTTGCGCACGCCGACCGCGCCGTTCTCGCGCGGGTATCCGAGGAAGGTTGTTGTCATCTGCATTACCCCTTTTGGAGGTCGCCGCGGGCACGCGCCGACTCGATGTTGTGAACGTGCATGTGTTCGCCGGCGCGCACCGCGCAACTGGCGCGGCCGATGACCTGGCCGTACTTCACGATGGTTTCTCCCTCGACCGTGTCGGCGATGCAGATCTTGTGGCCGAACGGCACGTCTTGCAGCAGCACCAGCCTGCCTTGTCGCTCGCCTTCCAGCGCGCAGGCTTCGCCGGCCTGGCCGGCGTCCAGCAGGGTGGCCACATTGTCGGCCGGGTTCAGTACGATGGCTCGGGGCATTGATCAACTCCTGTATAGGTGTTGAGATCAAATGTAGGGAGTCGGCTGCCATCTAGTCAAGGATAAACAGCGGAACTCAGAGAAAACCACTACTCCTGCAGTGAAAGTCCTATATAGAAGTTTGTTGACATCAGTCCGGCCGCTGTCTATCGTCATGACAACGGCGATGTTGTTTGCGCCGGAGCATCTACGCAGTGAATCAACGGAGAAGGCGGACATGAACGTCGTGTCACACAAGGAGAAGATCGCGAAGCTGCAGGCCCTGCGCGCACGCCTGGATCCGCTGCAGGACTTCGGCCTGTGGTTCTGGGCAGGCATGACCGCCGGCACCCATGCCGTCAATGCAGCACTGCATCAGGCGGGCATCACGCTTGACGACGACAGGTTCCCGACGCAACCCGGCGTCTACCTGGTGCCGCAGCCCGACGGCAGCCTGAAGCCAGCGTTCCGGGCGCTGGGCGACGTGCTGCATGTCGGCCGCCCGAAAGTGGAGGGGCCGGTGCCTGCCGATATCACCGAGATGATGGAAGGCGCCGGAGCATCTACGCAGTGAATCAACGGAGAAGGCGGACATGAACGTCGTGTCACACAAGGAGAAGATCGCGAAGCTGCAGGCCCTGCGCGCACGCCTGGATCCGCTGCAGGACTTCGGCCTGTGGTTCTGGGCAGGCATGACCGCCGGCACCCATGCCGTCAATGCAGCACTGCATCAGGCGGGCATCACGCTTGACGACGACAGGTTCCCGACGCAACCCGGCGTCTACCTGGTGCCGCAGCCCGACGGCAGCCTGAAGCCAGCGTTCCGGGCGCTGGGCGACGTGCTGCATGTCGGCCGCCCGAAAGTGGAGGGGCCGGTGCCTGCCGATATCACCGAGATGATGGAAGCGATGGAGCACATCGAGCACTACCGCGATCCCTGCCTGCGCGAGGGGCTGGCGCCCACCGGCGAGATTGCCGAGGGTTGCGATGCCGCGCTGCGCCGCTGCCTTGACTTGCTGGAAGCGCGACTGGAAGGAGGCCGCCATGGACATTGAGCAGCACATGGCGATGGCGCGCAGCATCGAGGCATCGCTGCAGAAGTGCACCAGCGCCGACTACGAGATGACCATCGAGGGCGCGATGCTGGCGGGCACGCACTGGCTGAACGCACTGTTACACAAGCTGGGCGCGACGTCGCAGCAGGCGGATGTGTTCCACACCTACCTGCTGACGGTCAATGAATTCCGGCGGCTGGCGGTGGCGGCGGAGAAGCCGCTGCACGCCCTGGCCGCCATCGAGGACACGCGGGCGCCGTTTGTACGCGGGAACCATCCGGGTGGCGAAGCTGCCGCCGAACGGGCGCTGGAGCTGCTGTCGCTGATCCGCGCGACGGCGCTGGGCAGCGCGTAGTGCAGGCATTCGCAACAGACACAGCAAGAGACACGTCGAAGAGACACGAAAAGGAGACAACAGTGAAGGCAGTCCGTGTAGTACCGGGCCCCGAGGGCGGCAAGGTCGAAGTGCAGGATATCCCCGTACCGGTGGCGGCAGCGGGGCAGGTACTGGTGAGGGTGCGCGCTGCGGGCCTTAACCGTGGCGAGATCAACCAGGCGAAGGAGCTGCGGACGGGCAACACGATCACCACCGGCGTCGAATTTGCCGGCGAGATCGCGGAAGTCGGCGAAGGCGTCGGCGGCTGGAGCAAGGGCGACCGCGTGATGGGCCATGGCCGCGGCTGCCAGGCGGAGTATGTGGTGGCCGACCCGATGGCGCTGATCCCGGTGCCGGACGGCCTGTCGTGGATCGATGCCGCGGCGTTCCCGAACGTCTTTATCACCGCGCATGACGCACTGGTCACCAACGGCCGCCTGGTGGCGGGCGAATCGGTGCTGGTCAACGGCGCCTCGGGCGGCGTGGCGATGGCGGCGATCCAGATCGCCTCGCTGATGGGGGCCTGGCCCGTGATTGCGTCCTCGCGCTCGGCGGCCAAGCTGGACAAGATCAGCCAGTTCGGCGTGGACGTCGGCATCGACGCCTCGCAGGACGACCAGGTCGAGGCGGTCATGCAGGCCACCAGCAACAAGGGCGTCGACATCATCATCGATACCGTCGGCGGCCCGGTGTTCGAGGCCAATATGAAAAGCCTGGCGGTCAAGGGCCGCCTGGTGAATATCGCGCGGCTGGGCTCGGCGACCGCCCAGATCGACCTGACACAGCTCTGGCTCAAGCGCCTGCAGCTGATCGGCGTGACCTTCCGCACCCGCACGGAACAGGAGCGGCTGGAATGCATCCAGGCCTGCGCGCGCGACATGCTGCCCTTTTTGCGCGCGGGCCGCGTGCGGCTGCCGATCGACCGGACCTTTGCCATGACCGACATCGACGCCGCGCATGCATACATGAAGCAAGACCAGCACGTCGGCAAGATCGTGTTGCTGGTCGACTGAATCCACAGAGAAGCCTTAGATAAGAGGAGACATGATGACAATCCAGATCAAGCCGCTGACCGGCTCCGTGGCCGCAGCCGTGACCGGTGTCGACCTGAACCAGCCGCTCGACGATGCCAGCTTCGAGATCCTGCACCGGGCGTTCCTGGAGCATGGCGTGCTGGTGTTCCGCGGCCAGCAGCTGCAGCCGGCCGCCCAGGTCGCGTTCGCCCGGCGCTGGGGCAATCCGGTGCAGGGCAACCCGCTGCTCAAGGGCCTGACCGAGTTCCCGGAACTGGCGCAGGTCACCAAGATCCCGAAGGAAACGGCTTCGACCGAGGCCTGGCATTCCGACTCGATCTATACCGAGGTGCCGCCGAAGATCTCGATCCTGTCGGCGGTCACGATTCCCGTCGGCGGCGACACCATGTGGTGCAACCAGTACGTTTCGTACGACCGTCTGTCGCCGGCGATGCAGCGCATGATCGAAGGGCTGCGGGCCCGCTTCTCGGGCGCGCGGCTGGCCAAGATGACGGGTTCGGACAAGGTGCCCACAGCGGTGCACCCGATCGTGCGCACGCACCCGGAGACCGGGCGCAAGGCGCTTTATGTCGGCCACCCCGACACCGCGCAGTGCATCGAAGGCATGACCGAAGCGGAGAGCCGTCCGCTGCTCGACTTCCTGTATGAGCACTCGGTGACGCCGGACAACGTCTACCGCCATATGTGGCAGGAGGGCGATGTGGTGATGTGGGACAACCGCTGCACCATGCACTACGCCGTGCACGACTATGGCAATGCCGATCGCGTGCTGAACCGCGTCACGCTGGAAGGGGAAGTGCCCCGCTGAGCTGTACCGCCAAAACCGGCGCCGCGCCTTGCCGTTGATCCGGCATGCGGCGCCCGGCACACAGGTTGCCCGTCCACCCCCGACGCACGGAATGCACGGGAACAAAGGAGATTGAAATGCAGATAGGGATCCCGACTGAGACGCGGGCGGGGGAGGCGCGCGTTGCCGCAACGCCGGAGTCCGTGAAGAAATACGTGGCACAGGGCCACCAGGTCGTACTGCAGGCTGGCGCTGGCCTGCGTGCCAGCCAGCCCGACAGCGCCTATGAGGCCGTTGGCGCGCGCATCGGCACCGCCGCCGAGGCACTGGGCGCGCAGTTGGTCCTGAAGGTGCGCGCACCGGACGAGGCCGAGCTGGCGCAGATGAAACCGGGCGCCGTGCTGATCGGCATGCTCAATCCCTTCGATGCCGAGAACAACGCGCGCATGGCTGCAGCGAACATCACCGCCTTTGCGCTCGAAGCCGCGCCCCGCACCACGCGCGCGCAGAGCATGGACGTGCTGTCGTCGCAGGCCAATATCGCCGGCTACAAGGCTGTGCTGGTGGCGGCGCATCACTACCAGCGCTTCATGCCGATGCTGATGACTGCCGCCGGCACCGTCAAGGCCGCGCGTGTGCTGATCCTCGGCGCCGGCGTGGCCGGGCTGCAGGCCATCGCCACCGCCAAGCGCCTGGGCGCGGTGATCGAGGCTTCCGACGTGCGCCCTGCGGTCAAGGAGCAGATCGAATCGCTCGGCGGCAAGTTCCTCGACGTGCCGTTCCTGACCGACGAAGAGCGCGAGATCGCGCAGGGCGTGGGCGGCTATGCCCGCCCGATGCCGCCTGACTGGATGAAGCGCCAGGCCGAACTGGTGCACCAGCGCGCGATCCAGGCCGACATCGTCATCACCACCGCGCTGATCCCCGGCCGCAAGGCGCCGGTGCTGCTGCACGAAGCGACCGTACAACAGATGAAGCCGGGTTCGGTGGTGGTCGACCTGGCCGCCGCGCAGGGCGGCAACTGCCCGCTGACGGTGGCTGACGAAGTGGTCGAGCGCCACGGCGTCGTGCTGATCGGACACACCAACCTGGCCAGCATGCTCGCGGCCGACGCCTCGGCGCTGTACGCGCGCAACGTGCTGGACTTCCTCAAGCTGCTGATCGACAAGGACGGCAAGCTTGTGATCAACACCGACGACGACATCGTCGCGGCCTGCCTGATGACGCGGCGCGAAGAACTGGCGTTGGCCAGCTGAACGGGCAATCAAGGAGATATCGATGGAAATGGTTAGCCACACGGTGATCAACCTGATCATCTTTGTACTGGCGATCTACGTGGGCTACCACGTGGTCTGGACGGTCACCCCCGCGCTGCACACGCCGCTGATGGCGGTGACCAACGCGATCTCGGCCATCATCATCGTCGGCGCCATGCTGGCCGCGGGCCTGACCGAGGGCTACGTTGGCCGCGCAATGGGCACGCTGGCGGTGGCGCTGGCGGCGGTGAATGTGTTCGGCGGCTTCCTGGTCACGCAGCGCATGCTGGAGATGTTCAGGAAGAAGGCACCCAGGGCGCAGCCTGAAGCCAAGGGCCAGCCCGGCGGAAAACTGGCGGAGGTAGCGCAATGAATGGCCTGTCGATGAATATGGTGACCCTGTCCTACCTGGGCGCGTCTGTTTGCTTTATCCAGGCCCTTAAGGGGCTGTCACACCCGACCACGGCGCGGCGCGGCAATGTCTTCGGCATGGCCGGGATGGTGGTCGCGGCACTCACCACGGTGGCGCTGATCTTCAAGCTGAAGAACGAGTTGTTGTCCGGCGGGGCGGACCCGTCTGCGCCGGGCACCGGCCTGGCGCTGATCCTGGCCGCGCTGGTGGTGGGCGGCGGTATCGGCGCCTATGTGGCGAAGAAGGTGCAGATGACCAAGATGCCGGAACTGGTGGCGGCGATGCACTCGCTGATCGGCCTGGCTGCGGTGTTTATTTCGGTGGCGGCAGTGGCGGAGCCCGCTGCCTTCGGCATCACGGCTGCCGGTTCGCACGACATTCCGCTGGGCAATCGCATCGAGCTGTTTATCGGCTGCTTCGTCGGCGCCATCACGTTCTCGGGCTCGGTGATCGCCTTCGGCAAGCTCGCCGGGCGCTACAAGTTCCGCCTGTTCCAGGGCGCGCCGGTGGTGTTTGCCGGCCAGCACTGGCTGAACCTGCTGCTGGCGGTGGCGATGGTGGGCTTCGGCATTGCGTTCTTCCTGACGCAGGCGTGGATGCCGTTCCTGGTCATGCTGGCGCTCGCCTTCGTGCTGGGCGTGCTGATCATCATCCCGATCGGCGGCGCCGACATGCCGGTGGTGGTGTCGATGCTGAACTCGTACTCGGGCTGGGCGGCGGCGGGCATCGGCTTCTCGCTGAACAACCCGATGCTGATCATCGCGGGCTCGCTGGTGGGCTCTTCCGGTGCGATCCTGTCGTACATCATGTGCCGGGCGATGAACCGCTCGTTCTTCAACGTGATCCTTGGGGGCTTCGGCAGCGACGCCGCCGCCGCGAGCGGTCCTGCAGGGCAGGCGCAGCGCAACGTGAAGTCGGGTTCGGCCGACGATGCCGCCTTCCTGATGGGCAACGCCGAGACGGTCATCATCGTGCCGGGCTACGGCCTGGCCGTTGCGCGCGCCCAGCACGCGCTGAAAGAACTGACCGAAGCGCTCACGGAGAAGGGCGTGACCGTGAAATACGCGATCCATCCCGTAGCAGGCCGCATGCCCGGCCATATGAACGTGCTGCTGGCGGAGGCCGAGGTGCCATACGACCAGGTCTTCGAGATGGAAGACATCAACAGCGAGTTCGGCCAGGCCGACGTGGTGCTGGTGCTGGGCGCCAACGACGTGGTCAACCCGGCGGCCAAGAACGACCCCAAGTCGCCTATCGCCGGCATGCCGATCCTGGAGGCGTACAAGGCCAAGACCATCATCGTCAACAAGCGCTCGATGGCTGCCGGCTATGCCGGGCTGGACAACGAGCTGTTCTACATGGACAAGACCATGATGGTGTTCGGCGACGCCAAGAAGGTGGTCGAGGACATGCTCAAGGCCGCCTGAGCCGCAGCATCCACAGCAATGAGAGGAGACATGGAATGAACGAGCAAGGACGCAACCTCGGCCTGTTTGCCGATCTGGAGGGCAAGGTGGCCCTGGTGACCGGGGCCTTTGGCGGCCTGGGCCTGCATTTTGCGCAGACGCTGGCGCGCGCCGGCTGCAAGGTGGCACTGGCGGGGCGGCGCGTGGCCGAAGGCGAGGCCGTGCTGGCGGAGCTGCGCAGGCAGGGCGGGCAAGGCTGCGTCGTTGCGCTCGACGTCAGGGACCCGGCGTCGGTCGGTGCGGCGTTCGAGGCAGCGCGCCGACAGCTCGGCCCGGTCCAGGTAGTCGTCAACAGCGCCGGCATCGCCACCACCGGGCCAGCCATGGAGGTGGACGAGGCCGCCTGGCAAGGCGTGATCGACACCAACCTGAACGGCGCGTGGCGCGTGGCGCAACGCGCGGCGCGGATGATGCGCGAGGCCGGCAGCGGCGGCAGCATCGTCAATATCGCGTCGATCCTCGGCCTGCGTGTGGCGCAGCAGGTCCCCGCCTACACCGCCGCGAAGGCGGGCCTGATCCACCTGACGCGCTCGCTGGCGCTGGAATGGGCGAGGCACGGGATCCGCGTCAACGCGCTGGCGCCGGGCTACTTCGAGACCGACATCAACCGCAGCTTCTTTGAAACCGACAGCGGCCGGGCCATGATCGGGCGCATTCCGCAGCGCCGGCTCGGCCAGGCCCGCCAGCTCGACGGCGCGCTGTTGCTGCTGGCCTCGGATGCTTCCGACTACATGACCGGTACGGTGCTGCCCGTGGACGGCGGCCACGCGGTCAGCTCGCTGTGAGCCCACCCGCAATCGAGGAGAGCGATCCGATGCAACCAGCCCTTGCAGTTCCCGCCGCCACTGGCGGTTCGGGTTTCGACAGCGCAGCCCTGGCGGCGCTGCTGCACGCGGAAGGCCTGATCGAGCGGCCTGAGCTGACCGTGGAGCGCCTTGCCGGCGGCCAGTCCAATCCGACCTACCGACTGACCTGTGGTGCGCAGCAATACGTGCTGCGCACCAAGCCGCCGGGCCAGTTGCTGTCGTCCGCCCATGCCATCGACCGAGAGTACCGCGTGATGCACGCGCTGCGCGACAGCGACGTGCCGGTGCCCCAGGTCTATCTCTACAGCGAAGACACCTCGATCCTTGGCACCCCCTTCTACCTGATGGCGTTCCTGCAGGGCCGCGTGATCTATGACCAGTCCCTGCCGGACCAGTCCCCGCAGCAGCGTGCCGCGATCTACCGCGAGATGAACCGCGTGATCGGCGCCTTGCACCGCGTCGACTACCGCGCCGCCGGCCTGGCGGACTATGGCAGGAGCGGCGGCTACGTGGCGCGCCAGGTGGCCCGCTGGGTCGGCCAGTGCCGCGACACCGGCATGGACGGCAACAAGGCGCTGGTGGCGCTGGCAGAGTGGCTGCCGCAGCACGTCCCGGACGCGGAGCAGACCAGCGTGGTGCATGGCGACTACCGCATGGACAACCTCGTCTTCCATCCCACCGAGCCCCGCGTGATCGGCGTGCTCGACTGGGAGCTGTCCACGCTCGGCCACCCGCTTGCGGACATGGCCTACCACTGCATGAGCTGGCATATTCCGGCCGAGCTATGGCGCGGCATCGGCGGGCTCGACCTGCAGGCGCTGGGCATTCCCGACGAGGCGACCTACCTGCGCTGGTACGGCGAGACCAACGGCACGCACGCGCTCGAGCACTGGGACTTCTATCTCGCCTACAACTTCTTCCGGCTGGCGGCGATCATGCACGGCATCGGGCAGCGTGCCAGGAGCGGCAACGCTGCCGCCGCGGATGCCGTGGAGACCGGCAGGAAGGCGGTGCCGCTGGCCGAACTCGGGTGGCAATTCGCCATGCGCTACCGCGCGGACGGGCGCTAGCGTCGGCGCACGGTCCGGCGCAAGCCGGATCGATGCCTCCGCAGGTGACGGAATCTGCCCTGGGTTCTTTATCGGGAATCAAAGTTTGCCTTCCGATCCGGCCTGGCTTAAAGATAGGAAGGGGAGATGGGGCCCGCGGATTCATGGCCGCAACGGAACCGGTACCCCAGGCTGTCTGGCATCCCGAGCCTTCAGGAGACGTCAATGAGTGTGCTGATGCTAACGAATATCGACGCGGCGACCACCGACGAGGAAATCCAGGAATTCCTCGGTCGCTACGGTTTCCCTGCCTTCGATGAAATCGAGCGCCTGCCGGGAGACGGCACCCGCCCGGCGGTGTCGCTGCATTTCAACGCGGTCGAGGATGCCGCGCTGCGGCTCCTGCAGCCGCGTATCAACCACCTGTTCTGGAAGCAGCGCAAGGTGGATGCGATGGTGCTGAACGAACGCTTCGAATAGGCCGCGGCCGCGGCTGGCGGGCATGTGGGTCCGGTGCTGCCGCGCCGCCCGCTTCGGGGCATGCAGTGCCGGAGGAGCCGACATGAACAGCCGATACAGGGTTTTGCTGGCGCTTGCATGCGTTGCCGGTGCAATGTCGGCAGGGCCGGCGCTTGCCTACTTCGACCACTACCTTGGCGGCACCATCGTCGGCACGCTCACCCCGGCGCAGGTCACGGCGTTGACGGACGTCTTTCGCAGGACGCTGGAGCAGGGCACCGACGGGGCCCGCGTGCCGTTCAGGCTGCCGCCCGACGCGCGCGAGCGGCTGGTCGAAGGTTCCTTCACGCCATTGCGTTCCCGGCACGACCGCGGCGACCGGTGCCGGCAACTGCGCAGTGAATTCCGCCGGGCCGGCGAAACCGAAGCCTGGACCGGGTGGTACTGCAAGGAGAAGGGCGGGGACTGGAAGTCGCGCAAGCTGCCGAAGTAGGGGCCCGAAGCAGCCCGGTACCCGCGCTTTCCCGCCCGGCATTGCCTGTCGGGCACAGGGGCTAGTAGCGCTCTTCCACATGCCGATAAGGATAATCGGGCTCCCGGTATCCGCTCGCCTTCTGCCTGGCAGGCAGCTTGGCTGGCTTGCGTTCGATTGCCTGATACGGGATCTGTGCCAGCAGGTGCGTGATGATATTCAGGCGCGCCCGGCGCTTGTCATTGGAATTGGCCACATACCACGGGGCATAGTCGGTATCGGACGCGGCGAACATGGCGTCGCGCGCGCGTGAATAGTCGTACCAGCGGCTGTACGAGCGCAAGTCCATGTCAGTGAGCTTCCATACCTTGCGGCCGTCCTGGATGCGCCCCTCCAGGCGGCGGGTCTGCTCTTCCTGGCTGACCTCCAGCCAGTACTTGACCAGGATGATGCCGGAATGCACGATGGCGCGTTCGACCAGGGGGACGGCCCGCAGAAACTCTTCGGCCTGCGATTCGGTGCAGAATCCCATCACGCGTTCGACACCGGCGCGGTTGTACCATCTCCGGTCGAAGATGACGATCTCTCCCGCGGCGGGCAGGTGCGGCAGATAGCGCTGCATGTACATCTGGCTCTTTTCGCGGTCGGTCGGCGCGGGCAGGGCGACCACGCGGAAAATGCGCGGACTGACGCGTTCGGTGATGGCCTTGATGGTGCCGCCCTTGCCGGCACCGTCGCGGCCTTCGAACACCACGCAGACCTTGGTGCCGCTGGCCTGCACCCATTGCTGCAGCTTGACCAGTTCGACATGCAGAGGCAAGAGTTCCTTCTGGTACGCCTTTTCCGACAGGCGCTCGCGCGCCTGCTGGTCCTGCTGTTCCTCGCGGCTGTCAGCCGCGTCCGGCTCGCGCGATGTCTCTATGTCGCTCCGGTTCTTGTCCTGGCGCTTTCCTTTTCCCTTGGCCATGATCCTTCTCCACTGGCGCCCGGTTGCCACGGGGTCCGCTCAGATTTCCGACTTCGTGATCCTGGTGCCTTCCGGTGGCAGATTGGCCAGCAGTCGGCGTTGGTGACGACAAAACCGATGGGAGCGTACGGTTAATTTCAGTATTAGGGGGCGTACTGCGTGCGCGCATGCGGGTCGCTTTTGCGATAGAAACAATATGGGCGCAATTCTGACGCCGATCAATTTATTTATCGAAATCCCTTGCCGGCAGATTTGCCGGGCATCGGTTTGAAAGCGGTTGAATTCCAATGCTGGCCGTACTACCTTCGTATCGCGTATGGAGCAAAATGCGCTCCGTATATCGGCTGGCAATGGCACGCAGCGGGAAGACATCTCCCGATGCGCTGCCCCGGCCCGCCTCGGATGGCGCCGTCACTGGCTGCGAGGAGGGAACATGGCCTTTCTGGTCAGGCGGCTGCTTCGGTCCGGCTGGGCGTGGCTGTTTGTCACGCTGATGGCGGGAGCGGGCGGTGCCGCGGCACAAGACGTACAGAATCCGCCACCCACCTTCAAGCCGGAGGAGCTTGAGGCGCTGGTCGCACCGATCGCGCTTTACCCCGATTCCGTGCTGTCGCAAGTGCTGATGGCCTCCACCTATCCGCTGGAGATCGTGCACGCGGCGCGCTGGGTCAAGTCGAATCCAAAGGTCAAAGGCGACGCCGCGGTCAAGGCCGTCGCCGACCAGCCCTGGGATGTCAGCGTGAAATCGCTGGTGGCCTTCCCGCAGGTGCTCGAGCCGATGAACGACAAGCTCGACTGGACGCAGAAGCTCGGCGACGCCTTCCTGGCCCAGGAGAAAGACGTGCTGGCGGCGGTGCAGCGGCTGCGCAACAAGGCTCAGCAATCCGGCAACCTCAAGACCACCGAACAGCAGAAGGTCATCGTCGAGCCCGCGACCAGCGCGGCGCCGGGCGTGCAGACTGTGGTGCGCATCGAACCGGCCGACCCGCAGGTCATCTACGTGCCGGCGTATAACCCGACCGTGGTCTACGGTTCCTGGGGCTATCCGTCCTATCCGCCATACTACTGGCCGCCTTATCCCGCCTACTATCCGGGCGCCGCGCTGGCTACGGGCCTTGCCTGGGGCGTCGGCCTGGCCGCCGCCGGGGCGATCTTCGGCAACTGCAACTGGGGTGGCGGCGACGTGAACATCAATGTCAACCGGGCCACCAATATCGACCGCAACTTTGACCGCACCAAGGTACAGGCCGGCGGGCGCTGGCAGCACGACGCCAGTCACCGGCAGGGCGTGGCCTACCGCGACAATGCCACCCGCGAGAAATTCTCCCGCGACGTGCCGGGCGCGGACCGGCGCAATGAGTTCCGGGGCCGCGAAGGCGGTGCCGGCGTGTCTGACCGCGCGGCGCGCGACCGGGCGGGCGGGCAGGACCGGCCGGGTGCCGGCGATCGGGCTGGCGATCGGGCTGGCGATCGGGCCGGTGATCGAGCAGGTGATCGGGCCGGGGATCGGGCCGGGGTCTCGGACCGGGCTGGCGTATCGGACAGGGGCGGCGTATCGGACCGCGCAGGTGCGGCCGATCGGTCACGGGGTGGCGGTGAGCGGGCCACCACTGTGGCGGAACGTGGCGGCGGTGGACGGGACCACGCCTTCCAGGGCGTGGGCGGCGGCGCGGCTTCCCAGCGCGACTTTGATCGCGGACGCTCCAGCATGCAGTCGGCCGGCGGCCGCGCAGGCGGCGGATTCAGCGGCGGCGGCGGGCGTGGCGGCGGCGGTCGCGGTGGTGGTGGCAGGCGCTAGCGGACCAGGGAGCCTCGAACATGACGTCTCGACAACAGCAGGCCAGTAGCCTGCCTGGCCGCCTGGCCTGGGCGCTGGCCCTTGCGCTGGCGCTCTTCGTGGCCGGCATGTCCGGCGCGCACGCGCAGAAGCCATTCGACTCCCCCGAGGCCGCCATGAACGCCTTTGGCGAGGCGATCGCCAGCAACGATGACAACGCCATGAAGGCGCTGCTGGGCGCCAAATTCCGTGACCTGATCCCGCCGGTCGGTGCCGACGTCCGGCAGCGCTTCCTCGAGGCCTGGCAGGTCTCGCATGCGGTCCAGCCCGAGGACGACAGTCACGCCCGTATCGCCGTAGGCAATGACGGCTGGACCCTGCCGGTCCCGCTGGTGAAGACGTCCAAGGGCTGGCAGTTCGATACGCGTGCCGGCGTGGATGAGATGCGCATACGCCGCATCGGCCGCAATGAACTCGCGGTGATCCAGACCATGCTCGCGATCTATGACGCCCAGCGCGAATACGCCCGCACCGACCATGATGGCGACGGCCTGCTGGCTTACGCGGGCCAGCTTGCGAGTACGGCGGGCAAGCAGGACGGCCTGTACTGGCCGACGTCGGACGGCGAGCCGCCCAGCCCGCTCGGGGCCGCATTCCTGCTGGCCGGCAAGCGTAACCCGGGGCAGGGCGGCTACTACGGCTATCACTACAAGCTGCTCACTGCGCAGGGTCCCAACGCGCCCGGCGGCGCGTACAACTATGTCGTCAATGGCAAGCTGTTCGGCGGCTTTGCCGTGCTGGCCTGGCCGGTACGGTACGGCGACACCGGCGTGAAGAGCTTCATGGTCAGCCACGACGGCCAGGTTTATGAACGCGACCTGGGGCCCGACGGCGCCGGCAAGGCGGCGGCGACCAAGGCCTTCGATCCCGGGCCGGGCTGGACCAAGGTGACCCCGTGAAGCACGCGCTCCGGATCCTGGCGGGCGTTGCCGTGCTCGGCGCGGTGCCCGTGCTGACGGCATGCTATCCCTACCCTTACTACCCGGCGGAGGTGGTGCCGACCACCTACCCGGGGCCGCAGCCCAGCCGCTACGACCGCGCCTTTGCCGCGGCCGCCGGCGCCATGCGCGACCAGGGCGTGTCGATCAGCACGGAGGATTTCTCGTCCGGCACGGTGGCCGGCACCCGCAACAACCGGATGGTGACGGCCAGCGTGCGCCGACAGGCGGACGGCACGGTGCGGGTGCAGTTCGACGGCAGCGACCCGGCGGATCCCGGCCTGCTCGAGCGCATCTCGCGCAGTTACGACGCGCGCATGGGCCGCTGAGGCGCGTTGCTCAATCACCAGGCGCGCCAGATCG
Organism: Ralstonia pickettii; assembly: GCA_050987995.1. Taxonomy (GTDB): domain Bacteria; phylum Pseudomonadota; class Gammaproteobacteria; order Burkholderiales; family Burkholderiaceae; genus Cupriavidus; species Cupriavidus pickettii_B. The sequence continues at coordinate 1,351,156 of CP158803.1, forward strand.
GACGCGCATGACGCGCGAAAGATGCTGCCGGCCCCCGGCATCGTTCCAATGACGGAACGCTGAGGCGCTATCCCGCTGCCTACAGCGCGCGACGCCCCACACCTGTCATCGTTCCATGGATCAGTGAGCAAACCTGCGGCATGCGGAGGCGTGTTCCCCGTCAGAAAATCTGCCGGATCCCCACCGTCACGCCCACCATGCTTTTCTGCCCGGCCATCGTCGGATAGCGGAAGGCAAAGGCGGTCGCCGCGCCGTCGAAGCTCAGGCCGCCGTTGCGGGCGTAGCCTGCCGACAGGTACACGTCGGTGCGCTTGCTGAAGCTATAGTCGGCAATAAAGCTGACCTGCTGCATATTGGCCGGATTGGTTTCGGCTGCAGTGGCGGTGGCGCGTGCGCCCTTGACGTCGGCGTAGTAGTAGGCGAGCGACAGGCCCACCGCCGGCGTGGCCTGGTAGTTGACGCCGGCCCACCAGTAGTCGTCGCGCAGCAGGGTATTGCCGTTGGCGAACTCGCCCTTGTTGTAGCGATAGCCGAGGGTGAACTTGAGCGGCCCAGTCTTGTACAGCGCGGCCGCGCCAAGCTTGGTCATCATGCCGGGCTGGCCCGTCACGGCCGCGGGGCGCCAGACGTCGGCGGCGATCGAGGCGCCGAAGCCGCCATTGTTCAGGTACATCAGCGAACCGCCGTAGGCAATGTTGTCGCTGAAATGCCCCGGCACCTCGCCGGCACCGCCGTTGGCCAGCAGCACGGCGGCGTTCTGCACCGCCACGCCGGCACCGAAGGCGAAGTGCGCCACTGCCTGCAGCGGGCCGAACTGGCCGGTGTACTTGACCATGTTGTCTTCACGGTAGTTCAGGCCCATCCACCAGATGCCGGGCTCGTAGGTGGCGGCAAAGCGCAGCGGCGCGAAATTGGCCATGCCGTCGAAGAACGAGGTGTATTGCCGGCCGAAGCTCAGCTTGCCGAAGTCCTTGTTCTGCAGGCCGATGTAGGACTGGCGATTGAACAGCGGGGCGCTCTGTAGCTGGCCGCTGTCCCACTGGAAACCGCTTTCCAGCACAAACAGCGCCTGGTTGCCGGCGCCGAGGTCTTCCACGCCGCGCAGGCCCCAGCGCGATGCGGACAGGCCGCCCACGTGCGGCATGCTGAAGCGGCTGCCGCCCTGGGTCGGCGTTGCCGCTGATGCCGCCACGCGGTTGACGTATTCGATCGATCCGTCGATGACCCCGTACAGCGTCACACCGGACTGTGCATTGGCGGTGCCTGCCACCGCCCCGAGCACGGCCAGGGTGATAAGCGATTTCTTCATGCTAAGTCGTCTCCTGTCGGTTTTATGAATCCGGCACGCGGAGGTGCCGCCATCCGGGCGTCGCGCGTGCTGCGTGCGCGGTGTCCGTGGCTGATTGCCGCCGATATGCACTGGCCGGCGGACCGGGTGCTGTGCCCGGTTCGAATTCATTAGACTTGTGTGCGTGGTATCAGACCCCCTTCTAAAAGGAGTGGATTGGGGGATGGGTGTTGCAACGGCGCACAATTGATGGCAGGTGGAGGCTACCTATTGATCTGAATCAGCTTTTTGGATGGCGCTGGCCTTGGGGTTTGCATCCGGTAGATGCTCGACGGCCCCTCGCGGCGGCTGGTGACATGTTGTCGTTGTTTGAACCGCTTGGTTCCGCCCTCCTGGGCGGGTCCCTTTTTGTCCGAGCGACAAAAAGGAACCAAAAAGCGCGTCGCCTGAGCGGCTGGCTATCAAGGAGGCGGCGTGGGTGGTTCGGGCGGCGGTGATTTCCGTTTTGGCCCGGTCGCAGCTCCACCCTGCTACGCGAGGTGCGCCGGTATCCGTGCCTGCGTAGCGCGGCCTTTGAACGAGCCCCGGGCAGGGCGTGGGTCCCTGCTAAGGGGGGCATCGCGTCAACGCCTTCGGCTGCGCTGCGCGCAGGCGCACCAGATTGCCGCCCACATAAGACGGTACGGTTCACCGACGTAGGTGACAAAACAGTTCAAGCACATAGATTACAGATTTCTCTCCTGCGATCCAAGCTCAGAGTGTTACCCATGTGATTGAACTCGTTTGTCACCCATGAGGTTGCCACAGTCAGGCGCATCGCAACCATTAGGACCCAGACGCCGCGCGCAGCGCAGCCGAAGGCGTTGATGCGATACGGTGGTTAGAAGGCGGCCTACACCCTGCATGGGGATCGTTCAAAAGCGGGTTAACGCAAGGCACCGCCACACACTCACCTGGCGTAGCAGGCTCGAACGGCTGACCCCATAAAAACGGAAATCACCACCGCCCGCACCACCCACGCCGCCTCCTTGATAAAGGCCAGCCGCAGGCGACGCGCTTTTTGGTTCCTTTTGGTCGCTCGGACAAAAAGGGACCCGCCCAGGAGGGCGGAACCGAGCGGATCAACAGCGTCAACATGTCACCAGCAGCGAAACCTGCCGAGCAACTGCACTAGCTCACACCCGCCAAGGACAGAAAGCCACCGGCCCACCGGCGATGAATCATAAAAGGCGCGAGGGCCGTTCGGCGCCCCCGCGCCCATGCTCACTGCACGTTGCCAGCCACCGCAATCACCTGCCCGGTGATGTAGTTCGAATCCGGCGAGCAGAACAAGTACACCCCGCCCGCAGCTTCTTCCGGGGTGCCGCCGCGGCCGAGCGGGTTGCGCTGGGCGTGCGACTTCAGCATTTCCGGATTGAGGCCCACGCGGATCTCGCGGCCTTCGATGTTCACCGTGGCACCCGCCTTGGCGTCGGCCGAGGTCATGCGGGTGTGGATCAGACCGAAGGCCACCGCATTCACGTTGACGTTGAAGCGGCCCCACTCGCGCGCCATCGCGCGGGTCATGCCGATCACCCCGGCCTTGGCGCCGGAGTAGTTGATCTGGCCGGCGTTGCCGTTCAGGCCCGAAGTCGACGAGATATTGACGATCTTGCGATACACCTCACGGCCCGCTTCCTTGTCGGCGGCGGCCAGTGCCTTGATATGCGGGTAGGCGGCGCGCAGGATGCGGAACGGTGCGGTCATGTGGCAGTCCAGGATGGCGTACCACTGCTCGTCGCTCATCTTCTGCACCACGTCGTCCCAGGTGAAGCCGGCGTTGTTGACGATGATGTCGATGCTCTTGAACGAGCTCATCGCGGTGCCGATGAAGCGGTCGGCAAAGTCCGGCGCGCTCACGTTGCCCACGCAGGCCACGGCTTCCACGCCCATCGCCTTCAGTTCTTCCACGGTCTGGTGCGCCGGCTCGGCGTCCAGGTCGTTGATGACCAGCCGCGCACCTTCGTGCGCCAGGCGCATGGCAATCGCGTTGCCGATGCCGCGGCCCGAACCGGTGACCAGTGCCACCTTGCCTTCAAGTGCTCCCATGCTTGACTCCTTTGTGTCCGAGGTTGCGTTCGATTGACTTACAGGGCGACGACGGCGTCGCCGAGGATCTTGGTTTCGCCATACTGGTTGGCGGTCTGGATTTCCAGCCTGACGCGCTTTTCCTTGCCAATCGGACCGTCCGCTTCCAGCTTCTCCACCACACGGCCGGTGCAGGTGATGCGATGGCCCAGGTGCGTGATGCCGACAAAGCGCACCCCGAACTGGCGCAGCTGGCGCTGGTCGACCCACTGCGTCAGCAGGCGGCCCAGATAGGCCATCGACAGCATGCCGTGGGCGAACACGTCGGGCATGCCGGCCTTGCGGGCATAGTCCGTGTCGATATGGATGGCGTTGTGATCGTTGGACGCACCGGCAAACAGCGCCAGCGTGGTGCGGTTGATCGGTTCCAGCGTCAGCGGCGGCAGGGTATCGCCGACCTTGACCTGGTCGAAGCTCAGTTTGCTCATGCGGGTTCTCCGGTTCATCCGTTGCGTTGCACCAGCACGCTGCGCAGGTCTGCCACGTGCTCGCCGTCCTGGTTGGTCACGCGCGTCTCGCGCACCACGAATTCCAGCGCGCCGCCTTTCTTGTCGTAGATGTCGGCGATGGTGGAGGTGAAGTGCAGCGTGTCGCCGGCATAGGCCATGCGGTGATAGATGAAGGACTCCTCGCCATGCAGGATGCGCGCAGGCACGATGCCGATCTCGTCGCGCCAGGCTGTGGACGGCTGCGTCAGCTCCAGCGAGAACAGGAAGGTCGGCGGCAGCGGCAGGCCCGGGTGGCCGGCGTCGCGCGCAGCGGCCTCGTCGATGTACACCGGATCGGTCTGGCCGGTGGCCTTGGCGAAGAAGCGCAGCTGGCTGGCCGGCGCGGAGGTGCGGAAGTCCGCGATCACCTTGCCGATGTGTTTCTTGTCGATCATGGATGTTCTCCTGTATCGGTGCGCGCTCAGGCGTGCTTCTGGTACAGCGTGACGACGCAGGCGCCGCCCAGGCCCAGGTTGTGCGTCAGCGCCAGCCGCGCGCCTTCCACCTGGCGCTGGTCGGCGGTGCCGCGCAGTTGCTGGACCATCTCGAAGCACTGCGCCAGGCCGGTTGCGCCCAGCGGGTGGCCCTTGGACAGCAGGCCGCCCGACGGATTGACCACCCACTTGCCGCCATAGGTGTTGTCGCCGTCGTTGACCAGCTTCTCCGCGCCGCCTTCCGGGCACAGGCCCAGGCCTTCATAGGTCAGCAGCTCGTTCTGCGCGAAGCAGTCGTGCAGTTCGATCACGTCAATGTCCTGCGGGCCGACGCCCGCCTGCTCGTACACCTGCTGCGAGCCTTCGCGGGTCATGTCGAAGCCGACCACGCGGATCATGTCGCGGGCGTCGTAAGTGGAGGGACGGTCGGTGGTCAGCGACTGGCCGGCGATCAGCACGTCGGTGCGCAAGCCCTTCTTGCGGGCGAACTCTTCCGAGACCACTAGCGCGGCCGCGGCGCCGCAGGTCGGCGGGCAGGCCATCAGGCGCGTCAGCACGCCTTCCCACAGCGCGGGTGCGGCCAGCACTTCCTCGGTGGTCAGCACGTTGCGGAACACGGCCAGCGGATTGTTGGCGGCGTGGCGGCTGGCCTTGGCGCGGATTTTGGCGAAGGTCTCGAGTCTGGTGCCGTACTTGTCCATATGGGCCTTGCCGGCGCCGGAGAACTGGCGGATGGCGTTGGGCAGGTCCTTGCGGTCGACCAGCTCGTCGACCAGGCCGATGGCGCGCTCCAGCGCCGGTGCGCGGTCGTCCCAGCGCGACTTCAGCGCGCCGGGCTGCATGAATTCGAAGCCGACCGCCAGTGCGCAGTCCACCGCGCCGCTCTGCACCGCCTGGCGCGCCAGGAACAGCGCCGACGAACCGGTCGCGCAGTTGTTGTTAACGTTGATGACCGGAATGCCGGTCATGCCGACCTGGTACAGCGCCTTCTGGCCGCAGGTCGAGTCGCCGTACACATAGCCGGCGTAGGCCTGCTGCACGTCCTCATAGCCGAGCCCGGCGTCTGCCAGCGCCTGGCGCACGGCATTGGCGCCCATCACGTCATAGCTGTCGCTGGTGCCCGGCTTCCTGAACGGGATCATGCCGGCGCCGGCGACGAAAACCTTGCGAGTCATGTGAGTTCTCCGATGAATGTCTTGGGGTAGGTTGCGATGCCGGCCTTACAGCTTGCGCGCGATCAGTTCGCGCATCACTTCGCTGGTGCCGCCATAGATGCGGGTCACGCGCATGTCGGCAAAGGCGCGCGCCACCGGGTACTCCATCATGTAGCCGTAGCCGCCATGGAGCTGCACCATCTGGTCGAGCGCGGCGCCCAGCACTTCGGTCGCATGGAGCTTGGCGATGGCCGCTTCTTCCAGCGTCAGGCGGCGGCGGATGTGCTCGCCGAGGTAGTGGTCGACCAGCAGCCGCACCGAGATCGCCTGCGTCTTGATGTCGGCCAGCTTGAACTTGGTGTTCTGGAAGTCCCAGACGGTCTGGTTGAAGGCCTTGCGGTCCTTGACGTAGGCCAGCGTGTGTTCCAGGCACACCTCCAGCTTGGCGGCCGCGCTGACCGCGATCGACAGGCGCTCCTGCGGCAGCTCGGCCATCAGGTAGGCGAAGCCCTTGCCTTCCTCGCCCAGCAGGTTGGCCACCGGCACGCGCACGTTGTCGAAGAACAGCTCGGCGGTGTCCTGCGCGTGCTGGCCGACCTTGTCCAGCTTGCGGCCGCGGCGGAAGCCCTCGCGGTCGGCTTCGACCACGATCAGGCTGACGCCGCGCGCGCCGGCGGCCGGGTCGGTCTTGCAGACCATGATGATCAGGTCGGCGTTCAGGCCGTTGCTGATGAAAGTCTTGCTGCCGTTGATCACGTACTCGTCGCCATCGCGGATGGCGGTGGTGCGGATCGCCTTCACGTCGCTGCCGGTGCCGGGCTCGGTCATGCCGATGGCCAGGATGGTCTCGCCGGAGCAGACCTTGGGCAACCAGCGCTGCTTCTGTTCCTCGTTGCCGATGCGGGCGATATACGGCGCGATGATGTCGGAGTGCACGCCGAAGCCGACCCCGCTCAGGCCGGCGCGGGCATACTCTTCGGCATAGATCGCGGAGTGGCCGAAGTCGCCGCCGCCGCCGCCGTACTCGGTCGGCAGCGTGACGCACAGCAGGCCCTCGCGGCCGGCCTTGAGCCAGGTCTCGCGGTCGACCTTGCCGGCCTTGTCCCATTCGGCCTGCTTCGGCAGGCATTCGCGTTCGAGGAAGCGGCGCACCGTGGTGCGGAACATCTCGTGGTCGTCACGATAGATGGTGCGGTTGATTTCCATTGTGTACTCCGGAGGTCAGTCTGCGGGTGCCGGGTCAGCCGATGCTGGCGACGTAAGGCGCGGGTTGGGGTTGGAAAAGCTGTTCCACGAGATGGGCCCGGCGCGTGCGCGTGGCGGTCTGGTTGACGTAGCCCTTGTCGGCGATCTCGTTGGCATCGATCGAAGGCGGCTCGGCCATCAGCAGCACGCGGCGGATGCTGAGGCTGGCGCCGGCGCCAGCCTGTGCCAGCAGCCGTTCGCGCAAGGCGGCGACCACCAGCGGGTGCTGCACCAGCGCCTCGGCCTCGAGGCCCTCAAGCTCGGGCGCAAGTGCGCGGCAGGCGGGGAGGTTGGGCCACGCCAGCGCTGCCAGGTAGTCGTGGTCGTGGCCACAGATGACGGCGTCATTGAGCAGCGGCGCGCACTGCTCCACCAGGCCCAGGCGCACGGCGCCGGTGCGGACCCAGGTGCCGTTGGCCAGCTTGAAGTCCTCGCCGACACGGCCGGCGAACAGCAGGCCGCGCGCCGGGTCCGCGGCATCCGCGAGGCGCACAGCGTCGCCCAGCCGGAAGTAGCCCTCCTCGTCGAAGGCGGCCGCGGTCAGGTCCGGGCGCCCGATGTATTCGCGGAACAGGAAGGTGCCGCGGATGCGCAACTCGTAGCGGCGCGCGGCGGCGTCCTCGCTGCCTTCGAGCGGCACCAGCTTGACTTCGGTGCCGGGCATCGGTACGCCGATGTTGCCGTTTTCCTCGGTCGGCCAGCTGCAGTACACGCCCATGCCGCCGGTCTCGGTGCAGGCCAGCCCGTTGCAGAAGGCGATGCGCTCGCCTATCACGTCTTCGGCCACGCGGTGGATGCGGTCGCGCACGTCGCGCGGCAGGCTGGCGCCGCCGTAGGAAAAGCTGATCACGCCTGACATCAGCCGGCGCGCCAGTTCGGGGTCGCGTTCGAACTCGGTGGCGAGCATGGCCCACGCCGACGGCACCGTGGTGAAGATGGTCGGCGTCACCTCGCGCAGGTTGCGCACGGTGCGCTCGAACTGCCCCGGCAGCGGACGGCCGTCATCGATATAGTGCGTGCCGCCCAGTACCAGCGCGCGGCTCAGGTTGAGCACGCCGCCCAGCGCGTGGTGCCACGGCAGCCAGCACAGGAAGGCAGGCTGGCGCGCGCTCAGCTCGCCATAGACGTCGAAGAAGTAGGCGGCCACCGCGGCCAGGCTGCGGAACGTCAGCGCCACGCCCTTCGGGGTGCCGGTCGAGCCGGACGTAAACAGGATGCGTGCGGTCTGGTCCGGGACGATGGCGGCATGCGCGGCAGCCGCCCGGGCCTGGCGCGCCGGGGTCAGTTCGGTGGCGGCGAGGGCCTGCCACGATAGCTGGCCCGCCTTGGCGTCCTGCACGGCAATCACCGGCAGGCCGGGTTGGTCCAGCGCGGCGATGGCACGGGCGAAAGGTTCGTTGGCCTGCAGGAAGACGGCGGCCGGCGGCACCATCCGGGCGAGGTCGCGCAGCCGCGCAAAGTCGCGGCTGAGCAGCGAGTAGGCCGGCGACACCGGCGCCGTCGGCACGCCGACATACTCCGCCGCCAACGTCAGTACCGCATGCTCGATCGAATTGCCCGACAGCAGCATCAGCGGGCGGTCGGGGCCGAGGCCGAGTTCCAGCAGCGCGGCGCCGACGGCCTGCACCTGCCGCCACAGTTCGGCCCAGCCGAGCGAGCGCCATGCCCCTTGCGCGTCGCGCTCGCAGAATACCGCGGCCGGGCCGCGGCGTTCGGCCCACATCTGCAGGAATGCGGCCAGGTTCTGCTGTGGCTGCTCCGATGCCGGGGCATCGGAGCGCATCAGCACGGTGCCGTCCGCGCGGCGTTCGACCAGCGTGCCGTGTTGCGCGTAGACCGCGCGGCGATAGACGGGCGCAGCGGCTGCGGCCTGGGCCGGTGTCGTGCCGGCGGTGGTTTGCGTCATCCCTTTGTCTCCTCGGCGCCGGCTGGATGCATGCGCGCCGGCTTTGGTGCGGCCGTCTGGCGGCGCACGCGTGGCGTCGCCGCAAGGCCGCTGGTATGCCAGCAAAGGTACTGGGGAGGAGGGGGCCGCGAACACCACCCACGTCAGGTGGCTGGCCGGCATGGCGCGCCCGGCAAGGGCGGGGGGAGAGAAGTTGGGGAGGGAGTTGCGCGGGCCCTGATGCAGGCCCGGCGCACCGTGTCAGGGCGTCTGGCTGCCTTGTCCGCCGCCCTGGCCGAGTTCGCGGTCGCGCACCCGCGCCACCGCCTCGTCGCGGCTGCTGACGCCGAGCTTGCGGAAGATATTGCGCAGGTGCCATTTCACCGTCTCGGGCGACAGGCCCAGCGTGCGCGCGATTTTCTTGTTGGGCAGCGCCTGGCCGAGCAGGCGGACCACGTCGGCCTCGCGGTCGCTCAGTTCTTCGAAGCGTGCCTCGGCGGCCCCCGGCGTACCGGGAACGCCAGCAACGTCCTGGGCGCCGGCATCGGCGGCGCGCGGCGGCATGGCCGCCTGCAGGCGCTCGACATAGAAGGCCAGCACCGGGTCCAGCGACGTGCTGCTGGCGAGGCTGACGATCTGGCGCAGCGCGCCCGGGCAGGCATCGATCAGGCTGCGCATCAGGCCAAGGCGGTGGCCGCGGCGCACGGCTTCGAGCACATGCTCGCGCGCCTCCCCGAGCTCGCTGCGGCGCGTGGCCACCACCGCTGCCAGCATATGCATCTGGGCCACGTGGCGCTGCCAGCCGCGCACCTCGCAATATTCGATCAGCGGCGCCATGCGGGCCGCTGCGCCGTTCACGTCGTCATGCGCCAGGCTGACGAGCACGTGGGCGCGCTCGGTCACCATGTGGATCGCATCGAGCGAGCCGCGCGGCGCGCCGCGGTGGCGTGCGGCGATGGCGTCCAGCCGCGCCAGGATGGCCTCGGCGGCGGGGATGTCGCCGCTGGTCAGGTGCAGCCGGATCTGGTTGGACAGGCTCTGCGCGACCAGCCGGTCCAGGCGCAGCTGCGTGCCGTAGTCTTCCAGCCGCTCAAGCTGCGCCAAGGCATCGAGGCGGTGGCCGCAGACCCAGTGCGCGGCTGCCAGCACCGTATGCACGCGCAGCACCGAGTCAGGGATCGAGACGCGCTCGAGCACGTCGATCCGGTCTTCCAGCAGCCGGCGCGCCGCTTCCAGGTCGTTCTGTTCGTACAGCACTTCGCCGAGCAGCGCCGCGGCAAAGTACTCGGGCTCGGCGCCCGCGCCGCCATGGCCCACCTGCTCGACTTCGCGCAGCACATCGCGGCTGACGCGTTCGGCCTGGATCATGTTGCCTTCCAGTGCATGGCTGAAGCCCACCATGCAGCGGCCGTTGAGCGTGCCGCTGGCGGTGCCGAGCAGCGGCACGCCGTCGATCACCAGCGGCGGCGCCTCGGCCTGGATGCGGCGCGCGCGTTCGTACTCGCCCAGGTGCATGTAGAGCCAGGACAGCAGGTTGTTGCGCGAGCCGGTGAAGAACGGCGGCGCGTCGGCAGGCGGCGTTTCGAGCTGTGGCAGCAGTGCCTGGGCGCCGTGGGTGTCGTCGCGCAACACCATCAGGCTGAAGCGCAGCAGCGACAGGCGGTAGCGCAGCGAGGCATCGCCCGGCGGGATCTCGGCCTCGAGCCGGTCGGCGGCCGCGGCGCACGCGTCCAGCTCGCGCGTGAACAGCTGCATGCGCAGCGCCAGCAGGCGCAGCTCGGGGCGCGCCTGCACCTCGTCGGCGGGCAACATGCGCAGCAGCCCGAGCGCCTTGCGAATCTCGCCGCGCATGATCAGGGTATCGGCGAAGCGCTGCACCAGGTCGGCGGCAGTGCTGGCATCGCCGGCCTGCACCGCGTGCCGCACGGCCTCCTCCAGCATGCGACGGTCGCGGAACCACCGCCACGCCGCCGCATGGACGGCGCGCTGCTGCGCCTCGCCGCGGGCGCGGAAGCGCTGCGCCAGCGTTTCGCGCAGCAGCGGGTGCAGCCGGTACCAGGCTTCGCGTTCGGGCCCCTGCGCCGGCGTGATGAACAGGTTCTCCTGCTCCAGCCGCGTCAGCAGCGCCAGGATCTCGCCCTCGCTCAGCGCCTGTTCGCCCAGCGCCTCGCACAGCGATGCGGTGAAGCGCTCGCACGACGCGGCGCGCACCAGCAGCTCGGCTTCGTCGGGGGCCAGGCGCGACAGCACCTCGCGTTCGAAATACTCGGCAAAGGCCCCCGCATCCTGCACATTGGCGTGCACGAAGCCGCTGGCGAAGGACAGGCCGCTGGCGTTGGCCTTCTTGCGCTTCCAGTGCGCGGCAAAGAGCTGCAGGCCGGCGACCCAGCCGTCGGTCAGCTCATGCAGCAGGCGCGCGTCGCGCGCGCTGATCTCGCCGAGCTGCGCGCGCAGGAATTGCTGCGATTCGGCCAGCGTAAAGCGCAGGTCGCGCTGGTCCAGTTCGAGCAGCATGCCCTGGTCGCGCAGGCGGCCCAGCGAAAGCGGCAGCGCGGCGCGCGCGGCGAGGACGACGTGGAAATTGGCGGGCGCGTAATCGAGCAGCCATTGCAGCAGCTGCTGCACGCGCGGCGCCGTCAGGTGCTGCACGTCATCGAGCACCAGCGTCAGCTCGCGTGGATGGGCGGCAATGCCGCGCACCAGCGCGATGATGGCGCGCTCGACCGCTTCGTCGTCGGTACCGCGGTCGGCCAGCAGCATGGCTTCGCGCGTCATCGCCGGGCTGACCTCGGACAGGCAGCCGAGCAGGCGGTCCAGCCAGCGCTGGCGTTCGTTGTCGGCGGGCTCAAGCACCAATGCCGCCATGTCGAAGCCGAGCGCCTGCAGGTCCAGGCGCCATGCCGTCAGCAGCGCGGTCTTGCCGTAGCCGGCCGGGCCCTGCAGCACGATGCAGCGCCGGCGCCGTGCATCGGTCAGTTGCGCCAGCAGCCGTTCGCGCGCGACCACGCGCGCCGCGCTGCGCAGCGTCGCCGGCCGGGACGGCGGCGAAAGCGTGGGCGCGGACTGGCTGCGGGGCGCGGCGGGCGGGGCGGCAGGCGTGTGGGGCATGGGCAATACAGCGGGCGGCAGGGCCAGGCAGGTAGCGCGACGTGTTGCGACGTGTTGCGGCGTTTTGCCGCGATTGTACTGGCAGGAGCGCCGCGCCGACCAAGCCGCACGTGGCCAACTGCACCGGGCTCTGCGCTGAGACGCACACTGCACCCGACGGCCACCCGGAACAGGTGGGGGCGGGCTTTGCCGGGTGTGCGGCACGGAGAGGCTCCCCTTATATTCGCGCAGCGGGCAGCGCGCCGTGGAGGCGAGCGCCGTTTGCCCCCGGGTCCGATTGCGCACCGTTGAATCCCATGGAAACCATACACGCCGCCGTTGCAACGCGGCTCATGCCGCCACGCCTGAGCCGGCGCTCGCTCGTGCGCGAGGCGCTGGTGCAACGCCTGCACGACGCCCGCCACTGCCGGCTGTTGCTGCTGACGGCCGCGGCCGGTTACGGCAAGACCACCGTCATGGCGCAGTGGCGCCAGCGACTGCTGGCCGAGGGCGCGCGCGTGGCGTGGCTCACGCTTGCACCGGCGGACGATGATCCGTGCCAGCTCTGCATCAGCCTCGAAGCCAGCCTGCAGCAGGCCGGCGTGCGCCTGTGCCGGTCCGGGCCGGGGCCGGTCCATGACCCGGCGCATCCGGCTGCGCTGCTGCCCGCGTTCGTCGGCCGGCTCGGGGCCGTGCCGGGGGAGGTGTACCTGATGCTCGACGGCCTCGACCATCTGCGCGGCCCTGCCACGCTGGAGTTCCTGCAGGAGCTGTTGCGCGCGCGGCTGCCGCACCTGCACCTGGTCGGCGCGGGGCGAGCGGCCAGCTCACTGGCGCTGGCCCGGTTGCGCGCCAGCTGTGATCTGGCCGAGATCGGCAGCGCGGAGCTGGCGTTCAGCCTGGGCGAGATTCTCGCGTTCGTCGGCAAGCGCATGACTGCACGCTGCGCGCGCAAGGAAAGCGCACAGGCCGCCGTCGATACGGCGGTGGTGCTGCAGGAAATCACCGAAGGCTGGCCGGCGGGGCTGGAGCTGGTGGCGGCCTCGCTCGCGCCCGCCGGCGAGCCGGCGTGGCCGTACCAGCAGCCGGCGGCCTTGCATGGTTACTGGCAGGAAGAGGTCACCGCCGGCTTGCCGCCGGCGCTGCTGGACTTCATGCGGCGCAGCGCCGTGCCGCAGCGCATCCATCCCGGGCTGGCCGCGCAGCTGACCGGCTGTGCGCAGGCGCCGGCGCAGCTCGAGCAGATCGTGGCGCAAGGACTGTTCCTGCAGCGCGTCGATGCAGGGGGCGCCGCGCCCGACGCCCGGCGCGCGCAGACTGGCGACGGCTGGTACCGGTTCCACCCGCTGTTCCGCGCGCATCTGCTGCATACGCTGGCGTGCGATACGGACGCCGGCATGGCTGCGTTGCACGGGCAAGCAGCGGCGTGGCTCGCTCAACACGGCAAGGGCCCCGAGGCGATCGGCCACGCATTGCAGAGCGGCGACTTCGACCGCGTGCTGGAACTGGTGCGGGCGACCGCGGCGCACTTGCCCGGCGTCAGTCCCTTGCGCGAGTTCCTGCACTGGTCCGATGGCATCGCGCCGGCGCGGCTGGCGTCGCATCCGGCGCTGCTGCTGGCCGCGGCGTGGGCCTGCGTGGTGTCGGTGCGCCCGCACGACGCCGAACGCTGGATCCGGCAGTGGCGGGCCAGTGCCGGCCCGGACGTGGATACGGAGCCCCAGGCAGCGATGATGCGCGCAACCATCGCCATGCACCAGGATGACCTGCCCCGGACCCAGGCGCTGCTGGACACGGTGCGCGACAAGCCGCTGGGCAATCCCGCGCTCGAACAGATCCGCATGAGCCTGGGGCTGCGCTGCGGCATCATGCTCGGTTGCGAGCCGCGCAGCCATGCGCCTTACCGCGCGGCGGTGCAGGCCGGCGCCACCGAGCTCGCGCTGATGGCAGTCGGCATGCTGGCGCTGGCGGCCTGGGCGGAGGGCAATGCCTACGAGACCCTGCGCCTGGGCACCCAGGTGCTGGCCAGCGCCCAGCGCGCCTACGGGCGGCGCTCCATCGCGGCCAGCATCTGCGCCGTGCCGATGGCGGCGGCGCTGTACGAGCAGGACCGCATCGCCGAAGCCAGCGAAGTGCTGGCGGGGCGGCTGCAGACGCTGCGCACCGGCACCCCTGACGTGCTGATCGAGGCGGCGTTGTGCCACGCCCGGCTGCAATGGCTGGCCGGTGCCCGTCACGAGGCCCTGGCCGAACTGGCGGAAGCCGAAGCCATGTTCCATCGCCGCGGCCTGCCGCGCGGCGTGGCCTGCATGATGGCCGAGCGCCTGCGGCTGGCGCTGGCCGGCAACGACCTGCGGCATGCGCAGCGGCTGCAGGCCGGGCTCGACGAACTGGCCCGGCAGTATCCGGGCGATGCGCCGCGCGACCAGGGCATCGGCGTGGTCGCGGCGCTGGCGCGTGCGCGGCTGGCGCTGGCATTGGGCGAGCCCGCGCGTGCGCTGCCGGCGCTCGATGCCGTGCACGCGTCGCGCACGGCATCGATCCGCGAAGCCCTGATGGTGACGGCCGACCTGCTACAGGCCATCGCGCTCGATGCCCTGTACCGCCCCAACGAGTCCGCGCAATACCTGGAATCCGCGCTGGCGGCCGGCGAACGGCTCGGCCTTGCGCGCACCTTCCTGGACGAGGGCGAGCGCCTGCTCGGCTTGCTTGCCGGGCTGGCGCGCAGCGGCACGGCGCAGCGCGAGGCATACCTGGCGCGCCTGTGCGGCGGCTGCGCGGAGGTGACTGGCCGGCAGCCTGCCGCGAGCAGCGGCGCTCCGGCCATCCCGCATGCGGCGACGCCGCCAGCCGTGCTGCCTCCCGCCGACACCGGCAAGGGCCGGTTGCTGACGCCCCGCGAACGCGAGATCCTGGCGCTGCTCGAGCAGTCGATGTCGAACAAGCGCATTGCGCTGGCGCTGAACCTGAGTGTCGACACCGTCAAGTGGAACCTGCGGCAGATCTACGCCAAGCTCAACGTGTCACGCCGCTACGATGCCATCCTGGTGGCCCGCAGCGCTGCCCGGCAATCGGGCTGACAGCGCTGCGCGGCGCGGGCCTGCTTATTCCGGCGTTGCGCCGCTGGCCCTGATCATGCGCGCCATCACGGGTTCGGTGGCATCGAACTCGCGCCGGAACTCGGCGGGCGAGTTGCCCACAGGCTCGACCGCCAGCGTCTCGAAGCGCGCGCGCATGGTGGGCGAGTGCACCGAGGCACGGGCTTCCTTCTCCAGCCGGGACAGGATTGCCGCGGGCGTGCCGGAACGCGCGAACAGGCCGAACCAGGCGGGCGAGCGCAGCTCCTGATCCTTCAGGCCGGACTCGGCCATGGTCGGCACCTCGGGCATCTCCTTGATGCGCTTGTCGCCCATCACGGCCAGCGCGCGCACGCGGCCGCTTTTGATGAACGGTCCGAGCGTGGTGACCGAGCCGATGACCCAGGCGATATTGCCGGCGATCATGTCCTGCGCCATGGGTGCCTCGCCCTTGTAGGCAACGTGCACCATGTCCAGGCCGCGGGCCTGGTTCAGGTGGGTGCCGACCAGGTGTGGGAACGTGCCCACGCCATAGGAGCCGTAGCTGACCTTGCCGGGATTCTTCGCCGCCCAGTCGAACAGCTCCTGCACGGTCCTGGCGGGCACGTCGCGGTTGACCGCCAGCACGATCTTGCCGACCGCCAGCTCGGTGATGAAGGCCAGGTCGCGGCGCACGTCGTACTGCACGTTGCGATAGAGGTGGGGCGTATTGATCAGGGGGGACGAATGGCTGAGCAGCATGGTGTAGCCGTCCGGTGCCCCGCGCGTGATGGCCTGCACCGCGATCGCCCCGGCGCCGCCGGGCTTGTTGTCGACGATGATCGCCTGGCCCAGGCGCTTGCCCAGGTCCTCGGCCAGCGCGCGCGCCAGCGTGTCGGTGGCGCCGCCGGGCGGCGCGGGGACGACCAGGGTGATGGGCCGCGACGGATAGCTCTGCGCGCCGCACGTGGCGCTCCAGGCGATCAATGCCATCGCGATCAGGGATTTGCTGCGCATGGTTGTTGCCTCGACGGTATGGAATCTGAATCAGGGGTGCTTGACTTCCGAAGATATCGGATGCAGAGCGTACCGGCCCCCGCCATATCGGCTGGGCGGGAAAGCCCTGATGGGGACAACCCCAGCCGCAGAGCATTCCCGGAATCAGGCGGGGTGGTTGGGCAGCGGCGCGCGCTGCAACTCGCTCTCCTGCAGCTCGCGCCACGCGATCTTGCCGGTGGCCGAGCGCGGCAGGCGCTCGACGAACTGCACGATGCGCGGTGCCTTGTAGGTCGCCATGCTGGTGCGGCACCAGGCCAGGATGTCGTCCTCCGAGACGTCACCGGCGCCGTCGCGGCGCACGATCACGGCCTTGACCGTCTCGCCGCGGTGCGGATCGCGGGCGGCGATCACGCAGGCTTCCAGGATGGCAGGGTGGGTGTGCAGCACCGCCTCGACTTCGGCCGGCCACACCTTGTAGCCGGAGGCGTTGACCATGCGCTTGAGGCGGTCGCGCATCACGAAATAGCCATCCGCATCGACACTGGCCAGGTCGCCGGTGCGAAAGAAGCGCTTGCCGTCGATGACGAGAAAGCTCTCCGCGTTGGCGGCTGGCTTGTTCCAGTAGCCCAGCATCACCTGTGCGCCGTGCACCACGATCTCGCCGACTTCGCCGCGCGGCACCTCGGCCAGCGAGGCGGGATCGATGACGCGCGCGTCGACGCCATAGGTCGGCACGCCCAGGTGCCCGGAGCGCGGCGCGGCCAGCGGGTTGGCGATGATGAACGAGGCAGTCTCGGTCAGGCCGTAGCCTTCCACGAACTGCAGGCCGTAGCGTTCCTTCATCAACCGCGCGGTGCTGTCGGGCACCGCCGCGCCGCCGCCGACCACGCACGCCAGGCTGCTCAGGTCGAACGATTCGATGCCGGGCTGCGCGAAGAACTCCACCAGCATCGGCGGCGGTGCGGCCCAGAACGTGACGCGGTGGCGCGACACCAGCTGCGCCGCGGTACGGCGGTCCCAGCGCGGCAGCAGCACGATGGTGCCGCCCATGTAGACCGGCGCGTTGATGCCGTTCTGCAGCCCGAGCAGGTGGAACATCGGCGCGACCGCCAGGAAGGTGGATTCCGCGTGCGAACGCCGCCATAGCTGCGAGCCCGCCACCGACACCATCACCGTGCGGTGCGTGTGCATGCAGGCCTTGGGCGCGCCGGTGGTGCCCGAGGTGTAGGGCAGCATGCAGAGGTCGTCGATGTCGCCGGCGCGGGCGGCTGGCGCGAAGCCCTGGGCCATGGCCTGCTGCCAGTGCACTGCGCCGGCCGGCAGCGCCGCGCCGGATGAGCGCTGCTGCACCCAGTCCGGGATGGCGAGGCTGTCGTCGGGCTGCGCGGGCAGGGCATCGCCATAGTGATGCACGATGACATGGCGCAGCGGCGTGGTGCCCACCAGCGGCGCGATCTGCGCCACCAGCTCGCTGGCGGCAAACGCGGCGACCGCGCCGCTGTCGGTGACGATATGGCGCAGCTCGTCCTCCAGCAGCATGGCATTGGCCGGCACCACCACCGCATCGGCGCGCAGGATCGCGAAGTAGGCCACGATGAACTGCGGGCTGTTCTGGCTGAGCAGCACCACGCGGTCGCCGCGTCCTACGCCGCAGGCCTGCTGCAGGTAGCCGGCCATGCGTTCGGCCTGCGCCAGCAGCCCGGCATAGGTAGTGGCGCCGTGGTAGAACTGGATCGCGACCTTGTCGGGAAAGCGGCGTGCCGAGATCTCGAGGTTCTCGGCCAGCGTGGTGTGCGGCATGTGGAAGACGCGCGGCACGTCGCCGAGCACCACGCCGGCGTTTGCCGAAAGCGGGCCCGTGGGGCTGGCGGCGACGATGGCGCCGCCCTGGTCGTTGGGGGTCATGATTGTCTCTTGGACGCAAAGATGACGGCGCCGCCAGGGCGCCGCAAAGCTCAGGCCAGCGTAAAGGTCGGTACCGGTGCGCCGCCGTCGCTCGGCGAGAAGCGCAGCCGTACCTTTTGCCCGATACGCACGGTGTCGAGGTCGCAGTCGACGATATGGGTCATCATTGTCACGCCTTCCTCCAGCGTGACGTAGGCGATGCAGAACGGGTTGGGACCGGCGCGCCGCGTCACGCTGAACGTATAGATCGTGCCGCGGCCGCTGGCTGCCTTCCACGAGGTGCTGCCCATGCAGAACGGGCACAGCACGCGCGGATACCAGTGGGGCTTGCCGCAATCGTCGCAAACCTTGACCAGCAGTTGCCCCTCGCGCGCCGCCTGCCAGAACGGCAGGTTGTCCGGCTGCTCGTCGGGTGCCTTGTAAGCGATGGGGATGTGTGGCGTCGTCATGTCATTGCTCCCGTTCCAGGATCAGGGTCGCGCTGCCGTGGCGCGAGCCGAGGTAGCCGCCGGTGCCTTGCGCCAGCGCGAGATCGCAATTGGCGACCTGCACCGCCGGATGCGCTTCGCCGCGCAGCTGGCGCACGGCTTCGATGACCTTGGTGATGCCGCCGCGGTTAGCCGGGTGGTTGTTGCACAGGCCGCCGCCGTCGGTGTTGAAGGGCAGCTTGCCCACGCCGGAGATCAGGTTGCCGTCGGCGACGAACCTGCCGCCTTCGCCCTTCTTGCAGAAGCCCAGGTCTTCCAGCTGCATCAGCACGGTGATGGTGAAGCTGTCGTAGATCGAGGCGTACTTGATGTCGGCCGGCGTGACCCCGGCTTCGGCAAAGGCCGCCGCGCCGGAGAAGCGCGCGCCGGACCAGCTCAGGTCGACTTCGCCGCCGAGCTGGCCCTTGATGTACTCGCCGGCGCCGCGGATCTTCACCTTTGGCCGCTTCAGGGTCGTGGCGATCTCCGGGCGCGCCACGATCAGCGCGCCGCCGCCGTCCGACACCACGCAGCAGTCGAGCTTGTGCAGCGGATCGGAAATCATCGGCGAGTTCAGCACGTCTTCGACCGTCACCACGTCGCGCAGCATCGCATTGGGGTTGTGCTGCGCGTGGTGCGAGGCGGCCACCTTGATCCAGGCAAGCTGCTCGGCGGTGGTGCCGTACTCGTGCATATGGCGCATGGCCACCATCGCATACAGGTTGACGGTCACGGGGCTGAAGGGGCTCTCGAACGGCGCGTCGGGCAGGTTGGCGCCCCAGTTGCGCGCCTGCGTGCCGCTGGAGCCTTCCGAGCGCGGACGCCCCGCCAGCGTGATCAGCGCGACATTGCACTTGCCCGCTGCGATGGCCTGCGCCGCGTGCGATACATGGACGAGATAGGCGGAGCCGCCGGTGTCGGTCGAATCGACATGGCGCACCTTGAGGCCGAGATAGTCGACCATGTTGACCGCACCCAGGCCGGGCGCGTCGCCGGCGCAGAAATAGCCGTCCACGTCGGCCAGCGTGAGACCGGCGTCTGCGAGTGCCCCTTTGGCGCATTCGGCGTGCAGTTGCGCCACGGTCTTGTCTGGCGCCTTGCGGGTCGGGTGCTCGTAGGCCCCGACGATATAGGCCTTGCCGTTGATACTCATGTTCCTTTCCTTGTAGTGGTCAAGTTTTTTGGTAACCGGATGATTGGATAGCCGTCCAGGCGGCGACTGGCCGCCGCTCAGTTCACCGCGCGCGACTTGCCTTCCCAGTGCGGCGCGCGCAGGTCGCGCTTGAGGATCTTGCCGGCGCCCGACAGCGGCAGCGACTGCCGGAATTCCACCGTCTTCGGGCACTTGTAGCCGGCGATATGGGCGCGGCAGTGCTCGCGGATCTCGTTCTCGCTCGCCTGCATGCCGGACTTGAGCACGATCACCGCGTGCACGGCTTCGCCCCACTGCTCGTGCGGCACGCCGATCACGGCGCTCGACGCCACGGCGGGATGGCGCCCGATCACGTTCTCGACTTCCGCCGAATAGACGTTCTCGCCGCCACTGACGATCATGTCCTTGATGCGGTCGACGATAAAGATATAACCCTGCTCATTCATGTAGGCGCCGTCGCCGGTATGCAGCCAGCCGTCGCGCAGGGCCTTCGCCGTTTCTTCGGGGCGGTTCCAGTAGCCGGGTGTCACGCCGGCGCTGCGCACCAGGATCTCGCCCACCGTGCCGCGCGGGACTTCGTTGCCGTCGGCATCGACGATCTTCACGTCGATGCCGATGCCGGCGCGTCCCGCCGACAGGTGCAGCCCTTTGGCGCGCGCCGCGGGGCTGTGGTTCTCGGGCGGGTTGGTGGTGACGATCATTGATTCGGTCATGCCGTACGAGTGCGAGAAGTCCACGCCCGGCAGCTTCTCCATGGTCTGCTCGAGCACGGCCGCGCTGATCGCCGAAGCGCCGTAGCCCAGGCGCCGCACGCTGCCGAGGTCGCGTTTGGCAAGGTCCGGATGGTTGATCAGCAGCTGGATCATGGTCGGCACCAGCGCCAGTTCGTTGATGCGCTCGCGCTCGATGGTCTCTAGCATCTCGCGCGGCTCGAACGACGGCATGATCACGTGCACTTCGCCCGCCAGGAACTGGTTCAGCACCCGCACCATCGCGGCGATATGGAAGAACGGGTTGGTGTGCAGCACGCGGCCGCCGCGCAGCGGCGGGGTGTCGGCCATGCGCTGCAGGCAGCCGCACCACAATGAGCCGTGGGTCTGCATCACGCCCTTGGGAAAGCCCGTGGTGCCGCCGGTGTACATGACGATGGCGAGGTCGTCGCCGCCGCGGCGGGCGTCCGGCACCGGCGCGGACTCGGCGATCAGCCGCTCGTATGAGTGCATGCCGGCGGGCGCGTCGCCGTCGCCGGCGTGGATCAGCACCGGCGCGCGCTTTGCCGTGCCGCGAATGCCTTCGGCCATCGGCAGGAACTGGTCGTCGATGACCAGGATGCCGGTATCGCAGTCATCCATCGAAAAGACGACCTCTGGCACGCTCCAGCGCACATTGACCGGGTTGAGCACGCCGCCACCCCACCAGGCGGCCATCGCGTATTCGAGGTAGCGGTCAGAGTTCAGCGCCAGGATGCCGACGCGGTCGCCGCGCTGCATGCCGAGTGCCTGCAACGCGCCAGCCAGTCGCGCGACGCGGCCGCAGAACTCGCGGTAGGTGCGTTGCCGGCCGCGGAAGATGGTGACGATCTGGTCGGGTTGCTGCTGCAGCGAGCGGTGCAGGGTGCGGGTCAGGTACACGTGGTCTCCGTTATCTGTCTTGGGTCGCGCTTGCGAGTATCGCGCCATCGCCGCATACACCGCTTCGGAAATGCCGAAGGCTGTATTCGGTGTACCGGGCCTTTGCCGGCTCCGGAAAGCCGGGCGCCCCGGCCCCGATGTCTGCAGCGGCCGCTACAATCCGCGATGGGACATTACTGAACATGAGCACGAAGAATCGATGACTTACATCGTTGAAGCGGTGGATGAAGCCCTGGGCCTGCTGATGCTGGTGGCCGAACACCCGTCGCTGGGCGTGACCGAGCTGGCCAGGCGGGCCGGGCTGACCAAGGCGCGCGCCTTCCGCCTGTTGACCACGCTGGAACACCGCGGCCTGATCGCGCGCGAGTCGACGGCGGCGGTCTACAAGCTGAGCTACAACGCCTTGCTGGTCGGCAATGCCGCGCGCGAACAGGTTGACCTGGTCAAGCTGGTGGCGCCGCGGCTGCCGGCGATCGGCGCGGCCTGCGGCGAGAATGTGATCGTGCGCGTGCGCGACGGGCTGGAGTCGGTTTGCGTGGCGCGGCACGAGTCTTCGCAGTCCGTGCGCGTGCATACCGAGATTGGCAACCGCCGGCCGCTGCATGTGGGCGCTTCGGGCAAGCTGCTGCTGGCCTATGCCGCGCCCGCGGTGGTGGACGCGGTGCTGGCGCATCAGCTCGAACGCTTTACCGCCAAGACCATCGTCGAACCGCAGCAGCTGCGCGACGAACTCGCGGCGATCCGTGCCGCCGGCTATGCCGTCTCGCTCGGCGAGCGTGATGCCGATGCGGTCTCCGCGGCAGCGCCGCTGCGCGACCATAGCGGCGCGACGGTCGCTTCGCTGAGCATTGCCAGCCCCGCCAGCCGGGCCACGCAGGATGCGATGGACCGGCATATCGCGATGGTGGTGGCGGAAGCCGCCACGCTGTCGCGGGCACTGGGGTACACCGGGGCCTGAGGACAGATCCTCGCGGCGGCGTCCCGGGCCGCGAAATTCTCCGGCCTTCCAATGCGGCGCTTCGGCGCCGCTTTTTCTTGTGTGCCGAGCATGTCCAACAGCTCGGGGGTGCAAGTCCCCTATCCAACCTGATGGTGGTGAAGGATTAGTGAAGCGCAAGGGCATCACCGTGAGGTGGGGTCTGAAGGAAGCGTGGAGCAAAGCCACGACCTGACGAACAGAAACCAGATATGAGGCCTACCCGGCTGGACGAGCGAGCAAGTGATCGCGAAGTCCATAGCCATCAAGAGCTGGGGTGGTAAATCTGGCAGGTGTGTGGTGAAGGCGGTTGGACTTACCTCGGGAGGCCTGCTCCGGTGTCCTGAAATCAGGACTGAGTGACCCGTAAGGTGCGCTGATCGCCGGGCAGGAGTCAGCAAAGGGCGTAGTACGGCAGCAATGCCGGAAGGCCCGAACGGAATAGAGTGGCAAGTAAGCCGGAGAACTCGACATGGAAGCGCAGCAGAAAACGCACCGCGACCTTGAGCAAGATCCTATGAGACAGGGACAAGCCGATGCTTAGAATCAGCGTGTCGTGCTTGGCTCACAGGAGATAGCGTCATGCGTACAGATCAGGCATACACGAGTATCGAGGACGTGTTGGCGGTCTCGCTCGAACTGGCGGCCGCGAAGTGGAAGGTCGCGTTACACGACGGGCACCGCGAGCAGCCTGCGGTGCATACGGTCGCGCAGCTGCAAGCCGTAGCGCGTCTGCAGGCGGTGCTGGACCTGATCGAACAGCACAAGGACAAGTGGTCGCTGCCAGCAGGTGTGCGCGTCGTCGTAAGCTACGAGGCCGGCCAGGACGGATTTTGGATCTGTCGTGCGCTTCAGGGGCGCGGCATCGAGTGCTACGTCATCGATCCAGCCAGCATTCCCGTCGAACGCCACAAGCGACGCGCGAAGACCGACCGGCTCGATGCCATCAAGCTGGTGATCAACCTGCGCGCATGGCTACGTGGCGAGCGCGACCGCATGCACGTGGTTCACGTCCCATCGCCGCAGGACGAAGCGTCGCGGCACCTGATGCGCGATCGCGGGCAACTGCAGAAGGAAGTGCTGCAGCACTGCGACCGGATGCGAAAACTGCTGGCCACGCTCGGCTGCTGGGATGAGGTGGATCACAAGCACTTCGCCGGCCGGCTCGCCCGTGACGAGGTGAAGTGTCACGACGGCGCGCCGTTGTCGCCCGAAATGCGCGGGCGGTTGCTGCGTGAGTGCGAACGGCTCGCGCTGGCACAGCAGCAACTCGCGGAGCTGGAGAAAACGCGACAGGCAAGCCTGCCCGCCTCCGCGCGCCAGCGACGCGATGACCTGGCGCGCCTGAAAGGGATTGGCGAAGTGGGCGCGTCGCGCCTCGCGCTCGAACTGTTCTGGAGGGAGTTCAGCAACCGGCGCCAAGTGGGGGCTTGTACGGGCCTGGTGCCCCAGCCCTACGACAGCGGCGAGAGCCAGGTCGACCAGGGCATCAGCAAACAGGGCAACCGACGAGTGCGCGCGTTACTGGTCGAGATGGCATGGTGCTGGCTGCGTTACCAGCCCGACAGTGCACTTACGCGCTGGTTCAACGAGCGCACCCAGAGCACGGGACCAAACCGGCGGGCTCGGCGCATCGCGATCGTTGCAGTCGCACGGCGACTGGCTATTGCGCTGTGGCGCTATCTGAAAGACGGTGAGATTCCCGAAGGCGCACGCCTGAAGTCGGCGTAGGCCTCCTAAAAGCTTGCAGGAAAGAGGTAACGGCCCGGTCAGGCAACTACGCAAGCACAAACGGTCTGAGGTGAACATGCCCGTCCTCCTCCCGGGTTGCTGATGCAACCGATTTATCAAGATGGGGCATGTTCCTGGTTGATGATTCCGGCGTAATGCGCATGCAGGATGAGGCTGGCCAAGCGCCGGCGGATAGAAGGTGGTCAGACGTCACGTCTGACGCGCGCACAACAGACGGCTTCAGACTACGCCGCACGTAGGAAGATTTGGTCTGGCTAGCTCCAAAGGAACTTGACAAACCAATGCTCATAGAAGGGAGGAGGGGTGAAGCCCCAACGCCCGGCCCTCGAGGGGCTGAATCCATGGCGGCGAACCCCGAGACTGAAAGCCCGTCGGTAACCGACCGACTGATGGAGGCTATCTGTGAAACGGAGAACCTGAGACAGGCCCTGAAGAGGGTGAAGGCGAACAAGGGCGCGCCGGGGGTAGACGGGATGACCGTCAAAGAGCTGCCGGGGTACCTGAAGTCGCACTGGGCTGGGCTGCGGGAGCAACTGTTAGGCGGCACCTACAAGGCGCAACCTGTGAGGCGGGTCGAGATACCGAAACCGGATGGTGGCATCAGAAAACTGGGCGTGCCGACGGCGAGGGATCGATTCATCCAGCAGGCGCTCATGCAGGTACTGCAACGGCAGTGGGATCCGACGTTCTCGGATGCCAGCTATGGCTTCCGCCCGGGGCGTTCGGCGCACCAGGCGGTAGCCCGGGCACAGGGTCATATCGAGGCGGGGTGCAGATGGGTTGTAGACCTCGACCTGGAGAAGTTCTTGGATCGCGCATGAGAATGCCCTTTGGTTCATGAGGAGTGTTCGAAGAGGTCGGGTTGCTCGCTGACAGCCTTGATGCGCAAGCCTTTTCGCCGTCCCTGGCACACCAGGACGGCATCGAGTTCGCCGCGCTTTACACGCTGCAACACAGTTTGGCGGGACACGCCGAGCAGCTTGGTTGCTTCCTGCATGACGACGTAGCCATCGGGGCTGTGCGCGACGAATTGCTGCCGCAGCGCATCGGTGATGCGGATGCGCCAGGGCGCACCGGGCGTGGTCTGTTCGCCGGCGATAAAGCCGTCGTTGACCCAACGGTGTAGTGTGGACGGCGCGGTACCCAACACGCGTGCGGCCTGGCGGATGCTGAGCAACTCGCCGTCAGGAAGCGCTGTGGGGCGCTCGAAACAAGGGATATGCCAATGGCGCCGCAAGTTGCCTACGAGGTTCTGGTTAAAGCGCAGACCGCGCGCTGTTACCCGGCCCTGTGTGTTGAGGATGCCGGCGATGGTGGCATCGGGATAGTGCTCGGCTAGACGGCGGACCAGGGCAATTGTGTCTTCGTCGGTGCGAATGGTCGCGGGCCGCGAGCGCGGCAAGGCGACCTCGCAGTCGGTAAGCTTGCCGCCGCGCCAACGCAGCTTCAGATGCGCCCGGAATTCTTCGCGATGGACGGTAATACTCACCTCCTCGAGCAGCGTGCGAAGCAATTGCTTCCTGTCGCGCAGTGTGAGGGTCGGTGCGTCCCACAACTGTTTGAGGTCTTTACCGATAGCAAGCAGACCCTTGCGCTGTTCAGTGCTCAGCGTGCATGGACGAAGCTGTTCACGCCGAGCAAGTTCTGCCTGAGCCTGTTCGAGCTCACGCAACTGCTGCTCCCACTGCGCTTCGAGACCGCGTGCCACCAGGCGGTTCTCGGGGTCGACGGCGTGGTACCGCCGTTCGGCGCGCTGTGCCTCGTAGTGGGCTCGTTCAACGTTCAGTCGCCACTGTGCAAGCGCGGCGTCGTGATCGGCCTCGAGGTGTTCGGCCGCACGCACGGCTGCAGCGATGCCGGCCGGCTCCACGGCTTGCAAAAAGGCCTGCGCAACGGCGGCATCGATTTGCAGGCCCCCAACATTGAGGCAGAAGACGCCGCGGCCATTCTCGATTCCTTTGTTGGAGCAATGGTACCCGGGCGTCTGATTGGTTCCGCGATAGTGCGTCTTGAGTCGCCGACCGCAGTGACCACAGCAGGCCAGGCCTTGCAGCAAGGCGGCGCCTTCTCTCACAGCGCCTCCGACCTGATGAGGCCGGGGCTTGGTATTGGCCCCCAGGCGCATTTGATTGGCTTCATAGGTCATCCAATCGAGATATCCTTCGTGGTGGTCCCGGATGAGCACGGCCCATTGCGACTGGGGCAGCCGGCGCAATCGGGTCTTGAGCACGCCATGTTCATCGACGTAGCGCTCTTGCCGGGTCTTGCCGTAGCAGTAGGCGCCAGCATAAACCGGATTGGTGAGGACATTGTAGATGGCGGTATAGGTCGGGGCGACCCAGCGGATCTGCGCGGTGTGATTGAGCTGCAGCGGGAATGACAGATTCTCGGCGCGGAACCACAGCCAGACGCGGCGGGCAGAGCCGAGCTCGCTAAAACGCTCGAACACGGTGCGCAGCGCACCGACGACGGCTTCATCCGGATGCAGCCTGACTTCGCCGTCGGCCTCACCCCACACCAGTCCGGTGGGCAGGCCGCGGCGCAACTCGCCGCGGGCAGCCTTGTTGCGGATGCCGCCGTCCAGACGCGCGCGTAGGATGTGCAGTTCGGCTTCGCTCATGGTGCCCTTCAGGCCGAGCAACAGGCGGTCGTTGAACAGCGCCGGGTTATACACGCCGTCAGCATCGCCGATGAGCGTATCGGTCATGCTGCACAGGTCCAGCAGGCGGTACCAGTCGGAATTATTGCGCGCCAGGCGGGAGACCTCCAATCCGAGAATAATGCCGACGTGCCCGAGCGCGACTTCGGCGGTCATGCGGGCGAACCCGCCACGGTGCGCGGCGCTGGCGCCCGAGAGGCCCAGATCCTCGTCGACCACGCTGACCTGCTGCGCGGGCCAACCGAGGGCGGTGGCTCGTTGTGCGAGCGCGTACTGGCGCTGCGTCGATTCGCGATTGTGCTCGACTTGGCTGGCGCTGGACTGACGGATGTAGACGAAGGCGGTGCGCTGCAAATGGCTGGGGCCGATCTTGTTGGAGGTGTCAATCATCATTGTTCTCCCGGGGCAGCGGGTTGTTGTAGCTCACGAGCTTCGCAATCGCCTGGGCGAGGCCGTTGATTACCGCCTCGCGTGTCGTTGGATCGAGTTGTTCCCACAGGCTGTCGTCGCCGGACGGCAGATCCGCAAGGGGTAGGTTCAGTTGCATCGTTGCTCTCCTGTTCCGTCTGGCGCAGCAAAGCGTCAATGATGAGGCGAGCGTGGAGCAGGTCGGCAAGCGAGCCCAGCGCATCGGATGTTGGGACGCTGGTACCTGTGGAAACGCTGCCGGAGGCGGCAGCGAAATCGGTCCAGTCGGCGGGAATCAGCCCACGTGATTGGTCGGGAAGCGTCAGCAGAAGGTGCAATCGGCCGGCCCGTTGCCGTCGGCTGATGACCTGGAGGCGCCGGCCCTCGAACGGGTGGCCGGATCGTGTGATGACAACAGATTCAGGAACGTGGTGGAGAGGGGTAGTCTGTGGTGGTTTCCTTTGACCGGGTGAACCATGACCTTCTGATGAGCCGGGTGGCAAAGCGGGTGAGCGACAAGCGGGTCTTGAAGCTGATTCGCGGCTTCCTGACATCGGGGGTTCTGGAGCAAGGGCTGGTAGGACCCACGGACGAAGGGACGCCGCAAGGCGGGCCCCTCTCGCCGCTGCTGTCAAACCTGCTGCTTGACGATCTTGATCGGGAGTTGGAGCGGCGCGGGCTGCGCTTCGTACGCTATGCAGACGACTGTAATGTCTACGTACGTAGTGAGCGGGCGGGCCAACGTGTGATGCGGGGGCTGAAAGCCTACCTCATCGACAAGCTTAAGCTGAAGGTCAATGAATCGAAGAGTGCAGTAGCTCCGCCAGCGGAGCGCAAGTTCCTTGGATTTACCTTCCGGCTGACCAC
The DNA here is from genome assembly GCA_050987995.1 of Ralstonia pickettii. GTDB lineage: Bacteria > Pseudomonadota > Gammaproteobacteria > Burkholderiales > Burkholderiaceae > Cupriavidus > Cupriavidus pickettii_B. The sequence goes on from CP158803.1 coordinate 1,378,737, forward strand.
CCGGGTGTGGCGCGTGATTGCGCCGCAGTCCGCGGGGCGATTCAAGGAAAAGGTGCGGGAACTGACGCGCAGGTCGCGCGGGATCAGCCTTGAGCGGATGGTGGCAGAACTACGCCGCTACCTGACTGGCTGGCTGGGCTACTTCGGCTTCAGTGAATGGCCGAGCGTGCTGCGCGATCTCGAGGGCTGGCTGCGTCGGCGCTTGCGCTGCTTCCTCTGGAAACAGTGGAAGGTTAGCCCGGCGCGGTTCCGGGAGTTGCGGGGCCGCGGTGTTGGGCCGGACTTGGCCGCCCAAACCGTGGGCAGCCCGCACGGGCCGTGGCGATTAAGCTGCAGCCCCGCACTCAACATGGCCCTGCCAAACCGGTTCTTCGACGAACTGGGTCTCCCATCATTGGTACGCAAACCGATTAACTGTAAGCGCTAAATTCAGCACACCTTGTTGAGTCGAACCGTTACCCGGTAACGTATGCAAGACGGGAACGTTACCGGGTAACCATGACGAGGGGAGTGCAGGATGGCGCAGACGACAGCTCAGCGGCAGGCGGCCTATCGGGCAAGGCGCGCGACGGCGGGCAAGGACGGCAACGGAGAACGTCGGCTGGACATGTGGGTAAGTAGCGAAGCGGATCTCGCGCTCGCGCGGCTGGCACGCCGTTACGCGGTAACGAAGCGAGAGATGCTGGAGCGGCTAATCGCGCGAGCCGACGACGCCATCGTGCGCCGGCTCGATCCGGATTCGGAGCAATGGGATCTCTATTTCAAGGCGAGCCGGTAGGCACGCCAGTTACCGGGTAACGGGCGAGTGCTCCCATATGGCCGATCGGCGCCTCGGGTGCGGTCGGTCGTCGTTCAGGCGGCAGACGCTGCGACGAAGCTGAACGGCAGCAGGTCGATGACGTCCGCGTCCGGGGCGCGCTGCGGCAATTCGGTTAGTACGTGCAGCAGATAGGCGTACGGCTCAACGCCGCAGGCCCGGCACGTGAGCATCAGGCTATAGACCATCGCGCTGGCCTTCGCGCCGGCGACCGTGTCGCTGAACAGCCAGGACCTTCTCGCGGTTGCAAACGGCCTAACGTCTCGTTCGATGACGTTGTTGTCCACGGGCGCACGCCCATCGACAACATAGCGGCTCAAGTATTCCCACTGATTCCGCGTGTAGACGATCGCCTTGCCCAGCAGGCTCTCTGGCAACACCCGCGGGGCCTGCTCGTCCAGCCACGCCTTGAACGCCGTCAGGAGCGGTACGCTATGCTGCTGGCGCAGCCGATACGTGTAGTCAGCGCGCGATTGTCCTTCGGGCAACTCAGCCTTGGCGAGCGCCTCGACCTGGTAGAGGGCCTTGAAGTATTCGAGCGCCTGCGCGGCGTGCCCGCCAAGCTTCTTCTGCCCCTTGAGCGCATCGACAAATGCGCGTCTCGCGTGCGCCAGGCAGCCGAAGTGGGTCACGCCCTCAATCGTGCGCCACGCGCTGTAGCCGTCGGTCATCAGCATGCCCTCGTAGCCGGCGAGAAACGCCTGCGGGTACTCCTGTCCGCGCCCTGGCTGGTAATCGAACAGCACCACGGGTTCCCCGCAGTCCTCCGCGCTGCGGTAGACCCACATATATGATTTGCTCTGCGCGGCCTTGCCTTGCTCCTTGAGCACCTGCACCGTTGTCTCATCCGCATGGATCAGTGGCTGCGATAGCAGCGTGCGGCGCAGCGCCTCATACAGCCGGCTGTAATGCAGCTCGGCAGGCCGGATGATCCAGTTGGCCAGCGTGCCACGGCCAACTTCAATGCCGGCGCGCCCGAGCGCATCTTCCATGCGATACAGCGGCGTGCCGTCAACGTACTTGCCGATGGTCACCGTCGCCAGCATTGCCGGGCTTGCGTTGCTGCCCGGCAGTGGTTGCGCTGGCATCGGCGCGGTCACCACCGGCGTGCGTTCGGCATTGCGCTCGCAGTGCCGACACGCGTATTTGAAGCGGACGTGCTGCAGTACGGAGACCTTGGCTTCGATGTGCAACTGCTCGCTGACTTCCTCGCCCAAGCGGTGCATCGAGCCCTGGCAGCACGGGCAGATCTTCTGGTCTTCGGTCAGGTCATACTCGATGCGCTGGCGCGGCAACTCCGCCGGCAGCGGCTTGCGGCCACGTTTGCGGCCTGCGGGCTTATCGGGCTCTGGCAGCCCCGTGTCCGGCGGCGCGAGCGCTTCATCCTCATCGTCGTTGGCCGGCGCCGCAGCGGCCATTTGTTCGGCTTCGTCGAACACGCGGTCCTTGAGCTTCTCGCTGCTTGGCGCGAAGCGTTTGGACTGCGCAAGCCGGAACTGTTCCTCAAGGAGCTTGATGCGATCGTTCAACTCGGCAATGTGCTGAGCGTTGGCAGCAGCCCGCGCTTCGAGTTCGCGGATATAGGCCTGGGCGGCCGGCGGCAATTGCGAGAGGTCGTGTTCGTTCATGCTGAACACGATAGTGCAGCCACCGCTCAATCGGGTATACGTCACACCGAACGACCATCAAGCCGTGTGCTGATATTTACGCGACGGGTGCCGCTTCACGGCGTCCACGTCGATACCGTCCAGTAGCCAGTGCAACTGCTCGGTCGTCAGCTCAATCACCGCGTGCTCACGCCGCGGCCACACAAAACGGTCTTCCTCCAATCGCTTCAAAAGCATCCAGAATCCGTTTCGGTCCCACAGTAACAGTTTGATGCGATTGCGCCGACGGTTATGAAAGGCGTAGACGGCGCTGGCAAACGGATCAAGCTGCATCGACTGCTCGACCAGGGCAACCAACCCATTGATCCCGAGGCGGAAGTCCACCGCATTGCGGTGCAGGTAGACCTGCAGGTCAGCGTCGAGCCGGAACATCAACGCGCTCCCAACGCTTCGATCATCGCCTTCACCAAGGCAACGTCCTGCCCGCCGCATTCGAGTTCGACCGTCACGCCATTGGGCAACCGCGCCGTGAGTACAGCAGGCGTCAGAGATGGACGCGGCGATGGTTGGGTGCAAGCAGGCGCTTGGGCCGGCAGAAATTCCAGCGCCACCGGCGATTCCGGAACGCGTGTTGCGCCGCTAACCTCGACGACCGGTACGAACGCGGGCAATGCAGGCTCCGCACTGTCGGCCGCAGCGGCTTCAGTTGCCACTTGGTGCAGCCGAATCCACTTGCGCAACTGGTTCGTATTGATGCCGACCTTAAGCGCCATCCCAGCGACCGATACCCCTGGCCGTAGACACGCCTCGACCAGTTGGCGCTTATCCCTGGCGTCAAAGTCGCGCTTCCCGTTGGAGCGAACACGGATCACTCTCAGCGGCGGAACTTCACATTCGGCTTCGATCATGCTTGCGTCCGCAAATAGTGGTTGCGGACGCAAGCCTGCCCACTCTCAGCCGCAAAAGCTAGGTGCGCTTAATTTCGCGCTTACGATTAACTAGACCGAACCGCCGTGTACGGACCCGTACGCACGGTGGTGTGGGAGGGGCCGGGCCGCGAGGCCTGCCCCTATCCCGATTGTCCCGCTCACTTTGTCGACCGGGTAAACCCCCGCTTATCGGCGGGAAGTCGATGTCTTATTCTTCGATACACGGTATCGCACAATGAAACAGTGTTTCGAGTATCGAAAAACCCGCTCCCCATGCCAACCCTCGCATCCCGCCTTGCCGCCCTCATGGCCGCCATGGTCGTTGTGTTCCTTGTGGTCTTTGCCGGCGCCGGCACCGCGCGCGCCGCCGACCTGCGCATTGGCTACAAGGCCGAGGTCAGCGCCGCCGATCCCCATGTGCTCGATGCCGCCGGCCGCAACCTGTGGGGCCATGTCTACGAGACCCTGGTCGGCCTAGACAACGCGCTGCGCCCGGTGCCGCTGCTGGCCACCAGCTGGCGCCAACTGGACGACCGCAACTGGGAGTTCCGGCTGCGCTCGGGCGTGCGGTTCAGCAACGGCGCGCCCTTTGCCGCCGAGGATGCGCGCTACTCGATCGAGCGCGCGCGGAAGCTTCCCGGCGCGCGCACCTTCCGCACCTACCTGAAGTCGGTGGAAGCGGTGGAAGTGGTCGATCCCCTGACGCTGCGCGTGCGAACCCGCGCGCCCAACCCGGTGCTGCCGCAGAACATCGGCATGGTGGCGATGCTGCCGCGCTCGCTGGGCAAGGGCGTGCGCGAGGCCGGTTTCGCGCATGGCAGCGCCAGCATCGGCACGGGCCCGTACCGCCTGGTAGCGTGGGAGCACGGCCAGCAGCTGACGCTGGCGCGCAACCCGGGCTACTGGGGCGGCCCCCAGTCATGGGAGCGCGTGGTGTTCCAGTTCATCCCCAAGGAACCGGCGCGCGCCTCGGCGCTGCTGTCGGGGCTGGTGGACGTGATCGACGCCTCCTCGGCCAGCATCGCCGAAGCCTTTGCGCGCACCGACGGCCGCATCCGCACGGTGTCGGCCACGTCGTACATGCTCAACTACCTGCAGCTGGACCAGGGGCGCGCGGTGTCGCCCTATGTGCAGGACAATGCCGGCCGACCGTTGCCTGCCAACCCGTTGCGCGATGCCCGGGTGCGCCAGGCCATCAGCCTCGCGATCGACCGCGAGCTGATCGCGGCGCGCGTGACCAAGGGCGATTCGGTGCCGGCCGGGCAGATGGTGCCGCCGGGTTTCTTTGGCTTTGTGCCCGAGGTGCCGGCCCCGCGTGCGGACGCCGCGCAGGTGCGCAGCCTGCTGGTGGCGGCCGGCTATCCGGACGGTTTCCGGCTGACGCTGCATTGCCCCAATGACCGCTATCTGAACGACGCCAAGACCTGCGAGGCAGTGGGCCAGATGCTGACCCGCGCCGGCATCCGCACCGACGTGCGCACGCTGCCGTACTCGGTCTATATCACGCGCGCCACTTCCGGGGGGGAGGGCGGCAAACCGGAGTTCAGCGCCTTCCTGCTCGGCATCGGCGCGGTCAGCGGCGATTCGCTGGAGCCGCTGGTGGCGGTGGCGCATGCGCAGGACAAGGCCGCGGGGCTGGGCGCCAACAATCGCAGCGGCTACGCCAACCCCGCGGTGGATGCGCTGGTCGAGCAGGCCATGCGCACCATGGAACCCGCGCCGCGCGAGCAGGTGCAGCGGCGCGCGGCACAGGCGCTGGCGGCCGACGCCGGCATCGTGCCGCTGCACCACCTGCGCGCCACCTGGGCCTATCGCGACGGGCTCACCGTGCAGCCGCGCAGCGACGGCTTCACCTACGCCGGCAATATCCGCCCGGCCCCGCGCGTGGCCGCGAAACCCTGACCAGCATCCGACCCTCATGCTCGAAACCCTACTCAAACGGCTGCTGCAGAGCCTCGTGGTGCTGTGGATCATGTCGGTGCTGACCTTCTGCGCGGTCAACCTGATCGGCGATCCGGTGCACCTGCTGGTCAGCCCCACCGCCTCCGAGCAAGAGATCACCGAGGCGCGCCACGCGCTCGGCCTCGACCTGTCCATGCCGCAGCAGTACCTGCGTTTCGTGCAGGGCGCGCTGCGCGGCGAGCTGGGCGATTCCTTCATCTACAACCGGCCGGCGATTGAGCTGATCGTCAGCCGCGTGCCGGCCACGCTGGAGCTGGCCGTAACCGCGCTGCTGCTGTCGCTGGGCATCGGCATCCCGATGGGGGTGTTCGCCGGACTGAAGCCGCACAGCCGGCTCGCGCGGATGCTGATGGCTTGTTCGCTGGGCGGCGTGATCATGCCGACGTTCTGGATCGGCATGATCGGCATCCTGGTGTTCTCGGTGAACCTGGGCTGGCTGCCGTCGGGCGGGCGCGGTCCGGTCAGCACGGTGCTGGGCATGCCGCTGTCGGTGACCAGCTGGGAGGGCATCCGCTTCCTGGTGCTGCCGGCGCTGACGCTGTCGCTGTTCAAGATCTCGCTGGTGGCGCGGCTCACTGAAGCCGGTACGCGCGAGGTGGCGGGGCAGGAGTACATCAAGTTCGCGCGCGCCAAGGGCGTGGGCGGCGCGCGGCTGGTACTGCGCCACGTGGTGCCCAATGTGCTGATCCCGATCGTCACCGTGGTTGGCCTCGAGTTCGGCCACCTGATCGCCTTCTCGGTGGTGACCGAGTCGGTGTTCTCGTGGCCCGGCATGGGCAAGCTGATCATCGACTCGGTGCTGGCGCTGGACCGCCCGGTGGTGGTGGCCTACCTGCTGGTCACGCTGGTGCTGTTCGTGGTGCTGAACCTGGTGGTCGACCTGCTCTACGTGGTGCTCGATCCGCGGCTGCGGCACAAGGCGGCCTGAACCCGCTGCCGATTCCCTCTCTCCACAAAAGAACGAGAACGAACCGATGTCCCTGCCTGTCTCCGAACCTGACACCGTGCCGGCGCTTGTGCCGGCCGCAGCGGGCACGGCTCCTGCCACCGCCACGCCGCTCGCGGCGCGGCCCTCGCTGCTGCGGCGCTTCGTTGCCAACCGCGTGGCCGCCGCCGCGCTGGCCGTGCTGGTGGCGCTGGTGCTGGTCGCGGCGCTGGCGCATTTGATCAGCCCACAGAATCCCTATGACCTCGCCACGGTGTCGGTGATCGACGCCGAACTGGCGCCGGGCAGCGTCGGCTATGAAGGGCAGGCGCGCTACTGGCTCGGCACCGACGGCGCAGGGCGCGACCTGGTCAGCGCGATCTTCTACGGCATCCGCATCAGCGTGGGCGTCGGGGTGATCAGCGCGGTGGTGGCGCTTATGGTGGGCAGCGCGGTCGGGCTGGCTGCGGCCTACTTTGGCGGCGTGGCCGACGCGGCGATCATGCGCGTGGTCGATTTGCAGCTGAGCCTGCCGGCGGTGCTGGTCGCGCTGATCCTGCTGGCCGTGCTGGGCCAGGGCGTGGACAAGACGCTGCTGGCGCTGGTGATCGTGCAGTGGGCCTACTTTGCCCGCACCGTGCGCGGCGCGGCGCAGGTGGAGCGCCGCAAGGAATATGTCGAGGCCGCGCTGGGCCAGGGCCTGCCGGCGTGGCGCGTGATGTTCCGCCATATCCTGCCCAACTGCATGGCGCCGCTGGTGGTGACCGGCACGCTGCAGATCGCGCACGCGATCACGCTCGAGGCGACCATGAGCTTCCTTGGCATCGGCCTGCCGCGCACGCAGCCGTCGCTGGGCATGCTGATCGCCAATGGCTTCGAATACATGCTGTCGAACAAGTACTGGATCAGCATTTTCCCGGGCGTGGCGCTGGTGCTGCTGATCGGCTCGATCAACCTGGTGGGCGACCGCCTGCGCCGCGTGCTCAATCCGCGGCTGGACGGCTGAGGAGACACCATGGCACTACTGGAAGTCTCCGGACTGAGCACCAGCTTTGGCCTGGCGCGCGGCGCGGTGAAAGCGGTCGACAACGTATCGTTCTCGCTGGAACCCGGCGAGATCCTCGGCATCGTCGGCGAGTCGGGCTCCGGCAAGTCGGTGACGGCGTACTCGCTGATGAACCTGCTGGACCCACCCGGGCGCGTCATCGGCGGCTCGGTGCGCTTCAAGGGGCAGGAGCTGCTGGAATGCTCGCCGCGCCAGTGGCAGGCGCTGCGCGGCGACCGCATCGCGATGGTGTTCCAGGACCCGATGATGTCGCTCAACCCGGTGATGCGGGTGGGCGACCAGCTGGCCGAAACGGTGCTGATCCATCACCGCCGCACTCGCGCGCAGGCGTATGCACAAGCTGTCGATGCCCTGACGCGCGTCGGCATCCCCGCGCCGGCCGAGCGCATGCGCGCCTATCCGCATGAACTGTCCGGCGGCATGCGCCAGCGCGTGGCGATCGCCAACGCGCTGATCAACCGGCCGGACCTGATCATTGCCGACGAGCCCACCACCGCGCTCGACGTCACCATCCAGGCCCAGATCCTGTACGAGATGAAGCAGCTGGTGCGCGCGACCGGCGCCGCGGCGATCTGGATCAGCCATGACCTGGCGGTGGTCAGGGACCTGGTCGACCGCGTTTGCGTGATGTATGCGGGCCGGGTGGTGGAACAGGGCGCGGTCGCCGACCTGATCGAACGGCCGCTGCATCCGTACACGCGCGGCTTGCTCGACTCCTTGCCAACGCCTGCGATGCGCGGCGCAACCCTGCGCGCGATCCCTGGCGCCGCGCCGGCACTGACGGCGCTGCCATCCGGTTGCGCCTTCGCACCGCGCTGCACGCGTGTGCGTGAAGCCTGCGGCCAGGCACCTGACGAAACCACCGTGCGCGGCCGGACGCTGCGCTGCTTTTATCCATTGGAGACGGCATGACTGTCATGCTCGAGGCGCGCCACCTGCAGAAACGCTTCTCGCTGAAGCCCGGCCTGCTGGGGCGCATGGGCGGCAAGCCGGTGCAGGCGGTGCATGCCGTCAACGACGTTTCGCTGCAGGTGGGCAAGGGCGAAGTGCTGGGCGTGGTCGGCGAATCCGGCTGCGGCAAGTCCACGCTGGGGCGCATGCTGGCCGGGCTGCTGCCGCAGAGCGGCGGCGAGATCGCCTGGGAGGGGCGGCGCGCCGATACGTTGTCCGCCGGCTTTCACCGCGCGGTGCAGATGGTGTTCCAGAATCCGTATGCCTCGCTAAATCCGCGGCTGCGCATTGGCCAGGCCATCACCGAAGGCGCGGTCTACCACGGCATGGTCAGGCGCGCGCGTGCGCGGGCATTCGCCGGCGAACTGCTGCAGCAGGTCGGGCTCGATGCGAGCTACGCCGAACGCTTCCCGCACGAGTTCTCCGGCGGGCAGCGCCAGCGCGTGGCGATCGCGCGCGCACTGGCGCTGCGCCCGCGGCTGCTGATCTGCGACGAGGCCGTGTCGGCGCTCGACGTCTCGGTGCAGGCACAGATCATCAACCTGTTCATGCAGCTGCGGCGCGAGCACGAACTGACCTACGTCTTCATCAGCCACAACCTGGCGGTGGTGGAACACATGGCGGACCGCGTGGTGATCATGTACCTGGGGCGCATCGTCGAATCCGGCGAGGCGCGCACGGTCTTCGCCGCGCCCAACCATCCCTATACCCGCGCGCTGCTGGCCGATGCGCCGCGGCTGGGCGGCGGCCCGGCCAGCCACCAGCCTGTGCGCGGCGAACTGCCCAGCCCGCTGGCACCGCCGTCCGGCTGCGCCTTCCATCCGCGCTGCCCGCATGCGAGCGCGCGCTGCGCCGCCGAGGTGCCGGTGCTGCGCGATATCGGCGGACGCCTGTCCGCCTGCCATCTGAATGTCTAGATTGCCGCCGCCAGGCGCGGCCGCCACGTTCCCCGAAGTCGTTGCCATCCCGCCTGCGCGGGATGGCGGGGAGCGTTCGCGCCGCGCCGGCAGATACGGCGGCAGAGGGGAAGCCCAGGGGGGAACTCGTGCATTGCGAACTAAGGAACGGGAGAAGAGCCATGATCTGCAACTGGAGGAATGGCGCGTTCGGACGCGCCTGCATTGGCGGCGCGCTGGCGATGCTGTCGGCCGCCGCTGACGCGTCGGTGGCGCTGTACGGCCGCATCGACACCGATGTCGAGTACCAGAAGGGCCCGGGCGGTTCGGCCACGCAGCTGACCGACAATGCCTCGCGCTGGGGCATGCGCGGCAGCGAAGACCTCGGCGGCGGCCTGAAAGCTGCGTTCGGGCTGGAGCAGGGCTTTGCTGCCGACAACGGCATCGCCACCAACCCGCAGTTCCGCAATGCCTTTGTCGGGCTGGCCGGCGGCTTCGGCGCAATCGCGCTGGGGCGGCTGGATTCGGCCACGATCGTCGGTTCGCCGATCTATTCGCAGGTCACGCAGAACGTGGACTTCGTCATCCACGATGCGGGGGCGACCGCGATCGGCACCAAGGTGCTGAATTCGCGCAATCGGGTCTCGAACGCAGTCGGCTATATGACGCCGGAGTTCGGCGGCTTTTCGGTGCGGGCGCGCGTGAACCTCGCGGGGCCGGATCCGGCTTCGCCCAACGTGAATTCACCGGTCAAGGCGGAAGACGATTTCCGCCAGTACGACGTCGGGCTGAACTACGCCGCGGGCAAGTTCGCCGCGGGTCTGGGCTATTCGCGCGATGCCAGGACCGGCGGGCTGGTGGCCAACGACTTCCGCGACAAGGTGCAGGCCGCGGCGTCCTACAACTTCACCGTAGTCAATGTCTACGGCATCTATGGCCGCGACCGCTACGTTGCCGCCGCGGCGAGCAGGACCGACGTGCCGTACTGGCTGGTCGGCTTCACCGTGCCGTTCGGCCCGCACAGCGTGACCGTCAACTACATGGAGCGCGCGGTGCAGCGCGACCGGCAAGGGCGGCTCAAGAAAGTACAGGCCGGCTACGCCTACAGCCTGAGCAAGCGCACCATGCCCTACGTGTTCTTCGACCGCGAGGACCCGAACTCGGACAAGCCCGGCGATACCGTGACCACGGTCGGCATCGGCATCCAGCACAAGTTCTGAAGATGGTGCTTCCTTACACGCTGACTGAACCGGCCGGGGCGGCGTTGCCGCTGGTGGTGGATTCCCCGCACAGCGGGCTGGTGCATGCGGAGGCACTGGCGCTGGCCGCGCCGCCTGAAGCTTTGCTGACGGGCTGGGACGCCTATGTCGACCAGCTCTTCGCGCATGCGCCGCTGGTGGGCGGCACGCTGCTGTGCGCAGGCTTTCCGCGCTGGCTGGTGGACGTCAACCGTGCCCGCGACGACATCGATCCCGTGCTGATCGACGGCACCATGCCGTATCCGGTGCAGCCCAGCGACAAGGCCGGGCGCGGCATGGGCGTGCTGCGCCGGCTGGCGCTGCCTGGCGTGCCGGTCTACGCGGTGCCGCTGTCGCCCGGCATGGCCGAGCACCTGCTGAAGACCTACTACGATCCCTACCACGCCGCGCTCGCCGGGCTGCTGGCGACGCATCACGCGCGCTTTGGCGCGGTATGGCATATCGACTGCCATTCGATGAAGGCGCGCGGCAATGCCATGAATATCGACAACGGCGCCGAGCGCCCGGACTTTGTCGTCAGCAACCGCGACGGTGCGACTTGTTCGGCAGACTTTGTCGAGGAGGTGGCGCAGTGCCTGCGCGGCTTAGGCTACCGGGTCGGCATCAACTGGCCATACAAGGGCGCCGAACTGATCACGGCGTATGCCGATCCCGCGCGTGGGCGGCACAGCCTGCAGATCGAGATCAACCGGGCGCTATACCTGGATGAAGCGAAATTCTCACCGCATGCGGGATACGACGTATTGCGCAATCATCTCGACCAGCTGCTGGAGAGCGTGGCGGCGTATATCCGCGGCGAGCTGGCGCGGCAGCGATGACGGCTGCGCTCAGACCACCTTGCCCGGGTTCATCAGCCCGAGCGGATCGAGCGCCCCCTTGATCGCGCGCATCATGCGCAGCTCCACCTCGCTCTTGTAGTGGCGGATCTCCTCGCGTTTGAGCTGGCCCAGTCCATGCTCGGCCGAGATCGAGCCGTTGTGCGAGCGCACGCTGTCGTGGACGATGCGGTTCACTTGCTCCTGGTTGGCCAGGAAGGCGTCATGGTCGACGCCTTCCGGCGGCGACACGTTGTAGTGCAGGTTGCCGTCGCCGAGGTGGCCGAAGGTCACCATGCGCGCGCCGGGGAAGGCGTTCTGCAGCAGCGCGTCGGTGGTCTCGATAAAGTCCGCCACGCGCGACACCGGCACGGCGATATCGTGCTTGATGTTCTTGCCGTCTTCCACCTGCGCCAGCGGGATATGCTCGCGCAGGTTCCAGAAGTCGCGCGACTGCTGCACGGATTCGGCGACCACGGCGTCGGCCACCACGCCGGCCTCGAACGCGTTCGTCATCAGCGTTTCGAAGATGCCGCGCGCATGGTCTTCGCTTTCGCTGTCGGACAGCTCCATCAGCACCAGCTGCGGGTGGATGTCGGCGAACGGGTAGCGCAGTTGCGGGTAGTGCCGCGTCACCAGCGTCATGCTGAGCGCCGACATCAGCTCGAAGCCGGTCAGCATCGCGCCCGCGTGCGACTGCGCGATCGCCAGCAGCGCCAGCGCGGCGCGCGGGCTCTGCACCGCGGCCAGCGCGGTGACCGATGCGCGCGGCAGCGGGAACAGCTTCATCACCGCCGCGGTAATGATGCCGAGCGTGCCTTCAGCGCCGATGAACAGGTCGCGCAGGTCGTAGCCGGTGTTGTCCTTGCGCAGCCCGCGCAGGCCGTGCCAGGTCTCGCCCGACGGCGTCACCACTTCCAGCCCCAGGCACAGCTCGCGCGAATTGCCGTAGCGCAGTACCGCGGTGCCGCCGGCATTGGTCGACAGGTTGCCGCCGATGGTGCAGCTGCCTTCGGCCGCCAGGCTCAGCGGGAACAGCCGGCCATGCTCGCGCGCCACCTCCTGCAGGTGCTGCAGCACCACACCGGCCTCGACGGTGATGGTGTTGTTGAGCGGGTCGACCTGGCGGATGCGGTTCAGCCGCTGCAGCGAGATCACCACCGAATCCTGGCCCGCCACCGGCGTGGCACCGCCGCACAGGCCGGTATTGCCGCCCTGCGGCACCACCGCGATCTGGCGCGCATGGCAGGCATGGACCGCTTCCGCGACTTCCTCGGTCGTGCCGGGGCGCAGCACCGCCAGCGCCTCGCCCGTATAGCGCTTGCGCCAGTCGGTCAGGTAGGGCGCCTTGTCGGCGGCATCGGTCAGTACATGCTGCGGGCCCAGCGCGGCGCGGCACAGGGCGAGGAAGGAGTCTTGGGTCGCGGTCATGGCTTCGGATTCGGGTATCAGGGCTTGCGCGCGGCGGCCTTGGTGGCGGCGCGGGCGCGGCGCTTGTACGGCCGCAGGTACAGGATGGTGCTGACGAAGAACAACAGCGTCAGCGCCACTTCCACCCATGCCAGCGTGGAAGAGGGCGCGCGGTCGCTGGTGGCGCGCACGATGCCTTCGGTAAAGAACAGCAGGATCAGCATCGACGACCACTGCATGGTGTAGCGGTTGCGCGATAGCACCCCGCGCAGCGGCAGCAGCAGCGGCAGGAACTTGATGATCAGCCACGAGCCGCCCGGGCGCAGCGGCGCAAGGAACCATTCCCAGGCGATGCACAGCAGCATCAGCGCAATCAGGCTGCCCACGCTGAGACGGTACAGCCAGGGGCTGTGCAGCGCCTGGTCATTGTCGGTGGCCGGGCTGTCGGTGGCCGCACTCATGCGCCGGCTCCGTCCAGGCGCAGCGCGACGCGCGCCAGGCGCCGGCCCATGGCGAGCGCCAGCGCCGATTCGTCTTCCGTCACCGGGCCGCGGTTGTCGGCATAGGCATGGTGGCTGGGGCCGTAGGGCGTGCCGCCCGAGGCGGTCGTCATCAGGCCCTTCTCGGAATAGGGCAGGCCCATGATCAGCATGCCGTGGTGCAGCAGCGGCAGCATCATCGACAGCAGCGTGGTCTCCTGCCCGCCGTGCAGGCTGCCGGTGGCGGTGAACACGCAGGCGGGCTTGCCGGTCAGCGTGCCCGACAGCCACTGCGCCACGGTGCCGTCGAGGAAGTACTTCATCGGCGCGGCCATATTGCCGAAGCGGGTGGGGCTGCCCAGCGCCAGGCCGGCGCATTCCTCCAGGTCGCGCAGCTCGGCATAGGGCGGGCCGTCGGCCGGGATGTCGGGCGCGGTGGCCTCGCACACGGTGGACACGGGCGGCACGGTGCGCAGCCGGGCCTGGGCGCCGGGGACGCTGTCGATGCCGGTGGCGATCAGTTCTGCCAGCTTGCGGGTGCTGCCGTGGCGGCTGTAGTACAGGACGAGGATTTCGGTCATGGAGCGGGATGGCCGGCGGTGGGGGCGTGGCGCCGCGAAGTCATCGGGATGGGCATCGGAATGGCGCTCGGACAGGTGTCCGAAGTGCCGGAAACAATGCGCGTATTATAGATGCGCCCCCACGTACGCTTGCCTGCCCGCCCGTCCGGCCGGGGTATATTCCCTTTTGACCGATACATCCGACAAGGAGATTGCTGCCGCATGATTGGTACCCGCGTTGCCCGCCTGCGCAGGGAATGGAACCTGCAGAAGGTGCGCGCCCTGGCGCGCTATGCGCTGCGCCGCGCCGGCGAAGACCGGCTGCCGCAGGTGTCGGCGAGCCTGACGTTTACCACCGTGCTGGCCGTGGTGCCGGTGCTGACGGTGGCCTTTGCGCTGCTCGCCGCGTTCCCGGTGTTCCGCGATTTCCGCAACGCCATCGAGGCGTTCCTGTTCCAGAACCTGATCCCCGGCAACGTCAGCGAATCGATCCAGCGCTACATCGGCATGTTCGCCAAGAGCGCGCGCGGGCTGACCGCGATGGGCCTGGCCGGCCTGATGGTCACGTCGGTGCTGACCATGCTCACGGTGGAAGACGCGCTCAACGCGATCTGGCGCGTCAAGCAGCGCCGCCCGCTGGCGCAGCGGGTGCTGGTGTTCTGGGCGGTGCTGACCTTCGGCCCGGTGCTGATCGGCGCGAGCCTGTCGATCAGCTCATACCTGATCTCGATCTCGGCCGGCTATGTCGGCACCATACCGCTCGGCGTCGGGCTGCTGGTCAGTGCCACACCGGTGGTGCTGTCGGCGCTGGCCTTCGCCTTCCTGTACACGGCGGTGCCCAATGCCTACGTGGAGTGGCGCGACGCCATCGTGGCCGGCGTGGTGGCGGCGATCGCGTTCGAGTTCGCCAAGCGCGGCTTTGGCTACTTCATCACGCATATCCCGGCCTATACCGCGGTCTACGGCACCTTTGCGGCCCTGCCGATCTTCCTGCTGTGGATCTACCTTAGCTGGCTGGTGACGCTGCTGGGCGCCACCATTGCCGCCAACCTGCCGGTGATCCGGCAGGGCTACTGGCGGCGCCGGACCTTTGCCGGCAGCGAGTTCTTCGATGCGCTGGGCGTGCTGCTGCTGCTCTACCGCGCCCGCGACGAGGTGCCGCGCAGCGTGGGCGAGCTGGACCTGAGCCGCACGCTGCGGGTCGAGGCCGATTACCTGGCGGGGCTGCTGGGCAAGCTCAAGGCCATGCACCTGATCGGGCGGCTGCAGCAGGAGCGCGGGCAGGCCCACTGGGCGCTGCTATGCGACCCGTCGCAGGTGACGCTGCGCATGCTGCACGACCGGCTGGTGCTGAACCTGCCGCGGCTGCCACGCACGGCGCTGGCGCAGCATTTG
Source organism: Ralstonia pickettii (assembly GCA_050987995.1). Classification (GTDB taxonomy): domain Bacteria; phylum Pseudomonadota; class Gammaproteobacteria; order Burkholderiales; family Burkholderiaceae; genus Cupriavidus; species Cupriavidus pickettii_B. The sequence continues at coordinate 1,393,808 of CP158803.1, forward strand.
CGCGGGGCCGAGGGGCTCAAGTCGATCCTGGACAATCCGCAGCTCAACCAGACACTGGAGGCTGTGTTTGGCCAGCAGCCGGCCGATGGGCCTGGCCATGGGACGGAAGAGACGGGCGCTGCCGCGCAGCGGCGCACGCTGGAGGTGGTGCCGCCGGGGTGGCACGGGCAGGTCTGACGCCCGGCCGCCGACGGGGGCCTTCAGAACGGGATCTTGCCGCGCCAGATATCGGCGTACATCACCCAGTCGCCCATCAAGCTGTAGAGGGGATGGCGGAAGGTGGCCGGCCGGTTTTTCTCGAAGCCGAAATGCCCGACCCAGGCAAAGGCATAGCCCGCCACCACCGCCCCCAGCAGCCACCAGGCATTGCCGGTGACGACCAGCGCCGCCAGGCACAGCAACGCCACCGTCGAGCCGACGAAATGCAGCCGCCGGCAGGTGCGATTCTGGTGCTCGCTCAGGTAGTAGGGATAGAAGGCCGCGAAGTTCTCGAACTCGCGCGCGCGGGCGTGGGCCATGGCTGTCTCCGGCTGGTCTTGTTTTGTGCAGTGTAGACCTTCTGCGCCGGGGTGTCGGGAGGCCGGCCGCTGGCCGGCCAGCCATCCGGGGTGGCCTCAGCCGGCTGCCACGACCTTGCGGGCAAACGCGGCCAGCGCGTCCAGCACCTCGTCGGGACGCTCGCCCATCATCGCGTGGCCGCACGGCACCGACACCAGGCTGGCCTTGCCCATCTTGCCGGCCAGCGCCTGCGCTGCCTTGGGCGAGGTCATCATGTCCTTGCTGCCGGTGATGAACAGCGCCGGGCAGGTCACCGCGGCGGCCGCCTCGTCGCCATGCGCGTAGGCGTTGCACGCCGAGAAATCGTTGTGGAACACATGCGCCTGCGGGTTGTTGCGCGCCACGCGCTCCATCAGCCGCTGGCTGCCGCCCTGCATCCACGCGCCCGGGCCGGGCGACGAGGGCTTGTTGGCCAGGCTCGAATGCGACCAGGTGGTGACCATCGCAATGGCTTCGTCCTCGCGGTTGAGCGAGGCGTCGAGCAGTGCATCCGAGACCTTCATCGGGTAGGCGGTGGCCAGCAGGCCGATGCCGCGCACCGCCTGCGGGTGCCGCGCCGCGCATTCCAGCGCGATCAGCGAGCCCATGCTGTGGCCGAACACAAAGGCCGGCGCCTTGACCCCGGCGGCGGCCACCAGCGCCATGACCCAGTCGGCCATGGCTTCGACGGTGGCCAGCGGCGCACCCTTGCTGCGGTTGTGGCCGGGCAGGTCCACCGCCAGCACCGAGAAGCCGTGGTTGGCGAACCAGCGCGTCTGCAGCGCCCACACGCTGTGGTCGTTCTGCGCGCCGTGCACGAACACGGCGCAGGGCAGGGCGGGATCGAAGGATTTGCCGCCGGTGTAGGCGTAGGCCGGCTGGCCTGCAACGTTGAGTTCCATCAGGCTTGCCCTCCCTTGGCGCTCATCGCTTTCTCGGCGGCCTTCAGGCCCCGCTTGAGATCGTCGACCAGATCGTCCGGGTCTTCCAGCCCAATCGACAGCCGGATCGTGCCCTCGGTGATGCCGGCGGACTGCAGCGCCGCCGCGTCCATGCGGAAGTGCGTGGTCGAGGCCGGATGGATCACCAGCGAGCGCGCGTCGCCCACGTTGGCCAGGTGCGAGAACAGCGACATGTTCTCGATAAAGCGCTGGCCGGCGACGCGGTTCCCCTTCAGGTTGAAGCTGAACACCGCGCCGCAGCCGCGCGGCAGCAGGCGCTTGGCCAGTTCGTAATCGGGGTGCGATTCCAGTTCGGGGTAGGACACCGATTCCACCATCGGGTGCGATGCCAGGAACTGCACCACCTTGCGGGTGTTGTCGACATGGCGGCTCATGCGCAGCGGCAGCGTCTCCACGCCTTGCAGCAGCTGCCAGGCGGCCATCGGGTTCATGCAGGCGCCGAAGTCGCGCAGGCCCTCGCGGCGCGCGCGCAGCAGGAACGGCGCCACCGTGCTTTCCTCGGTGAACACCATGTTGTGGAAGCCCTCGTACGGCTCGGACAGCTCGGGGAAGCGCCCCGAGGCCTCGAAGTCAAAGGTGCCGCCCTCCACCAGCACGCCGCCAATGGTGGTGCCGTGGCCGCCCAGGAACTTGGTGGCCGAGTGGTAGAGCAGGCCCGCGCCGAGATCGAACGGGCGTAGCAGGTAAGGCGTGGTGAAGGTGGAATCGACCAGCAGCGGGATGCCGTTGTCCTGGCCGAGCTGCGCCAGCGTGGGGATATCCAGCACGTCCAGGCCCGGGTTGCCCAGCGTCTCGCCGAACAGCAGCCGGGTGTTGGGGCGGATCGCGGCGCGCCAGGCGTCGATGTCGCGCGCCTTGACGAAGGTGGTCTCGATGCCGAAGCGGCGCAGCGTGTAGTGCAGCAGGTTGTGCGAGCCGCCGTACAGCGCCGACGACGCCACCACGTGCGAGCCCGCGCCCATCAGCGTGGCCACCGCCAGGTGCAGCGCGGCCTGGCCGGAAGCTGTGGCGATCGCGCCGGCGCCGTTTTCCAGCGCGGCAATGCGCTCTTCCAGCACCGCCACGGTCGGGTTGGAGATGCGCGAGTAGACGTGGCCCGCGCGCTCCATATTGAACAGCGACGCCGCATGCTCGCTGTCGCGGAACACGAAGGAGGTGGTCAGGTGGATTGGGGTGGCGCGGGCCCCGGTGGCAGGGTCGGGCGCGGCGCCGGCGTGCAGGGCCAGCGTGTCGAATCGGGTTCCGGACATGATCGGTCGGCCTTGAGTTGTCTCCGGCCAGCATCGTAGCATCGTGCGCCCGCCCATGGTGGCGCGCCACCCGCAAACCGGCCTCCTGCTTTACTTTGCCGTCCGGTTTGGGCTAGGATCGGCCAACGGGAGAACTCGCGGGCATCTCTGCCCGCACACCCATAGACAGATAACGAAGTGACCGGCATCGCCCCTCGTCGTCGGAGCGGTGCCTTAAGCGAATAATTCAGTACAGGCAGCGGAGACCAACATGAAAGTCAGCGACATCCTCCAGATCAAGGGCAATACGCTCTTCACCGTGACGCCTGACACCTCCTTGCTGGTCGCCGTCCACACCATGGCCGAGCACGATATCGGCTCGCTGGTGGTGATGGAGTACGGCGACCTGGTCGGCATGCTGACCTTCCGCGAGCTCATCGAGACACTGGCCAAGAACAATGGCAGCGTCGGCACCAGCAGCATCCGCAAGGTGATGGACGATGCGCCGGTGACCTGCACCATGGAGACGGACGTCAACGAGGTGCGCCGCATGATGCTGGCGCGTCACACCCGCTATATGCCGGTGCTCGACAACCGCACGCTGATGGGCGTGATTTCCTTTTACGACGTCGCCAAGGCCGTGGTCGAGGACCAGAGCTTCGAGAACAAGATGCTCAAGGCCTATATCCGCGACTGGCCGGAAGAGCGCGCCGAGTAATGGCGCGGCGCCGTCCGGTGCGCCGGACGGTCCAGACCGAAGCTTCCTTCGAAATTTCTTTCGACTGACGCCGCGCGGCCGCGCGGCGGTGGCATGATGGCGGCCGGACCCCGGCTCCGGCACACTGCCGGAATTTCCAATTCCGCACCGGCCTTCCGACCGGACGGCCCCATCCATGAGCCAACACAGCCAGTTCCGACTGCTCGGCGAGCGCCGCTTTGCCCCGTTCTTCTGGACCCAGTTCCTCGGGGCGATGAACGACAACGTGTTCAAGGTCGCCTTCACCTCGCTGGTGACCTACCACACGGCGCTGTTCGAGGGCGTAGACGCGCGCAGCGCGGCGTTCCTGATCTCGGCCATCTTTATCGCGCCGTTCGTGCTGTTTTCCGCCACCAGCGGGCAGATCGCCGACAAGCTGGAGAAGTCGCGCCTGATCCGGCTGGTCAAGTCGCTGGAAATCGCCATCATGGTGCTGGGACTGGCTGGCTTTGCCTGGCACAGCGCGCCGCTGCTGTATGCCGGCACTTTCCTGATGGGGGTGCATTCCACGCTGTTCGGGCCGGTCAAGTTCGCCTACCTGCCGCAGCACCTGGACGAGCGCGAGCTGGTCGGCGGCAACGGGCTGGTGGAAATGGGCACCTTTGTCGCAATCCTGCTGGGCACGCTGGTCGGCGGCGAGCTGGCCGGGCTGCAGCAGGGCGGCACGATCGTCGGGCCGATATACGTCGGCGCGGTATGCGTGGCGATCGCGGTGGCGGGGCGGGTGGTGTCGGGCCGGATCCCGGTCTCGCCGGCGCCGCAGCCCGACCTGCGCATCAACTGGAACCCGTTCTCGGAGACCTGGCGCAACCTGATGCTGGCGCGCGGCGACCGCACGGTGTTCCTGAGCCTGCTGGGCATCTCGTGGCTGTGGTTCCTCGGCGCCACCTTCCTGACCTCGTTCTTCAGCTACGCCAAGGATGTGCTGGGCGGCGACCAGAACGTGGTGACACTGCTGCTGGCGGTGTTCTCGCTGGGCATTGGCACCGGTTCGCTGCTGTGCGAGCGGCTGTCGGGGCGCCATGTCGAGGTCGGGCTGGTGCCGTTCGGCTCGATCGGCATGACGGTGTTCGCGGTGGACCTGTACTTTGCCAGCCAGGGGCAGGCCGCGGCCGCGCTCAGCGGCATCGGCGGCTTCCTGGCCGAGCCGCGCCACTGGCGCGTGCTGGCCGACCTGTTCCTGCTGGCCATGTTCGGCGGCTTCTACAGCGTGCCGCTGTATGCGCTGATCCAGAGCCGCAGCGCACCCACGCACCGCGCGCGCATCATCGCGGCCAACAATATCCTGAACAGCTTCTTCATGATCGCGGCGTCGCTGCTGGGCGTGGGGATGGCGCTGGCCGGATACACCATCCCGCAGCTGTTCCTGGTGGTGGGGCTGCTCAATGCCGTGGTGGCGGTCTATATCTACTCGCTGGTGCCGGAGTTCCTGCTGCGCTTTATCGCCTGGATCCTGGTCCATACCATCTATCGCCTGCACCGCATCAATGCCGAGCGCATCCCCGCGGACGGGCCGGCCGTGCTGGTCTGCAACCATGTCAGCTTTGCCGACGCGGTGGTGCTGATGGCGTGCAGCCCGCGCCCGGTGCGTTTCCTGATGGACCACCGCATCTTCAAGGTGCCGCTGATGTCGTGGTTCTTCCGGCAGGCCAAGGCGATCCCGATCGCGCCCGCACATGAAGACCCGGAGATGCTCAGGCGCGCCTATGACAGCGTGGCCGATGCGCTGCAGGACGGCGACCTGGTCTGCATCTTCCCCGAAGGCAAGATCACCGCCACCGGCGAGATCAATCCGTTCAGGCAAGGCGTGCAGCAGATCATCCGTCGCACCCCGGTGCCGGTGGTGCCGATGGCGCTACGCGGGCTGTGGGGCAGCTACTTCTCGCGCAAAGGCGCCCCGGCGATGTCGCGGCCGTTCCGGCGCGGCATCCTGAACCGGCTGGAGCTGGTGGTGGGCGAGCCGGTGTCGCCGGAGGCGGCCACCCCCGAAGGGCTGCAGCAGATGGTGCAGACGCTGCGCGGCGAATGGCGCTAGTTCATTGAATGCGGAATCCCCGATGATCATCCTTTATACCTTCGGCCCCGCCTTCGGGCTGCCCGACGCCAGCCCCTTCGTCACCAAGGCCGAGATGCTGCTCAAGCTGGCCGGCCTGCCGTACCACGCGCGCCGCGGCAGCCTGCGCCACGCGCCCAAGGGCAAGCTGCCGTACCTGGACGACATGGGGCGGATCGTGGCGGATTCCACCATGATCCGCTGGCATATCGAGAAGACCTACCACATCGACTTCGATGCCGGCCTGAGCCCGGCCGAGCGCGGCATCGCCTGGGCCGCCGAGAAACTGATGGAAGACCACCTGTACTGGGCGGTGGCGCGCGTGCGCTGGCTCGACCAGCACAATTTCGACAAGGGCCCGGCGCTGTTCTTCCGCGGCGTGCCGGCGCCGGTGCGCGGGCTGGCCGAGCGGCTGGTGCGCTACAAGGTGCGCAAAACGCTGTGGGGGCAGGGCCTGGGCCGGCACAGCGAGGAAGAACTGGTGGCGCTGGCGAGCAAGGGCGTGACCTCGATCGCCGATATCCTGGGCGACAAGCGCTACCTGATGGGCGACAAGCCGTGCGGGGCCGACGCCACGCTGTTCGCCTTCGCCGGCAGTCTGCTGTGCCCCGTATTCGACACCCCAATCCGCACCGCGGCGGAGGGGCATGCCAACCTGGTGGCCTATATGGACCGGATGCGGGCCGAGTTCTACCCGGAAATCGCGCCGGAAATCGCCGCCGCCTGAACTCGCCGGGCGGCCCGGCAGGCCGGCATTGGCCTTACAATGGAGGCCGTCCCCAATTCCTGTGCGGTTTCCATCATGTCCGGCAACACCCTTGGCCTGCTCTTCACTGTCACCACCTTCGGCGAATCGCACGGGCCCGCCATCGGCGCGGTGGTGGACGGCTGCCCGCCGGGCCTGGCGCTGACCGAGGCCGACATCCAGGGCGACCTGGACCGCCGCAAGCCCGGCACCTCGCGCCACGTCACGCAGCGCCAGGAAGCCGACCAGGTCGAAATCCTGTCTGGTGTGTTCGAGGGCAAGACCACCGGCACCCCGATCTGCCTGCTGATCCGCAATACCGACCAGCGCAGCAAGGACTACGGCAATATCGTCGAGACCTTCCGTCCGGGCCACGCCGACTACACCTACTGGCAGAAGTACGGCATCCGCGACCATCGCGGCGGCGGCCGTTCGTCGGCGCGCCTGACCGCGCCGGTGGTGGCCGCGGCGGCGGTGGCCAAGAAGTGGCTGCGCGAAAAGTATGGCACCGAGATCCGGGGCTACATGTCGCAGCTCGGCGAGATCGCGGTGCCCTTCACCGACTGGTCGCACGTGCCGGAGAACCCGTTCTTCGCGCCCAACGCGGACATCATCCCCGAGCTGGAAACCTATATGGACGCGCTGCGCCGCGACGGCGACTCGGTCGGCGCGCGCATCGAGGTGGTGGCCAGCAATGTGCCGGTCGGCCTGGGCGAGCCGCTGTTCGACCGGCTCGACGCCGACATCGCCCACGCGATGATGGGCATCAACGCGGTCAAGGGCGTGGAGATCGGCGCCGGCTTCGACAGCGTGGCCCAGCGCGGCAGCGTGCATGGCGACGAGCTGACCGCCGAGGGTTTCCGCACCAATAATTCCGGCGGCGTGCTGGGCGGCATTTCCACCGGCCAGGACGTCACCGTGTCGCTGGCGATCAAGCCGACTTCCTCGATCCGCACGCCGCGCGAGTCGATCGACAAGGCCGGCAACGCCGCCACGGTCGAGACCTTCGGCCGCCACGATCCCTGCGTGGGCATCCGCGCCACGCCGATTGCCGAGGCCATGCTGGCGCTGGTGCTGATGGACCACGCGCTGCGCCACCGCGCCCAGTGCGGCGACGTGAAGGTCGATACGCCGCAGATTCCGGCGCAGGCCGGCCAGTCGCGCTGAATTGACGGCGCACATCGCGGGCGGCGGCGCTTCCGGCGCGGACCGCTCCGCTTATGCCCGCTTCGGGCTTTTCTACCTTGGCTACTACGGCTACGTCGGCGTCATCTCGCCGTATGTGAGCCTGTATTTCGCCGGGCGCGGCTTCGATCCGGTGCAGATCGGCGTGCTGATGGCGAGCTTCCAGGTCAGCCGCATCGTCGGGCCCTACCTGTGGGGCTGGCTGTCCGACGTGATGCACACGCGCGTGCGCATCCTGCGCGTCAGCGCCTTCACCTCGCTGTTGGCGTTCATGCTGCTGCCTGGCGTCGGCAGTTACGGCGGCATGATGGCGATGATGCTGACGCTGAGCCTGCTGACCAGCGCGATGTCGCCGCTGGGCGATGCGCTGACCATTTCTACGCTGCGCCGCTACGGCGCCTTCGACCACAGCTACGGCCGCATCCGCATGTTCGGCTCGGCCGGCTTTATCGGTGCGGTGCTGGCGGGCGGGGCGCTGTTCGAGGCTGTCGGCATGCGCGCCTTCCCGTGGGTGGCGAGCGCGTTGCTGGCGATCCTGGCCGGCGTGGTACTGACCATGCGCGATGCCGTCGACGAGGGCCCGCGCGTGCCGGCGCCGCCGGCCTTGCCGCTGTTGCGCCGCCCGGACGTGGCGTGGTTCCTGGCGTCAGCGTTCCTGATGATGTTCGCGCACGCCGCGCTATACGTGTTTTATTCGCTGTGGCTGGAGAAACTGGGCTACAGCAAGTTCGCCATCGGCGTAATGTGGACCATCGGGGTGGTCGCCGAGATCGTGTTCTTCTATTACCAGGGCCTGCTGTTCGCGCGCTATGCGCTGCGCACCATCCTGGCCGGCACCTTCGTGCTGGCGGCGCTGCGCTTCGGGCTGACCGGCTACCTTGCGCAGTTCGCGTGGCTGATGGCGCTGGTGCAGGTGTTGCACGCCGCCACCTTCGCTGCGCACCACAGCGCCAGCCTGAAGCGGCTGCAGGCGTGGTTCTCCGGGCCGCTGCAGGGGCGCGGGCAGGCACTGTACACCGGCATTTCCTACGGCGTCGGCGGCACGCTGGGCGGGCTGGTGATGGGCTGGACCTGGAACGCGCTGGCGCCCGAGCATACCTTCGGGCTTGCCGCGATCGCCGCGGCGGCCGGGGCCTTCTGCGCCGCGATGAGCTTTCGCGGCGAAGGGATAGGCACCGGCGCGGTTCAGGGCAGCGACGCGCAGACCCGCTCGGCGATCGCCAGCGACGAGGTCAGCCCCGGCGACTCGATCCCGAACAGGTGAACCAGCCCCGGCACGCCATGGACGGCCGGGCCATCGATACGGAAGTCCGCTGCCACTTCATGCGGGCCGCTGATCTTGGGGCGGATGCCGGCATAGCCCGGCTGCAGCGCGCCGTCGGCCAGCCCTGGCCAGTAGCGGCGCACCTCGTCATAGAAACCATCCGCATCGGCCGGGTCGACGCTGTATTCGATCTCGTCGATCCAGCGCACATTGGGGCCGAAGCGCGCCTGGCCGCCCATGTCGAGCGTCAGGTGCACACCCAGCCCCGCCGCCTCGGGCACCGGATAGATCAGCCGTGAGAAGGGCGCGCGGCCGGCCAGCGTGAAATAGCAGCCCTTGGCGTAGTACTGCGGCGGGATATGCGCCTCGGGCATGCCGTCGAGGCGACGCGCCAGTTCCGGCGCGGTCAGGCCGGCCGAATTCACTACGGTCTGCGCCAGCAGCGTGGTGGCGCTGCCATCCTCGCTGCCGACTTCGAGGCGGATACCTCCCGGCGTCACCGCGCCGCCCAGCACCGGCGACTGCACCGCCAGCATCGCGCCGGCGTTCTCGGCATCGCCCAGCAGGGCTGTCATCAGGCCGTGGCTGTCGATGATGCCGGTCGACGGCGACAGCAGCGCCGCGTGGCATTGCAGTTGCGGCTCGAGTGCCTGCGCTTCGGCCTGGCTGAGCAGGCGCAGGTCATCGACGCCATTGGCCGCGGCCTTGGCGCGGATGCCATCCAGCGTTGCCACCTGCGCTTCGCTGGTGGCGACGATCAGCTTGCCGCAGCGCTGGTGCGCGACATGGTGGCTGGCGCAGTAGTCGTACAGCATGGCCTTGCCGCGCACGCACAGTTGCGCCTTCAGCGAGCCGGCGGGGTAGTAGATGCCGGCGTGGATCACTTCGCTGTTGCGCGCGCTGGTGATGGTGCCGAAGGCGTTCTCGGCCTCCAGGATGATCACCTCGCGGCCCTGCAGCGCGAGCGCGCGCGCGACTGCCAGTCCCACCACGCCGGCGCCGATGACGACGCAATCCACCTTTTCCATGCTCGTTCCTTTGCGTGTTGCTGTGTTCGGGGTCAGCCCGGCAGCCCCAGTCGGGCGGCCGCGGCGGACAGGTGTTGTTGTGCCGCCTCGCGCGCGGCTGCGGCGTTGCCGGCGGCAATCGCTTCGGCCAGCGCCGCATGCTCGCTGTCGGCGGCGCGCGGCGCGCCGGTGCTGGCAACCAGCCGCGCGGTGTTCTCCCACGCGCGCTGGCGTGCGGTCAGCATCTGCTGGCTGACGAAATCGGTCAGGCCGGTGAAGCAGGGGTTGTGCGCGGCCTCGGCGATGGCATGGTGGAAGGCCATATCGGCCGCCGCCGCGCTGGCCATGTTGCCCTGGCCGTCGGCCTGCGCCCGCATCGCCGCCAGCGCGGCGCGGATGGCATCGACGTCGGCCTCGGTGCGCCGCTGCGCCGCCATTTCGGCACAGGCGGTTTCCACTACGCGGCGCAGTTCGAACAACTGCGCCAGTGTCGGGCCGCCGTCCGGCGCGCTGGCCACGCGCCAGGCCTGGCCGCCCGGTGTCTCGGACACATACGCGCCCGAGCCCTTGCGCGTCACCAGCACGCCGTCGGCCTTCAGCTGGGCAATGGCCTCGCGCACGATCGGCCGGCTGACGCCGAAGGTATCGGCCAGGCTGGCTTCGGCGGGCAGGCGCGCGCCGGCGACGTAACGGCCGGCGAGGATGTCGTCGTGCAGGGACTGGGCGATGCGGCTGGCCAGCGAGGCCGGGCGGGGCAGAGTTGTCATGGCTGTAATATGTCAGGCTGTCAGACAGCTTTACGCGAATTCTGGTCCCAATATTGCGGGACGTCAAGCCTGGCGCAAGCATCGGATGCTACACATGCAGTTTCCGCCATCGGCACGCGCTTAATTTCCAGGCGGCGGCGCCGATAGTGACCGAATACGGGTGGCGGATGCTGCCAGGCAGCTCCGCCGTGGGTTTGCCATGCCACGGGGATGACAAACGGTCCTTCTGCAAACAGCCATGATCCAGCTCACTCCCAACGATCTTCCGGTCGGACACCCGCTGCCCTGGTCGCTGCTCGACGGCGACGGCAATTTGGTGCTCGGCAGCGGCAACGTCATCCCCGACGCGCGCGACCTGGCGCTGGTGTTCCGGCACGGTGTGGTCTGCCGCGAGGATGACCACGACGACGCCGACGACGGCTTGCGTCCCACGGCCGGCCCGCTCGGCCTGCAGGTCGGCACGCTGCTGCATATCAAGCACGAAGGCGAGACCGCGCGCCCCGCGGCCAGCCGCCTGATCGGTTTTATCGAGCATGGCCTGTTCGTGACCTGGCCGCAGCTCGGCGGCCGCGACCTGCCGCTGCAGGCGGGCGACAAGGTGCTGCTGCGTGGCTTCTCCGGGCAGGCCATCCACAGCTTTACCTCGACCATCACCGCGGTGTGCCGCAGCCCGTTCCGCTACCTGGTGCTGTCGGCGCCGGTGCAGCAGCATGCGACCCCGGTGCGCAAGGCCGCGCGCGTGCCCACACGGCTGGCGGCCTACCTGACCGAGCCGGAGGATGAGGATGCCGCCGAGTCAGGATCGGCGCGGCTGGCGCTGCTGTCCGACCTCAGCACTGGCGGCGCGCTGGTGCACACCACCGCGCCGTCGCCGGCGCCGGGCAGCCGCGTGCGGCTGCGTTTCAAGATGCGTACCGCGTCGTTCGACAGTGAAGTCACCGTCGATGGCTGGGTACGGGTCGCGCCCGAGAACGTCGACGGAGAAGACGCCGACTTCCCGGCCTTCGGTGTGGCCTTCGACATGCTCGCCGAACGCGAGATGACGCTGCTGCAGTGCTATATCTACGAGCAGTTGCTGTCCAATACGCGCATGCCCTTGTAGTGGCAGGTCTGTAGCGGGCGTTTGGAGGAATTCCGCTAATGTTTTGATTGTCTTCACGCGGTGCGCCGTCTTTACTGCTTTCAACAAAAAAAGACCCACCACCGAGGAGACAAGATGGAGCACAGCGGACACCGTGACCCGGGCCACGCGTGCGGGCGCAGCCCGCCCGCGCTACGCAAGGAGAAGGCCGGCAGGATCGCAGGGGCCATAGCGGCGCTGGCGGCTGCGGCCGCAATGGCCTGGCCGGCGCCGGCCACGGCCGAGAGCGCGGATTACGCAAGAACGCGTTACCCGATCGTGCTGGTCCACGGGCTCACCGGCGCGGCCAGGATGGGTGGCTTGCTCGACTACTGGTACGGCATCCCGGAAGTGCTGCGCGCCCACGGCGCGCGCGTCTATGTGGCGACCGTGCCTTCTTTCAACAGCGACGAAGAGCGCGCGCTGGCACTGCAGGCCTATGTGCGCGCGGTCAAGCTGGAAACCGGCGCCGACAAGGTCAACCTGATCGGCCACAGCCAGGGCGGCCCGACCTCGCGCGCGCTGGCGGCGATGTCGCCGCAGGATATCGCTTCGGTGACCACCATCGGCAGCCCGCACCGGGGCAGCGAAGTGGCCGACACCGTGCTGGACATGATCAACGGCGTCAACAGCATCCCGATCGCGGGGCCGGTGCTGGTCGGCATCATCCAGGGCGTATTCGATGCGGTCGGCTGGTTCAACGGCATCGGCAACGGCCAGGCGCTGGACCAGAATGCGCTGGCCTCGCTGAAGATCCTGACCACGCGCGGCGCCGCCGAGCAGAATGCGCGCCTCGATGCCACGCTGGTGCCGGGCACGAAGTCGGCGCTCGGGCCGGACTGCAATACGCCGGGCGCAGCGTTCGAGCAACGGCAGGCGCGCGATGCCTCGGGCAACCTCGTCACCCATGTGCAGGCCGCATATTCGTGGACCGGGCAGGGTGGTCCCTTCAGCTTGCTGCGCTCGAACCTGCTGGACCCGTCCACGCTGATGATGTCGACCTCGGCCGGGATCATGGACCTGAAGGGAGCCGGCCCCAATGACGGGCTGGTTTCGGTCTGCAGCAGCAAGTGGGGCCGGGTGCTGGCCACGGGCTATTACTGGAACCATCTCGACGAGGTGAACCAGATGGCCGGCCTGTACCAGGACGTGGACCCGCGCACGGTGCTCCTCAGCCACGCCAACCGGCTGCGCAATGACCAGCTCTGAGCGCGCGCCGCGGCTCTGGCTGGCGTTGCTGCCGGCCGGCATCGCGGCGGCAGCGGTGTACTGGATGACGATGCCGTCCGGTCCGGTTGCCGTGCCGCAGCGCACGGCAACCATTGCCACTGCGAATAGGTCGGTAACGTCGGCTGACACAGCGGGCGGGGGCGGCGTCACCGCCTTGCCATCGCTGGCGGGCATCGACGTGCCCGCCGGCCCCGAAACCGATGCGCACGGCAACCTTCGACTGACGCGTGCATTACGCACTTATTTCGACTACTTCCTCAGCGCGCGCCACGACGCCGGCGGGCCTGAGGCGCTAAACCAGCTTGTGTACGACGATGTCCGCCGACGCGTGCCGCAACCGGCGGCGGGGCAGGCGTGGCAGCTTTGGCAGCGCTATCTGGCCTACCTCGCGGAAATCCAGCCGCAGGCCGCGCGCAAGCCGCAGGCCGATGCAGGCAATGGCACGCTGAGCGCCGCGCAGGTGCAGCAACTGCGCGCACTGCAGGCCGCGCGCAACGCGGCACGGCAGCGCTTGCTGCCCGAAGTGGCTGCGATCTGGTTCGGCGACGAGCAGGCCTATGACGACGCCATGCTGGCGCGGCTCGAAGTCGCGGCGCAGCCCGGACTGGACGAGGCCGAACGGCACCGCCGCCTGGCTGCGCTGGAGGCCACGCTGCCCGAGCCGTTGCGCGCCGCGCGCGAAGCCAGCGCCCGGCCGCAGGCGATCCACGACACCATTGCCGGCATGCAAGCTGCCGGCCGCAGCGCGCAGGACATCGGCGCGGCGCTGGCGCAGGCCTATGGGCCGGAAGTCGCGCAGCGCTACCAGCAGCAGGCGCAGGCCGAGCAGGCCTGGCAACAGCGCTACGACGACTATGCGGCGCGGCGTGCGCAGATCGAGGCGTTTACGGGTTTGTCGGAGCAGGATCGCCGGCAGCAGCTGGATGCGCTGCGGCGCGAGGCGTTCAGCAATCCCAGCGAAGCGCTGCAGGCAGAGGTGGTCGACAGGGCGATGGCCGCGCGGCGGCAAACGCGGTAGTGGCGCACGATCGCCCAAAGAAAAACGGCACCGGGTTCCCGGTGCCGTTCCACACGCTTGGCGCTGGCGCGCCGTGCTTACATGCCGACGTAATTCGGCCCGCCACCACCTTCCGGCGTCACCCACACGATATTCTGCGTCGGATCCTTGATATCGCAGGTCTTGCAGTGCACACAGTTCTGCGCATTGATCTGCAGCCGTTCCTTGCCCGACGTCTCGTCCTGCACGAACTCATACACACCCGCCGGGCAGTAGCGGCTTTCGGGGCCGGCGTACTTGTCCCAATTGATGTTCACCGGCACGCTGGCGTCCTTCAACGTCAGGTGCGCCGGCTGGTTTTCTTCGTGGTTGGTGTTGCTGATGAACACCGAGCTGAGGCGGTCGAAGGTCAGCTTGCCATCCGGCTTCGGGTAGACGATCTTCTCGCACTCGGCCGCGGGCTTCAGGTACACATGGTCCGGCTTCACGCGATGGATGGTCCAGGGCGGGTTGCGGATGCCGAGCTTGGGCAGCAGCCATTGCTCGATGCCGGTCATCAGCGTGGCGGTGGTGCGGCCCTTCTTGAACCACTGCTTGAAGTTCTTGGCCTGCAGCAGCTCCTTGTACAGCCAGCTCTGCTCGAACGCGGCAGGGTAGGCGGTCAGCTCGTCGTGCTGGCGGCCGGCCTGCAGCGCATCATAGGCGGCCTCGGCGGCCAGCATGCCGGTCTTGATGGCGGCGTGGCTGCCCTTGATGCGCGAGGCGTTCAGGTAGCCAGCATCGCAGCCGACCAGCGCGCCGCCCGGGAATACGGTCTTGGGCAGCGACAGCAGGCCGCCGGCGGTGATCGCGCGGGCGCCGTAGCTCAGGCGCTTGCCGCCCTCGAAGTACTGGCGGATTTCCGGATGGGTCTTGAAGCGCTGGAATTCCTCGAACGGCGACAGCCACGGGTTGGTGTAGTCCAGGCCGACCACAAAGCCGACCGCGACCTTGTTGTCTTCCATGTGATACAGGAACGAGCCGCCGTAGGTGGCAGGGTCCAGCGGCCAGCCGGCGGTGTGCACCACCAGGCCAGGCTTGTGCTTGGACGGATCGATTTCCCACAGCTCCTTCAGCCCGATGCCGTAGCTCTGCGGATCCTTGCCGGCGTCGAGCTGGAATTTCTCGAGCAGTTGCCTGCCCAGGTGGCCGCGCGAGCCTTCGGCGAAGATGGTGTACTTGGCATGCAGCTCCATGCCGAGCTGGAAGTTCTCGGTGGGCTCGCCTTCCTTGTTGATGCCCATGTTGCCGGTGGCCACGCCCTTGACCGAGCCGTCTTCGTTGTAGAGCACCTCGGCGGCCGGGAAGCCCGGGAAGATTTCCACGCCCAGCGCTTCGGCCTGCTGGCCCAGCCAGCGCACGAAGTTCGACAGGCTGATGATGTAGTTGCCTTCGTTGTGGAAGCACTCCGGCAGCAGCGCCGGGGGCGTGCCCCTGGAACCGGTCTCGTTCAGGAACAGGAACTTGTCTTCGGTCACCACCTGGTTCAGCGGTGCGTCCAGTTCCTTCCAGTTCGGGATCAGTTCGTTGAGGGCGCGCGGATCCATGATGGCGCCCGACAGGATGTGGGCGCCGGGCTCGGAGCCCTTCTCCAGTACGCACACGTTGACGTCGGCGCCTTTCTCCTGCGCGAGTTGCTTCAGGCGGATGGCCGTGGCCAGGCCGGCGGGGCCGCCGCCGACGATGACCACGTCGTATTCCATGGCTTCACGCGGGCCGAACTGCTCCAGGAGCTGTTGCTGATCCATTGTCTCTAACCCTCTATTTCTTCGCAGCTTGCTTGCAATTGTGGGAAATGCGGTGATCGTTCTGCAGTAACCTGTGCCAGTGCGCGGCGGAAGCCGGGGAGGGGCGGGTTTGACGGCGATTTCGCGCCTGAAGCCGCAGATTCGGCGCCAGGATCGCTGGTTTTCCCTCTTTCCCTTTGCTGGCCAAGTTCTTAGAATCTCCGGCATTGTCCGGGACTCGCCACCCACAGGCAAGGATTTTTTTGGAACGGTCGTTCTTTTTTTGGTATGCTGCCTTCTGCTCTTGATTAGGCCGGAGGGGCTCCCGCACAAGAGGTAACCATGGGTTTGTCGATCAATCTGGAAGGCAAGGTAGCGCTGGTGACCGGCGCCTCGAGCGGGCTGGGCTCGCGTTTTGCCACCGTGCTGGCCGCCGCCGGCGCCAAGGTGGTGCTGGCGTCGCGCCGCACTGAGCGGCTCAAGGAACTGCGCGCGGCCATCGAGGCCGACGGCGGCAGCGCCCACGTGGTGCGCCTGGACGTGACGGACCCGGACAGCATCCGCGCCGCTGTTGCGCATGCGGAAACGGAAGCGGGCTCTATCGATATTCTGGTGAACAATTCCGGCGTGTCAACCACGCAGAAACTGACCGACGTCACCGCCGACGATTTCGATTTCGTCTTCGATACCAATACCCGCGGCGCCTTCTTTGTCGCCCAGGAAGTGGCCAAGCGCATGATCGCGCGCGCCAAGGGCGCCGAGAAGAACGGCAGCCCGCTGCCGCAGGCGCGCATCGTCAATGTCGCGTCGGTGGCGGGGCTGAAGGTGCTGTCGCAGATCGGCGTGTACTGCATGAGCAAGGCGGCCGTGGTGCACATGACCAAGGCGATGGCGCTGGAATGGGCGCGCCACGGCATTAATACCAATGCGATCTGCCCGGGCTATATCGACACCGAGATCAACCACCACCACTGGGACTCGGACGCCGGCCAGAAGCTGATCCAGATGCTGCCGCGCAAGCGGCTGGGCCGCCCGGAGGACCTGGACGGCCTGTTGCTGCTGCTGGCGTCCGACCAGTCGCAGTTCATCAACGGCGCCGTCATCACCGCCGACGACGGCATGGTCTGACGGCCTGAAGGCCTGTTGACGGGGCGCCACCGCGCCCCCACACCCCGACTGCGTGCCACAAGCGCGCGGGGTGATCCGCTGCGTGCGCCAGGGCTTATCCGGTCCCCTTGGGCGCATCAGGGCGATATCCAGACGATATTGCGCGCCACCACCCGCCGTCGCCAGCCAGCATCACCACTCAGAAAATTCGTGTGCGCGACAGGCCAGTCTTGGCATAATCCGCCATGTCTGCAGATTAAGTCTTTACATACAAGCAAAAAAACGCCGCAGCGGCCGCCAGGACCGAGCGGCCCGGACCGGAGGCCGGGGAGATGGAGCAACAAGACGAGGCACGGCGCAACGCCGTGCCGCAACACGTCGTCGATTCCGCGGTGATCCCGCAGGCCGCCGACGAAGCGCAGGACGCTGAATTCCGGGTTTCGCCCCGCATCGAGGACTGGCTTGGCGTGATCGTGATGGTGCTGCTGGTCGGCATCACCTTCGCCAACGTGGTGGTCCGCTATTTCACCGACGAGTCGTTCGCCTGGACCGAGGAGTTCTCGGTTTTCCTGATGATCGTGCTGGCGCTCGTTGCCGGCAGCGCCGCAGTGGCGCGCGACCGCAATATCCGCATCGAATTCTTCTTTGAACGCGGCAGCGCGGCGCGGCAACGACGGCTGGCGATCCTGTCCGCGCTGGGTGTGGCGGTGATGTTCATCGCGCTGGCGGTGCTGGGCGCACGCATCACGTGGGATGAATACACCTTTGGCGAGACCTCGCCGGGCATCGGCGTGCCCAGCTGGTGGTACTCGATCTGGCTGCCGGTGCTGTCGGCCGGCATCGCGCTGCGCGCGCTGGGCCTGATGGTGCGCAACGTGCGCGCGCTCAAGGCGCTGCATGAAGGCAAGGCCACCACGACGGAGAAGGCGCAATGACGTTCGTCGCCATCACTTTGTTCGTCGTCTTTATCGGCCTGATGCTGCTGGGCGTGCCCATCGGCGTGTCGCTGGGCCTGGGCGGCCTGGTCGCGATCGGCCTGTCCAATCTCGATACCCAGATGTTCGGCCTGCTGGCCGTGCCGCAGAACTTCTACGCGGGGCTGGCCAAGTACCCGCTGCTGGCGATCCCGATGTTCGTGCTGGTCGGCTCGATTTTCGACCGCTCCGGCGTGGCGCAGCGGCTGGTGACCTTTGCCATCGCCGTGGTCGGTCGTGGCCCGGGAATGCTGCCGCTGGTGGCGATCCTGGTGGCGATGTTCCTGGGCGGCATCTCCGGCTCCGGCCCGGCCAACGCGGCCGCGGTGGGCGGCGTGATGATCGCGGCGATGTCGCGCGCCGGTTATCCGGGCTCATACAGCGCAGCGGTGGTTGGCGCAGCGGCTGCGACCGACATCCTGATCCCGCCGTCGGTGGCCCTCATCATCTACAGCGTGCTGGTGCCCGGTGCATCGGTGCCGGCCTTGTTCGCCGCGGGCATGATCCCCGGCATCCTGGCCGGCGTGGCACTGATCGTTCCGGCCGTGTGGCTGGCGCGCAAGCACAAGATGGGCGCGATCGAGGCGGCGCTGCCGCGCCCACCGTTCTGGAAGAGCCTGCGCGAGGCCGCGTGGGGGTTGGTGGCGCCGTTCCTGATCCTGGGCGGCATGCGCGCCGGCTGGTTCACGCCGACCGAAGCCGCCGTGGTGGCGGTGGTCTACGGGCTCTTCGTCGGCATGGTGGTGTATCGCAGCATCGGCATGCGCGACCTGTTCACCATCTTCCAGGAGGCGGCCGAGACCTCGGCGGTGATCCTGCTGGTGGTGGCGCTGGCCGGCATCTTTGCCTATGCGCTGTCGACGCTGGGCGTGATCGACCCGCTGGCGCACGCCATCGCCAATTCCGGGCTGGGCGAGTACGGCGTGCTGGCGCTGATCGTGCTGCTGCTGATGACGGTCGGCATGTTCCTGGACGGCATCTCGATCTTCCTGATTTTCGTGCCGCTGCTGCTGCCCATTGTCAATGCCTTCCACTGGAACCCGGTGTGGTTCGGCGTGGTGCTGACGCTGAAGGTGGCGCTGGGCCAGTTCACGCCGCCGCTGGCCGTGAACCTGATGGTGTCGTGCCGGATCGCCCGGGTGCGCATGGAAGAAACCGTGCCCTGGGTGATCTGGATGCTGCTGGCGATGTTCATCGCCATGCTGATGGTGCTGGCCTATCCGCCGCTGGCAACCTGGCTGCCGGAATACCTCGGCTATTGATGTACCGCATTCACAAACAAGAATTGACGATTCCCGAGAGGAGATGAAATGAAACGTCGTGCCCTGATGCTCGCAACGGCAGCCGCCATGGCCGCTTCCGCCTTCGCCCCCGCCGGCGCGATGGCCCAGACCTACAAGTCCGAGTACAAGATGTCGCTGGTGCTCGGTCCCGCCTTCCCGTGGGGCAAGGGCGGCGAGATCTGGGCCGACCTGGTGAAGCAGCGCACCAACGGCCGCATCAATATCAAGCTGTACCCGGGCACTTCGCTGGTGGCCGGCGACCAGACCCGCGAGTTCTCGGCGATCCGCCAGGGCGTGATCGACATGGCGGTCGGCTCGACCATCAACTGGTCGCCGCAGGTCAGGGAACTGAACCTGTTCTCGCTGCCGTTCCTGATGCCTGACTACAAGGCGCTTGACGCGCTGACGCAGGGCGAAGTCGGCAAGTCGATCTTCACCACGCTGGAGAAGGCCGGCGTGGTGCCGCTGGCCTGGGGCGAGAACGGTTTCCGCGAGGTGTCGAACTCCAAGCGCGAGATCCGCAAGCCGGAAGACCTCAAGGGCATGAAGCTGCGCGTGGTGGGCTCGCCGCTGTACATCGAGACCTTCAACGCGCTGGGCGCCAACCCGACCCAGATGAGCTGGGCCGACGCGCAGCCGGCGATGGCCTCGGGCGCGGTAGACGGGCAGGAGAACCCGCAGTCGGTGTTCGCCGCGGCCAAGCTGTACACGGTCGGGCAGAAGTTCGTCACCACCTGGGGCTACGTGGCCGACCCGCTGATCTTCGTGGTCAACAAGCAGATCTGGGAAAGCTGGACCCCGGCCGACCGCGAGATCGTCAGGCAGGCCGCCATCGACGCCGGCAAGCAGGAAATCGCGCTGGCCCGCAAGGGCCTGGTCGAACCGGGCGCGCCGGCATGGAAGGACATGGAAACGCACGGCGTCAAGGTCACGCACCTGAGCCCGGCAGAGCATGACGCCTTCCGCAAGGCGACCGCCAAGGTCTACGACAAGTGGAAAAAGCAGATCGGCACCGACCTGGTGACCAAGGCCGAAGGCGCGATCGCCAAGCGCTGAGCCATGGCGTAACGGAGCTGGCCTGCCGGCATCGGCGGGCCACTCCGCACGGAGGCTGTGAATGAAACACGTCTACACGGTTGTGATGCCGATCCGGTGGGGCGACATGGATGCCATGGGCCATGTCAACAACACCGTCTATTTCCAGTACCTGGAGCAGGCGCGCATCGAGTGGTTTGCATCGCTCGGTCGTGGCGGCAAGGATGCGCACGGGCAGGGGCCGGTCATCATCAATGCGCACATGACCTTCCTGCGCCAGCTGCGGTATCCGGGCGATATCGAGTGCCGTGTCTATGCCGGGCAGCTCGGCCGCACCAGCTTCGAGACTCGCATGGAGATCCGCCGCACCGACCTGCCCGACGTGGTGTGGGCCGAGGGTGGCGCCAAGGTGGTGTGGTGTGATTACGCGCTGGAGAAGTCGGTGCCGGTACCGCCGGAGATTCGCGCGATCATCGAGGGCTGACGCCCGCAGTGGGTTTCAGTGGTGGACCAGTCGCTGCACCAGGTCGACCGAAGTGCTGGCCCCATACTTCTTCATCAGCCGCGCCCGGTAGATATCCACCGTGCGCGGGCTGATCGCCAGCAGCTTGCCGATTTGCTTGCTGGTCTTCCCCTCCACCAGCTGCGCCGCGATCTCGCGTTCGCGCGCCGTCAGCTCGGCGGTTACCTGGCGCTTCTGCGACAGGTCCTCGAAGGTCCAGATCCCCGCCCCAAGCGGCTGAGAACGATCCAGCGCGCGGCCAGTGACGTGGCACCAGAACAGCTCGCCGCCGGCACGCTTCATGATGCGCTCGTCCGAATACATGCCGCGCTTGTTCATGATCGGCACGATGCGCGCGCCGGTGCGCTCGAATTCGTCGGCGGTGGGGTAGAGCACCTGGAACGACTGGCCCAGCAGCGCCTCGCGCGTGGTGCCGAAGATGCGGCAGACCTCCTCGTTGCAGTCTTCGATCACGCGCTCGCGTGACAGCACCAGGCCCACGGGGGCGAGCTGGAAAGCGGTCTGGTAGTCGATAGCGGGCATCTGCTTATGTATTTTTACGTAATGGCGTAGCCGGCGGCGCTTGCGTATGCTGTCGGTCGGACGACAGTCGGCGCCCGCCGCCGATTGTACCGTTACAATTTCCCTGCGTCGCCCGCCGCACACCCTGCGGCAGGAAGAACGACAGCGGACCCCCGAGGAACTACCGAGGAAGGAGCGAACATGAACAAGGTCTACGCCAGCGCCGCAGAAGCGCTTGCAGGCGTCGTCCGCGACGGCCAGACAATCGCCGTTGGCGGTTTCGGCCTGTGCGGCATCCCCGAGGCGCTGATTGCCGCGCTGCGCGACAGCGGCGTCAAGCAGCTCACCTGCATCTCCAACAACGCCGGCGTCGACGGCTTCGGCCTGGGCCAGTTGCTGGCCACACGCCAGATCAGGAAGATGATCTCGTCCTACGTGGGCGAGAACAAGGAGTTCGAGCGCCAGTACCTGGCCGGCGAACTCGAGCTCGAATTCACGCCGCAGGGCACGCTGGCCGAGAAGCTGCGCGCCGGCGGCTCGGGCATTCCGGCCTTTTTCACCAAGACGGGCGTGGGCACCATCGTCGCCGAAGGCAAGGAAATCCGCGAATTCGACGGCGAGAAGTACGTGATGGAGCGTTCGCTGACGGCTGACGTGGCGCTGGTCAAGGCGTACAAGGCCGACAAGGCCGGCAACCTGGTGTTCCGCCGCACCGCGCGCAACTTCAACCCGATGTGCGCCATGGCGGGCAAGGTCACCATCGCCGAGGTCGAGCACATCGTCGAGACCGGCGAGCTGGACCCGGACGAAATCCACCTGGCCGGCATCTTCGTGAAGCGCCTGGTGCTGAACACCAATCCCGAGAAACGCATCGAGCAGCGCACCGTGCGCGCGGCCAGCTAAGGAGACTCATCATGGCATGGACACGTGACGAAATGGCCGCGCGCGCCGCAACCGAGCTGCAGGACGGTTTCTACGTCAACCTGGGCATCGGCCTGCCGACGCTGGTGGCCAACTGGGTGCCGGAAGGCATGGAAGTGTGGCTGCAGTCGGAAAATGGCCTGCTGGGCATCGGCCCGTTCCCGACCGAGGAAGAAGTCGACGCCGATATGATCAATGCCGGCAAGCAGACCGTGACGACGCTGCCGGGCTCGTCGATCTTCTCGTCGGCGGACTCCTTCGCGATGATTCGCGGCGGCCACATTGACCTGGCCATCCTGGGCGCGATGCAGGTCAGCGAGAAGGGCGACCTGGCCAACTGGATGATCCCGGGCAAGATGGTCAAGGGCATGGGCGGCGCAATGGACCTGGTGGCCGGCGTCGGCCGCGTGGTGGTGCTGATGGAACATACCGCCAAGAAGAAGGACGGCACCGAGGACATCAAGATCCTGAAAGAGTGCAACCTGCCGCTGACCGGCGTGGGCGTGGTCAACCGCATCATTACCGACCTGGGTGTGATCGACGTGACCGATGAAGGTCTGAAGCTGGTGGAAACCGCTCCGGGTGTCAGCCGGGAGGAAATCCAGAGCAAGACTGGCGCGCCGCTGCTCTGAGCGGCGTACCGACTGTAGCCTGGTAAGACCCCTGTGGCGCGATGCGCCGCAGGGGTTTTTTCTTTGGTGGGCGGATCGCGGCACCTGCCGCCGGGACTATGCCGGACGGGCGGCGATGCTAGCTCTTCCGGCGAATAGCCTGGCGCCGGGACGCGCACTATGCTGGCCGCTTTCCGGCAGGGCACGGCCCGGCCACGGATGAATCCTCACGGAAGGTGCGCGATGCCGGCTTCCCCGAACCGATCTCTGCCACTGGTGTACGCCTGCTCCGGCTGCTCCAGCGTGGCGCAACTGGCCAATGCCTGCGCAGTGCGGCTCGACCGCAGCGGGCGTGCGGAAATGTCCTGTATCAGCGGCGTGGGCGGCGGGGTCCCGGCGCTGACGCGCGTGGCGCAATCCGGCCGGCCCATCCTGGCGCTGGACGGCTGTCCGCTGGCGTGCGTGCAGGCCTGCCTGGCAAGTGCGGGCGTGGCATCGGACCAGCACCTGGTGCTCAACCGGCTGGGCGCGGTCAAGCGCCAGCACGGCGAATGCACCGAAGCCGAGACCGAAGCGATATGGCGGGAAGTGGAGGCGGCGCTGGAGAGCCTGGCCGCCGCAGGCTGAAGGCCGGACGCGCCAGGGCGCATCCGGCAAGGCAGCCCGTCAGGCCGCCGGCTTGTTGTAGCTGGTAAACACCGAGACTGCGCCGTCGCCCTTGACCAGCAGCACGTCGAACGGGTCCTTGCGCGGGCCCTGTTCCATGCCCGGCGAGCCCACCGGCATGCCTAGCACCGCCAGCCCGACCGCCTTGGGCTTTGCCGCCAGCAGCTTGCGGATATCCGCCGCCGGCACGTGGCCTTCGATGGCGTAGCCGCCGATATACCCGGTATGGCACGAGCCGAAACGCTCCGGCATGCCGAAGCGCTTGCGGTAGACGCCGGTATCCTCGACGTCATGCACGGTCACGGTGAAACCATTGGCGCGCAGGTGCTTGACCCAGTCTTCGCAGCAGCCGCAAAGCGGGCTCTTGTAGACGTCGATGGCCAAGGGCTTGGCCTGGGCGAACGCATCGGCCATCGGCCCCAGCACGCCCGCGGCGAGCGTGCCGAGCGCCAGCGCACCGAGGGTGCCGAGGAAGCGTCGTCGTTGCATCCGCCGCTCCTTACTGCGCCACCCAGCCGCCGTCCATGTTCCAGATCGCGCCGCGCACTTGGCGCGCCGCTTCGGACGACAGGAACACGGCCAGCGCGCCCAGCTCGTCAGGCGTGACGAACTGGCCCGAAGGCTGCTTCTCCAGCACCAGCTCGCGCTTGGCCTGCTCCACCGGAATGCCTTCCTTCTGCGCGCGCGCTTCCACCTGCTTCTGCACCAGCGGGGTCAGCACCCAGCCCGGGCAGATCGCGTTGGCGGTCACGCCGGTCTGCGCGGTTTCCAGCGCGGTGACCTTGGTAAAGCCGACGATGCCGTGCTTGGCCGCCACGTAGGCCGACTTGTTCGCCGAGGCCACCAGCCCGTGGGTGGAGGCGACATTGATGATGCGGCCCCAGTTCTTCTGCTTCATGCCGGGCAGCGCCAGGCGGGTGGTGTGGAAGGCGGAGGTCAGGTTGATGGCGATGATCGCGTCCCAGCGCTCGATCGGGAAATCCTCGATGCTGGCCACATGCTGGATGCCGGCGTTGTTGACCAGGATGTCAGTGCCGCCGAAGTCGGACTCGGCATAGCGCATCATGTCCTCGATCTCGGCCGCCTTGCTCATGTCCGCGCCGTGGTAGCCGACCCGGATGCCCTGGCCGGCCTGCGCAATCTCGTTCTTTGCGGCGTCCGCGTCACCAAAGCCGTTGACGATGATGTTGGCGCCCTGGGCCGCCAGCGCCTTCGCGATGCCGAGCCCGATGCCGCTGGTCGAACCAGTCACCAGTGCGGTCTTGCCGTTGAGCATGTAAGCCTCCGTCGAGAGAGAATGGAATGCCACGGTAGGGATGCCACAGTGAGGCGGACCGCGCCGTGGCGGTGCGCGGCAGCGTGTGCGGTGGTGCAGACACTGTGCTGTGGCATTGTACCCGCTGCGGCGTACAATCCAGCTTTGCTCAACCTCCGGCGGCGCCGCTTTTCCGCGGTCACCGGTCCGGTTCGTCAGGGAGTCCAGATGTCTGCCAGTCCGCGCCTCGGTTTTGTCCAGTGCATCAGCCCGGCGGGCCTGCACCGCATGGCCTACCACGAGTGGGGCGACCCCGCCAACCCGCGCGTGCTGATGTGCGTGCACGGGCTGACGCGCACCGGCCGCGACTTCGACACCGTCGCCAGCGCGCTGTGCGGCGACTACCGCGTGGTCTGTCCCGACGTGGTCGGCCGCGGGCGCTCCGAGTGGCTGGCCGATGCCAACGGCTACGTGGTGCCGCAGTACGTGTCCGACATGGTCACGCTGATCGCTCGGCTCAACGTGGAGCAGGTGGACTGGTTCGGCACCTCGATGGGCGGCCTGATCGGCATGGGGCTGGCCGGGCTGCCGAAATCGCCGGTGCGCAAGCTGCTGCTCAACGATGTGGGCCCCAAGATCGCAGCCTCGGCGGTGGAGCGGATCGGCGCCTACCTGGGCCTGCCGGTGCGCTTCAAGACCTTCGAGGAAGGGCTGGCCTACCTGCAGACCATCAGCGCCTCGTTCGGCCGCCACACCCCCGACCAGTGGCGCGAGCTTAACGCCGCTATCCTGAAGCCGGTGCAGGGCACCGAGGGCCTGGAATGGGGCTTGCATTACGATCCGCAGCTTGCCACGCCGTTCCGCAAGTCCACGCCGGAGCTCGTTGCCCTGACTGAGGCGGTGCTGTGGCGCGGCTTCGAGGCCATCGAAGGGCCGGTGCTGGTAGTGCGCGGCGCGCAGTCCGACCTGCTGCTGCGCGAGACCGTGGCCGAGATGGTGGCGCGCGGCAAACATGTGAGTTCGGTGGAAGTGCCCGATGTGGGCCATGCCCCGACCTTTGTCGATCCGGCGCAGATCGCCATCGCCCGACAGTTCTTTGTCGGGGGCGCCTGAGCGTATCGCGCAACGGATCTTTTTTATCAGTCAACGCATTGTCATGAGTAACCCTGAACTGAAGCGCGCCCACGTGGGCAAGCGGTTGTCCGAATACGCGGTCTACAACGGCGTGGTCTACCTGGCCGGGCAGGTGCCCGAGGTCGATCCCAAGGCCGATATCCGCGGCCAGACACGCGAGGTGCTTGGCCATATCGACCGCCTGCTGGCCGAGGCCGGCAGCGACAAGACCCGCATCCTGTCGTGCCAGATCTTTCTGACCAACGTCGACCTGATCGGCGAGATGAACGAGGTCTGGGACGCCTGGGTGCCCCAGGGCAATACGCCCCCGCGCGCCACCGTCGAAGCCCGCCTGGCCAATCCCGACTATCTGATCGAAGTGGTGGTGACCGCTGCGCTCAACTGATGCAGGCGTAGTGACATGGTGACGTCCACCGACCTGACCGCGCGGGTCGCGGGCATCCCGGATGCCGAGCTGGTCGAACGCGCGCTGGCATACGTGCGCGAGCGCGGCGCCGAGGTAGCGCTGCCCACCGGCGAGACCGTGCTGTCGCACGCGCAGGGCATGCTGCGCATCCTCGACGGCCTGCGCGTCGACGACGCCGCGCGCGCCGCTGCCTGCCTGTTCGGGCTGGCGGCGTTCGTGCCCGACACGGAGGCCGATATCGCGCCGCGCTTCGGCGACGAGGTCGCGCGGCTGGTCAACGGCGTGCGGCAGCTGCTGCGCATCGGCGCCATTGCCGGCAGCCGTACCGAGGCCGAGCCGGCCACGCCGTCCAAGAATGAGGTGCAGGCACGCCACGAGCAAGTCGAGGCGTTGCGCAAGATGCTGCTGGCGTTCGCGCAGGACATCCGCGTGGTGCTGGTGCGCCTGGCCTCGCGGCTGCAGACGCTGCGCTGGATGGCCGAGACCAAGCAGGCGCCGCAACCGGGCGTGGCGCGCGAAACGCTCGACATCTACGCGCCGCTGGCTAACCGCCTGGGTATCTGGCAGATGAAGTGGGAGCTGGAGGACCTGGCGTTCCGCTTCGAACAGCCCGATACGTACAAGCGCATCGCCAAGCTGCTCGACGAGAAGCGCATCGAGCGCGAGGGCTATATCTCCGGCGCCATCGCGCGGCTGCAGTCCGAGCTGGCCACCGCTGGCATCCGTGCCGAGGTGAGCGGCAGGCCCAAGCACATCTACAGCATCTGGAAGAAGATGCGCGGCAAGGAGCTGGATTTTGCCGACCTGTACGATGTGCGCGCCTTCCGCGTGATCGTCGACGATATCAAGGACTGCTACACGGTGCTGGGTATCGTCCACCATATCTGGCAGCCGATCCCGCGCGAGTTCGACGACTATATCTCGCGGCCCAAGGCCAACGGCTACAAGTCGCTGCACACGGTGGTGATCGGCGATGATGGCCGCGCCTTCGAGGTGCAGATCCGCACGCACGAGATGCACCACTTCGCCGAATACGGCGTGGCGGCGCACTGGCGCTACAAGGAGGCGGGCCACCGCGGCTATGCCGGGCAGTTCTCCGCCAGCGAGCGCTATGACGAGAAGATCGCCTGGCTGCGCCAGCTGCTGGCCTGGAAGGACGACGCCGACCACAGCGTGGCGCATGACGAGTGGGAGCAGATCAAGCACGCCGCGATCGACGACCACATCTATGTGCTGACGCCGCAGGCGCGCGTGGTGGCGCTGCCGCAGGGCGCGACGCCGCTGGACTTTGCCTACTACCTGCACAGCGACCTCGGCCACCGTTGCCGCGGCGCGCGCGTGGACGGCACCATGGTGCCGCTGAACACGACCCTGAAGAACGGCCAGACCGTCGAGATCATCGCGGTCAAGCAGGGCGGGCCGTCGCGCGACTGGCTCAATGCCGAGCTCGGCTACCTGGCCAGCAGCCGCGCGCGTGCCAAGGTGCGCGCGTGGTTCAACGCGCTCGATTCGCAGGAGACCATTGCGCAGGGCCGCGCGCTGATCGACAAGACGCTGCAGCGCGAAGGCAAGACCGCGGTCAAGCTGGAAGACCTGGCCACGCGGCTGGGCTTCAAGACGCCGGACGATCTGTTCGCGGCGGTGGCCAAGGATGAATTCAGCCTGCGCCACGTCGAGCACGCGCTGCGCCACCCGGAAGGGGAAGTGCAGGCGCCGCTCAGCGAGGAAGACGCCGTTACCAAGAAGAGTCGTGCCACCAGCGTGGCGCGCGGCGCCAAGAGCGGCGTGCTGGTGGTGGGCGTGGATTCGCTGATGACGCAGATGTCGCGCTGCTGCAAGCCGGCGCCGCCGGACGATATTGTCGGCTTCGTCACGCGCGGGCGCGGCGTGTCGATCCATCGGCGCAACTGCCATACCTTCCAGCAGCTGTCGGCGCGCGCGCCGGAGCGGGTGATCCAGACCGAGTGGGGCCAGAAGAGCCACGCTGCGGTGTATCCGGTCGATATCCAGGTCGAGGCGATCGACCGGCAGGGGCTGCTGCGCGATATCTCGGAAGTGCTGTCGCGCGAGAAGATCAACGTCACCGGCGTGAAGACGCTTTCCAGCAAGGGCGTGGCGCGCATGCAGTTCACCGCCGAAGTGTCCGAGGCTACGCAACTGCAGCGCGCGCTGCAGCTGATCGAGGACGTGCAGGGGGTGTTGCAGGCAAAAAGAAAGTGATGCTATACTTGCGGCTTCGCTAGGCTCGTAGCTCAGCTGGTTAGAGCACCACCTTGACATGGTGGGGGTCGTTGGTTCGAGTCCAATCGAGCCTACCAACGAATTGCAGTAGAGCAGTACATTCGGCAGTAAAAAAAGAAGTGCGGCAAGTCCGATTCAACCCCATACGGAACGGAAGGGCATCATGGTTATGACACCGCGAACTACTACCGCTGGCAAGCGACAGTAGTCGAGGTGCGCCTTCGACCCGGTTGGATCGGGTTTGACAAAGAGAAACGCGGCCTTGGCCGCGTTTTTTTTCGTCTGTCGCCTGCCAGCGCCCTGATAAGCTGCCGGCTTTCGCGCCAAGCGAAGCAAGGCCGCAAAGAATAATCGCCGGATCGCAGAACGCGGGCCGGTGCCACAAGATGCAGTTTGATCCGCTCAGGCGATGCGCAAGCCGCCGCCGGCGGAATCCTGGAGAGTCGAAATGATCGCAATCACGCTGCCGGATGGGTCCCGTCGCGAGTTTCCCGGCCCGGTGACGGTTGCCGAAGTGGCGCAGAGCATCGGCTCCGGCCTGGCCAAGGCCGCGCTGGCCGGCAAGGTCGATGGCAAGCTGGTCGACACGAGCTACAAGATCGACGGCGATGCCGGGCTGGCCATCGTCACGGACAAGGACGCCGACGGCGTCGACGTGATCCGCCACTCCACGGCGCACTTGCTGGCCTACGCGGTCAAGGAACTGTACCCGGAGGCGCAGGTGACTATCGGCCCGGTGATCGAGAACGGCTTCTACTACGACTTCGCCTACAAGCGTCCCTTCACGCCCGAAGACCTGGCCGCCATCGAGAAGAAGATGACGGAGCTCGCCCGCAAGGACGAGAAGGTGGTGCGCGAAGTGTGGAACCGCGACGAGGCGGTGGCGCTGTTCGAGTCGATGGGCGAGAAGTACAAGGCCGAGATCATCGCCTCGATCCCGGCCGACCAGGAAATCGGCCTGTACCGCGAAGGCAATTTCGTCGACCTGTGCCGCGGCCCGCACGTGCCGTCCACGGGCAAGCTCAAGGTCTTCAAGCTGATGAAGGTGGCCGGCGCCTACTGGCGCGGCGACGCCAACAACGAGATGCTCCAGCGCATCTACGGCACGGCCTGGGCCAGGAAGGAAGACCAGGAAGCCTACCTGCACATGCTGGAAGAGGCCGAAAAGCGCGACCACCGCAAGCTGGGCAAGTCGCTCGACCTGTTCCACCTGCAGGAAGAGGCGCCCGGCATGGTGTTCTGGCACCCGAAGGGCTGGCAGGTGTGGCAGGCCGTCGAGCAGTACATGCGCGGCCGTCTCGGCGACGCCGGTTACCAGGAAGTGCGCACGCCGCAGGTGATGGACCGTTCGCTCTGGGAAAAGTCCGGCCACTGGCAGAACTACAAAGAGAACATGTTCGTCACGGAGTCGGAGAAGCGCGACTACGCGATCAAGCCGATGAACTGCCCGGGCCACGTGCAGATCTTCAACCACGGCCTGCGCTCGTACCGCGACCTGCCGCTGCGCCTGGCCGAATTCGGCGCCTGCCACCGCAACGAACCGTCGGGCGCACTGCATGGCCTGATGCGCGTGCGTGGCTTTGTGCAGGACGATGCGCACATCTTCTGCACGGAAGAGCAGATCGTCGCCGAGGCCAAGGCGTTCAACGAACTGGCGTTCGGGGTCTATGACGACTTCGGCTTCAAGGATGTGGCGGTCAAATTGTCGCTGCGGCCGGAACAGCGCGCCGGCTCGGACGAGGTCTGGGACCACGCCGAAGAAGGCCTGCGCCTGGCGCTGCGTGCCTGCGGCGTGGAATGGCAAGAGCTGCCGGGCGAGGGCGCATTCTATGGCCCGAAGGTCGAGTACCACATTAAGGACGCGATCGGCCGCTCGTGGCAGTGCGGCACGCTGCAGCTCGACCTGGTGCTGCCGGAACGCCTGGGTGCCGAATACGTCTCCGAGGACAACTCGCGCAAGCGGCCGGTGATGCTGCATCGCGCGATTCTGGGCTCGTTCGAGCGCTTCCTGGGCATCCTGCTGGAAAACCATGCCGGTGCGCTGCCGGCGTGGCTTGCCCCGGATCAGGTCGTGGTCATGAATATTGCGGATTCGCAGGCGGAATATGCTGAAAACGTCGTGCAATTGCTGCAAAAACAAGGGTTTAGGGCTAAGGCCGATTTGCGTAACGAGAAAATTACGTATAAAATCCGCGAGCATTCGCTTCAGAAGATCCCCTACCTGCTGGTAGTGGGCGACAAGGAGCGGGATGCCAATCAAGTGGCCGTGCGTGCCCGTGGCAACGTGGATCTGGGTGTGATGCCAGTCCCCGCGTTTGTTGAGCGTCTGCAACACGACGTCGCCAGCAAAGCCTGATGGGTGGTGAGCACGGCTTGTTTTTTTGTCTTCTTGAGGTAACGCAACATCGCTACGGACAAAGGTCATCGCATCAACCGGGAAATCAGCGCGCCTGAGCTGCGCCTGGTAGGGGTTGATAATGAGCAGCTCGGCATCGTCAAGTTCATGGACGCGCTGCGGCTGGCTGAGGAAAAGGACTTGGACCTGGTGGAGATCGCGCCGAACGCGGTTCCGCCCGTCGCCCGGATCATGGATTACGGGAAGTTCAAGTACGAGGAAGCCAAGCGCGCCCACGAGGCCAAGCTGAAGCAGAAGATCATCCAGGTCAAGGAAGTCAAGTTCCGGCCCGGTACGGATGATGGCGACTACAACGTCAAGCTGCGCAACCTGAAGCGCTTCCTGGAAGACGGCGACAAGACCAAGATCACGCTGCGGTTCCGTGGTCGCGAGATGGCGCACCAGGAAATCGGTGCGCGCATGCTCGAACGCCTGAAGTCGGATCTGGAAGAGATCGGCCAGGTCGAGCAGATGCCGAAGATGGAAGGGCGCCAGATGGTGATGGTGCTCGCCCCCAAGAAGAAGAAGTAATTCCTGCGCGGTGCAGCGGCCGGGATGCCAGGCATCCCGGCGTTGCTTCGTGCGGAAGTCGCGCGCGGTCCGCAAGGGCCGTCGTGCAACAACAAGTGGATGCGGGTCTTGCAAGCGTCGGCGTGAGCCGTCCACCTGCATGCATGTCATATGAGCTGGAGTTTTTCATGCCGAAGATGAAGACGAAGAAAAGCGCCTCCAAGCGCTTTACTGCCCGTCCGAACGGTTCGTTCAAGCGTGGCCAGGCCTTCAAGCGTCACATCCTGACCAAGAAGACCACCAAGAACAAGCGTCAACTGCGCGGTACTCAGGACGTCCATGAGACGAACCTGAAGTCGGTGCGCGCGATGATGCCTTACGCATAACCCCCTGACGAAAACGAAAGGAGAATTACATGCCTCGAGTAAAGCGTGGGGTCACTGCACGGGCCCGTCACAAGAAAGTCATCGACGCTGCCAAGGGTTACCGCGGCCGTCGCAATAATGTCTATCGCATCGCCAAGCAGGCGGTCATGCGTGCTGGCCAGTACGCGTACCGCGATCGCCGCAACAAGAAGCGCGTGTTCCGCGCTCTGTGGATTGCGCGTATCAATGCCGCGACGCGTGAGCATGGCATGACCTACAGCGTGTTCATGAACGGTCTGAAGAAGGCCTCGATCGAACTGGACCGCAAGGTGCTGTCGGACATGGCTATTCACGACAAGCCTGCCTTTGCCGCCATCGTCAACCAGGTGAAAGCCACCGTTGCCTGATGCCGGCTGCGGCAGCGCGTAAGCGCTGCCGGGCAAGCACCGACCGCAAGGTCGACCGCCGACCGCAAGGTCTGCTGAAACGGGGCTCCTCACCGAGCCCCGTTTTTATTTGCGGTTCCGGATACCGTTTTGCGCCTGTCGTTAAGACGGCATCCGGAAACGCATACCGCACGTAGTGCCAACCCACGTCGTATCGGCTCTCATGCCGACCGACGCCAGAACACGCCACGACCGCCGCCATGTCTCAGGATCTGGATCAAATTGTCGCCGACGCCCAGGCCGCCTTCGCCGCTGCCAACGACAACGCCACGCTGGAAAACGAAAAGGCCCGCTTCCTGGGCAAGACCGGCGCGCTGACCGAACTGCTCAAGGGCCTCGGCAAGCTCGACCCGGAAACCCGCAAGAGCGAGGGCGCGCGCATCAACCAGGTCAAGCAGCAGGTCGAAGCCGCGCTGCAGGCGCGCCGCCAGGCGCTGGCCGACGCGCTGATGAACGCGCGCCTGGCCGCCGAGGCCATCGACGTCACGCTGCCGGGCCGCACGGTCAGCCGCGGCAGCCTGCATCCGGTGATGCGCACGTGGGAGCGCGTCGAGCAGATCTTCGGCTCGATCGGCTTTGACGTGGCCGACGGCCCCGAGATCGAAACCGACTGGATGAACTTCACCGCGCTGAACAACCCGGACAACCACCCGGCGCGTTCGATGCAGGACACCTTCTATGTCGACGGCCGCGACAGCGAGGACAAGCTGCTGCTGCTACGTACGCACACCAGCCCGATGCAGGTGCGCTACGCCAAGATGCATGTCGAGAAGTATGCCGGCAAGCCGATGCCGCCGATCAAGGTGATCTGCCCGGGCCGTACCTATCGCGTCGACAGCGACGCCACCCACTCGCCGATGTTCAACCAGGTCGAAGGCCTGTGGATCGGCGAAGACATCAGCTTTGCCGACCTGAAGGGCGTGTACGCCGACTTCCTGCGCAAGTTTTTCGAGCGCGACGATATCCAGGTGCGCTTCCGCCCGTCGTACTTCCCGTTCACCGAACCGTCGGCCGAGATCGACATGGCCTTCGGCAGCGGCAAGTGGCTGGAGATTTCCGGTTCGGGCCAGGTGCATCCGAACGTGCTGCGCAACATGGGCCTCGATCCCGAGCGCTACATCGGTTTCGCGTTCGGCTCCGGCCTGGAGCGCCTGACCATGCTGCGCTATGGCATCAACGACCTGCGCCTGTTCTTCGAGGGCGACGTGCGCTTCCTGCGCCAGTTCGCCTGACGCGCCGCCGCCGTCCCCTCGTCAACGACTACACAGAATACTTACCGGATCAGAAGCGCCATGCAATTCTCGGAATCCTGGCTTCGCACCTTCGCCAACCCTGAAAAGATCTCCACCGACGCGCTGTCGCACACGCTGACCATGGCCGGCCTGGAAGTGGAAGAGGTGGGCTCAGTCGCGCCGCCGTTCGACAAGGTGGTGGTCGCGCACGTGCTGTCGACCGAGCGCCATCCCAACGCCGATCGCCTCAACGTGTGCCAGGTCGATGCCGGCACCGGCGAGACCCTGCAGATCGTCTGCGGCGCGCCCAACGTCAAGCCCGGCATCAAGGTGCCGTGCGCACTGGTGGGCGCAGTGCTGCCCCCGTCCGAAGACGGCGGTCAGCCGTTCGAGATCAAGGTCGGCAAGCTGCGTGGCGTGGAAAGCTACGGCATGCTGTGCTCGGCGCGCGAACTGAAGCTGTCGGAAGAGCACGGCGGCCTGCTGGTGCTGCCGGAAGACGCGCCGGTCGGCCAGAACATCCGCCAATACCTCGACCTGGACGACCAGGTCTTTGTCATCAAGCTGACGCCGAACAAGGCCGACTGCCTGTCGATCCACGGCGTGGCGCGTGAAGTGTCGGCGCTGACCGGCGCCGCACTGAAGCTGCCCGAAATGAAGCCGGTGGCGGTGACGATCCAGGAAAAGCTCCCGGTCAAGGTGTCGGCGCCTGACCTGTGCGGCCGCTTCTCGGGCCGCGTGATCCGCGGCGTCAATGCGCGTGCCGCCACGCCGGCATGGATGGTGCAGCGCCTGGAGCGCTCGGGCCAGCGCAGCATCTCGGCACTGGTGGACATCTCCAATTACGTGATGCTGGAGTTGGGCCGTCCGTCGCACGTGTTCGACCTGCACAAGATCCACGGCGGCCTGGACGTGCGCTGGGGCTGCAAGGGCGAGCAGATCAAGCTGCTGAACGGCAACACCATCGAGGTCGATGAGCAGGTCGGCGTGATCGCCGATGACAAAGAGATCGAGAGCCTGGCCGGCATCATGGGCGGCGACAGTACCGCGGTGACGCTGGACACCACCGATATCTACCTCGAGGCCGCATTCTGGTGGCCGGCTTCGATCCAGGGCCGCGCGCGCCGCTACAACTTCTCGACCGATGCCGCGCACCGCTTCGAGCGCGGCGTGGACTACGCCACCACGGTCGAGCATATCGAACGCATCACCGCGCTGATCCTCGAGATCTGCGGCGGCCAGGCCGGCCCGGTGGACGACCATGTGGTCAACCTGCCGGAGCGCAAGCCGGTCAGCCTGCGCGTGGCGCGCGCCGAGCGCGTGCTCGGCATTGAGCTGTCGCCGGCCGCCATCGCCGACGTGTTCCAGCGCCTGCAGCTGCCGTTCACGCGCACGCAAGGCGCCGAGGGCGAGGTGTTCGAAGTCACGCCGCCGAGCTACCGCTTCGACATCGAGATCGAGGAAGACCTGATCGAGGAAGTCGCGCGCATCTACGGCTTCGAGCGCATCCCCGCGCGTCCGCCGGTGGCCGAAAGCGAAATGCGCCCGACCAACGAGGCACGCCGCTCCACCCACGTGGTGCGCCATGCCGTGGCCGCGCGCGACTACCAGGAAGTAATCAACTTCGCCTTCGTCGAAGAGAAGTGGGAGCGCGACTTCGCCGCCAACGACAACCCGATCCGCCTGCTGAACCCGATCGCCAGCCAGCTCTCGGTGATGCGCTCGACGCTGATCGGCGGCCTGGTCGACAAGGTGCGCTACAACCTGAACCGCAAGGCCGCACGCGTGCGCCTGTTCGAGGTGGGCCGCGTGTTTCATCGCGATGGGAACGTGAACGACGGCGGCCTGACCGTCGCCGGCTATGACCAGCCGATGATGGCCGCAGGCATCGCCTATGGCCCGGCCCTCGAAGAGCAGTGGGGCATCGCGACGCGCAACGTCGACTTCTTCGACATCAAGGGCGACGTCGAGACGCTGTTCCATCCGCGCGTGCCGCGCTTCGAGCCGGTGTCGCACCCCGCGCTGCACCCGGGCCGCGCCGCGCGCGTGCTGGTCGACGGCCAGCCGGTTGGCGTGGTCGGCGAGCTGCATCCGCGCTGGCTGCAGGAGTACGAACTGGCGCACGCGCCGGTGCTGTTCGAGCTGCAGTTCGACGCGCTGCGCGACGCCGGCCTGCCGGTGTACACCGAAATCTCCAAGTTCCCGGCCGCGGTACGCGACCTGGCTGTGGTGGTGAAGCAATCGGTACGTGTGCAGGACATGCTCGACACCATGCGCGCGGCGCTGGAAAAGCAGGGCTACGGCCGCTACTGCCAGGGCCTGGTGCTGTTCGACGAGTTCCGTCCCAAGGGCGCTTCCACCGCCATCGGCGCGGACGAGAAAAGCCTTGCGTTCCGGGTGACCTTGCAAGATACTGGGTCGACCCTCCAGGACGAAACCGTCGACAGCGCTGTGCGCTGCATGGTCGACGCGCTGACAGAGGCCTTCCAGGCCCGGCTGCGTGGCTGAACCGACGGACACACGATAAACAAGGGCGCCCGGGCCAGCCCCGGGCGGATCGCCAGACACACACTTGAGCGATCGACATGAATGATCGAGACGCGAATTCCATGACCGCTGCAGCACTGGGTGAGATGAGCGACCGGCAGGCTTCCTCCCTTGACGACGCGACGCCGGATAACCGCGCGACCGAAGTTCCCACGCTGACCAAGGCTGAACTCGCCGAGATGCTGTTCGACCAGGTTGGCCTGAACAAGCGCGAATCGAAGGACATGGTCGAAGCCTTCTTCGACGTCATCCGCGAAGCGCTGGAGCAGGGCGACAGCGTCAAGCTGTCCGGCTTCGGCAACTTCCAGCTGCGCGACAAGCCGCAGCGGCCGGGCCGCAACCCCAAGACCGGCGAAGTCATCCCCATCACCGCGCGCCGCGTGGTGACCTTCCACGCCAGCCAGAAGCTCAAGGGCCTGGTGGAGGAGCGTGCGGACATCGCTGGCTGACCCCCCCGTCACCCAAACGGCGGATTGCCTCCCCAGGCCGGCATCGGTATTCTTCTGGGCGCGCAACTCCTGCGCGCCAACCTCATGGCCGGCATGGCCTGACGCCCGTCTACACACTTCATGTCGGACAAATCCAGCGAACGCATCGCGTTGCCGCCGATACCGGCCAAGCGCTACTTCACCATCGGTGAGGTGAGCGAGCTTTGCGCCGTCAAGCCGCATGTGCTGCGCTATTGGGAGCAGGAGTTCACGCAGCTCAAGCCCGTCAAGCGTCGCGGCAACCGCCGCTACTACCAGCACCATGAAGTCCTGCTGATCCGCCGCATCCGCGAACTGCTGTACGAGCAGGGCTTCACCATCAATGGGGCACGCAATCGCCTCGATGAAGGCCGCCATCACGGCGCGGCTGCAGTTGCGCCGGAAGTATCGGAAGGCAGCGAAGAAGGCGCGGCGGCACTGTCGGTCGACATCGCCGGCCTGCGCAATGAGCTGGTCGAAGTCCAGCACCTGCTCGCGCAACTGCGCGAGATTGCGAAGCACGGATAATTTCGGCGTCAGGTGCTAGTCATACGGGAAATGCTTCTGATATAATCTTTTTCTCTCGGGGCGTAGCGCAGCCTGGTAGCGTACCTGCATGGGGTGCAGGTGGTCGGAGGTTCAAATCCTCTCGCCCCGACCAGACAGAAAAACCCGCTTGGTGTGAGCCAAGCGGGTTTTTTTATTTTCCGCACAGGTCGGTGGCATTGGCGTCGTAACGCTTTGATACAGCGATCCGGGATGCCCGTTGCTATGCTCGGCCATCCTCTCCTCCGATTCCTTTTTCCCATGCACCGAAAGCTTCCAGCAGCCGCGCTTGCGCTCCTGTGTCTGATGGCCTCGTCTGCCGCGCGCTCTGATGAGCGTGACACTTATCGCGGCGGCGGTGAGTACAAAGAGAAATACCGTAGTGGTCCTTGCAAGATCGAACGCGAACAAAAGCGTGATGGCGAATACAAGGAGGAGCGCAAGTGCAAGGGCGGCCCGCGTGGCTACGAGCAAAAACAGAAATACCGCGAAGGCCCTTGCCTGATCGAGCGCGAGTGGAAAAACGACGGGGAATATGAAGAGAAGGTTGAATGCAAGCATTGATGCGTGCATGAGCTTGCGACCGGCTATTCCCCCGCCGCAGCCCGCGATGGCGAACGGCGCCCGTCTCGCATCCCTCCACGTTGCACCTATAGTTAGTGCTTCAGTTGCTGTCACACCATGACGGGACCACCGTGTCTCGTCACAACGACCGGAGGCCGCAATGTCAGACAAGGACAACGGGATCGTCGGAACCACCTGCATCGCGTTGGCGGTGGCCGGACTGGCGCTCACCGCGTCGCTGATTCTTGCTTACTATGCGACGCGGTCGCGCGTTGAGGGGCTGCGTCCCGGCAACGACATGCCGGAGAGCAACGAATCCATTGGCGATTGACGCAGCGCCTGTCGCGGCGTTTCATCCGCCGCCGTCAGCCTTTGATGTCGCGCGGATCGTTGCCGAAGCTGTTGCGCATCCGGATCTGGCCGTCGCGGCCGTGAACCAGCAGTTCCACCCGCTGCTGTTTCGCTTTCTCGGTAGCCGTGGCGATCGCGTCTTCCTGCGACGCGTACAACTGGCGCCCGCCGGCGCCGTCTTCGGATTCAATCGCCCAGCCGTTGTCGACAGGTACGACGTGGATATTTTTGCCTGGCATGGCGTCTCTCCTTGATGGCAGATGCAGCCAGTCTCTGCGCGGCGCCGGGCGACCGGTATCGGGCGCCGTCCGACAGGGATGTGCCGCCTGCCCGACAGTGCCTAAGGCGCCTTCTCAGGCTCCGCGCGGTACGCCGACCAGAAGTAATGCGTGTACCTGCCATGGCGTGCCCGTTTCTTTTCGATAAAGATCCGCACGGTGCCGGCATGGCCGGCTTCGACCAGCACCTCGCGATGGCCGGGGCCATCGCGCGTGGCCGGCCCGAGCGTGCGCAGCGCCGCGGCAATGTAGTGGCCCTCGATACGCGCGAGGATGCCGTTGGCGCCGGCAACCGGATAGCTGTCCGGTGCGCCTGGCGGCTGGTGGCAGCGGGCGGCGAGCTTGCTGTTGCCCATGGCTCAGTTCCGGCCCGGGCTGATGCTGACGCCGTCCCGCGTCAGGTCGACGTACGGCAGGTGGCCGTAGGCGCGCAGGCGGCGGATATCCTCGCGCGCGGAGGCGGGGATGCCGGGGCGGCAGCCCAGCGCGCGGGCGCTGATATGGAAGCTGCCGCAGCTCGGGCAGGTGTAGCGATAGCCGCGCGGCGCGGCGCGCAGGCGCTCCGCGGCGGCGCCGCAGATAGGGCAGTTGGCGGGTTCGGGTGACATGGGGCGCACAGGTTGAGTACTGTATGGATATACAGTATAGCGCTGCTGCGCTGACTGTCGTGGGAAAAAGCGGGGGTATACTTGGGTTGTTCGATCATGGTGCCGTGGCGGCTTGACGCAGACTGGCGCCGCGGTACTCACCGGCCCGCCCGCACCCCGCCTTGGCGGGCTGTTTGTTTGGGGCGGGGCAGTTATCGCGCCAGCCGGCGCAGCAAGGCATCGTGGCCGCTGGCGAGCCCGGCAAGCGTTTCGATGTCGGCCAGCTCGAATTCGCTGAACTGGAAGGCCGGCGCCACGGTGCAGCCGACCAGCGCAAAGTCTGCGCCATCCCCCGGGTCCACGCGCTCCGCCGCAAACCAGTGGCCGGCCGGCACCATCGCCTGGAAGG
Organism: Ralstonia pickettii; assembly: GCA_050987995.1. Classification (GTDB taxonomy): domain Bacteria; phylum Pseudomonadota; class Gammaproteobacteria; order Burkholderiales; family Burkholderiaceae; genus Cupriavidus; species Cupriavidus pickettii_B. Next base: position 1,432,781 of record CP158803.1, read on the forward strand.
CCGCGCCGGCATGCCGCAGCGGATCGCCCAGCCGATGCGTGACGATGCCGCCATCGGCGATCACATGTACGTCCACCGGCGAGCCTGCATGGAAGTGCCAAAGCTCATCGGAGCGGATGCGGTGCCAGGCGGAATAGTCGCTGCCGCACAGCATGTAGTAGATCGCGGTGGAAGCCTCGCGCGTGCGGCCGTCCTGGCAAACGACGTGCTCCCGGCCGCGATAGGTTTCGCGGTAATAGCCGCCTTCCGGGTGTGGCTGCAGGTCGAGCGAGCGGATCAGCTGCGTGGCCGCGGGACTGAGGTCTGGCATGTGGGCAATGGGTGGTGGCGCATCATCGATGCGGGTCCCATAGCTTAAAGCAAGGCAAAGCGCGCCTGGCCAGGCCCGACCAGCGCCGGGCGGCTGACCGGATAGCGATGGCGCGTGCCGTGCGCGTCGAAGGACAGGAAGTCGGGCGTCCAGCGCAGCGCCTGCAACTGCTGCGGCGCGATGCCGTGGACGATGATGGCGCCGGCGTCCACGCGGACGCCTTCGCAGGGCAGGCACACGGATTCGGCATCGTCGCCGAAGTAGTAGGCCTCGAGCAGGATGGAATCGGACTGGTACAAGGGCATGGGAGGCATTCCGGCACTGTATGGATGTACAGTATATTCTCCGTCCGCGGTTCGGTCATCCCCCAGGATTCTCAATTTCGTGCGCCGCCCCACAAGCCTGCGGCGCCGGCGCGCCAGTCTGGAGGCGGCGCGGCAAGCGAGGTTGACCCGGATTGGTATAACCTGAAACAGATGCCGGGCTGACAACCGTGTCGCGTCAGCAGCTCCGGCAGGGTCGCTACGGGAGATGCCATGGCGAGGAGCGGAAGCAAGGCTTGCTGGTTTGGCCTGGGCGTTGCGCTGGGCGCGGTGGTGGGCGGTGCCTGCGCGATGCTCGCGCGCACGGCAGCGGCACAGGCACCGGCACGCCTGCAGCCTGACGCGCCGGTGCTGCCATCGGATCCAACCGCCGATCGCTCGCTGACCGATGCCGCCACCGACGTGGTCGAGTATCGCGGCTTCGTGATCCACGTGTTCTGCCACGCGCTGGGGCCGCAGCGTTTCAAGGCCGTATGCGATATCTGGGAGTCTGGCGCGGTGGTGCTGGAGGGCGGCGCGCCGCCGGCCATGCACGCGACGCCGGACAAGGCGCGCGCCGCCGCCATCGAGTGGGCCCGGCAATGGGTGCAGCGCAATGGCTGAGTGCCGCGCCGCCGCGGCGATCATCGTCATGACAGGAGCTGCCGATGCACGCCTGTGACCTGTGTCATCAGCTGGTGGGTGAACCGTCGAGCGTACCGCCGCACGAGCACCTGGCGGCATCAGGCATCGCCGCCAGGAGCAACCGCTGCAAGGTCGACAGCCGCTGGCGCTGCACCGGCTGTGGCGCATGGATGTACCAGAGCACGGCGCTGGGCGAGCCGCCAAATATGTGGCGTATGGGGGCGCGACCGGACGACTGGCCTGATAATCGCGGCTGAGCAGGATCGCGCCCGGCCCGGCCTATCCCGGCTCAACTTGCCGGGCGCTTATTTTCAGGAGAATTCATGTTTGTTTGTGGGAACCAGGCTTGCGGCGCACGCTGGGAGCCGGAAGAGGTGCAGATCCGCAACGAAGGGCAGGGCCCGGTATTCCGCTGCCCGCAATGCGGAGCGCGCAATCACGTCGAGGCACGCACGGCGCGCGACGGCAGCACGGTCTACCGCCAGGTGGCCGCGAAGCCGGCGCCGCGCTAGCCCGGCCGGCGGGCTGCCGTGGCACCCTACGCATGTGGGGTCAAATTCACGCGGCAGCCGCCTTAAGCTCGCTCGGGCGGGACCGTTAAACACAAAATGGACTTTGCCGACCCTCCCCAAGACTCTGCCTCCAATGCTGAACGCATGGGCTGGGCGAGCGCTTCGCCAGAAGTGATCGCCAAGGTGTTGAATTCGGCGCTGGCCGCGCAGGACCTTTCGGGGTTTGCCGCGCTGCTGTCGGATATCGCGCGCGACCGCGGGCTCAAGGGCCAGCGTGCCGCGCACCAGTCGATCTATGACATGCCGTACGCCAGCCTGCTGCCCAGGCAGAAGCACCTGCTGTCCGACGCATTTGCGCTGCTGGTCCTGCTCGGGCTCGAACTGCGTCCGCGCCGTGCCGATGAAGACCTCGGCGCGGATACTGACCACGACGCGGACCACGATACGGACGCAGACGCTGACGAATAACCCCCCATCACCTCGCGATAGCGCCCCACGCCTGCCAGCGCTACGCTAGGCGTGTTCCAGCACGCCGATCTCCCGCACCGCGACCGACAGCATCGACAGCCCCGCGGCCCCCGAGGCCCGCTGATCGGCCAGCATGCGCGTAAAGCGCTCGAGTGCGCCGTGGCGGCTGGCCCGCCAGGCATCGATCATGGCGTCGGGTGTGTCGAGTTCGCCGGCCTGCGACAGCACGCTGACAGTCAGCGCGCGCTTGAGCTGCCCCAGGTCTTCCAGCGTGGTGGTGCGTGCCAGCAGGTCCCAGTGGGTGTCAGAGGGCAGCGCCAGCGCGCGCTCGCGCAGCCAGCTGAAGCTCAGGTGACTGTCCAGCGCAAAATAAACCCCCGCCACCAGGTCGAGGCTGCGTTCGCATGCGCCCGCCACTTCGGCGATATCCAGCGCCGCGGCTGAGATCTCGCTGCCGGCCACGCGCATCGCCAGTGCTTCGTTGACCCCCGCATCCATGAACGCCTTGGCGCGCTCTGACAGCGCCGCCGCATCCGCCGGCGGCAGCAGCCGCGGCAGTTGCGGCACCAGCCACTGCGCCGCCTGCGTAAAGCGCGCGAGGTCGTCACCGGCCTTGCCGCCGGCGCGCAGATAGCGGATGAACCACAGGCACGCACGCTCGAGCAGCAGCGCCACGGCGCCGAACATGCGCGCCTGCTCGGCGTCGGGCACGCGATTGTCCAGCGCATCGATCTCCTGCCACAGCGCGGTCAGCCCGAACACATCGCGCGCGATCAGGCAGGCGCGCACGATATCGGCGGGGCGCGCGTCGGTCTCTTCCATGATCCGGTGCACGAAGGTGGCGCCGATGCGGTTGACCAGCATATTGGTCAGGTGCGTGGCCAGGATCTCGCGCCGCAGCGGGTGGCGCTGCATCGCGTCGCTGTAGCGCTGGCGCAGCGGCACGGGGAAGTAGTCGGCCAGCAGGCCGGCGACCAGCGTATCCTCGGGCACGTCGGAGGCCAGCAGTTCGTCGTACAGCCACATCTTGCTGTAGGCGAGCAGCACGGCGCGCTCGGGCGAGGTCAGCCCTTCGCCGGCCAGCTTGCGCTCGGCGATCTCTTCGTCCGCGGGCAGGAACTCCAGCGCGCGGTTCAGCCGCCCGGCGCGTTCCAGCCAGCGCACCAGGCGCGCTTCGCCGTCGAGCAGCGCCGCGCTGCTGCGCCCGGCCACCGACAGCGCCTGGGTCTGGTAGTAGTTGTCCTGCAGCACCAGCAGGCCGACTTCATCGGTCATCTCGGCCAGCAGCTTGTTGCGCTGCTTCTCGGTCATCTCGCCGTCTGACACGACCTGCCCGAGCAGGATCTTGATATTGACCTCGTGGTCGGAGCAGTCCACGCCGGCCGAGTTGTCGATGGCATCGGTATTGATGCGGCCGCCCTTGCGCGCGTACTCGATGCGGCCCAGCTGCGTGAAACCGAGATTGCCGCCTTCGCCGATCACCTTGCAGCGCAGCTCGCTGCCGTTCACGCGCACCGCGTCGTTGGTGCGGTCGCCGGCCTGCAGGTGCGTCTCCTGGCTGGACTTGACGTAGGTGCCGATGCCGCCGTTGTAGAGCAGGTCCACCGGGGCCATCAGGATGGCGTGGATCAGCTCGGCCGGCGACAGCGTGGTGGCCGTGATGCCGAGCACCGCCTGCACCTGCGGCGTCAGCGCGATGGTCTTGGCGCTGCGCGGATAGATGCCGCCCCCGGCGGAGATCAGCGTAGGGTCATAGTCGGCCCAGCTGGAGCGGGGCAGGCCGAAGAGCCGTGTGCGTTCCTGCAGGCTCTTTGCCGTGTCCGGGTCGGGATCGAGGAAGATATGCCGGTGGTCAAAAGCCGCCACCAGCCGGATATGCGGCGACAGCAGCATGCCGTTGCCGAACACGTCGCCCGACATGTCGCCGATGCCGGCCACGGTGAAGTCCGTGGCCTGGATATCGACGCCCATTTCGCGAAAATGCCGCTTGACCGATTCCCACGCGCCGCGCGCGGTGATGCCCATCTTCTTGTGGTCATAGCCGACCGAGCCGCCGGAGGCGAAGGCATCGCTCAGCCAGAAGCCGTACTCGGCGGAGATCGCGTTGGCGAAGTCAGAGAAGGTGGCGGTGCCCTTGTCCGCGGCCACCACCAGGTAAGGATCGTTGTCGTCGTGGCGCACCACCTCGGGCGGTGGCACCAGCTGGCCGCTGACAAGATTGTCGGTCAGGTCGAGCAGCCCGCGCAGGAAGGTCTGGTAGCAGGCGATGCCTTCCTGCAGGAAGGCATCGCGGTCGGTGGGCGGCGGAGGGCGCTTGACGACGAAGCCGCCCTTGGAGCCCACGGGCACGATCACGGTGTTCTTGACCATCTGCGCCTTCATCAGGCCCAGCACTTCGGTGCGGAAGTCCTCGCGCCGGTCCGACCAGCGCAGGCCGCCGCGCGCCACGCGCCCGCCGCGCAGGTGCACGCCTTCCACGCGTGGCGAGTAGACCCAGATCTCGAACATCGGCCGCGGCTCCGGCAGGCCGGGCACGCGCGCCGGGTTGAACTTGAACGACACGAACGGGCGCGGCTGGCCTTCCTCGCCGCGGTGGAAATAGTTGGTGCGCACGGTAGCGTTGATCACGCCGAGGAAGAGCCGCAGGATGCGGTCCTCATCGAGGTTGGGCACCTTGTCGAGCGCGGCTTCGATATCAGCCAGCAGCTTGTCGCAACGTGCCTGGCGCGCGGTGTCGACGGCCGCCTGGCTGAAGGTGTCGAAGCGTGCGACGAACAGCGCCACCAGCATGCCGGCAATCGACGCATTGCAGGTCAGTGCGCGTTCGATATAGGCATCGCTGAAGGTCGAGCCCACCTGCCGCAGGTAGCGCGCATAGGCGCGCAGGATGGTGACGTCGCGCGCGGCCAGCTCGGCGCGCAGCACCAGCCGGTTGAGGTCGTCGTTCTCGATCTCGCCGTGCCAGGCGCGCGCAAAGGCATCCTCGAACAGCGCCTTGACGCGCGCGATATCGAAGTCCGCCTCGCCGCTGCCGTCGGCGATCTCCAGCCCGAAGTCGTGCACCCACAACGGCGTGCCGCTGTCGGGCTCGATCCGGTATGGGCGCTCCTCATCGACGCGCACGCCCAGATGCTCGAGCATCGGCAGGCTGAGCGACAGCGCGATCGGTTCGCCCGCGCGGTAGACCTTGAAGCGGAACGCGCCGGGCTCGGCTTCGATCGGCCGGTACAGGTTCATTGTCATACCGTTGCCGCGTAGCGCATGTTCCATCAGTTCGATGTCGCGCACTGCGGTGCGGGCCGGGTAGTCTTCGCGGTAGCCCGCGGGGAACGAGCCGCCATAGCGTTGCAGCAGCCGGTTGCCTTGCTCTTCGCCGTGGCTTTCGTGCAGCGCCTCGGCCAGGTCGTCCTGCCAGCGGCGGCTGGCGTGGACGATGCGCTCTTCCAGTTCGCGCGTATCGACCTGCGGCATGGTGCCGGGCTCGCCGCGCACCGTCAGCTGGATGCGCGCCAGCGGCGATTCCGACAGCAGCGGCGTGAATTCGCAGCTGGTGCCGTGGAAGGCCGCGGTCAGCAGCTTCTGGATCTTCTGGCGCAGGTCGGTGGTGTACTTGTCGCGCGGCACGAACACCAGGCACGAGACAAAGCGGTCGAAGCGGTCGCGCCGCACGAAGAGCCGCGTGCGCTGGTGTTCCTGCAGGCGCAGGATGCCGATGGTGATGTCGAACAGTTCGTCCTCGCTGGCCTGGAACAGCTCGTCGCGCGGGTATTGCTCGAGGATGGTCACCAGCGACTTGTACAGGTGTCCCTTGGCCAGGAAACCGGCGCGCGCCAGGATGTTGGCGCACTTGCGCCGCACCAGCGGGATCTCGGCGATGGGCGCCGTGTAGGCGGTCGAGGTGTACAGGCCTACGTAGCGCCGCTCGCCAAAGAGCTGGCCCTGCGCATCCAGCAGCTTGACGCCGACATAGTCCAGATAGCCGGGCCGGTGCACGGTGGCACGCGAATTGGCCTTCGTCACGAAAATCGGCGAGGCGCCTTCGATGATCGCGGTGGCCGCGGCCGGCAGCGGCGTCAGGTCTACGGCATCGGGTTCGCGCAGGCTTTCGCGCAGGATGCCCGCGCCGGAGCCGGGCACGCCGCGCAGGAAATAGCGCCCGTCCTGCGCCACCAGCTGGTAGTCGCGCTGGCCGAGGAAGGAGAAGTGGTCGTCCATCATCCAGTCCAGGAAGGCGCGCGCTTCAGTGCTGTCCGGCGAGGCCGCATCCGGCGCCTCGGCCAGGGCACTGATGGTAGCCTGGGTGATGTCGCACATCTTGGGCCAGTCTTCCACTGCGGCGCGCACATCGCCCAGCACGTGCGCGATGCCGCTGCGCAGCGCCTCCAGTCGCGCGGCCTCGCCGCTGCGGTCGATCTCGAAGTGGATAAAGGACTCCAGGCGCGAACTGTCGCCGGCCTCGCCGGCGCCGCCCGGGCCAATGCGCTCGATGCCGCGCGCACCGCGCCAGACCCGGAATACGGGATGGATCGCCGAATGCAGCGCCAGGCCCTGGCGGTTGATCTCCATCGTCACCGAATCGACCAGGAAGGGCATGTCGTCGTTGACGATCTCGACCACGGTGTGGTCAGAATGCCAGCCGTGCTCTTCCAGGTTGGGGTTGTAGACGCGGATGCGCGCGCTGCTGCCCGGAACGAATTTCTGCGCAGTCTGCCAGTGCGCCATCACGGCGCCGTAGAGGTCGGCCACTTCGCGCCGGAGCAGGTCTTCGGCGTCGGCCTGGTCGTAGTAGTGCCGCAGGAAAGGCTCGACCACGGTGAACATCGCCGCCGGCAGCCGTTCGCGGGCCAAGGTGGCCAGTTCGTCGAGCAGGTGCGCGACTTTGTCTTCGTTCTCCTGCGGCATGATCCCTCCTCGCGGTGTCGATGGGCGACGCCGGGCCGCCGCGGGGGCGCAGCGACCGCGGCATGTGCCGGGGCATGCTCATACTTTAGGAAAAATCGGCGCTCCCGGCGCAATAAAGTGGCGGGGCACGGCGAAGGAAGTGGGGAGGCGGCCGGTCCCGATGCAGCCTGGCGGGACCGGCTTGCCCGTCGCGTCAGAGCCGCGCGCGGGCCAGAGTGGGCATCGAGGCGGGACGGTGCGCAACGGGCGGCAGGCCGGCGCAGGTGACAGCCGCGGCGGCGGCGGGCTTTTCCTGCCCGTCGGCTTCGCTGCCTACGCGGATCTGACGCGTGGTGTGGTCGCTCAGCGTGATCTTCATCCGTTCCAGCAGGCTGCCCAGCGCAACGCGCTCCTGTGAGCTGAACGGCCCCACGGAGACGCTGTGCAGCGCGCTCATGGCCTGCGCGGTGCGTTCCACCTGGCTGGCTGCCGCTTCGGCTATGCGCGGGGGCATGTTCTCGGCATACTCGATCCAGCCGTCGCGCTGCAGGTGCTGCAGCATCTGCTCGGATTGCGCGACATCGATCGGCATCGTGCCGGGCAAGGGCGACCCGCGCACGAAGGTGCCTTGCCGGATGGCACGCAACAGCAGCCATTTGGCGTAATTCAGGCCAGAGGCGGAGAGAGTCTGTTCCAAAGCTTCCTGCCAGGCGGTCATGGCATCGACCAGGGCAAGGACAACCGGCTCGTTGGGTTCGAGTGGTCTTGGCTGCATGAATGGCGTCTCCTGTTTTGAGGTTCGCCGCCACTACGTGCTTTAGGCCGAGCATGGCCGGCCCGGGCGGCACGGACGCCGCTGCCTCTTGGCGGGCGCGGTCGACCGATGGGCAGACACTAACAGAAACTTTTGTCAAAGTTGTGACATCAAGGGAAAGTCCTGTCGTGGCGGAGGGGCATAGTGGCGGCCAGGTCGCTGCCCCGCGCCGACGGGCTATCCATGAAAATAGCGACTGCTTCCCATGACTTTAAATCCCACTGGGAATGGAGGCGGCTCGATACACTGCCAGCCGGAGACCCCGCCAACAAGGTTCAGGCAATCGGGGCACGCGGCTCGGGCAAGGGCCTGCGCCAAGACCGGAGATAACGATGTACAAGGAACGCATTCGCCTGGCCAGGCTGCATGACAAGGTAGTCTCGGCCGACGAAGCCGCCGCGCTGATCCGCGACGGCATGACGGTAGGCATGAGCGGATTCACGCGCGCGGGCGACTGCAAGGAAGTGCCGTTCGCGCTGGCGCGGCGCGCGGCCACCGAGCCGCTGCGCATCACCCTGATGACCGGCGCCTCGCTGGGCAACGACATCGACCGGGTACTGGCCGAGGCGGACGTGATCGCGCGCCGCCTGCCGTTCCAGTCCGACGCCACGCTGCGCCGCAAGATCAACGCCGGCGAAGTGATGTTTATCGACCAGCATCTGTCCGAGACCGTGGAGCAGCTGCGCTCGGGCCAGATCGCGCCGGTGGACGTGGCGGTGGTGGAAGCGGTGGCGATCACCGGGCAGGGCGGCATCATCCCCAGCACCTCGGTGGGCAATTCGGCCAGCTTCGCCATGCTGGCGCGCAAGGTGATCGTCGAGATCAACCTGAACATGCCGCTGGAGCTCGAAGGGCTGCACGACATCTGCTTCCCGGTGCAGCGCCCGCATCGCCAGCCGATCCCGCTGATCGCCCCCGAGCAGCGCATCGGCCTGCCGTATATCCCCATCGATCCGGAAAAGATCGCGGCCATCGTCATTACCGCCAAGGACGACAGCCCGTCCAACGCGCTGCCGCCGGATGCCGGCACGCGCAGCATCGCCGGACACCTCAACGACTTTCTGCTGCACGAGGTGCGTGCCGGTAAGTTGTCGCCGGCGCTGCAGCCGCTGCAGGCGGGCATCGGCACCATTGCCAATGCGGTGCTGCACGGCCTGGTGGATTCGCCGTTCCGGGACCTGAAGATGTATTCCGAGGTGCTGCAGGACAGCACCATCGAGCTGCTCGACGCCGGGCGGCTGTCGTTTGCCTCGGCCTCTTCGGTGACGCTGACGCGCGAGGTGTACCGGCGCTTCCTGTACAACCTCGACCGCTACCGCTCGCGCCTGCTGCTGCGCCCGCAGGAGATCAGCAATCATCCGGAGATCCTGCGCCGGCTGGGCCTGATCACCATCAACACGGCGCTGGAGTGCGATATCTACGGCAACGTCAACTCCACGCATGTGGGCGGCACGCACATGATGAACGGCATCGGCGGCTCCGGCGATTTTGCGCGCAATGCGCACCTGTCGGTGTTCGTGACCAAGTCGGTGGCCAAGGGCGGCGATGTCTCCAGCATCGTGCCGATGGTGGCGCACGTGGACCACACCGAGCACGACGTCGACATCATCGTCACCGAGCACGGCCTGGCCGACCTGCGCGGCCTGGCGCCGCGCGAGCGCGCGCGTACGATCATTGCCAATTGCGCCGACCCGCAATACCGCGAGTTGCTGGGCGATTACTTCCGGCGCGCCAGCGCCCGGGGCGGGCAGACGCCGCACCTGCTGGAAGAGGCGCTGTCCTGGCATGTGGGCTTTCGCGACCGCGGCACCATGCAGCCGGCGCAGGCACTAGCCGCCTGAAAACCGCCGTGTCCCAACGCAAAACAGCCCGCCGAAGCGGGCTGTTTTGCGCAGGTGCCGCCGCGCGGACGGCGCGCAGGGTTACTGCGCCTTGCCAGTGTTGCTGGCGGGAGCCTTGGCACCGTCGGTGTACGGGTCCGGCTTGCCGGCCTTGGCACCGTCGGTGTACGTATCGAACTTGCCGGCCTTGGCGCCGTCCGTGTTCGGATCGAATTTCTTGCCCGAGCTGGTCAGGTCCGACTTGGTCGATTGCTTGGCACCGTCGGTGTACGGGTCGAACTTGCCGGACTTCGCCGCGCCCTGGTTCGGGCCGGCCTTCTTGGTGTGGCTGCCACTGTGAATATCGCCGCCTTCGGTGTAGTTCTTCTGCGCATATACCTGGGTCGCGCCGAGCGCGGCCAGTGCAGCAACGATCAGGGTCGGAACGGTCTTCTTCAGCATCTTTTTCCTCGCGATTGACGGTCGCACAGCGCCTGCGCGAAACCGGAGTTGGGGCGGAGCAATTGCCGGAACGGGCCCGGCGCAGTGGCGGAGCACCCGGCTAATGTACCGAGCGGGCGCTTGTCCGCAAAGTGAAAGTTTCTTCTAAGTGTATTGAAGACTAACGGTGGGGCCGGCGTAGTGCGCGCGATCAAGTCCATACCGATAACGCGCAAAAAACTCCGCAGCAGTGCTTGTCTCGTCATATGCGCCGGCGGAGACAAAAAAACCGGCTGCCGATGGCAGCCGGTTTATGACCCCTCTCAGGACGGCCTTGCAGCCCGCTTATTCCAGCGTGATGTTCTGGTCGTGCGCGATCTTCTTGCGCAGGTCCAGTTCGCGCTTGATCTGCGCGGCGAACTGCGCCGACGTATTGCCGTCGGTGTAGGCGCCGCTGTCAGCCAGGCGGCGCTTGGTGTTCGGGTCCTGGAGGGCCTTGACCGCGGCGTCGTGCACGCGCGTGACGATCGCCGCCGGCGTGCCGGCCGGTGCCACCAGGCCGTACCAGGCCATGTTGTTCATGTCCTTCATGCCGGCTTCGGCGAAGGTCGGCACGTCAGGCAGGCCTTCGACCCGCTTGGGCGCCGCCACTGCCAGCGCGCGCAGCTTACCGGCCTGGATATGGGGCATCGACGACGGCAGGTTGTCGAACTGCGCGTTGACCTGGCCGGCCAGCGTGTCATTCAGCGCCGGGCCCGATCCACGGTACGGGATATGGACCATGTCGGTCTTGGTGATGTCCTTGAACAGCTCGCCGTCCAGGTGCGAGATGCTGCCCTTGCCAGCCGATGCGTAGCTGTACTTGCCGGGGCTGGTCTTCAGCAGCGCGACGAATTCCTTCAGGGTCTTGGCCGGCACCCTCGGATTGACCGTCAGCACGTTGGGCACGTTGACCAGGTTGGTGATCGGCGCGAAATCCTTGAGCGGGTCGTACGGGTTTTTCGGGTTGGTGGCGGGGTTGGTCGCCATCGTGCTGACCGTGGCGATGCCCAGCGTGTAGCCGTCCGGTGCCGACTTGGCCAGCGCGTCGGCGCCGATCGCGCCGCCGCCGCCACCACGGTTTTCCACCACGACGGGCTGGCCCAGTTCGCGGCCCAGTGCCTCGGAGACCGCGCGCGCAACGATATCGGTGGTGCCGCCGGCTGCGAACGGAACGATCAGGCGGATCGGCTTGTTGGGGTAGGACTGTGCCTGGGCAAGGCCGGCGTGGGCCAGGCCAAGGGCGGCGAGGCAGGCGGCCGCGCCTGCGTGAATGACTGCTTTCAAGGAATGCCTCCGTTCTTCTTTCACTGATTCGCCAGGCGGGCTGCAGGCGTTCTCTCGGGCGTTGCTGCGCGCGCCCCGCGCCGTCAGGCGTTCCCGCGCTGGCGTGACCGGGCCGTGCCGGGGTGCGGCAGCGGCCTGCACCTTGTGATAGTTCCGCGATACGGAACCATGTTCCACAATGATGCGGTAGCGATTCAACCGGGAAAGCGGGCAGAAAGGAATTGGTGAGAACCCGCGTATCAAGAGTGCGGCGGATTTGCCGTCAGCGCGGCGTAGCGGAAGCGGGCGGTCAAATGAAAAAAGCCGGAAGCAAGCTTCCGGCTTTTTATGAATTCGCTGGTGGGGCGTGAGTGACTCGAACACTCGACCTACGGATTAAGAGTCCGCTGCTCTACCAACTGAGCTAACGCCCCAACGAAGAAAAAGATAGTAGCAAGGTACCGGATAAGACGCAATAGCCCCGGCGCCATTTTTTAAGATCCGGTTTTCGCTGGCCGCTACAATGCGCACGCCGCCCTATGCGATCCACGCTATGCGGTCCGATCCACCAGCCCGCCCCAGCCATGCACGCCAGAGTCCTGCGCTATCTCGACGAGGTCGTCCGCCGCGGTTCGATCCGCAAGGCGGCCGAGCACCTGCACGTGGCGCCGACCGCGGTCAACCGCCAGATCCTCGACCTGGAGGCGGAACTGGGTGCGCCGCTGTTCGAGCGCATCAACAAGCGGCTGCGGCTGACGCCGCTCGGCGAAATGGTGCTGGCCCACGTGCGCCAGACGCTGCGCGAGCACGATGCGCTGCGCGAGCGCATCGAAGACTTCAAGGGCGCGCGCCGCGGCGATGTCACCGTGGCGGTCACAGCAGGCCTGGCGGGCTCGCTGATGCCGTCGCTGGTGCACGACTTCCGCCAGCGCTATCCGGGCATCGTGGTGCGTGTCAGCGACCTGCCGGTGGCGGACATCGTTGCGGCGGTGGAGCAGGGCGATGCCGACCTGGGCCTGGGCTACGACCTGCCCGAGCTGCCGGCTTTCCGCGCGCTCGCCACCAGCGACTGGCAGATCGGCGCGGTGGTGCCGCCGGGCCATGCGCTGGCGGCGCAGCCGTCGGCGCTGCTGAGCGAATGCGTCGGCTATCCGCTGATCCTGCCGGCGCCGTCGCTGTCGATCCGCGCGATCCTGGACGACGCCTTTGCCCGCAATGCCATCGAGGTGTCGCCGGTGGCCGAGTCGACCTCGACCGTGCTGATCCGGCAACTGGTGATGCTCGGCACCGGCATCGCGCTGCTGAACCCGCTCGACGTGATGGAGGAGCGCGCGCGCCAGGCGCTGGTGTATGTGCCGTTGCGCGACCGCCATCTGCAAGGCCAGACGCTGACGCTGGTGGCGCGCGCCCGGGGCCCGCTCAGCGCGGCCGCGGAACTGATGGCCGAGCGCATCGGCGACGCGCTGGCCGCGCTGTTTGCGCAAGCGCGCTAGCGCTTTCGGGTTGTCCACTTTTTGTGGACAGGGTGGTCGGAATTCTGCGCTTTGGCGTTGGCATGGCAGCGCCATACACTGGCGGCCATCCCCCTATCCGAATGCAGAAGGAACCCCCCATGACCCTGATTGCCCTGAACGCCGACGTTCTGGTCACCATGGACGCGCAGCGCCGCGAGCTCCGCGATGGTGCGCTGGTCGCCGAAGGGCCGGCCGTGCAGTGGGTCGGCCCCACCGCCGAGCTGCCGCCGCAGTATCGCCGCATGGTCGACAACCGCAGCGCGCAGGTGCTCGACATGCGCGGCCGCGTGGTGACGCCGGGCCTGGTCAATACGCACCACCACATGTACCAGAGCCTGACGCGCGCGGTGCCCGCGGCGCAGGATGCCGAGCTGTTCTCGTGGCTGACCAACCTGTACATGCTGTGGTCGCACCTGACGCCGGAGATGATCGCGGTGTCGACCAGGACCGCGATGGCCGAGCTGATGCTGTCGGGCTGCACCACCACCAGCGACCACCTGTACCTGTATCCTAATGGCTCACGCCTGGATGACTCGATCGCCGCCGCGCGGGAGATGGGCATGCGCTTCCATGCCGCGCGCGGGTCGATGAGCGTCGGCCGCAGCAAGGGCGGGCTGCCGCCCGATGTGGTGGTGGAAGAGGAAGATGCGATCCTGCGCGACAGCCAGCGGCTGGTGGAGCAGTACCACGACAGCGCGCGCCACGCGATGCTGCGCATCGTGCTGGCGCCGTGCTCGCCGTTCTCGGTGTCGCGCGACCTGATGCGCGAATCGGCCAATATGGCGCGGCACTACGGCGTGTCGCTGCACACCCACCTGGCCGAGAACGACAATGACATCGCCTACTCGCGCGAGAAGTTCGGCCTGACGCCGGCGCAGTATGCCGAGGACCTCGGCTGGGTCGGCCACGACGTGTGGCATGCGCACTGCGTCAAGCTGGACGAGGAGGGCATCGCACTGTTCGCCCGCACCGGTACGGGCGTGGCGCATTGCCCATGCTCGAACATGCGGCTCGCGTCCGGCATCGCACCGGTGCGCGCGCTGCGCGATGCGGGCGTGCCGGTGGGGCTCGGCGTCGATGGCAGCGCATCGAACGACGGCGCGCATATGCTGGGCGAGGCGCGCCAGGCGCTGCTGCTGCAGCGCGTCGGCTACGGCCCGGCGGCGATGAGCGCGCGCGAGGCGCTGGAGATTGCCACGCTGGGCGGCGCGCGCGTGCTCAACCGTGACGATATCGGCGCGCTGGCGCCGGGCATGTCGGCGGACTTCGTTGCCTTCGATATGTCGGCGGTCGGGTTTGCGGGCGGCGGCCACGATCCGGTGGCGGCGCTGGTGTTCTGCACGCCGGCCAATGTGGCGGCCAGCGTGATTAACGGGCGCGAGGTGGTGCGCGACGGCGCGCTGCTGACGGCTGACCTGCCCAACGTGCTGCTGCGTCATCGCGCGCTGGCGCGCACGCTGTTCGAGCGTGCCAGCATCGGGGCCTGATTCCGAACAAAGCAAAAGGCCGGAAGCATCGCTGCTTCCGGCCTTTCTGTATTCGCTGGTGGGGCGTGAGTGACTCGAACACTCGACCTACGGATTAAGAGTCCGCTGCTCTACCAACTGAGCTAACGCCCCAACGAAGAGCGAGATTCTATCATGATTTTCAGCGCTGTCAAATGTTCGGTGTGAGCATCAGCAGGACACGCTGACCGCCGCGGATGCGGCGCGTCGTCACGTGCATGGAACCGAACGCCAGCCCCGACGGTCTCCCGATTGAGCGCATTCGCACAAGCTGTACCGGTACGATTTCGCCCGAGCCATGTTAGGATTCTTCTCCACTTGCATATGGAGGGCTGCACCGATGGAAATCAAATTCCAAGAGCAAGAGCGCTACGACATCAACAATGAAGGCTTGCTCTTCCAGGCGATTGTCAATGGCGAGAAGGTGACTTGCGTGGTGACACGTGAAGCACTGTGGGAAGGCTTCAGCGCCGACCAGGTGCTGTCGCTGGAAGAGGCATTCCGTGCCGGCCGCGAAACCATCGAACGCGCCGCCGTGGTGCTGATCGAGCAGGGCGCGCCCCAGCCAATCGTCGTCAAGCGCGCCCACGTGGCGCCGATCTGATGAGGATGGATGCCCCGGCCAGCCGTTGGCATGCCGCGGGCGCCCATCCGTTATCAGCTTCGTTGTCTTCCCCAGCGTAGGGCCGTCCGGCCTTGCGTGCCCCGGCCGGCAACGCTGGCGCAGGGCATCCCCAGATTCCCCTTCAGTCTTTTTTTAAGTCTTATTTTCAGATCTTTTCAGCCACTTCCCCGCTGATCGCCGGCGTGTGCCCGCTGTCCTGGCGCGCCGGCGTGCCGGTGTATGACGTCGCGGGCCCGGCTTGTGCGGTGTGCGTTGCGGCGTGCCTTGCGGCGTGCGCTTGGGCGCCCGGCCGCGCTGCGCATTCCTCGAAGATCCTGACCTGGCACTGCGCGCAGATTTCCGGCGACAGCTGGTCGATGATCGTGTGCAGCGCCTGCCGCTTGGTGGGGAAGATATGGTCGGGCCCGAGCTTGTCGGTGAAGCCCGTCTGCTCCCATGTCTGCAGCACCTGCGTGCGCGGCCGGTGGAAGTACAGGTCGCCGCCCAGCGCGCGGCGCTCGGCGAGTTCGCTTTCCCACATCTCGGCGCCGGCCAGGTCGATGAAGTTCATGCTCTTGGTCATCGCCAGCAGGTGGGTCTGACCGGGGTTGACCGTGCGCAGCCAGTGCAGGCGGTCGGTCACGTACTGCACGGCGCCGAAGTAGATCGCGCCTTCCATGCGCAGCAGCTTGAGCTGCGGGCATTCCGGTTGCGGGCGGCGCAGCTCGTCCAGCGGCGTAAAGCGCCGGTCCGGGTCGTCGGCATCCGGCACCAGGCTGCGCACCGCCGGCCGCGAGGTGCGATACAGGTAGGCCACCAGCGACAGCACGGTGCCGAGCAGCACCGCCATTTCCAGCCGGATCACCAGCGTCGCGGCGAAGGTGCCGATGGCAATCGCAAACTCCGTGCGGCTCAGCGTGAAGATGCGGCGCAGCCGCGCGATATCGAGCAGGCCCCACGCCACCAGCAGCAGCATCGCGGCGATTGCGGCCATCGGGATCTGCGCCAGCAGCGGGGCGCTGATCGCCACCAGCGCCACCAGCCACAGGGCCGAGAACACGCTCGCCAGCGGCGTGCGCGCGCCGGCCTCGAAATTGGGTACCGAGCGGTTGAGCGAACCGCACGAGATATAGCCCGAGAAAAAACCGCCCAGGATATTGGACAAGCCCTGGCCGATGAACTCGCGGTTGGCGTCGATATGCTGGCCGGAGCGCAGCGCCACCGCCTTGGCGATCGAGATCGACTGGCCCAGCGCGACGATGGTCAGCGCCGAGGCGATGCCCAGCAGATCGGGCAGCTTGCGCCAGTCCACATCGGGCACGTTGAAGTGCGGCAGCGCCGACGGGATCGGCCCGACCACGTTGACGTGCTGGCCGCCCGCGCCCGCCTGGTTCAGCAGCAGCGCTACGCCATAGCCGGCCAGCAATCCCAGCAGCATGAACGGCAGCTTGCGCCACAGCCGCTTGCACACCAGCGTGACGACCAGCGTCACGGCACCCACGGAGGCGGCAGCCCAGTTGATGCTGTCGACGTTCTCCGCCAAGTGGCGCAGCACGCCGAACGCGCTGGTGCCGGTCGGCACCTCCAGTCCGAACAGGTCCTTGAGCGCATACAGGCCGATCAGCGTCGCGGCGCCGCAAGTGAAGCCGAGCAGCACCGACGGCGAGATAAAGTTGGCCAGCGACCCAAGCCGCAGCGTGCCCAGCGCCAGCTGCATCACGCCCACCACGATGGTGACCGCCAGCGCCAGCCCGATATAGGCCGGGCTGCCGGCGAACGCCAGCGGGCTCAACATCGCAAACAGTGCCAGCGAATTGGCATTGGTCGGTCCCGACATCACGTGCCAGCTCGAGCCGGACAGCGCCGCCACGATGCAGGGGACCACCGCGCTGTAGATGCCGTACTGTGGCGGCAGGCCGGCCAGCGTGGCGAAGGCTACGCCCTGCGGCAGCACCAGCACGGCGCCGAGCAGGCCGGCGACCAGGTCGGCGCGCAGCGTGGTGTGGTCCACGCGCCGGCTCCATGGGAACAGGCGGGTCAGCAGGGAGGCGGGGTGGTGGGACGCGGGCATGGGGCGGAAGGAACTGGCTCAGCGTTCGCTGTCGCCAGGATCAGGCGGCGGCGAGGCAACGGATTCGGGCAGGCTGGACTGGGGCGCCAATCCGGCCAGCATGGCGTCGAGCGCACGGTAGACATCGGCCAGCCGTTCGGGGCCGAGCTGCCGGGCGAGCTCCTGGTAGCGCGCGTCGATCAGCGGCTCCATCTCTGCGATCACGGTGCGCGCCGCCGGCGTCAGCGTGACCAGCTGGCGGCGCTGGTCGGTGGCCGAGCGCGTGCGAGCCACCAGCCCCGCGTCTTCCATGCTGCCCAGCATGCGCGTCAGGCTGGGGCTCAGGATCAGGCAGGCCTCGGCGAGCTGGTTGGGCTCCATCGGGCCGCGCTCGTTGAGCGTGCGCATCAGCCGCCATTGCTGCTCGGTGATGCCGAACTGGCGCAGGATCGGGCGGAAGCCGGCCAGCAATGTCTCGCGCGCTTGCAGCAGCAGGTGGGGAAGATTGCGGTGGCGGAACATGGCCTGGCGGATATGGCGGGTGCCCGCAGTGTAACGGGCACCGCGCCGCACGGCGAGCCGGGCTTGCCCGGACTTGCGTGAATCGGCGCGCGCGGCGCGGCGGTGGGACAGGTGCGTACCGTACGCGGTGATCAGCCGCAGTGCAGCGTGGCAACCACCGGCGTGTGGTCCGACGGCTGGTCCCAGGTGCGCGGCACGCGGTCGATCACGCACGCCGTGCAATGCTCGGTCAGCGCCGGCGACAGCAGGATATGGTCGATGCGCAGCCCGGCATTGCGCCGGAACGCGAGCATGCGGTAATCCCACCACGAGAACGCCTTCTCCGGCTGCTCGAACTTGCGGAAGGCATCGCCCAGTCCCAGCTCCACCAGCGCGGCAAAGGCGGCGCGCTCCGGCGGCGAGACCAGGTTCTGGCCTTCCCACTTGGCCGGGTCGTGCACGTCGCGGTCTTCGGGCGCGATGTTGAAGTCGCCCAGCAGCGCCAGGCGCGGATAGCGCACCATTTCCTCGCGCAGCCACGCCGTCATCGCTTCCAGCCACTTCAGCTTGTAGGTGAACTTCTCCGACTCGGGCGACTGCCCGTTGGGGAAATAGGCGCAGACCAGGCGCAGGTCGCCGTAGGTGGCGGCGATCACGCGCTGCTGCGCATCCTCGAAGCCGGGGATGTTGCGCACCACGTCGGCCGGGCCGGGCATGGAGGCATCGCGGGCGAGGATGGCCACGCCGTTGTACGTCTTCTGCCCGGTATAGATGCTGTGGAAGCCCGCGTTTTCCAGCTCGGCGAGTGGGTACTTGTCGTCCGGCAGCTTCAGTTCCTGCAGGCACAGCGCGTCGATCGGCGCGCCGGCCTGGTCCTGCTCGGCCAGCCATTGCAGGACCTGCGGCAGGCGCACCTTCAGCGAGTTGACGTTCCAACTCGCAATGCGCAGCGGACCATTGGTCGGCAGGGCCAGCGCGCTCATGCCGCCATCCCGCCGTGGCGCAGCAGCGCGTCGATCTGCGGCGCGCGGCCGCGGAAGGCGACGAAGGACTCCATTGCCGGGCGGCTGCCGCCCACCGACAGGATCTCGCGCTGGTAGCGCGCGCCGGTCTCGCTGTCGAGCACGCTGCCCGACAGTTGCGCCGCTTCCTCGAAGGCCGCGTACACGTCGGCCGACAGCACCTCGGCCCACTTGTAGCTGTAGTAGCCCGCCGCGTAGCCGCCGGCGAAGATATGGCTGAAGGTGTTCGGCCAGCGCGACAGCGGATGCTGCGGCACCACGTGCACGCGGTCATTGATCTGGCGCGACAGCTCCAGCACCGAGGCCTCGCTGGCCGGGTCGAAGTCCGTATGCAGGTGCATGTCGAACGACGAGAACACGATCTGGCGCAGCGTCATCATGCCGTTCTGGAAGTTCTTGGCGGCCAGCATACGGTCGAACAGCGCGCGCGGCAGCGGCTCGCCGGTCTCGACGTGCTGCGTCATGCCGGCCAGCACTTCATATTCCCAGCAGAAGTTCTCCATGAACTGCGACGGCAGTTCCACCGCATCCCATTCCACGCCGTTGATGCCCGACACGCCAAGCTCGCCCACCTGCGTCAGCATGTGGTGCAGGCCGTGGCCGAACTCATGGAACAGCGTGATCACTTCGTCGTGCGTGAACAGCGCGGGCTTGTTGCCCACCGGCGCGGAGAAGTTGCAGGTCAGGTAGGCCACCGGGGTCTGCACGCCGCCTTGCTCCAGCACCTTGCGGCCGCGCGCATCGTCCATCCAGGCGCCGCCGCGCTTGCCTTCGCGCGCATACAGGTCGATATAGAACTGGGCCAGCAGCGTGCCGCTGGCGGTGGTCACGCGGAAGAAGCGCACGTCCTTGTGCCAGGTCTGCGCCTGCTCGGGCTCGATGCGCACCGAGAACAGCTTCTGCACCACGCCGAACAGGCCCTCAAGTACCTTAGGTTCCGGGAAGTACTGCTTGACCTCGTGCTCGGAGAACGCATAGCGCTGCTGGCGCAGCTTTTCCGAGGCATAGGCCACGTCCCACGGCTCGAGCCCGGTCAGTCCGAGTTCGGCGGCGGCGAAGGCCTTCAGCTCGGCCCAGTCCTTCTCGGCGTAGGGACGCGCCTTGACCGCGAGTTCGTCGAGGAACTTCAGCACCTCGGCGGGAGACTCGGCCATCTTCGGCACCAGCGAGACTTCGCCGTAGCACTGGTAGCCGAGCATCTGCGCCTCTTCGCGGCGCAGCGCGAGCTGGTCGCGCATATTGGCGGTGTTGTCCCAGTCGGCCTGGCCCTGGCCGTACTGCGGGGCGAGTTCCGAGCCGCGCGTGACGTTGGCCTCGTACAGGGTCTGGCGCAGCGCGCGGTCATCCGCATACTGCAGCACCGGGAAGTAGGACGGAAAGTGCAGCGTGAACTTCCAGCCGGCCTTGCCTTCCTTCTCGGCGGCGAGGCGGGCGGCTTCCTTGGCGTCGTCGGGCAGGCCGGCCAGGCGCGCTTCATCCTCGACGTAGAGCGCGTAGGCGTTGGTGGCGTCCAGCACGTGGTCGGAGAAGGACTTGGACAGCTGCGCCTGCTGCTCCTGGATCTCGGCGAAGCGCGGCTTCTGGTCCTCGGGCAACTCGGCGCCGCCCAGGCGGAAGCCGCGCAGCTCGTTCTCGATCAGCTGGTGGCGCGCCGCGCTCATGCCGGCGAATTCGGGGCTGGCGGCCAGCGCCTTGTACTTGTCGTACAGCGCCAGACTCTGGCCGAGCGAGGACCAGAACTCGGTCATGCGCGGCAGGTTCTCGGCGTGCGCCTTGCGCAGCTCGGGCGTATCGGCCACGGCGCTCAGGTGGCTGACCACGCCCCAGGCGCGACCCAGCGGCTCGGTGGCCGTCTCCAGCGCCTGCACGGCGTTGGCCCAGTCGGCGGGCGTGGTGGGATC
The DNA here is from genome assembly GCA_050987995.1 of Ralstonia pickettii. Lineage (GTDB taxonomy): Bacteria > Pseudomonadota > Gammaproteobacteria > Burkholderiales > Burkholderiaceae > Cupriavidus > Cupriavidus pickettii_B. The sequence continues at coordinate 1,453,376 of CP158803.1, forward strand.
CTCGGCGCGGGCGACGGCCTGCTGCGCGCGCTCGAGCAGCACGTCCAGCGCCGGGCTGATGTGCTCGGGCCGGATCTCGGCAAAGCGGGGCAGGTCGGAAAAGTCCAGCAGCGGGTTGGTGGCCGGATTGGTAGCGTTGGCAGCTTGGTCCATGGCGTGTTCTCGGTTGGCTGGCCTCGATGGGGCACTGCTTGAGTGGCAATGTCCCGGAGATTGGGCCGGGGCGCCTGGATTTCCAGTGCCCCGGGTGGCGTATCGTACGCCGGAGCAATCTTAGCCCGCCGCGCGCTCCGCGGCTTCCAGCGTGTTGACCAGCAGCATGGTGATGGTCATCGGGCCGACACCGCCCGGCACCGGCGTGATGTATCCGGCCACCTCGCTGACGCCGCCAAAGTCGACATCGCCGCACAGCTTGCCGTTGTCGTCGCGGTTCATGCCCACGTCGATTACCACCGCGCCGGGTTTGACCATATCGGCGGTGATCAGGTTGCGCCTGCCGACCGCGGCGACCACTACATCAGCTTCGCGGGTGTGGGCGCCGATATCGCGCGTCTTGCTGTTGCAGATGGTGACGGTGGCGCCGGCCTGCAGCAGCAGCATTGCCATCGGCTTGCCGACGATGTTGGAGGCGCCGACCACCACGGCGCGGGCGCCGCGCAGCGGGAACTGGATCGACTCCAGCATCTTCATGCAACCGTAGGGGGTGCACGGGCGGAACAGCGGGGCGCCGGTCATCAGCGCGCCGGCGTTGGCGACGTGGAAGCCGTCGACGTCCTTTTCCGGGGCGATCGCTTCCAGCACCTTGTGGCTGTCGATGTGCTTGGGCAGCGGCAGCTGCACCAGGATGCCGTGGATCTTCGGGTCGCCGTTGAGTGCGTCGATGCGGGCCAGCAGGTCGGCCTCGGACAGGTCGGCCGGGTATCGGTCCAGCGACGAATAGAAGCCGTTGTCCTCGCAGGCCTTGACCTTGTTGCGCACGTAGACCTGGCTGGCCGGGTCCTCGCCCACCAGGACCACGGCCAGGCCGGGCTGGTGGCCGCGTTCGGTCAGGCGGGCGGCGCGCTGGGCGGCTTCGGAGCGGATTTGTTTGGCAAGGGCGTTGCCGTCGATCAGTTGGGCAGGCATGGAGGAATTGCGGATTTGTGACCTGAGAGAGGTGTGCCCGCGCGCTGCGCGGGCTGAAAGGCTAAAGGCGGATTATAAAGGGTGCGTGGGGGCTGTCGCACGCAGCTTGACCAGATGCAGGGCCGCGCCGGGGGTGGACTGGTAGCATCGGTCGCATGCACACCGCGCTCCCGTCCCTGCTGTCCGATCCCTTGCTGGTCTTTGTGTCCCTGGCCGGGCTGGCGTGGGCGCTGACGCGCCGGCCCTGGCAGCTGCTGCGGCGCAATGCGCTGCAGAACGCCTGGCTGGGCGCGATGCTGCCGGTGGCGCTGCTGTGGATGGTGCGCGCCACGCTGGTCGGCGGGCTGGTGATCCAGTTGCTCGGTGCCACGCTGATGGTGACGTTGTTCGGCCTGCCATTGGCGCTGCTGTCGCTGTTCGTGGTGGACCTGGTGTCGCTGTTCGGGCTGGAGTACCTGGCCGGCCACGGCTGGGGCCAGTTCGACTGGCCCTCGCTGTGGGTGCGCTACGTCTGGCTGGCGCTGCTGCCGGCGCTGATCTCGGCCATGCTGCAGGCGCTGATGCGGCGCCTGCTGCCCCGGCATCCGTTCGTCTTTATCCTCGGGCACGGCTATTTCACGGCCGGGCTGGCGGCGCTGGGTGCCAGCGCGGCAGAGGCCGGCTGGCGCCACCTGATGGCGCCGGGCTTGCCGCTGAGCGTCGCGGACACGCTGACGGCAGCGGTGATCCTGGCTTTTGGCGAGGCCTTCCTGACCGGCATGCTGGTGGCGATCTTTGTGGTCTACCGGCCACAATGGGTCGTCACGTTCCGGGACGAGGAATACCTGAAGGACTAAGAGGAGCAGGGCGCCGGGCGGCGGGAGGAGGCGCGGCTAGGGCAGCCGGCACGGCGGCAGCTGTACCGGCGGACTGGTGCGGGAATCCCGGCACCGGGCGGGCCCCGGCCGATCAGCTGTTGCGCGACAGCGCCAGGCGCAGCAGGTCGGCGACCGTGTTGACGTTGAGCTTTTCCATGATATTGGCGCGGTGTGCCTCCACCGTCTTGATGGAAATGCCCAGGTCGTCGGCGATCTGCTTGTTCAGGCGCCCGGCCACGATGCGCTCCAGCACCTGCTGCTCGCGCGTGGTCAGCTTGCCCAGCAGGTCCTTGGCGGCGCGCTGCTCGCGCGCGGCGGAATGGTCGGTGCGGGCCTTCTGCAGCATGCGCTCGACCAGCGCGCGCAGCTCGGACTCATCGAACGGCTTCTCGATAAAGTCGATCGCGCCGCGCTTCATCGTCGATACCGCCATCGGCACGTCGCCGTGGCCGGTGATAAAGACGATGGGGATGTCGATCTGCTCGGCCAGCATGCGCTCCTGCAGCTCGGGGCCGCTCATGCCGGGCATGCGCACGTCGAGGATCAGGCACGACACCTGGCTGGCGTCGTAGGCGGCGAGGAACTGCTCGGCGCTGGTGAAGCTGCGCACCTGGTAGCCATTGCCCTCCAGCAGCCAGGTCAGCGAGTCGCGCATGGCTTCATCGTCGTCGACGATGAACACGGTCTCGCCGCGGTGGGGCGTGGGGTTAGGCGTTGCGGTCATGTAGTCTCCTCGGGACAACAATTCATTGCTGCGAAGTGTAACCGGCCATGGCCCTCTGTGGCGAGACAGGCCCCCCACGGACGTGGGGGAATGGCGTGGCCGGCTTCTCCGGAATCTGGCGGGCAGGGATTTGCGGGGCGGGGCGCTTGCTTCTGTCAGTGCTCGGCCATGACCGGCTGCAGCGGCAGCATGATCTTAAATGTACATCCGATGCCGTCGATATTGTTCTCCACCCACAGGCGGCCCTGGTGCGACTCGATGATCGAGCGGCAGATGTTCAGCCCCATGCCCATGCCGTCGGACTTGGTGCTGAAGAAGGGTTCGAACAGCCGTTCCTTGGTGGCCTCGTCCACGCCCGGGCCCTGGTCGATCACGTCGATATGGACGTTGTCGCCGATCTCGCCCGGCTCCATCCGCGCGTGCAGCCGCACCACGCCGCCGGCACGCAGCGCCGGCAGGCCCGCCATGGCTTCCACGGCGTTCTTGAGCAGGTTCACCAGCACCTGCTCGATCAGCACCGGATCGACATAGATCGTCATCGGCGGCGCCGGCAGGCGGGTCAGGATGGTGACGCGGCGGCGCGTGGCCTCCAGGTCGGCCAGGCCCACGGCGTCGGCGACGATGTCATGCAGCGAGGCCTCGCGCCGCTGTGGCTGGCTGCGCTTCACGAAGCCGCGGATGCGGCTGATGATGGTGCCGGCGCGCACCGCCTGCGCCGAAGTCTTTTCCAGCACCGGGATCAGATCCTCGGCGGTGCTGCGGCCCGAATGCAGCCGCGCCACCGCACCCATGCAGTAGTTGTTGATCGCCGCCAGCGGCTGGTTCAGCTCGTGCGCCAGCGACGAGGCCATCTCGCCCATGGTGGTCAGGCGGCTGGTGAACTGCAGCCGCTCTTCATGCTGGCGCGCCATTTCCTCGGCGGCCTTGCGCACCGTGATGTCGGTGGCGATCTGCATCTGCGCCAGGTGTCCGTCGACCCACTGGATATAGCGGCGGCGCACTTCGAACCACTTCTGCATGTCGGGCACGAACACCTCGCGCGCGTCCGACGCGTACGGCATCAGCTCGGAAGCGGGCAGGCCGGCGTACGCGTCGACGTAGTCGGTGTTGTCGCTCGAGACCTGGTCCTTGTCGAGCTCGTCGCCCGCCAGCTTGACGTGGCCCTCGGCCTCCCAGCCGAACAGCTGCCGGTAGTAGCGGTTGGCGAACAGCAGTTCGGCCTTGTCGGTGGCCAGCACGGAGACGGCTGCGTCCAGGCTCTCCAGCACCGTGGTGAAGCGGTCGTGCGCCGCGGCCAGTTCCTCGCGGGCGCGCTTGGGCTCGGTGATGTCCGTCATCGAGCTCATCCAGCCGGTATGGCGGCCGCGGCTGTCCACCAGCGGCGACACGTACATGCGCGCATAGAAGCTGCTGCCGTCGCGGCGCATCACGCGCATCTCATAGCCGCCCGCGGGCGACTTGCCCTGCAGCGTCAGGTCGATCTGCTTCTGCATCTCCTGCTGGTCATTGGGCGGCCAGTAGGGGAAGGGCGGCAGGCGCCCGACCAGGTCGTTCTCCTGCCAGCCGGTCATGCGGCAGAAGGCCGGGTTGACGTAGGTGATGCGGCCGTTCAGGTCGAGCGCGCGCAGGCCGATCAGCATCGAGTTTTCCATCGCGCGCCGGAACGAAGTCTCGGCCAGCAGCGCGCGCTGCGCCTCGGAGCGGCGGCTGGTATGGCGCCACATGCTCCACAGGCTCCACAGCAGGAAGCAGGACAGGCCCACCACCAGCCACAGCAGCATGTTGTTGGGCAGGTTGGACGGCGGCGGGTAGGCGTCGGCGCGCAGCGACAGCGAGTGGCCCGGCGGGTCGAGCAGCACTTCGTAGGACAGTGCATTGCCCGGCACCGGCCGCAGCGAGGTGCTGGCGCGGGTCTGATTGTTCTTGTCGATCAGCGAGAAGCGGTAACGCTCGGTCAGCTCCGGCGGCAGCAGGTGCGTCAGGATGCCGTTGATCGAGTAGAGCGCGCCGAGCGTGCCGAGGAACTCGTTGTCGCGCACGATCGGCACTTGCATCAGCATGAAGCTGTCGCCGCGGTCGTTGACCAGCGGGCGCGAGTAGACCACGCGCTGGGTCTCGCGCGCGGCATCGAAGGTGTCGAGCACTTCCGGCTCGAGCGGCTGGTCCTGGTTCTCGCGCAGGCGTACCGCGAATTCGGACGTCGACGGCAGCGACCAGCGGCCGCGCTTGGTGGCGTCGAGCCAGTTGATAAAGACGATCTCGGGGTTCTCGCGCAGAATTTCCTGCGCGGCGGTGCGGTACGCGCCTTGCTCAAGCTGGGCGGCGGCGATGTCGCGCGCCAGCGAGGCGAGCTGGTCCTGGTTGCTCAGCAGGGACAGCCGTACGCGCTGCTGTGCCCAGGCGGCGTCGCGGTACAGCGCGTCGCGCTGCTGCTGGCGCTCGGTTTCGTGCAGCGACCACAGGATCACGCCCATCGCCACCGTGAACAGCACGATCGCGACCAGCGGGATGAACATGAACCAGCTGGTGGCCACCAGGTTGCGCCAGCGCAGCCACCACAGGCCGCGCGGCGCCGCCACAGGCGCGCCGTCGTCGGGACCCAGCACCTCGATCGGACCCAGTCCGGCCGCCGGCGAAGGGGCGTGTCCGGGATCGCCACTGGCGGCCTTGGCTGTGCCCGACGCATCGGGAGGGAGCATGGCTGCACGCAGGCGGGAAAGGATTCGGTCGAGGAACGGCATGGGAGGGATTGACGGCTGACCGACCAGTGTACCGAGATTATTGCGGTGCGTCGCTTGGGGAAAGCGCCAATGAATTCTTTGCGGCGGCTGCCCGCACAGGCAGGCTTAGCGCAGGCGGCTGGCCGGTCGGGGCGTGATTCTTGGTGCGCTGCGGCATTATTTCACATTATAAAAAACGATATCGCAATTTGAAAATTTCACTTGTGTTGCACTTTGGCCTTCCATAGAATCGGTTCGACCCAAGAATGCGGGCGGTAGCCATGCGCCTGCCGCGCGGAGGAACAGGAACAGGTTCCCCGGCGGCGGCTCCAATGCAAGGTGTACCGGTGCCGGATCCCGCAAGTCAGTGCGAGTCACCGTAGAGCCCTGCCCGAGGCCAAAAGCGCGGGCGCGGAAGCACGAATTCACCCAGGAGACAGTCATGTCCGCCGTACCAGAGCAGATTCTCGGCGCGTCCAGCGCCAACGACGCCGATCCCCAGGAAACCCATGAGTGGCTCGACGCCCTGCAGGGCGTCCTTGCCGCCGAAGGCCCGGCGCGTGCCGCGTTCCTGATCGACAAGCAGATCGAATACGCGCGCGTGAACGGCGTGACCCAGCCGTTCCACGCCGAGACGCAGTACATCAACACGATCCCGGTCGAGCAGCAGGCCCGCATCCCCGGCGACCAGGACATCGAGCACCGCATTCGCTCGTACACCCGCTGGAACGCCATGGCGATGGTGCTGCGCGCCAACAAGCACACCAACGTCGGCGGCCACATTTCGTCGTTCGCCTCGGCGGCGACGCTGTATGACGTGGGCTACAACCACTTCTGGCGCGCCCCGTCGGAACAGAGCGGTGGCGACCTGGTCTTCGTGCAGGGCCACTCGGCTCCGGGCGTGTATTCGCGCGCCTTCCTGCTGGGCCGCCTGACGCAGGACCAGCTCGACAATTTCCGCCAGGAAGTGGACGGCCAGGGCATCTCGTCGTACCCGCACCCGTGGCTGATGCCGGACTTCTGGCAGTTCCCGACCGTGTCGATGGGCCTGGGCCCGATCATGGCGATCTACCAGGCGCGCTTCATGAAGTACCTGAACAGCCGCGGCCTGGTGAACACCGAAGGCCGCAAGGTCTGGGCCTTCCTGGGCGACGGCGAGACCGACGAACCGGAATCGCTGGGCGCGATCGGCATGGCCGGCCGCGAGAAGCTCGACAACCTGGTTTTCGTCATCAACTGCAACCTGCAGCGCCTGGATGGCCCGGTGCGCGGCAACGGCAAGATCATCCAGGAGCTGGAGTCGGAATTCCGCGGCTCGGGCTGGAACGTGATCAAGGTGGTGTGGGGCAGCCGCTGGGACTCGCTTCTGGCGCGCGACACCAAGGGCTTGCTGATGAAGCGCATGATGGAATGCGTGGACGGCGAGTACCAGACCATGAAGGCCAAGGACGGCGCCTACGTGCGCGAGCACTTCTTCAACACGCCTGAACTGAAGGCGATGGTGGCCGACTGGTCCGACGAGGACATCTGGCGCCTGAACCGCGGCGGCCATGACCCGCACAAGATCTACGCCGCCTACAAGGCCGCCAGCGAGCACAAGGGCCAGCCCACGCTGATCCTGGCCAAGACCATCAAGGGCTATGGCATGGGCGACGCCGGCCAGGCCATGAACGTGGCCCACCAGCAGAAGAAGATGCCGGTGGACGCGATCCGCAAGTTCCGCGATCAGTTCACCATCCCGGTGCCCGACGACAAGCTCGAGGAAGTGCCGTACATCACCTTCGAGGAAGGCTCGAAGGAACTGGAATACATGCGCCAGGCGCGCATGAACCTGGGCGGCTACCTGCCGGCCCGCCGCCAGAAGGCCGAAGCCCTGCAGATCCCGCAGCTGTCCGCGTTCGAGGCGCTGCTGAAGGCCACCGGCGAAGGCCGCGAAGTGTCCACCACCATGGCCTTCGTCCGTATCCTGAACACGCTGCTGAAAGACAAGCAGATCGGCAAGCACGTGGTGCCCATCGTGCCGGACGAGTCGCGCACCTTCGGCATGGAAGGCCTGTTCCGCCAGGTCGGCATCTGGAACCAGGAAGGCCAGAAGTACGTGCCGGAAGACCATGACCAGCTGATGTTCTACAAGGAATCGCAGACTGGCCAGGTGCTGCAGGAAGGCATCAACGAAGCCGGCGCCATGTGCGACTGGATCGCCGCCGCCACGTCGTACTCGACGCACGGCGTGCAGATGATCCCGTTCTACATCTACTACTCGATGTTCGGCATCCAGCGTATCGGCGACCTGTGCTGGGCCGCTGCCGACATGCGCTCGCGCGGCTTCCTGCTGGGTGGCACTGCCGGCCGCACCACGCTGAACGGCGAAGGCCTGCAGCACGAAGACGGCCACTCGCACGTGTTCCACGCCGCGATCCCGAACTGCATCTCGTACGACCCGACCTTCCAGTTCGAACTGGCGGTGATCATGCAGGACGGCCTGCGCCGCATGTACGCCGAGCAGGAAGACATCTACTACTACCTGACGGTGATGAACGAGAACTACGAGCATCCGGAAATGCCGGCTGGCGTAGAGCAGGACATCGTCAAGGGCATGTACCAGTTCCGCAAGGGCGTCGAGAACAGCAACGCGCCGCGCGTGCAGCTGCTGGGCTCGGGCACGATCTTCCGCGAGGTGATCGCCGCCGCCGAACTGCTGAAGAAGGACTGGGGCGTCGAGTCGGACCTGTGGGGCTGCCCGAGCTTCACCGAGCTGGCCCGCGAAGGCCAGGCCGCCGAGCGCTACAACCTGCTGCACCCGACCGAGACCCCGCGCGAGTCGTTCGTTGCGCAGCAGCTGAAGTCGGCCCGCGGTCCGGTGATTGCCTCGACCGACTACGTGCGCGCCTTCGCCGAACAGATCCGCCCGTTCGTGCCGCGCCGCTACGTGGTGCTGGGCACCGACGGCTTCGGCCGCTCGGACACCCGCGAGAAGCTGCGCCACTTCTTTGAAGTGGATCGTCACTGGGTCACGCTGGCCGCGCTCAAGGCGCTGGCCGACGAAGGCGCGATCGGCCGCGACAAGGTGGCCGAGGCCATCAAGAAGTACAACCTCGACCCGAGCAAGCCTAACCCGATGTCGGTCTGATCCGGCAGCCTGCACCAACCCCCGCAGTACGGCGACGCCGTGCCGCGGGCGCCCCGGCCCCGTGCCGGAGGCGCCTTGCGGCACGGCGGCGTGACAGAAGCGGGCGGCGAAGGTAATCTCGCCGCTTGCGGACGTCGCGCGCGCCGGCCTGCCCAGGAGACACTGAATGAGTCAAGCGATTGAAATCAAGGTGCCGGATATCGGCGACTATGACGCCGTTCCCGTCATTGAAGTGCATGTGAAACCCGGCGACAGCATCGACGCGGAAGACGCGCTGGTGACGCTGGAGTCGGACAAGGCCACCATGGACGTGCCCTCGCCGCAGGCTGGCGTGGTCAAGGATGTCCGCATCAAGGTGGGCGACAACGTATCCGAAGGCTCGGTGCTGGTGATGCTGCAGCCGGCCGGGCAGGGCGCCGCAGCGGCTCCCGCTCCGGCCCCGGCCCCGGCCGCAGCAGCACCGGCTCCGGCGCCTGCTGCAGCAGCCCCCGCACCGGCTCCCGCTGCCGCTCCGGCCGCAGCGCCCGCCGGCGGTGGCGGCACCATCGAAGTGAAGGTGCCGGATATCGGCGACTACGACGCCGTGCCGGTGATCGAAGTCCACGTCAAGCCGGGCGACACCATCAACGCCGAAGACGCGGTGGTGACGCTGGAATCCGACAAGGCCACCATGGACGTGCCCTCGCCGCAGGGCGGCGTGGTCAAGGAAGTCAAGGTCAAGGTGGGCGACAACGTGTCGGAAGGCACGCTGCTGCTGATCCTGGAAGGCGCTGCCGCGGCTGGCGCTCCGGCTGCTGCCGCCGCTGCACCGGCGCCTGCCGCCGCGGCCCCCGCACCGGCTCCGGCCGCCGCAGCAGCCGCTCCGGCGCCTGCCGCAGCCCCGGCCGCCGCGCCGGCCCCGGCTGGCGTAACCGGCAAGGCCGCCCACGCCAGCCCCTCGGTGCGCAAGTTCGCGCGCGAACTGGGCGTCGACGTGTCGCGCGTGCCGGGCAGCGGACCCAAGGGCCGCATCACCCAGGAAGACGTGCAGCAGTACGTCAAGGGCGTGATGAGCGGCCAGGCCGCCGCGCCGGCCCAGGCTGCCGCCGCTGGCGGCGGTGGTGGCGAGCTTGGCCTGCTGCCGTGGCCGAAGGTCGATTTCACCCGCTTTGGCGAGGTGGAAAGCAAGGCGCTGTCGCGCATCAAGAAGATCTCGGGTGCCAACCTGCACCGCAACTGGGTCATGATCCCGCACGTCACCAACCATGACGAAGCGGATATCACCGACCTGGAAGCCTTCCGCGTCCAGCTGAACAAGGAAAACGAGAAGGCCGGCATCAAGGTGACGATGCTGGCATTCATGATCAAGGCAACGGTCGCGGCGCTGAAGAAGTTCCCGAACTTCAACGCGTCCCTCGACGGCGACAACCTGGTGCTGAAGAAGTACTTCAACATCGGCTTCGCCGCCGACACCCCGAACGGCCTGGTCGTGCCGGTGATCAAGGACGCCGACAAGAAGGGCGTGTTCGAGATCAGCCAGGAAATGGGCGAGCTGGCCAAGCTGGCGCGCGACGGCAAGCTCAAGCCCGACCAGATGCAGGGCGGCTGCTTCTCGATCTCGTCGCTGGGCGGCATCGGCGGCACGTATTTCACGCCGATCATCAACGCGCCGGAAGTGGCCATCATGGGCGTGTGCAAGTCGTTCCAGAAGCCGGTGTGGGACGGCAAGCAGTTTGCGCCGCGCCTGACGCTGCCGCTGTCGCTGTCGTGGGACCACCGCGTCATCGACGGTGCCGAGGCGGCGCGCTTCAACACGTACTTCGCGCAACTGCTGGCCGACTTCCGCCGCATCCTGCTGTAAGGCGGCTGCTTAAAAATGATTCTGGCGTCGTTGCGCGGCCTTGCCGTACCAGTTGTACTGTCTGCGGCCGCGCGCCTAGCCAGAACCGCTTCGCTTCATTTTGAAGCAGCCGCAACGCACACCGGCTTTGCCGGTGCGCGAAAAGGCCGGCGCCTGCGTTGAATCATAGGAGCGAGCCATGACTACTTGTGTTGTCGTAAGGAAGGGCGCCGAGGTGGCGATCGCGGCGGACGCGCTGGTCACCTTCGGCGATACGCGCCTGTCGCGGGCCTACGAGCGCAACCAGAAGGTGTTCCCGGTGGGCGATGGCTTTATCGCGCTGGCCGGGACCACCGCGCACTTCCCGGTCATGCGCACGCTGCTGGCGGGCCTGGGCGAGGAGTGCCGGCTGGGCTCGCGCGACGATGTGTTCCGTACCTTCCTGAAGGTGCACGAGAAGCTGAAGTCGGATTACTTCGTCAACACCAAGGAAGACGAAGACGATCCCTACGAGTCGTCGCAGATCGTCTGCCTGATCGCCAATCCGGCGGGCATCTTCGGCGTCTACTCGTACCGCGAGGTGTTTTCGTTCGACCGCTTCTGGGGCATCGGCTCGGGCCGCAACTACGCGCTGGGCGCGATGCATGCGGTGTATGACCGGCCTGACCTGGATGCGGGCGAAATCGCGCGCATCGGCGTCGATGCGGGCGTGGAATTCGACAAGAGTTCGGCCGGGCCGATCGAGGTCCACACCGTGCGGCTGCACGAGCGTGGCACCACGGCAGTTGTAGCCGAGGATGCGGCAGAGACGGCGCCGGAAGACGAGGCGGCGGAAGACCACGCGGCAGCGGACCACGAGTCAGACGACAACCCGGCAACCAACAACGACGGCGCGCCCTAAGCCACAAGGCGGGCGCGCATTGAGGAGCAAAGCATGAGTGTGATCGAAGTCAAGGTGCCGGATATCGGCGATTTCGACGCGGTGGAAGTGATCGAGGTACTGGTCAAGGCCGGCGATACGGTCGAGATGGAGCAGTCCCTGATCGTGCTGGAGTCCGACAAGGCGAGCATGGATGTACCGTCGTCGGCCACCGGCAAGGTGGTGGAGGTCAAGGTCAAGGTGGGCGACAAGGTCGGCCAGGGCGCGGTGATCTGCACCGTCGAGGCCCAGCAGGCCGCGGCCGCCCCTGCACCTGCACAAGCGCCGGCTCCGGCCGCAGCGCCCGCACCGGCTGCCGCAGCACCGGCCCCCGCACCCGCGGCAGCCACCCACAGCGGCGGCGCTGATATCCAGTGCGAAATGCTGGTGCTGGGCGCCGGCCCCGGTGGCTACTCGGCCGCCTTCCGCGCCGCTGACCTGGGCATGAATACCGTGCTGGTGGAGCGCTACAGCACGCTCGGCGGCGTCTGCCTGAACGTCGGCTGCATCCCGTCCAAGGCACTGCTGCACAACGCCGCGGTGATCGATGAAGCCAAGGCGCTGGCCGCCCACGGCATCCTGTTCGGCGAAGCCAAGATCGACCTGGACGGCCTGCGCCATTACAAGAACCAGGTGGTCGGCAAGCTGACCGGCGGCCTGGCGGGCATGGCCAAGGCACGCAAGGTGCAGGTGGTGCGCGGCATCGGCAATTTCCTCGATCCGCATCACCTCGAGGTCGAGCTGACCGAGGGCGAGGGTAAGCGCAGCACCGGCAAGAAGACCGTGATCCGCTTCGAGAAGGCCATCATCGCCGCCGGCAGCCAGGCGGTGAAGCTGCCCTTCATCCCGGAAGACCCGCGCATCGTCGACTCGACCGGCGCGCTGGACCTGCCCGAGGTGCCCAACAAGATGCTGGTCATCGGCGGCGGCATTATCGGCCTGGAAATGGCCACGGTGTACAGCACGCTCGGTGCCGAAATCGATGTCGTGGAAATGCTCGACGGCCTGATGACCGGCGCCGACCGCGACCTGGTCAAGGTCTGGGAAAAGAAGAACAAGGACCGTTTCGGCAAGGTCATGCTGAAGACCAAGACGGTCGGCGTGGAAGCCAAGCCGGATGGCATCTACGTCAGGTTCGAAGGCGAGCAGGCCCCGGCTGAGCCAGTGCGATATGACCTGGTGCTGGTGTCGGTAGGCCGCGCGCCCAACGGCAAGCGCATCAGTGCCGAGAAGGCCGGCGTGGCCGTGACCGACCGTGGCTTTATCAACGTCGACAAGCAGATGCGCACCAACGTGCCGCATATCTTCGCGATCGGCGATATCGTCGGCCAGCCGATGCTGGCGCACAAGGCGGTGCATGAAGCTCACGTGGCCGCCGAGGCGGCACATGGCGAGAAGGCCTACTTCGATGCCAAGCAGATCCCGTCGGTGGCCTTCACCGATCCGGAAGTGGCCTGGGCTGGCCTGACCGAGGACGAGTGCAAGGCGCAGGGCATCAAGTACAGCAAGAGCGTGTTCCCCTGGGCCGCTTCGGGCCGCGCCATCGCCAACGGTCGGGACGAAGGCTTTACCAAGCTGATCTTCGATGAGGAAACCCATCGCGTGATCGGCGGCGGTATTGTCGGCCCACATGCGGGCGACCTGATCAGCGAAGTCTGCCTGGCTGTTGAGATGGGTGCGGATGCGGTGGATATTGGAAAGACTATCCACCCGCACCCGACGCTGGGCGAGTCGATTGGCATGGCTGCGGAGATCTACGAGGGTACGTGTACTGACGTGCCGCCGCCGCGGAAGCGCTGAGGCCTCGGAACGGTTGCAGGAAGCCCACCTCGATGGTGGGTTTCTTTTTGGCTAATTATGCAATTAACCGCCAATACTTTCGTACGACCAGGAAGCGGCCTTGCAGGGGAAGGGGCCCGGATGGTGGCGTATCCTTTTGCGCATGCGGGATGCATCTGGTCGAGCATCGACCAGATGCATCCCGCAGGGCAAAACGCACATCCACCCCCACCATCCGACCAGAACCCAAAAAAATACCCGACCTGAAGAGGTCGGGCTTAACGATACTTTGGACAAGGAGACCGCGGTACCGAGGAGACATCGGCAGACAAGGCAGCGCCAGTTCACTCGGTCGGGACACCACCTTCATCGTTGGCAAAACACACCGGCATTTTTTCGATCGCAAGCCCGATGCGCTTTGCCAACGGACCGGCCGGAGCCGGTCCATCTTCAACCCTTGCAGCTATCAGGCAGCAGTGGTCTTCTTCACCGGAGCCGTGGCCGTACGGGCCGTGGCGCTGGCTTGCTGGGCAGCCTTGGTGGCAGCCGACGCCGCAGCCTGGAAGTTGGTTTCAGCGATTTCGACCGCTTGCTTGGTCGCCTTCTGCACCGACTCGTAGGCGTTGTTGGCAGCGGAGATCGCCGACTTCACGATGGCCACGGTCGATTCCGAACCGGCCGGGGCGTTCTTGGCGAAGTTTTCGACCAGAGCCTGGACGTTCTTCGAGCCTTCGGCCAGTTGGGCCTCGGCCACCTTGGCGAATTCGCTCTGGGTTTCCGAAGCGATTTCGTACAGGTGACGGGTGTAGGCCAGGGTCTTTTCGGCGGCCGGCTGCACGGCTGCGGCCTGGATGGCCAGCAGTTCTTGTGCGTCCTTGGCCGACAGGGCCTTCTTGGCGTTGTCAACGTTCTCGGCGAACGTGGTCTTGACGACCTGCAGGTTCAGTTCGACAAGCTTTTCGACGCCTTCAAACGCCTTGGTGGTCAGGCCAAACAGCGTTTCGAGGTTGGCCTTTTGCGCTGCTGCGACTTGTTCCGGGGTGAGGATCATTGCTGGTCTCCAGTGGTGAACTTCAAGGTCAAGCAAATTAAGCCGCCTAGATGTCAGGGCCGTGACGGTGTTCAATCCCGCTTCGGCCAGCCCAGGCGTGTGGGTGGGTCAGGACGCATCCGGGTGGTTTGGTGCGCCGCAACAATTGCCATTCTAGAGATGCCTCTTTCAATGTCAAGTAAATTTGGTGCATTGCACAATAAAGTCCTGTTTATATGGCCTCCAGTGTGACGCTGGCGCCATTGGAGGCCACGGCCGGCGAGGGCAGGGCCGGGGTGCTACCATCGCGGATTGCCTTCGCCCGCACGGCTGGCCGCCGCCGCGATACCGAACAAGACGTGAACAGAACCGCCCGGGCCACACCCATGCTTGCCTTCTACGCCGACCACTTTGTGCTGCCATTGCCACCCGGGCACCGCTTCCCGATGCGCAAGTACAGCATGCTACGCGATATGGTGTCTGCCCAGATACCCGGGTTGCACCTGACGGAGGCGCCGCGCGCAGGCGACGACGCCCTGCTGTTGGCCCATACGCCCGAGTATGTGCAGGCGGCTTCGGCAGGCACGCTCGACGCGGCGCGCCAGCGCGAGATCGGCTTTCCGTGGTCCGAGGCGATGGTGGAGCGCTCGCGGCGCTCGGCCGGCGCCACTATCGCGGCCTGCCGGGCGGCGATGCGCGAAGGCATCGCGGTGAACCTGGCCGGCGGCACCCACCACGCCTATGCCGACAAGGGCGGCGGCTTCTGCGTGTTCAACGATGCCGCCATCGCCGCGCGCGTGCTGCAGCGCGATGGCGACGTGCGCCGCGTGGCGGTGGTCGACCTGGACGTGCACCAGGGCAATGGCACCGCGTCGATCCTGCAGGGCGATCCGTCGGTGTTCACGCTGTCGCTGCATGGCGAGAAGAACTATCCGTTCCGCAAGGAGGCCAGCGACCTGGACGTCGGCCTGCCGGACGGCTGCGACGACGACACTTACGCACAAGCGCTGCAGGCAGCGCTCGACACGCTGTTCAGCCGCTTCCATCCCGACCTGCTGATCTACCTGGCGGGCGCCGACCCGCACGAAGGCGATCGCCTCGGGCGGCTCAAGCTGACCATGGCGGGGCTGGCACAACGCGACCGGCTGGTGTTCGATGCCGCCTTTGCGCGCCGGCTGCCGGTTGCGGTGGCGATGGCGGGCGGCTATGGCAATCAGATCGAGGATACCGTCGCCGTGCACGCGCAGACCGTGCGCCTGGCCGCGCAGTATCACGCCCGCCACGCCCGGCAACTGCAACTGGCGGTGGCGTCATGAGTGGCGTGGCGGAACAAGGACGCGTGACGGCAACCAGATCGCGCGCGACGCTGTGGGTGGCGGCGATGCCGTGGCTGTTCGTGCTGATCTGGAGCACCGGCTTTATCGTCGCCAAGTACGGCATGCCTTATGCCGAACCGATGACTTTCCTGTTCCTGCGCTTTGCCGGCGTGCTGGTGCTGATGGTGCCGTTCGTACTGCTGGCGCGCGTGCCGCTGCCACAGTTGCAGAATCCGCCAGCGGGGTCGGCAGCCCCGATGCGGCGTACCGACTGGCGCATGGTCGGCCATATCGCCGTGGCCGGGCTGCTGCTCCAGGCGGGCTATCTGGGCGGCGTGTGGACCGCGATCAAGCTTGGCATGTCGGCGGGTGTGTCGGCGCTGCTGGTCGGCATGCAGCCGATCCTGACCGCGCTGATCGCCACGCGCATGGGCGAGCGCATCAGGACGCGACAGTGGCTGGGCCTGCTGCTGGGCATCGCCGGCGTGGCGCTGGTGGTGGCCAACAAGCTCGGCACCAGCGGGCTCTCGCCGGCAAGCCTGGCACTGGCCGGCGGGGCCTTGCTCAGCATCACCGTCGGCACGGTCTACCAGAAGCACTTCTGCCCGGTCTTCGACCTGCGCATGGGCTCGGTGATCCAGTTCGCCGCGGCCGCGCTCGCGTGCGTGCCGTTCATGTTCCTGTTCGAGACCCGCGAAGTGCAGTGGACCGCCGCCATGTTCGGCGCGCTGGCCTGGTCGGTGGTGGCGCTGTCGATCGGCGCCATCTCGCTGTTGTTCCTGCTGATCCGGCGGGGCGCCGCCACCAAGGTGTCGAGCCTGATGTACCTGACGCCGCCCACCACTGCAGTCATGGCCTGGTTGCTCTTCGGCGAGCGCTTCCCGCCTCTGGCCGCCGGCGGCATGGTGCTGGCGGCGCTTGGCGTGGCGCTCGTCATCCGCCGCTAGACATTGCGCGTTCGTGTCGCTTATGCGGCTGTTTCGGCGCTGTGTTTGGGCGCTTTCCTTTTGGTGCTTCCCTGTTGGCGTTTTCCCTAACCGTCCGACCCCGTCCTGTTCCGTTCACGCCCCATGAAACCGCAAGCCGAGTCGCGCAGTGCCTATCCGTACTTCCAGCCGATCACCACGCGTTGGATGGACAACGATGTCTATGGCCACGTCAACAACGTTGTCTACTACAGTTACTTTGACACCGTGGTGAATTCCTACCTGATCCGGCAGGGTGTGCTCGACATCGAGTCGGGCAGCACCATCGGGCTGGTGATCGAGACGCAGTGCAATTACTTCTCATCGCTCAGCTTCCCGGAGACCGTGGTAGCGGGCCTGCGCGTGGCCAGGCTGGGCACGTCCAGCGTGCGCTATGAAGTCGGGCTGTTCAGCGGCGACAACGAGCTTGCCGCCGCGCAGGGGCATTTCATCCACGTCTATGTCGATCGCACCACGCGCCGCCCGGTAGCGCTGCCGGGGCCATTGCGCGAGGCGCTGCTGCCGCTGTCGGTGGCCGGCGCGCAAGGGTAGGACGGGGCAACAGGAGATGAACAAGATGTCCCTCGAGATGCAACTGGGTTCGCAAGAAGCCGCGGACTGCGTGGATCGCGCGATCCTCACGCGGCGTTCGGTGCGCGCCTTTCTCGATACGCCCGTGCCGCGCGAGACCGTGGAAGAGATCCTGGCCGTGGCCAGCCGCGCGCCGTCGGGCACCAACACGCAGCCGTGGCGCGTCTATGTGCTCTCGGGAGAGGGCAAGGCCAGGCTGTGCGCCGATGTGCTGGCCGCTTATGAGGATCCCGAGCGCGACAGCAAGTACATGGCGGAGTATCCGTACTACCCGCGCGAGTGGGCCGATCCCTACCTGGCGCGCCGGCGCAAGGTGGGCTGGGATCTGTACGGCCTGCTGGAGATCAGCCGCGAGGACAAGGCGCGCATGCACGAGCAGCACGCGCGCAACTTCCGTTTCTTCGATGCGCCGGTGGGGATGATCTTCACCATCGACCGCATCATGGAGCAGGGCAGCTGGCTGGACTATGGCATGTTCCTGCAAAGCATCATGGTCGCCGCCAGGGCGCGCGGGCTCGATACCTGCCCGCAGGCGGCGTTCACGCAGTTTCACAAGATCATTGCCAGTCACTTGCTGCTGCCACCGGAAGAAATGGTGGTGTGCGGCATGTCGCTGGGTTATGCGGACCCGGAAGCGCTGGAAAACCGGCTGACCACCGAACGTGAACCGGTCAGCGGTTTTGCGCGTTTCCTCTCATAGTGAGATTTGTATCAATGTGTAACGATTGGTGCCGATATACCAGCGGAGTCCCTGTATCGGCAGGGTCGTTACCTTGGGGAGTAGCAGGTGATTTGAGGTGAGCCCTAAGACAGTTCGTTTTCAAACTCGGTGGACGTGATGAGACGTCAACTTTTTCCGCATCGTGGAAAGGTTTGCAAATCGAACTTTAAGGAGCGTCTGTAAGTCTTTAATCTTGCTAACAATTTCTTTATTTCCTACACTAGCGCCATTCTTATGCGCTGAACGAATCATGTTCCGGTCTGATTCCATTTTTTCCAGATTCTTCGGCTCCACGCCCCTGTCCGCCGTCGCCGCCGCGGTGCTGGTGTCGGTGTCGATGGTCGCGGCGCCCGTGGCCGAAGCGGCCACCAAGTCCGCAAGTACCCAAAAAACTTCTAAAAAGCAGGCTAAATCGGCTAACGTCGAAAAAAAGAGCGCTTCGAAGAATGTTTCGGCAAAGTCCCGCAGCACCAAGGTAGCCAAGCGTGAAGCCACCTCAACGCGCAAGGTCATCGTGCTGAAGAACGGCAAGCGCCAGGTGGTGGCCTCGCACCGGGCGGCCCCGGTGCGCGCTGCCTTTACGCCGCAGGCCAAGCCCTCTTTGGGCGAGGCCATGGGCCTGCGCGATACCAGTGATGCGCTCGCGCTGCGTTCCAGCGTGGCGCTGGTGATGGACCAGAACTCCAACGAAGTGCTGTTCCAGAAGAATGCCAGCGCGGTCCTGCCGATCGCTTCGATCACCAAGCTGATGACGGCGCTGGTGGTGATGGATGCGCGCCTGCCGATGGACGAGGTGCTGACCATCTCCGAGGACGACCGCGACAACGAGAAGCACAGCAGCTCGCGCCTGCGCTTTGGCACGCAGCTCACGCGCCAGGAGCTGCTGCTGCTGGCGCTGATGTCGTCCGAGAACCGCGCCGCGTCGGCTCTGGGCCGCCACTATCCGGGTGGCCTGCCTGCGTTCGTGCAGGCGATGAACCGCAAGGCGCGCGAGCTGGGCATGAATGACAGCCACTTCGTCGACTCGAGCGGCCTGTCGAGCAGCAATGTGTCGAGCGCGATGGACCTGGTGCGCATGGTCAACGCCGCCTACCGCAACCCGACCATCCGCGAGTTCTCGACCCAGACCGAGCATGAAGTCAATGTGATGGGCCGCACCCAGCACTACGTCAGCACCAATCGCCTGGTGCGCGGCGGCAACTGGGAGATCGGCCTGCAGAAGACCGGCTTTATCTCAGAGGCCGGCCAGTGCCTGGTGATGCAGGCCAAGGTGCAGGGCCGCAACGTGGTGATGGTGTTCCTGGATTCGGCCGGCAAGCTGTCGCGCTTTGCCGATGCCAACCGTGTCAAGGACTGGCTGGAGCACGCGCCGTCGCAGCAGGCGCCGCATGGCTTCCCGTCGTCGCCCAGCCTGACGCAGGGACCGGGCGGTGCGCACGCGATCCTGGCTGCGCAGCAATCGCGCGGCATCTGATACGGATTGCCTGACCGGAAAAAACGCGCCGTCCTGCGGCGCGTTTTTCTTTGTGCGCGGTGCCGCTCTGTCAGAGCAGCTTGCCGGGGTTCATGATCCCCGCAGGGTCGAACACGGCCTTGATTTCTCGCATCAGCCGCAGCTCCAGCGGATCCTTGACGGCGAGGAAGGCATGGCGCTTGAGCTGGCCGATGCCATGCTCTGCGCTGATGCTGCCGCCGTAGCGCATCACTTCGTCCAGCACCGCTTCTGTCACCGCGTCGCCTTGCGTGGCAGCCCAGTTCTTGTCGGCACCAACGGGGCGCGACAGGTTGTAGTGCAGGTTGCCGTCGCCGAAGTGCCCGAAGATAAAAGGCCGGATGGCGGCATCGAGCGCGCGCAGCCGGCTTTCCATTGACGTCATGAACGCGGGGATCAGCTCGATCGGCAATGACACGTCATGCTTCAGGTGCGGGCCGTCGGCGCGTTGCGCTTCGGAGATTTCCTCGCGCAGCTTCCACATCGCCTGCAGTTGCGCGAGCGAGGCTGACACCGCCGCATCGAGGCACAGTTCGCGCTCGAGCGCTTCGCCGATGACGCGCTCGAGCAGCGCGTTGAGCGCGTCTGCATCGGTGGTATCGGCCAGTTCAACCAGCACGTAGGCGGGATAGCGCTGCGCAAACGGTTCCTGCACGCCTTCCGCATGCGTGAGCACCAGGTCCAGGCAATCACCGGTAAAGAACTCGAACGCCTGCAGGCGCGCGCCGCATTGCTCGAACAGCAGTTCATAGAGCGCCAGTGACTGCGCCGGCGAAGCCACCGCCGCCAGCACCACGCTGCGCGTATCGGTGCGCGGGAACAGCCGCAGCGCGGCCGCGGTGATCACGCCGAGCGTGCCTTCCGAACCGATCAGCAACTGCTTCAGGTCGTAGCCGGTATTGTCCTTGCGCAGCGTGCGCAGCCCGTGGAAGACCTCGCCGTTGGGCAGCACCGCTTCCACGCCGAGCACCAGTTCGCGCGCCATGCCATAGCGCACCACGTTGACGCCACCGGCATTGGTGGCCAGGTTGCCGCCGATCTGGCACGAGTCTTCCGCCGCCAGCGACAGCGGCAGCAGCCGGTTGGCGTCTTCCGCGGCGCGGCGCAGGTTGCCGAGGATGCAGCCGGCCTCGGCCACCATGGTGTTGGCGATGGTGTCGAGCGAACGCACCGTGTTCATGCGGTCCAGGCTCAGCACCACGTTCTGCGCCTGCGCATCGGGCGTGGCGCCGCCGCACAGGCCGGTATTGCCGCCGCGCGGCACCACCGGCACCGCCGCCTGCTGGCACAGCGCCAGCGCGCGCGAGACCTCGTCCACGGTGCGCGGCCGCAGCACGGCCTGGGCCTGGCCGCGGTAGATGCCGCGCCAGTCGGACAGCCAGGGGGCGATGTCGTCGGGATTGGTGAGGACGTTGTCGGTGCCGAGGGCCTCGGTGAGCCGTTGCGCGAATTGGCCTGTTTGCATGGCGATGGTGTCGACTTAAGAGAGGGAAGAGCGGGCGATATTGGCTGCGGCTGGCGTATCGGCGGCGCGCGTGCGCAAGGTCAGCCCGAGCCGGCTTGCGGCGCATTGCAGGTGCGTGACCGCAGCCGTGCGCGCTGCCGCGGCGTCGCCGCGGCGGATGGCGTCGACGATGGCTTCGTGCTCCGCATGCACGCTTTCGGCCAGCCCGGCCTGACGCAGCGTATTGGCGCGCGCCGTGGCCACGGCCTGGTGCAGCTGCAGGTTCAGGTACTGCAGCAGCTGGCGGTAGTACGGGTTGTGCGTGGCGGCGGCAATGCCGATATGGAAAGCGGCGTCGATATCGGCCGCAGGCTGCGGGTCGTAGAGATGAGCGCGCAGGCGCTGCAGCAGCGCACTCAGCGTCTCGACATCCTCATCGGTGCGGCGCACGGCGGCCAATGCGGCGGCAGCGCCTTCCAGGTCGATGCGCAGGTCGTACAGATCGGCCAGTTCAGCGGCATCGATATCCGGTTCGCGCGGCAACTGGAAGCCCGCGGCGCCGGTGCGCGAACGCACCGTGCAGCCGACGCCCTGGCGGGTTTCGACGAAGCCTTGGGAGCGCAGGTGCTCGGTGACCTCGCGGATCACCGCGGCACTGACGCCGTACTGCTCGGCTAGCTGCCGGCCGGTCGGCAAGCGGGTGCCGACGGGGTAGGCGCCGCTTTCGATGTCGGCGCGCAACTGGCGGGTGACCTGTTCGGTGAGGGTGACGGCACGGGTTCGCATGGGACTCGATTATAAGGTTTGCTGGTTATCTGAAAACTAAGGGTAAACCAGCATGCGCGACATACTGATGCGAGCCTTCAAAGCAAAACGCGCGGACTGCCGTTGCCGGCAGCCCGCGCGTCGTCCGGCCTTGCGCGGCTCAGGCCGCGGCTTCGGCCACGTAGCCCATGCCGCGCGAGATCTGCAGCGCGGTGTCCTTCAGGTTCTGCAGCCAGCTGTCCTGCAGCCGGTCGGCCGGCGCCGACAGCGACAGCCCGGCCACCAGCCGGCGCGAGTCGTCATAGATGCCGGCGGCGATGCAGCGCACGCCCAGTTCCAGCTCTTCATTGTCGCGCGCATAGCCGTTGGTGCGGACCCAGTTCAGCTCGCGTTCCAGCTTGGTCAGGTCGGTGATCGAGGTACGGGTGTGCCCGGCCAGCCCGGTGCGGGTGGCGTAGTTGCGCACGCGTGCGGACTCGTCGGCCGCCAGGAACAGCTTGCCGACCGAAGTCAGGTGCAGCGGAGCGCGGCCGCCGATGGCGCGCACCACCTGCATGCCGGAGCGCTCGCTGTAGGCGCGCTCAATATAGACGATCTCGTCGCCCTGGCGCACCGACAGGTTGACGGTCTGGCCCGTGACGCGGTGCAGCGCGCGCATCGGCGCCAGTGCTGCATCGCGCACCGAGAGGCGTGCCTTGACCAGGTTGCCCAGTTCCAGCAGGCGCATGCCGAGGCGGTAACTGCCGGGATCGGAGCGATCGACAAAACGGCAGGCCACCATGTCGTTCAGGATGCGGTGGGCGGTGGAAGGGTGCAGCCCGGTGGCCAGCGAAAGCTCTTTCAGGCTGACCGGATCGGCGTGCTGGGCGAGGGCGTCCAGCAGGGTCATCATGCGCTCGATGACCTGGATGGACGTCTTGCCGGGTGACTTGTCTGCGTCGGACATAGGTGGAAAAAGAGAAAATGCTGCCTTGCGGCAATTTTAAGCGTCTGCCTGATTCTATCTCGCATCGTGAAAATTTCAATAGGTGAAATGACATTACGGTAAGAAACGGGTCGTGATGTCGCCCCGCAAAGTGATGTGCATCGCACCGGATTCATGGCCCTGCTGAATGGTTTGTGCGCCACGCGCGGCGCCAAGCGCGCATAATTGCGGGGTTTCGGGGTCTGGAGAAGCAAGCAATGCGAGTCGGTCTGTTCGCCACCTGCCTGGTGGACCTGATGCGTCCGGAAATCGGCTTTTCGGTGCTCAAGCTGCTGGAAGCCGCCGGCTACGAGGTCATGGTGCCCGAGGCGCAGACCTGCTGCGGCCAGCCGGCCTACAACTCGGGCGAGCGCCGCGTGTCGCGCGACCTGGCGGAGAAATTCCTGCGCGAGTTCGAGATGTTCGACTACATCGTGGTGCCGTCCGGCAGCTGCGGCGGCATGATCCGCCAACACTACGCCGACCTGCTGCGCGACGATCCGGAGCTGAACGGCCGCTACGAGCGGCTGCGCGAACGCGTGTTCGAGCTGACTGAATTCCTGGTCGACGTGGCCAGGGTTGAAACCCTGCCGTCCTCCTTCTCCGGCCACATCACGTATCACGATTCCTGTTCCGGCCTGCGCGAACTCGGCGTCAAGCAGCAGCCGCGCGAATTGCTGGGGCGCCTGCCCGGCGTGCAGCTCACCGAGATGAAGGACTGCGAGGCCTGCTGCGGGTTCGGCGGCACCTTCTCGGTCAAGTACGGCGATATCTCGACGGCCATCGTCGACGAGAAGTGCGCCAATATCAAGGCCAGCGGCGCCGATGCGGTCGTGCTCGGCGACTTGGGCTGCATCCTCAATATCGAAGGCCGCCTGCGCCGCACCGGCGACAGCCGCACACGCGTGCTGCATATCGCCCAGGTGCTGGCCGGCGACGCCTGACCTCCGCCGACATCGGGAACCCGCCACGATGCAAGTCCACAGCATGGAATTCAAGGCGCGCGCCGGCCAGAAGCTGGCCGACCAGCGCCTGCAGCAGAACCTCAAGAAGCTCTCGACCAAGTTCGTCACCGCGCGCGCCGATGCGATCCGCGATATCGACTTCGATGCCACGCGCGAGGCGCTGAAGGAACGGCGTAATCGCGCGCTGGAAAACCTCGACGTCTGGCTGGCCACCTTCGAAGAGAACGCGCGTAAACGAGGTGCGACCGTGCTGTTTGCCGAGACCACCGCCGACGCTGCCCGCCTTGTCGCCGAGATCGCGCAGAAGCACGGCGTGAAGAAGGTCATCAAGAGCAAGTCGATGGTGACCGAGGAGATGCGCCTGAACCAGGTGCTGGGCGAGATGGGCGTGCAGAGCATCGAGACCGACCTGGGCGAGTACATCCTGCAGATCAACGACTCGGAGCCGCCGTCGCACATCATTGCGCCGGTGGTGCACAAGGACAAGGACGAGATCGCCGACCTGTTCGCCCGCGTCCACCACAAGCCGCGCCTGACCGAGATCCCGGAGATGACGCGCGAGGCGCGCGAAGTGCTGCGCCCCGAGTTCCTGAGCGCCGACATGGGCGTCACCGGCGGCAACTTCATCATCGCCGAGACCGGCTCGGTGGCGGTCGTCACCAACGAAGGCAACGAGGGCATGTGCACGGTGATGCCGCGCGTGCACGTGGCCGTGACCGGGATCGAGAAGGTGCTGCCGACGCTGGAAGACCTGGCCACGGTGATGCGGCTGCTGCCGCGCTCGGCCACCGGGCAGGCGATCTCGAACTACTTCTCGCTGCTGACCGGCCCGCGCGCCGAGGGCGAGCGCGACGGCCCCGAGCATATGTACTTCGTGCTGGTCGATGGGGGACGCAGCGGACTGATCGGCGGCGACTTCCAGGAGATGCTGCGCTGTATCCGCTGCGGGGCCTGCATGAATCATTGCCCGGTCTACCAGAAGATCGGCGGCCATGCCTATGGCTGGGTCTACCCGGGACCGATGGGCAGCGTGCTGACGCCGAGCTATGTCGGCCTCGCCAATGCGCTCGACCTGCCGCAGGCGGCCACCATGTGCGGCGAGTGCAATCGTGTGTGCCCGGCCTCGATCCCGCTGTCCGACCTGCTGCGCAAGCTGCGCGAGAAGCAGATGGAGCGCGGCCTGCGGCCATGGCAGGAGCGGTTCGCGTTGCAGGCGTGGGGCTACGTGGCCAAGCGTCCGGAGCTGTATGCCTTCGCCACCCGCATCGGCGCCTGGCTGCTGGGGCGCATGGGCGGCCGCAACAAGCTGATTGCCAGCCTGCCGATGGCCGGCAAGGGCTGGACCGAAACCCGCGACATGCCGGCCCCGTCAGGCCGCACGTTCCGCGAACTCTACAAGGAAAGGAGGGCACGTTCATGAGCACCGCCAACAACGAAGCACTGGCGCGCATGCGTGCCGCACTGAACCAGCACCTGGCCGGATCGATGCCCGCTGGCGACCTGGTGCGCGCATGGCGCGAAGCCGGTACCGGGCTGGCGCTGCCGCCGGTCTACGGGCAGGCGATGGAGGAGCTGCTGCGCCGGCTCGAGATGTCGGCAGTGTTCGCACAGGATAGCTGCTCGTTTTCGAGTTCGGCTGTGACGGACCAGCTGACGCGCTGGCTGGACAAGGCGGCAACGGTCTGAGGCTTCAGTACAGCACCACTAGCCCTTCATCATCCCCGTCAGCGTATCCACGAATTCCAGCGACAGCCGCGACAGCGGTTCGGTCTGCACATGGAAGATCTGCACGGAGGCATTGACCTTGGTGCGTACCGGCACCGCGACGATGTTGGGCCAGTCCCCGCCGAACACCGTCATGGCGTCGACCAGCGCGATGCCGGCGCCGGCCTGCGCCAGCGCGCGCGCCACGTGGGCCTGTTCCACCTGCACCCGCATATCGGGCTGGTCGCCCTCGTTGCCGAACATCTCGTGCACCAGCAAGCCAAACGGTACGTCCTGTCCGTAGCCGATCAGGTCCTCGCCGATCAGGTCGGCCGGGCGCACCCACTTGCGCGTGGCCAGGGGATGCCCCACCGGCACCAGCGCCACGATCTCGTTTTTCACCAGCAGGCGCGCCTCGAGGTTGGGGTGCACCAGCGGCATGTTCGACACCGCCAGGTCCACCTGTCCCGATAGCAGCGCGCGCAGCATATTGCCCGGAATCTGCGTACGCACCACCACGCGCACCGCCGGGTGTGCAGCGCGGAAGCTGGCGATGGCGCGCGGCAGCACGGTCTGGCCGAGGTTGGGGCTGCACGTGATGCGCAGGCTGCCGGTTCGGTTGGCCGCGAGGTCCTCTGCGATCTCGTTGACGCGCTCGATCCCTTCGTAGACCGCATTGACTTCGCCCAGCAGGCGCCGCGCTTCCGGCGTGGGGTAGAGCCGCCCCTTGGTGCGGCGGAACAGTTCCAGGCCGAGGCGTTGCTCGGTGTGCGACATCAGCCGGCTGATGGCCGGCTGTGAGACATAGAGCAGCTTGGACGCACCGCTGATCGAGCCGGTCAGCATCACTGCGCGGAATACCTCGATCTGGCGCAGGTTCATTTTCATGGGATTAACCTGATGTTAAGGCTGGCGGACATATAAGCATATGACAGTCAATGATGCCATCCCTACACTGAACTCCATCGACACACGCTATGTGACCTGAGCCAGGCGCCGCACCGAGGTGGAACACACCTGCAGGGCGAGGCTCGATGGCACGCATGGCCGCGATGCGGTGCATTACGCACCCACGGCGAGCAGGCATTCTTATCTGGAAGACAGGAGACCGTATGAGCGACATCCATCTCACCTACATCAACGGCAAAGACATCGCGCGCCTGGAAATGACCGACGCCGAGATCCTCGACGCGGTCGAGCAGGCGCTGGTGGCGCAGGGCAACGGCCAGACCGTGATCGAGCCGCGCGTGCACCTGATTCCCGACCCCGCCTTCAACGGCCACTTCAACGTGCTGCGCGGCTACGTGGCGCCGTTGGGGCTGGCGGGCGTCAAGATCGTCGGCGACTTCGTCGACAACTACAAGCTCGGGCTGCCATCGGAAATGGCGATGCTCAACCTGTTCGATCCGCGCACCGGCATGCCGGTGGCGATGATCGATGCCACCTTTATCACCGATGCCCGCACCGGTGCGCTGACCGCGCTCGGCGCCAAGCATCTGGCGCGCCGCAACAGCAAGGTGCTGGGCCATATCGGCGCGCGCGGCACCTCCTACTGGAACGTGCGCCTGCTCGACAGCCTGTTCGACTTCGACGAGATCCGCGTGCACTCGCGCCGCCCCGAAAGCCGCAATGCCTTCGCCGCGCGGCTGGAGCGCGATCTCGGCAAGAAGATCGTCGTCACCGAAGACTGGGAGTCGTGCGTGCGCGGCGCCGATATCGTGATCGAGGCCTCGCGCCTGGAGCAGCCGACGCCGATGCTGAAGACCGAGTGGATCAAGCCGGGTGCCTTTGTCGTGCCGTACGGCACCATGAGCGCGGTCGAGCTGTCGCTGACCGACATCATGACCAGGATGGTGGTGGACGACTGGGGCCAGTGCAAGGGCGGCATGTTCGGCTCGCTGCGCGCGCATGTGGAAGCCGGCAAGCTGTCGGAGCAGACGCTCTATGCCGAGCTGGGCGAGATCGTCGCCGGGCGCAAGCCGGGCCGCCAGAGCGACGACGAGACCAACCTGTTCTGGCACCGCGGCCTGTCGCTGAGCGATATCGCGCTGGGCCACGCCATCTTAAAAAAGGCCGAGATCCGCGGCCTGGGCCAGAGGTTGCTCTACGCATGATCGCCAACGCCCGCATGTACTCGGTGAGCGCGCCGGTGGAGCAGGCCTGGCGTGCGCTGTTGGCGCACGTGGCTGACCGCGCCGGCGTGGACCTGCCGTATGTCGAACATCCCGCGCCGGCCCCGGTCAACGCGTTGTGGGCGCGGCCGGACTGCGGCTGCGTGTTCATGTGCGGGTATCCCTATGCCAGCGCGCCGGTGCCGCCGCAACTGCTGGCCGCGCCGGTGCCGGCGCTGGCGCGCTACGGCGGCCGCCCGGTCTACTTCAGCGAATTCATCGTGCGCGCGGACGCGCCGGTGCAGACGCTGGCGCAGACCTTCGGCGGGCGGCTGGCATGCATGCTGCCTGAGTCCAACTCGGGCTACAACGCACCGCGCCATCACCTGATGCGGCTGGCGCCGGCCGGCCCCCGTGCGCTCTACCGCCCTGCCCCGAAGCCCACGCCGACCCCGCTCGAGGTTATCGACGCGGTCATCGGCGGGGATGCCGAGGTGGGTGTGGTCGACAGCTATGTGCTGGACCTGTTGCGCCGCTTTGAACCCGAGCGCGCGGGCCAGCTGAAAACGCTGGAGGTGACCCCGGCCGCGCCGATCCCGCCGCTGGTGGCCTCGGCGCAGGCCGACCCGCACGAGTGTGCGTATGTGCGCGCCGCGCTGCTGACGTTGCATGAGGGCGCAACCGGTACCGCGCTGCTTGCCATGCTGGGGCTGGCGCGCTTTGCGCCGGTGCAACCGGCCGACTATGCCGTTTTGCCTGAACTCGCACGCGAAGCGGACCAGGCGGGGTTTGCGTTGACCAATGCCGGGCCGGACACGGCCACGCACGATAACTAGACTGCCGGCGCGGTGGGGGAGTCAAGCCTGATCACTGCCAAATGGGGAAAACCGTCATGAAGACCGCTGTGAAACCTGATGTGGAAGCTGCCGTGAAGCCCGCCGTAAATCCTGTCCTGCGACGCATGGCCATGCGCTGCCTGCTTGCCTGCATCGCGGCCTGCGCGCCGTGGCTCGCTCCCGCGCCCGCGCTGGCCCAGCCGCCTGGGTATCCGGCCAAGCCGGTGCGCATCGTGGTGCCGTTCGCCGCCGGCGGGCCCGCCGACGTGCTCGGCCGCGCGGTCGGCGAAGGCATCGCCAAGGCCACCGGCCAAAGCGTGCTGGTCGAGAACAAGGCCGGCGCCGCCGGCACCATCGGCGTCGACATGGTCGCCAAGGCCGCGCCCGACGGCTATACGCTGGCGCTCGTGCCGGTCGGCAATATCGCGGTGAACCCCACGCTGATGCCGAACCTGCCGTACAAGCCGGCCGACCTGGCGCCGGTGGCGATGCTGGCCACCGCCGAGAACGTGCTGGTGGTCAATGCGGCCACGCCGGTCAAATCGCTGGCGGAATTGCTCAAGCTTGCCGGGCAGAAGCCGGGCGAGCTGAGCTTTGCTTCGCCCGGCGCCGGCAGCCAGGCGCATCTGGCCGGCGAACTGCTGCAGCTCGATGCCCATGTCAAGCTGAACCACGTGCCGTACAAGGGCATCAGCCCGGCCATGACCGATCTGGTCGGCGGCCAGGTGACGATGATGTTCGCGCAGATGTCGGCGGCGCTGCCTTATATCAAGGCTGGCAAGCTGCGCCCGCTGGGTGTGGCCAGCGCCAAACGCTCGGCGGTGCTGCCGGATGTACCGACCATCGCCGAACAGGGCTTCCCGAAGTTCGAGGCGGTGTCGTGGTATGCGCTGATGGCCCCGGCCGGTACGCCTGCGGAGATCGTGCGCAAGCTCAGCCAGCATGTTGACGCAGTGCTGGCTGATGCGACGCTGAAGGAAAGGCTGGCCACGCTGGGGATGGAAGCGGCCGGCGGCACGCCGCAGCAGCTTGCCACCACCATCCAGAAGGAAAGCACGCGCTGGGCCGGCGTGATTCGGCAGCGGCATATCACGATCGATTGAGCTGTCGCACGCTGTTGGGCGCACTTAACGCTCGTGACGCTGAAAAAAAATATGGGGAGCCGAAGCTCCCCATTTCTTACGCGCTACAGGTCTTCACCCCAGCAACAGCGCATCATCATCCAGCTGCTCGTGCCGCGTCTGCTCAAACATCTTCAGCAGGTCCGGCACATCCAGGCCCTTGCGCTTCTCGCCCGACACATCCAGCACCACCTGCCCCTGGTGCAGCATCACCGTACGCTGCCCATAGTCCAGCGCCTGGCGCATGCTGTGCGTCACCATCATCGTGGTCAGCTTGCTTTCCTCGACGATGCGCGCAGTCAGCTCCAGCACGAAGGCGGCGGTCTTCGGGTCCAGCGCGGCGGTGTGCTCATCCAGCAGCAGGATGCGCGACGGCTGCAGCGAGGCCATCAGCAGGCTTACCGCCTGGCGCTGGCCGCCGGACAGCAGGCCGATGCGGTCGGTGAGCCGGTTTTCGAGGCCCAGGTTCAGCAGCCGCAGCTTCTCGCGGAACAGTTCGCGCGAGCCGCGGTTCAGCGCCGCGCGGAAACCGCGCCGGCTGCCGCGCGCCATCGCCAGCGCCATGTTTTCCTCGATCGTCAGCGCCTCGCAGGTGCCGGCCATCGGGTCCTGGAACACGCGCGCCACCAGGTGGGCGCGGTCCCACGCCGGCTTGCGCGTTACGTCGGTGTCGTCGATGGTGATGCGGCCCGAGTCGACCATCTGGTCGCCGCTGATCGCATTCAGGAAGGTGGACTTGCCGGCGCCGTTGGAGCCGATCACGGCCACGAACTGGCCGCTGGGGATCTCCAGGCTGAGGCCGCGCAGCGCGCGGGTCTCGATCGGGGTGCCCGGGTTGAAGGTGAGCTTCAGGTCTTGTGCGCGCAGCATCTCATGCACCTCCGTTCTTGCGGGCGAACAGCTTCTTGCGCGTGGCCGGCAGCACCAGCGCGATCGTCACCAGCGCGGCGGTGACCAGGTTCAGGTCCTGCGCCTTCAGGCCGATGAAGTCGCTGTTCAGTGCCAGCGCGATGAAGAAGCGGTACAGGATGGCGCCCAGCACCACGGCCAGCGTGGTCCAGATCAGGCGGCGCGCCGGCAGCACGGTCTCGCCGATGATCACCGCGGCCAGGCCGATCACGATGGTGCCGATGCCCATCGAGATATCGGAGCCGCCCTGGGTCTGCGCAAACATCGCGCCGGCCAATGCCACCAGCGCGTTGGACAGCGCCATGCCGGCCAGCGTGGCGCGGCCGGTGGCGATGCCCTGGGCACGCGCCATGCGCGGGTTGGCGCCGGTGGCGCGCATCGCCAGGCCCAGCTGCGAGCTGAAGAAC
Organism: Ralstonia pickettii; assembly: GCA_050987995.1. GTDB lineage: Bacteria > Pseudomonadota > Gammaproteobacteria > Burkholderiales > Burkholderiaceae > Cupriavidus > Cupriavidus pickettii_B. The sequence goes on from CP158803.1 coordinate 1,483,790, forward strand.
CAGTCCAGGCCCACCTTGGCGATCACCACCACCACGAACAGCACCAGCGGGCGCAGCACGTAGTCAGGCAGCCACTCCGGCTGCAGGATGGTGAACAGGGTCGGCTCGGTGATCAGCGGCACGTTGGGGCGGCCCATGATGCGCAGGTTGACCGAGTACAGCGCGATCATCATCAGGATACTGGCGAGCAGATCCATGATCTTGAGGCGCACGTTGAGCCAGCCGGTGATAAAACCGGCCAGCGCACCCGCGGCGATCGCCACGGCGGTGGCGACGAACGGGTCCTGGCCGGCGGCGATCAGCGTCGCGGCCACGGCGCCGCCCAGCGGAAAGCTGCCGTCAACGGTCAGGTCGGGGAAGTTGAGGATGCGGAAGGAAATCAGCACCCCGAGCGCCACCAGGCTGAAGATCAGGCCGATCTCCAGGGCGCCCAGAAGGGAAAAGAGGGACATGGGGGAATCCTGTTGCGGGGTCCGGCGGCTGCCTTGGCGCCGGCTTCGGGGCGGGTAGGCCGGCTGGCCCGTGTGGAGCCGCAGGCCGCCTCGCCCTGTTATGTCCCGCCGGCCCGGGTAGGCCCGGCGGAGCACCCGCCGTCTTGCGACGGCTGGGTTGGCAGTGCTTACTTGATGACGGTCTTGGCTTCCTTGATCAGCTCCGGCGACAGCGTGGCGCCTTGCTTGGCGGCGGCACCGGTGTTGACGAAGAGTTCCAGGTTGTCGCTGGTCTGCGAGGCGATCGCGCCCGGCTTCTCGCCCTTCAGGATGCGCACCACGACCTTGCCGGTCTGGTGGCCCAGGTCGCCGTAGTTGACGCCCAGCGCGGCCACGGCGCCACGCTTGACGCTGTCGGTATCGGCAGCCACCAGCGGGATCTTCGATTCGTTGGCGACCTTGACCAGGGCTTCATACGCCGACACCACGTTGTTGTCGGTGTTGGTGTAGATCACGTCGACCTTGCCGATCAGGCTCTTGGCGGCCGGGCCGATGTCCACGGTGCGCGGCGCGGCGGCTTCCTTCAGGGTCAGGCCTTCCTTGGCCAGCAGTTCCTTCAGTTCCTTGACCACCACCACCGAGTTGGCTTCACCCGGGTTGTAGACCATGCCGACGGTCTTGGCCTTGGGCACCACGCGCTTGATCAGCGCGACCTGCTTGTCCAGCGGCAGCTTGTCCGACACGCCGGTCACGTTGGTGCCCGACGGCGACCAGCTCTTGACCAGCTGCGCGGCGACCGGATCGGTCACGCCCGAGTACACCACCGGCACGCTCTTGGTGGCGGCGACCACGGCCTGGGCCGACGGGGTGGCGATGGCAACGATCGCGCTCGGGTTGTCGCCGACGAACTTGCGGGCGATCTGGGCGGCGGTGCCGGTGTTGCCCTGCGCGCTCTGGTATTCCCACTTCAGGCTCTTGTCGGCGTCATAGCCGGCGGCCTTCAGTTCTGCGCGCACGCCGTCGCGGATGGCGTCCAGCGCCGGATGGTCGACGATCGACAGCACCTTGACGGTCTGGGCCTGCACGGCGCCGCCGTACAGCAGAGCCAGCGCCACGGCGCCGCCCAGGATCGACTTGGTTGCTGCGAGACCCTTGATGGACTTCATTATCTGTTCTCCCCCGAAAGCTCGGTTCTGGATAGGATGCGGCCGCGGATGGTCGGTCCGCCGTCCTGGCACCCGCGCGCACGCTGGCGTACGGTGCCGGTCCGCGCGTGCGCTGCGGCTTCCTGCGGCTGGAGGGAGCGTGCGCGGGCGCGTCGGATGCGACAGCGATAAGCCTGCGAGGATACCATTTCTCGCGCACGAAATGCTCAGTCATCATGCCGAAGTGGGGCATCTGATGCTGCCAGACGCCCGCTATCGGCCATCGAGGCGCATATTATTGCGCGGGATTCGAGATTTGCTTGTGGATTACCCCGATTGCGGCGACGACATCTTCATGCAATTGCGCGTCCCAGGCGCCGAGGTTTTCCTCGAGCTGGGCCAGGGTGGTGGCGCCGACGATGGTGCTGGCGGCGAACCAGCGCGAGTAGCACCAGGCCAGCGCCAGCGTGGCGGGGGACAGGCCGGCACTTTTCGCCAGCTCGACATAGCGGGCCGAGGCGGCCATGGTTTCCGGGCGCATGTAGCGCGGGCTCCAGTCCGCCCCGAAGCGCGACAGGCGCCCCCTGGCTTCGGCATTGAAGACCGGTTGGCCGTGTCGCCCGACAGGTACTTGCCGGTGAGCTGCCCGAACGCCAGTGGGCTGTACACCAGCAGGCTGACGTCGGTGCGGAAGCAGGCCTCGTCCAGGCCCTGCTCAAAGCTGCGGTTGACCAGGTTGTACGGGTTCTGGACGGTGGCGATGCGCGGCAGGCCGTACTGCTCGGCCAGGCGCACGAACTCGGCCACGCCCCACGGGGTTTCGTTCGAGACACCGAAGTAGCGGATCTTGCCGGCTTGCACCAGATCGCCCATCACTTCGAGCTGCGCCTGGATCGATGTGCATTCGCGCTCCTTCTGCGGATCGAAGCTGAGCTGCCCGAAGATCGGCGCATTCCGCGCCGGCCAGTGGATCTGGTACAGGTCGATATAGTCGGTCTGCAGCCGGCGCAGCGATTCGTCCACCGCGGCGCGGATGCCGGCCGGGGTCAGGTCGTCGCCGTTGCGGATCCACGGCATGCGGCCGGGGCCAGCCACCTTGGTCGCCAGCACCACGCGGTCGCGCGGCTGCCGTTTCAGCCAGGTGCCGACGATGCGCTCGGTCTGGCCGTAGGTCTCGGCGCGCGGCCTGACCGGGTACATCTCGGCGGTGTCGATAAAGTTGACGCCGCGCGAGAAGGCGTAGTCGAGCTGGCTGTGGCCGTCGGCTTCGGTGTTCTGCTCGCCGAAGGTCATGGTGCCCAGGCAGATGCGCGAGACCTGCAGGTCGCTGCGGCCGAGTCGGATGGTTTCCATGGCGGATCCTGTGTCGTTGGCGAAAGTAGGCTGGTTCAGCCGCGCAGCGCTGCGGCGCACTCGCGCACCAGCGCCGGACCGCGGTAGATCAGGCCGCTGTAGACCTGCACCAGCTTCGCGCCGGCGTCGATCTTGGCGCGCGCATCCGCACCGCTGAAGATGCCGCCCACGCCGACGATCGGCACCGCATCGCCGACCACTGCGTGCAGCGCGCGCACCACCCGCGTCGACGGCTCGAACACCGGGCGCCCGGACAGGCCGCCGGCTTCCTCGGCATGGGGCAGGCCCTTGACCGCATCGCGCGAGATCGTCGTATTGGTGGCGATCACGCCGTCGATCTTGTGCCGCACCAGCGCGTCGCCGATATTGCCGATCTGGTCGGCATCGAGATCCGGCGCGATCTTCAGCGCCAGCGGCACATAGCGCCTGTGCTGGTCGGCCAGGCGCTGCTGCGCGTCCTTCAGCGTGGACAGCAGGCTGTCCAGTTCGCTCGCGCCCTGCAGCTGGAGCAGGTTCTTGGTGTTGGGCGACGAGATATTGACCGTCACGTAGCTGGCGTGCGGGTAGACGCGCTCCAGGCAGTACAGGTAGTCGTCGTTGGCACGCTCTATCGGCGTATCGGCGTTCTTGCCGATGTTCAGGCCCAGCACGCCGCCCTCGGCCTTCCAGCGCGACGCCTTCACGTTGGCGACGAAGGCATCAACGCCGCCGTTGTTGAAACCCATGCGGTTGATCAGCGCATCCGCCTGCGGCAGCCGGAACATGCGCGGGCGCGGGTTGCCCGGCTGCGCGCGCGGCGTGACCGTGCCCACCTCGATAAAGCCGAAGCCAAAGGCGGCCAGCCCGTCGATATAGGCGCCGTCCTTGTCCAGCCCCGCGGCCAGCCCGACCGGGTTGGGAAAGCGCACCCCCATCACCGTGCGCGGGTCCTCCGCAACCTTGTTGCCGATGCAGCCGGCCAGGCCCATGCGGTGGGCGCGGATCAGGTTGTTCAGCGTGAAATGGTGGGCGTCCTCGGCATCCATCGAGAACAGGGCGGGGCGAAACAGGGGATAGAGCGCGTTGAGCACGTGGGGAGGCGGCCGGCGGGGCGGCGCAGAAGTCGATACCAGGCCCGCATTGTAGCGGCTGGGCCGCTTGCCCGGACGGCAGCGCAGCCCGCCTGCGCGGGTCCAGCTATTCCTGCGTGGACGGCGGCACCGGACTGGTGGCCTCGCCGGCGACGTCCTCGAACGCATGCCAGTGGTTGCCCGTCAGCACCTGCAGGGGATGGAAGCGCGCCTTGTACGCCATCTTGCGGCTGTCGGCGATCCAGTAGCCCAGGTACAGGTGCGGCAGGCCCAGTTCGCGGGTCTGGCGGATCTGCCACAGGATGTTGTAGGTGCCGTAGCTGGCGTTGCGCTCGAGCGGGTCGTAGAAGGTGTAGACGGACGAAAGCCCGTCGTCGAGCACGTCGATCATGCTGACCATGCGCAGGCGCCCGGCCTCGGGCGAGCCCGGCGGCTCGCGGAACTCGACCAGGCGCGAGTTGACGCGGCTTTGCAGCAGGAACTGCTCGTACTGGTCGCGGCTGTCCTGGTCCATGCCGCCGCCGGCGTGGCGCATCGACTGGTACAGCAGGTACAGCGAATAGTGCTCTTCGACGTAGGTCAGCGGCGCCACCAGCGCCTGCAAATGCTCATGCCGGCGCCAGGCGCGGCGCTGCGAGCGGTCGGGCGTGAACTGGTCGACCAGCACGCGGCAGGGCGTGCAGGCATGGCAGTCGTCGCAATAGGGCCGGTAGGTGAAGATGCCGCTGCGACGGAAGCCCGCGCGCACCAGGCGGGAATAAACGTCGGCATTGATCAGGTGCGCGGGCGTGGCGACCTGTGAGCGCGCCATGCGGCCTTCGAGATAGCTGCAAGCGTAGGGCGCCGTGGCGTAGAACTGCAGCGCGGAGAGCGGTAGTTCCTTCAGCTTGCTCATGACTCAGGGGGCTCCGGGCGGGACGGTGCGGTTGGCCGGACAATCTGCAGTGGCGTCCAGTACCAGAGTTCAGCCGGCCGGCGCGGCTGGCGTCCCGGCCCAGCGCTCCAGCACCGATTTGTCGAACCGCCACGGGTTGATCGCCGGCAGCGCCGTCACCGCCCGCACATGTGCCACGAACTCGGCGCGGGGGATGGCGCGCGCACCCAGCGAGGCCAGGTGATCGGTTTCCTGCTGGCAGTCTATCATCGCCACGCCGTGGTTGCCGAGGAACGCGCACAGCGCCGCCAGCGCGATCTTGGAGGCATCGGTGCGGTGCGCGAACATCGATTCCCCGAAGAACATCCGCCCCAGCGCCACGCCATACAGGCCGCCCACGCGCTCTCCCCGATACCAGCTCTCGACCGCGTGCGCCATGCCGTTGCGGTGCAGCGTGCCGTACGCCGCCACGATCTCGTCGGTGATCCAGGTGCCGTCCTGGCCGTCGCGCGGCGTGGTGGCGCAGGCGCGCATCACCGCCTGGAAGTCGTCGTCGACGCGGATTTCCCAGTCAGGGTCGCGCAGCACGCGCCGCAGCGTCTTGCGCAGCGTGGCCGAGACGCGCAACGCCGGCGGCGCCAGCACCATGCGCGGGTCGGTGCTCCACCACAGCACCGGCTGGCCGCTTGAATACCACGGGAAGATGCCCTGGCGGTACGCCAGCAGCAGCCGCTGGGGCGACAGGTCGCGGCTCGCGGCCAGCAGGCCGGGGGCTTCGGAATCCGGTCCGAGCGCACGCTCCACCGGCGGAAACGGGTCTTGCGGGTCCAGCCAGGCGATCATGCGGGCCGTGCCAATTTGGGCTTATTGAGGCGTGCCAGGCTGCAGGCCCGCCGTTCAGGGCGTGACCGTGGCCCGGCTGGTCAGCGGGCGCATAGGCTTGTCGATATCCAGGCTGTGCAGCCGGAAACTGCCGTCTTGCAACCGGCCTGCGGCGCGGTCGGCAAAGAAGCAGCGCAGGGTGTGGATCACGGTGGGGAAGGCCAGTTCATCCCACGGCACATCGGCTTCTTCCACCAGCTTGACCTCCAGGCTTTCCTCGCCCGGGGCGATATCCAGGTCGTCCAGCGTGGCCAGGTAGAAAAGATGCACCTGGTGCACGTGCGGCACGTTCAGGATAGAGAACAGTTCGCCTACTTGCACGCGTGCGCTGGCTTCTTCCAGCGTCTCGCGCGAGGCAGCCTGGGCAGTGGTCTCGCCGATCTCCATGAAGCCCGCAGGCAGGGTCCAGAAGCCGTAGCGCGGCTCGATCGCGCGTTTGCACAGCAGGACCTTGTCCTCCCACACCGGAATCGTGCCGACAACGTTGCGGGGATTGACGTAGTGGATGGTGCCGCAGTTGTCGCAAACGCTGCGCGGGCGGTTGTCGCCGTCAGGTACGCGCAACACGACCGCATGACCACAGTTCGAGCAGAATTTCATGAGGGGCGTCCGGGAGGAATGGCGAAAGTGTATCACCCTCGCAGAGGGGGCCGGGGCTGTCGCGGAGACGTGCATCACGGCATGGGTGGCTGCTCATTCCAGCCGGGTGCGGGTGCGTTCGGTACACGCACGCGAAGTGCTGCGCGCCAAGCGAAGACCAAAACAAAAAAACCCGCCAATGGCGGGTTTGTCTGTATGACGGATCGGATGCGTTTGCAGTGATCAACCGCATCATCATGCGGTTGGTTGCGGGGGCAGGATTTGAACCTGCGACCTTCGGGTTATGAGCCCGACGAGCTGCCAGACTGCTCCACCCCGCGTCCGTCGAAGAGAAGATTATATGGCATCCGGTTGCGCAATGCAACACCTGTTTAAAAAACCTTGAAGCGGTTCGCACTTCCGCCTGCCATAACGATTAGATCGCGGGCACGGGGCCGAGGTTCAGCCGTTGTTGGCGCTTTCGCTTGTGCGCTGCCACAGGGACGCTTCGAACTCGAAGCTGTCGCGCTGCTGCAGGTCGTCGCGCTGCCAGATCACCCGGTCGCGGCGCACCGTCAGCATCCAGGTGGTGGTGGCCAGCGGCGCCGGGTGCGCGAACGCGCGCGGCGTCAGCACTGCGCCGCACGGCCCGTGCAGCGGGTCGCGCACGGAGGTGTAGCGGATCATGCCGAGCCCGGCTTCGCGCACGACGCGGCCGAAGGCCTGGCAGGGCTCGTGGTTGTCGGGGTCGGTCCAGGCGTCGCGGTCGCGGTCGAAGGGCGGCGCGTCCAGCGCCACGCCCTCGGTGGCGACGCGGACTTCAAACAGCGTCTGGGCGCGGGCGTCGATGCCCGGCAGCGCGGGGCTGTCGTTGAGGAAGCGCCAGCGCCAGTAGCCAAGTTCGGCGCAGGCGGTGCGGATCTCGTTGGCGCCGTAGAACACGCCCGGGTCTTGCTCGGCGCGAAAGCGCGAGCCCCAGGGCGAGGGCGGGTAGCGGAACGGGGTGAACAGCAGGTAGTGCAGGTGGCGTGCCTCGATCGGCACGGCGGGCTTGCCGGCGTCCAGCACGGCTTCCAGCACAGCCTGTTCTTCGAGGCTGTCGACCAGCGCCATGGTGGAGACGACGTGCTGGGCTTCCACCGCCCGCCACAGCGTGAGCGCAAACTGCCTGCGCTCAGATGCGACCGCGGGTGGCGTCCAGGTAGTGAACGACACGGACCAGACCTTCCGTCGTACGGATCATTTCAAGGGGCTTGCCGCCTAGCGCAAGGTTTTCGTGGGTGAGCCACAGCCGGGCTTGGTCGCCGTGGCCCAGGATTGCATCCAGCGAGCGGAACAAACGCACGAACAGCACGCCGAATTCCCATTCCTTGCGGTGCGCATCCAGCACATAGCCGCCGGACGCCATACGCGAAACCGACGCCGTGCTGATGCCCAGTACGCTCGCCACCACGGCCTGGCTGATGCCGAGGAAGCCAGCGGCGCGCATTACCGCCTTGGTCAGCGTGGTGCCGGGGTCGGGGCCGCCGGCGGGATCGGTTTCCGGAATCCGCCTGGATTGCATCGCCTTGCTCCTGTTTCTTGAGAAAGATTATAGGCGATGCCTTTCAGAAGGGAAGTGTTTGCTGAAAAAAACAGCACGTTGAGAGGTATGCGCTAGTAAGTCTCGATATGCAGCCGGCCCTCGGCCTTCATCGCGGTTTCCAGCGCTTTCCAGCTAAGACCGGCGCCGGCGCAGACCGTTTCGAATGCGGCCAGCACGCCTTCCTCCATTCCCTTCAGGCCACAGATATAGACATGGCCATTGGGATCGCCCAGCAGCGCGGCCACGCTGCCGGCGGCCTCGCGGATCGCATCCTGCACGTAGCGGCGCGGCGTTGCCGGGTCGCGCGAGAAGGCAAAGTGGATGTCGAGGAAATCCTTCGGCAGCTTTAGCAGCGGACCGAAATAGGGCAGTTCGTTGGCATTGCGCGCGCCGAAGAACAGCAGCCGGCGCCCGCCGAAGTGGGTCATGTTGCGGCGCATGCGCTCGGTCATGGCGCGCATCGGCGCCGAGCCCGTGCCGGTGCAGATCATCATCACGCTGGCCTCGGCGTGGTTGGGCATCAGGAAGGTGGTGCCGAACGGGCCCACCACCTGCACCGTATCGCCCTTGGCCAGGTCGCACAGGTAGTTGGAGGCCACGCCCCGCACGGGGTTGCCGTCGTGGTCCTGGTCGACGCGTTTCACGGTCAGTGCCAGGTTGTTATAGCCCGGCCGCTCGCCGTCGCGCGGGCTGGCGACCGAGTACAGGCGGATGTAGTGCGGCTTGCCCGACGCGTCGGTGCCCGGCGGCACGATGCCGATGGACTGGCCTTCGAGGATCGGGAAAAAGTGTGTGCCGAAGTCCAGCACAATATGGTGGACGTCGCTGGATGCGTCCTCCGCCGTCAGCCGGTAGTTGCCGGCCACGGTCGCCGCGACCGGCGTGCGTACACCATGGAGGTTGACGTAGGGATGGGCGGCCGACCACGGTGCGCGTGGCGAGGTATGGCTGCTGGTCTCGACGGACTGAATGGCGGCGTCCGGTGCCGCTGCCGTGCCCGCCGGCGTCGTTGCGGACGGGGTTTCAGGCTCGCCGCCCAGGTCCGGCAATGGCACTTCGGCCGGCAGTTCGTCCCACAGCAGCTGCGCCTCGATGGAATAAGCCTCGCCGCGCAGCATGGTGCGCCAGTTGTCGATGGCGCCGGTCGGGCAGGGCGACAGACAGGCATTGCAGCCGTTGCACACGTCCGCCTTGACTACATAGTTGCGGTCGTCGTGGGTGATCGCGTCGATCGGACAAGTGTCCTCGCAGGTATTGCAGCGGATGCAGATTTCCGGGTCGATCAGGTGCTGCTTGATGATGTCGGGGGCGCCCATGGCGTGTCTCCGGTATCTCCTTCTTGTTTTTTGGGGTCAGTTGAAACGCACGTACTCGAAATCCATCGGCTGGCGGTTGATGCCCACCGCCGGCGGCGCGATCCAGTTGGCGTACTTGCCGGGCTCGACCACGCGGCCCATCAGGCTGGCGACGAAGGCGCGGTCCTCGTCGGTGGCGAGCCACTTGCGCTCGTTGGCCTTCCATTCGGCTTCGGAAATCAGTTCGCCCTCGGGCGAGACGTGAACATTGGCGAGCGTGCCGATCTTGCGGTTGAAGGCCTTGTGCGGCACGGTCAGGCGGAACGCAACGCCCGCTTTCTCGATCACCTTGTTCCAGCGCGCCACGCCGCCCATGCTGTCCTTGATGTAGTCGTCGCGCAGCACTTCATTGAGCGCGTTGAGCATCGGCACCTCGCGCTCGCCCAGGTGGCCGTCGCGCACTTCCAGCACGCGGTAGACATCGCTCTTGAGCACGTGGTCGTCGGCGCGCTTGCCTTCCTCGAAGCGTCCCTTCAGGCCCGCGCTATAGAAGGTGGCCGCATTGGACGACTGGTCCGCGCCGAACAGGTCGATGGTCACGCTGTAGTGGAAGTTCAGGTAGCGCTGGATGGTCTCCAGGTCGATCACGCCGGCGGCGCGCACGTCGGCCGGGTCCTCGATGCCACGCTCGCGCATCACTTCGCAGGTGCGTTGGATCACGCGGGAGACGCCCGATTCGCCGACGAACATATGGTGCGCTTCCTCGGTCAGCATGAAGCGCGTGGTGCGCGCCAGCGGATCGAAGCCGGACTCGGCCAGCGCGCACAGCTGGAACTTGCCGTCGCGGTCGGTGAAGTAGGTGAACATGAAGAACGACAGCCAGTCCGGCGTGCGTTCGTTGAAGGCGCCGAGGATGCGCGGGTTGTCCTGGTCGCCCGAGCGGCGTTCCAGCAGCGCCTCGGCTTCCTCGCGGCCGTCGCGGCCGAAGTAGCGGTGCAGCAGATACACCATCGCCCACAGGTGGCGGCCTTCTTCCACGTTGACCTGGAACAGGTTGCGCAGGTCGTACAGGCTGGGGGCGGTCAGGCCCAGGTGGCGCTGCTGCTCGACCGAGGCCGGTTCGGTGTCGCCCTGCGTGACGATGATGCGGCGCAGGTTGGCGCGGTGCTCCCCCGGCACGTCCTGCCAGGCAGCTTCGCCCTTGTGCTCGCCGAAATGGATCCTGCGCTCCGGGTCGGCCGGTTGCAGGAAGATGCCCCAGCGGTAGTCCGGCATCTTGACGTGGTCGAAATGCGCCCAGCCCGATGGATCGACCGACACCGCCGTGCGCAGGTACACGTCAAAGTTTTGCGAGCCTTCCGGCCCCATGTCGCGCCACCAGTCGAGGAAGGCCGGCTGCCAGTGCTCCAGGGCACGCTGCAGCGCGCGGTCGTCGGACAGGTTGACGTTGTTGGGGATCTTCTGGCTGTAGTCGATGCTCACGGGGTGTCTCCTGTGTGGTCTGGCGTGGGTGCGCGCGTCTACACGCGGTCCCAGTCGAAGCGCGCCTTGTTGCCGGTGCCGAAGACTTTCAGCGCACCGTTCTCGCCGACGGCGTTGGGGCGCTGGAAGATCCAGTTCTGCCACGCGGTCAGGCGGCCGAAGATGCGCGTTTCCATGGTCTCGGCGCCGCCGAAGCGCAGGTTGGCTTCCATCCCGGTCAGCGCGTCCGGCGACAGGCTGGCGCGTTCTTCCAGCGCGATGCGGATCTCGTCTTCCCAGTCGATATCGTCCGGCGCGGCAGTGATCAGGCCGAGCGAATCGGCGCTGAGCGCATCGAGCGGTGCGCCGATGTGGTCGCGCACCGCGGTGAGCGCCGCTTCGTCGCCATAGAAGCGCGCCGACAGCCGGGTTTGCCCGTTGGGCATCGGGTAGCGGCCGAAGTTGACCGGCGACACAAAAATGCGCGGGGCATCGTCGGGCGCGTCGGGCAGGTGCAGCATGTAGCTGCGGTCGGCCGCCAGCGCCAGTTCCAGCAGCGTGCCGGCAAAGCAGGAGTCCTGCTCGATCAGCGCGATCAGGCTGCGCGACGACACATCCAGCCGCGCCAGCGTGCGGCGCAGCATGCCGATGGTCTCGCGCACGAACCAGTGGCCGGCGTGCACTTCCAGCAGCGCATCGGCGGCCAGCACCATGGCCGGGTCGCCGTCGGTCTTGAGTACCCAGATGCCGATGTCGAGATGGTTGGTGCGCAGGGTCAGGATGGCGTCGTCGAGTTCGCGCGCCATTTTCAGCGGCCACCATTGCGCGCCGGCCGCGACCACGCTGGCGAGGTCGGCCGGCTGGTGCTTGTCCGGGCCGAACACGGTAATCGTGGCTTTGCGCGCGGCGGGGTCGACATGCACGCGCACGGTTTCATAGCGGTAGCCGTCCGGCTCGATCGTGCGCGACAGCGGCGTCAGCGTGATGCCGTGGTGGCCTTGCGGGCGATCGCTGCTGGCGGCCAATTCTGCCGCACGCTCGGCGATGTACTCGGTAAAGCGCGCCGGCTTGACCACTTCGTCCACTAGCTTCCAGTCCTTGGCGCGCTGGCCGCGCACGCCCTCGGTGGTGGTGCAGAAGATGTCGGCATGGTCGCGCCGCACATGGCGCTTGTCGGTCACGCGGGTCAGGCCGCCGGTGCCGGGCAGCACGCCGAGCAGTGGGACTTCGGGCAGGCTTACCGCGGAAGAGCGATCGTCTACCAATACGATCTCGTCGCACGCCAGCGCCAGCTCATAGCCCCCGCCGGCGGTGGTGCCATTACAGGCGGCGATGAACTTCAGGCCGGAGTGCTGGCTGGCATCCTCGATAGCATTGCGGGTTTCATTGGTGAACTTGCAGAAGTTCACCTTCCACGCATGCGAGGACTGGCCCAGCATGAAGATATTGGCGCCCGAACAGAAGATGCGGTCGCGTGCGCTGGTCAGCACCACGGTGCGCACGTCGGGATGCTCGAAGCGGATGCGCTGCAACGCATCGTGGAGTTCGATGTCGACGCCCAGGTCGTAAGAATTGAGCTTCAGCGAGTAGCCGGGGCGCAGTCCGCCTTCTTCGGCAACGTCCATCGCCAGCGTGGCGACCGGGCCGTTGAAGCTCAGTTTCCAATGGCGGTACTGGTCGGGATGGCGCTCGAATGTGACAGGCGCAGTTGCTTCTGCCTGAGCGTCTGGCTGCAGTGGGGCGGTTGCCGGCGCGGACATGGCTGTCTCCTTGATGCACTATAGTGCCTTGCGGCTTTTGATGAAATATAGTGCAGCGAGACGCCCGGCGCAATGCCTTTGTCGGCGTTGCGCGGGTCCGTGTGGCGGGGAAAGGGGTCAGGCGCCGGCGGCCTGCAGTTGTGTCCGCAGTTGTTGCAATGAGGTGGCGGCGTCCTGGCCGCTGGTGTCGATCGAGATATCGGCGCGTGCATAGAGCGGCGTGCGCGCCTGCAGGATGCGGCGCAGGTCGCCCATGGCCTCGCGGTTACCTTCCATCGGCCGCATATCGCCCTGGGCAACCACGCGCGCCATGTGCTCTTCCGGCGAGGTTCGCACCCAGATGGTGTAGCACTGCGCCAGCAGCAGGTTGAAGGTGGCCGGTTCGGAGACTAGGCTGCCCGGCGTGGCCAGCACCATGCGGTCGTGCTCGCGCAGCACGCGTTCCAGCGCGCGCATCTCGTAGCGGCGGTAGGCGGCCTGGCCGTACAGCGAGTGGATCTCGGACAGGCTCGCGCCGGCTTCCTGCTCGATCACGGTATTGAGTTCGACGAAGGGCAAGTCCTTGGCGGCCGCCAGCGCGCGGCCCAGCGTCGATTTGCCGGCGCCGCGCAGCCCGATCAGCGCGATGCGGCGGTGGCGGGCGTCGCCGGACTCTTCAGGCGCCAGCGCGTGGCGGCAGGCTTCACGTACGCGGGCCAGGTCGCCCGCGGGCAATTGCGCCAGCCACTGCACCATCTGCGCGAACTCGGTGGCCTGCTGGCCGTTGAGTCCGTCCACTTCCGCCAGCACCACCGGCAGCGGCACGTCCAGCGCGCGCGCCACCTGGCGCAGCAGCAGCACCGAGGCATTGCCGGTGCCGGTCTCCAGGTTGGCGAGGTAGCGCTCCGAGACGCCGGCGCCACGCGCCAGGTCCTTGCGCGACATGCCACGCGACGCGCGCAGCGAGCGGATGCGCTCGCCCAGCAGCGTCAGGTAGGGGTCGCGCTCGCCGTTGGCGGCCGGGGAGGACGTGTCCCGGGTAGGGCGGGCATCGGCTTCGGCTTCAGTCTGGGGCAGCGGGTCGGGGTCGCGGCGCATGGTGGCGGTGTCGGGTTGGCCGGCAGGTGGGTGGTCGGCAAAAGCAAGGGCGCATTATACGAGCAGGGCGGCTGCTCCAAGTGGCGCGTCAGGCGGTCGCCGGCAATAAAGCCTGTCCTATAGTGCATCCCCTCGCTTGCATAATAGTTGATATGAAATAAAATGCATCGACAAGCGGATGCCGGCACGCAAATGGCGGACATCGGCAAGAACAGCGACTGGCCTGACGCCGCCGCAGCCGACCGGCTTGCGGCGCGCGACACCAAGGAGTGGAGACATGACGCCCCCCAATACCGCCGCCGGCGTGCCGTCGGCCGCAGCGCCTGCGCCGTTGGCTGTTCCCCCCTTATCCGGTACCGCCGGCGCCATCACGGCGCTGCCGCCGAAGTACAACGCCGCTGAAGACCTGCTGTCGCGCAACCTCGAAGCGGGGCGGGGCGGCAAGACCGCCTATATCGACGACACCACCTCGCTGACTTACGCCGAACTCGATGCCCGCGCCCGCCGCTTTGCCGGCGCACTGCGCGACGCGGGTTTCCGCCAGGAAGAGCGGCTGCTGCTGTGCGCGCTCGATACCGTCGATTTCCCCACCGTGTTCCTCGGCTGCCTGCTGGCCGGCGTGGTGCCCGTGGCGGTCAATACGCTGCTGACCGCGGAAGACTACGCCTACATGCTGGGCCACAGCGGCGCGCGCGCGGTGGTGGTGTCCGAGCCGCTGCTGCCGGTGATGAAGGCCGCGATCGACAAGAGCGGCCTGGCGCCGATGGTGATCCAGGCCGCCCCGCATGGCGAATCGCCGCCGTCGTGCAGCGTGGGCGCGATGCTGGCGCGCACGCGCTCGCCCGCGCAGACGGTGCGCACCGGCCCCGACGACATGGCCTTCTGGCTGTATTCGTCCGGCTCCACCGGCAGGCCGAAGGGCACCGTGCACACCCACGGCAACCTGTTCCATACCGCCGACCTGTATGCGCGCCAGGTGCTCGGCATCCGCGAGGACGATGTGGTGTTCTCGGCCGCCAAGCTGTTCTTTGCCTACGGGCTGGGCAACGCGCTGACCTTCCCGATGTCGGTCGGCGCCACCACCGTGCTGATGGCCGAGCGTCCGACGCCGGCGGCCGTTTTCAAACGGCTGCGCGAGCAGCGGCCCACGGTCTTCTGCGGCGTGCCGACGCTGTTCGCCGGCATGCTGGCCGCGCCCGATCTGCCACCTCGCGCCGACGTGGCGCTGCGCGTCTGCACCTCCGCCGGCGAGGCACTGCCGCGCGATATCGGCGAACGCTTCCGGGCGCATTTCGGCTGCGACATCCTGGACGGCATCGGCTCCACCGAGATGCTGCATATCTTCCTGTCGAACCGGCCCGGCGAGGTGCGCTACGGCACCACCGGCAAGCCGGTGCCGGGCTATGAATTGAAGCTGCTGGACGAGCAGGGCGAACCGTGCGCGCCGGGCGAGATCGGCGACCTTTATATCAAGGGCCCGAGCTCGGCGCTGATGTACTGGTGCAATCGCGACAAGACCCGCGACACCTTCGTCGGCGAATGGACGCGCAGTGGCGACAAGTACCTGCGCGATGCCGACGGCTACTACACCTACGCCGGCCGCAGCGACGACATGCTCAAGGTGGGCGGCATCTACGTTTCGCCGTTCGAGGTCGAGGCCGCGCTGGCGCAGCATCCGGCGGTGCTGGAGGCGGCGGTGATCGGCGTCACCGATGCCGACGAACTGGTCAAGCCCAAGGCCTTCGTGGTGCTGCGCCCCGGACAGCAATGGCACGACGGCATGGCGGCCGAGCTGCAGGCCTTTATTAAGTCGCGCCTGGCGCCGTACAAGTACCCGCGCCAGATCGAATGCGTGCCCGAACTGCCCAAGACCGCGACCGGCAAGATCCAGCGCTTCCGGCTGCGTCAGCGCGAGCAAGCCACACGCGAAGCGGCGCAGCGGCCCGCGCAATGACCCCTTCCTGAACCGATGCAACAGAACAAGGTGCCCATGCAAAGCAGCAGCCTGGTGGAAATCCCCTTCGACAACCACCGTATCCGGATCGAATACCAGTGGCTGCGCCCCGAACGCACGGAGCGCCCGCTGGTGGTGTTCCTGCATGAAGGGCTGGGCTCGGTCAGCATGTGGCGCGATTTCCCGCGCGATTTCTGCCAGGCCGGCGACTATCGCGGGCTGGTGTTCTCACGCTACGGCTACGGCCGTTCCACGCCGCGCCCGCACGACGAGAAGTGGCGCACCGATTTCATGCACCGCCAGGCGCGCGAGGCGCTGCCGGCGCTGTTCGACGCGCTCGACATCGGCCCGGGCCGTACGCACGGCGTACCCTGGCTGCTAGGCCACAGCGACGGCGCCTCGATCGCGCTGATCTACGCCGCGAGCTTCCCGCAGGCGGTGGACGGCATCACCGTGCTGGCGCCGCATATCGTGGTGGAGGACCTGTCGGTAAGCAGCATCGCTGCTACCCGGCAGACCTACCTCGAGACCGACCTGCGCCAGCGCCTGGCGCGTCATCATGACGACGTCGATTCCGCTTTCTGGGGCTGGAACGATATCTGGCTCGACCCCGATTTCCGCCGCTGGGACCTGCGCCCGCTGCTGTCCGGATTGCAGTGCCCGGTGCTGGCCGTACAGGGCGAGGACGATGAGTACGGCACCATGGCGCAGATCGAGGGTATCCATCGATATGCCCCGCAAACCACGTTGCTTAAACTCGCGCGATGCGGGCATTCGCCACACCGCGACCAGCCGGAACCGTTGACGCAGACCGCGGTTCGGCATATAAACGCATATACTTCATACTTAAAATAATTGGGCTTCCCGCCCGTTGCACAGGGTCCCCGGCGTGGTATTTGCCGGTGCGGGTCACGGCAAGGGCAGGGGGACCGGCAACGGTCCAGCGAGCCGCCGGCTTGACCACCAGGAGACATCATGCGTCGCTTCACCTCGCGCAGGCTCGCGCCTGCCTGCCTTGCCGTCGCCACCGTGTTTGCCATGGCCACTGGCGCCATCGCCCAGACCGCGCAGCCTGCGCCAGCCGCGCCGGGCGGAAAGATCAAGGTCGGCTTCATGCTGCCGTACACCGGCACCTATGCCGCGCTGGGCACGGCCATCGAGAACGGCTTCCGCATGTACGTGACGCAGCAGGGCGGCAAGCTCGGCGGGCGAGACGTCGAGTACTTCAAGGTCGACGATGAATCCGATCCGGCCAAGGCGCCGGAAAACGCCACCAAGCTGGTCAAGCGCGACCAGGTCGACGTGGTAGTCGGCACAGTGCACTCGGGCGTGCAGATGGGCATCGTCAAGGTGGCCAAGGAAAACAACACGCTGCTGATCATCCCCAACGCCGGCGTGGATGAAGCCACGGGTCCGCTGTGCGGCCCGAACATCTTCCGCACCTCGTTCTCCAACTGGCAGCCGGGCTATGCGATGGGCCAGGTGCTGGGCGAGCGCGGCCTGAAGAAGGTGGTCACGCTGACCTGGAAGTATGCCGCCGGCGAGCAGTCGATCAAGGGCTTCAAGGAGGCATTCGAGGCCAAGGGCGGCAAGGTGGTGAAGGAGCTGAGCCTGCCGTTCCCCAACGTCGAGTTCCAGGCGCTGATTACTGAAGTGGCGTCGCTCAAGCCGGATGCCGTGTTCGTGTTCTTCGCCGGCGGCGGCGCGGTCAAGTTCGTCAAGGACTGGGCCGCGGCCGGGCTCAAGGACAAGATCCCTCTGTATGGTTCTGGCTTCCTCACCGACGGCACGCTGGATGCGCAGGGCACCGCCGCGCAGGGGCTGGAAACCACGCTGCACTACGCCGACGGCCTGACCAACCCGCGCGACAAGAACTTCCGCCTGGACTACGCCAAGACCTACAAGCTGCAGCCTGATGTGTACGCGGTGCAGGGCTACGACGCGGCGCAATTGCTGGCTGCGGGCGCCAGCGCCGTCAAGGGCGACATGACGCGCAAGGCCGATCTCTACAAGGCCATGGGCGCCGCGAAGATCGACAGCCCGCGCGGCGCCTTTACGCTGTCCAAGGCGCACAACCCGGTGCAGGACTTCTACCTGCGCAAGGTCGACGGGCGCGAGAACAAGGTCAGCTCGGTGGCAGTGAAGGCGCTGGCAGATCCGGCGCGCGGTTGCAGGCTGTGAGGCAGCGGGCGTTTTTGACGCTGCTTGTTTGCTCCCCTCTCCCGCTTGCGGGAGAGGGGTGGGGGTGAGGGCTGGTGCTTACCGGAGCCACCGTGCTGGAAAAAACCGTTGGCCTCGCTTGATGTGGTTCCTGGCTAGACCACCCCTCACCCCAACCCTCTCCCCATGAGGGGAGAGGGAGAACACCTTGCTGAGGCTAGCTCGGGTGCTGCTGGAGCACCCAACACCGTCGGCTCCGCCCGTAACCAGCTGAACTTCCATTCCGCATGGACATCGTCTCCTTCCTGATCCAGTGCCTGAACAGCGTGCAGTATGGCCTGCTGCTGTTCCTGGTCGCCAGCGGCCTGACGCTGATCTTCGGCATCATGGGCGTGATCAACCTCGCGCACGGCAGCTTCTACATGCTGGGCGCCTACCTGGCCTTCACGCTCGCCGGGCTGACCGGCAACCTGTTTATCGCCATCCCGCTCGGCATCGTGCTCGCGGTGGCGTTCGGCTACGTGCTGGAATGGGCCTTCTTCAGCTACCTGTACGAGCGCGACCACCTGCAGCAGGTGCTGATGACCTATGGCCTGATCCTGGTGTTCGAGGAACTGCGCAGCATCCTGGTCGGCGACGATGTGCACGGCGTGCAGGTGCCGGCGCTGCTCGACGGCGCGCTGCCGATCGGCAACGACATGACTTATCCGGTGTACCGGCTGTTTATCTCCGCCGTGTGCCTGCTCGTGGCAGGGGCGATGTACTACGTGATCCGCCGCACCCGGCTGGGCATGATGATCCGCGCCGGCGCCACCAACCGCGAGATGGTGCAGTCGCTGGGCATCAATATCACGGTGCTGTACCGCTTCGTGTTCGCACTGGGCGTGGCGCTGGCGGTGCTGGCCGGCATGATCGCCGCACCGGTGTCGTCGGTCTATCCGGGCATGGGCTCGCAGGTGCTGATCGTCTGCTTCGTGGTGGTGGTGATCGGCGGTATCGGCTCGGTCAAGGGCGCGCTGGTGGCGTCGCTGCTGCTGGGTTTTGTCGATACCTTCGGCAAGGTGTTCTGGCAGGAGGCGGCCGGCGTGCTGATCTACCTGCTGATGGCGGTGATCCTGCTGTGGAAGCCGCAGGGGCTGTTTAAGGCAGGATGACAATGAATCCGACGACATTGCCGGCACGCCGGAACTCTGCTCGCCACGCCACGCTGGCTACCGCGCTGGGCTGGCTGGTCGCCTTCGTGGTACTGGCCGTGCTGCCGCTGCTGCTGACCGCGGACAGCCACAAGTTCTATATCGAACTTCTCAGCAAGGTGATGATCATGGCGATCTTCGCGCTGTCGCTGCAGCTGCTGATCGGCTATACCGGGCTGGTCAGCCTGGGGCACGCGGCGTACTTCGCCATGGCGGCCTACGCCACCGCGATGCTGGCGCCGCAGTCCGGCCCCGGCAACGGCTGGGTGCTGCTGGCCGGCGCGCTGGCGGCGTCGGCCGCGCTGGCGCTGGTGGTAGGCGCGCTGGTGCTGCGCACGCGCGGCATCTATTTCATCATGGTGACGCTGGCGTTCGCGCAGATGGTGTACTTCGTCTTCCATGACACCAAGGTGGCCGGCGGCAGCGACGGCACCTATATCTACTTCCGCCCGGAATTCCCGGTGCCGGGCGAACGCCTGCTGACGGTCAACGATCCCACCCATTTCTACTGGCTGGTCTGGCTGGGGTTGCTGGCGACGGTGGCCGTGCTGGCGCTGGTGCTGCGCTCGCGCTTCGGGCACGCGCTGGTCGGCATCCGCCACAACGAGCAGCGCATGCGCGCCGCCGGCTATGCTACCTATCGCTACCAGCTCGGCGCCTTTGTCGCGGGCGGTCTGCTGGCGGGACTGGCGGGCTTCCTCTATGCGATTCAGTTCGGCTTCGTCAATCCGGAGATCGCATCGTGGCACCAGTCCGGCAACGCCATGCTGATGGTGATCCTGGGCGGCGTGGGCAGCCTGGCCGGAGCGGTGCTGGGTGCGTTCTCGTTCGTGCTGCTGGCCGAGTGGTTCAGCACGCTGACCAAGCACTGGCAGCTGCTGATGGGCGGCTTCATCATCGTCGCGGTGGCGCTGCTGCCGCGCGGGCTGGTCAGCCTGCCGGCGGTGCTGCGCCACGGCCGCCGCGGGCGGCGCAATGGCGATGCAGGGGCAGAAGCCGATGAGGCCACGGCCGCCGGCAAGCCCGATCGCCGCAGCAACACGGAGGCCGCATGAATTCCGCCGGAATCCCGATCCTGCAGGCGCAGCGGCTCACGCGCCGCTTTGGCGGCCTGACCGCCGTGGCGAGTGTCGACCTGTCGCTGGCGCTGCACGAGATCCATGCCGTGATCGGCACCAACGGCGCGGGCAAGTCCACGCTGATCAACATGCTGTCCGGGGAGTTGCCGCCGTCGTCCGGCCGCTTGCACCTGAAGGGCGAGGATGTCACCGGCTGGTCGCAGCACCGGCTGGCGCGGCATGGGGTGGGGCGCAGCTACCAGCGCAACAATATCTTCCTGCCGCTGACCGTGCGCGAGAACTGCCGGCTGGCCGCGCAGTCGCGCGCGCAGCGGGCCTGGCGCCTGTGGGAAAGCGCGCAGGGCTGCCGCACCAGCGTCACGCTGGCCGACGAGGCCATGGAGCGTGCCGGCCTGGCGCCGCTGGCCGACCGCCTCGCCAGCGACCTGGCGCACGGCCAGAAGCGCCAGCTGGAGGTGGCGATGTGCCTGGCCACGCAGCCGGTCGCGCTGCTGCTGGACGAGCCGCTGGCCGGCATGGGCGCGGAAGAGTCGGCGCGGATGCTGGCGCTGCTGAAGGGCCTGCGCGAGGGCCACGCCATCCTGCTGGTAGAACATGACATGGACGCGGTGTTCTCGGTCGCGGACCGCATCACCGTGATGGTCAACGGCGCGGTGATCGCCACCGGCAGCCCGGAAGCGATCCGCACCAACCGCGAAGTCCAGGTCGCCTACCTGGGCGAGGAAGACGAGGCCGCCGCATGAGTACGACGACTGGCAAGCCCATGATCGAAGCCACCGGCATCCACGCCTGGTATGGCTCCAGCCATGTGCTGCGCGATATCGACTTCACCGTAGGCGTGGGCGAGACGGTCGGGCTGCTGGGGCGCAACGGCATGGGCAAGAGCACGCTGTTGCGCACCTTGCTGGGCCACGTGCGCCAGCGCCAGGGCCAGATCCGCGTGGCCGGCCGCGATGTCTCGCGCGCGCAGCCGTATGAGGTGGCGCGCCTCGGCGTGGCCTATGTGCCCGAGGGGCGCGGCATCTTCCCAAGCCTGTCAGTGCGCGAGAACCTGCTGATGGCGGCGCGCAAGGGCTGCAACGGCCGCAACGACTGGGACGAAGCGCGCGTGCTCGACCTGTTCCCGCGCCTGAAGGAACGGCTGACGCACGGCGGCCAGCAGCTTTCGGGTGGCGAGCAGCAGATGCTGTCCATCGGCCGCGCGCTGATGACCAACCCCGACTGCCTGGTGCTGGACGAAGCCACCGAAGGGCTGGCCCCGCGCATCGTGCGCGAGATCTGGGAGGTCATCGCGACCGTGCGCGGGACCGGCATCGCCTCGGTGGTCGTCGACCGCAACTTCCGCTCGGTGCTGGCACATGCCGATCGCGCCGTGGTGCTGGAGAAGGGCCGGGTGGTGCTGGCCGGCCCGGCGGCGGACCTTGCCGGCAAGCCCGAGGCGCTGGACCGCTACCTCGGCGTCTGACTGGCATAAGTGCCCGATAGGGCACCTATGTTGCCCTGCCGCAACGCTACTTGCGGGCGCAAGGACACGCTGTTTTGCTCTGCCAGGGCTTGACCATCCGCCGCTTCCCTCCCATCCTTGCGGAGTCACGAAAGCGGCATCCCATTCTTCCACAGTGGTCGATAGCGGGCAGTTCCTCTAGAATTGCGCCCGTTTGTGCAATGCAATAGAACCGCCAAAGAGAACCGGAAAACGGACGCGGCGGCCCGCTCCTGGCCCCTATCTGCACGCGACTGGGCCACGGGCCGCGCCAGAGCCAACAAAACTGCCGGCGAGCCGGTCGAGCAGACCCAACTTCATGACCCAAGCCACCACCACCAGCCATTACTTCGTTGAAAGCCCCAGTACACGCGCCCTGGTGCTCGGCGCGGTCGGTGTCGTCTTTGGCGACATCGGCACCAGCCCCCTGTACGCGCTCAAGGAATGCTTCAGCAAGGAACACGGCATAGCGTTCAGCCCCGACGCCGTGCTGGGCGTTATCTCGATGCTGTTCTGGGCCATGATCATCGTGGTCTCGATCAAGTACGTAGTGTTCGTGATGCGGGCCGACAACGACGGCGAAGGCGGCGTGCTGGCGCTGATGGCGCTGGTGTTGCGCACCGTGGCGCCACGCTCGGGCAAGGCCAAGGTGCTGATGATGCTGGGCATCTTCGGTGCCTGCATGTTCTATGGCGATGCCGTCATCACGCCGGCGATCTCGGTGCTGTCGGCGGTGGAGGGGCTGGAGATCGCCGCGCCGCAGCTTTCGAAATTCGTGATACCGATCACGCTGGTGATCCTGGCCGCGCTGTTCCTGATCCAGCGCCACGGCACCGCCGCGGTGGGCAAACTGTTCGGGCCGATCATGACGGCGTGGTTCCTGGCGCTCGGCGCGCTCGGCATCTTCAACCTGATGCAGGCGCCCGAGATCCTGAAGGCGGTCAACCCTTACTACGGTATCAACTTCCTGCTCGAGCATGCACTGCAGGCCTTTATCGTGCTGGGCTCGGTGTTCCTGGTGCTGACCGGGGCCGAGGCGCTGTACGTCGACATGGGCCACTTCGGCGCGCGCCCGATCCGCATCGGCTGGTTCGTGCTGGTGATGCCGTGCCTGATGCTGAACTACTTCGGCCAGGGCGCGATGCTGATGAACAACCCCGCCGGCGCCGTGAACCCGTTCTTCCTGATGGTGCCCGAGCCCCTGCTGATCCCGATGGTGCTGCTGGCCACCTGCGCCACCGTGATCGCCTCGCAGGCGGTCATCTCCGGTGCCTTCTCGCTGACCAGCCAGGCGATCCAGCTGGGCTTCGTGCCGCGCATGCGCGTGCGCTACACCTCGGCGGCGGAGATCGGCCAGATCTACCTGCCGGTGATCAACTGGCTGCTGCTGGTGCTGGTCGTGGCCGTGGTGATCTCGTTCAAGAAGTCGGAGAACCTGGCCGCGGCCTACGGCATCGCGGTCACCACCACCATGGTCATCACCACCATCCTGGCGGCGGTGTGCATGCGCAGTGTGTGGAAGTGGAACCCGGCGCTGGTGGCGGTGCTCAGCTTTGCTTTTATCCTGATTGACCTGGCGTTCTTCGCGGCCAACCTGCTCAAGATCGCCGAAGGCGGCTGGTTCCCGCTGCTGCTGGGCAGCAGCGCGTTCTTCCTGCTGATGACCTGGTACAGCGGCCGCAAGCTGCTGCGCGCGCGCAGCCTGGAAGACGGCATCCCGCTCGAGCCTTTTATCGCCGGCCTGCTGGCGCACCCGCCGCATCGCGTCGAAGGCACCGCGGTGTTCCTGACCGGCAATACCGATTCCGTGCCGGTGTCGCTGCTGCATAACCTGAAGCACAACCGCGTGCTGCACGAGCGTGTGGTGTTCCTCAACTTCATCACGCGCGACGTCCCGTACGTGGACGACGACCATCGACTGAGCTGCAAGGACCTCGGCGGCGGCGTCTATATCCTGAAGTCCGAATACGGCTTCAAGGAAACGCCGGACGTGCAGAAGGTGCTGGACCTTGCCGACCGCAAGCTGAACATGCACTTCGAGCTGATGGAAACGTCGTTCTTTATCGCGCGCGAATCGGTGATCCCGTCCAAGCTGCCGGGCATGCCGATGTGGCGCGAGAGCCTGTTTGCGTGGCTGCATCAGAACGGCGCCAAACCTTCCGACTTTTTCCAGATCCCGGCCAACCGGGTGGTGGAGCTGGGCACGAAGGTCGAAATCTGAGCGCGCGCGCCGCGCGCCGGCAGCCATCGATCCATACCCCCGGGTATCGCCATCAGGCGCTCCCGGGGGTTTTTGTTTTGTCGGCGCGATGATATGCGGGCGCCGTTTCGCTCAGGCGGCCATGGCGGGCGAGGGCTGGCCGCTGGCCGGCATCGCGTACATCAGCGGTGCCATCGCCGCCTGGATCCGCGCCATCTGCGTTTCGGTCACCATGTCGGTCAGCAGCTTGCCGAAGCGCGGCTCCAGCGCGCCGGTGACGATATAGGTCCAGCGGTACGCCTTGAGCACCGTTGCCGCGATCTGCGCGGCATGTTCCTGGCGGCCGGTCACCTGCACGAAGTAAGCGGCATCGGCGCTCGCCTGTGCCTGCACGATCTCGTCCATGCCGGTGACCAGCGCGATCATGTCGTCGATCGCGGCATCGCGCTCGGCGGCGTCGATGCGCGCGTCTTCGCGCAGCCATTCCAGTTCGTCCATGATCGCGTGCTGCGATTCCTCGCGCCAGTGGTACAGGAACACGTCCTTGTACAGCTCGGATAGCTCCGTCGCGGTGCCAATGCTGGCGCGGTAGTGCGCCTGCGAGAACAGCTCGAGCTGGCAGGTCATCGCCAGCACGGCCCAGTTGCGCTTGCTCAGCACGAAGGCCGCGACCTCGTTAGGCATGGCGCCGAACTGGTAGCCGGCGGGCATGTGCGCGGCCGCCAGCTGCTCGATGCGGCGGAACAGTTCCTGGTGCTTCAGTTCTTCGTCGGTGAAGCGCACCAGCGCCTCCAGCGCGGTCTGGTCGCCGAACCAGTGGTCGCGGCTGAGCTCCAGCACCTTGGCGCTGACAAAGCGCTCCACCAGCCCGAACATGTTGGCGTAGGTGCGGCCCTGCACCTGGCTGAGGAAGCGCTGTTCGGCCGGCGACAGGAAGGGCAGTTCATCGACCAGCGACAGGCCGTCGGGCAGGAACTTGTGGGCCAGGTCGAAGGTGCGGCCGCGGATCACGTCGCGATCGATATCCCAGCGGATGCGGCGGGAGGCGGCGATGCAGCGCGCGTAGCGTTGCGTGTCGGTCTGGAAGGTGGCAGCGGATTGCATGAGGACTCCTGTGCGGTGTTTTCCGTCTGTCGGGTGACGGTGCGCCAATCATTGCAGCGCGCACCGGCGCGCGCATGAGGCCGGTGTCCCGGATTGCCCGTTGCAGCGCGCGGCGGCCGCATTGGCGCCGGGACAGTGGTCCCGGGCACGCCGCTGCAGTGCCTGCCAGACTGGCGCTACGGCGCACGATCTGCCGGTGACGGGCGTAGCGTCGCTTTCCGGCGCGCGGAGCGGGGCGTCGGCCGCGACCGGCACGGACCCGCTACGACGCGCCGCGCATGCCATGCGCCACCCGCACGCGCGCCGTCGGGGCGCTTGTCCCGGGAAGTTGCCCGCCGCGGACGCCGACCCGGGACACCGGCCTCATGCGCCGAACCGTCCCGCGCCAGACAATGCAACCCTCACCTTGCCACTGACCGCCTTCGCGGCGGTCCCTTCCAGAAGGAGCCCGTGCCATGCGTCCGTTGCAGCAGTGGTCTCGCCCGTCCAGCCGGTACGCCGACGATGTCCGTCGTGCGCTGCCGCTGCGACGCGCGCTGCCGCCGTGGCTGCAATGGTTCCTGCGCCACCGCATGGCACGCACCGGCGCGGCGCTGCTGCCGCCGGCGCTCCTGCTGCTCTACGTCTTCTGTCATTCACATGCGAACTGGGAATCGTGCCTCGCCTCACTGCGTGAGCTGAATCACGATCACGGCGCGCCGGCGCGCGAGCTGGGACGCGCGTTGTCGCTGGCGCGCTCCCTGCGCGGACGCCAGGCACCCGACGCGGCTGCCTGGCACGCCGCGGTGCGGCTGGCCGCCGACGAAATGTCGGCGCGCCTGGCAGCACTCCGGCACAGTCCCGCGCGGCTGCTGCCGTCGCTGGCGCCGCTGTTCGCAATGCTCGGATGGCTGCACTGACCAGAGAGCGGCCCGTTCCCCGCATCCGCACCCAACTGATCCAGGAGTCAGGCGCTGCGCCGCTGCCATGATGGGATGGCAGCCGGCCCGCACCAGGCAACGGCTTGCACGGCAGAGGCGATCCCGTGCGGTCCGTGCTGTTCCCGTAGCCGATCGCCTGCACGAGGAAACGCCGCCGCGGCCATGCCGCCGGCGTCCCTGTTGGAGATAGCAATGCATAAGAATTTTGCCAAGACCCTGCTTGCCGCCGCCGCACTTGCCGCCGGGCTGAGCCAGACTGCCTACGCCGGTGTGGGTGACGAAGCCACCCGGGCCACTGCCGCGCACGCCCGCAACGGGCAGCGCGACGCCTTCACCGACGGCGCGCGCGGGCCCGCTTCCGAGGCCACGATGCTGCCCGTGGTGGCGCGTCAGGGCATGTCCGTGTGCGCGGTCCGTGGCTTTGATCCGTACCGGGACGGCATGCGTATGCGCGACGCGTTTACCGACGGCGCCCGCACGGGGCAGTTTGATCCCTTTACCGAGGGGGCCCGCATCAGCTCGCGCGACGGCTTTACCGATGGCGCGCGCAGCGAAGCGCGCGAGCGCGGAGAGTGCCTGTCCTGAGCCAGGCAGGGCAACGGAGCGGTTCGGCCTGGCCGCTCTGTTGCCGAGGCGCGGGGAATGTGCGCCAAGACTCGCGCATGCTCCGATATGGCGCAGCCACGCCCGCAGGCAACCTGTCCGGTGCCATGCCGGGCGGGTGCCAATCTGCAATGGCCCTGTTGCACTGCAATTCCTTTGCTAAGCTAGGTTTGTCACGCGGAGCGCCTGCCAGGCAGGCCGTCCCAGCACCGCGCGACCCGACATGCCGATGTTCAAGCAGCAGATCCGCCTGTGCACCAGCCGCGATGGCGTTCGCCTTGCCTACGCCATCACGGGCAGCGGCGCGCCGCTGGTCAAGGCGGCCAACTGGATGAGCCACCTCGAGTTCGATGTGGGCAGCCCGGTGTGGAGCCATATGATCACGGCGCTGTCGGCCGCGCATACGCTGATCCGCTATGACGAACGCGGCTGCGGACTTTCCGACCGGGACATCGAAGACCTGTCCTTCGACGCCTGGCTGCGCGACCTGGAAACCATCGTCGACGCCACCGGGGTCGAGCATTTCCCGCTGCTGGGTATCTCGCAGGGCGCATCGCTCGCGGTGGCCTATGCGGTCGCGCATCCGGAGCGCGTCAGCCACCTGGTGCTGCATGGCGGTTATGCGCGCGGGCGCCTCAAGCGCGACAACCTGAGCCCGAACCTGCGCGAGGAAGCTGAGCTGATGAACAAGCTCGCCGAACTCGGCTGGGGCCAGGAAAACCCCGCCTTCCGCCAGTTCTTCACCACGCAGTTCATTCCCGGCGGTACCGCCGAGCAGCATGCGTGGTTCAACGAGCTGGAACGGGTCTCGACTTCGCCGCTGAATGCCTCGCGTTTTATGCGCGTGTTCAACGAGATCGACGTGGTGGCGCTGTTGCCGAAGGTATCGTGTCCGACACTGGTGCTGCATGCAGTGCGCGATGCGCGCGTGCCCTTCGACGAGGGGCGGCTGATCGCCAGCGCGATTCCCGGTGCGCGCTTCGTGCCGCTGGAGAGCGGCAACCATCTGCTGCTCGAAACCGAGCCCGCGTGGCGCCGCTGGTTGGACGAGGTGTGCGCCTTCCTGCCGGCCACCGAGGCGGTGCGCGATCCCGCCTTCACCGCGCTGACCCGGCGCGAGCGCGATATCGTCGAGCTGATCGCGCAGGGCCGCGACAACGCCCAGATCGCCGCCCAACTCGACCTGTGCGAGAAGACCGTGCGCAATCACATCACCAGCATCTTCGCCAAGCTGGAAGTGGAAAACCGCGCGCAGGCCATCGTGCTGGCGCGCAAGGCTGGCTTCGACCGCGCCGGTGCGTGAGTTCCGGGCCGGCCGCTGTGACGGGGCCGCCGCCTTCCAGCGTTCGTTTCACCCGCTTTCCGACCCCCTTGAAATCCTCCCGGCCGGGCACTAACTATGTATTGCCCAGTCGTCGCCGCAACGCGCGCTGCGTGTTTCTGTTGGTTTGCAGCGGTCTGGCCCTGCGCCTCCCCGCTGCGTAGAAGGGGGATCCAAACCATGAGTGACTTTTTTTTCGGGACCGACCTGTCCAGTGAATTCGACCGGATGCAACGGCAGATGGCGAGCCTGTTCGGCGGATTTCCTTCCAGCCTGCGCTCCGGGCGTTTCGGGGCGTTTCCGCCGGTCAATCTCGGCACCACCGATGACTCGATCGAGATCGTGGTGTTCGCGCCGGGCCTGAAGGCGGACCAGTTCGACGTATCGATCGACAAGGGTCTGCTGACCATCAGCGGCGAGCGTGCCCCGGTACAGCCCGAAGGCGACGCCGAGGCGCGGCCCTACGCGCAGGAGCGCTTCGCCGGCAGCTTCCGCCGCGTGATCGAACTGCCGCAGGCAGCCGACCCGGACAAGGTGGAGGCGCGCTACGTCAACGGTTGCCTGTCGATCAGCGTGGGCAAGCGCGAAGCGTCGCGCCCGCGTGCCATCAGTGTCAGCTGACACGAGGAGGAAGCCATGAACGAATCGAAGCAAGTCGTCCAGCGCGACCAGAGCGCAACCAGCGGACAAGGTGACCAGAACGCCGTCGTGCAACGCCGCGAGGGTGCGCAAGCCATGACGCTGGTGCCCGCAGTCGATATCTTCGAGACCGCCAGCGGCGTCACGCTGTGGGCGGACCTGCCCGGCGTGCCGCGCGACAAGCTCGAGGTGAACGTCCACGACGGCAGCCTGCGCATCGAGGGCGAGGCCGAGATACCGACACCGCCGGGCCTGCGCGTGCAGCATGCCGAGGTGCGCCAGCCGCGCTATGCGCGCACCTTCACGCTGGGCCCTGACCTGGATGCGTCGCGCATCGAGGCCAACCTGCAGGATGGCGTGCTGAAGTTGACGATCCCGCGCCGCGAAGAAGCGCGGCCGCGGCGGATCGAAGTCTCGGTCGGCTAAGCCTGCATCACGCAAGACGGCGGCGCATTGCGCCGCCGTCTTGCTGTCCGCGCGGCG
Source organism: Ralstonia pickettii (assembly GCA_050987995.1). Taxonomy (GTDB): domain Bacteria; phylum Pseudomonadota; class Gammaproteobacteria; order Burkholderiales; family Burkholderiaceae; genus Cupriavidus; species Cupriavidus pickettii_B. Next base: position 1,512,441 of record CP158803.1, read on the forward strand.
CAGCTAGCCCTGGTTCACCAGCGTGCGCGCATCGGTCACGTGCCCGCGGTAGGCCTCGAAAATCCGGCGCAGCGCCGCCTCCATGCTGATGCTGGGTTCCCAGCCAAGTTCTTCGATGGTGTTGTCGATCTTCGGCACGCGGTGCTGCACGTCCTGGTAGCCCTTGCCGTAGAAGTCGCCCGACGAGGTCTCGACGATCTGCGTCTTGCGCGCTTCGTCGGCGTATTCCGGATAGTCGGCCGCCATCGTCAGCATCATCTCGGCCAGCTCGCGCACCGAGTGGATATTGCCCGGGTTGCCGATGTTGTAGATCTTGCCGGTGGCCACGCCGTTGGGGTTCTCGATGATGCGCATCAGTGCGCTGATGCCGTCCGAGATATCGGCAAAGGCTCGCTGCTGCGCGCCGCCGTCGACCAGCTTGATCGGCTCGCCGCGCACGATATGGCCGAGGAACTGCGTCACCACGCGCGAGGAGCCTTCCTTCGATTCGAAGATCGAATCCAGTCCCGCGCCGATCCAGTTGAACGGTCGGAACAGGGTGTAGTTCAGGCCTTGCTCCATGCCGTAGGCGTGGATCACGCGGTCCATCAGCTGCTTGGAGCAGGCATAGATCCAGCGCGGCTTGTTGATCGGGCCGTAGACCAGCGGCGAGGCTTCGGGATCGAACTCGTCGTCGCTGCACATGCCGTAGACCTCGGAGGTCGACGGGAACACCAGGTGCTTGCCGTACTTGACCGCGGCGCGCACGATCGGCAGGTTGGCCTCGAAGTCCAGCTCGAACACGCGCAGCGGCTGGCGCACGTAGGTGGCCGGGGTGGCGATGGCCACCAGCGGCAGCACCACGTCACACTTGCGGATGTTGTACTCGATCCACTCCTTGTTGATGGTGATGTCTCCTTCAAAGAAGTGCATGCGCGGGTGCTCGACGAGGTCGCCCAGACGGTCCGTCGACATGTCCATGCCGTAGACCTCCCACGGGGTGGTTTCCAGGATGCGGCGCGTCAGGTGGTGGCCGATGAAGCCGTTGACGCCGAGAATCAGTACTTTCTTGCCTTGCATTGCGTTTGACGATGGCATTGGAAAACAGGGTGCGCCGGCGCGGCTAGCGCGCGCCGGTGATTGGGAAGTTGGAGACCGCCACGCGGCGCCAGTCGCGCGCGACCACGTGCATCGGCACGCGCGCGCTCAGTTCAGCAAAGGTCTGCGGCGACACCAGCGCGATCGCGCGCGGGCCGTGCTGCCACGCATCGACAAAGGCATCGACGGTAGGCAGCCATTTCTGCGGCTCCTGCTCCGTGCCGAATGACAGCTCGTCCGCCTGCGCCACCATGGTCAGCGGATGGTGCAGGTAGAAGGGCAGCGTATGGTCGAGCATGTCGACGCCATAGAGCGGCATGCCGGGGCGCAGCACGCGCTCGATCGGCCCGACCATGTCGATGCCCGAGGCCGACCGCCCGATGGCTTCGTGGCCGAGCAGGGCGGTGGAGAACGCCAGCAGCATGCCGAGCGCATAGGCCGCGATACTGGCCATGCGCCCGCGCCGGCGCAGCAGCCACAGCCCCGCTGCGGCACTGACCAGTGCCAGTGCGAATGCCAGCGCGGCCCACACGGCATAGGCGCGGTACAGCGCATTGGGGGTGTTGTTGGAATCGAGCGTGGCCACGTAGGGACTCGCCAGCAGCCCGAGCGCGCCCACGACCAGCATCGCGCGCAATTGCCGGATCCAGGCGCGCTCACCGGTCCGCGCTAGCGCCACGCCCGCCAGTATTCCCAGCGCCGGGAACACCGGCAGGATATAGCCGGGCAGCTTCGACCCGGACAGGCTGAAGAAGACGAAGATCGATACCGCCCACAGCGCCGCCATTAATGCGGGTTCGAACGGCCGCGCAGTACCTGCGCCAGAGACGCCGACACGTTGCCTGACCGCGCGCACCATGCCGGGCAGCAGCCCCAGCCATGGCAGGAAGCCGCCCACTACCAGCGGCACGAAGTACCACAGTGCGCCCTTGCGCGCATGCACGGTCGAGGTATAGCGCTGCCAGTGCTCGTGGATAAAGAAAAAGCGCAGGAATTCCGGGTTGCGCCGCGCCACCAGCCAGTACCACGGCACCGCCACCAGCAGCATCAGCGCGATGCCGGCCGGCGCATGCAGGCGCCGCCACAGCGCCAGGTCGCGTGTCACGCAGGTGTACACCACCAGCACCAGGCCGGGCAGCACCAGGCCCACCAGCCCCTTGGTCAGCAAGGCCAGGCCCATCGCCGCCCAGCATGCCAGCATCCAGTTGCGGCGCGTGGCCGGTGTCGCTGACGGATGCTGGGCCAGCAGCATGCTCGCCAGCACGCAGGCCATGATGCCGGACAGCGTCATGTCCAGCGTATTGAAGTGCGCGGCGACGTTCCACATCGGCGCACTGGCCAGCACCAGCCCCGTCAGCAACCCGGCGCGCGTGCCGAACCAGCGTGCCGCGGCCAGCATCGACGCGCCCAGCCCGGCGATGCCGGCCAGCGCCACGCACAGCCGCGCCTGCCATTCGCCGATGCCGAACAGCGTGTATGAGATCGCCGTCACCCACATGTGCAAGGGCGGCTTCTCGAAGTACTTCAGGCCGTTATAGCGGATGGTGACCCAGTCGCCGGTACTCAACATCTCGCGGGCAATCTCGGCATAGCGGCCCTCGTCGGGACCGAGCAGGTGGCGCACGCCCAGCGTGCCGAACCAGGCCAGCGCGAACACCAGCACGGCCAGCGCCACGGCCAGCGTAGGGACGCCCGCCACCCGGGTGGCGTGCCATGGCAAGGCCGGTCGTGTGACAAGCGCGGGCTCGAGGGCGAGGCGATCGGAACGATGCAGCGGAACGGCGGGGGCTTGAGGCGGGTGTGACGGCAAGGGCGGGTGCTGGCTAGGGTGTCGGGCCAGGCGTCGGCGTCCGGCGGGAGGGCTTCGGCGTGGCGCTGTCCACGCCGCAGGCATGCGCGGCGTTGAACAAGGCAAGTGCCTGGCAGTGCGAGCCAGAGAATAGGCCGCCAACCTTAATGGCACATTAAGCCGGGCCGCGCACAATGGCGGCGCGATACGTGACCCGCACCACGCAGTGCGCGATCGCGTGACCGGCACGTAACACCGACCCCACCGGCAACCACCCGGAAAAATGAGAATCCTTATCGTTGAAGACGACCCTATGCTCGGCGACGGGCTGCGGCGCGGCCTGCAGCTGCTGGACTATGCGGTCGACTGGTTTGCAACCGGCACCGAAGCTGACCACGCGCTCGACCTCGTCCACTACGACGCCGTGGTGCTGGACCTCGGCCTGCCCGGCGAGGACGGCATGGCGCTGCTGGCACGCTGGCGCGCGCGTGGCTGCCGCATCCCGGTGATCGTGCTGACCGCGCGCGATGCCATCGAAAGCCGCATCGGCGGTCTCGACGCCGGCGCCGACGACTACCTGGTCAAGCCGATCGCGCTCGATGAACTGGCCGCGCGCCTGCGCGCCGTGACCCGGCGCGCAGCGGGGTTGTCGTCGCCGGTGTGGAAACACGGCGCACTGGAATTCCATCCCGCCGCGCGCCAGGCGTACTGGCAGGGCAAGCCGGTGGAACTGACCAGCCGCGAAGCGATGCTGCTCGAGCTGCTGCTGGCGCACCCGAACCGGCTGCTGACGCGCGACATCCTGCGCGACAAGCTCTATGACTGGCAGGGCGGCGTCGAAAGCAATGCGCTGGAAGTCCATATCCACCACCTGCGCCGCAAGATCCACCCGAAGATCGTGCGCACCTTCCGCGGCGCGGGCTACACGCTGGGCGCGGCGGAGGACTGCACATGACGCTGCAGCGCCGCCTGATCCTTGCGGTCCTGATCGCCGCCCCGGTGGTGTGGCTGCTGACCATCGGCATGACCTATGTGCGCGCCCGGCACGAAATCAACGAGCTCTATGACACCGACATGGTGCGCATGGCGCTGCAGATGCATTCGGTAGTGCCGCTGGTGGACGTCGCCGCTGCGCCTTCGCGCACCAGGCTGCCCCAGTTGGTGGAAGGCGACCAGGGCGAGGCGGGGCTGGGCGACCTGGCCATCGCCGCCTGGCTGCCAGACGGCAAGCCCCTGCATATCGATCCTGACGGCAACCTGCTGCCGCGCGCTCCGGGCGTGAAGGGATTCACCGATATCACCATCAACAAGGAGCCGTGGCGGCTGTACTACCTGGACGATCCCGATACCGGCTGGCGCGTCTGCGTCGGCCAGCAACTCGGCGAGCGCAATGAGCTGATCCTGTCCTATATCGCTGCGCAGGTGCTGCCGTGGGCCGCAGGCCTGCCGGTGCTGATCGGGCTGCTGATCTGGTTTATGCGGCGCGCGCTGGCGCCGGTGCGGGCGCTGTCGGCGGATATCGAAGGCCGCACGCCTGACGACCGCCGGCCGCTCAGCCTCGAGGCCGTGCCGGGCGAACTGGTGCCGCTGGTCCGTGCCATGAACCGGCTGCTGGCGCGCGTGTCGGACTCGATCGAACACGAACGGCGCCTGACCGCCGATGCGGCGCATGAGATGCGCACCCCGCTGGCCGCGCTCAAGGCGCAGTGGGAGATCGCCGAGCGTTCACCCGACGGCGCCGAGCGCGCGCAGGCCCGTGCCAACGTCGCGTCGGGCATCGACCGCATCGGCCGGCTGGTATCGCAACTGCTGACGCTGAGCCGGCTCGAGGATGCTTCCGGCCTGCCGTCGCGTCAGCCGGTCAACTGGCTGCCAGTGGCCCAGCAGGCGCTGTCCGACTGCCTGGGGCTGGCCCGGCAGAAGCAGGTCGACGTGGAGCTGGAGTGGCCCACGGAGGGCCAGGCTCCGCTGCCGGTCGCGGGCGACACCAACCTGCTGTCGCTGATGCTGCGCAACCTGCTCGACAACGCCATCCGCTACAGCCCGCCGGACGCGCTGGTGACGATCGACTTCCAGCCGGATGGCATCACCGTGCGCGACCAGGGGCCCGGCGTGGCACCGGACGTGCTGGCGCGGCTGGGCGACCGTTTTTTCCGCGGCGGCAGCGGGCAGCGCGAACAGGGGCATGGCCTGGGCATTTCCATCGCGCAGCGCGTGGCTCGGCTGCATGGGTTGGAAATCGCGTTTTCCAACCGCTCGGATGGGACCGGGAAGGGCCTGGCGGTGCGGATCGCGCGCGGCGGCTGAAAACAAAAACGCCCCGCACGGCTTCCCGTGCGGGGCGTCTTGCCATGCTCCTGCGGCTTAGCGCTTGAGCTTGGCGAAGGCCGCAGCCATCGCGCCCGCCGGTTCCTGCTCGCGGCGGCCGCCGCTGGAGCCCTTGCCGCCATTGCGCTGCCCACCACGGTCACCACGGTCGCCGCCTGCACGCGCGGCGGCCTGGCCCGGCTCGTCGTCCAGGCGCATCGACAGGCCGATGCGGTTGCGCTTGACGTCGACCTCCATCACCTTGACCTTGACGATCTGGCCAGCCTTGACCACCTCGTGCGCGTCCTTGACGAACTTGTTCGACAGCGCGGAGATGTGGACGAGGCCGTCCTGGTGCACGCCGATATCGACAAACGCGCCGAAGGCCGCCACGTTGGTGACCACGCCTTCCAGCACCATGCCGGGCTGCAGGTCCTTCACGTCTTCTACGCCTTCCTGGAAAGTCGCGGTCTTGAACTCGGGGCGCGGGTCGCGGCCCGGCTTTTCCAGCTCGGACAGGATGTCGCGCACGGTCGGCAGGCCGAACGACTCATCGGTGAACTTCTCCGGCGGCAGGCCGCGCAGCGCGTCGCGGTTGCCCATCACGTCGCGCAGGCCCTTCTTGATGTGTTCCAGGATGCGCTGCACCACCGGATACGCTTCCGGGTGCACCGAGGAGCGGTCGAGCGGGTTGTCGCCGTCGTTGATGCGCAGGAAGCCGGCGGCCTGCTCGAAGGTCTTGTCGCCCAGGCGCGGCACCTTCTTCAGCGCATTGCGGTTGGGGAAGGCGCCGTTGGCGTCGCGGAACTCGACGATATTGCGCGCCAGCACCGAGTTCAGGCCCGACACGCGCGCCAGCAGCGGCGCCGAGGCGGTGTTGACGTCGACGCCCACCGCGTTCACGCAGTCCTCGACCACGGCGTCGAGCGCGCGCGCCAGTTCGCGCTGGTTGACGTCGTGCTGGTACTGGCCCACGCCGATCGACTTGGGATCGATCTTGACCAGCTCGGCCAGCGGATCCTGCAGGCGGCGCGCGATCGACACGGCGCCGCGCAGCGACACATCCAGGTCCGGGAATTCCTTGGCGGCCAGCTCCGAGGCGGAGTAGACCGAGGCGCCGGCCTCGCTGACCACGATCTTGGTCAGCTTCAGCTCGGGCATCTGCTTCATCAGGTCCTGCACCAGCTTGTCGGTCTCGCGGCTGGCGGTGCCGTTGCCGATCGACACCAGCGCCACGTTGTGCTGCTTGGCCAGCCGTGCCAGCGTGGCGAGCGAGCCGTTCCAGTCGCGGCGCGGCTCGTGCGGGTAGATGGTGGCGGTGTCCAGCAGCTTGCCGGTGCTGTCGACCACGGCGATCTTGCAGCCGGTGCGGATGCCGGGGTCGACGCCCATCACCGACTTGGGACCGGCCGGCGCGGCCAGCAGCAGTTCATGCAGGTTGCGGCCGAACACCTTGATGGCTTCGCCTTCTGAGGTCTCGCGCAACTGCGTCAGCAGTTCGGTTTCCAGGTGCGGCTGCACCTTGACGCGCCAGCACCAGCGGCACACGTCGCCCAGCCACTTGTCGGCCGGGCGGCCCAAGTTCTGGATGCCGACATGGCGCGCGATCATGCCTTCGCACGGGTGCGGCACCATTGCGTCCTGTTCTTCGCCCAGGCCCAGCTTGACCATCAGCACGCCCGCGTTGCGGCCGCGGAATAGCGCCAGCGCGCGGTGCGAGGGCACGGTGCGGATGGTTTCGCTGTAGCTGTAGTAGTCGCGGAACTTCTCTTCCTCGGCGGTTTCCTTGCCTTCCATCACGGTGGAAGACACCACGCCGTTGCTCCACAGGTGCTCGCGCAGCTTGCCCAGCAACTCGGCGGTCTCGCCGAACTGCTCGGACAGGATGTCGCGCGCGCCGTCCAGCGCGGCCTTGACGTCGGGCACGCCACCATCGGCGGTCGGGTTGCCGTTGACGTACTTGGCGGCCTCGGCCTGGGGGTCGAGCGTGGGGTCGGCCAGCAGCGCCTGCGCCAGCGGCTCCAGCCCGCATTCGCGCGCGATCTGGGCGCGGGTGCGGCGCTTGGGCTTGTACGGCAGGTAGAGGTCTTCCAGCGTCTGCTTGGTTTCGGCGGCCTCGATGGCGGCCTGCAGTTCGGGCGTGAGCTTGCCTTGCTCCTGGATCGACGCCAGGATGGCCGCGCGGCGGTCTTCCATGTCGCGCAGGTAGAGCAGGCGCTCTTCCAGGTTGCGCAGCTGCGTGTCGTCCAGGTTGCCGGTCACTTCCTTGCGGTAGCGGGCGATGAAGGGGACGGTGGCACCTTCGTCGAGCAGCGCCACGGCCGCCGCGACCTGGCGGGGCTGGACGGACAGCTCGGCCGCGATAAGCGACACAATCTTTTGCGAGACGGATGCGGGCAGGTTGGACATCGGGAGCGCAGCGGGAAACGCAGTCAGTCGAAAGCGGGGCATTTTGCCACAAGCGCGCGGCGGCTCATCAGGCGGGTGCGGCAGGCGGGTGCGGCGGGCGGCGCCACGCGCACGTCGGATCCGCGACGGAGCGCGCGCGGCGCGGCCGACAATGTGCCCCCGGAGCGGCCGCGGAGGCAGGCCGGCACGCGGCCCGGATGCTAGAATCCCGTCATGATCGTCAAGCCCCGTCCGGCCGCCGCCAAGGCCACATCGCCGGCCGCCCCCGAGGCGGCCATCCTGGCCATGCCCACACTCGCCAACGTGCCCCGAATCTCCCTGTCCCGCGCCGGCCGCATCGCCTTGCCCGCGCTGGTCGTGGCTGCCTGCGCCGCGCTGATGCCGGCAAGCGAGGCGCTTGCGCAGGCCCCGGCCCCGGCCGCTGCGCCCGCCGCCGGCGCCACCCGCGACTTCGCTGCCGAACGCAAGGCCATCGGCGATTCGCGTGCCTGGACCAACTACCGCTTTGCCGCCGCCGAGCACGAGTGCTACGGCAAGTTCTTCGTCAACCGCTGCATCGACAAGGCCAAGGAGATCCAGCGCGAGGAACTGCAGGTGCTGCGCAAGCGCGAGCTGGAGGTAGGCGAGGCCGAGCGCGCGCACCGCGCCGCCGAGCGCGACCGCGAGCAGGCGCTGCGCCGTGCCGAGTACGAGGCCAGCCAGCCGAAGCGCGCCGCCAGCGAGCAGTCCAGCCGCGAGGCCTTCGAGAAGAAGCAGCAGGAGCAGCAGCTGCGCGATGCGCAACGCCAGGGCGAGGCGCCGCAGCGTGCCGCCAATGCGCAGGCGTACCAGCAGAAGCAGTCTGACTTCGACGCCCGCATGAAAGAGGCGCAGCAGAAGGGCGCCGAGCAGGCCCAGCAGCGCGAGGAGAACGCCAAGGCGTACGAGGCCAAGCAGCGCGAGCTGGAACAGCGCCAGAAGGAACTGGAAGAACGCCGCGCCAAGGCCAAGGAGCAGCAGGGCCAGGCGTCGGCACCGCGCCCGTTTGGGTTCTGAGCGCCGGCATCGTGACTGCGCAGCGGAGGCGCATATGGACAGCAACCTGAACACCCTGGAGCGGCGCATCATGGAGTTGCAGATCGAGCACCGCGACCTGGACTTTCTGATCGACCGGCTGGCCAGCGATGCGGTTCATGACGAACTCCAGCTGCGCCGGCTGAAGAAGCGGCGCCTGAAGCTGAAGGACGCCATCACGCTGCTGCAGCTGCAGCTCGAACCCGACGTGCCGGCCTGAGCGCAGCCGCCAGCGCCGTACCGATCGCCGCCGGCGTTGCCCGGCGGCCTACATAATTCCCCCCAGCCTTGTCCGATCTTTCCGATTCCCCTGAGCCTTCCGATGCCGTCGACTTGACCGACGCCGAGTCGCCCGCGCACGCCGCGCCTGCAGACGCCAGCGCCAGCCGCGGCGCCGAACTGGCCACCATCTTTGCCGATACCGGCACGCTGGCGCAGGCCATCCCCGGCTACCGCCCGCGCGCCTCGCAGCACAAGATGGCCGAGGCCGTCGCGGGCGCGATCGCGGAGAACGACACCGTGATCGTCGAAGCGGGCACCGGCACCGGCAAGACCTACGCCTACCTGGTGCCGGCGATGCTGTGGGGCGGCAAGGTGATCCTGTCCACCGGCACCAAGAACCTGCAGGACCAGCTGTTCCTGCGCGACATCCCCACGGTGCGCCATGCACTGAACGTGCCGGTCTCGGTGGCGCTGCTCAAGGGCCGCGCCAACTACGTCTGCCACTACCACCTGGAACGCGCACAGGCCAACGGGCGCCTGGCGTCGCGCCAGGATGCGGCGTGGCTGCGCGATATCGGCCGCTTCGTCAAGGAAACCTCGACCGGCGACAAGGCCGAGCTGGCGTCCGTGCCGGAGAACGCGCCCGTCTGGCAGATGGTGACGTCCACGCGCGACAACTGCCTGGGATCGGAATGCCCGCATTACAAGGAATGTTTCGTGATGCGCGCGCGCAAGGAGGCGCAGCAGGCCGACGTGGTGGTGGTCAACCACCACCTGTTCTTTGCCGACGTGGTGCTGCGTGATACCGGCATGGCGGAACTGCTGCCGGCGGCCAATACCGTGATCTTCGACGAAGCGCACCAGCTGCCTGAGACCGCCACGCTGTTCTTCGGCGAGACGCTGTCGACCAGCCAGCTGCTCGAGCTCGCGCGCGATACGGTGGCCGAGGGCCTGTCGCATGCGCGCGATGCGGTCGACTGGGTGCAGCTTGGTGCGCCGCTGGAACGCGCCGCGCGCGACTTGCGCCTGGCCTTCACCAAGGACAACGCGCGCCTGGCGCTGGGCCAGATCGAAGCCGACCGCCGCATCGCCGAGCCGTTCAACGAAACGCTGGATGCGCTCGACGAGGCGCTGTCCGGCTTCGTCGAGATGCTGGAAAGCCAGGCCGAGCGTGCCGAGTCGCTGCAGCAATGCCATCGCCGTGCGCTGGAACTGGCCAACCGGCTGGCGGCGTGGCGCAGCGAAGCCGCTGCCGCCCCTGCGCCGCAAGCTGCGGAGGGCGAGGCCGCTGAAGTGCCCGCGGTATCCGCCGGTCCGGAGACAGTACGCTGGGTCGAAGTGTTCTCGCATACCGTGCAGCTGCACCGCACGCCGCTGTCGATCGCGCCCATCTTCACGCGCCAGCGCGACGGCCAGCCGCGCGCGTGGGTCTTCACCTCGGCCACGCTGTCGGTAAAGGGCAATTTCACTCACTACGCCGCGCAGCTGGGGCTCGACAAGGACCGCTCGCTGACGCTGCCCAGCCCCTTCGACTATGCGAAGCAGGGCCTGCTGTATGTGCCGCGCGACATGCCGGCGCCACAGTCGCCGCAGTTCACCGACGCGGTGGTGCAGGCCGCGCTGCCGCTGATCGAGGCTGCAGGCGGGCGCACCTTCCTGCTGTGCACCACGCTGCGCGCGGTGCAGCGCGCCTCGGACCTGCTCTATGACGCCTTTGCCGAGCGCGGCCTCAACCTGCCGCTGCTGGTGCAGGGCCAGGCCAGCCGCACCGAGCTGCTGGACCGCTTCCGCGAGCTGGGCAATGCGGTGCTGGTCGGTAGCCAGAGCTTCTGGGAGGGCGTGGACGTGCGCGGCGAGGCACTGTCGCTGGTGATCATCGACAAGCTGCCGTTCGCGCCGCCTGACGACCCGGTGCTGGCCGCGCGCATGGAAGTGCTGCAGAAGAAGGGCCTGAGCCCGTTCGCCGTGCACCAGCTGCCGCATGCGGTGATCACGCTCAAGCAGGGGGCGGGGCGGCTGATCCGCTCCGAGTCGGACCGCGGTGTGCTGGCGATCTTCGATACGAGGCTGGTGGAAAAGCCGTATGGTCGCCAGATCTGGCAGAGCCTGCCGCCGTTCACGCGCACGCGCGAAGCGGCCACGGTGGTGCGTTTCCTGGAGTCGCTGCGCGGGGCGGAGACGGCCCAGGCCGGCACCGAGGCGGAAACCGGCGGCGAGCAGGCCTCAGAGGAATGACGGCTCCGGTGCCCTGAGGGTGAGGCACAAAAACAAAAACGGGACGGTCTTGCGACACGTCCCGTTTTTTCATGGCCGCTGGCCGGCAAGCCTCAGAAGACTTCCCACCACGACTTGTCCTTGCGGCGCTCGCCGTACTTGATGAAGTCGCTGTTCGGGAAATTGCGCTCCATCACGCGGGCGGTATCGTCGCGCAGGTCCTTCATGCCCATCGCGTCATACGACCGGATCATGATGAACAGCGCTTCTTCGTTGGCCGGTGCGCCGTCGTATTCTTTGAGCGACTGCTGGGCGCGGTTGACGGCGGCCAGGTAGGCCCCGCGCTTGTAGTAGTAGCGCGCGGCATGGACCTCATGCTGGGCCAGCGAATTGACGATGTACTGCATGCGCAGCGTGGCGTCGGGCGTGTACTTGCTGTCCGGGTATTTCGTGACCAGCGTGTTGAACGCATCGTAGGCGGCACGCGCGGCCTTGGGGTCGCGCTCGCTCAGGTCCTGGCCGGAGAAGCGGCCCAGCCAGCCCAGGTTGTCGTTGAAGTTGATCAGGCCCTTCAGGTAGTAGGCGTAATCGATAGTGGGGTGGTTCGGGTGCAGCTGGATAAAGCGGTCCACCGCTGCCAGCGCCGCTGCGGTCTCGCCGTCCTTGTAGTTGGCGTAGGCGGTGTCGATCTGTGCCTGCTGCGCGTAGCGGCCGAACGGATAGCGGCCCTCGAGCTTTTCATACAGCTTGACGGCGCGCGTGTAGTCGCCGCCATCCAGTGCATCCTTGGCTTCCGAATATAATTTGTTGGCCGACCAGCCAGCGGTTTCGTCGGGCTGGTCCGCGAGCAGGCCGCATGCTGACAGCATGACGCAGCCGCCTGCGAGCAGAACCGCTCCAATTGTCGTGCGCCAACGCGCGCGTTTCATGCTCTGCAATTGCATGGGCAATCGTATCCCGGATGAAGAAAAATAGCGTCAAGCATTATAGCCCAAGCCCCCAGCCCCAAGCCGACCCGGCAGATGGCGTGGGAGGACTCCCCCCGGAAAGGGTGCGCGCCGCCGCGTCCCTGGCCGATTCCGAGGAATTCGAAGATCTCTCAGAAGGCGTGCCAGCCGGTGCCGCGCCTGGCGCCGAAGCGGGCGTGGCCCTGTCGCTGGAGGTGGACAGTGCCGCGCATGGCGAGCGCCTCGACAAATTGCTGGCGCGTCACTTCAGCGAGTTTTCGCGCAGCCGGCTGCAGCAGTGGATCGAAAGCGGCGCCGTGCGCGTCGACGGCCAGGTACGCCGGCCGCGCGATGCCGTGCAGATGGGCAACCGCATCGAGGTGCAGCCGCAGGCCGCGCCGGAATCGTCGGCCTTCGCGCCAGAAGACGTGCCGCTGGACGTGGTCTATGAAGACGACACGCTGCTGGTGATCAACAAGCCCGCCGGTCTGGTGGTGCATCCCGCCGCTGGCAACTGGAGCGGCACCGTGCTCAACGGCCTGCTGCACCGCGACCCCGCCGCCGCGGCACTGCCGCGCGCGGGCATCGTGCACCGGCTCGACAAGGAGACCTCCGGGCTGATGGTAGTGGCGCGCACGCTCACCGCTCAGACCGACCTGGTGCGCCAGCTGCAGGCGCGCACGGTCAAGCGCAACTACGTCGCGCTGGTGTGGGGCCGCACCTATGACGAAGGCACCATCGACGCGCCGATCGGCCGCGATCCGCGCGAGCGCACGCGCATGGCGATCGTGCATACCGCCAGCGGCAAGCCTTCGCGCACGCATTTCCGCACGCTTGCCACGGTGCCGCTGGGCCGCGGTTTCGTGTCGATGGTGATGTGCAAGCTCGAGACCGGGCGCACGCACCAGATCCGCGTGCATTTCGAATCGATCGGCCATCCGCTGGTGGGCGACCCGGTCTACTTCCGCGCCACCCAGCGCGGCCAGCGCCCGGCGATCCGCGTGCCGCTGCCGGTGCCGTACGAACGCCAGGCGTTGCATGCGCACAAGCTCGGCCTGGTGCACCCGGCCACCGGCCGCCACATGTCGTGGACGGCGCAGCCGCCCGAGGACCTGCAGGCGCTGATCGACGCACTCGACTTTGAAAGCGCGCAGGCCGAGGAGGAAGACGAAGCCTGGGACGAGGTCTGGGAAGGCGGCGAGGCCCATTGGGAATATGCTGGCGAGGATGACGACAGTGACGACGACGACGACGATAAGCGCGCCTGACCCCGCCTGGCTGGTCCCGGACTGGCCAGCGCCGGCGCGCGTGCGCGCGCTGTCGACAACGCGCCAGGGCGGCGTCAGCAAGGGGCCGTATGGCCTTGCCGGCGGCGCCCCGGGCGGCCTGAACCTGGGCACCCATGTCGGCGACGAGCCCGCGGACGTGGCCCGCAACCGCGAACAGCTGGCGGCGCACCTGCCGTCGATGCCGCAATGGCTGGAGCAGGTGCATGGCTGCGCGGTGGCGACGGTCGACCATGTAGCGGCACCCGGCGATCCCGTGCCGAAAGCCGACGCGAGCCTGGCGGTGGCGCCGGGACACGTCTGCGCCGTGATGACGGCGGACTGCCTGCCGGTGCTGTTGTGCGATACGCAGGGAACGGTGGTGGGTGCCGCGCACGCGGGCTGGCGCGGCCTGTGCAACGGCGTGATCGAAGCCACGCTGGCGCGCATGCAGACCGCTGCCGCTAACGGCGCGCGCTGGTTGGCGTGGCTCGGCCCGGCCATCGGCCCGGATGCCTTCGAAGTTGGTGCTGAAGTGCGCGATGCCTTTCTCGCGCAGGCGCGCCCCAATGAACAGGCCGCGGTGGCGGCTGCTTTTCACGCCGGCGCGCCCGGCAAGTACCTGGCCGACATCTACGCGCTCGCACGCACGCGGCTGGCGCGTGCCGGCTGCACTGACGTCTACGGCGGCGATGCCTGCACCGTGGCCGACTCGGAACGTTTCTACTCCTACCGCCGCGATGGCGTGACCGGCCGCATGGCGAGCCTGGTCTGGCTCGCTGACTGATCCGCGTCCTTTCTCAGTCTTCCTTGCCCTTGGCCGCGCCGTCCGCTTGTGGCGGCGCGGCGTCGCTGGCTTTGGTGGCTGCAACTGCCGCGGCCTGCGCACGCTCGGCCTGCGCCTTGCGCCGCCGCCGGCCGGGCGTGCCCATGATGTAGAGCACCAGTGCCACCGGCGCCATGCCATACATCAGGAATGTGGCAACTCCCGCCACCACATTGTGCTCGGTGATCGCCATCATCAGCGCCACGTAGAGCCAGCCAATCGCCACGATGTACATCAGAATTTCATCCTTCTCGCTTATGCTCACCGGCCCTGGCAGATGTGCTCGCGGCATACCGTCCGGTAGGTCGGCGAGCGTATTCAGTGTGGGACGGATTCCCGCATTGACATTGCGTGCATTGCAAGGCAACAATGCCTTCAAATGTCTCGGAATCGCTGACGATTCCCAGGTTTTTGCCGGCAAGCATACCGTATGGTGCTCCCGCCAGAGCGCCCGCGGCAGCCGGTAAAAAGGGAGCCGCTATCCGGATGGGCGGAAAGCGCGACCGCATGGATGTCATTGTGTGCGATGTCATTTGTGCGGCAGGCGTTTCCCGCAAGTTCCAGGGCCGATGTGCCGGCAGCCAGCCCCGTTCGGGGGAGGGCAAAGCCGGGTCCATCCGGATAGCATCACCCTATCCAAAAGTGCCGGCCAGGGCGAAGCCTGGAGCCGGTTCATTCAGTGACGGCAGAGAGACAATTACATCATGGCGACCGGCAAAGGTGCGGCAGCTTCCACGCAGGAAGGCAAGTCCCAACCGTTCAAGTTCACGCCGGGGCCATTTGATCCAGCCACATGGCTGGAATGGTCCCGCCAGTGGCAGGGCAATGAAGGCAACGGCCAGGCGGTGGGTATTCCCGGCCTGGACGCGCTGGCAGGCGTGAAGATCGCGCCGGCGCAGCTGGCCGAGATCCAGCAGCGCTACATGAAGGACTTCACGGCCTTGTGGCAGGCCATGGCCGAGGGCAACCCCGAGGCCGCCGGGCCGCTGCACGACCGGCGCTTTGCTGGCGACGCGTGGCGCAACAACCTGCCTTATCGCTTCGCTGCTGCGTTCTACCTGCTCAACGCGCGCGCCATGACCGAGCTGGCCGACGCCGTCGAGGCCGACGCCAAGACCCGGCAGCGCATCCGCTTTGCGATCTCGCAGTGGGTCGATGCGATGTCGCCGGCCAACTTCCTCGCCACCAATCCCGAGGCGCAGCGCCGTTTGATCGAGTCCGGCGGCGAATCGCTGCGCGCCGGCGTGCGCAACATGCTGGAGGACCTGACGCGCGGCAAGATCTCGCAGACCGACGAGACCGCGTTCGAGGTCGGCCGCAATGTCGCGGTGACCGAAGGCGCCGTGGTCTACGAGAACGAGTACTTCCAGCTGCTGCAGTACAAGCCGCTGACCGACAAGGTCCACGCGCGCCCGCTGCTGATGGTGCCGCCGTGTATCAACAAGTACTACATTCTCGACCTGCAGCCGGAAAGCTCGCTGGTGCGGCATGTAGTGGAGCAGGGCCATACGGTGTTCCTGGTGTCGTGGCGCAATCCGGACGCCAGCATGGCGTCGCGCAGCTGGGACGATTACATCGAGCACGCCGCCATCCGCGCGATTGAAGTCGCGCGCGATATCAGCGCCCAGGACCAGATCAACGTGCTCGGCTTCTGCGTGGGCGGCACCATCATCTCCACCGCGCTAGCCGTGCTGGCCGCGCGCGGCGAGAAGCCTGCCGCCAGCCTGACGCTGCTGACCACGCTGCTGGACTTTGCCGATACCGGCATCCTGGACGTCTTTGTCGACGAGCCCCACGTGCAGCTGCGCGAGGCCACCATGGGCGGCGTCGCGGGCGCACCGTGCGCGCTGCTGCGCGGCATCGAGCTGGCCAATACGTTCTCGTTCCTGCGCCCCAACGACCTGGTGTGGAACTACGTGGTCGACAACTACCTGAAGGGCAATACGCCGGTGCCGTTCGACCTGCTGTTCTGGAATGGCGACGCCACCAACCTGCCGGGGCCGTGGTACTGCTGGTACCTGCGCCACACTTACCTGCAGAACGAACTCAAGGTGCCGGGCCAGCTGACCGTGTGCGACGCACCAGTGGACCTGGGCAGCATCGACGTGCCGACCTATATCTACGGCTCGCGCGAGGACCATATCGTGCCGTGGACCGCCGCCTATGCCTCGAACGCGCTGCTGAACAACAAGCTGCGCTTCGTGCTGGGCGCATCCGGGCATATCGCCGGCGTGATCAATCCGCCAGCCAAGAAAAAGCGCAGCCACTGGACCAACGATGCGCTGCCGGAGTCGCCGCAGCAATGGCTGGCCGGCGCCACCGAGCACCACGGCAGCTGGTGGCCGAACTGGACCGAATGGCTTGCCGGCCATGCCGGTGCAAAGCGCGCGGCGCCTGCCGAGCATGGCAATGCGCGCTATCCCGCCATCGAACCCGCGCCTGGGCGTTACGTCAAAGCCAAGGCTTGATGCTTGCGTGATGGCCGGCGTGCGCCATGGCGCCGCCGGCAGGATTGCAGGTTCCCCCCTTTTCCATCGAGAGGAATTGACATGACCGACGTAGTCATCGTTTCCGCGGCCCGCACCGCGGTAGGTAAATTTGGCGGCTCGCTGGCCAAGATCCCGGCGCCTGAACTGGGCGCCATCGTCATCAAGGCCGCGCTGGAGCGCGCCGGCATCCAGCCGGAGCAGGTCAGCGAAGTCATCATGGGCCAGGTGCTGACTGCCGGCTCGGGCCAGAACCCGGCGCGCCAGGCCTCGATCAAGGCCGGCCTGCCGGCGATGGTGCCGGCCATGACCATCAACAAGGTGTGCGGCTCGGGCCTGAAGGCCGTGATGCTGGCTGCCAACGCCATCATGTCCGGCGAAGCCGAGATCGTGGTGGCTGGCGGCCAGGAGAACATGAGCGCCGCGCCGCACGTGCTGCCGGGTTCGCGCGACGGCTTCCGCATGGGCGATACCAAGCTGGTCGACACCATGATCGTCGACGGCCTGTGGGACGTGTACAACGAGTACCACATGGGCATCACCGCCGAGAACGTGGCCAAGGAATATGGCATCACGCGCGAAGCGCAGGATGAATTCGCGGTCGGCTCGCAGAACAAGGCCGAAGCCGCACAGAAGGCCGGCAAGTTCGACGAAGAGATCGTCCCGGTACTGATTCCGCAGCGCAAGGGCGACCCGGTGGCCTTCAAGACCGACGAGTTCGTGCGCCAGGGCGCCACGCTGGACAGCATGTCCGGCCTCAGGCCCGCCTTCGACAAGGCTGGCTCGGTGACCGCCGCCAACGCCTCGGGCCTGAACGACGGCGCCGCCGCGGTGGTGGTGATGTCGGCCGCCAAGGCCAAGGAACTGGGCCTGACGCCACTGGCCACGATCAAGAGCTACGCCAACGCCGGCGTCGATCCCAAGGTGATGGGCATGGGCCCGGTGCCGGCCTCCAAGCGCGCCCTGTCGCGCGCCGGCTGGACCCCGCAGGACCTGGACCTGATGGAAATCAACGAGGCCTTCGCCGCGCAGGCGCTGGCGGTGCACCAGCAGATGGGCTGGGATACCTCCAAGGTCAACGTGAACGGCGGCGCCATCGCCATCGGCCACCCGATCGGCGCGTCGGGCTGCCGTATCCTGGTGACGCTGCTGCACGAGATGAAGCGCCGTGACGCGAAGAAGGGCCTGGCCTCGCTGTGCATCGGCGGCGGCATGGGCGTGGCGCTGGCAGTCGAGCGCAACTAAGGAAGGGGTTTTCCGGGGCCGCGCGCGGTTGGCGCGGACCCGGCGACGATAACGAAGAGCCAATCAAGGAGTGGACATGACTCAGCGCATTGCGTATGTGACCGGCGGCATGGGTGGTATCGGAACCGCCATCTGCCAGCGGCTGGCCAAGGATGGCTTTCGTGTGGTGGCCGGCTGCGGCCCCAACTCGCCGCGCCGTGAAAGGTGGCTCGAGCAGCAGAAGGCACTCGGCTTTGACTTCGTTGCCTCTGAGGGCAACGTGGCCGACTGGGACTCGACCAAGACCGCGTTCGACAAGGTCAAGGCCGAGGTCGGCGAGGTCGACGTGCTGATCAATAATGCCGGCATCACCCGCGACGTGGTGTTCCGCAAGATGACCCGTGCCGACTGGGACGCGGTGATCGACACCAACCTGACCTCGCTGTTCAACGTCACCAAGCAGGTGATCGACGGCATGGCCGACCGCGGCTGGGGCCGTATCGTCAACATCTCGTCGGTGAACGGGCAGAAGGGCCAGTTCGGCCAGACCAACTACTCCACCGCCAAGGCCGGCCTGCACGGCTTCACCATGGCGCTGGCGCAGGAAGTGGCGACCAAGGGCGTGACCGTCAACACGGTGTCGCCGGGCTATATCGCCACCGACATGGTCAAGGCGATCCGCCAGGACGTGCTCGACAAGATCGTCGGGACGATCCCGGTCAAGCGCCTGGGCGAGCCGGAAGAGATCGCTTCGATCTGCGCCTGGCTGTCGTCGGACGAGTCCGGTTTCTCGACCGGCGCCGACTTCTCGCTCAACGGCGGCCTGCACATGGGCTGACCTGCCGGCGAGTCCGGCAGCCCGCGCCGGCGCCCGCGTATTGCGGTGCAGCCAGCGCGGCGCACAAGGCGGCGGACACTACGTTGCGCCACCTGTTTCGCGGGCCGTCATGGCCCGCGAATCGTTTCTGCCTGCGCGGCTTGCGCCCGTGTTTGCGCGGATGCACCGGGTTTTCCTTAAGCCCGCTCGCTTTTCTTAGTGCTTTGTTGGGCATAGAATCAGGGCAGCGGCGCAGCCAGCACCATACTCGTGCAGCGGGCCCTCGCGGGGGCGAGGTGGCCAGGCCGCAACGCGCAACCCATGCGCAACAGGCCGCAACACGGCCGGCACGACAAAAGCAGATGGCGCGGGCGGTACCGATTTGCGCACTGCACCCCATGCGGTGCAGCAGCGCGCAATCCGACGACACAAGGACAGAGCACCGATGGCCACGACCAAAAAAGGCGCAGAGCGACTGATCAAGAAGTATCCCAACCGCAGGCTCTACGATACCCAGACCAGCACCTACATCACCCTGGCCGACGTCAAGCAACTGGTCATGGATTCCGAGGAATTCAAGGTCCTCGACGCCAAGTCTGGAGACGAACTGACCCGCAGCATCTTGCTGCAGATCATCCTGGAAGAAGAGACCGGCGGGGTGCCGATGTTCTCCAGCGCCATGCTGTCGCAGATCATCCGCTTCTACGGCCATGCCATGCAGGGCATGATGGGCACCTATCTGGAAAAGAACATCCAGGCCTTTATCGACATCCAGAACAAACTGGCCGAGAACTCCAAGGGCCTGTACTCCGGCGAAGCCTTCAGCCCCGACATGTGGTCGCAGTTCATGAACATGCAGGGCCCGATGATGCAGGGCATGATGAGCAACTACATCGAGCAGAGCAAGAATTTGTTCGTGCAGATGCAGGAGCAGATGCAGAGCCAGGCCAAGAATATGTTCGGGACGTTCCCGTTCAATCAGCCGGATAAGAAGTAAGGGACTTCAGCGGCGGGCCAGGAGGTCCCGCCGTTTCCGCTGCATGCTTCGCTCTACTTCCCGGTACGACCAGCGGCGCAACGCCCAAAGCAGGTAAAATGCTGCCCTCCTGAACTGGCGGCTCATCTAGCGGACTCGCCTGCAAAGCGCGAATCCCCATGTCTTCCAGAATCCACCGTCACGTCTTGCTGCCCACCCGCGAAGCCGGCGCACGCCGCCTGGCGCAGTTCTGAATATGAGCCGGCTACTCCTCGCCCCCATGGAGGGGCTTGCCGACTATGTCCTGCGCGACGTACTGACAGACACCGGCGGATACGACGGATGCGTGTCCGAGTTCGTCCGCGTGACAGGCTCAGTGCTTCCCGCGCGCGTTTACGAGCGGGATACCCCCGAGATCCTCGACGGCGGCTATACCCGCAGCGGTACGCCAATGGTGATCCAGTTGCTCGGCAGCGACCCGGAATGGCTGGCGCGCAATGCGGCCTATGCCGCGACCCTGTCGCCGCATGGCATCGACCTGAACTTCGGCTGCCCCGCAAAAGTCGTCAACCGCCACGGTGGCGGCGCCATGCTGCTGGCGAACCCTGAAGTGCTGAACCGGATCGTTGCGTCCGTGCGCGCGGCGGTGCCAGCCCATATCGCCGTGACGGCAAAAATGCGGCTGGGCGTCTCCGATACCTCGCTGGCGCTCGACTGCGCCACCGCGCTGGCGGAAGGCGGCGCGGCCTCGATTGTGGTGCATGCCCGCACGCGCGATCATGGCTACCGGCCGCCGGCCCACTGGGAGTGGATCGCGCGCATTGCGGCTGCCGTGGACGTACCTGTCATTGCCAACGGGGAAGTCTGGACCGTCGCCGACTGGGAGCGCTGCCGGGCCGTCAGCGGTTGTGCCGACGTGATGATTGGGCGGGGCGCCGTATCCGATCCCTTCCTGGCCATGCGGATACGCGGGCTGATGGACAGCGCTCCGTCCGCAGAGGAGTGGCCGCTCGTGCTGCGCCAGATCTCCGCCTACCTGAAGAAGCTGCATGCCCGTATCGCCTCCTGCCATGAGCACGGGCGCGTCAAATTGTGGCTCAGCTACCTCAAACGGACATGGCCGCAGGCCGCCGAGCTGCATGCGGCGATCCGGCGCATGCAGGACTCGCTCGAAATCCAGCGTGTGCTGGAAAGCCTGCCCGGCGCCGCTCCCGCGCGGGACTGATCCGGCGTTGCCCGCAGCCTGCCTCCTCCATGTGTGGAGTCAGGCGCCGAGAAATCCCGGCGAGCGGTTAAAATGCTCGATTGGCTCAAATCTGGCGGCCATGTCTCGCCACGCTTGCCCCCACATTCGGATTGCACTGTGAAAAACCCTTCAGAATCAACGACCCAGAAAGACCATAGTCCGCGTGTGGGATTCGTTTCGCTTGGCTGCCCCAAGGCCCTGGTCGACTCCGAGCAGATCATTACCCAGCTGCGCGCCGAGGGTTACGCCATCAGCGGCACCTATGACGGCGCCGACCTGGTCGTGGTCAATACCTGCGGCTTTATCGACGAGGCCGTGCAGGAAAGCCTGGATGCCATCGGCGAGGCGCTGACCGAGAACGGCAAGGTCATCGTAACCGGTTGTTTGGGGGCCAAGAAGGATGCCGCGGGGCACGACATCGTGTCGTCCGTGCACCCGAAGGTGCTGGCCGTGACCGGCCCTCACGCACTGGGCGAGGTGATGCAGGCGGTGCACACGCACCTGCCCAAGCCGCACGACCCGTTTACCGACCTGGTACCGGCGGCCGGCATCAAGCTGACGCCCAAGCACTACGCCTACCTGAAGATTTCCGAGGGCTGCAACCACCGCTGTTCGTTCTGCATCATCCCGTCGATGCGCGGCGACCTGGTGTCGCGCCCGGTGGCCGAGGTCATGCTTGAGGCCGAGAACCTGTTCAAGGCCGGCGTCAAGGAACTGCTGGTGATCTCGCAGGACACCAGTGCCTATGGCGTCGACGTCAAGTACCGCACCGGCTTCTGGAACGGCCGCCCGCTCAAGACCCGCATGACCGAGCTGGTGGCGGCGCTGGGCGAGCTGGCTGCGCAGTACGGCGCCTGGGTGCGCCTGCACTACGTGTACCCGTACCCGCACGTGGACGAGATCATCCCGCTGATGTCGCAGGGCCACGTGCTGCCGTACCTGGACGTGCCGCTGCAGCACGCGCACCCGGACGTGCTCAAGCGCATGAAGCGCCCGGCCAATGCCGAGAAGACCATGGACCGGATCGGCGCCTGGCGCGAGATCTGCCCCGAGCTGACCATCCGCAGCACCTTTATCGCGGGCTTCCCGGGCGAGACCGAGGCGGAGTTCCAGACGCTGCTGGACTTTATCGCCGAGGCCGAGCTGGATCGCGTCGGCTGCTTTGCCTACTCTCCGGTTGAGGGCGCCACCGCCAACGACCTGCCGGGCGCGCTGCCCGACGAAGTGCGCGAGGAACGCCGCGCCCGCTTTATGGAAGTGGCCGAGGACGTCTCCGCACGCCGCCTGCAGCGCAAGGTCGGCCAGACCCTGCGCGTGCTGGTGGACGAGGTCAACCAGGACGGCGGCATCGGCCGCTCTTCGGCCGACGCGCCCGAGATCGACGGCCTGGTCTATATCGCGCCGCCGGAGCGCACCTCGCAGCGCTACCGTGCCGGCGAATTCGTCGACGTGAAGATCACCGGTGCCGACGGGCACGACCTGTGGGGCGAGGTCTGAAGCGAGCAGTCGATTAGGTAAAAGTACGGTCGTTCGATTCCTTCGGCGTCCCGCTATACTGTGCAGTGCAACATAACCCCCCTGGAGACAAGTCATGACGCGTGAAGTCGTAGTGGTGAGCGGTGTCCGTACCGCGATTGGGACCTTTGGCGGCAGCCTGAAGGATGTGGCACCGGCGGAGATGGGCGCGCTGGTCGTGCGCGAGGCGCTGGCCCGTGCGCAGGTGTCGGGCGACGACGTCGGCCACGTGGTGTTCGGCAACGTGATCCAGACCGAACCGCGCGACATGTACCTGGGCCGCGTCGCGGCCGTCAACGGCGGCGTGTCGACCAACGCGCCCGCGCTGACCGTCAACCGCCTGTGCGGCTCCGGCCTGCAGGCCATCATCAGCGCCGCGCAGTCCATCCTGCTGGGCGATACCGACGTGGCCATCGGCGGCGGCGCCGAGAGCATGAGCCGCGCGCCGTACCTGGCGCCGGCGGCCCGCTGGGGCGCCCGCATGGGCGATGCCGGCCTGGTCGACATGATGCTGGGCGCGCTGCACGATCCCTTCCACCGCATCCACATGGGCGTGACCGCCGAGAACGTCGCCAAGGAATACGACATCTCGCGCGCGCAGCAGGACGAGGCCGCGCTGGAATCGCACCGCCGCGCCTCGGCCGCGATCAAGGCTGGCTACTTCAAGGACCAGATCGTCCCGGTGGTGAGCAAGGGCCGCAAGGGCGACGTCACCTTCGACACCGACGAGCACGTGCGCCATGACGCCACCATGGACGACATGACCAAGCTCAGGCCGGTCTTCGTCAAGGAGAACGGCACGGTCACGGCCGGCAACGCCTCGGGCCTGAACGACGCCGCCGCCGCGGTGGTGATGATGGAGCGCGCCGAAGCCGAGCGCCGCGGCCTGAAGCCGCTGGCGCGCCTGGTGTCGTACGGCCATGCCGGCGTGGACCCGAAGACCATGGGCATCGGCCCGGTGCCGGCGACGAAGATCGCGCTGGAGCGTGCCGGACTGCAGGTGTCGGACCTGGACGTGATCGAAGCCAACGAGGCCTTTGCCGCGCAGGCCTGCGCGGTGACCAAGGCGCTCGGCCTGGATCCCGCCAAGGTCAACCCGAACGGCTCGGGCATCTCGCTGGGCCACCCGATCGGCGCCACCGGCGCGCTGATCACGGTGAAGGCGCTGCATGAACTGCAACGCGTGCAGGGCCGCTACGCGCTGGTGACGATGTGCATCGGCGGCGGGCAGGGCATTGCCGCTATCTTCGAACGGATCTGAGGATTGCCTTGCGCCTGGCTTTGCTGATCAAGACCATTCCGGCCCTGGCTGCCGTGCTCGCCCTGGCGGGTGCGGTACACGCGGCGCCGGCCACCGAGTTGTCGACCGGTCCCGTGGGGGCTGCGTCTGGTGGCGGCGAAGGCCTGGGCATCAACCAGGCCATCCGCGATGGCGAGGTCCGGCGCGGCGCCTCTTTGTCCACCGGGGCGCCCAAGCCTTTGGCGCCCCGTCCGGAGTATTCATCGCTGCCGGTCTACGTCGGCAAGGTCGGCGACCAGCCCGTGCGGCTGCGCCTGGGCCCCAAGCCCGACGAGCGCGACAGCGTGCGCGGCGAATACACCGGCCGTGGCGCCGGTGTCCGCCTGCTGGCCGGCGAGTGGGAGAACGGTGCCTTCCTGATGGAAGAATCCGACGACGGCACGCGCGTGTCGGGCAACTGGGAAGGCAACATCGACGCCAGCGGCGCCGTGCGCGGCACGTGGACCGATGCCTCCAACCCGGCCATCGTGCTGCCTTTCGTTATCCGGCCACTGGGCGTGCTGGTGATCCCGCCGTTCGACATGACGCCCAACAGCGGCGTCACCTACGCGCCGCCGCCGCCGAAGTCCTCGATATCCGGTTGGTAAGACCCCGCTGGTAACCCTGCTGCGGTGCGGGTCGCCACCATTGCCGGTGGCGCGGCCGGCATTTGCTGGTAAGCTCGAAGGCTCATCCCGTCTCATTGCTGACCGGCCCGCGCCATGCCCTGGCGCTATTGCGCTGCCGCCGGACAGCACCAGCAAGGAATCCGCCGTGTCCGATTCGCCATCCGACAAGCCCGCATCCCGCCCCCATTTCCTGCAAACCGTTGCGGTCCAGCCCGAACTGGAGATCGCGCCCGGCTTTGCCTCGTTCTCTCCCGCCACGCACCGCGGCTCGACCGTGGTGTTCCGCAACCTGGCCGAACTGCGCGCGCAGGGCGACGGCGCCACCACATACTGGCGCTACGGCCTGCACGCCACCCCGACCAGCGAGGCGCTGTGCCAGCACCTGGCGCTGATCGAGGGCGCGCGCCACACGCTGCTGCAGCCGTCGGGCCTGGCGGCGATCTCGCTGGTGTATTTCGCGCTGCTCAAGAGCGGCGACGACGTGCTGGTGCCGCACAACGTGTACGGCCCCAACCGCGACCATGGCGAATGGCTGGCGCGCGACTTCGGCGTGAGCGTGCGCTACTACGATCCGATGGATGCCGCCGGCGCCGCCGCGCTGATCCTCCCCAATACGCGCTTGATCTGGCTGGAGTCGCCGGGGTCGGTGACGATGGAAGTGCCCGACACCGATGCCATCGTCGCCGCTGCCAGCGCGCGCGGCGTGCTGACCGCGATCGACAATACCTGGTCCGGCGGAGTCTATTTCCGTCCCTTCGACAAGGGCATCGATATCTCGGTACAGGCGCTGACCAAATACCAGTCCGGCGGCAGCGACGTGCTGATGGGTGCGGTGCTGACGCGCGACGATGCGTTGCACGACCGCCTCAGGCGCACCCGCATGCTGATGGGCTGGGGTGTTTCCGCCGACGACTGCCACCTGGTGCTGCGCGGGCTGCCGAGCCTGCCAGTGCGGCTGGCCGCCCACGACCGCGCCGCGCGCGAGGTGGCCGAGTGGTTGTGCCAGCGGCCCGAGGTGGCGCGCGTGCTGCATCCCGCGCTGCCCGATTGCCCCGGGCATGCCAACTGGCGGCGCGATTTCACCGGTGCCAGCGGGCTGTTCGCGATCATCCTGCGCGCCCGCTATACGCGCAAGCAGGTGGATGCCTTTGTCGAGGCGCTGCAGCTCTTTGCCATCGGCTGGTCCTGGGGCGGCGCCCACAGCCTGGCGGTGCCATACCATGTGCCGACCATGCGCCCGGCAGGCACCTGGCCGCCGGCCGGCTGGCAGGATACCGGCGAGCTGGTGCGGCTTTATATCGGCCTGGAAGACACGCGCGACCTGATCGCCGACCTGCGCCAGGCGATGGAAGCGCAGCTCGCCGCCGCGTAAGCCAGCCGCGGCTAGGCCGGCTGTCGCAGCGCCAGGTTGAGCTGGTCGACCACTTCCGCCCAGTCGGCGTCGTCGAGCAGCTCATCGCGCAGCAGCGTGGCCTGCGCGGGCGTCCAGAACGGCGCGTCGGCCAGTTCGACGTCGTCGGGCAGCGGCGCATGGGTGCCGATAAAGGTGCGGATGCTGGCCTCATCGGACGCCAGGCCGAGTTGGGCAAACAGTTCGGAAAACTGGTGGAAGGTCTGTTCCATGGCGGTGGGCTCGCTGTGGTGGGGCTCAGGTAGTGTAGGGCAGCGGCCGGTTTGCCGCCGCCCCAAAAGACAAAACGGACGCCGCGGCGTCCGTTTTGCATCCCGGTCGCGATGCGCTCAAGGCGTGTCCGCGCTCGGCATCGTCCTGGCGCCCGCTGCGGCCTCTGCCGTGCGCGCACGCGGCATCGCCCACACCGACTCGGCCGGCCCGCTGCGCGCGCGGCGCTGCGTGGCACGAGCCAGCGCGACAAAGCCCGCGGCCAGCGCGATCGCGCCGAGGTCGAAGCCGGCGATGATCCAGTGCCCGCTCGGGATCGAATGCAGCAGGTGGTCGCCGGTCAGGATCGCATTCGACAGCGGCACGGTCAGCGATGCGAGTGCGGCCACATAGAGCAATTCGATTGCGGCACGCACCGGCGGGCGCAGCAGCGCCCACGCGCACGCCGCGGCGAAGACCGTGAAGTACGTGTAGCTGACCGCGCGCTCCGGCCACAGCAGCGCCGCCGGGAAGCACAGCGCCACGCCGATGCAGCAGCCGACGCAGACGCCAACGGTGGCCTGCGCCAGCAACCGGTGCACGCGGGGTTGCTCGGCCTGGCGCAGCTTGCGCCGCGACTCGATCCACAACAGGTTGCCGGAATAGAAGAGGAAGGCGCCGGCCAGCCCCGCCAGCAGGTAGACCAGGCGCACCGGCAGCTCGCCGAAGGTGCCGAAATGCAGCGCGTAGAGCGCGCTGTACAGCCCGTGGTTGCCGTCGCGTGCGCCCGCGGTCTGGTTGGCGGTCAGCTGGCCGGCGTTGGGCTTGTCGCTGGCGGCATGGATGCCGACCGAGCCCAGGTTTCCCAGCGCCTGCGTGCTGGTGCCGCGCACCTCGACCACCGCGTTGGCGTCACCGTAGCGCTGGAAGCGGAACGACTCAGGGGTGAAGCGCTCGCCGCCGTGCTCGCGGGCAATCCTGATCAGCGTTGCCGCGGGCAGGGTAGGCACCGCGCGGCCGGCGGCGGCCACTTCAGGCACCGCCGTGGTCGCACGCGGCACCACTTCGAACAGGCGGCCGTCGAAGGTCAGCGTGTTGAACACCATCATCAGCACCAGCGACAGGCAGAACAGCGCGCCGGTGATGGCGAAGATGAGGTGGAAGGGCAGGCTGAACAGGCCCAGCACATTGTGCGTATCCATCCAGAAGCGCTTCAGGTTGCGCCCCGGGCGCACCGCAAACAGGTCCTTCTTCAGGCGCGGCAGGTGCAGCAGCACGCCCGACACCAGCGCCAGGCCGTACAGCACCGAGATCGCGCCCATGAAGTAGATGCCGCCCACCGGGATGCCGAGCGAGTAGTGCAGGCTGTTCAGGAAGGCCGAGAGCTCGCCGATCACCTGGTCGCGCGAGGTGTCGCGCTGCATCGCGGCGTCGCCAGCGAGGCGCGCGTCGGTGGTCATCTGCCACTCGCCGGCCTTGTCCTGCCAATAGGCCGAGATATTGGGCTCGCCTTCGGAAGGCATGATGACGTAGGCGCTGGCGGCGGCCTCTGGATGGAGCGTGACCAGCTTGTGCATGAAGCGGTCAACCGCGGCCGGGTCGGACTTGGCCTCGACCGGGGCATTGCCCTTCAGCCGCGACGGCGACTGCCACACGTGCAGCTCGTGGTGGAAGACGGTGACGGCCCCGGCAAAGAAGGCGATAAACAAGGCCCAGCCGGCCATCAGGCCGACCCAGGTATGCAGCGTCTGGTACAGGCGCAGGGTTGCGGTTTTCATGATGGCGTTCTCAGGAGGCGGGCAGGGCCGACAGCGCGGCCGGCGCGGCGCCGGCGAGGCGCGGCGCCCACAGCGCGCCGAAGCAGAGCAGGTTGGCACCGCCCAGCCACAGCCAGGCGGAGGCGCTGGAGCGGAACAGCAGGCTGCAGCTGATGATGGCCACCCACACCGGCAGGCAGGTCACCACGGCCGCGACCACGCCGGTTTCCCAGCCGCCCGGCAGCCACAGGATCGCCAGCGTGCACAGCGCCACCGCCAGCGGCAGGCCCAGCAGCGTGCCGGCCAGCCACTTGGTGCCCATCGCGTCAGTCGCGCCGCTCATGTCCGTTGCCCCCGCGCGGCCTGGCGCCCGCGCCCGGCATAGGTGCCAATGAACGGCCACACCGACAGTGCGCACGGCACCGTCGCCAGGCTGGCCGCGATCGCCACGGGCCAGCCGTCGGTCGTACTCCACAGCCAGGTGCTCAGAAACACCAGCGCCAGGCCGAGCCAGCCAAAGACACGCGGCTGCGCACCGGTGCCGGGCGGCAGCAGGACCTGGTTGGGGGCGGCCAGGTACAGGCACGCCGCCGCAGCCAGCCCGAGGAGGACAGCCAGAGCTTGCATGGGGAAATGTCAGCGAATCGAAACATTAATGGTAATGATTCGCATTTGAATGTGCAAGCGCAACCTGACCGGGGCAAGTTGGGGTGCCGCAGTCGTCGCGGCACCGCATCAGGGGGAATCAGTGAGGGAACAGCGCCAGCAGGCCGTCCAGCCCGACGTGGTTGAAGGCGACGCTGGCCTGCGCGCGCACCACCGGCTTGGCACGGAACGCCACGGAAAGCCCGGCCACGGCCATCATCTTCAGGTCGTTGGAGCCATCGCCCATGACGATGGCCTGGTCCGGCGTGGCACCGATCTGCGCGCAGACTTCCTGCACGGTGCGGGCTTTGACGTCGGCATTGACGATCTCGCCGACCACGTTGCCGGTCAGCTTGCCGTCGACAATTTCCAGCGTATTGGCGCGGGTGACGTCCAGCTTCAGGCGGGCTTTCAGCTGCTCGGTGAAATGCACAAAGCCGCCGGAGACCAGCAGCGTGCGCAGGCCCAGCGCCTGCACGGTCTGCAGCATGCGCTCGGCACCCGGCGACAGGCGCAGGCGCTCTTCATAGACGCGGTCCAGCACGCTGGCGTCCAGGCCCTTGAGCAGCGCCACGCGGCGGCGCAGGCTTTCGTTGAAATCGGTGATTTCGCCGCGCATGGCGGCTTCGGTGATGGCCGAGACCTCGGCCTTGAGGCCGCAGAAGTCGGCGATCTCGTCGATGCACTCGATGGTGATCAGCGTCGAGTCCATGTCCATCGCCACCAGGCGGAAGTCCGACAGGCGGCGCCCGGCCGGCACCACCGCCCAGTCGATCGCGCGCGGGCCGCAGAAGTCATCCAGCGCATCGCGCAGCGCCGGGGTCAGCGGCGCGCAGTCCTCGGCCGCGGCCACGGTGTCGCTGCGCGGCACCAGTCCGGAGGCGCGGGCCAGCGTGCGGGCGGTGTCAAGGTCGGCGGCGGCAAGCGGGGCGGTGCTCTGGAGGATCAGGGGCATGACAGAAGAAAATCGGGTGCTGGGCGCGGGCGGGCGCTTGCCGGGGGACGGCATGGCGGGGGCTGCAACGCGGCAAAACCGCTATTGTAGCCGCGCGCGCCCGCGCCAGGCGAGCCGCTCAGCGCTGCGCCATCACCATGTAGTCCACTGTCAGGTTGGACAGCGCGCGCACGCCATTGATCAGCGCCGGCTCGTCCACATAGAACTCGGGAGAGTGGTTGGAGGGCGCCTTGTTCACATCCTGGCCCCTGGGCGTCACGCCGAGGTTGAAAAACAGCCCCGGCACCTTCTCCTGGTAGAACGAGAAGTCCTCCGAGGCGGTCGCCTTGGGCGTGATCATCCAGTTGCCATCGCCGGCCACGCGCTGCAGCGTGGGCGCCATCTTCTCGGTCAGTGCCGGCTGGTTGATGGTGGCGTTGTACAGCTCGACCACGCGGAAGTTGGCCTCGGCGCCGGCGCTGCTGGCGATGGCCTCGGTGGTGCGCTTCATGCGGGCATGGATGTCCTTCTTCATGCCTTCGTCATAGGTGCGCACCGTGCCCATCATCTCGACCTTTTCCGGCACGATGTTCATGCGGTTGCCGCCGTGGATGGTGCCCACGGTAATCACCGACGGCTCCAGCATGGCATTGACCTGGCGGCTCTGGATGGTCTGCAGGCCCATCACGATCTGCGAGGCGACCACGATCGGGTCGATCCCGCCCCAAGGCCGCGCGCCATGCGTCTGGCGGCCCTTGACGTCGATCCAGAACTGGTCGGCCGCCGCCATCGATGCGCCGCTGCGCCAGCCCAGCTTGCCGGATTCGATGCCGCTGGTGACGTGCAGGCCGAAGATGGCATCGACCCTGGGATTGTCCAGCACGCCTTCGGACACCATCTGCTTGGCGCCCCACGTGTTGGAGCCGTTGGGCTCGAAGTCGGCCGGGCTTTCCTCGGCCGGCTGGAAGATGAACTTCACCGAGCCGGGCAGCTGGTCCTTCATGCCGGCCAGCACTTCGGCGGTCGCCATGAGAATCGCCACGTGGGTGTCATGGCCGCAGGCATGCATCACGTCCACTTCCTTGCCCAGGTACTGGCCCTTGGCCTTGGACGCGAACGGCACGTCCACGCGCTCCTTCACCGGCAGCGCATCCATGTCGGCGCGCAGCGCCACCACCGGGCCAGGCTTGCCGCCCGTGAGCACGCCGACCACGCCGGTCTTCGCCACGCCTGTCTTCACCTCCATGCCGAGCTTGCGCAGGTGGTCGGCCACGAGCTTCGCGGTGCGGGTCTCGTAGTTGCCCAGTTCCGGGTGCTGGTGGATATCGCGGCGCCATGCGATCAGCTGCTTCTCGACGGCCTTGGCGCGGGTTTCGATCTGGGTGTGCAGGGTTTCGGCGGGCGTGGCTTGTGCCTGGGCCTGCGTGGTGTTGCAGAGCAGGCCGGCGGCAAGCGCCAGGCCGGCGAGGGCAAAGCGGGTGGTGGAACAGGGTGCGGTGGAACGGACAGCAGCCATGCAGGATCTCCTTCGTTGTTGTTGGTTTGATGCTGGCAGTGTGGCGGATTCTCAGTGATTCGGGCGCATGCAATGCTGCACGCGCCGGCCCTCACCCCCGCCCCTCTCCCGCGCGCGGGAGAGGGGCGCAAACCGGCGGGTCAGCATATGCCACGATGCTTTCGATCGCAGATTGTGTGCTCCCTCTCCCGCTTGCGGGAGAGGGTTGGGGTGAGGGCCAGGCGTATCGACGAAGTGCCGTGGAAGCAAAGCAAGGTCGAGCCTGTCAGGCCGCCACGCGCAGGCTGTCGACCACTTTGTGCAGGAAGGCCTCGCACGCGGCGAGCTGCTCCAGCGCGACAAACTCATCCGGCTTGTGCGCCTGCTGGATATCGCCGGGCCCGCATACCACCGCGGGAATGCCCGCACGCTGGAACAGCCCCGCCTCGGTGCCATAGGCGACCTTGTTGGTATCGCGATCCGCCGTCAGCGCCCGCACCAGCTGCGTGATCGCAGCCTGCTCGGCCACGTCCAGCGACGGCGCCGCAGCCACCTTGCTCAGCGTCAGTCCGGCATCGGCATGCTCGGCGCGCATCTTGGGCAGCAGCACGTCGTTGGCGTACGCGTGAATGCGCGCGTAGATCGCTTCCGGATCCACGCCGGGCAGGTTGCGGAACTCGAACACGAACTCGCACAGCGCCGGGATGGTGTTCAGTGCGATGCCGCCCTGGATGGTGCCGGTCTGCGCGGTGGTGTAGGGCACGTCGAAGGCCTGGTCGTAGGGACCGTTGGCCTTGAACTCGTCGGCGATATCGCGGATGAAGCAGATCAGGCGCGCGGCGTATTCGATTGCATTGACCCCACGCGGCGTTAGCGACGAGTGCGCGGCCTGGCCTTTGACACAGCAGCGGTAGGCATTGATGCCCTTGTGCGCGACGATCACGCGCATGCTGGTGGGCTCGCCCACGATGCAGCCGCCCGGCGTCACGCCGCGGTCGCGCAGTTCGGCCAGAAGGTAGGGCGCGCCCATGCAGCCGATCTCTTCATCGAAGGAGAGCGCGTAGTGCACCGGCTCGCGCAGCTTCGCGTCAAGGATGGCTGGCAGCAGCGCCAGGGTGGTACCGATAAAACCCTTCATGTCGCAGGTGCCGCGGCCATAGAGCTTGCCGTCGCGGATCACCGCCTTGAACGGGTCCGTGGTCCAGTCCTGGCCGTCCACCGGCACCACGTCGGTATGGCCAGACAGCACGATGCCGCCGTTGGTGTCGCCATTGGCGGCGGGGACCGTGACAAACAGGTTGGCCTTGTCCTGCTGCGGGTTGTAGCTCAGATGCGGCTTCAGCCCCTTTGCCAGGAAATGATCGCGTACGGACTCGATCAGGCCCAGGTTGGAATGTCGGCTGGTGGTGTCGTACGCGACCAGCCGCTGGGTCCATTCGAGCGCGCTGCCGCGCGCGGCGGGTTCGGAGGCGGTCTGGCGGGTGGGGGCGGCTTGGGCGTGCATGGGGGCGCTATCCCTAACTTGTTAAGGATTTGATGCTACACCCGGGCGGGCGCAGAGTCCATGCGCCCGCCGCCATGCTTACGCCAGTTGCCGCAACGTATGCTTGATCGTCTGCGCGCGCACCGCTACGTCCGGCATCTTGGCCTCGATGCGCAGCTTGTCCTGCCCGGCCAGCTTGATATGGCGGTTCTTCTGCACCAGGTCGATGATGCGCATCGCATCCACCGGCGGATTCGGCACGAACTGCACGCTGATGGTGGCCTCGCCCGCATCGATCTTGCGCACGCCCAGCGGCGCTGCGGCGATGCGCAAGCGGTGCGTTTCCACCAGCGCCTGCGCCTGTGTCGGCAGGCGGCCGAAGCGGTCGATCAGCTCTTCCTGGATATCGTCCACGCGCTCGGCGGTCTCGCAGTTGGCCAGTCGCTTGTACAGCGACAGCCGCTCGTGCACGTCTGCACAGTAGTCATTGGGCAGCAGCGCCGGCGTGCCCAGGTTGATCTCGGTAGTGGCCGCCAGCGGCGCCATCAGGTCGGGTTCCTTGCCGGCCTTCAGCGCCTTGACCGCGGCGTTGAGCATGTCGGTGTAGAGCTGGAAGCCGATCTCGTGGATCTCGCCCGACTGCTTGTCGCCCAGCACTTCGCCGGCGCCGCGGATCTCGAGGTCATGCATGGCCAGGTAGAAGCCCGAGCCCAGTTCTTCCATCTGCTGGATCGCTTCCAGCCGGCGCTGCGCCTGCTTGGTCAGGCCATCGACGTCATGCACCAGCAGGTAAGCATAGGCCTGGTGATGCGAGCGCCCGACCCGCCCGCGCAGCTGGTGCAGCTGCGCCAGGCCGAACTTGTCGGAGCGGTGGATCAGGATGGTGTTGGCGGTCGGCACGTCGATGCCGGTCTCGATGATGGTGGTGCACAGCAGGATGTTGTCGCGGCGCGAGACGAAGTCGCGCATCACGCGTTCCAGCTCGCGCTCGTGCATCTGGCCGTGCGCGACGGCAATGCGCGCCTCCGGCACCAGCTCGGTCAGTTTGGCGCGCTTGTTCTCGATGGTCTCGACCTCGTTGTGCAGGAAGTAGACCTGGCCGCCGCGCTTGAGCTCGCGCAGGATGGCCTCGCGGATCACGCCGTCTTCCTCGCGCCGCACGAAGGTCTTGATCGCCAGGCGCTTCTGCGGCGCGGTGGCGATCACCGAGAAATCGCGCAGGCCTTCCAGCGCCATGCCCAGCGTGCGCGGGATCGGCGTGGCGGTCAGCGTCAGCACGTCGACCTCGGCGCGCAGCGACTTCAGCGTTTCCTTCTGGCGCACGCCGAAGCGGTGTTCTTCGTCGATGATGACCAGTCCCAGGCGCTGGAACTTGACCTGGTCGGACAAGATCTTGTGGGTGCCGATGACGATGTCGACGGTGCCTTCGTTGATCTGCTTGATGGCCGCGTCGATCTCCTTCTTGGTCTTGAAGCGCGACAGCTCGACGATGCGCACCGGCCATTCGGCAAAGCGGTCAGACAGCGTCTGAAAATGCTGCTCGGCCAGCAGCGTGGTCGGCGCCAGCATCGCCACCTGCTTGCCGCCCAGCACCGCGACAAAGGCGGCGCGCAGCGCCACTTCGGTCTTGCCGAAGCCGACGTCGCCGCACACCAGCCTGTCCATCGGCTTGCCCGAGGTCATGTCGGCAATCACCGCGGCGATGGCCGCGGCCTGGTCCGGCGTTTCCTCGAAGCCGAAGCTCTCGGCGAAGGTCTCGTAGTCCTTGGGCGAGAGCGGGAAGGCAAAGCCCTCGCGCAACGCGCGGCGCGCGTACAGGTTCAGCAGCTCGGCCGCGGTGTCGCGGATCTGCTGCGCGGCCTTGCGCTTGGCCTTGTCCCACTGGCCCGAGCCCAGGTGGTGCAGCGGCGCGGTATCCGGATCGGCGCCGGAATAGCGCGAGATCACGTGCAGCTGGTGCACCGGCACGTACAGCTTGCTGCCCTTGTCGTAGTCCAGGTGCAGGAATTCTTCGTCGCCCTGGCCCATGTCGAGCGTGACCAGGCCCTGGTAGCGGCCGATGCCGTGCTCGCTGTGCACCACCGGGTCGCCGATCTTCAGCTCGGCCAGATCGCGCACCATCGAGTCGACGGCGGTGGCCTGTTCCTGCTTGCGGCGACCGGTGCGGCGCGCGGTGCCGGCGTACAGCTCGGCCTCGGTGACAAAGGCGATTTGCCCTTGCGGCAGCGCAAAGCCGCTTTGCAGCGGTGCCACCGAAATCGAGAAATGCGCTTCGCCCGCCAGGAACGCGGCGAAGTCGTCCACCGGCTGCGGGCGCAGGCCGCTTTCGGCAAAGAGCTGCAGCAGCGTCTCGCGGCGGCCGGCGGAATCCGCGCACATCAGCACGCGCGTCTGCTTGTCGAGCAGCAGGGATTCCAGGTTGACCAGCGGATCTTCGGCGCGGCGGTTGACCGAGACGTCGGGCAGCAGGGCGGAGAAGACCGGCTGGTCCGCAGCAGCGGGCTCTGGCTGCAGCACCAGCCGCGCCATCGGCTTGGCGGCGACGAAGAACTGCTCCTCGGACAGGAACAGGTCGGCCGGCGGCAGCAGCGGGCGCTCGCGGTCGTGCCGCATGAAGTTGTAGCGCTGCGTGGTGTCGGCCCAGAAGCGGCGAATGGCCTCGTCGATATTGCCGGCAAAGGCGAGCTGCGTATCGGCTGGCAGATAGTCGAACACCGTCGCGCTCTGCTCGAAGAACAATGGCAGGTAGTACTCGATGCCGGCTGACGGCACGCCATTGCCGATGTCCTTGTAGATCGGCGACTTGGTCGGGTCGCCCTCGAACACCTCGCGCCAGCGGCCGCGGAAGGCAGTGCGCGCGGCTTCGTCGAGCGGGAATTCGCGGCCCGGCAGCAGGCGCACTTCCTTGACCGGATACAGGCTGCGCTGCGTGTCGGGATCGAAGGCGCGGATGGTCTCGACCTCGTCGCCGAACAGGTCGATCCGGTACGGCAGTGCCGAGCCCATCGGGTACAGGTCGATCAGGCCGCCGCGCACGCTGTATTCGCCGGGGCGCATCACGGCGCTGACGTGCTCGTAGCCCGCCAGCGTGAACTGGGCCTTGAGCGCCGCTTCGTCCAGCCGCTCGCCCTGCTTGAAGAAGAAGGTGTAGGCCGCCAGGAACGCGGGCGGCGCAAGCCGGTACAGCGCCGTGGTGGCCGGCACCAGCATCACGTCGCATTGCCCGGTCTGGATGTCGTGCAGCGTGGCCAGGCGCTCGGACACCAGGTCCTGGTGCGGCGAGAAGCTGTCGTACGGCAGGGTTTCCCAGTCGGGCAGCAGGCGCACGCGCAGTTCCGGCGCAAACCAGGGGATTTCCTCGGCCAGGCGCTGGGCGTCGACGGCGTGGGAGCACACCACTGCCAGCATCGGCACGCGCTCGCGGTGCTGCCGGGCGTAGGCGGCCAGCGCCAGCGCATCGGCCGAGCCGCGCAGGCCGGCGACGCTGTGGCGCAGGCCGGGCTTGACCAGCGGCAGGTTGACGAAGGGTAAGGAAGGCGTGGCGTCAGGCATGTCGGCAGCGGGGCGTTCAAAACGACGACACCCCGCCGGCATTGCGGGCGGGGGTCGTGACAGGGGACGGCAAGGGTACCGCAGGCGCGGGGGCGCCACCCATTGCGACTGCCGCGCAAGTTGGCGCGGCATGGCGACGGGCAAGGGCCGTATTATAGAATGCGCACCGGTTGTTCTGCTGGCCGCACTGGCCGGCAGGCGCCAGCGCCTCTTTCACTCCATGCCGATGCCGTGTCCGCTCGCCGCTTTGCCCTGATTCCCTGTGCCGGTACCGGCAGTCGCGCCGGCGGCACTGTGCCCAAGCAGTACCAGACCGTGGCCGGCCGGCCGATGATCTGGTACGCGCTGGCGGCGTTCTCGGCGTGCGACGCCATCAACGCCACCGCGCTGGTGCTGGCGCCCGACGACATGCCGCTGGAATCGCGCTTCGGCGCTGCCGCCTTTACCGGACTGCGCTTCGATACCGCCTTTGTCGGCGGCGATTCGCGCCACGCCTCGGTGCTGGCGGGCCTGCATCACCTGGCGCAGCTGGGCGCCACTGACAGCGACTGGGTGCTGGTACACGACGCCGCGCGCCCGGGCCTGACCCCGGCGATGATTCACGCGCTGGTGCGCGCCGTGGAAAGCGATGGCGACGACGACCCGGACGCGGCCATCGGCGGCATCCTGGCCGTGCCGGTGCCCGATACGCTCAAGCGCGCGCAGGGCGATGCCCGCATCGGCACCACCGTGTCGCGCGAAGGGCTGTGGCAGGCGCAGACCCCGCAGATGTTCCGCCTGGGCGTGCTGCGCCAGGCGCTGCAGGACGCGCTGGCGGCCGGCGCGGTGGTGACCGACGAAGCCAGCGCGATCGAGCGCCTGGGGCTGCATCCGCGGCTGGTCAACGGCTCGCTGCGCAATTTCAAGGTGACTTACCCCGAGGACTTCGCACTGGCCGAAGTGCTGCTGGGCGATGATGGCAAGGGCGCAGCGCCCTTGCCGCATACAAAGCCATACAAAGCGTAACGGAGCGTAATCGCATGATGCCTTTCGAAATCCGCGTGGGACAGGGCTATGACGTCCACGCGCTGGTGCCCGGCCGCAAGCTGATCCTGGGCGGCGTGGAGATCCCGCACGACCGCGGCCTGCTGGGCCATTCCGATGCCGATGCCCTGCTGCACGCGGTCACCGACGCGCTGTTCGGCGCGGCTGCGCTGGGGGACATCGGCCGCCATTTCCCCGACACCGACGCGCAGTTCGCCGGCGCCGACAGCCGCGTGCTGCTGCGCGAGGCCGCGCGCCGCGTGCGCGCGGCGGGCTATGAAATCGGCAATGTGGATGCGACCGTGATCGCGCAGGCGCCCAGGCTGGCGCCGCATATCGGCGCGATGGTGGCCAACCTGGCCGAGGACCTGGGGCTGGCGCCGGGGCGCTGCAACGTCAAGGCCAAGACCAACGAGAAGCTCGGTTTCGAGGGCCGCCAGGAAGGCATCGTGGCGCAGGCCGCGGTGCTGATCTGGCGTGCGTCGGTGACCGGCGTGCAGGACTGAGCGGCGCTGCCGCTCGCGGCTTGCGGCCCGCTGCGGCCCGCTTAAGGCCGCGGTGCGCTGTCTGGCGCCGGTGCGTTTTCCGGCGTGATGGCGTAGGTGTAATCGTTCAGGCGCGCCATGGCGCCGGTGCGCGCGCCGGCTTCGGTGCGCTTGGTGAACCCCATCTGCTGGCACAGGCGGTTGGCCGAGGCCATCTCGGGCATAGTGCGCACCAGCAGCGTGGGCGAGCCGATATCGCGTGCGCGCTGGATGCAGATCTGCATCAGCGTGCGCCCCAGCCCCATGCCGCGCGCCTGCGGGCTGACCGACAGCAGCCGCGCTTCCGGCTGGGTCAGCGTGATGGTGCTGCCGTCCAGCGCCGGCAGCGTCGCCCCGGGGTGGCAGAACAGCACCGCGCCCATGATGCCGTGCTCGGTCTCCGCCACCCACCATTCCATGTCGGGGTTGCTGGTCGCCAGCACCGCCTGCATGCCGCGCTGGAACGACGCGCGGCAGTCTTCCATGATGGTCAGCTCATACTGCCCATAGGCTTGCTGCGTGACTGCGGCGATATCGCCCCAGTCGTGCACCGCCGCCAGGCGGTAATGGAAGCGGGGAGAAGTCGGTGAAGGCAAGGTCATGGCAGGTGTGAAGTGCTTATCCTGCCTTGGATTGTAGGCCGATCGCCGCGCAAGTGCAGCGCTGGCGCCGCAACGGTTGCGGGATGGGAACAGCCGGCAATTCCCGCTGGGAAGCTGCCGGCTGCTGTGCTACGGGGCCGCGCGAGGGTACCGCAACGGCCCCGGGAGGGCGCGGGGGCGCGCTAAAGACGGCTTATTGCGCGGCGATCACGTTGGCGGCAGCCACGATCACCGCGGCGATGCGGCCCACGTCGCGCAGCTGCTGCGCGGTCATGCCCTGTTCGTTCTTCAGCAGCTGGTAATGCGACTTCACGCAGAAGTGGCACTTGCCCACGATCGAGGCGGCCAGCGCGTACATCTCGAACCGGCGCTTGTCCACGCCGCCGTGCGTGGCATAGGCGTTCATGCGCAGGCCGGCCGGCTGGGTGGCCAGGTCCGGATCGTCGGCCATTTCGACATACGGGTACCAGGTGTTGTT
Organism: Ralstonia pickettii; assembly: GCA_050987995.1. Taxonomy (GTDB): domain Bacteria; phylum Pseudomonadota; class Gammaproteobacteria; order Burkholderiales; family Burkholderiaceae; genus Cupriavidus; species Cupriavidus pickettii_B. The sequence continues at coordinate 1,550,815 of CP158803.1, forward strand.
CATGCCCATCAGCGCGGCCGCGGTCAGCGCGCCGTTGGTTTCCTCGGGCGAGAGCACGCCGGCGTTGCGAATGGCATCCACCAGCACCTTGCTCTGCGCCGCGAACGCCGCCGCCAGCGCCACGCCCACCGCATCGTTGCCTTCCAGCGAAGAGCGCGCGATGGTGCCGTCCACGTTCAGGCGGATGTCCTTGGCGTAGTCGGGGATGAGATTCTTAATCGTGCTGATGAATTCCATTTATTTCTCCTATCGTTCGGGGCTCAAAAAACCCGCGCAAGCGGGTTTTGAAGCGGAGGGCAGTGCCCTCCGCGGATCGCCACGGCGTCTGGCGACCGACTGCAAATTACAGCGTGGCGCCACCAACGGCACGGTTGCACGGGCACAGCTCGTCCGTTTGCAGGCCGTCCAGGATACGCAGGACTTCATCCGGGTTGCGGCCGACGTTCAGGTTGTTCACCGAAACGTGCTGGATCACGTTGTCCGGGTCGACGACGAAGGTCGCGCGCAGGGCAACGCCGGCAGCGTGGTCACGCACGCCCAGCTGGTCGATCAGCGAACCGGTCACGTCGGCGAATTGCCACTGGTCCAGCTTGTTCAGGTCCTTGTGTTCACGGCGCCATGCCAGCTTGACGAACTCGTTGTCGGTCGAGCCGCCCAGCACGATCGCGTCGCGGTCGGCGAAGTCGCCGTTCAGCTTGGCGAAGGCAACGATTTCGGTCGGGCAGACGAAGGTAAAGTCCTTCGGGTAGAAGTAGATGATCTTCCACTTGCCTTCGAACGACTTTTCGGTGATGTCTTCGAAAGCCGACTGGCCGTTCTCTTCGTGATTGTTGAAACCCGGCTTGACACCGACGACGTGGAAGGCTTCGAGCTTGTCACCAACGGTCTTCATAGACTTCTCCTGATACGGTTGCGATGAGAGCGGTGCTGCAGCACTGCCGGCGTGGGACCGGTACTGCTTTTGCTGCAGTGCACCGCGACAAAACGTGATTATGCGTCATCATCCGATACCGGGCTAATTGATATTCTCAAACAGCCCGATAGGCAAAGCATGTGACGCATGGGGCGAAGCCCGGCATGAGCAGCCGCGCGGCATCGGACGACTGGCGTCGATGCGGAAGGGCAAGTATGCCATGCGCGATGGGCCCGCTTATGGCAACTTGGTGACGATTGCCGAGAGTTCAACCCGGCGCATTCACGCCGGATGCATCACAGGTTCGGCACGGCGCGCACGGAAGATCACCAGCGTGGCGACCAGGCCGCACATCGCGGCGAACATCAGCCATAGCCCCGGCGCGGCCTTGTTGCCGGTGGCATGGATCAGGTAAGTGGAAATCGCCGGCGTGAAGCCGCCGAACAGCGCCGTGGCCAGGCTGTACGCCAGCGAAAAGCCTGCGGTGCGCACCGCAGGCGGCATGATCTCGGTCAGTGCCACCACCATCGCGCCGTTATAGCTGCCGTACAGGAACGACAGCCACAGCTCCACCATCAGCAGCCGCGAGAACGACGGCGCGGCCACCAGCCACGACACTGCGGGGTAGGCCGTCAGCAGCGTCGCCACGGTGAAGAACACCAGCAGCGGCTTGCGTCCGACGCGGTCCGAGAGCGCGCCCATCAGCGGCAGCCAGATAAAGTTGGACAGGCCCACGCACATGGTGACGACCAGGTTGTCGATATCGTCCAGCTTCAGCACGCTCTTGCCGAAGGTCGGCGTGTACGCCGTGATCATGTAGAACGACACCGTGGTCATCACCACCATCATGCAGCCCGCCACGATGATGCGCCAGTTCTCCAGCATCGAGCGGTAGATCTCGCCGATCTCGGGACGATGCTTGCGCGTCTTGAAGGCCTCGGTCTCTTCCAGCGAACGGCGGATCAGGAACAGGAACGGCACGATCAGGCAGCCGATCAGGAAGGGGATGCGCCAGCCCCATTCATCCATCGGCGCCGGTTCCAGCGTGGCATGCAGGATCACGCCGAGCAGCCCGGCGAAGATCACCGCGACCTGCTGGCTGCCGGACTGCCACGCGACGTAGAAGCCCTTGCGGCCGGGCTTGGCAATCTCGGACAGGTAGACCGACACGCCGCCCAGCTCCACGCCCGCCGAGAAGCCCTGCAGCAGGCGCCCGGCCAGCACCAGCAGGGGCGCGGCCACGCCGATGGTGGCATAGCCCGGCACGCAGGCAATCAGCAGCGTGCCCAGCGCCATCAGCACCAGCGTCATGATCAGGCCCTTGCGGCGGCCGTGGCGGTCGATATACGCGCCCAGCACGATCGCGCCCAGCGGCCGCATCAGGAAGCCCGCGCCGAAGGTGGCGAGCGACAGCATCAGCGAGGCAAACTCGTTGCCGCTCGGGAAGAACGTTCTGGCGATGGCGGCGGCGTAGAAGCCGTACACCATGAAGTCATACATTTCGAGGAAATTGCCGCTGACGACGCGGAACACGGTGCGGAACCCGTGCTGCGAACCGGAGGTATCTGACATGGCTGTCTCGCGTGCGCCGCCGGTGGGGCCCGGCGGCATGATTTGTTCGGAGAAGTCAGCCAGCCGCGCGGTGTGAAGACGCCATGCAAAGGGAGCATGCTGCGGGCAGGCTGACGGGCGCCAGTGTGCGCCGCGAGCCTGTCATTGCCCTGTCAAATGCCTTTCAGAAGCCTATCAACGGCTGTAGAAAACCTGTCAATGCGCCGCCGCATCCACCGCGCGGCGCCGCAGGTCAGGCGCGCCGGAAGCAGGCGCTGACCACCAGGCCCGTCGCCGGCGCAGCACGGTTGGCCAGCACCAGCCGCCCGCCATTGCGCTGCATGATGCGGTTGACGATGGACATGCCCAGCCCCGCGCCCTTGGCCTCGCTGCGGGCGCTGTCGAGCCGGTAGAAGGGACGCGTCAGCAGCGACAGTTGCCCGTCCGGCACGCCGACGCCGTGATCGGCCACGGTCAGCACCGCTTCCTTGTCGTCCACGCGCGTGGTGATCTCTACCACGGCCATGCCGCTTTGGTCGTCCTTGGCATAGCGGCGGGCGTTTTCGACCAGGTTGTCCAGGATGCGCTGCACCTCCATGCGGTTGGCCACGGCCATCACCGGCTCGTTGGCGCGTACGTGCACGCGCACGTCGTCGTGCGCGGCGTAGACGCCAACAGCGTCGTGGACCAGCGCGGACAGGTCCACCGGCTCCACCGTTTCCAGCGGCGGCCGCGCGTAGTTGAGGAACTGGCCGATGATCGCGTCCATCTGCTCGATGTCGGCGATCATGGCGTCGCGCGTGACGGTATCCATCGGCGACATCTCGGTTTCCAGGCGCAGGCGCGTCAGCGGCGTGCGCAGGTCGTGCGAGATGCCGGCCAGCATCACCACGCGGTCATCATCGAGCTGGCGCAGGTCTCGCACCATCTGGTTAAAACTGTGGTTGGCCAGCGCCACTTCGCTGGCGCCGCGCTCGGGCAGCGGCGGCGGGTCGCCGCCTGCGCCGATCGCGCGCGCGGCGTTGGCCAGCCGCTTGAGCGGGTAGTTGACGCGCGCGGTGATAAAGGCCGCGCCGATGATCGACAGCAGCAGCGCGGCAATACTCCACCACAGCCACTGGATGCCGGGCACGCGCTCGAAGCGCTCGGGGCTGATCGCCACCCAGTAGTCGTCGCCCTCGATCTCGAAGCTGACCCACACGCCGGGAATGTCATTGACGGTGGTGGCCAGCACCGTGTCTTCGCCCAGCCGGCCGCGGATCTCCTGCTGCACCAGCGTGGTCAGGAACGGGTTGGCGGTGGGCGCGGCGAAGTCGTCGTCCTTCTCGCGCGGATAGACCTTGATGCCTTCGTTCTGCACCAGGTCGAGCAGCAGGAAGCGGCGCCGCGCGGGGTCGGAGTAGAGCAGCGCGGCCCGCGTGAGCTTGACCACGCTGACCACCTGCATGGCGATCTGCTGCGCGCGCGGGGCGCGTTCGAACAGCCGGTAGCTCTGGAACCAGATGCCCAGCGAAATCGCCAGCAGCAGGGCGATAAGCATGAAGGTTCGCCAGAACAGCGAACCAAAGAACCGCGTTGCGGTTCTACCGATAACGGTCGCCACGATGGGAACAGCGGCCGTAATCGGTTACTTCACGCCATCGGGGATGAAGACGTAGCCAAGGCCCCAGACCGTCTGGATAAAACGCGGGTTGCTCGGGTCCGGCTCGATCAGCTTGCGCAGGCGTGAGATCTGCACGTCCAGGCTGCGGTCGAAGACTTCATATTCACGGCCGCGCGCCATTTCCATCAGCTTTTCGCGCGACAGCGGCTGGCGCGGATGGCGGGCGAACACCTTGAGCACCGAGAACTCGCCGGTGGTCAGCGTGATTTCTTCGTCGTTCTTGGTCAGCGTGCGCGTGGCCAGGTTCAGCACGAAATCGCCGAAGGCGAAGGTCTCGGGCGTTTCCGACGGGGCGCCAGGCACTTCGGCCGGGCCCTTGCGGCGCAGCACCGCGTGGATGCGCGCGATCAGCTCGCGCGGGTTGAACGGCTTGGGCAGGTAGTCGTCGGCGCCCATCTCCAGGCCGACGATACGGTCCACGTCCTCGCCCTTGGCGGTGAGCATGATGATCGGGGTCTGGTCATTGGCGCCGCGCAGCCGGCGGCAGATCGACAGGCCGTCTTCGCCCGGCATCATCAGGTCCAGCACCAGCAGGTCGAAACGCTCGCGCAGCCAGAGCTTGTTCATCGCGGTGGCGTTTTCCGCCACCAGCACGGTAAAACCCTGTTCGCCCAGATAGCGGCGCAGCAAATCGCGCAGACGCGGGTCATCGTCGACGACAAGAATCTTGTGGCTGGTATTTTCCATGGCGGTATCTTAGCGACTATCGCTTTCGCTCAAAATGGCTTAACAAAACGTTACATACTTTACCCCGCAGTATGCCAGTGTGCACCAATCGTGCGATTACACTGCGCAATCCGTCTTTTTGCGCACCATGCGCGCTAGATTTCCGCGCATTTGCACCGCATGATCCACTGCAACGACAAGGCTGCCAGCTTGCGCTGGCGCGATGCTTGCAGAGGGCTTCGCGCCGGACGGGGTAAGGAACGGGGTACTGAATCCCCGGCTTCAGGCAGTCCTGACGACTGTTTTTCCTGAAGCCAAGACCGCCATTATCAATGAAAGTGAACCGAACCCGGCACGGGCCTCCGCAGCATGGTATCGCCGGCGCATGCGTTGCGCTGGCGATGGCCACGCTGGCGCTCGTGGCCGCCGGAGCGGTGCATGCGCAATCGGCCGGCATGGCCAACCTCCTCAAGCGCCATCCGTCCCATGCGTCGGCCCAGGCCAGCGACCCGGGCAACAGCCAGCGCGAAGCGCGTTCCCGCGCCGAGCGCTATCGCGCCGAGCAGCGCGACGCCGAGCGCCGCCGGGAGGAACGGACCGGCTCGCGGCTGTCGCCGGACGAACGGCGCAAGCTGCGCAAGAACCTCTACGACTTCGGGCGCGATATTTACCAGGGCGGCTGAGCGCCGCCCCGGACCTTCAGCCGCGCGGCTGGAAGTGCCGCAGGAAATCCACGAACACCTCCGCCGCCAGCTGCGCATCCTGCGCCGTGATCGTCTCCAGCGGGTTGTGGCTGATGCCCCCGTTCCCGCAGCGTACGAACAGCATGGCCACGTCCGTGATGCGCTGCATCATCATGGCGTCATGGCCAGCGCCGGAGGGCAGTTCGAAGGCCTGCAGCCCGCGCTTCTTCAGCACGGCGCCAAACTGATCCATCAGCCAGCGCGCGCAGGGCGCATTGTTGACCGGCGGCACGCGCTCCACCTGGGCGGTCAGCCCACGCCGCTGCGCGATCTGGTCGATGCCGGCCACGATATCAGCGATGGCCGCTTCGCGGATGCCGTCCTCTCCGGCGCGGATATCCATCGAGAAGGTGCAGGCCGCCGGGATCACATTGCTGGATCCGTCCGGCACCTGTATCTGGCCTACGGTGCCCACCAGCGTGGGAGCCGCCGAGCAGCGCTGCTCGACCAGCAGGATCATTTCCGCCGCGCCGGCGGCGGCGTCCTTGCGCATGCCCATCGGCGTGGTGCCGGCATGGCTGGCCAGCCCCTCCACCCGCACCTGGAAGCGGCTGCTGCCGGCGATCTGCGTGACCACGCCCAGCGGCAGGCCGTGGTGCAGCAACACCGGGCCCTGTTCTATATGCACTTCCACGAAGCCAAGCAGCATGGCGGGATCGACCGCCGCCGCGCGCAGCGCTTCCAGCGCGCCGGCTCCCGGCAGCCCGGAGGCCGCCAGCGCCTCCTGCAGCGTGATGCCGTCCGTATCCTGGCGCTCCAGCAGCGCGGGGTCGAAGCGGCCCGCCAGCACGCTGCTGGCCAGGAAGCTGGTCTTGAAGCGCAGACCTTCCTCCTCGGCAAACGCCACGACCTCGAAGTGATAGGGCAGGCGGATGCCGGCCTGGTTCAGCGCACCAACCACCGCGACCGGCAGCAGAATGCCAAGGCGCCCGTCATAGCGGCCGCCATTGCGCACGGTATCGAAGTGCGAGCCGGTCATCAGCACGCGTGCGTCCTGGACGGCGGGACCGGCTTCATAGCGGCCGATCACGTTGCCGATGGCGTCGATGCGCACCTGCATGCCGGCCGCTTCCATCCACTGCGCCAGCCGGGCCTGCGCGTCGCGGTGCGCCGGGGTCAGGTAGGCGCAGGTCAGGCCGCCTTCCATGTCGGAGAAGCGGGCGAGCTGGTCGGCCTGGGTGAGGATGGTGTGGCCGAGGGTAGCGGAGGTCTGGGTCATGGCGGTACGGCTTTGGACGGGTCGATCAGGGAAAAAGGGGCGCCGCGCTAGCTGTTGCGCACCCAGGTCTTCCAGGCGATCCACAATTTGCGCATCGGCGTCAGCGCGATGCGCTGGTGCAGCACCTGGAACTGGCTGGCCTCGAGTTCGTCGAGCAGCGCGTGGTAGATCGCGCCCATCAGCAGGCCGGCGCGCTGGGCGCGGCGGTCCTGCTTCGGCAGCAGCGCCAGGGCCTCGCGGTACAGGGCGCGGGCGCGGCCGGCGTGGTACTGCATCAGCGCGACGAAGCGGTCGGAATGCTGGCCCTTGAGGATTTCCGAGGCCGGTACCTGGAATTGCTGCAGGGTGTTGACCGGCAGGTAGATGCGGCCGCGGCGGGCGTCCTCGCCCACGTCGCGCAGTATATTGACCAGCTGCAGCGACTGGCCGAGCTTCTCGGCAAAGACCAGCGTCTGCGGGTTGCTGTAGCCGAACAGCCGCGCGCTGAGCGTGCCGACCACGCCCGCCACGCAATGGCAGTAGCGGTTCAGGCCGGCTTCGTCCAGGTAGCGGGTCTGGGTCAGGTCCATTTCCATGCCGTCCAGCACCTCGGACATCTCGGCGTGGGGCAGGCCGGCGCTTTGTACATGCGGCTGCAGGGCCTTGGTCACCGGGTGGGTCGGTTCGCCTTCGAACAGGCGGCGCACCTCGCCGCGCCACCAGTCAAGCTGCTGGTGGGCCAGGCCCGGGTCGTGGCTGTCGTCGACCACGTCGTCGACCTCACGGCACCAGGCATACAGCGCGGTGATGGCGCGGCGGCGTTCGGCCGGCAGGAACAGGAAGCTGTAATAAAAGCTCGAGCCGCTCTGGGCGACTTTCTCTTGGCAATACTGATCGGGCGTCACGCGGTCTGAAGATTTGGGAAAGCGGGGGATGCTACGCGGCCGCGGGGCGGCGCATGCGCATTTAACCACAGCTCACTCGCCCGCACTGGCACCTGAGGCTTCATTCCAGTCATTTCGTCGCCTGCCGTTTGACGCACCCCCCGGGGGATCGCTATATTACTGACCGGCCAGTTATTTATTGCCCGCCGGCCCTCGCGGCCATGGCCAGTCTCGCCTGCAGTTCCATCCGACTTGTTGCCTACGATGCCAGTGCTTTGCCAGGTGCCGGAAGTTGCGGCCGCAGATACTCCTGCTGTTCCACCTATCTTGAGCCGGGCCGGCCGCATGCTTGCCATGCTCGCAGCCGTGTCCGTGCTGGGGCTGGCCGGCTGCGGCAAGAAGACCGAGCCCGCGCCGGAGGTGCGCCCGGTGCGACTGATGCAGCTCAGCCAGCACGGCGGCAAGACCAACTTCGAGTTCTCCGGCGACGTGCGCCCGCGCGTGGAGTCGCGGCTGGGCTTCCGCGTCGGCGGCAAGATCGCGGCGCGGCTGGTCGATGTGGGCGCGGTGGTGCGCAAGGGACAGCCGCTGGCGCGCCTGGACCCGACCGACCTGTCGCTGGCCGAGGCCGGCTCGCGCGCCCAGTATGAAGCCGCCCGGACCGACCGCGACCTGGCCGCCGCCGACCTGAAGCGCTACAACGACCTGTTCGCCAAGGGCTTTATCAGCGCCGCCGAGCAGAACCGGCGCAAAGCCACCTATGAGGCCGCCGAGTCGCGGCTGAGGCAGGCCGAAGCCGGGCTGCGCAGCCAGTCCAACCAGACCGCCTATGCGGTGCTGAACGCCGACGCCGACGGCGTGGTCACGGCGATCGATGCCGAGGTCGGGCAGGTCGTCACCCCCGGCCAGCCGGTGGTGCGCGTGGCCCAGACCGCCGAAAAGGAAGTCGCCATCGGGCTCCCCGAAGACCAGGTCGACCAGCTGCGCGGCATCACCGACGTCAGCATCCATACCTGGGCCGAGCCGCAGCGCTCGCTGCCGGGCCGCGTGCGCGAGATCGCCGCCGCCGCCGATCCCGTTACCCGCACCTACGCCACCCGCGTGACCATTCCGAATCCGCCCGAAGATCTCAAGCTCGGCATGACGGCGGTGGTGACCTTCGTGCGCAGCGGGGCCACCCCGGCCATCCGCGTGCCGCTGACCGCGCTGCTGCAGGAGCAGGGCCGCAACCAGGTGTGGGTCTATGACGCCGCCGCCGGCACGGTGAAGCCGGTGCCGGTGACGCTGGGCGAGGCCATCGGCAATGAGGTGGAGGTGCGCCAGGGGCTGGCGCCCGGCCAGACCATCGTCACCGCCGGGGTCCACCTGCTGCGCCCGGGGCAAAAGGTGCGGCCGCTGCAGACCGTGGCACCGGCATCCGCGCCGGCCGCCACCCCCAGGCAGGGTTGAGGCCGCATGGATCATTCGCGCTTCAATTTGTCGCGCTGGGCGCTCGAGCACCAGCCGCTGACCCGTTACCTGCTGGTGGTGCTGCTGCTGGGGGGCATGCTGGCGTTTTTCCAGCTCGGGCAGGACGAGGATCCACCCTTTACCTTCCGCGTGATGGTGGTGCAGGCGTTCTGGCCGGGGGCCACCGCCGAGCAGATCGCCGTGCAGGTGACCGACAAGATCGAGCGCCAGCTGCAGGAAGTGCCCTACGCGGACAAGATCCGCAGCTTCTCCAAGCCGGGCGAGACCACGGTGATCTTCCAGCTCAAGGACACCTCGCCGGCGAAAGAGACCGCGCAGGTCTGGTACACCGTGCGCAAGAAGATCGGCGATATCCAGCAGACGCTGCCCGCCGGCGTGCGCGGGCCGTTCTTCAACGACGAGTTCGGCGATGTGTATGGCACCATCTACGCGCTGTCGGCCGACGGCTTCAACTACAAGGAACTGCGCGAGTACGCCGACCTGGTGCGCCAGGAGCTGCTTCGCGTGCCGGCGGTGGCCAAGGTATCGCTGATCGGCCTGCAGGACGAAAAGGTCTACATCGAGTTCAACCAGGCGCGCTTCGCCCAGCTCGGGCTCGATATCAACGCCATCGCCGAGCAGATCTCGCAGCAGAACAACCTGACCGGCAGCGGCGTGCTGGTCACCCCAAGCGACAACTTGCAGGTGCGCCTGTCCGGCCAGTTCGCCAGCGTGCAGGACCTGGAGAACCTGGTGCTGCGTGGGCCCAACGGCATCGCCAATATCCGCCTGGGCGACATCGCGCACGTCTACCGTGGCTATGTCGACCCGACCCAGACGCGCATGCGCTTCAACGGCAAGGACGTGATCGGGTTGGGAATCTCGATGCAGAAGGGCGGCGACATCATCCAGCTCGGCAAGGACCTGCGCGCCGCCTTCGACCGGATGCGCGGCCAGCTGCCAGTGGGCATCGAGATGGACCAGGTGCAGGACCAGCCGAAGGCGGTCCAGCGTTCGGTGGGCGAGTTCGTGCACGTGCTGATCGAGGCGGTGGTGATCGTGCTGGCGGTCAGCTTCGTCTCGCTGGGCCTGCACACCAAACCGCTGCGGCTCGACGCGCGCCCCGGGCTGGTGGTGGCGCTGACGATCCCGCTGGTGCTGGCGGTGACCTTCCTGTTCATGAACATCTTCGGCATCGGGCTGCACAAGATCTCGCTCGGGGCGCTGATCGTGGCACTGGGGCTGCTGGTGGACGACGCCATCATTGCGGTCGAGATGATGGTGCGCAAGCTGGAAGAGGGCTTCTCCAAGATGGAGGCGGCCACCTTCGCCTACACCTCGACCGCGATGCCGATGCTGACCGGCACGCTGATCACCGCGGCCGGCTTCCTGCCGGTGGGGCTGGCCCGCTCCACCGTGGGCGAATACACCTTCGCGATCTTTGCCGTGACCGCGCTGGCGCTGGTGCTGTCGTGGCTGGCGGCGGTCTATTTCACGCCCTACCTGGGCTACCTGCTGCTCAAGACCCGCAGCCCGGGCGCGGGCGAGCCGCATGAGGTGTTCGACACGCCGTTCTACGCGCGCTTCCGCCGGCTGGTGGACTGGTGCGTGACCTGGCGCAAGCTGGTGATCGCGATCACGCTGGTGGCCTTTGCGCTCGGCATCTATGCCTTCAAGTTCGTCGAGAAGCAGTTCTTCCCGGATTCCAGCCGGCCCGAGCTGATGGTGGAGATGTGGATGCCCGAGGGCACCAGCTTCGCCCAGATGGAGGCCGAGGCCAAGCGTTTTGAAACGCTGATGCGCAAGGACCGCGAGGTCGAGAGCCTGACCACCTTCGTCGGCACCGGCGCGCCGCGCTTCTACCTGCCGCTGGACCAGATCTTCCCGCAGAGCAATGTGGCGCAGGTGATCGTGATGCCGGTCAGCACCGAAGTGCGCGACGCCTTGCGCCGCCGCATCATCACGCTGTTCGACAACGAGTTCCCTTACCTGCGCGGCCGCGTCAAGCTGCTGCCCAACGGGCCGCCGGTGGCCTACCCGGTGCAGTTCCGCGTGATCGGCCCCGACGCCGGCGGCGTACGCCAGCTGGCCGACCAGGTCAAGGCCGAGATGCGCGCCAACCCCAATACTGTCGGCGTCAACGACAACTGGAACGAGAGCGTCAAGATGCTGCGCCTGGAGATCGACCAGGACAAGGCACGCGCGCTCGGCGTCACCACCAACGCGATCGCGCGCGTCACGCAGACCGTGCTGACCGGCGTGCCGGTGGGCCAGTACCGCGACGGCGACAAGCTGATCGACATCATGATGCGCACGCCGCGCAACGAGCGCGACGCGATCTCGGACCTGAACAACATGCTGGTGCCGACCAATAACGGACGCATGGTGCCGCTGACGCAGGTAGCGCGCGTGGGGCTGCGCTCCGAACCCGGCGTGGTCTGGCGCGAGAACCGCGACTTCGGCGTCACCGTACAGGCCGACGTGGTCGACGGCATCCAGGGCCCGACCGTGACCGCGCAGATCAACCCCAGGCTCGACAAGCTGCGCGCGCAGCTGCCGCCGGGCTACCGCATCACCGTGGCCGGCGCGGAAGAGGAAAGCGGCAAGGCCGGCGCCTCGATCGCCGCGCAGTTGCCGCTGTGCATCTTCATCATCTTCACGCTGCTGATGCTGCAGCTGCACAGCTTCTCGCGCGCGACCATGGTGTTCCTGACCGGCCCGCTCGGGCTGATCGGCGCCGCCGCCACGCTGTTGCTGCTGCGCGCGCCGATGGGGTTTGTGGCGCAGCTCGGCATCACCGCGCTGCTGGGCATGATCATCCGCAACTCGGTGATCCTGGTCGACCAGATCGAGCAGGACATCCGCGCCGGCGTGCCGCCGTGGACCGCCATCGTCGAAGCCGCGGTGCGCCGCTTCCGCCCGATCATCCTGACCGCCGCCGCGGCGGTGCTGGCGATGATCCCGCTGTCGCGCTCGATGTTCTGGGGGCCGATGGCGGTGGCGATCATGGGCGGGCTGATCATTGCCACGGTGCTGACGCTGCTGTTCCTGCCGGCGCTGTATGCGGCGTGGTTCCGCATCAAGCGGCCGGAGAACGGGCCGAGCGCGCTGGCGCTTTGATTGTGCGGGTGCAAGCTAGTCCAGCAGATCGAACCGGACGTCCTGCGCCCCTTCCCACAACACCTTCGTCCCCAGCGCCCGCAGGCTCTCCTTGCCTTCGACAATAGTCAGGAAGTGGTTGCCGGCCAGTTGCCCCATCTTGCTGGCAAAACAGCAGCTGCCGTAGGCCAGGATGATCTCGGTCTCGCTGTAGCCGCCGGGATAGAACAGGATGTCGCCGACCGAAGGGTGGCTGGTGTGGTTTTCAAAATCCACGCCCAGCCGGAATTCGCCCAGCGGGATCCAGCAGCCTTCGCCGCTCCAGCGGACGTGGATCAGCTTTTCGCGGTAGGGCAACAGCTTGAGGAAGGCTTCGACGGTCTTGGGGGCGTCGGGGTTGGTCTCGGCGACAAAGTTGTAGCCGCCTGCGGTGATGCGGATGCGGGCCATATTCCGTCCTTTTGACTCAAGCCATTTTCGCCATGATAGCTTCGGCCAGCGCGACCAGGCTGCGGTCGCTGCCGGCAGGTCCCAGCAGCGAGATGCCGAGCGGGGCGCCGTCGCGGCCCGCCAGCGGCAGGCTCAGTTGCGGGAAGCCGGTCAGCGGCGTCAGGCACAGTGTATGGGCGGCGAGGTTGCGGTAGCTTTCCAGCGACTCGATCGGCTCGGCGCGCAGCGGGGCGATATCGGGCATGGTCGGCAGCACCAGCACGCCGTCCCGGCCCAGCAGGCGGCCCAGGTGCGCGGTGAAGTCGCGGCGCACGGCGCTGGCTTCTTCGAACTGCGTGCGTGTGACGGTTTTGGAGAAGGCGAAGCGCGCCGCGACATCGGCGCCAAGCTCCAGTCCATATTGCTCGATCAGCGCGCCGTCGCTCTGCCACGCTTCCCACCCCTGCACATAACGGAACGCCCACCACAGCTCGGCCAGCGGCCGGTCGGCCACCGTCACCGGCGACGCCTTGCCGAGCGCGGCCTCGATCCTGGCGATGGCCGGCACCAGCGCCTCGCGCGCCTCGGGTATCGGCTGGGTGAAGAGGTCGGTCGCAATCAGCAAGCGCGGCGCGGAGGGCAGCGGGGCCGGGTCGGCGCCGAACATCACCTCGGCCACGCGCGCGAAGGTGCCGATGTCGCGCGCGAAGAAGCCGCAGGTATCCAGGCTCTCCGACAGCGGCAGGCAGCGCTCCAGCGAAACGCGCCCGTGCGTGGGCCGGATGCCGAACAGGCCGCAGTGGCTGGCGGGGGCGCGCACCGAGCCGCCGGTGTCTGAGCCCAGCGCGAAATCGCACAGCCCGTTGGACACGGCCGCGGCCGAGCCCGACGACGAGCCGCCGGTGATGCGGTCCGGCGCCGCGCCGTTGACCGGGCGGCCGTAGTGGGCGTTCTGGCCGTTCATCGAGAAGGCCAGCTCGTCGGTGTGGGTCTTGCCGACAAAGGCGGCGCCCGCGTCCAGCAGCCGCTGTACCGCGGGCGCGGTGGCGGTCTTGATGCCTGAGCGCGCCAGCACGTGTGGATTGCCGCCGCCGGTCGGGTAGCCCGCCACGTCGAACAAGTCCTTGACGGCGAAAGTCAGACCCTGCAGCGGGCCGCTGGCGGCATGCGGGACAGCGGCGTCCGGATAGGGCATGAAGGCACGGGCGGGATGGGTGGCAAGCGTCATGGATGAATCCTGGAAGCGTTGGTGTTCAGTAGTCTTATGCCGCCGTGGCGACCGCCGGCTCAGCGACCAGTACGCAGCTCACGCGATGGCCGCTGCCGACTGTGACCGGCTGCGGCACCTCGGCCAGGCATGCCGGCCGCGCATGCGGGCAGCGCGGCGCGAAGGTGCAGCCCGGCGGCAGCGCGGCCAGGTCGGGCGGGGCGCCGCCGATGGTCTGCAGCCGCTGGCCGCGGTCCATGCCATGCTGGCGGCTTTGCAGCAAGGCGATGGTGTACGGGTGGCGCGCCTCGCGCATGATGGTGCGGATCGGGCCTTCCTCGACGATGCGCCCGCCGTACATCACCGCGACCCGGTCGGCGATCTCCACCGCGGCGCCGATGTCGTGGGTGACGAAGACAATGGACAGGCCCAGCTCGCGCTGCAGTTCGCGCAGCAGGATCAGCACCTGGATCTGCACGGTGGCGTCCAGCGCGGTGGTGGGCTCGTCGGCCAGCAGGATCTTCGGGCGCGCAGACAGCGCCAGCGCGATCATCGCGCGCTGCCGCATGCCGCCTGACATTTCGTGCGGATAGGCGGCCAGGCGCCGTTCGGGGCTGGGGATGCGCACGGACTCGAGCGCCTTGAGCGCGCGCTCGCGGGCCTCGGCGGCGGAGACCTTGTCGTGGGTGCGGATGCATTCGATGATCTGCTGGCCGACGGTGTAGACCGGGTCGAGCGCCAGCAGCGGCTCCTGGAACACCATCGCCATGGTGCCGCCGCGCAGGCGCGCCAGCGCGCGCTTGTCGAGCGCCATCACATCGGCGCCATCGACCCGGACCTGGCCTTCCATGCGGGTGCGGCGCGGCGGATGCAGGCGCATCAGCGCACGCAGCGTGACGCTCTTGCCCGAGCCGGATTCGCCGATCAGGGCCACCGCCTCGCCGGCGCCGACCTCGAGCGAGACGCCGTTGACGGCACGGATGGTCTTGCCGCCGCCGGAGAAGGTGACGCGCAGGTCCCGGACCGAGATCATCGGCGCGCCGGGCGGAGTGTTTTGCGGGGTTGCGGACATGAGGGCTCCTCAGGGCGCGGTGGCCAGCAGGCAGGACACCGGATGCCCGGCCACCAGGTCGGTCAGCTGCGGCTCGCGCCGCGCGCACACGTCCTGCGCCATGGCGCAGCGCGGATGGAAGCTGCAGCCGGATGGCGGGTTGATCGGATTGGGCGGGTCGCCCGCCAGCGGCGCGAGCTCGGTGCGGCGATCCGGGTCCATCGACGGCATGGAAGCCAGCAACGCGCGCGTGTATGGATGCGCCGGGTGGCGGTAGATGGTCTCGGTATCGCCGATCTCCACCACTTTGCCCAGGTACATCACCATCACGCGGTCGCACAGGTAGCGGATCACGTTGAGGTCGTGGCTGATAAAGACGTAGGTCAGGTCGAACTCCGCTTTCAGGTCGAGCAGCAGGTTGAGCACCTGCGCTTCCACAGACTTGTCGAGCGCCGACACTGCCTCATCCAGGATCACCAGCCGCGGGCGCAGCGACAGCGCGCGGGCGATATTGACGCGCTGGCGTTGCCCGCCCGACAGCTCGTGCGGATAGCGGCCGGCAAAGCGCGCCGGCTCCAGGCCGACACGCTGCAGCAGGTAGCGCGCGCGCTCGGTGGCCTCGCGCGCCGGCACGCCATGCACGCGCGGGGTGAAGGCGATCGACTCCTCGATGGTCAGGCGCGGGTTCAGCGATGAATAGCTGTCCTGGAACACCATCTGCACCTGGCTGCGGAACTGCTTCAGCGGCAGCTGGGCCGAGCCCACGCCCTGCGCGTCGAAGATCAGCTCGCCGCTGTCCTGCTCTGTGAGCTGCATCAGCAGCCGCGCAGTGGTGGACTTGCCGCAGCCGGACTCGCCGACCACGCCAAGGGTCTCGCCCTTGAGCACGTCGAAGCTGACGCCGTCGACCGCGCGTACCGATGCGGCGCTCTTGCGCAGCCCCGGAATGCCGGACTGGATCGGGAAGTGCTTGACCAGCTTGTGCGCGATCACCAGCGGCTGGGCCGGGCCGCCGACGTCGCGGCCAGCCAGAGGGGGAGGGGCCTGCATCAGTGCTGGCATGGTTCAGTCCTTGATTTCCATGGCCGAGCGGATGCCGTCGGCCAGCAGGTTGAACGAGACCGAGGTCAGGAAGATCATCGCGCCGGGCAGGGCGGCAACCCATGGCTGGGTGTAGATCGCCGTGCGCAGCGTGTTGAGCATCAGGCCCCACTCCGGCTCAGGCGGCTTGACCCCGAGGCCGAGGAAGGACAGCCCGGAGGCCAGGATCATCGACACCGAGATCAGGCTGGTGGCGTAGACGAAGATCGGGCCCAGCACATTGTTCAGCACATGGGCGCGCACGATCGTCAGCGACGAGGCGCCCGAGGCACGTGCCGCATCGACGAACTCGCGGTTGCGCACCTGGGTGGTCACGCTCTCGGCCACGCGCACGATCTGCGGGATGAAGACGATGGTCAACGACAGCAGCGCGTTGCCCACGCCGGCGCCCAGGGTGCCCGACAGCGCGATCGCCAGCAGCACCGACGGGAACGCATACAGGATGTCGGTGAGCCGCATGATCACGGTGTTGGTCCAGCCGCCGGCATAACCGGCGACGATGCCCAGCGCGCTGCCGATGACAAAGGCCAGCAGCACCGGCGTGATGCCCATGAACAGCGACAGCCGCGCGCCCAGCATCAGCCGCGACAGCATGTCGCGGCCCAGCTCATCGGTGCCGAGCGGGAAGTGCTCGGTGCCGATCGGCTTCAGTCGCTTGAGGATCGATGAGGCATAGGGGTCGGCCGGCATCAGCACCGGTGCGAATAGCGCCATCAGCACCAGCGCGAGCAGCACCAGCGCGGCGAGCATGGCCAGCTTGTTGCGCAGCAGGCGCCGGCCCACCGTGGCCCAGTAGCCGGGCGAGCGCTGCACCGCCACGGGGGCGGGGGAGTTGTCGAGCGTCATTTCCATGGCGGCCTCCTTGCGCTAGCTGCGCTGGATGCGCGGATCGAACAGCGTCTGCAGCGCGTCGACCAGCAGGTTGAGCAGCACGAAGAACACCGCCAGCACCAGGATGGTCCCTTGCAGCAGCGGGAAGTCGCGCTGGAAGATGGCGGAATTGAGCAGGAAGCCGGTGCCCGGCCACGAGAACACGGTCTCGATCAGGATCGAGCCGCCCAGCAGGTAGCCGAGTTGCAGTCCCATCACCGACAGCGCGGTCGGCGCCACGTTCTTGACCACGTGCCGGAACACGGCCAGGTCGGACAGCCCGCGTGCGCGCAACCCGACGATGAATTCGTTGGCGAGGATCTCCGCCACCAGCGCGCGCACCGTGCGCGCGACGATGCCCATCGGGATCACCGACATGGTCACCGCCGGCAGCAGCATGTACTGGATATGCTCCCAGTCCCACGTCCAGTCGCCGGAGCCGCCCGGCCCGGCGCCGGTGGCGGGCAGCCAGCCCAGCAGCACCGAGAATGCGATCACCAGCACCATGCCGAGCCAGTAGTGCGGGATGCTGACGCCCAGCACCGACAGCAGCGACGCCGCGCGGTCGGCCACCGAATCGCGCAGGTAGCCGGCGACAAAGCCGAACAGGCAGCCGAAGCTGAAACCGATCAGCGTGGCTACAGTAGCCAGCCGCAGCGAATTGACCACGGCGGCGCCGACCTCGGCCATGACCGGGCGGCTGGTGGCGATGGAGGTGCCCAGGTCGCCCTGCAGCGCGCGCCCGAGCCAGTGCACGAATTGCTCCAGGAACGGCTTGTCGAAGCCGTAAAGCGCGGTGAGCTGGCGGCGCAGTTCCTCCGAGGCGTCGGGCGGCAGCACCGACACCAGCGGATCGCCCGGGGCGATATGGACCAGCGAGAAGCACAGCAGCGCCACCCCGAGCAGGATCGGGATGGCATAGAGGATGCGGCGGAACAGGTATTGCATAGGAGGTACCGGCAAGTTGGGGCGTGCGCAGGCAGCGCGTGGCACGCCGGGGCAGACATGGCGGGATTGCCGGGCCGCGCGGCGGCACAGGGTTGCCGCGCGGCGTCCGCAGGGGGGGGATCAGTCCATCGACATCGTCGCGATATCGATAAACCAGCTCTGCGGCTGCACCACGCCCTTGACCTTCTTCGAGATCGCGCGCGGGCCGACGTCATGCGCGATCAGCACGAACGGCGACTCCTCGACGATGCGGGCATGCAGCCTGGCCAGCGCCGCATCGCGCGACTTCTCGTCAAAGGCCGTGCGCGCGTTTTCGATCAGCTTGTCGAACTCGGCATTACCGAAGTAGCCCCAGTTGTTCGAGACCGGCGGCTGGGTCTTGGTGCTGACGAAGCGCACCATCGCAAAGAACGGGTCCATCGCCGCGAAGCTGACGTTGATGGCGTTGGCGCCGTGCGCGCTGGCGTCCTTGGCGCCGACGCGCCAGTTGGTGAAGAGCGTGTTCCACTCGACCACGTCGAAGTCCACATCGATAAAGCACTCCTTCAGGTTCTGCTGCACGTACTCGTTCATCGGCAGCGGCTGCATCTGGCCGGAGCCCGATGCCGACACCTGCACCTTGACCTTGACCGGTTTGGCGGCGGAGTAGCCGGCCTCCTGCATCAGCTTCTTGGCGGCGGCGGGGTCATACTTGATATCGAACTTGGGATTGCCCCACCACGGGTTGCCGGCCTCGACGATGCCCTTGGCCTCGGCCATATAGCCGCCCAGCAGCGTCTTCAGGCCGCTGCGGTTGACGCACAGGTTGGCGGCCTGGCGCACGCGCTTGTCCAGCCACGGCGAGCCAGGTGTGAACGACAGCTGCCACGGCCACATATGCGGCTGCGCATTGGCGTAGACCTCGAAGCCGCGGCTCTTGATCTGCGCGATCGCGTCAGGCGCCGGCGCCTCGATCCAGTCGACCTGGCCCGACAGCAGCGCGGCGGTGCGGGCGTTGGCCTCGGGCATCGGCACCATCACCACCTTGTCGATCTTCGGTACGCGCTTCGCATCCCAGTATTGCGCATTGCGCACGACTTCCAGGCGCTCGCGCGGCACAAAGCGGCTCATCCTGAACGGACCGGTGCCGGCGGCGTCGGCGGCAAACGCGACCCACGCCTGCTTGGAGCGCTCGACCGGATCGGTAACCGAGGCCGGCACCGCGGCGAACTTCTTCTCCCACTGCGTGGGCGAGGCCATGAACAGGTTGGTCAGGTTGTAGGGCAGGAAGGAATCCGGCTCGGAGGTGACCAGCTCGACGGTGAGGTCGTCGAATTTCTTTGCCGTGCGCAGCGTCGGCATGCGCGAGGCGGTCACGCCGACCTGGCTGGGGTCGAACTGCTTCGCGCTCTTGTCCAGCACCTTGCCGACGTTCCACACCACGGCATCGGCGTTGAACGGGGTGCCGTCGTGGAACTTCACGCCGGGGCGCAGCTTGAACACCCACCTGGTCTTGTCGGCGGCGTCGACCTTCCATTCGGTGGCCAGGGCCGGGATCAGCAGGCTGGGGCCGTTGCCCTTGGACAGGTCCCATTGCGTGAGGCCGTCGTACATCGGAATGCCGGAGAAGCGGTTGCCCTCGAAGCCCTGGTCGGGCTGGCCGAGCGTGCGCGGGATGTCGGCGGCGGTCATGCCGATGCGCAGCACCTTGTCGGCGTGCGCGGCGCCGGGCAGCGCCAGCAGCGACAGCGCAGCGGCACTCATGACGGCGGCGGACTTGAGACCGGACTTGAGACCATTCGCGAGAGGGGACTGATCGTGGTGCACAGGCTTGCTCCTGGGTCGGGGAAGTTGACGCAAGTGGATGCGTGGAGGTTCGGACGTCTGCAAAGCAAGTCATGTGCCAGTGTGTGCATGCGCGACGCCGGGGATCGAGGTCGTACAGCGATGGCCTGCTTTTTGCTGAACCCGGATCCGTTCCAGCATTCCTTCCCCTCATCAATCACCGGACCATTAACGGACCCAAAAGGCAGACATGGACCCGCTACACCTTCCCCGCATCAATGGCGCCCGCCTGTGGCAATCGCTGATGGATCTCGCCGGCATCGGCGCCACGCCCAGGGGCGGCGTGTGCCGCATCGCGCTGACCGAGGCCGACCGCAAGGGGCGCGACCTGGTCGTGCAGTGGTGCCGCGAGGCCGGCCTCGAGGTGCGCGTCGACGAGATCGGCAACGTCTTTGCGCGCCGCGCCGGCACCGACCCCGCTGCGCGCGCCGTGGCCACCGGCAGCCATATCGACACGCAGCCTTCAGGCGGCAAGTTCGACGGCAACTTCGGCGTGCTCGCGGGCCTGGAGGTCATGCGCACGCTCAACGACCTGGGCATTGCCACGCGCGCGCCGCTGGAGGTTGCGTTCTGGACCAACGAGGAGGGCACGCGCTTCACGCCGGTGATGATGGGCTCGGGGGTGTTCGCGGGCGAGTTCGATGCAGCGTTCGCGCGCGCGCAGACTGACCTGGATGGCGTCAGCGTGGGCGCTGCGCTGGAGGCCATCGGCTACCGCGGCGCCCAGCCGGCGGGCGAGGTGCCGGGCGGCATGTTCGCGGCCTACTTCGAGGCCCATATCGAGCAGGGGCCGGTGCTGGAAGCCGCCGGCCTGCCGATCGGCGTGGTCTCAGGCGCGCTGGGCCAGCAGTGGTACGACGTGACCGTGACCGGCATGGACGCGCACGCCGGCCCGACGCCGCTGGCGCTGCGCCACGACGCGATGCTGGCCGCCGCGCGCATGGTCGACACCGTCAACCGGATCGCGCGCGACGAGGCGCCGCACGGGCGCGGCACGGTCGGCTATCTGCAGGTCACGCCAAACTCGCGCAACGTGATTCCGGGGCGGGTAGATTTTTCGGTGGACTTCCGCAACCTGTCGCAGGACGGGCTGGACCGCATGCACGCGGCCATGCAGGCGGCCTTCGAAGACATTGCCTCAGCGGCCGGCGTCGAGGTCGGGATCCGTCAGGTGGTCAAGTTCGAGCCGTGCGCGTTCGCGCCCGACTGCGTGGATAGCGTGCGGCGTGCGGCTGCGGCGCTGGGCCTGCCGCATATGGACGTGGTCAGCGGCGCGGGCCACGACGCGGTCTACGTCGCCCGGCGCGCGCCCACGGGCATGATCTTCGTGCCGTGCAAGGACGGCATCAGCCACAACGAGCTGGAGGACGCATTGCCCGAGCATATCGAGGCCGGCGCCAACGTGCTGCTGCAGGCCATGCTGGCGCATGCGCGCTAGCGTGCCGGCCCCGCGCCGGCCGCGCGACGGCCGGCGACGGGCGATCAGCCACTGCGCCTAGTTGCAGATCGTGCCGGGAACCGGCTTGCCGGAGCTTGTCATGCCCTGGCAGGTGTCGCCGACGACCAGGCTGGTGTCGGATGCCGCGGCCGGCGAGAGCTTCAGCTTTCCTGCCACCGTGCAGCATCCGCGCGGCGGTGGAGGCGACGGCGTCCGCTTGGTCGTGGGCAGCGGGGATGGCCCGCCGGCTTCCCCGGTGTCCTCGGCGTCGGGAAAAACGCACTGCCCTTGCTGGCAGATCCGCTCTCCTTTGCACTGCATGTCGTACTGGCATCCGGCAGCCTGGGCGAACGACGACCAGCCAGCGGTCATCGTGGCTGCCAACAGCAAAGCAGGAAATTTCATATGCCCTCCGATCGGGGCTGAAGTAATGACTGGAACAGCGTGCGCAAGATCGCATCGCCGCCCCAACATATTCAGAATAGATGGCGGGAACGGTCCGCGAAAGCCGATGGCACTAAGGTCTTCTACCACCTGTCCGAAAGCTGGCCGCGCGGGCTCCGCGCCGCCTCAGTGAGTAGCTCAGTGAGCAACTCAGTGAGCAACTCAGTGAGCAATGGAGCGCGAGATCGCCCACGCGCATTCGACCACCAGCGGCGCCAGCTTTTTCTGCGCTTCGGCCATGGTCCAGCGGCTCGCCGGCGGCGACACGTGCACAGCGCCAACCGCCACGCCCTGGCTGTTGACGATGGGCGCGGCCAGGCCCATGTCGCCGATAAACAGTTCTTCCTCATTGCAGGCGTAACCAAGCCGGCGGCAGGCCGCGACGCGCTCGAAGATGGCGTCCACGTCGGTCAGCGTCGCAGGGGTGCGCGCGACGCGCGCCGACTGCTCCAGCATCGCCGTGACCTGTTCGTCCGGGAGCGTGCTCAGCCAGGCCCGGCCGGAGCTGGTGCAATACATCGGGATGCGCATGCCCACCGGCGTGAGTACCGGCATGTGCTTGGCGGTCATCAGCTGCGCCACATAGACCATGTCCAGCCCGACCGGCTCGGTCAGGTTGGCGGTCTCGCCGCTGGCCGCGGCGAGCTGCGACAGGTAGGGGCTCGCCACCGGGATCAGCGCATCGGCGGCCAGGTAGTTGTAGCCGATCTCCATCACCCGCGGGGTCAGCCGGAAGCGGCGCGTCTGCGGGTGCTTGTCGACATAGCCCAGCGCCTCCAGCGTATGGATGGTGCGCTGCGCCGAACTCTTGTTCATGCCCGTCAGCGCGGCCAGTTCCGCCAGCGTCAGCGTGCGATGGACGGCGCTGAAGGCGCGCAGGACTTCGAGGCCTTTTTCGAGCGACTGGTTGAACAGCGGGTTGTCGCGCTCGGGGGCGGGAGAGGGTGGCTGGCCGGGCTTGGACGGCATGGATTCGACGGGAAATAAGGGTGACATCGTGGCGATAGTCGGCACCATTGGCGGGATGGCTGCACCACGATGACTGGATATTGCACCAATATACAGATGTATCGATTATCGATATACGCGTCAGGAATGATAGCTGCGATCGCGGAAACAGGAAAGGGCTCGGGGCCATGAGCGGTCCTGCCGGTTCAGTCGAGGCGTGGGGAGGGGTACAGCGATGGTCCGAGGAGATCGGACAGGGCGGACAGGGAAAAAGGGGATGTTGTCAGCCCGCCACTTCCGGGGCTGGTGGTGCGAGGGAGGGGACTCGAACCCCTACACCATTGCTGGCGTCAGGACCTAAACCTGGTGCGTCTACCAATTTCGCCACCCTCGCGGTCCTTGCGGCGCTGCCCGGGCGGGCCGCCGCGATGCTCGCTGGCGCGCGCCGGACAGGAAAGCAAAAAAGGCGGCTGGAACTGCCCGCCTTTCATCTGTCCGCCAGTGCCGGCGGCGGTGTCGATCCGACCCACGCCTGCAGCGCAACGAGGCTGCGGATTGTAGCGCAAGGCGCCCGGGGAATCCAGCCCTGCCGGGAAGGCAGCCGGGGGAGATATATTGTGGCCATCAACAATGACGGCGCCCGCGTGCGCCACGCCCTGGCCCATGCCACCCATCCCTGTCCCGAACCTGACGGCTTTCCACTGGCGCCTGTTCTTCTGGGCCTGCGTCGTGACGATCCTCGTCCTCGCGCTGATGCCGCCCACGCAGCCGCTGCCGACCACGGGCTGGGACAAGACCAACCACTTGCTTGCCTTCGGCGCGCTCTGGGTGCTGGGGCGGCGTGCCTACGGCGGCCATGGGCTGGCGCTGGTACTGGGGCTGGTGGCCTACGGCGGGCTGATCGAACTGCTGCAGGGGCAGACCGGCTACCGCGAAGCTGACTGGTTCGACCTGGTGGCCGACAGCATGGGCGTGGCGGTAGGGATGGGGCTGGACTGGCTGGCGCGCACCCTGGGCCGGCGCGGGCCAGTGGCGCGGTAGGGGCCAGCGGGGGCAAAGGACCTCAGTTCTCTTCCGCTTCCAGCGTGAACTTCGCGCCGTCGTCCTGGCCGAGCAGGTCGAGCAGCACCGGCATGGCCTGCTGCAGCGATTCCTTCAGGCGCCACGGCGGGTTCACGATAAACATGCCGCTGCCATGCAGGCCCAGGCCACCTTCCACGGGATGTTTGACGGTCAGCGCCACGTGCAGCCAGCTCTTCAGCGGCAGGCCCTGCAACTGCACCGGCAGCTGCAGCGATTCGCGCCGCTGCACCTGCGGGTACCAGACGGCGTAGACGCCGGTGGCAAAGCGCTCCAGGCCGTCGCGGATGGTCTGCACGGTGCGGGCGTAGTCCTGCTTGTCTTCGTACGAAGGGTCGATCAGCACCAGCGCGCGGCGCGGCGGCGGCGGCAGGATCGCCTTGATGCCGCCGAAGCCGTCGCCGTCGTACAGCATCACGCGGCGGCCGGCGCCGCGGAAGTTGTCGCGCAGCACCTGGATCTCGGTGCTATGGAGCTCGAACAGCCGCAGGCGGTCCTGGTCGCGCAGCATCTGCCAGGCCAGCCAGGGCGAGCCGGGGTAATGGCGCAGGTTGCCGTCCGGGTTCAGCGCCCGGACCTGGTCGAGGTATTCGTCAAGCATCGGTGGCAGCGCACTGCCATTTGCGGCGGCCTGCCACAGGCGCGCAATGCCGGTTTCGAACTCGGCCTTCTTCTGCGCATAGGCGTGGTCCAGCGCGTACAGGCCGGCGCCGGCGTGCGTGTCGATGTACCAGAACGCCTTGTCCTTCTGCGTCAGGTGCTCAAGCAACTGCACTACGACGGCGTGTTTCAGGACATCGGCATGGTTGCCGGCGTGGAAGGCGTGACGGTAGCTGAGCATGGCGGAGCGGGCGCCTCGGCGGCGCAAATCAAGGGGCAGGGCGGTGCGGACTGCGGGAAGGGCGCTATGCTACCATCCGCCGCCAGTTGGTTTTCCGGCCCTTCCACGCCCCGGCGAATCCGCCCGGGCATTTTGCTCCCGTATTCCATGCCGCGCGCACTCGAGCCCGCCGAGCCCATCCTCTCCGCCGAAGGCACCCCGTATTCCCCCCGCTACGACGACGTCTACCACAGCACCGAAGGCGGGCTGGCGCAGGCCGCCCATGTCTTTCTCGGCGGCAATGGCCTGCCGCAGGCGTGGGCCGGCCAGCGCCAGTTCGTCATCGTCGAAACCGGCTTCGGCCAGGGGCTGAATTTCCTGGCGACCTGGCAGGCCTGGCGCGACGATCCGCAACGCTGCGGCACGCTGCATTTCGTCTCGATCGAAAAACACCCGTTTACCCGCGAAGGTCTGGCGCAACTGCATGCCGGTCTCGACCGCCTGCAGCCGCTGGCGCAGGCGCTGCAGGCGCAATGGCCGCTGGCGCTGCCGGGGCTGCACCGGCTGGCCTTCGACGGCGGGCGGGTGGTGCTGACGCTGGCGTTGGGCGACGTCGAGCAGATGCTGCCGCGGCTGGTGGCCGGGGCCGATGCGTTCTACCTGGATGGTTTCTCGCCTGCGCGCAATGCGGACATGTGGTCGCCGGCGGTGCTGCGCGGGCTGGCGCGGCTGGCCCGGCCGGGCGCTGCGCTGGCGACTTACACGGCCGCGGGCTTCGTGCGACGCGGCCTCAGGGACGTGGGTTTCGAAGTCAGCAAGGCGCCCGGCTTCGGCGGCAAGCGCGACATGACGGTGGCGTGCTTCCGCCCGCAATGGAAGTCGCGCCGCCACGCGCCGCCGCTGGCGGGGCAATGGACCGAGCGTCACGCCATTGTCATCGGCGCCGGCCTCGCCGGTTGCGCCGTGACCGAGCGGCTGGCGGCGCGCGGCTGGCGCGTGACGCTGTTCGACCGCCACGGCGGGCCGGCGCGGCAGACCTCGGCGCATCGCGCCGCGGCGATGCATGCGCACCTGTCCGCTGACGACAGCCTGCTGTCGCGGCTGTCGCGCGCCGGGAATCAGTATGCGATGCGGGCCTGGGCGGCGCTGGCCGAGGCCGGGCACCCGGTCGGCTGGCACGGCTGCGGCGTGCTGCAGATCGGCGAAGACGAGGCCGAAGACGAGGCCCAGCGCGCCGCGCTGGCGGCGATGGGCCTGCCGGAGGCATTCGTGCGCTGGATGAACGCGGAAGAAGCGGCGTCCACCCACCGCGCGGGCGTGCCGCGCGGCGGCCTGTGGTTCCCGGATGGCGGATGGGTGGCGCCGCCCGATATCTGCACCGCACAGCTGGCACGCGCGGGCAGTGCGGTGTCGACGCGGTTCGGCTGCCAGGTCGCGTCGATCGCGCGGGTCGGCGAGCAATGGGAAGCGCGCGACGAGGACGGTGCCGTGCTGGCGTCCGCCCCTGTGCTGGTGCTGGCCAATGCGCACGAGGCGCAGCAACTACTGCCGCAGCAGCACTGGACCGTGCGGCGCGTGCGCGGCCAGCTGACCACGCTGCCGGCCGCGCAGGTCGACGCGATCGGCGACTGGCCCGACTGCGTCGTTACCGGTGCCGGCTACCTGCTGCCGCGTGCCGACGACGGCACTGGCCGGGTCGGCTCCAGCTACGATGCCGACGAAGGCCCGCTGGTAGAGCGCCCCGAAGTCCACGCGGCCAACCTGGCGCGGCTGGCCGGGCTGCTGCCAAGTCAGGCCGATGCGGTGGCCGGCATCGACCCCGCAACGCTCACCGGCTACGTGGGCGTGCGTACGGTATCGCACAACCGGCTGCCGCTGATC
Source organism: Ralstonia pickettii (assembly GCA_050987995.1). Classification (GTDB taxonomy): domain Bacteria; phylum Pseudomonadota; class Gammaproteobacteria; order Burkholderiales; family Burkholderiaceae; genus Cupriavidus; species Cupriavidus pickettii_B. Next base: position 1,577,022 of record CP158803.1, read on the forward strand.
GGACCGGTGCCGGACGAGGCGGCCGCGCTGGCGCAGGCGGCATCGCTGCGCGGCGCCCACCTGCGTGACCTGCCGCGCATGCCGGGGCTCTACGCCGCCCTTGCATACGGGTCGCGCGGCCTCACCTGGGCGGCACTGGGGGGCGAACTGCTGGCGAGCCAGATCGAAGGCGAGCCGCTGCCGCTGGAGTCGGACCTGGCCGATGCCGTCGATCCTGCACGCCTGCTGCTGCGCGCACTGCGCCACGGACAGGCGGGATAGTGGCAAGGGATAGCGGCAAGCCGTCGGGCAGTGCGGTTCCAGGCCCGTTCCGGGTAAAAACTGCCGGAAGCGAATGAAAACCGTGCGATAATCCCCGTTTTCCGTTTGCGCGGAGCTTTCCGTACGCCGGTGCGGTTCAGGGCAGGACGCCAGGGCAAAACGTGCGCAAGCGGAAGTGCCTACGAACACAACTACATTTCTGGATTGGATCTACGACCATGTCGAACGTGATTGAGAACCTCGGCAAGCTGGACCGCAAGGTGACCCTGGCCATCCCCAAGGCCGAAGTGGAAAAGGAAAAGCAGGAGCGCCTGGTTCGCCTGTCGAAGACCGTGAAGATGTCGGGCTTCCGTCCGGGCAAGGTGCCGATGAAGATGGTCGAGAAGCAGTACGGCCAGCAGGTCGAGTTCGAAGTGCGCTTCGACAAGGCCGCGCGCAAGTTCTTCGATATCACCAAGGAGCAGGACGTCAAGGTTGCCGGCCAGCCCAAGTTCGAGATCAAGACCGAAGGCGTGGGCGAGGACGAAGTCGCATTCGACGCCATGTTCGAGGTGTACCCGGAAGTGACCCTCGGTGACCTGTCGGCCGCCGACGTGACCCGCACCACCACTGAAATCACCGATGCCGAAGTCGACAAGACCATCGACATCCTGCGCAAGCAGCGCGTGCACTACCACACCCGCGGCGAAGCCGGCGAGCATGGCGACGGCGGTGCCGACGTCACCGCCCAGAACGGCGACCGCGTGACGCTGGACTTCGTCGGCAAGATCGAAGGTGAAGAGTTCGCCGGCGGCAAGGCCGAGGACTTCCCGTTCGTGCTGGGCGAAGGCCGCATGCTGCCCGAGTTCGAGCAGGCCGCGCTGGGCCTGAAGGTCGGCGAAAGCAAGACCTTCCCGCTGGCCTTCCCGGAGGACTACCACGGCAAGGAAGTGGCCGGCAAGACTGCCGAGTTCACGGTGACCCTGAAGAAGATCGAGTGGGCCCACCTGCCGGAAGTCAACGAAGCCTTTGCCAAGTCGCTGGGCATCGCCGACGGCAGCGTCGAGAAGATGCGCGCCGACATCCGCGAGAACCTCGAGCGCGAAGTGAAGCGCCGCACGCATTCCATGCTGAAGGACCAGGTCATGGAAGCGCTGCTGAAGGCCAGCGAGCTGGACGTGCCCAAGGCCCTGATCGAGCAGGACCAGGAGCGCCTGGTCGAGATGGCCCGCCGCGATCTGGAACAGCGTGGCATGCCCAACGCCAAGGATATGCCGATCCCGGCCGAGATGTTCGCGCAGCAGGCCGAGCGCCGCGTCAAGCTGGGCCTGATCCTGGCCGAGATCGTCAAGGCCAACGGCCTGGAAGCCAAGGCCGACCAGATCAAGGCCGAGATCGAGGACTTCGCCAAGAGCTACGAAGACCCGAAGGAAGTCATGCGCTGGTACTACGGCGACCAGCAGCGCCTGGCCGAAATGGAGGCCTACGTGCTCGAAAACAACGTGGTAAATTTCGTGTGCGGCAAGGCCAAGGTCACCGACAAAAAGGTGTCCTTCGAGGAACTCACCGCCGAAGGCAACCCGCAGCAAGCCTGAGGCCGGCGATGACCCGCTGTCCCGCGCTGCGGCGCGGGGGCGGGCCGGTTTCAAGATCGGCCCTGCCATCCGACGAATCCATGGAGAACCTGCATGACCCGCAATGATTTGCTTGACCGTCTCGCCACCACGCAGGCTTCGGCACTGGATACCCAGGGCCTGGGGCTGGTGCCGATGGTCGTCGAGCAGTCCGGCCGGGGCGAGCGCGCCTATGACATCTATTCGCGCCTGCTGAAGGAGCGCGTGGTGTTCATGGTGGGCGAGGTCAACGACCAGACCGCCAACCTGGTGGTGGCCCAGCTGCTGTTCCTCGAGAGCGAGAACCCCGACAAGGACGTGTCGCTTTACATCAACTCGCCGGGCGGTTCCGTGTCGGCGGGGCTGGCGATCTACGACACCATGCAGTTCATCAAGCCCGACGTGTCCACGCTGTGCATGGGCATGGCGGCGAGCATGGGTGCCTTCCTGCTGGCGGCTGGCGCGAAAGGCAAGCGTTTTGCGCTGCCCAACTCGCGCATCATGATCCACCAGCCGCTGGGCGGCGCGCGCGGCCAGGCCTCGGATATCGAGATCCAGGCGCGCGAGATCCTGTACCTGCGCGAGCGGCTCAACACCATCCTGTCGGAAGTGACGGGCCAGCCGGTCGAGAAGATTGGCCGCGACACCGATCGCGACAACTTCATGAGCGGCGACCAGGCAGTGGATTACGGCCTGGTCGACAAGGTCATCGCCCGTCGCGGCTGATTGATGCAGCGGGCCGCCGGGGCGCAACCCGCAGCGGCGGCCGCGCTGGCATGCCGGGCAAGCCGTTTCGAACGGCCGGCCGGGCGTTGCGGCATTGCCCCAAATGGCGAAGGCTACACCGGAACGAGGCCTCGTGCCTCGTTTTTTGCTTTTGACCCACAGCCGGGGGGAACCGCCGGTGGTGCCAATTGTTTTGGCGTATGATCCGTTTGAAGCGTATCGCCGGAGGAGCCTGTCGCCCCGCGGTGTGCGCACTGCAAAAGTGACTGATTCCTATGGCGGACAAAAAAGGTTCATCCAGCGAAAAGCTTCTCTACTGCTCCTTCTGCGGCAAGAGCCAGCATGAGGTGAAGAAGCTGATCGCGGGCCCGTCGGTGTTCATTTGCGACGAATGCATCGACCTGTGCAACGAGATCATTCGCGACGAGGCCACGGCATCCGAGAAAGACGCCGCCGCGGCCGCGCGCTCCGATCTCCCCACGCCCCACGAGATTCGCGAAAGCCTGGACCAGTATGTGATCGGCCAGGAACAGGCCAAGAAGATCCTGGCCGTGGCGGTCTACAACCACTACAAGCGCCTCAAGCACCTCGGCAAGAAGGACGATGTCGAGCTGTCCAAGAGCAACATCCTGCTGATCGGGCCGACCGGCTCGGGCAAGACGCTGCTCGCTCAGACGCTGGCGCGCCTGCTCAACGTGCCGTTCGTGATCGCCGACGCGACCACGCTGACCGAAGCCGGCTATGTGGGCGAGGACGTCGAGAACATCATTCAGAAGCTGCTGCAGAACTGCAACTACGAAGTCGAAAAGGCGCAGCGCGGCATCGTGTACATCGACGAGATCGACAAGATCTCGCGCAAGTCCGACAACCCGTCGATCACCCGTGACGTATCGGGCGAGGGCGTGCAACAGGCGCTGCTCAAGCTGATCGAAGGCACCATGGCTTCGGTGCCGCCGCAAGGTGGCCGCAAGCATCCGAACCAGGACTTCCTGCAGGTCGACACGACCAACATCCTGTTTATCTGCGGCGGCGCGTTCGACGGCCTGGAAAAGGTCATCATGCAGCGCTCGGACAAGACCGGCATCGGCTTTGCGGCGCAGGTCAAGAGCAAGGAAGAGCGCGAAGTCAGCGAAGTGCTGCCGCAGACCGAGCCGGAAGACCTGATCAAGTTCGGCCTGATCCCCGAACTGATCGGCCGCCTGCCGGTGGTTGCCACGCTGGCCAAGCTGGACGAGACCGCGCTGGTGCAGATCCTGGTCGAGCCCAAGAACGCGCTGGTCAAGCAGTACCAGAAGCTGCTGGCGATGGAAGGGGTCGAGCTGGAAATCCGTCCCGGCGCGCTTTCGGCAATCGCCCGCAAGGCGATCCGCCGCAAGACCGGCGCCCGCGGCCTGCGTTCGATCCTCGAGCAGTCGCTGATGGATGTCATGTACGACCTGCCCAACTACAAGGGCGTGCAAAAGGTGGTGATCGATGAAAATACGATCAACGGGGATGCACCGCCGCTGCTGATGTACGAGGAGCAGCAGCCCAAAGTGGCAGGGTCCAACTGACGCGAGGCTGCCAGCGTGTGGTGAAGTGGTCAGGACCACACCGGCAGCATGGCGGAAAGGCCGTTCGCGTAGAAGCGAGCGGCTTTTTTTTCTTTATTCGACCGACGAGAAGGAGGAAACGCGGGTATGCTGTTTCAGAGGGGCCTGCAAGTGCAGGGAGCGGCATCTGCCTGCCTTGATGAATCGATTGGCATGTATCTTGTAATCGATTCGGGCGGCCCAACTTACGCCTTAATAGACTGACTTGGGGAAAATGATGTCCGGAACACAACTCCTCCCGGCCGAGCCGATTCGCCTGCCACTGTTGCCGCTGCGCGACGTGGTGGTGTTTCCGCACATGGTGATCCCGCTGTTCGTGGGACGCCCGAAGTCCATCAAGGCGCTTGAGACTGCGATGGAGGCGGGCAAGAGCATCATGCTCGTAGCCCAGAAGACGGCGGCCAAAGACGAGCCGACCGCCGACGACCTGTACGAGGTCGGCTGCATCGCCAATATCCTGCAAATGCTGAAGCTGCCCGACGGTACCGTGAAGGTGCTGGTCGAGGGTACGCAGCGCGCAAACATCCGCGAGGTGAGCGAGGACGAATCGCACTTCATGTGCGAAGCCGTGCCCGTGCCCCTCGCACCTGGCGAAAGCGCCGAGACCGAGGCCCTGCGCCGCGCGATCGTCTCGCAGTTCGACCAGTACGTGAAGCTCAACAAGAAGATCCCGCCGGAGATCCTGACTTCGCTGTCGGGCATCGACGAGGCAGGCCGCCTGGCGGACACCATCGCCGCGCACCTGCCGATCAAGCTCGAGCAGAAGCAGAAGATCCTGGAGATGGTCAATGTGACCGAGCGCCTGGAAAGCCTGCTGTCGCAGCTCGAGGGCGAGATCGACATCCTGCAGGTGGAAAAGCGCATCCGTGGCCGCGTCAAGCGCCAGATGGAGAAGAGCCAGCGCGAGTACTACCTGAACGAGCAGGTCAAGGCCATCCAGAAGGAACTGGGCGAGGGCGAAGAAGGCGCCGACCTGGAAGAACTCGACAAGCGCATCAAGGCTGCGCGCATGCCGAAGGAAGCCAAGAAGAAGGCCGACGCCGAATTCAAGAAGCTCAAGCTGATGTCGCCGATGTCGGCCGAAGCCACCGTCGTGCGCAACTACATCGACACGCTGGTGAACCTGCCGTGGCGCAAGAAGAGCAAGGTCAACAACGACCTGGCCAACGCCGAGCGCGTGCTGGATGAAGACCACTATGGCCTGGAGAAGGTCAAGGAACGCATTCTCGAATACCTCGCAGTGCAACAGCGCGTGGACAAGGTGAAGGCGCCGATCCTGTGCCTGGTCGGGCCTCCCGGCGTGGGCAAGACCTCGCTCGGCCAGTCGGTGGCGCGCGCGACGAACCGCAAGTTCGTGCGCATGGCACTGGGTGGCGTGCGTGACGAGGCCGAGATCCGCGGCCACCGCAGGACCTACATCGGCTCGATGCCGGGCAAGATCCTGCAGAGCCTGTCCAAGGTCGGCGTGCGCAATCCGCTCTTCCTGCTCGACGAGATCGACAAGATGGGCATGGACTTCCGCGGCGATCCGTCGTCGGCGCTGCTCGAGGTGCTGGACCCGGAACAGAACCACACGTTCCAGGACCACTACATCGAAGTGGACTTCGACCTGTCCGACGTGATGTTCGTGGCGACGTCGAACTCGCTCAACATCCCGCCGCCGCTGCTCGACCGTATGGAAGTGATCCGCCTGTCGGGTTACACCGAGGACGAGAAGGTCAATATCGCGCAGCGCTACCTGCTGCCCAAGCAGATCAAGAACAACGGTCTGAAGGCAGGCGAGATCGAGGTTGCCGAAAGTGCGATCCGCGACATCATCCGCTACTACACGCGTGAAGCGGGGGTGCGTTCGCTGGAACGCGAGGTGTCCAAGATCGCCCGCAAGGTGGTCAAGCTGCTGCTGCTGAAGAAGGAGTCGGGCACGATCAAGGTCGATTCCGAGAACCTGGACAAATTCCTGGGCGTGCGCAAGTACGACTTCGGCCTGGCCGGCAAGGAAAACCAGGTTGGCCAGGTGACCGGTCTGGCGTGGACCGAGGTGGGCGGCGACCTGCTGACCATCGAAGCCGCGATCATGCCGGGCAAGGGCAACATCACGCGTACCGGTTCGCTGGGCGATGTGATGAAGGAGTCGGTCGAGGCCGCACGATCGGTGGTGCGTTCGCGGGCACGTCGCCTGGGTATCACGGATGAGATGTTCGAGAAGCGCGACATCCACATCCACGTCCCCGAAGGCGCCACGCCCAAGGACGGTCCGTCGGCTGGCGGTGCCATGACCACGGCCCTGGTGTCGGTACTGACCGGTATCCCGGTCCGCGCGGATGTCGCCATGACCGGCGAGATCACGCTGCGCGGCGAGGTGCTGCCGATCGGCGGCCTGAAGGAAAAGCTGCTGGCGGCCCACCGGGGCGGCATCAAGCTGGTGCTGATCCCGGAGGAAAACGTCAAGGATCTGGCCGAGATCCCCGACAACGTGAAAAACGCCATCGAGATCGTGCCGGTCCGCTGGATCGACAAGGTGCTGGAACTGGCGCTCGAGCGCAAGCCCGAGGCATTGCCGGACGAAGAGGCCAAGCCCGCCGAGGTGGCGGACAAGGCTACGGCCAAGGTCGAGCGTCTGCACCACTGAGCGCAAGTGCCTGAAGAAACGCCGCGCGGCAGCGATGCCCTGCGGCGTTTTTTTTGCGTGCGCAACCCTTGGCAAACCGAAATCACCTGTATTACACTTGCGCCCTCGCAACGCAAACCACGGCAACTGCCGCGAGGTGTGGGGCGATAAGCAAGTTGCAGGCAGCCAACCTGCGATGGTCGAGCGGGTGCTTAGCTCAGTTGGTAGAGCGGCGCCCTTACAAGGCGTAGGTCGGGGGTTCGAGCCCCTCAGCACCCACCACCGCTCCCCATCGCAAGCGCACTACGCCGGCAGCAAGCGCCGACACAGGAGTGGTAGTTCAGTCGGTTAGAATACCGGCCTGTCACGCCGGGGGTCGCGGGTTCGAGTCCCGTCCACTCCGCCAGTTTTAGAGAACGCCCGCGTCAGCGGGCGTTTTCATTTGCTCTCCATGTTCCCGGGCCTGCACAAAAGGTTCGCGCCCACCGGCTCCTGCTAGAATCGCGGAGTTTGTCTTTCGTGCTAATCCACTACCCGAATCCGCATGCTTGATTTCGTACGCAACAACCGGCGCCTGATGCTCTTGCTGCTGCTGGTGCTTGTTTTCCCGTCGTTCGTGTTTTTCGGCGTGGAGAGCTACTCGCGCTTCATGGACAGCTCGCACGACGCCGCCAAGGTCGACGGCCGCGCCATCAGCGTGCAGGAAGTGGACAATGTGGTCCGTGACCAGAGCGAGCGCGCGCGCCAGATCCTGGGCGCCAGATACGATGCGCGCCAGTTCGAAGGCCCGGAGGCGCGCAAGGCCGTGCTGGACCAGCTGATCCTGCAGCGCGTGATGGCCAATCAAGTGGCGCGCGAGCACCTGACCGTGTCCGACGCCAAGCTGCTCGAGGAAATCAACAGCCTGCCGGCGATCGCGCAGTTGCCGCGCAAGGCGGACGGCAAGGTCGACGACAAGGCCTACCTGCAGCTGCTGCAGTCGCAAGGCATGTCGCCTGAGCAGTTCGATGCCCGCATGCGCTTCGAGCTGGCCACGCAGCAACTGGGCGCGTCGATCGCCGCCACCGCGTTTGTGCCCAAGTCGCTGCTCGACCGCCTGATCGCCGTGCGCGACCAGCAGCGCGACGTGCAGATGGTGCTGTTCAAGCCGGCCGGCTACACCGCCAAGGTGCAGCCCGACGCCGCCGCGCTGAAGGCCTACTACGACAGCCACAAGTCGGAATTCTCGGTGCCGGAGCAGGCCAAGGTGGAATACCTGGTGCTGTCGGGCGAGGCGCTGGCCGCCGCGCAGACCGTCACGCCGGAAGAGCTGAAGTCGTACTACGAAAGCAATATTGCGCGCTTCCGTACCGATGAGCAGCGCCGCGCCAGCCATATCCTGATCCTCGCCCCGAAGGACGCGCCGGCCGCCCAGCGCCAGGCCGCGAAGGAGAAGGCCACCAAGCTGCTGGAAGAGCTGCGCAAGCATCCCGAGACCTTTGCCGACGTGGCGCGCAAGCAGTCGCAGGACCCGGGCTCGGCCGAGAAGGGCGGCGACCTGGGCTTCCTGGGTCACGGCGCGCTGGTCAAGCCGTTCGAGGACGCCATGTATGCGCTCAAGGACGGCCAGATCAGCGACGTGGTGGAAACCGACTACGGCTACCACATCATCAAGCTGACCGGCATCAAGGCGTCTGAAACCAAGCCGTTGGAGGCCGTGCGTCCCGAGCTGGAAGCCGAGCTGCGCAAGCAGTTCGCCGACAAGAAGTTTGCCGAGCAGGCCGACGCCTTCGGCAACACCGTCTATGAACAGGCGGACAGCCTCAAGACCGCCGCCGACAAGTTCAAGCTGACCATCCAGACCGCCGACAACGTGACGCGCCAGCCGAACCCGGCGCTCGGCGCGCAGAACCCGCTCAATAACGAGAAGGTGCTCAAGGCGCTGTTCAGCGACGAGGCGGTCAAGAACAAGCGTAATACCGAGGCGATCCAGGTTGCCCCGAATACGCTGGTCGCGGCGCGCATCGTCGAATACCGCCCGGCAACCGTGCGCAAGTTCGAGGAAGTCGAAGCCAAGGTGCGCGAGGGCTATATCGCGCAGCAGGCCGCCGAGCTGGCGCGCAAGGCTGGCGAGGCGCGACTCGAAGCGCTGAAGAAGGCCGACAGCGCCGACGGCTTCGGTGCGGTGCAGACCGTGTCGCGCGCCAAGGCCGATGGCGTGCCGCCGAAGGCGGTCGAAGCGGTGCTGCGCGCCGATGCGAACAAGCTGCCCTCGGTGGTGGGTGTCGACCTGGGCGCCGAAGGCTACGCGGTCTACCGCATCACCAAGGTCAGCCAGCCGACGCAGGCCAACCCTGCGCAACGCCAGGCCGAAGCGCAGCAGCTGTCGCAACTGGCCGGCCAGACCGACCTGCTGGCGTTCTATGAAAGCCTGAAGGCGCGCTCCAAGGTCGAGCTGCTGGCGCCGGCCGGCACCACCCAGGCACAAGGCTCCGAATAAGCCATCGGAACCACGCCGCAAACAAAAACCCCTGCCAGACGTGGCAGGGGTTTTTGCTTTGGTGGCCGACGTCGCCGGACTGCCTACTTCGCGCCGCTACGCTTGAGCATCGGCTTGAGCTGCGGCCACACCGTCTCAAGCAGCGCCGGCTGCGCCGCCGCGGTCGGGTGGATGCGATCCGGCTGGAACCAGTCCTGCCGCGTGATGACCTTGTCGAGGAAGAACGGCACCAGCCGCACCTTGTACTCGCTGGCCAGCTTCGGATACAGCGAAACGAACTTCTCGGTGTAATCCTGGCCATAGTTGGGCGGGATGCGCATGCCGATCAGCAGCACGCCGGCGCCGGCTTTCTGCGCGGTGGTCACGATATTGCGCAGGTTGGCTTCGGTGGCCTGCAGCGGCAGCCCGCGCAAGGCGTCGTTGGCGCCGAGCTCCACCACCACGATGGCGGGGCGGTGCCGCGACAGCAGCTCCGGCAGGCGTGTCTTGCCGCCGACGGTGGTCTCGCCGCTGATGCTGGCATTGACGACGCTATAATCGAAACGCTCCTGCCGCAGCCGGTCCTGCAAGAGCGTGACCCAGCCCGCGCCGCGCGTGATGCCGTACTCGGCGGACAGGCTGTCGCCGAGCACCAGCAGTGCGGGCGCGGCGGCCTGGGCGGCCCCCGACATCGTCAGTGCCATGCAGCCTGCCAGCAGCAGCCTGCGCCATTTGCCTCGGATCCCTATATCCATGTCCTCTTCCATTCTTGCCGTCGAGTCTCTCGGAAAGACCGTTGCCGACACGACAGGTTCGCTGACGATTTTGCACGACGTGTCCTTTTCCGTCACGCCGGGCGAAACGCTCGCCATCGTGGGGGCATCCGGATCGGGCAAGTCGACACTGCTGGGCCTGCTTGCTGGCCTGGACCTGCCCAGCACGGGCACGGTCCACCTGCAGGGCCAGGACCTGTACGCGCTCGACGAAGACCAGCGCGCCGCGTTGCGCGGCCGCCATGTCGGCTTTGTGTTCCAGTCGTTCCAGCTGGTGGGCCACCTGACCGCGCTGGAAAACGTGATGCTGCCGCTGGAGCTGCGCGGCGAAAACTCGCAGGTGCGCGAACGCGCGGTGGATATGCTGCAGCGCGTGGGCCTGGGTGCGCGGCTCGGGCACTACCCGCGCACGCTGTCGGGCGGCGAGCAGCAGCGCGTGGCGCTGGCGCGCGCGTTCGTGGCACGCCCGGACATCCTGTTTGCCGACGAGCCCACCGGCAGCCTCGACACCGCCACCGGCGAAGCCGTGATCGCGCTGATGTTCGAACTCAACCGCGATGCCGGCTCAACGCTGGTGCTGGTCACGCACGACCGCTCGGTGGCGGCGCGCTGCGCCCGCATCCTGACCATCGACGCCGGCCGCGTGGCCAGCGACGAATGGATGGGCGCGGAAGTCTGAAGGCCTAGCTTGCCGCGCCGGCCTTCAGTACCGCGCGGGCGCGGTCGATCAGCGCTGACGTCGAGGCATCGTGCTGGCCGGTGCTGTCGCCGGTCAGCTCGGCCTCGATCGGCCGCGCCAGGATCTTGCCCAGCTCCACGCCCCACTGGTCGAACGAATTGATGTTCCAGACCACGCCCTGCACAAAGGTGCGGTGCTCGTACAGCGCGATCAGCGCGCCCAGCACGTGCGGCGTCAGATCTTCCATCAGCAGCATATTGCTGGGCCGGTTGCCGTCGAACACCATATGCGCGATGCGCACTTCGTCGGTCAGGCCGGCGGCGCGCAGCTCATCTGCGCTGCGCCCGCGCATCAGCGCCTCGGCCTGCGCGAAGCAGTTGGCCAGCAGCTTGGCATGATGGCCCGGCAGCCGGCGCGGCGGCACCAGCGGCGCGACGAAATCCACCGGCACCACCAGCGAGCCCTGGTGAATCTGCTGGAAGTAGGCATGCTGGCCGTTGGTCCCGGCCGTGCCCCACACCACCGGCGAGGTATGGGTGCGCACGCGCTGCCCGTCGAGCTGCACCGACTTGCCGTTGCTCTCCATCTCCAGCTGCTGCAGGAACGCGGGGAACAGCTCCAGCGAGGTGGAGTAGGGCGCCATGCAACTGGTCGGCAGGTGCCAGAAGTTGCGATACCAGATGCCCAGCATGCCCAGGATCACCGGCATGTTGCGCTCCAGCGGCGCGGTGCGGAAGTGCTCATCCATCGCGCGCCCGCCCGCCAGCAGGTCGGCAAAGGCGTTGAAGCCCACCGCCAGCGTGATCGACAGGCCGACCGACGACCACAGCGAGAAGCGCCCCCCGATCCAGTCCCAGAACTCGAACATATTGGCCGGGTCGATGCCGAACTCGCGCACCGCGTCGGTATTGGTCGAGACCGCGACAAAGTGCTTGGCCAGGTCGCCCTCGGCCACGCCGTTGGCGACGAACCAGGCGCGCGCGCTGCGTGCATTGGCCATGGTCTCCAGCGTGGTAAAGGTCTTGGAGCAGACGATCACCAGCGTCTGCTGCGGGTCGAGCCGCACCAGGGTCTCGGCCAGGTCGGTGCCGTCGACATTGGAGACGAAGTGCATGCGCGGACCGGTCTGGCCGTCCGCGTCGGACAGGTGCGACAGCGCTCGGCACACCATGCGCGGACCCAGGTCGGAGCCGCCGATGCCGATATTGATGACATCGGTGATGCGCTGGCCGGTGGCGCCTTTCCAGGCGCCGCTGCGCACGCGCCCGGAGAACTCGCGCATGCGCTCCAGCACCTTCTGGATGGCGGGCATGACCGGTTCGCCGTCGACCTTGTAGCCGGCGCCTGCGGTCGCGCGCAGCGCTACGTGCAACGCGGCGCGGTCCTCGGTCGTGTTGATATGCTCGCCGGCGAACATCGCGTCGCGGCGAGCCGGCACGCCCGCTTCCGCTGCGAGCTGCGTCAGCAGCCGTATGGTCTCGGGCGTAATGCGGTTCTTCGAATAGTCGAGATAAAGCCCGGCGGCTTCCAGCGAGAATTGCGCGACGCGTTGCGCGCCTTCGCCGTCGAACCACTCGCGCATCTGAGCGTCGCGAAGGGTGTCATGGTGCCGCAGCAGGGCGTTCCAGGCGTGAAGGTCGGTAGGCATGCGGGACTAGGAAGTTGCAGGGGCGCGAGTGCGCGCGGCGGCGCAGACTCGCAAAGTATATCGCCTGCGCCGGGGCACTTTTACCCCTCGGCGTAAGCAACCGTTAACACTTGCAACATAGCAGCATGCGTGCCCGCTAAGTATCGGACATTGTCTGACGTCGCCGGCCAGCAAGCCGGCCCGCGACAGCGCGCAGCACCGGTTCGCCGCCCGCCACGCACAAGCCACCCAGGCAGATGATGCCGATGCCACCTGCGGTAGTCCAGTCAGGCAACTGGCCAAATGCAAGGTAGCCGATCACGATGGCCGACACGATCTGCAGATACAGAAAAGGGCTCAGGAACGATGCATCCGCGTACTGGAAGGCACGGATGACGAAATAGTGCCCGAGTGACCCCGTGATCCCCGCCGACACCAGCAGCGCACATTGCAGCGGCGTCGGCCAGGCGCTGAACCAGAAGAACGGCACAATCAGCGTGGTCAGGCAGGCGCCGGTTACGCCGCTCTGGATCAGCGTGGTCATGGGCGCGTCAAATGCCGCGATGCGCCGCGTCAGCATCTGCAACAGCGCGAACACCAGCGCCGATACCAGCCCAAGGCCGACGCCAAGCGGGCTCAGCTGACCACCGGGGCGCACCACCACCAGCATGCCGGCAAAGCCAACCACCACGCCGGTCCAGCGCATCCAGCGCGCATGGCGACCCGGGCGCTCGCCGAGCAGCCACGGCGACAGCGCCACCACGAACAGCGGCGCGCAGAAGTTCAGCGCGGTGGCCTGCGCCAGCGGCATCAGCATCAGCACGCTGAAGAACACCAGCGTCGATACCAGCATCAGCCCGCCGCGCAGCCATTGCAGGCCCGGTTTCGCCGGACGCCATTGGCGGCGCCAGCCGGCCGGGCCGAGCAGCAGGAAGATCGCGACCACATGGCCGACATAGCGCACCCACGCCACCGCCACCAGCGGCAGCCCCTGCTGCGTCAGGGTCTTGCTGGTGGCATCGAGCAGGCTAAGGACCCATTGGCCGATTACCAGCAGCGCGATGCCGGTAAGCAGGTTGCGGCGGTCGGCGGGATCACGCAGCAGCAGCGCGCCGCGCGTCATGCGCCGGTCCCGGCCAGCAAGCGGTTAAAGACCGATCGCGCCGGCGCATACAGCTCGCTTGCCGTGACGCCTGCAGGGCCAATGCCTTGCGCCACCAGCTCATCGGCGGCACGGCCGTGAATCCATACCGCCGCCTGCGCGGCGGCCGGCGGCGGCATGCCCTGCGCCAGCAGCGCGCCCAGCATGCCGGCCAGCACGTCGCCGGTACCGGCGCTGGCCAGTGCCGCGCTGCCGGTCGGGTTCACCGTGCAGACGCCGCCGTCCGGCGCCGCGATCACGGTGCCCGATCCCTTCAGCACGACCACGGCCTGCCACTGCGTCGCCAGCGCGGCGGCGGCAGCGGGCCGGTCGCGCTGGACCTCGGCAACGGGGGCGCCCATCAGGCGCGCGGCCTCCAGTGGGTGCGGCGTCATCACGCACGGTGCGCCGCTGGCGGCGAGCGCGCCCGCCAGCGCCGGATCGGCGGCCAGCAGGTTCAGCGCATCGGCATCGAGCACCAGCGGCACTGGCGCGCCTTGCAGCAGGCGCGCGAACTGCCGGTGCGCGTGGGCGTCCGTGCCCATGCCCGGGCCGATCACCAGCGCAGATATCGAGGACAGCGGCAATCCGTCCACCGGATGCAGCATCAGCTCCGGGTGCTGCGAGTCGACCAGCGGTGCGGGCTGCGCCAGGAAGCCGATATGCACCTTGCCCGCACCCAGGTACTGCGCGGCCCTGGCGCCCAGCAGCGGCGCACCGGTCATGCCGAGGTTGCCGCCGATGATCGCGAGCGAGCCATGCGTGCCTTTGTTGCTGGCATGGTGGCGCCGCGGCAGCGCGGCATTGAACAGGGCCGGGCCGTTGACCATGGCGACCGGCGCTTCGGCCGGCGGGTAGTCGAGCCCGATCGGTGCAATATCCACCGTGCCGGCGCAGTCGCGTCCGTCCAGCGTCAGCAGGCCGGGCTTGGCGGCGATAAAGCTCAATGTGCGTTGCGCGCGGATGGCGGGCACGCCGGCGCCGGTGTCGGCGAACAGGCCGCTCGGGATATCGAGCGCGAACACCGGCAGCGCGCTGCGGTTGACCTGCTCGATCCACCACGCCATGGCGCCGCCGGCCGGCCGGTTCAGGCCGATGCCGAGCAGGCCGTCAACAATGGCGGCCGTGTCCGCGGGCCAGTCAACGTCCTGCGAGGTGTCCATGGTCGCCACCACGCGCACCGGTACGCCGGCGGCGCGGGCTTGTTGCCAGGCGATCGCGGCATCGGCGGGCAGGCGGTCCGGCTCGGCGGCCAGCCACACCTGCACCGCGCGGCCTGTGCCGTGCAACTGCGTGGCGGCCACCAGCGCATCGCCGCCGTTGTTGCCCGTGCCGGCCACAAACAGCAGCGGGCCGGACGACGCGTGGTGCGCCAGCCAGCGGGCGGCCGTGGCGCCGGCGCGCGACATCAGCGTGAAAGCGGGCAACTGCGCCAGTGCGGCTTGCTCGATGCGGCGGATGGCGGGGACGTCGTAGAGGGGAACGGGGGCGGGTGACGCGGCGTCAAGCGCAAGCCAGCCGTCGCCATTGGCTTGTGGCGCGGCGTTGGAGGAGTCAGGGAGGCTCATGTGTGGCTACCTGGCAGGCCCGAGCCCGTAGCGGTCCGGCAGCAGGCCTTCCATGTCGATGTCGGGGCCGCCGCAGGCAGCGGCGCTGGCGGCGATCTGGTCAGCCGCAATCTTGCCCGATCCGCAGCTCATCGCCCAGCCCGTCGAGCCATGGCCCAGGTTGAGGAACAGGCCGGGCACGGAGGTGGGCCCGATCAGCGGCGGTCCGTCCGGCAGCATCGGCCGCGCGCCGGCCCATTGCGTGGCTTCCTGGTAGTTGCCGGCCACCGGGAACCAGTCGCGGGCCACCTTGATCAGCGTGCGCAGCGCGGCGGGCCGCAAGTCCAGCTTGCGCGAACCCAGCTCGGCCGTGCCCGCCACGCGCATGCGGTTGCCCATGCGCGTGATCGCGATCTTGTACGACTCGTCCATCAGCGCGCCCAGAGGCGCCTGCAGTTCGTCGCGGATCATGACCGTGACGGAGTAGCCCTTGACCGGATACAGCGGCACGCGCAGGCCCAGCGGACGCAGCAGCGCGATGCTGTCGGCGCCGGCGGCGACCAGTACGCGGTCGGCGCTCAGCACCGGTGCAGCACCGGTCTTGCTCTCTTGCGACAACTCGACCTGCAGCTTGCCGTCCCTGTCGGGGCGGATGCGCGTCACCTGCGTGTCGAAGCGGAAGGAAACGCCGGCAGTCTCGGCATGCCGGTGCAGCGCGCGCACGAACATCGGGCAATTGCCCGACTCGTCCTCCGGCAGGTGCAGCCCGCCGGCCAGCGGCGTATCGGCGGCCAGGCCCGGTTCGATGCGGCGGCATTCCTGCGCGCTCACCAGCTGGTGCGGGACATTGTTCTCCCGCAGCAGCGCCACGGCGGGCGCGGCCAGGTCCAGGTCGCGCGCGGTGCGGAACAGTTGCAGGTAGCCCTGCGACTGCTCGTAGTCGATCTCCAGCTCGCTGCGCAGCCGGTGCAGGCAGTCGCGGCTGTAGAAGGCCAGGCGCTGCATACGAAGTTTGTTGGCGCGGTAGCGCTCCAGCTTGCATTCGCGCAGCCAGCGCGCGATCCAGCGCCACATGGCGGGGTCGGCGGAAGGGCGGAACACTACCGGCGCCTCGCGGGCAAAGAGCGTGCGCAGGACCTTGCCGGGCATGCCCGGCGCGGCCCATGGCGTGACATACCCGGGCGCGATCATGCCGGCATTGCCGAAGCTGGTCTCCTGCGCGGGCGCGCCGCGGCGCTCCAGTACGGTCACGTCGAAACCGGCCTGCCGCAGGTACCAGGCGGAACACATGCCGATCGCGCCGGCGCCGATGACGATCACATGCATCTGGCGGGTTGCCTCCACGTTGCCGCCGCGGCCACAGTCGGACCGACTGCGGGCCGGGCGGCCCGCCCTATGCTATTTGACTTCCTGCTGCATGACAATGTCCGGCAGCCACGTGACCACCGTCGGCCAGATCGTGATGATGGCGATGGCCACCACCATCATCATGAAAAAGGGCAGCGATACCCGGGCAATGTAGTTGCTGTCCTTGCCGGTCATACTCTGCAGCACAAACAGGTTGAAGCCCACCGGCGGCGTCACCTCCGCGATCTCCACCAGCAGCACGATAAAGATGCCGAACCAGACCAGGTCGAAGCCGGCCGCCTGCACCATCGGCAGCACCGTCGCCGTGGTCAGCGCGATCATCGAGATGCCGTCAAGCGCCGT
This sequence comes from Ralstonia pickettii, assembly GCA_050987995.1. Classification (GTDB taxonomy): domain Bacteria; phylum Pseudomonadota; class Gammaproteobacteria; order Burkholderiales; family Burkholderiaceae; genus Cupriavidus; species Cupriavidus pickettii_B. The sequence goes on from CP158803.1 coordinate 1,593,736, forward strand.
GCCGAGCACGATGTAGATCACCGTCAGCACCGCGATCAGCGCCCACGGCGACAGGTGCAGCGCCGCCACCCATTCCGCCAGCGCGCGCGGAATGCCGGTAAAGCTCATGGTCACCGACAGGAACGAGGTCGCGCCCAGCACGAACATGATCATCGCGGTCAGCCGCGTGGCCGACATCAGGCTGTCCCAGAACGCAGCGCGCGTGAGCGAGCCGCCCGCCCAGGCCAGCGCCAGCGACGCCACCACACCGTAGGCGGCGGCCTCGGTGGCGGTGGAGTAGCCGCTGACCATGATCCAGGCGATAAAGGCGATCAGCACGATGCACGGCAGCAGCTGCTTGATCGACACCAGCCGCGCGCGCCAGTTGAAATGCTCGGACGCCGGGGTCTTGTCCGGGTTGGCCAGCGCCCAGACCACGATATAGCCCGAGAACAGCGCCATCAGCAGCAGCCCCGGAATAAAGCCCGCCAGGAATACGCGGATGATCGACACATCGGCCGAGACCGCGTAGACGACCATCGTGATCGACGGCGGGATCAGGATGCCGAGCGTGCCCGCGCAGGACAGCGAGCCGAGCGTGACGCGCTCGTCGTAGCCGCGGCGCGTCAGCTCCGGCAGCGCCGACTTGGCAATCGTCGCGCAGGTGGCCGCCGACGACCCCGACACCGAGCCGAAGATGCCGCAGCCCAGGATGTTGACGTGCATCAGCCGCCCGGGCAGCCAGTTCAGCCATGGCGAGAGGCCGCTGAACATCTGCTCGCTCAGCTTGGTGCGGAACAGGATCTCGCCCATCCAGACAAAGAGCGGCAGCGATGCCAGCGTGTACGAGGCGCTCGACGACCACCACGCATTGGCCAGGCTCACCAGCGCCTCGCGGTCGGAGAACACCACCAAACCGATCCAGGAGGTGACCGCGATGGCCACCGGGATCCATGTGCCGATGGCGAGGAAGACGATCAGCACCACCAGCAGGACCAGCGCAACCAATACCGTGCTCATCAGATCGTCTCCCCGAAATCGCCGGCGGCGAGCTTGGCTTCCTGCGCCAGCTGGTAGCGCGGCTTAAGCCGGCGCACCACGCGCAGCCATTCGTCGGCAACCGCCAGCAGGAAGCCGATGCAGCCCAGCACCGCGAAACTCTGCGGAATCCACAGTGGAATCACGATCTGCCCCTGAGAGACGTCGCCGATCTCCCAGCTCTGCCAGGCGAAGGTGCCCAGCGCCCAGGCCGCGTAGGCGGCGAACATCAGGCACACGGAGAGCGACAGCATCTCCAGTGCCCAGCGCCGGCGCGGGCCGACCGCTTCGAGCAGCATCTCCACACGCACGATGCCGCCGTGCTGGAAGGTCTGGCCGAGGATCAAAAAGGCCGAGGCGGCGCACAGCCAGGCCACGAAATCGTCGCCGCCCTTGAACGTCACCGCGGTTTCGCGCGACAGCGACATCAGCACCATGATCACGCAGACGGTGAGGATGCACAGCGCGGCAAGCGTGGCGAAGAGGTCGAGCAGACGGTCAAGCCAGCGCTTGGGGAGGGGGGGAGTTGGCATGATGGGCGGCGGTAGGAGGGGCAGAACGCGTGGAACAATGTCATTCCCGCCTGCGCGGAAATGACGATTGCCTTGTACATGAGCAACGCTGGCGGCAGCGGCCTTACTTCCGGTACGCGTCCAGAATGGCCTTGCCGTCCTCGCCCGCGCCCTTGGCCCAGTCATCCACCATGACCTTGCCTACCTTCTGCATGTCGGCCTTGAGCTGCGGCGAAGGCGGCTGCACCGTCATGCCGTTGCGCGACAGGGTGGCCAGATATTCCTTGGTCTTCTGCTCCGACACCTGCCAGCCGCGCTTCTCGGCATCGGCCACGGCCTTGAGCAGCGCATCCTGAGTCGGCTTGTCCAGCGCCGCGAAGGCCTTCTTGCTGACCACCAGCATGTTCTTGGGCAGCCAGGCGTCGACGGTGTAGAAGTACTTCACGCTTTCCCAGACCTTGGTGTCGACCCCGGTCGCGCCCGACGACATGAAGGAGTTGACCGTGCCCGTGGCCAGCGCCTGTGCCAGGTCGGCGGCCTGGATGGTCACCGGCTGCGCGCTCACCAGTTCGGCGATGCGCGAGGTGGCCGGGTTGTAGGCGCGCCATTTCAGGCCCTTCATGTCCGCGGCGGAATTGATCGGCTTGCTGGCGTAGATGCCCTGCGGCGGCCAGGCCACCGCGTACAGCAGCTTCAGGCCCTGCTTGTCGAGCACCTTCTCGGTGACCGGGCGCGACGCCTGCCACAGCTTGTAAGCATCAGGGTAGCTGGTGGCCAGGAAGGGCACCGCATCGACGCCGAACACCGGGTTCTCGTTGGCCAGCAGGGACATCAGGATTTCGCCCATCTGCACCTGGCCGGTTTGCACGCCGCGCTTGATCTCATTGGCCTTGAGCAGCGAGCCGTTGGGATGCAGCACGATCTTGAGCTTGCCGCCGGTGGCCTTGTCCACGTCAGTGGCCATCTGCTGCAGGTTCTCGGTGTGCAGGTTGCTGACCGGGTAACCGGTCGGCAGGTCCCACTTGGTCTGCGCCTGTACCGTCATGGCGGCCAGCGCCAGGCCGGCCGCAACGATTGCCTTGACTCGCATCTCGATCTCTCCTGGTGTGCGCGCGGGGGCGCGGTTGTACAGCTTGCTGCGTACTACCTGGTGCTGCCTGCAGGTCCGACTGCAGGCAGCGCAAGATCAACGGCGCGCATTCCTGAGCGACAGGCTCGGCTCAGTCGTCGCGCGGTGACGGTTGCACGATGCGTTCCAACGCAAGGGCCGTGCCCAGCAGGTCGGCGTCGCGCATCGGGCCGTGCGACAGCATCAGCCCCACCGGCAGCTCGTCCGGCGCGTGGCAGGGCAGCGAGATCGAGCAGCCGTCGAGGAAATTGAAAGCCGAGGTGTTGCGCAACAGCAGGGCATTGACGCGCAAGAACTGCGCATCATCGGTGCGCAGCGGCGCGATCTCGGGCGCCACCATCGGCACGGTCGGGCAGACCACGGCATCGAAGCGGGCCAGGCGTGCCTCCATGCGGGCGATCCAGTCGATACGGGCGCGGCCCAGGTCGATATAGTCGGCGGCGCTGATACTGGCGCCGCGGTCGATGCGCGAGGCCACGCGCGGGTCGTACAGCTCGCGCCGGGTGGCCAGCACATGGCGGTGGATGGCGTAGGCCTCGGCCGAGGCAAAGCCGCCCTGGGCGTTCAGGCCGGCCAGTTCGCCGAGTTCGGGCAGGTCGACGTGCTCGAGCTGCACGCCGGCGGCGGACAGGCGACCCAGCGCGCGGTCGAAGGCGCGCGCCACCACCGGGTCTAGGTCGTCCAGCAGGTACTGGCGCGGGATCGCCAGCCGTGTGGCGCCGGCACTAGTGACGCGCGGGATCACGGCGCTGTCGGCGATGACGCTGTCGACGGCGACGCAGTCGCCGACCGTGCGCGCCATCGCGCAGGCGGTGTCGAGCGTGTACGACAGCGGAAACGCGCCGGTCAGCGGCACGCGCCGCGCGGTGGGCTTGAACCCGGTGATGCCGCACAGCGCGGCGGGGATGCGGATCGACCCGCCGGTGTCGCTGCCCAGCGCCGCGACGGCCAGGCCCAGCGCCACCGATACCGCGGCACCGGACGACGAGCCGCCGGGAATGCGTGCCACCCCGTCGGTGCCGGCCGGGTTGACCGGCGTGCCGTAGTGGGGATTGATGCCCACGCCCGAGAACGCGAACTCGGTCATGTTGGTGCGCCCGACGATGGCCGCACCCGCCTGGCGCAGTCGCGCCACCACGGTGGCGTCGGACGCGGCGGGCTGGGCGTCCTGGCGCACCACCGATGCCGCGCGGGTGACCTCGCCGGCGATATCGTACAAATCCTTCACCGAGACCGGCAGGCCCGCCAGCGGATGGAGCGCCTTGCCGGCGCGGCTGGCGGCATCGGCGGCGCGCGCAACCTGCGCCGCGGCCTCGAAGGTGCTGTGCAGGAACACCGCTTCGGCGGCGGGACCGGCCGCCTCGGCAGCCGCCTGCTCCAGGATCTGTGCGCGGCTGGTGGCGCCCTCGCGCAGGCGGGTGTTCAGGGTGTCGAGGTCGGGAAGCATGGATGGCATGGGCGCGCGAACTGGTGAGAGGGCGGGGCGGCAGCGCCATTGCGGACAGTGCCTGCCGGCACGAAGAGGGCGGGGATGCGCATGCGCCGGGCAGGCCGTGCCCGGCGTTCCTCCTCATGCTTTACCTGTATTTATTAGGTGTTCATGCTCATAATTCGCCAATAAACTGTCAAGCTAAAATTGCCGGGACGTGCTCGGGGCTTATACCTAGCGCCCGCGCCGTCCTCATCGAAAGGAGTCTTTCGCATGGCACGCAAGCCAGTCGAGACCGGCCACGCCGCCGCCGTGGCGGATCCTGTGGCGGATTCAGTGTCCGACCAGCCGGCGGCAAAGCCGGCGCCCGCGCTGTCGCGCGCGGCCGGCACCAATATCGTGTCGTCGTCCCACCTGGTGTCGATGCGCAGCCCCGAGCTGTCCGAGTTCGAGTTCGGCCTGAATACCGCCTACAACGCCTACAGCCGCTGGGTGGTGCGCTGCATGGGCGCCGCCGGCGTGCGCGACCTGACGTTCCTGGACGTGCTGGTGCTGCACCACGTCAACCACCGCGGCCGGCCCAAGCGGCTGGCCGATATCTGCTTCGTGCTGAACGTGGAGGACACCCACCTGGTGACCTACGCGCTGAAGAAGCTGCAGGGGTTGGGGCTGGTGGCCGGGGAGCGGGTCGGCAAGGAAGCGACTTACTCGACCACGCCCGCCGGCGCCGAGGCGTGCGCGCGCTACCGCGAGATCCGCGAGCAATGCCTGACCAGCAATTTCAGCGAAGGCAGCGATGAGAACGCCGAGATCGGCGAACTGGCCCGGCTGCTGCGGGTATTGACTGGGCTGTACGAGCAGGCGGCCCGCTCGGCCACGTCACTCTGAGCCATAAATGGCCGGATGTGACGCATAAGCGTTATCACGAATTGCGCTGACACGGTCCCGCCGTGTTGTCGCAGTGCAAAATCCGGGGCCCGGCAAGGTACAATAGCGGTTTCCCGCCAGCCGGCACCCCATGCAGCGGTGCCGGCCAAGCTGCAGCCCCTACCTCTTCGCCTCCCGACCGCTACGATCATGGCGCATTTCTCGTGCTTCCCCGGCGCTTTGGCGCTTTCCGCCTTCCGTCAGCAACGCCTGCTCACCGCTCTCCGGCAAATCGATGCCGATATCGAGTCGGTGCACGGCCAGTTCCTGCATTTTGTTGACGCGCAGACGCCGCTGTCGGCCGACGACCAGTCGCGCGTGGCGGCGCTGCTGACCTACGGCGCACCGTTCGCCGATCAGCCCGAAGGCGACCGCTTCGTGGTGATCCCGCGCTTCGGCACGATCTCGCCGTGGGCCAGCAAGGCCACCGACATCGCCCACAACTGCGGCCTCACGCATATCCACCGCATCGAGCGTGGCATCGAGATCACCGTGATCTGCAAGAAGGGCCTGCTGCGCGGCCGCAAGACGCTGGACGCGGATGCCCGCGCCGCCGTCGCCGCGCACCTGTTCGACCGCATGACCGAGACCGTGGTTGCCTCGCGTGACGATGCGGCCGGCCTGTTCCGGGAACTGCCGGCCAAGCCGCTGCGCTTTATCGACATCTCGGCCGGGTGCAGCGCGCTGGCCGCTGCCAACGTCGAGATGGGCCTGGCACTGTCCGAGGACGAGATCGACTACCTGGTCGACGCCTACGCCAAGCTGGAGCGCAACCCGACCGACGTCGAGCTGATGATGTTCGCGCAGGCCAACAGCGAGCACTGCCGCCACAAGATCTTCAATGCCACCTGGACCATCGACGGCGTGCAGCAGGACAAGTCGCTGTTCGCGATGATCCGCAATACGCACCAGCTCAATCCGCGGGGCTCGATCGTGGCCTACTCGGACAACTCGGCGGTGATGGAAGGCGACATGGCCGAGCGCTGGTTCCCGCGCGGCGATGACCACAAGTACGGCCGCCACGAGGCGCTGACCCACACGCTGATGAAGGTGGAGACGCACAACCACCCGACCGCGATCTCGCCGTTCCCGGGTGCCTCCACCGGCGCCGGCGGTGAAATCCGCGACGAGGGCGCGACCGGCCGCGGCGCCAAGCCCAAGGCCGGCCTGACCGGCTTCACGGTGTCCAACCTGATGCTGCCCGAGGCCGTCGAGTCCTGGGAAAATGACCGCGACGCCGCCCAGCCGGTGGCGCACCGCAACCCCGACCACAAGCCCGGCGTGACCGGCAAGCCGGACCGCATCGCCTCGCCGCTGCAGATCATGATCGACGGCCCGCTCGGTGGCGCCGCCTTCAACAACGAGTTCGGCCGCGCCAACCTGGGCGGCTACTTCCGCGTCTACGAGCAGAATGTGGGCGGCACCGTGCGCGGCTACCACAAGCCGATCATGATCGCGGGCGGCATCGGCAATATCGACGCCTCGCACACGCACAAGAACCCGCTGCCGGCCGGCACGCTGCTGATCCAGCTGGGCGGCCCGGGCATGCGCATCGGCATGGGCGGCGGCGCCGCCAGCTCGATGGCGACCGGCACCAACACCGCCGACCTGGACTTCGATTCGGTCCAGCGCGGCAACCCCGAAATGGAACGCCGCGCGCAGGAAGTGATCAACGCCTGCTGGCAGCTCGGCGACGCCAACCCGATCCTGTCGATCCACGACGTCGGCGCGGGCGGCATCTCCAACGCCTTCCCTGAACTGGTGGACGGCGCCGACCGCGGCGCGCGCTTCGACCTGCGCCAGGTGCACCTGGAAGAGTCCGGCCTGTCGCCGGCTGAGATCTGGTGCAACGAGTCGCAGGAGCGCTATGTGCTGGCGATCGCGCCGGACAGTTTCCCGCAGTTCCAGGCCATGTGCCAGCGCGAGCGCTCGCCGTTCGCGGTGGTTGGCATCGCTACCGAAGAAAAGCAGCTGCAACTGGTCGACGCCAGCGTCGATGCCGCGCTCAAGGAGCACTACGCCGTCAACATGCCGATGGACGTGCTGCTGGGCAAGCCGCCGCGCATGCACCGCGACGTCAAGCGCGTCGAGCAGGCGTTGCCGGCGGTGGACGTGACCGGCATCAGCCTTGAGCAGGCGGTGCGCGACGTGCTGCGCCACCCGACTGTGGCCAGCAAGTCGTTCCTGATCTCGATTGGCGACCGTACCGTGGGCGGCATGAACGCGCGCGACCAGATGGTCGGCCCGTGGCAGGTGCCGGTAGCCGATGTGGCTGTGACCACGCTCGACTACAAGGGCAATGCCGGCGAGGCGATGACCATGGGCGAGCGCACCCCGCTGGCCGTGATCGATGCACCGGCTTCGGGTCGCATGGCCATTGGCGAGGCGCTGACCAACCTGGCCGCCGCGCCGGTCAAGGACCTGGGCAAGGTCAAGCTGTCGGCTAACTGGATGGCCGCGTGCGGCGTGGAGGGTGAGGACGCCAAGCTGTATGACACCGTGCACGCCGTCGGCATGGAACTGTGCCCCGCACTTGGCATCAGCATCCCGGTCGGCAAGGATTCGCTGTCGATGCGCACCAAGTGGCAGGATGACGGCGTCAACAAGGAAGTGGTCGCGCCGGTGTCGCTGATCATCTCGGCCTTTGCCGCGGTGGACGACGTCAACCGCACGCTGACGCCGCAACTGCGCACCGACGCCGGCGACACCGTGCTGATCGCCGTCGACCTGGGCCGCGGCAAGAACCGCATGGCCGGCAGCATCCTGGCGCAGGTCATGCAGCAGGTGGGCGACAGTGCCCCCGACGTCGACAATGCCGAGGACCTGAAGAACTTCTTCAACGTGATCCAGCGCCTGAACCGCGAAAGCAAGCTGCTGGCCTACCACGACCGTTCCGACGGCGGCTTCCTGGCCACGCTGGCCGAGATGGCCTTTGCCGGCCACTGTGGCGTGTCGCTCAACGTCGACATGCTGGCGCTGGACCCACAGCAGGAGCAGGACTACGGCGACGCCAAGAACTGGGCGCAGCAGATCGCCGAGCGCCGCAACGACCAGACCCTGCGCGCGCTGTTCTCGGAAGAACTGGGCGCGGTGGTGCAGGTGCGCATGCAGGACCGCGACGCGGTCTTCGCGGTGCTGCGCGAGGCCGGCCTGTCGGCGTGCAGCCACGTGGTCGGCAAGCCCAATGCGACCGACCAGGTCGAGATCTACCGCGACGCCAAGAAGGTATTCGGCGCCTCGCGCACCGACCTGCAGCGCAACTGGAGCGAAGTCAGCTGGCGCATTGCGCGCCTGCGCGACAACCCGGCCTGCGCCGACAGCGAATACGACCGCCTGCTGGACGCCGCCGACCCCGGCATCAGCCCGGTGCTGACGTTTGATCCGGCCGAGGATATCGCCGCGCCGTTCATTGCGACCGGCGCCCGTCCGCGCGTGGCGATCCTGCGCGAGCAGGGCGTCAACTCGCAGATCGAGATGGCGTACAGCATGGATCGTGCGGGCTTCGATACGCACGATGTGCATATGAGCGACCTGATCGCCGGCCGCGCCAACCTGGCCGACTTCAGTGGTTTTGTCGCCTGCGGCGGCTTCAGCTACGGCGACGTGCTGGGTGCGGGCGAGGGCTGGGCCAAGACCATCCTGTTCAACGGGCAGATGGCCGAGCAGTTCGCGGCCTTCTTCAACCGTCAGGACACTTTCGCGCTGGGCGTGTGCAATGGCTGCCAGATGATGAGCAACCTGGCCCCGATCATCCCGGGCGCGGGCGCATGGCCGAAGTTCACCCGCAACCAGTCGGAGCAGTACGAGGCGCGCTACGTCACCGTGGAAGTGCAGTCGTCGCCGTCGATCTTCTTTGCCGGCATGGAAGGCAGCCGTATTCCTATCGTGGTCGCACACGGTGAAGGGTTTGCGGACTTCTCGCAGCAGGGCAATATCGGCGAGGCCAACGTTGCGCTGCGTTTCGTCGACAACTACGGTGCTGTCACGCAGACCTATCCGCTGAATCCGAACGGTTCGCCGGAAGGTATCACCTCGGTGACTACCGTCGATGGCCGCTTCACCGTGCTGATGCCGCACCCGGAGCGCGTGTTCCGTGCCGCGACCATGAGCTGGGCGCCGGATGCGTGGAAGCAGGTTGCGGATGGTGGCAGCCCGTGGATGCGGATGTTCCGCAATGCGCGGAAGTGGGTGGGGTAAGACGGCGAATTGGCGGCAGCGCCAGGAGCGAAGCCGCTGGTTTGCTCCCCTCTCCCGCGTGCGGGAGAGGGGAGCACCCAGTTGGTTATCTGTCCAGCTCAATGCGCGCAGGCCGACCTGGAAACAGGTGATGGTGTGGGTTGGGTTTGGCTACGTGGCCAACGGCCTGTTTATCGGCGGCACACTGGCCGGGCCGGCAGGCGGCGCGGGTGTTTCCTTTCGCTTTCCAAATTCTACGCAAACCTACGCATAGTCTCTGGCGCGCGGGAATCACCCCCGGGTAGCGATCCTCTGCCAACACACCGCTGCCGGTACTCCGGCAGACGCATTGAATTTACATTGGCGCCCCCGTTCGGAGTCCCCTGCCACCCTTGCGGATGGAAACGCCAATCACACCGCCCGATAATCTGACCGGGGCCCAAGCAGGGCAATTTGGGGATGTCTGCGCCAGCCCTCAGGAACTCCAGGAGCCTGCGCAAACCATTTTGTGAGGCGTTCTCGTCGCGCACATGATGCGTGCCGCATTGCGGGCAATTCCATTCACGGATCGACGGGTGAATCCCGCCCTCCACGACGTGATTGCACACGTGGCAAGTGCGTGTGGTGCCCGTTTCGTCGAGCACCACCGCGCGCTTTCCGGAGCGCGTCGCCATCCACTTGAGAACATCCTTGAACGAACCATGCATGCTTCGATTGCGTACGGCACGGTTATATTTTCGCCCTTTGCCGTGGTCTGTGTTTTCGGGAACATAGTCCCCAATTCCTACCACGTCATAGTGCCGAAATAGCTGGTTAGCCAGCGAGTACTGAAAGTGCTTGCGTTGTTCTCGCACTTTGATCTCCAGCCGGGTAATCACTCGATCGAGCTTTGTCCACTTCCGGCTGGGACGCCAGTGAGTCGACCTTGTGCCGTCCGCATGCACGTGATCCACCCACAGCGATTTTCTTTGACACCTGTCCCGCTTCGCACGCAGTGAATCGAGCGTGCGCTCGACCTCCGGCTGCTTCTGCAGGTTCTGGATCTCGAAGGCCTTTCCTTCGGTGTCCAGAGCGTATCCAAAATTCTTCAGGTTCGGGTCGATATAGGCAACCCGCGGTAGCGGACGTTCCGCCTTCTTCTGCTTCTTGAAGGTGAAGGCCGCGTAATACCGATCCTTACCCTCACGGACGATACGACAGGTGTGGGCCTGAGTGATGTGCTTGGGTGGCTTGATCATCCGTACCTTCAGCGACAGGCGCTTGCCGTCGCAATCGGTGCCGAAGGAGAGTTTCAGCCAACCGAACTCCGAGACATCCCAGCCCTTGTTCGGCTCGTCATACTCCAGGCTCATCCACTGCTTCGCCCATGCCTTATACTTGATCCAGCCAACATCAGGGCCGGCGCGTTCGCCGTTCTTCGATTTGCGATGCGCGGTGATCGCCTTCGCCATGCGAAGGGCGACGTTCTTTAGCGGGGACGAATGCACGCAGCGAAGGAACGGATGCCTGTCTTTCAGTACTGGCACAAGATTGCGCAAGCCGATCTCTGAATAGACTTCGGAGAGCAGCTTCTTGGTGGTTGCCTCGTCGTCAATGGGCAACCACTTCATCAGAAACAACTCAGTCAGGCGAGCCTCGACCTGATCCTTCAGGCGGTTCCACAGCCAGTTGCAGATCTTCGATTGCCCATCGAGCCGCCCGGCAGCGTCCGCATCCATATCGAGACGGACCTTGCGGGCAAACTGCACGATGTTCGGGTCGGCTTTCTTGAAAGGCACGAGGCGATCTTTGTTGGCGTTCTTTAAAACGTCCGCGTGCGTTCGCACACGTTATGGACCACTCTACACGAGTGCTGATGCTGCGCAACTTTTTAAGCGTTTTGAATTTCTTCTGCGGCGTCCTTCAACGCTTGCATTGCCTTGCGATTCTTGTGCGACCGACTTCCGTCAAGGCGGGCTGAGAAGACCATGATGATCTCTAACACATCAGAGGCAAGATCTTCTTCGTAGGTAGAGTCGCCTTTCGCGTTGATGATGACGACCTCTGTGCCAAATCGCTCGCACAGAGAAGACTAACTCGGCGCCGAATCGCAAGAGGCGATCTTTGTGGGTCAGCACAAGCCGATCGACTTGCCCCGTGCAAATTCGTTTCAGCAGTTGCTTGAGCCCCATTTTGTCGTAGTTCATTCCCGACCCAAGGTCGCCGGATGAGCTCGAAAGGCCAGCCCTTTGTCGCACAGAACGATTCGAGGACTTGGCACTGTCGCTCCAGATCGTCCTTTTGATCGTGACTAGAGACCCGCGCGTAGCCTACCGTCACGCGGCTCAGATCCGACTCGTCGCTCTGCTTGCCTGCGAGCGCCATCAAAGTTTGAAGGTCATAGCGGCGATGCCCACCAGGCGTGCGGTCGGCCACGACTTTTCCGGACGCCTCCCAGCGACGCAGCGTGGCCGGGTGAATCCCCAGCATCGCGCACGCCTCCTTCATTGAAACCTTCGCAATTATGCTCATGGGTGGGCATATTTATATAGCTATGCGAAGTTTACAAGATGCTGTTCACTTGCCCCATGGCCTTACTGGCCATCGCCATCGGCATGGGCATCCTGTTCGTGCTGACCGGTCTGCTGGGCATCATCGCGCAAAGAACCGGCCTGAGCCTCGCGCTGCTGTGCCGCTATGCCTACGGTGCCAGGGGCACGAACCTGCCGATGCTGGCGATGGGGCTGCTGACGCTGGGCTGGTTCTCGGCCATCACCGGAATGGTGGGGGATATCTGGGGAGCCTTTATCGGCAATCCAAGCGGCATGGTCGTACTCGATCCAAGGGAATCGCTGATCAATGAGGTTTGCGCTTGATGTTGCACAAGCCAAGGACTTCAGCTTTCGCAATGCGGGAGAGATGGGCCGATTCAAGCCGTCTTTCTCGCGTTTCGCACCTTTCCTGGCCACGCTTTGGGCCTCAGGACGGATTGCTCCCCTCTGAGGCCGACAACAGCTTCCTGGCGAACACCAGATTCGCCAAACCAAACAGGCTGAACAACTGCGCCGTGTTCTTGAACAGGCCCTTGTAGCGAACCTTGCGATGACCAAACAGATTCTTGATGACGTGGAACGGATGCTCGACCCGCGCCCGAATCTGGGCCTTGGCCCGCTCGACGGCGATCAGCAAGTCCTTGACCGCTCCGTCACGCATCGCCTTGATCTTGCCGCGCTTGACGGCCACCTGCCACTTCACGGTCTTGCCTTGCATCTCCTCGCGCTTTTCCACGCCCGTGTAGCCCGCGTCGCCAAACGCATGCTCCTCGTGGCCATGCAGCAATGCATGCGCCTGCGACACGTCCGACTCGTTGGCCGCTGTGCCCACCACGCTATGCACCAGCCCAGAGGCCGCATCCACGCCGACATGGGCTTTCATCCCAAAGTGCCAAGCATTGCCTTTCTTGGCCTGGTGCATCTCCGGGTCGCGGCTCTTCTTTTTGTTCTTGGTCGACGGTGGCGCCTCGATGATGGTGGCATCCACAATTGTGCCTTCCTTCATCATCAGTCCCCGCTCGCACAGCATGATGCCGATCTCGTCGAACAGCTTTCGCGTCAGTTCATGCTCGACGAGCAGGCGGCGAAACTTCAGCAGCGTGGTCGCGTCTGGCACCGCCTCGACTGCCAGGTCGATCCCGGCAAACGCCCGCATCGCCATGCTGTCGTACAGCGCGTCTTCCAGTGCCTCGTCCGACAGCCCGTACCACTGCTGGAGGAAGTAAATGCGCAGCATCCGCTCAAGGCCGATCGGCGGCCGGCCACGTTTTCCCTTGGGGTAGTACGGCTCGACCGCCGCAATCAGGCGCGCCCACGGCACCACGCTTTCCATCTCCGTCAGGAAGCGCTGGCGGCGCGTCACCCGCTTCTTGCCGTGGCTTTCCGCTTCCGCAAAACTGATCTGTCGCTTCATCACAGGACCTGAATCATGGACACGCTTATGACAACGCGCTCACCCAATGCCTCGATGACTCGCGCACTGATTTAATCAGCGATTCCCAAGCCGGATGGGCTACCACATCGCCCCGATTACGCTGGAGGTCTTTGCGGCATGCGTGCTCTGTGGCTTGCTGTTCACCGCGACTTCCATGTCAGGCATGAAAGGGCTGGAGCGCCTGACGGTGCCGGTGGCGCCCGTCATCATGCTGGCGGGAAGCTGGATCGCGGGCGCCATCATGGGTGTCGACCTGTTCCGCTTCAACCGGAACGCACGCGCGGTCTGGCTGGGCTGGGCCGCCTGCTTCCTGCTGACTAACCCCTTGCTCAATATCGTCGGCTATATCGGCACTGTCACCGTCGGCGAATACAACTATCTGTCGTGGATGCTGGAGAAGAGCTTCCTGCTGGCGCTGGCGGGTGCACTCACGTGGACGCTGTCGCTATGGACCACCAACGATGCCGAGCTTTACTGCAACGCGCTCTACACCGGTCCCGTGCTGCAGTCCTGCGGCGTCGAGGTCAGCAAGAAACAGCTCGTCCTTGTGGCAGGCCTGGTTGGCACCGTGCTCGGCACGCTCGGCTTCTACCAGATGTTCTTTGCGCAGTTCAACTACCTCGGCATCATGGCGCCGGCCTCTGGCCGGCCCCCTGCTGGCCGACTTCTACATCAAGCAGAAGGGCTGCTATGACGTTCGTCAACAGAATACCCAGCCCGCATTCAACTGGGCGGGTGTGGCCTCTGCGCTGGCCGGCATGATGCTGGGCCTCGGCCTTGAGCTGAACCAGTGGGCTTGTCGCCTGGCCCAACGGCCTGGTGGCGCTGCTGGCCACCGTGCTGCTGTACTTGCTGTTGCACCCGATACTGAGCGCGAAACCGCGCCCGCTGGCGGAGAACGCATCATGGGGAAGGTCTTCCTCAATGAATTCTCCACGGCCGAGCTGGAGGCGATGTTCGCCGCCGGTGCCATCGACAGCGCCATCACGGTATTCGGCAGTTGCGAAAGCCATGGCGACCACCTGCCGCTGGGGCCCGACCTGTTCGTTCCCACCGAAGTGGCCCGGCAGGCCGCGCAACGGCTCGCGCGAACCATCGTGGTGCCGGGCGTGCCGTTCGGTACCTCGATGCTCTACAACGCCAATCCGATGGCGATCACGCTGCGCTTCGAAACGGTGACGGCCATCGCCGAGGACATGTTCGAAAGCCTGATTGCCTATGACATCCGGCACATCTTTGTGCTGAACGGCCACGACGGCAATATCGCGCCGCTGGAAATTGCCCAGCGCAAGGTCAAGCAACGCCATCCGGAAGTCGTGTTCGCCTTTATGCCAGCCTGGTGGTACGTAGTCGGCAACCTGCTCGGGGACAACTTCTTCGCAGAATGGGACGGGCTCGGGCTCGGGCTCGGGCTCGGGCACGGCGGCGAAGGCGAAACTTCCATCACCATGGCGGTCCGCCCGGAACTATGCGACCTGAGCAAGGCCGTACGTCACATGCCCGATGACAACATCCGCATCGGCGAGCGCGTGCAGATCATGTGGGACATTGCCGAGGTTTCCGCAACCGGCGCCACCGGCGATCCGACGCACGCCAGCGCGGAGAAAGGCAGGAAGATGCTGGACGCCCTGGTCAGGCTGGTCGTCGACAGTGTCAGTGAGCTCGACGAGGAGGGGGGCGTTACAATCGCCGCCAGTGAATGCTGATTCAGCCCGGAATCGGCGCCATCAACCGCGAACTCCACGACGCATACGCATAAGTCAGCATCCGCCCCGCTTCAAAACCAGGGGTCGGCCTGATCTCGCCGCGAGCTTCCTTGTACGCCACCACAGCGTGCAGGATCTTCTCGGGCGCGTAACGGTCACGCAGGGGAAGGTAGGGATGGAGCTGGCGCCAGCCGGGTGCGGCGCCGTCCAGGGTCGCCCAGGCCAGTGCGCAATAGCACATGCCCCGGGACGAGAGGTGCCACAGTTGCCAGTATCCGGCGGTCGTCTCCACGCGCTGCATCCTTCTACCTTGCAGGGCCGGCGGGGGCGACCGGTCCGTGTTACTGAATCTTGGCCTTGTCCTTCAGCGACTTCATCATCGACTGGAACTGCTCGCGCTGCCAGTTCTGGTCGCCCATCAGCATCTGTGTCAGTTGCGGCTTGACCTCTTCGAACGACGGGATCTTGGCGTCACGCACGTCCACCAGCTCGATGATGTGCCAGCCGAACTGGGTCTTGACCGGCGTATCGGTCATCTGGCCCTTCTTCAGGCCGGTCATGGCCGCCGAGAACTCCGGCACGTAGCTGCTGCTGTTGGCCCAGTCCAGGTCGCCGCCGTTGGCCGCCGAACCCGGGTCCTTGGACGCGGCCTTGGCCTGGTCCTCGAACTTGGCGCCGCCCTTGATCTTGGCGATGATGGCCTTGGCGTCGGCCTCCTTCTCCACCAGGATATGGCGGGCATGGTATTCCTTGCCATTGCCGAACTGCGACTTGATCTTGTCGTACTGCTTGCGCAGTTCGGCGTCGCTGGCGCCGTGGGTCTTCACGTAGTCTTCGAACACCGCGCCGGCCAGCACGTTCAGGCGGGCCTGTTCCAGTTGTTCCTGCACGTCGTCGCGCTGGGTCAGGCCGCGCTTGTTGGCTTCCTGCACGAGCAGTTCGCGGTCGATCAGCATGTTGCGGGCGCGCGAGCGCAGCTCCGGATTGTCGGGCTGGCCGGTGCCGGCGATCAACTTGTCCAGCTTAGCCGACGGAATGGCCTTGCCATTCACGACGGCGGCATTCTGGGCGATGGCCGGCAGGCTGCCGGCAGCAAGCACAGCCGCCAGGCTGAACGAGAGGACGGTGGTCTTCATGGAATCAGGTCTGAGAGTTGCTGGAAGAAGCGCGTGATTGAGCGCGCGATTGGTACTCTTGGTCGGTGAACGCCGTCACCGCAAGTGCGTGGATTTGCGTGGGGAACAGACCGCGCAGCGCATCATACACCATGCGGTGTCGCGCAACCCGGTTGTGACCTGCAAAGCGCTCGCTGACGATTGTCACATCGTAGTGTCCGCCGCCCGAGGCGGCGCCAGCGTGTCCGGCGTGCGCCGCGCTGTCGTCGCGCACGGCCAGGTGGCTGGGGGCGAGCGCATCGCGCAGCATCGCCTCGATAGTGGCGGGATCGGCTGCCATCAATGGATTCCTTCTGATTCTGGTGTGTATGAGGACATCAGTCCTTGCTGTTCTCGGGCATGTGGCGCGACAGCCAGACGCTCTGCGCGACGATAAACACCAGCATCAGCCCCATGCTGCCGAACAGCTTGAAATTGACCCAGACGTCGGTCGAGAACTGGTAGGCCACGTACAGGTTCAGCACCCCCATCGCGCCGAAGAAGCCGGCCCAGGCCAGGTTCAGCCGCGCCCACACCAGCTCGGGCAGGCTCACCTGCTTTTCCATCATGGCGCGGATCAGGTTCTTGCGCCAGCCGATCACCGAGCCCAGCAGCGCCGCGGCGAACATCCAGTACAGCACGGTCGGCTTCCACTTGATGAAGGTCTCGTTGTGCAGCACCAGGGTGGCGCCGCCGAACACCGCGATGATCAGCAGGCTGACCCACTGCATCGGCTCCACCTTGCGGTGGCGGAACCAGACCCAGCCGATCTGCACGAACGTCGCGGCGATGGCCACCGCGGTGGCGGTGTAGATATCGGCCAGCTTGAAAGCAACAAAAAACAGGATGACCGGGAACAGGTCGAACAGGAATTTCATGCGGTACCAGGTTATTCAGCGCTGCGGATCGCGCCGGGGATCGTCGCCGCTGCCGGTGCCGTGGGCATCATCCGCCTCACGCTGCGCCGGGTCGCGATCGTCGAATTTTAACGCAGCCGAGTTGATGCAATAGCGCAGGCCGGTCGGCGCCGGGCCATCCTCGAACACGTGGCCCAGATGGCTGCCGCATTCCTTGCAGCGCACCTCTATCCGTACCATGCCGTGGCTGCGGTCGGTATGCTCGGCAATGACCTCGCCGTTGATGGGGCGGAAATAGCTGGGCCAGCCGCAGCCGGCGTCGAACTTGGTGGCGGACTCGAACAGCGGCGTGCCGCAGGCCACGCAGTTGTAGACGCCGCCGTCCCAGTGGTCCCAGTAGCGACCGGTGAAGGGGCGCTCGGTAGCGGCCTCGCGGGTCACGCGGTATTCGATGTCGGAGAGTTGTTCACGCCACTCGGCGTCGGTCTTGTTGGTGGTCATGGTCGGGTCTTCCTCGGTGATGACATCCTGTTGCGACGTGCTTTTGCGCGAACCTTACACCGGCTGGCGCCAGCGTGCAGGCGACGCGGATCACGACGAGCAGCTGACTTCCAGCCCCGACGCCCAGTCCGGCGGCAGCGCCGCGTAGTGTTCCGCTTCCGGCTGTTCGTCGAACGGGCGCGACAGCACGGCCAGCAGGCGGTCCACTTCACTGAAGTCCTTCTCGCGGGCGCGCCGGATCGCGGTCTCGGCCAGGTGGTTGCGCAGCACGTATTTGGGGTTGACCGCCAGCATTTCCAGTTCGCGCGCGGCATCGTGCGACGCGTCGGCGCGCAGGCGCACGCGGTAGTCGGCCACCCACGCGTCAAAGGCGGCGCGATCCAGGAACAGGTCGCGCACCGGCGCGTCGCGCGAGGCATCCGTGGACGAGATGCCGCACAGCTTGCGCCAGAACAGCGTGTAGTCCACGCGTTGCGAATGCAGCAGCTGGAACAGGCCGGTCAGCAGCGGCTCATCAGCCTTGTCGTCGCCGCCTGCAGGAGGGCGCAGGCCCAGCTTGGCCCGGTAGTGGCGGAAGAAGGCGGCGGCGTAGCGGTCGCGGAACGGGTCGAGCGCCGCGCGCGCGGCTTCAACCGCGGCGTCGCGCGCGCCTTCCTTGTCGGCTTCTTCGGGCGAGAGCCACAGCGGCAGCAGTGCCTGCGCCAGGCAATGCAGGTTCCAGAACGCAATCTGCGGCTGCTGGCTGTAGGCGTAGCGGCCCTGCGTGTCGGAGTGGTTACAGATATGGTTGGCGTCGAACGCGTCGAGGAAGCCGAACGGGCCATAGTCGATGGTCAGGCCCAGGATCGACATATTGTCGGTGTTCATCACGCCGTGACAGAAGCCCACCGCCTGCCAGTGCGCGACCAGGTCGGCGGTGCGCAGCGAGACCTCGCGCAGCAGCGCCTGGTAGGGCTGGGCATCGTCGCGGCAGGCCGGCATGAAGTTGTCGATGACAAAGTCCGCGAGCTGGCGCAGTGCGGCGACGTTGTCGTGCGCGGCGAAATGCTCGAAGTGCCCGAAGCGGATAAAGGTCGGCGACAGTCGCGCCACCACTGCGGAGGTCTCGATGGTTTCACGGCGCACCGGCGCGTCGGAGCCGACGATGGAGAGCGCGCGCGTGGTCGGCACGCCGAGCGCGGCCATGGCTTCCGAGCACAGGTACTCACGGATCGACGAGCGCAGCACCGCGCGGCCGTCTGCCATGCGCGAGTAGGGCGTCAGCCCGGCGCCCTTGACCTGGATCTCCCACGGGCCGGTCGCCGTCTCGGCCTGCGCCAGCCGGAGCGCGCGGCCATCGCCGAGCTGGCCCGCCCAGACGCCGAACTGGTGGCCGGAATAGACCGTGGCGATGGGGTCGGCCCACTCCGGCACCTGGTTGCCGATGAAGGTCTCGATAAAGCCCTGCTCATTGCCGATGCCGGCATCCCAGCCCAGCAACGCGGCCGCGGCCGGCGCCACGCTCACCAGGTAGGGCGAGGGCAGCGGCGTGGGAGGCAGCCGCGTGAAGAATTTCTCGCCCAGGGCAGCAAAGCCAGGCGAGGTACTGAAGGGGATGGACAGGGGAACGGACGCCGTGGCGCGCGAAGGTTGTGCAGCGAAGGACTGGGGCGTGTCTGGCATCGCGTAATGGCGCGGGGGCGCAAGGGGGCGGTGTGCACCTCGTGGCCCGGAAGCGGTGCTGCAGGCCGCTTGCAGGGCGGTGCAGCGCCGCATGCCGCGGACACGGAAATGCGATTGTGGCTAGGGAAAACGACATGTTGAGGTGCAACATGCCACGCAGTATTGTACGTCCTCAATGGATCTCGACTGACGAGACCGCCACGCACCGCACGGTTATTCCCCCTCCTTTAGTGCGCACATAAATCCGGTGCATGGACCTTCGCAGAATTGCGGCCCCGATGACCACGACAGTATCGCAGTGCACAACAGAATCACGTTGACGCTGATTGGATCCATGGGAACAATCGCCAAAAAATAGTACGGTTGTTCGTTTTCAGACGGAAAGCAGACTTTTCAGGAGGCAGGTACATGGCATTGACGGGTCAAATGATGAGCGCGCCGCTGCTCATTTCCTCCATCATCTCGCACGCCGCCCGTTACTACGGGACTACGGAAATCGTTTCGCGCCGCACGGAGGGCGACCTGCATCGCTACACCTACCGTGACTGCGAACTGCGCGCGCGCAAGCTGGCGCAGGCGCTCGGCGCGCTGGGCGTGAATCAGGGCGAGCGGGTCGGCACGCTGGCCTGGAACGGCTACCGCCACCTCGAGATCTACTACGGCGTGTCCGGCATGGGCGCTGTCTGCCACACCATCAATCCGCGCCTGTTCCCCGAGCAGATTGCCTATATCGTCAACCACGCGGAAGACGGCTACATCTTCTTCGACCTGACCTTCCTGCCGCTGGTGGAAGGCGTGGCGCCGCACTGCCCCAGCGTCAAGGGCTGGGTGGCGATGACCGACCGCGCGCATATGCCGGCCGAGTCCAAGGTACCGCTGCTGTGCTATGAGGAATTGATCGACGCCCAGGACGGCGACTACCGATGGCCGCGGTTCGACGAGAACATGGCGTCGAGCCTGTGCTACACCTCGGGCACCACCGGCAACCCCAAGGGCGCGCTGTATTCGCACCGCTCGACGGTGCTGCACTCGTACGCGTCGGCACTGCCCGACGCACTGGGCTGCTCCGCCAGCGACGTGATCCTGCCCGTGGTGCCGATGTTCCACGTCAATGCCTGGGGCCTGCCGTACTCGGTGCCGCTGGTCGGTGCCAAGCTGGTGCTGCCCGGTGCCAAGCTGGACGGCGCTTCGCTCCATGAACTGTTCGAGCAGGAGAAAGTGACCTTCTCCGCCGGCGTGCCGACGGTATGGCTTGGCCTGCTGCAATACGTGCAGTCGAACAACCTGAAGTTCTCCACTTTCCGCCGCACCGTGATCGGCGGCTCGGCCGCGCCGCCGGCGATGATCCGCGCGCTGGAGGCGTTCGGCGTCGAGGTGATCCACGCCTGGGGCATGACCGAGATGTCGCCGCTGGGCACGTCGTGCAAGCTGCTGGCGAAGCACGCCGAACTGTCCGACGCCGACCGCCACAAGATCCAGGAGAAGCAGGGCCGCGTGATCTACGGCGTGGACATGAAGATCGTCGACGGCGAGGGCAACGAGTTGCCGTGGGACGGCAAGGCCTTCGGCGACCTGATGGTGCGCGGGCCGTGGGTGATCGACCGCTACTTCCGCAACGAAGCCGACCCGCTGGTTGAAGGCTGGTTCCCGACCGGCGACGTCGCCACCATCGACCCCGACGGCTTCATGCAGATCACCGACCGCAGCAAGGACGTGATCAAGTCCGGCGGCGAGTGGATTTCGTCGATCGACATCGAGAACGTCGCCGCCGCGCACCCCGCGGTGCATATGGCGGCCTGCATCTCGGCCTATCACCCCAAGTGGGACGAGCGCCCGCTGCTGGTGGTGGTGAAGAAGCCCGGCGCCGAGGTCAGCCGCGAGGAACTGCTGCAGTTCTTCGAAGGCAAGGTCGCCAAGTGGTGGATCCCGGACGACGTGGCCTTTGTCACCGAGATCCCGCTGACCGCCACCGGCAAGATGCAGAAGCTCAAGCTGCGCGAGCAGTTCAAGGACTACAAGCTGCCGACCGCCTGAGGCCGGCAGGCCAGGCCAACCGGTGCGCCGTGCCAGCTTGCGGCACTGCGTATTCGGGGCGGGCCGGGCGCGTGATTGGAGGCGTGCGCCCTGACTGCCGCATTCAACGACAAGCCAACGACAAGAGTGAAGGAGACAGGTATGACCAAAATGCGTCCGCTGGTGGCCGGTGTGGCCGTGTTCGCAGCACTGGGTTCTGCGCTGGTTTCAGGGTCCGCACTCGCGGATACGGTGAAGATCGCTTTCATCGATCCGCTATCGGGGCTGATGGCCCCCGTTGGGCAGAACCAGCTCAAGAGCTGGCAGTATGTCGCCGACATGGCCAACCAGAAGGGCTGGGCCGGGGCGCACAAGTTCGAAGTGGTGGGCTTCGACAACAAGCTGTCGCCGCAGGAGAGCCTGACCATCCTCAAGCAGGCGGTCGACCAGGGCATCCGCTACGTGGTGCAGGGCAACGGCTCGTCGGTCGGGCTGGCGCTGCAGGATGCGGTGGCCAAGCATAACGAGCGCAACCCCGGCAAGGAAATCGTCTACCTGAACTACGCCGCGGTGGACCCGGACATGACCAATGCCAAGTGCAACTACTGGCATTTCCGGCTCGACGCCAACTCCGACATGAAGATGGAGGCGCTGACCACCTACCTGGCCAAGGATCCGAACGTCAAGAAGGTCTACCTGATCAACCAGAACTACTCGTTCGGGCACCAGGTGACCAAGGCCGCCAAGGACTACCTGAAGCGCAAGCGCCCGGATATCCAGATCGTGGGTGAAGACCTGCACCCGCTGGCACAGGTAAAGGACTTTGCACCGTACGCGGCCAAGATCAAGGCTTCGGGCGCCGATACCGTGATCACCGGCAACTGGGGCAGCGACCTCGCGTTGCTGATCAAGGCGGGCAAGGACGCCGGCCTGACCACCAACTACTACACGTACTACGCCGGCACCACCGGCGTACCCACGGCGATGGGCGCCGCCGGCGCCGAGCACGTCAAGTACGTGGGCTACTACAACCCCAACAACAAGGGCTTCAAGGGCGCCGACGTCATCGAGGGCTTCAAGAAGAAGTACAACGACGACTTCTACGTGATGGCCTCCTATACCGGCATCGCCATGCTGTCCAAGGCGATCAAGGACAGCGGCTCGACCGATCCGGTCAAGGTTGCCAAGGCGCTGGAGGGCATCAAGGTCGACAGCATGAACGGCACGGTCGAGATGCGCAATACCGACCACCAGGCCCAGCAATCGCTGATCGTCGCCACCTGGTCCAAGGTCGATGGCAAGGAAGTCAAGTATGACCAGGAGAACACCGGCTACGGCTGGAAGACCAATGCGCAGATGGACCAGTACGTGTCCGCGCAGCCCACTTCCTGCCAGATGAAGCGGCCGGGCTGATCCTGTCCATGGCGGGCCGGCCACGCTGACAAAGTGGCCGCCCGTTCCTGCATACTTTCGGTCTGAAACCGGGGAGCGTCCGGGGCGTCATGCGCCCCCGGAGGGGGACGCTTACCCTCAATCCAACCGGACGGATGCCGGCACGCCCCCACGCACGCCGGCGCCAGCTTGAAGGACACGCTGTGGAATTCTTCGTCATCTCTCTGCTGAACGGCATCAGCTACGGGCTGCTGCTGTTCATGCTGTCGTCGGGCCTCACCCTGATCTTCAGCATGATGGGCGTGCTCAATTTCGCGCACGCCAGCTTCTACATGCTGGGCGCCTATTTCGCCTACACCATCGCCAGCAAGATCGGCTTCTGGCCGGCGCTGATCTTCGCGCCGCTGCTGGTGGCCGGCGCGGGCGCGCTGGTGGAGCGCTTCGGCCTGCGCACGGTGCACAAGTACGGCCACGTGGCCGAGTTGCTGTTCACCTTCGGCCTGGCCTACCTGATCGAGGAGGGCGTCAAGCTGGTGTGGGGCCTGGCCGCGGTGCCGTACCGCATCCCGGCCGAGCTCGACGGGCCGCTGTTCACGGTGTTCACCTCGTCCTTCCCCAAATACCGTGCCTTCATGATGCTGGTGTCGCTGGGCATGCTGGTGGCGATCTACCTGGTGCTGACGCGCACGCGCATCGGACTGGTGATCCAGGCGGCGCTGACGCATCCGGAGATGGTCGAGGCGCTCGGCCACAACGTGCCGCGCGTATTCATGATGGTGTTCGGCGGCGGCGCCGCGCTGGCGGGGCTGGCGGGCGTGATCGGCGGCAATGCCTTCGTCACCGAGCCGTCGATGGCGGCGGCGGTGGGCTCGATCGTGTTCGTGGTGGCGGTGGTGGGCGGGATGGGCTCGCTGGTGGGGGCGTTTATCGCGTCGATCCTCATTGGCGTGCTGCAGACCTTCGCGGTCACCATCGATGCGTCGCTCGCGGGCCTGCTGACCAGCCTGGGGCTGGCCGTCAGCGACGCCACGCCGTTCTATTCCTTGTGGAAGCTCACGGTGGCCCAGGTGGCGCCGGTGCTGCCGTACCTGCTGCTGGTGGTGATGCTGATCTTCCGCCCGCGTGGACTGATGGGAACCCGGGAGAGCTGAGACCATGGAGCAAGCGATGCAACAACGCCGCGAGCCGGTAGTCACCGGCCGCACCCTGCGCTACCGCCCGCTGAACCTGGCGCGCTGGCTGATCTGGGGCATGACCGTGCTGATCATGCTGGTGCTGCCGCTGGTTTTCACCGGGGGCTTCGCCATCACGCTGATGTCGCAGATGGGCATCATGATCATCTTCGCGCTGTCGTACAACATGCTGCTCGGCCAGACCGGCATGCTGTCGTTCGGCCATGCAGTGTATTCGGGCCTGGGCGCCTTTATCGCCGTGCATGTGCTGAACATGGTCGGCGCCGGCAAGGTGTGGCTGCCGGTGTCGATGCTGCCGCTGGTCGGGGGGCTGGCCGGCGCGTTCTTCGGCGTGATCTTCGGCTATGTCACCACCAAGAAGGCCGGCACCACCTTTGCCATGATCACCATGGGCATCGGCGAGATGGTGTTCGCCAGCTCGCTGATGTTCCCCGAGTTCTTCGGCGGCGAGGGCGGCATCTCCACCAACCGCGTGGTCGGCGACCCTTTCCTGGGCCTCACCTTCGGGCCGGGCCGCCAGGTCTACTACCTGATCGCGATCTGGTGCGTGGTATCGATGGTGGCGATGTACGCGTGGACGCAGACGCCGCTGGGCCGCATCGCCAACGCGGTGCGCGACAACCCCGAGCGGGTCGAGTTCATCGGCTACAACACCCAGCGCGTGCGCTACCTGGTGCTGATCCTGTCGGCTTTCTTTGCCGGCATCGCCGGCGCGCTGGGCGCGATCAACTTCGAGATCGTCTCGGCCGAGAACGTCAGCGCGGTGCGTTCGGGCGGCGTGCTGCTGGCGGTGTTTATCGGCGGCGCGGGCGTGTTCTTCGGGCCGGTCGTCGGCGCCGTGGTGTTCGTGCTGTTCGCGGTGGCGCTGTCGGATCTGACCAAGGCCTGGCTGCTGTACCTGGGCCTGTTCTTTGTGCTGATGGTGATGTTCGTGCCGGGCGGGCTGGCCAGCCTGCTGCTGATGCAACTGCCGCTGCTGGGCAAGGGCAAGCTCAAGCGCATGCTGCCTTCGTACGCCCGTGCTGGCGCCGCCGGCGTGGTGCTGCTGCTGGCGATGATCCTCACGGTCGAGCTGGTCTACAAGGTCCAGGTCGACAGCGCCAACGGCACGGCCATGTCGCTGTTCGGCATCGGCTTTGACGCGGCCAGGGTCATGCCCTGGCTGGTGGCGGCCGCGCTGTGGGCGGCCGGCCTGTTCGCGTGGCGCCTGGCGGCGGTGCGGGTGCGCAGCGCGTGGGACAAGGTACAGATGGATATTGCAGGAGGCAGGGCATGACAGCGGCACTGGAACTGAACGATGTACGCAAGAAGTTCGGCCAGACGGAAATCATCCGCGGCGTGAACCTGACGATTCCCAAGGGCGAGCGCCACGCGCTCATCGGGCCCAATGGCGCAGGGAAGTCGACGACCTTCAACCTGATTTCCGGCCGGTTTGCGCCGAGCAGCGGGACCGTGCGGCTCAATGGCGAGGAGATCGGCGGGCTGCAGCCGTTCGTCATCAACCGCATGGGGCTGTCGCGCAGCTTCCAGATCACCAACATCTTCCATCGGCTGTCGGTGTTCGAGAACCTGCGCTGCGCGGTGCTCTGGTCGCTGGGCTACAAGTACTCGTTCTGGCACCGGCTGTCGGCGCTGCGCGATGCGCGCGAGCGCGCCGAGGAAGTGCTGGACCTGATCGGCATGCAGCACCGGCGCGATAGCCAGGCGGGGCTGCTGACCTATGCCGAGCAGCGCGCGCTGGAAATCGGCATCACCATCGCGGGTGGCGCCGAGGTGATCCTGCTGGATGAGCCCACGGCCGGCATGAGCCGCTCCGAGTCCGATCACGCGGTCGAACTGATCCGCAAGGTCACCGTCGGCAAGACGCTCGTGATGGTGGAGCACGACATGAGCGTGGTGTTCGGCCTGGCCGACCGCATCTCGGTGCTGGTCTACGGCGAAGTGATCGCCACGGACACCCCGCAGGCTATCCGCAACAACCGTAAGGTCAAGGAGGCTTACCTGGGCACCACCCTCGACGAAGACGCCACCGAAGGAGCGCACTGATGGGCAAGCGCATGCTGAATGTCAGGGGCCTGCACGCCTACTACGGCAAGAGCCACATCCTCCATGGCGTGGACGCGCATATCGACGAAGGCGAGATCGTCGCGCTGCTGGGCCGCAACGGGGTGGGGCGCTCCACCATGGCGAAGGCCATCCTCGGGATGGTCAAGGCCGAGGGATCGGTGCGGTTTCACGACGAGGAGATTTTGGGGCGGCGCACCTTCGAGATCGCGCACCTGGGCATCGGCTATGTGCCGGAGAACCGGGATATCTTCCCGACGCTGACGGTGCGGCAGAACCTGCTGCTGGGCGAGAAGCGCAATCCGCGGCAGGCCAAACCACGTTGGTCGGTCGAAGACATGTTCAACATGTTCCCGCGGCTGAAGGAGCGCGAGAACACTTCAGCCGGCGTGCTGTCAGGCGGCGAGCAACAGATGCTGACCTTGTGCCGCACGCTGATGGGCGATCCCGACCTGATCCTGATCGACGAGCCGACCGAAGGTCTGGCGCCGATGATCGTGACGCTGGTGGGGGATTACCTGAAGACGCTGAAGGAGCGGGGGGTGTCGGTGCTGTTGATCGAGCAGAAGCTGGCGATTGCGCTCGACATCTCGCAGCGCGTCTATGTGATGGGGCACGGGCATATCGTGTTCGAGGGCACGCCGGCTGAATTGAAGGCCAATGCGCAGATCCGGAAGGAGTGGTTGGAGGTGTAGTCCGATGGCCTGGCCGCCAGGCGGTCAGGTGTCGTTTTACCCCGGCGCGGTAGCGCCGGGCTGACGTTTTCGTCCCGCACGGCTTAGTCCGGACAAAGCCACCGAGGCTTAACTCTCCTTTAGCCGCGGTACCTCGCGTTGCACCCGCACTGCTTCCCCGCGCTGGGCTGAGCGCCTGAGGTGGTGTTCTGCGCACCTCAAAATCCATTTGGAGTCATCTTTCACGGCAAATCTGTTGTAATTTTGCTCGTCTTTGTAGTGAGAATGATTCGTATTTGTACTTTTATTCTTACAAACTTATAATCGCTCGCCGTCATGGACGACGGGATTCACGGCGTTTCGTTCTGCTTCCTGGGCTTGTCTCCATGACGGTGCAATGGATCAAAAACTACAAGACAACAGAGGAAAGGCCTGACCGTGGAAGGAAATCAGAAGACGTTTGAATTGAGCCCGCTCGCCGCCGCGTTGGCCGGTGCCGTGGCGGCACTGGCGATGCAGGGTGCGTCGGCGCAGGAGAGCCAGCCTGCCGCCGAGGATGCGAGCAAGGCCAAGCCGGTGACCCTGCAAAGGGTGACGGTAACTGGCCAGCGTGACGATGGTTACAAGGTGGAGGAGGCGCAGTCGGCCAAGTTCACCGCACCGCTGCTGGACACGCCCAAGTCCGTGACGGTGGTGCCGGGGCAGGTGATCCAGCAGTCGGGCTCCAATTCGCTGCAGGATGCGCTGCGTACCACGCCCGGCATTACGTTTGGTGCCGGCGAGGGCGGCAACCCGATCGGCGATCGTCCTTTCATCCGCGGTTTTGACTCGATGTCGAGCATCTATGTCGACGGCGTGCGCGATACCGCCTCGCAGATGCGCGACACCTTCAACATCGAGAACATCGAAGTCATCAAGGGCCCGAGCTCGGCCTTTGGCGGCAAGGGTTCGGCCGGCGGCATGATCAATATCGTGTCGAAGCTGCCGACCAGTGAGAACTTTGCTCAGGGCTCGGTCGGCGTGGGTACGGACTCGTATTTCCGCGCCACGGCGGATGGCAACTACGTGCTCAACGACAACACCGCCGTGCGCCTGAACGCGCTGGGGTACACCGCCAACGCGCCGGGACGCAACGAGGTCGACCAGAACTCCTGGGGCTTCGCGCCGTCGGTGACCTTCGGCCTGAAGTCGGCCACGCAGGTCACGCTGTCGTACTACCACCTGCAGGGCAACGGGATGCCGGACTACAGCATTCCGTACGCCCGCCCCGCCAGCCAGTCCTCCAAGGCCAATCCGTCGCAGCCGGTCAATGTCAACCGCGACAACTTCTACGGCCTGACCGCCCGCGATTTCCAGAAGACGCAGTCCGATATCGCCACGGCGGCGGTGCAGCATGATTTCCGCAACGGCCTGGTGTTCCGCAACACGACGCGCTGGGGCCGCGCCAGCAATAACTACATCGTCACCAACCCCGACGACAGCCGCGGCAACGTGCCGCGCGGCTTTGTCTGGCGCAATACCAAGAACCGCGACTCGGCCACCGAGACGCTGACCAACCAGACCGACCTGACCGCCGAGTTCCATACCGGCAGCCTCAAGCACAACCTGCTGTTCGGCTTCGAGTTCAGCCGCGACGATACCCAAAACACCCCGTACAACGTCGTCTCGGCCAACCCGGCGGCAGCCGGCGGTACCTGCAACGCGTCACTGCTCGCCAGTTTCGACTGCGCGCCGCTGGCCAACCCGAACCCGAACGACCCGTGGCGCGGCAACATCACCAAGATGCCGTTCACTACCACCACGACCACCAACACGCGCTCGGTCTACCTGTTCGATACGGTGGAGATCACCAAGCAGTGGATGGTCAATGGCGGTATCCGCTACGACAGCTACGATACGCACGCATTCGCCAACGCCTACACCAACCCGAATACCGGTGCGGCGGTGGCGCAAGTGGACATCCGCAATAAATCGAACTTCTTCAACTACCAGGCGGGCATTGTCTACAAGCCGGTGGAGTACGGCAGCATCTATGTGTCGTACGGCACGTCGTCGACGCCGCCGGGGTCGACCAACGGCGATGGCGCGGACAACATCACCGCGGCACAGCGCAACCTGGAGCCGGAAACCGCGCGCTCGGTGGAAATCGGGACCAAGTGGGACCTGCTGGCGCGCCGCCTGTCGCTGACTGGTGCCATCTTCCAGATCGAGAAGAACAATGCGCGTGTGGCAGTCGATGCCAACACTACCGTCAACGCCGGCAAGCAGCGTGTGAAGGGATTCGAGCTGGGGTTTGCCGGCAACCTGACGGACAAGTGGGGGCTGTTTGGCGGCTATACGTACCTGAACAGTGAACTGATCGATAACGGCCCGCAAGCTGTCAATGCGGCCAACAACGGCAATCAGTTCCCGAGTACGCCGAAGAGCAGCTTCAGCTTGTGGACGACCTACCAGGTGCTGCCGGCGCTGACGATTGGTGGTGGGGCATATTACGTTGACAAGGTCTATGCCAATCCGGCCAATTCGCTGTATGTGCCGTCTTACTGGCGGTTTGACGCGATGGCTGCTTATCGGGTCAACAAGAACCTGTCGTTGCAGTTGAATATCCAGAACCTGTTCGACAAGACCTATTACGCCAAGGCTCACAACCACTATGGCGCGCTGGGGGCGGGGCGGTTCGGGATGTTGACGGCGAACTTCAAGTTCTGATTGGTACTGCGGTCGGAGTTCGACAACCTCGGCCCACGCCATTTGTGTGCTCCCTCTCCCGCTTGCGGGAGAGGGTTGGGGTGAGGGCGGGGCGCCCCTGCGAAGTCATGCCGGTGGTATGCCCGCGCCTGCCCTCACCCCCTGCCCCTCTCCCGCAAGCGGGAGAGGGGAGCGAACCGGCGGCTTCGGCAAATCAAACGGCATATCTTCGTAATCAATCATCCGCGACTTCTTCACGACCCGATACCCCCACCACAGCGCCAGGAACACCGGCACGCCGATATACGTGGCCACGATCTCGGTCCAGCGGTTGGGGATATCCGCAAAGGCCTGGTAATTCTGCCCGGCCACGATCACCACACATAGCACCCCGGCAAAGATCGGCCCGAACGGATACAGCGGCGACCGGTACGCCAGCATGCTGACGTCGTACCCCTGGTGCACCAGCCCGCGGCGGAAGCGGTAGTGGCTGACCGCAATGCCAAGCCACGCGAAGAAGCCCGTCATCGCCGAGGTATTGAGCAGCCACAGATAAACCGCCTTGTCTCCGAACAGCGAACTGAAGAAGCACAACGCCCCCACGCCAGTCGTCACCAGCAGCGCATTGAACGGCACGCCGCTCACCGTCAGTTTGCCGAAGGCACGCGGCGCACGGCCGCTGACGGCCAGGCCATAGAGAATCCGCGTCGACACATACATGCTGGAAGTACCGGCCGACAGCAGCGCCGTCAGCACCACCGCATTCATCAGACCCGCGGCAAACGCCAGCCCGGCATGGCGGAACACCAGCGCAAACGGGCTCACGCCGACGTCGGTCACGTCGTTGCGCAGCAGGCTGGGATCGGTATAGGGGATCAGTACGCCGATGATCAGGATGGCGATCACATAGAACAGCAGGATGCGCCAGAAGGTCTGCCGGATCGCGCGCGGAATGGTTTTGCCGGGATTCTCGGCCTCGCCGGCGGCTACGCCTACCGTCTCCGTGCCCTGGAACGAGAACCCCGCGATCATCGCCACCCCGAACATGGCGGGGATGCCGCCGACGAAGGGCGCGTCGCCAAGCGTGAAGTTGTGCCAGCCCGATTGCGGGCCGCCCTTCATGATGCCGAAGATCATCAGCACGCCCACGCCCAGGAACACCACCACGGTTATCACCTTAATCAGCGCGAACCAGTATTCGGCTTCGCCGAAGCCGCGCACGGAGAAGGCGTTGAGCACGAACATCAGGAACAGGAAGGCCGCGCTCCAGACCACGCCGGGCACATGCGGGAACCAGTACTGCATCACCAGTTGCGCCGCGGTCAGCTCCACGGCGATGGTCACCGCCAGGCTGAACCAGTAGTTCCAGCCGAGCGCGAAGCCGAAGCCTTCGTCGACATAGAGCGCGCTGTAGGTGACGAAGGAGCCGGCCACCGGCATATGGACGGCGAGCTCGCCCAGGCTGGTCATCAGGCAATAAACCATCAGGCCGAGCAGCACATACATCAGCAGCGCGCCGCCGGGCCCGGCCTGCGCGATCGAGGCGCCCGAGGCGACGAAGAGCCCGGTGCCGACGGCGCCGCCGATGGCGATCATGGTCAGGTGGCGGGCCTTGAGCTTGCGCTTGAGGTCGTCATGCTCGACCACCGGATGCTGGTGTGGATGGTCGGTCGGGTGCGGATGGGAATGTGAGTGGGAAGACATCAGGGTCGCTGGAACTTCCGCCGGCCCGGCATCTTGTGGAGGCCCGGGGCGGCAAAAAACGAAAAGCCGCGAGTCTACCGTGTCTTTTTCAGCGAGTCGGCCGACCGGGTCAAATAAAAGTCCGATACTGGGTTTAGAGCCGGTCCTCGGTAGGCACGGCATGTGCTGCAATCGGCATGATTTGCATGCGGAAGACCGATTTTCCTGGCCATCCGGGCCGCCCGTCATGCATCCCGGTAAGGGCGGCAATGCGCGCCGCTCATGCCATAGGAAAACGGCCAAAAATAAAATTGAACGACCGTGCTATTCTGTGTATGCTTGTTTCGCCCAACAGCCGGAAGGCGTTGATGGGCGCGGGAATGCGGCAAGTCGGGTGGAGGGTTTACCCTCCCGCGGTGCCAGCCAACCAGGCAGCAAACGGCCATCCCTGGCCGTGCAGGTGCGGTAGAAAATTAATTCGAGAATTCGAATCCCGAGACAACTTTTGACACCAAAGGAACCAGCATGACAGCGCAGTATCAGGTTCAGGACGGCGTAGCCGTCATCACGCTCGACAATCCCCCTGTCAACGGCCTGGGTCACAGCACCCGGCTTGGCATCGTCGATGGCATGACCCGTGCGCTGGACGATGCCGCCGTCAAGGCCATCGTCATTACCGGCGCTGGCAAGGCTTTCTCGGGCGGCGCCGATATCCGTGAATTCAATACGCCCAAGGCCACGCAGGAGCCGACGCTGCACTCGGTGATCCGCGTGATCGAAGGCTCGTCCAAGCCGGTCGTGGCTGCTGTGCACTCGGTCGCCATGGGTGGCGGCCTGGAACTGGCGCTGGGCTGTAACTACCGCGTGGCCGCGAAGGGCGCGCAGATCGCGCTGCCGGAAGTGAAGCTGGGCCTGCTGCCCGGCGCCGGCGGCACGCAGCGCCTGCCGCGCGTGATCGGCCTGGAGGCCGCGGCCAACATGATCGTGTCGGGCACCGCGGTGCCGTCCGAGAAGTTTGCCGGCACCAAGCTGTTTGACGAGATCGTCGACGGTGACGTGCTGCCCGCCGCCATCAAGTTCGCCCAGAACGTCGCGGCCGCCAACGGCCCGCATCCGAAGGTGCGCGACCTGAAGGTCCGCCACGAGAACGCGGAAGGCTTCCTGGGCTTCGCCCGCAACACCGTGGCCGCCATGGCCAAGAACTTCCCGGCGCCGCTGAAGTGCCTGGAAGCCGTGGCCGGTTCGCTCAAGCCGTTCGAGCAAGGCCTGAAGGAAGAGCGCGATGGCTTCCTCTATCTGGTGACCACGCCGGAATCGCGCGCGCTGCGCCACGCCTTCTTCGGCGAGCGTGCTGCCAGCAAGATCCCCGATGTGCCCGAAGGCACGCCGATCCGCAAGATCGAGAAGGTCGCCGTGATCGGCGCCGGCACCATGGGTGGCGGCATCAGCATGAACTTCCTGAACGCCGGCATCCCGGTCACCATGCTGGAAACCAGGCAGGAAGCGCTGGACCGCGGCGTGGCCACGATCCGCAAGAACTACGAGAACAGCGCCAAGAAGGGCAAGCTGACGCAGGAGAAGGTCGAGCAGCGCATGGGCCTGCTCAGCACCACGCTGTCCTATGACGACCTCAAGGACGCCGACCTCATCATCGAGGCCGTGTTCGAGGAAATGGGCGTCAAGGAGACCGTGTTCAAGAAGCTGGATGAAGTCGCCAAGCAGGGCGCGATCCTGGCCTCGAACACCTCCACGCTTGACGTGAACAAGATCGCTTCGTTCACCAAGCGTCCGCAGGACGTGGTCGGCATGCACTTCTTCAGCCCGGCCAACGTGATGAAGCTGCTGGAAGTGGTGCGTGGCGAGAAGAGCGGCAAGGACGTGCTGGCCACGGTCATGCAGATCGGCAAGAAGATCAAGAAGACCGCCGTGGTGTCGGGCGTGTGCGACGGCTTTATCGGCAACCGCATGATCGAGCAGTACAGCCGCCAGGCCGGCTACCTGCTGGATGAAGGCGCGCTGCCGGAGCAGGTCGACAAGGCCATCGAGAAGTTCGGCTTTGCCATGGGCCCGTTCCGCATGGGCGACCTGGCCGGCAACGACATCGGCTGGGCCATCCGCAAGCGCCGCGCGGTGGACAAGCCGGACATCCAGTATTCCAAGACCGCCGACCTGCTGTGCGAGATGGGCCGCTTCGGCCAGAAGACCGGTGCGGGCTGGTACGACTACAAGGCGGGTGACCGCAAGCCGTACCCGAACCAGCAGGTCAACGACATGATCGTGCAGCATTCGAAGGACCTGGGTATCACGCGCCGCAAGATCTCTGACGAAGAGATCGTCGAGCGCCTGGTGTTCGCACTGGTCAACGAAGGCGCCAAGATCCTGGAAGAAGGCATTGCTTCCAAGGCCTCGGATATCGACATGGTGTACCTGACCGGCTACGGCTTCCCGCTGTTCCGCGGCGGCCCGATGCTGTATGCGGACCAGGTCGGCCTGTACAACGTGGCGCTGGCAATGAAGCGCTACGCCAAGGGCTACCACGGTGAAGCCTGGCAGGTCGCGCCGCTGCTGCAGAAGCTGGCGGACGAAGGCAAGGGCTTTAACGGTTAATAGCCAACAGGGTTCAGCCAGGAGCGGCCATGAACACCACCATCGGACCTGACGATTGCCTGCTGGTGATCGACGTGCAGAACGACTTCATGCCGGGCGGCGCGCTTGCCGTGCCCAACGGCGACGAGGTGGTGCCCGTCATCAACCGGCTGGCGCGCGCGTTCGGGCACGTGGTGCTGACGCAGGACTGGCATCCGGCCGCGCACGTCTCGTTCGCGGCCAACCATGCCGGCACGCAGCCGTTCCAGTCGCTCGCGCTGCCATATGGCGAGCAGGTGCTGTGGCCGGTGCACTGCGTGCAGGACACGCCCGGCGCCGCGCTGCATGCGGGCCTGCACGTGCCGCATGCGCGGTTGCTGATCCGCAAGGGCCACCATGCCGACGTGGACAGCTACTCCGCCTTCCTGGAGGCGGACCGCACCACGCGCACCGGGCTGGCCGGCTACCTGCGCGAGCATGGCGTCAGGCGCGTGTTCTGCGCCGGGCTGGCGACGGACTACTGCGTGGCATGGAGCGCGCTCGATGCGCGCGCCGCGGGCTTCGAGGCCGCGGTGATCGAGGACGCGTGCCGCGCCATCGACCTGGAAGGGTCGCTGGCCAGGGCATGGCAGGACCTCGGCGCCGCCGGCGTCGCGCGCGTCATGTCCGCCGAACTGCTCAAGGGCCAGGGCTGAACCGAACCATCGAACTGAAAGACACAAGAGATTCCGAGGAGCAAGACATGAACGAAGCAGTCATCGTATCCACCGCGCGGACCGCGCTGGCCAAGAGCTGGAAGGGCGCCTTCAACATGACCCACGGCGCCACGCTGGGCGGTCATGCCGTCCAGCACGCCATCGAGCGCGCCAAGATCGACGCCGCCGAAGTGGAAGACGTGCTGATGGGCTGTGCCAACCCGGAAGGCGCCACCGGCGCCAATATCGCGCGGCAGATCGCGCTGCGCGCCGGCTGCCCGGTCACCGTGCCCGGCGCCACCGTCAACCGTTTCTGCTCGTCCGGCCTGCAGACCATCGCCATGGCCGCGCAGCGCGTGATCGCCGATGAGGGCGATATCTTCGTCGCCGGCGGCGTGGAAAGCATCTCCTGCGTGCAGCAGGAAATGAACCGCCACATGATGGCCGACAGCTGGCTGGTCAAGCACAAGCCGGAAATCTACTGGAACATGCTCCAGACCGCCGAGAACGTGGCCAAGCGCTACAACATCGCGAAGGAGCGCCAGGACGAATACGGCGTGCGCAGCCAGCAACGCGCCGCCGCCGCGCAGGAAGCCGGCAAGTTCAAGGACGAGATCGTGCCGATGACGGTGCTCGCCGGCGTTGCCGACAAGTCCACCGGCCAGCTGGTGACCAAGGAAGTCACCATCTCCGCCGATGAAGGCATCCGTGCGGACACCACGCTGGAAGGCGTCGCCAAGATCCGCAGCGCGATGCCGGGTGGCGTGATCACCGCGGGCAATGCCTCGCAGTTCTCGGACGGCGCTTCGGCTGCGGTGGTGATGAACGCGCGCGTAGCCGAGGCCAAGGGCCTGCAGCCGCTGGGCGTGTTCCGCGGCTTTGCCGTGGCGGGTTGCGAGCCGGACGAGATGGGCATCGGTCCCGTCTTTGCGGTACCCAAGCTGCTGAAGAAGGCCGGCCTGAAGGTCGAGGACATCGGCCTGTGGGAGCTGAACGAAGCCTTCGCCGTGCAGGTGCTGTACTGCGCCGACAAGCTGGGCATCCCGATGGATCGCCTCAACGTCAACGGCGGCGCTATCGCGGTGGGCCACCCGTACGGCGTGTCGGGCGCGCGCCTGGTCGGCCATGCGCTGATCGAAGGCAAGCGCCGCGGTGTGAAGTACGTGGTGGTGACCATGTGCATCGGCGGTGGGCAGGGCGCGGCCGGGCTGTTCGAAGTCCTGTAACTGCCGACAAAGCCGGCACGCTGCCGGTTTGCTCCCCTCTCCCGCTTGCGGGAGAGGGGCAGGGGGTGAGGGCAGGCGGTGGCATACCACCGGCCGGGTACTTCGTAGTACCGCCCGGCCCTCACCCCAACCCTCTCCCGCAAGCGGGAGAGGGAGCACCCACACGGTGCTTCAATACCCCGTCGGTTCGCACAAGAAGGCAAAAAGAACTCGCAGCGCACCACGCAGTGCGCCGCATGGAGACACCATGTCGATGATCCTTTCCCGCCGCGACCTGAACTTCGTGCTCTACGAATGGCTCAAGGTCGACGAGCTGACCCGCATCCCGCGCTATGCCGATCACTCGCGCGAGACCTTCGATGCCGCGCTGGACACCTGCGAGAAGATCGCCACCGACCTGTTCGCGCCGCACAACAAGAAGAACGACCAGCAAGAGCCACATTTCGACGGCGAGACCGTCAGCATCATCCCCGAGGTCAGCACCGCGCTGAAGGCGTTCTGCGAGGCCGGGCTGATGGCCGCCGGGCAGGACTACGAACTGGGCGGCATGCAGCTGCCGGTGGTAGTGGAGAAGGCCGGCTTCGCTTACTTCAAGGGCGCCAACGTCGGCACCAGTTCCTATCCCTTCCTGACCATCGGCAATGCCAACCTGCTGCTCAAGCACGGCACGCCGGCGCAGGTCGACACCTTCGTCAAGCCGGAGATGGAAGGGCGCTTCTTCGGCACCATGTGCCTGTCGGAGCCGCAGGCCGGTTCGTCGCTGTCCGACATCACCTCGCGCGCCGAATACGAGGGCGAATCGCCGCTGGGCGCGCAATACCGCCTGCGCGGCAACAAGATGTGGATCTCCGCCGGCGAGCACGAGCTGTCGGAGAACATCGTCCACCTGGTGCTGGCCAAGATCCCCGGCCCGGACGGCAAGCTGATCCCCGGCGTGAAGGGCATCTCGCTCTTCATCGTGCCCAAGTACCTGGTCAACGAAGACGGTTCGCTGGGCGAGCACAACGACGTGGTACTGGCCGGCCTCAATCACAAGATGGGCTACCGCGGCACCACCAACTGCCTGCTCAACTTCGGCGAAGGCATGAAGTACAAGCCGGGCGGCAAGGCCGGTGCGATCGGCTACCTGGTGGGCGAGCCGCACAAGGGCCTGGCCTGCATGTTCCACATGATGAACGAGGCGCGCATCGGCGTGGGCCTGGGCGCGGTGATGCTGGGCTATACCGGCTATCTGCATTCACTGGACTATGCGCGCAACCGCCCGCAGGGCCGCCCGGTCGGCCCCGGCGGCAAGGACCCGGCCAGCCCGCAGGTCAGGCTGGTCGAGCATGCGGATATCCGCCGCATGCTGCTGGCGCAGAAGAGCTATGTCGAGGGCGGCCTGGCGCTGAACCTGTACTGCGCACAACTGGTCGACGAGGAAGAAGCGGCCGCCGCCGCTGGCGACGAGGCCACGCATGCACGCCTG
This sequence comes from Ralstonia pickettii, assembly GCA_050987995.1. GTDB lineage: Bacteria > Pseudomonadota > Gammaproteobacteria > Burkholderiales > Burkholderiaceae > Cupriavidus > Cupriavidus pickettii_B. Next base: position 1,630,454 of record CP158803.1, read on the forward strand.
GCGCTGCTGCTCGACATCCTGACGCCGATCGCCAAGAGCTGGCCGTCGCAATGGTGCCTGGAGGCCAACAACCTGGCGATCCAGGTGCATGGCGGCTACGGCTATACGCGCGAGTACAACGTCGAGCAGTTCTACCGCGACAACCGCCTCAATCCCATCCACGAAGGCACGCACGGCATCCAGGGCCTGGACCTGCTCGGGCGCAAGGTGGTGATGAAGGATGGCGCGGCCTTCAAGCTGCTGGGCGGGCGCGTGCAGGACACGATCAAGCGCGCATTGAGTGCGGACGATGCCGAACTGGCGCAGCAGGCGCGCGCGCTCGGTGCCGCTACCAAGCGCCTGGCCGAGGTCACACAGAAGCTGTGGAGCGCGGGCGACCCCAACGTGACCCTGGCCAATGCCACGGTCTACCTGGAGGCCTTCGGGCACGTGGTGGTGGCGTGGATCTGGCTGGAGCAGGCGCTGGTGGCGCATGCGGGGCTGGCGCAGGCGAGCGGCAAGGAGGATGAGGATTTCTATCGCGGCAAGCTGGCCGCGGCGGCCTACTTCTTCCGCTGGGAGCTGCCCAGGATCGGGCCGCAATTCGATCTGCTCGAAACGCTCGACCGTACCACACTGGACATGCAAGACGCCTGGTTCTGAACGGACCTCGCCCATCCCCGAATACAAGAGAACGAAGGAAGACAACATGCGCACCATCCAGCAACTGTTTGACCTGAAGGGCAAGACCGCACTGATCACCGGCGGCTCGCGCGGGCTCGGCTTGCAGATCGCCGAGGCGCTTGGCGAGCAGGGCGCGCGCGTGGTGCTGTCGGCACGCAAGGCCGACGAGCTGCAGGCGGCCCAGGAACACCTGAAGGCCCTCGGCATCGAGGCCGACTGGATCGCCGCCGACGGCTCGCAGGAGTCGGAGATCGCCCGGCTGGCCGATGAAGCCATCGCCAAGCTCGGCCACGTCGACATCCTGGTCAACAACGCCGGCGCCACCTGGGGCGCCCCGGCCGAAGACCATCCGGTCGAGGCCTGGGACAAGGTGATGAACCTGAACATCCGCGGCCTGTTCCTGCTGAGCCAGCGCATCGGCAAGCTGTCGATGATTCCGCGCCGCTACGGCCGCATCATCAACGTGGCGTCGATTGCCGGGCTGGCCGGCAACCCGCCGGGCACGATGGAAACCATCGCCTACAACACCTCAAAGGGCGCGGTGGTCAACTTCACGCGTACGCTGGCGGCCGAGTGGGGCGAGCACAATATCACCGTCAACGCGCTCGCGCCGGGCTTCTTCCCGTCCAAGATGACCAAGGGCTCGCTCGAGCGCCTGGGCGTGGAGGCAATGTGCGCCGGCGTGCCGCTGCACCGCCTGGGCGACGACGAAGACCTGAAGGGCGCGGCGTTGCTGTTTGCCAGCGATGCCGGCAAGCACATCACCGGGCAGATCCTGGCGGTCGACGGCGGCGTCAGCGCGGTCTGAGCGGGGCGTTCCGGCGCCGCGGCTTAGCGGATCGCCGGATTGCCCTAAACTTGGGGCCGGTGCGAGGCGGCCGCCTCGCAGCACTTAATTCCAGCACTTGCATCTGCCATGAACCAGTACAAAGGCCCCTTGACCCATATTCCCTTCCTCGCCGACCTCGGCGTGACGTGCAGCCTGGCTGAAGGCGGGCGCAGCGAGATCGCGTTGCCGATCCTGAAGCGCCACCAGAACAGCTGGGACATGGCGCACGGCGGCGTGATCATGACGCTGCTCGACGTGGCCATGGCCGTGGCCGGCCGCAGCGGCGATGCCGATGGCCGTGGCGTGGTCACCATCGAGATGAAGACCAGTTTCATGGCGCCGGGGCGCGGCACGCTGACCGCGCGCGGCACCACCGTGCACCGCACCACCACCATGGTGTTCTGCGAAGGCGAGATCGTCGACGCCGACGGCAAGATCGTGGCGCGCGGCTCGGGCACGTTCAAGTACATCCGGCGCATGCCGCCGCAGCGCCCGGGCGAGACCGATACCGGCGCCGACGGCTGAGCGCCGGCGCGGGAACCGATGAAGTAACCGGGACGGCGCCGCTGTCCCCACACTCTTACTGGAAGGATCGACCATGTCCAATACGTTCAAGCGCATCGTCCTGGCCTCGCGTCCCGAGGGCGCGGTAACGCCGGCCAATTTCCGGCTGGAAGAAGTGCCCGTGCCGCAGATCGCCGACGGCCAGGTGCTGGTGCGCAACCACTACCTGTCGCTGGATCCGTATATGCGCGGCCGCATGAACGAGAGCAAGTCCTACGCCGCGCCGCAGCCGCTCAATGAAGTGATGATCGGCGGCACCGTGGGCGAGGTGGTGGAAAGCAAGAACAGCAAGTTCAAGCCGGGCGACAAGGTGGTCGGCATGTTCGGCTGGCAGGAGATGGGCGTCAGCGACGGCACCGGGCTGCAAGTGGTGGACACCACCCATATCCCGCTGTCGGCCTACCTGGGCTCGGTCGGCATGCCGGGCGTGACCGCCTGGTATGGGCTGAACAAGATCATCCTGCCGAAGCCGGGCAAGACCATCGCCGTCAGCGCCGCCTCGGGTGCGGTCGGCAGCGTGGTCGGGCAACTGGCCAAGCTGGCGGGCTGCCGTGCGGTCGGCTTTGCCGGCGGCAAGGACAAGTGCGACTACGTGGTCAACGAGCTGGGCTTCGATGCGTGTATCGACTACAAGGCGGCGAAGGATCCCAAGGAGCTCTACACGATGCTCAAGGAAGCCACGCCCGACGGCATCGACGGCTATTTCGAGAACGTCGGCGGCGATATCCTGGACGCGGTGATGCTGCGCATGAACGCCTTCGGCCGTATCGCCATGTGCGGCATGATCGCTGGCTATGACGGCCAGCCGGTGCCGCTGAAGAGTCCGCAGCTGATCCTGGTGTCGCGCCTGACCATCGAAGGCTTTATCGTGTCCGAGCATATGGACGTCTGGCCGCAGGCGCTGAAGGAACTGGGCACCGCCGTCGCGCAGGGCAAGCTCAAGTTCCGCGAGAGCATTGCCGAAGGGCTGGCGAGCGCGCCGGAGGCCTTTATCGGCCTGCTCAAGGGCAAGAACTTCGGCAAACAGCTGGTCAAGCTGGCCTGAGCCCCGTACCGGCGGCGCGCCCGCGGGCGTGCTGCCGACGATTACGCAGTTCAGGACAACGCAGGCAGAACAAGAGGAGACACCCATGAACGCCCCGCAAGTCACTGAGCGCGCCGACGAGATCGGCGCCGGCCTGTCCGAAGAGGTCAAGGCCCGCTACCGCAACCTGCCGCGCCCGCCGCAGTTCGCCACCGTGGCCGAGGAGCGCCTGCACCGCAAGCAGCGCCTGGCCGCGGCCTTCCGCTTGTTCTCGAAGTTCGGTTTCGACGAGGGCGTGGCCGGCCATATCACCGCGCGCGACCCCGAGTTCACCGATACCTTCTGGGTCAATCCCTTCGGCGTGCATTTCAGCCAGGTCAACGTCTCCAACCTGATCCGCTGCGACCACCATGGCGACGTGGTGGAAGGCGACTACCCGGTCAACGCCGCCGCCTTCGCCATCCATTCGCGGATACACCAGACCCGCCCCGACGCGGTTGCCGCGGCGCACTCGCACAGCACCTATGGCCGCGCCTGGTCCACGCTGGGCCGCCCGCTCGATCCGCTGACGCAGGACGTCTGCGCGTTCTACAACGACCACGCGGTCTACGACGACTTCGGCGGCGTGGTGGTGGAGCTGGACGAAGGCCAGCGCATCGCCAACGCGCTCGGCCAGAACAAGGCCGCGATCTTGCAGAACCACGGCCTGCTGACGGTCGGCAAGACCGTGGACGAGGCGGCTTGGTGGTTTATCACGATGGAGCGCTCGTGCCAGGTGCAGCTGCTGGCCGAGGCCGCCGCCGCGCGCACGCAGGCACCGCTGAAGCTGATCTCCGACGCGGCCGCGCGCCAGTCGTATTCGATCGTCGGCACGGCGCAGGCGGGCTGGTTCCAGTTCCAGCCGCTGTACGCCCGCATCGTCAAGGAACAGCCGGACCTGCTGGACTGAGCTGCCATCGCCCGGGCCAGAAGGGCTTGCCGCAACACGGCCGCCAACGCGCGGCCCTCCACGCAATCGTTCCACACGCATGGACACACACATGGAGCTGGATCGCATGGCCGACATCATTCTTCACCAGTACGCGACCTCGCCGTTCTCGGAAAAAATCCGCCTGCTGCTGGGCGCGAAGGCACTGGCCTGGCAGGCCGTGGAAATCCCCGCCATCCTGCCCAAGCCCGACCTGTTGGCGCTGACCGGTGGCTACCGCCGCACGCCGGTGATGCAGATCGGCGCCGATATCTATTGCGACACCGCGCTGATCTGTGAGGTGCTGGACGCCCTGGCGCCCACGCCTGCGCTGTATCCGCCGGAACAGGCCGCCGCGGCGCGGCTGGCAGCGTCGTGGTTCGATACCGCATTGTTCACCGCGTCGGTGACCTACGTGTTCCAGCCGGCCGGCGTCGCCAGCATGCTGGGGCACCTGTCGCCGGCGCAGGTCCAGGCTTTCGCCGCCGACCGCAAGGCCATGCGCGGCGATACCAATGCGCTGCGCATGCCGCTGGCCGAGGCGAGCGCGCTGCTGCACGAGACCTTCGGCAGCCTGGAGGCGCAGTTCGCAGCCGGCGTCGCACATGTGGCCGGCCCGGCGCTGTCGGTTGGGGATTTCTCGCTCTATCACAACCTCTGGTTTATCCGCCGCGCCGGCGCGCTGGCGCAGCTGCTGGAAGCCTATCCGCGGCTGCAGGCCTGGTATGCGCGCATGAACACCTTTGGCCATGGCCGCCCGCACGTGATCGACAGCGAGGAGGCAATTGCCGCCGCACGCCGCGCCGACCCCGTGGCGCTGGATGAGGGCGTGAGCGCCGATGGCGGATTGCAGGCTGGCGATCCCGTCACCGTCACGCCCACCGACTATGCCCGCGACCCGGTTGCCGGCGTGCTGCTGTCGCTGACGCCCAGGCGCGTCACGCTGCGTCGCCAGGACCCGCGCGCGGGCGCGCTCAACGTGCATTTCCCGCGGCAGGGCTACCAGGTGCAGCGCGCCGGCTGAGCGCACTGAACATCCGCCCTCCGTTCAACCTACAAGCGACAGGACAGACGACATGAAGGATTTCTCCAACAAGGTGGCCGTAATCACCGGTGGCGCCTCGGGCTTTGGCAAGGAATTCGCCCGCATCGGCGCCGACCTCGGCATGAAACTGGTGCTGGCCGATGTGCAGGAAGACGCGCTGGACGCCACCGTGGCAGAGTTCAAGGCGCGCAACGTGCCAGTGATCGGCCTGCGCACGGATGTGTCGCGCGCCGACCAGGTGCAGGCGCTGGCCGATGCGGCCATCGAGGCCTTCGGCGAGGTCAACCTGCTGTTCAACAACGCCGGCGTGGGTGCCGGCGGCCTGATCTGGGAGAACTCCGAGAAGGACTGGGAGTGGGTGATGGGCGTCAACCTCTACGGCGTGGTGCACGGCGTGCGCATCTTTACCCCACTGATGCTTGCTGCAGCGCAGAAAGATCCGTCGTACCAGGGCCATATCGTCAACACGGCATCGATGGCGGGCCTGCTCAATCCGCCGGCGATGGGTGTGTACAACGTGTCCAAGCATGCGGTGGTGTCGCTGTCGGAAACGCTGTACCAGGACCTGGGCCTGGTCACGGAGCAGGTGCGCTGCTCGGTGCTGTGCCCGTACTTTGTGCCGACCGGCATCAACCAGTCGCAGCGCAACCGGCCCGCCGACCTCGCCAACCAGGCGCCGCCGACGCGCTCGCAACTGGTGTCGCAGGCGCTCTCGGACAAGGCCGTCGGCTCCGGCAAGGTCACCGCGGCGGAGGTTGCGCACAAGACCTTCGATGCCATCCGCACGGAAAGCTTCTATATTTATTCCCACCCACAGGCGCTGGCACCCGTGCGCCAGCGCTTCGAGGATATCGTCGGGCAGCGCAACCCCGGCGATCCTTTTGCCGACAAGCCAGAGGTCCGCGCGGGCCTCGTTGCCGCGTTGCGCGGCTGATCGCCACGCCACCGCTACGAGGAGGACCGCATATGGAGAACGCCATGGCCGCACCCGCCGCCGTGATCCGCCACCTGCAATACGCCAGCCTGCCCAATGGCAGCCAACTGCACTATGCCAGCGCGGGCGAGCGAGGCAGGCCATTGATGCTGTTCGTGCATGGCTTCCCTGAGTTCTGGTTTGAATGGGAAGACCAGCTTGCCGAGTTCGGGCGCACGCATTTTGCCGTGGCGCCCGACCTGCGCGGCTACAACCTGTCCAGCAAGCCCGCCGAGGTCGAAGCCTACCGGCCGCGCCATATCGTCGAAGACCTGGTGCAGTTCGTCAGCGCGCTGGGCTATGACCAGGCCGTGGTGGTGGCGCACGACTGGGGCGGCGCGATCTGCTGGAACCTGGCGATCCAGCATCCCGAGCTGGTGCGGCAACTGGTTATCGTCAATTCGCCGCATCCCTACCTGTTTGCGAAGGCACTTGCCACCGATCCGGAGCAGCAGGCCGCCTCGGCCTACATGAACTGGCTGCGCAAGCCGGGCGCGGAAAAGGCGCTGGCCGCCAATGACTTCGCGCTGCTCGATCGGATGCTGGCCGATGCCGACGGCAAGCCGGCCGCGTGGTACACCGAAGAGACGCGGGAGAGATATCACGCCGCCTGGTCCCAGCCCGGCGAGGATGGCGTGCACCCGCTTGCCGGCGGCGTCAATTTCTATCGCGCCTCGCCGATGCATCCGCCGGGCGAGGGCGAGCCGCCGCCCGACATCTCGCGGCTGGACCCTGCCGCCTTCGTCATCAAGGTGCCAACGCTGGTGATCTGGGGCGAGCGCGACCGGGCCTTGCCCAAGTCGCTGCTCAACGGGTTGGAGGAGTTCGTCCAGGACCTGCGCGTGGAGCGCATCCCAGAAGGCAGCCACTGGGTGATCCACGAGCAGCCGGAACGGGTCAATCTGCTGATCCGCAGCGCGGTGGCGTAACCGGGCACGGCTGGCCTGCTCCCGCCCGATAGCGAATCCCGGCACGCGCGAGCTTGGGCAGCTCGCGCTGATCGACCAGGCTGGCAAAGCCTTGCCAGTCGCGGGCCAGCGCGCGCTTGTCCACCTTGTCGGTTTCCCCCAGCTTGTAGCGCTCGCCCTCGCGGTACGGGAGTTCCCAGTCCGCCCCATGCCACGCGCGCTCGGCCAGCGCCAGCAGGCGCGGATAAACCATGTACCCGAACTGCGCCTCGGTGCGCATGATCTCGCCTCATGCCTGTCCCTAGATCCCTTCGACCGGCGCCGCGGGGCCATTGCCGGCCAGCTCTAACGGGCGCCCGTCGCGGTCGGGGCATCAGGGCCGCGTTCTGTGGCAGGTTTTCCGGCGCCAGCGAGAAGACCTTGAAGCTGCCGGTGGCCGGCGACGCCCAGTAGTATCCGTGCTCGCGCGGATCGGCGGCGTAGGGAAAGTCGAAATACAGGTAGTCAGGCAGGGCCAGTACGGTGCGATAGCCCTTGGCATCCAGTCGCGCGCGCCTTGCGCGCCGCCCCAGAAGAGGGGGTCCCACAAGGTCACCATGACTCTGCGCGTGGCGAAGGACGGCTTGGGGATGCGCCGATACCAGACCGTCATGCGAGTCCGCGAAGCCATGGCCGCACAATCGGCGGATGCCTCATAACCCCGCTTCGGCCATCAGCTCAGCCATCGTCACGCCAAGTGCTTCGGCGATGCGCTCAAGCCTAAGAACTGCGACGTTGTTGTCGCCACGTTCCACCCGTCCCAGATAACTCACGTCGATTTCTGCGGACAAGGCCAGTTGTTCCTGTGACAAGCCCCGTTCTTTGCGGATGAGTCGAATCGCATCGCCAAGGGCGACAAGGGTTGGGTTCTGGCGTTGGCTGCTGAGGTTTGGCACCCCCGCATCATTCAGATATGATGCGGTTTACACGAGGGTACATGTACCTGATCTTCGCCAGTCCTTCAGAGTTCAGTGCCTACCGGGTGGAACAGAGGCGTAGTGGCACAACCGGTGCCACCGAGTAGTCGATTTCAGAATGACGGGGAGAAATATGAAGAAATGTCCGTTTTGTTCGGAAGGCATTCAGGATGCGGCGATTCGCTGCAAACACTGCGGGGCCGACATTGCTGCCGCCGAGGCCGCAGCAGTGGAGGCTGACTTTGAAAAGGCGTTGGTTGTCCGTGCATCTACGCGGATGCGTGGATGCGGCTTGGCGCTCCCGTGAGAAAAGTGCTCAACGCTGGCGCACGCCGCTTGCCGTCAACCCCCGGCGCGCACCCGACCGTGTTGGGGTGTGACGGCTCGCGCTATGGGCGTGCGCCTAGTACCGCCTCGCTCCGCCGTGGAGCGAACCTTTCAGGAGGCTGCGGCCATGATCCCACCGCTCATCACCGCGGAACAACGCGCGCAACTGCTCGCAAACGGCCAAGCGTACGCAGCCGGCTACGCTAGCGACCTGCTGCCCGTAGTGCGGCTGTTTACCCCGGACGCGCATGCGACCTGGCTACTGGCCGCGCTCGACCCGGCCGATGGTGACACCGCCTACGGCCTGTGCGACGTAGGTATCGGCATGCCCGAACTCGGCCATGTGAAGCTGTCCGAGCTTGCATCCATCGTCGGGCCGCTCAAACAGTCGATTCTTCGCGACCTGTACTTCCGGCCAACGCGACCGCTATCGGAGTATGCGCAGCTCGCCCAGCTCAACGGTTCGATCATCGACTGACCGGACCGGCTGGCCCACTCTGGCGAGCCAGCCAGACACAAGCCGCTGCGGCGCCCTATGGAATCGCTGATCAACGAGGTCTTCCTATGACGCTGCCAACGGCTTTAGCTTTGGCTTTTCACAAAGAGGGAGAAACGAGCCAGCTTCGCCACGCTTTTCGCTCATTTCGCGCCATTTCTGGCGCGCTTTGCGCGCTCAGGACGGATTGCTCCCCTGCGAGCGAGGCCAACAACAGCTTCCTGGCGAGCACCAGATTCGCCAGGCCAAACAGGCTGAACAACTGCGCTGTGTTTTTAACCAGGCCTTTATAGCGAACCTTGCGATGACCGAAGAGATTCTTGATGACGTGGAACGGATGCTCGACCCGCGCCCGGATCTGTGCCTTGGCCCGCTCGACGGCGATCAGCAAGTCCTTGGCAGCGCCGTCACGCATCGCCCTGATGTTGCCGCGCTTGACGGCCACCTGCCACTTCACGGACTTGCCTTGCATCTCGTCGCGCTTCTCTACGCCCGTGTAGCCTGCGTCGCCAAACGCATGGTCTTCGTGGCACGTTCTACGGCACTGGCGTCACGGCCAACACCACCGGCTCGGCACCGCTGAACACGCTGACCAATATCGGCTCACCGGTGTTGTCGGGCTACGCGTCGGCACGCTCGGAGGAAGTCTTTGCCGCAGGGGCGGCGTACATCTTCGGGGCGGCCACGGTCGGGACCACGTACTCCAACACCCGCTTCAGGAACCTGGGCGACCTGTCTTCCAGCCCGAGTCCCTTCGGCTATCGCGGCACCACTACCTTCAACAACGTCGAGGCCAGTTTCAAGTACCAGCTGACGCCGGCCCTGCTGACGGGCGTGGCGGCGGATTACGCGAAGGGCAGCGGCATCCATGACGCGAGCTACCGTCAGTTCGTGCTGGGCGCGGACTATAACCTGTCAAAGCGCACTGATGTCTACCTGATGGCGATCTACCAGAAGGCATCGGGGACCGATTCCACCGGCCGCAGCGCGGTGGCCGCGATCAACGGCGTGCGCGCGTCGGCCGGTGACAGCCAGACGGTGTTCCGGGTGGGCCTGCGCCACAAGTTCTGACGCAGCCGACAGGGGACCGCGGGGCAGGCCCCGCGGACCGCTTCAGGTCAGACGCTCGCGGTACAGCCGGTAGTTCTCGTCGTCGAAGCAGACGAAGGTCACCTGCTCGATCTCCGGCGCCGCGGCCAGCGCTTCGCGCACGGCCGCGATGGCGATATCCGCCGCGCGCTCGCGCGGAAAGCCGTAGATGCCGGTGCTGATATTGGGAAAGGCCAGCCTGCGCAGATGATGCTGCGCCGCCAGCCGGATGCTGTTGCGGTAGGCGTTGGCGAGCAGCTCGTCCTCGCCCTGATCGCCGCCGTGCCAGACCGGCCCGACCGCGTGGATCACGTACGGTGCCGGCAGGCGCCCGCCGGTGGTGATCACCGCCTCGCCGGTGGGACAGCCGCCTTGCGCGTCGCGGATCGCGCGGCAGGCCTCCATGATGGCGGGGCCTCCGGCCCCGTGGATGGCGCCGTCGACCCCGCCGCCGCCCAGCAGCCCGCTGTTGGCCGCGTTGACGATGGCATCGACTTCCATCCGGGTGATGTCGCCATGGACTACCTGCAAGTGCTCGCCGGTCATGTTGTCTCCTGCTCAGTGGAGGGAGGGCCGCCGGCTGGTCCGGCTCAATTGACCGGCCGGCGGGTATGCGCTGCGTAGGGCACTACATGGATTGCTCAAGCATACGCCGATAATCCTCGGCGCTGGCTTCTTTCGGGTTGGTCTTGTGGCAGTGGTCGACCAGCGCGCCGGCGATCACCTTGTCGAACATGGCTTCGGTGACGCCCATCTGGCGCAGGCCGGTCGGCAGCCCCAGGCGCGCGGTCATGTCGTGCACGGCCTGCGCGATATCGGCGTCCTCGGGCAGGTGCATGGCGCGGCGCAGGCGCGCGTAGCGATGGTCACGCACCACGGTGGGCGCGTCGGCATTGAAGCGCAGCACCGCGGGCATCACCACGGCGTTGAGCGTGCCGTGGTGCAGGCCGGTGCGGCCGTCGATCTTCAGGCCGCCGAGCGGGTGCGACAGCGAATGCACGCAGCCCAGCCCCTTCTGGAACGCCATCGCGCCCTGCATCGACGCGCTCATCATGTTCAGCCGCGCCTCGCGGTCCTGGCCGTCGTGGGTGGCGCGCTCGATATGGGCCCAGGCGCGCTCCAGGCCATCCAGCGCGATGCCGTCGGCGGGCGGGTTGAAGGCAGGCGCAAGGAAGGTCTCGACGCAATGCGCGATCGCGTCCATGCCGGTGGCGGCGGTGAGGCCGGCGGGCAGGCCCAGCGTCAGTTCCGGGTCGCACACGGCGGACTTGGGCAGCAGGTGCCAGGAGTGGAAGCCGAGCTTGCGGCCGTCGTCCAGGATGATGATGGCGCCGCGCGCCACTTCACTGCCGGTGCCGGAGGTGGTGGGCACGGCGATCAGCGGCGCCGCCTGGTCGGTGATCTTGCCGCTGCCGCCCTCGATGGTGGCATAGGTGGTGAGCTCGCCCGGATGCGTGGCCAGGATGGCGATGCCCTTGGCCAGGTCGATCGACGAGCCGCCGCCCACTGCCACCAGCCCGTCGCAGCCGGATTCCCGATACTGCGCTGCGGCCTTGCGCACCATGGCCTCGGTCGGATTCGACGGGGTTTCGTCGAATACGGCGACCTGCAACCCCTGCATCGCGTCGATGGCACGCTGCGCGACGCCCGCCGCGACCACGCCCTTGTCGGTCACCAGCAGCGGGCGGCGGATGCCGATACGCTCGCATTCCGACTTGAGCAGGCTTACCGCGCCGAAATCCAGGTGGATATGGGTCAGATAGTAGATAAACGCCATGTTTGCTTGTCTCCTGCTGTGATCTGCCGCCAATCTGCCGCGACACGTGCCCGGACGGAAAGCTGGTCAGGCGCGCTGCCATGGGCTTCAATGGATTCTTGTTTGCTGTGGCTCCTTGCCAGCCGATCATCGCGCAAAAACTTGAAGCGTGGCAGGCTGGTTAGGTCTTTTCCGGGTTATCTCGTAGTCCCGAGTGCCGGAAACACTGGCATCATACTAAAATCGAACGACCGTTCACTATTCGAACTTCTCCTGATTCCGGGCGGTGCGGCAGGCACTTTGGTGTGGCCGCCGCCCACCTCGAGCCACTGCTTCTTCTATGTCCGCCGTACCGTCGCCTGCCTCCGAAATGCCTGTCCCGCCGGGCATGCCGTCCAGCCCGCTCGACCCCCAGGTGGCGGCGCTGCTGGACCTGATCGCCCGCGCCAGGCGGCCGCCGATCCACGCGATGGACCCGGAAGACGCCAAGATCGCCTACGAGAAGAGCGCGCCGATCCTGGACATTAACCCGCCCGCGGTACACGCGGTGGAAGACCTGCACGTGTGCGCGCGCGACGGCCATGGCATCCCGGTACGGCTGTACACGCCGCGCGAGGCGAACTGGGCCGAGCCGCTGCCGCTGCTGGTGTATTTCCACGGCGGCGGCTTCACAGTGGGCAGCGTCAATTCGCACGATCCACTGTGCCGGCTGCTGTGCGGCCAGGCTGACTGCATGGTGCTGTCAGTGGACTACCGGCTCGGGCCGCAATGGCGCTTCCCGACCGCGGCCAACGATGCCTTTGACGTGCTGCACTGGATCTTCGAGGAGGCGGGTCGGCTGGGCGCCGACCCGGCCCGCATCGCACTCGGTGGCGACAGCGCCGGCGGCACGCTGGCCGCGGCCTGCGCGGTCGAGGCGCGCAACACGGGCCTGGCGCCGGTGCTGCAGCTGCTGGTCTATCCGGGCACCTGCGCGCGCCAGGACACGCCGTCGCACCGCGCGCTGGCCGAGGGCTACCTGCTGACCGCCGAGATGATCCGCTGGTTCTTTTCCCAGTACCTGGACGGGGAAGCCAGCCGCGACGACTGGCGCTTCGCGCCGCTGGACGGCGGCGGTACCGGCGCCGATGTGCGCGATGTGTGCCCCGCCTGGATCGCCGTGGCGGGCTATGACCCGCTGCATGACGAGGGCGTCGCCTACGCCGACAAGCTGCGCGCCGCTGGCGTGGCCGCCACGCTGGCGGATTACCCCGGAATGATCCACGATTTCTTCAAGCTGGGACGGTTCGTGCCGGCGGTGGCGCAGGCGCATGCCGATGCCGTCGCCGCGCTGCGCGCCGCGTTCGGCCACACCGAAAACTAAAAACCTTCCTCTTTCAGCAGTACTTGCAGTACAAGGAGACATAGTCATGCAACGCCGCCACTTCCTCGCCCGCGCGGGCCTCGTCGCCGCCACCGCGGCCATGGGCCTTGCCGCCATGCCTGCCCAGGCCCAGGCCGACAAGTTCCCGCAGCGCCCGATCCGCCTGTTGATCGGCTACACCGCTGGCGGCTCCACCGATATCCCGTTCCGCGTGCTGGCCGAGAACGCCTCCAAGATCCTCGGCCAGCCGGTGATCGTCGAGAACAAGCCCGGCGCGGGCGGGGTGCTGCCCGCGCAGATGATGCAGTCCACCGCACCGGACGGGTACACGCTGGCGCAGGTCGCGATGCCGGTCTACCGCCTGCCGTACACCACCAAGATCAACTGGGACCCGGTCAAGGACCTGAGCTACATCATCAACCTGGCCGGCTACTCGTTCGGCCTGGTGGTGCCGGCCGATTCGCCGATCAAGACCATGCAGGAGTACATCGCCTACGCCAAGGCCAATCCGGGCAAGCTCACCTACGGCTCGCCGGGCTCGATGACGACGCTGCACCTGACCATGGAAGAGCTGGCGCTGAAGCAGGGCGTGCAGTTCTCGCATATCCCCTACAAGGGCAATGCGGAGTCGATGCAGGCGCTGCTGGGCGGCCACGTGATGTCGGTGGCCGACACGCCGGCGTGGGCGCCGTACGTGGAGCAGGGCAAGCTGCGCCTGCTGTCGACCTGGGGCGAGAAGCGCTCGGCGCGCTTCCCCAATGTGCCGACGCTGAAGGAACTGGGCATCGGCATCGTGCAGACCTCGCCGTTCGGCCTGGTGGCGCCCAAGGGCACCGACCCCAAGATCGTGCAGAAGCTGCATGACGCCTTCAAGAAGGCCATGGAAATGCCCAACTACCGCGAATCGCTGGCCAAGTTCGACATGGAGCCGTACTACATGAACAGCCAGCAATACGTGCAGTTCGCCGCCGAGACCGTCAAGAAGGAAAAGGCGATCATCGAGAAGCTGGGGCTGGCCAAGACGCAGCAATAAGCCTGACGCCGCTTTCATTCACCCAGGCCGCCGGCCTGCCGGCCCCGCCGGCGGGGCCGGCGGCCTGATTGCTTTGCCAAGCCAGGAGCAACAAACAAGGAGACCACGCCAATGGCCAAAGAGGAGTTCCGCCACAGCATGCCGCTGCGCGTGCGCTGGGCCGAAGTCGATCCGCAATCGATCGTCTTCAACGCGCACTACCTGACGTATTGCGATATCTGCGTGACCGAGTACTGGCGCGCGCTGGGGATCCGCTATCCCGAGGACGTGCTGCACGCGCATGGCGTGGATATTTTCGTGGTCAAGTCCACGCTGGAATACCACGCTTCGGCGCGTTTTGACGATGTGCTGGAGATCCGCGGGCGCATCGCGCGGCTGGGGCGGTCCAGCATGCTGTTCCGGGTGGAGATGTATCGCGGCGAGGAGCACCTGATTACCGGGGAGATCGTCTACGTGTGCGCGGATCCGGTTACGCAGAAATCGGCGGCCATCCCGGGCCCGGTGCGGGAGGTGATTGAGGGATATGAGGTGGTGAAGCCGGCGGTGTGAGGCGAACTACTGCCCGCATCCTGCATCAGCTGACGCGACCTGTGACACAAAGATGTTGGTAAGTACTGATCGCTTGCCTAGAATCGGTGTGAGCCAGTGCTCACAGAGGATCTTCGTTGCCGAAGCATGCTTTGCAAGAAGGCAATGTCGAATCACAAATCATGAGGAGACGGCAATGATCGTGCGTAAGCTGCCTGCAGTCGGCTTGACAGTGATGATGGCGCTCGCTTTTACAGGGGCGAGCGCCCAGCAGAAGCCGGAATCAACAGCCCAACCAGGCGCAGAATCGACCCAGATTCCGCCAGCGCCATCGACTACTGCCGAAGTCAAGGCCAAAATCGCCGAGCGTTTCAAGACTGCCGATGCCAACAGCGACGGGAAGCTAAGCCGCGAAGAAGCCCAGGCAGGCGCGCCGGTCGTTTACAAGCACTTTGACAAGATCGATGTCAAGAAGTCGGGTTACGTCACCGAACGTCAGATCGGTGCGTACTGGACATCGAAGTCCAAGGCACAGCAACAGAAAGAGGATCCCATCTGGAACTGACGTCTGCGCCTCTGCTTTGTCCGATCCCCTCTCCCGCGCGCGGGAAAGGGGGCCGGCCTGCGGGAGCTGCCAGCGTGTCGCAATAAGGAAGCCGGCCTGGCTTACTTGCTCAGCCCGGCATCCTCCATATAGGCCCGAATCACCTCATCGAAGCTCGCATCGCTCTGGAACCCCAGCGACTGCGCACGCTCCGCATTCCACGCCGCCGGCCACGTACCGACGATCTTCTCGACACGTTCCTCACGCTCCCACGTGACGCGATCCGCCACCGCATCGCCTGCCACGCGGCGCAGCGCATCAACCATGCCGGCCGCCGTCACGGACAGCCCCGGCAGGTTGACCACACGGCGATTGCCCAGCCTTTCGCCAGCCAGTTCGATGCCATTGACCAGCGCAGCCACCGCCGCACGCGGCGACAGCAGCCACAGCGGCGTTTCCGGTGCCACCGGGCAATTGGCAGCGACGCCTGACAGCGGCTCACGGATGATGCCGCTGGCAAACGACGAGGCCGCCGCATTGGGCTTGCCCGGGCGCACGCTGATGGTCGGCAGGCGCAGCACGCGCCCGTCGACAAAGCCGCGGCGGCTGTAGTCCGTCAGCAGCAGTTCGCCGATGGCCTTCTGCACGCCATACGACGATTGCGGATTCAGCGCGGTGTCGTCCTGCACCACCGGCGGCAGTTTGCCGCCGTAGACCGCGACCGAGCTGGTGAACAGCACACGCGGCTGGTGGCCAAGCTCGCGGCAGGTTTCGAGCAGCGCGCGCGAGGCGTCCAGGTTGACTCGCATGCCCAGCTCGAAGTCGGCCTCGGCCTGGCCGCTGACCACGGCCGCGAGATGGAACACGACACCGGTGTCCTGGTCGATGGCCTGGCGCAGCACGGCCGGGTCGGACAGGTCGCCCGTCACCACGCGCACGCGCGGATCGTCCAGGCCCTGCGGCGCCACTACGTCCAGCAGCGTCAGGCGCTCGAAGGCCACGGGCTGGCCGTCCAGGTTCAGGGTGCCGCGTTGCAGCAGCAGGCGGGCGAGTTGCAGGCCGAGGAAGCCGGCGCCGCCGGTAATCAGTACGTTCATGGCAGGAGAGATTCGTTCTTTGGGTTTGCGTGAAGCCTCAGCGGCCGAGGTACGGCTTGAGCCAGCCCAGGCCTTCGGACGTGCCGGCGCGCGGGCGGTACTCGCAGCCGATCCAGCCGTCATAGCCGAGCGAGTCGATGACCTCGAACAGGTAGGGATAGTTCAGCTCGCCCAGGTCCGGCTCATGGCGCTCTGGTACGCCGGCGATCTGGATATGCCCGATGCCGGGCATGTCGCGCTTCAGTTTCATCGCGATATCGCCTTCGACGATCTGGCAGTGGTAGCAGTCGAACTGCACCTTCAGGTTGGCCGCGCCAACTTCCTTGCAGATCGCCTGCGCATCATCCTGGCGGTTCAGGAAATAGCCCGGCATGTCGCGTGTGTTGATCGGCTCGATCACGATGGTGATGCCTTGTGCGGCAGCAGCCTTGGCGGCGAAGGCGACGTTTTCCAGGTAAGCGGCGCGGTGGCGGGCGCGGTCGGCGTCGGCCGGCACTAGCCCTGCCATCACGTGCACGCGGTCATTGCCGATCACGCCGGCATATTCCAGCGCGCGGCCGACGGCGTCGCGGAACTCAGCCTCGCGTCCCGGCAGCGCGGCCAGGCCGCGCTCACCGGCTGCCCAGTCGCCCGGCGGGGCGTTGAACAGCGCCTGGGTGAGACCGTTCGCGTCCAGGCGCGCGCGCAGCTCGGCGGCGGCGTGCTCGTACGGGAACAGGTACTCCACCGCCCGGAAGCCGTCCGCCGCGGCAGCGGCGAAGCGGTCCAGGAAAGCGTGCTCGTTGTACATCATCGAGAGGTTTGCGGCGAAGCGCGGCATGGGAACTCCAAAGCGGTAGTACAGAACCGGCCCGATCGAGGCTATGTCGAAAGCGGGCCAGCCAGGATCAACGGTTGACCAGTTTAGCCGGCGTCAGCCACACCAGCACGGCGCCGACGATCAGGATCGCGGACAGCACGTACATGGGCAGCTGCGTGCTATGCGTCATGTCCTTCAGCGCGCCGACCATGTATGGCGACACGAAACCGGCCAGGTTGCCGACCGAATTCACCACGGCAATACCAGAAGCGGCGGCAATGCCGGAGAGGAACGAGGTTGGCAGCGACCAGAACAGCGGCGCGCAGGTCAGCACCCCGGCAGCGGCCAGCGACAGCGCGGCGATGGCCACCGTTGTATTGTTGGTGAACGAGGCAGCAATGGCAAAGCCCAAGGCACCCATCAGTGCCGGCACGATCAGGTGCCAGCGGCGCTCGCGGCGGGCATCGGCGCTGTGGCCGAGGATGTTCATCACGACTACCGCGCAGATGAACGGGATGGCCGACAGCAGGCCGATGTTCAGGTTGCCGCTCACGCCGCTGGCCTTGACCAGCGTGGGCATCCAGAAGGTCAGCGCGTACTGGCCGGTGACGAAGCAGAAGTAGATCAGGCACATCCACCACACGCGGCGGTCGGAGAACACAGCGCCCAGCGAGTGGCCGTGGGCCTTGCCGGCGGCGGTGGCGGCATTGTGGGCGCTGCGCTGGTCTTCCTCGATATTGCGCTTGAGCACGCGCTTTTCATCGGCGTCGAGCCACGGCGCCTTGTCGATGCCGTCGCGCAGCACGAAGACGGTCACCACGCCGATCAGCAGGGCGGGCAGGGCTTCGAGCAGGAACATCCATTGCCAGCCGCGCATGCCGTGCACGCCATTGAAGGCGTCCATGATCCAGCCCGACAGCGGGTTGCCGAACATGCCGGCAATGGGGATGCCCGACATGAACAGCGCGATCATCTTGCCGCGGCGGTTGGCCGGGAACCAGTAGGTCAGGTACAGGATCACGCCGGGGTAGAAGCCCGCTTCGGCCAGGCCGAGCAGGAAGCGCATCACGTAGAACTGCGTTGGCGTCTGCACGAACAGGAACAGCGCCGAGATGATGCCCCATGTGATCATGATGCGCGCGATCCAGATACGCGCGCCGATGCGGTGCATCAGCAGGTTGCTGGGCACTTCGAACAGGAAGTAGCCGATAAAGAACAGGCCGGCGCCGAGGCCGAACACGGTCTCGGAGAAGGCCAGGTCCTGGCCCATCTGCAGCTTGGCGAAGCCGACGTTGACGCGGTCGAGGTAGGCGACCACGTAGCACAGCATCAGGAACGGCATGACGCGCCAGAACACTTTGCTGTAGGCGCGCTTTTCGATCTGGGCGTCGGTGTCGAGCCGGGCGTTGCCGCCCAGGGTGTCAAAGGCAGGCACGCTGGCCGCCGGTTGGTTTGGGTTCACGGTGGTCTCCGGGGTAGGTGGTGGATCTGGTCTATTTTAGTAATGCGGCGGCGCGCGGAATGAGAGGCATGCGCGTCCCCCGCACGGTGGCCGCAAGGCAACCGCGCCGGGTGAAGCCGTCGTTTATCGGGGAATGCCGGGTGGCGGTGTTACCAGCGCGCCTGGAAGGCGTCGCGCAGCTCAGCCAGTGCGCCGTCGGGCAGCGCCGCGCGGGCGGTGAAGCCCGGCGTGTCTTTCATCATCATCCATAGCTTGGCGGTCTCCTCCAGTTCTTCCAGCGCGAACGCGGCGCGCGAGACGCTGGATTCCCACACCACGGGCCCCAGGCGCTCGAGCAGCACGCCGCGCACCTGCGCGGCCAGCGTGGCCACGCGTGCAGCGACCGCAGGATCGCCCGGTCGATGGTAGGGAATCAGCGGGATATGGCCGACCTTCATCACGTAGTACGGCGTGAGCGGCGGCAGTACGTCGTCCGGTTTCCAGGCACCGGCCAGCGTCAGGGCCACGAGGTGCGTCGAGTGCGTATGCACCACGGCGTGCGCCCCGGGGTTGTTGTCGTAGATCGCGCGATGCAGCGTGAGCGTCTTGGAGGGCTTGTCGCCCGACACCCAGCTGCCGTCGGTGGCCACCTTGGCGACCGCGGCCGGGTCCAGCATGCCCAGGCAGGCGTCGGTGGGCGTGATCAGCCAGCCGTCATCGAGCCGCGCGCTGATATTGCCGGCCGAGCCGACGGTGTAGCCGCGCTGGTAGAGGCTGGCGCCGATGCGGCAGATCTCTTCGCGCAGCTTGCTTTCGGTGCTCATCAGTGTCCTCCGAGCTGGCGCAGGGCTTCGTCGAAGAAGTCCGGGCCGCCGAAGTTGCCCGACTTGAGCGCCAGCGCCAGCGGCTGTGCGCCTAGCGTGACGGTGGCCGGCACGCCCGGCGCGATCTGCGCGCCGATGCGCAGTGCGCGCACGCCCAGTGCCTGCACCACCGCGCCCGAGGTCTCGCCGCCGGCGACGACGAAGCGGCGCGTGCCACGTGCCAGCAGCCCGGCGGCAACCGTGGCCAGGCACTGCTCGACCAGGTGACCGGCGCGCTCCACGCCCAGCTCGGCCTGCACGGCCTTGACCTCATCCGGGCTGGAGGTCGCGTAGATCAGCACCGGTTCGTCATGCCGGTCGGCAAAGGCCAGCGCCGCGTCGGCCACGGCCTCGCCGCGCGCCAGCGCGAGCGGGTCGATGCGCAGGGCGGGGCGGCCTTGCTCGAGCCAGCGGGCCACCTGCCCGTTGGTCGCGCGCGAGGCGCTGCCGGCCAGCACTACGCCCGCGCCGTCGATGGCCGGGACTGCGTCGGCGTCGCCGCGCTGCGGCAGCAGGCCGGCGCGTCGGAAATTCTCGGGCAGGCCCAGTGCGATGCCGGAGCCGCCGGTGATCAGCGGCAGGTTGGCGCAGGCCTCGCCCAGCGTGAACAGGTCCGCGTCGGACACCGCATCGGCAATCGCCATGCGCACGCCGTCGGTGCGCAGCGCGGCGATGCGGTCGGCGCTAGCCTGCGCGCCGCGCGCCACCGCGTCGTAGCGCAGCAGGCCGACCTTGTTCTTGCTCTGGCGCTGCAGCACGCGCACCAGGTTGGCATCGGTCATCGGCGTCAGCGGATGGTGCTCCATGCCCGATTCGTTCAGCAGCGCATCGCCCACGAACAGGTGGCCGCGGAAGATGGTGCGGCCGTTCTCGGGGAAGGCCGGGCAGGCGATGGTGAAGTCGCTGTCCAGCGCCGCCAGCAGCGCCTCGGCCACCGGGCCGATATTGCCGGCGTCGGTCGAATCGAAGGTGGAGCAGTACTTGAACACGAACTGGCGGCAGCCCTGCGCACGCAGCCACTGCAGCGCGGCCAGCGACTGGGCCACGGCCTCCACGGCCGGGATGGTGCGCGACTTCAGTGCCACCACCAGCGCGTCGGCTTCGCCGATATCCTGCACCGCGCCCATGTCGGGCAGGCCGATGGTCTGCACAGTGCGCATGCCGTTGCGCACCAGCGTGTTGGCGAGGTCGGTGGCGCCGGTGAAATCGTCGGCGATGCAGCCCAACAGCGGGCGATGGGCGAGGGTGCCTGCGGTCATCGTCGCTTCCCCTCTCACTCGGCCTTGCCCGGCAGTTCGATGCCCGGGAAGATCTTGATCACGGCCGAGTCGTCCTCGCCGCCGTGGCCGGCGGTGGAAGCCATCATGAACATCTGGTGCGCGGCGGCCGACAGCGGCAGCGGGAATTTGCTGTTGCGCGCGGTGTCGAGCACCATGCCCAGGTCCTTGACGAAGATGTCGACCGCCGACAGCGGCGTGTAGTCGCCCTTCAGGATATGGGGCACGCGGTTCTCGAACATCCACGAGTTGCCAGCGCTGTGCGTGATCACGTCATAGAGCGCATCCGGGTCCACGCCTTCGCGCAGGCCCAGCGCCATCGCCTCGGCGGCTGCGGCGATATGCACGCCGGCCAGCAGCTGGTTGATGATCTTGACCTTGGAGCCCGCACCATGCGCGGCGCCCAGGCGGTAGACCTTGCCGGCGATGGCGGCCAGCACGTCCTCGGCCAGCGAGTAGGCTTCGGCCGGGCCGGAGGTCATCATGGTCATTTCGCCGCTGGCGGCGCGGGCGGCGCCGCCGGAGACCGGCGCGTCCAGCATCAGCAGGCCCTGTTCGGCCAGGCGGCGGCCCAGCGCCACCGCAAAGCCCGGCGGCACGGTAGCGCTGGCGATTACCAGCGTGCCCGGCTTCATCGCGGCCGCGGCACCGTTGGCGCCGAACAGTACGGCCTCGGTCTGCTGCGCGTTGACCACCAGGGTCAGCACCACGTCGCAGCGGCTGCCCAGCTCGGCGGGCGAGGCGCACGGCACGCCGCCGGCATCGGCAAAGCGCTGCAGCACTTCGGGCCGCAGGTCGCAGGCATGCACGTTAAAGCCGGCACGCAGCAGCGACTGCGCGACACCGTAGCCCATGGCACCAAGGCCGATGACGCCGATATTCCTGGACATAAGGGGACTCCTGAATCAGATACGGGAAATGCGTTGGATGGTGTTGGTCGCGTCAGTTGGACGCGCCGCGGGCGCCGGCTTCATCGCCGGCTTCGCCGTTTTCATCGGCGCCCAGCTGGGCCAGCCGGCGTGCGGCGTTGTACATATGGTTCTGCGCGGCATTGCGCGCGGCCAGCGGATCGCCGGCGCGGATCGCCGCGACGATGGCCTGGTGTTCCTCGCGCACCTGGCGCGAGAAGTCGGCGCGGCGCGCCTCGTTGGTCCGGGTCACGCGCGTGGCCGCTTCCAGGTACTGGCTGAGGAATTCCAGCGTCTTCAGGAAGTAGGGGTTGCCGGTGGCCCCCGCAATGGCGCGGTGGAAGGCCACGTCCTCGGCCACGCCGTCGCCGCCTTGCCCGACTTCCTCGTCGAGGCGGGCCAGCGCGGCGTCGATGGCCGCCATCGACGCATCGGTGCGCCGCATGGCGGCCTGCGCGGCCACCTCGGCCTCGATTGCGCGGCGCAGCTCGACAATTTGCAGCACCGATTCCAGCGTGCTGGTATCGGTATAGTTGATGCGTAGCGGCCGGATGCCGGCCTGCAGCGTGACGAATACGCCGCTGCCCTGGCGCGACTCGACCACGCCTTCATACTTCAGTCGCGAGATCGCCTCGCGCACCACGGTGCGGCTGACACCGAATTCCTCCGACAGCACCGCCTCGGTCGGCAGCTTGGCGCCGCGGGCAAAGGCGCCGCTCTGGATCTTGTCCAGCAACTGTTCGGCGACGTTGTCGGTCAGGGCGCGGGCTGGGACTTTCTGGAACACGGAAGTCTCCGGGTCATTGGGTAATAAGGTCATCATACAAATTTGCTAAGGGGATGCCTCCCCGGGCAAACCCTAGTCTGGTGCGGAAAATGCCGCCTTTGATCCACTTTGGTGCGGCATGCGCGCCCCGCAGCACTGGCGTATCATGGGCGCCCGCCCGGATTTCGTGCCGGGCGCTGCCATTCACCCAGCCCCACCAGCCTGATTGCACCGCCATGCCAGTCACCGTTCTGATCTGCCCCTGGTCTGAAGCCCGCGAACGCGCGCGCGCCATCCGCTACACCGTCTTCGTCGAAGAGCAGGGCGTGCCGGTGGAACTGGAATGGGATGAGTGGGACGAGCCGAGCTGGCACGCGCTGGCACTGGCCGAGGATGGCACGCCGGTCGCCACCGGGCGGCTGCTGCCCGACGGTCATATCGGCCGCATGGCCGTGCTGAAAACCGCGCGCGGCACCGGCGTCGGTGCGCAGGTACTAGAAGCGCTGATGGAGAAAGCGGAACTGCTCGGCTACCCGGAACTGGTGCTCAACGCCCAGACCCATGCCGCGCCGTTCTATGCGCGCGAGGGTTTTGCGCAGGTCGGGGAGGAATTCGAAGAGGCCGGCATCCCGCATATCGAGATGCGCAAGCGGCTAGCGGGCTGACGCCCACCCAGGCGATCAGCGCGGCGCCTGCACGATGCCGGTGTCGCGCGACAGGTTCAGCGTGCCGTGGTAGGTGACGTCGCCCGCGCGCCCGCCGGCGTCGAAGCTGCGCTCGCTCAGGTCGAAGCGCCCGTCGTGGCGCACGCGCAATACCGTGCTGGCGCGCGTGCCGTACATCGGTGAGCGGATAAACGCGGACGACAGCAGTTTTTCCCATTCCGGCGCGACGCCCGTCGACGGCAGCTCGAAATCCGCCGCCTGGCGCTCGTCGGCCAGCAGCTTCAGATAGGGCTCGGCGCTGGCGTTGGCCTGGCCGCTGTCGGCCGCCAGCACCTCGGCCAGCGCGCCCACGCGGCTGCGCACCTTGGGCCAGGGCGTGTCGAGCAGCGCATTGGACAGGCCATACAGGCCCGGACGCAGCCGTTGCGGCTGGCGCGAGGCCGAGCGGTTGCTGTACCACCAGAGTTCACGCAGGTCGCTGGCCAGCAGGTTGAAGCCGTTGTAGCAGCCGTCTTCGCCGGCCAGCCCGTCGAGGTAGTCGAACGGGGCATCGTGGCTGCGCAGGAAGCCGGACACCAGTTCGCCGCGCGAGCGGGCATCGGTGCGTTTTTCGGAAGGGGCGCGGTAATTGGTCAGCGCGGCAAAGCGGCCATCGGCGTTGACGCCCATCCAGGTGCCGGGCTCGCCGATGACTTCCGCCAGGTCGCGCCCGGCCAGCACGTGCGGCGCTTCCTGCCACCAGTGCGCGGCCGCCGCGGGGCGGGCATAGAATTCATCGCGGTTGCCGGCGACGACCAGGGCATAGTCCGGGTGGGATTGCCAGGCAACCAGGATCAGACACATCGCTTTGCTTCCTTTGCCACCGGGGCGCTGCTGCGCGCTACCCGGGCGTACTTCGCATCATCGGCAGCCCGGACGCCTACAGCATGTCCAGGTCGATAAAGTGTTCGGCCCGCCGCTCGCCGTCTACCCACTGGTCCAGCCCGCTCTGGCGCCACAGTCCTTCCAGCGTGGCGTCGAAGGCGGGCGGCACGTCGGCGTAGCACTCCATCCAGGTCTGCACGCCGGCGCGGGTTTCCGGCCTGCGCATCAGCGTACCACCAATTCCGGTAGCCTCGGCAACCGTCTCCATCCAGCGGTGCCAGTGCGGCAGCGCCTCGGCGGCGACGGCCTCGGGCACGCGGAAATAGACGTACAGATGGTCGCTCATGGCAGGTCCTGTCGGTTCAGCCGGCGGACTGGGCGGCTTCGCCCAGCGGCACTTCGTAAGGCAAGGCGGCGGTCACCAGCGCGGCGCCTTCGGCGCTGCCCAGGCGCAGCGCCGAAGTTGCAGCACCGACGGCCGCATCGATCTTCAGCTCGGCCAGTCCGGCCCAGCCCCCTTGCGGCGCGGGCGCCGCGTTGACGATCATGCCGCACGGCTGGCCGGGGTCTTCCGGCCGGAAGATCTCGGCCGCGGGCGCCGGCACCTCGCCTTCGCCCTGCACCAGCCACATGCGGCGCTTGAGCGTGCCGCGGTACTGGCTGCGCGCCACCACTTCCTGGCCGGGGTAGCAGCCCTTGCGGAAATTGACGCCGCCCACCAGTTCGTAATTGATCATCTGCGGCACGAACTGCTCCTGCGTGGCCGCGACGATGCGGGGCAGGCCGGACTGCACTTCGAGCCAGTCCCAGAACGACGGCGGGGCGCTTTGCAGCGCGGCCGTCAGCGCGGCGCGCACGGCCTCGGCCTTGTCGGCAGGCAGCACGACTTGCCAGCGCGGCTGGCCGGCGGCATCGGGGAGGCGGATCACGCTCGTGCTATCCGCGCTGAGCGCAGCGAAAGCCGTATCGGGCACAGGCAGGCCAGCGGCTTCCAGCGCCTTGGCGGCGCCGGTCCCGGCAACCCCGAGAATCGCGCTGGCCGGTGTGATATCGCTGAGCTTGGCCTTGGAGCGCAGCACGAACATCGACAGGCGCTTCTGCACTGCCGGCTGGATATCGGCCGAAAGCTGCAGCACGATGCCTTCGGCATCACGCCACATCAGGAAGGTGGCGAGCAGGCGTCCCTTGGGCGAGCAGTACCCGGCCAGGCGCGCGGTGCCCGGCTTCAGGTCTTCGACCGCATTGGTCAGCTGGGTGTGCAGGAAGCTGGCGGCATCGTCGCCGGCCACGCGGATCAGTCCGAGCCCGGCGGGGGCGCAGACGATTGCGCCTGCCTGCAGGGCATCATGGCTGGCGGCGAGTTCCGGGGCTTGGGCATTCATCACTGGCATTGCGTGGCAATCGTCGAGGCAAAACGGAAGAGGGAAAGGCAACCGATCCCGCAAGGTTCCGGGCGGCGTTCGAGCCGCTGCGCAGGGTCGGTGCGAGGCTGCCGGTTATTATATGGGGCTACGAGATTTTCGGCCGGCGCCGGCGGCGCACAGTGGTGCGCAAGCCCTCTGACGGATTCGGTGAGCCGCCCCTACTTCTGATACATGAAACGTTTTTTCCTTCGCCTGGGACTTGCCGTCCTGGTGTTCGCGCTGGCGGCCGTCGGCGCCTTCGCGTGGTGGGCCAATCACCCGCTGACTCTCAGAAACTCGCCGGTGGAAGTGGTGATCAAGCCCAATTCCGGCGTCGCCAGCGTCGGCCGCCAGATCCAGCGCGGCGGCATCGGCATGGACCCGCGGCTGTTTATGCTGCTGGTGCGGCTGACCGGGCACGGCCCCGACCTGAAGGCCGGCGGCTATGAGTTTGAGACCGGCGCCACGCCAATGTCGATCATCGGCAAGCTGGCGCGCGGCGAGGTCACGCACTATGTGGTCACCGTGATCGAAGGGTGGGAATTCCGCAAGATGCGCGCCGCCGTTGACGCCAGCCCGGCGCTGCGGCACGACACCCAGGGCATGTCCGACGCGGAGCTGATGAAGGCGATCGGCGCGGCCGAGGCCGCGCCCGAGGGGCTGTTCTTCCCCGACACCTACCTGTTCGCCCGCGGCAGCAGCGATATCGATCTGTACAAGCACGCCTACCGCGCCATGCAGCGGCGCCTCAATGAAGCCTGGAACGCGCGCTCGCCGGACCTGCCATACAAGAGCCCGTACGAGGCGCTGGTGATGGCATCGATCGTCGAGAAGGAAACCGGCCAGGCGTCCGAGCGCCCGATGATCGCCGCCGTGTTCATCAACCGGCTCAGGAAAAACATGATGCTGCAGACCGACCCGACCGTGATCTACGGCCTGGGCGAGGCCTTTGACGGCGACCTGCGCAAGCGCGACCTGCAGGCCGACACCCCGTACAATACGTACACCCGCACCGGCCTGCCGCCCACGCCGATTGCGCTGCCGGGGCTGGCTTCGCTGGCGGCGGCCACCGCGCCGGCGCCGTCCGACGCGCTGTACTTCGTCGCCCGCGGCGACGGCAGCAGCCATTTCTCCAACTCGCTTCCCGAACACAACCGCGCGGTGGACAAGTTCCAGCGCGGCAAATAGGCATTCCATGCGCGGAAAATTCATCACTTTCGAAGGCATCGACGGCGCCGGCAAGAGCACCCATATCGACTGGGTGGCCGATCGCCTGCGCGCGCGCAGCGGCGTCCCCGCCGTGGTCACCACCCGCGAGCCGGGCGGCACGCCGCTGGGCGAGGACCTGCGGCAGATTCTGCTCCATCGCAAGATGCACCTGGAAACCGAGGCGCTGCTGATGTTCGCCGCCCGGCGTGAGCATATCGCCGAGGTCATCGCGCCCGCGCTGGAGCGGGGCGACTGGGTGATCTCCGACCGCTTTACCGATGCCACCTTCGCCTATCAGGGCGGGGGCAGGGGCCTGGCCACCTCCCGGCTGGAAGTGCTGGAGGACTGGGTGCAGGACGGACTGCAGCCGGACCTGACGCTGCTGTTCGACGTGCCGCTGGAAACCGCCAGCGAGCGGCTGGCCGGGGCGCGTTCGCCGGACAAGTTCGAGGCCGAATCGCGTGCCTTCTTCCAGCGCACCCGCGACGAGTATCTGCGTCGGGCAGCGCAGTCGCCGCAGCGTTTTCGCGTGATCGACGCCACCCGCAGCATCGAGCAGATTCGCGAAGAGCTTGAAAGCATCATTGCATCCCTTTGATTTTTGCGCCGATATCAATCTGCCGTGATGAGGAGCGCGGATCCGCAATCCGTCCTTTATCTCAGGTAAAGCCTTAAATTTTGCTGCTAACCAACTGATTCGCATGCTCTATCCCTGGCAGAAGGAAGACTGGCAAAGGCTCCGCGCGCTGCGCGAACGGCTGCCGCATGCCTTGCTGATCCATGGCCAGCAAGGCATCGGCAAGCGCGACCTGGCGCTGCATTTCGCGCAAGGCCTGCTGTGCGAGGCGGCGCTGCCCGATGGCCAGCCCTGCGGCCAGTGCGCCGCGTGCCACTGGTTCAGCCAGGGCAACCACCCGGATTTCACCGTGGTGCGGCCCGAGGCGCTGGACGCTTCGGCCGAGCCCGAGACCGACGAGGGCGGCAAGAAGAAGGCGCCGAGCAAGATCATCCGCATGGAGCAGGTGCGCGCGCTGATCGAGGCCGTGGGCGTGGGCACGCACCGCGCCGGGCTGCGCGTGGTGGTGGTGTACCCGCTCGATGCGCTGCTGGCCGAGGGCGCCAACGCGCTGCTCAAGACGCTGGAAGAGCCGCCGCCGTCCACCGTGTTCCTGCTGGTGACCGACCGGCTCGACCGCATCCTGCCGACCATCCTGTCGCGCTGCCGCCAGTTCTCGGCCCAGCGCCCGACCCCGGAAGCCGCGCTGGCGTGGCTGCGCGGGCAGGGCGTGGCGGACGCCGAGGCACAGCTGGCGCAGGCCGGCGGCTCGCCGCTGACGGCGCTGCACGCGGCCGAGGCCGAGGAGCAGCCGCTGCAGCGCTGGCTGGTCGGCCAGTTGGGCGCGGGCGCGGCCTTCGACGCCTCCGCGGCGGCCGAGCAACTGCAGAAGCTGCCCGTGCCCGCCGTGCTTGGCATCCTGCAGCGCTGGACGTACGATCTGCTGAAGCTGCGCCTGGATGGCGGCGACGGCACCGCGCCGCGGTATTTCCCGAAGGAGCGTGCCGCGCTGGCGCGCTGCGCCGGGGCCACCGACGCGTACCGGCTGCAGGCCTATGCGACGCGGCTGACCGCGCATCGCCGCAGCGAGAACCATCCGCTGGCGGCACGGCTGGTGATGGAAGCGGTATTCCTGGAATACCGGCAGCTGTTCCGGTAGCCAGTACGGTTTCAGAACATAACAACAAGCTGCACCGAAAGTCATTGAGGGGGTCAACCATGAACGCAGCAGTTACCGGCGCATCGCCGGAGGCGCCCACGGGGAGCGGGGCGGCATCGCGCCCCAATGTCCTGTCCCTGTCGATCAAGGACCAGGCCGGACTGTATGCGGCCTATATGCCGTTCCTGCTGCGCGGCGGCATCTTCGTGCCGTCGAACCGGCCGTTCCGGCTGGGCGAGCAGGTGTTCCTGGTGCTGTCCCTGCTGGACCGGCCGCAGAAGTACCAGATCGCGGGCCAGGTGGCCTGGATCACCCCGGCGGGCACGCCCATGAAGACCCCAGGCGTCGGCGTGCATTTCCCCGACGACGACAACGGGCGCAACCTGCGCCGCGCGGTGGAGGAGATCCTGGGCAAGACGCTGGAGTCCGGGCGCCCCACGCAAACCTTATGAACGTTGCGAAGTTGTTGTCGCAACTTTTTGATTTTCAATGAATTCTTCCGGATTTTCCCTGCGCATTGCCGAGCCCCGCGACCTGCCGGGCATCGTCGCCATCTACAACAGCACCGTGCCGTCGCGCATGGTTACCGCCGATACCGAGCCGGTCACCGTGGCCTCGCGCCAGGCCTGGTTCGATGCGCACCAGCCCGGGCGCCGGCCGCTGTGGGTTTGCGAGGACGCCGACGGCCAGATGGCCGGCTGGATGAGCTTTTCTGACTTCTATGGCCGGCCCGCCTATGGCGGCACCGCCGAGGTGTCGATCTACCTGGACGCGCAGCGCCGCGGCCAGGGGCTGGGCCGCTACCTGCTGCTGCAGGCCATCGACCATGCGCCCCGGGTCGGCGTCAACACGCTGCTCGGCTTTATCTTCGGCCACAATGCGCCCAGCCTGGGCTTGTTCCAGGCGATGGGCTTCACGCGCTGGGGCGACCTGCCGCGCGTGGCCGTGCTCGACGGCGTCGAGCGCGACCTGATCATCCTCGGCCGCCGCGTGGACGGCAGCCAGCAGGCCTGACCCGGCCTGCGCCCCCGCATAAGAGATTTCCCCATGTTTGTCGATTCCCATTGCCATATCGATTTCCCGGAGCTGGCCGCGCGGCTGCCCGAACTGCTGGAGAACATGCGCGCCAACCAGGTCACGCATGCGCTGTGCATCTCGGTCACGCTGGAAGACTTCCCGCGCGTGCTGGCGCTGGCCGAGCAGCACCCCAACCTGTACGCGTCGGTCGGTGTCCACCCGGACTATGAGGAAGGCGAGGACCCGACGGTTGAGCGCCTGGTGGAACTGTCCGCCCACCCGCGCGTGGTCGGCACCGGCGAGACCGGGCTGGACTACTACCGCCTGAACGGCCGCAGCATCGCCGAGATGGAATGGCAGCGCGAGCGCTTCCGCACCCATATCCGCGCGGCGAAGCAGACCGGCAAGCCGCTGATCATCCATACCCGTTCCTCTGCCGACGACACGCTGCGCCTGATGCGCGAAGAGAACGCGCGCGAAGCCGGTGGCGTGATGCACTGCTTTACCGAAACCTGGGACGTCGCAAGCCAGGCGCTGGACGAGGGCTTCCATATCTCGTTCTCCGGCATCGTCACCTTCAAGAGCGCGGCCGACCTGCAGGAAACTGCGCGCAAGGTGCCGCTGGAGCGCATGCTGATCGAGACCGATTCGCCCTACCTGGCGCCGGTGCCATACCGCGGCAAGACCAATGAGCCGGCCTGGGTGCGCCATGTGGGCGAGTTTATCGCCCAGTTGCGGGGCATTCCCGTGGAACAGGTGGCTGAACAGACCACGGAAAATTTCTTTAATCTTTTCAAGCATATCGACAGGAATTCTCATGTTTGACATGAAGTTTGTCCGCCGTGCTGCCGGCGCGCTGGCGCTGGCCGCCGCCACGCTGGCGCAGGCCGCGCCCGCCGACGACATGCGCAAGGCCGTCGAATTCGACGACGCCAACACCGTCAAGAAGCTGCTGGCCAAGGGCGTCGATCCCAACGTGGTGGACAGCCGCGGCAACCCGGCGCTGGTGCTGGCGCTGCGCGAGAAATCGCTGAAGGCGGCCACGGCGCTGATCCGTGCCAAGGACATCGACTTCGACAAGGCCAACCCGGCCGGCGAGACGCCGCTGATGATGGCCGCGCTGCAGGGCCAGCTCGACATGGTCAAGCTGATGGTCGACGAGATGGAGGCTGAGGTTAACAAGACCGGCTGGACGCCGCTGCACTACGCGGCCACCAACGGCCACAACAATGTGGTCAAGTACCTGGTCGACCAGGCCGCCTATATCGACGCCGAAAGCCCCAACGGCACCACGCCGCTGATGATGGCCGCGCGCGGCGGCCATATCGAGACCGTCAAGCTGCTGCTGGACGAGGGCGCCGACATGCGCCTGAAGAACCAGCAGGGCATGACCGTGATCGACTTTGCCGAGCGCTACAACCAGGCCGAGATCGCCAAGGGCCTGAAGGCGCGCTGGCAGAAGCTGTACCCGCAGACGCCGATCGTGGCGGCGCCGCCGCTGAAGGCGCCCACCGGCGAGCCGGGCGGGCAGCGGCCCGCGGCGCAGCAGCCTGCGGCGCAGCAGCCCAAGACCAAGGGCTGGTAAGCGCTCATGCCGGCGATGGCCGTCGGCGCACGCCTGCGCCAGTGGGCGCGCGGGCTCAAGGCGAGCCTGCTGACGCTGTGGTTCTGCAGCCGCCACCCCGGCACGCCGTGGAGCGCGCGGCTGCTGGCCGCGCTGGTGGTGGCCTATGCCTTCAGCCCGATCGACCTGATCCCCGATTTCATCCCGGTGCTGGGCTATGTCGATGACGTGCTGCTGGTGCCGCTGGGCATCTGGCTGACGCTGCGGATGATTCCGGTGGCTGTGAAGGATGAATGCCGCGGCCGGGCTCAGGCGTGGCAGGCCACGCATGCAAAACGGCCGCGCAATCGCGCGGCCGCCGTGGTCATCGTGCTGGTGTGGGTGTTGCTGGCCTGGCTGGCGTGGCGCTGGCTGGCGCCGGCCTAGACATCATCCGCCAGCCGCACCCCGGTGAACTGCCAGCGCTGGTGCGGATAGAAGAAGTTGCGGTACGTCGCCCGGATATGCGATTCGGGCGTGACGCACGACCCGCCGCGCAGCACCATCTGGCCGCTCATGAACTTGCCGTTGTACTCGCCCACCGCGCCGGCCCTCGGGCGGAAGCCCGGATACGGCAGGAACGCGCTGCCGGTCCATTCCCACACATCGCCGAACATCTGGCGCAGCACGCCCGAGGTGCTCTGCCGGTCCGGCAGCGGCCGCAGCGCGCGGCCCTCGACAAAATTCCCCGTCGCTGGCAGGCTGCGCGCCGCGTGCTCCCATTCCGCCTCGGTCGGCAAGCGGCGCTCGGCCCAGCGGGCAAAGGCCTCCGCCTCATAGAAGCTGACATGGGTGACCGGGCTGTCCGGGTCGACCGGATGCATGCCGCGCAGCGTCATCTGCCACCAGGTGCCTTCACGCGCTTCCCAGTAGAGCGGGGCCTGGATGCCTTGCTCGCACACCCAGGTCCAGCCATCGGACAGCCACAGTCCGGCGGTCTGGTAGCCGCCGTCCTCGATAAACTCGAACCATTGCCGGTTGCTGACCGGGTGCGAGCACAGCAGGAACGGCTGCAGGTAGACCTTGTGGCGCGGACCTTCGCAGTCGAAGGCAAAGTCCTCGCCGCCATGGCCGATCTCGACCACGCCGCCGTCGAAGCCGATCCAGTCCGGCGCCGGCCGCGGGTCGGCGATCACAGGCGCGGTCAGTTCCGGCGCGAAGGCGGGGCGCAGCGGGTTCTGCGCGAACAGGTGCAGGACGTCGGTCAGCAGCAATTCCTGGTGCTGCTGTTCGTGTTGCAGGCCGAGCATGATCAGCGCGGCTTCGTCGACGGTCTGGGCCTTGCCCAGCAACGACATCATCGAATCGTCCACGCCCTCGCGGTAGGCCAGCACCTCGTCCAGCGAGGGGCGGCTGAGCAGCCCGCGCTGCGGGCGCGGGTGGCGCGGGCCGACGGACTCGTAGTAGGAGTTGAACAGGTAGCGGTAGTCCGGGTCCACCGGCTCGTAATCGGGGATGCGCGCGGCCAGCACGAATTCCTCGAAGAACCAGGTGGTGTGCGCCAGGTGCCATTTTGCCGGGCTGGCGTCGTCCATGGACTGCACGGTGGCATCCGCATCGGACAGGTCGGCCACCATGGTTTCGGTGGCGGCGCGTACGTGGCGATATTGCGAAAGCAGGGCGGGTTCGTGCGGCGGATGGAGGGCGGTGGCGGGCAACAGGGCTGAAGTCATGCGGGCTCCCGGGGTGGATCGGTCGATGACTGCAGGCGGCTTGCCGGCCCGGGCATGCGCCCTGCGCCAGCGCGCCGCCAATGGCACGCGGGGCGCCGTAGCGCCCCGATCCATCATAGACCTGATCTGTCCCCGGGGCGAGCCGGCGCCGTCCTACAGCGCCGGCCGCTCGCGGGGCAGCCCGTCAACCCGCTCAGGCGGCAGCCAGGCGGCTGGCGTCGTTCAGCGCCGCGATCTCGGTGCGGGCGCTGGCCAGGCCGGCTTCGCGGAATTGCGGACCCATGGCCAGGCCGTGGGCGCGCACATAGGTGATGTCGGTGATGCCGAGGAAGCGGAACACCACGTCGACGGTCTTCTCGTGCAGGTCCAGCTCATTGGCATCCTGGCGCACGCCGCCGCGCGACGACACCACGATCACGCGCTTGCCGCCGGCCAGGCCCACCGGGCCGTTCTCGGTGTACTTGAAGGTGCGGCCGGCCTGCGCGATGCGGTCGATCCACGCCTTGAGCTGGCTGGGGATGCTGAAGTTGTATTGCGGCACGCCCACCACCAGCACGTCGGCGGCGAGGAACTCGGCCAGCCACTGCTCGGTGCGCTGCAGCTCGGCTTCCTGCACGGCGTTCAGGCCGTCCTTGGGGCCGCCCAGCACGGGCAGCAGGTTGCCCGACAGGTGGGCCGGCGCGTCCTGGTCCAGGTCGCGCACGGTCACGGCGGCGCCCGGGTTGGCGGCGACCAGGTCGGCCACCACGCTGGCGGTCAGGCTGCGCGAAACGGAGTTGTCGCCAAGGACGCTGGAATCGATCTGCAGGATGTTCATGTCTTTCTCCACAAGGTGCGGTTGCGATGGAAGAAAGATACTGGCTGCCCATTGGTATCGGTAGTGAGGCAAAATGCAAAGGATTGTTCTATCGATGCAACGCCAATCTGGCGGCCATTCCGGCCAGGCTGCAGGCCAGCCAGGGCGTGGGCTGTGACCCCGGAGCCTTTCCATGCAAGACCTCAATGACCTCTCCCTGTTCGCCCAGGTGGTCGAACACGGCAGTTTTTCCGCCGCCAGCCGCGCCACCGGCGTGCCCAAGTCGCGGCTGAGCCGGCGCATCGCCCAGCTCGAGCGCGACCTCGGCGTGCAACTGCTGCGCCGGACCACGCGCCAGGTGCGCGTGACGCCACTTGGTGAGGCTTACTACGAACGCTGCCGCGCCATGCTTCACGAGGCCGAGGCCGCGCGCGAAGTCATCGAGCAGGCGCGCGAGCAGCCCGGCGGCGACCTGCGCGTGAGCTGCCCGGTTGGCGTCGCCCAGAATCTGCTGGCGCCGGCGATCGGCCATTTCATGCGCGCCAATCCAGCGGTGCGGATCGAGCTGGAAGCGACCAACCGGCGCGTGGACGTGATTGGCGAGGGTTTCGACCTGGCGCTGCGCGTGCGCGACGTGATGGAAGACTCCAGCCTGGTGGTGCGCACCTTCGGTGAAAGCCAGGTGATGTTGGTGGCCAGCCCCGCGCTGCTCGACAGCATCGGCCGGCCACGCACCGCGCAGGCGCTGGACGGCATGCCGGGCGTGGCGCAGAAGCCGCATGACGGCAAGCATGTCTGGACCCTGCGCAGCAAGGCCGGCGAATCGGTCCAGATCGCCTACGACCCGCGGCTGGTCACCGATGAATTCGCGCTGCTGCGCGAGGCGGCGATCGCCGGCGTGGGCGTGGCGATGCTGCCGCGCATGTATTGCCGCGAGGCGCTGGAAAACGGCGAGCTGGAGCTGGTGCTGCCGCAATACGAGATGCCGGTCGGCACGCTGCACGCGGTGTTCCCGTCGCGCAAGGGCGTGACGCCGGCCACCCGCCGCTTCCTCGATTTCCTCGGCGAGGTCCTGCCCGAGTGCGCGCAAAAGGTCGGCATGCACGAGCCGCGGCAGCCGGCGATGCACCGGGTGGTGTAGCGCGGCGCGCGGCGTGGCGGCATCGGCAAGGTGGTGCCCTCGCCGCATGCACGGACGCGCTCGCCTTCTCCCTGCGGCTTTACCTTCACGCCGGCTCGCACTAAGGTACATGGGCGGACGCTGCGCGTGAGGGTAAAGGCGCATGGCTGCGGCCAGCACCGGCCCGGGCCTGTCCCGCCGGATTTCGGCATATAACTCGGCAAGGAGAATGGCCATGAACGGCTCTCAGGGGGCAGAGGATGTGGGCAAGGCGCTGCTGCGCATCGTGCTTGGCGTGCTGATCCTGATGCACGGGATCGCCAAGCTGACCGGCGCGTCCGGCATCGGCTTCATCGCGAAGGTGGTCGCGGACGCCGGGCTGCCGCAATGGGTCGCCTATGGTGTCTATATCGGGGAAGTGGTGGCGCCGATCCTGCTGATCATCGGGTTGTGGAGCCGGCTGGCGGCGGTGATCATCGCCATCAACATGCTGTTCGCGCTGGGGCTGGTCCACAGCAAGCAATTTGGCATGCTGTCCGATACCGGCGGCTGGGCGCTGGAGCTGCAGGGCATGTACCTGGGCGCGGCGCTGGCGGTGGCACTGCTGGGCGCCGGCCGGCTCAGCGTGGGCGGTCTCAACGGCAAGCTGAACTAGTCCGCCGGCTTGCCGGCGTCCACGGCGCCGCGGCGCGTCCCGGCGCCGCTGGCGAAGACGGACTGAAGATGGCAGACTGCAAGGGCTGCGCCCACGCGCGGGTGCGGCCTCACGGAGGTGTATCGTGAAATCCTTCCGGCTGTTGTGCCCCGCGCTGGCCGTGGCGGTACTGACCATGGCGGGCTGTGCCAGCGGGCCCGATATCAAGACCGACTACAGCCGCACCACCAACTTCAGCGCCTACCGCAGCTTCGGCTTTGTCGAGCATCCCGGCACCGACCGGCAGGGCTACGAAAGCCTGACTACCCAGTACCTGAAGACCGCCGTGCAGCGTGAGATGGGCGCACGCGGCTACCGCTACGCGCCGCAGTCGCCCGACCTGCTGGTCAACTTCAACGCGCAGCTGCAGGAGAAGGTGCAGATCAGCCCGGCGCCGGCCCCGATGATGGGGTACTACGGCTATCGCGGCGGCCTGTACGCGCCGTGGCCCGGCTATGGCTTCTACAACGACGTCTACACCTACACCGAAGGCACGCTCAACATCGACCTGGTCGACCGCAAGGAAAAGAAGCTGGTATGGGAAGGCGTGGCGGTGGGCAGCGTGGATGCGCGCGACCAGGCCAACGCCCAGCAGCATATCGACAAGGTGGTGGCGCAGATTTTCGCCAGGTACCCGTTCCGCGCCGGCCAGTAGCGGCGCGCTTGCGCCAGCCTAGGCCGGCGGCGCGGCGCGGCCGATGGCGTCCGCGATGAAGGCCTCCACCGGCCTGGGCGCCGACCACAGGTAGCCCTGGCCCAGCGGGCAGCGCAGCGCCAGCAGCGCGGCGCGCTGCGCGTCGGTCTCGACGCCTTCGGCCACGCACTCCAGCCCCAGGTCCCGCGCCATGCCGATCATGTTGCGGCAGATGGCGGCGCGCTGGCCGTGCTGGTCGACCTCAACCACGAAGGAACGGTCCAGCTTGAGCTGCGTAAAGGGCAGGTCTGCCAGCAGCTTGAGCGTGGCGATGCCCACGCCGAAATCGTCGATCGCCACGCCGTAGCCCATCAGCCGCATGCGGTTCAGGGTCACCGACAGCGCCAGCGTGTCGCGCACCGGGAAGCCTTCAGTCAGCTCCACCGTCAGCGCCTGCGGCGGCACGCCGCTGGCGCCCACCAGCGCGTCGAACTGCTCCAGCGCGCCGGGGCGGCACAGGGTTTGCGCCGAGGCATTGATGCCCAGCGGGATGTCGATACCTGCCGCGCGCAGGCGCTGCTGCGCCTGCAGGCATTGCTGGGTCACGAAGAAGAACACCGGGTCGGCCGCATCCAGCGCTTCCAGGCGCGGAATGAACAGCTCCGGCTGTACCAGCCCGTGCCGGGGATGGCACCAGCGCACCAGCGCCTCGGCGCCGGCCAGGCGGCCGCTGGCGATGTCATGCTGGGACTGCAGCATGACCAGCAGGTCCGCGCCTGACTGCGTGGCGGCGAGCAGTTCCGCGTCGTCGGGCGACCAGGCGGGTTCGGCCGCGTCGCCGGCGGGCTCGTCGCGCACCAGTGCATCGGCCAGGATCGCTTCCACCGCGTCGCGCGACAGCGGCTTGCGCAGCGCATGCACACGCGCGATACCGGCGTCGTGCGCGAGCCCGCGGTTCGATTCCAGGATGTCCTCGGCCAGCGCCGTGACCCACACCCACACCGGAGGCGTCCCGGCAAAGGCGCCCGGGCCGCGCCGGTGCAGCTCGGCGATCAGCTCGGGGCCGTTGCCGCCAGGCATCTCGATATCGCAGATCACCACGTCGAAGGGCTCGCGGCCCAGGATCTCGGCCGCCTGCGTGCCGTTTTCCGCGCACACCACCGCCTGCACGCCCAGATGGTGCAGCAGCCCTTCAGCCGCGACCCGCTGGAATGGATGGTCTTCAACGACGAGGACGCGCAGCCTGGCGTAGCGGATCGGCATGGGGGAGGGCAGTGGGGCAGGCGTACCGGTACGACTGCGATGCGATGGAGGGTTGGCTCCATGGTAGCGCGGCGAGGCCGGGCGACGCGTCGGCTGGCGCAAAATTTGCCATGCTCGCTTGTGGAAAATGCGCACAGAACGCGCAGCGTTACGAATATTTGCGCTTTCCGACTCAATCGCCGCCTGTCATAACCGCTACAATCGCTGCCCGTAGTTTTGAAGATGGCATGTCGATAATGGGTTTGGGCTGGTTCGGATTTTCGACTTTCTGGGTGGTGCCGCTGGTCTGGCGGCTGGTCTCGCGCTGGCTTGCCGGCGAGCGCCGGCTCGCAGGGCCGGGCTCGCTGCGCGTGTGGCTGGGCACGCTGGCCGTGCTGTGCGCCAGCGCCTGCCTGGAAGCACTCACCGGCGGCGATCCGGAATCGAGCGCCGGCGGTTCGGCCGGCCGCGCGCTGGCCGGCATGATGGGCAACCTGTTCGGCTGGACCGGTGCGCTGCTGCTGATGCTCGGCGTGCTGGCGCTGGCGGCGCCGATGGTATTCGGCGAGACCTGGCGCAGCCTGTTCTCGCGCAAGCCGCGCCGCGCCGCGGCCGCCGAGGCCGCGCCGGAAGAAGCGCCGGTGACCTTTGCCGCTACGCAACCGTTGCGCGAGGCGGAGCGCTGGGACACCACGTCCGCCGGCAACGCCGGATGGAGCGCACCGGCCCCGCGCCACCGCAGCTTTGAAGCCGTGTCCGCACGCCGGCAGCCCGCGTGGCAGCCGCCGCGCCGCACGCGTGAGTCGCCACCTCAGCCGGGCGAAATCTGGCTGCATGCCGCCGCGGATGCCCCGGGCGCGGCCAGGCCGGCCCGCAATGCCGCTGCCGCTGCCGCGGCGGGCCACGGCGCCACGCAGGCCGCACCGGCGCCCCGTCCGGCGCCGCCTGCTGCGGCGCGCAAGCCCGTCACCACCACGGCACCGGCGCCTGCCCCGGCAGCCTCGCCGCGGCCCGCGCAACCGCTGCGCGCCACTGTCGTCAGCAGCCCGTTCCGCCAGCCGCAGCCGCTGGTGCGGTCGTCGATCACGACGCTGCCGGAGGCTGCCGGCAAGGCCGCTAAGGTGGCCTCCGCTCCTGCTACCGCAGGTGCAACCACAGCCGTAACCTCCGCCGCGGTCGCAACGGCTGCCGCATCCGCGCCCACCGCGGCGGCGACCGTCGCGCCTGCAGCGGCTGACGCCACTGTTGCCGTGTCTGAACCGGCTGCCGTGCAGGCACAGTCAGTTGCTGCAGCCGACGTCCTGGCTACAGCGCAGGCAGAGGCTGCCGTGGTTGATATCGCACCGTCCCAGCCCGAACCCGCCGTAGAGGCGGTGGAAGCGGTGGACGCGGTGGACGTTGCGCCGGAAGCCTCCGTTGAAGAGGCCGACGAAGCCACGCTGGCCGCCATCCGCCAGGAAGCACTGGACCTGCTGGCCGAACTGCAGGCGCTGTCGCGCAAGGCGCAGTTGCCCCAATCCGCCCCGGCGCCTGAAGCTGCGCCCGAGCCGGAGCTGCTGAGTGCCGCTGCTACGGAGCCCGCGGCGGATATCCCCACCGATGCGGAACTGCCCGCGCCCGACAGCATCGCCCTGCAAGCCGAAGCCGAAGCCGAAGCCGAAGCCGAAGCCGAAGCCGAAGCCGAAGCCGAAGCCGAAGCCGAAGCCGAAGCCGAAGCCGAAGCCGAAGCCGAAGCTGACGTCCAGCTGGAGGCAGTCCAGGCCGACTCAGCCACCATTGCGGACGATCTCGCCGAAGCCCCCGAGGCCGAGCCTGAAATCACCGGCGCCGAGGCCGTTGCGCAAGCCGTGGCCACCACGGCGATGGCGGAGGAGGGGAGTGCGCCGGAGCCCGTCGAGGAGCCGGCAGCGTCCGACAGCGACGCCGAAGCGCTGATGGATGCCAACGGACTGGTCGGAGAGGACGCCGATGTCGTCGCCGAAACCACCGCTCCTGTCGAAGCTGCTGAATCCGACGAATCCCTCGAAGCCGTCGAGACAGCGGAAGCTGCCGAAGTAAGCTTGGAAGCCGTGGAAGCCGTGGAAGCCGTGGAAGCCGTGGAAGCCGTGGAAGCCGTGGAAGCCGTCGAAACGGTCGAAACAGTCGAAACAGTCGAAACAGTCGAAACAGTCGAAGACATCGAACCCCCGGCCAACCTCCCGCCGCCAGCCCCGGCAGCCAAGCCCCGCATCGTTCTGCCCGCCGTAGTCGGGCGCACCGTGCCGCTGGCAGCCGTCCAGCCCGCGGCAGTTCCCGCGCCGGCCCCTGTACCGCCGGCACCACCGGCACCGCGTCCGATCGTCGACTACCGCCTGCCGCCGGCCGATCTGCTCGAAAGCGAAGTCGACAGCGCCGAGCAGGTTTCAGAAGAACGCCTGCGCGAAACCGGCGAGCTGATCGCCCAGCGCCTGGCCGAGTTCAAGGTGCCGGTCGCCGTGGTCGGCGCTGGCGCCGGTCCCGTGATCACGCGCTTCGAGGTCGAGCCCGCCATGGGCGTGCGCGGCGCACAGGTGGTCGGGCTGATGAAGGACCTGGCGCGCGCGCTGGGCGTGACGTCGATCCGCGTAGTCGAGACCATCCCCGGCAAGACCTGCATGGGGCTGGAGTTGCCCAATGCGCGCCGGCAGATGATCCGCCTGTCCGAGATCGTCAACGCGGCCTCGTTCCAGGCGCACCATTCGCGGCTAGTGCTGGCGATGGGCAAGGACATCACCGGCAACCCGGTCGTCACCGACCTGGCGCGCGCGCCGCACCTGCTGGTGGCCGGCACCACCGGCTCGGGCAAGTCGGTGGCGGTCAATGCCATGATCCTGTCGATGCTGTACAAGGCCACGCCGGAAGACGTGCGCCTGATCATGATCGACCCCAAGATGCTGGAGCTGTCGGTCTACGAAGGCATCCCCCACCTGCTGGCGCCAGTGGTCACCGACATGAAGCAGGCGGCGCACGCGCTCAACTGGTGCGTCGGCGAGATGGAGAAGCGCTACAAGCTGATGTCCGCGCTGGGTGTGCGCAACCTTGCCGGCTACAACCAGAAGATCCGCGCCGCCGAGGCTGCGGGGCAGAAGGTGCCGAATCCGTTCTCGCTGACCCCGGACGCGCCAGAGCCACTGTCGCGGCTGCCGATGATCGTGGTGGTGATCGACGAGCTGGCCGACCTGATGATGGTCGCCGGCAAGAAGATCGAAGAACTGATCGCACGCCTGGCGCAGAAGGCGCGCGCCGCCGGGATCCACCTGATCCTGGCCACGCAGCGCCCGTCGGTGGACGTGATCACCGGCCTGATCAAGGCCAATATCCCGACGCGGGTGGCGTTCCAGGTGTCGTCCAAGATCGATTCGCGCACCATCCTCGACCAGATGGGCGCGGAGAGCCTGCTCGGCCAGGGCGACATGCTGTTCCTGCCGCCCGGTACCGGCTATCCGCAGCGCGTGCATGGGGCCTTTGTCGCCGACGACGAAGTGCACCGCGTGGTCGAGCACTGGAAGCAGTTCGGTGAGCCGGACTACGATGAAGCCATCCTCGCCGGCGATCCCGCCGAAGCCAGCGGCACCGACCTGTTTGGCGACGGCGGCGGCGATGGCGAGGCCGATCCGCTCTACGACGAGGCTGCCAGCTTCGTGCTGACCAGCCGCCGCGCTTCGATCTCGGCGGTGCAGCGCCAGCTGCGCATCGGCTACAACCGCGCCGCGCGATTGATCGAGCAGATGGAAGTCGCGGGGCTGGTGTCGCCGATGGGACGCAACGGCGCGCGCGACGTGCTGGCGCCGGGGCCGGGTAACTAAGGTCCCGGCACCACGACCTTCGGGAGGCACGGATGAAGCCTGAGCATGGAAACCTGCTGGCAGATGTGCCGGTAAATGCGGCAGAGGAGATCTTCCAGCCCCTGCTGGCGCGCCCCGGCCTGAAGATCGAGCGCATCGTCTCCAACGGGCAGAGCAGCCCTGAGGGGTTTTGGTACGACAGTGCCGACGATGAGTGGGTGCTGCTGGTCAGCGGCAGCGCCGCGCTGGAACTGGAAGGCCAGCCAGGGCTGCATACGATGCAGCCCGGCGACTGGCTGCACCTGCCCGCGCATTACCGGCATCGCGTGGCACGGACCGATGCGGCGGGGCCGACGGTTTGGCTGGCGGTGCATCACGGGAGCGTAGACAGCTAGCCATGCTGTGCGTCAATGCGCTGATTCGGCATGTCCGAGAACGCGCATCGCGTCGTCCAGTTCCAGCCGGACCATGGCGCAGGGGCGCATGGCTTCATCGAGACGGGCAATCACCACCGGCCCGGCCGTCGACCTGACCGTGGCCAGGTGCACGTCTTCACCGCGCTGCGCGCCGATGCGATGGCGCACAACCGTTATTTCCTCGATCGTGCCGCCTTCCGCGACCTGCTCTTCCCAGTCCGACGCGCCGCAGTGCGGACAGAGATAGCGCGCGGGAAACAGCACCGCGTCGCATTGCCGGCAATGAAAAACGATAAGGTTCATCTTGCTTCCACCCGCTCGAGTACCACAGCGTTCGCGCACATGCCGTAGCGATATTCGACCATGCCATAGCCGCTCACGGCTGCAAGGCGCGCGCCAGCCACCTGCCGTGCGCCGGCTTGCGCGCGCAACTGGGTAATCGCTTCGACCAATCCATGCATGCCCCCGGCGGCGCCCGCCTGGCCGGCGGACAACTGGCCACCAGACGTATTCACCGGCAATTCATGCGAGGCGATGCGTGCAATCAGGCCACGTAGATCCCCGTCTGGCGCAAAGCCGAGATCGGCCAGTTGCACCAGCGCCATGACCGGGTAATCGTCATACACCGACACCAGATCGATGTCCTGCGGGCCGGCGCCGGCCTGCCGCCACAGGTCGTCCGCCAGTGCGGCCAGCCCGGTCTGTAATCCGTCACCGGCCTGATGATCGAGGTTATAGCGGCATTGCAGCGCCCGCACGCGTACGGCAATGCCCGCGCGGCGCGCCAGATCGGCTCGGGCCACAATCACCGCATTGGCGCCGCAGACCACGGGCACGCAATCGAAACGGCCCAGCGGATCCGCGACCATCGGCGCCGAAAGGTATTCGTCGAGCGTCAGCGGCGTGCGATATACCGCGCCTGGATTAAGCGCGGCCCAGGCGCGCTGCGCCGCGCACAAGGCGCCGTAGTCGCGCCTCGTCAAGCCGTGACGACGCGCATGCCGTTGGGTCAGCATGGCGAACAGGCTGTTCGGCCCCCCGTGTTCGAGAGGCTTCAGATACGTCCTGGTCGTCAGGTTGTAGTGCTCGATCAGCTGCTTGAAGTCGGCAGGCGTAAAGCAATCGCCGCTGAGCAGTACGATCACCGATGCGTCGCCGCACTGTATCGCTCGGACGGCGTGCTGCAGCAGATTGATGGCGCTGGCGCCACCATGGCAGTCGTCCATGGACCAACGGGGACTGAGGCCAAGCCGCCAGGCCATATCGATCGCATGATCGGGCGCCAGTGTGAAGGACGCCACGCCGAGACCGTCAACCTCGCCCGACGTGAAACCTGACTGGACGAGCGCGGCACTGAACGCCTGCGCCAGCAGGTCTGCGGTGCTCTGCTCCGGTGCCTGGCGGCGGTATGGCACCTCCACGCCGGCGGCCAGCACCACGTTGTCATAATTGCTAATCATCATTCGATGCGTGTCTTGCGTCGCTGTCTGGTCGGTCGTCCACACCGAATTCATGAGCGCTTGAGCCGGTATCCTGAAGCATCCAGATCCCAGGTCTGTTCGGTTACGCCGCGCTCACGCAATTTGTATTTTTGAATCTTGCCGTTTTCGGTCTTTGGCAGGTCAGGCGTGAATTCCAGATATCTCGGCACGGCAAAATAGGGTAACCGCGGTTCACAGAACTGGATCAACGCCATCGGATCGAGCTGCGCACCAGGGCGCAGTACGACCATCGCCATGACCTCATCTTCCGCCAGCGCGGAGTGCACTGCAAATACCGCGGCAGTCTCGACCGCGGGATGGCTGAGAATGACCTGCTCCACCTCGTAAGACGAAATGTTCTCGCCGCGGCGGCGAATGGCGTCTTTTTGCCGGTCCACGAAGCGGAAGTATCCATCCGCTTCGCGCACCACGCGGTCGCCCGTGTGAAACCAAAGGTTGCGCCACGCGTCTACGGTCTTTTCCGGCATGCCGAAGTATCCGGCGGCGAACGCGAACGGTTGCTCGGCGCGCAGAATCAGTTCGCCCGGCTCGCCGTCCGGTACCTGCTGATCATTGTCATTCACCACGCGCGCCTCGAACCCGGCGACCACCTGGCCCATATAGCCCGCGCGTTGCTGCTGAATGTCGCCGCCAATCGCGAAATTGGTTTCAGTGGAGCCATAGCCATCCAGCAGACGAATGCCGGAGCGCGACGTGAAGTCTTCCTGAAATTTCCCTGGCACGCCGGGCGCCAGCGCAATGCGTACGCTATGGGCGCGCTCGGCCGCCGCGATCGGGCGCCCGAGCAGAATCGGAACCATGGCGCCGAGCACGAAAGTCACCGTGGCCTGCGTTTCTACCAGGTTCTCGAAGAAACGGCTGGCGGAAAACCGACGGTCCGCCACCAGCTTGGCATCATGGATCAATGCCTGATAGAAGCTGTTCAGGGCATTCGTATGGAACAGTGGCAGGCAGGTGTAAAGGACATCCCCTGCCGTCACACCGAGATGACGCCCCGTATAGTGAGCCCACCAGTAGAACTGGGCGTGCGGGCAAATCACGCCCTTCGACAGCCCGGAAGTGCCCGAGGTGTACAGAATGGCCAGTGGGTCACCATCCGTCAGCGCAGCAGGAGGGACTGCGGCGCCTAGCGGCGGCATTTGCGTGGGTTTCCACTGCGACGGCAGCGGAGTTTCGGGCGACACGTCACCGATCAACCAGATCCGTTCGAGCGCGAGACCAGGGGCGTCCAGCGCCGTGACTGCCCCAACCAGATGGGATTCCGCGACCAGCAGCCGCGCACCGGAATTCCGCAGAATGTGTTCGAGCTGCAGACCCCGTGAGGCGGTGTTGATCGGCACCACAACCGCGCCCAGCCAGGCGCAGCCGAGCACGACCTCCATGAATTCGACGCGGTTGGAACATAACAATGCCACGCGGTCGCCGCGCGTGATCCCCTGGTCGGCAAGACTGCCTGCCCGCCGCGCCGCAATCGCACAGGCGTCGTTGCCCGTCCACTGCGTCGTGCGATCCGAGAAGAGGGGCGCATTGCCGTTACGCGCCGCCCGTGCGGCCAGCAGCGCAGGCAACGTGTACCCGGTCGCAACATCAGGTATGGAATCGAGTGAAACATCTGTAGATTTAATCTGCATTCCCATTTGCGCGAACGCTATCGATTTTGATAAGTTTGATTGGAAACCTGGCGCAGCATCAGAAGCGCATGCGGATACCGGTGGCAACGATGCTGACATCGTCGCCAGGCTGGCTCAATGCAACTCCGGCGAGGGAGCCGATTGCGTTTTTCTGGTTCAGCACATAGCCAAGGCGCGCATACAAGGCTGTGGTCTTCGACATGTTGTAGTCGTAGCCCAGCCCAATCGCGAGCGAGTCGCCACTGGCCTTGCCTGCGACGTTGCGATAGACCGCGGAGAACTTGATGACACCGGGCCCCGTTGGAACGCTGAGACCGACCATATGACTGGTCGCAATGAAGTATCCGGCGCGGTCAGGGTTCGTCATGTTGAACTCGTAAGTGGCATTGGTACCGCCAGGGAAGGAATACATCCCGCCGGCACCCAACCACCTGTTCCTCACCGAGGACACGGTCGCGGTGGGATCCGTATTGATGATGTTGTAAAACACCCCGAGGTAGAGCGGGCCACTTGCGTACTCAAGTTGAGCCCCGTGGAAGCTGGAGTTTGGATAGCCTGGCGTGGTGACGCCGCGCGGCGCATGCAGATATTCGAACTGGAAGCCGCCGAGGATAGGGGTGGTGTAGGAAATGGCGTCGCTGATACGGGAATCGCCGATGGTGGCACCCCTACCCAGATCGGAACTCAAGCTGACCAGCGATGCAAGGGGGGAGAAGGCCCCGACGCCCAGGAACGGATCGATCGCGA
Organism: Ralstonia pickettii; assembly: GCA_050987995.1. Taxonomy (GTDB): domain Bacteria; phylum Pseudomonadota; class Gammaproteobacteria; order Burkholderiales; family Burkholderiaceae; genus Cupriavidus; species Cupriavidus pickettii_B. Next base: position 1,675,404 of record CP158803.1, read on the forward strand.
TCGACAGCTGGGTTGGATACTGGCGTCCCAGCTTGATTCTCCCCCACTGCCTGGAAATCAGCGAAATGTTGGCTTCGCGATTGAAAAGGCTGGATTCGCCCTCTGCGGTGGTAGCGCCTGCGCTCCCATTCTTCAACTTGAGCCCGCTCTCCAGGTTGAAAGCCACGGACAGCCCGTTCCCCAGGTGTTCAACACCAAGCAGCCCGAAGCGCGAGGTCGCGCCTGCGCCGCTCTCCGACTGCAGCAGGCGATTACTCCCCGCACGCGAATACTGGATGCCGGCATCGGCGACACCATAGAGACTGAGTCCGCCCGCTCCCGGCATCGGATCGGGTTTCAGGATCTGGAAAGATTCTGCCGCAGATACGGCAGTTGCAAAGCAAACAGGAAATGCAGCCAGATATCTGGGTATCTGCTTGATCAAAGACACGTCTTCCTCCGGTTTTTATTATCTGAATCTTGAGCAGGCCGCGACCACATTCGCGCCCGGCGTGCAGCTGATTTATCTACGAATGCCTGAGTTCTGAGGCCCACGCGGCCGGTGGCGGTGGACTGGCTCGGAGAGTCGGGAATTTGTGAGGGTGCGAACTCGCTTCGACGACTGTCTGCAGCAATGCATTGCTGCGGATCACAACCGGCAAGAGCGTTGCATTCGTCCCGGAAACCCGGGAACGAATCTTGGCCTGCAATAGCGGAATAGGGCTCGCTTCCGCTATTCGGATAACCTCGATCGCATCGTTATTCGAAGCTGACGATCGGTGGCCTCAGTTGCTGACAATAGACTTGTACCGCTGCGTCTCCATCTTGATCAGCTCGAGGGCGTCTTCGTCGTCACGTGCAGGAACGCCGATCGCGTCGTCAAGGTGCCGACGGAACTGGGGGCTGTGTAGCGCGCTTTGCAGCGTCGACTTCAGCTTCATCACCACGGGAGCCGGGAGGTTCTTCGGGCCGGCGAGAACAAACCATCCCGTCACATCGTAGCCCTTCAGCAAGGGGTGTTCGGCTACCGTAGGAACGTTCGGGAATTTGGCGGATCTCTCTTTTGTCGTCACCGCAATGGGTACGACCTTACCTGCATCAATCAGAGCCTTCGCCGATGCGATCCCCATCACGCCAACCTCAAGGTTGTTCCCCGCGAGATCAGTACCCAACGGCGCGACGCCACGATAAGGAACGTGGGTCATGCGGGTATTGGTTTTTTGCATCAGGGACTCCATCGCATAGTGGAGCATCGAGCCGATCCCCGACGTGCCATAACTTAGCGCTCCGGGCGTGCTCCTCATGCGCTTGATAAGGTCGTCGGTCGTTCGGATGCCACTTTTCGGGGAAGCCAGGATCATCGCACCCTGATGCTCCACTACGCCGATGTAGGTGAAATCCTTTGACCCGTCATACGCTTGCTGCGGATTGAACAGCTTGGTCGCGACCAGCTCGTTGGTGGAACCAAGCAGCAGCGTGTAGCCGTCCGGCGCGGCGCGTGCCACCTTTTGCGCGGCAATCGCGCCCGTCGCACCACCGAGATTCTCGACAACAACCGTTGCACCCAGCGAGGTGGAAAGGGCTTGCGCCAGCGCTCTGGCGGCAGCATCGGAAGAGCCCCCTGGCGGATACCCCACGACGAGCGAGATGGGCTTTGCCGGATAGGCACTTTGTCCTTGCGCAATGCCGCAAAATGAACAAATTCCCAGCATTGCGATGGTGTTAAGAATCGTCTTGAGCTTCATCAGCTTCTCGTGAAATGGTCAGAAAGTCTCGGCTTGCGATCACTGGCTGGACTAGCCGCGTGCGGGGGGAGGCATGACCTCGGGCGGGATCGGGCACTCATAGGGACGCTGGCCTCTCTTGCGTTCTAGTTCCTGCCTGGCTTCGCGCAAGGTGTCAGGCGTTCCGGCAAGATCGATCGCCGTGGCGGCCAACGTTTTCGCTGCCAGCAGCATGCCCTTGTGGGCAAGGGATAGCTTCCCCTGGGCTACCATTTGCCATGAATGGAACCCGGTTCCCCACGCATAGCAGGCGGTCAGGCATTGTGTGGTCGGAACGACCCAGCTGACATCGCCGACATCCGTCGACCCGGTGACGGGGCGTTTGACGTCGGGGTGGTAGGGAAGGACTTCGGTAATGATGGGTCTTGGATCGCGCAAGGCGGCGGCAAAATGGCGCGAGCTGTTGGCCAGGTCGTCCGCATTCACGGTGTTCTGGATTTTGGCTGCAAAGTCGGTTTCGCTTGCATTGACTTCCAGTCCGCCAAGCGCGCGCATGTTGCGATCCAGGATCGCATCGAGCGTGTCATTGTGGAGGATGTTCGAGCAGGCCTTATCGAAGACGATTTCCAGGCGCGTGCCCGTCATCAATGCGGCACCTGCGGCAATATCCTTGACGCGTTTGAAGAGATCGATCGCTTCTTCGCTGCGCGGGGCACGGATCGTGTAGAGAACCTCGGCGAGGACGGGGATGACATTGGTGGATACTCCCCCCGAGTTGATGTAGGCAAAATGCACTCGCGCCTCATCTGGCATGTGCTCGCGCAGATAATTGACCCCGATGTTCATCAGTTCCGCCGCGTCAAGCGCACTTCGCCCGAGGTGCGGCGCCAATGCCGCATGGGACGACTTTCCGTGGAAACGGAAGTTGGCCTGCACATTGGCGAGGGTGGCATTCATGAACACGGAGTTGGCGACGGACGGGTGCCAGCTCAGGGCCACGTCCAGGTCGTCGAACAGGCCGTCGCGAGCCATGAAGGTCTTGCCGGCAGCTGCCTCCTCTGCCGGGCACCCGTAGAAGCGGACCGTAGCGTCGATGTTATTTGCTGCAAAATAGTCCCTTGCGACCACCGCCGCCAGATGCGCGGCAGACCCGAGCAGATGGTGACCGCAGCCATGGCCGTTACTCGTGGCCGCGCCCGCGGCGGGCATGCAGGTCAGCGCGCCGCTTTCCTGACTCAATCCGGCAAGTGCATCGTACTCCCCGAGAAAGCCGATCACGGGTCCGCCCGAGCCGGCTTCGGCGACGAAGGCCGTTGGCATGTTTGCCACGCCCCGATTGACCTTGAAGCCCGCTTCCTCGATCAGCGAGGCGTGCAACTCGGCTGAGCGAAACTCCGCGTAGCGCATTTCGGCCAGCGACCAGATTTCGTTGGCCAGGGAGATGTACCGGTCCTGCTTCGCTTCGACGAGGTCCACGACACTTGCTATATGCTTCATATACGTTCCAGGTGATCTACACGGCGTGTGCCACGGCTCGAAGGGATGCATCCTTTGGGCGATGCACTATCACCGGGCAAAGCTTATTTGGTCGGGCGGAGGTTCGATAGGCAGCTATTTGTGTCGCCGTTCACCATTGGTTGCCCTGGCTCTCAACCCAATTTTTTTGCTCGAAATGAAGCTTCATCAACTCCGCGCACTGGTGGCGATTGCCGACAGCGGAAGCATCCGGAATGCGGCAAGGGCCACCTCCCACTCACCGGCCGCCATCACCAAAGCGGTCCGTGAACTGGAAGACGAAGTCGGGGTGACCTTGATCATTCGTGAAACGACGGGCATCACCTTGACCCAGGCGGGGCAAGTCCTGCTGGAACATGCGCGTCTCACTGTGGGTGTGCTGGCGCGCGCCCGGCAGGAAATGGACGTCTTTGCCGGAAAGCGGAAGGGGACCCTGGCGGTGGGTATCCCGGCCTGGCTGGGCATGACCTTGCTTGGCGAAATCGCCGGCCGCTTCCAGCAGCAGATGCCGGACACCCGGCTCGAGTTCTTCGAGAGCCTGCTGACTGTCACGGTGCCAAAGCTTCGCGATGGCACGCTTGATCTCTCGATAGGGCGAATGTACTTGTCCCAGTCGGAGGAGTTCGTCCAGCTGCCACTGTTCTCGACCGGATACGCCGTGGTGGCGCGAGCTGGCCACCCATTGGCCGAGTGCCGGACGCTACAGGAGCTTAAAGAGGCCACCTGGATCCTGAATCGTGATTTCGCGGGGGAATCCGATGGCGTGGTCCAGAGCGCTTTCAGCGACTATTGCAGCCGTTACGCTCCCCGCATCCATATCTCGCACGCAAGCGTGATCGCCACCAACCTGATCGCCAGCACGGACTTTCTCAGCCTCATGCCCTGGCCATTGGCGGAATTATTGTTGGTCAAAGACGGGCTTTGCGTGTTGCCGATCAGAGATGCGCTGCCGGATGCCAGGATCAGCATCACGCATCGGCGTGCCGTGCCATTGGGCGCGGCGGCCAAGTGTTTTATCGACGCGACCATGGCCGTGATACGGGAGTCAGCGAATTCGACAGATCTCGCGAAACGACGCTTCTTCCGCGCGATTGAGTGTCTGCTCGATGATGGCGAGTCAAAATGACATGAAGGGCCACGCTTCGCCTTGGCCCGCTACTCAGTCATGTTCTCCACGCGGTCTTGTTGCCCGCGGATATCCTCGGGACTGAGAACGATATAGCCCAGGGATTTCAGCAAATGCACGGCCTCCAGTTCCGCGTCCAGGTACACCGGCCGCTCGGGGAGACGCGTGCGCGGCGCAGCCAGTGGCAATGAGGAGCGGGCGTGCGGGCGGGGCGCGGCCTTGCCATCGGACCATCTGGCAGTCAGGATGCGGCAGTGCTCCAGGTTGGGCGTCCAGCAGACGTCGACGGCGGCATTGAACCTGGCGGTGCAAAGCCGCAACCGCTTCAGCGCCTTCAGCCAGCTGACGAAGCCGTCGCGCTCCGATGGCTGGTAACCCTTCAGCAAGATATGGAGATAGTCCTGCGCAGTGCCCCCATCGGCGGCGTGATCCTCTTCGAGCAACGAAATCTCAAGCGCCACGCGCTGGTGTCCGTCCTGATCGTAGATCGCGCATTCGCTGTCCAGCACACCTTCGTGCAGCAATTCGCACAGCAGTGCCCAGGTTCTTGGATTCTTGTCGAGCCTGCCTTCGAGGGTTGGGTCTAACTGGCCGAGAATGTCAGGAATGGGGCGATTCCCGGCCGACTGGAGGGCCAATGCGAAAGCCATCGCGTTGTCCGATGGCCGCTCGCCGCGTGCCAGCACCTGCAAGGAAGCTTCCGTGAGTTCGCCGATTTCTGCGGCGGTATCCACGGCATGCGTCCATGCATATTCGTCCAGACTTGCGCACAGCTTGCGCGCGGGCCGGGCCAGCTGGCCAGCCAGCCTCTGGACAAAACCCGTGCAGACAGCGCAGCGGCATTCCAGGCGGCCACTATGGAGGAACCCGGCGTACAACCGCTCGTGATGCCCGCAGTTCGCGCATTCGACTGAAAAACCGCCTTGCCGCGCCGGCCGCTGACTCGCGAGCAGCCCATCGACCTGATAGTGCGCCGGCCCATCGCAGCATGGACAGATCCATTGCAGCTTGTGCGCGCCGTCGCGAGGCGCCACCGTCCGGTCAAACTGGCGCTCGATGGCGCTGCGGGGAATGCCCTGCGACCGCCCGAGCACATCTGCCGAGTAGCGCCAATAGCAATACGAGTGGGCGGCGGCGGCCGCCTCCGGGGCCAGCCGCTGCAACGCTGGCAGCAGGGCGTTGTGCCGGATCTCGTCCTGCAACGAATCGATCAGCGCCACCCCGCCTGGCATCACCGCCTCGAGCGTGGCGCGGCTCTGCTCCACGAAATCCGGCACATGGGCCCGGCGGATGAAGTCCTCGTTCTCCAGCCAGAACAAATGGCCGGGGAGGGCTTCCAATGCCTCGACGCCTTCCCTGACTTCCGACATGCCCGGGCAGGCGAGAAACGTGAAGGGCTTACTAAACAGGAAAGCATTTGTCATGTTTTGTCAGCGGAGTATCCCGCCCACGAGCTTGCAAACGCCCCGCGTGCGATAGTCTCACCCCGTGACTCTGGCAAAGCCAATCGCGCGGAGCGCGCCTGCTTCATGGCGCGGTCCGCTTTGGGGACTTCCCCCTTCTTTTTTTTGAGCTCTCTGAGAGCTGCGCAGATTTGCACCTGCCGCATGGACAGCATAGGCGACACTGGCGCATCCTGACAAAGGAATCGAGAATGAGTCTCACAATGAGAAATTTCCGCCGACGCCTGCAATCATCGCGCCAGAAGGGAATGCAACCGTAGCCGGAAGGCTGCTTCGATGCGCCGCCTGCCCCGCACTGCAGGCCGGTCGACTGCTTATTCCCCTGCCTGCGCCGGAAACACCGGCTCCCCCAGATTCAGCATCAACCGGTTCGCCCACGCAAAAATTGCAACCGAGTGGATCAGATCCAGGATCTCCGCATCCGTCACGCCCGCCTCGCGCAGCGGCTTGAGCTGCTCGGCGGTGACTTGCGCCGGGCGCTCCGTCAGTTCGATCGAGAACCTGGCGATCGCCTGCTCGCGTGCGGTGGTGCCGGCGGTGCGCGGGTCTTCGAACACCTCCCGGATCACGTCATTGCGCTTGGCCAGCTGCTCGAAGCGCTGCGCATGGACCGACGCGCAGTAGACACAGCCGTTGATGCGCGACACCACCGTGGTGGCCAGCTCGCGCTCGGCGCGCGGCATGCCGCCGGGGGCGTACATGATGGCGTTGAAGGCGGTGGAGCGCTGGCGCAGGATCTCGGGCTGGTGCACCAGGAAGCGGTAATAGTCCTGGACCTTGGCCTTGGGGTGGCTTTCTTCCAGCACGGCGATCTGCTCGGGCGTGGCCTGGTCGAGTTCGACCACATCCAGCCAGGCCTTCCAGTCCAGCACTTCGTTGGTGAAACCGTTGGATTTGATGATCTCGCTCATGCCTGGGCTCCGGCAGCCGTGTCGTTGAGGGACTTCAGTGCATCCAGGCCGGCCACCAGCCGCACCTGGTACGACAGGAACGCGATCAGCTGTGCCAGCGTGACCACGGCCGGCGTGCTCAGGCCTGCGGCGGGCAGCGCCTGCAGCGCGGCCTGGTCGCCCTCGACCGGTTTTTCGATCAGCGTGCGGGTGAAGGCCAGCATGGCGCGCAGGCGCGCATCGGCAACGGCTTCCGGCTGGCCTTCGGCCGCGATGTGCACGTGGCCGGCATCGGCCCCGATCTGTTCGAGCCGCGCGCGGTAGTGCGCCGCCAGCGCCGGCGACGGCGTCAGGCGCGCCGCGTACAGCGCGACCAGCAGGCGCTCGGCCAGCGACAGTCCGGGCAGGGCGGGGTCGAACAGCGCGTCATAGCTGCCTTGCGTGGCGGCCACGACCTTGTCGCGCTGGTGGCGCAGCGCGTGCGTGGCGCTGCCCGGCGCAAGGCCGGTGAGCTGGTCGATCAGGTCGACCGCGGAGGCTGGGGGCTGGGTCATCGGACTCTCTGGGTTCAGGTCGGGGGTCAGGTTCAAACCTTGGCGGTGCGCAGCGCCGGCGGCAGGGCCGGCGTCCATTCATCGCCAAAGACTTCGGGCTCGGCAAAGTCCTGCAGCGCGGCGTAGTGCAGTTCGACGTCTTCCTGGTACAGCAGCGCGGCAATGCCCTGGCCGAGCCGGCGCGCGCCGTCGCTGATGGCCGGGATGTCGCCCGACACGGTGCCGTGCGACAGCGCTGCCGGATAGCAGAAGCAGTGAATGCGCGTGAGGCCCGGGCAGGCGCCAGCGGCCTTCTCCTGGAATTCAAAGGCTTCGCCCAGGTCGGGCGAATCGGACAGCTCGCTGTCCTCCTGTCCCTGCAGCGGCGTGTAGCGGTCGCGCCAGTAGCGGATATGCGAGGCGAAGGCAGCAAACTCCGACCGGGTTTCCAGCGCGATGCGGAAGCCCGTCGAGAAGATCAGGAAATCCAGCTCGAAGGTCCCTTGCGGCGTCTGCACATGCAGCACGTCGCCTTGCGCTTCGATCGATTCCAGCCCCGCACCCAGGTTGAAATACGCATTGGCATGGCGCGACACGCGCAGCGTGCTGCCGCGCGGCGGCGGCACCTGTTGCTTGTTGATGTAATGGCGCAGCCGCCATTTCCACGCGTCGGGCAGGCTAAAGTGGCCGTGCGTCAGGCCCGGGTTGCCGGCGCCCTTGCTCTTGTTGATGCGCGGGATGTCCTGCCTGCGCACCAGCATTTCAACGCTGGCAGCGCCCGCTTCCAGCGCCGTCGCGGCGCTGTCCATCGCCGAGGCGCCGGCGCCCACCACGCCCACGCGCTTGCCGCGCAGCGTGGCGTAATCCATCTCGTCGGACGAATGCGCCCACAGGTGGCGCGGCAGCTTGTCGGCCACCGGCGGCACGTAGGCGCCGCCCAGGCCGTCGCGGCCGGTGGCCAGCACGACGCGGCGCGCCAGCACGGTCCGCGGGCCGTCCGGGGTCAGCATCGACAGTGCCACCAGCCCGTCGGCGCGCGGCACAATCTGCTCGACGCGGTGGTCGTTGCGGATATCCAGCGCCAGCACCTGCCGGTACCAGCGCAGGTAGTCCATCCACTGCAGCCGCGGGATCTTGTCCAGCGCCTGCCAGGCGGCCTCGCCGAACTGCGCCTCGAACCACGCGCGGAAGGTCAGCGCCGGCAGCCCGAGCGCGGGGCCGGTGAGCTGCTTGGGCGAGCGCAGCGTTTCCATGCGCGCGGTGGTGGCCCACGGGCCTTCTAAGCCGGCCGGGGCGCGGTCGAAGGCGCGCACACGGATGCCCAGCTGCGTCAGCGTGGCGCAGGCCGCGAGCCCGGCCATGCCGCCGCCGATGACGGCGACGTCGAGCACGTCCTTGCCGTCCTGCATGCGCGGCATGGTCCAGGCCTTGGCCGGCAGTTCCAGCCAGGACAGGTCCTGCCGCAGGCGCGCTTCGAGCGCGGCCAGGCCGGCGGGGGTGGGAGCGGGTTGGTCAGTCATGGCTTGAAGGTCCGGCATCTTGTGAGAGCGTTTCAGGATCAGCGCCGGCATCGCCATAGAGCGATTGCAGCAGCGCGCCGTGTTCGGCCGGTTCGCGCCGCACCAGGTCTGGCAGCAGCGCGGCGGCAGCGTCAGCCACCGCCTGCACCAGGCCGAGCACGGCCGTGCTGGCGGGGCGGGCCTGCGGCGTGATCACGCCGAAGTAGAACGGGATATCGGCATCGATCGGCCGCACGGCGATATCGGCCAGCGGCAGGCCGCGCGCCGTCACGGGCTCGAGCACGGCAATGCCGAGCCCGGCGCGCACCAGCGTCAGCGCGCTGATCGAAGTGTTGGTGTCGATCACGCCTGCTGCCGGCACGCCGGCGACGGCCAGCGCGCGGTCCACGCGCCGGCGCAGGCGGTAGGGGTTCTGCATGGTGACGATGCGGCGCGCACCGCAGTCCTGCAAGGCGATGGCCGGTTGCCGGGCGAGCGGATCGTCGGCACGCACCGCGGCCACGCAGCCGGACTGGCCGATCCAGTGCACGGTCACGCCGCGGTGTTCCAGCGGCAGGCTGTTCAGGCCGATGTCGGCGGCGCCGGTCAGGACGGCATGGACCACTTGCTCCGGCGACACGCTGTGCACCTCCACGCGCTCGGGCGAGCACAGCCCGCGCCCGAAGGCCAGCGCCAGCGCCGGCGGCAGCAGCCCGGCGGCCAGTGCCGGCGTGGCGGCAATGCGCAAGGGGCGGCCGTCGCCGCGCGCCAGCGCCGCTGCGCGCTTGCGGATCTGCTGCATGCCGGCCAGGGTCTGCTCGACCTCGTCATAGAGCAGGAAGCCCTGCTCGGTCGGGCTGACGCGCGGGCCGCTGCGCGTAAACAGCGCAAAGCCCAGCTCGGCTTCCAGTTCCTGGATCAGCCGCGTGATCGCCGGTTGCGAACGGCCGAGCAGCCGCCCGGCGGCGGTAACGCTGCCGGTGGTCACGACCGCGGCGAAGGCTTCCAGTTGCCGGATTTCCATGAAGCGTCGGTTGATGTATGTGTAATCCGGATTCTGACTGGTTCACCATGCAAATAGCAAATACTATTTCGGGATAAGGGCATGCGGCGGCTATGATGTAGCGATGCCGGGCGCACACCGGCTTACCACCGGGACAGACGCTTTGGCTTGGATCCGTGGCAGTGGGGGTATGGGAAGAGCAGGGAAGCCCCTGTGGTTTGGCTGGGCGTGGTGTGTGCTGGCCGCAGCACTCGCTGGCGCCATGCCGGCGCATGCCGAGGAGCCCCTCCGGGTTGGCTCCAAGCGCTTTACCGAGTCCTACATCCTTGGCGAGTTGCTGACCCAGGCCGCCGGCCCGCCCGGCACCGCGCAGCATCAGCCCGGCCTGGGCAATACCGCGATCGTGTTCGAAGCGCTGAAGGCCGGCAGCATCGACCTCTATCCCGACTACACCGGCACGCTCGCCGCGGAGATCCTGAAACTTCCCCCGGGCGCCGGGCTCGACGCTATCCGGAAGGCGCTGGCGTCGCTGGGATTGGGCGCAGCGATCCCGCTAGGCTTCGAGAACACCTATGCGCTGGCCGTCTCCGACAGCCGCGCTCCCGGCAGCCTGCACCGGCTCAGCGACCTGGCCGCGCAGCCGCAGCTCAGGCTTGGCCTGTCGCACGAATTCCTCGGCCGCGCCGACGGCTGGCCCGGACTGGCCAGCCGCTACGGCCTGCCGCAGCGCCCGGTCGGGCTGGACCACGGCGTTGCCTATGAAGCGCTGGCCGCGGGGCAGGTTGATGCCATCGACATCTATTCCACCGACGCCAAGATCCGCAAATACAAGCTGCGCGTGCTGGCGGACGACCGGCATTACTTCCCGCGCTACGACGCGGTGGTGGTGTACCGGCTGGACCTCCCGCAACGCTTCCCGCAGGCGTGGCAGGCGCTGCAGCGGCTGGCTGGCCGCGTCGGCGCCGCCGACATGATCGCCATGAACGCGGCCGCCGAGATCGACGGCCAGCCGTTCGACGCAATCGCGCGCGCGTTTCTCGCCGGCACGCCAGGGCAGCAGGCAGGGAATGGCAATGACGTGCCGCGCAGCCGGCTGTTGTCCGCGCTGTTCGGCCCCGACACCACGCGCCTGGCCCGGCGCCATGTCGGGCTGGTGGCGGGCGCGGTGGGCGCGGCCACGCTGGTGGGGGTGCCACTCGGCATCCTTGCCGCGCGCCGGCGCCGCACCGGGCAAGTGGTGCTGGGCGCGGTCAGCGTGCTGCAGACCGTGCCCTCGCTGGCGCTGCTGGCGATGCTGATCCCGCTGCTGGGCCGCATCGGCGTGTGGCCGGCCATGGTGGCGCTGTTTCTCTACGCCTTGCTGCCGATCGTGCGCAATACCAGCACCGGGCTGGAACAGGTACCGCAGGGCATGCGCGATGCGGCGCGCGCGCTGGGCCTGCGCGGCCCCCAGGTGCTGCGCTACGTAGAGCTGCCGCTGGCGCTGCCGGTGCTGCTGGCCGGCGTCAAGACCGCGGCCATCATCAGCGTGGGCACGGCGACGATCGCGGCCTTTGTCGGCGCCGGCGGCTTTGGCGAGCGCATCGCCACCGGCCTCGCGCTCAACGACGCCACGCTGCTGCTGGCCGGCGCGATCCCGGCCGCCGTGCTGGCGCTGGTGGTGCAGGCCGCGTTCGAGACGCTGGAATGGGCGCTGCGCCGCCATCGCGACGCGCGCTAGCCCGCATCAGCCTTGCTGCTGCGCGATCAGCCGCCCGAGCGTGGCGATCGCGGCCTCCGCCTCCTCATTCCATAAATGCCCGTAATTCAGCCGGATGCAGTTGCGATACCCCTGCCGCGCCGAGAAAATCGGACCCGGCGCAATGCCGATGCCGGCCTCCAGCGCCGCATGGTGCAACGCCAGCGCATCGAACCCCGCCGCAAACTCGACCCACAGGAAGTACCCGCCATCCGGCCGCGACACGCGCACGTCTTCCGGGAAATGCTGGCCGATGGCATCGATCATCCGCCCCTGCTGCATCTCCAGCACGTGGCGCAGCTTGCGCAGGTGTTTGTCGTAACCGCCATGCTGCAGGTATTCGGCCAGCGCCACCTGGGTGGGCACGCCGGCCGACAGCGTGGTCATCAGCTTGAGCCGCTGGATCGCCTCGCCGAAGTGGCCCGGCGCCACCCAGCCGATGCGGAAGCCCGGCGCCAGCGTCTTCGAGAACGAGCTGCAATGCATCACCAGCCCCTGCGCATCGAAGGCCTTGGCCGGCAGCGGACAGCGGTTGCCGAAGTAGAGCTCGCCATAGACGTCGTCTTCGATCAGCGGCACCTGGTGGCGCGCCAGCAGCGCCACCAGCGCTTTCTTCTTGTCCTCCGACATGCTGGCGCCGAGCGGATTCTGGAACTGCGTCATAAACCAGCACGCCTTGACCGGATGCCGCGACAGCGCCGTGTCGAGCGCGCCCAGGTCGATGCCTTCGGCCGGGTCGACCGGGATCTCCACGGCCTTGAGCCGCAGCCGCTCCAGCGCCTGCAGCGAGGCATAGAAGCCGGGCGATTCGATCGCCACCACGTCGCCCGGCTGCGTCACCGCCATCAGGCACAGGTTCAGCGCCTCGAGCGCGCCGTTGGTGACGATCAGGTCCTCGGCCGGCTGCGGCGCACCGGCACCCAGGTAGCGCAGCGCGATCTGGCGGCGCAGCGCGGTGTTGCCCGGCGGCAGGTCGTTGACCGAATACCACGGATCCAGCGCACGGCCCGCGCGCGCCAGCGACTTGCCCAGCCGCTCCCACGGAAACAGCTCCGGCGACGGGAAGGCCGAGCCGAACTGCACCAGCTTGCGGTCGCGCGCTCCCTCCAGCACGGCAAACACCAGCTTGGAGATATCCACCTGCGTCGACACCTGGCGCGAGGGCCGCGCCTGCGGCTGCGGCAGCTCGCGGCGCGCCGGTCCCGCCACGTAGTAGCCGGAGCGTTCGCGTGCCCGCACCAGCCCGCGCTCCTCCAGCCGGTAGTAGGCCTGGAACGCGGTGGAGGGGCTGACACCGTACTGCGCCACGGTCTTGCGGATCGACGGCAGGCGCGTGCCCGGCGGCAGGCTGCCATTGCGGATATCGGCGGCCAGGGTTTCGGCAAGGGCTTCGTACCGTTTCATCGGGGGCTGGCGGGGGCGGGGAGGGTGGGGCCCATTATGGCCGGGCTGGCAAACTGATACGTATATTTTTCCGGTATCTGATGCTGTTATGCCTTGCACCGGCGGCCCATAATCCGCTCTTGTCGACACATCCGTTGTCCAGCAAGGAGATCCCATGAACCAGTTGAGGCTGTTGCAAACCGTGCTGTGGGGCTACTTCGGCCTGCGCAAGGGCCAGGAGCACCAGCGCGACCTGGAGAACCTGCGCCCGGTACCGCTGATCCTGACCGGCGTGGCCGTGGCCGCCGGGCTGGTGGTGTGCCTGGTGCTGGCGGCGCACTGGGCGGTGTCGAGCGCGTCCGCCCCGCTGCCGGCAGCCGCCTCGTCCGTGGCACTGGCCTGAGCGGCCGGTTTTGTGCCAGCATGCATCGTCGCCCCCCAACCAATACGTTGACCGCCCCCATGTTTCGCCCGATGCCCTGGCTGTGGCTCGCCATGTTGCTGTCGCTGCTGTTACCGGCGCGCCTGGTGCTGGCCGCCACCGGCGCCGACGCGCAGCAGATCGAGCGCGGCCGCTACCTGGCGCGCATCGCCAACTGCGTCGCCTGCCACACCAGCGAAGGTGGCAAGCCGTTCGCGGGCGGGCTGCCGATCCGCACGGCCGTCGGCACCATCCATTCGACCAACATCACGCCGGATGCCGTCAGCGGCATCGGCGCCTACACGCTGGCCGAGTTTGACCGCGCGGTGCGGCAGGGCGTGGCCAGGGACGGCAAGCGGCTGTATCCGGCCATGCCGTATCCCTCATACGCGCGCATGCGGTCCGAGGATGTCGCGGCGCTGTACGCCTACCTGCGCGCCGAAGTCCCCCCGGTCGCGCAAAAAAATCCCGCACCGGCGATGCGCTGGCCGTTCGGCATGCGTTGGCTGCTGTCGGTCTGGAACGTGCTTTTCGTCGATGACGACCCGGTCCGCACCGACCTTGCGCGCGGCGAAGCCTGGAACCGCGGCGCCTACCTGGTGCAGGCGGTGGCACACTGCGGCGCCTGCCATACGCCGCGCGGCACGCTGCTTGCCGAGAAGGGCCTGGACGAGCGCAGCCGCTACTTCCTGGCCGGCGCCAGCGTGGAAGGCTGGTCCGCCACCAACCTGACCGGCGACCAGCTCACCGGCCTGGGCGCATGGTCGCGCGCCGATATCGCCGAGTTCCTGCGCACCGGGCGCAATGCGCACGCGACCTCGTTCGGGCCGATGTCGACGGTGATCTCCACCGCCACCCAGTACATGAGCCCGGCCGACCTGGACGCCGTGGCCGCCTATCTCAAGTCGCTGCCGGGCGCGCGCCGCGAGGACAAGGCGTTCCGGCCCGATCCCGCCACCGCGCAGCAGCTGCACCAGGGCCGCTTCGACCAGCCGGGCGCGCGCCAGTACGCGGTGTTCTGCATGCCGTGCCATGGCGCCGACGGCAAGGGCTTTGCCCGCGTGTTCCCGCCGCTGGCCGGCAACCCGACCGTGGCCGATCCGGACCCCGCTTCGCTGGTCAACCTGCTGCTCGACGGCGCCGTGACCGCGCGCGTGGGCACCGCCCCGGCGGACTACCACATGCCCGGCTACGGCTGGACGCTGGATGACCAGGAGCTGGCCAATGTGCTGACCTTTATCCGCGGCAGCTGGGGCAACCGCGCCGCGCCGGTGAAGGAGGGCGAGGTGGCGGCGCGGCGCAAGGCGCTGGCCACGCAGCGCTGAGCCGGCCCCTTCCGATGAGCACCCGATGACAATCACGCGCAGAGACTTCCTCAACGGCACCGCCCTGACCATCGCCGCCGGACTGGCGCCGGTGCAGCTGCTTGCGCAGCAGGCCGGGGCAGGCGCGCCGTACCCGCCTGCACTGACCGGCCTGCGCGGCAACCATGCCGGCACCTTTACGCTGGCCCACAGCCTGGCGCGCGAAGGCGCCAGGTACCCACGCGTGCTGGCGCGCGAGGCGTTCGACCTGGTGGTGGTCGGCGCCGGCCTCAGCGGGCTGGCGGCGGCGTGGTTCTACCGGCGCCGCTTCGGCGCCAACCGCCGCATCCTGATCCTGGACAACCACGACGACTTCGGCGGCCATGCCAAGCGCAATGAATTCACGGTGCGCGGCAAGCGGCTGGTGACCTATGGCGGCAGCGCGGAAATGCCGCCCAGTGCAGCCACTGACGCCGCGGTGCGCGAACTGCTGGCGGGGCTGGGGCTCGACGCCACGCGCCCGCCCGGCACGCCGCCCGTGGACCCGTACGCGGCGCTGGGCATGGGCCGCGCCGTGTTCTTCGATGTCGAGCATTTTGGCCGCGACCAGTGGGTGGCGGGCGACCCGTTCGGCGAGCTGATCGATGCGCGCAGCGGGCAAAGGCCGGACAGGCCTGACGCCGCGGCGCTGGCACGCTTTCTCGACAACACGCCGCTGTCCGCCGCAGACCGCGCCGCGCTGGCGCGGCTCGCCGCCGGCACCACCGACTACCTGCCCGGCCTGTCCGCGATCGAGCGCGCCACGGCATTGCGCACGCTGCGCTACAGCACCTTCCTGCGCGACAAGGTCGGCATCGGCCTGGTCGGCCAGCGTTTCCTGCGCGGCCGCAGCAACGATGCCTATGCGCTCGATGCCGATGGCATTTCGGTCGCCGACGCCATCGCGATCGGGCTGCCCGCCGGGGCCAACATGCCGGCGCCGGCAGGCAACCCGCGCCTGGGCAAGTCGCCGGCGTCG
This sequence comes from Ralstonia pickettii, assembly GCA_050987995.1. Taxonomy (GTDB): domain Bacteria; phylum Pseudomonadota; class Gammaproteobacteria; order Burkholderiales; family Burkholderiaceae; genus Cupriavidus; species Cupriavidus pickettii_B. The sequence continues at coordinate 1,691,000 of CP158803.1, forward strand.
CGCCTGTGGTTCCCCGACGGCAACGCTTCGCTGGCGCGGCTGCTGGTGCAGCGCCTGATCCCGGGCGTGGCATCGATCGCCCGGCCGGCCGACGTGGCCGCGGCGGCGTTCGACTACAGCCGCCTGGACCGGGACGGCGCGCCGGTGCGCCTGCGCCTGAACAGCACCGCCATCGCGGTCGAGCCCGACGGCAATATCACGCGGGTGACCTACGGCTATGGCGGCAACCTGCACCGCGTCGAGGCGCGCCACGTGGTGCTGGCCGGCTACAACATGATGATCCCGTACCTGCTGCCATCGCTGCCGGCGGCGCAGAAGGCCGTGCTGCACGACGAAGCCAAGGCGCCGCTGGTCTACACCAAGGTGGCGCTGGACCACTGGCAGGCGTTCGCCACGCTGCGCACGCGCCGCATCCACGCGCCGGCCATGTCCTATACCGACCTGTGGCTGGAGTCCCCGGCCGGCAACCAGCCATCCGACCCGGCCGTGCTGCACATGCTGTACGTGCCCACCGTGCCCGACAGCAGCATGCGCGCGCGCGACCGCTTCCGCGCCGGCCGCGCCTTCCTGCTTGGCACGCCGTTCGATACGCTGGAGCGCGATATCCGTGCGCAGCTCGACCGCATGCTCGGGCAAGCCGGCTTTGCTTCGAAGGAAGTGATACGGGGCATTACCGTCAACCGCTGGGCGCACGGCTACAGCTATATGCCGGACAGCCTGTCAGGCGAGAGGGTGGCGCCGGATGCCGCCTGGCCGAACCTGGCCGGCGCCGGCAATATCAGCATCGCCAACAGCGACAATGCCGGCAGCCCGTCGCTGACGGCGGCGGTCGGGCAGGGGAAGCGGGCGGTGGACCGGCTGCCGGGGTAAGCCGGCAAGCCAAGCCAGCAAGCCGGCAGGGAACGTCAGCCGTCGCGCCGCGACATCAGCGCATGGATCTCATCGTCTTTGGCCTGCCACTGATCGGCCAGCCAGTGATGGAATTCCGTGCGGAAGGCCTTGTCGCTGCCGTAGTCGGCCTCGCAAAAAGACGGCGGCACCGGCAATTGCCGCATGCGCACGACCACCCGGCCCGCGCGCCCGCAGGCCAGGTCCCAGAAACTCGGCGTGCCGTCCGGATACGCGATGGTGACGTCGATCATCGAGCGGAACCTGGTGCCCATCGCATTCAGCGCCACCGCCAGCCCGCCCGCCTTGGGCTTGAGCAGATGGCGATACGGCGAGGCCTGCGCCTCGCGCTTGGCCTCGGTAAAGCGCGTGCCTTCGGCAAACACCATCACGCTGGTCGGCACCAGTGAAAACTTGGCGCAGGCGCGCCGCGCGGTTTCCTGGTCCTGCCGCCGCAGCGCCGGATTGCGTCGGAGCTGCCGCTTGCCATGGCGCTTCATGAACGGGAAATCCAGCGCCCACCACGCCAGCCCGATCACCGGCACATAGATCAGCTGGTGCTTCAGGAAAAACTTCAGCAGCGGAATGCGCCGGTTCAGCGAACGCTGCAGCACGAAGATATCCGCCCACGACTGGTGATTGCAGTTCACCAGGTACCAGTCGGCGTAACGCAGCCCGTCGTTGCCCTGGACCTCCCAGGGCTCGCGCTGGATCCACGCAAACCAGCCGGCATTGCCCGAAATCCACGCGGTGGCGATCCCGTTCAGCACCGGATCGATCCGCCGCCGGAAGGCCGCGAACGGCAGCACCAGCTTCAGCAGTGCCAGCGGGAACAGCAGCGCGCACCAGAACAAGGTGCTGGCGATCAGCCAGGTCCAGCTGAGGATGCCGGTCAGCCAGGACAGGCGGCCGCGCGGCACAAGAGCCGGGCGGTGGGCAGAGGATGGCTGGCGTGGTTCAGGGGGCGTTGCTACACCGGCGCTGGCGGGCCGGGAGGGAGAAGGGGGAAGGGTGCTCATATCCGTCAGTTTGCGGCCCGGGCATGGATGGCGGCTTGCGCGGGATCAAGGCGGGCGGTGCAATCCGGTCCATGCCTCGATTCCCGCCCGACCGCTGCCGCAAGCACTTGCCGCTTGCGACGGTTCAGCCAACAAAAGCCTTTTCCAGCACGAAATGGCCAGGGGCGCTCATATTACCCTCAATGAAGCCGCGCGCCTCCAGCAGGCCCCGGACTTCCTTGAGCATATCGGGGCTGCCGCACAGCATGACGCGGTCGTTTTCGGTGGAGAACGAGGGCACATCGAGCCGCTCGAACAGTTCGCCCGATTCGATCAGTTCGGTGATGCGGCCGCGGGTGTGGAAGTCCTCGCGCGTGACCGTGGGGAAGTAGACCAGCTTTTCGCGGACCAGGTCGCCCAGGTATTCATGCTGCGGCAGATGTTGAGACAGCAGCTCGCGATAGGCGAGTTCTTCGACATAACGGCAGGTGTGGGTGAGCACGATCTTGTCGTAGCGCTCATACACCTCAGGATCGCGGATGATCGACAGGAACGGCGCCAGGCCGGTGCCGGTGGCGAGCAGCCAGAGGGTCTTGCCGGGCATCAGGTTGTCGACCAGCAGGGTGCCGGTCGGCTTCTTGCCGACAAAGATCTGGTCGCCCACGCGCAGGTGCTGCAGGCGCGAGGTCAGCGGGCCGCCCGGCACCTTGATGCTGAAGAATTCCAGGGAGTCTTCGTAGTTGGGGCTGGCGATGCTGTAGGCCCTGAGCAGCGGGCGGCCATTGACTTCCAGGCCGAGCATGGCGAACTGGCCATTCTCGAAGCGAAAGCCCGGGTCGCGCGTGCAGGTGAAGCTGAACAGCGTGTCGGTCCAGTGGTGAACGGAGAGTACGGATTGCTGGTAGAGGTTGCTCATGGAAAAAAAGCCTGAGCCCGCCGGCAAGGCCGGCGGGCAAGGGGGTGACCGGATGGCCGCGCCAGTCAGCGCCGGCCCGCAAGTCGGCGGATCACCGAGATGAAATGATCCACTTCATCGGCCGTATTGTAAAACGCCAGCGAGGGACGCACCGTGGCCTCGACGCCGAAGCGGCGCAGGATGGGTTGGGCGCAGTGATGTCCAGAGCGCACCGCGATGCCTTCCTCATTGAGCGCGCGGCCGATTTCCTCGGTCTCATAGCCCTTGAGCACGAACGACAGCACGCTGGCCTTGTCCCGCGCGGTGCCGATCAGCCGCACCCCCGGGACAGGCGCCAGCAGCCGGGTGGCGTATTCGAGCAGGTCATGCTCGTAACGGGCAATCTTGTCGATGCCGACCCGTTCCACATAATCCAGCGCGGCGCCCAGGCCGACCGCATCGGCGATATTGCCGGTGCCTGCCTCGAAACGGTTGGGCGGCGGCTGGAACTCGGTGCGCTCGAAGGTGACGTCGGCGATCATGTTGCCGCCGCCTTGCCAGGGCGGCATGTGCTCCAGGACCTCGCGCTTGCCATAGACCACGCCGATGCCGGTGGGGCCAAAGATCTTGTGGCCCGAGAACACGAAGAAGTCGGCGTCGATGGCCTGCACGTCCACGCGCATATGCGAGACCGACTGCGCGCCGTCGACCAGCGCCCTGGCGCCGGCACGGTGCGCCAGTTCGACGATTTCCCGGACCGGCACCACCGTGCCCAGCGCATTGGAGACCTGCGTCACCGCCACGATGCGGGTGCGGTGGTTCAGCAGGCGCCGGTACTCGTCCAGCCGGACCTGGCCGGAATCATCCACCGGTATGACCCGCAGCCTGGCCCCGACCTGCGCGGCCAGTTGCTGCCACGGCACGATGTTGGCGTGATGCTCCAGGTGCGAGACGATGATCTCGTCGCCTTCGCCCACGTTGCTCACACCCCAGGTCCTGGCGATCAGGTTGATCGCCTCGGTGGCGCCGCGCACGAAGATGATCTCGTCGGGCGAGCCGGCGCCGATAAAGCGCTGCACCTTGCTGCGCGCCGCCTCGTAGGCATCGGTGGCGCGTGCCGCCAGCGCATGTGCGGCGCGGTGGATATTCGAATTCTCGTGCGCATAGAAATGCGAGATGCGCTCGATCACCTGGCGCGGCTTGTGGGTGGTGGCGGCATTGTCGAACCACACCAGCGGCCGGCCATTGACGCGCTCCTGCAGGATCGGGAAGTCGCGGCGCACGGCGTGCACGTCGAACGGCGCGCCCGACGGCGCAGCCGCCCACGGCAAGGCGTCGCCATGGCCAACGCCTTGCGGTACCAGGCGCGGCACACCGCTCGCGTCGGGCAGGGCGATGTGTTCGAGGCTGCCCGGGCCGCTGCGTGACGCAAGCCCCGCGGTGTCGAGGAAATAATAGGCGCTCGCCGCCTGCCCCGCCCGGGGCGAAGCGTCGGCGACCGGTGGCACCCCCAGCGCGGCGCCGCCGAAACGGCTCTCCAGCGCGGGCGCCACGGTGGTCACGGTATCGGGCAGGCCGTTCTGCGCGGCCGCACTCGGGAGCAACGCCGGCACGCGGTTGCCCAGCGACAGCACATGGGTGGGTGCGGCCGGCGCCAGGTTGGCGCCCGGCACCTTGCCCTGGGGGATAGCCGCGCCAGGCACGCCGGTGCCGGTGCCGCCCGGGCCCGCCAGCGGCGAGCCGGCAGGCGCGGGATTGCCCGCCACCGCGAGCGCGGGGGCAAGCTCGGGCGCATGGTCGGCAGGCTTGCCCGGCAAGGCCGAGAAGAAGGCCCCGGCCAGCCGCGCCAGCGCGGCAGGATCGGGCAGGCCGGCCGGCACCTGCGGCGCTGCCGGAACGCTTGCGCCCGGATTACTTGTAGGTGTCAGGGTAGTCATGGTACTTGCCGATTTCCACGTCATCGAGAACCGCCAGCGCGTCCGGCGCATGCACCGCGAGCGAGCAGTACAGCGAGATCAGGTAGGAAGCAATGGCCTGGTCGTTGATGCCCATGAAGCGCACCGACAATCCCGGACCCTGTTCGCCCGCCACGCCGGGCTGGTACAGGCCGACCACGCCCTGGCGCTTGTCGCCCACGCGCAGCAGCAGGATCTTGCTCTTGCCGTCGGCCACCGGCACCTTGTCGGACGGAATCAGCGGAATGCCGCGCCAGGTGATGAACTGCGAGCCGAACAGGCTGACCGTGGGCGGCGGCACGCCACGGCGCGTGCATTCGCGCCCGAAGGCGGTGATCGCCAGCGGATGCGCGAGGAAGAACGCGGGCTCCTTCCACACCTTGCCGAGCAGTTCGTCGAGATCGTCCGGCGTGGGCGCGCCGGTCAGCGGGAAGATCCGCTGCTCTTCGGCCACGTTGGCCAGCAGGCCATAGTCCGGGTTGTTGATCAGTTCGCTTTCCTGGTGTTCCTTGATGGTCTCGATGGTCAGGCGCAGCTGCTCCTTGACCTGGTCGTGCGGGCTGCTGTACAGGTCCGACACGCGCGTATGCACGTCGAGCACGGTGCTGACCGCGTTCAGGAAATACTCGCGCGGCTGCTCTTCGTAGTCGACGAAGGTGCGGGGCAGGCGGCCCTCGCTGTCGCGCTGGGTGCAGGCCACCTGCACGGTTTCGGGGTTCTGCACCTTGTTCAGGCGATAGATGCCCGCCTCGACCGGGACCCACTGCAGGAAATGCGTCAGCCAGCGCGGCGTGATGGACGCAAGTTGGGGAACGGTCTTGGTCGCGTTGGCTAGTTGCCTTGCTGCGTTATCGCCGAGCGCGGTCTGGCCGCCTGCTGATGCCGACATGTAAAACTCCTGGTTGATATGAGAAAAACAGGGAAGGTTATGAGCAGGGCGATTATCAAAGCCGTGGTGGCCGCCTTCAACAGGCTATAGACGGCAAAACGCCCTGCGTGGTGACGTGCAGCTAGCGCGTGCCCCCGACGCTGGCCTGCCGAGGCAGCTCCTGCCTGGCGCCATGGCTAGCGCCAAGCAGCCACGCGATCGGCACCCCGAGCGCCAGCGCGAGCTTTTCTACCGTGACGATCGATGCGATCACACTGCCACGCTCGATCTCGCCCACGTAGGAGCGGTTCAGGCTGGCATGCTCGGCCAGCGCTTCCTGCGACCAGCCATGGGCCTCGCGCAGTTCGCGCACGGCGCTGCCCAGCGTACGGACGAGCTCGTTCATGGCAGCGCTGCCTCCGCAATCGCCCGTGCCGGCTCGCCCTCGCTGCGCGATACCGCCTGCGTAACATGCGCACCGGGCGCGACATCCTGCGTGACCCAGACATTGCCGCCGATGACCGCGCCGCGGCCCAGCGTGATGCGGCCAAGGATGGTCGCGCCGGCGTAGATCACCACATCGTCCTCGACGATCGGATGGCGCGGCAGGCCTTTTTCCAGGTGGCCCGCGGCATCGCGCGGAAAACGCTTGGCGCCGAGCGTGACGGCCTGGTACAGGCGCACCCGCTCGCCGATGATGGCGGTTTCGCCGATCACCACGCCGGTACCGTGATCGATGAAGAACCCGCTGCCGATGCGCGCGCCGGGATGGATATCGATGCCGGTTTCGGCATGCGCCAGCTCGGCCACGATGCGGGCCAGCAGCGGCAGGCCGAGCTGGTACAGCACATGGGCGAGGCGGTGATGGATCATCGCCAGCACGCCCGGGTAGCACAGCAACACCTCATCGACGCTGCCGGCGGCCGGGTCGCCGTGGTAGGCCGCCAGAACGTCGCTGTCCAGCAGGATGCGGATCTGCGGCAGGCTGGCGGCAAAGTCGCGCACCGCGGCCAGCGCGCGCGCCTCCAGCTCGGGCGCATCGTGCTCGGCGTGACGGGCGGTGTAGCGAAGCTCCAGGCGCGCCTGGGTCAGCAACGCGTGCAGCGCGGCGTCGAGCGAATGCCCGATATAGAGGTTCTCGCTTTCCTGGCGCAGGTCCGGCGGCCCCAGCCGCATCGGGAACAGCGCGCCCTTCAGCAAGGCCACGATCTGCGCCAGTGCCTCGCGCGAGGGCAGGTCGCGCCCGCCGGGCTCGAGCAAGCGCTGCTGGCCCTCGCGCCATTGCCGGCGTACCTGCTGCAGCGCGTGGACGATATCGTCGACTTCAAAGTTCGCCATTGCGGACACTCCCCGTATTCCGTTCTTATGTGGTGCTGGCCAGGCTGTTATTGCCAGGCGTTATTGCTGCGACCAGGGCAGCCCGCGGTAGCGCCAGCCGCCCAGGCCGCCGCGCCGCTGTTGTTCATCGAGATCGCCTTCGAAGCCTTCCTGCACGTTGTAGACCCGGGTGAATCCGGCCTTGGTCGCCGCCTCCGCGGCCAGTGCGGAACGATTGCCGCTGCGGCACAGCAGCAGCACCACCGCGTCCTTGCCGGTCCTGGCCTCTAGCTCGCGCACAAAACGTGGGTTGCGCGTCAGGCTGGTGCCGGTGGCCCAGGGCACGTGCAGGCTGTCGGGCACGTGACCGACAAAGGTGCGCTCTTCCAGCGTGCGCACATCGACCAGCAGCGCATGGCCGGTGCTGAACAGCTCCCACGCCTGCTGCGGCGAGAGGCTGCCGGCAAAGGGCAGGCCGGCAGCACCGGCGAGGGCGCGGGCAACTTGCAGGGCGGGATGTTCGGTTCGTTCTTCCAATGCAGTCGTCATGGCGTTGTTCTCCTTGCAGGTTCTTCGTCCCCGCCCGTCATGCGCCGGCGCGCCGGCCCAGTGCACGGTTGCAGGGCAATGGCAACTGTCTATAGCCATCAGCCCCAACTATGAAAGGACGCGCGCGGAATGAAAACGAAGAAATCTGCATTTCTAAAGACGGCATAGCCAGCGAAGCAGGTGCCACATCACACGCCGGGAGGGGAACAACGACTGCCGGATCAGGCTGCCTTGGCCTGCGTGACCGGCGCGGGAATGCGGAACACGGCAAGCTCGTCCGGGGCACACTGCGCGATCAGCCCGGTTTCCCAGGCGAGGTAGGCGCGCGCGGCGTCCGCATTGCCTTCATGGCGGTCATGCACGAAGAACAGGTAGTCGATGCGCTCTTCGCGGGGCAGGGGCCCGGTGTCCTCGGGCAGGCCGGCCGCCTGCCAGGTGCGGTGGCCGTTGTCGGTCCGGTAGACATGGCGATAGCCGGCGTCGAGCAGGTCTTTGCCCGCGACAATCGCCACTTCCGGCTCGTTCGCGATCAGCACGACAGGCTGGTCGCGGGCGACACCGAGCGCCTCGAGCCTGGCCAGCAGGCGGGGCCGGATCGACCACGCCGCACCCCTCGCGTGGCCGTGCTCATATTCGGCGCTCTCGCGCAGGTCGATCCGCGTTGCCGAAGGGTTCTCGCTGAGGAGCGCGCGTAGCAGGCTGGCGTCGAGCACGGGCAACCCATGGGCGGGCAGCGACGCCGGCCGGGCAGGGACCTTGAGCGCGGCATGGATGCCGTCGGCCAGCACTGCGCTCTTAAAGCCGAGCTGGTGCAACCAGCTTGCGACGACCGGCGCGCGCACACCGTCGTCGTCAAACACGATGACGCGGCTGCCGCGCACCCCGATGTAGCGATCCGTCGCCTGCACCAGTTGCCCGCCGGGCGCATGCAGCGCGCCATCGATGGTGCAATTGGCGAATTCTTCGGCGCCGCGGATATCGAACAGATAGGTGGTGCGGGTATTGTCGTCCAGCCAGCGCTGGGCCTGGGACGCCGACAGTGCCGGCAGGCCGAACCGTTCCAGCAGCCGGGCGGACCGTTCGCGGGCAACAGCCAGCGTATGCGCGGACGGCGCCTGCGCCGCGGTACGCTGGCTGCCATGCTCCAGCGCGTAGCCGGCCAGATACCAGCCTTGTGTGCCGTTCTCCAGCGCCAGCACCGGATTGGGCAGACCCAGGTCGATCAGGGTCTGGGCGCCAATGATGCTGCGCGTGCGCCCGGCGCAGTGCACGACCACGGGTGTGTTCGGGTTGGGCACGAGCGCTGGCAGGCGCAGGGCAAGCTCGCCATTGGGGCAGCTCAGCGCGCCGGGAATGGTCATCTTGCGGTGCTCTTCGACAGTACGCCCGTCGATCAGCACGAATGGTTCGCCGGCAGCGCGGCGCGCCGCGAGGTCTACGGCGCTCAGATGCGGCGTGTGCTGCAACTGCTCGACCAGTTCGCCAAACGTCTTGGACGGCACATTGACACCTTTAAACAAGGTATATCCGGCCGCCGCCCAGGCGCGCACGCCGCCACCAAGTACCGAGACCTTGCAGTAGCCCAGCGTCGCCAGATGGTGCGCAGCGCGCAGTGCTACCGCATCGCCGTCATCGCCGGCGTCGAACAGGACAATGCGCTCGGCGCGACGCGGCGCCAGCCGGTTGAGCTCCAGTTCAAGGCGGCTATAGGGCAGCGGTACGGCAAGGAAGGGATGGCCCTCGCCATGCTCGCCGTGCTCGCGCACATCGAACAGTGCGAGCGACTGGCCATCATTGAGCCAGGCGCGCAGTGTGGCGGCGTCGATGATATGAGGCATTGGCATTCTCCGGCGATCCGTGGTTTGGCGGCACTTCAGCGCACCTGTGCGCCTGCGGCCCGATTGATCCGGAGCTTACGGAACCGCCCACGGCGGACCAACGAATCCTTTGGCCTATGGATATGCAACCCAAACTGCGCCAGGCCGTCGTGCGCGGTGCGGGCGCTCAGTGGGTTGCCATGACAAAGGACATTCGCGCGGCGATCACGATACAATCGTCAAGATTGGCATTTTCATTACATTTGCCGTTACCTTGTGCCACGCAGGCGAAAGGCCAGCATGCGCCCCTCACCGACCGCCCTGACGTCCGAGGGCGACAAGCAGCAGGCATTCCGGGACGAAGTGATTTGCCTGTACGAGCACGAGCCTGACCTGCTGGCGCTGCCAGGCCTGCTGTTCGCAAGCGTGGCCAGGCTGACCGACGGCGACGTCATCAGCTATGCCGAGTTCCACCAGCGCAGCAAAGAGTTCCGTGCACTGGTCTCCGTGGACGACGACCCTGCCGCGCGTGCCCGGGGCATGCAGGCCTTTGCCCGGCACAGGCACAGCCATCCCTTCTGGCAGTACGACCCCGCGTTCTATGGCGAACGCGCCTTGCGCGAATCCGACTTCTTCAGCGATGCCGGGTTCATGGCGCTGCCGATGGCGCGCGAAGTGTTCCTGCCATCGAATGCGCACCGGATGCTGGCGATCGTGTTCCAGCACGAGGGTTATGCGGTCACTGTGGTCAGCCACCGCGTGACCGGCAGCCCGCCGTTCAGCGACGGCGACCGCGACCGGCTGCAGGCGCTGCGCCCGCACATCCTGCGCTGCTACCGCCAGGCACAGCAGCGCACCGTGGCCAGGCTGGGCCCGGCAGAGCGCCTGCGGCTGGCATTTCCGACCCTGACGCCACGCCAGCTCGAGGTGTGCGGGTGGCTGGCACAGGGCAAGTCGAACGAGGACATCGCGGCCATCCTTGGCGTCAGCGTCGATACCGTCAAGGTGCACGCGCGCGTCATCTACGACAAGATCGGCGCGGAAGGGCGGCACGCCGTGGCCGTGATCGCCCACACCGTGCCGCCTTTCGCGCACTTGCCCCCGCTCTGGAAACTGCACGCGGCTGCCCCCGGTGGGGGACCAGCCGCCTGACATATCCCCTGCAATGCCAGCCCCGGGACCGGCTACGGCCTTACTGATGGCCGCGACGCGGGGGCCTTGCCTGTAAACGGACTGCCCACTGTCTTCAGCGTGCCTTTGCTCTGCGTCGGGTACACCGTGGCACAGATATCTGGCAGCGGGTCGACCACACTTGCACCCACAGTGTTCGAATTATCGACCACCTGGAACGTCGTCAGCGTCGGTACCCCCTGCCACCAGACGCCGGTAGTCGCCACGGGCGGGTTGTCGATCTCGAAGTGTTTCGCGATCGTGGTCTGCTCGGTGATTGATATCTCCTCGGTGAACGACACCGAGTACGAGAGCGTCAGGTTTACCTTGGCGCTCAGCACGCCGATGTCGAAGCCCGATTCCAGCCCCAGGCTGACACCCAGCGTTTGCGTTTCGCTGTCGGTGACGCTGACGCCGGTGGTCACGTCCACCTCGTAGCCCGTGTCGGTGCCGGGCTGGCCGGTCAGTTCCACCAGTTGCTGCCATACCTGGCTGACGGTGAGGATGGTGTAAGTGCTGCTGTCGCTGCCTGGCACGACCATGCTGAATGGCGTGTTGGCGGCCACGGTGGCGGGCATCTGCTCGCCGACATAGGTGGGCGAGGGCGGCAGGTCCGGTGTCACATAGGGGGGCGCCGGCGGCGTGTCCAATGTGGTGGTGCTGGCCCCGCCCATGAACACCGGGCCGCTGGGACCCCAGTTGCTGATGGCGCCTGACGGCTGAATTGCGAAGCCCTGTGTGGCGGTCTGGTCCGCGCCGTTGGTCAGTAGCACTGACTGCACCATGCCCGAGAACGGGTACGACGTACCGTCCCAGAACGCGCCCACGTAGCTGGTGCCGCCGGAGTCCGGCTGCTTCAGCGGATTGCCCGACACCGGGACCGACTGCACTTGCACGCCGTTGACCAGCCCCACCAGGCTCTGGCCCTGCGTCCAGATCATTTCCACCAGGCTCCATTGGTCGGTGGGAATCTGCCCGGCCTGGAAGGTATAGCGGTTGCCGGCGCTGTCCCATACCTCCGGGTAGAGCAGTGGCACATCGCCGTCTGCGGTGCCCACGCCCAGGATCAGCGATTCACTGAGCGAGAACACTTTCTGGTCGGCGGGCAGGCCCGCGCTGGTCACGTAGATCCAGGCCAGCACATGCACGGTGCTGGCCTCCAGGATGATGCCTGGCGCGCCGGCATTGAACTGCACAGCGCCGGGCGATGAGAAATCGAATGCACTGACGGATGGAGCGCTCATGGTTTAACCCCTTCGGATTCTCGATAAGTGTTGAAGCAACGGGAACGGAATTCACCCCTGCAACAATCTGCCGCCTATTGATTGGCATGCCGGACGGGAGGATGGTGGCGGCCAAGGTACGTCTGAACCTGCCATCCGTGCGGCCGTGCCCGGCTGCGTGGCGCGCCGGTTACGGGTACTGCTGGGGCAATATAGGATCGCGATATGCCCGCCGCCATTACTCTTCGGGATTAGGCAACGGAGATGCCCGGCGAGGGAGCGGCCAGCGTCATTAAGGCGCGTTTAAGTGAGACCTGCATGCGCCCCATCATCGCTTTCAGCCGCGTACACCATCCCAGACCAGTAACTGGTACACCCCTTTGTCCTGCGCCGTCCGGAAGCCCAGCCGCCGGTAGAGCGCCTGCGCACGGTTAAGCCGTTCCACGTGCATATCAACGGTCTTGCCTTCGCGTGCGGCCAGCGCGAGCACAGCCGCGAGCACGCCGCTGCCGATGCCCTGGTTCCGGTGGACGGGCAGCAATGAGAGATCGATCACGCGCAGCGTATCGGCGTTGTGCTGCAGGTAAATGCGCCCGGCGGCTTCGCCGTGGCGCAGGATCAGCAGGAACACGGCATCCGGGTAGGCAAGGTAAGCGCGCTGCTGGGCATCGAACTGCATGGCGAGGAAGGCTGCCCGCTGCGCCTCGTTCCAGCCGCTCAGCTCCAGTTCAGCGTCGCGGGTGGTGGCGTACAGGCGCTTCAGGAAAGGCCGGTCGGTGTCTGTGACCGGCCGCAGTGCGATGCCGGGCAGGGCGATATCGAGGGGCATGCGGCGGCGCCGGAACGATGGCAGGCGCTCGCAAGGCCTACGGACGCCGCGGGAATTCGCCGGTCAGCGCGATGCAGTACATCAGCGCGGTGTATGGCTGCATGTTCTCGTGCGGCTGGCTCTCGCCGGCCGGCGCCACCGCCTGCGGCGACAGCGTGGTCATCACCGGCGCGGGCGCTGCGTTGGTCGGGATGCACGACTGGTTGTTCGGCGCCATGAAGCGCGCGGGCAGCCTGGCGCTGGCCTCGGTCGATACCGCGCGCGCGGTATCGCCGTACACCGCGTGGTTGTGGGCCGGCATCCCGGCCGCGGTAAGCGTGACCGTGGCCGCGCCAAGCGGGTTGTTGAGCTGATTGTCGACGGCTGCGGTCACCGCGCGGCCGCGCAGGTCGGGCAGGGCGAAGGTGGTGGTTCCGTTGCCGCCGTAGCTGGTGCCGAGGATGGAGAACAGCGCCGGATTCTGCTGGATGAGCATTAGCTGGCCGTCGCACGCGGCCCAGTCCTTGGGCGGATAGTTGCAGCCGAAGACGCGGATTTCTCCCAGATACTGATCTGACATATGGCCTCCGTGTTCAGGATTCCTGGCACCCCGGTGCTCAGCCATGCATCGGGTAGATGCCTTCCATCGCGATGATGTAGTTCACTGAAGCCGTGGGCATCAGGTTGCTGTGAGGTTGCGTGCCGCCCGTCATGCCAAGTGTGCTGGCAGCGAACAGGTTCTTGCCGGGCGGGTTGGCGGTGCCGGCGTCGTAGAACACGTTTGGCGAGGGGGTGGTGCCAGGCAGCACGCCCGGCCCGGGCGTGATTGTTGAGGCCGTGGTGTTGGTGGCCTGGATCGTATGGGCGTGCGCCGGTATCTGGCCCGGCACCAGCGTAATGTTGGGACTGCCGAAGGTCTGGCCGATGGTCCGCTCGCTCAGCCCCGGCCCGGTTCCCTGACCCAGAGGCAAGATGCCGCGCAGGTCGGGCAGCTTGAAGGTAGTGGTGCCGTCGCCGCCATAGGTGGTGCCCAGCAGCGTGAACAGCGTCTCGTATTGGGAAATGCTGACCGTCTGGCCAGCGCAGAATTCCCAGCCTGCCGGCGCGTAGGTGCCGGCGAACATGCGGATCTCTCCGACGAACGGTTGCGCCATGATCGCTCCTCAGTCCCTGCTCGGGTAAATGCCGCTCAGCGAGATGATGTAGTTCAGCACCAGTGACGGCTGCATGTTGTCATGCGGCTGGCCGCCGCCGGTACTGCCGCAGGCTTCGGCGAGCCATGGCGTGAGAGAGTCGGGCGTACCGTACAGCAGCTCACCGGGTCCGGAGATCGACGGATCGCTGGCGTTGTACAGGTTGCTGGTCGCCAGCACGCGGTCTTGCGAGACGCCGACGTTCAGCGCCGTCGCGGGGCTGGAAGAGACATTGAAAGAGTGAGCGTGCGCGGGCAACTGCGCCGGGGTCAGCGTGACCGATTCCACGCCGGCGGACTGGCCTTGCACGATGCCGTTGGGATCGCGATGCAGCGGCGTGCGGCCGCGCAGGTCGGGCAGGGCGAACGTGGTGGTGCCGTTGCCGCCGTACTGGGTACCCAACAGGCTGAACAGCGCCTGGTTTTGCGCGATGGGCAACAGCGCTCCGTTGCAGAGCGCCCACCCCCTGGGCGCGTATGCAAACGCGCAAAGGCGGATTTCCCCTAGGTACTGGTCCACGATTCACCTCCCCCCGATGAAAGGATGCCCCGAGAACGCGCCGCCGGTTGCCTTCCGTGCGGCGCCGAAAAATATCGAATTAATTATTTTTGATATCTGAACTCAAATTTGATCACTTCCGCAGTGATCTATTTGTCGTATTTTTTTGCGTGTCGCGCGATCCGAATGGCGGCACCGCGACTCGCAGACATGGATGAGTGTTGGCGATGGCAGCGGAAAGTCAACAAAAATAACAACGTCGTCACGACGACGCGCCCGGGCTCCCTGCTTGCGAGTCATGACGCGCCCCCCGACGGCGGCATAACACGCGGTCAGGAAGCGTTTGTCGGGAGAAAACGGGTGTTCACACAAGCCAGTGGCTGCGCCGGCGCGCGGCATGCCGGGCAGACGGCGGGGGCCGTCGCACGAGTCCATCGGTGGTTGCGGGTCTGGCAGTACATCTTCTGGACAGCGCTGCTGCTGGGGCTGCTGCTTGCCTATCCGCAGTCGGCATTCGCCGTCTCGTGCACGCTGACCATTCCTGCTACCTCCAACCAGCAGACCGTCTATGGCTTCACACCGGCGGACTACAGCGCCTGCGATCCGAACCAGTTCGGCATTGGCTACGACGCCTTCGGCAACGGCAACTTCGGCGCACCCACGCATACGACCCCGACGGCCCAGGGCGGCACGCTGTACATCTACAACGGCAACCTGCCGAACGGCCAGAACGAGAACGGCTTTGTCTACACGCCGCCCGCCAATTTCGTAGGCACCGACAGCGCCATCTTCTACACCAGCGACAACGGCGCGGCGTGGGCCGCCAACGGCACCGTGCAGTTCAACGTAGCGGCCGGCCCGCCGACCGTGACGGCCATTTCGCCGACCTCGGGCCCGTCCACCGGCGGCACGACCGTCTTCATCGCCGGTACCAACTTCGTCAGCGTGACCGCCGTCAGGTTCGGCGCGACGGCCGCATCGTTCGTGGTGAACAGTGCGACCTCGATGAGAGCCACGGCGCCCGCCGGCAGCGCGGGCACGGTGGATGTGACCGTGACCACCGCCTCCGGCAGCAGCGCCACCAGTGCCGCCGATCGCTTCACCTACGTTGCCGGCCCGCCAGTGGCCAACAACGTCAGCGCCACGGTCGCATACGGCAGCGCCGGCAACCCGATCACGCTGAACATCACCGGCGGGGCGCCCACCAGCGTGAGCGTGGCATCGGCGGCCAGCCACGGCACGGCCATCGCCAGCGGTACGTCGATCACGTATACGCCCACTGCATCCTATGCGGGCCCGGACAGTTTCACCTATACGGCCACCAACGGGTCGGGCACCTCGGCACCGGCGACAGTGACGATCACGGTGTCCAGTCCCACCATTACCTATGCGCCGTCGTCGCCGCCCGCGGGCACGGTGGGCGCCGCATACAGCCAGTCGCTCGCTGTGGCCAGTGGCGGGGCAGCGCCGTACAGCTATGCGCTGGTGTCGGGCGCGCTGCCGCCCGGCATGACGCTGTCGAGCGCGGGCGTGCTCTCCGGTACGCCAACAGCAGGCGGCACCTTCAATTTCATGGCCCGGGCCACCGACAGCAGCACGGGTACGGGGCCATTCACCGCCACCAGCGGCACGCTGTCGCTGGTAATCGGCGCACCGCTGATGAGCCTGGCGCCGGCCCCCGGTGCGCTGAGCGCGACAGCGGGCACACCGTTCAGCCAGACCTT
The DNA here is from genome assembly GCA_050987995.1 of Ralstonia pickettii. Classification (GTDB taxonomy): domain Bacteria; phylum Pseudomonadota; class Gammaproteobacteria; order Burkholderiales; family Burkholderiaceae; genus Cupriavidus; species Cupriavidus pickettii_B. The sequence continues at coordinate 1,706,903 of CP158803.1, forward strand.
CACGGCGAGTGGCGGCACCAGCCCCTATACCTATTCGCTGAGCATCAACAGTGGCGCCATGCCGGCGGGCCTGGCGTTCAATACCGGTACGGGGGTATTGTCCGGCACGCCAACCTCGTCGGGAACGGTGTCGTTTACGATCAATGCCACTGACAGCAGCGCGGGGACTGGTCCGTTCAACGTGGCCGGCGTGTATACGCTGACCACCGCGGCGCCTACGGTCACGCTGGCGCCCGCGACGCTGGCCAACCCGGCGCTGGGCGTAGCCTACAGCCAGAGTGTCACGGCAAGCGGCGGGTTCGCGCCCTACACCTACAGCGTGGTCGCCGGCGCGTTGCCGCCCGGCCTCACGCTGAACGGCAGCACCGGCGCCATCACCGGCACCACCGCGGCGGGCGGCACCTACAGTTTCACCATCCAGGCGAGCGACAACAGCGGCTTTACGGGCAGCCGGGCGTACAGCGTCACGATCGGTGCGCCAACCATTATCGTCAGTCCGGCCACGCTTCCGGCGGCTACCGTCGCCACGGCGTACAGCCAGGCAATCACTGCCGGCAACGGTACGGCGCCGTACACGTTCGCGATCACGGCAGGCGCACTGCCGGCGGGCATGACACTGTCGGCCGGGGGCGTGCTGTCGGGCACGCCGACAGCCGGCGGCACGTACAACTTCGTCGTGAGCGCCACGGACAGCAGCACCGGCACCGGGCCGTTTACCGGCGGCCGCGCCTACACGCTGACCGTAGGCGCACCGACGCTCAGCCTGTCGCCCGCATCGCTACCCGCGCCGACCGTGGGGGCAGCGTACAGCCAGACGTTCACGGCCAGCGGCGGCATTGCGCCGTACACGTTTGCGGTGTCTTCCGGCGCGCTGCCGGCAGGCCTGTCGCTGAATACGTCCACCGGCGTACTGAGCGGTACCCCCACGACGGCAGGCAGCTACAGCTTCACTGTGCGGGTGGCGGACAGCAGCACCGGCACCGGCGCTCCCTACAGCGCCAGCCGTGTCTATACGCTGGCGACGGGGCAGGGCATTCCCTCGGCGCCATCCGTGGCGGCGACCACGCTGTCCAATACGCCGGTGACGATCCATGCCGCCGCCAATGCCACCAATGGACCGTTCTCCGGCGTGACCATCGTCACGCCACCAACCAGCGGCAGCGCGACGGTGAACGGACTGGACATCGTCTACACCCCGATACCGACCGCCTCGGGGCCCATCACGTTCTCATACGCGCTGATCAACAGCGCGGGTGCGTCGGCGCCGGTACCGGTGACCGTCACGGTCAATGCCGTGCCGGTTCCGGTGGCTCAGAAGCAGGTGTCCACCCTGGCAGGCCGGCCCGTCGACGTGGACATTACGGAGGGCGCCACCGGCGGGCCGTTTACCGGCGCCGCGATCGTGTCGGTGGTCCCGGCCGAGGCCGGCACCGCCACCGTGGTCGCCACGACGCCCAAGACGCCTGCGTCGGCAGACAAGCAGGTCGCCGCCACGGCCTACACGGTGAACTTCGCGCCGGCTGCCGCCTTCTCGGGCGCGGCGGTGGTGACCTATACGCTCAGCAATGCCGTGGCCACGTCGTCCCCGGCGCTGATCCAGGTGGCCGTGACGGCGCGCCGCGACCCATCCACCGATCCTGATGTCGTCGGCCTGGTCAATGCCCAGATCCAGGCCGCACGGCGTTTCGCGACCGCGCAGATCGCCAACTACAACCAGCGCCTGGAGGCGCTGCACGGCAAGGGCAGGGCGCCGTCAGGCAACCAGATCACAGTCGTGATGCCGCGCGCCGAGGCCGACCCGCAACGGTGCCAGGCCGTGGAAGGCTTTGCCGCGCGCGACGCCTGCCTGCGGGGCACGGCACCGCCACGCAAGTCCGCGGCAGCAGGCAAAGGCGGCCGTGATTCCGGCAATGCGAGCGATCCCCGCGCGGCGGGCGAAGCGGCCGAGGCCGGCGATGGGGCGGGCAACGCGCCCGACCTGCCAGGCGGCGCGGACGCGGCCGGGCGCGGCAATGCGGACGACACCCGGCTGGCATTCTGGACCGCGGGCACCGTCGACTTCGGCTTCGCCAATGCGGGCACGCAGCGCTCCGGCTTCCGCTTCACCACGGGCGGCGTGACCGCGGGTGTCGACTATCGCTTCTCGGACCAGCTCACGCTCGGCCTCGGCTTCGGCTACGGGCGCGACTCCACCGACGTGGGCTCCGCGGGCACGCGCAGCACCGCCGACAGCTTCAGCGTGGCGCTCTACGGCAGCTACCGGCCGCAGCCTTCGCTGTTTATCGACGGCGTGGCCGGCTACGGCTCGCTCGATTTCGATTCGCGCCGCTGGGTGGTTGATGAGAGCGCGTTTGCCTCTGGCAAGCGTGACGGTCACCAGATCTTTGCGTCGTTGTCAGCGGGTTACGAGTATCGCGACCAGGCGTGGCTGATCTCGCCGTACGGACGCCTGTCGGTCTCCGAGAGCACGCTCGACAAGTTCACGGAGACTGGCGCCGGGTTCAGCGCCCTGACTTACTTCGGGCAGACCGTCACCACGGTGTCTGGCACCCTGGGGCTGCGCACGGAATACGCCAAGGCGACACGGTGGGGCCTGTTCCTGCCGTTCGCGCGGCTGGAGTACCAGCATGATTTCAGTGGCCAGAGTGCGGCCGGTCTGGCGTATGCCGACCTGGCAGGCGCAGGCCCCGCCTATACGGTGGTCAATGCGCCTTACGGCCGCGACCGTTTCCAGGTGGGGCTGGGCGGCAAGCTGCGTACCGGTTCGCTGACGTTTGGCCTCGACTACAACGTCACGTTCGGAATGGGCGGGCTGCAGCAGGGCGTTCGGCTGATGTTTGCGGCGCCGTTCTGATGCAACGGGCGCAGCGGCCTGTCCACCGGCTATTCCTCATGGACCGCCCTGAAGCTGGCCCGAAAGGCCTTGGCCAATTCCCGGGCCAGGTCTTCGCGCCGCGCGGCCTCAGTTGCCATGGCGTTGTCCATGCCAGCAGCTAGGTCCTGTATGGCCACCGCCGCGGGCGCTCCGGCCGAGCCCCAGGTCGCGGCAAAGGCAGCCTGCTTGCTCGCCGCAAGCGCCTGCCCGGGCCGCAACACGCCCAACCGGGGCAGGGCGAATGCGCCCGCGACGATGCTGCCATGCAGGCAGCTGCCGGCGAAACCGCGGCTGTGTGCGATCAGGGCGCAGATATCCCACAGGTTGAGCGAGCCAAACAGTGCGACGGGTGTGCCACTCAGCCGTGCCGCAAGGCGCCGGTAAGTGGCCAGGTCATCGTGCCAGGGTGCCGCGCCGGCGCGGAACAGCACCACGCCGAGGTTCCTGGCCCGGGAAACACGCTCAAGCTGAGCGGCAAGCTGCGCCAGCGTTTCGTCATCGCCAAAGTCGGCGCTGAACTGCACCGCGAGATGCCCATGCGGAAAGCGCGAGACCAGCGCCGCGAGCTCGCCATGACGGGCGCGTTGCCGGATGCGATCGCCGAACAGCTCGGCCACCATCACGGCCGGGTCGGGTTCCAGGCGGCAATCGATGCCATTGGCCGCCAGCATGGCCCGGGTCTGCTGGTCCCTCACGCCAACGCAAGTGGCCGCTCCGAGCTTGGCCACCACCTCGTCGCGCATGGCTGGCTCAACCTGTTCAAGCGCGATGCCGCCGACGGCGTGGTAAATCACCTGCCTCACATTGGCAAACATGCCGGCCGGCAGGAGATAGGGGGCGAAGTCCCGCAGCCCCAGCACCTCGCGCGCCCAGGCCGTCCGCTCCAGCGGCCGTGCATCAAGCTTTGCCACCATGGCACGAGCCCGCTCGGGTGGTTGCAGCATCACGGCCGCTTCCCAGGCATTGCAGGTCAGGGTCTCGCCGCCGACATGAACGATATCGACGGCGGTGTTGCCCAGGCTGGCAGCCAGTCGCGCCAGCGCGTGCACGCGATGGCCGCCCAGCGCTGTCAGATTGCGTTCGGCCAGCCCGCAGTAACGGAGGCCAGGCCGAGCGAGCAGGCGCGCGATGACATGAGGCAGCAGCAGGTCGCCAAAGTTGTGGCGGTCAAAGGCGCCAAACAGGATGGTGGGACGGTCGGCGGATTGCGAAGCATTCTCAGTGGCGCTCATGCTTCCTTCTGCTGCAAGTCTGGCGTTGGCAGTGTATTGGATCGGGAGGGGCCAGGATGGCCTTGGTATTGCGGCCTCTGGAAATTCTCGCACTGATTTACGCGTCTTGCGCAGCGACCCAGAGCGGTTCCGGGAAGGTGGGCTACACGCCCAGGCGTGCGTCGAAGATGCACGCCGCAGGGTCTTGCGGGGGCGTTGCGCGGTCCCCGCTGACAGAGGCTGCACTGCCACCCCTGTCAGCGGGCCGGGCCGCTCCCCTTGCTGACCTCGACGACCCCTCCCTCGCGAGAGGCAGGCAATGCTGAGGCTTCGATCATTTGCCCCAACTCGCGTTGGCTACGGATTTTGGAAGCCCTGGCGGGCCGTTGTTGTGTGACCGAAGCACCGGGCAAATGATGGGCAAGATCCTATCGAAACCGCGCGAAAGGTAATACCCTGCTAATCAGCAGGCTGCGCTTGAAGGCGCGCAAGGTTTGGCCGCGGCTGCCAATGGCCTGCCGGCGTTGCAAGCCGGGAACAGTGCTATCGATGCCAGCGCTATACATGCGCTGGGAGCGTGGCCTGGTCTTCACATTGCCCCGGCGGCGTTCGGCTGAATCCGGCCGACGTGTCCAATCAATGCACCAGCTTCGGGATTTTTCTGGACTGCCATGAGCATCGAGATCGGAAAAGACATCACCGAATTCGCGGACCATTTGCTGGACGCCGTGTTCCTGGTCGATACGAGCGGCCGCATCCAGTATGTCAGTGCCGCCTGCGAGGGCATATTTGGTTATACGCCGAGGGATATGACGGGCCAATTCGTCATCGATCTTGTCATGCCTGCGGACCGGGACCGGACCATTATCGAGGCCAAGCACGTCATGGCCGGGAAGAAGCGGATCGGGTTTGAAAACCGCTATCGCCACAAGGACGGCAGCGCCGTCCATATCATGTGGTCCGCCGGATGGCTTCCGTCGGAACGGCTGCGCGTTGGGGTTGCCCGCGATGTCACGGCGCTGAAGAAAAAGAGCATCCTTGATCTCGGACTGGCGCTTTCTTCCGTTCCGCTGGCGCCCCACGAGCAGAAGGTCTTGCAACTGCTGTTGACCGAGGCGTCGGAAAAGCAGATTGCCCAGCGCCTCGGCCTGGCCGTTTCCACGACCCATTCTTATGTGACCAGCATTTTCCGGAAATTCGGCGTCAGGGGCCGTGCCGGATTAATGAGTCTGTGGCTGGAAAACCTGACCAGGGATTAGCCGCAGTGGGAAGATGTAGTCCGCGCATTACTGGGACAGTTTCAGTGAGGTGTAGACGACTGGCAGGAAGACGAACCGTCCATCGCCATCGTCTCGCACATGGCCGATACCCGGGAAGGAAATGTGCGGTCCGCCGACCAGGTACCCGTTCCGGGCTGCATCGGTCAGCATGCGACGCCGTTCGCTCTGCGCTGCACCGGGATCCACGTCATAGGAAATTGTGATGGCAGGATTCTCGAACTGCACGGCGGCCACATGAATGACGTCGCCCCAAAGTACGAGCTTTTGAGCATTGCTTTCCACGACGAACCCCGCATGGCCGGGGGTGTGGCCGTACAGCCCCTGTGACCTGATCCCCGGGACTAACTCTGAGCTTCCCTCAAATGGTTTCACCTTGCCCGCTGCCATGTATGGCTTCAGCGAGGTCCTGGCCCCTGAGAAGAATCGCTTCATCGACTCCGGTGCAGCGCGCATGTTGGCATCGCTGAGCCAGAATTCCAGCTCCCGCTTGTCGAGACGCACAATCGCCTGCGGGAACGCTCTTTGTCCGTCAGCAACCAGGCCTCCCACATGGTCTGGGTGCAAGTGGGTGATATAGACCTCGTCCACTTGCTCCGGGCGATAGCCAGCGGCGCGAAGGTTGCGAATCAGGTCGCCGGTTTGTGGCCCGAGAAGTGTCCCGGCGCCTGCGTCAACCAGCACAAGCTTCTTGCCTGTGTTCACCAGATAGGAATTATGCGAGGTCTCGACGCGATCGCCGAGGAAGCTTTCCTTGAGCAAGTCAGCGATCTTGCCCGGCTCCCCGCTCAGCAGCTTTGCGGCCTGCATCGGGTTGGTACCGTCAGACAATGCCGTCACCTCGAAATCGCCGACCATCATGCGGTAGAAGCCCGGCGCCTGCGTTTTGACCGGCGGCGCCTCGGCGTGAACGCCGATCGGCAAGAGCGCCACGACGGCGCAGGCTAGAACACCGCGAAGATAGTTCAATGCAAGCATGGCAATTTATCCTCTTCGAACCTGTCTGGAAGCAGTGTTGCGAAGTAACCGTTGGTTGGGATAGTGGCGCAGGCTCCGTGGGACAGTCCAATACCGAATTTGCTCGGGTCGATACCGCTCAGGTATCTGGCGCAGGTGCGCTAGTCCCGCAGATGCTCATCCACGAATCTCCGGAATAACGCCATGCTTGGTGCCTCAGTCCGCCCTGCAAGCGTGAAAGAGGCATAGCGTGGCCCGTCGACGACCGCCGGTGTGGTGACCAGCTCGCACAGTTTCCCTTCGGCAAATTCGGCACGCACTGCCGCCAGGATGGTGAACAGTATTGCGTCGGAATCCAGCACAGCTTCGACCAGGCTCCGGACATTCTCGCATCTGAGGCTCAGGCAATGCTCCGGATCGGCTCGCGGTCCGAAGCGCTTCACCAGGCTGCGTGCGACTTCCGTGCTGAGCGGTGCGGAAGCCAGCGGATAACGCATGACATCGTCGAACGTTACGCCGTCTCCGCCGGCGGCCTGTTGCAGAAGCGGATGTCCTGCACGGCAGATAAAGCGGCCCTGCAGCTCGTTAAGCAGCTCGTAGCGAAGGTCCGTGGCTGGCGCCACGCTGCTCACCTCCACGATGATGGCGTCAAGCGAACGCTGGCGCAGCTGGATCATCAGCGCATCGGAAGTGCCAAGCGACACACTGACATGTATGCCGGGATGGTGCCTGGCCATGTACCTGAGAAACGGCGTCGCCAGCACTGCGCCCGGCCCCGCGCCCAGGCCGACGCGGATGGCTCCCAGGTTGTGGTGGTGGAACAGTTCGACACTGCGGTGCAGCTCCGCTTCCTCGAACACGATGCGCCGGGCCCGGTTTGCGATCAGCTCCCCCAGGGGCGTCAGGACATTGCGCTTGCCGTGCCGGTCGATCAGGCGGCCTCCCAGTTCGTCCTCCAACGTCTGGATGCTCCGGCTCAGCGCAGACTGGGTCAGATGCAGGCGTTGCGCCGCCAGGCTGAAGGACGCCATATCCGCCACCATCAGCAGATGCTTGAGATGTTTGAGATGCATTGCGCACTTTTGTATGAGAATTTTGAATAAATTTTAGACTAGTTATGCGTTGGACACATGGTCGATGGCGCTATACGATCCGATCCCACAAGAACACGCACTGAGGAGACAGCCATGACCCGATTCAAGAACGTTGGCCGCCGCTGGCTTGGCGGCATGGTGGTTGCCGGACTGCTTTTTGCCGGCCTGGCGCCAGCCCATGCCTTTGCTGACCGGCCGGTAACGCTGATGGTGCCGTTCCCGGCGGGCGGCCTCTCGGACGTCGTTGCCCGGAACCTGAACGCGCCGCTCTCCCGGCAGCTCGGGCAGCCGGTCATCATCGAAAACCTGGGGGGAGCTGGCGGAGCGATCGCCGCCCAGAAGGTCCTTCACGCACCGGCCGACGGCCACTTGTTATTCCAGGCAGGGCCCGGCGAACTGATCACTGCCCCGCTGGCCAATGCAGCAATCAAATTCAGGAGCGAGGATTTCCGGCTGGTGCATATGGTCGGCGCTGTCGATCTTGCGATCCTGGTGCGCAGGGATCTGCCGGTAAAAGATGTCGACGAACTGGCCGCCTATGCCGCGCAGGCAGCCAGGGCCGGTAAGCCACTGACGTATGCGAGCGTGGGTGTCGGCTCGCTGTATCACCTGCTAGGGGCACATATGTCCCAGACCATTGGCGTACCGATGACCCACGTCCCTTATAAGGGCGGCGCGCCGGTGATCCAGGACCTCGTGGGCGGGGTCATCGACATTTTTATCTCGCCGTTTGGCAAGCCCGACATTGAGCGCATGCGCACCGGGCAGGTCAGGATGCTGGCCGTGCTCTCTCCCACGCGCCTGGATGCCGTGAAATCAGTGCCCAGCGTCAATGAGAGCAAGGCACTGCGGGGCTTCAATTACGCGACCTGGGCCGGCGTATTCGTGAAAAAAGACACCGCAGAGCCGGTCGTGCAAGCGCTGCACAAGGCCATTGCGCATACGCTGGCGGACCCCGCCGTGCGCGCCAGCCTTGACGCAGCGAACCTGCCGGCATCCAGGCCGGTGCCGCTGGCGGAGAGCCAGAAAGCGTATCAGCAAAGCATCGAACAATACCGCGGCATTGCCCGTGCCATTGGCTTGCAACCGCAATAAGGACACGCATGCATCCCATCCTTGCCGCGCTAAAGGACAGCGCAGACGAGTTCGTCGCAGTCCGGCGCGACCTGCACCAGCATCCGGAACTCGGCTTCGAAGAGCATCGCACCAGCGAAATCGTGGCCAGCCTGCTTGCCGAATGGGGCTATGAGGTCGAGCGTGGGCTGGGCACGACGGGTGTCATCGGCCGCCTGCGGCGCGGTACGGGAAACCGGCGCCTCGGCATCCGGGCCGACATGGATGCCCTGCCGATGAGCGAGGTCACGGGGCTGCCCTATTCAAGCTGCCATCCCGGTGTGATGCACGCCTGCGGGCACGACGGCCATACGGCCATGCTGCTTTGCGCGGCACGGTACCTGGCCCGGCACGGTAATTTCAGCGGCACCCTGAACCTCATCTTCCAGCCCGCCGAGGAAGGGCTGGGCGGCGCAAAGACGATGATGGAGGAGGGGCTGTTTGAAAAGTACCCTTGCGATGCCGTCTTTGCCATGCACAACGTACCTGGCACACCCGCAGGCCGGTTGCTGCTACGCGACGGACCAGCCCAGGCTTCGGCTGACAACGTGACCATCACGCTGGAAGGCGTCGGCGGACATGGGGCGATCCCCCACAACGCCGTCGATCCTGTGGTGGCAGGCGCTGCTATCGTGATGGGCTTGCAGACGATTGTGGCGCGCAATGTCGATCCGTTGAAGACGGCTGTCATTACCGTCGGTGCGTTCCAGGCCGGTACCGTCGCCAATATCATTCCCGCGCACGCCGTGCTCAGGCTTAGCGTGCGCGCATTGGATCGCAGCGTGCGTGAAATGCTCGAGCAGCGCATCAAAGACCTGGTATCCGCACAGGCGCAAAGCTACGGTGTGAAAGCCCGGGTCGATTATCAGCGTGGCTACCCGGTCCTGGTGAACACATCGGCTGAAACGGAATTTGCGCACCAGGTTGCGCTGGAGCTGTTGGGTTCCGACCATGTCAATGGTCAGGCGTCGCCCATTGCCGCCAGTGAGGATTTTGCGTTCATGCTGGAGGCGGTGCCCGGCTGCTATCTGTGGATTGGCAATGGCGAAGCAGACCAGGCAGGAGGCTGCTCCGTTCACAATCCTGCCTACGACTTCAATGACGGGAACATTGCTGTGGGCGCGGCATATTGGGCCCTTCTATGCGAGCGCTTTCTCGTGGCTTAGTTGCGCGAGCTGATGCCCACGACCTGTCGGACCTGGTCGGCAGACGAAATCGACGTTTTCTTGCTATTGGCCAAGTGATCTGTGGCACGGTTATTGCTGCGAGTTTGCGGGCATATCGCTTCGGAGCGCTTTTTATTTGGGTCCGCGCGGATGCGGCCTCCTTCGAAGTCACCTGCCAGGCATAGCATGAAAGTTTCCCCCGCCCAGAAATTCCAGGCCGACGCGTCCGTCGAGACCATCGGCGAGTTGATCAACCTGTCCGGACGGCAGCGCATGCTGTCGCAACGGATCGTGCTCCAGATGTTGCTGGCGTCGCAGGGTGACGCTGCGGCTTTGGATATCGCACGTACGTGCCTGTCGATGTTCGAGTCAGCGCATTCGGATCTCGTGATGGGCAATGAGCGTTTGCCCGGCGCATTCTTCGACGTCCTACAGCAGCTGTACTTCGGTAATCAGCGTGCCGATGCCCGTATCCGCGAATTCATTGCGCTGACAAGAACAGCGATGGATGCACCGCTGGCCGACACCGCCCGGCGAAGTCCAGCCCTCAATGCACTGGTGGCGCAGGCCACGCCGATGCTTGAACTCTTGCAGTCCATTACACAGGCCTACCAGCAGGAAATGCACCGTTGCGATGTCGCTCTGCGCAAACGGCAGACCGACATCGCCGAGCGCCTCGGCGGCATTTCGATGCAGGCGAACATCGTCGCAATGAATGGTCGCATTGCGGCGGCGCGGGCAGGGCAGTACGGCAAGGAGTTCTCGGTGATCACCATGGTGCTGGCGGACATCATCAAGGAGATGGATCAACTGACCCGCCACGTCGTCGGCCCGAGTAGTGCTCCGAAGGCCGGGATCGATCAAAGACGAGCAAGCCAGGAACTGCAGCAGTCTTGCAAGACGCTTTGAATCCATGAGTTGGCGCTCATTTTCAGGCTGCAAAGGTTCCCCCCGGTTGCGTTGCTCGCAGAATTCCGGGGGAAAGCTGCTAAATCCACGCATTGGTGCGGAGGCTTGCATGAGGCGTTACCGAAATTTCATTTGCTTGATTTTCTGCACTATCCTGGTGCTTGGGACCGCTTCCGCAGAAACTCTGACAATCAATTCGGCCATTAACAAAGCGGGCCGCCAGCGGATGCTGTCTCAGCGCATGGCCAAGGCTTACTGCCAGGTTGGACTTGGCGTTGAGACCGAACGCTCAAGGAAGATCCTTGATCAGTCCATAGCGCTCTTCGACAAGCAACTCGTGGATCTGAAGGCCTTCGCGCCGACGGCGGAGATTAAGGACACCTACGCCAGACTTGAGAAAGCATGGCTCTCCTACAAGGAACTGCTTTCGGGCAGCGACCCGAATTTCGAGAGCGCGAAGAAGCTCGCGCAGGCAAGCGAGGATGTGCTGGCTATTGCGCACCTCGGAACGGTGCAACTCGAGAAACAGTCCGGCACCGTGACTGGCAAGCTGATCAACGTGGCCGGCCGCCAGCGCATGCTCTCGCAAAGGATATCCAAGCTCAGCATGTTCCGCGCATGGGGTATCACGTCCCCGCAGATGGCCCAGGATCTGGACAGCGCGGTGAAGGAATTCGCTGCGGCACAGGAATTTCTCGTTTCCGCGCCGCAAAACACAGCCGCGATCAGTCGCGAGTTGAAACTCGCCAATACGCAATGGATTTTTTTTGAAGAGGCGCTTAAACAGACGGCGGGCGGTCGTGCGGAGCAGTTGAGGAACGTTGCAACCACCAGCGAGCGGATTCTTCAGGTTATGGATAACGTTACTGGCATGTATGAAGGGGTTGCCAAGTAGCGGCACTCAGAGTGCTTTTGCATCTTGTTTGATGCGCGACGGATCGCGTTGCTGGTGACATGTTGTCGCTGTTGAACCGCTGGGTTCCGCCCTCCTGGGCGGGTCACTTTTTGTCCGAGCGACAAAAAGTAACCAAAAAGCGCGTCGCCTGCGGCTGGCCTTTATCAAGGAGGCGGTGTTGGTGGTTCGGGCGGCGGTGATTTCCGTTTCTATGGGGTCAGCCGTTCGAGCCTGCTACGCGAGGTGAGTGAGTGACAGTGCCTTGCGAAGGCCCACTTTTGAACGATCCCCATGCCGGGCGTAGGCCGCCTACTAACAGCGGGCATCGCGTCAACGCCTACGGCTGCGCTGCGCGCGGCTCAGCAGCTGGGGCGAGGCGCTCGCGCCGGGAAGTGCCTCGCTGCGCTCGCACAGCGACGACGCCGGTCACGTGCTCAAGAACAATCGCTGGAGTAGAACTCCGTCGGTGGGTCTGCCACCATTGGACGCCGCGCGTAGCGCAGCCGAAGGCGTTGATGCGATACGGTGGTAAGCAGGCGGCCTACGCCCTGCATGGGGATCGTTCAAAAGCCGGTCAACGCAGGCACCGTCACTGACTCACCTGGCGTAGCAGGGTCGAACCGCGACCCCGGCTCACGGAAACCAAAGCCGCCCTTATGACCAGAAGCGTCCCCTTTGATAGCCAGCCGCTCAGGCGACGCCGCTTTTTGGTTCCTTTTTGTCGCTCGGACAAAAAGGGACCCGCCCAGGAGGGCGGAACCAAGCGGATCAAACAACGACAACATGTCACCAGCAACGCGAGCCCTCGATCATCGACCCAGGCCGCAGCGCCGGCTGAACGGCATTAGGGCTCCGACGGGGTTTAAAAACCGGCCGTCTGCAGCCTCAGTCTTCCGCTACAAAGCCGGTCGCCTCGACGATCGGTTTCCACGCGGCCCGCTCCACCTGAATGCGTCGCCGTGCTTCTTCCCCGGATCGTGCCACTACCTCGAGGCCGAGGGCTTCCAGCTTTGCCGCAGTTGCGGCGTTGCCGGAGGCGGCGAGGAACATCTTCTCGACCTTGGCCATCACGTCGGGCTGGGTGCCCGCGGGTACAAACACACCGTACCAGCTGGTGGCAAAGTCATACTGGCTGAACCCCTGTTCCTTCATGGTCGGCACGTCCGGCAGAGCCTTGGCGCGCCGCGTGCCGCTCACGCCGAGAAACTGCAGCTTGCCGCCTTTGTAGAGCGGCATCATGCTCGCAACTGCGTCCCAGCCGATCGAAACGTTGCCGCTGATCACATCCACCAGCATCGGCGCCGCACCGCGGTAAGCAGCCGGCGTGATCGAAATGCCGGCAGACTTGCCCAGTGCCACCGTGCCAAGGTGGCCCGCACTGCCAATCGTGGCCAGGCCCAGGCTGGCGCCGCCGGGGTTGCGCTTCGCCCAGTCGACGTACTCCTTCATGTTGCGGTAGGGCTGCTGCGGGCCTGCCGCGACGGCGGTTGGAACGTCGGTGAGCACCGCGGCGGGTATCAGATCCTTGTCGGCATCGTAGCCCAGCTTCTTGTAGGTCAGCGGGAAGATCGTGAACAGTGGCGACGGGCCGATGAAAACCGTCTTGCCGTCTGGCTTTGCTCGCTTCACATAGTCAAGCGCCAGCCGCGCCGACGCGCCAGGCCGGTTTTCCACGACCACAGTGCCGTGGCCATCCTGGCGCAGTTGCTCGGCGTATAGCCGGGCCAGGCTGTCGGCAGCGCCGCCTGGCGCATAGCCGACGATGATGTGCATCGGCTCGGCATCGGCTGCCCGGGCAGGGGTGGACATAGCCAGAGCGGCTGCCGCAACCGTGGTCACGGCAAGCAGGCCTCGCGCAAAACGGAGAGTGGGCATCATGTCAGCGAAAACAGGAATGAGAGAAGAAAAAAGGCCCATATCAGGGCAAGGTTGGCCATTGCGCGCGGAAATCATGCGCGGACTCGAATAGCGCCGCTGCCCGCAGCAATGACGCGTCCTGGCGGAACTGTCCTACCAGTTGCAGGCCGATGGGCAGGCCGTCCTGGCCAAAGCCGCACGGCAGGCTGATGGCGGGGTGTCCGGTCATGTTGAATGGCATGGTCCATGGAAACCAATTGGCCCGCACGTTTTCATAGGACTGTCCGTCGATCTCGATCCGGCCGAACAGGTCCTGGTCCAGCGGCAGCGCTGTTCGTGTCAGCGTCGGCATTGCGAGCAGGTCGGCACGCGCCAACAGCGCCTGCACCCGCAGGAACAGCTGTGAGCGCTCGAACATGGCCTGCTGGTACTCCACTCCGCTGACATGGGCGGCGGACTCCACCTGCCGCACGAAGGTAGGGCTCAGCAGATCGGCATGCTTCTCGACGATGGGTGCGAAGCGGGTGCGCCAGACCGTATGGTTGATGGCGCGCCAAACCGGCTCCACGTCGAATCCCTCGCCGGAGAATGGCTCCAGCTGCGCCCCCAGGGCGCGCAAGCGCTCCAGGCTGGCCTCGAATGCCGTCGCCACATCCGCCGATACCGGCCGCCCTGGTGGCGCCAGGCAATACAGGACGCGCCACCCACGCAAATCGCCCTGCGGCTGCGCGGCGGCGATGTAGTCCGGCACTGGCACGCCGATCGACCACGGATCGCAGGCATGCTCGCCTGCCATGGCCTGCATCATCAGGCCGGTATCGGCCACGGTCCGCGTGGTCGGTGTGACATAGGTCTGGTTGCCGAAGAGATCTTGCGCCTGGCTATGCGGGATCACGCCCTGGCTTTGCTTGATGCCCACCACCCCGTTGCATGCGGCCGGTATGCGAGTCGAGCCGCCGCCGTCGGTCGCCACGGCCAGCGGCGCGATGCCGCTGGCCACCGCCACCGCCGCGCCCCCACTCGACCCGCCGCTGGTCCGGTCCGGATGCCATGCATTGCGCGTGCGGCCGAATAGCGGAGAATCCGTCACGCATTTCGATCCGAACTCCGGCGTGGTGGTCTTGCCGATCAGGATTGCGCCCTGGGCGCGCAGGCGGGCGACCGACACGGCATCTTCTGCCGGCACGTTATCGCGCATCGGCTGCGCGCCGAAGCTTGTCCGTATGCCGCGTGTATTGACAATGTCCTTGACGGTGAATGGGATCCCATGCAGCAGGCCCACTGATCGTCCCGCCATGAGATCCTGCTCGGCCGTGCGAGCTGCCGCCAGGGCCTCGTCCGCGCACAGGGTGATAAAGCAGTTCAATGCCGGCTGCAAGCGTTCTGCGCGAGCCAGCACCGCTTCAGTCAGCGTCACCGGCGAGAGTTCTTTGCGGCGGATGCGAAGCTGCAATTCTGCAGCGGAAAGAAAACAAAGCGCTTCGCTCATGAGTGCGTCTCCTTGCGCACGGTCCGGTACATGGCCGGCCGTTGTGAGGCAATGGAGATATTAACGCGGCGGGCGAAGGGTGGGGGAAATTAGCCGCACGGCCTTTGCAGCCGGGCAATCAAGGCCTGGCCTTTCCCCGGCCTCAAGACAACCTTGAGGCCGGGGCTTGCCACGCACGGGCTCAGGCCAGGGCGCCGTCGGTATAGACGTCGAACTTGCGTGCGGGATCGGCCGATACACCGCTGCGATCCATGCCGGCCAGGGCGCCGTCGGTGTAGACGTCGAATTTCCGCGAAGGCTCCGCGGACACGCCACGCCGATCCATGCCGGCGAGGGCCCCGTCAGTGTAGACGTCGAACTTGCGCGCGGGATCGGCCGATACGCCACGGCGGTCCAGGCCCGAGAGGGAGCGCTCGTTGCCGGCGGGTGCAAGGGCGTGGCCGCCTTCGCTGAAAGCATCGAAGCGGCCGGCTCGTGCGCTGTCGCTGTACACGTCGCGCATGTCCATGCGGAAGGTGTAGCCGTACTTGTCGCCGGCGAACGCGCTGTCGCGTGGGGCGGCAGCATGGGCAAGGCTGGCGATGCATGCGGCTGCAATTGCCGCGGTGGTGAGGATCGTGTTTGCGACCTGGCGAGTCATGGCGGTACTCCGATTTGCGGTGGGGAATGCAGAACGCCGCTGGCGTCCTTTCCCCTATACGCAGAAGCTGTGCCATTGGATGCGAACGGGGGGAGGTGCCGTCGCAGACTCGTCATGAGCCGAATTCCGTGCAATAGACGGAGCGAATGTTGGACCTATGCCAACTTGCGGCGTATGCGACATCAGCGCAAACCAACACCCGCGGCGAGCCGATCGCCAAGGCTGACCCCTGGACGCCGGGCGAACGCGGGCGCGCCAGCTGACGTCCTTTATATGCGCTGGCAATCACATGCCGGCGCTGTGAAGTGCGGAAAGGCCGCGCACGCCAACCGGCGGCTCTGCGCTATTCCCGGCTCGGCACGCGCGTCGCCGATTCGCCAAAGACCCAGCTCAGCGCCAGCCCTGCCGCGAGGGCGTCCTTGCGCCGGATCAGCGGGCTGCTCTCGAAGGTCGCACCGTCCAACCGGTCGTAGCGGACGAAGGCGCCAAACCAGAAATGGCGGAAGCGCTTGGACAGCGAAGCCAGTGCCATGCTGCCCGAGTATCCGCCATGCGCCTCGTAGACCGGCCGTGCCGCGGTCGCGAATTGCTCTTCGACGGAATAGAAGTACCGGTTGTAACGCGCCGTCGAAAAGATCGGCCCCGCCATGAGCCCCAGATTCCAGCCGACAAGGCCGCCCACGTTGACCACGTCCAGGTTCAGGTTCGGCGAGAAGATCCAGCCGATCGCCTTTGGCGACGATTCCACAGTCACGGCCAGCCGTACCGGCAGGCGCAGATCGAGACGGGTGCGGTCGGCAGGGGAATGCCACAACGTAAGCGCCAGCGAAGGGCCGATTTCCACCGCGGTCTTCAGGTCGGGCATGCCGCGGCGGACTTCGTTGTCGCGGCTTTTCACGGGTAGCGAGATGCCGAGGCTCACGTTGAGTTCGACCCGGTCGCTATCGAACAGCTTGCCGCGCACGCCATTGCGGTCAGCGCGGAAATGTTCGCCCCGGTAGATGAAGTAAGGCACCGGAAACAGGAGGTTGGCGCGTTCGTCCGATCCGCGATAGTGCGGCAACGTGATGCCCCCGACGCCAAGGCCGGCTTCCCATAACGGCCGCTCGATATCATCGAAATCCTGCGCCGCGCACGTCGTCCCGAACGTCGCGGCCGCGACCGCCAATGCACCGCAGCGCTTGCGGAACCTCATTTCGGCCTCAGGCCCGGCATGCTGAAGCCCGTGGCAGTCGTCGCGGCTCTTCTTCTTGATGCGCATGCGCCTTATCCCTTGGTGAAGATTTCCAGAAGATGCTTGCTCGGATCCTCGAAATAGACTCTGCGGCCGCCATCGTCCGTGTTGACCTCGCCGGGGCGGCGGCGGTATGGGTCCGCCCAGTAGATCAGATTGCGCGCGCGGATGCGGGCGAAGCTTTGCTCGAATTCGGCGTCGCTGATCAGGAAGGCATAGTGCTGCAGGGCAACATCGCCTTCCGCGTCCATGAAGTCCAGGGTGACATCGTTGTCCAGCCGTACGGCAAGAAACGGCCCGAAGGGCACGGCCGCGGGCCGTCCGAGGATCTCGCAGAGGAAGTCGGCGGACACCTTCTTGTCATGAGAAAAGACGATGGTGTGGTTGAGCTGGATGGCCATGTCGCAATCTCTGGGAAGGGTGTATGCAAGGACCGGCGTGCGAGCTGGCCCGAAACGGCTACCCGGCCGTCACGCAGAGGCTGACGCGCGCCACCCTCGCAGGGTACATCGATTTCGGCACCCTCGGCCATATGCACATACCTGGTGGCCGCCACGCGGGACGATGCTCAACTAACGAAATCGCGCAAGCTTATGTGGTGGCTGAGCCGGGCGTTAGCGGGTCAGCCCAGCGCGCAATACCCGCATTCTCGCCTCCTGAGCCATCACCGCAATTGGCAGACCGACTGCCTTCTCGGTGGACAACTGCAAGCCCCCTCAAGGCGCCTGCAGCCACCTCGCAGTACGATCGCCCAGCCACTGGACCACACTGACCAGCCCGATCAACAGCACGATCACAACCACCATCACGGTCGTGTCAAACCGCTGGTAGCCATAGCGGATGGCGATATCGCCCAGCCCGCCCGCGCCCACCGCGCCGGCCATGGCCGAAGCCCCGATCAGCGACACCACGGTAATGGTGAAGCCGCCGATGATCCCAGGCAGCGCCTCCGGCAGCAACACATGCCAGATGATATGCCAGCGCTGGCAGCCCATGGCCTCGGCCGCTTCGACCAGGCCGCGGTCCACCTCGCGCAGGCTGACCTCGGCGATGCGGGCAAAGAACGGAGTGGCGCTGACAGAGAGCGGCACTACCGCAGCCCACACGCCAATGGTCGCGCCCACCACCAGCCGCGTGAACGGCAGCAGCGCCACCAGCAGCACGATAAAGGGCGTGGCGCGGAAGCCATTGACTACACTGCCCAGCACGCGATGCAGCCGCGGCGATTCCAGCACGCCGCCCGGCGCGCTCATCACCAGCACCAGCGCCAGCGGAATACCCAGTGCTACGGCCACCATGGAGGACGCGCCAACCATGGTGAATGTGTCGAACAGGCCTTGCCAGATACGTTCAATCGTCAGCGGGGACATAGCCGAGCACCTTGGGAGGTTGGGACAGTGCAAGCGTGGCCAGGGCCTCGGCGGAAATTCCGCTGCCGGCAAACCTGGCGGCCAGCAGCAGGCGGCCCTGGGTATGGCCCTGGATGCGGTCCACGCCCGCCTGCAGCAGGCGGGCACGCCCGCCCAGCGCTGCGACGATGGTGGCCAGTTCCGGCGCGCTGCCTTCGGCGCCTGTGTCGCCACCGGTGTAGTGCAGCTCGATCAACTGCTCGGAGGCACCGTGCGCCGGCGGCTGCAACTGCAGCAGGCGCGCCAGGTCTTCCGGCAGACCGGCCTGCAGAGGCTGCAGCAGCGCGCGGGTGGCAGGGTGGCGCGGGTTTCCGAACACCTGCCAGACCGGGCCCAGCTCGGCGATGCGGCCGGCTTCGAGCACCAGCACGTGATCGCAGATATCGCGGATCACCCGCATCTCATGCGTGATCAGCACGATGGTCAGGCCGAAGCGGCGGTTGATATCGCGCAGCAGGGCAAGGATCGACTGCGTGGTCTCGGGGTCGAGCGCGGAGGTAGCCTCGTCGCACAGCAGGATCTCCGGCCGGTGCACCAGCGCGCGCGCAATGCCCACGCGCTGCTTCTGCCCGCCGGAAAGCTGCCCGGGGTAGGCGCGGCGCTTGCCTTCCAGGCCCACCAGCGCCAGCAGCTCCTCCACCCGCCGGTCGATTTCCGCGCCTGGTACGCCGGCCACCCTGAGCGGCAGCGCGACGTTGTCCCACACTGTCTTGGCCGAGAGCAGATTGAAGTGCTGGAAGACCATGCCGATGCGTCGCCGCAGCGCCACCAGGTTGCGCTGGTCCAGTCGGGCAATGTCGCGTCCGTCCACCAGCACGCGGCCGCTGGTGGGCGACTCCAGCCGGTTGATGGTGCGCAGCAGGCTGGATTTGCCGGCGCCGCTGCGACCGATGATCCCGAAGATGCCGCCAGCGGGAATCGCCACGTCGATGTCCTGCAGTGCATGGACATCGCCCGCCGGGGCGCGATAGACCTTGCCGACATGCTCGAAGGTCACGGAGCCGATCCCCGGGGCATCGTCGGCAGCGGTAGTCGCTGGCGCTGCAGACCGTGGCGCGGCGTGGCCGCCCGATGCGCGCGCTGTAGCCGGGTGTCCGCTGCGTTGCAGTGTGGCTGGCGAGTTCATGGTGTCGGCGCCCGTAGCCATCAGCGTTTCAGCCATGGCAGGCTGTACAGCTTTTCGTTATTGGCGAACGACGTGCTCAACTGCTGGCGCACGGCGGGCGACTCCTGATAAATCTTGACGAAGCGCGCGATGCGCGGATCCGTGGCGTTGTCCTGGCGGCTGACGAAGCGAATGGCGAAGTACAGATCGTCGATGCCCGAGTACAGCAGCCCGGCGCCGGCGATCTGCGGCTTGCCGGCGTTGACGAAGTGCGCCGGATAGCCTTGCGCCAGGTCCACGTCGTCCAACGCGCGCACCAGTTGCGGGCCTTCGACTTCCACGAACTTCAGCTTCCTGGGATTGGCGACGATATCGTCCAGCCCGCCGCGTGCGCCCACGCCATCCTTGAGCCTGATCAGGCCCGCCTTCTGCAGCAGCAATAGCCCGCGGCCCTGGTTGACCGGGTCGTTGGCCACGCCCACGCGGGCGCCTTCCTTCAGTTCATCGAAGCGCTTGATGCGGGTGGAATACAGGCCGATATTGGGCAGCACGCCCACCGCGACGCTCTTGAAGGCGTAGCCGCGTTCCTTGACGGCGTTGTCCAGGAAGGCCTGGTGCTGGAAGTAGTTGAGGTCGAGGTCACCGGCGGCCAGCGCCACGTTGGGCGTGGTCCAGTCGGTCAGCTCCACCACCTTGATGTCCAGGCCTTGCTTGCGGGCCTCGGCGGCGGCAACCTGCACGGAGTCGGCCAGCGAGCCGGGGGTGACGCCAATGCGCAGCGGTGCGGCGTGCGCCGCCTGCACGGTGAGCGCTACGGCGAGGGTGGCGAAGGTGGAAAGCAGCAGGGTCTTCAGTTTCATGATGCGGTTGCGTTGGAGAGAATCGGTTGCGGTAGACGAATCCGGGTGTTGGATCAAGCAGGTTCATCGCTTAATCCGGCGGGCGCCGGAACTGCGCCGCCGCGTGCCGCGCCGGCAGCCGGTCTTGCTCGCCGAACAGCTTGTGGCGCAGGCTGCCCTCGGCATATGCGGTCTTGTAGATGCCCCGGCTCTGTAGCTCCGGCACCACGAGGTCGACGAAGTCCTCATAGCTTTCGGGCACCACCGTGCGGCTTAGATTGAAGCCGTCGATACCGGTCTCGTCCACCCAGGACTGAAGCTCGTCTGCCACCTGCTGCGCATCGCCGACGATGGCGGGGTAGCGTCCGCCCAGTTCGAACAGCTCCAGCAGCCGGCGGCGCGTCCATCCATGCTGCTGGGCGGTGCGGGTGGCGGATTCGATGGCATTGCCGCCGCCGTAGTCCACTGGCGCGTCCAGGTCGTACTTGCCGAAGTCCACACCGGTGCTGGCGGCGAAGTGGGCCAGGCCGGCTTCGCGGCTGGCGTAGTCCTTGTACTCGGCGAACTTCTGGCGAGCTTCGTTGGCGGTGCGCCCGGGCACCACGGCGGCGCCGGCAAAGACCTTGATGTCGTCGGGGCGGCGGCCGGCGCGCACCAGCTGCTCGCGCAGCGCCTTCACGGTCTGCCGCGCGGCCTCGCGGCTGGGCGGCGAGATAAACACGCATTCGGCATGGCGGGCGGCAAAGCGCTGGCCGCGCCCGGAGCTGCCAGCCTGGAACAGCACCGGCGTGCGTTGCGGCGACGGTTCGGCCAGGTGGTAGCCCTCGATCTTGTAGTACTTGCCTTGATGCGCCACCTTGTGCACGCGCGCAGCGTCGGCGAACACACGCGCAGCCTTGTCGCGCCGCACGGCGCCGTCTTCCCAGCTGCCCTCCCATAGCTGGTAGAGCACGCCGAGATATTCGTCGGCGCGGTCGTAGCGCTCGTCGTGGGCGATCTGGCCGTCCAGGCCCATGGCGCGCGCGGCACTGTCCAGGTAGCCGGTGACGATATTCCAGCCGATACGTCCGCGCGTCAGGTGGTCCAGCGTGGAGAAGCGGCGCGCCAGCAGGTAAGGCTGCTCGTAGGTCAGGTTGACGGTCACGCCGAAGCCCAGGTTCCGGGTCACCGCCGCCATGGCCGGCACCAGCAGCAGCGGATCATTGACCGGAAGCTGGATCGACTCGCGCAGCGTCACGTCCACGTTGCCCTGGTAGATGTCGTAGACGCCGACAATGTCCGCGATGAAGAGGCCATCGAACAGGCCGCGCTCCAGCGTGCGCGCCTGGCCGGTCCAGTATTCCAGCGTGTTGTAGTCGGTGGAGCGGTCGCGCGGATGCGTCCACAAGCCGTGGTTGATATGGCCGACGCAGTTCATATTGAACGCGTTGAGCAGGATCTGCTTGCTGGCCATTACAGTGCTCCGTGCCGGACCGGCAGCCGGTCATTGAGGTAGAAGTTGCCTACGGCGTGATATTTCCAGCGCACCGGGTCGTGCAGGGTGTGGGTGCGTGCGTTGCGCCAGAAGCGGTCGAGCGCCAGGTGGTCGAGCGTGGCGGCGGTGCCGCCCAGCTCGAACAGCTTGCTGCCAGCCAGCAGCGATGCCGTGGTGGTCAGCGCGCGCGCCTCGGCCACGGCGATGGAGGCCTCGGCCACGCTGCGCTCGGTGGGCGCTGCCTGGGCGGCATCGACGATGCGGCCTGCGCGGCGTACCAGCGCCTCGGCGGCGCGTATACGCACCGCCACGTCGCCGACCTGCTGGATCGTGAGCGGGTCGTCGGCAGCCCTGGCCACGCCGGCATCCACCCAGGGGCGGGCGCGCTCGCGCACAAAGGGCAGGGTCGCCTCGAAGGCGCCGCGGCCGATGCCCAGGTCGATCGCTGCGTGCAGGATCTGCGCCACCGGGCCGATGGTGGTGGGCTTCTCGAACGAGGCGAGGAAGGGCACCACCCATGCGGCTTCCACGCGCACGTTGTCGAACGACACCGAGCCGCTGCCGGTCACGCGCTGGCCGAAGCCATCCCAGTCGTCGGTGATCGACACACCGTCCGCCGTGCGCGGTACGAAGGCCAGGTAGGTGACGTCGCGCCCCGCTTCGTCGGCCACCACCAGCGTGGGGATCCAGTGTGCATAGAGCGCGCCGGTGCAATAGAACTTCTTGCCGTCCACGCGCCAACGGTCACCGTCGGGAGTGAGCCGTGTGCGGCGCTTGAAATCCTTATGGCCGATCTCGGCAAGCGCATTGCCGAAGCGCTCGCCGGCCAGCGCTCGCTCGTAGAAATAGCGCTTTTGTGCGTCGCTGCCGCCCACGCGCAATACCTCCAGCGCGTAGAAATGATTCTGCGGGATCTGTCCGAGCGAGCCGTCGGCGGCGGCGATCGTGGCCACCACCTCGGCCAGCGTTACATTGGAGACGCCGGCGCCGCCGTATTCGGGCGGCACGGTGATGGCCCACAGGCCGCTGGCACTGAACTCGTCGAGTTCGGCCCACGGCAGGCGACGCTCGCGGTCGCGCAGCGCGGCTTCGGGGGCGAACCGGGCGGCAAGGCGGCGCGCGGCGAGGAGGGCGCCGGCGTCGTCCCTGATCAAGTCAGGCTTGCGCGCGGGTGGCGCGGCGGGAGCAGGGCGGCTGGCCGGGTGGCCAGCGGCGGGCGCCGGGGAGAGGAGCACGGACATGTCAGTTCCAGGAGTGCCGCGCGGGCAGCACGTGATTGAGGTGATAGTTGCCGATCAGGTGGGTTTTCCAGCGAACCGGGTCGTGCAGGGTGTGGGTGCGGGCATTGCGCCAGTGGCGGTCCAGGTTGTGCCTGGCGCGCGTGGCGGAGGATCCGGCCAGCTCGAACAGCTTCTCGCTGGCAGCCAGCGCTGCTTCGGTAGTCAGCACCTTGGCCGCGGCCACGGCCACCGAGGCACGCGCGCTGGCTTCGGCGTCGACGGGAGCAGCGGCAAGTGCATCCAGCGTGCGGCCGGCTTCCAACAGCACCTCGCGCGCGGCGTGCACATCGATTTGCAGGCGACCCACGTCCTGGATGATGTAGGGGTCGTCGACGGCGCGCTCCAGCCCGGAGTCGATCCAGGGGCGCGCGTATTCGCGCACGAAGGTGATGGCGTCGGCCAGCGCATTCTCGGCGATGCCCTGGTCGATGGCAGCCTGGATCAGCTGCGAGGTGGGACCGTACAGGCCCGGCCGGTCGGCCAGTTGCCAGATCGGCAGCACGTCCTCGGGTGCCACCGGAACATTGTCGAACACCACGCTGCCGCTGGCGGTGGTGCGCTGGCCGAACGACGACCAGTCGTCGATGATGGCGAGGCCGCGCACCTCGCGCGGGCTCCAGACCTGCACCACGCGCCCCTGGTCGTCCACTGCGCGCGCCGGCACGCGGTGGGCGAACAGCGCGCCGGTTGAGTAGTAGCGGTAGCCATTAAGGCGCAGGCCCTGGGCGGTCTCGGTCAGTCGCGTGGTGCCTTGCAAGATGGTTTCGCTGCCCGCTGAGCGGCGTTCGGGACCGGCATTGCCCAGCCGCGCGCCGGCCAGCACCTCGCTGTAGAAGCGGCGCTGCTGGGCCTCGCTGCCCGCCTCGCGCAGTACCGCAAGCAGGCCGAAATGGTTCTGTGGAATCTGACCCAGCGCAGGATCGGCCGCGCAGACAATGGCAAACACTTCGGCCAGCGTCGCGTACGAAACCGCGGCGCCGCCTAAGGCGCGCGGCACGGTGATGCCGCCCAGGCCGCTCTCGGACCACAGGTCCAGTTCAGCCCATGGCAGGCGGCGTTGGCGGTCGCGCTCGGAGGCACCTTCGGCGAACACGGTGGCCAACGCGCGCGCGGCCTCCAGGGCTTCGCCGTCATTGGCGATGCGGCGCACACGCGCGGGATCTGGCAGGCGAGCCGCCGGCGCAGGATTGGATGCAATGGGGGAGTCGATTGGTATCGTCATGGCAGTCGTGGAGAAGAGAGGGATGGCGTTCCGTTGCTGCCGTCCAGGCCTCGGCAAGGCGTTTAGCATCGGCGCAAGGCGCATGCGAAAACGGGCGGCAGGAGGACGGGAGGAGGGCGGAAGCCGGACGAGAGAGCGAAAAGCATCCTCGCATTCCAGCATGGCGGCCCACACCATTTCCACGAAGATTTGCGTAGATGCTTACTCGGATATGGTTTTGCGTGGAGGGGGCTTCGGGTCGGGCGTATCGCTGCGGCAGCATTTCGCGAAGGCGTTCAGAACGTCGTCGTCCGCATACCGGCGGATATTCGCGGACCTGGGCTGCCGGCGCCGCTTCCACGATTGTCGGAGACGCCGCCCGCGTTCCGGCATGCCGGCCGTGCCCTCGGCGAGGACAACGAAGCCATCTATGCAGGCCTGCTGTCGATGTCCCGCGAAGCGCTGGACGCCGCGAAGCGAGAAGGCGTTATCTGACAACTGCAGCTTTGGCGTGCTCGCGACCGGCAGCGGCGCGTATTACTTCATGCTGTCGAGCAGAACCTTGGCCTCGTGCAAGTCCGCCATGTCCCATCCTTCATGAAACGCGCCAAAGATGCCAGCCAGCCTCAGCATTGCTGCACCGTTCTTGCCCTGCCGTTGCCACAGCCGCACCAGGCTGAGGGTGGCCCGCAACTCCAGCGACCTGGCGCTTTGCTGTCGGGCGACGGCGATCGCATGCTCGAAACACGCTTGCGCCAGGGCGCTACGCTCGGCATCGATGGCCTCAGCGCGGGAATCAAGGCGTGCCAGCTCACCCTCAACGCGATACAACTCCGCTTCGCAATGACGTTCGCTGCTCACGCACAATGTCAGTACGTGAATACATCCTTAAACAAAAAAATAATTAAAATGCGCACCCATTCCCAATGTCCATACATCAATAAACAGAAGAATAATTTAATCCGGTTGTAATAAAATATAATAATCGCCTCAGCTATTAACGGAAACTCGACACAGATCTGTCATGTCGTCACTTAATACTAATCGCGCCTCACACAAGATCACCTCCCCCAAATTATTCCGACCGCCTTGATAAGGGCAGGTCCCCACATTTCTGGAGCAGGAATGGCAACGTTCCAATCACCTCGCAGTATTCTTGTCTTAACCGCGGTCGCATCGGCCTGTGTGCTGACGGCATGCGGCGGAGACGGCAGCACCAGCGCTGGCACCAGCACGGCCCCGGGCCAGGGCACGCAGTCCATTGCCGGCGTCGTCGCGACCAGCGGCTTCGTCCACGGCAGCGCGACCGAGCCCACGCTGAAGCCCGGGTACTATCAGGGCGCCCTGGTCTGCGCTGACGCCAACGAAAACGGCAAGTGCGACAGCGCGGAGAATCCGGCTACCACCGACGCGCATGGCGCCTTCAGGCTGAATGTCAGCGGCCCCACTTCGCTGATCGCGGATATTGGTACCTCGGCCGTGAACACGGGGACGGGCGCGGCCGTCACGAGCCGGATGGTGCTGCGCGCCTCGCTGGATCAGGTGAATGAACAGATCGGCGGTGGTGTGGTGATCAGCCCGTTGTCGAGCGAGGTGGAGCGCCTCGTCGAGGCGAACGACACGAGCTATGCGATTGAGAAGGCCAACCTGGCCCAGCGCCTCGACGTCGGCATCGATGCGGTGCTGGCGGACATCAGCTCGGCGTCGGGGACGGCGCAGTCGGCGCTGCTGACTGAAGCCAACCAGCTCGCCAACCGCTTTACGTACGCGACGACGAAGTTCGATCGGGGTGATCTCTATCCGGATGCGCTGGCCGTTCCGGGCGGCGACCCCGAACTGACGGGAATGGGCAATGTGACGGCAGCCACGGCAACGACCGCGGACACCCGTAAGCCGATCACGTTCCTGCAGGCGCAACAGGCCGCCTTCAACCTCGAGGACATCCCGCGTTACGACAACATCTTCATCGTGATGCTGGAGAACAAAGGCACGCAGACAATCCTCAATTCGCCATACGCGCCGCACATCAATGAATTCCTGACGTCCGGCAACCGGTTCACCAGCTATTTCGCGACTGGCAACCCGAGCGAGCCGAACTACACGGCGCTCGGCGGCGCCGATGACTGGGGCATCACCGACGACAAGCAGTGGAACTGCAACGCGACCGGCGCGAACGCACCGCAGGACACGCCGTTGCCGGACAACACGCAGCCAGGCCTGGCCATGTCGCCGTTCACCGCCTCCTGCACCTCGACGCCGAGCGTGAACCACAACATCGTTGGCCACCCGAACCTGTTCAACGCGATGGCGGCTGCCGGCATGACCTGGCGCACCTATAGCGAATCAATGAACCCGGGCCAGGACTTCCGCACCGACAGCGTCGCAGACGCCGCGGTCACCGCGCCCGACAATGTCTATCCCCCCGGCACGCTCAACGGCAACACCGCGCAGATCGGCAGTTCGACGGCGGTGCTGCCGATGCCGGCGGGCCTGTACAAGACCAAGCACCATCCGGGCATGGCGTACCAGAACGTGCGCAGCGCACCGGAGTGGAAGTACAGCAACCGCACGCTCGGTGGCGGGCAGTGGGACGCCACGCTGATGAAAAGCACCGACTACGCGATCCCGGGCAACTACGTGATTGATCAGTTCGGTGCAGACCTGCAAAGCGGCAACGTCGGCAACCTGAACTTCGTGATCTCGGACCAGTGCGACGACATGCACGGCATCACGGTGAAGTCAGCGGACGGCACGGTCACGGCGAGCGACTGCGGCGGCAGCGCGATCATCGCCCGTGGCGACAACTACGTGCAGAAGCTCGTGGCCAGGATCCAGGCGTCGCCGCTCTGGGCAAACCGCCAGAAGAAGGTCGCCATCGTGCTGATGTTCGACGAAGGCACGGCAACCTCCGGCTTCAATTCCTGCTGTGGCTGGAACCCTTCAAACGGGACGCTGGCCAAGCCGTTGACGCAGAATCCGGACGGCACGTTCTCGGTCGACTCGTCGATTGCCAACTACACGCTTGGCAATCGCGGCCATGGCGAATCCATCTATGCCGTGTTGACCAACCAGCCCGACGCGCCCAAGGGCATTGCCGACAGCGACGCCTACAGCCACTTCTCCTTCGTGCGCACGCTGCAGGACATGTTCCAGATCGCCGATCCGCAAGTCGATGGCTCGTATATGAACCGCTCGAAGTACACCGAGAAGTTCATTGCGCAGAACATCCTGAACCTGCCGGAGTACGCGGGTAGCGCCGATACGCACTTCGACTCGGTCCGCCCGATGAACCATGCGTACGTGATCCCGGCGAGCTATACCGCCAAGCAGTCTTCGGACGTGACCACGACCGCGCAAGTGGGTCCGGACAGCAACCAGACCAACGTCTGGGCGATCAAGTAAGGCGCAGCGCTCCGGCGGATGCGGCGGCAGCGGGCAGGGCCAGCCGCCGCCGCTATTCCTATTCCAGCACTCCACGTTGACTTTCGCGGCACCCCTGGCAAATGCGGGTGCCGATGTACATCGCAAGAGGAAATCACCATGCGCAAGCTCTTGGCTGTTGCCATGTGCATGCTTTCGCTCACACTGGCCGCCTGCGGCGGCGGCGATGCGGACAGCGCATCAGCCGGTGGCAACGCTCCGTCGACCGCCTCCGGCGGTTCCGGCAGCGGCAGCCCGGACTCGCCGGCACTGAGCCTTGCCGCCCAGCTTGGCAAACAACTTTTTTTCGACCGTACCTTGTCGGGTTCCGGCAAGATGTCGTGCGCAACGTGTCACGATCCGAACTACGCATACGGCCCGCCTAACAGTCTCGCCGTCCAGCTCGGCGGACCCGACCTGGCGTCGCCCGGCGTGCGCGCGGCGCCGTCATTGCGCTACAAGGACAACACACCGCCGTACTCCGACCTGCTTGACAATCCGGATGGCATCAGCGTGCCCGGGCCGGGTGGTGGCTTCACGTGGGATGGCCGTGCGGCCACGCTCGCCGACCAGGCCAAGCTACCGCTGCTCGATCCCGTCGAGATGGACAACGCTTCTCCCGCCGACGTGGTCACGAAGGTGAAGGCGGCCTCGTACGCGCCGCTCTATCTGCAGGCGTACGGCGCCAACGGCTTCAGCGACACGAACACCGCGTTCAGCAACATCGTCGCTGCGCTGCAGGCGTATCAGCTGGAGGACCCGAGTTTCCACCCCTACAGCAGCAAGTTCGACCTGTGGGCAGGCAACAAGACCGGTGGGCAACTGACGGCTGCCGAGCTGCGTGGCCTTGCCGTGTTCACCGACGCGAACCGGGGCAACTGCGCCTCGTGCCACTACCAGGGTGTGGGTTTCAACGGCAGCAGCGCGCTGTTCACCGATTTCTCGTATGAGGCGATCGGCGTGCCGCGCAACCTGGAAATTCCGGCGAACGCCTCTGCGACCTATTTCGACATGGGCATCTGCGGTCCGCTCCGGACCGACCACCTGCCTGCCTCCCCCGGCGCACCCAATGCGTTCTGCGGCATGTTCAAGGCGCCGACGGTGCGTAATTCGGCGACGCGCCAGGCGTTTTTCCACAACGGCGTGATCCATTCCCTCACGCAGCTGGTGCGCTTCTACAACACGCGCGACACCAATCCGGAGCTCTGGTACCCGACCATCGGTGGCACTCCGAAAGCCGTGCCGGATCCCAGCTTCCCGACCTATGGGCTGATGACGACCCAGTACGTCGGCGGCACCGTGCAGAAATTCAACGACCTGCCAACGGCCTACGTCGGCAACATCGACCCGCAGATGCCGCTCGATGGGCGCGCCCCCGGTTCACCGACGCCAATGTCCGAACAGGACGTCAAGGACCTCGTGTGCTTTCTCGGCACGCTGACCGATGGCTACAAGGCGCCGGCCAACCCACCGGCCAGTGGCGCCTGTGTGGATTGATGCAATCTCCCGGCACACATAGGCCCGCGCTACCGGCGGGGCGGCGTGGTGCCGCTCCTGCAATCCCGATCAACTGAATGGATTCTCTTCATGATGTACTGCCTGACCACGAAAAAGAGCATGGCGCGCGCGCTGTGCATGCTGGGCTTTGCTGCGGCACTGGCCGGATGCCACAAGGCGAAGCCGGCTGAGCATGCGGTAAAGGCCGATCATGCAACCTTTACCGCTGCACTGAATAGCTATCTCTCGCACAAGGGCAACCTGTGCCTGGCGAAGTACGACTGGCCGGTCAACGTCGAGTACAAGGAAGGCCCGGTCACCGAGCGCGACGCGATACAAATGCCAGTGCTCGAAAAGCTCGGCGTGGTTACCGCGAAGGACGCGATGGTCGAGTACAAGAACGGGGACGGCACCGCGCAGAAGAGGGTGCGGCAGTACTCGCTCTCTGCGGAGGGCTCGAAATTCTATCTGCGCCAGCCGGTCCAGATTCCAACTCCCGACGGCGGCAAGGTCACGCATCCGGGCGACTTGTGCGTGGCGAAGCTGACGCTCGACAAGGTGATCGGCTGGGAACCGCCGCATACGTTCGACGGCAAGACCCAGACCGCGGTGATGTTTACCTACAAGCTCGACGCCGCGCCGTGGATGCGCACGCCGGAAGCGCTGCGCGCATTCCCGATGGCCGCGCGCGTGATTGAGGGGGCGGGCACGATGCAGTTGCGCGAAGGCTTCCGCCTGACGCCGGATGGCTGGTTCCCGAACGACGATCTCAGCTGAGCGCAGCCGGCCCGCCATGTCAGAGACCACGCTCGCCATCAACTTCCCTCCCGCGCTGCGCGACTGGATCACGCAGGGGCTGCAGCGCGGCGGCGCGCCCGACCAGATGGCGCAGGCCCTGGCCTCGCAGGGCTACGATCCGCTGGTCGCGCGCGAGCTGGTGGCTGCCTTCGCGCGCGCTTACCGCGAGGGGGCGCCCTTGCCGCGGGACAGCATCACGGTGTCCCGCGTCAAGCCGGCGGCTCCCGGCGTGCGCCTGGCGCGACTGGGACGAGGCACGCTGCTGCGCGCCGCCGATCGCCACGTGCGCGTGCTGTCGCGCATGGACCAGCCTGCGGTCGCAGTGCTCGAAGGCGTGCTGAGCCATGACGAATGCGACGCGCTGGTCGCGATGGCGCAGCCGCGGCTGGCGCCTTCCACTACCGTCGATCCTTCGACGGGTTTTACCGTGGTCAGCGACGAGCGCACCAGCCAAGGCATGTTCTTCCGGCTGCAGGAAAACGCGCTGGTGGCGCGCATCGACCAGCGCATCTCCGCACTGATGCGGCTGCCGGTGGAGCACGGCGAAGGCTTGCAGGTGCTGCGCTATGGCGTGGGCGCGCAAAGCACGCCGCACTACGACTTCCTGATGCCGACCAATGCGGCCAACCAGGCTTCGCTGGCGCGCAGCGGGCAACGGGTCAGCACGTTGGTCGTGTATCTCAACGATGTCGACGCCGGCGGCGAGACCACGTTTCCCGAGATCGGCTTCGCGGTTTCGCCGCGCAAGGGCAACGCGGTGTATTTCGAGTACTGCGATGCGGCCGGCCAGCTCGACGGCAGGACACTGCACGCCGGGGCACCAGTGCAGGCGGGCGAGAAATGGGTCGTCACCAAATGGATGCGGCAGCGGCGCTTCGTGCCAGCCGCCGGCAAGGAGCGTGTTTCCAGTTAGCGCGCAGGTTCGAATCGCTTCTCCGCTTCTCTCTTCCTCGTCGGCGCGTGCCCGTGCGAGCGCAAGCACGTCTTCTGCCCCGGGTAAACATCAATAACGAACACATTGCTGCTGCGGACTTGTGCGCGCTAACATTTCTATGCATAAAATATGTCTTTGGGCATGGTGGTCATCAGACCCGCCGCGCCAAGGGCACTTAAGGCGACGCCCGCACGGTGTTGTCGCGGCTGATGTTCTCATTGTTTAGGGATGTTGGACTCGCTGACGACTGCTCTCCATTTCTGGAGATCGGTTGCGATCAGGTTTGTCATTTGTTCGGGCGAACTTGACGTTGCCGTGCCGCCGATCTCGGAAAGCGTGGCGCGAACCTTTGGCGATGCCAACGCCTTGCCGACGCTCGCGTGCAGAACATCGACGATTGCCGATGGCGTATGGGCCGGCGCCATCAGGCCTGCCCAGGACATGACCTCGTACCCCGGAACGCCGGCCTCCATCACGGTCGGAACATTGGCCATTGGTGCCCAGCGCTTCGGCCCGGTCGTTGCCAGCACTCGGAGCTTTCCGGCCTTGACGTGCTGGGCCACTGCCGTCGGCGGGGCGATAGTGAGGGGGACTTCATTGCCGAGCAGCGCTGTCACCAAGGCTGCATCGCCGCGGTACGGTACGTGCAGAAGTTCTGTGTTGGCCTTCTTCGCAAGCAGTTCCATTGCCAGGTGATGGGTCGAGCCGATACCGGCGGAGCCATAGGCGATGCTGCGTGGTGATACAGAAGCCGCACGCAGCACGCTGGCAAGGTCGCGGTAGGGTCCGTCCGCCCGGACTACGAGCAGGAAGGGAAATGTCGTGACAGTCGAAATCGACTGAAAATCGGCGACGGTGTCATAGCGCAGTTTCCGATAGAGCGCACCCGCAACGGCGTGCCCGCCGGTTGCGAGCATCAGCGCATATCCATCGGGTCTTGCGCGAGCGACATGATTTGCCGCAATCGTTCCTCCGGCACCTGGCTGCGACTCAACGATAATGGGTTGACCGAGCTTCTGCCCCAGTTCTCCAGCCACGACGCGGGCGATGCTGTCCGCGTTACCGCCGACTGCGAAGCCGTGATAGATGGTGATGGCTTTAGACGGATACTGTGATCCAAGCGCTCGGAAGGGAATTGTGCAGGCGGCAGCAAGGCCTGCAGCCAGAACGTCTCTGCGCAGCATGATTGTCTCCGGGATCTTGCTTGTCACGGCCACCCCGTCGCGGGCGACGAGGTGGCGACAGCGATTTAGTTCTGTTGGACAACGGGATTGCGCAGCACGCCGATGCCTTCGATCTCGACTTCGCAAACGTCGCCGGGCTTCATGAAGCGCGGCGGCTTCTTGCTCCAACCCACGCCTGCGGGCGTGCCGGTCACGATGACGTCGCCGGGGCTCAGCGTGAAGATCGTGGACGCGTAGCTGATGAGCCTCGGAATGCTGAAGATCAGGTGCCCGGTATGGCTCGACTGGACCACCTCACCATTCAGCCGCGTTTCGAGCTTCAGTTGGCGGTCCAGTTCGATCTCGTCGGCTGTGACCATCCACGGGCCAAAAGCGCCGGTGGATTCGAAGTTTTTTCCGGAGGCAATCTGCTTCGCGTGGAATTGCCATTCCCGAACGCTGGCGTCGTTGTAGCAGGAATACCCGGCCACATATTCATAGGCCTTGGACTCGGGGATATCGCGGCCTGACTTTCCGATAATGACGGCCAGTTCTCCTTCCCAGTCCAGGGACTCGGATACATGCGGGCGGACGATGGCAGCGTCATGCGCTACCTGCGAGCGCCAGACGCGCAGGAAGATCGGCGGGCATTCGGAAAGCTCCCGCTGCATGCCTGCTGCCAGGACTTCCTGGTGGTGGTCCATGTAGTTGCGGACCGCGCAAACGATCTTCTCGGGACGTGGAATCACCGGCAGGAAGGTGATGTCTTCAATGCGAGCATGGGCGCTGAGGCCTTTTACATGCTCGCCTGCATTCGTATATTCGCCGGACGCAATGTAGTCGAGCAGGCCAGGCTCCCGGGGGCGAGCCTGGCCGAGGTCGACAACACTGTCTCCCACGACGGCTCCCCAGGTTTCGCGACCTTCATGCTTATAGGACAGCAGTTTCATTGGAACTCCAGTTGGCAACGGTTATGGCTGATATCGCACGTCAGGCGCCTGTGTCCTGACGGCGCTTTGCATCGAACTGGGCTTGCCAGACCTCGATCGGCAAGAAGGTCGGGTCGCGCCGGCAGGCTTCTTCCGTTTCGCGCAGGATGGTCTCGTCATCCTTGGAAAGATCCAGCGGATCGCCGTGAGGCTGCGCAACGTAGAAAGGCGTATCGACGTAGATTTCGACCATATTTCCTTCCGGGTCGAGCATGTACACGGACAGCGCATTGCCGTGGTTAAGTCCGCGCACGTTGCTGGCTCCGCAGGCGATCGCTTTTGCGGAGATGTCGCGCAGATCCTGGATCGATGGCACAGCAAACGAGATCTGCATGACCGTGCTGAATTTCGCTTCCGGCGGGCGCCCCGACGCGAGCACCAACTGATGATGCTGGTCCGGGCTGGCACTGGTGAAGACGAGCTGATTCCTGAAGGTCCGGCCCTCACCACGATCGGTGATCGTCAGGCCGAAGGTCTCGGTATAGAACGCGACCATTTTGGGTAGGTCGGTCACGTAGATCCCAAAGTGCGATGGGGTCGGTCGGCTCACCTTGAGCATGCTGTCTTCTCCGTGTCGTAAGTCGTGTGCCCTGCGGCGTGGCGTATGAGTGGCGCGTGGATCACTCACACCCAAAAATCGCGCGCCGCTGCAAATTTGTGCATGGAATCCATTTTATGCATAAAATGGGGCCATTGCCAAGTGCACGCGTGCTGTCCCTGGCGAGCGCACTCGACAAGACTTCTTGTGGGAGTTGTTTCGACCTATTTATTCAGAGGGAGCTATATGAACGACGTGAAACGAGCCGGCGAGGCCGAACTCGAACTGCGCGAACTGGAGCGCCAACGCTGCGATGCCATTCGACGCGGTGACTTTGCACGCCTGCGGGAGATCCTGCATCCTGATCTTCTGCATGTGCACGCGAAGGGTCAGGTTGACGACTACGCCAGCTATTTCGCAGGTGGCGGGACGCATGTTGACTACAAGCAGATCGACCGTTACGACCTGAAGGTCCGCGTCCTCGGCGATACCGCGATCATGTCTGGTCGTCAGTTGCTGGTGGCTGTCCGCAAGGATGGGAGTGGCACTGTGCGGATCGATTCGCGAGTGCTTCAGGTGTGGACGTTGGAGGGAGGAAACTGGCGGCAGATAGCGTTTCAGACAACGCCAACTGAATTGAGCATCACGTAGTAGGAGGACGTGACGAACCCTGGCGCCAGTGCGATCCGCCCGTCAACGGTCACTTCAAGAGCGCGAGCACTTTCTCAGGCAGGAATGGGACGGACCGCATGCGGATGCCTGTCGCATTGAATACGGCATTGGAGATCGCGCCCGGGATCGTCGCAGGCGCCATTTCGCCCACTCCCCAGGGCACCGTTTCCGGTCTGTCGATCAGGCTGATGGCAATGTTCGGTACCTCAGGGAAGCGCAGGATGGGATAGGTGGCCCAATCAGTGGTCGTGATCCGATCGCGATCGAACCGGACCTCCTCGAGAAGAACCCGGCTGATGGTCTGAACAATGCCTCCCTCAATCTGATTGCGGGCGCCGTCAGGGTTGATCACCTGGCCGCAGTCGTGACTACACCATACGTCGGTCACCCGGACCTTTCCGCTCTTCAGGTCAACCTCGACGTCCAGAACCGTAGCGACGTACGTTCGATCATTGTCGTAGCGGACAAAGGCAAGGCCGCGACCCCGTGCGCTGCCGCCGCTTAACTGCGCCGGCGTAGGGGCCGGGCGGTACTGCCATGCCGACATACGAGCCACGTCCTCCAGTACAGCGCGGGCGCGAGGATCCGAAAGATACTCAAGACGCCACGCTAGCGGATCGGCGCCAGCTGCAGTCGCCATCTCATCGAAGAACGCCTCATTGGCGAACGCATTCTGCAGCCGGCCAGGAGATCGCAAGTGCGAGGTACGAAACGCCCGGTCCTGCAGCCGATGGACGTTTGTGGCGATATTTGGAAAGGCATAGAGGACCTCGGCGTTCTTTTGGATCTGCGCGGTGATATACCCTGTACGCTTTTGACCAGAGAGGGTGGCCGCCAGCAGGGGAAATTCACTGAGCGTGCCCTGTGCCGCTGCAAGGTAGAAATCGGACTTCCATGCGGTAGGCCGCCCGTTTTCATCGATACCGCCTTCGAGATCCACTACCGTCGGCGGACTCTTCGGATCCCAGGCGTGCTCGTCGGCACGCATCCACTGAACGCGCACCGGTTGCGCGATCGCCTGGGAGATGAATGCCGCATCGGCCGCACAGTCTTCGTGGCCGTTCCGGCCGTAGCAGCCGGCACCGTCCAGATAGATCAAGCGAACCTGAGCCTTGTCGACGCCGAGCACGCTCGCGATTTCCCCCTGCAATGAGTGGGTAGCCTGAGACGCCGACCAGATCGTGCAACGCCCCTCCCTGAAATCCGCGACGGCACATGCCGGGCCAATCGAGCCGTGCGTGTGCGGCGCAAACGTGTAGGTGGCCTTCAATCTCTGCCTGGCACGATCGAGCGCGGGCGAGACCTGTCCCTTCGCGGCGGGCCGCTCCACACTCCGAACCGGCAGGGAGCGCCAGTATTCGGTCAGGGCAGACTGATCAGGAAAATTCTCGGCGCTTTGCCACTTGACCTTCAGCATCCGTGCTGCCTTCACAGCGCTCCACTCGGACTTGCAGACAACCGCAAGATAGTTTTCTTTGTGGACGATGCGCACGAGGTCTCTGACGCCCTTGACGGATGCGGCATCAAAGCCAACCAGGCGCGCGGCCGGGCCGCTGGGGCGGATCACTCGGGCATGCAGCATTCCAGGCAGCTTGAAGTCCTGCATGTAAGTGAAACGCCCACTTACCTTGCCGGGAATGTCGACACGACTGACCGATTGCCCGACGAGACGGCGGCTGCCGGGCGGCTTCAGTGGGACGTTGCTGTCCAGTGGTACATCGAAGCTTTGCGCCGCAACGACTTCGGTGTATGGAATCTGCCGTTGCGGACCTGCCGAGATAATCCCGTTGCTCACGGTCAACGTCTCCGGAGGCACGCTCCACCGCGCTGCGGCGTATTGAGTCATCGCCCGCCGGGCGCATGCGGCAGCTCGCCGGAGTGTATTCCCCCCGTCCTGGATGGTCAGGCTTCCCGCGGTCTGTCCCTGGTCGACGGTCAGCAGCGTGTCACCCATGACGAGCTCGACCCGGTCGAAGGCAACGTCCAGCTCATCTGCAACCATCTGCGCGAGCGCCGTGCGGGTCCCTGTTCCAAGATCGACCTTGCCGCTGTACACCATGACCCGACCGTCCTTGCCGATGCTGAGCCACGCATCAAGCTGGTTCTTGCCCATGGGCTTGGGCGAAGCGAAAGGGCGCGCGGAATCGGCGTTCTGCGCCAAGGCACTGGTGCTGAAGGAGAACGAGACCACCAGCCCGCCCGTTCCCTTGAGGAAGTCTCGACGATCCATCTCAGATCTCCTCCTTGGGGAACGCTGCGGCGCGCCGCACCGCCTTGATGATGCGGGTATGGGTGCCACAGCGGCAAAGGTTGCCAGCCAGCGCTTCGCGAATCTCGCTTTCGCCTGGATTAGCGTTGGATCTGAGCAGGCCTGCAGCGCTCATTACCATGCCGTTAATGCAGTAGCCGCACTGGACGGCTTGTTCCTTGATGAAGGCACTCTGTAATGGGTGAGGGCGCTCGGGAGTGCCCAGGCCCTCAAGTGTCACAATGTTCGCGCCTCGAAGTGTGGACACAGGAAGCAGGCAGGACCTCGTAGCTGTCCCATTCAGCAGCACCGTGCACGCGCCGCACTGGCCAAGTCCGCATCCAAACTTTGGGCCATGGAGGCCTAGCTCGTTGCGAAGGACATAGAGCAGCGGTGTGTCGCCGTCCACGCTGACGGTGTGGGGCTTGCCATTGACGTTGAGTTTGAAAGTTGTCATCAGCGCTCCATATGCAAGAAGAATGGACAACCTCGCTTGGTCGTCCCCACCAAAGAGCTATTCGCACAACGCCAGGCCGTGCTCACTGAGGCGTTGCGTCCCGCAGCAGGTCCAGCGCCACATCGACGATCATGTCCTCCTGGCCGCCTACCATCTTGCGGCGACCCAGTTCGACCAGGATGTCCACGGTCTTGAGGCCATACTTGTCGGCGGCGATTTCCGCGTGGCGCAGGAAGCTGGAATAAACGCCGGCATAGCCCAACGCAAGCGTTTCGCGGTCGACGCGAACCGGGCGGTCCTGCAGAGGACGGACCAGGTCGTCCGCCGCGTCCATCAGGCCGTACAGGTCGCAGCCGTGATTCCATCCCTGGCGTTCCGCCGCGGCGATAAATACCTCCAGCGGGGCGTTGCCCGCGCCGGCGCCCATCCCGGCGAGGCTTGCGTCAACGCGTGTGCAACCCTCCTCGAGTGCAATCAGGGAGTTCGCAACCCCCAGGCTCAGATTGTGGTGCGCGTGGATGCCCGTTTCGGTCTTCGGATCAAGCACGTCCCTGAATGCCCGGAAACGGTCGCGGACGTCGCTCATTCCCAGTGCTCCGCCCGAATCCACGACGTACACGCAGGTCGCGCCGTAGCTTTCCATCAGCTTCGCTTGTGCTGCGAGATGCTGCGGCGTTGTCATGTGGCTCATCATCAGGAAGCCGACGGCGTCCATGCCGAGCTCGCGTGCGTATTCCAGGTGCTGGCGTGAGACGTCCGCCTCGGTGCAATGTGTCGCCACGCGGACCACGCGAGCGCCGGCGTCAAACGCATTGCGCAGATCATGAATGGTCCCGATGCCTGGTAGCAGTAGTGTCGCAATTGCCGCATTCCGGACTGACTCCGCTGCAGCCGCGATCCAGGCGACGTCCGTGTGTGCGCCAAAGCCGTAGTTGAAGCTGGAGCCTTCCAGGCCGTCGCCATGCGCGACCTCGATGCTGTCGACGCCGGCCCGGTCCAGCGCCGCCGAGATCGCCTTGACGTTGTCGAGGCTGTACTGGTGGCGCACGGCGTGGCTGCCGTCGCGCAGCGTGACATCCGAGACGTAGATTCGCTTGCTGTCGTTCATTGCGTTCACTCCTTCGCGCCACGCGCGATGCCAGCGGCTACCCGGCGACGGGCCATGAGATCGCCGCACGCCAACGCCGCGGAAGTCATGATGTCCAGATTACCCGCATAGGCGGGGAGATAGTGGGCTGCGCCCTCGACCTCGAGGAATACCGAGGTCTTGAGCCCATGGCGCAGGCCAAGCCCCGGCACATTGATCGGCTTGTCTTCGGGAATGTCGTCAAACAGGACGGCCTGCTTCAGGCGGTAGCCGGGTACGTAAGACTGGACGGCCTTCACCATGTTGGCGATGCTCTGTTCCACGGCTGCGCGGTCGGCCTGTTCCGAAAGCACGAAGACCGTATCGCGCATGATCAGGGGCGGCTCCGCCGGATTCAGCACGATGATGGCCTTGCCGCGTTCGGCTCCGCCAATCTGCTCGATCGCCTTACGGGTGGTCTCGGTGAACTCGTCGATGTTTGCGCGTGTGCCGGGTCCCGCGGACTTGCTCGCGATCGATGCAACGATCTCGGCGTAGTGGACCCTGGCGACGCGCGAGACTGCCGCCACCATCGGAATCGTCGCCTGCCCGCCGCACGTGACCATGTTCATGTTCGGCGCATCCTCTTCCTCGAGATTGATGGCCGGAATGACATAGGGACCGATCGCCGCGGGCGTGAGGTCGATCACCTGCACGCCTTCACGTTGCAGGACCTCGTTGTGGCGCGCGTGCGCGCTTGCGGAGGTGGCATCGAAGACGATATCGATATCACGGAAGACCTCGAGTCGAAGCAGGCCTTCGATGCCGTCGGATGTCGTGGCAACGCCGAGCCGGGATGCTCTTGCCAGGCCGTCCGACGTCGGATCGACGCCGACCATGGCCCCCATCTCAAGATGCTTGCTGTTGCGCATGACCTTGATCATCAGATCGGTGCCGATATTGCCCGGACCAATGATCGCAACCTTGACCTTGTGTTGCATGTCTGTCTCCATAGAACTTGGTGATGTCGTACGTGCGGTGGAGAAGCGATCTCAGTCGCCGACGTGAAAGCCCGTCCGTCCAAGCCGCTCCATTTCGACGCTGACATACTGCCCCGGCCTGATCCACTCAGCGGGCGTCGCGCCACCGGCCATCACGATCCATCCGGCTTGCAGAGGCTCATCGGCGAGCTCGGCCAGACGCGCGGCAGCGACCAGCGAACGCAACGGGTGTCCGAGCAACGCTGCCGTGGATCCGACCTGCACCGTGCGCCCGTCGATCGACAGCGTGAGGCCAAGGTTCGAGAAGTCCTGGTGGGGGTCCTGCCATGGTCCGATGACAAAGCCGCTTGACGAGGCGTTGTCTGCAATAACCTCGGGCAGCGAGAACTTGAAGTCCTGATAACGCGAATCGATGATTTCGAGCGCCGGCGCGATCGCTTCCACGGCAGCGAGCGCGCGGGCTGCAGTGACCTGCCCGCAAAGCGGCTCGCGCAGGACGAACGCCAGCTCGGGCTCGACGCGTGGATGGATGTAGCGGGAGAACTCGACCGTCGAACCTTCCTCAATGAGCATGCCGGAGGTGAGCCGTCCCCAGATCACGTCGGACAGGCCCATCTGCAGCATCTTGGCTCTGCTGGTAAATCCCATTTTTATGCCCACGCGTTTTTCGCCGCGAGCCAGACGGCATCGGATGGATGCGCGCTGCACTTCATAAGCTTCAGCGAGGGGCATGGCACCCTCGGGATCGAACTGGGCGACGGCCTGCGCGCGCTGCGCGGCTTCGTCGAGAATGCGTGCGAAGTCGGAATACTGGCTCATGCTGCTGCCTCCCTGGCCGTTTGCCCGAATACGGCCCTGACGGAGCCCAGCCCGCTGATGCGGGCGTCGAATATGTCGCCCGCGTGGACCGCGGCCATCGGGCCTAATGCGCCAGAAAGGACCACCGAACCTGCCTTCAGCGGGGTGCCGAACGCGGCCATCGTGCGGGCAAGCCAAACGACGGCGTTCAGAGGGTTGCCCAGGCATGCGGCGCCGGCGCCCGTCGACACCGGATCACCGGCGCGCTCGAGCACCATTCCGCACAGACGCAGGTCGATCTCGCCGAGTGTTCTCGGCGTGGTGCCGAGCACGAAAGCCGAGGAAGAGGCGTTGTCAGCGATGGTATCGGCGATGCCGATGTTCCAGTTTGCAATCCGGCTTCCCACGATTTCGAGCGCCGGCAGCACGTATTCCACGGCGTTGAGGACGTCGAGCTGTCCCGGATTGTTCATCGTCAGGTCCCGTCCCAGCACGAACGCGATCTCGGCCTCGATCTTGGGCTGCGTGAGGGTCTCGATAGGGATGGGCTCGCTATCGCCATAGCTCATGTCGTCGAACAGCATGCCGAAGTCCGGCTGATCAACGCCGAGCTGCTTCTGCACCGCGACGGAGGTGAGGCCGATCTTGCAACCCACTACGCGATGGCCCTCGCCACATTTCTGCACCGTGTTGAGACGCTGGATCGCGTAGGCAGATTCGATGGTGAGGTCCGGATAGGTCTCGCGTAACGGTGCGATGTAGTCGCGCGTTTGCGCCGCTTGCCGCAACGCAAGGGCAGCTGTTGCGATTTCGGTTGGCTTCACCGGGATACCTCCTTGATGTGGGCGGGCTCGTCCTTGGCGCGATCGCCAACGACCCAGTGCGCCGGTTCCACGGGCGTGGCGAAAACGCGGATCGATTCGAGCGGGGCCCCTAGCGTTTCATGAACGGTCTGTGCAACGGCCTTGAGGCAGCGCTTCACGACGGCCTCATCGCGGCCGCTGACGAGCGAGATATGTACGATTGGCATGGCGAACCTCCTGAGTTGGAGGAAGTATTGCGGCGTGCTGCCATGCCGGTCCAATACTGTTTTCATGCCCGGTGATACCATTCCGGTATCGTGACCCCCGCTGGATAAGGACGACGATGGACGTGCGGCAGATGCGTTACTTCCTGGCAGTCGCCGAGGAGCTCAACTTTGGTCGGGCCGCCGAGCGCTTGCACATGGCCCAGCCCCCGTTGACGAGACAGATCCGGGCGCTGGAGGAGCAGATCGGCGTGCGACTGTTCGAACGCGGCAATCGCGGCACAGAGCTCACCGAGGCCGGCAAGCGGCTGCTGCAGGACGTCCCCAACATCCTGGCGCTGACCCAATTGGCGGAAGAACAGGCCAGGCTCGCGGGCGCGGGCCTGCTCGGGCGGCTGGATGTGGGAATCTTCAGCGCGGGCATCCTGAATGTAGTCCCGCGCCTGCTGGCCAGGTTTCATACCGCCCGGCCTGAAGTCCAGATCAGCCTTCACAACATGACGAAGAGTGAGCAAATCACTGCGCTGCGCGAGCGCCGTATCACTGTTGCGTTTAACCGCCTGGTTCCGGAAGAAGAGGACCTGGTTGTGGAATCGGTCCTGCGCGAGCCCTATCTGGTTGCGCTTTTCGAGGGGCATGCACTGTGTAGCCGGGCTGCCATTTCAATTGCCGATCTCGACAACGAGCCGATGATCCTTTACCCCAATATTCCGTTGCATGGTCTTGCGCAGGAGGTCGCGGAAGCGTTTCGACTGGCAGGGGCCAGGCTGCGGGTCGAGCAGGAGGTCGAGGACGTGGTGACATGCATCGCTCTCGTCGCCAGCCGGTTTGGACTTGCCATCACGACGGAGTCTGCAGCGAATCTCCGTTTGCCCGGGGTCGTGTACAAGCCCTTGAGAGATCCCAGATTGCGCGACATCGAGCTGAGCTGCGTCTATCGCCGGGGGGACACGTCTCCCGTGCTGCAGGGATTTCTTGGCATCGTGCGCGACTACCGGAATGATCCTGGCGTGGTCGCGCCATAGCGCAGGCGTGCGTGCCCGGCCTATGCCGTCACGGCGGATGAGAACGTCAGGGCTTCCTGCTCGATCGTTTCGATCAAGGCTTCGGCCGCCGGAGAGAGTGAGCTTGCGCCGCGGTGGATAAGGAACACTTCGCGCTCGACGACGGGATTGTCCAGCCGTTTCCAGGCGATCTTGCTTTGATCAGCCAGCACGGTCGCGGAGCCTGGAACGATCGCCACGCCGAGGCCGGCCTTGACCAGGCCGATCAGCGTGCCGACGTAGGTCGCCTCGAAGACAGGTTCGCCTTCCAGGCCGGCAGCGATGAGTCCGCTGTCGGCGAGTTCTCTCAGCACGCTGCCACGGGGCAACGCCAGCAATGGCATGTCCCGCAGATCGGACCAGTTCAGTTGTGGCTTTCCCGCCAACGCATGGCCGATGGGAAAGACCGCGGCGAGCGGTTCACGGAACAATACGGTGGCGTGCAGACCGTCGGGAGTCGAGCCGAATGTCCCGATGCCAACGTCCGCCGCTGAATTTGCCACCTGGGGCAGTACCTGATCGGGTAGCGAGTCCTTGAGCAGCAGCTCGATGCCGGGGTAGCGCGATCGAAACGTGGCAATCACTCTCGGCACAAAAGTGCTGGACAGAACCAGAGGCGCGGTCAGCACCACGCGGCCACGCCGCTTCGCCACCAGCTCGCCCACATTCGTGACGACGTGGTTGAGATCCCCGAGAATGCGTTCCGCCCCGGCAAAGAGATCCTGCCCAACCTCGGTCAGTGCCACCGAGCGTGTGGAGCGGTCCAGCAACTTGGCATTGAGGGCTTCCTCGAGATCCCGGACCAGCAGACTCACACTTGACTGGGTCAGATGCATGGACTCCGCCGCCTTGGTGAAGCTGGCATAGCGCGCAACCAGCACAAGCGCCTGCAGCTGCTTTAGCGTCACATTCATTGAAAAACCCAATATATTGATAGGTATAAGTCGTTTGAATTATAGATGGCGCGGGTATTAAATGCTGGCAACGGATGCCATGACACACAAGGCATCCTGCACAGGAGACAGAAATGCTACGCCGTGCCCTTATCTGTGGCCTTTCCTCGGCCTTTGCACTGGCTTGTCCGGCCGGTGCAATGGCGGAACAGGCTTTTCCCGATCGACCCATCAAGCTCACCGTCGGCTTCGCCGCGGGCAGCTCAACGGACGTCGTGTCGCGCATCGTGGCGAAACGCGCGGGGGAAATCCTCAAACAGCCGGTGGTAGTCGACAACCGTCCCGGTGCGAGCAGTTCCGCGGCGGCCCGTGCCGTCGCCGCGTCGCCGCCTGACGGCTACACGCTGTTCGTCGTGACGGTGGCCAATGCGATCAACGCGAACTCGCGTGGCACCGTGGGCGTGGACCTGCCCAAATCGTTTGTGCCCATCACGCTCCTTGGCCGCGTGCCGAACGTGCTGGTCGTCCATCCCTCCCTTAATGCCAAGTCTCTGCAGGACTTCATCTCGCTGGCGAAATCGAAGCCCGGTCAGCTGAGCTACGCGTCGTCTGGCATTGGCACCTCGCCGCACCTGGCAGCGCTGCTGTTCGACAAGGTCGCCGGGGTGGAAATGCTCCACGTTCCTTACAAAGGAAGCTCCGAAGCCATGACGGATCTGCTTGCCGGACGGGTCAACGTCATGTTTGCACCGGCGTCGACGGTGATGCGCTATGTCAGCGATGGCAAGTTGACCGCGTTGGCCACGGCCGGTGCGCAACGCTCGCCAGCAGCACCGAAGCTCGCAACGCTGGCTGAGCTTGGGCTTCGCAACTTTGAATCGTCGGTATGGTTCGGCGTTGTCGCGCCCGCAGGCACACCGGCAGCCGTGCAAACGAAACTTGCGTCGGCATTCCACGAAGCGCTTAAGTCAGAAGACGTGAAGGCGCAGTTGGGGACGCAAGGGTTCGAAGTGGAGGGCATGGCGCCGCAAGCCTTTGCGAGATACATGCTGGAAGAGACGGACAAATGGGGACGCGTCATGAAGGACGCCGGTATCACGCTTAACTAAGGAAGAGAGAGTAGCAATGGAAAAGCTCACAGCACTGGAGTGCCGGGAATTCATCAAGGTCGTGGTCGAAAAGGCCACCGAGATGCGGGTTCCCATCACCGTGGCGGTGGTTGGTCCGGAGGGCCACCTGATCGCGCTTGAACGAATGGACGACGCCGGCTTTATCACGCCGGACACCGCCAGGGCGAAGGCCTACACGGCCGCGGCTTTCCGCTCGATGAGCCCGCGCTTCCCGGATGGCCTGGTCATCCAGCAGTGGTTCAAGGAGCGCAATCCCCAGATGCTGGCAAACGCATCGGTGTTCACCAACGGCCAGGTCGTGGCCTCCGGTGGCTGCGCTCCCGTCTTCAAGAACAACGTGATGGTTGGCGCCTACGGCATCAGCGGTGGCACGTCGGACCAGGACGAAGTCATCGCACGCTATGCCCGCGCCAAGGTGGGCTGGTCGCACCTGCCGGCTGACGATGACACGCCGGATGACGTCAAAGAGCACATCAACACCATCTACGCCAAGGTCGGCCTGGGGGAGCGGAACCTGTAACACGCCCCCAAGCCTGCCAAGCCGCCAAAACCATCCTGACCTGGAGCGAGACGTTATGGAAGAAAAAAAGCTGACGGGAAAAATCGCGCGCGAGCGCATCCGTTTGATGGAGGCACCGCGTCCCGATCCGAATCTGATCGAGGGATTCAAGGAGCTCGGCCACGCGAGCGGCATTTTGTCGGACATTATGGACGAGCTCGGTATCGCGGGAGTGCTACCGGCCTCGCTTTATCGACCGACCATTGCCGACGCCTGCATCGTCGGCCCAGCGCTCACGGTACGGAACATCATGCAGCGCGAGCATGCCTATGAGACGGCCAGGGCTCACGTCAACAAGATGGCTGAGTTTGAAGCCCACAACCTGGCCCACCGCGGCGATGTGCTGGTGATTGCGGGCGTCTCCGGCGTATCCAATATTGGCGGCATTTCGGCGCAGACGGGCAAGCGTCAAGGCGAGGCTGGCGCCATTGTCAGCGGCGGTATTCGCGACGTCGACCATTCGCGCAGCGTGGGATATCCGGTATGGTCCACCGAAATCACGCCGGTTA
Organism: Ralstonia pickettii; assembly: GCA_050987995.1. Classification (GTDB taxonomy): domain Bacteria; phylum Pseudomonadota; class Gammaproteobacteria; order Burkholderiales; family Burkholderiaceae; genus Cupriavidus; species Cupriavidus pickettii_B. The sequence continues at coordinate 1,751,670 of CP158803.1, forward strand.
CCGGCAAGTGGCGAATTGAAACCGTCGAAATCAACGGCGACATCGAACTACACGGCGTTCGCGTGTCGCCGGGCGATATTGTCTTCGCCGACGAAACCGGTATCTGTTTCATCCCCCAGGCGCGCGCTGCCGAGGTGCTGGAGTTGGCCAGGAAAAAATACGAGGCGGAACAGAGAAAATGCGCACTGATTGACCGCGGCACGCCGGTCTCCGATTTGCCGGGCAACGCATGACCGGAGGCAGGGCATGAAGATCGCGATTCTGGATGATTACTCGAATATCGTGCCGCGGCTTGAATGTTTCAGGCTGCTGCAAGACCACGAGGTAACGGTCCATACCGACTACGTAAACGATCTGGACCAGCTCGCGCAGCGGCTGCGTGGCGTGGAAGCGCTGGTGCTGCTGCGCGAACGCACTCCCGTGGGCGAGGCGTTGTTGTCCAGGCTGCCCGACCTGAAGCTGATCAGCCAGAACGGGCACGTGCCGCACATTGATATCGAGGCTTGCACGCGACATGGCGTCGTGGTCAGCTCCACTTTGACTTCGCGACCATCCTATGCGGCGGCCGAGCTGACCTGGGGCCTGATCCTTGCCGCAACCCGTCACATTCCATACGAAGTGCAGGCGCTGAAGCAGGGGCGATGGCAGAGCACGATCGGCCGCGGCCTGCGGGGGCGGACGCTTGGCATTCTTGGTTATGGCCGCATCGGCAAGGTGATTGGCCAGTATGCGCGCGCCTTCGAAATGAACGTCCTGGTGTGGGGGCGCGAGCGCAGCCGGGCGCAGGCCAGCGAGGACGGACACACGGTTGCGCAGAGCCGGGAACAGTTGTTCCGGGAATCAGACGTCTTGTCGCTACACGTTCGCCTCACGCCTGAAACGCGGGGTAGCGTGACGGCGTCGGACCTCCAGTTGATGAAGCCGACGTCTTTGCTGGTGAACACCAGCCGGGCGGAGCTCATCGCCGCTGGGGTACTCGCCACAACGCTGCGGGCGGGTCGGCCCGGCATGGCAGCCGTCGACGTGTTCGAGAAAGAACCGGCCCTGGATGCTGACGATCCGCTGCTGCAATTGCCCAACGCGATCTGCACACCGCATCTCGGCTACGTCGAGATCGACAACCATGAGACAGCGTACGGTAACGCATTCAGGCAAATCCTTGCTTACGCCGATGGGGCGCCCATCGCCGTTCACAATCCCGACGCCGCCAAGGGCTTCGAATCGGTTCAATTGGCGCATTCGTCTCACTAAGGGCTAGGGGGAGAGTCGTCATGATTCGTCGCAACTTGCTGAAGCTATGCGCCATCGTGCCTTGTTGTCTCATTGCGGTGTCCGGGGCGCTGGCACAGGACCCGGTCTTTCCGTCAAAGCCCGTGCACGTCATCGTCCCGTTCACCGCAGGGGGAAGCCCGGATCTGCTGGCGCGAACCGTTGGGCAAAAACTGACAGAAATGTGGGGGCAGCCGGTGGTGGTGGAAAACTATCCCGGTGCCGGCGGGGCGGTCGGCGCGAGGATGGTGGCTCGCGCACCAGCAGACGGTTATACCTGGCTTGTCGCTCCGAACAGCGTACTCGTTTTTGCTCCGCTGATCGGGCCGGTACCGTATGACGCGCAGAAGGACTTTGTGCCGATTGGCATGGGGATTTCGGTCCAGAACCTTCTGGTCGTGAATCCATCCCTTCCGGTCCACAACGTGCCTGAGCTGCTGGCGTTGGCAAAGTCCAGGCCGAACGATCTCACTTATGCATCGGGGGGCGCGGGATCGCCGCAGAACTTCTCGCTGGAGTTGCTGAAAGGCATGACTGGCACGTCGATCCGGCACATCCCGTACAAGGGCTCCCAGGCCGCACTGACCGATTTGCTTGGTGGACGCGTCGACGTTTTCCTGAGCCAGGCCAATTCGCTGATTCCGATGATCAAGGCCGGAAAGCTGCGCCTGCTCGCGGGCACAGGTGCGAAGCGATACCAGTCCTTTCCCAATGCCCCTGCGGTAGCGGAGACCGTTCCAGGCTATTCCGTGGATATCTGGTCCGGCTTCGTCGCACCCAAGGGCACGCTAGAGACGGTGATCGAAAAGGCGAACGCAGACCTGCGGAAGGTACTGGCGATGAAGGACGTGCAGGCCGTCTTCGAGGCCCAGGGCGTTGAAGCGCACCCCAGTTCTCCACAGGAAATGGCAACGATCATCAGGAACGACACCGCCAGGTGGGCGAAGGTCGTCAAGGAAGCCAACATCAAGGCCGAGTGATTCTAAAACCAATACGGAGCAACGATATGGATCTCAATCTGAAAGACAAGGTTGTCATCATCACAGGCGGAAGCCGGGGGATCGGCCTGGCGTGCGCGCACGCGTTCGCGGCTGAGGGTGCCAGGGTTGGCATTATCTCGCGCAACCCGGACGGGTTGCGCGCTGCAGTGGATGCCTTGAGCCAGGCGGGACACGCAGTGGTCGCAGAGCCTGCCGACCTGCAGGACCCTGACAGCGCGGAAGCTGCGTTCCGAACGATTGAGGGCCGGCTGGGTCCGGTCGATGTTCTGGTTAACTCCGCTGGCGGCGCAAAGCGCGTAGTGCCCGCGGAGCTGGACGCCAAGGCCTGGCGAGCTGCAATGGATGCGAAGTACTTCACGTACATGCACGCGATCGACGCAGCGCTGAAGACCATGGTGGCGCGCCGTCAGGGCGCCATTGTCAACATCATTGGTACGGGCGGGAAGATTGCCAGTCCGCTCCATCTGCCTGGAGGTGCGGCGAATGCCGCATTGATGCTGGTCTCGTCGGGACTCGCCAACGCATGGGGCAAACACAACATCCGCGTCAATGCCATTAATCCCGGTGCCACCTATACCGACCGGGTCAAGAATGCACTCGAGACCGAATCCAGGCTTACAGGAAAGTCAGAAGCCGAACTTCTGAAGGCGAACGAGGAGCGGATTCCGCTTGGAAGATATGCCCACCCGGAAGAAGTTGCGCGGACTGCGTTGTTCCTCGCGTCGGATTGCGCAAGCTACGTGACCGGCGCGCTGGTCACCATGGATGGTGCCCTCAATCCGATGGTGGTGTGAGCGCAAGCATTGTCGGTTCACTTTCCCCATTCCATTTCACCTGGAGAACCGTTATGCCGGTCATTCAAATTACCATGGTCAAAGGTCGTCCCGACGAGCTCGTCAAGCGTTGCATCAAAGGCATCGCGAAGACAGTTCATGAGACCCTCGGGGTACCGCTGGACAGCGTACGCGTCATTGCGTGCGAAGTCCCGGCCACGAACTGGGCAGCCGGGGCTGTGACCAAGGATGAGCAGCGCGCGAAAGAGAGCGCTCCGCAATAGAGAACGTTTTCGGCGTGTTCCCTGCCGTTGCCGGGTGCAAGGAGTAGGGAAACTCGTACCAGCGTCTTGTAGAGGATTGTGTGACGCTCAAACGGTTTCTGGAACTGGTTCCAGACGACGCGTAGCGGAGCTGGCAGGCGGCCAGGGCGGCCGCCGCCTGGGCGTCTCAATGGCCGCCCCGCTGGGCTGAGGGCAGGGCCTCTCAAACTGCCTTCAGTCTTCAGGGCTCCATGTCGGCTGCAGCGATGACGTTGTTGGATAGAACGCCAATTCCTTCGATTTCCACATCGATCGTGTCACCCACCTTGATCGGCCCGACACCCGCTGGTGTGCCAGTCATGATCATGTCGCCCGGCAGCAGCGTCATGTATTTGCTCAGGTAAGCGATGATCTGCGCCACGCTGAAGACCAGGTCTGCGGTGTTTCCGTCCTGCCGCACTGCACCGTTCACCCGGGTAATGATGCTCAGGTTCGACGGGTCGAGGTCGGTGGCAATGACGGGTCCGATTGGTGCAAAGGTGTCGTAACCCTTGCCAGCCAACAGGCAGCCAAACTCGCTTTCACGGCGCTGCAGGACGCGGTCGCTGACATCGTTACCGCAGGTGTAGCCCAGCACGTAGCTCAGAGCGTCCTGCTCCGAAACATGGCGCGCTTGCTTGCCGATCACGACGGTGAGTTCGCCTTCGAAATGAATATTCTCGCCGTCTGACGGGTAGACGATCGAATCACCAGGGCCAATGACCGCGGTGCTGGGCTTCATGAAAAGCACCGGGATGGCGGGGCTGGCCTTGCCCACCTCCTGCGAGTGCGCCCGATAGTTGTAGCCGAGGCCGAAGACTCGCGGGCGCTCGATCGGCGTGAGCAGCCTGACGGTGCTGAGGTCGTCAATGTGACCGGATGGCTGCAGGGTTTCCCAGGGGGCCGCCGCCAGCCGCTCGATTCTTCCCTCGGGTTCGGCAAGGCCATAGTGAACACGACTGTCGGCCAGATAACGGATGATCTTCATGATGCACACCATGTCAAAAGGGGTGTGCTAACGTTAGCGCGCGAAGTGCGCGATGTCAATCGGAGTTGATGGTTGCTTCGACTTGACATCGCAATTTTGCCGACACATACTTATGCCAACGTTAGCATTGAAAAGCACAGACCGAGGACGGCTCGCCAATTGCGTTGGCCGGGCACGTATCTCCAGTCGAAAACGGAGACAACGATGCAAAGCGAATCGCAAGAGACAGCGGGACTACCAGTCGGACTCCGGCGAGTCGTCACCGGTAACGGCGCGCAAGGTGCCGCGGCTGTGGCCATGGACGCCGCTGCGCCGCGCTCCGAAGCCTTCCGGCATATCCCCGGGATGGTGTCGCGCCTGGTGTGGGCGACATCGCCATCTTCAACGGTGCCCTTCGATGGCACGGATCCGACGGTTGCGGTACGGAGCATTGTTCCCGCCGTTGGTGAGACCCGTTTCCTCGTGGTCACTTTTCCGCCGGACAGCGTCTTTTCGTCGCCAGGCTTCGACCCGGCGTCGGCCGCGGAAGAGAACGCCAGGATCAGCCCGGGCCTGGCCGAACTCTTCGAAGCCGACGGCATGCACACGACGCCCACCATCGACTACGGCATCGTCCTTGACGGTGAAATCTGGCTCGAGCTTGACAACGGCGACGTGACACACCTGCGCAAGCATGACCTGATCGTACAGAACGGCACGCGACACGCCTGGAGGAACAGAGGCCAGGTACCGGCGAGCGTGGCCTTTGTACTGATCGGTGCGCAACGCGTCACCAATATCTAGCGCAACTGGGTTGCAAAGCGTGGTTGTGCAATCGCTTTGGGAAATGGCTGGTCCGCGTCAAATGCGATGTATTCAAACATTCAGTTCAATAACAGGAGTCTGCATATGACCGATACAACCATCACGCACGTCCACGGACGTCGTGTGTGGGATTCCCGCGGCCGTCCGACTGTGGAGGCCGAGATAACGCTGGCATGCGGAGTGACCGGTCGCGCCATCGCGCCGGCTGGCGCGTCGACCGGCAGCGGGGAAGCGCTGGACCTGCGTGACGGCGGTGCTGCCTTTGGCGGCCTGGACGTCGCCAACGCCGTTGCTTGCGTCAACGGCGACATTGCTAACCTGCTGACCGGCCGGGACGCTTCAGACCAGGCCGCGATCGACAAAGGCATGGTGGAACTCGACGGCACTCCGAACCGGGGACGGCTGGGCGGCAACGCGCTCGTCGCCACCTCGATGGCCGTGCTGCACGCGGCTGCGGCGGCTGCGGGCCGACCCGTCTGGCACTACCTTGCCGGCGACCGGACGGTGCGCCTGCCGCTGCCCGAAATCCAGATTTTTGGCGGTGGCGCCCATGCGGCGCGACGCGTTGACGTGCAGGACTTCATGGTGATGTGTCCGGGCGCGAGCAGCTTCAGCGAGGCCCTGAACTGGACCGCCGAAATCTATCGCGCGGCGGGGGCACTGATGAAGCAGGCCGGCAAGTTGCAGGGCGTCGCCGACGAAGGGGGCTACTGGCCTACGTTCGATTGCAACGAAGAGGCGCTTGACGCGTTGCTTGCTGCAATCAACGAAACGGGCTTGCAGCTTGGCACCCAGGTCGGCATTTCGCTTGATATCGCAGCCTCGGAGTTCGGCCGCAATGGCAGCTACAGGCTTGCGCTGGACGGGCGCACCCTCGACACGGAGGGGATGGTCAGAATGCTTGGCGGCTGGCTGGACAACTATCCGATCCTCTCGATCGAGGATCCCGTGGCGGAAGACGATCCGGCTGGCTTCGGCATCTTCACGAAGGAGTATGGCCACAGGTGCCAGATTATCGGCGATGACTACCTTGTCACCAATGCCCAGCGCGTCGCAAACGCGGCATTGGCCGGCCATGCCAACGCGGTGCTGATCAAGCCCAACCAGGCCGGCACCATCACCGAAGCGCATGAGGCGCTGGTTGCAGGCAAGAAGGCCGGATTCGGCACGATTGTGTCCGCGCGCTCCGGCGAAACCGAGGATGTGACCATTGCTCACCTGAGTGTCGGCTGGGACGCCGGCCAGCTCAAGGTGGGTTCGTTCTCACGCTCCGAGCGCACGGCGAAATGGAACGAGGTACTGAGAATCGAGGAGTCGCTTGGCAAGCAGGCGGTCTTCAGTGGCTGGGGCGCGCTGCCGTTTCAGGGCTGACACGGCACTGCGTTGGTCGGCACCACCAGTGCCCATTGTTTCGCCATTGTTTCGGCATTGTTTCGCTGTAGAGGAGAGGTGGTCTTCAATGCCAGATCTTAAGCTGTTGGGTATATCAGGAAGCATGCGCCGGGAGTCAAACAACACCGCCGTGCTCAGAACGCTGCAGATGTCCATGCCAGCCGGCATCGGCTTGTCTGTCATCACGCTGGACGATATTCCGCTCTATAACCAGGACGTTGAGCTTTGCGGCGTGCCGCGAGGCGTGCAGGAACTAAAGTCTGCGATCGAGGCGAGCGATGGAATCATATTGTGCTCGCCGGAATACAACCACGGCATGCCCGGGGTCCTGAAGAACGCCCTTGACTGGGTGTCGCGCCCCGCACTGAGTTCGCCAATGAAGGGCAAGCCGGTGCTGATCGTGACCAGCTCACCGGCCTTTACCGGTGGCGTCCGGGCACAGGCCCAACTGAAAGAGACGCTCTCCGGCATGCTCGCGCGCGTCATTGCCTGGCCACAGGTGGTCATTGCCGGCGTTCACGGCAAGGTCCGGGAGGGCAGGCTGGTCGATGAAGCAAGCGTGAAATTCCTGCTGGATGCTGTCGGTGGCCTGGCAGCTGAAATCGCAATGCTGCCGCGCAGGCCATCCGCGACCTAAACATCCCGTTGCAATCCCGATTGATCTTCGCCGCCTTCTGCCCTATTTTTATGCGAACGTTAGCGCACACTATTGAATATTCACCCAAGACGAGGTACGTATGCTGCCACCCGTAAATCTTCGCCCGCCATTCAACATCACCCGGACCAGCCACGTCGTCCTGCATGTCGCGGACCTGGCGAAGAGCCGCCAGTTTTACGTCGATATCGTGGGTCTCGTTGTCTCCGATGAGGACGACCAGGTCTGTTATCTGCGCGGACTGGCAGAGGCCTGTCATCACAGCCTGGTCCTGGTGCAGACACAGGGCGAGGCGACATGCAAGCGGTTGGGCTATCGGGTGTTCTTCGAAGAAGACCTGGATCTCGCCTATCAGTTCTTCAAGGACGAGGGGTTGCCAGCGGAGTGGGCCGACGTTGATTATCAGGGCCGCACGCTTCATGTCACGGATCCGATCGGCACCAGGATTGAAATCTGCGCAACGATGGAAACGCGCGAGCGCCAATACCTGAACCGCGAAATCTTCAAAGGGGCGCACGCCCAGCGGCTCGATCACTTCCAGATCTTCGCGCCCGACACCTATGCATTGTGCGCGTTCTACAGCCGGCTCGGTTTCCGCAACTCGGAATACCTCGCGCATGGTGACAAGTTGCTTGGCGCGTTCATGTATCGCAAGGGCACCTGCCTGGACCTGGCAATTGTGCAGAACGAAGGGCCGAAGCTGCATCACTTCGCCTATACCGTCTCCGAGTCGCACAACATCTTCGACGCGTGCGACTTTGCCGGAATCTACGGGTACGGTACCGAGGTCGAACGCGGACCAGGCCGTCACGGCCCGGGCGGAATGCTCTTTGTCTATCTACGCGATCCCGATGGGCACCGTGTAGAGCTGTTCAACAGTCACTACCAGACCATCGACACCGAGATTGAACCAGTCCGGTGGGATGCGGCCACGCTCAGCACGAACGTGCGCTGGGGCCTTCCGGCACCGGAACGGTGGTACTTCGAGGCCACCAGCTTCGAGGAGACATCGCTCATTCCTGCGGTGGAAAAACCAAAACCCGAGACGCTCGAAAGCTACGTGCAGAAGCAGCTATCGGCAAAAAATCAGGCATAGAAAGAGGATTCCCAATCATGTCACGAGTCAAATACCTTGATCGTTCGAACTGCGCTGGTGCCGACCAGGCCATCTTTGACAGGCTCGAACGCGAACGAAAAGTCCCCACCGCCAACATCTTCAGGGCACTGGCGAATGTGCCTGAAATCCTGGATCAGTTCCTGTCTTATGCAAACGCGCTACGCGCCTCGGAGCTGAGCCCCAAACTTCGCGAGCTTGCAATTCTCACGGTCGGGCATTGCACCGGATCAGAGTATGAGATTGCACACCATCAGTCGCACGGGCTGAAAGCGGGGATCAGCGAAGCGCAACTGAAGGCAATCCCCGAGTTCAAGACGTCCCCGCTTTTCGATACATGCGAGCGTGCCGTGATGAAGTTCGCCGAAGAGTCCACGCAGAAGGTGAACGTCAGCGCGCAGACCTGGTGCGCGGCAGCCGAGTTCCTTCCGGAACGCCAGCTGGTCGAGCTGGTGCTGACCATTGCCTGGTACAACTCGGGCGTCCGCATCATGGGGGCGCTGGACATCGAACTGGAAGAGGGCTATCGCTGATACGCCCTGCATCCGTAAGCCTGCACGACGGCCCAGCCTGGTTGCGAACTGATTTAACTGCAAAAGGTACTGTATGGAAAAGACAATGGTTGCAGCCAGGCTGCATGCCCTTGGTACGCCGATGACGCTCGACACGATTTCTGTGCCGAAGCCTCGCCCGACCGATGTGCTGGTGCGCGTGAAAGCGTGCGGCATCGTGCCGAACATGGCGAATGTGATCAATAACTGGATGACATGGTTTCCACACCAGCCGTTGCCGAAGTTTCCGGCCATTTTCGGGCTGGATCCGGCGGGCGTGATCGAAGAAGTCGGTGAAGCCGTGATCAATGCGAAGCCGGGCGACCGTGTCTATGTCAGTCCGTTGCGCTCGTGCGGTTCGTGTTCGGCCTGCAAGGCGGGGCACCGCAGTCTTTGCCGGTATTACACGCTCAACGGCTATTTCAGCACTAGCCGTGATGGCCAGAAGATCTTCGACCTGTACCCATACGGTGGCTTCTCGGAGTATATGACCGCCCCTGAGTACGCGATCGTCAATATTCCCGACAATCTGCCATTCGAGCGTGCCGGCAGGTTCGGCTATCTGGGCACGTCCTACGGGGCGCTGAAGAACGCGGGCGCGGGGCCGGGCCAGGTCGCGCTGATCGACGGCATTACCGGAACGCTTGGGGTGGCGGCGACGGTTCTGGGCCTCGCGATGGGGCTTTCCCGGATTATCGGAACCGGCCGGGATGAGCGGCAGCTGCAGCGCGTGAAGGCGCTTGCCCCCGACCGGATCGAGGTCATCCGCCTCGGCGAAAAATCGACCGGAGAGTGGGCACGCTCGCTGACGGGTGGCGAGGGCGCCGATTTCGTGATCAGTGCGCTGGGTGCAAAGGCGCCCGCATCGACGATGCTCGACTCGATGAAGGGCGTGCGACGTGGCGGCAAGGTGGTCAATGTCGGCGGCGTTGCAGAGAATCTTCCAGTCGATGTCAAGTGGCTGATGGACGAGCAGGTCCAGTTGATTGGCTCGAACTGGTTCACGACTGCGCAAGGACAGGAGATGGCGGAGATGGTGCGCACGGGAACCATTGACCTGTCGTATCTGGAAAACCGCTGCTTCCCGCTCGCTGACGTCAATGAGGCGATTTCCGGACTCAAGGACCGCGACGGCGGGTTCAGCAACTACGTTGTGATCCCATAGGGCTCGGGCTCCTCCTGCTGAAGGCCTCCGTTCCGTTCAGCAGGAGTTCAAATCCCCAACAGACAGAAAGACAAGAAGCCGACGGGGAGAAAGACGCGGACAGAATCGATGTAGTTCAGGGATCGAAGCCCGGCATCGCTGGCGCTTCGCACCATCTACGATCAGAGGAGACACAAATGGAGAAAACCAACTATACGACCGTGGCCAAGCTACTGCATTGGTCAATGGCGGTGCTGATTTTCGTGGCCTGGGTGATTGGCTACTACTCGAGCCTGCTCACCTTGAACGAAAAGATCCAGACGCACAGTATCATGATACATAAGTCTGTCGCGAGCGTGACGCTATTCCTCATTGCCATTCGGATCATCTGGCGTCTTACACACCCCGCTCCTGCGGCGCCGGACGGGATGTCGAGTCTGGAACGAAGCGCAGCGAAGATCGGCCACTTTCTGCTCTATGCCTGCATGGTTGCACTTCCTCTTTCGGGATGGCTCTGGAGTTCCGCTGCGGGTTACAAGATTCCGGTGGCCGAGATCTTTTTCCTGCCGCCGCTTATCGACAAGAACCCGGCACTGACCGTGACACTTAGCGTGGTGCACAAAGTCCTGGCCTACATGATACTGGCGCTGATTTGTGGTCACGTGATGATGGCGCTGAAGCATCATTTCATTAATCGGGATGCGTTGCTGTCATCGATGCTCCCGAGGAAGAACCGCACGCCGCATCCTTCGCGATCGATTACCTAGTTGCGGCCGTAGGTTATTGCTGCAGACATTCAAGCCCCATCTAGAAGTTCTGCGTTTGTGTTAAGCCCCCCCGCTGCGGTAATGCCGTTCAGATAAGGTTTCGACGACACGGGCTCTCTCGGGCGGTGGAAGTTGGCTGGGAATTGCATCTGGTCGCTGCTCGACGGGCCGTGCTGTTGGTGACAGGTTGTCGATGCTCGGGGGGCGCAGCGGTTTTTGCATCTTGTTTGATGCTCGAGGGCTCGCGCTGTTGGTGACGTGTTGTCGTCGGTCAACCGTTCTGTTCCGCCCTCCTGGGCGGGTCACTTTTGTCCGAGCGACAAAAGTAACCAAAAACGCGTCGCCTGGGCGGCTGGCCTGATCAATTTAGCGGCGTTGGTGGTTCGGACGGTGGTGATTTCCGTTCTATGTGGTCAGCCGCTCGACCCTGCTACGCCATGTGAGTCAGGGACGGTGCCTGCGTGAACCGGCTTTTGAACGATCCCCATGCCGGGCGATGGCCGCCTGCTAGCGGCGGTATTGGTGGGACGCCTTCGGCTGCGCTGCGCGCGGGTGCTAGTCGGGGGTGAGGGTTTTGCGCAGTAAAGCTGTGCCTCAGCCTTTGACGCAGGATTTAGCACCCAGCCGCCGCGCGCAGCGCAGCCGCAGGCGTCCCACCGCTGGCCCTTTAAGCAGGTTGCCTACCACGCGATTAGGGATCGTTCAAAAGCCGGTCTTCGCCAGACACCCACACTCACTCACATGGCGTAGCAGGGTCGAACGGGCAACCACGCCTCACGGAAACCAAAGCCGCCCTTATGACCAGAAGCGTCAAATTGATTAAGGCCAGCCGCCCAGGCGACGCGTTTTTTGGTTCCTTATATGAACGCGCCCCGGTTTGCAAGGTAAAGCCAACATCAGGCTTGGACAGGATTGGCTGCAGACTTATATCCGGCCTTGCGGTGCAGGCCAGGCCTGCAGGCCCTGATGGATTTCGCCGGGAGTGTCCCTATCTTTTTGCCGTGCTTGAGCACCAGGAACCAATTGGGCTTGCACTCCCGCGGTCCAACCTGTTTTGCCATCACGCTGACATTACCGCCGCAACCTGTGGACGGGTTCCTTCCTTGCTAGCTCTGCCTGCCGTTAGGCAGGCCTGACCGAGACATAGTCTCGGTCATAGGTTCGGTCGTGGGCCAACAGGGCCCAGATGGTACGCACCGTCTTGTTGGCCAGGGCAACAGCCGCGACGTTTTTCGGCCGTCGCTGTGTGAGCATCAGGCTCCAGCCGGGCTGGTTCTTTCTGCGCAGATGACTCAGCACGACCCGAGCGCCGTGAATCAGCAAGGTGCGCAGGTAGGGGTCGCCGCGTTTGCTGATGCCACCGAGCCAGACCTTGCCGCCGGTGCCGGTCTGTTTGGGCACCAGGCCAAGATAAGCCGCCAGTTGGCGCCCGGACTTGAAGGTGTGCGCGTCGCCAATGGTGGCGACCATGGCCGTGGCGGTAAGCATGCCGATGCCGGGAATGGCCAAAATCGTTTTGCAAGCCCGATTCTGCCGACCCCAGGCATCAATGCGTTGATCCAGGCGAGCTATCTCTTGATCGAGCCGTTCGATGCTTTGCAATTGTTCGCGCACGAACTCGAACAGCAAGGGCGGCACGTTCTGTTCGAGTTCGTCCATTCGTTGCACGATTTCCTGCAGGCCAGCTCGCAGCCCGGGACGGATCCGGATCCCGAACTCAAACAACGTGCCGCGCAGCTGGTTGACCAGCATAGTGCGCATTTTCACGCGCAGTTGGCGCATGGCGTGCAGGCCAAGTACGCACTGTTGGGACTCGGTCTTTGGGGCCACGATCGGCATGCCCGGCTGCTGGGCTGCAGTCCAGATAGCCTTGGCATCGGCCGCATCGGTCTTGTTCGTCTGCACGAACGGTCGCACGTACCTGGCGTGCAGCAGCACCGGCTCATGGCCCAAGGCTTGCAGTTGGCGGGCCCACCAGTGCGCGCTACCACATGCTTCGAGCGCGATACGTCCGGGCTCGCGATTCGCGAGGAACTCCAGCAGCTTGGGCCGGCTGAAGCGGCGGTTGAAACACTTGCCCGAAGGCTCGACCCAATAGAGCTGGAAGACAGTCTTTGCAATGTCCAGACCGTAAGTCGTAGTATTCATCTCGGGTCCCTCCATCCTCGCGTGGTTGGTAACACTCCCACTCTGGCACATCGATGCCGTTTCGTGATGGGGGGACCCGCCTACCCCTGTCACGTTTCCCCGGATGCACAGCTGAACTACCGGCGCCTTTGATCGGGCCGGGGCGCGTTCATTCCATCTTTTTGTCGCTCGGACAAAAAGGGACCTGCCCAGGAGGGCGGAACAGAACGGTTGACCGACGACAACATGTCACCAGCAGCGCGAGCCCTCGATCATCGACCCAGGGGAAAACCGCATCGAAAGGCCATCAAGCATCGTCAAGCGGGGGCCGCAACACTGCTCGAAGGGCGAGCGATGCAAGCAATGGGTATTCGCATGGAACGACGGTGCTTAACTGAACGGCATTACCCCGCTGCGGGGGCTTACGTTTATGGTCAGCCGATTCAGCAGTCGCGTGCCAGCGCGCCGCGCCAACCGTCGGCGACTTCCATCAACCTGGATACCGGCTGGCGCAAGAAGCCAAAGGCCACCGTGCGTACCAGTTCCTTGTGGCGTTCCTGGACAAGGTATTCGACGGGTGATTTGCCGTCGACACGCGCCAACAGCAGCGCGGGCAGCAGGCTGGCCGCACGTGCTTCCAGCCTGTCGGCCGGCTCCCAGCTGACTTGTTGCAGATACTGCCTGGCCAATGTTTCGAAGCACCTGATCAAGGCGTCACGGCCGTCCGGTTGCACGATGCACTTCAGCAGCAGGTGATTGAGGCAGAAGGCGAGATCGAACGCGGGATCCCCGTACCATGCGCATTCGGCGTCGAGAAACACGGGGCCTGCGGGGCCGACCAGTATGTTCTTCGGACTGACATCGCCATGAACCAGCGCAAGGCGCGTGTCGCGAGTGCGTTCGGCAATCTCCACCAGTGCATCCGCTACGTGGGGGTTTCGTGCCGCGGTTGCAAGGAGGTAGGGTTCGAGCCGAAGCGCATGAAAGTTCTCTGCCGAATCGAACCGGGCCGCGAGATCCGGTTTCGCCGCGCTGGCGGCGTGCAGCTTGCCGAGGACACGCCCGACATCATTGGCTACGGACGACTCGATATGGCCCGCCATCAGCTGGGCCTTCCAGACCGGGTACATCTGAAGCGGAAGGAACGACATCGCGAAGAGTCCTGCCTCGGCATCGCGGGCGAGCGGCCGCGGCACATGGTCGGGCACGTGCTCCGAGGCAAACTGCAACCATGCCCACTCATAGGCATTGCGCGTCAAGGGGGCCTCCCAGTCCGCAGCCACCTTGAGTTTGCCCAGGGCGCGCTTGACGGCAAAGGTACGGCCGGGCAGGTCGACTTTCCAGATATCGGATGACACACCTCCGGTCAGGCGACTGAAGGACGCTTCCTCATTGGTGGACATGAGGCCCTGAGAAGCCAGGAAGGACACAAGGAGCGTCTGCTCGACGTCAAGGGATGGAGATGTTGCGGAGATCGTCATATCGCCTTAGCGGTTGAAATCAATGGCATTGCAGCGCGAAATTCATCACCGGTGCGCGTGTTGGGGCCTGGGAGCGTTGCGCGGCTGCTCTGGCGCGGATCCTTGCAGCACACGAACTACTTCCTCGGCTGCACGTCGGCGCAGTTCCGTCAGCGATGCGTCTGAGGAGAACGCAGCATGCGGCGTCAGCATCGCGCCTGCGCAAGACAGGAGCGCCGGTGGGACCGCCGGCTCGTTCTCGAGCACATCCAGCGCGGCGCCGGACAGCCGCCCGGTCCGGAGTGCCTCGACCACGGCGTCAGTATCTACGATAGCTCCCCGGCTAACGTTGATGAGCAGGCTGTCCTGTTTCATCAGCGCAAGGCTCGAGTGGTTGATCAGGTGGTAGGTCGACTCGGTCAACGGCACGTGGACGATCACGATGTCGCTTTCTGCCATCAGGTCTTCAAAGCCGACAAACTGGACGTGTCCGGCGTCGGCTGGGGGATACAGCGTATGGGCAAGGACCCGGCAGCCAAAGGCATTCAGCTTCATCGCGGTGGCGTGGCCGATGCGGCCGTAGCCAATGATCCCGCAGGTCATGTTGGCGAGCCGTCTGAGGTTTGCGCTGGCCGGGTTCCAGCGCCCGGATCGGACCTCGCGGTCAAAACCGATAAGCCCACGCGTCCATGCCAACGCAAAGGCTACGGCATGGTCCGAGACTTCGGCGACGCAATAGTCCGGTACGTTGGTGACCCAGACTCCGTGCTCTGTTGCTGTATCAACCGCGATGTTGTCGAGTCCCACCCCGAGCCGCGCGACTACCTTGAGTCTTGAGCTTGCGCGAATCGCCGCCGCCGACACCTGCGCCCAGCAGGTCATGATCGCATCCGGTTGATGCTGCTCGACAAGTGCATCGATGGCGGCTTCCGGCGCGGGGGATGCCGGTCCCGTCACCAGCCTGAAGCCGGCAGATTCAATGACGCGACGCTCGACCGAGTCGTCCGGCCAGGCATAGTCCGTCAGCAGTACGATAGCAGACATGATTTTCCCTTCGCTCCCTTGGTGGCAAACAGAATGGCCTCTGTCGGGCCGTGTACACAAAACGCGTTAAGTGCCCAAACCGTCTACACCTGCCTGGGCGGATTCGCAATGGTTTCAGGAAAGAGGGCGTTCCTGATTGGGGGTCATGCTGACGAGGATGTCTTCGGGTGCATGGCCGGTTGCATGGCTCATTGCATGGGTGCCAACGTCAGCTGAGCGGCGGCGGCGCGGGGCGGTCTCGACGAGGAGGACGGCGATCGCGGCGCCGGCGATGAGACTGTAAAGGGCGAAATCGAGGGTACGGGCGAGACCGAAATGCTGCGCCACAAAACCGGCAATGACCGGCGCGACGCCGCCGCCGAAGATTTCGCCCACGCCTGAAACCAGACCAATGGTGGAGGCGACGAGGCCGGGTGGCGCTGCTTCAGTTGCCACCGGGCCGCTGAGCAGGCTGAGCAGGCCGATCGCGAAGAAGGCCGCGCCGAACAGCAGGGCAAACAGCAGTTTGGGATTGGAACCGGTGCACGAGAAGCAGTACAGCAGTGCGGCAGCGGCGGCGAAGGCAATCAGGGCCGTGGGCCGGCGGCCGATGTAGTCGGAGATGCCGGCCAGGCAAAACGAGCCGAAGAAGCCGCCAAAGCCAACGGCCGAGGCGACAAATCCCATGCTCTGCGTATCGAGGTGCAGTACGGTAACCAGATAGGTCGGTACCATCGCGCCGATGACGAAAATGCCGCTCATGGCGCACAGGATGGCGGCGGTTGCGACAATGACATTGCGGCGGACCAGCAGCTCGGTCCAGCGCGGCCTGCCGGCGTGGTCCGCGGCCGCTGCGGCCGTTGCGGGCGCGGCGGGCGCCGCGGCGTTGCGGTCATGAATGCAGCGCCAGATGAGGGCGGCGATGATCAGACCCGGCACCGCGGAGATGGTGAATACCCAGTGCCAGGAGGGCACGACCTGCAACAGTTGCGTGGCCACGATGGGAGCGAGACCGAGTCCCATCAGCGGCATCATGCTCAGTTGCAGGCCCAGGTTCAGTCCGCGCCGGGATGGCAGCGACGCTTCACTGTTGGCGGCGAGGCTCGCGGGGGTAAAGGTACCTTCGGCCACCCCCATCGCGGCGCGCAACAGCATCAGGCTCATGAAGCCGGAGGCAAAGCCGGACAGGCAGGAAAGCAATGAGAAGGCAACCATCGTGACCACGAGGATCTTCCGTCTGCCGATCCGGTCCGACAGCGGCCCCATGGCAATAGACCACAGTCCCCAGGCGACGCCGAGTACGCCGATCATGCTGCCCAGCTGCGAATAATTCAGGCCCAGTTCGCGCATCATGTGCGGAAAGAGCGGTGCCATCAGCCAACGGTCAAACCCTACCAGTCCGAAGCTGAGGCCCAGCAGCACGAGCGTCCTGCGCTCATAGCCGGCATCGTGTTGGAAAGCAGTCATGAGTGTCTCCTCTCATAGCGGTTATGTAGTCTTATGCGCAGCCGTGCCTCGCCGCGCATGCATATGGCACTTTCTGCCATTCGGCTTTCTCGTCCGTGTCGTGGCGATGCGAACGTTAGCATTCGCGCTAGTGTAGGTGCTGCGTCCCGCAGCAGTCAACCTCGGCGGTGGTTCCGGATTGTTGCGGCACGGCATATTTTAGTGCTATCGTTAGCGCACGGAAAGACAATCCTGGTGCTGGCATCCGTGAGCAGAGGGTTTCCGTACAAGACTTGAGAGTGTCCGCAGGTGAGGCGTTGCCTGATGCGGGCGGCGCGGCGATGCCGGCGCATCCCGATATCGGCGATGGGGATTGGATAGCTAAGGAAATGGCCAAGTGAAGGTTCTTGTTTCTGTCAAGAGAGTGCTCGACCCGAATGTGAAAGTCGGGGTGAGATCGGACAACACAGGTGTCGATCTCGCAAACCTGAAGATGTCGATGAACCCGTTCGACGAGATTGCGGTCGAGGAGGCCGTGCGGCTGAAGGAGGCCGGCATCGCGACCGAAGTGATCGCGGTGTCGGCGGGGGTGATCCAGTGTCAGGAGACGCTGCGCACGGCGCTGGCGATGGGTGCGGACCGCGCTATCCTGATCGAGTCGGATGAAGATCTGCAGCCACTGGCGGTGGCGAAGCTGTTGAAGGCGCTGGTCGACAGGGAAGCGCCCCAGTTGATCATCCTCGGCAAGCAAGCCATTGACGACGATGCGAACCAGACCGGCCAGATGCTCGCTGCGATGGCCAATCTTCCGCAAGCCACATTCGCCTCGAAAGTGGTTTTCGCCGAAGGCCAGGCCATCGTCACGCGGGAAATCGATGGCGGCATGGAAACCCTGTCGCTCACGCTGCCAGCCGTTATCACGACCGACCTGCGCCTCAATGACCCGCGTTACGTGACCTTGCCGAACATCATGAAGGCAAAGAAGAAGCCGCTGGAAACGGTGAAGCCTGGCGGCCTCGGCGTCGATGTCGCGCCGCGTCTGAAGACGCTGAGAGTCAAGTCCCCGCCCCAGCGTGGCGCCGGCGTGATGGTTGCCGACGTGAAGATGCTGGTCGAGAAGCTGACGAACGAAGCCAAGGTGCTGTAAGAAAGGGGCGAACGAAATGACGATTCTGGTAATTGCCGTGCACGACAACAAGTCGCTGAACGCGGTGACGCTTAATACCGTGGCTGCCGCGCAGAAGATTGGTGGCGACGTTCATCTGTTGATCGCCGGTCACGACGTGCAGGGTGCGGTGGAAGCGGCCGCGAAGGTTGCCGGCGTGACAAAGGTGCTGGTGGCCGATGCGCCGCAACTCGAATCGGGCCTGGCGGAGAACGTCGAAGCAACGGTGCTGGGCATCGCCAAGGGCTATTCGCACATCCTCGCGGCGGCCACGGCCTGCGGCAAGAACGTTGCGCCGCGCATCGCGGCGAAGCTGGACGTCGCCCAGATCAGCGACATTACCGCAGTAAATTCCCCCGACACCTTCGAACGGCCGATTTATGCGGGCAATGCGATTGCTGTCGTGCAATCATCCGATCCGGTCAAAGTGATCACGGTTCGTGCCACCGGCTTCGATCCGGTGGCTGCCGACGGGGGCTGCGCTTCGGTCGAAGAGATCGAGGCTGCAGCCGATGCCTGCCTCGCGCGCTTCGTCAGCCGCGAAACGACGAAACTGGACCGGCCCGAGCTGGCGTCAGCGCGCATTGTCGTGTCCGGTGGCCGGGGTCTGGGTAGTGGCGAGAACTACGCCGAGGTACTGGTGCCGCTGGCGGACCGGCTCGGTGCGGCGATGGGCGCATCGCGCGCGGCGGTGGATGCGGGTTTCGTGCCAAATGACTATCAGGTAGGCCAGACCGGCAAGATCGTCGCGCCGCAACTGTACGTGGCGGTCGGCATATCGGGGGCCATCCAGCACCTGGCTGGCATGAAAGACTCGAAGGTGATCGTCGCGATCAACAAGGACCCGGATGCGCCGATTTTCAGCGTCGCAGATTACGGGCTGGTGGCCGATCTGTTCAGCGCGGTGCCGGAACTGGTTGATCGGTTGCCCTACGCGGCATGAAGGCCTCGGGCGCACCTGGGCCTCTCCGGGGTGGCGTGCCTCAGTGTTCGATGCTTGCGCCGAGACCGACGCCCCCTCGGCTGCTTCAACCAGAAACAACCGTGCGGCGGCGCGGCGACGCGATCCGCCGGCCTGACGCCGGGGCGAGTTGCTTCGTGCTGCCACGAACGATGAGCGTTGCGGGAGAGATGGAAGTGTAGGGCGCGGACGTGACTGCGTTGTCCTTGATTTGATGCACGAACCACAGACCACACGCTGTCGCCAGGTCATAGACGGGAAGCCCGACGGTAGTCAATCCGGGCCCCCACCAGCGGAAGCCGATCTCGTCACCGAATCCGACGACGGAAAGGTCGTCGGGTACCCGAACCCCTTGCGCCGTCAGCTCCTCGAGTACGCCTTGTGTGGTTTGCACCGAGCCCGCAACAATGGCTGTTGGCGGGGTGGGCAGCGACAGCAGACGACGCGTGGCCTCCCGGCCGATGTCGATCGACCCGGGCGCAACAAGTTGCACCAGGGCAGGATTGACATTTTCACCGCGTGGCAGCGCCTGATGGAAGCCTTTCAGGCGCGCCGAGCCTGTCGGCAGTTCATCCGTGGCCCCGATGTAGCCGATGCGATGGTGACCGAGCTGGACCAGATGGCTGGTTGCTGCGTAAATCGCCTGGGTGTCGTCAATGCCGAACCACTGTTCGCCCAGCGACGCATGCCGGCGCAGCAGCTGGATGTGCGGCAACATCTTCAGCAGCTTGACGGAATCGGGATGGGGTTTCGCGGTCGGCACAATAATGATGCCTGCAACGTTTGCGCTGGTGAGTTCACGGATGTGATGCAACTCGACCAGGCGGTCGTCATCGGTTTCCGAGAGCGTCAGCTGAAAGCCGCCGCGTTGCAGGCACTTTGACAGCGCGTGGGCAACCGTCGAGTAGAAACCATTGCGAATGTCCGGCAGGACAAAGCCGACGAGGTTGCTGGACACCCCTCGCATCATCCGCGCGGCAAGGTTAGCCACGTAGCCCATCTCATTGGCGACCTCAGTCACTCTCTGCTTGGTAGCTTCACTGATTCTCGAATCGTCAGCGAGGGCACGTCCCACTGTCGAGGGAGATACCTTGAGGCGAGCGGCGATGTCTTTGATTGTGACCATGAACGTTTTGGCGCGGCGGTTTTGTATAACGATAGCACGCTCGTGGCACTCGGCAAAGCGCATTGGCGTGCACAACAACCCTGGCGGAGAGGTGACCTTGGCCGATGCCTGACATTGTCCAATGCACGCGAGCAGCGGCACAGGTAGGCACGTGGCCCGCCACAGGACCGTCTGAGGTGCCATTTCAATGGCTGTTGTGCTAACGCTAGCACGACGATGACAGCCTGGAGTGCCTGATTCCAAGGGCGATCGCGACTCCGTCTTTGACTTTCCTATTTTGTTAGGCTAACGTTAGCACAACCATGACTCGGGCTCAGTCATGGATGCGCGCTGCATGCACCCGGAGGCCGTCCCCGTGGCGAAGGGCCTTGCGGGGCCAGGATAGGGACGAGGCATTGATCTTTATTGCGACTGAAGGAGCAAGGAGGCTGGATAAATACGAAGCGTGGATTGCATGAAGTTGCAAGGCAAAAATAAATTCGAAGGAGTGAGACAAATTGAACAACTGGAAATCTGTATTCCTGGCAGCGGCGATCTTCCCGGCATCTGCCTTCGCCCAATCTGTCACCTTGTATGGTGTGATTGACAGCGGCGTCGAATATGTGAGCAATGTGGGTACCAGCAAGGACAGTCTGTTCCGCGTTCCGTCAAATACCGGCACCACCCCGTCGCGATGGGGTATGCGAGGAACCGAAGATCTGGGGGGCGGTCTCAAGAGCGTTTTTGTTCTCGAATCCGGCTTTGCGCCAGATGCCGGAAATTCCGGCCAGGGTGGACGCCTGTTCGGCCGGCAAGCGCTGGTAGGCCTTTCCGGACCCTGGGGGCAAGTCGCGTTCGGACGGCAGTACTCCATGATCTTCTGGGACACCCTGGACACGGATACGCTGGGTGCGAACATCTACGGATCGGGCGCGCTCGACCCCTACTTGTCGAACCCCAGGGTTGACAACGCTATCTCCTACAAAGGGACATTCGGCGGACTGACGGTCGGCGGGACTTACAGCTTCGGGCGTGACAGCGCGGTGGCGCCCGGTTCGACCAGCGCTGGCTGCGCCGGAGAGAACCCTTCCGACACGCGCGCTTGCCAGCAATGGTCCGCGCTTCTTCTCTACGAACAAAAATCGTGGGGGATCTCGGCGGCGTACGATGTCATGCGCGGCGGCACCGGTGCAGCCAATGGACTGGCCGCCAGCAGTATTGCGGACAAGCGACTGGCATTGGGAGGCTACGCTTTGCTGGGTAATGCCAAGCTCGGCGCCGGGGTCATACTCCGGAATAATGGTGGCAGCGCAACGCCGAGAAGCAATCTCTGGTACACGGGCGCCGCTTACGACATTACCCCGGCCATCACGCTGTCGGGGCAAGTATATTATCTTGACTATCGCAACAGCGATAACCACGCCTTCCTCTATACGTTGCGAGGCGCGTACAATTTCTCCAAGAGAACGTCCGTCTATGCCACCATCGGGCATATCAATAACAGTGGCCAGCTTGCCCAATCGGTAAGTGTAGGAGCCCCCGGTTCGAATCCGGCGCCAGGTGGATCGCAGTTTGGCACGATGATTGGAATCCGGCATATCTTTTGAGCAAAAAGCCAAGGCTCCGGCTATTGGGGCCACCGGCTATCCGATTGAGCGAAGCGGATGAACGCCTTGCCGAAATCCAGCATTCATCCCAGCGCTTGCGGAATCATTTCACCTGGACCAGCAGATTCGCAATGACGCAACACTCCGACTCGCCCGACAACATTCCAATTTGGCGCTCGAAGGCGCTCCAGCGCTTGCGTGCGCTGCTGGTTCTGGCAGCAATACCAGCCGGCAACGCCACCGCAGTCGATGCCACGCTTGCGCCAACAGGGACCCTGAGAGCCGCCTACATTGTCGCGAACGTAGCCCAGGCACGACACGATGCCGTCACAGGCACCTTCACCGGCGTGGCCGCGGACATAACGCGCGAACTGGGACGCACGGCTAACGTATCCGTCACGATCATGCCGCTTCCTACCGCCGCGTCAGTGCTGGAGGCCGTCCAGAATGGCAGCGCCGATATCGGCTTTGTGGCGCCGAATCGGGATCGCTCAGGCGTTCTGTTCTCGCAAACGTATATGCTGGTACAGCAGAGCGCATTGGTCCGGACAGACTCCCCGCTTGTCTCAGTCAAAGACCTCGACCGGCCCGGCCGGACGATTGGGGTGAACACCGATGACACGGTAGGCGTCTGGTTGCAGCAGCATTTGAAGTTCGCCAGGGTGCGAGCCACGTCGGACTATACGATGCAGGAGCCTTTCCGCTGGCTGCGTGACGGAACCGTTGACGCTTTCGCCGGCGGGCGCCAACGCCTCGCCTCCCGCGCGAGCAATGATCCGCAATTACGCATGCTGCCCGACAACTTGTTCGGTGTGGCGCAGAGTATTGCGGTCCCCTCGAATCGGCCAGAGCGGTTGACGTTGATCAACACGGCCCTTGATGCAATGCGTGAGAGCGGCTTCCTCGCCGATTCAGTGAAGCGAAGCGGCATCGATGGCCTTGCGGTTGCACCCGCGGATATGCCGAAGCCTTGACAGTTGGTTCGAGCGGCCACCCGGCGGCGCCATGGCGTCAGCGAAGCGACGTCAGTTCACGAGACCAGGAATCCATAGGCCGCAATACTCAGTGCGGCATGGTGGTGAAAGCCCCGCCATCCCCGGCCTTCATAGTGCCCGAGTCCAAACTCCTGCTTCAAGTTCTGATAGTCACGCTCGATACGCCAGCGCATATGCGCCGGGGCGACCAGTTCATCCAGCGCCAGATCGGCAGAAGAGTCGATAGAAAATACTACCGGGACACTCGCCTGCTCACAGGCCAGAGAAACACTGACCGCGCCTTGACAGTTTGACTTGCTTGCCCAGCACCCAGCAATACTGACGCGCGAGGGATGGATCGGGGGTCACATTTTCACGTGCTTTTCGCCAGCGTCTCGGCGGTATGGTTGACGATAAAGTCGCGTAACCACTTGTTTCCGGGATCGCGGTGGTATCGATCGTGCCAGTAAATACCGATATCAAAGTCCGGCAGTTGCAAGGGCATCGGTTTGGTGATCAGGGCAAAGTGAGGCATCAATGTCTTGACCAGGATGGCGGGCGCGCACCATAACAGGTCCGAGGCAATAATGAAATGCGGAGCGGACAGGTATTGCGGCAGGCGCATCCTGATTTGGTGCCGCGCGCCCGCATCGATTAATGCCTTTTCCAGCGCCTTATGGCCGCTGCCGGAAGTCTCCACCAGCAAATGCTGTTGCTCGCAGAACAGTTCGGTGGTCAATTCCTGTTCCGCCAGGGGATGTCCCTTGCGCATGACGCAGACATAGTACTGCTTGAATAGCTGGCGGCGATGAATGCCGGTTTCGAGCGATGGCAGGAAACCGAGCGCGAAATCGATCCTGCCGTTGGACAGTCCGCTCAGCGTTTCATCGATCGGCTTGAACACCGTTCGCATCTTGATATAGGGCGCTTCCACCTGCAGCTTTTGCATCAGCGCGGGGAGGTGCACCACTTCGCCAATATCGCGCGTGCGCACGGTAAACAGCCGGCGGGAAGTGAGCGGGTCGAACTTCGCTTCTTCCACGAAGGTATTGCGGACCATGGCCAATGCATCAAGCAGCTGCTGGGCAATGGTAGTGGTGTAGGGCGTCGGTTCCATGCGCCGGCCGACCAGCGTGAACAACTTGTCGCCGTACTCCGCCCGCATGCGCTTCAGCGCACTACTGACCGCAGCCTGCGTCAGCCCCAGACTCTCCGCTGCGCCCGTCACCGACCGGTCGCGCCACAAGGCCTCGAAGATATATAGCAGGTTGAGGTCTTTCATGAATTGGCTGCTCCCCCGTACGCGCTTACGAAATTAAAACTATTAATCATGTTAATACTATGGAATCAACGAATCAACATGGTTTAAGGAAGATCGCCTCGGTAGGATACTATGAAACATAAAGCATTGACGAGGAGACAGAAACGTGGACACACCTGCACAAGTTGTCGGCGTGATCGGCATCGGCCAGCTTGGACTGCCGATCGCCACCAATCTTATTCAGGCCGGCTACCAGGTACTCGGCTTCCGCCGCACCGGCCGGGAAGAATTCGTCACCCGCGGCGGCCAAGCTCTTGACAGCCCGGCCGAGGTCACTCGCCAGGCCGATATCCTGCTGCTTTGCCTGCCAAGCGAAAAGGCGCAGCTGGACGTCTTGCAGGGGCCCAACGGCGTGCTGGAGGCGCTCAAGCCCGGTCAGATCGTCATCGAGCTCAGTACCTATAGCAAGGCATTCAAGATCGAGCAGGCCAAACGTATCCAGGAGCACGGCGGGCGCGTGCTCGAGTCCGAGGTCAGCGGTTCGCCGCCGATGGTGGCGCAGCGCAAGGCCTCGCTGTACCTGGGCGGCCCCAAGGAACTTATCGAAGAGTGCAGGGCGGTGCTCGACGCCATCACCACCAATCATTTCCACATCGGCGAATTCGGCTCGGCGGTGGCCATGAAGCTGATCGCCAATTACCTGCTCTCGATTCATATCCTCGCTGCTGCGGAGGCGATGAACCTGGGTGCCAAGGCCGGCTTCGATCCGCATGTGGTTGCCGATGTGATCAAGCATGGCGCGGGCAGTTCGACCATGTTCGCGATCCGTGCGCCGATGATGGCGGCGCGGGCCTTCACGCCGGCGATTGGCCCGTTTGTCACGCTGAAAAAGTACCTCGACCTTGGCGGTGCAATGGCCGATGAACTGGGCGTCGCAACGCCGCTCTTCTCGGCGGCCGCCCCGTATTTTTACCGCGCCACCGACTCCGACATTTGCGACGAGGACGCCGCGGCAGTCATCAAGCTGCTGGAGGCGGAGTCGCAACAGAACACACAACAAGGAGAGTAACGTGATCATCGAGAAGCGCACCTATCAACTGAAGCCCGGCGCCATGCCGGAGTTCCTGGCGATCTACGAGGCGGAGGGGCTGCAGCTGCAGAGCGCAACCCTGGGGCGGCTGCTGGGCTACTTCGTATCGGAAGTGGGCGAACTCAACCGCGTGGTGCAGTTGTGGGGTTTCGATACCTTCGAGGACCGTGTGCAGCGCCGCGCTGCCTTGTCGGCCAAGCCGGAATGGCGCGCCTTTCTCGCCAAGGCGGGTGGCATGGTCATTAACCAGGAAAACGAGCTGCTCACGCCGGCGCCGTTTTCTCCCCTCAAATAGGAAGACACTGCGATGATTCACTCGCTGCTTCACGTCGGCATGACCGTACCCGACCTTGAAATCGGCCGCGCCTTTTACGAATTATTCGGCCTGGAAGCGCGCGCCTGCGGCAATGACTTGGTGTTGCGCTGCCCGGAGCGGGCGCAGGACCAGATTCGCTTGATCCAAGGCCCAAAAAAGCGCTTGAGCTATGTCTCGCTCGGCACCGACGAGGCGGGGATGCAAGCCGTGAAAAGCCAGCTGGAGCGCGCCGGCGTGGTGATCGTCGCTGCACCTTTTCGTGTGCCCTTCGGCGGCATCTGGTTCCAGGACCCGCACGGCGACTGGCTCAACGTGCAGATCGAAGAAGCAGCGCCATCCTTGATGGCAGCGCCGCCGGAACTCAATGTGCCCGGGCGCTACCGCCGTATCGGCACCCGTGCTTGCGATATCGAATCCATGCAGAAGCGGGCGCGGCCGCGCCGTCTGGGGCACCTGATCAAGTTTTCCCCTGACGTTGACCGTTCTGTCGATTTCTATATGCAGGTGCTGGGGTTGAGGATGTCCGACCGTGCACAAGACATCCTGGCCTTCCTGCGCGGCGCAAAGGGCGGCGATCATCACTTGCTCGCGTTCGCGAAGAGCACGCATACCGGCTTGCACCACCTGAGTTTCGAAGTCGGCGATTTCGACGAAATCGAGATCGGTGCGCAGACCATGGTGCGCGCCGGCTACAAGAGTGCGTTCGGCCCCGGCCGTCACGTGGGTGGATCGAACTACTTCCACTACATCCGCGATCCGTGGAACAGCCTGGTGGAGTACTTCTGGGACATCGACATCATTCCGGAAGACGACAGCGGCTGGGTGCCCTTGAATGTCACGCCGGACGAGCTGACCGCGGTATGGGCCAGCGAGCCGCCGCCGCCGGAATTCCCGATGAACTTCGAGTTGCCTGACTGACATGGATATCAACGACAACGCCCGCGCCCTGCTCGCGAACATGCTGCAAAAGCCTTTGTATGTCGCGCTGCGGACGCCAAACGACCTGTCGCGCTTCAGCGAGGTGCTGGAAGCCCACCTGCAATGGGCCATCGCCGCCGAGCAGCGCGGGGAGTTGTTCGCGTCAGGTCCCTTCGTGGAAGAGGGGGGCGTGCCGGGCGCGCTGGGCGGAATGTCGATCATTCGCGCGGCATCAATGGAAGAAGCGCAACAAATACTGTCCTGGGATCCCTTTATCCGGCAGCAGGTATATACGCCATCAATCATGAAATGGCTGCTCATGGAAGGCGGCGTCACCGTGACGCTGCGGTTCTCGGACCAGTCATACCTACTTCGATAGGAAATTAAATGAAATATCAGCTATTTACGTATGCGGACAACAACGGGGCCGCAGGGACAGGTATCGCCGTCAACCAGCAACTGTTCGATCTGGCGGGCGCCGCTACTGGCAGCCCGGTGGCCGGGAAATCGGTGATGAACCTGCTGGACAATTGGGACAGCGCGCATGCCCAACTGCTCCCCGTTGCCGATGCCTTGGCCGCGTCTTCGGGCGAGCACATGAGCCATAGGCTGGCCGCTGATGCCATCACTTTCCTGCCACCGGTATCGCACCCCGGCGTGATCTATTGCGCGGGCGCCAATTATCGGGACCACGTGGAAGCCATGAGCCGTGCGATGAACCACAAGCTGGTGCTGGATCCGAAGGCGGAAGGCATTCCGCCCTGGCATTTCCTGAAAGCCGGGAAGGGCAGCCTTGCCGGCCATCGCGAGGTGGTGTCTTTCCCCGGCCACAGCAACATGCTTGATTGGGAAGCGGAACTGGCAGTCGTGATTGGCCGCCGCGCCTCGAAGGTCAGCGTCGACGACGCCTTGCAGTACGTCGCCGGTTACTCGTGCTCGAATGACCTGTCTGCCCGCGATAACCTGAAGCGCGACAAGATTGATGTCAGCTCGCCATTCCGCTTCGATTGGATCGGACACAAATGCTTCAACGGTTCCTGCCCCATCGGCCCGTTCCTGACGCCAGCGGCCTTCGTCGAATCCCCCGAAGACCTCGACATCAAGTTATGGCTCAACGGCGAACTTAAACAGGACTCCAACACGCGCAACCACCTGTATGGCGTGGCGGACCAGATTTCCTACCTGAGCCACCGGGTCGACCTGCATCCCGGCGACATCATCCTCACCGGCACGCCGGCAGGCGTGGGCGCGGAGAGCGGGACCTTCCTGAAGCGCGGCGACGTGATGAAGGTATGGATCGCAGGACTCGGTGAACTGGAGACCACCGTCGCTTGATGGCTTCCCTTGAGAATAAGGATGGAGACTGACATGAAAACTAAACTCATTTGGGCACTTGCAACAATAATGATCGCCGGTATTACCCCGGCGGCGATGGCGGACGTCAAGATCGGCTTCCTGGCGACGCTGTCCGGACCGAGCGCCGATGTCGGGCGCGACCAGGTCGACGGCTTCAGCCTGGCGCTCGACCAGTTGTCCGGCAAACTGGGCGGCGTTGCCACGGCGGTCATCAAGGAAGATGACCAGCAAAAGCCCGAGGCGGCGATGAACGCGCTTGCCAAGTTGATCGACAGGGAAAAGGTGGACGTGATTGTCGGAATGACTTTTGCCAACATCATGATGGCGATGCAGAACCGCATTGCCTCGACCGATCTGCCGTTCATCGGCACCGTCGCCGGTCCGTCGCTCGTGGCCGGCATTCAGTGCAAGCCCAACCAGTTTGTGATGTCCTGGCAGAGCGACGTGCCGGCCGAAGCTGTTGGCAAGTATCTCGAGGACAAGGGCATCAAGCGCATCAGCACGCTGACGCCGAACTTCATCGGCGGCAAGGACAAGATCCAGGGCCTGAAGCGCTACTACAAGGGTGAGATCGTCGACGAGATCTACACCGCGCTCAATCAGCTGGATTTTTCTGCTGAGCTGACCCAATTGTCCTCATCCAAGCCGCAAGCGGTCTATGCCTTCTATCCGGGCGGGATGGGCGTCACGTTCGTCCGGCAGTTCCAGCAAGCCGGACTGCTGGGCAAGATTCCGCTCCACACCTCCAATACGATCGAAGGTGCCGCCGCGGACGCGATGGGCGCGGCGGCGGTGGGTGCCATCGTGGGCGATACCTGGGCGCCTGGCGCGCCCAATCCGCAATCGAAGCAATTTGTCGCGGCATTCGAGAAGCGCTTCGGACGCACGCCCTCGCCCTACGCGGCGTTCAGCTATGACGCGGCGATGCTGCTCGATGCGGCCATTCGCACCGTCAAGGGCAATGCCGCCGACCACAAGGCGCTGACGGCGGCGATCAAGAATGCGCAATTCAAGTCGGTACGGGGCGACTTCAAATTCGGCAAGAACAACTTCCCGGTACAGAACTACCACATCTACCAGGTAGCCAAGAGCGCATCCGGCAGGCCGGAGTTCAAGCTGCTGGCGGCGGACGTAATGAAGGCGCATACGGACGCCTACGCGGGGCAGTGCAATCCCAAGTAAATATTGTCTGAACACTAGATACACAATCTGCAGGAGGCGGCGTTCCGGCCCCCTTCAAGGGGGAGGCTTTCGCCTGAATTTTTATAAAAAAGGAGACAAAAAAATGAAAAACAAACTGATCGCTGCCACCGCGGCGCCGTGGGCAGCAACACGGTGGCGGTCGCAAACCGGCCTGACGATCGGTTTGAGTCACTTCTTCAAATTGAGCTGCTTGCCGAGGAGACGGCCCCCATGAATTGCATCAAGAGAATCGCGCTGGCGTTGCTGCTGGCGTGCATCGCCGGTATATCGGCAGCGGCCGAAGCGCCGATTGAACTCATCATTTTCCCTGGTGGTTCCAACTGGCCGCTGTGGGTCGCCCAGGACAAAGGTTTGTTTGCCGCGGAAGGCGTTGCCGTGAACGTGACGCCCACCCCCAGCTCGGTTTTCCAGATGACCAATCTGATCGACGGCAAATTCGATATCGCCATGACCGCGATGGATAACTTGATCGCGTATCGCGAAGGGCAGGGGGAGGTGCCAGGGAAGGTCGGCGCCGACCTGGTCGCGGTCATGGGCGGAGACCGCGGTTTTCTCAAGCTGGTGGCGGCACCCGGCGTGGAAACCATCGCTGGCCTGCGCGGCAAGACAGTGTCGGTAGATGCAAAAAGCTCCGGATACGCGGCGGTCCTGTTCGAACTCCTCGAGCGCGCCGGCTTGCATGAGGCAGATTACACGGTCGAACGGGCCGGTGGCGTCTTGCAGCGGTTTCAAGCGCTGATGGAAGGCAAGCAGTTCGCCACCTTGCTGGTCTCGCCGTTCGAATTACAGGCACAGGCGCGCGGATTCAAGGTGCTCGAATCGGTGTCGGACCGCCTGGGCGCCTACCAAGGGGCAGTCGCCGGCGTAAGACTAGGCTGGGCCCAGCAAAACCGGGCGCGGCTGGAAAGCTTCATCCGCGCTTATGTGAAAGGGGTTGAGTGGCTCTACGACCCCGCGAACAAGGCGGAGGCGCTGCGGCTATTCCAGGATCACACGCCAAACAGCAATCCGGCGATGGCAAAGGCCGCATTCAACGTACTGGTGAATGAGCAAAGCGGGTTCCAGCGCCGGGCTGCCCTGGACCCGAGGGGTCTGGAGCAGGTGCTGAAATTGCGCAGCAAGTGGGGCGTGCCCAGCAAGGAAATGGGCAGTCCATCGAAGTACTACGACCGGAGCTATTACGACAGGGCTACCGGCCGCTGACTTCTTTCAATCAGGTTTTAACAAGGTGAGTTGCAATGAATGATGAACTATTGGACCGTCTGGCAATCCGCGATCTGGTCGAGAACTGGGCGTTGTGGCGCGACGCTGGCGACTGGGAGCGCTTTGCCACTGCCTGGCATGACGATGGCGTGATGATGGCCACCTGGTTCCAGGGACCGGCAAAGGAGTTCATACGGGTGACCCAGGAAGGCTGGGCCAAAGGGGTGAGCATCCTGCATTTTCTCGGCGGAACGACGATCGACCTCGCCGGCAAGCGCGCCATTGTGCAGACCAAGATGACCATCTCGCAGCGCGCGGACGTCGATGGCGTGCCGTGCGATGTCGTGTGCACCGGCCGCTTCTATGACCTCATTGAGAAGCGCGACGGCCGCTGGGGTGTCGTGTTGCGGCAACCGATCTACGAGAAAGACCGCATCGATCCACTGCAGCCGGGAACCAGGCTCGAGCTGGATGCCGCGCAGTTGGCACAGTTCCCGGCGGGCTACCGGCACCTGGCCTACATCCAGACCCGCATCGGTTACAACGTCAAGCGCGACATGCCGCAGCTCACCGGTCCCGAGGTCGAGGTGCTGTACCGGCGCGGCCAGGCCTGGCTGCACGGTGACGCTATCTAAGAGCGCATCAAGAAGATCGAATCGGTGCTGAACGTCATGAATGGGCAGGTAGCGCATGCGAAAGGGAGTTCAAGCCGCTGGCGCCGACGAACTTGCCCAATGACCCGGCATGGTTGCCGCCGGCGGTGGCGCGCGCCGATGAGGGCGCCTACTTGGGGACGGCCCAGAAGACCAGCAGCCATGGCTGCGGCCCTCTGCACGGCAACGGCGATTCTGTGGTGGTGTCAGCCATAGCCACAGCTGGATCCAGGGGATGCAGGGGTGTGGACGCTAACTGCATGGTCTGGTGTAGGCCTGAGGAAAACGGAAAAGAGAAAGGCAAGCATGGAAGAAGGTGATTTTGTCGGTAAATTGGGCGCATTGTTGGGGCGGTTCCTTATCGGGATCGTCTATATCGCGAGCGGCACAGGACTAGTGGGATCGTTCCATGGCGTCACCGCGATGATGGCCGGAAAGGGCATACCGGCACCCATGCTGGCCTTGTGCGTCACGATTGCCGTATGGCTTGTCGGCGGCACTTGCGTCATTCTCGGCTGGCAGTTCCGGCTTGCCGCTTCGGCGCTTTTCGTGCTCAGCGTTCCCGTGGTGGTCGGCATCCATTGGCCGTGGAGTGCCGGTGCGAACGCATTCCGGGATGAATTGAACCACTTCCTGCAAGGGCTGGCAATGCTGGGCGGCCTTGCGTATCTGGCAGCGTTCGGGCCTGGCGGGTTTTACATCGGGCATACGTCGACACTGACGGCCGCCAGGCCGGAGAAGACGCGCTGACAGCGAGTGATCATGGCGCAGCCAGCACGTACACGTTGACCCAATTCTAAATCGAAAGAAAGGAACTCTACTCATGACCACCATCGCTATTATCTTCCACTCCGGCTATGGGCACACCAAGCGGGTCGCCGAGCATGTGCAGACCGGCGCCGCATCGACGGATGCGACAGTCGAACTCATCGCCATTGACAACGAGGGCAACATTCCCGAGGCGGCCTGGGAGACACTGAAAAACGCCGACGGCATGATCTTCGGCTCACCTACCTACATGGGCAACGTCTCCTGGCAGTTCAAGAAGTTTGCGGACGCCTCCAGCAAGACCTGGTTCAGGAAAGAATGGAAAGGAAAGGTCGCGGCGGGATTCACCAATTCGGCCAGCTTGAATGGGGACAAGGGATCGACCATTTCCTACCTGGCGACCTTTGCCGCTCACCACAAGATGCTCTGGGCTGGAACCGACATGCACCCGTCCGCCGAGAAATCATCGACCCGCGATGACATCAACCATCTGGGCGGCTACCTAGGCTTGCTGGTGGCTACACCCGGTGACGCCTCCGTTGAGGAGATGATTCCCGGTGACCTTAAGACGGCTGAGGTATTCGGCGCCAATGTTGCAACAGTGGTGAAGAGCGTAAAAGGCTGAACTGCAGCCCGCGCAGTATTGCGATCTGGTGCCGCTGCCGTTCTTGTTACAGATGATCCCGGGCGGTGGACGCATCGGCGAAACGAGGCAGCCTGAGCATCCGGCTGGGATTGGGCGGGCCAAATCGCACAGTCTGCAAACTGGTCAGACACCGGTCATGAAATACAACCGAAAACTGACGCAGGCGATTTTATGGGACCGGATCAGGATGGCGGAGATCGTCGGGGTGCAGGTGGCTTCGCTCTATCAGGCGCCGACAGGTTATGGACAATTCGATTCGGCGTACCAAGTAATTCGTCATCGACCCGCACAATCTTCTCACGCGCGCGGCATGAAACGAAAACCGCCTTGACTACTTTATATAGTAAGGATACCTTACCATTAAAGTGGGCGCATCAATGCGACTCACTGAGGAGACAAAAATGAAATTTCGAAGTGCGTTGCCCTATTACATCGTTCAAGTGGTGAGGGCGAGCGGCCAGGTCGCGGTGAAACAGGCGGCTGTCGCCCTGAGCGAGCAAACGGACGCCTTTCATGCGAAGTGTCCGCTCAAGTTCAGGAGGCAGTCATGAGTTTCGGTATGATTTTTCCGCAGTTGCTGAACGGGCTGCAGTTCGGGATTCTCCTGTTCCTGCTGGCGGCCGGGCTGACGCTGGTGTTCGGCATCATGAGTTTCGTGAACCTGGCGCATGGTTCCTTGTATATGCTCGGCGCATATTTCGCGGCGGCGGCATTCCAGCTGACCGAGTCGTTCACCGCCGCCGTACTGGCGGCCGTCGGTGGATGCATCGTGCTGGGCGTCGTGCTTGAACGAGTGACCGTCTCGCGCTTGTACAGCCGCGACCATCTCGATCATGTGCTGGCGACTTTCGGCATGGTGCTGTTCTTCAACGAAGCCGCCCGTATGATCTGGGGCCCGCAGCCGTACTTCCTACCGGTGCCCGCTGCGTTGGAAGGAACAGTCGACCTGTTCGGCACCACCTATCCCGCCTACCGCTTCGCCATCATTGCTGTCGGCCTAGCGGTGGCGGTCGGCGCCCATTACCTGATGCACGGCACCCGCTTGGGCATGCTGATCCGCGCCGGCGCGGTCAACCCGGCGATGGTGGGCGCGCTGGGCGTGAACATCAAACTGCTCAATGCGCTGCTGTTCGCACTGGGGGCGGCGTTGGCGGGTCTGGCCGGCGTGATGGCTGCGCCCATCCTGTCTGTCCAGGCCGGCATGGGCGAGCCGGTGCTGATCACCACGCTGGTCGTGATCGTGATCGGCGGCATCGGGTCGGTGAGCGGCGCCTTCTATGCCGCGCTGGTGGTCGGCGTGGCCGACACTCTGGGGCGCGCCTTCCTGCCGACCCTGCTGCGCGAACTGATGAGCCGAGACCTCGCCAATGCGGCGGGGCCCGCGCTGGCCTCAATGCTGGTCTACGTCCTGATGGCGGTGGTGCTTGCACTTCGTCCCGAGGGCCTGTTTCCCGCCTGGAGAAAATAATGCAAGCCAAACCATCCCCTTTTAGAATTTCCGTCGCGGTGCCGCTGCTGCTGCTCGCGGTGCTGGTTCTGCTCCCCTTCGTCGCGCATGCGCTGGAGCAGCCGTTCTACGTCACTTTCGTCGCGCGCATTATCGTCTATGCCATTGCCGCCACCGCGCTGAACCTGGCGCTGGGCTATGGCGGCATGGTCAGCCTCGGCCATGCGCTGTTCTTCGGGCTGGGCGCCTACAGCGTCGCGATCCCGGCGTTCTACGGTATCGATAGCGGCTGGGTCCACCTGGCGGTCTGCGTCGCCACCTGCGGCCTGGTCGGCCTGGCCACCGGCGCGATCAACCTGCGGACCACAGGCATCGCCTTCATCATGATCACGCTGGCGTTCGCCCAGATGGGCTACTTCGTCTTCGTGAGCCTGAAGCATTACGGCGGCGACGACGGCACCACGATCCTGGCCACCTCGAAGTTCTTCGGCCTCGACCTCGGCCAGCCGGATACCGTCTATGGGTTCGCGCTGGCCGTGCTTGCGCTCCTGACCTGGTGGATGGCGCGGCTGCGCGTGGCTCCGTTCGGCATGGTGCTGCGTGGCGCAAAGCGGAATGCGCGGCGCGTCAATGCGATAGGCCTGCCGGCTCGGCAGTACCTGCTGTCTGCCTATGTGCTGTCGGCCATCCTGTGCGGTATCGCCGGCATGCTGCTGGCCAACCTGAATGCCTTCGCGTCACCCAGCTCCCTGTCATGGATGGTGTCGGGCGAGCTGATCGTGATGGTGGTCCTCGGCGGTATCGGTACGGTGTACGGGGCGCTGCTGGGCACCTTCGCCTTGCTCGGGCTGGAGGAGGTCATCAAGCTGTTCACCGAACACTGGATGGCGGTCTTCGGCCCGATCATCGTGCTGGTGGCGCTGCTCGGCAAGGCCGGCATGGTCGGCTTCCTGGAAGGAATCGAAGCACGCCTCGCGCAGAGGCGCAGCCGGCCGCGAGGCCGGGTCGCCATGGCGCAAAGCAAAGCGGAAGGACAATCATGAGCGCTAGCCTGTTGCGTACCGAATCGCTGGTCAAGCGTTACGGCGGCCTGCTGGTCACCGACCATGTGTCGCTGGATATCCAGGCCGGAGAACTGCACGCCATCATCGGCCCTAACGGCGCCGGCAAGACCACGCTGATTAACCAGCTGTCGGGCGAACTGTCCTCCAGTGAGGGCAGGGTGCTGTTTTCCGGCACGGATATAAGCGCGCTGCCGATACACCGCCGCGCACAGATGGGTCTGCTGCGTTCTTACCAGATCACATCCATCTTTGAAGAGTTCACCGTGCGCGAGAACGCGGTGCTGTCCGCGCTGGGCGCGCAGGAACATGCGTTCCGCTTCTGGCAAGCCATGCTCGGCCGCGCGCCGCTGGTCGCGGCGGCCGAAGCGGCGCTGCAGGCCACCGGCCTGGCTGGGCGGGCCGATGTTCCCGCCGCCGATCTCGCCTATGGGGAGCGCCGGCAACTGGAGCTGGCCATGGCGCTCGCCGCGCAACCGAAGTGCCTTTTGCTTGACGAGCCGATGGCGGGCATGAGCCCGCAGGAATCGAGCGGGGTGGTTGAATTACTGAAAGGCTTGAAAGGACGCTATTCGATTCTGCTGATCGAACACGACATGGAAGCGGTATTTGCGCTGGCCGACAGGATTACCGTGCTGGTCTACGGAAGTGTGATGTTTACCGGCACCCCTGACGAGATCCGGGAGAATCAGGAACTCAGGGCCATTTATCTTGGCGAAGAAGATATTAAGGAATGCACCCCATGACTGCCTTGCTTGAAGTACACAATTTACAGGCCTCCTATGGGCACGCGCAGGCTCTTTTTGACGTTTCGTTCGACGTCAAAGCGAGTGAAGTCGTCACGCTGCTCGGGCGCAACGGCATGGGGCGTTCCACCACGATCAAATGCCTGTTCGGCCTGTTGCCCGTCAAGTCAGGCGCCATCCGGTTCGCCGGCCAGCCTCTCGATACGCTGGCCTCGCACCAGATTGCGCGGCTGGGACTGGGCCTGGTGCCCGAAGGCCGCCAGGTGTTTCCCAATCTGACTGTGGAAGAGAACCTGGTGGCGACGGCGCGGGCCAGCCACGACCGCGGCTCGTCCCGCAAGGAATGGACGCTGGAGCGGGTGTACGGCTTCTTCCCGCGCCTCAAGGAGCGCCGTACCAATCTGGGGTGGCAGTTGTCCGGCGGCGAGCAGCAGATGCTCGCGATCGGCCGCGCGCTGATGACCAATCCGCGACTGCTTGTGCTTGATGAAGCCACCGAAGGACTGGCCCCGATCATCCGCGCGGAAATCTGGGGCGCCCTGAGCGAACTGAAAGACGAGGGCATGTCGCAAATCGTGATTGATAAGAATGTTGGGGCGCTGCTGAAGTTCGCCGACCGGCACTTCGTGATGGAAAAGGGGAAAGTGGTGTGGAGCGGGAGTTCGGACGCTTTGCGCAATGAACCGGACATCATTCATCAGTATCTGGGTGTCTAAATTCCTTGACTGAATTGATTGCGTAGCGATTGAGTCAAGTTTTACTACACGGCGAATTTGAGCAGTCACCAATCCCACTTGTCCGTCTGAGGCGGAGCTTTGCTAGCGTTCACGTAAGGTTTGCTCGTCCTTCCCGAATTGCGCCAGGCCTTGCTTGAGAAGCTTAAAGGTTGCCGCCCCCAATTCTTCCCGCATTTCATGCTCGGCTTGCTTGATGGCGATTTCAAAGGCTTCAAGCCAAGCCAGCCCCGCGGACGTGAATTGCACGATTCGCGCGCGTTTGTCATCCGGGTCCGGGATGCGTTCAATCAGGCCAATCTCCTCAAGTTGCCCGATCAACTCGCCCGCGGATTGTTTGGTAATGTCGGCTCGTCTGGCAATCTCCGTGGCGCGCGTTCCGCCTGCATCCAGGTTGCGGGTAATCGACATCTGACTCAAGGTAAATTCACCGTAGCCGGCTTCGGCCATCACCTGCAGCACGCGTTTTTCAAAGCGCTGAACGGCCATATTCAACAGGCGGCCGATGTTGTTGTGGCGCCATTGATATGCAGCCGCACTGTTAGCCGGGGATTCCGTCGACTTCGTGTTCTTTTTTTTCGCCGTCATTTTTCGCATTTAAGAGTTTCCATACTGGTTGTCGAGGATTGGCGCCGATTGACAATCATACCCGCTCGCGTCGGCAACATTTCCTTGACTATGTAGTCAGGGTACCTTACCATTTTCATTAAGTAAGGATGCCTTACTATTGTCCCACAACACTCCACATCAGATAAGGAAGCGTTGCCAATATGCTGCCGGTCAAAAGTTCAGTTGTAATCATTGGAGGAGGCCCGTGCGGCCTGATGCTCGCGAACGAATTGGGTCGACGCGGGATCGAAACGGTACTGGTGGACGAAAAGCCCGGCACCGCATTCAACCCGCAGGCAAATGCCACGCAGGCACGGACGATGGAGCATTTCCGGCGCCTGGGCTTTGCCGATGAGGTGCGAAGCCTGGGCTTGCCAGCGGACTACCCTACGGATATTGCTTACTTCACGCGATTCTGCAAGCACGAAATCGGCAGGTTCAACCTGCCGTCGGCGAGAGAAGCCAAGGATAAGGTCAACGCCATGGCGGGCTCCTGGAGTACGGCTGAATTGCCGCATCGCGTGTCGCAAAAATTCGTCGAAGCGGTGTTGCGCAAGCAGGCCGAGCGCCTCCCTGGCATATCGGTCAACTACGGCTGGCGCATGAACGCGTTCCGGCAGTTCGATACCCACGTCGAAGTCGATGTCGAACGCGTTGAAGACGGGCTTCGGCAGACACTGACCGCCAGCTACATGGTCGGTGCTGACGGCCCACGCAGCAAGACGCGCGAGGCACTGGGGTTGATCTATACCGGCGAGACCGGGGTGATCCGGGACTTCATGGGCGGCCGCATGTACGCCATCTATGCCCGCTGCTCCGAACTGTACCGCGTCAGCCCGCACCCGCCGGCATGGATGAATGTCTGCTTCAACACCGAACGCAGGGCCTTCATGGCGGCCGTGGATGGCAAGGGCGAATTTGCCTTCCATACGCAACTCAAGCCGCATGAAGTCGAAACCGACCTGACTGAAGACGATGCCCGCCGCATGTTCCAAGCCGCCGCGGGCGCCCCTGTCGAGGTGGAAATACTGTCGCGCGGGTCGTGGACGGCCGGCCATTCCTTGGTCAGCAATCATTTCCGCTCGGGTCGCGTGTTCCTGGGCGGCGATGCGGTTCACCTGTTCACGCCAGCCGGCGGGCTGGGCTATAACACTGCGATCGAGGACGCGGTCAATCTGGCCTGGAAACTCGCTGCTGTTATCAAGGGCAAGGCTGGAGCCGCGTTGCTGGACAGCTACGAAGCTGAACGTCAGCCGATTGCGAAACGAAATACGAATTACGCGAAAACCTTTGCCGATTCGCTCGGGCTGTTCAAGCCGGTACCGGAGATTGAAGAAGATAGTCCTGAAGGCGTGTGCGCCCGGGAACAGGCCGGGCTCTATTTCATGGCGCATGGTCGTGCCGAGTTCAATATTCCAGGCGTCACGTTCGGCGGCCGGTATGACGGCCCCGGCCATCGTCTCGGACGGCACTCTGCCGCCGCCCGACAAGGCGAACGAGTATATCCCCAGCGCCTGCCCCGGAGGGCGTCCGCCTCACCTGTGGCTGGCGGATGGCAGATCGCTGTATGACGCGTTCGGCTTCGAGTGGACCTTGCTGTGCTTGGGCGCCGAGTCGGGCGACAGCAGCGCCATGGTCGAGGAAGCCGAGCGCAGAAAGATCGACATGAAAGTGACGGCCCTGCATTTGCCCGAGGCGCGGGCGCTGTACGAAGCGGACTTTGCGCTGATACGGCCGGACCAGATTGTCGCTTGGCGCGGCAATTCGTGCGAGGCGGCGAAAGAGATATTGCATCAAATCTTAGGCTCGAACGCGGCATCTACTTGAAAAAGGCAAGGTACCATGCAAAACCTGAATGAAGACACGATAACCCAAGCCGTTCTCGCGCAAATCGCAAACACGCCGAATCCGCGGCTCGCGCGGATCCTGACCAGCCTTGTCCACCATCTGCACAGCTTTGCGCGCGAAGTGCAGCTGTCCGAAGACGAGTGGTTGACAGCGATCCAGTTCCTGACGCGGACAGGCCACATGTGCAATGACAAGCGTCAGGAATTCATCCTGCTGTCGGATACCCTCGGCTTGTCGACGCTGACGATGGCCATGAATAACCGGAAGCCGAATGGATGCACGGAGTCGACCGTGTTCGGTCCCTTCCATGTCGAGAACGCACCCGCCTACCCGCTCGGGGCAGACGTCGCCAACGGCGCAAAGGGCGAGCCGTGTTTCGTGTCCGGTGTGATTCGCGGCATTGATGGCGAGCCGGTGCCGCATGCGCGCATCGAAGTGTGGCAAGCCGATGAAGACGGATTCTATGACGTGCAATATGCTGGACTGGACAAGTTCCAGGGGCGCGGCGTCCTGTCCGCCGACGAGGACGGACATTATTACTTCCGTTCCATCGTGGCCGAACCCTATCCGATTCCGCATGATGGTCCGGTCGGCGACATGCTGCGCGCAACGGGAAGGCATCCGTGGCGGCCGGCCCACCTGCATTTCATGATCAGGAAGGATGGCTACCAGACCCTTATCACCCATGTCTTTCGCAGGGGCGGCACCTATCTCGATTCGGATGCCGTTTTTGGCGTCCGCTCCTCGCTGATTGCCGACTGGCGGCGCCACGAACCGGGCCAGGCGCCAGACGGTTCGATGATGGAAATCCCCTTTTACACGCTCGAATACGACTTCGTGCTCAATCCTGCAGCTGAATCCAATCGTGGAGGCGGCGCATGATCAAGCACATCGTGATGTGGAATTTGCGCGGCAACACGCCGCAGCACAAGGCCGAAGCGGCTTCGCTGGTAAAGCAAGTCTTCGAAGGGCTGAAGGGCTGACCCGTCCGTTTTCTATTTTGACGGGATAAATGCGCACCGCCTCCCTTGCGGGCTGGCAGGTCGCCTGCCCGCTGAGGATCTCAAACTCGCCCTGAGGCAGCGGGCATGCGATTTGATGCCCGTCGAGGAAGCCGTCGCACAGTTGTGCGTTCCTATGCGAGCACAGATTCGCGGTCGCGAATACCTCGCTCCCTACGCCGTACAGGGCCAGTTCGATGCCGCCAGCGTTCGCCGCGGTCACGTCAGTGGGAGCAGTAGGCGCGACGCAACGAATCATAATTTAGATTAATACAAAGGTTTCAGCTACACCGGCTGGATTAGCCGCCCAGTATTGATAAGAATGCCTGCATAGAAAAAAGAGGAGACTTATGTTGCGCGCCACCATCGGGATGATCGGGATCGCCGAGCTCGGGCTGCCCATAGCATCCACTCTTTTGCGACCAGGCCATCGCGTTTAGCTATGACGCAGCACAGCTTCTGAGCAGTGCGGTGGGCAACATGAAGGCGCGATGTCGCCAACAAGAAGGCGTTCGTCGACGCAACTCGTGGCGCGAAGTTCGAGTCAGTACATGACGTCTTTCGTTTCAACGCGAACAACTACCTGGTGCAGAACGTGTGCTTCTACGAGGGGGTCTCGGGCAAGGACGGGAAGCCCGGATTCTGGACCATCGTACGCGACGTGCTAATCGATCATGACGATGCCGACGCGGCTCAGTGCGTGATGGCGCGGAAGTGAGATGTTCGCGCGCAGCCCCTGTGGCGTCGCAGCCTGTTCGGATGAGCGAACGCGCAGTAAAGCAAAGAACAACCACAGAAGGAGGAGATAAAATGAAAATGCGAACCATCGCAGGCCTGCTTGCGACCGCCTACCCGGCATTTGCGGCAGCGCAGAGCAGTGTCACGTTGTATGGTGTGGTGGACACGGGCGTTGCTTATGTCAATGGAGTTGGCAGCAGCCGAAATAGCCTGACCTTCATGCCGAATCTGACAGGCACGGTGCCGTCGCGCTGGGGTATCCGGGGCGCTGAAGATATTGGCGGCGGCAACAAGGCTATCTTCTGGCTGGAATCGGGCTTCTCGCCGGATTCGGGGGCATCCAACCAGGGTGGCAGGCTATTCGGTCGGCAGGCACTGGTTGGCCTCTCTGGAAGTTGGGGCCAGGTGTCCGTTGGCCGACAGTACACGATGCTGTTTTGGGCAATGCTCGAACCCGACATGATCGGGTCTAATGTGTTCGGCTCGTCTTCGCTGGACAGCTATATCGCGAATGCGCGCGCGGACAATGCCATTTCGTACAAGGGCACTTTTGGCGGCATGACGGTCGGGGCGACTTACAGCTTTGGCCGCGACGTGGCCAATGCGGGGCCAAGCCCTGCTGGCACCAACTGCGCAGGCGAGAATCCGGCGGACAGCCGGGCCTGCCGGGAGTGGTCTGCCATGTTGAAATACGACGCAGCCCGGTGGGGCGTTGGGGTCGCCTATGATTCCTTGCGCGGTGGGCCCGGTGCGTTCGCTGGACTGACGAGTAGCGCGCTGTCGGACGATCGACTTTCAGTCAACGGCTATTTCATGCTTGGCCAAACGAAGGTCGGCGGCGGTTGGCTGCGTCGCGACAACGAGGGGAGCACCACGTCGGTGAGCGATATGTATTACGCCGGCGCATCCTATCCCGTCACTGCGACGTTCAGCGTCGATGCGGAAGCATTCCACCTGCGCTATCACAATAGTACTAACAAGGCGTGGATGTTTGCCGCACGAGGAACCTATGCGTTCACCAAACGCACCTCGATGTATGCCACGACGGGCTATATAGCCAACGGCGGCAATCTCACGCTCTCCGTCAATAGCGGACAGGCAGGAACCAATACGAAACCAGGCGGAAACCAGTTCGGCGCAATGGTTGGTGTCAAGCACATCTTCTGACAAATCCGGAACCGGGAAGGCAAAAATCGACTGTTTGGGAGCCGAGAAGAGCCTCGGCGCCTGCATCAATCAGAACAAGTTTCTTGCCGGGTTGATCAAGTAAGAATTATGCGAAGTCGCCAGAGGGGCTCAGGACGAAAGCCGGGCCATGCGACTGATCATCTGAACCTAACCAAAGTTATGAGCCTTTAGCGTGCTTGCTTGACGGCGCGGATCGATCTCCGGGTTCAACGGTCAGATTCTTGCGGCGGCGACTCCCGCGTTGCATGCGCAGGCGATGGCGGTCTAGCGGGCTGTCGTTTGATCGTCAGGGTTCTCCCCCTTCCGCGGGGTACGCGCTCTTCGCTAAACTGGTCAGCCGCGCACGCCGCCGACCGGACGCTACAACGGGTAGCCAGTCCCGACAAAACCTCCACGTCCGGCCCGGAATGGCGAGCCGCGCGCACAACGCTCGCGCCCCCATGCCATCGACCACACCGCCTGCTGCCAACGATCCCGGCAACGCCCCCGCGTTGCGTGGGCTGCGCCACGTCGTGGCCGACGAGGCACAGGCCGCCGCGGCAGAGCTGGACGGGTGGCAGCAGCGCTACCAGCAACTGACGCCCGGCATGTTCCGCGCCGAGGTCTCTCAGGTCACTTACGGCGATGTCCATGTGTTCCGCGAACAGACCACGCAGGCGCTGCTGGAAGAGGGCGAAGCGGCGCGCGGCTATGTTTCGCTGGCGCTGCCGCACGTGCAGTGCGAGGACGGCTGGTTCCACGGCTATCGCATGCACGGCCACGCGCTGCTGTGCGCCGGCAACGGCCAGGCGCTTGCGATGCGCACGCCGCGCGAGCTGGACCTGACCGGCCTGACCATGCCGCTGCCGGCGCTGCAACGCGCCGTATCGCTGGCAGCCGGCGAGCCGCGCCGGCTCGATGCCATGCCCAGGGTGCGCCAGTTGCGCCCCGCAGTCGGCAATGAATTGCGCACCGCGCTGCTGTCCGTGCTGGCGACCGCGGCCATCGAGGCGGACGTGTTCAGCAACCGCTTTGTGGAAAGCGCGGTCCGCGACGCCTTGCTGCTGGCCGCCGCGACCTCGCTGATCGATGACGGCGACCGTCCGCGCGAGCCGCTGCCCACCGCGGGCGCCCGCCGGCAACTGGTGGCCGACGCCTATGCGCTGGTGCGGGCGACGCCCGACCACGGCTGGAGCATCCTGGCCCTGTGCGAACAACTGGGCGTATCGCGTCGCACGCTGCAATACAGCTTCAATGAAGTCACGGGACTGGCGCCGCTGGACTTCGTGCGCGCGGTTCGCATGAACGGCGTGCGCCAGGCGCTGCGCGCCGGCCCGGTCGAACCGGTCGGGACCGTGGCGGCGCGCTTCGGCTTCCATCACCTGCCGCGCTTCGCGGCGCAGTACCGTGCTTTCTTCGGCGAACTGCCGTCGCAAACACTGGCACGGCGCCGTATGCTTGGCTAACCCCGCGGCTAGCCCATCATCGCGCGCGGCAGGTGGCGGCCCACCCAGTCGCGCTCCTGCTCGCAGGCACGCGCCAGGCGCAGCACACCCACGTCATCGTGCGGGCGGCCGATCAGTTGCATGCCCATCGGCAGCCCGTCCTTGCTGAAGCCGACCGGCACGCTGATCACCGGGCAGCCCGACAACGTCCATGGGAACACCACTTCCATCCAGCGGTGATACGTATCCATCTGCCTGCCGGCGATGGTCCTGGGCCACGGCTCGCGCACGTCGAAGGGGAACACCTGCGCGGTCGGCACCGCGATGAAGTCATGCGTGGCAAAGACCTGCTGCAGCGCCTGCGCCCAGGCGCTGCGGTCCGCGCTGGCGGCATAGATATCGCTGGCATTGAGCTTGAGCGCGCCTTCGATTTCCCACACCGCCTCTGGCTTGAGCAGCGCGCGCCTGGCCGGGTCGCGGTAGAACGGCAGCATGCCGTTGCCGACCAGGAAGTGGCGATGCACCAGCCAGGTCTTCCACAGGCGCTCCGGCGCGAACGGCGGCTTGATCGCGTCGACCGACACGCCGAAGGCCGGGAATGCCTGCAGCGCCTGCTCGCAT
This sequence comes from Ralstonia pickettii, assembly GCA_050987995.1. Taxonomy (GTDB): domain Bacteria; phylum Pseudomonadota; class Gammaproteobacteria; order Burkholderiales; family Burkholderiaceae; genus Cupriavidus; species Cupriavidus pickettii_B. The sequence goes on from CP158803.1 coordinate 1,795,129, forward strand.
AGCGGCAGGATGCCGTCTTCCATCGGCAGGTAGCCGTCCCAGTTGCCGAGCCACGCCACACGCTTGCCCTTCAGGTCGGCGCCAAGCATGGCCATCACGTTGTCAGGCGTGAGGCCGGCCAGCGCCGCGTCGCGCTCCAGCGCCAGCGGCGTGCGCGGGTCGGGGCCCGCCTGCGTGGCCAGCAGCAGCGCGACGTCGGCCACGGTGCGGCCCATCGGGCCTTCGTAGCCCAGTTGCTGCAGGAAGACCTCGGGCGTGGGGCCGTAGGGCACGCGGCCCATCGACGGACGGAAGCCGTACACATTGCAATACCCGGCGGGGTTGCGCAGCGAACCGCCGAAGTCGCTGCCGTCGGCCACCGGCAGCATGCGCATCGCCAGCGCCGCGGCTGCGCCGCCGCTGCTGCCGCCGGCGCAGCGGGTGCCATCGTACGGATTGCGGGTAGCGCCGTAGACCGGGTTGAAGGTCTGCGAGCCGAGCCCGAACTCCGGCGTATTGGTCTTGCCGATCAGGATGGCGCCCGCCTTGCGCACCCGTTCAACGATGATGGCGTCGCTGGCCGGCACGTTGTCCTTGAAGATCGGCGAGCCAAAGGTGGTGCGGATGCCGCGCGTCAGCGCCAGGTCCTTGGGCGCCTGCGGCATGCCGTGCATCCAGCCGCTCGATCTGCCGCCGGCGAGTGCCTGGTCGGCGGCGGCGGCTTCCTGCAGCAGCACGTCGCGTTCGCGCAGGGCGACGATGGCGTTGGTGGCTGGATTGACGCGGTCGATATGCGCCAGGTAGGCTGTCATGACCTCGCGGCACGAGACGCGGCGGGCGTGGATCTCACGTGACAGTTGCCACGCCGGCATCATCACGATCGGGTCGGGTGCGCCGGCAGCCCGGTCGGCAGTGCCGCTGGCCGGCGCGGCGCCCGCGGGGCGCGACATGGCGGCGCCCGCTGCGGCCGCGGTCAGTGCCGTGCCGGCCAGCCGGCCCAGCCACTGGCGGCGGGCGGGCAACGGCAGGGGGATGGCGGTGGAAGTAGAAGGCATCGTCTTCATGGTTGTTCTCGTCGAAGATGGAAACCGCGATCACACAGCGATCATCACCGACTTGGTCTCGGTATAGTGGTCGAACACCGCCCGGCCCATCTCGCGGCCGAGCCCGGACTGCTTGAAGCCGCCGAACGGCATGGCGTTGTCGAGCAGGTTATGGCAATTGACCCAGACCGTGCCGGCCTTGATGCGCGGCACCAGCCGGTGCACCCGCGACAGGTCGTTGGACCACACCGACGCGGCCAGCCCGAACGGCGTGCCGTTGGCACGGCCGACGACCTCGTCGATCTCATCGTAGGGCAGCGCGACCACCACCGGGCCGAAGATCTCTTCCTGCACCACGCTGGCGGTGTCGGGCGCGTTGGCCAGCACCGTGGGGCGGAAGAAGTGCCCGCGCGCAATCTCGGCCGGGCCGCCGCAGACCAGTTGCGCCCCGTCCTGCACGCCGGCCTGGACATAGTTCGCCACGCGCTGGCGCTGGCGTGCCGAGACCAGCGGCCCCATGGTCGTGTCCGGCTCGATGCCGGCGCCCAGCCGGAAGCCATTTGCAATCTTCGCCAGCGCCTCGACCGTGGCATCGAAATGCTTGCGCGGCAGGTACAGCCGCGAGCCTGCCGTGCACACCTGGCCCTGATTGAAGAAGATCGCCTGGGCGGCGCCCGCCGCAGCCGCCTCGGGCGACATGTCGTCGAGCATGATCACCGGCGACTTGCCGCCCAGCTCCAGCGTCACCCGCGCCAGCCGCTGCATGGCCGCGCCGCCGACCAGCTTGCCGACCTCGGTCGAGCCGGTGAAGGCGATCTTGTCGACGCCGGGATGCGCGGCCAGCGCCGCGCCGCAATGCGCGCCGTCGCCGGTGACGATATTGAGCACGCCGGCCGGATAGCCGGCTTCCATCACCAGCTCGCCCAGGCGCAGCGCGGACAGCGGCGTTTCCTCTGCTGGCTTGAGCACCACCGTGCAGCCGCAGGCAAGCGCCGGACCGAGCTTCCACGCCGCCATCAGCAGCGGAAAATTCCACGGAATGATCGCGCCGACCACGCCCACCGCCTCTTGTCGCGTGAAGGCGACGAACTCGCGCTCGCGCACCAGCGGCACCGACACGTCCAGGCTCTCGCCATGCAGCTTGGTGGCCCAGCCAGCCATATAGCGCAGGAAGCCGGCCGCGCCGGCCACGTCCACCGCGCGCGCCATGCTGGCGGGCTTGCCGTTGTCGAGCGCCTCGATCTGGGCCAGCTCGTCTGCATTGGCCTCGACCAGGTCGGCCAGGCGCAGCAGCAGGCGTTCCCGGTCGGACGGACGCATCGCGGCCCAGGCGTCTTGCTCGAAGGCGCGGCGTGCGGCCTGTACCGCGGCGTCGACATCGGCGGCCTTGCCGGCGGGGACTTCGGCCAGTGCGGTCTCAGCGACGGGGTCTTCGGTGACAAGGATGGCGCCGTCGGCGGCGGCCAGCCACTGGCCGTCGATCAGCATGCGCTTGGGGCGTTGCAGGAAGGCGCGGGTGGCGGCGGAAAGCAGGTCGGTGCGGGTGTCCATGGGTCTCCTCGATTTGTCGGTGTTTCGGTGTTGTCGATGGTGTTCCGCTCAGCGGCCAGACAGGATCGCGGCGCGGTGCGCCGCGACATCGTCGAGCCGGTCATTGCGGTAGCGGCTCACTTCCTGAGTCGTGTACGGCGCGGCGTCGCGCTGGGCGGTCAGCACCGGCAGCATCCAGTTCATTAGCTCGGCGATCTGCGCGTCGGTCAGGTCCGATCCGGAGGTGCCGGGCACCTGGACCAGGAACGCGCGGCCGGCGGGCGAGCGCAGCAGCTGCGGCACAGTGATGCGCATGTCGGGGATGCCCGCCGCGGGCTTGCCGGAGCCATCGGGCAGATGGCAGCCGGAGCAATGCAGCATGTAGCTGGCCTGGCCGCGCTGCAGCTTGCCTTCGGCATGGGCCGCGCCGACAGCGAGGCAGGCCGCCATGCAGGCCAATGCGTGACGCAGTGCGGCGCGTGCCATGTCAGCGCGCCTCGCGCAGCTTGCGCACCGCGCCCGGCGTCTTTTGCTCGGCCCGGGCCTTGGCCAGCACGTCGGGGCCGCCGGCCGATGCGGCTTGCCCGTTCTGCGTGTTGAGCCATGCCATGACCGCCAGCAGCGACGCATCCGGCAACGTGGCGAAGGGCGGCATCACGCCATTGAAGGACTGGCCTTGCGATTCGATCGGCCCGGCCAGCCCGTGCACCAGCACGTTGGCCAGGTAGGACTGCCCGGCGGGCGAGCCCAGCCGCTCGCGCAGCGCATTGGCCAGCGGTGGCGCGACGCCGGCAATGCCGGAAGCATCCGCGTTGTGGCAGGCCGCGCAGTTGGCCGCGAACAGGTCCTTGCCTTGCGCCGCCAGGTCGGCGGCGGAGGCGGGCAGGGCGCCCAGCAGCGCCGCGCTGGCGGCGACACAAAAGAGACGCTTCATTCCTGGACTCCGAGGATGATCGAGGTAGTGCAGTGGAACATCGTGCTGGTGTTGCTCATGCACCAGTTCACGTCGTTATGAACGCCAAGCTTGTAGCCCGGGCGCTCGCGCTCGTTGGTATTGCACTCGCAGCGGCCGCAGGTGGTTTTGCCGCAGCAGTCGTTGTAGCTGACCATGTAGTCCTTGCCATCCGCCGGGTTGCGGCAGGTGCCGACCCACGACACCCTGGACGGCTCGGTGCCCGGCGGGCAGGTGGTGGAGCTGCCGCCGCAGCATGAGCACAGGAAGCCGTCTACCGCGCAGTACTTCCAGTAGTCGCAAGCGGTTTCATCGACCGGCTTGCCGGTGCGCGCGCCGTGCGCGGCCGCGGCATGGGCGCTGCGGTCGAAGGGCAGCACCGGCAGTGCCATGCCGCCTACCATCGCCTTGCCCAGCGTGGCCAGCACGCTGCGGCGGCCGACGCGCTGCGCGGCCCGGCGCGTCTGGCGCTCGAAGAGGTTGTCGAACCACGTCATGTTTTTCACCTTGCGCTCAGGCGTGGGTTTCCAGGAACTGCTGCACCGACGCCACGTTGAGGTCCATCGCGGTGAACAGGCTTTCCAGCTGTTCGCGCGAATTGACCAGGCCCTTGGCGCGCAGCGTGCCTTGCTGGTCGAGCAGCACGCCATACGGCAGCTTGCCGATCTGCAGGTGCATGCCCAGTTCCTTCGACAGCACGTACTCGAACTCGCCCAGCCCGGCCTGGCGCAAGAAGGCGAGGTGCTCGGGCTGCTCGCCGTCAGAGGCCAGCACGATGCGCAGCCAGCTGCCTTCGCTGGCGCGGATCGACTTCAGCACCGGGATCAGCTTCTTGCAGATGGGGCAGGTGGGCGACAGGAAGAACAGCAGCGTGGCGGTGCTCTGGTGGCCGCCGACGGCGACATCGCCGCCGCGCACGTCCTGCAACGCGAACGGCTGCAAGGGCTGGCCGACGCGCGGGCCGGCGTCGATCACCAGCGCGCCCATCGGGGCGACGCGTTCATAAAGGATGCCGACCTGGCGGGCCAGCGCATAGAGGCCAAGCAGCAGCGCCAGCACGGCGATCCACAGCACGATATTGGCAATCACAAGAGCAGTCATGACAGTCTCGGGGGTCAGAAGAAAAAGGAGAGGGTGTTCAGGCGCGGGCCCGGGCGCGGCCCGCATTGGCCAGCAATTGCGTGGCAGCGAGCCACATCAGCAGCAGCGCCAGCGCGCAGAAGCCCGCAGCGGCAAAGTCCAGCGGCGCCAGCGCGCGCTCGGCTCCGGTCGCGGAGGATGCCGCCGCCGTGGCCAGCACCGCCAGCAGCGCGGTATTGCGCAGGACCAGCCCGCCGGACAGCGGCATGCTGTCGGCATCGCTGCCGCAGCCGCAGCGGATCTCGCGCCGGCCGCGTGCCAGGTTGATCGTCACGGCGGCGGTGGCCAGGCCGACGACGGCCAGCCCGGCACCGGCGGACAGCGCGTGCGATGGGCGCACCGCGAGCAGCAGCGCCGCGCCGGCCTCGGCCGCCACAAATGCCATCGACGCGACACGGCTCCATGCCGACGGCAGCAGGCCGTAGGCGTCGAACGCCGCATGGAAGCGTCCGAACTCGCGCAACTTTGGCAGCACCGACAGCAGCAGCACCAGCGCGGCGGCCGCGCTGCAAGCGGCGTTGACAACGGGGTCGGCGATCAGCATGGCGGCGGTCATTGGTGGGCCTCCACCTGCACGGCATTCTCGGTAACGGCATCCAGGCGCGCGACCGGCTTCAGGCGACTGGCGGGATCGAGCGCGACCACGCCGGCCTTCATGGCATCGAGCGCATAGAGCATAGGCTTCGCGCCTTGCGTGATGGTCAGCGCCAGCGCGTTCTGCCCCGGCGCTCGTGCCACGCGCTTGCGACCAGGCAGGTCGATGGTCCAGATCTCGGCGGCGGGCGTCTTGTGCGAGCCCTCGCGGCTCTTCGGGTGCATGCCCACGTAGAGCCGCTGCGTTGCCGCGTGCAGTGCAAAGAGCTGGTAGCCGCCCGGCTTCCAGCCGCCCTTGCTGTCCGCGGCAGCGACGATCGGCCACGGCTTGCTGAACGCAGGCGTCTCGCCCGACAGGTCGGCGGTATAGACATTGCCGTTGAAGGACAGGAAGTAGAGCGTGTTGCCGACGCGCTCCGCATGCAGGAAGACCGGGTCCTGCTGCGGATCGAACATGCGCGCGCTGCGCTTCTGCCCGGCGGGCTGGCCGTTGGCGTCATGCGTGACGGTCAGCATCGCGCCGTCGCTGCACAGGGTCTGGAAGCGCTGGCTGGACGCCGCGCTGGCAAAGATGCCCCAGCAACCCGGCGTCTGGACCTCGGACGCGAGCTTGTTTTCCTTCAGGTCGACGATGCTGACGGAGGTGGCCGGCGTGGCGTTCTGCACATACAGGAAACGGCCGTCGGCCGAGGTGGCGATGATGCCGCGGTAGTTCAGTGACTGCGCGTGGCGCGGCGGGATCACGATCTCGCTGCGGTAGGCCAGCGTGTCGGCGTCATACAGGCTGACCACGTCGGTGCGATCGCCGCGCGACAGCCGCGGGTAGAAGGTGGAGACCACATAGATGGTGCGCTTGTCCGGCGACAGCACCGACTGCCCGCCGAAGCCCGTCGGCAGCAGTCCCAGGTACTTCATCTGCTTGCCGTCGATCACGTGCAGGCGGCCGTCGACCATGTGGCGGAACGCTACGTCTGAGATATAGAGGCGGTTCTCGTCGGCCGGCGCCAGCTTTGCCATGGTGAGCGTCTCCGGCGGCAGGTCGGCGGCGCCGGCGGCACTCGCGCCAAAGGCTAGCGATGCGGCAAGGAGGGTGGCAAGGAAAGCGGCGAGGGGGCGGAAAGAAGGGCGCCGCCGCGTAGCGGCTGTGCGGCATGGCCTCCTGCTGGTGTGCTTCACGACTGTCTCCTGTCGATGCGGGCATGGAGGCAAGTCTATGAATCAGTCACACCCGGGCGTTAGCCGGAATCGGCAATTGCCATACCGGGAAATGTACCGAGCCGCCAGGGCGTTGCAACGGCCTGGCGGCGGCGCCGGGCACTGCGGCGGTGCTTCAGGCGAGGGCGTGCAGAGGGTTGTGGCCGGGACGTGCGCGCGGGTGCACTTTCGGCGGGCAGGGCTGCACCGGCACGGATATCCGTTTTTGGCAACGGCTCCAATCAACCCGGGCAGTTCTGGCATGCGGAAACTCGCAGTTCGCGCCAACGATGCCATGTAACCCACAAGCAGAAGCGGCCTGCCATCGCCATCCACGATGGCAGCCTCTCGATTCACTGATTTGCCGCCGGCAGGCCCGGCGCCATCATCTGACAACCTTTCCACCCTTCGCGAGGATGCCAGATGGCAAACGTCGAACCGAAGCGTTACCGCTTCACGGGACATGAACGTGTCTTCCACAACGTGTCGGCCGTCGAGGCCCTGCCAGACGTGCTGGCGCTGTTCGGATACCGACGCGCCTTCGTCGTATGCTCCCGCTCGATCCGGACCAGGACCGCATGGATCGACCGGCTGCAGGCGCGGCTTGGCGACGTGATCGTCGGCCTGACCGACGAAGTAGGCGAGCATTCGCCGCTGTCCAACGTGCTGACGGCTGCCAGGCAGGCGCGCGACGCGCGCGCGGACGTCATCGTTTCGGTGGGCGGCGGCTCGGTCATGGACATGTGCAAGGCGATGCAGCTGTGCATCTCAGAGAACGCCTATGACCGCGAGGCCCTGCTCAGGCTGCAGTTCGTTCGGTCGCCAGACGGCACCGAGATGTTGACCACATCGCACGCGCCCGCCGCCATCCGCCAGATCGCGATCCCGACGACGCTGGCCACGTCGGAATGGACGCCGGTCAGCACGCCGATCGATGACGAAACCCGGCTGAAGGCACGTTTCGTAGTGCCCGACGGCTCGCCACAGGCGATCCTCTATGACCCCGCGTTGCTGCAGCAGACGCCTGTCCGGCTGCTGTGGTCGACCGGCGTCCGTGGCCTGGACCATGCCATCAACACGGCCTGCTCGTCGTCGCCCCATCCCTTTGCGAGTCTGCTGGCCGAGCAAGCCATCGCGCTGTACGTCCGGCACCTGCCCGAGCTCGCCGACGCCAGCGTGCCGGATGCCCTTGCCTCCTTGACACAGTGCCAGCTGGCCACCTGGTACACCGGCATGGGCCAGATGTCCGTGCCGCACGGCTTCAGCCACTGGATGGTGCATATCATCGGACCCTATGGTGGGATCGCGCACAGCGATGCCGCATGCGTGCTCATGCTCGCCCAGGCGAAATGGCTGGAAGGCTGGGTCGAGCCGCAGCATGCGCGCCTGCGTGCCGCAATCGGCCAGCCGGACAAGCCGTTCCATGCCATCCTCCACGGCCTGCTGGTGCGGCTGGGTATGCCGACCACGCTGGATGACCTGGGGCTGACGCGGGCCCAGGTCGATGCGATGATCGGCCCGGCGCTCGACCATCCGATGGTGACGCGCAACAATGTCAGGCCGATCACGAACGAGGCCGACCTGCGCGCTGTGCTGGAGCTTGCGTGGCGCGCATAATGCCTGCTACCTGTCGATATCCCGGTCCGCTGCCGGACCGCTGACGCCATGAAGATCGATCCCGTCTCGCTGCGGCTGTTTCTTGCAGTGTCTGAGCTCGGTACCATTGCCGCCGCCGCGGAGCGGGAGCATATCGCCGCCTCGGCAGTCAGCAAACGCATCAGCGATCTGGAAGCGGCGCTGCGCACGCAGTTGCTGGAACGCAGCAACAAGGGCATCGTGCCGACGGCGGCGGGCATCGCGCTGCAGAACCTGTCCCGCGGGATCGTTAACGACCTCGAGAATATCGCCGCGATGATGCAGGACTACGCCAGCGGCACCCGCGGCCTGGTTCGAATCTATGCCAACGTGTCCTCGATCGCGCAGTTCCTGCCCGCCGATCTTCATGGCTTCATCGAGAAATACCCCGACGTGCAACTGCAGCTCGAAGAGCGCATCAGCACGGCAATCCTGAAGGGCGTGGCCGAAAACGCCGCGGATGTCGGCTGCTTTGCGGATCTGGGCACGACGCCGCAGGACGTGATCACGCTGCCGTACCGCGAGGACGAGCTGGTGGTCGTGGTGCCGCGGCGCCACGCGCTGGCGTCGCGGAAGAAGCTGAGCACGCGGGAAGTGCTCGAGCACTACCTGATCGGGCTGCAGACCGGCAGCTACATCAATATGCAATTGCTGCGCTATGGCAGCGAGCACAGCGTGCCGGTGAAGTTCCGCATGCAAGTCAACAGCTACGATGCCGTCTGCCTGATGGTGGAATCCGACATGGGCATCGGCATCCTTCCCGTCAGCCTGGCGCGGCGCTATGCCAGGACCATGGGTATCCGCGTGGTCGCGCTGGATGCGCCGTGGGCGCATCGCAAGCTGAACCTATGCATCCGGTCCTATGAGGCCTTGCCGGTCGCGGCGCGGAAACTGGTCGACCACCTGTGCCCGCCGGCACAGGCCCTCGTTGCGTACGCTGGGGCGACACGCGCCCCGCGCTGACCCGACACCTAGTCCACAGTGGCGCCGGCGGTCCTGACAATGTCGGCCCAGCGGGCCAGGTCGCTGCGAATCAGCGCGTCGAACTGGCGCGGCTCCGAGGCAAACGGTTCGGCCCCTTGCCGGCCGAGCGCTTCACGGACTTCGGCATCCCCCAAGACCTTGCCCAGCGCGCTACGCAAGCGCGCGACCACATCAGCCGGTGTATTGGCGGGGGCAAACAGCCCGTACCAGGGCGTCGCCCCGACGCCTGGCAGCGTCTCGGCCACGGTCGGCACGCCAGGCATCGACGGCAGGCGCTTCTCATTGGTCACCGCCAGCACCTTCAGCTTGCCGGCGCGTATGAAAGCCTGAGCCGACGGCACGCTCTGCACGGACAATGCCACCTGTCCGCCCACTACGTCTGAAGCCGCGGCGGCAGCGCCTTTGTACGGTACATGGACCAGCCTGATTCCGCCGCGTTGCTGGATCATTTCGCCGAGCAGGTGGTTCAGCGTGCCGTTGCCGGCCGAGGCGAACGTGATCGTGCCCGGCCTGGCGCGCGCGGCATTGACCAGTTCGCGCACGTTGCCCGGCCCGAAAGACGGGTTGGCAACGAGTACGTAGCCGGCCGTCGCCACGCTGCCGATGGGCACGAAGGCAAGCAGGGGATCAAAGCCGGTGCGCTGGTACAACGCCGGATTGATCACGTGCGCACTGCTCACCGTAAACAGCAGCGTGTAGCCATCCGCAGCGGCCTTTGCGACATGGGCGGTGCCGATATTGCCGCCGGCCCCCGGGCGGTTCTCGACCACCACCTGCCGGCCAAGTTGCGCGGCAAGCTTTGTCGTCACGATCCGCGCGATCACGTCGTTGGCGCCGCCCGGCTGTTGCGGCACCACCACCACAACCGGTTTCGCGGGATATATGTCCTGCGCGGCGGCCGCCGTCGCGAAGGCCAGCGCCAGCGCTGCCACGCAAGTCGTCTTCAGGGTCTTCATGCCGTCTCCTCTGATGAATGGCCAGGCGCCGCGACCCGGTGTCGCGGTGGCCTGGTGAGTTCATCGTGAAGGACGGCCGGACCGCTGCAAATCAATGATTCGCTATCGCACCATCGTGGGTGGAGATGGCAGCGCCTGCTCGACCAGCCCCCATCTCATTCCTCGCCGCAGTGCCACGCGCCGCGGGAAGTTCGGCAGCCAGCGCCTGCTGGATGGTGCGCGCAACCAGCTGCTGCCGCTCACGCGGCATGCGAGCCATGGTCGATGCCACGCTGATGGCCGCTACCGCCTCGCCATCCGTATTGCGCACGGCCATGCCCACGGCCAGCACATTGCGCGTGGCATGGTTGCCGATCACCGACCAGCCGCGTTCGCGGGTGGCGCGCACCAGGATCTTCATGCGGTCTGGCGTCATGCCGCCGTACTGGCCGAGTACGGGCGCATTGGCGGCGATGGTGGCGGCGACCTCGTCGTCGGGCAGGGCGGACAGCAGCGCCAGGCCGGCGGCACCCACGCCCAGCGGCTGGCGCGTGCCGACCTGGATCACCAGGACCTGAACCGGATGCGTGCCGACCTGTCGCGCGATGCAATGCGACAGCGGCCCTTCGCGCACGATGGCAAAGGCCGCGTCGCCGCAGGCGGCGCTGACGCGTGCCAGCACCGGCTGCAGCCTGGCGGCCAGGTCTGGCGGCGCGGGCGGCTGCGCCAGCGCCGCCACGCGGGGGCCGGCGGCGTAGTGGAAGCGGCCGCGCTGCGCCACGTAGCCGGCCTCGATCAGCGTATGCAGCAGCCGGTAGATGGTGGCGCGCTCTAACCCCAGCGCGCGGCACAACTCGACCACGCGCAGGCCGTCGCGGCCGCCGGCGCGCACGGCGTCGATCAGCTGCAGGCCGCGCAGCAGTGTGCGGCAGCCGCCGGGGTCGCCGTCAGCCTCGGCGGTGGCCGCGCGGGCGGCCTCGGGCGTGGCTTTGCTTGCCACTGCCTGGCTGCGGCGGCGTGCCGGCGGCGCGACCGCGGCAGGCGCGCGCGTGCCGCGCCGGGTCGGTCTGGCGGCTGGCGTTTCGTCCGCCTGGCGGACGTTTTGACTGGCGGTGCGGGAAGGCATGGGAAAGAATGGGTTGGCCGGCCACTGCGATCCCCGCAGTATGCCGCAGCCCGAACAGATGGCGCCAGCGCAGGCGCCGCGCCGAATCAGGAGACCGCCATGACCTTCCCCGACCCGCCGCGCCGGCGCCTGCTGGCGCTGGGCGCCACGCTTTGCTGCAGCGCCGCCCTGGCCGCTTTCATCCCGCCTGCCGCCCATGCCGATCCCGGTGCCTGGCCGGCCAGGCCAATCAGACTGGTGGTCGGCTACGCCGCCGGCGGCGCCACCGACGTGATCGCGCGGGTGGTGGCGCAGAAGCTGGGCGCGCAACTGGGCCAGCCGGTCGTGGTGGACAACCGCCCCGGTGCCAACAGCAATGTGGGCGCCGAAGTGGTAGCCAGGTCTGCGCCCGACGGCTACACGCTGTACGTCTACACCATCGCCAACACCATCAATGCCTCGCTGTACGACAAGCTCGGTTACGATCCGCTGAAGGACTTCGAGCCGATCGGCCTGATCGCCAGGATCCCAAACATCCTGGTGGTCAACCCCAGGCTGCCGGTGCACAGCGTGGCGGAATACATAAAGTTCGCCAGGGAGTCGCCGCAGGGCGTGACCTTCGCCTCCTCGGGCGCCGGCTCGTCGATCCACCTGTCGGGCGAGATGTTCAAGATGCAGGCGAAGCTGAACATGCTGCACGTGCCCTACCGCGGCAGCGCGCCGGCGGTGACCGACCTGATGGGCGGGCAGGTACAGTCGATGTTCGACAACACGCCGTCGTCGCTGCCGTACGTGCAGGCCGGCAAGCTGCGCGCCATCGCCATCACCAGTGCGCGCCGCTCGCCGCTGCTGCCGGACGTGCCCACCGTGGCCGAGTCGGGCTTTCCCGGCTTCGACGTGCAGTCCTGGTTCAGCCTGGCGGCGCCGGCCGGCACGCCGCGCCCGGTGGTGGAGCGCCTGAACGGTGCGCTGAACAAGGTGCTGGGCGCGCCCGAGGTGCGTCAGCGCCTGCAGGACCTGGCCGCCACGACCGAGCCCGGCACCTCCGACCAGCTGCGCAGCCTGATGGTGTCGGAGACGCGGCGCTGGCACGACGTGGTCAGGCAGTCCGGCGCGCGCGCGGAGTAGCCGCAGCGCGCCGCCGCGCCGGCCATGCCCATCCCCCCAGCAAGGAGCGTCTTCCCCTCATGTATCCCATCGACTTTTTCTGGCGCGCGGCCGACCGCTGGCCCGCCAATATCGCCATCGACGCGCCGGCCGGGCCGATCCGCTACGACGCGCTGGCCGTGCGCGTATCCGCGCTGGCGGCTGCACTGCTGGCGCGGGACCCGGCCCCGCAGAGCCGCGTCGGCATCTGCGCCGGCAACAGCTCTGATCATATCGCCGCGCTGCTGGCGGTGCTGGCCTGCGGCAAGGTCTGGGTGCCGCTGAATCCCAAGAGCACGCGGCCGGAGATCCGCCGCATCGTCGATGCCACCGAGCCGTCGATCCTGATTGCCGATGCGGGCGGCGCGGCGCTGCTGGACGGTGCGCCGGGGCAGCGGCTGCGCTGCGGCGACGAAGGCGGCTCCGCGCCGGGCATCGCCACGCTGGCAGAGCTTGCCGGGCGCCATGCCGGCGCGCCGCGCCCGGGCTTCGACCTGCAGCCCGACGCCACCCAGGCGATCAAGTTCACCGGCGGCACCACCGGTGCGCCCAAGGGCGTGATGCAGCCCTACCGGGCATGGATGGCCAATATTGCCAACCAGATCCATGCCTGGGGCTTTGACCAGAACGAGCGCTACATCGTGGCCGCGCCAATCACCCACGGCACCTCCACCTACCTGCTGCCAGTCCTGGCCCAAGGGGGCTGCCACGTTCTGCTCGACGGTGCCGGCGCCGAGGCTGTGCGCACGGCCTTCCGCGAGCGTGGCGGCACCGCCTGCTTCATGCCGCCCACGCTGGTCTACATGTTGATGGCGCTGCCCGGCGCCTCGCGCGCGGATTTCCCGCATCTGCGCCGGCTGATCTACGGCGGCGCGCCGATGCCGCCCGAGAAGATCCGCGAGGTGCGCGACTTCTTCGGTCCGGTGCTGGGCACCACCTACGGCCAGACCGAGGCGCCGCAGATCCTGACCGTGATGCGTCCCGACGACTTCATCGACGCGCGCAACTGGACTTCGGTCGGCGTGGCCGGCTGGTTCAGCGACGTCGCCATCATGGCACCGGACGGCCACCTGCTGCCGGCGGGCGAGGTAGGGGAGGTGGTGGCGCGCGGCGACCTGCTGATGAGCGGCTACTGGCGCCTGCCGGGCAAGACCTCCGAGACCATCGTGGACGGCTGGCTGCACACTGGCGACCGCGGCCTGCTCGACGAACGCGGCTACCTGCACCTGAAAGACCGGCTGAAAGACATGGTGATCACCGGCGGCTTCAACGTCTACCCGGTGGACGTGGAGAACGCGCTGGGCCAGCACCCGGCCGTGCATGAATGCAGCGTGTTCGGCGTGCCCGACGAGAAGTGGGGCGAAGCCGTGCAGGCCGCGGTGGAGCTGCGCCCCGGCCAGCAGGTCAGCGAGGCCGAGCTGGTCGCCTTCGTGCGCGAGCGGCTGGGGCCGGTGCAAACGCCCAAGCGCATCCATTTCCATGCCAGCCTGCCGCGCTCGCCGGTGGGCAAGGTGCTGAAGACCGCAGTGCGCGAGCGCGCGCTGGCGGGCGGCGCCGAGCCGGCATCCCATCCCGACAACAAGCAATGAGAGACCAGACCATGACCTCCTCCGCCAAGCCCGTGACCCGCCTGTGTACGCACACGCTGACCAGCCTGCACTACCGCGACGCCAACCTGGTCGAAGACCTGATGGGCAAGACCACCTTCACCGAGGTGATGCTGATGCAGATCCTGGGCCGCAAGCCGCGCCTGGTGGACCTGCGCATCACCGACGTAGTGCTGATCGTGCTGATGGAGCACGGGCTGACGCCCAGCGCCATCGCTACCCGGCTGATCTACATGAGCGCGCCGGAGAACCTGCAGGGCGCGGTGTCGGCCGGCCTGCTGGCGGTGGGCAGCTCCTTCGTCGGCACCATGGAGAACTGCTCGGTGCTGCTGGACCGCATCGTTGCCGCCGAGGATGCCGGGGCCGAGGCGCTGGAGATCGCGCACCACTACAAGGGCCTGAAGAGCCCGGTGCCGGGCTTCGGCCACCACCTGCACAAGCCGGTGGACCCGCGCGCCTACAGGCTGCTGGAGCTGGGCCGCGCCGAAGCCGAGCTGGCCGGCGGCCGCATCCGCGCGCTGGAGACGCTGTCGCGCGCGGTGGACGAGGTGGCGGGACGTCCGATCACCATCAATGCCACCGGCGCGGTGGCGGCGCTGCTGGGAGAGATCGGCGTGCCGACCGGGGTGATGCGCGGCTTTGCGGTGATCTCGCGCGCAGCCGGGCTGGTGGCGCATATCGTCGAGGAACAGCAGAGCCCGTCGGGCCGCTATATCTGGGACACGGTCGAGCATGCCATTCCCTATGTGGGCGAGGGCGGGCAGGAAGAAGCCTGAGCATGGACCCGCGCCGGCGCCCGCCGCCGGCGCCGCCGCTTGCCCAGGGCCGACAGTCGCCTGGTCATGATCAGCGCCATAAAGACGATGCTCATCGGGCAGGCGAGGGCAGTCAGCATGTCCGGCCCTCCGGCGGCGCTCAGGCGACGAACCGGCAGGCCGAAGCCGCGGTGCGCGTGTCCATGTTGCGCCCGCGGTTCAGATGGTCGTCGGCCTCGGCGGCGCAGCCGAGCATGCGCGGATACAGGAAGATCGTGAAGGCGGCGGTCTCCAGCTCCCGCTCGCCGATCTGGCCGGCGGCCAACGGCTTCCATAGCATCTTCAGCAGAAGCGCTGCGATCACCGCGTCGATATTTACGCAGTAGATGTTGCGCGAGACGCCCGCGTCGAACAGTTGCTGTACCAGCGCGCGGTAGAACTGGTGGAACACGTTGGTCTCGCCGCGCTCCTCGAACAAGCGGGCGATGAACACCTCGCGCGGGTCGTGGTTGACCGGCTTGTCCTTGAACACCGGGTGATTGACACCTGGCAGCTTGGCGATGTCGAGGCTGCCGGCGGTCTTCTTCTGCGTCTTGTATTGAGCGTACCGTTCCACCGCGCGGGCGGCTAGCGCGTCAAGGTCGATACCGTGCTCGCTGGCGCCCGGATCCTCCAGCCCGCTGTCCCGGAACTGCTCGCACAGGTAGGCAATGCCCTCGTAACCATTGCCGCCGTGCGCGTAGCCCGTGTGGGTCAGAAAGCCGATCATCGCCTTGTTGAGTTGCACGCGCTCCGGCTGCTCGGGCCCGTCGGACGACACGGCACCCTTGGCGCCCTGCGCCGAGATCGCGCCGGGCCCGTTGGTCAGCAGCAGCCCGACCAGGGTCTGGAAGGCAAACAGGTCATCTTCCTTGGGCAAGCTTCCAAGCAGCGCGGCGAAGGCGATCTCGCCAAGGCTCAGGCGGCTCAGCAGTTGCTCGTCGGCGATGCCGCAGAAGCTTCCGGACTGGTGCCGGGCGGCGTCGGCGGAAGCGCCGATCAGCGTGCCGAAGAGTTGCAACCACCACGGGAAGCTCTCGGCGGTCAGGCGCGAAATGCGCTTGCGCGACAGCGGCCCCCAGGCCAGCGTGGCCGAGATCGCGGCCAGCACGGCGGCTTCGGTCGGATGGCCGTGCAGGCTTTGCAGCCAGCGCAGGAATACCGAGCGGGCGCCGTGTGCCTTCACCCCGGCCAGCAAGCGCTCGGCCTGCGCGTCCGGTTCGGCGCTCGTGAGTCCCGGATGGCTGGCCCCATCGATCAGGCCGATGTCGAAACTCTCGCTCAGCGAGGCGCCGAACTCATTGCCCAGACCGGCGCTGTGGAAGCGCTCGATCATGAAGCGCAGCGCTTCGCGTGCCGCTTGCTGGCGCCGGGGGCCGACGATGGCGGCCGCGGCGGCCAGCACCGCATTGGGCGCGTTGCCCGCTTCGCGACTGGCCTGCGCGGCGGCCAGCTCGGGCTTGCCATGCAGGTTGACGTAAGCGGCGATGGCGGGGGCGATCAGCTTGCGATCGTTCTCGCCACCGGCATCGCGCACCAGCGCGAGCGCGACATTCGACTCCAGCGGCAGGGTCGCGGCATGCAGCATGCTGGTGCCGTGCAGGCTGCTGACCTGGGTCTTCGCGTCCATCTGCGAGGCCCCGGAAGCGTCCTTCATCGCCTGGCGCGGCACCACGCTGCCGATCTGCGTATTGAGCAACGCGATCTGCCCGTTATAGGGCGCCAGCGCCTCCACCACTGGAATGCGCAGCGACTCGGGCAGGTCCAGTCCTTCGTCGGAGCCGAACCAGGGTTTGAGCGCCAGGCTGCCCTCGGGCGCGAAGTCTGGCAAGGTGGCGTTGGCGCGCATCACTGCGGTCAGTGCTGCCGGGATGTGAGCGATGTTCGTCACCACCGCGCCCTTGGCCGAGAACACCGGCCGCTCGGGCGTAAAGAGGTCGTCGACGCCGAATTTCTCCATGAACCAGCGTTCCTTGGCCTGCGCGTCGTCGTCGCCGCCCGCCATGGCGCCGGCATGGCCGACCGCGCGCGTGAGCTTGCTCTTCCAGCGTCCGACCACGCAGGCCACCACGGGCTTGGTGAAGGTGGCGTCGTACTCGTAGTACCCGCCGGGCTCGCAATAGAGCACCGCAGCCTTGCTGCGCGCGTCGTTGGCCAGCGCGAAGGCGAACTCCGGTGCCGCGTAGTGGATGTAGACATCCTTGCCGCTGGAGATCACCGTGGTCGTGCCCCAGCCGGCCATGCGCAGGTACTGCGCGATGGTGGTCGAGAAGCCGCCCGAGTTGGAGAAGATGGCGATCGAGCCGGGGCGCAGCGAATCGCCGGGCCTGTCACCGCCCAGCGCACCGCCGATGCGCACCTGGTTCCATGTGTCGGCCACGCCCAGCCCGTTGGCGCCGAAGATATCGATGCCGCGCTGCTGACCCATGGCGCGGATCTCGCGCGCATCGTGCACCGCGATCTTCTCGGTGATGATGAAGATCTTGCGCAGGTCGGGATTCACGCGGATCAGCTCGGCCACGCCGTCGCGCGCGGCGGACGGCGGCAGGTAGACCACGCCGCAGTTGAACCGGTGCCCGGCGGCGAGCGCGTCGCGCACGTTGTTATAGACCGGGATATTGCCGGCCGGGGTTTCCAGCACGGCGCCGCCCTTGCCGGGTGCGGTGCCGCACACGACGTTGCCGCCCGAGTAGGCATGGCTGACCGGCGTGACCTCGCTCGACTCGCCGCCCAGGATGTTGAGGACACAGACGCGGTCGTCGCGCGAGGCGACCTGGGTCAGCGAACTGATGCCCACGTGATACTTGAAGTCGCCTACGCCCTTGTTTTGCCAGTTATTCAGCATGATGCTCGTCTCCTTGGTCTCAGGCAGCCACGGTGGATTCGATGCCCAGGCGGGCGGCCACCTGCGCGCGGCCACCCGCTTGCATCCACGCGTCCACGCGCTTCGCGAACTGGATGACCTCGCTCATGTCGGAGTCGAAGCCGAAGAGGCGATAGGGCAGGCCGAGGGCGTCGCAGGTGTCGCGCAGCGCGCCCATGCCGCGTACCAGGTTCGGCCCGCCACGGCCAAGCACGACATACAGCGGGGTCGGCCCGTGCATGCTGAAGTGTTCGCGCAGGGCGTCGGCCATGGCGCGCAGCGTCTCGTAGATGTCGGTGTTGTTGCTCTTGCCGCCGATGATGAAGAGCACGTTGGCTTGCTTCAGCCAGTGCCTGAAGCAGATGCGGGCGACCTCTTTCATCTTCTCGTAGGGCGGGTTGCCGCCGAAGTCGGAACTGATGATCGCCGCATCGCCCAGCATTTCGGTGACGAGGGAGTTGGCGCCGCCGCCGAAGGTAGGCGCCAGCACCGTGCCCTTGTCGTTGATCACGTAGACGTCGCTCTGGCCCTGGTGGGTGCGCAGCGTGTTGATCTCCTGTTCGAAGTCGGAATAGTCGGCAGCGAAGAGGTGAGGCGGGAGTTTCAGCCGCATCCAGCGCGGATCGTCGCGGTCAAAGGCGCACTTGAAGTCGCAGGCCACCGGCGTCAGGCGTCCCTTTTTGTCGGGCCGCATGCGGATCGGGTTCAGCTCCAGCGTGGTCATGCCGAAGTTGTGAAAGAGCTCCCACAGCTTGGGCAGATGCTGCACCAGCGGCGAGATGATCTCCCTGGGCGCGCCGATCTCAGTCAGCGCGTTGGCTACCACGAAGGATTTCAGCCCGGTAAGCGGATCGAAGGGCACCTGCGCCACGTGCTGCTTGTCCAGTTCCTCGATCTCCATGCCCCCCATGTGCGTCAGCGTCATCGTGGGCGCGCGGAAGTGGGTCGAGTCGGTGATCGAGAAGTACACCTCATGCTCGGCCGGCACGCCGGCTTCAAAGGTGACGCCGTTGGCCTTGGCCCTGGCATGGCCGACCTGGTGCTCGGCGAAGTAGAGCCGCTCTTTTTCGGCCAACGCGGTCTGCAGGTCGCTGGCGCGGCCGAGCAGGCCGGCCTTGCCCTTCTTGCCGATGCCGCCCTTGAATACCGGCTTGATGAAGACCAGTCCGTGCCGGTCGATCAGCGCCTTGATCTCCTCCTCGCTGGCCCCTGGGCCGAGAACTTCCGTGGTGGGAAAGCCCGCGAACTCAAGCAGCCGCCGCCCGTGAAGCATGCCAGTGATTTGCATGACAGGTGTCTCCGTGACGTTGGTATGTGTGCCCACCCGAAGGTCTGGCATGCGTCCGATGCTAGCGATCGAAGCTGTCAATTAGCCGTCAAGGACACCTAGGGCAACTACCGATGCGCTGCCAACTGCGGCGTGTTGCACGCACGAGTCTCTTTGTCCCACCGCTCAACAAAAGCGCGACGCCAGAGGTCACTGCTTGGTGCGGCAAGGCACGCATCCGCACTCTTTACCCGCCAAGATCCCAGGCAAAGGCCATAGAATCTGGGCCATGTCGCGCGTCATTGCCATTCCTCTCGCCAGCCGAGATGAACACGATATGCATAATGTCCGACTACGGATCCTCGGTTAGCCGGGGTCTTTCAACAGCCGGCTAACGGCATGGAAGGAAGCGATGAACATGTCGAATGGGATTGCCCGTGCCGCGACGGAGCCTGCTCAGCCGACCGCCCAACCCGGCCGTCAAAGGGACCCTGACCACCATGCCGGTCCCCATGCTCCGGCGGCAACCGGGCCCGCTGATCCCGTCAGGCAGATCCCTGACATCGACGTTGCGGGTGACGCGGCGCAACGGTACCGTGAGCATTGCAATACCGTTCCATATATTCCGCTATTCAGCCAGGCGTGGTGGCTGGACGCCACCGCCGGCCCCGGGAACTGGAGCGCTGCGCTGGTGGAACGCGGTGGCCAGGTGGTCGCAAGCCTGCCCTACGCCCCCCGGCGCATGTTCGGGTTCTCGGTCATTGCCCAGCCAGCTCTGGCCAAGATGGCCGGACCGTGGCTGGCACCGATGGACGGAAAGCCACCGAGGGTGCTGGGTCAACAGAAGGAGCTGATGGACGAACTGATCGCGCAGTTGCCGCCGTTCGACCATTTTCAACAGCACTGGGATGCCAGCCAAACCAATTGGCTACCCTTCGCCTGGAAGGGATTCCGCCAGACCACAAAGTACACTTACGTGTTCGATGACCTGTCGGACATGGACGCGATCTGGAATGGCATGCAGCCCAACATCAGGGCCGAAATCCGTAAAGCGGGCTCTCGCCATGGCCTTCAGGTGCGTGACGACCTTGGTATCGAGGAGTTCATCAAGCTGAACAGGCAGGTCTTCACCCGGCAAGGCATGCGGTTACCCTACAGTGACGACTACGTGCGCCGCCTTGACGCTGCGTGTGCGGCGCGAGGGGCACGCAAGATCTTCATTGCCGAGGATAAATCGGGCCGCCGTCATTCAGGCGTCTATCTGGTCTGGGACGGGCGCGTCGCCTATTACCTGATGGGAGGCTCGGACCCCGTGCTCCGGACCAGCGGCGCGGCCAGCCTGTGCATGTGGGAAGCGATCCGCTATGCCTCGGGCGTGGCGCGCACGTTTGACTTCGAAGGGTCGATGCTGGAGCCGGTCGAGCGCTTTTTCAGGGCATTCGGAGCCAGGCAGCAGCCTTATTTCTTTATTCAGAGGACGCCATCACGCATACTCCTGACGTACCTGTTCCTGCGTTCGCTCCGCAATCCATAAGGAATCGCTGAATGCGGTAAGGGCTTGTGCGTCGACGCGCTCCGCCCACCTTGCATCCGACTTCCACATCCGCCTTCCGCGTTGCGGGAGGCGAAAGCAGTCTGAGCGCGATGAGCGCGATTCCCCGGCGTGCTTTGCGCTCAGGCCTGCTTCGCCGTGCGGCCGTACTCGCTGAGATAGCGGTACTTGCCGTAGTGATAGTGCGAGCGGTACCAGCGGCCTTCGACGTTGAGGCCGTTGAATAGCACGCCCTTGACCTCGGCACCCGCCTGGCGGATTGCCCGTTGGGAGGCCTTCAGTTCGCTCACGGTGGTCGTTTCCGCGCGCGCCACCAGGAACACCGCGCCGGCCTTGCTGGCGAAAATGCCGGCGTCGGCGGCGGCCAGCACAGGTGGCGTGTCGATCAGGACCAGGTCATAGCGCGAGCTCAGCGCATCGAGCAGGGCGTCCATGCCCGGGCTCTGCAGAATATCGGCCGCGTGCGGTGCTTCCCTGCCGGTCGCGATGAAATCCAGCCCCGTCACCACCTGATGCCGCAGTGCCTGGTCCAGCGGTGTGCCCATCAGCACGTCGGTCAGCCCGGGGCTGCGCTGCAGGTCGAAGCGATGGTGCAGGCCACCGCGGCGCAGGTCGGCGTCGATCAGCACCACGCGCCGTCCGCTGGCGGCGATGGCGGCAAGGTTCGCACAGATGAAGGACTTGCCGACGCCCGGCGCCGGGCCGCTGATCACCACGACGCGGTTGTGGCTGCCAGCCAGCGCGAACTGCAGTGCGGTGCGGAAGGTGCGCAGGCTCTCCATGGCAGGGTCATCAGGCAGCAGGCGCGCCAGCAGTCCGGAATTGTCCTTGCCCGCCGGCTGCAACTGCGCCTGCTGTGCGCTGAAGGGGATGGTCGAATAGACGGTCATGCCGGTCTGTCGCTCCACCTCGTCGGCGTCGACGACGCCGCCGTCCAGCGCGTGGCGCACGATCGTCACCAGCAGACCCGCGAGCAGGCCGAGAGCCACGGACAGGCAGGCGATCAACCGGCGGTTGGGACTCTCCGGATTGACCGGCACGACGGCGGGATCGACCAGGCGCGCGGTACCGACCTTGCTGGCCTGCATCAGCTTGAGCTGCTGGACATCGCTGAGCAGCGACTGCAGCATTTCAGTACTGACCTTGACGTCGCGCATGAGACGCACCACGTTCTGCTCGACATCGGGCAGTTTCCGGATCCGCCCGGAGACGCCATTGAGCTGTGCGTTCAGACCGGCGATCTGGCCATCGATGATCTCAAGTGTGGGGTGGTTGTTGGTGAAGCGCGCGGCCAGCTCCTGGCGCTTCTCGTGCAGCTCCTGCAGCCTGGTCTGGATCTGCACCGACTGCGCCAGGATCAGCCTGGATTCCTCGCTCAGGTCGATCGTGCCGCGCTGGCCGCGCATCGCGTTGTAGCGGGTTTCGGCTGCCTCGACCTGCTGTCGGAGCTGCGGCAACTGCTGCTCCAAAAAGGTGAGTGATTTCTCCGCTTCGGCGGCCTTGCGGCGAACGTTCTGGTCGACGTACTCCCTGGCGATCTCGTTGAGGATGGCTGCGGTCATTGTCGGTGAGTTGCCTTCCAGGGATACGCCGATCACGCCGCTCTGCTTTCCGCGTTCAGAGATCATCAACTGTTCTTGCAGCCTGGAAATGGCGGTGGCGCGAGGCAGGCGGCGCAGCACAAATTTGCAACCGGCGCGGCCATCGAGTTGGCTGACCAGCAGGTTCACCGTGCCGCGCCCGGTAGCAATCGTCAGTGGCAAGCCTACGGTGCCGGTCGCCTTGGTATCGTCGCTGTCAAAACTGACACGGTACTGGTTCCCGCCCAGCGCGGTGAGGTAGATCCTGCCCCCCTCCATCTGCCGCGGTACTTCGAGCCGGGGCACGCTGACCGACTCCTTGCCCCACGCGAAGCCGCCCCAGCCGAACAGGCCGGGCGTGGACAGATCGGGATTGAAGCCAGCGATGGCCCGGCCGATCAAGGGGAAATAGCGTGCGGCGGCCTCGATATCGAGGCGCAGGTTGTCGACCGCCTTGCCTACCACCATCCGAGACCGCAGCAGTTCAATCTCCGCAGTTGCGGCCGGCTTGACCTCGAATACCGGCGAGATGCTGGCCGCCAGCCTGCCAGCGCCGGCGTTGCCATTGGTTTCTTCCACTTGCACCATGATGTCGGTGCGATAGACGGGTTTGGCGAGGAATGCATAGACCATTCCGACACAGATGACCATGCCGGCCACAGCGAGAAAGGTCCAGCGGTAGCGCACCAGCACATCGACATAGCCGCTCAGATCGACCGGTTTGCCGCCCTCGTCCCTGGCATCCGGAACGTTGTTATGCATGTTGGCTGCTTTCATGTTCCCTGCTCGTGAATTCGCGGCGGCGCCGATCCCCCAAATAGGACCATCCTAGGAAGCAATGTCTCCAGTATCGGTGCGCTTTCGCACATTGATTGCGGGTGGCGCATCGCGTGCAGGACGGTTTGGTACTACCTCCGGCGATTGGACGATAACCGTTAGAACGATGTCGCTTTCGATGACCAAGCCATTAGTCTGGCAGTGGCGTCCCGGCACGCCGGCACTAGCGCCGGGATCGTGGGACCCGCGCTCCCAACAAATTGCTCGTGTACGTGCCGGCATATGTGTGGGTGACAACAGTGTCCACATATTTGGAGGCCGGGGGACTTCTACAATCGGAGCACAGCTCATCCGCCCAGCGCTGTCACCTCGTAGCCAGTCCGACCTGATCGGCCTCATCGATCCACCACAACAAAGCAGATTCCACCATGTCGAGCCAAATCGCCAAAGACCTCATCGACCGGATCAAGAACCGGGAGTCCATTATCGGCATCGTCGGCCTGGGCTATGTCGGGCTGCCCTTGATGTTGCGCTACTGCGCGATCGGGTTCCGCGTGTTGGGTATCGACATCGACGGGAGCAAGGTTGACAAACTCAATGCCGGGCAGAGCTACATCGAGCATATTCCCGCACGCAGCATTGCCCGGGCCCGCGAGACGGGGTTCGAGGCCACCACGGATTTCGAGCGCGCGGGGGAGTGCGATGCCATCATCCTGTGCGTGCCGACGCCGCTCAACAAGTATCGCGAACCCGACATGAGCTTCGTCATCAACACGACGGACTCCATCAAGAAGTACCTGCGCGCCGGACAGGTGGTGTCGCTGGAAAGCACCACCTACCCGGGCACGACCGAGGAGGAACTGCTGCCGCGTGTGCAGGAGGGCGGGCTGGAGGTGGGCAGCAACATTTTCCTGGTCTACTCGCCAGAACGCGAAGACCCGGGCAATGGCAAGTTCGAAACCCGCAGCATTCCCAAGATCGTCGGCGGCCAGACGCCGGTCTGCCGCGAGGTCGGTATGGCGCTGTACGAAGCGGCGATCGACCGCGTGGTGCCGGTCAGCTCGACCAAAGCGGCCGAGATGACCAAGCTGCTCGAGAACATTCATCGCGCCGTGAACATCGGTCTGGTCAACGAAATGAAGATCGTGGCCACGCGGATGGGGATCGATATCTTCGAAGTGGTCGATGCCGCTTCCACCAAGCCATTCGGTTTCACCCCGTACTATCCGGGGCCCGGTCTGGGCGGGCACTGCATCCCCATCGATCCCTTCTACCTGACCTGGAAGGCCCGCGAGTACGGCTTGCATACCCGCTTCATTGAATTGTCGGGTGAAGTCAACAAGGCCATGCCAGAGTATGTGGTCGGCCGGCTGATGGAGGGGCTGAACCAGCAGGGCAAGGCACTCAAAGGCTGCCGGGTGCTGGTGCTGGGCATTGCCTACAAGAAGAATGTCGATGACATGCGCGAGTCACCCTCTGTCGAGATCATGGAACTGGTCCGCGCGCGGGGCGCGATGGTCGCATACAGCGATCCGCACGTCCCTGTGTTTCCGAAGATGCGCGAACACCATTTCGAGTTGTCGAGCGTGCCGCTCGACGGCGAATCACTCTGCGGCTTCGACGCCGTGGTGCTGGCCACCGATCACGACAGCTTCGACTATCTGCTGATCCGCCAACATTCGAAGCTCCTCGTCGACAGCCGCGGCAGGTATCGCGCGTCGCAAGCGAACATTGTCAAGGCCTGAGCACACGGGGGGCGCTAGCGTGAAACGATTCGCACTGATCGGCGCGGCCGGCTACATTGCGCCACGCCACATGACGGCCATCAAGGATACCGGCAATGAGCTGGTGTCGGCCTACGACATCAATGATTCGGTGGGCATTATGGACAGCATCTCGCCGCAGAGCGAGTTCTTCACCGAGTTCGAGCGCTTCTATGACCATGCCTGGCGCCTGCGGCGCCAGCCCGGCGCGGCGCTGGACTACGTCGCCATCTGCTCGCCGAACTACCTGCACCAGCCGCATATTTCGGCCGGCCTGCGCCTGGGATGCGATGTGATCTGCGAGAAGCCGCTGGTTCCGACGCCCGAGATGCTCGATGAGCTTGCCCTGGTCGAGCGGGAGACCGGCCGGCGCGTGTCCAACATTCTGCAGCTGCGCCACCACCAGGCCATCCTCGACCTGAAGGACAAGGTCGCGCGCGAGCGCAACGGGCACAAGCACGAGGTCGAGCTGACCTACATCACCTCGCGCGGCAAGTGGTATATGGAGAGCTGGAAGGGCGACACGCGCAAATCCTTCGGCGTGGCCACGAACATCGGCGTGCACTTCTACGACATGCTGCACTTCATCTTCGGCCGGCTGCAGCGCAACGTCGTGCACCATAGCTCGGACAACAAGGCGGCGGGCTACCTCGAGTATGAGAATGCGCGCGTGCGCTGGTTCCTCTCGATCGATGCCGGCGACCTGCCCGCGGCGGTGAAGGGGAGGAAGCCGACCTATCGCTCGATCACCGTGGACGGCGGCGAGATCGAGTTCTCGGAAGGCTTCACCGACCTGCACACCGTCAGCTACCGGGAGATACTCGCGGGCCGGGGCTACGGCCTGGACGACGCGCGCCACTGCGTAGAGACGGTCAACACGATCCGTTCGGCACGCGCGGCAGCGCCCCGTGACGACGAAGGCCATCCCTTCCTGCAGCAACTTCTTGCCTGAGGTTCTGATGAAATACCAGATCCATCCCTCTGCCATCGTTGACGAAGGAGCACAGATCGGCGAAGGATCGCGCGTCTGGCACTTCGTGCATGTCTGCGCCGGCGCGCGCATCGGCAGGCACTGCTCGCTCGGCCAGAACGTGTTCATCGGCAACCGTGTCGTCATCGGCGACTACGTCAAGGTGCAGAACAACGTCTCCGTCTACGACAACGTCACGCTGGAAGACGGCGTCTTCTGCGGCCCCAGCATGGTGTTCACCAATGTCTATAACCCTCGCTCGCTGATCGAGCGCAAG
This sequence comes from Ralstonia pickettii, assembly GCA_050987995.1. GTDB lineage: Bacteria > Pseudomonadota > Gammaproteobacteria > Burkholderiales > Burkholderiaceae > Cupriavidus > Cupriavidus pickettii_B. The sequence continues at coordinate 1,820,816 of CP158803.1, forward strand.
AACGAGTACCGCGACACGCTGGTGAAGCGGGGCGCGACGCTGGGCGCCAACTGCACCATCGTCTGCGGTGTCGTTATTGGCGAGTATGCCTTCGTCGGCGCTGGCGCCGTCGTCAACAAGGACGTGCCGGCCTATGCGCTGATGGTTGGCGTGCCTGCCCGCCAGATCGGCTGGATGAGCGAATTCGGCGAGCAGCTCGACCTGCCGGTGCGCGGCGAGGGCGAGGCCGTCTGCCCGAACAGCGGGCAGCGCTACGTCCTGGATGGCGCCACGCTGCACAAGGCCGCTGCCTGAGGCATTGGCCAGGCCTGTCCGAATGCCGTCTGCAGAGGAAATCAGCCATGATCGAGTTTATCGACCTCAAGACCCAGCAAGCCCGCATCAAGTACAGGCTTGACGCCGGCATCCAGCGGGTGCTGGCGCACGGTCAATACATCCTGGGCCCGGAGGTCGAGGAACTGGAGCAGCGCCTGGCGCACTATACCGGCGCCCGGCATTGCATCAGTTGCGCCAACGGTACGGACGCGCTGCAGATCGCCCAGATGGCGCTGGGCATTGGCGCCGGCGATGAGGTCATCATGCCCGGCTTTACCTATATTGCCACCGCCGAGACCGTTGCCCTGCTGGGAGCGAAGCCGATTTATGTGGACGTGGACCCGCGCACCTATAACCTGGATCCGGCGGCACTCGAAGCCGCTATCACGCCCCGCACCAGGGCCATCGTCCCGGTCAGCCTGTATGGCCAGTGCGCCGATTTCGACGCCATCAACGCCATAGCCGAGCGCCACGGCATCCCGGTCATCGAGGACGCTGCGCAGAGCTTCGGCGCCACCTACAAGGGCCGCAGCAGCTGCAATCTGTCCACTATCGCCTGTACCAGCTTCTTTCCCAGCAAGCCGCTGGGTTGCTACGGCGACGGCGGGGCGATCTTCACCAACGACGACGAACTGGCCAGGGTGATGCGCCAGATCGCCCATCACGGTCAGGAGCGACGCTACCACCATGTCCGCGTCGGCGTGAACAGCCGGCTGGATACATTGCAGGCGGCCATCCTGCTGGCGAAGCTGTCGATCTTCGATGAGGAGGTGGCGTTGCGCCAGCAGGTGGCGACGCGGTACGGGGAACTGTTCCGCCGCGGGGGGCTCGAGGCCACGCCGCATGTCGAACCGCACAACCTCAGCGTGTATGCGCAGTACACCATCCGTGTCCCGGATCGCGATGCCTTGCAGGACAAGCTGAAGGCCGCCGGGATACCCACCGTCGTGCACTATCCGTTGCCGCTGAACCGGCAGCCCGCAGTGGCCGCTTGCCAGGCCCGCCTGCCGGTCGGCGACGCATTGGCGCTGCAGGTGTTGAGCCTGCCGATGCATCCTTACCTCGACATGGCAAGCCAGCAGGCCATCTGTTCAGCAATTCTCCAACTTGTCATGTGCCAGCCAGAGCGAGTCGTGCCTTGAACAAGCAAGCGCTCGCCGCGGACGCTGACACGGCGGCGAAGCCGCGTGTGGGCAGGAGTGTTGGCGTCCTGGTCAGCGGGCAGGCCGCCGCGCAGATAATCACGCTGGCGGCAGCGCCGATTCTGACGCGCCTCTATGCACCGCAGGATTTCGGCGCCGTGGCGGTCTTCGCGGGCCTGCTGGCGTTCTTCGGCGTGGTCGCCTGCCTGCGCTACGATTTGTCGATCAACCTGCCCGCCAGCGATCGCGACGCCGAGAATCTGGTGGTTTTGTGCCTGCTGTGTGTAGCGTCGACTACCGCGCTATGCGCGCTCGGCGTGCTGCTGTTCGGCGATTCGCTGGTCCTGGCCCTGAACTGGTCAATCGACGCCAGCGCGCTCTGGCTGCTTCCCTTCGGCGTTGCCTCGGCCGGCCTCTACACCGTGATCGAGAGATGGATGGTCCGGATGCAGTACTTCGCCCAGTTGGCGCAGACCAGGCTGCTGCGGTCCCTGATCGCAAACCTGGTTCAACTGGGAGGCTACGGATTCGGCGTGTTGGCCTTGATGGGCGGAACGGTAATCGGGCATGGCACCGGCGGACTGTTCTACGCGATCAGGGAAATCCGGCGCAGGGGGGGCGGCAACATAAAACTGGTCCGGATCGTGGCCCTTGCGCGCCGCTACAAGGACTTTCCCCTGTATTCCACCTGGACGGCCATATTCAATGTAGCGGGCGTGCACCTGGTGCCGCTGATCTTCTCGGCATTGTTCGGCGCTGCCGTAGTGGGCCACTTTGCCTTTGCGCTGCGCATGGTGTCGGCGCCGATCACGCTGATCGGCGCCGCGATCGGCAGCGTCTTCTTCGCCCAGGCCCCGGCCGCCAGGCGGGCCGGCCGCCTGCCCGAGGCGGCCGAGGCGCTGCGCCGGAAACTGGCCAACGCCGGTATCCCGGCGCTGGTGCTGCTTATCTGCGCCGGGCCGGACCTGTTCGCCGCCGTGTTCGGTGAACGGTGGCGCATGGCCGGCAACTATGCGCGCTGGATGGCACCCTGGATCTATTTTCAGTTCCAGTTCTCTCCACTGTCGTGCCTTCCCGATGTGATGGAGCAGCAGAAGATGGAACTGACCGCGCAGTTCAGCACCTTCGCCATTCGTCTTGCCACGCTGGCAATGTGTTACGGATTCAGCGTCCCGGCGGACTCAAGCATTGCCGTCTTCTCCGTGGTGAGCGCCTTTGCCTATCTCGGGATGCTGACCCTGTTCATGTCGCGAGTCGGGATAGGGCTCAGGGCAATGGTGGCGCACGATGCCAGGCGCATCCTGGTGTTCTGCGCCTGGGCACTGCCGTCGATTCTGCTGTTCAGCGGCGAACTTGACTGGCGCTCCCTTGTTTCCGCGGTTTACTTCCTGGCGCTGTCTGCGTTCTGGATGCGGCGGACCCTGCGCGCGACGCGCCCCGGCACCGGTCAGGCATGAAAGGGCGGCAACGATGGGTATGAGGCAGCTGAAGTATCGCGATCCGGGGCGAGCGAGCGCGGCATTCCCATGTTCAGCCAGTCATGGCCCGTGGTTCCCGGACTGGCAATAACCGACGATAGCCTCGAGCCGCGAGCGGAACGGACATCCTTTTGCCGGATGCGTGTCGTGGCGTTGTAGACGGAGTGACAAAGTGCAGATTCCTAACGTAGCCCACCTCACCTCGGTTCATCCACGCTACGACGACCGCATCTTCCTCAAGCATTGCCGTAGCCTGGCGGCCAATGGCTATCGGGTCTCGCTGGTTGTGGCCGACGGCAATGGGGATGAAAGCCTGGATGGGGTGTTCATCGCCGATGTCGGCAGTTCGGCGGGGCGCTTGAACCGCGTCTTCCGGACCACCGCAAGCGTACTGCGCCGGGCGATCATGCTGAATGCCGATGTCTACCACCTGCACGACCCCGAGCTGATACCCGTTGGCTTGAGGCTGAAGAGGATGGGTAAACGTGTCATCTATGACTCGCATGAGGATGTGCCCAAGCAATTGCTCAGCAAGCCCTACCTGGGGCCGAGGCGGTTGCGAGCGCTGTCGGGTGCTTTTGCCATGTACGAGAGGCACGCCTGTCGCGCATTCGACGGCATCGTGGCGGCCACGCCATATATCCGGGACAAGTTCCTGCCGATCAATCCGCGCACCGTCGACATCAACAATTTTCCCATTCTCGGCGAACTGGGCGGTCCGGTGGGCTGGGAAGCCAAGCGTGCGGAAATCTGCTATGTCGGCGGCATCAGCTCAAGTCGCGGGATCCGCGAGACCGTCATGGCGCTGGAGCAGATGCAGTCCGCGGCGCGACTGAATCTGGCGGGCCGGTTCGGCGACCAGGCGCTGGAGTCGGAGGTAAGGGCGGCCAGCGGCTGGTCCCGCGTCAACGAACTCGGGTACCTGGACCGGGCCGGGGTGCGGAGCGTGCTGGCGCGGTCGGTGGCAGGCCTGGTGACGCTCCACCCGATCATCAATTTTCTTGATTCGTTGCCTGTGAAGATGTTCGAATACATGGCCGTGGGGATCCCGCCCATTGCCTCCAACTTTCCGCTCTGGCGTGAGATCGTCGAGGAAAGCGACAGCGGCCTGTGCGTGGACCCGCTGGATCCGAAGGCGGTCGCCGATGCCGTCGACTATCTGGTGACGCACCCGGATGAGGCGCGCCGCATGGGTGAGAACGGCCGCCGCACCGTGGTCAGCAAATACAACTGGGCGAAGGAGCAGGACAAGCTGCTGCACTTCTACGAGCGGATTCTGGCGTGAAGTGTGAGCTGGGTCACGCACTGCGCTACAAAAGTAGCGGCAACTTTGATTAGATGGATAGGGCGGGAGCGGATATCCATGGCCGAGCCTTGCATCTGGAAAGGCCCGATCCACGGCTTGTGCGGCCGGATTTCCACCGGCGGACCGATGCGGTATCGATTGGGAATCCGTCCGAAATAACGACTAACAGGGGAAGCAGCAGCGCGATCATGAAGCACAGCTACCTCTCATTCTTCGGCGGCGTAGTCTTCCTCACGCTCTTTCCGGGCTACTTCTTCTATCACACCGCGGTTGCCGGCGCCTTCTTTCCGCCGGTGCTGGGCGGCTTCTTCGGCCCCATGTCGGTGGTGCTCGGCATCCCGCTGGTGCTGCTCAGCTTCGTTGCGCTGATACTCGGGCGCGAGCGGACGCTGTTTATCGATCAGGCTTTCGTCCTGTATTTGCTTTTTGTCACGACATGGTCAAGCCTGCATTTTCTGTTCGGTACGGGAGTGCAGGAGTCCTTCCCCTTCTATATGTATAACCTCAGCACGATATTCCTGTGGCTGGTGGTCTACCTGGCGGTGCGGGGCCTCGATCTGAACGAGAAGTGGCTGCGTTGGATACTATCTCTTTCACTGTTCTACTTCCTGGCGATCGCTGCATGGAACTCGAATGGCCAGTTTTACGATGCCGAGAGAATTGCTGGTGATGCTGTGCGGGTCTCCGGCTATCAGGGCTTGGCCCGTTCTGCCGCCGTTGTCGCCCTGGTGCTGCTCGCGTTGAATCGTGGATTGCGTGCCGCACTGATTGCAGTGATTGCCGTACCGCTATTGTTCCTGTTAGGGGCGAGGTCGGAGTTCATGGCATTCCTCGTGGTGGCCGCAATTCTCTTCGGGATTCGGGAAGGCGCATCGCGGACCATGCTGATCTGGCTTCCGCTGGGCATTGCGGGCGTCGCCTATTTGGCTATCAGTTTCCAGGTCTTCGATGGCAGCTCGCGCATCCTGCAGCTTCTGGAGATCAGGGAATCCACTTCCTATCAGGCAAGAAGCGAATTGCAGCGGTATGCCGTCAAGACAATCGCGGAGCATCCGCTGCTCGGTAGCTATGCTTCCCAGATGTACCTTGGCGAGATGGGGGGCTACGCGCACAACGCGCTTTCCGCCTGGGTCAGCTACGGGCTGGTGGGCTTCCTGGGCTTTGTACTCCTGCTTGGCTATGCATTGGTGCAGTCGGCCAGGCTGGCCAGAAAGGGCTATGCGGCGGATCCGCAGGTTGCGCTTGCGCTGGCGTTCAGCCTCTATGCGGTGACGTTGGCCGCCACCGCCAAATCCGTCAACGACCCGATTTTCGCCTTGGCATGGGGCGCGACGGCTTGCGCACTGGACAAGCGCAGGCGGGCCGGAAAACCACTACTGACCGGCAGAGGCGCACGGTCATGAAGCAGATAGGGATGCACGATCACCACGCCCGGCAGGCCGGTGCGGCGGGGGCACCAGGCATTTCCACCTTGCCGCGCATCCGCGATACCTTCCGTCCGACGGCTGATCGCCATCTGCATGATGTTGCGCCTGCCATGGATCCGCTAGTCTGGTGATCGGGCAAGACCCGTACAGCGACAATGGCCATTCATCGATGACTGACGCATATGCACATCAATCAGCAGAAGTACAGAGAGCTCTGCGAGATCGAACGCTCAATCCCGTTTTCCAGCCAGGCCTGGTGGCTGGACGCCACGGTCGGGCCTGACCGGTGGAGCGCGACCCTGGTGGAGCGGGCAGGGAAGGTGATCGCGGCAATGCCCTATGTCAAAAAAACAAGATACGGTTTTGTCATTCTTACCCAGCCTCCCGCTGGCCATGGCTTGGGTCCATGGCTGGCGTGCAAGGACGCAAAGCCGACAAAATTGCTGAGCCAACAGAAGGAGCTGATGACCGAGCTGATTGAACAATTGCCGAGGTTCGATCATTTCGCGCAGGCCTGGAATTACACCGATACCAACTGGCTGCCTTTCTTCTGGAAAGGCTACCGGCAGACCACGAAGTATACCTACATTCTTCCGGACCTCAGTGACGAGACGTCGCTTTGGAACGCCATGCAACCCACCGTGAAACAGGACATCCGGAAAGCGACTGGCCGCTTCAATCTTCGCGTACGCCACACCGAAAGTATTGATGAATTCCTTCCCCTGAACCGCAATGTTGGCACCGACCCAAGATGGCGACGAGGCTATTCCGATGACGTCGCGAGGCGAATCGATGCCGCGTGCAAGGAGCGTGGGAAGCGCAAGATATTCATCGTCGAGGACGAGCAGGGACAGCCTCACTATAGCGCCTATCTCGTGTGGGATGAGCAGAGCGCCTACGGTCTGATGGGGGGCGCAAACCGGGACATGCCACCCAATACCGGAGCCGGCAGCTACTGCATATGGGAAACGATCAGGTTCGCCTCGACGGTAACCAGGATCTATGACTTTTCAGGTTCCATGCTGGAAACGGTGGAACGCTTCTTCCGGGGATTCGGTGCTGTTCAGAGACCCTATTTCCTCATTTCGAAGACACCATCCAGGGCGCTTTCCCTGTATCAGTTCATGCGGTCCCGATAGCCGGACCACCGGGGATGCAAAGCGCCTGCGCTTCTACAAGGAGAGGCTGGCATGAGGCAGCATAACGGACGCTCCCGCCGCCGCCGTGCGCCAGCGCTGCTGGGAGCCTGCGGGCTGGTTGCACTGCTGGCCTGCACCGTGCCGGCGGCGCAGGCGCAATCCGGCGGCGTGATGCCCGCCGCGCTGGACTGCGGTGGTCCGCTCGAGGGCGCTGTCTGGCGCCGCTGGGACGAAGGCGGTCTCGCCTACGTGCAACGAGAGCTGATCGCGGAACGGCTGGTGAAGGAAGGTGACACCTACGCGCTATACCATTTTGAGATCTACTTTCACAACCTGCTGGCCATGGCACAACGGTGCCAGCGGATCGCCCGGCAGGGCCAGCTGGCCGGCCTGGTCTCCAGCACCTACACGCAGCTGGCACCGGCGCCCGGCAACCGGCCAGGACGGGCATGGATATGCCGCGGTGGTCCCGAGTGCAGCCACAGCATCCGGCTGCGCAACTCCGAGGTGATGCTCAACAGCACCCAGTTCCTGGCATTCGCGAGCAGCCTTGCCAACGGCATGAGCCGCGCGGTCCCGCCCGGGGTTCCCGGCGATTTCGTCGAGCAGACCGCGCGCATCGCGCGCGAGCACCTGGAGCGCTGGAGCGCGCCTGCGGCGCAGGACGCGTTGCGCAAGCGGATCGCCGCCAGGCCGGAGGATGTGAAGAATAGCTCGTCCGAGTTGTTCCTGACCGACAAGGATCTTTGGCAGATCGCCATCTACGCGGACCTGGCCGGCATGCTGGCCACGCGGCCTCGGCTTGCCCCGGCGGCGGGCGTGGATGATGCCGGCTTCGCCGCGATGAAGGCGCACCTGGACTTGCTGCTGCGCCTGGTTGCGGCTCGTATCACTGTACAGGAGCTTCCTGGCGCGGATGGCAAAGCGGGCAAGGGCGTCAGGGTGGCCGACCTCGACGCGGGATTCTGGCGGCTCTATGACGACAACCGGTATGCTGCTTACACCGGGCGCGACAAGCCTGTGGCGTGCAAGCGCGATCCGGCCAGGCCAAATGTGTTTACGGTGCAGACGCACATCCCTGCCGAGCGCTTTGCGCCGGTCGCCAACATCGGCTGGGACATCAGCCACGCGCGTCGGCTGGTGCATTTCTTTGATGCGATCGAGCGCAATCGCGCAGCGATGGCGCAAGTCTTCGGCATCGCCCCGGCGAGCTTGCCCTCGCAAGACACCATGGCGGCTTTTGCGCGCCAGTTCAGTCTTCACGTGTGGAACCAGGACCGGGCTCGCCCGCTATTCACCAACTACTACAGCGGCGCCAATGGCTGGTATCGGGTGAACTACGACAACGGCACCGGCAGTTGCGCGGAGGGCTTTCCACCCTATGGCCTGGTGGAGTCCTTCCCTACCGGCGGCTATGCTACGTGGCCCGCACTGCATGCCCTGGGGGTACGCTTGTACGAACTGACGCAGTCGATCCGCGATGAAGACCGGGACTTCGTTGCGGCGCATTACCCAGGTCTGGTCGGAAAGCACGGCGACAGCAGGCGCATGATTGCCGAGCTGATGTTCTGGCCTACGCTGGTTCGCCGTAACGGCGCGCGCTGAAGGGCGTAGGCATAGCCGCAGCGCTGCTTGCCATCGGGCGAGGCCGGTCTCTGGCGGAGACGGGAGCGCGGCTTGCTGATGCGATGGCTTATCAGTGGGCGATCACCGCTTGGTACAGGTCCCGCTCAGCGGTGCTGGCGAGCGTTGAGTTATGCCACAGCATCGTGAAACAGCCATTCACCGCATTGCAGGTATCCTTCAATTCCCGGAATTTCTTCCAGGCTGCCTCGCCGGTTCCTAGCCCCATATAGCCGATGACGGTGCCTTCCATCGCGATCAGCGGGCGGATGCGCAGGTTCAGGGCCTTTCCCGCGACCGGGTCGAAGGCCGGGTACTCGAAGCAGGTTCCGCAGCGGAATCCGGCGTGGTCGGCGTAGCTGAGCGTGCTGTCGTAGGTCATGCCCGCTTGCTCCCAACCGAGCATGGTGGTCGGGTGCTCCCAGCGCAGGTAGTGCATGCGGCCGCCCCACACCTCCTGTTCGATCTTTTCCTGCTCGCATACCCGCCGTAGCCGGTTTGCCTCCGCCTGGACCGCCGCGGGGGCCTGATAGGTATTGAAGCTGGGGTGCAGGCCGATTTCGTGGCCGCGGGCATGGATGCGCTGCATCAGTCCGCGTATGGCGGGATGCTCGGGCTCGTAGTCGGCATCCTTGCTGGGGTCGGTGCGGCCGCAGATGAAGTAGAAGGCGCTGACCAGTCCATGACGCTCGGAAACATCCATGATCCAGTCGAAGGTATTGACCCGATCGGTCGGATGCAGCGCGGTCCGCGTCTTCATCCTTATGGACGGGGCCTGCAGCACGCTTCTCACGTCCCGGCGTATCAGGATGTCGCCGGCCATGCGGCGGACCATTCTCGCCACGGAGCCAAAGCCATAGCGACTGGGCACATCCACGTCATGCGACACCTTCATGCTGGCCTGCAGCTGCCTGAGCTGCAGTTCGGGCCACTGCCGCCTGATCACCTGGCCAAGGATATGCAGCCACTCATCCACCACCGGCCGCTCCAGATAGCCATGCTTGCGGGCATGCGAGGCGCTGGCCGGGAAGCGATTGAAGTTGTCGAGGTCGGTGCGGCCGACCTCCTCCTGGCGCGACAGCATCCAGTAGCTCAGGCCGAGGACGTCATAGTGGATCCGGTAGCCGGTGGGGGTCGCCTCGATCAGCGGCGACGGTGCGCGCGCGAGGCCCGGCGCCGGCAAGGGCCCGCGCAGGACCGGCTGCCAGTCCTCGGCAAGCGCATCCCAGGTCGTGAAGGCGAGCGCCGAGTCGGCGCGCCTGAAGGTGCCGGGGTCTGCGGCAATCTCAATCGATCCCAGGCCGGAACCCGCAAGGCTCAGGCGGACAAAGCCCGCGTCAGTACCTTGCAGCTGAAAGTCATGGCCGAACCGCTCCGCGAGGATCAGCTGTAGCCAGGAGAGGGTTTCCTGAGTCATATGCCTCATTCAGAATTCCAGAGTGAATACGCCATCGTTCCGATTGAACGATGGCTGTCCGCTGCGCGGGCAGGTCCTGGAAAGGCGCCAGGCAAGCCGAATGGCCGATCTTCAGAGGATTGCGCTGGTTGAGAAAATTATCCGGACTCGGTACTGCGCGCGCAATGGCGCTGGGTGGGACGCCGAACGCAAAGCGAATACATTGACCTGCCGAACCAGCTGTCCTGAGGTTGCTACGGTGTCTCGTCGGGCAGTGTGGGCCGGGCCACGCTATGCGCTTTCCAAGGGCGGCGGACTTTGATTAGATGTAGTCGGTCAGATTGAAAAAGTACGCTGCCGATGACGGCAAGGTATTTCATCATCCGGCCGTGACCATTGCCTTGTGCGCCGACAAGCGGTCGCGACAGGGAGCAGTTCTTGACGGACCCACATTGCCCTGATGACCCACCAGATCGCCCGGGAGGGTCCAACTGGACGAAGCCTGCCGATGACATCCGCGCCAGCATCCAACGATCGGGTCCATCCATGAAGCACGTCTGGATTCTCAATCACTATGCCAAGGAACCCAACAGCGGCACAGGCGGCACGAGACACTTCCATCTCGCGGAGCACCTGGGCTCGTCTGGCTGGCAGGCGACCGTCATCGCGGCCAACGCCAACACGGTCGGCAGCGAAGAGCGGCCGCTGGAGGCGGGTGAGTTGTCGCGCCTGGACAGTATTCGCGATGTGCCCTTCCTCTGGGTGCGCACGCCGATATACCACGGCAATGGCGCCGGCCGCATCCTGAACATGCTGGCCTACAGCTGGCGCGCATTGCGCCCGCGGACCACGCGCGGCCTGCCGCGCCCGGACGTAGTGATCGGTTCCAGTGTGCATCCCTTCGCCGCGGCGGCGGGCGCCCTGCTGGCGCGCCGCTTCAAGGTCCCATTCGTGTTCGAGGTGCGCGACCTGTGGCCCCAGACGCTGGTCGACATGGGCCGCCTGCGTGAAGGAGAATTCCTGACCTGGGCGCTGCGCAAGCTGGAGGCGTGGTTGTACCGGCGTGCCGCTCGCATTGTCGTGCTGCTGCCACACGCGTGGGAGTACATCACGCCGCTCGGCATTCCGAAGGAGCGTATCACCTGGATACCCAATGGCGTGGACCTGTCGCTGTTCCCGCCCCCGCCTGCGCGCACCGGGGAGCCGTCGGAGCGTTTCACGCTGATGTATTTCGGCGCCCACGGGCAGGCCAACGGCCTGGACAACGTACTGCAGGCGATGAAGCTGGTGCAACAGCGGCCAGAGGGGCAGCACATCACCCTGCGCATGGTGGGGGATGGCCAACTGAAGTCTGCGCTGATGGCGCACGCGCAGGAGCTCGGCTTGCGCAATGTCAGCTTTGAGCCGCCGGTGCCGAAATGCCACATCCCGGCCGTGGCGATGGAGGCGGATGCCTTTGTCATCGCCGTGCGCGACCTGCCGCAGCTGTACCGGTACGGCATCAGCATGAACAAGCTGTTCGACTACCTGGCTGCGGAACGCCCCATCGTCATCGCCTCCAATGCCGCCAACAACCCGGTGGCCGATTCGGCGGCGGGACTGACAGTGGGCGCGGAGCAGCCCGAGGCACTGGCCGACGCCATCATCAGCATTGCCGCAGCGCCGCTCGAGGCCCGCCTGCGCATGGGGCGCGCTGGCCGGGAGTACGTCGAACGCAACCACAGCTTCCAGTACCTGGCGCAGCGCCTGGCTGCCGTGCTGGACGAAGCATGCGCAGCCAGGCCAACCTAGAGTCTCGCACCGCCCCGGTGGAGGAGAGGGCCGCGCATGGATTAAAGTAGCGCATCCGAACCTGGATCTCCGGCATCGGCCGGAGATTTTTTTATCCCAGTTCCCCAGGAGCCAGCCATGAATGGTCCACAGAAATCCCCGCCCACCATTGCCGAGGGTTGGCAGGCGCCGCCGGACCGCACCGGCGTGACCGACGACGCCCGCGTCGATGACATCATTCCACTGCCCCCGCCTGAACACCTGATCCGTTTCTTCCCCATCCGGAACACGCCGGTCGAATCGCTGGTCACCCAGACGCGCCAGCGCATCGCGCGCATGCTGCACGGCAAGGACGACCGGCTGCTTGTGATCATGGGACCTTGCTCGATCCACGATCCGCACGCTGCACTCGAGTACGCGCGGCGATTGATGGCGCAGCGGCAGCGCTACGCCGAGTCGCTGGAGATCGTGATGCGTGTGTACTTCGAGAAGCCCCGTACCACCGTGGGCTGGAAAGGGCTGATCAACGACCCCTATCTGGACGAGAGCTTTCGCATCGACGAGGGCCTGCGGATTGCGCGCAGCCTGCTCGTTGACATCAACCGCCTCGGCTTGCCGGCGGCCGGCGAGTTCCTGGACGTGATCTCGCCGCAGTACATCGGCGACCTGATCTGCTGGGGCGCGATTGGTGCCCGCACCACCGAGAGCCAGGTGCACCGCGAGCTGGCTTCTGGTATTTCGGCGCCGATCGGCTTCAAGAATGGCACCGACGGCAATACCAGGATCGCTATCGACGCCATCCAGGCCGCGTCGCGTCCGCACCACTTCCTGGGGGTGCACAAGAACGGGCAGGTGGCGACGGTACATACCAAGGGCAACCCGGACTGCCATGTCATTCTCCGCGGGGGCAAGGCCCCGAACTACGATGCGGATTCCGTGGCGGCCGCCGGCAGGGAACTGGAAGCGGCCGGGCTCGGCAGCTCGCTGATGGTGGATTTCAGCCACGCCAACAGCAACAAGCAGCACCAGCGGCAGATCGATGTCGCGCGCGACGTGGCGCAACAGATCAGCAGCGGCAATCGAGCCATCTTCGGGGTCATGGTCGAGAGCAATTTGCTCCCCGGCGCGCAGAAGTTCACCCCGGGCGAGCACAGTCCGTCCGCATTGACATACGGACAGAGCATCACCGATGCCTGCATCGGGTGGGACGATTCGGTGGCAGTGCTGGACATGCTTAGTGAGGCGGTCAATGTACGCCGCGGGCTCGATTCGAAGCCGTAGCAACGACGACGTCCGGCCTCAGCGGCCGCTGCAACTGGGTGCACACAGGTGTGCCCGTTATCCTTGCGGAACGGTAGGACTGGACGTCTACCTGGCCGCGAGCTCGGCAAGGCGTCGCGCAGTCTCTTCCGAACGCAGGGAGGCTTCATAGGCCGACCTGCCGATGCTTTCGTTCCATTCACCGCCGGCAATCGCATCGATGTGCCGCTTCATGGAACGGACAGCGGCCGGGTCGCAACGCTGAATGCATTCTGCATACCTGTCGATGGCAGCAGGGAGGTCCTCGCGGCGGACCAGGTCAGTGAGAAAGCCGATCCGGAGCAATTCCTCGCTGTCGAGCGTCATGGAAGTCAGGAAGATTTTCTTGGCTGCCGGAGAGCCCAGGCGCGAAACGAAGCGCCGCAGCCCGCCCGGGTAGTAGTGCAGCCCAAACTTCGCGGCGGGCATGAACAGCTTGCAACCGTGAACGCCGATACGGAAATCGCAGGCCAGCGCGAGGTCCGTGCCACCCCCGTAGACGCTGCCGTTCATCGCGCATAAAGTCGGGAGCTCAAGGGTTTCCAGGGCGTCGATCATGTCTTCGAGCGATCTGTCCAGGCGGGTGCCGATCTGGCTCAGCGTATAGCCCGAACAGAAAGTCTTCTCGCCTTCGCCCGTCAGCACGAGCAGCCGCAAGGTCGGGTCGCAACTCACTTGTTCCACGAGCCGCCGCAGGACCCCGATATCGTCGGGGTCGAGCCGATTGTGCTCGGAAGGGCGTCGAAGTGTGATCGTCGCCGTCCCGCCGGCGATTTCAAGGGTGGGTTCTGCGGATTTCATGGCTTGGGGTCGTGGCCGTGTTGCAGGATGATGCCTTCGCGAGCCAGGGCTTCCAGGTCGGACGTGGGGAATCCATGCTCCCGCAAGACGTCAAACGTGTGCTCGCCGAGCAAGGGCGGCGCGCGGCGAATGGATTCCCCATGGCGGCCGTCGAAGGCGATCGGGCTGCCGACTTGCCGGATGCAACCCAGCTCTGCGTGCTGGACTTGCTCCACCAGCCGGGAATGAATGACCTGTTCGTCAGCGAAGACATCGGCCACGTTGTAGATCGGGCCAGCCGGAATATCTGCCGCCAGCAGTCGTTCCGTCCACTCCTTGCGGCTGTGCGCCTTCAACCTGGCCTCGATCACCTCCTTGAGCTCGGCGCGCCGCTCGATCCGCGCTGCATTGGTCGCGTAGCGCGGATCATCGATCAGGTGCTGGAGTCCAAGCACTTCGCAGAGGCGCTTCCACATCTCGGCCGTCGCCGGTGCGATGTTCAATGGCCCATCCGCGGTCTGGAACACGCCATACGGCGCAATCACAGGGTGCGTATTCCCGGCAAGACTGGGAATCTCCCCCAGGCTCAGGTAACGCTGGGCCTGGACGCTCATGAGTCCGACGAGTCCTGCCAGCAGTGAGGTCTCCACCCGGCGACCGCGCCCGGTTGCATGGCGCTGCGCGATGGCAGCCAGGATGCCGATGGCACACCACATCCCGGCAGTCTGGTCGCCGATCGCCACACCCACCCTGACCGGTCCCGATTCCGGCATGCCCGTCACGCTCATGAGTCCGGAGTACCCCTGGGCAATCTGGTCGAACCCGGGACGTTGACTCGCTGGTCCCGTACGGCCGAAGCCGGTGACGCTCGCATAGATAAGCCGAGGGTTCGCTTCGGCAAGCGCCTCGTAGCCAAGACCCATGGATTCCATGGCGCCGGCGCGAAAGTTCTCCACGATCACATCGTACTGGCCGGCGAGATCGCGCAGCAGGTCAAGCGCGCGAGGATCGCGGAAGTTGACGGCGATGCCGCGCTTGTTGCGGTTGCCGCTCAGGTAGTAAGCGCTGGTGCCGCGGTCGAAAGGCCCCCAGTGGCGGATCATGTCCCCGCCCGCGGGCTCGACCTTGATCACGTCGGCGCCGAGGTCGCCCAGGACCATGGTGCAGAAGGGGCCCGCAAGCGCCCGGGTGAGGTCCAGGACACGAATCCCCGAAAGCGGCAAGGATGTTGGGTCGGTCATGCTTTCTCCCCTTGTAAGATCGCATGCCTCACTCTATATTGCATACAACGGAAATGCAACCGTTGTTCAAAAAGGAGACTCATGCGCAAGCCCAACATTCTTTTCGTCATGGCCGACCAACTCTCGGCACCGGTTTTGCCCTTCCACGGCAACACCGTCGTGAAGGCGCCTTACCTCCAGGCGCTCGCCGAACGGTCCGCAGTCTTTGACAATGCCTATTGCAACTTCCCCTTGTGCGCGCCAGCCAGGTTCTCGCTGCTTGCAGGCCAGTTCGCCACGCGCATCGGCGCGTTCGACAATGCGTGCGAGTTCCAGGCTGCCACGCCCACGCTGCCTTATTACCTCGCGCAGCAGGGCTACAAGACCATCCTCAGCGGGAAGATGCACTTCGTGGGCCCCGACCAGAAGCACGGCTTCGAGGAGCGTCTTACCACCGACATCTACCCGGCGGACTTCGGCTGGGCAGCGGACTGGGCGGAGGGCGAGTTCAGCTTCTACTCACCTGGGCACAACCTGAGCACCGTGGATGAGAGCGGCTCGTGTTTCCGCAGCCTGCAACTCGATTACGACGAGGAGGTCGAGGCGAAGGCGATCCAGCGTCTGTACGACCTCGCGAGGGAAGACGAGCAACCGTTCTTCATGTGTGTTTCCTATACCCACCCCCATCCGCCGTACCACATCCTTCCCGAGTACCTGGATCGTTACGCGCCGGAGGAGATCAACCTGCCGATCGTCGGCGACATGCCGATGCAGGCGCGCGACAAGCTCAGCCAATGGGTGCAGTATTCCCACGGGCTGGACAAGCAAGGGGCGACCGACGAGCAGGTGCGGCGTGCGCGCCACGCCTACTATGCGATGGTGAGCTACGTCGACGACAAGGTGGGCCGCCTGCTGGAGACGCTCAAACGTGCGGGCTTCGAGGACAACACCATTGTCGTGTTCACTTCCGATCATGGCGACATGCTTGGCGAACGCGGCATGTGGTTCAAGCGGGTGTTCTTCGACTGGTCGGCCAAGGTACCGCTGCTCGTCTACGACCCGCGCACGCGCAACCCGCGGCGCATCGCGGAGCCGGTTTCTCACGTCGACCTGCTCCCCACATTGCTGGATCTTGCGATGGATGGCAAAACGCCGGCCTGGGTCGAGCCGATCGACGGACGCAGCCTCGTGCCGCTGGTCGCAACGGGCGATGAAAGCGGCGAGGCGGAAGCGTTCGTCGAGTACACCGCCGAGGGCGTCACTGGTCCATGCTGCATGCTGCGGCGTGGCCGGTACAAGTACGTGTACACCCATGGCCATCCAGACCTGCTTTTCGACATGGAGGCCGACCCGAACGAGCTGGTGAACATCGCGCAAGAGCAGCCGCAGGTGCTTGCCGAGCTTAAGGCATGCGTGCTCTCCCGCTGGGATCCCGCTGCCATCACGCAGCAGGTGCTTGCCAGCCAGGCGCGCCGCAAGTTCATCAACTCGCTGCCCGAGGGCAATCAGCCCACCTGGGACTACCAGGCGGCCACGGACGACACACGCCGGTTTGTGCGCCGGGGCAGCGCCCGCGTGATCAAGGTAAAGAAGCGCTGGCCGGCTGTGGCGCCCGTCGCCAAGTGAAAGGAGGCCGATGATGACTCAGAACAAGCTCACGGCGGACATCGATCCGCACCGTCTGGCTCGCGCGATAAGCGGCTACAACCTGATCGGTGGCGACCTGGTGAAGGCCCGTTCGGGAAACACTTTCCCGGTAGTCAACCCTGCAACCGGACGCGAGATCGGGCATGCGGCTGAAAGCGACGCAAGCGACGTCGAACGCGCAGCAAGTGCGGCGGCCCGGGCGCAGCCCGCGTGGGCTGCGATGCCGGCGCGCAAGCGTGGCGCGCTGCTCGCCGACTGCTCGCGCCTGATTGCCGAGCACGTGGAGGAGCTGGGCCGGCTGGTGGCTCTGGAGACCGGCAAGGCACTGCGCACCGAGAGCCGGGTCGAAGCCTCTGTCGTTGCCGACGCCTTGCAGTTCTACGGCGGCCTGGCTTCGGAACTCAAGGGCGAAACCGTGCCGTTCAGCCCGGACATGCTGACACTCACGCAGCGCGAACCGATCGGGGTGGTGGGCGTCATCATTCCGTGGAATGCCCCCATGATGCTGATGGCGCTGAAGATCGCCCCGGCGCTGGTGGCCGGCAACACGGTCGTGGTGAAATCGGCCGAAGAGGCGCCGCTGGCGGTCTTGCGGCTCTGCCAGATCCTCAACCAGGCGCTGCCCGCCGGGGTGCTGAACATCGTCTCGGGCTTCGGCCCCGAATGCGGCGCGCCCCTGGTCGCCCACCCCGCCGTCGGCAAGGTGACGTTCACAGGCTCCGTCGAAACCGGAAGGATCGTGGCGCGCACGGCCGGAGAGAAGCTTATCCCCGTCACGCTGGAACTTGGCGGCAAGAGTCCGATGATCGTGATGGACGACGCCGATATCGAGAAGGCCGTCGCCGGCGCGGTGAGCGGCATGCGCTTCACCCGGCAGGGACAGAGCTGCACGGCGGCCAGCCGCATTTTCGTGCACGAGAAGGTGCACGAAGAATTTGTCGCCTTGCTCAAGGCGCGGGTTGACGCGCTGAAAATGGGTGACCCGCTGGATGAAGCGACGGATATCGGCACGGTTATCTCGCGCGCCCAGCTCGACAAGATTCTCGGCTACATCGAAAGCGGCCGGGCCGAGCCTCATGCCCGGGCGCACGAATGCTCCCAATTGCCGGCAGACGAGACGCTTCGGAACGGTCTGTTCGTCAGGCCGGTCATCTTTACCGGTCTGGACAACGCGTCCCGGCTGGCGCGCGAAGAAATCTTCGGTCCCGTGACGTGCGTGATCCGCTTCTCAAGTTACGAAGAAGCCGTGGCGCAAGCCAACGACAGCGACTATGGACTGGCTGCAACCATCTGGACGCAGAGCCTGAAAATCGCGCTGGATGCCACCCGGCGCCTGCAGGCTGGCTTCGTGCAGGTGAACCAGAACATCGTGGTCCAGCCTGGCTTGTCCTACGGGGGCGTTAAGCAATCCGGTCTTGGCCGCGAGGCGTCGCTGGAGGCAATGCTGGACCACTTCACGCACAAGAAGACCGTGATCTTCAACATGAACTAAGACGCTCGTTACGAGGAGACAGGAATGGCTGCGATCGGTTTCATCGGGTTGGGCAATATGGGATTTCCCATGGCGTGCCGACTGAAGGAGGCAGGGCATGAGGTTCGCTGCTTCGATCTCAACGCGAGCTCAATGGCGCGCGCCTTGGATGCGGGCCTCGGGCCGCGGGCTTCGGTCGGGGAAACGGTATCCGGGGCGGAGGTCGTCATCACCATGCTGCCGAGCGGGCGGCACGTGCTGGACGTGCTCACGGCAGACACTTTGCCGCTCGCGCCTGGCGCGCTGGTGATCGATTGCTCGACGATCGATGTCGCGTCCTGCGCTGTCTTCCACGAAACGCTGCAGAAGAAGGGGCTGGCCACGCTTGACGCTCCCGTTTCCGGCGGCGTAAGCGGCGCGGCGGCGGGGACGCTCACGTTCATGGTCGGAGGCACTGACTCAGCCTTCGCGCGTGCCCTGGAACTGCTGCGCGCGATGGGCAAGAACATCTTCCATGCAGGCGCGGCGGGCGCCGGCCAGGCGGCGAAGATCTGCAACAACATGCTGGCAGGCATTTCCATGGTGGCCGTCTCCGAGGCCCTGCATCTGGCCAAGCGACTGGGGCTGGATCCACGCAGGTTCCACGAGATTGCCTCGACGTCTTCCGGCCAATGCTGGGCGCTCACGAGCTATGCGCCTGAGCCCGGCCTGGTGGCGTCCGCTCCGGCCAATCGTGGGTACGAAGGTGGCTTCGCTTCCGAGCTGATGTTGAAGGACTTGCGGCTGGCGGAACAGGCTGCGGTTGCCAGCCAGTCGCCGGCATTGCTGGGCGCGGCGGCCGCCTCGGTCTACGCGATGCACTGCGCCGCCGGGCGGGGGCGGCTCGACTTTTCCTCCATCATCAAGATGCTCGGCGCATAAGCTGCCCGCGGCACAAATCAAGCAGCAAGGAGACCAACCATGGCAATCGTCCGACGCGTCTTCCACCTGGCTGTTGTTGCTGTTCTGTTTTTCAGCGGCGCAGCCTTCGCGCAGAAGGAAACGGGTAAATTGATTGTGGGTTACCCCTCGGGCCAGTCTGTCGACGTGGTCGCCCGGATCCTGGCCGACCGCCTCGGTCCGGCGATCGGGCGCCTGCTGATCGTGGAGAATATGCCGGGGCAGTCCGGCAGCCTGGCTCTGGCAGCGGTTGCGCGGATGCCCGCCGACGGCAGCGTGATGACGCTGTCGGCCTCGGCGGCCCTGGCTGGCAATCCTTCGCTGTATCGGAACCTGCGTTACGACACGGCCAGGGATTTCGAGCCGATCGGCCTGGTCTACGATGCGCCGCTCCTGCTGATGGTCAATAGCGCGCTCCCCATTCACTCTCTGAAGGAGCTGATTGCCTACGCGAAGGCGAACGCGGGGAAGGTCAACTATTCCTCCCCCGGCAACGGCTCGGTGTCCCATCTTGCGATGTCGGAGCTGCTGCGGCGAACCGGCATGGGAATGACGCACGTTCCCTATGCCGGTTCCGCCAAGGCGCTGACCGACCTTGCCGCAGGGGAGGTGCAGGTTGCCTTCGATGCCTTTGCGGGCGCGCAGCCCTACCTCGCCAGCGGCAAGGTGCGTGCGATTGCGGTGAGTTCCCGGGGGCGCCTGACGGTGCTGCCGTCCGTACCGACAGTCGCTGAGAGCGGCCTGGGCATGGAAGACTTCGACGTGGTCCCGTGGGTGGGTCTGCTGGCGCCCGCCGGCACCCCGAAACCTGTCGTGGACAGGGTTAGCGCAGAGCTCGCCAGGATCGTCCAGTCTCCCGAACTGTCCCAACGGATCGTCGCCCTGGGCGGGCGCCCCCGCAGCAGCACCGCGGCGGAATTCAGGACCTTCCTGCGCGGCGAAATGGGGCGGTGGGCAGCCGTCGTCAAGGCGTCCGGCGCCCGCCTGGAGTGATGTCATGATTGTTGTCGGCGCTGCCGCGCTCGCTCGTGAGGCGCGGGCGCCTGCAGCGCCGGTCCACAGGTTTTTTTACTTCCTCCTGCCGCAGGTGCTGGTCGTGATGGCCGAGTACCTGCCTGTCCGTTGAAGCCCGTCGCATCTTCTGTATACTGCCGGAATGAGCACAGCAAAATCGAGCGCATTGCGAAAACGGGATCCACAGCCGCTGTCCGTGGAGCAGGTCTGCGAGCGGATTCGCTCCGCCATCCTGCGCGGAGACTTGCGGCCAGGCGCAAAACTGACAGAGCAGGATCTTGCGGCGGAATTCGAAGTGAGCCGCACACCGATCCGGGAGGCTATCCGCCAGCTCGAGACCGAGCGGCTCGTCAGCCGGACGCCTTTCGTCGGTGTCACGGTGAGGCAGCTGACGCCGGAAGATGTGCTTGAGCTCCTGGACATCCGCGAGGTGCTCGAGGGTCTGGTGGCACGTCTGGCGACGCGGCATATGGATGCCGTGCACCTGCAGAAGCTGAAGAAGTTGTTCCAGCAACTGAGTGCCTGCGCGAAGAAGGGCGATGTCGCCGGCTATCTCGACCACGCGCTGGCGTTTCGCCGTGCGCTCGTCGAATGCTGCCGCAGCGACACGCTGGCTGAGTACGTCCTCGCCATCGAGAACCAGTTGCGCCTGATGGGCAATCGAACCGCCATGCTGCCGGGCCGCATGGAAGCCGCGATCGAGGAACACGAGAAGTTGCTGGATGCCATCAGTCGCGGCGATGGCGCTGCGGCGGAGCAGCTCAACCGCGAGCGCATCCAGCATATCCGTGATGCGGTGGCGAAGTCGATTACCTTCTCGATCTTCTAGACCGCAGGCTGCAGCCGCGAGGGCAGTCTCTCAGGTGCGGTACGAGGTGCCTCGCTCCCGCTCGAGCTTGCGCAAGAGGCCAGGCCATTCCACCTTGCCAACCTCCAGGAAGCCGCCAGGACCGAGCATCTTGCGCCCCTGGGCGCGGGTATGCCGGATGGTGGCCTCGGACAATGCGTTAAGGGGCACGCCAGCGGCCTGGCCATCGATCTGGTACTGACACGCCGTCTCCAGGCGCAGCATCCAGCAGAACGCCTCTCCCACACTGCGGCCAACCGTGAGCGCACCGTGGTTGCGCAGGATCAGAACCCGACCTTCCGGGCCGAGGTCGCGCACCAGTCGCTGCCGTTCGTCCTCATCGAGCGCCGCGCCCTCGTAGTCGTGGTAGCCGAGAAAGTCCAGCATGACGCATGCCTTCTGGCTCAGGGGCCGCAGCCCCATGGCCTGCATCGCGACCGCGTTGTTGGCGCGCGTGTGGCTGTGCATGACGCATTGCAGATCGGACTGCGCCATGTGAATGGCGCTGTGGATGATAAAGCCGGCGGGGTTGAGCAGCGACGGATCGCCCTCCACGACGCGGCCGGCCAGGTCAACCTTGAGCAGGGCCGAAGCCGTCATCTCGTCGAAAAGCGTGCCCAGCGGGTTGACCAGGAAATGGTGGTCGGGCCCGGGCAGCAGGACCGAGATGTGCGTCGACGCGAGGTCGGACATGCCATAAAGGTCGGTGAGCTGATAGCACGCGGCGAGGTCGCAGCGCAGCTGCCACTCGACCGGATCCATGCCCTCGGGCATTGCGGGGGAAGAAAGCTGCCCGGTGTCGATTTTCATGCCTTTGTCTCCTTGCCGTTTCTATTTGTGGTCTGCTCAACGCCTGTTCAGTCCTCGTTGCGGAATCCCGATGCCTGGACGAGCGGACGCCAGAACTCGCGCTCGGCGTGCAGCTTGCGTGTCACGGTCGCGCCAGGCAGACCAGTCGCTTCCAGGCCGACTCGCGACAACAAGGCCTTCATCTGCGGTTTCTGCATGGCGGCAACGAACGCGCGCTCCAGCCGTTGCACCACCTCCGGCGGCGTCCCCGCAGGCACAAAGGCGCTGTACGACGCATTCGCGTGATCGAATGCGTCGATGCCAGCCTCGCGCACGGTCGGCACATCGGGGAGGGCCGCGTTTCGATGGGGGCCAGACACGGCCAGGATGCGAATCTTTCCTGCGCGATAAAGCTCCAGTTGGCTGGCAAGGGCGTCGGTGGCTAAGGGGACGTGCCCGCCCACGAGGTCCGTCACGAGCGGCGCGCCGCCTTTATAGGCCACCGGCCTGAGCGGTACGCCTACCGTCCGCCCCATGCCGAGGATGGCGAAATGCAGCGCCCCGCCCAGCGAGGTGAGGCCGATACTGCCCTGCGCAGGGTTCGCACGGACCCAGCTCACATATTCCTGCAGCGTCTTGTAGGGGCGATCCGTGCCCGCCGATATCACCGTGGGGACTTCCGCAAGCTGGGCCACGGCAATGAAGTCGCGATCGACGTCATAGTCAAGCCGTCGGTAGGTCATCGGGAAGATGACTAACGGCGCATTCGATGAAAGCAGCACAGTCCGGCCGTCCGGCTGCGACCGTTTCACGGCGTCGATGGAGATGCGCGTCGATGCGCCCGGCCTGTTTTCCACGATCACCGTGCCCATGCCTGCCAGGCGCAGTTGGTCGGCCAGCGCGCGCGCGAGGGTGTCCAGCGCCCCCCCGGGCGGGAAGCCGACAACAAGCCGCAAGGGCGTTGCGTTCGCTGCAGAGGCTTGCGCGCAGGCCGGGCTCGCTGCCACGGCGGTCAGGGCGGCCACCGAGACAACCGCAAGCAAATGGCGTATCGATTTCATCTTGGCACCTCCACATCTGGCCAGCGGGACAAGAGATCCTGGGAAGCCTCGAACAGCGCAGCCGCGCCGAGAAGGTCGGACTCCCCGCGCAGACGGCCCACCAACTGCAACCCGATGGGCAGTCCGTCACGGCCAAAACCGCAGGGCAGGGTGATGGCGGGGTGGCCGGTCAGGTTGAACGGCATGGTCCAGGGGAACCAGTTGGATCGCACCTCGTCGTACAGCCGGCCGTCGATCTCTATCTGCCCGAACAGATCCTGGTCAATCGGCAGCGCGGTGCGCGCAATGGTGGGAACGGCGATGAAGTCGTGGTCACGCAGCAGCCCCTGCACGTGCCGGAACAGCCGGGTGCGTTCGAAGTTGGCCCGCTGGTAGTCAACCGCGCTGTAGTCATTGGCAAGGGCCAGCTGTTGCAACAACGAAGGGCTGAGCCGGTCAGGCTGCTCCCGGGCCATCTGACCGAAGCGCGCTCGCCATACCGTGTGGTTGATGGTGCGCCAGAGTGGCTCGATGTTGAAGCCCGAGCCAGGCATTTCTTCGAGCCCCGCACCCAGGTCCTGCAACCGCGCCAGCGCAGACCCGAAGCACGCGGCCACATCCGCCGCGAGCGGTCGGCCTGGCGGCGCGCTTGCGAACAGGATCCGCTTGTGCCGCAGGTCAGTGACAGAGCCCATTGCACCGAGGTAATCGGTGGCGCGCACGCCGGCGGACCATGGGTCCGACTCGTCTTCGCCGGACATTGCCTGCAGCATCAAGGCAGTGTCGGCCACCGTGCGCGAGATCGGGGTGACGTAGGTGAGGTTGCCGAAGGCATCCTCCACCTGAGAATGCGGAACCAGGCCGATGCTTTGCTTCAGCCCTACGACACCATTGCAGGCCGCCGGAATGCGGGTGGAACCGCCGCCGTCCGTTGCAATGCCGATCGGGGCGAGGCCAGCCGCTACCGCCACCGCCGCGCCGCCACTGGAACCACCGCTGGTGCGGTCAGGGTCCCAGGCGTTGCGCGTGCGTCCAAACAGCGGTGCATCGGTAAGGCACTTCGCCCCAAACTCCGAGGTGGTCGTTTTCCCGATGAGGATGGCGCCCTCGCGGCGTAGTCGGGCGATGGCAACCGCATCCTCGGTCGGAACGTTGTCCGCGAACAGCAGCGAGCCGAAGGTTGTACGCACGCCCCGCGTGTTCACCAGGTCCTTGCAGGCGTAAGGAATGCCCTGCAGCAATCCTGCAGGCTCGCCGCGCATGATTGCTTGCTCTGCGGCGCGTGCCTCGCGCATGGCCTCGTCCGGGCAAAGCGTGATGAAGCAGTTGAGTGTCGATTGAAGCCGGGTGGCACGGTCCAGCACGGCACGCGTCACTTCGACCGGGGAAACCTCGCGGGCAATTATCGCTTCGCGAAGCCGCACCGCAGGCAAAAAGCAAAGTTCCTCATTCATCGGAAACACCCTGGGAGATTCCGGCTCAAGTGACCGGCAACGAACCATAGTTGACACGCACCTCCCCACCCGGTCCAATACTCGTTCACAATCAGGCCATATTGGAATCGTATGACCCATGGACCTTAAGAGCCTGCGTTATTTCGTTGCTGTGGCGGAGGCCCACAGCGTGGGCAAGGCCGCCGAGCGCCTGCATATGGCGCAACCGCCGCTGTCCGTCCAGATTCGCAACCTCGAGGCGCAACTCGGCACGGCGCTCTTTGTGCGCGAATCCACCGGGATGCGACTGACAGACGCGGGGAGCGCGCTCTTCGCGCGCGCGCGCGAAGCCCTGGCGTTGGCTCACGAGGGGTTCGAGGCGGCACGCGCGGTTGCGTCCGGGCGGCGCGGGCGGCTTTCCGTGGGCTACATGTTTTCGCTCGGCTACGCTGTACTGCCGAAGCTTGTGCCGCAGTTGCGCCGCACACTCCCGGACGTCGAACTGCAGTTCGTCGAGATGAGCACGTCGACGTATGAAGCGCAAATCGTCGACCACAAGGTAACGTTTGGTTTGTGCATGCCACCGATTCAGCGGCCGGACCTGTCCACGACGATCGTGGGCATGCAACCGCTGCGGCTGGCCTTGCCTGCACGTGCACCGCTCGCACGGCTTTCGTCGGTACCGGTGGCACGGCTGCAGGGGCAGAGACTGATTGCGCTGCCCACACTGAAAGAGGGCACAGATACTTCGATGGTTGCCGCTCTGCTGCGGCGCCATCAGGTAACCATGCAAATCGTCGAACGGGTGGAGACGGTTCACGCAGCACTGGCGCTGGTGCTCGCAGGCGAAGGGTATGCGATCGTGCCGGCGTGCGCGGAAGTCGGCCGGCCTCCGGGTGTCGTGTTCCGGAAATTCAAGGAGGTCACAGAAGGGTTCGAGGTGGCCGTTTGCCGGCGCCGCGACCTGGAAAGCCCTTTCATCGAGCCGTTCATCGCGGCGGCGCGGCACGCACTCCGATGACGGCCAGACGGCGCCGCCATCGGGGCGGCAGCGGTTCAGGCAGGGAGCGTCTTCGCGTACTCGATAAAGAAATCCAGGCTGCGCGGATTTTGCATGGTGTCCGGGTTGGCGACCTTGGCTGGATCGGCACCCAGTAGCAGCTTGCGCACGGGGACTTCCATTTTCTTCCCGCTGAGGGTTCTCGGAATCTCGCTTACCTGGACAATCGCGTCCGGCACATGCCGGCCCGAAGCCGTGATGCGGATCTGCTGCCTGATGCGTTCGCTCAGCGCCTCGTCAAGTTCGACCCCGGGCTGCAGTACCACGAACAGCGGCATGAAGGAAGGGCGCCCAAGGTACTCCAGGTCGATCACGAGGCTGTCGCGTACCGCATCCAGCTCTTCGACCACGCGGTAGATTTCAGCGGTCCCGATGCGGATGCCGAAGCGATTGATGGTGCTGTCCGAGCGGCCGTAAATGACTGAACTGCCGTAGGAAGTGAAGCGGATCCAATCGCCCTGGCGCCACACGCCCGGGTACATGTCGAAGTAGCTATCGCGATAACGGCTTCCGTCGGGGTCGTTCCAGAAATAAAGCGGCATGGAAGGCATCGGCTGGGTGATCACGAGTTCGCCCACCTCATCGACAACCGCTTGTCCCGCCTCATTGAATGCATAGGCCGCGACGCCCAGTTCAGGGCACTGGATTTCACCCGCGTGCACCGGCAGCGTCGGGGCACATCCCACGAAGCAGGAAGCGACGTCGGTGCCGCCACTGACCGATGCGAGCCAGACATCGGGCTTCACGTCCCGATAGACCCACTCAAATGCATCGATCGGCAATGGCGATCCGGTCGAAAGAATAGTGCGCAACTTCTTGAGCGGTGCAAAGTCTCGTGGCCGCAAGCCGTTCTTCTTATGGCCGAGGAGTACCGCTGCACCCGTGCCAAATACGGCCACCTCTTGCTCGTCCATGAAACGCCATAACGCGTTGTCATCTGGCCAGGACGGGTGTCCGTCATAGAGGACGATCGAGGCGCCGGTGACCAGGGCACCCACCAGCAGGTTCCAGACGGTCCAGCCCGTACTTCCCAGGAAGAGCAAGCGGTCACCAGGCCGGAGGTCATTTTGCAGACCCATTTCCTTGAGATGCGTCAGCAGAATGCCGCCGTGACCATGCACCATTGCCTTTGGTAACCCCGTGGTTCCCGACGAGTACAGGATCCACAGAGGGTGACTGAAGGAAAGACGCTCATAACGAGGAGCGGCATCGGTGGCAACGACGGACTCCCAGTGAACGAGGTCGCGCCAGCCGACTGCCCGCTCATGCCCGAGCGGGCCTGGCACCTGCACGACATGCCGGACACTGGGCAACTCGGTCAACAACTCGTCGACCACCCCGGATCTGTCGTGCTGCTTGCCGTTGTAGCTGTAGCTGTCGATGGCGAAGAGCACCTTGGGCTCGATCTGGCGCAGGCGGTCCAGCACCACCGAAGCGCCCATGTCCGGCGCACAACTCGACCAGACGGCACCGATACTGGCGCAGGCCAGGAAGGCGATCAGGGTCTCGGGACGGTTCGGCATGTAGCTTGCGACCCGGTCACCGGGCTGGACACCCCAACCGCGCAAGGTGGCCGCGAGTGCGGCGGTCGATTGCTCCAGTTCCGCCCACGAGATGCGTTGCAATGGCAGGTCTTCGCTGCGGGCGATGACCGCCGGCTGTTCCGGCGTGGCATTACGGAAGACATGCTCGGCAAAATTCAGCCGGGCATTGGGGAACCATTCCGCCCCCGGCATGGTGCGGCGGCCCAACGCCGGCTCACGGCTCCCGTCGGCCTGCACGTCGAAGAAGCTCCAGATCGATTGCCAGAACCGCTCGACGTCCTCGATCGACCAGCGCCACAACTCGGCGTAATCGCGGCTGATGAACCCTTGTTCCTGTGCGAGCCAGCGCTGGTACTGCACGAGACGGCTCGACTGAAGTTGTTCCGGGCCAGGAGTCCAGAGGACTTCGGTCGATCGGGTAGGTGTGTCGTTCTGCATGGCGGGTGGCAAATGGAGCTTTGGATTTGAGGCGGCCTGTTTCGCGTTACCGTGCCGATGTGACCCTCACACTTGACGAGGACAACGTTTCGGCGGCGGTGCTTGTGCTGCCGGCTGGTCAGTCGACGGCGATCTTCTGGCTCCTGATCAGTGTCGTCAGCAAGCGTGCTTCTTCGCCGAGGAGCTTGCGGAAGGCGGCCTGGTCCAGCGCAGCCGGCTCCGCGCCGAGGTCGGCAAAGCGCTGCCTGAGCGCCGGTAGCGCCAGCACCTTTGCCAATTCGCGGTTGAGCCGGGCCAGGACTTCCGGCGGCGTGCCGTTCGGCGCCCACACGCCGAACCAGATGTCGAGCTCGGCCCCCTGGATGCCTTGTTCGGCCAGTGTCGGCACTTCCGGGAAGAAGGGCGAACGCTTCGCACTGGCCACGCCCAGCAGCTTCACCTTGCCCGCGCGGATGTGCTGGAAGGCGATGCCGGGGTCGAAGACGAAATCAGCCTGGCTGGCCATCACGTCCTGCAGGGCCGGGGCCGAGCCGCGGTAGGGGATGTGGGTGGCGAGGATGCCCGTGCGCATCTTGAAGAGCTCAGCCGCCAGGTGCGGAGGCGTGCCCGCGCCCGACGAGGCGTAGGACAGCTTGCCCGGGTTGGCTTTGGCGAAGTCCACCAGTTCCCTGGCGTTCTTGACCGTGAGGCCCGGCCTGGCCACCACGTACATGGCGGTAACGCCGATGCTGCCCACCGGCGTCAGGTCCCTGGCGGGGTGGAAGTTGGCCTTGAAAAGCGACGGATTGGCGGTCTCGACCGAGGTCGGGGCCACCATCAGCGTGTAGCCGTCGGGAGCGGCCCTGACCACCTCACCGGCAGCCATATTGCCGCTGGCGCCGGGTTTGTTGTCGACGATGACGGTCGTGCCCAGCGCCTCGGTCAAGCCTTGCGCGACGACCCGGGCCATCACGTCGGTGCCGCCGCCGGGGGAGAAACCGACGACCAGGCGCACCGGCTTGGTCGGCCAGGGTGGCGGCTGCGCCCGCAAAGGGCTGCTGACGGCCGCAAGGGTCAGGATGGCGGCCGCACCGACAAGGGTGCGGCGCAACGAGCGCCAGCTAGCTGCGCCGATGCCGCGGTCGCTCTTGGTCTGGGCGGCATTTTGTAAATTACGCATCATATTTCCTTTTTTCAGGTTATCACCGTTTGCAATCGAAGGAGAGGCATCGCATCTACCGAATCTAATACGTAAATACATTGACGTAATGTAGGGCACGGTGGTCGCGCGTGCAAGCTTGCGCCTGCGGAAAAAAGGAGGTGGAAAACCCTAGGTTTGCTAGCGGCACGGGCGAGGACGAAAGTGCACTCGGCTGTTCATGCGCCTCTGCCGACGTGCCTATCTTTTACAGAGCGTCGGCAGGCAGGTCGTGCAGGAGGAAGAACGGAAGACCGCCGCAAGGGGACGAAGATCGCGTCGCGCAATTCCGCTTCCACCATCGAGGCATGCGCTTTGGCATGCAGAAACAGATCCGACCTTGAAGCGCGGCCCCAAAAGTCAGATGAAGAAAAAACCCGCCCAGAATAGGGCGGGTTATGCAATCCAAGTCGCCGTGGTCCCTAGGGCACCAGCCCTGGGGACTACCACGACGAGCCGTTCAGACTTGGCCGGAGAATGCAGTGGAAGATAGCGTAGGCGGTGTCTTCCGCTGCGGACTCCGAGGTGCGTCGCCACCCGTTGACGCGGGGGCGACGCATCTCGATTCCTTACAGTGCGACCAGCTGGGTGCCGCCAAAGTTATTCAACGTGGGCATCTCCAGCTTGATGTGCGAACTCGCGTCGATCGTGTTCACGGTCGGCCCGACCTGCACGCCGGTGGTCGGGCTGGCAAAGCCGCCGCCGCCGATGACGTTTTGATAGTTGCCGCCGACAACAGAGAAGGCGCTGCCGCCGCGCACAGCGGACATGGTCTTGCCGTCGAGTTCCTTGTCGAGCGGCAGATCCTTGATCATGAGGGTCGATTGCATGGTAAGTCTCCTTGGGGGATCGGTTGAGGGGAGTCCCGCCTCGGCGGGACTTCCGCATGCAGCGTTACAGTGCGGCCAGCTGGGTGCCGCCAAAGTTATTCAGCGTGGGCATCTCCAGCTTGATGTGCGAGCTCGCGTCGATCGTATTCACGGTCGCCCCGACCTGCACGCCGGTGGTCGGGCTGGCAAAGCCGCCGCCGCCGATGACGTTTTGATAGTTGCCGTCGACAACAGAGACGGCGTGGCCGCCGCGCACAGCGGACATGGTCTTGCCGTCCAGTTCCTTGTCGAGCGGCAGATCCTTGATCATGAGGGTCGATTGCATGGTAAGTCTCCTTGGGGTTCGGTTGAGGGAAGTCCCGCCTCGGCGGGACTTCCGCATGCAGCGTTACAGTGCGGCCAGCTGGGTGCCGCCAAAGTTATTCAGCGTGGGCATCTCCAGCTTGAGGTGCGAGCTCGCGTCGATCGTATTCACGGTCGCCCCGACCTGCACGCCGGTGGTCGGGCTGGCAAAGCCGCCGCCGCCGATGACGTTTTGATAGTTGCCGTCGACAACGGAGACGGCGTGGCCGCCGCGCACAGCGGACATGGTCTTGCCGTCCAGTTCCTTGTCGAGCGGCAGATCCTTGATCATGAGGGTCGATTGCATGGTAAGTCTCCTTGGGGTTCGGTTGAGGGAAGTCCCGCCTCGGCGGGACTTCCGCATGCAGCGTTACAGTGCGACCAGCTGGGTGCCGCCAAAGTTATTCAGCGTGGGCATCTCCAGCTTGAGGTGCGAGCTCGCGTCGATCGTGTTCACGGTCGGCCCGACCTGCACGCCGGTGGTCGGGCTGGCAAAGCCGCCGCCGCCGATGACGTTTTGATAGTTGCCGCCGACAACAGAGACGGCGTGGCCGCCGCGCACAGCGGACATGGTCTTGCCGTCAAGTTTCTTGTCGAGCGGCAGATCCTTGATCATGAGGGTCGATTGCATGGTGAGTCTCCTTGGGGGTTCGGTTGAGGGGAGTCCCGCCTCGGCGGGACTTCCGCATGCAGCGTTACAGTGCGGCCAGCTGGGTGCCGCCAAAGTTATTCAGCGTGGGCATCTCCAGCTTGAGGTGCGAGCTCGCGTCGATCGTGTTCACGATCGCCCCGACCTGCACGCCAATGGTCGGGCTGGCAAAGCCGCCGCCGCCGACGACGTTCTGATAGTTGCCGCCGACAACAGAGAAGGCGCTGCCGCCGCGCACAGCGGACATGGTCTTGCCGTCGAGTTTCTTGTCGAGCGGCAGATCCTTGATCATGAGGGTCGATTGCATGGTGAGTCTCCTTGGGGGTTTGGTTGGGGGAGCACGTTGTTGCGCTCGAAGGGTATAGAGCATGGGCCGTGCCATGTAGCGGGAGGGCGCGGCATTAAGATTCGTAACGCATTGAAAAACAAAGGTTTTTCATGGAAATATTGGCGTTTTCCGATACCGTCAGGCGAAAATTTGTCAGGTATGGTGTTGGGTATAGGCCAACTCATTTCCCGACACTGTTTGCTGAAGGAATACAGTTGCCGCTCTGTGCCTGCACTATCGGGCGGAGGTTGCCCGTCGATGGGTGGGCAAGGAAGGCGACGATGTCAGCGACCCATTGGCGGTCTCTACGCGACAGTCGCTCCGGACACCGCGTTGTCAAATTGTGTTCTGGCACAGCCCCGCCGAATTCGAGCAACTTGTGCCGGCAGAGGCCGAGTGGTTCGCCAACCTGGAAGAGGCGATGTGCGTGCAATACCTCTGCCGGAGCCTGGGCGCGTTGATGGCTTCGCCCATCAGAGAGAGGTAGTGCTGCCGTGAAACGCTACGCGGAGCTGACTGCGTTGAGCCAAGCCGACTTGCAGCAAATGACACTGGGCCTCGGCGGGTCAGCTTGTGGTGCAGAGAGAGACGACGATAGCGCCGCTAAGCGTTTCGCCTCAACTTGCCGGTCGATCGACGTTTGTGAGAGAGAGGGCGCGCTCAGCACGCAGCGAGTTGGAATCAGCTCGTCGATGCTGTTCAGGTGTGGGCAGGCGGCTCGTGCCCGTTGAGCTTGGCTGATTGCACCAGGCTCGTCATGACCGAAGCGCGGCCCCAAAGTCCGATGAAGAAAAAAAACCCGCCCAGAATAGGGCGGGTTATGCAATCCAAGTCTCCGGGATTATCGTGCCTGGGGCACCACACCCTAGGGACCACCACGACGAACCGTTCAAAGACTTGGCCACAAAAGTCAGTGGAAGATAGCGTAGGTGATATCTTCCGCTGCGGACTCCGAGATGCGTCGCCACCCGTTGAAGCGGGCGCGACGCATCTCGATCCCGTTACAGTGCGGCCATCTGGGTGCCGCCAAAGTTATTCAGCGTGGGCATCTCCAGCTTGAGGTGCAAGCTCGAGTCGATCGTGTTCACGGTCGGCCCGACCTGCACGCCGGTGGTCGGGCTGGCAAAGCCGCCGCCGCCGATGACGTTTTGATAGTTGCCGCCGACAACAGAGACGGCGTGGCCGCCGCGCACAGCGGACATGGTCTTGCCGTCGAGTTTCTTGTCGAGCGGCAGATCCTTGATCATGAGGGTCGATTGCATGGTAAGTCTCCTTGGGGGTTCGGTTGAGGGGAGTCCCGCCTCGGCGGGACTTCCGCATGCAGCGTTACAGTGCGGCCAGCTGGGTGCCGCCAAAGTTATTCAGCGTGGGCATCTCCAGCTTGATGTGCGAGCTCGCGTCGATCGTGTTCACGATCGGCCCGACCTGCACGCCGATGGTCGGGCTGGCAAAGCCGCCGCCGCCGATGACGTTCTGAAAGTTGCCGCCGACAACAGAGAAGGCGCTGCCGCCGCGCACAGCGGACATGGTCTTGCCGTCGAGTTTCTTGTCGAGCGGCAGATCCTTGATCATGAGGGTCGATTGCATGGTGAGTCTCCTGGGGTTCGGTTGGGGGAGCACGATGTTGCGCTCGAAGGGTATAGAGCACGGGCCGTGCCATGCCCCGGGAGGACGCTGCAGTCAATTCGTAACGTGTTGAAAAACAAGGGCTTTTTTGGAATTCTGGCGCCTTTCGAGATCCGCGGGGCGAGAATCTGTCAAGTATTGTGTTGGACGTAGGCCAACTCATTTCAAGACACTGTTTGCCAACTGAATACACATCGGGCGCCGTCGTACCATGGAGGGGAGGCGAAGATGGCAATGACTATTGGTTGTCCTCCATTCGACAGTCGTCGCTGCTGAGTAAGCGGTCCGGCAAGTGAATCTATAGGCGTGGCACGCGGTGCGCCTCACGTCTTGCTGGTCCACTTCGGCGATCAGCTCGTTGGTGGCCCGCATTGGCGCCTGGTTTGCGCGAGTCCGGATTATCTGAGCGAGCGGGGCGTGCCGCAGTCGCCTGCGGACTTGGCCGGGCACAACTGCCTGACGTTTTCGTACACGCAGGGCGGCAGCATCTGGCATTTCGTCGGGCGCTCGGAGGAGGCTCTGCGGGTCGGCGGCAGCTTGCGCGCAAACAGCTCCGAGGTGCTGCGGGAAGCGGCGATCGGCGGCATGGGGCTGATCCTGATGCCGAGCTGGCTGGTCGGAGCCGATATCGAGGCGGGGCGCCTGCAGGTGGTGCTGCCGGAATGGGAGGCGGACCTCGGCGGCACAGGCGGGGCGATTCAAGCAGTGTATCTGCCGAACCGCCGCACATCGAGGAAGGTGCGCGCGTTCGTGGATTTCCTGATCGAACGCTTCGGCTCGCCGCCATATTGGGATGTGCGGCGCGATACGTGACCCTCGCGCTGAATGCGCGCTGTGGATTGCTATCAGGTATCCCGTCTCGGGGCGCTGTCCTTCGTGACGCGTGACTATCAACAAATGCTCGGCACGCGGTCGCTTCAGAATTCGTGCACCATCGCGACTAGGCGGCTTGACCGCCGAGCGGGGGGCCTGCTTAGAGCAACAGCCGGTGCAGCAGATCAGTGCCTAGCTGCACGAGTTGCCTCGCGATGTCGGCAATGCTCAAATCCATGCCCATTGCTTTTCCTGAGACATAAATGACAGCCGCCAGCGCAGCTAAGACCAGAAAGCTTACCTTCAAATTGTCGCCCACAACGCCTCCTCGCTATATGCCGACTTGGGTCCGCGTTCCCCCGGCATAGCCGCAGCGAGCAGCGGCGTTTAATAATCTGGACCCGGCTCGTTTCTTTATAGAAACATTGACACACCACATGCGCACATTCTGTGCGGCATCGCTTACACCGTGCGGCGGCCGTGAAGGCCTGCCACGCCGGCGGAGGTGCTGCAGGCGTTCTGGCAGGATCTGCGCGGGCGATGCAAGAGCACGCCTTCGCGATTGCCTGCGAAGCCGTGGCTTAGCAAGCGATCCGCCTAACCGCGCGTTGCCTCAGCCGCTGTTGCGCAACCCCGCCGCCACCCCATTGATCGTCAGGTGGATACCCCGCCGTACCCGGATATCATCCCCATCCTTGCCCGAGCGGAAGCGCTTGAGCAACTCAACCTGCAAGTGGTTCAGCGGATCCAGGTAGGCAAAGCGGTTCTTGATCGAGCGCGCCAGCAGCGGGTTGTCCGCCAGCCGTTCCTGATGGCCCGTGATCAGCGCCAGCATCTCGCAGGTCAGGTGCCATTCCTTGCTGATGCGGTTGAACACGTTGCGGCGCAGCGCGGCGTCGTCGCACAGCTGCGCGTAGCGCGAGGCCACGGCCAGGTCGGTCTTGGCCAGCACCATGTCCATATTGGACAGCAGCGTGGAGAGGAACGGCCAGGTCTTGACCATGCGGTGCAGCGTGGTGACGGCGGCCTTGCGCGCCTTGTCGTCGGGCGCGCTGTCCAGCAGCACCTTGACCGCGCTGCCGAAGCCGTACCAGCCCGGCAGCAGCAGGCGGCACTGGCCCCACGAGAAGCCCCATGGGATCGCGCGCAGGTCTTCGATGCGGCGGTTCTTCTTGTCCATCAGCTTGCGCGAGGCCGGGCGCGAACCCAGGTTCAGGTCGGCGATCTCGGTGATCGGCGTGGTGGCGAAGAAGTAGTCCTTGAAGCCCGGGGTCTCACACACCAGGTCGCGGTAGGCCGTGAAGGCGCGGTCCGACAGCTGCTGCATCACCGCCTCGAACATCTCGAGGTCCTTGGGTGCGTTCTGCTGCGGCAGCAGCGAGGCTTCCAGCGTGGCGGCGACCACCGTTTCCAGGTTGCGCCGGCCGATCTCGGCGTTGGCGAATTTGCTGTTTATGATCTCGCCCTGTTCGGTGAGGCGGATCTGGCCGTTCACGGTGCCCGGCGGCTGCGACAGAATGGCATCGTAGGTCGGGCCGCCGCCGCGGCCGACGGTGCCGCCGCGCCGTGGAACAGGCGCAGCTTGACCTTGCGCTGCTCAAAGAGCTGCACCAG
Source organism: Ralstonia pickettii (assembly GCA_050987995.1). Taxonomy (GTDB): domain Bacteria; phylum Pseudomonadota; class Gammaproteobacteria; order Burkholderiales; family Burkholderiaceae; genus Cupriavidus; species Cupriavidus pickettii_B. Next base: position 1,855,312 of record CP158803.1, read on the forward strand.
CGCCAGCTCGGCCTTGTACAGCTCCCAGGTCGAGGTCAGGAAGCCGCCGTCCTTGTTCGAGTCCGAGTAGCCGAGCATCACTTCCTGCTCGACCCCATGGTGCGCGATCACCGAATCGAAGCCCGGCAGGTCCAGCAGCGACTGCATGATTGGCCAGTAACACAAGGCCCCCAACAAAGGCACCGCATCGCCCAGCCGCCAATGTCGTCGTCAGAACGGCATCGGCAAGCGTCGCCACATGACCATCGGTCTTAATCAGGAGACAAAACATGAATCGCCCCCACACCTGTCTTGCACGACGCAAGCTCTGCCTCGGCCTCATGGCCGCAGCACTTGTTCCCGCTGTTTCCTCGGCCAGTGCGGAACCATGGCCCGCCAAGCCGATCCGCTTTATCGTTCCCTATGCGCCCGGCGGGTTGCCAGACACCGTGGCGCGCGTCCTGTCGCAGCAACTGACGCAGCGCCTGGGCAAGCCAGTGGTCGTGGATAATCGTCCCGGCGCCAATGGCGTAGTGGCCGCGCAGGCGCTGAAGTCCAGTCCTGCCGACGGCTACACATTTCTGGTGACCGATGGGTCGATGATGTCCATCAATCCGGCGATCTACAAGAACCTGGCGTATGAACCCAAGCGTGATTTCGTTCCCGTATCGCTCGCCGCGCGGTCTCCGCTATTTCTGGCCGTCAACGCACGTGTCCCGGCCGACTCGCTCGCATCCTTCCTTGCGCTGGCGAAATCCAGACCGGGCATGCTGAACTACGGTTCCTCCGGCATCGGCAGCAGCCACCAGCTCTCGATGGAGGCGCTGAAAGCGGCGCTCAAACTGGATATAAAACACATCCCATTCCGAGGCTCCGGCCAATCCGTTCCCGCCTTGATCGGGGATCAGGTGCAGGTTGTATTTGCCGCGCTGCCTTCACTATCGGGTTTCGTCAAATCGGGACAGGTCAAGATCCTCGGTACGAATTCGCTGCACCGATCGAGTCTTGCGCCGTAGATTCCGGCAATCTCTGAGGTCGTTCCCGGATACGACTATGCGGTGACAGTGGGCGTGCTGGCTGCGACCGGAACGCCCGACGCCGTGGTGAAGAAGATGGCCGACGCCGTCGCCGAGGCGGTCAGGATGCCGGAGGTGATATCGCAATTCCACATTGCGGGCATCGAGCCGGTAGGGGGATCGAGCGGGGAGTACGCAAAGGCAATCAGCAACGAGGCGGCGCGCTACGCTGAGGCGCTCAAGGTGGCCAATGTCAAGGCTGAGTAGGCCAATGCCGCCGGGTGCTCCCGGCGGTCCGGCTGCACAGCACGGCGTCAGGCCGTGTCCCCCCGTATCCCGGAGGGCTGGAATCCTCGTGATCTGTGCCGGGCGCTGGCCGACCCGAAGGGCAGGGCGGCGCAGCGGCGCGCCCCTCCGACAGCCCCAGCGTGGGTCGGAGACGGATATCAGGCCGAAGGCTTTGGTTTGCCCCGCCCGGAGAACCGGTGCAGCGACAAGCGCCCTACCGCTGGAAAAAAGTGCCCGGTCAGCAGGACCAGGGCAAGCAGGCCCGGCATCCAGCGCAGATCGGTCCTGACAGGCTTCCGCTGCGCGAGTCGCTCATCGAGCAGCGCGCTGGTCAACGCCTCGGGCGCGGCCAGGCGGCGGTAGCCCAGGCCGGCTTGCCGGGCCAGCGATGCCAGATGCGCCTCTTGCAAAGCGGAAAGATGCTCGTGGCTCTGCCCCCGCACCATGGCACCGGATCCGGCATCGAGTTGCACCACTTCGTCGGCACGCCAGTAGCCGAGGCGGTTGCCATCCGGATCGGATTTGGGAATGGGGACTGGCGTGTCGCCCCCGACCCCGACCAGCCAGCCGCCGGCCTTGCCCGGGGTGACGTTCAGCATGGAGTGCTCCGACGGACGGAGCGGCGGCGACTCATGGCCATCGGTGATGAAGACCACGCTGGTGTCGGCACCCATGCTGCTCGCCATGCGCAGCGTCCAGTACAGTCCTTTGGTGATGCTGCTCGCGTTGACCCAGGCCATGCGGCTGTCGATGCGGTCCAGCGACGAAAGCAAGACCTCGTAGTTGGCGCAGACTTCCAGCGGTGTCAGCAGTGGCAGCGCGCGATAGTCGGCAAAGACGGCCCACCCGACCTCCGAGCCGCAGGGCAAGTGCTTCAGTGCCTCGCGCATGGCGCCGCGCGCGTATGCCAGGCGGCCGACAGGCGCTTCCGGATTGCCCATGTCCTCGGCGTTCATGCTCTGCGTGACGTCGAAGACGACCATATAGCGGACGGTGCCGCGCGGCAGGGTCAACGGCGGCATCCAGATTGCCGCCACCAGGAACAGCAACGCCACCGTCACCGGCCAGTTTCCCCGCGCCAATGCCAGGCCAGGCAATGTCCGCAGCTTCAAGGCAGGTCTCCCGGCGGCAGGCCCGGTACCTTGATGCGCAGCCGCTCCTTGGGCATATCGTCGGTTTCGGCGCCGAACACGTCCTGCACCTCGGGGGCCAGGCGCAAAGCGCGTTCGAGGTTGTAGCGGGCGTCCCAGTCGTCGGGATTGGCGCGCAGCAGATCGCGGTAGCGCTGCTTGGCCAGCTCCACCAGCGCCTGCGCCTGGAAGGCGTCGTTTGCGGCGGTCTCGCGTCCCTGGCGCAACAGCATATTGCCCAGGTTGAAAAGCGCCGCCTGGCCGACGGCACTGGTCGGGCCGCGCTGAATCAGGCTGTTGTAGGCTTCGAGCGCGGCGTCATACCGGCCGGCGTGGGCCAGTGCATTGGCCTGCGCCAGCCTGGCCTCGGGGACGTCGCTGGGGACCGCATCGGCATTCGCCGAGGCCACGGCCTGATTGATCCGTGTTGCCTTGCGCAATTGCAAGGCCTGGTCGGCCGCGAGCGCGCCGAAGGCCAGCGCGGCCGCGGCGAATGCCAGATGGACGGTGCGCCGCCTCATGTCCAGCTCCGCATCTGAAGGAAGCGGTATCCGAGCAGCAAGGCGCAGCAGGCGAGCGCCGCGCCAAAGGCATACGCGCTGCCATCCTTGCGCGGCACGCGCTCGTTGAACGACAGCGGGAGGTTCTGCTGGCGGCCGACTTCCGCGATGGCGGCTGCCATGGCGCCGGCATCCTCGGCCTCGTAAGCGCGGTAAGGTGTGGCCAGGCTCTGGAAGAATCGATGCAGCGCGAGTTCCTGCGACGAGCCGTCGTCCGGTCCCTTGGCATGCAGGCTCGGACTGATGCCGGTGCGCAGGTAGATCCAGTACAGGGCGATGCGGTTGCGGGCCAGGCCGGCCTCGATGCGCCTGCGCGTGCCCGGATCGAGCTGCGCACCGCCGTCCGACACCATCAGGATGATCCGGCTGCCGGAATAGGGGCGGCCGTCGAACTCCGCGATCGCTGCCAGCACCGCCCGGCCGATATCGGTATTCATCAGCCCCCGCCCGATCCGGGTGGCCGCGATGCCGGCCTGGATCGCCTGCTTGTGTTCGGTGAAGGGCAGCACGCGCAACGGACCGGTGCCGAACATCATGAACGCAAAGCGGTCCTCCGGGCGCTGCCGGACAAAGCGCGTGAGCAGTTCGCGCGCGACATCGCTTTTGGCCTCCCCGTCGGTGCGCAGCGCGGCTTGCTCACCCGCAGCCACCATCGCCGAATTCATGCTGGCGCTGCGGTCCAGCAGGATCACAATCTCCGCACCGTGCCCGGTCCGGGGCACCAGCGATTCCGAGCGCCCGGGACTCGCCAGGCCAACGATGGTGCCGGCCATGGCAATCACCGCAAGCCCGCGCCACAGCACGCCGGCGGCGCGGCCGATGCGATCGGGTGGCAGCCAGGCCAGGCTGGGGAACGGCAGCATATCGTCGCGCCGGCGCAGCAGCGGCAACAAGGCCAGCGGCAGCAGGGCCAACACCCAGGGGTGGACAAAGTCAAAGGGAAAGGTCATGGCCGCGCACGCTTCTCCGCCAGGTACAGGTCGCGGCAGAGCGCCCGTAACGGAAAGGACTCTGCGGCGGCCTCGCCCGAGAAGAAGCGCTGGTCCGACTGGGCATAGAAGTGCTGGAGTTGCCTGCACAGGGGTTGCAGGTGCGGTGCCCGCGCCAGCAGCCCGGGGAGCGTCGCGGCACGCAGGACCGTGCCGGCGGTCTCATTCAGGGCCTGGTGCAGGCATAGCCAGGCTTCGGACTGGGCGGGATCGAGCTGCCGCATGCGGCGCCAGGCCCGCGCAAAAGGCAGGCGCCGGGATTCGCGCCGGTTGCGCCAGGCCCACCAGCCCAGCCAGGCGGCCACGGTGACCGACAGCGCGGCGAGCCACAACTCCATCCGCCGCGCGATCTGTGCGGTCGGCAATATGGGGACCGGCCGGTCGGGGCGCATCTCAAGCAGATCACCTTTCCCGAGCACAGCCTGCGGCGTCAGCGGGCCGACGCTGATCAAGTGGGCGCCGGTACGCAGTGCCGGGCCCCTCGTCATAGGCAGCGACAAGACGGGCAGCGCGATCGCGGTCAGCGATTGCGGCGCGTTCACGATCTGGTAGGTCACGCGCATCCAGCGCCGGCCTTCAGCGTCGGTCTCCCACTGAACCGGACGCCGCTCCAGCCATCCGCTGACGCGCTCCGGGCGCGGCAGCGCGGCGGGATCGACCGTGCGGCCATCGGCGGGCAGCAGTATCCGCTGCGTGACCACATCGCCAAGCACATGGCCAAACGCGCGGGGCTGCTGCACGACCGCCGTGGCCGCGACCGTGCTTTCCTGCGCCAGCGCGGCGGGAGGAACCATGGCGAACGCGATCATTGCCTGGCAAGCCACGCCAGCGAGCCTGGGCAGGTGGAACCGACGATGCGTCATGCCACGGCCTCGATGAAATAGCGGGACAATGCCTCGGCCTCGAAAGACCCTTGCATATAGACAGGCCGCAGCCCGCGCGCCAGGAACAATGCATCGAGCCGGGCGCGCCGCTGCGCCACCGCGTCGCGCCATCGGGCACGCAGTGTCTTGCCCAGCCACAGCGTGCGCTGGTGGCCGGTCTCCGCATCGCGAACCGCCAGCAGCGCATTGCCTGGCGGCGGTTCGGTTTCGGCCGGGTCCCAGGTAATGATCGGCACCACATACGCCTGCGCCAGCATGTCGAGAACGCCGTCCAGCGCTTCGAGCGCCCAGTGGAAGTCCGAGACCAGGAAAACCAGTCCATGCCGGTCCGCCAGCCGTTGTGCCGCCTGCGCAAGCCCTTCGGCACCGCCCGGGCGTGCCGAGGTGCCGTCGCTCGCGGAGTCCCGCAGCATCGCGGACATGGCGTAGCCGGCGCCACGGCTGTGCCGGGCTGGCACGAAGAGATCCGTACGCTCCGATGCGTCGAATGCCAGCATGCCGACGGGATCGCCGGCGCGAAAGGCACTATGCCCCAGCCCTTCGAGAAAATCCGCGGCAACGTCCAGCTTGCTTGCCCGCGCGCCGAACCGCATCGAGGCCGACACGTCGACCACGGCGTGCACCGGCACGCTGACGCGCTGCCGGTGCACGCGTACCAGCCATTCCTGCCGCAGGTTGCGCACGCTTGCGCGCAGGTCGAGCCGTCGCGGGTCGGGGTTGTCGAGCAGTCGCTTATGCGCGGTGAATTCCTGCCCGGGGCCCAGGCTGGTGCCCCGATGCGAGCCCGGCCGGAATCCGCCCGCCCGGGCGGGCAACCGATAGTGGAATTCGTGCGGGCTGCTGCTCACGGCGCGATCGCGTCAGGGCGAGGGAATGGTGCCCATGATCTTCTGCACCAGTGCTTCGGACAGTTCCGCCCGGCGCAGTTCATAGACCGGCGTGAAGAACACGCGATGGGCTAGCGCCGATGGCAGCACCGCATGAATGTCCTCCGGTACCAGGTGGGTGCGCCCCGACATCCATGCCACCACGCGTGCTGCCCGCAGCAGCGAGCTCATGCCGCGCGGGCTGGCGCCGGCAAGAATCAGCCGCTCCATGTCGACACCGTCCAGGCGGATGCCGAACCGCTGCGGCGTCTCGCTGGCCTCCCATAACTGCAGCACATAGCGCTGGATGGTCTGGCTGGCTTGTATGCTGCGCTGGATGATCGCGGCGATGTCGTTCAACTGCGCCCATGGCAAGACGGCCGGCTCGACCTGCCCGAGCAGGGCGTCTGTATCGTGGAAGGCCGGGTCGAAGACAAGCGCGCCGCGAATGCCGGGATCGGCGGGCGTGCCGATGTTCAGCTCGAACATAAAGCGGTCGCGGGCGGCCGAGGCCAGTTCGAAGGTCTCCTCCTTCTCGACCTTGTTGCGGTCGGCGAACACCGTCATATGCGGAAAGCGGTATTCGCGGTTAAAGGCCGACACCGAGCGCTCGGCCATCGCCCGCAGCAGCAGCGACTGGACCTGCGGCCGGGCCCGGTTGATCTCGTTGAAGAAGAACGTAGTCAGCCGTTCGCCATGGCGAAGCAGGGGGCCCGGGTCGATGCGCGGTTTGCTGTCGGCATCCACATAGCTGTGATAGATCAGGTCGCCCGGCATCAGGTCGATGGTCCCTTCGACACGCTCGAAGGCGCCACCGATAGCGCGGGCGAAGGCGCGCAGCACGGTCGTTTTGCCCACGCCGACGTCGCCCTCGAGCAGCACATGACCGCGCGCGAACAGCGCAACGTTGATCAGGCGAATGATCTGCGGCTGGCCGATCACCGCCCTGGCCACCTCGGACTCCACTATCCGGGCACGGTCGCGCCAGTCCTGGAGCTTCTCCTCTGCTGTCATCGGGTCCTCTTGATGCAATACGGCACGGTAACGGCGCGGTGGCCCGCTCCAGGCACTTGGTGGCTGCCGGTCGTTGATCAGAGGATCTTCTGCACAAGACATGCCAGTGGGGTGGCTGTCGCCTCAGGCAAGGTGTCGGAACACGTTTCCCCGGCACCTGGCGCGCCCCCGGGATAAGCAGACCGCGCGCCTGAGCCGGCACACTTTGTTGCAAGGTGAAGCAGTGTGTCCCGGTGGTGGTACGGCACCCTGCACGATCTGGTGCCCTGCCGCGCTCCCTTATGTAACTGGGATTCTGGCGGGATTCTGAATTGACAGAAGTACTTCGCTCTACGGTCCCAGGGCTTCTTTCCATGCTTCGCTGGAAGACCTTCCCGAGTGTGGTCTTCAGCTCGGAGCAATGACCGTCATGCAGGCGACGGTGCACGCCCGCATGCCTTGCATGCTCTCTGCGACGGGCAAAAGCGATCGAGTTGCTCGACGACAAATTCCCGCTGGATGCAATTGATCAGTGACCTTGCCTTCGGGCCAAGGACAATCCGACGTCCCCGAAGCGTGACTTCCGGCGGGGCGGTGAAAACCGCAACCTCGATCCGCTTGACCGAGATTCCATCGCCGTCGTCGAACTCGAGAACGATCGTGCCTCGCAGGACGGCTCCCCGTCTCATTGTTGCGAAGACGATACCCCACGGCAGGACCCTTCTTGGTCATGCAGCTGACCTGCTCGACGCGCTGGTGCCTTGGCGTGACCGGCAATGTCTGTGCGGTAACGCACATAGGCGGCTGACGTTGCACCCTGTCGCAGCTACATATGATTGGACGTGGTCCCTGCGGGTCCTCCTGCAAGGCAGCAGCCAACGCGTGAGGAGGCCGAGAGCAGTCCTGGCGCGGGGCGATGCCTTGGCGACGGGAACCACGACAACGCCGCTCAAACTCATGTGTTCCACCGCCTACGGTCCAGGTGAAAGATATGTCCAACAACAACAGCAATAGCCACGCTTGTGATACCAACCCCGATCCGGCGCTGTCGCGATCCCGTGCTCATGCGCCCGAGTCCGGTGATTGCCTGCCGCCACTCATCGACGGCTCCTGCTCCTCGCCCCCGGGCGCAGGACCATTGCGCCGCCAAAGGCAGCGCGGTCAAGCACCGATTAAGGCGATGCTCATGGTCGCCATCCTGGTTGGGGCAGTAGGTCTGCTGTGGCGCGTCCTGCAAGCGCAAGTGGTAGACCCATTGGCGGGTCTGAGCTCGCTCAAGACCGTTGTGGTTCCCGGTCCGCCTGCCGAAGTCCTCGATCAGTTTGTCAAGGACAAGGCGGCCGCCATCCAGCTCGGCAAGGCGCTGTTCTGGGACATGAAAGTGGGCAGCGACAACAAGACCGCCTGCGCAAGTTGCCACTTCCATGCGGGTGTCGACAACCGCATCACGAACCAGCTCTCTCCAGGCCTGCTGGGCGGCGATAAAACCTTCCAGCTGGGCCGGCCAAACTACACCCTGAAGCCGGAAGACTTTGCGTTCACCAAGCACGTGGAGGTGAACCAGGCGCAGCCGCAACTCTCGAACGTCAATGAGGTTGCCGGCTCGCAGGGGGTATTCACCCGCAACTTCGTTGAATTCGGCACGGGCAAGACAGGTGATGTCTGCGCCAGTGTTTCCGACGACATCTTCCACGGCGGTACGGGCTTCAACATCAACGGCGTCAACACGCGGCAAGTGACCGGACGCAATACCCCGTCCGTGATCAATGCGGTATTCAATTTCCGCAACTTCTGGGATGGGCGCGCCAACAACATGTACAACGGCGGCGACCCGTTTGGCATGAGGAATCCCAATGCCCTGGTGTGGAAGCTGGAGGGCGGCGTGCTCAGGCAAATCCAGGTGGCCATTCCAGGCGCCTCCCTGGCGTCGCAGAGTGACGGGCCTCCCCTGAGCGCGGTCGAGATGAGTTGCGCGGGCCGGTCATTCATGAAACTCGGCAAGAAGCTGCTCGGCCAGCCTCCGTTAGCCGGCCAGACCATCGCGGTGGACGACAGCGTACTTGGCCCCCTGGGGTCACTGCGCAACAAGAATCCGGCCCCGACTTACTCTGAGTTGGTCAAGAAGGCATTCCGCCCCGAGTATTGGGCCTCACCGACGCTGATCCGCATGTCGGCTGCGGACGAGGCGAAATTCGCCTCGATGGATTTGCTTCCCGCCCGCCAGTTCAAGCGCAGCACCGCGATGTTCGAAGTAAGCCAGATGGAGGCCAACTTCGCGCTCTTCTTCGGCCTCGCCGTTCAGCTTTACGAGTCCACCCTGATTGCCAACGACACGCCGGTCGACCGTTACCTCGAGGGCCAGACCGGAGCCTTGAATGAGCAGCAGTTACGCGGCGCCAGAATCTTCACCGGGACCGGGCGTTGCAGCCGCTGTCACTCGGGTGCTGAACTCACTGCCGCCTCATTCTCCAACGTGATCAAACAGCGGCTCAGGCGGATGCCAATGGGAGATGGGCTGGAAGCTGTCTATGACAACGGCTTCTACAACATCGGCGTGCAACCGACCGCAGAGGATCTCGGCGTAGGCGGCATAGATCCGTTCGGCAATCCGTTCTCCGAAACGCGGATGGCGCAGCAAGGCAAGACCCATTTGCTGGGCAACGGCTTCGATACCACCAAGGAGACGACAGTCGGCGATACGCAGCGTGTGGCGGTTGACGGTGCCTTCAAGACACCAAGTCTGCGCAATCTGGAGTTTACCGGCCCGTATTTCCATAACGGCGGCAAATCTACCCTGATGCAGGTGGTCGACTTCTATAACCGCGGCGGGGATTTTGGGGACGTCAATAGGGCGAATCTGGATCGGGGCATTGCGCCGCTCGGCCTGACGGAGTCGGACAAGCAAGACCTGGTGGCTTTCATGCTTGCCCTGAGTGATGACCGCGTGCGCTATCGTAGAGCGCCGTTCGATCACCCCTCGCTCTGCTTCCCCCAGGGGCATAAGGTCAGCTCTTCCGGAGCCTTGCTGCAGGACGGAAGCACCGGGAACGGCGTGGACAACACGGAATGCATTAGCGCGGTGGGAGCGGGTGGCGCGAGCAGCGGCCTCAAGCCGTTCCTCAACCTCGATCCGTTCCAGCGTTAGTGGATGAGTCAGCGACGATTCGCGCAGCGCGGGTCCAGCTGACTCCTTATTGCCCTGGTGCGGCGCTACGTCTTGCTGGTCCAAGCGATGCGGTGCCGCTCCTGCGTGGCCTCGTGCCGCGCATCCTCTTCGCTGTGCAGGTAGCCGCTCTGATGACCCCGAGGGCATCTGTCGTTTGCGCTTGATTCATGTTGTGCGCCTCCGGGAAGACAATACTGGTCAGACGGGGCTGGAAACGGTCCGGAGCATGCGCTCCATTTCCAGGGCGATTTTCAGAAGCGCGCCGTCGTCCCCGGGGCGGGCAACGATCTGCATGGCGGCTGGCAGTGTGCCGCTGGCGGAATGCAAGGGGATCGAGATGGCAGGGAAGCCCGCGAGATTGAACGGCGCGGTATAGCTCATCAGTGCCTGGCGAACCGTACCGGACCAACCGGCGATGGCAATCGAACTGGCATCCAGTGGCGGTGCCAGGCAAGGGCAGGTGGGTAATACCAGATAGTCCACCGTCGACATCGTCGCCTGGAGCCGGCGGATCAGCCTGTGCCGCGTTTGCTGGGCCGCGGCATAGTCACGGATCACCATTTCCTTTGCCAGGCCGAGCCGTTGCTGGGTTTCCAGGCTGTAGCGTTCGGCGATGCGCGCCTCGTCGTTTCTCCTGAAGTGTTCAATGCTGGCTTCGGTCAGCACGATGGACGCGAACGCGTCGTAGACGCCGTCGAACAGGCTTGCCGGATCCACGTGCTCGCAGGCGAATATCTCGCGGAGTTGCGTGATGGCATGGTCGAATGCGGTGGAAACCGCCGGGCTCGGCGGCACCGGTGGAAGCGACGCCATGACCCCGAGTCGGGCGGAAAGCCACGCATCGCTTTCGGGAATGGCGATATCGAAGGCCTCCGCAAGCACCATGATGTCGTCGACGCTCTGTCCGAGCACGCCCGGGTGGTCCAGCGTGGGCGCCAGCGGAAAGATGCCGCGCGTGGAGAGCGCACCAAGTGTCGGCTTGAAGCCCGCGACGCCGCAAAGGGCGGCGGGAATCCGCACCGACCCGCCGGTATCGGTGCCCAGCCCTGCCGCGACCACGCCAGCGGCGATGGCGGCGGCGGCACCGCCGCTGGAGCCGCCCGGTATCAGGCGCCGGTCCAGCGGGTTCAGGGTGTCGCCGAAGGCCACACTGGAAGTCGTGACACCCCAGGCAAACTCATGCGTGGTGGTCTTGCCGACAATGATCGCGCCTTTGTCCACAAGGGCCTGGACAACATCGGCGTCGACATCCGGAACGTGATCCATGTATGCCATCGAGCCATAGCGGGTCTCGATGCCCCTGGTGTCGATCAGGTCCTTGACCGCCACCGGCAGCCCTTCCAGTTGCCTGGGCCGGCCCGCGGCGTAGCGTCTGTCGCTTTCCGCCGCTGCCTTAAGGGCGCGGTCCCAGTCGATCACCGAGAAGGCATTGAAATCCTTCTTGCTGGCTTCGGCACGGTTGAGCGCCAGCTCCGTCAATGCATAGGCCGTCGTGCGTCCTTTGCCAAGGGACATGAGCGTATCGCGCAGGCCGGTGGGATGCACGCTGGCACCGGATGGTTCGCGGTCTTGATTCTTCACCACAGGCTCTCCAGGAAGGCATCGAGCACTGCGTCGTTGCTGTCGCCCAGGTCGCCGACTTCGCTCGGGTAGTGTTGCCGCAGCCATGCGGCAACGCGCGCAAGCTGCGATCGGTCGAAGTCCAACGTGCGAAGCCGGGCAGGAAGCCCCAGGTGCTCCACCGCATGGGCGATCCTGTCGGCCAGCAGTGCCGCGGCATTGTTGGCCGCCTGGCCCCGGCAGAAAATCTGCAGCTTCTCGCCATAGCTTTCACCGCAGGCCCGCAGCACCGGGGCGAGGGTAATGCAGGAGGTGAGGCTGTGTGGCAGGCCGAAGGTCCCGCCCAGGATGTGCCCGATGCGGTGGCTCAGGCCGTAGATGACCGACGCGGGGAAGAAATAGCACTGCCAGGCAGCGAGCTGCAACTGCAGGAGATCGTCGGTAGTGACATGCCCTTCAGCAAGCGCGCGCTGCGTATCGAGCTGGCGCGGCCATTTTTCCAGCACCGCAAAGAACCGCTCCACGCCCGCGGCTGCCAGGATTGCGTGCGGATGGTCCGCGGCGACCTGGCGCATGCCTTCCACGGCATGGTCGATGCCCTTGATCGCCGAGGAGAGCAGCAGTTCGCGCGGGGTGTTGAGCAGCAGCTTCGGGTCGAGCGCAACGACTTTCGGTACCGTCTCCCGCACGGCATAGCTTCGCTTGAACGCCTGCGGTCCCGTGGTCTCGGTGATGCCGAAATAGTGCGAGAACTCGGAGCCCGACAACGTGGTCGGAAAGGCGGCGATGGCAAGGTGGCGGCCTGTCTCCTGATGGTGGAGATGGGAGACAGCTTTTGCGGCGTCAATGACGGAGCCGCCGCCCAGCGCGATGATCGAGTCCGCGCCGGCCCGCATGCATGCCTCCAGCGCGCGACGCACCCCGACATCCGGCGCATGCGGCGGCAGGTCGGTGAAGACGCCCACGCCTGCCTTCACGTGCGCCTGCAGGTGTTGCGCGTGAAAGTCCCGCAGCGGCTCGACGGTAAAGGTCAGCGGGTGCCGGATGCCATGCTGGTCGAGCGACGCGACAGCAGTCGGCAGTATGTCGTGGCCCCAGAAGATCGAGTCTTGTGGCAGGCAGTTCAGCTGGTTCATTGATTCCACTCCAGGGTGACGTTGCGGTTGGCTTATCCCTGGTTGGAAACGATAGGCGATCTTTTCACCCTTGAAAGCTGGCTGGCGCCGAACGCAGCGTCCATGAAAATGGAACGCCCGTTGGAGGGGAGGGGAGCTAGAGCCAGGTCAGATGCGTTCGAACGCAGTGACCTTGGGCAGCTCTACGGCGAGGAAATCGACCAGCGACCGCACCGCGGGAAGCAGGCCGGTCCGATAGGGGATCAGGGCGGAGATGCGCGCATCCGCGGCGATCCAGCCGGGCAGTACTTGCCGCAACACGCCAGCCTGCAGCTCGGGCCGGCAGATATACCCCGGCAGGGCGGCCACGCCAACGTTGGCGCAGGCTGCCTCCTTCAGGGACATCATGCTGTTGCTCTGGAACCGTGGCTCGATCGGGATGGTGACGAGCCCGCCGTCGGGGCCGTGCAATTGCCACTGCAGCGGCGGCTTGCGCACCATCGCGACGATGGCATGCGACGCCAGCTGCTCCGGTGCCGTTATCGGTGGCATCCGCTCGAGGTACTCGGCACCCGCGAACAGGCACCATGGTGCCCTGGCAATGGGCCGTTGCACCAGGTTGGAATCCTGCAGGGTCGTGGTATGCCCGCGGATCGCCAGGTCGAAGCCTTCGCCGACGACATCGACGAGCCTGTCCGTGGCGATTTCCACGATGCTGACCTTGGGATTGCTGCTCAGGTACGTCGGCAGGATCTGGCGCAGCGCAAACTGCGCAAGCTCGACCGCAACCGTCACGCGAATGATCCCGCTGGGTTCGGCGAGCCGCTGGCGCATCGCCTGCTCCGCGACGTCGGCGCTCTGCAGCAAGGCGACGGCGTACTGGTAGAACTCCGCGCCCACGTCGGTCACGGCGAACTGTCGCGAGGTCCGGTTGATCAGGCGCACGCCCAGCGAAGCCTCCAGCTCCTTGACCCTGTGACTTAACGTCGACTTGGGCAGCCCCAGGCTGTTGCCGGCAGATGTAAAGCCACCGCGGTCGACCACTTGCACGAAGTAAAAGACGTCTTTCAGGTCCAGCATCTGGCTGCCTTGGTAGCGGTGGGCCCTACGGGTGTGTGGGTTCCATCGCATGGTACTGCAAGGGATGCGCGCAGCGCCACGGTCGGGCGCCGCAATGACCGCGCCATTCGATCGTTCGAGTCTCTCGGACCTTGCGTACAAGCGCCAGGCCTTCTCAAAAAAAATGGAGCGACTAAGCTCACTTCAAACAAAAGAGGAGACATGGAGATGGATGCAGCTGTTGTTATCGACGCGCTGATTCGCGGGCGCCAGACCAAACGCGGTTTTCTCGATCAGGCGGTGCCCCTCGACACCGTGCGCGAGATTCTTTCGGTGGCGAAGTACGCGCCGAGTTCGAGCAATACCCAGCCCTGGCGCTGCTACATCGTCGTCGGCAAGGCCAGGGATCGGATCGCCGACGCCGCGGTCGAGGCATACCGGGCCGACCCGGAGAACCTGGTTCCCGAGTACCCCTTCTTTCCCGAACGACTGCACGAGCCTTACGCGGAGCGCTTCAACGCGTTCCGCGGCCAGCTCGGCGACGCGCAGGGGGTCCACAGGAGCGACAAGGTCGGACGCAGGCGCGATGTGGAGCGCCAGTTCAGGTTCTTTGATGCCCCCATCGGCATCATCTTCACGATGGACCGGCGCCTGGAGCGGGCCAGCTTCATCTGCTACGGCTGCTTCCTGCAGAACATCATGCTGGCCGCCCGCGCCAGGGGCCTGGATACCTGTCCGCAGCAGATCTGGTCGCTGCAGTTCCCCGTGCTTCGCGAACATCTCGGCATTCCCGAAACCGAGATGGTGATTGCGGGGATGTCGCTCGGCTACGCCGACGACAGCTTGCCGGAGAACAACATGCAGCTGCGCAAGCTGGAGCTTGAAGAGTTCGTATCGGTCGTCGAAGCGTGATGCGACTGGGGCGACCGCGCTATTTCTGACAGCGGCGATCTGCCGCGTTTTTTCAAATCCCTCAACTTCGAATGGGAGACACTGATGTCGATTATCAAAGGGTTTCATCACCTGACCGCTGGCGTCAGCGGCGCACAGGAGGATGTGGATTTCTACGTAAAGCTTCTCGGACAGAGCCTGGTGAAGAAGACCGTGCTGCTCGACGGAGAAGATCCGATCTACCACCTCTACTACGGCAACGCCAACGGCGACCCCGGCACTCTGGTGACATCGTTTCCCTTCCGGCAAAAGGGCGTCAGGGCCAGGCCCGGATCCGGGCAAGTCCGGGTCATCAACTACTCCGTGCCGCGGGACTCGCTTGAATACTGGAGAGACCGGTTTCGCGCAAAGGGGGTGTCGTATGCGCAGGATATGACCGAGCGCTTCGGCGAGCGCCGGCAGCGCTTCTACCACCCCTGCGGCATCGAATTCGATCTCGTGGAAACGGATCACGATGGGCGGCTGCCTTGCACGTCAGAGGAGATTCCGGAGGCCGTTGCGATTCGCGGCGTGCACAGCATCACGCTGTCGCTGCGGGAGGTTGCCGAATCGATCATCTTCATGACCGATGCGCTCGACTTCCGCCATGTCGGGGACGCCGGTCCGTACCATCGGTTTGAGACCAGCACGGGTGGTCCGGGCATGGTGGTGGAGTTTCTCCATGAGCCCGAGCGCCACCAGGGGTCGTCCATCTATGGCGAGGGTACCGTCCATCACGTGGCCTTTGCCGTCGACAGCGTGGACCAGCAGATGATCCTGAAGGAGCGGTTCATGGCAATGGGCTACATCGACACGTCCGAGTCGGTCAATCGCAATTACTTCCGCTCCATGTACTTCAAGATGCCCGGCGGTGTGATGTTCGAAGCGACAACGACCGACATCGGCTTCGCAATCGATGAGGAACCCGGACACTTTGGCGAGGAGTTCCAGGTGCCGCCCTGGCTGAAAGGCCGCAAGGACGAGTTGCTCGGCCGGCTTGAGCCGATCGCCGTGTAATCACCCACAACGCTTGAGAAGGAAAGTCAAAGACGATGTCAAAACCCAAGATTCTGATTGCCTTCTACTCCCGCAACCGCTCGACGGAGTTGCTGGCTCGGGCCGTTGCCGAAGGCGCCATGGCACTCGGTGCCGAGGTGCGCTTGCGGCGCGCCCGCGAGGTGGTCGGCCCGGAGGTCATGCGGCAGGCACCGGGCTGGCTGGAGAACGCCACGGCGATGAACGCGAGGTACGAGGCGCCGACGGAGGCTGACGCCGAATGGGCGGACGCGATCGTGTTCGGTACGCCGACGCGGTTCGGCTCGATTTCGACGGAGCTGAAAGCCTATATCGATGGTCTCGGCGGTCTCTGGTTCAAGGGCAAGCTGAACGGCAAGGTCGGCTCCGTATTCGGGTCGACGTCCTCCAAACACGGAGGCAATGAGTCGACGCTTCTGTCGATCTATACCCCGATGGCGCACCTCGGGCTGATCATTGTGCCGCTCGGCTATGCCGATGCCGTGATGTTCAAGGCTGGCACGCCATACGGCGCCACGCACGTTTCGAACCTCGACGCCGACAAGCCGGATGAAGACCATCTTGCCGTGGCGAGATTCCAGGGCCGCAGGGTGACCACTGTTGCCCGGGCCTTGCATGGCGAACGAGAAGCGGTACCTGCCTGAGGCAGGACCCAGTCAAGGGCAACAGTCTTGATACAGAGGCCCATGTCGCACTGTTGCCCGCCGCGGTCCCTGGCCGCCATCGGTGCCGGATGATCGACGTGAACCTACAACGAGGAGATAACGATGAACGATACCGTCAAAGTTGAGCGCCCGGCCCCGGCCAGTGCGTCGACGGAGCAGACCCCCTACAGTGCGTGGTTGCAGACAGACGTGCTCCACTCATTGCAACATCCGGTCAGCGATCATCCCGGCGAGCATGCGTGGATCACATCGGCGCAGGTGTCCGAGCTTTACTGGATGCTGATCATCAAGGAAATCCAGTTCGCGCAGGCGCAACTGCGGGCGAATGATCTGACGCAGGCCATCCGGACGCTGCAGCGCGTGGTCGCCCATCACGAGCCGCTCAACGCCACGTGGCGATCGATCGCGTGGATGACGCCCACCGATCTGCTTTCCATCCTTTCGCGTGTGGGCCCAACGTACGGAAAGGACACGGCGCTGCAGGGGTGGACGTACCGGCACATGGTCTATCTTCTGGGCATCAAGCAGGCGGAACACCTGCAGCATTTCACGCCGCAGCCCAAGCGCTGGGATCAGCTCAACAAGGCGCTGGCCGAACCGAGCCTCTATGACGACGTGCTCTCCTATCTGGATCGCAACGGATTTGGGGTGCCGGCGGCAGTCCTTGATCGCGATTTCAGCGTGCCCTACGAGCCAGGCAAAGCCGTCGAGAAGGTCTGGCGCGACATCTACGCCGACCAGAACGGCAACCTCGAACTTCAGCAGCTCGGTGAGACGCTGGCCGATATCGCCGAGGGCTTCTCGACCTGGAAGTACCTGCACCTGATGGCGACGCGTCGGACCTTCGGCGGCAGGCCGGCCTACTTCGGCACCGAGGGCGTCGCCTGGCTGGTGCCGACCATGGATGAAATTCCATTCCCGGAACTCTGGTCGGCGCGCGGCTTCATCGGCGATCCGCCGGCAGCGTGCCCGCATATGCATAAGTAATTGGACGCCCGATTGGCGAAACGATGTGGTACGCCGGTTTGCCGGAGGAAACCAGCAATGAGCAATGCTCAATTGATGAATATGGCGGCCGGTGCCCGAGCCGCCATCGCGGACCCCGCGCGAATGACCCTCGTGGGTAGTGACGCTAACCCGCGTTTCGAACTATTCCACGCGGCCAGTTCGCTCTGCTCGCAGAAAGTGCGCACGGTACTGTTCGAGAAGCAGCTGCCGTACCGCTCGAACGACATGATGATCTTGAGTTCGATGGGTCCGGATGGCGTCGTTCCAGCCGAACATTACCATCCGCCCTACGTCCGGCTGCGGCTGATTGCAGGCCAGGAAGTGGGGCGGGAACTTGTCAGGGGCTATAGCGGCCGCACTTCGGTGGAAACCGAGGGCTTCGATCCCTGCGCGGTTCCGTTGCTCGTGGATTATGAGGCCGGCCGGGTGATCGCGGACTCGCGGCGAATCTGCTGCCATCTCGATGCGGTGTCGCGCGCTCCGGTTCAGCTCGTGCCCGAGGATGCCGACTCGCGTGCCCAGGTGATGCACCAGGTGAGTATCGTCGATCGGATTCCGAACGGCACGCTGCTCTACGGCTTCCATCCCGATGCCGACCTGCGCCCCGAAGCGCTCAAGACGGTTATGCAGACGGTTTACGACCACAAGATCACGGCGCTCGAAGCAATGATCGACGCCAATGCCGACGATGCGGAGCTCGTTGCCGCCTATCGCGCGAAGATCGCGAAAGAGCAGGGCGGCAAGTCGGTCTGCCACGATGCGGCGTTTCAGCGCGCCGCACGTCATTACGTCTCGGGCCTGTTGACAGACCTCGACCATGCGCTTGGTTCGTCGTCGCCGTACCTCGGGGGGAAATTATTCTCGCTCGGCGATGTGCTGTGGGGGGTCAACCTTGTACGGCTGGCGTATCTGGGACTTGCGTCGATGTGGGACGACCTGCCCAACGTCGTGCAGTATGTCGATGCGCTGGTCAAGCGTCCGTCCCTGTGCAAGGAAGCGGTCCAGGCCACGATCGATTCGCTGCCGCCTTCGCGCTATATCGATGTAGTTGCCTGCTCCGCGGAGGTCGTATCGGTGTAGGCCGGCATCGGTCGATGCTCTCTGTGTCAGGCTGCTGGGCCGCTCGCGACGCATATCACAGTCGGTCGGCCGAGGCCGGGTCACGCTCCTGCCTTTGAGCTGCGAAGGCATTCGTCAAAACCGATACGGCCGAGGCGCGGCTCGCCCAACGGCACGAGCGAATGTTCCTCGACCCGGCCGCCGAAGTATCGGGCCTCGGGGTCGCGCATCCTGCGCAGCAAAGTCGAGTGCAACGGCCAGGCCTGCCGACGATTCCATCAGGTCACCCTCAAGCGGTTGTTGAGCTGAATTTCTTTTGCAGTTTTTAATAGACGACTGATCGTCCACATATCGGGAGCGACTCGTTCACGCGATTGAGCGACCGCCCAGCTCCGCCTCAGTGCAGTCACGAAAGGAGTATCACCATGTCTTCAAATCGCAGTCTCCCCCAAGGCGTTTCGCGCCGCAACTTGCTACTCGGCAGCGCGGCCGCGGCTGGCGCTCTGGTTGCGTCTGGCCTGTCAGGCCCGGCAATGGCAGCGCAGTCCGCAAAGAAGGTCAGTACCTCAAAAGCAAGCGGTAAGGCCTCAGGTAGTTACATCACGACAAAGGACGGCACACAGCTCTATTTCAAGGACTGGGGCGACGGTCGCCCGGTCGTATTCAGTCATGGCTGGCCGCTCAGCTCGGACAGCTGGGAATCCCAGATGATGTTGGTTGCGTCGCAAGGGTATCGTGCGGTTGCACATGACCGTCGTGGCCACGGCCGTTCGAGCCAGCCCTGGCATGGCAACGAGATGAACACGTATGCCGACGATCTGGCCACCGTGTTCGAAACCCTTGACCTGAAGGACGCCATCCTCGTGGGTTTCTCCACGGGTGGGGGCGAGGTGGCCCGGTATATCGGCCGGCACGGTACCCGGCGCGTCTCCAAAGTGGTGTTGGTGTCAGCCGTGCCGCCCTTGATGGTCAAGACCGCCGCCAATCCACTCGGCCTGCCAATTGAAGTGTTCGACGGCCTGCGCGCCGCACAGCTCGCCAATCGGTCCCAGTTCTACAAGGATGTGCCAGCCGGGCCGTTCTATGGCTTCAATCGTCCCGGCGCAAAGCCTTCGCAAGGTCTGATTGACGCATGGTGGGCCCAGGGCATGCAGGGAGGGCACAAGAACACTTATGACTCGATCAAGGCGTTCTCGGAAACCGATTTTAGCGAGGACCTCAGGAAGATCGACGTGCCTGCACTGATCATTCACGGCGACGACGACCAGATCGTCCCCATCGATGCCGCCGGGCGCGCATCGGCAAGACTGATCAAGAACTCAAAGCTCATCGTCTATCCCGGCGCGCCGCACGGGCTCACCGACACGCATAGAGAAAAATTCAACGCCGACCTCCTGGCGTTCATTCGCAGCTAAGACCGTCGCAGTGGCTCCCGGACAACACCGAATTGCCCGGCGTCAAACCGGCTCAGGTCCCGCCGAAATGTTCCAGCATGCTATTGGAATGTTCGACCGTCCCGGAGCGCTGACCCTGGACGGATTCCGCGACTCGGGTGCGGATTTTCTGCCGGAGCGCAAGCCGTACATCGAAGATGGCCAGACTATCAAGATTTGCCATACCCCTTGACGCCTGACAAGCACCCACGTCGTCCTTAGTTCGGAGAAGGTCTCGCGTCCATCCGCGAGCACGAAGCGGAATTTCGCGTGTCCAGGGACATGGATGCCGAAAGGAGCGTTCCGGCATACGAGCAGTAGGCCAGGATCTCCGGCTGGCCGACGGCGTGGCCTGGGCGGCCGCCGAAGAATAGCGCCTCAGGCGCATACATGGACGTCAGCGCGTCGACATTCCACTCCCGTGCGGCGGCATCCCACCGGCGCTCGACGTCTCGCAATACTGCGTGCGCTTGCTCGGAAGCTGCGCTCGCGCCGGATTGGTGTTCGGTGCTGGTTGCCATGTCGTTGCCTCGCCTGGCTGGGGCGTTCCCCGCCATGCCTTCATCCCAATCAGATTGCGCGTTCGGATCCAGCGCGATCGTCTGGACCGCTGCCCCCACCGAGCTCTTCATCGCGCCGCCGCCTTCCGGGACGAGAGGGATCTCGTAGACCGCCTCTGGCGCAGTGAGGTCGGACGTCTCGAAGTCCGAGGCGGCCGCCGTTTGAACCATATGGAAGCCGGGAAACACCTCCGAGCCGACGTATTTCATGTTGGCATAAAAGGAGGGAAGTTAGTCCGTCAAGCCAAAGCCCAGGCTCCTATCATCACTTCCATCGCACACGATTAAAGCGGAACCGATGTATGCGCTTCGGCGACGAAGGATTACTCAACCCACGTAAGGAAATCATCATGCCCAACAAGCTCGATCAAGTGCTCTACACGGCACACACCCACGTCACCGGCGGCCGCGAAGGCGCCGGCCGTTCCAGTGACGGCGCCATCGACGTCAAGCTGAGCACGCCCGGCTCCGGCCGGCCTGGTACCAACCCCGAACAGCTGTTCGGCATCGGGTACTCAGCCTGCTTCATCGTTGCCGTCGAAAGCGCCGGCAAGCAGTTGGGTGTCAAGCTGCCGAAGGACGCAGCCATCGACGCCGAAGTGTCGCTGGGCAAGACCGACGGCGGCGCCCACTATGGCCTCGGCGTGACGCTGAAGGTCAGCCTGCCGGGACTGGATGCGGCCGTAAAGAGGGAGCTGGTGGAAACCGCGCACCAGACCTGCCCATACTCGCGCTCCCTTCGCGGCAATGTCGACGTGCAGTTCGAGATTCTTTAAGCACCGTGGAGCTACGTCCATGACTCACCAAAGGACTCAGAACCCGCTCGGAAGCGACCAGTTTGCTCCATCGCTTCCCGATACAGCTGCGTCCTCGCCGTTCAGCCGGCGCAGCTTCCTTGCCGGTTCGGCAGCCGCGCTTTTCGTCAGTCCATTCGCGTTCGCCTCTCGCAGCTCCGCCGCGACCAGCGCTGACGGACTCGCGGTGTCGGCGGCACTGGCCTCACGCCAAGCGGCCGACAACGAGGCGATCCGCCCCTTCCGCGCGCACGTGCCCGACGCCGACCTCGCAGATCTCCGTCGCCGCCTCGCGGCGACCCGCTGGCCCGACAAGGAGACGGTCGCAGATCCGTCGCAGGGCGCGCAGCTTGCGAACCTTCAGGGACTCGTCCGCTACTGGGCGAATGATTACAACTGGCGCAAGGGCGAGGCGAGGTTGAACGCCTTCCCGCAGTTCATGACGAGGATCGACGGGGTCGACATCCACTTCATCCACGTCAAGTCGCGCCACCCGAACGCGCTGCCGGTCATCGTCACGCACGGATGGCCGGGCTCGGTGTTCGAGCAGATCAAGCTCATCGGCCCGCTCACCGACCCCACCAGATATGGCGGCCGGGCGGAGGATGCCTTCGACGTCGTGATTCCGTCCCTGCCGGGCTTCGGCTTCTCGTCGCGACCGACCGAGACAGGCTGGGGGTTGGATCGCATCGGCCGTGCGTGGGACGTGCTCATGAAGCGGCTGGGATACACGCGCTACGTCGCGCAGGGCGGAGATTGGGGGGCGGGCGTCGTCGAGAGGATGGGGCTGCAGGCGCCGGCGGGACTGCTCGGCATTCACACCAACTTGCCGGCGGTATTGCCTCCCGACGCAGCCGAGGCCTTCGCCAGCGGCGGACCCGCACCGGCGGGACTCTCCGACAAGGAGCGCGCGGAATTTGACGCCCTTAGAAACTTCACCAGGAACGGTGGCTGGACTTACCTGACCATGATGAGCTGGCGGCCGCAGGCCGTCGGCTACGGCCTGACGGACTCCCCGGTTGGCCTCGCAGGGTGGATGCTCGTGCATGGCGGGTTCGGAAAGTGGACGTACGGCAGGGACCCGAAGCAGACGCCGACGAAAGACGACGTGCTGGACAATTTCTCGCTGTACTGGCTGACAAACACCGCGGTCTCGGCAGCGCGGCTTTACTGGGAGAACCGCGAAGAGAACCTTGTCAGTGCTGCCGCGCAGAAGACCCACGAGATCGTGCTCCCGGTGGCCATCACGGTGTTCCCAGACGACGATCTCTATCGAGCCCCGCAGACGTGGGCCCGCCGGGCTTTCCCCAACCTGGTCTACTTCAACGAGGTCGACCGAGGAGGTCACTTTGCCGCCTGGGAGCACCCGGGGCTCTTCGCGGCAGAGATGCGTGCGGCGTTCAGGACGCTGAGATGAGCCCGAGGACGCGGACGACCCTCGCGCTCCACTCGCGCCCCGTCCGCGTCTTCACTCCGAACCGCGCAATGATCCGCACAACCGCAATCCATACTTTGAACGAGAAACTGCAATGACCATGCTTATCAAGACGCTTGCCGTAGTCGCGGCTGGCACCGTGCTCGCCACGAGCGCCTTCGCCCAGAGCGCGAAGGACATCCGCGGCGCTTCGCCGTACGTCGCGGTCGAGAATGAACCCGCCCCGAAGTTGATCGTGGATCCCCCGCTTCCCGAGGGGCTGGCCCACGGCATCTTCTGGGCTCAGTACCGGGTGGAGAACTTGCGCATCGCACCCGTGTTCGGGCCGGAGGCCGCCAGGGTATCTCCACGTGTCGGGCATCTGCACATTACGGTCGACGACCTGCCCTGGTGGTGGGCGGATCCGAGCGACAACAACACCGTCGACATAGCCGGGCTGCCGCCCGGCCAGCACAAGGTGAAGATCTCGCTGGTTGACGCTAACCACAACGTCTTCCCAGGACAGGTGGTGACACTGGAGTTCACCGTGCCTGACCAGAAGGGCGCGCAAGCGCACTCACATAAAAGCTGAGCCCGAGGACGTTGACGCGCGCTCCCGCTCCACTCGTGCCCGTCCGCGTCCTCACTTCGGGACCCGCATCGATCCGCACAACCGCAATTCCCCGCAGTCAGCCGTTCACGTCAGAGCCGAATCTGCTGCATGTCGCGAGCGGGCCGCTCGCTTCAACGCCTGGGGCGGTTGGCCGAAGACGCGCAGGAACGCCCGCCTCATTCGCTCCGGGTCGGAGAAGCCAGTTTCACTCGCGATGCGCTCGATCGTGAGTCGATCCGCCTCGACAAGAATGCGAGCCGTTTCCGCGCGCAGCCGCTCGACGGCGCGCGCAGGAGGTTGACCGGTGTTCGACCGGAACTCGCGGCTGAAGTGGCGCGGGCTCATGTGGACGGCATGGGCGAGCCGCTCCACCGACAGGTCTTCGCGCAGGTGGTTCTTGGCGTAGGTCAGAGCCGCCTGGATGCGATCGGACTTGGATTCCAGCTCCGACAGCGTCGAGAACTGGGACTGCCCACCCGAGCGCCGATGGTGAACGACCAGCTGTCTTGCGACCGCTCCCGATACGTCGCTGCCCAGGTCGCCCTCCACCAGCGCCAGCGCGAGGTCGATGCAGGCGGTCATGCCGGCCGAGGTCCAGACAGTGCCGTCGCGCACGAAGATCCGATCCTCTTCGACCCGGATCGACGGATACCGGCGCTGAAGTTCCCGCGCATGGGCCCAATGCGTTGTCACGCGACGGCCCTCCAGGATCCCCGCCTCGGCCAGGACGAAGGCGCCGGTGCAGATGCTGGCCATGCGCCGAGTGGGCTCGAGCGCACGCGCGAGCAGCCGCAGGAGTTTGGGCGATGACGGCTGCGGCGTGGTCGCGCCGGCCATGATGAGCGTGTCATAGATGTTCGGAGCCAGCGCAACCGTCTGAACGGCCGTGCCCATCGAGCTTTTCACCGCACCGCCACATTCGGAGACGACATGGATGTCGTAAGCCGCCTTGGGTGCAGCAAGGTTAGCCATCTCGAACACGGAGACCGCCACTATGTCCAGGATCTGGAAGCCGGGGAACACCACGAGTCCGACGCGTTTCATGTTGGCCTAAAACGAGGGAAGTTGGTCATTCAAGCTAAAGCCTAGACCCCTATCCTTGATCTGTCAAAGACATCCATTGCTTCCCATCCGCCCCCTCAGGGCATACGAAATTCGAAGGTAGAGAAATGAGCTCAAAACACTCCCCACCTGCGGCCCAGAACCCCGACCAGTCCGGGCGCACACTCGCACTCATGGCTGCAACGCGTTCGGCCAGCTCCGGTGAATTGCACGAGCTCGGGCTCGCAGCTGCAGCACGTGCAATGCGAAACGGCGAGATTTCCTCGGAGGCATATGTCGGCAAGCTGCTGGAACGAGCGCGTGAGCACGCCGACTTGAACGCGTTCATCACAATCGATGACGCCTCAGCGCTGGAGGCCGCAAGGCAAGCCGATCGATTGCTTCGAGCAGGACGCAGCGCTCCCTTGCTTGGCGTGCCTCTGGCGGTCAAGGACAGCTACCTGACCAAGGGGCTGACCACCACCGTCGGTACTTCCGTGCTGGCCGGCTTCAAGCCGACGCGGGACGCCGAGGCGATTGCAGGTGTGAAAGATGCGGGGGCGATCATCTTCGGAAAGAACAACCTCGTGGAGATGTCGTACGGCCTGACGGGGCTCAATGCACACCATGGCCAGGTGAAGAACCCCTACAACAAGGCCAACGTCACGGGCGGCTCCTCCAGCGGGGCAGGCGCGTCGGTGGCTGCTCGCATCGTTCCCGCAGCGCTCGGGGGAGACACTGTCGGCTCGATCCGTGTCCCCGCCTCGTTGTGTGGTGTGGTGGGATACAAGCCGACGCCGGGCCGCTGGCCGGCCAAGGGCGTGGCCCCGATATCCGACACCCTCGACACGACGGGTCTCCTGGCTCGCAGCGTGGAAGACTGTGAGCTCATGGACGCCGTGTTCACCAGGAGCCCTGTCCACAGCGCCGACGTAAGCGGCAACCTGAAGGGCGTCAAGTTCGCCTACGCGCCTCGGCAGTACCTGGCCGACGTGGACGGTGAGGTGGACCGCGCGTTCCGCGAGACCTTACGACAGCTCAAGGACGCAGGAGCCGAGCTGGTGGAGGTCGATCTGGGGGGAGACTTCCTTGCCCTTGCCGATAGCACGACGTGGCCCATCTTCTTCCATGAGACGATGCCCGCCGTTCGCAGATTCCTCGCTGCCAACGAGCTGCCCGTTTCCTTCGAGCAGATCTATGCGGGCCTGGGCGAGAACATCAGGAGTGGCTGGTCGCACTTCGTCGTGCCCTCCGGCGCAGGCTACGTGTCCGATGAGAAGTACCTCGCCGCACTTAACGTGGACAGACAAGAGCTGAGCCGCCGGCTTGCGGCGATTGCGTTCGGACAGGCCGATGCGCTGCTCTTCCCGACCACGCCGTGTGCAGCGCCCCGTATCGAGAATCAGTGGAAGTTCCAAGTCGGCGGCAAGGACGTCACGGACCTCTTCCTGTCCCGGAACACGCATCCGTCGAGCTCCGCCGGCGTGCCCGGTATCAGCATTCCGATGGCACTGAACTCGGAAGGGCTTCCACTCGGGCTCGAGCTCGATGCGGCCGCCGGTCGTGACCGTGAGCTGCTCACCCTGGCTCGCCGGGTCGAACAAGTCATTGGGCGCTTTCCCGGACCCACTGGGTTCTGAGCTGCACCCACAGTGACTCGAAGGCCGAGAGTCTTCCGGCGGTGATGACGCCGTCACCGCCGTCCACGCTCGGCCCACGCGCGCTCCTTCGGTTCTGTCCAGCCATGCGGGCGCTCGGCACTGGGCGAGGCGTCTGCCCAGGGGCTGTCGCGCGTGAGTGTCCACATCTTCCGATGATGCGACTTGCATCGCCGGCCATCGAAAGTCTGATCGTCTCACGTTAGCGGCTATGTCAATACTGACCCGGCCAGGCTGCAGCCTACGCTTTCATCAGGACCGACGTCGACGGAATATTGGTCGCCCAGTTTTCCGGAAGCGGAGCGATGAACACGTTCTCCGTCCGGTAACGTGAAATCTTCCACGCGCCATCCACGCAGCGAAACGCATTGTTGAGCCGGCTGGATCGCAGCACCGAAGAGCCGTCGTCGAAGATCCATGGCTGGAAGTGAACCCATTGTCCTTCGGCGGTATCCCCGCTTACGTGGATCTGCTCGCAGGTCAGGTAATGGCAATTCAGGATCAGTTGCGGCGTACTCGGCTGGAAGAATTGCTGGAAATGCCGATAGATCTGATCGTGGCCAATCCTCGCGCCAAACTGGTTGTCGTAGTATTCGCCAACGCCTTCCCAGCGCGCATCCTCCGCGAACAGACTGACGATCTCGCGCAAGCGCCCCTCGCCATTCAGCCCGTGCTCCGGCAACGGCACATCGCAAAGCAACATGTAGCGCGCCATGATGCGGCGGATGTCCGCTTCGGCTCGCAAGACGCGCACGCTTTCCTTCATGTCCTGCAGTTCCTGCAGCAACGATTCGTAGCTCATCTCTTTGGTTTCCTGGTGGGATCAGACAAATTCGGCGGCAAGGTCATGGGCCAGGCTACGCATCGGGTAGTGTGGCGTCACGCCTTCAAAGCGCGGCAGCGATTCGAAGTCCCGTCTCAGCGCATGCCGTACCGGCGAAGCGAGGGATTGCGCGAGTGCGCTCGCCGAGTCGAAGACAACCTTGTTCCGCTGGATTGCCGTTGCGCGCGGGATGTCCAGTGAACTGCAGTAATCGACGCGACTGCAGACTTCCACCTCGCGCACCGCGGGCAGCTGCGTCATGATGGGCGGATGCTGGCGGATGTACTGCGACAGCCAGGCGTTGTTATCGACCGCGTGCCCGTCATACGCGACCAGGTAAGTGAAGGCTTCGCGACGCTCGCCAGATACCGGCTTGCAAGGCGCTGGCACTGCGAACGTCCGCACGGCCATCGCCTGCTGTGTCCACGTGCAACCGGACAGCGCCGGGTCGTTCACCACGGCCCCCGCGGCGCCGCTTGCGGTCAGCGCATCCTCCAGCGCATCGATGTCGCCGAAATAAAGCTGCAGCACGCAAGCGGGCGGGATTTCCGTCTGCAGAAACGGATCGTTCGAGGGAAGGATGGTGGGCGCGTGCAGGATGGCCCCGCGAAGCCGTGTGGCCGCACGCGCGATGTCGCCGACACGGGCGCTCAGCCGGTCGATCTCGACCAGCGAGAGCATGTTGCCCGAGGACGCGGTGAGGAAGGCGCAGAATGACATGGCTGTTTGAAGCTGGGTGGAAAGCGATGAAGCGGCTGGCAAGACCTACCGGCTGGTTGCCGGTACCGGCATGCACCGGGACATCCGGTGGAAGTTGCGCCCGAAGTAGGCTAGCCCATCGCCGTCGCCGCGCAATTGCAGCGTTGCAATTTCAAGGAACAGGACGGTATGGGAGCCGACGGTCTTGATGTCAGCGATGCGGCCTTCCAGGCTCGACAGTGCTTCGCGCAGGACCGGCACGCCGAGTCGGCCTTCCTCCCACGCTTCGCTGCGGAAGCGCTCGGCCTGCGGTACCAGCGTCATGCCCGCGAACTCCCTGGCCACGTCCTCGCGGTCGCCAGGCAGGATGTTGACGCACGCCACCCGGTTCTTCATCAATGCGGGGAGGGTGGCGCTCTTCTGGTTGATACAGACAAGGACCGTGGGAGGGGAATCCGTGACGGAGCAGACGGCGCTCGCGGTTAGCCCGTAGCGTCCGCCGGGACCGTCGGTGGTGATGACATTCACGGCCGCGGAGAGCAGGGACATGGCTTCGCGGAAGTCGCTCTGACAGGGTGGGGTGGCATGTTTCATCGGGCGGCCTGCTTGGCTGTTTGCGATGAGACGATTCTAGGGACGCTTGCCTGGCAGTACCAATTCCGATGCCTAATGATTCTGATTCTTTTTGTGAATCCACCTTGCCTCGCCGTTGCCGCCCGGCATTCCGGATGACGAAGGATTCGTCTCCTTGATTGCGTCAATAAGTAATCCGAATTTGACGGGATTCGGGCTTCTCTCCCATTCTTGGATGCAATCCGGATTCGTACGAACGAGCACTGGTCCAGCGGATTCCGGAATCAACGTAACGGAGAATGCAGCGTGAAAATGGAAAGCAGTAGCGTCCTTCTGTCGCCTGAGCAGGGCGGATCTGCCACGGATGAGCCGGTTACCCTGGAATCCGTCGTGGCTGAAGTCGCCGCCCGGCGGGAAGAGTTCAACCGGCTGTCCCATGTGCCGCGGGACATGATCGAGAAGATGAAGGCAATCGGCATCTTTCGGGCCACGACGCCCAAACGCTTTGGCGGCAGCGCGATGCCGCCAGCAGACTTCCTGCGTATCATCGAGCGCATTTCGGCAGCCGACGGCTCCGCCGGATGGGTGGCGGCATTCGGATCCGCCAACACCTATCTCGCCGCGCTGCCCCTGGAGACGCAGGCAATCATCTATGCCAACGGGCCGGACCAGGTTTCCGGTGGGGGCCTGTATCCAATCCAGCCCGCGCAGGCGGTCGAAGGCGGCTGGGAGGTCAATGGCCGCTGGCGGTTCGCGAGCGGCTGCAAAGGGGCGGACTGGCTCAGCGTCGGTATCGGCGGCACGGCCGCCAACGGCGGCGGCCCGAATGCCGGCAAGCCGTTGACGGCCGTATTTCCGGCCTCGGCGGTACAGATCGTCGAAAACTGGAACGTCGTTGGCATGCAGGGAACGGGAAGCCACGACCTGGTGGTCGACAGCAAGTTCGTGCCGCATGCGTGGACGTTCGTGCGGGGTGCGGCCGCCACTGTTGACGAGCCGCTCTATCGCTATCCGACCGTTGCCTACCAGGCAGAAGTGCACGCAGCAGTGAATCTCGGACTGGCCCGAGCGGCCCTGGACATCATCACGGAGATGGCCGGCGGCACGCGCACGCTGATGGGAGCGCCACGGCTGGGCGACCGCGCTTACTACCGGATTGATCTCGGCAGGGCAGAGGCGATGTATCGCAGCGCCCGGGCCTTCTTCTATGAGGCTGCCGAGGCCGTGTGGGACACGCTGATGGCGGGCGATCCGGTGTCTCTGCAGCAAGCCAACCTGCTCCGGCTGAGCGCGACCAACGCGGCACACGCCTGCGCGGATGTCGTCCAGCAGGCCTTCAAGCTGGGCGGCACCAATGCGATCTACAACACAAACCGGTTGCAATGGCTGGCGCGCGATGCAATGGTCGTCATCCAGCATGCAGCGCTGAACGAAGCCAACTATGATGGCGCGGGGGCAGTCTTCGCCGGTATCGAACCGGTGACGCCTTATCCCTGATCTCTCTGCCGGGCAATGGTCTGCGGCCGGCTGCATTGTGATCGATGCAGCCGGCCGCGCGCCGTTCCGGCCTGCTGTCGTCTCATTCACTTTCCCGCTTCACGTCCCCATCCCGCCTTCCATCCGCTTCTTCACATGCCAAACATCCAGATGTTCATCGCGGGAGGCTTTGCCGATCCGCTCAAGGCGGAACTGATCTCCCGCCTGACCGACGCAACCTGCCAGTCGCTCGACGCCCCGCCGGATTCGGTACGGATCTGGCTCAGCGAAGTGGCACCCTCGAATTTTGGCTGCGCTGGCGTCACCGCGGCGCATGCCGACGGCAGGCTGGATCTTGCCTTCATCCAGGCCATCCTGATTGCCGGCCGCAGCGATGCGCAGAAGGCCCGCCTGATTGTGTCCATGACCGACGCCGCAGTGCAGGTGCTCGGCATCCCCGCTGACGTGGTGCGGGTTGCCATTCAGGACATTCCGAACACCGATTTCGGCATTGGCGGCCAGACGGCGGCGTCGCTTGGCCGCGGCATCGGTCGTCAGCGCTAGCGGTCCGGCAGGCGCAAAATAACAACGGGCGAGTGTGGATCACTCGCCCGTCTTTCGCGGATGCGGGGCGCCATGCCCCGCAGTGCCCTTATGCGGGCGCCGTATCGTAACGGCTCGCGGCGTGCGCTTCGCGTTCGTTCTCGGCGTCCTGCAGGCGGAAGTCGAACTGCACGCGCGAGAATGGCGCGGTGATGCCCAGAGACGCGTATCCGGCAACGTCCGACACTTGCTGCAGTTCAACGACCAGTCCATCGCGTGTGGCGAAAGCGAAGTCGTCATCCAGGTAGGTGTCGCCCGGGATGTTGACCTGCGTGGTCAGTGCCCGCTTGCCCTGGCCGGAGACGAGGAAGTGGATGTGCGCGGGGCGGTTGCCGTGGCGGCCCAGCAGCGTGAATAGTTCGGACACGGGGCTATCGGGCGGAATGGCATAGCCCGGCGGCAGGAAGCTGCGGAAGCGGTAACGCCCAAGTTCATCCGCCTGAATGCGGCGCCGCAGGTTGTAAGCGGACTGCGACGGGTCGAAGTGGGAGTAACGCCCGAACTCGTTGCAGTGCCAGACATCGACGACGGCGTTTGGCACCTCCGTGTCGAGCACCCGGCCCTCCATGACGAACGGCGCGCCCTTGCCTTCGTTGCCGTCGTCGAGGCGTACCTCGTGCTGGTGCAGCGGCGCGCCGGGCACGTAGAGCGGGCCTTCGATCGCGCGCGGCGTACCCAGCGCGCGGCTTGCTGCGAGATCGGCTTCGTCCTCGCGGATATCGAGCAAGCGGTCGAAGCCGAGGCCCGCGGTGATCAGGCCGATCATGTCGGCCTGGCCCAGGCGGGTCAGCCATTTGGTGGCGGCCCAGAATTCGTCGGGCTTGACGTCGAACTCGTCGATGGTGCGGAACAGGTCACCGACGATGCGCGCCGTGATGGCGCGCACACGCTCGTCGCCGTCGCCGATGCGGCGGCTGTTCACCAGTTCCAGAAGCTGTGCGGCATTCATTTCCGCCATGGCAGTGTCTCCTTGTGTTGTCAGTGGGGATGGATAGCGAGGGCTCAGAGGCGGCGAGTGTGGCCGCCAGGTACTACAGGTCCAGGACGATCCGGGCTGTACGCGCTCGGGATACGCAGGCGCAGATCTGCTTGTTGGCTGCCTTCTCCTTCTTCGACAGGCAGTTGTCGCGGTGATCGGGCTCGCCGTCGAGCACCGGCACCACGCACGTGCCGCAGATGCCTTCACGGCACTCCGTGTCGATATCGCAGCCAGCCGCAGTGAGGGCGTCCACCAGTGTCACGCCTTCCGGGACGACGATCACCTTGCCGCTGCGGGCCAGTTCCGCCTCGAACGCGCCGGCAGGCAGGCTTGCCGCTGCGGGATCGGCCTGGAAATGCTCCAGGTGGACGGCGTCCGGGCCGAGGCAGTCCTCGCCCACCTCGACGACGCGCTCCATGAAAGGGGCGGGCCCACAAGTGTAGGCATGGGTGCCAGGCGCGGCGCCCGCCATGCAGGTGGCGAGCGCCGCGCCGAGCGCACCGCGGTCCAGGCCGAAATGGAACGTCACCTTGCCGTGGAAATGGCTGGATTCGAGGATGGAGAGGAAGGCTGCATGCTCCCGCGAGCGCGCAAAGTAGTGCAGGTGGTAGGGGCGGACCTGCCGGTTGAGCGCATGGGCCATGCTTAGCAGCGGTGTGATGCCGATGCCGGCGGCAAACAGCAGGTGCCCGCTTGCCTCCGGCGACAGGCTGAACAGGTTGCGCGGGGCGCTGATCGACAACTCGGTGCTTTCCTGCACATCGTCATGCAGGGCGGCGGAGCCGCCGCGCGAGGCTTGCTCCCGCTTCACGGCGATCAGGTAGCCGGACGAATCGTCGGGCGGGCTGCATAACGAATACTGGCGCGTGACGCCGGTCGGCCCCAGCACATCGACATGGGCGCCCGGCTCATACGGCTGCAGCGCCGTGCCCTCACATGGAACAAGGTGGAATGACCGGATTCCGACGGCTTCGTCCACAATTCTTTCGACTCTGACTCTGTACATGGCAAAACCTCGATAGAGCGGTCCCTGGGCGAGGCCCAGGGCCAGTCCACAGCAACGTCGGGCGCACCGGCCCGGTGGCACTACAGCAGGAAACCGAGCGCGTTGAGGCTGTCGGTCGCGTTGATCAGGCGGATCACTTTCTGTTCGAGCCGGATGCCCGCCTGCGTGAAGCGCAGGCGGTGAGTCAGGTCCGCGGCAAAGAGGGTATGGACCTCGCGCTTGTAAGCGACCAGGATCTGCGCGGAGTTCACCTCGATCAGGTCCCCGGTGCTGCTCACCTCCGTGAAACGCGATACCGTGCGCACCGTGCGCGCCGCATCGACAGCCGATACCGAGTGGCCGGACGTCAGCCGCTCGATGCGCATGGCGCGCATGCGGGCATCGTCATAGGTGTAGTTGAGCGTGGCGGCAAAGTCCGTGGTATCCGGATCGATCGGCACGACATAGTGGCCGCTGTCGGTCCACAAGGCAGCCCATTGATGGTAGTCCTTGCGGTCCAGCAGCTCGGCCTCGCGCCAGATGAATTCCTGGGCCAGTTGCAGCGAGGGTGCGACATGGGACAGTTCGTTAGCCTTATTCATCGCTCATCATCCTTTTCCACATCCGATAGGCTTCGCGCATGCCGCCTTCGTCGGTAGCGTGCGAGACCTTGTCGCCGTTGGCGGCGACGACTTCGCGGTTCAGCCCGCGGTTGACCAGGATCGGCACATCCTTGCCCGCGCGGGAGCCGCGCTGCACGCGTTCCCACGCCTCGGCATCGTCGGGGCTGCCGAATCCGAACGGGCCCTGAAAATGCTCGTGGATCCGCAACCGTTCGCGATTGGCGATCTCCGGCCCGCCATCCATGCCCAGCGCGACGTGACGGATCTCGGTCTCGGTCGGCGAAACCGGGTGCAGCACGCGGAAGAAGGCCATCGACATCGCGACGTTGGGGAACAGGTTCAGGTTGAAGCCGGCACCATGCAGCGATCGCACGATTCGCCGGACCTGCTCAGGCGGGTAGTCCTTCGAGAGCGCGTCGATCACGTGCGCGAAGCGCTCCTGCAACGGCTCGGTGCCGTCGTCCTGGTCCAGGTCGACATGCTCAGGGACCATGACCATCACGCTGTGGCCGTTGCCGAGCGCGTGCGTGACTGCCTTCTCGTCCGTCATGAAGGAGAGCATCTCGGAAGTCTCCTCGTCGACCGACGACATCCACGACTTGTGCACGATCGGGAAGTGGTAGCCGTCCGTGGTGTTCTCGAGCTGGGTCTTCCAGTTGCCCTGGAAGCGGAACTTGTGCTCGCCCTGGGTCTTGATCGGGTAGCCGGCGCCCTGTTTCATGAAGAGGTCGATCCAGTGCTTCGCCCCGCCGAGGAAATCGGCGAGCGGTTCAACATCCGGATTGAAGCTGGCGAACACCATCCCCGCGTAGCTGTCCACGCGCGGTGCGCGCAAGGGCAGTTCCTGCTTGTCGAGGATGTCCTCGTAGCCGTCGGGATAGGGCAGGGCCCGCAGCTTGCCGTCCAGGCCATACGACCAGCTGTGGTACGGACAGGTGAAGCCCGTGGCATTGCCCTTGTGCTTCTCGCACACCGTCGCACCGCGATGGCGGCAGCGGTTCTCCAGCACGCGGATCGTGCCCGACTTGTCGCGCACCACGATCACGGGCTGACGACCGATCTTCGTGGTCTTGAAATCGCCGACGTTGCGTACCTCGCTTTCGTGGGCGACCCAGATCCAGGTCTTGTAGAAGATGCGATCGAGCTCGAGCTCGAACAGCGCAGGGTCGTAGTACAGGGAACCGTCGACGCGGTCGGCCTGTACCAGGCGCTCGGGCTTTGCCGCGAACGTCAGCGGCTGGTAGGTATCTTGAGGACACATGTTATTTCTCCATGGTGTTCAGGAGGCCGCGCCATCGGCGGCGATGGCGCGTTCGATACAGGCCGCGATGGCGCAGATCGTCTCGTCTTGATGTTTGCGCCCGACCAGCTGCAGGCCGGCCTTGAGCGCAGCGCCGGGCAGCGGAACCGGCAGGGTCAGTGCGGGATGGCCGCTCAGATTGAAGGGGCGGACCAGCGCAGTCAGTCCCAGGATCGGCGTCCCTTCACGCACCGCGGCGAGCGTGGGCGGCAATTCGGGCAGCGTGGGCAGCACGATGGCGTCGACCTCCTTGAGCAGAGCGTCGACCTGCGCAGTGAACTGGCGGCGGACGGCTTCGGCATGCGCGAGCTCGGCGCGCCCCACCGATCGAGCGGCCAGGAGCCGCTCTTCCACGTCCGGCTGCAGGCCCCCGGTTCCGGTGAGATGGCCGAAGGCGGCCCAGGTCTCGAAGTTGATCACTGGCATGGCGGCCTGATAGGCCGCCGCCATGCCGTCGAGCGTGACCGTCCGGATGGCCAGCCCGGCCAGCCGGACGGCCGCTTCGACAGCGGCGAGAATGGCGGCGTTGGCATGGACATCGGCCAGCAGACCGATCCGAAAGGGCTGGTCGGTATGGCCGGCCCGCGCCGCATCGAAGTCCGGTGCGATCACTGCCATGGCGGCGACGATCCCGGCGACAGTGGCCGCGAACGGGCCGACGCAGTCGAGCGAGGATTCCGCCGGATGCACGCCGCGCCGGCTGACGCGGCCGAAGGTTGGCTTCAGCCCGACCACGCCACAGCATGCGGCGGGCATGCGGATGGAGCCGCCGGTGTCGGTGCCCAGCGCGATGCCGACTTCGCCGGCCGCGACAGCGGCAGCCGAGCCGCTGGACGAGCCACCGGGTATGCGCTCATGCGCCTGTGCGTTGACGGGCGTGCCGGCGTAGTCGTTGATACCCGAAATGCCGAAGGCCAGCTCGTGCATCGTGGTCTTGCCGGCGATGGACCAGCCGGCATCGATCAGCCGGGAAACCACCTCAGCGTGCCGGGCAGCCGGCGGCACACCGGCCAGCGCCCGGCTGCCCGCCATGGTACGGTGGCCTGCGATGTCGATCGAGTCCTTGACGGCGACCGCCGGACCGGTGCCGCCGAGCTGCAGGCGTGAAACGAACGTGCTCATCTGGCGAAATAATGGATTGCGAGGAAAGAAAAAACACTCAGATCAGTGCCGGCCAGTCAGTCGAAAAAATATGCCGGATATCCAATACGATCCCGGCAAGCGTTGCCGCAACAGATCGGATTGGTTATGGCCAATTCTAGAAGCGGGACCCGGCCGCTATCCAATTCGTTTATGCGATGGAGGCTATTCGCGAGACTAATCCGGCCAACCAGATGTGCTCAGAACCTGTGCCGGATGCCGATGCGCGCCGCGGTCTGCACACCGGTGCCAGACTGGATGCCGCCGCCGAAGACCGGGAACGCGCGATACCCCTTGTCGCGGTCGTAGGCCGCCACAAGATAGACATCCGTGCGCTTCGAGAACTTGTAGTCGAGGACCGCGACGACGACTTGCGCATCGCCGACATCCTGGTTGCGCACCTGGTATTGATAGCCCGCGCTGAAGTCGAGCGCAGGGGTCAGCGCGTAGGTGGCGCCTGCATCGTAGGTTGTCGCCCTGGCGCCCGTTGCCGTATTGCGGACCTGTGTGATGAGGCCGAAAGGTTTCAGGCGTCCGAACTGGTAGCTTGCACCCCAGCCGTACATGCGCGACGAGGCATTACCGGCGGCATTCCTGACATCGGTGTAGGCAACGCCCGTGCTGAACGGTCCGCTGTCATAGCTGGCGCGGGCACTCACGGTGCGGCCGGCAGAGAAGTTGCCGGGCACCTCCCCGAAGCCGTACATCAGGCCGAAGCTGAGCCCGCCCAGCGAACTGCTTTCATATTTCACGGCGTTATTGGTCCGGTCGCCCGCGAAGGTATGGTCGTTCAGGGCCAGGTTGTTCGCGGCATCGGCATGCAGGCCCCATGCAAACGAGCCGGCGGCGGACTGGGCTCCCATGGCATAGGCGGCGCCGAGGGTCGGCATGAAGTCATATTGCCGGCCGAGGGTAACGGTGCCGAGTGTCTTGTCACGCAAGCCAACGAACGCTTGCCGCCCGAAGATGGCACCGCCTTGTCCAGGCACGCCATCATCGACCGTGAAACCGGATTCCAGTGTGAAGATCGCGCTGCGTCCGCCACCAAGGTCTTCGCTGCCGCGGAATCCCCAGCGGCTTGCCTGCGCGATGCCACTGTCCATGCGCACCACCGATGCGTTGCCGCCGGCGGTGGCCGCGTTGGAGTAGTACGTGATGCCGACGTCGATCAGGCCATAGAGCGCGATGGAGCTTTGTGCCTGCGCCAGGCCCGATGCCAGGCCAAGTGCGATTGCCAGCTGGCAATGCAATACCCTTAGTTTCATTTCTTCTCCCTGTCGTGGTGGTGACTATCCCGGCCAGAATGGCGTCGCGATGCAAAGAGCGATGCACATAGTCCTGGCACGAACCAGATGTTAGGGAGAGAAAGACATCACGTTAAATTCGCCGTTCTTATGCTCGAAATTAACCCCGCGAATCGGGTCAGTAAATCGTGGGTGACGGCAGTCGGATTTAATGAATTTTCAATCGGGACTCCTCATTGCAGTGCACAGAATCTGTCATCTGGTGCATCGTCGAGCCCAAAGGAAACGGGACGAGCCATGGCCCGTCCCGCACTGGTTCGTGAGTCTTTGGAAAGACGTTGGTGATTACCCGCGCCGCTCAGCCCTGTCGCGTTGACGTGCGCTCGCAGGGTAGGTTTCCGGAGTCATCCATGTCGCAATGACCGTGGCCAGCCCCAGGCAGGCAAGATAGAGCGCAATCGGCCCGGAGGAACGATAGTGGGACAGCAGGGCGGTCGCGATCATCGGTGCAATCCCCCCGCCAAGCACCGATGCCACCTCTCGGCCGATGCCGATGCCCGAGTAGCGCAACCGCGCCGGCAGCAGTTCGCTGATCAGGGCCGGCTGCGCGCCTTCCAGCACGCCAAGGATCAGGCCGTTTGCCAGGACCAGCGCGCAGACAATGATCCACGGCTCCCTTGTGTCCAGCATCTGAAAGAACGGATAAGCAAACAGTACGATGCCGAGCGACCCTGCCATGTACACCGGCTTGCGGCCAATGCGGTCGCAGGCATAACCGGCGAGCAGCGCGACGGGAATCATTGTCACCATCGAGAAGGTCAGCGCGCCGAGGACAAAGGCGTCCGACAGCCCCAGGAACTTGCCATAAGCGATCGAGAAGGCAAAGAAGATCCAGGAGGCGCCGCCTTCACCGAGACGCAACCCGAAGACCATCAGGACTTCACGCGGATGATTGCGCAGGACTTCGATCAGCGGGGCGCGTGCGACGCTGGTTTGCTTGCTGGCCGCGGCAAACTCGTGGCTTTCCGACATATGGGTCCGCAGGTAGACGCCGACAGCGATCAGCACGACGCTGAACAGGAACGGAACCCGCCAGCCCCAGTTGAGGAACTGGTCGCCAGCTATTTGCTGCATCAGCATGAATGCGCCGGTGGACAGGACAAAGCCAACGACGGCACCGCACGGGCTCCAGGCAGCCAGCCGGCCGCGCTTATGTTGCGGGCTGTTCTCGCTGATGATGAGGATGCTGCCGCTCCATTCCCCACCGGCCGCGAGTCCTTGCACCAGGCGCAGCAGAATCAGGCCGATCGGCGCGAGGATGCCAATGTCGTCGTAGGTGGGCATCAGTCCCATCAGGAACGTCGCGACGCCCATGGCACCCAGTGTAAGTGTCATGACGAACTTGCGTCCAAAGCGATCGCCGAGATGGCCGCACAGGATGCCGCCGATCGGCCTCGCTATGAACCCGACTGCAAAGCCGCCGAACGCGGCGAGCGTTCCGGTCAATGGATCTGTGCTGATGGGAAAGAACAGCTTGCCGAAGACGAGCGCCGCAGCTGTACCGTACAAAAAGAAGTCATACCATTCGAGGATCTGGCCGATGACTGAAGTGCATACCGAGCGGGTAATGGTGTTCTTGCTCTCGCGTGGGGCGGTGTCTACCGTGATGGCTGTATTTGTACTCATTGGAATCTTGGTGATGGGGGTTGCGGGTACCTCGCAGTCATCGACAGGACGCGTGCGGGGGAAAACGGACATGTCTGAACGCAAGATATGTGGGGCCCCAAAACCAGTCAAATTCGTATCAAGAATCTGCGCTATGCGCTGTTCGAATCGGCCCGCTTCCGTCTCTCACAGCGATGGTGCGAGCCGCACCATTGTTGGGGTAGAGCACCTGGCGGGGCGGATTGCCACGCGCAACGGCGACTCGGATTGGTGCAACACCCTATCGCCAGTGGGCACGGTGGTTGCTATCGTGGACGAGCAACCTGAATACTCGCGCCCCCAACGAGATGCAAGGTAGCCCAGCCCCGCCTTGTCTCGAATGAGTCCAATGAAGCATGTCAATCTAGCCACCGTCGACCTCAACCTGCTCAAGACGTTCCTTGCCATCTGGGAATTGCGCAGCCTGACGGCCGCGGCAGACAAGCTGCACCTCAGCCAGCCTGCCGTCAGTCACGCCCTGCGCAGGCTCCGGGAAGTCTTCGACGATCCTCTGTTCGTCCGTACGCCGACTGCGATGGTGCCGACCGACGCGGCAATCCGTCTGCATGCGCCGATCGACAACGCAATGAGCATCATCTACGGTGCGCTGCAAAAACACTCGCGCTTTGATCCTTCGGTCGCGACCCGGACTTTCCGCCTGGTCATGTCCGATATGGCGGAGCAACACGTATTGCCGCTTCTGATGGAAACGCTGGCGTCCACGGCGCCGAATATCACTATCGACGTCCGGCAAATGTCCATGGACGATCTCTGTAGCGCAATGCGCAACGGTGATGCGGATATCGCGCTGGGCTACCTGCCGGCCTTGAACGACGAATGCGTCAGTTCGCCGATGCTGGACGACGAATTCGTCTGCATGCTGCGTAGCGCGCATCCGTTCCAGGGAAAGAAGCTCACGGTCGCGGACCTTGGCAGCTTCAGGTACGTGTATGCGGAAACCAATACGACCGGTCACTGCCTGGCCGAAGACGCATTCAGGCGGGCCGGGATAGAACGCGACGTTGCATTGCGCCTACGCCACTTCACGGTCGCCGCGCGGATCGTGGCAGGGACCGACCTGGCGCTGATCCTGCCCCGAAGTATTGCCGAAGGCATGAACCGCGGCCGTATCTATCGCTTGTTCCCGTTGCCGATCGAAATGCCGTCGATCACTGTCAAGGTGTACACGCACAGCCGGTTTGCTTCCGATCCGGGCATCGGTTGGCTGGCGGCAACGTTGCTGACGTTGTTCGCAAGCGAGGAAAGCGTCGCGCATTAATCGCGGAGCGGCTTGCGTCGACGTGAGGGGAAACCACACGGAAATAATGCGGTCACGGTGACGAAGTGAAGACATCGGCAGATAAGCTGATCGATCAACCGCGCGATGCCGGTGTCCGGCACAAAACGCAGGTCACTCTGCTGGTCTACGCAATGCGAGCTTGGCGTGTGGCGCGCCGGCCAACGAGCAGAATTAACCCTGACAGGCG
The DNA here is from genome assembly GCA_050987995.1 of Ralstonia pickettii. Taxonomy (GTDB): domain Bacteria; phylum Pseudomonadota; class Gammaproteobacteria; order Burkholderiales; family Burkholderiaceae; genus Cupriavidus; species Cupriavidus pickettii_B. Next base: position 1,894,763 of record CP158803.1, read on the forward strand.
AGATTGACTGACCCTGTTTCGTGTCGGGTGCATTACTCCTCATGTGGTGCAGATACCGACAGGCGCTGATCGACCATGGCGCCGCCGACGGTAAAGTGATACAGGCTTTGCCAAGCATGGTCCTTGATTCCGAGCATGGCGTGCATTTCATCATCGAAAAAGCAGCCAATCCCCGTGGCGCGCGCTTCGGTAGCTTCGGCTTCAAGATAGAGCGCTTGGCCGAGCATGCCGCATTCCCAGAAAAGATGGCGATAACGCCATGGTTGCTTTAGGGCGATCTCGAAGTTCGCGAGCATCCCCAGCGCAAAGCAGGAATCGGCGGCAATATCTTGGTGACAGCAGATCAACTTTGCCGCCGCGCGCAAATCGTAAGGCAGCAGAAAATAGAGTGGCAGAAGGTCCGGTCCAGTCCTTTGCCAAAGCCATTCCGGGCGCATAGCCTGCTTGAGGCTCGGAAGTGCCCCGGAATTCCTCACTAGCACATACAGGCCCGGCTCCAGACCGTCCACGCGGTGCACCAATAGCGCCGGATGCACTGCGACAGGAGACATCAGCGCATTCCACGGTGGCGTGTCGCGACGTACCAACAGGCACGCCAGCATGGTAAAAAAAGCCGCGGTGGTGATGCGCGTTGTACCATCGAAACTCGTAGCGCTGCGGCGCTGCCGGGCGATCCGGGCAAAGCTCAGATCGAGGGCGGGCGTCGCAGACCACAGGTGCGGCTCCGGACTAAGCGAGGTCGGTTCGCAAGTACGAGACTTGTGCGTGGCGCGATGGATCGAATCGATATCCGGCCACCTCTCATGTCCCGCGCTTAGCTGATTCGCGTATCCGTACCAGTGTGCCTTATCCAATATAGGCCGCAGGCGCTCCAGGTCAGGCTGTGCTTCAGGATTGCCGATCCAAAGCAGGACATCCGCCACCTCGGGTTCGGCTGCTCCGAAATCCTCGCTGCGGTCCACTCCAAGCAATGCGGCCAACGCATCGTCCGCAGCCGCCTCCACCAGCCGCGTCTGCCAGCCGAGAGCCGCCGCCGCGTAACTGACTGCGGCGATAGCATGCCCGCAGTCATGCTGGCAGTAGCGCCAGGCGCGCATTCCATATTTCCACGCCTCGCGCCAGTAGATCGAGCTGATGCCGACCAGGATACCACCGTCCGAAAACGCCTCGGTCCATCGCGGATCATTCACTGCAGCACGATGTTCAAGCACGTGGTCGCGGCTCAGGTAATGGTAGACCCCGCCAGACAAGCCAGGCAGCGCTGGACACAGGAGATAGCCCTCGGTCGGATGCAGATTCCCACTCGAAGGGTTGCAGCGCAGTGCCCACCGCTGAGCACCGTAGGATTTCCACGCTGACAGGCCGAGTGAGAGTTCGAACAGGATTGCCAGGGTACGAAGACTGAATTTCTGCGGGGGCGGAAGAGTGCCGGAGCGTAGCTCGTTGTAGCGTGCGGCCAGGGTGTCTGCGGCGAGCGGCAGAGCAATCCGCGGTGTGCCGTGAAACACCCGGAACGGGTCTGGCTGGGTTGCCCAGTCGAGTCCTCGGGGGCCTGGAGCATAGCTGTTGACACGGTGCTTGCTGCGTTCGTGATATTCAAGCAACGCCTGCGATAATCGGCCCATGTTCCTTCAGTCCAAAGAATGCCCGCCGTACCCCGCGACCACGCCAGATGGCTCGACGTTGCCGCGCGGTCGTCATCAAGTTGGACAGTGCGCGTTGAGGCCGGTTGCTCTAATCGTCGCCGCTCCTTTCTGGGGCCCAGTTCTGGCCCTGTTCCACAAAGCCAGAAAGGACTCCACAGGGTTCAAATCGCACTTGAGGTGGTTTTGACGCTGTTCTAGGCTGCTGACGTATGATTGCGCATCTTGCCGGTGTGTGCCGCAAATTGCCTGACCCGGTCTTTCTTTCACCGGCGTCACCGCCTAATGCCACGGGACGGTCACGCTTAGGTCCAGCGCAGATGTGGCAAGAAGTCGCCGTGCTCGTCAATGCCTACCCCGCCCAGCCCGTATAGCAGCGTCTTGATCGTTTCCTTCTCGGAGGATCTGCATCCGACGATCATGATGAGTTCGCCCTGCGACAAGAGTGCAGCAGCCCGCGCCAGCCGCTGTCGCGGCAACGTGGCGCCGAACAACGCACCAAGGAGCCAGCCACAAACGCCGAAGGCTATGAAGCCAAGGCCAAAGGTGGTAAGGCCACTCAGGGGGGCGGAATGGTCGCCGTAATAACCTGCCAGCACCAGGCCAAGTATCGCAAAGGCGGCATAGCCTGCGATCGAGCCTTCATGCCGGAAGGTGGTGTGCGTGGGGTCTGCGCCCGGAAAACCCTCGACCGGCCGGAGGCCCCGGCCAATGAACCACGGGCCGGTCACATAGGCCGGCGCGCGCACCAGGGGAAGCAGTTTTGCCCAGCCGTTGCGGGCGGCAGCGGCATTCTTGAAGCGAACACAGAGCAGGGTACGCATGATGTATCTCGACTGCCCGGGCGTGCTGGTGCCCGGAAGGTGGATCCTTACCGCAACGTCAGTTTTTATGGGGGCGCATGGGGGCGGCTAGGACTAAACCGGGCGGCCGCATATGGAGATGAGGGCGCCACGGGGAGAAACTCTGATTGCGGAAATGCCTCCTGAGGGACAGCTGTAACGAAGCAGGCCACCCCGTCCGCTCAGCGCAGATGTCCGCCAAATAGTCCGAGCAGGCCGATGACGATAAGGTAGATGGCGACGATGTAATTGAGCAGTCGCGGCATGACAAGAATCAGGATGCCAGCGATCAGCGATATGAGAGGGCCAGCGCTGGTGATGATGTTCACGATGGCTCCATCTGATTGGCGTGCTCGGGCGGTATTCCTGCCGGTGGCTACAGGCTGGCCAGCCTGCTTATCTGGCAGTGATTCAGCGTACGCCAAAGCGGGTGGGAAAGCGGTACGACAGCGTACGGAGGCAGCGAACAGCGTGCCGCTGCTTCTTGTAGTTTGCCTCGACTTGAAACCTGGCATCAGCAGCGCCGCGGTACCTGCCTCGGCGAGAACCTCAGCCGAAGACGCGCGATCTCAGGTCGTCCTCGAAATCGACAGTCCATTGCGCACCCAGGTTTCCGTTGTATTGGCGGATTTCCCTGCCGAAGCCTACCGAGACGGTGCGGCCGTGAGCCGGCACAGCGCCTGCCGCGTCTTCAACTGCGGTCACGGTAAATCCGTCGGGTGCAACTCCATTGCGCAGGCAGGTCTCGCGGAAAGCCTCCTGCTCCATGGGAGGGAATTGATTCAGCATCGTGTCCAGCATGGGTGTCTCCTGGCGCCGGCATGTAACGAGGAAAGCTGAATCGGGAGAAGGCGGCCAGCCGACTGGTCGCCTATCCCATCCCGCCGGCGGTGCGCTGGCTCGGGTGCTCGCCCTCTCTCCGTATCGCTTTATTCCGCCTTCTTGATATCCGCCTTGACGTCGCCATACGCTGCCTGCGTCTTGCCGATATCCTTCTTCAGGATTCCCGCCACTCGCGTTTGTCTGTTTCCAGTCATCCTGCCAAAGGCTTCCTTGACTTTCCCGGCGGCCGCCGTGACCCGGCCCTTCACTTGATCCTTGTTCATGATGTATTCCTCTTCATTGGTGTTGCGTGCCGGATGCTGAGGCAATGCGGCCGCGGCACAGCGTGCTTGCGATGTCGGGAGTATTCCCGATGCCTGCCCTAGAGTCTGCCTAGCAGCAACAGGACAAGGACCACAACAAGAATCGCCCCGAGTGCGCCGGACGGAGCGTAGCCCCAACCGCTGCTGTACGACCAGGTGGGAATTGCCCCAACGAAGAAGATAGCCAGGACAATCAACAGCAAGAGACCAATTGACATGATGCGCTCCTGATTCTGCAAAAACATGCCCTCCGCCGATGCTGCCAGGCGGGTGGCGGCCGTTCTAGCGGATCGCGTTGTCGATGGCCATGCCGTGGAATCCAGAACACCGATTCGGGGGATTCGCTGAAGTACTTGTCGCCGGTACGTCGTATCGATAGAGACAGCTCTATCCTGATCAGAGCGTAGTTCGGATGGGATCTCGTGTCAGTCCGGTGCCGTACGCTTGACGGGGCGCCGGCACGGATTGACTGCCCGTATACGGGGGGAGCTAGACCTGGACCAGCAGCGTGTGCTCGCCCCCATCAAGAGGGACGCTAACCTGGCCATCCTTACAGGGGATGCTGACGCCGTCAAGGATCGCCTGCGAGACACCGCCGGAGCAGTGCAATGGCGTTCCCACGCTGATCTCGTAGCGGGTCGACGCCACGTTCACCGTGGCCTTGAAACCCGGCCACGAGGCAGGAATGCAAGGGGCAATGACCAGTTGGTCTCCCGCTTTCCTGATGCCCAGGATGCCTTCCACTCCGGCGCGATACATCAATCCCGCGGCACCCGTGTACCAGGTCCAGCCGCCGCGGCCGATGTGGGGCTCCACTGAGTACACGTCGCCCGCCACCACATAGGGCTCGACTTTGTAGCGCTCGACCGCTACGGGTGTCAGCGCCTGGTTGATGGGGTTGAGCAGGGAGAACAGTTCGACGGCCTTGTCGGCCTCGCCCAGCCTGGCAAATGCGAGGACTGCCCACATCGCGGCATGGCTGTATTGCCCGCCGTTCTCGCGCAGGCCGGGCGGGTAGCCCTTGATGTAGCCGGGATCGAGGGCGCCTTTGTCGAAGGGTGGGGTGAACAGCAATGCCAGCCCGTCTTCGCGGCGCACCAGGTACTTTTCCAGAGACGCCATCGCGGTACGGGCACGAGTGGGATCGCCCGCGCCCGACAGCACTGCCCAGGACTGCGCAATGGCGTCGATATGGCATTCCTCACGGTCTTTCGAGCCGAGCCAGGTGCCGTCGTCGAAGGTCGCGCGGCAATACCAGTCGCCGTCCCAGGCCGCTCGCTCCAGCGCCTCGCGCAGCAAGGCCGCATGCGCGCGCCAGCGGTTGGCGCGCCCGGCGTCGCGGGTCCGCGCCAACGGCGCAAACATGGCGAGGGTGCGTGCCAGCAGCCAGCCCAGCCAGACGCTTTCGCCCTTGCCGCCGGCGCCGACGAGGTTCATGCCATCGTTCCAGTCGCCGCCGCCGATCAGCGGCAGCCCGTGCTCGCCGGCGTGCGCCATGCAGCCGTCGATCCCGCGCGCGCAGTGTTCAAACAGCGAGGCCGATACATCCGAGACCATTGGCTGGAAGAAGGCGTCGGCCTCGGTGGGGCCCAGCAGCTGGCCTTCCAGGAACGGGACCATCTCGTCCAGCACGCCGGTGTCATCCGAGCTGGCGATATAGCTGGCGGTAGCGAACGCCAGCCACACGCGGTCGTCGGAAATCCTGGTTCGCACGCCTTGCCCGGAATGCGGCAACCACCAGTGCTGGACGTCGCCTTCGACAAACTGCCGTCCGGCGGCGCGCAGCAGGTGCCGTCGCGTGGCGTCGGGACTGGCAAGGGTGAGCGCCATATGGTCCTGCAACTGGTCGCGGAATCCGTAGGCGCCGCTTGCCTGGTAGAAGGCCGCCCGCGCCCAGATGCGGCAGGCTAGCGTCTGATAGAGAAGCCAGCCGTTGAGCATGATATCCATGGCGCGGTCCGGGGTGCTGACCTGTACCGCGCCAAGCAGGCCCTGCCAGTGCCGGGTCACGATCGCCAGTGTGGCGTTGAGATCCGTCTGACGATAGCGCGCAATCAGCGCGCTGGCCTCGGCGGCCGAGGTGCATTGTCCGATGAACGAAACCACTTCGACGGTGTCGCCGGGTGCCAGCTCGACTTTGCACTGCAAGGCCGTGCAGGGGTCGAGGCCGGCCCCGGTCGTGCCGGACAAGGGCGCCTTGCCGAGCAGCGCCGCGGGCGCGTCCGAGCCGCCATTCCGGCCAAGGAACTCGGTACGATCGGCGGTACAGGCGGTCTGCTTGCCGCCAAGATCGGCAAAAGCCACGCGACCCGCAAACGCCGTGCTCCACGGATTGCGGATCAGGATGGCGCCGGTGGCCTGGTCCGGCGCCGTCGTGATAAACGGCGCCGAAGCACCGCGGGAGGTGCCAAGCACCCATTCCGTATAGGCCGTCACGGAAAGCCGGCGCGGGGTGCCGGCGAGATTGCGCAGCGTCAGGCGCGAAATCTTGATCGGATCGTCCAGCGCAACATACTGCAGCAGCGACAGCGCGATCCCGTCGGCCTCATGGGTGAAGCAGCTGTAGCCGTGGCCGTGGCGTGCGGTGTAGGTGCCTTTGTCCCGGATCGGCTGCGCGGTGGCGCTCCAGATCTGGAAGCTGTCCTCGTCGCGGATATAGATTGCCTCGCCGCACGGGTCCGCAACAGCGTCGTTGGACCAGGGCGTCAGCTGGTTGTCGCGGCTGTTCTCCGCCCAGGTGCAGCCGCTGCCGCTGGCCGACGCCTGGAAGCCAAAGCCGGGATTCGCGATCACATTGATCCATGGGGCAGGGGTCGACCGCTCGGCGTTCTGCACCACGACATATTCCCTGCCGTCCTGATCGAAGCCACCCAGGCCGTTGAAGAACTCGAGCCCGGGCTGCGCCGGCACCGGCGGCAGTGACGGTGGCGCGCGCTGGCGGCGCCGGGCCGGTACGGCAAGCGGGGCCGCCGCGCCGGGCAGTCGGGCGAGCTGGTCCGCGATGGAACCGCGTCGGGCAATCAGCGCGACGCGCGCGACCGACTGGAGCAGGGCACGGGCTTCGGGAGTCATCATGTCGGCACGCAAGGTATAGACCGATCCGCGCACCGCTTCCTCGCCCGTCTGGCTTTGCGAATGGCTGCTGCGAACCGCGGTCTCGATCGCCATCTGCAGGTCCTGGATATAGGACGAGGCGCGCTCGTTGACGATGACCAGATCGACGCCAAGCCCCTTCATGCGCCAGTATTCGTGGGCGCGCAACAACTGGCGCACCTGGATGATGTCCTCGATCTCGTCGATGCGCAGGAGGACAACCGGCAAGTCGCCGGAGATCGCCAGCGGCCACAGCCCTGACTGCGGACCCGCGCCGCGCAGGATGGCATCGGGCGGGGCCCGGAAGCGGGCATCGGCGTAAAGCAGCGGGGCCGCGAGGCGCTGGAAGTCGGCCGCTTCCGCCGCGTCGACGTCAAGGTGGCGAAGCTCGACCTGGGCTTGCGTCCAGGCCAGGGTCTTGGCCCGGTCGAAGGCGTTGCGGTCCTGGTGCTTGTCGATCAGGTCGAGCAGGGCGGCGCGCGACGACGCAATGACGGTCCAGAAGGCCACTCGCGCGCTGCCCCCGGGCGCAATCCGCACGCGCTGCCTGAGCGAGAAGATCGGGTCGAGTACCGTACCGACCGTGTTCGAGAGCGGCAGTCCGGCTGTGACGACTGCGCACGCGGCGGGCGTGCGGCCGTCTTTCAGGAAGCGCGCGCGGTCGGACTCGTACTGCGGATCGGCGACAAGGTCGCCTTCCACCACGCTGAAATGGGCAGCCCACACCGGCGGCTCCTCGGGCGAGCGCAGGCGGCGTGTCGCGGTCAGCGCGCCGGACTCGGGCAGGTGTGCGGTCTGGATGAACATCCTGGAGAAGGCCGGATGCGCGTCGTAGGACGCGCGCGCGGCGAGCACCACTTCGGCATAGGAAGTGAGCTCGATCTCGCGTGGGCGGCGCCCGTTATTGACCAGCGATACGCGGCGGACCTCGCCGTCGTCCTCGCCGGAAACCAGGACTTCCAGGATGGTTGTCAGGCTGCCGTCGTGCCGGACGAACTCGGCGCAATCTTCGGCGAACACCACTTCGCCGCCGCGCTCGCCATCGGCCGCCATCTGCGCGCTGGCAGACCAGGTGGTGCCGCTTTGGGTATCGCGCAGGAAGATGAAGGAGCCCGAATCGTCGCGGGTGGCATCTTCCCGCCAGCGCGTCACGGCCAGGTCCCGCCAGCGGCTGTAGCCCATTCCCGTGGTGGTCAGCATCACGGTGTAGCGTCCGTTGGACAGCAGATGGGTGACCGGATTGCCAGTTGCCGGCGCCGTGAAGCGCCGCACCGCAGCGTCCTGCGGCTGTACCGCCGTCGCCGAGACCTTCACTTCCTCGGCGCGGGGGTGCGCCACGGCGACGTTGCGCGGCATGCGTTCCTGCAGCAGCAGTTCGCAGGCCTGGATCATTGGCTCCCGATGGAAGCGCCCGCGCATGCGGCCATCGTGCAGGGCGTTGGCGATGGCAACGATGGTCATGCCCTGGTGGTGCGCCATGAAGCTGCGCACGATGGCGACCGTCTCGCCCTCGGCCAGGCGTGCGCGTGTGTAGTCCAGCGCCTCGTAGAACCCGTAGCGTCCAAGGGCGCCGAGTTCGGCCAGGCGCCGGTAGTTGTCGCGTGCGGCCTGCGGATCGACCATGGCCGCCAGCCCAGTGGCATAGGGGGCGATCACCGCGTTCTCGGACAGGCCCCGCTTGAGCCCCAGGCCGGGGACGCCGAAGTTCGAGTACTGGTAGGTGAACTCCCTGTCGCGGGCGTTATACGCCGATTCGGATACGCCCCAGGGAATCCCCAGCGACTGCCCATAGCCCTGCTGGCGCGCAACCACCAGGCGCGCGGTCTGCTCGAGCAGGCTGCCCGCGGGGGCGCGCATCACCAGCGACGGCATCAGGTACTCGAACATCGAGCCCGACCACGAAATCAGTGCCGAGCCCTTGCCAAGTGGTGTCGCCATGCGCCCCAGCCGGAACCAGTGCGGGGTCGACACATCGCCCTTGGCAATGGCGAACAGGCTGGCGAGCCGCGCTTCGGAGGCGAGCAGGTCGTAGCAACTGACATCGGGCCGGTTGTCGGCAAGCGAATAGCCGATCGACAGCAGCTTGCGCGCCGGATCGAGCAGGAAGGCAAAGTCCATCGCCAGCGCCAGTTCGCGCGCAGTGTGGGCGAGCGCCGTCAGCCTGGCGGCCAACGCCTGCGGCGCTTCAGCCTGCTGCAGCTGGTCGCGCTCATGCTCGGTGACGGCACGCTGCAGCGCACTGGTCCAGAAGGCCAGGTCGGCAACAGTGTCATCGTCGGCGGCCGGCTCGATGTCATGCGCCAGCGTGACAACCTTCTCCGTAAGTCGCCCGAGCGCCGGTGCCCGCGTCGCCCCTGCCGCCATGTCGAGTGAGCCAGCGAGCATGGTGTCGATCTCGGCCAGTAGTCCGCCGAGCTGACGTCCGGGGGCGCTGTGTGCGAGGGGCAGTGCAGCCAGGGCCTCGCTTGCCAGGCGCGCAGTGTCCGCCAGTCCGTGGCAGGGATCTGGCGCAGGGGAGGTCGTCCATTCTTCGCAAGCGTTGGCGACCACGATCAGGTGCGCGGCGAGGTTGCCGCTGTCGACCGACGAAACATAAGCGGGATGCAGCGCCTGCAGGCCCAGCGTCTCATACCAGTTGTGGAAGTGGCCCCGGTAGCGCGGCAGCTTGCGCATCGCTGCGAACGCCGCTTCCATACGTTCGACCGTTTCGCTGGTCCCGGCCCAGCCGAAGTCGCGCGCGGCGATGGCCGACAGCAGGTAGAGTCCGATATTGGTCGGCGAAGTCCGGTGCGCCACCACGGGCCTGGGCGTCTCCTGGAAGTTGTCGGGCGGCAGCATGTTGTCCACTGGCGTGACGAAGGTCTCGAAGAAGCGCCAGGTGCGGCGCGCGGTGAGGCGCAGCGCAAGCGCGTCGGTCGCCGGCAGGGCAAGCCGGCGCGCAACGGCCGGCGCACGGCTGGTCCACAGGGCAAGGGCTGGCGCCGTCAGCCATAGCAGGGCAAAGGGCAGCACGAGCGGCCATGACGATGGCAGCAGTCCCACGCCGGCAGCGGCCATCGACAGCGCGAGCAGCGTGCCGCCGGCCATCAGCCGGTAAAAGCCGGCCAGGTCCGGCCGCGGGCGCGTGGCGGACTGCGCGGCCGTGGTCCAGTCGAGCAGGTGGCGGTGCGTGTAAAACAGCCGCGCCAGCGTTCTGGCGATGGCGTCACCCGTGCGCCAGGCCTGGTCGGGCACGAAGGCCAGCCCCAGCAAGGTCTGGGTGGCGGCTAGCCGCAGGTCTGCGAGCAGCGCCTGCACATGGTTGCGCAAGCGCATGCCGCTGCGGTGCCGCAGACCGGACAGGACGCCGGGCAGGACGGCCGGAATGGCAATCGCAGCCAGCGGCAGGACAGTCGCCAGCAGCCCCGCCGGCCAGGGCAGGAACCAGCACAGCACCAGGCTCAGGAGCAACAAGGGCGCGAGCAGCGAGCGGCGCAGGTTGTCCAGCATCTTCCAGCGGCCGATGGCCGGTACCGCGTGTATGCCTTGGTGGTGCCCGAAGATCCAGCCTAGCAGTTGCCAGTCGCCGCGCGTCCACCGATGCTGTCGCCTGGCCGCCACGTCGTAGCGCGGAGGAAACTCCTCCACCACCTCGACGTCGGAGGCCAGCCCGGCACGGGCGAACACCCCTTCGAACAGGTCATGGCTGAGCAGCGCGTTCTCCGGGACCCGGCCGCTGAGCGCGGCTTCAAAAGCATCGACATCATAGATGCCCTTGCCCGTAAAGGATCCCTCGCCAAAGAGATCCTGGTAGACGTCAGAGGCGGCCGCCGCGTAGGGGTCGATGCCGCCCGGCCCGGAGAAAATCCGCTGGAAGAGCGACCCCTCACGGCCGATCGGCAGCGAAGGCGTGACACGCGGCTGGAGAATGCCGTAGCCGCCCACGACGCGCTGCCGGGCCGCATCGAACCGTGGCCGGTTCAGCGGATGGGCCATCTTGCCGATCAGCCGCAGCGCGGCGTCGCGTGGCAGCCGCGTGTCGGCGTCGAGGGTGATGACGTAGCGCACGCCGGCCGGCACCTGCGGCGCCTGACCGTCGACGGCGACGTAGCTGGTGTCGGTCGCGCCGCGCAGCAGCCGGTTCAGCTCGAGCAGCTTGCCGCGTTTGCGCTCCCATCCCATCCACCGGCCTTGCGCGGCATTGAAGAGGCGCCGGCGGTGAAGCAGCAGGAAGCGGTCGCCGGCCTGACCCGGGCCATGGCGCTGGTTCAGGCGGGCGATCGCCGCGCTGGCGACGGCTAGCAGCGGGGCGTCGGCAGGCAGCACCTCCTGGTCCGCGTCGACGCCATCGGTCAGCAAGGCAAAGCTCAGGTCGCCGCCCGCGCCGGCGAGGTGATGCACCTCCAGCCGCTCGATCTGCTCGCTCAGGTCGGCCTCGCCGGTCAGCAGGGTTGGCACGACCACCAGCGTGCGCAGGGAGGACGGAACGCCCGCCTTGAGCTCCAGGCCGGGCAGGATCGTCGCACCCAGTCGCCCGGCAAGCGCGCGGTTGACCAGCGTTGCAGCGACCTCGCTGGCCGGTAAGATCCAGATCAGGCCCAACAGGACAAGCCAGCCGGGCGCCAGGCTGGCAGCCGGCAAGATCCATAGCGCGAACGCCAGCAGGCCGGCCGTGGCGAGCAGGAGTGCGCCGACGTAGCCGCCGATGCCCAGTTGCTTGCTGAAGCGGCTGATCCACAGGCGGGGCGGGGCGCGAAACCCGATCGCTCGTTCGAGCGCGCAGCGGCCAGTGCCGATCAGGTGATAGCCCGGATCGGCCTGGTGACCGGCCTCGGTCGCGTCGACCCTATCGTCCACCTCACCCGCTGAGGACGCCGGCATTGGCGTGGCGCTGAGTGCCAGATCGGCAACCTTAAGTTCCGGGCACGAGGCGCCGCGTGCGAGCTCCTCGATTGAATTGCGGTACAGGTTGCGGGTCGGGAAATCCATCCCGGCAAAGGCGCTGCCCGCGCGCAGCCGCGCGTCGACCAGGCTGACGCTCTCGAACCACTCGGCCCAGTCGATATCGGACATCAGCCGCATGCTCGTGATGATGTTGCGCACCGTCACGTTGGAGGCGCCTTGCCGCTGCTGCGCGTGCAGCACCACCTCATCGACCGAAGTGCCCTGCAGCCCGAGGCGCTTCTCAAGCCAGCCCAGTGCCGGCATGGTTCTCGGGTCCTGGTCGCGCAGTCGCCTGGCGAGTTGCGCGGCGAACAACTCGGACAGCGGCGCAGCAGGGCGTGCGGCAATATCGGTTTCGAGTGCCGTGCGGGCGCCCCCTGTGGCCAGCAGCCGCACGGCCAGCGCATCCGCATCGGCGCGGGCAACCCGGCCGGCGGTGATCTGCCCGGTGAGCCTGCGCAGGTTCTCGACCAGGACAATGCGCAGCGTGATCGCAACCGCCCACAACTCGCCAATCGTCAGCGGCTGGACGCGTTGATAGGCGGCGATAAAGCGGCGCAGGATGTCGGGGTCGAGGTAGCTGTCAGTGTGGGCGACAAAGGCCCACGCCACCCCGAAAACGCGCGGATAGCCAGCGAATGGCCCGTCGGCGAGCTTGGGCAATTGGCGATAGTAGCCGGGGGACAGGTCGTCCCGGATCTCGCGGATCTGCTCCTCGACGATGTGATAGTTGTCGAGTAGCCATTCCGCCGCCGGCGCCACCTCGGCGCCGCTTTCCACCTCGGCAGCGCTCGCCCGATAGGCGGCCAGCAGGACAGTCGCATTGTCGCTGAGCCGGCTGCGCAGGGACGAAACGCGTGGCGGCTGCGCGGTGACCGGCTGGGCTGCGGCGAGGCTTTGCGCGTGCTGCTCCAGCCGTTCAATGCCGAACAATTCCTCTCGTACCGGCGCTGTACTGTCCCAGGGGGACGACACGGAGGGCGCGCCGAATGCGCGCATCAGGAATGTGAGATTCAGGTTCGGGTTCATGGGCAGGCCCATTCAGCGGTCCGGGAAGCGAAAAGTGCCGTGGCATCATTGTTGCCGCGGGCACGCTCGTCATCCCTTGCTTGACTTCACGATGCTGGAAAGGGGCGCACCACTGCGGAATATGAGCCAGAGACGGGACGATTGCCGTCCGCCGGCGTACGGACCGGGGCATTTATTCCATTGCAGTCAGACCGAGCGGGGCAGAACCCGGGAGTGCGAATGCGTTGACGTGGGTGTGGCATGCGGCTCTGCCTGGCATTTGCCTAGGCGACCCGCCGACCTAATATTTAGGAGGGCAAGTGATCCTCTACCGTCCCGGGGTCTGGCTCCCAGGACCTGGCAAGGTCGACGTCGCTGATTCAACCTGTTCTGACCGGAGATGCCGTCATGAGCGTCACGCATGATCCGAAGTCCAACCACCTTCTCGCCGCGCTGCCGGCGGTCGACTGGGAGCGTCTCGCACCACACCTGACGCTAGTGGAGCTGCCGCTGGGCCATGTCGTGTACGAGTCAGGAGATCAACAGGGCAACGTCTATTTCCCAACCAATTCGATTATTTCGCTGCTGTACGTGATGGAAGACGGGGCCTCCGCCGAAATCGCAATCGTGGGCAATGAGGGGATGGTCGGGATTGCAATCTTCATGGGGGGCGAAACGACCCCGAGCCGCGCCATCGTGCAAAGCGCCGGGCACGGATACCGCCTGAGCGCAGCGATCCTGAAGCAGGAGTTCGTGCGGGGCGGAGCTCTGCAGCGCCTGTTGCTTCGCTATACGCAGGCGCTCATTACGCAGATGGCGCAAACCGCAGTATGCAACCGCCATCACTCCATCGACCAGCAACTGTGCCGATGGCTGCTGCTGAGCATCGACCGGCTCCCCTCCAACGAGTTGACGATGACGCAGGAACTCATTGCCAACATGCTCGGGGTGCGGCGCTCCGGCGTGACCGAAGCCGCCCTGAAGCTCCAGGCCGCGGGCCTGATCCGCTACAGCCATGGGCACATTGCGGTACTCGACCGGGCGGGGCTGGAAAAACGGGTGTGCGAGTGCTACTCGGTCGTGAAGCGGGAGTTCGATCGCTTGTTGCCTGACCTGTCAGCGCCTTGAGGTGCCAAGGTTGGGGGCACCTGGCACGCCGCTCTGCCTGCAAGCCGCCGCCATGACGAAATGGGGTTTGTATTGCGCGCGCCCGGCGTGTAGATAGCTTTCGCCAGCAGCTATATCCGGTCGCGATGCCGGTCGAATGTGGCAACTGCGGGCGCGACAAGATCGTACTTTTGCTCCGATTCGATCGAAACTGATGGTCACCGACAGTGACCCGTCGCTGCATGACCGTCCCCTTTCCGCGCGGGAGCGTGGCGGCCGAAGAGAAGTCTCCACCAGGAAGTGGATGCCCCTGCTCCTCCTTCTCCAGTCGGGCAAGGGCTGACTAGCGGGGCATCGACGGCTCCTTTTGCGGTGCGCCGGATCGTGACATCGTCGTAGTCGCCGGGGGCGTCGACGGTTTTACGGGGCAAATCGGCGGGGTAGATGACAGCAAGAATTTCACGGATTGCATTTTCGCTGTCAAACGGGCCAAGCCGGTAGATGCACGCCGTCGGATCAACCTCCGCAAAATACCAATTGCGGGGGCTACCGTGATAAATGACGATGACGGTAGTGGGAGAATCAATTGGCATTTCCCTCACCTTCTCAACGAGGCCGGTGCAATACCCGACGTCCCCGGACGAATAAAAAGCCCTTCCTGTCGCAAGAGCGCTGGAATCCCTGAAACTGTCTAGCCGCTCGAATAAGCCGGTCCTCTCCACAAGGAAAATATCGGAGTATCGCCGAGGAGAACGGCGCACTGATTTCCCGTGCGTCGAGTCCGCAGCGAGCACCTGCTTCGGATCTATATATAGTTCACACTTGAGCCGCGCGCCGTCCGCCACCGCACAGTCCGACCGGCCAGAAGCCCAGCGCATGCGGCTCTCCACATTGCGCACCATGCCTTCCCTTCTTCTCACCATACTTTGGCTGGTAGATCCTTGCCTGGAAAAGTGTGGATTCGCGCCGAATGGCGCTGTCGCCATCAGAAGACCGTGATAGATATCAAGCACCAGCTTGCCACAGTCACCGTTTGAATTTTGCCGGCCTTGCGGCGTAATCGGCCGTGTTCGCCAGCGTACCGAAACGCCTTGCTATTCGGCGTATCTCTCTCATGTATTCGGATCTTGCGAAGGAGCCGGCGATGCACTTCGGCCTGCTTAGTCTCCCTTGGTGGGGTTACGCGCTTGTGACGCTGGGCTTGACCCACGTTACCATCGCGTCGGTCACGATCTTCCTGCACCGTCACCAGGCCCACCGCGCCCTCGATCTGCATCCCATCGCCAGCCACTTCCTGCGCTTCTGGCTGTGGCTGACCACCGGGATGGTGACCAGGGAGTGGGTGGCAATCCATCGCAAGCACCACGCCAGGTGCGAAACCCCGGAAGACCCGCACAGCCCGCAGTTCTATGGCATCAGGCGAGTGCTGCTGGAAGGTGCGGAACTCTATCGCAGCGAGGCCAGGAACGCTGCAACGCTGGAGAGGTATGGACACGGCACCCCCGACGACTGGGTTGAGCGCAATCTTTATGCGAAGCACGTCGGGCTAGGGATTGGCTCCATGCTGGCGATCGACCTGGTGCTGTTCGGGCCGATCGGACTGAGCATCTGGGCAGTACAGATGCTGTGGGTTCCGTTCTTCGCCGCGGGCGTGATCAACGGCATCGGCCACTACTGGGGCTACCGCACATACGCGCCAAATGACACTTCCACGAATATCGTGCCGTGGGGCATTCTGATCGGCGGCGAGGAGTTGCATAACAACCATCATGCCTACGTCAGCTCGGCCAGGCTCTCCAGCAAGTGGTGGGAACTTGACCTTGGTTGGGTGTACATCCGTCTGCTGGTGATGCTCCGTCTTGCCAAGGTACGCAGGGTGGCGCCAAAGATGCGCTTCAAGCCGGCCAGGGCAGGCTGCGACGCGCAGACGCTGCAGGCCATCACCACTCATCGCTACCACGTACTGGCCAAGTTCGCCAACACCCTGCAGCAAACCGCATTGGAGGAAACCCGTACCCTGCGGGCGGGTGCGCTCCCGGGTCTGAATGAGGCCGAGGCGAAGGAAGCGCTCAAGCACTGGCTGCAAAGGGAGGCGGGGGCTCTACCGGCGCGTGAGCGCGCAATCCTGCAGCAGGCCCTGCATGCCAGCGCGTTGCTGCGCACCGTCTACGCGATGCGCCAGGACCTTACCGCGTTGTGGAGCCGCTCCGCCATCTCGGAGGAGCAACTGGTCAAGCAGCTGGAAGACTGGTGCCGGCGCGCCGACCAAAGTGGAATCCGCGCGCTGCAGGAGTTTTCCGGGAAGCTCCGCTGCTACGCCTGACACCCGTCGTGGCAGGGGCTGGCGCGACGCGTCAAGCTGGGCCTGCTAAGCGCCTGCTCCGCGACGGACGAGGGCAGGCACCCCGGCAAGACACCCGCGATCAAGCAGCCTGGCGTGCCAGTTGACCCCACAAGCGACTGCCAGGCAGAGGCCGCCGCACTTCTCGGGGCCGTGCCTCTGTCTGTTGTGCGGGCTGTGTTTAATACCTGCACAGCAGAAAACGAAGGTAGCTAGCCTGGCAAGTGAGGGGCCGGCGCAAGCCAGTGCGGTCGAACAACCTCGTGCGTCGTCTGCGACGTCTATCCCGACAACTTCGTACCCGTCTGCCAGTTGCCACAATCGCCGCTGGCGCCGGCCAAGAACGCCATTCCCGAGCTGCGCCGCTGCGCCTGAATCCCGACCCGAGCGGCGGCTACTGGACTGGCAAGCCCATGACGGACCGCAGCGCTTCGCTCATGATGCGCACGCCGTCGTCATGACGAGATCGCCGTTCGCTTACGGCCATGTCCTTCGTTGACTACGTCGGCTTTGGCATCGTATTCCTCAAACCGCGCGGCGGACCATCAGCTCCTTGATCTTGCCGATGGCCTTGGTCGGGTTCAGACCCTTCGGGCACACGTCGACGCAGTTCATGATGCTGTGGCAGCGGAACAGGCGGTACGGGTCGTTCAGGTTGTCCAGGCGCTCGCTAGTGGCCTGGTCGCGGCTGTCCGCAATGAAGCGGTAAGCCTGCAGCAGGCCGGCGGGGCCGACGAACTTGTCCGGGTTCCACCAGAACGACGGGCACGACGTCGAGCAGCTGGCGCAGAGAATGCACTCATACAGGCCATCCAGCTCGTCACGCTCTTCCGGCGACTGCAGGCGCTCTTTCTCGGGCGGCGGCTCGTCGTTGATCAGGAACGGCTTGATCGAGTTGTACTGCTTGAAGAAGTTCGTCATGTCGACGATCAGGTCGCGCACCACCGGCAGGCCAGGCAGCGGACGCAGCACGATCCGGTCCGGCAGCTCGCGCATATTGGTCAGGCAGGCCAGGCCGTTCTTGCCGTTGATGTTCATCGCGTCCGAGCCGCACACGCCTTCGCGGCACGAACGGCGGAACGAGATGGTCTCGTCCAGCTTCTTCAGCTTGACCAGCGCGTCCAGCAGCATGCGCTCGTGACCGTCCAGCTCGACCTCGTAGGTCTGCATGCGCGGTGCCGCATCCTTGTCCGGATCGTAGCGGTAGACTTCGAAAATACGCTTCATTTCTGTGGGTCCTGTTGTCTCTACGATGCGGTGCTCAGAAGGTACGGGCCTTCGGCGGCACGCTTTCCACCGTCAGCGGTTCCATCTTCACCGGCTTGTAGTCGAGGCGGTTGCCTTCGCTGTAGAACAGCGTGTGCTTGAGCCAGTTCTGGTCGTCGCGGTTCGGGAAGTCGCTGTGCGCGTGGGCGCCGCGCGATTCCTTGCGGGCGGCCGCCGAGATCATGGTGGCCTTGGCCACTTCCACCAGGTTGGCCACTTCCAGGGCTTCCACCAGCGCGGTGTTGAAGACCTTGGACTTGTCCTTGAGGTGGATGTTGTTGGCGCGCTCGGAGACTTCCAGGATGCGGTCGACACCTTCGTCCATCAGCTTCTGGGTACGGAACACGCCGGCATGCGACTGCATGTTCTTGCGGATGTCGTTGGCGACGTCCTGCGTGTATTCGCCCGAGGTCGTACCTTGCAGCTTGGCCAGGCGCGACAGCGCGAGGTCGGCGGCATCGGCCGGCAGCGGCTTGTGCTCTTTCTGCTTCAGGTTCTGCGCGATGATGTGGTTGCCGGCCGCACGGCCGAACACCACCAGGTCCAGCAGCGAGTTGGTACCCAGGCGGTTGGCGCCGTGCACCGACACGCACGAGCATTCGCCGATCGCGTAGAAACCGTTCAGGACTTCGTTCGGGTTGCCGTTCTTCGGCACCACGACCTGGCCGTGATAGTTGGTCGGGATACCGCCCATCTGGTAGTGGATGGTCGGGACCACCGGGATCGGTTCCTTGATCGCGTCGACGTTGGCGAACTTCATGCCGATTTCGCGGATCGACGGCAGGCGCTTCATGATGGTCTCGGCGCCGACGTGGGTCAGGTCGAGCAGCACGTAGTCGCCGTTCGGGCCGCAGCCGCGGCCTTCCTTGATTTCCTGGTCCATCGAGCGCGAGACGAAGTCACGCGGCGCCAGGTCCTTCAGCGTCGGGGCATAGCGCTCCATGAAGCGCTCGCCGTCCTTGTTGCGCAGGATACCGCCCTCGCCGCGCACGCCTTCGGTGATCAGCACGCCCGCGCCGGCCACGCCGGTCGGGTGGAACTGCCAGAACTCCATGTCTTCCAGCGGCACGCCGGCGCGTGCGGCCATGCCCAGGCCGTCACCGGTGTTGATGAAGGCGTTGGTGGAAGCGGCGTAGATGCGGCCGGCACCACCGGTGGCGAACAGCGTGGTCTTGGCCTCGAGGATGTAAACCTCGCCGGTTTCCATTTCCAGCGCGGTCACGCCCAGCACGTCGCCGTCCTGGTCGCGGATCAGGTCCAGCGCCATCCATTCGACGAAGAAGTGAGTCTTGGCGCGCACATTGCGCTGGTACAGCGTGTGCAGCAGCGCGTGGCCGGTACGGTCAGCCGCGGCGCAGGCGCGCTGCACCGGCTTCTCACCGTAGTTCGCGGTGTGGCCGCCGAACGGACGCTGGTAGATGGTGCCGTCGGGGTTGCGGTCGAACGGCATGCCGAAGTGTTCGAGTTCGTACACGACCTTCGGGGCTTCACGGCACATGAACTCGATGGCGTCCTGGTCACCCAGCCAGTCCGAGCCCTTGATGGTGTCGTAGAAGTGATAGTGCCAGTTGTCTTCGCTCATGTTGCCGAGCGATGCACCGATACCGCCCTGCGCCGCCACGGTGTGCGAGCGGGTCGGGAACACCTTGGACAGCACGGCCACGTTCAGGCCGGCTTCCGCGAGCTGGAGGGATGCGCGCATCCCGGCGCCGCCAGCACCGACGATGACCACGTCAAAGCGGCGACGCGGCAACCCAGTCTTGACTGCGACCATTTATTACACCCTCCAGAGAATCTGAGCAGCGTAGCCCGCACAACCGACGAGCCACAGAATCGTAAGAACTTGCAGCACCAGGCGCACGGCCATCGGGCGCACATAGTCCATCCAGATATCGCGCACGCCGATCCAGGCGTGATAGAGCAGCGACAGGATGGTCAGGAACGTGATGATCTTCATCCACTGGTTGGAGAAGAGCCCTGCCCACGCTTCATACGAAGCGCCGTTCGACAGCAGGAAGGCAATGGCCAGGACCACGGTGAAGACCACCATGATCACGGCCGTGACGCGTTGCGCGAGCCAGTCTTTCAGGCCGTAGTGGGCACCGACGACAAGACGCTTGGGACCGATATTGTTATTTGCCACCTTGATTCTCCTCAGAACAGGCCGAACAGCTTCAGGCCGAAAATCAGGGTAAGCAGCAGGCTGACAACCAGCACGCTGATGGCAGACTTAGCCGAAGCGGGCTTGGAGACACCAACGTGCACATCCAGCAGCAGGAAGCGGATACCAGCGCAGAAGTGATGCAGATAACCCCAGATCAGGGCCAGCAGAACCAGCTTGACGAAGCCGCCGGACAGGAGCGCCGAGAACTTTGCGAAGCTCAGTTCCGAAGTGATGCTCTGCTCGAACAGGTACAGCACGAAGGGAAGAAGGAGGAACATCAGTGCACCGCTGACGCGATGCAGGATGGATACCTTGCCGGCCCAGGGCAACCGGTATTTCGCGATCTGCGAGATACCGATGTTCCGGTATTCGGGCCTGGTTGACTGCAGCTTTTCCATGGGGGGCTGATTCTTTTCGTTGGATTGATTCGCCGCCTTGGCTTCAAACAGCGTCGATGCGGCCATAGACACCGGGAAGCTCTCAGCAAGGCGTGATACGCGGCATTCTGGCCTGTCCCTGATATACTGTCCAATATCTATCGCATCTTTCTGATATATAAAACAGCAGATATCGCATGGAGCTGCGCCATATTCGCTACTTCCTCGCAGTCGCTGACGAGCGCAACGTAACGCGGGCAGCGGAAAGGCTTGGCATTGGACAGCCGCCTCTCAGCCAGCAGATTCACGCGTTGGAGGAGGAGCTCGGTGTAAAGCTTTTCCGCAGAACCGGGCATGGCGTGGTCCTGACAGAAGCGGGCGAGGCGTTTGCAGCGGATGCCAGGCGAATACTTCATGACACGCGCGCAGCCGTGGAGAAAGCGCAAAGCGCGGGACGGGGGGAGATCGGGCGCCTCAACATCGGATTTACCGGCTCTGCCGCGTTTAACCCGGTGGTCTCCAGACTGATCCGCGCTTATCGGCAGGATTACCCGAATGTCGTCCTGACCCTGGCAGAAGGAAACACGTCCGAGCTCCTTGCATATCTCAACGATGGTCGAGTAGATGTGGCCTTTGTCCGGTTGAGCGGGCAATCGCCGGCTGGGGTTCAACTTCTGCACATTGCTGTGGAGCCGATGAAGGTCGTGCTCCCCGCAACGCATCCTCTTGCGAAGAAACGTCGAATATCCCTCGCCGCATTGGCAGAAGACCATTTTGTTCTGCTACCTCGGGAAGCGAGCCCGACTTTGCATGATGTCATTGTCGGCGCGTGCAAGAAGGCTGGCTTCGATCCCATTGCTGGCCAGGAAGCGCCTCAGCTCTCCTCGGTTGTGAATCTCGTTGCAGCGGAGTTCGGTGTGTCGCTCGTTCCTGCCTCCGTTTGCCAGATACAGGTCGAGGGAGTGGTCTATAGAGACATAGTCGGCACTTCAATCTCTATCCGCCTGGCACTGGCGTCGAGGATCGAGCCAACGCCTGCGAAGACGGCTAATTTTCTGGCGAAGGTCCCGGATGCAGTGTCGACCGTGTCGCGTGCAGACGCTCCCGCGCTTGATACGCAGGGTTCGCTGTAGCAACGCCTCCCCAATTCACCTAATCGTCGGAGTTGAACAAATGATCGGTTTTGCTCGACGCGTGCTCGTTCCTGGCCTGAGCGCCATCTTGCTGTCCTTCGCTTGCAGTCATTCATATGCGCAACAGGTTGTCAAAATTGGCGTCTCCAGTCCTCTCACCGGGATCAATGCCGCCAATGGCAAGGACATGGAGAACGGTGTTCGCCTCGCTGTCGAGGAAGCCAATGCGCAGCGCATCAAGCTAGACGGCCATGACGTCCGCTTTGAGCTCGATTCGGTGGATGACCAGAGTGACCCGCGTATCGGCGTTCAGGTCGCGCAGAAACTAGTCGACGACGGGGTGACCGTAGTTGTCGGGTATTACAACTCGGGCGTCGCACTTCCGTCCGCGCCGATTTTCGCCAGGGCAGGTATACCGCTGATCCATCCGGCGGCGACCAATCCGGCCATCACGCATCAAGGCTTGAAGACGGTCTACCGCATCATTGCGACCGATACGCAAAACTCCGGTACCGCAGGGAAGTACGCGGTCAAAGTCATGAAGGCGCAGCGCATTGCCGTGATGGATGACCGGACCGCGTTTGGCCAAGGGGCAGTGGACGAGTTTAAAAAGGCCGTCGCCGCTGCCGGCGGCAAAATCGCGATAGCGGAATACATCAACGACAAGGCGGTTGAATTCAGCGCGCAGCTCACGAACATCAGGGGCGCCAACGCCGATGTCCTGTTCTTCGCCGGCGTCGACAACCAGGCGGCGCTCATCACGAAGCGGATGAGAGAGCTTGGCATGCGCACCCAGTTCGTCGGGAGCGGCGGCATCGCCGACAGTATCTTTCTAAACGTTGCTGGCCCCGCTGCGGAAGGCGCGATGGCCTGGGAGTATGGACGCCCTATCGAAACGCTGCCGCAAGGTAGGGTCTTCATGCAGAAATTCAAAAAGCGCTTCGGCGCCGACAACCTCATCTATGCGCCCTTCGCATACGACGCCGCGTGGGTGGCTATCAACGCGATGAAGCAGGCCAATTCCGCGAGGCCGGCCGAATTCTTGTCGGCGCTCCGGGCAACGCAATACGAGGGCATCACCGGGAAGATTGCCTTCGATGCGAACGGCGACTTGAAGAATCCGACCTCGACGCTCTATCAGGTCAAAGGTGGCCGCTGGGTTCCGGTAACGACGATAGGGGCCGAATGACGTGCGTTCTTTCATCCCTTGTGGGGCTGCAGCCGTTAGCCAGACACCGCTGGGCCGGCTCGGACAGCCTGACGACATTGCGGCCGAGGCGGTGTTCCTCGCATCGGGTGATGCGCGGTGGCTCACCGGCGAACATTTGATCACAAGCGGCGGCTTTCGCTAGCAAGCGAGTTTCAAACTCCCGCTCCGGCCCTCAAGTCGCAACGCCCTGTCACGGGACCGCTTCGCGAGTGGGACCCGCACATTGACCCGTGTGTTGGCGACCATTCCATCTACACTGCACGGCTGTTGAGGGAAGTCGTTAAAAATCAGCCAATGCATTCAGTTTTTCGTTTCGATGCTGACCGTCTCGTCAGCTTCCAGGTCTTGTGGAAGGACGGCGAACGCGTCCTGGGTCGGGGCTGGCGCCTCGCTGCCGATGGCCAGCGCGAGGCGGTGCTGGCCTTGTGGCTCGCGACCGAGCATCCGATGCCTGCCAATCTCGGGCGCCTGGCACACGAATTCAGCCTGAAGGAGGCGCTGGACCCCGCTTGGGCCGCCCGGCCCCTGGAACTGGTGCGCGAACATGGCCGGACGGTCCTGATGCTGGAGGATCCCGGCGGTGAGCCGCTCGATCGCCTGATGGGCACCCCCATGGAGGCTGGCCGCTTCCTGCGCCTGGCGATTGCCGTGAGTGGGGCCCTGGGCCAGCTCCACCAGCGCGGCTTCATTCACAAGGATCTCAAGCCGGCCCATATCCTGGTGAACCTGGCAGATGGGGAGGTCCGGCTCACCGGCTTCGGGCTGGCTTCGCGGCTGCCGCGCGAGACACAGGCGCCGACGCAACCGGACGAGATCGCCGGCACGCTGGCCTATATGGCGCCTGAGCAGACCGGCTGCATGAACCGGTCGGTCGATGCGCGCAGCGATCTCTATGCGTTGGGCGTGACGCTCTACCAGATGCTGACGGGAACGCTGCCGTTCTCCGCTGGCAACCCGATGGACTGGGTCCACTGCCACCTCGCCCGGCAGCCGATGGCGCCGGCCGAGCGGGTGCCGGCGATCCCGGTCCAGCTCTCTGCCGTGGTGATGAAGCTGCTCGCCAAGACGGCGGAGGAGCGCTACCAGACGGCCGGCGGGCTGGAGGCGGATCTGCGGCGCTGCCTGGCCGCATGGGAAAGCCGGGGGCGCATCGACACGTTCGCGCCTGGCGAGCATGACCTGCCAGACCGGCTGATGATCCCGGAGCGGCTCTACGGTCGGGAGCGCGAGATCGGGGTGCTGCTCGGCGCCTTTGACCGCGTGGTGTCCGGGGGGGCGCCGGAGCTGGTGCTGGTGTCCGGCTACTCGGGTATCGGCAAGACCTCGGTCGTGCACGAGCTGCACCGTGCGCTGGTGCCGCATCGCGGCCTGTTCGCTTCAGGCAAGTTCGATCAGTACAAGCGGGACATCCCGTATGCAACGCTGGCGCAGGCGCTGCAGGGACTGGTACGCCCGCTGCTCGGCAAGAGCGAGGCGGAACTGGCACCCTGGCGCGCTGCGCTGGCCGAGGCGCTGGGCCCGAACATCGGGCTCATGGTGCCGCTCATCCCGGAACTGGCGCTCATTCTTGGCCCGCAGCCGCCGGTGTCGGAAGTTCCTCCGCGCGACGAACAGCACCGCTTCCAGCTCGTGTTCCGCCGTCTCATCGGCGTCTTTGCCCAGGCTGCGCATCCGCTGGCGCTCTTCCTTGACGACCTGCAGTGGCTGGACGCGGCAACACTGGACCTGCTCGAGCATCTCGCGACCCAGCCGGAGGTGCGCCATCTGCTGCTGATCGGCGCCTATCGCAATAACGAAGTCACGCCCGGGCACCCGCTGCTGGCGCGACTGACGGCCATCCGCCAGGGCGGGACAACCGTGCCGGAGATCGTGCTGACGAGCCTGGGGCGCGACGATGTCGGCCGGCTTCTCGGCGATGCCCTGCATTGCACGCCGGAGCGCGGCGAGGCGCTCGCCGGACTGGTGCATGAGAAGACCGCGGGCAATCCATTCTTTGCGATCCAGTTCCTCACCGCCCTGGCGGAAGAGGGGCTGCTTGCCTTCAATCATCGCGAGGCGCGCTGGTCGTGGGACCTTGGGCAGATCCGCGCCAAGGGTTTCACCGACAACGTGGTGGACCTGATGCTCGGCAAGCTCGGCCGCCTGCCCGCGCCGACCCAGGAAGGGCTGAAGCAGCTCGCCTGTCTTGGCAACGAAGCCGCGGTAGGCATCATGACCATGGTCCTGGGCGGCAGTGAAGGGGCGCTGGATGCGGCGCTGTGGGAGGCGGTGCAGGGCGGCCTGGTATTGCGGTGCGAGGAGACATATCGCTTTCCGCACGACCGTGTCCACGAGGCGGCCTACGCGCTGATTGCCGAAGGCGCGCGCCCTGCGGCGCACCTTGCGATCGGGCGCAGGCTTGCCGCGCACACACCCGAGGAAGAGCTTGCGGAGCGCGTCTTCGAGATCGTTGGCCAGCTCAACCGCGGCGCCGAACTGATTACCTCGCCCGAGGAGAGGTGGCGGCTGGCCGAGCTGAACCTGCTCGCCGGCCAGCGTGCCAAGGCGTCGACGGCCTACGCCAGCGCATTGAACTATCTGGCCACCGGTGCGGCGCTGTTGCCCACGGATGCCTGGGAATGCCGGCCCGCGCTTGCCTTTGCACTGGCGTTCGAACAGGCCGCATGCGAATTCCTTACCGGCGCCTCGGCGGCGGCGGAGGCGCGCCTGGCCGACCTTGCCAGCCGTGCGGTCAGCCTCCCTGAGCTGGCCGCGGTGACCCAATTGCGGCTGGAGCTCTTCATGGCCCTCGGCCAGCGAGGCCGCGCGGTCGAGGTGGGTCTCGACTACCTGCGTCGGGCCGGCGTGGAATGGTCGGCGCACCCTGTGAAGGCGGAGGTAGATCAGGAGTACGCACGGATGTGGCGTCAGATCGGCGACCGGCCGATCGACGCGCTGATCGACCTGCCGCGCATGGCCGATCCCGATGCATGCGGGACCATGGACGTCCTGACCGCGCTGATGCCGCCGGCCTGGTACACCGACGAGAACCTGCGTGCGCTCGTTATCGGCCGCATGGCGAACCTGAGTCTCGAACATGGCAACAGCGATGCGTCGTGCCTTGGCTATGCCTGGCTCAGCATGGTGCTGGCGCCGCAATCGGGCGATTACGCGGCGGGATACCGCTTCGGCAAGCTGGGCCTGGATCTGGTGGACCAGCGCGGGCTGGACCGGTTCAAGGCCCGCGTCTATCAGGTCGTGGGCGGCCACGTTCTGCAATGGACGCATCCCATCCGCGACGCGCGCAGCCTGGTGCGGCGCGGCTTCGACCTGTCCCTCAAGCAGGGCGACCGCACCTTTGCGGCGTTCACCAGCAACAACCTCATTACGCACCTGCTGGCCGGCGGCGCGCCGCTGGCCGACATGGAGCGCGAAGCCGACGCTGCGATCGACTTCGCGCGCGAAGCGGGGTTTGGTCTTGTCGTTGACCGCATTACCCCGCAACGCCAGCTTGCCCGGACACTGCGTGGCCTGACATCGGTCTTCGGCTCGCTCAACGATGGCGGGTTCGACGAAGACCGGTTCGAGCGGCATCTGGAGCAGGATCAGGGCCTCGCCCTCGTTACCTGCTGGTACTGGATCCGCAAGCTGCAGGCGCGCTATCTCGCCGCCGACCTTGCCGGCGCGATTGCGGCGGCGGAGCGGGCCCGGCCGCTGCTCTGGACCTCACCGTCATTCTTCGAGCAGGCGGAATACCACTTCTATGCGGCGCTGGCACGGGCGGCCTGCTGCGATGCGGCCGCCGCGGCAGACCGGCACCGGCACCTTGAGGCCCTGACCGGACACCACCGCCAGTTGCAGACCTGGGCCAAGCATGGTCCGGGGAATTTCGAAAACCGGGCAGCACTGATCGGTGCGGAGCTCGCCCGGATAGAGGGGCGCGAGGCCGACGCCATGCGCCTGTACGAACAAGCCATCCTGTCCGCGCGCGACAACGACTTCATCCACAACCAGGCACTCGCCAACGAGCTGGCGGCACGATTCTATGCGGCGCGGGGCTTCGAGAAGATAGCGTGGGTGTATCTGCGGGATGCCCGTCACGGCTATCGCCGCTGGGGCGCCGAGGGCAAGGTGCGGCAGCTCGACGGGTTATATCCCGCACTGGGCGAAGAAGAGCCGGCGCCTGCATCGACGCGGACGATCGGCGCATCCGTCGAACACCTGGACCTCGCCACGGTGATCGCGGTCTCGCAGGGGGTGTCAGGTGAAATCTTCCTGGACAAGCTGGTCGACACGCTGATGCGTACCGCGATCGAGCAGGCCGGCGCGCAACGGGGTTTGCTGATCCTGCACCACGGCGCCGGGCAGCGCATTGCGGCCGAAGCGACCACCTGCGGCCATGCCATCACCGTGCAACT
The DNA here is from genome assembly GCA_050987995.1 of Ralstonia pickettii. Lineage (GTDB taxonomy): Bacteria > Pseudomonadota > Gammaproteobacteria > Burkholderiales > Burkholderiaceae > Cupriavidus > Cupriavidus pickettii_B. The sequence continues at coordinate 1,921,412 of CP158803.1, forward strand.
GCACGACCAGAGCGTGCCCGGCACCGCGCTGCCGCTATCGATCCTTCACCATGTGTTGCGCAGCCGCGAGACCGTGGGGCTGGACAATGCCGAGGCGCACGGGCCGTTCTCCGTCGATCCTTACATTCGGCTGCATCGCGCCCGCTCGATTCTGTGCCTGCCGCTCCTCACCCAGGCCAAGCTGATCGGCGTCCTTTACCTGGAAAACAACCTGGCGCCACGCGTCTTCGTGCCGGCCAGGACGGCGGTGCTGAAGCTGGTGGCCTCGCAGGCGGCGACCGCGCTGGAGAACAGCCGTTTGTACCGCGATCTCGAGCAACGCGAAGCAAAGATCCAGCGTCTGGTCGAGGCCAACATCATCGGCATCTGCATCTGGCAACTCGACGGCCGGATCCTCGAGGCCAATGACGCGTTCCTGCGCATGTCGGGTTACGACCGCGAGGATCTCCGCTCGGGCCGCCTGGGATGGGCGGACCTGATGCCTGCGTCAGCGCAGGCGCCCGATGCCCCCCTGGCTGAGTTCAGCGTGGCGGGGACTGTGCCGCCGTTCGAGAAGGACCTGGTCCGCAAGGATGGGAGCCGTGTGCCCGTGCTGCTCGGGTCTGCGAACTTCGAGGATGGGGTGGACCAGGGGGTGTCTTTCGTGCTCGACCTGACCGAGCGCAAGCGCGCCGAGCAGGCGCTGCACCAGGCGCGGGCCGAACTCGCCCACGTTGCGCGCGTGACCACGCTGAACGCGCTGACGGCCTCGATCGCCCACGAGGTGAGTCAGCCGCTGTCGGCCATTGTCGCGAACGCCAGTGCAGCGTCGCGCTGGCTCGGCCGCCAGCCACCCGATCTTGCTGAGGTGCAGGAGGCGGTGGAGGGCATTGTCCAGAACGGGCATCGGGCCAGCGCGGTGATCGAGGGAATGCGGGGGCTGCTGAGGAAGACGGCCGCGGTAACGGTTCAACTTGACCTCAACGAGCTGGTCAAAGAGACGATCACGCTGATCAGCGGCGAGGTGTCGCGACATCAGATCCTGCTGCGGACCGAGCTCGCGCCCGGGCTGCCGCTGGTGGCGGGTGATCGGGTACAGTTGCAGCAGGTGCTGCTGAACCTGGTGATGAATGGCATCGAGGCGATGACAGAAGTGGCCGACCGGCCGCGGGAACTCGTGATCCGGTCACTGTGCGCGAAACCCCAGACAGTGCGGGTCGCCGTGGAGGACGCTGGCATCGGGCTGGCTCCGCAGGTGATGGAGCGGGTGTTCGATGCCTTCTACACCACCAAGGCGCAGGGTCTGGGCATGGGCCTGGCGATTTGCCAGTCGCTGGTCGAGTCGCATGGCGGGCGGCTGTGGGCGAGCGCAAATGTGCCTTGCGGGTCGGTGTTCCAGTTCGCTTTGCCGGCCAGGCAGAAGTAGACCGACACAGTCTGCCATGCGACAGGAGGCCAAGCCTTGAAGGGGAGGGTGTACAGCCCTCCAAGCTCGTTTGCGCACACGCACAGTGCGACGAACAGCGCAGTAGATCAACGTTTTCATGGTTTCCCATCGACGCGTGCGCAACGCCTCCAGTGCACGGATCGGCGGCTGGAGGAGGGGACGGATCTCATTCTTGAGTGGTCGTTGGGTACGTCGGGTGCAGCACCAGCAGCTGGCGTTCGTCGGATCCAACGATTCCTAGGTAACTCTGAAAACCGGATGCCGTTGTCCGGCCTAGCAGAGGGGACCGTCTTGAAAGCCTTTAATCCAACGCTGAATCGGCCGATACCGTTGTATTGACGGCCTACTTTCGACTTGTGGATCGTGCTTGAATCCGATCAGATTTCCAGTACGATCTTGCCGATGTGCTGATTCAATTCCTGGTAGCGAAAGGCGTCAGCCATCGTTTCCAGCGGGAAGTGCCGATCAATGACCGGGCGGATGCCAGTGGCATTCAGGGCACGTACCATGTCAAGCTGGTGTCGGCGGCTCCCCACCAGCAGGCCGGTCAGGCGCAGATGCTTGCGCAGCAGCTGGGTGACGGTGACTGGCCCGGTCGGGTTCCCCAGCGAGCCGATCACGGCGATATGTCCGCCGACACGGGCTGCCGTCATCGATTGGTCGAGGGTCGCGGCGCCGCCAACCTCGATAACATGGTCGACGCCAGCGCCATTTGTCATCTCGCGTACGGTCTCGCCCCACTGCGCCGTCTTGTGATAGTTGATCAGGCAATCTGCGCCGAGCTTCTGAAGCCTGCCAAGCTTCTCGTCCGAGGATGAGGTGGCGATCACCCGCGCGCCGGCCGCTTTGGCAAATTGCAGGGCAAAGACCGATACGCCGCCAGTGCCGAGGACCAGCACGGTCTCTCCGGGCTTCAAGGCGCCATCGACAAACAATGCCCGCCAGGCTGTCAGCCCGGCCGTGGTCAGCGTCGCGGCCTCGGCGTGGCTGTAGCCGTGCGGAGCGTGCGTGAAGCAGGCTTCAGGCATCGTCACGGTTTCCCGCGCAAAACCGTCGACGCCATCCCCGGGGACAGTTGCGAAATCGCACAAGCGCGGCTCTCCGTCATGCCACGTCGGGAAGAACGTGCTGACGACATGGTCACCGACCGCGAATGCCTTCACGCCCGCGCCAACGGCTGTGACTTCCCCGGCGCCGTCCGCCATCGGAATGCGCCTTTCCGTCAAGCCCCGACGGCCGGAAACCACGGCGTAGTCATGATAGTTGAGCGAACTGGCACGTATGCGGACGGTGATCTCGCCCGGCCCCGGCGGGGCGGCCGTGGCTTCCCCGACGACGATGCGCTCGAAACCGGCCGGTGGATCGAGATAAACGGCTCTTGCTGCAGTCATGGCATTCCCTTAGTCGGCGACAACAGTGCGGAACGAGTTTAGCATCGTCAAATTATTAATGTCGATTATATTTGGGGCGCCGGTTGGACACCTGTCCTGCATGCAGCGGAAGTTCAGGTACGCATGGCCGGCAGCCACTGGTTAGCGGCCGACGCAGCCACGAACATGACGACGAACCACGGCACGCTGCGGCGGATGGCGGGATCGTTAAGCCGGCGTGCGCCTGGATGCGTTCTTGCTGACACAGCGGCTGGGGCGCCCTGGGAGCATGAATGCGGAACGATGCAGCACACTTCGTGGAAGGTTCGGCGCAAAGCCGTCCACGGTGTGCGTCGCGTGCATGGAGATCCACCTTAGTCGGTCATTTCGGTAACGTCTCTACCCCACAATTAATTGATGTCGACAATAAAAATAACGACTGCTATGATCGTACTCACGATAGCCTGGGCGGGTAGAAATCGCTGGCCGCACTCTTGGGTGGGTGAGGCAGGCAGCACTTAGCAGGCTGGGTAATAGTCGAAAAAACATGGGGGACGACGATGTCATCACTACGGAAGCTGCTCTCAATCACGCTGTGCGCCACGGCAGGCATCGCCTTGTGGGTGCCAGGACCGGTGCAGGCACAGGAAGCCTGGCCCGTGCGCCCGATTCAAATGATCGTGCCGTCGTCTGCCGGATCGGGAACCGACGCGCTGGCGCGGGCCATGGCGCAGCGCCTTTCCGAGTCGCTGAAGCAGGCTGTGGTCGTGGAGAACCGGCCAGGAGGCAGCGGGGTGATCGGGACTAACGCCGTCCTCAAGGCGGCGCCGGATGGCTACACGATTCTCTACACAACGGCATCCAGCATGGTGGTTGCGCCGGCCGTCATCAAGTCCATTTCCCAGGATGCAAGAAAGAACCTCGTGCCGATCGCGCAGACAGCTGTGGGAGGCGTGTTGCTGCTGGTGAGCCCGGATCTGCCGGTGCAGGACTTGCCTGGACTCATCCAGCTCGTGAAGGCGAATCCGGATAAGTACAGCTATGGTAGCTGGGCCACCGGCTCCTCCGGGCACCTGACGATGGAGTGGCTGAAGAATCAGACTGGCATGAAGACCGAGCACGTCGCATATCGGACAGCCAGCCAACTGCTCACCGAGCTTTCCTCGGGTGTGTTGAAGATCGGCTGGACGGATCCCAGCGTGGCGGTTCCGTTCCTGCGTTCCGGGAAGGTGCGCGGCATTGCCATTGTGGGCAACGTGCGCTCTCCCCAGCTTGCCGACGTCAAGACGATGGGGGAGCAGGGCTACAAGTTCAATACGGTGGGATGGTTCGGCATGTTCGCGCCGCCCGGGACTAGTCCGGCGATCGTGAAGCGGCTGGCCGATGAGGTCAACAAGGTGCAGGGGACGCCGGAGATCGCGGCCCTGATGAAGAAGCTGAACTTCGAGTCGCCTCCGGCAAAGTCCTCGGCGCAGTTGGGCGAGATTGTCCGGAACGATTTGCAAGTCTGGACGAAGATCGCCAACCAGGCAGGAATCAAGGTCGACGAATAAGATGAGGTGCACGCGCCATTGCGGCCTACCCAGGACGAGGCTGCGATTTCCCGGCGTGATGGCAGCCAGCCGTCACGATACCTTGGGCAGGTTGGGGCGGGTCGCTCAATTGGCGGACCACCGGGGTTCTCGCCTTGTTGAACCTGGGAATGTCGGTCACCTCAACACTGCATCCGGGTTCGGCCCTTGGCCGGCCGCCAAGGAACTATTGCGTGAATTGCTCTGAACTTCCGTGCTCGGTTTCTGCCCCTGCATCGTCGCAAACACTGCGCGTTGATTTCTATCTTGATCTGATTTGCCCCTGGTGCTGGATTGGGCTGCGAAATTTGCGTTCAGCATGGGCAACCCTTCGACAGCAGCATCCTGGATTGGCGCTGGAGACGATATGGCATGCCAATGCTTTGCTGCCGCAGATTCCTGCGCAAGGGATTCCGTACCAGGCATTCTATGAGGCACGGCTTGGTGGCCCAAGGGCTGTGGCGATGCGTCGCGTACAGATTCGCGCTGTTGCCGAATCGGTTGACCTATCGTTGCAATTCGAAAACATTGCGATCTTTCCGAACTCTACCCTGGCATGTGCCTTGGTCAATGTGGCTCAGTCCAGGCTGGAGCCGGAGGCCATGTATCAGTTGGCAGAGTCCATCTACAGCGCATTCTTTTCCCAAGGGCAAGACATCGGCTCAACAGAGACACTGCAGACCCTGGCTCAAGCGTCCGGGTTTAGTTGGGATGCCAGCGAACCCTCCGCGCACCAGTCTTCAATGGGGGGCGGCCATGCGGGAGGGGTCCCTCATTTCGTCTTCAATGGACAGTGGCCGGTCACTGGCGCCGTTCCAGCAAGCGAGTTGGTTCACGTCATGCAGCAAGCCGTGGTGGCCAAGCGCTTGAACAACGAGTGCAAAGCCAATGCCTGATTCCAATTGGATTCTGGTCGGGCCTCCGGAGTCACTGGCTCCGGGCGCACGCAAACTGGTCTTCCTGCAAGACGGTCCGTCGGCAATCGTGTTCAATGTTGGCGGCCAGTTTTTTGCCATGGAAAACAGTTGCCCGCATGCGGGAGCCTCCATGGCCGGAGGTCCGTGTGTCGAGCACATTATCAGTTGCCCGTCGCACGGCTTGCGCTTTGACATTCGCAACGGGCAGTGCACGGCATCTGCGAGCTTGCGTATCCCCACCTATGAAGTCGTGATGGAGGACAAGCAACTTTGGCTGCGCGTGCCGGAACTCAATTGTTGAGAATACCCTATTGATGTTTCCGGAATTCACGACGACGCCTCTCGCTTGTCCCCGCGCAGTCGGGGATCCAGTGTCTTTAAAGACGCGGTTTACTGTCATACAAAGGAAAGTTCAAGGCGTGCAAGGTAAAGCAGAAAATAGCGCCAGGGCAGATGATTAAATTCTCACGAAGGACACTCAAGCGGCATGCCCAGGTGAACTGTCCATACTTGATGGAAAATAGGAGAAGACATGGCGAAAGCCGTTAAATTTTACGAAACAGGCGGGCCCGAGGTCCTTCGTTTTGAGGGCGTCAGCGTTGGTGAGCCGGGAGCGGGGGAGGTCCGCGTCCGCCACGTGGCCGTGGGCCTGAATTTTGCTGACACCTACTTCCGCGGCGGTACTTATCAGGTTCCGCTGCCCAGCGGCCTCGGCAACGAGGCCGCCGGCGTAGTCGAGGCCGTCGGTGCCGGCGTAACCCATCTGGCGGTCGGCGACCGTGTGACCTATACGGGATTCATCAACACGCTGGGCGCCTACAGCACTGAGCGACTGATCTCTGCCGCACCGCTGATCAAGCTGCCTGAGGCAATCAGTTGCGAAGCCGCGGCGGCCATGACCATGCGGGGCTTGTCCGCCGCCTACCTGGTGCGCCGGATCTACCCCTTCAAGGCGGGCGACGCCGTGCTGCTGCATGCCGCGGCAGGTGGGGTTGGCCTTATCGTTTCGCAATGGGCCAAACTGCTGGGGCTGACGGTGATCGGCACGGTTTCTACCGATGCCAAGGCCGAAGTGGCGCGCGCCCACGGCTGCGATCACACGATCAACTACAGCCATGAGGACGTGGCCAAGCGCGTGCGGGAACTGACGGACGGAGTGGGTGTGTCCGTGGTCTTCGACAGCGTGGGCAAGGCCACTTTCATGTCCTCCCTGGACTCGCTCAAGCGCCGTGGCCTGATGGTCTGCGTGGGCACCGCCTCCGGCACAATCCCGCCGTTCGATCCGCAAATTCTGGCCCGCAAGGGCTCGGTGTACCTGACCCGCCCGGGCCTGGCCGACTATATCGCCGATCCTGCCGAAAAGGCGGAACTGGTCGATGAGCTGTTCGGCCACGTGGCGGCAGGCCGCATCCGCATCGAGATCAATCAGCGTTATGCCTTGGAGGATGCGGTGCAGGCACATCGGGACCTGGAGGCTCGAAAAACCACGGGCTCGTCCATTTTCGTGATCTGAGGGTTCCCCTCCTGGGAAACTCGAGCCGTCTGGCTCGTCGGGTCTGCAAGACGTAGCCCAGTGATTTGGCAGTCGGGTCCGGGTTGTTCAGGACCCGCTGCCGCTGGCGCTCATCGTTGTACGCAGCGCCCGTATCCACATACTCCACGTCATCGCGCAGTGCGTCGTAGAAGAGAGGCGCGCATTGTGGCCTACACGCTCAAGCGCAAGCCCTCGAACAGGTCTGCGCATTGGAGCAGCGACAAGCTGGCGGCTGAACCGGACGACGTGTCCGTACACGTCCAGGCTCAATCAAGTAGAGAACCGGTTCGCCAGCATTCAGCACGATGCGATCGCAGGTGGCATGCTCAGTTCGGTGAAGGACCTGGGCCGCACGCTGACGCGCTATTTCCGCCAGCACAACAAGAAGCCCACGCCAATCCATTGGAAGTACGACGATCCACCGGGGCGAATCCGTCCGGGCCCGTTTCAATGAGGGATTGGACTAGATGATGATGGAATTGTTCACATCGGCGAGGGTCTGCGCGCCAAGCATAGCCATGTTTCGATCGACCTCATCGCGCAAGAGAGTTATGGCGTGGCGAACGCCTTCGGCTCCTCCAATGGCCGCAGCGTAAATAAAAGGCCGCCCCAGGAAGACAAAGCGGGCTCCCAGTGCCAACGCTTTCAGAACATCACCGCCTCGCCGGATACCGCTGTCCATCATGACGGTTGTCTTGTGCGCGACGCTTTCACAGATTCCCGGCAATACAGCAAGCGGTTCCACGGCACCGTCCAATTGGCGGCCACCGTGATTCGAGACAATGATGCCGTCGGCGCCCAGGGCGACAGCGCGCTCGGCGTCGGAGTTATGCAAGATGCCCTTTATGACCAGGTTGCCGCGCCATCTTTGCCGGATTCGTTCGATGTCCGTCCAATTCAGGTGATCACGCCCCGTCGTGTCGCGAATAGCTGAGGCCGACAAGATCGGTGCGCCGCGAGTCGCAAAGGAATTTTCAAAATGCGGCATCCCACTCGAGAGGAGCGTTCTGGCGAACGTCCCTGCCAGCCAACGCGGCCGGGACACGCCATCGAACGCCAACCGGGCAGATGGTCGCAAAGGCAAAGAGAAGCCAGTACGGACGTTATTCTCCCGGTTGGCCCAGACGGGAATGTCAACCGTAAGGACAAGCGTAGCGAACCCAGCCGCTTCAATCCGCTCAATCAGGGCGTCCCGCCGGGTGGCGTCACCCGGCAGGTAGGCCTGAAACCACGTGCCTGGCGCCGCAGCGTGAACGGCCTCCATCGGGATCAAGGACGTGCCGCTCATGATTGCGGGTATCTGCTCTTCCCGCGCCGTTCGCGCCAGGACCACATCACCACGGTAAGCAGCAATCGCACTGATTCCGACGGGCGCTATGCCAAAGGGCGAAGCATAACGTTGCCCGAAGATCTCGATCGCTTGCGACCTTCCCGACACGTCGACAAGGACCTTGGGACGAAACTTGACCTCGTCGAATGCCGTCCTGTTCACGGCTAGCGATTTTCCATCCTCCGCGGCGCCGGCAATATAGCCAAAGATCGGGCGCGGAAGCGCCCTCTTTGCGGCGACTTCAAAATCGGCAAGCGAGAGGATAGGGCGTAGTCGTCGATGAATCTGACGTTTGGCGCCATAGGCAGGCTTGGCAGGTATTCCAGCGCTCGGAGCGACCTGGCTTTCCGTAACTTCTGTTCGAGATGTCATCTTGATTTGAAGAGTCTAACAGGCCCAACCGCTGTCACTGCCAGCCGCGCCGGATCCCATTGAACAATCAGGCAAACATGCCGCGCTGGCGCATCAGTTCACGGAACAGCGCCTCATTCTTTTCGAACGGCGCTCGCCCGTGCACGTAGAAGTAGTTGTTCAGGACAACCAGATCGCCGACGGGCAGCGACACTTCCTTTGTCCCCGACGAGGCCTCCATGGAAGTCGACAGGGCGTTGAGAAATGCTGCCTCCTCGCGATTGCGAGGCTGTACAAACTGATCGATGAATGACAGCGACAACCCAAACTCGTTCTGAAAAAAGACCGGGCGCTCGACCTGATCGCTGACATTCTTGGATCCCGGCGCCTTGTAGAGGAAAGGCTGCGTTCCGAGACGGTGACTGACAAACTGGTTAAGCTCTTCCCAGTCGTCCAGATGCAGGAATCGGGATTCGCCGCCAACGGCATTCTGTTCTGCAAACTTCATCATCAACAGCCAGTCCGTCGCTTCGGTAACGAAGGTGCCATCGGTGTGCATCGTGAAGAGTCGATAGGCCTGGCGCAAATAGGAGTCGCTATTGTCGGTGTGCCTGACCACGAAGCGGGCATAGTAAGTGCCCGACATCGCATCGTGGTTGCTGGGGCCCAAGAGGTGCCCAACGGCAGTGCCGAAGCGAACGAAATCGTCGGCATCCGCCGTCAGTCCCTGGAGTCCTACCGTGAAGCCACCGTGCTGCCGGTACTTCACGATGCCATTGATGGTTGTAGCGAAGTCCTCGCCGACATGCTTCGCGAATGCGCTCGCGAGCTCGTAGCGCATGAAGGGAACATACTCGAGGTTCTGCACATCGACCTTGCGTACGTCATGCAGGAACCCAAGAAGGGCATCGCACTCAACGGTCACGTGCAGGATGCGATGGTGATCCGGGTGGGCAGACAATTGGAAACGGGACTTGTCATTGCCGGCAAGCAATGCCGCGGGAAGCGGGGCATTCATCGATAGTTCTCCGAGATGGTGTATGGCGCTATTTCATCCGGATTCTTTGATATGATCCAGATATAAGGATGTAATCTTTGTTCCGAAATTTGGATTAAATCGATGATTGACGTTCGCCAGTTGCAGTGCTTCCTCGCCGTGGCGGAAGAGCTTCACTTTGCGAAGGCGGCAGATCGCTTAGGTGTCGCACAATCCGGGCTCAGCACCCAAATCCAACGCCTTGAGCGGGATTTGGGGGTTACGCTTTTGAACCGGAACAAAAGGAAGCCGGTGTCACTTACCGATGCGGGGCACTTGTTCCATGCCGAGGCTGTCGCTGCGTTGCGGCATATTGAGCGAGCCGACCAGGTCGGACGCCTGGCTGCCAGAGGGCTGGCTGGCGTCATCCGTGTCGGCTATGTGGCATCGGGCGTAAGCAGCGGCCTGCTGTCGATGATGCTAAGCGAGTTTCGGAAGTCACACGAGATGGTGCGGCTCGAAGTCATGCCAATGGAAACGCCGAGACAGCTCGAAGCGCTCAGCGATGGACAGATTGATGTGGGAATCGTCAGGCCAAGACGGCTCAATCCGGCTGGCGTGATAACGAAAGTCGTGCAGACTGAGCGCTTGCTGGCTGCAATGACAGGAAGCCATCCCCTTGCGAGCCGAGGGGCGGTTCCAGCGCGCGCGCTGGCCGATCAATCGTTCATCGTGCCGCAGTTTGCAGAGGAGGAAGGATTCAGGTCTGCGTTATCCGCCCTGGGCAAAACCGGGGGGTTCACGCCTCATCTGGAATATCGCGTCCAGGATTTCATCTCTGCAATTTGCCTGGCGTCCGCGGGATACGGAGTGGCCATCGTGCCGGAGTCTATGCAGAACTTCTCCCAGCCAGGTGTCATCTACAAGCAGATCTCCGACTTTAGACTCTCAGTGCACCTGGCGCTGGCTTACAGGCGTCGGGAAGTATCGCCAGCGGTACGAGCATTTGTGAAAGTCGGAACTGAGACATTCAATGGCCGGGCATCCTAGACCCATCCTTTTGATGCCGAAGGCAGGCCCCGTGAAGGTAAACGGCCCGTTCTTCCGCCTTGAGCCGATCGACGGGAAGCTGCATCGTCCCCGCGATGGAGGATCCTGGGGACGATGGATTGAGTGTCGGCAGCAATTTGCCGACGGCGTCGCAGGGCGCAAACGCCAGGGTCAGGTGCTCATGCCGAATCTGGCGCCGCCAATCGCCTTTTCCGCGACGTAGCACCACCTGCCAATGATGAACACGGTAAAGGGCAGAACTGCCGCGAGCGGGAGCCAGCGCAAGGCGACCTCAAGACCAAACGCGTCCGCAACCATACCGGTGACAAGGGGGCCTGCGGCGAGGCCTAGTATATTGTTGAACAACGTCAGTGTGGCAAACACCGAGCCATGAATGGCTGGCGGTGTGGCCCCGGCAATGATCGCGCTACAGGTGCCGAACGAGCTGGCGAGGAAGAACACCCCGGGCACGAGGAGCGCCAGTTGCAGATTGCCATGTGGCAAGCGGAACGCGATCGCAAGCAGCGTGCCTAACACAAGGCAATAGCCGATGGCCATGTTCCACCGCTTGAGCAACGAATGCCCGCTGATCCGATCGGTCATTACACCGCAAATGAGTTGGCCCAGGCCGCTGACAAGGACAAGGCCGGCCGCCAGAATGGCCGCCTCGCTGACAGGCATGCCCCAGTAGCGATTCAGGTAGCTGGGCAGCCATACAAAAAGAGTGCCCTGAACGAAGATCTGCAAGGCGCAGCCGAGGTACGCACAGAAGACGGAACGGGACGGAAACAGGCCAGAGAATAGCGCACGCGGTGTCAGTTTCACATGCCCATATGCCGGCGTTCCGTTCGCATCGTCCGGTCGTGCACTTGCAAGCTTCTTTTCCGTGATCCCGGCGCAATAGATGATCACCAGCACAAAGCCAAGGAGTGCCATCACACCCATCGACCAGCGCCAGCCGAAGTGCGTCGCAATGATGCCGGAAAGCGAAACACCGAGCACCGACCCAAATGCAGCTGCCGACGTAAAACCGCCGGCAATGCTAGACCGCATATGCTTTGGGAAGATGCTCAGGAGCATAGCGAATCCGACACTTCCGTAGGCAGCCTCGCCGACACCAACGAAGAAGCGCGCGACGAACATCTCATGGTAGTTGCTGGCGATAGCGCATCCGAGCGTGGCAACACTCCACACTGCAACCATCAGTGCAATGCTTTTGACACGTCCCCAGCGGTCCGCGATGATAGAGAATGGGAGGGTCAGCACTCCGACCGTCAACGGCACTACGCTGCTGATCGAACCGAGCTGTGTATCGGTAATCTGCCACTGCTCTTTCAAGAGCGGAAACAAGGCATTGATCGCTTGCCGTGACATGTAGTCAGACAGTAACAGGCAGAACATCAAGGCAAATACCACCCATGCGTAAGCTTTGGCACCGGTGGTAGCCGCAGCCGACTCAACCGGCATCGCGTTACTCGTATACAAGTTCAATTCTGTCTCCTCCAATGATTCTTGAAACTCATGACTAATAGTGCCGCCTGCTGTGAAGCAAGGTTTCAGGCTAGGGATGGCAGTGGTTCCTGCTGGCCGTCAGCATCGTGAGATGCTGTCTTGTGTAGCCGTGCGGGCTTTGGAATTGGGTGCTCATTTCAAGCGTCTGGATGACTTGTGTGGTGACGTTGAAGTTAGCTCGTTTTGCCCCTCGATCAGAATCGGGTGTGAGGCCATGATCGCAAATGTCATGTACCGCGGCGTGGCCCATCGTCTCGATTTCGTGCCGCATCGGCGCACATTTGCGGCACAAACATCAAGAGTTTGCTTGCGCAGACAAGTCACAGATCGTGGCCTTGTGAGCAAGGTTGCGTCACGTTCGACGAGACGATCCTCGATAAGGATTTCTCGCACCGGATCATCCTGCCTGGCGATATTTCCCGCTTTACCTTGCACGCCTTGAACTTGGCTTTTTATGACAGCGATTCGCTGACGCAGGAGGCGCTGGCTCACCAAAGGCGCCGGATTCAGCGCACATGAGGGTTGGTTTTCACCCGTAACGTGGAACACGGGCGTCGCCGACGCGAGGCCTTGCTGCCGTGGACCCTCAAGACCCCAATCGCCGTGTGTCCGATACTGCGAGCAGGGTTTTCCCTCTGTTGGCGCCGATCGGCAACAACTTGTCGTGATCGGTCAAGCGGGCTGACGCGAGGCGCTCCGAGAATGGAGAAAAGGTGGATGTTTCACCAAGCCACAATAGTATTGGCGCAAGTCATCAGATTGAAAAGATCGAAGGCCCGGAGGTCCTGGGCTTGCTGGATGTCAGCCGCGCGCAGTGACAAGTGCGCGAACTGCGAGAACAGCTTTCACGAGGATGGCTGGTGGCGCGATAGGTCGCCCATGAAGGGTGGTGCGCTGCCTTGAATGCCCATCAATAAATCTTTCTGAACACGCAAAGCGTAGCAATCAAAAGGTTCGGACATGAAGAAGCAGACCAATCACTTCTGGTGGCGCGGATACGCCTTGGCGATCGGTGTTGGTGTCGTCGGTGGGATGCCCGTGGCTCAGGCCCAGGAGGATTGGCCAAGCAAGCCGATCCGCCTCGTGGTGGGGGGGCCTGCCGGCGGCACCGCCGACGCGTTGGCGCGACTGCTGGCGGAAGGCCTGCAGAAGACATGGAGCAAGCCGGTTATCGTAGAAAACAAGCCCGGTGCTGCCGGGGCGCTGGCGATCAGCGATTTGCAGTCCACCGGCAAGGATGGTCATACCCTCCTGGTCATCCAGGGCGGCGTCGTGAGCGAAGCTCCATTGGCCTACAAGGTTCAATACAAGCCCTTTGCCGACCTGAAGCCCCTGGCCCAGATCAGCCGCACGGGGGTGGTGCTGGTTGCCAACAAGGATGTGCCTGTCTCCAACCTGAAGCAGTTGGTGGACTACGGCAAATCGCAAAAGGAAGGGCTGGTTTTCGCTTCTTACGCTGCGGGATTGAAGGGCCACACCTCGGGCATACTGCTCGGGCAACTTACCCATGTGCAAATGAGGCATGTTGGCTACAAGGGCTCTCCTCCGGCATTGAACGACCTGATGGGCGGCCATGTGCCGCTGATGTTCGATGGGGTGACGACCTCATTGCCGCTGATCAAGGCGGGAAAGATCAAAGCGATTGCGGTGGCCTATCCAAACCGAATTGCCGCATTGGCGGATGTGCCTACGTTCAAGGAGCTCGGCTACCCGCAGTTGGCGGAAGCAGGCTGGTTCGCCGTGTGGTCCCGCCCGGATGTCGCTCCGGCAGTGCAGCAAAAAATCCGCGAGGCGACGCTGGCGTATTTCAAGCAACCCGCAGTGCAGAACCGCATCAAGGATATGGGCATGGAGCAGGGGAATGCTGCCACCTCGGATGAGATGATGGCGGACCTGAAGCAGGCATACCAGCAACAGGCCGTGCTGCTGAAGTCCATTAACTACCAGCCGGAATAACAAGAAGATACTTTGAGCGAACTTGCCACGGCTCCTCCGGTGCTACGGCAGTCACCCGCCCGCGCAACTGACTGGGCGGCTACCGTTTCGGCGCGTCCGTAAGGTAAGCATACGAAACGTGGTCATTGCGTCTGGCCGGGTCGCCCGTAGGGGCCTCGTCTGGAATTGCCGCAGGCCCTGTCGTTTTTCCCGGCCGGTGCCACTCGGCCGTGGGTCGATCACGAGAGTTCGCGAATGAACGCTTCCGCCCGCGGCCACTCGCCATAGCCGGAAGCGGGATTCAGATGCCCGACCTCGCCGAGTTCGACGAAGCGGCTTCCCCACGCCTGCGCCAGTTCGCGGGCGCGATTGAGACGCGTCAGAGGATCGTTGCTGCTTGCCGCAACGATGCTCGGAAACGGCAATTTGCCGCGAGGGATCGGCAGCCAGCCGTGGTCGCGCAATGTGTCGGTCGTCGGGTAGCCTGCGGGCATGGGCGTCTCGAGGTCCGCGGGTGCTGCGAGCAATGCGCCGACGATGTTCCGTGTGACGCCTCGGGCCGCCCAATGGGCCATCATCATCGCGCCTGCGCTGTGCGCCACGATGATGACCGGCCCCTCGATGGTGGCCAGAGCGCGATCGATCGCATCGACCCGGGCAGCGCAGCTCAGCTTGTCTTGCTCAAGCGGGGCGACTGAGACCACGCGAGGCAGCTTCGACGCAAGAAGGGTCTGCCAGTGTTCCGGCACATGGTCACGCAGGCCAGGGACGATGAGAACGGTTGGTGTCGTAGAGGTCATGTCCAACTTTCAGTAAGGCGCGTCACCGATGATCGCGGTGCGCTCCATCTTTCGGTGGCACGGGGGGTAATCCATTACTGCGTAGTGCTGGGTTGAACGGTTGTCCCAGAACGCAACACTGTTTTTCTTCCAGCGAAAACGCACCTGGTATTCGGGGATGTTGGCCTGGCTGACCAGATAGCTAAGCAAATTGCTGGCGCCCGGCGCCTTGTCCAGCCCGAAGCGCACGTTGGCCGGCACGTTGTAATTGGTGAAGTGCGTCGTAAAACTTCCGTTGACGAATAGCACCTTCTCTCCGGTTTCCGGGTGGGTGCGCACCACGGGGTGCTCGGCGTCAGGGTATTGAGCCTTCAGTGCAAGACGCTTTTCGATCGGCATCACAGCGCCGAAGCTCGCCTCGATGCTGTGGCGCGCACGCAAGGGGGCGATCTTCGTCTTGATCTCTTCGGGCAACTGGTTATAAGCCTCGACCATGTTGACCCACATTGTGTCGCCGCCCACAGGCGGGCATTCGATACAGCGCAGCACGCAGCCCAGCGGAGGCTTTTCGCGCCAGGTGGCATCGGTATGCCAGGAATTCTCGTTGCGTTCGGGAGGACTGTCCGGAGTCTTGTAGATCTGAACCAGCCCCGGGTAATCTGGGTGGCTGCCCACCACTGGATGGTCTTCCAGTTGGCCGAAGTGACTCGCAAAGGCCACGTGTTGCGCGCGCGTGATGTCCTGGTCGCGGAAGAACAGAACACGATGCTTCAGGAGCAGAGACCGGATCTCTGCCATCTGTTGGTCGTCCTCGACAGCTGCCCCCAGGTTGACGTTGCTGAGCTCTGCACCGATGGTGCAAGTGAGGGGCTCGACCCGGATCGAGCTGCTCAGAGATGTTGCGCGGACCACCGCGGGTGCCGCCTTTAGGCGTTGATTCATGGACTTTGTCTCCTGTGATCGATTAGGGCGATCGATCCTTGCGAGTTTGGATGTCGCGGGTTTCTCCCGCTTGACACTACGTGACCAGGATTTATCATTTCGTGTCAAAGTTCTACTCAGTTTTCCAATGTCGTCACTTGTCCGCGCTGCGGCCCTCACGAACTACAGCGAGGTCGCTCGAGCCGCCGGACTGGATCCGGTGCGGATGCTCCTTGACGCGGGGCTAAGTCCGAGCGTGCTGCGCGAGCCGGACCTCATGATTCCTGTGGAGCGTGTCGGACGACTGCTTCAGGCGTCCGCAATCATGTCAGGCAACGAGAGTTTCGGGCTGTGCATGGCCGAGTCGCGCCTGTTGTCCAATCTTGGGCCGGTAGGACTGCTGATCCGCGACCAGGCGACGCTGCGCGACTCGCTGCAGATGTTGATGCGCTATCAAGCGTTGCTTAACGGTGCGCTGTCGCTGGCGATCGAGGAGTGCGGCGACCTGGTCATTATTCGCGAAGTGGTAATGGCCGGCAATGCACATGAGCCCACGCGTCAACGGGTTGAACTGGCGCTAGGCGTAATGGTGCGGTTGATACGCCAGCTCCACAAGCCCGACTGGGAGCCGGGGCGTGTATGCTTTGAGCACCCGGCGCCACGCGACCTTAGTGTGCACCAGCGGTTTTTCGGCCCGTGCGTCGAGTTCAACTATGATTTCAACTGCATCATCTGCGCGAAGGCCGATCTCGATGCACGCAACCCGGCTGCCGATCCGGCCATGGCGCGCTACGCGCAGCAGTTGATAGACGCCTCCACCATGTTGCAGCAGGCGACGATGCTTGAGGACGTTCGGCGCATTGTCCTGCTGCTGCTGCCCAGCGGGCGTTGCAGCATCGAGCAGGTGGCCGAACACCTGGGCATGGTGTGCCGCACGGTCCAGCGCCGGCTGGCAGAAGAGGGGCAGACCTTCTCGTCGGTCGTTAACGATATCCGCACGGAACTCGCCGCGCGTCACGTCATCGAGACCGATCGTCCGTTGACCGAGGTGGCGACCCTACTCGGTTTTTCCGCGCCGAGCGGATTCTCGCGCTGGTATCACGCGCAATTTGGTTGCAGCCCCAAGGAAAGCCGGGACACACGCGGAACCGAGCGCCGACAGACGACACCCCCGCGGGCGGGCAGAACATTTCCCTAGGCGAAGCCAAGTTGTGACGGGCGAGTGTTTTTGCTGGATTCCGAAGGTACTCCGTTTGGCCAGCGTAGCGGCGGGTTGGCCTATACGCTGAGCGCACCAACCGGGATGCGACGCTCGTCCATCCTTCATCTGCTGCAGATAAAACACCAGTACGCCATCTGAAAAGAGGGCGCATTCGATCATTCGATCGGTTTCGGTCTCCTCGGTCCGAACTTTTAGGCATTCCAAGCCCGCCCGGACGCGAACTTGATCCGCCCCTGGGCCATGGCGTAGCCGTTCGCGGGATGCGAGCTGGCCGGTCAGCGCGCTGCGGTCGTGCCAAGCCTGGTGCAATCAGCCCAGTTCAGCGGGCACGATTCGTGTGCGTTCTTCAACGACGCGCTGACCCGCATGCCTACCCACTCGAACAGCACCATCGACGAGCTGCTCCTCCACAACTGGCATCCCGCGTCCTGAACGCATCCTATCCCTCTCAACCGTATCGCCGACCGGCAAGGGTCAGGGGTCGGTAAGGGAAGGTGCCTCCCTTCCATTTTGCTCGCATAAGTCGTCTTCCAGGTTGACGGGCGTATGTGCCTTGAGGGCGGCTCAACGGACAGGGACGCGTTGTTGTCATGAAGAGTTAAGTTCGAGACATCCAATGTAAAGCGGGAACTGGTGCGAGGCCAGATGATTCACCCCTGGTTCGGCATTCTCAATATTCACATTACAACTTGGAGATCCATCCTCATGAACTTCCTTGACGGCCACCTGTATCCCGAGAACCAGCAGCCTCTGATCATCACGGCCGCTCCCTATGCGCCGGGCTGGATTCCCTCAGACTTCCCGGAAGATATCCCTGTCACCATGGAGGACCAGATCCAGAAGGCGGTGGATTGCTACGAAGCCGGTGCCACCGTGCTGCATCTGCATGTGCGCGAACCCGATGGCAGGGGCAGCAAGCGCCTGTCCATGTTCAATGAGCTGATCGCCGGGGTGCGCGCCCGCGTGCCGGAAATGATCATCCAGGTGGGTGGCTCTATCAGCTTCGCGCCGGAAGAGGGCCAAGCCGCCAAATGGCTTAGCGACGACACGCGGCATATGCTGGCCGAACTCGATCCGAAGCCGGACCAGGTGACGGTGACCGTCAACACTACGCAGATGAATGTCACAGAGCATGCCGGTATTGATGACTTCAAGGGCGTTTCGCGGGGATTCCCGCACCTCTATTCCACCTACAAGGACATGATCGTCCCCTCGAATCCCAGTTGGGCTGAGGAGCACATTCGACGCCTGACGGCCGCCGGAATCCAAAGTGAGTTTCAGTGCTACAACATCAACAGCTTTGAAACGATCGAGCGGATGATTCGCCGCGGCGTCTACAAGGGGCCACTGGTGATGAACTGGGTGGCTATCAGCGGCGGCATGGATCAAGCGAACATCTACAACCTGGCCAACTTCCTGCGTGCTGCGCCAGACGGAGCGGTGGTTACGGTGGAGAGTTCGGTGCTGAATGTGCTGCCCGTGAATATGATCGGCATCGCTTTGGGCCTGCATGTGCGGTGCGGTATCGAGGATGTACTCTGGAACCAGACCCGCACGGGAAAGATGTCTTCCGTCGAGCAGATCAAGCAATTGGTTCGTATCTCCGGCGAATTTGGTCGCCCCATCGCAACAGCGAAACAGGCGCGAGAGATCATGCAGATTGGGGCCTTCTACGACACCGTGGAAGAGACGCTTCAGCGCAATGGCTTCGCGCCCAATCGTAACGGTGGCAACCAGGGATTCCTGCGCAAGCCGACCTAACCGCCGCGGGCTCGAGAAAATCAAGACCATTGGGGACGCCTATATGGCCGCCGCCCTCCTGCCGGTCCCCGCGGCCGATCATGCCGTGCGGGCGGCGTATATGGCGCTGGCCATGATCGCGTCGCTCGAGCGCTTCAATGAGCGCAGCGGCGATAGCCTGCAACTACGCGTCGGCATCAACAGTGGTGCGGTAGTGGCTGGCGTCATCGGCAAGCACAAGTTCATTTATGGCTTGTGGGGGGACGCCGTCAATATCGCGAGTCGTATGGAGTCCCATGGCATGGCCCGGCCGGGTCCAGGTGACGGAGGCCGCCCGGCAGCGGCTGCGAGTGGCGTTCCTGTTTGAGAAACGCGGCACGATTGCGGCCAAGGGAGGGGGCGAGGTCTGTACGTGGTTCCTGACGGGGCGGGTTTGCTTGGCGGTAGTCATGACCCGGGTCTCCCTGGTTTCACGAACTTGCACCAACAGCTTCGTAGACGTGAGCACTCGTTAAAAGAATTCCTTTCGCAAATCGACGCTGCACCGTTCGCCGATCGCGCTGTAGTTCTGTGCCAGCCAGTGCTCGGCCTGATCGCGCCCTTGGGTGCGTAGGTAGCAGAGAAAGTCCCAGTCCGCATTGAACTTGCTGGAAACGCCGAGCGCCGTCATGGTCTGGTCCGAGCCGATCGAGTGGATAAGCATTTCCTTCATCTCGGTCACCTTGCCGTCCTGGATCAGCGTGGTGATGAAGCTGATCGCACGCAGCTCGCGGATCAACGAGGAATTGAAGCTGACTTCGTTAATGCGATTGAGAATCTCCATCGCGGTCTTCGGGACGCCCTTGCGAACGATCGGGTTGATATGGACGATCACCACATCCCGCGTGCCGCAGTTATAGATCAGCGGGAAGATGGCGGGGTTGCCGACGTAGCCCCCGTCCCAGTAGTGTTGGCCGTCAATCTCCACGGCCCGGAACAGGGACGGCAGGCAGGCCGAGGCCAGCACCGCCTTCAGACAGACTTCCCCGCGCGAGAACACGCGCAAACTGCCGGTTTCGACATTGGTCGCGCACAGATAGAGCTGGATCGGGCAATGTCGGCTCAGGGCGTCGAAATCGACATGGCGGGCAAGAACGTCGCGCAGCGGGTTGAAGTTGAAAGGATTGAAATCGTAGGGTGAGAGTACGCGCAGCAACAGGTCCGTCAGCATGTACATCGGCGAGCTGTCGAGCCCGTAACCACGATGTAGCCAAGTCTCCCACGGCAGTTTGCGGAACGGGCTGCAGAGCTGCGCGGTGCTGGAAACGTCTCGCCAGAAGTTGTGCAGCGCGGTGCGAGCGCAAGGCGGCCCACCCTTGAGCAAACCGTAGGCGAGTACCGCGGCATTCATTGCACCGGCGCTGGTGGCGCTGATGCCTTCAATGGCGAGCCGTTCGTCCTCGAGCAGGCGGTCAAGTACGCCCCAGGCAAAGGCGCCATGGGCACCCCCGCCCTGCAATGCGAGCGTGATGGGCTTTACGGGGGTCTTGGCGCCGCCTGCGTGGCGTGTTCCGGGGTTGGTAGACATGTCTCGCTCCCTCAGTGCCAGATCCAGCCGCCCTTCATGGCCAGCGCCGTCGCGGTCTCAAGGTTTGTCGGATGGGCTAACCACATCGCGCATCCTGGAGGGACTCTTGAGGAGAATATGCTCTGCCATCGCCTGTGCTGAGCAATTTTGCTGGCTGAACCCATAAGGTCTGCAAAGCAGCACATTTTCCAACGTCTTGATCAACGACGCCTCCATCGCGCGCGACGATTTATCCGAGCCGCCCGGGTCAGGGGAAGGGATGCCCATAGACCAGGCGGCGAGGCATTGCGGTGTCTCTGTCGGCATGCTGTCCAAGCTCGAGAACGGCAAGGGCGTCAATCTCGAGCATGTCCTGCGTGTGCTGGACGGACTGGGTTTGATGATGCTGGTCGTGCCCAAGGCGCATCCATTGGCTCGAAGAGGCTGCGGCCCATGCCTCCGAGACCGGCGAGCTGGCAGCGTCCCGTGCGCGGGGCGGCGTGGCCCGGTGTGCAAAGGCCATGAATCGGCATGCTCGCGCGCCTACGTCTTGCTGGTCCAGCCGATCCGATGCCGCTCCTGTGTCGCCTCGTGCCGCGCATCCTCCTCGCTGTGCAGGTAGCCGCTGGTGGTCGCGATCGAGGCATGGCCAAAATTGTCCCGCACATAGCGCAGGTCGACCTGCTGATCGGTCATGTGTGAGCCGGCGGTGTGGCGCAGCCAGTGCGCCGAGGCGCTGGCCAGCACTGCGGCCTGACCCTCCCACTCGGGCCCGCGCGCCCGCAGGCGCCCGGCCGCCATGCCGAACACCTCCTTCAAAATCAGGTGCAGCGCCCCGCGCGACAGGGCCTTCTCGCGACCCTCGCGACCCGTCTCACGGCCGATGACGGGCAGCACCAGCGGGCGCGTTTCCCCAAGCTGCGGGGTAGGCGCCAGGCCATGGGCGCGGCGGTAGCGCGCCAGTTCGGCGATCAGCTCGTCAGAGGCCGGCACCAGCCGAGTCTTGTTGCCCTTGCCGGTGACCTCCAGCCACCAGCGCTCGATCCCCTGGGCGTCGCGCCGGCAGAAGAAGGCGCCCATGGGCGTGCTCGTGACTTCGGACGCCCGCAGTCCACCCAGATAGAGCACCGTCAGCACCCAGCGGCAGCGCGCCGCATGCAGGCGCTCGCGCTCGGTCGAATTTTCGATCGTACCCGGCATCGCCTCGACGGTTTCCTTGACGGTCGCCCACAGCTCGTGACTGAGGTAGCGCGTGATCCGCGGCTTGGTGGGCGCGCGCCGGCGCCGGGCCAACGCGAGCGGGTTGCCGGCCAGGTAGCCGGCCTCGGTAAGCCAGGCGAAGAGCGCGTTCAGGATCACCATCGCGTGGCGCCCGCTCGCGGGCGACAGCGGCCCGGCAAACGGGCGCCAGTCGGGGTGGTTGCGTGCGAGCTTCTTGCTGCCCGCCAGTACCCAGCGCGCGGCCGGCTGCGGGTCGGCCAGGAAGCGTTCATAGACGAGCAGGTCTTCGTGCGTCAGTGAAGACAGTGGTTTGCCGAGTTGCAGCACGGCCCACAGCATCAGTCGCTCCACCTCGCGGCGGTAGGCGGAGAGCGTCGCCGCGCTGTCGGCATAGCGCGCGAGCCAGGCGGTGACGGCGGCCAGGTCGTCGGTCGCGGCAATGCGGGTGGCCGTGGCCGGTGCGCGGTTGCTGCCGTCGCGCCCGGACAGTGCCGGCGGCAGTCGCAGCTGCTCCAGCGGCGTGGGCAGGGCGGCGAGGGGGCCGGGCGTAGGCGGGGAAGGGGGGTTGGCGGGCGATTGCAAGGTGGGTCAGTGTCAGAAGCAGGTTCTGGTCCTTATTATAGACATAAGCGGAATTATGTCTAAAGTTTCTCTCGAGCAATTAGATTTATAACGTATTACGTAGTAATATAAATCATCGCTTTTCCCGCCTTTTCCACTCATGCCCGCTGCCGACCTGGATCCGAATGACGCCGCGCTGCAAGCCGGCCTGGCCGCTGATGTCGCCGAGCTGCGCAGCCGTTTCCCCGAGACCCGCGCGCTGTACCGCGAGGTCTGCGGCCTGCTGTTCTTCCGCTATGGCGTCACGCCCACCGCCAACAAGCTCTACAGCCTGGTGCGCAAGGGCAGCATGGGGACGCCGGCGGAGGTGCTGCAGGCGTTCTGGCAGGAGCTGCGCGGGCGCACGCGCGTCATCATCGAGCATCCGGACCTGCCGGACGCGCTCAAGCAGGTCGCCGCCGAGGCGGTGCGGACCATCTGGCAGGCGGCCAACGAGGCCGCCACCGGAGAACTCGCCACGCTGCGCGCCGAGGCCCGCCACGCGGCCAGCGCCGCCGAGGCCGAGCGCGACGCGGCGCGAGCGGAGACCGCGGCCGCGCGCGATGAGGCCGCGGCAATCTCGGCGCAGCTGGAAGAAGCAGGACGGGCGCGCGAAGCTGTGCAGGCGGACCTGGCCGCCGAGCGCCAGGCCCGCGCCGCGACCCAGGCGCGACTGGAAGCAGGACGGGCCGAGCTGGATGCCGCGGGCCGCCAGCTGGCGGAGCTGCGGTCCCAATTCTCGACCGAGCTGGAGCGCGCCCGCGAGCAGGTGGTCATCGCGCAGGAACGCGCGGAAGCCAGCGAGCGGCGCGCGTTGCGCGAGCTCGACCAGGAGCGCACCGCGCGCCAGAAGAGCGAACGGGCCGCCGAAGACCTACGCGGCGAACTAACGCAGGCGCGGCACGAGGCCCGGGAGGCAGCAGTGGCCCAGGCCGAGGGCCGGGCCCGGCTCGAAGCGCAGGCCGCGGCACTGGCCGATCGGCTCGCGGCCGCCGAGCAGGCGCAACAGCGGACCACCAGCGAGCTGGGCACGGTGCAGGCCGAGGTGGCCGCGGCGCAGCGCCGGGCTGAGCGGGCCGAAGCCGAAGCGGCGCTCGCGCGCCAGCTGCTGGCACAATTGCGCGTGGCGCCGCGCGAGCGGGATGGTGGCGGCGGGCGGCGGCGCAAAGCCGGCGGCCCGGCGCCGACAACGAATCAAGGGGCGGACACGCCCGCGGCCCTCCTCAACCCGAATGACGGCAACGATGGCAACGAAAACTGAGCGGGCGGAAGCGATCCGCTGGATCCAGGCGCAGATGGCCGACTATGGGCTGACGATGGAAGAGCTGGAGGCGGCGGGGTGCTTCGATCCGACGCCGGCCCCGCCACAGCCGCCGACCCCGCGCCCGGTCTGCTACCGCAACGCCGCGGGGCAGAGCTGGGACGGGCAGGGCGAGATGCCGGACTGGCTGCGGCGGGCGGTCAATGCGGGACAGAATGTCGAGTTTTTCCGGATCGGATAGCTTCGACAGCGGATTAGCTTGGGGCGGTCGTCCTGTGAAAGTGGACTCCCTCCATTCCGCGAGGCCGCGGGGGGGCGGTGGCCAGCCGGCAGGAGCAGCCAATATCCCGTAGTACCGCGCTCTGTGGCATGGCTGCTCCGCGTGCCCCGGTAGTGAAACGGTCAGCTCGGGTGGCGCTCAGCGCGTGCACATTCCATACTAGAAGTGGTCGTCCCCGCCGGAATGCAGCGATGCTTGTGGGGACGTCGCCGCCTTCTGAAAGGAGGTATCCCATGTGCTTCTGGGTTCATTATCTGGATCGCCCGCGTGAGAATGCGGCCCAGCAGCGGCATAGCCCGACGACCTTGTCGCTTCGCTCCCGCCTCGACGAGCGCCGGGCGGCGTTGATGGCTTGGCTGCGTCCGTTTTCAAAACCAACCAGCCCGGTGACGGCCACATCCTTGGAGCAGGCCGAGCCGGCTGAGAATCAGGTCCCTCGGCCCATTGACCAGGCTTGCACCGTCGCCAGCACCGCCCGCGAGCGGGAGGCCGAGGCGGCATAGCCGCCGTTACTTTTACATGAGCCCTCCCAAGACCACCGGCCAGGCCAGCGTAAGACCGCTTGGGCTTAGGGGATGTGGAGCCCGCCAATAGGGCTTGGCGGGCGGAGGGCAACACACACGGGCTGGCTATCTATATAGAGAAGGGGGCGAAGCTAGGTATGAAAGCGCTAGGCTTGCATCTCGCCATATCAATGGCGGTAGGGTTTGCGCCGCACGCCAGTGCCGTTGGATGCCAATATGACATGCAGTGCAAAGGGGAGCGAATTTGCGAACAAGGCCAGTGCGTCTCTGCTGAGCAACCCGCTAGGGTTCCCCCAGCAACGAGGAATGTCCCGGCACCTGGGCAGCCCGCCAAGGCTCCCCCAGCGATGAAGAATGTCCCTGCATATGGGCAGCCCGCGAAGGCTCTCCCAGCGACGAGGAATGTCCCGGCACCTGAGCATCCCGTCAAGGCTCCCGCAGCGACAAGAAACGTCCCGACTCCTGAGCAACCCGCCACGGCTTCCCCAGCGATGACGAATGTCCCAGCACTTTCGACTGAGTTTCGTTATTGCTGCACCAAGGTCGGAAAATTCCCCCTCGACCGAGAACCGAACTCGGAGGAGGACATTGCCGTCAATCGGAGCAATACCTGTTATGGGATAACCAGTTATGGGACGCCTCTCCCAGGTACGCCGTGCAATTGAAATGTTCCCGGTTCTGTCCGTGTGAGCCGAAGGATCGCACTAAACCGGTTCGATGTACGGACCGCCTCAGAACTGCACCGTCGCATTCGATCATCGCCGGCCCGCGGCGCTCGCTATGACTTTCTCTGAGCGATCATCTGGGCCGGCCAAGACAGCCGTTGAAACACCACGTGGGGCGCGGCGTTAGGCCTTCGGCGGACGCCCGGTCTTCACGGCTTCGAGCTTCCGGATCGCCGCCAGCAGCTCCTTCGGCGTCTTCTCGGCCAGCAGCAGCAACCCGGCGCGCAGGATTTCGCTCTTCTTGATACGGACGCCGCCTTCCAGGCAGCGCCCCTTCAGTTCAGCAATCGTCTGGTAGTCCGACTTCGGCATCGTGAAGCTGTCGCGCACCACCTTTTCGCGCTTGGGCGCAGGCGCCTTCTTCACCGGCTTTGCGTTCGAGCGCGACTCGGGCTTTTCCGCCTTGACCTTTTCAGCCTTTGCTGGCTTTGCGACTTTCACAGCCTTGGTGGCCTTTACGGCTTTCACGGCTTTCACTGCCTTCACGGGCTTCGCAGCCTTAGCGGCTTTCACAGACTTCGCAGCCTTAGCGGCCTTCACCGACTTTACAGCCTTGGTGGGCTTAACAGCCTTCGCGGCCTTAGTGGCCTTGGTGGCCTTCACAGCCTTAGCGGCCTTAGCGGCCTTCACCGACTTCACAGCCTTGGTGGGCTTCACAGCCTTCGCGGCCTTAGTGGCCTTGGTAGCCTTCACAGCCTCAGTGGCCTCAGTGGCGCTGCTGGCCTCAGTGGCCTGAATCTCGATCGGTTCGTCCGTCACGGCCTGCTTCGTCGCGTCCGGTTCCTCCTTCTCGGGGGTCTTGGCGCTGGTCGGGAAATAAAACACATGCTCCGTCGGAGCTTTGATAATCGGCGAGTTCACTATGGTTCCTGGCAGGGAAAATGTGGAAACAGTATATACCGTTTCATTATCGACCCTTGACGATCGGCCCTCGCTCCAAGTGGCGAAAACCGGTTCGGAAAACCGAGGACTCCGACGGCCACGCCAAAGCCGTGTTGCGCGGCTTCGCGCTGCTGTTGCCGCGCGAGGCCGTCGACGCTCTATGTCGGATCGAACCGGCGAACGTTGTCGCAGAATTGTCATGTTCTTGTCATATAAATCCAGGCATGGGTAACAGCTAGCCGACCTATCACCCGCATAAAAACGTCGAGAGGAAGGGGCAAAAAAATGAAGAGCAAGGCAGGCGCAATTGCGCTGCTGGTCGTGTGTGGCGCCTTAACCATTGGCGCCATCGTATGGTCGAACAGGGATAAGCAGGACGCGCTGGAAGAGGCAATCAACCAGAAGACGGCTGCATCGACCCAACCAGTCCGTTGCCTCGTTGGCTCGGAGAAGGCGGGCTACTTCGGCGACCCCAGGGTGGTCAAGGTCCTGACCGACAACGGCCTCCCGGTGCAGATCCAGAAGGAGGGGTCCCGCGAGATGGTCAGTCGTGCGGACCTGAAGCAATACGACTGCGCGTTTCCCGCGGGCGAGCCGAATGCAATGGCACTCAAGGGCAAGCAGAAGGTGACGGAGATATTTCCGGTTTTCTTCTCGCCCGTCGTGATCGCATCATGGACAGATCTCGTGAAGCCCCTCGAAGCCGAGGGCATTGTCACCAAAGGCGGCTCCACCTACTACATCTCCGGCATGCGCAAGCTGCTCGACGACATCCAGGCCAACCGCCGCTGGAAGGACCTGGCGAACAATGACAAGTTTGCGGTCAGCCGAGCGATCTTTCCCTCGTCCACCGATCCTCTGAAGAGCAACAGCGGCCAGATGTACCTGGCGCTGGCCAGCTACGTCGCCAATGGTGACCGGGTGATTTCGACGTCGGCCGACGTTGACAAGGTGCTTCCGCTCATGAACAAGCTCGTGGCCGATCAAGGGTACATGGAGAACTCGTCGGCAGGCCCATTCGAAGACTACGCGACCATGGGCATGGGCAAGGCACCGATGGTCGTTTCCTACGAGTCCCTCTTCATTGCCGCGGCGCTTAAGAACCCGGCATTCACGCAGAACCGCGTGCTCCTTTACCCCACGCCGACGGTCTATACGAAACACGTTCTCGTGCCGCTGTCCGAGCGGGGGATTGCACTGGGCAAGCTGCTCGTCAGCAATCCGGAGCTTCGTGCGATCGCAGTCGAATATGGGTTCCGTACCAACGACACGGCCCACTTCGAGAAGGCGGTCGTCACCAAAATGCCTTTCGTGCCAAAGGAAATCCTCGACGTCGCGGATCCTCCGACGTTCGACATGATGGAACAACTCCTCAAACGCATCGCCTCCAGCCGCAACTGAACAAGGACCGATTCATGGAAACGCAAGTGCAAGAGACCCCTTTTGTTCTGGATCCGCTTCAATCGGTCCAGATTCCGTCCGAGACGCAAGCGAAGGCGAACCTGGTGCCCGTCGACGCCAGCAAGCGAAGCGAGACTGACGCCCGGCTGGCCGAGCGCGTGGAGAACTTCGTGTCGCGAGTCACCACTGCGGATCTGCAGTCCGACCAGTTCCGCGAACTTCTCGACCGGGCGTTCCAGGCCGGGCGGAAGGAAATCACAGACGCCAGCGGCTACATCGACGCGAATCCCCTGCTGCGTAACGCTACCACGGCGGACCTTGGCGACGACGAGTGTTCCAAGGCCATGGCTGAGCTCGGAGCAATCATGGCCAAGGCCAACCCGAAGGGCAAGGATCTCCTGGGCCCGGTGAAAGTCCTGGGCATTCCCCTGCCGTTTGGCGACAAGCTGCGCTCCTATCTCGACGACTTCAAGCCTCTCGCCACGCGCATGAACGAGCTGATTCAAGTCCTGGAGGAGGAGGAGGACGACCAGCGCAAAGAGATCGCCGCGCTCGACATCCAGGAGGGGCAGCTCTTCGAGAAGCTGCAGAAGCTCGACAATGCCACCGCATACCTCTCCATGCTGGATGCACGCCTCACTTCCGAAGCCAACGCGATCCGCGCCACCAATCCCGAGAAGGCGAAGGCACTTGAAGAGGAAGTGCTGTACTACGTCCGAGGCAACCTCAACGACGTCATCGCGCACAAGGTGATCATGGTTACGTTCCTCGGGCAAACCAGGCAGCTGCGCCACACTGGCCGTATGACGGTCCGCAGCACCCAGCGCATCCGCACGCTCGGCATGGACGCGCTCGCGGTCGGACAAGGTAACGCGCTGGCGGCGCACAAGCAGATGAAGCGTGCCGAGGATAACCGAAAGGCTGCTGCGGTTGTCAACGATCTGATCGCCGGCGTGGGCGACACGATCGAGCGTCATACCAAACAGATGATCGATTTCGAATCCAATCCGGTCGGGGCAATCAGCGCGATCGAATCGAGCGTCGAAAAGACCCTCAATGCGATCAACCTCTACAACAACTTCCGGGCGGCTGCGCTGACGACGATGCAGGCGGATAGCCAGAAGCTGCAAGCCCTGTACTCCAAGGCGAAGACAGGCATGCGCATTGAACAGAAGCCGGCCTCCACCAGCGGCTACGGCGACGTGTTCAGCATCTGACCGGTGGCCGAGCTATGAGAAAAGTATATGCAACGGTGCTGGCTGGCGCCTTGGCGCTCGCGGCGTGCACGAAGCAGGACGATACGGAACGGGAGAGGGTGGCCAGCAGTGACAGCACAACGACCCTCACGTGCCTGGCAGGCTCCGAGGTGTCCGACGTCGCGCCAATGCTCGAAGCGCTACGCAAAGAGGCAGGGGTCACCATCCGCCTTGTGAGCGCGGGAACGCTCGCCAGCGTTGAGATCCTCGAGGCCAGCCCCACCCAGTATGACTGTGGGTGGTTCTCCCACAACAAGTACCTGATGCTCAACCCGCAGGTGAAAGGTCTCATCAAGGCCTCGGAGCGCATCATGGTCTCGCCGGTGGCAATCGGCGTGAAGGCCGCGAAGGCGAAGCAGCTCGGGTGGACGACCGACAATACCACCTGGGCGGATATTGCCAAGGCCGCCAGGGACGGTCGCTTCCGGTTCGCGATGACCAGCCCCGCATCGTCAAACACCGGCATGAGCGCATTGATAGGGGTGACGGCCGCGCTTGCCGGGGCAGATGCTGCGATCACCACCGACACGATCCGAAAGGTCGAGTTGTCAGGCTTCGGTAAGGGCCAGGTGCTGTTCTCCGATTCGTCCGGATGGCTGACCACGGCCTTCCAGAAGAGCCTGGCTGATCCTGCCGGCCCGGAGGGCATGATCAACTACGAGTCGGAGCTTCTGAAGCTCAACACGCAACAGCAAGCCGGGCTGACGCTGATCTACCCCAAGGAAGGCATCGTCACTGCCGACTACCCGCTGATGCTGTTCAACGAAGGCAAGCGGGCATCGTTCGACAAGGCGGTGGCATTTCTGCGCAAGGACGAGACCCAGGCTTGGCTCATGGCCAACACCTACCGCCGGCCGGTTTCGGCGACCGTGCAGCCGGATGCCGCGATGTTCGGGACGCATATGCTGGTGGAGGTACCGTTCCCGGGGAACGCCGTGGTTCTGGATGAGCTGATCACGTCGTACCTCGATAAGCAGCGGCGCCCCGGCCATGTGTACTTCGTACTGGACACCAGCGGGTCGATGGGGGGCAACGGGGGCATTGGGCAGCTGCGCACCGCATTGCAGAATCTCGCCGGCAGCGACGCCTCGCTAACGGGGCGCTACAGTCGATTCAGGCTGCGCGAGAAGGTGACGGTCATCGAGTTCGCCGGTAAGGTGAAGCAGGAAACCACCTACGACATGGGCGCGACCATGCAATCCATGAGCGCAGGCCTGAACGCGCTGGGTAGCGCAGCCGAGGTGATGAATGCCGACGGTGGCACCGCGATCTTCTCGGCTGTGGCGCGCGCTGTGGCGCTTGCGGAGGAGAACAGCCGGGCCGAGCCCGGCTATATCCAGAGCATCGTGGTCATGACCGATGGGCTCAGCAACGAGGGGATGTCGGCACGAGAGTTCGAACGGTTCTATCGAAGCCGTTCCGACGATGCAAAGCGCGTGCGGATTTTCGGCGTGCTCTTCGGCGGTGGCGCGAGTCGGGAGCAGATCCAGTCCCTGGCCGACGTCTCGGGCGGCGCAGTCTTCGATGGCAGCGCTTCGCTCTCCGCGGTCTTCAAGAAGATCCGGGGCTACCAATGAGCAAGCTGCGGCTGTATTTCTACGGGCCCGGCAACCTGATCGGCATGGCCATGGCGTGCCTGGGCCCGATACTGCTGTTCGCAGGTGTCATCGACAGGGCGTGGTGGCTCGTGAGCCTCGGTGCGTATGGTGCCGGCTGGGCTGCCGGGGCGCTCTTCTACGAAGATGTCGTGGTAGAGCAGAAGGTTGCCATGACCCTGGAGGACCTGCAGCGCTTCTTGTCCAAGCTGCTGGCAGAGCACGGCAAGAAGCTGCCGCAGGAAGCGGTCGCACATTTGCAGTCCATCCACAATTCGCTGGTGGAGGCCTTGCCCAAGTTTCACGAGCTTTTTGAGCGATCCGGGTCGCCGGGGCGGGAATGGGTGACATTCCGGCAGGTGATCGTAAGCTATTTACCGCAGACACTCGGGAACTACCTGCGGTTGCCTCCCACATATGCGGCAATGCACAAGATCGGCAGCACTGGCAAGACCCCGAAGGTCCTGCTGATCGAGCAGCTGACCGTAATGGACATGGAGTTGCAAGCGGCCGTCAAGCAACTGTTTGAGAGCGATGTCACCCAGATGCTGGCGACCAGCAAGTTCCTCGAGCAAAAGTTCGCCAAAGCAACGGATTTCGTGTAGCCGAGATGACGTGACCCACTGCTCGTGACACCGGCGGGTTTCGTTGGTGCCTGGAGGAACTGAACGTCGTGCTGTCGTTTTCAGGCTTGTATGTGCGGAAGGACGGTCGTGTCGCGTTTTTAACAAATGGATAACGCATGAGGGCTCGACCCTCTCCATCCGTCCTTCTGGCGCAGGAGCGACACGTGGCTCCTCATGCGATGCAACTACTGCGCGGGCGCGGTGGCGTTCATGGCGCGCCCAGGCGTCTCGCATTTGCCGTCGCACGGCTGTGAATCGGCGCGAGGGTCTCCTGCATCAGCGATGTCGCCGAACTGACCAATTGCAGGGGATTTGCGGGGAAGTCGGTTGCAAACATCAAGAGTTCGGTCTGGCGTTCGAACCATTGCGCTGCCGAACGACTCGACGCCAGCGTCGTAGCTGCAGCGGATGTAGCCCAGAGATGATCGCTGGTGTCCTTTACGAGCACCATGATCAGATTCATCAAGCCCGATTGCATCGCAAGGATCGATTCCGCTGCGGCCTGCCCCTTTTCAACACTCATGAGGCTGAATTCGCGCCGGTCCTGCTCATCAGGCGACGGACCCGCTATCGCCATGCGTGTTGTGCGAACGCTGACGACTTGCATCGTCGCTTCGAGCAATTCGCACATTTCACTAAAGAGGCGTGACCAGTTAGTAGAAACGTCAATGACAGGCTGGGAGAGGGCGGGGAAAGGCACAGGGGGGGTTCCTTGGGTGTCCGTTTGATCCGGGCATCTGACAAGTGGACAGTGTGAGAATCGCAGTCAGAGCCGGGACAAGCATTGGGAGCGCGCTCGGTCATGACGGTACGTGCAGGCCTTGTTTCTCGCCGATCGAGGGCATGTCCAAGCATAGCCTTATATATGTTGCACTGCAACATATCTCTCATGTTGCATGGAAAGTGGCAGAGCTACCACTATCGGCCGGGCTGGAAGCGCTGTTGAAGGAACGAGTCGCGCCGTTGGGCGTGCGGACGTTCCTCGCAAGTGGAGCGCGCAGCGCCGCAGGCGCGAAGGCGTGAGGGATTGAAGCCGCATGCTGATGCCAGATCGAGCGGGCCAATTTAGCCGTTACCTTGTCGCAGCGCTATCCGCCTTTGTCCGACAATGCGCTAGCCCGGCCCATATCGGTCACAGGGACTTCAGATACTCCGCCAGGTCAGCAATATCCTGGCTGCTCAGCCCCAGTCCCTGCTTTGTGTTGTAGGTCTTCACGACATCCGACAAAGTCGTCGCAGATCCGTCATGGAAATAGGGGGGGTGTTGCCACACGCCCTTCAGTGGCGTGGTCCGGTATTGCTTGGTTGCGGAGCGCGAAGCGTAGCTTGGGGTTTCCGGTTCAGCCATCGAGTCGCCGGGAGGATGAAGGAGCGAGTTGGCATCGGTAAATGCCGGGCCACTATGGCACGTGGCGCATCGGCCCGCTCCTTCGAAAACAATCTTACCCCGCAGTGCCGCCGCGGGATCGAAACTGCCAGCCGGCGCCGGGGGAGCGCTCAGGGATAGCTGATACGCTTGCAGCGCCGGAAGCTTGCTGGTGACAAGATCCTCCGAGCCACGCGTGATGGAAATATTCAGCCGGGGCTCGGATACGGAGCCAAGGCCGCCCATTTGGGAGACGGCGACATACCGATTCCAGTACATGATGTCTTCGCCATCGCCGGTATAGGTAATGCGATGAATGCCGGCCAGCCCGAACGCGGGGGGTATCACGACCGGCTTGCTGAGGCCGTCGACATTGCTGCGGGGATCGTACTTGCCTGCACCCCAGGCGTTGAGGACCGTCTTCATGGCGTCGTCAATGGCAGGTGACAGCGCGATAATGGCGCCGGGATTGAGATCGCGATTGGGCCATCCGTCCAGTCGCTTGCCGATGCCCGGCGCGAATGAGTTGTCCACCGTCGAATGACAGAGCGCGCAGGTAATGCCGACGCGGGTGAGCTTGTCTACCCCATTGACCGTCTCGACGGTCCCCTTGATGCCGACGACCGCGTTCAGTTTCAGCAGCGCCACCGTTGTAGCCGGACTCTTGAGGTCGATCGTGCCATTGCGGATTCCATTCACGACAGCCTCGGGCAAGGCCTCGGCGTCCACCTTCAACCCGACGGAAAATGCGGTCAGGGGATCCACCGCGCTGGCGATGACCTCGTGCATCTTCAGGTTATCGGTCCACTGCGCTTCGTCCCCGAAGGTATCGAAGCGAAATATCTGCTTGCCCTGCTCGACCAGGGCCTTCTGCGCCGCTTCCGTGCTGGCCGCGTCAGTTCCTCCCCCTCCGGAACCGCCGCCGCATGCCGTGGCTGCCCCCACCGCGCCCGCCATTAGTAGTGCATTTACCAGCCGCCGTCGAGGCATCCGCTGCATCGCCGGCTGCCGCAGCGCTACGGGCAGCACTTCCGTTTCAGGTGTCAGTGCGGAGGGTTGCCTTTTCATGATCGACGTCCTTTTCAGGATGAGATGCAGCAGCTGAAATGAAGCAACCGACATGTCTCCGACGGCAGTAGCTCGAATAGGTCCGTTGCATATCTCGTTAGACGTTGGCAGACGCGGGAAGGTGACACGAGGCGTGGGCCACATTGCGATGGGGTGTGGCGGGTGCGTTTGCCAATGATTGCTGACGCGTGGTTCGGCCCGAGGCCCGGTATGGCAGCCGGGTATGTGCCCCAGTCGACTGTCACCTTTTCGCAGCTGTGCCGTCTAATGACCAGGAACGGGAAAGGAGCGAGATCTCCAATATGGACAAAAACCGGGATCCCCGGCCGGCCATGCCGTCTGGCATCGATGCCACCACAGATGCCGAACTGGTCGCCAGCGCTCGCGCCGGCACCGCGTCCGCCTTCGAGGTCATCATGCGGCGTAACAACCGCCTGTTGTTCCGGACTGCGCGTGGCGTGGTCCCGGATGATGCCGAAGCCCAGGATGTCGTGCAGGAAACCTATCTGCGCGCCTTTACCAGCCTGGATTCGTTTCGCAGCGAGGCAGCGCTGAGTACCTGGCTGGCGCGCATTGCCATCAATGTCGCCCTGACGGCGCAGCGCAAGAGACGGCGGCTCGTCCAGATGGAAACCCGGGTTGAAGAAGAAGATCTTCCTGGCGAACCTTCACGGGAGAACGTGATGTCCTTTCGCACCGCTGACGACGAATCACCTGAAGCCATGGCCGAACGCGGTCAGGTGCGCGATCTCCTGCAGGCTGCGGTCGAAAACTTGCCGCCGATCTACCGCTGCGTTTTCATCCTGCGGGCCGTCGAAGACATGAGCGTAGAGGAAACGGCTTATTGCCTTGGCGTAAGCGGTGACGTGGTCAAGACGCGCTTCCTGCGGGCCCGCACGATGCTGCGCGAATCCTTGGCCGAAGAGGTAAAGCCCTATCTGCAGAGCACGTTCAGTTTTGCCGGTCCGCGCTGCGACGCGGTGGTCAATCACGTGTTCGCCGTCCTTAGCATGCGCGGGCTGGTCCGTTCGCATTGACGACGAGGGGACCTGTCTTGCCGATACTGAGATCTGCTCAGATATACAGGCAAGCTCGCCCAATCACAAGGAACTGAAAGTCACGCCGGAGGCAACCCACCTGTGAGAGGCGCGGCCCGCCGGCCGGCTCCGGCCTTCGACATATCGTCAGACGGTGCTGCCTCCCGGTTTCGAGCCGGTCACCGTGTCAGTGCCGCTCGCCAGCGTGCCGGCCTTGTCCGGAGATACCGCGCCGCTGCCCGCGGCGGACCCTTCGGTCGTTGCGCTGGAGGTGCTTAGCCCGCTGATGCCTCCGCCTCCCGTGCTGCCGGGGCTTGCGGAGTTTCGCGATGGCGTCGTGCCGGTTTCCGCACCAAGGCGCAGGCGGTTTTCGACCTCCTTCACTCCGAAGGTGTCTTCCACGATTTCCTCGATGCGGTATTTCAGTGCGCGTTCGCGGACCGACCCTGTCAGGGTCACGACGCCGGCCGCTACACTGACTTCCACATCGTGCACGGGGTAGCGGCACTCGATGAGGCGCTCGCAGACCTCCTCGCGGATCCGTTCGTCGGAGCGCTGATAGCCCTTCGGCCCTGTGCGCGTGCCGCCCGCGGGGCCGACGCCGCGACTTTCACGATCGTAGACGCCGAAGTTGCTTTCGCCGAAGGCCCCTTCATAAACATCTCTGTCAGAGAAGCCGCCCCTGTAGTCTGGCTCGTTACGTCGGTTTATGCCTTGGTTCATGTCTTTCTCCAGATCGTGGACCGGGTAGGGTGCGCGTCATGCGGACTCCTGTCTCTATTTCGCCCGGCGCTTGGTCCGCGTGCGCTTCTTCTTGGGCGCGACCGGCGTCAGCGCTGCGATCCAGGCGTCCGAGGCGCTCTTGATCATGGAGCTGGTCGCTAGCGCGGCCTGACGTTTGCCCTCGGCCGTCGCCCGGCTCCGTGC
This sequence comes from Ralstonia pickettii, assembly GCA_050987995.1. Lineage (GTDB taxonomy): Bacteria > Pseudomonadota > Gammaproteobacteria > Burkholderiales > Burkholderiaceae > Cupriavidus > Cupriavidus pickettii_B. The sequence goes on from CP158803.1 coordinate 1,956,361, forward strand.
CGCGCCGGCTACGGCGTTGGCGCCACTCAACCACATGCTCAGCATGGGATTCTTCTTCAACCATGGATTTTTCATCGTCGCCCTGGATCCTGATTCAGGAACTGTCCACTGTCGCAGGATGCATGCCAGCGCAGTGCTTGCCGGGGTCGCGGATATTTGAAGAATCGCCAGGCATTTTGCATGGACCGTTGTAACGACAGCGGTGGTCGGCCGGTTGTCGGCTCCAAACTGACCTCAGGCGAGGGCGGATTCGGACGGCTATCGATCGGGCCAGGTTCGAAACCCCGGCGAACGTGTCGCCGGTCTTCCCGATTTCGCCGGACTTCGCTGCAATGTCGCACCGGCGGCGCTTCGGCACCCCGTGCCGTGTGCCGACACCGTCCCTACGCAGTTTCTTCCACTCAGCGCAACGATCGGAACGCAGATCGCAGTTCGGCGCTGAACAGCTCCGGTTCTTCCCAGGCCGCGAAGTGGCCGCCTTTGGCCACGCGGTTGTAGTAGATCAGGTTTTGATAGGCTCGAGCCAGCCACTGCTTCGGTGGCCGGTAGACCTCGCCAGGGAAAATGGTCACTGCCGCGGGAACGGTGATGGGGGAGTTCTTTGCCGGGGCGGCACTGGTTTCCCAGTAGATCCGTCCGCTCGACGTGCCTGTATTTGTGAGCCAGTAGAGCGAGATGTTGTCAAGGATCGCGTCACGGCCCAGTGCTCGCTCCGGATCGCCACGCGTGAATACCCAGTCGGCCAGCTTGTCATAGATCCACGCTGCCAGCCCCACTGGCGAATCGGCCAGGCCAAAGCCGATGGTTTGCGGCCGCGTTTGCATGAGGGCCGCGTAACCGAATCCCTTGTTGAGGAAATCCCTCGCCTCGTCGAACACCTGCTTTTCTTCGGGGTTCAGTTCTGCCGGCGCAGGGTCTCCGCTTTTCAGCGCCATGGCTAGCGCCGGTGGTAACGTCGTGGCGCGCTCGATGCGGTTGACGTGGATGCCAAGCAGGCCTTCAGGCGCCTGACGGCCAAGTGCGTCGGAAATGATTGCGCCACAGTCGCCTCCCTGCGAAACATAGCGCGCATATCCGAGCCGCTTCATCAGCACGTCCCAGGCGCGTGCGACGCGGTCCGGATTCCAGCCAGTGTCCGTGGGCTTCTGTGAAAAGCCGAAGCCGGGAAGCGACGGAATCACGAGATGGAACGCATCGGCCGCGTTGCCGCCGTGTGCTGTCGGATCCGTTAGCGGGCCAATGCTATTGAGCAGCTCGAAGACCGACCCGGGCCAGCCGTGGGTCATGATGAGCGGCATCGCATTCGCATGGCGCGAGCGGACATGGATGAAGTGAATGTCCAGGCCGTCGATGTTCGTCACGAACTGAGGCCAGGCATTGAGTTTTGCCTCGGCCTTGCGCCAGTCATAGCTCGTTGCCCAATAGCGCATGAGCGGCTGGAGCTTTTCACGCTGTACGCCCTGGGATCGATCACCGATTGTTTCCTGATCGGGCCAGCGCGTAGCGGCAAGGCGGCGGCGCAGGTCGACGAGGGCCGCTTGCGGGACGTGTGCACGGAATGGGCGGATCGCACCTGACGCCACGGTACGTTCGGATTCTGCCTGCGCAGCGCTAGTCAGTGGCGGGTAAAGCATGGAGAGCGCTGCCGTCGCCACGCCGCCTAACAGAAGTGTTCGGCGCGACAGGTCGGGAGCGTGGCTGGACTCTCGCGTGAGGGCCGAGGCTAAGAGTGGGGGCATTTTCATTGGCAGGTTTCCGTGTCGCAGGATGAGGGTGTGGTTCGCCACGGTGAGCTGAGCGTCCCCCGCGGTGGCTTCTGCGGGCGACGACGCGATGTCAGGGGGTCTTGGCTAGTGAGGCCGCACGCAATGCGAGATCAACGGAATGAGGCGCGAATCTCTTCAATGGTTTGCTGCGGGTTCTGCAGGTGCGGGTAGTGACCAATTTCGGGAAGAAGGGTGAGCTCTGCATGGGTCTTCCCGGCGAACTCGATGCCCATTTCCTTCTTGATATAGATGTCGTTCTCACCCCAAACCACCTTGACGGGCGTTTTGAGCCGGCCCAGGTTCGACTCGAAATACTCCTGGTCCCGCGTAAAGTGCGAGTAGTAGTGATAGAAGGCGTCCGCTGACGTCATCTCGCCGTGGCCCCATCCGCGCGACATGTCGTCCTCGAGTTCGCGTGTTATGTCGAACTGCGTTTCCTTGGGCAAGCCGCGCCTGTAGGCATTCTTGAGAACATCCTCGCGATTCTTGTTCAACTGAACACGAGCCAGCTCGGCCGAAGGTTGCGACTTCAGGCTCTGCAGGCTCTCATACATGTATTGAGGTCTGTTGAGCGGAGCGAAGTCGCCCACGATAATCGTCCTGGCAATGTCCGGTTCTTCCAGAGCCAGCAGAAGCGCTGGCAAGGCTCCGATATCCGTTGCGTAGATCGTCAGCTTCGACGTGTCGATGCCTGCCTTGCGGATGTACGCCTTCAGGACACGGGCGTAGTCTCTGGGCGCATAGGAAAACTTGTCGGCCGTTGGTCGTGATGAGAGACCGTAGCCGGGCCAGTCGATGGCGTGTACTTCGTAGTCATCGCCGAGAGCCAGGGCAATGTCCTTCCAGGTGTATAGGGTCTCCGGGAATCCGTGCAGAAAAAGAACTGTCCCTTTCGGGGCAGGGTTGTGCACGACCATCCTTCTGAGCGAGATGCCCATGTCGATATCGACGAATCCGGTCTCGGCTTTCGATACCGGCTTGTGGGCGTGGTGGGCGCATCCCGACGCCATCAATGCGCCGAGAACGATAACGGAGGCAAGCAGCCGCTGTAGCAATGGCCTGGACATGTCAGTGGTCCTCGATACGGGCCTGTCGGATCAGTGAATCAGGCGATCGACCTGCGCTTGCAGGCGCGGACCGACCAGCAGAATGGCGGGAATGACGATCACATATCCGATGCCCCAGGAACGCAGCCACGTCAGGGCAAATCCTTCCGAGAATCCGAGATTGAGAGCAAGGAGGGCAAAGGAAATAATCCCCGTCGTCACGACTCCCATTGACAGGGCGAAGGCGACTTTCCGTTTCAGTTGCAAGCTCATGGCTACTTCCTTTGAATATAAAATACCGATTGGTATATTTTTGGTCAAAAAAAATCACGACAGATCGACGATGGTCTTTTTGACCGCCGACATCACGGCTTTCCTGTAGCCGGCGTTGCCCGTGAGGCGAGAGATCATGATGGCGCCCTCAATCAATGCAATCAGCGTGACGGCAGTTTGCTCGGCATCGACGTCTTTTCGGAACTCCTGCGAGGCAATCCCTGCCTGGATGACCGTGACCAGATTCGTCTTCCAACCCCGGAAAGCCTCCATGGCTTTCTCGCGTAGCGCCGGGTGAGTGTCGTCGGCTTCAATGGCAGTATTCAGCAGGGGGCATCCCCCCTCGGGAAAATCCACAGGCAGGTTCTCGTACACGCCTGTCAATGCGAGCAGCTTCTCCGTGCTGGTTTCTCTACTGGCCATTACGGCCGGGACCGCGGCCTGCGCCAGCTTCCAGTTGTGATCGAAAGCGGCCAGGGCCACTTCCTCCTTGTTGGCAAAGTTGCCGTAGACGCTGCCCTTTGTCAGCCCGGTGGCCTCGGTCAGGTCGGCCAGGGACGTACCGGCATAGCCCTTGATGTTGAAGATCGGGGCTGTCTTCTCGACGATGAACTGGCGGGTTCGCTGAGCTTTATTCATAGGAAGCCAGAATATACCAATCGGTATTTTTGTCAAGGTGATCCACCGCAGGGTGACGCCTGGTTCCCTTTGTGGCATTGGCATCGCTTGCCAGCGCAGGGCCCTCAAGCCGGCGCAATGCGCCAGCTACGCGGTCCGCTTTCGTGAACGCTATTGCCGCTGGTATCCACGGCAACGACTACGGGCAGATGCTCCACATCGAACTCGCAGATGGCTTCCAATGCCGGGATCGCCAAACGCAAGCACGCGAGAGGCGATCATGCAGGAAATGCTCGGCGAATCTCCTGGCGAGGAGAGACCCGCGGGATTCGTCTCGAGTCGCCTGCCTCTGAGGCAACTAGGTCGTGGCGTCGCCAGCTTCCACCGGTAGGATGTATGCCTCCCGCTTGGCCCCAAGCTTGTCGATCACACTCTGCCTGATCATCGGGTATACGCGTTCGTTGATCGCCCCGGAAAGCCTGGCAATCCGAATATCGCTTTTCAATGCGGAAACCTCGAACTCCTGAGTCAGCGGATTCTCGATCAACGCCTCCGTGGCAAAGACCAGGCACACGATATCGATCGCCGACGCGCCTTTCGCAAAGCAGACCTGCAGGTTCAGCTCATGATCCGTGCAACTGAACTGGTCAAGCACCATGCGCGGCCTGGCATCCGTCGGCAAGCTGTTGGTGGCATCGATGGCATTGCGTACCAGGGGAACATTCTCAGGGGATACCATCCTGGACATCTCCGCGAGAATGATCTCCCGCGGGTTGAACTGCAGGCCCGGCGGCATGTACCGTGTAAAGGCCATGCTGGTGACTTGCCAGGCCAGGTTGCTTAGCGTGTCGCCGTAGAACTTGTACCAGTCGGCACTCTGCCCGAATCGTGAGCAGCGCTTGTCCGCGGCAAGCTGGGCCAGCAGGTTGGAATTCAGCAGATCCTGCCGGGCCTGCTCAGGAGCGTTGGTTGCGAGGGACACCAGGTTGCCTGCGTCAACGACGCCTGCGACGCCGGCCACTTCCTGAAGATTCCGCTGCGTTTCGATGGGGTGCGCCATGGCATGCATCCTTGTGCCGGACCGCGGCCACCGCTCGCGCGGCAGCCGTGGATCCGGACGGCTCGGTCAGTCAAGTCAGAAGTTCAGATCTCGATGTCCTTGATGTACTGGGAGGCACGGTCTCCCAGCTTGTTGATGACCTCCTGGCGCACGCGGCCATAGACGTCTTCGTTCAGCACCGCTTTCTGGGCGCTCTGGAAGAGCTGCGTGGAGGTCGATTCCCAGGTGAACCACAGGAAGCGCGTTACATGCTTCTGCGCCTTGAACTCCATCGCCGCGAGGGCCATTACCACCTGGCCGTCGTCCTCACCGACCGGGAAAATCTGGAAGGTGCCCAGGTTCTCGGGGAAGCTCTGCTGGTCGAACAGCACCAACGGCCCCTCGTTGTTGGGGTTGTCCTTCAGCGATTCCAGCGTGGTCCGCAGAATTTCCACTTCATCGCCCGTGGCCACGGCGCTCAGGATGGCCAGCACGGCGTCAGAGACCACCAGCGAGCTGCCGGAAGGGGAGTATTGCCGGTAGGCAAACGCTGGCACTACCCAGCCAACCTGCGCCAGCACCGAGACATAGAAGTCGTACCATTGGCGCGTCTGGTTGTAGCGGTCGTACTTCTTGTTGGCGGCAAGCTGCGCCAGCAGCGTGGAGTTCAGCACATCGCTCTTGTGCTGCGCGGTCAGGCCGGATACGAAGGACACCAGGCTGCCGGCATTGACGGCCGCGCCCTCGGTGTCGTCCTGGAACGCCTTCGCGCGCGGGTTGTACACGGATTGCAGCCGCGTGTCCGGGGCCGGCAGCTCGATGGCGCGGATGTAGCTCTTGATCTGTTCAGTGACTTGGGTCTTATCCATGTGATCCACCATTCAGTTAAGACAGCAGGAGTGATGATGCTCAACGCCACCACATGTCCGGCGCGAGTGCGCCGGATGCAGAGTACGGTAACGATGACGGCCAATCCGCATAGCCGGTGTTGCCGGCAATATGCAAGGACGGGAGCCGCATTCGCGAAATAGGAAACCGGATTCCTGTTGAGGAAAATCAGGTGAGCGATAGTTTTCGGTATCAACCGGACCCACTGGATAAAAATAGGATTCTGATGTTATCCAGACCTCGGGCGTTTTTATCCTGCGCGCCCTTGAGTGTCACTAGCCTAGGCTGCGGAAGTGCGCCGGTCAAAGGGTATCGCGCTGATAAATTTGAAGATCTGATTTGCCGGAAATACGAGGGCGGGGTGTCGTGAGCATTGAGCCGTAGGCGGCGGTCGAAATCATCTGGCCCGCCATAAAATAGGGCGAGGGAATGACGGGCAATGCGGGTGAAATAAATCGCGCCGCGCAAAGGGAGATTAATCGCGCGGATGCGAACCTGTTGTCAGATGGTTATCGGTATGGAAACTCGCAATACTGACCGCGTGAAATTATGACGCGTTGCATCGGGATCGCATTGCCCGCGCTGTCGTGCGGGATGGCAATGCTCGCCAATGGTGCAAGTCCTATTCTGTATCCTGGTGCATGGAACGCTATCCTGCTTTGGTGGGGGGCTACCTGTCGGGGGGAGATATGCAACCGGCGTCACCGCGAGGTTTCCGCGCGCTGGCGATCCGAGTTCGCGTCGGGGTGTCGTGTTCGGCGCACCGACTGGCTTGGAGACGGAGTGTGATTCATGAGCTTCTCCCATCGACCGGAATGGTCGATGGGAAAAGCTTGCCCCGATTATGCAAAGACGTTTCTGTGCCTAAACGCCTTATGGTCTGCAGAGCGTAAGGGCGACTCTTGGTCGCATGCCCCGCTATCCAGCCGCCTCGTCGATGACGCGCCAGTGGAATAAAGCTGCAGCAGGTCTCATCCTTCCAACTCTAAAATTTTCGCTTCCAGGCTGCAACTTCCATCCAATGCCTTGCCGTCATCCTCAAGCGAGAAGGCCCAACCATGGCGCGGGCATATGAGCTTGCCATCTTCCGTGATAGTAGCGCACGACAGATCTGCTCCTTGGTGAGGGCAATAGCGATTGATCTCATAACGTATGCCACTCCCCCGGGAAATCGTTATTCTTTCCTTCGGGATGGCGAGCGTTTGGAGTATGGAATCGCGAAGATTTGAGACATCCGAAAGCAGGAATATGTTTATGATGTTGTCAAATCTGTCAGGAGTGCGATATAGCTTTGCTCTCAGCGAGAGGTGAATGTTCTGCCATCTGTCGCGGCCGCACATCAAGGCAAAGTATTTCTTGTCCGCAGTAATTCGCCAGAATGCCGGCATGGAACCAGGCGCATCAATAATAGCTTTCTCTGACAAATCAATACATATGGAGTCGCCTTCGCCATCACCCCAGGCCAGTACCAGAAGAGGCTCACATTGGAATTCCAGGTCCCAGATCTGATCCAGTCTGTTATTTATTTCATCTATCAGTCTTTCCTTTGAAAAATCAATAGCAAGACCTTCCCAGGGATCTGCAATATTCTTTTTGTAATCAAGAATGTCGCGTTCCCTGGGTGGGGCGATGGGCTCCCGCGCGGTGAGTTGATTTATCTCATCCCCCGGTCGTGGGTACAAGATGTTTTCAATATTGGCGCGCATCAAATATTGATGAAGCTCTGGTTGGTGAATGAAAATGTTGCCGACCCCGCATGATAGGGGCAGGGGCAGGAAAGGAAATATTGCGGGCCCCGCAGCCGGGATGAAGAATCTCGGCTTAAGCCTTTGCATCGCGCCAACCACATTATCCAGTTTCTTGATCGATTTTTCCTTGCTGAGTTCCGCTCGTTCGTTTTCACTGTAATTCTCATAACAGACCGGATGCCAGGTTGCGCCAGAAAACTGAACCGAATAGTAGGTTATCGACTTGGGCAGCTGATCAAGCCGATCGAATATCTTGCAATCGTTCTGGTTGAAAAAACTGAAAGCAGGCGTTTCAATCAGAAGCGCGCTGTCATGATTTACTCCAATGTCCGACACCAAGCAGGTCAGCGTCAACCATTCGCTCATCAAGCTTGGCTGGCCATCGAGAAGTTCGATATATTTAAATCCCAATTTGTCGATCTCACTCCTCAGGGCGTCATCGCGAAATCGTGGAATAACAAACACCGCATCCCGGCCGATCTTGCTCAGGGTGTCGACGTCAAAATGATCCTGATGCTCATGGGAGATATATATCCAGCCCTTCTTCCTTTGGCTTGTCTCTATGAGTTCCGCTTGAAGATGATGATTTTTCGGATACTGGAACCAGCTGCCATGGAATGCCCCGTTATCGGTGAGCCAGGGGTCGATCACAAGATATTCAGTTGGCGACTCGACCAGAAAGCCGTTATGCCCCAGAAATTTCAGGGAGACCGCTTGCTGCATACCCGTGCCAGTGGTGTTCGCCATGATCACTTCTCCTCGTATCCTATATCCAGGCCTTGGAATGGGTGCCGAAGGTCTCCTTGCTCCAGCCCGACCGCGATCGCCTGCCTCGAGCAGGCGCCATCGCCAAACATTGCGCAGACCGATCTCGAAGCCGTTGTCCGACCAAACGGCTCAGGTGTGTGCGAGCACCGCCAGATAAAGGGCCCGTTCCTTCGCGGTGCTGAGCGAGGAGTTGTGCCACAGCATCGTGAAGCAGCCGTTCACTGCCTTGCATGTGTCCTTGAGTTCACGGAACTTGTTCCATGCCGCCTCGCCAGTACCGAGGCCCATATAGCCCATGATTGTTCCTTCCATCACGACCAGGGGGCGGATGCGCAACTTCAGCGCTCTCTGTTCGACGGGATCGAAGGCGGGATACTCGAAACAGGTCCCGCAGCGAAAGCCCGCGTGGTCTGCGTAGCTCAGCGTGCTGTCATAGGTCATGCTTGCCCGATCCCAGCCCCGCATGGTGGTGGGGTGCTCCCAGCGCAGATAGTGCATGCGCCCGCCCCATGTTTGCTGGGCGATATTCTCCTCCGCGCAGATCCGTCGCAGGCGGTCCGCCTCGGAGCGGATGGCGTCCGGCGTCCGGTAGGTATTGAAGCTGGGGTGCAAGCCGATCTCATGCCCGCGCGCATGGATGCGCTGCATCAGCCCGCGGATGGCCGGGTGCTCCGGCTCGTAGTCGGCATCCATGACCGGGTCGGTGCGGCCACAGATGAAATAGAAGGCGCTGGTGAGGCCGTGGCGCTCGGACACGTCCATGATCCAGTCGAAGGTATTGATGCGATCGTCCGGATGCAGCGCGGTACGGGTGCTGAGCCGCACCAGGGGAGCGTTCAGCACGCTCCTGAAATCGCGCCTTATCAGGATGTCGCCAGCCATGCGGCGCAGCAGTCGTGGCGGTGAAGCGAAGCCATAGCGGGTGGGGACGTCGACATCGTGAGAAACCTTGGTGGTGAACCGGTGCCGGCTGAGCGGCAGACCCGGCCACAACCGCTGGATCACCTGGCCGAGCACGTGAAGCCACTCGTCCACCACCGGCCGCTCCAGATAGCCGTGCTTGCGGGCATGCGAGGCGCTGGCCGGAAAGCGGCTGTGCCTGTCGAGGTCGGCGCGTCCCACTTCCTCCTGGCGCGAAAGCATCCAGTAGCCCAGGCCGAGGATGTCGTAGCGGATGCGATAGCCGGTCTGGATCCGCTCGATCAGCGGCGATGGCACGGTGGCCAGCCCAGGCGCCGGCAACGGACTGCCAAGCACCGCATGCCAGCCTTCGCGGCCGGCATCCCATGTGCAGAAGTCCAGGTTGGAATCGACACGCGTGAAGGTGGCCGGATCGGCGGCGATCTCGATGTGCTGGTCGGCGCCGGCGAGGGTCAGGCGAATGGAATCCGTGCCGGCTGGCCGCAACAGGAAAGCGTAGCCGAACCGTTCCGCCAGGATCTGCTCCAGCCAGTGGAGCGCCTCCCGGGACATATGCCTCCATGCATGCAAGATAATTCCCCCCGTCTCCAGTGACCAACCTCACTGACCCGTGCCTGCTTTTCTCTTAGGAGCGCGCGACGACGCGTGCCCGGGGGCGCAGTTGGTTGAGTAAATTATCGAAATCACCGGGAGGTGTTGCAACGGCACTGGGTGCGATGGCGCACCAATGTCTCATACATCCAGACTCAGCAATGGATATTACCGAGTGGAGACATTAGCCATATGATCAGGCGGGCCTGCGACCAAGATTCGTAATTGTGCTCTGCTTACGCACAAGCGGAAGCGATGCCTACGGATGCCTGCGTGTTCTTCTATGAGTGCCCGACCAGCCTGGTCCACCGGCAGCAAAGCCCATAGCCGCTGCACCCGTGCGATGCGAGCGGAAGCTTCTCCGGACAAACTCCGCCTTCCCTGACCGGCAACGGTCAGCCGCAGTGCGCGCGGCCTGGAAGAGCGTGAGGCGGCCGCGCCGCGCTGGCCCGCGGTCGCCACGGACGCGCGTCAGGGCACGATAAGGCTGGTTCTCGTCAGTTCCGGTGCTTCCCGGATGGACGCCGTCGCCGTTGCTCCGCCCATGCCAGACATCCTTTTCCGATGTGAGCGTTGGGTCTTCCAAAACGACACTACGTTGTTGTAGAATCCGCGCTTCGCTGCAAGGCGATGTATTCCCTGATAGCTCAGTCGGTAGAGCGACGGACTGTTAATCCGCAGGTCCCTGGTTCGAGCCCAGGTCGGGGAGCCAGATTTGCGGGAGTAGCTCAGTTGGTAGAGCGCAACCTTGCCAAGGTTGAGGTCGCGAGTTCGAGACTCGTCTCCCGCTCCAGATTGTTCCGATTGTTTCTGATCGGAGCGCATGCCCATGTGGCTCAGTGGCAGAGCACTCCCTTGGTAAGGGAGAGGTCGGCAGTTCGATCCTGCCCATGGGCACCACCATCGCCTTTGTCTTCGGTTCACCCACCGCATCCGCGGCGTCCACCTGGGCAACTCACTGCCGGCGGTTCTATGCTGGAGTGGGGAGCGCAAGCGGACCATGCACCATCCACACCTTCAGCCCGGCACGCTGTGGCCGGCCATCGTGCAAAGGACGGCGCACGCCCTGCAGAGCGGGGCGTTGTGCCCGATCGAGACCGTCCAGGCCGCGATCGATGACGGCGGCGTGCGGTTTCTGGTGCGCCAGGTGTCGAGCCTGGCTCGCAAGGACCAGGCTCGCAGGGCGGGCAGGGCCGGGGGCAATCCATTCCTGCCCTATGACCCCGAACTGTTTGTTGCGGATATCTCCGATACCCATGTGGTCTTGCTGAACAAGTTCAATGTCATCAAGCATCACTTGCTCATTGTCACCCGCCGGTTTGAGCCGCAGGAATCATTGCTGACCGTGGCGGACTTTGCCGCGCTGCTGGCTTGCATGGCGGAGTTCGCGAGCGTGGGCTTCTACAATGGCGGAGCAGCCGCGGGATCGAGCCAGGCCCACAAGCATCTGCAGCTCGTGCCGCTGCCGTTTGCCGAGGGCGGCCCGGCGCTGCCGATCGGCCCCTTGCTGGAGTCGGCGCGACTCGCCGGCACCATCGGCACCATCGGCGCCGTCCCCGGCCTGGCATTTGCGCATGCTTTCGCGCCGCTGGATCTGTTTGCGGAGCCCGTGCACGAGATGGCGTGCACGGCGTGCGAGCGCTACCGCGCATTGCTCGATGCGGTTGGCGTGCGGGCGGTCGAAGTCGATGGCGGACTGCGCCAGTCGGCGCCGTACAACCTGCTGGTCATGTCCGCAGGGCTGCTGCTGGTGCCGAGATCCAGGGAATGCGTTGAAGGCATCCCGGTCAATGCCCTGGCGTTCGCCGGCTCGTTGTTTGTCCGGGATGCGGCGCAGATGCGGGCCATTGAGAACCTTGGCCCGATGCATCTCCTCTGGCTGGCTGCGGCAGCCGGACCTTAAACAGACCGCTCACTTGCGCTCATCGGCACCTCTGGCCCCGAGCGCCTCAAGCAGCGGCCGCAAGGCATCGAGCTCCGCGCCGAAGCCGCGCCAGTCCCCCGCCTTCAGGCGCTCGATGGCACGATCATAGTGCGCGAGTGCCTCGCGGGCGCGGGCGTCCGCTGCGCCCTGAGCCGGTATCGCCGCCGGGGCGGATTCCTTGAAGAGGGCCGCAAGGGCTGCATCCAGGGTTTCCTCCATGACCACGCGCTCGCCATAGGCGGCGATCACCCGCTTGAGTTCGGGCAACTGGCCGGATTCCGCGCGCAGGTAGAGCGGGGAGATATAGAGGATGGAGTTCTCGATGGGCACGACCTGCAGATGGCCGCGGATGACGCGCGAGCCCATCTGGTTCCACAGGGAAATCTGCTGCGAGATCTCGGTATTCTGCTGGATGCGCGCCTCGATCTGGAACGGCCCGTAGACCAGTTTTTCCTTGGGGAAGGTGTAGGCGACGAGCTTGCCGTAGTTGGGGGGATCGGAGCGCGCCGCCAGCCAGGCGATCATGTTCTCGCGCTGGCTGGGCACCATCGGCAGCATGAGGACGAACTCGGCGCGCGGTTCCGCCGGCAGCCGCAGGATCATGTAGTAGGGCATCATCCGTCCGCCGGCCATGTTCCCTGGGTTCATGCCCGACAGCTGGCGTGGGAACTCCCAGAGATCCTCGCGGTTATAGAAGACTTCCGCCGCTTCCATGTGGTAGGCGCGGTAGATCTGCGCCTGGATCAGGAAAAGGTCTTCAGGGTAGCGGATATGCCGCTGCAGGTCCTGCGGCATGGCTCCCAGCGGCCTGAACACGCCCGGGAAGATGCGCTGGTACACCTGCAGGATCGGATCGGCCGGGTCGCTGATGTAGAAGTCGACCGTGCCGTTGTATGCATCGATCACTACCTTGACGGCGTTGCGGATGTAGTTGGCGCCGCCGCCGGTGCCAGGCTGCGAATAAGGGAACCAGCGGCTGGTGGTGTAGGCGTCCTGGATCCAGTAAAGGCGCCCGTCGCTCGCGACAACATAGGGGTCATGGTCGAGGCTGAGGAAGGGGGCAATTGTGCGCACGCGGTCCCGGATGTTGCGATGGAGCAGGATGCGGCTTTCCTGCGTGATGTAGCCGCTCAAGAGGATATTGGGATCGCCAAGCTGCCAGGCGAACAGGGCCCGGCGCGCCATGCCGCCGATTTCGATGCCGTCGCGCCCGCGGTAGGTCGTATAGGCGTTGTCCTTGCCCTTGGGGTAGTCGAACTCGGGCATGCTGCCTTTGACGATGACATAGCCTTTGCCGCCTTCACCGAAGTAGAGGCGCGGCTCCTGAATGACCGGGCCGCCGTCGGAGAGCGGGGGAATGTCATGCAGATAGAGCGAGGGCAGGCCTTCGGCGGATTTCTCGGTGACCGGAGACATCACGACGCCAATGCCATGGGTGAACAAGAGATGCAGGTTCACCCAGGTCTGGGCATTGACCGGAATCAGTGCCGGCTCCAGCTCCCGCGCCGACAGCATGACCTGCTGGTAACCTGCGCTGAGCTGGTAGCGGTCGATGTCCGTCGCGAGGAACTTGTAATAGGTCCTGATCTCCTGCAACTGCGCATAGGTATCGCGCAGCGGCTGCAGGTCCCACAGGCGGATGTTGTCGATGGTCGGGCGATTGGCCTGGAGCGATGCGAGATTCAGGCTCTGTTCGACTGGAAACGGCTTTACCTCGATCTGCGTCACGCCATAGGCCTCGCGGGTCAGCGCAATATTGTGTTCCAGATACGGTGTCTCCAGTTGCAGCTCGTTCGGCTTGACATAGAAACGCTGGAACAGTGCCGGAAAGATCGTGCCGAGCAGGATTGCGCTGCCGACCACCAGGATTACCGCGGCCGCAGGCACCCGATAGTCCCGCCAGCGCATATTGGCCCATGAAGCGGCGGCAGCCGCCACAGTCAGGCCGAATTGCAGCCACAGGACCGGCAGCCCGACATGGACGTCGGTATAGCTCGCGCCGACCACGACGCCGTTGTCGCCGTAGAGCAGCATGAAGCGGTCGAGCCAGTAGGACCACGCCTGCAGCGCGAAGAACAAGCCGAGCAATGCCGAACCATGGGTCGCGGCCGCCGGTGAAAGCCCGCGCGGCGACTGGATCAGCGCGATGTCGCCGCGCAAGCCGTAGACCACGCCGGCAACCACTGCGCTGCAGCACAGCAGCAGGAGCAGCCAGTTCCTGAGTGCAAGATACGCCGGCAGCGAGAAGAAGTAGAAACCGATGTCCTTGCCGAAGATCGGATCGGTCTTGCCGAAAGGCACCTGACCGATATAGCGGAGTGCAATGTCCCAGTTCGACAGCTCGGCGACGGCAATGAGCAGCCCCACGAGGACGGCGACGCCGGCAATGGCGGCGCGCCAGGGGAGGGGCGTCGCAATCTCGCCGACCAGTTCGCCCAGGACCTCCGGCGTCCTGACCTGCGCCGGCCTCGCGTAGCGGTGCGCCAGCCAGCCCGATATCCAGAGCGCGCCTGCGGAAACGGCGAATACGGCAAGGAACAGAAGCGTCTTGGTGAAGAATATCGTGCGGAAAACCCCGGCGTAGCCAACCGAGGCAAACCACAGCCAGTCAACAATGAGGTCGGTGACGCGCCCGAGGGCGAACAGGGCGACGATGACGGCGACGACCCAGATCGCAAGGCGTCTCAGGCGCGTGGCGTTCCCCGCTGGCGAGCGCATCGATCATGCTCCTTTGTCGCACCGCCGTCCGTGACCCGGCCATGGTGCACCGCTGGTCTGCCGCCAGCGCGACTGAACGGGCCGCCTGTGCATTCGCGATAGCTGCCGCGCACAATGCATGGGTGCGGGTCAGATCGTGCAGCCTGGATAATTGTAGGCGAGGCAATCAGGAGTCACGTCCTGCGCCGGCATCTGCAGAAAGTCAGGGCTTGCAGGCAGCAGGTTTCAGGGTGTTCCGGCGATAGGCATATTGCATAGCAGCATTTCCTGCGCGGGCGAGCAGCGCCGCGCGCGCGGCCCTCCTAACTGCTCGGCGAGCGCGACCGCGTGGTGGGCCGCCACCACCACCGAACCGGTGAGCACGAGCAGCGCATTCTGGAGCTTGGGTAACCAGCGACTATCGACTAGGTTGAAAGCCCTGGGCCGCCTCGATGAGGGTTCAGAGGAAGGGGTCAGAGGCCGCCCGCCAAGTGCCACGCTGGTTCCTCTGAGCGCGCCTTGGAGGCATTTATATGTCAAGCGATGATCGCAGCAAGAAGGCGGAGACAGGCACGGTGCCGCAAGTCGCAAACCGCGGGATCATGCGTCCGCCTCTTGTCTACCTGGGCGCGATCGCCCTCGGTCTGTTGCTGCATTTCCCGTGGCCAGTGCGGCTTGTGCCACGTGCCGTAAGTGGGCCACTCGGGGGCACCGCGGTGCTGGTCGCTGTCGCGCTGTTCGTCTGGGCGGTGCGCACGTTTCGGACCTCTGGCACCCCCGTGCCGGGCAATCTCCCCGCCACCACGATCGTGCGCACAGGGCCCTATCGATACAGCCGCAATCCCATCTACCTGTCGTTCTCGCTGCTCCAGCTCGGCATCGCATTCTGGATCAACAGTCTCTGGCAACTCGTCACCCTCGTGCCAGCGGTGGCGCTGATGTCGTTCGTGGTCATCCCGCGAGAGGAGCACTATCTGGAGAGCCGCTTCCCGTCGGACTACTTGTCCTACAAGGCTTCTGTGCGTCGCTGGCTGTAGGCCGTCGTACAACACAACGCCGCGCGCAAGCCGCCCCTGCGCCAGCTACCCATTAGGGTGGCGCGCGGCCGTCGCGTGCCTGTCATTGTGAAGCCACTCGTCTCCGCTTGCCCGCCTGGCATCCTCAAGGCGCGCCGGGCGCGCGAAGCATCGATTCACGTAGCAAATGGCAGGAGTCATCACAATGGAAACCTCAACCCCCAGCGGAAATCCCTTGCTTGAACTTTCCGGCAACCTGGCGGCCATTGCCGAGCGTGTCGGCCAGAGTGTCGTCGCGGTGCACGGGCGGCACCGCTTTCCCTCCAGTGGAGTCATCTGGCAACCCGGCGTGGTGGTCACGGCGGCGCATACGATCAGGCATGAAGACGGGATTGAAGTCACCTTGGCCGATGGCCGTACCGTGGCCGCCGTCCTGGCGGGACGGGACCTTGGCACCGACCTGGCCGTACTGAGGCTCGATGGCGTGGAGCTGAACCCGGTCGAGACCGGTGATGCGCGCTCCCTCAAAGCAGGCCATCTGGTGCTCGCGGTGGCGCGAGTGGACCGGCTCGGCACCAGCGCGGATTTTGGCGTCGTCGGCACTGCCGGCGGTCCATGGCGTACCTGGCGAGGCGGGCAGCTCGACGCCTTTGTGCGGCTGGACGGCGGCCTGCGCCCCGGTTTCTCCGGCGCGGCCCTGGCGGATATGCAGGGGCGGGTCATGGGCCTGTGCACATCGGCGCTCGCGGCTGGCGCTGGCATGCTGATTCCGACAATGACCGTGGCGCGCGTGAGCGACGAACTGCTAAGCAAGGGGCGTGTGTCGCACGGCTACCTTGGCGTGGGCACGCAACCGGTGAACTTGTCAGAGGCCTGGATGACGAAGCTGAATCTGGCGTCCGGGCGCGGCCTGCTGGTGGTATCGCTTGCCGCGGGCGGGCCCGCGGAGCAAGCCGGGGTGTTGATCGGGGATGTGCTGGTCGAACTGGATGGCAAGCCATGCCGCGACATGGACGACGTGCATGCCGCGCTAGGCGGCGACCGTATCGGACAGTTGCTGAAGATCGGGCTGATCCGGGGTGGCGAGCGCAGCGAGTGCTCGGTCACGGTGGGCGAACGCCAGCAACGGAATTCGTGCGGCTGAGATTCTTGCAAGCCGTCGCATGTCGGATGCCAGGATGACACAGATGAGCCCGGTCAGGGTCACCGTCGTCGCCGCCTCGCCGCAGGCGCGTGCAAGCCTGCAGGCGCTTGTCGAGGCGGCGCCGGCGCTGGATTTCGCAGGCAGCGCGGCCGACGCCGCAGCGATCGCCGACCGCTTTGCCGGCGACGTGCCGGATGTGGTCGTGGTCGAACTGGAACCGCAGGCCGGCGACTTGCCGGTGCCGGAGGCGGACCGCGATCCCGCAACGCCGGCGCTGGTCCTGCTCACCGACGAGGCGGACAGCGACTGGATCCATGAGGCGCTGGGAGGCAGCGCCATGGCACTGCTGCCGCGCGGCGCGACGCCCGGCGAAATCATCGCCGCGATCGAAGCTGTGGCCGCGGGACTTTGCGTGCTGTCCCCGGAGATCCTCGCCAGGCTGCTGGCGCAGCGCACGGCGCCGCGCCAGATGGCATCCGCGGCTCTGATCGAAACGCTTACCCCACGCGAGATTGAAGTGCTGACTATGCTCGCCGAAGGGCTTGGCAACAAGGAGATCGCGCGCCAACTCGACATCTCGGACAACACGGTGAAGTTCCACCTCTCCGCCATTTTCGGCAAGCTCGGCGCAAGCAGCCGCACCGAGGCCGTCATGCAGGGCATGCGGCACGGCCTCATCATGATGTAGTCGGAAATCAGGCCGATGCCGGCCAGGCACTCCACGGCAGCATCTCCCTCATTGTCCTTGCCAGCGGTGCGCGAGGCCTCGCCGATCTGGCTGGCACCAGGCGCATCTGGCTGGGAGTTGCCAGCGGCATACCACGCTACCAGCCGCCCCCCAGCGCGCGGAACGTTGCCACGGCGGCGCGGGCGTTGTCGGCGCGCACGCGCGCCTGCTGGTCGCGCGCGGCAAGCAGCAGTCGGTCTTCCTCGAGCACTTCGAACAGGCTGACCGCGCCCCCTTTGTAGGCTTCCTCGGCGGCCCCGCGCGCGCGGGCGTGGGCATCCACCTCCGCGGCCAGGTCCTTGCTTTGCAGCTCCAGCTGGGTCAGGGCAATGATCGCATTCTCCACGTCCTCGGTGGCGCGCAGCATCGCCTTGCGGTAGTTGGCCAGGGACTCGGCGTTGGCGCCTTTTGCTTGCGCCACTTCGGCGTCCACCCTGCCGAAGTCGAACAATCTCCAGCGCAGCCCCGCGATCGCGGCGGGCTGGAATGCGGAGGCGGTGAACAGCTTGCCGGCAGAGAGGATCTCGAAGCCGAGCAGCGCTGACAGCGACAGCTTCGGGTAGTACTCGGCAGTGGCCACGCCGATGCGGGCACTGGAGGCCGCCAGCCGGCGCTCCGCGGCAATCACGTCCGGGCGGCGTTGCAGCAGGTTGGCCGGGCCTTGTGCCACGGAGATCTGCGGCACGGCCATGCGTTCAGTGGGCGCCAGGAGTTCGGCTGCATAAGTGCCCGGCTGCGCGCCCATCAGCACGTCGAGGCGGTTCAGCTGCGTGTCCAGTTCGATCTGCAGCGGCGGGATGGTCACGCGGGTCTGCGCGAGCTGCGCTTCCGCCTGGGCCCGTTCCCGCTCGGCGCCGATGCCATCGGCCAGCCGCAGCTGCACCAGTTCGAGCAGTCTTGCATTGGTCCGCACCTGCTGCTGCGCGATCGCAATGCGCTGCTGCGCGCCGCGCACGCGGAAGTAGGCATCGGCCGCTTCCGCGGCCACCAGCACGCGCACCCCCATGTGCTCGGCTTCGGCGGCCTGGGCTTCCGCGCTGGCAGCCTCAGCGCCGCGTCGCAGGCCGCCGGCCACGTCGACCTCCCAGCTTGCCCCCACGCCCGCGTTGTACAGCGTCTTGTTGCGGTCAAAGCCCGGCACGTTCTTGCCCAGGCTGCCCAAAGGCCCTTCCAGCGACTGGTGCTGCTTGCTGACGCTCGCCGATAGCGAGCCTTGCGGCAGCAGTTCGGCGCCGGCGTGGCTGGCAGCGGCGCGGGCCTGGTCGACCCGCGCAATTGCCGCTGCCAGGTCGAGGTTCTGCTCCAGTGCGCGCTGGATGACCCCCTTCAGCGCGGGATCGTCAAAGCCCAGCCACCAGCTGTCCAGTGGAGGCGCCGGCCGGGTGGCCTCACGGGCTTGCAGGGCCGCTGCATGCGGATAGGCAGCGGGCATGTCCGAGGCTGGCGTGTGGTAGTCGGGACCGACTGCGCAGGCGGCAAGGCTGGCCGCGAAGCTGGCCGCAAGCAGGGTGGGCAGGAGGCGGGCGATACCGGTGCTGGTGCGCCTGACATCGGGGCGGGATGGACTTTGCGGCATTGCGGACACCTTTCAACGAGCAGCGAATAGGGCACAAGCTAAAAACTAACTTGCATGATGATAGTTACTACTCTAGACTAACTTTCAAATTGATAGCAACCCATTTTCCGAGGAAGCCAATCATGCAGAGAAAGCCACTTGGTGAAACACCGTGCCCGATCGCACGCACAGTGGCGCGCGTTGCCGACAGCTGGAGCGTATTGATCCTGCGCGAAGCGTTCTACGGCGTGAAGCGCTTCGATGAGTTCCAGCAGAACCTGGATATCGCGCCCAATATGCTGACCCGCCGCCTGAACTCACTGGTGGAGGAGGGCATGCTGGAGCGGCGCCAGTACTGCGACCGGCCGCCGCGCTCGGAGTACATCCTGACCGAGCGCGGCCGCGATTTCCGCCCGGTGCTGCTGGCCATGCTGGCCTGGGGCAACAAGCATCTGGCGCCGGAAGGCGAAAGCGTGCAGCTGGCGAACCGGCACACCGGCGCGCGTGTGGAGCCGGTGCTGGTTGATTCCGCCAGCGGGCGCCCCATCACCGACCCCGATTACCACCTCGCGCCCGGCCCGGCGGCCAGCGAGCGCTTACGCCGGCGGCTGGGCCGCTCGGCCGAAGCCTGATCTGACCCCTCCAGCCAAACCGCCTCGCCGGCGGTGCGTAAGTCCCGAAGCAGAAAGGAAGTGCCATGAGCAGTAACACGCTGACTGAACGGGCGGGTACCGAACCCGTTCCCGCGTCGAGATCCAAGGCCAGCCCCAAACGCCTGCTGGCGACCGGCGCGCTGGTTGTCGCCGGACTTGTCGGGATCGGCTACGGCTACCACTGGTGGACGTCGGCCCGCTACCTGCAAAGCACCGACGACGCCTATGTCGGCGGCGATGTCACGGTGATCGGTGCCAAGGTGGGCGGCTACATCGCGGAAGTCGCGGTGACCGATAACCAGCCGGTCCACGCCGGCGACGTGCTGGTGCGCATCGACGACCGCGACTACCGCGCCGCGCTGGCCAAGGCCGAGGGCGCCGTTGCCGCACAGAAGGCCCTGCTGGCAAACCTGGATGCCACCGCGCGCCTGCAAGAGGCTGTCATTGCCCAGGCCAAGGCCGGCATAGTGGCCGCCAATGCCGACACCGTACGGGCGCACGACGACCAGGTGCGCTACGCCAGCCTGGTGGCGAAGGCTGCCGTCTCCATCCAGAGCTCGCAAAAGGCAGACTCGGAATACAAGCAGGCGCAGGCCAATGGCGAGAAGGCACGCGCCTCGCTGCTAGCCGCGCAGCGCCAGCTGGAAGTCATCGGCACGCAGAAGCAGCAGGCCGAGGCGTCGCTGGCGCAGGCGATCGCCGAGCGCGACATCGCGAAGCTGAACCTTGGCTATACGGAACTGCGCGCGCCCGTGGATGGCACCGTGGGCAACCGGCGCGCCCGCGTCGGCGCCTTTGCCGGTGCCGGCAGCCAGCTGCTGTCCATCGTGCCGGCCAGCGGGCTGTGGGTGGACGCCAATTTCAAGGAAGGACAGCTGGCGCACATGCGCCCCGGCATGCCGGTCGAAATTGAAGCCGATGTCCTGCCCGGACGGGTCTTCCATGGCCGTGTCGCAAGCCTGGCGCCGGCCACCGGTGCGCAGTTCAGCGTGTTGCCGCCGGAGAATGCCACCGGCAACTTCACCAAGATCGTTCAGCGCGTGCCGGTGCGGATCCGCCTGGATGAGCAGGATGCCCGGCTTGGCGTCCTGCGTCCGGGCCTGTCGGTCATCGCCCAGGTCAACACGCAGGCTATCAACACGCAGCCCGGCAAGCAGGTGCAGTGATGACCACGGCCAGCCTGACCAGCCCTGCGCCCGTCGTGGTGGCGACGCCGGACGAGATGTCCACCGGCGCCAAGGTGTTCGCCTTCGGCACGATGTGCGTGGGCATGTTTATCGCATTGCTGGATATCCAGATCGTTTCCGCGTCGTTGCGCGATATCGGCGGTGCGCTCTCGGCCGGCGCTGATGAAACGGTCTGGATACAGACCAGCTACCTGATCGCGGAGATCATCGTCATCCCCTTGTCCGGCTGGCTGTCGCGCGTGATGTCGACGCGCTGGCTGTTCGCCGCATCGGTGGCCGGCTTCACCGTGACCAGCCTGCTGTGCGGAGTGGCGTGGGACATCCACAGCATGATCGTGTTTCGGGCGCTGCAGGGTTTCCTGGGCGGCTCGATGATCCCGATGGTGTTTACCACGGCCTTTGCCTTCTTCGCCGGCCCCCAGCGCGTCATCGCGGCCGCCACCGTCGGCGGTCTGGCCTCGCTGGCGCCAACGCTGGGGCCCACGATCGGCGGCTGGATCACCGATCACTATTCCTGGCACTGGCTGTTCTTCATCAACCTGGTGCCGGGCATCTTCGTCACCATCGCGGTGCCGCTGCTGGTCAAGGTCGACCGGCCCAACTGGTCGCTGGTGCGCGGTGCCGATTACCTGGGCATGGTGCTGATGGCGCTGTTCCTGGGTTGCCTCGAATACACGCTGGAAGAAGGGCCGCGCTGGGACTGGTTCGACGACGACGTGATCCTGGCCACCGCCTGGATCGCCGGCTTGTCGGGCGTGGCCTTCATCTGGCGCACGCTGACCTATGCCAACCCGCTGGTGGACCTGCGCGCGCTCAAGGACCGCAACTTCGCGCTTGGCTGCTTTTTCTCCTTTGTCACCGGCATCGGCATCTTTGCCACCATCTACCTGACCCCGCTGTTCCTGGGGCGCGTGCGCGGCTTCAGCGCGCTGGATATCGGCCTGGCGGTGTTTTCCACCGGCGTGTTCCAGATGGCGTCGATCCCGCTCTATGCCTTCCTGGCGAACCGGGTCGACCTGCGCTGGCTGATGATGGCCGGCCTGGGGCTGTTTGCGGTGTCGATGTGGTACTTCGCCCCCATCACGCATGACTGGGGCGCGGCGCAGCTGCTGTTGCCGCAAGCGCTGCGCGGCATGGCCCAGCAGTTCGCGGTGGCGCCTACGGTGACGCTGACGCTGGGCAGCCTGCCGCCGGACCGGCTCAAGCTTGCGTCCGGGTTGTTTAACCTGATGCGCAACCTGGGCGGCGCCATCGGCATCGCGGCCTGTGCGACCGCGCTCAACAACCGCGGCAACCTGCACTTCCTGCGCGAGGCAGAGCACCTGAATATCGGCAACGAAGCCATGGGCAACCTGTTGCAGGGGCTCACCAGCCAGTTTGTGGCGGTCGGGCTCGATGCCGTCGATGCGCAGACTGCGGCGCTCAGGCAATTGTGGGGGCTAGCCTGGCGCGAGGCGCAGACGCAGACGTTTGGCGACATCTTCCTGCTGATCCTGGTGTGCTTCGCGATTGCCACGGCGATGGTGCCGCTGATGCGCAAGGTTGCGCCGCCGAAGGGGCCGTCGGCCGATGCGCATTGATTGCTGGGAGCTTGAGGGGCAGACCATGAAAACCAGTCTGAGTCAACGATTGCTGTGTGCCGTGCTGATCGCCGGCGCGGGCACGGTGGCGTACGCCGCCAACGAGCGTCCGCGCGACACCGGTGTTGCCTGCGCCCGCGCCGCCAATGCCTATTGCAAGGTTCAGGACCCGGCCACCACGGCCATTCCGCACGACGCGTCGCCTGACGCGCGTGCGACCGATTGATGCTGCGTTTTGTCAGGAGTATGCGATGAATTCAAGAGATGTCGTGCTGTGCCAGCCATTGCGGACCGCCATCGGCGCCTACAACGGCTCATTGAAATCCATCCCGGCGACCGAGCTCGGTGCAGCGGTGATCCGGGCATCGGTGCAGGCCGCGGGAATCGATCCGGAACAGGTTGGCAGCGTGGTGTTCGGCAATGTGGTCCAGGCAGGCAACCGGATGAACCCGGCCCGGCAGGCCGCCATCGGGGCAGGCCTGCCGGTCTCGGTTCCCGCGATGACCGTCAACCGCGTATGCGGTTCGGGGGCGCAGGCCATCGCAACGGCGGCGGACGAGGTGCGGCTGGGCTATATCGACATCGCCATTGCCGGTGGCATGGAGAACATGGACCGTGCGCCTTACCTGATGTCCGCCGGCCGTTGGGGACAACGCATGGGCGATTCAGTGCTGCATGACAGCATGCTGTACGACGGACTGCACGACGCATTCTCCGGCGAGCACTCCGGCTGGCATACCGAGGACCTTGTCGCGCGCTACGAGCTCAGCCGCGAGGCCCAGGACCGCTGGGCCGAACGTTCGCAGCGGAATTTCGCGCTGGCACAGGCCAACGGGCGCTTCACCGGCCAGATCGCCGGGGTGCCGGTCAAGGGGAAGGGCGGTACCACCATGTTCCAGGTCGACGAAGCCAACCGGCCCGATACCAGCCTCGACGCTCTCAGTCGGCTCAAGCCTGCGTTCCGCCCGGACGGCACCATCACAGCCGGCAATGCACCGGGGCTCAACAGCGGGGCGGCGGCCATGATCGTGGCCGAACGCTCGCTCGCCGAAGGCAAGGGGCTGGCGCCGATGGCGCGGCTGGTGGCCTATGGGGTGGGCGCCGTGGAGCCGGGCATGTTCGGCCTGGGGCCCGTCCCGGCGGTGCGGCAGGCGCTGCAGCGCGCCGGGTGGCAGCTGGGCGATATTGAACGCATCGAGATCAACGAAGCCTTTGCCGCGGTTCCCCTGGCAGTGGCCGCGGAGCTTGGCTTGCCCCACGACATCATCAATGTCGATGGTGGCGCCATTGCGCACGGCCATCCGATCGGAGCGACCGGCGCGGTGCTGACGACGCGCCTGCTGCATGCCATGCGCGCGGATGGCATCCGGCGCGGCATCGTCACGCTGTGCATCGGCGGCGGACAAGGGATTGCGCTGGCGCTCGAGGCACTGGCCTGATCCGTCGTTGGGCGTCTCGCAACGGGCGCGCGCAGCGTGAAGAAACCTGGAGGAGCAAATATGAACATCCAATACATCGAGGATCTGGCGGCGGGCCAGAAATATGGTTCAGGGCGGCTGCCCGTCGAGCTGGACAGGATCAAAACCTTCGCTGCCGAGTTCGACCCGCAGCCTTTCCATCTTGATGAAGCGGCCGCCCGCGACACGCTGTTCCGCGGCCTGGCCGCGAGCGGCTGGCACACGGCGGCACTGACCATGCGCCTGCTGGTCGACGGCGAGCTCCGGCCCGCGGGCGGCATCATCGGCGCGGGCTTCGAGGAGCTGCGTTGGCCCAAGCCGGTGAGGCCCGGCGATGAGTTGCGTGTCGAGAGCGAGATCCTGGAGGTGCGGACGTCGAAGTCGCGTCCTGATCAAGGCATCGTGAAGGTGCGCATCACAACCTTCAACCAGCATGACGAACCCGTGCAGGCCGGCGTCGTCAATCTGGTCGTGCTGTGCCGTCCCGCTGGTAACGCGTAGACGGAGGCGCCCCATGAAGATATTGGTACTCGGTGCCGGTGCGATGGGTGGCTACTACGGCGCGCGACTGATCGAGGCGGATGCGGACGTGACTTTCCTGGTGCGGCCCGGACGCGCGCAGGCGCTGGAACGCCTTGGACTGGCGGTGCGCAGTGAGCTTGGCGACTTCCATCGCCCGGTAAGAACGGTCCTGGCGGGCGAGGTCGATGCGCAGGATGACCCGCAGTATGACCTTGTCCTGCTGGCCTGCAAGGCCTATGACCTTGACGATGCGATCGCAGCGATCAGCCCGGCCGTCGGCCGCGGCACCGCGGTGTTGCCCCTGCTCAATGGCCTGGCTGCCTACGATCGCCTTGACCATCGCTTTGGCAGGGAGCGCGTGCTGGGCGGGGTCTCGTACATTGCGACAACGCTGGCCGCGGACGGAACCGTCCTGCACGCTGGCCGCATGGACCGGCTGGTGGTCGGGCCGCGCGCCGCGCAGACGTCGGCGCCGGCCGCGGAGTTTCATGCGCTGGTTTCCAGGGCCGCGGGGCACGCGCGAGGTATCGGGCGCCATCGAGCAGGAGCTGTGGAACAAATGGGCCATGATCGCCGCAGGCGCGGTCATGACATGCCTGATGCGAGGGACCGTGGCGGACATCATGAAGACGCAGGACGGTCGTCGGCTGATGCTTGACGCGATGGCGGAGTGCCGGACGGTGGCGCAGCTATGCGGCCACGCCATCCCGGAACCCGTTGCCAATGCCATCCAGGCCCGCCTGATGGACAGTTCATCGACCTGGGCTGCGTCGATGATGCGGGATATTGCCCAGGGCGCCCCACGCATAGAAGCCGACGCCATCGTCGGCGATCTCATCGCCCGCGCTGCCGAACGCGGGCGCGATCTCCCGTTAAGCCGCACGGCCTATTGCCACCTGCAGGTCTATGAGCATCAGCGCGCTGCCCAACAGGCTGCCGGCTGATCGGACCTCGCCCCACTTGCAGAATTCACGATATGACCACTTTTTCCTCTTTGCTGCAGCACACGGAAGGCCGCGTGCTGGTGCTCACCATCAACAATCCCGGCAAGCGCAACGCCATCGCGGCCGATCTCTATGACAATATCCGCGCCGCGCTGGCCGCTGCCGCGGACGATCCGGAGATTGGCGCGATCGTGCTGACCGGCGCCGGCAACTACTTCTGTGCGGGCGGCGACCTGGAACTGATCAGCAAGCGGCGGGAACTGAGCTACGAGGAGCGCATCGAGCGCCTGGGGCACCTGCACGACGTGGTGTGCAAGCTGCGCGATCATCCCAAGCCGATCGTGGCAGCGGTCGAAGGCGGCGCGGCGGGCGCGGGCTTCTCGCTGGCTTTGGCCTGCGACCTGCTGGTAGCATCCGCCGGCGCAGCCTTCTCGATCGCCTATGTAAAGGTTGGGCTGACGCCGGATGGCGGCATTACGGGCCTGCTGGCGCAGAGCCTGTCGCGGCAGGTGCTGACGCAGCTGGCATTGACCGGCGATCGCATCACGGCGGAGCAGCTGCAGCACTTCGGGGTCGTCAACCAGCTGGTCGAGGCAGGACAGGCCGGCGCGGTGGCGATCGCGCTCGCGGCGCGGCTTGCGCAAGGCCCACAGCAGGCCATGGGATCGATCAAGGCCCTATGCCGGCATGCTCATGAGCGCACGCTCGACGACCAGCTGGAAGCTGAACGGATCGCCATGGCCGTGGCCCAGGGCGGCGCCGAAGCCGCCGAAGGCATTGCTGCATTCCTTGGGAAACGGCCCGCCGATTTTGCCAGCCTGCGCCGCGGCGCAGCTGGCTGACCGCATTGCCAGCGTGGGGCCTCCACCGGGCCCCACCACCTATTGCCCGGCGAGCTTGAGGCTCTTGGCAATGCGGGTCAGCTTGGTGTGTTCGCTGTTCAGGAAGGCTTGCGCCTGGGCCATGGTCATGGGCTCAATCGCGCGCTGAAGGTTGACGCTGCGGCGGGTGCGGTTCTCGGGGCTGGCCACCCAGGCGTTCATGGCCTCCACTACGCGTGCCGTCACGGCGTCTGGGGTATCCGGCGGGGCCAGCACGCCTGCCCACTGGCTGTATTCGAAATCGGTCAGGGCCTTGTTTTCCGACAGCGCGGGCACATCGGGCAACGACGGATGCCGGGCCTTGCTGGCGACGCCGATCGGCTTGAAGCGGCCGGCCTTGATCATCCCGAAAGTCGGGCCTCCCATTGGAATGAAGGTCAGGTCTACCTGTGCACCGGCGATGTCGCTGCTGACCGGGGCCGCGCCTTTGTATGGCACTTCCAGGAAGCGTACGCCGGTGCGGGCCTGGAAGTCGGCGCCGACCAGGTGGGGCGCCGAGCCGGGGCCCCAGTGTGCCAGCGACAGTGGACGGTTCTTCGGGTTCTTCGCGTAAGCAATGACCTCGTCGACGTTTTTGAACGACAACGAGGGATTTGAGACCAGGATAAAGTCCGAAATCCCGCTGAAGCCCGCCAGCCTGAACTTCTCCGGCGAGTACCTGGCCGACGCGATGGTGAGCGGCGCGACCAGGAAGTCGATGCCGGTCGTGCCCAGCAACGTGTAGCCATCACTCGCGCTGCGCAGCACGTTCATCGCGCAGATCGAGCCGCTTGCGCCGGGGAGGTTGTCGGCAATCACGTTCTGCCCCAGGCTCCGCTTCATCACGACGGCGGCCGCGCGGATCGATTCGTCCGCCGGGCCACCAGCGGGAAATGCGACCTTGACGACAATCGGCTTGCTCGGATAGGGCGCTTGCGCCCGCAGCCAGGATGGGGCAAGCATCGCCGGCGCGGCGCCGCAGGCAGCCTGCAGCAGGCGCCGGCGCGAAAGCTGGATGGTCATGGTTGTCTCCTTGATGGATTCTGCGCGCCGGCATGCCGGGCGTGAGGCGCTGCCGGCATGCCACTCGCACTGCCTCTGGCGAGGCCCTGCTTTTAAGAATGGGCTACTCGTAGACCACCGCGTACTTGATCGTCAGCGTCGTGAACGCCTTGCTGATGGTGGCTACCGCGACCTCCCTTTCCTCGTGGCTCAGGGTGGCAGGCAGCACCAGCGTGGACAGGATGCCCTGGTCCCCGCGATCTTCGATGCGGATGTCGACAAGCGGAACCGGTGTGTCCGCCTTGACCTCGGCAAGCATCTGCCGCTGTGCTCGCAGTACGGCGTCACTGCGCAGCGTGTTCTTCTGGATCTTGCCGACAGCAGTCTTTGGGATGGCATCGACCACGTAGAACTGCTTGGGCACGGCGGCGCGTTCCGGGATCACCTCATAAGCGTAGTGCTTGATGCGTCCGATCGGATAAGTGCTGCCCGGCTTGAGCGCGATGTACGCGACCGGCAATTCCCCGGCATGCGCGTCCGGCAGGCCGACCGCGGCGGCATCGAAAACCTCGGGGTGCCGATACAGCGCCTCTTCGATCATGCGCGGATCGATATTGTTGCCGCCGCGGATGATCAGGTCCTTGGCCCGGCCGGTCAGCCAGAAGTAGCCATCCTCGTCCACATAGCCCAGGTCGCCGGTATTGAACCAGCCGCCCTCGAACCAGATGCTCTTGTTCTGCTCCGGGTTCAGGTAGCCGGCGAAAATGTTGGGTCCGCGCACCACCACGATGCCAGGCTCGCCCGGCTCGCACTCGCGCTGGATGCGTCCACCGGCAGCCTTGACGACCTTCATCTCCTGGTAGGCCATGGGCATGCCGATGGACCCGATGCGCCGCTCGCCATAGCGGGGGTTGGTTGCGCTCAGCGCTGTCCCCTCGGTCAGCCCATAGCCTTCGAAGATCATCGCCCCGGTCTTCTGCTCGAACGCCTCGGCAACGGCCACCGACAGCGGCGCCGTACCGCAGCTCGCCGCCTTCAGGGAGCTGATGTCAGCGTTGCCGATCGGAATGTTCAGGGCCATGTTGACCACGCTCGGCACCATGCCCAGCGCGGTGACGCCGAAGTGGTCGACGATCTGCCAGAGATTGCGGATGACGGAAGGATCGCGCCAACCGCTGGACGTCAGTAGCACGACCGACGCGCCACGGGCCAGCGGCATCAGGCAATTGGTGAGCACGCCCGTGACATGGAACATCGGCACCCCGCAGACGCGCACGTCGTCTGGCTGGACGTCGATCTGCATCGCGCTCACCCAGGCCATGGTCACCTCGTTGCCATGGGTGTGGAGCGCAAGCTTGGGCGTGCCGGTGGTACCGCCGGTATGGAACATCGAGGCGGTATCCTGCGGCGAGAAAACCCGCTTGCTGTCAAGCGCCTCGCCCTGGAAGCGGGAGATCTCGGCGTCGAGGTCGACGATCCCTTCCTCGCTCGCCTTGCCGCCGCCGGCCTTGATCCAGTGCCGTACTTCGGGCAACTCGCGCCGCACCAGCATGGCCTTGTTCCAGGCCTCGATATCCGCGTCGGGGCCATAGGCGATCACCGCCTTGGCGCCGGCGTTGCGCAGCAGGGCCGCGATAATCTCCGGCTCCAGCATCCAGTTGACGGGGCAGGCAATGCCCGTCGCTTCGCTACCCCAGATCGCGTACTGCGACTCCGGTGTCACCGGCATGAGCACCCCGATGACGTCGTCGGGGCCCAGGCCCAGCGAGTGCAGCAGGTTGGCGGTCTGCGTGATGCGCCCGAACAGCTGCGCATGGGTGATGGTGATCGCCTTGCCCAGCTCGTCTCCGGAGGTGAAGTAGTGCAGGGCGGGCGCTTGCGGCGCACGGTCCCGCGCCAGACGCAGCAACGCGTAGGTGCTGTCAGGTAGCTGACGGTCGGCAAGCGGCGTCTGCTCGAAATGCCTGATATCGGCGACCGACGTCACCTTCAGCCGCGGCTGGTAGGGATCGATCTGATCCGGGCTGTCCGGCATTCTTGTGTTGAACTGGGTCATGATCAGGTTCCCTGGTAGACCGGACGGCGCTTGTTCAGGAACGCTTCACCGCCTTCGTGCATATCGTCGGTGCTGAACAGTGTGGCAAAGGCAAGCTGCTCCAGCATCAGCGCCGTTTCGAGATTTGCGTCCTGGCCGTTATTGATCATCAGCTTGGCCATGGCAATGGAGTGCGGCGATTTCTCGGCAATGCGTTGGACATAGGCCTTCGCTTCCTCCAGCACCTCGCTGGCAGGCACCACCTTGTTGACGAGCCCGATGCGGTAAGCCTCGTCGGGCTTGATGATTTCGCCGGTAAAGATCATTTCCTTGGCGCGTGTCGCCCCGACCAGCCGGGTCAGCCGCTGGGTACCGCCGCGCCCCGGAATCAGGCCTACGTTCGTTTCAGTCTGTCCGAGCAAGGCGTTGTCCGCGGCTACGCGAAGGTCGCACGCCATGGCCAGCTCCAGGCCGCCGCCAAAGCACGGTCCTGCAATGGCCGCGATCACGGGGATGGTGCTGTGGTGAATCAGCGCCCACAGGTCGGGCGCCCCGCTGGTCGGGACGAAGGCCTCGATCGGGCGGCGCGCGAGCATCTCGGGAATGTCGCCCCCGGCGACGAACGCCTTGGTACCGCCCCAGAGGACGATGCCGCGCACCGTCCGGTCGGCCATCAGCGAGGACAGCGCCGCGTAGAGGTCAGTCCGGAGTGTCGTGTTGAGTGCGTTGTACTTCTCCAGCCGGTTCATGGTGACGACGGCACAGGGGCCATCCCGGTCCACGAAGACGGTTTCGTACTCGGTGATATTGCTCATCAGGTGTCTCCTGTTTTTCCGGGGTCTTTTAGTGAATGAACTCGAACAGCCCGGCTGCGCCCATGCCGCCGGCGGCACACATGGTCACGACGCCATACTTGGCCTTGCGGCGACGCCCTTCGAGCATGATGTGGCCGACCTGGCGCGCACCGGTCATGCCATACGGATGGCCGATGGCGATGGCGCCGCCGTTGACATTGACGCGCTCCAGCGGCAAGCCGAGTTGGTCGATGCAATACAGCGCCTGGCAACCGAACGCCTCGTTGAGTTCCCACAGGTCGATGTCGTCGACGGAGAGCTCGTTGCGCTCCAGCAGGCGCGGAACCGCGCGGACCGGGCCGACACCCATTTCGTCCGGCTCCACGCCCGCGGTGGCCAGGCTCACGAAGTACCCCAGGGGTTCGAGGCCGCGCCGTTCCGCTTCGCGTTCGGACATCACGACCAGCGCCGCGGCGCCGTCCGACAACTGGCTGGAATTGCCGGCCGTGACCTGGTAGCCGTCGCCCTTCACGGCGGGCAGCACGCGCAGCTTTTCCAGCGTGGTGTCGGCACGGACACCTTCGTCAGCCTCGAGCAGGAACTCCACCGTCGAAGTCTCGCCCGTCTCCTTGTTCGTCACGCCCTTGATCGATGCGAGCGGAACAATCTCTTCAGAGAAGCGGCCTGCCTTCTGTGCTTCGACGGTGAGCTGCTGGCTACGCACCGAGAACTCGTCGGCGCGCTCGCGCGACACGTCATAGCGCTTGGCCAGGATTTCCGCGGTATCGATCATGTGCAGATAGACATCCGGGCGATTCTTTGCCAGCCAGGCCTCCTGCTGGGCGACCTTCAGCGTGACCGGTTGCGACAGGCTGATGGATTCGACGCCGCCTGCCACCATCACCGGCACCTTGTCGATCAGCACGCGCTGCGCGGCAAAGGCGACCGCCTGCAGCCCGGACGCGCAGAAGCGCGTCAGCGTGGTGCCGCTCACGGACACGGGCAGGCCAGCGCGGATGCCGCCTGCGCGGGCAATGTTTCCGCCGGTCGCGGCGATGGGTTGGCCGCAGCCAAAGATGATGTCTTCGACTTCCCCGCCGTCGATGCCCGCGCGCTGCACGGCATGCTGGATGACGTGGCCTGCCATGGTCGCCCCATGGGTCATGTTGAATGCGCCTCGGCTGGCTTTGCCGATCGGGGTGCGGGCATACGAAACGATTACTGCGCGAGACATGGGTTCTCCTTTGGTGTTGGGATGCAGACACGTCGGTCTGTCGGACCAAATATTGACAGTGGATACATTTAGCGACTGGTTCATTGGAACGAACGAACCGATGGCAGCAATGAACGTGTCAGGTGCCTTGCCCGCGCCGTTTGGCCCCAAGTTCTCTTTGGGCACACTCGGTGTATCCACTGTCTACATCCTAGGCGGGCAATCTCGGCAACGTCAAGAACTCGTGGGCAATGTTCGGGTTTACCTGCCTCTCCATTTCTTGACGGTGCCCGACACGCTCTCTAGGATATAGACACTGACTAGATTGATGTTGGGCCATCAGGGATGGCAGAAACCGGAGGGATGGAAATTGGAATTCACTGGTGCACAGGTCATCAAGGCTTCCAGGGCAGAGGTCTGGAAGCGGTTGAATGATCCGGCTACGTTCCAGCAATGTTTGCCGGGATGTGAGCAATACTTGCAGGGCGATGACGGCGGCTATGACGCGGTAATCGTCGCGGCCGTGGGACCGATCAAGGCCCGTTTCAAGGGCACGGCGCGCTTCTCCGATCATCAGGAGGGCATTGGTTATCACATCGAAGGCAGCGGCAGCGGTGGCGTCGCGGGCTTCGGCAAGCTGGGTGCCGATGTCCGGCTGGAAGACGTCGACGGTGGCACTGCCCTGCATTACGTTGCCGCAGCGCAGATGGGCGGAAAGCTGGCACAGATAGGATCCCGTCTGGTCGGCGCCGTGGCGAACAAGTTCCTGGCGGAGTTCTTTTCCCGCTTCGAAAAGCTGGTGAGTCTTGAAGGAGATGGAGGCAGTTCCCTGGCACCTTCTCCTGACTGAGCCCCGGCCGGCCAGGGAAGGACCTGCTGATATTTTTTTTGCCCTTTTAGTATTATGACCGTAATACTATAAACGTAACGGGTGCTGATGCTGGCGGGGCAACCGGAGACACAGAGGCGACAGTGAAAATAGAGAACACTATCAATGGCGTGAGCGGCACAACCGAAATCGAGCCGAGGCGGCTTCTGGTGCATTTGTTGCGGGACCAGAAGCGCCTGACCGGCGTCCACATCGGTTGTGACACCTCACAGTGCGGCGCCTGCACGGTGCTGATCGACGGAACGACCGTGAAGTCATGCACCGTGCTTGCCGCCCAGACCGACGGCTGTGAGCTCCATACGATCGAAGGGATGGACAACGATCACACGACGACCGTCCTGAAGGAAGCCTTCAACGAGCTTCATGGCCTGCAGTGTGGATTCTGCACCCCCGGAATGCTGCTTGCGGCGCGGGCGCTCCTTGCGCATCGGGCCGCGCCTTCGGAATACGAAGTCAGGGAAGCGCTGCACGGCAACCTGTGTCGCTGCACCGGGTACCAGAACGTCGTCGATGCCGTGCTGCTTGCCGCGACCAGGCTGCAGCCGGCGCCGTCCGCCACCTGTGGGGAGTCTTGAGATGAGCGAAGCACAGAACGGTAGTGCAACGAAGTACATCGGCAAGTCGGTCAGGCGCCGCGAAGACAAGCGCCTGATGAGCGGCCGGGGCAAGTTTACGGATGACCATCAGTTCCCGGGCATGGTCTTCGCGGCCTTCGTCAGGTCGCCCTTTGCCCACGCCAACGTGCGCGGCATCGATACGGCAGACGCGCGTGCACTGCCTGGCGTGATCGGCGTATTGACCTATGCGGACATCCAGGGCAAGGTCGGCGATATCCGGCCGAACTGGGTGGTGGGCAACTCGAAGGTGCCACCCCATCCGCCGCTTGCCGCTGACCGTGTGCGTTATGCCGGGGAGGCCGTGGCGATGGTGGTGGCACAAACGCGCGAGATTGCCGCGGACGCTGCCGAGCTCGTCACGGTCGACTACGACGAGCTTCCGACCGTTGTCGACGCGGAAGATGCACTGGGAGATACAGCGCCCCAACTCCACGACAACGTCCCCGGCAACCGCATTGGCGTCTTCCGGCTAAAGGGCGGCAACTACGAGGATGCGGTGAAGCAAGCCGACCGGGTGGTGTCGATCCGGCTGGTCAACCAGCGGCTGATACCGAGCCCGCTCGAGCCGAGGGCGCTTTGCGCGAATTTCGATCCCATTGAAGAGCGCCTGACGTTTATCGTCCCCACCCAGGTGCCGCATATGTCGCGGCGGTGGCTGGCGGAAACGCTCAGGTGGCCGGAAAACAGGGTCCGGATCGTGGCGCCGGATATCGGTGGCGGCTTCGGCGCCAAAATGCACTTCTATGCGGAAGAGGTGCTGGTGGCGTTCGCATCCCGGCACTTCGGCCTTCCGGTCAGCTGGACCGAGACGCGCAGCGAGAGCCATGTTGCGACCACGCACGGCCGCGCGCATACGGAATACGTGGAAGCACCCGTCACCAGGGACGGCAAGGTGCTGGGGATCCGGTTACGATCGTTCGCCAATCTCGGCGCCTATCTCTCCAATATGGCGACGGGCATTCCTACCGTCAACACGGTCAACTACATCACGGGGAATTACCAGATAACGTCGGTCGATGCGGAGGTCAATCTGGTCACGACCAACACCACGCCGGTCGACGCCTATCGGGGCGCCGGACGGCCGGAAGCCGCCTATATCATCGAACGGCTGATGGACGCGGTGGCCGGGGAACTCGACATCGACCCGGTCGAACTGCGACGCCGCAACCTCGTGCGGCCGGATCAGTTCCCTTACCTGCCGCACGACGGCGCGCGCGGCAAATGGGATTCCGGCGACTACGAGGCCTGCCTGACCAAGGCGACCGAGCTGATCGGCTACCGGCGCTGGCGCGAGGAACAAGCAACGCTGCGACAGCAGGGCAAATACATCGGCATCGGGGTGATCTGCTATCTCGAGCTGGTGGGTATGGGTATTTCGCCGATGCTGGAGAAGGTCGGTTTCGACCGGGGCGGCTGGGAGAGCGCGCATGTCCGCGTGCATTCCGACGGCAAGGTCACGCTGTTCAGCGGGTCGATGCCGCAAGGCCACGGCCACGCCACCAGCTTTGCGCAGATCGTCGCGGAAGTCCTGCAACTGCCGATGGACGATATCGATGTCGTCCAGGGCGACACCGACCGCGTGCTGGCGGGCCATGGCACCTTCAATTCACGGTCCATGCCCGTAGGGGGGAGCGCTGCCTATATGGCAGCAAGCAAGATCCTGGCAAAAGCACGCCGGATCGCCGGCATCATGCTGGAGGTTCCTGAAGAGGAAGTTCACTATGCGGATGGCCAATTCACAAGCGCAGCCAACCCCACCGTTATCCCCTTCGCGCGGGTCGCAAGGATGGCATATCTTGCGCACAAGCTGCCCAGGGATTTTGAAGCCGGCCTGGATGAACGCGTCTTCTATGAGCCGGTCGCCCTGGGAGCGCCGAACGGTTGCCATGCAGTGGTCGTGGAGGTCGATGCGGAGACCGGCACGGTGACGATTCTCGACTATGTGGCGGTGGATGACGTCGGCGTCATGATCAATCCCATGCTTTGCCACGGCCAGATGCACGGCGGGATCGCGCAAGGCATCGGCCAGGCCCTGTTTGAAGAGGCCAAATATGACGAGGCCGGCCAACTGCTTTCGGGGTCGCTGCTCGACTATGGCTTCCCGCGCATCGAGCAGATACCTCGCATGCGTACCGGCTTCCATGTTTCGCCGGCGCCGTCGAACCCGCTGGGCGTCAAGGGCATCGGCGAGGCCGGCTGCGTCGGTGCGCCGCCCGCGATCGTCGCGGCGGTATGCGATGCCTTGAAGCCATTTGGCATATCCCATCTCGATATGCCCCTGACGCCGCCAAAGGTCTGGCGTGCGATTCACGAGACGAGCCGGAGCGCGACATGATTCCCTATGAAGTCGAGTACGTCAGGGCGGGCAGTGTGCAACAAGCGCTCTCCATGCTGGCGCAGAACCCCGACGCCAAGATCCTGGCCGGCGGCCATACGCTGCTGCCGATGATGAAGCTGAGGCTGGCCAGGCCGGCTTTACTGGTCGATATCGGCCGCCTGCCTGAACTGCGAGGCATCGCGGTCCATCAGGATGCCATCTCGATCGGCAGCGCGACGACCCACGCCGAACTCGAAGCAAGCGCGGAACTGAAGCAGCTGGCACCGCTGTTTCCGCTCGCCGCGAGCGTGATTGCCGATCCGACCGTCAGGAACCGCGGCACCATCGGCGGAGCGCTCGTACACGCCGATCCCTCGGCCGACTGGCCCGCCGTCGTGCTTGCAGCCGGAGCCGAGATGGAGATCGTGGGCGAACAAGGTACAAGGCGCATTCCGGCGCATGAGTTCTTTGTCGGCTTCATGTCTTCGGCGGTGCAGCCGGACGAGGTCCTGACGCGCATCCATGTGCCATTGCCGGCCGCAACGCGGGTCGCATACCGCAAGTTCCGGCATCCTTCGTCAGGTTACGCGGTGGCTGCCGCAGCAGTCGCGATCGACGTGGTCAACGATGGCTACGCATGGGGGCGGATCGGCATCACCGGTGTCGCCGAAGCGGCATTTCGCGCAACGTCGGCCGAGGCCTTGCTGGAGGGCAACTTTACCGACATCGCGGATAAGGTGGACGCCATCGTCGACGCGGCATTCGCCGACGTGACCCCGCTGGAAGACAACTTCGCGGATGGCGCATACCGGCTTCAGCTGGGCCGGGTCATGCTGAAACGGGCGCTCCTCGAAGCCCTCGAGCCACGAGGCTGAAGTACTGCTGCCGGGGAGGGCTACGACTGCGCGGCGCTGCGTGGCCTTGCCCTCGGCTTGCTTGCGGCGGCATCCGAAGCGACTGCCGCCGCCTTTTTCTTTCCTGCCGCCAGCAGGCCGGTCAGCACGAACTGCTGGACGCTCTGCCGCCATTGCGCCAGCGCGACTTTCGGGCGCGGGCTCGGTCCGGTCGGCTTGGCACTGAAGAACATGCTGACGCCGTGCATGGCCGACCACGCGCAGCGCACCATCATGTCATCGAACTGCTCAGCCAGGTGGTTTTCCCGGAAGTAGTCCTGGACCGCGCCGGACAACAGCTGGTAAGACGCGTTGCCTGCTTCGAGCAGCTCGGGGTACTTTTCCTTGTCCTCGATCTGCGGCCCGAACATCAGGTAGAAGAGGGCGGGATGCCTGACGGCGAACTCGATATAGCCATCCATCACGGTGAGCAGCCGCGCCTCGGCAGTCATCTCAGGCGAGAGCCGGGCCCGGCGCACGGCGACCAGTTCACGGAATCCTTCGGCGGCGATCGCTGCTAGCAGCCCTTCCTTGTCGGAAAACTGGTTGCGCGGCGCGCCGTGGGACACCCCCGCGAGCTTGGCTGCGGAGCGCAGCGTCAGTCCGTGGACGCCCTTGTCGGCCAGGATCTCCCTGCCGCAGCGGATCATTTCTTCCCGCAGGTTGCCATGGTGATAGCTTTGGCGGGCCGGGCGGGGCGTGGAGGTGGTCATGAGTGCGGCTCGCGGTGTCGTCAGGCCTCCATATTAGCGCTAACCCGACCCGCTCCCCAGCCTCGCCGTTGGCTAACGCGTCTGGCTGCTGATGACCTGGACGTCCTCGAAGCGGATCAGCGAACCATCGGCGCGCGTCAGTGGCGGCGCCATGATTTCTTCGCCGGTCTGCTGGTCTACGAAAACCGTGGTGCGCCGTCTCGGTTCCGCCCATCGCTCCGCCCACGCCTTGAGGCTCAGGTAGGTAGGCAGGAAATCGCGCGCGCTTTCGCTCAGGAAGTAGGCGCAGCGTGTGCTGCCCTCTATCGGCCGGCGTACCAGTAGGCCATGATCGGTCATCGCCTGGAGCCTGGCGCTCAGGATATTCGAGGCAATGCCGAGCCGCCGTTCGAATTCCTCGAAGCGCGTCGCCCCGTAATATGCCTCGCGCAGGATCAGGATGACCCAACGCTCGCCCAGCACCGCCGCGGCGCGTGCAACGGAGCATGGCATCTGCAGGAAGCGGGCACGACTCATATCGGCTTGGCTTGGGCGCAGGCCGTTGCGCTATAGCGACGACTGGAGGGCATCCACGATTTCCGTGGACAGCGCTTCCGAGCGGACGGCGCGAGCCAGCACGAGGCCGCCGACCATGGAAGCGAGCGTGACGATCGCGTCCTTGCGTGAAGCCTCATCATCACCCCCCGCGACCAGCTCGATCAGCGACGCGACCCGCGCCTCGAAGCGCCGCCGCGTCTTGGCGTCTAGGCGCGAAACATCCGTGCCGAGCGCCGCGATCGCGCAACCCGATCCGGGATTGTCGCGATGCTTCTTGCTCACATAGGCGCCAACGATGGCGCTCTTGCGCTGCCTGGGCGGCGCGGCTTGCGCTGCCTGCTCGAGAAACTCCATGGTCTGGTCGAAGGCGGCATCGATGGCCTCGGCAATCAAGGCGTCCTTGGACTCGAAGTGTGCGTAGAAACCGCCATGCGTCATGCCGGCGCTCTTCATCAACTGCGCCACGCCGATGCCATTGACACCGTGCTTGCGGAATTGCGTCGAAGCCGCCTTGACGATGTGTTTGTGGGTTTCGGCTTTTTGGTCGAGTGGATAACGCATGGTCAGGGAAGAATTGAAGGGCGTATGTGTCTCTGCAATATATAGCATTACGATCATCATTGCATCCGATTCCGCCTGGATGTCAGCGCGTAGTGACGTGTAGCCGGCACTCCCGACCTTGTCCTTAGGGATAGCACCGAGGGGAGGGTGGCGTGATCTTCCTTGACCATGCCGGTTCCCCTGACTAGCATGTAGACGCCGGATACATTGGTGCGCGTTATCGAGAGGTTGTGAGAGAACTGCGGCATAGACCCAGGTGCAGCGTACCGCCGCGGCGGGCCTGTCGAGGGCTCTTATTCGGATTGACCGAGGAGCACATAGGAGGAGGAATGAGACAAGAACTAAAACGCGCGTTCGCGCTCGCTTTGGCGGCCACGCTGGTGCTGCCATATGCCGCGGCACATGGCGGCGAACAGGCGACAAGACAGACGGGACTTACCCTGACCCAGGCCGGTTCACAGTCTGTCAGCATCGTGCACAGGACGCTGGAGCTACGCGTCGACTATGACGCCTTCACGCGCAGCTTCGAGTCCATCCTGGGGAAATTCGATCGGGCGGTGATGGCTTCCCTTGCCAGCGATCCCGAGGGGGCAGACGCAAAGATGGCGCGCATGGAGGGCGAACAAGGACTGATGATCTTCGCGGCGCAGGACCATGGTGCGCTGTTCGCCATGACCGGCTCGCAGCGGAAAGCCAGGCGCTATCACGTGGGCAACCCGAGGATTGCGCTGCAAATGACCAGCCTCGATATCCGCGCCGGCCTCTATGCACCGCTGTCCGTGCTGGTCTATGAAACGGAACCTGGCGTGGTGAAGGTCGACTTCGACCAGCCTTCCACGCTGTTCGGCCAGTTTGGCAACCCGGCCGTCACAGCGATCGGACTTGCACTCGATCGAAAGCTGGAGATGGTGATCCAGCGGGCCACACAGCTGGCCGCCCAGCAGTAAGCCTGGCAACAGGGAATTCCGGCGTGCCACCGGGCACGACGGGCAAACACGCAAAACACATACGGAGACAGTCGCATGACACCACAGCAGTCCAGCCTGCCGGGGACGATAGACGTCCAGGCGTTTATCGACAACCAGAGATTCTCCCCCTACCAATGGATGGTGCTCATCGTCTGCTTCCTGGTGGTGGTGGCCGATGGCTTCGACACTGCCGCGATCGGCTATGTGGCGCCATCGGTGACCAGGGAGTGGGGCGTCTCGAAGCTTGTCCTGGGCAATGTGCTCAGCGCATCGCTGGTCGGCCTTGCACTGGGGGCGCTGATCGCGGGACCCTGCGCCGACAGGTTCGGGCGCAAGGGCGTGCTCCTTGTATCCGTGGCTGTCTTCGGGCTCTTCAGCCTGGCCACTGCCTCCGCGCAATCCGCCGCAGAGCTGTCCGGCTGGCGCTTCCTGACTGGCCTCGGGCTCGGTGCGGCGATTCCGAACGCCACCACGCTGCTGGCCGAGTATGCGCCAGCGAGGCGCCGCGCATTCCTGGTGAACAGCATGTTCTGCGGCTTTACGCTCGGGGCGGCGGGCGGCGGCTTCCTGGCTGCCCTCATCATTCCCGCATGGGGATGGCGCAGCGTCTTTATCGTTGGCGGTGCGGCGCCGATGGTCCTCGCCCTGCTGGTACTTGCCCTGCCGGAATCGATCCGGTTCATGGTGCTGCGCGACTGGCCAGCCGACAAGATCAGGACAGTCCTGCGGCGCATCGCAGGCTCGGCAGAAATCCAGGCATCCCGATTCACTTTGCCGGATGACCAGGCTGACAAGTTGCGCTCACCGCTCGGGCTGATCCTGTCGCAGAGATATCGGACTGGAACGCTCATGCTCTGGACCACCTACTTCCTTGGTGTGCTGGTTTTCTACCTGGTGACCAGCTGGATGCCGACACTCGTCAAGGATGCCGGCGCGACCGTGGCCGAGGCCTCGCTGATTGCGGCACTGTTCCCGCTGGGCGGCACGCTGGGCGCCATTGCCTGCGGCTGGCTGATGGATCGCATCGATCCGCATCGTGTGATCGGCGCGGCGTATTTCTTCACCGCCGTATTCACGCTGGCGATGGGGCAGGCGACCAGCGGCGCATACCTGACGATGCTGACCCCGGTTGCCGGGCTGTTCATGGGGGCCGGCCTGGTCTCCATGCCCGCGCTGGCCGCTTCGTTTTATCCCACCCACGGCCGTGCCTGCGGGGTGGGATGGATGCTGGGAATCGGGCGCTTCGGCGGCATCCTGGGCGCCGTTGCCGGCGGCACGCTGCTGCAGCTTGGCCTCGGTATGAGTTCGATTCTCAGCATCCTTGCGGTGCCGGCCCTGCTTGCAGCCGTGGCCGTCGCCTACAAGGGGTGGGCGGGCGCGACGGAAACGCCGCTGCAGACGGGCGTTGCCAACGAAGCGTGACCGTCTTGCGGCCCCGGGTGTG
Organism: Ralstonia pickettii; assembly: GCA_050987995.1. Lineage (GTDB taxonomy): Bacteria > Pseudomonadota > Gammaproteobacteria > Burkholderiales > Burkholderiaceae > Cupriavidus > Cupriavidus pickettii_B. The sequence goes on from CP158803.1 coordinate 1,996,268, forward strand.
AATAACACATCGGCTTGCGACGCTCCCCGGGGCAGCGTACGCAGGCTGGTCGGCAGATGTGGAAGGATCATGGAAAGCGTGGATCTCGAAGTCTTGAGAAGCTGTGTCCGCTGGCAGGAGCACGGACACCGTTGCCTTCTGGTGACGGTGGTCCGTACCTGGGGCTCGTCGCCGCGACCAGCGGGCGCGATGCTGGCGGTGCGTGACGACGGCCTGGTAGTGGGCTCGGTTTCAGGCGGCTGCATCGAGGACGACATCATTGACCGGACGCGCCGCGAAGGCATTCGCAACCGCACTCCTGAGGCAATCAAGTACGGCATCAGCGCCGAGGAAGCCCACCGTTTTGGTCTTCCCTGCGGCGGCACCATCGAACTGGTGGCCGAGCCGGTGTCCTCCGCAAGTGGATTGCGCGAACTGCTAAGCGCGGTGGAAGCCGGCCGACTGGTGACACGCACGCTCGACATGGCCACCGGCACCGCGACGCTCGGACCCGCCACGGCCACCGACGGCCTGGTGTTCGATGGCAAGGCCCTGTTGACGATCCACGGGCCGCGCTATCGCATGCTGGTGATCGGCGCCGGGCAGCTCTCGAAATATCTCTGCGAGATCGCCGTCGGACTCGGCTTCGATGTGACGGTGTGCGACCCTCGCGAGGAATATACGGAGACCTGGACCGTCCCCGGCGTCACCATGGTGCGCACCATGCCGGACGACACCGTGGTGGAGATGAAGCTGGACGAACGCTGCGCGGTCATCGCGCTGACACACGATCCCAAGCTGGACGACCTGGCGCTGATGGAGGCGCTGCGCACCCCGGCCTTCTACATTGGCGCGCTGGGTTCGCGCCGCAACAACCAGGCACGGCGCGAGCGCCTGGAAGAGTTCGACCTGACCAGCCAGCAGCTCGCGCGGCTCCATGGCCCGGCGGGCATCTATATCGGCAGCCGGACCCCGCCGGAGATCGCAATCTCGATCCTGGCCGAAGTGGTGGCGGCCAGGAATCACGTCTCCTTGCCAGATGACCTGAAGGTGGAACGGGCAAAGTCAGCGTTGGCTACACCGGGAGATCTGCGTCAGCCTGGCGACCTCGTATGTGGCTGAGGTCAGCACCAGGCTGAACTCCAGATAATGGAGCAACGCCGCAGGCTGCCCGGCAGCGGCAGTTTCCGGGCTCCTGTCGCTCACTCCGCGGAATACGGCACGACCGTGGACGGTTCTGGATTCCTGTCCTCAGCATGCGCGGGAACCCTGATCCGGAACCAGATGGCATACATCGCTGGCAGGAACACCAGCGTCAGCACCGTGCCGGCGAAGGTGCCGCCGATCAGCGTGTAGGCCAACGTTCCCCAGAACACCGAATGCGTCAGCGGGATAAAGGCAAAGATCGCCGCCAGCGCGGTCAGGATCACTGGCCGTGCACGTTGCACCGTCGCTTCGACGACAGCGTCGAACGGTGCCAGTCCCTCGCTCTTGTTCTGTTGGATCTGCCCGATCAGGATCAGCGTATTGCGCATCAGGATGCCAGACAGTGCGATCAGGCCGACCAGGGCATTGATGCCGAACGGCTGCTGGAACAGCAGCAAGGTCGGCACCACGCCGATCAGTCCGAGCGGGCTGGTGGCAAACACCATGACCATGGCCGGGATCGAGCGCACCTGCAGGATGATGATCAACAGGGTCAAGGCAAGCATGATCGGGAACAGCGGCAGCAGTGCCTTGGTGGCCTTGTCCGATTCCTCGATGGCGCCTGCCTGCTCGATCCGGTAGCCGGCCGGCAGTTTGGCGATGATTGGCTCCAGTTGCTTCGAGATGGCCGTGGACACATCGGGCGGCTGCAGCCCCTCGGCGATGTCGCCGCGCACCGTGATGGTCGGCGTGCGGTCGCGCCGGCGCAGGATCGGATCTTCCATGCGCACATCGACAGTGCCTACCTGCGAAAGCGGGACCCGCTGTCCCGCGGCGCCGATCAAGGTGAAGCCGGCGATCTTCTCCGGGTCCAGGCGTATGTCTCCCGCAGCGCGCGCGAGGACCTGCACCGAGCGAATATCTTCACGGACTTCGGTGACGGGCAAGCCGCTGAGCAGGAACTGGAGTTGCTGCGCGACGCCGCTGGAAGTCAGACCGACCGCCTGCAGCCGATCCTGCTGCAGCGTAAAGTGCAGGGCGGGCGCACGCTGTCCCCAATCGGTATTGACGGTTCGCATCAGCGGGCTAGTGTCCATCACCCGTCGCACGTCCGCCGCAATCGCACGCAGCTTGTCTGGATCCGGCCCCGCGACCCGGAATGCCACCGGGAACGGCGAGTACGGGCCGAATACCAGCTGGCTGACGCGCACGCGGGCCTCCGGCGCTAACCCGTCAGCGATGGCCTGGCGCAGCCTCAGCTTCAGGGCCTCGCGTTCGTCCTGGTTCTCTGTCCGCACGATGATCTTCGCGAAGGAAGGGTCCGGCAGCTCGGGCGACATGGCAAGGTAGAAGCGGGGCGCGCCCTGACCGACGTAGGCGGTCACGATCTTCGCCTCGGCCTGCCTGGCGAGCCAGGCTTCGACCTTGGCCGCGGCTGCGCTGGTCTGGCCGATGGCAGCGCCATAAGGCATCTGGACTTCGACCAGCACCTCGGGGCGGTCGGAAGTCGGGAAGAATTGCTTCTTCACCATGCCCATGCCAAGCACGGCCACCACGAAGCCACCCACCACCACGCCGGCGACGATCCACTTGCGCTGAATCACCCGCCCCAGCAGCCGGCGGAAACGGTTGTAGTTCGCGCTGCCATAGATGGCATCGTGGCCGCCTTCGGCTTTCCTGATCTCCGGCAGCAGCCTGACACCCAGGTAAGGCGTGAAGGCGACAGCTACGATCCAGGAAGCGATCAGTGCAATGCCCACGATCCAGAACATGTTGCTGGTGTATTCGCCGGCCGTGGAACGGGCAAAGCCATTGGGCATGAAGCCGATCGCGGTCACCAGGGTGCCGGCCAGCATCGGCGCGGCGGTGTGGCTCCAGGCATAGGCGGATGCGGCAATGCGGCTGTAGCCTTCCTCCATCTTCACCACCATCATTTCGATGGCGATGATGGCGTCGTCCACCAGCAGGCCCAGCGCCAGGATCAGCGCTCCCAGGGTAATGCGGTCGAAGTTCTTGCCAGTGGCGGCCATGACCACGAACACGGCGGCCAGCGTCAGAGGCACGGCAGCCGCGACGACGATGCCCACGCGCCACCCCATGCTCAGGAAGCAGACCACCAGGACCACGAGGAGGGCGACGAAGAACTTGACCATGAACTCATCGACCGACGAACTGATGTTGACGGACTGATCAGTTACCTTGGTCAGGTTCATGCCCAATGGCAATTCGGCATTGATGGCCGCGACTTCCGTATCCAGCGCCTTGCCCAGATCCAGGCCGTTCCAGCCCTCGCGCATCACGATGCCCAGCAGCAGTGCGGGTTCGCCGTTATTGCGGATCTGGAATGTCGCCGGGTCCTCGTAGCCGCGCTCAACCGTGGCGACATCCGACAGCTTCAGGGTCCGCCCCTGCGCCACCACCGGCGTGTCGCGGATCTTCTGCAGTTTGTCGAAGGCGCCGTCGAGGCGAATGAACACCTGCGGACCCGCGGTGTCGATCGACCCGGCGGGTGTGAGGGCGTTCTGGCCGTTGAGGGCCGCGAAGATGTCCTGCGGCGCGACACCCAGCGTGGCCAGGCGGTCATGGGAAAAGGCCACGAAGATGCGTTCGGACTGTTCCCCGATGATGTTCACCTTCTTCACGCCCGGCACGTGCAGCAGGCGCTGGCGCTGTGCTTCGGCGTCGCGGACCAGCAGCCGCTGTGGCTCGCCCTTGGCCTTCAGCGCGAACAGGGCAAAGGTCACGTCCGAATACTCGTCGTTCACGATGGGGCCGATGACACCGGCAGGCAGATTGCCCGCCTCGTCCCTGATCTTTTTGCGCGCCTGGTAGAACTCTTCCTGGACCTCCGAAGGCGGTGTGCTATCGAGCAGGGTCACTGTGGTGAACGCCAGGCCGGGCCGGGTGTAGGTTTCCGTGCGGTCGTACCAGCGCAGCTCCTGCATGCGCTTTTCCAGCCGTTCCGCCACCTGGTCCTGCATCTCCTGCGCCGTGGCGCCCGGCCAGGCGGTGATGACGGTCATGGTCTTCACCGTGAAGGCGGGATCTTCCGCCCGGCCCAGCTGGAAGAACGCGATAACGCCCGCCAGCGACACCAGGATGATCAGGAACAGCGTGACCGATCGTTCACGGACAGCGAGTGCAGAAAGGTTGAAGCCACTCATTGCTGCACTCCCTGACCAGAAATCGGACCCGATCCGCTTCCGCTTTCGCTTTTGTTTGCCGCGATGCGTACCTGCTCGCCTTCGCGCAGCAGATGGGCGCCGAGGGCAACGATCCTGTCCCCGATCCTGAGCTCACCCGCTACCCGCGCGGCATCGTCATCCAGGCTGTGAATCTTCACCGGGCGCCAGGTGACGCGATTGACCTTGCCCTCAAGCACCCACACGCCCGGGCCTTTGCCCGGATCGAAGAGCGCGCCGATCGGCACCTGCAGATCGGCTTGCGTCGATGCGCGGCCGTCCGGGATCTGGATGGTGACGGTCGCGCCGAGCGGGGCATCGGCCAGCGCGCCTTCCAGCACATACCTCGCTTCGTACGTGCGGGTCAGCCGGTCCGCCGAATCCGAAAGCTGCCTGAGTTTCGTCGGTACCGTCAGCGCGCCATTGCCATAAAGCGTGGCCTGGCCGATGGAACCCACAGGGGGGCGCAGGGTTTCGGGGAGGTGAACGATGGCTTCGCGGCGGCCGGCATGCGCCACGCGTACCACGACCTGGCCGGCATTGACCACCTGTCCGGCATCGGCCAGCGTCTCCACGACCACGCCGTCAGCGTCCGCGAGCAAGACCGCGTAGCCGGTCGCATTCCTTGCCACATCGGCCTGGGCTTCTGCTGCGTTGAGCTGCGCCCTGGCCGATTCCGCCGCGGCTTTGATCTGGTCATAGGCCGAGGCCGATACGGCGCCGGACGGCACCAGATCGCGATACCTGCCCTCATCCTCCGCAGTTTGCCTGGCCCGTGCCCTGGCGGCCACGACGGCCTCCTGCTGTGCGTGCGCCGCCAGCTTCAGGTCGTTCGGGTCGATACGCATGAGCGGCTGACCGCGCTTGACGGTCTGGCCCGCATCGACCAGCCGTTCCAGGACTTTTCCCGAGACACGAAAGCCCAGATCACCCTGGACCCGGGCGGCAACGGTTCCCGTGAATGCCCGCGACGCGGCGGATGGGCTTTGAACAATTCCAACTCTGACCAGCGGGGCCTGCGTGCGCGGATCGGGTTGCGCTTTCTCGCCGCAGGCGGCGAGTACGAGTGGCACCAGGCAGGCGGTGGCGGATAGGGCAATTCGGCGCGGAAGCATAGGGTCCTCTCATGCAAGACAGGACCTAAAGTATTGTACCTGTGACCAATTTAGTCAATGGTCACAAGCGGGCGCCACAGCTGAGTGCTCTTTAAGGCGCGAGACTGCGCAATATCAGACTGGAAAGCTGCACATGGGCTTCCGCAGCAAGATCGAGGTTGTGCTGTAGCAGCAGGGGATCGATGTAAGGACGCATGACGAGATAGATCCCGTTGGCGGTCTCGTCCAGCGGTGTCTTGCGCTCAAACTCTCCGGACTTCCGCCCCTCCAGGACAATCTGCATGACGACTTGCCTGATGTGGTCCTCATAGGCGCGAACAGGCTGCCAGCGCTCATGGGCCGCCGCCGACGCAATGGCGTAAAGCTTGCGGTCCTGGAAAAACAGCCGGGCGCTCGCCTCAACCAGTGTCTTGAACAGGCGTCGCAACCGCTCGGAAGCTGTCGAAACTCCCGCAATGGCTTCATCGACCTCATTCGTGATGGCGCTCAGGCAGTTAGCGCAGATCACTTCGCCGATCGCTTGCTTGGAATCGAAAAACTTGTAGATGTAAGCCTTGGAAAAGCCGATCGCCTTGGCCAGGTCGGAGACCGTGGTCTTCTCATAGCCATAGAGGCTGAAGTGCTCGGTAGCCGCCTCCACGATCTGGGAGCGCACATTGTGATCGGCAGGCCCCCGCGAGGAAGGGGCAATGGGTGTGGTTTCGGTCATTCGCTCAGATTACTGCGTCGAACATCTCTTGACAACCAGTGACCAATTTATAATATAGTCACACCATCTGCTTCCTCAGCTTTCATGACGCCCATGCTTTCCCATCGCTTCCTTACCCTTGTGTTGAGTGTCGGCGTATCAGCGGGTTGTGCAGTCGGCCCGGATTACAGAAAACCCGACACCACACTCCCTGAGCGCTACCTTGGCCAGTCCGGCCTTGAACAACGGCAGGCCTCAGCCCCGGCCGATCTCACCACGTGGTGGGAAGGATTCGGCGATCCGCAGCTGACCCGCCTGGTGTCGTTGGCATTGGATCAGAACCTGGACCTGGCGCAGGCGTCAGCGCGCGTCGCCCAGGCACGCGCCGGGCTCGGCCTGGCCAACGCGGCCTTGCTGCCTTCGGCCAGCGCCAGTGCGCAGGCCGCAAGAACGTATCAGTCGATCGAGACCCCTCTCGGACAATTGCTCAATGCAACGCCTGGCTTTGACAGGTATGGCAACAGCTACGAGGCAAACCTCGGCGCGACCTGGGAACTGGACGTATTCGGGGGACTGCGCCGCGGGCGGGAGGCCGCGCTGGCTGAGTACCAGGCATCGGAAGCAGGCGCAACGGCGACTCGGCTGGCTGTGGCCGCGCAAACCGCAGACCTCTATATCAGCGCGCGCGGCCTGCAGTCCCGCCTTGCCATCGCCAGGCGGCAAGTCGAAACGCAACAAAAGCTGGTCTCGACGGTCAACCTTCTCTACAGCAAAGGACTTGCGGCTGAACTGGAACTACGACAGGCCGAAGGCGCGCTCGCCGAGGTCCGCGCTACCGTCCCGGTGCTTGAGGCGGGACTCGATGCGGCGCTGAACGCGCTGGACGTGATGCTTGGTGTTCCGCCCGGCACGTATCGCACCGAACTGGCCGACACCAAAGCGATTCCCGCCGCACCGCAGCTCACCGGCACGGGGTCGCCCGCGGATCTGCTGCGGCGCAGACCCGATCTCATCGTCGCGGAGCGCCGCCTCGCGGCAGCCAACGCAAGAATCGGTGTAGCGACCGCGGAGTACTACCCAAAATTCTCGCTCAGTGCCTTGTTGGGCAGCGCCACATCGGTAGCGAGCGGGAACCTCTTTTCTGCCGGTGCGACCCAGGCTGCGGGCGTGCTGGGTTTGCGCTGGCGCCTGTTCGATTTCGGCCGCATCAACGCTCAGATCGACCAGGCCCGAGGTCAGGAAGCCGAAGCCCTGGCGGCATACCGTCAGGCTGTGCTTCGCGCGGCCGAGGATGTCGAAAATGCCGTCTCCGCGCTGATCAAGCGTGAAGACCAGGCCGGCACGTTGGCACAAGGCGAAACATCACTTACCCAAGCGAGAAACGCCTCATTTGCCGCCTACCAGAAAGGCGTCGTCCGCCTGATCGAGGTCCTGCATGCCGACGAGCGCCTTCTGCGGACGTCCGATGCAAGGGCACAGGCACAGACCGAATCAGCGCGCGCCGCCGTAGCAGCGTTCAAGGCGCTCGGCGGCGGGTGGAAACCGGTAAATGCCTCATAGGGCCCGGGCAGTTCGCGCAATACTTCGCAGGGGAACCGGTCGCCGTCGACCTGTCCTGTGGCTGCACACTTGAACCTGCCGCACAGCGCAATGACTTCGACTGATGCACCGCTGCCGCGAAGATGGCGTCTGCTTAGAGGAACGGCGCAATGTTCGCCATCGCGCGCGTCACGTAGGTCTCCTTCTCCCCCACCGGGGCGACATAGTGAATCGCGCTGCGTGCAGCGTCGACGCCTTCCAGACGTGCAATGAACCAGGCCGCCAGATACTGCGATGACAGGCACCCGCCTGCGGTCGCGACGTTTCGCCTGGCCACGAACGGCTGGTTGAGCACAGCCACGCCGGCTTCCTCGACCCACGGCCTGGTGGTCAGGTCGGTGCAGGCCGGAACGCCGTCCAGCAGGCCCAGTTTGGCGAGTATCAGCGTGCCCGAGCATTGCGCGCCCAGCAGTTGGCGCGTCGGGTCGAGCCTCAGCTGCGACATCAACGCGGCATCGGCGACGACGTCCCGGGTGTGTATCCCACTGCCGACCAGCACCGCGTCAGCGTCGCATGCATCCTTCAGCGACGCTTGCGCCTCCAGCATCACGCCGTTCATCGAACGCACCTTGGCCGCCGGACTGGCGATCGAAACCCGCCAGCCGGGCTTCCTGACCCGGCTGAGGAGGTTGAGCGCGATCAGCGAGTCTAGTTCGTTGAAGCCTTCAAAGGTCAGGATGGCGACGTGCATGGTGTCCTCGTGCGGGTGGAGACGTTGTGTCGCACCATCGTAGGGCCGATAATCAATACATTCAAATAATTGTCATGGATACATTGAGGCATGCCTCAGGCCCGCTACAAAGAACTGGTCGACCAGCTTGCGGCCGACATCCGTGCAGGCCGCCTGCGTCCCGGGACGCGTCTGCCGACGCACCGCGACCTCGCCGCCCGCGAAGGCCTGGCGCTGGTCACGGCCACGCGTGTCTACGCGGAGCTGCAAGCCATGGGGTTGGTGAGCGGCGAAACCGGCCGCGGCACGTTCGTCAAGGAGGCTCTCCCTCTCGGTCAAGGCATTGACCTGCATGCCTGGAGCGCGGACACGGTGGACCTGAGCTTCAACTATCCGTCTTCGCCGGGCCAGGCCGACCTGCTCAGGGCAGCGCTGCGCCAGCTCGCGGCCGCAGGTGACCTGGAGTCCCTGCTTCGATACCAGCCCCATGGCGGGCGCGAGCATGAGCGCGCGACGGTGGCGCGTCACTTGGCCAGCCGGGGTCTGACAGCATCGGTCGAAACCACATTGCTCGTGAGCGGGGCACAGCACGGACTGACGACGACCGCCATGGCCTTGCTCGAGCCCGGCGACGTGGTGGCTGTGGACGCGCTGACCTACCCGGGATTCAAGCTGGCTGCCGAGGCCAATCGGCTGGAACTCGCGTCGGTCCCGGCGGCTGGGCACGGCCCCGATCTGGACGCATTGGCGGCCCTGTGCAAACGACGGCGGGTACGCGCCGTCTACGCCATGCCCACGCTGCACAACCCGCTCGGCTGGGTGATGAGCGCGAGGCGACGTCGGGAACTTGTCGCCATCGCTCGACAACATGGACTGATCCTCATCGAGGACGCGGCCTACGCCTTCCTGGCTGAAGGCGCTCCGCCTCCGTTGGCAGCGCTTGCTCCGGAGACGACGGTCTATGTGTCGAGCTTGTCGAAGAGTGTCGCGACCGGTCTGCGCGTCGGCTTCGTTTGTGCGCCGCGCGAATGGGTTCCCAAGCTCGAGCGAGCCATCCGGGCAACGACCTGGAACACCCCGGCGACCATGACGGCCATCGCCTGCGGCTGGATGGAGGACGGCACGGTGGCCCGGCTTGAAGACGACAAGCGGCGGGATGCCACGCTGCGCCAGGGCCTTGCCGCCGAAGTCCTGGGCCGGCTGAAGAGGATCAGCCATCCTGCCTCGTACTTCGTCTGGCTTCCTCTGGCGCAGGCGGTTCGCGCGGATGCGGTCGCGATGGCGTTGATGCGCGAGCGGATTTCAGTGTCGACGGCCCATCCGTTCGCGACGTCGGCTCACGTGCCTCACGCCATTCGATTGGCACTCGGCTCCGTCGACTTGGCCACGCTCAAGCGGTCCCTGGAAGCGGTGGCCCGAGTTGTTGCCGATCAGACCTACTGATCCGGCGGCGCAGTCCGACGGACATGTCCAAAGGTGGCCTTGGTAATTCGATTTCGATTGCCCCGCGAATGCCTGTCTGGATCCTCAAGCGCCAAGATCTTCAGCCGTGCTGGACGAAATGCTTGATGCCGGCGTCGTTCTCTTGCAGGGCTTTCCGAAGGAATGCGGGGTGGAGGTCAAGCTTCGGAAGGTCGTGGCGCGGGAACCAGCGGAATATCAGCCGTTGCGTGGATTCCACGCCGATGTGCTCTCTTGTGACGTCGACCACCGGCGAATCGTCCGGCAGGGAGACGGCGAAATAGAAGCCGATCTCGTGGTGCGGCTTGCCTTCACCCTCGAAGAAATTTTCCACCGCAAATAGCAGGCCGTCGACGGTAGTGGCGACGCCCAGCTCTTCCTGTACTTCACGGACAACGGCGTGGGCAGCTTCCTCGCCCGGCTCCACTCGCCCGCCGGGAAGGCTCCAGAAGCTGTCGGTCTCAACGCGGTGGAGAAGGACGTAGTCTCCGCGCACCGCGACTGCGACAGCCCGCAGGTCGAAGCGGTATTGCGCAATGTCGAAGGAAATCATCTCGGCGTGGCTGGCGGTTTCGGACGCTTCGATTGTCCGCGATGAGGCGGCGGCCGTCGAGCGACGAGTTGGCGGCGGCGGGATGCTTTGAGGCGCCGCCGCCCCCGCCGCCGGACTGCTACCGCAACGCCGAGGGGTTGGGCAGGGAGGGGCAGGGGGAGGCATGCCCCCATATCAGGCGAAGGATTCGCTAGTGCCCGCCCGAGCGTGGTCGCTCGCAGGAAACACTGGCCGGGCACGTTCCCCCGTACGGCAACCAGCCGCGTCGGGAGGCAGCCTGCTGCTCTGGTACGGATCGGGCAAGAGCTCCAGCCGCGCCCTCGGGGCGTTGTCGACGGCATCGAGATCGAGGCAGTGTTTGAAGTCGCTCGCTGCCAGGTGCGTGCCTAGAAACTTGCCAAACGCATCCAGCTGAACCTGCGAGATCAGTCCTGCGCTGCCGCCGAGCGCTGGGCAGATGATCCACGTCGTGCCGTCTTTGGCGAAGATGCGCACGCGCCTGACCTGGTCGGCCGGCTGGATTGCGTGCTCTTCGCCGGCGAGCCCGCCTAGCGAGAAGGCTTCGAGGTATTCGTCGGTATGGCGATGGCCCAGACAAACGACCACCTTCGGGCGCCAGCGGGCGCAGGTCTTTGCGAGGAACCGGAAGCGTTCGCCATGCCGGCACAGATCCAGGTAGCGCGTCTGTGGCATGAGTTCGGGCTGGCCTCGGAAGGCTTTGGACCAAGGCGTTCGTCCATCGAATTGGGCCGGCAGGGGAAACAGGCTGAGCCTGAACTCGGCGCCCCCGGGCGCGTAGAGATGGCGCCAGTAGTATTGTTCCCAGTCGTTGTCCGCGAGCCGAACGCGCAGCGCTTCAGCCCGCGCGGCGGCCATGATGCGGGCAATGTACTGATGGCCGAGCCACTTGCCCATGTTTTCCCGCTGCTGGTGGCGGAACACCGCGTCCCAGGCGGGTGGTGCCACACGCGGCTGCAGCGGAGCGACGAGCGGCTCCAGCCAGCCGCGCGGGCTTCTGTCGCATATCCAGACGGGAGCTCCCGGGTTGCCTCCTTCCATCCCCACGTACGAGGCAAAATAACGATCCAGTTCCTGACGCGCGAATACCCCTGAATGCTGCATATTATCCCTTGCTGCCTGGTGGGACCCCCATACATCCAATGCCGCAGCATGCCGCCGCCTCTGGGGCGTGCGTGCCACTGTGGTCGTTTAGAAACTTTTTCTGCAGGCGGGGTGCGAGCGGGATCAATGCGCCCTCGCGGGCGGCATCCTTGTGCCAATGGGATCTTGGTGTAATGGCCCACCCGGTGCCATGTCGCCGGAAATTGCTAGTCGTTCCTTAATACCGGCCCTATCTGGTCTGCCTGTTTAATCACAGGGCCAGGCCAGTACCCGCATGCCGCGCTCCCAGAAATGCAGCCGCGTGGCAGCCGGTGAACATAAAAGCAATGTCGGCTGAATAAGCAAATGCAAGCTGGCCCTTGCGTGGGTCCAGGCTATATCCGTTCTTATGTGATTGTTGTCACTGATGCAAACTGATACTGCTTTTGTATTGCCTGGGCATTACCCCCTTATCGATGGCACGCGCTCAGGAGACAAAATCAAGTTTTCTCCAAACGCGCAGCCATGCGGCATTCCAGGCTGGCTCTTTCTTATCCCCGATTCCTCTGCAATTGAGTTCAATTTAACCAAACCTGCCGGAAATAGGAATTCCAATCTTTTAAGGTCTGACATAAGTGGCTTTGCTGCGCTGCGATATTTCGGGGGTTACCTGCTCTCTATCCCCTCCACGGAGGGGATAGAAATGCGGATGCCTGAACGTCGCCCGCATAAAGTCGGCGATCGGGGGGCAGGGGCGTTCCCAATCGGGCTACGGCTGGCCGATCTACCGGAGTGGCCCGATGTTCTATGCTGACTCGATTGGGCTGGACAAAGTGCGGTAGACGTTGCTTCAGTGCGAGGAAATGTCGGTGCGGGCTTCGGGCCGGCGCAGTTGCCCGTTGATCTGGCCGTGCAGGGGAAACAATTCAGCGGTCTGAAGTAGGGCCCCCTAGCTGCCCTCGGGATCCACTGTCAAATCCTATTTAACATTTTGTCAACGTGGATGGGGATTGTATAGCGTATTTATCCAAGCAAGAATGCTAGGCTGACCGCGATGGGGACCAGCCCTCGTCCGAGGGATCTGTCCGAGGGATCTTCCGCTCCCTTCGGTCGCACCGTCGGCGGCGGTGCGATGTGGTCTTCATTGCCACTGCCGACATTCGCGAGTCCGGCACGCCGCATCCAGGGTGCTGCGCTGCGGCAGCCCTACCGGCATCGCGTGGCACCAGCCCGAAATAGGGCTACGATTTTTCAGAGACGGCACGTGCCTCGAAACAGCCCATGGAGACAAACAATGCAGACGCCTGACCAATCCCAAGGCATCGACTTCCCGCTTGAGGGCGTGCGCGTACTCGACCTGTCGCGTGTGTTTGCGGGACCGCTGTGTGGCCAGGTCCTGGCCGATTTCGGCGCTGACGTGGTCAAGGTGGAACACCCCGGCCGCGGCGACGACACGCGCGACTGGGGCATGCGCATCGGCAAGACCGAGACGACCTACTACAACAGCATGAACCGCAACAAGCGGTCCATCACGCTGGATCTGCAGAGCAGGGAAGGCGTGCAGATTGTCTACGACCTGCTGCCGCAGTTCGACGTGGTCATCCACAACTTCAAGACCGGCGGGGCCGAGAAGCTGGGCCTCGGCTACGAACAACTCAAGGCCATCAGGCCCGACCTGATCTACTGCGCGGTCTCAGGCTACAACAGCAGCGGTCCCGAGGCCAAGCGTCCCGGCTACGACCTGGTGATCCAGGGAGAGGCCGGGCTCATGGCGCTGAACGGCGAAGCCGACACGCCGCCGCTGAAGTTCGGCGTGGCGGTGGTGGACCTGATGACCGGCATGTATGCCGCGCAGGCGGTGCTGGCAGCCTTGTTCCGTCGCGAGCGCAAGGGCAAGGGCCAGCTGATCGAGATGGCGCTGTACGACTGCGGGCTGATGGTGACCGGCTATTACGGCCTGGACGCCATGCTGCTCGGGCGCGACCCCGCACGCTATGGCAATGCCCATCCGTCCATCGTGCCCTATGGCATGTTCGAGGCCGCCGATGGCCCGCTGATCATCGCAGTGGGCAACAACAGCCAGTTCGACAAGTTCTGCCGCCAGGTCATCGAGCGCCCGGACATTGTCGAGGACCCGCGCTATGCCACCAATGTGGAGCGCGCCAGGAACCGCGAGACGCTGACCCCGCTGATCACGGGTTTGATCCGCGGCTTTGCGCGCGACCTGCTGCTGGAGCGCATGACGGCCTGCGGTATTCCCTGCGGCAAGGTGGCGGGACTGCATGAGGCGTTGACCAGCGAGCGGACCCGCGAGGGCGGCCTGCTGCGCGAGATGCCCCATCCCGTAGCAGGCAGCACGCACGTGTTCGCGCCCCCATATCGTCTGGATGGCCAGCGCCTGCCGATCCGCAATGCGCCGCCGACGCTGGGCGAGGGCACGCGGGCGGTACTGCAGAGCCTGCTGCAGATGAGCGATGACCAGCTGCAGGAACTGCAGGCCCGCGGCGTGCTGACGCTGCCCGAGGCACCGCAGAGCGCCTGAGCATTCGCGGCGCGCGGACGCACACATGGACGTCCGCGCAACCCCGCCCGGCAAGGGGGGCTTGGGTTCCCTTGCACTGATTCAACCTGGAACAACAATCGTGCGTACTCGAAATTTCACCCGTATGGTCCACTCCCGGCGTCGTGCCATCCTGGCCCTGGCCGCAGTGCCGCTGCTGGTCGGCAGCGCTTTCGCGCAATCGTGGCCCAGCAAGCCGATCAAGCTCGTCGTGCCGTTCCCGCCGGGCGGGCCCACGGATACGGCGTCGCGCATCGTCGGCCAGAAGCTGGCCGAGCGCCTCAAGCAGCCGGTGGTGGTGGAGAACCGCGCCGGTGCATCGGGTTCCATCGCTGCCGCCCAGGTGGCCAAGAGCGCGCCCGACGGCTACACGCTGATGATGCTGGCCACGCCCACGCTGCTGGCGCCGCACCTGTACAAGAAGGCGGGCTACGACACGACCAGGGACTTCACGCCCGTAGCCACCGTCTATGACCTGCCGATCGTGGTGGTGGTCAACCCGACGCTGCTGCCCAACGTGACCGACCTGCCCAAGTTGATCGCACATGCCAAGGCGCAGCCGGGCAAGCTCAACTACACCAGCTCCGGCGCGGGCAGCTTCGGCCACCTGAGCATGGAACTGCTCAAGCAGATGGGCGGCTTCGAGATGCAGCATGTGCCCTACAAGGGCGGCGTGCCCGCGATCAGCGACACCATCGGTGGCCAGGTCCCGATCATGTACGCTGACCTCGTCGCCGCGCTGCCGCACATCCAGGCAGGCAAGCTGCGCGCCATCGCGGTCGGCTCGCCGCAGCGCGTGAGCATGCTGCCCGACGTCAAGACCATTGCCGAGCAAGGCTTCAAGGGCTACGACGCGGTTTCCTGGGGCGGCCTGCTGGCGCCGCCGGCCACGCCCAAAGAGTTGGTGGACCGCGTCGCTGGCGAGGTCGGCAAGATCCTGGCCGACAAGGATGTCCAGGACAAGTTGCTGAAGGCCGGTGCCATTGCCAACTTCCAGGCGCCGGCGCAGATGGCGCAGCGCATCCAGCAGGACTATGCCAAGTGGGGCAAGGTGATCCGCGAGAAAGGCATCGCGGTCGAGTAAGCGCCAGCAAGCCGGGCACGCTGCAAGGGCGTGCCCGGTGCACATAATCCCGGGCGGTCAGCGACCCGGCATGCTCGCTCATCCCCGCGGCGGGCTCGCTCGATGGCATAGGCGAGTCGGCAACTATCCAACGCCATCCGCTTCCCGGTGTTGGTCCGGACCAGACAGAGGAGGTTAATCCGCCAATGCTGGTGCGCCAGCATGCTCCTGCGACGGATGGCATGCTCCCTGCAGGACATCGCATGAGCACCGCACACGCGGCACTCGCCATTACCTTCAGGAGACCATCATGAGCAAGCTGAAAATCGCGGACCTGTGCCGCGAAGATCCATTGGAAAGGGGCGCCGCCCTCGCGATCGTTGGGGGCATTGCCCAAATCAGGGTCGGCGAACCTACCGGGTGGCCGCGCTGGCCAGCGTGGGTGCCCCCGGATTTCGGGTGGCCCGGCGGGCTTCCGATCGATCTTGGCGGTTACAAACCGCCCTTGAGGGAACTGGATCCGAAATATCAGTAGTCCCGCTGGCGGCAGACCCGGCTCTGCATCAGCCCTCCACTCGCGCTCTGTCGCAAAAAAGCGGCCAGGCACTGCGCGCGGCGCGCCACGTTTCCAAGGCAACCCCTGAAACAGACGTATCGCGCCGCGCCTCTAAACCGGACTATTGTTTGGACCAGTCCCGATTACCCCCGTCTCCGCTAAAATCGACCACAAGCGGTTCTCCAAGGTTTATAGCGTGGCACTTCAGCGGGGTTTCATCCTGACCCGACACTGGCGCGATACGCCGGCTGGCACCGAGGTCGAGGTCTGGCTGGCTACCGATGACGGGCCGCGCCGGCTGCGCCTGTCCTGCCAGCCGTCAGTTGCGTTTATCCCCGAGGCACAGCGTGAGCGTGCCGAGGCGCTGCTGCGCCGCGAGCGCGATGTCGAGCTGCGCCCGCTCAGGCTTCAGGATTTTCAGCGCAGGCCCGTACTGGGCCTGTACTGCCAGCAGCATCGGCAACTGATCCAGCTCAGCCGCTCTCTGCGCGATGCCGGCGTGGATGTCTACGAAGCCGATATCCGCCCGCCCGAGCGCTACCTGATGGAGCGCTTCATCACCGCCCCGGTCTGGTTCGACGGTGAGGCGGATGACAGCGGCGTGCTGCGCAATGCCCAGATGAAGCCCTCGGCGGACTACCGGCCCACGCTACGCCTGGTCTCGCTCGATATCGAAACAAACGCGTTCGGCGAACTCTATTCGATTGCGCTCGAAGGCTGCGGTCAGCGCCAGGTCTACATGTTAGGCACGGCGCCGCAGACGCCCGCCGAGGTAGATTTCTCGCTCGAATACTGCGCAACACGGCCCGAGTTGCTGGAAAAGCTGAACCAGTGGCTGGCCGATCACGACCCCGATGCGATCATTGGCTGGAATCTGATCCAGTTCGACCTGCGCGTGTTGCACGAGCATGCACGCCAGTTCCAGATTCCGCTGCGCCTCGGCCGGGGCGTTGCCGAAATGGAATGGCGCGAGCACAACGCCCAGCAGCACTATTTCGCCAGCGCGCCGGGCCGGTTGATCATCGACGGCATCGAGGCGCTGCGTTCCGCTACATGGAGCTTCCCGTCGTTCAGCCTCGAATCGGTGGCACAGACGCTGCTCGGCGAAGGCAAGGCGATCGACAACCCGTACGACCGCATGGACGCCATCGACCGCCTGTTCGAGCAGGACAAGCCGGCGTTGGCCCGCTATAACCTGCGCGATTGCGAACTGGTGACGCGGATTTTTGAGAAAACCGAGCTGTTGCCATTCCTGCTGGAGCGCGCCACGGTCACGGGCCTGCCGGCCGACCGCAGCGGCGGTTCGGTGGCTGCCTTCACGCATCTCTACATGCCGCTGATGCACCGCCAGGGCTATGTAGCGCCCAACCTCGGCGAAAAGGCGCCGGAGGCCAGCCCTGGCGGCTTCGTCATGGATTCGCGCCCCGGGCTGTACGAATCGGTGCTCGTCCTGGACTACAAGAGCCTTTATCCGTCGATCATCCGTACCTTTCTGATCGACCCGATCGGCCTGGTCGAGGGTCTGGCGCATCCCGACGATGCCGATTCGGTACCTGGCTTCCGCGGTGCGCGGTTTTCCAGGACGAAGCATTGCCTGCCGGCGATCGTCGCCAAGGTCGGGCAAGGCCGTGAGGCCGCCAAGCGTGACCGGAACAAGCCGCTCGCTCAAGCGCTCAAGATCATCATGAACGCGTTCTACGGCGTGCTCGGGTCCAGCGGTTGCCGGTTTTTCGATCCGCGACTGGCGTCGTCGATCACGATGCGTGGGCACGAGATCATGCGACAGACCCGGGCGCTGATCGAGGCCCGCGGCTACGAGGTGATCTATGGCGACACGGATTCCACCTTCGTCTGGCTGCGCCGCGCCCGGACGGAAGCCGATGCGAACCAGATCGGCCGCAGCCTGGTCGCGTACGTCAATGACTGGTGGCGTGACCACCTCTGGCAGACTTATGGCCTGGAAAGCGCGCTCGAACTCCAGTTCGAAACCCACTTTCGACGCTTCCTGATGCCGACGATCCGCGGCACCGACCTCGGCAGCAAGAAGCGCTATGCCGGTCAGGTCGAACGGCCTGACGGGAAGGTAGAGATGGTGTTCAAGGGTCTCGAAACGGTGCGCACAGACTGGTCGCCGCTTGCCCAGCGGTTCCAGCAGACCCTCTACGAGAAAATCTTCAACCGCGAGCCGTATGAAGATTATGTGAGGGATATCGTGCGTCGCACGCTGGCCGGCGAGCTCGACGAGCAACTGGTTTACCGCAAGCGGCTGCGCCGCAAGCTCGATGAATACCAGCGCAACGTGCCGCCGCACGTGCGGGCCGCCCGCATCGCCGATGACTATAACGAGCGCCAGGGGCGCCCGCGCCAGTATCAGCACGGCGGCTGGATCAGCTATGTGATGACGGTAGCAGGGCCGGAGCCACTCGAAACCCGCTCGGCGCCGATCGACTATAGCCATTACGTCACCAGGCAGCTCCAGCCGATTGCCGATGCGATTCTGCCGTTCCTGGACGACAGTTTCGATACGCTGTTAACTGGCCAGATGGCGCTGTTTCCGCAATAGCCCGGGCATGGCTCAACCCTGCGCATTCAACAACCGCAGAATCTCCTCATGCACGCGAGCATCGCCACTGGCGACCACCGCTCCGCCGTGTTGGGGATCACCGCCCGTCCAGCTCGTCATGATGCCGCCGGCGCCCTCGACGATCGGGATCAGGGCCTGCACGTCATGGGTTTCTAGTCCTGCTTCGACCACGGCGTCGATATGACCTGCGGCGACCATGCAATAGCCGTAGCAATCCCCGCCGTATCGCTGCATCCGCGCCGTACTTGCCACGCGCTGGAAAGCATCCCACTGTTCGCTGGTCTCAAACATCTCCGGCGTGGTGCACATCAGCTTGGCTTGCGAGAGCGCCGGGCAGGGCTGCACTCGTAGTGGTTTGCCATTCAGCCAGGCATAGCTGCCGTCCCCGGAAAATCGCTCGCGAGTGAAGGGCTGGTCCATGACACCCAGCGCGGGGCGTTGGCCATCGTTGAGTGCAATCAGCGTCCCCCAGAGCGGCAGCCCGGTAATAAAGGCAGCCGTGCCGTCAATGGGATCCAGTACCCAAAAGAACGGATCGGTGCCGGTAATCCTCTGTTCCTCTTCACCAAGTACCCCGTGGGTGGGGTAGGTGCTTCGGATCAGTTCGCGCATGGCTCGCTCGGCTTCCAGATCGGCCACGGTGACGGGATCAAAGCGGGTGGCGTCTTTGTTCATCACGTCGACGACCCCACGAAAATGGGCGAGGGTCACCGCGCTCGCCACATCGGCCAGGCGACCGGCAAAGGTGAGATATTCGGCTTGCTCGTCTGGGTGCATTGACATGGCAGTGTGCAGCTAAGTGCGCCGCTCGACCGGGCGCCGATGACTAAGCGATATCGTCGCCGGGGCGTTCCGTGATGGGCTGGCCACGAAAGTATGTGTTCCCGGGCGCCCAGACGCACAGCCCCTCAATATGTGAGTTATTAGTCATTTATCGTGATTTATTTGCAAAGGATAATTTATCCGGATAGGATAAATGCTGATAATCGCACCCGGAAGTCACCATGTCCGAGCCGTCCGCCGCCTCAGAACGTTACACCTTTCGCCGCCCCGCGTTGGCGGCAAGCTTCTGCGCAGCCTTGTCCGGGGAGGGAATCCAGGATGCCCGCTCGGGCCTGTT
This sequence comes from Ralstonia pickettii, assembly GCA_050987995.1. Taxonomy (GTDB): domain Bacteria; phylum Pseudomonadota; class Gammaproteobacteria; order Burkholderiales; family Burkholderiaceae; genus Cupriavidus; species Cupriavidus pickettii_B. The sequence continues at coordinate 2,015,645 of CP158803.1, forward strand.
CCTCGCGGCGCCGCGTCGGGTAGGCAAGTCCACGTTCCTGCGCGAGGACCTTGTGCCGGCCGCCGGGCAGCGCGGCTGGGTCACCGTGTATGTCGACTTATGGTCGAACAAGGCGCACGACCCCGGCGAGCTGATCGCCGACGCCATCAAGCACAAAATAGCCGATCACGCCGGTGTCGTGAGCAAGGCCGCAAAGGCTGTCGGCCTCACCAAGGTCACCGTCATGGGCACCCTTGGGCTGGACCTCACCGCCATCGGATTGCCAGCGGGCGTCACGCTCACGCAGACCCTTGAGGCGCTGCGCAAGGCCGCCAGGAATCCGGTTCTCCTGATCGTCGATGAAGCGCAGCATGCTCTGACCACGGAGAAGGGCGTGGAGGCGATGTTCGGCCTGAAGGCGGCGCGCGACGCGATGAACGTTTCGGGCAAGGCCCCGGACCTCATGCTGGTCTTCACCGGTTCAAGCCGGGACAAACTCGCGCATCTGGTCATGAACTCGCGCATGCCGTTCTATGGCTCGCAGGTGACGCCGTTCCCGCTGCTCGATCGAAACTTTACCGACGAATTTACCAGGAGCGTGAACCGGGCGCTCGCCGCGGGCAATCAGCTTGAGCCGGAGGCTGTCTACGAAGCCTTCGTGATGGTCGGGCATCGCCCGGAGATGCTGCGCCACCTGATTGGCACGATCGCACTGGCGAACGAATCGCCAAACCTCAGTACCCGGCTGAAGGATGACGCGACGCTCGTCCAGGAGCGCTTGTGGCATGACGTCGAAAGCGACTTCAATTCGCTGTCGCCACTTCAGCAGGCGGTGGTGCGTGTCATGGCTGGCAAGGAGGGTCAGTTCTCTCCCTTCGGAGAGAGCGCCATGTCCGCGTACAAGGCCCTTGTGCCGGATCATGTGAGCGTCAGCGCCGGGACGGTGCAAAATGCGATTGACGCGCTTCGTGAGCGCGAGATCGTATGGAAAGAGTCGCGAGGCTCGTACGAGATCGAAGATCAAGCGTGGCTGAGCTGGCTTCGCGCCAAAGGCCTGACGTCCTGAAGAACGCGGCAACGCGATCACCAGGAAGCCCGCCGATACGCCCGCGGCAGCCGCCGGACCAGCCTGACGCGCAAGTGAATCCGGCGCTGAGGAATGGAGGTACTCCGATCAGTCGGCCGTGATGTTCCTGGCCTTGATGATCTTGCCCCAGTACTCGGTATCCTTCGTGACCAGTGCCCCCAGACCAGCGGGATCCATGTAACGGGCTTCGATGCCGACCGTGTCGGCGCGCTTTCTTGTCTCGGGTTGCTCCAGCACCTTCTTCACGTTCTCTGACAGCTTGGCGATGACCTCGGGCGGCGTGCCGGCAGGCGCGAACAGGCCGACCCATGCTTCCAGTTCGAAACCAGGCAGTCCTGCCTCGGCGGTGGTCGGCACCGCAGGCAGCATGGGGTGGCGCGTTTTGCTGGTGACGGCGAGCGCCTTGAGCTTGCCGGTCTGGACGTGGCCGATCACCGAGGGCGGCGTGGTAATGAACACCTGCACCTGCCCGGCCAGCACGTCCTGGATTGCCGGCCCGGACCCCTTGTATGGCACGTGTGTCATCCTGGTCTGCGTGACCTGGGTAAACAGTTCGGTCCCGACGTGTGACAGGGAACCGTTGCCCTGGGATGCGTAGTTCACCTTTCCCGGATTCTGCTTCAGGTAGGCGATGAACTCCTTCAGGTTGTTCGCCGGCAGGGCAGGGTTGACCGTGATCACGTTGGTCGCGACGGCGATCAGTGCCACCGGCACCAGGTCTTTCTGGCTCCACGGTAGTTTGGCGAACATCGCCGGATTGCCCACGTGATAGGCCGAATATGAGGCCAGCAGCGTGTATCCGTCCTTCGGCGCGCGCGCGACCAGCTGGTAGGCGATGTTGCCGCTGCCGCCGGCCCGGTTATCGATGACAACAGCCTGGCCGAGCTGGCGCGCTAGCGAGTCGGACACCAGACGCGCCGAAGTATCAACCACGCCGCCCGGCGGGTTGGGCACCACAATCGTGACCGGTTTGGTGGGATAGGAAACTGCCTGTGCCAGCGCAACGGGCGTGGCGAACGCGGCACAGATGGCTAGCACGCCTGTGTAGAACGGATGGTGACCGGGCATGGCGCGTCTCCCTGGTTTGGTTGCATTTGGATTCTGTGCTTGAAACCAGTGCCTGACCACTCGGGATTCCCTCAGACAGGCATCCTTTTCAGCGGGTGGCCGTCGGCGACAAGTCATTCAAGCTGTCGCCGGGATTTGCCGAGGGCAGCCTGCATACGGAAATGGGAACGAGCGGTGAAGCCGGTATGCACTTTTCCCGCATCGTAACTAGACTGGTGCCATCATGCCTTTCTCCGCGCGACTGCGCGAAATCCGGGGCCATCCAATGGAGGAACCGACCATGCACTCTGTTATCAGAGCCTATTCCGGAAGCGGCGCCAGGGAGCTGTTTGATCTGCTGGAAAAGCGGACATCGGAAGTCGAATCCCTGATGCGTTCGGTCCAGGGTTTTGTCAGCTACACGCTTGCGCGGACCGCCGATGGCGGCTTTTCTGTCACGACCTGCAATGACAAGGCGGGCGTGGAAGAGAGCGTCAAGAAGGCGAAGGACTGGATCGCCGCGAACGCTGCCGGAACCGGCGCGAGCGCGCCGACGATTTCCGAGGGGACCGTCATCCTGCACGTGAAATAGCAGCATGTCTGGCAACGCCCCGCGCTTCCTCCGAAGGCGCGGGCCTTAAGCCGGCTGGCTCACCAGCACGAGCGCCAGTTGCAACGCGGTACGCGCCACGGTGTCGACATCGGGCGAATAACCGTTACGAATCCAGTACAGCGCAACGTGGACGATCCCGCCGGCCACGCCAGCGATCAGCATCGGATCAAGTTCCCGGCCGTCTCGTCCACCAGGCAATAACGTCCGCGCCAGCAGTGCACCAAACTCGCTAAGCGAAATGGCCAGCGCTTCATCGACAAGCTTGCTGACGCCGCGGATTTCGACCAGAAAGACCCTCGCCGCGCGGGGCTCGCATTGCAGCGCACCAAAGTAAGCCCGTAGCATCGCCAAAGCGCGCTGTTCCCCGCTTCCGCCGTTTTCCTCGCCTGCCCGCCCCAGGGTGTGCAGCAACTTGCGCGTCACGGTTTCGTACGACGCCAGCAAAAGCGCCTCGCTATTGGCAAACGACTCGTAAAAATAGCGCTCAGTCAGCCCGGCCGCCTCGCACACGGCCTTGACCGTGGCGTTCTGGTAGCCACGCTCGCCGTAGACCTGGACCGCCGCGGCAATCAGCTGGCTGCGGCGCTGGGCGCGTCGTTCTTCGGCTTCGGCACCGCGATAGCGGCGAGCGGGGGAAAGCTCGGTCGTCATGGCGGCCATTATGACATTCCCTATTGCCAGATGGATTTTGACAACCTATCTTGTCAGAAACGCCGCTCATCGGCACTCGTCCGGATTCTCATCATGACCGCCCCCCATTCCGATGACGCAGTCCTTGATGTTCTGATCGTAGGCGCCGGCTTGTCCGGGATCGGTGCCGCGCGGCACCTGCAGGAACGCTGCGCCGGCAAACGTTACGCCATCCTCGAAGCCCGCCAGGCGATGGGCGGCACCTGGGACCTGTTCCGCTACCCGGGCATCCGTTCGGATTCGGACATGTACACGCTCGGCTACCGTTTCAAGCCGTGGCAGGGGGCCAAGGCCATCGCCGACGGCCCCTCGATCCTTGCCTACATCCGCCAGACGGCCGAGGAAGCCGCCATCACGCCGCACATTCGCTTCGGCCACAAGGTGCTCACCGCCGCCTGGGATAGCAGCAGCGCCTGCTGGACCGTGGAAGCGGAGCGCACCCAGGACGGCAAGCGCGTGCGCCTGCGGGCCCGCTTCCTGTACATTTGCGCCGGCTATTACAGCTATACCGAAGGCCACCGGCCCACGTTTCCCGGCGAGGAAACTTTCGGGGGCCGCATGGTACATCCGCAGTTCTGGGACGAATCGCTCGACTACACCGGCAAGCGCGTGGTGGTGATCGGCAGCGGCGCCACGGCGGTGACGCTGGTGCCCGCCATGGCGAAAAGCGCGGCCCACGTGACCATGCTGCAGCGCTCGCCCACTTATATCGTCACGCGCCCCGGCGAAGACGCCATCGCCAACAAGTTGCGACGCGTCTTGCCCGAAAAGCTGGCCTACGCGGCGACGCGTTGGAAGAACGTGCTGCTCGGCATGTCGTTCTTCCAGTTGGCGCGCCGGCGCCCCGAGCGGGTCAGGCAGCGGCTGATCGAGATGGCCGCGGCGCAGCTTGGACCTGGCTTCGACGTGGATACCCATTTCACGCCCAGCTATAAGCCCTGGGACCAGCGCCTGTGCCTGGTGCCGGACGGCGACCTGTTCCGCGAAATCCGCGACGGGCGCGCGGCGATCGTCACCGACACGATCGAACATTTCAACGCCGAGGGCATCGTGCTGCGCAGCGGCAAGTTGCTGCCCGCGGACATCGTGGTGGTCGCCACCGGGCTGAAGCTGAACATGCTCGGCGACATCGCGGTCAGCGTGGACGGCCAACCGCGCCGGCCGGCCGAATCGATGGCCTACAAGGGCATGATGCTCAGCGAGGTGCCCAATCTGGTGCTGGCTTTCGGCTACACCAATGCGTCATGGACACTGAAGGCGGACCTCACGGCCGAATACGTCTGCCGGCTGCTGCGCTACATGGACCGTCACAAGCACCGCTTCGCCATGCCGCGCCGGGCTGCCGACGTGCAGCCCGTGCCGTTCCTGGAATTCACCTCGGGCTATGTGCAACGCGCGGCCAGCGTGTTGCCGAAGCAGGGCCACCGCAAGCCGTGGCGCGTGCATCAGAACTATCTGAAAGACATGCTCACGATCCGGTACGGGCGCATCGCCGATGGCGTGCTGCAGTTCGACACACCGCTGCCGGGCACGCAGGCGCCGGCGATCAAGCAGGACGATACCCGGCGCAGTCAGCGGGATAACAGCGCGCAGCCGGCTGGGGTAAGCAGCGAGGTGCAGCCATGACCATCGGATTCGCCTTCGTCGCAGGGTTGCTCGCCGTATTGCTTGTCACCGGCATCCTGTGCTTGCTGTACACCTGGCGCACCACAAGGCGCATCGAGGCTGCGATGCCCCCCACGGGCCGCTTCGTCGCTGTGCCCGGCGCGCGGCTGCACGTGGTGGAGCGTGGCCAGGGGCCGGCGGTGCTGCTGGTGCATGGCTTGTCCGGCCAGTTGGGCCATTTCGGCTATGGCATGGTCGAACCGCTGGCGCGTGATTTCCGTGTGATCGCCGTCGACCGACCCGGCGCAGGATATTCCACGCGCGAGACGGGCGCCGCCGCGGACCTTCCCGCCCAGGCCAACGCACTCGCCGCGCTGATCGACACACTCGGGCTGGATCGGCCGCTGGTGGTGGGGCACTCGCTCGGCGGCGCGATTGCGCTGGCCCTGGCTATCTACCACCCCGAGCGCGTGGGCGGCCTGGCGCTGATCGCCCCGCTGACGCATCCGCCCAAAGAGCCATCGCCGGTGTTCAAGGCAATGATGGTCCGGGCAGCCTGGTTGCGCCGGCTGATCGCCTGGACCGTGGCGGTACCGATCTCGATGCGGCGCCGTGAACAGGTGATGGATATCGTCTTCGGTCCCGACCCCGTGCCAGATGACTATTCGACGCGCGCCGGCGGGATGCTGGCCCTGCGGCCCAGCCATTTCATCGCAGCCTCGGAGGACTTCATTGGCGTTGCGCACAGTCTGCCGCCGCTGTTGGGGCACTATGGCACGCTGCGCGTGCCGGTCAGCGTGCTCTTTGGACGCGAAGACCGCATTCTGGACTTTGCGGCGAATGGCGAAGCGCTGATCGCCAAGGTCAAGGGTGCAAAGCTGACCTTGGTGACGGGCGGGCATATGCTGCCAGTGACCGCCGTCGACATCTGCGTCACATTCGTGCGAAACGCCGCGACACAGGCGTCCGAACTCGCATCCGCCTGACCCCCGCAAGTTTGTTAGCGGAGCCCACCCCATGGCGACTTCAATCGGTTCCAGTCCGTACAAGCAGGATGTGCTGACAGCGTTCAAGGCTATTCGCAAACTGCTGGCAGACAGCAATGACACGGAGCAGGTGTTCCGCATCATGCGAGCGCTCAATGGTCCGTCCATGCCGCGCAATTTCAGCCGGCTGCTGAGCACGCCAGACGGACGGCGCATGGTGTATCAGCGCATTGAACTGGCAGAGCGTCTCGCCGATCCGGACTATGTGTCCCGGTTCGCGCCGGGAACGGTAGGTGCGGCCTACCGCGAGTTCCTCGAAAAGACCGGCTACAGCGCGGACGGGCTGGCCAGGATATCGAACCTGGATCAGGAACCGATCGTCGAAGACGCCTATATGTGGTTCGGCCGCCGTACGCGCGACATCCACGATATCTGGCATGTACTCACCGGGTACCGGGCTGACGAGAGCCTGGGCGAAGCCGCGCTGGTGGCATTCAGCTATGCGCAAACCGGCGGTAAGGGGTGGGCCTTTATCGCAGTCGCGGCCTCCATAAAAAGCCTGCGTGTATCCCGCAGCCTGGGCTTCGCGAGTGCGGTGCTGGAGGGCTACCGGTCAGGCCGACGCGCAGCGTGGCTGCTTGGTGAGGACTATGAAAAGCTGCTGCATGAACCGATCGAAGCGGCCCGCCTGCGACTGGGCATTGCGCAGGCGGTGCGTTACCTGGCCTGCAACCCCGTGCAGGACTGGACGTCGTGACGCTGCAGACGCGGCTCCGACCGAGCCTGGCGACGGTCCGGAACGGGTCCTAACATGGAGTGACAGGACACATGGAAGATGCTGGATGGGAGACAAAGCGTCGAGGTCCTACCTGGCGAATGAGTGAAGGATTCGAAGGATGCCGAAGCGGTTCAAGGTAGGGGACCATGTCTCCTGGAATTCCGAAGCAGGTCGCGTCGCGGGCACCATCATTGCTGTCCATACCAAGGACTTTGGCTATAAGGGCCATGTGCATCACGCGTCGAAGGACGATCCCCAATATGAGATCAAGAGCGACAAGACCGACCACATCGCTGCTCATCGGGGCGCCGTCCTCGAACTGGCGCCCCGCAAAGGCAAAGTGTGACGCTGCCGTTCTACACCATCGGCCATTCGAACCGAACCCTTGCAGAATTCTTCGGGTTACTGAGGGATGCCGATATTGGCGCGCTACTGGATATCAGAAGGTTTCCAAGGTCGAGATCCAACCCACAGTACAACGAAGAGACGTTTCGGGACGCCCTGACCGCATTGAACATCTCGTATGAGCATGTGGCGGAACTGGGCGGCCTTCGTGGCAAAACGCAGACCTTGCCGCGGGATGTCAATGGCTCCTGGAGCAATGAGAGCTTTCACAATTACGCCGACTATGCGCTTTCAGGTGATTTTCGTGTGGCCCTTGACCACCTGATTGACGTCGGGCGAAAGCGACGCTGCGTGATGATGTGCTCGGAAGCCGTATGGTGGCGGTGTCATCGACGCATCGTTGCCGACTATTTGGTCGCCCGTGGTGAAACGGTTTTCCACATCATGGGGCAAGGGCGTTTGGAGCCTGCCCGCCTTTCCGTTGGCGCCGTCATTCAACCCGACGGACGCGTTGCGTACCCCACGATGAAATAGTCGCCGCCGCCAACGTCCCGGAGCTAATGCTCGTTCGTCACCTTCTGGAGGGCCGCGCGAGATGGACAAGCTGGTGGCGGAGAGACTGCGCAAAGGCTACGTGGAGGAGTAGTCCGCCAAGCCCTGGCGGTCGCCGTCCGGCGTGTGTAAGGCTGACTCTTACCGAATGCGGCGCACGGCTTCAAGCATGGAATTCCCATCACTTGTCAGGCGGGGGTAGGCACCGCCGCTACCATGACCATGCTCCATCGTGACCAGCTTGTGAGCCAACAAGGTGTCCAATTGCTCGGGCTCGAGGTCGTCGATCTCATGTGCGTCGCCAAGCAGCAGTAGCGCGGCGATTTCATGCGGACTTAGCATGTCGGCCTCCTTTGTCGCGGTTGGAAAAGAACTACGACTGCTACCCCGACCCCGATTCCACAGGGGACGATGGCGACGGCAGTGGGTGCATCGGTGCGAGGATCGCTGGGAGCGTACACCGAACGGCCACAATAGACTTCTTTGTCGCTGGCATCAAGCCGGATATATGCGGCAATGCAGCAGAGTGAAGCAGCGCCAGGGTACCAACGGAAGCCGGCGCGGCGCCCAGGAGGGACTTCAGGATCGCATACAGGAAACAAATGTAATCGTTTGTTAATGCCGCGCCTCGCAGCCCTGTTTTAGCAGCAGTTGCGTCCTTCCGCTTTGGTACGATCCCGCTCTTTCCGCCGAGCCTCCGCCACCGTGAATCGCCGCTATGTATCGTTGTTCCGTGAGTATTGCGCACGGTGGCGCATCCGCATCCAACCGCTGGCCGCTGCCAGCATCACGATGGCCAGACGCGTCTTCAACGGCGCGCTGCGCCGCCTTCGGCACCCGACGCGACGCGGCATCATACTGACGCTTGCCGCAGTGCCGGCGCTGTTTCTGCTGTACGTGCTTGCGCTCGTGCCGTTTACGCCGGGCATCGGCGACATCCGCAAAGCCCGCATCGATCGGCCAGCGCTGATCGTGTCGGCCGACGGCAGGGTGGTCGACGAATTCAAACCGGTCAATCGCGAGTGGGTATCGCTCGGGCAGATCTCGCCGTACATGGTGGCTGCATTGATCGCAACCGAAGATCGCCGCTTTTACGAGCATTACGGCATCGACTGGCTGCGTACCGCGTCGGCCGCGCTGCAAACGTTCTCCGGCGACCGACAGGGTGGCTCGACGATCACGCAGCAGCTCGCGCGCAACCTGTATCCCGACGAAATCGGCCGCGCGCCGACCCTCGCGCGCAAACTCAGGGAAGCGATCACTGCGCTCAAAATCGAAGCCGTGTACAGCAAGGATCAGATCCTTGAGACGTACCTGAACAATGTGCCGTTCCTGTACAACGCCTACGGCGTGGAAATGGCCGCACGCACCTACTTCGGCAAATCGGCGCATCAGCTCGATATTCTCGAAAGCGCGACACTCGTCGGCATGCTGAAGGCCAACAGCACTTACAACCCTGTGCTCAATCCCGAGCGCGCGTTGCAGCGGCGAAACACGGTGCTCGGGCAGATGAACAAGTATGGGAAGCTCAAGTCCGATGCTTACACCTGGTTGAGGCGACAACCGCTCAACGTCAATTTCGCGTTGCAGACCGCGCCACCGAGCGCGGCGCCGCATTTTTCCGCGCAACTGCGCAAGTGGCTGATCGCATGGGCCGAGCGCAACGGCTACAACATCTACGCCGACGGGCTGGTCGTGCGCACGACCATAGATTCCCGTCTGCAGGCCATGGCGGTGCAGGCGATGGACTGGCAGGCGAGCCAGCTGCAATGGATCGCGAACGGGGCATGGAACGAACGCACGGGCTGTTGGCCGGGCAACGACCTGTTCCGGACATTCATCCGGCAAACGCCCGACTATCGCGCCGCACGCGATGCTGGTCAATCGGATCAGGTCGCGCTCAGGAAGCTCGGCACGAACCCAACGTTCGTCCGCGCCCTCTGCCGGAGCAAGACTCAGGTCCAGGCGGGCTTTGTCGCGATCGATCCGCGCAACGGCGATATCAAGGCATGGGTCGGCAGTCGCGATTTCAGTGACGCACCGTTCGATCACGTGCAGCAGGCCCGGCGTCAGCCGGGCTCGACATTCAAGCCGTTCGTCTACGGGGCGGCGTTCGCGGGCGGCGCGCGGCCGAGCGATACGATCGTAGACCGGAGTGTCGCCATTCCACTGACCGGGCAGGCGACCTGGCGGCCTGCCGACGCGGACCCGCCCACTGGCCGACCGGTGACGCTGCGCGACGCGCTAGTGTATTCGCGCAACCGCGTCACCGCTCATCTCATGCAAAAGGAACGCCCCGAGAAGGTCGCACGGCTCGCGCGCGCGATGGGCGTGCGCGACAGTCCGCTCGAGGCGGTGCCGTCGCTCGCGCTCGGCACGAGCCCGGTCACGCTCAAGGAAATGGTATCGGCGTATGGCACGATCGCGAACCGCGGCGCCTATGTCGAACCGCGCATGGTCACTCGCATCGAGGATCATGACGGCAAGGTGCTCGCCGAATTCGCGAGCGCATCGCCGGAACAGGCACTGCCCGCCGGCGCAGCGCAAACCCTCGTCGATGTGATGCGCGACGTCGTTATCCGCGGCACCGGCGCAGGCATCCGGACGCGCTTCGGGATTCGCGCCGACGTGGCCGGCAAGACGGGCACGACGCAGGACAACGCGGATGGCTGGTTCATCCTGATGCATCCGCAACTGGTCGCGGGCGCGTGGGTGGGTTTTGACGATGGACGTGTGACGCTCGGCAACTACTGGGGCCAGGGCGCGCATAGCGCGCTGCCGATGGTCGGCGCGTTCTACGATATGGCGCTGCGCGCGCGAGTTATCGATCCGGATGCGCGGTTCAGCCCCGAGACCCGGGCTCCTCGCAAGGCCCATGCGCGACAGCATCGGGACTTCCTGTTCTGGAGGTTCTGAGGTCGTCGCTGGCGGACGCGACCTTCGCTTTCGCAGGGGCCGCCGACGCAGCGCGATCCGAGCCGCTCGACCGCAGCGGCGGCCGTCCGGAAGCCGCCGCGGGACGCGGTCAAGAGCGCGATGGGACAGATGCCCAAATGACGGGCGCCATCGCGCGTCGCCTCGCTCAGTCGTCGTGACGATGCTTCTTGTGGCCCTTGTGCTTGCCGCGATTGCCGTTCTTGCGATCATCGGCATAGTGATTGCCGTTCTTGCGATCATCGGCATAGTTGTTGCGCGATACATTGCCGCCCAGCGCCGAACCCGCTGCACCACCGGCCGCGGCACCGACGATGCCGCCGGTTCGGCCGCCCAGCGCATTGCCGGCCGCCGCGCCGGCGCCACCGCCCAGCGCGCCGCCCACGATGGCGCCGGTTCGTTCCTTCTTGTTGGCAGTCACCGCGCCGCCCGCACCGCCGCCCACCGCGCCGCCGACCACGGCACCCGTGCTGCCGCCCAGGGCGCCACCGACGGCCGCGCCCGCGGCACCGCCCAGGCCGCCGCCCACGGCGTTCTTCAGGTCATCGGCCAGCGCCGGTGTGGTCGCAGCGGTCAGCAGCAGGGTCAGGCACAGCGTACGGAGCGGTTGTCGAGTCATGTTCTTCCTCAGATAGGGGATGGTTGGCGATCAGCCGATGCGGGAGTTTACACCGAGCGGCAAGCGGGGCCGTCTGTCCGGGAGGTTTCGGCGGACGATCCCTGGCCGATCGTCCCCCTGTAGAATCGGCTACCACTTAACCCTGGAACGTCCCGCATGGACTCTCACGCCCCGGATCGCGGCGCGCTGGTGCCGCTGGCCTATCACGCAACGGTGGTCGACTACCTGCGTCGCCACGAGCCCGAGGTCTGGCGCTGGGCCGGCGCCCGCGCGACCGGCGCCGATCACCGCGAGGCACTGCGCTCGATGCTGCTGCGCGACACCTACCGCATCGAGGCGGACGCGCACGCCGACGTGCACGCGGCGCTGGCCGAGGCGATGACACGGCTCGGCATCGACGCGCGCGCGACGCTCTACCAGTCCCCGGGCCAGGACATGAACGCCTCGCTGGTCTACGTGCCCGGCGAGGTCCACATCGTCCTGCAGGGGCCGCTGCTGGATCGGCTGTCGCCGCCGGAGCTGCTGGCGGTGTTCGGCCACGAGCTGGCCCACTACCTGCTGTGGTCGCTTGACGACGGCCAGTTCCTGGTGGCCGACCGCATCCTGAACGACGCGCTGGCCGCGCCCGGCGCCAGCGCCAGCCATCGCGAGACCTGGCGCCGCTACGCGCTGCACACGGAGCTGTTCGCCGACCGCGGCGGCGCCGTGGCCGCCGGCGCGGTGGCGCCGGCCGTGTCGACCCTGGTCAAGGTCCAGACCGGTATAGGCAGCGTGGACGCGGCCGCCTACCTGCGCCAGGCGGCCGAGATCGAAGCTCACGAAGCGGGCGCGAGCGCCGCCCACAGCCATCCCGAGACCTTTATCCGGGCCCGTGCGCTGGCGCTGTGGTGGGAGGGCGCGGCCGATCTCGATCCGTGGATCGAAACCCGCCTGCACGGCCCCCTGGCGCTGGAGAAGCTGGACCTGCCGGGACAGATCCGGCTGCAGGCGCTGACGCGCGGCTTCCTCGCGCACTTCCTCGCCGGCACACAGCTGGCGAGCGAGGAGGTGCTCGCGCAGGTGCGCATGATGTTCCCCGACTGGCGCGACGACGAACCGGCGATCGGCCCCGAGGGGTTGGGGCAGGACGTGGCCGACGACAGCGTGCGCGGCTACCTCAACGCGCTGATGATGGACCTGGCGCTCGCCGACCCTGACCAGCAGGACGCGGCGCTGCTGCGCGCCGGCCAGGTGGCGCAGGCGCTCGGCAGCCTGGAAACGCTGCAAGGCAACCTGCGCCGCGACGCCGGCTTCGGCAAGCGCGAGCTGGACCGTTTCCACCGCCAACTTCACCGCCAACTGGCCATGGAGGGCCGGGCATGACTGACAGCACGACCCACGGCACCAACACCATCCCCGGCACGACCGGCAGCAGGGAGCCGCGCACGCTGCGCGCCCTGGTCGACGCGCAGGCGGGCGCGGCGCTGCCCACCGACGACGTCCTGGTGCTGGTGCTGCCGCTGCTCGCGCAGGTCGCCACGCTGCACGCGCAGGGCAGGGTGGCCACGCTCGATCCCGACAGCATCCTGGTGGACGAGGAAGGCGCGTTGCGCCTGCGCCGGCCCGATGGCGAGGCGCCCGTCATGGACATCGGCGCGGTGCATCGCGTGCAGCCGCATCCGGCCTCGGGCCTGAACATCGTCGGCGCGCTGCAGCTCGGCCACGCCGACGACGGACAGCGCGACCAGGCCGACCTGGCGCTGCAGCTTGACGCTACGGCGCCCGTCGCTCGCCCGGTCTACCTGCCTGGCCCGGCCAGCTGGGAACGGCTCGTTGGCCACCACGACGAGATCGGCGACGTCTTCCTGCTCGGCATGGTGCTCGCGAGCCTGGCCTGCGGCCTGGACTTCGCCGACGAGGACGACCTGCGCAGTTTCGTGGCGCATCGCCGCAACCTGTTCCTGCTGCACGAGCGCTTGCATCCGATCGTCGCCGCGGTGATCGTCGAGATGACCGAGATCAACCGCCACGACCGCGCCACCGATGTCGCCGCGCTGGCAACTCGGCTGCGCACATGGCGCGACCAGCCCCTTGGTCTGGACGTCGAGCGCGCACTGGCCGGCACGACCGGTGCCACGCCGCGCCGCGCCGCCGTGCTCACACACCTGCGCGACCGCCTGTTCGATCTCTCGCGGCGCAACCGCCTGCTGCACTTCCGTCCGACCGCGGCCAGTGTCAACGTAACCGTGGCCAGCGTGCCGCTGATGCTGCAGATCGAAAGCGTGCGGCCCGAGCACATCTGCACCTGGGGCGGACCGTTCGCCGCCGACCTGGTGGCGGGCAAGCCGGTGTCGCTGCAGCGCTGGCTGCGCTTTGACGACCAGCCCTACCTGCCGGCGTCGCTGGACCGCCTGATCGCCGAGACCCGCCGCGACCGCGCCGAGTACGGCTTCAGCAACCTGCGCCTGGTGGTGGCGTTCCTGCGCTGGCACAACCTGAAGGAGGCGCCGGACGAGCGCATCGTGACGCCGCTGCTGTGGCTGCCGGTGGAACTGGTTAAACGCAAGGGCGTGCGCGACCAGTACGTGATCCAGTGCGCGGGCGGCGAGGCCGAGTTCAACCCGGTGCTGCGCCACTACCTGAGCCAGCTGTACGACATCCGGCTGGACGAGACGGTGGATCTCGGCAAGATCTCGCTCGAGGAGATCCATGCCGGCATCCTCGCGCAGATTCGCCGCTCTGAGCCCTCGGTGGAGCTGCGCCTGGTCGACAAGGCCGCGGTGCGGCTGGTGCGGCAGAAGGCGCTGCAGCGGATGCAGCAGTTCCAGCGCCGCAAGCCGGGCCCGGCCGCCGCGCGCACCGGCGGCTGGCTGCCGCCGTACAGCTATGCGCAGGACGACTACCGGCCGCTGGGGCGCGCGCTGTTCGAGCACTGGGTGCGGCCGAGCGAGCTGCCGCAGCGCTTCGAGGCGGGCGCCGCACCGGGCGCCGGTCCGCGCCAGCCACACATGAGCGGCCCCGCCGCCGCGGAAAGCGACGAGCGCCAGGGCTACGTGCTCGAGGAGTCCGAAGGCCACCGTTATGCCTGGGACCTGGACCTGACGCAGGTGACGCTCGCCAACTTCAACTACCGCAAGATGTCGCTGGTGCGCGACTACACGCAGTTGCTGGACGAGCCCGGCGCCAATCCGGCGTTCGACCGCGTGTTCTCGATCGATCCGCGCGATGTGGAGACGCAAGCGCCCGCGCCGCTCGCACCGGCCGAGCAGTGGAACGTGGTGGCGGCCGACGCGACGCAGAACGCCGCGGTCGGCCTCGCGCGCAGCCAGCGCAGCTTCATCATCCAGGGCCCGCCGGGCACGGGCAAGTCGCAGACCATCACCAACCTGATCGCCGACTACGCGGGCCGCGGCAAGCGCGTGCTGTTCGTCTGCGAGAAGCGCGCCGCGCTCGACGTGGTGTTCCATCGGCTCAAGCAAAGCGGGCTGGATTCGCTGTGCAGCCTGATCCACGACTCGCAGACCGACAAGAAGGCCTTCATCGCCGACCTGCGCGCCTGCTACGAGCAGTGGATCGCGCAGCCGCACGATGGCGACGCGCTGGCTGCGCGCCGCACACAGGTGGCCGAGGCGCTGGCCGCGCACCAGCAACGCATCGACGCATTCGAGTCGGCGATGGCCGCCGCGCCCGAGGCGCTCGGCGACAGCGTGCGCGCGCTGCTGCGCCGCGTGGCCGCGCCGCCTGCGGTGCCAGATGCGATGCCCGACGCGGGGCCCGCCATGCGCGAGCGCCTGCCGGCGCTGGCCGCATGGGACCGCCAGCGCGATCTCGCGCACCGCGTGCACCGCGCCATGCGCGAGCGCTTCGGTGTCGACAGCCTGGCCGCGCATCCGTTCGCGCGCTTGTCCCCGCAACTGCTGGCCGACGAGCGCGCGTATGGCCGCGCCGAGCAGCTCTGCCATGACGCCGAGGCGCTGTTCGATGCGCTCGACCCGCTGCTGGACAGTACCGCGAGCCTGACCGGCCAGGACACCGGCCTGGAACAGGCACGCGCGATTGCTACCGAGAGCCAATGGCTTCTCGACACGGGCCTGGCCGCACACCTGGACCTGCTCGATCCGGCCTCGCCGGCGCAAGGCGCGCTGCGCGAGGTCCGGGCGGACCTGGAGCGGCGCGCGCAGGCACTCGCCGACGCGCAAGCCGCAACGTCGAACTGGCAGGACAAGCTGAACCCCGGCGATACCGAATCGGCGCTGGCGCTGGCGCGGCGGCTGGAGCCGTCGTTCGCGCGCTGGCTGCAGCCCGCATGGTGGCGGCTGCGCGGCGAACTGAAGCGCCGCTATGACTTCGGCAAGCACGCTGTCCATCCGGGCTACGGCAAGGTGCTGGAAGCGCTGGCCGCCGAGCACGCCGCGAGCGCGGCGCTGGCGGCGGCCGATGCCGACAGCCGCCGGCGCTACGGCGTGAGCGAGATGCAGGCCTTCCTGCGCGCGCTCGGCGAACTCGAGCAGCGTCTGCAGTCGGGCGCAGGCCCGCGCGAACTGGTCGCGCATCTGCGCCAGGCCGTCGATCCGGTCGCGGCGGCGCGCGCCGAGGCCGCTGCGCGCGAGGCGCTGGAGAAGCTCGCGCAGCGTGTGCGCGACGGGCTGGTGCTGGCATCCGACGCGCGCCTCGGCGACATCGCCGAACTGCTGCGCGACCTGCGCGAGGCGCTGGACGACCTGCCCGACCTGTTGCCACTGTTGCGCGCGGTGCATGCGGGCGACCCCGCCTGCGCCGCCACGCTGCAGTGGCTCGATCACGCACCGGCGCAGCTGGAGGCGCTGGTAGCCGACGAGGCGCTGCGCCGTCTCGCGCGCGAGAACCCGGTGCTGGCGCGCTTCGGCGGCGCGGCGCTGGCGCAGGCCGCGCGCGCCGTGGCGCAGAGTCAGCGCGAGTTGCTCGCGCTGAACGCCCAGGTGGTGCGCGCCACGCGCCACAAGCAGTTCGCCAAGCATGTGCGCGTGTCCTCGCTGTCGGCCACGATGCTGGACGCCGACGGCAAGACGTTCAAGAAACAATACGCCACGGGCCGCCGCGAACTGGAGCACGAGTTCGGCAAGAGCATGCGCCACCGCTCGATCCGCGATCTCTCCGACGACGAGACCGGCCTCGTCATCAACGACCTGAAGCCGATCTGGCTGATGAGTCCATTGTCGGTGTCCGACACGCTGCCGCTGTCGCCGGATCTGTTCGACGTGGTGATCTTCGACGAGGCCAGCCAGATTCCGACCGAGGAGGCCGTGCCCGCGCTGAGCCGCGCGCGCCAGGTGGTGGTGGTCGGCGACGAGATGCAGCTGCCGCCGACGAGCTTCTTCACGGCCGGCGGTGCCGAGGGCGACGACGAGATCGTCGTGGAAGAGGAGGGCGAACGCATCGCGATCAATCTCGATTCGGACAGCCTGCTGAACCAGGCCGCGCGCAACCTGCCCGCCACGCTGCTGGCGTGGCACTACCGCAGCCGTCACGAGTCGCTCATCAGCTTCTCCAACGCCGCCTTCTACGACGGGCGCCTCGTCACCATTCCCGACCGTGTGCTGGAACAGGCCGAGGATGAGGCGGCGCCGCTGCGCTCGGACCAGCAGGATGCCGGCATCGCGGGCGCCGACGCGCTGCTGGCGCGGCCGGTCAGCTTCCACCGGCTGGCCGACGGCGTCTATGCGGACCGCCGCAATGCGCAGGAGGCGAACTACATCGCCCGGACCGTGCGCGAGCTGCTGCGGCGCGAAACCGCGCTGAGCCTGGGCATCGTCGCGTTTTCCGAGGCGCAGCAGGGCGCCATCGAGTCCGCGCTCGAGGCGCTGGCCGCCGAGGACGCGGACTTCGCGATGCGCCTCGAGCGCGAGTACGTGCGCGAGGACGACGACCAGTTCAACGGACTGTTCGTCAAGAACCTGGAGAACGTGCAAGGCGACGAGCGCGACGTGATCATCCTGAGCATCTGCTACGCACCCGGGCCGGACGGCAAGATGCTGATGAACTTTGGCCCGATCAACCAGCGCGGCGGCGAGAAGCGGCTGAACGTGATCTTCAGCCGCGCGCGCCATCGGATGGCGGTGGTGTCGACGATCCAGGCCGAGGCGATCACCAACGTGCACAACGACGGCGCGGCCGCGCTGCGCGCGTTCCTGCAGTTCGCGCAGGCCAGCGCGCGCGGGCAGTTCGAGCGCGCCCAGTCGGTGCTCGGCGCGCTGAACCCCGGCGCGCGCGACGCCTTCACACGCGAGGCCACGCCGGACAGCGTCCGCGACGCACTGGCCGAGGCGCTGCGTGCGCGCGGCCACCAGGTGCACGCCAACGTCGGCCGCTCGCAGTTCCGCTGCGACCTGGCCATCGCCGATCCGTCGGTACAAGGCTACGCGCTGGCGATCCTGCTCGATGCGCCGTCCGAGCCGGTGACGGACACCGCCGAGCGCTATGTGTTCCGCCCCGGCATCCTGCGCAGCTTCGGCTGGCGGGTGCTGGACATCCCCGGCAAGGACTGGCTCGACGATCGGGACGCGGTGCTGGCCCGTATCGAGGCCATGCTGGCCGATGGCGAGGATCGCGCGTTGGACGTGGAGGTCGAGATGCCGGTGCCGGTGACGAAGCCGGCCGCGCCGCAGGGCGCCGCGTCAACGGCTGAGGCGCCAACGGTAGCCGCGACAGACGCGGCGACTGCATCGGCTGCGCAAGCGGAGCTGGTGCGGACGCTGCGCTTCGAGCAGGGCACGTCGCGCAAGTTCTGGCGCGCCAGCGTGCGTGGGGCGGAGCTTTCCGTCACCTTCGGCCGCATCGGCAGCGCAGGCCAGACCAGCGTGAAGGCGTTCGACAGCGCCGAGCGGGCCGGGCGCGAGATGGACAAGCTGGTGGCGGAGAAACTGCGCAAAGGCTACGTCGAGGAATAGTGCCGAACTGCCGCAGCGGTTTTGTATCTTGTTTGATGCTCGACGGCTTCCGCTGCTGGTGACATGTTGTCGCTGTTGAGCCGCTCGGTTCCGCCCTCCTGGGCGGGTCCCTTTTTGTCCGAGCGACAAAAAGGAACCAAAAAGCGCGTCGCCTGAGCGGCTGGCTATCAAGGGGGCGGCGTGGGTGGTTCGGGCGGCGGTGATTTCCGTTTCTATGGGGTCAGCCGTTCGAGCCTGCTACGCGAGGTGAGTCAGTGACAGTGCCTGCGTAAGCCGGCTTTTGAACGATCCCCATGCAGGGCGGTGGCCGCCTGCTGACGGCGGTATTGGTGGGACGCCTTCGGCTGCGCTGCGCGCGGGTCCTGGTCGGGAGCCAGGGTTTTGCGCGGTGAAGCTGTGCCTCAGCCTTTGAAGCAGGAATTAGCACCCAGCCGCCGCGCGCAGCGCAGCCGTAGGCGTTGACGCGATACTCGCTGTTAGCAGGCGGCCTACGCCCGGCATGGGGATCGTTCAAAAGCCGGCACCCACACTCACTCACATGGCGTAGCAGGGTCGAACGGGCAACCACGCCTCACGGAAACCAAAGCCGCCCTTATGACCAGAAGCGTCAAATTGATTAAGGCCAGCCGCCCAGGCGACGCGTTTTTTGGTTCCTTTTTGTCGCTCGGACAAAAAGGGACCCGCCCAGGAGGGCGGAACAGAACGGTTGACCGACGACAACATGTCACCAGCAGCGCAAGCCGTCGAGCATCAAACAAGATGCAAAACCGCTGCGGAGCATCGACGGCAGCGACCAGCTGCAATTCCCAGCCAACTTTCACCGCCCGAAAGAGCCCGTGTCGTCCAAGCCTTATCTGAACGGCATTACCGTCATCACGGAGGAGTTCAACCGCGCCCGCCCGCCAGCGTGCCTGCGTGGCGGCATGCGCTTGCCACTCGGCAGTCAGCGCCCGGCATTCTTCGAGTTCCCGCCGCGGGCAGCACTCGGTGCGCTCTGAAATATGGGGATGAGCGAAATCCCGTAGTGAAGGGTACAGCCCGCCGCCGTTGCTTGGATGTGAATTTTTGAGACCCGCGACCAAGAGAGCGGCGATTTCTGGCAGCCCCGTTAGTACACCGGCCTTGTTATCCACTTCCAGCCCCGGTCCCCCCACCGGCAGGCTGTACGCGAAGGTTACGCAATTGCAACAGTCCACGGTATGAATCGTATGGCGGAATTGAGGAGGAGGCCCGCGTCGTAAATCCTCCGCAGCCTTAGCTTTGTTGCCATCGGCAAAATGGATTACCACGAAAGCGGGGACCGTTTTTGTGGGGGCGACATCTGATGTCGCGGCGCGGCGGCCCACGAGCCCCAGGACAGATCATCCCTCTAAACGCCTCCCCGTCGCGGTGGGTTGATTCTGTTGTGTTGCAAACAGTTCTACCTCCTCAGGGCACGTTTCTTAAATGAAACTTAGGCCAACGCTGCTGCGACTGCGAGGCACGCATTCCACAGTACGCGCTTTTGTAGTGTTGCCTTCCGAATTGACGGCTGGCAATTGTTTGCAACACGCCAGGCCGGCAGTCAGGCCGGTCTGGCAATGAAGGGAAGTCAGACTGTGAGTACAACCGAAGCCGTACCTTGCTTACTATGCGCTGCACTGGCGCGACGCTGGCTTGACCGACAAGATCGCCTGCGTGGTAGCCGCATCTACCGCTGTGCTGCGTGTGGCGGGCGATTCTCAGTCACTGGCGATGCCTTGGGCGCTATCGAGCAAGGGCGTTGGGATGTCTCTGAACTGAAGGCTGCAGTCAGGCAGATTATTGCTTCGGGCGTCCTGCCGCGCATCGAGGAGGCTAAAGGAAGCCCGAGCGTGATCGCGGTCGGTCGTCAGGCATCCTGAGACGCAACACCAGCCAACCGAATTCGTGTGATGTTTGCGGAGCCGCCAGAACCATGAAGCCACGCGGCGCTCACATCCGCAACCGCCCGCCGTTCGTTGCCAGAACTAAAATTAAGGAGCGTCCTGCCCTTGTTCTGGAGCTCGCCATGGCCAGATCTATCCGTCTGCTGGCCGCCTGCGCGGCACCGCTCGCCCTGAGCGCCCTTGCTGCGCCGCCGGCCGGAACCCTGACCCTTATCTTTATTCACCCCGAGGCCTACACCGACGCCGCCTATCGCAGCGACTACGGCAGCGACAAGGAGAGGGCGCAGGTGATGAACGATATCCGCCGTCACTTCGATGAACTGGCCGCCCGCTACCTGCCGCCCGGCTATACGCTGAGCATCGAGGTGCTCGATGTCGACCTGGCTGGACATTTCGAGCCGTGGCGCTTTCATGGCTACGACCTGCGCGTGGTGCGCGATGTCACCTGGCCGCGCATGAAGCTGCGCTACGAACTGCGCGGCAGCGATGGCGCCGTGATCGGCAGCGGCGAGGAGCGCATCGCCGACCAGGCCTTCAATATGGGTGTCAACGTCTACAGCCCCACCGACAGGCTGCGTTACGAGAAAGCGATGATGGACCGCTGGTTCGACCAGGCCGTGACACGCAAGATCGCGGTGCGCCAGAGCGGTCACGGCTGATTGGCCTGTGGCGACGGGGCAGCCATCGTGGTCAGCCCCAGGTATTCACTCGGCCATAGTTCTGCCATGTAGAACCTGATCGGGTATGAAGACCCGCTGGATTATAGCGGGCGCAGCGGTGGCAGGCACCATGCCATTTCCAGGCTCCGCCCGCGAAAGAAGTCGACCGTGGTCGAGATCAGCACGGTACGGGGGCGTGCTGAGCGTCAGACCGTTAGCGCAGGCTGAGGCCCAATAGAAGTCCGATTATTAAAGCGATGCTCGCTCCGTGTACGGCTCTGCGGCTAGGTTATACTCCGCGCTCCATAACTAACGGATAATCAAAATGGTCGCAGCAACCAAAGCTACTACTCAGGCAAGCGCAGTCACCAGGAAAAAGCCTGCCACGAAGAAGATGGCTGTGCCGACGAAAAAGGCCAGCGTGCTCGCACGTGAAGCCCAGGCAGCGAAGAAGCGCTTGCTAAAACTGCGCGCCGACACGAAGAAGGCAATCGAAGCCGCAAAGCGTGAGGTCGCCCAGACGCAGGAGGCCGCAAAGGCCGCGCTGCGTTTTGAGAAGCAAGCCGTAAAGGACAAGGCCGCAGCGAAGAAGGCCAAGGCTGCCGGCGCTAAGAAGGCAACGGGCAAAAAAGCCGCCGTTACCAAGGTGGCCGTAAAAAAAGCCGCACCCGGTAAGGCCGTCGCCAAAACTGCTCCGAAGAAGGCCGCAGTAAAACTGGTTACGAAAAAGCGCGCTCCGGCGAAGAAAATGATTGCGAAGGAAACTGTAGCGACGTCTGAAGTTTCGGCGTGATTTTTGCTGGCTGGTGCGGTGCTTCATCAACCAGATCAGTGCGCGCATCGATCGACCGTTTATTCCTCCTGGGTCAGGGTCGATGGGGCACAGAATATTGGTTCCGCCACCTGGGTGGATTTCCGCACCGGCACAGTCCAAAAGACCCCGCTAGGGAGCTGCATCTTGTTTGATGCTCGACGGCGCGCGCTGCTGGTGACGTGTTGTCGTCGGTCAACCGTTCTGTTCCGCCCCCCTGGGCGGGTCACTTTTGTCCGAGCGACAAAAGATGGAATGAACGCGCCCCGGCCCGATCAAAGGCGCCGGTGGTTCGGACGGTGGTGATTTCCGTTCTATGGGGTCAGCCGTTCGACCCTGCTACGCCATGTGAGTCAGGGACGGTGCCTGCGTGAACCGGCTTTTGAACGATCCCCATGCAGGGTGTAGGCCGCCTGCTGACGGCGGTATTGGTGGGACGCCTTCGGCTGCGCTACGCGCGGGTCCTAGTCGGGGGCGAGGCGTTTGGGCAGTGAAGCTGTGCCGCAGCCTTTGAAGCAGGAATTAGCACCCGGACGCCGCGCGTAGCGCAGCCGTAGGCGTTGACGCGATACTCGCTGTTAGCAGGCGGCCTACGCCCGGCATGGGGATCGTTCAAAAGCCGGTCTTCGCCAGGCACCCACACTCACTCACATGGCGTAGCAGGGTCGAACGGGCAACCACGCCTCACGGAAACCAAAGCCGCCCTTATGACCAGAAGCGTCAAATTGATTAAGGCCAGCCGCCCAGGCGACGCGTTTTTTGGTTCCTTTTTGTCGCTCGGACAAAAAGGGACCCGCCCAGGAGGGCGGAACAGAACGGTTGACCACCGACAACATGTCACCAGCAACGCGAGCCCTCGATCATCGACCCAGGATGCCAAAACCTTAGCGCGAGCCCCCCAACAACGACCAAACGGCATTACCGCTAGGGAGCGGGCGCTGGCCGGGCGCGAGTGTCGCGCACCGTGGTCGGGTCAGGGTACACGTCGTCACCGGGCGCGATGGGCAAGCGGGGCGGCGCAGGCGTTGCCGAGGTATCCCGCGGGGGCGCCTCGCATCCCGCCATGGCCGCGGCCAGCAGGGCGATGACGGTGCACTCGGCCAACACGCGGCGCAAGGCGCGGCCAGGCGGAGGGAGGGAGGTGCGGTGCATGGGGGGCGCTTTGAGAGTCCTGCCTCCAAGCTTAGATGATTTAGGCCGCCACACCGTGCAACGCCCCCGTCAGCAAGGCCCACTCCCTTTGCCATAAGCCCTAACCGGCACCTGTGTCCACCATGGATACCGGCTACGCCCGTCACGCCGCCTTCGCCGGGTGACCGCATCCCCCTGGCAGTCCGCAGCTTCGCGCTGGCATCCGACGCGCGCCTGGTCCCCGCCATCCACCCTTCCAAAGAAGGGTGTAATCCGTTCACAACGTGCCGATGACCAATTCATCCGCACGGCCTGCCAACAGGGCGGCGCTTGAGGTAAATTGCCAACTTGCCGCCTGGGAAGCGGCTGCGCAACAAATAGCCATGGCGGGCAGGGTTCGCCTGGCGACAATCCATAATAAAACGAGTAGGAGGTTACCTCCGTGGGTCGTATTCTCTCGTCGCTGGCGCTCTCCGCGCTGGCTGTGGTCGTCTCCGGCTGCGCCGTCGTGGCACCCGCCTATACCCCTTCCATCGACAACGTGCAGGCATTAAAGGGCAGCGGCGCCGGGAAAGCCAGGGTCGGCGCCTTCAATGCCGTGCAAGGCACGGCAAATCCCAATCCGATACCGCTGCGCGCCAATACCATGCGCTCGCCTTATGGCGGTACGTACTCGGCATACCTGTCCGAAGCGATTACGCGCGAGCTGACCATGGCAGGCAAGCTCGCTCCGGACTCGGATATCGAAATCACGGGAACGCTGCTGAAGAACCAGGTCGACCCCGCAATCTCCACCGGCACCGGCACGATCGAGGCCCGCTTCGTTGTGAAGAAGGGCGGTGCGGTGCGCTACGACCGGGTCAAGTCTGCCCAGCGCGAATGGGAATCCTCATTCGCCGCAGCCATCGCCATTCCGCGCGCGGTACAGGAGTACAGCATTTCCGTGCAAACGCTGCTGGCCAACCTCTATGCGGATCCGGATTTCATCAACGCTCTCAAATAACGAGAAAGGAATCAGAAATGCGGTCATTGGTCCAAATCGGCGCCGTGCTGGCGAGCGCCGCGGTACTTGCCGGCTGTGCGCATCCGATCGTCATGGCGACGGAAAAATCCGCCCCCTCGGAAAAGGTGGCACAGAAGATTGACAAGAACGTCGGCTATGTCATCCCCGCCGGCTTGCGCGAGAAGGAAGTCATTACGCCAGGAGGCGGCGGCGACAAGGTCAGCTATTTTCCATACCGCGACCTCGAGCTCCCGCTGTATTCGACGCTTTCCAATGTCTTTGCCAACGTCAGCAAGCTGAAGGCACCCAATGACGAGGCCGCCATTCGCAGTGGCCAGGTCAGCTATATCGTGACGCCGGAAATGGTCACCGACTCGTCGTCCGACAGCGCCCTGACCTGGCCGCCGACGCAGTTCACGGTCAAGCTGACCTGCACCGTGACCGACCTCACAGGTGCCGTGGTGCTGAAGAAGGAAGTGCAGGGCGTCGGCAAGGCGGAATTCTCGGAATTCAAGCGCAATTTTGCCCTGTCGGCGCACCGCGCCAGCGAGGACGCCCTCAAGCAGTTGCAGGCCGCGCTGGAATCGGCACCCGAGCTGCGGAATGCATCCGCCCAACCGTCGCCGGGCGTCGTTGCGCCGAAGGCGGTAGCGGCTAAGTAAGCCGCCGGCAAGCTGGGCGGGCGGCAATCATCCGGGGCGGCACGCCGGCCGCCCGTCCTGCCTGCTCCCCCCCATGACCGTTCAATTGCCACCGCGCGGGCTGAACGTTCGGGGAAACACTACCGGCGCACTACGGTTGGCTAATCGAAACCCTTTCGCCGGGCGATTGGATTCTCCATCGGTATAGCCAACTTCTTCGAGGAATTGGGCGGACAGCATCCGCGTGCGGAAACCACTCTTGTCGACCGCTCGCCCAAGCACGACCTCATATACGTGCTGCAACTGCGGTAGCGTAAAT
This sequence comes from Ralstonia pickettii, assembly GCA_050987995.1. Classification (GTDB taxonomy): domain Bacteria; phylum Pseudomonadota; class Gammaproteobacteria; order Burkholderiales; family Burkholderiaceae; genus Cupriavidus; species Cupriavidus pickettii_B. The sequence goes on from CP158803.1 coordinate 2,040,256, forward strand.
GGCTCCGGCAGCAGGAAAGCGGGTAGCGAGGTGTATTCGACCTTGCTGCGCAGCCTTTCAAGCGCGGCCTGCAAGATATCGCGGTGGTCAAACGCGAGCCGCGACTCGCGCAAGACCTTGTCGATGGAGAACCAGGCGACGTCGGCGGCATTCGCACCCCTGGCAAGCACAACATCCTTGCTCGGAATCAGCGCGAAATAGACGTGCGTGGCGGACCATCCGCGCGGGTCACGGGTAGCGCTACCCCAGCTGCCTAGCTGCTCCAGATAAGGACTGCTGACACCGGTCTTGTCCTTGAGCTTGCGGCGCGCACAGTCCTCAAGGGTCGCATCGACCACCGTATCGATAAAGCCGCCAGGCAACGCCCAGCAGTCGGGAAAGGGCTCGTCGCCATCGCCTGGCCGTTGCACGAGCAAAACCTGCAGGGCGTCCTCAAGTACCGTAAAGATCACCACGTCGACCGATGTGTAGGGCACAGGGAATTCCGGGCCAGGGCGCTTGGGAGAGAGTGGTTTGGTACGCATCGCGGCTCAAAAGATCTTGACTGCCCCATTCTAAGTTGTACAGTGCAACTTATACAAGTTGTACTGTACAACCCAAAGGGGAGCCCGCAATGCTCGGCATCCGTTTCATCAAGTCCCAACCCACGGTCCACCTGATGCAATTCCGCGCCGGGAAGGTGGTGCGCGAAGGATCGGGGCTGTCCTTCTACTACTACGCCCCGACCACCACGTTGGTGGCCGTGCCGATTGCCAGCCAGGACCGCCCCTTCATCCTTGAGTTGGTGACGGCCGACTTCCAGAGCGTCACCGTGCAGGGCCAGGTGACCTACCGCGTCAGCGATCCGCGCCGCACGGCGGGAATGATGGATTTCTCGCTCGCGCGCAATGGCCAGTCCTACGTTTCGGAAGACCCCAAGCGGCTGGGCGATCGGGTGGCGATGCAGGTCGAAGTGATCGTGCAGCAGGCGGTGCAGGCGCTGGAGCTGAAACAGGCGCTGCGTTCTTCGGCGCTGATCGCCCGCACCGCGCAGCAAGAGCTGGCCACGCGGCCCGAAGTGATTGCGCTCGGACTGGTGATCCTCGGGGTCTCGGTCATGGCGGTAAAGCCAACGCCCGACATTGCACGCGCACTGGAGGCCGAGGCGCGCGAGTCCAACCTCAAGCTAGCTGACGACGCGATTTACCTGCGCCGCATGTCGGCGGTGGAGAATGAGCGTGCCATCCGCCAGAACGAACTGGATACGGATATTGCTGTTGAGCAGAAGAAGCGCCAGATCCGAGAAGCCCAGATGGAAGCCAAGGCCACGCTGATGCGCAAGGAAAACGATCTGCGCAGCGAGCAGATGGCCTCCGACATCGAACTGGAAGAGAAACGCAAGGCCTTTGTCGCCAGCCAGGCGCACAACAGTCGCACCCTGGCCGAGTCGGAGGCGCACAGAGTGGCCGTGGTGATGCAGGCACTGGAAAAGGCTGATCCCCGCATCGTCAATGCGCTGGCCGCGGCCGGCATGCAGCCGGGCCAACTGATCGCCCAGGCCTTTGGCGGCATCGCGGAACGCGCCGAGCGCATTGGCCAGCTCAATGTTTCGCCGGAACTGCTTCAAGGCCTGCTGGGCGCGAATGCCAGGGTGACGACATGAAGACTGACTGCCGTAAAGTCGTGCTGGTGACGCGTCGCACGCGGCTCGAAGAGCTAATGGCTCAGCACCACACGCTGGCGCAAGCAAAGTTCTATCTCGAACATCTTGGGGCCGACTTCTCGGATTACCTCGCGGAGAACGCCTCCTATGCGCGCAGCCTGGAAATCACTGTGCGCACGCTTGAGGCCTGGGGTCGTTACCAGGTGGTCGACCGGCGCTACCTGCCGAACTTTATCTTCGCGCCCGACGATATCGTCGTGGCGCTCGGACAGGACGGGCTGGTGGCGAACTCGATGAAGTACCTGGACGGCCAACCCCTGATCGGCCTCAATCCGGAGCCGAACCGCTGGGAAGGCGTTTTATTGCCATTCGAGCCGCAAGACCTGGGAACGCTGTTGCCAGAGGTCGCGCGCGATTACCGCCCCGTCAGGGTAGTAACGATGGCACAGGCCCGCCTGTCGGACGGCCAAGTGCTCCGCGCCGTCAACGACCTGTTCATCGGACCCCGGACGCATACCTCTGCCTTGTATGAGATCGAATTGGGCAAGCAGCGCGAATCGCAGTCGTCCTCCGGCATTATCGTCTCCACGGGCCTGGGCTCTACGGCCTGGCTCAAGAGCATCGTGACAGGCTCCCTCGGCGTGGCCCGGGCGATGCGCGCCGTGACCAATGATGTCACCTACAAGCCCCAGCCCTGGGACAGTCCGCAACTGACCTTCACGGTACGAGAACCGTTTCCGAGCCGCGCGTCATCAGCGGAGCTTGTGTTCGGAAGTATCAGCCCCCGGCAACCGCTGAGGCTGCGCTCGCAGATGCCAGAGAACGGAGTCATCTTTTCCGACGGCATGGAAGCAGACTATCTGAGATTCACTGCCGGAATGGAAGCGACCATCACCGTGGCGGAGAGCCAGGGGCGTCTCGTCGTGTAGCTGGGGATCGAATGAGCCATGTCAGCCTGGACACAATTGCCGACCTGTCCGCGCATTGATCTCATAACGTCCAGATAATTGTCGATCAGGCGCTTCAGGTCCATTACTCATTAGGGTTTCAGTGCAAGCCTGGTGAAGATATTAACTTCTGTTGGGCAGACGAGTAGTGTATAAAGCTATTATGAATTTCCACGTTCGTTACTGAAAGGAAGACACAGCATGCCTTCATACAAAGAACTCATTGCACAAAAGAAAGCACTCGAGGCGCAACTGGACGAGGCGCGTGCCAGCGAAGTCGCCGGCGTGATCGAGCGGATTCAAACCTGGATGGCTGAGTATGACCTGACCATCGACGACATCACCAAGCGCCGTCGCGGCCGTCCGGCCGGCAGCGCGGCCGCTAAGCCAAAATCCGAACTGCCTCCGAAGTATCGGGATCCCAAAACCGGCAAGACCTGGTCAGGTCGCGGTCGGGCACCGGCGTGGCTCGGAAAGAATCCGAACAGGTTCTTGATTCCTGAGGAGTGAGCTTCGGCGGGCTTTACTGACGCCCACCGGGAAGGCTTGAATCCCGAAGCTGCCAAGGCTCGAGATGATCACTGGTATGTAATGGAATCATCCCGAATATGCAGACGTATGACCGAACCGCTGCCCGGTTCGCTGTCGATATCCAGTTGTGCATCGATCAGCCGGGCGCGCTCAGCCATGCCCTGAAGGCCGTACGAGTGGCCAGCCCGCGCGGCAACGATGTCGAAGCCCTGTCCGTCGTCGCTGACGGTCAACTCGATACCCGCTTCGGTGTTGGCCAGCGTGACATCCACACGCGATGCGTTGGCATGGCGGGCGATATTGGTCAGCGATTCCTGCACGATACGAAAAATCGCTGTCGCGCGCGGGTCCGGCAGACTCGGTTCGGGACCCTTGGCATCGAAGTGGCAGGGGATCTGGGAATGACGGCTGAAATCCGCAGTGAGCCATTCCAGTGCGGAGGCGAGGCCATAATTCAGTGCCGTCGGTCGCAGGTGGCTGGCCACGTTGCGCACGATCTGTATGGTTTTCTCGACCAGGTCGCGCATCTCATCGGCCTTTTGCAGCGCAGCCGACCCGGCCGGCAATTGCATTCTCAGTAACGACACGTCCATTTTTAGCGCAGTCAGCAGCTGGCCAAGCTCATCGTGAATTTCCATCGCGATGTGCTTTCTGTCCTCCTCTCTGATCGCTTCCTGATGCGCGGACAGTTGCTGGAGCCGTTCGCGCGATGCCAGCAGTTCGAGCTCGGTCCGCTTGCGCTCGCTGACTTCCAGTTCAAGCTGATCACGCTGCAGCCTCAGATCCTCCACGGCGTGCTTGCGCGCGGTCACATCGGTCAGCAAGCCTTCAAGAAGGTGCAAGCTGCCATCGTCTTCGGTCAGGCCACGCGCATTCAGTTGAACCCAGATGGGAGTGCTGTCAAGGCGACTTAATTGCAGTTCGAGCCCGAGAATTTCACCCTTCGCGCGCAGGATCTCAAACAGAGCCTCAGTCTGCGTCGGAGAAAACGGTCTTTTGCCCGGATCGTTCTCCGCTGTCGCAATCAGGTCGATCGCGCTGCCATATCCAAGCAGTTGCGCCATCGCGGGATTGGCCTCGCTCAGTTGCCCCTTCTGATCGAGCAGGAAAATACCCTCAACCGCATTCTCAACAATGCCGCGATATTTCCTTTCACTGTCGCGCAGGCGCAGCGTCGATTCGCGCAGGCGCTCTGCCATGACATTGACGCGCATGGCGAGCCGGCCCAGCTCATCGCCGGATTCCACGGGGCAGGTAGCATAAAGGTCCCCCCCGGCGATCCGATCAACCATTTCTTCAAGGCGATTGATCGGGCTGCGCACCATCCGTTTCAGCAGCAGGAAGGTCGCGGCATAGAGCACAGCAACGACGGCCGTCATGACGGCAAAAATGGCCCGACGGGCGCCGCTGATTGCCTGTTGAGCTACCGCCTTCGTCAGGACGACGCGGATCTCACCAATCTTTTCCCTCGGCGCGTTGCCAGGCGGGCCGTATTCAATCGGTCTGATACGCACCACGGCATCACCAGGGTCCAACTTGCGTTTCACAGTGGACACCGTTCCGTAGCCCACGGCCGTAACGGTGAATTCGGCGACCTCGGGATTCGGCGAAAGCGCGGCAAGCTGGCTCTCGATCGCGCCCCGATCGATGTTCCACAAGGGCAGAGCCAGTGAGCGGCTGAACAAGTCAGCAATTCTGGTGGCGCGCTCCTGCAGTTCGACAAGCCGGCGGTTCCGCTCGTGTTCGACCAGGATATATGCGGAGGTGCCGGCGACGGTCGCGACCAGCACGACAAGCGCGAGCATCAGTTTGGTGTGCAGACTGAGCGAGCCCAGGGCAGGCCGTGGCGACAGATGCATCACGAGACTTTGGTCGTGGTTTTCAAGAGATGTTCCAGATTGAAATCGTAGGCGCCAGGACTTGGATGCCGGTGCTTTGAGTAACGCCCGAAATCGAGAGTCTCACCGCGCCTGAAAACGACATCGGCGTATCGGGCGGCGTTCTCACGGTGAATGACGCTCAGAAAGTCGAGCTTCAGGCGAGCGCCTCCGGTCGTGGCAAAGTCCTTGCCCTGATGGTAGTCGTGCAGCAGTACCATGGCCCAGGCACCGATAAAATAGTCTCCCGCTACCACGGCCGCCATGCTTCCGTCAGCCACACTCGCAAGCGTCTCCCGTAATGCGCCCACGCCGCCCACCAGAACGCGAGCGTTGCGTGCCTTGACAGCATCCATTGCGCCCAGCGCCATGACATCATTCGCGGCCCAGATCACAGTGGTTTCGGGGTACCGGGCGAGCAGTACGCGAGCCTTCTGATTGCTATCGGCGTAGCTCCAGTCGCTAAAGACCAGTTGACGGATGCGCGCATTCGGGGTCTGAGCCAGAAACGCAGCGACGCCAGCGGCTCGCTCCAGCGAGACAGGCGTATTGGGGTCTCCCGTAATGCCAATCACCTGCGCCTCGCGCTGGCCAAGCCGTTGATAAAGATATTGCATCAAGCGGTAGGCGCCGCGCTCGGCGTTTGCGGTCAGCGTGCCGATCCAGTTCGGCAATTGTTCTCGTTCATTTCCGATCTGGCGGCGCTGGTCGGGCGTGAGGTCGTTGTGGATGACCAACACCTTCGCCGGCGATCGTGCCAGCGTCTTAAGCATCTGCTGCGCGGCCATCTTCTCGTTGACCATCACCACGTAGTCTGGCGGGTCGCTACGTTGAGCGATTTCCTCGGCCTGGCGTTGCATGAGCAAATGATCACGCTCCGCGTAAAGAACCTCTAGCCGCATATCGAATGTCGTTGCGGCCATGTGCATGAATTTGGAGACCAGTTGCCAATGCTGCCCCGTGCCGCGCAGAACTGCCTCGCCAGGGTTAAGGAACACCACGCGGGGCGATTGCCTGGATGCAAACGTGGATCCCATCATGCCCATCAGGCCGGCATACACGCACGCGCGTAGGGCTTCTCTGCGATTCATATGGCAATTCACTCAGTTTCCCCTGTCGGGCGCTGGTGTACTTCGTGTGCGGGTCGATATTGCGCCGCGGAAACGCGCGCGCTCATTTTACAGCTTCAGGTCCAATAGGGCGGTGCGATAAGCCGCGCTACGAGCCGCCCAGGTCCTTGGGCCAGAAGGTAATGTTGATGTTGGCCGGCGCGACGCCGTTTTCGTCGCGCGGCAGCGGGTCGGATCGCGACACCGCGCGCAGCACGGCGCTGTCCCAGGCCGCATTGCCGCTGGACTTGGCGAGCCTTGTCGACAGCAGCGAGCCGTCCGGCGCCATGTGCACGGCCACCACCGCCGCCGGATTGCCGCTGACTTCTTCGTTGAAAATGATGTTCGGCTTGACCCGCTGCCGGACCCGCTCGGCATAGCGGGACGAAGCCTTCGCGGCGGAGCCGGTGCCGGCCCCGGCGCCGGCACTGCCCGCCGCCTGCGCCTGCAACCGCGCCAGTTCGCCATGGCGCTGGGCATTGTTGGCCTGGCGCTGCGCTTCCGCCTGGCGCTGCGCTTCCATCGCCTTGCGCTGCGCCTCCTTGCGGGCCGCTTCGGCACGGGCCTGAGTCTCGCGCTGCCGCGCTTGTGCTTCCTCGCGCGCGGCACGCTCGGCCTTGCGCTGCTTTTCCTGCAGCGAGATGTCAGCTTCTTCCTCTTCGACCGGCTTCACGCTTGGCACCGGCGTGGTTGCCGGCTCTGACGTTGCGATTTCCGGGATAGGCTCCCACAGTTCGGCCGTGACACCCTCCGGCACCGCGCTGCGCCAACGCACGCCGTAATAGAGCAGGGTGCCCAGCAGCAGGTGCATGAGCAGGGCCAGCAGGAAGCACGTCAAGGTGCCCCGTTCAGGCACGGGCTTATAGGGATAGCCGACGGTCTGCATTGCTCACGCGCCCACTGCTCGTTTCCAGGCTCCTTTGCCTAGGCACCGGTCGAGACGCCAGCTCCGCCGGCGGGCTCATCTACGTGCCGCTCCAGTTTCAGGTACGAGTCGGCCGCGACCAGGCCGAACACGATGTGGGCAATGGCGGTCACCCAGCCTCGCGCTTCAGCAAACCATGGGAAGACCGCGGTCATTCCGTGGAAATTGACCAGGTACAAGACCAGACCGAACACCGCTCCCACCAGCGAGGCCATACCGACGCTCGAATCGAAACGGAAGGGCGCCATGATCGTTGCCAGAATCAGCGCGAACACGACAGAGAGCACGAAGTGAACCACCACGGCCGCTACCAGCACGCTCATCGTGAAGGTGGCGGGTTGCGCCAGCACATCAGGGCCCAGCATGATGGCGGCGATCATGGTCAGCGGCTTCCAGATGCTGACCCCCATCAACATAGCGGCAAGCAGATCGAGCACGAGGAATACCACCCCCGCGACGATGCCTGCCAGCGCCGCCGCACGCCAGTCCGGCCACCGGTGCGCGTAGCGATGCGATTGCATATGAAGTTCCATGACATCCTCCTTTGATGCGGCAGAAACCAAAGCCGCTTTCCAAGGCGCAACTTCATTTTATTGGGTGCAACCGCATGAACCAAGGTAGGAGGAATTGAGGTGTCGCAGGTTCGCCCTGGCGAGCCACAAGGAGCTAAAAAGTGCTGCTTGGAACTCTTTTTAGCCATGGCCTCCGCGCACTTTGCGGTTCTCGCGTTGCCGCCCTACAACTGGAGTGTGGGCCGGAAGGCACCGGGCCGCACTTGTCGAGGAGGAGGGAGCATCATGTGCCGCTGGCTGGCCTATTCGGGTAAATCCGTTCCGCTGGAAGCGGTGCTGTTCCAGCCGGAACACTCGCTGATCGACCAGAGCCTGAATTCGCGGCTGGGTCATACCACCACCAATGGCGACGGGTTTGGCGTCGGCTGGTACGGACGGCACTCGGAGGTGCCGTTCCGCTACCGCTGCCTGCACCCGGCCTGGAGCGACACCAACCTGCGCGAGACGGCGCGGGCGGTGCGGGCGCCGCTGTTCCTCGCCCATGTGCGCGCGGCCACCGGCACGCCGACACAGGAGACTAACTGCCATCCGTTCCGCTTTGGCCGCTGGCTGTTCGTTCATAACGGCCTGATCCGCGAATACCCGCTCGTGCGGCGCGACCTGATGATGGCCGTGGCGCCGCACCTGTTCCGCTGGATCGAGGGATCGACCGATTCCGAGGTGATGTTCTTCCTGGCCCTGACCTTCGGCCTGGAGCGCGACCCGCGCGGCGCGCTGGAGCAGATGGCCGGGCTGATCGAGGACGTCGGCCACCGCTATGACGTGCAGTTTCCGCTCAACATGACCGTCTGCGTCACCGATGGCCAGCAGGTCGTGGCGGTGCGTTACTCGAGCGAGGCGGACTCGCGCACGCTGTTCCACAGCACCTCGTTCCGGCAGTTGCGCGCACTCTACCCGGACGACCCGCGCATCATCGCCGCCGGCGACAATGCCTTCCTGGTGCTGTCCGAGCCGCTGATCGAGGTACAGGGCGTGTGGGAGGAGATTCCCGAGGCGACCATCCTGATTGCCCGGAATGGCGAGATCGTGCACAACCGCTTCGTGCCGCGGCTGCCGGACCCGTCGACATAAGCGACAGCGGCTCAGCCCTGATCGCCACCGCCCACGGGCATTACGGTTCCGGTGAGGTACGAGGCCTCGTCCGACGCCAGGAACAGGATCGCGCCGACCTGCTCGTCGATCGTGCCGTAACGGCGCATCAGGCTCGACGCCACGGTCTGATCGACGATGGCCTGGTACCAGGACGCCTCCTGCGCCGACTGGGGCGCCGCGTTGCGAGGGATGCGGCGCGGCGGCGCCTCAGTGCCGCCGGTGGCCACCGCGTTGACGCGGATGCCTTCGGCCGCATGCTCGAATGCCAGACTCGCGGTCAGCGCGTTGACGCCGCCCTTGGCCGCCGCGTAGGGCACGCGGTGGATGCTGCGCGTGGCGATCGACGACACGTTGACGATCACGCCGTGGCGCCGCTCGACCATGCCGGGCAGCACCGCGCGGCAACACCACAGCGTGGGAAACAGCGAGCGCCGGATCTCCGCCTCGATCTGGTCTTCCTCGTAATGCTGATAGGGCTTGGCCCAGATGGTGCCGCCGACGTTGTTGACCAGCACGTCGATGCGGCCCCACGCGTCCAGCGCGGCCTGCGCCATCTCGGACGCGCCCGCATAGGTTTCCAGGTCCGCGGTCACGGCGACGACCTTGCCGCCACCGGCGGCGATCTCGCCGGCGACCTCGTGCACGAGTTCAGCGCGGTCCACCAGCACCACCGACGCCCCCTCGGCCGCCACGGCCAGTGCCACGCCGCGCCCGATGCCCTGCGCGGCGCCGGTCACGACCACGACCTTGTCCGCGAAGCGGGCATTGCGGTCCCTTGCTTGCATGCTTGCTCCTTGCCGTCAGGCCGCGTTGCTCGCCGAGAATTTTTCGTAGTAGAAGCCCGCGGGCTCGATCCCGGCCTGCTGCAGCCAGGTGCGCACGGCCTCGACCATCGCGACCGGGCCGCACAGGTAGACGTCGACATCGCCGCCATTGAGCCAGGCGTCATCCACGTGCGCGGTCACGTAGCCCTTGCGCGGATTCGCGCTGGCGGGATCGGCAACGCAGGTGCGGTACTCGAATCCCGGCACGGACTCGCGCGCGGCATCGAGCTGTGCCAGCGCGACGAGATCGATGTCGTTAGTCACGCCGTACACCATGCGCACAGGCTGCGTGCTGCCGGACTCGGCCAGCACGTCCAGCATCGACAGGAACGGTGCGATGCCGGTGCCACCTGCCAGCATCAATACCGGCCGGGTCACGGGACGCAGGTAGAAACTGCCATAGGGCCCCGAGAACGAAATGCGCTGGCCCGGCTGTGCGGCGCTGGTCAGGTAAGTGCTCATGCGCCCGTCCGGCACATTGCGCACGACAAAGTCCGTGCGGGCCTTGCCGGGGGGCGAGCTGAACGAGTATGAGCGCGTCGCATCGCTGCCCGGGATGCCGACGTTGACGTACTGGCCGGCGAGAAAGTCGATGCCGCGCGCATTCTCGAGCTCGATCGAGAAGCCAATGGTCGAGTCCGACAGCTGCGTCACCTCGGCGATGGCGCCGTGCCACGTGCTCACGCCGGTCTTGCAGGCGCTCGATGAGGCGGGCACGCGGATCACGCAGTCGGAGCGCGGGCGCGTCTGGCACGCCAGCACGTAGCCCTGCGCGGCCTCCTCGGCGGTCAGCGCGTCTTCGATGTAGCTCGATTCCGGCAGGTCGTACGATCCGGACTCGCACAGCCCGCGGCAGGTGCCGCAGGCGCCGTCGCGGCAGTCCAGCGGGATGTTGATCTGCTGGCGATAGGCGGCGTCCGAGAGCGTCTCGTGCTCGCTGCAGGTGATGAAGCGGGTCACGCCATCTTCGAATTGCAGGGCGATCGTGTATTCCATGGCCTTGTCCTCCCGCCCGGTTCAGATGTGGTAGATGTCGATGACCTGGTTGATGTAGTCGTTTTTCAGGACCACATACTTGTCCAGGATGCGCGGCTGCTCGCCCGACAGGTCGAGCTTGTAGCGCGACATACCGAAGTAGCTGTAGTTGGCCTGGTAGCGATGGCTCAGCGTGTGCCAGTTGAAGCGCACCGTGCAGGTATCGCCGTCCACGCCAAGCAGTTCCAGGTTGCTGAGGTTGTGGCTGGTGCGCGTGTCGGGCGTGGTGGCGCTGGAGCGCTCGGTCTTGATGCGGAACACGCGGTCTTCCAGTCCTTGCCGGCTGGGGTAGTAGATCAGGGAGATCTCGCGCTGGGGATCGGTGACGAGCTTGCCGTCGTCGTCCCAGCACGGCATCCAGAACTGTGCGTCGGGGTGATAGCAGGCCACCCATTCGTCCCACTGCTCGTCGTCCAGCAGGCGGCATTCCTTGTAGAGGAACGCCTGGATATCGGCGAGGTTCACTTTGCTGTCGATGGTGCTCATGCCTCGCTCCCTGCTTCGGCGGCCACGGCCTGCTTCATCACGTCCAGCCAGTAGCGATGCTGCACGGTGTACAGGCCTTCATCCTCGGTGCGCACGCCGCTCATGACCGGCTTCAGGCCGATGCGCTGCGCGGCTTCGTCGGCGCCGTCGATCCAGTGGCTGGCGCCGCGGCACATGTCGTTCCACGGCAGCGCCTGGCCGGCATAGCCCTGCTGGCAGGCGCGGAATTCTTCCAGGTCGTCCGGCGTGGCCATGCCGCTCACATTGAAGAAGTCCTCATACTGGCGGATGCGGCGCGCGCGGGCTTCGTCGGACTCGCCCTTGGGCGCGATGCAATAGATGGTGACTTCGGTCTTGTCGACGGAGAGCGGCCGCAGCAGGCGGATCTGCGAGCCGAACTGGTCCATCAGGTAGACGTTGGGATACAGGCACAGGTTGCGCGAGTTCTGGATCATCCAGTCCGCGGTCTCGGCGCCGCAGCGCTCGGCGAATTCATCGCGGCGGCTGAAGTTGGGCCGGTCTTCCGGGTTGGCCCAGCGCGTCCACAGCAGCATGTGGCCATGGTCGAAGGCATAGAAGCCGCCGCCTTGCCGGCCCCACTTGCCGGCGTCCATCGCGCGGATCTTGTCTTCCTGCTCGTTCTTCAGCTTCCGGTGGTTGGTGGTCGCTGCGTAGTTCCAATGCACCGCGGACACGTGGTAGCCGTCGGCGCCGTTCTCCGCCTGCAGCTTCCAGTTGCCTTCGAAGGTATAGGTCGACGAGCCGCGCAGCACTTCCAGGCCGTCGGCGGACTGGTCGACGATCATGTCGATGATGCGCGCGGCTTCACCGAGAAAGTCCTTCAGCGGCAGCACATCGGGATTCAGGCTGCCGAACAGGAAGCCGCGATAGTTCTCGAAGCGCGCCACCTTCTTCAGGTCGTGCGAGCCTTCCTTATTGAAGCAGTCCGGGTAGCCCGCCTGCTCGGGGTCTTTCACCTTCAGCAGCTTGCCGCTGTTGTTGAAGGTCCAGCCATGGAAGGGGCAGGTGTAGGTGGCCTTGTTGCCGCGCTTGTGCCGGCACAGCATGGCGCCGCGGTGGCTGCAGGCATTGATGAAAGCGTTCAGCTCGCCCTGGCGGTTACGCGCGATCACCACCGGCTGGCGGCCGATATGCGTGGTGTAGTAGTCGTTGTTGCTGGGGATCTGGCTCTCGTGGGCCAGGTAGATCCAGTTGCCTTCGAAGATGTGCTTCATCTCCAGTTCGAACAGCGCTTCGTCGGTAAAGGCGCGGCGATGCAGGCGGTAGTCGCCGCGGACCTTGTCTTCCACCAGGAAGGCATCGAGGTCCAGGGGCTCGGTGGCTGCGGGGCGAGCGGGGGCCGCGCCCTTATCCGGATAGATAGGGATCATGGAGTTGTCTCCTGCCGTGGGTCTTGGTTGCCGTGGCGGCGCGCCGCCCGGCCTGCTATGGGCGCCCCATCCGGGGCGGCCCAGCGGTGGGGAAAATCAGGCAGCGGCGCGCTGGCGTTCCACTTCGGCGGCGGGGGCGCCGGCGGTCTCCGGCAGCAGCCGGAAGTCGAAGTCGATCGAGGCGAACGGCCGGTCCACGCCATGCTTGTCGAGTTCGGCGGCATCGGCAACGCGCGTGACTGCCGGCACCAGGCCTTCGCGGCTGGCGAAGGCGAAGTCGTCCCACAGGTATTCGTCGCCGTCGATATTGATCTGCGTGGTCAGCTTGCGGTGGCCGGGGGCCGAGACGAAGAAGTGGATATGCGCGGGGCGGCGGCCATGGCGGGCCAGCAGGTCCAGCAGGCGCTGTGTGGTGCCTTGCGGCGGGCAGCCATAGCCCATCGGCACGGTGCTGCGGAACTGGTAGCGGCCGTTGGCATCGCTGACGATGGTGCGGCGCAGGTTGAAGTGCGACTGCGTGGTGTCGAAGAAGGAATAGTTGCCCAGCAGGTTGGCGTGCCAGACTTCCACGCGCGCACCGGCCAGCGGCTTGCCGTCGGTGCCATAGACCGTGCCCTGCATGAACAGGATTTCGCCCTTGCCGTCTTCGCTGCCATCGTCCAGGCGGGCAAAGCCGGTGCTTTCGGGCGCACCGGCCACGTACAGCGGGCCTTCGATGGTGCGCGGCGTGCCGCCGGCCAGGCCCGCGCGGGCTTCGGCCTCGTCGGCGCGGATATCCAGGAAGCGCTCCAGCCCCAGGCCGGCGGCGAGCAGGCCGAGCTCCTGGCTGGCGCCGGCCTCGGCAAAGTACTCAATGCCCTTCCAGACTTCGCTCGGGCTCAGGTCCAGGTCTTCGATGGCCTTGAACAGGTCGGTCGTCAGGCGCACCACCACCTGCTGTACGCGCGCATCGGCCTCGCCGGGCCGGGCGGTCGCGACGATGAAGTTGTTTACCAGGGCCTCGATTTCTGCGTGGGTCATAGATGTCTCCAGTCTCGTGTTCGTGGGGATCGCAATCGATCAGACAATGCTTTTTTGGTATCAAGCTTGCTGTCTGGCTTGTGACGGAGCATAGTTGAGGCCGATTTCCAGCGTCCAACACCGATTTAGTATTCCTTTGATACCCGGAAGGTATAGTCGTGGAATTGCGTCATCTGCGTTACTTCGTCGCGGTCGCGGAGGAACGCAACTTCACCCGCGCCGCCGAGCGGCTGCATATCGCCCAGCCGCCGTTGTCCCGACAGATCCAGCAACTCGAGGAGGATCTGGGCGTCCAGCTGTTCGAGCGCCAGTCGCGCCCGCTCAGGCTGACCGACACCGGCCGCTTCTTCTACACGCACGCGCTGCGGGTCCTGGCGCAGACCGCGGAGCTCGAAGCCATGACCCGCCGCGTCGGCCAGATCGAGCGCAAGATGCAGGTCGGCTTTGTCGGCTCCACGCTTTACGGGATGCTGCCCAGGATCATCCGGCGCTTTCGCAGCGAGCACAGCGACATCGAGCTGAGCCTGCACGAGATGTCCACCATGGACCAGATCAAGGCGCTGAAGGAGGGCCGCATCGACGTGGGCTTCGGGCGCATCCGCCATGAAGACCCGGCCGTGCGGCGCGTGGTGCTGCGCGAGGAACGCATGATCGTGGCGCTGCCGGTCGGCCACCCGCTGGGCGAGGGGCGGCAGGAGCTGTCGCTGCATGAGCTGGTCGGCGAGACGCTGATCATCTTCCCCAAGGCGCCGCGGCCCAGCTATGCGGACCAGGTGCTGGCCGCCTTCCACGACCGCGCGCTCAAGCCGCGGCGCATCCAGGAAGTGCGCGAGCTGCAGATCGCGCTGGGCCTGGTGGCGGCGGGCGAGGGGATCTCGGTGGTGCCTAGCAGCGTGCATGGCCTCAAGCGCGACGATGTCACCTACGTGGAACTGGACGATCCCAACCTGGTGTCACCCATCATCATGAGCATGCGCATGCTCGACGAGTCCGCCGACCTGCGCGCCATGCAGGAAATGATCTATCGGCTGTACGAGGAGGCGGGCATCGCCTACCTGCCGCCGACGCAAGAGTAGGGATCTATGCCAGCGCGTCCGGCTGGCCCTGCTGCAGCACCCATGCCACCGCGCGCGCCAGGAAGGGCGAGGTATCGCCCGCACGCTGGCTCATGATCACCGGTGAGACGAAGCCAGGGGCATCGATGGGGCAATAACGCACATCGTCGCGGTGCAGGCGCTGTACGGAGGCGGGCACCAGCGTGATGCCCAGTCCCGCCGCCACCAGCCCCAGCGCGGTCTGCAGCTCGTTGGCTTCCTGTACCACGCGTAGCTGCAACCCCTGCGCGCGGAACAGCGACAGCACATGGTCGGCATAGCTGGGCCGCGGCCGGGCAGGGTAGAGCACGAAGGGGTGGCGCGCCAGGGTCTCGGCGGTCAGCGAGCCGTCGCGCGGTACCGGCTGCGTTGCGGGCAGGGCGGCGACCAGCGGCTCGGCCATCACTACCTGCTGCGTGATGGCCGGATCGTTCAGCGCAATGCGGCCAAAGCCCAGGTCGATGCGCCCGGCCTTCAGCGCCGCCACCTGCTGCACCGTGATCATCTCGCTCAGGCCCACCTCCACCTGGCTGTCGGCGCCGCGCAGCTCGCGGATCAGTTCCGGCAGAAAGCCATACAGCACCGAGGGCACGAAGCCGATGCCGAACCAGCGCTTCTCGTTGCGGCCGATGCGGCGCGTGCCCTCGATGGCTTCTTCCAGCCGCTGGGTCAGTTGCAGCGATTGCTCCAGCAGAAAGCGCCCGGCCTCGGTCAGGCGCAGGCCGCGGCCGACGCGGTCGAACAGCTCCACGCCGATTTCTTCCTCGAACTGGCGGATCTGGCGCGACAGTGGCGGCTGGGCCATATGCAGCAGAGAAGCCGCCCGCGTCACATTCAGCTCCTGGGCGACGGTCTGGAAATAGCGTAGGTGACGGAGTTCCATATCAGGCCTTATGCATACCTATAGGGTATGGGATCAGACATCATCGGTCTTGGACTCCAGTAAAGTCAAGGCGCATACTCCATTGCAATATCAAATTGCATCCAAAAGGTATCAAAGTGAGCAACCAAGCGACGATCACGGCAGTCGAGGCAATCCTGGTCGACCTGCCGACCATCCGGGCACACCAGCTCGCCATGGCGACCATGCAGCAGCAAACGCTGGTCATCGTGCGGCTGCAGTGCAGCGACGGCATCGAAGGCATCGGCGAGGCCACCACCATCGGCGGACTGTCCTACGGCGACGAAAGTCCCGAAGGCATCAAACTCACCATCGACACCTACCTGGCCCCCGCGCTGGTCGGCCAGGACGCCGCCAACGTCCATGCGGCCATGGCGCGCCTGAACAAGGTCGCGCGCGGCAACCGCTTCGCCAAGTCGGCGCTGGAAACCGCGTTGCTGGATGCGCAGGGCAAGCGCCTGGGCGTGCCGCTGGTAACGCTGCTGGGCGGCGCCGTGCGCGACACGCTGCCGGTGCTGTGGACCCTGGCCAGCGGCGATACCGGCCGCGATATCGCAGAGGCCGAGCAACTGCTGGAGGCGCGCCGCCACAACACCTTCAAGCTCAAGATTGGCCGCCGTGCCGTGCGCGACGACGTGGCCCACGTGGCCGCGATCAAGCGCGCGCTGGGCGATCGCGCCCGCGTGACCGTGGACGTCAACCAGGCCTGGAACGAGGCCGAGGCCGCCACCGGCATCGCCATGCTGGAAGCCGCCGGCATCGACCTGATCGAACAACCCACGCCGCGCGAACAGCGTGCCGCGCTGGCCCGGCTGGCCGCGCGCTTTGTCGTGCCGATCATGGCCGACGAAGCGGTGTGCGGGCCGGAAGACGCGATGGAGCTGGCGCGCATCGGCGGCGCCGACGTGTTTGCGCTGAAGATCGCCAAGTCCGGCGGCATCTTCGGCATGCTGCGCACCGCGGCCGTGGGCGATGCCGCCGGCATCGCGCTCTATGGCGGCACCATGCTGGAAGGCAGCGTCGGCACCATCGCCGCCGCCCACGGCTTCTGCACGCTGCCGCAGCTCGCATGGGGCACGGAACTGTTCGGGCCGCTGCTGCTCAAGGACGATATCGTCACGGCGCGGCCGGAGTACCGGGATTTTGCGCTGCACCTGCCGCAGGGGCCGGGCCTTGGGCTCGCGCTGGACGAGGACAAGCTTGCGCACTATCGCCGCAAGCAAGGCTGAATATCGACCCAACCCCGCCCCCAAACACGATCGGAGGAACCCTCATGCTTTATCTGGTACGGATGGACGTCAACCTGCCGCACGACATGCCCGCGGCCCAGGCCGATGAGATCAAGGCGCGCGAGAAGGCCTACGCGCAAGACCTGCAGCGCCAGGGCAAGTGGCAGCAGCTCTATCGCGTGGTGGGCGAATACGCCAACTACAGCATCTTCGATGTCGAATCCAACGACGAACTGCACACGCTGCTGGCCGGCCTGCCGCTGTTCCCGTATATGAAGCTCGCGGTCACGCCGCTGGCGAAGCATCCGTCGTCGATACGCTGAACGCGCTGATCGACATGAAAAGAAAGGACCGGAGACAATGAAATCCCTGCTGCACCGGCTGTTCCTGCGGCCATCGACGACACCTGGCGCCCGCACCGGCGCTGCCGCGCTGATGCTTGCCCTGGCCGCGGCCAGCGCGCCCGCCCATGCCGCCTGGCCCGACCACCCGATCCGCTGGATCGTGCCGTTCCCCGCCGGCGGCGCGATGGACAATATCGCCCGCACGCTGGGTGAAGACATGTCGCGCACGCTCGGCCAGGCCATCGTGGTGGAGAACCGCCCCGGCGCCGGCGGCAACATCGGCGCGGAACTGGTCGCGCGCGCGCCGGCCGACGGCTACACCATGATCATCGTCGCCAACGGCATGGCGGTGAATCCCGCCCTGTACGGCAAGCTCGGCTACGACCCGGTGAAGGACTTTGCCCCGGTGTCGCTGCTGGCGGTGGTACCCAATGTGCTGGTGGCCAGCAAGGCGAAGACGCCCGCGAAGACGGTGGCGGAGGTGGTGACCAATGCCAAGGCGCGGCCGGGCAAGTACACCTATGCGTCCGCGGGCAACGGCACCTCGATCCACCTGGCGGGCGAGCTGTTCACCTCCATGGCGGGCGTCGACCTGCTGCACGTTCCCTACAAGGGCAGCGGCCCGGCCATGACCGACCTGCTTGGCGGCCAGGTCGACTATATGTTCGACAGCATTACCTCGGCCAAGCCGCATATCGATTCCGGCAAGCTCACCGCCATCGCGGTAACGACCAGCAAGCGCTCGACGGCGCTGCCCAATGTGCCCACCGTGGCCGAGTCGGGCCTGCCAGGCTATGAGCTGTCGCCCTGGTTCGCTGCCTTTGTGCCGGCGCGCACACCGCCCGCCGCGATCGAAGGGCTGAACCGCGCCATGCTCGAGGCGCTGCGCAAGCCTGACGTGCAGAAGCGGCTGGCGGCGATTGGCGCCGAACCCATCGGCAGCACGCCGGCGGCGTTGCGCGATCACCTGGCGCGCGAAACCGCCAAGTGGGGCGAGCTGATCCGCACGCGCGGCATCCGCGCGGACTGATGACGCGGCCAGGCGCCGCGCCACCATGGTCTATCCGAGGCGGACATGCAGCGATGCATGCCGCCTCGGCATTTTTTCAAGGAACACGAACGTATGAGTATCGCAACACGCGGCGATCTGCGCCTCCACTACGAACTCGAAGGCCCGGCCGATGCACCGGTGCTGGTCATGTCCAACTCGCTCGGCACCACGCTGGCAATGTGGGATCCGCAAATGCCCGCACTGCGCCAGCACTTCCGCGTCCTGCGCTACGACACGCGCGGCCATGGCGCCTCGTCGGTGAGCGCACAGCCGTTCGGCATGGCCGAACTCGGCGCCGATGTGCTGGCGGTGATGGACCATGCAGGCGTGCAGCGCGCGCACTTCTGCGGCCTGTCGATGGGCGGCATGACGGGCATGTGGCTGGCGCGGCATCACCCGGATCGCTTCGGCCGCTTCGTGCTGGCAAACACCGCCGCGCTGATCGGGCCGGCCTCGGGCTGGAACACCCGCATCGAGACCGCGCAGCACAACGGCATGGCTGCCATTGTCGAAGGCGTCCTGGCACGCTGGTTCACGCCGGCCTGGCTGGCGGGCGACCCCTCCCGTGTCGCTCCGGTGCGCGCCATGCTTGAGCAGGCCGATGTGCCGGGCTACATCGCCAACTGCGCGGCGGTGCGGGACGCGGACCTGCGCGAGCTGCTGCCGGCTATCGATGCGGAAGTCCTGGTCATCGCCGGTCTTCAGGATGCGGCAACCACGCCTGAGCAGGGGCGAGCCGTGGCTGACGCAATGCCTCGCGCGGCTTACCTGTCGCTCGATGCGGCTCACCTTTCCAATTGGGAGCTGCCCGGCGAGTTTGCGGATGCTGTTATCGGTTTTCTGCAGCGCAGCTGATGGCGCAGTTGCAAAGTCGACACAGCGCCTCGAAACCCGGCTGCAGGCGGCCGCCCCGGCTGAATGCATTGGGTCTCTGACCGTTGCAACGCGGCTGCCGGGCGCTGGCGCTGGACCGCGGTGCGTCAGTATCCGGCGGCGGAACAACATTGCAACGTGGGGTTTCGCCGGGAACCGCATACGCGGCTCAATCGCGCGTGTGCCGGCGCACCCGACGACGTTTCATTTTCTATACATACTTTTGCCGGTCGTTTTGGCCTAATACTTTTTCAGTAGCTGTTTATCGCGCCGCACCCCGCTCCCGTGGGGATTGATAGCATTTTTGAGGGCGCTGGATACCGGTCGCCGCAGTGCCTGCCGGTCCCTCAAAAAACCACTCCCCATGGTCGGCAAAGCCTTGTCCTGCAAGGCTTTGCAGGAATCCCAAGCCCCGACGAGAAAGCGCCACGCGATTAATGCCGTGCGCGCCGACATTATCCTGAGCGCCAGCGGCGCGGCATATTCGGACCTCGTCCATAGAGCCGATTTTCCATTCCAATCCCGCCAGCTAGATTGACCTCATCGATGGCGCCTGCAAAGCCGTCGAATTTTACTTGCTCAAAAAGCCAAGGAAAGGGGGTCCATCCATGAAACGCATCCACATGAAGCTGGCGGCCTTGCCGCTCGCCTGTCTCGTCATCACGGTCGCAGGTTGCGGGGGAGGCGGGGGCGACTCGACGTCTACCACTGCCGCCACCACAGCACCAGGCACCGGAACGTCAACGTCAACGCCAACGTCACCAACGTCACCCACGACGCCAACAACGCAGACCGCGGCCAGCAGCAGCGCCATGCTGTCGGGTACCACCGATCCCGGGCCCGAGATCGGTAAAGACGGGGACTTCTACCTGAATACCGTGACCTGGATGCTGTTCGGGCCCAAGGCAAACGGCGTGTGGCCAGCAGGGGTTTCAGTGGCGGGTACCGGCAATACCGGCACGGCCGGGAACACCATCCTGTCCGGCTCGGTCGATCCGACCGACAGCGTCGGCAACAATGGCGACTACTACATCAATACCTCCACCTCGACCCTGTTCGGGCCCAAGGCAAACGGCACGTGGCCGCCGGGCGTCCAGATGGGTGGCGGCACCGGGTCCGGCGGCGGCGTCGTCCTGACGGGCGCGGGGGCGCCAGCCAACAGTATCGGCAACAACGGCGACTACTACCTCGACACCAACACCTGGACGCTGTACGGGCCCAAGGCCAATGACGTGTGGCCGGCAGGGGTCACGCTGGTCACACAGCCGGGCGGCGGCGGCGGCACCGGTGGCACCGGTGGTGGCACTGTCGGCAATGGCGGTCACATCCTGTACGGCAGCGGTGCGCCGACCGACGATATCGGCGTCGATGGCGACTTCTATTTCGACACCACGACCTCGACGCTGTACGGTCCCAAGGCGGGCGGCAAGTGGCCGACCTCGGGCGTGACCGCAGGGACAGGCACCGTCTACAACGGTAACTTCAACGTGCCAGACACGCTCAGCCGCGGCCGCTATGCCATGACCGGCGCCGGCGGGGCGGTTCCGTTGCCGACGGACTTCGGTGTCGTGATCCCCTACGATTGCACCCGTGTCACGCTCACTGCCAGCACACTCGGCAAGGTGCAGGGAACGCTGGACATTTCGGTGCACAAGGTGACGGGGTCCGGCGCTTCAGCGACCATCACGCCCCTCAACGATCTGAGCTGCAAGATCACCAACGGCCAGCAGAACTGCAGTGAGGAGGTGCCGTCCGGAACCGTCAACCACAACGACAAGCTGCAGGTGCAGGTCGACAACAACCAGGCCACCGATTGGGGAGGCCTCGCCGTGAACCTCGCCTGCATCAAGTAGGCAGGTTGGATGGCGTCGCGCGTCTGTACCGGGGGGGCAGACGCGCGGTTGAGCGGCGGCAGGACACATTGTCCTGCCGCCTTTCTGTTCCCCATGGAACCTGGCATGGCGAACGACTGCGTACAGGTCGTTTGGTCTGAGGGCAAAGAAAGAGGGTGTAGACGCCACAGGGATGCGCCTACACCCTTAAGTTGGCAACGGGGGTCGCCGCTTGGGCCACGGATTGGGGGAGGCCTCGCCGTCAACGTCGCCTGCATCAAAAAATAAGCCGGTTGCATTGGGGGCGCGCGTCTGTGCCGGGGGGGGACACGCGCTTGAGGGGGAGGCAGGACACTGTGTCCTGCCTCCTTTCCATGGTGCGCCCGGCAGGGCGCACTCACTTGGGGGTGAAAGTCCCCTACACACCCGGCAAGGGGAAGTGTTAGCGGAAGGCAAGGGTTCCCCGGGCGACTGGGGGTCTGAAGGAAGCCGGAAGCAAAGCGCTGGCCTGACGAACAGGAAGCGGATGAGGCGCCGTATCAGGGTGAGGCAGCCATGATTGCCAAAGCCCAATACTTGCACGGAATGGTGCGGCGTAGATCCGACAGGCATAAGCGTGAAGGTGGGTGCGTCATACCCGGGGAGATCTGCACCGCTGCCACAGTGCTACCGACGTCGAGAGGCGTGGGGATGGCGGTGCAGAAGTCATGTATGGACGCCCCCGGTTTGCCAAGCTTCGCGCATCGTCGACGGTGGGGGAAGGAGATTGCAGCCATGTATCCGGACTTCGATCGGGCACATGCCCGCTGGTCCCTGATGGAATTTGCTGGCCGGCTCCTCTATCAGCAGAGCGCACTCGAGGTGCCCTGACTTCCTGCGGGTTGTGCCGGCCACGGTCTGACCTATCCTGCCATCAATCTGCGTGTTGCCTGAGCAATCTGTGGGGTGTGTGGAAGTTCTCCGGGGTCAGGTTGGTTGGATGCGTATTGGTCTGCCGTCGCTACGCGACTGTGCTAGCCGTTGCTGACGAGAAGCCTGATTTGTACTCCCGACCGCCGGCAAGCAGCGCCCAGACGATGCGTGCGTTCTTGTTCGCCAGAGCGACGGCAGCGACGTTGAGGTTCCGTCGTCCCAGGAGCTTCTGCAGCCAGGGATTGCTGCGCTGATCGGGCTTGCTCTGAAACGCCCTCACTGCGGATCGTGCCCCGTGGATGAGCAAGGTTCTCAGATAGGTGTCGCCACGCTTGCTGATGCCGAGTAGGGTCGTCTTGCCGCCGCTGGACGACTGGGCGGGTACGAGGCCCATCCAGGCCGCGAGTTGCCGGCCGTTCTTAAAGTTCTTGGCGTCCCCGACCGTAGCCACGAGCGCGCTCGCTGTAATCGGGCCGATGCCGGGGATCCTCTCGAGCTTGCGACTTGCTTCGCTGTGGCGGTGCGATGCCTTGATCTGGGCCTCGAGCTCGCCGACTTGGGTATCGAGTTCCTTGAGGTGATCGAGCAGGCGCTCGATCAACAGTCGGAAGCTGCCTGGCAGCTCATTGCTGGCATCCTCGATGAGTTCGCGCACGCGGCCCAGGACGTGGGCTAATCCCTGTGGCACGACGAGGCCGAACTCGGCCAAGAGTCCACGGATCTGGTTGGCCTGGGCGGTGCGTGCACCGACGAAGCCCTGGCGCGCCCGATGCAGCGCCAGCATGGCCTGCTGCTCAACGTTCTTAAGGGGCACGAATCGCATGTTTGGCCGCGTGACCGCTTCGCAGATCGCCTCGGCATCGGCCGCATCGTTCTTGTTGGTCTTGACGTAGGGCTTCACGAACTGCGGTGCCATCAGCTTGACGGTGTGACCAAGGGCCTGCAGCTTGCGCGCCCAGTGGTGGGCTCCGCCACAAGCTTCCATACCTATCAGGCACGGAGGTAGGTTGGCGAAGAAGGCGATCAGCTGATCGCGCTTAAGCTGTCTCTTCAAGGCAGTCTTGCCTTGCTTGTTGACGCCATGAATCTGGAAGACGTTCTTGGCCAGGTCGATACCGACTGTCGTAATCTGCATGGTGGACGCTCCTGTTCGGTTTGGGCGGTGACGTAGACGGAATCTCCACTCTGGCACAGGCGATGCCGTGACGGGGGGGGCGTCCATTCCATTAGCAGAGGCCATATTAGGTGCGCGGTTGGCACTGAAGGGCCGAACACGAACGAGCGCAATTAGGACGACAGACCTCGATGCGAACCGACGAAGCCCAAATGCACGAACGAGTGCAGCCCACAGCGGAGGACGGCGGGCGGAACCTGCCTGGGGCCGATGGGGGTGCGGAGGCTCGCACGGCGGCTGTCGGGCAAACGAAAGCGCGGGCGCCATCGCTGATGGAGGCGGTGGTCGAGAAGGGCAACATGCGGCTGGCGTACCGGAGGGTAGTCGGCAATGGCGGTGCGGCCGGGGTGGATGCCCTGGACGTGACGGCGTTGCGGGACTGGCTGAAGGTGCACTGGCCGAGCGTCAAGGCGGCCTTGCTGAGCGGTCAGTATCTCCCGCAGGCGGTGCGCGCGGTGGACATTCCCAAGCCTGCGGGCGGGGTGAGGACACTGGGCATCCCGACGGTGATCTCATAATGCACCTCTCACAGTTGATTGTAGGAATGTTGCCCCCGAAGATGCCCTGAAGTGCGCACCCAGTCCCGCAGTTGTTGTTCCTTGGTAGGATCCAGGGTGATCCACCACGGGCCCCGTCCATCAAGCTTCCGAGCGTGGACCACCTGGCGCTCAATCCAGTAATACACGACGTGTGGACTGATGCCCAGTCGGTGAGCGAGTTGTTGTACCGTGAGTTCGTCAGTCCGCTTGAGGCTGGTCGGCGCAATCCCGTACCGGTAGCGGATCCACTTGACCATGGAGAGCGTGAACGATTTGCCAGTTGGGCTGCGCAGGCCTTCCTGATTAAGGTGCGCAACGATTTGTGGGTCGGACAGATGTTGCGAAAGTTTGCGCACGTGCTCGACGGTCGCAGTGGGATAGCGCATCGCGTCGGTGACCGGCTTGGGCAAAGTCACGGTGGTGTCGGTACAGATGCCGCCCTGCCAACGCACATGTAGGACTACCTGTCTCGTTGCGGGCAGCTTCTCGACCGTAATGTCCCGGATGAGTAGTCGCAACATGCGCTTGCGATCCTTCGCTAGGGTCGCCGGGGCACGCCAAAGGCGCGGCAGATTGCGGGCAAGTGCGAGGATCTGGGCCTTCTGTTCGGGCGTGGCGACGCGCGCCTTCTGGCTCTGGAACTGGGCGGCTTCCGTCTTGATGGCTTCGAGGCGAAGCATCGCGTCATTCCAGCGCTGCTCGAGGGTGCCCGCGACCAGACGGTTGGCGGGATCGCATTCCTGGTAGCGACGCTCGGCAAGCGCGACCTCATACTCGGCGCGTTCGATGCGCATATGCCATTGGCGCATGATGGCGTGATCGCGCTGCTGGAGTTCGTTCAGGGCGTTCATGGCCAGTTCGAGTTCCGCTGGCCGCAGGGCCGCGAGCGCTGCTTCGCCGATCGCGTTGTCGAGCAGGTCGCTGCGCACGCTCATGCAATCGGTTGTCGCCAGACCCTGGCGGCGGCGCGCATTGCACAGGTACAACGGATAAAGGCCACCGTTACCCTGGTACCGCACGGTCAGCGCCCGACCACAGCAGCCACAGATCAGCATCCCCTGCAGCAGCGCCAACCCTTCACGCGCCGCACCGCTGAGCACGGAACCTTCGCCATTGGTTCGGTTGCGCGCCAGTCGCGCCTGATTGCGCTCGAAGTCCTCCGGCGTGATATAGCCTTCGTGATGGTCGGGCAGATGGACGCGCCAGTCCGCCTTGGGTACCGGCTGCACGCGCTGATGGACCTCTCCCTGTGGCGTGATGCGTCGGCGATACTGGTAACGGCCGAAGACATAGATGCCCGCGTACGAGGGATTGCGGATCAAACCGAGCACGCGCTCGTGTCTCAGGCTCCCCCAGATGAGTCGACCTGCCCAGGCACCGCCGTATGCGCGCTTAGGAAAGCGCAGCCCATCTTCGGCAAAGCGCTTGACGACTGCGTATGCACTGCCGGTCTGTTCAAATAAACGAAATACCAGTTGCACGGCGCCGCGAACCTCGTCATCGGGATCGAGGACGATGCGACCCTCATCGTCATAGCACAAGCCAACTGGCAGCGGAAAGCGCAACTCACCTTTCTGCGCCTTATTGAGCTTGCCGCCTTGGAGGCGCCCGCGCAAAAAGTGAAGTTCGGCCTGTGCCATTGTGCCTTTGAGACCGAGCAGCAGACCGTCGTTGAAGTCGCCCGGATCGTAGCAGCCATCGGCGTCGATGACGAGCGTATGGGTGAGTGCACACAACTCGAGCAGGCGATGCCAGTCCAGATTCGAGCGCGCCAGGCGCGAGACTTCCAGCGCAAACACGGCGCCCACTTGCCCCATCGAGACATCCGCCACCAGCGTCTTGAAGTCCTGGCGGCCGGTCATCTGGGCGCCCGACTGACCGAGGTCCCGGTCCAGGATCCGGATCGACGTGTCCGGCCAACCCAGTGCCAGCGCTTTGTCGCGCAACGCATACTGGCGCTCGGTACTCTCCTGATGATGCCGTACCTGAGCCAGCGTCGACTGGCGGATATAGATGTACGCCGGCTTGCTGTGATGTTGCGGGGTGATCTTGGTGTTCATCGACGGCCTCCTCACTCGGTTCCAGCGCGGACTCGGCGGTGAGCCAAGCCTCGAGCATGTTGGCGATGAGTACGCCGGCTGATTGCGGATCGATGGAGATGGTGAGCGACAGCGGTGCCTGGCTCACCGACGCCCCTCAGAGCGCCTCGCGGCGGCGTAGTAGTTCGCGATTGATCTCGCAGATCTCCTCGATGATCTCGCGGACCCGGTGATAGTTCGTCAAGTGTTCGGAGACTTCGGCGTAATCGGCCTGTGGCACGTAGTCCATTTGCGGCCGGCGCCCGGGGAAACTCACCGATAAGTAGTACTTGGGGCCATGACCGGGGCCGTCGGCGCACTTGCAGCCAGGCTTGCCGCAGCGCTTGTAGCGTTCGATGAGCGAGCCTCGCAAGAGCGTGTCCAATGCCGGCATTTGCTTGAGCAATTGCGCGCGGCGTTTGCGTAGAGTGGACGACGGAATATCTTGCATTGGCGGACCACGTTAAAAACTGGTCTGATAGTAGGTGAACGTGATCCATTGATCAAGCTCCTTTGGATTCTTTGGATGACTTCTTGGAGGACGAAGCGGCAAGCTGGTCGATCAGCGCAATCAGCTCCAGCAGCATGCCCAGATCGAAGCGACACGCAGGGACCTCGCGATCGTCTTCGACGATAGGCGCGCCCCAGTCGGTCCAATCGCGGGCAATACTGAAGCTGCCGCGCTCTACATGACCCAGCAGCAGTGTGTCGGCGCCCGCCACGCGGCGCGTCTTCAGGACCGGAAAGCGTTGGCCCCGGAGCGGATGAAACGGATGGCGGATCTCAGCCCATCCCAAATGCTCGTTGAGCACTTGTGTAGTTCGCGCTGACCGTCCCGACGGCGAGGGATCGATTCATCCAGCAGGCGCTCATGCAGGTACTGCAACGGCAGTGGGATCCGACGTTCTCGGATGCCAGCTATGGCTTCCGCCCGGGGCGTTCGGCGCACCAGGCGGTAGCCCGGGCACAGGGTCATATCGAGGCGGGGTGCAGATGGGTTGTAGACCTCGACCTGGAGAAGTTCTTGGATCGCGCATGAGAATGCCCTTTGGTTCATGAGGAGTGTTCGAAGAGGTCGGGTTGCTCGCTGACAGCCTTGATGCGCAAGCCTTTTCGCCGTCCCTGGCACACCAGGACGGCATCGAGTTCGCCGCGCTTTACACGCTGCAACACAGTTTGGCGGGACACGCCGAGCAGCTTGGTTGCTTCCTGCATGACGACGTAGCCATCGGGGCTGTGCGCGACGAATTGCTGCCGCAGCGCATCGGTGATGCGGATGCGCCAGGGCGCACCGGGCGTGGTCTGTTCGCCGGCGATAAAGCCGTCGTTGACCCAACGGTGTAGTGTGGACGGCGCGGTACCCAACACGCGTGCGGCCTGGCGGATGCTGAGCAACTCGCCGTCAGGAAGCGCTGTGGGGCGCTCGAAACAAGGGATATGCCAATGGCGCCGCAAGTTGCCTACGAGGTTCTGGTTAAAGCGCAGACCGCGCGCTGTTACCCGGCCCTGTGTGTTGAGGATGCCGGCGATGGTGGCATCGGGATAGTGCTCGGCTAGACGGCGGACCAGGGCAATTGTGTCTTCGTCGGTGCGAATGGTCGCGGGCCGCGAGCGCGGCAAGGCGACCTCGCAGTCGGTAAGCTTGCCGCCGCGCCAACGCAGCTTCAGATGCGCCCGGAATTCTTCGCGATGGACGGTAATACTCACCTCCTCGAGCAGCGTGCGAAGCAATTGCTTCCTGTCGCGCAGTGTGAGGGTCGGTGCGTCCCACAACTGTTTGAGGTCTTTACCGATAGCAAGCAGACCCTTGCGCTGTTCAGTGCTCAGCGTGCATGGACGAAGCTGTTCACGCCGAGCAAGTTCTGCCTGAGCCTGTTCGAGCTCACGCAACTGCTGCTCCCACTGCGCTTCGAGACCGCGTGCCACCAGGCGGTTCTCGGGGTCGACGGCGTGGTACCGCCGTTCGGCGCGCTGTGCCTCGTAGTGGGCTCGTTCAACGTTCAGTCGCCACTGTGCAAGCGCGGCGTCGTGATCGGCCTCGAGGTGTTCGGCCGCACGCACGGCTGCAGCGATGCCGGCCGGCTCCACGGCTTGCAAAAAGGCCTGCGCAACGGCGGCATCGATTTGCAGGCCCCCAACATTGAGGCAGAAGACGCCGCGGCCATTCTCGATTCCTTTGTTGGAGCAATGGTACCCGGGCGTCTGATTGGTTCCGCGATAGTGCGTCTTGAGTCGCCGACCGCAGTGACCACAGCAGGCCAGGCCTTGCAGCAAGGCGGCGCCTTCTCTCACAGCGCCTCCGACCTGATGAGGCCGGGGCTTGGTATTGGCCCCCAGGCGCATTTGATTGGCTTCATAGGTCATCCAATCGAGATATCCTTCGTGGTGGTCCCGGATGAGCACGGCCCATTGCGACTGGGGCAGCCGGCGCAATCGGGTCTTGAGCACGCCATGTTCATCGACGTAGCGCTCTTGCCGGGTCTTGCCGTAGCAGTAGGCGCCAGCATAAACCGGATTGGTGAGGACATTGTAGATGGCGGTATAGGTCGGGGCGACCCAGCGGATCTGCGCGGTGTGATTGAGCTGCAGCGGGAATGACAGATTCTCGGCGCGGAACCACAGCCAGACGCGGCGGGCAGAGCCGAGCTCGCTAAAACGCTCGAACACGGTGCGCAGCGCACCGACGACGGCTTCATCCGGATGCAGCCTGACTTCGCCGTCGGCCTCACCCCACACCAGTCCGGTGGGCAGGCCGCGGCGCAACTCGCCGCGGGCAGCCTTGTTGCGGATGCCGCCGTCCAGACGCGCGCGTAGGATGTGCAGTTCGGCTTCGCTCATGGTGCCCTTCAGGCCGAGCAACAGGCGGTCGTTGAACAGCGCCGGGTTATACACGCCGTCAGCATCGCCGATGAGCGTATCGGTCATGCTGCACAGGTCCAGCAGGCGGTACCAGTCGGAATTATTGCGCGCCAGGCGGGAGACCTCCAATCCGAGAATAATGCCGACGTGCCCGAGCGCGACTTCGGCGGTCATGCGGGCGAACCCGCCACGGTGCGCGGCGCTGGCGCCCGAGAGGCCCAGATCCTCGTCGACCACGCTGACCTGCTGCGCGGGCCAACCGAGGGCGGTGGCTCGTTGTGCGAGCGCGTACTGGCGCTGCGTCGATTCGCGATTGTGCTCGACTTGGCTGGCGCTGGACTGACGGATGTAGACGAAGGCGGTGCGCTGCAAATGGCTGGGGCCGATCTTGTTGGAGGTGTCAATCATCATTGTTCTCCCGGGGCAGCGGGTTGTTGTAGCTCACGAGCTTCGCAATCGCCTGGGCGAGGCCGTTGATTACCGCCTCGCGTGTCGTTGGATCGAGTTGTTCCCACAGGCTGTCGTCGCCGGACGGCAGATCCGCAAGGGGTAGGTTCAGTTGCATCGTTGCTCTCCTGTTCCGTCTGGCGCAGCAAAGCGTCAATGATGAGGCGAGCGTGGAGCAGGTCGGCAAGCGAGCCCAGCGCATCGGATGTTGGGACGCTGGTACCTGTGGAAACGCTGCCGGAGGCGGCAGCGAAATCGGTCCAGTCGGCGGGAATCAGCCCACGTGATTGGTCGGGAAGCGTCAGCAGAAGGTGCAATCGGCCGGCCCGTTGCCGTCGGCTGATGACCTGGAGGCGCCGGCCCTCGAACGGGTGGCCGGATCGTGTGATGACAACAGATTCAGGAACGTGGTGGAGAGGGGTAGTCTGTGGTGGTTTCCTTCGATAGGGTCAACCACGACATCCTGATGGCGCGGGTGGCCCGGCAGGTGAAGGACGCCCAGGTGCTCAAGCTGATCCGGCGGTATCTGGAAGCGGGGCTGATGCGCGGCGGGGTGGTCGAAGCGAGGAGGCAGGGCACGCCGCAAGGCGGGCCGCTGTCACCACTGCTGTCGAACATCTTGCTGACGGATTGGGACCGCGAACTGGAGAAGCGTGGGTTGGCGTTCTGCCGTTATGCAGACGACTGCAACATCTACGTCCGAAGCAGGAC
Source organism: Ralstonia pickettii (assembly GCA_050987995.1). Taxonomy (GTDB): domain Bacteria; phylum Pseudomonadota; class Gammaproteobacteria; order Burkholderiales; family Burkholderiaceae; genus Cupriavidus; species Cupriavidus pickettii_B. Next base: position 2,069,751 of record CP158803.1, read on the forward strand.
GGCGGGGCAGCGGCTGTTGGCCGGGATGACGGCGTTCCTTGCGGAACGGCTGAAGCTGCGGGTCAACGAGGCCAAGAGCGCCTGTGCGCGGCCATGGGCGCGCAAGTTCCTCGGCTATAGCCTGACAGTGCACCGTCAGGCGCGGCTGCGCATCGCGCCAGAAAGCTTGCAAAGGCTGACGGACCGGGTGCGGGAGCTGGTGCGTCCGGGACGAGGAAGGGGCCTGGCCCACACGATCGCAATGCTGAATCCGGTGCTGCGCGGGTGGATTGGGTACTTCCAGCACACGCAGGGCAAGGGCGCATTGGAGGCGTTGGACGGGTGGATCAGGCGGCGCCTGCGCTGCCTGCTATGGCGGCAAGCGAAGCGCCGTGCCACCCGTACAACGATGCTGCGTCGACAGGGTTTAGCGGAGGATCGCGCGCGGCACTCGGCCCGCAATGGGCGAGGCCCATGGTGGAATGCCGGGGCAAGCCACATGAACGCGGCGTTCCCGAAGGGCTACTTCGACGCCATGGGGCTGGTCTCGCTGCTGGATACACAGCGGCGCTTGCAGTCTCGTTTGTGAACCGCCGTATGCGGAACCGCACGTACGATGGTGTGAGAGGGCTGAGGGGGCGACCCCTCACCCTACTCAATCCCATGCTGCCTGGCTGGCGAAGCGCACGCTGGCCGGCTGCTGACTTCCTGTTTGGAGCGGAGCGATCCTGACAGGCGTGGCCGAGTCGGCTGGCAATCGAGTCGCCTGACGCCTTGGGCGGTGGCCCCATGCGTATCGCCTTGGCAATCTCTTCGGAGAGAGTCTCGCCACCTAAAAGGGCTGTACCACCATCCAAATGCGTCCATGGCAGGCCTTTTCAGTCCCGGCTGGTGAAGCGCAGTTCGATCACGCGCACGCGCTTGCCGGGCCGCGCCCGGCTGGGCACCACGGCATCGTGGGAAATCACCGGCGCCAGCATGCTTGCGTCGCGCACCGCCCTCATGTCGAACAAGCCGGCCGGCCCGACCTGCTGTGCCTGTGCGGCGCCAAGGCCAAGCAGCATTACGGCCAGTTGCACGATGCCAGGTGGGCGCCGGCGGCATCCTCGCCGCCGAGTTCGTCGCACAGCAGTCCGCCGACGGCTACACGTTGATGTTGGGCGCATTCACCCACGTCACACAGAAGCTGCTGCAGCCCGGCGCGAAATTCGACCCCGCGGCGGCTTACCCAAATCATTCGCGTCGGCGTCAGCCCGGCGGTGCTGGTGGTTAGCCCAGTTCGCCCTACCGCACCGTGGCCGACCTGGTCGCCGCGGCGCGGCGCGCGCCGGGGACGCTGAACTACGCTTCGGGCGGTGGCTCCGCGGCCCATGTGTCCGGCGCGGCATTCACCTCGGCCACCGGCATCGACGCGGTGCACGTGCCGGACAAAGGTTCGGTCGAGATTGACGAGCACGCTGATGCCGGCCAGCGGCGCGAAGCCCTGTTGTGCGGTGAAGGTCATGGTTTGGCTCATTCGATGGTGATGCGGTTCTTGGCGACGACCTGGCGGATCCGCGCGGTCTCGTCGGCGAACCCAGCCGCGAGAACGCTTCGGGCGTCAGCGTCGGCCGCCCATCTCGGCGTAGAGCCGGCGCAGGCCAGGATCGCCCTGCGCCTTCAGCACCGCGGCATGCAACCGCGCCACGATCGGCCGGGGCAGGTTGGGCGGTGCCCAGACACCGCTCCAGGCATCGAGATCGAGATCCGATTTCTCGCACGTGATCGCCGAGCCGTTTGCCATCTTCTTGCTCTCGTAGCTGGGCGCGCAGGTCACCAAGGTCGAGAATGCCGGCGGCGGCGACGTGATGCGCCGCGCGGGCAAGGGCCATGCCGCCTTTGCGCGCTCAATGCCGGCAAGTCGTCGCTGGCGCTGGACCTGTCGGCCGAGGCGGGGCGCGAGCACGCGCTGGACCTGGCCAGCCGCTGCGATGTCTTCGTTGACAATCTGCGTGCCGGCGTGCTCGAGCGCTTTGGCCTGGGTTTCGATGCGGTGCGCGCGCGCAACCCGTGCGTGGTCTATTGCAGCATCCCAGGTTGGCCGCGCCGCGGCGGCATGGCATGGCAGTCCCGCCTACGATCACGTGGTGCAGGCGGCCACCGGCATGGCGTGGATGGGCGGCACCGAGGGCGACCCGCCGATGAAGACCCGCACAACCCGGTGATCGTGGTTTTGGGCACCTGTCGTTGCGAACGAAGGTCCCTGGTGGGCTACGGGGTGTAGCGCATAGCAACTTAAAGAGCTCGCCTTCACGAAGGCGCGGCCACGGAACGCTGGCCCTGCCCCTTGTCAAATCAAATTCGACAGATTATTCTATGGGCACTTTCCGCCCTTTCGGGGCATCGACATTGGCGCTGCGCGCCACAACTGGATACGGTAGCTTTCATTGATGCAACGCTTGACATTGCAAGCGTTGCTGAATCACCACCTGTCCACTTTCTGGGGCCAATCCGGGCGGGCTTGCTAAGTCCGTCCAGTCGATTTGCGCATCCCCTGCCTACAGAGAGCTCTGCAGCTTCGCTGCGCGTATCCCTATACGTTTCCGCTTTCCTGTCTTCGACCGTTCCTTCGCAATTTTCCTGAATCGTAGCCGAAGGGGTTCACATGCCCTGGCGCTATGTCCACTCTTGCCCTTTCGCTGTGACCGTATCAGCAGCGTCCATAAGGGGTTCCAAGCCCTTCCCCCCGTCTGATTTCCTCAGCACTGCCTGAGCATGGCCGGAACGTATCTGGCGAGTTCGTCTGCACTCTCAAAGCAGACATCCAACGGAACCAACCGGTTGCCCGTTTGGAAAGCAATGAAGGTGGACGTAGGGCTCCGCCTCACGTAGTCCCGGCATGTAATCGCCAGAACGTCTGTGTGTGCCCGACGGGACGCACTGGCCGGCTGGTAGAGCCGTGGCTGGTCGCTGTACCCGTACCGTGTACCCAAGGGGCCCGGTGCTAGGGCTGGGTTAGCCAGCCGCAGTTAACACTGACCAAAGTTAACAATGACCGAGTGAGGAACCTAGTGAAGATCGATATTTTTGTGGACTTGATGCGCTTGGTTAGGCGCAATCGTGATGGCTCGTATGCAACGCAAGCGGCCCGCAGGGAAGTGCTCGCGCAGGTGGCTCATGACCTCAAAGACATGGGCTTCCGGACGCTTCCTGCTACCGGGTTCAAGCCAAAGCATGTTGCCGCGCTGGTCAAGCGTTGGCAAACCTCCGGTATTGCTGTGGGCACCATGAAAAACCGTATGTCACATGTACGGTGGTGGGCAGAGAAGGTTGGCAAGCAGAATTGCGTCCCACGCACCAATGCCGAGTTGGGCATTGGCAGGCGCCGGTACGTCACCAATATTTCGAAGGCACTTGTGCTCGCTTCGGGGGATCTTGAGAAGATTACCGATGAGCGTCTGCGCTGTTCTGTCGAGTTGCAGCAGGCCTTTGGACTGCGTCGAGAAGAGTGCCTCAAGTTTCAGGCGAGATATGCGCTGGCAGGCCTGACGGCGGATGTAGTGCAAGAGATTCAGCTCAAGCCGACGTGGTGTAAGGGAGGCCGGGCACGTGCTGTACCTGTCACGGATGAGCATCAGCGGGCCGTGCTTGCGCGTGCGACTGCGTTCTGTGAAGGCGGGTCGATGATCCCTAAGGATCTCAAGTATGTCGACCAGCTTCGTCGCTATGAGTCGGCGGTTGAAAAGGCTGGTATGTCGAAGTTACATGGACTTCGGCATGCGTATGCACAGCGCCGTTACCAGCAGCTCACTGGCTGGCCAGCTCCTGCCGCAGGTGGCCCAGTTTCAGCACAGCTCACGCAACAACAGCGGGTCGTGGATCGTGCAGCACGACTGCAGGTGTCAGCAGAGCTGGGCCACAATCGCGAGGAGATTACAGCCGTTTATCTTGGCCGTTAACGCGTGTCGGATCTTGCTCAATTCTTTCAGGACATCGCGCCGCTGCCTCAATTAGGAGGCAGCGGTGCGTATTTATTTCCTTTGATCTAATCGATATTCTCTGCGAAGGAGAGATACTTTGCCCGATCTGTTAGAACACCAGTTCATGGCCTTGCTTGAGCGTGGCTTAGTGGGATTTGTCGAGCTGTTGCCGACGCCGGAAGGCTGGTACGTGCGCATCAATGGTTACCAGTGGTTGCGCTCGCATCGTGAGTGCCCGCACCGCTTTGATCGGTTGGAAAGGACCTTGGCGTACCTACGCGAGTTGGGCTGCACCCGCGTGATGGTGGATCTGAACGTTTGGCCAGACGTAGCATAGTCTGCTCCGTGCGTGTCTCACATTAAGCCGCGGCAGCGAGTGCGAGGGTAGCGAGGACCCCCTGCTGCTGCCTTGTCGCGCGAAGAAGTGGCAAAGAGCCAGGCCCACTGCTTAGATCCTAGGGAAGGGCCGCGGAGCAATCCACCCAAGTTAAGCAGCCCCAAAAAAAAGCCGCGATTAATCAACGCAAGGTATTGCCACAAAGAGATTTGAGAGGGCGCGGAATCCAATAGAGGATCGTTCCTCGATCTTCGCTTGGCTCTCATGCTCCTGCCCAATTTGTTCGCTGCGCTTTCCCATACCTGCATACCAAGGTCTTTCAAGACCATGCCCGCCATCCTGAATGAACGCCAGATCCTGTTCGAGCATCTGGACCGCCTGCAATCCGACGACTTGCTCTTGCTCGCGACCGCGGCTACCCCGCCCGCTGGCTGGCGGCCGTGCTCAACGAACGAAAAATCCTTTTCTGCATGCGCGCCGACGGCAGCGCCGCCGTGCGACACTTCGTCCGCTCTGACCGCGACGAGTCCATCGTCACGCTCCCGGCTCCAGCCCGCAATGACGCGCGCGACTATGGGTGTGCGGCTACCCCGCAGACCGTCCAGCTGTTCCGGCAGCTCTCGCCAGCCGGTAAGGTGCGCGTGCTCATCAAGGGCCTGGAATACCTGCTCGGCCACAGCGGAACCGATAGCGCCGATACGGCTCTGGTAGGGAGGGAGGGAGAAAGGCTTGGTACAGCCGGCGGTTGCCATGCTCGACAAAAAGCTGGCTGCCCCAGCGGGCGCTGGGACGCTCGGAAATCTAGACGACAAAGCGGCCTTGCTCGTCCTTGTCACGCCATGCGTACAGGTTGTTTGGTCTGAGGGCGAAGAAAGAGGGTGTAGACGCCACAGGGATGCGCCTACACCCTAAAGTTGGCAACGGGGTCGCCGCTTGGCATTGTGCTGCGTCGCAGCATTATCGGTACCCCTCAAGCGTTGGGAAATACGAGTGCAGGGTAAAGACGAACCCGGCCGGGCTGACGCGTGGGGGAATTCTGGCTGGATATGCTGAGGAAGGGTCAGAGGCGTTAACGCGGAGCCGTACTGCCCGGCGCAGGCGATTGCCTCCCCGACCGGAAGGGCCGGTTCAGACCCTTCCGAGCGCTTATCCTTGATCAAAACGACCGCATCGAAACTCAGCAGGCATGTTGCTGCCATATACCAGGCCGCCGACATGGGATTGCCGGTCAACTTGATCATTCCCGTCACGATGAACTGCGCGGTGCCGCCAAACAGCGCAACGTTCAGCGCATGCGATATTGCGGCGCCGCTGGCGCGCACCCGTGCAGGAAATGCTTCGAGCAGGAGAAGGATACCAACGGCGGCGCCAAGTGCCACAATTGCGCTGATAAAATCCAGTGATGGCAGGTACGTGCATCACGCGATGCAGATAACTTGGCATGTAGTAGACGATGACGTAAACCGGGATCGTTGACCTCATCCTGATCAGGATCGCCAGGAGCTTGGTCCTGCGATGATCGCGCCACAGCTCGGCCAGCGGCGTGGCCGCATCTCTGCCCTTGGTGTCGACGAGCGACGCCTCGCGAAGGTGACGGCGAACGTAGATGCCGGCTGGCGCGATTCAGAAGTCCGATCAAGAACGGGGCTCAGATCGCAGGCGACATGGAGACCACCCGACAGATCAGTCCGGGAAATTGCGGTCCCGTCAGCCGCCACACGCAGCTTATTGTTGTATTTTTCCATACATCCAAGAGAGCCAGAATTTGGCCCGGCGAGAAGTTCTTCGATTGGCAGACGGCGAGGCGACAGGGGTCACCTTTACGTGATGCACGGTGCACCACAGCTATCGCATAAGTGCTAACTCGAACACATCTGGCATCCGGTGACAAAGGGGAAGTGGGAGGAGGCCATCAGCGTGGAGTAACCACGCTGACGCTGGCGGCCGTTCCTGAAGGCCTTGGCTTCGGCTGCTTTGCCGGCCAGTAGGGGGCGGCCGAAGCTGTGGTTTTTTGATCGTGCCAGAGCGCTAACCCTTCAAACTTCCTTGTTCAGTGGCAGCATTCGGAACTCCACTCACTGCTATCCGCAACGTGCACAAATGTGCTCGTCCGGTTCCTGCCCCGATCTTCCTTGCTGGCCGAAATCGTCTCTGACAGGCGTAACTTTCCCGGTAGCCCCGGGTAGTCTTGCAACTTGCTCGAGGTTCACGCAGGCATTGAGGTCACGATCATGGACTGTGTCACAGTGCGGGCACTTCCACGTGCGATCCTTCAATGTCAGCAAGTCATTTACCTCGCCGCAGCATGAGCAACGCTTCGAGCTCGGGAAGAAGCGATCCGCAACCACTAGCGTTGTCCCATACCAGACGCTCTTGTATTCGATCTGGCGACGAATCTCGCCAAATGCCACATCGAGGATGGCACGGTTCAGGCCAGCCTTTTGACGGACATTCCTTCCTGGCTTGTCGACAGTCCCCTTGGCGCTTGCGGTCATTCCTAGCACAGACAAGTCCTCGATTCCCAACGTTTGGTTTTCACGTGTGAGTGAGGTCGTCATCTTGTGTGTGAAGTCATTGCGAATGCACCTGATCTTTCGATGCTGATCAGCGAGCTTTTGCGACGCCTTCTCACGATTCCTGGTCGGGACGAGACGCATCCCCTTGGGGATCCGATCCTTTCTGGCAAGGCCCATGCGTTGCTTCTGCGCCTCTAGCTTGCGCGACACCGATCGCTGCAGCCTCGTCAACCGCTTCTGCGCCTTCTTCAGCGCACGCAGAGTCTCATAGCGCTTGCCGTCAGAGCAGACAATCTCATTGACGTTGAGGTCGACGCCGGTGACCGGGCGGCGATTCGCTCGCTCAAGCCAGCAAATTTCCACCTCTTGCTGCAGCGACAGATACCAGCGCGTGCCATCGCGCGACACCGTGGCGCCCATGATCTTGCCGCCGAACCGCGGTGACTCTTTCAACTTCACCTTGCCCAGCACGGGCAGACGAACCTGCTTCTCACCTACGGTCAGTTTGTCGTTGGCGACGTAGAATGAATCGCGCGTCTTTCCCTTTTTCTTGAAGACGGGGCGATGAGCAGCCTTGCCCTTCTTCACATCGTCGAAGAACTTGTTCCAGGCCTTGCTGAGATCGGCAAAGGGCTGCGCGTGCGAGTCACGATGCATGTCCTTCAGCCACGGATACGCCGTGTATTTGAGCGCATTGAATTGCTTCTTGAGTGCGAGCGCGTTCGGCCTCAACCCGGCCTCATACTGCCGATTCCACTCGGCGAGGGCCCAGTTCCAGACGAAGCGTGTCGTACCGCACGCGCAGCGGAAATAGTCTACTTGCTCTAGTGTCGGTCTCAGTTCAATGCGGTGCGCGATCAGCATCCAACGCTTCCTGAAGCTTCTTCTTATAGTTCCTCAGGCCATAGAGCCTGGAGGAAAAGCAATGAACGATGGTCATAATTTCTCTATGGCCTTGCTTTCGTTGTTTAGATCTGGCTTCTGAGCAGCACTTTGCACTAGACAATAGGTTACCACGCGAGCCAGTTATTTCCATCCCTTACGCCGAAGTGGTGGAGTTTAATTATTTGATATGTTGTGTAGTCGTGCCCGACTGCTATCACTTCGAATTGCCGGGCTAAGCCCGACCCTCGCAGCTCCGACGCTGCAAAGTCTTGACGGGTACGCCAATAATTTCGGTGACCTTTGCCACTGCTGCATGAGAGCCACATGGACACAATTGCTCACGTTTGCGCCGATACTAGAGTTAGGCTCCGCCGGACAAAGCTCTTCTGCAGTCTGGTCAAGCTGCGATTTGATCATCGCCAGCAGGCAATGGGCGCCGTGGCATGCCTCGGAGCGTTCGCTTTCCACCTCCAGCAGGGACAGGACGCTACCCAATCCGGCGCTGATGCGATCGAGCGATTCAAGGCACTCGACGGGAATGGCCGCTAGTACGGTTTCGTGTTTCGACGTGGTTCGTTCTTGCATTGCAAGCTCCTATGAAGGTTTGGAGAACCCGCCTGATGCACTCATTTGAAGGGGTGGCGGGCCTGACAGCGGGGGTAGGAATACCGGCAATCCAGCAGAAAACCCGGCTAGCCTTACGGCTGCCCCGCCCGACCCGCCATAGGATGGCGTGTAAAAAAGCGCTGGACGAGACCGTCTGAAACGGCATCTGCTGAATTTGTTCGGGTTCCTACGCCCGGTCACCGTTGTTCCGGCGACGGCTCTAGTGTTGCAATTTCTGTCGGGCGTGACGATCAGAGGATTCGCAATCTTCCTTAGGCGTCCTCGTTAGACGAACGCCACCAAAACCTTATTTGAACGGCAGCAGGGCAGCAGGGGGCGGTTCAGGCTTGTGGGCGCTGCTCCTTGATCAGCACGACCGCACCGAAACTCAGCAGGCATGTCGCAGCCATATACCAGGCCGCCGACATGGGATTGCCGGTCAACTTGATCATCCCTGTCACGATGAACTGCGCGGTGCCGCCAAACAGCGCAGCGTTCAGCGCATGCGAAATCGCGGCGCCGCTGGCGCGCACCCGTGCAGGAAATGCTTCGAGCACAAGAAGGGAGCCAACGGCGGCGCCAAGTGCCACCATTGCGCTGATAAGCCCGACGCCAACCAGGACTGGCAGCGTGCCGTCTGCACGCACAATCATCAGGAAGACCGGAAAGACCAGGAGCACTGTGCATCCCGCAGTGAAGAGGGCCAGCGGCTTGCGGCGGGGCAGTCGGTCGATGAGAAGGCCGGACAGCGGCGGGATGACAGTCAGCAGCAGCGCGGACACCGTCGATGACAGGAATCCGGTGATGGCAGGAACGTGCATCACGCGATGCAGATAACTTGGCATGTAGTAGACGATGACGTAGACCGGGATCGTTGGCCCCATCCTGATCAGGATCGCCAGGAGCATAGTCCTGCGATGCTCGCGCCACAGCTCGGCGAGCGGCGTGGCGGCATCTCTGCCCTTGGTGTCGACGAGCGGCGCCTCACGCAGCTGACGGCGAACGTAGATGCCGACTGGCGCGATCAGAAGTCCGATCAGGAACGGAACGCGCCAGCCCCAGGAAGCCAGATCCTCCGGCGACATCACCTTCGTGAGAAGCGCGCCCAGGGATGCTCCCAGCAACGCAGCCGCGCCCTGGCTCACGAACTGCCAGCTGACCACGCGGCCACGACTCGACACCGGTCCGGCTTCCATCACGTATGTCGCGGCAACGCCAATTTCGCCGCCGACGGCAAAACCTTGCAGCGCCCGACCGATGATGACGATGAGCGGCGCAGCCGCACCGATCATTGCAAACGGCGGGCAGAGGGCGATGGCCGCCGTTCCGATGGTCATCAGGACGATGGTTCTCGTCATCGCCGCGCGGCGTCCGACACGGTCGGCATAGGCACCGATCATCATCGCGCCAAGCGGCCGGATGAGAAAGCCAACGCCAAACGTGCCCACTGCCAACAGCAATGAAGTCAGCGGATCTTCCGCCGGGAAGAACTGGTCTCCGATCATCACCGCGAAGAATCCGAACACGGTGAAGTCAAACGTTTCCAGTCCACTGACGAGAGACGTTGCGACGACAGTCTTTCGGAGTTCGCTTGCCTGAGTGTCTCCTTTCCCCATCTTCAACCGTTAATGCTCCTATTCATGACTTTCCCTACCTAAGCGTGGGGCCCACCAAAGCAGGGTAAGGCCCGGTCCTACCCCCAATCGATAATCAACCCCGGCAAGCATGACCCCTTGCCCATCCCGTTGGGGTGTAGGCCTCCCTGCGCCTACACCCTTCTTTTTTTGTGCTTTGGCAAATTGCAGGAAGAAGGGCGTGAGTATAGAAGCGTCCGGAAATCCGGTGGGCAAGAATGCGCCGGATCAGACGATCTTGCAGGCCAGGAACACGGCCGGAAGAACAGCAGCAAGCCGGCTGGCCCAGGACGAAATGCGCAGCCGCATGACGGATTTTCCCACGCTCTATGAGGCACGCATTCTTGCTCGATACCGCTTCTCGCACATCCCTCCCTTTTGCGGGTCCACTCTTATGGGGGGATAGAAAACTCGCTAAAAACGCCAGTTGTGCCTTGAAGATGTAGCCGCTGGAGCCATACACTTCGCCGGTCATTCACGAAATGACGCAGTGCAAAAAGAGCGCGCCAGCGCGCCGAGCAACACGAAGCCAACACCGCCAGGTTCAAATCCGCAGGCAGCGCAAACAAGCGGAAAGGCACCAGCGTGTGCCATGTCGGACAAGCGGAAACCCCGCAACACAGCCCGCTCAGGAGACGGCGGACCATGCGGGCCTTCTTGTAACAAGGGAATAATCGAGACGTGCTAAAGCTTTCAAGCAGGCTGACGTTTGGCAGGGCGGTAATGTGCCTGGGGATCGTTCCGTTGCTGGCTTCCTGTGCACTCGCACCAGGGATGCGCTTCGACCCGCAGCGTCCGCTCGATCCGGAGGACCCGGAATCGGTGCCCAAAATCACGCGGATCACGCCGGCGCTGGTGCGCACGCTGAAGGCATCCACACAGCCAGCGAACGCTGGGGTGGAGGAGCTGTTCGCAGATCCGAGGCCCTATACCGTTGGCGTGGGTGACATTCTCTCGATCGTTGTGTGGGATCACCCGGAACTGGTGTTCCCCACGCAAACGTACTCGATTGGCACCGCTTACGAGATCCCGAACTACAGCGGCGCGGCCAACGTGCCGGGCTACGTCGTGAGTCCCGCGGGCACCATCCAGTTTCCTTATGCCGGTGTGCTCAAGGTTCTCGGCCGCACGCCGGACGAAATCCGCGGACAGCTAAGCACCCAGCTCAAGCCTGTCGTCAACATGCCACAGGTCACCGTACGCGTGCTCGCCTTCCGCAGCAAGCGCGTCTACCTGGACGGCGAAGTCAAGACGCCTGGCCCCCAGAATATCGACGACGTACCCATGACCCTGGTCGAAGCGCTGAACCGCGCCGGGGGTATCAACGTCCTGACGGGCGACAACAGCCGCATCCGCGTTTCCCGCGAGGGCAAGACCTACCTCGTCAACCTGCCTGCGCTCCTGCAGCAAGGCATCGACCCCGCCCACATCATGCTGCGCCACGGTGACATCGTGCGCGTGGAACAACGCGAGGACAGCAAGGTATTCGTGACCGGCGAAGTTGTGCGTCCTGTCGCCGTCATGCCGCGCAACGGGCGCCTGACGCTCAGCGAGGCCATCGGCGAAGCTGGCGGTGTCAACCCCAACTCGGCCAACGCCAAGGAACTCTACGTTATCCGCAAGAGCACCGATGGCGAAGCCGAGGTGTTCCACCTCGACGGCAAGTCCCCTGTCTCCTTTGCCCTGGCCGAATCGTTCGAGCTGAAGCCGAGGGACGTCGTCTATGTGGATGCCGCAGGCGTGGTCCGCTGGAGCCGCGTAATCAACCAACTGCTGCCGAGCGGCAACTTCTTCACGTCCACGGCGAACGCGGTCAAATGATCAAGACTGTACTCGTGGTCTGCATCGGCAATATTTGCAGGAGTCCTATGGCGCAGGGGCTTTTCAAGCAGGCATTGCCGGATGCCAACGTCATCTCCGCCGGCCTTGGTGCGCTCACGGGCAAGCCGGCCGATGCGCACGCCATCGCAGTCATGCACGAGATTGGCGTGGATATCACCGGCCATCGGGCCCAGCAACTGAGCCGCGCCATGACGACGCGTGCGGACCTCATTCTCGTGATGGACAACGTCCAGCGGCAAGACATCCAGCACTTGCACCCGGCCACCACCGGTCGGGTCTTCCGCATCGGTGAGCTTGCCGGGTTCGATGTGCCAGATCCCTATCGCGAAGCGCGTCCCGCCTTCGAAAACGTGCTGCAGTTGATCCAACGCGGCGTGGAAGCCTGGGTGCCGCGCATCCAGGCGCTTCGATAACCGATTCAGCAATGCAGATGAACCAGACTCCCCCTCCAGTTGTTGTCGCTGCGCCTCCGGACGACGAGATTGACCTCGTCCGGTACCTTGATGTGCTGCTTGCCAGCCGTTGGCTGATCGCGTCGATTGCATGCATAGTGCTGGCGCTCGGGGTGGCTTACGCGTTCCTGGCTCGGCCGGTGTATCAGGCAGATATTTTGGTGCAGGTGGAGGACAGTCCCAATAGTGCAAAGAGCCTGTTGGGGGACGTGTCGAGCATCTTTGACGTCAAGGCGGAGGCCACAGCCGAGATCGAAATTCTTCGGTCTCGCATGGTCGTAGGAAAGGCGGTAGACAACCTGCGACTATACATTTCCGCAGGGCCGAACTATTTCCCCTTTTTTGGCGCGTGGATTGCCAGCCGCGCCAAGGGCTTGTCCGAGCCAGGACTGCTCGGGTTCGGTGGTTTCGCTTGGGCCAAGGAGTCGATCAACGTCGAAAAATTCGACGTACCCGAATCCTTGGAGGGCGAAAGATTCAAGCTGATTGCCTTGGGCGAGGGACGCTACCGTCTGGAGAATTCCAGTTTGGACGCGCCACTCGTGGGACGGGTGGGTCAGCCCTTGACCGCGGATCAGAGCGTGGGTAGCTTCACGCTGCTGGTGAGCGATATGAAGGCAAAGCCGGGCATTGTCTTTAACCTCGTACGGAACTCGCACCTGCAGACCCTCGAAAAGCTCCAGGATCAACTCAAGATCGCCGAAAAGGGGAAGCAGAGCGGCATCATCGGTGCTTCGCTCGACGGCACCGACCCGAAGCTTACGGCGAGCATCCTGAACGAAATTGGCGAGGAGTACGTCGCACAGAACATCAAGCGCAAAGCCGCTGAGGCTGAGAAGTCGCTGGTCTTCCTGGGTGACCTCTTGCCCCAACTAAAGGGCGAGCTGGAACGGGCCGAAGTGAAGTACAACGAGATGCGCAATAAGCGCAACACGTTCAACCTCAGCGAAGAAGGAAAGGCATTCCTGCAGGAGAGCGTGACTACCGAGACTGGCTTGCTTGAACTGAAGCAGAAGCGTACGGAACTGCTAACCCGTTTTGCGTCCGCCCACCCTGCAGTCCAAGCCCTTGACCGGCAGATCGCCGCGCTGAGCGCGAAGGTGGGCGCCATGTCTGTACGCATGAAGGCCTTCCCGAATGTGGAGCAGGACACGTTGAGACTGATGCGTGACGTGCAGGTCAACAACGACCTCTATGTTGGCCTGCTAAACAACATGCAGCAACTCAAGCTCGTAAAGGCGGGCAAGGTTGGCAATGTCCGGCTGCTTGACAATGCGCCGGTTCCCGAAGAACCCATCAAGCCGAAAAAGCGCCTAACCATCGCACTGGCGGCGATCCTCGGAGCTCTGATAGGTATTGTGGCCGCCTTTGTGCGTAACGCACTGTATGGTGGTATTACCGACTCGCAGGACATTGAACAACATACGGGTCTGAGCGTCTATGCCACCGTACCGTTGTCCACTGTCCAGACCGTCCTCGCGGAAGAAATTCGACAGCGAAAGCGCGGCAAGTTCGTGCTCGCGGATCGCAATCCCAACGAGCCTTCCATCGAAAGCCTGCGCAGCCTGCGTACCGCCCTGCAATTCGCCATGCTCGACGCGGACAACAACCGCGTACTGCTGACGGGCCCCACCCCCGGCGTCGGGAAGTCGTTTATCTCGGCTAACCTCTCGGTGGTGATGGCGACGGGCGGTAAGCGCGTGCTGCTGATCGACGCGGACATGCGCAAGGGCCACCTGAACCAGTATTTTGGCAAGGACAGAAACAACGGTCTGGCGGATGTACTGATCGGAGGTGTTAGCTTTGAGCGGGCAGTACATCGCGAAATTTTCGAGAATCTGGACTTTCTAAGTACCGGCAGTCTGCCGCCGAATCCGGCCGAGTTGCTGCTCAATGAGCGCATGGTGAAGCTTCTCGAAGAGGTGGGTAGCCAGTACGACCTTGTTTTGATTGACACACCGCCCGTGTTAGCCGTCGCGGATACCGCGATCTTGGCCGCGCGCTGTGGCACCGTGTTCCTCGTTACGCGCTTCGAGAAAACCACTATCGGCGAAGTTACCGAATCCGCCAAGCAATTACGCCAGGCCAATGCAGATGTGAATGGCGTAGTGTTCAACGGCTTGGACCCTAACGCTTACCGCTATGGATACGGATCAAAGTACGGTCGCTACCGCTATGCCTATTATGGCTATAGCGCCACTGAAAACGGGCAGAAGATTGAATAACACAATCAACCTTCAAAATAGCGGTGCCAATACTAACTGGCGAAAATTGGCGCGCCCCTAGGGAGAAAAATCCGACGCTATCGATACCTTATAAACGCTGGTCAGGTTCCGGCGTTTTTGTTAATGCTGTCATGTAAGCGAAAGTAGTTCGGGGGCGAATCCTGAACTCTCCAGATGACCACCCCTCTTGAAAGGGAAACTGCAATTTTCCCGTGCGTGTTAGGAGGGGCGCAGTTAGCCCGCGGGAGGTCGTGCTTGAAAGGCAACGACCAACACTAGCCTTCGCGCCTAGTTGCAATTATGAAACTTTGGATACAAAGTTTTGTTCGGTACTCGCGATGCAGATACTACCGAGTCACAGGGGCTAAAAAGGTCTCCCACAAGACTCCCCTCTGTACTGCTAACGATCAGGCTCCGTGGACTCCGGCCATGCGGAGAGTTTCGATGCAGGCTGCTAACCCCTGGCGTTCAAGCAATTATGAGAACAAAATCGATCTCCGCTCCACCACTCTTCGCCCTGATGCTAAAAACGGCGACGGTGAATGTAGCCGTTATGGTCGCGAATGCCCTAGGAATGATCATCTGCGCACGAGTGCTCGGCGCCGAAAGCCGAGGCGTGCTTGCAGCTTGGATGATATGGCCGCCAATATTGACGGCGATCCTTGTTGTGGGGATGAATTCTTCGTTCATATTCCACGCAAAAAACGACGCATCATCCTATAAAAAATACGTCAGTGCTCTACTAGCTGCTGCCGGGCTTTTGTCCATCGTAGGAGCGTTAATAATGTGGTTCGCGACTCCCTACTTATATGAGTCGCAACTGGGGAAAACGCCTGGACTTCAGGTGTGGATGGCCGCATTCGCATTTGCCATGACGCTCTTCACGCTCCTGTCCGGCATTTCTCAAACAACGGAAAGTTTAAGCCTCTATAACGCAACACGACTATTGCCGCCATTCTTGTACTTAGCGCTCGCGCTCGCCATGAGTACAGTTTCAAAACTAAATGCACTGAATTTCTTGGCAATATATATATCGGGATACCTTGTCGCGGCTTTCGTCTTGGCATATTCCGCAATATGCGATATCAGAAAAGATTTCCGCTTTGAGTGGCTGGCTCTAAAAAAGCTGGCCGCACATGGATCTAAGTTCTGGTGCATCGATTTTATGGCGGTGCTCAGTGCACAGTTGGACAAAATGTTCCTTGTTGCATTCCTGGCACCCAACGTTGTGGGAGTGTACGCGGTCGCCTACGGATTTTCAAGGATCCTGACCCAAATACAACTTGCTATCGCGACGGTTATCTTCCCTCGTGCGGCTGGAAAAGAAATTAGCGTTGTTAGTTTGCAAGTGTCCCTCGCGTTCAGAATATCTACGGTTGGATCTGCGGTTTTGGCTTTCATTGCTATCGCTCTCGGGAAATTCGCCATTATCATTCTATACGGCAGCCAATACGCGGATGCTTATCCAATTTTCGCAGTTTTGGTGGTCGAGAGTGTCGTGTCTGGTGGCGGATGGATTCTCTCCCAGGCATTTAATGCTATTGGGAGGACGGAAATCATCGTGCTTCGCCAGATTGTTGGCGCGATTATCACATGTGTTCTTATGTATTTCTTAACGCCTGCACTAGGCGCGATCGGAGTCGCGATCTCGTTGTTAATAGGTGCCCTGTTAAGGTTCGTCGTAACGGTCGGCGCCTTCTCAACTTTGCTCGGGATTAAGACTCCGCGCTTGCTGTTGAATGGTCAGGATCTTAAGTACTTACTTTCTAGGCTTGGAAAATGAGCAATTATCCTCTTGATGTGCATAGAGAAGCGATGCTTGGATTCAAGAAAAAGCTTTGCGAAATTGTTGGCGTTATTGGCGACTATGAATCCGTTGCATACCTGGATTATCCGATTCACCTGAATACCGGCGATCTTCTTATTATGAGGGGGACGGAAGCATTCTTCTCTCATTTTGGGATAAAGCCCAAGATCAGAAAATCTGTCGCAGCGCAATCGCGGATGGATGGGAAGGTTGAGGGAATTATCGAGGGTTCGACTACGATCGTATTCCACGGGGGCGGAAATTTGGGTGATCTATACCCGCTACACGACAATTTCAGAAAGCTTGTTATTAAGCGATATCCAAATAATAAAATCGTTATCCTTCCGCAAACGATACATTTTTCCTCCGAGAAGAATCTAGAGTCGGCCTCGGAGATCTACCGAACACATTCGAATTTACATCTCTGTGTAAGAGATCGAGTTAGCTTCGAGCTCGCAAGTAAGTATTTGAGTGAAAATGTTTATCTCATGCCGGACATGGCGCATTTCCTCTGGCCCTTAGCCGTGCCGAGAGTTCATGAGGGCTCATTAAAAACACTATTTCTGATGAGGGGGGACAAGGAGTCGGCCGAGATCCCGATTGAATTTCGCGCGGAAGAGAGCAGCTTCCTCGATTGGGATGGCTTGCGATCTGGGGGTGATGTCTTCATTGAAACACTCTGTAAAAAACTGTGCACGATTGAACGAATCTCCAACGTACCCCTGTTCCCCGTTACTAGGATTTGGTATTCCTTTGTGGAGAATTTCATCGCTCGTCAGGCAAAGGAATTCCTACAGCACCGGCGAGTTGTTACCTCCCGATTGCATGGTCATATATTCGCGACCCTACTTGATATGCCAAGCACCGTAATTGACAACAGTTACGGGAAGAATAGGGCATATTATGAGGCGTGGACATCTGCTTGCGGTATTGCTGAATTGCGCTAGATCCGAGTTTTCAAAAAATAGTAGATCGAATTATGCGAGTCCACGTGCATTTGGCCAGAGGATTTTCGTTGGATAGCTGGGAAAAAGGTTTCTCAGAGGGTAGGTACCCCGACGCCAGTCCTTATGGCTACCATCATTTGTGTAATTCACATAAGCTTAGTTGGTCGATTGATTGTCCCGAAACGAGAGTCGGTCGGCTGTGTCGGCTTATCCTAAAGAAGCTGCTTGGCTTTGATATTGTGCACGCATTTCGCAACCGGCGCCTGTGGGCATCGGCCGATGTAATCCTGACTCACACAGAATACGAGAGTCTCGCAGTGAGCGCCTTGCAGGGACTGTCAAATTCGCTCCGGAGAAGCTCGAACCGGCGGGCTAAACTGATTGCTCAGTCCGTGTGGCTCGTGGATCGGTGGTCAACGTATGGGCCGCTGCGACGACTTGCCTACCGAGTCCTCTTGCGACGGAGCGACTTCAATATCACTCTCTCCCCAGTTAACGCGGCTTTTCTGAGCAGGCTCCTTGGCGGTAAAACGGCGCAGTTTGTCCCGTTCGGGATATCGCTAAACTCATTTCCGCTCCAGGCGCCGCGGTTCTCGCCGGGGCCAGTTATTCGATTATTGGCCTTGGGAAATGATGTACATCGGGATTGGACCACGCTGATTGAAGCGATTAAGGACCAAAGGGAGTTTGATCTCAAAATCGTTTCGCGGACAATTACATCTGCGTCGCTGAGAAACGCCACAAATATTTCCGTCGAGGAAGCTCACAATGTAGAACGAATTCGACAGCTTTATGATGAGGCTGACGTCGTCGTCGTTCCATTGTTGTCGAATCAACATGCATCCGGAATCACAGTAGTTTTAGAGGCGGTAGCTCTGGGTAAGGCTGTGGTCTGCGCAAGAGTCGGCGGTATAGACGCGTACTTTGCGGAGAACGAAATTAAGTACTATGAATGCGGCAACGCGAGGTCACTTTGCAATGCTTTGAGGGACCTTCGCGAAAAAAGAGACGCTCGAGACCAGGCTGAAAGAGCTCAGAGGCGATTTCGGATAGAGAACTACTCCAGCGAAGGCTATGCAAGACGTACCTTGATGTGTTTGGAAGAGAACACCTAAATGGTAGCGAAATTGATCACGCGAAATATGGCGTTGGCATTGTATATTTCAATAGCCATAGCAAGCGATCTGCTCGGTTTCTATTACGTAGGAACGATGATGATCGTTCCCCTGCTGTTTGCCGTGATCATTACAAATAGGGGAGTTTCAAAAGGGTTGATAGTTGCGATTGCACCTCTTATTGCTATCCTCGTTATTGGCTTACTCAGGGTTGAGCCAAACGAGGCGGTAACATTTTGGAAAGATCTGTGGGCGTTTCTAAGAATACCCGCGGGGGTTGTAGTGGGCTATGCGCTGTTTTCGCGCATGTCCGGGGGAGCAACTGAGCTTCGAACTATTATAATTCTTCCTTCGTTGGTTTACTCTTACGTTCAACTTTCCAAGTTCATTGTCGATCCCTCTCTGATAACCCAAACCGCTGCAAATATTCGCTCAGTCGCTGGAAACGGAGATGTTTATCTTGCCCTTGGCTTGATAATGAGTTTGGTCCGAGTTGGGGCAGTTCGCAGTGGTGGAATTCGGCGATTATCTCGAGGGCTTGCTGCAGCCGTCTTGTTTTTGGCGATGATGCTATCGTTCTCACGCGCCATCGTACTTTTCTCTATTGCCGTTGCAGTCTTTGCTTTCTGGCGGAAGAGATATTGGAAATATCTGATTTTTGTCAGCCCGCTGTTCATTGCTGGATTGTTTTTCTTGACTTCATCCTTAGGCGAAAGTAACTCAAGCTTCACCGAAGGTACATTTATCGAGAAACTAGCCCGCGCAAGCACAGAAATAGCAATTTCAGACTACGATGATCAGCAGAATATCAATCTAAATTGGCGCGGCTACGAGAGTTACATGGCCTTGAAGCATTTCCTCGCTGGTAACTTCGCGAACTATGCATTTGGCTACGGTTTTGGAGAGTTGGTCGACGTAGGAATCTATATGAAGTTGGGTGGTGAGGATCTCCGCTACGTTCCCTACTTCCATAACGGTTATTTGTATCTTCTCATTAAGACCGGGATCGTGGGCCTATTGCTATATCTGATCTTTATTGGTGGTCTCTTCTCCCGACTTAGCAGGGCGCAGAGAAATTGGCCGCGCGAACATCCGGTGCATTTCTTTACTGGGTTGGCTAAGGGGGCTTTGATTGGCACGCTATTTATGACTTACATTATTTCAGGATTGTTCAATAAGGCCGATGGACTGGCGATATCACTGCTCCTCGGAGCAATATTGGCCGTTTCCCGTAGCGCACCAGAACCAAGCAGGCCCCAACTTGTCAAGAGGTATTTTGCCACGCGGGGTGGCATTAAGTCGCATTAAGCTGGTATTTAGCTTGAAAGAAGTTGGGGCGAGATCTGGAAGACGGTACACAGGATGGCGATTATGGAAAAATCGGTAGATATCTTGATTGTTAACTGGAATGGGAAGCACTTTTGCGAGAAATTGTTGAGACAATTGACTGCATTGCCTAGTTTTGACAGGCTGATATCGAGTGTGGTGGTTGTCGATAATGGATCTGCCGACGGAAGCGCAGAATACATCGCAAGCAACTTTCCTAGCGTCAAGCTCCTTGCCCTTACGGAGAACCTCGGATACGCAAAAGGGAACAACATTGGTTTAAAGATGTGTCAAGCAGAGTTTGTATTGCTATTGAATAATGATACCGAGATAAATGACGCAAATTTTATTTCGAAATTGACTGATTATGCCGTGGCGAACCCGGCATGTGGTGCCATATCTCCAGCCCTTTACTTGCCATCCGGTCGGTTGCAGACAGGGGCGGGTGGTTTCGATCGAGGCCTGGTTAGTTATGCATCGTATTTCCTATTTGTAGCCCGAATCTTTCCTTTCATTTCGAAGCCATTCTATTTTAATCAAGACGTGTTCGTTAGGAAAGGCAATCCCGTCCACTTAGATTGGGTTTCGGGCGCGGCAATGCTCGTGCGAACAGCTGCATTGAAAAGAGCGGGAGGCGTTCCCGAGGATTATTTCATGTATGCTGAAGACGTCAAACTATGTCGGAATCTACGACGCCTGGGACTTAGTGTTAGCTACCTTCCAACCTCTAGACTAGTACACGTACACGGCGGTTCGGAGGACGCGGCTGGGATCAAAACACGTTGGATTGATTCTACGTTGGCTGAATATAGCTCACGAGCGGGCTTCGTAAAGGTATCTGTAGCAAAGGCCATCTTTTTCGGCGGATTCATACTGCGGGCTGCACTCTACAAGATCAAATGGATGATCACCAGGACGGAGCGGGACAGGATCGCCTCGACAAGAATGCTTGTGTACTCTAAGGTCGCGATGGCATTTAAGTTCCGGGAGGGGAAAAATTGAGGCTAGGAATCGATCTCCATGTGCTGCAGGGAATAAATCAGGGTAGCAAGACTTATTTGGACAATATCTATACGTCGATTCAGTCGCTTAAAAATAATGTAGAGTTTGTATTTTTTTTCAATAAAAATAGACCAGTTCCAGAAAAGTGGAGTGGTTTCGGTGAGGTGCGTTATTTTGACGTCGATAGCAACGTTGCGAGATTGGTCTACGATGCCGCCAGACAACAGAGAAAGTATAAGCTCGACGCATTTCATTCTCAGTATATCGTGCCATTATTTTCGGCATCCAAAGAGATTGTTACCATCCACGATGTCTTATTTGAAACGCATCCGCAGTACTTTTCAACAGCGTTCAACCTGCGGTCGAAAATTTTGGTTCGCCGGTCGGCTTTAAGTGCGGATCAGATCTTGACTGTATCGCAGTATTCTAAGGATAAAATCTGCGAGCTTTATGGGATAGATGAAGCACGTGTGTCTGTGACACCGAACGGCGTAGATGTGGAGCGGTTCTCGCGAATCGATCCTAATTGTGCAGCTAATGAGTTGAAGCTTAGGTATGGGTTGGCGGACTATATCCTGACCGTGGGACGCCTGGAGCCGCGAAAGAATCATCTCACCCTACTGAGAGCCTACAATTTGTTGCGGCGTACGGAACCACAGATCCCGATGTTGGCTATCGTTGGCCAGCGAGACTTTGGGCACGAGAAGATTTTCGATTTTATAGAGAAAAGCGGCCTGCAGGATTCTGTAAAGATCATTGAGGATGCAGACGCTGCGACGCTGAGTATGCTTTACAAATGTGCCAAGTTGTTTGTTTACCCTTCTTTTGCCGAAGGCTTTGGAATACCCCCGCTTGAGGCAATGGCGGCTGGCTGTCCAGTGATATGTTCCAATACCACGTCGATGAAGGAAGTTTTTTCGGAGGGGGCGACCATGATTGATCCGCTGGATGTCGAATCGCTTCTCGACGCTCTCACGGCGTCAATTGTTGGGGATGCGGACAATGACCTTATGCGGGAGCGCTCAATCGCAATAGCGCAGCAATATACGTGGGAGCAGAGTTCGAAGGCTCTTTTAAAAGTCATTCAGCGGGTTATCTGAAATGCGTATTCGCCGACTGGTTTTCGTTTCCATAGGGATCTTGCTAGGGGTCGCGCAATTCGCTAATGTATTCGCCGAGAGTATTGGTGTTTATTATTTTCCGGGCTGGCGCAACACCGTTGCGCGGGACACCTGGAAGCCAATCCGGGAGCACGGTGGGTTGGAGCCGCTGCTCGGATGGTATGAAATATCCGATAGTAATGTAGTCGACCGTCAGCTTCAGTGGATGAACCAGTATGGTTTGAGCTTTGTGGTCTTTGACTGGTATGCCGAGCAAAAGATGGCGGGGAGCTACGTAAATCCAGCCATTGATGGCTATCTGAAATCCTCATCAAAGGGGGCGCTGAAGTTTGCTATTTTATGGGCAAATAATGGAGCCGAGCCGGCAACATTGGCAGAGTTTGATGCGATGGTGCAATGGTGGGCGAAGAAATACCTTCGCACTGAGTCATATTTTCAGGTAAATGGAAATCCGGTAGTCTTTATCTTCGAGCCAGATACTCTCGCATCGACCGCGTCTAAGTGGGGCCTTAGTACTAAGTATCTTTTGGAGCGTGCTCGAAATATCGCGAGAATGAATGGTGTAAACGGAATTTACTTCGTTGCATCGACACACGCGATCGCGGATAAAGTCAACAAAACGCTACCCGCGGCGGGTTTTGATGCATTGTCTGCTTATAACTACCATTTCGGGCTCAGTGGGGAATACGTGAAGCGGCGTGGCTCGCACAGTTATTCCGAGCTTTCCGAGGGCTATTCGGAAACTTGGAACTGGATGGTGCGGAACTCGAGACTGCCATATTTCTTGCCACTAACAGCGGGCTGGGACCGCAGGCCTTGGGGGGGAAGCAAGGATCCTCTCCATGACGAATCGATAAGTGATCCTGATTCTTTCGAAGCCCATCTTCGCGAGGGTGCGGCTCTTATGGAGGAATTTCCAAGGCAGACGAAGGGCGTTGCCGTGATCTGTTGCTGGAATGAGTTTGGAGAGGGCTCGGTAATAGAGCCGACAACAAAATACAATTTTTCGTATTTGGAAAGAATCCGAAGTGTCTTCGGCCGGCAGATCAAGGATCGCTAGCAGGCTGCTGAAGTACCCTGAGCGACAACTGCCACGGCCTGGTGGTCAGCGCCCTGGTGAGCACTGCCGATGGACACGCTGAGCGCGAGGCTGCCAAGCTCACGCTCGACGACGCCCAGCAGGCAACGGTCGACCCGGACACCAAAATCACAGTGGGTGCAGACAAGGGCTACGACGCGCAGTGGTTCATTCAGGCGTGCATGGAGATGAAAGTGACGCCGCATGTCGCGCAAAACACCTCGGGTCGGCGCTCGGCCGTTCCTGATGCCATTGCCCGTAGCCAGGGCTATGCCATCTCGCAGCAAAAGTGCAAGCTGATCGAACAAGGCTTTGGGTGGGTCAAGACGGTCGGGCGCATGCGCCAGGTGATGGTGCGCGGACTGAAGCGGGTCGACCAGATGTTTGTCCTGAGCATGGCCGCCAACAACCTCGTGCGCATGCGTTCCCTGGGACAGATCCGTCCGCAGTTGCAGTAATCGGGCAAAGAAAGCCGGAAATGGCCGCCCAACAGCCGAAATCAAGCCGTGCTCACCTGCACAGGCGGAAAGCATCCGTTTGTAGCAGGGGGTACTCCAGCAGCCTGCTAAGCGCTATACCGTTCGATATCTCCGAAAAGACCTCAACTGAACGGCATTACCGCACGAGGGGCGGGCTTGGCTATGTCTGGCTCGCTTATCTCGCGTGAGGTGTCACCTGCACAGTCGATTCCGTTCTCCTCGCCAATAGCTTACGGCCGAAATCAATGGCGGGCTTCTCCACAAATCGGTATGTCATCTCCGATACCACGACTGTAATGAAAAGGCAGACGACGGCCGCCAGCATCCAGTCGACTTTACCCGCCAGCCACGCCAGGAGTGGCAACGCTAGGCAGTGGAGCAAATAAATGGAATAGCTGATGACCCCTATCCGTGCCAGCCAACCGGGCGCACGCATCCGATTGGAGAAAATAAGGGCAGCCATAAAGACAACCATCGCGCTGATCCAAGCCGTGACCATTGGCAAAAAAGTTGGCCAACCTTTTACGCCGGCTGCGATGCGCACACCAAAGGTCGCATACGCGCAAAGAGTCGCGACAACCAGGCCAGCTAGCACTCCTAGGAAAGCTGTTTTCGAATCAACGCTACCTTTGCCTGAGTGCCATTCACCCAATAACCACCCAAGAAGCATGAGCTCCACATGGAACAGACCGTACGGGAACAGGCGAGGAGTCAGGACGCTTGCCAGAGCAATCACCAGGATGCACGTGGTCCATGCCGCGTAAATTCTGCTCGGCCATCTGTTCCAGCCGAGAAATACGAATATCGTCATAAGAGCGTAGAAAGCCATTTCGAACTTCAGGCTCCAAAATACGCCGATTAGGTTACTCACCCCGACAAAGCCTTGGAGCATTGTCAGATTCACAAGCACGTCAACCGAACCTGCCCCCTTCGGCAAGTCAAATACTCCGGCCGCGCTCATGAGCACAGCAACGGCGATCGATACCCAATAAATAGGATACAGCCGCATGATGCGGTGCCCCCAAAATACACCCAAACTTGACGCTCCGTTTATGGAGCGCGGAATGATGTGCCCGCTGATCAAAAAGAACAGCGAGACGCCAGCCTGGCCAAATTGGAAAGTTGAGCTGATGAGGTCTCGCAAAAACTCGGAATGCCCCTCACCGAAGTGAGAGAGAACCACAAGCAGAACCGCAACACCGCGCAGCGCATCCAGGAATTGCAACCTATTTCTATCCACCTCGCACCCCCTCCATGATTTCCCCTGAACCTTATCGCATCTGATCGCTCCACCATAGACGAGCCCCAACTTTGGGGGATCTGGGAAAAGCAAGCCACGGACTACGTCCCCACCACATCCGACACGAAGCCGATAAATACCTGCTGCTTTGCGAACTCATCATATGCCTGCGCGATGAAGTTCGAGTCCGTGGAAGAGGTGAAACTTACGTACCGATTTTCGACGGGCAGTTCCTTACTCGAATCAGTATAAATAGCGATTATGGCTTGGATGCCATGTCTCCAGCCTGTGATCTTCGCGGGGCAAAGTCAGGATGCGCGACCGTAATGATCCTCAAAGCGTACAATGTCATCCTCGCCGAGATAAGAGCCAGACTGAACCTCTATGAGCTCGAGTGGGATTTTTCCAGGGTTCTCTAATCGATGGGTTGCCCCAATGGGAATATACGTAGATTGGTTTTCGGATAGAAGCATTTCTTTATCGCCATTGAATACTTTTGCTGTCCCTCGCACCACAATCCAGTGCTCAGCTCGATGATGATGCATCTGAAGACTGAGTGAGGAATTTGGATTAACGATGATTCGCTTCACCTGGAAGCGATCACCTCGATCAATTCCTTCATACGAACCCCACGGACGGAAAACTTTACGATGTGTGATCGATTCTTGCCGGCCGCTAGCTGCTAATCTGGCGACTACCTTTTTAACATCTTGTGATTTATCTTTGGTCGCGACGAGAACGGCATCGGCAGTTTCAATAATAATTAGATTATCTACGCCAATGGCCGCAACCATGCGATGCTCTGCTCTGATGTAGGTGCTATTAACTTCTTCGATCAAAACATCGCCGATTAGGCTGTTCTCGTTTGGATCAACCGGGGCCACAGCCGCAAGAGCATCCCAAGAACCAACATCGCTCCAACCTAGGTCAGTTGCTGCAACGACGACTGCGCGCTCGGTTTTCTCCATTACGGCGTAGTCAATGGAGACGTTTGGCGTTGTTTCGAACGCGGCCCTATCGAGTCGGATGAAATCCAGATCACGGGTACTTTTCGTTAGCGCCGCCTCGCACTGATCCAAAACAGCCGGGGCGTGGTATCGAAGTTCGTCGAGATAAGTTGACGCGCGCAGCATGAACATCCCGCTGTTCCAGAGATGGCTGCCATCCTTCAGAAACCGGCTAGCCGTAGCCGAATCTGGCTTTTCGACGAAATCCTCTACTAGATATACACCATCTTCCGGATTCAAGGATTTGCCGCACCGGATATAGCCATAGCCAGTGTGGGGTTCTGTCGGTCGTATGCCAAATGTTATCAGATGGCCATCTTTGGCGATCTCGGCCGCGGCGGTGGCTAACTCAACAAAAATCTGTTCGTTCCGAATAATGTGATCCGCGGGTAATACCAGCAGGATGCTGTCCGGGCTTATCTCCGTCGCGAGAAGCGAAGCCACTGCTGTGGCAGGAGCAGTGTTTCTGCCGACGGGCTCGAGTACTATTGACGACGGGATCACGGCGATGTCGCTCAGTTGCTGAGCCACTAGAAAACGTTGCTCCGCGTTCGTCACTACGATAGGTTGCCTGACGTTCTTGATTCCATTCAAGCGAAGAGCTGTCTGCTGGAGCAACGTATGGTTGCCAACCAGCTGTAGATACTGCTTCGGATAGCCACCGCGCGACATTGGCCAAAGCCGCGTTCCGCTTCCGCCACAGAGGATGACAGGGTAAATGTTCATTCTCTTCCTAAAATTCGAATAGGGGACTGGGTGATTAGAGATGCATAGATCTTAGTCACCAACTACAGAGGTGACACGTGTAGACTCAACGGTTGCAGTCTTGCTAGCGGAATCTGCCAATGAAAAGAGTAGGCTTTCGTAGGAATTTAGTATCTTATCCCACGTGAAACTATCCGCGTGGCGCTTGATGCTGGATTTCCGCATCTCCGAGAGTGGTGCATTTCCGTTGATAATTTCCTCGATTCGCATTTCGCATTCATCTTCATCTGAAAAATACAATGCTTTAGACCCAGCAACCCAGCGATTAAATGAGTTGTCATGCGCGAGGACGGCCGAACCGGCCCCCAAGGCCTCAACTAAAGAGGGGTTCGTTCCGCCGACTGTGTGTCCATGGATGTATGCGGAATTGTAAGCACGCAATGCAGAGAGTGTTTGCTTTTCATATATGGCGCCAGGAAATATTACGTCGGTACTGGCAGAGTCGAGAACTTCACGATGAAAACTATTGGAGTCGGGCGTATATTTTCCTAGAACAACAAGCTTGCTGTCGCGCTTCTTTCTGGAGAACGCTTTTACTATTTCGAGTATCGAATTCTCCCGTTCCGGGCGAGCAATTATTGTGAAATAGTTGAACGGTTGAAGTCCGAGCTTCTGTAGATCGCCAATGTTTGCACCGTGGGCGGGATCGGCCCCATAGGGAATCATGGTGATTTTGTCTCTGCTCACCCGCGTTGCGAGATGGGTAGCGATATCAGGGTGATCGGCAATCAGATGGTTGCCGACGATGCAACCGATTCTTTCGTTAAACCACAACCAGAGTCGCTCGTGAGTTTTCCACTTGTCTCGCTTCCACTCAATGCCATCCATGTTGATGACGTTGGTAATGCGACTGAAACGATATGGTGCACAAAAAATAGCCGTGTTGTAGCCAAGCGTCAGAACGAGGTCGTAGTTGGATTGTAAAACGTGTCTTACTGAGCGCCAGTCGAACGATATCGTTCCCAAGGCGCCAGTCCGGCCGACTGGAATTACGACACGGTCGATACCTTCCCATCGGTCCGTGCGTATTGACCCGGTTTGCCCTTCTTCCTGGCAATATACGGTTACCTGCCAGCCGACCTTTACCAGGTGGAGTGCTAGGCGTTCAGCGAATGTTTCAAACCCACCATGGCGGGCAGGTACGCCTCGGGTCCCGAGAATGGCTAGACTCTTCCTCGCAGTAGTCTTGGGCATGAAGTGTATTCCTTGGGTCGACTCGAGTTTTGTACAAACTATTAGTATTCTTTTGGCAAAAAAAACATTCGACGGATTTATGCTTCGTCCGTTTAGGGGAAATAGTCAATTTCTTTGAATGTTTTCCCTTCTGCATCTTTGGCGGAGACTACAGGTGCAGCTGTGACCGGCCATTGAATGGAAAGTGATGGGTCATTCCAGAGCAGTGATCGTTCGTGCTCCGGATGCCAATAATCAGTTGTCTTGTAAAGAAACTCAGCCGACTCGGATATCACAACAAATCCGTGCGCAAAGCCCTCGGGCACCCAAAGCTGTCGCTTGTTCTCAGCCGACAGCGTGACACCCACCCACTTGCCAAAGTTCGGTGAGTTGCGACGCAGGTCCACAGCTACATCGAAGACTTCCCCGGTCACGACGCGGAGAAGCTTGCCTTGAGGGTGCTTAATTTGATAATGCAGCCCGCGCAAAACATTGCGCGCCGAGCGCGAATGATTATCCTGCACAAATTCACGCTTGAGCCCAGTCGCAGCTTCAAAGGACTTTTTATTGAAACTCTCAACGAAGAATCCACGTTCGTCGCCAAATACCTTGGGCTCGATGATTAGAACCTCGGATAGGGCGGTGGGAATAACATGCATGCTCATTTGATAGCTTCTGAAATGATTTGCGTCAGGTATTTGCCGTAGCCGCTCTTCGACAGCGGTGTGGCGAGTCGAGCCACCTGCTCGGCATCGATCCACTTGTTGCGGTAAGCGATCTCCTCAGGGCACGCGACTACGAGCCCCTGCCGGTTCTGCAGCGTGGCGATGAAACTAGCCGCTTCAAGCAGCGAGTCGTGGGTGCCGGTATCCAGCCAGGCGTAGCCGCGGCCCATGATTTCAACGTCGAGCTGCGCCATGCTGAGATAGCGCTTGTTGACATCGGTGATTTCGAGCTCGCCGCGGGCCGACGGGTTGATGTCCGCCGCAATGTCGCAGACCTGGTTGTCGTAGAAGTACAGGCCCGTGACGGCGTAGTGCGAGCGCGGCTGGGCCGGCTTTTCCTCAAGCGAGAGCGCGCGGAAGTCTTTGTCGAACTCCACTACGCCGTAGCGCTCGGGGTCGTGCACGTGATAGGCGAATACCGTGGCGCCTTCCTTTTGTGCGGACGCGCGCTCGAGCTGGCGCACCAAGTCGTGGCCATGAAAGAGGTTGTCGCCCAGGATGAGCGTGGAAGGATCGTTGCCGATGAAGTCGCGGCCGATAATGAAGGCCTGCGCCAGGCCGTCCGGCGAGGGTTGCACGGCATATTGGAGGTTGATGCCCCAGTCGCTGCCGTCGCCAAGCATGTCGGCGAAGCGGGGCGTGTCCTCCGGCGTGGAGATGACGAGGATGTCGCGGATTCCTCCCAGCATCAGCGTGGACAGCGGATAGTAGATCATCGGCTTGTCGTACACGGGCAGCAGTTGCTTGGACACCGAGCGGGTGATCGGATAAAGCCGAGTGCCGGAACCGCCGGCGAGAATGATGCCTTTGCGCATGGTGCGAATACTCAGTTGAGGATCTGGTCCAGCAGCAATCGAATGCCTTGTTGCCAGTCCGGGAGATGGATGCCGAAGGTCTCGCGCAACTTGCTGGTATTCAGCCTTGAGTTGGCCGGACGTGGCGCGGGCAATGGGTACGCGGTAGCCGGAATTGCTTCGATCTGCTCCAGGTTCGCTTGCAGCGGGACGCCCAGAGCTGCTGCCATGCGTAGCACCTCAGTGGCATAGCCGTGCCAGCTTGTCTCGCCAGCGGCCGCCAAGTGGTAGACGCCGCCGGCAAATGCGGCTGGCCTACCAGACAGCCAGTGGCGCGCGACAATCTGGGCAGTTACGTCGGCTATCAGCGAGGCGGTTGTGGGCGCACCGAACTGGTCAGCGATTACGCGCAAGCTGTCGCGCTCGCGGCCGAGCTTGAGCATGGTCTTGGCGAAGTTGCTACCGTGCGCGCCGGCCACCCAGCAAGTGCGCAGCACTAGGGCCTGCACACCGGACGCAGCGATGGCCTGCTCGCCGGCGAGTTTGCTCTTGCCGTAGACGGATTGCGGGTTGACTTTGTCCGTCTCCACATAGCTGCCGTCCTTGCGGCCGTCGAATACGTAGTCGGTGGAGTAGTGCACCAGCAAGCTGCCCAGCGTCTTGGCTTCCTCGGCCAGGACGCCCGGCGCAACACTGTTGATGGCGTAGGCTGCCTCGATGTCGGTCTCGGCCTTGTCCACGGCGGTGTAGGCGGCGGGATTGACGATCACGTCCGGGCGAAGCTCGCGCACGATGCGCCGCAATTCGTCCGGTCGCGAAAGGTCGCAGCCGGCGCGTTCGAGTGCTACCACGCGACCCAGCGGCGCCAAGCTGCGGCGCAGTTCGAAGCCCACCTGACCGTTGCTTCCAGTTACAAGGAGCGTCGGGATTGAGGGGGTCTTATGCCGCATATTGCTTTGCCACCCAGTTGCGATACTCACCTGACATCACATCCTGTACCCAGCCTTGGTTATCCAAGTACCACTGCACAGTCTTGCGTAGGCCGGTCTCGAAGGTCTCAGCCGGCTTCCAGCCGAGTTCGCGCTCCAGCTTGCGCGCATCGATGGCGTAGCGTCGGTCATGGCCTGGACGGTCCTTGACGAAGGTGATCTGGTTGCGATATGAACCGGCAGCCTTCGGACGCAACTCATCGAGCAGGTCGCACAGCGTGTGTACGACGTCGAGGTTGGTCTTCTCGTTCCAGCCGCCCACGTTGTAGGTCTCCCCCAGGCGGCCGTGCGCAAGCACCTCGCGAATGGCCGCACAGTGGTCGCCCACGTACAGCCAGTCGCGCACGTTCAGACCATCGCCGTACACGGGAAGCGGCTTGCCGCCTAGCGCGTTGGAGATCATCAGTGGAATCAGTTTCTCGGGGAAGTGATAAGGGCCATAGTTGTTCGAGCAGTTCGTGGTCAGCACCGGCAGCCCATAGGTATGGTGGTAGGCGCGCACGAGATGGTCAGATGCCGCTTTGGAGGCCGAATACGGGCTGTTAGGCGCATACGCGGTGGACTCCGAGAACTGGCAGTCAGTGGGGCCGAGCGAACCAAATACCTCGTCGGTAGACACGTGGAGGAAGCGGAAGGCCGCGCGGGCAGCGTCGTCCAGGCCGCCCCAGTAAGCGCGTACGGCCTCCAGCAGCGTGAAGGTGCCGACGATATTGGTCTGGATAAACTCGGCGGGGCCACTGATCGAGCGATCGACGTGACTTTCAGCGGCGAAATGCACCACGGCGCGCGGGCTGTAGGTGGTTAGCAGGCGGTTCAGGGCGGCACGGTCGCAAATATCCGTCTCCGAGAAAACGTGACGGCTATCGCCGTCGAGCGAGGCCAGCGTCTTGAGATTGCCGGCGTATGTGAGCTTGTCGACGTTGACTACTTCGTCGGCGTTGGCATCGGCCAGCCAGTTCAGAACGAAGTTGCCTCCGATGAAGCCCGCACCGCCCGTAACGAAAATACAGTTGCGCATAGATGAATAAGGGGAAAGGGTTAGGCCGAGGCGGCCATGGACGTGGTCGCCCCCATAAGCGGGGTGCGACTTTTGCCACCCGCGAAAGGCGCCCAGGTGCATCAGCTTGTAGTCAAACTCCCGATTGAGCTCCTGCGCTTTGCCCGGGATACTTGCCCACCACGAGCATGGTCAGGAAGACACGATGGCGGGTGCGAGACATAACGTGCCCCGGGGCGTGACCAGTGCGCTAGCTTCGTGGCTCGGACGCGACAGATCAGTACGCATTCCGCCCCGTCCACCCCTTGAACGCCGTCCAGAAAATAATCCTCACATCCATCCAGAACGACCAGTTCCGGATATAGAAGATGTCGTGCTCCACCCGCTTGGCCATCTTGTCCAGGGTGTCGGTCTCGCCGCGATAGCCATTGATCTGGGCCCAGCCCGTGATGCCGGGCTTGACGCGGTGGCGCATCATGTAGAAGTCCAACTGCTCTTTGTACATATTGTTATGCGCCATGGCGTGCGGCCGGGGGCCTACCACGCTCATCTCGCCCTTGAGCACATTGATGAACTGCGGCAGTTCGTCCAGGCTGGTGCGGCGCAAGAAGGCGCCGATCGGCGTGATGCGGCTGTCGCCTTTGGTGGCTTGCGTGACAGTGCCATGCTCGGCGTGGACCTTCATGCTGCGGAACTTGTAGACGTGGATGACGCGGCCATCCATGCCGAGGCGCTCCTGCTTGAAGAAAACGGGACCCGGAGAGTCGCGCTTGATCAGGATGCCAATGATCAGGAACAGCGGCGACAGGGCGATGAGCACGAGCGCGGCAAAGGTGCGGTCGAAGATGGCCTTGATCGTGCCGCGTACGCCGAGCGCGGGCGGTCTGTTCATTTCCACCGCGGGCATGCCGAGGAAGTTGCCGACGTTGTGATTGAGCAGGTCGAAGTCGAGCACGCTCGGCATCCACTTGATGTCAATGAAGTCATTGCGCAGGGAGAAGGTGATCTCCTGCATCAGGCGAAACTCGCTCATCGGCAAGGTGAGCCAGATCTCATCGATCCCGTGAGCGCGCGCGAACTCGGGGATTTGGGCGCTATCGGTGATTCGCCGGCGTCCTTCTGGCGTGGGCTCGCCTTCGGGGGCGTAGATGCCGCTGATCTTGAATCCGGTGGCGTGGCTGGCGGTCGCCCGGCGATACATCTCCTGGCCGGTACGGCCATAGCCAACGATAAGCACGCGCTTGCTGTTGGCGCCGGTGACGCGCAACAGGTTGAGCACGACGCGACTGGCCACGCGCAGGCCCAGCAGGCCGGCCAGTGAGAAGGCGTACCAGTACACCATCCACAAGCGGGAGAGGGAGTCGGACTGGTGCAGCAGGTAGGTCAGCAGAATGCTGATCAGCCAGACCAGGCTCCAGGCGGACAGCAGGCGCGTAGCGAGCGAGAACAGGCTGCGGCCGCGCCATGAGCTGTAAAGGTCGAACCCTGGCAACACGATGAAGGCGATGGCGCAGCCAAAGTACTGGACGAACAGGTGGATTGGGGCTTGCGCGCTGGCAAAGCGCGCTTCGCTGGCCAGTATTGCCGCCAGCCAGATGGCGCCGGCGTCGAGCAGGCGAACCATCAGCGCGAGCTGATCGTGATGCCTGGCAAACATATCGCGATAGACACCCATTTGCTTCCCCCGAAGCGTTCGCGTAATGGGCGCTCAAGCGAGTGCCCATACCTTTTGTCTCCTCCGACCTTGCAGGCCGCGCACAGTGGCGGCCAGACTCGTCGCTGGCATGCATCCTGGTTGTGCATGCTCATGGCGCAAACAAAGCAGAGTCGTGCGGGACTGCTTTGCGGCAGTCGGTTCCATGGCGTGGCTGCGGTCAGCTGGTGACCGGCCACTGGCCGCATCCTTGAGGGCCGTCCCTGGAACTGCAACGCTCTCTTCCTGCCGGCGCGCTGGCGGCGCCGGTGTGCTTCGTGCTTTCTGGTGCGAATAGTGCGGTGCAGCGTAGCCCGTCGGTACCCTGCAAAAGAAGGGAAAGTGTGGCGATGTTTGTGTGGCACCTTTGCGTTGCGCCCGTGGGTTTTTGAGACGCACGGTCAAGTGCGAGGGGCCGCCACGGCTAGAGTCTTGCGTCGGCATTGCGCGCAACGCGGTAGTGCCGATCTCAAGCCGGTGTCACGGCAATCTTCCGCAGGATGCAACAGACATGAAAGGGAACGTTTTTACCCGCGATGAGCTGGACGCCTATTTTTCTTCCTTCGTGGGGATGGATGGGGGCAACCCGGCGGCAGCGGTCTGGATTTGCGATCATGTGCCCACCGCGGTGGGCTTGCCACTGTCGGCGCCGCTGGCTCCGCAGCGAGTGCCGAACGCCTGGGATGCGCACTTTCGTGTCGCTCACGCACGCGATATGGCGAGGTGGCAGACGCACCAGCGCATCGCGCGCATCATGTCGGCGGCCTGGGAAATGGTGTTGTTCGGCCGGCGCGATAACAGCAGCTGGCAGCGCTATCTTGTCGAGTATCTCTACCGTGCGCGGGGGTGGGAATTCAAGCTGAGCCTGTTTCCGCTGCCGATTCGCGCGGACAACGGGCTGCCCTGGAAGCGGCTGTATGGCGCGCAGCCCGAGCTCAACCCCAAGGTCAACTACCTGTCACTGTGCCGCAACGGCGGGCGCTTCCGCTTTATCGAGGCATTGCGCCGGCGCCAGCGCCCCAAGGTGGTGATCTGCCTGGGCGAGCGTCACGAGGATGACTACCTGCACGCGTTTGGCATGCGCGGCCTGCCGTACACCGAGCATATGCTGAAGCCAGCCGACCAGGCGCGGGTACTGCGCGTCTACCAGGACCAGGGCACGCACCTGATTATCTGTCCCGCGGTGGCCGGCGCTGCCGGCCTGGCATCGGACGTCCTGCTGAATGCGATGGGGCACTTCATTAGCCAGTGGCTGACGATCGCTGATTTCCAGATGCGTCCGGAAGAGCCCGATCGACATCGGCAGGAAGAGCCTGAAGCCGCGGTGTGACACCGCTTAGCCACCGCGCCGTGGTGCCATCACGCGGCATGACGCTGCATCCATTGCTGATAATCCTTGCCCTGGACTGCGTTCGCGGCTTGCCAAAAGGCACGGTTGCTGGCATCGGTGGCGTAGGCCCGCAGGTCGCGCGGTGACATGCCGAGGGTGCGGCGGAACGCGCGCGTGAAGTCGGACGGGCTGTTGAAGCCCAGCCCGTAGGCGATGTCGTTGACAGGCAGGTGAGGGTAGCGCACCAGGTCCTGCGCGGCAGCCCGCAGCCGGCTCTTGCGGATATAGGCTTGCACGCCGCCCTCGGGTTCGAACAAGCGGTAAAGGGTGGCTCGCGAGATTTCCAGCTTTGCCAGTAGTCGGGCGGGCGACAGTCCGGCCTGGCCGGGATCGGCGTCGATCAGCCGACGGGCGCGTGCCAGTACGGCGCTGCGCACCGCGGCGCGCGTGCTGCCGTCCAGGCCCGCGCCTTGGCGCAGGGCCCCGACCAGCAGCTCCACGCCGGTACGCATGGCGTGCACGGCGGCCTCGGGTGTCATGGTTGGCAGATCGCGACTGAGCGCGACAGCGTGTGCAACGGCCAGTCGGCTCAGCGGTGTGTCGGTCTCCACGATGCGTCCGTGCGCGGCCTCGGCTTCCAAGAAGATAGCGTCCATCATCGTGCGCGGCACGAAGAATGAGAGCGCGCGTGTTGCCTCGCGCCGCATCTCAACAGGCTGCCCAAGGTCCGTCAGCAGAATGCCTCCGTGGCGCGGCTGTGGATTGCGGCGCTCGCCCACCACCACGCCGGCGCTGCCTTCGACGAAGACCTGTATCGCGTGATGCCGTGCCGAGTCAGTCGAGATACGCGCAAGGCTGCGTTGCAGCGTGACGCCGTCACAGCGGCAGTCCGTGAAAGACATGTCCGCGATCAGGTAGCGGTCGATGGCTGCGTGGAAGGGCGCAAGCAGGCTGTCGCGCGTGACTTCCAGGTCCATGACGTGCCCGACGCGTTGTCGCCACGCAAGTATCTGCCCCCTGGCGGCCTGCGAGCCGTCGGCACCTACCTCGAAGTGGCTGTGCGGCAAACGTTCGGGTTCGCCGCGCGTGAGCTGGGCAGCGTGGCGCGGTGGGGCAGGGACGTTGGGCACGATCGATGACGCGAAGCGTGGTGACTGGTTACCGGCCGGTACAGAACATTGGCCACGAGGGCTACTTTAACCCAAAGGTACGACGTACGTGTGACAGGTGGGCACGCTTGTAGCTTGACTGCTACGAGCTCATTGAGGCCGTCTCTCGCGCGCGTATTTGCCTTGATGTTGCGTTAAACGTTACCCCGCGCAAGAAGGGAAGCGAGATGACAACGTATCCCTCGAATGGGGGGAGAAAACACGCTGATTCGCGCGCAGAATCCGGCCGCTGCCTAGTTTGTGTGGTGCAACAAAAAGCTGAGCAGGACCTCAGCGTTTTGGCATCCTTTACTCAACCACGCGGTAGAGGCATGAAAACAGAACTGAATACAGTGTTTACGCGTGAAGAGCTGGAAGAGTATTTCGCGTCGTACGTAGGGATGGAAGGGGGCAATCCGGACGCGCCAGTATGGTTTTGTGACAGCTCGCCGCATCCGAGAGCTGAGTCGCTGGTGGCGCCGCTGGTTCCGCTCGCGCAGCCCAGTGCGTGGGACACTGCGTACCGCCACAAGCACCGCGACCACATGGAGCGCTGGCAGTCGCACCAGAAGATTGCAAGGATCATGGCCGCGGCGCGCGCGCATTTCTTCCACCTGTCCCTGGGCGAGCGGGACTGGAAGCATTACTTCGACCATCATTTGTACGCGCCGCACGGCGCGGAGTTCAAGCTCAGCCTGTTTCCCCTGCCAGCGCGCCTGATTAACCAGACACCGTGGTCAAAGGCATTCCGCGGCCAGCCGGAGCTTGTGCCCAAGCAGCGTTACCTCGAGCTTTGCCGCGACGGTCAGCGCTTTGCCTTCATCGACAGGATCCGCCGGCTCTGGAAGCCAAAGGTGGTGGTATGCCTGGGCGAGCGGCACGCTGACGATTTCATGCAGGCGTTCGGGCTCGGGCATGTGCGCGGCGCCGACCACATCCTGCAGCCCGCTGATTTACCCAAGACCCTGCGCGTGCTGGAGCACGACGGCACCACGTGGATCATCTGCCCGGCATTGGCCGGCGCAGCGGGACTGACGTCTGACGTGTTGCTTGACGCGATGGGGCAGTACATTGCCGGCTGGCTGGGACCGGGCGATTTTCCTGCGCTCTGTTCCGGTGCAGACGTCTGTTAGCGAGGCCGTAGTGAGTCATGGCAAGCGTGCGTCGGCGATGCTGCAGTGCGGCTTAAGCGACTGTGCGCAAGCAAAGGCTTTCCCCCGCCAAGTAGGGGTGACACAGATTGGGGGATTTGTTTATCTGTGTGCTGGCGCGAACTGCAAGCTGCTGCAGCAAACTCCGCTTGCGAGCCGAAGCGTGGCACGACAGGGCAGCGTAGGGCGCCGGAGACTGTGTGCGGCAGTATTCCGTCGCAGAATTTTCCACCATGTATCGACGTACCGAAGTATCGATCTCAGGAGAGAGAAGCGTGCAAACCAAAACCCGGAACATCTTCACCCTAGGCATCGTGGCTGCCGCCGTGGCAGCGCTGGTTGCTTGCGGGGGCGGCGGCGACGATTCACCGCCGCCGTCCCAGCCCTCTGTCACCGTGAAGGGCAAGGCAGTGGACTTCTACCTGTCTGGCTCGACGGTCACCTTCCTCGATTGTGACAACAAGACCGCGACGACGAACGCAACCGGCGACTTCACCTTCCCGGCCGGTTGCACCAAGAGCGCGCTGAAGGTGACCGGCGGCACCGATATCGGTACTAACCTGCCGTTCACCGGGGTGCTGCAGGCACCGTCGGTGGAATACAAGGAAGGCGTGACACCGGTGATCTCGCCCCTGACCACGCTGGTGGCGCAACTCGGCGCGGAGCAGGCCGCGGCCCTGGCGACCAAACTTGGCCTGGGAGGCAAAGACCTGGCCACGCTGGACCCGATGCAGGACGCAGCCGTGCTGCAGGCGGCGGTCGTGGTACAGCAACTGATCGACCAGGTCGCCAAGACACTGACGGGCCTGGCCACTGGCGGCACGCTGACCGAGGAGGCTGCGGCCGCAGCGGCTGCCAAGGCGGTCGCCAGCGCGGTGGCCAGCGCGTCGGGCACGGCTGACCTGACCAGCAGCGCGCTGATCACGAACGTGGTGTCTACCGCTGTGCAGAACGCCCAGTCCGGCCTGCCCACGAGCCTGCAGTCGAACATTGCCGCCGTGGCAGCCAACGTGGCCGCACTGGCCGGCCCGGTCATCACGAGCCAAGTGACGAGCGTGGACGCAGCGCTGGACGCCATCGTGCTGAGCAGCAGCCCGGCCGATACGTTGGCGGCCCTGAAGGAGGCCGGTTCGCTCAACGTCGTGACCGAGAGCGCCGAGTCCACCACGACCACGGCGCTGGTCCAGGCCGTGACGGCGAGCGGGCTGACCGATCCGTCGAACACGACCAAGCTGGCCGCGCTCGGCGACGCCGTGTCAACCGGCAATACCACCGCGATCGACCAGGCAGCCGACGCCCTGGGCAGCGCGGTGAACAGCGGCGCGATCGACAACGTGGCGAACTCGGTCAGGCTGACCAACTACCTGCAGCTGGCAAACCTGACGATCAACGGCGCGTCGTACCCGATCACCGACACGATCTCGGTCACGGGTGGCACGCTGAACTCGATCCAGGTCGCCGTGACGCAGAGTGGTGATGCCTTCTCGGGCAATCCGTCGCAAGTGCGCGCCGGTCTGAGCTATACCTACGGCGGCAACCAAGTCGACGTCATCATCGAAAACGTGACGCTGACCTTCAACGGGTCGCAACTGGTGGATGCGGTCGTGCCGGCCAACACGAGCTACTCGTTCCGCATCAGCGGCAATCTGACGGCCGCCGCAACCCTGACCAATGGCGTGGCGGACAGCCTGTTCTCCAGCGTCAACGGTGGCTCGCTGAACCTGCCGTTCACGGTGTTCCTCAGCAAGCTCAGGGCTGCCGGCTCGCTGAGCCAGGCCCAGGTTGATGCCCTCACGCCGAAGTCGGTCAGCACCTTCCCCGTGACGTTCGCGCTGACCGGTATCAGCGGCAGGGATGTAACGCTGGGTGCGCTGGTCGACGGCAGCGTGGAGAAGGCCAAGACGGCGTCGGTAAGGACTGACTCGGAGAAGGTGACCGGCGACGGCCTCAAGACCACGGTTACGCTCAACCCGTGACCGGCGCGTAGTGCTGCCTTCCGCCTGGACGGGGAAGGCCATGCCCCCGGTCATCCGAACGCATGCCTCAGGGCAATGCCACGGGTGGCCGGGTTCTTTTTGTGTCTGCGTTGAGCCCCTGGCGACGCGCCACGAATGAGGCTAGCCCCGCGGCCTCGGAGTTTTCTATGCAGCTGTTTCGCAAGCGCCGGCTGGACCAAGCCTGCGCGCTGATGCTGGGCCTGTCGTGCGCGGGCGCGGCCAGCGCCGCGCCTGACGATGTGTTCATGCTGGCCGAGCCTGCCACGGGCGAGTTCACCTCGGTGCGGGTGGAGGCCAGCTACGACATGGTCAATAGCACCGTAGACATCTTCAATCTGCGAGGGCGGCAGGGCCCCGTGTCGGAAAACGCCGGCGACTATAGCGGCGGCAAGCTGATGCTGGGCTACAAGTTCTCGCCGTACGTGTCGGCTTCGGCCACCTACTGGCGCCGCGGTATCGACTACGGCCAAGACCACAACAAGATCGATAGCTGGATGCTGGCGCTGCACTATGACCCGCTGGCCGAACCCGGCGCCCGCGATCGCGTTATGGTGCGCTTCGCGCTATGGGGCGACCACTCCGGCACCCTGGACCGTTCGTCGCCGGTCACGGTTCGCAACACGACCTTCAACACCCTCACGGTGAAGGGCGCGAATGACGTCCAGGCCCAGGCCGACGTCATC
Organism: Ralstonia pickettii; assembly: GCA_050987995.1. Classification (GTDB taxonomy): domain Bacteria; phylum Pseudomonadota; class Gammaproteobacteria; order Burkholderiales; family Burkholderiaceae; genus Cupriavidus; species Cupriavidus pickettii_B. Next base: position 2,108,753 of record CP158803.1, read on the forward strand.
TTCTCGGGCGAGCTGACCGAGCGCAACCAGCTCACGGGCTTCATCGGGCTCGGACTCAGCCGCGTGACCATCGACAGCATCAATACGCGCCTGCAGCGGGGCAATTGCAGTTTCAACGTCGCCATCGGCTCTGACAATATCGCCAATGGCGCGCTGGCCGCGCCGTGCACCGCGGGCGGTGTCACCCTCCAGTCGGCCTCGTTCGCAGTCGATGCCAACCAGTTCGGGATCAATTTCAACGACGATTTCAACTACACGGCCGGCTACCTCAATCTGGGCGGCTCATGGCGCTATAAGTACGAGAATTTTAGCGCGCGGCTGGGCTACCAGTTCCAATACCTGCTGCGCAGCAATGTCGATAGCCGCGCGAAAACCTATGGCTACTCGCCGATTCGCTCGAACCATACGCTGGGGCTGGAGCTATCGTATGCGGTGGTGAAGAACGTGGAGGTGTTCCTGCGCGGCCAGGCGTCGCTGTACAACTTCGTCGGCACCATCCCGTTCCTCTATAACGCCACAACCGCTGGCAAGCTGGACCGGTACTACGGTTACGGCTCGATCGGCATTCGCTTCTCTGGGTTCTGAATTCGAGATCCAGGCTCGGTCCTTCTCTTTCAACAGAATGGTGGAACGCCGGGGCAAGCCACATGAACGCGGTCTTGCCGAAGGGCTACTTCGACGCCATGGGGCTGGCCCCGCTGCTGGATACACAGCGACGCTTGCAGTCTCTTGTTTGTGAACCGCCGTATGCGGAACCGCACGTACGGTGATGCGAGACGGGTGAGGGGGGGTGCCCCCTCACCAAACTCAATGGCAGGCAGCCTTTTGACATCCTCCCCCGCCTAAAGGCGGCGGATTCCTACGGCGCTCAATCAGGAATCGAGCCGGATTGAGTCGCTTCGGTGGGTTCCTGCTGCTGGCGGCATTGCTGCACCGCTCACTTCACAGGCGAACCGGGCGTGTCCCGCCCTTAGAACATTGATCGCGCCAACCACATCGGCGTTTTCCTCGAAGCCACACCCCACGCACTCGAACCGGGCTTGCGTCTGCCGGTTGTCTTTCGACACATGGCTGCAGCACGGACAGGTGCGGCTCGTGTTCTGCGGGGCACAGCGATGAGCCAGCCGCCGTTCCACGCCAGCTTGTAGTCCAGTTGGCGGCGGAACTCGAACCAGCCTTGATCGAGGATGGACTTGTTCAGGCCAGACTTGGCCCGAACCTGCTTTCCCGGTTGTTCGGCACTGCCCTTGGCGGACTTGGACATGTTCCGCACCTGCAAGTCCTCGATACACACCATCGCGTGGTTTTGGCTGATCGTGGTTGAGCACTTGTGCAGGTAGTCGCGGCGAGCGTTGCCAATGCGGGAATGAATACGCTGGATGCGGGCTTTCGCCTTCTTCCAGTTGTTGCTGAACTTCACCTTGTGGCTCATCGCCTGGTGCGCCTTGCGCAAGGCTGTTCCATGCCGCTTGAAGCTGTTGAGCGGGGCATAGAACGTCCCGTCCGAGAGCGTGGCAAACCGTGCTACGCCCATATCAATGCCGATAGCGCCGCCATTTGGTAGCGGCTGTTCGACCTCGCGTTCAGTCTGAATCGACACGGACCACTTGCCGCAGGACTGGCTGATGGTGACGTTTCTCAGGGTGCCCAGCACCTCCCGGCTGTTGCGGTAGCGCAGCCAGCCGAGCTTCGGCAGGAAGATGCGGCTGTTGCCCTGATCGAGCCTGACCTGCTTCGGGTCCGGATAGCGGAAGCTGTCCTGCTGGCCCTTCTTCTTGAAACGCGGGAAGTCGGCCCGTTTGGCGAAGAAGTTGGCATAGGCGCGCTCCAGGTCCTTGAGTACCTGTTGCAGCGGGTGCGTCGGCGCTTCCTTCAGCCACAGCGTCTCTGGACCGTTGCGCCACGCGGTGAGCAGCTTGCACAGTCCGGCATAGCCGAGCTTCCTCTCGCCTTGCTCGTAGCGCTCCTTCTGCAACGCGAGCGCCTTGTTGAACACGAACCGGCACGACCCGGCGAAGCGGCGCATGTTGCGCTGCTGTTCGCCGGTCGGCATCAATGCGTATTTGAAGGCTTGAAGTCGCTGCATGAGCCCATCATACTCTTGGTCTATGGGCAACGAAAACGATATTCGGCACGGCAGGCATTGCGTCTTTCTGATGCATGTTCATTTGGTCTTTGTGACCAAATACCGTCGAGAAGTATTCACGAAGGAAATCCTCGACGACTTGCGCGGCATTTTCGCCAGTGTCTGCGCCGACTTCGAAGCGGAACTGGTGGAGTTCGACGGTGAAGATGACCACGTTCACTTGCTGGTGAACTACCCGCCCAAGCTCGCGGTGTCGGCGCTCGTGAACAGCCTCAAGGGCGTATCCAGCCGGATGATCCGCAAGAAGAACTATCCGGCCATCCGCAAGAAGCTATGGGGCGGCGCGCTTTGGTCGCCGTCCTACTTCGCCGGTAGCTGCGGCGGCGCACCCATCGAGATCATCCGCCAGTACATCGAGCAGCAACAGACGCCACACTGAAAACCCAAAAGAAAGGACGCCTGCGGCGTCCGCGCTATCCTTCCCCGCCCTGAAGAGACGGGGCTTGCCGCGCACCGGGTCAGGCAACCAGGCTGTCAGCCAGATGGTGGTCACGCTGCTCCAGGTAGCTGCGGAAGTTGGCGCCGACTTCCGGGTGCTTCAGCGCATACTCGACAGTGGCCTTCAAGTAGCCCAGCTTGTTGCCGCAGTCGTAGCGCGTGCCCTGGTAACGGTAGGCCAGCACCTGCTCCTGGCCGAGCAGCGACTGGATGCCGTCGGTGAGCTGGAACTCGCCTCCGGCACCCGGCTTGAGCTGTCGCAGGTGGTCGAAGATGCGCGGCGTCAGGATATAGCGGCCGACCACGCCCAGGTTGGAGGGCGCATCTTCCGGCGCGGGCTTTTCCACGATGCCGGACATCTTGATGACGCCCTCGTCCCATTCGCGTCCGTCGACTACGCCATAGGAGCGGCTCTGCGCCGGCGCGATCTCTTCCACGCCCAGCACCGAGCAGTTGTAGTGGTTGTAGATGTCGACCATCTGCTTCATCACCGGCGGATTGCCGTCGATCAGGTCGTCGGCCAGCATGATGGCAAAAGGCGCGTCGCCGACCAGCTTGGCTGCGCATAGCACCGCGTGGCCCAGGCCCAGTGCTTCGGGCTGGCGCACGTAGTAGCAGTTGACGTTGGCCGGCTTGATAGAACGGACCGCGTCCAGCAGCGCCTGTTTGTTCTTGGCCTCGAGTTCCACTTCCAGTTCGTAGGCCTTGTCGAAATGGTCCTCGATGGCGCGCTTGGAGCGGCCCGTGACGAACATCATCTCGGTAATGCCGGCGGCCATGGCTTCTTCCACGGCGTACTGGATCAGTGGCTTGTCCACGACCGGCAGCATTTCCTTCGGGCTCGCCTTGGTGGCGGGGAGAAAGCGGGTGCCCAGCCCCGCGACGGGGAAGACGGCCTTGGTAACGCGGTTGTCCATGTCCAGTGTTCCTTCTGATGTTTAGTGGTTCAATCAGCTTCCACAACTCGTCATCAATGATCGGCTTGCTGGATTAATTTCGGACCAGTTCGATGCCAGCCCGGTGGCATGTCGCCTCGAGCAGTTGTCGGAATTTTGCGTAAAGCAGGTGCGAAACCATGCGGGCGCGATTCGGGCTGGCCTATCCCGGCGCCTTCTTCCTGGCGCTGAAGTCCAGGTCCTCCGCACCAGCGGCTTCCTCTTCGCCAAGGCGCCTTCGGGGAGCTTTCCCTTTCACGAATACGTGCGCACTACCTTGCTCTTGAGCGGCCATGGTCGCGCGGCGAGTATCCAGATACAGATCAGCGGCCCAAGGATTGGGATCAGGGAAATATAGGCATACAGCGTACTGAATCTCGCAGACCTGAACACAATGCGGAATGGAACGAACCATGCCGCCTCGAAGGCGACGAAGGCTAGCAAATAGAGCATCGCGGTTGACCGGTGAGGTATTGACCCTGAGCGAAGCGCATTCTTGGTTTATTGTGCGCTGCAACCTGATTCTACCGACTCGTCGGGTGCGCCGATCCCCCCTGAGTAAGGGACTGCAAGCGAATGGGTCCGACCTTGAATCCCTCCCCACTTGACGTTAGCGTGCGGCCGCAACTGCGGGGAATGCACGTGCGCACAGACCTCGTGAATGTGCCTCGATCATGCTTTGGAAGGGCGCGTGGTTTCCATACGCCGCGGTGGTGACGAGGAGGAGCGCAGCAGCGGCGGCAACCGGTCGAAACGGTCTGAATTCAGAGCGCGTGAGGGCGCGAACAAAGAGCGCGCCGATTGCAGCGCCCAAAAGCCAGCCCGCGATGACTTCGGGAACTGTGTGCGCGTGATCGAAGACCCTGGCGACGGCAGTCAGCAGGCCGACAAGCAAACCAGCGATAACGCCGATGCCCGCGTTGCCTCCCATGCCCCGGGAAAGGAGTGCGATGGCGACGGTCCAGACTGCAGTCGACAAGGTCGTATGCCCGCTGATCATGCGAAATCCGATCGAGGAAATCTCGAACCCGCATCCCGCGTACAGGACTTTAGTGATGCCGGTGAGTGCCATGCCGGCCGACAGAAGCAGTATCCAGCGGATGGCCAGGCCGGGAGCTGATATTCCCAGCCAGACTGCGCATGAAATGGCGACCGGTAGCGTCAATGCGGCATCGCCGACATCGCTGATTGCGTTCCACATGGTCGCTTTGGGGAGAGAAGATGCCGCAGCTTAGCGCAGCCAAAAGAAACTGCATTCAAGGCAATCGGCGGGCCTGCTGCGGTGGCGGCTGGGGCAAGCTGATATAGCACGACGGCATATGCCGCGATCAAGCGCAGCAGGTCAAGGCAAGATCGCGGGCGGAGTCGCCGGGCGGCTTCTTCATTTCGGAGCCTTTGGCTGCTGGAGTGTAGAACTGCCCGTGGACGGGTACAGAGATGGTGAACGCGGCTGGGAATTTGTCATTCCGCTTCTGTCAGACGATGTGTCTCCAAACTGGGAACCGCCTGCTGCGCCGCTATAGCGCTTCCCAATATCGGCGTTCACGCCAACTGCGGAGTAGCTTTGAATTTGGCCAGAGCCGTAGCTGGCACCGCCGTACTGCGTGCCACCAGTCTGGCCGTGGCTGGCCACACCAAGACGCGGGCCGGCATGGACGCCCCCGGCAACCAGCACGAGTATCAAGAGGGATGGAAATTTCATTTGAGGCTCCGCTCAGGAATGGGTGCGCACAGGCCTTGTCTTGAGCGGCCCACGCTCAAACCGCAAGTGTTTATTGTGCGCTGCAACCTGATTCTACTGGCTCGTCGGCTATGTCGATCCCTTCGAAGTAGGGGATTCCAGGCGATTGCCCCCCGACTCGAATGGCTCCACACCGCCAATGCCGTTCAGCCGTCGTTCCATGCAAATACCCGTTGCTTGCATCGCTCGCCCGTCGAACAGTGCTGCGGCTCGCGCAGCGGTTTTGCATCTTGTTTGATGCTCGACGGCTTGCGCTGCTGGTGACATGTTGTCGTCGGTCAACCGTTCTGTTCCGCCCTCCTGGGCGGGTCCCTTTTTGTCCGAGCGACAAAAAGATGGAATGAACGCGCCCCGGCCCGATCAAAGGCGCCGGTAGTTCAGCTGTGCATCCGGGGAAACGTGACAGGGGTAGGCGGGTCCCCCCATCACGAAACGGCATCGATGTGCCAGAGTGGGAGTGTTACCAACCACGCGAGGATGGAGGGACCCGAGATGAATACTACGACTTACGGCCTGGACATTGCAAAGACTGTCTTCCAGCTCTATTGGGTCGAGCCTTCGGGCAAGTGTTCCAACCGCCGCTTCAGCCGGCCCAAGCTGCTGGAGTTCCTCGCGAATCGCGAGCCCGGACGTATCGCGCTCGAAGCCTGTGGCAGCGCGCACTGGTGGGCCCGCCAACTGCAAGCCTTGGGCCATGAGCCGGTGCTGCTGCACGCCAGGTACGTGCGACCGTTCGTGCAGACGAACAAGACCGATGCGGCCGATGCCAAGGCTATCTGGACTGCAGCCCAGCAGCCGGGCATGCCGATCGTGGCCCCAAAGACCGAGTCCCAACAGTGCGTACTTGGCCTGCACGCCATGCGCCAACTGCGCGTGAAAATGCGCACTATGCTGGTCAACCAGCTGCGCGGCACGTTGTTTGAGTTCGGGATCCGGATCCGTCCCGGGCTGCGAGCTGGCCTGCAGGAAATCGTGCAACGAATGGACGAACTCGAACAGAACGTGCCGCCCTTGCTGTTCGAGTTCGTGCGCGAACAATTGCAAAGCATCGAACGGCTCGATCAAGAGATAGCTCGCCTGGATCAACGCATTGATGCCTGGGGTCGGCAGAATCGGGCTTGCAAAACGATTTTGGCCATTCCCGGCATCGGCATGCTTACCGCCACGGCCATGGTCGCCACCATTGGCGACGCGCACACCTTCAAGTCCGGGCGCCAACTGGCGGCTTATCTTGGCCTGGTGCCCAAACAGACCGGCACCGGCGGCAAGGTCTGGCTGAGCGGCATCAGCAAACGCGGCGACCCCTACCTGCGCACCTTGCTGATTCACGGCGCTCGGGTCGTGCTGAGTCATCTGCGCAGAAAGAACCAGCCCGGCTGGAGCCTGATGCTCGCACAGCGACGGCCGAAAAACGTCGCGGCTGTTGCCCTGGCCAACAAGACGGTGCGTACCATCTGGGCCCTGTTGGCCCACGACCGAACCTATGACCGAGACTATGTCTCGGTCAGGCCTGCCTAACGGCAGGCAGAGCTAGCAAGGAAGGAACCCGTCCACAGGTTGCGGCGGTAATGTCAGCGTGATGGCAAAACAGGTTGGACCGCGGGAGTGCAAGCCCAATTGGTTCCTGGTGCTCAAAGCACGGCAAAAAGATAGGGACACTCCCGGCGAAATCCATCAGGGCCTGCAGGCCTGGCCTGCACCGCAAGGCCGGATATAAGTCTGCAGCCAATCCTGTCCAAGCCTGATGTTGGCTTTACCTTGCAAACCGGGGCGCGTTCATATAAGGAACCAAAAAGCGCGTCTGGGCGGCTGGCCTTAATCAATTTGACGCTTCTGGTCAAAACGGCGGCTTTGGTTTCCGTGAGGCGTGGTTGCCCGTTCGACCCTGCTACGCCATGTGAGTGAGTGTGGGTGCCTGGCGAAGACCGGCTTTTGAACGATCCCTAATCGCGTGGTAGGCAACCTGCTGAAACGGCCAGCGGTGGGACGCCTTCGGCTGCGCTGCGCGCGGCGGCTGGGTGCTAATTCCTGCTTCAAAGGCTGAGGCACAGCTTCACTGCGCAAAACCCTCCGCCCCCGACTAGTACCTCCGCACAGAGGTTATGACGGTTTGTCAGAGGTCGGTACTGGGTAGGCTTTGGCCAATTTTTCCCGGGCCGTTTCGGTAGAGAACATCCAGTTGATGCGAGCGCCGCTGGCGTTTCGCAGTTGCTCCCAAGCCGCGACCTCGGTGATCAGCCGGTCGCGGCAGTCGATGCGGCGATCCAGGCACTGACTTCGCAGCACGCCGATTTCGATCTCGACCATGTTGAGCCAACTGGCGTGCTTGGGGGTGTAGTGGAATTCGATCCGCTGCAGGATGCGGCGTGCCTCCGCTGGTGGCAAGGCTTGGTAGAGTGCAGCAGGCGTGTGAGTCGACAGATTGTCCAGCACGATCCGGATGCGCGGTGCCTGGGGGTAGTGGATATCGACCAGATCGCGCATGCACTGGGCGAAGTCATCTGCCGTCCTCCGTTCTGTGACTTTCACCTTGCGCCAGCTACGGTGTGCATCGAGGAAGACGAACAGGTTGGCGGTGCCGTTGCGCTTGTATTCGCAGTCGTAGCGCAAGGGTTTGCCCGGCTCGGCCGGAATCGGTTGGCGTACTTCGCCGATGAGCTGGGTCGGGCTTTCATCGAAGCACACCACCGGGTGCTGCGGGTCCGGGGTTTCGGCATACAGGTCGAGCACGTCTTCCATGCGTGCAACGTATTCCGCGTCGATCTTGGGGATGCACCACATGTCCTTGCGCCAGGGTTTCAGATCGTTCTCGGCCAGGCGCCGGCGTACCGTCTCGCGCGATAACTCTTCGTGCTCGGTTAGTTTGACGAACGTGTCGGCGAGCAATTCCAGCGTCCAGCGTGCACGTCCCGCTGGCGGGTTGGTGCAGGCGGTGGCGATCAACAGGGCCTCTTCCTTGCCGCTGAGCTTGCGCTGGGCCCCAGGCCGAGCCTGTTCGTTCAGCGCCGCTTCCAGACCCACCTCCACGAAGCGACGTTTGGTGCGGTACACCGTGGATTCGCCAACCGCCACGGTGGCGGCAATGCTTGCGTCATCCTTGCCAGCGTGCGCTGCAAGCAGGATCTGCGCTCGCTTGAGCTTGCGTGCCGCGTGCTTGCCGCCGCTTAGCATGGCAGCAAGCGCTTCACGCTCGGATTGGTCGAGTTCGACTCGATAGCGTAGATTCATCCGGATGGCTTCCTTCGGGGGAGCCTCCTTCGACTGCCGGGGTTCCGAATGAATCAAAAATCGCTTCCATTGTCTGGCGAGCGCTCAGCCTGCCCGAGCTTCACCGACAAGCAAGGTCAGTATCTCGCCTTCATCTGGGCCTACAGCTTGATAAATGGTCGCGCTCCGGCCGAGCACGACATGCAGCGATTTTTCGCCGTCACGGCTCCTTCCGTCCACCAAATGGTGCTCAACCTCGAACGCAATGGATTGATCCGCCGGCAAGCAGGCATCGCTCGCAGCATCGAACTGCTCGTTGACCACAACTGCTTGCCTGTCCTACAACCCAGCCAAACTGTCACAACCTCTGTGCAGCGGTACTAGGACCCGCGCGCAGCGCAGCCGAAGGCGTCCCACCAATACCGCCGTCAGCAGGCGGCCACCGCCCGGCATGGGGATCGTTCAAAAGCCGGTTTACGCAGGCACTGTCACTGACTCACCTCGCGTAGCAGGCTCGAACGGCTGACTCCATAGAAACGGAAATCACCGCCGCCCGAACCACCAACGCCGCCTCCTTGATAGCCAGCCGCTCAGGCGACGCGCTTTTTGGTTCCTTATATGAACGCGCCCCGGTTTGCAAGGTAAAGCCAACATCAGGCTTGGACAGGATTGGCTGCAGACTTATATCCGGCCTTGCGGTGCAGGCCAGGCCTGCAGGCCCTGATGGATTTCGCCGGGAGTGTCCCTATCTTTTTGCCGTGCTTTGAGCACCAGGAACCAATTGGGCTTGCACTCCCGCGGTCCAACCTGTTTTGCCATCACGCTGACATTACCGCCGCAACCTGTGGACGGGTTCCTTCCTTGCTAGCTCTGCCTGCCGTTAGGCAGGCCTGACCGAGACATAGTCTCGGTCATAGGTTCGGTCGTGGGCCAACAGGGCCCAGATGGTACGCACCGTCTTGTTGGCCAGGGCAACAGCCGCGACGTTTTTCGGCCGTCGCTGTGCGAGCATCAGGCTCCAGCCGGGCTGGTTCTTTCTGCGCAGATGACTCAGCACCACCCGAGCGCCGTGAATCAGCAAGGTGCGCAGGTAGGGGTCGCCGCGTTTGCTGATGCCGCTCAGCCAGACCTTGCCGCCGGTGCCGGTCTGTTTGGGCACCAGGCCAAGATAAGCCGCCAGTTGGCGCCCGGACTTGAAGGTGTGCGCGTCGCCAATGGTGGCGACCATGGCCGTGGCGGTAAGCATGCCGATGCCGGGAATGGCCAAAATCGTTTTGCAAGCCCGATTCTGCCGACCCCAGGCATCAATGCGTTGATCCAGGCGAGCTATCTCTTGATCGAGCCGTTCGATGCTTTGCAATTGTTCGCGCACGAACTCGAACAGCAAGGGCGGCACGTTCTGTTCGAGTTCGTCCATTCGTTGCACGATTTCCTGCAGGCCAGCTCGCAGCCCGGGACGGATCCGGATCCCGAACTCAAACAACGTGCCGCGCAGCTGGTTGACCAGCATAGTGCGCATTTTCACGCGCAGTTGGCGCATGGCGTGCAGGCCAAGTACGCACTGTTGGGACTCGGTCTTTGGGGCCACAATCGGCATGCCCGGCTGCTGGGCTGCAGTCCAGATAGCCTTGGCATCGGCCGCATCGGTCTTGTTCGTCTGCACGAACGGTCGCACGTACCTGGCGTGCAGCAGCACCGGCTCATGACCCAAGGCTTGCAGTTGGCGGGCCCACCAGTGCGCGCTGCCACAGGCTTCGAGCGCGATACGTCCGGGCTCGCGATTCGCGAGGAACTCCAGCAGCTTGGGCCGGCTGAAGCGGCGGTTGAAACACTTGCCCGAAGGCTCGACCCAATAGAGCTGGAAGACAGTCTTTGCAATGTCCAGACCGTAAGTCGTAGTATTCATCTCGGGTCCCTCCATCCTCGCGTGGTTGGTAACACTCCCACTCTGGCACATCGATGCCGTTTCGTGATGGGGGGACCCGCCTACCCCTGTCACGTTTCCCCGGATGCACAGCTGAACTACCGGCGCCTTTGATCGGAGGGCCGGGGCGCGTTCATTCCATCTTTTTGTCGCTCGGACAAAAAGGGACCCGCCCAGGAGGGCGGAACCCAGCGGTTCAACAGCGGCAACATGTCACCAGCAGCGCGAGCCGTCGAGCATCAATCAGAGCCGCGCCTCACACAAAACGCGCAGCGGTATCGTAGCAGCCGCGCCAGCGGGTGATCTTGCCGCCCTGAACCGTGAAGACATGGATCCATTCGGTTTCGACCAGTTTCCCCTCCGCCCGGGCCATGAATCGTTCGAAACCCAGCACAGTCACGTGTTCGCCAGCCTCGATGAACTCGCGCGGCTCGAAGAGCTGGATGTCGTCCGCCTCGCCAACCTCGGCGAAGAAGCGCGCCACGTCATCCTTGTTGTTGCGCTGTCCGGTGTAGGGGATGGCGGGCGGCCCCAGCATCTCCCAGTCCCCGTTGTCGGCAACGAGATCCAGAATGGCTGCGATATCGCCGCGCCCGAAGGCCTCGTATGCAGCCTTGACGACGGAAAGGGCGTTGGCCATGTTTGCTCCTGGTTCGGAAACGCGGATACCCGCGCAAATGAATCCAACTTAGTGCGAAACCAGGGCGTGTTCAAGCCAGTGCGCGGTTTCCGCATCAGTGCACTGGATGGCTTTCAGCGATGGGCATTCCGATCACGCCGCGGTGGCGGGAAGTGCTAGCGGGCGTGTCTCTCCGAGTCGCGGCGTGTGCGGCCGCGCCCGATTATCACTTTAGCGACTTATGTCCCGCGCAACTATCTGAGGGAGATCGTGGTCGATGGGCGGCAGGCCGGCATCGAATCCATCGTGTTGAAGACGAGCACGAGGGATGGGGATGGAGGGTAGAGCGCCCTCAGGACGCGAGGCCATCCGGGTTCATCGACTGCCAGCGCCAGGAATCGACGCACATGCGGTCAAGATCGTGGCGCGCGCGCCAGCCGAGCAGTTGCTGCGCCAGGCCCGGATCGGCATAGCAGGCGGCGATGTCGCCGGGCCGGCGCGCCACGATCTGGTAGGGAACAGGTCGCCCGCTGGCGCGTTCGTAGGCTGCCACCACCTCCAGCACGCTATAGCCCCGGCCGGTGCCGAGATTGACCGTCAGGCCCTGACCACGCTCGCGCAGGTAGACCAGCGCCGCCAGGTGGCCGTCGGCCAGGTCGCACACATGGATATAGTCGCGCACCCCGGTGCCGTCGACGGTGGGATAGTCGCCGCCGAACACCATCAACTGCTCGCGCCGGTCGGCCGCCACCTGCGCCACATAGGGCATCAGGTTGTTCGGCACGCCGCCCGGGTCCTCGCCGATCAGGCCGCTTTCGTGCGCACCGACCGGGTTGAAGTAACGCAGGTAGGCAATGCGCCAGGACGGGTCGGAGCGCTCCAGGTCGCGCAGGATCTGCTCGCCCATCAGCTTGGTCTGGCCATAGGGATTGGTGGCCGAGAGCGGGAAATCCTCCAGGATCGGTATGCTGTGCGGGTTGCCGTAGACGGTGGCCGAGGAACTGAACACCAGTTGCCTGACTCCTGCCGCCTGCATGGCCGAGCACAGCGTCAGCAGGCCGTTCAGGTTGTTGTCGTAATAGGCCAGCGGCTGCGCCACCGAAACGCCCACCGCCTTGAGCGCGGCGAAATGAATCGCGCCGGCAATCCGGTGGCTGGCGAACAGCTGCTCCAGCAAGGCGCGGTCGCGCACATCGCCCTCGACGAAATGCGGGGTTTTGCCGGTAATGGCCGCAATCCGCTCGACCACCACGCGGTTGCTGTTGCACAGATTGTCGAGCCCGATCACCTGGTAGCCCGCTTCGAGCAGCGCTACCCAGGTATGCGAGGCGATATAACCGGTGGCGCCGGTCAGCAGCAGGGCTTCAGAGATGGTGGGGGGGCTGGTTGGAGCCATGGTTGGAGCCCTGGTTGGACCGATTGAGCCGGCCGTTTGCGCGGTGGGCGCGATATCCGAGCAACCCCACGGACAAGCCCAGGCCAAGCAGCACGCCTGCCAGGTCGATGCCGATATCGAGCCAGCGTGGGTGCCGGCTGATCGCGAATACCTGCAGCCCCTCGCTCAGCAAGGCCAGTCCCAGCAGGGCCAGCACAATGCGCGACGCCCGCCAGGCAAACGGCCGCGCGGCGAGCTGCCAGGCCATCGCGGCGAACAGGACCAGGTGCGCCAGCGACGATAGCGGAAACGGCGCATGCAGGTTGCGCTCGATGCTGTCGCGCCATGCCCCCGGGATCTGGGTGCCCACCAGCAGGGCGAGCGCGAACAGGAGTGGCATGCCCCAGGCCATGCGACGTGTCATGAAAACCCTCCGGGTCCCGATGCGATCCAGGCGGGCAAGTCGCTGCGCTCGAGTCGCACCAGCACATCCGCCTGGTAATAGTCGGGCAAGGACCACACATAGCATGCCCCGCCCAGCATACACACCACCACCAGCGCAAGCTGCCTGCGCGCGGCCGGCTGATCGGATCGTACAAAGGTATTCACAGGCAGCTCCCCGGATGAAGGTATGCGGCAGGGCGGAAGCGCGCCTCGCTTGCCTCGGCACGCGCGGGCTCGGGCGTAGCGGCCGGGAACAGCCGCTCGTACTCATGCCGCACCCGCCCGTAGCAGCCGCAGGCATACAGTTCCAGGCCGCCGCGGTCGAGCACCGCGATACGGCCGCGGCTATGCTGGATCAAGCCTAGCTCTGCCAGCCTTCCCAGCGCCGCCGCCACCCCTTCGCGCCGCACGCCGAGCCGGTCGGCGATCGACTGCTGGGTAATCGCAAACGCGTTCGCCCGCAGCCGTTCTGTGGCGAGCAATAGCCAGCGGCACAGCTGCTCGGTGACCGAGTGGTGGCGAATGCAAAGCGCGGTCTGCGCGATGTGCGTAAGCAGGGCGTGCAGATAGAGCAAGGAGACGCGCCGGATTGCAGCCGACTGAATGAACGCCTGCCTGAACGTGTCGGCCGGCAGCTGGTAGCCAAGACCCGCGCTGCGGACTTCCACCCGGTATGGCATGGAGCCGCCGCCGGTCAGTACCGGAATCCCGATCAGGCCTTCATGGCCGATCATGGCGACTTCCACGCTCGCGCCGTCCTCCAGCTGGACCAGCATCGAGACCACGGCCGTGGTCGGGAAATAAATATGATGGATGCATTGCCCCACGTCGCTGACCAACTGCCGTGGAAGCATCCGTACCAGCTCCAGGTGCGGCGATATGGCCTGCCACTCCTTGTCCGGCAAGGCGCCCAGCAGGCGATTGACGCGCGAACCCGGCACACCCGAAGCCCGATTTTCCATTTTTGTTCCCCGCGCCGATGATGCAGACCGTCGTGTGCAGCACGCTGTCCTGTATCGATAAACATCCACTTCCCCTTCGTGGGGGCGAATGCCTTGTCATGCATCTTCCTATGTGGCTTTCGCCTGTGTGCGCCAATATGCCGCCAACGGCAGCCAAGCGCGCTTCGCTGGCCAACGCGCGGCGCTTCGGCATTCTCATTCTGTGAGCGACTCCGCACAGACGGCGCCGCTTGAAAGTCGCAGCTTCTCTTATGCTTGATTAGCTTCGACATCGCGCTCTGCGCCCCTGCCGGGGAAAGGCGTGGCCTGGTGGCCCGTCTGGCAGCGCCAGTGTCCTATACCAGCGAGCCGATGAAACTTATGCCTGGAGGCGTAATAGCATGACGTCATGGACCCGGCGTGCGTGGCTTCGGGGAATTTCCGCAAGCACCCTCGCTGTCGCGTCTCGCGACATGTACGCGCACGTCGGCATCGGTCCGGTCAAGCCACCACTGCCTATTCCCGACAGTTGGGTCATCGACGAGGCCGGCCGAAGGCGGCGCCTGCAAAAGGTCCTGTCTGGCGGCGTTTCCGCGGTGCAGACAATGTTCACAGGCTGCAGTTCGGTTTGTCCGCTACAGGGCGCGATATTTGGCGCGGCCCAGGAAGGGGTAGCTCAACTGCGTTCACGCTACCCAGTTCAGTTGTTGTCGCTCAGCATCGATCCGCTTTCCGATTCCCCGGCCGCGTTGCGCGCATGGCTCAAGCGATTCGACGCCGGCCCAGCCTGGCGTGCCGTGACGCCGCCCGTTGGCGAGGTAGAGCAGATCAGGGCGGCACTCGCCGGCAGCGCACCGCGCCCGGGCATGGATAGCCATTCCACGCAAGTTTATTTTTTCAACGAGGCTGCGCAACTGTGCTGGCGCAGCACCCCCTTGCCACGGGTGGAAGAAGTCCTGCGCGTTCTGGAGCACCTGGCCCAGGCGACGTTGCGCATTCACTGATGATTTCGGCGATGTGTGTACGTCGTTTGCATGCGGTCATAGGCCTGGTGTTGGCCGCCACCAGCGCGACGGCGGCTGCGGACACTGGCCCGGTCGCCGAGCTGGGGCGAGCCATCTTTCAAGGGAAGTTCGAAGTAGCCGCGCATTTGCGGGGTGATGCCCGCCCGCTACCAGCAATCGCAACGCGGTGCGCCAGCTGCCACACCCCATCGAGCGGGGCAACAGCATTTGCCCCGCAGTTGACGGCGGGCTATTTGCTTGAAGCGATTCCCCGTCGAGGAGGGCCACCCACGCGGTATGACCGGGACGCGTTCTGCAGGGTACTCGCCACCAATATCGATCCGGCGACAGTGATGCTGGAGAAGTCGATGCCGCAGTACGTATTGTCGGATGACGAGTGCACGGCCTTGTGGACCTTTCTCCTGACCCAATAATCGGGCTTGCGCCGAGTGACGTGCCAGGCGGTGTTCGTCAAAGCAAGCGCCCGCGTTAGCAAGCGGGCGGAAAACAGCCATCAGCCCACGCGTGAGCGTGGGTGTCGCATGCGGGCCTGAGCGCACGCATGCGCTTCTGTCTAGCTCCGGGCCGATCCGGTAGCAATATTGCGCGATCCATCAGCGAATGCGCAGCGTCCTGGCGACGCTCGGCACTCCATTCGCATTCAAGGCAAAAAGCATGTAATAGCCGGGGAGGACGATGCCGGGATCGGACGGGACATTGATCAGGTATTCGCCCGCCGTACCGACGGTGAAGCTCACCGGGACCCGGCGCTGCTCGTTGTTCACCGAGTGCGTTGCCGAACCCAGGCGAACCAGCGAGAACTTGCTCACGGCGCTACTGGTGGTGACGGCGATGGAGGTACCGAGGCTGGCCTCCGACGGTGCCGAGACAATGGCGGGCCGCGATGCTTCCGAGCCGTCCGCATTCAGCAGGTAGGGCGGCGTCAGGATCTCGACGTTGGGATGGTTGGTCGAGCAGCCGCCGCAGAGGCCGCCGCCGCCGCTCAATACCCGCCCGTCGGGCAACAGCAGGGCCACGCTGTGGTAAGTGCGCGGCGTGGCCATCGGCGCCAGCGGCCGGAACTTCTCGGTGGCGGGATCCCAAAGCTCAGGGGTGAGCACGGCACGGTCATCGGAGAACGGCATCGGGTAGGCCTGGCCGCCGATCACGACTACCTGGCCATTTGGCAGTACCACGCTGTTATGGAAAGCCCGTGCATACGCCATTGAGACGATCTGGCGCACCGTGGCCATGCCACCGTTGATATCGATGAGATTGGCGTTCGCGCTTGCCCAAACATAATCGTAATTCGGCGCGCCTCCTATGGTGAGGATCTTGCCGATGTCGTACATGACTGCGTTGCCGTTCATGGCATCGGCGTCCCCGCCGCGCTCGCCGGCCCAGGTAACACTGCCGTTGCCGGCGGTCTCGACCCAGTTCATGCGCCGGCTCGGGCCTGCGTGAAATACACGGCCATTGGCCACGGCAAACAGCCAGGCATGGTTATCCGCGCGATAAGGGCCGGCACTGTCACCGGTGAGGAAGTAGTCGTCCAACACTGCAGCGTTGAACTGCCAGCCAGCCCCTGGGAGCCATGTTTCGGCATCCTTGTTACCCGTGGTGGTACTCCACGACCCGCCCAGGGTAAATACGCCGCCATTGGTTAGCGTGACGCTGCTGTTGTATCCGCGGCCACGTGTCATCAGCGGGCCCGCGGACCAAGAGGACGTGGCCGGGTCGAAGATGCTGGTCTTTGTTTCGCTGGAACCGCCATTGACGAAGATCCGCCCATCGGGAAGATTCGCAATGCCCGGACAGAACATGTCATGGCCAGTGTTGGTGACAAGCGTTTCGGTGGAACTTCCGGTGGCAGGGTCAAAAATGGCGGTATAGGTCTGGCCACCGTCGCCGCCGAAATTGAAGCGGTCATAGGAGGACCACACGAGTACCTTGCCGCTGGGAAGGTTGGCCGCCGCGACCGGCACCATCGGAAGCGTCTGTGGCGCCGTCCACTTTGACGGCAGGGTGCCGGCCTGCGGGGGCTGGCTGCCCAGGCCATCGATTGTCCAGGCTTGGCTGGTGGTGCCGTCGCACGGCATCTGCACGACTGCCTGGCCTGCCTGCGGATTTCCTCCGCCCTCCGCGACGAGACACTTGCCGCTATGCGCGGGTAGGATGGCGTAGCCCGTGCTCTGCTGGCGCAGCGTGAAGCGCTGGTTCGCACCCGAGTGGCAGGCCCATTGAATCGCTGGGGCGCCCGGGGCAGTGCTGATTCCGAAGATATCCAGGCATTTGCCGCTGTGCTGGGCGATGGACTCATACTCGGTACCGTCCAGTCTGAGCGTCCAATTCTGGTTTGCCTGGCCATTGCACGGCCAGACAATCACTGCCGCTGCATCTTCCTGCGAAATTCCTGTGACATCGGCACACAAGGTGGTTCCGCTGAGGCGCAGCGAGCTGACCGCGGCACCGGGCGCTTGCGCCACCGCTGGCCCGGACAGCGCCATGGCTATGCAAACGGGGCCGATGCACGCAGGCACCCATGCCGTTTTGAATCCGGCAAATCGTTGCGCAGAGGTGTTCATGGCAATGAGTGGTGTTGGTGGTTTCTTGCCAGGGCGGCGGCATGGGCCTGGTCAAAGTCAGGCTCGACAATAAGTACGCTTGGCTCAGATGTGGCGCTTCCCGGGGTCTGCAAGACTGCTGTGGATGCACAAACACTAGCATTGACCGTTGCGCGCCAAACGCCAATTTGCGTGCCGGTCTGGCGGATATGAACGGATCGTGTGCGCTGCCGCACGATGCCGCGGGACACCGGCCGGCGGCTGGCCGAAAGCAGCTAGACGATGGCGTTTGCCGGCGATGCGCGCACGGTAAGTTGTAGCTCACGACGAACCACCATGCGGGGCTCCTGAGATGATTCGCTCGGTACTGGTCGTCTGCAACGGCAATATCTGCCGCAGTCCCATGGCAGAAGGGCTGCTGCGCGAGGCCTTGCCCGGGTTGTCCGCGCAGTCGGCTGGTCTCGGCGCCTTGGTTGGCAAGCCGCCGGACCCCATTGCGGTGGGCTTGCTCGCGGAACGAGGTGTCAATATCTCCACGCATCGGGCGCAGCAACTCACCCGTTTCCTCGCCGTTCAGGCTGACCTCATCCTGGTAATGAACAACGACCAGAAGGGCGATGTCCAGTGCCTCTATCCGCAAGTATCTGGCAAGGTCTTCCGCCTGGGCGAGGAAAGCAACGTGGATATTCCAGACCCCTATCGCAAACCGCGCCAGGTCTTTGAGCAGGCGTTCCAGCTGATCCAGCAGGGCATTGGCGCCTGGGTGCGTCGCATCCAGGCGCTCGGCTAAACCGTATTGCTTGCATCAAGGTATCGCAATGACCCAACGCCCTCCTTATTTCTCCGTAGCGGCGCCACAGGATGACGAGATCAATCTCGTCCGATACCTGGACGTCCTGACCGCAAACCGCTGGTTGATCCTCGCCATCGCCGCCATGGTGCTTGCGCTCGGTGCCGCCTATGCCTTTATGGCTCGCCCAGTCTATCAAGCCGACATCCTGATACAAGTCGAAGACAGTCCCAACAATGCGAAGAGCTTGCTGGGCGATGTCTCAAATCTGTTCGATGTAAAGGCTGAGGCTGCTGCCGAGATTGAAATCCTGCACTCGCGCATGGTGGTGGACAAGGCGGTGGAAAGCTTGCACCTCTATATCGAGGCGCATCCAAAATACTTCCCCCTGATCGGAAACTGGCTGGCAAGCAGGAATAAACGTCTTTCCGTGCCCGGTCTGCGAGGGTTCGGTGGATACGTGTGGGGCGGTGAGGCGATCCAGGTATCCACTTTCGACGTACCTGCCGAACTGGAAGGAAAGGCCTTCACCCTGCTGGCGCTTGGCAATGAAAGCTTCCGCATCGAGCAGGGTGATCTCGACAAGCCGATCGAAGGCCGCGTTGGCGAAGCGTTGAAGGTGGAACAGTCGGCTGGCGTCATCGAGTTGGAGGTAAAGGAGCTTAAAGCCAACCCGGGCGCTGAATTCATTCTCGTGCGTAAGTCCAGACTCAAGACGCTGCAGGCGTTGCAGCGCCATCTCGTTATCGCGGAGCGTGGCAAGCAGAGTGGCGTCATCGGCGCATCGCTGGAGGGCACCGATCCCAAGCTGACTGCCCGCATCCTTAACGAGATCGGTGAAGAATACGTAGCGCAGAACGTCAAGCGCAAGGCCGCCGAGGCAGAGAAATCGCTTGTGTTCCTGAGCGACTTGCTCCCGCAACTCAAGAGTGAGCTGGAACGCACCGAAGCAAGCTACAACGCCATGCGCAACAAGCGCGGCACTTTCGACCTAAGCGAAGAAGGCAAGGCCTATCTGCAGGAGAGTGTGGCCGTCGAAGCGCGGTTGCAGGAGCTCAAGCAAAAGCGAACCGAGCTGGTGAACCGCTTCACGCCGAGCCACCCGGCGATAGTCGCCATCGACCAGCAGATTGCTTCGCTCAGCGTCAAGGTTGGAAGCGTGACCAACCGTATTAAAGCCCTGCCTAACGTGGAGCAGGACACTCTGCGCCTGATGCGTGATGTGAAAGTCAACAACGAGTTGTATGTGGGGTTGCTAAATAGTATGCAGCAACTTAGATTGGTGAAGGCTGGCAAGGTGGGCAATGTGCGCCTTCTCGATAAAGCGCTCGTGCCGGAAGAACCCGTCAAGCCGAGAAGGGTGATAGTTCTCGCACTGGCTGCAGTACTCGGCGTGACCTTGGGCGTGGTGGCGGCCTTCGTCCGCAATGCACTCCATGGTGGCATCAAGGATCCAAAGGACATCGAGCGGCATACGGGGCTGAATGTTTACGCCACCGTGGTGCTATCGCAGGCGCAGGGGGCAATTACCGAAGAGTTCCAGTCCAGCAAGCGCGGCAACCGCCTCTTGGCCAGTCGCTGCCCCAACGATCCCGCTGTTGAAAGCTTGCGCAGTCTGCGTACCGCTCTGCAGTTTGCCATGCTGGATGCTGGCAACAACCGCGTTCTCGTTGGCGGCCCGACCCCGGGTGTGGGAAAGTCGTTTGTGTCTGCCAATCTGGCAGCGGTCATCGCGGCGGGCGGCAAACGCGTACTGCTGATCGACGCAGATATGCGCAAGGGTTGCCTGAACCGGCATTTTGGCAAGGCTCGGGAGCCTGGCCTGTCGGATGTGCTGGCCGGTTCTGCAGGGATCGAGCAAGTCATCCATCGGGAGGTGGTGGAAGGGGTAGATCTGATTTCCGCCGGAACCGTCCCGCCAAATCCGGCCGACCTCTTGTTGAGCGAGCGCATCGTGCAGTTGCTGGATACGGTCAGCGGTCGCTATGACCTTGTGCTGATCGATACGCCGCCGGTGCTGGCGGTGACAGATGCAGTCATCCTCGCTGCGCAATGCGGCACTGTGTTCCTGGTTTCCCGGTTCGGGAAAACAACAATAGAAGACATAGCCGAAGCCGAGAATCAATTGCGGCATGCGAATGCAGATGTGAAAGGCGTGATCTTTAATGCACTGGATCCGAGGGCGTTCCGATATGGCTATGGCAATAAATATGAGCGCTATCGACATGCATACTACGGCAATGCGGCAATTGACGGACGGTCGAAATAGCATGACCACGGCAGAACTTCAAGCGGGTACAGCCCCGGCAATAGAGCCCGAAAAGAAAAGCCCGAGAATCCGTAATTCTCTGATCGCCATGACGGGCGTCATTGGCGGTCAGCTCGCAAATTTCGGGGTGATGTTTTTGATTGGCAAGAATTTTGGCCCTGCTAATCTGGGGCGATACAGTTTTCTGGTGGCGATAGCACTGTTTATCGGTTCCGGCATTGGCCTCCGCTATGAGCTGGCCTGCGTATCGCGTCAGTCGGAATCTGCCATGATTGCATTCATTCATGCCTGCGTATTGGCGGCTTTGCTATCAGTTCTGTTAATTTTCATTGCTGTCCCCATCTATGGCAGCGTCGCGCTTGCAGTGGTTGCAATGGCGTTTTCCGTATTCTTGCAAAACGCGCTGGGCTTTGTACTCAACACCCGGGAGAGATACCTTGGCATGGCTCTGGTGCGATTAATGCCAAATCTTGTATTTTTAATCTTCCTGATCATTGCATATGGCATTGGTTTTAATGAAAGCATTGAGCCGCATGTTTTTGAATTGCATGCGCTGATGGCTGCATTGATTACGGTTGCTTCAATTCCTTTGTTTGTGTCGTTTCCGAATATACACCGCGCGCGTATGGGGGTCAGGTTTTTCAGGGAAAATTATGGCTTCGCGAAGTACGGATTTCCGGCAATTTTGCTGAACTCATGCATCATCTATGCGGTGCCGCTTGGTATTCCCGTGATCTATGGCAAGGAGGTTGCTGGAATATTCGCATTGGGGTATCGGGTCGGGATGTTCCCGGTTGCTCTCTTCACGCAAAGTATAGGGGCAGTCTTGCGTCGGGATCTGCTTGACCACAATGACTCGAAGACGGCATTCAGGAAGGTAAGCGAGTACTTGGTGATAGTGGCTTTGGTTGCGTTAATTTCTATCGGGGCTATCTATATAGGCATCGATATGCTTGTGAGACAAGAGTTGGGAGAAAAATGGAAGGACGTAATTCCATTTTTTACGATACTCGCTCCATCCTTCGTGGCCGCCGCTGTCTTTGGGCCGATCTCGCAGGTATTTATCGTATTCCGGAATCAACGCCATGAATTGCTCTTGCAGCTCGCTTCTGCGGTGGCAGTGTTGCTGATATTCGCCAGCGCGTGGCAGGGGGATTTTCAGCCAAGGATGACCGCATCCCTGTTGAGTCTGTCAACTACGGTGTTTGCTGTTCTGGGAGTGCTGGCTGCGCTCCGGCTGGCGAGGAGCGGGAGCGCAGGCTGATGGCGATACGCCTTCCGAGCTCCTGGCGAGTGGATCCGAGGGAGCCCGTTCGTACAGTCGGTGGCATTGCCGTGGGTGGTATTACTTGTATGGTGAACATACGATGCGAGTTGCGAAATTTAAAATTGGTAGTCGCAGAAGATTAAGTGCGGGCATGTCACTGAGTCTGTGGCTTCTGATCTCCGGATTGCTTCTCGGCGCCGCGATCTGGCATGAATCACTATTGCCTGCACGCTTCATGCTTGATAAGGATGTGCTTCTTGAACGCATGGCGAAACACCAGTCGCCGGTCGTGTTTGGTGATTCCTTTGATAATTTCGCCTGGCTCTACAGAACTGCCGGCCTGGATGCCTTTTCACTCTCTGTGATGGGCTGGTTGGTCTCGTTATCTGCTTGCTTTCTTTCCATTCGAGCAGCTGGAGTTCGCGAACTGAAGGTTGTGGAGTGGCTGGTGCTGTCGTTCTGGATGGTTACTGCGATCGTGTATGCTGGGTTGCCGTCCAAAGAAATCGTAGTGCTGGCTATTGTTGGAATTGCGCTATGCTGCAAGGGGAAGATGGCTCGCGTTTTGATATTTTTGGTGTTGGCTGTTTTCTTTGCGCTTTATTTTAGAGGGTACTGGGCAATTATTATTGCTGGGTGGTTGTCACTGTACGTGCTGGGGGTGAAAGCGCTGCGACCGCTCAGATTGATATTACTGATCCTGCTTTGGTATGCCGTGCTTTCCGTGGTATTTCAGAAGTTTCTCGGCGGCGGACTGCCGTTAGGGAGGGAAGTGGGAAACGAGTGGAGATCGGCGACTGAAGTGGCGTCGTTCATTGAGTCGCCACTTCCGTTCCGCGGGTTTATTTTGGATATTGTTAACGTTGTCATTATTCTGGCTACGTTCATCGTGCCGGTTCCGCTACTGTTGTCGGGTAGTGCGTCGCAAGTTGTTGGTGGCGTGGGACTCTTGTTAACTTTCCACTTGCTTTCCACGTCCTGGCGTAGAATTCTGAAGATGCCACCACATTGCTCGGTCGAACACAGGCAAATGTTGTCATTCGTTATTAGTTTTCTTTGTGTGCAGGCAATCTTCGAGCCGGACTACGGCTCCTTCCTTCGCCATCTGACATCGATTTCTCCGTTGATCTTGTTTTGCTGCCTGGCATCCCGACGAGATGAAAGCAGATGAGGATCAGTATAAAATGGGTGGATGAAGAAAGGCACGGACGCCGGATTGATTGATGATCGTCTGCCAGGTCAGTTTTTTGAAGCGCTCCCGGTCATTTGGTTTGGCGCGATCTATCTGCTCGCTGGTGAGCGAGCCGAAGATATCCGCGCCGGTGACAATGCTCTCTATGCTCAGTTGTTTGCAGCATTCAAGATTGGCGGGGGCGTCGTTGCAGATGACCGGTTTTCCGAGTGCTGCATACTCCAATAGTTTGGTCGGTGTCTGGTAGCAGTGTGGACGGTGATACGGGAAGTAGCAGATCGCCGCGCGTGAACTGGCGACGAGCTTCAGGGCCTCTGGCTGAGGAAGTCTGCCGGCAAAGTGGATGCCAGGTACGGAGCGGAACTGCGCATGGAGCTGTGGCTCCGGCTGACCTATTAACAGCAGCTTGCGCCCGCTATTGGCGAAGCGTCGTTCGAAGGCCTTAAGCACCATGTCGAAATGACGCTCCCGGCTCATGTCCCCTACATAGCAAAAGTCCGCCACGAGATCCCCGGCCTGCGGTGCCGAGAATTCGGGCCCGAAGATCCAGTTGGGAACTCCCATCGGCAAGAGGATTGAAGGAATTCCGTCATTGAAGCGCATTAACTGCCGTTGCCGATCGTTCTGGAATATGCGCAAGTCCGGTTTGGTGTTGAGGTAGCGCTTGGCAAGATCCTTGAGCAGGGCGAGTCTGCCGACCGAAAGGGAGCGATAGTCATGGATAGCACAGGCCGCTGGTATGGCCTGGTGGTAGAAGCCCATGAGGGCCCAGAGGATTGTGTTCAGTCGATCCGGAAGGTGCGCCAGGTCATCCAGGGTGCCTGAACGGACGTGGAAGCCCCAGTCTGCAAGGTGGCTGGAATAGGCGGGAACCTCGGGATAGTGGGCCTTTCCCGGGTGCAGGATGAAAACTGATTTCTTCATGGTCGAGAGGAAGGAGTACGGCCTATGAGTCATTTCCAGTCGTCCGGACACAGGGCCTGCCAATCGCGGAATGCGCTGGTCAGGTTGTATTTGAAGGCGTAGTCCGACGACAGGAGATAGCTGGGGACGATATAGTTCGGCTGCACCAGTTTGCGTACCCGGACCGGGCTGAACAGTTGTCTCATCCCGACCAGACCGGCAACCAGACTGATACTGTGTGATGCGAACAGCAGAAGTGAGTAGGGGACCTCCGGAACGTGGCGCTTGATGCCGGCCGTATCGCAAACTGCGTCGACGTAGTCGCGAATAGACGGGGCCGGCTCCATGGACATGTTGAACAAAGCATAGGGATCCTGTTTCTCGATCTGCTGCTGGTGCACCCAGAGAAGCGCATCGACCAGTTCCTTGACATAGACTCCGGCCTTGCGCGTATTCTTGTTGCCCATGTAGAAGAAGTATCGGCGCAT
This sequence comes from Ralstonia pickettii, assembly GCA_050987995.1. Taxonomy (GTDB): domain Bacteria; phylum Pseudomonadota; class Gammaproteobacteria; order Burkholderiales; family Burkholderiaceae; genus Cupriavidus; species Cupriavidus pickettii_B. Next base: position 2,133,000 of record CP158803.1, read on the forward strand.
AACGGCTTGAATCAGTCGGGACACATTGCCGCCTTCTCCTGGGCCAAATACGACGCCAGGACGCACGATCGTCAGCACCCGCCGTGCTCGATCTTCATTGAGCCAAGCGACATGGATCTTCTCGGCTACCAGCTTGGAGCCGCCGTAGGCCGAGGTGGGAACCGGCAATGAGCTCTCGTCGCGCTTCTCATCGCTCAGCCCGTACGGCGCGATCGAGCTAGTGAAGGCAATGCTCCTCGCATTTGCGCGATTCGCCCATTCGCAGACGTGCTCTGCGCCAAGGACATTCGTCTCGTAGTACTCGTGGATCAGATGACCCGGTTCGCGATGTACTGCGGCGAGATTGGCGACAAAATCAACTTTCTCTTGCGGCATCCACTTGATCGGCTGACGCACGTCACCCAGCACTTCCGTCGCGCCTGGGGTGGAGCGGACCATATCGAGTCGGAAGCGGTTATGCTTGGTTTCAATCGCCTCGTGATCGAACAGATAGATTTTGCGATATCGGCCGCTCCGTCCGAGACTTTCTGCCAGGAATGCACCGATAAAGCCGTTGCCGCCGAAGATGACAGCGCAATTGCCATTCGAGATTTCGTCCATAGTGATCTCCCATACTAGTCGGGCTTGGAAGGTCCGATATATATCTGCTCGAGCTCATCCAGAAACCTGCGCTGCGCAAAGCGCTGCCGGGCCGCATGCTTCCCCCTGCTCGCAAGATCGGTGTGCAGGGAAGAATCTCCGCGTAAGCGCTCAAGACAGCTCACCGCCTCGTCAGCCACCGAGAACAGAAGGCCATTGATGCCATCGTCAATGACATCTACGTTGCCGACACAGCGAGTGGCCAGGACGGGGAGGCCGGCAGCCATGGCTTCGATCACAGATATGGGCATCCCCTCCCAGGCGGCGGTAGAGAGATAAGCGTGCGCGGTGTGGAGGATGTCACGTACGTCCTGGCGAGTACGCCATCCTGATATGCGAACGCCGGCATCGATGAGCACGGCCTTGTTGGCTGTGTCACCGTCACCGATCCACAGAAAGTCGAATCCCTGGTCTGACAGCCGCCGCGCGATCTCGGCGAACAGTTCGAAGCCCTTCTGCCGCCGGATGCCGCCGGCAGTCACAACTGTGAATCGTGCGCCGGACCCCATAGCGCTGGGTGCAGACTCCCACTGAGACGGGGCGAAAAAGTCTACGTCCACGGCGTTCTCGAGCAGGATGGCGGGTCGTCCCAGTGAGCGTTCGATGGCCTGTGCCTCACTGCGGGAGCAAGCCACATAGCTGGCCCGACCCCGTGCCGCAACGGCTTCGAGCAAGGTGAAGATTCGCCTCTTGGTGTGCGAGATGTCGGTTCTCATGAAGGAGATGCAATGCGGGCTATACAGCGCTCTCAGGTCAGACCGCCAACCGAGTGTGGCCATGCGACCGACGAAGCCAGCAAACGAAGAATGCATGTGAAGCACATCCGGGTTGAGCTCCTTCAGCTTGCGGCGAACTTCAATCAGGCCGGCGGGCAGGTCTTTGGGGCCCATCGGTAACGCATGGAGTCCCACATCGCGATGAAACAGGTCGGCCAGGTTAGATGGAGTTTCAGGCCGCCGGGAATAAACAACGTTTATCCTGTGCCCGCGGGCCGCAAAGTGATTGGCGGCGAGACAAACCATCGCCAGCGTTCCTGTCGCTGTTGACTCAATCAAGTGCGTGATCTTCATAGGGAAGGACCGATCACGAACAGCTGCGCAGAACGTGACCGGCGATTGCGCCGTGGCGGCCTCGGCGTGTTGGGTATCGAGTTTTGTAAGCATGGCGTGAACCATCCCGTTCGAGAAACGCTAGCTTCGGTTTCAGTACGCGTTGCTTTGCCTCAACCCTTTGAAGATGGTCGCGGCGATGATGCGCAGGTCCAGCGCAAAGGACCAGTTACTGAGGTAGTAGAGGTCGTAGGCAATGCGGCCTTCCATTTTTTCGATGCGGTCGGTCTCGCCGCGGTAGCCGTTCACCTGCGCCCAGCCGGTAATGCCGGGCTTGATGCGGTAGCGGTGGATATAGCCGGCCACGATCTTCTGGTACTGGTCGTCGTGCTCGAGGGCGTGCGGGCGCGGCCCCACCACCGACATGTCGCCGCGCAGCACGTTGAAGAACTGCGGCAGCTCGTCCAGGCTGGTGCGCCGCAGGAAGGCGCCCACCCGCGTGATGCGCGGATCGTTGCGGGTGGCCTGGGTGAGCACGCCGGCCGCCTCGGTGTGCGCGCGCATGGAACGGAACTTGTAGATGGTGAAGACGCGGCCGTCGGCGCCTTTGCGCTTCTGCTTGAACAGCACTGGCCCGCGCGACGACAGCTTGACCGCCACGGCAATGGCCAGCAGCAGCGGCGCCAGGCCGAGCAGCACCACCGCGGCGAACAGGCGGTCGAAGATGTCCTTCTGCATCAGCGCATTTGGCGAGATCGGCGAGGCCACCAGGTTGATCGCGTGCATGCCGATCAGGTCGATCATGCCGGCATCGAACAGCGCCACGCTGCGCAGGTCGGGCATGAAGCGGATATTGATCAGCTCGTCGCGGTATTCCCGCACGAAGTCGAGGATGGCGGGTTCCTGCGACAGCGGCAGCGCCAGCCACAGCTCGTGGATCTGCTGGGTGCGCAGATAGCGGTGAAAGGCGGCACGGTCCTCGAAAGTGGGCACCTTTGCGTTGAGGCCGCCAACGCCGGGCGCCACATTGAAGGCGGCCGCCACCCGGAAGCCCGAGGCCGGCGAGGAGGCGACACGCCGGATCACGGCGTCGCAATGCGCGCCGCTGCCGACCACCGCCACATGGTGCAGGTTCATGCCCGCGCTGCGCACATGGCCGAGCACGAGGTGAGTGGCAAGCCGCGACAGGATCAGCAGGCCGCCGGTGGTGGCGGTCCAGTAAGTAAACCACAGGCGCGAGATCAGGTCGGCGCGGTGCATCGAGAACATCACCATCACGCCGCACAACTGCACCAGCAGCCAGGCCAGCGCGATCTGCCCGGCCAGCCCGAGCTTTGAGCGGTCGCGCCAGGACGCATAGATGCCGAAGGCGGGAAACAGCGCCAGCGTGAACGCGGCCGCCAGCGCGATGAACACTTCGTAGAAGCCGCCCTGCGTCGCTTCGTCGAAGCGGATCTGCGAGGCCAGCGCGGCCCCGGCCAAGACCAGCGTGACGTCGAGCGCGCGCGCCAGCAACCCCTCGAGCTTGAGCATTTCCCCTCTCCCGTCTTTCGCAAAACCGTACCGCCACACCGACCCCTGCCATGCCGTCCCCGGCTTGCCCCGCGCGCGAGGCAGCGGCGCTGGCGCGCCGCGTGCCGCGTGCCGTCCTTGCCGTCAGCCGTCGGCCTGGCTCTTGCTGCGCTGGCGGAACACGGTGGGAGAGATCGACATGCGTTTGCGGAAGATCTTGGCAAGGCGATCGCCGTTGCCCATGCCGCAGCGGCGCGCCACCTTGTCGACCGGCAGGTCGGTTTCGGCCAGCAGGCCGCAGGCGGAGTCGAGCCGCGCCTGCAGCAGGTAGTCGGACGGCGTCACGCCCATTTCCACCTTGAAGCGGCGCAGGAAATTGCGCTCGCTCATGGCGGCGACCTGGGCCGCATCGGCGATGGAGATCGACTGCTCGCAGTGGTTCTGCAGCCAGCGCGCGGCGGCGTGAATCTTGTCGGCCGCACTGGTTATGCCCACATCGGCCAGCGGCGGCATCAGCCTGGCACTCCAGGTCGGCATGACCCGCGCGGCCACGGCGCGCGCCACGTCCAGGCCGAGATCGCGCTTGATCACCGTCAACGCGCCTTTCATCGGCTCGTACTGGTCGCTGGCCGCCTCGGCGGCTTGCAGCGGATGGACGGTGGCACCGCGCGGCGGCTCCATCGGCTTGAGGATGCCGGCCGCGATCAGCACGGCGCGCCCCTCTGCGATCGGCTTGACCGCGGCGGTCTTCGGATAGACCGCGCGCAGCCAGCACAGCAGCCGCTCGTCGGCGGCAGCGGTGCGCGCGCCATCGCCGCCGGCGATAAACAGGAGATCGAAGCCTGGCTGCTGGCGCGCATCGAGGCGGTCGGTCCAGACCCGCACCGAGGCCGAGCAGGCGATGCTGCCGCCATCGACGGAGATGAAGCAGACATCGTAGGCCAGCTTCTTGCCGCTGGCGGGAGACGAGACCTTGTTGGCGGTGTGGAAGAGCTCGGCCACCAGGCCGGCGCCCAATAGGGAAAAACCGTCGAATAACAAAATACCGACGCGCGTGGCGCTGCACTTGAAACGATCGGTGGAAGTGGAAAACCAGTTTATGGCAGCTGGTGCTAATTGCGCGTCCGGCATTTTGATTCTCCCACTATTACTGGTCGCTTCCGTCGCGAAGTTTGTCGTGTTGCATTGCATCATAACCACCCTGCAATCGTCGGAATACGCCCTGTCGGAAACTGACGAGATCTTGGCGGAAGGAACTCGACAAATCCTTTCAAGGCGATACAAGTGGTTGTAAACTAACCAAATGCGCCAGGAAAAATCGGAGACCACCTTGGTGCAAGCTTTGCGAAGAACTCCTTATTGGGCAATATAGATGCTGTGCTGCAAAGCAGCACGCCACGCACCAATATGAATGTCTGGAAATCCACATAACTAACCGATTTGGTGCATTTCGAATATTAATTCAAAAATTAATTCCATAATAAAAGTCATTCTGTCTTGTCGCTGTTTCAGGAATGAAACAGCTCGGAATCGCATAATTCCAATGCGTTACTATCCGGCAGCGCTACTCCAAGTGCTGAACTAAGAAGCTGGACGCCGTGATGCGGCGGGCAAGACGCTGAATGCGGCACTGGCGGCTACCCGGGCTTGAGGAAAACCAACTGCCTGCAAGGCGAGGCGGCTTGTGCTCAAGCGTCCATTGACCGCTAACCTTGCGGTTTATGACCGAAAGGGAGCTGAACAGGACGCCTCGCCGCAGCGGCACGGCCCCGCCGCCGGCTGCCGCGGGCGTCAGACGCTGGCGTTATTGGCCAGCATCATGCCCGGGCCGTTGCCGGCCGCGTAGTGGTTGGCGCAGCCGACCGAACTGTTTCCCGTCACCGACATGCCGGTGCAGCCATACAGGTGGATGTCGGTGGCGCAGTCGCGCACGAAGTTGCCCGAGACGACCCCGCCAGTCCGGTTGACCACATTGATGCCGTATGCGCCCGGCGCGTCGAATCCGGCTACGACATTGCTCACGATGACGGCGGCGGTCCTGCTCCAGGCCAGGTCAATGCCGCTCTTGGTGCCATTCAGGCCAAGCACGGTGTTGCCGTTGATGACCGGGTCGGCCACGTCATAGCAGCTGATGCCGACCTTGCCCATATAGCGGATGTTGTTCCCGCTGATGGTCGGGTGGTCCTGGTATTGCGCCCAGATGCCGATGGTCTCGGTCGCCGCATTGCACAGGATGCTGTTGTCGGTGACGGCAATGCCCTGGCCGCGGTCGTGCCATGTGACCGTCAACATTGGCGATCCCGCCGGGATGGGCTTGCTTGCCAGCAGCGTGGTGCCATCGATGTTCGCGACATAGGTTTGCGCCGGCACCCCGCCTCCCGTCAAGAGCTGGCCAACCTGAATCGTCGGATTCGGCCCGGCGAGCCGCACGCGCCTGGTGCCATCGGCGATGCACGCCTGCTTGCCCACCACCACCGTGTCGGTCTGCAGCCCCTGCAGCAAAATTGCCGCTGCGGCATGCCCCTGGGTCAGGTCCACGGTATTGCCGGAAATCACGCACTGCACGGCGCCACCGTACACTGCGATGCCCGCATGGATGGGGCTCCAGCTGGCGCCGCTCTTGTCGGTGCTGGCGCGATCCAGTTTCACGGTGTTGGCGGTGATGGAGCAGGCAAGCGAGCGCGCCACCGCGATGCCCCACCATGTGGCGCCTTCGCAGGTGTTGCCGGCGATGGATGCGTTGTTCAGGTTCTCCGTCACGATACTGCGCCGGAATGGCCCCAGCACGACGTTGGCGACAATGGTGCAGAGATTGTCCTGCCCCGGCGACGCGCCGTTGTGATAGTGAGCCAGCCCTTCCACATGAATGCCGATCCGGCAATCCTGGCCGGCCATGGCCGTGACGAGGTTGCCGGTGATGGTCGCCGCACGGCCCCAGATCGTGATGCCGTCGCCCCGGTCCTCGCCGGTTCCGGAGGCGGAATCGCGCGGGCCGCCCCCCGCGCCAATGCAATCGAGAATGCGGTTGTTGGCGATGATGAAGTCGTGGTATTCCCCTTCGGACTCGACCGTGATGCCATGCTGGAAACCCCGGATGGTCGAGCGCGTGACCGTGCCCAGGTCGGCGCGGAACAGAATGCCGGTATTCCGGCCACCTGCCGGCGCCTGGAGCCGGTTTGGATTGGTGAGCACGATGCCGTCGAATTCGCAGCCATCCGCCTTGACGGTAATGGCGGCCATGGTGGCAATGCCGGCCGAGAATCGCAGTTCGCCCGCGCCGCACATGCGGGTTTTCCTGCCTACCGTCAGCGGCCCGGTCAGGTTGAAGGTGCACCCCCCGGGAACGGCCAGCTCCGCGGCGCCGCTGTCGAGCGCGGCCTGGATGGCGCGGGTGTGGTCGAGCGTTGGGGCGCCGGACAGGGCGTCCTGCCGCATCGCGGGGGACATGAAATCGAGCACGCTCGGAGATTCGGGCTTGCGGCCATCCGGCACGCTTGCCGCGAGGGCCGGGGGGGAGAAGGAGTGCGCCAGCGCGGCTCCCGCGGTGGTGGCCAGTCCGGCCAGGAGATTCCGTCTAAGCCTGCTCATGTCCTTGCTCCGCGGGCGATGCTCGCCCCTGCGCTTCGCCGCTGCGGCGATTCACGGTTCATGGGTGAGGAGATACGTCCAGAGTGCGGTGCATTCGTCGTCCGACAGGGTGTACTGCGGCATCGCCCTGGACAGCACCACGCCCGCACCAGAGCCGCCCGGCGCCGGTACCGCGAGCTTAACCGCCCGATGCCGGCACAATCCGCCAAAAACCAGCGCCATGCCGACGGTGGGCTTCACCGTGGCTGCGCACGGCAATGCACAGCCATGTCGGAATATGGCGAACTGTTGGCAGACCGGAAACCGGCCCAGGGAATACGCTGCATTCACCAATAATCAACATACGTCGGGGTAGGCCATGCTCAAGGTCAAGAAAGCAGTATTTCCGGTAGCGGGTCTCGGCACGCGTTTCCTGCCGGCCACCAAGGCCAGCCCGAAGGAAATGCTGCCGGTGGTGGACAAGCCTTTGATCCAGTATGCGGTGGAGGAGGCGGTTGCTGCCGGCATCACCGAACTGATCTTCGTGACCGGCCGCAGCAAGCGCGCGATCGAGGATCACTTCGACAAGTCCTACGAGGTCGAGGCCGAACTGGTGGCGCGCGGCAAGCAGCAACTGCTCGACCTGGTCCGCAGCATCAAGCCCAGCCATGTGGACTGCTTCTACGTGCGGCAGTCCGAGCCCCTCGGGCTCGGCCATGCGGTGCGCTGCGCCAGCAGGCTGGTGGGCGACGAACCATTCGCCGTGATCCTGGCCGACGACCTGCTGGACGCGCCCACGCCGGTGCTCAAGCAGATGATCGAGGTGTTCGACCACTACCACAGCTCGGTGATCGGGGTGGAGGAGATCGCGCCGGAGGACTCGCGCTCCTATGGCGTGGTCGACGGCAAGCCCTGGGACAGCAGGGTTTTCAAGATGTCCGGTATCGTCGAGAAGCCGGCGCCGGAAGCGGCGCCGTCCAACCTCGGCGTGGTGGGGCGCTATGTGCTGATGCCGCGCATCTTCGACTACCTGCATGCGCTCAAGCCGGGCGCTGGCGGCGAGCTGCAGCTCACCGACGCGATCCAGGCGCTGCTGACCGACGAGCAGGCGCTCGCCTACCGCTACCATGGGCGCCGCTTCGACTGCGGCAGCAAGCTCGGCTACCTGATGGCCACGGTCGAGTTCGCGCTGCGCCACGCCGAGGTCGGCGCGCCGTTCGAGCAGTACCTGCGCGCCGAGTACGCGGCGTTTGGTGGCATGCCGTCCCGCGCGGAAAGCGCGGCGCCGGAGGACAGCGAGCGCCTCCCCATGGTTGCTTAGGGGGCGGTGGCGCAGAAATGCGCCGCTCTACCCGACATTGGCGCGGATTAGGCACGGCCGCCAACGAGGTCACGCAAGCTCATGCACTGCTGCATGGCGAGGAAAGCGATGTGTTCAGTGATGCCGCCGGTGGATCCAGCCCCAGATGGCCCACCCTCGAATTGCAGCGGCAACTGCACAGCCTGCTCGGCCACGAGCAGATCGTCACGCAAGCTTACGAGCGTCACCTGCTGATCAAACGTCTGGACGTTGGAAGTGGCGCAGAGCAGGCTGGCGCCGCTGAGGTATTGACCCTGAGCGAAGCGCATTCTTGGTTTATTGTCCGCCGCAACTTGATTCTACCTGCGCGCTGGATGTGCCGAACCCTTCGAAGTAGGGGATCCCAGTTCCAATGTCGCGGCGATCAGTGAGCGCTTTCGGATCGATCGACGCGCTCGGGCCGCCATCCAACTGGCTCTTCTGCGACCAGGCGCATGCTCTCCCGTACTGTCGCCCAGTCAAGGCTGCGCGTGCGGAATGACCGGTGCCGTCGATACCGGATTGGCCGGTCGCTGCGGATACACGGACGTGCCGAAGGTGTTGCCCATGCGATGGCTGGTGCCCGCCTGGTTGTAAAGACCAAGCTGGTTCGACGGCCGCTGCGTTATCGCTTCGGCGGCGAGTCCGCTGTCCGGTCGCACTGGCCTGGCTGGGTTCGTGGGTTGCAGCTTCTGCGTCAGGCAGGGGAACGAAGGCGCGCGCTCGCCGTTAACCTCGACTTCGACGCAGGGCGCGGCATCGGCCTCGCTTGCGTTGACCGCGGGTCCCGCCGCAGCGACCGGCGCCACGTTGCCCAGTTCAAGCGCCGCAACGGCGCATACCGCCAGCCAGTTCCGCATCCGACACCTCGTTCGTTGACCGCCAGGCAGGGCGCCGGCGAAGCCGCGCTGCAGTATAGCCAGTACGCGGCCATCGCGAACAACCACTGCACAGGCGTTCGCCGTTTCACTGCCTCTCCTTCCGTTTCCCTCCCGCTCATCTGATGAAGTTTTTGTGACAAACGACAGGCGCCAGCCGCGCCGTCCGTCTAGGCACGGTGCGCAATGCTGACATGAGGGCACGCCATCATGTCCTGCGATCGAATGCGCTCCTGCCGTGCCCTTGGTCAGGGTTTCGCGGCAGGAGCGCCACAGCAATCGATTCGAACAAGAAGCTTGAGTCAATCCATGCATGACGTGAAGAAGAGCGGCCCGCATTCGTGCTGGCGGGCGGTGTGGCTGGCGGTGATTGGACTGGGAACCATGGGAACGGCGGTGGCGCAGCAGGCAGCAGCGGAGCAGGCCGCGGCGGCTGCCCCGGCAAGCGCGTCGGCGAACGCGCAAGCCGCCGAGGCCGGGCGTCACGTCAACGTGAACGAGTACATCGTGCGCGGCAACACGGTGCTGGATGTCCGTTCGATCGAACGGGCGGTCACGCCTTTCCTTGGCCCGGCCCGGACCATGAAGGACATCGAGGGCGCCCGCGATGCGTTGCTGGCCGCCTATCAGGCCAAGGGCTATCAATCGGTCTACGTCGACTTGCCGGAGCAGCAGGTCACCGACGGCATCGTGGTCCTTCAGGTCAGCGAGACCCGCGTGGGCCGCGTGCGGGTGGTCGGTGCCGAGTACAACTCGCCGCTGGAGGTGCGCGAGCAGGTGCCAGCGCTGAAGGAGGGCGGGGTGCCCGATTTCACGCAGGCGCAGACCGAGTTGACGGCGTTGAACCGCAGCGCCAAACGACAGGTGGTGCCGCTGGTCCGGCAAGGCGCGATGCCGGGCACCATGGACGTCGACCTGAAGGTCGACGACAGCAGCCCGTGGCGCGCCAGCGTTGGCCTGAACAACGACTACAGCGCGGACACGAAGGAATTGCGCGCGTTTGCCTCGCTGGGCCATGACAACCTCTGGCAGCTTGGCCACAGCGCGTCCGTCAGCTTCTTCGGCGCGCCGCAGGACCTGAACCAGACCCAGGTCTGGTCCGGCTCCTATGTGGCGCCGATCCGCGGCAGCAACTGGAGCGTGGAGGCGTCGGGCTATATGTCCGACAGCAATGTGGCCACGGTGGGCGGCACCAGCGTGCTTGGCAAGGGGCACGCCATCGGTTTGCGGGGCACCTATACCGTGCCGGACAGCGGCGCATGGTGGCACACGCTGAGTTTCGGCGTGGACTTCAAGGACAACGAGGAAGTCACGCGCCTGGGCAATGCCGGCGATACCGTGCCGCTCAAGTACGCGCCCATCACGCTTTCCTATGCGGGCTTCACCCAGACCGAGCGCGGCCAGCTCGGCATCAATGCCGCGCTGGTCGCGGGCACGCGCAGCTTCCTCGGCTATGGCAGCAACTGGGAGCAGTTCGACTACAAGCGCTACAAGGCCTCGCCCAGCTTCCTGCTGCTCAAGGGCGACACCAGCGGCACTTACAACTTCAAGGGCAATGCACAGCTCGCCTGGCGCGTGGCCGCGCAGATCACCGATTCGCCGCTGGTGTCCAGCGAGCAGATCGCGGCCGGCGGCATGAATTCCGTGCGCGGCTATCTGTCGGCGGAAAGCACCGGCGACTACGGCGTGGTGGGTTCGGTGGAAATGCGCTCACCGCCGCTGGACTTCTTCGGCGGCGTGGTCGAGGACTGGCGCGTCTACGCCTTCGCCGACGCTGGCCAGGTACGCCTGCGCGATCCGCTGCCCGAGCAGGAAAGCCGCTTCTCGCTGGCCTCGGTGGGCCTGGGCACGAGCTTCCGGCTGGCGCGGCGCGTCAGCGGCAGGCTCGACCTGGGCTACCCGCTCAAGGCCGGGCAGCGCACCGAACGGCACGACCCGCGCCTGAATTTCAGCGTGACCGCGAGCTATTGACGACCACGGCCGCGCGCCACGCCTCACCCGATTGCATTCCGATACAAGCCAACGGAGAACCATTGTCATGCGACGTTCCCTTCTGCTGCTGCTCGCGCTGGCGAGCATGCTCCTGCCGGGCCTGGCCCAGGCCTGGTGGCAGCCCGACTGGGCTTACCGCAAGCCCGTCACGATCGATGGCGGCCCGCAAGGCGGCGCCATCGGCGGCGATGCCGGCCGCACGCCGGTGCTGCTGCGCCTGCATACCGGCAACTTCAGCTTCGAGGGCGTGAGCGAGACCGGCGCCGACCTGCGCTTTGTCGCCGGCGACGACAAGACCGTGCTGAACCACCAGATCGAGCAGTTCGATCCGCTGCTGGGCATCGCGCTGGTATGGGTTGACGTGCCCTCGGTATCGGCGGGCGCGAAGCAGCAACTGTGGATGTACTACGGCAATCCCAAGGCTCCCGCATCCGGCAACGGTCAGCGCACCTTCGATCCGGACTTCACGCTGGTCTACCACTTTGCCGAGGGCAATGCGCCGGCGCGCGACACCACCGCCTATGGCAACCACAGCCAGACCGCCGTGACGTCCCTGGACGGTACCGTGATCGGCAAGGGCGCGCAGCTCGGCAGCGCGGCGCTGGCGCTGCCGGCCTCGCCTTCGCTGGCGGTGCAGGCGGGCGCGCCGTTCGCGTTTTCGGCGTGGGTGCGGCCTGACCAGCTCGGTCCGCAGCAACTGGTCTATGCCCGCCGCGACAGCGCCGGCGAACTGTTGATCGGCATCGACCAGGGCGTTCCCTTCGTGCAGGTCAATGGCCAGCGCAGCAATCCGGGCCAACCGGTGCAGGCCGGGCAGTGGTCGCACCTGGCGGTCAACGCCGACGGCAAGACCGTCACGCTGTTCGTGGCCGGTCGCGCCGCATCGTCGCTGGAGGCGGCGCTGCCCGTCATGAACACACCCGCATTCATCGGTGCGGACAGCGCGGGGCAGGGCGCTTTCACCGGCGCCATCGACGAAGTGCGGGTGTCGAAGGTGGCGCGCCCGGCCGCGCTGCTGCTGGCTGACGCCGTCTCGCAGGGCGCCGACTCGCGCCTGGCGGTGTTCGGCCCGGACGAGCAGCAGGCCGGCAAGAGCCACTTCGGCTTCATTCTCGCCGCCATGCCGCTGGACGCGTGGATCGTGGTGGGCGTGCTCGGCATCATGATGGCGCTGTCGTGGGCCATCATGATCGGCAAGGGCCGCAGCTATGGCGCCAACTCGCGCGCCAACGCGGTCTTCATGGCGCAGTTCCGCGAAGCCTCCGGCGTTTCGCTGGACCACCTGGCCAAGACCAACCGCTTGCCGGTGGAGGTCAGGGAACATTCGTCGCTGTGGCGCCTGTATGAAGTGGCGGTGGACGAGCTGCACCGCCGGCACCAGCTCGGCTACGACCTGAACGCGGTCACCGACGCCACCATCAGCGCCATCCGCGCGGCCATGGACGGCGTGATGGTGCGCGAGAACGAGCGCATGGCGCGCCGCATGAACTGGCTGTCCACCACCATCGAAGGCGCGCCCTATGTGGGCCTGTTCGGCACGGTGATCGGCATCATGCTGGTGTTCGTGGTGGCGGCCATGGCCGGCGCGGTGGATATCAACTCGGTGGCCCCGGGCATGGCGGCGGCACTGTTGTGTACCGCCGCGGGCCTGGGCGTCGCGATTCCGGCGCTGTTCGGCTACAACTGGCTGGCCTCGCGCTCTGACGCGATCGGCGCGGACATGGCCGTGTTCGTGGACGAGTTTGCCACGCGCCTTGCCGAAGAGCAGGGCGAGGGCCGGCGCGCTCCCATCCTGCAGCGCGCCTGAGCGGGGCCGGCAATCATGGCAAACGCAGCCAAGTTCGGCACCAGGAAGCGCACGGGCGGCATCAATATCACGCCCTTCGTCGATGTGCTGCTGGTGGTGCTGGTGATCTTCATCCTCACCAGCAACGCCAGCATCCCCGGCATCAAGGTAGACCTGCCCAAGGCCAGCGCCTCGGTCGCGCTGGAAAAGCCCAAGACCAAGGCCATCACCATCGACAACGCGGGGCAGGTGTTTCTCGACGCTTACCCGGTCACGCTGGCCGAGCTGGAGGAGCGCCTGCGCACCGAGAAAGCGCTGGCGCCGGATTTTCCGGTGATCGTGCGCGGCGATGCCTCGGTGCAGTACGCCAGGGTGGTGGAGGTGCTCGACCTGCTGCGGCGGATCGAGCTGAACCAGATCGGTCTGGTGACCGGCAAGCCGGCGTAAGGAGAGCAGCGTGAACCGTCGCGAACCCATGTCCATGCCCGCGCAGCGCGCTGCCGCGCTGTGGCGGCGCTGGGGCGGGCTCCTTACCGGCGCGCTGGTGTTCGCCGCGCTGGCCTCGCTGATCTGGTATCTGCTGTCGGACACGGCAGCCACCCGGCGCGAGGTGCCCGCCATGCCCACGCTGGTGCTGCCGCCTCCGCCGCCACCGCCGCCCGAGCCGGAAAAACTGCCCGAGCCCGAACCGGTGAAGCCGGAAGTGGTGGAGCCCGAGCCCAAGCCGGCCGAGCCCGCCGAAGCGCCGCAGGACGACAGCCCGCCCAGCCCTTCGCAGGACCTGGGCGACCCGGTCACCATCGACGGCGCCGCCCAGGCCGGCACCGATGCCTTCGGCATCCAGGCCGGCGGTGGCGGCGGCATGACGGGCGGTGGCGGCGGGCTGGGCAGCCGATCCTATTCCGCCTATGTCTCAAGCGCGCTGCAGCAAGCCTTCGTGCGCGACCAGCGCACCCGCCAACTGGCCTTCGAGGACATCCGCATCGAGCTGTGGCTGGATGCCGAGGGCCGCGTCACGCGGGTGCAACTGGTGAGCGGCTCGGGCAACGCCAGCACGGACGAGGCGGTGCTGGCCATGGTGCGCGATTTCCGGGCCGACGAACGGCCTCCGGCATCGCTGCGATTCCCGATGCGCATGTCGATCAAGGGCCGGCGGCCGTAAGGCTTCGCCGTGCGCCGGCCCGACGTTTCTCTTCATCCCAACAGAATCCAGAACGAACCGATGAACCATTTTGCCCATCCCCATCGCCTTGCGGGCCGCGCCAGCGTGCTGGCCGTCGCCGTGGCCGCCGTGCTGCTCGGCGCGGCCGGCGCCAGTCACGCGCAAGGCGCGGCGCCGGCAGAGAGCGCCATGGTCAAGCTGATCCGCGGCCTGATCCAGAGCGGCGCGCTCGACAAGAACACCGGCGAGGCCCTGCTGGCCCAGGCCCAGACCGAAGCCATGGCCGCGCAGCAGGCACAGCGCTTGGCGGCGGCACCTGCCGCGGGCGCGGGTGCTGGCGCTGTCGCTGGCGCCACAACCGGCGGTGCCGCGCGCGCCGTTGCGGGCGACGTGCGCGTGCCCTATATCCCCGAGACCGTGCGCGACCAGATCCGCGATGAAGTCAAGGACGAGGTCATGGCCCAGGCCAAGGCGGAAGGCTGGGCCGCGCCCAACGAAACGCCGGAATGGACCAAGCGCATCCGCATCGAGGGCGATGTGCGCGTGCGCAATGAATCGCGCTTCTACTCGGGCAACAACAGCGATATCCAGATCGACTGGGCCGCCATCAACCAGGGCAGCGGCTTCGACGTCAACCCGAACACCAACCTGTCGCTGCCGCCGCTGCTCAATACGCGGCAGAACCGCACCAACCAGTGGCGCGCCCGCGCGCGCCTGGGCGTGCTGGCCGATATTTCCGACAGCGTGAAGGCCGGCGTGCGCATCGCCACCGGCAACGACAACAGCCCGGTCTCCACCAACCAGACGCTGGGCGGGGGGCTGGCCAAGAAGGATGTCTGGCTCGACCAGGGCTGGCTGTCGTACCAGCCGGTGTCGTGGCTGAACCTGACGGGGGGCCGCTTCGGCAATCCGTTCGTGTCCACCGACACGCTGTTCTCCACCGACCTGAACTTCGACGGCATCGCCGCGCAGTTCGAGAAGGCGCTGCCCAACAAGGACGTGACGATGTTCGGCACGCTGGGCTTCATCCCGCTGGAGTACTCGTCCGACAATTCCCCGCGCAACAGCCAGGAGAAGATGAAGAGCGAGAACAAGTGGCTGGTCGGCGCACAGGTGGGCGCCAACTGGAAGGTGAACAGCGATAACCGCCTGCGCGGCGCGC
Source organism: Ralstonia pickettii (assembly GCA_050987995.1). GTDB lineage: Bacteria > Pseudomonadota > Gammaproteobacteria > Burkholderiales > Burkholderiaceae > Cupriavidus > Cupriavidus pickettii_B. The sequence goes on from CP158803.1 coordinate 2,148,086, forward strand.
TGGCGTACTACGACTTCCACAACGTCAGCGGGCAGGTTTCGCAGCCTTGCGCGCTGTACGCGGGCGCGGACGGCTGCGGCACGGACTGGACCCGTCCGGCCTTCATGCAGAAGGGCAACACGCTGATGCTGTTGCGCAATATCGCGCTCAACCCGCTCGATCCGGCCAACACGCCGCAACCCCAGTACGTGGGGCTGGCGTCCAAGTTCCAGCTGCTCGACGTGAACCTGCGCTGGGACACCAGGGTGGCCGGCTATGGCCTGCGCCTGGACGGCAACTACATCCGCAACCTGGCCTACGACGAGAACGAGATGTGGACGCGTGCCAATGGCGGCATCGTCAACAACTTCGGCGGCAGCGGCGGCACCGCTCGCTCGGACTTCAGGAGCGGGGGCAATGCCTATATGTTCCAGGCCACGTTCGGCAAGCCAACCCCTGCGGCACGCGGCGACTGGAACGTGCTGGCGGGCTACAAGCGCATCGAACCCGATGCCATGCCCGACGGCTACAACGACTCCACGTTCCACCTGGGCGGCACCAATGCGCGCGGCTACTACCTGGGCGGGTCGTATGCCGTGGACAAGAACGCGTGGGTGACCGGCCGCTGGATCTCCACCAAGGAAGTCTTCGGCCCGCCGCTCGCCATCGATACGCTGCAGTTTGAATTCAATGCGCGCTTCTAACGCTCCCCGGGAGGATGACGTGTTCTCAACGGTCTTCAGTCGCACGAAAGCCGTGCCCTTGCTGCTGGCGCTTGTGGCCGGCACCGTTCAGGCCCAACAGGGGCAGAGCATGGAAGAACGCCTGCGCAACCAGCTCCGCATCACCACCTCGCAGTTGCAGCAGGCGCAGGCCGAGCTGGCGGCGTTGAAGGCCGGCGTCCAGCGCGCCGGCGATGGCGGTGACGCGGCATCGATGAAGAAGGAACTCGATGCCGCGCGGGCGCAGCTGGCCGCCGAGCGCGGCGCGCGCGACAAGCTTGCCGACACCGCGCGCCAGGCTCAGCAGCAAAGCCAGGCCGTGGCGGAGAAGGCCGGTGGCCAGATCGCGCAGTACCGCGGCGCCTATGACGAGTTGCTGCGCATGGCGCGCGGGCTCGATGCGGAACGTCAGCGTCTGGCCACCGAGGCCACTGCACGGCAGGCCGCGCTCGCACGTTGCGAGACCGCCAACGCGCAGCTCTACGCGGTGGGGCAGGACATCCTGCGCGCCTATGAGACCGTGGACATCGGCACCGTGCTTGCCGCACGCCAGCCGTTTGCGGCGCAAAGCCGGGTGCGCTACGAGCAGATCGCGCAGGAGTATGGCGACAAGCTCTACCAGGGCCGCTTCGACGCGCGTGCCGGGGCAGAGCCGCCCGCCGAGCCCACTGCCGCCGCTGCCGCGCCACAAAAGAATTAACCCGCCACCCTTTGATCAAGAGAGTTGTCATGACCGAATCCGTATCCAACGCACCGACCGTATCCGCCGAAACCGCCGAAACCGCCGCGCCGGCCCTGCTTGCCACCGTCAGCGCCGGGCAACTGGCCGATGCCATCCGCAAGGCCGGTTGCGCCGTGAACATCATCGAGGACGCCGATGGCGCGCGCCTGCATAGCGCCAGTCACGGCGTGGGCTTCCAGGTGCTGTGGGGCAACCGGCTGGGCGCTGACCAGTATCTCGACTTCACGCTGAGCTGCCCGCTGCGCGTGGAAGGCGGCAAGCTTCCCGAGGCGCTGCTGGCCGAATGGCACCGCAGCCGCCGCTTTGCCCGCATCGCCGCGCACGGGGACTTCATCGTGCTGGAGATGGACGTCATGGTGACCGGCGGCGTGAGCGAAGAATTCCTGCGGGTATCGCTGCAGGTATGGATCCAGATGATGGGCCAGTTCTTCCTGCACCTGCGCAATTACCGCGCGGAGTCCGCCGCCGAGGAGGCTTTATCCGATACCGCCGAGGCAGCCTGAGCGGAAACCGCACACAGATCGCACCACGCAGATCGCACAGGCACGGCGCGAGGGGACCTGACGGCGCGCCGTCGTCATCCTGTAATCGCAACGTCACACGTCCAACTTACGATCCAGACCGGTATTGCGCCGGCAGCATGGCCAGCCGCTACCGACAAGATCCGGGCGGACACGATGCCTGCGCCGGACCCGGCAAGCAGTTTATGAACAGGTCATCCCGTCTTCATGGCATGTCTGCGGCGCATCGCCGCTCTCTCGCTTGCTTCGAGCCTGGCCTGGACCTGCGCGGCCCGAGCCGCCGCGGAGATGGCATTTGACCTGCCAGCCCAACCGTTGAAAACGGCGCTCGCTCGATACGACGCGCAGACCAATATGTCTGTGTTCTATCCTTCCGACCTGGCAGAAGGCCGCACCTCGCATGCGGTGCATGGCATGCTGACACCCCAGCGGGCCCTGCATCGCCTGCTGGAAGGCACCGGCCTGGCTGCCCACGCGACGGCCGACGACGCCTTCGTGCTGGCACCGTCCGGCGAGGATCCCGCCAGTCCCCAGGCGCAGGGCATGCCCCTGGCGCGGCAACCGTACGATGCCCTGGTGCAGTCGCACGTGCGGCAAGCCCTGTGCGCGCGCCCGGCATTGGCGCTCGGCACCTATCGGCTGGCGATGTCCGTGCAGATCGACAGCACCGGCCGCGTGCGGCGCGCCCGTCTGCTCGATACCACCGGCGACCGCCAGCGCGACACGGCAATCGTCGATGCGCTACGGCAGGTAGACATAGGCCGCGCACCCGCCAACCCTGAGAAGCCGTTCGTCCTGCTGGTGCGGCCGGTGCAGTGCGAGGCGGGGCAGCGCTGTGCGTCGCCGTGCGATGCGCAGCGGGGCCAACCATGAGCGAATCCATCCGCTCGGGCCTGCGCGACCTGCTGACACAGCGCTACGACGACCTCAAGCGTCGCCTGACGTGGCGCCTGGGCTCGGCGGAGCTGGCCAGCGACGCGCTGCACGACACCTGGGTGCACCTGGAGGATCGCAGCGACGCCAACGGCCCGGTAGCCAGCCCGGGGGCTTACCTGATGCGCATGGCCACCAACCTCGCATTGGATCGCCTGCAACGCGACCGCCGCTACATGAGTGCCGACGAACTGGACACGCTGATGGCGGAAATCGCCGATCCGGCACCGGGGCCGGCGCAGACCGTGGCGGCGCGCGGCGAAGTGCAGGCGCTGGCGGACCTGATCGACAAGATGCCGCCGCGCCGCCGCGCCATCTTCCTGGCGGTGCGCGTGGAGGAGTTGTCGAACCAGGAAGCGGCGGTACGTTTTGGCGTGTCGACACGGCTGATCGGGCTGGAGCTGAAACGGGCCCATGAGTATTGCGTCGCGCACATGGAAAAGCATGACTGAAAATACCGTGCCGATCCGTGATGCCAGAACCGTCTTGTGTTCATGCGACACAGCACGGCGGACCCGTTCGACGCGATGACATCCACCATGAATCCTCCGTTACGACAGCCACGCGGGCTGAGCCGGGTCGAGCGCCAGGCATTGCAATGGGTGCGCCGGATTGCCGCGGGCCGGATGACGCACGGCGACGGCGAGGCGCTGCGGCAATGGTGTCAGGACGATCCCGCGCACGCGGCCGCGTTTGCCGCCGCGCGCCGTCAGTGGGGCGAACTGGCCGATGCAGGCAAGGTGGTGCTCGCGCGCAACCCCATGGCGGCCCGCCCGGAAGCCAGGCCAGGCCCGGTGCACTGGCAACGGCGCGCCTTTCTTGGCGGCGCGGCCTGCGTGGCGGCGGCGGCCACCGCCGCACTGATCCATCCGCCGCTCGGGCTGTGGCCATCGGCGCGCGAGCTGCGTGCCGACTATCGCACCGAGCCCGGCGAGCAGCGCCACCTCGCGCTGGGGCAGGACGTCAGCGTCGAACTCAATACCCGTACCAGCATTGCCGTGAGCCAGCGTGGCCGCGTGCCCGGCATTGACCTGATTGCGGGCGAGACCGCCATCGACATGGCCGACGCGCGCCAGCCATTCGCGGTAGTGGCCGGCGCGGGCCGCGCCGTGGGCGCGCGTGCAAGGTTCCAGGTGCGCCACACCGCCAACCAGGTATGCGTGACCTGCGTGCAGGGGCTGGTGCAGGTGGCGCATCCGTCGGGATCGGTCACGCTGACCGCGCGCCAGCAGGTGGTGTACGACGACCGCGCGCTGGCCCGCGTGGTCAGCCTCGACGCCGCGAACATGCCGGGCTGGCGCGAAGGCTATCTGCGCTTTGCGGATACGCCGCTGGGCGATGTGGTGGAGGAAATCAACCGCTACCGCGGCGGCAAGCTGGTATTGATGGCGAAGTCCCTCGCCGCCCGGCCCGTGACGGGCCGCTTCCAGATCCGCGCGCTCGACAAGGCCATCGCACAGATCCAGCAGTCGTTCGGGCTGCAGGCCCGTCATCTGCCCGGTGGAGTGGTGCTGCTGTCCTGATCCGCTGCGGCGGGCGTTTGCGGCGTTGTCACCAAATCTTCAAGGAAAACCTTGCCGATACTGGCGCGCCAAATGGTCTAGGTCCCAGGAACATCGGCGGCGCGGCTGCCGATGGCAATGACGACGGGACCGGGCCGCATCGCCGTGGCGATCAGCACCGGTCCGCAACCTTGCTTGACGGGATTGAGGGCACCATGCAGATGCGCGTTCACGAGAGAACCAGGCTTTCGCGAGACAACGGCGGGTTCAGGCTGGCTGTACCCCAGGCGAGGCCGCTGGCCCGGGCCGTGGCCTTGCTGGTGGCGGCGGGCGGCATGTTGGGCAACGCGCACGCCAACCAGCCGTTCAGCCGCGCCTGGATGGCGCAGAAGAACATGATGCAGGACAGCGCGGCCGCCACCGGCCGCCTGCCCAACGGCATGCCCGCCGCGGCGCTGACCAGCCCGCAGGCGCAGCAGCAGCGCGCCAGCGAACAGTTGCATCGTTCCATCGAGAACCTGGGCCAGGCCGCGCGCGGCATCGCCGCCATGCAGGCCGCGCAGGAAGCGGCTCGGCAGGCCGCGGCGAAGGACCCGTCGGTGCCTGACGGCCTCGCCGAAGGCGGCCTCAAGGTCAACACCAACAGCCTGAGCGCGGGCTGGCACAACGCCCGGCCCCTGGACAAGGACACCGGGCAGAAGGTGGTCGACGGCAGGACCGTGGTGTCCATCGCGCAGTCCGGTGAAAAGGCCATCCTCAACTGGGAGACCTTCAACGTCGGCCGCAATACCACGGTGGAATTCCAGCAGCAGCCCGACTGGGCCGTGCTCAACCGCGTCAACGATCCGCAGGCCCGGCCCAGCAAGATCCAGGGGCAGATCAAGGCCGATGGCACGGTGATGATCGTCAACCGCAACGGCATCGTCTTCACCGGCACCAGCCAGGTCAATACGCGCAACCTGGTCGCCGCCGCCGCCGGCATGACCAACGCACAGTTCGACAAGGGCCTCTACAGCGAGGCCAGGGGCACCGGCCACGTGCCCACGCTGGCCAACGACCTGGCGGTGACCAGCACCTCGGTGACGCACGGCAATGCCACCGCCGACGTGGTGGTGGAGGCGGGCGCGCGCATCGAGACGCGCAAGCCCCAAACGGTCACCGAGGGCGGCGGCTATGTGCTGCTGGCCGGGCGCGAGGCGCGCAACCACGGCACCATCGTGACGCCGGGCGGCCAGACCACGCTGGCCGCGGGCGACAGCTTCGTCATCCGCCGCGGCCTCGGCACGGACAGCAACCAGAATTCCAGCACGCGCGGCAACGAGGTGGACGTGCTGCGCCTGCCTGGCAGCGAGGCCGGCCGCGTCAGCAACACCGGCCTGATCCAGGCCGCTACCGGCGACATCACGCTCAAGGGCCACACCGTCGAGCAGAAGGGCGTGCTGCTTTCCAGCACCTCGGTCAACACACGCGGCACGCTGCACCTGCGCGCCGAGGGCGACGCGAAGAGCCAGGTCATCCTCGCGCCCGGCAGCGTCAGCGCCATCCTGCTCGACGACAGCAACGCCACCGCGCTCGACGTGCAGCGCGACACGCTGCTGCGCGAATCCGCCAACGCCAGCGATGGCGGCTACAACCGGCGCGACCAGTCGCTGGTGCAGATTGCCTCGGCCGGCGACGTGCTGTTCGAGGCCGATTCGCTGGCGCTGGCCACCGGCGGCCAGATCAGCGTGGCCGCCACGCGCCGCGCGCTGCTGGCCGACCGCGCCATCCTCGACGTGGCCGGCGCGGTGGGCGTCAACGTGGCGATGGAATCGAACAACGTCGAGATCAACGTCCAGGGCAACGAGCAGCGCGACGCGCCCGACAACCGCGACTCCAAGAACCTCAACAACACCACCATGTGGGTGGACCGCCGCTACCTGGTGCGCGTGCCGGCGGGTACCAACGGCTATACCACCGACCGCTGGTACACCGGCGGCGGCCTGCTGGAGGTGAGCGGCTACCTGAATACCAGCGGCCATGGCATCGGCGAATGGGCGGCGCTGGGCGGGACGGTGCTGTTCGACGGCGGCGAGCTGGTGACGCAGGCGGGCTCGGCCATCAACATCTCCGGCGGCTCGCTGAACGTGCAGACCGGCACCATCCGCCAGAGCTGGCTGCGCGGCGAAGACGGGCAGCTCTACAACCTGGCCACGGCGCCGGCCGATATCCGCTACCAGGGCCTGTACCGCGGCTACGAGAACGAGCACAGGCGCTGGGGCAAGTCCGCCACCGAGCAGTTCTACAACCCGCTGATCGCGCCGCAGGAGCGGCTGGAGAACGGCTATACCGTGGGCCGCGACGCCGGGCGCGTGGTCGTGGGCACAGGCACGGCGGTGCTGGAGGGCGAGATCCAGGCCAGCGTGTACCAGGGGCCGCGCCAGGCCGAAGCGCGCGACGCCGGCCTCGATGGCTACCGGCAATCGCAGGTGGCCGCGCCGCTGGCCGGGGAGCTGGTGCTGGGCAAGCTGGTGCCGGTGTTCGACACTGGCACCGGCATGCTGCGCGAGAACCCGTCGGCGGTGGCGGGGCAGGTCGATATCGGCGCGGTGCAGCGCATCGCGCAGGGGCTCTCGGCTGACGATGCCCTGCCTGAAGACCTGGTTGGCCACGTCCGCCTGGATGCCGGCTGGCTGAGCGGGCTGGGCCTGGGCGCGTTCAGGGTCTTCGCCAGCCAGGGCATTGCGGTCGATGCGCCGCTGTCGGTGGCGCCGGGCGGCACGCTGGCACTGCACGCGCCCCAGGTGGACGTGAAGGCCGGCCTTGCCGCGCGCGGCGGCACCATTGCGCTGGGCGACATTGTCAGCAGGCTGGGGGCAGGCAGCACGCTCAACTGGCTCGACATGCCCATTGCCGCGACGACGACCGGGCAGGCGATGGTGACGGTGGCGCCGGGCGTCATGCTGGATGTGCGCGGGCTGTGGAGCAACCTCAGGCAGGATGCAGGCGATATCGGCGGGCTGCCCTACGTCAACGGCGGCACCATCGCGCTCAGCAGTTCGGGCGATGTCGTGCTTGGCAGCGGCAGCGTGCTGGACGTGTCCTCGGGCGCCGCGCTGATGGCCAACGGCTCGCTGCAAGGCGGGCGCGGCGGCAATATCGCGCTGCGCTCCAACCAGTATGACATCGACGGCAACGGCTCAGGCACCCTGCGCATGGAGGGCGAGCTGCGCGGCTACGGCGTGCGCGGAGGCGGCACGCTGACCATCGATTCGGGCCTGGGCGTGGCCATCGGCGGCGGCCTGCTGGCCGAGGCCGGGCGGCTGAAGGCGGGCGAGTCGGTGCCGGTGCACCTGACGCTGGATCAAGCCTTCACCATCGCGGCAGGCACGGTGCTGCCGGTCGACTATACCTATGCGTCCGATGTCGCCGCGCCGGGCGACATGGCGCCCGGCACGATCCAGATCTCGCCCGAGCGCACGCTCAAGCTGGGGGCGGACTGGGTGGTGCCGCAGGGCGTCAACTGGAACCCGTTCGTGGTCTATGACGAGTCGGGACGCTGGTATTCATCGGGCATGACGGTGCCCGCGGGTACGGTGCTGACGCGCACGCAGAGCGATATGGCGCCGGGCTATGTCGTGCCCGCAACCGTGTTCCCCGGCGGCATGCCAGTGGCCGAATTCAGCACCACCATCAAGGCCGGCACGCCGTTCGGCAAGGACCGCGTGCTGGCCGCGGGGGACCGCCTGCCCGCCGGCGTGGTGCTGTCCGCCGATGTCGCGGTCAAGCCGCTGCTGGTGCTCGACGCCAGCCTGTTCCAGACCGGCTTCGGCCGCTACGAGGTGACCGGCCAGCAAGGCGCGCAGGTCGCGGCCGGCGCCACCATCGACGTGAACATGCCGGTGCTGCGCCACGACAAGGTCAGCGCCCACGCGGTGCCCACCGGGGCCGCGCCGGAGCGGGCGCTGTGGCGCGAGCTGCCGCCGCTCTGGGAGGAAGATGCCGGGAACGCCGTGCTGACGCAGCGGCGTGGCGCCGACCTGGTGCTGACCGGCGGCAACGTGTACGGCCAGGCGCCCGTGGTGGTTGGCCGGGGCGCCACCGTGACGGTGGATCCGGGCCGCGCGCTGACCTTGCGCGGCAATGGCCAGATCACTGTCGACGGCACGCTCAATGCCTGGGGCGGCAAGATCGCCGTGCTGCAGACCGCGCTCGGTGCCGCCCCCGACATCGCGGCGCCCAGCGGCAGGCCCGATACGAAGTCGATCTGGATCGGCAGCGGCGCCACGCTCGATGCGGCGGGCCGCGCCGTCACTGCGCGCGACACGCAGGGCCGCACCTACGGCGTGGTCGCCGATGGCGGCACCATCGAAATCGGCGCGCGCCATGTCGATGGCGCGCGCGAGGTCGATGCCGCCGATGCCTTTGTGATCGTGCGCCCGGGCGCGCGGCTCGACGCGTCCGGCGCCATGGCGGTGCTGGACGTGCCCGGCATGGGCGCGACCCGGATTGCCGGCAAGGGCGGCGTGATCGCGGCCAGCTCGATGCGCGGCCTGTACGTGGAAGGCGATGTGCGCGCGGCCGCGGGCGGGCAGGGCGCCGCCGGCGGCACGCTGGCGCTGAACCTGGAAACGCCGGTCTACCTGAACGTGGACCGCAGCACCCTGAAGGGCGCGGCGGCGGATGACGAGGTGCGCGTGCCGCGCGAGCTGGTGCTGGCGCAAGTGCAGGGCGACAGCGGACTCGCCGCCGAGCTGCGGCCCGGCATGCGCGACGACGCCCTGAGCTATGGCACCGCCCGCATCGGCGTGGACCGCATCCAGGCCGGCGGCTTCGACAACCTTGCGCTGCTGGCCAACGGCCTGATCAGCTTCGAGGGCGATGTGAACCTGGCGATGGGCCAGAGCCTGCGCCTGACCGCCAGCGCCATTGGCCTGGCGGACCAGGCCGCGCCCGCCACGCGCGTCAGCCTGGCGGCGCCATATATGCGGCTGGCCGGCGATACGCGCAGGCAGGCGGACAACACCATCATGCCCAATCCGGTGCGCGGCTCGAAGAATGCGGGCGCGGCCGCCGGCACGCTGGGTGTGCCGCTGGTGGCCGAGGGCTCCAGCTTCCTCGCGGATGCGCAGTTTCTCGACCTGGTGGGCGAGGTCAGCATCGGCGCGCGCGGCGAGATCATCCGCAACGCCGGCGACCCGCTCAAGGTGGAGCGCGAGGCGTTTGACCGGATGACGCTGCGCAGCGCCTCGGATATCCGCCTGTCCGGCGCCGCGGTGCTGTACCAGCCGGGCGACCTGACGCTCGCCGCCTCGCAGATCTACCCGGCCATGCACGACAGCGGCAAGGTCGTGGCCGGCCTGCGCAACACCATCGATCAATGGGGCAATCCGGCGCGCGGCTTCGACCCCGCCCGCAGCCTGACGATCGAGCGCGTGGGCGAGGCGCCGCCCGCCATGCCGTATTCGGTCTTCGGCAGCCTCAGCCTGGCCGCGGCCACGGTCAACCAGGGCGGGGTGCTGCGTGCCCCGCTGGGCACCGTCTCGGTGGGATCCAAGCTGTATGGCGAGGAAACCGGCCAGGTCAACCTGCTGCCGGGCAGCGTGACCTCGGTCAGCGCCAACGGGCTGGTGATGCCATACGGCGGCTCGCTCGACGGCCTGAGCTATATGCACAACGGCACGGATGCGGTGTTCGACCGCGTGGGCGCGGGGCCAGCCATCGTGCTGTCGGGCCACGCCATCGATGTACAGAAGGATGCGCTGCTCGACCTGCGCGGCGGCGGCGAGCTCAAGGGCGCCGCCTTCCTGGCGGGCCGGGGCGGCTCCACCGACGCGCGTCTGCACCCGCTGGCGCAGGTGTCGCGCGAGGGCGGCTTCACGCTGCCGGGGCTGGCGACCAACCCGGTCTATGCCATCGTGCCGGGGGTGCAGGCAGGCTATGCGCCGATCGTGGCGGAGAAGGGCGCCAGCGATCCGGCCATCGGCCGGCAGATCACCATCGGTGCGGGCGTGCCGGGCCTGCCCGCCGGCACCTATACCCTGCTGCCTTCGACCTTCGCCCTGTTGCCGGGCGCGTTCCGCGTCGAGCTCAACGGCATCGGCAGCAAGGCCGTGCCGCAAGGCCAGGCGTTGGCCCTGCGCAATGGCTCGTATGCCGCCGGCGCGCAGCTCGGCACGGTCAACACCGGCATCCGCGACGCCCTGCCTGTCCAGGCCCTGCTGACGTCCGCCGATGTGCTGCGCCGGTATTCGCAGTACAACGAGATGAGCTACGCCGATTTCGGCCTGGCCCGGGCCGAGCGTGACGGCGTGCCGCGCAGCATGCTGGAGCGCGACGCCAAGACGCTCAGGCTGGACTTCATTCCCGACACGTCGAAGGGCAAGCTCGGCGACGCGCCGCCGCTGCGCTTCGCTGGCTCGACCGACTACGGCACGCCACAGGGCGGCCACGGCGGCAGCGCGCTGGTCCTGAGCGACAGCGGCAACTACGAGATCCTGGCCGCGGGCGCCGCGCCCACCCCGGTGGCCGGCACCGGCCTGCTGAGCCTGATTTCGCTGCGCGCGGACGACCTCAACGCCATCGGCGCCAACCGCCTGGGCATCGGCGGCCTGCCCGCGGTGGCCGCCAGCGCCACCGGCAGCACGCAGCGCGACAACGTTGCGGTCTTCTCCAGCAACAGCAGGAACATCATGCTGCGCGAAGGCGCGGTGCTCAGGGCGGGCGAGGTGTTCCTGGTCACCAGCAGCAAGCGGGGCGGCATCGTCATCGAGCAAGGGGCGGGCATCAATACGCTGGGCCAGGGCAAGGCGGCCTGGGATTCCACCCATGGCTATGTCTACGAGCCCGGGCCGCTTTCGGTGCTGGCGGTATCCAACGGCTGGCTGGACGTGCTGGCGCCCACGGCCTCCAACGATCCGGAGCGCGGCCCGGGCCGCATCGATATCGGCGCCTGCAAGCCCGGGGCCACGTGCAACGGCACCACGCAGTTGTACTCCGAAGGCACCATCGCCGCCGTCACCGACCAGAGCTTCGACTTGCGCGACACGGCGCGCTATGGCACGCGCAATCTGTCGCTGGCAGTCGGCGGCATCAATGTCGGCAGCGAGGCGGCGCTGGCCGCGGTGGCGGCGCGCAATGCCCTCGCGCCCGGGCTCACGCTCAACCAGGGCGTGCTGGACCGGCTGCTGCGGGGCGACACCGGCACGGGCGCGCCGGCGCTGGAAAACCTGGTGCTGACCGCGCGCGATGCCGTCAATTTCTACGATTCGATCGAGCTGTCGACCATCGATCCGGCCACCGGCAAGTCCTCGCTGGATCGGCTGGTGCTGACCTCGCCGGCGATCTATGGCCTGGGCGATGCCGATGCGCAGGCGCGCATCCGCACCGACGTGCTGGTCTGGAACGGCGCCAATAGCGCGCCGGGACAGGTGGCAGCCGGCGGCGCCGGCACGGGCAGCGGGCGTCTTGCCATCGACGCCCGCCGGATCGAATTCGGCTACGGTCCGGGCTCGCGGCCCGATACCGTCCATGACATGGACCGGCTGGTGCTGGGCTTCGGCCAGCTGGAACTCAATGCCAGCGACCGCATCACGGCCAACCAGAAGGGCTCGCTCTCGGTCTACCAGGCGCGCGGCGCATGGGATGCGGCCACCAATGGCTACCAGTACAGCGGCGGCAACCTGCAGATCAACACGCCGCTCCTGACCGGCCAGGCCGGCTCGGTCAACAAGCTCCGCGCGGGTGGGGATATCCGTGTCGCCGCGCCGGCCGGCGCGGCCGCGGCGCCGCTGTCCAACCAGGAACTGGCGGCGGCGCTGGGCGCCGAGGTGGCGCTCGACGGGCGCAGCGTGGCGCTGGACACGGCGGTGGCGCTGCCCAGCGGCAAGCTCACCCTGTCGGCCACGGGCGACGTGGTGCTCGGCGACCGCGCGCAGCTCGACCTCGCCGGACGCAGGATCGATGTCTTCGATGTCAGCAAGTACAGCTGGGGCGGCGACGTGGTGCTGGAAAGCCGGGCCGGCGATATCCGCCAGGCGGCGGGCTCGCGCATCGACCTGTCCGCGCAGGAGAACCGCGCCGGCAAGCTCACTGCCGTGGCGGTGGGCAGCGGCGCCGGCACGGTGGACCTGCAAGGCGCCATCGCGGGCGCCAGCACGGGCCATTACGATGCCGGCGGCACGCTGGTGCCGTTCGCGGCCGGCGGCGCCGACATCCGCGGCCAGCATATCGCCGACTTCACCGGGCTCAACCAGCGCCTGAACGAGGGCAAGGTCAGCGGCAGCCGCAGCTTCCAGCTCAAGCAGGGCGACCTGACTGTGGGCGACGAACTGGAGGCGCGCGAGATCAGCGTCTCGGTCGATGGCGGCCGCCTGGTGGTGAACGGCACAGTGGACGCCAGCGGCGAGCAGGTCGGCAGCATCCGCCTGGCCGCGCGCAACGGCGTCACCATCGGTGGCGCGGCGCTGCTCGACGCGCACGGCCGCGTGCTGCGCGTGGACAGCTACGGCAAGCTGATCGAGGCGCCCAACCGCGCCGTGATCGACATCAACGCCGGCAACGGGCGGCTGCTGCTGGCAGACGGCGCGCGCATGGATGTGCGTGCCGGCACCGACGGCGCGGCGCAGTCGCTGGGCACGGTGGAGCTGAGCGCGCGTCGCCTGGGCGGCGCCACCGGCAACGATATCGACATCGACGCGGCCGGCACGGTGCGGATCGACGGCGCGCGCGCCGTCACGGTCAACGCCTTCCATACCTACAACGATGCGCCGTTGGTCACCGGTGGCACCGCCGACGGACGCGGCTACCAGTCCGTCACCCAGGCGTACCTGAAGGAGAAGCACGACGACAGCGTCGATTTCATGGGCCACGCGCTGGCCAACGGCGACCTGATGAGCCGCAGGCTGGCCGGTCTGCGCCGCTACGCGGACGCCTTCCATCTGCGCCCCGGCGTCGAGATCGTCAGCGCCACACCGGACGGCGACCTGCATCTTGACGGCGATATCGACCTGTCCGGCTTCCGCTACGCCAGCGTCAATCCGCATACGCAGCAGAGCGCCGTGCGCGGCTCGGGCGAGGCGGGCGCGCTGGTGCTGCGCGCCGGCGGCGACCTCAAGATTTTCGGCAGCGTGTCGGACGGCTTCGACGGCGCGGCGCTGCCGGTCACGCCGGACGACCAGGGCTGGATGCTGCTCAAGGGCCGCGTGCCCTGGGGCGGCGACGTGGTGGTGCCGGTCGACGGCACCGTCACGCTTGCCGACGGCACCTTCTTCCAGCCCGGCCGCGCGCTCAACTACGCCTTGCCGATGCAGGCCATGAGCCTGCGTGCCGGCACCGAGCTGGCCACGCGCGCCACGCTCACGGCCGACCTGCTGCTGCCGGCCGGCACGGTGCTGGGCGGCGCCATCCGCGATGGCCAGGGCAATGTGATCCACGCCGCCGGCACGGTATTGTCCGCGGCGCTCACGCTGACGAGCGGCATGCAGCTCGACGCGGGCAACCGCCTGCCGGGCGCGGCCAGGGTGGCCGCAATGCTCTGGCCGGCCGGTGTGCCGCTGCCTTTCCCCGACGGCGCCGTGAGCGACTCGGGCGCCTGGAACCCCGTCAACGGCGTGGTGCTGGCGGGCGACCTGCCGCTGCGCAAGGGCGCGATGATCCCCAGCGAAACCGTGGTGAAGCTGCCCGGCGATGCCCAGAGCGTGCTGCTGCGCCCCGCCGATGCCAGCGGCAACCAGGGCCGCACCTGGGCGCTGGCGCCGATGCTGGCCGAGGGCTCGCAATCGTGGTCGATGCGGCTGGTGGGCGGAGCCGACACGGCGGCGGCCGATACGCGCGCGCTGCTGCCGCGCAGCACGCGCGGGCAGATCCTGCTGGCCGACACGCACTACGGCCTCGGGCCGGAAAAGGTTCTGGTGCCGGGCTCGGGCTTGCCGGCCCAGTTTGTCTGGGGCCCGGACGCGGAGGCGCTGCTGGGCGAGATTGCCGGCACGCCGGTCAACCCCATATTCTGGGGCGACGAGGCGTCGATTGCGGATTTGAACAACCTGGGCCTCGGCGTGCTCGTCGTCAAGGTGGCGGACGGCACTCCGCCCATCTACGAGGACAAGATGACGCCCGCGCGCCAGCAGCTTTTCAGCGTGCTGCGCACCGGCACCGGCGACCTGGACCTGCTCGCCGCCGGCGACTTCACCATGACTTCGCCGTTTGGCGTCTATACCGCCGGCACCCAGGCCGCGGGCGTCGATGCCGCCTACAACCAGCGCCGCGCGGTCGGCTACGAAGGCACGCTGCTGGGCGCCAACGGCGCGTTCCTCGAACCCTTTATCGATGGCGGCAGCCAGAGCCTCTACCGGGCCTGGTATCCCGAGCATGGCGGCAACGTGCTGGTGCGGGCCCAGGGCGATGTGCGCGGCGACGTGATCGGCGTCAAGCCCGGTTCGCAGCGCACCGACGATGCGCTGGGCGTGATGCGCGCCCACTTCGACACCTCGGCCGTGGGCGGCTGGCTGTGGCGCCAGGGTACCGGTAGCGCTGCGGCGGCGGGCGAGGGCGTGCCCACGGCATGGTGGATCAACTTCGGCAGCTATGTGGAGGCGATGCCGGACACCTATGCGCTGCATGGCACCGCGCCGTTCCTGGTGGGCTTCACCGGCATCGGCACGCTGGGCGGCGGCAACCTGGTGCTGGAAGCCGGCGGCAATGCCGGCATGCTGGAATCGCGCATGGGCAATGGCGCCGGCTTCCTGTCGCGCAGCCAGGGCCTGAACCTGGCCGTGGCCAGCACCGGCCGCGTTTCGGCCGATGGCAGCCAGCTGACGCTGACCGGCGGCGGCGACCTGGATATCCGCATCGGCGGCGGCCTGAACCCGGTGGCGGAAGTCCGCGCCCAGCCCAATTCCGGTGGCGAAATCACGCCCGAGACCCGCTTCCAGAGCCCGCGGCTGGACCTGAACAGCACCTTCGTCAACCTGCGCGGGGCGATGCGCCTCGAAGCCGGCGCGGTGGGCGGCATCGAGTTGCGCTACGACCGTGCCGATCCCATGGAGTCGCGCGCCTACCAGCCCTATGTCTCGACCTCAGCGATCGCGGGCGGCGGGCCGGTGCTGGTGCCGGGCGACGCCGGCGTGCGCATCGACGCGCGCGGCGACCTGGCGCTCGGCGGCGTGGGCGATCCCGGCCGCGTGGCCCAGTTCCACAACGGCACGCCCTTCACGCTCAGCGGCACCGCCCACGATGGCGAAGGCTGGAGCTGGTTCTCGCTGTGGACGCCGGCCACCGCCATCGACCTGTTCAGCGCGGGCGGCAACCTGACGCCATCGATGGCCTGGATGGACCAGAGCGTGCGCAGCAACCACAGCGCCACCGACGGGCGCTTCGTGATGCCGTCGATCCTGCGCGCGGCGGCGCCCAGCGGCAGTCTCTACTACGGCAACTCGAGTTCGGGCCAGGTGAACAACAACCGTCCGGACCAGTCTCCGGTCGGGCTGGTGCTGGCGCCGTCGCCGGTGAACCCGCATTTCGCCGTGCAGGGCACCGGCGCGCTCGAACTGCTGGCGGGCGATTCCATCTATGCCGCCGGCTATGCGGTGACCCAGTCCGGCGCCGACCCCACCGCCTTGCCCAGCCCGTTCAACCCGGCCTTTGTCGGCGTCGTGGGCAAAGCCTGGTTCGGGCCGCACAATGTCGGCAACCTCGACCCGCAAGCGCTGGCGCCCAGCCTGATGTTCTCGAAGGGGGTGGAAAGCGGGCAGCTCTATCCGCTGTTCAGCCTCACCCCGCCGACGGCATCCGGATACGCGCGCGTCGGGCAGCCGCCCGCGCGCTTCTATGCGAATGATGGCGATATCGTCGGGCTGCGCACCGGCACCATCGTCTACCGCGGCAACTCGAATGGCGCGCCGGGCAGCTACGAGACCTGGTACGAGGGCAGCGGCCCGGTGGCGATCCGCGCCGGGCGGGATATCGTCAATGCCGGCACGCCCCTGGGCAGCTTCGAGCTGGCGCCGGAAAATGCGCTGGGCTGGTTCGGCATGTTCTACAGTGGCGCGCCCGACGCGCCGCTGCGGCCCACCCAGATCTCGAGCGGCAGCGCGCGCGGCAACCTGATCGTGCACAACAACGCGGACGATGTCTCGGTGGTCTCGGCCGGTCGCGATGTCCGCGGCGGCAGTTTCTACGTGGCCGGCTCCGGCCTGCTGGAAGTGACCGCCGGGCGCGATCTCTACCTGGCCGACAAGGGCGAGCTCAAGAGCATCGGCGCGGTGGCCAACGTGACGCCGGGCGACCGCTCCAGCGGCGCCGGCATCGCGGTAGCCGCCGGGGTGGGCGCCAGGGGCCTCGACGGCCTCGGCTTCCAGGCCTTCGCCGCGCGCTACCTGGACCCGGCCAACCAGGCCGACGCCGGCCGCCCGCTGGCCGGGCAGCCGGGCAAGGCGGTGACCATCTACGGCGGCAAGCTGACACTGGCTGACTGGCTGCGCGCCGAATTTGGCTACCGCGGCGACGAGACCGGCGCGCCCGCCTTCCTGGCGGGCAAGCAGGCCGAGCTGGACCAGGCGCGCCAGCAGGCGCTGGCCGCCGGCACCAATGCGGCCAACCGCGACCTGCAGCGCGAATACGGCCTGGCCGGCCAGCTGCACCTGGTCAACTGGCTCACCGGCCGCTTCGGCGGCAGCAATGGCCTGGGCCTGCATTTCGACGCGGCCACCATGGATGCGCGGCAGTTCTTCGCCGCGCTGCCGCCCGAGCAGCAGCGCGCCTACCTGCGCAATGTGTACTACGCCGAGCTCAAGGCATCGGGCCGCGAGTACAACGACGCCGACGGTCCGCGCGCCGGCAGCTACCTGCGCGGCCGCGAGGCCATCGCCACGCTGTTCCCGGAGCAGGACCGGCAAGGCGCCAGGCTGGACTACCAGGGCGACCTGACCATGTTCAGCAGCGCGAGGTACTACCTGAGCGGCCTCAACAACGCCGATGGCATTTACACCACCCGTCCCAAGGCGGGCGTGAAGTACCTGACCAAGGCCGAGTGGGTGGCCGCGGGCAGCCCAGGCTATGAGGTGCCCTTCTACGATGTGCTCGATGCCGGCATCCACACCAACTTCGGCGGCGACATCAGCGTGCTGACGCCGGGCGGGCGCACGCTGGTCGGCGTGGATGGCGGCTTCGTGCCGGGCGAGGGCTCGGGGATGCTGACCCAGGGCCAGGGCGAAGTGCAGATGTACGCGAAGGACAGCATCCTGCTGGGCCAGAGCCGCATCTTCACCACCTTCGGCGGCAATATCCTGGGCTGGTCGGCGCAGGGCGACATCAACGCCGGGCGCGGCTCCAAGTCCACCGTGGTCTACACGCCGCAGCGCCGCGTGTACGACGATATCGGCCTGGTCACGCTGTCGCCCACCACGCCAAACACCGGCGCGGGCATCGCTACGCTCAACCCGATTCCCGAGGTGCCGCCCGGCGATATCGACCTGATCGCGCCGCTGGGCACCATCGACGCGGGCGAGGCCGGCATCCGGGTCTCGGGCAACGTCAACCTGGCCGCTTTGCGCGTGGTCAACGCGGAGAACATCCAGGTGCAGGGCAAGGCGACGGGCATCCCGGTGGTGGCGGCGGTCAACGTCGGCGCGCTGACCAATGCCAGCGCCGCCGCCTCGCAGGCTGCCAGCGCCGCGCAGGACGCGGTGCAGCGCGACCGCGCGGCCGCGCGCCAGGCGCTGCCGTCGGTGTTCACGGTGCGGGTGCTTGGCACCGGCACAGAGCCGGCCGAGGGCGCGCCGCGACCCCGCGAGGGCGCGAGCGCGACGCCGGCCACCTATGACCCCAAGGGCGCGGTACAGGTGTTGGGGCAGATGGCGTTGAGCGAGGCGCAACTGAGCCAACTGACGCCGACCGAACGCAGCAATCTGCAGCGCTGATGGCGCCCTGGCTATCGAGCCGGCCGGCCGAAACTGATCGGCACGCGGCCAGCCGGCTTGCCTCACGCCACCTTCGCCGCCACCGTATCCCCCTGGCCGTCCGCCGCTTCGCGCTGAAGGGCTGACGCGCGCTGCACCAGCTTGCTGAGGCTGGGGTTCATCGGCTTGAGCTCCATGCGCTCGGCCGCCAGCGCGCAGGCCAGGTTGGCGCGTTGGCCTCGCAACGCCGCCTCGATCAACGTCAGGTTGATGAGATCGCGCTGGGCGTGGCTGCCGCCGAAGCGATGCGCGATCTGGCGTACCGGCAGCAGCAACTCGATGGCGTGGTCGTAGTCTTGCCGCGAGAAGGAGAGCAGGGCCTCGGTCACCGGCAGGCCGACCTCGCGGGTCATCATCGCGTTGGAGCCACTGCCACCTGCCGCGGCGCGCATGCCGGCAAGCAGGCCATCCAGTGCGCTGTCGCGCCCGGCGCAAAGATAGGACATGGCGGCATGGGTATCGTTGAAGGCGTAGTAGCCTTCGGCGCCGCGCGCCTGCCAGGTGTCGGCGACTTCGTTCCAGCGCTCGCCCACGTCGATGCCGCGCAGGTGCAGGCGCCACAGCATGGCGCAGGCATCGATCAGCTCCAGCGCCACCGCGGAGTGGTTCTCGCGGATATGCGCGTCGTAGATGTCCAGCACCTGCCTGGTATGGCCGAGTTCGAGATGGAACAGCGCCAGGTGCCACCAGTTGTGCACGGCCATCATATTGTCCTGCGACCAGTCGGCGGCGCGCCCGCTCAGCCAGTCGATGCCTTCGTCCTGGCGGCCCTGCATTTCCATCACGTGGGCGACCGCATGAATGGCCCAGGGATCGCGCGGATTCAGTTCCAGGGCGAAGCGGCCGCGTTCCTCGGCTTGCTCGTACAAGTGCGTTTCCTCAAGACCGAACGCGTGCATTCCAAGGACGTAGCCGAAGCCGGGTACGCGCGTAGTCCAGTGGGGCAGCACCTGGGCGATGCGGTCGCGCAGCAGGGTGGACTGCCCGAGCAGGAAGTCGCCGATATGGGCGATCTGCAGCGCCAGGCTGTCGCGCGGATAGTCTACCACGATGTCGCCGTACAGCTGGATCGAGCGCGCGAAGTGGCCATCCAGCCAGGCGCGTGCCGCCGCGATATGCCGGCGCTCGCGCTCGTTGGCGCTGGCGGACAGCGCTTCGCCTGCCTCAATGCTCTGCCTGAGCATCGGCTCCACGCAGCCGTCGCCAGCCGTGATCATCATCCCCGCGCGCATGGCATGGCCCATCACGAAGCCCGGATCGTCGGCCAGGGCATGGTCGATCACCGTCAGCGGGTCGCCGTAGTAGCCATGCAGCAATTCCAGGGCGGCTTCGAAGCGCTCCAGCGAGTTGGTGTTGGTGCTCGAGACCGAAACACCCCGCGAGTCAGTATGTGTCATGACGCAATCCTTCCAGTGTGACCGAAGCAGCCCTTGCCTCGATGGCAGCCCCTGTTCGTCCGCTATGTCGGAGCCACGCGGCCCGGGGTTGTGGTCATACTAGGTGGCGGGCGTGAACGGGCCCGGCAATCCAGCGTGAAAGAAGCGTGAAAATTGCGGCAGGCCAGGAAGTACCGGCTTCGTATCTTTGCGCCGACGAGGCGCGCGTGATGCTGTGCCGTCGCCTATAAAAGATGGGCTTTCAGGATTCCAAATCATGGCCCGCGCTCGTCTTGACCTGTTCGGTGGCTTCCAGCTGAGTTCCTCAGAGGGAACGCCGATTCCGCTGACCGCCCGCAAAGCGCGCGCAGTGCTGGCCTACCTCGCGCTGGCGCAAGGGCGTGCCCAGCCGCGCGACAAGCTGGCCGCACTGTGCTGGGCCGAAAGCAACGCCGAGCAGGCGCGCAGCAGCCTGCGCCAGGCGCTCAGCGCGGCGCGGCGCGCACTGGAAGAGGCTGGCCAGCACGTGGTGCTCGCAGAAGGCGACAGCGTGACGCTCGGCGAAATCGAAGTCGACGTGTGCGAGTTCGAGCAGTGTGCCCATGAAGCCACGCCCGCGTCGCTGGCGCGCGCCGCGGCGCTGTACCGGGGTGACTTGCTGGATGGTTTTCATGCTGCCGCGCCGGCGTTCGACCACTGGCTGGCGATCGAACGCGAACGTCTGCGCGGCGCGGCGTTGGCGGTCATGGCAAGGTTGCTGGCGCACCACGAACAGGCCGGCGCGACGGAGCAGGCCATCGCCAGTGCCACCCGCCTGCTTGCGCTCGATCCGCTGCAGGAAAGCGTGCACCGGGCGCTGATCCGGCTGTATGAACGCCAGGGCCGTCAGGCGCTGGCGCTCAAGCAATACCGCTTGTGCCGGGCGGCGCTGCAACGCGAACTCGGGGTGTCGCCTGAGCCCGAGACCGAGGCGCTGTACCAGACGATGCTGCGGGCCCGCCGCGAGCCGGTGGCTGGCATGCCGGCGGCCGGTGACGACGGTGCCGCTGAGCCTCCTGCTTCCGCCGTGATGGCTGTCGAGCCGCAGCTGCGCCACGCAGTAGTCCTGGTAGCCAGCCTGGACGATAGCAGCGCTGGCCTGGACCCCGAGCCATTGCACGATGCCCTGGCACGCTGGCGCCAGCATGCCAGGTCATTGGCCAGCGCCTGCGGCGGCCATATCACCGATGAAATCGGCACCCGGCTGACCATCGTGTTTGGCGTGCCGGTGGCGCATGGGAACGACGCAGAGCGCGCCCTGCACACCGCCGGGGCGCTGCATGCCGGTCTGGCGCGGCTGGCGGAATCCGCCAACGCCAGGCTGCTGGCGCGCGTAGGCCTGGCCAGCGGCCAGGTGCTGGCGGCCTGCGGCGAAAGCGGCATGACGCTGACCGGCGGGCCGGTTAGCGTGGCCTTGCAGGCGATGGAGCGCGCCGCGCCTGGCGCAACCACGGTGTCGAATCGGGTCTACCAGGCGCTGCCCGGACGCCTGGAAGCCGACTGCGTGGCACAGGCCGTCCTCCCCGGCGTGGCCGAACCGATTCCGCTCTGGCGCGTGCGGCGCTTTCTCGGGGTGGAACAGGCGCCGGCGCAGCATGCCTTCGTCGGGCGGCAAGCGGAGCTGTCCCAGCTCGCCGGCGTTGCCGACAGCTGCCTGCGTTCCGGCCATGGCCGGGTCGTGCTGATCCGCGGCGAGGCCGGCATCGGCAAAAGCCGGCTCGCCGACCGCTTCGTCGCGCTGGCGCGCGAGCATGGCCTGGAGGCACACCGGGCGCTGGTGCTCGACTTCGGTGCCGGCAGCGGCGGCGATCCCTTGCGCATGCTCGGGCGCAGTCTGCTGGGCGCCGCGCCTCGCACGGGCGCGGATGGCGCCGCCGCCGAAGCAGCGACTGGCGCGGCCATCGAGCAAGCGCTCGCGGCCTGGCAACTCGGCGAGGATGAGCTTGTGTTCGCCCGCGACATGTTCGAGCAGCCCCAGTCCCCTGAGCAGGCCGCTGCACTAGCCGCGATGGACGCCGCCAGCCGGCAACGCGGCGCACAGCGATTGATGGTGACGCTGGCCACCCGCCGCAGTGCGGTGCGCGCGCAGTTGATCGTGGTCGAAGACGTCCACTGGGCCGAGCGCACGGTGCTCGATTGCCTGGCGCAGCTGGCCGCGGCAACCCGCAGCCATGCGCTGATCCTGGTGCTGACCGTACGTCCCGAGCACGACCCGCTCGATGCGGTCTGGCGGGCGACCAGCCAGGGCGCGTCGCTGACCACCATCGACCTCGGGCCACTCGACGATGCCGAGGCGCATGAACTGGCAGCCTGCCATCGGCAGGTCGATCCGGCCGTGGCCGCTACCTGCATTCGCCGGGCTGAGGGCAATCCGCTGTTTCTCGACCAGTTGCTGCGCGGCGCGGAGGCGGGCGCGGACGAGTTGCCCGGGACGCTGCAGAGCATTGTGCTGGCGCGGATGGACCGCTTCTCTACCGCCGACCGCCAGGCGCTGCAGGCCGCTGCCGTACTGGGCCAGCGCTTTGGCCCGGCCGCGCTGCGGCATCTGATCGAGGATCCCGCGTACGCTTGCGAGCGCCTGGTGCAGGAGGCCATGGCCCGGCCGGAAGGCGAAGACTACTTGTTCATGCACGCGCTGATCCATGAGGCGGTGTATGCCTCGCTGCTCAAGTCGCGGCGACAGAATCTGCACCGGCGCGCGGCCGCCTGGTACGACGGCCGGGACCCCGCGCTGATGGCCGAGCACCTGGATGCCGCAGGCGATCCCGGCGCGCCCGAGGCCTATGCCGCCGCGGCGCGCCATGAGGCAGCACACTTCCGCGGCGAGCGCGCGTTGCGCCTGGTCGAGCGTGCGCAGCGCCTGGATAGCGGCAACGCCTGCAGGCACACGCTTGCCTGCCTGCACGGCGAGCTGGCACTTGACCTGGGCCTGCCGACGCAATCGCTGCAGGCGTTCCGGCAAGCGCAATTGCTGGCGACCGACGCGGCACAGCGGGCCCGGGTATGGCTTGGCACGGCGGCCGCCTTGCGCCTGCTCGACCGCTATGACGAAGCCCTGGCGGCGCTGCGCGAGGCGGAGCAGGCCGCCGCTGCGCCGGGCCAGCCCGAGCGGCTGGCCGAGATCGAATCGCTGCGCGGCAATCTCTATTTCCCGATGGGCGACATGGACCGGTGCCTCGCCGCTCACCAGCGTGCCCTCAGCCATGCCAGGGCGGCCGGATCGGTGCTGGGCGAGGCGCGTGCGCTGGGCGGCCTCGGTGATGCGTATTACCAGCAGGGCCGGATGATGACCGCGCATGCGCATTTTGTCCGCTGCGTCGAGCTGGCGCGGGCACACGGCTTTATCCGCATCGAATGTGCCAACCTGCCGATGGTGGGCGCGGTGGAACTGTTCCGCAACGAACTTGCGGCCGCGCAGGCAAGTTGCGAGGAAGGGCTGCGCCTGGCGCGGCGCATCAGCGATGCGCGCAGCGAGATGCTGGCCTACGACGTGATGACATCGACCGCGCAGCTCGCCGGCGACTGGCCGCGTGCCGAAGCGCACGCGCGGCTGGCTCTGGCGCTGACGCGGCGGCTGGGGGCCCGGCGCTTCGAGGCTGAAGTGCTGGCGCGGCTTGGCCTGGCCATCGGCGCGCTCGGCCAGGTGCAGGAGGCGGAGTCCCTGCTCGACGAGGCGCTGCAGCTGAGCCACGCCAGCGGCGTGCGGTATTCAGGGCCCACCGTGCTGGCGTTCCTGGCGCGCACCACGCGCGATCCGGACAAGCAGCTTGACGCCCTGCGCCAGGGCGAGGCCATTCTGGCCCAGGGCTGCGTAAGCCATTGCCACGTCGACCTCCTCGAGGCTGCGATCGAAGTTTCACTGGCGGCGCGCCGGTGGCAGGAAGCCGAACGCTACCTGGTGGCGCTGCAGGATTACATGCAGCATGAGCCGTTTCCCTGGGGAGACTTCCTGATCCGCAGGGGCCGCGCCTTGATTTGCGCCGGAGTGGAAGAGGGTGGCGGAAGCACGTCGCCGCTTTGCGCCCGGTTACGGCTGCTCAGGGACGAGGCACACGCGGCCAGTCTGAATGAGTCCCTGGGTGCCATTGATGCAGCACTGGAGCGGCTGACAGCGACATCGCGTATCGAATAGGGCGCATCAGGCCTGTCCCGAGCGAAATTCCTGCTCTTGCAGATAACGCCTGTAGCGAGCCGGACGCTTTTCCGCCGGAATTCGGCCATCTCCTATCATGGAATCACGCCTTGCCTCTGAACGAGCAGGCAGTTGGGGCCCGGCGCGAACCGGCCGATTCATGTTGATGGCGTCTCCGACGCCTGTGCATGTTGGGAGAATTCCATGGGCGACAATCAGCAACAAACTGTCGTGGCGCTGAACCAGCTGATCGAGGCTGGCAAGGACAGCGAACTGGCCTGCACGAGCGGCGCCAGCGAAGTGCGCGATGCGCAGCTTCGCGACATTCTGACCAGCACTGCGGAATCCTACCGGGCGTCGGTGGCGGAATTGCAGTCGCTGGTCCGTACCTTGGGCGGCGATCCGGCTGACCGGGGTAGCATGAATGGCACGCTGTTCCGCGGTTGGATGGCATTCCGCCACATGCTGCAGCCAAACAATGACGACGCAGTGCTGGGGATGTGCGAGCACGAGGAAGATGCCGCCAGGCGTGAGTACCAGTCCGTCATGATGAAGCCGCTGCCTCCCGAGGCCAGCGCAGCGCTTCAGCGCCAGTATGATGCGTTGAAGCAGCATCATGAGCGGATTCATGCCATGCGCGGTATGCAGATTCACTGAGGGCGCACAGTTACCCCACGCAGCGTTCGAGGAGCGCCTGGCCGCTGGTCACGGGTGCGGTACAGGTGCGATGCCGGCACACGTAGGCTGCCGGCCGGCCGTCGACCGGGAGCCGCCCCTGGCCGACGGGAACGTCTTCGGCGAATGCCAGCACGCGTGCCGGAAGATAGGTGCGGTGAACGCTTTCCACCAAGGCGGAGGCCGCCGCCTTGTCGCCAGCAAGAATGATCCCCAACGCGCCGCGCTGCGCGAAGTCCGCGGCGGCCAGGAGGTGCACGAAGCCGGCCGGGGCCGCTGTGGCGGCAGCCCGGTAGCGCTGGAATTCGTGCTCGGCGAGGTCACGATAGCGATCCTCGCCGGTGAGTTCATGCAAGCGCAGGAAGGCGAACACGCTGGCTGAAATGCCAGACGGCCAGGCGCCGTCGTACGGCGCGCGAGGCCTGTGCACCAATGGTTCGCCATCATTGGGCGTGAAATACAGCCCGTCGTCCCAGAATTTATCGATGATGAGCGCCACCAGTTCGACTGCGCGATCAAGATATCGCTTGTCGAAGCAGGATTCGTAGAGATCGATCAGCGCGTTGGCCAGGAAGGCATAGTCTTCCAGGAACCCTGGCACCTTGGCCGTGCCGTCCTTCCAGCACCGGTACACGCCGCCGTCCGGCATGGTGAGCTGGTCCTGGATAAAGCTGGCGGCACGCCTTGCGGCGGCGAGGTGTGCGGGGTTTCCCGTTGCCTGGCAAGCCGCGCAGAGCCCCTCGATCATGAGCGCGTTCCAGCCGGTGAGAATATTGTCGTCACGGCCGGGGCGCACGCGCCCGGCGCGTGCTGCCAGTAGCCGCTCGCGCCAGCCTTCGAGCCGCGCCTCTTCCTGGGGAGCCAGCATGACCGCACGGTGGAGCACCGATCTGCCGGCTTCAAAGTTCCCGCCATCGGTGACGCCGTAGGCGCGACACGCCAGGGCTCCCTCGGAATCGCCCAGGACTGCCTTCACCTCGGCCGCTGTCCAGACATAGAAGCGGCCTTCCTCGCCTTCGCTGTCGGCATCTTCTCCGGCATAGAAGGCGCCGTCGGGGTGCGTCATGTCCCGCAGGATGTACGCGATCGTTCCCTCGAATACACGGCGCCAGGCTTGCTTTCCGGTGAGGCGATAGGCGTTGGCGTAGAGCGTGACGAGCTGGCCGTTGTCGTAAAGCATCTTTTCGAAGTGGGGCACGGCCCAGCGTTCGTCGACACTGTAGCGGGCAAACCCACCGCCAAGCTGATCATGGATGCCGCCGGCCGCCATGCCGTCGAGCGTGCGCTCCAGCGCTTCAAGCAGCGCGGGTTCATGCGTGCGCTGACAGATGCGCAGCACGAGGTCGTAGGCGCTTGCGTTGGGAAACTTGGGCGCTCCGCCCAGGCCGCCATGGGTCAGGTCTGTACTGCGCGCGAGGGCGAGGGCTGTCTGCGCGGGCAGGTCCTGGACTTCTTCCGCGTCTTCACGGCCCAGCACCGCATCGTCGAGCTGCCGGAACCCTTGCTGAAACTGTTCGATGGTGTCGCGCAGTTCCTGGCGGCGATGCGTCCAGGCTTCGCTCAGGCTCAGCAGCACACGCGCGAGCCCAGGGCGGCCGTAGCGGTCATCCGGCGGAAAGTAGGTGCCGCCGTAGAATGGCTCTCCTTGTGGCGTCAGGAATACCGTCAGCGGCCAGCCGCCGCCCTGTCCCATCATCTGGGGGACTTTCTGGTAAATGTCGTCGAGGTCGGGACGCTCCTGCCGGTCAACCTTGATGCTGATAAACCGTTCGTTCATCAGGCTGGCCATCCGCGGATTTTCGAACGATTCGTGCGCCATCACGTGGCACCAATGACAGGTGGCGTAGCCGACCGAAAGCAGGACCGGCTTGTCCTCATCGCGCGCACGGCGAAACGCCTCTTCGCACCAGGGATACCAGTCAACCGGATTCTCCGCGTGTTGCCGGAGGTAAGGCGAGGTTTCTGTGGCGAGCCGGTTTGTCATCATGATCTCCAGCCTGGGCCGG
Organism: Ralstonia pickettii; assembly: GCA_050987995.1. GTDB lineage: Bacteria > Pseudomonadota > Gammaproteobacteria > Burkholderiales > Burkholderiaceae > Cupriavidus > Cupriavidus pickettii_B. The sequence continues at coordinate 2,174,647 of CP158803.1, forward strand.
TGGGACAACTGTGGCGCAGAACAAGGCGCCCGGCAAGTGCTTGGCTGGTTTCCGGCATCAGGCCACCCCACGCCCTTGTGACCAGTATTGGTACCGCCAGGTAAAGCCATCGCGCGGTGGCATGCTGCCGGCGGGTGCCCCACCGCCACGATAGGCAAAGGTGTACAGGACCAGCGCCGTGCGCCGCGAAGAATACCGGTCCCGCAGGGGCATGGCCTCCCTTGCGGGCCACCAGCGCGGGGCAAGCAGCGCGCCGGTGACATAGGCCAGGCCGCAGTGCCCCCAGCCGGCGGCCGACAGCTGCCACAGCCAGCGGTAGCCGGCGTCGGGAGGGCGTGAGCGTGCGCGCATGCGACTCCTTGTTTCAGTTCGGATCAGGTATGGCGCTGATCCGATCCGTCCACTTTTGCATTCCGGACGGATTGCCGACCAGGGACAGCGATCGGTTAAGGCGACTGTGGCAAAAAAAGCCGCCCGGGGCAATGCAAGTTACAGTGCTGTCAGTACGTCACCAGCGGGACGCACCAATCGCTGAGCCGCTCCTCATACGAGCGGAGCGCTGTGCCGCTCACGAACTGATTGACGGGCCACTCAGGGCTGCTCCAGGCGAGTACCGCCTGCACTACCATTGGAATGAGCAGATGCGGCGGCTGCCCGCGACGATGACTTTCACGCCACGATCTTCCGCGCGATGGGAGAAAGAAATGGCAACTTACGAGTTCAAGGACAAGGATCTCCAGTTCCTCGCGCAGGGCGCTGACTCCTGCTTTCCGTCTCCTGATACCGCTTTCGTTGAATGCGCAGACAGCCATCCGGCGTTCATGGTGACATGGCCGGAGAGCGGATCGACGACGATGAGTCTCAAGGTGCAGATTCGGGAAAGCCAGTTCGCCAGTTACCTGACGGATCCGTTCAGGGGACGCGAAGTCCTGCGCAAGGCAGTCGAAGATCGCCTTGGGCTGATCCACACAGTAAAAAGCGGGCTCCTGGTCGCCCCCGACATCTAGGGGTTTGTCGTCCGCTTGCGCCTCAATGGCGGCAGATCAGCCGATCCGATGCGGCAACCGGAATGGCTCAATGGCGGCGCCCGCGAGGCGAGCGGTCAACGTCGTTCTGTACGCCGCCAATAAAAAAGCACCTTCTTCAGGTGCTCAGCTTTCAACCATTGGGGGAGTCCGAACCGGGTCAGCAACTTATGATCCGGTTCGGGCCTGCAGGCATATGTGGCCTGCACGATCATGCTTTATCTGGTAAACCAGGAAACATGATCGTTTTGCTGACTTACCTTCGCTTTATCAGAGCGTGTCTCAGTCAGCACTTTAATTATAGGGCAGCAGACGGTCAGGTCAACCTGAATCGGGCTGTGCCACTGCGCGAACAGCCTGATCCATCGAGCTCCGCTACAGGGACGAGATGAACTCGTCCCACGGCGTCGCTTGCAGTGTCTCGGTCGCGGCGTGTCCATAGCCTCGGATGATCAACGCCGCCCGCTCGAGTTGCTTCAGGTCGTCCGTCTCAACAATGTCCACGACGTCAAAGCGCCCGAGTGTCAGATAGCTGTCCTTCCAGGTGACGGCAGGGCATTCGGTCTTGATTTTCTCGGCCACCGTGGCGGCGAGTTTCTTCATGTCCTTGGGATCCGTGAACGCGTCAGGAGCGAGACGGCTGAGGATGACGTATGTAGTCATGGCATACCTCCGTGCAAGAAATTGCTCCGCAAACCGGCACGGCAGTCATGCGGGAACAACCGGCCGCAGGTCTTTTAGTCTATGTCATCGTCGCTGGCCTGCTGCGCCCCCGAACCCATGTCCAGGCCATCAGCTTTGATCAGCAATGCGCCTACGCATGCAGTTCCACCACGTCTCGATCGGCTACCGGATGATCGGCGCCCACCTGCTGGCCGCTGAATTTGCCACTCCCCCAGATGCGGGCGAACTTGAACGTACGCGCGAGATCAGGGTGCACCCGCAAGGCGACATCCAGCACGGTGTCGCCGCGGCGCATCGTAAAGGGCCGATCCTTGTCGACTTGTTTCCCGGGTGCCTTGGTGTAGACACGCACGATGCCCAGCGCCGTGAAAAGGAATGGCCCGATCTCGGCCAGTCCTCGCCCGCCGGTTGCCGAGGTTGCGAGCGCCGGAAAGCGTACACCGAGCAGGTCTTCGAGCACGGCCGCGTCTTCCGGGTTGGCGAGATCGGTCTTGTTGGCCAGCAGCAGCGTAGGGAGGTAAACACTGAACGGGTCAGCCGCCGCCAGTTCCGGTGTCGCCGCAGGGCTCTCGGCCTGATCCGGCCAGCGCTCCGACAGGATCATCTTTGCCTCGGCAAGCCGCCGCAGAATCTGCGCCAACTGTTCTGTACAGTCTGGCGCGCTCAGATCGACCACGAGCAGTACGCCGTCTGTCACTCGCAATATATCGGTGAGCCCGGGCTGCATGAATTCGACGGATACAGGTGGCAGATCCACCAGCTGAAAAGCAATGTCCTCGAACGGCAACATGCCCGGAACCGGCAACTGCGTAGGATGGGGGTAGGGCCCGACCTCGCTGCCCGATCCTGTCAGCCGCGCGTGCAGGCTGGATTTGCCCGCGCCGGGCGGGCCGATAAGACAGAGCTGGGCCGCGCCTTCGGGATGCACCGCATGGGACGGCCCTCTGTGCGACGCCTTCCCGTGGCCCGCAGATTCCTGGGTGAGCTCCCTGATCCGCGACTTGATATCGGCCTGCAGACGCTCCGTCCCCTTGTGTTTGGGGATGACACGGAGCATCTCCTTCAGGCATTCGAGCTGCTCGCGTGGCTGGCGTGCCAGCCGATAGGCTTGTTCGGCCTGCTTGTACTCGGGAGTGAGGTTTGCTGGCATGGGCCGTTAGCGCTGCACCTTGGCCTACGTTCCGATGTGCACAGGAATCCGCCGGCGCCCGAACTGATGCTCGAAATGCCCGAAGCAACCTGCAACCGGCGTAAAACAGTCGGGGCAGGTTCCGGTGGGCGTGACGCGATAGCTTTCGATGGCATGCCAGTCGCGCACGATCAGCGGTGCATGGCAGGCGGGGCAGTAGGTGGTTGCGCCTTCCGTATCGTGAACGTTGCCGGTGTACACGTAACGCAGTCCCTCCTTGATCGCGAGCTTGCGGGCACGCGCGAGCGTGGAGAACGGCGTCGGCGGCACGTCGCGCATCTTGTAGTCGGGATGAAAGCCCGTAAAGTGCAGCGGGATGTCGGTGCCCAGTTCCTTCGCGATCCATTGGGACTCTGCGCGGATCTCCTCATCGCTGTCGTTCTTGCCCGGAATCAGCAGCGTTGTGATCTCGAACCAGACTTTGGTTTCGTGCTTCAAGTACAGCAGCGTATCCAGCACCGGCTGCAGATGCGCGCCGGTGAATGCAACATAGAACGCGTCGGTAAAGCCCTTCAGGTCGACGTTTGCCGCGTCCATCCTGCTATAGAAATCGCGTCGTGCCTGCTCGCCCATATACCCGGCGGTCACCGCCACCGCCATGATGCCCAGTTGGTGGCAGGCATCGGCTACGTCCATCGCATATTCGGCGAAAATCACCGGGTCGTTGTAGGTAAAAGCCACGCTCTTGCACGCATGGGCCGCCGCAGCTTCGGCAATGGCTTCGGGCATGGCCGCCGCGGCCAGGGTCTCCATCTCGCGTGATTTGCTGATGTCCCAGTTCTGGCAGAACTTGCAGGCCAGGTTGCAGCCTGCCGTGCCGAACGACAGCACGGCGCTGCCCGGGTAGAAGTGGTTGAGCGGCTTCTTTTCGATCGGATCGATGCAGAAGCCCGATGAGCGGCCATAGGCGGTCAGCAGCATCCGCTCGCCAAGCCGCTGACGCACGAAGCAGGCGCCGCGCTGATCGTCGTGCAGGCGGCAGTGGCGCGGGCACAGGTCGCACTGCATGCGGCCGTCGTCCAGGAAATGCCAGTAGCGACCTGGATAGGTTCCCGGAGAGGGCGCTGGAGAGGCCAAATCCTTCATGATTCCGTCTCCGCACAGGGTCTGCGCCCTGCATCTTCATTCCTGACCCGGCAGCACTGTCGCCGCATGTCCGGGCTTGCGCAGCATTTTGCCGGTCTCTCCGGCATGCAGATCTGGATCAGTTGGCGCGCGTTATTCCCCGGCCCGGTGGGGTGGCAGATTCATTCTACTCTGCAGTCCGCGCTCCGCCGCTTCAGCCATGAAACCCCTCGCACGCGCAGCGAGCATTTTTTTGCACTGCTCATAAGCGTCCCAAGGGGGCCGCGCGCTTCTATTGCGCTTGCCTTTCTCATGAAACCCAATAGTTTTATACATCAGTACCAGACAGAGTTCGGTTTCCCACTACCGGCAAGGCAACTGTCAAGGACCGGGCCCGGGAAGTCGAGCAAGCGCGCATAAAGACCTTGTTGCCGGACAGCAAAACGGCAGTTTCATTGTCCGTGACGCCATACAAGCGCGTTTCACTCCATTGGCGTCTTGATTGGCGCGAACGACTGGGGCACTTACCTTGGAAGGTTTCCCATGAAAGCACGCCAACAGTCCCTTATCGGTCACGTCCGCGCAGGACTTCTATGTGTCGCTGTCACACTGTTCGCCGCCTGCGGCGGGTCAGATAACGACAGCAAACCAGCAGAGAATCCGCCCCTCAAATTCCAGGTGGTCTCGTTTGGCGACAGCCTTTCTGATGTAGGTACCTATGCGCCAGTTGCGCAACTGGTCGGCGGCGGGCGTTTCACCACCAACCCGGACAGGTGTGGACCCAGGCTGTTGCGAACTTCTTTGGCGGGACGCTGACCGCGGCGCAAACCGGTGGCTACGGGGCCCCGGTGCAGAATCACGCTGACGGACTGGGTTACGCCCAAGGCGGCGCGCGTGTAACAGATCCCAACGGCATCAATTTCAAATCGAATGGACTCGGCGCGCTGACGGTACCGATTACAACGCAGCTACAAAACCACCTTGCAGCGCACGGTAACTTCAATGACGGCCAGCTTGTTCTTGTCCAGGGAGGCGGCAGTGACATCCTGATCCACGCCGACGCGGTTGTGGGGGGAAGGGAGACATCTGCTGACGCGGATCAGGCCGTGACGCTTGCCGCGCAGCAATTGGCGGCAATCGTCGGAAAGATCCTCCAATCCGGAGCAAAGCATGTCGTTGTCTCAAACGTTGGAAATATCGGCGTCTCACCGCGCGGAGTCAGCGACGCCAGCCTCGGCTCCCTTCTCACCGGACTGACGTCAAGCTTCAATTCAGCGTTGACGAACGCGCTCCAGGCTGCAGGCATCCAGAACCAGGTCATCAACATCGATCAGTTCGCCTTCATCAACGATGTCCTTGCCCATTTCAAGGAGAAGGGATTCCTGGTCAGCAATACCGGGACCGGGTGCAACCTGCAGCTTCTGTCCAAGGAGATCGAAGTGAGCTCCCTGTTTTGCTCACCAAAAACCTACACGGTGCCGGACGCCGATCAAACCTACATGTTTGCTGATGAGATCCATCCAACAACGCATCTTCACTCGCTGTTTGCGACCCTGGTGGAGCAGGCCGTGCCAGCGACGAACAAATAGGAGATCGGATGGTTGCGCCGAAGGGTGTGTCCGGAGGAATCCAGCCATGCGTACACGGTGAACGGCATTACCGGCAAGCGGGTCCGGCAGTGGCGGCGCCGTACCCGGTCTCCAGCCCCACCTTTCGCTCAGCGCGCAAGGCAGCCCGCCGGCCCCGCACGGTGTTGACTCCGCACAGCAGGCCCAGCCCGACCACGAAGTAGCTGCCGGTGACCAGCAGCGCCTGCCGGTGATCGCCGCCCGTCAGCCAGCTTGCCATGCCATAGGTCAGCGGCCCGGCGATCGAGGCCAGCTTGACCGCCAGGCCCCACAGACCGAAGAACTCGGCCGCGCGCGAGGGCGGGGCCAGCAGCCCCACCATGGCCCGCCCGGCGGACTGGGCGGCGCCCAGGCAAAGGCCGGCCACATTGGCGGCAAGCCAGAACAGCGGCGCTTCGCGCGCGGCGTACGCCAGCAGGATGGTCAGGATCCAGCCCAGCAGCGTCAGGGCAATGGCGCGCACGTGGCCGATGCGGTCCTGCACAGGGCCGAACAGGAAGGCGCCGGCCGCCGCCGTCAGGTTGACCACCAGCACCAGGGTCAGGGTCTGCTGCATGGTGAAGCCCATGGCCTGGTTGGCGTAGATGGCGGTCAGCGTGATCACCGCCTGGATGCCGGCCTGGTAGAACAGGGTGCACAGCAGGAAGCGGCGCAGGTCCCTGAACTGGCGCAACTGGCCCAGGCGTTGCCATACCGTGGCCCAGGCCGTGCCGCTGACCTGTTCACCAGCCGGCGCGGGCGCAGCGATCCGTGGCGCGCCGCGGTCGCGCAGCAGCAGGAAGGTCGGCAGGCTCGCCAGGGCAAAGATGGCCGCCGTGATCAGCATGGTGACGGGCACGAACTGGCTGGCGACGTGGCCGCGTGCGGTGGCCCAGTTGACATAGAGCAGGCATGCGCCCAGCGTGACCAGGCCACCGATATAGCCAAGGCTCCAGCCCCAGCCCGATACCCTGCCCAGGGCGCGGGTGGTGGAAAGCGACGGCAGGAAGGCGGCGATCAGGTTTTCGCCGCTGCCGAAGAAGAAGTTGGACAAGACCACGCACAGGATGGCCAGGCCAAGGGTGCCGGGCTGCGCAAAATAGAGCAGGGCGGTGAACACCACGCAACCCGCCGTCGTCACCGCAAGCAGGGTCTTCTTGGCTGCACGCAGATCGGCGTAGGCGCCGACCAGCGGCGCGCTGAGCACCACCAGCGAATAGGAGAGGGAAAGCGCCGCGGTCCAGGCCAGCGTGGCCCAGGGGGCGTTGCCGGCCACCACTGCGACGAAGTAGGCATTGAACAGCGCGGTGATAACCACCGTGGTGTAGCCAGAGTTGGCAAAGTCATACATGGCCCATGCCCACACTTCGCGCGGCCGTACGTCAGCGCCCAGGGCAGAGGGCACGCGGGGCGCGCGAGCGTGGCCACCCGGTTGGGGCACGGTCATCTTCCTTCCTCCACGATGCGGCGCCGCTTCAGCCGAAGCAGGACGCCATAGACGGCCAGCGCCGCGAACACGTGCTTGAGCGTGTGCCCGCTGACCAGCCCGGTCAGCGCGGCGATCTGGTGATCCAGCACATCGCAAGCCAGGGCCAGTACATAGCAGCCGGTGATGGCCAGCACATCCCGGTCGCCAGTGTAGCGCGGCGCATAGAGGCAGAGCAGCAGCGGCACCACCAGCATCGCCCATGCCTGAACCAGCAGGTAAGGGCGCAGGTCCCCGATGCCGCGGGCTTCGCTCCATGCCCAGTAGCCGACGCTGGCCGGCCCCGCGATCAGCAGCAGCGGCAGCAGCCGCAAGCCGGCCTTGAGGCTGACCCGCTCGCACAGGTTGGCGCCCAGCCAGCACATCAGCGCGAACGCCAGCGGGGCCCTGTCCCACACCAGCCGCTGGTTGTCCGGTGCGAGGTGGTAGTAGGCGGAGCCCAGGCCAACGAGGAAGACAGCGAAGAAAAGTAGCCGGTAAGGCCAGGCCTCGGCCGGCACCATGAAGGCGCGGCGGGCAGTAGTGGTGCCCAGATAGCGCAGGCCGGCCGCGCCCGCGAGCAGGAACAGCAGATTGGAGCCGATGTCGAGGCAGTGGGGTGTGCCGAAGCAGACGTAAGGATCGGCAAAACGATGATATTGCGGCGGCTGCGCGATGCGCGGCAGCAGCCAGGCCGCGGTGGCCATGGCCGCCACCAGCAGCCAGACTGCGGCGGCCCTGGCGGCAGGGCGGGCTTGTCGGCAGGCGCGCATGATGGCTTCCTTCCGCTTGTGGGCGTCCCCGTGATTTCCATGCAGTTTACCGATCTGCCCAATGCGTTGCGACCTTCGCGGGCTACTAGATAGTCGGCTGCCCCGCGACCCTGGCTTCGACAGCCGCGCGGGCGCGCGCAACCTCGGCGTCCAGCAAGTCGATGATACTGACAATGCCGCGCAACTCGCCCATCCGCACGGCGGCCAGCGCCAGCCCTGGCAACGGTCCGGGCGCGGCGATGTGGCGCCCGATGTCCGCCACGCGGCGGTCCTGCCGTTCGATCAGCCCGCTCTCGTTGCTGCCGCTGGCACGCAATGCCTGGCCAAAGTCCCAGGCCGCGGACCGCGACTGCACCAGCGCCACGCCGATCAGTCGTTCGTCCAGGCTGCCGGCCAGCCTGTCGAACAGCCGCAGCAGCGGCCAGACGCCGGCGAGCCGGTCCTGAACCTCGTCGACCATCTGCAGCAGCAGGTCATTGACCCCGTCGAAATCCGCTCGTGGCAGCGGGTACTCCGCCAGCGTGCGGGCCGCCGCAATGCCCAGATCCAGGTTGATATGCGCATTGATGCCAAGCAGCAGGTGTTGCGATACGGTCGGCCGCCAGCGTCCGGCGGCGTCGAAGGCAATCTGCCATGAGCGGGTAACCGGCGCGTCGGCAAGGTGTCCCGCCAGCGCTTCGAAGTAGCGGTTGGCGAACAGCACCACCAGCCGCTCGGCCGCCTGCGGTTGCTCGAAGGCCCCGGCCGCCAGCGCGCTGCGGGCGCGCAGCGTGACGCCGCGGTAGAGGGCGGCGAAATAGCCGAGCCGGCTGCGGTGCTGCCGCGCCCAGGCGAGGATGGCATCGAAGCGCGCGAGCACTTGCGCGCCGTCCGCCGGAGGCACCGGATCGAACAGGGTGGTCATTGGTCATTCGCCTACCGTGACCTTGCCAAGAGCGCCGTGATCATCGAGTGCGATCGAGACCGCCAGGTTTTGGTCGCGCGCCTTCTCGAGCAGACGCCGCAGGCGCTCGTCGTGGCGCTGCACCGGAATCTCGCGATCCTCGTCCAGCACGGCGGCGACCAGCCGCCCGCGGGCGTCGAAGCGCAAGGCCTTGACGAAGCCCGTCAGCAAGCGCTGCCCGTTTCCCGGCAGCTTCTCGACCACGATCCCGCCCAGGGTCTCGGCGTCGGGCTGGAAGGTCAGTACCTCGCGCGCGCCGGGGAAGGCGTCGTTGGCGACGGTGATCTCGGCGACCGCTTCGAGCGGGCTCAGCACCGTGAAGCGATGGACTTCGATGCCCGCGCCGAAGGCGATCTGGGTCGCGGCGGTGAAGGCCGCATCGCTGATCGACACCGCCACCTTGTAGCGCCGGCCCGGCCGGTAGCGGTCGGGCTCGACGGTGAGGCGAGGGTCGCGCGGGCGCCCCACCTGGACCGAAGTGAACTCCATGCGTGAAACCTTGCGCTTGCCCTCGAGCAGTCCCTTCAGCTCGACGCGCAGAGGAGCCACGCCGGGCACCGGGAAGTCCGCCTTGGCGACAAGGGTGCCATCCTGTTGCGGCTCCATCGGCCACGAGCGGCCCGTGAAGTCGCTCAGCACAGCTTCGAACTTGCCGGCCGCGGTCTTGTCGTTGAATATCGGCGTGGCGGTCACCACGCTGGTGTCCTGCGGATTGAGCTGGAAGGGATCGACCCGCAGCAGGATATCGAACTCCGGGCAGACCGAGCGGGCCATCAGGTTCATGCGCAGCGGCCGGAACTGCGGATCTCCCGCAACGCGCACGCGCCACGTTCCGGGCTCGGGGGAGGGGACGTGCAGCGCGGTCATCCATCCCACCCCGATTTCAAAGGCACCGTTCAGGCCATGGCGGAACAGCGTGCCGGAGGGCGAGCGGGCTTCGATCGAGGGCTGCCCGGGATGATGCCAGGTCAGGCCCAGCAGCAGCTCCTGCGAGATCTCATCGACATCGACTTCGAAATGCTCCTCGTTGATGCGGCGGCGCGCCCCTTCATCGCTGCCTTCGGGCGCCAGTGCCGGCAGGCTGAACTGTTCCCACAGCAGCTTCGAAGCCGGCCGCGTCAGCGGACGCAACGGCAGGATGCCGTTGTTGTTGACGACCTTCATCGAGTTGGTCATCAGCGCCGCCGAGGTGTCTGCCGCGTATGACGGCGTGGTGCTGATCGTCTTGGTGGTACTGCCGAAAGGCTCCGCCTCCGCGACCAGGTCGGTCAGCGTCGCGTTGAGCAGATCCGAACCGATACCCTGCGCATTGAGGGCGATGCCGTTGCCGGCCAGCAGCACGGCAAAGTCGATGCCCTGTTCGAATTCATAGCCGCCCTTGGTCAGCCGGTCGTCATGCTCGATCGTCTGGTTGCCGTCGGTGAACAGCACGATCTTCTTCTTGTACACCGCAGGAAACAGCGGCGGCGGATTTGCGACCATGAAGTCGGCGACGGTCCGCACGGCATGGAAGATATCCGTCATGTTGCCGACTGCGCCCTGGACCGAAGGCTGGTCTTCGATGGCGCTGACCACGTTCTTCCAGATCGTGGTGTCTCCCACCGGGAAATTCCCCTGGCCGATCAGCCCGTTGGTCTGCGTGGCGAAGTACCAGAACGAAACCGCCCAGGTCTCGCCGGAGGATGAAGTCTTGTTCTCGATCTCATCGATAACGTACTGCACCGATTCGGAGGCTTCGACGATCTTGTCCTTGGATGAACCGTTGCCGGCGGAGTGAAACATCGAGCCCGAGGCATCGATCAGGATAGCGAGCTGCTTGGCCATGCCAGTGCTCCTGTTCGGACGAATAGCGCTTGCGCGACGGACAGGGGCATGCGATCGAACCCCAGTTAGTTATAGTGCGTCGGGCAGGCTCTGCAGCGGGCTGTTGCTTTTCCGTCTATCTATCCCTTGTGCTGAAGTCAAGATCGTGCAGGTCTCATTTGCACCCCAGCCTACGCCGCGGCAGGGGCGGCCGCCGCGGCGGCCTTCTGGCCGAGCCAGTAGCCGGTGTTGACCTCGACGTTCTCCTGCAGCGTCACGAGATCCACCGCCTGGTCGCTCAGCAGCAGCATGAAGCGGGCCAGCAGGTCGAATTCCTGCTCCACCAGCTTGGACATCGTGTTGGCCCGCTTGATCTGGGCACGCTCCTGCAGCCAGCCGGCCCAGCCCAGCAGGTTCTGCTGTTGCTGCTCGTGCAGGCGCCTGATTACCGCCGCCTGCAGCTGGAACAGCTCGGTCCAGGTCTGCGCATCGACGGCGAACGGGCCCAGGCTGGCGGCAGTGATGCCGTTGCCGACGGCGCGCGTGGCCCATCCGCCCAGCAGGGCATGCAGTGTCAGCGCCCGTTGCAAGGCAGCCGGATGGGCCGCCGCCATGGCGTCCTGTACGGCTTTCGCACCCTCCAGCGTCGAAGCGTCTTGCTGCAGCGTGGCCGGGAGCATCTGCGTGGTGTCGTTCATGGTCGTCCTTTGCGGAACTCTGTGAAGGGATCAGCCGCCGAGACGGCTCAGCATGCCGTGGATGGCCTTGATCTGGATCGCATTGCGGGAGTAGTAGTCTGGCCGCATGGGATGCGGGTTGGAATAGCCCCACCAGTCCCAGCAGCCGTCCGGGTTCTGCGTCGTGCTGTTGTCGGTGCCCTCGGCCTGCGGGTAGAGCACGCTGATATTGTTGCTGTCCGCGATCTCGTTGTAGCCGGTGGTGGTGATGTACCGGTTGCCATAAGGCGGCTGGCTGGCGAAGTCGGACTGCCCGAAGGTGAAGTCGATAAAGTTGTAGCCCTGCTTGCAGCCGTGCAAGGCAATATGGACGCGCGCCTGGGCGCCTTCCTCCACCGCCTTGGGCACGTAGGCATAGCCGAAGCGGCTCATGCTGGCGCGCGGCTCGTTGCCGAAGAATTCGGTCTGGTCGAAGCGCACCAGCCGCCCGCTCAGGCGCTCCGAGGGCGGGTTCAGGTCGCCGTAGATATGGCGCAGGATACCGTGGGACTGGATGAAGCCGCCGTTATTGATATAAGGCGGCTGATTGGTGCCGAGCGGAGAATCCTCGGCGTTGTCGGTGATGATCGAATGGCCCGCCGGCACGCTGTCGTCGTAGGCGATGTCGCCGGATCCGACGCCAAGCAATTCGTAGAATTCCCGGGTGCGCGCGACCACGGAGGAATACACCACGCTGTCCTTGCTGCCGGTGAAGATATAGACGCGGTGCCCGCCAAGATGGGAGATGGCATCGATCTCGCCGGCCTCGGCGGTCTGGTGCGCCAGCCGCGCCAGGTGCTGCGCATCCGGGGTGGTCTGCGGCACCAGCGGATTCATGCACAGATGCAGGGCGTTCAGTTCGTAGGCATCCTCCGGCACCGGCGCGGCGGCGCGGAACGACTCGGCGCAGCGATAGGGGCCGCCGGCAATCACGCCGGCCCCGGCAAAGCTCGACGAATGCGCCAGATGCAGCTGCACCGTCATGAAGGCACCGGACGACAGGCCGGAGACGGAGCTCCTGCCTTTCTCGACCTTGTACGCGCCCAGTTGTACGACTTCGGAATGGATATCGCCCGCCATCCTGTCTCTCCCGTGTTTGACCGTCGGCATTGCCCCATGATCGGCAAGACTATCGTCCCGTTTTATGTGGATTTGATGACGGCCGGGGGCAGGCTGACAGCCGTGATGAGACGACGCCCGCATGGCTAAGTCAATTCGGCAGAATTCACTTGAGAATTAGATTTGCCCTATCGTCGAAGGCCGGCCAGGCATGCACGGCCGTTTCACGGCAGTGTCACGGACTTCCCGCCATGCTATGCGGTGAGCAGCCAGCTGAAGTCAGGACCAGTCCTGAAAAACAGGGAGCCATCGTGAACATCTATCAAGAAATCTGGGATGCCGACCAGAGCGGCAACGGCGTGCGGCCCATCCTGGCCACCGAAGACGGCGACAGAAGCCAGGGCTACGTCAAGGTGGCCAACAGCAGGACGCTGTCGGAGCCCGAAACCAGGGTACTGCCGGAAGTCGTCATCCCGCCGGCCAAGGGCGCGACCTACGAAAGGGTGCGCGCCTTGTTCGACAACTACGCCCTGGACGAGCGATCGCAGGAAATCGAAACGGCCGAGGAACGTGCCGAAGTGCACGAACTCCTGGAAGCGGTGGTCGATACCGCTCCGATGCAGGTCGCCCGTGCCTACATCTCGGAAGAAACCGGTACGCCGGTGTCGCGCGATCGCTGGTATGCCACGCTGATGGAGCTCTGGTTCCGCCGCTTCAACCAGGGCGGCGACCGCGACCTGTCCGGCTTCGAGCATGTATTCGTCGGCGAGCAGGAGGGCCCGAAGGTGCAGGGCTACCATTTCTGGTACAAGTACCACCTCGACGACGGCCTTGCCGGCACCATCGATCGGGACCGTTTCCCGGGCTTCAGGGACGACCGCATCGTCTACCTGCGCGGCCAGTACGAGGACGGCCAGGAGCGCTTTCCGGAATCCGTGACGATCTCGTACAAGTGGGATGCACCAGACTATGCTGCCAGTCGGGTGCGGCCGCTCACCAAGCCCAAAGGCGGCTTCTTCGTCGGCTGCAGCGTGGAAGGGCTGATGGCGCTGGGTGCCGTGCGCGCGCATCGCGGAGCCCGTGCTCCCAAGGAAGCGGTCATCAACGGTGCCCGCTATGACATGAAGCTCTTTCTCGACCAGGCGACGGAGCGCTATATCCGGACGTTCTATCCCGTCTATCTCGGTCCCGCCGGCGCGGCGCCGGTGACCGAGCGAGCCGCGGCACCCGGTGCTGCGGCAGCGCCGATCGTGGCGGGGCCGGTCAAGATCCTCGCGGCCCTGATCAATCCGGCGGGCGCCGACAGCGGCAGGGAAAAGGTCACGCTCGTCAATACCGGCACGGATCCCGTGCGGCTGGACGGCTGGTTCCTGGTGGACAAGATGAAGAACCGCTTCGGCATCGAAGACCTGGAGCTTGCGCCGGGGATCGCATCGACCATGCTGCTGCCGCGCAATTCGATCCAGCTCTCCAACAAGGGAGGCGAGATAAGGTTGGTGGACCGTTCAGGCCATACGGTCCACCTTGTCACGTACTCGAAGGCGCAAGCCCAGCGCGAAGGCGAGACGATCGTGTTCTGACTGTCCACGCCGCCGGTTTTCAGCGTTGTCCGCAGTCTCTACCCGCCACCCCGGCGGGTATTTCTCTTGCCGATCGCCTCGCCCTGCGCTATCTCCACCTGCGGTAGGGGAGCTCGCGTCAGCGCGGTTTGTTCGCGCCTTCGACCTCAGCGCGCAGTCGCTCTTCCTGTGCACGCAGTTCGGGCGTGAGTTCAGCGCCGAAGTCCTCGACCTCAAACAGCGGGCGGATTTCGATTTCAGACTCGCCTTCCATGGGGTTGGGGCAGCGCCTGACCCATTCGACAGCCTCGTCCATTGACTTGACTTGCCACAGCCAGAACCCCGCGACGAGTTCGTTGGTCTGCGGGAACGGCCCATCGGTCACGGTCCGTTGATCGCCCGAGAACGTACCCGTTTTCCCTCGGCACTCGGGTGCAGGCCCTCGCCCGCGAGCATCACGCCTGCCTTGACGAGCTCTTCATTGAAGTTGCCCATTGCCGCAAGCAATTCCGTGGTTGGCATCTTGCCAGCTTCTGAATCGCTCGTAGCCTTCACTATCACCATGACACGCATCGTCTTCCTCCTTGAAGGAATGGTTGGCGCCACACAGCCTCGAAGCCGGGGCAGCTGCGACGGCGCTGAACAAATCAGGATAGGTGAAATCGACAGTACCTTCAAACGGCCTGCGCCCAGCGCGCTCGATGACATCAGGGCAATCAGGCGCAAAGGCGCGGCGGCGCAGGGGATGGGTGCGGTGCAAGATCTATGGCGGGAGCGCTTCTTGCCAGGGATCGCATCAGGCACTACAACAACAAGGCATGCCGACGAAGGAGGATCGATGAAAATTACCCCTCGCACAGATCCCCTCGTCGATGCGCTGCGCCGGCTGGCGGTGGGATGTGCCCTGGCACTTCCGGCGCTCGCCTGCGCGGCCGGGCCCGGCGGCACGTTCCAGCCCACACACCATGCCGCGGTCAAGGACGCGGCCAGGGCCATCGGCTGAGGAGATGCCATGAGACTCATGCAGCAGGCAAGCGGCGGCATCGACCGGCGGACGTTCCTGAAACTGAGCGTCGGCTCTGGCTTCGCGCTCTGTGCCATTCCCATTGGCGCGCAGACGGCGGCAGGTGGCGACGCGCCCAAGCCCCCGGTGCAGCCGTCGGCCTTCGTCAGTATCGACGCCGACGGTACGGTGATGGTCACCATCGGCAAGCTCGAATTCGGGCAGGGCGTGCAGACGGCACTGCCGATGATCGTGGCCGAGGAACTGGACGCGGACTGGAGCAAGGTGCGCTGCCAGCTGGCCCCGGCCGGCGAGGCCTACAAGGACCCCGTCTTCCATATCCAGATGGTCGGTGGCTCGACCAGCATGAAGAACTCGTGGACACAATATCGCGAGGTCGGCGCGCGCATGCGCGCGATGCTGCTCGCGGCGGCCGCCAGGCGCTTCGGCGTCCCGGCGGAGACGCTGAAGACCGAGGCCGGCGTGGTGACCACGCCCGACGGCCGCCGTGCCACCTACGGCGAACTGGCCGCCGCGGCCCTGGCCGAGCCTGTCCCGGCGACTGTCCAGCTGAAGTCGCCGCAGCAGTTCAGGCTCATCGGCAAGCCGACCGGCCGGCTCGATGCGCGCGACAAGTCCACTGGCAGGCAGCAGTTCGGCATCGACACCATGCTGCCCGGCATGCGCACCGTGGTCATGGTGCATCCGCCGGTGTTCGGCGCCAGGGTGGCGCGCTTCGACGCGGCGCGTGCGAAAGCCATCGCCGGCGTGGAAGAGGTCTATCAGGTGCCGCTGGTCGGTGGCGCTACGGGGTTGGCGATCGTGGCCAATGGCTTCTGGCCGGCGCGCACCGCGCGTGAGGTGCTGCAGGTGGAGTGGGACACCAGCGGCGTCGAGAAGGTGGATAGCGACGCGCTGCTGGCGCGCTACCGCGAGCTTGCAGCGCAGCCCGGGCTGCAGGCCAAAGCTGCGGACACCGCGGCCCTTGCCACCGCACCGCGCAAGATCACGGCCGAGTACACCTTCCCGTACCTGGCGCACACGCCGATGGAGCCGCTCAACTGCACCATCGACTTCCGCGGCAACCAATGCACCGTATGGGCCGGCTCGCAGTTCCAGACGGTCGACCAGGCGGCGGTGGCCGCCGTGGTCGGCCTGAAGCCGGAACAGGTGACGTTCAACACCATGATGGCCGGCGGCGGCTTCGGCCGGCGTGCGGTGCCGACCTCCGACTACCTGTTCGAGGCCGCGCAGGTGGCCAGGGCGCGGTATGCGGCCGGCCGCCGCGAGCCGATCAAGATGATATGGATCCGCGAGGACGACGTGCGCGGCGGCTACTACCGCCCCATGCATTTGCACCGCGTCGAGATCGGCCACGACGGCAAGGGCAGGGTGCTGGCGTGGAAGCACGTGATCGTCGGCCAGTCCATTACCAGCGGCACCCCGTTCGAGCCATTCACCGTGAAGAACGGGGTTGACTCAACCATGGTCGAGGGCGTGAGCGACAGCGTCTATCCGTTCCCGATCGCGCTTGAGATCGATCATCCCAAGGTCAACGTGCCGGTGTTGTGGTGGCGCTCCGTCGGGCACACCCACACGGCCTTCGTGATGGAGACCCTGGTCGATGAACTGGCGCGCGCGGGCGGGCTCGATCCGGTGGCATACCGGCGCACGCTGCTGCGCGAGCACAAGCGCCACCTCGCGGCACTGGACCTGGCGGTCGAGCGCTCGGGCTACGGCAAGCGGCGCCTGGCGGCCGGGCGTGCCTGGGGCGTGGCGGTGCACGAATCGTTCGACACCGTGGTCGCGTACATCGTCGAGGCCTCGATGCGCGGTAACCAGCCCGTCGTGCACCGGGTGACAGCGGCCGTCCACTGCAACATGCCGATCAACCCGCGCACGATCGAGGCGCAGGTCCAGGGCGGCCTGATGATGGGGCTGGGCACCACGCTGCCCGGCGCGCAGATCACGCTGAAGGACGGCGTGGTGCAGCAAGGCAACTGGAACTACTACCGGCTGGCCACGCATGCGGACATGCCGCCGCAGATCTCGGTGCACGTCGTGCCGTCGGCCGACCCGCCGACCGGCATTGGCGAGACCGCGGTGCCGCCGATTGCGCCCGCGCTGGCCAACGCGGTCGCGGCCCTCACTGGCAAGCGGCATCGCAGCCTGCCGTTCAGCGGGTAGCTGCAGGCCGGCGGCCTTTAGGCGGGGTGCTCCGCCATCCAGTGCCTGGCGATGTCTTCCCGCCGACAGATCCACACGCCATCATGACCCCGCACATAGTCAAGAAAACGCGCAAGCGCGATGGCACGTGCGGGGTGGCCGCTGATGCGGGCATGCAGGCCGACGCTCATCATCTTCGGCCTTTGCGCCCCCTCGTGCCAGAGCTGCTCGAACGCGTCGCGAAGCGTACGGTAGAAGTCCTCGCCTGAGGCAAAGCCATCCGGCAGCAGATAGCGTGCGTCGTTGTTGACAAGCGTGTAGGGAATCACGAGCAGCGGCGGCGATCCAGGCAGCCAGTAGGGCAGGTCATCGTTGTAGGCATCGGAGCTGTAGAGGAACCCGCCTTCTTCCTGGATCAGGCGCCGGGTATTGTGGCTGACGCGCCCCGTGTACCAGCCCACCGGACGCTTGCCGCAGATCCGCTCGATCGCCTCGATCGTCAGGCGGATATGGCGCCGCTCCTCGTCCTCCGGCACGTCACGATAGTCCAGCCAGCGGTAGCCATGGCCCGCCACTTCGTGTCCCGCGGCGCTGAGCGCTTGCCCGATTTGCGGATTGAGCTCCAGCGCGCGACCGACCGCGAACGCGGTCAGTGGCAGGCTACGCTCGCCGAACAGGTCCAGCAGGCGCCAGACGCCCGCGCGCGCACCGTACTCATACATGCTCTCGACACTCCAGTCGCGCTCTGCCTCGCGCGACGGCCGGCCGGGCAGTTCGTGCAGGTACGATTCGGAGCGGGCATCGCCGTTGAGCACGGAGGATTCCGCGCCTTCCTCGATGTTCAGCACAAACTGTACCGCCACACGCGCGGCACCAGGCCAGTGCGGATGGGGCGGGGCGCTTCCGTAGCCGGTCAGATCGCGTGCTGGCATCATCCGAGCTCGAAGGTCGTGATGCCGAAGATCCGCGCCTGCACGAGGCCCGGCTCCGGCCCAAGATACATGCGCGCGCAGCCGAATACTTCCGTCATGCCGTGTTGATGCGCAAGCGCCATGGCGGCCGGGTGATTTTCCGGTACATCGAGAAACAGGGGGCCGCCCGCCGCGAAAGCTGCCAGGCGTGCGTAGAGCACTTCGGCTGCCTCGGCATCATCAGCGAACAGCGGTCCGATCTTGCAGCCTTCCCCGCAACGACGCACCACACCATATCCGCTCAGCCTGCCATGGCGCATATGCCCCAGGGCGAGCGCATCGGCCTGCCGGATCCAGCCTTGCAGGAAAGCCGGGCGTGCGGCAGGAAAGCACGAGCGGTCGTATTCAAGCAACTGGTCGAACGCCACCTCATCCAGCGGCACGATGGCTTCATCATCTGACGGCGGCCCGGGTGGAGGAGCCGGCGTATCCGGGATATCGGCACGAAAGCGCAGATTCCGATGCGAGAAGACGAAGCCGCCCTTGGCGTAGTAATCCTGCATCGTGAATACGCCATCCAGTCCGATGCTTGCCCCAGGCTGCAGGCGGGCAAGGAGCCGGTCCCGGCGGGCATGCCACAGCACGTTGCCGAGCCCCCGACCGCGAAACTCCGGGCGGACGATAAAGAATCCCATGAAGCCGAATTCGCCGTTGTACGAGGTGATGGCGCCTCCGCCAATCAGTTCCCCGTCAAGGTCCGCCGCGATAAAGGCATCGGGATCCGTGGCCCAGAACAGTTCCGCGTCGTGCAGACCGGGATTCCATCCCTCGCGGGCCGCCCAGCCGACCAGTTGGTCCAACTCGGCACGCGTCATGTTCCGAATGACAAGGTCGTCCGCCATCGCACTCTCCTTTGACATACCTGGAGCTCGACATTCACCCAGTGCAATGAATCTTACGGCGGCTGATGCGAAGGCGCCATGCTGCAATGAAGCATGGATTATCACGCGTGGGAAATGCTGCGTGCCGCCGTCCGGAGCCTCTACCCCGCGATCAGCTTGAGGCCGGCGGGCAGCGCCTCCCCAAATACCCGTCCCTCGTCGGCCGCATCGAGTTCCACGGCCTCGCGCACCATGGCGATCCAGTTTTGCGGCGCGTTGGCGGCTTCGAGCCGGCGCACCACCGCCGCCCGGATCTCGTCAGGCAGGTCCCGGCTGCGATCGCCGGTCATGCGCGCGATCTGCACGGCGGCGAATGCGGCAGGCTCGACCTTTTTCCAGTCGAGCACAAGGATGGCGTCCACCCATTGCGCGGCGATCTCGGCTGGCACGACGCTGTGCGCGCTGCCATAGAAGGGCCGGCGCGACCCGATGCGGCCCACGGCCCACCAGCCCTGATTGTTTTCCGAAGGCTTGCGCAGCCGGGCCAGCAGCCATTCGGCGAGCTCGATCTTGGAATCGGCGGGGATGCGCTCCAGGGAGCCGGCAAGGCGGACCATATCGGCATAACCAGACCTTGCGGGCCCGGCGGGCTTCTTGTAGCGGGTGCTGCCGGGTGGCTGCAGGTAGAAGGCCATGTCTTCCAGCAGGCGCAACTGCGCGCTTTCGTCCAGGCCGCCAGCCGCGCGCCGCCACAGCGTCCACCACTCCGACCAGTTCTGGCTTTCGTTGACGTACTGGATTCCCTGGTCGTACAGCGACCAGAGTTGCTCGACGCGCCATTCGTCGAGCGGGTAGCCGAATCCCGGGCGCACGCAGTAGCCGGCCAGGTTCAGCCACAGGCGTTCATGGTCGGCAGTGCGCCGCCGCCGCCGCGCGCGCTCCCAGAATGCGCCGAACAGTTCGCGCAGCAGGGCGCTGTCCCACTGCTCGCGCGCACCCAGCAACTGCTCAAGTTGCGCACGCAGCCGCTTGACTTCCTTGGGGCCGACATCTTGCGAGCGGGTGCCAAAGGTCCGGTCAATCGCCTCGAGGGCTTGCGGCAGGGAAGGGTGTGCCGTATCCGTCGCGGGAGCCGCCGCCTGGACGTCGTTGCCACGCAACTGGAATTCGAGCCGCCAGCGCTGCGACGCATCCGCAATCTCGATGCAGTGGACCTCGAGCGTGCCGACCTCGGTCAGCGAGGTGGTGAGCTGCACCGGCGTTTCCCCTGGCCCGCCGGCGCCGCGCGGCTGCACGACGGTGGCAATCGGCGGCAGGCGAACGAAGTCGCCCGTCGACAGCTCGGTCAGTTCGCCGGGCTGATAGGCCGTGTCGGCGACGGAGGAGACCAGGTGGAATTGCACCGGATGCCCGAGGCGCAAGGCAAAGGCACGATCGCTGAGGTGGATCTCGTGACCTTCTTCCGTACCCCGTGGCAGCAGGCAGATCCCTTGCTGCCTCGATGCACCATCTGCACCATCATCGAGAACGAGAAAGTAGCTGCGGGCAGAGCCGCCGCCGATGCGCGGGGCCTGGCCGGTACGCGCCCGCGCGTACGCCACCGCGCCGCGCGCAACCGCAACGTCGGGATCGTCGTTGTGCAGGACCTGCAGCGGCGCCCCGCGCCACGTGCCCAACGTGTCAGCGATGCGTCCCGCCAAAGCTTCGGCCCGGAACACGCCACCGTTGAGCAGCAGCGTGTCGGGCATCGGCAAGGCATCATCGTGCGTCTGTGGCGCATCCAGTGCCACCCTCGATTGCGCGGCATGCTGGCTCAGGAACGACGCGACGTGCCGGGTGACGGCCGGGTCCGACGCATAGGGCAGGCCAAACTCCACAATGGCGCCCCGTGCGCGCTGCGGCCTTTCACTGGACGACACCCTGGGGAAGAAGCCATCGACGACGAGCTGTTCGACCTCCTGCCGCGTCACTTCCACCGAACGCGCGCCGCCGACCAGCCGGGAGCCCGCGCCCAGCAGCGTCACCGTGACCGACTCCGGTGCCTGCGCGCTGAGCAGTTGTTCCTTGGCGGCGCGGCAGCGCGCGACCAGTTGCGACAGGCTGGCCGCCGACAGCCGCGACTGCGCGGGACCCTCTGACGCAAGACGCGCTTCGACCAGATGCGCCAGGGCGAGATCCATATTGTCGCCGCCGAGCATCAGGTGGTTGCCCACGCCGATCCGGGTCAGCTGCGGCTGCCCGTCCTGCATTTCCACCCGGATGAGGGTGAGGTCGGTGGTGCCGCCGCCCACGTCGCAGATCAGCACCAGGCGGGTTTGCGCCAGGTCCGCGTCCAGGGTCCGGCGATGATGGAACAGCCAGTCGTAGAGCGCGGCTTGCGGCTCTTCGAGCAGGCGCAGGGCGGGCAGGCCGGCCAGGCGCGCCGCCTCCAGCGTCAGCGCGCGTGCGCCTTCGTCGAAGGAGGCGGGCACGGTGAGCACCACGTCCTGCTGCTCGAGCGGCGCATCGGGAAACCGGTGGTTCCACGCCGCGCACACGTAGCCCAGGTAGCTCGCGCTGGCGACGACCGGCGAGATCTTGTCGGCGTCGTCGTGCCCGCCCCATGGCAGGATGGCTGCGGTCCGGTCGACCGAAGCATGCGACAGCCAGCTTTTTGCGCTGGCCACGAGCCTGCCGGGCACCTGCGCGCCGAGCGTGGCCGCGAGGCGGCCGAACACGGTCCGGCGCGCGGCGGCGCTTGCGGCGGATTGCCAGGGTAGCTGCAGGTCGTCGCCACTGAGCTCGCCCGGCGCCGCGTGGTAACGCACCGAGGGCAGCAGGGGGCGAGCCGCGACCTCACCCGGGCTGACCAGCTGATCGATATCGAAGACGCGGATATCGTCGGATCCGGCCTTCGCATAGGCGACCACCGTATTGCTGGTACCGAGGTCGATGCCGACGACGTATTGCTTGGTCGTCGGCCCGCTCGCTTGTTCAGGCATCGGCGTTGCCGCGCACGTCGAACTCGACCTTCCAGCGCTCGCCGCTGTCGCGGGGCACGGCCTCGAGTTCCAGCGTGCCGGCCTCGGTCACCCGCGCATGCAGCCTGACCGGTACCACTTCGCCTGCGGTCCGCCCTTCGGCGGGCAGGGTCGCCTGGATTTCCTCGAGCTCCTGCAATTCCTCCGGCCCCCAGAAATCGAGCAGGGTACCGACCTGGTCCTGGCGGCGCACCGACGAACCGAAGAAGCGGAAGTGCACCGGCTCGCCCACCACCAAACCGAATTCCTGTGGCGGCAGCGCGGCCTCGGTCCCTTCCTCCATGCCGAACGGCGCAACGCATAGCGCCTGCACGGGTGGCTCGAAACCAGGCACGGCAGGCATCGACGATTCCACGGCGATGTAGTAGGCGCGCGCGGTGCCGCCACGAATCCGCACCCCCTGGCCGCGCCGCACGTAGCCGTAATAGGCGGCGCCGCGTGCCACTGCCAGGTCCAGCTCCGCACCGTCAAGCAGGCGTGCCGGCGCCGCGCGTTCCGCGGCGAGCCAGCCATTGAGCGTCTGCAGGATACGGTCCACCAGCAGGCCCGACTTGAACACGCCGCCATTGAAGAGGACGGCAGTCGGGTGGAGGAAAGTCGCGCCTTCCGGCTGTGCGCCTTGCAGGCCTTCGAGTTCGGCCAGCGCCGCCACCTGGCGGCCCAGGAACGCGGCGAGATGCCGCGTGATGGCCGCGTCCTGCGCATAGGGCAGGCCGAGCTGCGTCAGGCCTGCGCGTGCCCGGCTCACCGGACGGGCTGAGGCCTCCACCTGCGGGAAAAACCCTTCCAGGATGGTCTGGGTCAGCTCGGCGCGGGTCAGGTCCGTGCGGATCGAGCCGCCGATCAGTTTGGAGCCCCGGCTCGGCACAACCAGGGGCACGGTATCGGTATCCGGGTCGGTGAGCAGCGTTTCCTTGGCCGCGCGGCAGGCATAGGTCAGCGCGCGCAGTTGCCACGGATCCGCCTGCGTGCCCTGGGCCGCCAGCTTGCGCGCCACCACGTGGGCAAGCGCCAGGTCCATGTTGTCGCCACCGAGCAGGATATGGTCGCCCACGGCAACCCGGTGCAGTTCGAGATTGCCTTCGCGCTCGATCACGGCGATCAGCGAAAGGTCGGTGGTGCCGCCACCGACATCGACGACGAGGATGATGTCGCCGACCTTGACCTGCTTGCGCCAGTGGCCGCCGCTCTTCTGGATCCAGCTGTAAAGCGCGGCCTGGGGTTCCTCGAGCAGGGTCATGCGGGCATACCCGGCCGCGGCGGCGGCCTCGGCAGTCAGCTCCCGTGCGGCGGGGTCGAACGATGCCGGAATCGTCACCGTGATGTCCTGCTCGCCAAACGGCGCGTCTGGGTGGGCCTGGTTCCAGGCTTCACGCAGATGCGAGAGATAGCGCACGGAGGCTTCGAGCGGCGAGACGCGCGGGACTTCAGGGGGCGCGTCGTTGGGCAGGATCGGCGAGCGGCGGTCGACGCCGGGATGGCAAAGCCAGCTCTTGGCGCTCGACACCAGGCGGATCGGCGTGGCCGCGCCGCGGCTGCGCGCCAGCTCGCCCACCGCGAAGTCGCGCTCGGCGTTCCACGGCAGCCCCAGGTCGCCCGGGGCCAGTTCGCTGGCGTGCGGCAGGTACAGGAAGGAGGGCAGCAGGTCGAGGTCTTCGACGGCCCCCGGCGCGGTCAGCTGCGTGATGGGCAGCACGCGCTGGCTGGTCTTCTCGCCATCGCTGGCGGCCAGGTCGACGTAGGAAACGGCGCTATGGGTGGTGCCCAGGTCAATGCCGATGGAATAGCGTGCGTCGCTCACAGTTCCACCTCCGCGGGGGCGATCACGGTGGCGTCATGGCGTTCGGCCACGCGGGGCAGGCGGACTTCCTCGACCTTCCAGCCGCGGTGGCTGATGCTGCCATGGAACGGCGCGCTGCCGACCACGTTGCCGGTCAGGCGAATGGCGCTCGCGTCGAAGCCGTCGGCGAGCGTCACACGGCTGCCCTCGGCTTCCTCACGCACCGGGCGGATGCTGAAATGCTCGCGCAGCACCGCGCGGCAGCCATCGTGCACCAGGCGGGCGGCGGCACCGATCTCCGTGTCGGAATAGCGCGCGATGTCTTCCTCGACGAAGTCGACGAAGCGCGCGTCGCGCTGGAGCAGTCCCAGCAACTGCAGGGCCGCCACCGGGCTCGCTTCTTTCAGCACGGGTGCGACAGCTTCCGCTACCGGCGCCGGTGCCCGTGCAGCCGGGGCAAATCCCTCGCCGTCACGCAGGCGCTTTACGCCGGCCGCCAGTTCGCCGTTGCCAAGGATGGCGAAGAAGGTGCCCACGGCAAGCGAGACCCTGCCGAAAAAAGATGGGTTCGAGTCAGTCATGGAAGAGCTCCTGTGTGCTTCGTTGCAGGACGAGCTGTCCCCTTGCTATGCCGGATAACAGATGGGACCCGCGGGTCCATGCGATTCGGAATCCGGGGCGCAAACCGGGCGTCGGCCTTGGTTCCTGGCCCCGTCGGGCTGTCAGCTTCGGATTTTGCACCAACAAATGTGTCCGCCGGCAAATCGCAAGTCGCTGGCACTGACCGCATGCCGAGGCCGGGCGCGCCCGTGGGACGCGACCGGCAAGAATCAAGCGTCCCGCAGGTAGGTGATCAACTGCTCTGCGCGGCTGGGATGCCTCAGCTTCTTCATCGCCTTGCTTTCGATCTGTCGAATCCGCTCGCGTGTGACATCGAACTGCTTGCCGACTTCTTCCAGCGTGTAGTCGGTCGACATATCGATGCCAAAGCGCATCCGCAGCACCTTGGCTTCGCGGGGCGTGAGCTCATCGAGCATCTCCCGCACGACGGCACGCAGGCCCGCCTGCAATGCGGCGTCGGCGGGCGTGGCCGTGTCCGAGTCGGCAATCATGTCACCGAGGCTGGTATCGCCGTCCTCGCCAACCGGCGTTTCCATCGAGACCGGCTCTTTCGCAATCTTCATGATCGCGCGGACCTTGTCCTCCGTGATTTCCATGCGCTCGGCAAGCACGGCCGGATCGGCTTCCTTGCCGGTCTGCTGCATGATCTCCCGCGACAGGCGATTGAGCTTGTTGATCTGCTCGATCATGTGCACCGGGACGCGAATGGTCCGGGCCTGGTCGGCGATGGCTCGCGTGACAGCCTGGCGGACCCACCACGTCGCGTAGGTGGAGAATTTCCAGCCGCGGCGATATTCAAACTTGTCGACCGCCTTCATCAGGCCGATGTTGCCTTCCTGGATGAGATCCAGGAACTGCATCCCGCGGTTGGTGTACTTCTTGGCAATCGAGATCACCAGCCGCAGGTTGGCCTGCGTCATCTCATGCTTGGCTTGCCGCATCTGCCGCTCGGCGGCCAGCATCTTGCGGTTGACAGTCTTCAGTTCGGGCAGCGACAGGACAGCCCGGGCCTGAATGTCGATCAGCTTTTGCTGATGCGCCTCGAGGTCTGGCAGAGCCCGCGCGACCGCCGCGCTGTACGGACGGGATTGGGCGGCAAGATCCTGCCCCCAGGCGAGGTTGGTTTCATTGCCGGGGAAGCGGGCAATGACCTCCTCACGCTCCATCCCGCAGCGCTCGACAAGCAGCTGAACGACCTGGCGCTCGACCGTGCGAACCTCGTCGACCATCGCCTGGACGCTGGCGCACAGGCGCTCGATGGTTTTCGCGGTAAAGCGAATCGTGCGCAATTCGTCGCGCACCGCATCCCTTGCTGACACAAACGCTTCCGACCCCGCGCCATTGGCGGCGCTTTCCTTGTGCATCAGCTCGAACTGTTCGGTGACGCGTGCAAACCGCTTCATGCATTCATCGCGCAGCTGGGTGAGGTCAGTTTCGCCGCTCTGCTGGGTCGACCCTTCGTCGGCGGTGTCTTCAGCGCTGTCATCGTCCTCGTCGGAGCTATCGACACTGTCGTCCGTCTCGTCCGTGCCCGCCGCCGCGGTGGGTTCGGGAATACTCTCGTCGCTCAAGCCATCGACCAGATCGTCGATGCTGATTTCATTGCTGGCGACCCGGCCAGACAGCTCGAGAATCGTGGCGATGGTGGACGGGCAGGCCGAGATGGCATGGACCATATTGTTCAGGCCGTCCTCGATCCGCTTGGCGAGCTCGACTTCCTGCTTGCGCGTGAGCAGCGTTGCCGAGCTCATTTCGCGCATATACATGCGCACAGGGTCGGTAGTCCGGCCGAACTCGGAGTCCACGGTCGCAAGCGCTACCTCAGCCTCCTCATCGGCCTGATCGTCCGAGGCCACCACCGCGCCATCGCTCAGCAGAAGCGTCTCGGCATCCGGCGTCTGCTCATAGATCTTCACGCCCATCTCGGCGAACGTGGTGACGATGCTTTCCATCGCCGCCGTGTCGGTGAAGTTATCCGGCAGATGGTCGCTGATATCTGCGTGGGTCAGATAACCGCGCTGTTTGCCCAGCTGGATCAGGGCGCGCAATTGCTGACTACGCGCGGCAGCCTCCGTCGAGGGATCAGGCTGCGCCGTTGGCCCCGCGTTTTTTTGGCCTAGGTCCTTGCCTGCTCCTGCTTCTCGTGCTTTGGCTGCCGTTCGTTGTGCGCCGCTTGTCATTTACTGCTGTTTCCTCGTGAGGGGTATCGGTGGGGCGCGGGAGCCGAAATCGGGCGCCGTGCCGTTTTGAATCGGGGCGCGTATTCTACAGCTATTGCTGCATCGCAGTACCTGACCGGCTGGTCAGTAACGCGGCCCTGTTCATGGACGGGGAGGGTGGAAGGGGGAAACACGTATGCAACTCCGCTCATCAAGCAGTAACAGGGGGCGAAAAATGGGTTACCGCCTTCATTTTGTCGTCCAGTGTCGTGTAAGCGTCACGTCAGTGCGGCGGATTACCTGGCCGCATTGCCTGTTGTGTGTTCCATGCGATGGCTTCCTTACCGCTGCCCATCAACGGCGGCGGCGGGATCAACCAGTCTTTGGTCTCACTGTAGGGGATATTGGCAAGGAGGGGTCCTTGTCCGGCAGGGGAAGCAGCGGTGGGGCGCCAAAGTGATCGAACGCCTGGCACATGACCTGCGGCAAGCGTTTCCCCAGATGAGCGGGCCGTCGCCCTCCAACCTGATTGCGATGCGCGCCTTCGCAAGGCGTGGCCCGCTTGTTGGACGTGCAACGTCCGCAGAAAAGTAGTCCGCGCGTTACCGGGATTGGCTTTCCTGCTCATCCCGCCCACGAAGCGGCACCAACAGCAGGGGAGTGCGAGTCCTGCGCGTGACTTCCTGGACAACGGACCCGAACAGCAAACCGACCAACGCACCATCGCCACGCGAGCCCATCACGAGCAGGTCGGCCGCGCCGTCATCGACCTGGTCAAGGATGCGCGGGGCCGCGTCATCATCCTCGCGCACAATGACCTCGACGGGAGGTGGCGGATCATTCTTGTCCGCGCGCCCCGCAAGGAGGGCAGCGAGCCGTGATTCGAGATGTTGCCTGACCCGCTGGGCGCGGTCGTCATGGTATTTGTCGAGCACCGCCTGCGGCACCAGCGTATCGACCTCGACCAGCGAAGTCTCGCGCTGGTCGTCGATGACGGTGAGTACCTGCAGCGTGGCGCCGGTCTGGCTGGCCAGGCCGATAGCGTAGGCAAGTACCTCTTCGTAGCCATCGTCCAGGTCGGCGGCGCAGAGAATGGTGCGGATGGTGTTGTGCATGCGCGATCTCCCTCAGGCCGCATGGCCGATGATGGGGATCACGCCGAAGGCAACGGTGGCCAGCATCATGACCGCCGCGGCCGACAGCGCCCACAGCAGCGTATAGCGCTGGTGATCGCCAAACTCGACCTCAGCCAGCCCCACCAGCAAATACGTCGACGCGACCAGCGGGCTCAGCAGGTGAACCTGCTGCCCGATCAGCGAGGCACGGCCGATCTCGGCGGCGCCGATGCCATAAACCGCGGCGGCCTTGGCCAGGATCGGCAGGATGCCGAAGTAGAAGGCGTCGTTCGAGATAAAGAACGTGAACGGAATGCTCAGAACGCCGGTCACGAGAGCCATGTAGGGGCCCATCCAGTCGGGCACGGCACTGATGACGCTGTTTGCGATCGCGTCGACCATCTTGGTGCCCGAAAGGATGCCGACGAAGATACCGGCGGCGAAGATCAGCGACACCACCGGCACGACGTTGGCCGCATGCGCGCTGATCCGCTCCTTCTGTTCGTGCAGGCTCGGGTAGTTGACCATCAGCGCGATGGCGCTGGCCACGATGAACAGCGCAGGCAGCGGAAAGGTGCCGAGGATCAGCAGCACCATCAGGCCGATGGTCAGCAGGAAGTTAAACCACAGCAGCTTCGGCCGGGCGATCTGCGGATCGCTGGCGCCAGGCTCCTGCACGTCATGGCCTGAAGGACCCGAATGAACCGAGGGACCCGAATGACCGGCCCCGGCGCTCATCAGCGCGATGCTGCCCAGTCGGTTGCGTTCGCGGCGGCCGAGCAGGAATGCCACGAACAGGCCCCACATGCCGGTGACAATCATCGGCAGGATCATCGGCACGAACAGCGACCCCACGTCCACGCCCAGCGCGCTGGCGGCGCGCGCGGTCGGGCCGCCCCAGGGCAGGATGTTCATCAGCCCGCCCGCCATCATGATCACGCAGGCCAGCACCAGCCGGCTGATGCCGAGCCGCTTGTAGAGCGGCAGCATGGCGGCGCAGGTGATCATGTAGGTGGTCGAGCCGTCGCCGTCGAGCGACACCAGCACGGCCAGCACGAAGGTGCCCATGATGATCTTGACCGGGTCGCCGCCCACCACCTTCAGGATCAGGCGCACCACCGGATCGAACAGGCCGGCATCGATCATCACGCCGAAATACAGGATGGCGAACATCAGCATCACGCCGGTCGGCGCCAGCTTCTTGACGCCGTCCAGCATCATCGGGCCGAGTTCCGGGCCGAAGCCGCCGATCGCGCCGAACGCAATCGGAACGAGGATCAGCGCCACCATGGCGGAGAGCCGCTTGGTCATGATCAGTGCCATGAACACGATCACCATCGAATAGGCGAGCAGGGTCAACATCGTCTTCTGTATCTCTTTGCCGCCAAGGCCGCGCGCGGCGCCTGGGCGGGTGTGTGTACGTCCGTCTGGCGCACGAGGTTCAGGGCGAGGTCATCCCCCCGGGGCACGGCTGGGCCGTGCCGGGTATGGAATGACCGCGGAGGGTGGCAGTCTTGAACGCTGGCCCGTGCGGGCCGCCGCGGCAAGACTTGTCGCGCCCGGCAGCGGGTGCCGCGTGCCGCCGGGGCGTGGGTCAGCTGGCGGAGACGATGCGTTTCACTACCGCGTCCGCAAACTGCAGCGTGGAGGCCGTGCCGTGCAGGTCGTCGGTCTTCACCTGGTCCTGGCTGAGGGTCAGCTCGATGGCCGAGCGCAGCCGCGTGGCCAGGTCCTGGCGGCCCACGTGGTCGAGCATCAGGCCGGCGGCCAGCATCAGCGAGATCGGGTTGGCAATACCCTTGCCAGCGATGTCGGGCGCCGAGCCGTGCACCGCCTCGAAGATCGCGGCCTGGTCGCCGATGTTGGCGCCCGGCGCCATGCCGAGCCCGCCTACCAGGCCGGCGATCTGGTCCGACAGGATGTCGCCGAACAGGTTGGTACAGAGCAGCATGTCGAAGCGCCACGGATTGAGCACCAGCTGCATGGCGCAGGCGTCGACAATGATGTCGTCCATGTCCACGCGGCCGGCATAGTCCTTTGCCACTTCGCGCGCCGCTTCCAGGAAGATGCCGGTGAGCGCCTTCAGGATATTGGCCTTGTGCACCACCGTAATCTTCTTGCGGCCGTTCTTGACGGCGTACTCGAAGGCGAAGCGGGCAATGCGCCGGCAGGCGTCACGCGTGTTGGTGCCGGTGGACACCGCCACCGCGTGCGGATCGTCGCCGACCGGGATGTAGTAGTCATGCGCCACGTAGAAGCCGCCGACGTTCTCGCGCACCAGCACCAGGTCGATATTCTCGAAGCGGCCCGGCACCAGCGTGCGGGCCGGGCGCACATTGGCATAGAGATTGAAGGCTTCGCGCAGGCGCACATTGACCGAGCGGAAGCCGCCGCCCACCGGCGTGGTCAGGGGCCCCTTCAGGGCGAGGCCAGTGCGGCGGATACTGTCCAGCGTCTCTTCCGGCATGGGATCGCCGCTGTACTCGACGCCGGCCATGCCCGCCTGCCGGACATCCCAGGCAAACGGGGCGCCAAGCGCCTCCAGCACCCTGACGGTGGCGTCCACCACTTCGGGACCGATCCCGTCGCCGGGGATCAGCGTGGCCGGGATCTGTTCGCGTGCAACGTTTTCCATTTGCTTTCCTGTCGTGAAGTGAGAGTCGCTGGCCGGCCAATGCGCCAGGCCAGCGAGGCCCTGTTTCTGTCCCTGGGGGGCGCCGTACGCCGGATTCCGGCATGCGTCGCCGATCCGGCTAATCAGGGGCCAGATTCTATGAGGGGAAGGCTGTCAGCAAACTGTCAATGTGCCTGCTGCGGCATCGGGGTTTACGCGGAGGATGCGGCCGGGGGAAGCCCTGCAAACAGCCGAAGTCACATAACCGCTTC
This sequence comes from Ralstonia pickettii, assembly GCA_050987995.1. Taxonomy (GTDB): domain Bacteria; phylum Pseudomonadota; class Gammaproteobacteria; order Burkholderiales; family Burkholderiaceae; genus Cupriavidus; species Cupriavidus pickettii_B. The sequence goes on from CP158803.1 coordinate 2,205,077, forward strand.
ACCCAGCGAGCGCTTTCCGGCTTGTCCAGCGGCCCAGCGCCTCACCGAAGCCTTTAGCACGTTGTATCCTTGAACGGCGTGCCGGACGCATCGCGCGGCCAGGCTGGCATCATGGCCTTGAGCACGTCCTCAGTCACGGCACAAAAAGTACGGCGGTGTCGACATGAAGCGTGTTCACGCACTTGTTGTGACTTGCATCATGTTGGGTGCCTGCGTTTCAACGGGCGTCGACGTGAAACCGGAGCAAATGTCGCACTTCATGCTCGGCTTCTCTACCCTTGACGACGTTACCGGGCAGCTTGGGAAGCCCACATCCCAGGCGACGCTGGGAAACGGATCCACGATACTGGTCTATTCGTTTGCCACCTCCATGTCTCGCCCTGAGAGCTTTATTCCATTCATTGGTCCGCTGTTTTCCGGGGGCGAGATCCGATCGTCGACGGTCCTGTTCGAGTTTGACGAGAACGGCGTCCTCAGGAGTCAACGCCGGACGACGTCGAGTGGCGTTTCAGGATGGGGTGTATTGCCTCCCGGTGTGCTGCAATAGGTGGCCGGACCGAGAGAGCGCGTGGCGGCATTGGCATGCGCCTGGCGGTCGATACGGCACGCGGCTGCGCCGCACGGTTAGAATCGGCCTGGCACGACAAGCCGGTGCGCAGGCGTGCGTGCGGGCCTCCGGGCGCCAGGCGCGACCCCACCGGTCCCTGACCAACACGCTGATCGAAATGCGCAACCCATGAGCGCGAATGCTCCCGCTCCATTGAATTCTGAAGACCTGGCCTGCTTTGTGTGCGTAGCCGGCACGGGCAGCATCTCGCGCGCGGCGCTTGAGCAGGGCGCCGACCAGTCCACCGTCAGCCGGCAGATCGCCCGGCTGGAAGCCAATCTCGATACCCGGCTGTTCCATCGCACTGGCCGCGGCATGATCCTGACCGAGTCGGGCCAGACCCTGCTCGGGTATGCGCGGCAAGTCTCGGCCACCCTCGCCGAGGCGCGCGAGGCGATCCGGGCGTCAACCGCGCAAGGTCCGGCCCAGCTGATCATCGCGGCGCAGCCGACCATCGCCAATACCGCGTTCGCCAGCATCGGCACCGCCGTCAAGCAGCGCTTCCCGGCAACCCGCGTGCGCTTCGTCGAAGGACTCGCCAGCCCGCTGCTGGGATGGCTGGCCGCCGGGGAAGTCGACGTCGCGCTGATCTACCTGCCAGACCAGCACGGCGCGCTGAAGGTCGACGTGCTGCTGGAAGAAGACCTGACGCTGGTCACGCCGACTTCGTGGGGCCATATCGGACCGACCTTCCGCTGCGCCAGCCTGGATGAAGTGCCGCTGATCCTGCCCAGCACCGGCCACGGCCTGCGCGTGCTGGCCGAGAACCTGGTCGCGCGCGCGGGCAAGTCGCTGAAAATGGCGATGGAGTGCGATGCGTCGAATACCGTCTCGATGCGGCTGGTGGAAGACGGCTGCGGCGCCACGCTGCTGCCCTTTGCCGCGGTGGCGGACCGCGTGGCCCAGGGGCGGCTGCGCTGCGCGAGGCTGGTCGAGCCGGTGGTGACGCGGCAGGTGGCGCTGGCCACCGCCCGGAACCGGCCGCCGGTGCCGGAACTGTGGGACATCATGCAGACCGTGCGCCAGTCGGTCCGCAATACCGTGATGTCGGGGGCGTGGCCGGGGGCGCGGCTGGTCTGAAGGCCTTTTCGTCAGCCGGTGAAGCGCTCGCGCAGCGCCTGGGTGGCCTGGCGCAGCAGCACATGGTCCAGCCCCACGGCGACGAAGCTGGCGCCCATCTCCAGGTAGCGCCGTGCGTCGGCTTCCACCGGCGTCAGCGTGCCGACCGCCTTGCCGGCCCGCTGCGCGGCCGCAAAGATGCGCGCGATCTCGGCCTGTACCTCGGGGTGGTTGGGGTTGCCCAGGTGGCCGTATGCCGCGGCCAGGTCGTTGGGACCGATGAAGATGCCATCGACGCCTTCGACCGCGCAGATCTCCGCGGCGGCCTCCACGCCCTTGCGGCTCTCGATCTGGACCAGCACGCAGAGGTTGTCGTTGATCTGCTCGAAGTAGCCCGGCACGGTGCCATAGCGGTTGCTTCGCTGCGTCATCGAGACACCGCGCGTGCCCAGCGGCGGGTAGCGCGTGGCGGACACCGCCTGGCGCGCTTGTTCGGCGCTTTCCACGAACGGGATCAGGAAGTTGTAGAAGCCCAGGTCGAGCAGGCGCTTGAGCAGTATCGGGTCGTTCCAGGGAGGCCGGACCACGGGGGCGCTGGCGCTGTCTTTCAGCGCCATCAGCTGCGGCAACAGCGTCAGCGGATCGTTGGGGGCGTGTTCGGTATCGAGCAGCAGCCAGTCGAAGCCGGCCAGGCCGATGATCTCGGCGGTGACCGGGCTGGCCAGCGAGCACCAGAAGCCGATCTGGCGCTGCTGTGACAGCACGGCGGCACGGAAGGCGTTAGGCAGCGGCGAATAGGGCGGGCGAGGTTGGGAGACCGTGGACATGGCGTCTTTTCCTTTTGTCGGGACAGGCAAGGGGAGGATTCGATGGTCGGGTGAACTAGGCCGCCAGGCGCGACAGCGGCCCCGGCGAGGTTCCGCGTACGGACTGCACGCGCGCCGCGGCGTCATCGAGCTGGGCCAGCGTGCCGCTGTCCACCGGGATGGCTTCGGCACGCTCGCGCCGGCGCTGCCGCTCGGGCTCGCCGGGGAGGGCGATGCCGTCATGGCCCGCCTGTTTCCGCGATGACCGGACCCAGTCGGCGAAGGCCTGGACTTCATCGCCGAAGCTGGTGCTGGTGCCGAGCCGCCCAGGGTCGAACACGATCGCCAGCATGTTGTTCCATACCGCGTGGCGATGGGTCAGCGTCTCCGGGCGGATGGTGTGGCCGCCCGTCACGGCGGCGCCGAGCAGCTCGCACATGACCGCCAGCGCATAACCCTTATGGCCGCCGGACTCGCCGCCAAACGCCTGCAGCGCGCCCTGCGCCTCGCCCTCGCCGGGAAACATCACCCCCGGCCGCGTGGTCGGCACGCCATCCGCATCGAGCAGGCAGCCGGCCGGTACATCGACGCCCTTGTTGTTGGCCACGCGCACCTTGCCGAGCGCGATCGCGCTGGTAGCGAAGTCGAGCACCAGCGGCGGCGCACCGGCCACGGGCACGCCGATCGTGAAAGGGTTGGTGCCGAAGCGCGCCTCGCTACCCCCGTGCGGGGCGACGATGGGCTTGGACAGCACGTTGACGAAGTGGATCGAGATCATGCCGGCCGCGCACGCCTGCTCGGCCCAGTGCCCGACTCGGCCGAGATGGTGCGACTGCCGCAGCCCCATCACGCAAACCCCGTGCGCCCTGGCCCGCTCGATGGCCAGCGCCATGGCTTCCTCGGTGACAGCCTGGCCCATGCCGCGGTTGGCGTCGAGGCTGAGCATGCTGCCGGCGTCGTGCAGCACGCTGACGTGGCGGTTCAGCTGCAGCTCGTCGGCCTGCCACGACAGCACGTACTTGGGGATCATGCCCACGCCGTGCGAATCGTGGCCGGTCAGGTTGGCGCCGACCAGGTGGTCGGCGGTGAGGCGCGCCTCGCGGGTGTCGGAGCCGGCCGCGAGCCAGAGATCGTTGACCCAACGGTGCAGGGCGTCGGTAGGAATATGGTGTTCGCTCATGTCGTCAGTGATGGTCGGGGGATCGGGGGTGCTTACTCCAGGCGGATGCCGGCGGTCTTGACCAGCTTGCCCCATTTGGCCACCTCGGCCTTCTGAAACGCGGACAGTTCGGCGGGGCCTGCGCCGGAGGGCTCGATGCCCATGCTAACCAGCCGGCTGCGCACCTCGGGCTCGTGGATGATCTTGCCGATCTCGGCGGCGAGCCGGTTGACGATCGGCGTCGGCGTGCCGGCCGGCGCGAAGATTGCCTGCCACGAGACGATCTCGTAGCCCTTCAGGCCGCTTTCGGCCACAGTCGGTACGTCGGGCAGCTCGGGCGCGCGGCGCGGACCGGTGCTGGCCAGCGCGCGCAGCTTGCCGGCCTGGAGCAGCGGCATCGCGGCGATGCTGTTCTCGAACACCATGTCGACCTGGTTGCCGAGCAGGGCCTGGACCGCGGGGCTGCTGCCCTTGAATGGCACATGCAGCAGCTTCAGGCCGGCCATCGACGCAAACAGCTCGCCGGACAGGTGCTGCGAGGTGCCGTTGCCGGAGGACCCGAAGCTGACCCCGGCCGGGCGCGCCTTGGCCGCGGCGATCACGTCCTGCACGGATTTCCACGGGCTGCTGGCGTTGACCACCAGCACGTTGGGCAGGGTGCCGATCAGCGCCACCGGCTGGAAGTTCTTCACCGGGTCATACGGCATCTTCGGGTAGAGGCTGACGTTGATCGCATGGGAACTGATGGTCCCGCCGACCAGCGTGTAGCCATCCGGCGCCGCCTTGGCGACGTAGTCCGAGCCGATATTGCCGCCGGCGCCGGCGCGGTTCTCGATCACCACGGGCTGGCCGAGCACTTGCGACAGCCGCTGGCCGATCAGCCGGCCGAGCACGTCGGTAGAGCCGCCGGCCGCGAACGGCACGATATAGGTGATGGGTTTGGCGGGCCAGCCGTCCTGCGCGCGCGCCGGCTTGGCGGGCAGGGCGGCGATGGCCAGCGCGGCGAGCGATGCTAAGGCCAGGCGCGGGGCCAGGCGCTGTGCAATACGTCTCGCAAGGCAGGCGTCCTGCGGGCAGGTGAGGTCTGGCATAGGGTTGTCTCCTGATTTTCTTGTGGGGCCGCTTTGCGGCCAGCCAGCAATCTACCGCCCGGCCGCGGGCCGGGCCTTGCGTTTTTTGCATAGCAGGCATGCAGGAAGACGCGGGCAGTGGCGGCGGACCCAAGGCAACAATCTGCGCTGTGCATCCCCATCCGAATCTGCTGACCCGCCATGACTTCTCAATCCGCCTTGTCCCTTGCCCCTTCGTCCGAACCAGGCCAGACGCCAGTCCAGCGCACCGGCGGCCGCGTCTTGGTGGACGCGTTACGCCTGCATGGTGCCGATCGCATCTACTGCGTGCCGGGCGAGAGCTTTCTCGACGTGCTGGACGCGCTGCACGATCAGCCCGCCATCGATCTGGTGGTTTGCAAGCATGAGGGTGCGGCGGCGAACATGGCCGAGGCCGATGGCAAGCTGACCGGCCGCCCCGGCATCTGCTTCGTGACCCGGGGCCCGGGCGCCACCCATGCCAGCATCGGCGTGCATATTGCCGCGCAGGATTCGACGCCGATGATCCTGTTCGTCGGCCAGATCGCGCGCCAGCATATGGGGCGCGAGGCGTTCCAGGAAGTGGATTACGTAGCGATGTTTGGTGGCATGGCCAAGTGGGTGGCGCAGATCGACGATCCCGCGCGCATCCCGGAACTGGTCGCCAGGGCTTTCCAGTGCGCGACCTCGGGCCGGCCCGGCCCGGTGGTATTGGCGTTGCCCGAGGACGTGCTCGACGGCCTGTGCGAATGCGCCGATGCGGCACCGTACCGGCCGGTCATGGCCGCGCCTTCGCAGGAAGATGCCCAGGCACTGCGCGCCGCGCTGGCCGGCGCCGAACGCCCGCTGGTGATCGCCGGCGGGGCGGGCTGGACCGCTGAGGCGGCCGAGGACTTTGCCGCCTTCATCAAGGCATGGGACCTGCCGGTGGCCTGCGCCTTCCGCCGCCAGGACGTCTTTGACAACCGCGATGAACACTATGCCGGCCACCTGAGCCTGGGCGTCAACCCGCGCCTGGCCCAGCGCGTGCGCGATGCCGACCTGATCCTCGCGTTCGGCACCCGCCTGGGCGACATCGCGACCGATGGCTACCAGCTGCTGGAGCCGCCGCGCCCGCGCCAGCGGCTGGTGCATGTCCATGCCGACAGCGCCGAACTGGGTCGCGTGTACCAGGCCGAACTGGCGATCCAGGCCGGCATCGTGCCCGGCACGCGCATGCTCGCCGGGCTGGCCGCGCCCGAATCGCCGCGCTGGGCGCAATGGACCCGTGCCGCGCGCGCCGACCACGTCGCCTTTGCGACACCGGTGGCGCCGCATGGGCAGATGCGGCAGCTGCGCGGTGTCGACCTGTGCCAGGTGATGCAGCACCTTGACCAGACGCTGCCCGACGACACCATCCTGAGCAACGGCGCCGGCAACTACACCGTCTGGCTGCACCGCTTCTATGCCTACCGGCAGCCGCGCACCGAGCTGGCCCCCACCTGCGGCGCGATGGGCTATGGCCTGCCGGCCGCCATCGCGGCCAAGCTGAGAGATCCGGAACGGACCGTGGTCTGTTTTGCCGGCGACGGCTGCTTCCTGATGTATCCGCAGGAACTGGCGACCGCGGCGGAGGCCGGCGCCAACGTCATCGTCGTGCTGGTCAATAACGGCATGTACGGCACCATCCGCATGCACCAGGAGAAGCGCTATCCCGGGCGCGTCAGCGGCACCGGCATCCGCAATCCCGATTTCGTGGCCATGGCGCGGGCCTGCGGTGCCTGGGCCGAGCGGGTCGAGCATGCCGATGCGTTTGCCGGGGCCTTCGAACGTGCCCGCGCCGCCGGCACGCCGGCGCTGATCGAACTGGTGACCGATCCTCGCCAGATTACGCCGGCGATGTGGGTGGATCAGTGACGCTGCAACGGACGCCGGGCCGCATCACACGGCCCGGAGGCGAGGGTGCCTCAGCGGAAATAGTCCGAGAACCGCGCGCGGATGTCGTCGACATTGGCCAGCGTGCCGGACAGGTGCGCGCGCAGCGCGGCCTCGGCGCGCGCCGGATCGGCCGACGCGATCGCGTCGACGATGGCGTCGTGATCGCGCAGCACGGCCAGCGCCTTGCCCGGAATGGGCAGGTGCAGGCGGCGCAGCCGGTCAAGGTGGCCGCTTTGCCGGCGCACCAGGCCCCACAGGTCCGGTACCTTCGCGGCGTCATAGAGCTCGCGATGAAAGGCCTGATCGGTGGCGCTGAATTCGTCGAGGTCCTGCAGCTCCAGCAGCATGCGCTGCCGCGCGACCGTGGCGCGCAGGCGTTCGACCAGCACCGGATCGGCCTGCAGCGCCAGCGTGCGCACGATTTCGAGCTCGACCGAGCGGCGCAGGAAATGCGCCTGCGTGGCCAGGGCGACGTCGATCGGGCTGACCACCGTGGCGTGTTGCGGAAAGATGTCGACCAGGCCCTCTTCGCCCAGCCGTATCAGCGCGTCGCGGACCGGGGTTTGGCTGATCCCGTACTGCTCGGCGAGTTCGGGGCGAGACAGAATGGTGCCGGGCGGCAGGGCCATCGAGATGATCTGGTCGCGCAGGTGCTCGAACACCTGCGGGGCCGCATGGCGCGTGCGGTCGAACTGGAACTGGGCGGGCGATGAAGTGGGTGCGGGTGTGGCTCGCATGGCAAGAAACTGAGATGGGGCGCCCGAACCGTCACACCGACGGTCCTGGGGCGTCCCAGTGCGTGGGATTCTAAGGGATTCCACCCTCATTGACGTACTAATATATTAGTGCTTTAATGTTTCTCATCAAGGCCGGGCCGCGTGCGGCAGGCCATATGACAAAGGTGGAAGAGACAATGACGGCTCGCAAGAAGACGCCGGACGCGCTGCGCAGCGCGCGCTGGTTCGCCCCCGATGACCTCCGCTCATCGGGCCATCGGTCCCGCATCATGCAGATGGGGTACTCGCCAGGCGAGTGGATGGGCAAGCCGCTCATCGCCATCATCAATACGTGGTCGGATATCAATCCCTGCCATGCCCACTTCAAGCAGCGTGTCGACGACGTCAAGCGCGGCATCCTGCAGGCGGGTGGCTTTCCCATCGAACTGCCGGCGATCTCGCTGTCGGAAAGCTCGGTCAAGCCGACCACCATGCTCTATCGCAACTTCCTCGCGATGGAGACCGAAGAACTGATCCGCTCCCATCCGATCGACGGTGCCGTGCTGATGGGCGGCTGCGACAAGACCACGCCGGGCCTGCTGATGGGCGCCACCAGCGCGGGCGTGCCGGCGATCTTCGTGCCGGCCGGCCCGATGCTGCGCGGCAACTACAAGGGCAACGTGCTGGGCTCCGGTTCGGACGCCTGGAAGTACTGGGACGAACGCCGCGCGGGCAATATCACTGAAGCAGAGTGGATCGGCATCGAAGGCGGCATCGCCCGCAGCCACGGCACCTGCATGACGATGGGCACGGCCAGCACCATGACGGCCATCGCCGAAGCGATCGGCATGACGCTGCCCGGCGCGTCTTCAATCCCGGCCGCCGATGCCAATCACATCCGCATGTGTTCCGAGGCCGGCCGCCGCATCGTCGACATGGTGTGGGAAGACCTGACGCCGCAGCGCATCCAGTCGCGCCAGTCGTACGAGAACGCCATCGCGGTGGCCATGGCGATGGGCTGTTCCACCAACGCGATCATCCATGTCATCGCCATGGCGCGGCGCGCCGGCCATGACATCGGCCTGGAGGATTTCGATGCGGCCAGCCGTCGCGTGCCGGTGATCGCCAACATCCGCCCGAGCGGCGACAAATACCTGATGGAAGACTTCTTCTACGCGGGCGGCCTGCCGGCGCTGATGAACCGCATCAGCGATCGCCTGCACCTCGACGCGCTGACCATCACCGGCCGCTCGCTGGGCGAGTCCATCGCCGGGGCCGAGGTCTATAACGACGACGTGATCCGCACGCCGGAGAACGCGCTCTACCAGGAAGGCGCGCTGGCCGTGCTCAAGGGCAACATCGCGCCGGACGGCTGCGTGATCAAGCCCAGCGCGTGCGAGAAACGGTTCTTCAGGCACACCGGCCCGGCCCTGGTGTTCGACGACTACCCCTCGATGAAGGAAGCAGTGGAGCGTGACGACCTCGACGTCACCGCCGACCACGTGCTGATCCTGCGCAACGCCGGGCCGCAAGGCGGACCCGGCATGCCGGAGTGGGGCATGCTGCCGATCCCGAGAAAGCTGGTGAAGCAGGGCGTGCGCGACATGCTGCGCATGTCCGATGCGCGCATGAGCGGCACCAGCTACGGCGCGTGCATCCTGCACGTCTCGCCGGAATCGTATGTCGGCGGGCCGTTCGCGCTGGTGCAAACCGGCGACCTGATCTCGGTCGACATCGAGCAGCGCAGCATCCACCTGGAAGTGTCCGATGAAGAGCTGGCGCGCCGCCGCGCGCAATGGACGCCGCCGCCGCCGCGTTTCGAGCGCGGCTATGGCTGGATGTTCTCCCAGCATATCCGGCAGGCCAACGAAGGCTGCGATTTCGACTTCCTGCAAACCGACTTCGGCGCGCCCACCGGCGAACCGAGCATTTACTGACGCGGCCACGCGCGGCCGCCGGCAAGGACCACCATGACCCAACTCAGCCCCTCCGTACGTGAGCAGCTCAAGACCGTCAGCACCGCCACGCTGTGCACCGCGCTGTTCAAGCGCGGCCTGCGCAACCAGTTCATCCAGGACGTGCGTCCGCTTAATCCCGAGGGCGGCAACATGGTGGGCGAGGCCTTCACGCTGCGGTACATCCCGGCGCGCGAGGACCTCAACCCCATCACGGTGTTCCAGGATCCCGCGCATCCGCAGCGGCAGGCCATCGAGCAATGCCCGCCGGGCGCGGTGCTGGTCATCGACAGCCGCAAGGACGCGCGCGCGGCCTCGGCAGGCTCGATCCTGGTCACGCGCCTGATGCAGCGTGGTGGCGCGGGCATCGTCACCGATGGCGGCTTCCGCGATTCGCCCGAGATCGCCCGGCTGGCCATGCCCGCCTATCACCACCGCCCGTCGGCGCCGACCAACCTGACGCTGCACCAGGCGCTGGAATTCAACGTGCCGATCGGCTGCGGCGACGTGGCGGTATTCCCCGGCGACGTGGTGGTCGGCGACGGCGAGGGCGTGATCATCATCCCGGCCCACCTCGCCGAAGAGATCGCCGCCGAGGCGGTGGAGATGACCGCGTTCGAGGACTTCGTCACCGAGGAAGTAAACAAGGGCCGCTCCATCATCGGGCTTTATCCGCCCACCACCGAACAGGCCCGCGAAGACTTCGCGGCCTGGCGCAAGGCCACGGGCCGCTAAGCCGGTCCTGACGCCGGGCCCACGCCCACAACTACACAGACTGGCCGGCGATGACCGGCCATGGCAGGAGACAAGGATGAAGCAACCAATTGCGCTCGCGACACGCGGCGCCCGCACCGTGGCCGCGTGCCTGGCGCTCAGCATCGGCGCCGTGTGCGCGCCGGCCCATGCCGAGGACAAGTGGCCGTCGCGCCCGATCACCTGGGTGGTGCCGTTCGCCGCCGGCGGCTCGACCGACATCGTCGCGCGCACCATCGGCCAGGAAGTCTCGCGCGCCCTTGGCCAGCCGGTCGTGGTGGAGAACCGGCCCGGCGCGGCCGGCGCCGTGGCCGCGGGGTATGTGGCGCGCGCCAAGCCGGACGGCTATACGCTCTTCGGCGGCACCATCAGCACCCACGCCATCAACGCCAGCCTGTACAAGAACCTGTCGTACGACCCGGTCAAGGATTTCGAGCCGGTCAGCCTGGTCGGCTACGTGCCGAACGTGCTGATGGTGAACGCTGAGTTGCCGGTCAACAACGTGCAGGAACTGATCGCCTACGCAAAGAAGAAAAACGGTCTCAGTTTTGCGTCATCCGGTGCGGGCACTTCGACCCACCTGGCCGGCGAACTGTTCGCGGACCTGATCCACGTCCCGATGACCCACGTGCCGTACAAAGGCAGCCCGCAAGCCGTGCAGGACGTGGCCGCCGGGCTCGTGCCATTCCTGTTCGACCAGCTGACCGCAGGCGAGGCGATGATCAAGGCCGGCAAGCTGCGTGCACTGGCCGTGACTTCGCCCAAGCGCTCCGCGCTGCTGTCCAAGGTGCCGACCATGGCTGAAGCGGGCGTCAGCGGCTTCGAGATGGTTTCCTGGCAGGCGCTCTACGCTCCGCGCGGCACGCCGAAGGAGGTGGTGCAACGGCTCAACGCCGAAGTCGCGCGCGCGCTGAAGCAGCCCGCCGTGCAGCAACGGCTGACGCAGCAGCTCGGCATGGAAATCGTGGGCAGTTCGCCCGCGGAGTTGTCGGCGCTGATGGACAAGGAGATCCCGCGCTGGGCAGCGTTGGTGAAGAAGTCCGGGGCGCGAGTGGACTAAGCGGCAGGGAAGGGAGCATAAGACCGCCCCCGCGGATTGATGACCAAGCTGTCGCGCAGCCCCAAGGTCTTGAACCAGCGATTGGGTACTCCCTCTCCCGCAAGCGGGAGAGTTTCCCGCAAGCGCTACCAGCCGACTTGTGCCCAGTAACCGGTACTACAGTGAAGAACGATCGGTGTAGGTGCGCAGCGTGGCCGCGTCCCCTCTGGTGCCCCTGAGTGCCCGTGGGAGAGTCTGGCTCCGGCAGGCGACATTGGGCTTGATTGGCGAGCGTTGTCGGCTTCCCGCTGGGTAGGTTTGTTCCCCTTGATGCCTGCCGGGCGCGCTGGTGCCGGTCCTTCCCATGACAGGAGGGCCAACGATGAAGACACTACCGGTGTTGGATGAGCGCGCTACGGGCATCGACGTAGGCAGCGCGCGGCTGCACGTCTCCATTGGCGGGGACACGCCGCGCGTCTTCGGCACGATGACGCACGAGATTTCGGAGCTGGTCGGCTGGCTGCAGGCGCAAGGGGTACGTTCGGTGGCGTTGGAGGCGACCGGCGTCTACTGGCTGTACCTCTACGGGGCGCTGGAAGCCGCCGGCATCGCGGTGCTGGTGGTCAATGGCCGGCAGGTGCGCAACCTGCCGGGACGCAAGACCGACATGGCCGACTGCCAGTGGCTGGCCACGCTGCATGCGCATGGCCTGCTGCATTCGGGGTTCGTGCCGCCCGCGCCGATCCGGCGCCTGCAGGACTACCTGCGTCTGCGCCAGGACCACATCACCATGGCCGCCAGCCATGTGCAGCATATGCAAAAGGCGCTGGAACGCATGAACGTCAAGTTCCAGACGGTGATCAGCGACCTGACCGGCGCGAGCGGCCTGAAGGTCATCCAGTCCATCCTGGACGGTCACCGCGATCCGGCGCACCTGCTGACGCTATGCGATGCACAAATCCGCAAACACAAGGGCGATCGCGTCAAGGAGTCGCTGCGTGGCATCTGGCGGGAGGAACATCTGTTTGCCTTGCGCCAGGCCTTTGACGGTTGGCAGTTCTACCAACGCCAGATCGCCGACTGCGACCGTGCCATCGAGGGCGTGCTACGCGAGCTCGGCGGTCCGCCCCGGGGCGCCAACTCCGACTCGCCGGCCAAGCCGGGCGGACCACATACGCCCAAGATCGACGGCCTGCACCGCATGCTGCTGCAACTATGCGGCGGCTGCGATCCCACCCGCTTGCCCGGCATGGCCGACTACTCCCTGCTGCTGGTGCTCGGCGAAGTCGGCACCGACTTGACCCGGTGGCCCAGCGAAAAGCACTTCACCGCGTGGACCGGGCTCGCTCCCGGCGCGCACCAGAGCGGCAAACGCCACGGCCAGCAATCCCGCCACCGCAACCGCACCGGGCAACTGTTCTGCCAAATGGCGCGCAGTCTCGCCAACAGCGTCGACAAGGGCTTGGGTGGCTTCTACCGACGCTTGCGCGCCCGCCGCGGCGGCCTGATCGCCAACAAAGCGCTCGCGCGCAAGCTAGCCGCGCTGTTCTGGCAGGTGATGGTCAAAGGGGCCGACTATGTCGAGCACGGCCTACGCCAATACCAGGCCCGTGCCGCACAGTCCGAGCAACACACGCTACGCAAGCTCGCTCAGAAACATGGACTCGATCTCGTGCCAGCAAAAACAATGGGTTAGCAACGGTTACTGGGTAGGGGAGCAAACCGCCAGCGGCCAGTCGACGTTCGCCAAATAAATTCTCAGGCAGGAGACACCATGAAAACCACGCTTCGTTCCATCGCACCGAATTACTCCCGCCTTGCCGCCGGCCTCGCCGCGACAGCGCTCTTCCTCGCACTCGCACCCACCGGCGCCCACGCACAGAGCTATCCCACCAAACCAATCACCATCGTCGTCCCCGCCTCGCCGGGCGGCGCCATCGACCTGGTGGCGCGCCTTGTCGGCCAGAAGCTGACCGCGGCCTGGGGCCAGTCGGTCGTCGTCGACAACCGCAGCGGCGCGACCGGCATCGTCGGCACCGACCTGGTGGCGAAGGCTCCCCCAGACGGCTACACGCTGGCGCTCGTCGCCAGCAGCCACGCCATCAATCCGAGCATGGTGCGCAAGCTGCCGTTCGATACGGTCAAGAGCTTCGAGCCGGTCGTGCAGACGCACGTGGTGCCGCTGATGCTGGTGGTTTCGCCGTCGGTCCCCGTGAAGTCGGTCAAGGAACTGATCGCCTATGGCAAGGCCCATCCCGGCGAGCTGTCTTTCGCGTCAAGCGGTTCGGGCGGGGCGCCGCATTTCTCCGGCGAGCTGTTCAAGAGCATGGCCGGCATCGACATGGTCCACGTGCCCTACAAGGGCAGCACGCTGGCGCACCCGGACCTGACCAGCGGGCGCGTCTCGCTGATGTTTGACACTGTGGCCGCGATCGGCCCGCAGGTGAAAGCCGGCAAAGTCAAGGCACTCGCCGTCACCACGACCAAGCACGCGGCGATCGCGCCGCAGGTGCCGACCATGGTGGAAGCCGGCCTGCCGGGCTATGACACCAGCACCTGGGGCGGCGTCCTCGCCCCGGCCGGCACGCCGAAGGCCGTGATCGACAAGCTCAACGCCGGCATCAACCAGGCCCTGGCCGCACCGGACGTGCGCGAACGCCTGCTGGCGGCCGGCATCGAGCCCGCGGGCGGCAGCCCCGCGCAGTTCGCCGGCTTTATCCAGACCGAGATGGTCAAGTGGGCCAAGGTGGCCAAGAACGCCGGCATCCAGCCGGAATGACGCGATACAGGGAGACAGGCATGCCACATCGCAATCAAACCAACGGCGGCCGGCGCCGCGCGCTGCTGACCCTGTGCCTGGCGGCCCTGCCGTTGCTGGCGCCCACTGCGCAGGCACAAAGCGCAGGCGGTTGGCCGGCACGGCCGGTCACGATCATCCTGCCGTTTACGCCGGGCGGCGGCACCGACATCGCCACGCGGCTGGTCGCGCAGCGCCTGTCGCAGCTATGGGGCCAGCCGGTGCTGGTGGACAATCGCCCTGGCGCGGCCGGCAATGTCGGCCTGGAACTGGCGTCGCGCGCGAAGCCGGATGGCTACACGCTAGTGGCGGGCAATGTCGGCACGCAGTCGATCAACCCCACGCTGTACACCAAGCTTTCCTATGACCCCACCGGCCTGGTGCCAGTGACGGAGATGGCCGAGCTGCCGTTCGTGCTGGTGGTCACGCCCAAGCTGGCCGCCAAGACCGCCAAAGACCTCGTGACGCTGGCCAAGGCGCAGCCGGGCCAGCTGACGTTCGCCAGCTCGGGCACTGGCGGCTCGCCGCACCTGTCGGGCGAGATCTTCAAGGCCGCCACCGGGACTGACATGCTGCACGTGCCCTACAAGGGTGGTGGCGCCGCCATGACCGACCTGATGGCCGGCAACGTCGACATGCTGTTCGCCTCGGTGCTGGAGACCGCGGGGCACGTCAAGGCGGGCAAGCTGCGTGCGCTGGCGGTGACGGGCAAGGTGCGCTCGCCGGCGTTGCCCAATGTGCCGACGCTGGCGGAGGCGGGGATCGCCGGAGCGGAATCCGGCTCGTGGGTAGGCCTGCTTGCCCCGGCCGGCACGTCGAAGGATATCGTCGAGAAGATCGCCGCGGTCGTGAAACAGGTGGTTGCGGTGCCGGAAGTGCGCCAGCAACTGATAGAGCAGGGCGCGATCCCCGTCGGGAGCACCCCGCAGCAGTTCGGCGAACTGATCGCCACCGACCGCAAGCGCTACGCAAAAATCATTGTCGACAATAAGCTGCGCGCCGACTGACGCGCACGACTCTCTCTTCAAAGGATTCAACGCATGAAACCCCGCCTGCTGCAGCACGGCCGACTGCCGGAAGCCATCGAAGCGCGACTCGCCGAGCACTATGACGTCCATCCGTTCTGGACCGAGACCGATCCCGCCGCCTTCCTCGCCCGCCACGGCAGCGAGTTCGTCGCCCTGACCACGCGCGCCGCGATCGGGGCCGACGCCGCATTGCTGGCCGCCTTGCCGTCGCTGCGCGTAATCTCCAGCTTCGGCGTGGGCCTGGACAAGCTCGATCTCGACACCGCGCGTAGCCGCGGCATCGCCGTGGGCTACACCCCGGACGTGCTGAACGACTGCGTCGCCGATACCGCCTTCGCGCTGCTGATGGACGTGTCGCGCAAGATCAGTGCCGCGGACCGCTTCGTGCGCCGGGGCGAATGGCCCAAGGGGCAGTTTCCGCTGGCCACGCGCGTGAGCGGCAAGCGGCTCGGCATTATCGGCATGGGCCGCATCGGGCGCGTGATCGCGCACCGCTCGGCCGGCTTCGACATGGAGGTCAGGTATCACAGCCGCAACCGGTCCGACGATGCGCCTTACGCCTACGAGCCCTCGCTGGAAGACCTGGCGCGCTGGGCCGACTACCTCGTCATCGCCACCGCCGGCGGCCCGTCGACGCGCCACCTGGTTTCCGCCGCCGTCCTGGATGCACTGGGTCCGCAAGGCTTCCTGATCAATATCGCACGCGGCACCGTGGTGGACGAGGCCGCACTCGTCGACGCACTGGTTCACCAGCGCATCGCGGGAGCCGGACTGGATGTCTTCGAGGATGAGCCGAACGTGCCCGAGGCGCTGTTCGGGCTGGACAACGTTGTTCTGCTTCCGCATATCGCCAGCGCCACGCACGAGACACGCCAGGCGATGGCCGAACTGGTGTTCGAGAACCTGCAGGCGTTCTTTGCCACGGGCGCCGTGAAAAAGTCGGCGATCTAGCGGGACGCCGCTGCGCGTTCAGCTTGTGGCGATTCCAGTCTGGAATGCGCCACCCCGGGCCGCCTGAGGCAGCAATTTATACGGCGGCCCCGACGCTTTGCTTGCCTCGCCTTCATCGGCCGTGCCATGGGTGCGGCCGGGCGGGGCGGAGACCCCGGTCAGGTCCTGGCCGGCCATCAGCGAGTGGGGCGTGCCGTGCACTGCCCACTCAGACCCGGGCCCCGCCGCCCAGGCAGCAAGGCCCGTGGCCGCAATGGCCACCGCGCTAAGGGCGCTAACCCATCCGATCTGTTTCATGATGTGCTCCTTTTCGCTCTTTAACTACGACTCATATAGTCGTAGTAAAGGTAGTGCATCGTTCGCGCGAGCGCAAGCCGTTGCGCGAGACCCCATTGGTTTTGAACGACTCATTGAAAAAAGTCTTGCGCCACCTTAACTACGACTCATAGAATCGCAGTTAAGGCGCGCAGTCGTATGCTGGCGTCGAGCTGATCAGGCCGCTACGCCAACCGTGGACTTTGGCCAGATGAAACCGAAAATTGATTCAGGAGCATGAAACATGTCCAAACGCATACTTGTTATCGGCGCCGGCTTTGCTGGTTTCTGGAGCGCACTGGCTTCGGCCCGACTGCTGGATAAAGTGGGGCGCACTGACGTGGAGATCTCGCTGGTAGCGCCGGAACCCGAACTGCATATTCGTCCGCGTCTCTACGAGCAAAACCCGGGTGCCATGAAAGCGCCGTTGCAGGAGATCTTCAAGGCAGTTGGCATCAAGTTCATCCAGGGTGTGGTGGAACGCATCGATGTGGCAAGCCAGGAGGTCGAACTGGTGGGGGTGGGGGTCGATACGACGCGCCGCAAGCTCGGCTATGACCGCCTGGTTCTCGCTACCGGCAGCCGCCTGTTCCGGCCGCAGATCCCGGGTCTTGACCAGCACGCATTCAATGTCGACCAGGTGGCGGATGCCGCGCAGCTCGAGGCCCATATCGCCAGCCTGGCCAGCCGTCCCGCAAGCGCCGCGCGCAACACGGTGGTGGTCGCCGGTGCCGGATTCACCGGCATCGAGACAGCCGCGGAAATGCCGGCACGTCTGCGCGAGGTGTTGGGCAAGGACGCGGACGTGAACGTGATCATGGTCGAACGCAACACGGAAGTCGGTCCCGACCTGGGGGCCGGCCCGCGTCCTGTGATCACGCAGGCGCTGACCGAACTCGGCGTGAAGTGGAAGCTGGGCTCCGGTGTCGCGGCTGTGGATGCGAACGGCATTACGCTCGAGAACGGCGAGCGCATCGAGGCAGCCACCGTCATCTGGACCGCGGGTGCGCGGGCCAGCATGCTCACGGCCCAGATCCCGGCGGAGCGCGACAACTTCGGCCGCCTGCATGTCGATCGCAATCTGAAGGTCAAAGGCCTGGATACGGTCTACGCCACCGGTGACGTCGCCTGTGCAGCCACCGATGACGAAGGCAATTACACCATGATGTCTTGCCAGCACGCGATGGCCCTGGGCCGGTCCGCAGGCCACAACGTGGCAGCGGACCTCCTGGGCGAAACTCCGATTCCCTACAGCCAGCCGAAGTACGTGACGTGTCTGGACCTGGGTCCGTGGGGCGCGGTCTACACCGAAGGCTGGGATCGTCAGGTGAAGCTGGTGGGCGCGGAAGCCAAGGCACTGAAGACGCAGATCAACACCGAGTGGATTTATCCGCCAAGTGCTGATCGTGCCGAGGCGCTGGCTTGGGCCGATCCGCGACGTGTCGTGGTGGCTTGACCGCGCAAGCTGTAATGAAAGAGGGCGATCCAATGGGTCGCCCTCTTTTTCTTCTGTCGTGGGCTTGAAGGGCCCCGAGCCCGTCGAACCGATGCAGGTGTCAGGCGCGCTTGCGCGTTTTGGCCGGCGCGGGCGCGGGCTCGTCCTTGTCGCCGCGCCGGTTGGCAGCGCGGTCGGTCAGCCATTGAACCACCTGCACGCCGTAGTTGGCTGGAGCCTTGTCGATGGTGCGCTGGGCTAGGTCGGCCAGCGTGTGCTGCTTGAGTTCGGCGCGCATGGCCTTTTCCGCGATCTGCATGACCGAGTGGATCGAGCACACACCACGCGTGGCCCACCCCGGCGGCGCATCCTCGAATACGGCGCAGCGGCCACGGATCTCGCGGCAGTCGAACAGCGGCTTGTCCCCGTCGATGGCTACCACCACGTCGTGCACGGTGATGCGCTCGGCAGGGCGGGCCAGCCTGAACCCGCCCCTGATGCCCTCCGTGGCGACCACCAGATCCGCCTTGGCCAGTTTGGTGAACAGCTTGGCCAGGTATTCGTTGGGAATGCCCTGCAGTTCGGCCAGGTCACGGACACTGGCTTCCTGGACGGCCGCGGGCGAGCGGGTCAGGTACAGCAGGCAGTGCAGTCCGTACTCAACACCGGTACTGATGAATGACATGACAAACTCAGACTTAATTGATCGTAGTTGCAAGCCTATACAAGTCTGGACCGGACCGCAAGGCCGCGGCCCGACCGAGCGGCCTCGTGAGCGTGTGATCTTTTGGGTCTTTTCAGAGGTGGTGCATAAACCATTGAGGGCCCCGCTCATTGCTCATTTCACCTAAAGTTGTTTGTGGCTTTGCGTGTCGGTTCTCGTAACCCGCACTGCAATGAGCACGGTACAAGGCAAGGAGAATCGTGATGGCTCAAGGATTCGACGCGATCATCATCGGCACCGGACAAGCCGGCCCCGCACTCGCCGCACGGCTGGCTGGCGCGGGCATGAAAGTGGCCGTCATCGAGCGCGCGCGTTTTGGCGGCACCTGCGTGAACACCGGCTGCATTCCCACTAAAACCCTGATCGCGAGCGCGTATGCAGCCCAGCTGGCGCGGCGGGGCGCCGAGTACGGTGTGATGATCGGGGGGCCCGTCGCCGTCGACATGATGCAAGTGAAGGCACGCAAGGACGAAATCTCCGGCCGTTCCAGCAACGGCGTAGAACAGTGGATGCGCAAGCTGGAGAACGGCACGGTCTACCAGGGTCACGCCCGCTTCGAAAGCGCGCACAGCGTGCGGGTCAACGGCGAACTGCTGGAAGCCGACCGGATTTTTGTGAACGTCGGCGGCCGGGCCCTGGTTCCGCCCATGCCCGGGCTGGATCAGGTACGGTACTTCACCAACTCGAGCATGATGGAGGTGGATTTCCTGCCGGAGCACCTGATCGTCGTTGGCGGCAGCTACATTGGCCTCGAGTTTGGCCAGATGTACCGGCGTTTTGGGGCCAGGGTGACCGTTGTCGAAAAAGGCCCGCGCCTGGTCCAGCGCGAAGACGAGGATGTGTCGCAAGCAGTGCGGGAGATCCTGGAAGGCGAGGGGATCGAAATCCGGCTCAATGCCAACTGCCTGAGCGCGCGCAGGGAAGGCGATCACATTGCCGTCGGGCTGGATTGCGCGGATGGGGCGCGCGACGTCCACGGCTCGCACCTGCTGCTGGCGGTTGGGCGCGTGCCCAACACGGAGGACCTGGGGCTCGACCAGGCAGGGGTCGAGACCGACGAACGCGGCTATATCAAGGTAGACGAACAGCTGCGCACCAACGTCCCTGGCATCTGGGCGCTGGGCGATTGCAACGGCCGCGGTGCGTTCACACATACGTCGTACAACGACTATGAGATCGTCGCTGCCAACCTCCTCGACAACGATCCCCGCAAGGTGACGGACCGCATCGCAGCCTATGCCATGTTCATCGACCCTCCGCTCGGCCGCGTCGGCATGACTGAAGCAGAAGCCCGGCAATCCGGACGCAGGCTGCTGGTCGGCACTCGCCCCATGAGCCGCGTCGGTCGCGCAGTGGAGAAGGGCGAGAGCCAGGGCTTTATGAAGATGGTGGTCGACGCGGACACCCGGATGATCCTGGGTGCCGCGATCCTCGGCGTGACCGGCGACGAGGTGATTCACTCGCTGCTCGACGTCATGTACGCCAAGGCACCCTATACCACCATCAGCCGCGCGATGCACATCCATCCCACGGTGTCCGAGCTGGTACCGACGCTGCTGCAGGAGCTGCGGCTACAGGCCTAGGTACTGCCTCCTTCAGAGCAGTTTGCATGCCTCGTCGAATTCCAGGCGGGGGCTGCGCGGAAACAGCTTGGCAGGGTCGCCATAACCCAGATTGCACAGGAAGTTCGATTTCACGTGGCTGTCCGGAAAGTATTCGAGCTGGAAGGCATTCTCCTTCGGGTCCGCGGGAAAGAATTCGTGATCGACCTTGGCATTGTCGAAGCCGGACATCGGCCCGCAGTCGAGCCCGAGCGAGCGGGCGGCGATGATGAAGTACGCACCCTGCAGGGAACTGTTTCGCCTCGCGGTAGTTAGGGCAAGCTCCGGGGTATCGGCGAACCACGAGCGTGCGTCCGCATGCGGAAACAGCTTGGGCAGAAGTTCGTAGAACTTGACGTCATAAGCGATGATGGCGGTGACCGGTGCGGCCATGGTCTTCTCCACATTGCCCGGCGCCAGCGCGGGCAACAGGCGCTGTTTGGCCTCAGGCGTACGCAGGAACAGAATGCGCGCGGGAGAGCAGTTGGCACTGGTCGGCCCCCATTTCATCAAGTCATAGAGCTGCCGCAGGGTCTCGTCGCTCACGGGCTGGTTCAGCCACGCGCTGTGTGTGCGTGCCTCGCGAAACAGCAGATCCATGCCTTCCTCATTCAAGCGCTTGCTCATTGTCATCTCCTTGAAACGGGATTGGACCGCGCGGCTACCCGGGCGGGTCGATGCCGCTTCTGTCTAGCATAGGCAGCGCCGCTCACCGCCGCGCCGTCGGATTCTGCATATATGCGCAAGGCTTGCCTCCGCCATCCGCATGTGCCAGCGAGGGCAGGGGCTCCGGTATCCGAAAGGGCACTCTGGCGCCGGGCAAAACGCGCTGTGGTCGGTCGAAGCGGCAATTGCCGGCCCTGATACGTGGGGCGATACTAGCGAACAGTTGGCGTCCCTGTGCCACGACAAAAGGGGAAGCAATGGGCGAGAAGGCAAAAGCACCAGGCACCGGGCCAGCGCAAACTGAAGCGCCGTTCGCGGACCTGCCGGGCCAGGTCGTGCTGGTACTGCAAGGTGGTGGGGCGCTTGGCGCCTACCAGGTGGGCGTCTACCAGGCCCTGCATGATGCGGGTCTCGAGCCGGAGTGGGTGATCGGCACCTCGATCGGGGCGATCAACGGGGCCATCATCGCCGGCAATCCGCCAGGGCGGCGACTCGCCCGGCTCAAGCAGTTCTGGGATGGCGTTACCTATCACGGCGCCGCTGAAGGGAGCGGCAGCTTTCGCCCGTTCGAGGACTGGCTGCGGGTGCTGGCGGTAACAACCCAGGGCATTCCTTCATTCTTCACCCCAAGCCCCGATGCCTGGTGGCTGGGCATACGCGCCACTGTCGGCCTCGCCAGAGCGGCGTTCTACTCGACTTCGCCGCTGCGCGCGACCTTGTCGGAACTGGTCGACTTCGACTACCTGAATGCCAGGCAGACACGGCTGACGGTCGGCACGGTCAGTGTCCGCAGCGGCCGCATGCGCTACTTCACCAACCGTGACGCGCCGCTGAACGTCGATCACGTGATGGCTTCGGCAGCGTTCCCACCTGGCTTCCCGTCCGTACAGGTTGAAGGCGAGCCATACTGGGACGGCGGCATCTATTCGAACACCCCGCTCGAAGCGATTCTCGACGACCGCCCGCGCCGCAGCTCACTGATCTTCGCCGTGCAGCTTTGGCCCGCCAGCGGCCCGGAGCCCGATTCCATCTGGCAGGTAATGAGCCGGCTGCGGGACATCCAGTATTCCAGCCGGGCGGAAAGCCACCTCGAGCGGCAGCGGCAGATCCACCGCCTGCGGCACGTGATCCGCGAACTGGGCAAGCACATTCCGGAAAGCGAACGCGGGCAGGCCGCCGTGGAGGAACTGCTCGGCTGGGGGTGTGGGACGACCATGCACGTGGTCGAGCTCGATGCGCCGCAACTCGACGGCTACGACATTCACCGCGATATCGACTTCTCCAGTTGCGGGATCGAGCGCCGCTGGATGGCCGGGTACAAGGACACACGATGCGCACTGGAGCGTGCCCCTTGGCGCGAGCCACTGGATCCGATAGAGGGGATAGCCGTGCATCGGATCAGCGCGGAGATGCGGGATGCATCGAAGCCTGGCTACTCAGGGGCTGCGGAATAGGCGGGTTGGTTCGGCTTTCGCGTGTGTCAGGTGTTTTCGTCCGGAAAGCCGCGCCGGCTGTGCATCTGCATCCCTCTGATTCTATTTAACATAATATACATTATGCGCACTGTTGGTATGTCCTGAAGTGTTGCGTGTGGGACGGCACGGAGACTTCAGGTACCGCAACGGAAAAGTGCTTTTATGGTATCTTTCGCCGTTGCGTTTTGTGGTGGGTTTTATGTTCGTTCAGGTCAGCGCCGCCGCCGTGCCGCGGGCGCTATGGGGAGTTGCGCTGGTCGACAGCCATCACATGCCCAGGTACTGGGCCGCGGTCTGGCTGGTCGTCGCGGGTGCTCAGTGGGCAACGTCCACGCAGACCATCCGGCTGCGGTACATCGAGAACCTGTATGAGCATGCGGATCGGTCATTCAAGGCGAATGCGCTGGATGACGCGCTATCCGACCTTGATGATGCCCGCCTTGCGGACATTCTCGAGTCGTGGTTCGTGAGCCTGCGTAATCAGCCTGTCGCCACTCGCAGCAATGAGGACCGGTGGCGGACCGGGCTGGCGTTCGTGACATCGGTGGTCACATGGCTGTCGAAGTCGGCGGACGCGAAGATGCGACAGATCGAAGCGCGGATCCACCGACTATCAACTCTTTACCGCCAGCTTCACATTCGGCAAGGTGCCCGCAGCGAGACCGTTCGGTCGTTGCCCTCCAGCGTGGTCGAGAGTCTCTATCAGATCCTGGATCCGGAATCGGATGCCAATCCCTTTCAGCGCGCACACACACGGTGGCGGGTCTTCATCGCGTTCGTGTTGATGCTGCATCAGGGTCTGCGCCGCGGCGAACTCTTGCTGCTGCCAGCGGACGCCATCAAGAGCAGCTATGACCGCGAACTTGGCCGGACAAGGTACTGGCTGAACGTCCGGCAAAACGAGTATGAAGAAGCTGGCAGCGACAGCCGTTACTCGAAACCCAGCATCAAAACGCGCCATTCGGTCAGGCAAATTCCCGTCAGCGACGCAACGGCGGGCCTGGTGCAGTGCTATGTCGACAATTATCGGGGCCGGCCTTCGCATTCGTTCATGTTAAGCGCCCAGACTGGCGGCCCTCTTTCCACAGAGTCGTTGACGAAAATCTTTACAACGATATCGAAAGCGTTGCCTACGGATGCGCTGCAGGAACTGCATGACCGCACCGAAAAGAAGTCGGTCACCTGCCACGACCTCCGGCATACCAGCGCCGTATTGAGGCTTCACCAGTTGCTGGAGCGAGGCGACTCGATGCCCGAAGCGCTGCAGAAACTGCGTACATTCTTCGGATGGTCGAAAGAGTCGGACATGCCCTCGCGCTATGCCAGGGCTGTCTTTGAAGGCCGACTCGCGAGCGTATGGAACGACGCGTTCGACGATCGTGTGGCCTTGCTGCGCGCGCTGCCGCAGGGACGCTGATCATGCTGGAGGCCTTCCCATCCCGGCTTCGTGGGCAAGCCGGGCCATCGGTGCTCGAAAGCATGGTGGCGTCGTTGCCGGAGCTACCGCCCGTTGTACGCTACTACGACGACTTCGACGACAAACTCCGCTCCATCCCGGCAGTCGGTCAGACAGAGGTCTTCGGACTTCACCTCAATGGTCGGATGGGCCGGCTCGACTTTGGCCGGTATCCTGCCGTCTACGGCGCTCTGCAGAAGCATCTACTGGTCTTCCTGCTGGGCGAAGACGTGCATATCTCGACCTGCTTCAATGTATTGGCCGCAGCAATGCATCTCGAGGTGCATGACGTCGACCGCGTTGTTGCAGCCGGCCCAACTCGCATCTCAATGATATGGATGGCGCTGCGCGCTCGTCAGTTGCCGGTTCATGCCTATCGATTCGTTAAGGCGGTCCTGCGGCTGCTATGCAGGCATCGCCTGCACGGGTGGTCCGAGTCGTATCTGACCTATGTCAGCGCTGCCCTGCCCGGCCCCGCGTCGGACTCATACACCGGTGTGCGGTCCGGGGATGTCTTCCTGAGCGCTGATGAAGAAGCCGTGATCGTTCGCTATCTGGACGAAACATCGGACCTGGTGAGGACCCGAGGTTGGTCAGGCGTCGTGCATGACGAGCTTTGCGAGGCCGCGATGGTGCTCTGTTCCTATCAGTTCGCCATGCGCCCCATTCAGGTCGCGATGCTGACGAGGCGTGATGTACGGGTCTGGCAGCCAGAACCCCGCGGCGAGCCGGCCGTTCACCTCACGTTCGTCATGGTCAAGCAACGGGGAAGGCTTCGCAAAAGGCCGATGGTCCGTCGTGTGAAACAGGAGTGGGCGGTGCTGTTCACGGCCCTGGTGGCATATGCAGATTTGCACGGTGGCGACGCGAGTGATCGCGTCTTCGACGTCAGATCCAATCATGAAGCCGGCTCTCGCATCGCCCGCTGCGTGGAACGCCTCATCGGGGATGACGCTTGCGCGATGGACCTTCGCCATACGGCAGCCCAACGCCTCGTTGACGCTGGTGCAAGCCACGAAGAACTGGCCGAGTTCATGGGGCATTCCGATGTACGGACGGGGCTGGTGTACTTTGCGGCGTCAGCCTCTCACGCGGAACGGGTCAACCGGGCACTCGGCGCGTCAGAGATATACCGGCGGGTGGCAAAGATCGCGCACGATCGGTTCATCTCCCCGGAAGAGCTCGCCCAGCTCAAGGGAGAACAGCAGATCGCCGGCGTGCCTCACGGCATCCCGATCGCCGGCATCGGCGGCTGCACGTCAGGGCAACCAGCCTGCCCCTACAATCCGGTGACGTCGTGCTATGGGTGCAGGAAGTTCATGCCTTTGCACGACAAAACGATGCACGAGAGTGTATTGGCCGCAATGCGTGAAGTGGTCTCGCTCTTCGAGCTGAGTTCCCGTGGTGATGCCCGATCGCCGGCCTACCTGCAACTGCAGCGCACGATCGCCGAAATACAGGCGGTCATTGACGAGTTGGAAGGCGAGCGCCGATGAACCCACACTACTCTGCCTTCATCGAGTTGGGCAAGGCACTCGTCGGTGAAAAGGGCCTGCAATGGGACATACCTCTGGACGAGGCAGGCGCTGCTCGTGACGGTGTCGGCTGGAATCTGACGGCGGTTACCTGTGACGTGCCACCCCCAAACCACTACCTGCGAGATCTCGGCGCTGAGGCGAAGGCGCTGGCTATCGTCAATGCAGAGCGCGTCGAGCGTGGCCTGATGCCACTGCCCCGGCGAGCGCTGGCTGTCTCGTGGCAAGACCTGATTAAGGCAGCGGTGGCTGAACAGTTGCTGTTCAGGCGTAACACCACGCGGTATGTGGCACATAGTATCGCGCGTCCGCTGCGGGTGATCGCCACGTGCGTGGACAAGGCCCCGTGGCAACTGACCGCCGATGATCTGCGTGCGGCTATTCGTATTGCAACAGCATGCCAGGCGACCGGCAAGCTGGGGGATCAGGTGGTCGGCATCGTCAAGACAGTGTTTGATGCTCAGCACATTTGCGATGCAGGCCCATTGTACCCATCGCTAGCTGTCCCGCGCATGCAAGCAAACGGTACGAACAAGGCAAAGCATACCTGGTCGCAGGAGGAATTGCGGGCCGACCTGGAGGCTCGCAAGCGCGGCGAACGCCTGCCTGAACGCCGGGCGTTCTGGGAGCTGACCCGCATCGTGATGACCGAACGGCCACGCACGTTCATGGACGAGCTGCGGTTCGCTGCAGTGCGCACTCTGATCGTGACCGGCATGCGTGCAGGGGAAGTTGCGTTGCTGCCGCTCGATGGAAGCGTGAGCGGACGTATCTGGACTCGAAGGGTCGTCCAGCCGGTGAGTCCGGTGGCATCTCGACATCCTTGATGGTGCGCCACTTTGCGGAAAAGCAGCAGGACGCTGAAGCGGACAGTCGCGTCCTGTTTGAAGGCGCCCAGCCGGTCCCGGAAATGTTCCGGGCGTTGCTGACAGAGACACTTGACCGGGTAGCCAAGCTCACAGAACCCCTCCGCGCGACGCTGAAACTGCAATGTGAGACGGAGCGACTGTTGCCATGGTATCCGGTCGACAGACTCGTACCTGTCATCGAGCTTTACACCCGCCTGGCAGGCAACCCATTCTGGCTAGGCATTGAGCGAGATCCGTTCATAAAACGCTACCGCGATGGCCTCGATCCGTCAGTGTTTGATGAACTGCATGACCACCAGTGTGCGCTGTGGCGGAATGGCGCCCTGACCCTCGACATGGCTGTTTACGTGTTTGGAAATCGTCTGGTGAAGGCGATGCGTGAAGGCAAGACCAGCATGCGCTTCCGATATGCTGATGGCTCGCCGATCGGCCTTGGAAAGCGGATGGAGTGGCACGCTGCATACTTACACGTTGGCGAGCTCGAGGAATATATCCGGTTCACGACGCCAACGAAGGTATCCGACACCATGCGGCTTCCGCTGGCCACGGGATTCGTTGAGCCCTGGGAGTTGCTGTTCGTGCAGCCCAAACGGTCGGTGGCCGAGGAACGCAACGATGGGCTTTGCGATGTGACCCGCTACATGGCGGTCAACCGGCCAGACCCTACGTTCATCGGACAGTCGCTGGGTGACGCGAAGCACCTGCCGACGCTGTTTGAAAAGTACGGACAGACCGACGAAGACCGGGCCTTGAAGATCGAGGCACACATGCTGCGCCATTTGCAGAACACTGAGCTGTTCCGGCTTGGCGTTGCCGACACGATCATCTCAAAGCGCTTCAACCGGCGCAGCGTTGCACAAAGCTATGAATACGACCATCGCAGCCTGGCGGAGGATCTTGATCAGATCGAAATTCCACAGGATGTCGAGATCCTGCTCGGCGAAAAAGCCGTCACGGTTGCCCGGCTCATCAAGGGTGGCAAGGCAAGCGGTCCGATCGTCGATGCCTTCCGGCGCATCCAGAAAACGGAGGGCGACGCGGCCGCATACGAGTACCTGCGTGCCGAAGCGGACGGATTCCATGCCACCCCTTATGGGCACTGCCTGAACTCATTCACGGTCGATCCGTGCGCCAAGCATCTGGAGTGCTTCGCCGACTGTCGCCACCTCTCGGCCACTGACCTGCCGGAGCACAGGCGGAACCTGATTCGGCTCGAGGGCCAGCTCAAGCTCGCCGTGGAAACGATCAAGGCCCGCCCATCGACCAGCATTGGTTGGCAAAACCAGCTCGACCACGCGGAAAAGCGGCTGGCTGGGGTGCAAGGGCTGCTCCAAACGCAGCCGGGCAAGCGTCCCTTCCCCGATGGCATTGACCTCTCCTTGCCCCGGCGACGGGGAGTACATGATGAATAAAGCCAATGAAGCGTCGTCGGCCGATGACGGGCAAATGCGTGAGATCCTCGAGGTGTTGCTGACCAACGACGAGGACATCACGGCGCGCGCGGTCGCCCGGCTGCATCCGTCCATCAGGGCAGCGTCGTCGATCACCCGCAGCGAGTCACGCCGCAGGCTGCTTGCCGAGTATCAGCGCCGCCAAGCGGAATACCGGCGCTGGCGTGGCCGCGCTACCAAGCGATCTGGCGCTGACATGGTTGCGACGCTTGCCGACAAGGACCTCCGGATTGCGGAGCTTGAAGCCACCGTGCAATTGCTGACGGCTTCCCACCTCGCTATGCTACGTGCAGTTGGTGAACTGGGCGGATTCAGCAAGTGGGCCAGATTCTACGAACAGTATCGCGACGCCCGGGACAAGCTTGCAGAACTTGGCGCCATACCCGAAGCGGCAATCGTCCCGATGCCGGAGAATCTTAAACACCGGAAATAAGGCACGGCGACGATGAATGCCATCCGGCGTGATACTGTCTGCATTGATGCTCGCAGCCACGAAATGGCTGCGGTTCCGCGGCGGAAGCCGTCTCTCTCCCGAAAGGAGCGTTCATGTCCTATTGCCCCTTCTTCCAGACCCTGCATGACGAAACTCGCCCAGTGGGCAACCTCGGCCGGGGAACACATTACTCCATCCTCCGGGCGCCGGTCTGGCATGACGAGCTTCTGAACCGGCTCGATCGCTGTGCATTCCTTGACCTCGCGGTCATCTGGGACGAGGACCATGACGATCGCGTCATCGACGCGCTCATGATGCTTTACGTCGGCGGCCTGCTCTCCCCTGTGCGGTATATCGGGGAGCGCAAGGGTACGCTCTCTGTGTTGTTGGCTCCAGATGCAATGCGGACCTGGACCCCGAAGGCGCTACAGCAGTATCGCGACGATATCGAGGATGTCTGCCAGTGCCTGGAAGATCCGTGGACGGCAAAAGTTGACTCCGTCGATGGGCGCGAGCACTCGATCATCCACAGTTCGGCCGAGAACGTCTCCATATATCTGCGCAACATCGACGTGCTGTGGGAACTGGGTGTCAAACCAAAGACGCGATCGTAGTCCCACGCCTTAGTGCGCAACACGCAACACCGCAGTCGTCAAACTCCCGGCCTGGCGTTCCTTCCGTTGCGCCTCCACACCAAACTCAACGCAACGAAGACCGGTGCCACGAGCACGCAACACATGCCAGCCAAAAAAGTGGGCTGCCCTGTGGATCACTCGGCCGCCTTCCGCCTGAGATACAACAAAAACTGAACACCCGAACCAACGCAACGCTAGGCCGTAGGTGCCAAGAATGCGAAATCTGTTTGTTTCGCTGGACACTGTTTGTTAGGGCCAAATAGTAATGTCGTACTTGAGCCAAATAGAAATGTCGTACCCCTAGCCAAGGCTGGCATGCTGGCGGCTTTCCGTCTGTCCGCCAAGTTATTAAGCTCACCGGCAAGTGTTGTAAGAGACGCGCGGACTGTTTGAGCAGCAGCTCAGAAACCGTTAAAGTTGAACTGGCGCACACTAGCCCCGCGCCTTGGGAGTACGTTATGAATTCGAGGGACGACGAGCGAAACCTGTTGGACCGCTGCACGGCGGGGGCGCGGGACGAGATCTCTGATCCCTTGGATCAACGCGAGGCCAACGTCTTCCGCCTGGCTGCAATGGTTTTGCGACCGCGCTTCCCAGTTGAGTCCGCCCGGTTGATGCGGGCCAGTGACCGCTACTTCCGACAACATCCCGCCGAGCTAGTACCCGCTGCGGATGTCGTGCGGAAGGGCTGGGTTCTTGGCTTGCCACGGCTGCGTGACATGCTGACGATGCAGCTACGCCCTCGCCCTCGGTGAGATGGTGCCCGAAACTCACTTCCACACCCACACGGCGCTGGCCGAAGGCCTTCGCGAACTGCTGACACAGTTGGAACGGCGGTTATCGCTACGGACGCCGTTGACGGTGTACCTTGCGGGCGGAATGGCCGTGCACCTCTACACCGCGAGCCGCGTCACGACAGATGTCGGCGCTGAATTCGCCGGCCGAGTGATGCTGCCGCAGGACCTGCTGGTCGAGGTGGAGTTGGAAGATGGAACCCCGCAGGTCATCTACCTGGACACTAACTACAACCCGACCTTTGCGCTGATGCATGAGGATTACCAGGAGGACTCCATTCCAGTGGACCTGGGCCTCGAGCAGATCCGAGTCCGAGTACTTTCACCGACAGATCTCGCGGTGAGCAATATCGCCCGGTTGGCCGATAACGATCGCGAAGACATACGGGCTTTGGTGGCGGCGGGACTGACGTCGGCTGATGAAATCGAAGCGCGAGCGACCGACGCACTTGGGGGCTATGTGGGCGGCATTGAGATGCTGCGAGCAAACCTGCGGGATGCCGTTGCAAATGCTCGTGAGGAAGAACAGCGGCCGGACATAGACACAGCTGCCAGGGATCGGCCCAAGGGATAGCTGCGCGCCCTGACGCTCTGGGAGTTGCAGTTCGGCCAGCAAACCGTGCCATTGGGATAAGGACGAGAGCGCGCCCGCCCTCCCCGCGCCTTGGTTGATTCAGGGCAGAGTCGCTACGGCGCGCTGGCGCGAAGCTCGCTGCCCTGCTTTTCAGCCGCACCACCAAAGACAAAACCCCTCGCAGCGTCAGCTGTCGAGGGGTTCTGCGGTATAAGAGCCTGGCGATGACCTACTTTCACACGGGTAATCCGCACTATCATCGGCGCGGAGTCGTTTCACGGACCTGTTCGGGATGGGAAGGGGTGGTTCCAACTCGCTATGGTCACCAGGCATAAGGGGTTGCAGCGCTGAGGTTGAGGTCAACGCTGCGAATAGGGATGTAGTTGGGGTTGTGCGTATTGTGTCAACTGTTTGGGCACAGTTGCGATCACACACACCAGGCAAAACACACTGGTTATAGGATCAAGCCTTACGGGCAATTAGTACTGGTTAGCTTAACGCATTACTGCGCTTCCACACCCAGCCTATCAACGTCCTGGTCTCGAACGACCCTTCAAGGAGCTCAGGGCTCCAGGGAATCCTCATCTTCAGGCGAGTTTCCCGCTTAGATGCTTTCAGCGGTTATCTCTTCCGTACATAGCTACCCTGCGATGCCTCTGGCGAGACAACAGGTACACCAGCGGTACGTCCACTCCGGTCCTCTCGTACTAGGAGCAGCCCCCGTCAAGATTCCAACGCCCACGGCAGATAGGGACCAAACTGTCTCACGACGTTTTAAACCCAGCTCACGTACCTCTTTAAATGGCGAACAGCCATACCCTTGGGACCGGCTACAGCCCCAGGATGAGATGAGCCGACATCGAGGTGCCAAACACCGCCGTCGATATGAACTCTTGGGCGGTATCAGCCTGTTATCCCCAGAGTACCTTTTATCCGTTGAGCGATGGCCCTTCCATTCAGAACCACCGGATCACTATGTCCTGCTTTCGCACCTGCTCGACTTGTCGGTCTCGCAGTTAAGCACGCTTTTGCCATTGCACTTTAGGTACGATGTCCGACCGTACCAAGCGTACCTTCGAACTCCTCCGTTACACTTTGGGAGGAGACCGCCCCAGTCAAACTGCCTACCATGCACTGTCCCCGACCCGGATTCACGGGTCAAGGTTAGAACCTCAAACAAACCAGGGTGGTATTTCAAGGACGGCTCCACGCAGACTAGCGTCCACGCTTCAAAGCCTCCCACCTATCCTACACAGATCGGTTCAAAGTCCAATGCAAAGCTACAGTAAAGGTTCATGGGGTCTTTCCGTCTAGCCGCGGGGAGATTGCATCATCACAAACACTTCAACTTCGCTGAGTCTCGGGAGGAGACAGTGTGGCCATCGTTACGCCATTCGTGCAGGTCGGAACTTACCCGACAAGGAATTTCGCTACCTTAGGACCGTTATAGTTACGGCCGCCGTTTACCGGGACTTCAATCAAGAGCTTGCACCCCATCATTTAATCTTCCGGCACCGGGCAGGCGTCACACCCTATACGTCCACTTTCGTGTTTGCAGAGTGCTGTGTTTTTATTAAACAGTCGCAGCCACCATTTTATTGCAACCCCGTCACCCTTCTGGCGCAGGCCAGTCAAGCTACCAGGGCGTACCTTATCCCGAAGTTACGGTACCAATTTGCCGAGTTCCTTCTCCCGAGTTCTCTCAAGCGCCTTAGAATACTCATCTCGCCCACCTGTGTCGGTTTGCGGTACGGTCTCGTATGACTGAAGCTTAGAGGCTTTTCTTGGAACCACTTCCAATTGCTTCGCAGCACTAGGCCGCTCGCCCCGCATCCTTGAATTCCGCGCCCGGATTTGCCTGAGCGCCTTCTCCAATGCAGGGACCGGGACTTCCAACACCCGGACAACCTTCCGCGATCCGTCCCCCCATCGCATCATACGACGGTGCAGGAATATTAACCTGCTTCCCATCAGCTACGCATCTCTGCCTCGCCTTAGGGGCCGACTCACCCTACGCCGATGAACGTTGCGTAGGAAACCTTGGGCTTACGGCGAGGGGGCCTTTCACCCCCTTTATCGCTACTCATGTCAGCATTCGCACTTCTGATACCTCCAGCATCCTTTACAAGACACCTTCACAGGCTTACAGAACGCTCTCCTACCACGCACTTGCGTGCGTCCGCAGCTTCGGTATATGGCTTAGCCCCGTTACATCTTCCGCGCAGGACGACTCGATCAGTGAGCTATTACGCTTTCTTTAAAGGGTGGCTGCTTCTAAGCCAACCTCCTGACTGTTTTAGCCTTCCCACTTCGTTTCCCACTTAGCCATATTTGGGGACCTTAGCTGGCGGTCTGGGTTGTTTCCCTCTTGACACCGGACGTTAGCACCCGATGTCTGTCTCCCGTGATTGCACTCTTCGGTATTCGGAGTTTGCTATGGCGGGGTAATCAGCAATAGACCCCCCAACCATGACAGTGCTCTACCCCCGAAGGTGAGACACGAGGCACTACCTAAATAGTTTTCGGAGAGAACCAGCTATTTCCAGATTTGTTTAGCCTTTCACCCCTATCCACAGCTCATCCCCTAACTTTTCAACGTTAGTGGGTTCGGTCCTCCAGTACGTGTTACCGCACCTTCAACCTGGCCATGGATAGATCATCTGGTTTCGGGTCTACACCCAGCGACTCAACGCCCTGTTCGGACTCGCTTTCGCTACGCCTTCCCTAATCGGTTAAGCTTGCCACTGAATGTAAGTCGCTGACCCATTATACAAAAGGTACGCCGTCACCCCGCTTTAAGCGCTCTCGCGCTTAAACCGCTTTGCGCGCCAGTGGTGCTATTTCACACTGGAATCTTTTGACGAGCCTCACTGCGTGAGGCTCGCCGAAAGCGCTTAAAGCGGGGCTCCGACTGTTTGTATGCATGCGGTTTCAGGATCTATTTCACTCCCCTCCCGGGGTTCTTTTCGCCTTTCCCTCACGGTACTGGTTCACTATCGGTCGATCACGAGTATTTAGCCTTGGAGGATGGTCCCCCCATCTTCAGACAGGATTTCACGTGTCCCGCCCTACTTGTCGTACACCTAGTTCCACAACGCTGTTTTCGCATACAGGGCTATCACCTGCTATGGCCGGGCTTTCCATCCCGTTCTGCTAACAATGCTGCTAAAGAGTACAAGGCTCTTCCCATTTCGTTCGCCACTACTTTGGGAATCTCGGTTGATTTCTGTTCCTGCAGCTACTTAGATGTTTCAGTTCGCCGCGTTCGCTTCCGTAACCTATGGATTCAGTTACGGATGACCCATACGGGCCGGGTTTCCCCATTCGGACATCTCCGGATCAAAGCTTGTTTGCCAGCTCCCCGAAGCTTTTCGCAGGCTACCGCGTCCTTCATCGCCTGTGATCGCCAAGGCATCCACCACATGCACTTGTTCGCTTGACCCTATAACGAGTGTGTCTCGATCGCTCGAAACTAGTCGCTACAGGATGAGTTCTCGCATTTGTGCCGTATTCCAAGTCATCTTTCGATCACTTCAATACATTTTGGTTGATACAATCACAACCCGGTATCGTGTTTTGTACTGCAGCCTCTCATCAAGGCTTCACGACACCTTTACTACATCCCATATTTTTAAAGAACAGCCGATCGTTAGATCGCTTGGCAATGCCAAATGCAAACGCTCAAGACTAAGCGCTTGCATTTGGCCAACCATCCTGGCCTTAACCACAAACCACCGATAAGTGTGAACGCTCGACTTCAGATGCACGCTCTGAAAGGAGGTGATCCAGCCGCACCTTCCGATACGGCTACCTTGTTACGACTTCACCCCAGTCATGAACCCTGCCGTGGTAATCGCCCTCCTTGCGGTTAGGCTAACTACTTCTGGCAAAACCCACTCCCATGGTGTGACGGGCGGTGTGTACAAGACCCGGGAACGTATTCACCGCGGCATGCTGATCCGCGATTACTAGCGATTCCAGCTTCACGTAGTCGAGTTGCAGACTACGATCCGGACTACGATGCGTTTTCTGGGATTAGCTCCCCCTCGCGGGTTGGCAACCCTCTGTACGCACCATTGTATGACGTGTGAAGCCCTACCCATAAGGGCCATGAGGACTTGACGTCATCCCCACCTTCCTCCGGTTTGTCACCGGCAGTCTCTCTAGAGTGCTCTTGCGTAGCAACTAGAGACAAGGGTTGCGCTCGTTGCGGGACTTAACCCAACATCTCACGACACGAGCTGACGACAGCCATGCAGCACCTGTGTCCACTTTCCCTTTCGGGCACCTGATGCATCTCTGCTTCGTTAGTGGCATGTCAAGGGTAGGTAAGGTTTTTCGCGTTGCATCGAATTAATCCACATCATCCACCGCTTGTGCGGGTCCCCGTCAATTCCTTTGAGTTTTAATCTTGCGACCGTACTCCCCAGGCGGTCAACTTCACGCGTTAGCTACGTTACTGAAGAAATGAATCCCCAACAACTAGTTGACATCGTTTAGGGCGTGGACTACCAGGGTATCTAATCCTGTTTGCTCCCCACGCTTTCGTGCATGAGCGTCAGTGACGTCCCAGGGGGCTGCCTTCGCCATCGGTATTCCTCCACATCTCTACGCATTTCACTGCTACACGTGGAATTCTACCCCCCTCTGACATACTCTAGCCTTGCAGTCACAAGCGCCATTCCCAAGTTAAGCTCGGGGATTTCACGCCTGTCTTACAAAACCGCCTGCGCACGCTTTACGCCCAGTAATTCCGATTAACGCTCGCACCCTACGTATTACCGCGGCTGCTGGCACGTAGTTAGCCGGTGCTTATTCTTCCGGTACCGTCATCGACCCGGGGTATTCACCCAGGCCATTTCTTTCCGGACAAAAGTGCTTTACAACCCGAAGGCCTTCTTCACACACGCGGCATTGCTGGATCAGGGTTGCCCCCATTGTCCAAAATTCCCCACTGCTGCCTCCCGTAGGAGTCTGGGCCGTGTCTCAGTCCCAGTGTGGCTGATCGTCCTCTCAGACCAGCTACTGATCGTCGCCTTGGTAGGCTCTTACCCCACCAACTAGCTAATCAGACATCGGCCGCTCCTGTAGCGCGAGGCCTTGCGGTCCCCCGCTTTCACCCTCAGGTCGTATGCGGTATTAGCTAATCTTTCGACTAGTTATCCCCCACTACAGGGCACGTTCCGATGTATTACTCACCCGTTCGCCACTCGCCACCAGGCCGAAGCCCGTGCTGCCGTTCGACTTGCATGTGTAAGGCATGCCGCCAGCGTTCAATCTGAGCCAGGATCAAACTCTTCAGTTCAATCTCTGTGTGGACCCTCGCGGGCCCTCGCTCTTTCGAGCGGTCGCTCACTCTCAGAAAACTGACTGACCAGATCCGAAGATCCAGTCACGTTTTACTGTGCGAGCACTTTATAACTTGTAAAGCTAAAAGACCGAAGTCTTCCGCATCCGTTATCAAGCGCCCACACTTATCGGTGTTTGTTTGTTAAAGAACTGCCCTATCGGGCTCGCATCCGGCTTTGCCGTTTGCGTTGCTGCGTTTGCAGCGAAGAAGCGAGACTATAAAGAAGTTTCTGCGATTAATCAATCATTTTCGAGAAATTCTTTATTCTGGAAAGCACACTCTTTCGAGTTAATCCTTGGAAGCCTTTCCCCCACCTCCGTTGCGCGGTGCTTTGCGAACGGGGGGCGAATCATAATGCCTCCGTTGCTGGCTTGCAAGCGTTTTTGAAAAGGATTGAAAAGAGCCTCTTTTGTCACTTGACTGCACCGACCCACGCCCGCGGCGCCACGCGCTACCGATCTGTCGCGGGTCGGACTGGGAACTTTCGTCGATCCGCGTTTTGGCAGCGGCAAGCTGAACGAACGCACCACCGAGGACCTGGTCGAGCTGATGCCATATCGGCGACCAGGACTATCTGTTCTTAAAGGCCTTCCCGATCAACGTCGCCATCGTGCGCGGCACCACGGCCGATCCGGATGGCAACATCACCACGACTCGACAATCTGCAGAAGTACTCGCTCGACAGCATCCGGATGGCTTGGTCGTATCCCTTGGGGGAAGACTCGGTCGCCAGGCATCACGTAGTACACCACTCGCGTAGCAAGGCTTTTGCTGCGGTACTCGCCAAATGTCTTGCTAGCTGCGCGCGCAGACGACGGCACCTGCGTTTCGCGTTCCAATGCTATTGAAAATCGGACGCCGGGCAGCGAACAGCGTATGCTGGTTGCTGAAAGGAGACCAACATGTCTCGGAATAACTCGATCTATAAGGGCTTCAAGGTGTCGGCAAGTGTACGCCGCTCATCCGACGATGCCCTCGGCGCCGGCGCGGCACAGCCAACCTTCCTCGCAACAGCGACCGTTACTCAGGTCAGCATGGGCAGTGGCTCACTGAGGGTGGTGCCACCGCTTCTGCCGCATCATGCGCTCACACCGCACGCCGCCATCGACCTGGCACTAGCTTCGGCCAGGGCAGTTATCGACAGCTTGTCTACGTCCGTCAGGCACAAATAGTTTGCACTAAGGCCACGCTCACAAAACGAGGTCAACACCGAGGGCGCGGGAAGGCGGGCTTGGATAGCGGATTACCCGTATTTTGGCGTGCCCCCCTACCCTGCGCCTCAAATTCCCCGCCCGGACACCAGTTTCGACTTTAGCTCAGGCCCAACGCAGGGCTGGCTTTTGGACGCCGACGCAGGATGGCTATGCGTTGCCGCGGCGGAAGCGCCTTGGCCGCCGGCACTCCCCTTATTGCGGTCAACCTTGCCGTGCGCTTCGCTCTTGTCCTTTTTGGCACTCTCGCCGGAGGCACCGCTGGCGCCCTGCACAGACGGCTCCGCGCGCCTGCCAGTGTCAGTCCCAGGTGTTGGAGGGGAACCGTAGCGACCGCCCTGGGCCCAAGCCGCAACGGCTGTTAGCGAAAGGGCGGCGAGGAAGGCTAGCTTTTTCATTGCTGTCTCCTTTCATGTGAGATCGCGCGCTCAGAGGGGGACGCGTCTTAGATTTCTCAGGCCATTTTCACATAAGAGTTGCACCAACCATTTGCCGCGACCTGCTTACCACCGTAGATGGGGCAGGGTCCCCACGCGTCGCGGGCCTTTCCTTGAAACAATTGGCAGTTGCTGCACTTCTGGCTTGCCTCGTGTTTGGGAAATTTGGCCTAGCGGTTAAGGACACGAAAACGGATGCCAGCATGCAAAAACCACAGATCCTGACCTATGTCGACGCCGGCGCATCCGAGTGGACCGCATGCATGATGCGAACCATCGGGCATCAACTCCCTGCGGGCATCTACGAGATCCGCGCGGTAATGGCAGACGACATCCGGCATGACGCCACCTTGTTCGATGAGGCGGTGCTGTTTGTCATGCCCGGCGGCGCCGACCTTCCCTATTGCGCATTGCTGAACGGCGCCCCGAACGCGCGCATCCGGCATTTCGTCGAGCAGGGCGGCGTCTACCTCGGGATTTGCGCAGGCGCGTACTACGCGTGTCGGGAACTGGCGTTTCATGCCGGCACCAAGGGCGCAATCTGCGGCACACGCGAACTAAGCTTTGTCGATGCGGTGGCAGTGGGATCGCTGCCCGAACTTACCGGCGGCGTGCTCTATGACGGCACGCCGCGCACCACGGCAGCGGTAGAACTTCGGACCACGGATCGCCTGACCGATGTCCCGGTATCGTTCTATACGCACTACCATGGCGGCTGCCGTTTTGACTTCGGCGATGCGCCCGGCACTGACACGGAGGTACTGGCCGTCTATGCGGCTATCGACGGCACGCCGCCCGCCATCGTCAGTTCACGCGTTGGCAAGGGCCGCGCTGTGCTCACGGGCGTCCACTTGGAGATCTCCGAGCGGGAATGCAGAGATGCGCTGCGTGGACACAGCGATATGCCCGAACACCTCCATGTCTGCGACCGGCTGGCGGAAACCGGCGATGCACGCCTGGACGTGTTTCGCCGGTTGCTGGCGCACGCGGGGCTTGCACTCGCCTGAGCACTGCTCCGTACCAGCGTTCCTGGGAGGTGTAGGCTGACCGCTTCGCGGTTGTCTTCCTGCGGTGGAGTCAGTTCCTTTCCCCGGTTCCGGCACTGACTCCCTGAAGGAATTCACTCAATGCTCGCCAGCCGCGCGCCCGCCGCGAGGAAGACGCCGGACGGCGCCTGCCAGGTCACGCGGCCGTCGCGATGGGCGTGTACTTGCATTTCCATCTTCATCGCCTCCATCACGGCGATCAGTTCGCCTTCCTTGACGTCGTCGCCCTCCCCGACTTTCCAGGCCTGCACGGTGCCGGCGATAGGAGACGGCAGGTCGGCGGCGTCGGTGGCGGTTGCCTGCGCCGGCGCTGCAGGGCTGTCGGATGCCGGCGCGTCAGCCAGGCCCCGCAGCAGTTGCGCCGGCAGGCCGAGCACCACGCGGCGGCCATCGATCTCGATGGCGGTACGCAGCAGGCTGCTGTCGTGCTGCGGCTCGGCGCGGGCAGCCGCCGCGAGCGGCTCGGCGAAGTCAGACTCGATCCATCGTGTGTGAACCTTGAAGCCATTCGCGCCAAGGAAATCGGCGTGGTCGATCACGGCGCGGTGGAACGGCAGCACCGAGGCCACGCCTTCAATGCGGAATTCGCGCAGTGCGCGGCGCGCGCGCGCCAGCGCCTGTTCACGCGTGGCGCCGGTCACGATGAGCTTGGCCATCAGCGAGTCGAACGTGCCTGGCACCACCGAGCCCGACTGCACGCCCGAATCGACGCGCACGCCGGGCCCCGATGGGGCATCGAAGCGCTGCACCGGGCCGGGGGTCGGCAGGAAGCCGCGCCCCACGTCCTCTGCATTGATGCGGAACTCGATCGAATGGCCCAGCGGCGCGGGTGTTTCGGTGATCGACAATGGCAGGCCGTCGGCCACGCGCAGCTGCTCGACCACCAGGTCGACCCCGGTAGTCTGCTCGGTCACGGGGTGCTCGACCTGCAGGCGGGTATTGACCTCCAGGAACGAAATCGCGCCGCCGGCGCTGAGCAGGAATTCGACAGTGCCGGCGCTGATGTAGCCGGCAGCGGCGCAGATATCGCGGGCGGCGGCGTGGATGCGCGCGCGCTGCGCGTCGCTCAGGAACGGCGCCGGGGCTTCTTCCACCAGCTTCTGGTTGCGGCGCTGCAGCGAGCAGTCGCGCGTGCCCAGCACCACCACATTGCCATGCTGGTCGGCCAGTACCTGCGCTTCGATATGGCGCGGCTTGTCAAGGAACTGCTCGACGAAGCACTCGCCGCGGCCAAAGGCGGTGACCGCCTCGCGCACGGCGGACGCGTACAACTCTTCGACCTCATCCATACGCCAGGCGATCTTCATGCCGCGGCCGCCGCCGCCGAAGGCCGCCTTGATGATGATCGGCAGGCCGTGCTGCTCGGCAAAGGCCAGCACCTCGTTGGCGTGGGCCACCGGATCGGCCGTGCCGGCCACCAGCGGAGCGCCCACCTGCAAGGCGATCTTGCGCGCTTCCACCTTGTCGCCGAGCCGGGCGATCGTCTCCGGTGACGGCCCGATCCAGGTCAGGCCGGCATCGATCACCGCCCGGGCAAAGCCTTCGCTCTCCGACAGGAATCCATAGCCCGGATGCACGGCATCGGCCCCGCTGCGGCGAGCGATATCGAGCAGCTTGGGGATGTTCAGGTAGGTGTCCGCCGGACGATCACCGTCGAGGCCGTAGGCTTCATCAGCCAGGCGCGCGTGCATCGCGTCGATATCGGCATTGGCATACACGGCCACCGACGCCACGCCATAGTC
Organism: Ralstonia pickettii; assembly: GCA_050987995.1. Taxonomy (GTDB): domain Bacteria; phylum Pseudomonadota; class Gammaproteobacteria; order Burkholderiales; family Burkholderiaceae; genus Cupriavidus; species Cupriavidus pickettii_B. The sequence continues at coordinate 2,244,701 of CP158803.1, forward strand.
GGCGCAAGCGCGGATGATGCGAACGGCGATCTCGCCACGGTTTGCAATCAGGACTTTTTTCATGGCAAATCTCTGTTGGTGCGTGTGCGCGCTCAGGCGGCAGACGGTTTCAGTTCTTGAAAGGCGCCGATCGGGTTGAAGCGCAGCCAGGCGCCTACCGGAATCTGGCCGGCACGATCCAGATGATGGGGTGCCACGGCGCCGATCACGGGATAGCCGCCGGTCAGCGGGTGGTCGGCCAGGAACAGGACGGGCTGGCCGCTGGGCGGCACCTGCAGCGCGCCGAGGGCTGTGCCCTCGCTTGGCAGCTCGCCGGTGATGGCGCGCTCCAGCGGTACCTCGCCGGCCAGGCGCAGACCCACGCGGTTGGATTGGGGGGTGACCTGCCAGCGCTGCGCGGCAAGGCGCGCCACGGACTCGGCAGTGAACCAGTCGGTGCGGGGGCCGAGGACCACGTCCAGCACGACCTCCTGCTCCACCGTGGGCAGGTCGGCGGCAGGCTGCTCGGGGGCGCCCACGATGGCGCCGGCCGGCGCAGGTCGCAGGTCCAGCACATCGCCCACGACCAGCGGCGCGGGGCCGATCTTGGCCAGGGTGTCGGTGGCGTAGCTGCCCAGCACCGGCGCGACAGCATACCCGCCGCGCGCCGCCACATAGCAGCGCGCCCCGGCGCGCGGCTGGCCGATGCTCAGCGTGTCGCCATCGGCGAGCGCCACGGCCTGGTGGTTCGGGACGCTCCATTGCCGGCCATCGGCCGTGCGCACCGTCAGCGGTGCATCGGCGCCGGTGACCGCCAGCACGGTTTCGCCCATGCTCCGCAGCTGCAAGCCGCCACCGATGGTCTCGAGCGCTGCGTCATCGCTGCGGTTGCCCACCAGGCGGTTGGCGGTCTTGAGTGACGCCTGGTCCATCGCGCCGGAAGCCGAGACGCCCTGCCCCGCCTGGCCGTGCCGGCCCAAGTCCTGGAATACAGTCAGCAAGCCGGTGCCGCTCACTTTCAGCGCCGCGGCAGCGGGCGCCTTGGCTGCCGGCAACGGCTGGCGCGCCGGCGCGTCAGCGGCGATGCCGCCGTCCGCATCCACCACGCCATCGCGCGTGGCGATATCGACAAAGCGCACACGATAGCCGGGCTGCAGCAGCGCAGGCTGTTCGCGATCCAAATCCCACATGGCCATGGGTGTCACGCCGATGATCTGCCAGCCGCCGGGGCTGGCTTGCGGATACACGCCGCTGAAGGTGCCCGCCAGCCCAACGGCGCCGGCGGGAATGCGCGTACGCGGCGTACTGCGGCGCGGAACGTCGAAGCTGGGATGGCCGCCGCTCAGGTAGGCAAAACCGGGAGCGAAGCCGGTGAAAGCCACGGTGTATTCGCTGCCGGTGTGGCGGCGCACGACTTCCTCGGGCGTGATGCCAAGCAGCTGCGCCACCTCGGCCAGATCCTCGCCGTCATAGCGCACCGGGATCTCGACCAGGATGCTGCTGCGCTCGACGCGCTGCGACAGGTCGCGCGCGGCAATGGCCCGCACCAGCGCGGCCGCGCTGGTGGCCGACGCGCGGAAGTGCACGAGAATCGTGCGCGCGGCGGGCACCAGTTCCGCCACGCCATGAAGAGGATCGCGCTGCAGCGAGGTCAACAAGGCCAGCGTCTGGTCTAGGTCGGCCAGCTCCACCAGCAGTGCATTCGAGGTAACGGGCAGGAAACGCAAAACGAGCTCCGCAAACGACCCGGCGGTCTTAGACGTGGTACGTGCTGTCAGGCACGTCGGTAATGAACATGTGGCCCGGCGCATGGGTCACGGCAAACGGCACGCCGGAAGCCATCACGGCCGCCTGGGGCGTGACGCCGCAGGCCCAGAACACGGGAATTTCGCCCGGCTCGATGCGCACGGCGTCGCCGAAGTCGGGTTTTGCCAAGTCGGCAATGCCCAGCGCGGCCGGGTTGCCGACATGGACCGGCGAGCCGTGCACCGACGGGAAGCGTCCAGTAATGGAAACCGCATCGGCAACCCGATGCGCAGGAATGGGCCGCATGGACACGACCAGTTCGCCGTGCAGCCGGCCGGCGGGGCGGCACTGGCGATTAGTGCGGTACATCGGTACGTTGGAGCCGTCGGCGATATGCCGCACCTCGATGCCGGCCTCTTGCAGCGGCGTTTCGAAGGTGAAGCTGCAGCCGATCAGGAAGGTCACGAGGTCTGGGTGCTCGGCCCACAGCGGCGTGGCGTCCGCCACCTCCTCCACCAGCGTGCCGTCGCGCCATACGCGATACAGCGGGATGTCGGTGCGGACGTCCGCGTCTTCGGCCAGCACGGTATGGTGTGCGCCCGCCTCGATCACGTCGAGCACGGGGCAGGCCTTGGGGTTGCGCTGCGCGTACAACAGGAAGTCCCAGGCCCAGTCGCGCGGCAACGCAATCATGTTGGCTTGCGTCATGCCCGGGGCAGCGCCAGCGGTCGGCTGTACGGTGCCGGCGCGATAGCTTGCGCGCGCCTCGCGCGCAGCAGCCACGGCAGCGATGCGGGCGCGCTCCAGTGCGCAGTCTTGCATGAAGAATTCTCCAGTGTCTTTGAAATCCAGTGCGCCCACTCAGGCGAACGGGCGGATCGCCACGCCATCGCGCTCCAGCGCCTCGCGCACCGCACGCGCCATCTCCAATGCCCCGGCGCTGTCGCCGTGCACGCAGATCGATTGCGCCTCGACGCGGGCCGTGCTGCCGTCGATAGCCTGCACCGTGCCCTCGCGCACGAGCCGCAGCATCCTTTGCGCGGCTTCCGCGGCATCGTGCAGCACCGCGCCCTCTTCACGGCGCGACACCAGCGTGCCCGCGGGCGTGTAGGCGCGATCGGCAAACGCCTCGGCAATGACGCGCAAGCCTGCGTCCCGGGCCCACCCGACCAGCGGCGAACCGGCCAGCGCGACCAGCGCCAGTTCGGGGTTCACCGCACGGATCGCGGTGATGACGTCGCGCGCCTGGCGTTCGTCGCTGGCGATGGTGTTGTACAGCGCGCCGTGCGGCTTGACATAGCGCACGGTGGCGCCGACCGTCGCGGCCATTCCCGTCAGTGCGCTGATCTGGTAGATCACGTCGGCAAACAGGTCCGCACTGGCCACGTCCATGTTGCGGCGGCCGAAGCCTTGCAGGTCAGGGTAGGAAACATGGGCGCCCACCGCGACGCCGCGGGCGGTGGCGGCCTGCAGAGTTTCCATGATGCCAGCCGGATCGCCGGCATGGAAACCGCAGGCCACGTTGGCGCTGCTGACGATCTCCAGCATGGCGGCATCGTTGCCCATGCTCCATGCGCCGAAGCTCTCGCCGAGATCGCTATTGAGGTCGATTTGCATAGTGTCAGGCCCCAGTCCGCGAAGGTGCTGCGTCACCCGGTGCTGCAGTGCCAACCTCGGCTTCGCCGAGCAGTTCGCGCCCCTGTGTTTCGGGCAACAGCAGGCAGGCGATGACGACCAGCCCATAGGCGCCCGCGGCGAGATAGCCGATGGCTACACCCAGCGACATCGTCGCGCTCATATGCCCGATCATGGCCGGGAAGACCGAGCCGACCGCGCGGCCGAAGTTGTAGGAAAAGCCTTGTCCGGAGCCGCGGATATGGCTCGGATACAGCTCCGTCAGGTAAGCCCCCATGCCCGAGAAGATGCCCGACAGGAAGAAACCCAAGGGGAAGCCCAGCAGCAGCATCGCCGCGTCGGTGATCGGCAACTGGGTATAGCAGATCACGAGAATGGCCGCGCTCACCGCGAACAGCATGAAGCAACGCCGGCGCCCCAGGTGGTCGGACAGCCAGGCACTGGTCAGGTAGCCGGCAAACGAGCCTGCGATCAGCACCATCAGGTAGCCGCTGGTGTTGAGCACGGAGAGATTGCGCTCCATCTTCAGGTAGGTGGGCAGCCAGGTCGTCACCGAGTAGTAGGCACCTTGCATGCCGGTCGCCAGCAGGCTGGCCAGCACCGTGACGCGCAGCACGCCGGGCTTGAAGATCAGCATGAAGTTATTGCTCTGCCCGGTGCGGGCAAGCTTGGCCCTGGTTTCCTGATACACCTCGGGTTCGGAGATATTGCGGCGGATGTAGAGGATAAAGACCGCCGGCAGCACGCCGATCCAGAACAGCACGCGCCATGCGTATTGCTGCTCGAACGCGGCATAGACCGCCCAGAACGCGATCGCCGAAAGTCCCCAGCCGACTGCCCAGCTGCTTTGCACCAGTCCAACGGCCTTGCCGCGGTGGCGGGCACGGATCATCTCGGCGATCAGCACCGAACCGACCGACCATTCGCCGCCGAACCCCAGCCCTTGAAGCATGCGGGTCACGAATAGTTGCTCGGGAGACTGGGTGAATCCGCTCAGGAAGGTAAAGAAGCTGAACCAGAGCACGGTCAGCTGCAGGATCCGTACGCGGCCATATTTGTCGGCCAGGATGCCGGCCAGCCAGCCGCCGACCGCCGAGCTGATGAGCGCGCCCGTCGCGATATAGCCGGCCTCTGCCTTGGTCATGCCCCACACCAGGATGAAGGTGGGGATCATGAAGGTGTAGATCATGTAGTCGAATGCATCGACCCCGTAGCCGACGAAGGCGGCAAAGAGCGTCTTGCGCTCTCCCTGCGTTGTTTCTTTAAGCCACATGGTTGCGCTCACTTTGGATAGGACAAAGCTTGGAAAAAGGCTCGTCGCGCGGTCTTCGCGACGATGTTCCGGTAGCGAGCGAGAACGCTATCCAGCGCCGCTGCTCCCCAGCGCTGTTTAGCAAAATACATACCATGTTGATCTATCAGCACGTATTACTCAACCACCATGGCAATATTGTTGAACAATATGACGGCTTGATCGATCGTGGTATACACCTAAGCCGCCGGGGAAGGCGTCGCTGGCACCAATCCTGTGCAAATTGTTGAACAAAGTGCGCTAACATCCCGGCACGGGGCATACCGGCACCAGCCAGCCCCATTCAAGCCAACATGACAACTAGTACTGACGTAAGAAATTTGGCCGAGCGGGTCACGGAACAGATTCGCCAGCGAATCGTGCGTGGCGACTTCGCGCCGGGGCAGCGCTTGTCGGAAGCCGCACTAAGCGAAAGCCTGCAGATCTCGCGCAATACCTTGCGCGAGACCTTTCGCGTGCTGACCAAGGAAGGCCTGCTGAGGCATGAACCGAACCGCGGCGTGTCGGTGGCCATTCCCAGCATCGCGGCCATCATCGACATCTATCGCGTGCGCCGCCTGATCGAGTGCCAGGCCATCGCCCAGGCCTACCCCAGCCATCCGGCCAAAAAGCACCTGCGCGAAGCTGTGGAAATGGGACTGCGCTGCCGCGACAGCGGCGACTGGCAAGGTGCGGGGACTGCCAATATGGAGTTCCACATGGCCATTGTGGAACTGGCGGACAGCGAGCGGCTGAACGTGATGTTCTCCCACCTGCTGGCCGAACTGCGCCTGGCTTTCGGCTTGCTGCAGGATCCGGAATTCCTGCATGGCCCTTATGTCGAGATGAACCAGCACATCCTGCAGCTGTTCGAGTCAGGCAAGCTCGCGGAGTGTGCCGCAGCCCTTAACGAATACCTGGTGCAGTCAGAGCGGATCGTGTTGTCAGTCTGCGCCCGGCACCCTCTTTTTAAGGGGCGTTGAGTGCTGGTGCCCGATGAAGATTGATGGGCCCACTGAGTCTTTACGCCAATCGCGGGTGCCCCGCACCGCTGACAGAAGGACTGCCTTCCTGTAGCGCATCCTGGCGAATACCTGACGGCGAACAATCAGAGCGGCTGGAACAACGGGGAAAGGGATAACGAGGCAAGCGATCGCGCACCCATAATGCTCTCCACGTCGCTGAACGAAGGTGTATCACTGCGTCAGCTTAGACGCTCGATCGCTTCGGTCAAATACTGAAGAGTTGACCAGAAGTCATTCCAGGGATCCGTGGCCTGGAAACTGAGATGTTCACGGGCGTTTCGCACGTTCCACTGATCTGCACTCTTGAGCTGCGGCAGTTGCTCCCATGATATCGGCATCGACACCCCCATGCCAGGCCGCGCCCGCGCGGAGAATGCGGCCGCCGTCGTATGGCCGATGCCATTGCGCAGATAGTCAACGAAGATCTTGCCGATACGATTGCCGGCCCCGGACTTGGCGACGAACCGTTGCGGAATGGCCCTGGCGAGATGACGAACCGCGGCTCGTGAGAAGTCCTTGACCGTGTCATAGTCCAGTTCGGGTGCCAGTGGCACGACAAGGTGCAGGCCCTTACCCCCGCTGGTCTTGAGCCAGGCCCGCAATCCCAGTTCACTCAATAAGGTCTGCACCAGCAGCGCGGCCTCCTGGATGTGCTGCCACGGTACGCCTTCTCCGGGATCGAGATCGAACACCACCCGATCCGGACACTCAAGGCGGGAAACCGTCGAATTCCACGTGTGAAACTCGACGACGTTCAGTTGCGCCGCCGCAATGATGGCTTCGGGGGAGTCCACACTGAGCAAGGCGCCATGGCCGGGCCATAGCGATGCCGGATGCCTGGTGAGCCCCGGCAGGGCCGTCGCTTCGACATGCTTCTGGAAGAAGAGCTCGCCCGCAATGCCGTCTGGTGCGCGCAGCAGCGCAACCGGGCGCGCCGCGAGATGTGGCAGCATCCAGTCAGCCACGCTCTCGTAGTACCGCACGAGATCAACCTTCTTGATGCCACTCGATGGATCGATCAATCGATCCGGATGGGTGATCTTGACACTGCCGTGTCGCCCCGAGGTGTCGACCGGCGCAACTTCTTCCCTGCGAATCTCGCTTGCCGGCGTCTCATTGCGCAAGCCCTTGAACGAGGCCGCGCGAACCTGGCCATCAGGTGTCCACTCGGCGAACTCCACGTCTGCAGCGAGCGTGGGCCTGACCCAGTGCGGAGCGACAGCCTTGCCGCGTCCCCAGCGGCTACGCTTGATCTGCGCTACCGGGATGGCAGGTGAATCGGTCTGCAACTTCGCCAGCCTGGCCCGAAGCGCGGCGGCCGTCTTGCTGTCCCAGCCCGTGCCGACGTTGCCGACATGGCGCAGTTCGCCCTGGTCGTACACGGCGAGCAGAAGGCCGCCGACTTCTTCAGGTGCCCCCTCGCGATCCGAGTAGCCCCAGATCACAAATTCCTGGCGCAGCCTGCACTTCGCTTTGAGCCAGTTCGGGCTTCGCGTCGAGGTGTACGCGGAATCCGCCCGCTTCAGGATGAGGCCTTCCAGCCCAAGGTTGCATGCCGCCTCGAAAACCTGCGCCGCCGGTGCATCGAAGCTTTCGCTGAAGCGCACCCGCTCGGACTTGCCTTCGATGAGCCGGGCCAGGTGAGCACGCCGCGCGCCGAGCGGCACACGGCGCAAATCGCGCCCCTCCCAGTAAGGAATGTCAAAGGCAAAGTAGACCACCGCGTCGCTGTTGCGGCCGTCCATCGCATTTTGCAAGGCGTTGAAGTCCGGCAAACCATCACGCAGGACCACGATCTCGCCGTCGAGCCACCCTTCCGAGATGTCCAGCTTCTCCAGCTCCCGCGCAAGGCTCTGGAGCCTGCGGGTCCAGTCGTGACCGCCGCGAGTGATGAAATGCACTTTGGCGTCGACGATTTTGGCAAGCATGCGGTATCCGTCGAACTTCGTTTCGATAATCCAGCCCTCGCCCGTTGGCAGCGTCGAGGTTGGCGTCGCCAGCTGCGGCGAAAGGCGGGCCGGCGTTTGCGCTGGCACCGCGCCGCTCAAGTCCGACTCACTGCCTGCCGATTGCCGCTTGACTGCGCCTGACGGCTCCAGCGGCCCCAGCGGATGCGCAACGACGCTGTCCGGAAAAGCGGTGATGACATCGAACTCGGCCAGCGGCCGGGCCCATTCGTCACGCTTCTTGAACAGTATCCATTGGTCGCTGGCGTCGCCCGGTTTGGAAATGCGGACCAGTTCCCATCGACCCGCCAGCTTCTGGCCATGTAACCGAAAGTCCAGCTTGCCGGCTGTCATGCCGTCATGGGGCTCGCCGACGGGCTCCCACGTCCCGTTGTCCCAGACGATGACCGAACCCGCGCCATATTGCTTTGGCGGGATCGTGCCCTCGAAGGCGGCATATTCGACGGGATGGTCCTCAACGTGGATCGCGATCCGCTTCTGCGAGGGATCGAAGCTTGGGCCTTTTGGAATGGCCCAGCTCAACAGCACCCCATCGAGTTCAAGCCGGAAGTCATAGTGCAGGCGCCGGGCCCAGTGCTTTTGCACCACGAAGCGAAGTGGTTTTGCATTTTTACGGTGCGCCCGGCTACGTGCGGACGGCTCCGTGGTGCTTTGGAAATCCCGCTTGCTGCGGTACTGATCGAGAGCGTCTCGTGCCATCTATTCAGCATAGCGTTCTGAATCGGGACCGACCAAGACGGTCGTGCTCGGCCGGAAAGCTCTGCGATTTTCGCGACCGGCAGGGCAATTGTCCAACAAGCTGTCGGACAATTGCGGCATCGGGCCTTGCCTTCGGCGAAGGCGCGCATCGCTGGCTCGCGCGCCCTGCTGAGTGTCTTAAAAGGCGCACGGCGTCGGTAAGTCAGGTGACGTATGCGTTGCATCCGCCGAACCTCTTGTTGTGGCGGCAGTTTTACGAGGATTCCGCCAAACCGCGCCACCTTTGTGGCGCAGTTTCAAGAACTGCGCCACAATTGCGCCACGATTAGAGGCGAACGGCGCCAGCCGCGACTTGCTTCAGAGCCCAGGGTCGCGCCCTCGCGAGCCTGCGTGGCCCCCAGAGTGGCATGAGCCGGGATTGGCAGTCGTCGTTGGGCCGATGCGAGGCAGTGGAAAGTAGGGTTATCGAGAGACGATATCCCTCCTCATTGGCCCTAGTAGGCTGAGCAATTCTTTCTGTTCCTGCGGCGGCACCTTGAATTTGGTGAGCGACTTCACCAAGTCTTCCACCAGTGCATCAAACTCACTATTTGTGATTCCCATGCCGGCATGGGCGGTCTTCATGTCACGCCCCGAATAAGTGCATGGCCCCCCTGCGCCAGCACAAATCTGTTCAACCAGTCTCATCTTCAGACGAGGAATATTGGCATTGGCGAACTTCGCATTGATGCGCGTGTCGGCAGCAACGTTTCCAACAAAATCGTCGACGACCGCTGTAATTGCCTGGATGCCACCAAGCCGATCGTATAACGAAGGCATGGTCGGCTTCGACGTATCCGGCATCGCGCAACCGCCGAGTCCAACAAATGCTGCGAGTAGAAAGCCGTACAGAAAAGGCGAAATGCGCATGGTTGTCTCCATCTTGTACGATTCAGATTCCGGATCAACCTGAATAGTTGGTGGCGCGATTTGCAATGATGGACTGCCGGCAGCTCGCTGACAGAGGTGATTCCGATTTATTCAGCATAGCAGGCCATTCTGTGACACGCCTTCGAAGCAATGGGATAGCGGCGGATTTCGCTGCTCGGAATGCGAATGAAAAGCCCCTGCAACCTGCAGTCGCGCCATCTCACGCGTGGGGGGAAGCGCGATGGATCACTGGCGTTGGCCTACCTCAGGGTGCGGCAGAACCCGCGGGAACTCGGCGAGCTCTCAGACCCACCAGCATCCCGCCCTCGCGACTCGCTGCCCATCGCCAAAGGTAAACCCTAGCGAGGGACCGCTTGGCGCTAGGGAGTCGACACGATATGCTAACCACACAAAATGCTGCCGGCAGCGAATCCCGCGCTGGCGCTCAGCGTCTTGACGACTTTCCTTGCATGCAAGTTTGCATGCTTTTAGCTTCGAGGATGAGATGGCAACAGGTACCGTGAAGTGGTTTAACAGCGAGAAAGGCTACGGCTTCATCACGCCAGATGACGGCGGCAAAGACCTGTTCGCGCATCACTCGGAAATCCAGGGTACCGGCTTCAAGTCGCTTGAAGAGGGCGCGAAAGTAGAGTTCGAAGTCGCGCAAGGCCAGAAAGGCCCGCAAGCATCAAAGATTCGCAAGTTATAGGGGCTCGCGCCCCGGCAGTACAAATATAAGAGCCTTTCTGATCGCGCCGCCCTTCACGAGGGTGGTGTAAACGGGGGCTGAGCCCAGAATCCCTGCAAACGGTTTGCAGGGATTTTTTCTCGTGCTACACCCGGACCGAGTAGTCGGTGACGTTGATCTTTTTCGGCAGGATGCGTCGCGCCGCCAGCCAGTCGGCCGCTCGCTGGAATTCAGTCAGGAAGGCCTTGTCGTCGGCCTCGTAGAACTTGTTCTTGCGGCGCAGCGAGACCAGGTGGTCGCGCACTGCGTCGCTGTACTTGCCCTCCTTCTGCGCGAACAGCTCGGCTTCCGTACCGTGCTCGTCCAACCATTTCCCCTCGAGCCGGTAAGCGTCGATCACCGCCCGCACCAGCGCCGAGTTGTCGGTGGCGAAGCGACGCGAAGTCACCAGCGATGAATAGTCGATCAGGAAGTCGAGGTCGCTGCCCTCGAAGAAGATGGTCTTCGCATCGAACTGCTGGCGCGCGATGTCCACCCCCGGCGACCACATCGACCATGCATCGACCTTGCCCTGCCCGAAGGCCGGCGCCGCGTCGGGCGGGTTCAGGTAGACGAATTCCACCTTGGAGCGGTCGACCCCGTTCTTCTCCAGCGCCGCTACCAGCAGGAACTCGCCGAGGCCGGAGCGGTTGACCGCCACCTTTTTCCCCGCCAAGTCGCGGACAGAGCTGATGCCAGACGTCTTCTTGACGATAATCGCCGTGCTGCGTGGGCCGTAAACGTTGAACTGCGTAAAGACCAGCGGCGAACCGGCGATCATCGCCGCCAGCGCGGGCGTGGTGCTGCCCCAGAAGCCGAAGTCGGCGCTGCCGCCTACCACCGCCTGCAGTGACGGCGCGTGGTTCGGGAACGGGCCGCCCCATTCGACCTTGATCCCTTTGGCTGCCAGGTTCTTCTCGAATTCGCCACGCTCACGGGCGATCAGCGGCAGTCCGCCGGGCCCCCAGCCAATGCGTACCTTGTCGGTATTGCGGTTACCCTGGGCCGCGACGCCAAGCGGCAAGGACAGTCCGGCTGCAGTGCCGGCCGCCAGTCCGCCTTGCAGCAGGCGGCGGCGGATAAGGGAAAAAGGCGAATCCTGTGTCATCGAGACCTCATGAAGAATCTGAAGGTGAATATGGCGAAGGAGATCGGGACGGGCGCCGGACGACGGGATGTGTACGGCATGGCCCGGTGATTGCCCCAGGGGGAAGACGGGCGGCAGTTCAGGCCAACGCCGCAGCTCCGGCGTGGACGCCAAGCTCCTGAAGCAGGCTGGCCCGCAGCGAGGCCTCGTCCTGGGCGTCTACGTCATAGGACGCCGCGATGCGTCCGCCGCGCATGATGAGGATGCGGTCCGAGATCGCGATGGCCTCGTCCACATCGTGCGTCACCAGCAGCCGCCGGGCTTATGCCGCGCCACGAGTTCACGGACAAGGATGTGCATCTTGATGCGGGTCAGCGCGTCCAGCGCGGCGAACGGCTCGTCCAGCAGCATCAGCCTGGGCTCGCGCACCAGCGCCCGCGCCAGCGCCACGCGCGCGGCTTGCCCGCCGGAGAGGCGGCGCGGCAAGTCTTCCTCACGGCCGGCCAATCCGACTTCGCTCAATGTGGCCCGCGCCAGCGGGCGGCCAGTTTCATCGGGGATGCCGAGCGCCACGTTGCGCCACAGGGGCATCCAGGGCATCAGCCGGTGCTCCTGGAACACCACCGCCGGTTGCGCGGGTCCGTCCACATAACCGGCGTCGATGTGATCGAGACCGGCCAGCGCTCGCAGTAGCGTAGTCTTGCCGCACCCGCTCTCGCCCAGCAGCGCGACAAACTCGCCAGCGTCAATGCGCAGGTCAAGGTTGTCGACCACCACGCGGCCGCCGTACTGGCGCACCAGTCCCCGCACGACGACCGCTGCGCCGCCATGCCGGCGGTCTTGCTCTTGCGCGGCCATCAGCGTGCTCCCTTGCGGTCGTAGTTCGGGTGCCACGAGAGCAGCCTGCGCTCCAGCAGCCGTGCCAGGCTGTCCGCCGCCACGCCGATGGCGGCGTAGATCAGCAACGTCAGCATGATCACGTTGGTCTGCAGGAACTCCCGGGCGTCCATCGCCAGAAAGCCGATGCCCTTGTTCGTGGCGATGGTCTCGGCAATCACCAGCGCCAGCCACGAAACCGCCAGCGCGTAGCGCACGCCTGTGAGGATCGAGGGCATCGCGCCGGGCAGGATAATCTTCCGGATCTGCTCGCCCCGGCCCAGCCCCGTCACCTTGCCGACCTCCAGCAGCTTCGGGTCCACCTGCCTGATGCCGAGCACCGTGTTGATATAGATGGGGAACAGCACCGCCAGTGACACCAGGAAGATCTTGCCGCTCTCTTCCACGCCAAACCATATGATGACGAGCGGCAGCAGCGCCAGGAACGGCACGGCGCGCACCATCTGCACCGAGCGGTCGAAGACCGCCTCCGCCAGCGGCGAGAAACCCACGACGACGCCGAGCGCAAGTCCGATCGATCCGCCGATGGCGAAGCCGGCCATGGCCCGCGCCAGGCTGTAGCCCAGGTGGGTGAAGAGCGATCCGTCGCGAATCATTTCCCACGCTGTCATCGCCACACTGCTCGGCGCCGGCAGTATCTGCGGCTCGATGTACCCGGCGCGCGAGAGCGCCTCCCACGCGATCAGGACGAACAGCGGCGTCGCCCAGGAGAGGGCAGCGAGTTCAGCGGCGCGCAGCTTGCGTGGCCCGGCGTCGGCCTCCGCGGAAAGAGCTGGAGTTGCGGGAGTCGTGGGAGTCCCGGCGTCTCCCGCGAGGAAGGGATTGGAGATGCTCGATGTCATGGCTGGCGATGGGTTATGCCGGTATGCGAGCGTTCAAGGTTACTGACGAAGCGGTAGAGCAGGAACGAAGATGTCGGGATATGGATATGCGATTCTCAGGCTCTACGCCGAGGCACCTTGCGGCTACGCCGCCGGCGTGTGTGTTGTGCAGTTACGCTGAATCGTCACGCATGCCGGCGGCCGCGAGCTGATCGTTGCCTGGCAAAAGGGCTTGCCATTAGAGCGCCCGTAAAGGCTGCCAGCCCCACTTTCACCGCGCGTCTGAGCACTCGAGCGCCCCGAGCCATCGATGTCAGGCAAGTCCTCCAGCAGCTCCCTTGCCTGATCATGACTCCCCTGCCTGGCGAACGCCCAGCCGCGCAGGATCGTTCCCCACGCCAGATAGAGTGGGAACCCCTGGTCGCTCGAGAGACGGCGCACGCTGGCCGCCCCGCTTGCGCGTCAGGCTGGTCCGGCGACTGCCGCGGGCGTATTGGCGGGCTTGGCAGTGTGGTCGTGCCAGCCGCCGCCCAGGGCCTTGTACAGGTTGACTTCACTGGTCAGCTGCTCGAGCCGCGCCTGGATCAGCAGTTGCTGCGCGTTGTAAAGCGAGCGCTGCGCGTCCAGCACGGCAAGGTAGCTGTCGACACCCGTGCGGTAGCGCCGGTCGGCCAGACCATAGGCGTCCTGGGCGGCTTCCACGAAGCGGATCTGGGCCTGGAGCTGGCTGGTGTAGGTGCCGCGTGCCGCCAGCCCATCGGCGACCTCGCGGAAGGCGGTCTGCACCGAACGCTCGTACTGGGCGACGTTGACGTCCTTCTGGATGGTGGCGAAGTCCAGGCTCGCCCGCAGGCTGCCGGCGGTAAACAGCGGCAGGTTGATCCGTGGCTGGAACAGCCACGTGCCGGAGCCGGCCCCGAACAGGCCCGAAAGCTGGCTGCTGGCGGTGCCCGCCGATGCGGTCAGGCTGATGCTGGGGAAGAACGCCGCACGAGCGGCGCCGATGTCGGCGTTGGCGGAGCGCAGCCGGTGCTCGGCAGCGAGCACGTCCGGGCGGTTCTGCAGCAGCTCGGAGGGCAGCCCGGCCGGCACATCGGCAAACAGCTTCTGTTCCAGCGGCAGGCCTTCTGGCAGGTCCGCAGGCAGGGACGTGCCGAGCAGCAGCACCAGGGCATTCTCATCCTGGGCAACCAGCCGGGTGTAACGCGCAAGGCTCGCGCGTGCAGTTTCCACGACAGTCTGCGCCTGGCGCAGGTCCAGCCGGGAAGCGATCCCTTCCTCGTAGCTGCGCCGGGTCAGGCCATAGCTGCGCTCGTAATTGGCCAGCGTTTCCCGGGTGACCTGCAGCAGGGCTTCATCGGCGCGCTGGGTCAGGTAGGCGCTGGCAACGCTCGCCACCAGCGAGATCTGGGCGCTGCGGCGTGCTTCGTCGCTGGCGAAATACTGTTCGAGCGCGGCTTCGCTGAGACTGCGCAGGCGGCCGAACAGGTCGATCTCCCACGCCGTGGTGCCCACCGACACGCCGTACTGGCTGCCGATCATCCGTTGCCCGCTGGAGGACAGGTCGGCGGGAATGCGCTGGCGCGTGCCCTGTGCGGCCGCGCCGACGGCAGGAAACAGGTCGGCGCGCTGGATGCGGTACTGTGCACCGAACGCCTCCACGTTAAGGGCAGCCACGCGCAGGTCACGGTTGTTCTGCTGCGCCAGTTCGATGAGACGGCGCAGGCGAGGATCGGCGAAGAAATCGCGCCAGCCCAGCTCGACCGCGGGCACCTGGCCGGCTTCGGCGGCGGCGTCGGCAGGCAGGTAGGCCGGGCCCTGCGGATAGGCTGCCTCTACCGGCGAGGCCGGCCGCTCGTACCTGGGAATCAGGCTGCAGCCGGCGAGCATGGCCATGGCGGCAGCGCAGAGCAAGGTCTTCTTCATTCGAGCGCGCCTTTTTCCAGAGAGGCCACATGCGGCCCCGGCGGCTCCGGCCTGCGCTTGCGCCCGAACAGGGAGGTGACGACGACAAAAAACAGCGGCACCCAGAAGATCGCCAGTACCGTGGCAGTGATCATGCCGCCGATCACGCCGGTGCCGATGGCGTGCTGGCTGCCGGCACCGGCGCCGGTCGACACGGCCAGCGGAAACACGCCGAGCATGAAGGCCAGCGAGGTCATCACGATGGGGCGCAGACGCAAGCGGCACGCCTCCACGGCGGCCTCGACCAGGCCCTTGCCCTGTTCGTACTCGCTCTTGGCGAACTCCACGATCAGGATGGCGTTCTTGGCCGACAGGCCGATGGTGGTCAACAGGCCCACCTGGAAGAACACGTCGTTGGACAAGCCACGCCCCAGTGTGGCGAGCAGTGCGCCGATCACGCCGAGGGGCACCACCAGCATCACCGAGAACGGGATCGACCAGCTCTCGTACAGCGCGGCCAGGCACAGGAACACCACCAGCAGCGAGAGCGCATAGAGTGCCGGCGCCTGCGAGCCCGACAGCCGTTCCTCATAGGACAGGCCGGTCCAGGCATAGCCTACGCCCGGCGGCATCTGCTTCATGATCTCCTCGATCGCCGTCATGGCCTCGCCGGAACTGCGCCCGGGCGCGGGCTCCCCCAGCAGTTGCACCGCCGCCACGCCGTTGTAGCGCTGCAGCTTGGGCGAACCATAGGCCCACTTGCCGTCGGCGAAGGCGGAGAACGGCACCATCTCGCCCTTGTCGTTGCGCACGAACCATTTGTCGATATCGTCCGGTTTCATCCGGGAATCCGGGCGGCCCTGGACGTAGACGCGCTTGACCCGGCCGCGGTCGATGAAGTCGTTGACGTAGCTGGACCCCCACGCGATCGACACCGTGCTGTTGATGTCTGCCAGCGAAATGCCGAGCGCGCGCGCCTTCTCATCGTCGATCACCAGCTGGTACTGCGGCTGGTCATTCAGGCCATTGGGGCGCACGCGCTGCAGCACCGGGCTTTGCGAGGCCAGCGCCAGGAACTTGTCACGCGCGTTCATCAGCGCCACGTGACCAATGCCGGCCTGGTCCTGCAGGTAGAGGTCAAAGCCGATGGCATTGCCCAGTTCCTGCACCGCGGGCGGGGCGAACGCGAACGACATCGAATCGCGGAAGCTCATGAACTTGCGCTGCGCGCGCGCGGCCAGGTCGAACACGCTGGTGCTGTCCCCGCTGCGCTGCTCCCATGGCTTGAGCAGGATGAAGGCCAGGCCCGAGTTCTGGCCGCGGCCGGCAAAGTTGAAGCCGTTGACGGTGAACAGCGACTCCACCACGCCGCCCTCTTCCTTCAGCAGGTACTCGCGCATCTGGTCGAGTACCTTCTGCGTGCGCTCGGCCGTGGCGCCGGCCGGCGTCTGCACCTGGGCGTACAGCACGCCCTGGTCTTCTTCCGGCAGGAACGACGTGGGGATGCGCGTGAACAGGAAGCCCATCCCCACCAGGATGGCCACGTAGAGCAGCAGAAAAGGCAGCCGGCGCTTCAGGATGCCCGACACGCTGCGCTCGTAGCCCTCGGTGGTCGCGATGAACTTGCGGTTGAACCAGCCGAAGAAGCCGCCCTTGTTCTCGCCATGATCGCCCTTTTCGATGGGCTGGAGCATGGTGGCGCACAGGGCCGGCGTCAGTATCAGCGCGACCAGCACGGACAGCACCATGGACGAGACGATGGTGATGGAGAACTGCCGGTAGATCACGCCGGTCGAGCCACCGAAGAACGCCATCGGCAGGAACACCGCCGAGAGCACCATGGCAATGCCCACCAGCGCGCCCTGGATCTGGCCCATGGAGCGCCGTGCGGCCTCCTTGGGCGGCAGGCCTTCCTCGGCCATCACGCGTTCGACGTTCTCCACCACGACGATGGCGTCATCCACCAGCAGCCCGATGGCCAGCACCATGCCGAACATGGTCAGCGTGTTGATGGTGTACCCAAACGCCGCCAGCACGCCGAAGGTGCCCAGCAGCACCACCGGCACGGCGATGGTGGGGATCAGTGTGGCGCGGACGTTCTGCAGGAACAGGTACATCACCAGGAACACCAGCACGATGGCTTCCATCAGCGTCTTCACCACTTCGTGGATGGAGCCCGAGATCACCGGCGAGGTGTCATACGGGAAAACCACCTTCATCCCGGGCGGGAAGAAGGGCTCCAGCCCGTCCAGCGTCTTGCGGATGGCACGCACGGTTTCCAGCGCGTTGGCCCCCGCGGCCAGCCGCACGGCAATGCCCGAGGCCGCCTGGCCGTTGTATTGCGCGTTGATGTTGTAGTCCTGCCCGCCCAGGCCCACCTGGGCCACGTCCTTCAGGCGCACCTGGGAGCCGTCGGGGTTGACCTTGAGCAGGATGTTGCCGAACTGCTCGCTGGTCTGCAGCCGGGTCTTGCCGATCACGCTGGCATTGAGTTGCTGGCCCCGCACCGCCGGCAGGCCGCCAAGCTGGCCGGAGGCCACCTGGACGTTCTGCGCCCTGATGGCGGTGCTCACGTCCAGCGGCGTGAGCTGGTAGCTGTTGAGCCGGGCCGGGTCGATCCATACCCGCATGGCATACTGCGCGCCGAACACCTGGAAGTCGCCCACGCCGTAGGTGCGTGAAAGCGGGTCTTGGAGACTCGAGACGATGTAGTTCGACAGGTCTTCCCGCGTAACCTTGGGGTCAGTGGAAATCAGGCCCACGATGACCAGGAAGTTGCGCACCGACTTGGTTACGCGGATGCCTTGCTGCTGCACTTCCTGCGGCAGCAGGGGCTGCGCAAGTGCCAGCTTGTTCTGCACCTGCACCTGGGCAATATCCGGATTGGTGCCCTGCTCGAAGGTCACCGTGATCGTCATGCTGCCGTCGGCGTTGCTTTCCGAAGAGATGTAGCGCAGGCGGTCCAGGCCATTGAGCTGCTGCTCGATCACCTGCACCACGGTGTCCTGCACCGTCTCGGCGGAGGCGCCGGGATAGTTGACCGAGATGGCGATGGTGGGCGGCGCGATGGCCGGATACTGGCTGATGGGCAGCGCGCGGATCGACAGCACGCCGGCCAGCATGATGACCAGGGCGATCACCCACGCGAAGATGGGGCGATCGATAAAGAAATTGGACATGGATACTCTCCCTCGCCCTGGCAGGGCGGTCAGGGCTTGGCCGCGGACGGGGCGGACGCGGCGGCCACCGGGGTGCCTGCGCCGCTCCCGGCCTGGGCTACGCGCACTTTCGCCCCGGGCCGCACGAACTGCAGGCCCTCCACGATGACGCGGTCGCCGGCGCTGAGGCCGTCGGAAACCAGCCACTTGTCGCCAACGGCGCGGTCGGTGCGGATCTGCCGCAGCTCCACCTCGTCCCTGGTATTGACCACCAGCGCCGTGGCCTGGCCCTTGAGGTCGCGCGTCACACCCTGCTGGGGCACGAGCAGGGCATTGGTCTTCACGCCTTCACTCAGGCGGGCATGGACGAACATGCCCGGCAACAGCTCATGGCGCGGGTTGGGAAACACCGCGCGCAGCGTCACCGAGCCGGTGCCCTGGTCCACGGCCACTTCGGAGAACTCCAGGCGGCCGGTTTCGGGATAGCGGGTACCGTCTTCGAGCACCAGGCTGACCTGGGCCGCGTTGGCGCCGGCACTTTGCAGTGCACCATTGGCCAGCTCGCGCCGCAGCCGCAGCAGGGAGGCAGAAGGCTGCGTCACGTCGACGTAGATTGGGTCAAGCTGCTGCACCACCGACAGCGCGGTAGCCTGGCCGTTGGTGACCAGCGCGCCTTCCGTCACATTCGAGCGCCCGATGCGCCCGGAAATAGGCGACAGCACCTTGGTATAGCGCAGGTTGATCTCGGCGCGGTCCACCGCGGCCTGCGCCTGCAGCCAGGCGGCCCTGGCCTCGTCGTACTGCTGCTTGCTGACGGCCTCGTCACCGACCAGGCGCCCGTACCGCTCTGCCAGCAGGCGGGTGGATTCCAGCGTCGCCCTGGCGCTCTTGTAGGTGGCCTGGTAGGTGGACGAGTCGATCTGGTAGAGCTGCTGGCCCTGCGTGACGTCGCTGCCCTCCTTGAACAGGCGGCGCAGGATGATGCCATCCACCTGCGGCCTGACTTCGGCAATGCGGAACGCGGTGGTGCGTCCCGGCAGCTCGGTATCCAGGGTCAGCGGCTCGGCCTTGAGCGTGACCACGCTCACTTGCGGTGGCGGCGGGGCTGCGGCCTCCTTCTTGCTACCGCATCCGGCAAGCATTGACATGGCGATGGCCAGCGTGACCGGAACCCAGGCGCTGCAGCCGCGTGATCGTTGCATTGCGATTTCCTGCGTAAGAGTCAAGGCGAGTCTAAATGCCACCGGCAAACGGTCGACCTGCGCCAGAGCGGGACAGCGAGGCGACGCAAGGGCCATGCCCGCCGTTGCGCCAGCGCCAGTTGCAGATGTAGCCCGGGAAAGTCTATCCCGACTCGAAGAAATGGTTCGGCCGATTATCGGCCGCCTATATTTCAAGAACTTACATGGCGATCCGCCGCGAGCCACGTGAGGCGGGAAAGCGTGAGCATGACGCGCGCCGCGATCATCACATTGCTGGAGTCCGGCGCGCCAATGGGTTCAAGGCGCAATACCTCGCCCCGGCGCAGCGGCTCGTCGACGGCGCGCGAGGCGCGCCGGGCCGGGGCGCTTAGCCAGCCCGCTTAGCCAGGTTCCGCGCCGGTGCGGCCGGGTTGCGCGACTGTCTAAACGTTGGCGTGGGGTGGGCAAGCTCGAAGGACTGAATGCAATAACGTCAGGAAGCCGGCGGATCGCGCCGGCGAGACGCCCGGAAGTCCGCGATGTAACGGATCGCCTGCTCGCATTGTTCGAGCGACAGCGCATGGATGCTCGGGGTATCGACCGCCAGGCCTAACGATGCAATCACCCATTTCATTGCTTTGCCGCGGGCCTCGAAGGCATTCACACCATCGCGCCGCATTTTCGCTGCTACCAGCGGCTCGAGCGCATCGTGCAGGCGGCTTTTCGCGTCGCGCAACGCGGCGTTGGCCAACCGCCCGAGCGGCACATGCCGCTTGCTACGTGCCCGGACTCCGATCCATGCCTCGCACGGCGAACAAAGCCACACAGGACCATGGTCTTCGAGATAGGGGTACGCGTCATCGCCTGCGCGAGCGAGAAGCGCCTTGGCGCCGCAGTAGTCGCAACTGGGCTGAGGAGGTGCGGGGACGGGGCGGCCAACACGCATTTAATGACGTTCAGGGAAGGGATAAGGGACGCAAGCGATTTTCGGCAGCGACCCATCAGACCGTTTCGACATCACGAAAAAGAGCTTGCAAACCTCCAAGTCTGTAAGCGCTTCCGAAGCGCCAAAGACAAAACCCCTCGCAGCGCAGCTGTCGAGGGGTTTTGCGGTATAAGAGCCTGGCGATGACCTACTTTCACACGGGTAATCCGCACTATCATCGGCGCGGAGTCGTTTCACGGACCTGTTCGGGATGGGAAGGGGTGGTTCCAACTCGCTATGGTCACCAGGCATAAGGGGTTGCAGCGCTGAGGTTGAGGTCAACGCTGCGAATAGGGATGTAGTTGGGGTTGTGCGTATTGTGTCAACTGTTTGGGCACAGTTGCGATCACACACACCAGGCAAAACACACTGGTTATAGGATCAAGCCTTACGGGCAATTAGTACTGGTTAGCTTAACGCATTACTGCGCTTCCACACCCAGCCTATCAACGTCCTGGTCTCGAACGACCCTTCAAGGAGCTCAGGGCTCCAGGGAATCCTCATCTTCAGGCGAGTTTCCCGCTTAGATGCTTTCAGCGGTTATCTCTTCCGTACATAGCTACCCTGCGATGCCTCTGGCGAGACAACAGGTACACCAGCGGTACGTCCACTCCGGTCCTCTCGTACTAGGAGCAGCCCCCGTCAAGATTCCAACGCCCACGGCAGATAGGGACCAAACTGTCTCACGACGTTTTAAACCCAGCTCACGTACCTCTTTAAATGGCGAACAGCCATACCCTTGGGACCGGCTACAGCCCCAGGATGAGATGAGCCGACATCGAGGTGCCAAACACCGCCGTCGATATGAACTCTTGGGCGGTATCAGCCTGTTATCCCCAGAGTACCTTTTATCCGTTGAGCGATGGCCCTTCCATTCAGAACCACCGGATCACTATGTCCTGCTTTCGCACCTGCTCGACTTGTCGGTCTCGCAGTTAAGCACGCTTTTGCCATTGCACTTTAGGTACGATGTCCGACCGTACCAAGCGTACCTTCGAACTCCTCCGTTACACTTTGGGAGGAGACCGCCCCAGTCAAACTGCCTACCATGCACTGTCCCCGACCCGGATTCACGGGTCAAGGTTAGAACCTCAAACAAACCAGGGTGGTATTTCAAGGACGGCTCCACGCAGACTAGCGTCCACGCTTCAAAGCCTCCCACCTATCCTACACAGATCGGTTCAAAGTCCAATGCAAAGCTACAGTAAAGGTTCATGGGGTCTTTCCGTCTAGCCGCGGGGAGATTGCATCATCACAAACACTTCAACTTCGCTGAGTCTCGGGAGGAGACAGTGTGGCCATCGTTACGCCATTCGTGCAGGTCGGAACTTACCCGACAAGGAATTTCGCTACCTTAGGACCGTTATAGTTACGGCCGCCGTTTACCGGGACTTCAATCAAGAGCTTGCACCCCATCATTTAATCTTCCGGCACCGGGCAGGCGTCACACCCTATACGTCCACTTTCGTGTTTGCAGAGTGCTGTGTTTTTATTAAACAGTCGCAGCCACCATTTTATTGCAACCCCGTCACCCTTCTGGCGCAGGCCAGTCAAGCTACCAGGGCGTACCTTATCCCGAAGTTACGGTACCAATTTGCCGAGTTCCTTCTCCCGAGTTCTCTCAAGCGCCTTAGAATACTCATCTCGCCCACCTGTGTCGGTTTGCGGTACGGTCTCGTATGACTGAAGCTTAGAGGCTTTTCTTGGAACCACTTCCAATTGCTTCGCAGCACTAGGCCGCTCGCCCCGCATCCTTGAATTCCGCGCCCGGATTTGCCTGAGCGCCTTCTCCAATGCAGGGACCGGGACTTCCAACACCCGGACAACCTTCCGCGATCCGTCCCCCCATCGCATCATACGACGGTGCAGGAATATTAACCTGCTTCCCATCAGCTACGCATCTCTGCCTCGCCTTAGGGGCCGACTCACCCTACGCCGATGAACGTTGCGTAGGAAACCTTGGGCTTACGGCGAGGGGGCCTTTCACCCCCTTTATCGCTACTCATGTCAGCATTCGCACTTCTGATACCTCCAGCATCCTTTACAAGACACCTTCACAGGCTTACAGAACGCTCTCCTACCACGCACTTGCGTGCGTCCGCAGCTTCGGTATATGGCTTAGCCCCGTTACATCTTCCGCGCAGGACGACTCGATCAGTGAGCTATTACGCTTTCTTTAAAGGGTGGCTGCTTCTAAGCCAACCTCCTGACTGTTTTAGCCTTCCCACTTCGTTTCCCACTTAGCCATATTTGGGGACCTTAGCTGGCGGTCTGGGTTGTTTCCCTCTTGACACCGGACGTTAGCACCCGATGTCTGTCTCCCGTGATTGCACTCTTCGGTATTCGGAGTTTGCTATGGCGGGGTAATCAGCAATAGACCCCCCAACCATGACAGTGCTCTACCCCCGAAGGTGAGACACGAGGCACTACCTAAATAGTTTTCGGAGAGAACCAGCTATTTCCAGATTTGTTTAGCCTTTCACCCCTATCCACAGCTCATCCCCTAACTTTTCAACGTTAGTGGGTTCGGTCCTCCAGTACGTGTTACCGCACCTTCAACCTGGCCATGGATAGATCATCTGGTTTCGGGTCTACACCCAGCGACTCAACGCCCTGTTCGGACTCGCTTTCGCTACGCCTTCCCTAATCGGTTAAGCTTGCCACTGAATGTAAGTCGCTGACCCATTATACAAAAGGTACGCCGTCACCCCGCTTTAAGCGCTCTCGCGCTTAAACCGCTTTGCGCGCCAGTGGTGCTATTTCACACTGGAATCTTTTGACGAGCCTCACTGCGTGAGGCTCGCCGAAAGCGCTTAAAGCGGGGCTCCGACTGTTTGTATGCATGCGGTTTCAGGATCTATTTCACTCCCCTCCCGGGGTTCTTTTCGCCTTTCCCTCACGGTACTGGTTCACTATCGGTCGATCACGAGTATTTAGCCTTGGAGGATGGTCCCCCCATCTTCAGACAGGATTTCACGTGTCCCGCCCTACTTGTCGTACACCTAGTTCCACAACGCTGTTTTCGCATACAGGGCTATCACCTGCTATGGCCGGGCTTTCCATCCCGTTCTGCTAACAATGCTGCTAAAGAGTACAAGGCTGTTCCCATTTCGTTCGCCACTACTTTGGGAATCTCGGTTGATTTCTGTTCCTGCAGCTACTTAGATGTTTCAGTTCGCCGCGTTCGCTTCCGTAACCTATGGATTCAGTTACGGATGACCCATACGGGCCGGGTTTCCCCATTCGGACATCTCCGGATCAAAGCTTGTTTGCCAGCTCCCCGAAGCTTTTCGCAGGCTACCGCGTCCTTCATCGCCTGTGATCGCCAAGGCATCCACCACATGCACTTGTTCGCTTGACCCTATAACGAGTGTGTCTCGATCGCTCGAAACAGTCGCTACAGGATGAGTTCTCGCATTTGTGCCGTATTCCAAGTCATCTTTCGATCACTTAAATACATTTTGGTTGATACAATCACAACCCGGTATCGTGTTTTGTACTGCAGCCTCTCATCAAGGCTTCACGACACCTTTACTACATCCCATATTTTTAAAGAACAGCCGATCGTTAGATCGCTTGGCAATGCCAAATGCAAACGCTCAAGACTAAGCGCTTGCATTTGGCCAACCATCCTGGCCTTAACCACAAACCACCGATAAGTGTGAACGCTCGACTTCAGATGCACGCTCTGAAAGGAGGTGATCCAGCCGCACCTTCCGATACGGCTACCTTGTTACGACTTCACCCCAGTCATGAACCCTGCCGTGGTAATCGCCCTCCTTGCGGTTAGGCTAACTACTTCTGGCAAAACCCACTCCCATGGTGTGACGGGCGGTGTGTACAAGACCCGGGAACGTATTCACCGCGGCATGCTGATCCGCGATTACTAGCGATTCCAGCTTCACGTAGTCGAGTTGCAGACTACGATCCGGACTACGATGCGTTTTCTGGGATTAGCTCCCCCTCGCGGGTTGGCAACCCTCTGTACGCACCATTGTATGACGTGTGAAGCCCTACCCATAAGGGCCATGAGGACTTGACGTCATCCCCACCTTCCTCCGGTTTGTCACCGGCAGTCTCTCTAGAGTGCTCTTGCGTAGCAACTAGAGACAAGGGTTGCGCTCGTTGCGGGACTTAACCCAACATCTCACGACACGAGCTGACGACAGCCATGCAGCACCTGTGTCCACTTTCCCTTTCGGGCACCTGATGCATCTCTGCTTCGTTAGTGGCATGTCAAGGGTAGGTAAGGTTTTTCGCGTTGCATCGAATTAATCCACATCATCCACCGCTTGTGCGGGTCCCCGTCAATTCCTTTGAGTTTTAATCTTGCGACCGTACTCCCCAGGCGGTCAACTTCACGCGTTAGCTACGTTACTGAAGAAATGAATCCCCAACAACTAGTTGACATCGTTTAGGGCGTGGACTACCAGGGTATCTAATCCTGTTTGCTCCCCACGCTTTCGTGCATGAGCGTCAGTGACGTCCCAGGGGGCTGCCTTCGCCATCGGTATTCCTCCACATCTCTACGCATTTCACTGCTACACGTGGAATTCTACCCCCCTCTGACATACTCTAGCCTTGCAGTCACAAGCGCCATTCCCAAGTTAAGCTCGGGGATTTCACGCCTGTCTTACAAAACCGCCTGCGCACGCTTTACGCCCAGTAATTCCGATTAACGCTCGCACCCTACGTATTACCGCGGCTGCTGGCACGTAGTTAGCCGGTGCTTATTCTTCCGGTACCGTCATCGACCCGGGGTATTCACCCAGGCCATTTCTTTCCGGACAAAAGTGCTTTACAACCCGAAGGCCTTCTTCACACACGCGGCATTGCTGGATCAGGGTTGCCCCCATTGTCCAAAATTCCCCACTGCTGCCTCCCGTAGGAGTCTGGGCCGTGTCTCAGTCCCAGTGTGGCTGATCGTCCTCTCAGACCAGCTACTACAGGGCACGTTCCGATGTATTACTCACCCGTTCGCCACTCGCCACCAGGCCGAAGCCCGTGCTGCCGTTCGACTTGCATGTGTAAGGCATGCCGCCAGCGTTCAATCTGAGCCAGGATCAAACTCTTCAGTTCAATCTCTGTGTGGACCCTCGCGGGCCCTCGCTCTTTCGAGCGGTCGCTCACTCTCAGAAAACTGACTGACCAGATCCGGAGATCCAGTCACGTTTTACTGTGCGAGCACTTTATAACTTGTAAAGCTAAAAGACCGAAGTCTTCCGCATCCGTTATCAAGCGCCCACACTTATCGGTGTTTGTTTGTTAAAGAACCTGTCGCGATTCGCTTTGCTTGTCGCGTCGCTGCTTTGTCAGCAGCGAAGAAGAGAGATCTTAAAGAGTTTTCTTCGATAAAGCAACTGTTTTCGAGAAACTTCTTTTTCTTCGGTAAGGGCTGCTTACCCAAGTAAATCCCTGCAACCATTTTCCCCCGCCTGACTTGCAGCACTGCTTGTGCGGCGGGAGGGGGCGAATACTAATGCCGTCATGCCGGACTTGCAAGTCTTTTTCTGAACAGGCCTGAAAGAGACTTTCTTGTCACTTGTCTGCGCAAGTCCATTGCCGGGGGCTGCAGTTGGCGGTCCCGGTGTGTTCCGGGGGTGGCTTCCGTGACCTACGATGACGGTAAGCACTTGGCTTGCCCGACCCGTGAAGCAATCCACACCCCTTCCCTCCATCCCGATCGCCGCCATGGCGCTGGCCTTGCTCTGCTCGACCGCTGCCGCCGCCGACGCCCTCGCCCCACAGCGCGCCGACATGGTCAAGGAGATCGCCACGGTCGCTGCAGCTGCCGGCGCCCAGAGCGGCAGGCATGCGCTCGACCCGCGCGTGATGGCGGTGATGGGACAAGTGCCCCGCCATGAGTTTGTGCCGGACCAGCAGAAGCTGTACGCCTATGAGAACCGGCCGCTGCCCATCGGCCATGGCCAGACGATCTCGCAGCCCTATATCGTCGCGCTGATGACCGACCTGATGATGGTCAAGCCTGGCGACGCCGTGCTCGAGATCGGCACCGGCTCGGGATACCAGGCGGCGGTGCTGGCCGGACTGGCGCGCGCGGTGTACACCATCGAGATCATCGAACCACTGGGACGGCAGGCGTGCGACCGCCTGAAGCGGCTGGCCTACCGGCAGGTGGCGTGCAAGGTGGGCGACGGCTACTACGGCTGGGACGAGCACGCGCCCTATGACGCCATCGTCGTCACCGCGGCGGCCAGCCATGTGCCGCCGCCGCTGATCCGGCAACTGAAGCCGGGCGGCCGGATGGTGATCCCGGTGGGCGCGCAGTTCCTGACGCAGTATCTGCTACTGGTTGAAAAGTCCGGGGACGGCACCGTTTCCACCAGGCAGATCCTGCCGGTCAGGTTCGTGCCACTGGTTGGCAAGCACTAAGGCATCGCGGCACATCGGCCGTGCCAGCCTGCTCCATGCCACGACCGCCACTATTCGCCCTGGCCCTGCTCTCTGCCGCCGCGCTTGGCTACGAGATCCTGCTGATGCGGCTGCTCTCCATCATCCAGTGGCATCACTTTGCCTACATGATGATCAGCGTGGCGCTGCTGGGCTATGGGGCGGCGGGTGCGCTGGTGGCACTGGCGCAGCGAACGCTGATCCGCCATTTCGTGCCGGCTTTCGCTGGCGGCGCCCTGCTGTTCGGCGTTGGCGCGATGACGTGCTTCGCGCTCGCCCAGCACGTGGCGTTCAATCCTCTGGAAATCCTGTGGGAGCCGTCGCAGCCGCTGCGCTTGCTGCTGCTCTACATGCTGCTGTTTGTGCCGTTCTTTTGCGCCGCCACGAGTGTCTGCCTGTGTTTTTCCCGCTTCAGCGAGCAGGTTCACCGCATCTACAGCTTCGACATCCTTGGCGCCGGGCTGGGTTGCCTGGGCATCATCGTGGCGCTGTTCCTGCTGAGCCCGGTCAATGCCCTGCGGCTGGTCAGCACCGCGGGCATGGCGGCGGCCGCGCTGGCAAGCGTTGAATGCCGCTGGCATCGGCCGTGGCTGCCGGCGCTGCTGCTGTCGGCGGCAATCGTGCCTGCCGGCGTGCCAGGCGACTGGATCGCGCTGCGGCCGTCCGAGTACAAGGAGCTGAGCCAGACCCTGCGCATCGGCAACGCACGCGTAGTGGCAGAACGCTCGAGCCCCCTCGGCCTGGTCACCGTGGTGGAGAGCCCCTCGATCCCGTTGCGGCACGCGCCCGGGCTGAGCCTCAATGCAAGCCTGGAGCCGCCGCCACAACTGGCCGTGTTTACCGATGGCGACGGGCTCAGTGCGCTCAACCGCTATGACGGCGGGCGCGAATCGCTTGCCTACCTGGGCGACCTCACCTCGGCCCTGCCTTATCACTTGCTGCGAGGCCCGAAGGTGCTGGTGCTGGGCAGTGGTGCGGGGGCGGACGTCTTGCAGGCGATCTATCACCGGGCCAGCGCGGTCGATGCCGTGGAGCTGAATCCGCAGGTGATTGAACTGGTGCAGGGCCGCTTCGGCGCGTTCTCCGGCAAGCCGTACAGTGCCGCCGGCGTGCATGTCTTTGCCGGCGAGGCGCGCGGATTCCTCGCGGCCAGCATGGAACGCTACGACCTCATCCAGGTGGCCCTGCTGGATTCATTCAGCACTTCGTCGGCGGGACTGTATGCGCTCTCCGAGAGCTATCTCTACACCGTGGAAGCCTTTCAGGGCTACCTGCGCCATCTCCGGCCGGGCGGGCTGCTGGCGATCACGCGCTGGGTCACGCTGCCGCCCCGCGACATACCGAAACTGTTCGCTACCGCCGTGGCGGCCATGGAAGCCGCGGGCATACCAGCACCGTCGCGGCGGCTGGCGCTGGTCCGTGGCTGGAAGACGGCCACGCTGGTGGTCAAGAACGGCGAGTTCGATGCGGCAGACCTCGCCGCCCTGCAAGAATTCTGCCGCACCCGTTCGTTCGACGTCGAATACTTTCCCGGCATCCAGCCCGGCCAGGCGAATCGCTACAACGTGCTGGACAAGCCCTACTTCTTCGACGCCGCGCAGGCCTTGCTTGGTCGCGAGCGCGACCAGTTCCTGACCCACTACAAGTTCGACGTGCGTCCCGCCACCGATGACAGGCCATACTTCTTCCACTTCTTCAAATGGCGCACGCTGCCTGAACTGCTGTCGCTGAAGGCGCAGGGAGGCCTGCCCTTGCTGGAATGGGGCTATCCGGTACTGGTAGCCACGCTGCTGCAGGCCACCGCCGCGGCCTTGCTGCTGATCGGGGTCCCGCTGTGGATCCTGCGGCGCCGCGCCGGGCGGCTGCCCGCCATGGAGCCTGGTGGCCATGGCGCAGCGGTGGCGCAGCGGTTGCCCGCTTGGCGCGTCGGCTTCTATTTCCTGGCGGTTGGCGTCGGCTTCATGTTCGTTGAGATCGCCTTCATCCAGAAATTCATCCTGTTCCTGAGCCACCCGCTCTATGCGGTCGCGGTCGTGCTGTGCGCCTTTCTCTGCTTTGCGGGACTCGGGAGCCGGCTGGGGAGCCGGTATCTGCAGCGCATGCCTGCGCGCGCCGGCGATAACCGCGGCAGGCGGCAGGCGGCTCTCGCCGTCAGCGGCATTTGCGTGGCCTCACTGGTCTACCTTGTGGCGCTGCCGACGGTCTTCAGGCTGCTGATCGCGTTACCGGATCCGGCCAGGATTGCCATCTCGGTGCTGCTGATCGCGCCACTGGCGTTCCTGATGGGCATGCCGTTCCCGCTTGGTCTGGCCCGCGTCGCCGCCAGCGACGAAACGCTGGTGCCCTGGGCGTGGGGCATCAACGCCTGCGCCTCGGTGGTGGCGGCGGTGCTTGCCACGCTGGTCGCGATCCATGTCGGATTCACCGCGGTGGTACTGGTGGCGCTGCTCCTGTACGCTGCCGCCGCCCTTGCCTGCCCGTGAACCGCGGGCCGAGGTGAGCGCGGCCTGCCGCTTATCCCCACCCGGCAAGACCTCATGCTCCGCGGATGTTGGCCCGCTGCCTGGCCGGCCATGTTGTATGCTCGCGGGTTTCGCGACCAGTACGACGAGATTGATGCATCACACCGACGACGCTCTTTCGGAGCACGAATCTTCCGCGATCCACGAGCCTCGTCTCTGGCGAGACAAGGGCTGGACCGCCCGGGTTATCAAGAACGAGGATGGCGACGGCTGGGCGGTCGAAATGATCCGGGACGGCAGCGCCGAGCCGGCGCTGGTCGGTCCCTGGACCATGGGGCGAAACAAGGTCGATCCGAAGCCGCTCGATGCCACGGCCCACCAGACGCTGGTCAAGACTGCCGCGGAAGTCATCCGGCGGCACGAGCAGCAACTGCACGCTCAACTCAACAAGCAGCTCGGTATCGAGACCGATTCCGGAACCGTGACCGTCAAGCTCGTCATCACGCCCGATGAATTCGAGCCCTTCGGCACGCTCACGGCCGTGGATCCGTTCGGGGACGTGTTTGCGACCGCCAAAGTGCCGCCCGACTTTCGGCTGACGCGCGACAGCGCCGCCCGCTGGGCGGCTGGGGGCTTCGACAAGATTCGCTAGCTGCAACGAGCCGTGGGCGAATGGCGCTGACCTTCCCTACGCCAATCTGCGACCGACTGCCGGCAGTCGCGCCCCGCATCTGGCGACATTCTGTTAGCGCAGGACTGCTACAATCGCCGCAAATATGACTCGGCTGGACACGATGGGCTTCGAACAACTGGCAGCACTGAAAGAACAACTGGCTAAGCAGGCAAAAGAGGCCAAGGCCGCGACCAAGGCGAAGGCCCCGCGCGCGCGTCCTGCCGCCCCGACGGGCCCCGCGAAATCCGTGGATCCGGTAGTCCACGCCATCGCCAGGCTGCAAAAACGCTTCCCGCAGGCCTTTCCGAAAAACCCTGATCCCAAGGTGCC
Source organism: Ralstonia pickettii (assembly GCA_050987995.1). GTDB lineage: Bacteria > Pseudomonadota > Gammaproteobacteria > Burkholderiales > Burkholderiaceae > Cupriavidus > Cupriavidus pickettii_B. The sequence goes on from CP158803.1 coordinate 2,274,589, forward strand.
GCTCAAGATTGGCATCTTTGAGGATCTGCTGCCACATGCGACGGAACTTGGCCTGACCGAGTCCGGATTACGCGACGCAGTTCGGACCTGGTGCCGCGGCACACGCTACTGGACTTCCATGGTGGAAGGCGCAATGCGGGTGAATCTGGCCGGCCAGGGCGAGGGACAAGTCAGCCAGGCCGATGCGAGACGGGCGCAGCACCTGCGAGCGAGTCGCGGGGCAAGAGCCAGGCCTCAAGCTGCGGACGCCCCGAATTCCAAACCGTAAGTTGAGCGCCCATAACCGCGACCGCGACCATGCAGCCCTGATCCGCCCTACTTCGTCTTGGGCGGCAAGATCGCGGTGCCGGTCCCCCCTTCCGCCGCCCGGTCATGCTGCATGGTCGGCATCATGTTGCTGTTCAGGTGGAACATCACCCATAGCGAACCCGTCAGCGTGATCACCACCAGCACCAGCGTGAACATCAGCGACAGCATGTTCCAGCCGCCCTCCGATTTGGCGTTCATGTGCAGGAAGTAGATCATGTGCACAACGATCTGTACCGCGCCGATCAGCAGGATGACGATGGCCGTGGTCGAGGTCTTCTCGAACACCTCGCCCATCACCAGCCAGAACGGAACGGCCGTCAGGAAGACGGAAAGCACGAAGCCCGTCAGATAGCCACCCAGTGTGGCGTGCGGCCCCACGTCTTCTTCGTGCTCATGGCCGTGTCCGGGGACACCCAGCGTATCGTCGTGCGCGCTCATGGCAACGATCCCATCAGGTAGACGAAGGTAAAGACGCCGATCCACACGACGTCGAGAAAATGCCAGAACATTGACAGGCACATCAGCCGGCGCTTGTTGGCCGTGATCAGCCCGTGGCGCGCCACCTGCGTCATCAGCACAATCAGCCAGACGATGCCGAACGTCACGTGCAGCCCGTGCGTGCCGACCAGCGAGAAGAACGAGGTCAGGAACGCGCTGCGATGCGGGCCTGCGCCCTGGTGGATCAGGTGCCAGAACTCATACAGTTCGACGGCCAAAAACCCCGCGCCGAAAATGCCTGTGATGGCCAGCCAGATCTGCGTGCCGGCAATGCGGTTCTGCTGCACCTGCAGCATGGCAAAGCCATACGTGATCGACGAGATCAGCAGGAACGTGGTGTTCAGCGCCACCAGCGGCAGTTCGAACAGCTCCGCCCCGGTCGGCCCGCCCGCGTACTCGCGGCCGAGCACGCCATAGGCCGCGAACAGGCACGCGAATACCAGGCAGTCGCTCATCAGGTAGAGCCAGAACCCGAGCAGCGTGCCATTCTGCGGGTGGTGCGCTTCGGTCAGATAGAACTGGTAGCCGCCCGGTGGAGCTTCGCCGGCTGCTGCGGTGCCGCTCACCTGGCGGGGAAAGGTCGTCGTCTCAACCATGGCCAGCCATCAGTTGTGTGCGCGCCGTTTCGGTCCGTACCACTTGCTCGGTCGGAAGATAGTAGTCGCGCTTGTAGTTGAAGGTATGGATGATCACGGCGATGATGGTTGCCGCGAACGAGGCAATTACGAGCCACCAGATATGCCAGATCAGTGCGAAGCCACAGAGCGTGGAGAGACCCGCCAGCACGATGCCGGCCGCGGTATTCTTCGGCATGTGGATCGGGATAAAGCCCTGCTGCGGCCGCTGGTAGCCATGCTGCTTCATGTGCCACCAGGCGTCGGTGTCGTGCACCACCGGCGTGAACGCGAAGTTGTACGGCGGCGGCGGCGACGACGTCGACCATTCGAGTGTGCGGGCATTCCACGGATCGCCGGTCAGGTCGCGCAATTCCTCGCGATGCATGAAGCTGACCACCAGCTGCACCAGGAAGCACGCGATGCCGATGGCGATCAGCAACGCGCCGAACGCAGCCATCTGGAACCAGATCTGCAACGACGCATCCTCGAAATAACTCATGCGGCGGGTCACGCCATGCAGTCCGAGCCAGTACAGCGGCATGAACGCAAAGTAAAAGCCGACCAGCCAGAACCAGAACGACGCCTTGCCCCACGAAGAAACCAGGCGATAGCCGAATGCCTTGGGGAACCAGTAGGTGATGCCGGCCATCAGGCCAAACAGCACGCCGCCGATGATCACGTTATGGAAGTGGGCAATCAGGAACAAGCTGTTGTGCAGCGAGAAGTCCGCCGGTGGCACCGCCAGCAGCACGCCGGTCATGCCACCGATCACGAACGTGATCATGAAGCCGATCGTCCACAGCATGGGTACCTCGAAGCGGATCTTGCCGTGGTACATCGTGAACAGCCAGTTGAAGATCTTGGCGCCGGTCGGGATCGAGATGATCATGGTCGTGATCCCGAAGAAAGAATTGACGCTGGCGCCCGAACCCATCGTGAAGAAGTGGTGCAGCCAGACCAGATATGACAGCACGGTGATCACCACCGTGGCATAGACCATCGACGCGTAGCCAAACAGGCGCTTGCGGCAGAACGTGGCGACCACTTCGGAGAACACGCCGAAGACAGGCAGCACGAGGATGTAGACCTCGGGATGGCCCCAGATCCAGATCAGGTTCACGTACATCATCGCGCTGCCGCCCTGGTCGGCCGTGAAGAAGTTTGTGCCGACGTAGCGATCGAGCGCCAGGAACGCCAGCGCAGCCGTCAGCACCGGGAACGCGGCGATGATCAGCACATTCGTGCACAGCGCCGTCCAGGTGAAGATCGGCATGCGCATCAGCGTCATGCCTGGCGCGCGCATCTTGACGATGGTTACCAGCAGGTTGATTCCGGAGAGCAAGGTCCCCACCCCGGCCACCTGCAGCCCCCAGATGTAGTAGTCGACGCCGACGTCGGGACTGTGGATGATGCCGGACAACGGTGGATAGGCCAGCCAGCCGGTGCGCGCGAACTCGCCAACGAACAGCGACATCATGACCAGGATCGCGCCGCCCGTGGTCATCCAGAAACTGAAGTTGTTGAGGAACGGGAACGCCACGTCGCGCGCCCCGATCTGCAGCGGCATCACGAAGTTCATCAGCCCCGTGACCAGCGGCATGGCCACGAAGAAAATCATGATCACGCCGTGTGCTGTGAAGATCTGGTCATAGTGATACGGCGGCAGGTAGCCGGCGTTGTCGCCGAATGCGATGGCCTGCTGGATGCGCATCATGATCGCATCGGCGAAGCCGCGCAGCAGCATCACGATGCCCAGGATGACGTACATAATGCCGATTTTCTTGTGGTCGATGCTCGTGAACCACTCGTGCCAGAGATAGCCCCATTGGCGGTAGTAGGTGACCGCGCCGACCAGCACAAGCCCGCCTAGCGCGACCACGACGAAGGTGCCTAACAGGATGGGGTCATGGAGCGGGATGGCATCCCATGAAAGACGGCCGAAGATCAGATTGGCGAGTTCGGAGCGCTCGGGCATTTTTGTCACCTGGGGCCTGAATTGACCAATAGTGGCCGATAGAGATTGGCAAAGACTGCAAGGGAGGATGCGCAACGGGACGATGCGATAGCGCTCCTCACCGCAGCAGCCGCCTGCCGTCGTTCGGCTTGGAATCCGACGCGAACACCGGCGCAACCGCCCCGGTGTTGCTCGCGGTACAGATCTCGCCGGACGGGTCGAACTTGCCACGGCTGCGGTCGAGCGCCATCGTGTCTGCCATGCATGTCCCGCCACCCACGCAGCGGTTCAGGATCAGGTCATAAAGCTCTGGCGCCACGCTGGCATAGCGTTGCACCGGATCGCGCTCGCTTGGCTGCGCGAGCTTCTGGTAGATGTCCTTCGACAGGTCATTGCCCGATGCCTTGGCCTGCTGGATCCAGCGATCGAAGTCTTCGTTCGACAGGCCGTGGAACTTGAAGCGCATGTGCGAGAAGCCCGCGCCGCTGTAGTTGGCCGAGAAACCGTCAAAGACGCCGGGCTTGTTGATGACCGCATGGAGCTTGGTTTCCATGCCGGGCATTGCGTAGACCATGCCGGCCAGCGAGGGGACGAAGAACGCATTCATCACCGAGGTGGCGGTGATGCGGAAGGCGATCGGACGATCGACCGGCGCGGCGAGTTCGTTGACCGTGGCAATGCCTTGCTCGGGATACAGGAACAGCCACTTCCAGTCCATCGCCACCACTTGCACCGTCAGCGGCTTCACTTCGGCCGGAACGGGCCGCCCCGGCTCGAGCCGCGTCAGCGGCCGGTACGGGTCGAGCTGGTGGGTACTGACCCAGGTCACGGCACCGAGCGCGATGATGATCAGCAGCGGCGCAGACCAGATCGCCAGTTCAAGCACCGTGGAATGGTCCCACTCGGGGTTGTAGGGCGCATCCGTGGCGCTTTCCCGATAGCGCCACGCAAACAGCAGCGTGAGGAGGATCACCGGGACGATGATCACCAGCATCAGGCACGTGGCGATGATGATCAGATCGCGCTGGCGCACGGCCATGTCACCGGATGGCGAAAGCAGCACTGCGCTGCAACCGGCCAGGCTTGCCAGCAAGGCGATCGCGGCGCACCGAAGAAGCAATCTTCCCGGCACACGCAGTAGTGTCACTGCAGCGTCGAAGCGTCGCATGGTCTCGGAAGTGGCATGTGAACAATGTCGGCAATGTACCGACGAACCGACCTTTCGATTACCTATGGCAGTTTAGGCGCTATTCTTGTGAGTGCGGGACTTTAAGCAGCACTCGGCGATAAGGAGCCTCCACGATGGCCAGCCTGCCCCACCAGCATCGCGCGTCGCCTGCGACACCTCCGGCGCCCGGCCACCACGACGTGGCACCTGCCGAGATTGCCACCGGCGTGGTGATCGGGCGGGCCTCGGAGTACTTCGACTTCTTCGTGTACGGAATTGCCTCCGTGCTGGTCTTCCCGACGGTCTACTTTCCGTTCGCGGGCGAGCTGGCGGGGCTGCTCTACAGCTTCGCGATCTTCTCGTTCGCGTTTATCGCGCGGCCGTTCGGCACGGCGCTGTTCATGCGTATCCAGCGGCGCTGGGGGCGCGGCATCAAGCTGACCGCGTCACTGTTCCTGCTCGGCACGGCCACGGTCGGAATTGCCTTCCTGCCATCGTACGCATCGCTTGGATCCACCTCGATCTACCTGCTGGCGCTGTTCCGCGTCCTGCAAGGCATTGCCTTTGGCGGATCGTGGGACGGACTGCCGTCGCTGCTGGCGCTCAACGCGCCCCAGGACAAGCGCGGCTGGTACGCGATGGTCGGCCAGCTCGGTGCGCCCACCGGCTTTATCGTTGCCGGTGCGCTGTTCCTGTTCCTGCATGCCAGCCTGACACCGCAGGAGTTCATCGAATGGGGCTGGCGCTATCCGTTCTACGTGGCCTTCGCCATCAACGTCGTGGCGCTGTTTGCAAGGCTGCGCCTGGTGGTGACGCACGAGTACACGCGGCTGCTGGAAGAAGACGAGCTTGAGCCGATCAGCACGCTGCAGATGGTGAACGCGCAGGGGTTCAACATCTTTCTCGGCGCGTTTGCCGCGCTGGCCAGCTATGCACTGTTCCACCTGGTCACGGTGTTCCCGCTGTCCTGGGTGATCCTGCACCAGACGCAGGACATTTCCGATGTGCTCGCCGTCCAGATCGTGGGCGGCTTTATTGCGTTTATCGGCACGCTGCTCTCGGGCTGGATCGCGGACCGCGTGGGCCGGCGCAAGACGCTGGCAACGATGGCCGTGCTGATCGGCGTCTTCAGCCTGGTGACGCCGTGGCTGCTCGATGGTGGCCCCTTGGGCCAGGATCTGTTCATCCTGGTCGGCTTCGGGCTGCTGGGCCTGTCGTACGGGCAGGCTGCCGGCGTGGTGACGTCGAACTTCGAACGCCGTTTCCGCTATACCGGCGCTGCGCTGACCACGGACTTCGGCTGGTTGTTCGGCGCCGCCTTTGCACCGTTGGTGGCGCTGGGCTTGTCCTCTCTGTTCGGCCTGGTCGCGGTCAGCCTGTACCTGATGTCGGGCGTGGTTGCCACGCTGGCGGCATTGCGGATCAGCCGCGCGCTCGGTGCCCCTGACTTGTGACTACGCAGTCCTGACGGGGCAAATACTCAACGGCCCGATGTAGCAAGCGCCGCGCCGCGCTCGGCAAAGCGCGCGTACTCCTCCTGTGGGACGAACAGCCCGCCTGTGGTCCACACCAGATGCGTAGCCCGCGCCATGGTCCGGTCAAGACCGTGTTGCTTCAGGTAGGTGCGGCCGGCGTCTGTGCCGGTCAGCATGCCCGGTCCGCTGAAACCGGCGGCAGCCGACGGCTCGATCTGCAGTCCCTCCGCTTCGCGCAGACGGTACAGGTCGACGAACAGCGTGTCGTCGGCCACGGTGTAGACGCCACCGAGCAGCGCACGCATGGCCTCGGCGGCCAGTTCCGATGCCTGGGGCACGGCCAGGCCGTCAGCCTCGGTGCGGTTCGTCAGCCCGAAGTCGTAGACGGACGCCCCGTGCGACAGCATTTCCGCGAGGAAGCACGGCGACTGCACGGGCTCGGCGAACAATGCATGGACATGGGGGCCATATAACTGGCGCAAGCCGAAGGCGATGCCGGCAGGCGCGCCGCCGACCCCGCACGGCAGATAGACGAACAGCGGATGGGCCGCATCCACGCGCACGCCGGCCGCATTGAACTGGCGCTGCAGATGCAGTGCGGCCGCGCTGTAGCCCAGCATCAGCGACAGCGAACGCTCATCATCGACGAAATAGCTGTGCGGATCGGCATCGGCCTCCCGGCGCCCCGCCGCCACGGCCGACGCGTAGTCGCCGGTATGCTCGACCACCTCCACACCGCGCGCCCGCAACCGTGCCTTCTTCCACGCCTTGGCATCGGCAGACATGTGTACCGCGGCGCGGAAGCCCAGCGCCGACGCCATCACGCCAATGCTCAGGCCAAGGTTGCCGGTGGAGCCCACCGCCACCTGATACTGGCCGAACAGCGCGCGTGCGGCGGGCCCGGCCAGCGCCGTGTAGTCGCCGTCAAGCGTCACCAGGCCATGTTCGAGCGCGAGGGATTCGGCAAATTCGAGCACCTCGTGAATGCCGCCCCGCGCCTTGATCGACCCCGCCACAGGCAGGCCGTGGTCCGCCTTGATCCAGAGGGCACCGGCCGACGAAGGCAAGCCGAGCGAGCGTTGCATGGCCGGCGCAGGCAGCAAGGCCGACTCGATGTGCCCTGCGCTTTCCTTCAGCTCCGGAAACAGCTGTGCCAGCAGCAGCGCGAACCGGTCAAAACGCGCCTGAGCGGCGCGTACATCAGCTAGACTAATGCTCCGCCCGTCCACCACGGTCTGCAGCGCCGGATCCTCGCTGCGCTGGGGATTCGCCCAGAACACAGGCCGGGCGGCCTGCAGATCCTTGACCAGGCCGGAAGGTAATGCGGAGAAATCGATTGTCATGGGACACAGGGCATGAGCTGGGACAGGTCCATTCTTGTCCCAATGACCACACATGACAAACTATTTGTACTGATCCACCTATTAGTCACACTAATGGCAAACGCGCTTTCTGCATCCGTATTGGGATGGCTGCGCTGCTTTGAAGCGGCGGCGCGCCACTGCAACTTCACGCAGGCGGCTGCCGAACTGTGCGTGACGCAGGGCGCGGTCAGCCAGCAGGTCAAGCAGCTCGAGCAATGGCTGGACCGCCCCCTCTTCCTGCGCACGCCGCGCGCGCTGGTGCTGACGCCGGAAGGCGAACGGCTGCGCCTGGTGCTGCGCGAGTCGTTCCAGGCCATCGAGAGCACGCTGACTCAGCTGCGCAAGCCTCGGGACAAGCAGCCCATCGCGCTGTCCTGCTCGCCATCGTTCGCCATGGTCTGGCTCACGCCGCGGCTCGGCAATTTCTTGCGGCAGCATCCCGACATCGGCCTGCGCGTCTACGGCGAGTTCCACGCACTGGACCGCTCGCGCATGATGCGCGACGGCACCGAGGCAGCCGTGCGCTTTGATCCCGGCGGCTACGGGGACCTCAAGGCACGCCTGTTTCTCAGGGAATGGCTGATCCCGGTGGCAAGTCCTGCCTATCTGGCGGCACACCCCGAGCTGCGCTCGCCCGACGGCCTGCGCGCCAGCATGCTGCTGCACGACGCCAGCCCCTGGGACGGCGCCGGAGAGCTGGATGAATGGCAGTGCTGGCTGCGCCATGCCGGCGTGACCCTGCCCGACGTATCGGACGGTCAGCGCTTCAACCTGTCGCAACTGGCCGTCAATGCCGCGCTGTCCGGGCAAGGCGTGGCCATCGGACGCTCGGCGCTGGTGCTCGAGGAAATCGAATCGGGCCGGCTCGTAGATCTCTGGGGCATCCACTCGCCCAGCGAAGCCTCGTACCACTTCGTCTGCGCACACGGACAGACTGCGCAGGTGGCCGAGGTCGAGGCGTGGCTGGCGGCGGAAGGCGCGGCGTTCGACGACGCGCGCAGGCGCGTGCTTGGGGTGGGGTAAGGCGCCAGGTTCTGCCTGCGACTATTCACGGACCTCTGCAAAAGCACGGACCGGAAAGGCTGCCGCGTCCCGCGCCTTCAGCGGGATCGAGAAAAAACGGAATGGCACGCCGTGCAGGCGCGACAGTCCGGTAAGGTTCTCGACGATCAGAATGCCTTGTCTCAGGAAGCAGGTATGTGCCGGACGTTCGGCATCCTGTGTTGAGTCGACGTTCGCGCAGTCCACCCCGAACAAGGCAATGCCCGCATCACAGAGCCGGGTCACAACTTCGCGTGAAACGAACGGGTGCGATCGATAGATCTCCGATCCCCAATGGCGATCCCAGTCGAAGTTCACCAGCACCGCCCGGCCGGCAAGATGCCCGGGAAACTTCATGTCTGTCCAGGCCAGCTGCTGTCCGGGGCCCGCGTGGCGGGCATCGATGACAACGCCGTCAAGCACCAGGCGGTCGAGTCCGATGGACGCGACATCGTCCGCGCCTTCGAACCGGTGACGGGGGGCATCCATCTTCGTGCCAACGGAGCTCTGGAACGCCACGTCGGAGATCTCGAACGAGGCTTTGCCTTCGTAGTGCCGGGCGGATTGTGCGTGCGTCATGTACGGCCGAATGCGCGCAGTCAGTTCGACCGTTTCGCCGGTCTCACGCTTGAAGCGGACGCCGGGCATCCCGTCGTGGAACACATGAGAGAGATCGACGATCATCTACTTAGCCTCCCGTTCGTCGGAGACGTCCCGTTCTGCACGCTGTTCGCACTTGGTTCGGCCGTGTGTGCGCCTTACCATTTACGACCGGCGCTCGACCTTGACGATGGCCGGTGACCAGGCTGCTTCGATCATTCAATTGCCCCTGCTTTTCCGAGCCGATTCACGCGGGATGACGGCTCGGTTGGGGTGAACTGATGCTACTTGTCGGACTCCGGCGGGGTCAAGTATCTTGCTCGTTATGGGGCGCCGGACTACACCGGCCCGCGCCGACACCACTGACCCACCCTGCACCCGCCTGGCGATGGATATCGCGGCACCTCAAGCCCGGATTTTCCCACTGGCCGCCGCCTTCCCTGACACCTGCCGCCAGGCGTCCAGGATCTGCGCCGCCGCAGTTTCCGCATCGTGGTCCCGGGTCGGCCAGGAGATCACCGACACCCGCATGACCCATCTGTCCTTCCAGCGCGCGCCGCTGACGAAACACTGCCCGCGTGACTGGATCACGCCAATCGTCTCCTGCGTCATGGCGTCACCGGCCTCCGGGGAGCGATCGGTGCCAAAGCGGACGATGACCTGGTTCAGCACGACCTCATTGAGGACGCTGACAGCGGGTTCAGCGGCCAGCCTCGCCGCGATCTTGCGCGCCAGGCGGCAATGGCGCGCCACCATCGCCGCCACGCCGTCGCGCCCGAGGTGGCGCAGCATGGCCCAGGTCGGGAAGCCGCGGGCCCGCCGCGACAGTTCCGGGACGTACTGCGTGGGATCCCGGACTTCGTCGCCGACCGGCGCCAGGTAGCTGGCCGACGCCGCCAGCGCACGCCGGTGCGCGTCGCCATGCGCGACGATGGCATAGCCGGTTTCATAAGGAACCTGCAGCCATTTGTGGCCGTCGGTGGCCCAGGAGTCTGCCGCTTCGATGCCGGCAGTAAGAGGCGCCAGTTCCGGGCAGGCGCGTGCCCACAGCCCGAAGGCGCCATCGATATGCAGCCATGCGCCGTGCCTGCGCAGCGCCGGAAGCATGGCGGCGACCGGATCGAAGGCGCCGGTGCTGATATGCCCGGCCTGTGCAATCACGATCGTGGGCCCGGCACAGTCGCGCAGCAGCATGTGGAAATGATCGGCGAGCATGGCGCCGTTGCCGTCGGTCCTGATGCGGTGTACCCGTTCCTGGCCGAGCCCCAGCATGCGCAAGGCAAGAAACACCGAGGTATGGGCCTCCTCGCTGACCAGGACCTGGATCGGCGGCGCACCGAACAGTCCCTTGGCCTCGACATCCCATCCTGCCGCGAGCAGCACGTGACTGCGCGCTGCCGCCAGGCAGGCGAAGCTCGCCATGGTGGTGCCAGACACGAAGCCGACCGTGGCATCCGGGGCCAGGCGCAGGATGTCCAGCAGCCATCTCGCCGCGACCTCTTCGGCCACGGCCGCCGCGGGCGCGGTCTGCGGATTGCCGCAGTTCTGGCCCCAGGCGCTGGTCAGCCAGTCCGCCGCCACGCCGAGCGGGTGCGAGGCGCCCACCACCCAGCCAAAGAAATTTGGCCCGGTAGTGGCCAACAGCCCGGGCTCGGCAAAGGCGATCAGTTGCTCGATGGCCCGGGCAGCGCTGACACCCTGCTCCGGCGTGCCTGAGTCGCCCGCCGTGCGGAGCTCCTGATAAGACCTGGGCACATGTGAGGCGCCTGCGGCGATGGCCGACCTGTACCGCAGCGCGGCCCTGCCCGCGTGCTCCAGTACCTCGAAGTCCTCCTGCCGATCCGCGCTGTGGCGCGAGGCATGGTCCGGCTTGATGTCCGCCCCGCCAGCCACCTCGTCGGCCTCAGAGAAGCTTGTGCTGCTGCGCATAGCGGTGCATGTCGAGCGTATTGTTGAGCTGCATCTTCTTGCGCAGCATGGTTTGATAGTTCGCTACCGTCTTCAGGCTCAGGAACATCTGAAGCGCGATTTCGTCGACCGAGCGCCCTTGCGCCAGCAAGCGGAACACTTCGAACTCGCGCGGCGAGAGGTCAAGGTGCCGCCTGTCACCGCCCTGCCCGGGAGCCAGGCTGAGGCTGTCCCTGACGTCCGCCGACAAGGGCTGCCCGCCCCGCATCACCTCATGCACGGCATCGACCAGCGCATCGGGTGGGCTGCTCTTGGTCAGGTAACCACGGGCGCCGGCGCGCAATACCTGCGCAACCAGGGCAGGACTGTCGTGCATGCTGAAGACCAGCACGCGCAGATCCGGCAGGCGCATTTTCAGCCTTTGCACGGTCTCCAGGCCGCCGCGCCCCGGCATGGTCAGGTCCAGGATCAGCACATCGGCTTCATGCTGCGTCAGCCAGTGATAAGCCACGTCGGTATCGCCGAACTCGGCCACCACCTCGACACCGGCTTCGAGCTCCAGCAGGCGCCGGTAGCCGGTGCGAACCACGGCATGATCGTCGGCAATGGCCACACGGATCGACTCTGTCACCATACCCTCCCCGCTTCGGTCGCATCTTCCCGCTCCGCCGGCGCGCCATGCGGCTGGCCGAACTGCACGGCGATGCGCAGGCCGGGCCTGACGGTGCCCGGTCGCACCGCGCCGATTTCGAACGCGCCACCGTGCGCCCACGCGCGCTCGCGGATGCCGCATAAGCCGTTGCCAGTGTGCTGGTCCGGGTCGGACTGCCCCGCCATGTCTGATGCCACCGGGGCAGCAATGCCGATGCCGTCGTCTTCCACCATCCACAAGACCTCACCGTCGGCCCTGCTCTGCAAGGTCACCGCCACCCGGCTCGCGTGCGCATGGCGCACGGTATTGGTCAGCGCCTCCTGGGTCATGCGGTAGAGCGACACCGCCAGGGTGTCCGGCAAGCGCTCCGCGCGCAGGTCGAGATGCAGCAGGAATTCAGCATGCAGCCCGGGCTGGTCGCGCCAGCCCTGCACCAGGTCCCGCAGCATGCGCTCCAGCGGGACCGGGCCGCTGCCGGGCAGCAGGCCGTGCGGCCGCAGGCGATGCAGCAGATCGCGCACCTCGAGCTGGATCCGCTCGCAATGGTTGGCCAGGTCTTGCGCCACCGCCGCCAGGGCCGGGTCAGCGCGCGTCTTGCGCATCAGGTAGGCGGTATCCGCGCGCATCGCGGTCAGCACCTGGCCGAATTCGTCATGGAGCTCCCTGGCCAGGCGTGCCCGCTCCTGTTCCTGCAGGGTGAGCACCCGCAGGCTGAGCGCGCGCTGTGCCGCCTCGGTGCGCTCCAGCGCGCCGGCGAGTTGATCCAGCGCACGCGCGATGATATCGAGCTCGCGGGTCGGCATCGCCGGCAGGCGGTGGCGGTAGTCATGGCGTTCATAGGCCACGATCGCGCCAAGGATGTCGCGCAGGGGCGCCAGCGCGCGGCGGACCGCCCAGCCGATACCGGCCAGCACCATGGCGCCGAACGCCAGCAGCACGACCAGCAGGCCGATGATGTCGGCCAGGGCCTCGCGCTGTTCGCCAAGCGGGCTCCACAGCAGGCTGGCATGCCAGCGCGTGCCGTCGGCAAGCTGGATCTCCCAGCTCCGGCTGAGTGGCGCCGCGGACGGCGGCTGCCACCAGGGCAGGCGCGCCAACGCGGAAGCCGGCGCAGCCAGGGCGGCCGGTGCGACCAGCTCGCGGCCCTCCCCGTCCGCCAGCCGCAGTTGCAGGTGCCTCAGCTCGCCGGAGTCGTTGAGGCGCCGCAGCGCCTTCAGGTGCGTGGCCGCCGCGGCAGGCGTGCCGTCGGCCAGGGAGGCAAGATGCGATACCAGTTCGGCGGCACGCGCCGCGCCCTCTGCTTCGCCCTGCACGTTGCGCTGCGCCTGCCAGAGCGCGGCCAGCAGCGCGAGGGCCAGGCAGGGCGCGGTCACCTGCATCACGCGCCGCATCAGCAGGCCGGACAACTCCATCATGGTCGCCTCCCCGGGTGTCCCATGCTGATAGCGAAATCCATGCCCGAGCTGCCGGAGATGCACGTCGCGGGCACTGGCGCGTTGCCAGGCCTGCGGGGAGCAGGCAACACGCTGCTGTGCGGTACAGACTGTCACATCCGGGGACATCGGCGCGACACACTGCCCGCCTTTGGCAGCGGTGAACAAAGTGTCACGGCATGACATGGGCTGGCATGAACCGGCCTGGCGGCGGGCTCACGCTGAGCACGGCAGTCTGGGCATGTTTATTGCTGCACGAACTACCGGGTGTGACGGCTTGCGCTGCCACGCCAGATTGATTCATGATGCCTACGCCAACCGCCTTGAAAGGAGGAGACAATGACCTGGACCACCCCGGCTTACACCGATATGCGGCTCGGCTTCGAAATCACGATGTATATCGCCAACCGCTAGCCCTGGGGCACGCAGGATCGGAAAAGCCCGCCGCAAGCGGGCTTTTTCCATCGCGGCCCCGCGCCCGGGCCGCAAGGGCCGCAAGGTCCGCTTCATCGGCACTGACCCAAGGCAACAAGGCAAGCTATGACCATACTCCGGGTGCTGGGCTCGGCCGCCGGCGGCGGCTTCCCGCAGTGGAACTGCAACTGCGCAAACTGTGACGGCGTGCGGCGCGGCGCGATCAAGGCGACTGCCCGCACGCAATCCTCGATCGCCCTGTCCGAGGATGGCGTGCACTGGCTGCTGGTCAACGCCTCGCCCGACGTGCTGACGCAGATCCGCGCCACCCCGGCGCTGCAGCCTGCCCGTGCGGCACGCGATACCGGCATCGTCGCGGTCCTGGTGATGGACGCGCAGATCGACCACGTCACCGGCCTGCTGATGCTGCGCGAGCACCGCGCCGCGCTGCCGCTCTATGCCACCGCGCCGGTGCTGCGCGACCTGGCCGAGGGTTTTCCGCTGTCCCGCATCCTGTCCCATTACTGCACACTCGAAACACACCCGTTGTTGCTGGATGGAACACCCTTCACCGTGCCGCCCTTCACCGCACTGACGCTGCAGGCGATCCCGCTGGAAAGCAAGCCGCCGCCGTACTCACCAAATCGTGCTGCGCCGCAGCGTGGCGACAACATCGGCCTGCGCATCGTCAACCGTGCCACCGGCAAGCGCGTGTTCTACGCGCCGGGGCTGGCCCGCATCGAGCCGCATGTGCGCGCGGAACTGGACCAGGCCGACGTGGTGCTGGTCGACGGCACCTTCTGGCGCGACGACGAAATGCAGCGGCTGGGGCTGTCGCAAAAGAGCGCGCTCGATATGGGCCACCTGGCTCAGTCGGGTCCGAACGGCATGATCGCCGCACTGGACGAAACGCGTGCGGCACGAAAGGTGCTAATCCATATCAACAACACCAATCCGATCCTGGTCGAGGACTCGCCCGAGCGCGAGGAGCTTGCCGCGCACGGGATCGAGGTTGCCTACGATGGCATGGAGATCGCCCTATGACGCAAGCCCCACCCCCGGTTTCCGCCGCCGCGCGCGCCGCCTTCGAAGCACGGCTGCGCGGCCTGGAGTCGCACTATCACATCCACCATGCGTTCAACCGCCGCATGGCGAGCGGGCAATGCTCGCGCGAGCAGATCCGCGGCTGGGTTGCGAACCGCTTCTACTACCAGGTCAATATCCCGCTCAAGGATGCCGCCATCCTGTCCAACTGCCCCGACCGCGACACGCGGCGCGAGTGGGTGATCCGCATCCTCGACCACGACGGCACCGACAGCGAACCCGGCGGCATCGAAGCCTGGACCCGGCTCGGCGAAGCCGTCGGGCTCACGCGCGAGGCGCTCTGGTCGCAGCAGCAGGTGCTGCCCGGCGTTCGCTTCGCGGTGGACGCCTACGTCAACTTCGCGCGGCGCGCGCCATGGCAGGAAGCCGTGTGCTCCTCGCTGACGGAGATGTTCGCGCCCGCCATCCACAAGGAGCGCCTGGCCGGCTGGCCCGAGCATTACCCGTGGATCGAGCCGGAGGGTCTCGCGTATTTCCGCTCGCGCATCCCGCTGGCGCAGCGCGACGTGGAGCACGGCCTGCGCGTCACGCTCGACTACTTCCGCACCCCGGCCGAGCAGGAGCGCGCGGTGCAGATCCTCAAGTTCAAGCTCGACATCCTGTGGTCGATGCTGGATGCTATCGAGAAGGCTTATCCGGATTGACATCCTCCCCTCCCTAAAGGGAGGAGATTCCCTCTGCAGGCGATCGATGTCCCGATCGGGCAAGGATATTTAGCGCAGCGTTCACATCGCGATCATGTACAGCACCGCATTCACTGCATACCCACTGCCTTATTCCAAGGTCTGCGATACCTTTCGGCCTCTCCGGCGGCATCGCGTCGCACGAAGAACAAACCTGGGTGGTGAAACGTTCGTCGACTTCCTCGTACCACGCGCCATGCGCAATCGCCTTGTACGCGAGCATTGTTCGGAAGGACGACCAGCCCGCATCGAGGACGGACTTCGCCATGCTGGTTCTGGCGAGGCCGGCGGCGTTCACATTCCCCACCGCAATGTAGTCGAAGTCCCGCACGATGCGATGCGAGAGCTTTTGCAGAAAGTCACGGCGCGCATTGGCGATGCGGGCGTGAAGGTTCGTCATCTGTCGTTTCTTGCGCGCCCGCTGCGCTTTGGCAAGGGCTTGCTCGAGTCGGCCAAGGTGACGCGGATTCCCGATCTTTTCGCCGGTGGAGAGCGTGGCAAGGTCCTTCAAGCCCAGATCGATGCCGACGCCGCGTTCCGGGGACCGGGCCTGAATGTCGGCAACTTCAATCACGATGTTCAGGAACCAGTTGCCCCGGGCGTCGTGCGAAAAATTCGTGCCGTCCCTGATCTTGCCTTCGGGAAGGGGGCGGGAGTTGAACACGCGAAACGTGTTGCCGGCAAAGCGGAAGGCGTCGCCCGAGCGCTTGAGATCCCGGCCCTTAAGCGGCACCCAGCCGAGGGACTTGCGGCCGCGATAGCGCAGGTACGGCCGGCGATGCTGGCTACGCGACTTGGCGTACTGCTCGCAAACCGCGTTGACGGTGCCGGAATGGATGCGAAGTTCCTTGCTGCTGCCGGTGGTCAACATGTTCAGATCGAAGCCCGTGGGCCATTTCTTGCCCCACTTGAGTGCGTGCTTCTGTGTGTCATTGCAAAAGTTCCAGACGTAGTTCACTACACGGCTCTGCTGATTGAGCAGGCCGTTCAGCGACTTCACCCGGTAGCGATAGACGAGATGCATGCCGGTCATTCTAATTTGGGATTGCTTGCTGCCGGCAGCGCTCCTTTCACTCCCCGCCCTGAAGGTCGGGGTTTCTCGGAGCAAGTCTGATGAATGCCGCGCTCCATCCCCAACCCGATCTCGCCACCGCCACACCCCGGCTGAACCGGCTATTCCGGCTGCAGCACGAAGCGGCGCAGCAGGCCTGGGTGCTGCTTTACCCGGAAGGCATGGTCAAGCTGAACGACAGCGCGGCCGCGATCCTGCAGCGCTGCGACGGCACGCGCACCGTGGCGCTGTTAGTCGACGAGCTGCAACAGGCCTTCGGCGTCGAGGGCATCGCACTGGAGGTACAGCACTTTGTCGCACACGCCTATGAACGCGGCTGGCTCGCCTGAGCCCGCGCCGCGCCCGCTGGCCGGGCCTCCGCTGTGGCTGCTGGCCGAGCTGACCTATCGCTGCCCGCTGCATTGCGCGTTCTGCTCCAACCCGGTGGACTACGTGCGCTACCGCAACGAGCTCGATACCGCGCAGTGGCGCACGGTGCTGGAGCAGGCCCGCGCGCTGGGCGCCGCGCAGCTGGGCTTCTCGGGCGGCGAGCCGCTGCTGCGCGACGACCTGGAGGAACTGGTGGCGCACGCCCGGCAACTGGGCTTCTACACCAACCTGATCACCTCCGGCATCGGCCTCACCGATGCTCGCCTGGGCAAACTGCGCGCGGCCGGGCTCGATCATATCCAGCTGTCGTTCCAGGACTCCACGCGCGAGCTGAACGACTTCCTGTCGAGCACCCGCACCTTCGACCTGAAGCAGCGGGTGGCGCGCATGATCAAGGCCCATGGCTACCCGATGGTGCTCAACTGCGTGCTGCACCGGCACAACCTGCCGCATGTCGGCGCCATCATCGAGATGGCGCTGGAGATGGGCGCCGAATACCTGGAGCTGGCCAATACGCAGTACTACGGCTGGGCCTGGGAGAACCGGCTGGCGCTGATGCCCACCGAGGAACAGCTACGCGAGGCCGAGGCGGTGGTCGAGGGTTATCGCGCCAGGATCGGCAATCGCTGCCGCATCCTGTTCGTGGTACCGGACTACTTCGAAAAGCGGCCCAAGAAATGCATGAATGGGTGGGGCTCGGTGTTTCTCGGTGTCGCCCCCGACGGCGCGGCCATGCCCTGCCATGCCGCGCGCATGCTGCCGGGTTTGCAGCTGCCGAACGTGACCGAGCAAACGCTGTACGACATCTGGCACCACAGCGACGCCTTCCAGCGCTTCCGCGGCACGGCCTGGATGCCCGAGCCGTGCCGTTCCTGCGATGAAAAGGAAAACGACCTCGGTGGCTGCCGCTGCCAGGCCTACCTGCTGAGCGGCGACGCCAGCCGGACCGATCCGGTGTGCGACAAATCCTCCGATCACGCGGGCTTGCAGCAGGTCGTGCTACACGGACGCCTGGCGGCGCTGGACGCACCGGCGCCGGCCCGCGAAGCGCCTCTGGTCTTTCGCGCCGATGCCGCCTCGCGCCGCTTTGCCGCGAGCTGAAACGGCCGCGGCCTGCCGCGGCTATTTGCGCGCGCGATAACGCAAGGTCTCGGTCTGCAATGGATGGGCGAAGTCCTGCCCAGTGCCGGGAATCTCGCTTTTGAGCAGCAGCACCTGGCCAGGCACCTGCTCGGAAAGCACGAAGGTGTAGCGCTTGGCGACCAGCTTTTCGAAACGCTCGTGGTTCGGATCGTCCAGGTAGGGCTGGATCACAATCTGCTGCGCTTGTACCTGGCGGCCATCCAGTTTCATCTTCACCGGCACGATTTCCGGCGCCCTGGCCAGCGCCAGCCGGATCCGCTTCTGGAAGTAACGCGCCTGCCCGCCCGTCAGCTGATGCATTTCCGCAATGTCCTTCTCCAGGAAATAGAGAATGACCGGATTGCTCTTGGTCGTCGTATCGAGCGTGAGCCGCACCGCGCCAGCGCCATCGCTGACGCTGGCCTGCAGGTCCTTGTCGGTGCGTGCCAGCCTGACATGCACGGTCTCCTTCGCCGCCGGAACGAGGCTGCCGGTCTTCTCCAGCTCGTAGACCAGGTCGGACGGTGCGCCGGCCTTGCCCAGATGGTCCGCCATGAACAGCAGCCGCTCGGCCGGCTTGATGGGATCGTCCTGAGGGCGCGCATCCTGCGCCGTGGCGGCCGCGACAGGGATGCACACCAGCGCAATGCAGAGGAGCCGCCTAACGCTTGCCTGCAGGCGCGCCGCCCTTGTCATCGACCAGGGGAATCTTGTAGCTCGCGAGGATGGCATTGATCTTGTCCTGGTTGCCGGCTATCCAGCGGTCGATTTCTTCCTTCCACGCTTTCTCCCCGAAACGCACGCCCATGGAGATCTCGTAGTCGAACTTCAGTTTGGCATCCGGCCGGAACGGCACCATGCGCCAGTCATCGCCGTGCTCACGGGTCAGGTATCCGGCGATCGGTCCCCACAGGATGGCGACATCGATCTTGCCGGCCAGCAGGTCGCGTTCGGCCAGACCGCCCGGCGCTTCATCGGGATCCCCGCTCTGCTGCTGGTACACCACCGCCTGCTCGAACAGGTTGTGGCGCAGCAGCCAGTCGACCGACGGCGCCCGCGAGAAAATGCCGAAGCGCAGGCGGCGCAAGGTCTCGGGCGGCAGCTTCAGCAGGTCCTCCGGCGTGGCCACGCCGCGCAGCTCATCGCGCTGGCGGAACACCAGCGCATAGGTCGAATGCAGGTACGGCTGCGTGGTCGCGGTCAGTTCATAGCCCTTCGGCACCCCGATGATCACGTCGCATTTCCAGCGGCCGGTTTCGGGGTCCTTCGCGCGCAGGGTGTTGCGCACGAAGCCCATGCGCTGCGAGAAGAAGGTGTACATCACCTCGCGGCCGAGATCGCGGGCCATGGCTTCCGCGATCTTGTTCTCGTAGCCTTCCCCGCGCTGGTTCGACGAGGGCAGGCTGTTGGGGTCGGCGCATACCCGCAAGAACTTGTCTGGCGGCGGGGTCTGCGCCCCGCCGGGCGAAGCCGCCAGCGCACCGGCCAGCACCATCGCCAACAGCCCCCACCCGTGATCACGCATCGGTCCGCTCCTGTTTGCCGGCATGGGGCGCGCCGCCCCACGCCTTATTTGTCAGTCGGGTAGACATGGCCGGGCTTGATCTTGCCGTCTGAACGTCCCTTGAGATAGCCATACAGGTTCTGCCAGTTCTTCTGCATCATCTCGGAGCCGGCGAAGTTCGGCATGCCCTTGTCGACGCGGCCTTCCATCATGATCTTGTGGAAATCATCCTTCGACAGCTTCTTCAGCGAGTCTATCAGCGAGGGACCGACCATGCCTTCCTGCTGCGCGCCGTGGCAGCGCTCGCACGCCATCGAGCGCCAGGTCTTCCAGCCTTGCAGGGTATTGGCATCGACCTTGTTGCCTTCGCTCACGGTATAAATCGCGGCCGGCGCTGCGGCTTCGGTCTTGCTTTGCGCCTCGCACGCGGTACAGGCCAACAGGGCAAACATCACCATAGAAATACGGAACATCACATCAACTCCTGGCGGGGGCTCGCGGCGGGAGGCTGTGGCCAACCGCCCGCCGCGCCCGTTGTGGGGACCGGATGACGAGGCACCCGGTAATGCATCATCAAAGCGCCACCATCAAAGCGCCATCAGGTGGTCGGCAGCGCGAACACGAACAGCGTGCCGCCGAGGTCGGTGTACTTGGCCAGGTCCTTGTAGCCGCCCACCGCGCCCAGGCCTCCGCTCGTCTTCGAGTTGTCGAGACCTGCCGCCATGCCGATGCCGGCCCAGCCGCCGATGCCCGAATAGACGCCCACGTACTGCTTGCCTTCGAACTGGTAGGTAAAGACGTTGCCGATGATGCCGGAGGGGGTCTTAAACTTCCACAGCTCCTTGCCATCCTTGATATTGACGGCCTTCACATAGCCCTCGAGCGTGCCATAGAAGGCGATGTCGCCCGCTGTGGCCAGCGCGCCGGACCAGACCGAGAAGCGCTCCGCCTTGGACCAGAGGATCTTGCCGGCAGCGGCATCCCAGGCGATGAAATTGCCCATGCCACCATGGCTGTTTGGTGTTGCGTACATTTCGAGCGTCGAGCCGACATAAGGCTGGCCGGCGGTGTACTCAACCTGGAACGGCTCATAGTCCATGCACACATGGTTGGTCGGCACCAGGAAGATCCCCGACTTGCGGTCGTAGCTCATCGGCTGCTGGTCCTTGGTGCCAAGCGCGGACGGGCAGATACCCTTGACGTTGACGTCGGGGCCGGTGGTGGCGGGCGAGTACTTGGCGTTGACGACCGGGCGGCCGGTCTTCATGTCGACCTTCGAGGCCCAGTTGATGGTCGGATCGAATTTCTCCGCCACCAGCAGTTCGCCGGTCTGCCGGTTAAGGGTGTAGCCAAAGCCGTTGCGGTCCATGTGTACCAGCGACGGCACCTTCTTGCCCTTGATATTCAGGTCCGCCAGCACGGTCTCATTGACGCCGTCATAGTCCCACTCGTCGTGCGGCGTCATCTGGTAGACCCATTTGGCCTTGCCGGTGTCGAGATCGCGCGCGAACAGCGTCATCGACCACTTGTTGTCGCCGGGGCGCTGCGCCGGGTTCCAGGTACCGGGGTTGCCGCTGCCGTAGTAGACCAGGTTCAGTTTGGGATCGTAGGCATACCAGCCCCAGGTCGTGCCGCCGCCAAGCTTCCACTGGTCGCCCTTCCAGGTCTTGAGGGACGAATCCTTGCCGACCGGCGCCATCTTGCCGTCGGTCCAGGTCATGGTGGTGGCCGGATCGAACAGCAGCTCATTGTCGGGACCGGTGCTCCAGGCCGTCCAGATCTTCTTGCCGGTCTTCAGGTCATAGGCGATCAGGCGGCCGCGCACGCCGAACTCGCCGCCGGAGATCCCCGTGATGACCTTGTCCTTGAAGACATGCGGCGCGTTGGTGTTGGTCTCGCCGATCTTGGGATCGCCGTTCTTGGCGGTCCAGACCACCTTGCCGGTCTTGGCATCGAGTGCCACCAGCGTGGTATCGGCCTGTTGCAGCAGGATCTTGCCGTCGCCGTAGGCCAGGCCGCGGTTGACGGTGTCGCAGCACATCACCGGCACCACGTTGTTGTCCTGCTTGGGTTCGTATTTCCACTTGAAGGACTGGTCCTTCAGGTTGATCGCGATCACCTTGTTCGGGAACGGCGAATGGATGTACATCGTATCGCCGATCACCAGCGGCGAGCCTTCATGGCCCCGCAGCACACCGGTGGACACCGTCCAGGCGACCTGCAGGTTCTTGACGTTGCCCTTGTTGATCTGCTTCAGCTCGCTGTAGCGGTGGTTGGCATAGTCGCCCGCCTGCGCCGCCCAGTTGGACGGGTTGGCGATCAGCTTGTCCAGCTCCGCGTCCGCGCGTGCCGTAAATGAGGTGGCGGCTGTAGCGAATATCGCCATCCCCACCAGCATGGTCCGGTAGTTCATGTCTCCTCCGTCTTCTTCGCTTGGTGACAAAGTTTGGATGTTGCAGCCAGCGCCTCCACTCCTCATCAACTTGCGCGGGTTGCAGATTTGGTGGCGCTGTATCAGCGTACCGGGCCGTACCTTCGCACGATCCATGCCCGCATTCGTCTGTCACCCTGCCGCGGCGCGCGCATCGACATGCGTGGCCGCATGGGCTAGGATGCGTGCGCAATCTCCGCGCCGCACGACGCGGTTGGCTCGATACATAATGTGTCAGAACTGCCACAGGCCGGGCTGCGGTGGTGCGCCTGACGGTCGATCGCGGCATGGCGCACGACTTGCAGCAAGCAGCGCCGCACAACGACTACTACAAGGAGACCCCGCCCATGCTGCGAACCCATATCGGCCCGCATCCACTGCGGTACCTGCTGGCCACGCTGGTCACCCTGGCCGCTGGCCCGCTCGCCGCGCAGACGCAAGCCGGCGCGACGGCCGGCAGCAACTACCCCACCACTGCGCGCGTTGAATATGTGCTGGAGTGCATGGCGAAGAACGACGGCGCCTATGCCTACCTGCACAAGTGCTCGTGCGCGATCGACCAGATCGCGGCACGGCTTCCCTACGACGACTACGTCGAGTCCTCGACCTTCGCGAAGTATGCGACGCTTGGCGGCGAAGGCGGGGCGATTTTCCGCGACCCCGAATATGGCAAGGCCGCGGCCAAGCGCTATCGCAGCGTCCAGAGCGACGCGCAGCGAACCTGCGGCATCGGCCAGCACGCCGGCGGGGCGCAGTGAAAACGGGCGCGTTCAGGGTTATTGCCAGTTGGACTTCAATGCGCCGGGAGCCTATATTTTTCGGTCAGGCGTAATAGTTCCACCCATCCCCACTTGAGGTGGCAACTGTCGGGCCAACTGTTGCGGCGCAATAGATCGCTGCCCCGGGAGGGCATAAGGTGACACTAGTTCGTTCGGCCAGCAGCCACGTCGCGGAAATCCTTAACGTGGTGAACAATCAGTTGTGCACGCGCGAGACCAGCGCCCTGGTGACGCGGTCCTGGGCGCGCTGCCTGCGCGATTTCCAGCTGGATCCGGCGCAACAGCGGATTCCCTCGGTGCTGACCCAGCCTGAGTTCAACGAGCGCCGCGACCGCATGAGCGACCTGATCAGCTGCGCCAAGCTGGAAATGACCACGCTCTACCAGCAACTGGCCGATCCGGAACTCGCCGTGGTACTGACCGACGCCGACGGCGTCATCATGCACATGGTTTCATCCACCGCGTTCTCGCAGGATGTGGAGCCGCTGGGGTTTCGCGTCGGCGCGCTGTGGAGCGAGCGCGAAGCCGGCACCAATGGCATGGGTACCTGCCTGGTCGAAGGCGAGCCTGTTGCAGTGCGGCAAGACGAACACTATTTCGCCCAGTACACTTCGCTGACCTGCTCGGCGTCGCCACTTTTCGATGACAGTGGCAAGCTGATCGGTGTGCTGGACGTCACCAGCCGCTCGCCACTGCTGCAGCAGCATTCGCTCGTGCTGGTCGGGATGTCGCGCCAGATGATCGAAAACCGGCTGCTCGACGAACGCTACAAGGATGCCTTCCAGATCCATTTCCACAGCCGCCCGGAACTCGTCTATACGCTGCACGAAGGCAAGCTGATCATCGGCCAGGACGGCCGGGTGCTTGCTGCCAATCGCAGCGCCCTGTTCCAGCTCGGCTTCCGTGCGCTCTCCGGCCTGCTCGGCAAGCCGATCGAAGAGGTGTTCAAGACCTCGCTCGACGAAAGCCTGGCGCGTAGCGCACGCAATTCGTTCCATCCGGTACCGATCTATCGCGCCAGCGCCTCGAACCGCTTCTTCATGGTCGCGCAGCCGCCGCAGACGGCCACTGCGGGCATCGGCCGTGCGGCCGCCACGGCGGCCAGGCCGGCGCCGATGGCGAAGAAACCGCTGGCGGAGACACGTGGTACCGAGCATGGCGCGGCAGCGCTGGGCAGCCTGTCTTTCGGCGATGCGCAGATGGACGAGCAGATCCGCCTGGCCCAGCGCGTCATCACGCGCCGCATCCCCATCCTGCTGCATGGCGAAACCGGCTGCGGCAAAGAGGTCTTTGCCAACGCCGTGCACCGCATGAGCCCGTCGTGCGACGGCCCCTTCGTTGCGGTCAACTGTGCCTCGCTGCCGGAGACGCTGATCGAGAGCGAGCTGTTTGGCTATCGCGCGGGCGCGTTCACCGGCGCCCAGCGTGAAGGCCGGCGCGGCAAGATCATCCAGGCCAACGGCGGCACCTTGTTTCTCGACGAGATCGGCGACATGCCGCTGGCACTCCAGGCCCGCCTGCTGCGGGTGCTGGAAGAGCGCGAGGTCACGCCACTCGGTTCCGAAGCGGTGGTCAAGGTGGATTTCCACCTGGTCAGCGCCAGCCACCGCGACCTGACCGAGCTGGTGCGCAGCGGGCAGTTCCGCGAAGACCTGTACTACCGGCTGAACGGTATCGAGCTGCACCTGCCGCCATTGCGCGAACGCACCGACCGCCTGGAACTGATGCAGCATCTGCTGGCGGAGGAATGCGGGCAGGCGGATGGGGGGCAGGAGGCGGTGCCCACCTTCTCACCCGATGCCGTGCAGGCGCTGCTGCGCTACCCCTGGCCCGGCAATATCCGCCAGTTGCGCAATGTGCTGCGCATTGCCAGCGCACTGTGCGACGGCGACACCATCGAGTGCGAGCACCTGCCCGCCGAAATCCTGCGCGGCGCGGGCCAGGCGGATGCGCAACGCACGCCGGCACAGCACGCCGATGCCGCGGTCGACGTAGACGAGGACGAGGCAGAAGCACTGGCCCAGTTCAACGCCATCCAGCTGAATGAGCGCGACACCATCCTCGGTCTGCTGCAAAAGCATCGCTGGAACATCAGCACCGTCGCGCGATCGCTTTCTGTGAGCCGCAACACTCTGTACCGCAAGATGCATCGGCTGCATATCAAAGTGACCCAGGCGGAGACGGCGGACGAGCCGTAAGGCCTCTTCACGGGTTGTCGCAAAGCACACGCCTGGCCTCTCCCCCGCGCATCGCGCTAATGCCGTTCAGATAAGGCTTCGACGACACGGGCTCTCTCGGGCGGTGAAAGTTGGCTGGGATTGCATCTGGTCGATGCTCGGCGGGCCCGCGCTGCTGGTGACATGTTGTCGCTGTTGAACCGCCTGGTTCCGCCCTCCTGGGCGGGTCCCTTTTTGTCCGAGCGACAAAAAGGAACCAAAAAGCGCGTCGCCTGCGGCTGGCCTTTATCAAGGAGGCGGCGTGGGTGGTTCGGGCGGCGGTGATTTCCGTTTCTATGGGGTCAGTCATTCGAGCCTGCTACGCCAGGTGAGTCAGTGACAGTGCCTTGCGAAGGCCCACTTTTGAACGATCCCCATGCCGGGTGTAGGCCGCCTCCTAACAGGGATATCGCGTCAACGCCTACGGCTGCGCTGCGGGGCGCATCATCTGGGCCGAGGCGCTCGCGCCGGGAAGTGCGTCGCTGCGCTCGCACAGCAACGACGCCGGTCACGGGCTCAAGAACAATCGCTGAAGTGGAACGCAGTCGGTAGGTCTGCCACCATTGGGCGCCGCGCGTAAGCGCAGCCGTAGGCGTTGATGCGATACGGTGATCAGCAGGCGGCCACCGCCCGGCATGGGGATCGTTCAAAAGCCGGTGTACGAAGGCACCGTCACTGACTCACCTGGCATAGCAGGGTTGAACCGCGACCCCGCCTCACGGAAACCTAAGCCGCCCATACCACCAGAAGCGTCTCCTTGATAGCCAGCCGCTCAGAGGGCCCGGAGCGGCTTTTTGGTTCTTTTTGTCGCTCGGACAAAAGGCGTCCCGTCCCAGGAGGGCGGAACCAAGCGGTTCAACAGCGCCAACATGTCACCAGCAACGCGAGCCCTCGATCATCGACCCAGGCCGCAGCGCGGTCAAGCGGGGGCCGCAACACTGCTCGAAGGGCGAGCAATGCAAGCAATGGGTATCCGCATGGAACGACAGTGCTTACCTGAACGGCATTACCCCGCATCGCGCCCTCTGGCATCAGATCAAAGTCACGGCCCCGCATACGCTCCCCTAACCGGCAGCGCCTCGCCTCTTGCTGATCGCTCCACCCGCCGCGCGTGACAGCTTGCGTGAAAAGCGCAACAACCCGTGACACAACACAAACTGTCCGCGGCACGACACGCCTGACTTCCCCCGTCGCGCACGCACACAACCCGTGGGTATGCTGCTTGCTTGATAGCGTTGACAAGACCTTTTCCCAAGGGGGAAGCCGCCCATGTCAACGCTTGAAGAGTTCGATCGCGCGCCGCTCGCGCAGCACGCCATGGTTAGCGCCACGGGCCGCCTGCATCTCGGGTTTCTCGATCCCGGCGCCTGCCTGGGCCGGCGCTTCGGCAGCCTGGGCCTGGTCATCGATGGTCCGGCGACCACGATTGAACTCGCCGTTGCGGCGCGAGACAGCGCGGTAGCCCTGGCCCTGTCCGCGGCGAACGATCTGCTCCGGCTGCGGCAATGGCTGGCGCAACTCAGGCAAGCCAGCGGCATCGACGCACCACTGGCACTGACGCTGCACGAGGCCCTGCCCTCGCATGCGGGCTTTGGCTCCGGCACACAGCTTGCCCTTGCGCTCGGCCGCGCCTTTGCGACCCTGCATGGCTTGCCGTGGTCGGGCGCGGACATCGCCGCCATGCTTGGCCGGGGCGGCCGTTCCGGCATCGGCATTGCCGGCTTCGAGCACGGCGGCCTGCTGGTGGACGGCGGTCCGCGCGCCCCGGGTTGCCCGCCGCCCGTGCTGGCCCGCTTCGACTTTCCCGAATCCTGGCGTGTCGTGCTGATCCAGGATCGCAGCCGCATCGGCCTGCATGGCAATGCCGAGCGGCTCGCCATCCAGGCGCTGCCCCCCTTCCCCCGGCATCTCGCCGCCGCCCTGTGCCATCGCGTGCTGATGCAGATCCTACCCGCCGCCGCCGAGGAGGACTTCGGCCCCTTTGCGGAGGGCGTGAACCAGCTCCAGCAGACCATTGGCAGCTACTTTGCGCCGGCACAGGGCGGCATCCATGCCAGCCCCGAGGTCAGCCGCCTGCTGCAGTGGCTGGCACAGCAAGGGCCGGCCGCGCTTGGACAGAGCTCATGGGGACCGACCGGCTTCGCCATTCTGCCCTCGCAGGACGAGGCGGAGGCCGCCGTGGCTGCCGCGCGCGCCGCCGGCATGCTTGAGGCCCCATTGCAGGTACGCATCGTCCGGGGCCGCAACAGCGGGGCCCACGTCGTACATCCGGTACCTGCGGCGCAACAACGCAACGCTGCCTGAGCACAGGCTACCCCTGGTTCCCACAGGCTTGCCCAATCTCATTCATTCGAAAGCCATGACACGCTCCTACATCCTCCATATGTTCACGCCTGGCCGGCAGATGAGTCCCTTCGATGTCAATATGGCAATCGATGCCGGCTACGACATGGCGATCCCGTACTGCGACGTCGACACCAAAAATATCGGCGCCATGACGCAGGATGCGATCTTCTCGCGCGGGCCCAAAAGTGTGGCCCATACCGGCATCTTTATCGGCGGGCGCGACGTGGTACAAGCGGCCGAGATGCTGGCGCTGGCGCGCAAGGCCATGGTGCCGCCGTTCGAAGTGTCGGTATGCGCCGACCCGAGCGGCTCCTATACCACCGCCGCCGCGCTGGTGGCCACCGTCGAACGGCAATTGCGCAAGGCACACCAGACCGACTTTGCCGGCCGGCGCGTGCTGGTGGTCGGCGGCAGCGGTGCGGTCGGACGCATCGCCGGTGCGCTGGCATCCCAGCTCGGCGCCCAGGTGTGGCTGTCGAACCGCTCCGGCAGCGAGGCCGCGGCGCGGCTCAGCGAAGAAACCAACCGCTGCTTCAACGCGCTGACCGAAGGGGTGGTGATCCGCAACAGCACCGAACTGCAGTCGGTGCTGGCCGATACCGACATCGTGCTGGCCACCGCCAGCGCGGGCGTGCAGGTGGTCGGCGAGGCCGAACGCAGCAGCGCGCGCAAGCTGCTGGTCGCAGCCGACGTGAATGCGGTGCCGCCGGCCGGGATCGAAGGCGTCGGGGTGATGGACGACGGCAAGCGCATTGGCAGCAGCGACGCCGTCGGCATCGGCGCGCTGGCCATCGGCAACGTCAAGTACCAGGTCCAGCATCGCCTGTTCAAGCGGATGCGCGAAGCCGGCAAGCCGGTGTACCTCGGGTTCGAGGAAGCCATGGCGATGGCGCGCGAAGTCGTCGCCGAACTGGGCTGACGCCATGCCTGCCGCTTCCCTGATCGTTGCCGGGCTGTCGTCGCGCATGATGGCCGAGTCGGCGGCACAAGCCGGCCTGCGCGTGGCCGCCCTCGACCTGTTCGGCGATGCCGACACCCGCCATGTTGCCGCTTGCTGGGAACCGATTGGCGCGGCCAATACCCTGAGCATCGACGGCGAGCGCCTGCTGGCCGGACTGCGCCGCTTGCGCGGCTCCCCGCAGTTGCTCGGCTGGGTGGCCGGCAGCGGCTTCGAGGCGCACCCTGAGCTGCTTGAGGCCGGTCACGCGCTGGTGCCGCTGCTTGGGAACCACGCCGCTACCGTGCGCGCGGTGAAGGCGCCGGGCCCGTTCTTCCGGCTGCTGTCGGCACTGGGCATCCCGCACCCGGAAACCTCGCTGACGCCGCCGCCAGAGCCGGCCGGCTGGCTGTGCAAGCGCACCGGCGGCACCGGCGGCTGGCATATCCGGCCGGCGGCCGCGGCAATCCGCACCGCCCCTGCCGACGCTGCCAGCTATTTCCAGCGGCAGTGCCCCGGCGTGCCGATGTCCGCGTTGTTCCTTGCGCACCGCAGCGGCGTCCGGTTGCTCGGCATCAGCCGCCAGCGCATGGCCGCGGCACGGGAGCGGCCCTACCTGTTCGAGGGTGCGCTGGGACCGATGATGGTGCCGGCGGGACTGGAGGCGCGCCTGCATGAGATTGTCCACTGCATCGCGCGCGAAACCAGCCTGGTGGGCCTGAACAGCATCGACTTCCTGTTCGATGCACCCGACCTCAGCGTGCTCGAGGTCAATCCGCGTCCACCCGCGAGCATGGCGCTGTACACGCATGCCTACCCGCTCGGGCTGATGCATGCGCACCTGCAGGCATGCCAGGGCGTGCTACCGGCGCCGCCAGCCGAGCCGCCGGCCGGCGTGCGCGGCTTCCGGCTGGTCTTCGCGCAACGCCCGGCACAGGTCAACGCGATGCTGACCGCGGTGCTGCTGCGGACCGGCTGGTGCCACGACATCCCCGTTCCCGGCACCCACGTGGCGGTCGGCGAACCGCTCTGCACCGTCAGCGCCGCGGCGGCCACCGCGCAGGCCGTGGAAGCGGCGCTGCACCAGCGCTGCGAACAGATCCAATCCCTGCTCAAGGATCGTCATGACGAAAGCTACTGCAACCCCGGCTTCGGACGAAGCGCCCCCACCGACCTTCCCGACCTTGCAGCTGAGCGTCAACTCGCTTAGCCAGCCACTGCTGGCGCAACTGCTCGAGCGCCTGACGGAATGGAATCTGGCGAGCTACATCGGCCCGCAGGGCATCCGCATCGTCGATGCGGGCGTGGCAGTGCCTGGCAGCGTCGCGGCCGGCATTGCCATCACCGGGATCTGCATGGGCGGCCTGGGCGAGGCAAGGCTGCGCCCGGGCAACGATGCCGACGGCTGGCCGATGCTGGTCGAAGTCCATAGCGCGCAGCCGGTGCTGGCATGCCTGGCAAGCCAGTATGCGGGGTGGAGCCTGGCCGCCGCCAGGGAAGAAGCCGGCGGCAAGAAGTTCTTTGCACTGGGCTCGGGTCCGGCCCGCGCGCTCGCCTGCAAGGAAGCGCTGTTCGACGAGCTGGGCTACCGCGACCAGGCACAGGCCGGCTGCCTGGTGCTGGAGGTCGACCGCGCGCCACCGGACGTGGTGGTGCAGAAGATCCTGCGCGACTGCGGACTGCGCCCCGAGCAGCTCACCGTGATCCTCACGCCGACCAGCAGCCAGGCCGGCACTACCCAGGTGGTGGGGCGGGTGCTTGAAGTGGCGCTGCACAAGGCGCACGTGCTGGGCTTTCCGCTCGCCAGCATCGTCGCGGGCAGCGGCTGCGCGCCACTGCCTGCGCCTGCGCCCGATGGCATCGAGGCCATGGGCCGTACCAACGATGCCATCCTGTACGGCGGGCGCGTGCATCTTACCGTCGATGCCGATGACGCCGCGGCGCGCGAGCTCGCGCAAAACCTGCCGTCGGCCAATTCGGAAGACTACGGCCGGCCGTTCGCCGCAGTGTTCAAGGCGTACGACTACGACTTCTACCAGATCGACCCTGCCCTCTTCGCCCCGGCCGAGGTCTGGGTCAGCAGCCTTGCCAGCGGCCATACCTGGCATGCCGGCAAGCTGGACATGGGCGTGCTGCGCGAGCAGTGGCTGCGGGAAGCCTGACATGCAAGTCGCTGGTGCAGGAGGGTCGCCGCGCGTCGCGATCATGACCGACGAAACCGGCTGGCACACCGCGCGGCTGAAACAGGCCCTGGCCGCGCGGGGGTGCGAGGGGCGCTGTGTGGACCTGGCCGATTGCCGCATCGATACCACCTGGGCCTGGCATGGCCTGGTGATCCCGGGCTATGGCCGCAGCCTGCCGGACGCGGTGATCGTGCGCGGCATCGCCGGCGGCAGCTTCGAACAGGTCACGTTGCGCCTCGGCATCCTGCATGCCCTGCGCGAGCTTGGCATCCCGGTCTATAACGACGCCCGTGCGATCGAACGCAGCGTCGACAAGGGCATGACGAGCTGGCTGCTGCACCGGGCCGGCATTGCCACCCCGCCCACGTGGGTCACGGAGTCGGTGCCGCATGCGCAGCGCGCCGTGATGCGCGAGGGCGCAGCAGGCCGCGCGCTGGTGCTCAAGCCGCTGTTCGGTTCGCAGGGCAAGGGGCTGCAACGCGTCGGCGCAGTCGACGACACGTTCCGTGCCCTGCCCCGGCTCGCGCCTTACCGGCATGTCGCCTATCTGCAGCGCTTCGTACCGCCGCCGGCAACGCCCGATCCCGCCGCCGCCCATGGCTTCGACTGGCGCGTGCTGGTTGTCGGCGGCCACGCCGTGGCCGCCATGCGCCGCTTCGGCAGTGGCTGGGTTCACAATATCGCCCAGGGCGCGCGCTGCGAGGCGGCGCAGGTCCCGCTCGCCGTCGCGGCGCTGGCGGTACGCGCCGCCGCTGCGCTCGGCCTCGACTATGCCGGTGTCGACCTGGTGCCGTGCACGGCCGCGCCGGAGCAGGCCATGGTGCTGGAAGTCAATGGCGTGGCAGCGTGGCGCGGGCTGCAGTCGGTCACGCAGTGCGATATCGCCGGCCTGCTCATCGACGACCTGCTGGGGCGCAAGCTGTCCACCCAGCCGCAGCTGGCCGCGGGACACGCCGTGCCGGGCGGTGCGGCATGATGGCCGCGCCCGGCGCCAGCGCCGGCGACAGCATCCGGCGCGCCTTCCTGTGGGCCTGCTCACTCGACGTGATGGTCGCCAAGCCCGGCAACGTAAGCATGGGCGCGGCCGGCCATGGCATGACCGCCGAGCTATTCCTGGCCAGCGCCGAGGCCTCCGCGCCGGTGCTGGCCGACGCCGGCGCCGGCGTCGGCGCACGCATCGAGCGCGCCGTGATGTGCACGCGTGCCGCTGCCGGCTGCAACACCAACCTTGGCATCCTGCTGCTGTGCGCGCCGCTTGCCGCGGCATGCGAGCGCCTGGGCCAGCCTGCCGACCCGGCGCGCCTGCACGCCACGCTCGAAACCGTGCTGGCCGGGCTGACCGTGGCAGACGCGCAGGCCGCCTATCGTGGCATCGCGCTGGCCAGCCCCGGCGGGCTTGGCGAAGCTCCCGACCAGGACGTGGCCGCGATTCCCACCATCGACTTGCGCAGCGCCATGCGCCTGGCGGCGCTGCGCGACACCATCGCCAGGCAGTACGCCAACGGCTACGCCGACCTGTTCACGGTGGGCCTGCCGGTCTTGCGCCGGCAACTGGCCCGGCGTGCCGTGTGGCCCGATCCGCTGGCGCATGCCGTGCTCGCGGTGTACCTCGCCTTCCTGGCCCGCTTTCCCGATTCGCACATTGTGCGCAAGCATGGCCTGGCGGTCGCACAAAGTGTCACACATCAGGCACGCGCCTGGGACAGGCATGTCGCCACCGGCCATGCGCTCGATCTGCCGGGCCTGCAGCGCTGGGACCACGAACTCAAGCTCGGCGGCATCAATCCCGGCACCAGCGCCGATCTGACCGTGGCCTGCGCGATGATGGCCGCTTGCATCGACCCGTCGCTGTGCCTTGCCTTTCCCGCCTTGCCGCGGGCTGGCATGGAACGTGTTACGTGAAAGCGGGCGGACGGCATTTAAGCATCGCGCCACCTTCCTTTCCTGAACCACTCCAAATGGGGAGACTTGCAAATGGCAAAGATTGACGGGGTTCGCGTTGGCGAATCGCTGGTCGGCGACGGCAACGAAGTCGCACACATCGACCTGATCCTGGGGCCGCGCGGCTCGGCGGCGGAAACCGCCTTCTGCAACGCACTGACCAACAACAAGGATGGCTTCACCTCGCTGCTCGCGGTAGTCGCGCCGAACCTGGCCTGCAAGCCGAACACAATGATGTTCAACAAGGTGACCATCAAGGGCGCCAGGCAAGCCGTGCAGATGTTTGGCCCGGCCCAGCGCGGCGTGGCGATGGCGGTAGCCGACAGCGTGGAAGACGGCACCATTCCGGCGGATGAAGCCGACCATCTGTTTATCAGCGTCGGCGTGTTTATCCACTGGGAGGCGCAGGACGACAACAAGATCCAGGACTACAACTACCAGGCCACGCGCGAAGCGATCAAGCGTGCGGTGGACGGCGTGCCGACCGCCCTTGATGTGCTCGCCAGGAAGAGCAACGAAGCCCACCCCTTCGCGGCCCACGTCTGAGTCCGGCGGCAGAGCCGGCTACCAGCCGGCTCTGCCGCAATCACGACGGGATTAGCCCCCGCCCCATCCAGTCCAGCAGAGAATCGTGGCCAGGCCTTGCGCGCCAGCGCTCGATCGCCACGCCCACCGCTTCGACATCCCCGAACTTTCTCGGCTTGACCACCTTGACCCGCACCCAGTGCGCGCCGAACTGGCCAATCAGCAACTGCGCGATGCGTTCGGCGAAGGCCTCCAGCAGTTGCACGCCGTGGGTCTGCATCAGATCCCGCAGCGCCGCGCGCACGGAGCCGTAGTCGATGGTGTCGACGATGTGGTCGCTGATGCAGGCGCCGCTGCGCGGCAGGCCCGCCACCACATCGATACGCAGCGGCTGGGGCGCGTGCAACTCGCCGGGATCGATGCCGATCACCGTCTCGCCTTCGAACCCTTCGATAAAGATCAGGTCCATCGCTGCCGGCGCGACCGCCATGGCGTGGTGGTCGGCCCACTGGTCCGAACCTGCCCGCTGCGGCTCGCGCGGCGATGGCTGCGCGGCCGCAAGCCGCATCACATTGTCGTCTCGTCTCATCTGCACTCCCCTCGTCTCGCTAGAAAACACTGTGCTTCGCTATGGATTGCGCAGCACCGGGGACGCAAGAAGCGGGCCACGGAATGCGCGGTGAGCCAGGCACGCGTCGTGCATATCCGGGCTATGCGAAGGCAGCCGTCGGCCCGATCAACAGGCCGCGGCGCATCTCCACAAACAGCAAACGACATGACCATTGCCGCAATGCTGCCTGACAGCCAGGATGCGCAGCCCGGCGGGGACGGACCCCGCTTTGCCTGGGCCATCACCGGCTCCGGGCATTTCCTCGAAGAGAGCCTTGCGCTCGCGCGCGAGTTGCCCGATGTCGACCTGTTCCTGTCGCGGGCCGGCGAGGAAGTGCTGGCGCTCTATGACATCCGCATCGAGCAACTGAAGCCGCGCTTTCGCGTGTTCCGCGACAAGAGCGCCAGCGCGGTACCGGTCGGCACGCTCTACGAAGGGCACTACCACACGGTGGTGATCGCGCCAGCCACCAGCAACACCGTGGCCAAATGCGCGCTGGGCATCTCCGATACGCTGCCGACCAACATCTTTGCCCAGGCCGGCAAGCTCGGCCTGCCGGGCATTGTCTTTGCATGCGATACCGAACCGGTGGTCGTGACCAAGAGCCCGCATGGCTGGGTCACGCTGCATCCCCGCAATATCGAACTGGACAATGTCAGGCGTCTGCGCGAGATCGACCACAGCCGCGTGGTGTGTTCGATCGATGAACTGCACAGCGCGCTCGACCAGCGACTGCAGGAACTGTCACTCAGATGGAACACATTGTCTTCCTGACCGGACGCCTGGCCGAGAAAGGACTGGAGCGCGTGCTCGACAGCATGGCACCGGCGCCGTTCACCTGGGAGATTCGCGAACTCGGCCTGCAGGTGGCGGCGCTGATGACAGCCGATATGGTGCGGCGGCGCCTGGCGGCGCCGGTGGCCGCCGACAGGATCATCGTGCCGGGACGCTGCCGCGGCGACCTCGACGCTCTGTCGCAGCATTACGGCATTCCGGTCGAGCGCGGCCCGGAGGAACTGAAGGACCTGCCCCAGTTCTTCAACCGCAAGGCGAGGCCGGCCGACCTGTCGCAATACGACATCGCCATCTTTGCCGAGATCGTCGATGCGCCGCAGCTGGACATCGACGCGGTGCTGGAACGCGCCCGCCAGCACCGGGCCGAAGGCGCCGATGTGATCGATATCGGCTGCCTGCCCGCCACGCCGTTCCCGCACCTGGAGGAGACGGTGCGCGCGCTCAAGGCAGAGGGCTTCGCCGTCAGCGTCGATTCCATGAACGGCGATGAACTGCTGCGCGGCGGGCGCGCCGGCGCGGACTACCTGCTGAGCCTGTCGCTAGACACCCTGTGGATTGCCGACGAGGTCGCTGCCGTGCCGGTGCTGGTACCGCGCGAGCCGGGTGACGAAGCCTCGCTGCATGCCGCGATCGAGCACATGCAGCGGCGCGGACTACCGTTCCTGGCCGATGCCATCCTCGACCCCATCCCGTTCGGCCTGCTGGCCTCGCTCGGGCGTTACGAGCGCCTGCGCCAGCGCTTTCCGGATGCGCCTATCATGCTGGGCGTGGGCAATGTGACCGAGCTGACCGAGGCCGACACCTGCGGTATCAACGCCGTGCTGTTTGGCATCGCGGCGGAGATGCAGGCGACGGCGGTGCTGACCACGCAGGTCAGCCCGCACGCGCGCCGCGCCATCCGCGAAGCCGATATCGCCCGGCGCGTGATGTACCTGGCGCGCGAGCAGCGCATGCTGCCAAAGGGCATCACCGACCAGATGATGAGCCTGCACGCCAAGGTGCCCTACCCGTACAGCGCCGACGAGATCGCCGAAACCGCGGGCGCGATCCGCGACCCCAATTTCCGCGTGCAGGTGTCCGAGCGCGGCATCCACATCTTCAACCGTGACGGGCATCACGTGGCTGGCGACCCGTTCACCCTGTTCCCGCATCTGCAGCTCGAATCGGACGGCAGCCACGCCTTCTACATCGGCGTCGAGCTGGCCCGCGCCGAGATCGCCTGGCGCCTCGGCAAGCGCTACGTGCAGGACCAGTCGCTGGACTGGGGCTGCGCGGTCGAGCGGGAAAGCGAGGACCTGGCGCAATGGTGCGCGCCAGGAACCACCATGCGCAAACGGGCCTGATCGCCCGATCACCCATCCATGCCGAACGACATGATCCACGAGACCGTCGTCACCACCGTCAGCGCCGACGGGGTGATCCATATCGCGCCCATGGGCGTGCGCCACCGTGGTGGCGAAGTCATCCTGATGCCGTTCAGGCCATCGACCACGCTCGACAACATCGCCGCGACCGGCAGCGCGGTGGTGAACCTGACCACTGACGTGCGCGTCTTCGCCGGCTGCGTGACCGGCCGGCGCGACTGGCCCACCGTGCCTGCCGAGCGCATCGCCGGGGTCCGGCTGCAATCCGCCCTCGGGCATCTCGAACTGCTGCTGATGCAGGAAACCGGGGATGAGGCGCGCCCCACCTTGCGCATGGCATGCGTGCACGAAGGCCGCCACGCCGGCTTTGCCGGGTTCAACCGCGCGCAGGCCGCGGTGATCGAAGGCGCGGTACTGGTCAGCCGCCTGCACCTGCTGCCGCCGGAGAAGATCGCGGGCGAGATGGAGTACCTGCAGATCGCCATCGACAAGACCGCCGGGCCCGCCGAGCACGAGGCCTGGCAATGGCTGTGCGCTGCGATCGCGGCGCACGCGGCCAGACGGGAGACAGCCCGCACCACAGAGGAAAGCCAATGACTGCCCTGCTCACCAGCGTGCGCAACGTAGAGGAAGCGTGCGATGCCGCTGCCGCCGGCGCCGACCTGATCGACCTCAAGGAGCCCGGGGCCGGCGCGCTGGGCGCGCTGCCGGCGCAAACCGTAAGGCAGGTCGTGCAGACCGTGCGCCGCCGTTGGCCGGGGCTGCCGTTGAGCGCGACCATCGGCGACCACCCTGCGGGGGAACATGCCGCCATGCTGCGGATGGCCGATGTGATCGGCAACTGTGGCGTCGACTATGTCAAGGTGGGCATCGAACCGGGGCCGCACGCCGGCGCCGCGCTGGAGCAGCTGGCGCGGCTGCCCTGGCAGGTGGTGCCGGTCTTCCTCGCCGACCACGGACTCGACCTGGCGCTGGTGGCATACGCCTGCACGCTGGGCTTCCCTGCCGTGATGGCGGACACCGCGGACAAGGACGCGGGCAGCCTGTTCGACTGTGTCGCGCATGCCTCGCTGGCCAGCATGATCGGCATCGCCGGCGCGCTTGGCGGCAAGGTGGGGTTGGCCGGCGCGCTGCGGCTCGAACATGTGCCGCAACTGCGCGCGCTGGCCCCAGACTTTGCCGGATTCCGCAGCGCTCTCTGCGACGGCGCACGTGCCAGCCGGCTCGCCCCTGCGAAGGTCCGGGCGTTGCGCGCCGCGCTGGCCGGGCAAGCCGAAGCCGCCGAGATGCAACCGGCCTGACGCTCCGCAGCGCTGCCGCTCAGCTCCCCGAGGAATAAAGCAGCAGGTCGCGCATCCGTGCCAGGTCGCTCTTGTGCAGCAGCGTGATCGGATAGGGCGCGCCGCACGTGTGGCGGCCGAACTGGCGGTCAACCACCTGCTGTTCGATATGGTCTTGCAGCGTGCTGTCCGGTGCGAGCGGACATGACTTGACCAGCACCAGTTTCTCGGCATTGAGCCGGTTCGAGAGCCAGGCGGCGATGCTGTCCGAGGTGACATCCCAGCAGGTCAGCTCGTCGGCCTGTTCGCGCAGCAGCGCAAACGGCAGCCAGATCGCCACGCCGGCCTCGCGCAATACGCGCTGGATGTCCTGCTCGTCGACCGCCAGCGACAGGCCTGGACACAGCCCGTTCATCATCATGCCGTACTGGACCATGGCCAGCACCGCCATATTGTGCGCGACCACCTCGTCGAACGCCCATACCGCGTGGTGCTCCCTGACCTGGTCCGCAAAGCCGCCGCCGCCGGGCACGACCACAATACGGCCGCCGCCCAGTTCGCTCAGGTCCTGCAACCAGTCGCGCAAGAGCGGATCGCGCGCGACGCTGCCGCCGATTTTCACCACCCACATAGAGGCTCCCGGTCTCAGGCGTGCTGCTTCCCGTCTGTTGCAACCCTACTATCGATTTCGTGCTTGCTGAACCCCTCTACAGGCTTGCATGACTTGCGATGACGCGCCGGTATCGTGCGCATTGCAGGACTCCGCCATTGGCACCGACGCCATCGAGGGCGCGCTCAAGCAGCACGGCAACCGCCACGCTTGGCGCACACACGCGCGCCCATGACGAGACCGGTCCCGCGATCCCCGCCAGGTCTTCGAACGCGCAATAGGGACGCCCCAGCCGCCCGGCCAGCTCGCGCACCAGGAAATGGCCGCAGCCAGCCCCCACCAGCGGCGCGTCGGCGGGCAGCCCGGCCGCATGGAGCACACGCAGCACGTTGTTCTCAACTTCCGCAATCTGCGCCATGCGCCACTGCCGGGCCAGTGCCAGCCAGGCAGCAGGCGGCGCCTCATGCGCGTCGCGACCGATCATGCGGGCCAGGCGCTGGCGCGTAGCCTCCGGCGTCTTGGCGCGGCCATCGGCGCTCGGATGCGCATCGTGGATCTCGGGCAGCTCTCCGGTCAGCCGATACACATCCGCCGTGGTGGCGAACCACTCGTTCATGACATTGACCCGCAGGCCGCCGAGTTCGATACGTGGCGCCAGTGCGCATAGCGGCGTGCGTACCACGCCCTGGTAGACCAGTTCGCCGCTGGCGAGGCGCCCGGCATCGTCGCGCCCGCGCGCCGCCACGCGGCCGCGCACCAGCGGGATCACGTCGGTGGTGGTGGTGCCGATGTCGACCAGCACGGCGTGGTCGCACCGCATGGCCGCCAGGCTCGCCGTCGCCAGCCAGTTGGCCGAGGCGATAAGCGCCCAGTCCGACCCGACCTGCGCCTGCCTGCGCCAGCCGGCGTCGCCGGCATAGAAATGCACGTGTTCCCCGAAGCTGTCCGACATGACTTGCGCCAGCGCTGCCACGCCAGCCTGCCGGTGCTCGAACAGGTCGGTCATTTCGCCGGTCATGGTGACCGCATGCGCCACGTCCGCGCCGGGGCCGCAATCCGGCCAGCGCTGGCGCGCGCGCGCCAGCGTCTCCTCCAGGTGGCCAAGGCCCTGCCATAGCGGACAGGCCCATTGCGCGACATCGCGCACCACGCCGTGTTCCAGCCGTGCCGCCTTGATGTTGGCACCGCCCAGGTCCCAGCCGTAGATCACCGCAGCGCTGCTGTCTTCAGCCGCCATTCGACGCTCCGTTGGTTTCACGCATTTCGGCACGGACCTGGTGGCTGGCGAGCATCTCCAGCGCGAGATTTCGCCCCAGCGAGGCGGACAGGCCACGATAGGCGCAGGTGAGGCGCGGATTGATCTCGATCACCACCGGCCCCTGGCGCGGATGCAGCACGAGGTCGATGCCCACGAAGCCCGCCAGGCCCGGCACCATCCCGGCCACGGCCTCGGCCAGCCGTGCCAGCGGGCGGCCCTGCGGGCCAGCGGGGTCCATGATGTTGGTCTGCACGCCGTCGTAGTGGACCACGCCGTCACCATCGATGCGGATGCACTGGCGGTTGATGCTCAGCACCTCCGCGCCGCCCGGTCCGCACAGCATCGATACGCTGAGCGGGACCCCTTCGATCCACGGCTCGAGCACGACGGTCTCGCCCGCAACCAGGCGCTGCCGCCACGCCGCATGCGCGGCCTCGAAACGGGTGTAGCTGCGGGTCGCGACCGCGCCGGCGCCGTCGTCAGGCTTGACCACCCATCGACCGCAAGCCGGATCCGGCGCATCGCCATCGCGCCACGGCCGCGTCGCGGCGAGGCCCTGCCCGCCCAGATGGCGGGCGGTGGCTGCCTTGCTGCCCGCCAGCATGATGGCGGTGGCGCTGCTGCCCAGCCACCCCGCGCCGCCGACGGCGCGCCGCAAGCTCAGCAAGATCCCCCCGGATTCCGGCGCGACCACCCAGCTCACATCGTGGCGCGCGGCCTGGCGGCGCACGAAGGCCAGTGGCGTTTCGCCGGCCCTGCGCCGGCAGTACGCCACGTTTTGCGCGCCGTAGCTGTCTTCGCGTCGTTCGCCCGGCCATTCACTAGCAGATACAGCGCAACTTACGCTCACGTCGCCGATGCGGGCGAGGTCGCCGATCATGGCGTCGCGCATAAGCTTGCCCTGTGCCAGCAGTTCGGGCATGACATGGCTTTCGATACCGCCGCCGCTGATATATTCATACACGAATACACGAGTCATCACGTCACGTCCATGCACATCGTCCCCGTCATCGACCTGCTCGGCGCCCAGGTAGTCCGCGCCGTCAGGGGCCAGCGCAACCAGTACCTGCCGATGCGCTCCGGCCTGTGCGCAGGCAGCGATCCCATCGCGATCGCGCGCGCCATGCTCGACTACTGCGCGGCGCGCACGCTCTACGTCGCCGACCTCGACGCGCTGACCGGCAAGCCGGTGCAGTGCGACACCCTCGCCGCCCTGTGCCGCGCCTTGCCCGACCTCGAGCTCTGGCTCGACGCCGGCTTCGCCGATGCCGCGGGCGCCGCCAGCGTACTGGCCCGGCTCGCGGGCACCGGGGTCCGGGTACGGCCGGTGTTCGGCAGCGAATCGATGCACGCCGACGCCAGCGACCCGCTCGCCTCGCCGTTCCTGCAACATCCGCAGGCCCTGCTGTCGCTGGACCGCCGCCACGGCTCGCCGCTGGGCCAGGCCTCGTGGTGGCAGGACAGCCGCGACTGGCCGGCCAGCGTCATCGTGATGACGCTCGACCGGGTCGGCGCGTTCGAAGGTCCCGACCTGGCGCTCTTCGAACAGGTCCGGCGCCAGGCCGGACCCGCGCGCCAGCTCATCGGCGCCGGCGGCATCCGCGATGGCGCCGACCTCGACGCTGCCGCCCGCAGCGGTGCCCACGCCTGGCTGGTGGCGTCCGCCATCCACGACATGCGCATCGCCCCCGCCGCGCCGACCCACAGCTGAGCCTGCGACGACCTCCTCACACACGTTCCGTGCCAAGCACGGAGAGCCGCAGCAAAGCCGCGCGGGCAGGCTGCGGAGGTGACACTCTGCAACACCCGCGACGCACAATCTGTCCCGCTGCGATGCAACAGGCAGTGCGTGGCAACGCGGGTGGCAATGCAGGCGGCAGCGCGCCAGCGCCGCGTACATCCGCACTGGATAGCGCTGGCACAGGCCTTGCTCGACCCGGGCATGACTTCCACTCGCTCCTCTCCCGCGCTGGCGCACTGTGGCGATCGTTCCGGCGGCGCCCCATGGACCTGTCCGTTCTGCTCGCTGCTGTGTGATGACGTCGGTGTAGCGGCAGGTGATTACACGGGTGAGGGCCTCGCCCTGCGCGACAGCAACTGCCCGCGTGCGACGCAGGCGCTCGCCTGGTTTACTGCGAACGCCGACCCGGCGCCGCCGCTGGTCGACGGACAGCCGGTGACGCAAGCCGTTGCGCTCGATGCCGGCGCGCAGTTGCTGGGCAGAAGCCGCCAGCCGCTGTTCGGCGGCCTGGCTACCGATGTGGCCGGCATGCGCGCGCTCTACACATTGGCCAACCGCACTGGCGCGATCCTCGACCACGCGTACGGCGACGTCATGCTGCACAGCATGCGCGCCTTGCAGGATCGTGGCGCCTTCACCACCACGCTGGCGGAGCTGCGCAACCGGGCCGACCTGGTACTGTGCATCGGCACCCAGCCCGGCGCCAGGCATCCGGAATTCTTCCGCCGCTGCGGCATGACCGAAGCCAGCCTGGTGGGCGCGCGCGAGCTGATCTTTCTTGGCACGCCGATCGATCCTGCCGCGCATGACCTGCCGGACACGCGCCTCGACACGGTCGCGCTGCACGGCGACCTGTTCCAGACCCTCGCCTTGCTGAACGCGCTGTGCATCCCGCGCGCGCTGGCTGACGAGGGCATCGCGCCGGCCGCGCTGCGCAACCTGGCGGCGAGGCTGAAGGCAGCCAGGTATGCGGCACTGGTGTGGAATCCCTCCGCACTGGCCGCGCAGGCCCACGGCGGCCATGCCGCCCTGCTGATCGAGCGCATTCACCAGCTGATCAAGGCGCTGAACCGCAGCACGCGCGCGGGCGGCCTCTCGCTGGGTGGCGACGATGGCGCCAACACCGCCAACCAGGCCATGACGTGGCTGAGCGGCCTGCCGCTGCGCACCGGCGTCCACCGCGGCGGGCTCTCGCACGACCCCCATCGCTATGGCACGCAGCGGCTGCTGCGCGACGGCAATGTCGACGCCCTGCTCTGGGTGGCGAGCTTCACTCCAGAACTGGCGCCGCCGCCAACCGCGCTGCCGGCCATCACGCTGGGCCATCCCGCACTGGCCGCCGCGCTGGCGGGCCGGCCCGGCGTCTTCATTCCCGTCTCCACACCGGGCATCGGGTCGCGCGGCCACCTGTTCCGCACCGATGGCGGCGTGACCCTGCCGCTCACGCCGGTGCTGGATGATGGCCTGCCCACCGTCGCGCAAGTGGCCACGCAATTGCTGGAGCGTCTGCCAGCACCGCAACCCGAGCCGGAGCCCGCATCATGAGCACGTCGCACACCGTCCGCCTGCGTGGCGGACGCGTCTACGATCCCGCGCATCGCATCGACGGCCAGCTCCGGGACCTCTGCATCCGCGACGGCCGCATCGTCGAACTGCCGCCGAACCAGGCGCCGGACCGCAACATTGACGTGAGCGGCATGGTGGTGATGGCAGGCGGCATCGACATGCACTCGCATATCGGCGGCGGCAAGGTCAACCTTGCGCGTATGCTGCTGCCCGAAGACCACCGCGACAGCCCGCCCGTGACGAACCCGCTCGAGCTGGCATCGTGCGGCACCTGCGCGCCCGGCACGCTGGCGACCGGCTACCGCTACGCGCAGATGGGATACACGGCCGCGTTCGAGCCGGCCATGATGCCGTCCAACGCACGCCACACCCATCTGGAAATGGGCGATGTCCCGATCCTCGACCACGGCGCCTATGTCATGCTCGGCAACGACGAGCTGTTCCTGCGCATGCTGGCCGAAGGCACGGAGTTCGAGCGGGTGCGCGACTACGTCGGCTGGACCATCAACGCCAGCAAGGCGCTCGGCGTCAAGGTGGTGAACCCGGGCGGCATCTCCGCGTTCAAGTTCAACCAGCGCCAGCTCGATGTCGACGACCAGCACGTGCATTACCGCATCACCCCCCGCCAGGTGCTGCACACCCTGAGCCGCGCGCTGACCGAACTGCGCGTGCCGCATCCGCTGCACATCCACGCCAGCAACCTGGGCGTGCCCGGCAATATCGAATCGACGCTGGCCACCATCGACGCGCTCGAGGGCCTGCCCGGCCACCTCACCCACGTGCAGTTCCACAGCTACGGCACAGAGGGGCCGCGCAAGTTCTCGTCGGCGGCGCTGCGCATCGCCGACGCGGTCAACGCCAACCCGAATATCTCGATCGACGTGGGCCAGATCATCTTCGGCCAGACCGTGACCGCATCCGGCGACACCATGATCCAGTTCAGGAACGCGGACCTCGCACAGCCGCGCAAGTGGATCGGCGCGGACATCGAATGCGACGCCGGTTGCGGGGTGGTGCCGTTCCGCTACCGCGAGCAGAGCTACGTCAACGCGCTGCAATGGGCGATCGGCCTGGAGC
Source organism: Ralstonia pickettii (assembly GCA_050987995.1). GTDB lineage: Bacteria > Pseudomonadota > Gammaproteobacteria > Burkholderiales > Burkholderiaceae > Cupriavidus > Cupriavidus pickettii_B. Next base: position 2,317,535 of record CP158803.1, read on the forward strand.
TCTTCCTCAGCGTCAGGGATCCGTGGCAGGTCACGCTGACCACCGATCACCCCAACGGCGGGCCGTTCACCAGCTACCCGCACCTGATCCGCCTGCTGATGGACAAGCCCTTCCGCGACGAGCAGTTCGCCCGCCTGCACCCCGAGGTCGCCGCCAGTTGCAGCCTGCCGGACATCCGGCGCGAGCTGACGCTCTACGAGGTCGCGGTGCTGACGCGCGCCGCGCCGGCGCGCCTGCTCGGGCTGCGCGACCGCGGCCACCTGGGCGCGGGGGCCGCCGCCGACATCGCGGTGTACCGCGACCACGCCGACCGCGAAGCGATGTTCACCACGCCCGAATATGTGTTCAAGGACGGCGCGCTGGTGGCGCGCGCAGGCCGCATCGTCGCCACCCCGGCTGGCGGCACGCACTTTGTCGAGCCCGACTATGACCGCGGCATCGAAAAGACCCTGCGCCAGTACAGCGACCACCATCTGTCGGTCAATTTCGGGCACGCCGCCATCGGCCATGACGAGCTGTGCGCCTGCTGCAACGGCGGGCGGCTGCTGCCGGCGCAGTGCGACCCGCTCTACCGCAGGGATTCCGCGCAGGCGGCGCCCGCCGTCTGACGGCCATTTCCTGGATCCCCTGGCATGCTGATCAACGGAATCCCCATCGACGACACCTTCGCGGAGGCCTTCCCGATGAAGGCCACCCGTCTCGTGGTCACCGCCCACAACCTGACCTGGGCGCGCCATGCGGGCGTCTCGCTGACCGGCTTTGCCACCTCGGTGATCGCCTGCGGCTGCGAGGCCGGCATCGAGCACGAGATTGCCGCGGCGGACTCTCCCGACGGGCGCCCCGGCGTGGCGGTGCTGCTGTTCTCGATGTCGGGCAAGGAACTCGCCAAGCAGGTCGAGCGCCGCGTCGGCCAATGCGTCCTGACTTGCCCCACCACCGCGGTCTATGCCGGGCTCAGCGAAGGCGAGGCCATCGCGCTGGGCAAGAACCTGCGTTTCTTCGGCGATGGCTGGCAGATCGCCAAGATGATCGACGGCGTGCGCTACTGGCGCGTGCCCGTGATGGATGGCGAATTCGTCTGCCAGGAGACTACTGCCGTGACCAAGGCCGTAGGCGGCGGCAACCTGCTGCTGCTGGCGCGCGACACCGACAGCGCGCTGGCCGCGGCCGAGGCCGCGGTGGCGGCGATGCGGCGCCTGCCCAACGTGATCATGCCCTTTCCCGGTGGCGTGGTGCGTTCGGGCTCCAAGGTGGGCGCCAGGTACGCCGGCATGAGCGCCTCCACCAACGATGCCTTCTGCCCGGGACTGGCGAACCTGGTTGCCGGCAGCCGGCTCGGCGCATCGGCGCGTTGCGTGCTGGAGATCGTGATCGACGGCTTGGCCGAAGCCGACGTGGCCGCCGCCATGCGCGCCGGCATCGAAGCGCTTGCCGAACGCGGCAGCGACAGCGGGCTGGTCGGCATTTCCGCCGGCAACTATGGCGGCAAGCTCGGCCCCTATCACTTCCATCTGCACCGGCTCGCCGGCCACGGAGAACACGCATGAGCGGGCTGACCCTGCGACTGGCTGCCGCGCCCGCACTGCGGGTCGACCTGCGCCGGCTGACCCCCGCCGCGCTGGCCGGGCTGGCCCCCGACGCCGTCGCACGCATGCCGCTGTGGCACGGCAGCGAGCGCATCGCCGTGGGCGACCTGTTCACACTCGCGCCGCATGCCGCGCCCGACGGCGAGTCCAGTCTTGCCTTCGAAGGCGACCTGGGCCGCTTCGACCGGATCGGCTGGCAGATGGACGGCGGCACCCTGCGCGTCGAAGGCAATGCCGGCGACTACCTCGGCTGCGGCATGCAGGCCGGCACGCTGCGCGCCAGCGGCGACGCCGGTGACTTCACCGCGGCCGCGCTGGCCGGCGGCGAGCTGGCCGTCGGCGGCAATACCGGCGACTTCGCTGGCGCCGCGCTGCCGGGCGAGATGGACGGCATGCGCGGCGGCACCCTCAGCATCGGCGGCAACGCCGGCGAGCGCTTCGGCGACCGCATGCGGCGCGGCACCGCGCTCGTCACGGGCAACGTCGGCGCCTTCGCCGCCTCGCGCATGGTCGCGGGCACCATCGCCGTGGCCGGCAGCGTCGGCGACCACCTGGGCTACGGCATGCGCCGCGGCACCGTGGTGACGCTCACGGGCAAGCCACCGGTGCCGGCGACCTTCGTGCCCATCGACAGCGACATCGACGTGTTCTGGCGTTTGCTGGCGCGCAGCCTGGCGCGCCGCTGCGAACACTTCGCGCCCTTGCCGGCCTTGCGGCCGCGCCGCTTTGTCGGCGACCTCGCGGTGGACGGCAAGGGCGAGTTGCTGAGCTTCGGCTGAACCGCCACACACCCGCCCAGATCCTTCAATCCGAGAGAGAACCCGACGATGACCAGTTCCCTGATCTTCCGAACCGGCGAGGCTACCGTGCTGGCTGCCCCGGGCCAGTTCACCGACGCCATGCCGGAAATCGTGCTGGGCCGCACCGACGGCCCGGTTGGCCACGCCTTCGCCAGCATGATGGCGCAGAGCAAGGGCCATACCGCGATGTTCGCCATTCGCGCCTGCAACCAGATGGTGCGGCCGGCCACGATCATCGTGCCCAAGGTCACGCTCAAGGACATGGCCAATATCGACCTGTATGGCGGCGTGGTGCAGTCGGCCACCGCCGATGCGGTGGTCGATTGCCTGATCGAAGGCATCCTGCCCAAGGCCGAGGCCAACGATCTCTGCATCATCAGCCTGGTCTGGATCGATCCGCGCTGCGCCGCCGACGCCAACCTGGACAAGCGCGATATGTACCGCACCAACTACGAGGCCACCAGGCTGGCCATCCGCCGCGCGCTCAACAACGAGCCGACGGTCGAGGAACTGATTGCGAACCGGGCCACCATCAAACACGACATGGACGACTGGAGCTGAAGCCAGCGCCTTGCGCAGGCCGATGAACATGGCTTTTGATCCCCAGCGCGACTGCTACGCGCTCCTCGACGACGCCAACGCCACGGCGGGCGCGCCCACCAGCCGCCTCTACACCGGCCTGCTGCGCGAAATCCGCTGCGAGCAACCGGCGCGGCTCGAACAGGCATGGCAAGAAGCCGATGCGGCCATGCGCGGCGGCGCGCACGCCCTGCTGCTGGGCGACTACGAGTGGGGCATGGCGCTGCAGGGCGTGGCCCCGCTGCACGCCAGCCGGCAGGCGCCGGCCCTGCGCATCCTGCTGTTCCGCGAGTTGGCAAGGCTGTCAAGCGCTCAGGTCGAGGCCTGGCTCGCGCGCGCCGACGGGCCCGTACCTTCGCGCGCCAGCGTCGGCGCCATCCATGCCAGCGTCGACTGGCCTGCCTTCCAATGCGCGATCGCGCGCATCCACGCGGCGCTGGAAGCAGGCGAGACCTACCAGGTCAACTACACGTACCGGCTCGGCTTCGAGGCCTTTGGCTCGCCGCTCGCGCTCTACCGCCGGCTGCGCGCGCGCCAGCCGGTGCCCTACGGGGTGCTGATCGCGCTGCCCCACGATCCGGTGCAGCCCTTCATTCTCTCCTGCTCTCCGGAGCTGTTCGTGCGCCACGAGCGCGGCCTGCTGACCACCAGGCCGATGAAAGGCACGGCCCCGCGCGGCAGGGATGCGCAGGAAGATGCCGCGATCGCCCGCGCCCTGGCCGCCGATATCAAGAACCGCGCCGAGAACCTGATGATCGTCGACCTGCTGCGCAACGATCTCGGCCGCGTGGCGCGCACCGGCTCGGTCAGGGTGCCGGCGCTGTTTTCGGTGGAGCCTTATGCCAGCGTGTTCCAGATGACGTCGACCATCGAGGCGATGCTGCCCGACAGCGTGTCGATGCCCGCGCTGCTGCGCGCGCTCTTTCCCTGCGGCTCCATCACCGGCGCGCCCAAGCACCACACCATGGAACTGATCGCCGCGCTGGAAACGACGCCGCGCGGGCTCTATACGGGCGCCATCGGCTGGATCGACGCGCCCGCCCCGGGCGACGGGCGCGTCTGCGGCGACTTCTGCCTGTCGGTGGCGATTCGCACCCTTACGCTGGGACCGGAACGCGGCGGCTTGCGCCACGGACGCATGGGCGTGGGCGCCGGCATCGTCGCCGACAGCGACGCCGCGGCAGAGTACGAGGAATGCGCACTGAAGTCCCGCTTCCTGACGGGGCTGGCGCGGGACGCCAGCCCGCTCGGGCACCCGCTTACTCACCCCACGCCGCACCATGCAGCTCACCCTGTTTGATCTCGACCACACCCTCATCCCCTTCGACAGCGGGACGAGCTGGTTCCGTTACCTGATGCAGATCGGCGTGCTGGACGAGGCTGACTTCGCCGCGCAAAACCTGCGCTTCGCCCAGGACTACCTGGCAGGCCGGCTCGACGTCCATGCCTTCCAGCGGTTCTGCATGTCGATCCTGGCGCGCTACGATCGCCAGGATCTCGAAACATGGCGCGCCGACTTCAAGACCGAGATCGCCACGGCGGTTCCGCTGCCGGCCCGTGCCCTGGTCGAACACCATCTTGCCGCCGGCGACCTGTGCTGCATCGTCACCGCCAGCAATGACTTCGTCGCGCGCGCCTTTGCCGACAGCTTCGGCGTGGCGCACCTGGTGGCATCGCGCGCCGCCACCCGTGGCGACGGGCCGCTGGCCCCGTTCAGCGGAGAGATGACCGGTGCCCCGAGCTATGGCGCCGGCAAGGTGGCGCGGGTAGCGCAGTGGCTGGCCTCGCTCGGCCGACACTGGGACGACTTCGCCAGCACCCGGTTCTATTCCGACTCGGTCAATGACCTGCCCCTGCTGGAGCAGGTCAGCGAACCGGTCGCCGTGGCCCCCGATACGCGCCTGCGGGCCATCGCGCAGGCGCGCGGCTGGCCCATCCTCGAACAGATCGGGCCGCTTGCGCCTGCCGATACCGCTGTCACAGGGCAGCCAGCTTGCGCCGTTCCATCATGCGCAGCACGAAGGGCGTGAAAATCAGCTGCATCGCCAGTTCCATCTTGCCGCCCGGCACCACGATGGTATTGGCGCGCGACATGAAGGAGTCCTGGATCATGCTCAGCAGGTACTGAAAGTCGATCCCCTTCGGGTTGGCAAAGCGGATCACCACCATGCTTTCATCGGGCGCAGGGATCTCTCGCGCGATGAAAGGATTGGAGGTATCCACGCACGGCACGCGCTGGAAGTTCACATGCGTGCGCGAGAACTGCGGGCAGATGTAGTTCACGTAATCCGGCATGCGGCGCAGGATGGTGTCGGTCACCGCCTCGGTCGAATAGCCGCGCTGCTTCTTGTCACGCCAAAGTTTCTGGATCCACTCCAGGTTGATGACGGGCACCACACCGATCAGCAGGTTGGGATACCGGGCGACATGGATCTGGTCGGTGACCACGCCGCCGTGCAACCCTTCATAGAACAGCAGGTCGGTGTCCTCCGGCAACGGCTCCCACTCGGTGAAGGTGCCGGGTTCCTGCCCATAGCGAGCCGCCTCCTCCGCGCTGTGCAGATAGCAGCGACGCAGGCCCGTGCCGGACTCGGCATAAGAGCGGAACAGGTTCTCCAGCTCGCCGAACAGGTTGTTCTCCGGCCCGAAGTGGCTGAAGTTCATATTGCCGGTCTTTTCTGCCTCGGCCATCTTGACCTGCATTTCGGCGCGATTGTAGCGGTGGAAGCTGTCCCCCTCGATCACCACCGACTTCACGCCTTCACGGCGGAAGATGCTCTCGAAGGTACGGGTCACCGATGTGGTACCGGCGCCGGAGGAGCCGGTGATGGCAATGATGGGATAACGTTCGGACATGGCCATGCACCTCAGGCGGAAACGCAAAACACGCTGCGCTCGTGAACGGGGGAGATCTCTTTGGTCCTGGACGCGCCGCAAGAACTGCGCCCGCGAGACTTTCCTGCTGCGGGAGCCGTATCAGCCTGTTGTCACTGCACACTCTGTCACTGGAATTGCGCAGTCAGGAGATTGCGCCGCTCGGCTGAATCCGGCCCGGCTCAGCGCCGTCGAATCCGAATGGTTTCCAACGCGCAGCGCACGACGCTACACTAGCGCCGGAATACCCGACGGCGCAAAGCACGGCGGGACGCCATGCAGACCAAAAAACCGACAGGAGACATCGATGCAGATACACCGGCGCCGCCGTAGCCGTCTCACAGCCTTGTCCTTCGTCGTGGCGGCACTCTGCGCCGCGCCCGGCGCCTATGCCGCAAGCGCCTATGTATCGACCGAGCAAGGCGGCGTCGCGGTCATCGACCTGGACCGGCTCGAAGTCACGTCCACCTTTGCCAGTGGTGGCAAAGGCGCGCGCGGCATCGCGATCACCGCCGACGGCCGCTACGTGCTGGTAGCCAACCGCGACACCGGCGATCTGTCGGTGCACGCCAGCGCCGACGGCAGCGTGGTCAGGCGTGTGCCGATCGGCAAGAACCCCGAATTCGTCCGGATCTCCGGCAACCACGCCTACGTGACCAACGAGCCGAGCGAACGTCCCAGGGGGCCGGCCAGCGCCCCCAAGGCCGCGCCGCAGCGCGGCGAGGACAAGGACAAAGATAGCGACACCCAGCCCGCCCGGATTTCAGTAGTCGATCTCACGCAGTGGAAGGTGGTCCGCACCATCTCCACCGGCCTGGAAACCGAAGGCATCGAGTTCTCCCCGGATGGGCGGCTGCTGCTGGTGACCAACGAAGGCGACGACACCGTTACCGTCTACGAGCAAGCCAGCGGACGCTTGGTCCAGCGCATCAGGATGCCCCAGGGTTCGCGTCCGCGCGGGATCCGGATCAGTCCCGACGGGCGCCACTACGCGATCACGCTCGAGCATGCCAACAGCGTGGTGCTGCTGGACGCGCGCGACTATCACGTGGCCAGGCAGGTGCCGACCGGCGCCAGCCCGTACGGCGTGGCTTTCGATCGCGACGGCAAGCGCATGCTGGTGGCGGCAGCGCGCTCGGACACCCTGCAGGTTTTCGATACCACCAGCTTCGAGAACATCGCCAGCATTCCGGTCGGCAAGCGGTGCTGGCATTTCAGCTTCACCCCTGACGATGCCCGCCTGCTGGTCGCCTGCGGCCGCTCCGACGCTGTCTATGTCTTCGACGCACGCAGCTACCAGCCCATCCGCCGGGTGGAGGGACTTACGCTGAACTGGGGCATCGTGACCAACCCCAGGAGTATCGGCAGTCTCGACACGCCGTAAGCCCGGGGCGATCGGCATCGCATCGGGTGGACAAGCAAGAAAAGACATGGGGCGGATTCGCTGGTAAAGCAAGGTGATCCGCCCCCCCGATCGCAATGACCTTGGAGGGCTATTGCAACCCGCTCAACGCCCGGCCTTGTCCTGCGACACGTCCATGATCATCCGCGTCAACAGGTACAGCCGCGGCGTGACCGAGTTCAGGTCAACATACTCGGCGTCGTTGGAGTGGGCACCGAACCCCCGCAGCCCGAAGCGCTCGATCACGGGCGCCTTGGTGGCCGCAGCGGCAAAGGCGGCGTCAGTGCCTCCGCCTTCCGCGGTGTCATGCACCTGGAGCGTTTCGCCGATCTCGGCATAGACGCCCTGCGCATGCGCGGCGAGCTTGCGTGCCGCGTCGCTGACCTCTAGCGGCGGACGGCGGCGCTCGAATTTCACTTCGACCTTGGTGTCGGGAATGAGCTGCTTCCGGATGCGTTCCTGCAGCGCTTTCTCGAGGTTATCGTAGTCAGCGGTGCGCAGCACGCGCACGTCTGCCTGCGCCGTGGCGGTAGCCGGGATCACGTTGCGATTGGTGCCGGCGGAGGAGACTGTCCAGTTGACCTTGAGGCCGGAGGCCGGATTGGAGAGGTCGCGCATCTGCAGGACCTGATGCGACAGTTCATAGAGCGCATTGCGGCCCTGCTCGGGCGCACTGCCCGCGTGCGACGCCTTGCCCTGCACCGTCAGATAAATCGAGCCGATGCCGCTGGTCGCAAGCGACAGGCGGTCGCCGTTGACGCGGCTGGCCTCGCAAGAGAATACGGCATCCTGCTGCGCGCCCAGCCGGCTCAGCGTGGCCCGGGCGCCGGGCGAGCTGATTTCCTCATCGCCGTTGATCAGCACCGTCAGCGTGCCGTAGTCTTTGAACTTCATCTTCTGCAGAATGGCGAGGGTGTGCAGGATCACGGCCACGCCGTTCTTGTCGTCGGCGATGCCCAGCCCGTAGGCGCGGTCACCCTCGATGCGGAAGGGCTGCTGGGCCAGCATGCCGCGAAGATACACGGTGTCCATATGGGCGATCAGCATGATGTTGCGCTTGCCGCTGCCCTTGAACTGCGCCATCACCATCTTGCCCACCTGCTTGGGCGTGTCTTCCATCCGGTAGATCTCGGCGGGCTCGATCAGTTTGGCGTCGGTGGCGCCCAGCGCCGCCAGCCGGTCCCGGATCAGCGTGCCGATGCGGTCCAGCCCTTCGATGTCCTTGCTGCCGGACTCGATCGACACAAGGTCTTTCAGGGTCGCGATGAGTGCGGGCTTCTCCTGTTGCGCGAGCTGGTGCACCGGTTCGACCGGGGCGGCAGCGGCGGTGCCGGCAAGCGTGGCGCAGGCGATGAACAGACTGGTGACGCGCAGGGACATACGGCAAGGCATGGATAAGTCTCCAGGGTTGCAGGTTGTGGAGCGGAAATACCCGGGCATTGGACAATGCCCGACGAGACTGATACAGCACGCAGCGAGCATAGCGTGTCGGAACCCGCCGCGCTATGTTCCTTCGTTCCTGGCCGCGCTCGCGGCACCGCCCGGGCTGCCGCGGCGCACGCCTTCGACGGGATCGGCTTCAAAAGCTTCCCACAGCGCATCCCGCCGCTGCAGCGCCTTGATGACGGCCGGACGGCGCAGTTGCGCTACCGCCGAAACCAGTGCATTGCACAAGAAGAAGGCCGCCGTATACGAATCGAACGGCGATGCATTGGCCGTGCGCACCAGCAGATGATGATCTGACAGCGGGACCAGCGGCGCGGCCGGGCTGTCGCAGATCGCGACCACGCGTGCGCCGCGTTCCCGGAACGCGCGCGCGACGCTCACCGGCGCACTGGAATAGCGGCGGATGCTGAATGCCAGCAGCACGTCCTCGGGTTCCACCCACAGCATGGCGTCCGTGGCGGTGACCGCACCGGCGCCCAACTCCTGCACCTGTGGGCGGCACATGTTCAGATGCAGCGCCAGCCACGCCCCCACCGGCGCGCTGTTTTTCTGCGCCAACACGAACAACCGCCCGCGCGGCTCGGCCAGCAGGCGTGCAATGGTCTCGAAGACAGTGATGTCCAGGGCTTCGTGCGTGGCCGCCAGGTTGTGCTGGTCATGCCGCAGCGCGTCGTCCACGCAGGCGCGCAGCGTGCGCTTGCTGCCGATGGTGGCTGGCGCCCGCTGGCCGGCGGTAGGCAGCAGTGCCGTCACGCTGGCACGTGCCTCGCGTTGCGCATCGGCATAGGTAGCATAGCCCAGCTTGGCGAACAGACGCACCACGGTCGAGGCACTTGTGCCGTGCTGGGCCGCGAGCGCGGTGGCGGATTCCAGCAGTGCATGCGGGTAGCCCCGGCCCAACGCGTCGGCCAGCTCGCGCTCGCGGGCGGTCAGCGTGGCCGCCTCGCGCGCGAGGCGCTCAAGCAGGGTGGCGCCTTGCGTGGGAGTCTCCGGTCGGTTCTTCATGGTGTTGACACCTTGCAATGCGTATTGCATGATCGTACCACCTTTGCAATGCAAAAATCATTTCCAATGTGGGAGCGGGCGTTATATGCCGGATAGCGAGAGTCTTGCGCAGGTGGACAGAGCCATCGACTGGCTGGGTAGCCAGCAGGCTGCGATGCAGGCGCTGCTGCAGCGCATTGTCGACATCGACAGCGGCAGCCAGCAGGAAGCCGGCGTAACGGCCGTGGCAGAGGTATTGCGCGCCCATCTGGAAGCTGCCGGCATTGCGGTCACGCTGCATGCCGTGCCCGGCTACGGTGTGTGCCTGGATGCGCAAGTACCCGGTTCCGGCAACGGAGCGCCCAACGGTGCACCGATTCTGCTCATGGGCCACATGGACACCGTGTTCCCCGCCGGCACGGCAGCGCGCCGGCCTTTCCGCGTGGAGGAGGGGCGCGCCTATGGGCCCGGCGTGGCCGACATGAAATCGGGCCTGGTGATGAATGTATTCGTGGCTGAAGCCCTGGCCCGCTGCGGCGGCAACGCCTTACCGGTGCGCCTTTTCTTTTCCTGCGACGAGGAGATCGGGTCGCCCGCCACACGGGAACGGATCATGGACGTCGCGCGCGGCGCGCGCGCCGTGTTTAACGCTGAACCCGGCCGCGTCAGCGGCAACCTCGTCACCGGGCGCAAGGGTTCGATGGTGGTGGAGTTCGAGGTCGAGGGCGTAGCCGCGCATGCGGGCATCAACCACGCGCAGGGCGCCAGCGCCATTGATGCGCTGGCGCGGAAAATCCTGGCGTTGCATGCGCTGACCGATGCCGGGCGCGGCATCACCACCAATGTCGGCTGCGTACAGGGCGGCATCGTGCCCAATATGGTGGCGCCGCATGCCACGGCCCAGCTCGACGTGCGTTTTACCGCCGACACGGATGTCGATGCGCTGTACGAACAGGTGCGCGCCATCGTCGAGGCCGAAGCGCCCGCGCGCACCCGGGGCCGGATCACGGCCATGCGCCGCACCCAGCCGATGGCGCGGACGCCCGCTACCCTGCTGGCGTTGTACCAGCGCGGCGCGCGGCAGCTGGGCTTTTCTGTAGAGGGCGAGTTCACCGGTGGCGCCGCCGATAGCGGGCTCACAGCCTCGGTGGGCACGCCCACGCTGTGCGGCACCGGCCCGGTGGGCGGCCACGCACACACCGAGCGCGAGTACTGCGAGCTTTCCACCTTCGTGCCGCGGGCCCAGGCATTGGCGCTCGCCATCCTGGAACTGCGCTGATCCGCAGTAGTCTGTTTTCAACACCCCTGCCCTCACTGCCATGCAGAACGTGTCCTTCTCTCGCCGCTGTTTCCTTGGTACCGGCCTCACCGCAGCCGCGCTCGCGTGTGTCGTGCCGCTGGCTGCGCACGCGCAAAGCGCGGCCTATCCCTCGCGTCCCATTACGCTGGTCGTGCCCTTTCCGCCGGGTGGGTCGGTGGACATCATGGCGCGCCAGTACTCGGAGCCGCTGTCGCGCATTCTCGGCGTGCCGGTGGTGATCGACAACCGGCCTGGCGCCGGCGGCTCGGTGGCCACGCAGGCCGTGGCACGCAGCAAGCCCGATGGCTATACGCTGGTGGTGTCCTCCCAGAGCAGCCACCTGGCCAACCCGCTGACCCAGCCGAAGCTGGGCTATGACCCGCTCAAGGACTTCGAGAATATCGCCATCCTGGGGCGTCAGCCAAATGTCCTGGTCGTGCATCCCAGCGTGCCGGTGCGCACCTTCGCGGAGTTCCTGGCCTACGCCAGGAAAAATCCGGGCAAGCTCGACTACGGCAGCGGCGGGGTTGGCAGCATGGGCCAGCTGAATGTGGAGATGCTCAAGGCCAACACCGGCATCTATGCCACGCACATTCCCTATCGCGGCGGCACGCAGCTCATCACGGCAGTGCTGAGCAATGAGGTGCAGTTCACGCTGGACAACCTGGTCACCATGCTGCCTCATATCAAGGAAGGCAAGGTACGTGCACTGGCGGTGGCTTCCGAACAGCGCCTGCCGCAACTGCCCGATGTGCCGACCCTGGCTGAGCTGGGCTATCCGCAGCTCAACCTGAGTTCCTGGACGGGCATTGCCGCGCCCGCCGGCACGCCGGAGCCGGTGGTACAGAAGCTCTACCAGGCTGTGCGCCAGGCCGCCAGCGAGCCCGCCATGCAGACGGCACTGCGCGCACGCGGCGTGATCCCGCCCGAGGAGATGGCCCCGGCCGCCTTCGAGCGGATGATGGCGGAGCGGATGCAGCGCTACGGCGAAGTGGTCCGGCGCGCCAGGATCTCGGCGGAGTAAGCGCTCTTTGGGGTGGCTTCGGCAAACGGCAAATGGTGCACCAGCCAGCCACCACTCAAAGCGGCCCCGGAAGTGCCTTCAGGCCAACCCACAGCACGCCGATGACGACATTGACCGGCACGCTGAGCGCACAGGGCACGTAGAACAGCGCGGACAGGCCGGGCGCGCACAGCATCAGTTCGACCACGCCACCGAGTGCGTAGAAGAACAGGCCGCACCAGAGCCAGCGCCGCATATAGGTCAGCAGCCAGTGCGCATGCGCCTGGTTGAAGCGCCAGGCGACCGAGCGTTCGATCGGGTTACCCTGGCTGGCGTCCCTGAACAGCCAGCCGAAGAAGAAATAACGGTACAGCATGGTGCGAAAGGCGAGTTCTTGCATGAATGACTCCTTCAGCCGCGCCAGCCCGTCGAACGCCAGGCCTATTGTCCGAAGCCGTGCCGGTACCTGCTGTGCCAGAGGCATCACCTCGGGACGCTGCATCGGCAGGCACGACACCGACTCGATAAACATCAGCGTATCAAGGAATCGCAGCGTCGGAAGTCCGCCGAGCGTGATACCGGTCTTCGCCGTGCCCGCCTGAATGCAATGGACGCTGCCAGGCGACAGCCGGATCCCGCTTCAGCCCTCGAAGCGGATCGGGTCGTACGGCAAGGGATCGATATAGGGCGTCTCGCCGTCGATCAGTTCGGCAACCAGCCGCGCCGTGGCGGGACCCAGCGTGAAGCCCTGGTGCGCATGCCCGAAGTTGAACCACAAGTCGCGATGGTGTGGTGCCCGGCCCACGATGGGCTTCATGTCCGCGACGCATGGCCTGGCCCCCAGCCATGGCGTAGGCTCAACGGGCTCGCCGAGTTGTACCAGTTCGCTGGCGTAGCGCTCGGCCCGCACCAACTGGACGGGGGTTGGCGCCGCATCGTGGTGCGCGAACTCGGCCCCCGTGGTCAGGCGCAGGCCGCGCTTCATCGGCGCCAGCATGAGGCCGTTCTCGACATCGAGCAGCGGCAGCTTCGGCATCGGTTCGACCGCATAGTGGCGGTGGTAGCCGCGCTTCACGAAAAGCGGGAAGCGGTAGCCGAGCGGCTTCGTCAACGCCGGAGCCCACGGTCCCAGTGCGATCACGGCATGCGCCGCCGTGAGCGGGCCGTCGTCTGTCGTCACGGTCCAGCCGGTGCTCGCCTGCTTCAGCGTGGTGGCGTCGCCGCGGCGGATAATGCCGCCCTCGCTCTCGAAGAGCGTGACGTAGCGGTTCACCAGTTCGCCGGGGTCGGCGATGGTCCAGGGATCGCGCCAGTGGATGGCACCGGCCAGCGCATCGTGCAGCGCCGGCTCGGTGGCGGCAAGCCCGGCCCGGTCGAGGATCCTGCAATCGAGTCCGTGCTCCTGCGCGACCGTGGTGGCGGCGCGCGCCGCCTGCTCGAATGGCAGGTTGCGACGGTAAGCCTGCAGCCATCCCGACTTGCTCACGAGGTCCTGGGCGCCGGCCAGCGTGATCAGCCGGTCGTGCTCGGTGAGGCAATGGCGAATCAGTGCGCTATAGGCCGTCACCGTCCCGGCATACCTTGTGGGCGCCGATTCGCGCCAGTAGCGCGCCAGCGTTGGCAGCAGGCTTGCGAGCGCCCCCGGGTGGTAGTGGACATCGTTGCCCTGGCGGGTGATCACGCGCAGCACGGCCATCCACTCGCGCGGAAAGGCGTAGGGCTGTACCGCTTCGCGCTGGATGATGCCTGCGTTGCCGTATGACGTTTCCTTGCCGGGAGCCTGCCGGTCGACCAGCACGACCGCGTGGCCGCGCTGGCGCAGCGCGAGTGCCGTGCAAACGCCGACCATGCCGGCGCCAAGTACCAGGATGTCCTTAGTCATACCTGTATTCTGCCTTTTAACGGGATATCCATCGCGAGCAATTAATTGAATGCATGGTTGCCGATCCGGCAATCATGCCGTGCCGATGCGGGTGATGGCCTCGGCCAGATGCTGGACGAACGCCCGCCCCGCGGGGGGCAGGTTGCGCCGCGCCAGCGTCTGGATCTCGACATAGCGCTCGTTCATTTCCCGGTCGCGTAACGGCACGGCGGCGATGGTGCCCGCCTTCAGCTGGCTCCGTACCGAAAGCTCCCCATAGAAGGTAATGACACCGCCCCCCGCCGCCGCGAATCCGAGCAGGGCATCCAGGTGGTTACTGGAAAACACCGTCTGGTAGCTCAACCCCTGGCGGCTGCAGCTGGTGTCGAGCAGCTGCCGCAGGGAACTGTCCTTGGGCGGCAAGGCGAGCGGATAGGCGATGACCTGGGACAGCGAAATCTGCCGCTGGCCCGCCAGCGGATGGTCCGGCGACATGACGGCGAGCACAGGCGCCGGATGGCGCAGTTCCACCTCGATATCCAGCTCGGGGAGCCCGCTCAGCGTGATGCCCACGTCGGCCTCGCCGTCGCGGATGCGCCTGGCAATATCGCCTTGCGGGCAGACGTCGAGGTCGAAGCGGATGCCGACGTACTGTTCCCGGAAGCTCGCCGCCAGCGTCGGAATGAAATCGTGCGCGAGGCCCTCCACACTGGCCAGGCGCACCTGTCCTACCCGCAGGCCGCGCAGCGCCTGGATATCTCCCGTGACGCGCTCGATATCCTGCTGCGCGCGCTTGGCGTGTGCAGCCAGCAACTCTCCCGCCGCGTTCGGTACCAGGCCCCGGGCGCGCCGGTCGAACAACAGCGTGTCGAGCTCGCTTTCCAGCTTTGCGATCTGCCGGCTTACTGCCGACGGGGCGACGTTGAGTTTCAGGGCGGCGTCCTTGACCGAGCCGGTACGTACGACCTCGAGGAAGTAGCGGACAGCGGTTTCCTGCAGGATGCGGTAGGACATGGCGGCAGAGAGTGGAGGATGGACAAGGTCGATTCTATTGATTGCCGATTCGGCAATCAATATTTCGAAACATTGCTACGATCTCACTCATCTTAGGTCGTACGATGATGTTAAGGCGCCCTGCTGCCAGGCGTCGTTCCTCCACCCCTGCCGGAGCATCAACATGCGATTCCCCGTCCGCCGCGCCTTGTTCCCCCTGATGGCCTGCAGTGTTGCCGCCGGGGCTGTACTGGCGCCAGCCCATGCAGCCGCGCAGGGCAGTTATCCGACCAAGCCGATCCAGCTGATCCTGCCGTTTCCGCCAGGTGGCGCCACCGACGTGGTGGGCCGCGTGATCGGCCGGAAACTGGGCGAACGGCTTGGCCAGAGCGTGGTGATTGAAAACCGTCCCGGCGCCGGCACCATCGTCGCCGCGAGCTATGTGGCCAAGTCCGCACCGGACGGCTACACGCTGATGGCGACTTCAGGCACCACCTTCACGGTCAACCCGGCCGTCTACGCGAAGCTCCCCTATGACCCGCAGAAGAACTTCGAGCCGATCGGCATGATCGGCTCGACCGGCCTGATCCTGCTGGCAAACCGCGGCGTGCCCGTGAATAACCTCAAGGAGTTCGTCGCCGCCACCAAGGCAGAGCCCGGCAAGTACTCCTATGGCTCGTTCGGCGCCGGCACCACGGCCCACTTCGCCGCGGAGCAGCTCCTGAACCTCACTGGCACCAAGCTGCTGCATGTGCCCTATAAGGGCAGCGCCCCTGCCATGACCGACCTGATCGGCGGCCAGATCCCGTTCAGCGTGGACACCGTGGCCGCGGCCATCCCGCAACTCAAGGCCGGCAAGATCAAGGCCATCGCGGTCACCACGGCGAAGCGCTCGTCGCTGCTGCCGAACGTGCCGACCGTGGCGGAAAGCGGCTATCCCGGCATGGACGCCAGCACCTGGATCGCGCTGGTCGCGCCGCATGGCCTGCCGCCGGAAATCAAGGCGAAGCTGGAGAAGGCGCTGGCCGAATCCGTCGCCGATCCGGCGACACGCAAGCAGCTGACCGATAACGGCATCGAGCCCTTCTACGCGCCAGGCAAGCAGGTCACCACCATGATCGAGAAGGAAATACCGCAGATGCGCGCCATCGCGCAACGCGCCAATATCAAGCTCGACTGACCTTCAGACACGGGCCGCCCGCGCAATGACGACACGGCCCCGGAGACGCTTACTTCATGAACTCGCAAGACAGCCTGACCTCGGCTTCCGCGGTCGAACTTCGCCGGCTGATCGGCACCAGGGAAATCTCGCCGGTCGAACTGCTGGACGCATGCATCGCGCGCATCGAGACCTATAACCCCGTCATCAACGCGATCACGGCGACCTGCTACGAGCGGGCGCGCAAGGAGGCACTGGCCGCCGGGCAGGCGGTGCTGCGCGGCGAACCGCTCGGCCTGCTGCATGGCCTGCCGCTCGGCGTCAAGGATCTGGAGGCCACCGAGGGGTTGCTTACCACCTATGGCTCGCCGCTGTTCCGCGGCCATGTGCCCACGCAGGACAACGTACTGGTGTCGCGGCTGCGCGCGGCAGGCGCCATCGTCGTCGGCAAGACCAATATCCCCGAAATGGGCGCCGGCGCGAACTCCCGCAACGCGGTCTGGGGCGCGACCGGCAACCCGTTCAACCCGAACCTCAACGCGGGCGGGTCCTCCGGTGGCTCGGCTGCCGCGCTGGCCGCCGATTTCCTGCCGGTCTGCACCGGCTCGGACACCGGCGGCTCGCTGCGCATTCCCGCGTCCAAGTGTGGCGTGGTCGGCTTCCGGCCCTCGCCGGGCGTGGTCCCCAACTCGCGCAAGCTGTTGGGCTGGACGCCGATCTCGGTGGTTGGCCCGATGGGCCGCACGGTCGCCGATGCCTGCCTGCAACTCGCGGCTTCGGCGGGCGTATCGGTGACTGATCCCCTGAGCTACGCGGTGAACGCCGACGCGTTCCTCTCACCGCCGGGCGTGGAGCTGTCGTCATTGCGGGTCGGCTGGACGGAGGACTTCGGCTGCTGCGCGGTGGACGAAGGCATCCGCCGCGTGTTCCGCAGCAAGATTGCCGCGATGCGGCATCTGTTCAAGCGCTGCGACGAAGTGAGCTTCGATCTCGGCGATGTGCACCGCTGCTTCGACGTCCTGCGCGCGGAGAGCTTCGTCGCCGGCATGCACGAGGCCTACCAGCGCGATCCCGCCAGCCTGGGACCCAACACCCGGGCCAACTACGAGATGGGCGCGAAGATGTCGCTTTCCGACAGCGCATGGGCGCAGGCGGAGCAGAACCGCATCCTGCAGCGCTTCCAGCGCGCCTACCAGGACTATGACCTGATCCTGTCGCCTACCACGCCGGTTTCGCCGTTCCCGTGGACCAGCCTGTACGCGGATACCATCAACGGCGAGAAGCAGGAGAACTATTACCGCTGGCTGGCCTTGACGTATGTCGTGACGCTGACCACGCATCCGGCCATCTCGCTGCCGTGCGGCACCGACGACCTCGGCATGCCGTTCGGGCTGCAGGTGACCGGCCGGTTCCGTGGCGACATGGAAACGCTGAGTGCGGCCCAGGCGATGGAAGCGGCCTTTGCCGGCTCGCAGGCCTTGCGCCGCCCTGTGCCCGACCTGGCCTCGCTCGCGCCGTCCGAGCCCGCGCTGCGTTCCATTGTCACCGCGCCGCCGATCTTCAGCGGCGGGACCCATACGGGTGGCGTCTCCGCCGTATAGCCTCCAGTGCGCTCTCGACGGCACTCCCGGCGAACCCTGTCTTGCTCCCCCAGCCGATTGGGCCTCTAATAGGTTGAGGGTACCGTCGATGTGACCAAGGATGGACAGGAGGCGAAATGCGCTGCACGGCTTGCGGTTTCGCGAACCTTGCAGGAGCCAACTTCTGTGAGGAATGCGGGGCTCGGCTTGTCCGCGTCTGCCCGCAGTGCGGCGAGGAGGCCACGCCCGCGGCAAAGTTCTGCCGTGCCTGCGGCTTTGCGCTGGCCGACTCCCCTGCTCCCTCTCCCGCGGCGCCCGCACCTCCCGTGCCGGCGGCCACGGCGCCGGTCCACTACACCCCGCCGCACCTGGCTGAGCGCATCCTCGCCGAAAAGGCCGCGATGGAGGCCAGGGGCGAGGCCGCGGGCGAACGCAAGACCATCACTGCGCTGTTCGCCGACATGGCCGGTTCGACCGCGCTGACGCAGGACCTGGATCCGGAAGACACGCGCCGCCTGATCGACCCCGTGGTGAAGCTGATGATGGAGGCCGTCCACCACTATGAAGGCTATGTGGCCAAGTTCCTCGGCGACGGCATCCTGGCGCTGTTCGGCGCCCCGATCGCCCACGAGGACCATGCCTTGCGGGCGCTGTACGCGGCGCTGCGCATGCAGGACGCGATGCATCGGCACAGTGACCGCGTGCGCCTTGAGCAGGGCATCCCGCTGCAGATCCGGATCGGCGTCCATACCGGCGAGGTGGTGGTGCGCTCGATCCGCAAGGATGACCTGCATACCGATTACGACCCGGTCGGGCACACCATCCACATCGCCTCGCGCATGGAAGGGATCGCCACGCCCGCGTCGATCCTGGTCAGCGAATCGACCCACAAACTGACTGAGGGCTACTTCGAGTTCACGGCGTTGGGCACCACGCACGTCAAGGGAGTGCGCGAGCCGCTCGCGGTGTACGAGGTGGTTGGCCTCGGGGCCTTGCGCACGCGCCTGCAGGTGGCGGCGCACCGCGGCCTGGCGCGGTTCGTCGGGCGCCAGGAAGAGCTGGAGCACTTGCACGCTGCGCTGGAGCAGGCCAAGGCGGGGCACGGGCGCATCGTTGCGGTGGTCGGTGAGGCCGGGGTCGGCAAGTCGCGGCTGTTCCACGAGTTCAAGCTCAGGTCCAAGCAAGGCTGCCTGGCGCTGGAGACCTTCTCGGTGTCGCACGGCAAGGCCTTTGCCTACCTGCCGCTGATCGAGCTGCTGAAGAACTATTTCCAGATCACCGCGCAGGACGGCGACCGGAGCTGCCGCGAGAAGGTCACCGGCAGGCTGCTGACGCTCGATCGATCGCTGGAAGACCACCTGCCTTATCTGCTCTACCTGCTTGGGACTGTCGAAGCCGGCTCGCCGCTGCCGACCATGGACCCGGTCATCCGGCGCCAGCGGACCTTCGAAGCCATTGCCCGCCTGCTGGTCCGCGAAAGCCTGAACCAGCCGCTCCAGGTGATTTTCGAGGACCTGCAGTGGCTGGACGGCGAGACCGAGGCCTTCCTCAACATGCTGATCGGGTATGTGCCGGACGCGAGGATCGTCCTGCTGGTCAATTACCGGCCGGAGTACGTCCATGACTGGAAAGCCGGCGAACATTATTCGCAGCTTCAGCTGCAACCGCTGGGGCCGGCCGAGGCGCAGGGATTGCTGACCGCGCTGCTCGGAGACGACCACAGCCTGGTGCCGCTGAAGCGGCTGATCCTCGACAAGACCGAAGGCAACCCGTTCTTCATGGAGGAGGTGGTGCAGACGCTGGCCGAGGAGGCAGCGTTGCTGGGCCAGCCCGGCTGCTATCGCATCGAAGAGGCACCCACCCTGCTCCATATCCCCACCACCGTCCAGGGCGTGCTGGCCGCGCGTATCGACCGGCTGCCGCTCGCCCAGAAGGAGCTGCTGCAGACGCTGGCCGTGATCGGCAAGGAATTCCCTCTGAGCCTGATCCTGCGCGTCACCGGCCTGGTGGAAGACAGGCTGCGCCCGCTGCTGGCGGACCTGCAGGTGGCGGATTTCGTTTACGAGCGCCCGGCGTTCCCGGAGGTCGAATACGCGTTCAAGCATGCCCTGACGCAGGAAGTCGCCGGCAACTCGCTGCTCAGCGAGCGCCGCAGCGCGCTGCACGAAAGCACCGCCCAGGCCATCGAGGCCCTCTTCCATGGCCGGCTCAAGGACTACTGCAGCGAACTGGCCCACCACTACAGCCATAGCGGCAACATCCCCAAGGCCGTCGAATACCTGCACTGCGCCGGCCAGCAGGCGCTGCAGCGCTCGGCGCAGGCGGAAGCCATCCTGCACCTGAGCACGGCGATCTCGCTGCTCAAGCAGCAACCTGACAATGCCGAACGCGCACGCCAGGAACTGAAGCTGCTGCTCACGCTCGGCCCGGCGCTGATGGCCTCGCGCGGCCAGGCGTCGCCGGAAGTGGAAGCCAATTACCGGCGTGCGCTGGCCTTGTGCGAGCAAGGCAAGCAGACGCCGTACGTGTTCTCGGCGCAATTGGGACTGTGGGCGTTCTACCAGCTGCGCGCGCAGTTCCAGATTTCGCTGCCGCTGGGCAAGCGGCTGCTTGGCCTGGCGCTGAAGTCGCAGAAGCCCAAGCAGCTGGCGGAGGGCCATCGCGTGCTTGGCGCCACGATGTTCCGGCTTGGCAAGCTCGACGCCGCGCGCACGCATATGGAGCAGGTGCTCGCCTTGCAGCATCCCGACGAGCAAGGGTACGACTTCCTGATGGGCTACGGCCGGGACCCGGCCGTCCATGCGACCAGCACGCTGGGCTGGATCCTCTGGTACCTGGGCTATCCGGACCAGGCGCGCGAGGTCAGCCTGCGGGCGCTGCTGATGGCCCGTGCGCGCCCGGATGCCTTCAATCTCGCGCTCTGCCTGGTGTTTGCCGCTGAAGTGCACCAGTGCCGGCGCGAGGTGCAGCTGACGCGCGAGTATGCCGAGGCGGCCATCGCGATTTCCGGCGAGCAGGGATTTCCGATCTACCTGGCGTGGGGCCATGTCTTGCAAGGCTGGGCGCTGGCTGAAATGGGCAGCCATCAGGAAGGCATCGCGCTGATTCGCCAGGGCCTTGCCGCCTACGAGACCACCGGCGCGGAACTGGGTGTGCCGAACCTGCTCGCCCTGCTTGCCGATGCCTATGGCAAGGCGGGCGAGGCCGAGGCCGCACTCGACTTGATCACGCGGGCACAAACGCTGGTGGACGAGACCGGCGAGCGGCTCGATGAAGCCACACTGCACCGGCTCCGGGGAGAAATGCTGCTGCGCTTGCTGGCCCGAAGCTCCGTCACGGCCGCCGGCCACCATGAAGCAGAAGCCTGCTTCCACCGGGCGATCGCGGTCGCCCGCGAACACGGTGCGCGGGCGCTGGAACTGCAGGCCACGCTGAGCCTGGCCAGGCTGTGGCAGCACCAGGGCAAGGCTGCCGCGGCACGCGACGCGCTGGCACAGGTCCACGGCAGCTTCAAAGAAGGCGCGGATACCGCGGACTGGCAGCAGGCGCAGGCGCTGCTTGCAGCGCTGGCCGGCGAGGACGCCAGTGCCCCGATGCCCCCTAGCGCATGACACCGGCATGACACCGATCCAAGCCCGCCACCTGCAAGCCCGCTTCCTCGCCCTGTGGACGCGTTTGGGCGGCGTGCACGGACAAGATGCCTATGTCGATCTGGCCCGCCACTACGGCGAGCCGACGCGGTGCTACCACACACTCGACCATATCCGCCGCTGCCTGCGCGACCTGGACTGGGCACGCAGCGAGGTTCCCGATACCGACGCGGTGGAGCTGGCGCTGTGGTGCCACGATGTCATCTACGTTCCCGGCGCAACCGACAACGAGCAACGCAGCGTCGAGTGGCTCCGGCAGTGGTCAGGCAGGGAAATCTCCGCCACCGAACGCATTGCGGCCCTGATCCTGGAAACCACGCACGCCGACGTACCGGCAAGCCAGGCCGGCCGTTTCACCGCCGACATCGACCTGGCGGCACTGGGCAGCAGCCGCGCCCGCTTCCGCCAGAACGGCGTCAACCTGCGCGCCGAACGCACTGACCTCGATGACGCCGCCTATGACGCCGCCGAGCGGGCCTTCCTGCGCGCGCTGCTGGACTGCCCCCGCATCTACCATACCGACCCGTTCCACGCGCGCTACGAGAAGCAGGCGCGCGACAACCTGGCGTGGCGGCTTGCGCAGCCGGGGCCGCCACAGGCAGCGGCCCCGCTCAAAGGAATTCCCCGCTGATATCAATGCTGGAGCGCTGGCCAACGCTGTCGTAGTGCTGCTCCAGCCACCTGCCCGCCTCTTCCCTGCCCTGGTCGCGCAGGTAGCAAAGGAAGCCCCAGTCGGCGTTGTACTTGGTGGAGACGCCCAGCGCCGCCATAGTCTCGTCGGAGCGGATCGAGTGGATCCACACCTCCTTCATCTCTTTGCCATCGAGCTTGCCCTGCCGGATCAGCGAGGTCACGAAGGCAATGGCGCGCATCTCCCGCATCAGCGACGAGTTGAAGCTGACCTCGTTGACGCGGTTCAGGATTTCCGCGGCCGTGGTCGGCACCCCGCGGCGCACGATCGGGTTGATGTGGACGATCACGACATCGCGGGTATGGCAGTGGTAGATGAGCGGGAAGATCGCCGGATTGCCGACAAAGCCGCCGTCCCAGTAGTACTGGCCGTCGATGCTGACCGCCTGGAACAGCGTGGGCACGCAGGCCGAGGCCAGTACGGCGTCGATGCTCAGTTCCTCAGGCGGGAAGATGCGTATCCGTCCCGTCTCGATATTGGTCGCGCACACGTAGAGCTGGATCGGGCAATGCTCGCGCAGCGCCGCGAAATCGACCTGCGTTCCCAGCACTTCGCGCAGCGGATTGAGGTTGTTGGGGTTGAACTGGTATGGCGACAGGATCCGCAGCGCGATGTCGGCCATTGCATACAACGGGGAATGATTCAGGCCCAGGGTATGGCTGCCCTTTAACCACGGGAACCAGCGCAACGGGTTGTACCGCAGCGCGGAGCGTGCGATGGCAAGCCAGAATTCATGCAAGGCCTCGCGCGCGCCGTCGCTGCCGCCCTGCAGCAGCCCGTACGCGAGCACGGCACCGTTCATGGCGCCGGCGCTGGTGGCGCTGACACCCTCGACCGCCAGCCGCCCATCCTCGAGCAGCCGGTCGAGCACGCCCCAGGTGAAGGCGCCATGCATGCCGCCGCCCTGCAGGGCGAGTGCCACGGGCTTCTGTTCTGCCGGCTCTGGCTGCATACGATCTTCCCTTCCCTGGCGCCGCGGGCAAGCCAGGATTTTGCCGGCACAGGCGGAACGACCCCATGCCAGGCCCAGGTATCTTATTGAGCGCTGGCAGATCCGCAATCCTGGGACAGCACAGCAGGCGGTGCTCCGCCTGAATCAAGTGTAGGGAAAGAACCGTTCGTGGTCAGCCAGCGAACGGCGTCAGCTGGCGGGCACTGCCACCATCACCACGTGCGCCTGTATCGGCCCGGCCATCGGCCCGGTGCCGTAGGCCTGGATGAAGGCCTGCTCGCAGTGGTCGGTGGCACGGGACAGCGCGTCTGGCCCGCGCCCTTCGAGGTCGGCGCGCAGCGGCGTGCCCTGGCAGAATGCGACCGCGGGAATGCGGGCAGAACCGGCACGGCTGGTGGCAGTGACGGTTTCGAAGACCGGCGGCGCGGAGAAGCCGCCCTGGCGCAAGTCCTGCTCGATGGTGGCCTGGCTGTGGTAGCCATGGGGCGTGCGAACCATGAACTGCGGCGGTGCCTCCGGGAACAGCGTGGCAAGCGCCGCGTTGATCTCGCGGGCAAAGGCGTTGAACTCTATCTGGTCCCAGACGTTGAATATGAGCGTTCCGCCCGGGACCAGCACGCGGCGGGCTTCCGCGAACGCCTTGCCCTTGTCCGGGAAGAACATCACGCCGAACTGGCAGGCCACCAGGTCGAAGGTGGCATCGTCAAACGGCAGCGCCATCGCATCGGCTTCGCGCCAGACGACCGGACGTTCGGTGCCGACCGCCTGCGCACGGGCCAGCATCGGCGGATTCAGGTCGGTGGCGACGATGGCGGCGTCCGGCGGCATCCGCCGGGCGAGTTCGCGCGTCAGCACGCCAGTGCCGGCAGCCAGTTCCAGCACCCGGCGCGGTTGCAGTGCGGCAATGCGCGCGGCCATGTCGGCGGCATATGGCGCAAAGATCATGGGCACCAGCAAGGACTCATAGATGTCCGGAATCGCCCCCGCAAAAACCTTGTCCGACTGTTGCATGCCCATGGAATTCCCCTTGCCACGGCGTGAAAGATGCCGGTGTCGCCTCACCGGGTGTAGGACAGATTGCGGCGAATGTAAACGGCGTCTTGAACCGTACCGTGCGGGACGGCTGGCCACGAGATGGGCGCCCTATGCGCGGCCGGCGCCGTCCTTCAGCTGCTCGCTTGCCTGCGTCAGCATGCGCAGCGTCTCTTCGAATACCGGCAAGGCGGCATCCCGTCCCGGCGCGTTGTCCGGCATGGCATCGCGGTCGGCCGTGACGCCGCGGATGAGCTGGTCGAGGAAGCCTGGCCGGGTGGCCTCGGCGCGCTGCAGAAGCATATGCAGCAGGTAGACGCAGGCGCCGAGGCGCGGATCTTGCGGGGATGTCATGGGTAGGTCTCCTGTGGATGGTTTCAAGACTGCCGGGCTGCAGTATGGCGTAATCCTCTTACTCTTTGATCCGCGGCAGCCAGCCGCTGCCACGCGTACGTGGGTCCACCGGCAACTGTCGCTGCAAGGCGGCCTTGGCCAGCATATGCGCGCTGATCGGCGCGGTCAGGAACAGGAACGCCGTCACCAGCAGCTCGTGCAGGCTGGCGTCGCCGCGAAAGCTGAAATACGCCACCGAGGCCAGTACCACCCCGCCCACGCCCAGCGTGGTCGATTTGGTCGGCCCGTGCAGCCGCATAAAGAAGTCCGGCAGCCGGAACAGGCCGATCGCCCCCACCAGCATAAACACGCTGCCGACCAGCAGCAGCGCGCAGACGATGAATTCCGCGACAGGATGCAGCATGTCGGTCCTCCTAGTATTCGATGATGTCGCCGCGCTGCAGGTACTTGGACAGCGCCACGGTGCCGACAAAGCCCATCAGCGCAATCAGCAGCGCCGCCTCGAAGAACAGCGCCGAATCCAGCCGGATGCCGAGCAGCACAATCAGCGCGATGGCATTGATATTGAGCGTATCCAGCGCCACGATGCGGTCCGGCAGGCTGGGCCCGCGCAGCAGGCGCGCCAGCGTCAGCAGGAAGGCCAGGCCCAGGATCGCCAGGCATACCGGGATCACGATGGCAAGCATTGGAAGATCTCCTTGAGCGGGGTTTCATAGCGCGACTTGATGTGTTCGACCAGCGTGGCTTCCTCTTCCAGATCGAGCACGTGGACCAGCAGCGCGCGGCGGTCGTCGCTCAGTTCGGCGCACAGCGTGCCGGGACTCAGCGAGACAATGCTGATCAGCGCGGTGGTGGCAAGCTCATGCTCGACGTCCAGCGGCACCACGATAAAGGCGGGCCGCAGGCGCGAGGTGCGGCCCAGCACCAGGATCGCCACTTCTACATTGGCCCTCACGATATCGATGAGCACGTGGAAGCTGAGGCGCAGGATCAGGTCGGGCCGCGATAGCCGGAAGGCGCCCAGCACCAGCCAGCGGTCGGCCAGCCGGCCGATGCCCCAGCCGAGCAACGCCCCCAGCAGCCAGTGCCCCGGTGCGATGCTGTTGGACAGCAACAGCCACATGACCAGCAGGATCAGGCTCAGCCAGGGATGCGGCAGCAGGCGGCGCAGCATGGCCTACTCCCGCTGCCCGGGCAGCACCACCCGCAGGTAGGCGGCGCGATCCAGCATCTGCGCGGCGGCCTCCGCCACATAGTCGCTGACCGGTCGCGCACAAACGGTCAGCGCAACGTTGCCGGCCAGCAGCAGCGCGCAGCAAGCGAGCTTGCGCCGGTCTGGCCGCACCCGCGCCCGGGCCAGCGCCGGATGGTCTTCGTCGAGATATTCGTCGCCTGCAGGTACGTGTTCCGGCACGCGCTCGGCCTCATGCGGCAGCCGCCACAGCAGCCGCGTGCCGGTGCGCGACACCGCGATCAGCAACAGCAGGCCCGACACCAGCACGGCGGGCCACAACGCCGGTATCCACGGCGCCGGGGTCGCGCGCAGGATCATGACCTTGCCAAGGAAGCCCGACAGCGGCGGCAGTCCCACCGCCGCCACCACGCCCACCAGGTACAGCAGTCCCGCGAAGCGCGTCGCGGTGACCAGTGCACCGTCCTCGCGCGGCTGCTCCGGCTCGAGCGCATCCGCCAGCAGGAACAAGCCGGCGGTGCACAGCGTGGTGCTGAGCAGGTAGTACATCGCCCCCGCCCAGCCGGCCTGCGTCTGCATCGCCACGCAGGCGGACAGCAGGCCGACCGACGCCACCACCAGATAGCCCGTCATCGCGCGCAGCGTCCTTGTAGCGACCGCACCGACCGCGCCGATCGCCAGCGTCACCAGCGCCAGCGGGAACACCCAGTCATGCAGGAACGGGCCGAGCAGCCCTTGCGGCCCGCCAAAGCTCAGCGCGTCACAGCGCAGCATGGCGTAAATGCCGACCTTGGTCATGATGGCGAACAGCGCCGCCACCGGGCCGGTGGCGCTGGCATACGCGCGCGGCAGCCAGAAGTACAGCGGGAACAGCGCGGCTTTGACTGCAAAGACCAGCATCAGCATCGTGCCCGCCGCCACTGCCAGCGGCAAATCCTGTTGCGGCAGGCCAGCCAGGCGCAGCCCGAGGTGCGCCATGTTGAGCGTGCCGGACAGCCCATACAGCACGCCGATAGCCACCAGGAAAAACGACGACGCCACCAGGTTGAGGATCACGTAGTGCAGCCCGGCGCCGATGCGCGCGCGTCCCGCGCCATGCACCAGCAGCGCGTAGGAAGCGATCAGCAGGATCTCGAAGAAGACGAACAGGTTGAACAGGTCCCCGGTGAGAAAAGCGCCGTTCAGGCCCATCAGCTGGAACTGGAACAGCGCATGGAAATGCCGTCCCTGCCGCGCCGTAGCCTCCCCTGCGGCGGCCAGCGCGGCGACGGCCAGCACCGCGGTCAGCGCCAGCATCATCGCGCCGGTGCGGTCGAGCTGCAGCACGATGCCGAACGGTGCGGGCCAGTTGCCGAGCGCATAGACCGTGATGTCACCGGTGGCCGCCTGGCGCAGCAGGACCAACGCCAGCGGCACCAGCAGCAGCGTGGCGATGGCGCACACGATGCGCTGCGCGCGCAGGCGCTGGGCAGGCAGCGCGGTCAGCAGTGCGCCAGCCAGCATTGGCACCAGGATGGGCAGCAGCACGGCGTGGTTCATGGCCGCGGCGCCTCGCTGTCACCCGCCTCGTGCGGAGACTCAGGCTGGCCCGCAGCGTCGACATGGTCGCTGCCGGTCAGCCCCAGCGAGCGCAATGCCAGCACCACTGCGAACGCCGTCATGCCGAAGGCGATCACGATCGCCGTCAGCACCAGCGCCTGCGGCAGCGGATCGGCATAGCTGGCGCCGGGCGCAATCACCGGCGGCCGCCCGATCGTCAGCCGGCCCATGCCGAGCAGGAACAGGCTGACCGCATACGACAGCAGCGTCAGTCCCAGCACCACGGGGAATACGCGCTCGCGCAGCAGCAGGTAGATGCCGCAGGCGCCCAGGACACCGATGGTGATGGCGTAGAGCGCGGCCATCAGGCGTCCTCTCCGGCCCGCGCCGGCGGCAGGTTGCGCACGCCCAGGTGCGAGACGATCACCAGCGTGGTCCCGGTCACGGTGCAGAACACACCGAGGTCGAAGATCATGGCGCTCGCCAGTTCCACCTCGCCGATGCCGGGTATATGGAAATGCCCGAATGCCGTGGTCAGGAACGGATAGCCGAAGGCCAGGCTGCCCAGCCCGGTCAGCCCCGCCAGCAGAATGCCGCCGCCGGCGATGGCACGATAGTCCGGTGCAATGCGCGCTTCGGTCCAGCGCACCCCGTTGGCCACGTACTGCAGCAGCAATGCCACCGACGTGATCAGCGCGGCGACAAAGCCGCCGCCCGGCAGGTTGTGGCCGCGCAGCAGGATAAAGACCGCCACCAGCAGCGTCAGCGGCAGCATCAGCCGCGCCAGCATGGCCAGCAGCAGCGGATGCGCCTGGCTGGTCCATGGCAGGCCGTCGGGCGCGGCCGTCGGCGTGGGCAGCCGCATGCCCTTGAGCAGTGCCTGCACCGCCAGCCCGGCAATCAGCAGCACGCAGATCTCACCCATGGTGTCGAAGCCGCGGAAATCCACCAGCAGCACGTTGACCACGTTGTGCCCGCCGCCGCCGGGCACGGATTGCTCGATATAGAAGGCAGAAACCGGGTCATAGGGCCGCGTCATCACGGCATAGGCGGCCACCGCAAGCAAGGTGCCGCCGCCCAGCGCCAGCACAAGGTCGCGCGCGCGCCGGGCACCGCCCGCGCGCTCGGGCGTCTCGCGCGGCAGGTAGAACAGCGCCAGCACCAGCAGCAGCACGGTCACCACTTCCACGGAAATCTGCGTCAGCGCCAGGTCCGGCGCCGAGAAACGCAGGAACGCCAGCGACACCATCAGCCCGCAGCCGCTCAGCAATACCAGCGCCATCAGGCGCTGCCCCTGCGCCACCACCACCGCCACGGCCAGCACGGCGAGCAGCGCCAGCGCGGCCGCGCCCATCGGGTCGAGGGTGCCGGCGGGAACACTGCCGGCCAGCGCCTCCAGGTCGGCCAGGAAGTATGCCGGCACGGCCAGCAGCGCCAGCAGCATCCAGCCGAGATAGGACTGCAGCGAGCCGCTTTCCAGCCAGCGCGTGACCGCCGTGGCAAAGCGCTCCAGCGCGCGCATGCCGCTCTCGAAAGCATCGCGCGCGTTCAGGTGATCGATCGCCTGCTGCCAGCGCCGCAGCGCGTCGCGGCGCAGGAAGAACAGCGCCGAGCCGCCCGCCATCGACACCAGGCTCATCACCAGCGGCAGGTTCACGCCGTGCCACAGGTTCAGGCTGTACGGCGGCAGCGGCGCGCGCAGCGTGGCCAGCGATGCCGCCGCCAGCAGGTTGCCCACGGTGTAGGCCGGCACCAGCCCGACCACCAGGCAGATCACCACCAGCAGTTCCACCGGCACCTTCATGAAGCGCGGCGGCTCGTGCGGCGGGTAGTTGGGCACGTCGGGATGCAAGCCGCCAAAGAACACGCCATAGATAAAGCGCAGCGAATAGGCCATTGTCATCGCCCCGGCCACCGTCGCCGCCGCGGGGATGACCCAGTTGAACTCGCCCAGCAGGCCCTGCGCCAGCGTTTCGCCGAAGAACATCTCCTTGCTGAGGAAGCCGTTGAACAGCGGCACGCCCGCCATCGACAGCGACGCCACGATGGCCAGCACCGCGGTATGCGGCATGTAGCGCGCCAGCCCGTGCAGCCGGTCCAAGTCGCGCGTGCCGGTTTCATGGTCGATGATGCCCGCGGCCATGAACAGCGACGCCTTGAACACGGCATGGTTGATGATGTGGAAGATCGCCGCCACCGTGCTGAGCTGGGTATCGAGCCCGAACAGCAGCGTGATCAGCCCCAGGTGGCTGATGGTGGAATACGCCAGCAGTCCCTTCAGGTCGCGCTGCAGCAAGGCCATGCCCGCGCCGAAGATCAGCGTGGCCAGCCCGGTCATGCTGACCAGGTAGAACCAGCCGTTGGTGCCGTCGAGCACCGGGTACAGCCGTGCCAGCAGGAACACGCCCGCCTTGACCATGGTGGCCGAATGCAGGTAGGCGGAGACCGGCGTCGGCGCGGCCATCGCATGCGGCAGCCAGAAGCTGAACGGGAACTGCGCGGACTTGGTGAAGACTGCCAGCAGGATCAGCACCAGCATCGGCAGGTAGAGCGGGTGGCGCTGCACCTTGCCCGCCTGTGCCAGCACCTCGGACAGCTCGAAGCTGCCGCAGATATGGCCCAGCAGCAACACCCCGGCCAGCAGCGCCAGCCCGCCCCCACCGGTGACCGCCAGCGCCATGCGCGCGCCCTGGCGCGCATCGGCGCGCCACGACCAGAAGCCGATCAGCAGGAACGACAGGATGCTGGTCAGCTCCCAGAACACCGCCAGCAACAGCAGGTTGGCGGCCAGCACCATGCCCAGCATCGCCGCCATGAACAGCAGCAGCAGGCAGAAGAAGCGCACCGCCGATTCATTGCGCGCCAGGTAGTAGCGCGCATAGAGGATCACCAGCAGCCCCACGCCCGTCACCAGCAGCGCGAACAGGTAGGACAGGCCGTCCAGCCGCAGCGACAGTTCCAGCCCCAGCGCCGGCAGCCATTCCATGCGCCAGCCCAGCGCATGCCCGGGGTTGTCGAAGACCGCGCCGCGCAGCCGCAGCAGCAGAATCAGCGCGGCCAGCGGAAAACCCAGGATCACCGGTGCCAGCAGCCGCGGGGCGCGCATGCCGATCACCCACGTCAGCGCCGCGGCAACGAGGGGCAGCGCGAGCAGCAGCACCAGTTCCATGGGCCCTTCCTCAGCCGTGGCCGGGGGCAGGCCGCGCAGGCACCCGCCGGGTGGCGGCGCGCATGGTGGTGGCGATAGTGCGGGCTGACGCTTCTTCCCTGGCAAGTACAACGGCGGTCATCGGCAAAGTCCTCTGCAGGCAGGCGTACCCCCTACTGTCCGGATTCTGGGGGCAGCGCGCAAGCCGTGCATGGACTTTGCCCATTGGCACGAAAAAATTCATCGCCCGGCAAAAGAAACTGAATACGCGCTGCCGGCCGCCATGCAGCCGCCCCCCACGCGGCCTGGCGCGGCCGTCAGGGCTTGGGCCGTACCGCGTCCGCCGTCCCCTGGATAAAGGCCTTGATCTTCTCGACGTCGTCGGCAGTCAGCTTGCCGGTAAAGTCCGGCATGCCGCGCGACATGGCCGGGCCCTTGAAGACCACCTTGTCCAGGTTCTCGATATAGGCGGCATCGATATAGCCGAGGTTCGGGATATTGCCGCCGCGGTCCACGCCGGGTACCCCGTGGCATAGCGCACAGTTGCTGACGTAGAGCGCGGTGCCGGCCTTGACCAGGGTGGGGTCGTATTTCACGCCCTGCAGCAGCGTGCCGGCGCGGTATTGCGCGAAGGCCGGCAACGGCGCCTTGCCGCCCAGCGCGAAGGTATAGACCGTGCCCGGCCCCTGCCGGTTGGTGGCGCGCTGCGCCTGCCCGTAGACGCCGCCCCAGCCCACCGCCACCGACACGTACTGCCTGCCGTTGAGCTCGAAGCTGACCGGCGCGGCCACCACGCCGGTGCCGGTGGGCGACTCCCACAGCTTGTCGCCGCTGCGCGCGTCATAGGCGACGAAGCGCCCGTCCGCGGTGCCCTGGAACACCAGGTTGCCGGCGGTGGTCAGCGTGCCGCCGTTCCATGGGGACACATGCTCCTGCGTCCACGCGGCCTTCTGCTGCACCGGGTCCCACGCGATCAGGCGGCCAAAGGGCTTGCTCCTGGGCGGCTCGGCGTTGAGGAACTTGGCAGTGTTCCAGCCCACGTTGCCGTGCGGCGTGCCCGGCTTGCCTTCATTGAAGTTCCAGGTCTTGTCGTCCATCAGGTTGATCGGCACGTTCTGCGCCGGCAAGTAGACCAGCCCGGTCTGCGGATTGAACGACATCGGATGCCAGTTGTGCGCGCCGTACGGGCCGGGGACGGCGTCATAGGCTTTGTCGGTGGCGCGCGCCTCGGGGCGTTCGATCGGGCGGCCGTTGGCGTCGTAGCCCGAGGCCCAGTTCACGTCGACAAAGTTCTTCGCCGAGATGAACTTGCCGCTGGTGCGGTCGATGACGAAGAAGAAGCCGTTCTTGGGCGCATGCAGGATGACCTTGCGCATCTGCCCGTCGAGCTTGAGGTCGGCCAGGATCATCGGCTGGGTCGAGGTGTAGTCCCAGTTGTCGCCCGGGGTTTCCTGGTAGTGCCACACGTACTTGCCGGTATCGGGATCGAGCGCGACGATCGACGCCAGGTAGAGGTTGTCGCCGCCGGCCGGGCTGCGCTTGCTGTGCGACCACGGCGCGCCGTTGCCGGTGCCCACGTACATCAGGTTCAGCTCGGGATCGAAGGCCATCGTGTCCCAGGCAGTGCCGCCGCCGCCCGCCTCCCAGTACTTGCCGCTGGGGTCCCAGGTCTTGGCCGCCGCGGCCATCGATTCATCCTCGAACGGCCTGGACGGATCCCCCGGCACCGTGAACCAGCGCCACTTCTGCTCGCCGGTGGCCGCGTCATAGGCGGTGATATAGCCGCGCACGCCGTATTCCGCGCCGCCGTTGCCGATGATCACCTTGCCCTTGAACACACGCGGCGCCCCGGTGATGGTGTACGAGTACTTGCGGTCGATGATGGTGTCCTTCTCCCACAGCTGGCGGCCGGTGGCGGCATCGAGCGCGATCAGCCGGCCGTCGTAGGCGGCCACGAACACCTTGCCCTGGTACAGCGCCACGCCGCGGTTGACCACGTCGCAGCAGCCGCGATAGCCGAGCGAGCGGTCCACCTTGGGATCGAAGGTCCACAGCCGCCTGCCGGTGCGCGCGTCGACCGCATGCACCACGCTCCACGACGCGGTGACGTACATCACGCCATCGACCACCAGGGGCGTGGCCTCGACCCCGCGGGTCGACTCCAGGTTGTAGGTCCACACCAGTCCCAGGTCGCGCACATTGGCGGAGTCGATCTGCTTCAGCCTGCTGAAGCGCGTCTCGGCATAGTCCAGGCCGTAGCTGGGCCATTCGCGCGTGGTGCTGGCATTGGCGCTGATGAAGGCGCCATCGACCTTGGCCGCGGCATTTCGTGGCGCCGCTGCGCCGGCTGAGAAAGCCTGAGCGGCCAGTGCCAGCGCGGCCGCGGCGATGACGGCGCCCCGGGCGGTGCGGTTCCGGGTGCGGCGGGAGTGCAAGGCAAGATCGGGGGCAGCGGGGTCCGTCACCCGCTTCAACGCATGGCTCATGTCGTCTCCTGGTGGGCGTTCTTATTGGATTCCGGGACTACGAGACTGCGGAACTGCGAGACTGCGTGCGGCACTGCGGCACTGCGGCACGCCGGGCTGTGGCCGGGGCCTGTTGATAATCGGCGAGCAATCCGATTATTGATACGGGGATTACCCGGAGGGAGCCCTCCGGCGGAGACAGCGTGCTACAGCACGCCCGAGTCGCGCAGCGCCGCGATGCCGCGCGCGCGAACGCCCTAGCCTGCCGCCCCCAGCGCACCCTCGACGTTGCGCACCAGGCTGACCAGGCGTGGCCCCACGTCGTCTTCCATCTGCTTGCTCTGCTGGCTGAAGACGGGCACCGAGGCGGCAAAGATCCACGCCTCGCCGTCGCGGCGCGTGCGCATCGGCACGGCGATGGATTCCACCTCGCGGTGCAGGTCGCGGTGCCCGCGGCAGAAGCCGTGCTCTTCCAGGCCGAGGGCGGCGTCGGCCAGGCGCTCGCGCAGCCAGTCCGCGCGCTGCGGATCGGTGGCCTGCAATTGCGCGACATAGGCCTCGCGCTCGGCTTCGCTCATCATCAGCAGGTAGCTGCGTCCGGTCGCGGTGCGCGAGATCGACACGCGGGTACCGGCCTCGGGCCGGAACACATGGCTGCCCACACCCTGGGCGATTTCGACGTAGGTCAGCGTGTTGCCGTAGCCGACGATCAGTTCGACCTGGCCGGCGATATGGTCGGCCAGCTCCTGCATAGGCGCCCGGGCCAGCTGCCGCACGGTCATGCGCGCCAGCGCGGGCGCGGCCAGGTTGACCAGCCCGACACCGGGCACGTAGCGCGACAGGCGTTCCGAATAGCGCAGAAGGCCCAGTTCGCACAACGTATCCAGCAGGCGGAACAGCGTCGGCTTGGCCAGCCCGGTGCGCTCCATCAGCTCACGGCTGCTGAGGTCCTGCACCGTCGGCGAAAAGCAGTTGAGGATCGAAATGCCTCGCGCCAGCGCGCTGACGAGGCGCGCCTCGCCCTCGCCGTCCGCGGCGGCGGGAGGGGTCGAAAGTGAAGCATTGGTCATAGAAATACCTCAATCCTTGGTTTTTTTGATACTGGCGTCTCGAAGTTCTGATGTTGCACCTCGATTTATCTGTCGTCAACTCGGGTTTTTGGGTTTACATAAGCGATTTCCGAGGCCAAAATCTCAAAGCAACGCGTCGGCGATCGACTTTATGAAACCGCCGTCTCAATAACTGATCATTCGACACACCATCCACGCTTTCCGGAGACAAAGCCATGCAACAAGCCGTCATCGTCGACGCCATCCGCAGCCCGATGGGCCGCTCCAAGCCGGGATCGGCCTTTACCGAACTCCATGCCACCGAGTTGCTGGCGCAAGTGCTCAAAGGCCTGGTCGAGCGCAACAACCTCGATCCGGGTTTGGTCGACGACGTGATCACCGGCTGCGTCACCCAGGCCGGCGAGCAGTCGGCCGGCCCGGGCCGGGTGGCCTGGCTGGCGGCCGGCTTTCCCGACCACGTGCCTGCCACCACCATCGACCGCAAGTGCGGCTCCAGCCAGCAGGCGGTGCATTTCGCCGCGCAAGGCATCATGGCGGGCGCCTATGACATCGTCATCGCCTGCGGCATCGAGTCGATGAGCCGCGTGCCGATGGGCTCGGCCCGCATTGGCCAGAACCCCTACGGGCCGTCGATGGAGGCGCGCTATGCGCCCGGGCTGGTATCGCAGGGCGTGGCGGCCGAGCTGGTGGCGGCGAAGTACGAGCTGTCGCGCCAGCAGATGGACAGCTATTCGGCCCGCTCGCACGAGCTGGCCGCCGCCGCCCGCGAAAGCGGCGCCTTCCGCCGCGAGATCCTGCCCATCAGCACGCCCAACGGGCTGGTCGACCAGGACGAGACCATCCGCCCCGGCACTTCGGTGGAAAAGCTTGGCACGCTGCAGGCCTCGTTCCGCAGCGAGGAACTCGGCGCGCGCTTCCCGCAGATCGGCTGGAACGTGACCGCGGGCAATGCCTCGCAGATCAGTGACGGCGCCACGGCGATGCTACTGATGAGCGAGTCCGCGGCGCAGCGCCTGGGCCTGAAGCCGCGCGCGCGCTTTGTTGCCTTCGACGTCTGCGGCGACGATCCGGTGATGATGCTGACCGCGCCGATCCCCGCCAGCCAGCGCGCGATCAAGAAGAGCGGCCTCAAGCTGGACCAGATCGACCACTACGAGATCAACGAAGCCTTTGCCTGCGTGCCGCTGGCCTGGCAGCGCGCGCTGGGCGCCGACCCCGCGCGCCTGAACCCGCGCGGCGGCGCGATCGCGCTGGGCCACCCGCTGGGTGCCTCCGGCATCAGGCTGATGACCACCATGTTGCATGCGCTGGAAGACAGCGGCCAGCGCTATGGCCTGCAGTCGATGTGCGAAGCCGGCGGCATGGCCAACGCCACCATCATCGAGTGCCTGTAAGTGGCGCCAGCATCCCGTCAAGGAGACACAGCATGAAACTGACCAATATGTCCGCCGTCGTGACCGGCGGCGCTTCCGGCCTGGGCCTGGCCTGCACGCGGCGCCTGGTGGAGCGCGGCGTCGGCGTGGTGATCGCCGACCTGTCCGAGGAGCGCGGCAATGCCGTCGTCGATGAATTCGGCGGCAAGGTCGTGTTCGTCAAGGCAGACGTCTGCGACACCGACCAGATGAACGCCGTCTACGATGCCGCCGAGGCCATCGCCCCGCTGCGCGCGCTGATCCACTGCGCCGGCCTGGGCGCGCCGGTGCGCGTGGTCGAGAAAGACGGCCAACCGGGCTCGCTGGAGAAGTACGAGTCGGTGGTGCGCATCAACCTGATCGGCACCTTCAACGCGCTGCGCCTGGGCGCCGCGCGCATGGCGAAGAACGAACTGGTCGACGGCGAGCGCGGCGTCTGCGTGCTGACCGCATCGGTGGCCGCGTACGAAGGCCAGATCGGGCAGATTCCGTATGCGTCGGCCAAGGCCGGCATCGTCGGCATGACGCTGGTGGCCGCGCGCGACCTGGCCCAGCGTGCCATCCGCGTCTGCACCATCGCCCCGGGGCTGTTCGACACGCCGCTGCTGGCCAGGCTGCCGGAAAACGTGCGCGCGTCGCTGGGCGCCATGGTGCCGCACCCCGCGCGCCTGGGTGCGCCGGACGAATACGCCTCCACCGCGCTGCACATCCTGGAGAACCCGATGCTCAACGGCGAGACCATCCGCCTGGACGGCGCCATCCGCATGGCACCGCGCTGAGCCGGGCACTGCACCGATTTGCACTTTGAGCACAAGGAACGATGAATGAGCGACACGCTGCAGCTTGAAACCCGTGGCAATACGCTGCTGATCACCATGAACCGGCCCCAGGCGCGCAACGCCATGGACTTCGAGACCGCCACCGCGCTGGCGGCCGCGATCGACCAGCTGGAAAGCCGTGACGACCTGGCCGTGGCCATCCTTACCGGCGCGGGCGGCACCTTCTGCTCGGGGATGGACCTGAAGGGCTTTCTTGAAGGCAAGCGCCCCAGCCTGCCCGGCCGCGGCTTTGGCGGGCTGACCGAGAAGCCGCCGCGCAAGGTGCTGATCGCCGCCGTGGAGGGCTATGCGCTGGCCGGCGGCTTTGAGCTGGCGCTGGCGTGCGACCTGATCGTTTCGTCGAAGGCGGCCCGGTTCGGCCTGCCCGAAGTCAAGCGCGGGCTGGTGGCCGGTGCCGGCGGCCTGATGCGCCTGCCGCGCCGCGTGCCGTACCACATCGCCATGGAATACGCGCTGACCGGCAATATGCTGGGCGCCGAGCAGGCCCATGCCTATGGCCTGATCAACCGCCTGACGGAGCCGGGCGAGGCGCTGGCCGGCGCGCTGGCGCTGGCCGACGAGATCGGCGCCAACGGCCCGCTGGCGGTCGCCGTCAGCAAGCAGATCGTGGCCGAGTCGGCCGACTGGACGGCAGAGGAGATGTTCGAGCGGCAGCGCCCGCTGCTGGCGCCGGTGTTCACCTCGGCCGATGCGCGCGAAGGCGCGGCCGCGTTTGCGGAGAAGCGCAAGCCGGTATGGACGGGCAAGTAATGCAGCGCTAGCTGACGCGGTTTGGAGAAACCTGTCACTGCTGGCGACGCCTGCCGCCGTGGGCAAAGACCTCCGCCGCGGGTGAAGGCTCCCTCTCCCGCGAAGTGGGAGAGGGGTCGGGGTGAGGGCCGGTGCATCAACGAAGTAAAGCCGCCGATATGCCAGCCGCTCTGCGAATTTTTCAACGTTCGCTTAATATCCCAGGTGTGGCCCCGAGCCCAAGAACATCAACGATAACAACGATATCGAGACACACCACCTTGTCCTCCTCCCCCGCCCCCTCCCGCCTCGACAGCCTGCGCCCCGCCCTGCCCATCCTGATCGGCGCCTCCGTGATGCTCAGCCTGGCCATGGGCCTGCGCCAGAGCCTGGGTATCTTCATGCCGCCGCTGACGCGCGACATCGGCATCTCGGTCTCGGATTTCACCGCCGCGATCGCCGTGCAGAACCTGGCCTGGGGGCTGCTGCAGCCGCTGGCCGGGGCCTGGGCCACGCGGATCGGCTTCCGGCCGCTGATGCTGGCCGGATCGCTGCTCTACGTGATCGGGCTGGTGCTGCTGGCGACCGCGCACGGCATGGTCGGCGTCACGCTGGGCGCGGGCGTGGCCATTGGCGCGTCGATGGCCTGCACTGGCAGTGCACTGGCGATGGCGGTGGCGGCAAGACCGGTGTCGGCGGCGTTGCGCAGCACGGTGCTCGGACTGGTGTCCGGCGCCGGATCGCTCGGCGCGCTGCTGGCGGCGCCCATCGGCCAGATGGTGACGCAGGCTTACGGCTGGCGCATGGGACTGGCGGCGTTCGTGCTGCTGGCGCTGGTGATGCTGCCGGCGGCCTGGTTTGCCGGGCGCGTGGACCGGCTGCCGCTGACCGTGCCCGCCGGCGTGGGCCAGGACAACGCGCGCCAGGCACTGGGCACGGCGCTGCGGCATGCACCCTTTGTGGTGATGGCACTGGCGTATTTTGTCTGCGGCATGCAGCTGGTGTTCCTGACTACGCACCTGCCGTCGTACCTGGATATCTGCGGCATGGACCCGATGCTAAGCGCCAAGGCGCTGGGCGTGATCGGCGGCTTCAACGTGCTGGGCAGCATCTTCTTTGGCTGGGCCGGCGGGCGCTTCAACAAGCTGATGCTGCTGGGCGGCATCTACACCATCCGCTCGCTGGCGCTGACGTGGTACTTCTCGTCGGCGCCAACGCCGGAAAGCACGCTGGTGTTCGCCGCGGTGATGGGCTTCCTGTGGCTGGGGGTGGCACCGCTGGTATCGGGCTGGATCGCCGAGACCTTCGGCCTGCGCTGGCAGGCCATGCTGGGCGGCGTGGCGTTCTTCAGCCACCAGATCGGCAGCTTTGTCGGCGCCTTTGGCGGCGGCCTGGTCTATGACGCGCTCGGGTCTTACACGATGGCGTGGCAGGCCGGCGTGGCGCTGGGGCTGGCGGCGGGGCTTGCGCAGATTGCCTTTGCCGTGGCTACGCAGCGGCGCCCGCCGTTGATGGCAACCTCATGAACGCGCAGGGGGGCGCTGCGGCCAGGCCGGCGTTGCCTTCCCGGCGTACGCTGCGTCCTCACTTGCCGAAGGTCATGTTGAGCCCCGCGAACAACGTCCATTGCGGCACGCCATTGCCGTGGTGGGCGACCGAGTACTGCGGCTCGACAAAGGCGTTGAAGATGGTGCTGCCTTCTTTCCACACCTTGCCGGCGCCGAAGCCGACCGGGATGTAGTACGTGTCGCGCTGCAGGTCGAAGGTCCAGGTGGCGGTGGAGCGCAGGTACCAGCCCTGTGGCAGGTTGTAGATCAGGAACGGCTGCGCCGTGAGCGACTGCACCGTCGGGCGGCTGCTCTGCCCCGCGAACGAATGCTGCCACTGCACCAGTATGCCGAGCAGCCGCTGGTGCGTGGCATTGACCGCCACGGCGGCCAGCCCCGCCTGCCACTTGCCCGTGCCCAGGCTCGGGTCGGTGGCGGTGGGGATGGTCAGCAGCGGGCCCACGCCAAGCTGCGTGCCGTGTTCCTTGAGCAGGAAGATGTCGAAGATATTGATATCGCCCAGCCCCGTGTCATAGGTGCCGTTGGCGTTCGGTCGGGTGCTGATCGGGATGGTGGCGCGGAATATCTGCGGCACGCCGACCAGCTTGCCTGGCAGCACCGGGATGGTCGGCCGCAGCAGGAAATCATTGGTGTGCGCATTGCTGCCATACAGCCGCGGCGTGTAGAAGTTCTGTAAGCGCGAAATTAAGCGCACCTAGCTTTTGCGGCTGAGAGTGGGCAGGCTTGCGTCCGCAACCACTATTTGCGGACGCAAGCATGATAAAAGCCGAATGTGAAGTTCCGCCGCTGAGAGTGATCCGTGTTCGCTCCAACGGAAAGCGAGACTTTGACGCCAGGGATAAGCGCCAACTGGTCGAGGCGTGTCTACGGCCAGGGGTATCGGTAGCTGGTATGGCGCTTAAGGTCGGCATCAATACGAACCAGTTGCGCAAGTGGATTCGGCTGCACCAAGTGGCAACTGAAGCCGCTGCGGCCGACAGTGCGGAGCCTGCATTGCCCGCGTTCGTACCGGTCATCGAGGTTAGCGGCGCAACACGCGTTCCGGAATCGCCGGTGGCGCTGGAATGTCTGCCGGCCCAAGCGCCTGCTTGCACCCAACCATCGCCGCGTCCATCTCTGACGCCTGCTGTGCTCACGGCGCGGTTGCCCAACGGCGTGACGGTCGAACTCGAATGCGGCGGGCAGGACGTTGCCCTGGTGAAGGCGATGATCGAAGCGTTGGGAGCGCGTTGATGTTCCGGCTCGACGCTGACCTGCAGGTCTACCTGCACCGCAATGCGGTGGACTTCCGCCTCGGGATCAATGGGTTGGTTGCCCTGGTCGAGCAGTCGATGCAGCTTGATCCGTTTGCCAGCGCCGTCTACGCCTTTCATAACCGTCGGCGCAATCGCATCAAACTGTTACTGTGGGACCGAAACGGATTCTGGATGCTTTTGAAGCGATTGGAGGAAGACCGTTTTGTGTGGCCGCGGCGTGAGCACGCGGTGATTGAGCTGACGACCGAGCAGTTGCACTGGCTACTGGACGGTATCGACGTGGACGCCGTGAAGCGGCACCCGTCGCGTAAATATCAGCACACGGCTTGATGGTCGTTCGGTGTGACGTATACCCGATTGAGCGGTGGCTGCACTATCGTGTTCAGCATGAACGAACACGACCTCTCGCAATTGCCGCCGGCCGCCCAGGCCTATATCCGCGAACTCGAAGCGCGGGCTGCTGCCAACGCTCAGCACATTGCCGAGTTGAACGATCGCATCAAGCTCCTTGAGGAACAGTTCCGGCTTGCGCAGTCCAAACGCTTCGCGCCAAGCAGCGAGAAGCTCAAGGACCGCGTGTTCGACGAAGCCGAACAAATGGCCGCTGCGGCGCCGGCCAACGACGATGAGGATGAAGCGCTCGCGCCGCCGGACACGGGGCTGCCAGAGCCCGATAAGCCCGCAGGCCGCAAACGTGGCCGCAAGCCGCTGCCGGCGGAGTTGCCGCGCCAGCGCATCGAGTATGACCTGACCGAAGACCAGAAGATCTGCCCGTGCTGCCAGGGCTCGATGCACCGCTTGGGCGAGGAAGTCAGCGAGCAGTTGCACATCGAAGCCAAGGTCTCCGTACTGCAGCACGTCCGCTTCAAATACGCGTGTCGGCACTGCGAGCGCAATGCCGAACGCACGCCGGTGGTGACCGCGCCGATGCCAGCGCAACCACTGCCGGGCAGCAACGCAAGCCCGGCAATGCTGGCGACGGTGACCATCGGCAAGTACGTTGACGGCACGCCGCTGTATCGCATGGAAGATGCGCTCGGGCGCGCCGGCATTGAAGTTGGCCGTGGCACGCTGGCCAACTGGATCATCCGGCCTGCCGAGCTGCATTACAGCCGGCTGTATGAGGCGCTGCGCCGCACGCTGCTATCGCAGCCACTGATCCATGCGGATGAGACAACGGTGCAGGTGCTCAAGGAGCAAGGCAAGGCCGCGCAGAGCAAATCATATATGTGGGTCTACCGCAGCGCGGAGGACTGCGGGGAACCCGTGGTGCTGTTCGATTACCAGCCAGGGCGCGGACAGGAGTACCCGCAGGCGTTTCTCGCCGGCTACGAGGGCATGCTGATGACCGACGGCTACAGCGCGTGGCGCACGATTGAGGGCGTGACCCACTTCGGCTGCCTGGCGCACGCGAGACGCGCATTTGTCGATGCGCTCAAGGGGCAGAAGAAGCTTGGCGGGCACGCCGCGCAGGCGCTCGAATACTTCAAGGCCCTCTACCAGGTCGAGGCGCTCGCCAAGGCTGAGTTGCCCGAAGGACAATCGCGCGCTGACTACACGTATCGGCTGCGCCAGCAGCATAGCGTACCGCTCCTGACGGCGTTCAAGGCGTGGCTGGACGAGCAGGCCCCGCGGGTGTTGCCAGAGAGCCTGCTGGGCAAGGCGATCGTCTACACGCGGAATCAGTGGGAATACTTGAGCCGCTATGTTGTCGATGGGCGTGCGCCCGTGGACAACAACGTCATCGAACGAGACGTTAGGCCGTTTGCAACCGCGAGAAGGTCCTGGCTGTTCAGCGACACGGTCGCCGGCGCGAAGGCCAGCGCGATGGTCTATAGCCTGATGCTCACGTGCCGGGCCTGCGGCGTTGAGCCGTACGCCTATCTGCTGCACGTACTAACCGAATTGCCGCAGCGCGCCCCGGACGCGGACGTCATCGACCTGCTGCCGTTCAGCTTCGTCGCAGCGTCTGCCGCCTGAACGACGACCGACCGCACCCGAGGCGCCGATCGGCCATATGGGAGAACTCGCCCGTTACCCGGTAACTGGCGAGCCTACCGGCTCGCCTTGAAATAGAGATCCCATTGCTCCGAATCCGGATCGAGCCGGCGCACGATGGCGTCGTCGGCTCGCGCGATCAGCCGCTCCAGCATCTCTCGCTTCGTTACCGCGTAACGGCGTGCCAGCCGCGCGAGCGCGAGATCCGCTTCGCTACTTACCCACATGTCCAGCCGACGTTCTCCGTTGCCGTCCTTGCCCGCCGTCGCGCGCCTTGCCCGATAGGCCGCCTGCCGCTGAGCTGTCGTCTGCGCCATTCTGCACTCTCCCTCGTCATGGTTACCCGGTAACGTTCCCGTCTTGCATACGTTACCGGGTAACGGTTCGACTCAACAAGGTGTGCTGAATTTAGCGCTTACGAAGTTCTGGAGATTGAAGGACGCCGCCAGGTTGAGCGGGTTGTTGCTCTTGTTGGCGTCCTCGGCCGCGCTCTGTGCGCGCGCGGCGGGGACGCCTGACATGGCGCACAGGGCTGTCGCAGCCAAAACCAGGTGTCGGATCTTCATGTCGCTCCGCTTGTCAGGATCCGTCCGCCGCTGCGGCGGACGTAACGTAGCCCGAATTTAGCGGCACGCAGTCTGGTTGGGGCGATGCGGCGTGATGAAGATTTCCCCCCCAGCGAGTTAAGCTGTTTGCACAATCTGACGGCATCCCCTGCTCGGTGCACCCACCCCGAATGGGCGATGCGCGCGCCGGGTTCAGTGCCTAGGCTGTACAGGGAGTGGTCCTTGGACCCTCAGGCCTTTCCGCCCGCGTTCGCGCGGGCTTTTTTCAATTTTTGCCGGTTCGCGCTGCATGGCGCTGGGCGCACGCCGCTGCAGGCGGTAAGAATCGCATGGCGTTGTAAATCTGGCTGCACCTGGCGTTCAGCGCGGATGCCGGCCCCGGTGCCACAAGGCCAGCCCGACCAACGCGGCAGCCGCCAGCACCGCGCCGGCGATGCACAGTTGCCGCGCGCGCTGCGGCGATCCCCACTCGCCGCCCACCGACATATGCCCCAGCGAGGCGTGGAACAGAT
Organism: Ralstonia pickettii; assembly: GCA_050987995.1. Taxonomy (GTDB): domain Bacteria; phylum Pseudomonadota; class Gammaproteobacteria; order Burkholderiales; family Burkholderiaceae; genus Cupriavidus; species Cupriavidus pickettii_B. Next base: position 2,360,075 of record CP158803.1, read on the forward strand.
TGCCGTCCGACATCGGCGTATCGTGCGCGCCGCTGAAATGGCGATGCAGGATGCGGCCATAGGTGCGCTGCACCAGCCCCGGCGCCAGCAGGTTCGCTGCCCGCGCGAGCCTGGCTACGGCCCCCACGGTCACCGCCTGCGAGTAAGGTGTATCCACGGCACGCAGTACCGCCCGCGCCACCGCGCTTGGCTCCACCAGCGGCCGCGGCGGACGCAGCGCCTTGCCGGTGTAGTTGGCGCTGTGGCGCATGCCCGGCGTGTCTGCAGTGGATGGGAAGATGTCGCAGATGCGGATCTGCGGCCAGTCCACCAGCTCGGCCCGCAGCGCCTCGGAGAAGCCGCGCAGCCCGAACTTGCTTGCCGTATACGACACGCCGTACGGCGACGGCGCCCATGCGCCCAGCGACACGATATTGACCAGCACGCCCTTGCCGGCCGCCTTGAAGAACGGCAGCACCGCGTGCGCGCCATGCAGGTAGCCCAGCAGGTTGATGCGCACCACCTGCTCGTGAGCGGCTACCGGCGTTTCTTCGAACAGGCCGACCGCCCCGACGCCAGCATTATTGACCCAGACATCGATGCCGCCATCGCCAAATTCCGCCGCGCGCTCGGCCAGCCGGTGCATGGCCGCCGGCTGCGTGACGTCGCCGGGAACCGCCAGCGCCCGCGCGCCCAGTTCGCGGCATGCCGCGGCGGCGCGCGCCAGCGGGCCTTCGCCACGGGCACACAGCACCACGCGTGCATGGGCGCGGGCAAAGGCCAGCGCGGTAGCGAGGCCGATGCCGCTGGAAGCGCCGGTGATGACAACGGTGAGCGGTCGGGTCGATGGCATGGCGGGCCTCTCACAAGATTGAACAAGCGCGAACGTATCGCCGGCTGCGCAGCACGATCCGTTCCAGCACGGCATCGCTGGAACGCAATTTGCCTGTTGCCTTGCGAGACAGCGCACGACAGCGCCCGTGGCGCCGGCGGTGCGCACGTCGGCTATGCAACCAAGCTTAGACCCAAGGAGGCCCCGCCATGACCTCGACCGAACAGGAAATCCTGGTCTGCGGCCCGGAAGACGGCCGCTGGCACCTGGAGATGCGCACCGGCAAGGGCGCGCCGGAGCGGCTGGTCGGCGACTTCGATTCGCCCGAAATGGCCATCGCCGGCGCGCACCAGGTCTATCCGTCGATCCCCGTGCGCATCACCGACATCTCCGGCGCACCGGCGCCAACCGCCTCGGCCCACCAGGGCTCGCTGACCGACTACCACTACGGCGGCCACAGCGTGACGCAGGACGAGAAGCTGACCGGCCGCGCCCATCCGTCCATCGACACGTCGCGGCCCCCGCCCGGGCCCCATCCGTACCAGTCCACGGATCTGGGCAACCTGCCGCCTGGCACGCCGCGCCACGGCATGTACGGCGTGGCGTCCAGCCCCGAGCAGGCCGCGGCGGCTGACGAGAAGGAAGCGGCCGCGCGGCGCCCCGGACCCGCCGCGCCGGACCCGGGCGAGGACAAGCGCTGATTGCCGGCGCCCTCCCCGGCGGCGCCACGGGCGCCGGGCAACACGTACAATCTCGGTTTTCCTTTGCGCCCCACCGCCCGCCGCCATGACCACTCTCGGAACCCCTCTCTCTCCCTCCGCCACCAAAGTGATGCTGCTCGGCTCCGGCGAACTGGGCAAGGAAGTGCTGATCGCCCTGCAGCGCCTGGGCGTGGAAACCATTGCCGTCGACCGCTATGACAACGCGCCCGGCCAGCAGGTGGCCCACCACGCGCGCACCATCGCCATGAGCGATCCGGACCAGCTCAAGGCGCTGATCGAGGCCGAGAAGCCCCACCTGGTGGTGCCCGAGATCGAGGCCATCGCCACGCCCATGCTGGAGACGCTGGAAGCCGCCGGCACTGTGCGCGTGATTCCCACCGCCCGTGCCGCGCGCCTGACCATGGACCGCGAAGGCATCCGCCGCCTGGCCGCCGAATCGCTCGGGCTGCCGACCAGCCCGTACAAGTTCTGCGATTCGCTGGAAGAGCTGCAGGCCGCCATCGACGGCGGCATCGGCTATCCGTGCGTGGTCAAGCCGGTGATGAGCAGCTCGGGCAAGGGCCAGAGCAAGATCGACGGTCCCGAAGGCGTCAAGGCCGCGTGGGACTACGCCATGGCGGGCGGCCGCGTCAGCCACGGCCGCGTGATCGTCGAAGGCTTTATCGATTTCGACTACGAGATCACGTTGCTGACCGTGCGCGCTTGCGGCGCCAGCGGCCAGGTGGAAACGCAGTTCTGCGCGCCGATCGGCCACGTGCAGGTCAGCGGCGACTATGTCGAAAGCTGGCAGCCGCAGCCGATGCACCCGGCCGCGCTGGAAGCGGCCCAGCGCATCGCGCAGGCGGTCACGTCCGACCTGGGCGGCATGGGCCTGTTCGGCGTGGAACTGTTCGTCAAGGGCGAGCAGGTCTGGTTCAGCGAAGTCAGCCCGCGCCCGCATGACACCGGCATGGTGACCATGGCCACGCAGTGGCAGAGCGAGTTCGAGCTGCACGCGCGCGCCATCCTGGGCCTGCCGGTCGACACCACGCTGCGCAGCCCCGGCGCCAGCGCAGTGATTTACGGCGGCGTGGATGCCCAGGGCGTGGTGTTCGACGGCGTGGAGCAGGCACTGCGCGTGCCGCAGACCGAGGTGCGCCTGTTCGGCAAGCCCGAGAGCTTTATCAAGCGGCGCATGGGCGTGGCGCTGGCCTATGCAGACGATGTCGACACCGCCCGCACCCGCGCCAAGGAAGCTGCCAGCCGCGTGCGTCCGCGCGCGGTCGGCTGAGAATCAGATCGGATGGCTGGCCGCGGCGGCGTGGCCGGGCGCATGCTGCACGGCGGCCTGCGCCGCCGCCACCTGCGCCGCGGCCAGCACCGGCGTCACGCGCGCGCCGCTCAGGTCAGCGCCTGACGGCGCCTGGTACAAGCGCAGGCCCAGCTCGGGCAGGATCGCCAGCAGGTGGTCGAACACATCGCCCTGGATGCGCTCATAGTCCATCCATGCGGTCAGCGCGGTAAAGCAGTAGATCTCCACCGGGATGCCCTGCGAATCGGGCTCCATCATGCGCACGTTCAGCAGCAGGTCGTGGTGGATCTCCGGATGCGCCTTCAGGTAGGCGATGCCGTAGACACGGAAGGTGCCGATATTGGTCAGCCGGCGCCGGTTGACCGGGTCGCTGCCCCCCGCGATCAGCAGCCGGTTGGCCTCGTCGACCTCGGCCTGCTTCTCCGCCAGGTAGTCGTGCAGCAGCCGGAAGCGCATTAGCGCATGCACCTCGTGGTCCTCCAGGAAGCGCACGCTGCCCGCATCCAGACGCAACGTGCGCTTGATGCGCCGGGCGCCTGACTCGAACATCTGCCGGTAGTTGCGGTAGCTCTCAGAGAACAGCTTGTAGGTCGGCACCGTGGTCACGGTGTTGTCCCAGTTCTGCACCTTGACGGTATGCAGCGCAATGTCCTTGACGTAGCCGTCGGCATTGCACTGCGGCATCTCGATCCAGTCGCCGATGCGCAGCATGTCGTTGGACGTGAGCTGCGTGCTGGCCACCAGCGACAGCAGCGTGTCCTTGAATACCAGCAGCAGCACCGCCGACAGCGCGCCCAGGCCCGACAGCATCCACAGCGGCGAGCGGTTGATCAGGATCGACAGCACCAGCACCGCGCACACCAGCCCCAGTCCCAGCCGCCCGATCTGGATATAGCCCTTGATCGAGCGCGTCTGCGCCCGGCGGCTGCTCGCATAGACGTCCTGCCAGGCCCCCAGCACGCCGCCCAGCATCAGGAAGAAACTGATCCACATGCCGGCATGCGCCAGGCGCTCCACCAGCAACGCGTAGCGGCCCATATGCGGCACCTCGCCCACGCCGACGGTGATCACCGCGAACCCGACCGCATAGCCAAAGCGCCGGTACGCGCGATGGCGCGTCAGCGCCTTGCTCCACGGCGCCTTGCCCCATACCGCCAGCACCCGATGCGCGATGCGCGACATCACATGGCCGAACAGCCATTGCGCGATCGCCGCGATCAGCACCAGCACCAGCAGGTACAGGGTTATCTGCGCCCACGGATGGGCCGGAATACGTTGCTGGAACAGCGCCAGCAGGGCATCGAAATTCATAGGGGGGCGTCGGAGGCCGGTCAACCGGCCAGATAGCAAAATGTAAGTGTACAAAACGTGTCCGACACACCGCGAATCTGGGTAGTTGCCTGGCCGTTTTACTACTTCGCCCCGCCTCGTTGGCTCACGTCGGCAGCAACTTCAAACCGCCTATCCCGAGGAAGATCAGCGCGATCAGTAGCAGTCGCGTCGGCGCAGCGCTCTCGCCCAGGAACGCGATGCCCGCCAGTGTCACCCCTATCGCCCCGATCCCCGTCCACACCGCGTAGGCCGTCCCCACCGGCAAGTGCCGCAGCGCCGCGCTGAGCAGGAAAATGCTGGCCAGCGCCGCCCCGATCCCCAACGCCGTCGGGCCGGGCCGTGTCCACCCGTCGGTATGTTTCAGGGCCAGCGCCATCACGATCTCGATCAGGCCCGCCAGCCCCAGCAGTATCCACGCCATCGTCATTTCCTTTCGTCCGGTTCGCCGCCCGCCGCAACTATTGCCGGGGCTGCCTTGGGCACTGTAGGCTGTGCGGATCGGCACGGAAACTGGCGGTTTTTGCAAAGGAGCTATGCAAACATGCAGGAAACAGACTGGGACGACCTCAAATATTTCCTCGCCGTTAGCCAGTCCGGTTCCCTGGCCGGCGCGGCGCGCGCCCTCCACGTCAACCACTCCACCGTGCTGCGTCGCCTGGCACGGCTGGAAGAGGTCCTCGGGACCCTGCTCTTCGAACGCCATCCCACCGGCTATGCAATGACCGCCGCCGGCGAAGCGCTGGCCCACCGGCTGGCCGGCGTCGGCGAACAGATCGACGCGGCACAGCGGCAGTTGTCGGGGCTCGACAGCCAGTTGAGCGGGCCGCTGCGGGTGACGACGACCGACACGCTGCTGCGTGGGCTGCTGATGCCGTTGCTGGCCGAGTTCCGGGCGGCACATCCTCGTATCCAGCTGCAGATAGTCGTGAACAACAGCTTCCTGAGCCTGAACCGGCGGGAAGCGGATGTAGCGATTCGACCGGCCAATGCGCCACCGGAGTATCTGGCTGGTCGCCGTGTCGGGCGGCTGCAGACCGCGCCGTATGCGTCGCGGCGTTACTTGCAGCAACTCGGACTGCAGCCGGAAGCGGACAGTGCCCTGCTCTCGGATTGGTTGGCCTTTGACTGGGTGGTGCCGGACGATGCGCTGTCACACCTGGCGCAGGCGCGCTGGATACGCGATCACATTCCCGAACAACATCGTGCCGTCAGCGCCGACAGCCTGGTGGCCATGACGGAAGCCGTGCGGCATGGCATGGGGGCCGGGATGCTGTTGTGTTTGCTGGCTGGGGAAGATCCCGAGCTCGTGCGGCTTGCGCCCGCCGATGGAGGCATGGATACGGATTTATGGGTCTTGACGCATCCAGACCTGCGGCATAGCGCCCGGGTGCGGGTGTTTGGGGATTTCCTATACGCGGGATTAAGGCGGGGAAAATGGGTGGTCGGCTAAAGTTGGCCCAACCGTCCCATGCACGTTTGTGCCGACCTGAGCCACCGCCAGACAGCCCGTCTCATGACGTCAGCTCCGCCTGCCGGATCTAGTTGATGGCGACGATGCCGCTGCCTTCTGCTTCCATGGTGTCCACGCCCGCCAGCGGCGCGCCGGACAACTTCACGATGCCAGCGCCCGGCGCCAGCCAGGCCTTTCCTTCAAGCACCGGATACGCCCAGGCGTCGTCCTGGCGCTCGTAGTGAATGGCAAGCTTGCAGGCGCCCTTGTAGGTCACGCCCCTGGCCGTGACGTCCTCCCGGCCGATGTACGAGACATTGATGCGTACCGTGCGGCTGATCTCCGCGAGCGGCGGCTGCGGAGCAGTTGCAAGGGCGTAGGCCTGAGCTTCCTTCATCAGGAAACTGCGCGTCTCATTGGCTTTCATGCCGACCAGGTTGGGTGTACCGACTTGGCCGAATACGGTGTCGGTGTAGGTAAAGCGGCGGTACTTGTTGTACTTGTTCTGGAAGTCCCCATTGAGGTCCGCTGCCCCGATGGGGAAGATGGGGGATGCCGGATCGATATAGAGGCGGCTGTTCGTGCCAGCCCATTCGTACGTGCCGCTGGCCAGCTTGATTTCCAACGTGTCATAGCTGCCGCCATCAAAGGTGGTCTTGCCGATCGCCTTCGCGTCGAAGGTGGCAACGTTAACAATCGGACCAGCCGTGAGCGTAATGGTCGTCTTCTGTCCAACGGCAGGTACTACAAGGCAGGAGGCATCCAGCGAATCGTTCGCCGCAGGCGCCGCGCCGGTGGCGGCGCTTCCATCATCGTTGACAGCTGCGGCGTTGCTGTCAGATCCGGAGCCGCCGCATGCGGCGACGATGGCGGAAGCGGCCGCGACGGCCAGAAACAAGTACTTCTTCTGCATGGTGATATCCAATAGGGATTGGTGGAGTCAGAGCCCGCGAACTGCCGCCGGAAAGCACAGGAGGCATTGGCCCGCAGGGCAGCGCGTCCGCCAAGACTATTGGATACGTCCGGCTTCGAAGGTAGGAACGGTCTGAATTTCGCGCCGAAATGTCGCGATTGGGAACGATTTGGAATGGGCCCAATACACGGCGACTGCTCTTCTGTCGCCATAAGGCCTACCTCCCCCGAATGACATCGGATGTGGAAGTATTGCGGCAGCGTTCAGGCGTTGGCCGCATACATCGCCATCAACTGCTCATCCGAATACCCCCACTCCGCCGCATTCTCAAACGCCACCACCGTCTCATCGCTGTGGCGCAGGTCGATCAGTTCCGTAGGCACCGACCTGGACTGCGAAACCGAATAAAACGCCATCACCCGCGGCCGCAACGGGTCCGACTCGTTCTGCGCGCACACCACGGCCAGCCGGTTGGAGCGCAGCCGCAACACGGTGCCAAGCGGATAAATGCCAACGGTGCGGCTAAAGGCCTTGAATACGCGCCGGTCGAACAGCGTGTCGACGCGCACGGCCATGTACTCCATGGCGCGGGCCGGCGACCATTCCTGGTGGCCGGGGCGCGCGGAGGTCAGCGAGTCGTAGGCATCGCAGATCGCAGCGATCTTGGCGTGCAAGCTGAGTTCGCCCCCGACCAGCCCAAAGGGGTAGCCGCGGCCATCCACGCGCTCGTGGTGGTGCACGCAGACATCGAGCGGGATGTTGGAGTACAGCCGTGCCTCATTCAGGATGCGATAGCCGGCCGACGGATGGCGGCGGTAGGTTTCCTCTTCCTCGGGCGTGCGCGCGCCGGCCTTGAGCAGTACGGCTTCGGGCAGCGTCAGCTTGCCGATGTCGTGCACCAGCCCGGCCAGGCCGAGTTCGCGCACTTCTTCGTCCGGCAGGCTGAGGGTGCGGCCGACGGCAATCATCAGCGCGCAGACGGCAAAGGCATGCAGGTAGTTGTAGTCGTCGCGCGCCTTGAGCCGTGCCAGCGCCAGCAGCGCCTGCCCGTGGCGCGACAGCGAATGCGAGGCGGAATCGACCAGCAGCAGCGCGCCGTCGACTTCCAGCGCCCGGCCCATGCGCACGGCGCCGAACATGGAGCCGACCACGCTCTTGCCGGATTGCAGCAGTTCGCGCGCGCGGCCGATTTCCGCTTCCAGCGGCACGGCGGGCTGCGCTGCGGGTGGCGGGGCCGGTGCGGGCGTGGTGTCCGCTACCCCCGGGGCGGGCGCGTCGGCCACCTCGGGCGCCGGCAGGTTGCGCCCCTTCAGGATGTCGATCCAGACCTCCTGGACGCCGGCCGACTGGATCTGCCGGACCTGGTCCTCATTGCTGAGCAGGAATTTTGCCCGCCAGAACGGATGGTTGATCCACGGGCCGCCAAGCCTGGCGACAAACATGCCCACCTGCAATTGTTCCGACCGGATGCGCCTGAGCATGCGATTCCCCCTCGAACATTGGATTTCTTCTTGTCGGATCGGATAACGGCAGGCGCGGGCGGGCCTTGAGTACCACTTTTGGGGGGAGAAGTGCGCCGCCGGGCCTTGTCAAGCGGCGCGCGAATGTCCGGACGGCGTCCTCGGGCATTGCGGGCGCCCGGATTGCCGGCGCTACAATGGCTGGCCCAGTGCTCACCAGACGCCAGCCAGTCGCCCCCGTTCACCCATGTCCGGAACGTACACGCTAGTCGGCATCGCCCGCGCCAAGTCCCATCGCCGTGAGGCGCTGGTGTCCCAGCTCGCCTCACTGCGCACGCGCGGGCTGACCGAACCCGGCTGCCTGGACTACCACGTCGGGCAGGACGCCGAGGACGCGCAGGTCTTTGTGATCTACATGGTCTGGGACTCCAAGCGCGCGCTGGAATCCCACCTGAACCGGCCGTATATGCGCGATTTCCATGCGTCGCGCCGGGATTTCGTCGAAGGCGATTTCAGCTTCCGCTGGCTTAACGCGGCTTAACGCGGCTTAGCGCCGCCTGACGGGCCTCGTTCCCTGGGGGCGGCATCCGCTCCACTTCCAGCGCCCCCCTCCCGCTTCGTCCCGCCGCTTGTCATTCCAGTCACACCGGTCTATCACTCAGATTGACCCAGTAACGGCCATCAGGCCCGGCAGGAGTGCACCATGGACACCAGGGATGGATTCGCCGGCACCATCGGCAACACGCCGCTGATCCGGCTGGCCGGGCTGAGCGACGAAACCGGCTGCGACATCTACGGCAAGGCGGAATTCCTCAATCCGGGCGGCTCGGTCAAGGACCGCGCGGCGCTTTATATCATCCGCGATGCCGAACAGCGCGGGCTGCTGAAGCCGGGGGGTACCGTGATCGAGGGGACCGCCGGCAATACCGGCATCGGCCTGGCCCACCTGTGCGCGGCGCGCGGCTACCGCTGCATCGTGGTGATTCCCGACACGCAGTCGCCGGAGAAGATGGAGCGGCTGCGCATGCTCGGCGCCGAGGTCCGCCCGGTCCCGGCCAAGCCCTATGCCGACCCCGGCAACTACCAGAAGATCGCCGGCCGGCTGGCCGAAGAGACCGACAACGCGATCTGGGCCAACCAGTTCGACAACCTGGCCAACCGCCAGGCCCACTACGAAACCACCGGACCGGAAATCTGGCAGGACACCGCCGGGCGCATCGACGCCTTTACCTGTTCCACCGGCACCGGCGGCTCGCTCGCCGGCATCGCCCGTTGCCTGAAGGAACACAAGCCGGGCGTGCGCATCGTGCTGGCCGACCCGCACGGCAGCGCCCTCTATAACTTCGTCAAGCACCGCGAGCTCAAGGCCGAGGGCAGCTCGATCACCGAGGGTATCGGCACCAGCCGCGTCACCGCCAACCTGCAGGACACGCCCATCGACGATGCGGTGCGGATCGACGACCAGACCTGCGTGGATATGGTCTATCGCATGCTGCGTGAAGAAGGCTTGTTCCTGGGCGGATCGTCAGGGATCAACGTCGGCGCTGCCGTGGCGCTGGCGCGCGAGATGGGGCCAGGGCATACCATCGTCACGCTGTTGTGCGACCGCGGCGACCTGTATATGGGGCGGCTGTTCAACGAGGCATGGCTGGCGTCCAAAGGGCTGCAGCCGATCCCGTTCCGGCGTGTCGGCGCCGTGCAGTGAAGCCCTGCCCTGCGTGCACCGCGCTTATGCGGCCTTCAGCCGCCGCCACAGCGTGGTCGGGCTGATGCCGAGGATATGGCAGGCCGCGGTGCGATCGCCGCCGCATTCGGCCAGCACGCGCCGGATATGTTCGACCTCGCTGGATTGCTTGACGCCGGCCAGGGAGCGGCCAGGTTTGCGTGCAGGCACGCCACGGGCGGCAGGCCCGGCTTCGACATCGGACACCGCGTGCAGGCCATCGCCGCCGAACAGCTCGGGCGCCGCCGCCTGCAACTCACGCAACAGCGCGTCGGCTTCCAGCTTGCGCCCGGCCACCAGCACGGCGATCCGTTCGGTGACGTTCTCCAGCTCACGGATATTGCCGGGCCAGCCGTAGCGCGCCAGCCGCGCGCGGGCCGCCGCCGGCAGCCGCTGGGGGCGTTCCATGCCCAGGCGTTCCTGCGCGCGGCGGTAGAGTAGCTCGGCCAGCTCGGGCAGGTCTTCGGTGCGCTCGCGCAGCGGCGGCATTTCGATACGCAGGATGTTGAGGCGGTAGTACAGGTCTTGCCGGAAGGTACCGTCGCGCACCATCGCCGGCAGGTCACGGTGGGTGGCGGCGATCACGCGTACGTTGACGGGCACCGCATCCAGCCCCCCGATCGGCAGCACCTGCTTTTCCTGCAGCACGCGCAACAGGCGCGTCTGCAGCGCGGGCGGCATATCGCCCACCTCGTCGAGAAACAGCGTGCCGTTGTGGGCCGATTCGAACAGGCCGGCCTTGCCGCCGCGGCGCGCACCGGTGAAGGCGCCCTCTTCATAGCCGAACAGTTCGCTTTCCAGCAGCGCTTCCGGGAACGCTGCGCAATTGACCGCGACGAACGGAAAGGCGCGGCGCGGGCTGGCGTCGTGCATGCCCTGCGCCAGCACTTCCTTGCCGGTGCCGCTCTCGCCGCCGATCAGCACGGTGGAGTCCACCACGGCGTAGCGCCGCGCCAGCTCGCGCAGCTCGGTCATCGTGGCCGAGGCACCGGCCAGGTCGTCCAGGCTGTAGCGCACACCCGCCGGCCGCGCGCGGCTGCGCGAGCGCAGGTTGCGGTCCACACGCTGGATCGCGCTGGCGTCCTGGATGGTCAGCACCGCGCCGGTGGTGCCGGCCTCGCTCACGATCGGGATGCGGTTGACCACCACCATCTTGTCGCCGAGCTTGTGGATCGCTTCCAGCTCCTTGTCGCCGCTCTGCATCACGCCTTCGAGCGCCAGGTTGGGCGCCAGCGTCTGCAGCTTGCGGCCTACTGCGGCGGCGGCCGAGGTGCCGAGGAAGCGCTCCATCGCCGGGTTGAACGACTGGATCCGCCCTTCCGCGTCGACGGCCGCGACGCCCTCGTTCAGGTGCGCCAGGATGGTGTTGACGTAGTCGCGCCTTGTCGCCTCGATGCGGCGCAGGCGCGCGGCCTCGATCGCGTCTTCCAGCGCCATGCGCACCGAGTTTCCGGAGTACAGGAACACGCCGGTCAGGCCGTAGCGGTCGGCCAGGTCGGTGACCAGGCCGGGGCCGACCACGACCTGGATGCCCTCCTGCTTCAGCGCCTTGACGCGCGCCACCGCGTCATCCTCGGTCAGGTAGGTGTAGGCCGGGATCGACAGCGAGAACGCGCGCACGAATTCATCGACTTCGGCATAGGTCGAAGCATGCGTGACCAGCGCGACCCGCGGCGAGATGCGCCGCGCGGTGGCCAGCGCGCTCATCACGTCGAAACCCGTCACCTTGACCAGCACCACCGGCACGTCCACGTGCTGGCGCAGGTAGGCGCCGTTGGAGCCGCCCGCCACCACCACGTCGAGGCGTCCTTCGCGGGCTTCGCGCGCCACCGCGCTGGCGGCGGCCTCGTAGCCCTTGCCGACGATGCGGAATTCCGCGCGGGCGGCATAGGACGGGATCAGGTCGGCAAAGGCGCGCGCCAGGCGGCTGATGCCGATTGCCCAGATGCGCGGGCGGGCAGGTGTGGAAGCGGGAGGGCTCATGGTGCGAGGCGGCGTGTGAAGCGTGGTGAAACGCGTGGCGAACAGGCGTACAGTGCTGGCACATTGTCCGCCACGCCGGCCCGGATTTCAACTTTGAAATCCACAATTGCTATTGTGAAATGCAAATGTGGCGAAACCATGGCATGCGACAATACGGAAAGTTCGGCATCCTGCCCGCCAGCCCAGTGCTGGCAAGGGCTGGAGAGATTTCACAGCGGCCGGCGCAAAGGCTGGCACACACCTTGCGCTATTGGCTCGTCCTGTTCACCCAACGCATACGCCAATGACCTACTCCGCTTCCGACCTCGCGCGCTCCGCTGGCGCCCGTTTCCGCCAGGCGCTTGCCGACGAGCATCCGCTGCAGGTGGTCGGCACCATCAACGCCAACCATGCCCTGCTGGCCAAGCGCGCCGGCTACCGCGCCATCTACCTGTCGGGTGGCGGCGTCGCCGCCGGTTCGCTGGGCCTGCCCGACCTGGGCATCTCCAACCTGGACGACGTGCTGACCGACATCCGCCGCATCACCGACGTGTGCGACACGCCGCTGCTGGTGGACGTCGACACCGGCTTCGGCGCCTCGGCCTTCAACGTGGCCCGCACCACCAAGTCGCTGATCAAGTTCGGCGCCGCGGCCATGCATATCGAAGACCAGGTCGGTGCCAAGCGCTGCGGCCACCGTCCCAACAAGGAAATCGTCACGCAGGGTGAAATGGTCGACCGCATCAAGGCCGCCGTCGACGCCCGCACCGACGAGAACTTCGTCATCATGGCCCGCACCGACGCGCTCGCCGTGGAAGGCCTGGACAAGGCCATCGAACGCGCCGTGGCGTGCGTGGAAGCCGGCGCCGACGCGATCTTCCCGGAAGCCATGACCGACCTTGGCATGTATCGCAAGTTCGTCGACGCAGTGAAGGTGCCGGTGCTGGCCAATATCACCGAGTTCGGCGCTACCCCGCTGTTCACCACCGAAGAACTCGGTGGCGCCGGCGTGTCGATGGTGCTGTACCCGCTGTCGGCCTTCCGCGCCATGAACAAGGCGGCGGAGAATGTGTACGCGGCCATCCGCCGCGACGGCACGCAGAAGAACGTGGTCGATACCATGCAGACCCGCTCGGAGCTCTACGAGAGCATCGGCTACCACGACTTCGAGCAAAAGCTCGACGCCTTGTTCGCGCAAGGCAAGGGCAAGTAATACAACACAGACACAGGCACGGCCGGGCATGCCCCGGCCGTTTGGCCGGAATTGGCCAACAGCATGGCCAACAACAGACAGGCATCACACCAAGGAGACCCAGATGTCCGAAGCGCAACCGCTCGCCACTCCCAAGCCCAAGAAATCCGTCGCCCTGTCGGGCGTGACCGCCGGCAATACCGCGCTGTGCACGGTCGGCCGCACTGGCAACGACCTGCACTACCGCGGTTACGACATCCTCGATATCGCCGACACCTGCGAGTTCGAGGAAATCGCCCACCTGCTGGTGCACGGCAAGCTGCCGACCAAGGCTGAACTGGCCGCCTACAAAGCCAAGCTCAAGTCGCTGCGCGGCCTGCCCGCCAACGTCAAGGCCGCGCTGGAATGGGTCCCCGCCAGCGCCCACCCGATGGACGTGATGCGCACCGGCGTGTCGGTGCTCGGCACCGTGCTGCCGGAGAAAGAAGACCACAACACCCCGGGCGCGCGCGATATCGCCGACCGCCTGATGGCCAGCTTCGGCTCGATGCTGCTGTACTGGTACCACTACAGCCACAACGGCCGCCGCATCGAGGTGGAAACCGACGATGACTCCATCGGCGCACACTTCCTGCACCTGCTGCACGGCGAGAAGCCGTCGGAGCTGTGGGAGCGCGCCATGCACACGTCGATGATTCTGTACGCGGAGCACGAGTTCAACGCCTCGACCTTCGCCGCGCGCGTGGTCGCCGGCACGGGCTCGGACATGTACTCGGCCATCTGCGGCGCGATCGGCGCGCTGCGCGGGCCCAAGCACGGCGGCGCCAACGAAGTCGCGTTCGAGATCCAGAAGCGCTACGACAACGCCGACGAGGCCCAGGCCGACATCACCCGCCGCGTCGAGAACAAGGAAGTCGTGATCGGCTTCGGCCACCCGGTGTACACCATCAGCGACCCGCGCAACCAGGTGATCAAGGAAGTGGCCAGGAAGCTGTCGAAGGATGCCGGCTCGATGAAGATGTTCGACATCGCCGAGCGCCTGGAGACCGTGATGGGAGACATCAAGAAGATGTTCCCGAACCTGGACTGGTTCAGCGCGGTGAGCTACCACATGATGGGGGTGCCGACGGCGATGTTCACGCCGCTGTTCGTGATCGCGCGCACCTCCGGCTGGGCCGCTCACATCATCGAGCAGCGCATCGACAACAAGATCATCCGTCCGAGCGCCAACTACACCGGACCGGAGGACCTGAAGTTCGTGCCGATCAAGGATCGCAAGTAAGACCGGCTGCCGGTTTGCTCCGCGTCGGGTTGCATTGATCCGAGCCTGCGGGCAAGGGGGTAGTTGGTCGCTGACACTGGGCCACTACCCCTTTTTCATACCAATATTGATTTCCCTACACCATGAATTCTGCAAACCGCAAACCGCTACCGGGCACCAAGCTGGATTACTTCGACGCGCGCGCCGCGGTCGAGGCCATCCAGCCGGGTGCCTACGACAAGCTGCCGTACACGTCGCGCGTGCTGGCAGAAAACCTGGTGCGCCGCTGCGACCCGGCCACGCTGACCGATTCGCTCAAGCAGCTGATCGAGCGCAAGCGCGAGCTCGACTTCCCGTGGTTCCCCGCGCGCGTGGTCTGCCATGACATCCTGGGCCAGACCGCGCTGGTGGACCTGGCTGGCCTGCGCGACGCCATTGCCGACCAGGGTGGCGACCCCGCCAAGGTCAACCCGGTGGTGCCGGTGCAGCTGATCGTCGACCACTCGCTGGCAGTGGAATGCGGCGGCTTCGATCCCGATGCCTTCGCCAAGAACCGCGCCATCGAAGACCGGCGCAACGAAGACCGATTCCATTTCATCGACTGGACCAAGAAGGCGTTCAAGAACGTCGATGTGATCCCGCCGGGCAACGGCATCATGCACCAGATCAATCTGGAGAAGATGTCGCCGGTGATCCACGCCGACAATGGCGTGGCCTACCCCGACACCTGCGTTGGCACCGACAGCCACACCCCGCACGTCGATGCGCTGGGCGTGATCGCCATCGGCGTGGGCGGCCTGGAAGCCGAGAACGTGATGCTCGGCCGCGCCTCGTGGATGCGCCTGCCGGATATCGTCGGCGTGGAGCTGACCGGCAAGCGCCAGCCCGGCATCACCGCCACCGACATCGTGCTGGCCCTGACCGAATTCCTGCGCAAGGAAAAAGTGGTCGGCGCCTACCTGGAGTTCCGTGGCGAAGGCGCCTCGAGCCTGACGCTCGGCGACCGCGCCACCATCTCCAACATGGCTCCGGAATACGGCGCCACCGCGGCGATGTTCTTTATCGACGAGCAGACCATCGATTACCTGCGCCTGACCGGTCGTACCGACGAGCAGCTCAAGCTGGTCGAGACGTATGCCAGGACCGCCGGCCTGTGGGCGGATTCGCTGAAGAACGCCGAATACGAGCGCGTGCTGAAGTTCGACCTGTCGAGCGTGGTGCGCAACATGGCCGGCCCGTCGAACCCCCACAAGCGCCTGCCGACCTCCGCGCTGGCCGAGCGCGGCATCGCCGTGGACCTGGACAAGGCCCGCGCGCAGGAAGCCGAAGGCCTGATGCCGGACGGCGCGGTGATCATCGCCGCCATCACCAGCTGCACCAACACCAGCAACCCGCGCAACGTGATCGCCGCCGCCCTGCTGGCGCGCAACGCCAATGCGCGCGGCCTGACCCGCAAGCCGTGGGTCAAGTCGTCGCTGGCGCCCGGCTCCAAGGCGGTCGAGCTGTACCTGGAAGAAGCGAACCTGCTGCCCGACCTCGAGAAGCTCGGCTTCGGCATCGTGGCCTTTGCCTGCACCACGTGCAACGGCATGTCGGGCGCGCTGGATCCCAAGATCCAGCAGGAGATCATCGACCGCGACCTGTACGCCACCGCCGTGCTGTCCGGCAACCGCAATTTCGACGGCCGCATCCACCCGTACGCCAAGCAGGCCTTCCTGGCCTCGCCGCCGCTGGTGGTCGCCTACGCCATCGCCGGCACCATCCGCTTCGACATCGAGAAGGATGTGCTGGGTTCGGACCAGGACGGCAAGCCGGTGTACCTGAAGGACATCTGGCCGACTGACGAAGAGATCGACGCGATCGTCAAGCAGAGCGTCAAGCCCGAGCAGTTCCGCAAGGTCTACGAACCGATGTTCGCGCTGACCGCGGAAACCGGCGAGAGCGCCGCGCCGCTGTACGACTGGCGCCCGCAGAGCACCTACATCCGCCGCCCGCCGTACTGGGAAGGCGCGCTGGCCGGCGAACGCACGCTTCAGGGCCTGCGTCCGCTGGCGGTGCTGGGCGACAACATCACCACCGACCACCTGTCGCCGTCCAACGCGATCCTGCTCGACAGCGCTGCCGGCGAATACCTGGCCAAGATGGGCCTGCCGGAAGAGGACTTCAACTCGTACGCGACCCACCGCGGCGACCACCTGACCGCGCAGCGCGCCACCTTTGCCAATCCGACGCTGATCAATGAAATGGCCGTGATCGACGGCCAGGTCAAGAAGGGTTCGCTGGCGCGCATCGAGCCGGAAGGCAAAGTCGTGCGCATGTGGGAAGCGATCGAGACCTACATGGACCGCAAGCAGCCGCTGATCATCATCGCCGGCGCGGACTATGGCCAGGGCTCGTCGCGCGACTGGGCCGCCAAGGGCGTGCGCCTGGCTGGCGTGGAAGTCATCGTTGCCGAGGGCTTCGAGCGCATCCACCGCACCAACCTGATCGGCATGGGTGTGCTGCCGCTGGAGTTCAAGCCCGGGGTGAACCGGCTGACGCTGGGGCTGGATGGCACCGAGACCTATGATGTGATCGGCGAGCGGCAGCCGCGTGAGACGCTGACGCTGGTGGTCCATCGTAAGAATGGCGAGCGTGTGGAAGTGCCGGTGACGTGCCGTCTCGACAGCGATGAGGAAGTGTCGATTTACGAGGCTGGTGGCGTGCTGCAGCGGTTTGCGCAGGACTTCCTGGAGTCGACGAAGGCGGCGGCTTAATCCCCGCTGCCGGTTTCCTCCCTCTCCCGCTTGCGGGAGAGGGAGGAAACCACCGCCGCGCTTTGCTTCCCCCGCGATTGATTCCTAAGCTGTGACAAGGCCCCCAGGCCTAACCCGGACAAAGATTCCCATGGCCCACGTACCCCAGACCAAAATCCCCGCCACCTACATCCGTGGCGGCACCAGCAAAGGCGTGTTCTTCCGCCTGCAAGACCTGCCCGAGACCGCGCAGGTGCCCGGACCGGCCCGCGACGCGCTGCTGATGCGCGTGATTGGCAGCCCCGATCCCTACGGCAAGCAGATCGACGGCATGGGCGGTGCCACCTCCAGCACCAGCAAGACCGTGATCCTGTCGAAGAGCACGCGTCCTGACCACGACGTCGATTACCTGTTCGGCCAGGTCTCGATCGACCAGTCCTTTGTCGACTGGAGCGGCAACTGCGGCAACCTGTCCGCCGCGGTCGGCCCCTTCGCCATCAGCGCCGGCCTGGTCGACCCCAGCCGCATCCCGCAGAACGGCGTTGCCATCGTGCGCATCTGGCAGGCCAACATCGGCAAGACCATCATCGGCCATGTGCCCGTCACCAACGGCGAAGTGCAGGAAACCGGTGATTTCGAGCTCGATGGCGTGACCTTCCCCGCCGCCGAAGTGCAGCTCGAGTTCATGGACCCGGCTGCCGAGGAAGAAGGCGCCGGCGGCGCGATGTTCCCCACCGGCAACGTGGTCGACGACCTGGAAGTGCCGGGCGTGGGTACGTTGAAGGCCACCATGATCAACGCCGGCATCCCGACCATCTTCGTCAACGCGGAGAGCATCGGCTACACCGGCACCGAGCTGCAGGACGCGATCAACAGCGACACCAAGGCGCTGGCGATGTTCGAGACCATCCGTGCCTACGGCGCGCTGCGCATGGGCCTGATCAAGGACGTGGACGAAGCCGCCAAGCGCCAGCACACGCCCAAGGTGGCATTTGTGGCCAAGCCGGTGGACTATGTCGCATCGAGCGGCAAGAAGGTGGCCGCGGCTGATGTCGACCTGCTGGTGCGCGCGCTGTCGATGGGCAAGCTGCACCACGCCATGATGGGCACGGCAGCGGTGGCAATCGGCACCGCCGCGGCGATCCCCGACACGCTGGTCAACCTGGCTGCCGGCGGCGGCGAGCGCAATGCGGTGCGTTTCGGGCATCCGTCCGGCACGCTGCGCGTGGGCGCCGAAGCGCAGCAGTTGAATGGCGAATGGGTCGTCAAGAAAGCCATCATGAGCCGCAGCGCGCGCGTGCTGATGGAAGGCTGGGTGCGCGTGCCGGGCGACGCGTTCTGATCCACACCACCTCGCGAGGCTGCTCATGTCTGCTACCGACACGCCGTCCGCCAAACGCCCCGATCCGGACCAGGTACTGGTCGACATCGTCGACTATGTCACCCGTTACGAGATCAAGAGCGGCCTCGCCTACGATACCGCCCGCAACTGCCTGATCGACACGCTCGGTTGCGGGCTCGAAGCCCTGTCCTATCCGGCCTGCACCAAGCTGCTCGGCCCCATCGTCCCGGGCACGATCGTGCCCAACGGCGCGCGCGTCCCCGGCACGCAGTTCCAGCTCGATCCGGTCCAGGCCGCGTTCAATATCGGCACGATGATCCGCTGGCTGGATTTCAACGACACGTGGCTCGCGGCCGAATGGGGCCATCCCTCGGACAACCTTGGCGGCATCCTGGCCACGGCCGACTGGATGTCGCGCAACAACATCGCCGCCGGCCGCAAGCCGCTGACGATGAAGGCAGTGCTGACGGCCATGATCAAGGCGCACGAGATCCAGGGCTGCATCGCGCTGGAGAACTCGTTCAACAAGGTCGGGCTCGACCATGTAGTGCTGGTCAAGGTGGCCTCGACCGCCGTGGTCGCGCAGATGCTGGGCCTGACGCGCGAGGAGATCATCAACGCCGTATCGCTGGCATGGGTCGACGGGCAAAGCCTGCGCACCTATCGCCATGCGCCCAACACCGGCAGCCGCAAGAGCTGGGCCGCGGGCGACGCCACCAGCCGCGCGGTGCGGCTGGCGCTGGTCGCGCGCACCGGCGAGATGGGCTACCCGTCAGTACTGACGGCCAAGACCTGGGGCTTCTATGACGTGCTGTTCAAGGGGCAGCCGTTCCAGTTCCAGCGGCCGTATGGCTCGTACGTGATGGAGAACATCCTGTTCAAGATCTCGTTCCCTGCCGAGTTCCATGCGCAGACCGCGGTGGAAGCCGCCATGCGCCTGCACGGCTCGCTGGCGCTGGCGGGGCGCAGCGCCGCCGATATCGTGGCGATTACCATCCGCACCCATGAGGCGTGCCTGCGCATCATCGACAAGAAAGGCCCGCTCAGCAATCCCGCCGACCGCGACCACTGCATCCAGTACATGGTGGCGGTGCCGCTGCTGTTCGGCCGGCTGACTGCGGCCGACTACGAAGACAACGTCGCCGCCGACCCGCGCATCGACTTGTTGCGCGACAAGATCACCTGTGTCGAAGACCCGGCGCTGACGCGCGACTATCACGATCCCGACAAGCGCTCGATCGCCAATGCGCTGACGGTGACGCTGAACGACGGCACCGTGCTAGACGAAGTGCTGGTCGAATATCCGCTCGGCCACAAGCGCCGCCGCGCGGAAGGGATCCCGCTGCTGGTGGAGAAGTTCCGCACTAATCTGGCGCGGCGTTTCCCGCCTAAGCAGCAGGAGGCCATCCTGGCCGTGTCGCTGGACCAGGCCAGGCTGGAAGGGGTGGCGGTCAACGACTACCTCGATATGTATGCAATTTGAGTTATCACCCAGGCGCCTTCATGCCGAATCGGCATAACCCCTCCGCCGCACCTCCCGCGCCAAATTCTCCTCACGTATAGTCTCTGCCGCTGCTCGTCCGGCGCCTTGGAACAGAGGGCTCGTGGGCGAGCGGCTATGGACTGAACACAGACGACACCGTTCCACCCAAAAGGTATGTCGTGTCGCTCCAATACGTGCCTACACGTTCGTATATATACCGAGGAGAATCATGAAACATTTCGCCCGCGTCACCACGCTGGCCGCTGCCCTGCTGTCGGCCAGCCTGATCACCGGCACCGCCCACGCGCAGCTCGCCCCCGCCGCACAGCCCGCCGCCGCACCTGCCACGGCCCAGGCCGAAGCCCGCAAGGCCAATATCGTCATCATCGGCACGGGCGGCACCATTGCCGGCGCCGGCGCTTCGGCGATCAACACCGCGGCCTACCAGTCCGCCGTGGTGCCGGTCGACAAGATCATCGCCTCGGTGCCGGAGATCTCGAAAGTCGCCAACGTCAAGGGCGAGCAGATCTTCCAGATCGGCTCGGAGAGCTTCAACAACGAGCGTCTGCTGAAACTTGGCAAGCGCGTGTCCGAACTCCTCAAGCAGCCGGACGTGGACGGCATCGTCATCACGCACGGCACCGACACTATCGAAGAAACCGCGTACTTCCTGAACCTGACGCTCAAGAGCGACAAGCCGGTGGTGGTAGTGGGCTCGATGCGCCCGGGCACGGCGCTGGGCGCCGACGGTGCGCTGAACCTGTATGACGCCGTGCTGGTCGCTTCCAACCCGACCTCCAAGGGCAAGGGCACGCTGGTGGTGCTGAACGACGAAATCCACACCGGCCGCGACGTCACCAAGAGCAACACCTTCAAGACCGAGACCTTCCGCTCGCCGTTCGGCCCGCTGGGCTACGTGGTGGAAGGCCGCTCGCAGTACTACCGCCTGCCGGCGCGCCCGCACACCGTGCAGACCGAGTGGGACATCGACAAGATCGACAAGCTGCCGGAAGTGGCCGTGGTCTATGCCTATGGCAACGTGAATCCGGCCACCATCGACGCCGCCGTGAAGAGCGGCGCCAAGGCCATCGTCTACGCGGCCACCGGCAACGGCAGTGTCGGCGACTACATGGTCGAGCCGCTCAAGGCCGCCCGTGCCAAGGGCGTGCAGATCGTGCGTGCTTCGCGCGCCGGCAGCGGCGTGGTGATCCGCAATGCCGAGCAGCCGGACGACAAGTACGACTGGATCGTCACCGACGACCAGCTGCCGCAGAAGGCGCGCATCCTGATGGCGCTGGCGCTGACCAAGACCAACGACAGCAAGGCGCTGCAGCAGGTCTTCTGGAAGTACTGATCGCACGCTGAACGGGGCCGGCGCGAGTCATGTGCGCCGGCCCGCTCCACCATCGCCACCGGCGCTCGCCGTGGCATCCCTGCTTCGCCTCAGGTCGCCTGCTCCAGGCCGCCGGCTGCTTGCTTCGCTCCCGCCCTGCCCCCGCTCCAGCCATTGCCGCGGCGATTCGAAATGCGGCGCGCATCGCTTCCACCGGTTTGCCTGGTACCTTCGAATTGAAGACAGATCGCGCCAGTAGGCGCGCCTGGACGTGGAACAAGACTGGCGGTTAATTGCGTTTTGTAAATTTATGAACGGGCGCACGATGCGCCCGGGCTCCGGCATTCAGAACATCGCGCTGCTCATCAAGGCCTTGGCGACCAACGCGCCCTCGTCCGGCGCTTCCGCATAGACCGAAACGTCGGTGACCACCTGCCGGCGCCCGCGCCGCATCACTGCTGCTACGGCGCGCAGCGCCACGCCCTGCGCCGGCGCCAGGTACTGGATCGACAGTGAGCTGGTCGCCCCGCCCTTCACTTCGTCAGCGCTGGCACCGGAAGCCGCCGCGGCGGCGCCGGCAATGTCGATCAGCGTGGCGATCACCCCGCCGTGGACGATGCTCCCGTGGGTCACGTTGGTCGGCAGGAACGGCATCTCCAGCTCGACATGTTCGGGGGTGAGGCTGGCCAGCCGCACGCCCAGGGCGCGCGCCACCGGGGACCCGATTAGCACGTTCTCGACCATGGCGCGCATGCGTGGGTCGACTGCTGCGTGGCGGTCGCGCTGGCGGGGAAGGCTGGCAATGGCTTGGGGCATGGCTGGGCTCCTGTCCGGGATATGAAAGTTCATGGATGGAGCGTAATGGCAGCGAAGATCCGGCTCAATTACGTTGGACGTAGTTGTCCGTTCCGGCACATCCAGGCCCGCTCGCCCTTCCCGAAAGGCAGACTGCGACACGTTGCAGGCGTGTCTGATGACGAGCCGGCCCCTCGCCACCCCGTATAATGTCCCCCCGTTTCACCCCGACCCCCATCCGCCATGCCGCAGTTTCCCGAATCCGCCCCGCTCCGCCCTGAACCGGACACCGGCACCACGGATTCCACGCTGTCCGAACGCCCGGACAGCCCCTGCATCGGCATCTGCTCGACCCTGTTCGACGAGATCTGCCAGGGTTGCGGCCGCACCGCGACCGAGGTCAGCAACTGGGTGTTCTTCAGCGATGAGGAAAAGCAGGTGGTATGGGAGCGCATCACGCGCGAAGGCACCGCCAGGCGTTTCCGCCAGGGCTGAGGCCCCTTCTTGCGCAGCGGGCGCTCAGCCGCTCGCGAGCCGTCGTTCCAACTCTTCGATTTCGCGCCGTTCCGCGCGCTGCCGGGCGAGTTTGCGCTAGTGCTCGGCAGCGGTGGCGCGCACAGGGGATGCCGGCAAGCTCATAGCCCTGCATCCTCCAGCCAACGCGCGAACAGGCGCTCGCCCGCCGCAGCCACGATGGCGCCAACTTCGGCCGTCCGCGCGCGGATGGTGCGCGGATCGATCCCGGCCTTGCCCAGCTCGACGGTATGCCCGATCAGCCACGCCTCGATATCGCGCGGCATCACCTCCGGATGGAACTGCAGCGCCAGCACCTGGTTGCCGATGGCATAGGCCTGGTTCTGTACCGCGGTGGTCGAGGCCAGCAGTTGCGCGCCGGGCGGCAGGTCGAAGGTGTCGCCGTGCCAGTGCAGCACCTCCCAGTTGGCGGCGGCCAGTTCGGCCAGCGCCGAATCCTGTCCCGCCGGCGTAGGCGTGATCGTCGCCCAGCCGATCTCCCGCGTACCCGGATAGACCCGCGCGCCGGCGGCACGCGCGATCAGCTGCGCGCCCAGGCAAACCCCGATCATCTTGCCGCCGCTGGCCAGGCGCTGGCGGATCAGCGCGATCTCGGCCTCCAGCCAGGGATAGGCGTCAGTCTCGTAGACACCGATCGGGCCGCCGAGGATCAGCAGCAGGTCGGCAGGATTTTCTGAAATGGGAGTCAGGTCGTTGACGCCGGCCTGGAACACCTGCAGTGCATGTCCGCGTGCGCGCAGGGCGTTGCCGATCACGCCCGCATGCTCGAATGCGACGTGCTGGATCACATGGGTGGTACGCGTGGCCATAGCGGGCTCCTGCCGGTCGAGAGGGTCCTCATGGTAGCGTCGTTTGCCATACCTCGCGTTGACCACGGCAGGATATCGCCTATTTGGCAGACTTTCGCGCACGCCGTGGCATGCGCTATTTCGTCGCAGCCGGCGCCAGGACCACCGTGTCTGCCTCGTCCTTCCCGGGCTTTGCCGCCACGGGAGGAATGGTCACGTACTCGACCGCCGCCCATTTGGCCGTCCAGTCGCGATAGCGCGGCAGCAGCGCGTTGCCGGACTGCCCGGTCGAGTCCATGAAGCGCGATGCTTCCAGCTCGGCCAGGTCATAGAGCGCACGCACACTGGCTGCATGGGTGTTCTCGAACGGCGCCTTGTCGTCGCGCAGGTTGTGCCGGCCGACATTGACCGTATACGTGTCGCCACCAGTGGGCACGCGCAGGTTGAACAGCGGCGACAGGTACGCAACCTTGCCGAACGGCTTGTGCTCGGACCGGGCCGTATGCGCTTCGCCCCAGCGCCAGCGAGCCGGGTCGTCACCATAGCGGCGCGACAGGTCGGCCATTGCCTGGCTCCAGGCGTCGGCGATGGCGTCGTCGCAGCTTTCCGCCGGGCGCGTATGTGGGCGATCGCACCAGAACGCGCCCAGCTTGCCCGGATCGCGCAGGATGTTGAGCGTGGGCTGCTGCACGTTGCGCTGGTCCCACAGGCGGACAAAGATCGGCTCGCCCACCTTTTCCTCGAACAAACGCCGCGACAGCTCGCGCAGCCAGGCGGTGACCACCAGCGGTTCGGCACGCCCGGCGTCCATGGTGCCGTCCCACTTGCGCAGCGCGTCGAGCAGCGCGCGCTCGCGCTCCGGCCGCGCGCCGTCGCGGCTCACAGGTGCGGCCAGCAGCAGCGGCAAGACGTCGCGCACCGCCAGCGAGACCACGTCTTTCTGGATCAGGGCAAAGCTGTCCAGCGTGTGCTTCGGCGTGGCCGCCAGCAGCGACCGGATCCGGTCGAAGCGGTATGGCACCGTCCATTCGCTGGTGATGAAATACGGATAGTCCGGCGCCACGATGCGCTGGTTGGCGGTCACGATCACGCCATCCTTCGGGTTGTAGCGCTGCGGCAGCGCCTCGAACGGGATAAAGCCGGTCCAGTCGTAGCGCGCATCCCAGCCCGGCGCCGGGGCCAGGCCCTTGAGGTCATTGTCGGCCCGGCGCAGCGGCACCCGGCCCGGGGCGAAGAAGCCGATATTGCCGTCGACATCGGCATAGACGATGCTCTGCTGCGGCGAGTGGAAGTCGCGCAGTGCCGCGGTGAAGCTGGCCCAGTCGCGCGCCTCGTTCATCCTGATCCCGGCCTGGAAGGTGCGGTCGTCCGGGCGCAGCGCGGTCCATTGGAAAGCCACCACGTATCGCGCGCCCAGCGGGCCGGCAGCGCTGGTAACCGCCTCGGCCACGTCGGAGATCACCGGCCCGTGGCGCGTAGCGCGGACCTTCAGCGTCACGTCCGGCGCGCCCTTGACGCGGATGGTCTCGGTGCGGGTCTCGAACGCGGCCCAGCCGTCCGGGGTCTGGTACTCGCTGTCGCTGCCCGGACGCAGCCGTTCGATATACAGGTCCTGCACGTCCGGCGCGGTATTGGTCAGCCCCCACGCGATGCGGGCGTTGTGCCCGAGCACCACCACTGGTATGCCAGGCAGCGTGGCGCCGGCCACGTCCAGCCCGGGCGCCGTCATGCGCGCGAAGTACCACAGCGCCGGCGCCTGCAGTCCCAGGTGCGGGTCATTGGCCAGCAGCGGCTTGCCCGATTGCGTATGCGCGCCGGACACGACCCAGTTATTCGAGCCCATGCCCTCGACATAGCCCGGCGGGGCCTTGTCGCCGACGCTGGCCATGGCATTCGCCAGCGGCGCCAGTTGCTGGTACAGGTGGCCATAGTCCATGGTACGCACCGGCTGCTCGCCCGGATACGGTGCCAGCAGTTCGCTGATGCGCGCCACCGGCAGCACCTGCGCCAGGCGCATGCGCAGCGTTTCCTGGGTCCAGTTGCCGCCCAGGTCCCAGGCCATCATGGTCTGCCAGCCCAGCGTATCGGCCGGCTCCCAGTGCTCGGGCTGCGTGCGCAGCAGCAGGAACTCGGGCGGCAGCGGGCCCTTGCGATGGTCGATCCAGGCGTTCACGCCGTCGGCATAGGCCTGCAGCGCCGCGCGCGTCTCGGGCGGGGTCTGGGCGAGGATGGCCTCGGCATTGCGCCGCACGCCCAGCGTGCGCAGGAACCTGTCGTTATCGAGCGCGGACGGGCCCAGGATCTCGGCCAGCCGGCCTGCCACCACGCGCTTGTTCATCTGCATCTGCCACAGCCGGTCCTGCGCGTGCACATAGCCCAGCGCAAACCAGGCGTCCGCCTTGCTGGCGGCACGGATATGCGGCACGCCGTGGCCATCGCGCATGATCGTCACCTTGTCGCGCAAACCCGGCAGCGCCACGGTTCCCGATTCAGGCGGCTGTGCCGCATGGCGATACCAGACCAGCGCGCCCGCGGCACCGGCCACCGCCACCACCAGCAGCACTGCCAATAGCCTGGCCAGCCGACCGAACCAGCGCATCGTTGCTCCCCTCTTACCCTTGTCGTTGTGTCGTTCGCGTTGCCGCCGGCTACAGGGCCGGCGTCGCGTCAGCGCGATTATCCGTACGAAAAAATGCCCGGACCAGCCGGGCATTTCCCATGTTGCGCCTGAGGCCCGTCAGGCGGCCGGCTTCTTCAGTTGCAGCGACTTGTACTCCAGAAACTCTTCGAGCCCGTACTTGCCCGCCTCGCGCCCGTTGCCGGACTGCTTGTAGCCGCCGAACGGCGCCTGCATATTGAACGGACCACCGTTGATATCGACCTGGCCGGTGCGGATGCGGCGCGCCACGCGAATCGCGCGCGCCTCGTCACCGGACCAGACGCCGCCGCCCAGCCCGTAGATGCTGTCATTGGCAATGCGCACCGCATCTTCCTCGGTGTCATAGCAGATGATCGACAGCACCGGCCCGAAGATTTCTTCCTGCGCCACGGTGGCACGCGGCTCCACGTTGCCCAGCACGGTCGGCCTGACGTAGAAGCCCTTGTCCAGCCCCTCGGGCGTCTCCGGGCCGCCCGCCACCAGCTCGGCACCCTCTTCCACGCCGCGGCGGATATAAGCGGTCACGCGGTCCTTCTGCACCGCGGAGATCAGCGGGCCCAGCTTGCTGGTTTCCTGCAGCGGGTCGCCCACGGTAAAGCCCGCGACCACCTTCTGCGCGATCGCCTTCACTTCTTCATAGCGGGCGCGCGGCACCAGCATGCGGGTATGCGCCGAGCAGGTCTGGCCGGAATTGAGGAAGCAGGCGCTGATGGTGCCCTTGACCGCCGACGGCAGGTCGGCGTCGTCCAGGATCACCGAGGCCGACTTGCCGCCCAGCTCCAGCGCCACGCGCTTGACCGTCTGCGCGGCCAGCTCTGACACGCGCTTGCCGGCGCGGGTGGAGCCGGTGAACGACACCATGTCCACTTCCGGGTGGCTGGCCAGCACCTCGCCCACCACCGGGCCGTAGCCGGTCACCAGGTTGAACACGCCCGGCGGCAGGCCGGCGGCTTCGATCACCTCGGCCAGCACGAAGGCGTTGAGCGGCGCCACTTCCGACGGCTTTAGCACCACGGTGCAGCCGGCAGCCAGCGCAGGGGCCACTTTCAGCGTGATCTGGTTGAGCGGGAAATTCCACGGCGTGATCGCCGCCACCACGCCCACCGGCTCACGCACCACCAGCGAGTTGCCGACTTCCTCTTCGAAGCGGAAATCGTCCAGCAGCCTGGCGGCCTGCCCCCAGTTGTAGACCGGGCCGCCCACCTGGATCGCGCGCGCCAGCTTGATCGGCATGCCGACTTCGCCGGCAATGAGCTCGGCCAGCTCTTCGCTGCGGTCCTTCAGCCCTTCGGCAATCTTTGCAATATAGGCGGCGCGCGCCTCCGGCGGCGTGGCCGACCAGCTGTCGAAGGCGGCGCGGGCGGCCTGGATGGCGTCCTCGGCGTCGCGCGCCGAGCCTTCGGGGATGGTGCCCATCACCGCTTCGGTCGCGGAGTGGATGACGTCGATCTTGCCGTTGCCGTGGGGGGTCACCCACTTACCGTTGATAAAGACTTTGTCTCGTTGTTGCATGGCCACAGTTCTCGGTTTAGTGAATTGGCAATTGCAATTTTTTGTTACTTTTATGGTGCACGCACATTGTAGAGCGGAATCGGGACAATGTTTTTTGCCCCGCCGGAACCGGCGCAAACACGCTCTGCATAAGGTGGCGATAATCGGCCGCACCCTCTGACGGGACGCTCGCATGGACGGCCGGCATAACAAGGGAGCGAGACATGGTCGATCCGATCTACCGCAAGACGGAGGCGGGGCAGGACGAGATCAGGACGCGCGCGCGCAAGCTGGACCACAAGCTGCGCGCGCTGCTGCTGATGGTCAACGGGGAACGGCGCGGGCAGGAGTTGCTGGCGCAGGTGGCAGGCATGGGCGTGGGGCCCGATGCAATGGACACGCTGCTGGTACAGGGCCTGGTCGAGACTGTGCCGGAGCCGGCACAGGCGCCGCCGGCGGCGGGGCATCCGACGACAACCCGCCCCATGGCGCCCGCGACCGACACCAATCTGTTCTCCGTGTATGCCATGCGGCACGCGCCGGCGGACGCAGGCACCGGCACGACAGCCGGTGCGCCGCAATCACCCCCTGTGCATTCGGCCCAGGAAATCGAAGCCTTCCAGCGCGTCTACCACTTCTACACCGATGTCATCGGCCAGCATCTCGGCCTGCGCGGCTACATGCTGCAAGTGAAGGTCGAAAAGGCAACCGACCTCCCGGCACTGCTGGCGCTGCGCGAGCCGCTGCACGCGGCGCTGCTCAAGGCCAAGGGCGAGATCACCGCAGACGCGATCACCGGCCAGCTCGACCTGATCGCAGAAGTCATAGCCGCCGGCTGAGCGGCTCACGCCAGCGCACCCAAAGCAAAAGGCCGCCCGGAGGCGGCCTTTCGTGCATGGTGCGGCGCCGGCGTTCAGCCGTCGATACCCTGCGACTGCAGGTACTCGTCGTACGTACCCAGGTAGTCGGTCAACGTGCCATCCGTGCGCACTTCTATCACGCGCGTAGCCAGCCCGGTGACGAACTCACGGTCGTGCGAGACGAGTCACATTCCCGATGTAAATCAACCACTTACAGAAGGATTGGGACATGGCAACTATCGTGCAACGTGGGACATCATGGCAGGTCAAGGTTAGGGTGACAGGCCAGCCAGTACGATCAAAAACATTCGGAACCCGTGAGGAGGCAGAGGCCTGGGCGGTGGCCGAGACCGCTCCGGGCAGTGGGGTCACGGTGGCCGACCTATTTAAAATGTACGTTAAGCGGGTTGCCCCCAGCCGCCGCAATGGGGATTGGGAGCGGAGAGTTCTGCAACGGCTGCTGCGGGCCGAGCCGAAGCTTTGCTCATTGGGCGCAGCCTCGCTTGGCAAGCATCACTTGGCAACATGGCGGGACCGTAGGCTACACGAGGTGGCCCCCGCGTCCTTGAGGAGGGAACTGGATGTCATCTCAGCCGTGTACGTGGTGGCAATAGCAGAATGGAACGTGGGCCTCACGGAGAACCCTGTTCACGGGTTCCGGCGCCCCGCCCTGCCGCTGCCTCGGGAAGTGAGGCTCACCGAGGGCGATGACGGCAAACTGATCGCCGCCGCCATTGACTTCAACAGGGAAATAGCCCCGGCCATCATCCTTGCCATCGAAACGGGGATGCGGCAGGGAGAAATTGCTTCGCTTCGGTGGGAGAACATCGACACGGAAGCGCGGACAGCCCTACTCCCCATGACGAAGAACGGAACACGGAGGCGAGTGCCGCTCTCCTCCAAGGCACTGGAGGTGCTGACGTGGTGTCCCCCGCCACACAGGGGCAGAGTTTTCAAGCTAACGCAGCACGCCATGAAGTACGCCTTTCGGCAGGTGCGTGCTCAGTGCGGGCTGGAGGGCATCCGCTTCCATGACCTACGTCATGAGGCAATCAGCCGGTTCTTTGAGAAGGGGCTGAACGTGATGGAAGTCGCGGCCATCTCCGGTCACAAGAATCTTAAGATGCTCCAACGATACACTCACCTTGACGCATCGAAGCTGGCGGCTAAGCTGGGCTGAGCGTTTCAAGGGCCGTCCCTGACTATCTCCTAAGGCGGCCCCTCTCCTCCTCCTCCTTTGCCGCAAGTCGGCTATGCTCATGCGTAAGTCTTTTCAGCTCCTGTACTCAGAACTTAATAAGGACAGTGCTTCTAGCGAAGTGCCTTCTTGGAGGGAATATCTAGTGTTCGCAAGTTCCGATATTTCCTCGTTGTCGACAGATAGTCTTAGCGATTCAAGTTCATCCTCGAAGCTGAAGTCGGTTTCCGTTCTACCTGTAGGGCGGTTCCGTTGCGCGATGGCGAGAATACGTGTCAATGGCTGCTGATTGTTTGCGGCTTCCATCGAGAGGTCCACCACGCCAGAAAATTGTAAACTGGCTATGCTCTCAAGTTCGGCGTCTGTGTACCCGGCCTCAGGCCAGCTGAGCGGTATTCTCCCGCCCCGATATTCCCGCCACAGCTCTGAAAATGCAGATGATCCACGACCAAAAAAGGGAAGAATGCCCTCTGGGTTGCCCGATGCCAAAGCGCGACCAAGAGATCGTTGCTCTATGAGTTCGGGCGTGGATTCCAAGTCCGCGATGCCTTTTTCCCATTCGTTAAAATCGCGTAGATAGAAGAGAGAATTCACCACGCGTCGTATTCTTTGGATCTGCCAGCGGCGCTTGCTTATATCACTTTCCGCTTTTTGAGCCAAGAGTGAACCCAATTCTCCCTCATATGCACCCTTTAGGGCCTGCGCTCTCACGAGGAATAGTGCTGGACTGGAGGCGTATATTCTTGCAGTTCTTCTAAATGACGAAATTGACCTTATTCGTCGAATGAAATATCTAAACCTAGAGTAGCGAGAAAGTGAAAGCAACCTCCTTATCGGAATGGGGAGTCCATTATCATGGAAAAGCTTTCTAAGCTCATCTGCCTTATTTGCGTGGAAAGCCAAATAAACTGATAGATCGCTCGCCAAACCACGGAACGAGTCATCAGAAGCGACGTCACTCTTTGTTATGCTTTCGTGCCATTCTGCCGGAGTGAGAAACGTAGACTTATCCGTATTTGGCGTAAACCCATGGCGTCTTAGGCATTTTTCTATCGTCGAGCGCACAATGTCGGCTTGATGCGAATCTGTAATGACGATGATATCATCCACGTAGCGGAAATAATTATCACCATATATTCCAGTTAGCTCCGCATCGAATTCGTCAAGTGCCAAATGGCCCAATAGATGACCTGCAGCAGGTCCGATCGGAATTCCGCCCTCACCGCTATTTAAGAGCTGCGTATAGAAATTTACTATTTCCTCACGAAATTTTGTCAGATTTGGTTGAGCTCTTGCTAGCCGTTGCTGGAGCGCGTGCATTATCTTTTCGCGCGAGACGGAGGGATAGTAAGCCTTAATGTCGGTTACCACCGCGACCTTTCCAACGTCTAATTTCTCTGCTATCTCGGAATTTCTCGCTTGATAACCATTTCCGAAGAATTCGTAGCTCACGCCGGAAAGGATGGACTTGGGCCACCGATAGCTAAATACCCTCGGGTGTACCGAAAACGCCGGGTCCGCAGCCATCAGCCCAAGGACTAGAGACTCCGCAATGGAGGTAATTGGGCTCGATGCAAGGCAGTTCCTGTACTCGTGACTCGTTTCACCTTGCACGGTTATTGATGCCTTATACATCTTGAACCGCTTGAATCGCCAGGGATCTGCGGCAGAGAGTCTGCGCAATATAATGCGTTCGAGCAAATCTTTGTTGCTAGGCCCAAGCTGATTGCCGATCAGGCGAAGGCCCACATACGAAGGAAAATATGTGGTCCGCATTGCGTTTAATGCGCGTGTGAGAAGGATCTCGGAAATATTCATGCTTCCCAGCCACTCTTAAAGGACATTACAACGACGCTACTCTTTACACTCGAATTTTTGTGTGGATCGTGCCAGAGGAAATTATGTGTAATGGGGTCTTCCAACATCGGTCCGGTAGCCTCGATCTTGTATTCTTCGCCTTTCTTTTTTAATAGGAACCCGATCTTTTGGAAAATAAGCCCAATTGTCATTCCAAAAAACTTCGGCCAGACCCCCTTCGCCGGCGGCTCGACCCAGAGCCATGAGCTCCTTCTCTTACTGTTACCAAGTCGTGCGGCAGCATATTTCAGAGAATCGTGAATAGCTTCAACGCCCTCCTTCTTTAATCCGGTAATTGCTGATAAGACGCAAAGAAATCTATTGACATTATTCTTTTCCGCCGCATCAAAAAAACTATCTGCGGACTCGCTGAATTCGCTCAGAATCATGAGATCACAGACTTCGCACGTTAAGTCTACCTCGATGCCGCGCGTCGCCAGCCAGGGTGTTATCTCCGCAAGCGACTCTTGATAGAGAGTCAGGGCATCGGCTGAATAGTCAATGCCAGTAATTGATACGTTCAGGGGAAGTTGGGGAACGAGGCGATCCTCACCTTTGATGAGCTTTACGAACGAACGAGCTTTATCGTCGAGTCTGACGGTGTTGTCTGACCCAAGTTGGGTTCAAAGGTTGGGCTGTTGAGTAACAAGGGGAAGCAAACATGCAGACCGTTGCGGTTCTGGATTTTGAGACGACCGGACTGTCGCCGAGTCTGGTGATCGAGCCACGGAGATTGCTGTCATTCTCTTGCGTGACGGGCAAATCGTCGACCGCTATCAAAGCTTGATGAACGCTGGAAGACGCATCCCCTCTCAGGTCGTGAACTTGACCGGGATCACTAACGAGATGATTGCATCTGCACCCACCGCATCTAGGGTTATGCGTGAGGCGGCCCAGTTCGTCGGCGGTCATCCAGTTGTGGCTCACAACGCCGGCTTCGACCGAAGATTTTGGCAAGCTGAGCTTGCGCTCCTAGGCATGACAGCCAATCAGGTTTTTGCATGTACGATGCTCGCATCCAGGCGGATCTACCCACACGCCCAAAATCACAGGTTGTCGACGCTGGTGGATATGCTGCGATTGCCCAAGTCCGGGCGAGCACACCGGGCCTTGGCCGACGCTGAGATGACCAGTCACCTGTGGCACCGACTGCAACATGATATCGCTCAGACTTACGGTCTGAGTCGGGTCGATTACAACCTCATCGCCCGAGTACAGGCCACAAGCAGCGCTAGAGTTCCGGCGCTCCTGCGCTCGCTAGTTGGTGGATAGGAATAGGTGCAATGGCCTACTGAGCGGGATCGGTGCGGAAACGCACAGACGGAGGGCTGCACCGTATGTTTAATCCTTCAACCCGTGTGCTCGCTGCAAAGCCTTCTTAGCAGCAGCGAGCGGTTCGGCGTCCATATCTACGTTCCGAACCAGTTCGACGACGATTGACTTGCCTTCACGAAGGGCGATGTCGAGGTCCTTGTGAATCTGACGGAACCCCTTTCCGTTCCGAGCAGGACGACCGTCCCGCATCCGCCTCAGGTTGTCGTCATAGTTAGCAAATGGGCCTCTGGCACCGTCCCGGCTCATCCCGACGTAGATGATCTGCATCTCTGAGTTGACACCGTCTGCCACTCCGATCTGAAACAGCAGCGGAAGCGATGGATTCACGGACCCGCCACGCAGTTCGAAGCCGAGACTGCTGTATTTCTTCTCTGTCATGAGGGAGTAATGTCCTTGCCTAGAAGTGGTAACCGATGGCATTGCCGGCCTCAGAGACCAGCTTGTGGCGGAATATGTCGTCAATCAGGGACGTCAACTCCGCCTTCGCCAGCTTGTTGCCGAAGATCGTGCTCACGTACTTCGTTAGCGTTGCCCGCTTCCGTGGCCGCTTGTTTTTCTGCACCTTGGAAAGATTTGCCTTGACTCGGTCAAGCTCAGCACTGGAGGTGGACGATGCCGTTGGCTCTGGTCTTGGGGGCTGTATGGCCGGAGTGGCCGAGGGCCTGTGGATCTCCCCGACAACTGCAACACGTTTGCAGGGCACCCCGAGTGAGCCGATGTGCTTGACCAGCGGGTCATAGCCCGTATCCTTGGCCAAGATGACGAACTCGCTGGCCTCCCGACGCTCAAGGACCCGGCCAATATGGAATGCAATGTGGAAGTCCAGGGCGTTCTTACCCGAGCCCGAGACCCGATGCCACTGGACCCGTGACCCCAGATCCTGCAACCGGGTTGTCAGATCGAGCGAAGCGCTTTTCTGGTTTGCGCCGCAGAAGATGGCGATCCGGTAGTCCGGCGGAATAAGTTGAACGTCGATTGTCTGGACATTCTCAAAATCCACCAGCAACAGCGGCTGCGTCATGTGACCCCTGCTTATTCTATTCCTTGTTCTCGCGATTCTAGCCGATGCCGCTGCGAAGGTGCCGAGGATTGCCAGAGCGCCCCATGTGCAAGGCGGTGGACCGGAGCATGGTCAATGGTGCTAGGCAGGTATTCTGGCCCAAAGTTCCCGACAGACCTGCGCTAGCGACTGTCCCAAGCGTCCTCCACTTGGGTACAATCAGGGCACATCAGGAATGGGACAACTGTCGTTCGCCCTTCGCTGCGAGATGCTCCAGGAAACAAAAAGGGCCACCCGAAGGCAGCCCTGATTGTTTGCAACAGCGCCGGCGTTCAGCCGTCGATACCCTGCGACTGCAGGTACTCGTCGTACGTACCCAGGTAGTCGGTCAACGTGCCATCCGTGCGCACTTCTATCACGCGCGTAGCCAGCCCGGTGACGAACTCACGGTCGTGCGAGACGAAGATCAGCGTGCCCGGGAACTTGTCCAGCGCGATCTGCAGCGATTCGATCGACTCCATGTCCATGTGGTTGGTCGGCTCGTCCATGGCCAGCACGTTGTGGCGGCCCAGCATCAGCTTGCCCCAGATCATGCGGCCCTTCTCGCCGCCGGACAGCACCTTGACCGACTTCTTGATGTCGTCGGCCGAGAACAGCAGGCGGCCCAGCGTGCCGCGCAGCGACGTCTCGTCGTCGCCGGCCTGCGTCCACTGGCTCATCCAGTCCATCACGTCGCGGGCTTCCGGGAATTCCTCGTACGTGTCCTGCGGCATGTAGCCCACGTTGGCGTTCTCGGCCCACCTGATCGCGCCGCGGTCAACTTCCACGCCGCGCTGCACGCCAGTCTGCACCGCGCCGTTGAGCAGGCTGCGCAGCAGCGTGGTCTTGCCCGCGCCGTTCTCGCCGATGATGGCGACGCGCTCGCCGGCCTGGATCGACAGCGTCAGGTTGTCGATGATCTTGCGGTCGTAGGTCTTGGTGACGCCTTCGGCCTCGACCGCCAGGTTGTGCAGCTTCTTCTCGAACTCGAAGCGGATAAACGGGTTCTGGCGCGACGACGGCTTGATGTCCTCGACCTTGATCTTCTCGATCTGCTTCGCGCGCGAGGTGGCCTGGCGCGCCTTGGACTTGTTGGCCGAGAAGCGGCGCACGAAGTCCTGCAGCTCGCTGATGCGCTCCTTGGCGCGCGCGTTGGCGGCCACCTGGCGCTCGCGGGCCTGCATCGACGCTTCCATGTAGTCGTCGTAGTTGCCCGGATAGACCTTGAGCGTGCCGTAGTCCATGTCGGCCATGTGGGTGCAGACCGAGTTCAGGAAGTGGCGATCGTGGGAAATGATGATCATGGTGGAATTGCGCTCGTTGAGCACCGTCTCCAGCCAGCGGATCGTGTTGATGTCCAGGTTGTTGGTCGGCTCGTCCAGCAGCAGCACGTCCGGGTTCGAGAACAGTGCCTGCGCCAGCAGCACACGCAGCTTCCAGCCCGGTGCGACGTCGCTCATCGTGCCCTGGTGCTGGCTGGTAGGGATGCCCACGCCCAGCAGCAGTTCGCCGGCGCGCGACTCTGCGGTGTAGCCGTCGTACTCGGCGTACTTGGCCTCCAGCTCGGCGGCCTTCATGTAGTCTTCGTCGGTCGCTTCCAGGTTGGCGTAGATGGCGTCGCGCTCCTGCGCGGCAGCCCACATCTCGGTGTGGCCCATCATCACCACGTCCAGCACGCGCATGTCTTCATAGGCGAACTGGTCCTGGCGCAGCTTGCCCAGGCGGATGCCCGGCTCCAGCATGACATTGCCCGACGACGGCTCGAGGTCGCTGCCGAGGATCTTCATGAAGGTGGACTTGCCGCAGCCGTTCGCGCCGATCAGGCCGTAGCGGTTGCCCTCGCCGAACTTGACCGAGATATTCTCGAACAACGGCTTGGGGCCGAACTGCATGGTGATGTTTGCGGTAGAAAGCACGTCTGGAACCTTGTCTGGAGATTGTGGCGCCGCGGCGCTGGCCGCGACTTGCCGGTTTTGCACACGAGGTGCACCCCATGCCGTTCAGGGGCCGGCCTTGCCGGAAGGCATCGCGCCGGCCGGGAGCTTTCCGGGCCATGGCTGGCGATGCGGCACGGGCCGCGCCCGGTTCTTGCGAGAACCCGGCAGGGAGTCAGGAAATAACCGCGTATTCTATCATCCGGACGCATTCCTTGCGACCCGGATGCGCGGGATCAGGGGGCCATCGGCTCAGGCCAGCGGCGGCAGCACCGGATAGTCCGAAAACGCCATCGTGAAGCCGTCCGCGCGTGCATCCAGCCGCACCTGCCCGCCCACCGGCAGCGTCAGCTTGCGCGCGCAGTGCCCGAACGGCAGCCCGGTCAGCACCGGCACCGGCAGGTGCTCGTGCAGGTAGGCCACCACGGCGTCCATGTCATAGCCGTTGTCATAGTCGGTGACGCGGTAGTTGGAGAAATCACCCAGAACGATCGCGCGCTGTGCGCCGAGCACACCGGCCTGCTGCAGCTGGATCAGCATGCGTTCCACGCGGTACGGCGGCTCGTTGATGTCTTCCAGGAAGAGCACCCCGCCCTCCACCTGCGGCATGAAGGGTGTGCCCAGCAGGCTGCACAGCATCGCCAGATTGCCGCCCCACAGGGTGCCCTCCACGCTGCCGGAGAAGGCCTGGCCTCCCGACTGCGGCGCGGCGACGTCCACGCTGTAGGCGGGATTGCGCAGGATGCCTTCGAAGTGCTCCCACATATAGGGATCGACGGCATCCGCGCCAAAGTCCGCCAGCAGCATCGGCCCGGCGAAGGTGACGCCACCGGTGGATGCCAGGTAGGCGAGCTGGAACGCGGTGAAATCGCTGTGCCCGACGATGAGCGTGCCGCTGGCGAGCGCCTGTTCGGCAATGCGCGCGAAGTCCACCTGCGCCAGCAGCCGGGCGATGCCGTAGCCGCCGCGCACCGCCAGCGTCAGCTCGTGCGGCACGCCGGTGCCGATGGCGTGCAGGTCGGCCAGCCGCTCTGCGTCGGTGCCGCCGAAGCGCAGGTAGCGCCGGGCCAGCACGTCGGGGTTGGTCATGTGGTAGCCATGGTGCTTGAGCCAGGCACAGCCGCGCGCGGCGACGGCCACGTCGTGCGGATACCCGGACGAGGCGATCAGTCGGACTTCGGTATGCGGCGGCCTGCAGTTCGGCGTACTCATGCTTCGGTATCGGAGTTGTTCTTGTCGGGATCGGTGGCCGGTACGGCGGCATGGTTGCGCGCTGCCTTCTGGGCGCGGCGCCGGGCGCCGAAGAAATCCTTCAGCATCTGCCCGCAGGGTTCGGCCAGTACCCCACCGGTGATGGTGGTCTGGTGATTGAGCTGCGCCTGCTCGAAGAGGTTGATCACACTGCCCGCTGCGCCAGTCTTGGGATCTGTGGCGCCAAACACCACGTGGCGCAGCCGCGCGTGCAGGATCGCGCCGCTGCACATCGCGCACGGTTCCAGCGTCACGTACAGCTCGCACTCGGGCATGCGGTAGTTGCCGATCACCTGCGCGGCGGCGCGCAGCGCCTGCATCTCGGCATGCGCGGACGGGTCGACCGAGCGGATCGGCAGGTTATGGCCGCGCGCGATGATGGTGTCGTTCCAGACCACCACGGCCCCCACCGGCACTTCGCCGGCGGCCTCGGCCAGCAGCGCTTCTTCCAGCGCGGCGCGCATATAGCGTTCGTCGCGCTGCGCCGCCTCGGCGGGGTCGTCGGGCAGCGGGCGCGGCGCGCGCAATGGCAGGGGTGCCGATGGTGGCGAGGGTGGCGGCGTGTCTTGCATCGCCCTCGCTCAGTCCTGCGCCGGCAGCACCGCCGGCGAGCTGACCTCGGCCCAGCAGTTGGGCGTTTCGAACAGCACCAGCCTGGTGAGTTGCAGGTGGTGGCCGAAGCAGTCCTTGAACACCGGCGCCAGGATGTCGAAGGCGACCTGGGCCAGGTTCTCGACCGTCGGGATCGCGTCCAGCACCACGGTCTTGTGCCCTTCCATCGATTGCAGGAAGTTGAGCAGCGCGGTGTCGCCGCGATAGATCAGGAAAGCGTGGTCCCACTTGTTGACCAGGTGCTCGTTGGCGAGCGCCTTGATGTCGCCGAAGTCCAGGATCATGCCGTCATCCGACGCGCCCTCGCGATGCAGGACTTCGCCCGACAGCGTCAGGTCGAGCCGGTAGCGGTGGCCGTGGATGTTGCGGCACTGGCCGCAGTGATTCGGGATACGGTGGCCGGAATCGAATTCCAGCCGGCGGGTGATGGAAACTTGTTTGCTCATGGGTAGCGGCGCCGTGCCGGCCGCCTGCGTTGTGCGGACGCCGCGCGTGCGCCCGAAGCCTGTATTGTGTACGTTTTGCCGCCCTGGGGCGACCCTGCCAGTGGATATGCCCCGCGCTATGCGGGGCTCAGCGGATGCCCAGCAGCTTGTGCGTCTGCAGCGACAGCCGCCAGCGCGGATGGCGCTGGCAGAAGTCGACCGCGGCGGCGGTATTTTCCCTCTGCAGCGGGCCGTCCATGGGCTGCACCAGGAAATGACGGAAATCAAGCTGCTCGTATGCGGCAAAGTCCTGGCCGGCCTGCGGGATCACGACCTTGAGCTCGTCGCCGCGCCTGACCACCAGTTCCGAGCCCATCTTGGGGCTGACGCAAACCCAGTCGATGCCCGGCGGCACGACGATGGTGCCGTTGGTCTCGATCGCGATCTCGAAGCCCTGAGCGTGCAGCGCGTCGATCAGCGGGGCGTCGATCTGCAGCAGCGGCTCGCCGCCCGTGCACACCACCAGCGGCTTGCCACCCATGCCCTGCGGCCATTCCGAGGCGACCACCGCGGCCAGTTCCTCGGCGCTGCGGTACTTGCCGCCGCGCGTGCCATCGGTGCCGACGAAATCCGTATCGCAGAACTGGCACACCGCGCTGGCGCGGTCTTCTTCGCGGCCGCTCCACAGGTTGCAGCCGGCAAAGCGGCAGAACACCGCGGCGCGGCCGGCGTTGGCGCCTTCGCCCTGCAGCGTATAGAAGATTTCCTTGACGGCGTAAGTCATGCGTAGGGGTCTCTCTCGGACCGTTCTGGACCGTAAACGGACAATCGGCAGCCTTCGGGCGGGCCGGGGTTTCAGTAAGTGTTGGGCAAGGCCGGGTGCCAGGTAACAAGAAGCTGAGCTTGGGCTCCTGGATCGGTACCGCCGGGGCGGCGCCGCATCGCTGGCAGCGCGGGCGGTATGCACCGGGTTTCCCGTGCAGGCTCCGGGCACTGCCGGAGGAACCGCCTGTGGCCTGTCGCAGGCTGCGTCCGGCCGGTCCGGACGTAATGCAAGTATACCAGAGGGGTCAGGGTTTTCGCTTAGCCGCGAGCGGCGCGCGGCCCGCCTCGCCAGCCAGGTTGGCGGCCAGGAAATCCAGGAAGCAGCCGATCCGCGCCGACAACTGCGTGTTGAGGTAGTACACCGCGTGGATCGATTGCCGCACCTCGACGGTCTGGTCCACCAGCACCTGCACCAGGTCGCCGGCGCGTCGGTCGGCCTCGGTCATGAAATCCGCCAGGCACACCAGCCCCTGGCCGGCCAACGCCAGATGGCGCAGGGTCTCGCCGCTGGAGGCGGCCAGGTGCGGCCGGATTGGTAATTCCGTCCCCTCCGCCGTTCGCAGCGGCCAGCGGTTGAGCCCTTCCGGCTGGGTAAAGCCGAGCAGCGAATGTGCAGCCAGGTCGGCAACGCTGCGCGGCCGGCCGCGCGCCTTCAGGTAGGCCGGGCTAGCCAGCACCCGCAGCCGTGAGGTGCCGAGCGCGCGTGCGTGCAGCGTGGAATCGCGCAGCACGCCGATGCGGATGGCCACGTCGGTGCGGTGCTCGATCAGGTCGATGATCTGGTCGTGGGTGTTCAGTTGCAGCTCGATGTCGGGATAAAGCCGCCGGAACTCGCCAACCAGCGGCACCACCGCGTGCAGCATGAAGGGCGAGGCCGCGTTGACGCGCAGCTTGCCGGCCGGGCGCTGCCGGCGCAGCGCCATCTGCTCCTCGGCCAGGTCGGCGGCGGACAGGATGCCGCGCGCGTGCGCCAGCATCGCCGCGCCCTCTTCCGTCAGCTCCAGCCGGCGCGTGGTCCGGCGCAGCAGGGTGGTTTCCAGCTTGTCTTCGAGGCGGCTCAGCGCCCGGCTGATGCCGGACACCGTCTGGCCGAGCTGCTCGGCGGCGGCCGTGATCGAGCCGGTATCGACCACGGTGACAAAGGCGGCGAGTTCTTCGAGCGTCATCTTCATTCTTGAATTCTAGTCAAATATCTTCTGCAGATCACCCGGTTATTCTGCAAAAGCATCCGAGGCACACTCCGCTCCATTCCCTCATTTCCCAAAAGCGGAGGCATCCCATGCCCATTGCCTTGTTCGCGCTGACCATCAGCGCCTTTGCCATCGGCACGACCGAGTTCGTGATCGTTGGCCTGATCCCCACCATTGCCGCCGACCTGCACGTGTCACTGCCGTCGGCGGGGCTGCTGGTCAGCCTGTACGCGCTCGGCGTCGCCATCGGCGCGCCCGTGCTGACCGCCCTGACCGGCCGGCTACCGCGCAAGCTGCTGTTGCTGTCGCTGATGGCGCTGTTCACGCTCGGCAACCTGCTGGCGTGGAAAGCCCCCGGCTATGAATCGCTGGTGCTGGCACGCGTGCTGACCGGCCTGGCGCACGGCGTGTTTTTCTCGATCGGCTCGACCATCGCCACCGGCCTGGTGCCGCGCGAGAAGGCGGCCAGCGCCATCGCCATCATGTTCACCGGCCTGACCGTGGCGCTGGTGACCGGCGTACCGCTGGGCACTTTCATCGGACAGCACTTCGGCTGGCGCGAGACCTTCCTGGCGGTGTCGGCGCTTGGGGCTGTGGCCTTTGTCGGCAGCCTGCTGTTCGTGCCGCGAGCCATTGCGCATACGCCGCCGGCGTCGCTGCTGCAGCAGGCCCGCGTGCTGGCCGAGCCGCGCCTGCTGCTGGTCTACGCCAAGACCGCGATCGGCTACGGCGGCTCGTTTATCCCGTTCACCTTCCTCGCCCCGATCCTGCAGGACGTGTCGGGCTTTGACGCCGGCGCGGTGAGCCTGGTGATGCTCGTCTATGGTGTCTCGGTCGCCGCCGGCAATATCTGGGGCGGCCGCCTGGCCGACCGCCACGGCCCGATTCCGGCGCTGAAGCTGGTGTTCCTGCTGCTCGCCGTGGTGCTGTTCGTGCTGACCTTCACCGCGCCGCATCGCTGGCTGGTGGTGGCGACTGTACTGGCCTGGGGCGCGGTGGCCTTCGGCAATGTCCCGGGCCTGCAGGTCTACGTGGTCAAGCAGGCCGAGCGCTTTACGCCTGACGCCGTGGACGTGGCCTCGGGCCTGAATATCGCGGCCTTCAACCTCGGCATTGCCGGCGCCGCCTGGGCCGGTGGGCTGATCGTGACCCACCTGGGCCTGATGCAGACCCCGTGGATCGGCGCGCTGGTGGTGCTGGTTGCGCTGGCCCTGACCGAACTGAGCGGGCGCCTGGACCGCGCCGCGGGCTTCGATGCCCGCAGCGGCGGCATGCCGGCAGGTGCCATGACGCACTGAGCCCACGTCCCTGAACTGAATCTTTCCGAACACACCCCATGCAAGCTAAGGAGAACACCATGCAGATTCCTGCCATCGGCCTCGGCACTTTCCGACTCAAGGGTCAGCAGGTCATCGACTCCGTGCGCACCGGCCTGGAACTGGGCTACCGCCATATCGACACCGCACAGATCTACGACAACGAGGCCGACGTCGGCCAGGCCATCGCCGCCAGCGGCGTGCCGCGCAAGGCACTGTTCGTCACCACCAAGATCTGGACCGAAGCCCTCGGCCGCGACAAGCTGCGCGCCAGCCTGGAGACGAGCCTGGAAAAGCTGCGCCTGGACCAGGTCGACCTGACGCTGATCCACTGGCCCTCGCCCGGCGATGCGATCCCGGTGCAGGAATACATGGAGGCGCTGGCCGAAGCGCGTGCCGCGGGCCTGACGCGCGCGATCGGTGTGTCGAACTTCACCATCGCCCATCTGCAACAAGCCATCGACGCGGTCGGCGCCGACCAGATCGCCACGCAGCAGGTCGAGATGCACCCGTTCCTGCAGAACCGCAAGCTGGCCGACTTCACGCGTGCGCGGGGCATCCACCTCACCGCCTACATGCCGCTGGCCTATGGCAAGGTGATGCATGACGCGGTGCTGCAGCAAATTGCGCAGACCCACGATGCATCGCCCGCGCAGGTGGCGCTGGCCTGGCTGCTGCAGCAGGGCTATGCGGTGATTCCGTCGTCGACGAAGCGCGCCAACCTGGAAGGCAACCTGGCGGCGGCGTCGCTGAGACTGTCTGAAGAAGAGATGGCAGCCATCGCCGGGCTGGACCGCGGCGAGCGGCTGGCCAACCCGGACTTTGCGCCGGCGTGGGACTGATGGCCGCCTGAGCGCGCCACGATGAACACGGCCGGGCCTTGCGCCCGGCTTTTTCTTACTTCAGCCCCAGGTAGTCGCGCTTGCCGATCTGCACGCCCTTGTGGCGCAGGATGTCGTAGGCGGTGGTCACGTGGAAGTAGAAATTGGGCAGCGCAAAGCCCAGCAGGTAGGACTTGCCGTCGAACGTCATCGGCCCCTGGCGCAGCTTCAGCTCGATCGCGCGCTGCTCGCTGCCTTCCAGCTGCGCAGGTGTGATCTGCTCCAGGAAGACGATGGTGCGGGCGATGCGGTCCTGCAGTTCGGCAAAGGTGGTTTCGGTATCGGCGAACGACGGCACCTCGATGCCTGCCAGCCGCGCGGCGCAGCCCTTGGCGGCGTCGCTGGCGCGCTGCACCTGTGCCGGCAGCGCATCCATGTCGGCGATCAGGCGGGTCTGGATCAGGTCGGCCGGGTCCATGCCCTGCGCCTGGGCGTGGGCCGCGCCCTTGTCCAGGATCGCGGCCAGGTTGCCGAGCGCGCGGATAAACGCGGGGATCGAAACGTCGTACATCGAGAGTGCCATGGGGGTCTCCTGTGCAGGCCTTGGTTGAAAATCTTGTTGTCGGGGGCGCACCGCTGCCGCGAGCATAGACCGGATCGGCATTTGCTGCCGGACTACCCCTGCACGCACGCGGCAGGCGGCTGGATGTCGTGCAGCACCTTGCCGACCGAGGCCAGGAAGCGGCGCCCCGCCAACGGCAGCGGTGCCAGGCTGGAATGGGTCGCCCAGATTTCCAGGCCGACCGCGGGCAACACCGGCCGCACCGCCAGGGCCGCGCGCATGGCCGGCGTCACGCTCCACGCATCCACCAGCGCCAGCCCCAGGCCCTGCTGCACAAAGGCGCATGCCGTGACCGGGGAATGCACCTCGATGGCGGGCGCGCCGCTGTCGCTGTCGCCGAAGCCGGCCAGCGCACGACCCAGCGGCGTGTCGGGCGGATAGCCGATCCACGCGCTGCCGGCGAAATCCTCCGGCGTCACCACCTCGCGGCCCGCCAGCGGATGCTCTGGCGGCAGCACGCACAGCATCGGCTGGCGCCCGAGCAGCGTGGACGACAGCGTCGGATGCCCCGCCGGCACCATCGACACACCGACATCGGCCCGACCACTCAGGAAAATGCCGACCAGTTCGTCGAAAGTGACGCTGCGGTAGTCGATGCGCGTGGGCACGCCGCCCGCGCGCAGCTGCGCCAGCGCGCGCGGCACCAGCTGCTGCGCGAACGCGGCGCTGGCCACCACGCGCAGCGTGCCGGCGCCTTCGCGGCGCAACGCCGCGGCCAGGTCGTTGACGCGCTGCACGCCGCCGTAGACCTGCTCGACCTCGGCAAACAGGCGCCGCGCTTCCGGCGTCGGCAACAGCTTGCCGCGCGCGCGCTCGAACAATGGGTAGCCGAGCCGGCTTTCGGTCAGCGCCAGCACCCGGCTGACCGCGGGCTGCGACACATGCAGCATCCGTCCGGCACCGCTGACCGAGCCCGCCAGCATGATGGCCTGGAACACCTCGATCTGGCGCAGGTTGAGCGGCCGGCCCGATGGCGCAGCCACCCCTGCTCCCGTGCCCTCGCCTGCGCCCGCCAATGCGTCCGACCGTCCGCGCTGCCTCATGCCATTCCTCCGAAAACCCCTCATACCGATAACTCCCGATTATGGCGGCAGCACATTATTCGATGACGGGTTTTAAGGATGCCGATGCTAGTCTGGCCCGCACCCCATCAATGCAGGAGACAGCATGCTACGCACCCTCGCCAGCGGGTTCGCTCTGGCCCTCGCCGCCATCACCATCACTCTCCCCTGCGCGGCCGCGCCGCCCCAGCCCTGGACCGACAAGCCGGTGACCTTCGTGGTGCCGTCCGCGGCCGGCGGCTCGCCCGACGTGCTGTCGCGGCTGGTGGTCAACCAGGCGTCGCGCGACAGCGGCGTCACCATGGTGATCGACAACCGGCCCGGCGCCGCCGGCAACCTCGGCATCGCCGCGATCCGCCGCGGCGCGCCGGACGGCACCACCATCGGCTTCGGCAATATCAACACGCTGGCGGTGAACCGCTCGCTGTTCCGCAAGCTGCCCTACGACGTGGACCGCGACCTGGTGCCGGTGATCCACCTGTTCAGCCTGTACAACGTGCTGATCGTGCCGGTGAACTCGCCGCTGCACAGCGTGCAGGACCTGATCGCGCGGGCGCATGCGCAGCCCGGCAAGCTGTCGTACGGTGCATCGGGCGTCGGCACTACCGGCCATATGGGCGGAGAGTTGTTCAAGTCGATGGCGAAGGCCGATGTCGCCTTTATCCCGTACAACGGCGGGCCCGCCGCGCTGCAGGACCTGATGGGCGGCCGGCTCGACTTCATGTTCGGCAATACCTCCGAGGCCATG
Organism: Ralstonia pickettii; assembly: GCA_050987995.1. GTDB lineage: Bacteria > Pseudomonadota > Gammaproteobacteria > Burkholderiales > Burkholderiaceae > Cupriavidus > Cupriavidus pickettii_B. The sequence goes on from CP158803.1 coordinate 2,404,446, forward strand.
CCGCTGATCCGCGGCGGCAAGGTGCGGCCGCTGGCGGTCAGCAGCCTCAAGCGCATTGCGCTGCTGCCCGAGGTGCCGACGCTCGACGAGGCCGGGCTGAAGGGCTACGAGACCGTGGCCTGGGGCGGCGTGGTGGCGCCGCGCGGCACGCCTGCGGCGGTGGTCGACAAGGTCAACGCGGCGCTGCAAAGCGCGCTGCAGGCACCGGACGTGCGCAAGGGCCTGGCGGCGCTGGGCGCCGAGCCAGCCGGCGGCTCGCCCGCGCAGTTCAGGCAGTTGATCGATGCCGAAACCGCTAAATGGCGCGACCTGATCGCCAACGCACATATCGAAAAACTGGACTAAGCAGGATGCGCACGTTTTCAGCAACGTCCGAGGTCGTCGAGGCCGACCTGGTGCTGACCGACGCCTTGCTGGTGGACGGCACCGGCGCACCACCAGTGCGCGGCAACCTGGCCATCAAGGATGGGCGCATCGCTGCGCTGGGAGATTTCCCCATCGCACCCGGCACGCCGGTCCGGCAGGCCGCCGGCCGCGTGGTGACGCCGGGCTTTATCGACTCGCACACGCACGACGACGGTTACCTGCTGGTGCATCCGGAGATGAAGCCGCGCGTCTCGCAGGGCGTGACCACCGTTGTCACCGGCAACTGCGGCATCAGCCTGGCCCCGCTGGTCAGCCCCGCGATTCCGCAGCCGCTCGACCTGCTGGGCTCCAACATGCTGTTCCGCTTCACCTCGTTCACGGCGTGGCTGCAGGCCTTGCGCGATGCGCCCGCCGCGGTCAACGTGGTACCGCTGGTGGGCCATACCACGCTGCGCGTCGCGGCGATGACCGACACCGGCCGCGCCGCCACCGACAGCGAGCGCGACCGCATGCGCGCGATGGTGGGCGAGGCCATGGATGCGGGCGCGTTCGGCTTGTCCACCGGCACGTTCTATCCGCCCGCGGCCGCCGCCCCCACGGACGAGATCATCGGCGTCGGCCAGCCGCTGCTGGGCCGCCGCGCAATCTATGCCACCCATCTGCGCGATGAAGCCGACCAGATCGTGCCGGCCATGCACGAGGCGCTGGCGATCGGGCGCGCGCTGGACGCCCGCGTGGTGTTCTCCCATCACAAGGTCGCGGGCGAGCGCAACCACGGCCGCACCCGCGAAACGCTGGCGCTGATCGACCAGGCCGCGGCCATGCAGCCGGTGTGCCTGGACTGCCATCCGTATCCCGCCACCTCCACCATGCTGCGGCTGGACCGCGTGCGACTGGCCAGCCGCACGCTGGTCACGTGGTCGGAGGGATATCCCGATGCGACCGGGCGCGATTTTGCCGATGTCATGGCCGAACTGGGCCTGGATGACGACGCCACCGTCGCGCGCCTTTCACCGGCCGGTGCGATCTACTTCCTCATGGACGAAGGCGATATCCGCCGCATCTACACCCACCCGCTGGCGATGGTCGGCTCCGACGGCCTGCCCTTTGACCGTCATCCGCATCCGCGCCAGTGGGGCACCTTCCCGCGCGTGCTGCGCGCGCTGGTGCGCGAGCAGAAGCTGCTGACCTTGCCAGCGGCCATCCACAAGATGACCGGGTTGCCCGCGCGACAGTACGGCCTGCGCGAGCGCGGGCTGCTGCGCGAAGGCTTCCATGCCGACCTGGTGATGTTCGATCCGGAAACCATCACCGACCTGGCCACCTTCTCGCACCCGGTGCAGGCCAGTTGCGGCATCGAGGGCGTCTGGGTCAACGGCGAGCAGGTGTGGGATGGCACGCAGACCGGCAAGGCGCGGCCGGGCCGCGTGCTGGCGCCGGCGAGAGAACAATAGCGGCGGCGGAACATGTGGCATACCCGGGGGCCGGCAACCTGATTTAACATATCCGGCCATCGCCCCCGGTATCACGCGGCCTCGCGGCCGCGCCCCACATGAACGCGCCGTTCCCTCTCCGCACGGAATGCCCGCCCGGCGCCTGCATCTGCGGGCGCGAAGCGCTGCTGAGTGATCCGAACGCCGACCTGCGCGTGCTGCGGCTCACCCGTCCCGAGGAAAAGCGTCTGGTCGAACGGCTGGAGAGCCTGACCAGCCTGGCCGAGCTGCGCCGGATGGAGGACCTGATGCAGGCGCAACTGGGCATCGTACTGACCATCACCCCCAGCGCGCGCGGCGTGCGCACGGTGCGCGGCATCAATATTCAGGTGCAGGAACAACCCGGGCTGTGCCGCAAGATCCGCCAATCGATTCCCGCCGCCATCCGCCGCAGCATGGAACAGCATCCCGAGATCGCCTATGCGATCGTGGATGCGCATGACCTGCTGGGCGGGATCTGAGCGATCTTCAACGCGGCTGGTCAGGCATTTTCATCGGCAAGCCGCAGCGCGTGGTCGCGCACATCCGCCGGCCATGCCGCCATCCGCTCCCGCGAAACCTGCCAATTCGCCCGCCCGATAGCACCGGCGACTCACCCAACCCGCCCCTTGATCCGTTCCAGTGCCTGCTCCAACTCGCGACGATCCGCCTGTCGCTTGGCTGCGGAGCGCTGGGCCAGGTTATGCAGCTTGCGCCGCACACCCGGCAACTCACCTGCATGAGGCAGCCCGAGGAGACTGAAATCCGGTTTCTCGTCCTCCACGGACCGAAGAAACGCGCACGACGGTTCATCCAGCCACCCTGCCACTTTTGCCATCAGCCGCTCGCGGCTCTCCAGCAATGCTTCCGCACTGACCGGCTTGGCCGTCATCCCTTTGAAATGCGCATCGAACGTTGCCGCGAAATCCGTCGGCACCCGGGGGGCCAGTATCTCCCAGGCAGGCTTGGGACTGCAGGTCAGGTACACGAGGAAGGTCCGCCAGAGCGTGTCATTCGCCCGCTCGTCCTCCAGCAGCAGGCCAACGTCGAACAGGTCGCGCGGATGCTGCCTCGACAACGCAGCGGCCAGCTTGCCGGCATAGAGATCGGCGAAATCAAGCACCTGCATGGAGGCGAAGCCGAAAGCCTCTTCCACCTGTGGCCTGACCACCATGCTGCGCACCGGGTGCACTGTGCCGCGTATCACCGGTGTTGTCTCGATCTGCACTCGCGCGCGGCCACGGCTGGCCACCAATCGCGTAACTGACCTTGTACCTTCGCCCGCCGACGACTGCACCTGCAGTTGCAACGGGCGCGCGCGCAGTGCATCGGCCAGTTGCTCGAGTGCCGCAGCGATCAAGGCCGCGTCCTCGGCGAAGTCATGGACCGGCAGCCAGGCCAGGTCGATGTCCACCGACAACCGCGGAAGATCATGCTCGAACAGGTTGATCGCCGTGCCTCCCTTCAGCGCGAAGCGCGGCTCCCGTGTGAGCACCGGCAGGATCTCGACCAGCAATTGCACGCGGTCGGTGTAGCGCTTATCCCAGGTGCTCATCCAGGTCTCCAGGCAAGGTGATGTGATAGGTCGGATGCAGGCGCCCACCACGCACCAGCGCTCGCTTGCCCCGACCCATATCGACGCCATCGAGTGGGACATGCGGCAGCCACGCATGCCGATGGCGTTCGGCCAAGGCCAGGAACAAGCGCTTGGCCTTGATGCTGCGGCAATGGCGTAGCAGCATACCGACCCGTTGCGGCCGCAGCGTCGTCATGGCCTGCATCAACGCATCGGCTTCATAGACCAGGGCCGCATCCGCCACGCCCTCGCACAGTTCCAGCATGGCCCGCTCCGGCGTGGAGCACGCCAGGGCACCCGCTCCTGAACTGGCCTCATGCCACACCAGTCCCTGCTCGAGCAACGCCTTTTCCGGCAAATCGGGCATGAAGCGCAGCAAAGGCAAGTCGAAAGGCCCTTTGCCGTGAAACTCGAAGCGCTCCTTCAATGGCAGCTTGCCCACCCAGCCCGGCAGCCGGCCCGGCCCGTAGAGCGTGATCGTGCCGGCTTCGCCCAAGCGCAGGTAGTGCTCATGCCCCTGCATAGCCAGCGCAAAGCGCCCACCGACGTGCAAGGGCAATGCCTCGTTGGCCTGGAGGCTACGGACCGCGCCTTCCCACCGCAGGCGCCCGCCCTTCCTCAGGTAAACGCCGCGCGCCGGCGACTCCAGCCAGCCGCTGGCCACGTAGCGGGCGACGAGGCTGTTGGAATAGCCATGCGCCCGCAGCCATCGGCTGGAAACCAGGGTAGTGTCGCCAAGCTCCGCCAGCAGACGGTTTAGCTTTCCGGCATTTTGATCACTCATAGTGTCCAAAATACACCGACCACAAACTGCCGGCAACTCCGTGAGTTTAATAAATTGAAAAATAGATCAACTGCAGTGTCCTTTTTACGCCAACGATGAACCAATCACAGGCGGATAGCTGGCGGGATGTAATGTTTAGCACACCCCAGAAACCAGCGGGAATAAAAAAGCTCGCGGATTTCGCGAGCTTCTTCAGGCCTTGCCAGCTACTGTCTGCACAGCCGCCGGCAAGCAGCACTACACGTGGATCACTCCCACTCGATCGTCGCCGGCGGCTTCCCAGACACGTCATACACCACCCGGTTCAACCCACGCACTTCATTGATGATCCGGTTCGAGCAACGCCCCAGCAGCGCATACGGCAGGTGCGCCCAATGCGCCGTCATGAAGTCGGTAGTCTGCACCGCACGCAGCGCGACAACGTAGTCGTAGGTGCGGCCATCGCCCATCACGCCCACCGACTTCACCGGCAGGAACACGGCAAACGCCTGGCTGGTCAGGTCATACCAGCTCTTGCCGACCTGGTCCGGCTCGCACAGCCCCGCGGCGGCGTCCTGTTCGCTGGCGATGGTCTTGCGCAGTTCTTCGATGAAGATGGCATCGGCGCGGCGCAGCAGGTCGGCGTATTCACGCTTGACTTCGCCCAGGATGCGCACGCCCAGGCCCGGGCCCGGGAACGGGTGGCGGTAGACCATTTCCGGCGGCAGGCCGAGTTCCACGCCCAGCTCGCGCACTTCGTCCTTGAACAGGTCGCGCAGCGGCTCGAGCAGCTTCAGGCCCAGCGTTTCCGGCAGGCCGCCCACGTTGTGGTGGCTCTTGATGGTGGTGGCCTTCTTGGTCTTGGTGCCGCCCGATTCCACCACGTCCGGGTAGATCGTGCCCTGCGCCAGCCACTTGGCGTTGGTCAGCTTCCTGGCCTCGGCCTGGAACACCTCGACGAACTCGCGGCCGATGATCTTGCGCTTCTGCTCGGGATCGGTCACGCCGGCGAGGTGGCCGAGGAATTGTTCCGAGGCATCGATATGCACGACCTTGGCGTGCAGGCGGCCGGCGAACATCTCCATCACCATCTTGCCCTCGTCCTGGCGCAGCAGGCCGTGGTCGACGAAGACGCAGGTGAGCTGGTCGCCGATGGCGCGGTGGATCAGCGCCGCGGCCACGGACGAATCGACGCCGCCCGACAGGCCCAGGATCACTTCCTCGTCACCTACTTGCTCGCGGATCTTGGCGACGGCTTCCTCGATGTGGTCGCGCATGACCCAGTCAGGCTTGCAGCCGGCGATGCCGAGCACGAAGCGCTCCAGCATCTGGCGGCCCTTGACGGTATGCGTGACCTCGGGGTGGAACTGCACAGCGTAGTAGTGGCGCGCCTCGTCGGCCATGCCGGCGATCGGGCAGCTCGGCGTGGAGGCCATCAGCTTGAAGCCCGGCGGCAGGCCGGTAACCTTGTCGCCGTGGCTCATCCAGACCTTGAGCATGCCGTGGCCTTCCGGCGTGCGGAAATCCTCGATGTCCTTGAGCAGCTCGGTATGGCCGTGGGCGCGCATCTCGGCGTAGCCGAATTCGCGCTGGTCGCTCCACTCCACCTTGCCGCCCAGCTGCACGGCCATGGTCTGCATGCCGTAGCAGATGCCCAGCACCGGCACGCCCAGGTCCCACACCGCGTGCGGCGCGCGCAGCTGTTGGTCTTCATAGGTGCTGGCGTGGCTGCCCGACAGGATGATGGCCTTGGGGGCGTACTCGCGCACGAACGCGTCGGAGACGTCGTTCGGGTGGATCTCGCAGTAGACGTGCGCCTCGCGGACGCGGCGGGCGATCAGCTGCGTGACCTGCGAGCCGAAATCAAGAATGAGGATTTTGTCGTGCATGATGGGCCGATGGCGTGTCTTCCGTTGCGGGCTCGGTCACAACTTCCGTGCCGGGGCCATAGCCCGGCGGCGGCGTGATGACCGGCTCGCGCCGGTATTCTGGGGTATTCGTGTGGCGCGCCGCGGGGGCGACGCCGGGTTCCTTCCTGGATTCCTGTTCCTGCAGTGCGCGTTCCATCTTCAGCTGCCGTTCGCGCTCGCGCACTCGCTTTGCCGCGAGGATCTGCACCACGGCAAAAAACGCCAGCACCACGGCGATAGTCGGCAGCCAGATCTTGCCGGCGCCTTCCAGCGGCAGTTCCAGGAACACCATCCAGCCGATGATCAGCAATGCGCTGGCCAGGTTCACATAGCCGGCCGTGCGTGCCACCGGCACCGTCATCTGGCCATTGAACGCGGCCTGCCACAGCAGCACGCCCAGACCGGCCAGCGCCACGCCCAGCAACTGCCCGAACAGGGCCGGCTGCGGCTGCGGCAACTGCAGTGCCGCATAGAGCGTGGTGAACGGGGACATCAACAACAAAATGCCCAGCAGCAAATCCACCAGGGCATCGAAAAACAGCACCGCTCGCAGCAATACCTTCATTGGCGCTCCTCGTCTTGGGCCCGGCCGATGGTGCGGCTGGCGTCAAGACAACGCCGGCATGGCTTGCGGCCAGGGCCGGAGGGATTCCGGTCAGGCGAAGGCAACGCCAGGCGCGCGCCCTCGCCCCGATGATCGCGGGTTGCGCACCGCCGCGAGGCGACGGCGGCAACCACTGAGCGTCAGTCGATATGGTAGTTCGGCGCTTCCTTGGTGATCTGCACGTCGTGCACGTGCGATTCACGCATGCCGGCTGCCGTGATCTGGACGAACTGTGCATTCTCATGCCAGTCGGCGATCGACTTGCTGCCGCAGTAGCCCATCGAGGAACGCACGCCACCGGTGAGCTGGTGGATGATCGCCATCACCGAGCCCTTGTAAGGAACGCGGCCTTCGATGCCTTCCGGCACCAGCTTGTCGACGTTGGCGGTGTTGTCTTCCTGGAAGTAGCGGTCAGCCGCGCCGTCCTTCATCGCGCCCACCGAACCCATGCCGCGGTAGCTCTTGAACGAGCGGCCCTGGAACAGGAACACCTCGCCCGGCGCTTCTTCGGTGCCGGAGAACATGCCGCCCATCATCACGGTGTGGGCGCCGGCCGCGAGGGCCTTGGCCACGTCGCCGGAATAGCGCACGCCGCCGTCAGCGATCAGCGGCACGCCGGTGCCCTTGAGCGCCTCGGCCACGTTGGAGACGGCCGTGATCTGGGGCACGCCCACGCCTGCCACGATACGGGTGGTGCAGATCGAGCCCGGGCCGATGCCGACCTTGACGCCATCGGCGCCATGCTCGACCAGCGCGCGCGCGGCGTCGCCGGTGGCGATATTGCCGCCGATCACCTGCACCTGCGGGAAGTTCTGCTTGACCCAGCGCACGCGGTCCAGCACACCTTGGCTGTGGCCATGTGCCGTGTCAACCACAATCACATCAACGCCGGCCTTGACCAGCAGTTCGACGCGCTCGTCATTGTCCGGGCCCACGCCGACTGCGGCGCCTACGCGCAGCTGGCCGTGGTCGTCCTTGCTGGCGAGCGGGTTGTCGACCGCCTTCTGGATGTCCTTCACCGTGATCAGGCCGCGCAACTCAAAGGCCTGGTTGACCACCAGCACGCGCTCGAGGCGGTGGCGGTTCATCAGTCGCTTGGCTTCTTCCAGCGGCGCGCCTTCGGCCACGGTCACCAGCTTTTCGCGCGGGGTCATCTTGGCGCGCACCGGGGCATCGAGTTCTTCCTCGAAGCGCAGGTCGCGGTTGGTGATGATGCCGACCACGGTCTTGCCTTCCAGCACCGGGAAGCCGGAAATGCCGTGCTGCTGAGACAGGGCGATCACATCGCGGATCTTCATGTCCGGCGAGATGGTGATCGGATCACGCAGCACACCCGATTCGTAGCGCTTCACGCGCGACACTTCGCGGGCCTGGTCGGCCGGCTTCAGGTTCTTGTGGACGATACCGATACCACCGGCCTGCGCCATGGAAATCGCCAGGCGAGCCTCCGTCACTGTGTCCATGGCAGCGGACACCAGCGGAATGTTCAGTTCGATCGAACGGGACAGGCGGGTACGGAGGGAAACATCCCGGGGAAGAACGGCCGAATAGGCCGGGACGAGCAGCACGTCATCGAATGTGAGTGCTTTCTGGACAAGACGCATAGCAAATCCTCTAGGCGCAAAAGCGAATTATACAGGAATGCGCGCTTTGCTGATGCACCGCAATGAGTCGTCCGGTGTGCCGTCTGCTATGCTCGTCGTCTTTTTACTCGGGCGAAGCGAAGTATGGGAATCGGCGTATTGTGCGGGCTGCTCGCAGGCGCGTTCTGGGGCATGGTGTTTATCGCCCCCAAGCTGCTGCCCGTGTTTTCGCCGTGGGAACTCGCCATCGGCCGCTACCTCGCCTACGGGCTGGTCGCCTTCGTGGCTACCCTGCCGCTGATAAAGCGCATCGCCCGCAAGCTGACCCGCGCCGATTGCGTGGCGCTGCTGCGCCAGGCCTTCACCGGCAACCTGCTCTATTACGTGCTGCTTGCCTTCGGCGTGCAGCTGGCCGGAGTCGGCCCCACCTCGCTGATCATCGGCATCCTGCCGATCTCGGTCACCATCATGGGCCGGCGCGACCAAGGCGCCGTGCCGTTGTCGCGCCTGGTGTGGCCGCTGCTGGTGGTGGCCGCCGGCATCGCCTGCATCAATATCGACCTGTTCGGCGGCGGCCCGAGCGCCCATGCCGCCGCGGCCGGTGCTGCGGTGCGCCCGGTGTGGCAGAAGCTGGCCGGGGTCTGCTGCGCGGCCGGCGCGCTGGTCTGCTGGACGCTCTACGCGGTGGACAACGCCCGCTACCTGCAGCGCAATCCGCACTACAGCGGCAATGAATGGTCGGCGCTGTATGGGCTGTCGACCGGCGCGGTATCGGTGGTACTGGCCATCATCGGATGGCTGTTCGCGGGCGATATCCTGACCGCCAGCGACAGCGGCCGCGACTGGCAGTGGTTCTGGATGGTCAACGCGGCGGTGGCGCTGGGCGCGTCGCTGATCGGCAACAACCTGTGGAATATCGCCAGCCGGCGCCTGCCGCTGACGCTGTCGGGCCAGATGATCGTGTTCGAGACGCTGTTCGCGCTGGCCTATGGCTTTGTCTTCGATCACCGTTGGCCGCGGCCGCTGGAAATCGCCGCCATAGTGTTGCTGATGGTCGGCGTGGCCTGGTCGGTGCGCTTGCACGCCAACGACAAGTCTGCGTAGACTAGCGATCGATGGCGCGGGGGTCACACGCGCCACGAACAATAGCAATACCAGGGTCAAACCGGCGCTAAGGCCAGAACGGGCGCCAAGCCATCGCCGCGGCTGTCCTGCCACGGCATTGCCTCGCGCGCAGCCGGCGGCCCCCGCAGTCCTTCAGACGCAACACCACCCGCACCATTCAGCCGCACCAGTTACTTCCGAGCCACTTTCAGACGCCTCGCCATGAAACGATCGTCCGCGCTGTGCCTGCTTGCCGCCGCCGTTACCGCCGTTCCCGTTCCCGCCCTGGCCTACTGGCAATGGCGCGATGCCAACGGCCACATGGTCTACAGCGACGTGCCGCCGTCGGCGGCTGCGGCAAGGATCCTGCGCGGCCCTGGCCGCGTTGCCGGCGAGTATCAGCCGGTGGAAGCTGCCACTGCCGCGGGCGGCGCCAAGGCCCTTCAGGCGGCTCCGGCTCCGGCTCCCGCCAAGGCCTCGGCAAATCCGGCCGCGGCCTCCGCGCCCACAGCTGAAGAAGCCTTCCAGAAGCGCCGTGAGGCGCGCCTGAAAGCCGCCGCCGACGAAGCCCGCAAGGAAAGCGAGAGCGCCGAACGCGAGGCCCGTTGCGCCCAGCTGCGCAACTACGCCAGCGGCCTGCAGAATGGCATGCGCGCCGCCGTGGCTGGCCCGGACGGATCGCTGCAACACCTGAACAGCGAGCAGCGCCAGGCCGAGATGCTCAGGACCAGCGCCAGCCTCGAGAAAAACTGCAACTAGGCGTGGAAAAGCAGACGGGGCACTTGTGGGCCCGTCTTCTGCTGTCACCTGCTGATCCGCCTGCGGCTCACCCATTCCCGCGCAGCCATTTCTGGCCTTCGCGCGCCCCGCTCTCGCGCTGTTTCTGCACGCGCTTGCGGCGCGCCTGCTTGGGATCGGCCGTCAGCGGCCGGTACACCTCTACGCGGTCGCCTTCGCGCACCACGGTTTCGGGCGTCTTGAGCTTGCCGAAGATGCCCACGCGCATGGTCGACGGGTCCACCTCAGGGCAAGCCTGCTGCAGCCCGGAGCCAACGATAGCCGCAGCGATGGTAGTCCCGGCGGGTACGTCGATCTCCCTCAGGAACACGCTGTCGGGCCGCGCATAGCAGACGGCGATATGCACGGTCTCCGCGCCGGCATCAGCTGGTGCCATACACCACCTCGGCACGTTTGACGAAGGCATCGACAAAGGTGTTGGCGATCATGCTGAACACCGGGCCGATCAGCTTTTCCAGCAGCAGGCTGGAAAACTCGTAATGCAGGTGGAACTCGATCTTGCAGGCGTCCTCGCGCAGCGGCGTGAAGCGCCACGCGCCGTTGAAGGTCTTGAACGGGCCGTCGGCAAAGCTCATGTCGATACGCGTGGGCCGTTCCTGCGTATTGCGGGTGTGGAAGTACTGCTGGATCCCTTTAAAGTGGATATGGATCTTGGCGTCGAGCATGGTCTCGGTCTGCTCGAACACCTCCACGCCACCGCACCATGGCAGGAACTTGGGATAGTCCTCCACGCGCGTGACCAGGTCGTACATCTGCGCGGCGGAGTAGCCGAGCAGCACGGATTTATGGACGTCTGCCATGTAGTGGGCAATCTGGCTGCCGGCCATGCCGGGCGCAACGCGCGGCAGCATGAGCCGGTACCGGGGCTGGTTTGCTAAAATGCGATTTTAGCCGACGCTGGCGCATGGCGGCACCTCGCCATGCGGCACTGCAGCGATCCGACCGGCTTCCACTCATTGTTCCCCCACCCGCACGCATGACCATCGCAGACAACAAAAAGGCCTTTTTCGACTACTTCATCGAAGAGCGATATGAGGCCGGGATCGTGCTGGAAGGCTGGGAAGTCAAGGCGATCCGCGCCAACCGCGTGCAGATCAAGGAAGGCTACGTGGTGGTGCGCGACGCCGAGATGTTCCTGATCGGCGCCCATATCAGCCCGCTGCAGAGCGCCTCCACCCACGTCAATCCCGACCCGGTACGCACCCGCAAGCTGCTGCTCAAGGCCGACGAGATCAAGAAGCTGATCGGCAAGGTCGAGCAGCGCGGCTACACGCTGGTCCCGCTGAACCTGCACTACACGCGCGGCCGCGTGAAGTGCGAGATCGGCCTGGCCAAGGGCAAGAAGCAGTTCGACAAGCGCGAGACCGAGAAGCAGCGCGACTGGCAGCGCGAGAAGGCCCGCATCCTGAAGGGCGGCGCCAAGGAGTAAGCCCCGGCGCCGCGCTTGCTGCGGCCCGTCTCAGGCATCCTCAGGCAGCCCTCAGGCCGCCTTCTGCCCCTTCACGATCTGCAGCGCAGAAGCGATCATGCTGCTCATCTCGCCCATATTGCCCGGCACGATCAGCGTATTGCCCTGCTTGGCCAGGTTGCCGAACGCGGTGATATATTCCTCGGCCACCTTCAGGTTGACGGCGTCCATGCCGCCTTCGGTGCGGATCGCATTGCCGACCTTCTGAATTGCCTGGGCATTCGCCTCCGCCACCGCCAGGATGGCAGTGGCCTCGCCCTGCGCCTTGTTGATCGCGGCCTGCTTCTCGCCCTCTGACTTCTGGATCGCCGCCTCACGCGCGCCCGTGGCCAGGTTGATCTGTTCCTGGCGCTTGCCTTCAGACGCTGCAATCAGGGCACGCTTTTCGCGCTCGGCAGTGATCTGCGCCTGCATCGCATGCAGGATCTCCTTGGGCGGGGTCAGGTCCTTGATCTCGTAGCGCAGCACCTTGACGCCCCAGTTGGCGGCGGCTTCATCCAGCGCGTTGACCACGCTGTGGTTGATGAACTCGCGCTCCTCGAAGGTCTTGTCGAGCTCCAGCTTGCCGATCACCGAGCGCAGCGTGGTCTGCGACAGCTGCGTGATCGCCACCACGAAGTTGCTCGAGCCGTAGGACGCCTTCATCGGGTCGGTAACCTGGAAGTACAGCACGCCATCGACCTGCAGTTGGGTGTTGTCCTTGGTGATGCAGACCTGGCTGGGCACGTCCAGCGGGATTTCCTTGAGCATGTGCTTGTAGGCGACGCGGTCGACAAACGGCACCACGATCGACAGCCCCGGCGTCAGCGTCGCATGGTAGCGGCCCAGGCGCTCCAGCACCCAGGCATGCTGCTGCGGCACGATCTTGATGCCCTTGGCAATCAGCACGATAACGGCGATGAGGACAATCAGCGGCAACAGGCCAAGCTGAAAAGCGAGCATGTGAACCCTCCAGACAGGAAACATCGGTACGGAGCCGCCGGATGGCAGCAGGTGGACGGCCACGCGGCAGGCGCCGCGCGGCGCAAAGCGCTACGGCTTCAGCAGGGCGACACGACCAGCGTGCTGCCGTGCACCGCGACAATGCGATAGCGGCCCGGCGCGGCGGCGCAATCGGGCGCAAGCTCGACGGTCCAGTCGGCACCGCGGTACGGTACCCGCGCGCGCCCGTTGGCATCCCAGGCGGGCACGTCCAGCTCCTGGCCGATATCGAGATTCACGTTGGGATCGACGGCGGCATTGCCGCGCCGCAGCTTGCCGAAACGGGTGCGGCGCAGCCCGGCGATCAGCACCGCCGCGACCAGGGCCGCGACCAGCGTCTGCGCGGCTGGAGTCAGGTCCAGCAAGGCCGCGACCCCGCCGGCCGCAAGCCCCACCGCCACCATCAGCAGGTAGAACGTGCCGGTGTTCAGCTCGATGATCACCAGCGCGACCGCTGCCACGAACCAGATGTAATACGCCATCTGAACTCCCGTTGATCCCGAAAAGTAAAAACCCCGCAGCGCCTTCGGCGTCTGCGGGGTAGTAACAACACCTGACGCAGGGCCGGTGCCGGCCGGCTGCCCGAAGGCACCGGCATATTGTCATTGAGCGCTAATGTGACGTCAAATCGGTGATGTCAAATACCTCAGGAAGCCAGCTGGCGCCAGGTCTCGACCACCGAGTCCGGGTTCAGCGAGATCGACTTGATACCTTCCTTGGCCAGCCACGCGGCAAAATCCGGATGATCCGAAGGGCCCTGGCCGCAGATGCCGACGTACTTGTCCAGGCGGATGCACGCCTCGATGGCGCGCGACAGCATGAACCGCACTGCCGGGTCGCGTTCGTCGAAGTCCTTGGCCAGCAGTTCCATGCCCGAATCGCGGTCCAGGCCCAGCGTCAGCTGGGTCAGGTCATTCGAGCCGATCGAGAAGCCGTCGAAGTACTGCAGGAACTCTTCGGCCAGGATCGCGTTGGACGGCACTTCGCACATCATGATGATGCGCAGGCCGTTCTCGCCGCGCTTCAGGCCGTGCTTGGCCAGCAGCTCGATGACCTTCTCGGCCTGGCCCAGCGTACGCACGAACGGCACCATGATCTCGACGTTGGTCAGGCCCATTTCATCGCGCACGCGCTTCATGGCCTTGCATTCCATTTCGAACGCTTCGGCAAAGTCGTCGGCGATATAACGCGACGCGCCGCGGAAGCCCAGCATCGGGTTTTCCTCGTCCGGCTCGTAGCGCGAACCGCCGATCAGCTTCTTGTACTCGTTGGACTTGAAGTCCGACAGGCGCACGATCACGGATTTCGGATAGAATGCCGCGCCGATCGTCGCAATGCCCTCGGCCAGCTTGTCGACGTAGAACGCGCGCGGGCTGGCATGGCCACGAGCCACGCTTTCCACGGCCTTCTTCAGGTCGGCATCGACCTGCGGATAGTCGAGGATGGCCTTCGGGTGGACGCCGATGTTGTTGTTGATGATGAATTCCAGGCGGGCCAGGCCGACGCCGCAGTTCGGGATCTGCGCGAAGTCGAACGCCAGCTGCGGATTGCCCACGTTCATCATCAGCTTGACGTCGATTTCCGGCATGTCGCCACGCTGGACTTCGGTCACTTCGGTTTCCAGCAGGCCGTCGTAGATGCGGCCTTCGTCGCCCTCGGCGCACGACACGGTCACCAGCGTGCCGTCCTTCAGCACGTCGGTGGCATCGCCGCAGCCGACCACGGCCGGCACGCCCAGTTCACGCGCGATGATGGCCGCGTGGCAGGTACGGCCGCCACGGTTGGTGACGATGGCCGAGGCGCGCTTCATCACCGGCTCCCAGTTCGGGTCGGTCATGTCGGCCACCAGCACGTCGCCGGGCTGAACGCGTTCCATCTCGGACGGGTCGTTGATCACGCGGACCGGGCCGGTGCCGATCTTCTGGCCAATGGCGCGGCCGCTGGTCAGCACGGGCGCGGTGCCCTTGAGCTTGAAGCGCAGCTCGGCCTTGCCGGCGGACTGGCTCTTCACCGTTTCCGGGCGCGCCTGCAGGATGTAGATCTTGCCGTCCTTGCCGTCCTTGCCCCACTCGATGTCCATCGGGCGGCCATAGTGCTTCTCGATGATCATCGCGTAGCGGGACAGCTCGGTCACGTCCTCGTCGGTGATCGAGTAGCGGTTGCGCAGCTCGCCCGGCACGTCCACGGTCTTCACGCGGCCGGCTTCGCCCGGCTTGGTGAATTCCATCTTGATCAGCTTGGAGCCGATCGAGCGGCGGATGATCGGGTACTTGCCGGCCTGCAGCGTCGGCTTGAAGACGTAGAACTCGTCCGGATTGACCGCGCCCTGCACCACCGTTTCGCCCAGGCCATAGCTGGAGGTGATGAAGACCACGTCGGGGAAGCCGGATTCGGTGTCGATGGTGAACATCACGCCCGAGGCGGCCAGGTCCGAACGGACCATGCGCTGGATGCCGGCGGACAGCGCCACCACGTCATGGGCAAAGCCCTTGTGCACGCGGTAGGAAATGGCGCGGTCGTTGTACAGCGAGGCGAACACGTGCTTGATCTTGTCGAGCACGTCGTCGATGCCGCTGACGTTCAGGTAGGACTCCTGCTGGCCGGCGAACGAGGCGTCGGGCAGGTCTTCGGCGGTGGCCGACGAACGCACGGCGAACGACGCTTCGGCGCCTTCGCGCTCGGACACGCGGGCATAGTACTCGCGGATTTCCTGTTCCAGGCGCGGCTGGAACGGCGCGGCAGCGACCCAGTTGCGGATCTCGGCACCGGCCTCGGCGAGCGCCTTGACGTCGTCGACGTCCAGCGCCTTGAGGCGCTGCGAGATGCGCTCGGTCAGGTTGTTGTGGGCGATGAAGTCGCGGAAGGCGAGCGCGGTGGTGGCAAAGCCGCCGGGAACCCGGACGCCGGCTTCCGCCAGCTGGGAGATCATCTCGCCCAGCGACGAATTCTTGCCGCCGACGATTTCCACGTCAGCCATGCGCAACTGCTCGAACGGCAGCACATAGGCGCCGTTATCTGCCTGGTTAGTCATGAGAGCCTCAAAACAAAGTAGAAAACCTGACGCGCAAGCCCGGTATGTTCTTGATGTTCTGTTCCCGGACCGATCGCTTGGCTAAGCAACCCCGAGCTGGCAGCTGGGATATCGCGCTGCGGCTCTCGACAGCGCTCATCTCACAGTGCACATTGTCGACAATTCCGGCCCCGATCGTCGCACCGGCGGGCGCCCTGCGGAATTGCTTAGCGAAAAGATCGCCGCTATTCTACCGTGCTGCGCCGCACTTTTTTGCGGAAGATTGAATCTATTTATTGCGTAACCCATGTCCCAGCCAGAAGTGCCCGGTGCAGCGGTTTCCGGGTCCCAGCCTGGATTGCAGCCTGAATCCCCTTCCGCCATCGTGACGGCAACCGCACCCGCCAGCGCGCCAGCCGCCGCGGTTCAGGCCGCCGATCGCCCGGCAGTGCGTACGGTGTTCATCGTCTCGGATGGCACCGGCATCACCGCGGAAACCTTCAGCCACTCGATCCTTGCCCAGTTCGAAATGCGCTTCCGCAAGGTGCGCATGCCTTTTGTCGATACCCCGGAAAAGGCACATATCGCCGTCGGCAAGATCAATGAGGCGTTCCACAACGAAGGTGTGCCGCCCATCGTCTTTACCACGCTGGTCAACCAGGAAGCGAACAAGGCACTGCGCCGCGCCAAGGCGATGATCCTGGACATGTTCCAGACCTTTATCGAGCCGCTCGAGAAGGAACTGGGCCTGAAGTCGACCCACGCCATCGGCCGTTTCCACCAGAACGCGGACACAGAGGCTTACAAAAACCGGATCGAAGCGATCAACTTCTCGCTGGCGCATGATGACGGCCAGTCACACAAGAACCTGGAAGAAGCTGATGTGATCCTGGTGGGCGTGTCGCGCAGCGGCAAGACGCCGACCAGCCTCTACCTGGCGATGCAATACGGGCTGAAGGCAGCAAATTACCCGCTGATCCCCGATGATTTCGAGCGCGGCCGGCTGCCTTCGGCGCTGTACGCGTTCAAGCCCAAGATCTTCGGCCTGTCGATCGACCCGCAGCGCCTGACCGAGATCCGCAATGAGCGCCGCCCTGGCAGCAAGTATGCGGCACTGGAAAACTGCCGCTACGAGGTCAACGAGGCGGAGGCGATGATGCGGCGAGAAGGCATCAAGTGGCTGTCTTCCACGCACAAGTCGATCGAAGAGATCGCGACCACGATCCTGCAGGAGATCAAGGTCGATCGCGACAACTATTAAAAAAGCGGCCGCTCAGGCCTAATGCCGTTCAGTTAAGCACCGTCGGCATCCTGGGTCGATGATCGAGGGCTCGCGTTGCTGGTGACATGTTGTCGTCGGTCAACCGTTCTGTTCCGCCCTCCTGGGCGGGTCACTTTTGTCCGAGCGACAAAAATAACCAAAAACGCGTCGCCAGGGCGGCTGGCCTTAATCAATTTGACGCTTCTGGTCATAAAGGCGGCTTAGGTTTCCGTGAGGCGTGGTCGCGGTTCCACCCTGCTACGCCAGGTGAGTCAGTGACAGTGCCTGCGTACACCGAGACTTTTGAACGATCCCCATGCCGGGTGTAGGCCGCCTGCCGATCACCGTATCGCATCAACGCCTTCGGCTGCGCTGCGCGCGGCGTCCAATGGTGGCAGGCCCACCGACTGCGTTCTACTCCGCGATTGTTCGTGAGCCCGTGACCGGCGTCGTCGCTGTGCGAGCGCAGCGACGTACTTCCCGGTACCGGCGCCTCGCCCCAGCTGATGAGCCGCGCGCAGCGCAGCCGTAGGCGTTGACGCGATGCCCCTGTTAGGAGGCGGCCTACGCCCGGCATGGGGATCGTTCAAAAGTGGGCCTTCGCAAGGCACCGCCACTGACTCACCTCGCGTAGCAGGGTCGAACGGCTAACCCCATAGAAACGGAAAGCACCACCGCCCGAACCACCCACGCCGCCTCCTTGATAAAGGCCAGCCGCAGGCGACTGCGCTTTTTGGTTCCTTATATGAACGCGCCCCGGTTTGCAAGGTAAAGCCAACATCAGGCTTGGACAGGATTGGCTGCAGACTTATATCCGGCCTTGCGGTGCAGGCCAGGCCTGCAGGCCCTGATGGATTTCGCCGGGAGTGTCCCTATCTTTTTGCCGTGCTTTGAGCACCAGTAACCAATTGGGCTTGCACTCCCGCGGTCCAACCTGTTTTGCCATCACGCTGACATTACCGTCGCAACCTGTGGACGGGTTCCTTCCTTGCTAGCTCTGCCTGCCGTTAGGCAGGCCTGACCGAGACATAGTCTCGGTCATAGGTTCGGTCGTGGGCCAACAGGGCCCAGATGGTACGCACCGTCTTGTTGGCCAGGGCAACAGCCGCGACGTTTTTCGGCCGTCGCTGTGCGAGCATCAGGCTCCAGCCGGGCTGGTTCTTTCTGCGCAGATGACTCAGCACGACCCGAGCGCCGTGAATCAGCAAGGTGCGCAGGTAGGGGTCGCCGCGTTGATATGACTCCCGGTGTCAAGCTGGTTGGTTTTTTCGCATTTCCTCTCCTCGGGTATCGTGTGTTTCCTGGGGGCGGCGCAGCAGTAAAGTCGACGGTGAATCACGCTGATATTCGCGGGTTGGTTGCCGCATTACAGAGGTCCGTCTCATGAGCCTGCCGCTTCCTTGCTCCGCAGGTCGACTGTGCTGTCGTTGCCAAACGCGGGCGCGGGTTGCTCGGATACCCGGGCTGCGCCGCCCTCAGGAAACACTTCAGTATTTGTCTGCTTTCCCCGTTTATGCTGGAGTTGCGCTGCGTGATGAAGCGTGCGACATCCCAAGGCGGCCTACGTCCCAGATAAAGCCAACCAGTTCCCGCGCCACTGCGATGATGGCTACGTTCGCGCTCTTCCCTCGGGCTACGAGCTTGCGATATCGCCGGCATAGCCGCAGTTGGGCATCCCAAGCTCGATCGATAATAGGTTTGGGTATGCCTTCATGTCGGCGCTGGCTATCGACGCTTACGCGTGCCGGATGTCGATAGCTCCAGGCCGACTCGACCAGTAGTTTTCTTGCATAGCTGTTGCCAGTCTTCGTAATGCTGCCTTGTCGTCGTTTGCCACCAGATGAGTATTCCGAGGGCGTGACGCCAATCCAGGCCATTAGCTGGCGAGGATGTTCAAAGCGGGACAGGTCGCCGAGCTCGGATACCAGTCCAATAGCTGTTGTGAAGCTAATTCCACGCATGGCCTGCAACGCGAGCACGACCGGATAGAAACGCCAGCCGACAACGGCCTCCTGCAGTGCTTGTTCCAGTCGCTCGCATTGTGCGAGCCGGTCCTCGATTGTCCGTCTGTGCTCATTGAACGCAAGTTGCTGCCAGGCGCTGTCAAAGGAGAAGGTGCTCAGCCAGCGGCGATGTGCAGGTCCCCAGTTGGGGCGGCCGAGATAATGGATGCCATGCGTGAGTAGGAAGGACTTCACTCGCTGTCTCGCCTGCTTCAGATCCTCCCTGGCAGCCGACCAGGCCCGTGCAAGATCGCGGAATGCTTCGTCTTCGACTGTCGGCACGTGAACCGCCGACAAGTCGCCTGCACGTAGCGATCGCACCAGCTTGATGGCGTCACGGCGATCGGTTTTGACGCGATCACCCGGCTTGCGGGGAATCAGCGACGGGGCGCACACCATGCAGTCATAGCCCTTGTTGACCAGCCGTCGGTACAGTCCGTAGCCACTGGGGCCCGCTTCATAGACAAAGTGGATGTGTCGCCCTTTGGACTGCAGGCGCTTGCATAGGCGGTCCACGTCAATCTGCATGGTGCCGATCTTGCCAAACAGCTCCACTTCCTGCATGCCGATCGCATAGGCAACCGTGATTGAATCCTTGTGAACGTCCAGTCCGACGTACACCGTGATATCGTTTTCCATGCTGGCCTCCGTCTCGGGAATACACCGTTGAGTGGTGGCTCTGCCACACTCAATGCGGCTCTGGCAGCAATGCTAACCCGCGTCTAATTCCCCACGGCGGCCAGCCTCGCTGCGACGGGAGTCATACTGACTTGCTGATGCCACCGAGCCAGACCTTGCCGCCGGTGCCGGTCTGTTTGGGCACCAGGCCAAGATAAGCCGCCAGTTGGCGCCCGGACTTGAAGGTGTGCGCGTCGCCAATGGTGGCGACCATGGCCGTGGCGGTAAGCATGCCGATGCCGGGAATGGCCAAAATCGTTTTGCAAGCCCGATTCTGCCGACCCCAGGCATCAATGCGTTGATCCAGGCGAGCTATCTCTTGATCGAGCCGTTCGATGCTTTGCAATTGTTCGCGCACGAACTCGAACAGTAAGGGCGGCACGTTCTGTTCGAGTTCGTCCATTCGTTGCACGATTTCCTGCAGGCCAGCTCGCAGCCCGGGACGGATCCGGATCCCGAACTCAAACAACGTGCCGCGCAGCTGGTTGACCAGCATAGTGCGCATTTTCACGCGCAGTTGGCGCATGGCGTGCAGGCCAAGTACGCACTGTTGGGACTCGGTCTTTGGGGCCACAATCGGCATGCCCGGCTGCTGGGCTGCAGTCCAGATAGCCTTGGCATCGGCCGCATCGGTCTTGTTCGTCTGCACGAACGGGCGCACGTACCTGGCGTGGAGCAGCACCGGCTCATGACCCAAGGCTTGCAGTTGGCGGGCCCACCAGTGCGCGCTGCCACATGCTTCGAGCGCGATACGTCCGGGCTCGCGATTCGCGAGGAACTCCAGCAGCTTGGGCCGGCTGAAGCGGCGGTTGGAACACTTGCCCGAAGGCTCGACCCAATAGAGCTGGAAGACAGTCTTTGCAATGTCCAGACCGTAAGTCGTAGTATTCATCTCGGGTCCCTCCATCCTCGCGTGGTTGGTAACACTCCCACTCTGGCACATCGATGCCGTTTCGTGATGGGGGGACCCGCCTACCCCTGTCCCGTTTCCCCGGATGCACAGCTGAACTACCGGCGCCTTTGATCGGGCCGGGGCGCGTTCATTCCATCTTTTTGTCGCTCGGACAAAAAGGAACCCGCCCAGGAGGGCGGAACCAGGCGGTTCAACAGCGACAACATGTCACCAGCAGCGCGGGCCCGCCGAGCATCGACCAGATGCAATCCCAGCCAACTTTCACCGCGCGAGAGAGCCCGTGTCGTCGAAGCCTTATCTGAACGGCATTAGCCGCTCAGGCCGCTCTTTTATTCCCCGCCTTCGCTGGCTCAGCGCCGCTGCCGCACCGCCTCGAACAGGCAGATCGCCGTCGCAGCCGCCACATTCAGCGATTCCAGCCCGCCCGGCTGCGGGATGCCGACCTTGCGCGTGACGTGCTGCATCCACGCCTCGCTGACCCCCGCCCCTTCATTGCCGACCACCCAGGCCACCGGGCCGCGCAGGTCGGTATCGAAAACTGCCGCATCCGCGTGCGACGAGGTCGCCATCACCGGCACCGCCAGCCGCGGCGCCAGCGCATCCACGGTGCAATGCTCGACGATATTCAGGTGGAAGTTGGCGCCCATGCCGGCGCGCAGCGTCTTGACCGACCAGGCAAAGGCACAGCCGGTGGCCAGGAAAGCATGGCGGATGCCCGCCGCGGCGGCGCTGCGCAGGATCGAGCCGACATTGCCGGCATCCTGCACGCCGTCCAGGATGACGCAATCCTCTTCGATGCGCGCCGGCAGGTGGCCCGAAGGCGTCTCGATCACCAGCATCAGGTCGATGCCGTTGACCACGCCGCTGACCTGCGTGAACAGCGCATCGGCCAGCACCACCACGCGCTCGGCGTCGATCTCGGCCAGCAGCGGCGCCACCTCGGCATGGTCGTAGTGCCGTTCCGACACCACGCAGGTGACGGGCTGGCCGCGCGCGGCCACATAAGCCTGCGCCAGGTGCACGCCGTCCAGCAGCGACTGCCCTGCCTTGCGGCGCTGGTGCGTGGAAGTGGCCAGGGCCTTCAGATGCTTGAACAGCGCGTTATCGCGCGAGGTGACGTGCTTCACGATGCGGGGATTGTCGGGATGCGCTGGATGCCCCTCAGGGCGCGACCGTGGCCGATACCGAGGCGCTGGCCCCGGTGACTGCGGTGACTTCGATGACTTCGGTAACTTCAGCCACCGCGGTCATGGCGGTGAACATGGGCCGCTGCTCCAGCGCCACGCGCACGGGCGCAAACGAACGGCGGTGGCGCGGCGTGGCGCCGAACTCAGCCAGCGCTGCCAGGTGCTGCGGCGTGCCATAGCCGACGTGCGAATCGAAGCCGTACTGCGGATAGCGCTCGTGCAGCACCCTCAGCTCGCGGTCGCGCGCCACCTTGGCCAGGATCGACGCCGCCGAGATCGCCTTTACCAGTGCATCGCCCTGGACAATGGCTTCGACCGGGAACGGCACCTGCGGGCAACGGTTGCCATCGACCTGCACCAGATCCGGCACCATACCGCTGGCGGCCAGCCCTTGCACCGCGCGCTGCATCGCCAGCATGCTGGCGTGCAGGATGTTCAGCGTGTCGATCTCCTCGACCGTCGCAAAGGCAATATGCCAGCCGAGCGCGCGCTCGCAGATCTTTTCGTAGAGCTGCTCGCGCTTGGCAGCGGTAAGTATCTTGGAGTCCGCGAGGCCTCGGATAGGGCGCTTCGGATCCAGTATCACGGCGGCGGCATAGACTGGCCCCGCCAGCGGTCCCCTGCCCGCTTCGTCGACGCCGCACAGGCGTTGCACAGCGGACGCGGCCGGCGCGAGATCCAGGCCCATCTGCGGCGAGGCGGCATTGCGGCGTGCCATCAGACGGTCCCCCGGCTGTGCATCAGGTCCACCACCACATCGGCGGCCAGTTGCGCGGTATTGCACTTGAGCGTCTCGTGCATGCGGGTGAAATGCTCGTAGAGAAAGGCGGTGTTGCCCTCGTCGTTGAGCTGCAGCAGCGTTTCGCGGGCCAGCGCCTCGGGCGTGGCATCGTCCTGCAGCAGTTCCGGCACGACGAAGCGCCCTGAAAGGATATTAGGCAATCCCACGTACGGCAGGTAACCCTGGCGCTTCATGATCTGCGCGGTCAGCCAGGGCACCTTGTAGGAGATCACCATCGGTTTCTTGTACAGCGCCGCTTCCAGCGTGGCGGTGCCGCTGGCGAGCAGCACCACGTCGGCCGCTTCCATCGCCTGGTGCGACTTGCCGTCGACGATGGTCAGGCGCAGTTCGGGATACTGCGCGTGCAGTTCCTCGACGATGGCGCGCAGCGGCGCGCTGGCCGCCGGCAGCACGAACGCCAGGTTCGGGTCCATGCGCTGCATGCGAGCCATCGCGGCAAAGAAGGTCGCGCCCAGGTTGCGCACCTCGGACTGGCGGCTGCCCGGCAGCACAGCCACCACCCGATGCCCGCCCGGCAACCCGAGTTCGGCGCGTGCGCCGGCGACGTCGGGCACCATCGGGATCACGTCAGCCAGCGGATGGCCCACGTAGGTGGCGGGAATACCGGCCTTGGCGTAGATCTCCGGCTCGAACGGGAACAGGCACAGGATGTGGTCCACCGCGCGCGCGATGGTGCGGATGCGGCCGCCGCGCCAGGCCCAGATCGACGGGCTGACGAAGTGCACCACCGGGATGCCGGCGCGCCGCAGCGGCACTTCCAGCCCGAAATTGAAGTCCGGGGCGTCAACGCCGATAAAGCACAGCGGCGGTTCCGCCAGCAGCCAGTCGCGCACCGCGCGCCGCGTGGCCAGGATCTCGCGCAGCGAGCCCAGCACCTCGACGTAGCCGTTGACCGACAGCGTTTCCATCGGCCAGCGCGAGGTGAACCCCTGCGCCATCATGCGCCGGCCGCCGATGCCGGAGTACTCGACCGCATCGCCCAGGCGGGCCTTCAGCCCGCCCATCATCAGCGATGCCAGCAAGTCGCCGGAGGCCTCTCCGGCCACCATGGCGATGGTGCCGCGCTTGCCCGTTACGCTCCCGTTGCCCGTGGGCACGTCGCCCCGAATCGCGGCGTCGACCATGTCCGGTCCGGTCTCAGCGCACGATGCCGCGCTGGGTGGCGGCAAGGAACTCGACGAACGCGCGCAGCGGCGCCGCGGTGCCGGCATCGGACTGGCCCAGCAAGGCGGTGATCTCATTGCGCGCCTCGTCAAAGCTGAGGTCGGACTTGTAAAGCAGCTTGTAGGCCTGGCGCAGCGCGGCGATCTGGCCCGCGTCGAAGCCGCGGCGGCGCAGCCCCTCGACGTTGACGCCGTGCGGCGTGGCCTTGTTGCCGCTCTTGTCGCTGGCGGCGATCACGAACGGCGGCACGTCCTGCACCAGCGCCGAGGCGCCGCCCAGCATCGCATGGGCGCCGATGCGCACGTACTGGTGCACGCCGCTCATGCCGCCCAGGATCGCCCAGTCGCCCACTTCAACGTGCCCGGCGATCTGCGCGTTGCTGGAAAACACGGTGTTGTTGCCGACCGTGCAGTCATGCGCGATATGCACGTAGGCCATGATCCAGTTGTCGTTGCCGAGGCTGGTCAGGCCGCGGTCCTGCACCGTGCCGGTGTGGATCGTGGTGAATTCGCGGATGGTGTTGCGGTCGCCGATCTCGAGCCGGGTCGGCTCGTTGCGGTACTTCATGTCCTGCGGCACGCCGCCGACGGAGGCATAGGGACCGATCTGGTTGCCCTCGCCGATCGTGGTGTAGCCCTCGACCGTCGTATGCGAGCCGATCCGGGTACCGCTGCCGATCCGCACATTGGCGCCAACGATGGAGAACGGGCCGACGGTCACGTCGGATGCCAGCTCTGCCTTCGGGTCAACCAGTGCGGTGGGATGGATTTGCGTCATACGTCTGTCCTCTGGTGTGTCTGGTGAAGGATGGGCCCATGCGCGAGGCAAAGGTTCCCGTCCGGGCCGCTCGCGCCCGTCAAACGGGGCGCGGCGGACGGCCTGCGGCGGCGCCGCGGGCCGTGCTCGGCCTCACTCGGCCTGCTTCACGGTGCACATCAGCTCCGCCTCGCAGGCCACCTTGTCGTCCACCGTGGCGAACGCCTTGAATTTCCAGATGCCGCGGATATAGCGCTCGACCGTCACGTTCATGTGCAGCTGGTCGCCGGGGTACACCACCTGCTTGAAGCGGGCCCCGTCGATGCCGACGAAGTAGTACAGCGAGCCCTCCTTGCGCTCCATGTCGGCGCCGAAAGTCAGCAGCCCGGCCGACTGCGCCAGCGCTTCCAGGATCATCACACCCGGCATCACGGGCTGGTCGGGGAAATGGCCTTGGAAGTACGGCTCGTTGATGGTGACGTTCTTCAGCGTCTTGATGCGCTTCTGCGGTTCAAACTCCAGCACGCGGTCGACCAGCAGGATCGGGTAGCGGTGCGGCAGCAGCTTGAGGATCTTGCGAATGTCGATGTCGGCTGCGGTCATGATGATTTCTCTTAGTCTTGTGATGTGGGGGACCCGGCGGACTGCCCGCGCAGGCGACGTTCCAGCGCCACCACCCGTTCGCGCAGCTTGCTCAGGCCGCGCACGATGGCTGCGTTGCGTTCCCACTCGCCGTGCGGCAGGAACGGGAACACGCTGGTGAAATGGCCCCCGGGCTTGGTAATGGATTTGGTGATCGAGGTGCCGCCGGACACCGTGGTGCGGTCGGCAATGGTCAGGTGGCCGGCAAAGTTGGCCGCGCCCCCGATCACGCAGAAACGGCCGATGCGCGTGCTGCCCGAAACCGCGGCGCAGCCTGCAATGACCGTATGCGCCCCGACGCGCACGTTATGTGCGATCTGGACCTGGTTGTCGATCTTGCAGCCTTCTTCGATCACGGTGTCGGCCATGGCGCCGCGGTCGATCGCGGTATTGGCGCCGACCTCCACGTCATCGCCCAGCACCGCGCGCCCCGTCTGCGGGATCTTCACGTATTCGACGCCGGTCGCGCTGATATCCGGCGCGAAGCCAAAGCCGTCGGCGCCGATCACCACTCCGCTGTGCAGGATCGCGCGGGCGCCGACCACGCACTGGTGGTAGACCGAAACGTTGGCATAGAGCAGCGAATCGTCGCCGATCTCGGCATGCGCGCCGACATAGCCGTTGGCCAGGATGCGCACCCGCTCGCCCAGGCGTGCGCCGCGCTCGATCACCACGTTGGGGCCGATATAGCACGACGCCGGCACCACCGCGTCCGGCGACACCGTCGCGCGCGGGTCGATGCCCACGCGCGTGTCGGTGTTGGCGGCGCGGTCAAAGCGCTGCGCCACGCGGGCAAAGCAGACGTAGGGATTGCGCGCCACCAGCCAGTTGCGGCCGTCGGCCCGGCCCTCGGCGCGGATGCGCTCGAGGTCGGACGCCGACACGATCACGACGCCGGCATTCGAATCCAGCGCCTGCTGCAGGTAGAGCGGATTGGACAGGAACGAGAGCTCGGCCGGTCCGGCCTGGTCCAGGGGGGCCAGGCCAACGATTGCCAGGTCGGGATCACCCACAACCTGCGCGCCGTTCTCGGTGGCGAGCTGACCCAGTGTGGGTGTCTGCATGGCGGTACTTCCTAAAAAAACGAAAGACGAAAGAGCGTGAGAACCGGTGCGGCTTAGCGGGCGCCGGCGTTCAGCTGCTTCATCACGTCGTCGGTGATGTCGATGCGCGGATTCACGTACACCGCTTCCTGCACGATCAGGTCGTACTTGCGCTGCTCGGCCAACTGGCGGATCACGCGGTTGGCGCGCTCCAGCACCTGCGCCAGTTCCTCATTGCGGCGCTGGTTCAGGTCTTCACGGAACTCGCGCTGCTTGCGCTGGAACTCGCGGTCCAGGTCGGCCACTTCGCGCTGGCGGCGCTGGCGGTCCGAGTCGGCCAGCACGGCCGTGTCCTTGTCGAGCTTGTCGGCCATGCCCTTGATCTTCTGGGCCATGTCCTGCAGTTCGCGGTCGCGCTTGGAGAACTCCTGCTCCAGCTTGACCTGGGCCTGCTTGGCCGGCTGCGAGTCGCGCAGGATGCGTTCGGAATTGACGGCGGCAATGCGCGCCTCCTGGGCCATGGCCGGTGCCGCGGCGCAGATGGTAGCCGTGGCGAGGGCAGCGGCGCCCAGGGATTTGACCAGTTTGGATTTTGTGTTCATGAAACAGATCCCTTATCAGAATCAGAATGCCGTGCCGATCTGGAACTGGAAGCGCTGGACCTTGTCGGTGTCGTCGCGCTTGAGCGGGAAGCCCATACTGATCTTCAGCGGGCCGATCGGCGACAGCCACGACATGCCGAAGCCGGTCGAGTACTTGAGCTCGCTGAAGCGCAGCGGCGCACCTTCCTGGTAGACGTTACCGAAGTCGAAGAACGTGAACAGGCGCAGCGTACGGTCCACGCCCGAGCCCGGCAGCGGGAAGATGAATTCGATATTGCCGATCATCTTCGAGGCGCCGCCAACGGGGTTGTTGTTCTGGTCCTTCGGGCCCAGCGTGCTGGTCTGGTAGCCGCGCACCGAGCCGATACCGCCGGCGTAGAAGTACTTGAACACCGGGAACGGCGTGTTGCCGTAGCCGTGGCCGTAGGCGACTTCGCCGTTCAGTGCCAGCGTAAAGGCCTTGGAGATCGGGTAGAAGTACTGCTGCTGCACGCTGGCGCGGTAGTACTGCGTATCGCCGCCCGGCAGGCCGACTTCCAGGTTGGCCTGGGTGTACGGGCCCTTGGTCGGCACCAGCGCGCTGTCGCGGCGGTCGCGCGCCCAGCCGATGGTGAACGGGAAGTTGTTGATCCCGTCGCCCGAACTCTTGCCGATCTGATTGAGCCAGTTGGTGTACTGGGTCGGCGTGTTGACCGAGGTGTACACCTGGGTCCGTTCATAGCCGATGCCGAAGAACACCGTATCGACTTCCGAGAACGGCACGCCGAACTTGAAGCCGCCGCCGGCGGACACGATCTTGTAGTCCTGGTCGCCGGTGTAGTACAGCGGGCGCGAGGTACGGTAGTAGATATCGGTCGAGCGGCTGATGCCGTCCACCGTGAAGTACGGATCGTACTGCGTCAGCGCGATGGTACGGAACGACTTGGCGGTGTTCACGTCCAGGCCCAGGCTGGTACCGGAACCGAACACGTTGTCCTGGCGCAGGCCGGCCTGCAGCACCAGCTTGTCGGTGGACGAGAAGCCCACGCCCAGGCTGATCTGGCCGGTCGGCTTTTCGGTCACGTTGACGTTCACATCGACCTGGTCGGGCGCGCCCGGCACGTCCTCGGTGGTGATGTTGGTGTCGGTGAAGTAGCCGGTGCGGTTGATACGCGCCTGCGACTGCTGCAGCTTCTCGCTGTCGAACCACGAGCTTTCCATCTGGCGCATCTCGCGGCGCACCACTTCGTCGCGGGTCTTGCTGTTGCCCACCACGTTGACGCGGCGCACGTAGACGCGGCGTCCCGGGTCGACCATCAGCGTCAGCGCAACTTCACGCTTCTGCTGGTCGATGTTCGGCTGCGGATTGATGGTGGTGAAGGCATAGCCATAGGTACCGAGCAAGTCGGTGATGGACTTGGTGCTTGCCGTCAGCTTTTCGGACGAGAAGATGTCGCCCTTCTTCAGCTGCAGCAGCTTTTCCATTTCCTCCTGCTTGCCAAGCAGTTCGCCCGCCAGGCGGATGTCGGACACCTTGTACTGCTCGCCTTCCTTGATGTTCAGCGTCAGGTAGATGTCCTTCTTGTCCGGCGTGATCGACACCTGGGTCGATTCGATCGCGAACTCCAGGTAGCCGCGGTTCAGGTAGAACGAGCGCAGCGCTTCCAGGTCGGCGGTCAGCTTCTGCTTCGAGTACAGGTCGTTCTTGGTGTACCACGACAGCCAGTTCGGCGTGGACAGCTGCATCTCGTCGCGCAGCGTGCCTTCCTTGAAGGCCTTGTTGCCGACGATATTGATCTGGCGGATCTTGGCGACCGGGCCCTCTTCGACGTTGAACACCACCGAGACGCGGTTACGGTCCACCGGCGTGATCGTGGTCTGCACGTCGGCGGCGTAGTAGCCGCGCGCGACGTACTGGCGCTTGAGCTCCTGCTCGGCCTTGTCGATCAGTGCCTTGTCGTAGTAACGGGCTTCGGCCACGCCGACCGCGCGCAGCGAACGGCGCAGCGTGTCCTTGTCGAATTCCTTGATGCCGACGAACTCGAGCTGCGAGATGGCCGGGCGCTCTTCGACCTGGACCACCAGAACGCCGTCTTCGGCGCGGATCTGCACGTCCTTGAAGAAGCCGGTATTGTAGAGGGCACGGATGGCATCGGCGCCCTTGTCGTCGGTGAAGGTTTCACCGACGCGCACCGGAAGGTAGCCAAACACGGTGCCCGGTTCGACGCGTTGCAGGCCCTCAACGCGGATGTCCCTGACGACGAACGGATCGGCAGCCCAGCCCGCCGGGCTCCAGGCTGCAATAACGGCACTCGCCAGCAAGCCCAGCGAAATGCGCTTATGTCTGATCAATGTTGATCCCCTCTTTGATTCCATCCAGGATTGCGCTCCGATGCCTCGTTGGACTGCGCGTGGCAATGGCGTCCCCGGCGACGGTGTCCGACGACACGACCGCCCCTCTTGCCGACACACGTTTCTAGCCGTTCGCCAGAAACATTCGGCTGACGTCATTGAACAAAGCGAGCGAAGTCAGGAGCAAGATGCAGGCGATGCCAACCTTCTGCAGCATTGCCTGCCAGTGGTCTGGGACGGGCCGGCCAGTCAAAAATTCCACGCAATAATACAGCAAATGCCCCCCGTCCAGAACCGGAATAGGTAACAAATTCAGTACACCGAGGCTGACGCTGACCAGCGCCAGGAAGCTGATAAACGCTTGCAGGCCGAGGTTTGCGGCACGTCCCGCGTAGTCCGCCACGGTCAGCGGACCGCTCAGGTTCTGCAGCGACGCCTGCCCCACCAGCATCTTGCCCAGCAGCTTCAGCGACAGCGCGCTGGTGTCCCAGACCTGGCCCACTGCGCGCGCCAGCGCCTGATCCGGCCGGTAGCGCACGGTCTCCATCTCGACCGCCTGGCTGAGCGCGGCGCCGAGCTTGCCTGACGCCGCCGGTGCGGCGCCCTTGGCATCCTTATCGCTGTCGCGCGCCGGGGCGGTATCGAGCGTCACCGGCACGTCCAGGCGCTTGCCTTCGCGCTCGATGCCCAGCGTCACGGTCTGGCCCGGCTGGCTGCGCACCGCCTTGATCAAGGCGCTGGCCTGCGTCAGCGGGCTGCCCTGCCAGGCCACCACGCGGTCGCCCTTCTTCAGTCCGGCGCGCTCGGCGGCCGAATCCGGCAGCACCTCGGTGATCGTCACCGGCCCGCCTTTCAGGTTCAGGCCGAGCGTGGCAAGCGGGTCCTGCTCGGGGTTGCCGCCGGTATTGGGCAGGCGCGCCAGCGTGACGTCGCGCTCGGCGCCGTCAGGACTGCGCACGCGCAGCACCGCGCGCGCATCGCCGAAGCCCTCGGCAAACACGGCCATGCGCAGGTCATTCCAGGAACGCACCGGCTCGGTATGGCCGCTGGCGGTCAGCGACAGCACCCGGTCGCCTTCGCGCACGCCGGCCTGCGCCGCCATGGTGCCGGCCGCGGGCGCGGCCACCACCGGCGCGGGCTCGCGCATGCCGCCGGCGAACAGCGCAAAGTACAGCACGATCGCCAGCAGGAAATTGGCCAGCGGCCCGGCCGCCACGATGATGAAGCGCTTGCCGACCGGCTGGCGGTTAAAGGCGCGCGGCAGGTCGATCGGGTCGATGGGTGAGTCGCGCTGGGGATCGACCTCGCGCTCGTCCAGCATCCTGACGTAGCCGCCCAGCGGGATCGCCGCCACGGTCCATTCGGTGCGGTCCCGGCTTTTCGAGATCCAGCGCAGCAGTGGCCGCCCGAAGCCGATGGAAAAGCGCAGCACCTTCACGCCGCAGGCGCGGGCGGCGAGGTAGTGCCCCATCTCGTGCACATAGATGAGCACGCACAGGGCGACGATGAAAGCGAGTACGGTTTGCATGGCGTCGGGGCGTCGGTAATGAGGGCTGGACAGGCGCGCCGGGTCCGAGGGACCCGGGGCCGCCACAATCGCTATTGTCGCAGATGCGGCAGGCCGGCCCGCCGGATCAGCGGTTTGCGGCCAGCGGCGCCACGGCCGCGCGCGCCACTTCGCGGGCGAGCCGGTCGGCGTCGAGCACCGCTTCGAGCGAATCCGCAGCGCCTTGAGGTGCGGCTTCCAGCACCTGCCGGACGATGCCCGCGATGTCCGTGAAGCGCACTTTGCCGCCCAGGAATGCCTCGACCGCCACTTCATTGGCGGCATTGAGCACCGCCGGCGCCACCCCGCCGGCACGCAGCGCATCGAAGGCCAGGCCAAGGCACGGGAAGCGCAGCAGGTCCGGCTTCTCGAAACTGAGGCCACCGGCCAGCGTCAGGTCCAGGGGCGACACGCCCGCGTCGATGCGCTCCGGATAGGCAAGCCCATAAGCGATCGGCGTGCGCATGTCGGGATTGCCGAGCTGTGCCAGCACCGAGCCGTCGGTATAGGCCACCATCGAATGCACGATGCTCTGCGGGTGGATCAGCACCTCGATGCGTTCGGCGGGCACGCCGAACAGCCAGTGCGCCTCGATCACCTCGAGGCCCTTGTTCATCATGGTGGCGGAGTCGACCGAGATCTTGCGGCCCATGACCCAGTTCGGGTGGGCGCAGGCCTGGTCGGGGGAGATATCGTGCAGCGTGGCGGGATCGCGCGTGCGGAACGGACCGCCGGACGCGGTCAGCAGCACCCTGGCCACGCCGCGGCCATAGCGCGGGTCGTCGGCCGGCAGGCACTGGAAGATGGCATTGTGCTCGCTGTCGATCGGCAGCAGCGTGGCGCCGTGCTCGCGCACTGCATCCATGAAGATGCCGCCGGACATCACCAGCGCTTCCTTGTTGGCCAGCAGCACGCGCTTGCCGGCGCGCGCGGCGGCAAGCGTCGGGCGCAGGCCGGCGGCGCCGACGATGGCGGCCATCACGGCATCGGTGCGGGCGTCGCTCGCCACGGATTCGAGCGCGGCTTCGCCGTGGCTCACTTCGGTCTTTACGCCGGCCTCGCGCAGCAGCGCCTGCAGTTCGCCGGCCGCCTCCGCGGTCCCTACCACGGCGTGGGCCGGGCGGAACGCGATGCACTGGTCCGCCAGCTTGCGCACCTGACGGTGGGCGGTCAGCGCATGCACCGTGTAGCGGTCGGGGTGGCGCCTGACCACGTCCAGCGTGCTTTCGCCGATGGAACCGGTGGCGCCCAGGATGGTAATGCGCTGCATATCAGACCGCTTCAGAGAAGGCTTCAGAGAAAAATCAGCATCAGTGCCGCCAGCGGGAACACCGGCAGCAAGGCATCGATCCGGTCCAGCACGCCGCCATGGCCCGGCAGCAGACGGCTGCTGTCCTTCTTGCCCACCTGGCGCTTGAGCAGCGACTCGAACAGGTCGCCGACCACGCTGGCGGCAACCAGCAGCGTGGTCAGCACCGCCACGTAGCCGAGGCCGCCACGCTCGCCCATCAGCGAGAACCAGGTCGGCGCAAAGGCATACGTGGCCGCCAGCGCCAGCCCGATCACCAGCGCCAGCAGCCAGCCGCCGATGGCGCCTTCCCATGACTTGCCCGGGCTGATGCCGGGCGCGAGCTTGCGCCGGCCGATGGCCTTGCCGGTGAAATACGCGCCGATATCGGCCGCCCACACCAGCACGGCGGCGGTCAGCAGCACGCCGATGCCGGCGCCGCGCAGGATCATGGTGGCATGGGCGAACGCGGGCAGGATCACCAGCCCGAGCACGGCGCCCAGCGCGGTGAAGGCCGGGGTCGCGGTGCGCACACCGCGCGCCAGCATCACCACTGCCACGCCCCAGCAGATCACCGCGGCTTGCAGCAGCCAGGTGGTGGCGTGGCGCAGCGGCAGGTCATGCCAGGTAATGGTCGCGATCAGGCAGGCCAGCGCATAGACATAGGGCCACGGCCCGCGCAGCCCGATCAGGCGGCCGAATTCCCAGCCGGCCAGCAGCACGATCACGCCCACCAGCCCGGCCAGCCCCGCGGGCGGCGCCAGGAACAGGATCGGCAGGATCAGCAGCAACAGGCACAGTGCGGTGATGACGCGGGTGAGGAGCATGCGCTGCAGTCCCGGTGAAAGGTTGGAGTAGCCTGGCAGACTGGTTCTTACGCCGTGCCCGATAGTCCCGGCGCGACCAGTTGCGCGCTGGTGCGGCCAAAACGGCGTTCGCGCTGGCGGTACGAGGCAAAGGCCTTGTCCAGTTCCCCGGGGTCGAAATCCGGCCAGTACACGTCGGTGAAATACAGCTCGGAATACGCGAGCTGCCACAACAGGAAGTTGCTGATGCGCTGTTCGCCGCCGGTGCGGATAAACAGGTCCGGCTCCGGCGCATAGGCCATCGCCAGGTGCGGCGCCAGCATGGATTCGTCGATCGTTTCCGGGTCGAGCATGGGCGAGCGCGCCAGCATCTTGCGCATGGCCTGCAGCAGGTCCCAGCGCCCGCCGTAGTTGGCAGCGATGGTCACGGTCAGACCGGTATTGCCGGCGGTGCGCGCCTCGGCATCCTTGATCAGCCGCTGGATGCGCGGGCTGAAGCGGCCCAGGTCGCCCACCACCCGCAACCGGATGTTGTTGGCGTGCATCTTCACCACTTCGCGCCGCAGCGACATCATGAACAGCCGCATCAGGAACGAGACCTCGTCCGCCGGACGGCGCCAGTTCTCGGAGCTGAATGCGAACAGCGTCAGGTACTGCACGCCCCTGGCGGCGCAGGCTTCCACCACCGCGCGCACAGCGTCCAGCCCCCGGCTGTGCCCGGCAACGCGCGGCAGGTGCCGCTGAGTCGCCCAGCGGCCGTTGCCGTCCATGATGATGGCAACGTGGCGGGGCACGTAGGAGGTGTCGGGTACGGCGAGCGTTGAGCTGATATGCTGCATGATGGCAGACGGTCGCTGACTGCCCCGGCAGTTGCCGGGACGGGCGTCAGACCGTCATGATCTCCTTCTCTTTTTCCGCGACCATCTTGTCGATCTCGGCAACGTACTTGTCGGTCAGCTTCTGCACTTCTTCCTGGCCGCGGCGCTCGTCGTCCTCGGAGATGGCCTTGTCCTTGACCAGCTTCTTGAACTGCTCGTTGGCATCGCGGCGCAGGTTGCGCACGGCGATCTTGGCGCCCTCGGCCTCGCCCTTGACGACCTTGGTCAGCTCCTTGCGGCGCTCCTCGGTCAGCGCGGGCATCGGCACACGGATGACTTCGCCCATGGTGGACGGGTTCAGGCCCAGGTCGCAGTCGCGGATGGCCTTCTCGACCGCGCCCACCATTTTCTTTTCCCACGGCTGCACCGTGATGGTGCGGGCATCGGCCAGGCCGACGCTCGCCACCTGGCTGACCGGCACCATCGAGCCGTAGTAGTCAACCTGAACGTGGTCGAGCAGGCCGGTGTGGGCACGGCCGGTGCGGATCTTGGCCAGATCGGCCTTGAAGGCTTCGATCGACCTCTGCATTTTCTGCTCGGCGCTCTTCTTAGTGTCGGCGACGCTCATTTTTACCTCCGGAAATCAACCAACCATGATCCCGCGGACCGGGATCGGAAAATGATTCATTCTACTCTTTGCCCGGCCAGATACCAGCAGCCCGGCGTCTGGCGCCCTGCCTCAGACGTGCACAAGCGTACCTTCGTCCTCGCCCAGGATGATGCGCTTGAGCGCGCCCGGCTTGACGATCGAGAACACCCTGATCGGCAGCTTCTGGTCGCGGCACAGCGCGAAGGCGGTGGCGTCCATCACTTGCAGATTGCGCGAGATGGCCTCGTCGAAGCTGATGGTGGTGTAGCGCGTGGCGCTCGGGTCTTTCTTCGGGTCGGCGGTGTACACGCCGTCCACCTTGGTCGCCTTGAGCACGACCTCGGCACCGATTTCCGAGCCACGCAGGGCGGCGGCGGTGTCGGTGGTGAAGAACGGGTTGCCGGTGCCGGCGGCGAAGATCACCACCTTGCCCTCTTCGAGCTGGCGGATCGCGCGCGGGCGGATATAGGGCTCGACCACCTGGTCCATGCGCAGCGCGGACTGCACGCGGCCTTCGATATTGGCGTGGCGCATCGCGTCCTGCAGCGCCAGCGCGTTCATCATGGTGGCCAGCATGCCCATGTAGTCGGCCGTGGCGCGGTCCATGCCGGCCGCGCCGCCCGCGACGCCGCGGAAGATGTTGCCGCCGCCGATGACCACCGCGACCTGCACACCGAGCTTAACGATCTCGGCAATGTCGTTCACCATCGCTTCGATGGTGGAGCGGTTGATGCCGAAGGCATCTTCGCCCATGAGGGCTTCACCGGACAGTTTCAGAAGGACGCGCTTGTAGGCTGGCATGTTCACCCTCGGACAGGAGCAAGTCGCTCGTTTGGGACGCAAATGAGACGTATGTTTTTGGCACCGGCGGCACGGATCGCGCGCCGCCGGCGGAAGAAAGCCGGTTTTCGGGGTGGCCCAGCCTGCTGGCGGACCACCGCGAAAACTGACTGCTGCAGTGCAGCGCGGCACCGGCCGGGCTTCACTACTTATGCAGAGGGGCACCTTGCGGCGCCCCTGCGGCATTATAAGCGCCCGGACCGCCCGCAACGGGCAGTCCACGGCGCCCCGATCATCAGCCCTTCTGGGCAGCGGCCACCTGGGCGGCCACTTCGGCAGCGAAGTCGTCCTGCTTCTTTTCGATGCCTTCGCCCACGACATAGAGGGTAAAGCCCTTCACGGTCGTGTTGGCAGCCTTGAGCATCTGCTCGACGGTCTGCTTGTCGTTCTTCACGAACGGCTGGTTGAACAGCGACACTTCCTTCAGGTACTTCTGCACCGAACCCTCGACCATCTTGGCGACGATCTCGGCCGGCTTGCCCGACTCGGCAGCCTTCTGCTCGGCGATGCTGCGCTCCTTGGCGATCAGGTCGGCGGGAACCTGGTCGGCGGACAGCGACACCGGCTTCATGGCGGCCACGTGCATGGCCACGTCCTTGGCGGCGGCTTCATCGCCGTCGAACTCGACCATCACGCCGATACGGGTGCCGTGCAGGTACGAAACCAGCTTGCCGCCGTCGGCGTAACGGACAAAGCGGCGGACCGTCAGGTTCTCGCCGATCTTGCCGATCAGGGCCGTGCGGGTGGCTTCAACGCTCACGCCGTCGATTTCCAGCGCCGACAGGGCGGCCACGTCGGCCGGGTTCTGCTTGGCGATCAGTTCGGCAACCTTGGCGGAGAAAGCCAGGAAGTCGTCGTTCTTGGAGACGAAATCGGTCTCGCAGTTCAGTTCGACCAGCACGCCGGTGGTGCCGTCGATGAACGAAGCGACTACGCCTTCGGCGGTCACGCGCGAGGCGGCCTTGCTGGCCTTGTTGCCCAGCTTGACGCGCAGCAGTTCTTCAGCCTTGTTCAGGTCGCCGTCGGCCTCGGTCAGGGCCTTCTTGCATTCCATCATCGGCGCGTCGGTCTTCGCGCGCAGTTCTGCAACCATGCTTGCGGTAATTGCCGCCATTTGTCACTCCTTGAATGGTTCGCGCCGGCTGCCGGCAGTCGCCTGCGGCACCCGGTCGGTGGGTCTACAGCACACCCGCGGCAGATACTGCCTGCGGCGGATGACAACAATTCAAATTTAAAAAAAGGGGGCGCCAGATGTGCCCCCTTCTTCTTGCCCTGCTGCCGGAGTACCCCGGCTTTTCGGCCTGCGCGCAGCCCGTCGTTGCGGGCGGCAAGCGTTGCTTGTCTGTCTGATGACGATGCGCGCTAGCGGTTCCTTTCCGGCAACGGGGCGGCGGGCGATCAGCCTTCCTGCACTTCGACGAATTCGTCGTCGCCGCGAGCGGCTTCAACCACTTCCTGCACCGCGTTGGCACGGCCTTCCAGGATCGCGTCAGCCACGCCGCGCACGTACAGGGCCACGGCCTTGCTCGAGTCGTCGTTGCCCGGGATCACGTAGTCGATGCCTTCCGGCGAGTGGTTGGTATCAACCACGCCGATCACGGGCACGCCCAGCTTGTTGGCTTCGGTCACGGCAATCTTGTGGTAGCCGACGTCGACCACGAAAATCGCGTCAGGCACGCCGCCCATGTCCTTGATGCCGCCGATCGACTTTTCCAGCTTGAGCATCTCGCGCTCGAACATCAGCGCTTCCTTCTTGCTCATGGTGTCCAGCGCACCGGCTTCCTTGGCGGCTTCCATGTCCTTCAGGCGCTTGATCGAGGTCTTGACCGTCTTGAAGTTGGTCAGCATGCCGCCGAGCCAGCGGGCGTCGACGTAGGGCATGCCGGCGCGGCCGGCTTCTTCAGCCAGGATTTCGCGCGACTGGCGCTTGGTGCCCACGAAAAGGATGGTGCCGCGATTGGCTGCCAGCTGACGCACGTATTTCATTGCGTCCTGGAACATCGGCAACGTCTTTTCGAGGTTGATGATGTGGATCTTGTTGCGATGGCCGAAGATGAAGGGGGCCATCTTCGGGTTCCAGAAGCGGGTCTGGTGGCCGAAGTGGCAACCGGCTTCCAGCATTTCGCGCATGGTAACGGACATGTGATTCTCCAAAGGGTTAGGTCTGAAGCCCGCCCCGACATTCCTGAAAAGGAACACCCCGGATAGGCGGGCCAGCGATTTCAAAACAGCGCAGCAGCGTGCTGCAAAATACCGACCTGGCGGTTGCAATGCTGCACCGCAATCAGATCAGCTCGCTATTGTAGCAACAAAAACGCACCTCGCTCAAGCCGCCCGGAAACCCACCGCTTGGGGGGACCCTACGCAAAACCCGCCGGAAACCCGCCCGCGCACAAGCTGCGATCTGGCCCCGATGGTGCGATAATCCCACATTGATCTCCCGATTCCGGCGCGGCCAGTGGCCTCGCCTTCACTTTTTTGGCGACGCAGCATGAGCATTCACCTGAACACCGCCGAAGACATCGCCCAGATGCGCGTGGCTTGCCGCCTTGCCTCCG
The DNA here is from genome assembly GCA_050987995.1 of Ralstonia pickettii. Lineage (GTDB taxonomy): Bacteria > Pseudomonadota > Gammaproteobacteria > Burkholderiales > Burkholderiaceae > Cupriavidus > Cupriavidus pickettii_B. Next base: position 2,441,968 of record CP158803.1, read on the forward strand.
AAGTCCTCGACTACATCACGCCCTTTGTCCAGCCGGGCGTCACCACCGGCGAACTGGACCGGCTGTGCCACGCCTATATGCGTGACGTGCAAGGCACCGTGCCGGCGCCGCTTAACTACGCGCCTCCGGGCTACCCGCCCTTCCCCGGTGCGATCTGCACCTCGGTCAACGATGTGATCTGCCACGGCATTCCGGGCGAGCGTGTGCTCAAGAGCGGCGACGCCATCAACCTGGACATCACCGTCATCACCAAGGAAGGCTACTACGGCGACACCAGCCGCATGTTCATCGTCGGCGAGGGCTCGATCCTGGCCAAGCGCCTGGCGCAGGTGACCTACGAGTGCATGTGGAAGGGCATCGCGCAGGTGCGCAACGGCGCACGCCTGGGCGATATCGGCCACGCCATCCAGGTCCACGCCGAAGCCGCCGGCTACAGCGTGGTGCGCGAGTACTGCGGCCACGGCATCGGCAAGAACTTCCATGAAGATCCGCAGATCCTGCACTACGGCCGCCCGGGCACCGGCACCGAGATCAAGGCAGGCATGATCTTTACGGTCGAGCCGATGATCAACGCCGGCAAGCGCGATATCCGCACCATGCCCGACCAGTGGACCGTCAAGACGCGCGACCGCAGCCTGTCGGCACAGTGGGAGCACACCGTGCTGGTTACGGAAACCGGCTACGAGGTGCTGACGGTCTCGGCCGGCACCCCGGCGCCGCCAGCCTTTATCACCGAATCTGTCGCGGCCTGAGGTCGCACCCGAGCCAGGGCGCCTGACGGCGCCCTTGTTTTTCCAGCCGTGCCCACGAACCATCCCGCCATCTCCATGGACACCACGCCGGAACTGCTGTTGGCCGCGCGCGTGCGCGACCAACTCAAAGTCGACAAGCAGGCACTGTTTGCCGACTTCAACATCACCGCCAACGTCGGCACGCTGATCACGCGCCTGCGCCGCGCCGTCGACGCCGCGCTGGTGGAGGCGTGGCGCGGGCTGCAGATGCCCGCCGGCGCGGCGCTGGTGGCAGTGGGCGGCTACGGCCGCGGCGAGCTGTTCCCGTACTCGGACGTCGACGTGCTGCTGTTGCTGCCGGGCGAGCCCGACCGCGACACCGCCGGCCGCCTGGAGCGCTTTATCGGCCTGTGCTGGGACCTGGGCCTGGAGATCGGCTCCTCGGTGCGCACGGTGGACGACTGCATCCGCGAATCGCGCCAGGACGTCACCATCCAGACCTCGCTGCTGGAAGCGCGATTGCTGACCGGCAACCGCAAGCTGTTCGATTCGCTGCGCACGCGCTATCTGGCCGACATGGACCCCGCCGCGTACTTCCAGGCCAAGCTGCTGGAAATGCGCCAGCGCCACGCCAAGTACCAGGACACGCCCTACTCGCTCGAGCCCAACTGCAAGGAAAGCCCCGGCGGCCTGCGCGACCTGCAGGTGATCCTGTGGATGACCAAGGCCGCGGGCCTGGGCGGCAGCTGGAAAGAGCTGTTCGAGAGGGACCTGCTGACGCGCCGCGAAGCGCAGGAACTGGCGCGCAACGAGCGGCTGCTCAAGACCATCCGCGCGCGCCTGCACCTGGTGGCGGGCCGGCGCCAGGACGTGCTGGTGTTCGACCTGCAGACCGCGCTGGCCGAATCCTTCGGCTACCGCCAGAACGCCAACAAGCGCGCCAGCGAACAGCTGATGCGCCGGTATTACTGGGCGGCCAAGGCGGTGACGCAGCTCAACAGCGTGCTGCTGCTCAATATCGAGGCGATGCTGTTCCCGAGCGAGTCGCAGGTCACGCGCGTGCTCAACGAACGCTTTGTCGAGCGCCAGGGCATGCTGGAAATCACCAGCGACGATGTTTACGAGCGCGACCCGCACGCGATCCTGGAGACTTTCCTGCTGTACGAGCGCACGCCCGGCGTGAAGGGCCTGTCACCGCGCACGTTGCGCGGGCTGTACAACGCCCGCACCGTGATGACCGCGAGCTGGCGCAGGGATCCGGAAAACCGGCGCCTGTTCCTGGCCATCGTGCAGGAGCCGCAAGGCATCACCCATGCGCTGCGGCAGATGAATCAGACCAGCGTGCTGGGCCGCTACCTGATCAACTTCCGGCGCATCGTCGGCCAGATGCAGCACGACCTGTTCCACGTCTACACCGTGGACCAGCACATCCTGATGGTGGTGCGCAACATTCGCCGCTTCGCCATCGTCGAGCACACGCACGAGTTCCCGTTCTGCAGCCAGCTGATGGCGAGCTTCGACAAGCCGTGGGTGCTGTCGGTGGCGGCGCTGTTCCACGACATCGCCAAGGGCCGCGGCGGCGACCACTCCAAGCTCGGCACGCACGATGCGCGCCGCTTCTGCAAGCAGCACGGAATCGCGCGCGAGGACGCCGACCTGATCAGCTGGCTGGTCGAGCATCACCTGACCATGAGCCACGTGGCGCAGAAGCAGGACCTGACCGATCCGGACGTGGTGCACGCCTTTGCGCGCGTGGTCGGCAGCGAACGCTACCTGACCGCGCTGTATCTGCTGACCGTGGCCGACGTTCGCGGCACCAGCCCCAAGGTGTGGAACGCGTGGAAGGGCAAGCTGCTGGAAGACCTGTACCGCATCACGCTGCGCGTGCTCGGCGGGGCCAAGGTCGACTCCCATTCGCTGTGGTCGCAGCGCAAGGAAGAGACCATCTCGCAGCTGCGCCTGAAAGCGTTCGACCCGGAGCTGGGCAAGAAGCTGTGGGCACAGCTCGACGTGGCCTTCTTCCTGCGCCATGATTCGCACGATATAGCCTGGCTGACGCGCCACCTGTACGACAAGGTGGACAGCCCGACGCCGGTGGTCAAGGCGCGCGTCTCCCCGGCCGGCGAAGGCCTGCAGGTGGCGGTCTACGTCAAGGACCAGCCCGACCTGTTCGCGCGCATCTGCGGCTACTTCGAGCGCAAGGCGTTCTCGATCCAGGACGCCAAGATCCACACCACGCGCCACGGCTACGCGCTGGATACGTTCCAGGTCACCGATCCCGGCATGGCCGGCGACGGTGGCAGCTACCGCGACATCATCGCGCTGGTCGAGCACGAGGTGTGCGAGCGGCTGCGCCAGCAGGGCGCCCTGCCCGACCCCACGCAGGGACGGCTGTCGCGCCAGTCGCGCAGCTTCCCGATCAAGCCGCGCGTGGACCTGCGCCCGGACGAGCGCGGCCAGTATTACCTGCTGTCGCTGTCCGCCAACGACCGCACCGGCCTGCTGTACGCCATCGCCCGCGTACTGGCACGGCATCGCGTGTCCGTGCATACGGCACGCATCAACACCCTGGGCGAACGCGTCGAAGACGTGTTCCTGGTCGACGGCAGCCGTCTTGCTGCCGACAACCGATTGCAGATTCAGCTTGAACAGGACTTGCTCGCCGCCCTCGCCATCTGAGGCGGGCGGGCAGCATCAACGATATGACCGACAGCAATTCGCCGAAGCGCAAGACGCTCGGCATCAAGGCCGCAGGCGACACCGGCACGGCCGCGCGCAAGAGCGGCACCCGCCCCGTGCGCGTGTCCGACCTGAACCGCAAGCGCGTACAGTCCGTGGCCGAGGGCATCAAGCGCGCGCAGCAGCGCACCGGCGGCAAGACCTCCGGGCGGCCGGCACAGGGCGAGGCGCAGGCCGGTGCCGGCGAGCCGCGCAAGCCGCGCGCGCCGCGACCCGCTGACGGCGAACGCCAGGCGCGGCCGCGCCGCGCTGGCGATGACGAGAACCGTGCGCGCCGTTATGGCGACGATCGCGGCGAAGCGCGCCCGCGCCGCTTTGAAGGTGGGGAATCGCGTCCGCCGCGTCGTTTTGGCGACGACGAAAACCGTCCGCGCGGCTACTGCGAAGATCGTGGCGAAGCACGTCCGCGCCGCTTTGAAGGTGGTGAATCACGCCCGCCACGCCGTTTTGAAGGCGGTGAGTCGCGTCCGCCGCGCCGCGTTGGCGACGACGAGAACCGTCCGCGCCGCTACGGCGACGATCGTGGCGAAGCCCGCCCGCGCCGTTTCGAGGGCGGGGAATCGCGTCCGCCGCGCCGTTTTGGCGACGACGAGAACCGTCCGCGCCGTGCTGGCGACGATCGTGGCGAAGCGCGCCCGCGCCGCTTCGAGGGCGGGGAATCGCGCCCGCCGCGCCGTTTCGGCGACGATGAGAACCGTCCGCGCCGCGCTGGCGACGACCGGGGCGAGGCACGTCCGCCGCGCCGCTTTGAAGGTGGCGATGCGCGGCCGCCGCGCCGTTTTGAAGGTGGCGACGCGCGTCCTCCGCGCCGCTTTGAAGGTGCCGATTCGCGTCCGCGCCGCTTCGGTGATGACGACAACCGCCCGCGCCGCACTGGCGACGACCGGGGCGAGGCCCGCCCGCCGCGCCGCTTTGAAGGCGGCGATGCGCGCCCCCGCCGCTACGGCGAAGACGACAGCCGCGCCCGCCGCCCTGCCCCCGCCGGCGAACGCCGCCGCGAAGGCACCGCCCCGGCGCGGCGCTTCAGCGACGCCGCGGACCGCATCCGCCCCGCCGGCACGCCCCGCCCGCAGGCTCCGGCCCCGCGCGCGGAAAAACCCGCGGCCGTCCGCGACGAAGCCGGCCACGACGACGGCCTGGTGCGCCTGTCCAAGCGCATGTCGGAACTCGGCCTGTGCTCACGCCGCGAAGCCGACGAATGGATTCCGCGTGGCTGGGTGCTGGTCGACGGCAAGCCGGTGACCGAGCTGGGCAGCCGCATCCGTCCGGACGCCGAGATCGAAATCATGCAGGAAGCGCGCTCCGAACAGGGCGAGCGCGTCACGGTGCTGCTCAACAAGCCGGTCGGCTATGTCTCCGGCCAGGCCGAGGATGGCTACGAGCCGGCCGCGGTGCTGTTCACCCCCGAGAACCAGTGGGAAGGCGATCCCACGCGCAAGCGCTTTGCCCCGTGGCAGCGCAAGAGCCTGGCCCCGGCGGGCCGTCTCGATATCGACTCGACCGGGCTGCTGGTGCTGACGCAGGACGGCCGCGTGGCGCGCGCGCTGATCGGCGAGGATTCGACCGTCGAAAAGGAATACCTGGTGCGGGTGGTGTGGCATTCGCCCCAGGGTGTGGTCGAGCGCAACATCAGCGCGGAATTCCCTGCCGACGATCTCGAGCTGCTACGCCACGGCCTTTCGCTGGACGGCGTGCCGCTGAAGCCGGCGAAGGTGAGCTGGCAGAATGAGGAGCAGTTGCGCTTCGTGCTGCGCGAAGGCCGCAAGCGCCAGATCCGGCGCATGTGCGAGCAGGTCGGGCTGGAAGTGGTTGGCCTGAAGCGCGTGCGGATGGGGCGCGTGGTGCTGGGGGATCTGCCGCCGGGCAAGTGGAGATTCCTGGGGCAGTTTGAGAAGTTTTGATGAATAAGGCGGCCGTCGAGGCCTGATGCCATTCAGTTAAGCCACCGTCGTTCCCGCGAATACCCCTCCGGGGCGGGAACGGCAACGGCAACCTCAGGCACCCACGCCCGCGGTTTGCGCTGTCAGCGCACACGTCCTGCCGGCCGCGCCTCGGCCCCCGACTGTATCCAGGAGAAAAAGCGCGCCACAGCGGGATCGTGACGTCGCCGCTCCGGACAGACGAGGAAGTGCCTCCGTCCCGTCGAAACCATTTCGGGGAACGGTGCGATGAGTTGGCCCGAGGCGAGATCTCTTTCCACGAATTCCGGCTGCGCAATGCAGATACCCAGGCCCTCGAGCGCGGCCTGGTACATCAACAGCGAGAAACTGAACTCGATCTGGTTTGCCGGCTGCAAGTCCGGCACGCCCATCAGCCTGAGCCAGAGCGGCCAGTCGTCGCGACGGTTGGCGCTCAGAAGGAGCGTCATCGCCTTCAGTTCGGCCAGCCGCGGCTTGCGCTTGCCCCACAGTCGCGGCGAGCAGACCAGGATGCCGGTTTCATCCATGACGGAGATGGCATGCAGCCCCGGATCCGGCTGCACCGCACGCTGCATCCCGATGTCGACATCCTCCGACTCAAAGTCCACGGGCTGCACGCTGGTGTTGATGTGCAGCTCCAGCTGGGGGTGGAGTACCTGGAATCCGGGCAGACGGGGCATCAGCCACTTCATCGCAAACGTGGGTGGCACCTTGAACTGCAACGCCTGACTGCCGCCGCGCGAAATCTGCTGCAGCACACGTTCCAGCGCAGTGAAACTGCGCTGGCAAGCCGCAGCCAGCAACTCCCCATGTGGCGTGAGCCGCAATGTCCGGCCGCTGCGTTCCACCAGGCGCTTGCCTACGCGTTCTTCAAGCTGGGACACCTGCTGGCTGACCGCGCTCTGCGAGACATGCAGGGCCTCGGCGGCGCGGGTGAAGCTGAGGTGTTCGGCGACTTTCTCGAACGCGCGCAAGGCTGTGAGCGGCAGGGGTGACATTAGTTTAACTTATAACGACTCAGGAGCGCTAACTTGTTGTAATTGAGGGCGGAAACAAGAATACCAGGCAAGTCACAGTACTTTAACTTATGAAAGGAGAGCGCTGTTGTCTACTGTTCCCCACCGCCTGCGCTTCAACGGCCGCATTCTCTTCCTGTCGCAGGATGCGCAAGTCGTGAAGCGGCAACTCGCCGGCCAGGACGTTTCGCTCGAAGCGGCGCTGCCGCTACGCACGGACGTCTCCACCGACGAGATCACCCCGGCCTGGATCTGTTACCACTACGATGAAAAGCTGGGCGATTTTCCCTATCTTGGCCTGAAGTGCGGGGAAGCCCTTCCGGTTGCCGCTGGCAGCGTCAGGGCAGGCGGCTTCGCCGTCACCGTCGCAGGGCGGCGCTATGGCAAAGGGTCATCGCGCGAAGCCAGCCCCTATGCCGAGTGGTGTGCTGGAATCCGCCTGGTCATCGCAGAGAGCTTCGAGCGGATCTACCGCCAGAATTGCCGCAATCTCGGCATCCTGACCTCGACCGATTTCGGCCTGATCGACCGCATTCGCCGCGGCGAGTCAATTCCAATCGAGGAGTTCACTCATGGTGAGGATGAACTGACTGCCGAACTGATCCGCCGGGGCGGCTTGTTCAATCTGATGCGGGCGCGCAAGCAGGGTTGGGCGCCTGCAGCCCAGTCCAGTGGACCGAGGCCAATGACCTACGCGGAGAAGATCATTGCCCGCGGCAGCGGTGGCCAGCCGGTGCGCCCCGGCGATCCCGTGTTCGCAAGGGTCGACTGGCGCTATGCGCACGAATACAGCTCACCGCTCGCCATTGTCGCCCTGGAGCGTGAAATGGCTGGCCGGGTGGTGCTCCACGACCCAGCCTCGATCGTCTTCTTCTCGGACCATCTGACCTTCATCCATCGCAGCATGCCGCCCGAGCGCCGCAAGCTGGGCTTGCTCGATCTGGCGCAAGCCATGGCGAAAGTCCAGCAGCGCTTCTGCGAGCAGCACGGCCTGAAGCTGCACGGTTTCCTGCAAGACCGCGAGGGTTCCGAGGGCATCAGCCACTCGATCATGGCCGAGCGTTACGTCCTGCCCGGGCAAGTGGCCATTGGCACCGACTCGCATACGCCGCATTGCGGCGCGCTCGGCGCGTTTGCCTTCGGTGCGGGCTCCACTGAAATGGCTACTGCCTGGATGACGGGCGAGGTCCCGATGCGGGTACCCAGGACCTGTCGAGTCCGGCTGACTGGTCGCCTGCCCATCGGCGTTGAAGCCAAGGATATCGCCCTCCACCTGCTACGCACGCCTTACGTTCGCGATGGCCACGCCATCGGGCAAGTCTTCGAGTACACCGGCGAGGCGCTGGCTGGACTGCCAACCGATGAGCGCGCAACCTTGACCAACATGGTGGCGGAAATGGGTGGCATCACGGGCCTGGTCGCGCCCGACGAGGAGACGCGCCGATTCCTGCGCGAACGCCGTGGCATCGATTTCCAGATCGAGTCCTGGATGCGCAGCGACGAGGAAGCCGAGGTCGCGCACACGATCGAGATCGACTGCGCAGCGCTGCAGCCGATGCTGGCCCGGCCCGGTGACCCGGGCAGCGGCTTGAGCGTTGCCGAACTCGACCAGCCTGTTGGCATCGACATCGCCTACGGCGGTTCATGTACGGGCGGCAAGCGGGAGGACCTGCGCCACTGCCATGAAGTGCTGGCCTGGGCCGTCGAACGCGGCATGAAGGTGGCACCGGGGGTGCGTTTTATCCTCCAGTTCGGCAGCCAGGACGTGCGCGACTTCTGCGTGCAGCAGGGCATGCTCGACGTGTTCGCCCGGGCTGGCGTGGAGCTGATCGAGCCTGGCTGCGGCGCCTGCGTCAATGCCGGACCAGGCGTTTCCGAGCGCGCCGAACAGGTCACCATCAGCTCCATCAACCGCAATTTCCCCGGCCGCTCCGGTCCCGGCAAGGTGTGGCTGGCGAGCCCGGCCACGGTGGCGGCAAGTGCCATCGCCGGTCGCATTACGAGTTTCGAACAGTTGCGCGCCGCATTCGACCAATAGCGCGGCCACAGCAACCAGAAAATATTCAGGAGACAAGCATGCCATCGATTCATCGACGTCATTTCATTGGCGGCCTGGCCGCCTCCGCGGCGCTGCTCGCGCTGCCAGGTCATGTGTCAGCGCAAGGCAGCCCCTTGCGCGTCATCGTTCCCGCAAGTGCCGGCTCGGGGCAGGACGTGATGGTCCGCTCCGCGCAGTACGCGATGAGCAAGGCGCTGGGACGCCCCGTCGTGGTGGAGGACCTGCCGGGCTCCGGCGGCATCATCGGCACGCAGCAGCTGGTCAAGGCGGCGCCGGACGGCAATACCATCGCCTTTGTCTCAAACAACCACGTCGTCAATCCGGCCGTCTACAAGAAGATGCCATACGACAGCCTGAAAGACATCACGCCGATCGCGATACTGGCCGAGACGCCGTTCGTGCTCGTGGTCAATCCCAACCGGCTGCCAGCCGGGAACGCCAGGGAGCTGGTGGCTCTGATCCGGGCGAAACCTGACCATTACAACTTCGCCTCCTCCGGTAACGGCACGATCCTCCACCTGGCTGCCGAGATGTTCGTGGATGCCGCCGGGCTGAAGGCCCGCCACATTCCCTACAAGGGGGTGGGGGCGATGATCACCGACCTGATCGGCGGACAGGTCGATTTCGGCGTGCTGGCCGTGCCCGCCGTACAGCCGCACCTCAAGGCCGGCACCTTGCGTGCCGTGGCAGCGACCGGCGCCACGCGCGTGCCTTCGCTGCCGAACCTTCCGACGCTCCAGGAGCAGGGTCTCAACGTGACCGTGGGCGGCTGGCTTGCCGCGATCGGACCGGCCGGGCTTGCCACGGCGCAAGTGAAGCGACTGCACGATGGCATCGTGGCCGCCTGGACTTCACCGGAGGTGAAGAAGGCCATGGCCGAGCAGGAAAACATCCTTCGCCCCTCGACCCCTGAGGCGGCCGCAGCGCTGTTCGCGCGCGAGCAGGCACGTTACGCGGAACTGGTCCGCAAGGCCGGCGTGACGCTGGATTGACGGCGCCGCAACACACGATCCTTGCCTCTGCGCGGTCATTGGCCCACACTGCCTTCGCGGGAGGCGCGCCGTCCGCAAGGCAAAGGAGATGACAACATGACGCGAGTATGCATCGTTGGTGCGGGCGCCATCGGCGGCTTCATCGGCGCGAAGCTGGCTGCGGCCGGACACGCGCAGGTGAGCGCGCTGGCGCGGGGCGCGACGCTTGAGGCGCTGCGCGCGCACGGCTGGCGCCTGAACACCGCGCAGGGGCTGCTGCAATCAGAGCTCGCCGCGGCGAGCGAGCACGCCGGCGAGCTGGGCGTCCAGGACCTTGTCGTCATTGCGGTAAAGGGGCCGGCATTGGCGCAGGTCTTGCGCGGCATCGGTCCGCTGATCGGGCCCGCGACGCTGGTGATGCCGGCGATGAACGGCGTGCCGTGGTGGTTCTGCCGCGGCGTGGCGGGATTTCCCGAGACGCTGCGCAGCGTCGATCCGACGGGGGAGGTCAACGCCACCCTTCCCTCGAACAGGTGATCGGCTGTGTAGTTCATGCCAGCACCTCGGTGTCCGAGCCGGGGCTGGTCCAGCACAAGCTAGGCCAGGGTCTGATCGTCGGCGAGCCGGTGGGTGGGACGAGCGAACGCGTGCAGCGCATCGTGGACCTGCTGTCGGAGGCGGGCTTCGACGCCACGCACTCGACCGATATCCGCTTCGACATCTGGTACAAGCTGTGGGGCAACATGACCATGAATCCGGTCAGCGCCATCACCGGCGCGACCGGCGACCGCATCCTCGCGGACCCGCTGGTTCGAGGCTTCTGCTCCGCCGCGATGGCGGAGGCGCAGGCGATCGGCGCACGCATCGGCTGCCCGATCACCCAAAGCCCGGAGGACCGCCACGAAGTCACCGCCAGGCTGGGCGCCTTCCGCACGTCGATGCTGCAGGATGCCGATGCCGGTCGTGCCATCGAGCTCGACGGCATCGTCGGTGTAGTACGGGAGATCGGCGAACGGCTGGGCATCGCGACCCCGTGCACCGACATTCTGTTCGGCCTGGCACGCTTGTTTGGCCGCGTCCATGGCCTGTATCCACAGGCCGCGTGAAAGGCCCCGCTAGCGCGCTAATGCCGTTCAGTTAAGCACCGTCGCTCCATGCGAATACCCATTGCTTGCATCGCTCGCCCTTCGAGCAGTGTTGCGGCCCCCGCTTGACGATGCTTGATGGCCTTTCGATGCGGTTTTCATTGGGTCGTTGTTGGGGGGGCGCAGCGGTTTTGCATCTTGTTTGATGCTCGACGGCTCGCGCTACTGGTGACATGTTGTCGTCGGTCAACCGTTCTGTTCCGCCCTCCTGGGCGGGTCACTTTTGTCCGAGCGACAAAAGTAACCAAAAGCGCGTCGCCTGGGCGGCTGGCCTTAATCAATTTGACGCTTCCGCTCATAAGGGCGGCTTTGGTTTCCGTGAGGCGTGGTTGCCCGTTCGACCCTGCTACGCCATGTGAGTGAGTGTGGGTGCCTGGCGAAGACCGGCTTTTGAACGATCCCCATGCCGGGCGTAGGCCGCCTGCTAACAGCGAGTATCGCGTCAACGCCTACGGCTGCGCTGCGCGCGGCGTCGGGGTGCTAATTCCTGCTTCAAAGGCTGCCGCACAGCTTCACTGCCCAAACGCCTCGCCCCCGACTAGGAGCCGCGCGTAGCGCAGCCGAAGGCGTCCCACCAATACCGCCGTCAGCAGGCGGCCTACACCCTGCATGGGGATCGTTCAAAAGCCGATTCACAGGCACCGTCCCTGACTCACATGGCGTAGCAGGGTCGAACGGCTGACCACATAGAACGGAAATCACCTCCGCCCGAACCACCAACGCCGCCAAATTGATCAGGCCAGCCGCCCAGGCGACGCGTTTTTGGTTACTTTTGTCGCTCGGACAAAAGTGACCCGCCCAGGGGGGCGGAACAGAGCGGTTGACCGACGACAACACGTCACCAGCAGCGCGAGCCGTCGAGCAGCGACCAGATGCAATTCCCAGTCAACACTTTCCGCCCGAGAGAGCCCGTGTCGTCGAAGCCTTATCTGGCCCGTCAGTCGTCGCTGTTCGGCGGCAGCTCAGGGAACAAGATCTCCGTAAACCCAAACCGCGTGAAATCCTTGATCCGCATCGGATAAAGAATCCCCTGCAGGTGGTCGCACTCATGCTGCACCACGCGCGCATGGAAGCTTTCCGCCACGCGCTCAAAGCGGTTGCCCATCAGGTCATAACCACTGTACTTCAGCCGCAAATGCCGCGGCACCACACCCCGCAGCCCCGGCACCGACAGGCACCCTTCCCACCCGTCTTCCATCTCCTCCGACTGCATCTCCAGTACCGGATTGATCAGCACCGTCTTGGGCACGGTAGGCGCATCCGGATAACGCGGATTGCGGTCGAAGCCGAAGATCACCACCTGCAGCCCCACGCCGATCTGCGGTGCCGCCAGGCCTGCGCCATTGGCGTGGTCCATGGTGTCGAACATGTCGTCGATCAGCGTGCGCAATTCAGGCGTATTGAAGCGCTCCACCGGCCGCGCCACCTGCAGCAGGCGCGGATCGCCCATCTTGAGAATCTCGCGGATCATGGCAGTATTCCCCGTTTAATCCTGTTTTGGCGCGGCACCGACTTCCGCCAGCAAAGCCAGCATGCCGGCCTCATCCAGCACCGGCACGCCCAGCGCCTCGGCCTTGTCCAGCTTGCTGCCGGCCTCGGCGCCGGCCACCACGTAGTCGGTCTTCTTTGAAACCGAACCCGCGACCTTGGCGCCGGCGGCCTCCAGCATTTCCTTGGCGTCCTCGCGCGACATATTGGGCAGCGTGCCGGTCAGCACGAAGGTCTTGCCCGACAGCGGCGCGGGGGCTTTTGCCACCGGCTCGCTTTCCGTCCAGTGTACCCCTGCGGCGCGCAGCTGTTCGATGACCTCGACGTTATGCGGCTCGGCAAGGAAATGCGCGATCGACTGCGCCACCACCGGGCCCACGTCGTTCACTTCCAGCAGCGCCGCCTCGTCGGCCACCATCAGCGCATCCAGCTTGCCGAAATGCTTGGCGAGATCCTTAGCCGTGGCCTCGCCCACATGGCGGATGCCGAGCGCGAAGATAAAGCGGTTCATGGTGGTCTCGCGCGACTTGTCGATCGCCGTCACGAGGTTGGCCGCGGACTTGTCGGCCATGCGCTCCAGCGCCGCCAGCTTCGCCACGCCCAGCTTGTACAGATCGGCCGGCGTGCGCACGATGCCCTGGTCGACCAACTGCTCGACCAGCTTGTCCCCCAGCCCTTCGATATCCATCGCGCGCCGCTGCGCGAAATGCAGCAGCGACTGCTTGCGCTGCGCCGCGCAGATCAGCCCGCCGGTGCAGCGCGCAATGGCCTCGTCTTCCAGCTTTTCAATATGCGAGCCGCAGACCGGGCAGGTAGTTGGCATCACGAACGCGCGCGCATCGTCGGGGCGGCGTTCGGTCACCACGGCGACCACTTCCGGGATCACGTCGCCGGCGCGGCGCACGATCACGGTATCGCCGATATGCACGTCCTTGCGGCGGATCTCGTCCTCGTTGTGCAGTGTGGCGTTGGTCACCGTGACGCCGCCGACAAACACCGGCTTGAGCCGCGCCACCGGCGTGATCGCGCCGGTACGCCCGACCTGCACCTCGATGTCCTCGACGATGGTGGTCATTTCCTGCGCCGGGAACTTGTGCGCCAGCGCAAAGCGCGGTGCGCGCGAGACAAAGCCCAGGCGTTCCTGCTCAGCCAGCGCATTGACCTTGTAGACCACGCCGTCGATGTCGTACGGCAGGTCGTCGCGGCGCTTGCCGATGTCGCGGTAGAACTCCAGCAGCCCATGCGCGCCCTTCACCACCGCGCGCTCCTTGCACACCGGCAGACCCAGCGCGGCAAAGCCGTCGAGCATCGCGCCAAGCGCAGGGGGACGGTCGACGCCCTGCAGCTCGCCCAGGCCGTAGGCGAAGAACGACAGCGGCCGCTTCGCCGTGATGCGCGGGTCGAGCTGGCGCAGGCTGCCCGCGGCGGCGTTGCGCGGATTGACGAAGGTCTTCTCGCCCGCTTCGGCCTGGCGTTCGTTGAGCTTGTCGAAGTCGCGGCGGTGCATGAAGACCTCGCCGCGCACTTCCAGCACCGCGGGCGCCTGGCCGCGCAGCTTCAGCGGGATGGCCTTGATGGTGCGCACGTTGACGGTGACGTCCTCGCCGGTCTCGCCGTCGCCACGCGTGGCGGCCTGCACCAGCCGGCCGTCCTCGTAGCGCAGCGACATCGCCAGGCCGTCGAACTTCAGCTCGCAGTGGTACTCGACCGCGTCGGCGGCGCTGAACAGGTCCTGCTCGCCGGCGGCGGGCGCGGTGCGGCCCAGGCCCTGCGCGCAGCGGCGGTCGAAGTTCAGCACATCGTCGTCGGAAAAGCCGTTGTTCAGCGACAGCATCGGCACGCGATGGCGTACCGCGTTGAAGGCCGCCAGCGGCTCTCCGCCCACGCGCTGCGTCGGCGAATCGGGCGTCTGCAGCTCGGGATGCTCGAGCTCAAGCGCCTGCAGCTCGCTGAACAGGGCATCGTATTCCGCATCGGGAATGGTCGGCGCGTCCAGCACGTAGTACTGGTGGCTGTGGCGATCGATCTCATCGCGCAGCCAGGCCACGCGTTTGGCAGCGGCTGCGGGCGACAAGCCGCCGGCGGGCGCGGAGGCTTCCGCCTGCGCGCCGCGATGTTTTGCGGTCATGGCAGGCTCCGGCTAGACGCTGAACAGGCGCAGCGCCACCGGCGATCCGGCCGGCATGCCGCGCGCTTCCAGCTTGTTGTACAGCGTTTCAAGCTGGTTGTAGATGGCGACGAACGAGGTCTCTGTCAGCGGCCGCATGTTGTCGTCCACCAACTGGGCGCCCATGCGCTGGGCCAGCGTGTGGCCATACTCGCACACCGTCTTGAACGGCTTGGCGCCCTGGTCGGCCAGCGGCACATCGAGCAGCAGCGTGATCTGGCGGCCGGCCTTGACGGTCAGGTCATCGCGCAGGAAGTTGGTATCGCCGAACTGCAGCGTAAACAGCGGGCGCTGCACGCCTTCGGCATTGGCCTGGTAGCGGATAAAGCGCGTGCCGTCGCGCGACAGCACCAGCCCGTCCTGCGTGGCCACGTTCTGCACATAGGCGGCCGACCACGGCGCGCCGTCGGAGATCACGTTGACGCCGAGTTGCACGTCGCAGCCGGCGGCAAAGGCGTCGAGCTCGCGCGCGTTGGCCACGGTCTCGGTCATGTCGGGCAGGTCGGCGGAAGCATCCAGCGACTCGGCCAGCGATTCGACCGCGGTGATGAACTCCGAGAACTCCAGCGCATTGAGCGGGCCGCCGCGGTTGGCCAGCTGCGCCCCGACCTGCAGGTCTTCGTACTGGTGGCCGGCGGTTACCGGCTCCCACGCATTGGCTTCGGCGCGCAGGCCCTCGATATGGACCTGCTTGGTGCCGGCGCGGCGCAGCCGGCCGGTCAGCGGCAGGATGCGGTCGCCGGAAGCCTTGCGCTCCAGGTGCAGCGGCACGATGCAGTCGATCAGCGGATCGATCAAGGCCGGCGTGGGCTGGCCCTCGGGCACGGCGGCCACCGGTGCGGGGGCGGGAGCGGGTGCAGGCACCGGTGCCGGCGCCGGCTCGGGCTTCACTGCCTGCTTCACTTCCGGCTCCGCTTCTTCCGCGGCGGCATCCCGATGCGGCATGCCGGCCGCGACTGCCACTTCCTCGGCAACAGCCTCGTCGGCATCGGCCGTACCGGCAGCCGCCGCAGCCGCGACGGCGGCCGTGGCCGCGTTGTTGGCATCGCTTGCCCGCGCCGACGGCGTCAGCGTCGGCTCGCGCCGCTTAGCCTGTTCGGCGCTGGCTTCATGCAGGCGCGCCGCGGTCTCGGGCGTGGTGCCCTGGCCGACCACCGGCTCGCGCATCGGCGGCAGGTCGTCTTCCGGGCTCAGTTCGCGCGGACGGCGTGCCTTGCGAATCTGCCACTGGTTGTAGCCGAACAGCAGCCCCAGGAAAACCAGGCCCGCGACGATCAGCGCGGTCTGCAGGTCCATGTTCAGGTTCATGCTGCCTCCGCCATCGAAACCGCCGCGTCCATATCCACGGCCACGATACGCGAAACGCCCTGCTCCTGCATGGTCACGCCAATGAGTTGATGAGCCATTTCCATGGCAATCTTGTTATGTGAGATGAAAACGAATTGAGTCTTGTTCGACATGCGCGCCACCATATTGGCGTAGCGCTCGGTGTTGGCGTCGTCCAGCGGTGCGTCCACCTCGTCCAGCAGGCAGAACGGCGCCGGGTTGAGCTGGAACATGGCAAACACCAGCGCAATCGCGGTCAGCGCCTTCTCGCCACCCGACAGAAGGTGGATGGTCGAGTTCTTCTTGCCCGGGGGCTGCGCCATCACCTGCACGCCGGCGTCGAGGATTTCTTCGCCGGTCATGATCAGGCGCGCCTGGCCGCCACCGAACAGCGACGGGAACAGCTCGCCGAAATGATGGTTAACCTGGTCGAAGGTGCCCTGCAGCAGCGCGCGGGTTTCCTGGTCGATCTTGGCGATCGCGTCTTCCAGCGTATTGATGGCGTCGTTCAGGTCGGCCGACTGCGCATCGAGGAAGGTCTTGCGCTCGCGCGCCGCCGCCAGCTCGTCGAGCGCGGCCATATTGACCGGGCCGAGCGCGTTGATGGCATTGTTGATGCGGGTGACTTCGCCCTGCAGGTATGACGGCTTCAGGTCGCCGGTCAGCTTGTCGGCCAGCGCGGTCTCGTCGACCTGGGCCGTGGTCAGTTGCTCGCTGAACTGCTCCTGGTTCAGGCGCGCGGCCTGTTCCTTGAGCTGCAGTTCAGTGATGCGGTCGCGCAGCGGCTGCAGGCTGCGCTCGGCGGCCAGGCGCTGCTCGTCGTGCTGGCGCAATTGCGCCGACAGCGCGTCGAGCTCGGTGCGCACGATGGTGAGCTTCTCTTCCTTCTCGGCGCGCCGTTCAAGTGCTTCCTGCAGCCCCGTATGCGCGGTCTGCTCGTTGATGGTTTCGAGCTCGGCGCGGGCGTTTTCCAGCGACTCGGCGATGCGTTCGGCCTGGTCTGCCGCCACCTGGATATTGCGGCGCAGCTCGTCGATGCGGCTCGACAGGTTGCGCTCGGCAAAGAGCGCTTCCTGCGCGGCGCGCTCGAGGTCGCGCAGCTGGTGGCGTGCGCCAGACAGCTTGCTGTCCAGCGCTTCGAAGGCCATCTGCTGGTCTTCGTGCGTGGCCTGCATTTCGGCCAGCGCGGCATCGTGCTGCTCGAAGCTGGCTTCGGATTCGGCGCGGATGGCGCGCTGCTCTTCGATCTGCGCGTTGATTTCGTCCAGCTCCTCGCGGATCTGGCCGCTGCGGGCGGAGTAGCGCTCCATCGCCTGCGACAGCTTGAGCACGTCCATCTGCAGCGCATGCACGCGGCGCGTGGCCTGCTCGGCGCGCGTGCGCGCCTCGCTCAGCGACTGGCTGGCCTGGGTGTATGCGGCCTCGGCGCGAACAGCCTGGGTCTTGGCCTCGTCCGACAGCAGCACCTGCGCGCGCGCCTGCTTCTGCAGGTTCTCGATCTCCTGCTCGCGCGCCAGCATGCCGGATTGCTCGGAGTCGGCGGCGTAGATCTGGATGGCGTTGCGGCCCACCAGGTGGCCTTCGGCCACGACGAAGGACGCGCCGTCGGGCAGCGTGTTGCGCGCGGCCAGCGCCTGCGCCATGTCGGTGGCGACGTAGATATCAGCCAGCCAGTCCTGCATCACCGCGCGGATGCCCGGCTCGGTGATCTGCACCAGCGACATCAGCGGGCGCAGGCCCGCCGGCGTTTCCAGCGGACGGGCCGCGGGCGGCGGCGAGTAGAAGGCCAGCTTGGCGGGCGGCGCGTCGGACAGGAAGGCCTTGACCCAGTCCAGGTTCGAGACTTCCAGCGCGTTCAGCTTCTCGCGCAGCACGGATTCGAGCGCGTTTTCCCAGCCCGGCTCGATATGGACCTTCTTCCACAGGCGCGGCAGCTCGGCCAGGCCATGCTTGGCCAGCCACGGCTGCACCTTGCCGTCGGTCTGCACGTTCTCCTGGAGCTGACGCAGCGCATGCAGCCGGGCCTCGAGCGAGGCAATTGCGGCGGCTTCGCTGTGCACGCGCGCCTGCGCGGCGCGGCGTTCTTCGTCCAGGCGCGGCACGCTCTCTTCGGCATCGGCCAGCACGGCCTGCGCTTCCTCGACCAGCGCTTCCTGCTCGGTCAGTTCGGCGCGGGCCTGCTCCAGGCGGGTCTCGTCCGGGCGGTCCAGGCCTTTTTCTTCGGCCGACAGGCGTTCGCGGCGCTGCTCGAGCTGCTGCAGCATCTGGTCGGCGCTGCGCTGCTGCGCGGCTTCGAGCTTGAGCGCCTGCTCGGCCTGCATGATGCCGGCGCGCTGCTCGTTGAGGAGCTGCTGCGCATCGCGCCACTGCGCTTCCAGCGTCGGCAGTTCTTCGTTCTTGAGGGCCACGGCTTCCTGGGCCTCGACCGTGCGCCCTTCGGCCACGGCCAGGTTTTCCTCGGCCTGCGCCAGCTCGTCGGTGGCCTGCTCGGCCTTGCCCTGCCACTGCTCGCGCTGCGCGGTCAGCGCGGCGATCTGGGCCTGCACGCGGTTGCGCGATTCCACCACGTAGCGGATCTCGGCTTCCAGTTTGCTGACCTCGGCATTGGCCTCGTACAGCGCACCCTGCGCCACGTGCATGCCGTCGGAAGCGGCGTAATGCGCCGCGCGCATGGTCTCGAGTTCGGCCTCGACGTGACGCAGCTGAGCGGTCTGCGCTTCCAGGTCAATCTGGGCCTGCTCGATGGCGCGCTGGTGGCGTTCCTGCTCGGCCTGCGCCTCGCGCTTGCGCAGCAGCCATAGCAGGTGCTGTTTCTCCTCACCATCGGCCTGCAGCGTCTTGAAGCGCTGCGCGACTTCGGCCTGGCCTTCCAGCTTTTCAAGGTTGGAGCCGAGCTCGCGCAGGATGTCTTCCACGCGGGTCAGGTTCTCGCGCGTGTCGGACAGGCGGTTCTCGGTTTCGCGGCGGCGTTCCTTGTACTTGGACACGCCCGCGGCTTCTTCCAGGAAGATGCGCATGTCATCGGGCTTGGCCTCGATGATGCGCGAGATCATGCCCTGCCCGATGATGGCGTAGGCGCGCGGGCCCAGGCCCGTGCCCAGGAAGATGTCCTGGATGTCCCGCCGGCGCACCGGCTGGTTGTTGATGTAGTAGGAAGAGGTGCCGTCGCGGGTCAGCACGCGCTTGACCGCCACTTCGGCGTACTGGCTCCACTGGCCGGCGGCGCGGCCCTCGGCGTTGTCGAAGACCAGTTCCACGCTGGCCCGGCCGGCCTGCTTGCGCGCGGTCGAGCCGTTGAAGATGACGTCCTGCATGGACTCGCCGCGCAGCTCGGAGGCGCGTGACTCGCCCAGCACCCAGCGCACCGCATCGATGATGTTGGATTTGCCGCAGCCGTTGGGACCGACGATGCCGACCAGTTGGCCCGGCACCTGGAAATTGGTGGGATCGACAAATGACTTGAAGCCCGCCAGCTTGATCGAGGATAGTCGCACGGTTTCTCGTGTGGTATCGGCCGCACTCGGTAACGGTATAGAAATCGGAACCGGTACGGCCTGGTATCGGGGCTATAGCAATGTTCAGAAGCCGGGCTGCGCGGGAGCCGGCGCGGCGTGACGCCAGCACCTCAAAATACCCCTCGGGCCCGAGAATTGGGGCTAATCATACCATCGCAGATGCCTTCGACGGCCCGTTTGGCGGTCGCCCCGGCGTCATACCCCCCGGCGGATTTCCCTTGCGTTTCCGCCCCTTACAAGCGTTTTCGCAAGCACTTTGGCAGCCGCTCCGGGTCATGTCAGCCGCGGCGCGGGCGCGGCCGTCAGGAAACTTATTAGGGTTATTGCTAGTCTCTCTGAACTGTTCGCGTGATCCCGGATACGCCCTCCGGAACCGCGCACCCATGAAAGTGCCCCCGAAAGCCCTGCCCATCGGGCAACGCAGGCAATCCCAGGAGGACCAAGCATGAGTGAACCGTCGGCGGCCGCACGGCCGTGGTCAGTCAGCGACATCAACTACCAGGCAATCGAGGTGGAACGCGTGCGCGGCGACCGCGACCTGTTCTACCTGCTGGTGTCGGCCTCGTTTATCGAAAGTGGCTCCGACACCTATGCCGGCAATCTCGCCACTTACTACGCCCGCGTGCCCGATGCCGCCGGCTGGCTTTCCGAGCACTGGGAAGCCGAGGAGCTACAGCACGGGCTGGCCCTGCGCCGCTATGTCGAGCATGTCTGGCCGGAATTCGATTGGGAGCGCGGCTATGCGCGCTTCTTCGCGGAGTACAGCCAGACCTGCTCGATCGACCAGTTCGAACCGACCGAGGCGCTGGAGATGGCGGCCCGCTGCGTGGTGGAAACCGGTACCGCCGCCTACTACCGCGCGCTGGAGCAGGCCAGCGACGAGCCGGTGCTGCGCGACCTGACGCGGCGCATCTCCAACGACGAGGTGCGGCACTACAAGCACTTCTACCAGTTCTTCAACCGCTTCGCGGAGTCCGAGCGGCTGGGACGGCTGCGCGTGTTCGGCGCGCTGGCACGCCGGCTGCTGGAGATCAAGAACGAGGACGCCGCCATCGCGCTGCGCAATGTGCTGCGCATGGAGCGCGGCGTCGAAGCGATCCCCGACCAGGAAGTGAAGGCGCTGAACTCCCGCGTCAGCACCGTGATCCGCAAGAACCTGCCGATCGAGATGACAGTGAAGATGCTGCTGCGCCCGCTACACCTGCACAGCGGCTTGGAGCGGGCGGTGCGCAAGCCGCTGGTGGCGGTGGTATCGCGGGTGATGCTGCACTGACCGGACGCCCCGCAGTCAGCCGCCGCGCGCCTGCCGGGCCTCGTAGGCTTTCAGGTGGCTGTACGCGACTTGCAGCAGCGACAGCGGGCTGCCCTGCTGCTGCGCCGCGCGCGCAATCAGGTCGCCGAGGATGTGGTCGGCTTCCGTCCGGGAGCGATTTTCGACGTCACGCAGCATCGAGGCGGTCAGCGGCGACGGCGTCAGCAGCATCTGGCCGGCGCGCGCGTCGAAATCCGGCGGCATCGGGAAGCCGTTGTACTGCGCCACGGCACGGCAGTCGGCCAGAATGCCTTCAATAACGCGGCTGCCGTCCGGTGTGGCAAGGATGTCGCCGATGGCCGCACGCATCAGGCAGGTGCTGCCTGCCAGCGTGGCCAGGAAGATCCACTTCTCCCACATGCGCTGCATGATCTGGATGCTGGTCGACGCATCGAAGCCGGCATCGCCAAGCACCTCTGCAATCGCCTGCATACGCGGCGACAAGCCGCCCTCCAGCTCACCAAAGCTCAGGCCGTGCGTGTCGTTGAGATGGACGATTTCGCCTTCGGGATTCAGCGTGGCGGCGATCATGCACAGACCGCCCAGCACCTTGTCGTTGCCAAACCGCTGCTTCAGCACATCGATGTGGCGCATGCCGTTCAGTAGCGGGACGATCGCTGTCGACGGGCCGACGGCGGGCGCCAACGACGCAATGGCTTCATCCAGGCTGTAAGCCTTGCAGCTCAGCAGGACCAGGTCGAAGGGTTGCGCAATCGCATTGGCGAGGACAGTCCGGACTTCCTTCAGGGCGAGGTCGCCGCGGGGACTCCTGATGACCAGGCCCTTGCTCTGCAGCGCCTGCGCACGATGCGGCCTGACCAGAAATGTCACGTCGCGCCCGGCTGCGGCAAGCCGCCCGCCGAAATAACCGCCTACCGCCCCTGCGCCGACTATCAGAATTCGCATGGTTTCTCCCTTGCTTGCGTGACGCCGCCAGTGCATTGTGCGCGCACCAATGGCACGATATGGGCGGACTCTAGCAAGAATCCTTGCCGGGCATCGAGCCCCGCCGCCGCCATTTCCGGGGAGGCACAACGCATGCACGGTAGTACACCTCGCCAACTGGATGCCGGCTCGCTGCGTCCGCGGCATCACGTGCTCCTGCACCAAATGTCAGTTGCGCTTTGCATTGAGCAGCGTGCGTACTATGCTTCAGCGAAAACTAATAGCAAGAAACTGCGTCTTGAATGTTCGTGGTGTCATTTGCACCATGTGACTGCCGGGGCAATACGGAAGGGAGAGAGCGCACCGTACCGCGCTCGGAGGCGGGAAACATCATGTGTTTCTTTCTTCGCAAAGCTTGCTGCCTGCAACTGGCAGTGCTCGGCCTGCTCAGCGCTTCCGCCTTTGCCTATGAAGTCGCCCCCGTCAGCGGCGGCGGCAAGATCGAGGGCAAGGTCACCTTCCAGGGCACCGTCCCAATCCGCAAGATCATCCCCACCAAGGACCGCGAAGTCTGCGGCGGTCCGCGCGATGAACCACAGGTCCGCGTAGGCGCCGGCAAGGGCGTCCAGGATGCCGTCGTGTATCTGAAGGAAGTGCCGAAAGGCAAGGCCTGGGGCGCGGCCGACAAGGTTCCCGTGCTCGACCAGGAACATTGCATCTTCAAGCCCGCCATACAGGTGATCCGTCCCGGCAAGCTTGAAGTCACCAGCTCCGATCCGATCCTGCACAACACCCACGGTTTCTACGGGCAGCGCACGGCGTTCAACCTGGCGCTGCCGGAGAAGGGGGTCAGGATCACGCGCGAACTGCCACGCCCCGGACTGGTCCGGGTCGAGTGCGATGCGCACGGCTGGATGCTGGCCCACATCTATGTCGCCGATAGCCCGTACTACGCGCTGACCGGCGACGACGGCAGCTTCCGCATCGACGACATTCCACCCGGCAATTACACCCTGGTCGCCACGCAGCACTACACCGGCGACACCGAGACGCCAGTCACGGTAACCGGCGGCCAGACCGCGAAATTCTCGATCGAACTCAAGAAGAAATAGAACGTTCAGTTTCGCCGCTGCATTTTCATCATCCCCCCACCAGGGGCGGAGGACCGCCAGATGAACTCATTTGAACTCGAACGACGCGAGTTGCACCGGACCCTGACCGGTCCGGGCGATCGCCCCGACGGCGCAGCGGTATGGACGCGCCGCACCTTCCTGCACCAGGCGCTGCTGAAAGGCGTTGCGGGCGCCGCCGCATGCGGGTTCTTCCCGCTCCTCAACACCCTCGACGTGGCCTATGGGCAGACCGGCCAGAACTTCCGCTTCGCCTGGGTCTCCGACACGCACCTCTACCCGAAGGAGCTCAACTCCCGCTTCGTGGAAAAGACGGTGCGCGCCTTCAGGGAAGTGCAGGCGATGAACCCGCCGGCCGACTTCATGATCTTCGGCGGCGACCTGGCGCAGCTGGGCGACCCCGTCGAACTGCAGCTCGGCGCCGAACTGCTGAAGGAAGTGAAGATCCGCAAGGTCTTCATCCCGGGCGAGCACGACTGGTACCTCGACATGGGCTCGACCTGGAACAAGACCTTCGGCAATACGCCCTGGACCTTCGACCACAAAGGCGTGCGCGTGATCGGCCTGAACACGGTCACCGGCGCGCCGGACTTCTGGACCGCACGCAAGATGACGCCGAAAGAGCGCATGGGCCATATGGCCACGCTCGACGGCACGCTGGGCGGTGCCTGGTCGGTGATCGGCGAAAAACAATTGCGCTGGCTCAACAGCACGCTGTCGAACTGGCCCAAGAGCAGCCCGGTCATCCTGTTCACGCATACGCCGCTGTACGAGTACTACCCGCCGTGGAATTTCTGGATCCGCGACTGGCGCGAGGCGCATGAAATCCTCAAGCCCTACGCCAACGTCACCAATGTCCACGGCCATACGCACCAGGTGCTCTACAACGAGATCGGCAAGGTGCGCTCGATCGGCATGCTGGCCACGTCGTGGCCATGGCCCTACGCGCCGGAAGGCGTGCCGTTGCTGACCAAGCCGATGATTCGCGCCGATCCGGGCGATCACTTCGACGGCGTGGGCTGGAGCACGCTGACCATGACCCCGCAGGGACGGGTGGAGAACGAATACAAGATGTGGCGCAAGACGGTCTTCGCCGATCAGCCGGCGGATTCCGGCACTGAGGACAACCGCAACCAGGTCCTCAGCCCGCGCATTGCCGACCGGATCTAGACCGGCCAGCCCCCCCTGATCCGGCGCAGCAATGCGTGAGGAGCGAATGATGAAGAACGACAAATGGCATGCCCGGGCCCTGACGGCGGGGGTAGCCGTGTTGCTGCTGGTCGGCTACGACAGCGACCAGCCGATGGCACACAAGGAACCCCACACAGCGGACCAGCTGAAAGCGTTTGAAGAGGTGTTCATGGAACAGGTGAAGCTCGGCGACCAGCTGTTCCACGGCGACCCCGGTGCGCAGAAGCAGCTGAACGTCAAACTCTCGAACACCGGAGTGGCCTGCGCCATGTGCCACCCGTATGCGTCCGATAACCACCCGCATGAGTTTCCCAAGTTCCAGGAGCAGATGAACGAGTTCGCCACGCTGCGCGACATGATCAACTGGTGCATCGAGAAGCCCAACGAAGGCGAGAAGATCGACCCCAACGGGCCGGCCATGAAAGCGCTCGAGGCCTACATCTACTACTCGAACCGCAACAGCAAGCTCGACCCTGGCAGGCACTGAGCCGCTGGCCGGCTGACGGGATCAAAGGGAGCACAAGCATATGGCCGCCGCCCGCGCGACATCGGACCCATCCGAAGCATTTCCCGACCTGGATTCGCTGATCGACCGCGGGCTTATTCTCAAGTGGCTCTACTGGGGATTGTTCTGGCTGATGGTCACGCCCAGCATCGGCGTGACCATCTCCAGCCTGTTCAACTTCCCCGACTACCTGGGGACCTCGCAATACCTGACCTTCGGCCGCTTGCGGCCGATGCATGTCAATGGCGTGATCTTCGGCGCCTTCTCCACGCTGTTCATCGGCCTGTGCTACTACCTGCTGCCGCGGCTGTGCGGCGTGCCGGTCTGGAAAGGCCGCTGGGGACACTGGCTGGTATGGGTGTGGAACCTGGGCCTGCTTGCCGGCATGGCGTCGCTGATGCTCGGCTACAACCAGGGCCTGGAAGCCGGCGAATTCCCGATTGCGATCGACGCCATCATCTTCTTCGTGGTGACGGTCATCACCGTGCAGTTCCTGATGACGATCGCGCACCGGCGCGAGCCGCAGCTCTACGTGGCGGTGTGGTACCTGATCGGCGCCTTTGTCTGGACCGTGATGAACCTGGTGCTGGGCAGCTTTATCCTGCCCTACACCATCACCGGCATCAACAGCGCCGCCTTCCACGGCCTGTTCATCCACTACATCGTGGGGCTGTGGATCACGCCTGCCGGCTACGTGCTGATCTACTACTTCCTGCCGGCGAGCGTGCAGAACCCGGTCTACAGCCACAAGCTGTCGCTGGTGGGGTTCTGGTCGCTGGCGCTCTTCTATCCCTTCGTCGGCATCCACCATTATCTGTACAGCCCCATCGCCGACTGGGCCGAGACGCTGGCGATCATCACCTCGATGCTGCTGATCGTGCCGGTCTGGACGGTATTGCAGAATTTCTTCGGCACCATGATGGGCCGCTGGCACACCTTCACCCAGAACCTGACCGCTAAATTCCTGATCATGGGCTCGCTGATGTACCTGGCGGGGTGCTTCCAGGGCTCGACCGAGGCCCTGCGCGCGATCCAGCAGCCAACGCATTTCAGTGATTTCGTCATCTCGCACTCGCACCTGACGGTGTTCGGCACCTTCGTGGTGTGGGCCATCGGCGGCACGGTCTATGTGATACCCAGGCTGGTGGCGCGGCCGCTGTGGTCGCCGCGGCTCGGCAACTGGTCGTTCTGGCTGATCACCTTTGGCATCAGCCTGATGGGACTGGACCTGACCATGGCCGGCCTGCAGCAGGGCTACATGCTGATGGCGGGCGTGGAATTTGTCGACTCGCTGGTGGCCATCCGGCCCTACTGGCTGGTGCGCACTACGGCCGGCATCTCGATGGACACCGGCATGTCGCTGCTGGTCTACAACCTGATGCGCACCGTGCTGTCGGCCGAGCCCGCCACGGCACCGAGCGCCACGGGCGCCGTACGCGGAGCGTCCACATGACCCCGCGCCGCCCCGATGGCCGCTATGGCCTGCGTTTCTATGCGCTGATCGCGGGCTTCGGCTGCCTCTCGCTGGCCGCCTTCGTGCAGGGCGTGCTGCCAATGCTTGAGCCCCAGTCGCGCACCGACAAGGTCACCCAGGTGGTGCGCACCGACCTGGGCGAACTCAAGTGGATGGAAGCGCGCGCCACCGACTACACGCCACTGCAGCTGCGGGGCCGCGAGGTCTATACGCGCGAAGGCTGCTGGTACTGCCACTCGCAGTTCGTGCGCCCGGTGACCGGCGAGACCCGGCGCTGGGGCCCGGTCGCCCAGGCCGGCGAGTATGCCTTCGACCTGCCGCACCTGTTCTCGACGCGGCGCATCGGCCCGGATCTCTCGCGCGTCGGCCTGAAGTTCAGTGATGCCTGGCACCTGGCGCATTTCTGGGATCCGCGCATGTTGTCGCCCGACTCGATCATGCCACGGTTCTCCGCGCTGTTTTCCGAGCCGCATACCGCAAGGCTGGTGACCGACCAGCAAGGCCGCCGCACCATCGAGAACACGCCCGAGACCCGGCGGCTATTCGATTTCGCCAGCACCCAGACCATCACGCTGACGCCCAACCAGGCCGGCCTGCTCTACGTCCCGGAGCGCGGGAAGTACCCTGTGATCCTGACCCCCAACAAGGAATTCACAGGCGAGACCGTGATCCTGATCGCCGACACGGAAGACCTGCGCGCGCTGGTGGCCTACCTGCAGAAGCTCGGCACCAACCGCGGCAAGTGGCGCGACCGCTTTGAACCGCAGCAGATGGAGGCCTCGCAGACGAGCATCCCGCGTTCAGAGGAATGGATCGCGCACGGCAAGAACGTGTATGAGCGTCGCTGCCTTGGCTGCCATGGGGTCAAGGGCGACGGCAACGGGCCGGCCGCAGCGTTCATGCAGAAGGACCGCCCGCGCAACTTCACACTGGGTGTCTTCAAGTTCCGGCTCACGCCGTCGGGCTCCATGCCGGACGACGGCGACCTGCTGCGCACCATCACGCGCGGCGTGCGCGGCACGGCGATGCCGAGCTGGCACGAACTGCCGGAGAAAGACCGGCTGGCGGTGATCCAGTACATCAAGTACGTGCTGGCGGCCGACCGCAGCAAGCCCGACAAGCCCTATTTCTATTTTCTCGAAGAACCGCCGCTAGCACCGATCTTCATCGGCGTGCCGCCCAAGCCCTCGGCCGAGCTCATCCAGCGCGGCAAGCAGGCCTGGGACCGCGCCAAATGCTGGGAATGCCACGGGCGCACCGGCAAGGGCGACGGCGAGAAAGCGGCCGGACTCGAGGACGATTTCGGTTTTCCGATCCCGCCGGCCAACCTGACCACCGGGCAGTTCAAGTCCGGGGCCTCGGTGAAGGACATCTTCCGCACCATGAGCACCGGGCTGTCCGGCACGCCGATGCCGTCGTTCAGCGACACGGTATCCGAGGACGACCGCTGGGCGCTCGCCTACTTCGTCCTGTCCCTGTCGGCCTACACCGATCCGCTGACCGGGCAGCCGCTGCCGATTCCGCCCGAGCAGAAAGCCGCGCTGAACGACCCCGACCTGCGCGCCGACGAATCGCGCCAGGCCTATCGCCCCCCGGAGGCCGACCAACCGGGTCAGCCCGGTCAGCCAAGCACCTATGCCGGCGAGGCGTGGGCCAGGCGGCACGGTTTTGCATTTGCTGACGAGCGCTAGGAGCGAGCATGGCTGAACTCACCTTCCTGCAATTCGTGGTGGCCTTCTTCATGAGCCTCGGTGCGGTCTGCGTGTTTATCTGGGCCGTGCTGTCGGGCCTGTTCGAAGACGTCGAGGCCATCAAGTACAAGGCCTACCGGACCGAAGTCAAGGATGACGAAGCGGAGGCATCCGGCCATGAATGATGAACGCGACAGCCCGCCCGCCGGGCAGGAAGAGCCGCATCACCAGCAGACCGAAGGCTACGGCGGCGGCCATATCCAGGCGCGGCACGGCCGCATCAACGCGTGGCTGCTGATGGTCTACCTGGTGTTGTTCGTCTGGGCGCTGTACTACGGCTACGCCTATTGGGGCGGGCTCGGGCCAGGGCTGGACCTGACGCGCTGACCCGACAGTCCGTTACACCGACCGGAGCCCACTTTGATACCGAGACTGCTACTGGCGCTGGCCCTGCTGAACCTGGCCTTCCTGTTCGGCGAACTCGCGCTGAATGTGCTTGGCCTGCAGCTGTTGTAAGCGGAGCCAGTGATGACCCTTGCCGAAGCAATCGCCTTCTGGATCTTCGTCATCATTACGGTTGGCTTCTTTGCCTGGGTGGTCTATCTGGCGGTACGCAAGTAGCGGGAGACGCCATGA
Source organism: Ralstonia pickettii (assembly GCA_050987995.1). GTDB lineage: Bacteria > Pseudomonadota > Gammaproteobacteria > Burkholderiales > Burkholderiaceae > Cupriavidus > Cupriavidus pickettii_B. Next base: position 2,469,868 of record CP158803.1, read on the forward strand.
GCGATCTGTGGCTGGTGTTCCTGGCAGGCGCCGCCGGCAGCATGCACTGTGTCGGCATGTGCGGTGGCTTTGCCTGTGGCCTGGGCCCCGCGCCCGGCGGACGCCTTGCCTCCTTGTTGCGGCACCTGAGCTACAACCTCGGCCGTATCGGCAGCTATGCCTTCCTCGGCACGCTGGCCGGCTATCTCGGCATGCTACTGGTCGGCCACGCCGGTGAAAACAGCACGGCCAGCGTGGTGCAGCGCGGACTGGCCATCCTGTCCGGGGTGCTGATGCTGCTTATCGGGTTGAACCTGGCCGGGCTCCTCGGCCGTGGCGGCCATGCGCTGGGCGGCGCGGGCACGCAGTGGCTGGCGCAATCGCTGCGCACCTTGCTGCGCCAGCCCGGACTCGGTGCGCCGCTCGCATTTGGCGTACTGAACGGCTTTCTTCCCTGCCCCCTCGTCTATGCCTTCGCTGCGCAGGCGGCAGCCAGCGGCACCGCACTGAACGGCCTGCAGATCATGGCCGCGTTCGGGCTCGGCACCTTGCCCACCATGCTGGCGATGGGCGGCCTCGGGCTCTGGTGGCGCGCGCGGCGTCAGCCCGCGGGCGTCCCGGTGCAGCCCGTCGTGGCCAGCTTCCTGCCTGCGCCAGCGGCACGCCTGGGCTGGCGCATGCAGGGCGTGCGCGCCGCCGGCGCGTTTATCGTCCTGCTCGGACTGATCACGCTCGCGCGCGGCGTGGTGCCGATGAGCGCCCACCTGCATTAGCCAGGCCACTATGCCCTTCGAAACCACGCACGCCTGCAGTCACTGCCAGTTGCCGGTCGGACGGCTGGGCCAGCAGCGCGAGCTGGGCGGCGAAGCGCATTGGTTCTGCTGCTATGGCTGCTGCCTGGCGTATCAGGTGCACCATGGCGAGCTCGAGGAACCGCAGGCTGCCGCCGCGCTGATCCGGCTCGGCGTCGGCGGGTTTCTCGCGATGAACGTCATGTTGTTCAGCTGGCTGCTCTACGCCGATGCCTTCACGGGAGATGAAGCCTGGCTGCGCGGCCCGGTTCACTGGCTGCTGTGGGCGCTGGCAACGCCACTGGTGCTGCTGCTCGGACGGCCATTTGCCGAAGGTGCATGGCAAGCCGCGCGGCAGGGACGGCTGTCCACCGACACGCTGGTCTGCATTGGCGTGCTCGCCGCTTACTGCTATTCAGGTTGGCAAGTATTGCGCGGCTCAGGCCTGGTCTATTTCGACACCGCCGCCATGGTGCTGCTGCTGTTTACGCTGGGCCGCCTGCTTGAGGCACGGGTGCGCGTGCGCACCGCGCGCCGCCTCGCGCCCATGCTCGCGGCCGCGCGCGCCGAGGCGCGCGTGGTCGACTGCGGCACCGAAAGCTGGCGTGCGGTGATCGCGATCCGGCCGGGCGACCTGGTGCGGATCCTTCCCGGCGAGCGCGTTCCTGTCGACGGTATCGTCGTGGATGGCCGCTCGGAGTGCGACGAAGCGGTCCTGACCGGACAGAGCGAACCCCAGTTCAAGCCACCTCGCGCGCTGGTCCATGCCGGCAGCATCAACGGCAGCCGCCCGCTGCTGGTCCGGGCCACGGTGGCCGGCTCCCAGACGCGCTGGCAGCAGATCGGCCGACAGGTGCGTGAAGCGCTGGCGCGCAAATCGCTGGCGGGCGACACCGTCGATCGCATCATCGCGGTGTTCATCCCCGGCGTGCTGGCGCTCGCCGCGGCCAGCGCATGGTTCTGGGGCAGCCGGGCAGGCGCTCCGGCGCAGGCGGCGGATGCCGCGATGCTGGCCGGACTAGCCGTGCTGGTGGTGGCGTGCCCGTGCTCGCTGGGCCTGGCAGCGCCGCTCACGCATGCGCTGGCGATCGGCCAGGCTGCGCAGCGGGGCATCCTCGTGCGCGGTGGCGACGTACTGGAGAGGCTGGCACGGCTAAAGGGCATCGCCTTCGACAAGACCGGCACGCTGACCGCGGACACGCTGCATCCGGTCGGCATGCAGACCGATGGCGCCCGCCACGCACAGGTCCTGTGCGTGGCGGGAAGTCTGGCGCAGGCGTCGGACCATCCGGTGGCACGGGCGATTGCTGCCATGGCGCACGATCCGGCATCGCCCGCCACAGCCTCCAACGAAGTCGAGGCCAACGCCGGCGAGGGCCTGTCCGGTCGATGCAACGGCATGCATTGCGCGATGGGATCGCTCGCTTTTTTTGGCACGCTAGGCTGGCACGTGCCGCCCTCCCTGCTTGCCACTGCGCCGCTGGGATGCACGCTTGTACTGGTGGGCTGGGAGGGCCAGGCGTATGGACTGATTGCCCTGCGCACGCTGCCGATGCCGCATGTGGCCGACATAGTCGCCGACATGCAGCGCCAGGGCCTGCGCACGCGGCTCCTGAGCGGAGACAATCCGCACGCCGTGGCGGCAATGGCCGGCACGCTGCACATCACCGAATGGCAGGCAGGGCTGCTGCCGCAGGACAAGGTGCGCGCGCTGCGTGACTGGGCAGCCGGAACAGGACCTGTCGCCATGGTTGGCGACGGCCTCAACGACGGGCCGGTGCTGGCCGCCGCCGCGGTCGGCATTGCCGTGGGCAATGCCTCCGACCTGGCGCGCGAAAGCGCGGACATCGTGCTGCCGCGCACCGGCCTGGCCAGCCTGCCGTGGCTGCTGCAGCAATCGCGCCAGGTGCGCCGTACGGTCCGGGCCAACCTGGCCTGGGCCTTCGCCTATAACGCCATCGCGCTGGCACTGGCTGCCAGCGGGCTGCTGCAGCCGGTGCTGGCGGCCGTGCTGATGGGTGGTTCCAGCGTGCTCGTGGCGATGCGTTCGTGGCGCGCCAGCGCGGCAGCCGACGCGAATGCAGGCATGCCGGCCAGCGCAGGCGCCGCAACGCCGACTCGCCCTGCTGCCTTGCACTCCGGACAGGGAGTCTCACCATGAAACGATGGCTCGCCTGGCTTGCCGCCGGCCTCTTCGCCGTCTCGCTGCCGGGCCTTGCGCCGGCCACGCACAACGAAAGCCAGCACACCGACCTGTCGTCGCGCGGCTGGCCGGTGGGCGATTTCAGCCTCACCGACCAGAATGGCCGCGCATTTACCCAGGCGCAGCTGCAAGGCCGCTGGACCCTCGTGCTGTTGGGAGACACCCATTGCGGAGCGCCATGCGGCGCGGCGCTGACGGCGCTGACGGGGATGTACCAGCGCATCAGCACGACGCAGAAGCTTGCCACCACGCAGGTGCTGTTCGTCTCGCTGGACCCGCAGCGCGACACGCCGGCCGCCCTGCGGCGCTACCTTGCCCCGTACGACGCCCGCTTCATGGGTGCCACCGGCAGGCCGGAGACGCTGGCGCGAATGATCGACGATCTCGGCGCGAAGCCGGGCGTGCCACCCGCCTCCAACGCAGCCTATCCCGGCTCGCTGATCCTGGTCGGGCCGGATGCCACGGTGCGCGGGCAGTTCCTGCCGCCGTTCGACGTGCCGCGGCTGACCGCCGCCTATCTGAAAGCACGCGTACGCAAGTGACTCGAACGCCGCGCACGGAATGCGCTAGGCGGCTAGTTCGGCGTCAGGCACTGCCGAAGCACGCGCCGGCCTGCGCTCCGGTGCACCAGCCCTGACAAGGCCCCAGCCGCCACGATGCATAGCCCGCCGGCCGCTTCCTTCCAGCTCAGCACCTCGGTCGCCAGCCACCATGCCGATACCGCCGCGATCACGATCTCGAACAGCATCAGCAGCGACACGCGGTTGGCCGGCAGCCGCTGCAGCCCGTACTGCACCACCGAGTTGCTGACCACCAGCACCGCGGCCAGGCCCAACACCAGCATGGCGGCGCTGACCTGCGCGCCCGCGGCGATCGTGACCGACGGGCCGTCCAGCAGCAGCGCGGCGGGCACGCCCACCACCGTGCAGCCGAGGTAGACCACCACCGTGCGCACGCGCGCATCCATGTCAGGAAAGCGCTGGCCCGCGCGGCGCGACAGCACGTTGTTGACGGCAAAGCCCATGCCGCCGACCAGCCCGGACCACTCCGCAGCGGTTCCCGGCAGCGGCACGCCGACCTCCGGCGTCCACAGCATCAGCCCCGCACCGAACAGCGCCAGCGCCACCAGCGAGAGTCCCGCCGCCGACAGCCGCTCGCCCAGGAACAGCCGGGCGAACAGCGCGGTCCAGACGGGCGTCAGGTAGAACAGCAGCAGCACCCGCATCACATGGCCGTTGACGCTGCCCCAGACAAAGCCGGCATTGGTCACGCCCGCGGCCAGCCCGATTGCGACGAACAGCCAGTGCGGGCGCAGGCCGGCCAGCTGTCGGCGGAACGCCAGCAGCGATACGATGGCCGCGACCGAGCTGACCAGCGCCGCGGCGTGCATGCCACCCAGGCCCCAGCCCGCCAGCACGCGGTACGGGAACCAGGCGATGCCCCAGACCGAGGCGCCTAGCAGGATGGAAAGAGAAGCCTTGACCGCATGGCGGTCGGACGACGCATGCTGCGCCGCAACAGTATTTGTGCTCATGAGGGAATCTGTGGAGGCTAGCCGGGACGCCTGCCGTTCCTGCACAGGCTCGCCCCGGACGGCGCCGGCGGCATCACCATGACGTGATGCCCGTGATCCGTGCCCCTGCCCGGCCGCGCAGGCCGGTCCGACGCACGGAATCCCGCGCCGTTCCTCTATAATGCGTCGTTTTAACCGGCCCCGACCTTACAACGTGAATCCGCGCCTCGACCTGCTCCAGCCCTACCCGTTCGAGAAACTGCGGGTGCTCTTCGCGCAGGTAAAGCCTGCCGACAAGCCGGCCATCAGCTTTGGCATCGGCGAACCCAAGCATCCGACGCCCGAATTCATCAAGCAAGCGCTGGCGGAGTCACTGGCGGGGCTGGCGAATTATCCCACAACGGCCGGTTCCGACGCACTACGACAGTGCATCGCCAGCTGGCTGGAGCGCCGCTACGGCCTGCCCAGGGTCAATGCCGCGACCGAAGTGCTGCCGGTGACCGGCTCGCGCGAAGCGCTGTTTGCGTTTGCGCAGACCGTGGTCGACGGCACCAGGCCGGGCGCGCTGGTGATGTGCCCGAACCCGTTCTACCAGATCTACGAAGGCGGCGCGCTGCTGGCTGGCGCCACGCCGGTGTTCGCCAACAGCGACCCGGCGCGCAACTTTGCCCCGGCCTTCGACCGCATCGGCGACGAAGTCTGGCAAAAGGTGCAGCTGCTGTTCGTGTGCACCCCGGGCAACCCGACCGGCGCGGTGCTGTCGCTGGACGACTGGAAGCAGCTGTTTGCGCTGTCCGACCGCTACGGCTTCGTGATCGCCTCGGACGAGTGCTACTCCGAGATCTATTTCGACGAAGGCCGCGCGCCGCTGGGGGCACTGGAAGCCGCCCACAAACTGGGCCGCGGCTTCGAGCGGCTGGTGATGTTCTCCAGCCTGTCCAAGCGCTCCAACGTGCCGGGGCTGCGCTCGGGCTTCGTCTCCGGCGACGCCGCGCTGCTGAAGAAATTCCTGCTATACCGTACCTACCACGGCGGTGCGATGAACCCGGCGGTGCAGAGCGCCAGCATCGCCGCCTGGAATGATGAATCGCATGTGCGCGAGAACCGCGCCGCCTACGTGCGCAAGTTCAGCGAGGTGACGCCGATGCTGGCCGAGGTGCTGGACGTGGCGCTGCCGGACGCGGGCTTTTACCTGTGGGCCGATGTCTCGCGCACGGGGCTGAGCGATACCGAGTTCGCCGCGCGGCTGCTGGCCGAGCAGAACGTGACTGTGCTGCCGGGCAGCTACCTGGCGCGCGAGGCCGACGGCATCAACCCCGGCGCCGACCGCGTGCGCATGGCGCTGGTGGCGACATCGGAGGAATGCCTGGAAGGGGCGCGCCGGATCGTGGAATTCTGCAATGCGCTGGGCTGAGGCCTGATTGTCCAATTGTGTTCTCCCTCTCCCCTCAGGGGGAGAGGGTCGGGGTGAGGGGTGGTTTAGCAAGGCACCACGCCGGTAGAACCGCCCGCCCTCACCCCCTGCCCCTCTCCCGCAAGCGGGAGAGGGGAGCAAACAAGAGGTCGAGGCTGAGACTCGACGATCGAACATCAACATTCAACCCTGAGAAACCCAACATGACGCAAGCACTGCAAGCCCTGATCGACCAGGCCTGGGAAGACCGCACCAGCCTGTCGCCCAAGTCCGCCCCCAACGATATCCGCGAGGCTGTCGCCAACGTCATCAGCCAGCTCGATGCCGGCACGCTGCGCGTGGCCGAGAAGCAAGGCAAGGACTGGATCGTCAACCAGTGGGTCAAGAAGGCCGTGCTGCTGTCGTTCCGCCTGGAAGACAACGCGCCGATGAGCGCCGGCGGCTTTGCCCAGTTCTACGACAAGGTGCCGACCAAGTTCGCCAACTGGAGCGGCGACGACTTCGCCAAGGCCGGCTTCCGCGTGGTGCCGCCCGCCGTGGCGCGCCGCGGTTCGTTCATCGCCAGGAACGCCGTGCTGATGCCGTCGTACGTCAACATCGGCGCCTATGTCGATGAAGGCACCATGGTCGACACCTGGGCCACCGTCGGTTCGTGCGCGCAGATCGGCAAGAACGTCCACCTGTCGGGCGGCGTGGGCATCGGCGGCGTGCTGGAGCCGCTGCAGGCCAACCCGGTCATCATCGAAGACAACTGCTTTATCGGCGCGCGCTCGGAAGTGGTCGAAGGCGTGATCGTGGAAGAGAACTCGGTGATCTCGATGGGCGTGTACCTGGGCCAGTCGACCAAGATCTACGACCGCGAAACCGGCGAGATCCACTATGGCCGCGTGCCGGCCGGCTCGGTGGTGGTGGCGGGCAACCTGCCGTCCAAGGATGGCAAGTACAGCCTGTACTGCGCCGTGATCGTGAAGAAGGTCGACGCGCAGACCCGCGCCAAAACCAGCCTGAACGACCTGCTGCGCGGCGACTGATCGCCCGCACGGCGCAAGCCCCGAGGGCTGCGCCACACCGTCCCGGGGCCGTGCCCCGGGACCGCAATACTGCTGTCACCCCGCCTGGCCAGGCTGAACATGCCTTCCCTCCGCAAGCGACTCATGGCCCTGGATCCCACCACCGTCAGTACCGTGCTCTCCCTGTTGCCCACCATTCTCGAGCAGGCCAACAAGACCATCGAGAAGCTCAAGAAAAGCAAGCGCAAGGACGAGACGCCGGAAGGCGCGGTGGCCGATGCGCGCGATCCCTCCGCCCGCATTGCCGAGCTGGAAGCCGCTGCGGTACAGCAGGCCGAAGCGGTCAAGCTGCTGGCTGAGCAACACGCCATCACCATCGAGGCCCTGCGCAAGGAAGCCGCGCGGCTGGACCGCCGCCTGCGCCTGATGACCGCGGTGGCGATGGGCGGCGTGGCGCTGGGGCTCGGCAGCCTGATGATCGCGCTGAATTTGCTGTTCCGCTGATCCTTACCTGGCCAACGCATCCCGAATTCCATCAAGACTAGCCATGACCGTCCTGCTCTACGGCATTCCCAACTGCGATACCGTCAAGAAAGCCCGCACCTGGCTGGATGCCAACGGCGTGGCCTACAGCTTCCACGACTTCAAGAAGCAAGGCGTGGATGAAGCCATGCTGCGCGGCTGGCTCAGGCACGTGCCGGTGGCCACGCTGCTCAACCGCAAGGGCACCACCTGGCGCGCGCTGTCGGATGCCGACAAGGCCCGCGCCGAGCAAGAAGCCGGCGCGATCGCGCTGATGCAGCAAAGCCCGTCGCTGATCAAGCGCCCGGTGCTGGCCCACGATGGCAAGGTGATGGTCGGCTTCTCCGCCGACCAGTACGCCAGCCAGTTCTGATTTCCTGATTTCCGCTGTCCCATGACCGCCACCCTTGCCCTGACCGAAGACCTGATCCGCCGCCGCTCCGTCACGCCCGCCGACGAAGGCTGCCAGGCCATCCTGGAAACCCGCCTGAAAGCGCTCGGCTTCGACTGCGAAGCCCTCGTCAGCGGCCCCGACGATTTCCGCGTGACCAACCTGTGGGCGGTCAAGCGCGGCACGCAAGGCAAGGACGGCAAGCTGCTGGTGTTCGCCGGCCATACCGACGTGGTGCCGACCGGCCCGCTGGAGCAGTGGCATTCGGACCCGTTCGAGCCGACCCACCGCGACGGCAAGCTGTACGGCCGTGGCGCCGCCGACATGAAGACCTCGATCGCCGGCTTCGTGGTGGCGGTGGAGGAATTCGTCAAGGCGCATCCCGCGCATGCCGGTTCGATCGGCTTCCTGATCACCAGCGACGAGGAAGGCCCGGCGCACGACGGCACCATCAAGGTGGTGGAAGCGCTGACCGCACGCGGCGAGCGCCTCGACTACTGCGTGATCGGCGAGCCGACCTCGGTCAACGCGCTCGGCGACATGGTCAAGAACGGCCGCCGGGGCTCGCTGTCGGGCAAGCTCACGGTCAAGGGCATTCAGTGCCATATCGCCTACCCGCACCTGGGGCGCAACCCGATCCATGAAGCCGCCCCGGCGCTGGCCGAACTCGCTGCCGAGGTCTGGGACCAGGGCAACGAATACTTCCCGCCCACCAGCTGGCAGATGTCGAACATCCACGGCGGCACCGGCGCCACCAACGTGATCCCGGGCCACGTCACCATCGACTTCAATTTCCGCTTCTCGACCGCCAGCACGCCGGAAGGCCTGAAGGCGCGCGTGCTTGCGATCCTGGATCGCCACAGCCTTGAATACACGCTGGACTGGACGCTGGGCGGCGAGCCCTTCCTGACCCCGCGCGGCGAGCTGTCCGAGGCGCTGTCGTCCGCCATCCAGGCCGAGACCGGCTTCCAGACCGAGCTGTCGACCACCGGCGGCACCTCCGACGGCCGCTTTATCGCCAGAATCTGCCCGCAGGTGATCGAGTTCGGCCCGCCCAACGCCAGCATCCACAAGATCGACGAGCACGTCGAAGTGCGCTTTATCGAGCCGCTGAAGAACGTCTACCGCGGCGTGCTGGAACGCCTGATCGCCTGATTTTTTCGCCGAAAGACACCCTACATGGCAACGCCCTCTCCCCTGCGCACCGTGCGCGACCTGCTGCGTCTCGCAGTCTCGCGCTTTACCGCCGCGCGCCTGTCCTTCGGCCACGGCAGCGCCAACGCCTATGACGAAGCGGCCTACCTGGTGCTCCATACGCTGAACCTGCCGCTCGACACGCTCGACCCGTTCCTGGATGCGCGCCTGCTGCCGGAAGAAGTCGATGCCGTGCTGAAGGTCATCGACCGCCGCGTCAACGAGCGCGTGCCGGCCGCCTACATTACGCACGAGGCCTTTATGCACGGCCTGCGCTTCTACGTGGACTCGCGCGTGATCGTGCCGCGCAGCTTTATCGGCGAACTGCTGCAGGACGGATTGGAGCCGTGGATCGGCGAGACCGGCGAGATCGGCCCGGTGCTGGAGCTGTGCACCGGCTCGGGCTGCTTGCCGATCCTGGCGGCGCATGTGTGGCCGCATGCGAAGATCGACGCGGTCGACATCTCGCCCGACGCGCTCGCGGTGGCGCGGCGCAATGTGGCGGACTACAAGATGGATGACCGCATCCGGCTGTACCAGGGCGACCTGTACGCGCCGCTGCCGCATGGCGCGACCTACGATGTGATTCTGACCAATCCGCCGTATGTCAACGAAGCCTCGATGCAGGCGCTGCCGCCCGAGTACCTGGCCGAGCCGCGCATCGCGCTGGCGGGGGGTGACGATGGGATGGATGTGGTGCGGCGGATCATCGCAGGCGCCAAGGCGCACCTGAATCCGGGTGGCGTGCTGGTGGTGGAGATTGGCAATGAGCATGCCAATGTGGAAGCGGCTTTCCCGGAGCTGGAAATCGTGTGGCTGCCGGTCAGTGCGGGCGATGAGCAGGTGTTCCTGCTGACTTACGACGCGCTGCCGGGGTAAAAGCAGCCATAGTCATTGGCCTGCCGGCGGTTTGCCCCCCTCTCCCGCCTGCGGGAGAGGGGCGGGGGTGAGGGCAGGCGGTGGCATTACTGACGGCCCTCACTTCGCTGAAACGCCCGGCCCTCACCCCACCCCTCTCCCGCAAGCGGGAGAGGGAGCACACAATCGGGATCGCAAAGCTCAGCGGACCTGCTCGCCGTAATCTGGGCGAACACCGGCCACCCCACGGCCATGAATCTCGCGCAAGCTCTACACTCGCTGCAAATACCGTCGTCGGCCCGTGACTGCCCCCGCCGGGGGCCTTCCTCCGACAACCACAGCGTCTTCGCTCCGCAGCCAGTGCCGTGGCAAACCCTGAAGCCGTGACCGCCAGCAACACCCCTCTCCCCGGTTCACCCGACGCCCTGCCCGCCCGGGCTGCGGCCACGCATGCCGTGCGCGGCATCGCCATGCTGACCTTCGCCTTCGCGCTCAGCCAGTTCTTCCGCTCCTGCCTGGCGGTCATGGCGCCCGAGCTGCAGCATGACTTCGGCTTGTCGCCGGCGGGATTCGGCGCGCTGTCGTCTTCGTTCTTCCTCGCCTTCGCGGTGGCGCAGATCCCGGTGGGCATCGCCTTCGACCGCTACGGCGTAGGCCGGCCCACCGCGCTGCTACTGGCCGTGGGCGCGCTGTCGTCGATCGTATTCGTGCTGGCCCCCAACGGCACCGCCGCCACGCTGGCGCAGATGGGCCTGGGACTGGCCTGCGCGCCGGTCTTCATGGGCCTGCTGCACTTCGCCTCCGAGCAATTGTCCGAGCGCGACTACACCCGCGTGGTCAGCCGCTCCAACGCCATGGGCATGATCGGCGCGCTGTGCGCCACCGCGCCGCTGGGCTGGGCGATCTCGCTGATAGGCTGGCGCCCGTCGATGGCGGTGTCGGCGCTGGGCATGGTGGCGGCTTGCTACGGCGTCTGGCGCTTCGTGCGCGACCAAGGCCATGCGGAGGCACGCAGCGCGTCGTGGTCCGCCATGCTGTCGGAAAGCGCACAGCTCTTGCGGCTGGCGCCGCTGTGGACGCTGATCCCGCTGTGCGTGGCGATGGCCGCCGGCACCGCGTTCCGCAACGCCTGGAGCGGCCCCTACCTCGCCGACGTATTCGGCCTGGGCTCGGCGCCGCGCGGCGTGGCGCTGACGCTGCTGAGCCTGGCCGGCTTCATGACCGCCTTCCTGTTGCCGGTGCTGGTCCGCCGCAGCACGCTCAAGACCACCATCGTCGGCTGGTCGTGCTTTGCCCTGTCGGGCGCGATCCTGCTGGCGCTGTGGCCTGCCGAGGGCATCGGCTACGGCGTGGCGATGATGGCGCTGCTGTCGACCATCGGCATGCTGCACCCTCTGGTGATGTCGCAGGGCCGCGGCCTGATCCCGCCGTCGCGGCGCGGGCGCGGGCTGGGGCTGCTCAATACCTTCGTGTTCCTGGGATCGGCGCTGGCGTCATGGGCGTTCGGGCTGATCGCCAATGCCGGCCATGTGCGCGAGTGGCCGGTGGCCTTCACCTATTCGGCGATCTTCGTGTCGGCCGCTGTGCTGATCGCCGCGGCGCTGGTGCCGTACTGCTTCAGCCCGCCGCATCCCACCAACTAGACCTCCGGCTCAGGCCGGCGACAGCGCCCGCACCATGTCGGCAATCACGGTGAAGCGGATCACGCGCAGGCACGCCAGCTCGCCGGCAAACCCGCTGGTCAGCGCCGGGCGCTCCTGTGCCATGGCGGCGTTCTGCTTCTCGGCCTGCTCGTAGAGCGCCTGCGCCGCCGGGCCGATACCGCGCAGCATCGCATCCAGCCGCCGCTCGGCGGTCACCGTCGTCAGCCCCAGAGCGCGCCCCGCCTCCAGCACCAGCGCGCGCGAAAAATCGCCATAGAACTCGACACCCAGCACCGGCCACGCAAACCGGTGCGCCTCGGGCCAGCCGGTCTTGCCATAGGTGCGGGTGGCATAGGCCGCCTCGCTCAACAGGTCGTAGAACGGCGCCAGCGCAATGCCCGCATCGGATACCAGGAAGCTCAGGTTCTTCAGGTGCGCATCCGAGTTGCCGACCAGGATGTTGAGCACCAGCCAGTCGAACAGCCGCGCCCGCGCCACCGCCGGCGCGCGGCACAGCGCGGCCAGTTGCGCCAGCCGTTCGACGCTGCCCTGGTCGTACTTGAAGGTGCGCGGCAGGTTCAGCAGCTGGCAGGCGTCGATCGCATGCAGCCGTTCCCACTGCCCCGTGGGCGCCAGGCGCCGGTCGAAGCGGTCGATCAGGTAGACCGGCGCCGGCACGTAGCGACGGTGTACCCGCGGCACGTCCAGCTTCAGCTGGGCCGCCAATGACATCACGAACCATTCGTTGGCGACCGAATGCGGATAGACCTCCTGCATCTGGTGCGTGGGCTTCAGGATATGCGTCGACGGCGTATCCGCGCCGGGCTCGAACAACGCGCCGTCCCGCAGCACCACCGCCAGCTTGTGCTGGGCGCCGGCCAGCGACATGCGCTTGACCGCGCCATGCGTCAGCGGAACGCTGGGCAGGCTGTGGATGCGCGCATCGAGCGCCGCGTCGCTCAGGGGCCGCAGGTTCGGCACGGCGGCGGGCGTGCGCCCCGGCGGCAGCAGCGTCAGCGAGCCCGCCGACTCCGCGCCGTAGTGCGCCAGCAGCGCAAAGGCGTCGGCCTCGTTGCGGATGCTGGCGTCGCGCGCCAGCAGTGCGCGCTGGCCATCCTCGGGCAGCAGGTTGTCGAAGTACCACTGCACCGGGCGCAGCGTGCTGCCGTCGGCCAGCGGCGGCGCCTGCAGCGGCAAGGCGGGGCTCAACGCAAAGGCATGCGGGCTGCCGAGCCAGGCCGGGTCATAGCGGAACGACCAGACATCGTTGGCATCATGCAGCTCGCCGACCGGCGTGCCGTTGATGCTGGCGACCAGTACGCGCTCAGCCATGCTGACCGGTCCCGCGTGCTGCCGCGCGCCGCTTGCTGCTGCGCGCCTGGCGCTGCCTGAGCTTGTCGCGTTCGGCGTCCACCAGCGGCGCTGCCGCCTCCGGCACGTCGACCGTCACGCGCAGACCCAGCCCTTCCAGCACCTGGAACAGCTTGCCCCACTGGATGCCTTCCGCGCCGTTTTCGACGCGGACCATGAAGTTCTCGCTGACGCCGATGGCGCCGGCGGCATCGTCCTGCCGCAGGCCCTGGGCCTTGCGGGCTGCGCGCACGAAGGCGCCGATATCGCTGGGGTCGCTGAGTGGCAGTTGCACGAAAAAATCTCCCTGATCGCAAAGATTTTAGTGCGCTACGGCCAGAAAATCAAGAAATCTCCTCGATCGCAAAGATTTTGGTGTGCCAGCAGGTCCCGCCCCAGGAATCTCCTCGTTCGCAAAGATTTTGAGAGGACCTCGGCACAACCCAGGGCCGGCGCCGGCGTACCGCTTCGCCTGCAAAAAGCCAGACTTATCGATTTAAGAATTCCACCGGCGCGCTTACGCCTTTACCGTTTGTGACACTAGCGTCCCAGCCCATATCCGACAACACGGGACCACGGCAGCCGCGCGCGGCCGGCACAACGAGGAGACAAGTTCATGGCATCCACCCTGCGCCCCGCCTGGGGCCGTCGCGCATGGCTGGCCGGCATGCTGGCCACGGCCGCGGCAGTCGCCGTACCGTTCAGCGCGAAGGCCGAGACCTGGCCGTCGCGCCCGATCCAGCTGCTGATCCCGTACCCGCCGGGCGGCAGTGCCGACCTGCTGGCGCGCCCGGTCGCGGCAAAGCTGCAGGAGCGGCTCGGCCAGCCGGTGGTGCTGGATTACCGGCCCGGCGCCGGCGGCACCATTGCCAGCCAGGCGCTGGCGCGCGCCAAGCCCGACGGCTACACGCTGATCATGGTGCTCGCGGCGCATGCCATCAATGCCAGCCTCTACCCCAAGTTGCCCTACGACACGCGCAAGGATTTCGCCCCGGTATCGCTGGTGGCCAACCTGCCGATGATCCTGGCCGGCAGCCCGTCATTGCAGGCCACCAATGTGTCGGAGCTGATCGCACAGGCCAAGGCCGCACCCGGCAAGCTGACCTTCGCCTCGGCCGGCAACGGCAATACCGGCCACCTGGCGGGCGAGCTGTTCGATTCCGTGGCGGGCATCAAGATGACCCATGTCCCTTACAAGGGCAGCGCGCAGGTGGTGACGGCGATGCTGTCGGGCGAGGTCCAGCTGACCTTCGACAGCATCTCGACCACGCTGCCGCACGTGAAGAGCGGCAAGCTGCGCGCGCTGGCGGTGACCGGCAGCCAGCGCGCCGCGGTCGCGCCCGACGTGCCGACGCTGGCCGAAGCCGGCGTGCCGGGCATCAGCATCACCGGCTGGTACGCGGTGCTGGCACCGGCCGGCACGCCGCAGCCCGTGATTGACCGCCTCAGCACCGAGATCGCCACGGTGCTGCGTCAGCCCGAGCTGAAGGCCACGCTGGCAACCAATGGCTACGAACCGGTAGGCTCAACGCCGGCAGCGCTGCGCACCCATATCGATGCCGAGATCAGCCGCTGGAGCAAGGTGGTCAAGGAGTCCGGCGCGCAGATCCAGTAAGTCTCCCGTTCCGTCATCGCTCATCGGGCGCCGCCAGCGGCGCTCGCATCCTCTTGCCAAACATGACCCAAACCACCCCGCTCCAACGCCCCTTCACCACCATGTCCGTGCTCGTGCGCGAGCACGCCACGCAACGCCCCGCCCATCGCGCGCTGATGCACGGCGAACGCATCCTGGACTACGCCGGCCTGGACGCCGCCATGGACCGCATCGCCGCAGCGCTGACACGCGACAACGTGCGCCCCGGCGAGGCCATTGCAATCTGCGCGTCGTCCTCGATCGAATATGCGGCGGTCTATCTGGGTGCGGTGCGCGCGGGCGTGGTGGTTGCGCCGCTGGCGCCGTCGTCCACGCCGGAAAGCCTGGCCGGGATGGTCGCCGACTCGGGCGCGCGCATCCTGTTCGCCGATGCCGCCGTGGCAGAAGCCCTGCAGCCCGTGCGCGACAAGCTGGCGGGCACGCCAGTGGTCACGCTCGACGACAGCGATGCCGGGCAACCCTACGAGTCCTGGCTCGCGCCCGCCGGCACGCCGGTGACGGAGCCCGACATCCGCCCCGAGATGCCGCTCAACATCATCTACTCCTCGGGAACCACCGGCCTGCCCAAGGGCATCGTGCAGTCGCACGGCATGCGCTGGGCGCATGTCTCGCGCGGCGCCGCCACCGGCTACGGCACGCACGCGGTCACGCTGCTGTCCACGCCGCTCTATTCGAACACCACGCTGGCCAGCTTCTTCCCGACCATCGGCCTGGGCGGCACGGCGATCCTGATGACCAAGTTCGATGCCGGCCAGTACCTGGCGCTGGCACAGCGCCATCGCGTCACGCATACCATGCTGGTGCCGGTCCAGTACCAGCGGCTGCTGGCGCATCCGGAGTTCGACCGCCACGACCTGTCGTCCTTCCAGCAAAAGTTCTGCACCAGCGCGCCGTGCAGCCCGGCGCTGAAGGCCGACGTGCTGCGGCGCTGGCCGGGCGGGCTGACCGAGCTGTACGGCATGACCGAAGGCGGCGGCAGCTGCCTGCTGCAGGCTCACCAGTTCCCGGACAAGCTGCACACCGTCGGCCGCCCCGCCCCGGGCGCAGACATCCGCATCATCGACGAAGAAGGCCGCGAGCTGCCGCCCGGCAGCGTCGGCGAAGTGGTCGGCCGCTCGGCGGCGATGATGAACGGCTACCACAACCAGCCCGAGAAGACCGCCGAAACCGAATGGCACGACGCGCAGGGCAATCGCTTTATCCGCACCGGCGATATCGGCCGCTTCGATGAAGACGGCTTCCTGGTGCTGCTCGACCGCAAGAAGGACATGATCATCACGGGCGGCTTCAACGTCTACCCGAGCGATCTCGAGGCCGTGGTGCGCGAGCATCCTGCAGTCGCGGAGGTATCGGTGGTGGGCGTGCCGTCGGAGCGCTGGGGCGAGACGCCGGTGGCCTTCGTCGCGCTGCGCGCGGGTGCCGGTGCCACGGCGCAGGACGTGCTGGCCTGGGCCAACGAGCGCCTGGGCAAGACCCAGCGCCTGGCCGAAATGCACGAGGTCGACAGCCTGCCGCGCAGTGCGATCGGCAAGGTGCTCAAGCGCGAACTGCGTGACCGGCTGGTGCAGGCCTGATCGATACGAGACGCGCTGGGCAAAGCACAATCGAAGAAAGTTCGCGGGGGTGCTTGCGCAATTGCAAAGGCGTCTCTATAATTCGCGCCTTCGCTAGGCTCGTAGCTCAGCTGGTTAGAGCACCACCTTGACATGGTGGGGGTCGTTGGTTCGAGTCCAATCGAGCCTACCAACGCACAAAGGAAACGGACGGTACGCATCGCGCACCGTCCGTTTTTCTTTTTCCAGCGCGCGCCTGTCAGGCGCCGATGCCGAACTCCGCCAGCACCGCTTCCGTGTGCTGCCCCAGCGCAGGCGCCTCGCCTGTCGGCGCCACAGCGCCCGCCATGCCCGGCAGGTTGGCCCACGGTACCTCGCCGATCCCCGCCAGCGGCAGCCGGCCAAACACTCCCGCCTGCGCGCATTGCGCGCTCTCCAGCAATTCGCGCGCGTGGCTCACGCGTGCGAACAGCACGTCATGCTCGGTCAGCAGCGCCTCCCAGTGCGCCAGCGGCTGCGCGGCCAGGGCCTGCGCCACGCGCCGGTTCAACTCTGCCGCACGCGGCAACCGGCCAGCACTGCTCTGCAGTTCGGCCTCGGCCAGCCAGTCATCGAAACCCAGCAGCCGCGCCAGGCGCGCAAACATCGCGTCGTTGAGCATGCTGACGTAGAGCATGCCATCGGCGGCCGCGAACAGCCCCGTAGGCGCGTTGGCGGCGGCCAGTTCCGCATCCGGGAACATGGCATCGTCCACCATCAGGTAGGACTGCAGCGCCGCGCTGGTCTCCAGCAGCGACAGCCGCACGTGCCGGCCCTGCCCGCGGCGCGCCGCCTTGAACAACGCGGCCGACGCATGCTGCGCCGCATAGAGCCCGGTGCTCAGGTCGATCAGGTAGAAGGCGATGCGGCGCGGCTGGCCCGCGGCGTCGCGGTTCAGGTGCATCAGCCCGGTGAAGGCCTGCACGGTGGTGTCGACCGCCGGCATCGATGCCATCGGGCCGGCGTGGCCGTAGCCGGAGATCGAAACATAGACCAGCGCCGGATTGCGCGTGGCCAGCGCGTCATAGCCCACGCCCATGCGCTCGGCCACGCCGGGGCGGAAATTCTGGATCACCACGTCGGCCTGTTCGGCAAGCCTGGCGATGGCGGCGCGGCCGCCTTCGGTGCGCGCATCCAGCAGCACGCTTTCCTTGCCTGCATTGCAGGCCACTGCGATCGCGGTTTGCCCGGCGCGGATGCGCCCCATCTGCCGCGACCAGTCGCCGCCCGGCGGCTCCACCTTGATCACGCGCGCGCCCTGCTGGCGCAGGATCAGACCGCAATAGGGGCCGGCGATGCCCTGGCTCAGGTCGAGCACGGTCAGGCCCTCCAGCATGTCGTTGCCGGGGTTGCCCGCTGTCGCTTGTGCGTGCTGCATGTCGTCCTCCGCGTTTCAGATATCCAGCATGACCTTGCCGATGGCGCGCCGCGACATCGTGGTGTCCACCGCCGCGAGCCAGTCGCGCAGCGGAAAGTGCTGCAGCACCGGCGGCGCCAGTTCGCCGCCGGCCACCGCCTGCATGATCTGCGCGACCACCTGCTGCACCTGGGGCGCAAAGCGCTTGCGCTCGTCGGTCAGACCCCAGCCGATGTAGTAGCCGTAGTTAAAGCCGATCAGCGACAGGTTCTTGACCAGCAGCAGGTTGGCCGGCACCTCCGGGATGCGCCCGCTGGCAAAGCCGATCGACAGCAGCCGCGCCCCCGGCGCCGTGCAGCGCAGCGAGGCATCGAACAGGTCGCCGCCCACCGGATCGAACACCACGTCCGCCCCGCCCGCCGGGCACAGCGCCTTGACTGATGCCGCCAGCGTGGCCGCGTCGGACGGCCGCGCATGCGCGGCACCGTTGCGCAGCGCCGCCTCGCGCTTGGCCTCGGTGCTCGCGGTGGCAATCACGCGCGCGCCCATCAGGCGGCCCACCTGCACCGCCGCCGTGCCCAGCGCGCCGCTGGCGCCGTGCACCAGCATGGTCTCGCCCGGTTGCAGCGCGGCACGCCAGGCCAGCGCGGCCCAGACCGTGCCGTAGGTGACCGGCAGCGCGGCGGCGTGCGCCAGCTCCAGCCCGTCGGGTACCGGGTAGACCGTGTCGGCAGTGGTTACGACTTCCTCGGCAAAGCCGCCCCAGTCCAGCGCTGCAGCCACGCGCATGCCCGGGCGCAGACGCGTGACGTCGGGCGCCACCTCGATGATCTCGCCCGCCGCCTCGGTGCCGGGCGTGAACGGCAGCGGCGGTTTGCGCTGGTACTTGCCGGAGACAAACAGGCTCAGCGCAAAGCCCACCCCCGCATGCCGCACGCGGATGCGCACCTGTCCCGGCGCCAGCGGGCGGCGCGGGATGCGCTGCAGTTCCAGTTCGCTCCAGTGGCACCAGCGGGAGCAGACCAGCCCCAGGTAATCGTCCTCTTGCATCGGTAGTCCTGTTATTCCAGCGTGATGCCGACATCGCGGATGATGCGGCTCCATTTGTCGCGGTCGCTCTTTATCACCGCGGCAAAGGCTTCCGGCGTGCCGCCCACCGGCACCAGGTTGAGGTCCTGCATTTTCTTGGCGACTTCCGGCAGGCGCACGATGCGCGCGACCTCGCGCGACAGCGCCTCCACCCGCGCCTTCGGCACGCCGGCCGGGAACAGCAGCCCCATCCACGCATCGGGTTCGAAGCCCTTGTAGCCCGCCTCGCGGAAGGTCGGCACCTTGGGCAGCAGCGCCGAGCGCTCCGCGCCGGCAATCGCCACCGGCACCAGCTTGCCGCCCTGCAGCAGCGGCAGCGCCGTGCCGACTGCGATAAAGCCGAGCTTCACATGGCCAGCCGCCAGGTCGGTGGCCAGCGGCGCGCCGCCCTTGTAGGCGACGTGCTCCATCTGCAGGCCCGCTTCCCGCTTGAGCAGTTCGCCGAGGATATGGCCGGTGGTGCCCGCGCCGTAGGAGCCGTATGGATACTTGCCGGGGTTGGCCTTGAGCAGCGCCACCACCTCCGGCAGCGTGCGCGCCGGGAAATCCGGCGATACGGCCAGAATGGTCGACGAGATCGCCACCTCGCTGACCGGCGTGAAATCGGTGATCGGATCGTAGCCGATGCGCGGGTACAGCGACGGGTTCTGCACGTGCGCGGTGAAGGTCAGCAGCACGGTATAACCGTCGCGCGCAGCGCGGGCCACGTACTTGGTGCCGGTAGTGGTACCTGCGCCCGGCTTGTTATCGACAATGACCGGCTGGCCCCAGGTCCTGGTCAGCTCCTGCCCGATCAGCCGCGCCACGGCATCGTTCACATTGCCTGCCACCGACGGCACCACGATGGTCAGCGGGCGCGACGGATAGGGTTCGCTGTCATTGCCGGTGGAGCTATCGGTGGCGGCGAAGCTGGTGGCCGCGGTGGCGGCCAGCACTACGCCGAGCATGGCGGCGCGCAGCCGCTGCAAGCAAGGGGTCAACATGGGTTCGTCTCCTGTCTGGCTCCCTTCTCTGATGACTGCCTGTGGCCGGCAGTGCGCGAGGGATGCAGCGCAGTCTAGGCCACCCGCACGCCGCCGGCGATTCCTGCGCGGCGCGAGCCAAGTCCTCGCAGGCATGGCGCAGCGCCGCATCGGCGGGAACGCCATGGCGCTGGCGCTACAATGGCCCGCTCCACTTCCGCGCCCGGTACGCCCCATGCGATTCGAGGATCTCGAAGCCTTCCTGGTAGTCAGCGAGCACGGCAACCTGCACCGCGCCGCCGATACCCTCGGCATGACGCAGTCCGGCCTGTCCAAGACGCTGGCGCGCCTGGAGGGCGAAGCTGGCATGCCGCTGTTCGAGCGCACACCGCGCGGGCTGGTGCTGACCAGCGTCGGCAAGACCCTGCTCGCGCATGCCCGCAAGATCTCGCTGGCGGCCACCGACCTGCGCAACGAGCTGGCCGAGCAACGCCTGGCGCGCGCGGGCACCGTGCGGCTGGGCGCGATTCCTTACCTGGTGCCTTCGCTGCTGTCGCCGCTGCTGGCGCAGTTCTTCGTCAGCCGCCCGCTCGCGGTGTTCTCGATCGAGACTCACCTGAGTGCGCGTCTGATGGCGGTGTTGCAGAACGGCGATGCGGACCTGATCCTGGCCGCCCGCCCGGCGAGCGTGCCGGAGGACATCGACTGGCTGCCGCTGGGGCCACTGACGATGCAGATCGTCTGCCGCAGCGGCCATCCGCGCCAGGAGCACTTTCGCACGCTGGCCGACCTGACTGAGGAGCGCTGGGCCGTGCCGGCCAGTTCGCTCTACCTGCGGCAGTGGCTGGAAGAACGCTTCACCTCGGTCGGGCTGCCGCCGCCGCGCGTGGCGGTGGAAAGCACGGCGTCGCCGGTGGCCTTCGGCGAGCTGCTGCGGCATTCCGACCTGCTCGGCATCATGCCGCCGCGCATCCTGAAGCAGGCCGAAGGCCAGGGCCTGCAGGCCATCGCTGGCCCGGGCATGTCATGGCAGCACGAGCTCGCGGTGCTGTGGCGCGCCGGCGGCTACCTGTCGCCGATCTGCCAGGACTTCCGTGATGCCGTGGTGAAGTGGTGCGAAGAGACGGAGATCTGAGCCCGGCGAGGACTCAGGGCACCCACCAGTAGCGGGTGATATGGAAGAACACCGGCGCGGCGAACACTACCGAGTCGAGCCGGTCGAGCATACCGCCGTGGCCCTGGATCATATGGCCCCAGTCCTTGATGCCGCGGTCGCGCTTGATCGCCGACATCACCAGCCCGCCCAGGAAACCCATCAACGCGATCACCAGCGCAATCGCCCCGGCCTGCCACGGCGAGAACGGCGTGATCCACCACAGCGCCGCACCCAGCGCGGTGGCGCTGGCCACCCCGCCGACAAACCCTTCGACCGTCTTGGACGGCGACAGCAGCGGCGCGATCTTGCGCTTGCCGCACAGCTTGCCCCACACGTACTGCAGCACGTCGCTGCCCTGCACCACGATCACCAGGAAGGCGATCAGCAGCAGGTTGCGGCCCTCGAAGCCCGGGATCGGCAGCGTCAGCAGCGCCGGCACGTGCGAGATGCAGAACACGCAGATCATCACCGCCCACTGCACGCCGGCGCAGCGCTCCAGGAGGCGCGTGGTCTCGGACGACAGCGCCGCCAGGATCGGCAGGATCAGGAAGGCGTAGACCGGGATCAGGATCGAGAACATGCCGTACCAGTCGATATAGACCAGCACGTACTGCAGCGGCAGGAACACGAAGAACGCCGCGACGATGGCGCGATGGTCGCCGCGCCGCGTGGTGATGATGGTGACGAACTCGCGCAGCGCAAAGAACGACAGCAGGTAGAACAGCACGATCACGGCGGTGCGGCCCAGCGCAAAGGCCACGCCCATGACGCCGATCATCCACCACCAGGCGCCGACGCGCTGTCCCAGGTTGTCGATCACCGCGTGCTGGCCGCCGCCGGCCACGCGCCAGCGCAGCAGCGCGGTCACGGTCGAGGCCAGCGTCAGCACGCCGAACAGGCCGCCGAACAGCAGCCAGGTCTCGTGGCTCCAATGGAGAGTCGGCATGGTCGGCATGGTCATCACTCCAGTTCCGGGGCAAGCGACAGCAGGCCGTCGCGGCAGCGGGCAAGGAAGTCTTCCTTGCCCTCGCCGTCTGCCACCAGCACGGGCTGGCCAAAGGTCACGCTGCACAGCAGCGGCACCGGCACGACCTCGCCCTTGGGCATCACGCGGTTGAGGTTGTCGATCCACACCGGCACGAACTCGACCTCGGGACAGGCGCGCGCCAGGTGGAAGATGCCGCTCTTGAACGGCAGCAGGCGCGCATCGGTGGTGTTGCGCGTGCCTTCGGGAAACAGGATCAGCGAATCGCCGCCGTCGAGCGCACCGCGCATCAGCGCGATGGGGTCGCCGCCAGGGTCGCTGCGGGTGCGGTCGATCAGCAGCGCACGAAACACGTCGCGGCCGATAAAGCGCCGCAGCGGCGAGCGGTCCCAGTAGTCGGCGCCGGCCACCGGGCGCGTGCCCGTGCGCAGGTCGGGCGGCAGGCAGCCCCAGATCAGCACAAAGTCGCCGTGGCTGCTGTGGTTGGCAAAATAGACGCGCTGCACCGCGGCCGGGATGCAGCCCTGCCAGTTGGCGCGCATGCCGGTCAGCAGCCGGGCAAAGACGATGATGGCGCGCGCGGTGGCGCGGGCAAGCCACATGGTGTTACCTCAGGATCAAGGTCAGCAAGGTGAACGCAAGCTGGGCCGCGGCCAGCGCGGCGCTGGCGCGCACCAGCCGCATGGCGCCGCGGGCGCGTTCGGGCAGCGGGCGGCCGGCGCGCGACGCGGTGATCCAGCCCAGCTCGATCAACGCGGTGTCGAGCGCGGCCAGGTCGGGCGACCCGTAGTGGCTTGCGGCTGCGGCGAGCGCGTCGAACAGCCGTCGGTCGATCGCCACGCGCAGCAGCAGCCATAGCTGCACGAGCGCCAGCAGCAGCGGCGCGGCGGCCAGCGCGCGCGGCGCCGGTGCGGTCACCGCCAGCCAGGCCGTGGCCATGGCGAAAACAATCCCCGCCAGACCGATCCACATCGCGCCCGACAACGCGCCGGCCACGGCATGGGCGATCCAGGCGTCGGTATTATCGCTGCGGATACTGTCGACGGGATCAGCGCGCATCGCCGGCCTCCGGCACAGGGGGATGGTCGAGCCAGCGCTGCAGCGCCCCGGCATGCTCGTGCCCGAGCACGACCGCGGGCCGGCGCGCGCGCAGCGCGGCTAATGCCGCGTCGGCGTTGCGCAGCCCATGCCGGCGCGCCAGCCATGCGGCGGCAACCAGCGCGCTGCGCGAGTAGCCGAGCGCGCAGCTGACCAGCACGCGCCGTCCTTGCGCCCGCCAGGCTTCGAGCTGGGCCACGGCCTGCTCCAGTTGCGTCGGCGTGGGCACGGTCAGGTCCAGCACCGGCACGCAGCGGTAGGCCAGCGCGGCACCGGTGGCCGCGCGCGGCAGTTCGGCGCTCAGGTCGAGCACGGCATCGGCGCCAAGCGTGCGCAGTTCGGCATTGGTCGGGAAGCGGCCGACCCAGACGCCATCGGCGATCGGGCTGGCCTGCGGCGCGCGCCACGTCCACCAGCGGGAATTGAGGAAGGCGCCGAGCAGGTAAGGCGCAAGCACCCAGCCCGCGGCGGGCGCCATCGCGCCATCGCTGTCTTTCTGGAACCAGGCAGGCGCGGCAAGCGCGTAGATGCGCGCGACGCAGGCCAGCGCCAGCGCAGCCCACAGCAGCAGGAACGCCAGCGTCACCGACGAGCCCACCGCCAGCACCGCGCACAGCAGCGCGATCACAGCGCCCACCGCGTAGCGGCGCGCAAGCTGGCGCGTGCGAGCATCGGGCACACCGGCGGCGACCGCAGGCAACTGCAGCGGGAACACGTAAACGCACAGCCCCCCAACCAGCGCCCCGGTTGGTACGTCGATCAGGTGGTGCTGCCACGTCGTCAGCACCGAAACGCCAATCAGTGCAAACCACCCATGCAGCAGCCAGCGCCAGCCGCCGCGCAGGTGTGCCGCGAAGGCGACCCACAGGATCACCAGCAGGCTGATATGCAGCGAAGGCGCCTGGTTGAACGGCAGGTCAAAGCCGCCCAGCAGCGTAAACAGTTGCCCCGGCAACCCTTCTGCCTGCGGCCGTTCGAAACTGAAGCGCAGCGGGAAGGCGATAAAACACGCCACCGACACCAGCTGCGCCATCACCAGCCGCTTGACGTGCGTAAGCAGCGCCGCGCGCGTGCGCCACAGGAAGAAGGAGATGCTGTAGAGCACGTCGATCGACCAGTACGGCACGATGGTCCATGGCAGGAACGGGATGCCTCGCTCCCATTCGAAGAACACCGCGGGCACGTGCGCGCGCTGGCTCGCGAGCCAGTTGGCAAAGCCGTAGCTGGAGAAGAACAGCGCGCCGGCCAGCGCCAGCAGCAGGCAGGCCAGCGCCCACGGGCGCTCCCCTGCCTGCGTGCCCTGCGCCGCTTCTGCGGGCAGCGTGCTCATGCGCCGCGCCTGCGCGCCAGGCTGACGGTGAAGATGCCCCACGGATCGATGCGCTGGGTCACCTTGACGAAGCCCGCGGCGCGCACCAGTTCATCCATTTCGGCCTGCGCGCGGCGGCGCATCACCCAGGCGGCGCCGGCGCGGTGGCTGGTCAGCGCGCGCGCGATGAACTCCAGTTGCGGGTGCCAGGGCTGGCCGGTGTAGACCAGGTAGCCGCCCGGCGGCACCGCGCGCGCCAGGCCGTCGAGTGAACGTCGCACCGGCGCGTTCTCGGGGAACAACTCGTACAGGCCGGACACCACCGCCAGCGTCGGGGCCGGCGTCAGCTCGGCCAGGCTGTCGCCGTCGAAAGCGTCGCCCTGCTCGAAACGGGCGATGCCGTCCAGGGCCTTGGCAGCAATCAACGCCCTGCCCCGCTCGACGTTCAGCGCGCTGTAGTCGCGCAGCAGGATGGACTCGACCGCGGCCGCGCCGCCGTCCAGCGCGCCCAGCGCCTCGAGCACGTAGCGCCCATGCCCGGCGGCGATATCGACCATGCGCACCGGCATGCCGGCCGCCTGCAGCCGCCGCACGGCCTCGGCGATCATCGCTTCGGCGTGGACCTTGCGCTGGCGGATGCCACGCCAGCCGATCGCCTCCAGGTACTGCTGATCGGCCAGCCGGCCCAGCTTGCCGCAGCCCGACGGCGTGTTGCGATAAACGTAGTCGAGCGTCGAGCCCGAGTCGAATCCGGTTTCGTGGCCGAGGCGCACGCCGTGCGACAGCAACCCGCCTAGCTTCAGGTTGGCGCGCGCGGCGCGCCAGTACCAGGCGGCCAGCCCGGAGGGCGCCGATGCCAGCCGGTCCGACTCCTCGCGGAACGGGCCAAGCTGGTCGGCATCGAGCAGCGAGCGCGGCGCCGACGGCGTCTCGAACTCGCGCACGATAAAGCGGCGCGCGGCGTCGACCGCCCGCTTGCGGTCGCGCTCGCCCAGCGTGTCGTGGTAGAAGCCGTCGAGCACAATGCGCTCCTTGGTGCGCGAGCCGAGCCGCTCGTAGAAGCGATCCTGCGGGCCACGGTGCACGACCCAGTCGGCGCCGGAAATCAGCAGTTGCGTCGGCACCGTGATGGCAGCGGCATCGGCCACGATGCGTTCCGCCGTCTCGTACAGGTCCAGCAGGATATTGACCGCGATCGGGCGCGTGATCAGCGGATCGCTGTCGTAGCTGGCGATGCGCTCGGGATCGTGCGTCAGGAACTTCGCCTTGACGTAGCTGTTGACGAAGAACTTGCCGCGCACGCGCTGCATCAGCTTCAGGCCCGGCCGTGCGAACGGCACGTAGAGCTTGACCTTGAACGCCGGCGAGGCCAGCACCAGCGCGCGGATCGGCGGCGCGTAGTCGTGCACCCAGGTCGACGCCAGCACCGCGCCCACGCTCTGCGCGACTACCGCCATGCCCTCCAGCGGGATGCCGTGGACCTCGGCGATATGCCCGGTGAAGGTCTGGATATCGCGCACCGAATCCGCCAGGCTGGGGCTGTAGCCGCGCTCGCCGGGCGAGCGGCCGTGGCCGCGCGCGTCCCAGGCGAAGATGTCGTAGCCCGGCAGGTTGAGTTCGTCGGCCAGATGGGCGACGCGCCCGGAATGCTCATGCCCGCGGTGGAACAGCACCACGGCGCCGCGCGCCGGGCCCTCCACCGCCGGCCAGTGCCGGTAGAACAGCGCCTGGCCATCGTGGGTCTGGAACTGCCGCTCCAGCGGCTGGCGGCTCGACAATCGGTCCATGCGCTTACTCCGCGGTGCGGGCGCGGGCCTCGGCAACGCCGTGACGCACCCGGTTGGCAATGGTGAACAACGACAGCAGCGACAGCGCCAGCCACAGCCACGAGGCCGCCGCGCCGAAACCCAGCCCCAGGCCGGCCCACAGCGCGATCGCGCCGACCGCGAAGGCGCGGTCGCTCTTGCCCAGCGGGCCGTCATAGCGGCGGCTGGCACCGGCCAGCGGGCCGACCAGGCCGGCGGCCTCGACCATGACCGCCAATAGCGCAAAGGTGCCGACCTGCGCCAGCGTGAACCCCGGCAGCGCGCCCAGCGGCAGGATCAGCGCCAGGTCGGAAACGATATCGCCAAGTTCGTTCAGGTAGGCGCCGAGCGCGCTCTGCTGGCCGTGCTCGCGCGCCAGCATGCCGTCGATGGCGTTAAGCGCCATGCGCAGGAACAGCCAGAGGGGAAACAGCAGGAACAGCGTGGGCGACTCGGCCACCAGCATGCCCACCGCGGCCAGTACGCCGATCGCGAGCGAGCCGGCGGCCGCGGCCACGGTCACCTGGTTAGCGGTGGTGCCGCGGTGGGCCAGGTCCTGCACCACCGGGCGCAGCAGCGCCTGGAATCTTGGCTTGAGTTCGTAAAGGGTCATCGCGCCGGCCTCCCTGCCGAGCTGATGCCCGGAAGCGGCGCCGCGCGCCAGCCCTGGGTCCAGGGCGCATGGCACTGCACCGTGGCGAACCGGGACCCCTTCCGTGCTTCTTCTTGGTTTTGCAATCGCTTGATTTGCAATCGCCTGTCGACGGCAGTGCCTGGCTCAGCACCCCGCCGTCAAGGGCGAAACAATATCAGAAGTGGCATTAGTGGTGAATCAGACATTTCCTGTCGCCGGCCGGTAGGACACCCGCGTCCGGCGGGCTGCGGCGCGAGCCAATGCTACGCCGCGGCAAGCGCGCTGCGCACCGCGTCTGTGGTCTGCACCACCACGCCCTCGCGCCAGTCGTCGGCATCGCCGTAGAACGCCTGCCACATCGCCTGGCGCACCAGCGCGCGCTGGTTCTCGTCGGCCTCCGGGTGGCGGTACAGCCAGTGGTCGCCGCGCAGCGCGTCGAGCACCTCGCCCACTGGCAGGGTGCCGAACTCCAGCGCGATGCCGGCATAGTCCACCGCCGGGAGCGTCTGCGGCACCGCCTGCCAGGCCAGCCCGGTGAGCGCGGCCGAGGTCGACGAGCCATCGTAGACGGAGGTCACCCGCTCGCCCCAGATTGCGCGTGTGTGCGCGATCGACTCAGGCGTATCCGGGCCCATCTGGATGGGCTCGCCATAGCCCCGCGGCCCCAGCCCGGTGTGCACATCGATCCAGCGCAGCGCCTGGCGCCCGGCGCCGAAGCGCGCCAGGATGCGGCATAGCGTGTAGTTGCTCCAGGTCGCCTTGGTACCGCCAAAGAACATGCCTTCCGGGTCCTGGTACTGGCCGCCGCTGAGCGCAGCCTGGTACCAGGCCATGCCGCGCTCGGCCACGGCCTTCATCAGCTGCGCCTGTTCGGCGTCCGACGGCGGCCACTGCGGCGGCAGCAGCAGCGGCGCGATCTCGGCATAGGGCGCGTTGTGCGGCAGCGGCTGGGTGAAGTCCATGAAATTGCGGTTCAGGTCGACGTTGTCCTCGTTGACCCGGCGCAGGTAGGAAAAGCCGTAGGGATTGACGGCATGCACCAGCAGCAGGCAGGTGCCACCGGTGGCGCAAGCGGCAAGCAGATCGGTGTCGTGCAGCATCGCCACCTGCGCGCCGGAGCCGGCAAAGCCCTCGGCGCCGTGGATGCCGGAGGTCACCATCAGGCAATTGGGGGCCTCGGGCGAGCCCGCCAGCGCCACGTCGATCGCCAGGTCCTCGCCGGCGCTGCCGCGGCGGGTGGGATGCGGGAATTGCGCCAGCCCGGCCCCGGCCGTGCGCGCGGCGTCGAGGAATTTCTGGCGGGCTTCGGCGTAGCTGCGCGAAAAATGGCTCATGGGGTCACCGGCGGAAGGCGATGCAGGCATTAGACGCCATTCGGCCGGGATTGCCAACTGCGGCTAGAACAGCGAGTCGGAGGGGTTGCCGGAGCGGTTGCCGGAGCGGTTGCCGGAAGATACCGGCGGCTCCGGGTCGGAGTCTGGCCCCCAGATCCCCGGAGAGGTAAATGCCTGCGGATGCATCTCGATCCCCCCGGCGCTCAGCTGGCTGGCGGACAGCACCAGGTGCCGCGCCAGCCAGTCGTGCAGGCCGCGCAGGAAGCGGATGTTGCCGACGCTGCTGGACGCGGCGATCAGCCGTTCCAGCTTCACATGCGCGGTATAGACATCCAGCAGGTTGGTGGCGCGCAGCCGCGGCGGCGTGGTCCGGCTGCGTTCGATCGCCAGGATGCGGCGCACCTGCGGCGCGGCCAGGTCGCCGGTGCGCAGGTATTGTTCATAGACGGGATCGAGCGCCGGGAAGCGCACTGTCGGCTGCACGCGCGGCACCGCGGCCACCTTTTCCATGCGCAGCACCAGGTAGCGGATCGCAGCAGCGCGCTCGGCGGTTGCCGTTTCCGCCGCGCTGGGGCGGCGGCGCACGCCGGCAGGCACCGGGTCGGGCAAGGCGCTGCGCGGCACCGTGTCGCGTTCGGTATAGTCCGGGATCTGCATCAGCAGGCCCGGATGCGCCACCGCGGCGCGCGCGCAGTCTTCGCCGAACGGGTATTCGTGCCCGGCGGCGTCGCGCAGGATATAGGCCTGGCCGGCCGCAAAGCCGTGGTGCCGGCGGCTGTTGCCGCGCGCATGGCAGCGCGTGGCGGGGTCGACGAAGTCCTTGCGTACGGGGATCCAGCCCCCGTCGGTTGCCTGGGTCATGCGTGGGGTAATGCCATGGGTATTGCTAGACCCGACATTGTCGCCGATCCGCGGATCGGCCCCGGAATTTACTTCAGCATGAACGACATCGCCGACAGGCAGTTCAGCATACGCACCGCCGCCTGTACCGAATCGGCCTGGAAGCACAGCGTGACGCCGTCGCGGCGCTCGAGCGCGGGCCACTGGCAGAACAGGTCGGCATGGGCGGGCGTCAGCGTCTGCAGCCGGCAGGTTACGGGCGTGCTCATGCGCAGGCACTGCGCTTGCGCACGGCCACGCACCGCCTCGGCCGCCGCAGCCGCGATCGCCTCGCGTGCCGCCGCGGGCGACAGCGTGTTGCCGCTGCCAAAGCCGTCCGCCGACTTGGTCTCGACATAGCGCACCCATGGCATCAGCGCATGGGTTTCCTGCACGAAGACATCGTCGCCGCTGGCCATCAGCACCGGCACGCCGAACTCGCCGGCCAGCGCGCCATACAGCCCGGCCTCGCCCAGCTCCTTGCCGTTGAGCCAGACCCGCGCAAAGGCGCTGCTGTTGATGGTGTGCGCCAGCACGCCGCGGCTCTGCGCGCGGCCGTGGTAGCCGATCATCAGCACGCCCTCAACGCCGGCTTCGGCACCGGCCATCATGCCGAGATAGCGCGGCTTGCCCAGCACCAGCCGCGCGCGCGGATCGAGCTGGTCCGGCAGCAGGTTGCGGAAGCCGCCATGCGAGTCATTGACCAGCACCTCGGTCGCACCGCCGGCAAAGGCGCCTGCAACGGCGGCATTGGCCTCGCCGGTCATCCAGGCGCGGGCGCGTTCGTATTCGCCGTTCCCGGCGCGGGTCTGCTCGGCGTGGAAGACACCGGCCACGCCTTCGATATCGGTGGAAATCAGGATCTTCATCAGGCGGTCTTTGCCAGTTCAGGCATCATGTCCAGCAGCGCGCGCCGGCAATGGCCGTCGCGGCCTTGTACCGTTTCGGCATGCCACAAGGCGTGCAGGATGGCTTGCTCGACGCTGTCGGCCGCGGCGCGGAACAGCGGATCGAGCCTGGTTTCGTGCAGCATGGCGATGGCCGGCATCGGGCGGTCGGGCTGGTGCGGCACGGTGTAGGCGGTGGAGAATGCCAGCGCGATATCGCCCGAGCCGTGCCCGAAGACCGACCCGGTTCGCGCCAGCCCTGCTCCCGCGCGCAGCGACAGGCGGCGTAACTGGCGCGCGTCCAGCGGCGCATCGGTCGCCACGATCATGATGATCGAGCCCTTTTCCGGCTGCCCTGCCGGGTCTGCCTGCGCCAGCCGCGGCACCAGTTCCGGCCCCAGCAGCCGGCCGGCAAGTGTCAGCGACTCCGGCGTGCCGTAATTGGCAAGCACCAGCGCACCGACGGTGTAGCCTTGCGCGAGCCGTGACGCCGAGCCGATGCCCCCCTTGACGTCGAACGACGACATGCCGCGCCCTGCCCCGACCGCACCCTGCGCGACATCCTTGCCGGCGCCGGCCAGCGCTGCGCGGTAGTGGCTGCCATCCACCGCCATGCGCTGGATGTCGTTCAGGTAGCCGTCATTGCATTCGAACACCAGCGGGTTGACCGTCGGCAGTGCACGCCCGATCTCTGGGTTGGCGGCGATGGCGGCGCGGATCTGCGCCTGCGCCACGGCGGCAACGCTGAAGGTGTTGGTCAGCGCGATCGGCGTCTCCAGCACGCCCAGCTCGTCCACCTGCACCAGCCCCACGCTTTTGCCGAAGCCGTTGAGCACGGTAGCCGCCGCGGGCACCTTGTCGCAATACGGGTCGCCGGCGTGCGGCCGGATCACGGTGACGCCAGTCTGCACGGCGTCGTGCGCCAGCGTGCAGTGGCCGACGGTGACGCCCGCGACGTCGGCAATGCTGTCGAGCGGGCCGGCAGGCAGGCTGCCGATGCGCGGCACGCCCTGCATCGATATGCTCATCGCTTTAGCGCCTGTCAATCTTGGGATCGAGCGCGTCGCGCAACCCATCGCCAAGCAGGTTGAACGCCAGCACCGTCAGGAAAATCGCCAGGCTGGGGAAGATCGCCACGTGCGGCGCGGTCACCATATCGGCGCGGGCTTCGTTGAGCATTGCGCCCCACTCCGGCGTGGGCGGCTGCGCGCCCAGTCCCAGGAACGACAGGCTGGCCGCGGTGATGATCGAGGTGCCGATGCGCATCGAGAAATACACCACGATCGACGACACCGTGCCCGGCAGGATATGGCGCATCAGGATGGTCCAGTCCGACGCGCCGATGCTGCGCGCGGCCTCGACATAGGTCAGCCGCTTGAGCATCAGCGTATTGCCGCGCACCAGCCGCGCGAACGCCGGGATGCTGAAGATGGCCACGGCAAAGATCACGTTGGTCATGCCGTTGCCGAGGATCGCGACGATGCCGATCGCCAGCAGGATGCCCGGGAAGGCGAAGAGCACGTCGGAAATGCGCATCACGATGCGGTCCCACCAGCCTTCGTAGTAGCCGGCCAGCAGGCCCAGCACGGTGCCGATCAGCGCGCCGATGATCACCGACAGGAAGCCCGCCGCCAGCGAGATGCGCGCCCCGGCCAGGATGCGGCTGAAGATATCGCGCCCGAGCGAATCGACCCCCATCCAGTGCGCGGCCGACGGGCCGGCGTTGAGCGCATCGTAGTCGAAGAAGTTCTCCGGATCGTACGGCACGATATGCGGCGCCACGATGGCAATCACCACCAGCACCAGCACGAACGCACCGGCGCCCAGCGCCAGGTGCTGTTTGCGGAATTTGCGCCAGAACTCGGTCCAGGGCGTGCGCACCGCCTCCGGCACGGGGGCAGTGACGGGTGCCGCTTCACTTGCGGCGGGCGTGGAAAGCTCAGTCATGCCGGCCTCACTTGTAGCGGATGGTTGGGTTGATCACGGTGTAGAGCATGTCCACCACCAGGTTGATCAGGATGAATTCGAGCGAGAACAGCAGCACCTCGGCCTGGATTACCGGGTAGTCGCGCATCTCGACGGCATCGACCAGCAGGCGCCCCAGGCCCGGCCAGTTGAACACCTTCTCAACCACGATCGAGCCGCCCAGCAGGAAGCCGAACTGCAGGCCCATCATCGTCACCACCGGGATCATGGCATTGCGCAGGCCGTGCTTGGCCACCACCAGCGTCTCGCGCACGCCCTTGGCACGGGCGGTGCGGATAAAGTCTTCCTGCAGCACCTCGACGAACGAGGCGCGGGTAAAGCGCGCCATCACCGCGGCCACCGCGGCGCCCAGCGTGATCGACGGCAATATGTAGTGCTTCCAGCTATCGGCGCCAATCGACGGCAGCCAGCCGAGCTGCACCGAGAACACCTCCATCAGCAGCATGCCCAGCGCAAAGGCCGGGAACGAAATGCCCGACACCGCCAGCGTCATGCCGAGCCGGTCCGGCCAGCGGTTGCGCCACACGGCCGAGCCGATGCCGATGGCCATGCCGAACACCACCGCCCAGGCCATCGACGCCACCGTCAGCAGCAGCGTGGGCATGAAGCGGTCGCCGATCTCTTCGCTGACCGGGCGCTTGGTGCGCAGCGAATTGCCGAACTCCCATCGGATCGCATTGGAGAAGAGGTTGACGAACTGCTCGGGCAGGGGCCGGTCCAGGCCCAGGTCCTTGCGCACCAGTTCGACCGTGGCCGAGTCGGCCTCGGGGCCCGCCGCCAGCCGCGCCGGATCGCCCGGCAGCAGATGGACGAACAGGAACACCAGCACTGCCACGATCAGCAGCGTGGGGATCACGCCCAGCACACGTTTGAGGAAGTAATTCAGCATGACGCACCAAGAGGAAAGGCCGCGGGCCGCCCGCCTGCGAACCCCGCGTCGCGGGCAGGCGGCCACTTTCGGCTTACTGCTTTACTGCTTACCGCTCGTTTGAGTGGAGTATTGCGGCCGGCGTTGGTTCTGCACGCGCCCGCCCTCACCCCCGCCCCTCTCCCGCTCGCGGGAGAGGGGCGCAAACCGCCAGCGGCAGAAGCGCCGCCGCAGTTCTCGCATTACTGCTTTATATCGATCTCGTCAAAATTGAACGAGCCGTCCGGCATCACATACGCACCGGTCAGCCGCTTGCTGCGCGCGAACAGCACCTTCTCCGTCACCAGGAAAGCCCACGGTGCATCCTTCCAGATGCGTTCCTGCGCGTCCTTGTACAGGCGGGCCTTCTCGCCGCGATCCGTGGTGCGCAGCGCGCCCGCGATATCGGCATCGACCTGGTCGTTCTTGTAGTACGCGGTGTTCAGCAGCTTGGGCGGCATCGACTCAGACGCCAGAAGCGGACGCAGCGCCCAGTCCGATTCACCGGTCGACGACGACCAGCCCACGTAGTAGATGCGCACGCCGGCGTCTTCCGGCTTCTGCACGCTCTCCACCTTCTCCACGCGCTGGCCGGCTTCGAGCGCCTGCACCGAGGCCTTGATGCCGACCTGCTGCAGCTGCTGCTGCACGAACTGGATCACCTTCTGCGCGGTGGTGTGGTTGTAGGCCGACCACAGCGTGGTCTCGAAGCCGTTCGGGTAGCCGGCTTCCTTCAGCAGCGCGCGCGCCTTGGCCGGGTCATACGGCCACGGGCCCAGCTTCTCGGCATAGTCCACGCCCGGCGGCACCACGCCTTCGGCCGGCACGGCGTAGCCGGCAAAGGCGACCTTGGCCAGCGCATCCTTGTTGATGGCGTAGTTGATGGCCTGGCGCACCTTGGGGTCGTTGAACGGCTTGACCGTGGTGTTCAGGCTCAGGTAGCGCTGGATGATCGACGGCGCCGAGATCAGTTCAACCTTGGGGCTGTTCTTCAGCACCGCCGCCTGCTCGAACGGGATGCTGAAGGCAAAGTCAGCCTCGCCGGTCTGCATGATCGCCGCGCGCGTATTGTTGTCGACCACCGGCTTCCAGGTGATAGTGTCGATCTTCGGGTAGCCGGTCTTCCAGTAACCGGCGAACTTCTTGCCCTTCAGGTGATCGGGCTGCTTCCACTCGACGAATTCGAACGGGCCGGTGCCCACGGGGTGGAAGGCGATTTCCTTGCCGTACTTCTGCAGCGCAGCCGGCGAGATCATCACGGAGGACGGATGCGCCAGCACGTTGATGAACGGCGAGAACGGCTCCTTCAGCGTGACCTTGACGGTATTGGCGTCGACCACGTCGGTCTTGGCTACGCGGTTGAACAGCGTGTAGCGCTTGAGCTTGTTGGCCGGGTTGGTGACGCGGTCGAAGTTGGCCTTGACTGCGGCGGCATCGAAGGTGGTGCCGTCGTGGAACTTGATTCCCTTCTTCAGCTTGATGGTGTAGGTCAGGCCATCCTTGCTGACGTCGTAGCTGTCGGCCAGCACGTTGACCACCTTCATGTCCTTGTCCATGCCGAACAGGCCCTGGTAGAAGGTCTTGCTGGCCGCCTGCGACAGCGTGTCGTTGGCGTCGTACGGATCCAGCGTGGTGAAGGTGGAATACACCGCCATCACGGCGTCCTTGGCCGCAAAAGCCGGGGCCGAAGCCAGCATGCCCAGCGCGCCGGCCGCAAAGGCGCCGGCGAACATCCGGGGCGAAACCATACGTGCAGACATCGTAGATTCTCCTTGGTAACTGCTGTGATTCCAGAACATCAATAGGCGCCGCCGACGGCATGCCGGGCGACATAGTGGCCGAGCGACCCGCTGCCGGCGACCTGGACCAGCGGCTGCACCACCGGTTCGTCGCCGACCACGCGGATCGGGCTGGGGATCTCGTCATTCAGCGGCTCGCGCCGCAGGTGGCGCCGCGCCGGGTCGGCGATCGGCACCGCCGACATCAGCTTCTTGGTGTACGGGTGCTGCGGGTTCTCGAAGATCGCGCGGCGCGGGCCGATCTCGACGATCTGGCCCAGGTACATCACCGCCACGCGGTGGCTCACGCGCTCCACCACCGCCATGTCGTGCGAGATAAACAGGAAGGCGATGCCCAGTTCGCGCTGCAGGTCCAGCATCAGGTTGACGATCTGCGCCTGGATCGACACGTCCAGCGCGGATACCGATTCATCGGCCACCACCACCTTGGGATTCAGCGCCAGTGCGCGCGCAATGCAGATGCGCTGGCGCTGGCCGCCAGAGAACTCGTGCGGGTAGCGCGCCGCGTGCGACGGGTCCAGCCCCACCTTGTCGAGCAGCCAGGCCACGCGCTGCTCGGCCTCCTTGCCGCTGGCGACCTGGTGCACCAGCAGCGGCTCCATGATCGAATACCCCACCGGCACGCGCGGATCGAGCGAGGCGAACGGGTCCTGGAAAATGAACTGGATATTGCGGCGCAGGGTCTGCAGCGCCGGGCCTTCCAGCTTGCTGATGTTCTGCCCGGCGAACTCGATGGTGCCGCTCTGGCTTTCCACCAGCCGCAGCAGCGAGCGGCCCGTGGTGGACTTGCCGCAGCCGGACTCGCCCACCAGCGCCAGCGTCTCGCCGGGATAGAGGTCGAAGCTGACCTTCTCCACCGCATGCACGCGCCGCGTGACGCGGCCGAACAGGCCGCCGGGCACGTCGAAGCGCGTTACCAGGTCCTGCACGCGCAGGATCGGCGCCACGCCCGGCGTCACCGTGTCCTGCGGTGCGACCGGCTCGGCGTTGGCGCTATCGAGCCGCAGCAGCAGGAACTTGGCCGGCAGGTCGGTGCCGCTCATCGCGCCCAAACGCGGCACCGCCGACAGCAGTGCGCGTGTATACGGGTGCGCCGGCGCGCGGAACACATCGTCGGAAGTGCCCTCTTCCACCTTCTCGCCGCGGTACATCACCAGCACGCGGTCGGCCACCTCGGCCACCACGCCCATGTCGTGGGTGATGAAGACCACGCCCATATGCATCTCGGCCTGCAGGCTGCGGATCAGCTGCAGGATCTCGGCCTGGATGGTCACGTCCAGCGCCGTGGTCGGCTCGTCGGCGATCAGCAGCGCCGGCTTGCACGACAGCGCCATCGCGATCATCACGCGCTGGCGCATGCCGCCCGAGAGCTGGTGCGGATAGCGCTCCAGCACGCGGCGCGCCTCGGGGATGCGCACCAGCTCCAGCATGCGCAGCGCTTCGGCGCGCGCCGCGGCGCGGCTCTTGCCCTGGTGCAGCCGGATCGATTCGGCGATCTGCTCGCCCACCGGGAACACCGGGTTGAGCGAGGTCATCGGCTCCTGGAAGATCATCGCCACGTCGGCGCCGCGCACGCTGCGCAGCGTGGCGTTATCCGCGCGCACAAGGTCGATCACCTCGCCGCCGCGCCGGCGCAGCGCCATGCTGCCGGAGACAATCTTGCCGCCGCCATGCTCGACCAGCCGCATCAGCGCCAGCGACGTGACCGACTTGCCCGAGCCCGACTCGCCCACCACTGCCAGCGTCTCGCCGCGGTCGACATGGAAGGACAAATTGCGCACGGCCTCGACGGTGCGCTCGGACGTGGCGAAGCGCACGGTCAGCCCGTTCACCGAGACGACGCGCTCGGGCGGCAGGACGATGCCGGATGCGGAAGCGTGCGATTGCGCAGGGGTAGTGGCCACTGGAACTCCTTGTGTTGCTGCCTGATGCCGGGACTTGCTGGTGTGGTGTGGATCAGCCGTAGATCGACACGTTGACCGCCTCGCCCACCCGGGCGAAACCGCGGTACATGCCTTCGGTGTTGAACGGCAGCGTGACGTTGCCGGCGCGGTCCACCGCGATCAGGCCGCCGCGGCCGTTGATGGCGCGCAGTTTTTCCATCACCACGCGCCGGGCCGATTCTTCGAGCGACAGGCCGGCATAGCGCATTTGCGCGGACACGTCATACGCGGCCACGGTGCGGATAAACATCTCGCCGGTGCCGGTGGCCGACACGGCCGCGACGTCATCCGCATAGCAGCCCGCGCCGATCACCGGCGTATCGCCCACGCGACCGACCTGCTTGTTGGTCACGCCGCCGGTGGAAGTGCCCGCGGCCAGGTTGCCGCGGCTGTCGCAGGCGACCGCGCCGACGGTGCCGAACTTGCTGTCGGGATCGATCGGATCGGCCGGCTTGGCCTTGTCCTGTGCGGCCAGCGCGGCGGCGTCGTGGTCGAGCAGCGCCATGCCTCCGGTACCGCGAGCACGTTGCCACTGTTCGTGACGCGCCTGCGTGAAGTAGTACTCCGGCGCCACCAGCTCCAGGCCCTGCGCCTGCGCAAAGGCCTCGGCGCCGGCGCCGGCAAAGAGCACGTGTTCGCTGTGCTCCAGCACCGCGCGCGCGGCCAGCACCGGGTTGCGCAGGCGCGTGACGCAGGCCACCGCGCCGGCATCGAGCGTGGCGCCGTCCATCACGGCGGCGTCCAGTTCAAAGGTGCCGGCATGGGTCAGCACGGCGCCCTTGCCCGCGTTGAACAGCGGGCATTCTTCCAGCAGGCGCACGGCCTCGGTCACCGCGTCGAGCGCGCTGCCGCCATCGGCCAGGATGCGCTGGCCGGCTTGCAGCACGTGTTGCAGCGCTTCGGTGTATTCGCGTTCGCGCGCGGGGTCCATCGCGGTGCGGGTGATGGTGCCGGCGCCGCCGTGGATGGCAATGACTGCTTGTTGCATGAGATGGCTCAGGACTTCTGGGTATGAGAAGAGCGGCGGCGCGGGGCGCCGGCCTTGGTTTCGGTGGGCTGCGGGGCGGCGGGTTCGGCGCGGCTGGGGCGTTCTGCGCCTGGTGTGCCGTACAGCCAAGGCAGCAGGAATTCGGTCATTTCGGCGGCGGCCTTGACCGGCCGCTCGGCGCGGTGCGCCACGGCGCCGCACAGCGCTTCGATCAGCGCCAGCACGGTGGCGTCGGAATTGGCCGACAGCCGGTTGGCCGCCTGCGCGTACAGCGCGATATCGGCGAGCGGGGCTAGCGGTGAAGTCGGCCCGTCGGTCAACGCCAGCAGCTGGCCGCCGTGCGATTTGACGAGCTGCGCAAGCTCGACGGTGTCGGCGACATAGCGCGGGAAGGCGATCACGATCAGCAGGTCGCTCGGCTGCAGCTTGAACAGCTGCCGCGCCGCATGCGAGGCGCCGCCCGCCCCTGCCACCGAAGTGACCATGCGGCAGTGCATTTCCAGTCCGTGCTGCAGCAGCCCGGCCAGGAAACCGCTGGCGCCGAAGCCGGCCACATACACGCGCTGCGCTCCAAGGATCGCCGACACCGCGCGCTCGCAGGCTTCGGGGTCGATGCCACGCCGCGTGGCCTCGGCATTGGCGGCAGCATCTTCCAGCGAGGCGGCAAACACCTCGGCTGCGGTCGCGGGCCGTTCCAGTTCGCTGCGCAGCCGCTCCACCGGCGCCAGCGTGGCCTCAAAGCCGCGCACCAGTTCCGCACGGAACTGCGGGTAGCCATCGAAGCCGAGCGCGCGCGCAAAGCGGTTCGCCGTTGCCACCGAGACATCCACCGCCGCCGCAAATTCGTCGATGCGCATGGTGGCCGCGCGGAACAGGTTGGCCAGCACGTATTCCGCCATGCGGCGGTGCGCCGGCGTCAGCGTCGGCAGGCTGCGCGCAATGCGGTCGGAGATGGAATGGCCTTTGGGCATGCGGGAAAGGTCAGGAAACAACTCGGAAATCTGTGATTGACATCGTGAAAATGAATTTACACTCAACCAACCACCAAGAAAATAGAGTTTTTCCAGGCCGAGGGTAATCCCTAGGCAAGCGGACACGCCTCGCACCGCGCAGGTGCGGGATCGGCACCGCTTCGGCACCGGTTTCCACAGAAGTGGGCATGGTCCCGCACCGGAAACGCTACAATGCCGGCCAACGCAGCAAACCCGCCGCTGCCCGCTTTTCTCCGCATTTTTTCGTTCTTCTTTCAGACGTTTCCCCACTCGTGATCCGAATCGACCAGCTTGTCCTCCAGCGCGGCACCAAAGTGCTGTTCGACCACACTAGCGTGACGCTCAACCCGGGCGAGCGCGTGGGCCTTGTCGGCGCCAACGGCAGCGGCAAGTCGACGCTGTTCGCGCTGCTGCGTGGCGAACTGCATCCGGACGGGGGCGATGTCAGCGTGCCGGCGCAGTGGCGCGTCGCCCACGTGGCGCAGGAAACGCCGGCCGTGGACCGCAGCGCGGTGGACTACGTGATCGACGGCGACACGCGCCTGCGCGAGATCGAAGCCGCCATCGCCGCCGCACAGGGCACCGGCGATGGCAGCGCCGAGGGCGAGGCCCATGCCGAGTTTGCCGACGCCGACGGCTACACCGCCCCGGCGCGCGCCGAAGCGCTACTGCTGGGCCTGGGCTTCACGCTGGCGCAGGTGACGCAGCCGGTGGCGTCGTTCTCCGGCGGCTGGCGCATGCGCCTGAACCTGGCGCAGGCGCTGATGTGCCCGTCCGACCTGCTGCTGCTCGACGAACCCACCAACCACCTGGACCTGGACGCCATCGTCTGGCTGGAAGACTGGCTGGCGCGCTACCCCGGCACGCTGGTGATGATTTCGCACGACCGCGAATTCCTCGACGCGATCTGCAACGTCACCGTGCATATCGAAAATCAGCAACTGCGCCGCTACGGCGGCAACTACACCCTGTTCGAGACGATGCGGCTGCAGCAGATGGCGCAGCAGCAGGCCGCCTACACGCGCCAGCAGAAGGAAATCGCGCACCTGGAGTCGTTCATCACGCGCTTCAAGGCCAAGGCAACCAAGGCGCGGCAGGCGCAAAGCCGGGTCAAGGCGCTGGAGAAGATGGAGCGACTGGCGCCGGTGCACGTCGCCGCCGGCTTTGCCTTCGAGTTCCGCGAGCCCGATGCCGCGCCCAACCCGATGATGGTGCTCGACGGTGTCGATTGCGGCTATGCCGAGGCCGACCCGCCGGTGACCATCCTGCACAACCTGGCGCTGTCGATCCAGAACGGCCAGCGCATCGGCCTGCTGGGCGCCAACGGCCAGGGCAAGTCGACACTGGTCAAGACGCTGGCCGGCACGCAGGACCCGCTCACCGGCAAGCTGCGCCTGGGCAAGGGCCTGCAGATCGGCTACTTCGCCCAGCACCAGCTGGAGACGCTGCGCGACCACGACTCCCCGCTGCAGCACCTGGCGCGCCTCGCACCGGACACCCGCGAGCAGGAACTGCGTGACTTCCTCGGCAGCTTCAACTTCCGCGGCGACATGGCCACCTCGCCGATCGAACCGTTCTCAGGCGGCGAGAAGGCGCGGCTGGCGCTGGCGCTGATCGTGTGGCAGAAGCCCAACCTGCTGCTGCTCGACGAACCGACCAACCACCTCGACCTCGACACCCGCGAGGCGCTGACGATGGCGCTGGCGCAGTTCGAAGGCACGCTGATCCTGGTGTCGCACGACCGGCACCTGCTGCGCGCGACCGCGGACCAGTTCATGCTGGTGGCCGACGGCACCATCCAGCCGTTTGACGGCGACCTGGACGACTATCGCGACTGGCTGCTGCAGCAGGCGGCTGCCAAGCGTAATGCCGCGGTGGCTGCGCACCAGTCCGAGAATGCGGCCGATGCTGCGGCAACGGTCAACCGCAAGGACCAGCGCCGCGCTGAAGCGGACGAGCGCCAGCGGCTGTCGGCGCTGCGCAAGCCGTTGACCAAGGAACTGGAGAAAGTCGAGAAACGCATGGCGGTGCTGCAGATCGCCAAGGTGGAGATCGACCAGTTCATGGCCGATGAGACGAGCTATGCCGAGGCCAGCAAGGCGAAGCTGATGGAGATGCTCAAGCGCCAGGGCGAGGTCAATGGCGAGCTGGAGACGCTGGAAGAGAAGTGGCTGGAGCTGCAGGAGCAGATTGAGCAGATTGCGTGATGGGGGGTCGAGTCCCTTCCCTGGCACCACTGCAAAAAAGAACCGGCGCCACTGGCGCCGGTTTTCTTTATGCCGGGTGGACCCGCTTGATTCAGCGGAAATTCTTCTCCCGCCGAATCAGCCCCACCGCCAACGTCAGCGTCAGCACAAACAGCCAGATCAACGACCATGCCGGCACCGACAGCCCCAGCACCGGCGGCAACGGCGCAGTGCACAGGCCATCGGCATAAAACACCTGCGGCAGCACCTTGGCCGTCGGCAACGCATTGACCCAGTTCTCCAGCGGATCGATGCCGCAGCTGGCCTTGGGATTCAGCATCAGCGACACGTGATAGACCGCCACCGCAATCCCGGCGATCCCGGACAGCATGCCCAGCCCCTGCCACAGCGAGCGCGTGTTCTGCGCCACCACGGCCAGCAACGAGAAGATGCCGATGCCGATAAAGGCGAAGCGCTGCATCACGCAGAGCGGACAGGGCTGGTAGCCCTTTTCAAACTGCAGGTAGAGCGCAACGCCGACCAGGCCAAAGGAAACGAGGGCGATCAGCAGGAAATAGGCGCGTGAGTTGGCTTGCATAGATTGGTGATCAGGTAATCCGGTAAACGGTGCCGTCAGTTAGGGGCGCGGCATTGCTGCGCATTATTACCGATTTTGGAGCGCCTGCCTTGGGCGTCACACCGGTGCCGCTGCCCCTGCCCTGTGGCGGATTGACGCAGGGCGTGCCAGCTCCGGGCGCTTGCCAGGCCGTGCGCGGCAAACGATACAGGCAATGCAGCCGCAACGGGTGTCCTGGTGGCAGCGCCGGATGCTCGAACCCCACCGCGTCTTCGCGCATGCCGAGCCGTTCCATCACCGCGCGCGAGCGGCGGTTCGCCAGCGTCGTGAAGGACACGATCTCATCCAGCCCCAGCCGGCCAAAGCCCCAGTCGAGCGCCCCGCGTGCCGCCTCGGTGGCGTAGCCGCTGCCCCATGCGTGCTGCGCCAGCCGCCAGCCAATCTCCACACAGGGAGAGAACGGCAGCCCCGCCGGCTCATGCAGCCCGACAAACCCCAGGAAGGCACTATCCATTTTGCGCTCGGCGACCCAGAAACCCCAGCCCCGGCTTGCGATCAGGCGCCGGCAGCGGTCCGCCAGGGCATCGCTTTCGGCACGCGTCAGCGTGGCAGGGAAATAGCGCATCACCGCCGCATCGGCATTAAGCGCGGCAAACGGCGCATAGTCCCCATCGCGCCACTGGCGCAACCGCAGCCGTTCAGTTTCGAAAGCCACACTGCCGGAGTCCATGCCTCAGTCCAGGTGCCGCACGCGGTCGATCGCCTGCTCGATACGCTCAACCGCGATCACTTCAAGCCCGTCGATCTTCTGCTTGGGCGCATTGGCCTTGGGGATCACCGCCAGCGTGAAGCCCAGCTTGGCGGCCTCCTTCAGCCGCTCCTGCCCTCTCGGGCTCGGGCGGATCTCGCCCGCCAGCCCGACTTCGCCGAACACCACCAGCCCGCGCGGCAGCGGCTTGTTGCGCATCGACGAGTGGATCGACAGCAGCACCGCCAGGTCGGCGGCGGGCTCGGTGATCTTGACCCCGCCTACCGCGTTCAGGAACACGTCCTGGTCGAAGCAGGCAACGCCCGCATGGCGGTGCAGCACCGCCAGCAGCAGCGCCAGCCGGTTCTGCTCCAGCCCCACCGCCAGCCGGCGCGGGTTGGGCACATGGGCGGTATCGACCAGCGCCTGGACTTCCACCAGCAGCGGGCGCGTGCCCTCCTGCGTCACCAGCACGCACGAGCCCGGCACGGTCTCCTCGTGCTGCGACAGGAACAGCGCCGACGGGTTGCTGATGCCGCGCAGCCCGCGCTCGGTCATGGCGAACACGCCCAGCTCGTTGACCGCGCCGAAGCGGTTCTTGAAGGCGCGGATCAGCCGGTGCGAGGAATGAGTATCGCCCTCGAAGTACAGCACCGTGTCGACGATGTGCTCCAGCACGCGCGGCCCGGCCAGGCTGCCTTCCTTGGTCACATGGCCGACCAGGATGATGGTGATGCCGCTGCTCTTGGCGATGCGCGTGAGCTGCGCCGCGCATTCGCGCACCTGCGCGACCGAGCCCGGCGCCGAGGTCAGCGCCTCGGAGTACAGCGTCTGGATCGAGTCGATCACCGCGACTTCGGGCTTCTCTGCCTCCAGGGTGGCCTGGATCTTCTCTAGCTGGATTTCCGCCAGTAGCCCAAGCGATGGGCTTTCCACGCCCAGCCGCTGCGCGCGCAGCGCGATCTGCGCGCCGGATTCTTCGCCGCTGACATAGAGCACGCGGCGCTGGCCGGCCAGGTTGGCCAGCGCCTGCAGCAGCAGCGTGGACTTGCCGATGCCCGGGTCGCCGCCGATCAGCACCACGCCGCCCGACACCAGGCCGCCGCCCAGCACGCGGTCGAATTCATCGATGCCGCTGGAAAAGCGCGGCACGTCGGCCGCGTCGATCTCCGACAGCTTGCGCACCATGGCGGACGCGGCCAGCGGCTGGAAGCGCTTGGCCGAGGCGGTCTCGGCCACGGTCTCCACCAGCGTGTTCCATTGCTGGCAATGCGGGCACTGGCCGGCCCAGCGCGGCGTGGCGCCGCCGCATTCGGTACAGGTATAGACAGTCTTGGTCTTGGCCAACGGATGTCCTTGCAGGAAAAAACGGGCCGGGCACACAAGTGGCCCGGCCGGCAGATGGTAAGGCGGCGAGCCTGCGCCCGCGCTGGCGGCTGGTGCGGGACTGTGCGCTCAGGCCACCGCGGGCGCGGCGCTGTCCGAGGCCGTGATAGTCGCCACCGTGGTCGGCACGCGCGGCGCCAGTGCGCACATCAGCTCATAGCCGACCGTGCCGCTGGCCTGCGCTACCTCGTCGATCGGCAGGCCCTGCCCCCACAGCGTGACCGCGCTGCCTACCTTTGCCTTCGGACACGGCGTCAGGTCCACGCACAGCATATCCATCGACACGCGCCCCACCAGCTCGGTGCGCACGCCGTCGACCAGCACCGGCGCGCGCTGCTCGCCCCAGCCGCAAGCGTGCCGCGGGTAGCCGTCGGCATAGCCG
The DNA here is from genome assembly GCA_050987995.1 of Ralstonia pickettii. Classification (GTDB taxonomy): domain Bacteria; phylum Pseudomonadota; class Gammaproteobacteria; order Burkholderiales; family Burkholderiaceae; genus Cupriavidus; species Cupriavidus pickettii_B. Next base: position 2,513,371 of record CP158803.1, read on the forward strand.
CACGCCACCACGCCGATGCGCATCGGCCGCTCGGCGGTGAAGAGCGAGCCATAGCCCACGGTATCGCCCGGCTGCAGGTCCTGCACCGAGATCAGCTCGCTGTGCAGCGACATGGTCGGCTGCAGCCCGGTCCCGGCGATATCAGCGTCGCGCCCGGTCGGCGAGGCGCCGTACAGGATGATGCCGGGGCGCACCCAGGCCCGGTGCGCCTGCGGATGCCACAGCACCGCGGCCGAGTTCGACAGGCTGGCCTCGCCCGGCAGGTTGGCGGTGGCGGCGTCGAAGGCCTCGATCTGGTGGGCGATGCCTCGGGGACTATCCGCATCGGAAAAATGCGTCATATGGACGATACTGCCCACACAGGGCATGGAGCGGGCGCGTTCCCAGGCGGCGCGGTACTGGGCCGGATGGAAGCCGAGCCGGTTCATGCCGGTGTTGAGCTTGAGCTGGATCGCCAGCGGCCCCCTGGGACGTGCGCTTTCCAGCATGCGCAGCTGTTCGTCGCAATGGATCGCGGTGGTCAGTCGGTATTGTTCGATCAGGTCCACGTCCTGGGGCTGGAAGAAGCCCTCCAGCAGCAGGATCGGGCCCTGCCAGCCGAGGTCGCGCAGCAGCACGGCTTCGTTCAGGTCCAGCAGGCCGAAGCCGTCGGCGCCGCGTAACGCGGCGAACACGCGGCGGATGCCGTGGCCGTAGGCATTGGCCTTGACCACCGCCCAGATGCGCGAATCCGGCGCGCTGCGGCGGACGACATCGAGGTTGTTGGCCAGGGCGGGTTGATGGATGACGGCGTGGACGGGTCTTGGCATGGAGTCACATCTCGGAAATCGGTCGAGCCGGGTACGAACCAGCGGGCAACGCCGGTGCAGGCAGGGGCTGGCCCGGCGGCGGCTGGAAGGACGGCTCTGTCTCAGTGTCGGTGGCGCAAACATCACCTGTCGGTGTGCGGCAGCACGTTTAGGGCGACCGGCGCGGGGCATCTCGCGCTAATGTGTTCCGGTCGCCATCTTGTCCGGCCAGTGCACCAGTTCAGGGAAGACCCGGTCGGCTGGCCGCGATCGCAGCCGTTATTTGAACACATTCAGAAGCCGCTGCCGGGGGTCCTTGGGGAATCGGCGCGGCAATTTGCTGTCAAAAAGGCGCCTTGCCGGGGTTCGGGAATGTCATGGTTTCGTGATATAAAGCCGGACGCTCCGGCCATGTTCTAAAAGCGAAGCATTATGTCAATGACTGTCAGGCAAGCCACACGTCGCCGCCGCAGCACAGCGCAACCGACACAGTTCGACACGGCCGCGGCACAAGGTTCCCTGCAAACCATGGCCTCACCGGCCGGCGCCACCCTGGCCGAGCCGCACGGAGTGCGCGATGGAGAGAAAGTCGAGAGCATGAAGAAGGGTTTTTACACCATCATGGCCGCGCAGTTTTTTTCTTCACTGGCCGACAATGCCTTACTGATCGCCGCCATCGCCCTTCTCACCGAATTGCATTCCCCGCAGTGGATGACCCCACTGCTCAAGCTGTTCTTCGTTCTCTCCTACGTCATCCTCGCCGCCTTCGTCGGCGCCTTTGCCGACTCCAAGCCCAAGGGGCGGGTGATGCTTATCACCAACGCCATCAAGGTGGTCGGCTGCGCCATCATGATGTTCGGGCTGCACCCGCTGCTGGCCTATGGCGTGGTGGGATTTGGCGCGGCGGCTTACTCGCCGGCCAAGTACGGCATCCTGACCGAGCTGCTGCCGCCGGAGAAGCTGGTGATGGCCAACGGCTGGATCGAGGGGCTGACGGTGGGCTCGATCATCCTCGGCACCGTGGCGGGCGGCGCGCTGATCTCGGTCCATATCTCTGACATCCTGCTGCGGCTGGACCTGCCCTTCGTCAACACCGGCATCGACACGCCGGCCGAGGCCGCGATGGTGGTGATCATGCTGTTCTACGTGATCGCCTCGGTCTTCAACCTGTTTATCCCCGACACCGGCGCGCGCTATCCGCAGCAGGAAAAGAACCCGATCAAGCTGATCGCCGAGTTCGGCGACTGCTTCCTGGCGCTGTGGCGCGACAAGCTCGGGCAGATCTCGCTGGCCGTGACCACGCTGTTCTGGGGCGTGGGCGCCACGCTGCAGTTCATCGTGCTGAAATGGGCGGAAAAATCGCTTGGCCTGAACCTGTCCCAGGGCGCGCTGCTGCAGGCGGTGGTGGCCGTGGGCGTGGCTGTGGGCGCGATCCTTGCCGCCGCGCGCATCCCGCTGCGCAAGTCGCTGTCGGTGCTGCCCTTCGGCGTGGCCATGGGCGCAACCGTGATGATCATGGCCTTCTACACCAAGGACGCCATGCCCGAGGTCACGCTGCACATCCTGGGCATGCACATGCCGCTGTACATGTTCATCGCCTATGTGTTCCTGATGCTGGTGGGGGCGATGTCGGGCTACTTCGTGGTGCCGATGAACGCGCTGCTGCAGCACCGCGGGCATGTGCTGCTGTCGGCCGGCCACTCGATCGCGGTGCAGAACTTCAATGAGAACGTCTCGGTGCTGCTGATGCTGTGCCTGTACGCGCTGCTGATCAAGCTGAACGTGCCGATCGGCGTGGTGATCATCGCGCTTGGGCTGTTTATCTGCGTGACGATGTTGCTGGTGCTCAAGCTGCACAAGTACAACGTGCGTACGTTCAACTCGCTGGCGATGATCGGCGAGGACAAGCACCACTAGCCCCCGTACGCCCCCCTCGTTCCCGCCTGCCGGCCACGGCGGCGCGGGATCAGGCCGCGTCGTCCGGCGCGGCCTGTGGCCCCGGCCTCGGCGGCTCCTCCGCCCGCGCCAGCGCCCTTTCCTCCCAACCCGGCGGCACCACGAAACCGCGCGAGCATTCGCGCCACCATCCCGTGGCCTGCGGCCCCGCCGGTTCCAGTTCGCACAGCATTACCGGCGACTCGCGGCGCCAGCCATGGTCATGGCGCGGATCGGCAAAGCGCTGCGCCAGCGCCGCGCGCAGCGCGCCGACATCCTCGGTGCCGGCATCCGGCACGAACGCCCCCGACAACCAGCCCGACCGGGGCAGGCGGCACCAGCGCGAGCCTGAGCGGGAAGCGGCACGCTCCATCCATCCTTCCAGCGACGACCACCAGCCGTGCAGGTGGCCCGGCGCGATGCCGAGCGCTTCCAGTCCCGGCGGCACCTGCCCGTCGCGGTAGAACAGCCAGCCCAGCAGGTAGACCTCGCTGCGGTCCACCGTATGGCCCAGCAGCGCCTGCGCCTCGGGCGTGCGCCCGAGCGGCAGCTGGCGGTCGACGATGTGGCCCAGCTTGTCGCCGAGCCGGTCGACCAGGTTCGGGCCGACAAAATCCTGCAGCCTCGGCACCTGTCCCGCGCCGGCCATCAGGTAGAACTTGGCCGCCATCTCCCAGTGGACCACCTCGCCGGATGCCAGGTCGCGCCAGACGAAATCCAGCTCGCCCAGCGTGCGGATGCCCTGACGTCCCGCACGCCGCACCGGCACGTTGGCGGCCAGCAGCGACAACCCCTGCATATGGCGCAGCGCGAAGTGCAACAGCCGCTCGGCATGGCGGCCCAGCCGCAGGCTGCGGCTGGCGGGATCATGGGTGGAATCGTCGACGCAGAGTGGATGGCCGTCGGCCAGCTCGTCGATGGTGGCGGGCAGTGCGGCGTGATCGGCCGACTCCAGCCAGTGCTGCCAGGCGGCCAGCGTGCCGGCGGGCCAGCGCGCCGGGGCCGCGCCCGGGACCACCGCCAGCAGCGGCGGCGAAAGGGTAGTCCAGGCCAGGTCGCGCGTACGCGCCGACGCGGCGCGGCGCCACAGCGGCGGGCCCGACGGCAGGTTGCCGTCGCCGCCATGGCTCAGCGCGAGGTCAGGCCCCAGCTCCCGCACGATCATGCACCTCGCGCGCCAGGCACAGGTCTTCCCAGGCGCGCGCCTTGTCGGTCAGGGTCCGCAGCAGGTAGGCCGGGTGGTAGGTCACTACCACCGGGATACCCTCGTAGGTATGCACGGTGCCGCGCAACTTGCCGATCGGCGTGGTGGTGCGCAGCAGCGACTGCGCCGCAAAGCGGCCCAGCACCACGATCACCCTGGGCTTCAGCAGCGCGATCTGGCGGCGCAGGAACGGCTCGCACTGCGCCACTTCGTCCGGCTCCGGGTTGCGGTTGCCCGGGGGGCGGCACTTGAGCACGTTGGCGATAAAGACATTGCGCCCGCGCGCCAGCCCCAGCGATCCGAGCATATTGTCCAGCAGCTTGCCGGCCTGGCCCACAAAGGGCTCGCCTTGCACGTCCTCGTTTTCGCCGGGGGCCTCGCCCACCAGCATCCATTCGGCCTGGCGGTCGCCCACGCCGAACACGGTGTTGGTGCGCGACTGGCACAGGCCGCACGCCGTGCAGCCGGCGACCGCCGCTTCCAGCGCAGGCCAGTCCATGGTGGCGATGGCCGACTCGCGGTCGGCCTGCGCCGAGCCGGGCTCCGGGCCCGCTGGCACCAGCGAAGGCATCGCGGGCGCCCTGGCGATGGTGACCGGTGCCTCGGCTGGCGGCGTCGGCACGGCGGCCCGGGCCGCCGCGGCGACAGGCGCTTCGGCTACGGGCCGGGATTCGGCAATGGAAACAGCGGGAACGTTGGGAACGGCGGAAACGCCGCTGCGCGGCTCGTCAGCCGTGGCGGCCTCGGCCGCCTCGGGCAGCACGATGGCCTGCGGCTCGCCGCCGCCATCGCGCTGGCGCAGCACCCATTCCGCCGGGATGCCCAGCACCTCCAGGAATTGCGCGCGGCGGCTCATGCGCGGCCCTCCGACCCTTCATTGGCGGCGGCGGCCTCTGGCCAGCTGCGGCGCAGCACCAGCGCGTCTTCGCGCATGCGGCCCTCGGCCGGGTAGTAGCCCTTGCGGCGTCCAATCTCGGCAAATCCGGCGGCCTGGTACAGCGCGATCGCGCCCGTATTGGACGGGCGCACTTCCAGCAGCATGGTGCGGATGCGGTGCGCGTGCGAGGTGGCCAGCACGATCGCCAGCATCAGCCGCCCCAGCCCCAGGCGCTGGCGCCGCGGCTCGACCGTGATGTTGAGCAGGTGCATTTCATCGACCACCGGCATCAGCACGGCGTAAGCCACCAGCGTGCCGGCCGGATCGCGCAGCGTCAGCCCGAGATGCCCGGCCTTGACCGAGTTCTCGAAATTGCCGCGCGTCCACGGATGGCTGTAGGCGCGCGCCTCGATGCCGGCCACGGCCTCCAGGTCGAGCGCGCTCATGCGGCCCAGCCCCCAGCCCTCCGGCAGCGGCGGCATGGCGGGCACGGCCGGCCAGTCCGAGCGGTCTTCGAGCGGATAGGCGGCGCTCACGATGCGCTCCCGGCGTGGGCCGCGGCACGCGCGGCGGCGGCGGCTTCGCGTTCGGCGATGGTCTGGGCGACCTTGTCGCGCAGGTAGATCGGCATGGCCTGGTCAGCGTCGATGGCCTCGCCGCGCGCCAGTGCGCGCAGGGCGATGGCGACCATCGGCTGCGCATGCGGCATCGCCTCCGGCAGCACGCGCTTGGCGCGCGCCAGGCCTGCCAGCCGCTCGCCGAACACCGCCGCGGCATTGCCCGCGAGCCAGAAATCGCCTTCGGGCAGCACCACGGTTTCCGGGGCGCCGACTCGCATCGGCGTGATTTCGGCCCATTCCCGCGCGGCGGCATTCCAGCGGAAGGCGCCGGAATAGGCCTCGTCCATGCGCGCGTCCAGCGCCACCAGCACCGCGGTATCGTCCGGCAGCGAAGCATCGCGCGCGCGTTCGGCGCAGGCCATCAGGGTATTGACCGGAATGACCGGCAGCCCGGCGCCGAAGGCCAGCCCCTGCGCCACACCGCAGGCGGTACGCAGGCCGGTGAAGGAACCCGGGCCCGCGCCAAAGGCAATCGCGGCGCAATCGGCAAGCGCGATGCCGGCCTCGGCCAGCACCTCGCCGGCGGCCGGCAGCACGCGTGCGGACGAGCGTGCTCCGGTGTGCTCATGGCGCACCAGGCACTCGATCTCGGCACCCGCCGCGGCACGTCCGAGCGCGAGCGAGCACCACTCCGTAGAAGTTTCAACAGCAAGAATCCAGGACATGGCGCGATTGTATCCGCTGGCGCCCGGAACCGAGGGCTTCTTCGGTTTTATACGGACGGTAGGGCACGCAGGCACGGCTATCATCGGACTGCACTTTTGCAATCCAGCCAGAACAAACGGAGGAACCCCCATGAGCGACCTGCAGGCACGCTTCGACCAGGCCCAGATCGACGTCAAGCAACTGAGCGAGCGCCCCAGCAACATGACCCTGCTGCGCCTGTACGCGCTGTTCAAGCAAGGCAGCGAAGGCGACGCCCACGGCGACAAGCCCGGCATGACCGACTTTGTCGGCCGCTACAAGTTCGAAGCCTGGGAAGCCCTGCGCGGCACCGCGCGCGAACAGGCGATGGAGCAGTACATCGCGCTGGTGGAAGAGCTGCGCAGCGGCGCCGCGAGCTGAGCACCGGCCAGCCGCGTGGCGCCGGCACGGCGCTGCTGGCCACGCGCCAGCATGGCGCTACCCTCCACGCCCCGGCGGCTAGCCCGCCGGCACCGGCCTCGGGCGGATCCGCCATGCCGCCAGCATCGCGCTGGCAATCACCACCCCCACCGCCAGGAAGGTCTCGTCGAAGGCCCGGATGCGCGCCGTCTGCAACGCCACATCGCCGGCCTGGCCCAGCACCGCGCCGTGCTGCGCCAGCCGCCATTGCAGGCCCACGCCCGCCAGGCTCACGCCGATCGCCCCGCCCAGCTGGCGCAGGAAGTTGATGCAGCTCGAGCCCTGCGCGATCAGCGAGAAGTCCACGCCGCGCATCGCCCCCAGCGTCAGCGACGGCAGGATGCAGCCCAGCCCGATCCGCCCCAGCACCGCCAGCGCCACCAGCACCAGGTACGGCGTGGTGCGCGAACCCAGCGCCATCAGCACGAACGACAAGGCCAGCAGCGCCAGCCCGAACGACACCTGCACGTGCGGCGCGATCCGATGCATGAAGCGCCCCGCCACCCCGATCGTCAGGGCCAGCGCCACGCCCGCCGGCAGCAGCACCAGGCCCGCGCGCGACGGCGTGTATTCCAGTGCCATCTGCATGTAGACCGGCAGCAGGTAGGTCGAGCCGAACAAGCCCGCGCCGTAGATAAAGGCCACCACCGCCCCGGCCGCGAACTGCCGGTAGCTGTACAGCCGCAGGTTCATCAGCGGATAGTCGGCACGTAGCTGCCACAGCACGAAGGCCGCCAGCATCAGCACGCCGAAGCCCGCCAGCGCCAGGCCCGCGGGCACGCTGTCGCGCATCTGCACCACGCCGTTGAGCAGGCTGACCGTCGCGATGCCGGCCAGCCCGAGTCCGCGCCAGTCCAGCGGCTCGCGCTCGCCCATCATGATCGAATCCACCGCCATGAAGCGGCGCGCCATGACCACGCCGATCAGCGTCAGCGGCACCACCACGAAGAAGATCGAACGCCAGCCGAACGCTTCCACCAGGAAGCCGCCCAGGCTCGGCCCCAACGCCGGCGCCAGCACCACGCCGAAGCCGAAGGCGCTGATCGCCTTGCCTTGCTCGCGCTCCTCGAACGAGCGCAGGATCAGGATATTGGGCAACGGCTGCATGATGCCCGCCGCCACACCCTCGGCCGCGCGCATCGCGATCATCACGCCATAGGTCGGTGAGAACCCGCCAAAGAAGCCGCCCACGCCCAGCAACACCGAGGCGCCGAGGAAGGTGCGGCGCAGCCCGTAGCGATTGAGCAGCCATGGCGTCAGCAGCATCGACAGCGTCATCGCGATCATGAAGCTGGCCGCGACCCATTGGGCGCGCTCCTGGCCCAGCACGAAATGCTGGCTCAGGTCCGGGATGGCAACGTTGACGATGGTGGACGAGACGATCGACGAGATCGTGCCCAGCATCAGCGTCATCAGCACCAGCCAGCGCAGGCGGTCCCCGTAGCGGGCACGCAGCGCCTGCCGCGTCGGTCCGCCCGGCGGCTGGCCGGAGCCCTCCGGCGTGACGGGGCCGCGGTTCACCCCAGCCGCCCGGTGTCGGCGATCTCGCGGATCTTGCGGACGGTGTCGATGTCGGCCTCGTGATAGGCGGACTTGACGATCTCGGCGTAGCGGTCGTCGCCACTGGGATCGACCGCCGGCATGGTGGTGTCGTAGACAAAGCGCAGCAACAGCGCGCCGGGGCCCGGGGTCTCGATCGCCATGGTCAGCGTGCCGCCGGCATGCTCGGCGGTGGCGGCGGTTTCATAGCGCACTTTCCGGCGCGGCTCGAACACCACGCGGTCATGCACCGAGGCCTTGCCAAAATGCAGCACGCGATCAATCCAGTTGTCACCGCGGCCGGTTACCTCGGCGCTGTCCAGGCCCAGCACGAACAGTTCGGGCGACTCGGCGCGCAGCACCAGCCCTTGCCACAGCTGGTCAGGCGTCAGCGGATCCAGTTGTGGGTTGCCTGGATCGTTGATCTCAACCAAGTGCTCGAAACGCAACTTCTTTCTCCCTGTCAGCAATAAGTCGATATTATGAAGTCTCCGCGTGCTCGGCAGACCTTTTTGTCTGCGCGGTGCAACATTTCCGTCACAGCCCCGCAGCGGTTCGCTGACTGCCGCTCCCTTTGCTGCATATCGACCGCAAACCCGCCGACTGGAGCCCCCACATGCCCGCCGCGCCCCTGGCCGAAACCGATCCCCTTCAGGTCCTTGTCTACGCCGACTCGCTTTCATGGGGCATCGTTCCGGGCACCCGCCAGCGCCTGCCCTTTCCGGTGCGCTGGCCCGGCCGGCTGGAGCTTGGCCTGAATGCCGACGGCGGCAACCCCGTGCGCATCATCGAAGACTGCCTGAACGGCCGCCGCACGGTCTGGGACGATCCCTTCAAACCCGGCCGCAATGGCCTGCAAGGGCTGGCGCAGCGCATCGAGATCCACTCGCCGCTGGCGCTGGTGGTCTTGATGCTGGGCAACAACGATTTCCAGTCGATGCACCCGCACAATGCCTGGCACGCCGCCCAGGGCATCGGCGCGCTGGTGCACGCGATCCGCACCGCACCGATCGAACCCGGCATGCCAGTGCCGCCCGTGCTGGTTGTCACGCCGCCGCCGATCCGCAGCCCGAGCGGCCCGCTGGCCCCCAAGTTCGCCGGCGGCGAGCACAAGTGGGTGGGCCTGCCACAGGCCGTTGCAGACGTCTGCGCGCAACTGGACTGCCCGCTGTTCGATGCCGGCACCGTGATCCAGAGCAGCGAGGTCGATGGGGTGCACCTGGACGCCGAGGCACACCTGACGCTGGGCGATGCGCTGCGCCCGGTCGTACGCCGGTTGCTGGATCGCTGACGCCGCCCTCCGGGCACCCGACTGCCGGCCGGCTGAAACATCACTCCTGACAGGAATTGTCAGGAGGACCGGCGCACAATGCGGCCGCTCTCACACAGAACGCCGTCAGGAGGCTGTCATGGAGTTGCTGATCAATATCGACGTCGATGACCTGTCGCGCGGCATCGGCTTTTACGAGCAGGCGCTCGGCCTGAAGCTGAACCGCAAGCTGTTCGACGGTACCGTCGCGGAAATGCTCGGCGGCACTACGCCGATCTACCTGCTCGCCAAACCCGCGGGCTCCCGCCCCACCACCCGCTCAGACACCCGGCGCGACTATCGTCGCCACTGGACGCCGGTCCATCTCGACTTTGTCGTAGCCAACCTCGAACAGGCCATCGAACGCGCGCTGGAAGCCGGCGCGGAGATCGAGGACTGGCCGCAGGATTTCGAATGGGGGCGGCAGGCGACGCTGTCGGATCCGTTTGGGCACGGGCTTTGTTTTATTGAGTGGAAAGGGGATGGATACGGTGCGGTGACCGGCTGACACAGCGCATCGGCTTTCGGACATTTCGCCTGTCCAGGATCAGGCTCGGATGTCACATTTCCATGCAGCGTCGCGCATGATCTATCCTCGCACCCGCCGTCGTTATAACATTGTGCTGCCACGAAAAGTGTACGCAACCGACGAGGGACGAGGCATGAAAGCGACGATCCGGAAGATGGGCAACTCCCAGGGGGTACTGATCCCCAAGGCAATCCTGTTACAGCTAGGTCTGGAGGACGAAGTGGAAATGGAAATCGTGAACGATGCGCTGGTCATCCGGCGCCCAAGAATCGCACCCCGTCAAGGCTGGGCGGAAGCGAGCCAGGCCGTCGCCGCGGCCGGTGACGACAGCCTCGTGCTGGGCGACTTCCCCAACGCCGACGATGCGGAGCTGAAATGGTAGCGCGTGGCGATGTCTGGCTGGTTGCGCTCGAGCCTACCGTCGGCAGCGAGATCGAGAAGACTCGCCCATGCGTCGTCGTTTCCCCGCCGGAAATGCACGACTACCTGCGCACCGTCACCGTGGCGCCGATGACCACCGGCAGTCGTCCCGCTCCGTTTCGCGTCGCGGTGACGTTCCAGCGCAAGACCGGCCTGATCCTGCTGGACCAGGTCCGGACCGTGGACAAGTCACGGCTGCTCAAGCGAGCCGGCGGCCTTAACGAAAAGACGATGCTGGAGACCCTGCGCACCCTGCGCGAGGTCTTTGCAGACTGAGGCCTGCCTCAAAGGCATTTAATGCCAGATTCCTGGCGTCGTTTGATTTCATAAGCATATGAAAAAGAAATAGACGCCAGATTCATTCCCCGTGCGCAGTTTGGACGCAATTGCGTTAATCTGTGGCCCTCGTCCGTGCAGGCGATCCCTGTCCCGGCGGGGTTCTCTCTCGCCACATAACCAGAACGTTTCCAAACTCTCATGCGCAGCACCTCTCTCTTCAAGCGCCTGGCGGTTGCCCTGTCAACCATTGGCGCCATCAGTTTTATCGCTGCCGGCAGTGCCTCGGCCCAGGAACAGACCATCCGCGTCGGCACCGTCAGCGGCCCGGATGCCGAAGTCTGGCAAGTCGTCCAGAAGGTAGCCAAGCGCAATGGCCTGAACGTCAAGGTCGTGGAGTTCAACGACTACGTGCAGCCCAATGCCGCGCTGGACGCCGGCGACCTGGACGCCAACAGCTTCCAGCACCAGCCCTACCTTGATAGCCAGGTCAAGCAGCGCGGCTACAAGATGACCAGCGTGGGCTACACCTATATCTCGCCGCTGGGCATCTATTCAAAGAACCTGAAGTCGGCCAAAGACCTGCCACAAGGCGCCAAGGTCGCCGTGCCGAACGACCCGTCCAATGAGAACCGCGCCCTGCTGCTGCTCCAGTCGCAAGGCGTGATCAAGCTCAAGGCCGGCGCCGGCACCAACGGCGTCAATGCCACGCCGCTGGACGTGGCAGAGAACCCCAGGAAGCTGAAGCTCGTGGAGCTCGACGCCGCCCAGCTGGCGCGCGCGCTGCCCGACGTCAGCGCCGCCGTGATCAACACCAACTACGCGCTCGCCGCCGGCCTGCAGCCGACCAAGGACGCCATCGGGCTGGAAGACCTGCGCAGCCCGTACGCCAACATCATCGTGGTGCGCACGCAGGACAAGGACAAGCCGTGGGTGAAGAAGCTGGTCGCCGCCTACCAGTCGGAAGACGTGCGCCAGTTCATGAAGGCTCAGTTCAAGGGCGCGATGGTGCCGTCGTTCTGATCGATGCGTGAGCCCGCCAGGAGCGCTTGCAAATTCCGCCGCCTTCTGTAAAATGCGGCGCTCACCTTGCCCAGGTGGCGGAATTGGTAGACGCACTAGGTTCAGGTCCTAGCGGTGGCAACACTGTGGAGGTTCGAGTCCTCTCCTGGGCACCACGATTTAAAAAAGGTCTGCGCAAGCAGGCCTTTTTCCATTTCTGCCCAGGAAGAAAAGCGCTTGAGCGCTTTTCGCGAGGACGAGAAAGGCTGCGCTTGCAAGCGCAGCCGGGGTCGCGCTTGTGTGACCGAGTCCTCTCCTGGGCACCAAGGCTTTAAAGCGAGAAGCCCGCACGGAAGTGCGGGCTTTTTGTTTTTGCGGTGGCCGTAACAGGCTTATTGCTTCGAAGCCTGTCCGAGCGCCGGAGGCGCCGGTGCCGGCAGAGGCGTGGCAACCGCCTCCAACCCCGTCGTCTGTACGATCGAGGCCGCCGCGGGGGACGCAAGGAACCGGACAAAACGCGAAGCTGCCGCGGTCTGCCGGCCGGCGACCATGCCGGCGGAGAAAAAGACCGATTGCTGCAACTCGGCCGGCAGCGGACCGACAAAATCCAGCTCCTTGAATGGCAGCAACTCGCTGACCTGCTGGAAGCCGATTTCCGCATCGCCGCGCGCCAGCACGGCGCCGACGCGCTCGCTGTAGATCTTGTGGGCCTTGTCCTTGATCTGGTCCGCGACGCCGAGCCGCTGGAACAACTCATTGGAGAGATAGGTCCCGCTGGCGCTGGCAGAATACACAATCGATTTTGCGTTGAGCAAAGTCTGCCGCAGGCCTTCCACTGTGCTGATATCCGGCTTGGGCGTGCCTTTGCGAACCGACATGCCGATCAACGACCGGGCCAGATCCACCCGGCTGCCAGCCGCCACCTTGCCTTCGGATACCAGCTTCTCAAGCCCCGAGTCCGCGAGGATCACCACATCGAAGGTTTCGCCCCGGGCCAGCCGACTGGGAATGGAATCCGGCGCGTTGCCCATCGACGCGCCGTAGGCGGTGATGACCCGGTCCTGCGTCGCGGCTTCGTACAGCGGCACCAGTTGCTGGTACGCCGCCGTGAAGCCGCCCGAGGTAATGACGCGGATATCGTCTGCCCAGGCTGGCCCGGCCAGCCATAGCAGGAAAACAAGCGAGGCCTTGCTGGCGGCCATGGCGGTCAGCTTCATATCGTCTCCATGTTGATTTATGCTGCCCGCCGACATCCCGGGCGCGCGAGCGGCGAGCATTGCAAGGGTATTCGGGCCCGACTATTCTGTGAATTGCAATGTTCTGATGGTTTCATGCATGTCACGCATTAATTTCGCCCTTGAGGATTTGCAGGCCTTTGTCGCCACTGCGGAAATGGGCAGCTTCCGGATCGCTGCCGAGACGCTGCATATCTCGCAGCCGGCGCTCAGCCGGAGAATCGACAAGCTGGAAAAGACGCTCGGCTCCCGCTTGCTGGAGCGGACCACCCGGCGCGTGGAAACGACCAACATCGGCAGGCAGTTCCTGGAAGAGGCGCGCGCTGCGCTGGACATTCTCGATGGCGCCGTGCTCCGGCTTGGCGACGAAGCCGCGCTCCGGCGCGGGCTGGTAACGGTGGCGGCGATACCGTCGGCTGCGGTGCACCTGCTGCCCGATGCCATCAGCGTATTTGCAGGTCGTCATCCGGGCGTACGCGTCCGCGTGATCGATGAAAGTGCAAACGCCGCACTGGCCAGCGTCCTGTCCGGAGAATCGGATTTTGGCCTCAACTTCATGGGCGCCCAGGAACCCAATATCGAATTCCGCACGATCCGTACCGAGCCTTATTTGCTGGCGTTGCGGCGTGACCATGCCTGGGCCGGGCGCAAGTCTGTCGCATGGGAGGAGCTGGCCGGGCAGCGGATGGCCGGCGTCTCGAAGCAAAGCGGCAATCGCGCCCTGATTGAAAATGCCATCGCGCATCTTGAGCGGCGTCCGACCATTTGTTACGAGGCCAACCACGTTGTCGGGGTATTGGCACTGGTCGAGGCCGGCCTTGGCATGGCAGTGTTGCCGGGGCTGTCGTTGCCGCTGGATCATCCGAGGTTGTGCGCCATCCCGCTGGTTGAACCGACCGTGGACCGGGTGCTGGCGTTGATACGCCGTCGCGATCGGGCGCTGCAGCCTGCGGCAAAGGCCCTGTTTGAAATCCTTGCGACTGAATTGCCCGAGGCGTGACTGGTGGAGGCACCGCACACTTGCAAATTCTGTCGCACGCTGTAGAATGCGGCGCTCACCTTGCCCAGGTGGCGGAATTGGTAGACGCACTAGGTTCAGGTCCTAGCGGTGGCAACACTGTGGAGGTTCGAGTCCTCTCCTGGGCACCACGATTCAAGAAAAGGTCTGCGCAAGCAGGCCTTTTTTCATTTCTGCCCAGGAAGAAAAGCGCTTGAGCTAGCTGCGCGTTTTTTGCTTAGCGTTTTTGCTCCGACTAGAGAAAGCCCGCTAGCCCAATCGAAATCGAAGGGTGGCGGGCCTGACGACGGGGGTGACAATACCGGTGCAATACGAAGCGTCGATAAGACCCTTCGCATTCCCGCACCCGCCCTCATCGCCTACAGTAGTCCTATCCATGGGCGCGGCCGCGCCGCCTCTCGGGAGAACTGCCGTGGCCAAACTACAAGAGCGTCGCCGATTCCTGAGAGCCGCGCTGGGCGGCCTGCTCGTACCTGCCCTGCCCGCCTGCGGCGGCGATGACGATCCGCCTACCCCACCGCCCGCCCCCATTCCCGACTCCCAGATAACCCAGGCCATTGCCGAGCTTGACACGCTGGCCGCCAACCTGATGGCGATCTCCGGCGTGCCCGGCATGGCCGTCGCCGTGGTGCGCGGCGGTCGAACCGTTTTCGCCGAAGGCTACGGCCGCCGGCTCGTGACCGATCCCGCCCCCGTCGACGCCGACACTGTGTTCCAGCTCGCCTCGGTTTCCAAGCCCATCGGCGCGACCGTCGTGGCGCGGCAGGTTGGCCGCGGCGCCATCAACTGGGACACGCCGGTGCGCCAGCACTTGCCTTGGTTCGCACTATCCGAAGCGGAGGTGACCGAGGCCGTCACCATCGGCGACATGTACGCCCACCGCTCCGGCCTGCCCGACCACGCCGGCGACCGGCTCGAAGACATGGGCTACGACCGCCGGCAGGTGCTGACGCGTCTGCGCTACCTGCCACTGCATCCGTTCCGTGCGGTCTACGACTACACCAACTTCGGCATGACGGCCGCGGCGGAAGCGGTGGCCACCGCCGCGGGCATCGACTGGGCCACGCTGTCGGAGCAGGCCATCTACCAGCCGCTGGGCATGACCCGCACCAGCTCGCGCTATGCCGACTTTGCCGCGCGAGACAACCGCGCGCTCGGCCACGTGAAGGTCAACGGGACCTGGGTGCAAGGCATGGGCTCCATGCCGGATGCGCAGTCACCCGCTGGCGGGGTCAGCTCATCCGTCAACGACATGGCGAAATGGCTGGTGATGCTGCTCGCCAAAGGCGAATTCGCCGGCCAGCGCATCGTCGACGCCGCCGCGCTGGCGCCGGCTCTGACCCAGCAGATGCAGAGCAACCCGCCCGCCAACGGCCGCCCCGCCGGCTACTACGGCTATGGCTTCAATATCGGCACGACCGAACTCGGCCTGACCTCCTACAACCACTCCGGCGCCTTCGTCGTGGGCGCGGCCACCAATTTCACCGCCCTGCCGTCGCTGAACCTCGCCATCGTGACGCTCACCAACGGCTACCCCATCGGCATCCCGGAGACGCTCAATGCGCAGTTCGTCGACCTGGTGCAGTACGGCGCCATCCGTCGCGACTGGGGCGCGATCTTCGCCGATGCGTTCGCGCCGCTGCTCGCGCCGGAAGGCAGGCTGGTCGGGCAGCCGCGCCCGGCAAACCCGCTGCCCGCGCGTACGCTGTCGGTATACACGGGCACCTATCAGAACGATTACTACGGCCCGCTGCAGGTGACCGATCAAGGCGGCGCGCTGGTGATGACGCTCGGCGCGACACCGCTGACACTGCCGCTGACCCATTGGGACGGAGATGTCTTTACATTCACGCTCCATAACGAGAACGCGACCCCGGGCACGATCTCGCGGGCGGCGTTCGCCAGCGACCGGGTGTGGCTGGAGTATTACGATCACGAAGGACTGGGGGTGTTCATGCGGTGAGGCGAAGCGACCGATTTCAGCCTGGCGGCCCCGGGTACTGCCGAGTTGACACTGCCGATACCGCTGCCGATACTGCACATCGGCCCCGCCCCTGCCGGGCTGGAACGGTTTGAGAAGCGACTCAGCTACGAAAGGACTGCCATGAACAGACTCCGCTCAGTAGAATCACCGCCACCGTTGCCACGCTCGCTGCCTGCGGCACGCCCCCGCCAACCCCAACCGCGGTCACGCAGGCGCCATCCGCCACGACCCCGGCCACCACCGGCAAGACCGAAGTCCTGTGGCTCGGCCAGGCTGCCACTCGCATCACCACGCCCGGTGGCAAGGTCATCGTCATTGATCCCTGGCTGACCAACAACCCCAAGACGCCGGCAGGCTTCAAACAGCTCCAGGCGTTGGGCAAGGTTGACGTCATCCTCGTCACCCACGCCCACGGCGACCACCTCGGCGACGCCCCCGCCCTCGCCCAGCTCAACAACGCCCCCATCTACAACGGCGGTGGCATGGGCCAGGCCATCGTCAGCCTGGGCATGGTGCCCGCGGCGCTGACTCAGCGCTTCGGCAAGACCGGCACGGTGATGCCCTTCGGCCAGACCGGCCCCAAGATCACCGCGGTGCATGCCGAGCACTCATCCGAACTGGCGTTCAAGAACCCCACCACCGGCAAGGACGAAACCCACTACGGCGGCGAGCCGGTGGGCTACATCATCGAGCTGGAGAACGGCTTCCGCATCTGGCACATGGGCGATACCGGCTTGTTCGGCGACATGCGGTTGATTGGCGATCTCTACAAGCCTGACCTCGTGCTGATCCCGATCGGCGGCCACTTTACGATGGGGCCGCAGGATGCCGCAATTGCGGTGCGCGACATGATCCGGCCGCGGTTTGCGATTCCGATCCACTACCAGACTACGCCGCAGTTGCGCGGGACGCCGGCGGAGTTCACGGCGGCGTTGGGCGCCGGTGCGGCGACGCGCGTGATCGTGCCGCAGCCGGGGGAGAAGGTGGATTTCTGATTCAGGCGTGACGGCGCTGGCAAGCGCTGCGGCAATTGCCGCCGGTCAGAAGTGATAGCTGAGGGCGTTGTTGGCCTCCGTGACAAGCTTTCGGCGGAACATGTCCTCGACCAGCGCCGCCAGCTTTCGCCACGCGAATCCGCTCGAGAATGTCAGCCAGGCGCTCGACGGGCTCATTGGCAAATACGAAGGATAGCTGTTGGCAGCATCGTCATCGATCGCCTCATGCGTGCACCGGATCGCTGCCGGCGGCCGCAAGTCAGTGTCGAGGTTCTCCAGCCGCAAAATATCTGCGGATTCAGCTGCCGGAGCGACGTTGAAGGCAGATGGCCATTGGACTCGGATTGCCGCCATCGGGTTGGGGAAGCCCTCGCCTACTGACCAATCAGCGCACATAATCAGCACAAGACTGACAACGCAGCCGCGGACATGCGCGTCATCCTTAGCCGCAAGGGTTTCGATTCCGGGTATGGAGGCGTACCGAGCCCGATCCTTCCTGATGGGAGGATGGTTTCGTTGCCGATTCCATCGAAAGGTGACCCGCAACGCCTTGGCAAGCTAAGGATGGACGGGGTGGACATCGGCGCATTGGTCGCCGACCTTACGCGCGGGAGCGTCGGCCCGCTGACCACGGTCCATGTCGATCCGGACCTGCAAGGCCAGATGCTTGCGCGGCAGCCCGGCTGGCGTCCGGCGTTCGGCCAGATCGCTTCTGCACAATCTCATCTGCAGAACCAGGGTGTCGGTCTTGGCGACATATTCCTGTTCTTCGGCTGGTTTCGACGGGTGGAACAAGTGGATGGCAGGTGGCGCTACCAGCGCGGGAGCCCGGATATCCATGCGCTGTTCGGTTGGCTGCAAATCGGGGAGGTACTTTCGGTGTCTGGCCACGAGCAGGCCATCGTGGACGCGTACCCCTGGCTGCGTGAACATCCGCACCTGGCGGGCGCTGAACGCTTCCGCAGCAGGAACAACACGGTCTACGTGGGGAGCCGTTTCCTATGTCTGGCGGGCCAGGATACTCGGTATCCTGGCGGCGGCGTATTCGGGCGATTTACGCCGTCCTTGCAACTGACAGCGGCGGAATGCACGCGCTCATGCTGGAGGTTGCCCGCGTGGTTCATGCCCGTTGATGGCAGGTCCCCGTTGTCCTACCACGGGAAGCCCTCCCGCTGGATAGCGGATCGCGCTGACGTTCTCTTACGGACGGTTGCCAAAGGACAAGAGTTTGTCCTCGATTGCGCCTTCTACCCGGAAGCCAATGCGTGGTTGGCAAGACTGTTTGAAGACCGGTCAGTTTTTCGGGTGAGCCGCACCAGGGTGCCGAAGCACCTCGTCAGTTCGATCTGCTGTCACCCTTCTTGTCACGAAACGCGATAGCGCTGAATGACCTCCGGATCCGGGTCGATGCCCAGGCCTGGGCCATCGGGCACTGCGATCATGCCGGCTTGCGGCACGATGGTATCGCCCAGCACTTGCGCTTCCATACCAAAGTAGCGCCATTCAATCATGGCCTCGGCGTCCCCGAGTGCTGCCGTGGCATGAATGCTGGCCAGCAAACCCGGGCCGTCGTAGAAGGTGTGGACCATCACCTGGGTGTTGTGTGCCTCGGCCAGCGCAAAGACCTTGCGCAGCGCGCTGATGCCGCCCATCTTCGCGGGGCTCGGTTGCAGGATATCGACGGCACCCGCGCCGAGCATGTGGTGGAATTCCATCAGCGTGGTGGCATTCTCCCCGGCGGCGATCGGGATACCACATTGTCGGCGCAGCGCAGCAAGCCCGCTGAAGTTTTCTGGCGGCCAGAGGGGCTCTTCCAGCCACCGTAGTGACAACGGCTCCAGCGCTTGCGCCATATCGATGGCCTCATGGAGTGTCCACGGACAGTTCGTATCCAGCGTGATCTCGATGTCCGGGCCTGCGGCATCGCGGGCGGCCCGGATCACCGTGAGATCGACTTCGTGCAACTTCAGGCTCCGGTAGTCGTCTTCCATTGCGCGCCTGACATTGGTGGCAATCGATTCGGGGTCCGCGTACCGGATCAGGCTGGCATATGCAGGCAGGCGATCCCGACGCGCACCGCCGAGCAGCCGATGGATGGGCAGTCCGGCCGCCTTTCCGCAGATATCCCAAAGCGCGATATCGAGCGCCGACAGCCCATAGAAAATTGCGCCGCTGCGCCCGAATACATGGAACCTGCGTTGAAGATCGAGGCCGATAGCCTCGATCTGGGCCGCGTCCCTGCCGATGCAGGCCGGCGCCAGCATCTGCTCAATCGCCGCCTTGACCGCCGGAATACCAACGAATCCGAAGGTCTCCCCCCATCCAACCAGGCCGTCGTCCGTGGTCACCTTGACGAGCAGCGAGTCGGCGGCCTGCATCCCGGCACCGCCCCACACGCCGGCAGCGGAAATACCGCCAACCGAAAACGGGATGCGCAGGACGATGGCTTCGATGTTCTCGATCTTCATAGCGCCCTCCTTCCGCTACCCACAGTGGGCTCGTGCATGGCATGCCAGGCCGCGACCTGCGCCCCGCCAGCTAAGCGAGCGATGATGGGCGGACAAATGCGGGTGGCGATGTCATGACGCGCTTCAGCGCCCCATGCGGCGGTTGTAACTGCGCGAAATACGCTCCAGCAAGGCTGGATCGTATGCACCCTTGTTGTCGAATTGCACCCGCACGTTGCCGTCTGCCTGCTGGCGCACGCCGGCCGTCACCGTATTGCTATCAAGGCTGCCGACGACCACCCCTGTGACCGGGTCCTCGACGCTGATCGCCAGGCCCTGGTCGCGCATTGCCCCTGCCGCTGCGGAGAAGTTGCGATCGAAGCTGGCCGGCGTCATGACTGTAAAGGCGCCCGTTCCGGCCGGAGCCTCATAGTATGAGCATGCCGAAAGCGCCAGCATGGCGCCGCTGGCTACTAGTGAGAGTCGCATCATGGTGACACCTTCCGCGAGCCCCGGCCTGAAAATGTACGTTCTGCGGCATTTGACGAGTTCTCCGCCCGCTGTGCGCCAATTCACAAGATTAGGTGAAATTGGCGAACAGACACAGCTCTTACGGCAGGACGCCCGACGACGTCAACGAAGCCGTTAAAGAACCCGGGAAGACGGCGGCGCGACGAAGTATCGTCTCCTTAGCTACAAGACTGGAGCCGCCCTGCAATGCACGATCGCCTACGTACCTGGCGCGGTGTCCGGCGCAGGGACAATCGAAACGCCCTGCGCCAGCGCTGCCGCCTCCTGCGCTTTCAGTGCACGGATAAAGCCAGGTCGCAGCTGCAACCGCTGCCAGTAATCCGCTATCGCCGGCGTAAAGCGCGATTGGAGCCCGAGGTGCTGTGCGAGCAGCAAGGCGTAGCCCAAGGAAACATCGGCCGCGGTGAAACGCCCCGCGCACAGGTATGCGTGCTTCTCGATTACCGGTTCCAATGTGCGCAGGCGCGCCAGGAACCATTTCGCGTAGTCTGCGGCGACTGTCGGCTGGCGCCGCTCTTCTGGCTCGAACCTCGAATAGCGAAGGACCAGTGTCTGGGGAAACGTAAGGGTAGCCTCACCGAAATGAAGGTAATTCAGGTAGGCGCCGAAATCGTCTTCCCCTGCTTCGACCTGCAGCGAGGTAGGCGCACTGATTGCGCACAGGTACTGGCAGATCGCAGCCGATTCTGACATCCGGGTCGTCCCGTCGACCAGGAATGGGACCGTACCCAGCGGATTGATGTCCAAGTAATCCCGCGACAGGACGCGGGGCGGGAAGGGAAGCATCACCAGCTCATATGCCCGGCCCAGCTCCTCCAGCATCCAGAGGGGACGGAAGGAGCGCGCACTCATGCAGTGATAGAGAATGGTCATGACTGGCAGGTGGCTGTTGATGTAACGTGACCGCGCTTCGCCATCAGCGCCCGTGCCGCCTTGGAAGCTGGGACGCGGCCCAGATGATCCGAGATGAAAGCGCTGGCTGAGAGCAGCTTGTCCATATCGACACCGGTCTCGATCCCCATGGAGCTTAGCAAGTAGACAACGTCCTCGGTTGCCACGTTGCCCGAAGCACCCGCCGCGTAGGGGCATCCCCCGAGCCCGGCAACAGAGCTGTCAAATACAGCCATCCCCAGCTCGAGTGCGGAGCAGATATTTGCAATGGCCATGCCAAAGGTGTCGTGAAAATGACCGGCAAGCATTGCCATAGGCAAGCCTTGGCCGACGGCTTCGAGCATTCGCCGTACCGACGTGGGCGTACCCGTTCCGATGGTGTCGCCGAGTGACACTTCATAGCAACCCATGTCAGCGAGGCCCTTGGCAACCTGCGCCACCTGTGCCGGTGCCACCGCGCCTTCATAAGGGCACCCGACCACGCAGGATACGTAGCCGCGCACCTTGATACCGTGGGCAAGCGCGGCAGAAACGACCGGCTCGAATCGTCTCAAGCTTTCACTGATGGAGCAATTGATATTCTTCTGCGAGAATGCCTCCGAGGCAGCCCCAAATACTGCCACTTCGTCGGCGCCCGCCTCAATGGCAGCCTCGAGGCCCTTGAGATTCGGTGTTAGTACGGAATAGGACGTGCCAGCTCTGCGCCGAATGCCCTTGAGGACCACTGCGTTGTCTGCCATCTGCGGCACCCATCTTGGCGACACGAAAGCCGTGGCCTCTATCACCGGCAATCCGGCATCCGCCAGACGTTCGATAAGCTCGATTTTTACCGAGGCGGGAACGATCTGCTTTTCACTCTGGAGTCCGTCCCGCGGTCCGACTTCGACAATCCTTACCCGTTCTGGCCATGACTTGCTGATCCCATTATCCATATCGACTCTCCTCCGACTTCAAGACTCCACTCGGCCGCTGGCTTCACCGTCGCCACGGGCAACTCCGCCGAGCATAGGGCAACAGCGCATGCAAATCGTGCCAACTCCCTTGCAGATCGTGCCAAGTGGACCAATACTCACCAGAACATGAGACCGGCAGCGGAAACACCCATTGCGTTTGTTCGTTCGATCGTCCTGGCGTACGAGCGCTATGGCGTGGATCCCCGGCAGGCGCTGCGCGCAGCGCATATTTCACCGTCGCTGTTGCGCAGCGAGGATGCGCGCGTGACTGCCGATCAGTTCGAAGCGTTGTCGGCGACTGCAATGCAGGAACTCGACGACGAGGGGCTTGGCTGGTTTTCGCGACGGCTCCCCTGGGGAACCAACGGGATGCTGTGCCGTGCCTCGTTGCCGTCGCAGAATTTGCGGGTAGCGCTGCTGCGCTGGTGCCGGCACTATGGCTTGCTGGTGGATGACATCAGGCTGGAACTGAGCGTTGAGGCCCGGCAGGCGCATCTCATCATCCGCGAGAACCGCGACCTGCTCCGGCAACGTGAGTTTTGCCTGGTAAGTACCCTTCGAAACATTCACGGCTTCGCGTGTTGGCTGGTTGATTCCCGCATCCCGCTGTCGCGCGCCACCTTCCCGTTCAGGAAGCCGCGGCACGCCAGGGCCTATGACTTGATGTTTCGCGGGTCAGTCGATTTCGAAGCGCCCCAGGCCAGCCTGGTTTTCGACGCGGAGTATCTGCAATTGCCCGTACGACGGGACGATCACGATCTGCGGCAGATGCTGCTTCGTCCTCTGCCGCTCATCGTGCTCCAGTACAAGCGCGACCGGCTCCTTTCGCAGCGAATCCGTAAGCTCTTCCGTACGCGTGGGTTCGAGGTCTCGACGGCGGCCGCGGTGGCGGGGATGCTGAACGTTTCAACCAGAACCCTTTACCGGCATCTGGCGGAAGAAGGCGTCTCGCTCCAGGGCCTGAAGGATGAGGCCAGGCGTGAGCTGGCTATCCAGCAACTGGCACGGACCTCCAGGCCGTTGAAGCAGATCGCGATCGCCGCCGGGTTCGGCAGCGAGGCCAGTTTCATCCGGGCATTCCGGCAGTGGACGGGGAAAAGTCCAGGGGAGTTGAGGCGAACGGCATCTGTGGAAAAGTAAGGCGCGCGCCAGCATTTAGTAACGTGGCCTCGCCTGGTACGCCGATACCGCAGATTCTGCGTTCCAGGCAATGCAGTTCGCAATTCGATGTGGACTGCGGCGGCAAAATCAGCGTCTTGCACGCCAACCTTGCTCTTATGCTGCATGGCATGAGCACGACCGTTGCCCCCTCCCGAACGCGCGCCACAGCCACCATCGTGGACGACCACGCTCATCCCCGCCTGGGCGCCGCGCTCACATACATTCACCACCATCTGGGCGATCCCCTGCCACTGCCACTGCTGGCAGACCTTGCCCAACTGAGCGTCGGGCGCTTCGTGACCGTGTTCCGGCAGACGGTGGGGATGACGCCGCACCGCTACATCTGCCTGAAGCGCATCCGGCACGCACAGTGGTTGCTCAGGCACGGCCACTCTCCGGCGCTGACGGCGCACGAGTGCGGCTTCTATGACCAGAGTCACCTGACGCGCTGCCTGAAGAGCGTCTGCGGCATGACGCCCCGGCAGTTCCAGACGGCGAGCGCCTTGCTGCCCGCCGATACGGGCCGCAGCCCGCCACTGCCCAGGGCTCAGGTTGTCGATGGAAACAGGCGTTCGATCGGATAGTGCGTCTTGATGAAAGGCGATTTGATGACGATAAAGCTGAAGTATTTCTCGATGCCGATATTGCGCTCCAGCAGGCTTTCCATCAGCTCCTGGTAGTGGTTGACGCCACGGGTGATGAACTTGAGCAAGTAGTCATAGCCGCCACTGACAAGGTGGCATTCGATGATCTCGTCCACCGCGCTCACCGCCTTCTCGAAGCGCGCAAAATCCTCGCGATGGTGGTCCTCCAGCGTGATCTCGGTGAACACCGTCAGGATATCGCCCAGCTTGTCCATCCGGATCTGGGCGCTGTACCCGCCGATATAGCCCGCCTGCTCCAGCCGCTTGACGCGGATCAGGCATGGGCTGGCGGAAAGACCCACCGCATCGGCAAGGTCCACGTTGGTCATGCGTCCGTTCTTTTGCAGCTGGGCAAGGATGCGGAGGTCGAGTCGGTCAAGTTTGATGGGGGCGGACATGGTCTTTCAAGACTGGGATGACTGAATCACATTGTCCCCGCATGGTTCGGCGAGGGCAATCGGGGCACGCCCGGAAAGTGAGGCACCGCATCGCCTTTCAGTACCCTTTCGCACGGTCCACCAGCCCGACCAGCGGCTCGCCGCGCTGCAGGCGGCGCAGATTGTCGAGTACGACCCGCGCGGCCGTGCCCGGCTGTGTCATGCTGGCAATATGGGGCGTGAGCCATACCTTTGGGTGGCGCCACAGCGGGTGGCTGGCAGGCAGCGGCTCGGGGTGCGTGACGTCGAGAATGGCATCGCCGAGCTGCCCGGAATCCAGCGCGGCCAGCAGGTCGGCATCATTCAGCTGCTGCCCGCGTCCGACATGCACCAGCCCTGCCCCATGTGGCAGCGCGTCAAACACGCGAGCGCTCAATACTCCACGTGTTTCGTCGGTCAGCGGCAACAGGCAAACCAGGATATCGGTGCGGGCCAGGAAGGCGTCCAGGGTCTGCTGGCCGGCATAGCACTGCACCCCTTCCAGGTTGCGCGGCGACCTTGCCCAGCCGGCACAATCGAAACCGAACAGGCGCAGCCGCTCGAGCACCGCCTGGCCCAGCGAGCCCAGACCGAGCACGCCGACGCGGCACTCGTGTGCCGGGCGCACCTGCAGCGGCTGCCACGCTTCCTGCGCCTGCTGCCGCCGGTACGCCGGCATATCGCGATGCAGCGCAAGCACCGAAAACACGACGTACTCCACCATCCCGTCGACGATGCCGGGCTCGATCATGCGCACCAGCGGTACGTGCGCAGGCAGCGCGTCCAGGTCGAACTGGTCGATGCCGGCCCCCGTTGAAAACAGTACCTGCAGGTTCGGGAACTGCTCTGCAATGCGGTCCGGCGCCTGCCAGGCTGCCAGGTAGCGAACCTTGTCGGGATCGCCGATATCGGGCCAGATGCGGAAATCGATGCCAGGCGCCTCGCGCGCAAAGACCTTGGCCCAGTCCCGGCCACGCACGGGATCCGCCTTGTAAAGGAATGTCGTGTCTTGATTCATTGTTTCTATCCGAGGGCCTTGTCGGCCAGAGCAAAGGGTAGGAATGGTGCCGTTGGCGAAGCCGGGGTGCCGCGCGCCAGCACGGTCGCGTCGGCGACGTGCGCCAGGCCCAGGCAGCCGAGCCAGTCCTCGAGTTCTCCATCGGCGTGAACGTCCAGGCGTAGTACGCGGCCTGTCACCAGGCCGGCCAGGTGCGCGATCATGGCCTTGGCCGCCATCGCGCAGGGTGCAACCACGGGGCCAACCATCGCGCCGCGGCCAAACCGCCGAAGGATCGCGAAGCCGCGGGGCCCGTCGGGGTGATCGAGCACCACCGTGCCGATCGACTGGCGCAGCCAGGCCTGGATCAGGGACGAGCGTGCAACACCGCGGGCACCCTGCTCCATGCCGACCAGCAGTTCCAGGTCATTGCGCCCGCCAGGCCGCAGGCGGCAGCCATCAGGCAGTGCCATCAACGGCGCCGGCAACGCCTTGCCCTGGTACTGATGCACCTCGCCGATGCGCTCGAACCCCATGCGCGCATAGAAGCGATGCAGCTTCCCGGGGGCGTGCAACAGCACGGTGCGGCCGTCCAGGCCGGCACACAGCGCCTCCAGCAACGCGCTGCCGACTCCCCGCTCGCGGAAGGCCGGGGCGACGACGAGCAGCCCGACCGACGCGCCGCGCTCGTCCCACAGCCAGCGCATGCCGACACCGACCACCGCGCCGCCGACTTCGGCAACGCGGCCCTCGCCCAGCTGGAACAGCGTCTTCCAGTCGCTGAGACGATGCGGCCAGCGTACATCTTCGGAAAGCGAAAGCGCGACGGGCAGATCGGACTGTGCCATCACGCGGATGGCAGGCGGTCCATCGCTTGCATGGAGTGGGAGCTGCGCGGAGTTCATTGCAATAAAGGCCAGCGCCGGACGAAAAGAGAGAGCCCCGATGATGCGATGAACAGGCAAGACGCGGATAGGAAAAATTTGCTGCGTCCGACGATGCACCGACGCTGTGCCATGCCTAGGGTAATCCCGAAGATTGTTGCGGTGCACATGCACGTACGCAGTGCGCATGGCAGGCAATGCCAAACCGCCCACGCGAAACCGCAGGTTTTACTGCCACGGCTTGCAATACCCCACAAAGCCATCGGTCGCACATGCTTCAATGGCAGGGAAATGACACGCTGCGCGCCGTGCTGCCTCAGCAGCAGCCTGCCCCCGCGCCGCATGGTCCTGAGCTTGCACTTTCGCGATCCCCAGAACTCCGGCCCCCACCAGGAGCTATTGCCATGTCAGACAAGCAGCCGTTCGACGGCCTCATCGGCCCTGCCGAATTTACCCCGATCATCAGCGCCTTGCAGACGCCGCGCCGCGGCTGCCGCATCCGTGCCGGCATACCGCGCCTTATTGCCACCATCGACGGCTGCAACAAGGGGAAAGGAGAGACACCATGAACCTGTTCATCTTGCGTCTGCTGGCGCGGCGCGTCGGCATGGCGCTGATCTCATTGCTGGCCGTCTCGGCCATCGTCTTCGCGATCACCGCGGTATTGCCCGGCGATGCCGCGGAGGAACAACTCGGACAGGACGCCACACCGGAAGCCCTGGCTGCGTTGCGTACCCAGATGGGGCTCGATGTCCCCGCGCCGGTGCGCTACGCGCAATGGCTGGGCGGCATGGTGACCGGCAACGCCGGCGAGTCCCTGGTCACGCGCATGCCGGTGTCCGAGGCCATCGGCAGCCGCCTGCCCCAATCGCTGCTGCTGGCCGGCCTGACCGCGCTGATCTCGGTGCCGGTGGCGCTCGGCCTCGGCATCCTGGCCGCGGTCTACCGCGGCACCTGGTTTGACCGCAGCGTCAGCCTGGGCGCGGTGGCGGTGGTCTCGGTGCCGGAGTTCCTGGTCGCCACGCTGGCGGTCTTGCTGTTCGCGGTCCACCTGCGCTGGCTGCCGGCGCTCGCCTATATCGGCACCGACGATTCCTGGGACAAGATCGTGCGGTCGCTGGCCATGCCGGTGCTGAGCCTGTGCTGCGTGATCGTCGCGCAGATGCTGCGCATGACCCGCGCCGCGGTGATCGACCAGCTCAACGCGCCTTACATCGAGATGGTGCGGCTCAAGGGCGCCTCCTCTACCCGCATGGTGCTGTTCCACGCGCTGCCCAACGCCATCGGCCCGATTGCCAATGCCGTGGCGCTGAGCCTGTCTTACCTGCTTGGCGGCGTGATCATCATCGAGACCATCTTCAACTACCCGGGGATCGCCAAGCTGATGGTGGACAGCGTCGCCCAGCGCGACATGCCCGTGGTCCAGGTGTGCGCCATGATTTTCTGCTGTGCGTACCTGATCCTCGTCACGCTTGCCGATGTGTGCGGCATCGTCGCCAATCCGCGTCTGCGCCACCGCTGAAGCCTTGAACGCCATGCAGGAGCTGCAATTCATGTCCACTACCTCCGACACGCACACCCCCGCGCACGCCACTCCCGCCGTGAGTGCCCCCGAAAAAGGCCGTCGCCGCCCGCGCCTGCCCAGACTGGGCATCACCGGCTGGGTCGGGTGCCTGATCCTCATCGGCTGGCTGATCGCCGCCATCCTTGGCCCGATCCTGATCAGCCAGGATGGCACGCCTGCGGGCGAGATCCAGGTCTTTGGCCCGATCGGCGCCCAGCACTGGCTCGGCACCGACTACCTCGGGCGCGACATGCTGACGCGCGTGATCCTGGGCGCGCGCTACACCGTTTGCGTGGCACTGGTCTCGACCCTGTGCGCCAGCGGCATCGGCATCACGCTGGCACTGCTCGCCACCGTCAGCGGCCGCTGGATCGATGCCGGCCTGAGCCGCGGCCTCGATACGCTCACGGCGATCCCGAGCAAGATGTTCGCGCTGATCATGGTCGCGGCCTTCGGCTCGTCGGTGTGGATGCTGGCGATCACGGCGGCGATCATCTACGTCCCGGGCGCCTATCGCATCGCGCGCTCGCTGGCGGTCAACATCAATGCGATGGACTACGTGACCGTCGCGCGCACCCGCGGCGAGGGTACCGCCTACATCATGCGCCAGGAGATCCTGCCCAACATCCTCGGCCCCATGCTGGCCGACCTGGGGCTGCGCTTCGTCTACGTCGTGCTGCTGCTGGCCAGCCTCAGCTTCCTCGGCCTGGGCATCCAGCCGCCCGATGCCGACTGGGGTTCGCTGGTGCGCGAAAACATCGGCGCGCTGTCCGAAGGCAGCATGGCCGTGGTGGCGCCGGCGCTGGCCATTGCCAGCCTGACTCTCGCGGTCAACCTTGTTATCGATAACCTGCCGGGTCGCTCGGCACGTAACGGAGTCAAATAATGGGCACGTCCGTAAAGGTCAGCAATCTGCGCATCACCGCAGGCCAGGCGACGTTGGTAGATGGAATCGACTTCGAGATCGAACCCGGCAAGGTGCTGGCACTGATCGGCGAGTCCGGCTCGGGCAAGACCACCACCGCGCTGGCGCTGATGGGCTTCGCGCGCCATGGCTGCGAGATCTCCGGCAGCATCCGGGTCGGCACCACCGACGTGCTGCACCTGTCGCCGGGCGAACAGCGCCGGCTGCGCGGGCGCGAGATCACCTATATCGCGCAGAGTGCGGCGGCCTCGTTCAACCCCTCGCGCACCATCATGGACCAGGTGGTCGAACCGGCACTGATCCACCGGCTCATGGACCGCAAGGCGGCCGAGAAGAAGGCGGTCGCGCTGTTCCGCGAACTGGCGCTGCCCGACCCTGATTCCATCGGCGAGCGCTATCCGCACCAGGTTTCCGGTGGACAGCTACAACGCCTGATGGCCGCGATGGCGCTGATCACCGACCCCGACCTGGTGATCCTGGACGAGCCGACCACGGCGCTGGACGTCACCACGCAGGTCGAAGTGCTGCGCGTGTTCCGCCGCGCGGTGCAGGAACGCCGCACCACCGCGGTCTATGTCAGCCACGACCTGGCCGTGGTGGCCCAGGTGGCGGACCATATCCTGGTGCTGCGCGACGGCAAGATGCGCGAGCTGGGCGAGACCGACCAGATCCTGTACCAGCCCGTCGACGACTACACGCGCTGCCTGCTGGCCGCGGCGCGGCCCACGGAGCGTCCCGGCGCGCCGGTGGACCCGGCCAAGAGCCCGCTGCTGCTGGAGGTCCGCGATCTGTCCGCCGGCTATGGTGCGCTCGATGCGCACGGGCAACCGGCCTCGAAGATCCTGGAAGGCGTGGACCTGAAGCTGTATCGCGGCCAGGCCATCGGCGTCATCGGCGAGTCGGGTTCGGGCAAGACCACGCTGGCGCGGGCGATTGCCGGGCTGATCGCGCCGTGCCGCGGCAGCATTGCCTTCAACGGCCGCCCGCTGAAGCCGACGGTGGCCGAACGCAGCCGCGAGGAGCTGCGGCGCATCCAGATCGTGTTCCAGATGGCCGATACCGCGCTCAATCCTGCACGCACCGTCGAGGAGATCCTGGCGCGGCCGCTGCAGTTCTTCCACGGCCTGCGCGGCGAAGCGCAACGGGCGCGGATTCGCCAGTTACTGGATCTCGTGCGGCTGCCGGCCGGCGTGGCGCAGCGCACGCCTGGCGGCCTGTCCGGCGGACAGAAGCAGCGCGTGAACCTGGCCCGCGCGCTGGCGGCCGATCCGGAGCTGATCCTGTGCGACGAGATCACCTCGGCGCTGGACACCGTGGTGGGCGCTGCCATCCTTGACCTGATGGCCGAGCTGCGCAAGGAACTGGGTGTCTCGTATCTCTTCATCAGCCACGACCTGCACACCGTGCGCTCGATCTGCGACGAGATCGTGGTGATGCAGCATGGCCGCAAGCTGACCCAGGTCGCGCACCAGGACTACGACCGCGGACCGCACCATCCTTACTACGCCCTGCTGGCGCGCTCGGTGCCCGAGCTGCGCCGTGGGTGGATCGATGAAGTCGATCTGCATCGCGAAGGCGCAGTAGCTGCCGATGCCACCGCCTGACCCCATTCTCCAGGAGATTTTCTTTATGCCTTTGTCCCTCCAGAACCAGACCTTGCTTCCCGGCCGAAACTTCATCGGCGGTGAATGGTGCGGCGCGGCCGACGACCGCACCTTGTCCGTGTCGGACCCCGCGACGGAAGAACACTTCGCGGCCGTACCCGACAGTGGCGCGGCAGACGCACGCCACGCCGTCGATGTCGCGCACGCTGCGTTCCCAGGCTGGCGCAAAACGCCGGCCAAGCAACGCGCACAGATCATCAAGCGCTGGAACGACCTGATCGTCAGCCACTTGGAAGACCTTGGCCGTCTGATCTCGCGCGAACAGGGCAAGCCATTGGCCGAAGGCAAAGGCGAGGTGCTGTACGCTGCGAGCTATGTCGAATGGTTTGCCGAAGAAGCCACGCGCGCCGATGGCGACGTGATCGCCGCACCGGTTCCCGGCCGGCGCATGCTGGCACTGCGCGAGCCCGTTGGCGTCATCGCCGCGATCACGCCGTGGAACTTCCCCGCCGCAATGATCGCGCGCAAGATCGCGCCGGCACTGGCCGCCGGCTGCACGGTGGTGTGCAAGCCCGCCGAGGATACGCCGCTGACCTCGCTGGCGCTGGTCAGGCTCGCCGAACAGGCGGGCGTCCCGCCGGGCGTGCTGAATATCGTCACCGCTTCGCGCGAGCGCGCTGCCGAAGTCGTCGACGTATGGCTGGACGATGCCCGGGTGCGCAAAATCACCTTTACCGGCTCGACCCCGGTAGGCAAGCACCTCGCGCGCCGCTCCGCCGATACGCTGAAGAAGCTGTCGCTGGAGCTGGGCGGCAATGCCCCGTTTATCGTGTTCGACGATGCTGATCTCGACGCCGCCGTCGATGGCTTGATGGCCGCCAAGTTCCGCAACGGCGGGCAGACTTGCGTGTGCCCGAACCGCATATACGTCCAGGACAAGGTACATGATGCCTTCGTCGAAAAGCTTGCCGCCCGCGTCGGCGCGCTGGTGGTCGCTCCGGCCACGAACCCGGCCGCGCAGATCGGCCCTATGATCAACGCGCGGGCGGTCGAGAAGATCGAACGCCATGTACAGGACGCGGTCAACCTTGGTGCGCGCGTGGTTGTCGGTGGCAAGCGCATCCGCAACGAGCAGTGCCCGGGGCCGAACTACTTTGCGCCCACGGTGCTGGTCGATGTGGATGCGTCGATGGAATGCTCATGCGAAGAGACCTTCGGTCCGGTGGCGCCGGTCACGCGCTTCAGTACCGAGGCGGACGTGGTAGCTGCGGCAAACGCCACGCCGTTCGGGCTGGCGGCCTATTTCTACTCGAATGACGTGCGGCGGATCTGGCGCCTTGCCGATGCGCTTGAGTCGGGCATTGTCGGTATCAACGAGGGAGCGCTGGCCGCGGAAGCGGCGCCCTTCGGCGGCGTGAAGGACTCGGGCTACGGGCGCGAAGGGTCGCGCCATGGGCTCGAAGAGTACATGCACATCAAGTACGTTTGCCAGGGGCTGCTGGACTGAGCTCCGTCCCGACCGGCCGGAGCCACCGGCTTTTTGAATCACCGTTTGGGTGCTCCCTCTCCCGCTTGCGGGAGAGGGGAGCAAAGCGGCAGCGTGTGAAGTCTGTCAGCAATGTAGGCCGGCGCAAGCCGGCCGTTTTGCTTTTCAGGCCCGCCAGCAAGCCTCTCATCCATCCCATCGAAGGAACTGCTATTCCTCCCGCCACAACAGAATTCGCTGCTGATCCAGCCCCCGAATTCGGCCAAAGCACGACGACCCTCGTCCCTATACTGGTCCCGGTGATTGCCAGAAAGCGTTGGCGATAGAACCCCCAGCATGCTTCGACCGTGCCGCCAACGAACTCCATGACAGCGACGCCCCAACGCCAGCCCAGTGCCCCCGCCGACCTCAATGCGCTGCTGCGATTGCGCAAGCGCCTGGAAGCCGAAACCACTGCGGATGTGCGCTTCGACGCGGTCACGCGCGCCATCTACGCATCGGAAGCCTCGAACTATCGGCAGGTCCCGCTTGGCGTCGTCATTCCGAAGTCTGTCGAAGACCTGGAGACCACCGTGCGCCTGTGCGGCGAGCTCGGCATGGCCATGGTGCCGCGCGGCGCGGGCACTTCGATGAGCGGCCAGTCGGTCAACGTCGCCGTCTGCATCGACCATTCGAAGCACCTGCACGCGGTTGAGCTGGTCGATCCGGTCCAACGCATCGGCCGCGTGCAGCCCGGCGTCATCTGCGATCACCTGAAGCAGGCCGCCGCCGCGCATGGCCTCACCTTCGGCCCCGATCCGGCCACCCACAGCCGCTGCACGCTGGGGGGCATGATCGGCAACAACTCATGCGGCGCCCATTCGGTGATGGCCGGCAAGACGGTCGAGAACATCGAGCGCCTGGAGATCGTGACCGCCACCGGCGCGCGCTTCTGGGTCGGCGCCACCGACGAGGCCGCGTATGTCGAGCACCTGGAGGCGGGCGGAGAACAGGCGCGCATCGTCGAGGCCCTGCGCGAACTGGCCGGGCGCTATGCGGACGATATCCGCACCGGCTTTCCGCGACTCAAGCGCCGCGTTTCCGGCTACAACCTGGACCAGTTGCTGCCGGAGAACGGCTTCCACATCGCACGCGCACTGGTGGGCTCGGAGGGCACCTGCGCGACCGTGCTGCGTGCCGACACCTCGCTGGTGGAGGGAGTGCCCGAACGCGTACTGCTGGTGCTTGGCTTCGAGACCATCTTCGATGCCGCCGATTGCGTACCCGCGCTGCTGCCGCTCGGGCCGATCGCGATGGAAGGCCTGGACACCGGCATCATCGGCGGGCTGAAGCAACTCGGACTGAAGCTCGACGACATCGCCGAGCTGCCGGCCGGCAATGCCTGGCTGATGGTGGAGTTCGGCGCGGCGCTGCGCGACCAGGCCCGCGAGCTGGCTGCCCGCGCCGAAAGCTCGGCACTGTCGTTCCCCTCGCGGCCGACCGTAAGGCTGGTCGACGATCCCGCGCTGATGGGCCGCCTGTGGGCGATCCGCGAGACCGGCGCTTCGGCAACGTCGTTGTCGACCGTTCCCGGACAACCCGATCCGACCGTGGGCTGGGAAGATGCCGCGGTCGAGCCGGCCCGGCTTGGTGCCTATCTGAGGGAATTCTCCGCCCTGGTCGAACGCTACGGCTACAAGACCAATATGTACGGCCACTTTGGCGATGGCTGCATTCATTCGCGCATCACCTTCGACCTGCGTTCCCCGAACGGCGTTGGCGACTGGCGCAAGTTCCTGGCGGAAGCAGCCGCGCTGGTCGTCAAATACCAGGGCTCGTTGTCCGGCGAGCATGGCGACGGCCAGGCCAAGGGAGAGTTCCTGCCCCTGATGTTCACGCCCCGGCTGATGCAGGCGTTCCGCGAGTTCAAGGCCATCTGGGACCCGAACGGCCTGATGAACCCCGGCAAGCTGATCGATGCGATGCCGGTGGACGCCAACCTGCGCATGGGTCCGTCATACCGGCAGGATCAGGCAACCAGCATCTTCACCTACCCGATGGGCGATGGCCCGGGGACCGGCTTTGGCCGCGAGACCGAGCGCTGCATCGGCATGGGCAAGTGCCGCTCGCTCGATGGCGGCACCATGTGCCCGAGCTTCAAGGCTACCCGTGAAGAGCGTTACGCCACGCGAGGACGCGCACGCCTGTTCTTCGAGATGCTCAACGGCGAAGTCATCAGCGAGACCCGTG
Organism: Ralstonia pickettii; assembly: GCA_050987995.1. GTDB lineage: Bacteria > Pseudomonadota > Gammaproteobacteria > Burkholderiales > Burkholderiaceae > Cupriavidus > Cupriavidus pickettii_B. The sequence goes on from CP158803.1 coordinate 2,546,938, forward strand.
ACGGCGAGGCGGTCAAGGACTCCATGGACCTGTGCCTGTCGTGCAAGGGCTGCAAACACGACTGTCCGACGCATGTCGACATCCCCAAGTACCGCAGCGAGTTCCTGTATCGCTATTACAAGCGGCGCCTGCGCGCGCCGATGGATGTCGCGATCGGCCGGCTGGGCCAATGGCTGCCCACAGCCACGCGTGCGGCTGGCCTGCTCAACGCCATGATGCGCAATCCGCTGACCCGGCGCGTCGGCCAAGCCTTCGGCCTGGCCCGCTCCGCCGCGTTCCCCGAGATCGCCGCCACCGCCTTCCGCCGCACCGGTACGGCGACCCGCCTGCAGCAGGCCGGCACGCGGCCGTACGGCCAGCGCGACGTCGTCATCTGGACCGACACCTTCAATAACGGCTTCACGCCGCATGTGCTCGAGGCCGCCGTCGCGGTGGTCGAGCGACAGGGATGGAACGCGCGGCTGAGCACGCGCCACGTCTGCTGCGGCCGGCCGTTTTATGACGTCGGCATGCTGGACCATGCGCGCCGCAACCTGCTCGAGATCCTGGACGTACTGGCCGCGCCGATCGCCGCCGGCGTTCCGGTGCTGGTGCTGGAGCCAAGCTGCCTGTCGGTGTTCAGGGATGAAATGCCGGCCTTGCTGCCTGACGACCCGCGTGCCAGGACGCTGGCAGCGTTGACGGTCACGATGGCCGAGTTCGCCACCCGGGCCGGCATGGCGCTGGACCACGACACCACGGTACACCTGCACGCCCACTGCCATCACCGCGCCTGCGGCGGCACGGGGGCGGAGCGTCAGCTCGGCGCCAGCGTCCTCGACACCGGTTGTTGCGGCATGGCCGGCGCATTCGGCTACCACCGCAAGACCGCCGAGCTGTCGCGGCGGATTGGCGAGACCACGCTGCAGCCGAAGTTTGCCGCCCTCCCGGCCGATGCGCTGGTTGCCGCGGACGGGTTCAGCTGCCGCAGCCAGATCCGCAAGCTGACCGGCCGCGAACCGCGCCACCTTGCAGAGATCCTTGCCGACTCCAACCCTTCGCAACCCCACCGCGACACCGACTTCGCGGAACCTGAAAGAGGTCTAATGCAATGACCCAGTCTAACCAGGCCCATATCGCGGCCCGCACCCAACATGTGCCGCATGGCATCGTCACCGCCCATCCGATCTTTGCCGACAAGGCCGAAGGCTCGTTCCTGTGGGACGTGGAAGGACGTCGCTATATCGATTTCGTCGGCGGCATCGGCGTGCAGAATATCGGCCATAACCACCCCAAGGTCGTCGAGGCGGTGCGCAGGCAACTGGGTCGCGTGACGCACGCAGCATTCCAGGTGGTCGGCTATGACGTCTATGTCGAGCTGGCCGCGCGGCTGAACAAGCTGGTCGGCGGCGCCGAGCACTACAAGACGCTGTTCGCGACAACCGGCGCGGAAGCGGTGGAGAACGCGGTCAAGATCGCGCGCGCCTACCGCAACGTGCCCGGGATCATCGCGTTCCGCGGCGGCTTCCACGGGCGCACCCTGCTCGGCTCGACGCTGACCGGCATGAGCACGCCGTACAAGCAGAACTTCGGGCCGCTGGCCGGCGACGTCTACCATACGCCCTATCCCGATGAATTCCGCGGCTTCTCCGGCGCGGATGCGATCCGCGCGCTGGAAGAGCTGTTTGCCACGCAGATCGCCCCGGATCGCGTTGCGGCCATCATCCTGGAACCGGTGCAGGGCGACGGCGGATTCCTGCCGGCGGGCAACGAATTCCTGCGCGCCCTGCGCGCGCTGACGCAGAAGCATGGCATCGTGCTGATCCTGGACGAGATCCAGGCCGGCTTCGGCCGCACCGGCAAGATGTTCGGCTTCCAGCATGCGGGCATCCAGCCCGACCTGGTCACGGTGGCGAAGAGCCTCGCCGGCGGCGTGCCGCTGTCCGGCGTGGTCGGGCGTGCCGAGATCATGGACGCGCCTGCACCCGGCGGCCTGGGCGGTACGTATGCTGGCAATCCGCTCGCCTGCGCCGCCGCGCTGGCGGTGCTCGACCTGTTCGAGGAAGAACAGTTGCTGGCCAGCGCGCACGCGCTGGGTGAAACGCTGCGCGCCGGGCTCGACCAGCTCGCGCGCGAGTTCCCCGCCATCGGCACCGTGCGCGGCGTTGGCGCGATGCTGGCGCTTGAGTTCGTCAAGGACGGCAACCCGTTCCAGCCCGACGCGGCATTCGCCCAGGGGGTCATCGACCGCTGCCGCGAAGGTGGCCTGCTGGTCATCAAGTGCGGCGTGCATCGGAACAACGTGCGCCTGCTGGCACCGCTAAACACCTCCGCGGAAACGGCGCAGGAAGCGCTGGAGATCTTGCGCGCGGCGATTGCGCTGACCAGCGACGGGGCCCGCTAGCGCGCCGGCTTCACGGGATCAGGCGGACGACAGAGAGCCCGGGCGCAGTATGACCGAGACGCCTCCGCCTGGAGGTCGCCCCGGCCGCTGCAATACGCGGAGATGGCGCAGGCGGGCACCTTACGCAAAAGGGCCCGCCCGCCCCGCCCCGTCAGGCATCAAGCCACACATGCTCCGCAAACGCATACCCCATCAAACCACCCAGCGGGATCGGCGACAAGCCCTTGAGCTTCGATGAATGTCCGTCGATGCTGGCCAGGAACAGCGGGATACCGATGCCGGCGTCCTCGTGGATCATGGTCTGCATGTCGGCATACATCTGGCTGCGTTTGGCGGTATCGGTCTCAGCCCGCGCTGCCAGCAGCAGTTGGTCGAACTTCGGGTTCTTCCAGCGCGATTCGTTCCAGGGCGCATCCGACTTGAAGAACTGCGTGAGGATGGTGTCGGCGCTGGGACGCGGGTTGACGTTGCCGAAGCCGACGGGGCTGTTGAGCCAGTGGTTCGACCAGTAGCCATCGGCAGGCATACGCTTGATGTCGAGGTCCAGGCCCACACGCTGCGCAGTCTGCTGCAGCACCGTCGCCATCTCGACCGAATACAGGGCCGCAGGCGAGGTCACCACCGGCACCTTGCCCGTCACGCCGGACTTGCGCAAATGGAACTTAGCCTTGTCGAGGTCGAAGGCGCGCTGCGGCAGGCCCTTGAAAAAGAAGCGGTTGGTGGGGTCGACCGGCTGATCGTTGCCGAGCACCGCATAGTCGAGCGCGATGGCCTTCTTCATCTGCGCGCGGTCCTGCAGATACTTCATCCCCATCACAAAGTCGGAGTTCATGCCCGGACCTGCGTCCTTGCGCATGATCAGGTCTGTGTACTGCCCCGATTGCGTGACGAGGATGCCGAAGCCCGGCGTACCCTTGACGCGGGCCACGGAGCGCGGGTTGACAGAGCCCACCAGGTCCATGCCGCCCGACAGCAGCGCGTTGACGCGCGCGCTCTCATCGCCGATACCGACGAACTCGATCTCGTCGAGGTAGGGCCTTCCCTGCCTCCAGTACGCATCGTTGCGCACCACCACCGTGCGCACGCCCGGCCTGAACTCCTTGATCTTGTAGGGCCCGGTACCGATGCCCGCGTTGAAGTCAGTGGTGCCGTCCTTGACGATGAGGAAGTGGAAGGTGCCAAGGATCACCGGCAGGTCGGCATTGGGGCTGGTCAGCACCACCGTGATCTCATTCGGACCGGTGGCTTTTACGCTCTCGATCTGTTCGGCCAGCACCTTGGCCTTGGAAGCGGTAGCGGGGTCCTTGTGGCGCATGATCGAATACACCACGTCGGCCGGAGACAACGCCTTGCCGTCGTGGAAGGTCACGCCCTTGCGCAGCGTGAAGACCCAGGTCTTGGCATCGGTGGTGTTGAACGACTCGGCCAGCGCCGGCCGCGGCCTCAGACTGCCATCGAGCGAGGTCAGGCCGTTGTAGACCATGTTGCAGCGCACGTAGTCGTTCTGGTTCGACTGCTTGGCCGGATCGAGCGTATCGGAGGCGGCCGCCGTGGCGGCTGCCACGCGGATACGGCCGCCACGCTTCGGCGTCTGCGCATGGGCGTTGACGGCCACGCCGGCCAGGCTGCCGGCCAGCGTGGCCTGCATGCCGCCCGCCAGCAGCATCGCCAGGACGTCACGCCGCGTCGCGCCGCGCTTGAGCAGATCCATCATACGAAGGCTTTCGCCGGGGTCCACAAGGCTCTCGAACTCTTTACGGCTATCGCTCATCGTAGTGCTCCTGGTTGGTCTGGAAAGGCCAGCGGGCGCGGGCTTGTCATGAAGCACCGCTAATCACTTCTGATCATTCATGCTAGTCAAGAAAGCTCAGCATTTTTCCCTGTTACGGCCCGCGCTACCGCATTGAATTGCAAAACCGGCACCTCCGGCAGACGAATCTTGCAAGTTACGGATAAACCCCAATTCGTTCTGGTTCGACCGCACGATGTCGCTCAAGATAAAAGCCGATGCCAACCTTTACCACGAGGACATCGCCCATGATCGCCCCGCTACCGCATGCCCGGGACACCATTGCCGATGATGGCGTGGTGCTGCGCCCGATGACCGCCGACGACCTGACGCGGGCCCACGCCCTGTCGCAGGAACAGCGCTGGCCCCATCGCCTGACCGACTGGGAGCAGATGATCGCGCACGCCGAGGGCATCGTAGCCGAACTCGATGGCCAGCTCGTCGCCACTGCCCTGCGCTGGCGCTGGGGCAAGCACCACGCCACCATCGGCATGGTGATCGTCACGCCGGCGTGCCAGGGCCGGCGCATGGGCTACCGGCTGATGCGCGCGCTGCTGGAAGGCCTGGACGATTGCACCGTACTGCTGCACGCCACGGCAGATGGCCGCGGCCTGTACGAGCGCCTGGGTTTCGCACCCACCGGCGAAGTCTGCCAGTACCAGGGCACGGCGCAGCCCGCCCCGTTGATCGACCTGCCCGGCGGCTGGCGCCTGCGGCCCGCGGGGCACAACGAGGCCGCCGCGCTGCACCGACTCGACGCGCAGGCTCGCGGCATGCCGCGCGAAGCGTTGGTCAATGACCTCCTGGCAAACACCGAGGCCTGCGTGGTGCTGGACTTCGAGGGCGAGGCGCGCGGCTTCGCCATGCTGCGCCGCTTCGGTCGCGGCCATGCGATCGGCCCCGTGGTAGCGCCCGGCGTCGATGGCGCCAAGGCGCTGGTCGCGTATCTGACTGGCCTGAATGCCGGCAACTTCACCCGCATCGACATCGACGGCGCCAGCGGGCTGGGGGAGTGGCTGGAGAGCATGGGCCTGCTGTGCGTGGACGCGTCCACAACCATGGTCCGCGGGACGCCGCTGACCGCGCCGCCGGGGGCCTCGGCGCTGTTTGCGCTCGTGACCCAGGCTATGGGTTGAGTACGCGTCAGGCGGCTTGAAGCGCGCTACCAAACAATCTGCTGCCACAGTGCGCATAACAGCAGCGTGCTTCGTTCGGCCCCATCAATGCAGCACCACGTTATCTGCCCCCTGCCGTAATCTTCAGGCAAAGGCCAGCCTGTTGTGCTGCGCACACCAACAGACGCGAACGGACTCTGCCATGACCCAACTCAATGACCTGCCCCAACTCGCCGCGCTTGAAGCCGCCGATCGCGCACACCTGATCCACCCTGTGTCGCCCTGGCGCGTGCACGAGCAGCGCGGCCCCACGGTGCTGTCGTCGGGCCGTGGCGCATGGCTGACCGACGCCAGCGGCCACGAACTGCTCGACGCCTTCGCCGGGCTGTGGTGCGTCAACGTCGGCTACGGCCAGGAAAGCGTCGTGCAGGCCGCCGCCGAGCAGATGCGTCGCCTGCCCTACGCCACCGGCTACTTTCATTTCAGCAGCGAGCCGGCCATCCGCCTGGCCGACAAGCTGGTGCAGATCACACCGCGCTCGCTGAACCACGTCTATCTCACGCTCGGCGGCTCCGAGGCGGTCGATACGGCGGTGCGTTTCATCACGCAGTACTTCAACGCCACCGGACGCCCGTCGAAGAAGCACTTTATCTCGCTGGAGCGCGGCTACCACGGCTCCTCGTCCACGGGCGCCGGCCTCACTGCCCTGCCCGCGTTCCACCGCGGCTTTGACTTGCCGCTGCCGACCCAGCACTACATCCCTTCGCCCAATCCCTACCGCGCCGCCGACCCCGCCGATGCGCAAGGCATCATCGCCGCCTCGGTGGCGGCACTGCGCGCGAAAGTCGCCGAGCTGGGCGCGGACAATGTGGCGGCATTCTTCTGCGAACCGGTCCAGGGCTCGGGCGGCGTGATCGTGCCGCCCAAGGGCTGGCTCAAGGCCATGCGCGACGCCGCGCGCGAGCTGGACATCCTGTTCGTGGTCGACGAGGTCATCACCGGCTTCGGCCGCACCGGCCCCATGTTTGCCTGCGAGGCCGAAGACGTCGACCCGGACATCATGACGCTGGCCAAGGGCCTCACCGCCGGCTACGTCCCGATGGGCGCGACGCTGATCTCCGACCAGGTCTATGCCGGCATCGCCGACGGCGCGCCCGGCGCAGTGCCCATCGGCCATGGCGCCACGTACTCCGCCCACCCCGTCAGTGCGGCAGTGGCGCTGGAAGTCCTGCGCCTGTATGAGGAAGGGGGCATCCTGGCCAACGGCCAGCGTGGCGCGGCGACCTTCGCCGCCGGCCTGGATGCGCTGCGCAGCCATCCGCTGGTGGGCGACTCCCGCCATCGCGGCCTGCTGGGGGCGCTGGAACTGGTCAGCGACAAGGCCAGCAAGCGTGGCTTCGACGCAGCGCTGGGCCTGGCCGACCGTATTGCCGCGACCGCCTACCGCAACGGCATCGTGTTCCGCGCCTTCGGCGACAATATCCTCGGCTTTGCCCCGGCGCTGACGTACACCGAAGATGAATTCGCGCTGATGTTCGCGCGCGTGAAGCAGACGCTCGACGACGTGCTGGCCTTGCCGGAAGTGCGTGCCGCGCTTGCGAGCTGAGATTGCCGCAGTCAGACCATTGTTTCCAAATCACCGTTGAGCCGCCGCCCATGCCCGACAACGCTCCCCCACTGCCTGCGCGATTCATGCGGCTGGCAGAATCCGACCGCCCCACCATCACGCTGCGGATCGATGGCCACAGTGCCACCGCACTGGCGGGCGACACCCTCCTGGTCGCACTGCTGCTGAATGGCCGGCGCGTGCGCGACAGCGAGTTCGGCGACGGCCCCCGAGCAGGCTTCTGCCTGATGGGCGCCTGCCAGGACTGCTGGGTATGGACGCCCGCGGGCGAGCGCCTGCGCGCCTGCTCCACGCCTGTCGAGGCCGGCATGGAGGTGCTGACACGACCGCCCGCGCACCACTGGCCGGCGACGCCAGACCTGCAGGAATCGCTCGCGCGCCACGCGCAGGGAGCCGCCGCATGAACGCGCCGTTAGCATCGCCCCGCATCGTCGTGGTCGGCACCGGCCCTGCCGGTGTTCGCGCGGCCCAGGCACTGGTGCAGGCAGGGCTGCGCCCGACCGTGGTCGATGAAGGCCGGCGCGACGGCGGCCAGATCTACCGCCGCCAGCCCGAGGGCTTCAAGCGCTCCTACGCCAAGCTCTATGGCAGCGAGGCCGACAAGGCCCAGGCGCTGCACCGCGACTTCGACGCACTGCGCGCGCAGGTCGACTACCGCCCCGACACGCTGGCGTGGAACCTGACCGAGGGCGAGCTGCACGTGGTGCGCGAGGGCGAGCCGCAGACGCTGCCCTTCGACGCGCTGCTGGTGTGCTCCGGCGCCACCGACCGGCTCATGCCGGTGCCCGGCTGGCACCGCGCCGGCTGCTACAGCCTGGGCGCGTCGCAGATCGCGCTGAAGGCGCAGGCCTGCGCCATCGGCACGCAGGTGGTCTTCCTCGGCAGCGGACCGCTGCTCTACCTGGTGGCCTCGCAATATGTGCAGGCCGGCGCGCGCGTGGCAGCGGTACTCGACACGTCTCCCGCCAATAAATCCTGGGGCGCCATTGCCGGCCTGCTGGCGCGCCCGCGCCTGGCGCTGCGCGGGCTCGGACTGATCCGCGGCCTCAAGCATGCCGGCGTACCGGTGCTGCAGGGGGTGACGCCGCTGGCCATCGACGGCGACGACCGCCTTGGCGTGCAAGGCGTGACCGTGCGCGATGCGCGCGGGCGTGTACAGCGCTTCGCGTGTGACGCCGTGGGCCTGGGCTGGCACCTGCGCGCCGAGACACAGCTGGCCGACCTCGCGCGCTGTGAGTTCGCCTTCGAACCTGTGAGCCGCCAATGGCTGCCGCGCATCGATCAGGACGGCCGCAGCAGCACGCGCGGCGTCTACCTGGCCGGCGATGGCACACGCATCCTCGGCGCCGATGGGGCCGAGGCCGCGGGCCGGCTCGCGGCGCTGGCGGCGCTGGCCGACCTGGGGCATGAGCGCGGCCGCGCACAATACGCCGCCGAGTCGGCCGCCCTGCGCCGCACCCTCGACCAGATGGACCGCTTCCGCCAGGGACTGGCACGCGCCTTCCCGTGGCCGCACGCGCAGGCCGCCTCACTGCCCGACACCGCGGTGGTGTGCCGCTGCGAGGCCGTGACGGTGGGCGAGCTGCGCCGCTGCGTGACCGACCTGGACAGCCAGGAAGTCAACCGGGCCAAGGCGTTCAGCCGCGTTGGCATGGGCCGCTGCCAGGGCCGCTTCTGCGGCCATGCCGCGGCCGAGATCGTGGCGCACAGCTGCGGCATTCCGGTCGAACAAGTCGGCCGCCTGCGCTCGCAGGCACCGGTCAAGCCACTGATGATGAATACACGCGAGGTGAAGGCATGAGCAACACGGCAACCAAGACACACGACGCCGATGTGCTGGTGCTCGGTGGCGGCCTGATGGGCACCACCACTGCTTTCTTCCTGCGCCAGCACGGCCTCTCGGTCGTGCTGCTGGAGCGCGAGCTGGTCGGGCGCCAGGCCAGCGGCACCAACTTCGGCAATGTGCGCCGCCAGGGACGTGCGCTGCACCAGATGCCGCTGGCCAACCGGGCGCGTGCCGTCTGGGGCCGCGTCAAGGAACTGCTGGGCGAGGACCTCGAGTTCGTCCCGTACGGCCACCTGCGCGTGTGCTACACCGAACAGCAGGCCGCCGTGCTCGAGCAACATGCGCACGACGTGAAGCCGCTCGGGCTGGACCTGGAGCTCTTCAGCGCCGAGCAGTTGCGCCGGCACTGGGGCATCTTTGCGCCCGGCGTAGTGGCGGGTTCGTACTCGCCGCAGGATGGCCATGCCAACCCGCGCCTGGCCGGCCCGGCCTTTGCGCGCGCCGCGCGGCGCGCCGGCGCACAGATCGTCGAGCATGCCGAGGTGATGCAGGTCGAGCGCGACGCCAATGGCTTCGTTGCCCACACCGCCGATGGCCGCCGCTTTCGTGCTCCGCAGATGCTGGTGGCGTGCGGCGCCTGGTCCAACCGCATGGCCGAGCAGTTTGGCGAGGCCGTGCCGATGGACGCGCGCGGCCCGCAGATGGGCGTGACCGAGCCGTTGCCCTACGCCATCGGCCCTTCCATCGGCGTTTCGACGCCGATCGAGCATGAGAGCCTGTACTTCCGCCAGATCGCACGCGGCAACATCGTCTTCGGCGGCGGCCTCAAGGGGCCGGCGTACACCGACCGCATTCGCGCCTATGTGAAGCCTGATAACGTGCTGCGCCAGCTGCGCGAGCTGCGCCGCTTCGTGCCGGCATTCGAGCATGTGCAGCTCATTCGCGTGTGGAGCGGCATCGAAGGCTATACCTCTGACTGGCAGCCGGTGATGGGCCCCAGCGCTAGTGTGCCTGGCTTGTACTATGCCTTCGGCTTCAATGGCGAGGGCTTTGCGATCAGCCCCGGCGTGGGCGAAACCATGGCGGAGCTGATCGCCACGGGCCGTACCTCGATTCCGCTGGAGCCTTATGCCATCGGGCGCTTTGCGCGTGCGCAGGTGCTGCTGGAAACGAACTGATCCGCGTGGCTTTGATCCGATGACGCGGGTGTGCGATGCGCGAGCGTGCGGTGCGCGCTTGTTTGCTCCCCCCTCTCCCGCACGCGGGAGAGGGGAGCGTATGCGTCGGCTCGTGGCTTTGTTCAGATGCGCAAGCGTGCAATGTTCGTCCCCACTCGCGTGCCGCTCACTGCAGGATCACATAGACCTTGCGCAACGGTTCCAGGATCTCCCAGATGCCGGTCGTGTTCGCAGGGAAGAACAGCGTATCGCCGGCCTTGATCCGGATAGGCGTCCCACCCGTTGGCGTAAACAGGCATTCACCGGCAAGGATGTGCATGACTTCGGCTTCCGCCACTTGCCGTTCGTAGGCGCCGACCGCGCATTCCCACAGGCCGGTCCGGTTCTGTCCGGCTCCTTCGAGGTCAACCTCCAAGCTGCTGGTGCGGCACGGCGGTTGGCTTAGCGGCCTGCCGACAGGACCGTCGTCGGTCAGGTCATTGCAAGACACCGAATGCGGAATGATGGTAATGGGCATGGAAATCAGGGAGTGAGATGGATAGGAGTCAGCGCTCGAGCCAGGGCAGTGCGGAGCATCGCCACCGCCGCGGAACAGGACTGCGTTACTGGTTGTTCTCGACCGCGTCCGCCAGTTGCGCCAGCGAATGGAAGTGGTAGTCCGGCCTGGTCAGCTCCGGCACTTCCATGGTGCCGCCAAATCCCGGCTGTGCATGACGGCGCTCGATCCAGCAGGTCTTCAGGCCGAGCTTCCTGGCAACACCGATGTCATGGTATTGGCTCTGCGCAACATGCAGGTTGTCCTGCTGCTTGTAGCCCCATTTGCCGTCATAGCGGCCCCGCGCATAGGCGAAGTACTGGGGATCCGGCTTTTCCGTCAGGGCATCGTCACAGGTGACGGTATCGTCGAACGGGAATTCCAGCGTCTTCTCGAAGTGGCCCAACGCCCAGCGCTGGGCGTTAGTCATTGCCACCAGCTTGAAATGCTTGCGCAGGCGCTTCAGTGCCTCCACCGAATCCGGGAATGCCTTCCAGTGGACAACGGAGTCCCGCAGCCCACGTGCGAGTTCGTCGGAGTCAGGCAGGGCCAGGCTCTGTGCCATCAGGTGCCAGCAACGTTCCAGGTCATCGGGATACCACATCGTCTTGTCGGCGGCGCGGGTGCGGCGATAGGCAGCGAGGAAATCGTCATCAGTGACGGCGCTGTCGGGCACGGCACGACGGAAGTAGTCGAGCATCCCGCCCTCGAAATCAATCAGCGTGCCAACTACGTCAAACGTGAGTACCTTGAAGTCTTTGAGTGCCATGAGATGCTCCGATATTTCGTTGTACGATGAACAAAGTGTAGGGAGCTCCTATCTGCACGGCAACTTCCCAATTGTTGGGCCGAACATAATCTGAGGTTATGGCAAATTTCCGGCGAAAACTCCCGAGCGCCAACGCCCTCTTCGTTTTCGAGGCTGCCGGGCGCTGCGGCAGCCTCACCAGGGCTGCGGCCGAACTCTATGTCAGCCAGCCGGCGGTCAGCCGTATGCTGGCGCGGATGGAAGACCGCATGGGCGTGCGCCTGTTTGACCGGGTACGTGGCGGCATCGAACTGACCGAGAACGGCCGCCTGCTCCATCGCGCCATCACGGAAGGCTTCAATGTCATCCAGGCGTCGATCGGCGAGATCGAAGCGCGCGCAACGGGACTGGAAACCGTCACGCTCTCCGTTTCGACGGCCTTTACGACGCACTGGATCATGCCGCGCATGGAAAAGCTGCGCCGGGACTTCCCCGGCGTCGACCTTCGGTTCCAGCTGATTTCTGGCAGGGTGGGCGGTCCGCTGCATGATGTCGACCTGGGGCTGCGCTTTTTTTCCTCCGGCGAGGCAGCGCAAAACAGCGTGTTGCTGATGCCGGAAATCATCGTGCCGGTGTGCAGCCCGGCCTATCGGGACGATACCGGCCGCGACAGCGACGTCCTCATCAACCTGACAGACAGCAACCGTGACTGGCCGACGCTGTTTCCCGAGCTCGGACAACGCAGCCGGGATTTTTACCACCTGAACTTTTCCGACTATTCGATCGTGGTGCAGACAGCGATGCTCGGCCAGGGCATTGCGCCGGGATGGCTGAACGTTGTCACCCACTGGATGAGGCTCGGCGCGCTGGTGCCGGCCATCGCACAAGTCCATGTCACAAACCGGCAATGCTATCTGGTACAGCATGCGACCCCTTCTCCCCGCCCTACAGTCAACAGGCTGCGCGACTGGATCCTGGAGGAGACTCACCAGGACCTGGTGGAGATCAACCGTATGTATCCGGGCCTGAGCTTGTTGAAACTCGTCGGACGATAATGCTACCGCTGGGCGCGAAGTTCCTCGCGCAGCGAATCCATGGCGCCGGATCGGGCCGCCTTTTTCGTCGTATAGCGTAGCGGGGAACTCGACCGCTGCCTTCCATTGAATCGCGGCGGAGGCAAATCCTGGCAATGGAAGCACGGCAACGCCGGGACACCATCGAAAAAAACCCACAGGCATGACTGCCTGTGGGCAAGGCTTCACAGTGAAGCGGAGACCACTGAACCTCAACGGCGCACCCTACCGGCTAGGCCGGCCGGAAAATCGCATAGACCTTGGCTACATGCTCACGGCTTTCCCAGCTGCACTGCGCATGCTGTTCGACGAGGAAAATATCGCCGCGCGAAAAAGTTCCGCTACGGCCGGTTTCATCTTCAAATGTCACGCTGCCTTCCAACAGATACATAAGTTCGTAGTGGGGATAAAACATCGCCCGACGATGGTAGGGGGTCGAATCCCAGGTGCCGCAGATGAACTGCCCGTCCTGGGAGCGATAATCTGTGTAGTTGCGACAAGCCGGAGTGGGCGTAAGCAGCAACTCGGCCGAAGGTGTGCCGGACGCTTCCAGTGGCGGCTCTTCCGCGATCGGCGTCAGCGCACGTGCATCAGGGCGGCTGTCGTTGTAGCGCATGAAGATGATCGACACCGGGCACTCTGCAGACCAGGCGAACTCGGCGTCATGTAACAGCACCGCGCTGTTACCCGGACCCAGCTCGACCGTGCAATCCGGCTGGGTCAGCGTCACCCTGCCCTCGCAGACAATGATGAATTCATCCGCCGGCTGTGCCTTTACCGACCCGCTCCCGCTATCCAGTGTGATAACGCCGACCGTTACCGGCCCCGGCGGCAAATCCAGCGTACGACGGCGAGAAAGGAAGCCGGCCTCATCGGAAGAGTCGGCGAAGGGAATGCCGAGGGAATGGTCTTGCGCAAACGCGCGCAAATCGACAAAGGTAGCCGGCGTGGCGCGCACAGTGACGCCCTGCTGCAAACTCGACATGACTTGTTCTCGCTGTTCAATGAGGATTACGCTGCGTGAACCATGAGCCGCGCAAGCCTTCAATAGGAAAAGGTTCGTCCGGCGCAGGCCTTGCCCGACATGGATCAGCTCCGCCATGGCGTCGCCTGCAACCCGGGGGAATTACACCACTGTCGAGCCTCGCGTGTATCGCGTTTGGACAGTATCCAGGCATAGAATCAGCGGCATTTGATGTGCCGATCAGCATAACTTGCTGCGCGCGGACAAGTCGCTATTGAGAAACGTCGGTCAATCACCTGATGTAGCGAAGCGAACTGCATCGCTTACGCCCATTGCCAGAGCGCGGGCGTAGCAATTTATGCGGTTTTTCGTTGGCTCAACGGCATAAGCTCTGCGTGATGAAGCGGCAGTCAGACAAACATGTGGAATCGCATTCGCGCCGTAAAGAGGCGCGAACACTGTGGCAAGATGGCTTCAGTCCGCCGTCCTGCCAGACGTGTTGCCGATCCGGCCTATTCAAAAGGAAGACACCATGCCACGCCAAGCTATCCACGCGCCAGTTTCCTACCGCGCGATGAACGAAAGGGACGTGCCCGCAGCACATGAGCTGTCGCAGGCCTTGCGCTGGCCGCATCGTGTCGAAGACTGGCAATTTGTCCTTCGCCTGGGCACCGGCTTCGTCGCCGAAGAAAACGGTGAGGTGATCGGCACCGGTCTCTGCTGGAAGCAGGGACAGCAAGCATCGCTTGGGATGATCATTGTGTCGCCGGCGCACCAGGGCAAGGGCATTGGCAGCGAATTGATGCGCCTGGTGCTGGAAGCGCTGGGCAACCGCTGCACACTGCTCAATGCCACGCCCGCCGGACAGCCCCTGTATGAGCGCCTCGGCTTCGTCGCGACCGGCACCATCTGGCAGCACCAGGGAACGATGAATGCCGTCGACCCGGTCGCACTTGCTGCGGGGGAAACGCTGCGTCCGTTCGAGCCAGGCGATATCGAGACGCTCACCGACCTGGCGAATCGCGCTACCGGCATGTCGCGCGGCGACCTGCTGAAGTCATTGCTCCCCATGGCCGAGACTGTCGTGCTTGAGCGCAATGGCGAAGCGGTCGGCTTCTCGGTTATGCGCCGCTTCGGGCGCGGCTATGCGATCGGGCCGGTGGTGGCCTCCGATAGTGAACGTGCGAAAGCCTTGATTGCCTGCTGGTCCGGCGCCTACACCGGGTCTTTCGTGCGCGTGGATATCACGGGAACCAGCGGCCTGCAGGACTGGCTCGCGCACGCGGGACTGGTTCAGGTGGATACAGTCGTGGCGATGGCACGTGATGGCGTACCGCCGGCGGATAGCGGGCTCAAGCAGTTCGCAATCATCAACCAGGCGCTCTGCTGAGCGCTCCGGCGCCGAACACGCGTCCGGCGGCCGCGCAAGACAGCCGCGCAGTCTGTGCCACGCGACCCGCACCGCTCCCTCTGACAACCTATGCCACGTCCCATTGTCGCCACGATCCACCTGCCCTCACTAGCCAACAACCTGGCTGTCGCCCGCCGCGCGGCGCCGTCTTCCCGCGTCTGGGCAGTGGTGAAAGCCAATGCCTACGGGCATGGGATCGAACGGGTCTACCCTGCGTTGCGGGACGCCGATGGCTTCGCGCTGCTGGAACCAGAGGAAGCCATCCGGTTGCGCGAGCTTGGCTGGAACAAGCCCATCCTTTTGCTGGAGGGCTTCTTCGACGACGCGGACGTTGCCTTGCTGGGCACCCATCGGCTGAGCACCGCGTTACATTGCGAAGCGCAGCTACGCATGCTCGAAGTGCTCGCGCCCGCGTACCGGCTGGCACCGCGTTCGCTGGACGTCTGCCTGAAGCTGAATTCAGGCATGAACCGGCTGGGCTTCACGCCGTCGGCCTATAGGGCAGCCTGGCAAAGACTCAGGGCCATCGACGCCGTTCGTTCGGTCACGCACATGACCCATTTTTCGGACGCCGACGGCGCAGCGGGCATCAGCGAGCAGATGGCGGTCTTTCGCACCGCGACCCGCGACTTGCCAGGGGAGACCAGCGTCGCTAATTCGGCGGGCACGCTCTGGCACACGGAAAGCCGCACGGATTGGGTACGCGCCGGCGTCATGCTCTATGGTGCGTCGCCATCTGGCAGTTGGCAAGACGTGCAGGACCAGGGACTGCTGGCGGCGATGACATTGGAGAGCAAGATCCTGGCCGTGCAAGCACTGCGGCCCGGCCAGTCGGTGGGTTATGGCTCCCGCTACGTCGCGTCAGACACACGCCGCATCGGCATCGTTGCCTGTGGTTATGCCGATGGCTATCCGCGCACCAGTTCATCCGACCTCGGGCACTATGCGCCGGTGCGGGTTGGCAATCACGATACCCGGACAGTCGGACGCGTGTCCATGGACATGCTCGCCATCGATCTGACCGAATGTCCGGAAGCCACAGTCGGAACGCCCGTTGAACTTTGGGGCAGGCACGTGCCCATTGACAGCGTGGCAGCCGCAGCGGGGACAATCGGCTATGAGCTGATGTGCGCCATCGCACCGCGCGTGCGGGTGGCAGTGGAGCCGCTGACTGTCAACCCGCCTCCACTTCAGGACGGGCACCGCGCCGCTGATCGCACACACAGTTTCCTGCGTTGACCTTGGGGCTGTCGGCCTCGCCGACAGCATGCACCGTGCCGTACGATGCAGGTGGTTACGCACCGCCTGCATCGAACTCTGATACGAACGCCGGCGTTTCTTCCATGCGATAGCGTCCGTTATGGCACACGTAGTACATGGCGTGATGGCCGCTGCGTGCGAACGTCACACAGCAGGCATGCTCGAAGCGTCCGAACCGGGTAATACCGATGCCCGGCGATCCTGGCCACTCCCATACGCGCTGTTCCTCGACGCAGTCCAGCACGCGATGCTGCGTCCTGGGATGCATGGACGAATCGAGCATCATGTCGATGTACCCGAATACACCCAGCGAAGGATAACGCTGCCGCATTGCCGTCCATCGTCGCTTAGGCGACATTGCAGCCCTCCGTGTCAAGCTTGATGTTCCCGGCTTTCAGCATTGCATTAGCCTGCAGATGATGGTTCCAGTGCCCGTCCTTGATCGTTTTGAGCATACGCATGGGCTTGAAAACGTTCGTCATCAGTTCCTGAGTCTCTTCATCTAGTCGCTTGTTGAGAAACGTGCAGCGACCGGCAGCCCCGCTCGCTGTGCGGCGCGCCGGTCGGCTTGCACAATTACTGCGCTTGCCTGAGCTGCTCCAGGATCGCAGGATCTTCAAGGGTCGACAGGTCCTGCGTAATCGGTTCGCCCTTTGCGATGGCGCGCAGCAGCCGCCGCATCACCTTGCCCGAGCGTGTCTTGGGCAGGTTGTCGGCAAAACGGATTTCCTTGGGCTTGGCGATGGGGCTGATCTCCCTGGCGACCCAGTCGCGCAACTCCCTGGCGATCCGCTGTGCTTCATCGCCCAGAGGCCGGGGGCCCTTCAGCATGACATAGGCGCAGATCGCTTCGCCGGTGGTATCGTCCGGCTTGCCCACCACGGCGGCCTCCGCGACTCGCGGGTTGGCGACCAGCACCGATTCGATTTCCATGGTGCCCATGCGGTGACCGGAGACGTTGAGCACGTCGTCGATGCGACCGGTAATGCTGAAGTAGCCGGTCTTTTCATTGCGCACCGCGCCGTCACCTGCCAGGTAAAGCTTGCCGCCCAGTTCCTGCGGGAAATAGCTTGCCTTGAACCGCTCCGGATCGCCCCAGACGGTGCGAATCATGGACGGCCACGGGCGCTTGAAGACCAGGATGCCGCCCTGTCCGTGCGGCAGCTCGTTGCCGGCTTCATCCACCACCGCGGCCATGATGCCCGGCAACGGCAGCGTGCAGGAGCCCGGAACCAACGGCGTCACGCCAGGCAACGGGCTGATCATGTGCCCGCCGGTTTCGGTTTGCCAGAAGGTGTCGACGATCGGGCATTCGCCGTTGCCAACGTTGTGGTAGTACCACATCCACGCTTCCGGATTGATCGGTTCCCCCACCGAGCCGAGCAGGCGCAGGCTGGACAGATCGTACCGCTTCGGATGCAGGTGCGGGTCCTTGTCGCAAGCCTTGATCAGCGCGCGGATCGCCGTCGGGGCGGTATAGAAGATCGTGGTTCGATGCTTGCTGACCATGTCCCAGAAGCGACCGGCATCGGGCCAGGTCGGCACCCCTTCGAACACGACCTGGGTCGCGCCGGCCGCAAGCGGGCCGTAGGCGATATAGGTGTGGCCGGTGATCCAGCCGATGTCGGCGGTGCACCAGAATACGTCGGCGGGCTTGATGTCGAAGGTCCACTTCATCGTCAGCATCGCCCACAGCAGATAGCCACCGCATGCATGCTGCACGCCTTTGGGCTTGCCGGTGGAACCCGAGGTGTAGAGGATGAATAGCGGATGCTCGGCTCCGACCCATTCCGGCTCGGAGGTGGTGGGTTGCTCGGCGAGCAGCGTATCCAGCCAGAGGTCACGTCCGGGCACCAGGTCGATGCCGGCGCCAGTGCGCTTGTAAACGATGACGTTGTTGACGGTGTCGCAACCACCCAGGTCGAGGGCTTCGTCGACGATCGACTTCAACGGCAGATGCTTGCCGCCGCGCACCTGCTCGTCGGCGGTAATCACCGCCACCGCTCCGGCATCGATAATCCGTTCGCGCAGGGACTTCGCCGAGAAGCCGGCGAAGACCACGGAATGCACCGCACCGATGCGCGCGCACGCCTGCATGGCGGCAATGCCTTCGATGGACATCGGCATGTAGATGACCACGCGATCGCCCTTGCCGATGCCAAGCGCACGCAAGCCGTTGGCAAACTGACAGACCCTGGCGTGCAGCTGCGCATACGTGATTTGCGTGACTTGGCCGTCGTCGGCCTCAAAGATGACCGCTGTCTTCTCGGCATTGCCGTTCGCCACGTTCCGGTCCAGGCAGTTATACGAAACGTTAAGTTCGCCGTCCTCGAACCAACGGTAGAACGGAGCCTGCTCCTCATTCAGTGTCCTGGTGAACGGCTTATGCCAGCTGATGTGATCGCGCGCATGCCGGGCCCAGAAGCCTTCGAAATCCTCCTCGGCTGCGGCGCATATCGCCCGGTAGCCTTCCATGCCGGCAATGTTTGCGTTATTGACAAACTGCGCGGACGGATTGAAAAGCTCCGGTTCCTGTTTCAGGGGGGCGATGTCTGACATGGCTTCTTCTCTGAGCGTTAGAAAATGGTCAACCAATGGTCGGCGCCGGTGCTCCGGCGATTGCAGCGTGCCATCCAGCGCTTTGCCCGCGACGCATGGGCGGATGCGGTCTGCGCAGGTTTTGTCGATGGGCGGTGGCCAGCAGCCGGTCAGCGTTCGTCGGTCTCAAGGACGCGCACGGGCCGGCGATGCGGCTTGACGCTATGCTGATCAGAAGTGCCCGACCGCTTCCAGCGGGCTAATGGCTGTCGGCTACGCCGGTACATTCCGGAGGAAGTATCGCACCGCAGGTCTGGCAGAAGCTGCCGAATACGCTGTGAACTTGCAATTTCCGGTGCTTTCTCGCGCGCTGTTGAAACCCTGACGCTACGCCTCTGTGGCTGACATGATGTGGAGACCGGGGGACAAGGCGAAGCCGTCCCGAGACTGACAGCGCTCCGGGCCTGCCAGCCCCGAAGCGGATCGGACTTGTATTGGAACCCGGAGATGCCTCCGGGTGTTCACTAACGGACTTGAGCTCAGAACTTGTGGCGGATGCCAACGACAGCGCCGAACTGGTTTGCACCCGGCTGCACGGCTTCGCTGCTCGCGCCGAGCTGGTCATTGAACCCGTTCACCCCCAAGTTCGACTTGCCGTGGTTCAGTGCGTACGAAACCGTGGTGTAAAGGTCCGTGCGCTTCGACAGTGCATAGTCCACCAACGCAACAAACAGCCACGGGTTGCCGGCGTTCGACTGACGCAGGTTCTGGTAGTACGCAGAGCCACTGACCGACAGCGCCGGCGATACCTGGTAGCCGACGCCAGCCCAACCGAGGTTCGACACGGTGTTGGTCAGCGCAACGCCAGGCAGGGTGGCACCGTTGAACGCGTGAGCATAACGGTAACCGCCGTAGAGCTTGGCAGGACCGAAGGTGTATGTTCCGGCGACTGCGGCGCGCCTGATCAGGCTATCGGTAGACAGAGCCGTGGCTGCCGACCGGTTCGTCTGATCATAAATGGCGCCAACGGCGAATCCACCCGCGGCATAGTTCACAGCGACCGAGTACTGACGCCCGTTGGTGAAATTGCCGGCGACCTCCTGGTTGCTGCTGTTGAAGCTATACAGGGCGGTCACGCTCAGGCCGCCGAACGTCCCCATATACTTGGCGGAGTTATCTGCACGCGCCCCGCCCATGAACGGGTCTTGCGCACCAATGGAATAGCGGCTCGCGATCGACATCGGGTCGTAGGTAACGCCAAAGTCATAGAACGGGGTCGTATGCCGGCCCAGGGTCAGCTGGCCCCACTGGCTCTGCAGACCCACGTAGGCGCCGCGGCCAAAGAGACGACCACCCTGCCCCGACGCGCCGGTATCGAGGTTGAAGCCGCTTTCCAGCAGGAAGATGCCCTTCATGCCGCCACCCAGGTCTTCTACGCCGCGCAATCCCCAGCGCGATCCGGACTGGTTGCCCGATTGCAGGGCCCAGAGATTGTTGCCCTGGGCGCCGGCAGGTACGGTACCCGTCGAAGCCACGGCCTTGTTCAGGTATTCAATACCGACATCCGCAACACCGTACAGCGTGACGTTCGATTGTGCATACGCGCTGGGGACCACCAGCAAGGCGGCTGCAAGGGCCGACAGTTTTAATTTCATGAAATGATTTCCTCGAATAATGGTGAGTAGCCAATTCGCATCGGTTCGAATTTTGGCGAAGCAAATTCTGCATCGGTTCTTGAAGAATTAACAATCAGTAGTTGGACCAGTATGTTGGTATGCCACCTAAAGATTCTTTTAGGCCGCCGCCTATTTTCATTCTCCAATTATCCGCTTAGGATGTGCGCGAGCTCTGCTGTCTCGTGTATGTCATCGGCATAATATCGACACTTTCCATGCCTTTGCGGTAGAGACCGCCCGGGGCTGCACTTCGGCAGCCCCATTTTTTTGCAGCACGCTTGCTCTCATCCGCAGTGCGTGTCAGGACGGGATCACCGCATGCCGGTGCTTGACCAGATACAAGGCCAGTTCAATTTCACTGCTCAGCCCGAGCTTGCTCATCGCTGAGCACTTTTGGACACTGATGGTCTTGACGCTGCGCTGGAATTTCCGTGCAATCTCCCGCAGCGGATAGCCTTGCGCCAGCATGTGAAGGACTTCGCGTTCGCGTGGGCTAAGACGATGGTCGCACTGGTCCTCGCCATGGCGGATCGACGCCATCAGCAACCCTTCGGTGGCCGGGTCTATGTACCTGGCACCCGAAAGGACGGCTTGGCACGCATCCGCGACGCACTGCAATCCCATCGATTTTGCAACAAACGCGTCAGCGCCTTTCGCCAGCAATTGACGAACCAGACCGTTTGGACGCGCCCCTGAGAAGATCACGATCTTCACCTCCGGGTACATTCGGCGTAGCCGCTCGATCAAGCGCAACCCGTCGATCTCGCCGCCATAGTCATAGCCGGTGATGACGATATCCGGTAGCAGGGGTGCATGCTTCTGCAGTTCCGAGAGAAGCCCATTGACGCTATCCGCGACGGCTATGACGTCAATGCCTTGATGCGCCATGTACGGCGCCAGTCCGGCGAGCACCACGGGATGATCGTCGGCAATCACAGCGGTAGTTTTGGTGCGCATTGCGCGAAAGCAGGAAAGGGCCGCCCAATCGTTCAATATCCTTTGGCACGATCAACAAGACCAATGAGCGGATCGTTGCGCCTGACGCGTCGCGGGTTGTCCACGACGGCCGGGGCTGCCGTGTGCTCTACATCGTGCGGGGTCATGGCGTAAGTCATTGCAGTTCGTAGCAGCGGCGGGCAAAAGGAGAATTCATGATGCGATAAACACGCGAGCAGCTGCTAGGAAAAAATTACTGCATCCGGGAACGCACCAGGATGAGTCAGCCCTGGGTAAATCCCGAGGAATGTTGTGATGCACATGCACGCGTGCTGTGCTTACGGCATGCAATGCCAAACTGGCCACCTGAAACCACAGCTATGACTGTCATGGGCTGGAATACCCCACCAAGCGCTTGGGCGCACATGCTCAAATGTCGCACCCCTCAAAGACTGTGACCTGCTACCCGGAGCCATTGCCTTCCAGGCACCACTGCCGTGTCGTGAGAAGAAGCCATTCGAGAGTTTTATGGGAGACGAGTCAACCCGGATCATGAGCGCCCTGCACCACGGAATCCCCGGGGACCTGCAGCGCGACCCGTTCACCGTGCACTGGAAGCGAATCAAGGGGCATTTCCCAGAGCCCTCCGCTGCGGTCTAAGGGGTTACTCGTCAGACGGTCACACTCGCGGCCCGATTTATCAACCAAGAAAGGAGACACCGTGAACCCCTTCATCTTGCGTCTGCTGGCGCGGCGCGTCGGCATGGCGCTGATCTCATTGCTGGCCGTCTCGGCCATCGTCTTCGCGATCACCGCGGTATTGCCCGGCGATGCCGCGGAGGAACAACTCGGACAGGACGCCACACCGGAAGCCCTGGCTGCGTTGCGTACCCAGATGGGGCTCGATGTCCCCGCGCCGGTGCGCTACGCGCAATGGCTGGGCGGCATGGTGACCGGCAACGCCGGCGAGTCCCTGGTCACGCGCATGCCGGTGTCCGAGGCCATCGGCAGCCGCCTGCCCCAATCGCTGCTGCTGGCCGGCCTGACCGCGCTGATCTCGGTGCCGGTGGCGCTCGGCCTCGGCATCCTGGCCGCGGTCTACCGCGGCACCTGGTTTGACCGCAGCGTCAGCCTGGGCGCGGTGGCGGTGGTCTCGGTGCCGGAGTTCCTGGTCGCCACGCTGGCGGTCTTGCTGTTCGCGGTCCACCTGCGCTGGCTGCCGGCGCTCGCCTATATCGGCACCGACGATTCCTGGGACAAGATCGTGCGGTCGCTGGCCATGCCGGTGCTGAGCCTGTGCTGCGTGATCGTCGCGCAGATGCTGCGCATGACCCGCGCCGCGGTGATCGACCAGCTCAACGCGCCTTACATCGAGATGGTGCGGCTCAAGGGCGCCTCCTCTACCCGCATGGTGCTGTTCCACGCGCTGCCCAACGCCATCGGCCCGATTGCCAATGCCGTGGCGCTGAGCCTGTCTTACCTGCTTGGCGGCGTGATCATCATCGAGACCATCTTCAACTACCCGGGGATCGCCAAGCTGATGGTGGACAGCGTCGCCCAGCGCGACATGCCCGTGGTCCAGGTGTGCGCCATGATTTTCTGCTGTGCGTACCTGATCCTCGTCACGCTTGCCGATGTGTGCGGCATCGTCGCCAATCCGCGTCTGCGCCACCGCTGAAGCCTTGAACGCCATGCAGGAGCTGCAATTCATGTCCACTACCTCCGACACGCACACCCCCGCGCACGCCACTCCCGCCGTGAGTGCCCCCGAAAAAGGCCGTCGCCGCCCGCGCCTGCCCAGACTGGGCATCACCGGCTGGGTCGGGTGCCTGATCCTCATCGGCTGGCTGATCGCCGCCATCCTTGGCCCGATCCTGATCAGCCAGGATGGCACGCCTGCGGGCGAGATCCAGGTCTTTGGCCCGATCGGCGCCCAGCACTGGCTCGGCACCGACTACCTCGGGCGCGACATGCTGACGCGCGTGATCCTGGGCGCGCGCTACACCGTTTGCGTGGCACTGGTCTCGACCCTGTGCGCCAGCGGCATCGGCATCACGCTGGCACTGCTCGCCACCGTCAGCGGCCGCTGGATCGATGCCGGCCTGAGCCGCGGCCTCGATACGCTCACGGCGATCCCGAGCAAGATGTTCGCGCTGATCATGGTCGCGGCCTTCGGCTCGTCGGTGTGGATGCTGGCGATCACGGCGGCGATCATCTACGTCCCGGGCGCCTATCGCATCGCGCGCTCGCTGGCGGTCAACATCAATGCGATGGACTACGTGACCGTCGCGCGCACCCGCGGCGAGGGTACCGCCTACATCATGCGCCAGGAGATCCTGCCCAACATCCTCGGCCCCATGCTGGCCGACCTGGGGCTGCGCTTCGTCTACGTCGTGCTGCTGCTGGCCAGCCTCAGCTTCCTCGGCCTGGGCATCCAGCCGCCCGATGCCGACTGGGGTTCGCTGGTGCGCGAAAACATCGGCGCGCTGTCCGAAGGCAGCATGGCCGTGGTGGCGCCGGCGCTGGCCATTGCCAGCCTGACTCTCGCGGTCAACCTTGTTATCGATAACCTGCCGGGTCGCTCGGCACGTAACGGAGTCAAATAATGGGCACGTCCGTAAAGGTCAGCAATCTGCGCATCACCGCAGGCCAGGCGACGTTGGTAGATGGAATCGACTTCGAGATCGAACCCGGCAAGGTGCTGGCACTGATCGGCGAGTCCGGCTCGGGCAAGACCACCACCGCGCTGGCGCTGATGGGCTTCGCGCGCCATGGCTGCGAGATCTCCGGCAGCATCCGGGTCGGCACCACCGACGTGCTGCACCTGTCGCCGGGCGAACAGCGCCGGCTGCGCGGGCGCGAGATCACCTATATCGCGCAGAGTGCGGCGGCCTCGTTCAACCCCTCGCGCACCATCATGGACCAGGTGGTCGAACCGGCACTGATCCACCGGCTCATGGACCGCAAGGCGGCCGAGAAGAAGGCGGTCGCGCTGTTCCGCGAACTGGCGCTGCCCGACCCTGATTCCATCGGCGAGCGCTATCCGCACCAGGTTTCCGGTGGACAGCTACAACGCCTGATGGCCGCGATGGCGCTGATCACCGACCCCGACCTGGTGATCCTGGACGAGCCGACCACGGCGCTGGACGTCACCACGCAGGTCGAAGTGCTGCGCGTGTTCCGCCGCGCGGTGCAGGAACGCCGCACCACCGCGGTCTATGTCAGCCACGACCTGGCCGTGGTGGCCCAGGTGGCGGACCATATCCTGGTGCTGCGCGACGGCAAGATGCGCGAGCTGGGCGAGACCGACCAGATCCTGTACCAGCCCGTCGACGACTACACGCGCTGCCTGCTGGCCGCGGCGCGGCCCACGGAGCGTCCCGGCGCGCCGGTGGACCCGGCCAAGAGCCCGCTGCTGCTGGAGGTCCGCGATCTGTCCGCCGGCTATGGTGCGCTCGATGCGCACGGGCAACCGGCCTCGAAGATCCTGGAAGGCGTGGACCTGAAGCTGTATCGCGGCCAGGCCATCGGCGTCATCGGCGAGTCGGGTTCGGGCAAGACCACGCTGGCGCGGGCGATTGCCGGGCTGATCGCGCCGTGCCGCGGCAGCATTGCCTTCAACGGCCGCCCGCTGAAGCCGACGGTGGCCGAACGCAGCCGCGAGGAGCTGCGGCGCATCCAGATCGTGTTCCAGATGGCCGATACCGCGCTCAATCCTGCACGCACCGTCGAGGAGATCCTGGCGCGGCCGCTGCAGTTCTTCCACGGCCTGCGCGGCGAAGCGCAACGGGCGCGGATTCGCCAGTTACTGGATCTCGTGCGGCTGCCGGCCGGCGTGGCGCAGCGCACGCCTGGCGGCCTGTCCGGCGGACAGAAGCAGCGCGTGAACCTGGCCCGCGCGCTGGCGGCCGATCCGGAGCTGATCCTGTGCGACGAGATCACCTCGGCGCTGGACACCGTGGTGGGCGCTGCCATCCTTGACCTGATGGCCGAGCTGCGCAAGGAACTGGGTGTCTCGTATCTCTTCATCAGCCACGACCTGCACACCGTGCGCTCGATCTGCGACGAGATCGTGGTGATGCAGCATGGCCGCAAGCTGACCCAGGTCGCGCACCAGGACTACGACCGCGGGCCGCACCACCCTTACTACGCGCTGCTGGCGCGCTCGGTGCCCGAGCTGCGTCGTGGGTGGATCGATGAAGTCGATCTGCATCGCGAAGGTGGGATCGCGGCTGGGGTCGCGGGCACTGCAGCCTGATTCGGCACGGCTGGCCGCAAACCGCTAAATTTGGTGAACGCACCCCTCTCCCGCGAAGTGGGAGAGGGGTGGGGGTGAGGGGTGGGGTGAGGGCTGGAGCGTCAACGAAGTAACGCGCGTCGGTATGCCACCGCCTGCCCTCACCCCGGCCCCTCTCCCGCAAGCGGGAGAGGGGAGCAAACATCCGCGCATTGCACGCTCGCGCATCTGAACAAAGCCACGGGCCGACGCAAATGCTCCTCTCTCCCGCACGCGGGAGAGAGGAGCAAATCGGCAGCATGCAGGGCCTGTCAGTCATCCAGGCCAGCAATCCATGGTCTTTCCCTCACCGCTTGTGGGCTCCCTCTCCCGCTTGCGGGAGAGGGTTGGGGTGAGGGCCGGGCGCATCCACGAAGTCAGGCCCGTTGCGAGCGCCTGCCCTTCTCCCGCAAGCGCGAGAGCGGAGCAAAGCCCCCTTTCAAGCTCAGGCATCCAGCCAGACGTTCTCAGCAAACGAATAGCCCATCAGCCCACCCAGCGGGATCGGCGACAAGCCTTTGAGCTTCGATGAATGCCCGTCGATGCTGGCCAGGAACAGCGGGATACCGATGCCGGCGTCCTCGTGGATCATGGTCTGCATGTCGGCATACAACTGCTTGCGTTTGGCGGTATCGGTTTCGCCCCGCGCCGCCACCAGCAGCTGGTCGAACTTGGGGTTCTTCCAGCGCGATTCGTTCCACGGCGCATCGGACTTGAAGAACTGCGTGAGGATGGTGTCGGCGCTGGGGCGCGGGTTCACGTTGCCGAAACCCACGGGGCTGTTGAGCCAGTGGTTCGACCAGTAGCCGTCGGCGGGCATGCGCTTGATGTCGAGGTCCAGACCGACACGCTGCGCGGTCTGTTGCAGCACCATCGCGATCTCCACCGAATACAACGCGGCTGGCGAGGTCACCACAGGCACCTTGCCCGTCACGCCGGCTTTGCGGAAATGAAACTTCGCCTTCTCCGGGTCGAAGGGTCGCTGCGGCAAGTCCTTGAAGAAGAACCGGTTAGTGGGGTCGATCGGCTGGTCGTTGCCGACCACCGCATAGTCGAGCGCGATGGCCTTCTTCATCTGCTCGCGGTCCTGCAGGTACTTCATCCCCATCAAAAAGTCCGGGCTCGTACCAGGACCCGCGTCCTTGCGCATGATCAGGTCTGAGTACTGTCCCGATTGCGTGACGAGCACGGCGTAGCCAGGGGTACTCTTGACACGGGCCACGGCGCGGGGGTTGACCATGGCCACCAGGTCCATCCCGCCGGACAGCAGCGCGTTGACGCGAGCACTGTCATCGGCGATGCCGACGAACTCGATTTCGTCGAGATAGGGCTTGCCTGGCTTCCAGTAGGCGGCGTTGCGCACCACGAGCGTGCGCACGCCGGGCCTGAATTCCTTGATCTTGTAGGGTCCGGTACCGATGCCGGCACTGAAGTCGGTGGTGCCGTCCTTGACGATGTGGAAATGGAAGGTCCCAAGGATCACCGGCAGGTCGGCATTGGGGCTGGTGAGCACCACCGTGACCTCGTTCGGGCCGGTGGCTTTCACGCTCTCGATCTGCTCGGCCAGCACCTTGGCTTTCGAAACGGTGGCGGGGTCCTTGTGGCGCATGATCGAATACACCACGTCAGCCGGGGACAACGCCTTGCCGTCGTGGAAGGTCACGCCCTTGCGCAGCGTGAAGATCCAGGTCTTGGCATCGGTGGTGTTGAACGACTCGGCCAGGGCAGCCCGCGCCGTCAGGCTTCTATCGAGCGAGGTCAGCCCGTTGTAGACCATGTTGCAGCGCACGTAGTCGCTCTGGTTCGACTGCTTGGCCGGATCGAGCGTATCTGAGGCGGCTGCCGTGGCGACGGCCACGCGGATACGGCCGCCGCGCTTCGGCGTCTCTGCATGGGCCGTGGCGGCTACGCCGGCAAGGCTGCCGGCCAGCGCGGCCTGCATGCCGCCTGCCAGCAACATCGCCAGCACGTCACGCCGCGTCGCGCCACGCTTGAGCAGATCCATCACACGAAGGCTCTCGCCGGGACCGACAAGCTTATCAAACTCGTTACCGCTATCGTTCATGGTTGGTTGTGCTCCTGATTATTCTGAGAGGGGAACAGGGGGACCGCGGCGAAAACCCAACAGCTGCGCAAGGTTCAGGCAAGCCGGTCCTTGAGCTGGTAGTACAAGCCCACCACCGGCAGGAACCACGGCGGGCCGAAGTGCCCGGGAATGGCGGGCCAGTCGCGCTCCCGCCATGGATTGGCAGTCGCGTCGCCGGCCATCACCGCGGCCATGCGCTCGCCCATGTGCACCGACATCTGCGTGCCGTGGCCGCTGTAGCCCATGGAGTAGAACAGGCCGTCGCGCTCGCCGGCATGCGGCAGGCGGTCCTGCGTCATGTCGACCAGTCCGCCCCAGCAATAGTCGAGCCTGACGTGGCCGAGCTGCGGGAAGATCTCGGCCAGGCCGGCGCGCAGGATCTCCCCGCTCGCGGCATCCTGCTGGGGGCTGGAAATGGCAAAGCGCGCCCTGCCGCCGAACACCAGCCGGTGGTCCGGCGTAAGGCGGAAGTAATGGTGAATGTTCGCGACCGTGACATAGGTGCGGCGTTTGGCCAGCAGTGCGTTAGCACGCTTGGCGCCCAGCGGCTCCGTGGTCACGATGAAGCTGCCGATCGGCACGATGCGCCGGCGCAGCCACCCGAAGCTGCCGTAGCCACCGTGGCGCGAAGCCCCGGTGGCGAGCAGCACCTGCCGGGCCAGCACCGTGCCGCGCGCGGTGTGCAGGCGGTGCACCTGCCCCTGGACGCGTTCAATGCGGCTTACGCAGGTGCCAGTGTGGATCTGTGCGCCGTGGCGCTCTGCGGCCACGGCCAGGCCTTGCGCGAAGCGGCCCATATGCATCTGGCCGCTGCGCTTGTATAGCATGCCGCCGTGAAAACGCTCGCTCTGCACCTCGGCACGCACGCGCGCCGCGTCGAGGATTTCCACGTCGGTATCCACGCCGTCGGCGACGAGGCGTTCGGCGCTGCGCCGCAGCGCTTCCATCTGGTGAGCCTTGGTGGCGAGCTTGAGCTTGCCGTTGCGCTGGAAGTCGCAGGCAATGCCCTCGTCGCGCACGATGCGCTCCACGGTATCGACCGCGTCGTCATAGGCGTGGTACCAGCCGCGGGCGCGTTCCACGCCCACCCTGGCAGCCAGCTCCGCGTAGTCCACCGCCAGCCCGTTGTTCACATGGCCGCCATTGCGCCCCGAGGCCTCGGGCGCCACGGTGGCCCCAGCCTCCAGCACCACAACGCTTGCCCCACGTCGGGCCAGCGCCAGTGCCGCCGAAAGCCCGGTGAAGCCTCCGCCGACGATGGCCACATCGACCTGCGGCGGCAGTTCATGCGCGTCCAGTGCCAGTGTTGGCACCGAATCGTTCCAGTAGGAATCAAGCTTCATGGTGGGGACGGAAAAGTGTGTGCTCAGTTCAGAGACCGACGACGCCCGGCAGGCCACCGATGTCCTGGATCTCGGTGTAGCGGTAAGCCGGGTTGCCCGGCCCATGGCCACGGTTCACGAATACCTTGTTGACGATGCCGATGTCGTCAGCCGACATAAGGTCGTAGCGCAGGCTCGACGAGACGTGCAGAACATCTTCCGGATTGCAGCCCAGCGAGTCGAGCATGTACTCGAAGGCCTTCAGGCGCGGCTTGTAGGCCTGGGCCTGCTGCGCGGTGTAGACGCGGTGGAACGGCGCGCCGAGCATGGCCACATTCTTCTGGATCTGGTCGTCCGAGGCGTTCGACAGGATCACCAGCGGAATCTCCTTGGCGACCTTGGCCAGGCCGGCGGGCACATCCGCATGGGGGTCCCACGTCGGCACGGCGTCATAGTACTGCTGGCCATCGGTGTCGAAGTACTGGATCTTCCACTTCTTGCACAGGCGGCGCACGGCGTTCTTCAGCACCACTTCGTAGGGCTGCCAGTCGCCCAGTACCTCGTCGAAGCGGTAGGCGCTGAAGTCGGCGATGAACTGCTCCATCTGCTCGGCAGGGATGCGATCGGCAAACAGTTCGCGCGTCATTTCGCCCATGCGGAAACGCGTAAGCGTGCCGTAGCAGTCGAAGGTCACGTACTTGGGACGGAAGGTCATGGTCTCTGATCCTCAGGGTTAGCCGGTCATTGACCGGGGTGGAGCCGCGCCTTGCCCGGCGCAGCCGACAGAATTATTTCGAAGGGATTAAAGCACGCGGCCACACAGCATTTGTACGGAAATGAGGGCGTGCCACGCTGCGAACCTACGGTTTATCATGGGCCCCGCGGCAGGTCATGCGGTGGGCACCGCGGGAGTGCGCAGGCGAGTCATGACGCACCGCTAATGCGCTGCAGCAAAATCGATCAGCACGCTCTTGAAGCGCAGATTCGCCTCTACGGCTTGCCGACCCAGATCCTTGCCGATGCCAGACTGGTGATAGCCCCCGGTGGGAATCACGAAATCCCCACTGCGCCCGTAGCGATTGATCCATACCGTGCCGGCGGAGATTTCCCGCATGGCCCGCAGCGCTTTTCCGATATCGGCCGTATGTACACCGGCGGCCAGGCCGTAGCGCTCGTGCGCGGCCAGCGCCAGGCCCTCTTCCTCGTCGTCGAAGGTTTGCACCGTGAGCACCGGGCCGAAGATTTCCTCTTGCACGGCAGGATTGTCCGCGCGCACGCCCTCGATCAGCGTGGGCTGGAAGTATGCTCCGCCCGGGCCGCTGTCGAACAGGCCGCCGCCGCTGCGCACCCGCACGCCCGGGCTGCACGCCCGCTCGACGATATCGAGGATGCGCGCCGCCTGCGCTGCCGAGATGATCGGTGGCAGCGTCGCCGCGTTATCCCATGTCGCACCAGGCCGAAGCGCGGCAAAACGCGCAGCGATGCGATCGACCAGCGGCTCGGCGACGCCGCGCTGAACAATCAGGCGCGAGCCCGCGACGCATACCTGACCGGCATTGCCAGTAATGGCGCCAGCAATGATGCCGGCGAGCCGGTCGAGGTCCGGCGCATCGTCGAATACCAGCTGCGGGCTCTTTCCACCCAGCTCCAGCGTGACAGGCTTGGGGCCTTGCAAGGCGCAACTGGCCATGATCGCCGCCCCCGTTTGCGTCGAGCCCGTGAAGGTCATTTTCGAGACAAGGGGATGGCGCGTGAGCGCATCGCCCGTGGTCCGCCCGTCGCCCTGGACCACATTGAACAAGCCCGGCGGCACGCCCGCTTCGATGGCCAGTTCGGCCAGACGCACCGCGGAGAAGGGCGTCAGCTCCGAAGGCTTGAGCACCACCGCGTTGCCGGCGGCAAGCGCCGCGCCCACCTTCCACGACACCATCACCAGCGGGAAATTCCATGGGGTGATCGCACCCACCACGCCGTACGGCTCGGCCACCACCATGCCAAGGTGGTCATGCCGTGTAGCCGCCACCTCCCCCCCGACTTTGTCGGCATATTCGGCGAAGAATCGCAGTCCCTCGGCGGTGAACGGGACATCCCAAGCCGAGGCATCGCGCACCGGCCGGGTGGAGCACACGGCTTCGAGTGGTGCGAGACCCTGCACATCGGCTTCGATCAGGTCAGCCCAGCGGCGCAGCACGCGCGCCCGCTCGCGCGGGGCACGACGCGCCCAGTCACTGGTACGCCACGCTTTCCACGCGTCCTGCACCGCCGCATCCACGGCGGCGGCGTCTGCCAGCGGCAGCTCGGCATGCACCTGGTTATCGGAGGGGCGCCGCACGGGGATGCGGCCGGCATCAGGCACGAGCCGTCCGCCAATGAAATGGCCCGAGGCAACGGAGACAGTCTGAGGGTCGAATATTTGCACGGAAGGACGAGCGCCGCTGGTCGGCACCAATAGTGGATTCATGCCTCCATGCTAGACAAGAAGCCTCAGCATTTGTCTCCGTTACGGACCGCGCTACCGCATCGAATTGCGAAAGTGCTACCTTGCGCGGACGATTCTTGCATCACCCGGATAAACCCGAAGGCGCTCTGGCTCCACGCGGCGATATTGTCCGGGACAAGTCGGGGTCGATCATCATAGCGACATCGCCATGTACTACGCCAGCAGGCCAGCCCAATGACTGGAGAGCCTTGTCCTGCCGCGTGCCAGGCTGCCGAACGCCTCCCACCAAACAATCTGCTGCCACAGTGCGCATAACAGCAGCGTGCTTCGTTCGGCCCCATCAATGCAGCACCACGTTATCTGCCCCCTGCCGTAATCTTCAGGCAAAGGCCAGCCTGTTGTGCTGCGCACACCAACAGACGCGAACGGACTCTGCCATGACCCAACTTAATGACCTGCCCCAGCTCGCCGCGCTTGAAGCCGCCGATCGCGCACACCTGATCCACCCTGTGTCGCCCTGGCGCGTGCACGAGCAGCGCGGCCCCACGGTGCTGTCGTCGGGCCGCGGCGCGTGGCTGACCGACGCCAGCGGCCACGAACTGCTCGATGCCTTCGCCGGGCTGTGGTGCGTCAACGTCGGCTACGGCCAGGAAAGCGTCGTGCAGGCCGCCGCCGAGCAGATGCGTCGCCTGCCCTACGCCACCGGCTACTTTCATTTCAGCAGCGAGCCGGCCATCCGCCTGGCCGACAAGCTGGTGCAGATCACACCGCGCTCGCTGAACCACGTCTATCTCACGCTCGGCGGCTCCGAGGCGGTCGATACGGCGGTGCGTTTCATCACGCAGTACTTCAACGCCACCGGACGCCCGTCGAAGAAGCACTTTATCTCGCTGGAGCGCGGCTACCACGGCTCCTCGTCCACGGGCGCCGGCCTCACTGCCCTGCCCGCGTTCCACCGCGGCTTTGACTTGCCGCTGCCGACCCAGCACTACATCCCTTCGCCCAATCCCTACCGCGCCGCCGACCCCGCCGATGCGCAAGGCATCATCGCCGCCTCGGTGGCGGCACTGCGCGCGAAAGTCGCCGAGCTGGGCGCGGACAATGTGGCGGCATTCTTCTGCGAACCGGTCCAGGGCTCGGGCGGCGTGATCGTGCCGCCCAAGGGCTGGCTCAAGGCCATGCGCGACGCCGCGCGCGAGCTGGACATCCTGTTCGTGGTCGACGAGGTCATCACCGGCTTCGGCCGCACCGGCCCCATGTTTGCCTGCGAGGCCGAAGACGTCGACCCGGACATCATGACGCTGGCCAAGGGCCTCACCGCCGGCTACGTCCCGATGGGCGCGACGCTGATCTCCGACCAGGTCTATGCCGGCATCGCCGACGGCGCGCCCGGCGCAGTGCCCATCGGCCATGGCGCCACGTACTCCGCCCACCCCGTCAGTGCGGCAGTGGCGCTGGAAGTCCTGCGCCTGTATGAGGAAGGGGGCATCCTGGCCAACGGCCAGCGTGGCGCGGCGACCTTCGCCGCCGGCCTGGATGCGCTGCGCAGCCATCCGCTGGTGGGCGACTCCCGCCATCGCGGCCTGCTGGGGGCGCTGGAACTGGTCAGCGACAAGGCCAGCAAGCGTGGCTTCGACGCAGCGCTGGGCCTGGCCGACCGTATTGCCGCGACCGCCTACCGCAACGGCATCGTGTTCCGCGCCTTCGGCGACAATATCCTCGGCTTTGCCCCGGCGCTGACGTACACCGAAGATGAATTCGCGCTGATGTTCGCGCGCGTGAAGCAGACGCTCGACGACGTGCTGGCCTTGCCGGAAGTGCGTGCCGCGCTTGCGAGCTGAGATTGCCGCAGTCAGACCATTGTTTCCAAATCACCGTTGAGCCGCCGCCCATGCCCGACAACGCTCCCCCACTGCCTGCGCGATTCATGCGGCTGGCAGAATCCGACCGCCCCACCATCACGCTGCGGATCGATGGCCACAGTGCCACCGCACTGGCGGGCGACACCCTCCTGGTCGCACTGCTGCTGAATGGCCGGCGCGTGCGCGACAGCGAGTTCGGCGACGGCCCCCGAGCAGGCTTCTGCCTGATGGGCGCCTGCCAGGACTGCTGGGTATGGACGCCCGCGGGCGAGCGCCTGCGCGCCTGCTCCACGCCTGTCGAGGCCGGCATGGAGGTGCTGACACGACCGCCCGCGCACCACTGGCCGGCGACGCCAGACCTGCAGGAATCGCTCGCGCGCCACGCGCAGGGAGCCGCCGCATGAACGCGCCGTTAGCATCGCCCCGCATCGTCGTGGTCGGCACCGGCCCTGCCGGTGTTCGCGCGGCCCAGGCACTGGTGCAGGCAGGGCTGCGCCCGACCGTGGTCGATGAAGGCCGGCGCGACGGCGGCCAGATCTACCGCCGCCAGCCCGAGGGCTTCAAGCGCTCCTACGCCAAGCTCTATGGCAGCGAGGCCGACAAGGCCCAGGCGCTGCACCGCGACTTCGACGCACTGCGCGCGCAGGTCGACTACCGCCCCGACACGCTGGCGTGGAACCTGACCGAGGGCGAGCTGCACGTGGTGCGCGAGGGCGAGCCGCAGACGCTGCCCTTCGACGCGCTGCTGGTGTGCTCCGGCGCCACCGACCGGCTCATGCCGGTGCCCGGCTGGCACCGCGCCGGCTGCTACAGCCTGGGCGCGTCGCAGATCGCGCTGAAGGCGCAGGCCTGCGCCATCGGCACGCAGGTGGTCTTCCTCGGCAGCGGACCGCTGCTCTACCTGGTGGCCTCGCAATATGTGCAGGCCGGCGCGCGCGTGGCAGCGGTACTCGACACGTCTCCCGCCAATAAATCCTGGGGCGCCATTGCCGGCCTGCTGGCGCGCCCGCGCCTGGCGCTGCGCGGGCTCGGACTGATCCGCGGCCTCAAGCATGCCGGCGTACCGGTGCTGCAGGGGGTGACGCCGCTGGCCATCGACGGCGACGACCGCCTTGGCGTGCAAGGCGTGACCGTGCGCGATGCGCGCGGGCGTGTACAGCGCTTCGCGTGTGACGCCGTGGGCCTGGGCTGGCACCTGCGCGCCGAGACACAGCTGGCCGACCTCGCGCGCTGTGAGTTCGCCTTCGAACCTGTGAGCCGCCAATGGCTGCCGCGCATCGATCAGGACGGCCGCAGCAGCACGCGCGGCGTCTACCTGGCCGGCGATGGCACACGCATCCTCGGCGCCGATGGGGCCGAGGCCGCGGGCCGGCTCGCGGCGCTGGCGGCGCTGGCCGACCTGGGGCATGAGCGCGGCCGCGCACAATACGCCGCCGAGTCGGCCGCCCTGCGCCGCACCCTCGACCAGATGGACCGCTTCCGCCAGGGACTGGCACGCGCCTTCCCGTGGCCGCACGCGCAGGCCGCCTCACTGCCCGACACCGCGGTGGTGTGCCGCTGCGAGGCCGTGACGGTGGGCGAGCTGCGCCGCTGCGTGACCGACCTGGACAGCCAGGAAGTCAACCGGGCCAAGGCGTTCAGCCGCGTTGGCATGGGCCGCTGCCAGGGCCGCTTCTGCGGCCATGCCGCGGCCGAGATCGTGGCGCACAGCTGCGGCATTCCGGTCGAACAAGTCGGTCGCTTGCGCTCGCAGGCGCCGGTCAAGCCACTGATGATGAATACACGCGAGGTGCAGCCATGAGTGGCACCAAAACTAGTACGACAGCAAGCACGGCGGCCAGGACGCACGACGCCGATGTGCTGATCCTCGGCGGCGGCCTGATGGGCACCACCACCGCTTTCTTCCTGCGCCAGCACGGCCTCTCGGTCGTGCTGCTGGAGCGCGAGCTGGTCGGGCGCCAGGCCAGCGGCACCAACTTCGGCAATGTGCGCCGCCAGGGGCGCGCCCTGCACCAGATGCCGCTGGCCAACCGCGCCCGTGCCGTCTGGGGCCGCGTGAAGGAGTTGCTGGGCGAGGACCTCGAGTTCGTCCCGTACGGCCACCTGCGCGTGTGCTACACCGAACAGCAGGCCGCCGTGCTCGAGCAACATGCGCGCGACGTGAAGCCGCTCGGGCTGGACCTGGAGCTCTTCAGCGCCGAGCAGTTGCGCCGGCACTGGGGCATCTTCGCGCCCGGCGTAGTGGCGGGATCGTATTCGCCGCAGGATGGCCATGCCAACCCGCGCCTGGCCGGCCCGGCCTTTGCGCGCGCCGCGCGGCGCGCCGGCGCACAGATCGTCGAGCATGCCGAGGTGATGCAGGTCGAGCGCGACCCCAATGGCTTCGTTGCCCACACCGCCGATGGCCGGCGCTTCCGCGCACCGCAGATGCTGGTGGCGTGCGGCGCCTGGTCCAACCGCATGGCCGAGCAGTTCGGCGAAGCCGTGCCGATGGACGCGCGCGGCCCGCAGATGGGCGTGACCGAGCCGTTGCCCAATGCCATCGGCCCTTCCATCGGCGTTTCGACGCCGATCGAGCATGAGAGCCTGTACTTCCGCCAGATCTCACGCGGCAACATCGTCTTCGGCGGCGGCCTCAAGGGGCCGGCGTACACCGACCGCATTCGCGCCTATGTGAAGCCTGATAACGTGCTGCGCCAGCTGCGCGAGCTGCGCCGCTTCGTGCCGGCATTCGAGCATGTGCAGCTGATTCGCGTGTGGAGCGGCATCGAAGGCTATACCTCTGACTGGCAGCCGGTGATGGGCCCCAGCGCCACGGTGCCTGGCCTGCATTACGCCTTCGGCTTCAATGGCGAGGGCTTTGCGATCAGCCCCGGCGTCGGCGAAACCATGGCGGAGCTGATCGCCACCGGCCGTACCTCGATTCCGCTCGAGCCTTATGCCATCGGGCGCTTTGCCCGTACGCAGGTGCTACAGGAAACCGACTGATCCGGGGGGTATCGCCACATGGCGCTTCCGCCCGCAACCAGCTTCGATGTTGCTGAACGCCCGCTGCGGCGGGTAATCAGCGCTGAGGGTATTTCGCTATGGAGACAGACAATGGCGGAACCGCGCAAATCACGGTTCCGCATCTTTGCTATCAGGCCTTTGCTACCGCACGAGGAGACACCATGTTCTCCGGGCGAAGGATCTCGGCCAGGAGCTCATTACTGATGAGCCGCTCGGATTGCACTAGCTCCACGACCGTGCGACCAGTCTCCTGAGCTAGCCTTGCGATCCGCGTAGCATTCTCATATCCGATGTACGGATTGAGCGCTGTCACAATGCCAATCGACCGCTGAACCAGCGCGGAACACTGATCCGGGTTCGCGGTAATGCCCTCGATGCACTCGCGGTCCAGCATACGCACCGCCCGATCGAGTAGCCGGATGGAGTCATAGAGCTTATATGCAATGAGGGGTTCCATGGCATTAAGCTGCAACTGACCAGCCTCGGCGGCCAGGGTCAGCGCCGCATCGTTGCCTGCGATTTCATAGGCCACCTGGTTCATCGCTTCCGGAATGACCGGATTGACTTTTCCGGGCATGATCGAGCTGCCCGGCTGGCGCGCAGGGAGGTTGATTTCCGCAAGCCCAGCCCGGGGACCGCTCGACAGCAAACGCAAGTCATTGCTGATTTTCGAAAGCCTCAGGGCGGTCTTCTTGATCAGGCCTGAAAGCAGCACAAAGTCGCCCATGTCCGATGTCGCCGCAATGAGGTTGGACGCGGAACGAATCGGGAAGCCGGAGAGCGCCTCCAGCTCCTCGATGGCGATCGCCTGATAGCGCGGGTCGGCGTTGATGCCGGTGCCGATCGCCGTACCACCGAGATTAACGGCGCATAGCGCAGCGGGGATGAGCGTGCGAAGCTGCTCGAGGTCCGCGGATACGGTGTCCGCCATGGCCCGGAACTCCTGTCCAAGCGTCATGGGAACCGCATCCTGGAGCTGGGTGCGGCCCATCTTCAGGATGCCGTCGAACTGCTCCGCCTTGCTCGCCAGGGTCGCGGCGAGGTGGCTGAGGCTCTCCAATAGCGGGAGATGGGCAAGCAGCAGGCCCACGCGGATGGCGCTCGGATACGCATCATTAGTCGATTGCGACATATTGATGTCGTTGTTGGGATGGAGGTGCTTGTAATCGCCCTTCTCCTGCCCCAGGTGTTCCAGTGCACGGTTGGCGAGCACTTCATTGACATTCATGTTCGACGAGGTGCCAGCGCCGCCCTGGATCATGTCAACGACAAACTCGTCATGTAGCGCACCGTCGATGACTTCCGCGCATGCCTTTGCAATGGCAGCATACTTGGCCGCATCCAGCAGGCCGATTCTGTGATTGGCATTGGCTGCCGCATGCTTCACAAGGGCCAGTGCTTTCACAAATTCTGCGTACTCGCCTATACGGCGGCCGGAGAGATGAAAATTCTCCTTTGCTCGCAGCGTTTGCACGCCGTAGTACAAGCTGTTATCGAGGTTTCGGACGCCCAGGAAGTCCTTCTCCTGGCGAGTGGATTGAAGTGTGGTCATGGTGTGGGGCTGAAGTGCTGAGCTGTTGAAATTACGGCGCGGACGCCAGCGCCTGCCGAGCGACTTCGCAGAACCACCGTACGCCCAACGGCAGCGCATCGTCGTTGAAGTCGTAGCAAGGGTGGTGCAGCGGACGCTCGCCGTCGGGCCCCGGTTCGGCACGGCCCTGGCCCAGCCAGAGATAGGCACCGGGCTTTTGCTGCAGCATGAAGGCGAAGTCTTCCGAGGTGAAGGCGGCACGCGCAGCGATCTGTGCCTGCAAGCCGATGGCGCGTGCCGCGTCCAGGGCCAGCGCGGCCTCGGCCGGCGTATTCACGGTGGCCGGGTAGTAGCGCACGTAGTTGACCTCAACCTGCGTGCCGCTCGCCCGCGCCACGCCATCGGCCATCACGCGCAGGGCGGTCTCGATGCGGTCCTGCGACGCGGCATCGAAGCTGCGCACCGTGCCGGTGATCTGCACTTCGGCCGGCAGCACGTTGTGGCTGTGCCCGCCCTCGATGCGCGTGACCGACAGCACGGCCGATTCGCCGGGGTCGATGCGGCGCGCCACGATGGTGTGCAATTGCGACACGAGCTGGCTGGCGGCAAGGATGGCGTCGGGGGTGTGGTGCGGTTGCGCGGCATGTCCGCCGCGCCCGCGCAGCACGATGTCGAACCGGTCGGCAGCCGCCATGATGGCGCCGGGGCGCGTCTGGGCGTGGCCCAGCGGCAGGTCGGGCCAGTTGTGCAGCGCATAGACGCTGTCGCAGGGAAAGCGCTCGAACAGGCCGTCTTCGATCATCCGGCGCGCGCCGCCCTGGCCTTCTTCGGCCGGCTGGAAGATGAAGTGCACCGTACCGTCGACGCCGGTGCGCGCAAGCTGGCGCGCGGCGCCGACCAGCATGCTGGTGTGGCCGTCGTGCCCGCAGCCGTGATGCTTGCCGGGCGCGCGGCTGGCATGGGCCGCGCGGCCGAGTTCCACCATGGGCAGTGCGTCCATATCTGCGCGCAGGCCCACGGTCCGCTTGCCCTGGCCGCCGCGCAGCGTGCCCACCACACCGGTGCCGCCAATGCCCTCTTGCACCGTAAGGCCTAGCAGGCGCAACGACTGCGCCACGATGCCTGCCGTGCGATGTTCCTCGTAGGCCAGCTCGGGATTGGCATGCAGGTCGCGGCGCAGCGCGACCAGGTCCGGCAGCAGATCAGCCACCGGTTCGGCGATCGTGCTCCAGGTCACTGGCCGGCCTCCGCAGCGTCAGCTAGCGGCGCCAGCGTGTGAAAGTGATAGTCCGGTGTAAGGACTTCGGGATCCCGAAGGGCCATGAGAACGCTCCTGAGAGGTTGGATGCCAGGAAGGCCAACAGCACAGCGGCACAACCATGCTGCCTGGCGCCAAGCTTAAGAGCAGTCGTACCGACGATGGTACCGATCGCCGCGCACCGCACGGCAGTGAATTGTGTTTTGCCGCAGCGTACGAGCAGATTGTTGGGCCGACTTGAAAGGACCGAGCGGTCGCGGTTCCCCATCCTTCGTTGAGGGTTGCCTAGCATGCAACCACCCGTGGCAGATGATTCCCCGCCAAAAAATATGTTAATGAGAATCCCTCTCATCTACGCAGATACATTGTTGCCGCTCTTGCCTTAACGTTGTTTGTCCCCCTTCATGTCAGTGTTTCCCTACCCCGCCCGGCGTCTTGCCCGCCATGCCTGCCACGCCAGCCTGATCCTGTTCCCCCTGTCCGATGCCGCGCTTGCCGAGACGCAAGAAATGGCGGCAGCGGCCAGCCTGCCCGAAGTCCGCGTCAGCGCCAGTGCTGGCGGCAGCGGATACGTTGCTACCGAGGCCAGCGGCGCCACCCGGACCGAAACGCCGCTGCGTGAAGTACCGCAGTCAGTGCGCGTGGTCACATCGGAACTGATTGACGATCTGGGCGCAACGCGGCTTGCCGACACCGTCGACTATGTGAGCGGGATTGCCCGCCTCAATGACTTTGGCGGAACCTGGGACAACTACGCCATCCGCGGCTTCAGCAGCACGGATATGGGATACCTGGTTAACGGTTTTCCCGGATCGCGCGGATACAACCCGATGCGGGACGCCGCAACGGTTGAGCGCTTCGAATTCCTGAAGGGTCCTGCGGCGGCGCTGTATGGCAGCAGCGAACCTGGCGGCACCATCAATATCGTCACGAAGAAACCGAAGTTCACCCGGGCCACGACGGCGGAGCTCAGTGCGGGAACGCTTGGTTTTGCACGCGCCACGGTCGATACCACCGGCCCGATCAACGACAAGGTGGCATATCGCCTGAATGTCATGGCGGAGGACAGCGCCAGCCGCAGTTCGCTGATCGACAGTCACAAGTACCTGGTTGCGCCCGCGCTGGCCTGGGCGATCGATAGCCAGACCCTCCTGCAGTACGAAGGCGAATTCATGCGCGTGCGTACGCCGCTGGACCGGGGCATCGTCAATGTGAATGGAAAGATCACCCTTCCCAGGGACCGCTTCCTGCAAGAACCCAGCGATCCCAACCTTCATCTTTCCAGCAATACGCACCAGTTGACGCTGGACCGCGAACTCGCCACCGGATGGCGCACCCGGTTGGGCGTGAGTTACAAGGAATCCGGTTTCGAAGGATACGCCGCGGAGTTCGGCAGCGTGCTGGCGGACGGCCGCACGCTCACGCGCCGCAACAGCTGGCGAACCTTGCCTTCGCGCGACACGTCGGCCAACGCCGAGGTCGAAGGCAATTTCCATACGGGTGGCCTGGCGCACCGCATGCTCGTTGGCGTCGAAGCGTCGCGCCTGTTCATGGGCATGGATATCGCCTATTCGAGCCTGGCGATGAATCCGTATGCGATCGATATCTACGAGCCGGTGTACGGGCAAGCGAAACCGCCGGTATCGCCAAACATATCGACGCGTGAAAACCAGCGTAATGTCGGCGCCTATCTTCAGGATGAAGTCTCGCTCGGAGAACGCTGGAAGCTGCTGGGGGGCGTCCGGTTCGACAACTACCACCAGTCGGTCGATAACCTCCTCACCGGGAGGTCGACCAGCCAAAGCCAGACAGCCGTTTCGCCCAGAGTGGGGCTGACGTGGCTGCCGACCGCGCAGCTCTCGGCCTATGTGTCCCTTGGCAAGTCATTCCGCCCCAACAGCGGCGTGGACGAGGCCGGCAATGCGTTCGATCCGCAGCACGGACGCGCCGTCGAGGCGGGCCTGAAGTGGCAGTCCAGCGACGCGCGGCTGGGAGCGACACTTGCGGTGTTCGATATCCGCAAGAAAAACGTGCTGACGCGCAGCCCCACCAACCCCAACTTCAACATCGCCGCCGGCGAAGCCACCAGCCGCGGGCTGGAGGTAGACGCCTTCGGGCAGCTCGATCAGCATTGGCGCATCAGCACCAGCTTCGCGCTGGTCAACGCCAAGGTCACCGAGGACAACGCCATTGCGCCCGGCACCCGCCTGACCAATATCCCCAAGGTCAGCGCAAGCCTGCTGGCGATTCGGGAAGATGCCATGCCCTGGGGCGGCGGACGGTATGGCGTCGGCACGGGTATCGTTTATGTGGGATCGCGCTCGGGCAACGCCACCGACACGTATTCGCTGCCCGCCTACGCCACCGTGAAGCTGATCACTTACTGGCAGATCGATCGCCGCACCCGCGTGTTCATGGACGTCCATAACGTGTTCAACAAGAACTACTATCCCGCGTCATGGGGCAATCTGGCGGTGATTCCGGGGCTGGGCCGGCAATTTGTTGCCGGACTGCGATATCAGTTCTGAGTTCGGAGCATGCACCGCATGCCAACGCACAGCGTGCCGAATGTGAGGCTGAATAAAGAATTTCCTTCTGCTTTCCTGCCGCGTTACGCAAGCTCCCCCTGAGAACCAGCGACTAAAATTGGGCGACATTACTCGTGGCCCTGGTACCGACCAAGGCGGCGTCGCGTTATTTCTCAGGAGAGATCGTCATGAAGACCAGGACTTTCAACATCGCCGTTATCCCAGGCGATGGCATCGGCAAGGAAGTCATGCCCGAAGGCTTGCGCGTGCTGGACGCCGCCGCCAGCCGCTTTGGTATCCGCCTGAACTTCACCCATATCCAGTGGGCAAGCTGTGACTACTACGCCGCTACCGGAAAGATGATGCCGGACGACTGGAAGACGCAGCTTGCCGGCATGGATGCCATCTATTTCGGCGCAGTCGGCTGGCCGGATACCGTGCCGGACCATGTCTCGCTATGGGGGTCGCTGCTGAAGTTCCGCCGCGAGTTCGACCAGTACATCAACCTGCGCCCCGCCCGCTTGTTCGAAGGCGTGCCCTGCCCGCTTGCCGGGCGGAAGCCTGGCGATATCGACGCGATCATCGTGCGCGAAAACACCGAAGGCGAATATTCGTCGGTCGGTGGCGTGATGTACGAAGGCACCGAACGCGAAGTGGTGATGCAGCAATCCATCTTTTCGCGACTCGGGACGGATCGCGCGCTTCGTTTCGCGTTCGATCTGGCGCAGCAACGCCAGCGCAAGCACGTCACCGTTGCCACCAAGAGCAACGGCATCGCCATCAGCATGCCATGGTGGGACGGCCGGGCGGCCGCCATGGCTGAGCACTATCCGGACGTCAGTTGGGACAAGCAGCACATCGACATCCTTTGTGCCCGCTTCGTACTGCAACCCCAGCGTTTTGACGTGGTGGTGGCATCCAATCTGTTTGGCGATATCCTGTCCGACCTCGGCCCTGCCTGCACCGGAACGCTCGGACTGGCGCCTTCCGCCAACCTGAATCCCGAGCGCAAGTTCCCGTCGCTGTTTGAGCCGGTGCATGGCTCCGCGCCCGACATCTATGGGAAGAATCTGGCGAACCCCATCGGCATGATCTGGTCAGGCGCCATGATGCTCGACTTCCTCGACACCGATGGCGATGCAGGGCGGAAGGCGCACGATGCCATTCTTGCCGCCATTGAGCATGTGCTGATTCACGGCCCGCGCACCGCCGACCTCGGCGGCAACGCGTCGACAACGGAAATCGGCATGGCCATCGCTGCCGAAGTGGAAAACGCTGGGCCGCGAAGCGAAACGTAACAATTGCATTTCAGTGGCCCCTGCGGCCATGCCCTGAGTCGTTTGGCGTCAGGACAAAGCTTCTTGCAGCTCTTTTGCCTGACGCCAATCCACGGTATCAAAGCCCTCCGTGAAGAGGCCTTGTATCTCGGCGAGCATCTGCCGCGCCGCACGGTTCCTGCCCTGGCTGTGCCACAGCCGGGCCAGGCTCAGCGCGCACCGCAACTCGATTGACCTGGCCCCTTCGTCCCGGGCGAGGGCAATCGCTTTCCGAAAACATGCTTCCGCTCCCTTATCCTCCGCCGTCATCTGCAGCAGCAGTTCTCCCTTAAGCCGAATCAGTGTCGGCTCATCAAACCGCTCGCCTGTGCTTCTCACCAGTGTCAGCGCCTCGCCCAGCACGCGCAGTGCCGCGTCGCCTTGTCCGGCCCTTCCATAGGCATCGGCGAGCAGTCCCAGAAGTGAGGGCCGCCCCAGTACCGCTCCGGTGGCTTCGAGGGCGCTGAAGCCTTGCTGCATTTGGGCGATACCGTCCTCATAAGAACCGTGTCCGGCGAGCGCCCAGCCGCGAAGGATCGTTCCCCACGCCAGATAGAGTTGGAACCCATGGTCATTCGACAGTGCGATCGCTGCGTTTGCACACTCCAGCGCCCGTTGCACGTCGCACCGGCGCTGATGCAATTCGGCCGCGAAAATCAGGCTCAGCGCCAGGCCGAACGGATCAGAGGCCTTTCTGGCCAACTCCATCGCCTCTTCACTTCGCGTGCAGGCCTGGTCCGGCAGGCCCAGATACCAGAGAATCCAGCTCAAGGTGCTGCGCATATGAACGGCGGGGTTTCGCGCATAACGCAGAAGATGACCGTATGACTGCCGATCGGGGCGGTGCAGTGTCAGCGCCTCTTCCATGTGGGTACGGGCCAGGCTTATCTTCCCGCGGCGGAACAGCGTGACTCCCAGAACGCGGTGCGCCTCCGCGAGCTGTTCCGGTTCCTGTGTGTCCTGCGCGAGAGCGTGCAGCCGCTCTGCCAGAGC
The DNA here is from genome assembly GCA_050987995.1 of Ralstonia pickettii. Lineage (GTDB taxonomy): Bacteria > Pseudomonadota > Gammaproteobacteria > Burkholderiales > Burkholderiaceae > Cupriavidus > Cupriavidus pickettii_B. The sequence goes on from CP158803.1 coordinate 2,590,578, forward strand.
CTGTGCCGTCTCAAGTTGTCCCCGCAGCAGATAAAAGGACCACATCCCCAACTGCGCAGAGAACACCTGTGAGGTTTCCCCGCCCTGTTCGCACAAGGCTAATGCACGCGAGTAGATCGCCTGCACTTCCGGCGCTCCATGACCTTGCGCAGTGATGCGCGCAATACCAAGGCTCAGCAGCAGGCTGAGTTCCTGGCGTGCGCGTTCTGGCGTGTCAGGCAACGACTTGAGGAATTCGAGCGCAGCGCTGAGATGGTGGATCGCTTCGAGATAAGCCGACTGCTGCAAGGCCTGCTGGCCCGCCAGGTGCAGATATTCGATCGCCTTCCGGGTATTACCGCTCTTGCTGTAATGGTGAGCCAACTCGCTGCAGTAGTCCCTCAGCCGGCCTGGAAACAGTATCTCAATGGCCTGGGCCGTGCGTTCATGCAGCACACTGCGCCGGTCAGTCAGCAGCGAATTCGCGGCTACCTCCTGGGTCAGCGCGTGTTTGAACGCGTACTCCACTTCGGGGAATGCGGGACGCTCATAAATGAAATCGCCAGCCTGCAGGTCGCCCAGAAGCGAGCGCAGTTCATCATCCGGCAGCGCCGTGACATGCTGGATCAGACTTAGGGGAAACTCTTTGCCGATGATCGCGAGCGTCTGCAGCAATTCCTTCTGCGCGACAGCAAGCCGGTCGATGCGCGCTGCCAGCACGCCGTGCACGGTTGTCGGAATATGAAGTGACACAGGGCCCTTGTCGATATGGAACCTGCCCGGCTGGCCAAGCAAGACGTTTTCTTCGGCCAGCGTCGTGACGACTTCTTCCATAAAAAATGGGTTGCCCTCGGTCTTCGCCAGGATTTGCAGTTTCAGCGGCTCGAGCGAGGGATGCTCCCCCAGCAGTGCCGTGAGGAGGCCCTGTGCCTCCCCTTGTCCCAGTGGTTCCAGATGCAATTGGGTGTAATAGGACTGACGGCCCCAGTCATGTGCGTATTCCGGACGGTAGTTGACAAGCAGAAGCATCCTCGCGCCCGACACATGCTCGATGAGGAGTTTGAGAAAGGTCTCGGTCTCACTGTCCAGCCATTGCAAGTCATCGAACAGCACTATCAGAGGCTGATTCTGGCTCTCGCGCACCAGCAGCCTGGCAATGGCTTCGAACGTGCGTTGGCGCCGAAGGAAGGCGTCCATCGTGGGCAAGGCCGAGCCCGGCTCGCTGATACCCAGCAGATAGAGCAGATAGGGAAGTTGGTCCTCCAGCGTACGATCCAGAGTGAGCAGCCTGCCGGTGATCTTCTCGCGATTCTGCCGCTCGTCATCCTGCGCGGTGATCTGAAAGTAGTTTCTCAACAGATCGATCAACGGCAGATAGGGAAACGCCTTGCCATGCGAAACCGAGAAGGTTTCGAGCACCATGCATCCCTGGTGCGAGCGTGCCTTGAACTCGTGGAACAAGCGCGACTTGCCAACGCCGGCCTCGCCTGCCACGCCGATGATCCGCCCATGCCCAGCCCTGGCCGACTCCAGCGCCTCGTGCAGGCACTCCAGTTCGTACTGCCGGCCGACAAACCGCGCCAGCCCGCGATGCGCCGCCACTTGCAGGCGTGTGCGCAACACGCCGGGGCCAAGCACCTCATACACCGAAAGCGGATCCCGGAGGCCCTTTACGCGCGTAATCCCCAGGGCTCTGAATTCGAAGTACCCCTCGGTGAGCTTATGGGTCGATTCGCTGACGAGGATCGACGACGGTGTCGCGACGCCTTCCATCCGGGAGGCGATATGGATGGTGTGCCCCACCGGATCGTAATCCGTGCGCAAGTCATCCTTGCGGATCGAGCGCACCACGACTTCGCCGGTATGCACGCCAACCCGGACCTGCAGCGGGATACCCGTCTCCAGGCGGACCCGGTCACCATGGCGGCGCATCGCTTCCTGCATGCGCAGCGCTGCGTACAACGCCCTCAGAGGGTGATCCTCGTGCGCAATCGGCGCGCCGAACAGCGCCAGGATGCCGTCGCCCAGGCATTTGGCGACGTATCCCTCATAGTGGTGAACGGCCTCCATCATCAGCGCCACCACGGGGTCGATCAGTCCGCGCGCCTCTTCAGGGTCGAGGTCCTGGATCAGGGCCGTCGATCCGGCCATGTCCGCAAACAGCGCGGTAATGGTCTTGCGTTCGCCGGCAGCCTGTCCCCTGGCTTCCATCGCCGCGTGCTCGGCAAGTATGCGTTCGGCAAGATGGGAGGGCGTATAGAGAACCGGTGCAGGAACGGCGGGCGTCGGGACTGCGGCCGGCTTCGTCAGCAGTACCGCAGGAACCGCAGAATTTTGCGGTGGGACCCGACTCATAGCCGCATTGCGCGCAAATCTGCGCAAGGCGTTGCCCGCACTCCTCGCAGAATTTTCCTCCCGCGGGGTTGTCAAACCCGCACTTTGTGCAGCGCATATCACCCTCTGACAGTTACTCCCTGTCAATAGCCCATTAGAGGCGCAAGGATCGCGACTCGCAAGCGATAAGCGGTCCCGGGGATTCCGCCTGGCGAGAATATTGGCATGCGGCTTGCTTGAAAGATAAGCAGCGCGATCCCCCTCGGGCGACGCCGTTCTTGTCTGGAGGATGCGATGAGCGACCCGGCCAAAGAATTCACCAAATACGGCCGTATAAACGGGCGGATACTCATCGTTGGCTTCGGCTGCATCGCAACGTCAATGTTGCCAATGCTGCTGCGTCATATCGACATAACGCCAGACCAGATTACAGTCCTTTGCCCGCCGGCGAACGACCTGGCAGTCGCCAGAGAATGCGGTGTTCACGTCGTTGAACTGGGGCTGACCGAAGATAACCATCGGGAAGTCCTCCAGCCTCTGGTCGGTGAGGGAGATTTCCTGCTGAACCTTTCAGTCAATGTATCCAGTGAGGCACTGGTACGCTATTGCTGGGAGCGCGGCGCGCTCTACCTGGACACCTGCATTGAGCCATGGGCAGGCGCAGCGACCGATCCTCAGACACCGATATCGCGCCGCAGCAATTATGCGTTGCGAGAAGGCGTTCTCGCGTTTCGGCGCGACAAGCGCGACGGCCCCACCGCCGTCATGACGCAAGGGGCAAATCCCGGCCTGGTCTCGGCCCTGGTGAAACAGGCATTGGTCAACCTCGCCTCGGACAACGAGGTCGACTGTGGCCGGCTCGCGAGCTTTGAAGACTGGGCCGCGCTGGCCCGGCAACTCGGCATCAAGGCCATCCACGTCGCGGAACAGGACACCCAGGTCGGACCGGCGCGCAAGGCGCGCAATGAGTTTGTCAATACATGGTCGGTCGACGCCTTTATCGAGGAAGGCATGCAGCCGGCCGAACTGGGCTGGGGCACCCATGAACGGCACTGGCCCGATGACGGGCGGCATCACGGATTCGGCTGCGACGCGGCGATTTATCTCACCCGCCCTGGATTTGCGACGCGCGTACGCAGCTGGACGCCGCTGGCCGGCCCTTACCACGGCTTCCTGATTACGCACGGGGAATCGATTTCCATTGCCGACCACCTGACGCTGCGGGAAAACGGGGAAGTCGTGTATCGGCCGACCGTTCACTACGCATACCGTCCTTGCGACGACGCTGTGTTGTCGATCGACGAGCTGGCCGGGCGCGGCTGGCGCAAACAGGACAACCAGCGGATCCTGCGCGACGACATTACGGATGGCATGGACGAGCTCGGCGTCTTGTTGATGGGGAATCAGCGCGGAGTGTATTGGTATGGGTCCAGGCTCTCGACAGAGCACGCACGGCGCCTTATTCCACATAACAATGCGACCAGCTTGCAGGTCGCGGCTGGAATCCTGGGCGGTATGGTATGGGCGCTGGAAAATCCTCACGCCGGCGTAGTCGAGCCGGACGATATCGACTTTGAGACTTTGCTGCGGATCGCGCGCCCTTATCTCGGCGAAGTCGTCGGCGTTTATGATGACTGGACGCCGCTCGCGCAACGCTCGCCACTGTTCCCTGAGCCGGCGGACGAAGATCCCTGGCAGTTTATCAACGTTAGCGTTCCATAGAGGCAGCAACTCGGTGTCACGGAGGACAACAGAATGTCCGGGCTGCTGCAAAAGGAACTGGGTGTCATCGAAAATTCGTACTACGAGGCCAGCGTCGTCCGGCCGCCGCTGTGTCAGCCGCTGCAAGGACGCGTGGGAGCCGATGTCTGTGTCGTGGGCGGCGGATATGCGGGATTATCGTGCGCGCTCGAACTCGCTCTTCGTGGGTTCAGCGTCGCCCTTCTGGAGGCGCACCGGATCGGCTGGGGCGCATCGGGGCGCAACGGCGGCCAGGCGATCGTTGGCTTCGGGGCCGAAGGCGAGCACGCGATCGAGCGGCAGTGCACGGCAGAGACAGCCCGGGCGGCGTGGAATGCCACGGTAGAGGGTATGCGCCTGCTGCAGCAACGCATCGACATGTTTGGCATCGCATGCGATAACGTCCCGGGCTATTTGACCCTCGCTCCGCACCAGCGCAAGGTGGGCGACTTGCAGCGATGGGCATGTCATACGCGCGAGACCTATGGCTACCCCCTCGAATGGATCGAGCGGGCACGCCTGCCCCAATATGTTGGCAGCGACCGCTTCGTCGCCGGCACCTATGATCCGCACTCTGGCCATCTTCACCCGTTGAAGTACTGCCTGGGGTTGGGCGCGGCGGCGCGCGCAAACGGTGTCCAGGTGTACGAGAATTCGCCGGCCTATCGGGTGGAAAGAGAAAGAGAGCCCGTGGTGAAGACCGCCGAAGGGGAAGTCCGGTGCAAACAGGTAGTGCTGGCAGGAAATGTGTACCTCGGAGAGTTTGGTGACCACCTGGCACCGGAGATCCAGGCCCGGATCATGCCCGTTGGCACGTATATGATCGCAACCCAGCCCATGGATGCGGCGAGAGCCCATGCCTTGATGCCTGGCAGGGCGGCCGCATCGGACAACAGCCTGATTGTCGATTATTTCCGCCTCAGCGCGGACAACCGGATGCTGTTCGGCGCGGGGGAGACCTTCAGCGCCAGGCCGCCGCAAAACCTGGTGCAGCGCATTCGTGCGCGAATGGTCAGCGTGTTTCCGCAAACGGCCGACCTGGAGATTGACTATGCCTGGGGCGGCTTCCTCGATATCACGATGAACCGGGCACCCGACCTGGGCCGCATTGGCACCAACCTCTACTATGCGCAAGGCTTCTCGGGACATGGACTCGTGTTTGCCGGCATGGCCGGCAAACTGATCGCCGATGCCGTCAGCGGGGATGCCTCACGATTCGACGTGTTTTCGCGCATACGGCATCACCGCTTTCCGGGCGGGGCTGTCTTGCGCACGCCCGCACTGGTGTTAGGGATGTGGTACTACAGGCTGCGGGATCTGCTCTGAGCCTGCGTGCGGGCTCAGGGAAGATCCCTCTACCTGCCCCGGCCACGAACAAATTTTGCCATTCACTGCAAACCGGGAGGGGCACCCCTCCCGGCCTCGGTGCGGAGATCAATCAGCGCAACGCCCGACGCAGGATCTTGCCGGAACCAGTCTTCGGCAGATCGTCCACGAATGCCACCAACCGTGGAACCTTGTAGGCAGCCAAACGCGTCCGGCAGAATTCCAGCAATTCTTGCTCACTCACGCTCTGACCCTGGGCCAGCACGACGAAAGCCTTGGCCAGTTCACCCTTCAATGGATCGGCAACACCGACCACCGCAGCCATCGCCACGGCAGGATGCTCGCACAGGACGCTTTCGAGCTCGGCCGGATAGATATTGAAGCCGCCAGTGATGATCATGTCCTTGAGGCGGTCGACAACGTAGATATACCCATCGTTGTCCATGTAGGCGAGATCACCCGTGTGCAGAAAGCCTTCGGCATCCATGGTCTCGGCGGTGGCATCCGGCCGGTTCAGGTAGCCTTGCATGGTCAACGGGCCCTTGAGCGCCAGCTCTCCGACTTCGCCCGGCGGTAGTGCCTGCGACGGATCAGTGTTTGCGACGATGCGCGCCTGCATGCATGGCAGAGGCAAGCCAATGGAGCCGAGGCGCCGCTCACCAAGCAATGCATGCGTGGTTCCCAGGCCCCCTAGTTCGGTCATTCCCCATAGTTCAAGCAATGGGGCACCGAAGCGCGTTTCGACTTCGCGCATTTTCGCTACCGGCATCGTCTGCCCGCCCACCGTGCACCGAGTCAGGCTTGAGAGATCGTATGAATGGAAGTCTGGAAAATCGAGAAGATAGAGGTACATCGTGGGCACGCCCTCGAACAGGGTTGCCCGGTACGTGTCGATGCTCCGCAGCACGGCCTCTGCCTGGAATGTCGAATGCAGGATCAGCGTCATGCCGTACGCCATGGCGCATTGCATCACGACGTTGCCATAGACATGCGACAGCGGCAGCGCGCTGACCACTGTGTCGGCTTCGGTACGCCTGTGCAACGTGGCCGTCATCGCGACATTCAGAAGGATCGCCCGATGCGTCAGCATGGCGCCCTTCGGCTTACCCGTTGTTCCCGATGTATAGCCGATCGTACTGATCTCTCCCAGCCTGTCCTGGTCGAGCTGGAGCGCAAGATCCACCGGATCTTCGCTCCAGTCGGTGAATGCCTCGATCGAGTCGGCGGAGCCTTGAAAGGACACCATGACTGGTCCGCCCTCCCCCAACAGTGGCCGCAGCATCTGCAACTTGTCGCCGAGGCCGAAGATCACGGCCGCGCCGCAGTCGCGCACTACGAAGGCTGCCTCGGGCCCGGTCAGCATCGGGTTGAGCGGATTGACCACGCATCCCGCTTTGAGAATGCCGTAGTAGGCAATGATCCATTCCGGCGAGTTCGGCGCATAGAGCGAGACAGTCGTGCCTTGCCCGTACCCGCGTTGCTGCAGGCGCGTGGCCACGCTGGAGGACAATCGATCGAGTTCGGCAAAGGAGAAGCGCCGATCGTCCACTACGAGTGCCGTTTTCTCGCCAAATCGTGCCGCGGATGCGGCAATCAAGGCACCAATTGAAGTCTCCATTTCTCTTCTCCGGTATGTCGCGCACACCTTTCGCGCCGTCTGAACCAAGCCGTCATCAGCGAGGGCGCGCGGGCCAATTGCATGGCCGTCCGGGAAGTCACTTTAGGGGGAATCTATGCGGAAGACTGTCCCATGTGGAACAATCTGACGGAAAATCCATACAGCTACACCTGCCCATGAAGACCACCGACGAGCTGCTGCTGACCACGCCCTGGTTCCCGACCCTGACGCAGGAACTCCAGAATCAGATCAGCCAAAGCGTCAGCTTGCGAGTCGTGGAAGCCGACGGTTATGTCTGCCGGCGCGGCGAGCCAAGCCGTTGCTGGTTTGGCGTAGTGGATGGTCTGGTCAAGGTATGCAACACCTCGAGCGAGGGGCGGCTCATGACCTTCGCTGGCCTGCCGCCAGGTGCATGGTTTGGCGAGGGAACGGTCCTCAAGGGTGACCGCTGGCACTACGACGCCATCGCACTACGGGCCTCCCGGGTAGCCTGCCTGCCCTCGGCATTGTTTTTTCGCATGCTGGAGGAGAGCATCCCCTTCAATCGCTTCATGCTGGAACATGTCAACGAGAGGCTTGGGCAACTGATGGCAATGGTCCAAAGCGACCGTCTTACCGAGCCGGCACTGCGGGTCGCCAACTGCCTGCTGGCAATGTTCAATCCGCGTCTGTACCCGCTTGGCAAGACCGAGATACCCCTGACACAGGAAGAAATTGGCTACCTCTCCGGTATCACTCGTCAAAAGGTGAATCTCGCCGTGCGCCAGATGGAGGCACTGGGTCTGCTGAATGTCAGCTATGGTCGTGTCATGGTGACCGACTTGCACGGATTGCGCCTCTTCGCTACTCGACCGCTCTGATCGTCGCCATCGTAGTCGAACCCACATCCGTCCGTTGGCACGCACTTGGCCGGCTGCTCTTTGCCGGCGAACGGCTGCGGGCATTGGCGCGAACTGCAGCGGCGTCCGCGATGTCGCCCATTCTGATCAGGCCGAGCACTCGCGTAGCGCCTTCTTGTTGATCTTGCCGACACTGGTTCGCGGAATTTCGGAAACAAAGACTATGCGGCCCAATTCCGGGACGGCATATTTGCTGATTCGCTTCGATTCGACATGTTCCAACAGTCGTTCGCAGATTGCGCCTGGCTCGAGCCGAATACCGGGCTTGCGGACGATGAACGCCATTGGGCGCTCGCCCCACTTCGCGTCGGGTACGCCGATCACGGCGCACTCTTGCACGCCTGGTACGTCGGCGATCAGGCCTTCCACCTCGATTGAGGATACCCACTCGCCACCGGTCTTGATCACGTCCTTGATGCGATCGACGATCTGAACGAATCCGTCTGGCGTCATTACCGCGATGTCCTGCGTGTGCAGATGGCCTCCTGACCAGAGTTCCTCTGATGCTTCGGGCTTATTGAAATAGCCCTGCGTGAGAAATGGTGCGCGCAGGACGATCTCTCCCTGGCTCTTGCCGTCGCGTGGCAAATCGTTCATCCCGTCGTCAACGACACGGAAGTCCACCAACGGCACGGGACGGCCGGGCGAGCAGCGCATGCGCACCTCGTCGCGCGGATCGGCAGCCGTAAATCCAGGCGGAAGCTGTGCCAGCGAAACGACCGGTCCGGTCTCCGACATGCCGTAGCCCGCGAACACATCGATACCTCGGGCGAGAGCCGCTTCGCACAGGGCGGGCGACAGCGCCGAGCCGCCAATGATCAGCTTCCATCCCGACAGATCGTGCGTGCCATCCTGCGATGCCTGCAGCAGCATCTGCAGAATGGTCGGAACGCAATGGGAGAAGGTGACCTGCTCCGACTGGCGCAGTTTCAACAGGAGGTCGGGCACGTAGCGGCCAGGCAGAACAGTCTTGAGGCCAAGCATGACGGCGACATACGGCATGCCCCATGCAAGCACGTGGAACATCGGCGTAATGGGCATATAGACGTCTTCGCGGTGCAGGCGCTGGCCATCCTTTTGCGCGCACAGGCTCGTGGCCGTGACGAGGGTATGCAGGACGATATCGCGGTGACTGTAGCTCACGCCCTTCGGGTCGCCTGTCGTCCCGGTCGTGTAAAAGGTCGCCGCCTTGGTATGTTCATCGAAGTCCGGGAACGTGAATTCGGGCGAGGCCTGCCCCAGTAGCGCTTCGTACTCGCCCGCCACCGGCAGTTCTGTCTGCGGCATGGCCTGGCCGTCTGCCATCACCACAATCTGGCGCACACCTTTGAGACCATCCTTGATCTGCTCGAGGACCGGGACAAAATCCGCATGTACCAGCACAATCTCGGCCTCGGCGTCATTCAGCGTGTAGAGGATCTGCTGCGGCGACAGGCGTACGTTCACGGTAAACAGCGTTGCCCCCATCATCGGAATGCCGAAGTAGCTCTCCAGATAGCGATGGCTATCCCAGTCCAGTACCGCCACCGTCGTGCCGTGGCGCGCCCCGAGCGCGCTCAGCGCCGACGCAAGCCGGCCGATGCGTTGACGGAACTCGCGGAAGCTGTAGCGCAAGTCACCGCGATAGGTAATTTCCTGATCGCCGTAAAGGCTCAGTGCGTTGACCAGCAATTGCTTGATGAGCAACGGGTACGCGTACGCCGACGGCGTTGGGATGATGAGATTTTCCTGCATGTGTGTCTCCACCTTCTAATAGGCGCTGATGTTGGGATAATGGGATGTGAGTGCCGATCTTATGCGGCTGGCTGCTTTCGCCGCGCGCGTCGGGCTCGGCGGTTTGGCTCGCGCGCTGTCGCCGTTCAGATGACTGCGCCGCCGTTGGGGCTGAGCACCTGGCCGACCAGGTAGTGGTCTCCGGCCAGGTAGGCCACCATCGACGCATATTCATCCATGGTGCCCAGGCGCCCGGCCGGTACGACCTGCCAGAACTGACGCCGCTGCGCTTCGCTAAGGGTTCCGTGGTACTGCTCGAACTCGGGCGTGGCAACGCCGCCCGGGGCCATCGCATTGACGAAGATGTTGGCGCCGGCCACTTCGGCCGCCACCGCCTTGGTGAAGGCAATCACCGCACCCTTGGTGGCGCTGTAATGCGGACTGTGCGCGCTCATTGCCGAGGTGCCGGCGATCGAGGCGATGTTGACGATCCTGCCGTCGCGCTGGGGCTCCATCAGCTTGAGCGCTTCCCGGGTGCAGTAGAACACGCCATGCACGTTGACGTTCCAGTAGCGATGCCATTCCTCGTCGTCCATATTGCTGGTGAATCCCAGCGTCCGCCGCGGCACGGGCGTAGTGATATAGGCGTAATGCTTGTTGCGGCGCTCGGCATCGACGGGCCTGCCGGGCACGAGCGCGGCATTGTTGACGAGAGTGTGTAGTGTGCCAAATCGTTCGGCGATGGTGGCGAACGTGGCGGCTACCGCGCCGCTGGACGACACGTCGCAGCGCAACGCCAGGCACGGTGCTCCCGCCGCTTCCACGGCAGCGCGCGTCTGTTCCAGGGCCGGCACGTCGATGTCGCAGATGGCGACCTGCGCGCCGGCCCTGGCCAGGGACTTGGCAATGGCGCTGCCAAGTCCCCGCCCGGCGCCCGTGACCAGTGCGATCCGGCCTTGCAAGTTGGTGCTCATGCTGAAGCCCTCCCTATCCCTGGCTCGCACCTTGCACGATGCTTCCCGTCAAGGGCACACTGCGCGAGGCGCGCGCGGCCAACGCGAAGAACAGCGCCGAACTGATCGCGATCACATCGGTTGCCAGCACCACCTGGGTGAGCGGCGCTTGCACGCCGTGCGCATCGAGAAAGTCGATCGCCCAGCCCACGGCCAGGTTGCCGATGGCGACCGCGAACACATTTATGCACAGCATCGTGAAGCCAGTCACCGTCGAGCGTGTCTGCTGGGGCACCATACTCATGATGGCGGCATTGACCGGACCGTACAACGCAAGCGGCAGGAAGAAGCCCGCGCACATGCCGATATAGAAAATGGCCGAGCCGGGGGCGGCAAAGCGGTAGGCGATCATCGGTGCCGCGCACAGGATGACCAGCAAGGTCATCAGCGAGGCGTGGGAGCCGCGAAACTTCCGTGCCAGGCTGTCGCCGATGACGCCGCCCACGAGGGAACCGAGCGCGCCGAACCCAAGCTGCAGCATGCCGATACGGGTGGCGATTCCGGCGGCGTCCATGCCGCGCTCCTTGACCAGCCACAGTTGCGTGAAGGCGAGCCCGGCAAAGATCATGTGCACCAGCACGAAGCCGATGATGATGAGCAGCAGCGCCGGACGATCATGAATAGTTCCCAGCACCGAGCGCATCTGCTGCCCGAAGGGCGCGCCCCGCTCGTGCGGCGGGAGCTGGCTGCGGTCATCCTTCAGGAAGGCGAGCAGCACCGCGATGACCACGCCGATGAGGCCCAGTGCATAGAAGGTGGTACGCCAGCCATGCTCGGCACCGAAGGTGCCAGCGAGCAGGAAGCTACAGCCGACGCCCAGCGGAATGCCCATGAAGAAGACGCCCATGGCCGAGCTGCGGCGCTTCGCGGAGAACAGCTCGGCAAGCAACGCCACTGCCGCCGGCACCAGCGCGGCTTCGCCGCTGGCGACAAAGAAACGCGCCACGACCATTTGTTCAAAACTCTGGGCATGCCCGGAGGCCCACGTGCATGCGCTCCAGATCAATACACCAGCAGCGATGACCCGCGTGCGGCTGAAGCGGTCGGCCAGCGACCCCATGAACAGGGCCATGAATCCGAAACTCAGGACCCAGACGGCGCCGACCAGGAAGCCATACTGTGCGTTGCTGATATTGAGATCCGCAATGATTTGCGGCGAGAAACCCAGCAGCATATTGCGATCGACGTGCGCCAGCAGGTGGATCACAAGCAGGCCTGCCAGGACGGTGGAAGGACTTTTTTTCCAGAACATCTTTTGTCTCCTTGGGGGACTGATCGTTGCGCCCAGTAGCGCCCTACAGCGCCCCGGGGGCGGACGCGGTACGCTGCCGCGCGCCGCCCCGATTCATTTTTGCTAGGCTGCTTTGCGCAGCGGAATGCCGCGCTGTGCGGGTGCCCGGTTCGGCGTCATGCCGAGGTGCCGCAGCGTCTCGTCGGTGCTGTTCCAGTACGTACCGGTCTGGTAGATGCGATGTGCGTCTTCGCCGCTGGCGACCTCGCGGTTAAGCTCGCGTGCAATGCACACCATCTTCTCGATCTGCTGCACGGAAGTGGCGCGCTTGCCATCCGGCCCGAACAGCGTGTCTTCGATGCCGACCCGCACGTGCAGGCCCATGGCGATGGCCATGGTGTTCATCGGCACCACATTGCGATTGAGCGTCTCCAGCGTCAGCACAGCGCCATCCGGGGTGCGGCGCACGAACTCCATCATGTCGGCCGGATGCAGGCCGGCCGCGCCGCCGCCGATCGCCACATAGTTCAGGACCAGCGGCCCGGTGTACACGCCGCGGCGGATCAGGCGCTCAACCGTTTCCAACTGGGTCAGGTTGCCGAGCATGAAGTGCGGCTGGATGCCGGCGGCGGTCAGCCGCTTCAGGTGTTCCACATGCCACGTGGGGTTGGACGGCACGATCATGTCGTTGTAAGCCGCCTGTATCGCCGGATTGGTCAGCGAAGTGCCGGCCACGTCAGCGGGCGTCATCAGCTCCATGATGTTCATCTGGCTGGTGTTGATGGCGATCGTCACTTGGTCAGGACGCGGCGTCAGCTCGGCCAGCATGTGGCGCGTGTCGTCGGTGAGCCATTGGGCAGCCTGGCCTTCGTCCTCGGGGGCGAAGGAGATGGAACCGCCCACCTGCAGCACCATCTTCGGCACCGCCTCGCGCAGGCGCGCCAGCATTTCGTTGAACATGGACAGGCGCTTGCTGCCCTTGCCATCGGCCTCGCGCACATGCACGTGGAGCACGGTCGCGCCGGCGTTGTAGCAGTCAACTGCCTTCTGGACCTGCTCGTCCATGGTGACGGGAATGTCATCCGAATCACCCGGGATCCACTGCGGGCCATAGGGCGCGACCTGGATCACGAGCTTTTCCTGGTTTTCGGGCAGCAGGGAGTCGTCTAGGAAATGCATGTCTTGTCTTCCTCTTTGAGAATGTGGGTGGATCCGGGGATGGCCTTCAGGCGGCGACGCGGTCGTCGGCAGCGCGTTCCCGTTGCATGGCGGCCAGCTCTTCGAGAAGAATTGGCGCTCCCAGGCTGCTGGTGTGGATTCCCAGCACGCTGACTGCCTGCAGCACGGCGGTGATTTCTTCCTTGGTGGCGCCAAGTTCGAGCGCCTTGCGGATGTGACGGCGCGTGCCCGGCGCGTACATATGGGTGCACGACGCGTCCACTGCGATAGCGAGAAACTCCAGCACCTTCGGCTCGAGCACGCCGGAGACAACGGGATGCACGCCCATCCCCATGAATTTCTCGGCCCAGAGCGGGTCCAGTTCGGCGAAGGCGTCCCAGGCAGGGTTCCAGTTCCCCGTGGCCCGCATCTGATCGCAGACTGGCGTGGGGCTAGGCTCGGCCGGGCGGTTCTTCTCACTACTCATCATCGTCTCCTTCGAATCGTTGCCGTCTACAAGGGGGTGCGGCGCGACACCCGAAGTATTGGCCAACCACCAATTCCCATTTGACGATTTGGGAGATTGAATTTACATTTTGGGAGATTCAGGGAAAACGCGATGTCCTACCTTTTACGCAGCGCCAGCCTCACCAACTACGTCGAGGTTGCACGCGCTCTAGGCCTGGATCCATATCAGCACTTGAGTGCCGCAGGGATCAGCCGCTACGCGTTGCTGGACCACGACATCAAGATCCCGGCCGAAGCGGTAGCCAGCCTGCTGGAGGCCTCCGCGCATGCGGCAGACGTCGAGGACTTCGGCTTGCGCATGGCCGAGACGCGCCAGCTTGCCAACCTTGGCCCGCTGGCCTTCGCGGTGCGGGAGGAGCCCACCTTGCGCAAGGCGGTCGAATCCATGGCCCGCTACCTGCGGTTGCACAACGAGGCGCTGGCGATGCGCATCGAGGAGGCGGAGGGCCTTGTCATGATCCGGGAGGAAGTGCTGAACGGCGTTCCCGGCTCGTTGCGCCAGTCCAAGGAGTTGATGGTCGGGGTGCTGTATCGGCTTCTGCAGCTCTTCCTGGGGCCCTCGTGGAAGCCGCGCAGCGTCTGCTTTACGCACGCCGCGCCAGCCAGCACCGTCACACACATGCGCGTGTTCGGCATGCCAGTTCTGTTCAACCAGGATTTCGACGGCATCGTATGCCGGGCCGCTGACCTGGACGTGCCGTTGCCGTCGTATGAACCGGCCATGGCGCACCAGGTGCGACGGTATCTCGACACAATGCTTGCGCAGTCCGACACCAGCATGCCCGACAAGGTGCGGCAACTGGTGATTGCCATGCTCCCATTGGGCGTCTGCTCGGTCGAGCGCGTGGCGCAGCAACTGGGTGTGGACCGTCGGACCGTGCACCATCACCTTGAGCAATACGGTGAAAACTATTCCAGGGTCGTCAATGCGGTGCGGGTCGACCTGGCCACACGGTATATCGAGAATCGCGAGCGTCCGCTCTCCGAAGTGGCGACACTGCTCGGCTTCTCGTCCCTGAGCGCCTTCTCGCGCTGGTTTAGCGGGAACTTTGGCTGCAGCGTCTCTCAGTGGCGAGCGCGGCGGGAACGATGAAGCTGGGTGCGCCAGCGGACATCACGTCTTGATGCCGAGGCGGGTAATGAGCTGTTTGAAGGTGGCGTTGTCGCGCGCGATGACGCGCTTGAAGGCGGGCTCGTCGAGGTAGCCCTCGCCCATGTTCTGCTTGGCCATGGTCTGGCGCAACGCGGGATCCTGCATCGTCTTGCCGATGGCGGTGCGCAACACGGCGATGACTTCCGGTGGCGTGCCCTTCGGGGCCGCGATGCCGCGCCAGCCGTTGATCACCAGGTCCACGTTGCGTTCCTTCAGCGTGGGCACGCTCTCCCAGCCCGCCTTGATGCGCTCTTCCGACATCACGGCCAGTGGGCGGATCTTGCCGGCGGCCACATAGGTCGCCACCTCGACCGGGGTGACCGCCACCGCTTCGATATGACCGCCTAGCAGGTCCAGTACCGCGGGATTGGCGCCGCGGAACGGCACATGGCTGAGCTTGACGCCGGTCTTGTCTTCGAGCGCGGCGGCCGACAGATGCCCCAGCGAGCCCGGACCGGCGTTGCCCACGCGTACCTCACCGGGCTGCTTGCGTGCCGCGGCCAGCAACTGCTCGATGGTCTGGTACGGCGAATCGGCGCGCACGGCGATGGTGGCGGGGTCAGCGTTCAGGCGCGCGATGGGAATCATGTCATCGGCGGTGAACTTGGCCAGACCCAGATGCGGAATCATCGTCAGCTCCACCGTGATGACCGCGAGCCGGTAGCCGTCGGGGGCGGCACTGACCAGGTCGGACCACCCTACCGCGCCGCTGGCCCCCGACTTGTTCAGGATTACGATGCTCTGCGGCAGGTGCTTGCGCGCCGCCTCGGCGAAGGCGCGGGCCAGCACGTCGGTGCCGCCGCCCGGCGCGAACGGCACGATCAGCTCGATCGGACGGGATGGATAGGCGCCGCTCTGCGCGAAGGCGGGGCATGCCGCCGTGGCGGCAAGGGCTGCGATGGCGCGCAGCGCGGCGCGTCGTTGGGGATGCGGTTGACTCATGGAGGAACCCTGTTTGCTGGTGACGTTGCCTGAGTACTCTGGCGGGAAATGTTCGAGGTGGTCGAGGTGACCGTGTCAGTCCAGCCGGATGCCGGCTGCCTTGATCACGCCGGACCAGAGCTTCTGCTCGCTGCGGGTGAACTGGGTGAACTCCTGCACGGACATCGGCATCGGCTGGATGCCCAGCTCTTCGAGCTTGGTACGGGTTTCGGGATGCTGCAGCGCCGCCACCAGTTCCTTGTTCAGGCGCGTCACTACGGGAGCCGGCAGCTTCGCCGGCCCAACAAAGCCTTGCCACGCGTACGCCTCGAAACCGGCAAGGCCGGCCTCCGCCATGGTCGGCACGTCCGGCAGGATGGCCAGGCGCTTTGGCGTGGCCACCGCCAGCACGCGGATCTTGCCGCTGCGGATCAGCGACAGGCTGGGCGGCAGGTCGACGAACATCGACTGCACCTGCCCTGCCATCAGGTCCTGCAGCGCGGGAGACGATCCCTTGTAAGGGACGTGCAGGATGTCGGTCCTGGTGCGCTGCTTGAACAACTCGAGGGCGACATGCAAGGGCGAGCCCGGGCCGGACGAGGCCGACGACACCTTGCCCGGCGTCTTGCGCACGAGCGCCAGGAACTCGTTGAGGTCGCGCGCCGGGAAGGACGGATGCACGGCCAGCACCAGCGGCATGCGCCCCAACCCGCCGATAAAGGTGAAGTCCTTGTCCGCGTCGTAGCTGAGCGAAGCGTACATCGCGGGATTGAAGGCCAGCGTGCCGGAATCGGCGGTGCCGACGGTATATCCATCCGGCGCCGAGCGGGCGATGGCGGTGGCGCCGATGATGCTGGCGGCGCCGGGGCGGTTCTCCACCACCACCGGCTGGCCCAGGTCCTGGCCCATCCTGACCGCGAGACCGCGGGCAATCACATCGGTGGTGCCGCCTGGTGCGTAGGGCACGATCCACTTGACCGGCTGGCTGGGAAAGGCCTGGGCGTGCGCGCCGGCGGCGCAACCGACGGCCAGCGCGGTGCTGGCAAGAACGCGGGCAAACATGCGCTTCATGGTGTTGTCTCCTGGATATCGGGAATCAGGGCGTTCCCTCTTTGTCGTATTGCGGGTATTGCGTCTGGCCGCCGCAGGCAGCGGTGTTCAGCGCGCGAGCATCCACTCGTGGGCCGGATCGTTCCTGAACGCCCAGCGCCGCTCGGGCCCGGCCATCGTGTTGAGGTAATAGAGGTCGTAACCGTACGGCGCGGCGCAAGGGTGGTAGCCACGCGGCACCAGCACGGTGTCGCGGTGCTCCACGGCCATCGCCTCGTCCAGGCTGCGGTCGTCGGTGTACACGCGCTGGAAGGCGAATCCCTGCGCCGGATTGAGCTGGTGGTAATAGGTTTCTTCCAGCGCCGTTTCCGCGGCGCCCGCGCTGTCATGCTTGTGCGGCGGATAGCTGGAGGAATGGCCCGATGGCGTGATGACTTCCACCACCAGCAGCCCCTCGGCCGGCTCGCTTTCGGGCAGGATGTCGCAGACATAGCGCGTGTTGGCGCCTTCGCCCCGCACGCTGCGGCGCATCTGGCCCGGCTCGATCACCCGCGCCGGCAGGCGGCCCTGCGCAGGCGCCGTGCTGAGCGCCACCTCGGCCGCACCACGCGCGTCGATGCGGACCTCGCGTCCCGGCGGCACGTAGACGGCATAGGGAGACTGGTCGTCGAAGACGGACTGGCGGCTGCCCAGCGCGGAGTAGCGCTCGTCGCCGACATGCACGTCGACCTGCCCGGACAGCACCGTCACGCACAGCTCGCGTGCCCCAGTGGCGAAGGACTCCGCCTCGCCGGCATCGAGCCGCAATGCCTTGAATCCCACGTGCGTCCAACCGGCCGACTGCGGCGTGATGTCGACGATCACCCGCCCCGCGGCCTGGCCTTTGACGAGCAGGTTCGGCCGCGCATTGGCAACGCTGGGTCGATCTTGCATAGCGTCTGCGCGGTTCATTGCGCCCCCTGCTCCGCGACTGCGGCCCCGGCCCGCACCGCCGCCCGGCTGCCCTGCCAGCCCGCAATCAGGCGACGGAAGTTCGCGGCCACCTGCCGGCGGAACGCGGCGTCATCGATCTCCTTGCGCAGCCACGCGAGGCTGGCATCGGCCCACACCGTGCGACCGATCATGAAGCCCTTGACCAGTGGCGTGGTCGCCTGCGCGAAGCTCGCCACCAGTTGTTCGAGCGGCTGGCTCAGCCCGAGGATCACGGCACCGCGGCACCATGGATCGCGCTCCTGCACCAGCGCGTCCAGCGCCTGCCATTGGCGCGCGGACATCGCGCCGACCTTCCACCATTCCGGCTTGAGCCCGATGTCATAGAAGTGGCGGATCGCGCCGACCACGGCCTGTCCTTCGTCGTTCGCCGCCAGCGTATCCCTGGGCGGGATCACTTCGAGCAGCAACTCATGGCCGCTATGGCGCGTGGCTTCCCACACTACCCGCAACTGTTCGTCCTGCTCCGCGCGCAGCACCTCCGGATCGTCCGGGTGATAGAAGACCAGGCATTTGACTACCTGCTCGCGCGGCCAGTGCGCCAGGTCCGAGGCAAGCGAGCGCGTACCGTCGAAGCGCAGCGGCCGCGAACCCGGCAATTCGATCGGACGGCCCACCCACCACCCGCGACCGGTGGCGTCGTGCAGCGCGGCCTCGCCCAGCCGGCCGTCGATCAGCACGCCGATCTTGCCGCGGCAGCCGGCGTCGTTCTCCACCTCCGCCACGACTTCGTTGATCAGTCGCTTGAGCACCGGAATCTGGCCGAGGTCGGCACCGGCGGCGCGCGCCAGGTCCTCGAACTGGGATCGATGGTCATAGGCCAGCACGTACAGCTCAGGCCATTGCGCGCGAGGCACCGACACGCGGTGCAGATGCGCGAGCTGCGCATCCTGGTCGGGCCGCGGATGGCGGTTGCCGGAGAACCAGTGCGCAAGTTCGGCGGGCGTCGGCATGGCCGGGGCGCAGCCATGGCGCGACACCACGATCGCGCCGCAGGCGTTGGCGATGGCGGCCGACTCGCGCCAGTCCTTGCCGCGCAGCAGGCCCGACAGCAGGCCCGAAGCGAAAGCATCGCCCGCACCCAGCACATTGAGCACTTCGACACGCTCGCCCTCCACGGTGAGCGCGTCATCGATACTCGCCGGAATCTCGCCCTGCACGATGGAGCAGCCCAGCGGCCCGCGCTTGACCACCAGCGTGGCATCGGTGCACTCGCGTACGCGGCGCAGGCTGGCGAGCAGGTCTTCCGCACCGCCTGCGATCATCCATTCCTCTTCCGTACCGATGATCAGCTCGAACGCGCCAAGCTGCGCCTGCAAATGGCGGCTGATTTCGGCGTTGCCGATATAGCGGGTCTCGCCGTCGCCCTTGCCGGTCAGGCCCCACAACACCGGCCGGTAATCGATGTCGAGCACGCGCACCACGCCGTGGCGCCCGGCGATATCGAGGGCGCGCCGCGACGCAGCCAGCACGCCCGGCGTGCTGAGGTGCGTGCCGGTGATGACGAGGCTGCGGCAGCGGGCCAGGAAGTCGGCGTCGATCGCCTCGGCGTCCAGCGCCATGTCGGCGCAGTTTTCGCGGGCGAACAGCAGCGGGAAGGTGTCCTGGTCCTTGATGCCCAGGAGTACCATGCCGGTCAGACGCGCGGGGTCGATCTGCACCTGGCTGACGTCGCAGCCTTCCCGGCGCAGCGTGTCGAGCAGGAAGCGGCCGTTCTGTTCGTTGCCCACCCGCGAGATCATGGCCGAGCGCAGGCCGAGCCGCGCGGTGCCGAACGCGATATTGGCCGACGAGCCGCCAAGGTACTTGGCGAAGGTGCTTGCCGCTTCCAGGCTGCAACCGATCTGCTGGGCATAGAGGTCGACGGCGAGCCGGCCGAGGCAGGCAACGTCGAAGTCCCGGTCGGCGGGAAAAGTTTGAGTTCGCATGCGTAATCTGTATTCGGGTCAGGCGCCGCCGGTAGGCAACGGTCGAGGGACGGACTGGAAACCACCCTCAGGTGAGCGCATCATAGCCGAATCGTAGAAATTTTGTTCTGTTTTTTTGTTTGTGCGAAATTATTTTCTATTATGCCCTGGAGCCGGCCGCGTCCGGCCGTCCCGGCCGCACACGCTTTTCTGAACCTCATCCATGAGCACTGACCAACCTTACCCCAACGCCGATGCCTTCCTTGCCGCCATGCAGAGCGGTTTCCCCGCGCTCAGCAAGCAGCTCAAGGCCATCGCGCAATACGTGGAGAAAAACCGTGAGCGGCTGGTGCTGGACGGGGTCAATGACATCGCCCGGCAATGCGACGTGCAGCCGTCCGCGATCATCCGCTTCGCCAAGCATTTCGGGTTCTCGGGCTTCTCGCAGATGCAGCGCCTGTTCCGTGACAGCGCCGCGCGCCAGCTGGCGCCCAACCCGAACTACCAGGACCGGCTGCGGGACCTGATCCGCACCAGCGAGGGGCCGCTGTCGGCCAGCGGTATCGCGCAGGAGGTCATCGCGGGCAGCATCGAAAGCCTGGAGGCATTGCAGCGCGGCGCGGCCGACCTGCCGTTCGAGCAGGCGGTGGAGATGCTGGTGGATGCGCCTTCGGTCTGGCTGATGGCCTCGCGCCGGGCCTTCCCCGTTGGCGCCTACCTGGCTTACGCGTTGCAGCACACCGGCAAGCCGATCCAGTGGCTCAACGGCCTCGGCCAGATGCAGCAGGGACAGTTGCGGGCGCTCAGGCCCGGCGACGTGATGATCGCGGTGTCGTTCGAGCCTTATGCGCAGGAAACGTTGCTGGCGGTGCAGGACGCCGCCGAACGCGGCGCGCGCATCGTAGCCATCAGCGATAGTCCGCTGAGCCCGCTCGCCGACCATGCGCAGGTATTGCTGCCGGTGCAGGACGCGGCCACCTTCGGGTTCCGCTCGCTGACGAGCACGCTATGCCTGGCGCAATCGTTGTTCCTGGCGCTGGCGTATCGGCTGGAGATTGCCTACACGCAGCCATCGTCGACGTCGCAACGCGCCGGCGGATCGGCGCGCAAGGCGAGTACGAGGTCGACGTAAGCAAGGTGCTGGCGGCGCGCGGTGGCGCCGGAAGATTGCGAACCCTCTGATCGCCATGTGCGGCAGAGTTGGGAACACCGGAGCCATCACCGAAACAGCGGTGACCGGGCGTAGCAACCCGGCCGACACCACCTGATGGCCGCTCAGGCGAGCCATAGCCACACGCGCGTGCGATCAGACGGCTGAGGCGCTTTGTCCGGTGGAGTGAGTCGAGTGCCTGACGCTGCCGGTGTACGGGCAACCTTGAGAGAGGTTAGTGCTTTTGCA
The DNA here is from genome assembly GCA_050987995.1 of Ralstonia pickettii. Classification (GTDB taxonomy): domain Bacteria; phylum Pseudomonadota; class Gammaproteobacteria; order Burkholderiales; family Burkholderiaceae; genus Cupriavidus; species Cupriavidus pickettii_B. The sequence continues at coordinate 2,611,537 of CP158803.1, forward strand.
TGATGGAAGAACCGCATTTGGGTGAACTGCGGTTCTTCTTTCTGCGCGTCCCGGCACAGCGAACGACGCTTTGCGGCCAGTTTCCGACGATCATCGCTCGTGATCGAATGACCGAAGCGGACACGAAGACAGCCACACGTTGCTGCGCCGGCTCATAACACTGCTCGTCGGAACAGACGTCTGCAAAATCCCCCAGCTATCGTTGCTCGAGCCATCCGTGCTTGCCCCTGCCTCCGGCAACTGAAAGCTCGTTTCACATTGCGGAATTCACTCCATGTTTCCCCCAGCGAGACTTTTCGTTTTTTGAAAAGGTGTTCCACATCGTGAAATTTTCCATCTATCTCATTGAAAAATAAGGAAAAATCAACTCTTATGTCTTATATAAGACATGGCCGCGACGCATCAAAAAGGTCCTACAATGACCCCACGCTGCTTGCCTCGACATCCGTCTGCACGCTCAACTATTTTTTCAAACGCGCTTTATTCTTAGGAAATTCTCATGGCCCAGTATCAAGACGACATCAAGGCAGTTGCCAGTTTGAAAGAGAACCACGGCAGCGCGTGGAATGCCATCAATCCCGAGTATGCCGCCCGCATGCGTGCCCAGAACAAGTTCAAAACGGGCCTGGACATCGCCAAGTACACCGCCAAGATCATGCGCGCCGACATGGCCGCCTACGATGCCGACTCGTCGAAGTACACCCAGTCGCTGGGCTGCTGGCACGGCTTCATCGGCCAGCAGAAGATGATCTCCATCAAGAAGCACTTCAACAGCACCGACCGTCGCTACCTTTACCTGTCCGGCTGGATGGTGGCCGCGCTGCGCTCCGAGTTCGGCCCGCTGCCGGACCAGTCGATGCACGAAAAAACCTCCGTCAGCGCGCTGATCCGCGAGCTGTATACTTTCCTGCGCCAGGCCGACGCCCGTGAACTGGGCGGTCTGTTCCGCGAGCTGGACGCGGCCATTGGCCCTGCCAAGGCCGCCATCCAGGAAAAAATCGACAACCACGTCACCCACGTCGTGCCCATTATCGCGGACATCGACGCGGGTTTCGGCAACGCCGAAGCAACCTACCTGCTGGCCAAGCAGTTTATCGAAGCGGGCGCATGCTGCATTCAGATCGAAAACCAGGTGTCCGACGAGAAGCAGTGCGGCCACCAGGATGGCAAGGTCACCGTGCCGCACGAGGACTTCCTGGCCAAGATCCGCGCCATCCGCTACGCCTTCCTGGAACTGGGCGTGGACGACGGCGTCATCGTGGCCCGTACCGACTCGCTGGGCGCCGGCCTGACCAAGCAGATCGCCGTGACCAACACGCCAGGCGACTTGGGCGACCAATACAATGCCTTCCTCGATTGCGAAGAATTGTCGGCCGACGCACTGGGCAATGGTGACGTCATCATCAAGCGCGACGGCAAGCTGCTGCGTCCTAAGCGCCTGCCTAGCAACCTGTTCCAGTTCCGCGCCGGCACAGGCGAAGCGCGCTGCGTACTGGATTGCGTCACCGCACTGCAGAACGGCGCTGACCTGCTCTGGATCGAAACCGAAAAACCGCATATCGCCCAAATCGGCGGCATGGTCAGCGAGATTCGCAAAGTCATCCCGAACGCCAAGCTGGTGTACAACAACAGCCCGTCGTTCAACTGGACCCTGAACTTCCGCCAGCAGGCGTATGACGCGATGAAGGCCGCGGGCAAGGATGTGTCGGCATACGACCGCGCCCAGCTGATGAGCGTGGAATACGATCAGACCGAACTGGCGATGCTCGCCGACGAAAAGATCCGGACCTTCCAGGCCGACGCGTCGCGCGAAGCAGGTATCTTCCACCACCTGATTACGCTGCCGACCTACCACACCGCCGCACTGTCGACCGACAACCTGGCCAAGGAATACTTCGGCGACCAGGGCATGCTGGGTTATGTGGCTGGCGTGCAGCGTAAGGAAATCCGTCAGGGCATCGCCTGCGTCAAGCACCAGAACATGTCCGGCTCGGACATCGGCGACGACCACAAGGAGTATTTCAGCGGCGAAGCGGCCCTGAAAGCGGCGGGTAAAGACAACACCATGAACCAGTTCTGATACCAGTAATATCCCAAGCAAAACGCCAACCCATACTGGTTGGCGTTTTTTTTATCCGGCGAGATAGCTCGCGGGGTTCTCATCAAACATTTTCTTGTGCGCTTCCATGCAGAAGCTGTACGTGTGGCTCGGTAGAGAACGACGACGAGCTCGGCAGCATCCGTACGGAAATGTCCGCAGCAGGGTTATTCTTTGTGAATATGGCCGGTACCGACAGGAGCCGCCGCTTTGAACTGGGTACAGACGTTCGCAAAATTCGTCTAAGGGTCCGGAGAGGGTCGGTTTGAGTCACTCGGCCCAAGATTTATCGATGACCGAGTTGGCCGAGAAGCGGCCGTGCGCCACCAGAATGGCGAACCGTGGCCAAGCTGACACTGCAGGCGGCCGGCGTACCGGGCTGATGCCTATGGCGTGACGACGACGTTGCGGAATTGCTTGCGGGCGGCCGGCACATCCTTGCACACTCGCTCGCCGTACCGCACATCGCCGTCGTCACTGAGGATGCGGACAGCCGTCGTGCCCGGCAGCTCAAACAGGCCCTCGGGCTTCATGCCGGCGATGGCGTCCGTACCGAATGCCACGGGCGCATCCGTGCTGGCGCCAGACCACCGGTACAGCGCAAACGTCCCATCGTCGGCCACCGGCCCGGCGGCGATCACGTATTCCTTGCCCACCCGCTCGATACCACGAATGCCTCGGCCGCCGAGGTCAATCAGGATCGGCGCGCCAAAGCGCGCGGTCTTGCCCTTGATCACGGCAGCGGGGTTGTCCAGCGGCACGAGGATCGCCTTGCCGCCGACCAGCGGATTGCGGAAACCGATCAGCAGCCCGCTGTCCGCGGCGGCCAGCCCTTCGATATTGAAGCCATCACGCTGCTCGGGCGGCAGCTTCGCGGCTGCCTTCAGCCGCAGATCGTCCAGCGCCGGTGTTGCCAGCAGATCTCGCTGCAGCTTTTTGTACGGCTTGCCCACCGGCGATACCGACAGCCGTGCCGGATCGATGTCCACCGCGAAGAATCGATGGCGCCTTCCCTTTTCCTTGCCCCCGGACGTCCGCCCATGCGAGGAGACGATGTAGACGCGGTCACCCACCACCGCTGCGGCCTCGAGGTCGGAATCGTCATCCTCGTCGGTGCCGAGGAAGGCGTGCAGCGGAAAGACCCGAACCGGCCGCGCCTGCCCGGTCTTGTACAGGGTCAGCACGTTGTGCTCGTTGTCCACCACCACGAAGTGATTGGCGCCGAGCGCAAAGCCAGCCGAGGCATCGCACAACCCGGCATAGGTTTCCACGCTCGCCGCGCCGGCGCTCCCCGCGCCCAGCAGCAGGCACAACATCAGACCCGCGATCTTCCGCGCACCACGCATGATGGGTTCCTCCTTCGATTGACAGAATTTTTTGATCCGGCTGCATCCAAACGCGCTTCTGGCGTGTAGAGCCTGTACAGCCCCGACGGCTGGCGTTGAACCCCGACACTTCAGGAGCCACACCATGATCCGCACTTCCCTTTTCACTCCGGTATCGGCCTGCCTCTTGCTGGCGGCCTGCGGCGGCACCATGCACCGCTCGGACACGATGTCCGCCCCCATGCCGGTGGCGGACGCCATCAAGGTGCCCGATGGCCACAAGCTTGCCATGCAGACCGTGGCCACGGCGAAGCGTCGCCAGCGCGCTAGCTATCGCTTCCCTGGTTCTCCCTGAAAAGCGCGATCGTAGAAGTCCCGGATTGCCAGAAACGCGAGCAACCGATTCTTCCCGAGCAGAACAAGGTGGGTGGCTTCGCCGATTTCAGCCCACTGACGGTATGGAGCGCTCCTGAGTTCGAGGAACAGCGCCTGCGCAAGGCCGATCGGCACGTCGATGCCCCACGCGCCGTGGACGAGCAGCACCGGCACACGAATGTCGGCGGGCTCGTAATACTTGCACTTGCGCCCCGCGCGCCACGGATATCCTGGATCGGCCCGTTGCTCGCGCGAAGCTGATGCGGCGCGCGGTCCCGGCTCCACGTCGGGCGAGGAGCCATGGGCAGCGCCGGCGGGAGAGAGTGCGGTTACCGCCGGAACGAACAGCAAGCAAGCGGCGCGTCTCTCTTTGTTGATCTTGCTCGGCTTATCTCCATGCAGTGATATCAGGCGAGCAACAATGGGCCATGGTCATCGCAATGATCCCCATGGGGGTGATGCAGATGATTGCCAACCAAATAGTCTACATGGTCGCCGTGCGGTACGGCCTCATGGCCGCAGCCAGGGCCGTGCCTGTGGTTCGGGTCATGGCCGCCGCACTGATGGTTGGGGGTACACCGATCAGGATTGGTGTCGCTTATTGCAAGCACGTGCTCATCGATGTGATCGCCGTGCATGTTGTGGAGGTGGCCGTCATGCAGATAGTCAACATGTCCCTCATGACGCACGGCGAGGTGGCCGCAATTGGGCCCGTGCTGGTGAGGGTGATTGGTGGGGTGTTGCAGAGGGCAGTCAGCCATGGCGCTAACTCCTTGATGGATTTCCGAGTTCGGAACCCGGTGAACGCGGTTGCACAGAGGGAGGGGAGGGAAGGATTGTCGGCCGGCAATCTACTTATTGGATCCTAGAAGCTGGTATTGCCGTATGCAAGCAAGGAGCCCGTGTGGCCTTGCCCTCCATTGCGTTCGCAGATGGCTTGAATACAGCATCCATGAGCGGGTGGCTGGCATGCACCATCGCTGACCCCGGGCGAACGCCCGGTGGGTATCGCCAGATGCACACATGCCGCCAGGGAGGGCATCGCCACTGCAGCACCGGCGAAGCCAGGCATCGCAGGCAGACTTCACGACCCGGCTCGCATCACTCGGCGCGGGTGGGAACCGCCCACGGCCGGGCGCTGACGCCTCGCAGCTTGGCATGCAGATCATGGTGCGGGCTGATAGGGTTCGACGCGGGCAACGTTGATGGCATACCCTGCGTCACCCATCATGGTTTCGGCGCGTTCCACGCGCATGGTGCCGCTGACCCAGACGGTATCCATCGTCCGCAACCCGTCCAACGGCTTGCCGGCGCGAACGTGGACGACCTGGTTTGGCGGCGGCGGCGGCACATGGATGCAGGCGCCGAAGTACGGCACCAGCAGGAATTCGCGGATGGCTTCGCCCTCCCCGTCCAGCGACACCACGAAGCCCGGCAGTCGCACCGCCACGCCATCCATTGCCGGCTCGACCGGCGCGTCACGCCAGTATTGCCGCGCCTTGCCGAGGGCGGCCTGAGCGCGGGGGTCATCGTCCGCCATGTCCTGGAGCCGAAGGCCCTTGAACGGCGCCATCGGATCCCACGCTTTCGGCAGCAAGTCTTGCCAGGCGATTTCGCGATATGTGGCATCCGCACCGGCCGCTGGCGAGGACGCCGGTGGAGGCGTCAGGGTCTGGCCGACCGCGTACGTGTCCGGCACGGTCTTTTCCTTTACCACTTCGTCCCGCGACAGCAGCCAGTGCGCGAGGCCGGTGCACAGCACAACCCCGACAATGCCGATCGTGGCCAGCACCGGCGCCGATACGCGCCCCGCTTGTCTTCTCATACGACCCTCAGGTAGATGGCGTCAGCCCGTCGTGCAGGCTGAGCCGGTATGCCCGCCACGCAGGCAACAGCGAGGCGATGGCGCCGGCGGCAATGATCGCCGCCAGCAGCGGCAACTCGCTCGCGTGCGGCCATGCCACGGGCAGCGCCATGCCGAGGCTGGCTTCGAGCCACGGCGCCAGCGCAATGCTCAGCGCCGTCAGCAGCAGGTAACCGGCAAGTGTACCTGCCAGCATCAGCAGGATTCCTTCCATCGCCAGCAGGACCAGCAGGTCCATCGGCCGCGCGCCCACCGCGCGCAGCACAGCCAGCTCGCGCCGCCGCTCGCCCAGCGCGGCCAGGATCGACGATGCCAGTCCGGCAAGACCCACTACGACGATCAACGCGGACATCAGCAGCAAACCCTTCTCACCGATACTGACGATCTGCCAAAGCTCGCCCAGGGCCACACCGGGCAGCACCGCCATCAGCGGCTCGCGCGCATCGCCGGCGATGTCACGCTGCAATGCAAACACGCGCGAACGCAGCTTCAGGCCGACCAGGACCCCGGTGACATGCTCGGGCACCAGCGAGAACTTGCCGACCTGGTCGGGCGGGATCGATAGCCCCGGCATCGGCGTGCCCGCCTGCCAGTCCAGGTGGATGGCTTCCATGCCATCGAGCCGGATGTGCACGGTGCGGTCGACCGGCGTTCCCGTGGGCGCCAGGATCCCCGTGACCACGAACGGCTTGTCGGCATGGTCATGATGGCCGGCCAACGGTCCATCGGTATCGCCGTGGCTGAGCACGATGCGGTCGCCCACGCGATAGTGCAGGCGTCTGGCCACTTCGGCACCCAGCACGGCTTCGAACACCGCCTGGAACGGCTTGCCCTGGGCCAGTTCCAGCGCGCGCTGGTCTCCATAGCGAAAATGGCGGAAATACTCCGCCGAGGTGGCGAGCACCGGAAAGCCGCGATGGGAATCGCCCAGCGACACCGGAATGGTCCACGCCACTAGCGGGTGCGCGGCAATCCGTTGCGCGCTGTCCCAGCTCATGTCGTGCTGCACGCCACCGAGGCGGAACACCGTGGCCAGCACCAGTTGCACCGGGCTGGCTCGCGCCCCGACGACGAGATCGGTACCCGAAACGGACTGCGAAAAGCTGACGCGAAGCTGATGCCTGACGCGCTCCACGCCAAGCAGCAGTGCGGTCGACAGCGCAATGGCCAGCACCATCAGCAACAGGTTGTAGCGCCGGCTCCAGGCGCTGCGCGCCGCCAGGCCTGTCAGGGTCATCATGCCGCCTCCGTGACGATACCGGCCGGCAGCGCAACATGCCGGTCGAACGACGGCATCAGGCTGGCGTCATGGCTGACGAATACAAGGCTCGCGCCAGCCGCCCTGCACTCGTGCCGCAGCAGGTCCATGAATGCGTCTTGCCGGTCGGCATCGAGCGCCGAGGTGGGTTCGTCGGCCAGCACCAGTTCGGGCCGGCCCAGCAGTGCGCGCGCGGCGGCCACGCGCTGCTGCTGCCCCACCGATAGCTGCGCCGCCGGCCGGCTCCAGATCGCTTCCGGCAAATCCAGCCGTGCCAGCAGCATCGCGGCAGCGGCGGCGGGACCGCCTCCCTGCTCCGCTGTCCGCCGCCGGCGACGGGCCGAGAACTTGCAGCCAAGCAGCACGTTATCGAGCACCGACAGGTACGGCAGCAGGTTGAGCTGCTGGAAGATGATGCCGATATGGTCGGCGCGAAAGCGGTCGCGTTGCGCACCGGTCAGCCGGTTCAACGCCGTACCGTTCAGCATGACCTGCCCCTGCGCAGGCACCAGCACGCCCGCCAGCAGCCCCAGCAGCGTGCTCTTGCCGCTGCCGCTGGCGCCCGAGACGAACACATGTTCGCCGGCGGCCACGCGGAACCGGTCCAGCCGCAGGCAGGCGGCCTCCTGCCCGGGCCAGGTGAACGCGATGCCGGTCAGCATCGCGGTGGGTGCATGTTGTCGTGATTCCATGATCGAGTGAAGGCTATCCGCTTACGGACGCGCCAGGCGCGCGCGGAACAGGAAAATCAGGCCGAGCATCGCCGCGGCCAGGCCCAGTTGCTGCAGCCCGCCGTGCCAGGCCGGCACGCGCGCGCCTTCGGTCCATGCAAAGCGGGGAGCGTCCCGGTATTCGCCCGGCGCGACGCCACGATAGCTCATGATGCGCGGCACGAAGAACGCACGCCACTGCGCTTCAAAGCGGTCCACCTGCGCCATGAAGCCGGCATAGCGTGGCGCGTCGCTGCCCGCCAGCCGGTCGGCGGCAAGCAGCAGCGAGAGCGAAGGCGAGAGCCAGGCCCAGCGCTGCGCCTGCTCGAAGCGCGTCGCGCGCACGCGGTCGAACGCGGACACGACCGGCTGGATCCGCGCCTGCTGGTCGAGGTAGCGCGGCATATAGGTGACCGGCCATGTGTGCTGGCGGGTTGTCCCCGGCTGCCAGTCAGGATGGGCCCGATACCAGTCCTCCACCAGCTTCGGCATGCTGGTTTCGGCATGCTGCTGTGCCGTGCGCATCTGGACGATCGCAGCCAGCCGTGACGGCATCGGCGCCGAGCGATCGGCCAGCGCCGAGATCATGGCCGGCGTGCCGAACGTGGCGATGGCCCACAGGCCCAGCCCCGCCAGCACCGCCGTGGCCCCCGGGCCGGGCAGCAGGTTGAGCGCACCGCTGGCCGCGCTCCAGCATGCGACGAACGCGGTGACGCAGAACATCCATGCCAGATACGCGAGGAGTGTCGCCGCCGGGTCCAGCAGGAATGCCAGCGCAGACGCGAGCGCGGCAATCATCCAGACCGCGCCCGCCCGCACCGCAATCGCGGCAGCCAGCACACGCCCGGCCGCTGCACCGTTGGCCACGGACATCCGCCACGTGCCGCGTTCGCGTTCGCCCTGGACGATTCCCGCGCACAGGCATACCAGCACAAGTGGCACCAGCAGGGCGATGGCGGTTGCCAGATCGAAGGTACCGTAGCGCTGCAACAGCGGATTGGCCACCTTCTCCTCGTTGCGCGCATCCGTGTGGCGGCTTTCCACGGTGACGCGGATCGCCGGCGGCAGCAGATCGAACAAGCCACTGCCAAGCGCCAGGCCGCCGACCGGCCGCAGCAAGGCCGCCGGAGCTTCCGACCTGGCGAAGCGGAACGCCGCCATGGCAGCCTGGTCGGGCGACGCCGGCGCTGCCTTGGCCTCGGCAAGCCTCGGCGCGGCGTGGCCGCTTGCCTCCAGCTGCTGGAACCTGGCATGCCATGCCCGGGCACCGAGGCCAGACGCCACGGCACAGGCGCACAGGGCGGCAGCGAACAGCAGCATCGCCCAACGCGCAGCGCCGGCCGCGAAGAAGCGACGCCATTCCGCGATGAAGGTCTGTTTCATATCACTCATGGCTGCATTCTGCGGAGGGAGAAAAACAGGCCGGCCACGACCAGCGCGCACCACAAGCACAGGATCGCGATCTCCGGCAGCGCGGCACGCAGCGCGAAATACGCCGGCGGCATGGTGTAGGCAAAGGGCCCGATGGCGCGCCAGAGCGCCGCGCCCGCGTACTTGTCTTCAAACGAGGTCAGCCCGCGCGTATGGCTGGCATCCCACTGATCAATGGCCGTGTTGACCGCCCGGCGATAGCGCTCCGCGGCGTCTTCGTAGTCGCGCTGGTGCGCGAGATCGGTGCCAGCCATCTTCATGGAGAAGTTGCGGATCGCCAGCGTGGGGCTCAGCAACGCGGCGGCGCGCATCACGTTCTCCTGTGCCGCGTAGCGTTGCCATAGCCTGTCGAAATGCAATGCATGGACGCGGTCGGCATAGGCGTCGCGCGCCAGCCGTCGCAGCGGGGCCGCGCCCACCGGCAGTTCCTCGAGGCGGCTCGCGCCGTAGCGGGCCAGCAGCGCCGCGTCATGGCGCTGCTGGCGCGCGGCCAGGTTGCCGTCGCCCGGCAAGCCCTCCGTATAGTCGCGCTGGATCGCCGCCCAGAACGCCTGCGCCGACGGCAGCGGCACAGCCTGTCGCGCTGCGGCCGCACCCATTCCCGGAATCACGAACACGAAGGCAAGCCAGAGGCCCACGAGCCCGAGCAGCGCGCTCCTGCCGTCGGCAGCCCAGGCCGATACCACCAGGCCCAGCCCGACCAGGATCGCGGTGTATAGCAAATACCCGGTACCCAGCCCCAGCGCCCGCCACAGGAAGCCGTGCTCTGGTCCGCCGCCGGCGTAAGCCACGATAACCGGCACCATGGCCAGAATCAGCGCAAAAACGGCAAAGCTCGCGGCCAGCGCCAGGAACTTGCCGGCGACGAGACGGCCGGGCGCGAGTCCGACGCTGTGCATCATGCGCAGTGCCCCCCGCTGGCGCTCACCGCTGATCGCATCGAACGTGACGGCGATCACCAGCAGCGGCAACAGCGTAGCGAACACGAAGCCGGCACTCAGGTCGCCGAATCGGGTGGACGGCAGCGCATCCTGCGCCGGCTCGAAGCGCGCGAGATTGCGCCGATGCGGTTCCAGCCAGAGCGCCTGCCCGAAGTAGTCGCCCAGCCCCGGCTCGATGGCTGTAAGCCCCGAGGTCGGCCGGAACACGTACAAGCCGAAGTGCGCGCCGCGATGCGGATGCTTGTCGCCCTGGTCGTCCCACTGCTGCCGTGTCGCGGCGGCGACCTGCGCCACCTCACGCGCAACGGCGACCTGCTTCTGCAAGGACGCAATCAGGGCAACGGCCAATACCGCGGCGCCGACGACCAGCAGCACCAGATAGCGCCCGTCCCTGACCATCGAGCGGATTTCCTTCATGACAACGGTCCCGATCATGACGCGATGCCCTCCCCGCGCGCATAGGCCAGATAGGTAAGCGCCAGGGCCTCGTGATCGACCGTGTGCGCGTCGAACTCCGCCACCAGCACGCCGGCGCGCAGGATACCGATCCGGTCGGCGAGCTGCCTGGCATTGAACAGGTCGTGGGTGGCCATCAGCACCGCCATGCCGGCATCCGCCGCTTGGCGGACACGGCGTGCCATGTCATCGGCCGCGGCCGGGTCCAGCCCCGAGGTCGGCTCGTCCAGCAGCATCAGCGACGCCGATTTGGCCTGGGCGATGGCCAGGCCAACCTTCTGCCGCATGCCCTTGGAGTACTTCGCCACACGCCGCCCGTGCGCGTCGCGGGCCAGTCCGACACGGTCCAGCAGCGCCGAAGCCTCACCACGCGACAGCGTGATCCCGCCGATGGCGCAGAAATAGTGCAGGTTCTCCAGGCCGGACAGGTAGGGATACAGCGCGACGTTCTCGGGCAGATAGGCGACGCGCCGCCTGACCCCCGCGGGATCTGCGGCCGGCGACAGCCCGTCGACCAGCACCGTGCCTTCGGCTGGCGTGACAAACCCCAGCGTCGCATCGATCGTCGTGGTCTTGCCGGCACCGTTGCCGCCCAGCAAGGCGTAGACGCAGCCTTTCGGTACGGCAAGACTCAGGCGGTTCACCACCGTGCGCCCGTCGCGACGCAGGACCAGGTCATTGATTTCAAGCATCGTTGTACCTCCCCGTTCAGAAGAAATAACGCGCGGCCATGCCGAACTGCCATTTCGGCTGTGGCGAGACCAGCAGCCCCGCCGACGATCCATACGCGGCTTCGGTCGAGAACCGGTGCGGCTGCAGCACGGCAAACAGCGAAAGCTGGTACTGCTTCCAGTCCAGCACCGCACGCAGGTCAAAGCGCGTGTAGGCCGGCATGAAGCGCAGTTGCGTCTGCGGTGTCCCCATGTAGTAAGGAATGCCCGAGGTCAGGTAGGCATCGGCATTGACGGTCAGTTGCGCGCCTTGCAGCCGCTGGCGGTACTCCGCACCCAGCTTGACCTGGTGCCGCGGGACCGACAGCCGCGCCCCGGTGTTGGGCAGCGGGCTGTTCGCTTCGGCCTGGATGATGTGCCCGTAGCTGGCGTATAGGGCTACGGCGCGCAGCGGCCGCCAGCGTGCTTCCATCTCGTACCCCTTGCGCGTGGTATCGCCGACGGATTTGTACGACCCATCCGGCTGCGCCACGATCTCGTCCTGGTTCAGCGTGTAGTAGGCCGCGGCGGTGAGGGTCAGGTCGGTGGCTGGCGTGGCGGTGAAGCCGACATCGTAGGATTTCACCTTCGACGGCGACACGTCGTAGATGGTCCCGCCGGGTGCGCCCAGCGGGCCGACCGGACCGCTGCTGCTGATCTGCTCCGCGGCCGGCGAGCGGAAACCCTGCGCGACGTTGGCGAACAGGTCCAGCCGTGGCAGCACCGACCAGACCGCGCCGATCTTCGGCGTGGTGACGCCGGCATAATAGTCGGTGCTGGCCGCCGGCAGCTTGCGGTTGACGATGTCGTAGTCGAACCAGTCGCGCCGCAGTCCGCCGGTCAGCTTGACCGTATCCACGGGCTTGAATTGGCCCTGGACGAACAGCCCGTAGGTCAGCAGGTCCAGCCTCTGCGCATTGATGTAGTTCGCCGTGGGCACGCCACGGACCCAGACCTGGCGCTGCGCGTCGCCGCGATCCCGACGCACTTCGGCGCCGACCATCAGCGCGGCCCGGTCCCCGAACGTGAAGTTGTTGGCCAGCCGGCCGCCGAAGATGTTCCGGTCATCCGATCCCACGGTGTGCTGCACGCTGCTGGTGGCAATGCCGCGTTCGCGCTCGAAGGTTTCGCCGTACAGCGTGGCGTACCAGCCGTCCTGGCCATTCGCCGGCGCGCGGTTCAGCGCAAACATCGAGCGCTTGCCGCTGCCGAACCCGGGCAAGCCGTACTGTGTGGAACGCGGGTCCACCTTGCCCGACTGCAGGTCGCTCAGCAGCAGGTAGCCGGCGGCTGTCGATTCGGAGCGATAGTGGTTCAGCCGCAGGCTGTAGACGCCGTCGCCGATCCTGGTCGACAGCTTCCAGAAGACGTTGTCGCGGTCGGTGCTGCCGTCGTAGCGATAGCTGTGCGTGCGGTAGATGTCGGACACGAACAACGACTGGATCGGCGGCGACTCGGGCCTGAACGCATAACTGCCCGACAGCACCAGCGACGCGCGCTTGCCCTCGTACCGGTCCAGCGCGATGCCGATGCTGGAGGGCACCTCGCCCGCTTGCGTGCTGATCGGCACCGCGCCAGCCCGGTTCTGGTCGCCATACAACGCGGAGACCGGTCCCTTGATGACGTCGATCTGGCCGATCATATCGGGGGTGAGCCATTCCAGGAACGCCGGACCATGCCCGGCGCCGGCCTGGCTGGACGGCATGTTCTGCGGCACCCCATCCACGTACACCGCGGTGTCCGCGCCGTGCGTGCCTTGCGTAGCGAAGCCGCGCATGCGGAAGCCGTTGCCCGTATCGCCCTGGTCGATGTTGTTGGCGACCACGCCCGGGACCCGACGGAACATGTTGGAGATATCGCGGCCGATGTTGATCGTGCCCAGCTCCTCGGCCGTGACCACCGATACCGCCGCCGGCAGCCCGGTGCTGTCCGTGGTCACCACGGTACGCTTGCCTTGCAGGTTGACGTCGTTCTGCGCCACGACGTTGACTTCGGGGAGGACGGGATGATCGGCCTGGGCATAGACAGCCTGGCTCAGCGTGCTCGAGGAAAGCGAGATCAGCGCGCAAGCCATGGGGCGCACGGAGCGATTGTTTTGTTTGTTCTTCATGTAGCTCGCGGCAGCCGGCCGCATTTGCTACGGGCTCCGGGCTTGCCGTACAAAATCGACAGACGTGAGGAAGCCTCCCGGTATTGCGTGACGCATCGGGAGCGGGATCAGGCGAAAAGGAAGAAGGTGCAGCGCCGCAGGGTCAGGCGGCGGCGCAGTGCAGCGCCGGAGGCGCGCGTGAGGGGGGTGGGGAAAGGAAGCGGGTGCGCCAGGTCGGCACCGGAATATCGACCCGTACCCGCGACAGCAGGCGCAGCACGATGCAGAGCAGCCGCGCGACGATGGCCACGCTGAGGAACAGATGCAGCCGCGGCGAGCACCACAGGCAATGGCAATCCGTCGTGCCGTGGTCAGGCGCCTCGTCTGTATCCGCGATCGCTGCTGCGGCTGCGACCGGGGCAACCGCAGCAGCGTCCACCGCGACCGCCGCGGCCCGCGCTTCCGGCAGGGCATGCATGTGCGTCACCGCGCCCCACGATTGGACGAGAGCGAGCAGTAGCATGGCCCAGACGAGACGGACAAAGTCCGCATGCTTGCGCATTCGTGGAAGCGGTGGCTGTGTCGAGGACGGCTATATTAACGCAACTCAATTGCAATTGTAAGTTGCGTTGCCACCCTCAACTCACCACCAACCGCGGATCCAGCCGCGCCACAGCGAATTCCCGCGTATGGGTAACGAATGACTTCAGCAAGATCGAAGGCACCCGCTGCGCCGAAAACAGGACCGAGAAGTCCGTCGTCAGCAGCGGCTCGAACATCCGGAAGCAGACACCCGTCCCGTGATAGTCCAGCGCCGTAATCGGATCGATCAGCGCCACCCCAAGCCCCGCCTCCACGAACGCGCAGATGCTCCACGACACCTGCGTCTCGACCTGGAGCTTGCGCTCGATGCCGTAAGACGCAAACAGCGCGTCGATCTGCAGCCGTGAATCCAGCACGCGCGGGTGCGACACAAAACTCTCGCCCGCCAGGTCCTGCGGCGTGATTACCTCCTGGCTGCACAACCGATGCCCCACCGGCAAGGCACAGACCATCCGGGTGGTGATCAGCCGCTCGCCGTGGGTGCTGGGGTGGTTCATCGACAGGATGGCGAAGCCCACGTCGCAGCGCTGCTCGGAAACCATATTCACCACGGTGCGCGAAGAATGCGCCAGCAAGGTGATCTGCGTCTGCGCGTGCTGCTGCATGAATGCCGCAATGGCCCGCGGCAGGAACGACAGGGCCAGCGCCGGCGCTGCCGCGATCTGCAATGACCCGCGCCGCATGTCGCGGATCTCCAGCGCGGTCTGGGCGATGCGGTCGATCCCGACCAGCGATCGCTGCACTTCCTCGAACAGCGCCTGCGCCTCGGCCGTCGGGTGCAGCCGGCCGCGCATCCGCTCGAACAGGGTAAACCCCACACCCTCTTCCAGATCGGCGATCAGACGCGTCGTGGCCGGCTGCGAGATATGCAGCATCTCGGCGGCGCGCGTGACCGTCTGGCAAAGCATCACGGCCCGGAAGGCCTCGAGCTGGCGGATTTTCATTCGGCAATTCTATAGCACGATGTTATAGACGTCGCAAAAAAAAGAATTTTCCAGCGCCAAAACATCGCCCTAATCTATGCCGAGACCGCATGTCTTCAGTCATTTTTTCGTTGCGGTGCAACCATAACCGGTATGCATGGATTTGGTGATCGATTGCATTTAGATGGTGCACAGGAGGGAGGAAAACATGAAGCAACAAGTTCTGGCAGCAGCCCTTGTCACGTTGTGCGGCACGACCGCCGCACTGGCCCAGCAGCCCACGCTGTATGTCGGCTCCTACGGCGGCTCGACCGAGAAGGTGTTCAAGGAGAAGATCCTTCCGCCGTTCGAGGCCAGGCACAAGGTCAAGGTGGTGTACGTCCCGGGCAATTCCACCGACACGCTGGCCAAGCTGCAGGCGCAGAAGGCAAAGCAGGAGCTCGACGTGGTGCTGCTTGACGATGGCCCGATGTACCAGGCTGTGCAGTTCGGCTTCTGCGACACCATCAAGGACGCCCCGGTCTACAAGGACCTGTACCCGCTGGCGAAGATCGGCGACAAGGCCACCGGCATCGGCGTGGTGGCAACCGGCCTGGCCTACAACGCCGAAGCCTTCAGGAAGGCCGGGCTGCCGAAGCCGGATTCCTGGGAAGTGCTGACCGACAAGAAATACCGCCAGAAGATCGCGATCCCGCCCATCAGCAATACCTACGGCCTGCAGACCCTGATGCAGTTCGCCAAGATGCGCAAGGGCAGCGACCAGAACATCGATCCCGGCTTCACCGCGCTGACCAAAGAGGTGGGTCCCAATGTGCTGGCCTGGGAGCCGTCGCCGGGCAAGATGACCGAGCTGTTCCAGAACGGCGATATCACTCTCGCGGTCTGGGGCAGCGGCCGCGTGCAGAGCCTGAAGGACACGGGGTTCCCGGTCGAGTTCGTCTATCCGAAGGAAGGCGCCCCGGCACTGCTGACTGCCGCTTGCCCGGTGGTGCAGAGCGACGTGCCCGAGCCATCGCAGGCACTGCTGCAGTACCTGCTGTCGCCCGAGGTGCAGGCCATCCTGGCCGACAGCCAGGGCTGGGGTCCGATCAATGGCAAGGTCAAGCTCGAACCGAAGGTGGCGGCGAAGGTGCCGTACGGCAAGGAGCAGATCGACAAGCTGCTGCCGACCAACTGGACCCTCGTCAATGAGAAGCGGGCCGAGTGGACCAATCGGTGGAACCGGACGGTGGAACGCTAGCACGGCATCCCATCGAGACCGCCCCCCACGACAGCCCCCGGATAACCATGAGCTTCCTCACACTGACCGGCCTCGCCAAGGCCTACGGCAACGCCTTTGCCGTCGAGAACCTGAGCCTCGACGTCCAGCGCGGAGAATTCCTTTCCCTGCTCGGGCCTTCGGGCTGCGGCAAGACCACCACGTTGCAGATGATCGCGGGCTTTATCGAACCGACACGCGGCCGCATCGTGCTGGACGGGCGCGACATCACCGGGCTGCGCCCGGAGAAGCGCGGCATGGGCGTGGTGTTCCAGAGCTATGCGCTGTTTCCCCATATGACAGTGGCGGGAAATATCGGCTTCGGCCTGGAAATGCGCGGCGTGCCGGCAAGCGAGCGTACGCGCCGCATTGACGAGGCGCTGGAACTCGTGCGCCTTGGCGGCCTGGGCAAGCGTTATCCGAAGGAGCTGTCCGGCGGCCAGCGCCAGCGCGTGGCCATCGCCCGAGCGCTGGCGATCCGGCCGGAAGTGCTGCTGCTCGATGAGCCAATGTCCAACCTCGATGCCAAGCTGCGCGAAGACATGCATATCGAGCTGCGCGCGATCCAGCGGCATCTGGGCATCACCACGATCCTCGTCACGCACGACCAGGTCGAGGCCATGACTATGAGCGACCGCATTGCGGTGATGCACGGCGGCCGCATCGTGCAACTGGCCACGCCGTTCGAAGCGTATGAGCGGCCGCAATCGGCGTTTGCCTCCGGCTTCCTCGGCAAGACCAACAGCATCCGTGGCGTGGTCGAGAACATCAATCCACGCTGCTGCGAGGTGCGCCTTGGTCAAACGCTGGCGCATGTACCGCACGAAGGCCGCGAGGTCGGGCGCGACGTGCACGTCTACGTCCGCCCAGAAAAAATCCGCCTCGGCCAGGCCGGCGACGGCGGCATTCCCGCGACGGTGCAGACGCGCCTCTTCCTCGGCAATCACTGGATGCTGGAAGTCGAGAGCGCGCTGGGGCGCCTGCGCGTGAGCCAGCCCAACCTCGGCGAGACGCCGCCGGCGGAAGGCGCGGCGGTGAGCGTGCTGTGGTCCGATCACGACCTGCGCGTGCTGGCAACGGAGTCGCACCATGGCTGATACCGCCACCCCGGACCTGCGCGGCGGCAATGTCGCTACCCCTTCCTCCCCGTCAGCCAACAACAGCAGGCCGCTCGCCAATGCCACGCCGTGGCTGCTGTCGGCCCCTGCCCTGCTGCTGTTCTGCGGCCTGCTGCTGATCCCGCTGGCGCTGACGGCGCTGCTGTCCTTCCACGCCTTCGACGGCACCCGCGGCGTGCTGCCGCAGATGACGGCAGCCAACTACGTGGAGATCCTGGGCGACGGCTATTACCACGAGATCTTCCTGCGCACGGCGGGCATGGCGCTGGCGGTCACGTTGTTGTCGATCGTGTTCGGCGTGCCTGAGACGATCATCCTGTCGCGCATGCGCAGCCCCTGGCGCGGCTTGTTCCTGATCGTGATTCTCGGGCCCTTGCTGATTTCCGTGGTGGTGCGCACGCTGGGCTGGGCCATCCTGATGGGCAACAACGGACTGATCAACGAGGCCCTGCAGTGGCTGGGCATCGTGGACGGACCCTTAAAGCTGGTCTTCACGCAGACCGGCGTGATCATCGCGCTGACGCACGTAATGATGCCGTTCATGGTGATCTCGGTGTGGGCCTCGCTGCAGAAGCTCGATCCCCAGTTCGAGCAGGCCGGCCAGGCCTTTGGCGCCTCGCCCCTCACCGTGTTCCGCCGCGTGGTGCTGCCGCAGATCATGCCGGGCATCCTTTCGGGCAGCATCATCGTCTTCGCGCTGTCGGCCTCGGCCTTCGCCACGCCGGCGATCCTGGGCGGGCGCCGCCTCAAGGTGGTGGCCACCGCCGCCTACGACGAGTTCCTCAATACGTTGAACTGGCCGCTCGGCGCTTCGATCGCCGTGCTGCTGCTGATCGCCAACGTGATCGTCATCGTCGGCTGCAACCGGCTGGTAGAGCGCCGGTTCCGCCAGGTCTTCGAAGGGTAAGGAATCGCCATCATGCGCAAGAATGGTTTGATCTCGCTGCTGTACCACAGCCTCTTTATCGCTTTCATGGTCGCGCCGCTGCTGGTGGTGATCGCGGTCTCCTTTACCGGCAAGGGCTATATCTCGATGCCCACCGACGGCCCGTCGCTGCGCTGGTTCCGCGCCATCGCCGATGCGCACGAGATCGTCGATGCGTTCCGGCTGTCGCTGACGCTCGGCCTGGTCAGCGCCACCATCGCCGTGGCGCTGGCCGTACCGGCGGCGCTGGCACTGGTGCGCCATCGCTTTCCCGGCCGGGGCGCGCTGATGGGGTTCTTCCTGTCGCCGCTGATGATTCCGCACGTCGTGCTCGGCGTGGCGTTCCTGCGCTTCTTCACCACGCTGGGCGTGACCGGGTCGTTCTTCTGGCTGGCGCTGACGCATGTGGTGGTGGTCATGCCCTACGCGTTGCGGCTGGTGCTGGCCGCGGCCACCGGGCTCGATCGCGATGCCGAGCGCGCGGCGCTGTCGCTGGGCGCCAACCGCTTCACCGCGTTCCGCCGCGTGGTGCTGCCGCTGATCCTGCCCGGCGTGGCCGGGGGCTGGATGCTCGCCTTTATCCAGAGCTTCGACGAACTGACCATGACGGTGTTCGTGGCCACGCCCGGCACCACCACGCTGCCGGTGGCGATGTACAACCAGATCGCCCAGACCATCGACCCGCTGGTGGCCTCGGTCTCCACCGTGCTGATCGTGGGCACGCTGGTGCTGATGGTGCTGCTTGACCGCATCGTGGGCCTGGACCGCGTGCTGATCGGCAGGCACTGAGCACCGTTCCCATAACTTCCATTGACATGACGACAAGCGATCTGATCGTGATCGGCGGCGGCCTGGTCGGCACCGCCATCGCCTATGGCGCGGCACGCCACGGCGCGCGCGTAACCGTGCTCGACGAGGGCGACGATGCCTTCCGTGCCTCGCGCGGCAACTTCGGGCTGGTCTGGGTGCAGGGCAAAGGCTTCGGCATGGCGCCCTATGCGCGCTGGACCCTGGGCTCGGCCCGGCTCTGGCCGCAGTTGCGTGACGCGTTGCGCGAGGAAACCGATATCGATGTGCAGCTCAGGCAGCCAGGCGGCTTTCACCTGTGCTTCTCCGCGCAGGACTTGGCGGAACGGCAGCAGCGCCTGCAACGCATCCAGGACGACCTGGGCGGCGACTATCCGTTCGAGATGCTCGACCATCGTTCGCTCGCGCAACGGCTGCCCGGTGTGGGTCCGGAGGTCGTCGGCGCCAGCTATACGCCGATGGACGGACACACCAATCCGCTCAAGCTGCTGCGCGCGCTGCACACCGCCTGCCAGCGCCGCGGTGTTCGCATCCTTGGCCGGCATGGCGCGCAGCGGATCACGCCCGAAGCGGGCGGCTTTACGATCCACGCTGGCAGTACCCGTTTTGCGGCACCGCGCATCGTGCTCGCCGCCGGCCTTGGCAATCGCGCGCTGGCGGAACAGGTGGGCCTGCATGCACCGGTGGCACCGAACCGCGGGCAAGTCCTGATCGGCGAGCGCGTTGCGCATTTCCTCGACTTCCCCACGACCTACGTCCGCCAGACCGACGAGGGCACGATCCAGCTCGGCGATTCGATGGAGGACGTGGGCCTTGACGACGGCACCACCGTCGACGTGCTTGCCAGCATCGCGCAACGCGGCGTGCGCAGCTTCCCGGCGCTGGCCGGGCTCAAGCTGGTGCGCGCGTGGGGCGCGCTGCGCGTGATGAGCCCGGACGGCTATCCGATCTACCAGCAAAGCGCCAGCCATCCGGGCGCTTTCGTCACCACCTGCCACAGCGGCGTCACGCTGGCGGCCGCGCACGCCTTGCTGGTCGCCCCGTGGGTGGCCGGCGGCGCGCAGCCGCCGGGCATCGACGTCTTTGCGGGCGACCGCTTCCTGAACGCTAACCAGCCTTTCCACCATGCCCACTGAGCGCTTGTTCCAACGGATCGCCCCGCCTGCCGGCAGTGCCGGCGCAGCCACGGTCACCATCGAATTCAACGGCGCCCCGCTGCGGGTGCCGGCACAGTGCAGCGTTGCCGCGGCACTGCTGGCCAGCGGCGTGACGCGTTTCCGCAATTCGCCGGTCAGCGGCGCACCGCGCGCCCCGTACTGCATGATGGGCGTGTGCTTCGAATGCCTGATGGAAATCGACGGCGAGCCCAGCCGGCAGAGCTGCCTGGTCACGGTGCGCGAGGGGATGCGCGTGCGCACGCAGGATGGCGCCCGCACGCTGCCGTTGCCGCCCGTGCAGATCGATCACGCCGAGGAGGTCGAGCATGGCTGACATGGACGTCGATATCGCCATCATTGGTGCAGGCCCGGCCGGCATGGCTGCCGCGATAGCCGCCACAGCAAACGGCGCACGCGTGGCGCTGCTCGACGAGCAGGACGCCTGCGGCGGGCAGATCTATCGCGCGATCCAGAGCGCCCCCCCGGAACGCCTGCGCATTCTTGGCCCCGACTACGCCGCGGGGCTTGCGCTGGCCGACCGCTTCGCCGCCAGCGGCGCGCTGCATATCGCCGGTGCCGCGGTCTGGCAGGTCACCCGCGAGCACACCGTTCACTACCTGCGCGGGGGCCGCGTCGCGAGCCTGCAGGCAAGGCAGGTCATCCTGTGCACCGGTGCGATGGAGCGTCCGTTCCCGATTCCGGGCTGGACCTTGCCCGGTGTACTGACCGCGGGCGCCGCGCAAATCCTGCTCAAGAGCGCCGACGTGGTACCGGCCGAGCCGGTGGTGCTGGCAGGCTGCGGGCCGCTGCTCTACTTGCTGGGCTGGCAATACGTCCGCGCCGGCGTACCGATCCGCGCCATCGTCGATACCACCGACGGCGCCGATCATCAGCGCGCGCTCGCGCACCTGGGCGGCGCTCTCGCCGGCTGGCGTTACCTGAAAAAGGGGCTGGCGCTGATGCGCGCGCTCAAGCGCAGTGGCGTGCCGTTCTACAAGGGTGCCACCGGCCTGCACGTGGAAGGCGAGACGGCCGTGCAAGCGTTGCGGTTCACCAGCGGTGGCAGCGCCCAGCGCATCGAAACGCGTGCCGTGCTGCTGCATCAGGGCGTGGTGCCGAACACCCAGTTCACCTGGGCACTGCGCGCCGCGCATCGGTGGAACGACGCCCAGCTTTGCTGGCAACCCATGGTCGATGAATGGGGCGCGCTGGACCTCCCCGGCATCCTGGTGGCAGGCGATGGCGGTGGCATTGGCGGCGCCGTGGCTGCCGCCCTCCAGGGAGAACTGGCAGGCCTGGCCGCGGCCCACAACGTCGGCAAACTGGACGCCGCGCGACGCGACCGTCTGGCGGCGCCGCTGCGCGCGGCACTTCGATCCAATCTCAGGATCCGGCCTTTCCTCGATGCCTTGTACCGGCCCAAGACGGCAAACCGCGTGCCGGCGGACGATGTGGTCGTCTGCCGCTGTGAGGAAGTCACCGCGGGCGATATCCGCGGCTTTGTACAACTCGGCTGCAGCGGCCCCAACCAGACCAAGTCCTTTGGTCGATGCGGCATGGGCCCTTGCCAGGGCCGCCAGTGCGGACTGACCGTGACCGAGATCATCGCCGACGCGCGCAACGTCTCGCCGCAGGAAGTGGGCTACTACCGCATCCGCCCGCCCATCAAGCCGGTCACCCTGGGAGAGCTGGCCCGTGAAGCCTGATACCGGAGCGGACGCCGATGTCATTGTCATCGGCGGCGGACTACAGGGAACCTCCAGCGCCTTGCACCTGGCACGCCGGGGTCTGCGTGTCACGCTGCTGGAGGCCGAGTATTGCGGCCGCCATGCCTCCGGCGTCAATGCAGGGGGTGTGCGCACGCTGGGCCGGCACGTCGCCGAGATTCCGCTCGCACTCGCCTCGCGCGACCTGTGGCACCGGCTCGCCGAACTGACCGGAGACGACGCGGACTTCGTGCCGAGCGGGCAGTTGAAAGTAGCGGAGACCGACGAGGAACTGGACGTCCTGCGCCAACGCGTGGCGGACCTCGAGGCCCTCGGCTTCACCCACGAGACCATCGTTGACGGGCACACCGTGCGCGAACTCGTACCCGCCATCGCGCCGCATGTGACGGGCGCTATCTGGGTACAAGACGATGGCCATGCGTTGCCCTATCGTGCCGTCACCGCCTTCCGCAGGGCTGCCGAGCGCGCGGGTGTGAGCGTATATGAAGCCACGCCGGCACAGCGCGTGGAGTACACGGGCAACCAATGGCAGGTGAGCACGCCGCGAGGCGTTTTCCGCGCAGGCCAGCTTGTCAACACAGCCGGAGCCTGGGCAGGCGAGTTCGCGGCGCAGATCGGCGAACCGGTGCCCGTCGAGTCTGGCGGACTGATGCTGATGATCACCCATCGCGTCGCGCCGTTCGTCAAACCCGTCCTGGGCGCGACGGGACGCGCCCTCTCGTTCAAGCAGTTTGCCAACGGCACGGTACTGATCGGCGGCGGCCTGCGCTGCCCGGCGGACGTCCAGGCGCGTCATGGCGAAGTCGACATGCTCAAGCTCAGCACCAGTGCCCGGACCGTGACCGCCCTCTTCCCGCATCTCGGCCCGCTCGGCATCAATCGCGCGTGGGCCGGCGTGGAGGCCTTCATGCCCGACCAGATCCCCGTCATCAGTCCGAGCCGCACGGCCCCTGGCGTGGTGCACGCGTTCGGTTTTTCCGCACATGGCTTCGAGCTGGGTCCTGTCGTCGGGCAGATCGTCGCCGAGCTGGTCATCGAAGGACACAGCACATTGCCAATTGACGCGTTCGCCATCGACCGCTTCAACCGACCCCGCGCCGCCGCCGGCGCGCTGCGGGACTAGACATCGCCAGCTTTCTTAATCAACCCTGATTTTTGAGGAAACACGCAATGAGCGAAATCCAGCGCTTCGAATCGAGCAAACGCCTGTCCCGCCTGGTGGTCCACAACGGTGTGGTCTATGTCGCGGGCGTCACCGCAAGCGACCCATCCGCCGATATCGGCACCCAGACGCGCGACGTCCTTGGCAAGATCGAAGGCTACCTGGCAAGCGTCGGCAGCGACAAGGCCAGGCTGCTGTCCGCGCAGATCTGGCTCAAGGACATCGACAACGATTTCGCCGGCATGAATGCGGCCTGGGAAGCGTGGATTCCCGAAGACGCCGTGCCGACCCGCGCCACCTGCGAAGCGAAGCTGGCCCGGCCGGAATTACTGGTAGAGATTATTGTGACTGCGGCGATCTGATGGCC
The DNA here is from genome assembly GCA_050987995.1 of Ralstonia pickettii. Classification (GTDB taxonomy): domain Bacteria; phylum Pseudomonadota; class Gammaproteobacteria; order Burkholderiales; family Burkholderiaceae; genus Cupriavidus; species Cupriavidus pickettii_B. The sequence continues at coordinate 2,634,841 of CP158803.1, forward strand.
ATCCTATTGAAGCTTGCGTGAGGGTCATCGGGCAGTTGCAAAGGCTCGCGGGCGCGTTCCGGCAGCTGAATTGAAGACGGAGCGCCGGCGGCAATGAGCGGACGGCTGATTCAGCTGGTGCCGTTGCTGGACGACTATGCGCCAGCGCCGGCGGAGGGCAGCGTGGTCCATTCCCCCCGGCTCGACGGGCGGTTCAGCGGTCGGGAAGAGACGGCCGACTATCGCCGCGGGCCGAAGGGTCCCTCCCGGCAGGTTGCAGCCACTCGGGTTCCGGCCGGAACTAGTCGCTCTCAGGATGGGTTTCGGCCCAGCCGTGCCGCCTCTATCGCGGCGATGTCGATCTTCTTCATCGTCATCATTGCGTCGAATGCGCGCTTGGCCGCCGCGCGATCGGGGTCGGTTATCGCCGCGGTGAGGGCGCGCGGGGTAATCTGCCAGGACAATCCCCAACGGTCCTTGCACCAGCCGCATTCGCTTTCCTGGCCGCCATTGCCGACGATCGCATTCCACAAGCGGTCGGTTTCGGCCTGGTCGTCTGTCGCGATTTGAAAGGAGAAGGCCTCGTTGTGCTTGAAATACGGGCCCCCGTTCAGCCCGAGGCAGGGAATGCCGGCGACGGTGAACTCGACCGTCAGGACATCGCCCTGCTTGCCGTCGGGATAGTCGCCCGGCGCGTGGAGGACGGCGCCGACAGCGCTGTCGGGAAATGTTTCGGCATAGAAGTTTGCGGCGTCAAGGGCGTCGCCGTCGTACCACAAGCAGATCGTGTTCTTGCTGTTCATTTTGTGTCTCCTGAGAAGTTGACCACCGGCATTTCCCACCGTCACAAAAGACTCCAATCGTCCACATCGCGTGACCTTGGTCTGTCGGATGAGACCAGCGCCGTTGCCGGGCCCCCAATGTCTCACACTCTCGCGGCGGTGGCGATGATGGTCCAGGTGCGCCAAGCTTAATCGTTCGGCCTTGGGCCAGCACCTTCGCCGGCGATGGCCGCCATCCGGTGTCGCGCGGACTGCCGTCCTGCCACCGCCTCGATCAGGTTGCCGGCCTTGCCCAGGCCGAAGGCCGGCATATTCACATAGATATTCTCGTAGGTGCCTGAACGGACCACATAGGTCTCATGCCTGGAATGGAAGGAGTTCTCAGGATGTCGACCAAGGCTGCGAGAAGCTTGCCGGCCCGGCGATACGCAGCAGTCATCGTCGCTATGCGAGCCCTTCCGCGGCCTGCAGCCCGGGCAGCAGCTTGTCCAGTGTCACGGGGAACTCCCGCACCCGCACCCCGATGGCGTTGTACACCGCGTTGGCCACCGCCGCCCCCGCGCCGCACACGCCCAGTTCCCCCAGACCCTTCACGCCCAGCGGATTAGCATTGAGGTCGGGCTCCTCCAGGAACACCACGTCCATCTGCGCCACATCGGCGTTGACCGGCACGAGATATTCGGCGAGATCGTGGTTGATGAAGCTGCCGTATCGCGCGTCCAGCAGCGTCTGCTCCATCAGGGCCGCACCGATGCCCCAGGCCATGCCGCCCAGGATCTGCGAACGCGCCGTCTTCGGGTTGAGGATGCGGCCAGCCCCGATGACGGCCAGCATGCGCCGCATGCGCACTTCGCCGGTATCGACATCGACCGCCACTTCCGCAAAATGCGCGCCGTAGGCGTGCTGCGAATATGCCTTGTACGCGTCCCCCATGCCTGCCACCCGGCCGTCCGCCTGCAGCCCACCGGGCGCGACGCGCGCCAGCAGGTCATCCAGCCGCTGCGTCTGCCCGCCCAGGGTGATGGCCCCATCGGCGAAGCGCACATCCGTGGCGGCGCCTTCGGCTGGCGCCCCGCCGGCCTGCCCGCGCGCCGCAGCCACGATCCTGCGCTTGAGTTGCACGCAGGCATCCGCTACCGCGGAACCGGCGCTGGCCGCGCCCCAGGACCCGCCGGACCCGGCCGTGCGGGGAAACCGGCTGTCCCCCAGCTCAACCCGCACCCGGTTCAGGGGTACGCCCAGGCTCTCGGCCGCAATTTGCGTCAGGATGGTGTAGGTGCCGGTGCCGATATCAGTCATATCCAGGCGCACCGTGACGCGCCCCCGGCTGTCTATGGCGACCTGCGCCGCCGCAGCGCCGAGGTAGTTCGGCCGTATCGCCGCCGCCATGCCCATGCCCACCAGCCAGCGGCCTTCGCGCACGCTGCGTGGCGCGGCCTGCCGGCGCTGCCACCCGAAGCGCTCAGCGCCCGTGCGCATGCAGGCCACCAGGTTCCGGGTCGAGTACGGCAGGCCGGTCTCGGGCTCGCGGCCGGGCTCGTTGCGCACGCGCAGTTCGACGGGGTCTAGCCCCAGGCGCTCGGCCAGCTCGTCCATGGCGCACTCGAAGGCCTGCATGCCTGGCGCCTCGCCGGGCGAACGCATCCATTCGCCGCGATTCAGATCCACCGGCACCAGCCGGTGGCGTGTCACGCGGTGAGGCGCGGCGTACAACGCGCGTGCGAACACCGCGGTCTGCTCGCAATACTCCTCGAACCGGCAGGTGGCCGACCAGACTTCATAGCCCATCGCCGACAGCCGGCCGTCGCGGTCTGCGCCCAGCCGTACGCGGTGCGACATGGCCGCGCGATGGCCGGCATTGGCGTACATTTGCTGGCGGGTCAGCGCGATCTTCACGGGCCGCCGCAATTCGCGGGCCGCCAGCGCGGCCAGCACGGTGTCGGCATGGACGATCAGCTTGGCACCGAAACCGCCGCCGGTGAAGGGGCTGACGACGCGCACCCGTTCCGGCGGGATGCGCAGCGTAGCGGCCAGGCCGGCCTGGAAGTTGCCAACCGTCTGCGCCCCCGTGTAGACAGTCAGGCCCGCATCCGACCAGACCGCCATGGTGGCGTGCGGCTCCATCGGATTATGGCTCTGGTATGGCGTGGCGTAGGTCGCGTCCACCGCGACGGCGGCGCGGGAAAACGCGCTATCAAAGTCCCCTGTCGCGCTGTCGGGGGCGAAACCGGCGTTGGTGCGCGGCGGCGTGTAGGCTTGAGCCAGCCTGGGCGCCAGCTCGAATTCGCCGCGCTCGGCCTCATAGCGCACCTGCACCAGCGCAGCCGCGGCGCGCGCCGCCTCGAAGGTCTCGGCCACGACCAGCGCCACCGGCTCGTCGTAATAGCGCACGCGGTCCGATGCCAGGTACGGCCGGGCGCGCGTGAACACGTCGCGCGGAGTCGGCGGCACCGGTGGCCCGAAAGGCGGCTGCGCCGGCGCGTTGAGATGCGTCATCACAAAGAGCACCCCGGGCGCCTGCCGCGCCTGCCGGGTATCGATGGAAAGGATGCGGCCGCGCGCGATAGTGGCACCCAGGATATGGCCGTATGCCGGCGCGCCGCCGGCGGCGCGCTGCTCGTAGGCATAGGTGGCGCGGCCCGTCACCTTGAGCCGGCCGTCCACCCGGTCGATGGGCAAGCCCACCGGAGCGGCCGGCCCCGTGCCGGCATTACCCTGCAAATTCGTCGTCATTGTTCGCTCTCTGTCGCAATCGCCCTTTGCCGCGGTCCGCGCACGGCCCACCGGCGCATCGAAATAACAGCCTGCCGTCATGCCCGCTGCGGGGCGGCCTGCGCGGCGGCAGCCAGGGCCTGCCGCAAGGTGCGCACGGCCAGCGGAATCTTGAAATCGTTGCCGCCATGGCCGCGGGCACCCGCCAGGGCTGCGTCAGCGGCCGCCCGCCAACCAGGCGCGTCCGCCGCCCTGCCGGCCAGCACCTGCTCGGCTGCGTCCGCCCGCCAGGGGCGCGGGGCCACGCCGCCCAGTGCAATGCGCGCGCCCCGCACGCGCCCGTCTGCCACGTCCAGCACCAGCGCCACCGACACCAGCGCAAACGCATACGAGGCGCGGTCGCGCACCTTGCGGTAAAGCTGCCGGCCGGCCGGCGGCGGCGGCAGCGTGACCGCGGCGATCATCTCGCCATGCTCGAGCTGGGTCTCGATATGCGGCGTCGCACCCGGCAGGCGGTGCAGCTCACGCACGGCGATGACGCGCCCGCCGCCCTGCGGCAACACGGTATGCACGCGCGCGTCCAGTGCCGCCATGGCCACGGCCATGTCCGACGGATGCACGGCGATGCATGATTCGCTGGCGCCGAGGATGGCGTTCATGCGGTTGTGGCCTTGCATCGCCGCGCAGCCGCTGCCGGGCGTCCGCTTGTTGCAGGGCATGTGCGGGTCGTAGAAATAGGCGCAGCGCGTGCGCTGCAGCAAGTTGCCCGCAGTCGAGGCCTTGTTGCGGATCTGGCCGGACGCGCCGGCCAGCAGCGCTTGCGACAGCAGCGGATAGCGCGCCCGCACGCGGGGATCAGCGGCCAGATTGCTGTTGCGCACCTGCGCGCCGATGCGCAGCCCGCCGTCCGTAGTGTCGTCGATCGTGGCCAGCGGCAGGCGGCTGACGTCGACCAGATGGCGCGGCTGCTCGATGCGCAGCTTCATCAGGTCGAGCAGGTTGGTGCCGCCGCCGATAAAGCGCGCGCCGGCCCGGGAGGCCACGGCCTGCACGGCTTGAGTCGGATCTTCGGCGCGCTCGTAGCTGAAGGGGGTCATGAACGGCCTCCTTGCGCAGCGTCGCGGATAGCGGCCACGATGTTCGGATAGGCTGCGCAGCGGCACAGGTTGCCGCTCATGCGTTCCCGTACCTCGACCTCGTCGAGCGCGAATTCGCGCGCGGCCACGTCGCTGCTGGCATGGCTGGGCCAGCCGGCGCGCACTTCGGCCAGCATGCCGACGGCCGAGCAGATCTGCCCGGGCGTACAGTAGCCGCACTGGAAAGCGTCACGCGCGATGAAAGCGGATTGCACGGGATGCAGCGCATCGCCGTCGGCCAGGCCTTCGATGGTGGTGATCTCGTCGCCTTCGTGCATGACCGCCAGCGTCAGGCAGGCATTGATGCGGCGGCCGTTCACCAGCACGGTGCAGGCGCCGCACTGGCCGTGGTCGCAGCCTTTCTTGGTACCGGTCATGCCCAGCTGGTTGCGCAGCGTGTCCAGCAGCGTCGTGCGCACGTCCAGCTCGACCGCATGTTCCGCGCCATTGATGCGCAGGGTGAGCGGCCGGGCCGGCACGGCGGCGGTTGGCGCACCGGCCGCCGACGCGGCCGGTGCAGCCTGGGCCGGCGCAACGCCGACTGCGAAGAACATGCCGCTCGCCGCGCTGGCCCGCAGCACAGCGCGGCGACCCGGGTTTTGCGGATGGTCCGCCTGATCCATGGTCTGCTCCTGATAAGGATGGCAAGGCCTGGCCCTGCCGCGCGGCGCGACAGACTTCCCCCGCGGAAGTCGCCACAGCCGGCACCGGCAGTATCCCGGACGCCGCGGCGGCGTTTCTTTCACATATCAGGAGGAAATATCAGAATCCTGGCGCAATTGCGTTCGATAGGTGCGCGGCGTCGTGCCAGTCAGGCGCTGGAAGGTGGAGGTGAAATGACTCTGGCTGGAAAACCCCAGCTCCAGTGCCAGGGTGCTGATCGGCATCGAGCTGCTGCGCAGCAGGCATTGCGCGCGCCGCACGCGCCGCGCGATGACGTAGGCGTAAGGGGCCATTCCTGTCTCGGCCTTGAAGCGGCGTGCGAAGGTGTCCGCCGGCATGCCGGCCACGCCGGCCAGGTCGCTCAGCGAGAGCGATGCGTCCAGCCGCGAGTCGACATAGTCGGTCAGGCGCGCCAGCAGCCGCTTGCCCAGCACCGGCGCGCGGCGCCCGGGCGCGGCCGGCGTGGCGCCAGCGATGCGCAGCGCCACCAGGGAGACAAGGTGCTCAAGGTAGACGGCTTCGGGAACACGGCCCGCCGCCATCTCCGCGCTGAACGATTTCAGCAATGTCTGGACCACCGCGTCGGCAGTGTCGTTGATGCGCATGGGCAATTGCGCCAACCGGTCGCAGCCCGGCAGGTCCAGCGCCGGATCGAGCCAAAGCGCCGTATAGACCAGGTCGGCGTCGCGGAAATGGCCGCTGCGCTCGGCCTGGGCCGGCACGAAACTAAGCGTGCCCGGCCCATCGCGCCCGTCGTGCATCAGACGCCCTTCGCTGTGAATACAGGTGCGCCCGGTCGTCCCGCGCTCGGTCAGCACGATCAGGTGGCGGGGGGCGCTCCAGCGGAATTCCGCCTCGCCGCAGACCCAATGGCGATGGTCGAAGACCACGCCGCCGTCAAGCATCGAGGTCGTGCACGCGGCAGCGGTCCTGGCCTGGCGGGCCCGCAGCCGGCCGTGGCCGATGGCAGGGGTTAGCGTCATCATTGTTCCTTTAAGACGGGCAATCCGTGGCGGACTTCGCCAGCCCGGCGGGTCTGCCCACAGTCAAAGTTCCCGCTCGCTGCTTCGCGCAGCAATAATACAAATGACTTCCAGTCTCGCCCCAGCCCTAGCGCTCGTCACGCACGCCTGGCGGCGCCAATATCAATCCGCTAGTGTCGACGCGTTCGACCTCTCCTTCGCGTCGCTCTGAACCCCGGAGAAGCAAAGTGCCTTACGTAACGTCCGACGGTGTTTCGATCCACTACGAGGTCAAGGGCCAAGGCTCGCCCGTGCTTCTTCTGGCGGGGCTTGCGGGAGTGGGCAAATCATGGGGCCCACAGATCGATCTGTTCGCCGAGCGTCACCAAGTGATCGTACCGGATCATCGCGGCACCGGCGAGTCCGAGCACACCGCCCGCGACATGACGATTACGCAACACGCGCGGGACATGGCTCGGGTCATCGAGGCAGTCGGATGCGGGCCGGTCCACGTGGTCGGCTCCTCGACCGGGGGCGCCATCGCGCAGTTGCTGGCGATCCATCACCGCGAACTCTTGCGCAGCGCGACCATTGTCTCTTCGATTGCACGCGCGGACGCGTTCTACCGTCGTCAGTTCGACATGCGGCGACGCATGCTGACCGATTCCGGCCTGCGCGCGTCCACCGAGGCAAACGCACTATTCCTCTTCGATCCGAAATTCCATCGCGAGCACCCGGAGCAGGTGCAGGCGTGGGTGAACACTGCATCGGCTGGCGCATTCGAACCGGAGATCGGCTTTGCCCGGATCGACATGATCGTAGGGCACGACGCCTTCGATGATCTTCAGTCGATCACGACGCCGACTCTGGTGCTGGTGGGCGGGCGCGACTTCTGCTCCCCGCCGTACTTCTCTGCGGAGCTTGCAGAGCGGATTCCGGGAGCCGAGCTTGCCACCCTGGACGGTGGTCACTTCATCTTCCTGGAGAAACCCGTACTACTGCACGACGCGGTTGAAGCCTTCATCGCCAGGCACGATCGATGATCAGCTCGGTTCAGATGACCCCGTGGAGCCCCTCACCGGACTCTTCCGAAAGGGAAGCGCTATTGGTTCTCGATCCACTGTATGGCGAAGCGCATCAGCTCCTTGCCGTTAGGAATATCCAGCTTTTCCTTGATGTTGGCCTGATGTGCCTCGATGGTCTTGACACTCCGATTCAGTTTCATGGCGATCTCGCGGGTGCTGAAACCGAGTCCGATCAGGTGCAGGACCTCGAACTCCCGTTCCGAAAGGCTCGCGATTGAGCCCGTCTGAATTTTTTTGGGAACCGTCAGAGCCCGCGCCAGCTTTTCATGCATTGCGGCGCTCAGGTAAATATTACCTGCCAGCACCTCGCGGATGGCGTTCAAAATATGCTCGGTGGCCTCGAGTTTCATCAGATACCCGTTTGCTCCTGCCCTCAGTGCGCGTTCGGCAAACAGGGATTCGTCATGCATGCTGAGGACGAGGATTGCCAGTTTCGGATAGTGTTGCCGGAGTGTTTTGACAAGATCCAGGCCGGAGTTCGAATGCAGGCTGAGGTCCACAATGGCCAGGTCAGGCTGGCAGGCCACCGCAGCCATGGCTTCTTCGGCACTGCCGGCCGCACAGCAGACGTGTAAGTCCTCATGCAGGTTCAGCACGTGGGTTAACCCCTCCCGGATGATGGGGTGGTCATCCACGATCAGGATCTGGGTCACGCGGCCCAGGCTAGATGGCGTCCCCGTCATGGCTCCCGACTCTCCGGTATCGGATAGCTGATGGCAACCGTGGTGCCACCCAAAGCATTGCGAGTGACCGTGCAAGAACCGCCCAGGAGGCTCGCCCGGTGACGCAGGTTGTGAAGTCCCAGTCCAGAGGCACGCTCCATTTGTTCCGGGTCGACCCCCACCCCGTCGTCACTGATGGAAAGCCTCTGCATTCCGCCTTCGCGCTCCAGGTCGATCCAGATGTGGCGGCCATGGCTATATTTCAGCGCGTTATTGACTGCTTCCTGTGCCGCACGGTAAAGGTTGATCTGCATCGGCGGATCCAGTACGTCCACATCCGACTCGATGCGGAGCGCGCAGTCGATGCCATTCAGTGAGCGGGTCGTCTGTGCCAGCCCTTGCAAGGCGACCGCAAGGCCACCAGATTCCATGGCGACCGGATCCAGGCCATGGGCAATCTTGCGAGTCATCAAGGACGCCTGCTTCACCAGTTCGACGATGGTAGCGGACTCCGCGGCGGCTGGGTGGCTATGCTTCTGTAGCGCCTGATTCAAGGTGGTGCAGTAGAAGCCCAGGCTGGTGAGGTGCTGCCCGAGGCCGTCATGCAGTTCCCGGCCGATGAGCCTCTGCTGCTGATCCCCGATTCGGATCAGCTCCGCTTCCAGCAGACGACGTCGCGCCATCTCCTGCTTTAGTTCATTGTTTGCTCGCTCCAGGTCCTGGGTTCGCTCTTGCACGCGCCGTTCCAGCTCGACGTGGGATGCGAGCAGGAGGCTATGGATGCGCTTTTCCTGAGCATGTGCCGCCACCAGCAGCAGTCCGGTTACTGCCACGACATTTGCGAAGGCGCACCATCTCACGAGGCTATCCACCGGAGATTCGGCCGCAAAGGGACCAGTGCCGTTCGTAGTGCCCCAGATGGCCACGATTGAGACCAGCAAGGTTGAGAGGGTGGTGCCCAAGTGATCAAAGCGAAGAGCCGCCCAGATAGTGAACGGAAAAATCGCGAGGGCTGCCGGATAGTAGCCGTGCCCGGCAAGTTCGGGGGCGCCGAAGATGAGGTAACTCACCACGAAGATCGCAACGGCCAGTCCGCATGCTTCCACGGTCTGCCTTGCGGAGCGGATCGGGCTCGGATACGTGAGCAAGCTGAGCAGCGGCGGGGCCACCACGAGCACCCCCATCATGTCACCGAGCCACCATTCCAGAAAGGCTGCGCCGTACGTGGTGACTGGCACCAAGCCCGCTCCAACGAGGGCGCTCGCACCGATCAGCGCACTCACTGCCGTGCTGACTGTCGCAGCCAGGATAATGAAGGCAATCACGTCTCTGATGCGATCCAGGGTGATCTGGAATCGGGCTACCCGCTTCAACAATAACGAAGCCGTCAAGGCTGCAGCCGTTGCGCCGAGGCCAATCACCGCAGCCACCGGTAGCGGCACGCCCACCGACATGTTGGCCAAAACGGAGCCAATGACGATTCCGGGGGCAACTGCGAAACCCATCACGAGCAGCGCAACGAGGGCGATGCCGCTGGAAGGCCACACCAGGGACACTGCACCGCCCACTACCGCATAGGCAAGTCCCAGCTTTGCACCTGCGAAATACGCCAATGCGACCAATCCAGTGTTAACGAAGAGGCTGAGCCTCGAGCTGCGCGGAATGATTACCATTGCTCGCTTCAAATCCTGGGGACAGCCCGTGGCACATCAGGTCTTTTTCTCGTTAGCCGCAATGACAATACTCTTGCGAAAGTTAGTATCCGACGCACCTGTGGCAAATCATGTGTTTGCACCGAATCCGTGCCAGGCGAAGTGCTGCGAAACCACGGTGCCGCAAGGCTACTATGAATCTACGTCAGAACTCCCCTGTGCGGTAAGCGTAGCCGCGGATTCGCTGAGCTATTCGTGCCGGTTTCGGGTCTTCGGCCAGCATCCGGGCGCAGCGCAAGAGGGCGGAGTCCGCCCTGCCATCGAATAGGGCAATCCCCTAGCCTCTTTTCGGAGAATTACCTTATTCAACCGCTTACCGTCAGGGCATACATTGAAATGGTACGAAGTTGCGGCGCACACACTGGCGCAAAAAGAATTCTTTTCGGGTTCTTGCAACCACCTGAATAGGAGGTGAGAAAAATGGTAAAAACAGTCTTACTGCTCGCTGCGGCGGGTGCGGCGCTTGGCGCCGGGGTGGCCTATGCCGGCATCGGGGCGCGAGATGTCTACACCGACGGCGCTAGCGTGATGGGGCCGCGAGATCCATATACCGATGGAGGGAAGACCACAAAGTTTGACGTCTATTCAGATGGAACGAAAGTCGGGGATAGGCGAGACGTGTTCACCGATGGCGCGAGAATCACCAACCGCGATGGATTGGTTGACGACAGTAAGTAAGCAACTACAGAAGGGTCAGCCAAGGAACCACATAGACGGCGCTCACGTCCTCGGCCACAAATCAGCACCTCCCCCGAGTAACAGCCTCGGGGGATTTTTTTTTGCAGCGACCTCCCTGCCGGAGAAAGATCAAACCAGCAGCATGCCCTTGCCACTCCTTTCCCCGCAAATTTGAGTCACTCAGCCCCGATTGCCCGATGACCAACTCAGCCGATGAGCAGGCCACTCGCTTCTGCCCACCGACCAGCCGTTGAACGATGGCAAGCGGGCCATCCAGATGTCAGCCTGGCCATCGCATGCTCGCCCGATGCCCGGAACGGGTCCGGCAAGCGGTCATCTCTGAAACCGGGCGTGGACATTGTCATGAGGTATCATCCTCCGCTGACCATTCGGGGCCTACCAACCAGAGCAAGCCCGGTTCGCGTCACTCGGAGGACCGAGCCAGGCGTGTTCCCTTGGCGATGTAATCAATGGTTCTCCTCTATCACTACGCTAGGTGGCCTTGGCTGCCCCCCGGACTCACTCGACGGTTCATAACGGCTAGCAACAGCACCGAACCGCTCTGCTTGACGTGTGAAGCCTCCGTACCATAGCGTCGCTTGGCATCTCGTGGTTCGGCGCCAGAAGTGGCGCCCGCCGTTTTGCATCCTGCGACCCAACAAAAGACAAACTCTTGATGTTCGGATTTCTCCGCAGCTACTTCTCCAACGATCTTGCGATCGACCTCGGTACCGCCAACACCCTGATCTACATGCGCGACAAGGGCATCATCCTGGATGAACCCTCGGTGGTCGCGATTCGCCAGCAGGGTGGTCTCAATCCCAGGAAAACCATCCAGGCGGTCGGCAAGGAAGCCAAGCAGATGCTGGGCAAGGTACCGGGAAATATCGAGACCATCCGTCCGCTGAAAGACGGCGTGATCGCCGACTTCACCGTCACCGAGCAGATGCTCAAGCAGTTCATCAAGATGGTGCACGACACCAAACTGCTTCGGCCGTCGCCGCGCATCATCATCTGCGTGCCCTGCGGCTCGACCCAGGTCGAGCGCCGCGCCATCCGCGAATCTGCGCTGGCCGCCGGCGCCAGCCACGTCTACCTGATCGAAGAACCCATGGCGGCCGCGCTAGGCGCGGGCCTGCCGGTGTCAGAGCCGTCCGGCTCGATGGTGGTGGATGTCGGCGGGGGTACGACCGAGGTGGGCATCATCTCGCTAGGGGGGATGGTCTACAAGGGCTCGGTACGCGTGGGCGGCGACAGATTCGACGAAGCCATCGTCAATTACATTCGCCGCAATTACGGCATGCTGATTGGCGAGCAGACCGCCGAGACCATCAAGAAGTCTATCGGCTCGGCCTTCCCGGGCTCCGGAGTCCGCGAGATGGCAGTCACGGGCCGCCATCTGGCCGAAGGGATTCCACGCGCATTCACGATATCGTCCAACGAAATCCTGGAAGCGCTGACCGATCCGCTGAATCAGATCGTGTCGGCAGTCAAGATCGCGCTCGAACAAACTCCTCCGGAACTCGGTGCAGACATTGCCGAGCGCGGCATGATGCTGACCGGCGGTGGCGCGCTGCTGCGTGACCTGGATCGCCTGCTGTCCGAGGAAACCGGCCTGCCGGTGCTGGTGGCCGACGACCCGTTGACCTGCGTAGTGCGAGGCGCCGGCATGGCGCTCGAACGCATTGACAAGCTCGGCAGCTTCTTCTCTTACGAATAACGACCACGCCGCGATGCGCGGGACACGTGCAGCTTGATCGCTGTCGTCGAATCGGTCCGTAGTTCGATAGGAAAACCTGCCTGGGCAGAGCCCCGATGCGCGGACATAAGTAGTGTTCGTGCTGAAATCGGGATTTAAATCAAAAGTACCCAATATGGAAGCGAAATTTATATACCCTTTGCATGCCCTTCCCTCCAAGGGATTGGCTCTCTTGACCGCTCTTACGCTGACGGTAGCGGGTTGCGGCGGAGGTGGTGACTCTTCAGAGTCCACTGCGTCGACTGCCAGCTCTACTCCAACAAATCAGCCTGCGAATGCAAATTCCGGATTTGATATCCTCGCAAATCTGGATGCCTTGAGAATTACAACCGGCCCCTTTGCCGGGGCCTATCAAGTTGGCGTTGGCAGCAATTGGCTGAATTGGTATTTCGCAAATATTGGCTTGTTCGCATTCATCAAGGACCGCCCCAATGAGGTGCGGACTTACATGGATTTGTATATCCGGAACGTCAATCCTGCGAACCACACCATCAACGACATCAAATTTGGCGGCGATTTAAATTCTCCCATCCAGTGCCCCGCCGATTCCAACGATTCGTATGCGTCAACCTTCCTGTCCCTGGCATCGGAGTATATGAGGGTGACTGGCGACGTCGAATGGTTCCGGCGCAACCTGCCGACCCTTAAATCCATCGCTTACGCCAATCTGGCCGTTCCGCAAAAGCCAAATGGCCTGATCTCGGTTTTCCGGCAAGACTACACGCCACCGACCCATCCGACATATTGCGCCAGCTTTACTCCATCAAGCATCGCTTACACGGAGGACAATACGGAAAATTACCGGGGACTAGTCGACTTTTCCAATGCGCTTAAAGCACTGGGTGATGCGGACTCCGGCTATTACAACCAGCTTGCAAGCTCGGTTGCTGCGGGCATTCAGGGGCGATCCAATGGTTCGACCCTTTCTGTCGCGGATGCCGACAATACCATCAATCCGGATTTCTATCCTGGCACGGTCACGCAAGTCTTTCCGCAGCTTTATGAAGTTCCCTTATCCGCGGATACGGCGACCACGCAGACCGGGTATGACAATGGCTATGCCTATCTGAATGCGCACGCGCCAACCTGGTCCACCCAGATCGACCCGGGCGCAGGCTATCCGTGGATGCTTTTGGGCTACGTGGCGGCGAAACGGGGAGATACGGCGCGCGCGCAGCAGCAGATGTCACTGCTGCGAGCCAATAGTGGAAAGGCGATCATCAACGAACTCGGCTTTTATAAGCGTATCCTTAATGCAGGCGTTAGCGAGATAAGCTAGCGAGCCGAACCGAATCAGGGGCGGCTCCACGCCGCGCCTGAGCGCCGCAGGAATCCCCGGCCTTCAGTCTTAACGCCGTTCAGTTAAGCACCGTCGGTCCATGCGAATACCCATTGCTTGCATCGCTCGTGTTGCGGCCCCCGCTTGGCGATGCTTGATGGCCTTTCGATGCGGTTTTCATTTGGTCGTTGTTGGGGGCTCGCGCTGCCGTTTTGGCATCCTGGGTCGATGATCGAGGGCTCGCGTTGCTGGTGACATGTTGTCGTCGGTCAACCGTTTTGTTCCGCCCTCCTGGGCGGGTCACTTTTGTCCGAGCGACAAAAGTAACCAAAAACGCGTCGCCTGGGCGGCTGGCCTTAATCAATTTGACGCTTCCGGTCATAAGGGCGGCTTTGGTTTCCGTGAGGCGTGGTTGCCCGTTCGACTCTGCTACGCCATGTGAGTGAGTGTGGGTGCCTGGCGAAGGCCGGCTTTTGAACGATCCCCATGCCGGGCGTAGGCCGCCTGCTAACAGCGAGTATCGCGTCAACGCCTACGGCTGCGCTGCGCGCGGCGGCTAGGTGCTAATTCCTGCTTCAAAGGCTGAGGCACAGCTTCACTGCGCAAAACCCTCGCCCCCGACTAGGACGTGCGCGTAGCGCAGCCGAAGGCGTCCCACCAATACCGCCGTCAGCAGGCGGCCTACACCCTGCATGGGGATCGTTCAAAAGCCGGTTCACGCAGGCACTGTCACTGACTCACCTCGCGTAGCAGGCTCGAACGGCTGACTCCATAGAAACGGAAATCACCGCCGCCCGAACCACCAACGCCGCCTCCTTGATAGCCAGCCGCTCAGGCGACGCGCTTTTTGGTTCCTTTTTGTCGCTCGGACAAAAAGGGACCCGCCCAGGAGGGCGGAACCAAGCGGTTCAACAGCTGCTACACGTCACCAGCAGCGCGAGCCGTCGAGCAGCGACCAGAAACAATTCCCAGCCAACTTTCACCGCCCAAGAGAGCCCGTGTCGTCGAAGCCTTATCTGAGCGGCATTAAGCCTTCAGTCTGCCTTTAGGCCGGGGAGGATGTCGAAATCGGCGCCTCCGCTACCGGATCGACAGAACCCTTAAAGGTAACGCTCGGCCAGCTTCTCCAGCGCCACCGGCTTGATCCGCGAAGCCTGCCCCGCACAGCCAAAGGCCTCGAAGCGCAGCTTCACCACGCTCCTCGCACCCTTCTTGGCAGCCAGCAGCGCCTTGCGTGGATCGAACTCGCTGCGGTCCTCGGACAGGGCCTTGCGGATCGCTCCGGTCATGGCAAGGCGGATATCGGTGTCGATATTCACCTTGCGCACCCCGGTCTTGATGCCGCGCAGGATCTCCTCGACCGGCACGCCGTAGGTCTCCTTGATGTCGCCACCGTACTGGCGGATGATTTCCAGCCATTCCTGCGGCACCGAGCTGGAGCCGTGCATCACCAGGTGGGTGTCGGGAATCTGCTCATGGATCTCGCGGATGCGGTCCATCGCCAGGATGTCGCCGGTGGGCTTGCGCGAGAACTTGTAGGCGCCGTGGCTGGTGCCGATGGCAATGGCCAGCGCGTCGACGCCGGTACGGGCGACAAAGTCGCGCGCCTGGGCCGGGTCGGTCAGCATCATGTCGTGCGACAGCGTGCCCGCCGCGCCCACGCCGTCCTCTTCGCCAGCCTGGCCGGTTTCGAGCGAGCCCAGGCACCCCAGCTCGCCCTCCACCGACACGCCGACCGCATGCGCCATCTCGCACACGCGCCGCGTGACGTCGACGTTGTAGTCGTAGTCGGCCGGCGTCTTCATGTCTTCGCGCAGCGAGCCGTCCATCATCACGCTGGTGAAGCCGGAGCGGATCGAGGCCTGGCAGACCGCAGGGCTGGAGCCGTGGTCCTGGTGCAGCACGATGGGAATGTCTGGATGGGTCTCGGCCGCGGCCAACACCATATGCCGCAGGTAGGCCTCGCCGGCGTACTTGCGGGCGCCGGCCGAGGCCTGCAGGATGACCGGGCTGTCGGTTTCCTCGGCCGCTTCCATGATGGCGTGGATCTGTTCCAGGTTGTTGACGTTGAAAGCCGGCACGCCGTAGCCGAACTCTCCCGCGTGGTCCAGCAACTGGCGCAAGGATATGAGTGACATGGTGAAGCTCCTTTACTCGATGGGGATTCTGTATGGCAGGGTTCAGGTGGCGGCGCGCTGCGCCAGCACGGCCAGTGCGGGCAGCGTCTTGCCTTCGAGAAACTCCAGGAAGGCGCCGCCGCCGGTCGAGATATAGCCCACGCGGTCGCCAATGCCGTACTTGGCGATGGCGGCCAGCGTGTCGCCGCCGCCTGCGATCGAGAAGCCCTTGGAATCGGCGATGGCCTGGGCCAGCACCCTGGTGCCGTTGCCGAACTGGTCGAACTCGAACACGCCCACCGGGCCGTTCCAGACGATGGTGCCGGCAGCCTTGAGCTGGTCGGCCAGTTGCGCGGCGGTCTGGGGACCGATGTCGAGGATCATGTCGTCGTCGGCGACGTCCTTGACGTCCTTGACGGTGGCCGCGGCGGTGGCGCTGAATTCCCTGGCGCACACCACATCGACCGGAATCGGCACCGACGCGCCACGCCTGGCCATGATGTCGATGATGGCCCTGGCGTCAGCCAACAGGTCGGCTTCCGCCAGCGACTTGCCGATCTTCAGCCCGGCGGCCAGCATGAAGGTATTGGCGATGCCGCCGCCGACGATCAGCTGGTCGACCTTGTCGGCCAGCGACTTCAGGATGGTCAGCTTGGTCGAGACCTTGGAGCCGGCCACGATCGCCACCAGCGGGCGCGCCGGCTGGCCCAGGGCCTTGCCCAGCGCGTCGATCTCGGCGGCCAGCAGCGGGCCGGCGCAGGCGATCGGGGCGTACCTTGCGATGCCGTGGGTGGTGGCTTCAGCGCGGTGGGCGGTGCCGAAGGCGTCGTTGACATAGACATCGCACAGCCTGGCCATCTTCTGCGCCAGCTCGCCGCTGTTCGTCTTCTCGCCCCGGTTCATGCGGCAGTTTTCCAGCAGCACCACCTGCCCGGGCGGGACCTGGAAGCCACCCTCGGTCCAGCCGGACAGCAGCGGCACCTGGCGTCCCAGCAGCTCCGACAGGCGGCGGCCCACCGGCGCCAGGCTGTGGCGCGGGTCGGGCTCCCCTTCCTGCGGCCGGCCCAGGTGCGAGGTGACCATCACCGCGGCACCCGCCTGCAGGCAGGCCGCGATGGCGGGCACGGAGGCACGGATGCGGGTATCGTCGGTGATCTGGCCCGCGGCATCCTGCGGGACGTTGAGGTCGGCGCGGATAAAGACCCGCTTGCCTGCCAGCCCGCCGGCGACGAGCAGTGCGGCCAGCGTGTGCGGCGCCGTGGGTTTCGGTTGCGGGTCCGTAGCATGGGTTACGCTCATCGTGGCCACCTGCTAGCGGGCATGGGCCAGCGCCACCGCGGTATCCAGCATGCGGTTGGAGAAGCCCCATTCGTTGTCATACCAGGCCGATACCTTGACCAGCGAGCCGGAGACCTTGGTCAGCGTTGCATCGAAGGTCGACGAGGCCAGGCTGTGGTTGAAGTCCACCGAGACCAGCGGCGCGGTGTTGTAGTCCAGGATGCCCTTGAGTTCGCCGTCGGCGGCGCTCTTCAGGATGCCGTTCACTTCCTCCACGGTGGTCGGCCGCGCCGCCACGAAGGACAGGTCGACCAGCGATACGTTGATGGTCGGCACGCGTACGGCAAAGCCGTCCAGCCGGCCATCCAGCTCAGGCAGTACCAGCCCCACCGCGGCGGCGGCGCCGGTCTTGGTCGGGATCATCGACATGGTGGCCGAGCGCGCACGGCGCAGGTCCTCGTGGTAGACGTCGGTCAGCACCTGGTCGTTGGTATAGGCGTGCACCGTGGTCATCAGCCCATTCACCACGCCCAGCTTCTCATGCAGCGGCTTGACCAGCGGCGCCAGGCAGTTGGTGGTGCACGAGGCGTTGGAGATCACCGTGTCGGTCGCCTTCAGCACGCCGTGGTTCACGCCGTAGACGATGGTGGCGTCCACGTCCTTGCCGCCCGGGGCTGAGATGATCACCTTCCTCGCGCCGGCCTTCAGGTGGGCCGAGGCCTTGCCCTTGCTGGTGAAGAGCCCGGTGCACTCCATCACCACGTCCACCCCCAGCTCGCCCCACGGCAGCTCGGCCGGGTTGCGCTGGGCCAGCACGCGGATGCGGTCACCGTTGACGCGGAAGGCATCGCTGTCGACCGAGACCTCGCCCGGGAAACGGCCGTGGACGGTGTCGTACTGGGTCAGGTGGGCATTGGTGGCGGCGTTGCCGAGATCGTTGATGGCGACGATCTCGATGTCGTGGCGCTTGCCGCCTTCATAGTGGGCCCGCAGCACATTGCGGCCGATGCGCCCGTAGCCGTTGATGGCAACCTTGATAGTCATTGATGTCTCCGTTTGCTTGTCTTGGTATATTTGCCGGCCCCGCGATAACGGGGCGTCCCGGCTTCAGGCGGCCGGCGCCAGCCGCGCCGGCGTGAGCAGCGCCGGCAATGCCTCCATCGAATCGACCAGCGCGTCAGCGCCCAGCGCCGCGGGCCCGCCGGGACCGGCGTAGCCATAGCGCACCAGGAAGACCGCCATGCCGGCCGCGCGCGCCGCCGCCACGTCGACCGGCGAATCCCCTACCAGCACGCCGTGCGCCGGATCGACATCGAGCAGGCGGCAGGCATGGCGCAGCGGTTCGGGGTCCGGTTTCATCTGCGCGATCGAATCGCCTGCCACCAGTACTTCCAGGTACGCCGCCAGTCCGGTCAGCGCCAGCAGCGGCGCCGCCAGCGCGCGCGGCTTGTTGGTGACGCAGGCAAGCCGGTAGCCGTGGCGCCTGAGCGCGTCCAGCCCTGCTTCCACGCCCGGGAATACCGAGCCGAGGCGGCCGTTGGTGTCGGCATAGTGGCGATGGAACAGCGCCTCGGCACTGGCTGCGTCCGCCCGTGGCACGAGCTGCGCGGTCTCCAGCACACGCCGCACCAGGTTGGGCACGCCGCGGCCGATAAAGCCGGCCACGGTGTCGAACGGCAGCGGCGGGCTGCCGAGCTCGTCCAGCATGCGGTTGGCGGCCTCGACAATGTCGGGCGCGCTGTCGACCAGCGTGCCGTCCAGATCGATCAGCACCGCGCGGCAAGGCATCGAGACGGTAGCCATCACTCGCCCTCCAGCAGGCTGCGCGCGGCAGCCGCGACATGCGCCGGCGTCAGGCCGAAGTGCTGGTACAGTGCCTCGGCCGGCGCAGATTCGCCGAAGCTATCGATGCCTAGCGCCACGCCCTCCTCGCCCACTACGCCGCGCCAGAACCAGGTGGCGCCGGCCTCCACGCTGACGCGCGGCAAACCCGGCGGCAGCACCGTGTCCCGGTATGCGGCGTCCTGCGCGTAGAACAGCTCCACACAGGGCATGGACACCACGCGCGCGGCGATGCCTGCATCGGCCAGGTCCTGCGCGGCGCGCACCGCGATCTCCACCTCGGAGCCTGTAGCCACCAGCACCACGCGCGGCGCCACCACATCGTGCAGCACATAGCCGCCGCGCGCGATACCTGCGCGCTGGGCCGCATCGCGCTCAAACGGCGTCAGCGCCTGCCGCGACAGCACCAGGCACGTGGGCCCGTGCTCGCGCCGCAGCGCGGCCTGCCAGGCGTACGCGGTCTCGGCGCCGTCGCAGGGGCGCCAGACCCGGTTGTTGGGGATCAGGCGCAGGCTGGCGGCGTGCTCCACCGGCTGGTGGGTGGGACCGTCCTCGCCGAGGCCGATGGAATCATGGGTCAGCACGTGCACCACGCGCAGGCGCATCAGCGCCGCCATGCGGATGGCATTGCGCGAATAGTCCGAGAAGGTCATGAAGGTGCCGCCGTAGGGGATCAGCCCGCCATGCAGCGCAATGCCGTTCATGACCGCGGCCATGCCGAACTCGCGCACGCCATAGCTCACGTAGTTGCCGTGCCCGGCGTGGTTGACCCAGACCGAAGCCTTGACGTTAGTCAGGTTGGAGCCGGTGAGATCCGCCGAGCCGCCGAGCAGTTCCGGCAAGGCGGACGTCAGCGCCTCCAGGCAGAGCTGCGAGGCCTTGCGCGTGGCGATCTTGCCTTGCAGTGCCGAGGGCGCGTCCAGCAACGCCATCAGTTCCACATCGAAGCCTTCCGGCAAGCGGCCGTTGATACGGCGCAGGAATTCCTCGGCCAGTTCCGGATGCGCGGCGTGATAGCCGGCGAAGCGCGCCTCCCATTCGGCCTCGCGCGCGGCGCCTTGTGCGCGTGCGTCCCAGGCGTCAGCCACGTCCGGTGGCACGACGAAGGGCCCGGTATCCCAGCCCAGCGCCTCGCGCATGGCGGCGATTTCCTGCGCGCCCAGCGGTGCGCCATGCACATCGTGCCCGCCGGCCTTGGCGGGCGCGCCCTTGCCGATCACGGTCCGGCAGCAGATCAGCGTGGGCCGCTCGCGCTCGGCCCTGGCCGCGTGCAGCGCGGCGTCGATGGCCTGTGCATCGTGCCCGTCGACGCCAGCGATCACATGCCAGCCGTAGGCGGCAAAGCGCTTTGGGGTGTCGTCGGCAAACCAGCCGGCGACGTCGCCGTCGATGGAGATGCCGTTGTCGTCGTACAGGCAGATCAGCTTGCCCAGCCCGAGCGTGCCCGCCAGCGAGCAGGCCTCGTGGCTGAGGCCCTCCATCAGGCAGCCATCGCCGAGGAAGACATAGGTATGGTGATCGACGATGTCGAAGCCGGGCCGGTTGAAGGTAGCGGCCAGCAGCTTCTCCGACAGCGCCATGCCGACGGCATTGGCCAGGCCCTGCCCCAGCGGCCCGGTGGTGGTTTCCACGCCCGGCGTCACGCCCAGCTCCGGATGGCCTGGCGTGGCCGCGTGCAGCTGGCGGAACTGGCGCAGCTGCGACATCGGCAAGTCGTAGCCGGTGAGATGCAGCAGCGCGTACTGCAGCATGGAAGCATGCCCGTTGGACAGCACGAAGCGGTCACGGTCGGGCCAGGCCGGGTTGGCCGGGTTGTGGCGCAGGTGGCGGCGCCACAGCACTTCGGCCATCTCGGCCATGCCCATGGGCGCGCCGGGGTGGCCGGATTTGGCCTGCTCCACCGCGTCGGCGGCCAGGAAGCGCAGCGCGTTGGCGCAGCGCGCTGCGGAATCGATGCGTTCGGGTGCGTTCATCTGGTGGCTCCTACATCGCGCGCTTGCGGCGTTCGATCATGCGCAGCACGAAGGGCGTGAAGATCAGCTGCATGGCCAGTTCCATCTTGCCGCCCGGCACCACGATGGTGTTGGCGCGCGACATGAAGGAGTCGTGGATCATGCTCAGCAGGTACTGGAAGTCGATCCCCTTCGGGTTGGCAAAGCGGATCACCACCATGCTTTCATCCGGCGCGGGGATCTCGCGCGAGATGAAGGGGTTGGACGTGTCCACGCACGGCACGCGCTGGAAGTTCACATGCGTGCGCGAGAACTGCGGGCAGATGTAGTTCGCGTAATCCGGCATGCGACGCAGGATGGTGTCGGTCACCGCCTCGGTCGAATAGCCGCGCTGCTTCTTGTCGCGCCACAGCTTCTGGATCCACTCCAGGTTGATGACCGGCACGACCCCGATCAGCAGGTTCGGGTACCGTGCGACATCGACTTCGTCGGTCACCACGCCGCCATGCAACCCCTCATAGAACAGCAGGTCGGTGTCGGCCGGCAGCGGCTCCCACTCGGTGAAGGTGCCAGGCTCCTGCCCGAACGGGGCCGCCTCCTCCGCGCTGTGCAGGTAGCGCCGGCGCAGGCCCGTGCCGGATTCCGCATAGGAGCGGAACAGGTTCTCCAGGTCGCCGAACAGGTTGTTTTCCGGGCCGAAGTGGCTGAAGTTCATATTGCCGGTGCGCTCGGCCTCGGCCATCTTGACCTTCATTTCGGCGCGGTCGTAGCGGTGGAAGCTGTCGCCTTCGATCACCACCGACTTCACGCCCTCGCGGCGGAAGATGTTCTCGAAGGTACGGGTCACCGACGTGGTACCGGCGCCGGAGGAGCCGGTGATGGCGATGATGGGATAACGTTCTGACATGGCCATGCTCCTCAGGCAGATGCGCGGAACAGGCTGCGCTCGTTGAACAGGGGATTGGGAAGATCGGCATCGGCCGGATCGGTGTGGTAGCGCTCGATCCGTTCCACTTCATTGCGCGAGCCGAAGATCACGCCGATGCGCTGGTGCAGCGCGCCCGGCGCCACCGACATCAGCGGCTGCCTGCCGGTGCTGGCGCGCCCGCCGGCCTGCTCCATCAGGAAGGCGACGGGGTTGGCCTCATACAGCAGCCGCAGGCGGCCGGGCTTGGCCGGGTCCTTGCTGTCGCGCGGGTACATGAAGACGCCGCCACGCATCAGGATGCGGTGCGCCTCGGCCACCATCGAGGCGATCCAGCGCATGTTGAAATCCTTGCCGCGCGGCCCGCTCTGGCCGGCCAGGCACTCGGAGATGTATTGCCTGACCGGTGCTTCCCAGAAGCGGCTGTTCGAGGCGTTGATGGCAAATTCGTGGGTATCGGCCGGCACCCGCAGGTTGGGATGGGTGAGAAAGAACTCCCCCAGGTTGGGGTCGAGGGTGAAGCCGTTGACACCGTTGCCGACGGTCAGCACCAGCATCGTGGTCGGACCGTACAGCGCGTAGCCGGCCGCCACCTGGGCCGTGCCGGGCTGCAGGAAGTCCTGCTCGGTGACGGTGGCCGCGCCTTGCGGTGCGCGCAGCACCGAGAAGATGCTGCCCACCGAGACATTGACGTCGATGTTGGAAGAGCCGTCGAGCGGATCGAACAGCAGCAGGTATTTGCCGCGCGGGTAGCGCTCCGGAATCTGGTAGGGCGCGTCCATCTCCTCCGACACCATGCCGGCCAGGTAGCCGCCCCACTCATTGACGCGCAGGAAGGTCGCATTGCTCAGCACGTCGAGCTTCTGCTGGATCTCGCCTTGCACGTTGACGGCACCCCCTGCTCCATCCTGGGCGCCGGCCCTGCCGTGCAAGTCCCCGAGCGCGCCGAATGCGACCGCGCGCGCAATCTCCTTGCAGGCCATGGCGACGTTGAGTATCAGGCCGTTGAAGCCGCCGCTGGCGTCCGGATAGCGGCGGCGTTCCTCGATCAGGAACTGCGTCAGGGTCATCCTCTGGACTTCGGGCATGACAGGTCTCCTCTAGATTGGCTGTGTGTTCTTGTGTGGCGCCGGTGCGGGCTATGTGATGGTGGCGGCCTCGCGCAAGCGGCGCAGGATGTCCCGGTAGCCGCCGTCGGCATCGGGCGCGCCGAACACGGCGCTGCCGGCGACGAAGGTGTCGGCGCCCGCGCGGGCGATCGCGGCAATGTTGTCGGCCTTGACGCCGCCATCGATCTCCAGCCAGACCGGCCGGCCGCCGGCCTCCACCTGCCGGTCGATGCGCGCGCGCACCTGGCGCAGCTTGTCCAGCACGCCGGGGATGAACGCCTGGCCGCCGAAGCCCGGGTTCACACTCATCAGCAGCACCAGGTCGAGCTGGTCCAGCGTATGGTCCAGCCAGCCCAGCGGCGTGGCGGGGTTCAGCACCAGGCCGGCCTTGCAGCCATGGTCGCGGATCAGGCCGATGGTGCGGTCCACATGGCGGCTCGCCTCCGGATGGAAGCTGATGATCCCTGCGCCCGCCCTGGCGAACAGCGGGATCAGCGCATCGACCGGCTCCACCATCAGGTGCACGTCGATGGGAATGGAGACAAGCGGCCGGATGGCCTCGCACACCAGCGGGCCGATGGTCAGGTTGGGCACGTAGTGGTTGTCCATCACGTCGAAGTGCACCAGGTCTGCGCCGGCTGCCTGGACCGCGCAAACTTCCTCGCCCAGCCGCGCGAAATCGGCCGACAGGATCGATGGCGCCAGGCGGACGGCGCGCTGGCCGTGGTCGGTGTGTTGGTCGGTGGCGTGCATATCAGGCTGCCTCGAACAGGGTGCCGCGATGCCAGGCGCGCAGCGCGGCCAGGTCGGCCCAGCGGTGCTCCGCGCCAGGCAGGTGCTGCGGAATCGGCTGCTCCGGGTCGCCCAGGTGAGGCAGTACCAGCAGCGCGTCGTCGAAACGGTCCTGCGCGGTGTAGGCGGTGGGTGTGACCACGGTGGGGATGCCGGCCGCCTGCGCGGCGCGCAGCCCGTTCTCCGAATCCTCGATGGCCAGGCAATCCCCGGCCTCCAGGCCGAGCCGGTCCAGCACGGCCAGGTAGACGTGCGGGGCCGGCTTCTTCACCGCGGTGGTGCCAGCGTCGCCGATGGCGGCGAAGCGCTCGCGCCAGCGCTCGCCAAGCGGTGCCCGCAGCAGCGCGTCAAGGTTGGCCGGCGTGGTGGTGGTGGCGATGGCGATGGGCATGCCGGCGTTGCCGGCCTCCTCGATCAGGCGGGCAATGCCGGGCCGCAGCGGCAGCCGGCCGCTGCTGACGCGCCCGGCATAGTGGCGGGTCTTGATGGCATGCACGGCGTCGATGGTTTCCTTTACTTTGCAGCCGCGCGCTTCGTCCGGATCGACCATGCGCCAGTAATGCATCAGGCGTTCCTTGCCACCGGCCACCTTGAGCAGGCGCGTGTAGAGCGCCTCATCCCAGCACCAGTCGAGGCCAACTTCCGCAAAGGCGGCATTGAAGGCCTGCAGGTGGGCGGTCTCGGTATCGGCAAGCGTGCCGTCGACATCGAAGATCAGGGCTTGCATGGCTTACTCCTTGTCCTTTGCCTGCGCGAACACGCGGCTGGCAAGCAGGTCCGCGGCCGTGATGGTGGTCAGGGTATGGTCGTCGGCCACCGTGCCGGCATCGTCCAGCAGGCGCGAGGCATGGCGCAGCCGTGCGCGGTCCAGCGCATTGCGCACGCTGCGGGCATTGGCGAAATGCGGTTGCGCCATGCGCCGGGCCAGGTAGTCGGCAAACACGGCCCGGCTTTGGTCGTCGAAGCGGTACTGCATCTCGCCCAGCATCAGTTCGGCGATCTGGCGCAGCTCGTCGAGCTGGTAGTCAGGGAAGTCGATATGGTGGGCAACGCGCGAGGACATGCCCGGATTCGATTCGAAGAAGCGGTCCATGCGGTCCTTGTAGCCGGCCAGGATCACCACCAGGTCCTCGCGGTTGTTCTCCATCACCTGCAACAGGATCTCGATGGCCTCCTGGCCGTAGTCGCGCTCGTTCTCCGGGCGGTAGAGGTAGTAGGCCTCGTCGATGAAGAGCACCCCGCCCATGGCCTTCTTCAGGATTTCCTTGGTCTTGGGCGCGGTATGGCCGATGTACTGGCCGACCAGGTCGTCGCGGGTCACCGCCACCAGGTGGCCGCGCCGCACGTAGCCGAGCTGGTGCAGGATCTGCGCCATGCGCATGGCCACGGTGGTCTTGCCGGTGCCGGGATTGCCGGTGAAGCACATATGCAGGCTGGGTGCCCCCGCGCTGAAGCCGCGCGCGGCGCGCAGCTTGTCCACCAGCAGCAGCGCGGCGATATCGCGGATGCGCGCTTTCACCGGCTTCAGCCCGATCAGCTCGCGGTCGAGCTGGGCCAGCAGCTCGGTGATGCCCGAGCTGGCCAGCGATTCGGCCAGGGAACCGGGCAGCGATGCGGCCAAGGCAGCAGGCGGCTGCAGCGGTGCGGTCGTTTCGGGTGCGGACATGGCAGGCTCCGTGAAGATCAACCGGTCAATCTGTTCGATGAATTCGGGGCGCAGCTTTCCCCCGGTGCGCGGCCGTCAGGCGGCGCAGCCGTGGGATTGCACAGTCGGGTAATCGCCGGCGACAGCGCCGTGGCAGCGCTGCGCGGCTCAGTCGATGCCGCGGTAGCGGCTACCTTCCGGCCTCGCCTGCACGGCGTAGCTCTCGATCGAGTAGCGGATCGTGCGGCCGGGCTCCTCCTGCCGCACCAGCCGGAAGCCGGGCTCGTCGGCAGGACGGTTGACGATGAAGGACATCACCACCGACTCCACCGTATGGGTCGAATCGAAGGCCGTGACGCGGATGTAGTGGTTGGGGAAGGTGCTGCGCGCGCTGTTGATCTCCTGCAGGATGCCGGCGGCATCGCGCAGGTCGAACATCGGCAGGCCGAACATCTCCCAGTAGGTATTGCGCGGATGCGGGTCGTCGGTGTATTCGATGCCGACCGCCCAGCCCTTGTCCAGGCAGTATTCGAGCTGGCTGGTGATCTGCGCGTCGGTGAGGTCGGGCAGGAAGGAGAAAGTACCTTGGGTAATGCGCATGATGTCCTCTCGTTCTTTGGGTTCGCTCTTCGTGCTTTGGTGGTGTCGCGGCGCCTGGCTCAGGCCACCGACGCGGTGGGCACGAAGTCCGAGGTATCGGTCGGCGTGTAGTTGAAGGTGATGTCGCCCCAGGTATCGAGCGCGGCCCGCAGCGGCCCGCACCAGCGCGCGGCGTCGCGCAGGATCTCCGGCCCTTCGTTGAGGATGTCGCGCCCTTCGTTGCGCGCCAGCACCATCGCTTCCAGCGCGACACGGTTGGCGGTGGCGCCGGCCTGGATGCCCTGCGGGTGGCCGATGGTGCCGCCGCCGAACTGCAGCACCACGTCGTCGCCAAAGAGGCTGATCAGCTGGTGCATCTGGCCGGCGTGGATGCCGCCCGAGGCCACCGGCATCACCTTGCGCAGCGAAGCCCAGTCCTGGTCGAAGAACAGCCCCCGCGTCAGGTCGGTATGGGTGTAGGCATCGCGGCAGACGTTGTAGTAGCCCTGCACCGTGAGCGGGTCGCCTTCCAGCTTGCCCACCGCGGTGCCGGTGTGCATGTGGTCCACGCCTGCCAGCCGCAGCCATTTGGCGATCACGCGGAACGAGACGCCATGATTCTTCTGGCGCGTGTAGGTGCCATGGCCCGCGCGGTGCAGGTGCAGGATCATGTCGTTCTGGCGGCACCAGTTGCTCATCGACTGGATGCAGGTCCAGCCGACGATCAGGTCGACCATGATGATGACCGAGCCCAGCGACTTGGCGAACTCGGCGCGCCGGTACATCTCTTCCATGGTGCCGGCGGTCACGTTGAGGTAGCTGCCCTTGACCTCGCCGGTGGCGGCCGAGGCCTTGTTGACCGCATCCATCACGAACAGGAAGCGGTCGCGCCAGTGCATGAAGGGCTGCGAGTTGATGTTCTCGTCGTCCTTCATGAAGTCCAGCCCGCCCTTCAGGCCCTCATACACCACGCGGCCATAGTTGCGCCCCGACAGGCCGAGCTTGGGCTTGGTGGTGGCGCCCAGCAGCGGCCGGCCGAACTTGTCCAACCGCTCGCGCTCGACGATGATGCCGGTCGAAGGGCCGGCGAAAGTCTTCACGTAAGCGACCGGGAAGCGCATGTCTTCCAGGCGCGCGGCCTTGATCGGCTTGAAGCTGAAGACATTGCCGATGATCGAGGCGGTCAGGTTGGCGATCGAGCCTTCCTCGAACAGCGACAGGTCATAGGCCACGTAGCAGAAGAACTGCTCGGGGTTGTTGGGCACCGGATCGACCCGGTAGGCCTTGGCGCGGTACATGTCGCAGGCGGTCAGGCGGTCGGTCCACACCACCGTCCAGGTGGCGGTGGAGGATTCGCCGGCCACCGCGGCGGCGGCCTCGACCGGATCCACGCCGTCCTGCGGCGTGATGCGGAACAGCGCCAGCAGGTCGGTGTCCTTGGGCTGGTAGTCCGCGTCCCAGTACCCCATTTCCTTGTACTTCATGACGCCGGCGTCGTAGCGCTTGCGCGGCTTGGCTTGGATCGTCTCAGGTGCGTTCATGCTGGTCTCCCTTGCGTGGATTGGCGGCGTGGCTGCGTTGTTGGAAAGATATCTGCCGACCCACATAAGGTAAATTCAGATATTCTTAGCCCCTGTATAAGGAATCCCTTAAGTGCGGGCCAAGCCGCACATCCAGGGAAGCCCCCAAAGCCGCCCCCACTGCCCATGTCCTTCCTGCGCGCCCTCACCCTTCGCCAGTTGCAGATCTTCGTCACGGTGGCCCGGCACGCCAGCTTCGTGCGTGCGGCCGAGGAGCTGCACCTGACCCAGCCGGCGGTCTCGATGCAGGTCAAGCAGCTGGAATCGGTGGTGGGCCTGGCGCTGTTCGAGCGCGTCAGGGGGCAGCTCACGCTGACCGAGCCGGGCGATCGCCTGCTGCACCATGCCTCGCGCATCCTCGGCGAGGTCAGGGACGCAGAGGAAGGACTACAGGCAGTGAAGGACGTCGAGCAGGGTTCGATCACGATCGGGCTGATCAGCACGGCGAAGTACTTCGCACCCAAGCTGCTCGCCGGCTTCACGGCGCTGCACCCCGGCGTGGACCTGCGCATCGCCGAAGGCAATCGTGAATCGCTGCTGCAGCTGCTGCAGGACAATGCGATCGACCTCGCGCTGATGGGCCGACCGCCGCGCGAGCTGGACGCCGTGTCGGAGCCCATCGCGGCGCATCCGTACGTGCTGGTGGCCTCGACGCGGCACCCCCTGCGCGGCGAGAAGGGCTTCGACCTGCAGGAACTGCGTCATGAGACTTTCCTGCTGCGCGAGCCGGGCTCGGGTACCCGTACCGTGGCGGAGTTCATGTTCAGGGACCACCTGTTTGCACCCGCCAAAGTCATCACGCTGGGAAGCAACGAGACCATCAAGCAGGCGGTGATGGCAGGCATGGGCATCAGCCTGTTGTCGTTGCACACGCTGTCTCTCGAACTACGCACAGGCGAGATCGCGCTGCTGGACGTGACCGGCACGCCGATCGAGCGCGTCTGGCATGTGGCGCATATGGCAAGCAAGCGGCTGTCTCCCGCCAGCGAGAGCTGCCGGGCCTACCTGCTTGAGCACACTGCGGAATTCCTGGGGAAGGAATATGCCGGGCTGCTGCCGGGGCGGCGCGTGGCGTGAGGCTTCAGGGGGTTGGCCCCTGCCTCACGCCTTCATCAGTCTCCAAAGCGTGGTCCGCCCGATCCCCAGTGCACGACTCGCCGCGGCGCGGTTACCGCCACTTTCTTCCAGCGCTCGCAGGACATCGTCGCGGGTCACTGCCGCGGACGGCGAATCCACCGCCTTGCCCCTGTCCGCCAGAACAGGCGGCGCTTGTACCCTTCCAAACTCCGGAAAAACGTCCCCCAGGTCCTGCCAAGCGTCGCTCGACCCAGCGCCGAGATAAATCGCCGCGCGAGCTACCAGGTTGTCGAGTTCCCGAACATTTCCTGGCCACGCGTATTGGTCGAACAGCGGCGCCAGGAATTCCAGGATGCGTTCCGTGGCCGTGGCGGGCAGTTCGTATCTGGTTGCACTGCGCCTGAGCAGATGCCGCGCAAGATCCGGAATATCGTCGCGCCGCTCGCGCAATGGCGGGAGTTCGATCTGCAGCAGATTGAGCCGGAAATACAGGTCGGCACGAAAGGCGCCCTGCTCGACCAGCGCACGCAGGTCACGATGCGTCGCGGCGATGACGCGAACGTCGATCGGTGTCGCGCGCCCCGCGCCGAGTTTCATCACTTCGCGCTCCTGCAGCACCCGCAGCAACCGGCTTTGCGACGCCGCCGGCATCTCGCCGACTTCATCGAGAAAGATGGTGCCCGTATGCGCGATTTCGAAGAGACCTGGCTTGCCGCCGCGCCGCGCGCCGGTGAACGCGCCCTCTTCGTGGCCGAACAATTCACTTTCTATCAGGCCTTCCGGCAGCGCCGCGCAATTGAACGCGACGAATGGGTTGCCGCGCCGGCGGCTCGCATTATGGATGCCCTGCGCGACCAGTTCCTTGCCGGTTCCGCTTTCGCCCGTGAGCAGTACGGTCGCGTCGTGCGCGGCGCCGGCCCGCGCAAGCCGCCGCACCCGCTCGAGTGCCGGCGATGCGCCGGTCAGGTCGGCAAGCGTGTGGCGCGCTACCAGGTGTTTCGGCCGCTGACTGGTTCGCAGCGAGCGGTCGATGCGCTGCGCGACCAGGGCGTCTTGCACGGTGACTACCGCACCGGAGCGCGAACCGTGCTCGACGATCGGCACGCAATTGACAATCAGCGAGCGTCCGCCGACCTGCTCGATGCGTTCGTCGCTGGCTGTGTCGGTGTCAAGCGTTTCGCGCAGCAGCGGTCCGACCGCCCTGGCAAGCTGCGGCGCCAGGTCGTGGGCGCGGTCCAGCCCGAGCAGGTCGAGCATCGCGGGATTGACCACTTCCACTTGGCCGCCCTCGTCGAATGCGGCGACGCCGTCGCGCAGATGCGCGACGATCGTGTTGAGCCGCACGCGCTTTGACTCCTTTTGCCGGCTCATGCGCGCCAGTTCGATGGAGCGCTCAAACGCTTCTTCAACAGCGCCGAGCGAATAGAGAAACACGCTATGCAGCCCCGCGCGCAGTGCGAGATCGCATGCCATGCCCGGGCCGATGATGACGGTGCAGCCCTCGGCGGCGAGCGTGTCGACGGCCACGCGGACTTCGTCGATCGAACGGTATGCGCGCTGCTTCAATGCCACGTTCAGCCACGCGCTGAGATCGGTCAGTTCCTTCGACACCGTTTCATGCAGGACCAGCCCGATTGGCGCGCCTGGCCACATCGTGATCGCATGCGTGATGGCGCTCAGCACGTCAAAGCCGTTCACCTTGACCATCACCACCGGTACGCTGAGGTTGTCGCGCAGATAGGCGCCGTTGGAGCCGGCAGCCAGCACGACATCGACCTTGCCTGCATCGACATAAGCCTGCAGCGCGGTCACGGCGGCGCCGTAGCCCGCGCGCACCGAAAAGAACCTGGCGTGCTCCGTATAGCGCGGCGCGACGGATTCGCATAGCGTACTTAACTGGCTGATGCTGACCAGCGCGATGCCCGGTCGGCCCTGGGCCGGGTTCGAAACAAGCGTTGACACGATGGAATCTCCGGGATGGAACGCCCTTGAAACGTTCCACGAAACAAGTGGAACATTGTCGCACGAACGTTCCTGGCCCAGCGGCTCCTATAAGCTATTGTTTTCAAAGGGGAAACAGGAGAACCCGCAATTGGCACGATCCCTGCGACAGAGGTCCGCAACCTGGAGACAAAGACTATGACTATCTCGTCCACCGCTCGTCGCGCGGCATTCCGTGCCAAGGTCAATGAACGCCAGGGCCTGCTGGTGCCCGGCGCATTCAACGCGATGAGCGCGCGCGTCATCGAGGACGCAGGCTTCGAAGCGCTCTACCTGACCGGCGCCGGCGTGACCAACATGTCGCTTGGCCTGCCCGACCTCGGCTTTATCGGCTTGCATGAAATCGCGGAATACACCGCACGGGTCCGTGACGCCGTCGCACTGCCGCTGATCGTCGATGCCGACACCGGCTTTGGCAATGCGCTCAATGTGCGCCACACGGTACGCACGCTAGAGCGCAGCGGCGCCGATGCGATCCAGTTTGAAGACCAGGTGATGCCAAAGAAATGCGGCCATTTCTCCGGCAAGGAAGTCATCGCGGCAAGCGAAATGGCCGGCAAGATCCGCGCGGCCGTCGATGCGCGTGAAGACCCCAACCTGCTGGTCATCGCGCGCACCGATGCTGCGGCCGTGCATGGCATTGAAGACGCCATCGAGCGCGGCCATCGCTTCATCGAGGCGGGCGCGGACATCCTGTTTATCGAGGCAACCGAGTCGCTTGCCGACATTGAGCGCCTGCCCGGACTGATCGACGCGCCGCAGTTGATCAACATCGTGATCGGCGGCAAGACGCCGACGCAGTCGCGCGAAGCGCTCGCCAGCCTGGGCTATGCCATCGTGCTCTATGCGAACGCAGCGCTGCAAGGCGCGGTGCTTGGCATGCAGCGGGCGCTGGGCACGCTGCGCCAGCATGGCCGGCTCGACGAGGACGCGTCGCTGGTCGCACCGTTCAGCGAGCGGCAACGGCTCGTCAACAAGCCTCTGTATGACGAGCTCGATCGCGAATACGCACCACGCTAACCATCCGGATCACCAAAACCTCAGACGGAGACATGCTTTGAAAATGAAAAACGGATTCACCCTGTGCCTGCTTGCAACGGCAGGCCTGATCGCGGCTACGCCAGCTTGCGCACAAGGTCAGTGGCCAACCAAGACGATCCGCTTTGTCGTGCCTTTTGCCGCTGGCGGCGCCAATGACCTGATGGCACGCGCGGCGGCCGAGGGCGCTTCCAGGGTGCTGGGCCAGACCGTGCTGGTAGAAAACCGCCCCGGCGCGGGCGGCACCGTCGGCGCCGACATGGTGGCCAAGAGCAAGCCCGATGGCTACACCTTCCTGATCAGCGCCGCCGGCGTCATCTCCAACAGCATGATCAAGAAGTCCATCCCGTTCAAGGATGACGCGCTGGTCCCCGTAGCCATGATCGGCCTGGCTCCCTCGGTCATCGTCGTGCCGAAGAACGCACCCTACAAGGATCTGCGCGACTTCGTCGAGGCCTCGAAGAAAGGTAACGGTTTTAACTTCGCCACCGCGGGAACCGGCAGCACGCCGCACTTCGTCGCCGAGATCCTTAACGTGAAATATGGCGCGAAGCTCCAGCCGGTGCCCTACAAGAGCGGATCGGAGAGCACCACGGCAGTCCTGGGCGGCCAGGTCGAAGGAACCTCCGAAGCCAGTATCATCGCGCTGCCGCACATCCTGCACGAAGGCAAGTTCAAGGCGCTGGCGACGACCTGGACGAAGCGCATCTCGGCCTACCCTGAACTCTCCACCGCCGTTGAGCAGGGCTTTCCGGACTTGCAGATCGCTCACTGGGCCGGCATCCACGCACCCAAGGGCACGCCCGACGCCATCCTCGACAAGGTGGCCGCAGCGGTCGACAAGGCCATGAAAGATCCGGACGCCTCGGCAAAACTCAAGGCCGTGGGGATTGAGCCGGTTGGCGGCACGCGGGCTGATTTTGTGAAGTTTGTTAACGCGGAGCGGAAACGACTGGGCGAGATCGTCAAGGCGGCCAAAATGCAGGAGAAGTGACGCCGCCCAAGGCCTTGGCCCGCCGTCGCGAAATCCTGGTTTCGGAATACGCGACGGCCGATCAACAGGCTTGTGCAAGCAGGGTTTAATCCAGCGTGATGCCTTCGCGCTGGATCACAGCTCCCCAACTGGAATCCTCCTTCTCGATGCGTCTGGCGAAGTTCGCAGGGTCGACCATCACGACCTCGCCCTGCAGGCTCAACGCGGCTCGTGCCTTGGCGTCATCAAGCACGCCACGCGTGATCGAATGGAGTCGTTGAACGATCTGCGGCGGCGTGCCGGCCGGAGCAAGCATGCCGATCCAGAACGTCACGTTGAACGGCGTGATCCCGGCCTCTTCCAACGTAGGCACTTCGGGTAACTGTGTCATTCGCTTCGATGCACTGATCGCGAGCGGTTTCAGCTTCCCTGCCTTGATTTGAGGGAGCGCGGTCCACGTGTCGAATGTCGTCTCCAACTCGCCACTGATCACAGCCAGCTGCGCCTGCGCGGACGACTTGTACGGAATATGCGTGGTCTGGATCTTCGCCCTGTTGTTCAACATCGCGAAGCTGAGATGCGCGATATTGCCTGGGCCCGCCGAGCCATAGCTGACTTTGCCAGGATGTTGCGAGGAGAAACGCACCAGGTCTGTTACCGACCCAACCGAGTTCTTCTGGGACCATTC
This sequence comes from Ralstonia pickettii, assembly GCA_050987995.1. Classification (GTDB taxonomy): domain Bacteria; phylum Pseudomonadota; class Gammaproteobacteria; order Burkholderiales; family Burkholderiaceae; genus Cupriavidus; species Cupriavidus pickettii_B. The sequence goes on from CP158803.1 coordinate 2,667,846, forward strand.
AGGATTCGCTACCAGAATGAAGGGTGCCTCCAGAAGCAGCGTGACCGGCGTGAAATCCTTCGGTTTGTAGCTGCTCTTTTTGTATATCTGATGGTTGATGGTGATGCTGCTGGAATTCGTCAGCAACAAGGTATGCCCATCCGGCGCCGCCCGGGCAGCCTCTGCTACGCCGATCAGTCCATTGGCGCCCGCCTTGTTCTCCACGATCACCGGCTGGCCCAAAGACTTGCTGAGATGGTCCGAAACAATGCGTGCCACGGTGTCGGTGAATGAACCCGCCGGGAACGGAACAATCATCCTGACTGGCCGGCTCGGCCAGTTCGCCTCCTGGGCCGCGGCCGGACCGGAGATTGCGCAAAGCAAGACGCTTAGCGCCACAGCAAATCTGAATTTGCCCGCGGATTGAATGCAGCGCCTCGCAAAATTGAGTTCCTTCATGTCGTCTCCTGTTCGTCATTAGTAGCATTCGAAACACAAGCTGGCTTACGGCACCTCTCTCGACTGCCTGGGCTTCGCCGTCTTGCCAGTGATACCCCTTTGTTCCAGGTCCGCGATCTGCTTTGCAGTCAGCCCCAGCACGCGAGCCAGCACTTCCTCGTTGTGTTCGCCCAGGGTCGGCGCGACGTTGCGGATCGGCATGGGGTGGATGCCAGTGCGAAACCAGGGGGTGCTGGCCGTGTAGCTGCCGATGTGGGCGCGCTCGACTTCGTGCCAGAATCCCCGCGCGCGCAGGTGGGGATCCTGCAGAACTTGCGCCATGGTTCGCACCACGCCCGCGGCAATGCCGGCCTGTTGCAGCAAGTGCATCGCATCTTCCGCGTCCCGAGCCACGCACCAGGCGGAGATCGCTGCGTCGATCCTGTCCTGATGCGCACGACGCCCCGAGGCGCGCGCAAGCAGCGCATCCGCGGCGAGGTCCTCCCTTCCGATCACACGACACAGGGCGGGCCAATACGCGTCGGTGACAGTCAGGACGATCCACGCGTCTTCGCCCGCGCAGCGGAAACACCCGTGCGGGGCATGCATCGGATGACGATTGCCCTGGCGCGGAGAGACCGTTCCGCGGACAGACTGCTCCAGGATGAACGGTGCCGCCATCGGCAACATGGCCTCCACTTGTGACAGGTTCACGTGTCGGCCCGCGCCGGTGGCCTGCTGTTCGAATAGCGCCAGCAGCATCGCAGCCCCTGCATTCAAGCCGCCAATCGGATCGCCATAGGCGTACGACGTCATGGCTGGTGGCCCCTCCGGGTGCCCGGTGTGAAGCGGCAGCCCGCTGGCCTGCTCCAGCGTGCCGCCGTAGGCGCGGGTGTTGCTCCACGCGTTCCCCAGGCCGAATGCCGGCATCGAAACCATGATCAACCGCTTGTTCACGGCCCGCAGTGCCTCGTAGTCCAGGCCCAGCTTCGGCAGCACTTCCGCGGAGTAGTTCTCGATCACCGCATCCGCGCCTTCTACCAGTTGCAGCAGCAACTGCCTGCCTTCGGGGCGCGTCAGGTCCAGGGTGATCCCCAGCTTGTTGCGGTTCATCAGGTTAAAGTTTGAGTTCTTCTCGTACAGCCGGTCCCGATAGAACTCTTCCGTGAAGTTGGCACCGCGCCACCAGTCGGGGTAGCCGGTACTCTCGACCTTGATGATTTCCGCGCCAAAATCGGCCAATGTCCTGGAAGCGAGCGGTCCCGCCCAACCCATCGTCAGGTCGATGATGCGCGTCCCGTGCAGCGGCGATTGGTCAGTGGAAGCCCGCTTGCGCTGCACACGGGGGCGGTATGCCAGGCCTGATGTCCGGTAGTGATCATCATGCGCGCCCTTCGCCGGAGCCGTTCCCCCGAGCAACGGACCGGCCGCATCGAGGCGCAGCGGTACCACGGGGCCTTCGAAAGTCGCGCCTCCTGCAATCACCGGGACAAACGCGCAACGCTGCCGATGAACGTCCTGCCTGAGCAACTCCTCCATCGTCGGGACGATGACGGTCGGGTGCTTCTTCGCACCGAGGATCTCGAACCACTCCTGTGCCGACCGCGTCAGGAACGCGCGCTCAAGCAGCGCGTCGATCTCGTCCGCCCGGGCCATGCGCTCCTGGCCGTTGGCAAAGCGAGGGTCGTCAGCCAGCTCGGGGTGCCCGATCGCCTCGCACAGCGCCTCCCACTGGGGCAGCGTGTGCGTGAAAATGCCGATCCACCCTGCCGAGGTCTGGTAGATCCCGGCTGGATGCGTGCCACAGAACCGGTTAACCCCGAGACGCCGAAGCGGGTGGCGCTTGTCCGTGACCATGCCAGCTTCCATTTCGACGACGCTGAGGCTGGCCTCATGCGCACTCAGCACATAGCGACGGCTGCCATCCTTTGCGCCGATCAGGCCCGCGACAGCCGCCGTATACGCAGTCAGCCCGAATACCACAGCCGTCTGCACGTCGTGCGGCATGTGTGGCGGCCCCTCGACCGGGCCACTGGCATGCACGGCGCCGGCGAGGCTTCGGCACACGGCTTCCGCGCCTGCATACTGGCTGTAAGGTCCGCTCTCCCCGAACCAGGTAAGTACGACCTCGATCGGCTCGTGCTCCTGCTTGTCGCCGGTACTATCGGACCAGACAGGTTTGGCGGAAATGCCTGCGCCTGCAGCCAGCGCTCGCGCATCCAGCACGACATCGCAGGTTCGCGCCAGTTGTGCCAGCCATGCCCTGTCCTCCGGGCTGTCGCCATCCGCCGTGACGCTGCGCTTGTTGGTGTTGAGCCACGCAAAGAGCGCGCTTTCAGGTGGCTCTGCCCCAGGAACGCAGACCATGGGCGGCATCTGCCGCCAGGCGTCGCCCGCAGGACTTTCCACCTTGATGACTTCGGCACCGAAATCGGCGAACAACTTGCCCGCATACGCAAGCGCCGGGCCAGTGCCGACCTCCAGCACGCGCAGGCCGCGCAGCGCCAGTCGAGCGGTGTCAGGACCATTCATCGTCATAGGAACCTCTTGTGTATGGACTATCCAGGGCCAGGGTTCACCACGCATCGACGAACGAGCAGCGCTCCCTGCGGCGCCGAACGTCGGCTGATGCGATACCCTGGACGATCCACTTCCGCGTCTGCGCGGGATCGATGACGGCATCGATCTCTACCGCGGCCGCCGTGCTGATCGCGTGGCCTCGCTCGTAGGCGTGGGCAACCAGCTTGTCGAAGAGCGCCTTGCGCTCGGGCCCGTCGGGAACCGCTTCCAGCTCCTTCTTGAAGCCCAGCGTGACCGCGCCCTCGAGACCCATCGGACCGAATTCACCGGTCGGCCACGAAATGACGAAATTTGCCGAGCGGAAGCCGCCTCCCGCCATCGCCATGGCGCCGAGGCCATACCCCTTGCGCAGCGTGACGCCCAGCAAGGCGACGCGCAGCTTGGCCGCCGTGACGAACATGCGCGACACATGCCGCACCTGTGCGCGAGCCTCGACGTCCGGCCCGACCATGAACCCAGGGGTGTCGATCAGCGAGATGATCGGCAGTCCGTGCGCGTCGCACAGCTGCATGAAGCGCGCCGCCTTGTCTGCGGCATCGGCATCGATGGCGCCGCCGAGATGATGCGGGTTGTTGGCCATGATCCCCACCGGCTGTCCCTCCACGCGGGCGAGGGCAGTGTGAATGCCTGCGCCGAAGCCACCGCGCAGCATCAGCACGCTGCCGACGTCGGCAATACCCTCGATGGCTTTGCGGGAGTCGTACACGCGCAGCCGGTTCTCGGGCACGACGTGGCGCAAGCCGAGGGGGTCCGGAGCGGTCCAGTGCGCCACGCGCCCCTGGAACATCGACAGGTAGTGCTTCGCCGCCTGGACCGCCTGTGCTTCGTTCTCAACGAGGATATCGACCACGCCATTGGCAAACTGCACCGAAGCCGGACCGACGTCCTCAGGACGGAAGACCCCAAGGCCCCCGCCCTCGATCATGGCTGGCCCTGCCATGCCGATATTCGCCGACTTGTCGGCAATGATCACGTCGCAGCAGCCGAGGAAGGCCGCATTGCCGGCAAAGCAGCGACCCGACACGATGCCGACGACCGGGACATGCCCATTGAGATCGGCAAAGGCGGCAAACGACGGTTGATACAGACCGGACACCGAGGGGAAATCCACGTCTCCGGGTCGCCCGCCACCGCCTTCGGCAAAGAGCACCAGCGGCAGCTCGTCACGCATCGCGACTTCCACGATGCGATCGGTCTTGATGTGGTTGCGTTTGCCCTGCGTTCCCGCCAGGACCGTGGCGTCGTAGGCCATCACCGCGCTGCGCGCCTTGTCCTTGCCGACAAGTTCTCCGTTGATATCGCCGATGCCGGTAATCAGTCCGTCAGCCGGGGTATTGGCAATCAGGTCTTGGTGAGTACGGCGGGAGGCCTGCGCCGCAACAGCAAGCGCGCCGTACTCCACGAAAGTCTCCGGATCGCACAAGTCCGCGACGTTCTCACGCGCCGTGCGCTGGCCGCGAGTACGGCGCTTGGCCACCGCATCGGGACGCCCGTCGTCATGCAGGTAGGCATGCCGGTCGAGCACGCGCTGGAGGTCCGCACGGATCGCATGAAGGTCGACGTCCCGGGCGACATCCGCTGACTCGCCATTGGCCTCGAGCTGCTCCAACACCACCAGGATCTGGCCTTCCTGCGCCAGGGCTCCTGCCTCCAGTCGCAGGTCGATCACACGGCCGCCGCATTCAGCCGTCACCGCGTGTTCCATCTTCATGGCATCGAGAACCGCAACCGTCTTCCCCGGCTGGACGATGTCGCCCACATTCACCGAGATCTCGACCACCCGGCCGGTCAACGGAGCACGGATCGCCACCGCCCCTTCGCCCACGGCCTCGTCGGCATCCGCCAGGCGCGGCGTGAGCACAGTGGCCGCAGCAGTCGCGGTGCCGAGCAGGGATTCCTGCGCACGCCCGGCCCTTGCAATCTCCTCCGCCGATGCAGTCAGGTCCGTCAAAATTGCTTCGAAGTGCCGCGTGTGGACATCCTGGCTGAGGAAATCGGCGCGCTGCGTGAGGGCCCGCAACAGGTCAAGGTTGGTCGGCACCCCCACGATCCGGAATTCCGCGAGGCTACGCTGCAGGCGCCGCACTGCGCCCTCGAACCTGGGCGCCGCACTGGTGACAACCAGCTTTGCCAGCAGCGTGTCGAAGTTGGGCGACGGCTCATAGCCGGTGTAGCCATGCGTGTCGACACGCACGTCCGGGCCTGAAGGCGGGTCGAAGCGTTCGAGGCGACCCTGCGCCGGGCGTGCAAGGCCCTGCGCGTCGGTCGTTTCCGCGTTCACACGCACCTGGATCGCATATCCCTTGGGTTGCGGCGGCGAAGCGGGGTTGAGGCCAAGGTCACTCAGGGTCTGCCCTGCTGCCAGCCCGATCTGCAGCGCGACAAGATCGACGCCGGTGACTTGTTCCGTGATGGTGTGCTCGACCTGCAAGCGGGGATTGGCTTCGATGAAGACAAAATCCTTCTGCGCACCAGACTCGGTTTCCTCTACCAGGAACTCGAAGGTTCCCAGGCTCAGGTAGTTGACGCGGCGCGCCAGCTTGAGCGCGGCCTTGATGATCTGGTCGCGAAGCTCCGGCCGGAGGGTCGGGCTGGGAGCGATCTCCACCAGCTTCTGGAAGCGGCGCTGCAAGGTGCAATCCCGCTCGCCAAGCGCGATAACCCGCGCCCCGTCGCCGGCAATCTGCACTTCAATGTGCCGCGCACGACTGACCAGCCGCTCGGCATACAGTGCGTCGACGCCAAAGGCGGAGCTAGCCTCGGAGCGGCAGCGCGCGTACGCTTCCGCCAGGTCTTCGCGCCGCCGGACCACGCGCATGCCGCGGCCGCCGCCGCCGCCAACGGCCTTGATGACGATGCCGGCTTCGCCTTGCGCATCGAAGAAGCCGGCGATTTCATCGACAGACGCTCCGCCTCGCGTTGCCGGCATGGTCGGAACATCGCATTCGGCCGCCAGTTGCAGCGCACTGCCCTTGTCTCCGAACAGAGCAAGGTGCTCTACGGTGGGGCCGACGAACGCTATGCCAGCGTCAATGCACGCCTGGGCAAAATCCGCACGCTCGCTCAGGAAGCCATAGCCTGGGTGGATCGCATCGCAACCAGATGTTTTTGCCGCGGCAATGATGCCCGCAATGTTGATGTACGCCGACGGCCCCGCCCCATCGAGAGCAAGCGCCTCGTCAGCCAGCATGCGATGCCGCGAGCTGGCGTCGTCCTGCGAATAGACCACGACCGTGCGGATATCCATGTCGCGTGCCGCGCGTTGGACGCGCAACGCGATCTCCCCTCGATTGGCGATCAACAGTTTTTTCAATTCATGTCTCCTTTGGTTTTTCTAAGTCAGTGCCGTGCCAGCCGGTTGGGCCATATCACCGGCCATGGCAGCACGTACTCGTTAGTGGGGGAGCGTGCGGGTAGTGCAGCGCTCAAGGCCGGATGCCAAAGCGGCTGATGCCGGTTTCGCGCAGCGGTGCCGCCAGGTTGGCGAACTCGCACAGCAACGTGCGCGTGTCGCGCGGATCGATGATGTCTTCAATGACGAACGCCTCCGCGCTCCGGAACGGCGAGGTCAGGCTGCGCACGCGCTGCTCGATCTCGGCGTGCTTCTGCACCGGATCGTCGGCGCCTTCGATCTCGGCCTTGTAGGCGACCTCCAGCCCGCCTTCGATCGGCAGCGAGCCCCAGTTGGCCGATGGCCAGGCATAACGGAAGTTGAACCGCCCCATATGCTGGTGGCCGGCTGCCGCGACGCCATAGGCGCGGCGCAGGATCACCGAACACCACGGCACCGTGGTCTGGTAGACCGCGGCCAGCGCGCGCACGCCGTAGCGCATGGTGCCGGCCCGCTCGGCTTCCAGGCCGATCTGGAACCCGGCGATATCGACGAGGTTGACCACGGGCAGGTGGAAAGCCTGGGCCATGTCGACAAAACGCGTGAATTTCTCCGCGCTCGCGCTGTCCCAGCCGCCACCATGGAAGGACGGATCGCTGGCGATCACAGCCACCGGCCAGCCATCCAGCCTGGCCATGCCGGTGACAATGGCGCGGCCCCAGTTCATGCCGATCTCGAAAAAGGAATCGGCATCCACCAGCGCCTGCACGATCGGGCGGATCTTGTAGGTGGCACGGCTGTCGCGCGGAATGGCCGACAGCAGCCATTCGTCGCGGCGGGCCGGATCATCGGCCGGCTCGATCCGCGGCGGCAGTTCATGGACGGAACCCGGCAGGTAGGACAGGAAGCGGCGTGCGCGCTCGAAGGCCTCTTGCTCGGTGGCGACCTCGTCGTCCACCACGCCGTTGCGGGTATGGATCTGGCTGCCACCCAGCTCGTTCTTGGTCAGGTTCTGGCCAACTCGCGCAACCACCGACGGACCTTCATTGAACAGCTGCGAAGTCTCCCTGACCATCACCGAATAATGGCTGGCTGCCACACGCGCCGCCCCCATGCCCGCCACGGACCCCAGTGCCAGGGATACCACCGGCACCACGGACATGTTCTCCACCACGTGCTCCCAGACCTTCATGGTGGGAATCAGGGTGTGGCCCTTGATCTCGATATTGCGCACCGAGCCGCCACCGCCAGTGCCGTCGACCAGCCGGATCATCGGCAGGCGCAGATCGCGCGCCATCTTCTCGGCGTGGATCAGCTTGTCGCCCACTGCGCCATCATTGGCACCACCTCGCACGGTGAAATCGTCCCCCACCAGCACAACTGGCCGCCCGCCGACCTGCGCCCGGCCCATCACCAGGTTCGACGGGATCAGGTCCACCAGCCGCCCGTTGCTGTCATAGCGGCCACTGCCGCTCAGCCCGCCCACTTCCCGGAACGATCCAGGGTCGGCAATTTCATCGATGCGCTCTCGCACCGTGAGCTTGCCGGCCGCCTTGTGGCGTCCCACCTTGTCTTCACCTCCCATACGGGCGGCGAGCCGCCGGCGGTAGGTCAGTTCGTCGATCTCGGGCCGCCAGGTCATGGTGTTGTCTCTTCTGTTGATGTCGACGGATACATGTTGGCTTTCCTACCGCACGACCCGTGCCACCCTGACGACACTTGCAATGCCCTTGAATTTATTGAGAAATTTCTAACGCCCGCGTACCATGTCCGCATTAAAGACACGAGGCGTCCGCAGCGAGGACACCCACGGAGACAAGCAGTGTCCTCAGCAACAACACCGCAAACGGCAGCCGAAATGGTTGCGCTGGGTGCCGTAGTGCGTTCGCCCGGCGGCAGGGTCGCCACGGTCGGGGTCTGTGCGGACCCCGCCATTGCGGACGCGGCGGAATCGGCCTGCAAGCGCGCAACGGACCTGGCCAGCGGGCGCAGGCTTTTTCCCGTTGAGGCCGGCGAGCACCGCTACATCGGCCTGTGCCTGGAAGACAGAAGCCATCAACTGATCCTTCTGCATCGTGCCGACACGCAAACGGTGTTGTTTGACTTCGTTGGCACGGTGCCCTTTGCAGGCGCCATCCTCGACCACTTCCTGACTGACCCCTACCTTGCCATCACGGTGGCCGACCAGGATGGCCTGGTGCGCTATATCAGCCCGGTGCACGAGAAGTTCCTGGGCCTGGAAACCGGCGAAGGCATCGGCAGCCCCGCCGCCAACGTCATCCCCAATTCACGGCTATCGCAGGTTGTCGCGAGCGGCAAGGCGGAGATCGGGCAGTTGCAGGAGATCAACGGCGTCACCCGCGTGGTCAACCGCATCCCCATCCGCCAGGACGACAATGTGGTCGGGGCCATCGGCCAGATCATGTTCAAGGGGCCGGAAGCGCTGGTCCGCATGCACAACGAGCTGTCGGAGCTGCGCTCGCAGGTCGCGCGTTACCAGCGCGAACTGGACGGCTTGCGGGAAAGCCAGCCCCTGCTGGGGCTTATTGGCGATAGTGCGCCGATGCAGCGCCTGCGCCGCGAGATCCAGACCGTGGCACGCCTTGACGTGCCGGTGCTGATCCTGGGCGAAAGCGGCACCGGCAAGGAACTGGTCGCTCGCGCCATCCACAGCGCGGGACACGAGCCGGTCAGCGACAGGCCGCTGGTCAGTCTCAACCTAGCCGCCCTGCCCGCCACGCTGATCGAGTCCGAACTATTTGGCCATGCGCCCGGCGCCTTCACCGGCAGCCGGCGCCAGGGACAGGCCGGCAAGCTGGAACTGGCGGCCGGCGGCACCGTATTCCTCGATGAGGTGGCGGACATCCCGATGGAGATGCAGGTCAAGCTGCTGCGGGTGCTGGAGGACCACATGGTCGAACGCCTCGGCAGCCGCCGCGCGCAGCGTGTGGACTTCCGCCTGATCTCTGCCACCAATCGCGACATTCCCTCCCTCGTCGACGCCGGGCGCTTTCGCCTCGACCTGTACTACCGGCTCAGCGGCGTGGTGCTGCGCATTCCCGCCCTGCGCCAGCGGCGCGAAGATATCCCCGCCCTGCTGCAGCACTTCGTCGGCGCTTTCTGCGCACGCAATGCCGTGCCTGTGCCCAAAGTCGATCACGAAGTAGCCCGACACCTGGCCGGCCAGCCCTGGCCCGGCAATGTGCGCCAGTTGCGCCAGCGCATCGAAGAGGCGCTGGTGTTCTGCGACGGTCGCACGCTGCGCGTGGCGGATTTTGCACGCGGGGAATCGGCGCGCGAGCCGGTGAGGATGGAAAGCCAGCCCGATGTGCATCCGCTGGCGCAGGCTTGTCCGCATGAGGAGATTGATGAGGGGGGCCCGCCATCCCCCTCACCCATGGCCGGGTTATCCAGCGAGCCTGGTGCCGGCATGAGCGAGCTTGCCTATGCCGCAGTGGTCGACGCCATCGCGCGCCATGGTGGCAACAAGAAGCGGGCCGCGGAGCAATTGCGGATATCGCGGTCGCATTTGTACAAGATCCTGGAGCGGGGGGCGGCTCGGTAACCGACCTGACCGCGCACTGCCGAGCCTATGCCCGGAGGGCGCTCGTTCATCCCGCTACACTTTGCCGAGGGGCAAGGCGTTCCATCGGGTCGGCCGTGGCAAGCTGCGTGACGTCACCTGCGCTTCAGCACGATGGTCACCGCCGGAACCACAACATCGAGAGCCCGCACGCCACCACCAGCAGCAGGACCGCTGCTGCCGCCAACAATGCACTGATTTCGGTTTCCTTGCGCTCGAGCGCGAAGCGGGCGCTGAGCTGCCGATACACCTGGCTCAGGTCCGCAGCCGAGCCTGCATGGAAGTACTCGCCGCCCGAGATCGCCGCTACCGCCCGCAAGGCGGGTTCATCGAGCTGCATGTAGTAAGACAGGCTCGATTCGATCGCGCCCCCGCCCTGCGGCGTACCGAAGCCCACCGTATAGACGCGCACGCCGCGCTGGGCGGCCATGCGCGCGGCGTCCAGCGGGTCCGGGCCGGTGGTGCGGCGGCCATCGCTGAGCAGGATCACCGCACCGTGCCGATACGAGCCGGGCTGCGCCGCCGGCCGCTCCTGTTCGCGCTTGCGGACGGCGTCCGCCGCGGCGGCCTCGGTCAGCGATCTGCCGCCGGGCCCGGGTGCGAGCGACTCGCCGCTGAAGAGGATCGCCTCCAGGTCGATCCCATCGTCGGGAAACAACACCGCCAGAGCCATGATCAGCCCGCTGCCGGTCGCCGTGCCGCGCTGGAGCTGAAAGCGATCAATCGCGTCGAGCATGTCCTGCCGGTTGTTGGTGGGGGGCAGCACCAGGGTCGCCGTGGCGGCGAAGGACACGATGCCCAGGCGCACGCTGGCCGGCAGCCCCACGATAAGGTCCCGGGCGGCCTGCTGGGCGGCGCTGATTCGTGTGGGAGCAACGTCGGTTGCCTCCATGCTGCGGGAGGTGTCCATGGCCAGCACGACGGTGACCGTGTCGGACGGCAGGGTGACGGTGGCGCTGGGGCGGGCGCATGCCAGCAGGGCCGCGGCCAGCGCGAACAGGAAAAGCAGGGGTGGAATGTGGCGCCGCAGCCGTTGGCCGGGACCCATGGCGACGCGCGGCAATGCAAGGCTTGCATAAAGCACGGCGGCTTTCTTGCGCCGTGCGAGCAGATACAGGTAAGCGGCCGCCAGCAGTGGGAGCGCCAGCAGCAGCCAGAGCATTTGCGGCCAGAGAAACTGCATGCCCTGCTCCTTGGCGCGTGGGTAAGAGGATGGTACTGTATTTTCCAAGGCGGGACGGAACCTCGGGGGCTGCGATGAAACGGGTGACGATCTACGGATGGGTCTCGGCAGCGGTCGCGCTGGTTCTCGCCGCCGGCGTGGGCTCCGCCTGGCTGATGCAGCCGACGCGGCGCGCTCTCACGCAGGCAGACATCGACTCCGCCGTGCTGTACACGCTGCAAACCAAGAGCCTGCCGTCGCGCACGGCCAGAGCGGCGGAGGCGATTCGCGAATCGGTAGTGGAAATTCGCAGTTTTACGCCAGCGGAAAAAGTAGCGGAGGCGCCGCCCTCCCCTCAGGCCAGGCGTGATCCCCCTGCCACGCTCCCGGACTCCTCCCCGCCATCCCCATCCTCTCCGCGCGACGAGCGCGCCACGGGCGACCCACCCGGTGACAAGGACCAGGCCGGGGACAAGCCTGACGATCGCCACATCGGTTCGGGCGTGGTCGTGACCGAAAGCGGCACCGTCCTCACCAGCTACCACGTCATCGCCGGCGCCCGACGGCTGGAGATCAGGTTCCACGACGGTCACACGTCCGAGGCCACGGTGCTGCAGGCGATCCCGGAGAAAGACCTCGCCGTCATCAAGGCCAAGTCCATTCCCGACGACCTGCCGGCGGCGACGCTCGGTTCCAGCCGGGAGCTCGCGCCCGGCACCGAAGTCGTCGCGGTCGGCTTTCCGTTCGGCATCGGCCCGTCGGTGTCTGCCGGCGTGGTGTCCGGACTCGACCGCAAGTTCGTTTCGCCAGACAACAAGCAGAACCTGGACAAGCTCATCCAGTTCGACGCCGCCGCCAATCCCGGCAACTCCGGCGGACCGCTGGTGAATATGGATGGCGAGGTGGTAGGGATCGTCACCGCCATCCTCAACCCCAACAAGAGCGGCACCTTCCTCGGCATTGGCTTTGCCATCACCATCGAAAGCGCCGGCGTTGCCATCGGATCTTCACCTTTCTAGACGCGGGAGGCCTATGAACGACCAAGCCAGGGGCGCTGTGGACAGCGCCAACTTGATGGAACGCCTGCTGTATGAGGTGAAGCGTGTGGTGGTGGGGCAGGACCACTTTCTCGAACGGGTGCTGGTGGCCATCCTTGCCGGGGGTCACTTGCTGGTGGAAGGCGTCCCGGGCCTGGCCAAGACGCTGACCGTCAACACGCTGGCCAGGACCATGAGCGGCTCCTTCAAGCGCATCCAGTTCACCCCGGATCTGCTGCCGGCCGACCTGATCGGCACCCGCATGTATAACCAGGGCACGGGCGAGTTCTCCACCGTGCGGGGGCCCGTCTTCGCCAACCTGCTGCTGGCCGACGAAATCAACCGCGCGCCGGCCAAGGTGCAGAGCGCATTGCTGGAAGTCATGCAGGAAAAGCAGGTCACCATCGCCGGCGAAACCCATCGGGTGCCCACGCCCTTCCTCGTCATGGCTACGCAGAATCCGATCGAAACCGAAGGCACCTACCCCTTGCCCGAGGCGCAGGTCGACCGCTTCATGATGAAGGTGCTGGTGGGATATCCCAGCGAGGAGGAGGAGGTCGTCATCGTCAACCGCGTCACCGGCCCCCAGGTCAGCGTGAGCCCGATCGCCACGCCCGAGCACCTGGCAGGTCTGCAGGAAGAATGCCGCAAGGTTTACGTGGATCCGGGCCTGATCCAGTACGCGGTGCGCGTGGTGGCGGCCACCCGCAAACCGGAAACCTACGGCCTGGCCGATCTGGGTCGCTACGTTTCCTTCGGTGCCAGCCCCCGCGCCACCATCGGCCTGATCGAAGGCGCGCGCGCCCTAGCGTTCCTGCGCGGCCGGGACTATGCCCTGCCCGAAGATGTGATCGATCTCGTGCCGGATGTCTTGCGCCACCGCCTGGTGCTCTCTTACGAGGCCATGTCCGATGGCATGACTGCCGACCAGCTCATCACCCGCATCTCGCAGGGCCTGCCGGTCCCCGAGCGTCCGCTGGAATCCCATGTTCGGGCGGCTGCGGGCTAGGCGCCGGCGCGGCCCGGACGCCGCACCCGACGGCGCATCTGCCGACGGCGCACCTGCCGAGGGGGCGCCTGCGCGCATCGGCGCAAGCCAGACCGAGGCCTTGTTGCGCCGCCTGGAATGGACGGTGGTCCGCCGCCTCGATGGCCTGCTGCAGGGTGACTATCGCACGCTGTTTCGCGGCTTTGGGCTGGACCTTGCCGACCTGCGCGAATACCACCCCGGCGACGACGTGCGGCACATCGACTGGAACGTGACAGCGCGGCTGCAGACGCCGTACGTGCGCAAGTTCCAGGAAGACCGCGAAGTCTGCGTCTGGTTCCTGCTGGACCTGAGCGGATCGGTCGGTTTCGGTTCCGGCGAAGTGCGCAAGCGCGACCTTCTGAGCGACTTCACCACCGTCATCGCGCTCCTGTTGACGCGCTATGGCAACCGGGTCGGCGCAGTGCTCTATGGCGGGGCAAAGGACATGGCCGCGTCCGTGGTGCCGGCGCGCGCGGGGCGTCGCCACTTGCTGCACCTGCTCGACCGCATGTATGCCACACCCGCCGCGTCCCCGGGCGACACCCGCCTGCGCGACCTGCTGGAGTGCGCACGGGCTGTCGCCAAACGCCGCTCGGTGCTGTTCGTCGTCTCCGACTTCATCAGCGCCCCGGGGTGGCAGGCGTCGCTCGCCATGTTGGCCCGGCGTCATGAAGTCGTCGCCGTGCGGCTGGTCGATCCCCTGGAGATGGCCTTGCCCGACCTGGGCCTGGTCGTGATGCAGGATGCCGAAACCGGAGAGCAGATGTTCGTCGACACGCATGACCCGGCCTTCAGGAAGCGCTTCGCCGCCGCCGCCGAGGCGCGCGAGGCGGAGCTGCGCCAGGGCTTCGCGCTGGCCGCTGTGGAGTGCCTGACGCTGTCGACCTACGCCCGCCTGGACCTGGCCCTGTTGCAGTTCGCCTGCCGGCGCCGTCGTCAGCAAGGGGCCGCCAAGGTGGCCGCCGAAGGGGCCGCCAAGGAGGGGGCCGCATGATCGATACGATGAGCCGGTTGCCCGTCTTCAGCTTCCTGTGGCCCGGCATGCTGTGGTTGCTCGCGTTCGTCCTCATGCTGGCCGCTGGCTATGTATGGCTGGATGCGCGCCGGCGGCGCCCGACGGCGCACTATCCCACCCTGAAGAGCGTCGGCCTCGCCACCAAGGGCGGCGCGAGCTGGCGGCGCCACGTGTCACCCGCGCTGACCCTGCTGGGCCTGACCGCGTTGATCTTTGCCATCGCCCGTCCCCAGGCCGTGTTGATGCTACCCTCTCGCATCGAGACCGTGATCCTGGTCATCGACCTGTCCGGCAGCATGCGAGCGCAGGATGTCAAACCCAGCCGCATCCGCGCCGCCCAACAGGCAGCCAAAGTCCTGCTTGACACACAGCCCGCGGGCGTCAGCGTGGGCGTGGTCGCGATGGCCGGCACAGCCGGCGTGGCGCAGGCTCCCAGCCGCAGAAAGGATGACGTGGCCACGGCGATCGACCGTCTGCAGCCGCAAGGCGGCACCGCCCTGGGCAACGGCCTGCTCATCGCGCTGACGACCCTGCTGCCGCAGGCGGGCAGCGACGCCGAGCGCCTGATGAATGACGACACCACGCCGACGAAGAGGCCAGAGGCATTCGACAGCAGCGACACCGTGACGCCCGGCTCCTATGTTTCCGGTGCGATCGTCTTGTTCTCCGACGGCGAAAGCAACGCCGGCCCGGGCGTGCTGCAGGCGGCGCAACTTGCCGCCGCGCACGGCGTGCGCATCTATACCGTGGGTGTCGGCACGACCGAAGGCGTGGTGCTCTCGGTCGACGGCTGGTCGGCCCGCGTCAGGCTGGACGAAAAGGTCTTGAAGCAAGTCGCCGACGCAACGGCGGCCGAGTACTTCCGTCTCGAGGATGCCGCCAAATTGAAGAAGGTGTACCGGGCGCTCAACGCGAGGCTGGCGTTCGACAAGCGCGAACAGGTCGAAATCACCGCGTTCTTCGCCGCGCTGGGCGCACTGCTGGCGACCTGTGCGGGGCTGCTGTCGCTGTGGTGGTTCGGGCGCGTGCTGTAGACCGATCGCCACTTCCTGCCCGCGATCAGGCTTTCCGATATTCCTAATGCCACGTTCACGTCCTTGGAACGGTTCAACCCGGGCCGACAACCGGAATTGCCCACGCCTGGCGGGTTTCCGGCCGAAAGTGGCGGCCAAACCTCTAGATTGGGGCGGTTATTTGAGAGACGTATAGGCTACGTCATCCAAAGACGTACGCAGAAACCCTAATAAAAACTTCGGAGCGCCCGGCATAATGTACGTACAGCCGTACAGTACGGACAACCGGACAGCCAATGAACCCGCAATCTCCCGCCTTGCCAACCCGTCACAGATCTCGCCCTTCGGCGCTGGTGCGCAAGGTGCGGGCTGCTCCGTCGGAGATAATTTGCGTTAGTGAACTGAATGACTCCCGACACGCGGAGTCGCAGCGCCCCCGTCGGGGCAGAGGGATCAACGCAATGGCATCAAGTGAACCTGGGAAACTTTCGCTGCTCACCGCTGGTGGGCGGCAGCCGCTGTACACCACGCTGGCAAACATCCTGACCAACGATATTCAGGAAGGTAAGTACAGGCCCTCCAGCACGCTGCCCTCGGAGAACGAACTGGCGCAGCGTTATGGCGTCAGCCGCCAAACGGTTCGCCAGGCGCTTCGCGCGGTGCGGGAGCAAGGCCTCATCTCGTCGCACCCCGGGATTGGCACAATTGTCCGGGAACCCGTCCAGCGCGACGACGTGTTCAGCGCCGTCAATTCGATAAGCGATCTCCTTCAGTTCGTGGAGAACACGGAGATGCATGCGGTATCCACCCGGGAAGTGGTGACAGACGAACGGCTGGCCAGGTTGCTGAATACGAAACCAGGCCTGCTGCTCTCCGAAGCCGGATTCTTGCGAAAGACGCCCGGCGGAGCCCTGCCAATGAGCTATGTGCTGATCTACGTTCCGCCTCGGTATGCGGCGGCCCAACACCGTCCGCCTGTGTCTAACACGCCCGTGTACAAAAGCATCGAGAAGATGTTTGGCGTACGAGTCAGCGAGATCCAGCAGCATACGACGGCAACCATCCTGGATGACGAGCTCGCCAGGATCCTGCAGGCTGAGCCTGGAAGCGCTGCACTTCAGATGGTTCGATTCTTCTATGACGCGAATCAGGGAATGATCCAGGCATCCATCAGCTACTACCCGCACGACCGTTATACACAAACGGTGCGTTACCGAGCCGCCAGCTCGGAACTCTGAACGACGATCCTGGAATAGTCGCCATGCAACACATAGCCCACACGTTCTGCTCGTATTCTGCCGCCCGCGCCCACCGTGGACTGGCGCAGAGCATTGGCGGGCAGAGCTGCATGGCGCGTCTCAGAATGCTCAATGCCATAGGGCTTGTCCGCGCGGCCAAGCCGCCGTTTCAACGGTCGAGTGGTGACAAGCCACTTCCTGCCTCATAGCCGCGTAGAGCGGTCGGGATTTCATCGGCAAGGTGAAGTCCCATCGCTGCAGTAACCACCACTCTTCCAATACAAGGAGACATAGATGTTCACCACGCTACGCCTGGTGCTGGGATCGCTCGCCTGTACGGTTGCCGCAATCGGCACCGCTTCTGCCGCAGACCCCGCATCCAACTATCCCAATCGCCCCGTCAAAATCATCGTGCCTTTCCCTGCAGGCGGCACAACGGACACGATGATGCGATTGCTTTCGCCCAGGCTTACACAAGAGCTTGGCCAGCCGGTCGTGATCGAGAACAAGTCGGGCGCGTCAGCCACCCTCGGTGCGGATGTGGCAGCCAAATCGGCTGCGGACGGCTATACGCTGCTTGCGGGCAGCGCTCACCATACGATCGCACAATCGGTCCTGCCGAAGCTTCCCTATCGGTTCGATACGGATCTGACTCCCATCGCGCTGATGGCCGTTGTCCCCAACGTCGTTGTCGTCAATGCCAACGTAAAGCCCCGCACCATCCAGGAACTCGTTCAGGAAGCAAAGGCACATCCGGACAAATACAACTATGGATCCGCCGGCCCGGGGAGTGCACATCACCTGATCGGTGAGATGTTCAAACTGCGCACCGGCGCCCCTTTGACGCATATCCCCTACCGGGGCAGCGCACCAGCCGTGGCTGACCTGCTCGGCGGACAGGTTTCCATCATGTTCGATACCGTGACTTCGGCACTCCCGCATATCAAGTCAGGAAAGACGCG
Organism: Ralstonia pickettii; assembly: GCA_050987995.1. Taxonomy (GTDB): domain Bacteria; phylum Pseudomonadota; class Gammaproteobacteria; order Burkholderiales; family Burkholderiaceae; genus Cupriavidus; species Cupriavidus pickettii_B. Next base: position 2,685,214 of record CP158803.1, read on the forward strand.
CGCGCTCGCTGTCACCACCGCGACTCGCTCCAGCGCGCTGCCTGACGTGCCGACGCTGGCCGAAGCAGGCGTCAAGGGCATCGACATCGGCACATGGTTTGGTTTGCTCGCCCCTGCCGGAACGCCACAGCCGATTCTCGCGAAGCTCAATGCGGCAGTCGTGAAAGCTGTCAGGGACCCGGCCATCAGCAAGCAACTTCTTGCGCAAGGCATCGAGCCGCATCCAAGCAGCCAGGCGGAGTTCAAGACGTTGATTGCCAAGGAGATGGTTGACTTCAAGGCACTGGTCGTACAGACCAAGCTGTCGGTCAACTGAGCACCCACGTTACGTCCGCCGGCGCAAAGCAAGCTTCTTCGGAAAGTCCGTCTACAGAGAAATCATGAACAAGCAACAAGTGAAATGTTCGGTCGAGAGCGGCGTGGCCACCATCACGCTGGATAACCCGCCTGTCAATGTCGTCACGCTTACGCTCTCCCGCGAACTTGGCGAAGTACTGACAAGCCTCGAAGCCGACGATACGGTGCGCGCGGTGATTCTGCGCGGGGCTGGCTCAAAGGCCTTCTGCGCCGGCTCCGACATCAAGGAGTTTCTCGACATGATGGAGCCCGGCCAGGTCGTACCGAAGAAACTGCGTCGACAGAACGAGATCTTCTTCCAACTCGAGCAGTTTCCAAAGCCCACCGTAGCCGCCATTGAAGGGCTGGCCTATGGCGGTGGCATGGAAATCGCGCTCTGTTGCGACCTGATCGTTGCTTCCGAGTCCAGCCGTCTCTGCCTGCCGGAAATCAAGCTGGGTGTTTTCCCGAGCAGCGGCGGCACAGTACGCGCTACCCGGCGTGTTGGAGCCGGTCGCGCAAAGGAGCTGATGTTCCTCGGTGAGCCAATCGATGCGCAGCTCGCCCTTGCATGGGGACTCGTGAATCGGGTGGCGGCTTCCGGCCAGGCATATGAAGTGGCGCGCGAACTCTGCGCAACGCTGGTCCGCCGCCCGCGCGGAGCACTCGCTCTCTGCAAGTCGATCATCAACATGTCCTTTGACCGCCCCATCCAGGAAGTGCTCGAGGAATCGTTCAAGGCAAGTGACAAGGCTTTCAGTTCCAGGGAGTGTGCCGAGGGAGTGCGAGCTTTCTTTGCCAAGGAACCGGCCAACTACGACAACATTTGAGCAACCGATGTCGCTCCCTTGCAGCGTTATGGCTGCAGCGACGATCAACAAGTCACTGGTCCGTACCCGCGGTGCGGTCTGAAGTAAAGGAGTTTCAGAATGAAACCACTCGAGGGTCTCAGGATCCTGTCGCTGGAGCAGTTCGCTGCCGGCCCATATGGCTCGATGTACCTTGCCGACATGGGTGCGGAGGTGATCAAGATCGAGAACAAGGCGATTGGCGGTGACCCGTCACGCCACACTGGCCCGTTCCATCTGGGCGACAGCGACAGCTTGTTTTTCCAGGGTTGGAATACCAACAAGCGCAGTGTCGTGCTTGACATGAAGTCGGAGCCGGACCGCGCAACGTTCGAGCAATTGGTCAAGACCGCCGACGCCGTCGTCAATAACTTGCGGGGCGACCAGCCGGAGAAGCTTGGTGTTGATTACAAGAGCCTGCGGCACTTGAACCCGAAGGTTGTCTGCCTCCATATCTCCGCCTACGGCCGCAAAAATTCCCGTGAAGCCTGGCCGGGCTATGACTTCCTGATGCAGGCCGAGGCCGGGCTGATGCACCTGACCGGCGACCCTGCGGGAGAACCCACACGCTTCGGCGCCTCCGTCGTTGACTACATGACTGGTGTAACAGGCATGCTCGGACTGCTCGGCGCGCTTCGGCGTGCCGATCGCACCGGCCAGGGCGCCGACGTTGACGTCAGCCTGTTCGACGTGGCGCTGCACCAGTTGGGGTATGCGGGAACCTGGTATCTGAACGAAGGGCTGGTTTCCGGACGAGTACCGCGTGGCGCCCATCTGTCGATTACACCGGTTCAAACGTTCCGCGCCGCAGACGGCTGGATCTACGTGATGTGCATGACCAACCGCTTCTGGGATTCCCTGCTGAATGTCCTGGGCAACCCTGAACTCCGCGCTGACATAAGATTTGCCGATCAGTCGCTGCGTCTTGCAAATCGCGACGCGCTGACTGAGGCCCTCGACACCGAATTCCGCAAGCAACCCGTGGAACACTGGCTTAAGGTTCTGCGCGGCGTACTCCCCATCGCCCCGGTGCTCGACCTGAAGCAGGCTCTCGACAATCCCTTTGTCGACGAGGCTGGCATGGTCACGACGGTGCCGCATCCATTCAAGCCGGACATGAAGCTGTTGGCGAATCCACTCAAATTTGATGGCCAGCGGCTGGCGCAGGCTCCGTGCCATCCGCTTGGCGCCGATCAGGAAGCCGCACTTCAAACGCAAGCACGCGTTTAAGGCTGGCTTGATCCATGGTGCGTGTCACGCCAGGTTGCGCGCGCGATGCAGAACCTGCATCGCGCTGTAACCGAGAGTGCCGGCGCGGGCGACGTGGCCAGGCTGACGGCGCCCGGCCGGCGAGGCCAGGCCTTCAGCAGGCCGCGGCCTGGGGCGAAGTCAGTGCGCAATAGGCCGGCCTGCCTGCACCCGAGCGCGCACGGTAGGCGACTTCGTCAGCCTCGACTGCGCGCGCGCAGTACGCGGGTTTCTCCGCTTTGGCCATGCGTGCGCAGTAAGCGGGTTCCTCCGCCTTGGCCGAGCGCGCACAGTACGCGGGCTCCTCCGCCTTGGCCGAGCGCGCACAGTACGCGGGCTCCGCCGCCTTGGCCGAGCGCGCACAGTACGCGGGTTCCGCCGCCTTGGCCATACGCGCGCAGTACGCGGCTTCCTCCGCCTTTGCCATACGCGCACAGTACGCGGCTTCCGCCGCCTTGGCCATGCGCGCGCAGTATGCGGGCTCGTCGGCCGCTGCCCGAGCGCAATAGGCGGCAGAAGTCAGCGGGCTGCCGAACTCGCGCATGCTCAGCGCATCGCTCGCCGCGGCCATTTCCAGCAGGCGGGCCTCATCTTCCGGGCCATCGATGCCAACGTACGGGTCGTGGTGAAGGACATAGCCGAAGATGCGCTCGCAATCGTCGGCATAGCGCCTGGTATCCAGGATGTGGGCATGCCAGAAGGCATCCACCTGCTCGCTGGGGACGGCGGGCGTGTCAGGATACTTCGCCGCCAGCTTGAGGAATTGCCTGTAGCCGCTCTCCGCCTGCTCCAGCGATTCCGGGGTCCAGTGCACATGCTTCTGGTGCAGCAGCTTGGCCTTCATCCTGGAAAAATCGAGGGCGTCGATGGCCTGCCACATGGTTTCAACAGTACTGTCCTGCATGATTTCGCTCCCACTTTATTGGACTGCCTTATATATGGACTGCATAAGCGCGCGCCGGATTGCCGGCAGTCAGGCGCGCATCGATTGCGGCCCCGGCTCGAAAGCGGAGCCATTCTCCATGCGGCTGGCGAGGAAGGCAGTGATCTTCGCCGGCGGCAGCGGATGGCTGAAGTAGTAACCCTGCACCTCGTCGCAGCCTTCGCGGCGCAGGAATTCGAGTTGCGCCTCGTTCTCCACGCCTTCGGCGACCACTTCCAGGCCGAGGCGGTGGCCGAGCCCGATCACCGCGCTGGTGATCTGCGTGTCGCTGCGGCTTTCCGGTACGTAGCGGACGAAGCTGCGGTCGATCTTGACCGTATCGATCGGGAAGCGGCTCAGGTAGGCAAGTGAGGAATAGCCGGTGCCGAAGTCGTCGATCGCCAGTCGCACGCCCGTGCGCTTCAGGCGCGAGAGCCAGTTGGAAGCCTGTTCGGCATCGCGCATCACCATGCTCTCGGTGAGTTCCAGCTCCAGCAGGTTGCCAGGCAGGGCCGCTTGCCGCAGGGCATCGATAATGGTCAGCCTGAGCGATTTGTCGGCAAACTGCCGTGCCGACAGATTGACCGAAACCCGCACCGGCGGCAGTCCCTGGGCGCGCCATGCGGCATTCTGGCGGCACGCTTCGCGCAGGGCCCAGGCGCCGATCTCGACAATGGCGCCGCTCTGCTCCGCGAACGGAATGAAATCGCCGGGCATGACCATGCCGAGTTCCGGGTGGTGCCAGCGGATCAGTGCCTCGACCGCGGTGCACGCTCCCGACGCGAGCGCGATGCGCGGCTGGTAGTAGAGGATGAATTCATCCTGCTCGAGCGCGCGGTGCAGGTGCGACTCCATGTCGATGCGCTTCTGCAGGGACGCGCTCATGCCGCGGCAGTAGAACTGGTAGCCGTTCTTGCCGAGTTGCTTGGCACCGTACATGGCCAGGTCGGCATGCTTGAGCAGGGTCTGCCAGTCGTTCCCGTCCTCGGGGAAGGAACTGATGCCGATGCTTGCCGTCATGCGCAGTTCCGATTCGTTGACGACGAAGCCTGGCGCGAGCGCAGCCTGGATCCTGGCGATGGTCCGGCCCAGGAGCGTCGGATCGCCCTTGGGGTCCAGCAGCACGACGAATTCATCTCCGCCGAAGCGGGTGATCAGCTCCACGTCCTGCAGACTCTCGCGCAGCCGGTCGGCCATCACGCGCAGCACGGTGTCGCCGGCGTTGTGGCCGATCGTGTCGTTCACGACCTTGAATTCGTCCAGGTCGACGAAGATGACATGCAGGGTCCGGTCGCTGGCGCGGGCACGGGTCAGCGCCTTCTCGAACTCGGCCTTGAACATCAGCCGGTTGGGCAGGCCGGTCAGGGCATCGTGATTGGCGATGAAGCGCAGGTCCTCCTCGGCCTGGCGCCTCAGCAGGAAGTGCCCGGTCTGATTGGCAATGCCGCTCGCCATCGCGAGCGCATGCGCATCGGGGCTGCGCCTGGCACGGGAATAGAGCTCGACCACGCCAAGCGTCACGTGGCCCCTGCTCAGCGGGAAGGCGAACACCGTCCGGATGCCGCCCGCGTCGAGCCACCTGGCTTGCGCGTGCCGGGCCATCGAGTTCCGGTTTGCATACCATTGCGGCGCCTGCAAGGCCGCCGCGCCGGCCGGCCATGCGGGGCGCTCGGCGAGCCAGGGCTCCAGCGCCTTGACGCGGGCCAGGAAGACCGGCGGCAGCTTCAGTCCGTGGCTGTCGTCGCTCGGCCAGAAGGCACCGGCCTCCCAGTCCATGCCTGCGAGCAGCGTGTGGACGATCTCCTCCAGCACCTCGATTTCGCTGGTGGCGGTGGCCAGGTGCAGGGCAATCTGATGTTCCTGCGTCCTGGCCTGCTCGGCGGACTTGCGCTGGCTGATGTCCTGCGCGGTTCCCCGCAGCACGAAACTGTCCGGAGCCCCATGCGCGTGGCCGATCAGGTGCAGCCAGCCCCGGCGTCCGCGCCGCGACCGATAGGGGCACTCGAACTCGAACGGCTGGCGGTCCTGCAAGGCTGCCCGCATCCTTTCCTGCAGCACGGAGCGATGGCTGGCGTCGATCGCCTGGAACAGCGCTTCCGGGGTCGGTTTGTCGCCGCGCCAGCCGAGCAGGCGGGTCATTTCCCGGGAAAAGTGCGCGGTGTCCTTGCCCACATCGATGCGCCAGTCGCCCAGGTGGGCGATCTGCTGCGCCTCGGCGAGCGCGGCCTGGCTGTCGCGCAGGCTGTGCGTCATCTGGTCGGCCACGGCGACGGCGCGCGCCCGCGAACTCGACAACGCGTAGGCCAGCCAGCCCAGCAGCACGCTGATGATCAGGCCGGAAATCACCACCAGCGCCGGCAGGTAGCGCTGGGGACCACTAATGGCTTTGGCATCGGCCGCAAATGCGATCACCCAGCGCCGCCCGCCGAAATCCCGCACCACGCTTTTAACCAGGTCATGCTCGCTTGCATCCAGGACCGTCTGGCCGTCCGCCAGTGCCGGCACGCCATGCGCGGCGCTGGCGTGGACGGCGCTGCGGCTGCGTCCCCGGGCAGCCAGTCCGGTCACACTGTCATAGAGCAGGTTGGCGGCGGAGGGGGCAACCGGCGCCTCCGCGAAGTCTCCGGCGTCATACAGGCGGAACCGGATCCGGCGCAGATTCTCGTTGCTGACCAGGTCTTTCAGCAGGTCGTCCACCCGGATCCCCGCGCCGACCGAGCCGATATAGGCGCGCCGGCGCGTTTCCACGGAGTCCAGGTCTGGCACCTTGCGGTACACCGGCAGCCGCAGGGCGATGCCCACATGCGGGTTTTTGGCCTCGCTGAAGATCAGGCGGCCGCTGCTGACCGACTTCCCGGTATCGCGCGCCCGTTCAAGCGCGGCCAGGCGGCGTGGATCGGCGCCCATATCGACCCCGATCGACGCCAGGTTGATATTGAGCGGCTCGACATAGGTCAGCACGAAGTGGCCCGGCCGCCGGCCGGGCGGGCGGACGTTGAACGTCACGCCCGCTTCTTGCAGGATCGGATCGCTGCGCTCCCGGGCGACAAAGGCGTCGATCTCGGCCGCCGGCACGTACGGCGCGTAGTTCAGCGTCTGGAAACCGGGATATCGCTGCGGCAGGTTCAACCCGCTGACGAAATCGCGAAACTCGCCGCGCGAGACATGGTCGCTGGCGCCGAACAGCGCCTGCATGGTCACCAGTACGTCGGTATAGAGCCGGATCCGGGTATCGATCTGCTGGATGACGTCGCCGGTATCGTTCTCGAAACGCAGGCGGACATCTTTTTCCAGCAGATCGGTGCAGAACGCATAGACGACGGCCGTGGTCAGCACGCCAAGCAGCAAGGTGCCCGCGGTGATGGTGCGCGACCCAAGGCGTCCAAGCGGGCGCAGCAAGCGCGCAAGCGTCTGGCCCAAGATTTCCTCCCCCCGGTATGGCGGCGGCCCTTTGGCTGAGCGGCCGTTGCCAACGACTGATGCGAAAAATGCACTTATTAAACGGCGCTGCCATTTCAACTGGCCGTTTTTTATGTATTAACAATCTATAGCAAGCTGGGAAAGACGGGCGCTAATTATTGCGGTGCAGATACCCAACTTAAGTGGGGTGTCCGTCTGGTAAGCTGAATTGGCGGGAAAACCGCAAGGGTAAACACCGAATTCGTTCGCGAGTTATCCAGGACGGCGTTCTTATAATTGCTCTTCTTCTCCGCATCTCTCAGCCCCCGGAACGTAAAACATGAGAAACCTGCCTGCCTGTCCCGCCGAACCATTACCCCGCAAGAACGCATGGGGGCGCCATCTGTCATGCCTGCTCGTCGCATCATGGCTGGGCGCCGGCGTGGCGCACGCCGCCGCACTCGCGCCTGAGACGGCGCAACGCCAGGCACAAGCCAGCTACCGCGAATATTTCGAATTGCTGTCCATGCCCAATGATGCGGTGGTGCCTGAGGACATTCGCCGCAACGTCGACTGGCTCGAACAGGCGTTCCGCAAGCGCGGCTTTGCGACGCGGCAGCTTGCCAACGATGGTAAGCCGATGCTGTACGCAGAATTTCCGGGCAAGGTTCCCACGCGCAAAACCGTGCTGTTCTACATGCACCTGGATGGCCAGCCGGTCATCGCGTCCCAGTGGGCGCAGAAGAGTCCCTGGACGCCGGTGCTCAAGCGCAAGGCAGCCAACGGGGAGTGGGAGGAGATCGATGCCGCGCGCCTGTCCTCCGGGCCGGTCGATCCGGAGTGGCGCGTGTTCGGCCGCTCGTCTGCGGATGACAAGGGACCGATCATGATGCTGCTGACCGCCATCGATGCATTGAAGGCGGCTGGCGGCCAGCCGGCGGTCAACATCAAGGTGATCCTCGACAGCGAGGAAGAGAAGGGTTCGCCCTCCATCAGCAAAGTCATGCAGGCCCATCGCGAGCTGCTCTCCTGCGATGCGATGGTGATCCACGACGGCCCCATGCATGCGACGAACCGCCCCACCCTCATCTTCGGCAATCGCGGCGCTGCGCGCGCCAAGCTGACCGTGTTCGGGGCCAAGGTTGCGCTGCACAGCGGCCACTACGGCAACTACGCGCCAAATCCGGCACAGCGGCTCGCCAACCTGCTGGCGTCGATGAAGGACGACATCGGCCGGGTTACCATTCCTGGCTACTACGCCAAGGTCCGGCTTGGCGAGGCCGAGCGCAAGATCATGGCGGCCGTGCCGGACGACGAGGGTGCGCTCAGGCGCCGCATCGGCATCGCGCAGGCCGACAAGGTCGGCGCGAACTACCAGGAAGCGATGCAGTACCCGTCGTTGAACGTGCGCGGAATGGGGGCCGCCGCCATCGGTGACAAGGTGGCGAATATCGTGCCCGACAAGGCCGAGGCCGAACTCGACCTGCGCACGACGCCTGAATCGGATGCTGCCTACCTGGGCAAGCTGATCGAGCAACACATCGTGAAGCAGGGTTACCACCTGGTGCAAGGTACCCCGACCGATGAGGACCGTGCCCGTTTCGACAAGCTTGCCAGCTTCACTTACCAGAGCGAAGGCGCCGACGCAGCCGGCTCGCCGATCGACTCGCCTGTTGCGAAATGGGCCTACCAGTCGCTTGCGGACACCTTTGGCACCACTCCGGAGCCGGTACGCATCCGGATGATGGGCGGCACCGTGCCGACCGCGAAGATCGTCGAAGTACTCCACGTGCCTTTCGTTATCATTCCGCTGGTCAACGCCGACAACAACCAGCACGCGGCGAACGAGAACCTGCGGCTGGGCAATTACATCAGTGGCGTGCAAACCGTCTATGGGCTGCTGACCCAGCCGTTCCAGAGCGTGCCATGAACCTTTGATGAACGCCGCCCGGCAGAACTGGGGCCGAAAGCCGAATCTAATCCAGTCTTAAGCCGGGCTTACATCGCCGTACACTGGCCAGGCAGTCCTGCTACCGCCGCGCCGCCATCCCTGGTGAGCGCGGTTTTTTTTTGGGCGATTGAACGCTTCTCGCCACGCGTGTATGCGGACCCGATTGCATGCCCAGGCGGCTTGGCGGATACTGAGCGTGGGCAACTCGCAAGAGTTACCTATTTCTTCTTGGACGTTCCATGGCTCTCTTCTACCGGGTTGAGAGCCTTTTTTTGTTCGCGGCAACGGTGAGCGCCCGTTTTGCAGGCGCACCATTCACTGCGGCAGCTTTTGTGAGCCCTCAGTCAGCATGGCCTTTGCCACGTTGGCGAGCTCTTTCTGCGTTTCCGATGTGATCTCATAGAGATGGCGGGCGTAAGCCATGGCCTTCTCGCCAGCCGGCTGCACCAGCGACGCGTGGACCTCGAGCAAATCCCGCGGATCCGTGGCGGAGAGCGCGCGCCTGGCGCCGTCCAGATTTTCCGTCAGGGCCGCTTTCGCGACCCGCATATTCAGCTCAACGAGCTTCTCAAAGCCTTCGATGGCCTTGGACGTCAGGCTGTACAGGGATTCGAGATTGGATTGTTGTACCGCAAAAAATTGTTCTTGAGTAAGGATCACGCTGCTCTCCGATGGTGAATGATGTCGCAAAAAAAAGGGGGGCACGGTGTCGCTAACGAACCATGTCCCGCCCCCCTCGGTTATTGCATGTGCTGCCCGCCGTTGATCGCAATGTTGGATCCGGTCACATAGGCCGCATCCTCGGAGCACAGATAGGCAACCAGGGCTGCCACTTCCTCCGGCTTGCCAAGGCGCCCCACCGGAATCTGAGGCAGGATCTTTGTATCCATGATCTCCTGCGGCACGGCGGTGACCATCTTGGTCGCCAGGTAACCCGGAGAGATCGTGTTGACCGTCACGCCCTTGCGAGCCACCTCCAGCGCGCGCGACTTCGTGAACCCGTGCATGCCCGCCTTCGCGGCCGCATAGTTGGTTTGCCCGAACGCACCCTTCGAACCATTGATGGACGAGATATTGATGATGCGCCCCCAGCCCCGCTCCACCATGCCTTCACACACAGGCTTGGTCACGTTGAACACCGAATCCAGGTTGGTGCGAATCACGGCATCCCAGTTGACCTTGTCCATCTTCTTGAAGGCCATGTCGCGGGTAATGCCGGCGTTATTCACCAGGATGTCGACCTGACCGACCTCGGCAAGAATCTTTGCCATCGTTGCCTGGCAGGCATCGTAATCCGCCACGTCCAGCGCGTACGCACGGAATTTGCGGCCGGCTGCTTCCATGGTGGCGAGCCAGTTGTGCGCATTCGGGTTCCCTGGCGTGTGAGTCACGACCACGTCGTAGCCGGCGTCGTGCAGCCTAAGGCTGATGGCCTCCCCCAAACCACCCATACCACCAGTCACCAATGCAATTCGTTTCGTCATCCGGCTTGTCTCTCTCAAAGTTTAAGTGACCCCTGTCTTCCGATCGTCCCGATTCTGTGTTCGGTTTTCGACCACCACCACGTATGCACATGGCGCTAACAAATAACGCTGCCGCGCCAGGCTGGCGCGCTGATTTTTCCGTTCTGTGTTATTCGACTGCCTGGAGCCCTGAAGGCCAGATACCGGCTTGGCCGGACAACCCTCTTTTGGGTGATGGCGCTGCAATCACCACAACCGGGAGGTAAGGCGCGCGAGCCAACCGCGCAACTCATCTGCGCCAATGTCTTGAAACTTACCGCAGAGAACCAGGGCGAGATCCGACTGAAGCGTCCCGAGCATGGCTGCAGCCTCGGACAAGCTAATGCCTGCGGCTCTCATACATGCCGTCATGTCCTTCACGATTTCCGCTTTCAACGGAATTTCCTCGGCGCCCTCGAAGCCAAGCAGCGCGTAGACATTGGTCGTCCCATACTCGAATCGAAACATGTTGGCCTCCTCCTATCTTATTGTTCTTGAAACATGGTGCTGGAGCGTCGATGCGCCAATATGGCGCCGGCAGGATTATTGGTGCAGACATTCGATAAGACAATCGGGTAAACACTAGGACGCTTATGGCCACAGGTAGGGTTGGGGATTGCCGAACGAGTAGCGATAGGCGGAGGTCGCTTGCCGGCAATTTTCGGTCGAACGCGTGACAGGCAATGAATGACCGATTTCCACCGTCTCGCGTACGCTGGGGTTACTCCCAGTATCGAAACGCCAATTCGCGACAGTCTTGTGGGCATCTCGCGCTGACAATCTGCTTTGGCAGCTACCGGACGAGTAGCTCGTCCGTTGGCACCGAGCAACTGTCAGAGCATGGAGACTTACATGGCTACTCCCCAAACCAGCGCAGATCTGCGGGCGCTTCGCGAACGCACTGTCCGCGATCACTTCGCCGACGAAATCAGGCAGGACTTTGACGCCGTCCTGTCCACGTTTCCCCACCCCCACTACGAACTCATCGCCAGCGGCAGCGTCTTCGATGGCAATGCGGACGTCAGGAAGTACTACACCGAGAGCCGCCAGGCGTTCCCCGACCAACGCAGCGAAATCATCCAGCTCCGCCATACCGACGACGCGGTGATTGTCGAGTTCTGGCTGCTTGGCACCCATCGCGGCACGCTCAACGGCCTGCCGCCCACAGGCAACACGTTCCGGTGCCGCATGATTGCATTGTTCCTGTTCGATGGCGGGACACTGGTCTGTGAGCGGGTCTACCTTGACTCGCTCACCATGATGCAACAGCTTCTTGCAGGACTGCCGATGGACAAGAAGCTTCAGGCGCTCTCCGGCATGCTGGCGGGCAAGGAAGCCCCAATGCCCGCAACAGCCTGACTGCGACGGAGACAACGACCATGGCCTTGCCAGACGTCACCACACATCAGGATCGCCTTCTCTCCCTCAACATCAACGAGGTACCCCGCCTGCCAACGGAAGCGCCAGGCGTCACCATCACGCCGCTGTTCCTGGATCGGGAGCATGGGATCTGGGTGCTATACGGAAAATTCGAGCCCGGCACGGTACTCCCGACCCATTTCCACACGGGGACGGTACATTTCTATACGACCAAAGGGATGTGGACCTATGCGGAGTATCCTGGCGATCCGCAGACGGCAGGCAGCTATCTGTACGAGCCAGGCGGTTCCATCCACACCTTCACGGTGCCGTCCGATGCCTCCGAAGCCGCCGAGGGCTTCATGGTGGTCTATGGCGCGAATATCAACTTCGTCGACGGCGAGTACCACAGCATCATGGACGCCGGCGCCATTGAGGCTGCAATTATCGGTGCCGTGAAGATGGGCATGATGCCGATGCCCCGCTACATCCGCCCCAAGGGCGGGGCGGAATTCTCCACGTCTCCCGGCTGACCGGCGCTGCTTCAGGCCAGGCACCTCAAGGCGTCCTGGTCCAGCAGCGTCACGCGTCCGTATTCGAGCCGGATGACCTTCTGCGACTCCCACTCCTTGAGTTGCCGGTTCACACTCTGCCTCGAGACCCCCAGCATGTGCCCAAGGTCTTCCTGCGACAGCCGCAGCGCGGACCTCGTGTCATCAGGCGCAGACAGCATGTGGGCGTGCTGCGCGGCCAGCAACCGGCGCGCCAACCGAACCGGCAAGGGTTGCAGGATTGTCTCGTCGATCCACTCCAGCGCCCATCGATAGCGGCGGCATATCAGGCGGATGAATTCCAGCAGGAATTCCGGACGGCCGTCGACGATCCGGTGAAACGCATTTGCCGGCACCACGAGCAGTTCGCTGTCGACCACAGCGCGCGTGTCGTAGACGCGTGGTGCGTCGATGAACAGTGACACCTCGCCAAACCATTGGCCGGGTTCAAGCACGCTCACCACTGCTTCGCGCCCATTGGCCGCCGTCACGCTGACGCGAATCAGGCCCTTGTCGACGCAGAACAGCGCATCGGGCGACGATCCGTACGTGAACAGCACTTCGTTCTTTGCCAATTGCCTGCGTATGGCGTGGGTGCGCAACAGTTTTTCCAGTTCCGGGGACAGCAGCTCTGGCGCGACGCTTTTGTCGTTGATGTTCTCTGGCATGGGGTTCCTCCACGGGCTACAGCATAGCAATTCGCGTCACCCTGGCTGTCTTGCCGGGGAAGGGTTATCCCCCATCGGCGATTGCCAAAAGGCGACAGTTTCCGGTAGTTGCTCTCGCCATAATCGGCGCTAAGCCGGCAGCGAAAATGCCGACCGACAACAAGAGGAGACCACATGGCATCGATTGCAACAACGGCTGCAGTGTGCGGCTCGGATGACCGCCTGTTCCGAAAGATCAGTTGGCATTTGCTGCCCGTGCTATGCATTTGCTATGTCTTCAACTATCTCGACCGTACCAACGTCGGATATGCGCAATTGCAGATGAAGGAACATCTGGCGTTCAGCGACGCCGTGTTCGGGCTTGGCGCGAGCGTCTTCTTCATTGGCTATGCGCTGTTTGAAGTGCCCAGCAACATGCTGCTCGCGCGCATCGGTGTGCGGGCTACCCTGCTGCGCATCATGTGCCTCTGGGGCCTGACATCGGCCGCGATGATGTTCGTGGCAACTCCGACGCAGTTTTACGTGCTGCGATTCCTGGTGGGCGTGTTCGAGGCCGGCTTTGCGCCTGGCGTGCTTTACTACCTGACGCTGTGGTTCCCGCGCCGCAGGCTGGCACAAGCCACGGCACTGTTCTTCATGGCGTTCAGCCTGGCGCCGATCGTCGCGGGGCCGACGGCAGGCGCGATCATGACGTATCTCGACGGCGTGCACGGATTGCGGGGATGGCAGTGGCTGTTCCTTCTTGAGGGCATTCCGTGCGTCCTGCTCGGCATCATGGCCTTTGCCACGCTGCCTGACCGGCCGGACGACGCCCGCTGGCTGAGCGACGACGAACGCGCCACGATTCGATCCCTGTTGCGCGGCGAGGCCCCCGGCCCCGCAGGCAAGTCTCATGGCGGAGTACGTGCTGCCATGCGTGACATGCGCGTGTGGGTGCTGGGCTTCGTGTCGTTTCTCGTGATCCTGGGCATCTACGCGCTGGCCTTCTGGAAACCCACATTGCTTAAGGGCATGGGGCTGTCGATCATGCAAGTAGGGCTGGTTGCAACGATCCCGGCGGCGTGTGGGGTAGCAGCGTCGATCCTGGTCGGACGGCAATCCGACCGCACGGGCGAGCGGCGCTGGCACTTCGGTATCTCCGCGCTCGTGGCCGCTGCAGGCCTGATGCTGACGACCCTGTTTCCGCACGATCCGTTCCCGGCAATCGTTTGCCTGACGCTCGTCAGCATTGGCACGTCCAGCGCATTCACCGTGCTGTGGTCGATGCCGGGCGGCATCCTGACGGCACAAAGTGCGGCCGCGGGCATCGCGATCATCAGTACGGTGGGTGGCAGTGCCGGCGTGGTGGCACCCGCTGCCGTCGGCGCAATCAAGGCCGCGACGGGAGGTTTCACGCTGAGTCTCTATCTGCTTAGTTCGGCGCTGGTACTTGCGGCCGTCATCCTGATCACTTACTTCCGGCCACGCAGTGCGCTTGCGATCGAGCCAAGCCTTGCCGAAACGCGCTGACAGGGCTTGCTCAGTTGCTGCCCGGCGCTGGCGGGGGTGCACAGGATTCGCGCATGACAACATGCGTGGTCAGCCTGATCTCCTGCCCCGCCGGGGTCTGGGCGCCAGGCTCGCCCGACACGACGCCAATCGCCCGCAGCAGCATTTCAGCCGTTGCCGTACCCACCGTCTCCAGGTCCCAGCTCACCGCGGTAATGGCGGGCGAATACAGTTGCGGGAGATCGCCATCGCCTACACAAATCAGGCTGACATCTTGCGGTACGCGATATCCGGTCTGCTTCATCGCCTGCAGCACGCCAGACAGGATGCGCGTGCCAAGACAGATGAATGCGGTTGGGCGAGACTTTGCCGACAGCAGCGCCAATGCGTCGCTGAAAGTCAGGTCCATGGCCGAGCGGCTCGACCTCACCAGCGCGTTGTCGATGGCGATACCACGTTCCTCCAGTGCGGCACGGTATCCGTTGATACGCTCGCGGCCGGGCCGAAGCGCGCTATCCGACGTCATCAGGGCAATGCGCGTATGGCCCAGGTCGAGCAGGTAACGCGTGGCGTCGAACGCGCCGCGAAAGTGATCGACATGAACGCCGGTGCCGCCTGCCCCGAAATCGCGGTCCATGGCCACGACGGGAAGCTCCCGGGCGATCTGGTCGAGGTACTCGGGACGCTCGGTTTCGCACGGGCCCAGGATCAGGCCGTCGACGCGGCGGCGCCGAAACAAATCGACCATCAGGTCTTCCTGCGCCCTGCTGTTATGCGTATTGCCGACTACCATCGCGTAGCCTTCACGCTGCAGTCGGGTCTCTACCGCGGTGATGATTCGGGCGTAGAGCGGGTTGGCCAGGTCGGAGACGAGCAGCCCGACCACGCCCGAGGTGCCCGTGCGCATGCTTTGCGCGATCGGGTCGGGCGCATAGGCTAGTGCCTTGGCGGCGCGCTCCACTGCCTGGACCGCCGCCTCGCTCACCGGCCCGCTGCGGTTTAGTGCGCGCGATGCAGTGCCCACCGACACACCGGCCGCCCGAGCGACGTCACGGATAGTGACGCGGGCTGGCGTCACGGAGGGATTGGAGCGCGTTGGGCTACTCATGGCTGATGTTGGATGGTCAGGCGAAACCCGCTGCGTGGAATGCGGGCCCTATGGCCCGCAATTATCGCCTAACTGTGTTGCCCCACTAGTAAACAGCGCGCCCGCCGCTGATGTCGAAAACCGCACCGGTACTGAAGCTGCAACGCGACGAACACAGCCACGCGGCCATCTCCGCAACCTCGTCCACCCTGACAAAACGCTTCATCGGCACGCGCTCGAGCAGCCGCGCCTGCAATTGTGCGCGTTGGCCCTCCTCGTGGACGCCGAAGATGTCGGTGTCCGCCGCGCTGGGCGTGATGCAGTTCACCAGCACGCCGGTCGCCGCCAACTCCTTGCCAAGGCTCTTCGTCATCGAGATCAGTGCCGCTTTCGACGCCGCATAAGCGCCCGCAAACGGGTTACCCTCCTTGCCGGCAATCGATGCAACGTTAACGACACGGCCCCAGCCGTTCGCCAACATCGCCGGCACGATGGCCTGCACGCAATGGAGGGCGCCGAATACGTTGACGTCGAACACGCGCTTCCACTCGTCGGGCGAGGCTTCGACGGTGGGACCGCTACTGCCGAGGATCGCGGCATTGTTCACAAGCGCCGTCAGCGGGCCGAGCGCCGCGACGGTTTGCGCCAAGGCGCGATTGACCTGCTCGCGATCGGTGATGTCGACTGCCACGGCGAGCACGTTCGCGCCTTGCTTGCGCAAGGAACCGGCCACCGCATCCAGCGCTGCCTCATCCCGGTCCCACAGGGCCACCGCGTAGCCGTCCGAAGCCAGGCGCTCGCAGATCGCAAGGCCGATGCCGCGTGCTGCACCCGTCACCACGGCAATCCGCCAATCCGGCTCTTGTCCCACAACTGTGCTCATCGTGCCCCCCCGATGCGTCGAATCGGCTCAGAACCATCCCAGTGTTTCGCGGCTTCCGCAATCGTCGCGAAGTACTCTCCCTTTCCTCCCGACATCTCTGAGATTTCAACGATATTGCCGGGCAGGTCAGGATGCACGTAATAGGCAAAGCGGCCGCGCGTGCCCATGCGGCCACCATGCCCTTCCACATAGCCGCGTGCCTGCAACTGCTCGGCAAAGCTATCGAACGCATCGTCGGTCCAATAAGCGATGTGCTGGACGCCCTCCGCGCCGTGCTTCAGCGAATCGAGGTACAGGGATGGCGCGTCATTTCGCTGCTCAATCAGCTCGATCTGCACGCCGCCAGAGTTGGCAAGGGCAATCGACAGATCCGGCAACGCCGACGCCTGTCCGTAATAGCGGAACTCGGTGGTGCCAACCGCCTCCTTATAGAACCAGGGACCGACGCCCAGCACCTCGCTCCAGTGCTGCATCGCCTTTTCGATGTCGCGCACGACATAGCCGACCTGGCGTACGCCTCCGAACAGCAGACTCATTCCGCCTCCTCTTTCATGTAATTGGAAACGTTTCCAACAATTGAGTGTAGCGCGGCTTGTTTCAGTCCATGGTGTAGCGTTAACCCTTATTGATCGTGTGCGATTGCTCGACCACACTTCGATGGAAACGTTTCCACAACCAGTGGAACACGAGGATAGTCCATATGCCCGCCCTCCAGAACGGGTGCCCCATGGAGACATAGATGAAGAAGATTCTTGCCGCCGCCCTGCTCGCCGTCGCTGCAGGGGCCGCTACGGCCGCCGATACCGCCCACTATCCGGACCGGCCCGTCCGGATGCTGTTGCCCTTTTCCGCAGGTGGAGGCGGCGACATCCTCGGCCGCTTCCTCGCGGAGCGCTTTGCCGCGCAGCTCAAGCAACCGGTGGTGGTCGAAAACAAACCCGGCGCGGCAGGCACCATCGGCACCCAGGCGGTGGCCGCGGCGGCGCCGGACGGCTACACGATCACGATTGGCGGCATGTCGACCCATCCGCTGGCGCCCGCCACCTACGCCAAGCTGCCGTACGACCCCGTGCGCGATTTCCAAAGCCTCGGCACGATCGGCACTTCGTCGATCGTCATGGTCGCGTCGAACCAGTATCCGGCCAACAACCTCAAAGACCTGATCGCCATGGCGCGCAAGCAATCGGCGCCGATCCAGTACGCAAGCTGGGGCGCCGGGTCGACCGGGCACTTCTGCGGCGAGGTCTTGAGCCAGAAGGCCGGGATTCCATTGCAGCACGTGCCATACAAGGGCACCTCGCAGATCATTACCGACCTGCTCGGCAATCACATCTCCGTGGCCTTCGTCGATATGGTCACCGCGACGCCTTTCGTCAAGGAGGGCAAGGTCAAGGCGCTGGCTGTCTGTACCCGACGCTCACCGAGTCTTCCGCAAGTGGCCAGCTACAAGGAGCAAGGCGTGGACTTCGACCGCGAACTGACCTGGGCGATGTATGTGCCGGCCAAGACCCCGAAGCCAATCGTCGACAAGCTATCCGCGGTGCTCGAAAGCACGCTGAAGGAGCCGGAAGTTGTCAATAGGCTGCTTTCGCTCGGCATCACGGCCAAATACGTGTCTGGCGCCGAGCAGCAGGCGGCAAATGCGCGCGACATCCCGATGTGGAAAGCGATTGCGAAACAGGCACAGATCACCCTCGACTGATGTGCCGCGATGTGGCCAGTCATCCCGACCTCATTTCAACAAGTCATCACCGGAGTTTCTTTATGTCGTCCACGCTCAACGAAGCACGCATCCAGACAGTGCGCGACCACATGGCCCTGGAATGCGTCCACGATTGGGACGCCGTCATCAACACCTTCGCGCACCCGCGTTACGAGATGCATGGCAGCGGCGCCGTATTCGACGGCGAAGCAGAGGTGCGCGGTTATTTTGATTCGTCCCGGCTCCCCTTTCCGGATCTCAAGAACGAAATCATCGCCATTGCGGCCACGGACGATACGGTACTGGTGGAGTTCTGGCTCCAGGGCACCCATTTGGGTCCGCTCGCCGCCAACGGCAAGACGTTCGCGCCGACCGGTCGCACCTTCCGTGTGCGCATGGCCGCGACGTTCGAGTTCGCGCCCGGCTCCGACAAGATCATCTGCGAGCGCCCCTATTCGGCCCCTGACGCAAAACTGCGAGCTCTGGGTCTTCTGTAATGGAGATGCCCATGCGGAATATCGAACTTTCAACGCTGCGCGGTAGCGGCCGACTGGCTGGCAAAGTGGCCATCGTGGTGGGTGCGGGTTCCAGCGGAGCGGACGTGAGCAACGGCTCTGCCACAGCACGACTGTATGCGCGCGAAGGGGCACGGGTGCTCTGCGTCGACCGCAATTTGCAGGCAGCCCGGCGGACCGTCGACGAGATTCGGGAATCCGGTGGCGAAGCGCTGCCGTTCGAGGCGGACGTCTGCAGCAAGAGCCAGCTCGCAGCAATGGCTCGCTATTGCGATGAGCAGTACGGCAGCATTGATGTCCTGCATAACAACGCCGGCATCGAGATCGTGTCCGAACTCGAGGAGATTCGCGAGGAGGACTGGGACCGCGTCTTCGCAGTGAATCTCAAGGGCGTCATGCTGGCGTGCCAACAGGTCATCCCGCGCATGGTGCGCCAGGGCGGTGGGTCGATCATCAATATCTCGTCGATCGCCAGCCGCAAATGGAGCCCGATGCCGTTCCTTGCCTACAACACGTCCAAGGCGGGCCTGAACCACATGACGCGCGTGCTGGCGCGGCGCTACGCCGAATTCCATGTGCGATCGAACGTGATCGTGCCTGGACTGATCGACACGCCGCATGCGGCGCACCTCACCATCGGCGACGAAGCCGCAGTGCAGGCCGCAAGAGACGCGCGGAATCAACGCTGCCCGATGGGTCACCAAGGCACAGCGTGGGACGTTGCCTACGCCGCGCTGTTCCTGGCCAGCGATGAATCGCGCTACGTGACCGGCACCGAAATCGTGGTCGACGGCGGACTGGGTCTCTAGCCCGGTTCGACCCCCACAAAGAACGCACCAACCCAGCGACAAGCAGCTTTCGCTCTGGCTGCGGTCCAATGGCCTTCGGAGAACCAACGTGGCATTGCCCAACGTTTTTACCCATCAGGACCGCCTTCTGACGGTCAATATCAACGAGTCAGTCGAATTCCCGGGTTCCGAGTCGGGCTCGACCATCATTCCGCTCTTTCTCGACCGCGAGAACGGTGTCTGGGTGCTATACGGCAAGTTCGAACCCGGCACCACTCTGCCCCCTCACTTCCACACCGGCACGGTCCACTTCTTCACGACGAAGGGCGAATGGAACTACGTCGAATATCCCGGCGATGCGCAAACCGCTGGCAGCTATCTCTATGAACCGGGGGGCTCCATCCACACGTTCTCGGTGCCGGCGGACGCCACCGAAGCCGCTGAAGGATTCATGGTCGTCTACGGCGCGAACGTGATCTTCAAGGACGGCGAATACCAGAGCGTGCGCGATGCAGGCGCGATCGAGGATGGCATTCTCAAGACCGCCGAGGCGCTCGGCCTGCCAAGGCCGCGTTATATCCGGCCGCAAGCCGGCGCGGCGTTCTCGCGCGACTGACAGCCCGGCGCAAGGCCCTCACCGCCAGGTTCACCCGCGTGAACGCATGCTGGGGCAATACAAGAACAGATGACAGGAGGAGACACCATGAATCAGCAGAGACGATTGTTTGTGCAGGGTTCAGCCGCTGCCGCGTTATCGGGTTGGCTTTGCCTTGCAAACGCCGCCAGCCCCTGGCGCGCCGGCAAGCCCATCCAATTGATCGTGCCGGGACAGGCTGGCGGTATGTCCGACATCCTGGCGCGCGTCTTCAGCGCGACGGCCGGCAATGAGCTTGGCGAACGAATCATCGTGGACAACCGTCCCGGGGCTTCCGGCGTCATCGGGTCATACCTGCTGTCGAACGCCGCGCCCGATGGGCAGACGTTGCTGACGGCCAGCAGCGACACCCACACGATTTATCCACATTTTTACAATAATCCGAAGTTCGTGCCGGAGCGGCACGTGCCTGTCGCAACGCTCGCTTTCGTGCCGTTTGCGCTGGCCATAAACCGGAACGTTCCCGTCGGGAATCTGAGTGAGTTCGTCGCGCTGGCCAGGAAGAAGACGCTCAGCTATTCGACTTGGGGCATCGGGACAACCGGGCATGCAGCAATGCTGGCGTTCATGAAAGCTGCCGGCATTCCTGACATGCTTCACGTGCCGTTCACCGGGAGTGCCCCGGCAATTCAGGCGCTATTGGCCGGACAGGTGGACGCGATGATGGGTGCGATTCCGCTGATCTCCACGAACCGGGCCCAGCTCAAGCCTCTGGCAGTGATGTCGAATCAGCCGTCGGCTGCGCTGGCCGGCGTTCCCACGCTCGCGCAGGCGGGGCTCGGCGGCCCAGGAGACAGCAAGGGATTCTGGGTCGGCCTGATGGCACCGCCCAACACCCCGACGAACATCGTGGATGTGATTTCGCGCGAAACAGCCAAGGTCATGAGTCAGCCCGACGTGAAGAATAGGCTGGCAGGCATGGGCGCCCACTCCGAATCGCTTGGACCTGCCGAGTTCAGCCAGCTGATCGTTGAGGAATCGGGGCGCTGGGCGAAGATTGCCCGTGAATCAGGTGTCGTGCGGCAAAGCGTCTAGCAATGCCGAAATCGCGCGCGGCCCGAGTGGCGTATCAATCGTGGAGGGAAGGCTGATGAAGCAGCTTCGCCTTGGTGAAATAACCATCGATCGGGTGGTGGAAATGGAGCAGTTCTGGGCTGATGCAGCCTGGCTCTACCCGAATATCAGCCATGATGTTGTCGCCAGGCACAAGAGCGCCCTCGGGCCAAAGCTGGTTCATCCCGAGACATCCCAACTCTGCATCAGCTTCCATAGCTACCTGATACGGTCGAAAGGGAAGAACATCCTTGTGGATACCTGTAATGGCAACCACAAGGAGCGTCCTCGGGCGGCATGGCAGCACATGCTTAAATCCCGCGAGTACCTCGCGAATCTCGCTGCAGTCGGCTTGCGTCCCGAAGACATCGATCTGGTGCTATGCACCCATCTGCACACTGACCACGTCGGCTGGAATACCCAACTCGTGAGCGGCAAATGGGTTCCGACCTTCCCAAACGCCAGATATCTGTTCTCCAGGCAGGAGTTTGATCATTTCATGGCGTTGCATACCAGCCAGCCGGCGTTGCCCGTCAGCCAGGGATCCTTCGCCGATAGCGTCCTGCCGATTGTCGAGTCCGGACTAGCCGAGCTTGTGGACATGGATCATTTTGTCGACGGCGACCTTAGCCATGGCATATGGATTGAAGACGCAAGTGGTCACACACCCGGGCACGTCTCAGTTCATGTCAAAGGCGGGGACAGTGAGGCAATCATGACAGGGGACGTGTTTCACCATCCCATTGTCTTCAACGAGCCGAGTCTGGTGAATACCGGAGACTGGCGCCCGGACCGGGCGATGCGCACTCGCCAACGGCTCATGGCACGTTGTGCCGATTCGCCGGTAACGCTTCTTTCAATGCATTTTCCAGCACCAACTGCTGGAAGGCTTATTTCGAAGGCTGCGGGATTTCGGTTCCAATTCTTTGACGAATGATGCAAGACCTCCGTGTCGAAGCGCTGCGCCAGGCATGAATTCCCTGCGGCTATAAACGACCGCTTTTCGGTGCAGCGGGTTGCAATCTCAGCACGGACCCAAATGTGGCGAAAAAGGCCCTATGTAGAGATATCTACATCATTGAAATGGGCGTTATGGTCTTCTAACATGCGCTCATGACAGCGATCACGGATTCCTGGGCCTTGCTGATCGTCACGCTACCAACCTCCGGCGCCACCGCCCGGATGCGGATCTGGCGCGCGATCAAGACCATTGGTTGCGCCGCACTGCGTGACGGCGCCTATCTCTTGCCTGCAGGCGATGAGCACATCGCCCAGCTGCGCGAGCTTGCCAACGAGGCCCGGCAGGAAGACGGCCAGGCCTGGCTTTTGAATGTCCGCGCCGCCAACCCGGAGGAAGAGCTCGCTTTCCGGGCGTTGTTCGACCGCAGCGCTGACTATGCCGAACTGCAGGCGGCCCTGTCAGATGCGCGCAAGTCGCTTTCCGATCAAAGCAGCGCCGATCTCAATCGCCTGCTGCGTCGTCACGGGCGTGCCTACGAAGCGATCCGCGCGATCGACTTCTTCCCTAATGAGGCGTCGACCCGCGCCGAAGCCCAATGGAATGACTTCAGCCGCGCCATCGAGACCATCCAGTCTCCGGGCGAACCACAGGCGCTCACGCGGACAATCCCTCGTCGGGATCTTGCCCAGTATCAAGGGCGGCTTTGGGCCACGCGCCGCCACCTGTGGGTGGACCGCGTGGCAAGCGCCTGGCTGATCCAGCGCTTCATCGATCCCCACGCCCGGTTCCTGTGGCTGGAAAGCCCCGTCGATTGCCCTGACGATGCGCTGGGCTTCGATTTCGACGGCGCGACCTTCACGCATGTGGGCGAGCGCGTTTCATTTGAAGTGCTGCTGTCGAGCTTCGGCCTGGAATCCGACCGCGGGCTTAGCCGGCTCGGCACCATGGTCCATGCGCTGGACATTGGCGGCATTTCGGTACCGGAAGCCAGCGGCTTTGAAGCGATGCTGGCCGGCGCACGAGGGCGCCTGAAGGATGATGACGCCCTGCTGGCAGAAATCGGCACGGTGCTGGATTCGCTTTACGCACACTTCTTCACCAACAAGAAACCCTGACTCTGCCAGGATCCCGTTATGAGTCGCATGCAACAAGCCGGCATCGCGCCGCCGGAAATCTCTGAACGGCCTGCCTACACCCTCTGGCAGCTCGTGCTCTATTTCCTCCGCCTTGGCACCTTCGGCTTTGGCGGGCCGGTCGCGTTGGCCGGCTATATGCACCGCGACCTTGTCGAGCGGCGGGGATGGATCGCCGATGGCGACTACAAGGAAGGCATAGCGCTGGCACAACTGGCGCCCGGGCCGATGGCAGCGCAACTGGCGATCTACCTCGGCTACGTCCACTATCGGGTCGTCGGTGCCACGCTGATCGCCCTGGCCTTCGTGCTGCCGTCGTTCCTGATGGTGCTGGCGCTAGGCTGGGCCTATGTCCGGTTTGGCGGGCTGACCTGGATGCAATCGGTGTTCTATGGCGTGGGCGCCGCCGTCATCGGCATCATCGCCATCAGCGCCTATAAGCTGACCACAAAGAGTGTGGGCAAGGACAGACTGCTCTGGGCAATCTACCTGGTGCTGGCTACGGTAACCATCGTCACAGAGTCCGAAATCGCCTGGCTGTTCCTGGCAGCCGGCGTGCTTGCCTGGTTCTGGCGCGCTCCACCCAAGTGGCTGCGCCAGAGCGGCGCCAATGCGCTCGTGGGCACGCAGGTGCCGGCCGCAAGCGGCCTGCTGAGCACGCTGGACTGGCCGCTGCTGACTCAGATCGGTGTGTTCTTTGCCAAGGCAGGCGCCTTCGTCTTCGGCTCGGGTCTCGCCATCGTGCCCTTCCTCTACGGCGGTGTGGTGACGGAAAACCACTGGCTCAACGAAAAGCAGTTCGTCGATGCGGTAGCCGTGGCCATGATCACGCCGGGCCCGGTGGTCATCACTGTCGGCTTCATCGGTTACCTGGTGGCCGGGCTGCCCGGCGCCTGCGTGGCGGCATTGGCAACGTTCCTGCCCTGCTATTTGTTCACCGTTCTGCCAGCCCCTTACTTCAAGAAGTACGGAAAGCTGCCGGGTATCCTCGCCTTTGTCGATGGCGTCACGGCGGCTGCGATTGGCGCCATCACCGGTGCAGTGTTCGTGCTGGCCAAGCGCTCGATTGTCGACGTGCCGACCATCCTGCTGGCGCTCGGCACCATCGCGTTGTTGCTGAAATTCAAGAAGCTGCCTGAGCCAGTCATCATCACCGGCGCCGCGTTGATCGGCCTGGCCGTTTATCCGGTGCTGCACCACTGAGCCAAACGAACCGGGGGCATGTCAGGCTCGTCATGGCTGTGCATAACGACCACCCCTCGGCCGCCAGCAGTAGCTGGCTCAAACGTATCGCGCTGCCATCCGGTGTTCACCCCGACGCCTTGCCGCTGCTTGCCGGCCGCGCGCTGCGCGGCATCTGTGATGGCTATATTGCCGTGCTGCTGCCGTCCTACCTGCTGGCGCTTGGCTTCGATTCGATGGCAGTTGGGCTCATCAGCAGCGCGACGCTGATCGGCTCTGCCCTCGCCACCATCCTGGTCGGGATCGTCGGGCACCGCTACCCGCAACGCCGCTTGCTGATGCTGGCGGCCGCCCTGATGTTTGCGACCGGCCTCGGCTTTGCGGGTTTCTCCACGCTGTGGCCGCTTCTGGTGATCGCCTTCATCGGCACGCTTAACCCTGGCTCTGGCGATGTCAGTGTCTTCCTGCCGTTGGAACACGCGCGGCTGGCGGAATCAGCATCGCCTGACACCCGGACGGCGCTGTTCGCACGCTACGGCCTGATCGGCGCATTCTCATCCGCGTTGGGGGCGCTGGCGGCGGCGATACCGGCATGGCTGGTCGAGCAATCCCGGCTGTCCTCGCTCGATGCGATGCGCCTGATGTTCGTCTTCTACGGGATCGTAGGGCTGCTGCTGTGGCGTCTCTATGCGCGCGTACCTGCCACGCAGCCACATGGAGCGGCACCCACGGCGACAACACCATTGGGTCCGTCCCGTCCGATCGTATTGCGCCTGGCCATGCTGTTCAGCGTGGACGCGTTCGCGGGCGGGCTCGTCGTCAATTCGCTACTGTCGCTGTGGTTAATGCAGCGTTTCGGTCTGAGTCCTGCCGCGACCGGCCAGTTCTTCTTCCTGGCAGGAATGCTGACGACGCTCTCGCAGCTCGCTGCGGTGCCACTGGCGCGAAAGATCGGCCTGCTCAACACGATGGTGTTTACGCATATCCCGTCCAGCCTGTGCCTGATTGCGGCCGCCTTCGCGCCCACGCTGACGCTGAGCCTGGCCTTGCTGCTGGCTCGCAGCGCGCTGTCGCAAATGGATGTGCCAACCCGGACAGCTTATGTCATGGCCGTTGTCACCCCGCCGGAACGGGCAGCGGCGGCAAGCCTGACCGCGGTGCCACGCAGCCTCGCCGCGGCACTCAGTCCTGCGCTCGCCGCCGCGTTGATGGCCTACGGCTATGCCAGCACGCCGCTGGTGGCCTGCGGGCTGCTGAAGATCGCCTACGACCTCGCGATGCTGCGGGCGTTCCGTCGGGTCAAGCCACTCAACTGACCCATCGGAGCGCTTCGTGAGCCGGCACGTCCTTGTATTACTTCGCAACAAAGCGTGCCGTCACGGTCTTGCCGTCGGCAAACTTGATCGTCGCGACCAGCTTGGAGCCGGCTTTGAGCTGCAGCTTGTCGGACGCTACCAGCGCATTGTCCGTCCCCGGGTTCAGCGCCGTTTCCGTCTTCTGGGCGCCGGTCAGCACCGTCAGCTTGCCGCTGGCACCAGCCACCGGCAGCTTCTTGTCATGGTCGTCGACATAAATGGCGACGGCGCCATCCTTGTTGACCAACTCGAACTGCAGGTCGCTGGCGGTCTGCACGATGCCGCCGTACTGCGCGGGCTTGGCGCCGTGGGCCATGGCCAGACCGGAGAGGCCGGACAGCGCGACGCTGCCGGCAAACAACATGGCTGAGATCTGTTTCTTCATCGAATCCTCCGTTGGTGCAGCGACTTACGGGCGTCGCTGCCAAAGCCCGTAATCAGTACGCGTCGCCCGGCTGTTGCGCCAGGATCCGCTCCAGCGGGCGGCGCCCGAACAACCAGAATGCCAAGGGTGTCAGCACGGAATCCAGGATGGTCGAGCTGACCAACCCGCCGAAAATCACTACCGCCACCGGATGCAGGATTTCCTTGCCGGGCGCGTCGGCCGACACCAGCAATGGCACCAGTGCGAACGCCGCAACCAGCGCGGTCATCAGTACCGGCGTCAGTCGCTCCAGCGACCCACGCACGATCATCGGGATACCAAAGGTTTCCCCTTCAAAGCGGCACAGGTTGATGTAGTGGCTGACTTTCAGGATGCCGTTGCGGGTGGCGATGCCCGTCAGCGTAATGAAGCCGACCATGGACGCCACCGACAGCGTCAGGCCGCCGATCCACATGGCGATCACGCTGCCGATCAACGCCAGCGGGATGTTCGCCATGATGATCAGCGTGAGTGTCGCAGAGCGGTAGCGCGAGTAAAGCACCAGGTAGATCAGCGCCAGCGATACGAGCGACAGCAGCACGATTAGTTGCGTGGCCTGCTCCTGCGCCTGGAACTGACCCTCGATGCTGACGAAATAGCCACCGGGCAGCCCGGCGCGCGCGACCGCGCTGCGCACATCGCCGATGATCTTCGACATATCCGAGCCATCGGTATTGGCATAGACCACGATGCGCCGGCGGCCGTTCTCGCGCCCGATCTGGTTCGGGCCGTCGCCATCCTCGACGTTGGCGATTGCCGACAACGGCACCGCGCCACGCGGCGAATCCAGCATGACACGGGACAGGTCCTGCGGCGTACGGCCGGTATCGGGCAACCGCACCACCAGGTCGTAGCGGCGCACGCCCTCGATCACCTGCGTTACCCGCGTGCCATCCGACAACGTCTGCAAGGCCTTCAGCGCCTCGCCTGCCGGGATGCCGTATTGCGCGGCTTTGCGGTAATCGATTCGCACATTGACTTGCGGTATCAATACCTGGCGCTCGACCGTGATATCGACGAGTCCTGGTATGGCAGCAAGCCGCCCGCGCACGTTCTCCGCCAGGCCGCGCAGCGTATCGAGATCGTCGCCATAGATCTTCAGCGCGATCTGTGCCCGCACGCCGGAAAGCAAGTGATCCAGCCGGTGGGAAATCGGCTGGCCGATCGCCACCGACGCTGGGAGACTGGCAAGCTGGGCGCGGATGGCGGCCATCACTTGCTCCCGACTGCGGTCGGAGCGCTTCAGGTCGACGTCGATCTCGGATGAATGCACGCCTTCGGCATGTTCGTCCAGTTCGGCACGGCCGGTGCGCCGCCCGACCTGCGTCACCTCCGGAACCTGCCGGATCAGCGTCTCCGCCAGAGCACCCATGCGGTTGGCTTCGGCCAGCGATGTGCCAGGATTGAACATCAGCGACATCACCAGCGAGCCTTCGTTGAAGGCTGGCAGGAAGGCCCGCGGCATGAAAGGCACGGTGGCGGCCGCCAGCGCGACGGCGACGGCAGCCGCGGCAAGCATCGCATTGGCGCGCGGGAACGACCAGTCCAGGATCCCGGTATCGACCCGCTTGAGCCGCGCCACCAACGGGCTGTCCGGATGGTCGAGCCGCTTCATCCGCGGCAGCAGGTAATAGGACAGCACCGGCGTCACGGTCATCGACACCAGCATGGATGCCAGGATCGACACGATGTAGGCGATGCCCAGCGGCGCGAACAGGCGCCCTTCGATGCCCGGCAGCGCAAACAGCGGCACGAACACCAGCACCACCACCAGCGTGGCATAGACGATGCCGGAGCGGACTTCGACCGAGGCGCGCCAGATGGTCTCCAGCACGGACGGCGGGTCCTCCATGCTTGCGCGCTGCCTGAGCCGGCGCTGGATGTTCTCCACGTCGACTACCGCGTCGTCGACCAGCTCGCCGATGGCAATGGCCAGGCCGCCCAGCGTCATCACGTTGATCGACTGGCCCAGCAGGTGGAAGGCCAGCGCGGTAACGGCCAGCGACAGCGGGATCGCCACCAGCGAGATCGCGGTGGTGCGCGCGCTCAGCAGGAAGGCAAACAGGATCACGGTTACCATGATGGCGCCGTCGCGCAGCGCCTCGACCACGTTGCCGATCGAGGCCTCGATAAAGTCCGCCTGCCGGAACAGCACCTGCGGCGCGGACAGGCCCGGCGGCAGCCCCTGCTTCAGTTCGCCGAGTGCTGCTTCCAGGTCCCGCGTCAGGCGTACCGTGTCGGCCGCGGGCTGCTTCTGCACGCTGACAATCACTGCCGGCTTGCCGTTGAATCCGGCATCGCCGCGCTTGAGCGCCGCGGCATAGCGCACACCGGCCACCTGCTCGAGCAGCACCGGCGCGCCTTCCTTGTAGGCAACCGCCAGTCCCTTCAGGTCGTCGAGCCGGTTGGTCCGGCCGAGGTTGCGGATCAGGTATTCGCGGCCGTTCAGGTCGATGAAGCCGCCGCTGGTATTGGCGGCGAAGCCGCGCAACGCGCTTTCCACCTGTGGCAGCGCCACGCCGAACTGCGCCATCCTGGCGGTGTCCGGTTCGACCCGGAGCTGGCGCACCTCGCCGCCGATCGGGATGACCTGCGACACGCCGGCCACCGACAGCAGGCGCGGCCGCAGCACGAAGTCGGCATACTCGCGCGCCTGCATCGGACTGGCCCGGGCCGGGTCGATCGGCAACGCAATCAGCATGATCTCGCCCATGATCGACGAGACCGGCCCGAGGATGGGCGTCAGGCCGCCGGGCAACTGCTCCTTCACCAGCGCCAGCCGCTCCGACACGAGCTGGCGGTTGCGATAGATATCGCTGCCCCACTCGAACTCGGCATACACGATGGACAAGCCGACGCCCGACACCGAGCGGACCCGCGTGACGCCTGGCATGCCATTGAGCGCAGTCTCGATCGGGAACGACACCAGCAACTCCACTTCCTGCGGCGCCATGCCACCGGCTTCGGTGATCACGGTCACCAGCGGCTTGTTCAGGTCCGGGAAAACATCCACCGGCGTGCGCCATGCGGTCACGCCGCCGTACACCATCAGGATTAAGGCGACGGCCAGTACCAGCAGCCGGTTGCCGAGGCTCGCGCGAACGATCCAGTTGAACATGCGCGCCCCTCAGCGGATCTGGTTGATCAGTGCCGCCCCGGACACCACCACCCGGTTCTCCGGTGACAGTCCCTTGACCACGACAACC
Source organism: Ralstonia pickettii (assembly GCA_050987995.1). Classification (GTDB taxonomy): domain Bacteria; phylum Pseudomonadota; class Gammaproteobacteria; order Burkholderiales; family Burkholderiaceae; genus Cupriavidus; species Cupriavidus pickettii_B. The sequence goes on from CP158803.1 coordinate 2,714,430, forward strand.
GTTCCCGCATCCAGCACACGGGCCTCGACCGGCTGGGCGATAAAGCGCTGCGTGCCGGACTTGATCCACACTACCGGCAGGTTACTGGCATTGCGCACCAGGGCCTCGCTTGGCAATGCGATGCCTTTGACCGTATCGGTCAGCGTAGCAACCACAGTCACTGGCTGCCCGACGGCAAGTGGTACCGCATTGCCCGTCAGCCGGAACATCAGCGGCACGGCGCCATTCTTCAGGCTGCGGCCGGCGCCGATGAACTCCAGCTTGCCTCCGTCCGAACGGCTCAGGGTCCCACCCTGGATACGGTTGGCAAGCGAAGCATCCGCGGTGCTGGCCTCGATCAGCATCCGGCCCGGGTCAACCACTTCGTACAGCACGTCGCCAGCGGCAACGACCTGGCCCGCCAGCACATTGGCGGTGGCGATAACGCCGCTGGCCGGCGCGGTCAGCGTGTCGGTCTGGTGCAGACTCTTGCCCACCGCCTCGCGCTGGCCGGAAAGACTCTGGACCTCGGCGCGGGCGGCTTCGATCTCCTTGCGCGGGATGCTGTCCTGCAGCGATTCCAACCGCTGCAGCCGTTGCCGGGCCAGCTTCAGGTTGGCGCTCAGGTTGGCGAACTGCGCCTGCTGGTTGCCGATATCGAAGGGCTCGCTCTTGTGCCGTAGCACTGCCAGCACCTGGCCCTTGCTGACACGCTGCCCCAGCACCGGGAAGCCGCCGGGCGGCGGCTCGATCCAGCCCGGGTGCCCCGCCTGCAGGCGCCCGCCCGCATTGGGGTCGATCGCCACCACGGCATTCAGCTCTACGGTCACGGGGTGCAAGGCTTCCTGCGGCATCGTGGTCCGTATGCCCATGCGACGTTGCGCGAGCTTGGGCACCTGGACACTGCCGTCGGGCAGCCGGACCAAGCCGCCGCTGCCGGAGACAGCGCCGGGTGCATCAAGGTGTTCGCCACCTGGCCCGTGTGCACCGGGCCCGGCCAGTGCCGGCATGGTTGCGCAGGCAGCCAGCGCGATGGCGATCGTTGCAAACCTGGTTGTCTTCAGCATGTCGGGCCTCAGTTCTTCTTTTGGATATTGCGGCGCCTCATGCCCCAGGCTGCGGCAGCCAGGACAGCCGCCACGAGCAGGACGACCCACGGCCAGCGCGCTTGCCACAAAGCCCCGAGGCCATGGGCGTGCCCGTCCGCGGCAACGTTCAGGGTGCCCTCGATCAGGTCCGACTCTTTGCCGGCAACAAGCGTGAACACGAGCGCATGGTTGCCCGGTTGGCGCAGCGCCTTGAGGAGTTTCTCGTCGGTAAAGGAGTAATCGCCCAAGTCGGCGTGCAGCTTTCCTTGTGCCTTGATGCCGTTGAACTCGACCTCCAGCGTGCCGTTCAGCACCGGCTCGTTGGTGACGTAGCGGTCGACCATCACCGACAGCTCATCAGCGGCCAGCGTGCCAACCAGCTCGAACGCTTCCGTATTGGCTTCGATGATCGGCTGGGCATTCGCCGCGGCGCCGGTGCTCGCCGGCGCATCCAGGTGCTCGCCATCGGGGCCATGGGCGCCCGGCGCGGCACGCGCGGCGCAGACGAGGGATAAGAGCAGGGTAAGAAAGAGCTGGCGGATCATGGCAGGACTCCGAGAGCCTGGTTCAGGTTGGCAGTGGCGATGCCGCGCCGGGCACGCTGGCGTGCCAGGTCGGCTTCGGCTTCGAGGGCCTGGTTCTGTGCGCGCAGCACTTCGGGCAAGCCGATTTCGCCGGCATTGAAGGTCCTGCGCAGCAGTGCTGCCCGTTCGGACAGCGTGGCGCTGCGCTCTTCGGTAAGTTTGAGTTGCTGCTCTGCGAGCGACAGCGCCGTCTGTGCCGCGTCGATCGCGGAGCGAACGATGCGTTCGGTGCGATCGAGCTCGGCCCGGGCTGTCATCAGCTCCGTCTGCGCGGCAGTCTCTCGTGGCAGGTTGCGCGCATCGGTGGCAAACGGGATCCTGATGAACAGGCCGATGGTCTGATCGCTGGGCATGCCGCCGCCCGCGCGGTCGTTACGGTACATCACGCCGACTTCCGGCGGGTCGCGGCGCGATTTGCGCAGGTAGCCCACCTGGCGCTCGCTGCGCAGCACGGCCCGCTGCGCTGCTTCCAGCCTTGGATGGCTCACGGCACCGGCGGCAGGATCGGTTACTGGTGCTGCCGCTTCGTCATACCGCTGCGGCAGCGCCGATACGCCGGTCGCTTGCAGCAGCCGCGCCCTGGCGTCCACCAGGCGGGCCTCGCTGTCCGCGAGCAGGCCCTGCGCCGCCAGGTAGTCCTGCTGCGCCAGCAGCAGGTCGGTGCGCGCCAGGTCGCCGGCGGTGACCCGCCGCCGAACATCGTCGCGCAGCGACGCGGCGATCTCTGCACGGCGCCGCAGCACATCGCGCTCCCCTTCCACGGCCACGAGTTGCCAGACGCGCTCCCGCACCTCCGCGGCAACGTTCAGCCGCGCCAGAGCGGCGCCGGCTTCGGCCTCGGCCGCTTGTGCGTCGGCCAAGTCGCCGCGTGCCGCACGCTGGCCTGGCATCCACACCGGGACGCCAAGCTGGACCTCGCTCTCACGCATGCCGCGCTTTTCGGTCCAGCGGTCATCCCGGTGCAGCAGGCCCAGCGTGGGCGGCCCGGCGATCAGCGAATCCGCCTGGACCCGATCGGCCGCCGCCTCCAGGCGCCGCCCCTCGGTCGCCTGGAATGCAACGGACCGCTCCCACGCGGTATTGAACAGCGCGTGCAGATCCGCCGGCGCAGGCTGGCCATGGGCCGCCGGCACCAGCAGCGCCGACGCAAAAATGGAAATGAAAAACTTCTGCATGAAATCCCCAGCGCAAATCGCGATAACACAGGAAATGCGGCGGGGCGCGGCGCAATCCATTGCGCCACGATGTGCAATCAGGAGGTCAATGCCCCGCCGTCAGGCGGGTACGTGAGGGGGGCGTAAGGGTGGACTGCCGCGGGGGTCAGGCATGCGGCCGCCGACGAATAACGGCTCGGCCTGCGTCTGCTGCGCCATCGGCAGCAGCAGGCCCGCTGGCAGCGGCGCCTGGAAGTGAGCGCCGTAGTCGAAGTCAAGCTGGTGCGATGCCGATGCCGTGGAATCGTCGAAGGCGATCTCCCCATCGTCATCGTGGTGATGGGGGACATGCTCGGCGTGCGCCGCCATATGGTCCGGCGGGAAGCCGGCCGAATGTACGAGTTGCCGCTGCGCTGCAGCCAGGGCCTGCAGCGGCAGGATCAGCATCAGGAGGATGGCAATCACACGCGACATAGGGTGGGATTCTACCTGACCGATAGCGGGCTGGTGCAGGACAGGCGGGCAGACCGTGTAACCGATTGTGGCGGCAAGGCCGCCGAACGTTAATCGCGAATACCTAGCCGCTGCAATGTCCTTGACATGCGATCCCTTCTCGCACTAACCGCCCCGCCATTTGAGGCAATGGAGGCACTTTTCGGGATTGGTTGTAATCTTTCTTAAAGAATGCTTTCCGACAGCTTGGGGTCGTCAACGGCACGCGCCAGCACCCATGGTGGCAACCGTCCCAAGTGCCCGTTCGTGCGCGCCGGCTGGCCCCAATCGGGCAATTGGCGCGCAACGGTATCGATCATCTCCTTGATGCGACGGTGGGCTGCGCGCCGTATCGCCGGCGCCTGCCGCGGCATCTCTATCATTGCGGCGCAATTTGCTGCGCCCCCTTCCAATGAGGGGTTCAGGACCCACAACCGTCGTCCGTTAGAGCCCTGAAGCCAAGTATTCGAGGCAGGCCAGGATGAGCCTTCCCTGTGCCGGCTTCGCGATTTAACGAAGAGTGTCGGCATCGTGCGGACCGTGGCCACTTCCCTGCTGGGTACCAACAAAAACAAGAAATCAGCCAATGGGAAACGAGCGCCCAGAGAGATACCACTAAATAAAACTAAGAGAATGGAATGACGAGCTGTACAAATTGCGGTGTCGGTACCGCAGCCGGCGCCCGCTTCTGCAAATCGTGTGGAACACCAGTAAGAGCCCAGGCTGCGCTGGTCGCCGCATTGGCTTGCAGTGGCTGTGGCGCTGAACTGATAGCCGGGGCGAAGTTCTGCAGGAAGTGCGGGACACCGCCGACGGGCGCAGAAGCGGCGCATGCGGAGGCGGCTTCGCTGCCTGTGGCTACGCCGGCGCCAGAGACCGTGGCAGCCGCCGAGGTAGTACTCGAACCTGCGCAGGTAGAAGCGATCTCGGTTCGCGATATAACACCAGAGGTCACCCCGCCGGTGGCACAGCCGGCCGAAACTACCGTGGCCCAGGAAGCTGAGCCTGAGCACGTGCCTCTGCCCATCGCTCCCGAGGCCGCAAGAGGCGAAGAGCCAGCACGACCGGCATCGTGGTCGACATTGGAGTAAGGTACCAGCGCCTCGACCTCCCAAGACGCGACAGAACCTGCCCCGCGCCAACCGTCGAAAGCACTGATCGCCGCCGGCATCGCCACCGCAGTCGCTGTTGGCGGAGGAGGCCTGTTCTGGTGGTATAGCGGCAAGCAGCCCAGCACGCCAGTCGATCAGGCGACGCAGGTGCAGGCTTCCCAGCCGACGTTGCCTGCCGAAGCCACGGTGGCCACTCAACCGAACGAACCTGCTCAGCCCATCCAGCCCCCCGAACCCCCGGCGCAGCCAGAGCCAGGCACACCCGTGGTGTCTGCCCTACCGCCCGCACCAGCACTCGCGACGCAACCACCCCCGATCGCTGCCGCAGCGCCGGCCCTCCCCGCGCCCGCAGCCCCGGTCAAACCCGCCAGGCCTGTAGTCCCGCCCGATCCCATGGAAGCAAAGATCGATGAGCTGTTGCGCAAGGCGAAAGTCCACGTCGCCAAAGGCCAGTTTGACAAAGCCATCGCTACGGCCGAAAGCGTCCTGGCAATCGACGCCGGCAACCGCGCCGCAAGGTCTTTGATCAGCAATGCCAAATCCAGGCAAATGGAAGCGCTCCGAGCCAACACCTCTCTCGAATAACCACCTGCAATCCATGAAACTCCAGAAGACGATTCTAGTGGCGGCCCTTGGCGCGCTACTGGCCAGCGGCTGCGCAACCCAGGGCGGCGAAGGGTCCCTCGGCAAAGACACGGTCCTGCGCTGCGCGGCGCTCGGCACGGGTGGTGCCATTGTGGGCGCAATGATCGGCGGCACCAAGGGCGCCATTGGCGGCGCGGCTGCCGGCCTGGCTGCATGTGCGGTGATTGAGGTTGCCACGCGGCAGACCAAGACTGCGGCGGAGGTGGATCGCGAGTACAAGGTGAACAATCGCAATCGCCTGCCGCGCACTGCCGAAGTAAATGCGTACAACACCGTTGTTACCCCCAGTGGTGCGGTGAAGACTGGCGAAGCGATCAGGCTGCAATCGACGATCCGCGCCGTGTCTGGCACAAATGAACCGGTTCAGGAGGTGAAGGAGATCCTGACGGTTTACGCGCCGTCCGGGGAAGAGTTCAAGCGTGGCGAGAAGATCGTCAGCTCGGCGCCGGGCAGCGGTGAGTACGACAACAGCTTCACGTTGAGGCTGCCGTCCGGCGCGCCGCAGGGCACCTACCGCCTGAAAAGCCAGGTGGTGCTGAATGGCAAGCCTGGCATTAGCCGGGAAAACCAACTGCAGCTGGCGCGGACGGGGGACACGTTCACCGTTGCCATGCTGGACCACTGAGTCGATCACTGAAGCAAACGCAGAACCAACAGCAATACGGATAAACCAAGTTCATGACAACAAGCGAAAAAGCTGCAGCGGCGTCCTTCGCCCTTCTTCGAGCGGCTGAGGCGATTACTAACTGGCGCGCATTGGCGATGTGCGGCATGGCGGGCGTAGCGACGCTGATTGCGGGCATGCTCACCACTTACACGATTGCCCACAGCATCTCCCTGGGGCTGCTGATGGGACTGGTCACGCTGGGGGTGATGCTGGTAGGGTATTCCGCCGTCGGAATCACGCTGATGCGGCAGGCGCAGGGCCATACCATCGGTTTTGTCGATGCGGTGCTGCAGGCAGTGTTCACCGCGCACAGGTTCCTTGGCGTTGGCATCTTGCTGCTGCTGGGCTACCTGGCCATGCTGCTCGCTGGGCTGTTGATCTTCCTGCTGTGCAAGATCCCCGGGCTTGGGCCACTGTTGTACGCGTTCGCGTTTCCAGTGATGGCCGTGGTCATTGGCGTGGCTTCCGCGGGCCTGTGGTACGTGGGCTACCCGCTGGCCGCGCCGGCTATCTGGGAGGGCAACACGGCGGTGCAGACGGTGGCGCGCCTGATGCAGATCAGCCGCCACCGGCTGCTGCAGGTGATCGTGAACATGTTCCTGCTGCTGGTGCTGGTGGCTGTGCTGTCGATCGTGGTCTTTGGCATTCTGGGCTATGGGGCCATGATGTCGACGTTGCTGTCGAGCTCGGTTGGCGCCAGCCCGATGAGCGCGCTGATGTCGATGTTCTCTGGCTTCCTGAGTCCGTTCGGTCGCAGCTACGGCGGCGGCTTTGGCCGTGGTGACATGGCTGCCTTGCAGGACGGCATGGCCTACGCTGCGTCGTTTGGCTTTGGCGCGGGCTTGCTGTTGACGATAGCCTTGGTGATCCCGTTCCTGACCTTTATCAATGGTACTTGCCTGATCTATCTGCAGACCGTCAAGGGCATGGACTTCTCGGCCTCTGAGGCGATGCTGAACGAGTGCATGGCACAAGCCAGGCGGCAGGCGGAGCAAGCGCGTGATCGCGCCATGGCGGGCATGCATGAGACGAAGGCGTCGCCGCAAGCCAGGCCCACGGTGCAGGCGGTTGCGCAAGGGACTGGGCCTGCAACGGTGGCGTTGTTTTGCGGTAGCTGCCATGCACCCATGGCGGCCGATGACCTGTTCTGTGGCGAATGTGGGGCAAAACGGCCGGCCTGACGGCAAGACTGCCTGGCGGCGGTAGGCGAGATGGCGAATGCAATGTCCGCCATCTCCCCACCGGAGCAACTCAACTTGGTGGCAAAGAGGCCACGAATCGATAGGCTCATCAACTTGCCTGCACCACGGCTCGCTGGCCTCATTGGTTGTTCTGGCCTGCCACGTGACCTCAGCAACAACCGGGTCCGGGACGGGCCAGCACGAGTGCTCAGAATGTGTGCTTGACCCCAAGCATCACGCCAACCTGATTGCCCCCAGGGTTCGGATTCGTCCCTGCCTGCCCACCATTTACAGAAACGGCCAACGTTCCACCGTTCGTGATGTAGCCCGCCGTTCCGTACACGGCAGTCCGCTTCGAGAAGGCATACGTGCCTCGCGCTGCAAACAGCCACGCCTTGTTTGCACTGTTGCGATAGCGCAGATGGAAGGCTTCCGCATCGACGCTGAAGGCAGCAGTGACCGGATGCGATGCCCCCAGGTAATACAGATCGCTACGCGGCGTGCTGCTGCCTTCGTTATCCCGGCGCAGCCATCCCCCACCTACCTTCGTCTTGCCGAGATGGAAGTATCCATTCAGCGAAAGACGGTCGTCGCTGCGGGAACTGCTGGTGAGACCGCCAAATGCTCCCGGCCCGCCGCGCAGCGAATCGTATGCCGCGGCTACCCCCCAGCCCGCTCCGCTGTACATCAGCAATGCCGACCATTCCCGGCACGCCCGCTTGTCAGCCGGATTCTCACCGGCACAATTGGTACCTGCCGGACTCGGTCCTGCGTTCACCCCATCGCGGCCGAGGCTGTAGCTGGCGCCGACTGTCATACCGCCGAACGTACCCTTGTAGGTCACTGCGTTGTCGGCACGCGTGTTGGGGATATAGTTGTCGAGTGACCCGGACCCGAAGATGTTGGGGCCAAGCATATCTGCCTCGAGCATGGACCAGAACAACATGGTGTACTGACGACCCACACCGATCTGCCCCCAGTCGCCAGCGATGCCGACCATGGCCTGGCGTCCGAAGAGCCGCCCTCCCTGGTTCGCAGTGCCACTGTCCGGCGCAAATCCGGATTCAAGCCAGAACACCGCCTTGTTGCCGCGTCCGAGATCCTCGCTACCGCGCAAGCCCCAACGCGAAGGTACCGTTCCGGTCAGGGTCGGCATGAACGCCATGTCGTCACGCTGCGCACCGACTCCGTTCACATAAGCGACGCCGGTATCGACCACACCGTATAAGGTGACATTCTGTGCTACGGCGACAGCAGGTGCGGCAGCGATGACCAGCATTGCCAGACGCTTCGATTTCATTGTTCTCCTCCGTTGATGTACTTCTTGTCTGGTTCACACTCGAACGGCAAGCGCCCTCCCCTCCGGGCTGCTGGCAGCCCGGATTGAGTGTTCAGTGCAAATCAGGATCGGACGCCGACTGTCCGGGTATCAGACGCGGCGCAAAGATGACGTCGGGCTATTCCGAAAATCCCAAGGCTGGTGGGAAACGGGAAAAAGGGGCAAAAGGGGCAAGCGGGCAATCATGCAGCCCCCTTGGTTCGGCTGGATTGCACTACTGGTGTTGCGGATTCAGCGCGCCGTCTGCTGTCTGATCACTGCGACCCATCCTGTTCAGCAGGAACAGCAGCCCTGCACAGACCAGCGTCGCTACCGCGAACAGCAACAGCCCTTGCCGGTAGCTTCCGCTGGCCTGGCGCATCAGCGGCAGCAACGCTGCGCCAGCCCCCGCACCAAACTGGAAGACGGCAAAGATGATGCCGTAGAGCTTGCCGAAGCTCTTCATGCCAAAGTACTTCTTGAGCAGGTAGCTCAGGACGTCGAACTCGGCCCCCAACACCATGCCGAGCAACGCGGCGCAAACGAAGACGATGTCGCCCGTGGCACCGAACGCATAGAACAGGCAGGCTGCCGTTGCGCCAAGCACAAGCGCCATCATGACCAGAGGCGCGGCAAGGAAGTCGATCAGCAGCCCGGTCGCAAGGCGGCCAACGATGACGAACATGCCAAACGTAGCCTGCACCATGGCGGCCCGCTGAGGTGTCAGGCCAGCGTCGATCAACAAGGGAATCTGGTGAACGATCAGCGCGGTATTGATGAGTCCGAGCAGAACAAAGACAGCGGCCAGCATCAGGAAGGGTCGGCTGCGAACGGCTTCGCGGAAGTCGATTCCCGCCGCGGTGGATTGGCGGACAGTCCGCGGCTCGGTGCCAGGCTTCTCCCTGACGAAAAGCAGGACCGCCGGGAAGCTGACCAACAATACCAGCACGGCCATGCCCAGATAGCCGACCCGCCATCCATGCGTTGCAATCAGGTAATTGAGAATCAGCGGGAGCACCGCACCACCGAGACCGATGCCGGCATTCGCGATGCCAATGGCAAGACCCAGGCGCTTGTCGAACCAGGAACTCACCACACGCAGGTACGACAGCGGGAAGATACCGATCCCGATCGCCGGAATTGCAATCCAGGCTGCGTAGTAGACCCAGGGCACCGGCGGCAGGAAGTACATCATGCCGACTGCCATGGCGAACAACGGGATACAGGGCAGCATCACGCTGCGCGCCCCAAACCGATCCACCAGATAGCCCTGGAGCGGTGAGATCACCATCACCGTATAGGAAACGATGGTGCTGGCCAGCGCGATCTGCATCCGGCTCCAGCCAAAGTCCGCCTCCAGCGGACGAATGAAGATGCCGAGGCTCAGCACTGCTACGGTGCTTGGTCCGAACATCAGGGCAATCATCGACGCGATTGCGACCGGCCATCCGCCGTATCGCCAGGACGTCTCTCCGTACGCCTGGCTGGTGCCCGAGTTGGCTTGGAATTTCATTGAGGCTCCGCTTGTCTCCACCTGACCGCCCCCCGGTTGGCAGACCAGGAAGGAAGAGGCATCTTCTATTCATACGTGCACACGTCCGCACGTGGCTATCGGGTAACGTTGCTCGCTGAAGTGCCTTTCATGCCACACTGATATCGATAACTCTTGCACAGAATGGTGGCGCCAACCACGTCGTGGCGGCGATCGACAGATCAGCCAGCTTCGTCAGACGTAAATCTATTCGTCCGCCCAGGAGCGCCTTGTTCCGTTCCGCACTGGAAATTGACTCGCCAGGAAATCCCCGTCCCGATTAGTAGTAGCCCCAATCCGCGCGCCGGAAACGCCGGCAGTCCTTGGCATATACTGCGGACTAGAAAAAAGACAGGGAAGTGCCCAACTTCCAGAAGCGGGAGACAACCATCGCTATCCAGACATTCTCCACACGGAATTCGCTCGCTGCGGAGGGGGCTCGCCTCTTCGAGCGCGAGATGGCCTGCCTTTTCTCGGTAGGACTCTCGCTGCATTCCGAGGCTGACCGGCCCCTGACTACTGACATGCTCGCGTATCGTGGGCGCCGGCTGCAGTTTGCATCGCTCAGATTTTCGCCGCATCGCACGTCTGCCAGCCCCCAAGCCTCGTCGACGCAGCCTCGCTGGCTGGTGACGCTACAGAAAGACGGCGAAGCTGAGGTTTCCCAATCGGGGCGCACCAGCCGGGTCCGGCCAGGCGACCTGTTCCTGTTGAACCTCGGGGAGCCGTTTCATATCGAGACGGGCGACATCACGACTCACTCCGTCTACCTGGATGCAGAGACCCTGCGGCGGGCAATTCCGGACGCCGCCAGCATGACAGCGCTGCCGATCGCGACTGACGCCGGTCCCGGCGCCATTTTTCGTGCGGTGAGCGACGAGATGTTCAGCATGGCTCCCACCCTGACCGAGATGACCGCGGACCGGATTGCCGATGCTTTGCCGTACGCGCTTGGCGTGGCACTGTCTGCGCGGATTGCGGAAGTCCCGACATGTCCGACCAGGCTCCAGGTCTTCCATCGGGAGCGAATTCGCGCCTATGTCGTGGAGCACTTGCAAGAGCCCGGATTGGACGCAGACTACATCGCCCAGGGCGTCAACCTGTCATCGCGTTATATCTACCGGCTGTTCGCCAGCGATGCCCTGCCCCTGATGAAATGGGTGTGGGCCGAACGGCTGGAGCGATGCCGGCAAGATCTGGTCGCGAGGACCCTGATCAATCGACCGGTCGGAGAGATTGCCTATGGCTGGGGCTTCAGCGACGTTGCGCATTTCAGCCGGGCATTCAAGGACCGCTTTGGCACCACGCCGACCAGCTATCGGAAGCTGTACGCAAACGGAAATCGGGCGGCATGACCTGACCGGCCGCAATTCCCGCGGCCTGTCTATTTGCTGCGTGGGACATTAGCGTTCGGCCGCGCCGGATCCCAAGGCGTTCAGGAAGCGTCCGACCACTTCCGCAAAGGCGACCGGTTGCTCGACGTTCCCCATGTGCGCCGCGTCCAGCACGGCATATTCCGCGTTCGGAATGCCATTCGCCACGGGCCGGACGATTTCCGGCGGCACGGCCATATCGGCAGCGCCGGCAATCACCAACGTTGGCACTGCAATCTGGCCCAGACGGCTCTTGTGGTCCAGCCCCTGGATGGCCCCCACTGCTTCCCGATATCCGATTCGCGACGTAGCACGCACCATGGCCCCGAGCCAGTCGACGGTGAGCGGCGACGCGTGCGCAAAGCCTGGTGTCAGCCAGCGCCCGATCGTGGATCGCACATGCTGCTCCACACCAAGCATATAAAGGTCACGCAAGCGCTGGTCCCAGATTGCGGCGACTTCAGCGGACGTCAGCGCTCCGGCATGCGCCAGCACCAGACCGTGCACCCGCTCCGGGAACCGCAAGGCAAAGGCCTGCGCCACCATCGCGCCGAAAGACGTCCCGAGCAGCGCAACGCGATCGTGCCCGGATGCGTCAAGCGTTTCCGCCAGGGCCACCGCATAGTTGGACAAGGTTGGCTCGCCGCCGAGGGGTTGGCTCCTGCCATGCCCTGGCAGATCGACGCGTATGGTCCGGTACCGCCGGTTCCAGAGCGGAAGCTGCGGCTGCCAGAGATCGCTGCTGGTGCAGATCGCGTGGAGCAGCACCACCGGCAGGCCATCGGGCCGGCCTTCCGTCATAACATGAAGAGCGCCTTGCGTCACGCCTTGCTCCCAACGTGCCATTCCGCCAGGCCAATGCCCGTGTACCATTTCGAAACCGCCTCATAAAACAATGGCCGGCATTCGGCGCCGTCCGCTGCGCCATGCGCCATCAGCCAGGTTCGGATCTCTTCGGCGCCATTGCCTGCCTCGTGCACATGGTCGCGCGCGTGAGCGATCAGTCGCAAGGTATTTCCATCGACAAGGTTCTGCAGGAAGCTTCGGTCAAAGGCCTCGTTCACCATCCCCATTCTCGGCGTTGCGATATCGTGGCTGATACCGCCCGTGGCAAGAATCGCCACGCGCTCACAACCTGTGTAGGAAAGCACCGCGCGCCGCAGAAAACGCCCCCACTCGACACACCGCTTCATCGTGGGAAGCGGAGGCTGCACGCAGTTGACCAGCACCGGAACGACCGTGATATCCGGCGTCAGCTTCGCCAGAAGCAGCGGCGTCAACGCACCGTGATCCAGCGTCAGGTCCAATGAGAACGACGGATCGAAGCCAGCCTCCAGTGCTTCGCCGAGCAGATGCGCACCCAACCCTGCGTCGCCTCTCAGTACCTGTTTATCGGCCTTCAGCCAATGCTCAACCGGAGTCTTGTAGCTGGATGCCGCACCGATGCAGATGGCAGGGAAATTATCGAAGAAGAAGTTGTGGACGTGGTCATCCGAGATCACGATCACCGTGTCAGGGCGGGACGCCGCAATGCGCCGCCCCATCGACTCGAATGCGCCGAAGACGGCCGCCCGATCGTCCGCCGGGATTGCATCCGGGAAATTGAGCATGACGGGCGTGTGGCTCGCCGCAAATACACCTGCCAGTTCAGCCATTCTTACTCTCTCCAATCGCACGCAGCGAGTCCAGGAACACAGCCTCCGAGATGTGCAAGCCGAGGCAGTGAGCCCGCAGCAGGTAAGGATTGGCGCCTGCCATGTACATCGCCCCGATATCGTTGTCGCGTATTGCTGCCCGCAGCGCCTCCGTCAACGGAACCGCGGCCAGATAGACATCGGGGTCTTGCCTGTATGCCTCAAGATGGCTGTCGAGATGATGGACATCGAACAGGACGCGGTTCATCCAGTAGGCAGCCTGGGACGAAATCTGTTGAACCCAGTTGCTCTTCATGCCGCCCTCACATGACAGGCGAGATGCTGGCGCAGCCATTCCACGATCGTCGGGAGCGTCTGCGGCGTGTTCCCCATATGGCCGCCGGGAAAGAGGCGCACGGCCTTGGGGGTACCCTTCTCTGTCAACAGGTGAATATCGGCAATGGGGCATTGCCGGTCGTCCTTTCCATTCACCAGCAGCATCGGCGCACTGGGTCGGTCGAGCAGTCCCTGGTCCAGCAGCGAAAGACGCTTGAAGAAGGCGATGTACTCGTCGTCATTGCGCGCCCCCAGCATCCGTTGCCGCGTCTCCACCAGCTCCATCAGGTAGCTGTCGGGATATCTGGATGCCTCGACCCATTCGGGCTGAAACATATAGTGGGCGCCTCCACCCCAGTTCACCGCCGCGGCAATCCGCTCCGGAAAGAGGTGAGCCAGCTTGGTCGCCCAATAACCGCCGAAGGAACGTCCGAGGCAGCCCACCTTGCCACCGTCCAGATCGCCCTGGCTGGCCGCCCACTCGAACACGGGGAGGAACTGCCGTTCCGCATCCTGCACGCCCCGCACCGGTGATTCGCCGGTGCCGGCGTTGTCCATGGCAATGGTCGCAATGCCCGCCGCCAGGAATGCATTGCTGGCCGCGGTCATCTGCTCCTTCCAGGCATCGACGCCTCCCCACATCACCACGACCGGCGGCCTGGGAATGCCGGCAGGACGCCGCAAGAGGAAGACGATCTCGTCGCCCTCACCTTCCCGGCCGGCGAAAGGGATCGCCACACGCTGCACAGGGTTCTCCCAGAGCGCACCCGCGGCGACGTAGGTGTCGCGTTCGGCCCTGGCGCAGCGCTCTTTTGCGGGGTGGTTCGGACAGGGGAAGCGGCCCATGAAGTAGTACCCGCTGGCCACCACGTACTCGCGCGCTGCTGCTTGCAGGTCGCCGGCCTCAAGCGCGATTTCTGCCTTGTCTCGTGCCTTGTCACCGGCGGCGCCCCAGACAGACGCCCACGACTCCCCGTCAAGCCCTTCGAGCGAGTCGATCAGGCGCAGGCCCTCCTGCTGGTCGATCAGGTTCATCGGATGCACCCTGGCCGCAACCTTGTCCCGCATCCACTGTTTCGCTTCTGCGAGCGTCTTTGGCCGTCCCTGGACGCTTCCGGACACCAGTCCAATATCTGTCACCTGCAATTGCGCACCTCTCTCGCGTGGTTGCCGTTACTCCTCCCCGGCCGTTCGTGGCGGGAGGCCTTGGCGCCATGGTAGGAAACAATGGCAACTCCGCTGTGTTAGTCGCGAAGCCGGATTTGACTGGTTCCGTATGCGCCAGTCGGGCTGGCGCAGATCCATCTGGTGCGCAATGTCGAGCCAGGCCTTGCACAGCTCCAGTCAAATCCTCGGGCAGTCATGGGCAAATCCCGGAACCGGCCTTCGATACGCTGCTGATCCAGAACCGACACCTCTGCGCCGACCGATGCGTCCGGCTACGGGGCAGGCATTCAAGTATGGAGACACAATTCACTATGCAGCAACGACGCGCACTAATCCTGGGCGGTGGCATCGGCGGCATGTCGGCCGCGATCTCGCTCGCCACGCTTGGCATGGAGGTCGACCTGATCGACCTTGACCCCGAATGGCGGGTGTACGGAGCCGGAATCACTATCACTGGTCCGACGCTGCGCGCATTCAAGGCACTCGGCATCCTTCCGGAGATCATGGAACATGCCTACACAGGCGAGGGTATTCAAATCTGCGCAGTCGATGGGTCACGGCTCGCGGTGTTGCCGACACCAGTGCGGCCCGAGGATGCGATTCCCGGCTGCGGCGGCATCATGCGGCCGGTACTTCATCGGATCCTTTCCCAGCAGACCTTGTCTTCCGGCGTGCGAGTCCGATTGGGCATATCGGTGGAGCGCTATACAGAAGACCGCTCCGGGATCGAGGTGCGCTTCACCGATGGCACGGATGGGCGTTTCGATCTCCTGATCGGCGCCGACGGCCTGTTCTCCCGCATTCGCAAGCTAGCCTTCCCGCACGCACCTGCACCCACGTACACGGGACAGAGTGCGTGGCGGGTTCGCCTTCCGCGCGCACCGGAAATCGACCGTCGTCACTTCTTTCTTGGCGGCCCGTTCAAGGTGGGGCTGACGCCGGTGTCCGCCAGCGAAATGTATATGTTCCTGCTCCAGAACACGGTCGACAAACCACGTTATCCCGATGACAGGCTTCATCACGAACTACGCGAACTCACCCGGCATTACGGTGGCATCGTCCGGCAGATCGGCGATGAGCTGACCCCCGAATCCGGGATCGTGCTCCGCCCGCTGGAAGCATTCCTGCTCCCCGGCCCGTGGCACACCGGACGGGTACTGCTGATCGGGGATGCTGCGCATCCGACCACACCGCAACTGGCATCCGGGGCTGGCCTTGCGGTCGAGGATGCCCTGATCATCCGCCAGTGCCTTGAAGTCGAAAGCGACATCGGCGCGGCCTTTGCACGCTTCATGGAGCGGCGCTATGCACGCTGCCGCCTTGTGGTCGAGAACTCGCTGGAGATCGGCAGACGCGAGCAGGCGGGCCGACCGATCGAAGAGCAGACCGTGCTGGTGGAGCAATCGCTGAAGGCGCTTGCCGAGCCGATCTGATACCGCATGTCAGCGAAGCTCAGAACAGAAAAGGAGACATCGAATGCCCCTGTCGATCAGGATCAATGGAAAGCGGTACCGAATCTCGGCGCCGTCGGATACGCCGCTGCTATATGTCCTCACCAATGACATCGGCCTGAAGGGACCACGCTTCGGCTGCGGCATGGCGCAATGCGGCTCGTGCTCGGTCCTTGCCGATGGCAAGGAGATCCGCTCGTGTGTGATGCCGGTCGGCAGCGTCGCCAGGATGGAAATCACGACCCTCGAGGGACTGGCGCGATTTGATGCGCGCAAGCGTGGGCTGACCAAGGTGCCGGACCTTCATCCGCTCCAGCAGGCAATCATCGATGAACAAGCACTGCAGTGCGGCTATTGTTACAACGGCATGACGGTCAAAGGCGCGGAACTGCTGGCGTCCAACCCGAATCCTTCGGAAGCCGAGATCCGCGATGCCATGGCTGGCCACATCTGCCGCTGTGGCACCTACCAGCGGATCAGCGCCGCGATCAAGCGGGCAGCCGCCACGATAGGAGGCAAGACGTGAGCACACCGACGGAATTCCGCCAATCCCGTCGCGACCTGCTGAAAGGCGGGGCGCTGCTTGTCGGTTTCAGCCTGCTGGGACTTCCTCGCGCAGCGCAGGCCGTCAGCCCCGGGCCGTTCCCCGGCCACGTGCCAGGCAAGGTTCCCGATCTCAGGCAGGTGGACGCCTGGCTTGTGATCCACGCCGACAATTCCGTCAGCCTTCTTTCCGGACGTGTCGAGATTGGACAAGGCGGCCCGCAAGGCCTCCTGCAGATTGCCGCGGAAGAGCTCGACATCGCGATCAGCCAGATCCGATGCGGACCCATCGAGACCGGGAAGGCACCTGAAACCGGTGAAACGGACGCAAGCTCCAGCATCGAGGTGGCAGGTCCGCTGGTTCGCCAGGCCGCGGCAGAGGCGCGCCTGGCCCTGGTAACGCTGGCTGCAGAAGAGCTCGGGGTTCCTGCGAGCGAGCTTGTCGTCCGTCAGGGTGTCATCTCGGCAAGTGGCACAACTGCGAAAGCCATTACCTATGGGCAACTCGTCGGCGGAAGGACTCTCAATGTCCCCATTACTGGCAAGGCACCGTTGAAGCCGCGCAGCGCGTACCGGATCGTCGGCTCATCCGTGCCACGGTTGAATGTCCGGGAGAAGGTCACAGGCCAGTTCACCTACATGCAGTCGCTGCGTGTCCCCGATATGCTGCATGGCCGCGTGGTGCGCCCGCGCGGGCAAGGGCCCTATGGGAAGCCGCCGCGCGTCGTATCCATTGACGAATCGTCAATTTCCCACCTCCCAGGCGCCCGGGTGGTGCGCAGGAATGACTTCGTGGGCGTGGTCGCGCAGCGAGAATGGGATGCCGTACGGGCAGCCGCTGCACTGTCCGTCAAGTGGGACACGCCGACGGGCTTGCCCGGCAACGATGCGCTCTTCCAGGCAATGCGGAGTGCAAAGAGCACGGATATGGTTGTCGAGCGAAAAGGCGATATAGAACGAGCCTTCCCGAAGGCTCGTTATATCGCGCAGGGGACCTTCAAGAGTCCATATCAGGCGCATGCGCCCTTTGCCCCAAATTGTGCTATCGCGGATGTCCGCACCGACTCCGCCACGGTCCATTGCACAACGCAGGGGATCTACGTCACTCGGATGGAAGTGGCAAAGGTCATCGACCTGCCCCTGGAGCGCATCGTGGTGCACCATGTGGAGGGGTCTGGCACCTACGGTCCGAGTTGCTACCACGATGTAGCGCAGGCAGCAGCAATCCTGTCCCAGGCCGTTCGCAAACCGGTTCGACTCCAGTTCATGCGCTGGGATGAATTTGGCTGGGACAACTTCGGTCCTGCGCACCTGGCAGACATCAAGGTCTGCGCCGATGCAGATGGCCGGATCACAGGCTACCAGTACGATGGCTGGCAGCACGGCTGGATCGGCACGGAAATGACTGAAGAACTTGCGCTCGGGACACCGGCACCTGATCCAAAGTCCGGTCCGGCACGCATCGTCAACAAGGCCAACGCCGGCGCGATGTACGACATCGATAACAGGCTACTGAATAACCATCACATCAGCGGCAAGGACCATTTTCTTCGTGGCAACCCGTTGCGATCCCCGCTGGACCTGGCCATCTCTTTTGCCTCGGAGCAGATGGTGGACGACCTCGCATGGCAACACCATGCCGATCCTGTCGAGTTCAGGCGGCGGAACCTCTCCAATCCCAGGTGGCTGGGTGTGCTCGACGCGGTTGTGAAGGCAGCAAGCTGGTTGCCAAGGCGGGCTGCGGCGCCTGTCGCTCCCGGGGCGAAGACGGCTAAAGGACGCGGTGTCGCCTTGGGCACGCATTTCGTTTCCTTCGGTGCGGCCATTGCCGACGTAGAGGTCGACCTGGAATCTGGGATAGTCCGAGTCATACGATTGTTTGGTGCACTGGATGCTGGCCTTGTCATCAATCCTGGCCTCGTCGAAAGCCAGATTCTGGGCATGCTGACGCAAACGACAAGTCGGATGCTGAAGGAAGAAGTGACGTTCGATGAGAAGCATGTCACAAGCCTGGACTGGATCAGCTATCCGGTCTTGCGTTTCAACGAATGCCCGCAGATCACGCCGATCGTGGTTCAGCGACCGGACGATCCATCAACGGGGGCCGGGGAAGAAGTGATGGGAGCCGCTGCCGGTGCTATCGCCAATGCGGTCTTTGACGCTATCGGGGTCCGATTGAGCGCTTATCCAATGACACCTGAACGTGTGAGAGCGGCATTGGCGGCCAGGCATTCTTGATGGTCCGACGCATCCCGCTCACGCCATCCCAATGCGCCTGGCGCCTTCCCTGAACAGCGCTTCGCCTTCGGGATCGAAAGGGAACGTCATCAGGAATTCGGCAAGGCTGTAGCTTGGGGCGATCTTGCGGATGACAGCGGCCTGGGAACGCGCCTGGTCCAGCGAGTCAGCCAGCGCCAGACAGCAGGCAGCAATCGCGTGGATGTGCGGAAAGGCATTGGGCCGCGCGGCTGCCTTGACGGCCCAGCCGGCTGCTTCCTCGAACCGTCCGAGACGGACCAGCGCCATTGCTCGCGTGGCGAGCATGCCAAACAGCATGGGATCGAAAGGACTCAACTGGCGTGAGAGGTCCGAAGAAGCGATGGCAGCCTGCGGGTCGCCGGAAATCGAGCGGACGAATGAAAGGTTGTAGTGGCCCAACGCAAAGTTCGGGCTGAGATCGATGGACTGCTCGAGTTCGCCGACGGACTCTTCGGGGCGGCCCCGTAGCCAGAGCGCACGACCCATCGCCCAGTGCACCGCAGGGTCGCGGTCGTCGACCATGAGGCCCTGCGCCGCGGCGTCGTAGGCCTTGTCGATTTCCGGCCCGCGCTTCTCCCAGTTCTGGAACGCGTCCTGGAAATGTGTGAACGAGAGTCCGGCGTAGGCGCGCGAGAAGGTTGGATCGAGCCGCAGCGCAGTCTGGAAGAAATGGCGGGCCCTCTCGTTGTCTTCCCTGCGATACCGGTACATGTGCCACAGGCCGCAGTGGTAGGCCTCCCACGCATCGAGTGAACTCGGCGGCTTGAGGATGGCGCGGTTGCGCTCGAGGATCTCGATCTCGCTGGCGATGGAGGCGACGATCCGGTTGCCGACCTCTTCCAGCACGAGGAAAGCGTCGTCCAGCTTATGGTGGAAGGTGTCCGCCCAGACGATCCGGGCGCTGCGCGTCTCGGCGAGCTCGACGGTCACCGTGAGGCGCCCGTTGCGCGTGCTCACCGATCCGCCCACGACGTAGTCGACATTCAGGGTCCGGCCAGCCTCTTCCGCGCCGATGTGCCGCTCGTGCAGTGCGAACACCGTCCCTTGCGCGATGACAAACAGGCTGCGCAGTTTGGCGAGCCGCGTGATGACATCGTGCGCCAGCGCATCGGCGGCCCCGCCGCGGGCGTGGGCCTCCGTGGAAAGGTCGACGAACGGCATGACCGCGATGGAGCCGTGTTGGGGAATCGCTGCCGCGACCTGGGTGACCTGTGCGACCTCGGTGACCGCTGCGCGGCCTTCGAACCCGACGACCGTCGCCGTCACGGCCGACCGCCAGGCGTTGCGGATCGGCCGGCTATCGAGGCCTTCGGCCTCGAACAGCCTGGCGGTCGTCGCCACATGCTCCTCCCCTTCACGAATGCGGCCTTGCCGCGCGAGCGCGGCAAGAATGGTCGCGTGGACATTTTGGTCGAATGGCGCAAGCTCACGCCACTTGTCCAGATAACCAAACGTCTCTTCGCCGGCAGTGCTCTTCGCCAGATGCTCCAGCAGCGCGGTATGGCAGGCGCGGAAACGCCGGCGCTGAGCGATGAGCCATGCGCTGAACGCCGGGCAGCGGTGAAGGTCGAGACCGTCCAGGAAATCCCCTTCGAACAGCATCGCAATGCTTCTCTGCCGCTCCGGACTCAGTGCCGTGACGCCTTCTTCGAGCGCATGCGCGATCTCGAGCGCATCGACGAAGCCATCCGCGAGGTCGAGCCAGATCGTGTCTCCGCTGGTCTTCAGGCGCTGCCGCTCGCCCGAGTCGACGAGCCTCCTGATCCGGCTGAGGCACCAGCGCAACTCGCCGCGTGGATCGTTGGGCACCTCCCACAGCAACTCGCAGAGATGGCTGCGCAAGACCGGGCGTGGCGCAAGCGCCAGATAAGCGAGAAGCGCGCGGACCTTCCTGGACGCCGGCAGCGAGACGGCAACGCCATGCTGCCGGACGCGCAGTGGCCCAAGCATCTGAATCTGCACCGGAGGGAAGCCGGTTTCGGCCGGCCGCTCTGATTCCACGGCAATTTCCACGCCGCCTACCACGCGCGCGGCAAAAGATTGGCACCGGGACGACCTGGAACGAACGGAAAAGGAGAAGCAGTCATGGACACCACCGTGCACGTGCGCAGCCGCAGTCATCTAACCATCGCGCTCGCCGCGGGAGCAGTCTTCGCGCTTGGGCTCGGCCTGCGCCAGGCGCAGCCGCTCTTCATCAGCTTACTCAATTCCCATACCGGCGTCGGGTACGCCACGCTCAGCCTTGCCTTTGGCGTCTCACAGCTCATATGGGGTGTGGCGCAGCCGGTGGCCGGCGCTGTCGCCGACCGCTGGGGGCCGCGTCGGGTGATGATGTCAGGCACGATCCTTTTTGCCGCCGCGATCGCAGCGACGCCGGTCTCGGACAATGCCTTCATGCTGATGCTGCTGATCGGCGTGGCGGGCGCGGCCGGCGCTGGCGCGATCGGCCCGGCAATGCTCATGTCTGCAGCGAATCGCCTGATCCCCGAGGCGAAGCGCGCGGTGGCGAGCGGCATCGTCAATGCGGGCGGCTCGGTCGGCCAGTTCACCATCCTGCCCCTCACCCAGTTGCTGATCGGCGTCGCCGGCTGGCAGCAGGCAATGGTGCTCCTCGGCATGGCGGGACTGGCGGCGATCCCGGCAATCATGATCGTCACGCGCGCTGCGCCAGCGCCCTCCCTTGCCGGGGTTGCCGGCGGATGCACGATCGGCGTGACATTGCGCGGGGCGCTCCACGATCCGGGCTTCCTCTTGCTTAACGCCGGCTTCTTCGCCTGCGGATTCCACGTCGCTTTCATCTCGACGCACCTGCCTGGCGTGGTGGCGCTTTGTGGAATGCCCGCCACAGTAAGCGCCTGGTCACTGTCCCTCATCGGGCTGTTCAATATCCTGGGGAGCCTGTCGGTTGGCAAGGCCATCCAGACGGTCTCCATGAAATACGCGCTGGCTACCCTCTACCTGGCGCGGGCGGTGCTGATCCTCGCGTTCTACCTGGCCCCGAAGACGCCAGTGGCCTTCGCACTGTTCGCCGCCGGACTCGGCTTCACGTATCTCTCGACCGTCCCGCCGACCATCGGCCTGGTCGCAAACCTGCGGGGCGGCCGCTATCTCGCCACGCTCTTCGGCATCGTCATGCTCTCGCACCAGGTCGGCGGATTCCTCGGCGCCTGGCTCGGCGGAAAGGCCTTCGAGGCAACCCGAAGCTATGACTGGATGTGGCTGGCAGACATCGCCCTTTGTCTGGTTGCCGCCGCCCTTCACTTGCCGATCCGGGAGGTACGCCCCGTTCCTGTCGCTACCAGCCAGATGCGCCAACCCACCTGAGGAGACTGCCATGCATCCATTTCTCTCGACATCCCCGCTCCTGCCGCAGCAGACTCTGGATGTTGCTGCCCGACGGGAGGACACCGTGAATACCGCGCCGACAACAGGCATGCGCCAGCCTGAGCCGTTCTTTCGCGAGGCGGGGGCCGGACCCGGGGTCGTATGCATCCATTCGAATGCGAGCAACTCCGGGCAATGGCGTGGGCTGATGGAACACCTCGCACCGAAGTTCCACGTCCTTGCGCCGGATTCGTATGATTCCGGCAAGGGCCCACACTGGCCCTCGGACCGGATCATTTACCTTCAAGACGAGGTGGCGCTGATCGAGCCGGTGATCAGGCGGGCTGGCTCATCGTTGGCGTTCGTGGGCCACTCATACGGAGCCGCCGTCGCACTCATCGCGGCCCTGGCGAATCCAGACCGCGTGCGCGCCCTGGCCCTCTACGAGCCAACGCTGTTTGCCCTGCTTGATGCGGAGACGCCCCCGCCGAACGAGGCGGATGGCATCCGCAACACAGTCGCCGGCGCGAGCGCCGCCCTCGAAGCAGGGAACCAGGACGCCGCCGCCGAGCACTTTATCGACTATTGGATGGGCACCGGATGCTGGAAGCAGACCCCCGAACAACGCAAGCCGCCAATTGCCGCATCGGTGAACAATGTCCGCAGATGGGCACATGCCCTGTTCACAGAGCCCACGCCCCTGCGGGCATTCCGTTCGCTTGACGTCCCGGTGCTCTACTTGGTGGGCAAGCGCTCGCCCCCGTCGGCGCATGGGGTGGCACGGCTACTTACCGCAGCACTGCCCCGGGTTGAACTGGTGGAATTCGAGAATCTTGGCCACATGGGCCCCATTACCCATCCTGACACGGTCAATCAGGTGATCGGGGAATTTCTCGAACGCCACCAGACTTGCTGGGACTGAGCATGCTGGTCTGGGCGGGCGCATGGGAGCAGCAGGCCGCCGGGCAATCAAGCATCCGGACGCGGTCCTCGGCGAGTTCCGACATCCCGTCGCCGGCAATTTTCACGTTATGCCGCGGGGTCGAAAGGCCTCGTTCATCCACGCTGTCGGTGTATGCGTCGAGGCTACTCCAGGGGCGGTTCATTTCGTACCACCAGTTCCGTGAACCCTGAACCTGGGTCGTACTCCCGGGAGAATCGATGTTCGGGAAGTAGCGCCAGCAATATCTCCGCGGTTGTCCGGACCGTGCAACCGCGTGCCACATGACCACCGAACACTCGACCGCGCGGGTCGGCAACCGACATGTGCAGGTGCGCTCCATCAGATGATATGGACCCGGCGAGCGTCAGGATTTCCAGATTGTCACGCAGCTCGGTGGGCTCCTCGTCCCCGGCAAATCGCAATTGGGCAACGCTGAGGCTGCCGATGCCCTGGATTACGAAGGCGGCACGCAACTCGAGCTGACGCAGCACGTCTTCGAGTGCGACACGCAGATCATCGCCGGGAGAGAGGCGCAAAGGATGTGCTTGCATCGCGCGGTTCCAGATTGGGGGCTCCCTGACAGGTTACGGCGAATTGAGATCGATCGCAATTGAGCGCCGGCAGAGCAATAAGACCGATCCATCTATTCTCCCGGCGTTGTGGTGGACGATGCTGCCGACAGGGCTGTCGCCGGCAAATCATCGGCGACCACTTTGCTTCTTCAGCCATGCCACTGCCACGTCGACCATTGGGTGGTAGCGGTTCGCGTTCCACGCCAGCGCTGCTGCCACCACCATGATCCGCTCTTTCAGCGGACGAACGACAACGCTCTCCGGTGCTAACTTGCGCATGGACGAGGGCACCAGGGCCACACCCTGGCCACATCCGACGTAAGCAATCTGAGAGGTGATGGTGCGGACCTCGTGCAAGACTCGCGGAATGAACCCGTGGGCGCGGCAGACTGAGGTCAGCAGATCGAAGTAGACAGGACTTCGCTCTCGTGACGACATCACCAGGGATTCGGTCGCCAGCGACCGAAGACTCACCCTGGGCAGCGCAGCAAGTGCATGATCTTTTGGTAGTGCAACGGCAAGCCGGTCTTCCGCAAGCGGCATAGTCGCGATGCCATTGCCTACCTCGCCATCGAGGCGAACGAAAGCCAGGTCAAGCTCCCCCGCCTCCAGGGCCGGAATCGCTTCCACGCTGTCGATTTCTTTGACGAACACGGTCAGATACGGGTGCGCCTGCTTGAGCGCGTCAAGCAAAGGGGGCACCGTTTCGAGCATAGCCGAGGTCACGGCTCCGATATGCAGGACGCCGGACTGGCCGGAGGCGACCTCGCGGACGACACGCTCCAATCGCTCCACCTGGCCGGCGAACTGACGCACGGCCGGCAGGATCGCCGCCCCCGCAGGACTAAGCTGGGTGCCGCGCCGGGATCTCTCGAATAATTGCAGCTTGAGTGCCTGCTCCAGCACCTTGATTTGCTCGGTGAGTGGGGGCTGCGACATGTTTAGTCGCTGAGCAGCGCGCCCGAAGTGCTGCTCCTCGGCAACTGCCAGGAACATCCACAATTGCCGTATCAGCCGGAAGTCGATCGTATTGTTCATAGGTGTATCCATACGCGACAGCTTCGCGCAAGCTCCAGGGCCAGAATCTGAAACGGGCGATGCGTCCAGGCGCGCGCCAACGCCATCTGCCCTGTTCCAAAAATCGTATCACAGAGATATTTAGTTCAGAATTTACATATTAGCGGGTCGATCCGATTATGCCTGGGTACCTTCATGAGACCCAGTGCAATGACCCAGCTCTCGCTACTCGACCGCCTCGCATCGCTCGACACGAACACCGTCTCCGATGCGCTTGATTTCCTCGGCCTTTCCGGCGCGACATATGGGCTTCGCCCTCTGTGGGACTGCCCCAAGGTCGTAGGACGCACCAGCACCATCCAGCTCGGCCCCAAGGCCAACTCCAAGCCCACGGTACATCTCATCTCCCCGGTTATCGACGCGGTAACCACGGATGACCGCGTGCTGGTGATCGCCGGAGGTGTGGATGGCATCTCCTGTTGGGGCGACATCCTGGCAAACGCAGCGCGGGTCAAGCAGGTGCGTGGCTCCGTCATTGACGGTTTGAGCCGGGACATCGAGGGCAGCGAGGCCATTGGCTACCCGGTCTATGGGCGCGGCGTGACCATGATCAGCGCACGCAACCGGGTGATTCAGATTGACTCGGGCAAGCCTGTTCAGATGGCTGGTGTGACCGTCCATGAGGACGATTACGTGATCGCCGACCGCTGCGGCACGGTGTTCGTTCCCGCTTCGCGCATCGAAGAAGTGCTCGACCTGAGCGAGCGCATCGCCAGGCGACAAGACGGCATGGTAGCCGCGGTCTGCGCTGGCCGCTCGGTCGCCGAGGTCATGCACGACAAGGAATTTGAGGCGATCCGCGCGCAATAACCAATTCTTCCTGGAGCCCGCTCATGACGAATCCCCTCAAAGCCGGTGCCGAAGACCGGGAACTGGTCCGGGCCCGAGCGGCACTGGGCTACCACACACCGCAAAGGAAAGCCTGATGTCTACGATCAAGAGCTATGAAGCAGCAACGCTGTATCGGCCTCGCAATCGACGAGGCGGATATGAGTGAGTTCAACATCCAAGCCATCAGGCAAGCCGCTTCTCGCTTGCAGGGGCGAGTGGTGCGCACGCCCCTGCTGGAGTCCCCAATGCTCAGCGAGCGCGCGGGCTGCCGTCTGTTCGTCAAGGCGGAAGCGCTGCAACTGACGGGCTCCTTCAAGATCCGCGGCGCGCTCAACATGATCCTGTCGATGGACCGCACCGCGAGACACGCAGGCATCGTTGCATTCTCGGCGGGCAACCACGGCCAGGGTGTCGCCGCCGCTGCTCGCGCAGTCCACTGCCCGGCCGTGATCGTGATGCCCGACACGGCCCCGCGTATCAAGGTGGATAACTGCCGTTGGTGGGGTGCGGAAGTGGTGAGCTACGACCCGCAAACGGAAGACCGTGTCGAAGTTGCGCAGCGTGTCGCCCGGTTACGTGGAATGACCGTAGTTCCGCCATTCGATGACTACGACATCATGGCTGGGCAGGGCACGTGTGGGCTGGAGATCGTCGAGCAGTTGAACGATCTGCATGTCACGCCAGACGCGATCGTTATCAACTGCAGTGGCGGCGGGCTGGCCTCCGGTGTCTCCGAAGCCGTCAAGGATGCTTTCCCTGACGCCAGAATCCTGATCGCGGAAGTGCTCGGCTACGAGAAGGTCGCGCGCTCGCTGGCCACTGGCATACCGCAGAGCAATCCTTCGGTTCCGAACACGCTTCTCGATGGCATCGCCGGTCCGACGGCCGGGGCGAAAACTGTCGCGGTGCTGCGTCGACACCAGGCCAATGGGTTGGGTGTGAGCGATGACGAAGGACTGGCCGGCGTTGCCGCCGCGTTCAAGATGCTCAAGCTCGTTGTCGAACCGGGCGGTGCCGCTGCACTAGGTGCCGTACTAGTACAACATCCCGTAAATAGGTTGAATAATTAATCGCCTCGGATATCATGGCGGGATGAGCCGAGGCCGCCAAGCAACGCCAGTGAAGCTGGCGAAGAAAGAAAGACAGGAGCTGCTATCGCTGATCGAGCGCAAGACGGCTGCGCAGCGAGATGTGATGCGCGCGCGAATTGCATTGTGGGCCCACGAGGGCCACGCCAATACGGTCATTGCGCGGGAACTGGGTGTATCGGTGCAAACGGTCTGCCTGTGGCGCAAGCGCATTGCCCAGCAAGGTGCCCAAGGCATTCGCGAAGGCGAGCGCAGTGGTCGTCCGCCACGCATCACGCAGGAAGCGCGACTACAGTTGATCGCGCTGGCGTGTGAAACGCAGGAACCTGAGGGACGGGTCACGCCCACGCTCGATGAGATTGTGGCGCGCGCCGTGGAGCGCGGCGTCGTCGGGCAGATCAGCCGCAGCCAGGTGCAGCGCATTCTGCAGGCCGGCGACGTGCGTCCGCACCGGGTTCAGCAATGGCTACATAGCCCAGACCCGCACTTTCGCGAGAAGGTCAACGGGATTTGCAAGCTGTACCGCAAGGCACCTCGAAACGCGGTGGTGCTCAGTATCGACGAGAAGACTGGCATTCAGGCCATCGAGCGTAAGTACCCGGGACGGGCACCCGCGCCGGGGCGACTGCGTCGTCGTGAGTTTGAATATGTTCGGCACGGCACCCAGGCGTTGATTGCCGCGCTGGACGTCCATACCGGACAGGTGCTGGCAGACTGCCGCGACCGGCGCACCCAGGAGGATCTGGTAGCCTTCATGGAGCGCGTGGCAAGCGCGTACCCGGGCAAACAGGTGCATGTCGTCTGGGACAACCTGAACACACATTGCGCCCAGGCCGTCTGGCAGGCGTTCAACGCGCGGCACGATGGGCGGTTTCACTTCCACTTCACGCCATTGCACGCGAGTTGGGTCAATCAGATCGAACTCTGGTTTGCCCGCTACACACGCCGAGTGCTGCGCCACGCGAGCCACACCAGCACCGCGCACCTGCGTGAACGCACCGAGCAGTTTGTCCGCGCGCACAATCAGGCAGCACGCCCGTTCAAATGGAGTTTCCGGGGCTATCCGCTACAAACCGGCGCATCGTAATCGAGAATCGACATGCCAGCCTTACCCGCCAAACATTACGCTGCCGAATTGCAGCGGCAACTGCGCAGCCTGCTCGGCCACGAGCAGATCATCACGCAAGCCTACGGGCGTCACCTGCTGATCAAACGTCTGGACGACGAGGAGCCGACCGTGGTGGCTCGGCTGACCGAGCTCGGCCGCAATCGTTATGGCGCCGCCTTTCGCAGCCATAGTGGGCGTTGGGAACCGTTGCCAGGCGCGGGCTCGCTCGACGAGATGGCGCAGGTGGTCGTCACGCTCCTGCAGCCGTATCTGCAGCCCGATAATTATTAAAGCTATTTGCGGGATGTTGTACTAGCCGGGAAGGCCGATGTCGCGGGAAAGAACGTGGTGGTCATCGCCTCCGGCGGAAATGTTGATCCCTCGGTCTTCTCCCTGGCACTGGAACGATGCTGAGGCGCCAAGTCACAACGTTCGACCCGCAGACATTCTCAAACCACTCACACCATCATGAATCCTGAACAACGACTCCAGGCCGCCGGCCTGTCGCTGCCTGCCGCGTATTCGCCGTCAGGTAACTACCTTCCCTTCCGGCGCGCCGGGCAGCTTCTCTTCGTTTCCGGGCATGGGCCGCGGCTCGATGACGGCAGCTACGTAGCCGGCCGGCTCGCCACGCCTGACGATGTCCAGGCTGGCTACGCCGCTGCCCGGCTCGCGACGCTCAACATGCTGGCCGCCGTCAAGCTGGCGGTGGGCGACCTTGCCAAGGTGGACGCCGTGTTGAAAGTCCTGGGTCTTGTCAACTCCACCGCGGATTTCAAACAGCATCCGAAGGTGATCGATGGCTGTTCGGACACGCTCGTCGCGGCATTTGGAGACGGCGGTCAACACGCCCGCTCCGCCGTGGGGATGGCCTCACTCCCGCACGGAATGATGGTGGAGGTTGAGGCGGTATTTCTCGTACGGGATTGAAAGGAGGAACGCCTGAACCACCACAAGCCTCCTCATCCATTGCACGGGGTGTCACAGCAGGACACCTCCACCGAATCAAGGCGCGACTGATCTATCAGTCGCAGCCGGATAGACGCATCCAACGGATATTTTTTCTCGGAGACATTCAGAAATGAAGAAACATATCCTTGCTCTCTCGGTGGCTTTTCTGGCCACGGGAGTCGCCTGCGCGCAGAGCAACGACACGCTTGCCAGGATCAAGGCAGCGGGCAGCATTACCCAAGGCGTGCGAGAGGCTTCAGGTGCCCTGGCCTATACCCTGGGTAACGGTGTCTATACCGGCTTTCACTACGACGTCTGCACCAACATCATCCGCGATATCCAGAAGCAGCTTGGTCTGGCGCGCCTGGAAACCAATTACGTTCCCGTGACTTCAGCCAATCGGATACCTCTTGTGAAGAACGGTACCGTCGACATCGAGTGCGGTTCCACCTCCAACACCCAGGCCCGTCAGAAAGAAGTGGCTTTCGCCAATACCCTCTATGTCGAGGAGGTGCGCATGGCCGTTAAAGCCGACTCTGGTATCAACTCACTGGCCGACCTGAACGGCAAGACCGTCGTCACCACCACCGGTACAACGGCGCTGCAGGTGGTGCGCCAGAACAAGCGCGCGAAGAACATCGACTTCCGTGAAATCAGCGGCAAGGACCACTCCGATAGTTTCCTGCTACTCGAAACCGGCCGCGCCGATGCCTTTGTATTGGACAGCCAGGTCCTGGCCGGCAGTATTGCCATGGCGAGAAACCCGAAGAGCTTCAAGATCGTCGGCGGGCCTCTGTCAGTCGAACCTATTGCCATCATGATTCGCAAGGACGATCCCGCCTTCAGGAAGGCGGTCAACGACAGCATCGCCCGCCAGGTCAAGGACGGCACGGTGGCCAGGCTCTATGACAAGTGGTTCATGCGGGCCATCCCTCCGTCCAACACCGCGCTCAACTTGCCGGCCTCCGCCGCCACCAAGGCCGCCTGGGAGAACCTCAACGACAAGCCCGCAGAGGCCTACAAGGCCGACTGACCAGGCTCGCGGTGCTCATGCGCATCCGGCTGACCTGAATTCTTGTACGAAGGGAGCGCCGCACACCCGCTGGTCCAGGCTGGTGTGGTTGTGCATGCGTTGCCGCGACACTGTGCCCCTCGTGGGCACGCCACATACACAAAGAGAGTAGGAGCGTCCTATGGGAATCGATTGGGACTGGCAAGTCTTTCTTCAGGATCCCGGCACCTTTCCCTCGTACTGGCAATGGATGATGTCAGCCTGGGGATGGTCGGCGTCGGTCGCTGTGCTGGCGCTGATTATCGCCTTCATCCTGGGGTCGATCATCGGCATCTTGCGCACTCTGCCCCACAGCCCCGTGCTGTCGGCTTTCGGTGCCGGCTGGGTGGAACTTTTTCGCAACATTCCGCTGCTGGTGCAGGTATTCCTCTGGTACCACGTCATTCCGGTAATCGTGCCCGCGATGAAGGGATTCGACAACTTCGTGCTGGTGGTCATCGCGCTGGGCGTGTACACCTCGGTGCGGATCGCCGAGCAGGTGCGCTCAGGCATCCAGTCGCTGCCGCGCGGCCAGCGCTACGCGGGCATGGCACTGGGCTTCACCACGCTGCAGTACTACCGCTACGTGCTGCTGCCGATGGCCTACCGCATCGTCATTCCACCGCTGACCAGCGAAGCCATGAACGTGTTCAAGAACTCGTCGGTGGCTTTCGCGGTGTCGGTAACCGAGTTGACCTGGTTTGCCATGCAGGCGGGTGAGGAAACATCGCGCCCCATCGAAATCTATGCGGCGGTGACGGTGCTCTATATCATCTCCGCCTTGACCATCAACCGGATCATGGCCTTTATCGAAAAGCGTTCGCGCGTTCCTGGCCTGATTGCCCTGGCAGGCAGCGGAGGGCATTGAGCGATGGAACTCGATCTTTCCTTCTACAACTGGGGAATCATCAGCAACTACATCCTCAAGGGGTTGTACTTCAGCGTGATCCTGACGGTAATCGCCACGGCCGGCGGCATCCTGTTCGGCACCGTGCTGGCCCTGATGCGCCTGTCCGGTTGGAACGTCATGACGATCCCGGCGACCGTCTATGTCAACGGCATGCGCAGCATCCCGCTGGTCATGGTGCTGCTTTGGTTCTTCCTGCTGGTGCCCCTGCTGATCGGCCGGCCCATTGGCGCCGAAGTGGCGGCGGTCATCACCTTCATCGCCTTCGAGGCCGCATACTTCAGCGAGATCATGCGCGCGGGCATTCAATCCATCCCGCGCGGCCAGGTATCCGCCGGGCACGCGCTAGGCATGACCTATGGCCAGAACATGCGCCTGGTGATCCTGCCGCAGGCCGTCCGCAACATGCTGCCGGTGCTGCTCACGCAGACCATCATCCTGTTTCAGGACACTTCGCTTGTCTACGCCATCGGTGCCAACGACCTGCTCAAGGGCTTTGTGGTCGCAGGCACCAACAAGGGCCGTCCGGTGGAAAGCTACCTGCTGGCGACCGTCACCTATTTCGTGTTTTGTTTTGCGCTGTCCTGCCTGGTCAAGCGCCTGCATCGGAAAATCGCCATTATCCGCTGAGCGGACATTGAGGACACAGCTATGTCTCAATCCATGATCGAAATCAAGAACGTCTCCAAGTGGTACGGCCCCGCGCAGGTGCTCCATGACTGCTCTGTGATTGTCAAGAAGGGCGACGTGGTGGTGGTCTGCGGCCCCTCTGGCTCGGGCAAGTCCACCCTCATCAAGACCGTCAACGCGCTCGAGCCCTTCCAGAAGGGCGAGATCACTGTCAACGGCATCAAGCTGCACGACCCCAAAACCAACCTGCCGAAGCTCCGTAGCAAGGTCGGCATGGTGTTCCAGCACTTCGAACTGTTTCCGCACCTGTCGGTGACAGAGAACCTGACGATTGCGCAGATCAAGGTGCTGGGACGCAGCCCGCAAGAGGCCAAGGCACGTGGCCTGAAAATGCTCGACCGCGTAGGCCTGATGGCACACAAGGACAAGTTTCCCGGCCAGCTCTCAGGAGGGCAACAGCAGCGCGTGGCCATCGCGCGCGCGTTGTCCATGGACCCGGTGGTCATGCTGTTCGACGAGCCGACCTCGGCGCTCGATCCGGAGATGGTGGGCGAGGTGCTCGACGTGATGGTGAAGCTGGCCAACGAGGGCATGACCATGATGGTCGTCACCCACGAGATGGGCTTCGCCCGCAAGGTCAGCAACCGCGTGGTTTTCATCGACGTTGGCGGCCGCATCCTGGAGGACTGCGGCAAGGATGAGTTCTTCGGCGACCCCGGGGCGCGCAAGCCGCGGACCAAGGATTTCCTGGACAAGATCCTGCAGCACTAACACAGGTGTCGGTTGGGGCAGATTCTCAACAACCACTGGACTGGTCTTGGTGCTTCTCGTCAGCATATTCTCGGTGCATCGGTCGCGAATCCGCTGTATCCCAGTCTCACAACCACAAGAGGATCGGCAATATGGGCCCAGCTCGATGCGCAGGGCGGTACTGCTTCGGATCACGTCACGAGCGGGTGCCCCGTGCACACGGATCAGCACGGGTCTTGAAACTGGTGCGATGGATTAACGCCCGTCGGCGACGGTGCCAGGCATGATTCCCGGACGACGCGCCGCCAGCGTGCCAGTTCAGCCTCGACCCGTGCAGCGAGCAGTTCCGGACGGCCTGGCTCCGGCGCCGCGCCATAGCTCTCGAAGCCGGCCTTAACCTCCGGATCCTCCAGGACTTCACCCAAGGCGCTATTGAGCTGGTCCACCTTCGCCGCGGGGGTTCCCGCCGGCGCGAAAAGAGCGTACCACTGCGTCATTTCCATCCCCCTGACTCCCACTTCCGCAAGCGTCGGTACTTCCGGCAAGCCAGGAAGGCGTTGCGACCCTGCGACCGCAAGTGCACGCAGCTGACCGGCACGCAGCGGCCGATACGCGGTCAGCAGGCTGGCGAACATGACCTGTGTCCGTCCGTCGATGGTCGACGCGATTGCCGGCGCGGCGCCCTCGAACGCGGCACCGCGCATTGAGGTGCCGGTTGCGAGCTGGAAAAGCTCTGCGGCGAAGTGCGGGGGCGTGCCATCGCCAGCCGAGGCATAGCGGAAGCCTTTCGGCTCGCGCTTCATGCGAGCGATCAGCGTACCGAGATCAGCTGGCGTCTGCGCCGGATTCGCCACCAACAGTATCGGCGACGACCCGACCAGGCCTACCGGCGCAAAGCCGGCGACGGGATCATATGCGAGCGGCTGTAGCGCGGGATTCATCGCGTGGGTTCCGATATAGCCGAGCAACAGGGTCTGCCCATCCGGCGCGGCGCGGGCGACGTACTCGCAGGCAATCCCGCCGTTGGCACCGGCACGGTTGTCTATGATTACCTCCTGCCCCAGCAGCCGGCCGAGCCGGCTGCCAATCAGGTGCGCGACGACATCGTTCCCGCCCCCGGCACGTGTGGGCACGATGATCCTCAGTGACTTCGGTCGCGATGCCTGGCCTGCCTCGGCGGCTGCTTCCGGCCGCGAAAAGACGTAGTCAGGCAGGTGAAGCTGGCCCTCCATGATCTTGCGCGCCGTGCGGACGAGTGCCGCCCGCGTGACCGTCGCCACCTCGCCCTCGCCTTCCAGTTCCACCTCCACTTCGATCCGCCCCGCAGGATGCAGGACCACCAGTGCGTGGCGACCAGGCTGCCGGCCTGATTCGCTGGCCACCGTACCGGGCAATGCAAACGCGCTGGCCACGCCTATGGCGCCTGTGACGGCATGAGACGCATGACACTTGCGCGGGGTGAAGTAGCGCGACGTGATGCTATCCGGCGAGTCGCCCGGGCTGACCAGCACGGGTTTCGGAATGACGCTATCGGAAACATCGCCGAGTCCCATCATCCGCCCAGCTCGCAACCGCAGTGCCTCCAGGCGCCCGAGCAGCGCGGCGTCATTGTCGAGCGTAGCCGGCGCCTCGCGCCCGCTGACGCCAAGGTCGCGCGCCCGGACGATCATCAGTGGCATGGCCGCGTCGATGCAGGTGACCTCGATCCCATCGATCAGGTCGATGCGGTTGCCCGTGGGGAAAACCTTGCCGGTCACGGCGCCCCACGCATCGAGGAAGTCGAGCAGGATCGGTGCCCCGGTGCCGGCGACGCCATCGATCCGGGTGTCGCCGTCATAGCTGACCTGGCCGTCCGGTGTGCGCACAGTCACATCGATCCGTGCCCCGGTATTGACGTTGTGCACGCGCACGCAGGTGGAGCCACGCTGGGCGGGGATGAGCCCCTGCTCGATGGCGAAAGGAGCGACGCCGGACAGCATGTTGCCGCAGTTCGGCCGCGTGTCCACGGAGCAGTTGCCGACCCCGACCTGCACGAACAGGTAGTCCAGGTCACAGTCGGGCTGCGTGGATCGCGACACGATCGCGACCTTGCTGTTGAGCGTACTGCCGCCGCCCACGCCATCCAGTTGCAGCGGGTCCGACGCGCCGATGGCGCCGATCAGTGCCTGGTCGCGCGCCTCGTCGCCTTCCGGTAGCCATTCCCGCAGGAAGAACGGTCCGCGCGAGGTGCCGGCGCGCATCAGCACGCAAGGTATGGTCTTGCTCATCTCAGTCCGCCTTCAGCTTTGCCGCGTGAACGACCGATTTCCACTTGACCTGCTCCTGCTGCATGAAGGTGCGCATCTGGCTCGTTGTCATGGTCGTGACTTCCGCGCCCTGGCCTTCCAGGCGCTGTACCACGCTTTTCTCGGCCAGCGCCTGATTGAGCGCCTTGTTCAGCGTCTCCACAACCGGCGCCGGGGTGTTGGCCGGTGCAAAGATGGCGTACCACTGTGAGACGTCGACATCGTTGATGCCCTGTTCCTTCAGGGTCGGCACCTCCGGCATCAGCGCCGAGCGCTTGCTGCCCGCGATCCCGACGGCCTTCAGCTTGCCGTTCTTCAACTGCGGCAACGCGGTAAAAAGGCTGGGAAACATCACTTGGGTCTGTCCCGCAACCGTGTCGTTGATCGCGGGAGCTGATCCCTTATAGGGCACATGAAGCATGTTTGTGGCGGTAGAGAGCTTGAACATTTCGGCCGCAAAGTGAGGGGCTGTCCCATTGCCAGCAGAGGCGTAGCTGAGCTTCCCGGGCGCCGCCTTGAGCAGCGCCACCACCGCCTTTGCGTCGGTGGCCTTCAGACCCGGATTGACCACCATCACGGTTGCCGAAGAACCGACCATGCCGACCGGCACGAAATCCTTGACCGGGTCATAGCGTAGCGTCTGTAGCGCGGGGTTCATCGCATGCGTGGCCACGTAGCCGAGCAGCAGCGTGTAACCATCGGGGGGTGCGCGCATCACGAACTCGCTTGCAATTGCCCCGTTGGCTCCAGCCTTGTTGTCCACCACGATTGTTTGCTTGAGGATCGACGACATGGCCTGGCCGACCACGCGCGCCATGGCGTCGTTTGCGCCTCCCGCCGCAGTGGGCACGACCAGTGTGATTCGCTTTTCCGGGTAGGCCCCCAGGGCGCCAGTACTCCCGAGCGCCGCCGCGATGACAAGGCTGCCGAGGAAAAGTCGCTTGGTTGATTGCATCTGTCTGCTCCGTCTAATGTCGTTCTGTCGTCGGCCTGCCCGGCCGCATACGCATGGTCGTCGTTTCCCGCTATTTAGTGAATTGAGTTTTTAGGATCAATTGATGCACACTGAGCATCAGTGACAATGCACGGAGAAAACGCCGATGACCATCAACTTCAACCTCAACGATCTGCAGGCATTTCGCGCGGTAGCCGAACTGAACAGTTTCCGCAAGGCGGCCGCCTCTCTCAATGTGTCCCAGCCTGCGTTCAGCCGACGCATCGACAAGCTTGAAGAGGCGCTCGGTGTGCGCTTACTGGACCGCACCACCCGGCGTGTGAGTTTGACGACTGTGGGTCGGGAGTTCGACCGGAAGGTAAAGGAGATACTCGACGAACTGGACCAGACGCTGCTTGGCATACGGGGCGTGACGACCACTCGCATGGGAGAAGTGACCATAGCTTGCGTACCGTCCACGGTCTATTACTTCCTGTCGCAGGTCATCTCGCGCTACCACGCGCAGTATCCAAAGATCCGAGTCAAAATCCTGGATGCCAGCGCGAACGAGGTGCTGTCAGCGGTGTCGCGCAGCGAAGCGGACTTCGGGATCAACTTCGTGGGGGGACAGGAGCCGGATATCGAGTTCAGCCCTTTGCTGGAGGAACGGTTCGTCGCAGCCTGCCGCCGCGATCATCCGATCGCGAAGCGCCGGCACGTGACCTGGGCAGACCTCGCCGAATATGACTACATCTCGGTCAGCAAGGCCTCCGGCAACCGGCTGCTCCTGGATCAGGCGCTGTCCAACGTGCCGGGATTGCCGCAGAGCATCTATGAGACCCAGCACGTCACCACGACTCTGGGCTTAGTGGAAGCCGGCCTTGGCATCGCCGCGGTGCCATCGATCGCCATGCCGGGCCCGGACCACCCCCTGCTCGTTAGCGTTCCGCTGACCGACCCTGTCGTTACCCGCAAGATCGGCCTGATACGTCGCAAGAGCCGCTCCCTGACGCCTGCAGCCCAGCAGTTATACGACTTCCTTAGCGAGATAAAGTCAGGGCGCCGCAAAGCCGCCGGCCGCCGGCGCGGCGGGTAACGGTCGCGATGCTTCCCTAGCGCCGGCTCGAGAGCACCCGGTCGACCATCACACCGGCTTGCCCCAAATTGTTGCCGGGATCGCACATCGCCTCGAGTTGGCCCCGCGACACGTGGCGGCTGATTTCCGGATGGGCCGCGAGAATGTCGATGAGCTGCCGCTTACCGGTGATGGCCTCGCGGCAAAGGTCATAGACGAGATCATGCGCATACTCGCGGCCAATGTACGGCCCGAGACCCATCATCACCGCCTCGGACATCACCAGCCCGTGCGTGATGTCTATATTTGCCCGCATGCGATCGGCGTCGACCTCCAATCCCTGCAACACGAACTTCGCCTGCTTCAAGGCGCCGGAAATCAGGCAGAAGATCTCTGGCAGTGATACCCATTCGATCTCCCACGGGCCGGTGGAACGCTCGTGGTCGGCGACCATGGCGTCCATCAGGGCAGCCGCGTGCTGTCGCGCCACCGAGATGTTGGCGTGGATGTACAGACACGAGATCGGATTGCGCTTCTGCGGCATGGTTGACGAAGAGCCGCGTCCCGGCGCGAATGGCTCGAAAACCTCCGCCACCTCGGTCTGCATCATCAGCTTGACGTCCATGGCGATCTTGCCGAGCGAGCCGCCGACGAGTCCGAGAAAGGCCCCGACTTCGGCGATGGTATCGCGCACCGTGTGCCAGGAAATCAGCGGCTGCGCCAGCCCCAGCTCGTTCATCAGCGCCGCCTGTGTTTCCATGGCGCGCGTCTGCAGCGAGGACAACGTACCTGACGCCCCACCAAACTCCCCCATCAGCACGCGCGGCTTAAGTTGCTGCAGCCGCTCGCGATGGCGATCGATCCCGGCGAGAATGCTGGCCATCTTGTAGCCAAAGGTAATGGGCGTGGCCTGCTGCAGGTTGGACCGGCCGATCACCGGCGTGTCGCGATACTTCTTCGCCAGCGTTGCGAGCGCGTCGGCGATCTCGTCGAGATCCGATTCGACAAGTGCGAGCCCCTCGCGCATCTGCAACACTGCCGCGGTGTCGGTAATATCCTGGGTAGTGGCGCCCCAGTGACAGTACTCGCCGAGTCCGTCCCGGCAGTTTTCATTGATCTGGTTGACCACCGCAATGATCGGATAACCGATCTGCTCGGTCTTGGCCTTGAGCTTCACCCAGTCTATCTGCGAGAGCTCACAGTTCCGGACGATCTCGTCGGCCGCTTCCTTCGGGATGATGCCAAGCTCACCCTGCACCTTTGCCAGCGCACGTTCGATATCCAGATACTTCGCGGTTCGGTTTTCGTCGGACCACACCTCGCGCATGCGCACGTCGCTGAACATGTCGCCAAAGATGCGCGAGTCGATGATGGTGGAAGCCATAGTGTTCTACCTCTCCGTTAATGTCAGATGTATCGTCGCCCGCCGGGCGACTGTCACACAACGCTGTCCGCGCGCATCGCCGCGATTTCGTGGGGCGCATATCCAAGCTCCGCGAGGATAGCGTCGGTGTGCTGGCCCAGTGCCGGTATCGGGTCCATGCGCGGCCCTTCGTTCCATGTACCCGGCGGCAATAGTGCCGGCAGTGCACCCTTGGGCGAGTCAACTTCGGTCCAGCGGCCGCGCGCCCTGAGTTGCGGGTGCTCCCAGACGCCCTGCATGTCGTTGACCTGGGCATTCGCGGTCTGCGCCAACTCCAGTCGCTCCACCACTTGCGCACCCGTCAGGGATGCAAAGGCATCCACGATGATCTGCCGCAGCGCCGTGCGTTCAGCCACGCGTTTGGAATTTGAGCTAAAGCGCGGGTCTTCGATGAGTTCGGGCCGCTGGAGCACGTTCTGGCAGAAGCTCGCCCACTCCCGCTCGTTCTGCAGCCCCAACATCACTGTGACGCCGTCGCCAGCCGGAAAAGGTCCGTACGGATAGATGGTCGCGTGGCTCGCACCGGTCCGCGGCGGCGGCTCCGCGCCGTCGAATGCGTAGTAGAGGGGATAGGAGTTCCATTCCGTCAGCGCCTCGAGCATCGAGATGTCAATGCGCTGTCCGCGTCCGGTCTGGCTGCGCTGCAGCAGCGCAGCCAGGATGTTGGTGTAGGCGTACATGCCGGCGGCAATATCGGCGATCGAAGGGCCAGCCTTGCAGGGCACTTCCGGCGTTCCCGTCACGGACACGAAGCCAGCTTCGCTCTGCACCAGCAGGTCATAGGCCTTTTTGTCGCGGTACGGCCCGGGACGCTCGGGATCGTCGCCATAGCCCGAGATGTCGCAGACGATCAATTCGGGCTTGACCACGGAGAGCCTGTCGTAGCCTAGTCCAAGACGCGCTGCCGCGCCAGGCGCCAGGTTCTGAACCACCACGTCCGCCTTCTCCTCGATCAGGCGCGTTAGTACGTCCGCTGCTGCCGGATGCTTGACGTCCAGCGTCAGGCTTTCCTTCGAGCGATTGGTCCAGACGAAATGCGACGCCATGCCGCGAACGCGTTCGTCGTACCCGCGAGCGAAGTCGCCGACGCCCGGCCGCTCGATCTTGATGACACGCGCACCGAGGTCGGCAAGCTGGCGCGTGGCGAACGGCGCCGCGATAGCGTGTTCGAAGGTGACGACAGTCAGGTCTTTGAGGGGTTGCATCATCCTTTCCCGTAAGGCAAATCAGCGAAGAACCGCAGTGGCGTCCATGGTCAACCAGCCCTCATGGTCCGACGCCCACAAGCGAATGGTCTTGCCGTCCGCCTGCGGTTGCCCGCTGACCTGGAACGGATGCGGGTCGAAGGTCGGGCGCACCGCGCGGAAGCGAAAGCTCGCCACGTCGGCCTGGGGCAACTCTCGCCGCAGCAGATCCAGCAGCAGCGTGGCGATCAACGGGCCGTGGACGATCAGCCCAGGGTAGCCCTCGACCTCGGTCACGTAGCGGCGGTCATAGTGGATACGGTGCCCGTTGAAGGTCAGCGCCGAATAGCGGAACAGCAGGACATCGTCCGGCACGATCTGGCGCTGCCACGCTGCTTCCGCCGGCGCGGCCTGGGCCGGGGCCGGCACCTCGCCTGACTGCTGTGCGTCGCGGTAGACGATGTCGTGGAACTCCACCAAGGCCGGTTCCGTGGCCCCTTCCGCGCACACCTCGTGACGGACCTTGACGAACACCAGTTTGCCGGTCCGCCCCTCCTTGCCGGAGACGTCGTCGATCGTCGAGGTGCGCAGGATTCGCTCGCCCACCCGTAGAGGCGCGCGGAACTCGAACTGGCCCCCGGCCCACATGCGTCGCGGCAGAGGCACGGGAGGCAGGAACCCCCCGCGCCTGGCATGGCCGTCCGGCCCGATCTCGCTCTGGCGATGCATGGGCAAGAAGTAGAGCCAATGCCACAGCGGCGGCAGCGGGGTGCCCGCCGGTTGCGCTGCCGCCGGATAATCCAGCGTTGCCCGCAGCGCCGCGATGGGTGCGGCGGTAACCGTGTCCTCCCGCTGCTCGCTGCGTCCGATCCATGTCTTGGGGTCGATTGCCTGTTCTTCCACTGATGACTCCTTGCCTTATGTGCTTGCCCGGCCATGCTCACACCAGATTGTGAGTGCGCGCGCCGGCGGAGAGAATTGCATGGTTATGATGTATGCGGGATGCGCATTGAATCGCCGGGTCGGCAAGCCCATTCGCCAGCGCGATGGCGCGCGTCACTCAGAAGCGGTGTCGCAATCCAATACCGCCGCCTACTTTGCTACCCTTGACGCCCATGAATGCGGGCAGTGCGTAGGCTCCGTTGATGCGGTTGAAATCCACCTCCGCGTAAATGTCCGTGCGCTTTGAAAGGTTGTAGTCGGCGACGCCGGTCACCATGATCCGGCTACCGGAAGCGTTGCGCTGCCGGTCGTAATGTGACGCCACCGATAAGGTCAGGGCTTGCGTGGCCGAAACTGCAAAGCCACCCGTGAACACGTCGTTGCGGGTCGGACTTACGTCAAATCGATTGTTCAGATAGCCGAAGGTCAGCTTGACTATTCCCCACTGGTAGTTGCCGCCCAAGCCCCACACCTTTCTCGCCTCCGGTGTCGTCAGCGCATTTGCCTGTTGCCAGAAGCCGCCCACGTCCACTGGGCCCTGCTTATAGCCCAGGGAAACACCATAGCTGGAACTTGGCTTCATATGGCCGGCCACCTCGCCGAAGGTATAGTGCGCGCCCGCCGATAGCGCGCCCCATTGCCCGAAGTACTTGGCCATGTTGTCCTGGCGCGGCCCCGTATAGCCGTTGAGGATAGTAACGGCGTCCAGATTCGGATGCCCATTAGGCTGGAAACGGGAGGTGGCATCGTAGGCCGTAGTGAACTGCCGGCCAAAGGTCAGCTTGCCGAGGGTGTCGTGGTTCAGCCCGACCCAGGCCTGCCGTCCGAACAGGCGTCCCTGCCCGCCCGTGCTTTGCTGCCCATAGTTTGCCGTTGCGGTACCCTGCGACGATATCCCGGTCGTCGGATCAAAGCCGCTTTCCAGATTAAAAATGGCGGACAGACCTCCCCCGAGCGCCTCGTTGCCGCGCATGCCCCAGCGCGAGCCGTTGAAGTAACCGTCGGTCAACTCGGCCAGGTTGTTGTCGCCCGCATTATTGTTCGAATAGCGGACCGTGGTATCGATAATGCCGTACAGGCTTACCCCGGACGGGGTCTGCGCCTGAACGGAACCAGTGATGAAGAAGCCAAGGACGGCTCCGGCCGCCAGCTTCCTGTTTGCCCGGTTCCCCCGCGCCAGCTTGAAATTCATTCAATCTCCCCATGGCTTGTTTTGGCATTTTCGCCCCGCCCTTGCGCCGCGCAAAGGTGGGTGGCGATTCGAAGCCAGTTTGAAGGGATCTGCTGAAAGGGGGAATTGCAATGTTTCGAAGAATTGATGCAATCCGTGCATCGTTCTCGGCGAACGAGATCCTTCGCCACCTTGATGTCACGCCGTGGTGACTCGAGGGAATGGCGAGATTGCGTTCCAGCAGGTCAGAGCCACAGGTATAGTGCCGAGTGACCTGAACGGTGATGGAGCCGGACACAGCTTCCGAAACGCACACATGAGGTCAAGATTCAGACGCAATCCATCAACACTTGACGGCACGAATATGGTGGCAAGAAAGCGTGGAACCAGGTTGAAAGTATCGGCACCTGGCCCTCGTGCATCAGCCAGCGATGTTGGCAACCTGCACGCCGACGAACTGTCCGCATTGCTCGCGGTTGCCAGCGAAGGGTCGTTCGTCGCAGCGGGGAATTTGCTCGCACGGGATCCAACCGTGATTTCCAAGCGCATCGCGTCGCTGGAGGCACGCCTTGCCGTCCGCTTGCTGGAGCGCACCACCAGGCAGGTAAGACTGACCGATGCTGGCGCACGCCTGGCCGAACGGATCAAATTCGCCCAAGCCGTCATCCAGGAAGCAGAACAAGAGGCAACCACGGGTGCAGCCGAACTACGCGGCAATCTTCGCCTTGCCTTTCCTGCCACGCTTGGACGCATGTGGCTCGCACCGCTGATCGCTGAGTTCCTGAGCCAGTACCCATCGCTGCAACTGGACATTGACTACAGTGAGCGCTATACGGATCTGATTGGCGAAGGCTTCGATGCCGCTATCCGAGTTGGAACGCTCAGCGATAGCCGTCTGGTAGCGAAGCGGCTAGCAGGACATCGCAGGATTCTGGCCGCATCGCCACAGTACCTTCGGCAGCATGGCATCCCTGCGTTGCCGCAAGACCTCGCGACGCACAACTGCCTGGAGTTTGCCAGCCTGGTGAACTACCCCGAGTGGCGCCTCAGCAATGGAAGGAAGACCCAGGTCATTCACGCACACGGAAATCTTCGGTCCAACGACAGCGCGGCGCTGCTGGAGGCAGCACGCGCTGGGGTGGGTATCCTTGGCGCTGGCGAGTGGCTGGTAACCCGCGATATCGCATCCGGCAAGCTGGCAAGGGTGCTGCCGGAATGGTCCTTCGGCGCAGACGGCGGAATTTACATCGTTCGTCCCTCGGCGCGCTTTCCACTGGCGCGCGCGCAGGCCTTCATCGACTGGATCAGCGAGAGGTTCTCCCGCGGCGC
Source organism: Ralstonia pickettii (assembly GCA_050987995.1). GTDB lineage: Bacteria > Pseudomonadota > Gammaproteobacteria > Burkholderiales > Burkholderiaceae > Cupriavidus > Cupriavidus pickettii_B. Next base: position 2,756,519 of record CP158803.1, read on the forward strand.
ACCGTGGGAACGATGACGCCGCGGTGAGCCGCTCAAGGCGCTGTCATCGAGGCTTCAGGATCACAGCCCCCGCGGCTTGTCCGGATTCGATGGCCTCGTGCGCGCGATGGACCTCTGCGAGCGGGAAGGATTTCCACACAGCCAGCTTGATGATCTCGCGATCGATCGCTGCAAGCACGTCTTCGACACGCTGGCGATACTCGTTGATGTCGGATGCATGCGCAGCGAGCGATGGGCGCGTGACATACAGGGATCCCTTGCTGTTCAGCCTGGAGACATCCAGCAACGGTGGTGGACCACTGGATGCACCGATCGACACCAGCACGCCACGCATCCCGAGGCAGTCGAGCGACGTCTCGAACGTGTCCCGGCCGACTCCGTCGTAGACGACGTCCGCCTTCCGGCCTTGGGTAAAGGTACTCACCTGTTTCGGCAAGTCACCCTCGCCCCATACGAACACCGCATCACAGCCCGCTGCGCGCGCACGCTCGACGCTCGCACGCCTGGAAACCACGCCGATGACGCAGGCGCCAAGATGCTTTGCCCATGGCACCATCAGTTGTCCCAGTGCACCTGCCGCACCGTAGATCAGGACGATGGAACCAGTCGTAACAGGGTAAGTCGTTTTCAGCAGGTATTGCGCAGTAACGCCCTTGAACAAGGCTGCAGCAGCAATATCCAGACCGAATGCGTCGGGCAAACGTACCAGCCGATCCGCCGGGTAGGCTCGTGCGCTGGCGTATGCGCCGATCGGACCGAGCATGTATGCCACACGGTCGCCCGGCACGACATGGCTCACGTCTGCGCCGACAGCCCTGACAATTCCCGCTCCCTCCTGGCCCAATGCGGACGGCAACGCGATTGGCGCGGAGCCGTTGCGCTGCATGACGTCGAGGAAATTGACACCAACGGCTTCCTGCTCGATCCACGCCTCATTCGGCGCGAGCTCTCGACGCTCGACGTCTTCAAGGGTCAGTACATCTGCACCACCGGTGCTGTAGATGCGCACCACCGAGTCCATGTATTCCTCCATCGCCGCCTGGCATGACAAAAAGTGTTAGCGAGATGGTAGATACCGGATGGATGCGTAACAACCCGGGCTGGTGCAGGTCATTCCTGCAAGAGGTGCAGCAATGAGAGCGAGAATTCTCGATGCCCCCAACGCTGGAGACCGGGGACCCGGCGCCCCGCGCTCGTCATAGGTCTAGTCGAGTCGAAAACGCTAGACGTTGGCATGGCCCAGCGCCACTCCCACTGAGGAGGAGGTGGAACCGCCGACAACTAGCGTAAGATAATTCCTCAAAAGTGCATTTTTGGGCTCGCTTGATTTCTTCAGGAGGAGACATGCGACTAGCTGACTTCATCTTGGGGGACATAACGCGCATTGTGGCGGCATGGGAGGAGTTTGCGACCACCCTGCTGCCGGCCGCAAGAAACCTGGACTCCCTCGCCCTGCGCGACCACGCACCGCAGATCCTCCGGGCCGTGGCCAAGGATTTGTCGACCCCGCAAACGAGTGAAGCCCAACGCGAAAAATCAATGGGGCGAGCCCCCAAGCTACTCGGTGCGCCGGAGACTGCTGCACAAACACACGCCCTCCTGCGGGCGCGCGGCGGCTTCAACGTCAACCAGATGGTCGCTGAGTACCGGGCGCTGCGCGCCAGCGTGCTGCGTTTGTGGATAGCCGAATGTCAGTCGGTCGCCCCGGATCTGGACGACATGATCCGGTTCAACGAGGCTATCGATCAGGCAGTCGCGGAATCAGTGGATTTTTTCGATGCGCAGGTAGAGCAGTCCCGCAACCTGTTGCTCGGAATGCTTGGGCACGATATGCGCAGTCCCCTGCAAACCATCCAGACCACCGCCTCATATCTCGCGGCGCTGAACGCCGGGGAGAAGGTATCGGAAGCTGCAGGCCGACTGATTCGAAGTGGTGCCCGCATGAATTCTCTTCTGGATGATCTGTGCGATTTCAACCGAACGAAACTCGGCTTGGGTATCAACATCGCTCCTGCCGATGTCGACCTGGCTGACGTGGTTGGCGATACCGTGGACCAGTTGCGTGCAGCTCATCCGACCCGCCACATCGATCTTGAGGTGAAGGGCAACGCGCAGGGTGTTTGGGACCGTTTGCGCCTGCAGCAACTGCTTTCTAATCTGGTGCTCAATGCGATAGGGTACGGCGCGCAGGACAAGCCGGTCCGCGTTGTAGTAACCGGTCATGACGCGGAAGTTCGTCTCGAGGTCAGGAACAGCGGTCCCGCCATTGACCGGCTGACACTGGAGCGGATCTTTGACCCGCTGAGGAGAGGCCCGGATCAGGAGAACAAAAACGCGGACGGCCTCGGACTCGGGCTTTATATCGTGAGCGAAATTGCCAAGGCCCATCACGGATCGATCGAGGCGCGGTCCGACCAGACAGAGACCGTGTTTGACGTGCGTCTGCCGCGTCGCGCGTAGCGGGCGCGTTGAGTCTGCACGGATGTACACCAGATTCTGGTGAACGCCGAAGTGCCCTTCCATAGCACTATTCGCCGCAATCATGCGAACCAGGTCATCGGGGTACTGAAATACAACTTCTCGAAGCGCACCGCGGTCTACGCGCAAGGGGTGTATCAGCTCACCAATCGGGGGGCGACAGCGGCGATCAACGGCACCTTCGGCCCGTCGGACGGGCGCTCGCAATTGATCGGGCGTATTGGGGTACAGACCAGCTTCTGAGCGGAATGGCAAAGCCGGTAACAGCCGGCTCAGACTGCTGACAAAACCTGCATGCTGCCGGTTTGCTCCCCCACGACGCATCGCGCCCTCGCGCATCTGAGCAAAACCACAAGGCCACGCACACGCTCCCCTCTCCCGCGAAGTGGGGGAGGGGTGGGGGTGAGGGTGAGGGCCGGAGCATCAACGAAGTGGGGCGTGTCGGTATGCCAGCGCCTGCCCTCACCCCCTGCCCCTCTCCCGCACGCGGGAGAGGGGAGCAAACCCGCGGCGATGGCACTCAATCGCTGATTGCATTCTCTTCCCACCCGCGGGACAAGGGAACGCTCACGTGCCAACGCTCACTGGATCGTCGCTTGCTGCCGTTGCAATGCCGCGGCGACGCTAGCCAATGTGCCGCCGATATGCGAGCGCAGCAGCTTCGTGGCCTTGTCGGCATCGCGGTCCAGGGCGGCCTTCATCAGCGCTTCATGCTCGCTGCCCTTGTGACGCTCCTCGGTGCGATGCAACGCCGAGAAGCGGCGATACCGTTCCGCGCGGTCGAACAGCGACTCCACCATGCCAAGCAGCAACGCCGACGGCGTGGCGGAGAACAACGCCATATGGAAGGCCCGGTGCCGCTCCGCCCAGCCGTCGTCGAGTGCAACGGGGCCGGTGCCGAGCTTCTTTTCAGCGAGCGACAAGCGGTGGAACGCCGTCAGCACGGCGATTTCCCACTCCTCGTCGCCGTGCTCGATCGCGTCGCGCAGCGCTTCAGGCTCCAGCAAGGAACGCATGCGGGTGATGTCCTGGAAGTCAGCGACCGACATCGGCGCGACCCAGAAGCCCCGGTTCTCGGTCGCCTGGACGATGCCTTCCTGCGCCAGGCGGTTGAGCGCCTCCCGGATGGGAGAGCTGCTCAGGCCATAGGCCTTCGACAGGCTGTCCACCTTCAGGCGCGAACCCGGCGGCAGTTCACAGCGAATAATCGCCGTGCGCATCCTGGTGAGCGCGATGTCGTTCAGCGAGCCGTTGCCGGAAACATGAGTCGAGTCCATGTGTCGGGGAGTCTGGGATTTACTATTGACCCATTTTATGCGCAAAAATGAAATTCATGCAAACAATGGGCCGACCGGCTGCTGCAAACCCCCGCTTCCCCGGCCTCCCCGCCACCGGCGACGCAGAACTCAGGCTGCCGCCGCCACCGCCATGCTGTGGCCCAGGCCGGCAAGCAGCTCCCGCACGAGGGCGAGCGCGCCCGCGGTGGTGGATGCCATGCCGTACACATAATGATCGGGACGAGCAATAACCAGGCCGCAGCCGTGCGCCTTCATCCAGCCAGACAGCACGCCGCTGACGTCCTCGCAGCGCATCCGCGGGCCGGAATCCTGCCGCGCGCCTGGCCCCAGCTGCACCAACCGGATGGACAAAGCCTGGGCCCACGGGTGTTCGCCGAGGCATTGCGCCACCACCGAGATGTCGACGTCGTCACTGGAGACGATGCGGAAGCCCGCGCCGGTGAAGTCGTCGAGCAGCCCGGTTTCTCCCGTGGCCAGCCGCACCGCGGGCTGCGGAAACAGCGAGCCGCGCGCGGCGCTTGCCTGCGCAGAGAGAAACCCGCCACTCAGCCCCGGAATCAGTGACTGCCTGACCGTGCCTCCGGGCTGGCGGGCCATTGCGGCAAGCAGCTCCTCATCGCGCGACGCGGCCCGCCCGGGATCGCGCTCGCAGATCGACTTGCCGAATTCCTTTGCCACCAGCGTGGTCTGCCTGACGTGCGGGGCGCGCTCACCCTGATAGGTATCCAGCAGGCCCGGGTCTGCCAGCCCGCGCCTGACCAATGCCAGCTTCCAGACCAGGTTGGCCGCGTCGCGGATGCCCTGGCACATGCCCTGCGCCAGGAAAGGGGGCGTCATATGCGCCGCGTCGCCCAGGAAGAAGATGCCGCCCGCGCGCCAGGTACGCAGCAACAGCGCATGGAAGCGGTAGGTCGAGGCACGCCAGATCTCGTATTCGTCCGGCGCCAGCCAGCGCGACAGCAACCGGGCCACCGATTCGGGCCGGGCGACATCGGCGGGCACCTCGTCCGGGTTGATCATGAACTCCCAGCGCCGGTACTGGCCGGGCCCGACGACGAAGGTGCAGGGCCGCTGCGTTTCGCAGTACTGGACGTTGGTGGCCGGCAGGCTGGCGCCAGCGCCCTCGCGCAGCTTCACGTCCACGACCAGCCATGGCTCGTCGAACGCCAGGTCTTCCATGGACAGGCCCAGCCGCGTCCGGATGGGACTGGTGCCGCCATCGCAAGCCAGCACGTTGCCCGCGCGCACCTGGCGCACCGCGCCGCTGCTGTCCCTGATGGTCACCAGCACGCCTTGCTCGTCGTTCACCACCTCGTTCACTTCGCTGCCGAGTTCGACGCTGGCGCAGGAAAACTTCTCCAGGTTGCGGCGCAGCGCGCCTTCGATCTCGGGTTGCACGAATACATAGTTCGGCGCCCACCCCAGCGGATGCGGTGCCTGCTCTGCGTCGATGCGGCGAATCACCTGTCCGCCCGTGGTCTGGTACATCGACGGCCGATACGGCATGACGAAGGGCGCGATCGCGCCGGCGATGCCGATATTGCCGAAGATACGCATCACCTCATGGTCAAAGCCCAGTGCGCGCGGCTTGTCATGTACCGCGATGGCTTTCTCGAGGACCAGCGTGCGCAGCCCGTGCCTCCCCGCCAGGTTTGCCGCAACGGCGCCCACCGGCCCCATGCCCACGATAACGAGTTCGAAATCCAAAGCTCCTCCTTCTGTGTCTCTTCTGGCCGGTCGCTGTTGACCGGCTGCATCATGCCGCCCTGGTGTACGCGGTCTTGATGGTGGTGTAGAACTCGATGGCATGGGCGCCCTGCTCTCGCGAGCCGTAGCTGGAGCCCTTCGTGCCGCCGAACGGCACGTGATAGTCAACGCCGGCTGTCGGCACGTTGACCATCACCATCCCGCTTTTCATATGGCGCCTGAAGTACGACGCCTTCTGCAATGAGCTGGTGCAGATGCCGGCCGACAGGCCGTAGGGGCTGTCGTTGGCAAGGCTCATGGCATGGTCGAAATCGTCCGCGACGATGGCGCACGCGACCGGCCCGAAGATCTCCTCCCGCGCGATCCGCATCTGCGCCGAGGCATCGGTAAACAATGCCGGGCTGAGGAAAAAACCCTCGGTCTCGCGGCGCAGCAGTTCGCCACCGCAAGCCAGCGTTGCGCCTTCGGCCTTGCCAGTTTCCACGTACTCCAGGTCCGTCTGCAACTGGGCCGCATCTGCCACCGGGCCGATCTGGGTGTCCGGGTGCAATGCGTGCCCCACCCGCAGCGTCTTCATCGCCGCGACCAGCCTCGCGGCGAACTCGCTGTAGATGCCCTTCTCGACGATAAAGCGCGACGACGCCGTGCATCGTTGACCGGTGGAGAAATATGCCCCTTGCACGGCACATTCGACCGCGATATCCAGGTTCGCATCCTCCAGGATGACCAGCGGGTTCTTGCCGCCCATTTCCAGCTGGAGCCTGGTGAGCTGCTGCGTAGCCTGGCTCAGCAAGCGCTTGCCGGTACTGACCGAGCCCGTGAAGGATATGCCGTTGACTTCGTCAGACGTCGCAAGTACCTCGCCAACGACACTGCCACGCCCCATGACGAGATTGAACACGCCGGCAGGCATGCCTGAACGGCTGATGATCTCGGCCAGGGCCCAGGCGGATCCCGGCACCAGGTCGGCCGGCTTGAAGACGACGCTGTTACCGTAGGCAAGCGCGGGAGCGATCTTCCACGCCGGGATGGCCATCGGGAAGTTCCACGGCGTGATGATGCCGACCACGCCCAGGGGCTCCCGTACCACGTCTACCTCGACGCCGGGCCGCACCGACTCCAGCCTGTCGCCGCGCACGCGCAGCGCTTCGCCGGCGAAGTACTTGAAGATGTGCCCGGCCCGCGCCACTTCGGCGATGCCTTCCGCCAGGGTCTTGCCTTCCTCCCGGGACAACAGCGTCCCCAGCTCGCGTTGCCGCGCCAGCAGTTCCGAGCCGACGGCATCGAGCGCCGCGGCGCGGGCCTGGATGCCACCGGCGGCCCAGGCCGGCTGTGCCTCGCGCGCGGCGCGAAGCGCCATGCGCGCCTGGGCGGCATCGGCCTGCGCGTACACGCCGACGATGTCGCTGACATCCGAGGGGTTCTCGTTGCGCCGGACCACATCGCCCCCGGCGCCGCCCACCCATTCGCCCCCAATGAAGTTCCGGTTCATCTCAGATGACTCCGCTGGACCTTGTCTTTGCGCTGTCTTGCATTGCCATTGCCTCAGCCTTCGTCGGCCACTGGATTGGAAAGCGTGCCGACGCCGGGGATGGCCACTTCAAAGGTATCCCCGGGCTGCAGGAAGATGGGTGGCTTGCGCTTGAACCCGATACCGCTCGGCGTGCCGGTGGCCAGGATGTCTCCCGGCTGCCAGTCGAGGGCCTGCGAGACATACGCGATCAGGTTTGGAATGTCGAAGGCCAGGTCTGCCAGCCTGCCCTGCTGCAGGCGCTCGCCGTTCAGCAAGCCTTGCACCGAAAGCTGCCGGTAGTCAGGGATCTCGTCTGCCGTAACCAGCCACGGGCCCAGTGAACCCGTGGCGCGGAAGTTCTTGCCCATGCCGTACTGATGGGTGTGGAACTGCCAGTCGCGCACACTCGCATCGTTGAAGCACGTATAGCCGGCGACGTGATCCATCGCGTCTTCCGGCGCAATATGCGCGCCGCCCTTGCCGATCACCACGGCCAGCTCCGCCTCGAAGTCAAACTGCTGCGACACCCGGGGCCGCAGCAACGGTGCCCCGTGCGCCACCAGCGACTCGGCGTAGCGTTGAAAGATCACCGGGTACTTTCCCACCGTCCGGCCGGCTTCGGCCGCATGGTCGACGAAGTTGATGCCCACGCAGATCACCTTGCCCGGCCGCGGGATGACCGGATCCAGCGCCACGTCCGACAGCGCGAAATCCGCCTTGCTGGCGGCGAGGCTGCGTGCTTCGTCGAGCTGGGCCGGGCTGGCAAGCAACGACGCGAGGTCTTTCGCCCCGGCAAGCCTGCGCGGCAAGTCAACGATGCCCTCCTCCAGCAAAACGCCAAAGCTCGATGCTCCCTGGTGACGGTAGGAAACAAATTTCATCGCGGCTCCTTTTTTATGCATAAATAGTATGTCTATGCATAGTACACAAAAATTCGTACAATGCAAACTCGATCGCGGGCGCAATGCCTGGGATCCCGGCTAGTGCATCCCTACATGGAGAAACATCGATGTCCGTCGTTGAGGTGAGGAAGGTCAAGCTCGACCTGGAAGAGGTCTGGCACGAAAGAGGACCGCGGCTGGACCAGCCATTACGTGTCGCCGTGGTCACCGCGATCGTCAAGAATCCGTATGCCGGACGCTTTGAACCCGATCTGCTCCCCTTCATGCAGTCGCTGCGAGAGTTCGGCAGCGACCTGTCCGCGCGGCTGATTGCTGAACTGGGTGGCGCGACGGCAGTGCAAGCCTATGGAAAGGGCGCGATCGTGGGAGAAGACGGGGAACTCGAGCACGGCGCCACCTGGCATGAGGCCGGGGGCTGGGCGATGCGTGAAGCGTTGGGCAATCCGCTGGCCATGGTGCCGTCCGCCAAGACTATTGGCGGCGTTGGCACCCGGCTGATGGTCCCGCTGGGCCACATCCAGGCTTCTTATGTACGCAGCCACTATGGCACTGCCGAGGTCACCGTCTGGGATGGGCCGCGACGCGACGAGATCGCATTTGCCCTGGCCATGGCGACGGGCGGCCGGATCCACGCGCGGCTTGGCGGTTTGGCTGCGGATGCCATCCAGGGGCGCGACGGCCTGCGGTAAACCCTAGGCAGGTGCCCTTTCCATTTTTATGCATATTTCTTTATAGTATGCACAAACAAGACGGACAGGCTGCCCGAAAACTACTTCGCCCCGCAGCAGGCGACTACATTCCAATGACATTGTGGAGACAAGCATGACGAAGATGATGCGCGCCGCGCGCATGCATGACGTTGGCCAACCGATGGTGATCGAGCAGATCCCTGTGCCCGAGCCGCGGCCAACCGATGTCCTGGTCCGGGTCAAGGCGTGCGGCATCGTGCCGAACCTGGGTAATGTGCTGAGCAACTGGCAGAAATGGTTTCCCCACCTGCCCCTGCCCAGGCTGCCTGCCATCTTCGGCCTCGATCCGGCTGGCGTCATCGAGCAGGTCGGCTCGCAGGTCCATGACTTCAAGCCCGGCGATCGCGTGTATGTGAATCCGGCCCGCTATTGCGGCGGCTGCCGCGCCTGCCGCTCCGGCAACACGACTGCCTGCCGCTTCTACACGTTCAACGGCTATTTCGGGTTCAGCGAGCACTCGCAGACCATGTTCGACGACTACCCCTACGGCGGTTTGTGCGAATACATGACCGCCCCGCAATACAGCCTCGTCAAACTCCCGGACAACCTGAGCTATGAGTGCGCCGCGCGGTTCGGCTACCTCGGCACCGGTTATCGCGCGCTGCGCCAGGCCAATGTCGGCCCCAGCACGACGCTGCTGATCAACGGTATCAGCGGAACCCTGGGACTGGGCGCCGCGCTCTTCGGACTGGCGGTAGGGGCACGCAAGATCCTGGGTACGGCGCGCAACAAGGAACTACTGCAGCGCGTCAAGGCCATCGCGCCGGAGCGCATCGAGGTGCTGTCCCTTGGCGAGGAGCACATCGCCGACTGGGCAAGCCGGATCACCGGGGGCGAAGGCGTGGATGTCATCATCGATGCCCTGGGTCCCGGCTCGCCGCAAAGCTCCATGCTCGAGGCCCTCAAGTCGCTGCGGCGTGGCGGCCAGCAAGTCAATATCGGCGCCGTGGCCGGCGAAGTGCCCGTCAACCTCCACTACCTGATGGACAACGATCAGCGGCTCGTCGGCTCGGTCTGGTTCACGGCGGGGCAGGGACAGGAGATGGCCGATATGGTCGAGTCCGGCGTGGTGGATCTGTCGGTCTTCGAGCATCACGCCTATTCGCTGGAAGATGTGAATATCGCTCTCGGCGGCATCGAGAACCGGATCGGCGGCTTCAGCAACTTCGTCATCTGCCCATGACGGATGGCATTGCTGCCCCCGCGAACGTTCACTTCACTGACAGACGCGGCGGGCGGCAGGCCTGCACTCGCGACACGCCGCTCAGCAGTGTTTCAACAGGAGAGGACAAGGACATGCAAATCAGGCGCTTCGTGACCGGCCGCGATGCCGCAGGTAATTCCATCTTCATTGCAGAAGGTCCTGCACCTCGCGCCAAGGCATTCGACACGATTCCGGGCCACGCCTTTGCGCAGCCGTGGGCAACGCCCCCGCTGCCCGCGCTTGCGGACCGGCCGGCCGACCCGACGCTCGGCAATGCGTCCCTGGTACCTGCTCCGGGCGGCACCAGTTTCCTGATCGTCACCTTCCCGCCCGACAGCGTGATGGCGGCGCCGTCCTTCGATCCCGCGGCCGCGGCGGCGGAACTCGGCCCTGCATTGCCGGGCCTTGCCGAGGCGTTCGAGCCGGATGCACCGGGCATGCATACCACCGCCACCATTGACTACGGCATAGTGCTGGACGGAGAGATCTGGCTCGAACTCGACAACGGCGAGCAACGGCAGCTACATGCGACGGACGTGGTGATCCAGCACGGTACCCGGCACGCCTGGCGGAACAAGACCGGCAAACCCGCAACGGTTGCCTTTGTCCTGATCGGCGCATCGCGCAATCAGGCTTGAGCCCGCGGCCGCGATCGCACGGTAACAAAATGCAGGCCGCGCGCCGGATGTCCGGCGGGCGTCCGCGCACGCACGCAAAGAACCAGAGCCATGACCTTCCCCCTTGACGACCAGGCCCAGTCTGCCGTCGGCCCCGGACTACGCCGGGGACCCCTCTTCGCGCAGCCAGACGATGAATTCGGCGCCCTGCCCCACCGTGCTCTCCACGGTGATGCGGCCGCCATAGCGCTCCACCAGCGCATAGCTGATGGACAAGCCGAGGCCGGTTCCCATCTGCTTCTTGGTGGTGAAGAACGGATTGAACAGGTTGGGCAGGTCTTCTTCGCGGATGCCGCGGCCCGTGTCGCGCACATGCAGCGTCACGCCGTGCCCGTCCCAGTCCCGTGTAGCCAGCGTGAGCGTGCCGCCCTCCGGCATGGCGTGGATGGCATTGGTCAGCAGGTTGACTACCACCTGCTGCAACTCTCCGCGGCTGATGCGCACGCGGCGCATGGCCTGCCAGTCCTGCTCGATCCGGATCTCCGGCCCCTTCATCAGGTGCCGGACCAGGTCGAGGCAACCGGCCGCGACTTCGCTCACGTCCAGCCTCTCCATATTGCCGGCGAACTCCTCCGGCCGGATGAACTGCAGCAGCCGGTTAGTCAGCAGGTAGATGCGCCGCACCTGCTCGTCGATCAGCCGCAGCTCGTGCCGGACCGGTTCCGCCGCCGGGCCGAGGATCTGGCGGGCCACGTCAAGGTTGCCCTGGATCACCGCGATCGGATTGTTGATCTCATGGGCCACGCCCGCCGTAAGCTGCCCCGCGACCGCCAGCTTCTCCGACGTGATCAACTGCTGCCGGGTGGCCCGCAGCACGGCGTTGGCATCCTCCAGCTCGCGCGTGCGTTCGGCCACCTTGCGGTCGAGCGAGTCCGCCCAGTCCCTGAGCTCGGCATTGCGCTGCTGCAGGTCCGACAGCAACTGGTCGAACTGGCCGGCGAGCTGGCCCAGTTCGTCCTCGCTGCCCACCGGGCCTACCCGTGCCTCGGCATTGCCGGCCTTGAGCGCATGCATGGTGCCGACCATCTGCGTCATCGGCGCGAACACGCGCCTGGCCCAGAACAGGGAAAACAATGCCCCCGCCACGGCCAGCAACAGGAACAAGCCCACCAGCACGCCCAGCGCCAGGTCCTTGGCCTGGCTGATCGGCCTGGCCAGGTAGCCCACGTACAGCATGCCGATGCGCTGGCCGCGGCTATCCGCGATCGGCTCATAGGCGCTCATGTACCGGTCGTTGACCACAAAGGCCAGGTCCAGCCATTTCTCGCCACGCAGCAGCACCTTGTCGCGCACCTCGCGCGAGACCCGTGTTCCCAGCGCGCGCTCGCCATGGAACAGCCGCACGTTGGTGGCAATGCGCGTGTCGTCCAGGAACAGCGTCGCCGTGCCCTGGCTGCCGCGAGGCAGGGATTCCGGCTGGTAGACCAGCGCGTTGATCGTGTCGATAAAGCCGAGGTTGTGGTTCAGCAGCGTGCCGCCGTGCAGGATCGCCACCAGTGCGCCCGCTTCATCGAACACCGGCGCCGCCGCGTGCACCACCATGCCGCGGGTTTCCAGGGTCCTGTCGGTCGGCGCCGCATTGGCGGTGGGGCGCAGCGTCACCTGTGCGCGACGCGCAAGCTCGCCGGAGACGGCAGCCAGCTGCGCGGCGGACCAGGCATCCGTGGCGGCGTCCGCGCGGCCGGCCGCGGCGCTGGCCACCACGCGCCAGGCGACGTAGTCCGTACCCGCAGCACCGGCCGGCGCAGCGGCAAGCAGCCGCCCTTGCGGATCGAGCAACTGCAGGAAATCGAGTCCGTGCGCGCGCCGCGCATCGGCCAGGATGCCGGGCATGGCGCTGCCGCGGCCAAGGCCATTCATCAGCGCATGCGACCTGGCCTCCTGCAGGACCCGGTCTTCCACGCCGCCGACCATATGCTCGAAATACTCGTGGGCGACCAGCAGGTCGCTGTTGACCTTGTACGTCAGCAGCGCCTGGAACACGCGATCGCCCCATAGCGCCATCAGCAGCAGTGCCACCAGCGCCACCAGCAAGGGCGCGATGACGATCGACACGAGCTTGGCGCGCAGCGAGGCGCGATAGCGGCGCAGCAGCGTGGCCGGGCTCAAAGATGCAAGCCCCACTGCAGGCACTTCCGGTCCAGCGTGCGGCGCGAGATGCCCAGCCGGCGCGCCGCTTCGACCCGGTTGCCGCCCTCCGCCGCCAGCACCTGCAGGATGTGCCGCCGTTCCACCGTTTCCAGCAGCGTGGCGTCGTCAGCCGGCGTGGCCGCGTCCTCGCGGACCGCTTCCGGCAGGCCGGCGTGCGCCGGATCGGCCGGCTGTGCCAGCAGCTCGACCGGGTATTCGCCCAGGATCAACGCCCGCTCCACCAGGTTGCGCAGTTCGCGCGCATTGCCTGGCCAGTCGTAGTCCTTGAGCAGGCGCACCAGCGAAGGCGACAGCGGCACCATGGGCAGTCCGAGCTGGGCGGACAACTGTTCCGAGAAATGCTCGGCCAGCGGCACGATGTCTTCCGGCCGCGTGCGCAACGGCGGGATCGCGACGGACACCACGTCGAGCCGGTAGTACAGGTCCTGGCGGAAGCGGCCGGCGGCAACCTCGCTGGCCAGGTTGCGGTTGCAGGCCGCGACGATGCGCACGTCCACGGCGATCTCGCGCTCGGTACCGAGCGGCCGGATGCGCCGGTCCTCGATCACCCGCAACAGCTTGGCCTGCATCGGCAGCGGCAGCTCCGAGATCTCGTCCAGGAACAGCGTGCCGCCGTCGGCATAGAGGAACAGGCCGTGGCGCGCCCCGGCCGCCCCGGTGAAGGCGCCCCTGGCGTGGCCGAACAATTCGCTTTCGACGATCTCGGGCGCCATCGCGCCGCAATTCAGCGGCACGAACTGGCCCTGCCGCCCGCTGAGCCGATGCAGCTCGCGCGCCACCACTTCCTTGCCGGTGCCGGACTCGCCCGTTATCAGCACTGTCGACGGCATCGGTGCGACTCGCGCCACCAGCGCCATCACCTTCTTCATGGCTTCCGACTCGCCGATGAAGTGCTTGTGGATGGTGTACTTGTCCAGCTCGCGGCGCAGGATGTAGTTCTCGCGCGCGAGCCGGGTGCGGTCGAAGCAGCGCCGGATGGCGTTGAGCATCTGGTCGACGCGGAACGGCTTGACGATAAAGTCCGCTGCGCCCGAGCGCAGCGCGGCGATCGCGGTGTCCATGTCGGCGAAGGCCGTCATCAGGATGACATCGGCGGGGTTGCCGGCCGCGCGCAGCGCCTTGAGCCACTCCACCCCGCTGGCGCCGGGCAGCGCCACATCCAGCAGGATCAGGTCGAAATGGCGTTGCTCCAGCAGCGCGGCGCCCGCTTCGGCGCTGTCGGCCGTCACCACGCTGTCCACCTTGCCTTCCAGTGCCCGGGACAGGAACGAACGCATGCCCGCCTCGTCGTCCACCACCAGGATCGTGCGGCGCTGCCAGTTGTCTGGCTCGGCTGCGTTGCTTTGTCGTTCGCTCATCACTTTGATTCTAACGGCCCGCTCGGGGCGAAGGACCAGTCTAGCGACAGTGCGCTAACCGGCTGTATTGGGAGTAAACCGAGCCAGCCTCCGTTGCCGCGGCCAGAGATGGACAGTTTGGCCCGCGCGCCGGGCCGCTGCCTGGACATTTTGTCCATGACCCCGCCTCACCGCACGGGTAGCGGAACTGCAAGCCGTTGACAGCAAACGGAATCCACCATGGGCATGGCCCTTGCTCAACGACGCGCTCCCAGCCCATCGCATCCGACGAAAAAAGAGGCTGCCACTTCCAGGTAGGAGACAAGTTCATGTCATATCCCGCGCAAGCGCAAACGCCCTCGCAACACTCGCCGCGACATTCGTCGCCAGCGCCGTCCCGGCCATCGCCCTTCGCCAAGGAGGCCATCATCGCCCGCCCGGGCTTCAACCGCTGGATGGTGCCGCCGGCAGCGCTGGCGGTGCACCTGTGCATCGGCCAGGCCTACGCCTTCTCGGTCTTCAATGAACCGCTGACCCGGATCCTCGGCATCACGCGTTCCGCGCCGGGCGACTGGCAACTGACCACGCTGGGCTGGGTGTTCTCGCTGGCGATCTTCTTCCTCGGCATCTCGGCCGCCTTTGCCGGTAAGTGGCTCGAGAAGGTCGGGCCGCGGCGCACCATGTTTACGGCGGCGTGCTGCTTCGGTGGCGGCTTCCTGGTTTCGGCGCTGGGTATCTGGCTGCACCAGATCTGGCTGCTTTATCTGGGCTACGGCGTGCTGGGCGGCATCGGGCTCGGGCTGGGCTACGTTTCGCCGGTCTCGACGCTGATCCGCTGGTTCCCGGACCGCCGCGGCATGGCCACCGGGCTGGCGATCATGGGCTTCGGCGGCGGCGCGATGATCGGCGCGCCGCTGTCGGTCGCGCTGATGAACCACTTCAAGAGCGCAACCAGCGCGGGCGTGGCGCAGACCTTCCTCGTCATGGGCGTGGTCTACTTTATCTCGATGTCGCTCGGCGCACTGGCGATCCGCATCCCTGCCCCGGGCTGGGCGCCCCCGGGCTACGTTCCCACCGCCAAGGCGAGCAGGATGGTCACGCACGCCAACGTGCATATCGACCAGGCGCTGAAGACGCCGCAGTTCTACCTGCTCTGGCTGATCCTGTTCCTGAACATCACGGCCGGCATCGGCGTGCTGGGCCAGGCAGCCGTGATGATCCAGGAAACCTTCAAGGGCAGCATCACCGCCGCCGCCGCGGCCGGCTTTGTCGGCCTGCTCAGCATCGGCAACATGACCGGGCGCCTGCTGTGGAGCTCGGCCAGCGACTACTTCGGCCGCAAGGCGACCTACGCCATCTTCTTCGCCTGCGGCGCCGCGCTCTACCTGGCCGTGCCGGCCATCGGCGCGTCCGGCAACGTGGCCCTGTTCGTGGCCTGCTACTTCCTGATCCTGACCATGTATGGCGGCGGCTTCAGCACCATTCCCGCCTACCTGGCCGACATGTTCGGCACCGCCTACGTCGGTGGCATCCACGGCCGCCTGCTGACCGCCTGGGCCGCGGCCGGGATCGCCGGGCCGGCGCTGGTGAACTACATCCGCGAGCACAAGCTGGCGCTGGGCGTGCCAAGGTCAGAGGTCTACGTCGATACCCTGCACATCATGGCAGGCCTGCTGGTGGCGGGTTTCGTCTGCAACCTGCTGATCCGGCCGGTGCATGCGCGGCATCACCTGCGCGAAGCGACCAGCGCAGCGTGAATGCCATCCCCTGCTCCCCAACACACAGGAACCCCAACCATGCATAACGACCGCACTTTCGGCAAGACCATGCTGCTGCTCGCGTTCTGGACCTATGTGCTCATCCCGCTGGGCGCGGGGATCTGGTCGACCCT
The DNA here is from genome assembly GCA_050987995.1 of Ralstonia pickettii. Taxonomy (GTDB): domain Bacteria; phylum Pseudomonadota; class Gammaproteobacteria; order Burkholderiales; family Burkholderiaceae; genus Cupriavidus; species Cupriavidus pickettii_B. Next base: position 2,772,426 of record CP158803.1, read on the forward strand.
CGGGAAGGCCATGACCCTGTTCAGCTGAGCGCCGGCGCCGGCCATCCGCTGCATCACGGCCCGGGGTTCCGGATCGTCGATGCAGCGGGATCCATCCATGACTGTGATCCTGCGCCATCGCGCCATCTGTACTGGTGGTGCAAAGGCGCATGGCAAGCGTTGCTCACCAACGCAAACTGAGCTTGAGCGGTTCCGCAAGAACTGTATCCCTTGCACACAGGCTGTCATCCGTACGCTTGTCCGTAGTGTCGCGCGACACGCCGTCGTGCCGGCGGCAACCCCACGGAGAGCACATCGATGCACGGACTCACAGCGCTGGAACTCGCCCGAAAGCGCGGCGAGGGGTACCACTGATGGCCAGGATCCTGCGCTCACGGCTGGCGGCCCGCCTTGGCTGGCTGCTGGCACTCTGGCTGGCGGGCGTGGCCACGGTCTTCGCCTGCGCCAGCCTGATGCGGCTGGCGATGCGCGCGGCCGGGCTCGCCAGTTGAAGCCATGCCGTCGTTTAGCTGGCTCTTCCGTGCCACGCTGCTGCCTGCGCAGCCCTGCCGGCGCCGCGCAGACGCGCCGTGGAACGCGTGCTCGCTGGCGTGGCCCGCCACTACCGCCAATGCGCGCGCGCCGGCCATGCAGGCACGCCGCCGGCGGCGCTCGCCGCGCGGATCGACGCGGCCTCCATGGCGTTGTCCTCGACGGCGCAGGGCAGCTCCCACGACCCGCGGGCGGCGCTCGCCACGATCCGGCTTGCCCTGTTCCCACCGACCGGTGCAGACCACCGTGCACACCATTGAGTTCGTTTCGTGCAGGTCAGCGTGGTGTGGATGCTGGCTGCGTTTGCCATCACTGCCGGTGTGCTCGGCCGTGCGCAACGGCCCAACCAGCAACGCCTGTCCGGCGGTCCGGCACGCGTGGGCAGGCACGGGGCGACCGCTATTCCGAGCTGCGCGCGGCGCGGCTGTCAAGCGGCAAGCGGCAGTGCCCGACCGTGCGCATGTCGCTGGTGGGCGGCTGAGTCGTCAGCGCCCAGCACTTACGCGGAATCCGGAAAAACTTGGGCAGCGAGCTCCGCGCCGGCTTGCGTCAGGCTGGCGTGTCCGCGGCCTTCCTCGTCGATCGCGACGTCGGCCAGTCCCGCGGACTGAAGTTGCGTCAGCACGCGCCGCAGCACGCTCATCGGCAGTTGTGCCCGCTTGGCGATCTTGGCGAGCGACCAGGGGCTGGCGCCGCCCTCGCGCCCGGCCTGGCACAGGACGTCAAGGGCTGCGAGGATGGCGGGATCGATATCAGGGTCTTGCATGGTGGTCCTCGTCCGACAGGCAGCCGCGCGCAAACAGGTGCTGGGCGATCTTTCCCAGCGTCTGCACGGCGGACTCGATGCCGGGCGACCATTCCGTGCTGTAGTTCAGGCGGATGCAGTTGCGGTAAGTGGCCCCAGGCGCAAACATATGCCCCGGCGCAACGGTGATGCGGTGCTCCAGCGCGGCGTGGTACATCTCCATGGCATCGATGCCCTCCGGCAACTGCACCCACAGCACATAGCCTCCCGCTGGCCGCGAGGTGGTGGTGCCCTCGGGGAAAAACCTGCGCACGGCGGCGGCCATGATGTTGGCCTGCTGTGCATAGTTCTTGCGCACCCGCCTCAGGTGGAAGTCGTAGCCGTCGTTCTTCAGGAACTCGGCGATCGCCAGTTGCGGGATCGCAGGCGTGGTCAGCGTGTTGAGGAACTTGAGCCGTTCCACCGCTTCGCGGTAGCGGCCCGGCAGCGCCCAGCCGATCCGGTAGGCATTGGTCAGCGTCTTGGAGAAAGAGGCGCAATGCAGCACGATGCCGGCCGTGTCATAGGCCTTCAGCGAACTGGGATGGGCCTCTCCGTAATAGAGCTCGCCGTAGACGTCGTTCTCGATGACCGGAATATCTTTCCCGGTCAGCATGGCCACCAGGCTGCGCTTCTTGTCATCGGGCATCTGGAAGCCGAGCGGGTTCTGGAAGTTGGGCATCACCATGCAGGCTTTCACGCCCTTCTCGTCGATCAGCCGCTCAAGCGCACCAATATCGATGCCCTCCACCGGATCGGTCGCCACCTCGATGGCGCGCATGCCCAGGCGTTCGATCGCATGGAGCATCGCGTAGAAGGTCGGGGACTCCACCGCGACGGTGTCGCCCGGCCTGGCCACCGCCTGCAGGCAGAGGTTGATGGCCTCGGTGGCGCCGATCGTGACGATCACCTCGTTCGGGTCGATGGCGTAGCCGTTCTCGAGATAGCGGCGCGAAATCTGCCGGATCAGCTCGGGGCTGCCGGGCGGCAGGTCGTCCAGCATGGTCCACTTGGCATAGCGGCGCGCGATATTGTTGGCGTACTGGTTGATACGCTGCCAGGGAAACAACGAAGGATCCGGATAGGGCGAGCCGAGCGGTACGGCATCATCAGAACGGATCGAACGCAGTGTGGACAGCACCAGCGCGCTGACGTCGACCGCCGAAGGCTTGGCACTGGGCTTCGACGGCCGCAGTTCGATCGCGGGCTCGCCCGGCCGTGCGCGCACAAAGTACCCGGACTGTGGCCGGCTTTCGATAATGCCGCGGCTCTCCAGCATGACGTAGGCCCGGATCACCGTAGTGATGCTCATGCGGTGGTGCTGGCTTGTCTGTCGCACCGACGGGATCCGCTCCCCCGGCAGCAGGACACCCTGCTGCACCAATGCCTCGATATCCGCAGCCAGTTTTTCATATAGCTTCACGGCGCGCCCCCCTTGCCTGCCATTTCCCTTCCGCTCGCCCGGGCTTTCCCCCGCCCCGGGGCTGCCCTTCAGCGGGCTGCCGGCAGCTGAGCCAACGATGGAAATCATAGTACGGCAGCGGCACATGATGGAGTTGCCCGGCGCGGTGCGGTCCCACGCGCACAAAGCCGCCGGAGCGGACCGCGTAGCCATCCATGGCGCTGCGGTCCGCCGCCGGCGTGTCGATAACGTCTGGCAGCGCCTCGTCGAAGCTCAGCATGCAGCGGCGCCCTGCAAAGCGCCGCTGGCATGCGCATCGTTGCTGGGAACCTCGCGAAGACGAATCCTCGCCCGCCTGAGACGGGCACAAGGGCGGCGACAAAGCCTGCGTGCTGCCGGTTTGCTCCCCTCTCCCGCCTGCGGGAGAGGGGCCGGGGGAGAGGGGAGCGTTAACGAGGGGTAGCGGGTGCGATCAGGCCGCCTGTGCTGGCTGACGGCGGGACGGCCTCAGCAACACCGGCACCGACTTCGAAGTGGGCGTGCCACAGCCATCGCCGGTGCTTTCCAGCGGCACCAGCGGATTGGTCTCGGGGTAGTACGCCCCCAGGCAGCCTTGCGGAATGTCGTACTCAACCAGCACGAAGTCCTCCACATGGCGCTGCACGCCGTCATCCCAGACACTGGTGATGTCCACATGCTGCCCCGCCTTCAGACCAAGCCGCGCCAGGTCGGCGGGGCTGATGAAGAGCACCCGGCGCAGGCCGAACACGCCGCGGTAGCGGTCGTCCAGGCCATAGATCGTGGTGTTGTACTGGTCGTGCGAGCGCGTGGTCATCAGCACCATCAGCTTGTCGCCATACTGCTCGCGGGCGCGGTTGATGGGGGTGTCCTTGTCGATGCGGTTGACCAGGAACTGCGCCTTGCCCGATGGGGTGTGCCACACGCGGTTGCGGGACGCAGGCGTCAGGTGGAAGCCCCCCGGCACAGCGACGCGCTCGTTGTAGTGCTCGAAGCCCTCGACGACCATCTCGATGGCATCGCGGATGCGCGCATAGTCCTGCGCATACCACAGCCAGTCGATCTGCTCCGAGCCGAGCGTGGCGGCCGCCATGCGCGCGACAATGGCAATCTCCGACAGCAGGTGCGGCGACGCCGGCGCGTTCATGCCAAAGGAGATGTGGACCATGCAGACCGAGTCCTCGACGGTCACGCCCTGCGGCACGCCGTCCTGCTGGTCGATCTCGGTGCGGCCCAGCGTGGGCAGGATCAGCGACGCCTTCCCGTGCACCAGGTGGCTGCGGTTGAGCTTGGTGGCGATGTTCACGGTCAGATCGCACTGGCGCAACGCCTCGAAGGTACGCGGCGTGTCGGGCGTGGCGGTGGAGAAATTGCCGCCCAGGCCGATGAAGACCTTGACCTTGCCCTCGAGCATCGCCGAAATGGTGTTGACCACGTCATAGCCATGCTCGCGCGGCGGCTCGAAGCCAAAGGCGGCCCCCAGGCGGTCCAGGAAAGCATCGTCCGGCTTCTCCTCGATGCCCACCGTGCGGTCGCCCTGCACGTTCGAATGCCCGCGCACCGGCAACAGCCCGGCACCGGGGCGCCCGATATTCCCGCGCATCATCATCAGGTTGGACAGGATCTGCACCGTCGGCACCGAATGCTTGTGCTGCGTCAGGCCCATGCCCCAGCATGCGATCACGCGCTTGCCCCTGGCGTAGACCTGGGTCAGCGCGTCGATATCCTCCTGCGATACGCCCGACTCCGCGACGATGTCCGCCCAGCTTTCCGCGCGCAGGTCTTCGACAAAGTCGCCGAAGCCGATGGTGTGCTCGCGCACGAAGTCGACGTCGATCAGGCGCGCGCGGCCATGCTTCACTGCTTCGTCGTCCAGTTCGACCAGGCGCCGGGCGATGCCCTTGATCAGCGCAAAGTCGCCGCCCAGCCTGGGCTGCACGAACATCGAGGCGATCTTCGTGCTCGAACCGGTCAGCATCTCCACCGGGTGCTGCGGGCTGGTAAAACGTTCCACCCCGCGTTCGCGCAGCGGATTGATCGACACGATGGTGGCACCGCGCCGCGCGCACTCGCGCAACTCGCCCAGCATGCGCGGATGGTTGGTCGCCGCGTTGTGGCCGAACAGCAGGATGGTGTCGGCATGCTCGAAGTCATCCAGCACCACGGTGGCCTTGCCCACGCCGATCGTCAGCGGCAGGCCGCGGCTGGTGGCTTCGTGGCACATGTTCGAGCAGTCGGGGAAGTTGTTGGTGCCATAGGCACGCACGAACAGCTGGTAGAGGAACGCGGCCTCGTTGCTGGCACGGCCCGAGGTGTAGAAGGCGGCCTGGTTCGGGTCCGACAGCGCGCGCAGGTGGCGTCCGATCAGCGCAAAGGCCTCGTCCCAGGCGATCGCACCGTACTTGTCGGTCTGCGGGTCGTAGACCATGGGGTGCGTCAGCCGCCCGTGCTGCTCCAGCTCAAAATCCGTCTGCGCCATCAGCGACGTGACCGTGTGCTGCGCGAAGAACTCCGGCGTGACGCGCATGCTGGTAGCCTCGGCGGCCACGGCCTTGACGCCGTTCTCGCAGAACTCGAAGGTGGAGGCGTGCTGCCGGTCCGGCCACGCACAGCCGGGACAGTCGAAGCCATCCGCCTGGTTCTGCTTGAACAGCATCTTGTACTTGCCACCGGCAACCTTCTCCTTGATCAGGTTGATGGCAACGTACTTCAGCGCACCCCAGCCGGCGGCGGGGTGGGTGTAGGGGGCGATGTGGCCTTTTTCAGGTGTCGGGGAGCTCATTGGCGTGGTGTCCTGTAACAGGAGCGGCGTCCGGCCTGGCCCATGGGCAGGGTCCGGCGCGTCGCGGTGACACCAGATTAGGGCTCCCGGGTGGGTCCCGGTACGTACAAACTGCAGCCTGAGCGGGGAGCACAGTCTTGCGGCTGGGCACGCCAGGTGCGCACGCAGCGGCCTTCGCGGCCGCTTACGGGCAGGTCGTCATTCACGCAATCTGTGCCGGTTGCGCGGCATCGCTTACCGTGATGCGGACGGTTCGATACCGATCAAGCAACTCCGAGCGCCTCACTGCCGCTTTCCGCATGGATGCTTCCTTGATGTGTCCAAAGCCACGGATATCGTCAGGGATGCTGGCGAGCTGGATGGCCGTATCGATGCGATCGGCACTGAGGGTGCGGGTGAACTCGTCAAGCAGCGCCAGGTACTCATCCACCAGCTTGCGTTCCGCCCGGCGCTCTTCCGTTCTGCCAAACGGGTCCAGCTTCGTTCCGCGGAGCCACTTCATCCGCGCGAGGAGCCTGAACACGGTCATGGTCGACGGGCCGAAGCGTTTTTTCCGCGGCTGCCCCTGAGCCCCCTTGCTCAATGCTGGCGGCGCCAGCCAGAAGTTGAGCTGATAGTCACGGCCGGGCTCGCCTTCAAACTGCGCACGCAGCTTGTCCTGGAATGCAGGATCCGCATAAAGGCGAGCCACTTCGTACTCGTCCTTGTAGGCCATCAGCTTGGCGAGATTCCGCGCTACCGCCTCGGTCAGAGGGCGTTTGCGCCCGCTTGCAAGCCGGTCCTCAGTCTCGCGAATCCGGTCGACCGCGTTGCGATACGTCTTTGCGTAGGCAGCGTCCTGGTAGTCGGTCAACAGGCTTTCCCGGCGGCGCACCAGCGCGTCCAGCGTTTCGGGAATGGCGACCACCTTCGGTCGGGCGCCTACGCCCACCTGGGCCCGTACCTGCTCTTCACCGAGGTGCGCGAGCATCCGGCCCCAGGTGAAGGCTTGCTTGTTCTTGTCGACAGCCACGCCGTTCAGCTCGATCGCCCGCATCAGGCTTTCCAGCACCAGCGGTACCCATCCCTGCTGCCAGGCGAATCCCAGCAGCAGCGGGTTGGAATAGATGGCATCGCCAAGCAGCGTCAAGGCCCAGTCGTTGGCATCCAGGAACTTGCAGGCATCGCCTACGCTGCCCCTGATATCCTGCTCCGCGGAGGTCCCGGGGAATGTCCATTTCGGGTTGGAGAGGAACTCGGCGGTTGGCGTGCGCGCGCTGTTGATGGCAGCGCTGGTCCGGCCATGCTGCACCTTGGACAGGACTTCTGCAGAGGCCGATACGATGGCATCACAACCGATGACCAGCCTTGCCTCGCCTGTGGCGATGCGAGTGGCATGCAAATCGCCTGGCGTGCGGGCGATCTGGACATGACTGAGCACGGCGCCACCTTTCTGGGCAAGGCCGGCCATATCAAGCACAGTCACGCCCTTGCGTTCCAGGTGAGCGGCCATCCCGAGCAGCCCGCCAATCGTGACCACGCCAGTGCCGCCGACACCTGTCACCAGGATCCCATAGGCACCGTTGACCTCCGGGATCTGCGGCAGCGGGAGCTCACCGGCCGCGCCGCCGCTTTCCTTGCCGAGCGTGCCGGGCTTGCGCAGCTGCGCCCCCTCTGCCGTGACGAAGCTTGGGCAGAAGCCGTTCACGCACGAGAAATCCTTGTTGCACGACGACTGGTTGATGGCGCGCTTTGTGCCCAGGGGCGTTTCCAGCGGCTCGACCGACAGGCAGTTCGACTTGACCGAGCAGTCGCCACACCCTTCGCAAACGACGTCGTTGATAAACGCCCGCCGTGCGGGATCCGGGTACTTGCCCTGCTTCCTCCGGCGGCGCTTCTCGGTCGCGCAGGTCTGGTCGTAGATCAGGATGGTGACGCCCTCCACCTCCCGCAGGCGCCGCTGTACCGCATCCAGTTCGTCGCGATGGAAGACCTTGACGTCCGACGGCAGCATCTCGCCGTTGCCATACTTCTCCGGCTCGTCGGTCACGATAACGATCTCCCGAACCGATTCGGCCCTGACCTGGTGGGCGATCTGCGGCACCGTCAGGACGCCGTCGACAGGCTGCCCGCCGGTCATCGCGACCGCGTCATTGAACAGGATCTTGTAGGTGATGGTCGCCTTGGCCGCCACGGCGGCGCGGATGGCCAGCAGGCCGGAATGGAAGTAGGTCCCGTCACCCAGGTTGACGAAGACGTGCTTCTCCCTGGTGAAATGCATCTGGCCGACCCAGGCCACGCCCTCTCCGCCCATCTGGCTGAAGGTGTCGGTATTCCGGTCCATCCACATCGCCATGTAGTGACAGCCGATGCCGGCCATGGCGCGCGAGCCTTCCGGCACGCGCGTGGAAGTATTGTGGGGACAGCCGGAGCAGAACCACGGCTTGCGCTCGACCGCCAGCCGGGGGCGGGACGCTTCCCGCTCCTTTGCCTGGATAATCGCGATGCGTGAGGCGATCCGGCTGCGCACTTCCGCCGGCATCTCGAACCCTTCCAGGCGCCTGGCGATGGCCTTGGCGATCAGGGCCGGCGACAGCTCATAGTGAGCGGGCAGCAGCCACTGGCCTTGCGGCACCGACCATTCCCCGCCCTGGTTGTCCCGTTCGTCGAACTTGCCGAAGATCTTTGGCCGCACGTCCTCGCGCCAGTTGTACAGCTCCTCCTTGAGGGCGTACTCGAGAATCTGGCGCTTTTCCTCGACAACCAGGATCTCTTCCAGCCCGGTCGCAAACTCGCGCGCATCCTGGGCATCGAGCGGCCAGACGCAGCCGACCTTGAACAGCCTGATGCCGAGCTGGCGGCAGGTGTCGTCATCCAGGCCGAGGTCGAGCAATGCCTGGCGAACATCGAGATACGCCTTGCCTGCTGCCATGATGCCGAAGCGGGGCTTGTCCGGGTCCAGCACGATCTGGTTCAGCTTGTTCGCACGGATATAGGCCAGCGCCGCATACAGCTTGTGATCCAGCAGCCTGGCTTCCTGTGCCAGCGGGGAATCTGGCCAGCGGATGTTCAGGCCCTCTGCCGGCATTGCAAAATCGGTCGGCAGTACCACCTGCACACGATCGGGGTCGATCTCGACCGACGAAGTCGATTCGACGATGTCGGTCACGCACTTCATCGCCACCCACAGGCCGGAGTAGCGGCTCATCGCCCAGCCGTGCAGGCCATAGTCCAGATACTCCTGCACGGTGGATGGATAAAGAACGGGGATGCCCGCCGACAGCAGCACATGCTCGGACTGGTGTGCAACGGATGACGACTTGGCGGCATGGTCGTCTCCCGCGAGGACGAGGACGCCACCGTGTTCCGCCGAGCCGGCGGCGTTGGCGTGCTTCAGCACGTCCATCGACCTGTCCACACCCGGCCCCTTGCCATACCACATCGAGAAGACGCCGTCGCGGGTGGCATCGGGAAACAGGTTCAGCTGCTGCGTGCCCCAGACCGCGGTGGCAGCCAGGTCTTCGTTGATGCCCGGCTGGAACACCACGTCGCTGCCGGCAAGATGTTGCTTGGCCTTCCATAGCGCCATGTCGAGCGCGCCCAGCGGGGACCCGCGATAGCCTGAGATATAGCCGGCAGTATTGAGCCCTGCCGCGCGATCGCGTTCCTTCTGCAGCAGCGGCAAACGCACCAGCGCCTGGGTTCCGCTGAGGTACACGCGCCCCTTGGGCAGCGTGTATTTGTCGTCCAGGCTTGCCTCAGCGAGGGTGTCGACCAACGCCTGCCTTGATTGGGGGGAAAGAGGACTGATCACAGACGTGGTCTCCGGTCACAAGCTGCTTTTATGAATATGTCGAGCCAGTGTAGAAAGCGTTCGACCTATCGTAAAATCACAATTTCAGACAACAGGTATCCGATTTCCATATGTCAACGCCAAAGCGCGATCCCCGCTCCGGCAGCCGGAAGAAGTCAGTCCCGGAAAGTGCATTGCCAGCGGCAAAGGAGATCACGCTGCGGCAGATGCGCTACTTCCGCGCCGCCGCCGCCACGGGGCAGTTCTCCATGGCGGCCACGGAGGAGCATGTGTCGCAGTCGGCCATTACCAATGCCGTCCTTGCGCTGGAGCAGCTGCTGGGCGCGCGCCTGTTCGACCGGCTGCCACACGGCGTGGCGCTGACGGCCGAAGGCAATCATCTCTACCAGCACGTCACGCGCATCCTCGAGTCCGTCGACGATGCACTCAGGCAGCCGCGCATCCGGCTGGACAGCATGGCGGGCAGCGTCAGCATCGCCGCCACCTATACGGTGCTGGGGTACTTCCTGCCCGGACTGCTGGCGCGGTTCCGAAACCATTACCCCAACGTGGACCTGGACCTGCGCGACCTCCAACGCGCCGAGGTCGAGGAACGCATCCTCAGCGGTGACATCGAACTTGGCATCGTGCTGCTGTCCAATGTCCCGGAACTGGGGCGGTTTTCACATCGCTCGTTGATCCGTTCGCGCCGCCAGCTCTGGGCTGCGCCGGGGCATCCGCTGCTGGCCGGCGACGCGCCGTCACTGCGGCAGGTTGCGGAGTTTCCGTACATCCTGCTGACGGTCGATGAAGGCGAGGCATCCACGTTGCGGTACTGGCGCTCGAAGCGGCTTGCACCGAACGTGGCATTCCGCACCACTTCGATGGAGGCCCTTCGCGGCCTCGTCGCTCATGGCTTCGGGATTACGGTGCTGTCGGATATGGTGTTCCGTCCCTGGTCCCTGGAGGGCAAGGAGATCGAAGCCAGACCGCTTTCCGCGGCGATCCCCGACATGGAAGTTGGCGTGCTGTGGCGCAAGGATGCGGAACCGAGCCCCGCGGCGGCGGCGCTGCGGGACTTCCTGATCTACGCATGCGGTCGTTGAGCGGCCGGGAAACTACGCGCCTGGATCAAGGGCCGTTTCCGCAATAAGGATGCCGTCCGCGTCACAGTAGACATGGCTCCCCCGCAAAAAGGGAATGCCCTGAATCTCGAGCCGGGCCGTTCGCTCCCCGGTTCCGCGGTTCTCGCCCCGGACCGGGACAGCCCCCAGCGCGAAGACGCCGAAGTCCACCTCCGCCAACGCCAGGCGGTCGCGGATGACACCATGCAGGATAACGCCGGCCCATCCGTTGTCGCAGCCCAGGCGCGCCATCTTGTCCCCCAGCAGCGCCACGCGCCTGGAGCCGCCGGCATCGACGACAAGGACCCTGCCGTGGCCGGGCTCTGCCAGGCATGCCCGGATCAGGCTGGGATCCTCGAAGCATCGGATCGTCTCGATAGCGCCGTGGAACGCGACGCGCCCGCCATAGCTGGTGAACGGACTCGAATAGCCACGTACGCGATCGCCATGGAGGTCGGCCAAGTCGCTGGTAAAGGCAGTGCGGGTCGATTTCATTGCGCGCGCTTCGTCAATTCAGCGTGGCGCCTGCCTGCTTCACAATCCGCGCGTGCTTGTCCAGCTCGCTCTTGAAGAACGGCACTGCCGCCTCGGCACCGGTTGCGGTTACCACCACGCCCTGCCCCGCCAGGTGTTCCTGGACGTCGCGCTCCTGCAGCGTGGCCTTGATCTTCGACTGGAGCTCCGACACGCTCTGCTTCGGCATCCCGGCAGGACCGACAATCGCGAGCCACGCGTCAAAGCTGTATCGGGGAAGCCCCGACTCCGCAAGCGTCGGCACATCGGGCAGCGTCGGGACACGCTGCGCAGTGGACACGGCGATGGCCTTCAGCTTGCCGGCCTTGGCCAGCGGCAAGACCGCCTGCACCGTAAGAAACCCGAGCTGTACCTGGCCACCGATCAGGTCGGTGGTGTAGTTGCCCGCCCCCTTGTACGGCACGTGCCGGATATCGACCTTCGCTTCACTGGCAAAGAGCTGGCCGGCCAGGTGCAGGACAGTACCGTTCCCGGATGAGCCGTAGTTCAGCTCACCCGGCTTCGACTTCAGCAAGGCGATCAGCTCTTTTGCCGTATTCGCACCCACCGCAGGATTGACGACAAGCACCAGCGGCAGCGTGCCGATGACCGTGATCGGGGTAATGTCCTTCAGCGAGTCATAAGGCAGGTTCTTGTAGATGAACGGGTTGATGACGTGGTTCGACGAGATCAATCCCAGGGTCGACCCGTCTTTCGGCGCCCTGACGATTTGCTGGGTGCCCCGGCACACCGCCAGCGCCCGCAATATTCTCGACGACCACTGATTGACCAAGATTCTTCCCAAGGGATTGACTCAGCGCGCGCGCCACGGCGTCGGCCTGCGAACCTGGCTGGGTCGGGACAATAAGCCTGACCGGCTTCGAATCGGTGGCTTGCGCGTGAGCGGGCACATTCAGGCCGCCGCAGACGGCAAGGGTTGTCAGGGTGGCAAGCGCGTTGCACGCCTGTCGAAACAGCGAAGTCGGCATTCCTTGTCTCCGTATATTGAGTGGCACAGGGGACCGTGCTCTCTTTGGGACGGAGTTTAGTGTTGCGCCGCTGTCGGGGCAGAGTGCTAATCCGCTGGACCGGGTATCTCAGCCTGGCATACCGTCCGCGGTCGGCTGGAGCGCGCGGATCAAGGCGGCAATCGCCCGCAGCCGCGGTTGCTTGAAAGGGGCATAGATAAGGAGCTGGCGCTCGCGCCATGGCTCATCCAGCGGAATGCGCACGAAGCGCCGGGTGCCGGCATAGGCGGCGCTTGCGCTGGCAGGCAGCACTGCGATGCCCAGCCCCGCCTCCACCATGCGGCAAGCGGCCTCAAAGCTGGAGACCGCCACGCTCTGGTTGAAGGGAAGCCGCAGATTCGCTGCCTGCTCCCTCAGTTCCTGGTCGAGCGCGCCGCCGGGCTGAACCACGACCAGCGGATGCTCCAGGACTTCGGCATAACGTATCCGCTTGCGCCTGGCCGACGGATGCGACGACGGGATCACCACATTGAGCGGGTCGCTCGCGAACTCCCATGATTCGAGGCCGGCGGGCGTCTTGGCCGCGACCCCGATACCGATGTCGACACGGTCATCGAGGCAGGCACGGATGGTCTCGGCCGTGGATCGCTCGTAGAGCGCGATCTCGACCAGCGGGTGCGCCGCCTTGAACGCGTGCAGCCGCTCCGGCAGAAACCCGATGATGGCGGATGGGCTCGCGGACAGGCGCACGACGCCGGCAACCTGGTCGCCCAGGTCCTGCACCTCCCGCGCGAAGCTGGCGATATCTTCGTTCAGCTTGCGACCGAGTTCCAGCGCGCGGGCTCCCGCATCGGTCAGGACCACGCCAGCGGGCGATCGCACGAACAGGACCACCCCGAGACTTCGCTCCAGCTCGGCAATGCGCCGGCTCAGGGCCGACTGGGCAATATGCTCGGTTTCGGCCGCCCGCTTGATGGAACCCTCGCGAGCCGCTGCCAGGAAGAGTTGGATGTTGACGGGATCGATGCGGTGCATGCTTCAGTTGACCCATGCGAGGTAGCCGAAATGTCGCCTGATACTAACCTTGCAGCCGGTGCCATGGATACCAAAGGGTTTACCCTGATATCTCACGAACGGATATCCGGAATGCCGCATCAGCGCTTCGTGTCCCCGCTCAACGGCAAGTAAAGTTTCGCAAAATCCCACCGGAGACATGCATGAGCGCCCTTGAGCCGTCAGGCCGCATTCTGTTCCTCGCCGACTCAGCGGCGGTCATGGCGAGGCAACTGCAAGGCCATGCGGTGACCCTGGAGGAAGCGGGTCCCCTGCGAGACGACGTGTCCACGGACGAAATCACGCCCGTACCGATCCTGACGCACTATGACGATGCGCTCGGCCGCTACCCTTATACGGGCTACAAGGTCGAGGGAACACTCCCGATCGCCGCCAACGCGATTCGCGACGGAGGCTTTTCAGTGACGGTCGCCGGCAACCGCTACGGGAAGGGCTCTTCGCGGGAACATAGCCCCGCAGCGGAGAAGCTTGCAGGCATCCGCCTGGTCATCGCCAAAAGCTTCGAGCGCATCTACCGCCAGAACGCCGACAACATCGGCCTGTTCACCTCGACGGATTTCAGTCTGATACCCCGCCTGCAGAAAGGCGAGCCCATCGGGCTGGACACGCTCGTGGCCGGGCGCGACGCACTGGCCGCATCCGTCCTGCTGAACGGCGGGCTGCTGAAGTTCGGACAGAAATACCTCAGCCAGGTCGGTGAAGCGACCCCGGCCATGCCCGCGGGGCCGCAAACCCTGTTCGAGAAAATCGTCCACCGGCATATGCTCGCAACGCCTGTCACGCCGGCAGAGCCCAATCCGGGCGACGGCATCTTCGTGCGCGCCGACTGGCGATTCATTCACGAGTACTACACCGGCATGTGCGCCCACATGCTGCACGCCACCTTCGGCAAGCCGCTTCAACTCAAGGATGCCGACCATATCGTCGTCTTCGAGGATCACACGTCCTACGTCACGGAAAGTCCGGCTCACGTACGTGGCGGCCTCGTGGATAACGTCGCCAGGATGTGCGCGGCGCAACGAGACTTCGTTCGTACCTATCAGCTCAGATGCCACCGGACGCTGACCGAGGACGAGTCCCGCAGCGACGACGGCAGCAATATCGCCGGTATCTCCCACGCGATGATGGCGGAACGCTATGCCCTGCCAGGGCAGGTCGTTGTGGGTACGGACTCTCACACAACGCATAGTGGGGCGCTGGGGTGCGTGGCCTTCGGCGTTGGCACGACCGACATGGCCAATGCGTTCGTGACGGGCGCGGTCCGCATGACGATGCCGCAATGCATCCGGGTCAACCTTGTCGGTGCACTGGTGCCGGGCGTCACGGCAAAGGACGTTGTGCTTCACCTGCTGGCACAAGCCGAGATCAAGTCAGGAGCCGGCGTGGGCAAGGTGTTCGAGTTCACCGGCCCCGTTGTCTGCGCGATGTCCATCGACGAGCGCGCCACCTTGACGAATATGTGCGCCGAACTGGGGGGCTTTACCGGCATTGTCGCGCCGGATGCAGAGACAGTTCGCTTCCTCAAGGAGCGACGTGGCATCGACTTCGTTGTCGAGCCATGGATGCGAAGCGACGATGATGCCGTCTTTGCAACCACGCTCGAGATCAACTGCCGTACGCTCAGCCCCATGGTGGCACGCCCCGGCGATCCGGGGAACGGCCTGCCGTTGGCGACGCTGGACCAGCGCGTGCAAGTGGATATTGCGTACGGAGGCTCTTGCACCGCCGGCAAGCGAGAGGACTTTGACCTGTACCACGAGGTCCTGCACTGGGCAGTGGAGCGGGGCTTGCGCATTCCTCCTCACGTCACCCTCTATCTCCAGTTCGGCACCACCGACGTCAGGGACTATTGCATCCGCAAGGGCTACATGGATACGTTCAACGCGGTCGGCGCACGGATACTCCAGCCCTCTTGCGGCGCATGCGCCAACTGCGGCCCGGGATCGTCAGTGCGGGCGGATCAGGTGACGGTCAGCTCGATCAATCGGAATTTCCCCGGGCGCTCCGGCCCCGGGCAAGTCTGGCTTGCAAGTCCGCCTACGGTGGCCGCCAGCGCGATTTCCGGGCAGTTGCTCTCGTTTGACGAATTGCAGCAGCGCTACGGAAGCAGCCGTGCAGCACGAAATAGCTGAGCCTGACCCGCATCGCGCCGGTGGTGGCTGCAACTTCAGCCGCGCCCGAGCGGCTTACCTGCCGGTAAAGCGCGCCGCGCGACGCTCGACAAAATGGGCGACACCTTCGGTGAAGTCCTCGCTCTGGATGCTCTCGTACATCGCCTCGTTGGCAGTCCGTGTGGCTTGCGCAAGGTCCTGGAACGGTACCTCCCACAATTGGTCCTTGATCACCCGGATCGAGCGTGGCGATACGTTCTCGGCCAGGTCATCCGCATAACGCAGGGTTTCCGCCATCAGGCTGTCGGCCTCGAAGAGCCGGTTGACCAGGCCCATCTGCAGCGCTTCCGCGGCGGAAACCTTGCGCGCGGAATACAGCAGGTCGGCCGCGTGGCCCGGCCCGACCACCCGCGGCAGCATCCATGCGATGCCATGTTCGGCGATCAGCCCCCGCTTGGCGAAGGCGGTGCTGAAGGCGGCGCGGTCGCTGGCGAAACGGATATCGCTGTACAGCGCGAACACCAGGCCAAGGCCGGCGGCCGCGCCATTGATGGCGCAGATCACCGGTTTGCGTACCGCGGGGAAATAACCGTAGCGCGTCTGGTAATCGGGCCGCCGGTTCATGTCGAAGGGCCGCATCCACTGCGCGGCGCGGATATCGCCGGGCGGGAGGATTTCCAGTTCGTCGATGTCCATGCCGGCGCAGAAGCCCCGGCCGGCGCCGGTCAGCACCACCACGCGCACGGCATCATCGCCGTCGACTTCTTCCATGGCGCGTCGAAGCTCGGCCTCCATGACCTTGGTGAGGGCGTTGAGTTTGTCCGGCCGGTTCAGGGTAATGACGGCGACGCGGCCGCTGGCGCCGGTTCGGCTCAGTTCGATCTGGGTGTACATGGGATTCTCCTCAGGGTAGCTGGATGGACTTGGGTTCCAGGAATTCTTCCAGGCCGAACACGCCGCCTTCGCGGCCGACACCGGACAGCCCGAAGCCACCGAACGGCGCGGCCGGGTTGAAGCGGCCACCGTTGACGTCGACCTGGCCCGCGCGGAGTTGCCGCGCCACCGCCTCGCCGTCCTCGTCCGTGGCAGCCCAGACCGTCGCGGCCAATCCGTATGGGGTGCCGTTGGCAAGCGCAATGGCCTGCTCGCGCGTGTCGTAGCAAAGCACCGCCAGCACGGGCCCGAACACTTCCTCGGTGGCCAGGCGGCTGTCGGCCGCCACCTCGCCGAACACGGTGGGTGCAACAAAATAGCCGGTGGCCGGCACTGGCGCCGCGCTGCCGCCTGCAATCACCTCGAAGCCGGCCTGCTCCCCTTCCTCGATAAAGGCCCGCACCCGCTGCTTCTGCGCGGCGGACAGCAGCGGACCCATTCGTGTTTCCGGGTTGGCGGGATCGCCCACAATCATGGCGGCAGCCGCCACTTGCAACAGCGCACGGCATGGCTCGTAGTCCTGCCGGGGCACGATCAGGCGCGTGGTCGCGCTGCAAGTCTGGCCCGAGTTCAGGAAACACGACGCCAGGGTCGCCTTGACGGCGCGGGCCAGGTCCGCGCCCGGCAGCACCACCGCGGCGGACTTGCCACCGAGCTCCAGCGACAGGCGTTTCATGTCGCCGGCCGCCCGCGCGGCGATGCTGCGGCCGACCGCGGTCGATCCGGTGAAGGACAGCATGTTCACCTCGGGGTGCGACACCAGTGCCTCGCCGACGGCCGCGCCGCCGAGCACGATATTGACCACGCCCGCGGGAAGCCGGGCGCGCTCGATGGCGTCGATCAGCCGCACGGTGGTGGCCGGCGCCAGCTCAGAAGGTTTCAGCACCACCGTGCATCCGGCCAGCAACGCCGGGGCCAGCTTTGCCGTGATCTGGTGAAGCGGATAGTTCCACGGGGTGATGGCGGCCACGATCCCCACGGCTTCGAGCACGATGCGCGAATTGCCCACGGTGCGCTCGAAGTCGAATTCCTGCGCCAGGCTCGCCGTGCTGCGCCAGGCCGCAATCGGCGCGTCTACCTGGATGCGCTGCGCGAGCTTGAGCGGCATGCCGACCTCGCGGGAGATCTCCTGCGCCAGTTCGCTCGCCGCTGCCTCCAGCGCGTCGGCGATGGCCAGCAGATACGGCGCCCGCCCGGCCGCGCCCAGCGCCCGCCAGGCCGGCAGGGCGCCGGCTGCCGCGCGCACCGCCGCCGCGGCATCGGTGGCGGTGCCGAGCATTACCTCGGCAATCGGCGCCTCGGTGGCGGCGTCATGGATGGTGGCGACACCGCCCGGCGTCACCGGGGTGCGCGCGCCGCCGATGTAGTGTTGTTCGATGCGTTTCACTGGGGCTCCTTTGCCGATCGTTTGTTCAGGAATTCCGCCATCACCCGCTGGGGCTCGCCATCCGCATAGCATTCGAGCTGGGAGCGGATCCCGGCCACGCAGGCTTCGTCGAATCCGGGCTGGGTCATGGCGCGCAAGCGTTGCTTGGACAGGCGCACGGCGGTCGGCGGCAAAGCGGCCAGCTTCCGCGCGCGCGCCATGGCGGCGGACAGCAGTTGGCCTTCCTGGCATAGCTCGGTGACCAGGCCGATGTCAAAGGCCCGCTGTCCGCTTACCAGGTCGCCGGACAGGGACATCTGTACGTTATGGGTATGCCCCACGTGCAGCGTCATCAGGTAGGACCCGACGATGCTGGCCAGGCCGGCCTTTACCTCAGGCTGCCCCCAGCGGGCATCCGCCGTGGTGATGCGCCAGTCAGCGCACAACGCGAGCTGGAATCCTGCCCCCGCGGCAACGCCGCGCACCGCCGCCACGCAAGGCTTGTCCAGGTCGCGCACGGCCTGGTACATGGCGCGCTGCTGGTTAAGCCAGGGCACGATCTGCTGCCAGCCCACCGCCGCCGCCTCGTCCAGGTCCTGCCCTGCGCAGAACGCCTTGTCGCCTGCGCCGGCCAGCACCACCGCACGCACCCGCTCGTCGCGGTTCAGCATGGCCAGGCTTTCGATCAGCCGGCTGCGCAGCGCGTGGTTGACTGCGTTCATGCGCTGCGGGCGGTTCAACGTCACCACCGCTACATCGCCCTCGACTTCGACCATGACTTCCGTTTCCATTGCCGTTCCCATCGTCGGTCCTATCCTCATGCCATTTCAACGACCGCATCGACGGCGATCACGCCCTCGCCGGCCGGCATCACCATCAATGGATTGATATCCACCGCCTTGAGCGAAGCGCGATAGCGCAGCGCGAAGTCGCCGAGCGCCACCGCCGCAGCCGCCAGCGCGTCCAGGTCGAGCGCCGGCAAATCGCGGTAGCCCGCAAAGAGCGGCGCGAGCCGCAAGCGCCCGCATGCGTCGCGGACATCCTGCTCGGTAAAGGGAGCAAGCAGGGTCACGATGTCGCGGCGCAGCTCCAGCAGCGTGCCGCCCTCGCCGATCATGACCAGCGGGCCCAGCGCGGGGTCCACCGTGACGCCCAGCGCAAACTCGTGCCGGCCCTTCACCATGCGGCCCACCACCACCCGGGGCCGCTCCACCTCCAGCCGCGCCAGGGTGGCAAGGCAGTCTTCGGCGGCGCGCCGCACCCCCGCCGCATCGGCCAGGCCCAGCCGCACCAGCCCGTGCTCGCTCTTGTGCGGCACGCAGGCCGCGCAACCCTTGACCACCATGGCGCCGCCGCCCAGCGCGGCAAAGGCGGCCACCGCCTCGTCGCTGGTCTCGCACAGGCGATGCGGGACCACCGGCACGCCGTGCCGGGCCAGCAGTGCCAGGCTTTCATGCTCGTCGAGCAAGCCCCTGCCCGCATAGGCCACCGGGGCGGGAGACGGCAAGTCCGCCACCGCATCGCGCAGGCGCCGGTGCGCGGCGTACTGCTGCAAGGCGGCGATGGCGTCGGCTTCGGTGACATAGGTGGGCACGCCGTGGCCGGCGAACTGGTCGCGCACGGTCTGCTGCGGCGCGCTGACCACCAGCGGCTTGCCATGGCGGCGGAGAAACGCGGCCGCATCGCGGGCGAGTGCATCGACGTCGTATCCCGGTCCGGCCACGGGAATGCCGATCATCACCATGTCGGCCTGCGCGTCGGTGCCCAGCACATCCAGCACGCGTGGGAACATGTCGGCCTGGTTCAGCAGCGCCGCGGTCATGTCCAGCGGATTGTTGGCGGTGCCGAACTCGGGAAGGATCCCGGCCAGGCCCTGTTGCGTAGCCGGCGCCAGCTCGGTCAGGGGCAGGCCGGCGCGTTCGGCAAGGTCCGCTGCCATCACGCCCACCGCGCCACTGTGGCTCATCACCACGGTGCGTCCGGCACCCGGCCGGTGCCCCTGCAGGTAGAGCGGCGTGGCGCGGATGAACTCGCCCATGTCGCGTGCGCGCCAGATACCGTGCCGTGCCAGGAAACCGTCGATGGCGGCATCGTTGCCGACCATGGCGCCGGTGTGCGAGGCCGCGGCGACCGCGCCGCGCTGGCTGCTGCCACTTTTGAGCACCACTACGCTGGCGCCCCGCTCCCTGGCAATGGCGGCCGCGCGCGCCAGCTTGTCCGGATTCGACAGCGATTCCAGGTACACGAGAATCAGGCGGATGCCGTCGTCGCCGGCCACGGCCTCGGCCATGGTGCAGGCATCGAGATCGGCGTCGTTGCCGGTGGCGACCAGGTAACGCACACCGAAGCCGGCCTGGCGCAGCAAGGCATAGGGCATCACGCTGGCGGCGCCGCTCTGGCTGATGATGGCGATCGGTCCATCGGCCGGCGCCACCTCCATGAACATGGTCGAGAAATTGAGTACGGCGCCGCTGGCGAAACTGGCGCTGCCCTGCGCGTTGGGACCGATCAGCCGCATGCCGCCAGCGTTGGCCGCGGCCACCAGTTCGGCCTGCCGCGCACGCCCCGCGTCACCCGTCTCGGCGAAGCCCGAAGCCATCACCACGGCCGCCTTGACGCCGGCGGCGCTGCACTGGCGCACCTGCGCCAGGGTCGCCTCGCCCGAGACGGCGATCACCACCGCGTCCGGCACCTCGCCGATTGCGCCCAGGCTCGGGTAGGCACGATGCCCCTGGATCTGCGCGCGGCCCGGATTGACCGGGAACACCTTGCCGGCAAACCCGAAGCGGTTCAGATAATGGATGGGCCGTCCGCCGACCTTGTTGGGATTGTCCGAGGCGCCGATCACGGCGACCGAACGCGGGGAGAACAGCGCGTCGATATGGTTTTGCATGATTGGGCCCTTTCAATCCAGGCTTGCGCCGGAGGCCTTGACCACCGGCGACCACTTGCTGGCATCGTGCTGGATCAGCCGCGCGAAGTCGCCCGGCGAACCGGGCAGCGGATTGGCGCCCAGCACGGCGAGCTGGGCCCGCACCTCGGGCTGGGCCAGCACCGTCTGCAGCTCGGCATTGAGGCGGCCGATCACCTCCGGCGCGGTTCCCCTGGGTGAAGCCAGGCCGAACCAGATCGTGACGTCGAAGCCCGGCAGGCCGGACTCGGCGATGGTCGGCACCCTGGGCAAGGCTTCGGAGCGGACCGCGCCGGTCACGCCAAGCGCCTTGACCTTGCCGGCCTTCAGGTACTGCACCTGGCTGGAGACGGTATCGAACATCATGGAGATGCGGCCGCCGAGCAGGTCGGTAAGCGCCGCCGCCGATCCCTTGTAGGGCACATGGGAGATATCGACGGCAGCCATCGACTTGAACAACTCGCCCGACAGGTGGTTGGAGCTGCCGTTGCCGGCCGAGCCGAACGTCAGCGTGCCCGGCTTCTGCTTCGCCAGCGCGATCAGTTCTTTCACATTGCCGACCGGCAAGGCGGGTTGCACCACCAGCACATTGACCGTGGACGCAACCGAACCGACGGCGTCGAACGATTTGAGCGGATCGACCTTGAGCGTCTTGTAGAGCGACGGGTTGATGGCCATCGTCCCGGTGGTCGCGAAGAACAGCGTGTAGCCGTCTGGCGCCGCATTGGCCACGGCCTCGGTGGCAATGGTGCCGCCGGCGCCGCCCCGGTTGTCGATCACGACCGGCTGGCCGAGCTTGCTGGACAGGTTCTGGCCGATCAGCCGCGCCATGGCGTCGGTCGGACCGCCGGCGGGGAACGGCACCACCAGCTTGATCGGCTTGTCCGGATAGGTCGAGGCGGCAGCGCTAACGCTGACCAGGACCAAGGCGGTTGCCGCCAGGCAACGGAAATAGGAACGGGCAAACATTGTGTCTCCATGTATGGCTTGGCCTTCTCTTCGGGAAGGCGTGACCGTAGTGTAGGGACAGCCCGGGTAGCGCAAAAGAGTGGAATCCGCTATACCTGATATCACCTTTTTGCATGGCCCCGGTACAACGGGTACAAAGACTGGCGGGGTTCCCGAATGAACATCAGGCAACTCGAAACCCTGGCGCTGGTGATTGAGGTTGGGTCCCTCTCCCGCGCCGCAAAGTCGCTGGGCGTGGCGCAGTCCCTGGTGAGCCGCACCATCGGTCAGCTGGAAAGCGAATGGGGCGACCGCCTGTTCGATCGCACTGGCCGGGGTGTCGTGCTTTCAGAGTTCGGCCGGCGCATTTACCCGCATGTGCAGCTGTTGCTGGCCCAATCGGCGCGCCTGCAGGACGAAGTGAAGGATGCGGCCGGGGTGCCGTCGGGGGTGGTCAGGATCGGCATGCTGCCGTCAATGGGCCGTCGGCTGGTGGCGGCCCTGTTCGAGGACATGCGCGCCGGCGCGCCCGGCGTGCGCCTGCATGTCGCCGAAGGCTTCAGTGGCCAGCTCGACGAACACCTCGCGTCCGGGCGCCTGGACATGGCGGTCATCAACCGCTACGGACACGGCCCCCGGCAGGACGAGGACGTGCTGGGCCAGGTCGGCACCTACCTGGTATGCACGACCACGCATCCGCTCGCCAGGCGGCCGACGGTTCTGTTCCGCGAGCTGGCGGGCCTGCCTCTGGTCTTGCCTCCGGCGCCCAACGGCTTGCGCTCCATCCTGGACCAGCATGGCCGCCAGCAAGGCATCTCGCTGGACGTGGTGCTGGAGGTGGAATCGATGGCGACGATGAAGGAAGTCGCCAGTGGCGGGCATGCCATGACCATCCTGCCCTTCCTTGGCGTCGAACAGGAAGTCCGCAGCGGCCAGCTGGCGGCGGTGGAAATCGTCGAGCCGCGACTGCCGCGTTCCATCACCATCGGCGTGACCCGGCATCACCCGCTGTCGCGGGCCTCGCGACTGGTACTGTCGCGGCTGCATGAACTGGTGCCGGCGCTGCTGCAGTCGAGCGGCGCGCCCATCTGACGCTCGCTGAAAATCCGGGATTGCTCAACGCCGTCGATTACACCACCGCAACGCGGGCATCCTGCCGCTTGCCCTGTATGGCCGGATGCTGCGGCCGTCCGAGGCCGAGATGCTCCCGCAGTGTCGTTCCCGCATACTCGCTCCGGAACAAGCCGCGCCGCCGCAGTTCGGGCAGCACCAGCGCGATGAAATCGGTCAGTCCCCCAGGCAGAACCGGCGACATGATGTTGAAACCGTCGGCACCGTGGTTGAGGAAACGCGCTTCGAGCTCATCCACGATCTGCTCAGGCGTGCCAACCAGTTGCCAGTGGCCGCGCGCCCCGGCCACGCGCTGGTAGAGCTGTCGGATCGTGAGGTTCTCGCGCCTGGCAAGATCCACCACCAGGCGCTGGCGGCTCTTGCTGGCGTTGGTCGGCGGAAGCTCCGGAATGGGTCCGTCGAGCGGATAGGCGGACAGGTCGAAGCCGCCGGTCAGGCCAGAGACCAGCGCCAGGCCCACCACCGGGTCGATCAGCGCTTGCAGCTGCCCGAACTTCTCTTTCGCTTCGCTCTCGCTGTGGCCGACAACCGGGAACACGCCCGGCAGGATCTTGAGGTCTTCCGGAGACCGCCCATAGCGCGGCAGGCGGCCCTTCAGGTCGGTATAGAACGCGACGGCCTCTTCCAACGTCTGCTGGGCCGTAAACACCACTTCGCCGCTGCGGGCCGCCAGTTCCTTGCCTGCCTCCGACGAGCCCGCCTGCACCACCACCGGATGCCCCTGGGGCGGACGCGACACGTTGAGTGGTCCCTGCACCGAGAAATGCGCGCCCTTGTGGGACAGCACATGGCGCTTGGCGGGATCGTAGTAGCGCCCGCTGGCCTTGTCGCGCAGGAAGGCATCGTCTTCCCAGCTATCCCACAGGCCAGTCACCACATCGACAAATTCTTCCGCGCGCTCGTAGCGATCGGCGTGCGCGAAGTGGTCGTCCCGGTTGAAATTGCGCGCCTCGTGCGGATTCGACGAAGTGACGAGGTTCCAGCCGGCACGGCCGCCGGAAATATGGTCGAGCGAGGCAAACTTGCGCGCAATGTGGTACGGCTCGTTGAAACTGGTCGAGGCGGTGCCCACCAGGCCGATACGCTCGGTCACGGCAGCCAGCGCCGACAGCAAGGTAATCGGCTCGAACTGCGCCTGGTAGCTGTGCGCGGTGCGGCTGAGGAACTCGACATCGTCGCCGCGAGTGCCCACGCCGTCGGCCAGGAACACCAGGTCGAACTTGGCCGCCTCGGCTGCCTGCGCCAGCGCCACGTAGTGCCTGAAGTCGATGCCGGCGTCGGCCTTGGCATCGGGATGCCGCCAGGCGGCGATATGGTGTCCGCTTGGGTAGAGAAATGCGCCCAGGCTCATCAGGTCTTCGCGTCGTGCCATGTCTGCCCCTCCTCCGCTGTGCCAGCTCTGGCAAAGCTGACATCGTAAGGATCGTTGCGCTGCTTGCGAACTCAGGGATTCTTCTTTCGATAGACAGGACGCCCGCATATCGATCGGTGAATGCTGGCATCGCCTGATGCGCGATGGTGCGATCGGCATGCGAAATTCGTAGTTCGCGCTGCAAGCAAGATATGGCAGGCTCTTCCCTTCGAGGCTTCCCGTTACCCAGATGTTTTCCCAGGAGTTTCCATGTCCCAGCCCCGCACCAGCGAACACGACATTCACCCCCTCTTCCTGCAGCGCTGGTCACCGCGCGCCTTCACCGGCGAAGCCATCGACGAGGCCACGCTGCTGCGCTTCTTCGAGGCCGCACGCTGGGCGCCCTCGGGCTACAACGCACAGCCGTGGCGCTTCCTCTATGCGCGCCGCGACACGCCGGAATGGCAACCGGTGTTCACGGCGCTCTCCGAGTACAACCAGGGCTGGGCGGCACGTGCGTCTGCGTTGGTGGTGATCCTGTCGCGCACGGTCTGGACGCCGCCCGGCAAGACCGAGCCGCAGGCGATCGCCACGCACTCCTTTGACGCCGGGGCGGCCTGGGCCAACCTGGCGTTGCAGGTCACGCTATCGGGCTGGCACGCGCACGGCATCGGCGGCTTCGACAAGGATCGCCTGCGCGACGCGCTGGGGGTGCCGCGCGACTATGCCATCGAGGCCGTGGCCGCCATCGGCAAGCAAGGAGACAAGGCGCTGCTGCCAGAGGCATTGCAGGCGCGGGAGCATCCGAACCAGCGCCATCCGCTCAGCCAGCTGGTGGCGCAAGGGCGTTTCGCTTTCGAGGCTGAGTGAGTTGCGGTGGGTGCCTGCCCGGCCTGATGTCAGCGTAAGGCGCCATACCCCCGCATGCGCGCCTCCTGCGCCATCGCCGTAATGGGCAGATAGTTGGCCACGGTGCTCGGCACGATGTCTTGCAGGCGCAGCCGCGAGCGCAGCCCCGCGTCATCGTGCAAGACCTGCCGCATCGCCACCCGCAGCCGCGTCACCAGCGAAGCACCAGCCCGGCGTGAGGCGATAAACGGCAGCCCGGCCACCTCCCGCGTCGATCCGATTTGCCGCAACCCGGCCACCAGCGCCGGGCAGTGCTCGGCTGCAAACGCCAGCGTTACGCAATCGATGGCGGCCACATCCGCCTCGCCGTTGGCGACGGCAGCCAGCGACCCGAGATGCGAACCCGTGTGCAGGACTGACCCGAAGAACCGGCCGTCGCGCGCGAGCGGCGCTACGGCGTGGCGCAGTGCGTTCATGCCGCTATGCGAATCGGCGCTGTTGCAGGCAGCCCGTGCACCTCGGCATGCGGCCAACGTAGCGGGACAACCCTTGGCGCGAACGACGATCGCACTGCTATATGTCTCGCGGTAGCAACCGGGCACCGCAAACCGGGGCGTGCCGACCAGCCGCACATGCGGTGCGAGCCCGTGCATCAGCGGATAGCCACACGTCTGCGACAGCAATACGTCATCGCGCCGCCAGAACGCGTGCAGCGCATCGGATTCCTCACCGGGGTCCACCGCCGTCAGTATCACCGGAGCATCGGCATGCTGCAGCGTCTCGGCTACGCGGTCGATCAGTGTGATCCAGTCCGCCCGCAACAACGGCGACACGTTATACATCGGTAGGGCCGCTACCCAACGCTCAGGCTTCGCCATAAGGACGCGACCTGTATGGAGTCCGGCCTGACGGCCCGTGGAACAACGGATGCGCAACCGGCGCCGCCGCGCGCAACGCATACCGAACCAGCCATTCGCCGTAGCCACGGACGAGGAAGCCATCATTGCGCGCAAGATAGTCATCCGCACGGCGGCGATAGACCCATGCCAGCGCAAACCACGGTACCGACGGAAGGTCGTGGTGCACCAGGTGGTAATTGTTGTTGAGGAAAAGCAAACGCCACGCCAGGCCAGCGTCATTGATCACACTGCGTGCCGCATGCGAGTCGGTGGCGCGATGCTCGTGAAAGGAACGGATCGCAGACAACGACAGCGCCGGATAGGCCACGCCCGCCAGCATCAGCCACACCGGCATGCCGCAGGACGTTTGCAGCCATGCGAGCAACCAGGCCAGTGCAAGCAGGTGGGCCAGCCACATGGGCACGTCGCGCCAGTCCCCGGCCTGCAGCTTTGTCCATGCATCGGCAGCAATGGCAAAGATCGAGAAAGCCGGCTGCAGCAGCACCCGCCCCGCCAACGTATTGCGGACTGCATAGAGCCTGCGCATCGCGGGTCCCGCCGCCTGCCAGTCCACCGCATACAGGAAATAGCTTTCAGGATCCCTGTCCGGATGCGTCAGCTCGGCCTCATGGTGCTGCAGATGCCAGCGGCGGTACAGTCCGTACGGCAGCCAGACCCCGAGCGGCGCTGCGCCAAGCAGCGCATTCAACCACGGCAGGGGCGTCGGATGGCCATGCAGCAGTTCATGCTGCAATGACAGGTACCACGTGGTGCACAGTGTCAGCAGCACACATGCCAGCGGCAATCCAAGGCGGCTCGCATTCGCGGCCACGCCAAACCACGCGGCATACACGACAGCGATGAGCAGCCACGTAGGCAGTTCGGAGCGCCAGAGCCAGTGACTGGCGGCTCGCGCGAGCTCCGCGCGCTGTCGTTCGTCCAGATAGTTGGCCATGGTTCGGGGATTGCGCTGTGAAACGAAGGCACAGCATACGGGCGCCATCCGTGCGGGCGGAACGAAGGATTGCCGATAAGCATATGAACCGCTACGCAGGCGGCGCACATCGCGCGAGCGAATGCATTTGGTCGGATGGAATCGTTCTTTGAGGTGATGAGAGGTGCCTCAATCCACGACAGACCAGCCGCTCTTCGATGACCGCCGTGGCCGGCGGGCCGGCGCTTGGCGGCCAGCTTCGGGCCGCGCAGTCGGCGTCATCGGAGAAATGCGGCGGACGATACCCGTCGCGGACTCCTCCATTGGACGGATTTCAATGGGCGCCTGCCTGCCAAACAATCTCGACTTGAGAGGCGGCGGAGCGCTACTTCCTCGCGCTCTAAGCGTCCGCGGTGGGCAAGCTGCCCCCCTGTATCGAAGTCTGCGTGAGGGTCAGGTCGTGCGGCGTGCGGCAATCGCCTTTAGCCGAGCGCCTGTCGACGCAGCGTCCGGGCTGTCGTCGCATTTGCCGCCCCCCACCCTGACGGCCGTTCCCCCTCCCCTGTGGAATCCCACAGGGTGCCCGCTCCGCACCCCCCGCATTTCCCTATCCTCCCCCGAGGCAATTCGCGCCGGACCCAGACTCCTGGACCACCTCGGGGTGCGCGAGTTGGTCTTTGAAGAACAATAACCGACAGGGAAGACTCAATGCGTAAGACGATTTTGCTTATGGCGATGTGCGCGGCGCTGTCCGCGTGCGGCGGGGACGATGACAACGCGTCGCCGCCCAACCCGGGCAACCCCGGCACCCCCGGCACCCCCGGCACCCCTGGCACGCCAGGCACACCGGGCAACCCGGGCCCTGGCAACCCCGGCACCCCGGCAGGCTGGAGCGATCCCGCGGCCATCACCGAAGCCGGCGCAGGCAACGTCAACGTCGCCATCGACGCCGCGGGCAACGCCATCGCAGTCTGGTTGCAGCGCGAGCCGGGCACGGCCGACGACAGCGTCATGGCCAGCCGCTATGTGCCCGGTGGGGGTTGGGGCGCGCCGGTGCCACTGGAGAACGACGCCGCCAGCGCCACCGACGGCGCGCAGATCGCGATGGACCGCGCCACCGGTCGCGCCATGGTGGTGTGGCCGCAACTGACCAGCAGCGGTGCCTACGATATCTGGAGCCGCTCCTTCGACCCCGCCTCGGGCTGGGGTGACCTGGTCCGGATCGAGTCGGGCGCGGGCATGGCGGTCCAGCCGCAGGTCGGCATGGATGCCAGCGGCAACGCCATTGCCATCTGGACGCAACGCGACGGGCAGTTCGGCCCGTTCAAGATCCTGGCAAACCGCTACACGGCCGGCAGCGGCTGGGGCACGGAGACCACCTTTGCCACGCCCAATGACGTCGGCGTGCAGAACCTGCGTCCGCAGCTCGCGGTGGCGCCGTCGGGCGACGCACTGGCCGTGTGGGAGCTGACCGACCTGGCCAGCAACAGCCTCTGGACCAGCCGCTTCAGCGCCAGCGGTAGCTGGGATGCGCCCGTCGAGCTGGTGCGCGACGCCGGCATCGACCAGTCGCTCGGCTACCCCGCCATTGCCATGGACGGCAGCGGCAACGCCACGCTGGTTTGGGGGCAGTCCGATACGGCCAACGGCACCCTGCAGAGCACGCTGTACTCGAAGCGCTATACCTCGGCCTGGCAGACCACAGTCCAGGTGGCGCCGCCCGCTGCCGAGGCCTTTATCAGCAGGCCGCGCCTGTCGGTCAATGCCCGCGGCGATGCGATGGTGGCGTGGGGCCGCAACGACAACGCGCTGCTGGCGAGCCTGGCGCCGGCCAACGGTGCCTGGGGCGCCGCCGCGGTACTGCTCGACGCCAGCGCGCGGACCCCGAGCCTGCCGACGGTCGGCCTGGACGGCGCCGGCAATGCCTTTGTCGCGTGGACGCAGTCGCCTGACGGCACCGCGGCCGCAGACCTCTGGACCAACCGCTATGTGGCCGGCACCGGCTGGGGAACCGCCGCGATCGGCGAGTCGTACAGCGAATACGCGGCGGCACCGGTGCTGGCCGTGAACGAGAAAGGTAATGCGGCGCTGGCCTGGACCCAGTGGATTGCCGACCTCGGTACCAAGATCGCCAGCCGCTACTACACGCCGGCCAACTGAGTCCGCGCTTCATTGCGGGCGCTTGCGAGCCCCCGAGCCCTCTGTGGGCTCGCGGGGCTCGCGTGCACTACCGCCTGCAAGGGCCCGGCAAACACGCGCCGCCTCAGAGCGACAGCAGCCCCAGCGCCACCGCGCGTGCGCAAGTCGCCTGGCGCCCGCGCGTATTGAGCTTGTTCGCGGCGACATTCAGGTGAAAGTAGACGGTGCTTTCGCTGATATTGAGAATCGCCGAGATCTCCCAGGTGGTCTTGCCGATCGCGGCCCAGTGCAGGATTTCGCGCTGGCGCCGGCTGAGCACGGGGTGGCTGCCCTCGCCTTGCAAGCGGCGCAGCACCGAGTGCAGGCAGTGCGCGAAGTAGTTCATCGGCGCCAGCGTCGCGCGCAGCGCGCGCAGGTCGGTGGTGGCATCGGTGGTCAGGGTCATGAAGGCCCAGTCGATGCCCGGTGTCCACAGCGGGATGGTCAGGCCCGATTTGAGTCCATGCTCGCCCGCGCTGCGCAACAGGTTGCGCGCACGCTGCCCGATATCCCTGCGCGTATGGTCCACCTCGCCGAGCGCATTCCATGACGTCGCAGGCATTCCCGCGCGCACATGTTCGACGCGCGCGTCGCTGCCTTCGTGCCGCTTCGCGCGCAATGGCTCGTAGCGGGTCCGCGCCCAGTCCGCGGAGAAATCGTGGAAGCAGACGAAATCGTTGTCGCTTGCCGGCCCGAGCATCGGTTGCTTCATCACATAGGCATGGTGATTGAAGCCCATGGCACGCGCCGCGCGCAACGCGACCTGGGCCGCTTCCTGCGGTGTGCGCGCGGCCAGCACCGCTTCGACGTATTGCCAGTCACGGATTGGATCTACCTTCATGACATCTCCGACCTGTCGCGTTCCAATGCACGGCGTGACCGGCAGCGCCGCGAAGACTGCAGCGGGCACACCGGTCAATAAGGTCTGGAGTGTATGCAAAAACGGTTGCGCCGGAGCGCCCCATTTGGGGGAAGCGATTCGCCAATAAACGTCGTTCAGATCAGACCTGAAATTACGTGAATCCGCGCATCGCTGGCTATGGCGCGCTGAGACGCCTGCCCCTGAACAGGACCACGCCGCAGCGTCACACCTTCACCTCGATCACGGTCACCGCATGGTGCGCATTGCGGTTCCTGACGCCCGTGGCAAGCAGCGCCAGCGACGCGACCAGGTTCCTGTCCTCGAAGATCGCGTCGAGCACGCGCAAACAGGTTGAGATCGACTCTGCCGAGATTTATGTGGCCGCTCCAGCACGCTACGGCTTCACGAGTGCATTGCGCTGGCGGCGGCGCCCCGTTTTGCTTTTGCGCCGGGTGCGCGGATTTTCTCTGGCGATCGCCGTCCCGCTACAGGGCCGGGCGGCTCGCCTCGCTGCCGGCTGCCGCCGGCAATGCGTCAGCAACCTGCCCATCCGGCAGCCCGGCGCCGCCGCCCAACACCGCTGCCATCACCTCACCCTGCCAGTCGAAATACGGATTGAACGTCAGCCGCGCATGCACCTTCCCCGCCTCGCGATAACCCCAGTCCGAATACCAGACCGGCTCGCCGCGTTCGCACGCCCGCATCGCGCCCTCGTCCTGGCCGTTCCAGCAGATGCGCAAACTGCCCTGCTCGCCATACAGCGGGTTCGCCGGAGAGAACAACAGGCCCATGTGGGAGAACTGGCTGATCCGCTGCTGCGGCAGCGCGTCGCTGCGCACCAGTACGCGCTGCGTGTCGGTCAGCCCCGGCGGCGCCTGTCCATACCAGACCAGCCGGCTCGCCGGATGCGTGAAGCGGTTTCGGAACGCGTCAAGCAAGTAGCCCGTATCGAGCACCGAATCGTGTTGCGTCACGGCCATGAACACAGGCTTGTCATAAGGCCGCTCGCTCAGGCGCTGTCGCGCCGCGCGACTGCTGCGCCAGAACTGGGCGAAGCCATTGGTGGGCACGGTCATGTAGCGCACGGCGTTCTGCATCGGCCGGCGTCCGTCGGGTTCCAGCAGCCAGGGCCGGAACCAGCCGATCACCGGCGTCAGCCAGTCGTAGCGGCTGTTGGACTGGAACGCCGGTGAAAACAGCACCAGTCCCGCCACGTCCGGATGTGCATAGGCGTAGTCGAGCGCCAGGTTGGCACCGGTCGAGAAGCCGCCCAGGTAGACCTGCCCGACGTCGTGGCGCAGCGCCGCGGCCTGTTCCTCCACCACGCGCTGCCAGTCTTCCAGCGTCACGTCCATCAGATCCTCCGGACGCGTACCGTGGCCTGGCAGCAGCACGGTCCGCACCAGGAAGCCCTGCGCGGCGAACTGCCGGGCAACGTCGTGGAAGGACCACGGTGAATCGCCGAGGCCGTGGATCAGCAGGATGCCCTTGTCCGGCTTTGCACCGGCGCGGGATGGCACGGGCAGCCACTCGCCGGGGCCGTTCCATGCGAGCTCGGCGTCCTTGTCGGCGAACTGGAAATGCCGCCGCGCCTGTAGCTGGCCAAGGGTATCGCGCCGGTAGGCCTCGAAGCGCGCGGGTTCGGGCAGCGGGCCGCCGCTGCCGATGCCGGCGCATGCGGTTACCGCGAAGGCAACGGTGGCCAGGGTGGCCCGGATGACGGTCAGGGCCTTGCGGCGGGATAGCAACTTGTTCTCCTCTTCATCTGTCAGCTTGCGCCAGGGGGTTCCCGGCATCATGGCCTGCCCCGGCCGGTCGATCAACCGCACAGGCTAGCCGCGCGCGGATAACGCCACGCTGGCCGGAAGCTGACAAAGCGGTCAGCATGCGCGCCGCATGCGCCGGCACGTGTCTCGCCTGACAACCATGACAGCCTGGCGTCACCGTCCTAGAGCGACCTGCAGCTTGGCGCCAACGTCATTCGTCTGCGCATCGAACGCGCCGCGGCGGCGCGGAGCAGCCGTGGCTGATCCTGGCGGCGCTGCTGGCGGTCTCCATCATCCTGGGCGTACTCTATGAAAGCCTGGTGCATCCGCTGACGATCCTGTCCACGCTGCCGTCGGCGGCGATCGGCGCGCTCGCACTGCTATGGCTTGGCGGTTTCGATTTCTCGATCATGGCGCTGATCGGCGTGATCCTGCTGATTGCCATCGTCAAGAAGAACGGCATCCTGCTGATCGACTCCGCGCTGGAAGCGTAGCGCACCCGCGGCGTCAGCGCCGGGCAGGCGATCTATGAGGCGGCGCTGACGCGCTTCCGGCCGATCATGATGACCACGCTGGCGGCGTTGCTGGGCGCGGTACCGCTGATGCTGGGCTTCGGCACCGGCGCGGAACTGGCCAGCCGCTGGGGGTGGCGGTGGTCGGCGGCCTGCTGCTCGGCCAGGCGCTGACGCTGTTCACCACGCCGGTGGTCTACCTCGCACTGGACCGGCTGGCGGGCTACCGCCGTCCCATGGCACAGGCACCGCTCGGCGCCACCACGACAAAATAGGAGGCCCACGATGCTCGCACGCAAACCCGACTTGCTCCGCCCTTGTGCGGCGGGCGCTGCGCTGATGCTGGCCGCCGCGCTGAGCGGCTGCTCGCTGGCGCCGCGCTACGAGCGCCCGCCGTCGCCGGTCGCGGCCACCTACCCTGCGCCGCCCGCCGGCGTTCCGGCGATGCCGGCCGAAACCGATCGCGCTGCGCCCGACATAGGCAGGCGCGAGTTCTTCCGCGCCGGGCTGGACCTGGCCCAGACCCGCAAGCAGATCCAGGTGGCCGCCTATGAACGCGCCGTGCAGGCCGCTTTCCGCGACGTCGCCGATGCGCTCGCGGCACGGGGCACGCTGCAGGAGCAGGTGGCCGCGCAGCAAGCCGTGCGCGACGCAGAAGCCGCACGCGTGCGGCTGGCTGGCCAGCGCTGGCGCAGCGGCGTGACCGGCCAACTCGAGTCACTCGATGCGCAGCGTCAGTTGCTTGCGGCGGAGCAGGCGCTGGTACAGGCACGCGAGCGCCAGCTGGCCAACGCAATCGCGCAGTATCGGGCGCTTGGTGGCGGCTTGCTCGAACACGGCACGGGGATTGCGACAGGTGGTCGGTGAGCTCCGGCCACTGCGGGATGCTGGGCGCGAGCGCCTCAATTGCTGACGGTGTTCCCACTCTCCCGCGCGCGGGAGAGTGGAGCAAACCGGCGGTACTGACGCTTTTACCCGTTCGAATCCGCCGGCGGCGTCTCGCTGCGCGCGCCGTCTGTATACGTGTCGCGCGGGCCACGCACACTGGCGCCGTCGGTGTACACATCGAAGCGCCCCTTGGCTGTGGTCGCACTGGCCGCGCCGTCCGTATACGGGTCCACCGGCCGGGGCGCCGCCTTGGCCGACAGTGAGAGGCTCGCGCTGATCATCATCACCAATGTCGGGAGCAAGGCATGCAGCATGGCACGGCGGTGCGTGCCGGCGCGTAGCCACAGCAGGCGCGGCCGGCGCGTGCCAGTGTTGCGAGCGGCGCCACGACGGGCGTTGTCAGTCAGGCGGGATGGCTTGGATGAGGTCATGGGAAGACTCCGGTGTGTGAAGGAAAACCGGCTCGGCCGGGCACGGATGGAGTCTAGTGAGCACAGCCGACGCAGCGCTGTCCGGATACTGACAATTGCGTCAGGCAGGCGCGCCGGGGGCCGGCTGCGGCAATTCGTCGCAAACAGTGTTGTCAACCGCGCCGAACAGTGGCGGCGCAGTGGCGTGTCATGCTCGCGGAATCAGCCGCGCTGGTTCAGTGCGGCCCGCGGAAAACTGACAGGTTTGACAGGTTGGAATCGCACGCATCTTCTATATTTCTAGGATTCCGAGGATTGGACCCATGAAACTCCTGCTGGTCGAAGACGAAATCAAGACGGTCGACTACCTGCGTCGCGGCCTGTCTGAGAATGGCTACGTGGTCGACACGGCGCACAACGGCCTGGACGGCCTGCACCTGGCCTGTACCGAGCCCTATGACGCGATCGTGCTCGACGTCATGCTGCCGGCGCTGGACGGCGTCTCGCTCCTGAAGTCGCTGCGCCGCGAGCAGCAGACACCGGTGCTGATGCTGACCGCGCGCGACGACCTCGACGACCGCCTCAACGCCTTTGATGCCGGTGCCGACGACTACCTGTCCAAGCCCTTCTCTTTCCTGGAACTGCTGGCGCGGCTCAACGTGCTGACGCGCCGCGGCCGGCAGACCGAGCCGTCGCAACTCACTGTCAGCGACCTGCGCATTGACCTGCTGTCGCGGCGGGCCGCGCGCGGCACGCGCCGGCTGGACCTGAGCGCGCGCGAGTTCACGCTGCTGTCGGTGCTGGCGCGGCGGCAGGGGCAGATCGTGTCCAAGACCGCGATCACGGAACTGGTCTGGGACATCTCCTTCGACTGCAACACCAACGTGGTCGAGGTCGCGGTCAAGCGGCTGCGCGCCAAGCTGGACTGGCCCGGCGAGCCCAAGCTGCTGCACACCATCCGCGGCATGGGCTACGTGCTGGAGCACCGCGACGGGCTGACCGCATGAATCGCCATCGCTCAATCGCCGCGCGCCTGGCCGCGATGTTTGGCCTGGCGGCGGCCTTTGTCTTCGCCATCACAGGCGTGGTGCTCTACCAGGTGCAGTGCGTGGAACTGGAGAAGCGCCAGCTCGAAGAGATCCACGCGCGCTTCGACCTGGCCGGCCCCAAGGCGGCGGCCCTGGGCACGGCGGCGCAATGGGAGCGCTTTGCCGCCATGCTGCGCAGCATGACGCCGGCCGACCGCAGCGTGCGCTATTTTGTCGAGAGCACCGATGCGCGCTTCCGCTACGGCGAGCCATTTCCGCGCGAGGCCGAAGCTACGCCGCGCGCCCCGCACGTGTGGGCGGTGGAGTTCGGAGACAACCGTTTCCTGATGCTCAAGCGCTCCATCCCCGCACTGCAGGACCGGCCGGAGGTGGCGCTCGCGGTCGCGGTCGACCAGGCGCCCTTCTTCGAGACCAGCCGCACGCTGGGCATCGCGCTGGTGGTGTCCTCGGTGCTCGGCGTGATCGCGGTGAGCCTGCTCGGCTGGCGTATCGCCAAGTCAGGCCTGGCGCCGATCGAGCGCCTGTCGCACCATGCCAGCGCGCTCGATCCCAAGCAGCTCGAGCGACTTCCCGACGCCAACCTGCCGGGCGAACTGTATGGCCTGGTGCATGCCTTCAACGGCGCGCTCGACAAGCTCGAGCGTGCGTACCAGCAGCTTTCCGCCTTCAATGCCGATGTCGCGCACGAGTTGCGCACGCCGCTGGGCAATGTCATCGGCCAGACCCAGGTGGCGCTGTCGCGGCAGCGCAGTACCGCGGAGCTCGAAGAAATCCTGCAATCCAATTTGGAAGACCTGGAGCGACTCAGCCGCATCGTGATCGACATGCTGTTCCTGGCCCAGTCCGACCGCGGCGCGCTGGCACGCGACCTGGTCGAGGTCTCGGTCGCGTACGAGGTGCGGCGCAGCGCGGACTTCCTCGACCTGCTGTTCGAGGAAGCCGGTTCGACGTTGCACGTGACAGGCGATGCGCGGGTGCGCGTCAACGTCTCGCTGCTGCAGCGCGCGCTGACCAACCTGATGAGCAACGCCCTGCAGCACGGCCGGCCGGGGCGGCCGGTGACGGTGGCGATCGCACAGGCGGCAGGCTCGCTGACCATCACCGTGCGCAACGAGTCGGACCGCCTGTCCGCGATCCAGCCCAGCCGCCTGTTCGACCGCTTCTACCGTGCCGACGCGGCGCGCAGCGACAGCCGGCAGAGCCACGGGCTGGGGCTGGCCATCGTCAAGGCAATCGCCACCATGCACGGCGGCAGCGTGTTCGCGCAGGTGGAGCCGAACGCGATCCGGATCGGCATGACGCTGCCGGTCAGCCAGCCGACGCCCGAAGCGCCCGCGCCGGCGCGGCCGCTGGCGCGACCCGCCGCAGTCTGAGGGCAGAGGGATGGCAGATTTGGCAGGTCTGGCATCCCCCGCTGGCGCGCCGCTTCGATTCTTGAATTCATGCGGCGCGTCGTATATTTTCGAGGGGCATTCCTGTGGTCGCCGCAGTGCCAGCCCGTGCCTGTCACGATGATCGGGGGACCACACTCGATAACGCATGTCCGGAACTGAAGGGCCTGGCAACCCCGTCCGCGCGGTGTGCGCGTGATCCTGCGCGGTTGCTTGTCACAGCGCCCTTGCTCCTGCCCATCGAAAAGGAGCTGCCATGGATGCAGTCAGGACATTGCTCGAAACCCAGCCGCTGCTCACGCTGTTCCTCACGGTTGCGCTGGGCTATGTCATCGGCGAGATCAATATCAAGGGCGTGTCGCTCGGGTCGGGCGCGGTGCTGTTCGTCGGGCTGGCAATCGGCGGGTTCGCACCCAAGTCCGCGCCGCCTGCCCTGCTCGGCACGCTCGGGCTGCTGCTCTTTCTCTACGGCATCGGGATCCAGTACGGCGAGCAGTTTTTCAAGGGCCTGACCAGCCCCGACGGCCTCAAGGCCAACGCCGCCGCCGTGCTCGGCGTGGTCGGCTCGGGGCTGGTCGCGGTCGCACTGGTGCCGCTGGTGGGCGTGAAGCTCGACGAATCGCTGGGGATGTTCGCCGGCGCGGGCACCAGCACGGCAAGCCTGCAGGCCGCGATGGCGGCGATGAAGAGCGACGGTGCCGCGGTAGGCTACAGCGTCGCGTATCCGGTCGGCGTGGCCGGGCCGATCCTGTTCCTGTATGCCCTCACCGCGCTGCTCAAGCCGAATATCGTGCGGCCGCCGCCAAAGCTGATCGAGACCGCCGAGATCGCGCTGACCAACCCGGCGTTCATCGGCACGCGGCTGTCGGAGCTGGTGGCGCGCCTGCCGGACGGGGTGGCGATCGCCGCAGTGCGCCGTGCCCACCACAACCAGCCGCCCGCCGACGACCTGGTCCTGCAGGCCGACGACGTGCTGCTCGCAACCGCCACCGACCCGGCCGTGCTGCGTGAAGCCACCTCGCTGTGCGGGGAGTTGCAGCCGGGCCGCATGACGAGCCATCGCGAAGACCTGGACTATATGCGCGTGTTCGCCTCGAGCCGGTTCGTGGTCGGGCACACGCTGCGCGACATCCAGTTTCCCGAGGGCATGGTCTGCTCCATCGCCCATGTGCGCCGGGGCGATGCCGACCTGATGCCCAGCCAGGATCTCATCCTCGAATTCGGCGACCGCGTCGGGCTGCTGGTCAATCGGGCCCACATGAAGGCGATTCGCGCGCTGTTCGGCGACTCTATCAAGGGCACCGCCGAGCTGAGCTTTATCTCGATCGGCATCGGCGCGGCCCTGGGGCTGCTGGTCGGGCTGATCCCGGTGCCGATTCCGGGCGTCGGCACGCTGGCGCTGGGTCTTGCCGCGCTGCTGCTGGTCGCCCTCGTGCTCGGCCGGGTGCGCCGTTTCGGGCCGTTCGTCTGGACCATGCCACTGTCGGCCAACCTGGTTTTGCGCAACTTCGGGCTGACCATCTTCCTCGCGCAAGTGGGTATTGCGTCGGGGCCGAAGTTCTTCGCCACCATCGGTGTGACCGGCGTGTCCTTCCTGCTCTACGGCCTGGTGATCCTGCTCGCCCTGCTCCTGATCACGGCACTATTCTGCCTGCTGGTCTTCAGGCTGCCGTTCGACCTGGCGGTGGGCGTGATCTGCGGCGCGACCGGCAATCCCGCCATCCTCGCCTTTGCCAATCGCGTCGCGCCCACCGACCGGCCCGACCTTGGCTACTCGATGATCTTCCCGTCGATGACCATCGTGAAGATCCTGTTCGTGCAGGTCGCCGCCACGCTGGCTGGCGGATAATGCGGCGCAACTTGGGCGCATCGCTCCATGCGATTCGCCGCGGAGACCCATCATGGAAATCGCCGTCTTCAGCGCAAAGTCCTACGATCGTCAACATCTCGATGCCGCGAATGCGGCGCAAGGCCATCAGCTCAAATACTTCGACGTCCCCCTGGACAGTGAAACGGTGAGCCTCGCCGCTGGCCACGGCGCCGTCTGCATCTTCGTCAATGACCGGGCCGATGCCAGCGTGCTGGAAGCGCTCGCGCGCGGGGGCACCAGGCTGGTCGCGCTGCGCTGCACCGGGTTCAACAACGTCGACCTGAAAGCTGCGCAGGCGCTCGGGATCAAGGTCGTGCGCGTGGTCGACTATTCGCCCAATTCGGTGGCCGAGCATGCGGTAGCCCTGTTGATGGCGGTCAACCGCAAGATCCACCGGGCCTACAACCGCACGCGGGATTTCAATTTCTCGCTTGAAGGCCTGATGGGCTTCGACCTGTGCGGCAAGACCGTGGCCGTGATCGGCACCGGCAAGATCGGGCGTGTCTTTGCGAAGATCATGGTCGGGTTCGGCTGCAACGTGATCGGCTACGACAAGTACCCATCCCCGGAGTTCGAAGCCCTTGGCGGCCGCTACGCGGACGAGGGAGAAATCGGCGCAAGCGCCGACTGCATTTCGCTGCACTGCCCGCTCACGCCCGATACCCATCACATCATCAACGCCGAAACGCTGGCGCGCGCCAAGCGCGGCGCCTTGCTGATCAACACCAGCCGCGGCGGGCTGATCGACACGGAAGCGGTCATCGACGCGCTCAGGAGCGGGCAACTAGGCGGGCTGGCGATCGACGTCTACGAGCAGGAGGCGGAGCTGTTCTTCCGCGACCTGTCCGGCACCATCGTCGACGACGCCGTGCTGCAGCAGCTCATCACGTTCCCGAACGTGATCGTGACCGGGCACCAGGCCTTCCTCACGCGCGAAGCCGTGACGACCATCTGCGAGACCACCTTGCGCAGCGTGACGGAGTTCGAGACCGGGAAGCCACTGACGAACGAAGTCGGCGCCAGCTGAACGCGGCCGCGGCCGGCCTTATGCCACGCCGCCCAGCGGCCCGAACCGTTCCACGTACAGCCCCGCCACCCAGTCCACGAACACGCGCACGCGCGGCGCCAGTTGCCGGTGGAACGGATACAGCGCCGACACCGGCAGGTCCGGGCACGGCCATTGGGCCAACACCTGCACCAGCCGCCCCGCGTGCAGGTGCTCCTCCACGCGGAAGCGCGGCACCTGCACCAGGCCGCAGCCGGCCAGCGCCGCGCTGGTATAGCACTCGGCATCGCTGACCGAGATCCAGCCGCGCGCCTTGAACTCCTGCACCTCGCCATCGACGGTCAGCGTGAACGGATACCGGTTGTCGCTGTTGCGCGAGAAGAAGCCCACGCCCACATGCTCGGCCAGCTCGGACGGATGCTGCGGCGTGCCGTGCGCGGCCAGGTATTCGGGGCTGGCGCACAACACCTCCGGCATATCCGCCAGCCGCCTGGCCACCAATGACGAATCGCGTGGACGGCCCGCGCGCACCACGCAGTCGATGCCCTCGCCGACCAGGTCGACCAGCCGGTCGCCGCTGCTGACGACCAGGTCGATATGCGGATAGCGTTCGCGGAACTCACCGATGCGCGGCAGGATGATCATGGTCGCGTGGGTGCCGTGCAGGTCCAGCCGCAGCGTGCCGCGCGGGTTGGCCACCTGCGTGCTGAGCGAGGTCTCGGCGTCTTCCAGGTCCTGCAGCACGCGCTTGCTGCGCTCGTAGAACGCCTGCCCGTCCAGCGTCGGGCGCACCTGGCGCGTGGTGCGTTCCAGCAGCCGTGCGCCCACGCGGGCCTCCAGTTCCTTGATGGCATGCGTGGCGGTGGCGCGCGGAATGTCCAACGCGCTGGCGGCGCCGGTGAAGGAGCCCAGTTCCACGATCCGGGTGAAGAGTTGCAGCGCGTCGAAGCGGTCCATAGGGGGCGTTGGCGGTGAGGACGGAACGTCAGCCACGATTTGAAGCAGCTTCCGGGCCCGCGTCAAGCCATTCCTGACGGCGGTAACCAGTGGATCAAGGCTTGTCTGACGAACCGCAGCCACGACGACGGGATTCTTCTCCGCGTATCCGGCCAACCATCTGACCGCACAGACTGCTACACCCGCTCCCCCTCCGGCACTTCAGCCGCCACCGTCCTGCGCCAGCGCACCGTTGCCAGCAGCGATGCGGCGACGATCAGCCCGCCACCGGCCCACGAAGTTGCCGAAATCCTCTCCCCGAGCCACAGGCTCGCGAACAAGGCACCAAACGCCGGCTCGCTGCCCATCAGCAATGCGACGCGCGTCGGGCTGCTTCGTTTGATGGCATAGTTCTGCGCGAAAAATGCGAACAGCGTGCAGGCGATCACCAGCCAGATGACGTAGCCCCAGAACGCGCTATGACCGGCAAACGACGGCATGGGTTGCCACTGCGCGGGCATCAGAACCAGCGCCACCGCCGCACTGCCGAATGCCACCACCCCCGATTGCACTGCAGTCACAGTCAGGGCCGGCATCGACGTGCGCCACATGACACGCTTGGTCACGCACACCATGAATGCCCGCAATACCGCGGCGGCGAGGATCAGTCCGTCGCCCGCGTTGAGGCCGAACTCGGCATCACCCGTCAGCAGCCACGCCCCCAGCAATGAGAGCGCCACCGCCGCCCATTCGAGACGGCTCGGCCCGCGCCTGAGCAGCAGCCATTCGACCAGTGGTGTCAGCACCACACACAGGCTGATCAGGAAGGCCGCGTTGGCAGCGTGCGTGAGCAGCACGCCAAAGGTCTCGCACAGGAAGATGCCGAGCAGCAGCACGCCGGTGCCGAGCACGCCGCGCAACGTGGTGCCGTCGACGTGGCGCAGCCTGGCCAGCGTGGGGGACAGCACCAGCAGGGTGACACCAAAGCGCAGCGCCAGCAGGCCCAGCACGGGGTAGAACACGAGCGCGCCCTTGACGACGCCGTAGCTGCTGCCCCAGACCACGGCGACCGCGAGCAACATCAGGTCGGACAGCAAGGACAGGCGTTTTTGGGCAAGCATGGCGGATGTCGGCGGGATCGGGTACCGCATTGTCCAGTTTTGCATTGGCAGTGATAATCAGGTCGAAACGCAAAGCCTTTATGTCACCAATGCATCAATCCAAAGCGCTGCCGACGCGATTGCCCTCATGAATCCATCCGAACTCTTCGCCTTGCTGCCCGACATGGCCGTATTCGACCGTGTCGTCGACGCGGGCAACTTCTCCGTGGCGGCACGCCAGCTGGGCAGCACCCCGTCCACGGTCAGCCGCCAGATCAAGCGGCTGGAGGAGGCCCTGGCAACGCGCTTGCTGGAACGCTCGACCCGCAAGGTACGTGTGACGGAATCGGGTGCGCAGGTGTACCAGTATTGCCGCGACGTGGTGAGCGCGGCGTCGGGGGCCATCGACGCGGCCGGTCACCTGGTCGGGCGGCCGCAGGGACGAGTCCGCGTCAGCGCGCCGACGGCGTTCGCGAAGACGGTGATCCATCCGCTGGTGCCGGGCTTCCTGCGCGCCTACGCGGAGGTCGACCTCCAGCTGCTGTTCACGGACCACGAAGTCGATCCCCTCGAAGACGATCTCGACCTCGTGATCCGGCTAACCGAGCGCCCGCCGCCCGGCCTTGCCGGCCGGCGGTTGCGGGCGGTGCGCTGGGTACTGTGCGCGTCGCCAGCGTATCTGCGCGCGCGCGGCACGCCGGCGCACCCGCGCGATCTGGCGCGGCACGATTGCCTGTACCTTGGCGAAACCGCGGACGACAACCGCTGGCGATTCCGCCATGACAGCGAAACGCACACCGTGGAGGTAAAGGGTCGCTACATCGCCAATCACGCCGGCGCACGGCTCGAAGCGGCGCAGCAGGATCTCGGCATCGCCGGCCTGCCGGAATTCGCGGCGGCGAGCGCGCTGCAGGGCGGCGGACTGGTGCGCGTGCTGGCCGGCTGGGAGCTGCAGGCGCGCTCTTATGTGGGCGCGGTGTGGCTGCTATATCCGCCGAACCGCTTCCTGCCGCCCAAGGTAAGGGCGTTGATCGACTATCTGGCCGAGCATATCCGCGACGAGGAGTCCGACGCCTGCTGACAAGCTTACTGCTTGCGCATCCGGGTCAGGCATACCGCTTGATCACTTGATGCAGGCGCCCGCAAGCCGTCGCTTGTTGCGCTTCGATGGCGGTGGCGACTCCAAGAAGAAGGCCCGACCGTTTCGTGGCGGCAGAGCCGTACCAAGCCGAAAGGGGGGCGGGAGCGAGTCCGTAGGCAAAGGCTTCACGAGCCACAGCCTTATCGTCAGCACCATCTGGCAGTCGAAGTACGATGGCCAGCCCGGCGGGATAGGCTTGAAGGCCCCTGGACGCAAGGTTGCCGAGCAGGGCATTGCTCCGGCAAGCATAGATCCGTTTCATTTTGCGCAGGTGCCGCAAGAAATGACCGTCGCGCATGAATTCCGCTGTAGCGGTCTGCACCGCGGGCCCGGGAGCGGGAGCAAGGCAGGCCACGGCCTCATCGAACCGGGCAACCAGCGCAGGTGGAGCGACCACGAAGCCGAGTCGCAGCGTTGGGCTGATCGTCTTGCTGAACGAGCCGATATGGATCACCCGTCCGAACCGATCCTGCGAAGCCAGGGCTGGGGCGGCACGGCGCCTCAGTTGCAATTCGCCGAGGTAGTCGTCCTCGATGATCCATGCGTCTGCGTGTTTCGCCCAGTCAATGAGCTGGACCCTGCGCGAGAGCGATAAAGTCGGACCCAATGGCGCTTGCTGGCCCGGTGTCACCAGCGCCAGGGCGGCAGCCGGCGCATGCTTCTCCCCATACGAAACATCAATCCCGTCTTCGTCAACGGGAATCGGGACAGTGGCAATCCGGGAGATCTCGAGTGCCCT
This sequence comes from Ralstonia pickettii, assembly GCA_050987995.1. Taxonomy (GTDB): domain Bacteria; phylum Pseudomonadota; class Gammaproteobacteria; order Burkholderiales; family Burkholderiaceae; genus Cupriavidus; species Cupriavidus pickettii_B. The sequence goes on from CP158803.1 coordinate 2,814,675, forward strand.
GCGGCTCGGAAGGAACCCCGGATTTTCAACCCACGCAGCCCGCCCTTCCGCACGCATGACGCGCAGCGTCACGCCAAGTGCCCCGGAAAAACCTGCCGTGATAAAAATCTGCGAGGGGCGACATTCGATGCCTCGCGAGAGCGCCAGATGCACAGCAATCTCTCGTCTGAGCTCGTGTTCGCCGCGTGGGTCCGGATAGACGGCGGGCGCTTCGACTTCATCGCGCACGGCACGCGCGCGCAGCCGCGCGAACAGGGTTGCGGGAAAGCAATCGGAAGCAGGCACCCCCATCTGGAAGACCGCCGGTCCGGGAAGAAAATGCTGGTACAGGTCTGACTGCAGATCCGTCTCGATTGACCTTGACCGCTCCACTGATGCAATCCTTGCGGGATGGTCGGCCACCCTGGTCCCACCGGCCCGGGACGCGACGATCAGTTGCGCATCGGCCAGGCGCTCGTACGCCGTCTTGACGGTGCCCCTTGCAACACCCAGTTGCGCTGCGAGGTCGAGCCACGAAGGCAGCCTGGCCCCCGGCGCCAGTACGCCACTTTCGATTGCGCCGGCAATCCCGATGCGAATCTGCTCAGCCAACGAGGTCCTGGCTCTTCGGTCCAGTTTGAAGTCGAGGAGCGTGCTCATGGCCCATGGTACATCCAAAATTTCGTTTTTTGGTTCTTTCTTATGAACCAGCCCGAGCGCATGATGCTTTCACCAAAGAGATCACCAAGGAGATCGACGATGAAACTCAAGCGCATTCTCTTGCCGTTACTGGCCGCGACCGGGATGGCCGCTGCGGGCCTCGCCGCCGCGCACGGCTCTGGAGAGACGGTCAAACCGAACTTCTCACACACCATCCCAAACATCCCGGGCAAATCGCTCATTGCCCTGGAAGTGCTCTACCCCCCTGGCAGCGCCTCGTTGCCACACCGCCATGCCAAGTCGGCTTTCATTTACGCCTATGTCGTTTCGGGCAGCATCGCCAGCAAAGTCAATGACGGGCCGGAACGCATCTACAAGGCGGGCCAAAGCTTCTACGAGGAGCCAGGGTCAAGTCACCCGGTCAGTCGCAACGCGAGCAAAACGCAACCGGCCAAACTGCTGGCCGTCTTCGTCGTCGATTCTGACGATAAAGAACTGACCACCAACGACAAGTAGGAGTCTGAAATGAGACTGGATTACACGAAAGCGTCCCCCGGCGGCGTAAAAGCCTTTGGCAGTGTCTACGGCTACGTCATGCAGTCGGGCCTCGACGATGTACTGGTCGAGCTGGTCTATCTGCGCGTGAGCCAGATCAACGGCTGCGCATACTGCCTCGATATGCACACGCGCGACCTTGCCAAGAAGGGCGTCAAGCTCGAAAAACTCGCACTGGTGCAAGCCTGGCATGAAGCCGGCGCCCTGTTCAGCGACCGGGAAAAGGCTGCCCTTGCATGGGCCGAGTCAGTGACTCGCGTCGCCGATACGCACGTTCCTGACGACGTGTTCCAGGCAGCCGCGGCAGTCTTCAGCGAAAAGGAACTGGCCGACCTGACCATGGCCATCAGCCTGATGAATGCGTTCAATCGCCTGGCGATCAGCTTCCGCCGCGCACCGGAAGCCGCGCTCGCGCTCAAGGACTGACTGGTCACGCACGAGCTGCGGCTAGCTTCCTGACCGGGGGCGTGCGGTTTTCTGCGGCGGCTTACGCGAAGGCGTGCTTTCCGCCTGGCAAAAACAAATCATCGTCGTCGTGGCACTTGCAACCCAGTGCCCCACTACGTCGAACTCGATACCAAGGCGGCGCGCGACGCAGAGGCGACCGATGCGCAGCTCACCGCCGCCGCCTTTTGCCGCGGCGATCCGCGCATGCGGCGCTATGACCCACATCACCCATCTGTTCAGGAGTTGAATATGCAACCGATCTTTTCCCTCGCCACGACGCCGCCCAAAGCGGCGATCCCAGACCATACGGCCTTGTTGCGCTGGTCCCTGGTCGTGGTCTTCCTATGGTTCGGCGCGATGAAGTTCACCCTCTACGAAGCGCAGGGCATTGCACCGTTTATCGAGCATAGCCCCTTCATGAGTTGGCTTCTCAGCGCCTTCGGCGTACGTGGCGCCAGCGGCGTCATTGGTGCACTGGAACTTGCCACTGCCGTCGCGCTGGCCACCGGTGCCTTCCACCGCGGCGTGTCCGTGCTCGGTGCGGCGATGTCGTGCGCGACCTACGCGATCACGCTGACGTTCTTTTTCACCACCCCTGGGGTGGCGGAGCCGACTGCGGGTGGATTTCCGGCAATCTCCGCACCGATTGGTCAATTTTTGCTGAAGGACCTGGTGCTGCTGGCGGCGTCCGCCATGCTATTGCGAACTTCGCTGGCGCACTGGCAAGCCGCGCGTGACGCATCTCCGCGACTGCTGCCCGGCAGTGCGCACCAGCCAACCAGCGCCTGACTGCGGCGGCGCGGTCTATGCCCCGGCATAGACCGCGCCGCGCTCCTCCGGCGCGTGGTATTGCGCCCTCAATCGGGCTCAGGATCGTCCCTGAACTTCAGTAGCACATGTCGTCCTTCGCTGACGGTTCCATTCTTGGCGACGGCAAAGAGCAAGTAGTCGCCGGCAATCGCAAGCCCTGGCAGCGGCGGGGCCGTGACTTCCAGCTTGCCGCTGTTTTCCTTCGCGACCGGCAGCTTCACGTACCGGTTGCCCCAGGTCCAGTTGTGGGTGATCGGACCAGTACGAATCAGCGCAACCGATTCGACCTCGGCGCCGGAGACGTCAAGCTTGAACTTGTTGCCGTAGTGGATACTGTTCGGGGATTTGTCGATGACCGGCTTCGCTCCCTTGAAGAAATAAGGTGGCTTGTAGAACTCGAGAACCGGGACGGCGGCATCCCGTTGTGCCTGGGTCTGGGGTGATCCTGGTATCAGGTTGACCCTGTTGCCTCCCATCACCCATACGCCACCATTGGGCATCAGTAGCGCAGTGGAATGGTCATGCCGGGGCACCGGCGAAGTGACCACGTCGGTCCTGCTGCCGTCGGCCGGATTGAACATCTGATAGACAAGGCTGTTCACGTTTCCATCGGCACCACCAACGACCAGCAGTTTCCCATCCGGCAGGGCGACCACATTATTTTGCGTGGCCGGCAGGGCCAGGTTGGTGAGGGGCTTCCATTTTGGCGCCGCACTGGAGAAATTGATCGTTTCTGCCGTCGCTGCCGCCGGTGTGTTGCCGCCATTCGATCCGCCGAAAAGGAACACATCCTGTGACCATGTGCCATCGGCGTTGATCGTCACCATGATGACCCCGGCGCCACTGTCGTGGGCGTTCTGCGCCGTATCGACAAATGCCCAATGGTTCTGTGCCGGTGTGGCGATCAGTGGATCGGCCAGCGCCGCCTGGACATCGAGCAGGTAGGTGTTGCCGCTGTAGAAGAACGGATCATATCCCCGGATACTGAGCCCGCCCGGTTGTCCAGGCAAGGGCGGTACGACTTCGGATGTTACCGCGACCTTCCAGTCGTTCTCGCCAGGGCCGGTCTGGACGACAAAGGCGCGGGGATACATTGGCAGCAGTTTCCGCGCGTTCTCCAGCGCTACCGTCGTATCCGTCTTGGGGTCATAGACTTCCGGGACTGCCTGCCGCACCTTGGTGGCACTCGCATTGGTCGACCCAACGCTGGTATCCTGGTCGGAGCCGGACAGAACCAGGATCTTCCCATTGGGCAGGGTCACGGCGGACGGGTACCACCGTTGATACTTCAGGTCCGAGGAATGCCTTGGATCGGTGTTGTCCTCATTCAGCGGATCGCAATGTGACAAGACGCCGGTCGGGTCCGATTCGAAGCCGGATCTGACGCAAGGTATAGGTCTGCTTACCCATTGCTCGGTCTTGGGGTCGAATATATTGACCTTCCTTCCGCCATTGTTGCCGCCCTTGTCATGGAGGCCGACTACGTAGATGCGGCCATCAGTCCCGGACACGTGGCCATTACAGAACAGGTTATAGCCCAGTCCCCTGGAAAAACCGGCATCCGAGAAGAACGGGTCGGTATAGCTGATGTCCGCGCTGGTCAGATCGGCGATCGCCGTCTTGGTGAAGGTGCCGGTATTGATCAGGGACTGCAGTCCACAGACATCGACGATCTGGGCGTTTTCGCGTTCGAGGTCAGGGCTGTAGCGCGACCAGCCGCTTTCGTCGAGCTGGCCGAGCCCGAAACCGCCCTGTACCAGATCGATGTATTTCTGGTTGAATCCAGGAAAACCGCCGCCCTGCAACGGCGGATTGAGATAGTGCTTTGGCTTGTACTCCGATGGCCGCATCCAGATCAGCATCTTCGGACATTCTGCATACTTCTTGTTCCATATCAGCGAGGCATGGATGAAATCCTTGTGGATCGGAATCAAGCCGCTGTTTTGTCCGCATACCGCCGCACCGTCGGCAGGACAGTCAGCCGCCGAAGCAGGACTGCCGGATGCCGCAAGCAGCAGGAAATAACAAGTGCCTGTCAGCGCCAGCGACAGGGCTCGGTGAAAATTTTCCATAAGACCTCCTTTGAGGCCATCAACGCGAGAACACGGTTGGCAAGTTTGCCGCACATCACTTGTCTCCTTTGTCCTCCTTTCCGTCCATCCAGGCGGCGTCTCGACTGACTTGTACGTGTAGCCAGAACGATGCCATGAACGCTATCTCGTTGATTCTTATCGGAGATATCGCCGTGGAAGAACGATCGGAAAACGCAAATCGGAAAATTCGTTTCAGAGTTGAGACGGACCGGTCAGCCCGGCCTATGGCCTATGCCCCGGCGTAACGCCGCGCCGCGCGCAGCCCGTCCACCGACCACGCCCCCGCGCCGCGCGCGACGAGCAACAGCACCACCGCCAGCAACACCAGCGGATACTCCACGCCGCGATCGATCCACGCGAAATGCTGGCGGTGGATGTAGCAGATCACCGCCATTTGCACCGCCATCAGCGCCGCCACCGGTCGCGTCAGTACCCCGGTTACCAGCATGGCGCCGCCAACGGTTTCCAGAAGCGCCACCGCCAGCGCGATCTGCGGCGCCATCGGCAAGTGCAGCACGTTGGCGATCAGGCTGGTGGCCCCGGCCATCGGGTTGGCCATCGAGCCATGGCTGGTGCCGAGCAGCTTGGGCAGGCCGTGCGTCATCATGACGATGCCGAACACGGCGCGTAGCAGCGCGTACGCCAGCGGTTCAAGGCGGGTCAGGCGCAGCGACAACGATGTCGGCCGCGTCGCAGCCATGCGCGCTTCAGGCGAGAGTTTGGTCATGTGATGCCTCCAGGATCTCGAAAGGTTGCACAGGTGCCTCAGGCCTGGCGCGGCTGCAGCGGGCAGGCCTGCGCTTGCCAGCCGAACTTGTCCGCGGCGAGGTCGAGCACACGCAGATGGCGCGGCTCGTCCTTCAGCAGCAGGCGCCGGTAGGCCAGCGGGTCCTTGCCCGCGGCCCCGGCGAGTTCGTCGACCATGCCCTCCATCACGAAGCCGCTGTGGCGATGGCCGACCGAACGCCAGTACCAGCGTATACGGATGGATCGATTGCCCGGCGATGCCATCCATCCGGCGACATGCCGTCAATGGTGGTGATGGTCTTGCCGGCTGCGGCCGACACCGGCAGCATGCAGCTAGGCTGCGGCGCGCCGTCCACATGCACAGCACAGGCGCCGCATTGCGCCATGCCGCAACCGAATTTAGTACCGGTCAGGCCTGCCAGGTCGCGCAGCACCCACAGCAGCGGCATATTGGGGTCGGCGTCGACATCGCGATCCGCTCCGTTGATAGTCAGCCTCATCGTCGGGCTCCTTGAAATAGTCGGAGGCCGGCGCGGGCGAACTGCCGCGCCGCATGCCTTGAACCTGTGGGCGATTCTGCGCACGGCGCCTGCCACCTACAATCCGCTGCGGATTGGCAGGACTATTCAGGAAAATCCAACAATGCGGTAGCGCTGCTGCCTCGCGGCCCAAATAGAGATTCCCGCGGCAAAAATTCACGGGAGTGATGCGCTCCTCTCCCCCTTGTCTCTTCAGGTGGTCGCCGTTGACGCTGGCCCATGGCGCGATCAGTCAGGCATCGATTTTGCTGTCCTATATTTCAATAATGATTTCTGCTGGCCTACAGTGGGTTCCGCGTCAGGATTTCAAGTGACGAGTATGTAATCCGGCCAGCGCTGGGAGATGAACATGAGCGTCGTTCCTGAGCCGAGGGTCGCCGGCAGTACTTCGGCCCGAAGGAAACGTCATGGCGCATCCACCCGGCACGTGTGGACCCGATACTGGAACATTGCAAAACCTTACTGGGTGTCGCGGGAAAAATGGAAGGCCTCCGGCTTGCTGGTCCTGTTGGTTCTGCTGCTGTTGGGCCAAACCCAAACCGAAGTATTGTTCATCGAGCAAACCGGCGAATTCACCTCGGCATTGGCAGCACAAGACGCCGATCGATTCTGGGCCTCGATCAGAAGGTGTCTCTACATCCTGATCGTAGCCGTTCCCACCTATGGGTTTTACTATTTTGTGAGAGGCAAATTGGGCCTTTTTTGGAGGCGCTGGTTGACCGATCACTATCTGGACGGGTACTTCAAGACCAGGACTTATTACAAGCTCAATGCCAATACCGCGATCGACAATCCGGATCAGCGGATCACCGAGGATATCAATACCTTCACGCGGCAATCCCTGTTCTTTCTGTCGATTGGCATCGGCGCACTGATGCAACTGATTGCGTTCAGCGCAGTCTTGTGGTCGATCTCCAGGGAGCTGGTCTACTTTCTTCTTATCTACGCTCTCACCGGCACATTCGTAACAGTCTATTTTTTCGGACGCGTCCTGATTGGCCTGAATTTTTATCAGTTAAAGCGCGAGGCGGATTTCCGGTTCAGCCTGATCCGGGTTCGTGAGAACGCTGAGTCCATCGCGTTCTATCGGGGTGAAGCGCTGGAGTCGTCCCATGTGCGGGGCCGTTTCGAACAGGCCTTCCAGAACTTCAACAGACTCATTAACTGGCAGCTCAATCTGAATCTGTTCCAGTATGCCTATAACTTCCTCACCATCGTGCTGCCCAGTGCCATCGTCGCTTCACAGGTACTTTCGGGCGAACTCGAAGTCGGTCGCGCTATCCAGGCCGCTGCCGCGTTTGCCGCCGTCCTGAACGCTTTGACCGTGATCGTTGACAACTTTGAAGACCTGAGCCGATTTGTGGCGGGACTGGATCGACTGGACACGTTCTCCGGCGCTTTGACCGGGAAGGCAGCAGCTTCCCTCAAGCCAGCGAGCAGGATCGAATCCATCCTCGACTCCCGCCTGGCGCTGGAACATGTCACCTTGCAGACGCCGAATCAAGAGCGAACGCTAGTGCACGACCTGTCTGTGTCGGTCAACCCGGGAGAGGGGCTTCTCATCGTCGGCGCCAGCGGCGGCGGGAAGAGTTCCCTGATGCGCGCGATCGCCGGATTATGGAACAGCGGTACGGGATGCATCGTGCGGCCAAGGCCCGAAGAAATGCTGTTCCTGCCACAGCACCCTTACATGGTGGTCGGAAGCCTGCGCAGCCAGTTGCTATATCCGAACCACATTGGCCAGAAGGTTGCCGACGAGGAACTTCTGCAACTGTTGGAGATGATTAATCTGAAGGATATCGTTGGCCGGTTTGGCGGACTGGACACGGAAGTGGACTGGGGGAAAGTGTTATCCCTTGGCGAGCAACAGCGACTCACGATCGGACGCGTATTGCTGGCAAAACCGCGCTATGTCATGCTGGATGAGGCCACCAGCGCCCTGGATACTGACAATGAGGAAAGCATGTATTCGCTGCTGACCGGCATGAACGCGACGCTTGTCAGCGTCAGCCATCGGCCCACACTCCTGAAATTTCACCATCAGGTTCTGGAGTTGCCGGGGAACGGGAATTGGTGGTTGCATCCGACCAGGGATTATCGGTTTGGGTGGTAGGAAATCAGACCACCACAAGCGAACCGACAGCATGGTGTACCGCATTAGCGCACGACGCCGTCGCCGCGAAGAAGCGCGATCGCCATAACGTACATGGAGCACGCGACCACCATCAATAACATGCTTCCTATGATGGACGCGGTCATCATCTGTAGCGCGAAGTCCGAAAGCACGGATGCCCCTTGCCAACTCGCGCCGGCAAGCTGGCGTGAGGCGCAGGAGATTCTTGTTCTGGCGGCGATGAGGAAGGCGTCATGCGACATCAGCGACTCCGGAGGGACAGGCTGGAAATAAGGACGATCCATTTGTGCGGCGTGCTGGCCGTCATCCAGCCGCCCATCAGGACGTCGGACAATGCTCCCCCCTCCGGGGGCTGCGGGTAGGCGCTCATCGGATCACCTTCTGGACCAGGCTCACCAGGATCGCCAGCACCGCCACTGCCGCCAGCGCGCGGAAATGGTCGAGGTTCGCCAGCAGCGCGGACTGCTGCGCCAGCACCTGCGCGATCTGCGCTGTGGCCAGTTCTGCGGCGCGGACGGGATCCATCGAGTTCGAGAAAGCCGCCGCGAAGCGCGCGTGGGTCTCCTGGTACTGCGGATTGGCAGGATCGATCGCGCCATGCAGCGTGCTGTAGTGCAACGTGGTCAACCACTGCTGCCCGACCGTGGCAATTGTCACGCCCAGCGCCTGGCCCATCTGCCCCAGCATGTTCTTGGTCTGCTGCGCGTTCGAGAATACCGACTCGTCGTGCGTGACGCCATTGAAGGTCTGCATGGCCGTGACGGGAATCAGCGTCATGATGAAGACCCCGTAGAGCGCGAGCGCGGGCAGCACATGGCCCCACAAGTCAGGCGCCGGCGTGGTCCGGCTCATCAGCCAGGCAGAGGCCGCCAGCGCCAGGAAGCCCGCGACAAAGTACTTGCGCGGGCTGGGCCAGCGCGGCAGCAGGCGCGACATCGTCAGCCAGGTGGCGACGCCAGCGGCCAGGCCAAGCGCATAGAACTGCCCGGTAGTGGACCATGAATGCCCCAGCGAACGCTGCAGAACAATGGGCAGCAGGTAGCCGTTCGAGCCCAGCGTCACATAGCAGAAGGTAAAGAGCGCCAGGCCGCTCAGGTAGCGCGGCTCGACCAGGCTGCGCAGCTTGAGCAGCGGACGTGTGCTTTTGGATTCGGTCCAGATGAAGGCAAGCAGCGCGCCGGCGCCCGCAACCGCGCCGGTCACCAGCCACAGCCGGTCGGCGTAGAAGTCGTAATAGGAACGCTGCAGCACGAACAGGACCAGGAAACTGCCCACCGCCAGCGCGGCAAGGCGCACCGGATGCGCGTCCGAGCGTTGCGCTGGCGCCAGCGTGGCCGTGGGCAGGACGCTGGTGGCCGGAAGCAGCGCCAGCGCGGCCGCGGCCGCCAGCCAGAAGATCAACGGCCAGCGGTCCGCGGTGACGATGGCCGAGGCCAGCCAGGGCGCGAGCGCCATGCCGCCGCACACGCCCGTGGCCAGCGCCTTGATACCGAGAAAGCGCGCGGGGCTGGGCGGAATCAGATTCACCGCCAGCCGCGACGAGGTCACCATGCCCGCGCAGCCCAGCGCCATCACCATGCGGCCGACCAGAAGGGCCGGATAGCTGCCGGCATTCGCACACAGGATCGCACCGATCGCAGCCGCGCCAAGCGCGGCCTGGACATAGCGGCGCCAGCCCACGCGCTCCACCATCCAGCGCTGCAGCGCGATCACCACCACGGCCACGCTCGCGTAGGCCGCCGCGACGGTGCTGTACTCCTCGGGGCTGGCGCCGATTTCGCCCATGATTGGGGCGGCGGCAAAGGCCACCATGCCGTTCTGCAGGAAGTCGATCGAGGTCAGTGCGCCGATTGTCAGCAGCAGCATGCGCTGGGGTTTAGCCGGTTTCATGCTGGCGTCTCCGTTGCGTTGCCATGCTTACAGGTTCTCTTCGACAATGCGGCGCACGAATTCGTCGGCGCGTGCCAGTTCGTCGGCGAACACCACGGTGCGGTAGTTCTGGCCCGACGCATCGACGGCGATCAGCCGCTTGCCGTCGCGCGAGCGCGTATCCACCGAGACCTTCATCGACAGGCCGATCTGCAGCGGGTGGGCCGCGACTTCTGCCGGGGTCAGGGCGATGCGCACCGGCACGCGCTGCACCACCTTGATCCAGTTGCCGGTGGCGTTCTGCGCCGGCAGCAGCGCAAAGGCACTGCCGGTGCCGGCGTCCTGCCCGATGACACGGCCGTGGTACACCACGCCGTCGCCGTACAGGTCGGTGGTCAGCGTGACCGGCTGGCCCAGGCGGATATCGCGCAGTTGCGATTCCTTCAGGTTGGCCGTGACCCACAGGTGGTCCAGTGGCACCACCGACATCATCGGCGCGCCGGCGCTGACACGCTGCCCCACCTGCACCGAGCGCTTGGTGATCACGCCGCCGACTGGCGCGGGAATGCGCGTGCGCGACAGCGCGATGCTGGCATTGCGCACCTGCGCGGCGGCCGCCTGCACATCGGGGTGGGAGTCGACCGAGGTGCGCTCGACCAGCGCCTGGTTGCGCTTGAGCTGCTCGTTCGCCATGGCCAGCGACGCCTTCGCGGTGCGCACGGCGTGCGTGGCGTGGACCAGCTCCTCGCCCGAGATCGCCCCACTGGCGGCCAGCGCCGAGCGGCGCGCCATGTCTTCCTGGGCCCGCGCCAGGTCGGCCGAGCGCAGCTCCACGTTGGCCCGGTCCTGGCCGGCAGCGGCAAACTGGCCGCGCACCTGGCGCACCGTGCGGGCAAGCTGGGCCTGCGCCGCGGCGAGGGCGAGCTGTGCATCGACGCCGTTCAGTTCAACCAGCGTCTTGCCGGATTCGACCAGATCCGTGTTGTCGGCTAGGATCGCGGTGACCACACCGCCTACCTGCGACGTCACCTGCACCACATTGCCTTCGACATAGGCGTCTTCCGTCGATACCCAATGGCGACCGTATTGCAGCCAGTAGCCGGCTGCGGCGGCGAGAGCGACGGCGACCGACGCCCCGGCGACGATGCGCCAGCGCCGTGCCGGGCGGACGTCGGCCTGCTCCGCCGGTGTGTCGGTGGCGGAATCGGGTTGGCTGGCGGGGTTCATGATGCGCTCCTTGTTGCGGGGGTTTTGGCCGCGCCCGTGGCGTTGGCGGGCGCGGCAGCCGTTTCGTATCCGCCGCCGAGGGCGCGGATCAGTTCCAGGTGCAGCGTGCGTTGCTGGGTGTCGAGATCGATCAGCAATTGCTTCTGCTGCAGGACCTGGCCTTCGGCCGACAGTACCTGCAGGTAGTTGCCAACGCCGCTGCGATAACGCGACACGGCCATGTCGTAGGCTTCCTGCGTCAGTTGCAGGGCCTGGCGCTGTTCGCCGGCGCGCTCGGCCAGCCAACGCAACGACACCAGCTGGTTGACCACGTCATGCAGCGCGGTGACCAGCGTGGCGTTGTACTGCTCCGCGGCGGCGTCGTACTCCGCCTGCCGCGCGCCGAGGTTGGAGCGCAGCCGGCCACCGTCGAAGATGGGCAGCGAGATCGCCGGGCCGATGCCAAAGGTGCGGCTGCCCGCGGTCAGCAAGTCCGACAGGCTCAGGCTTTGCAGGCCGGCAAACGCGGTCAGGCTGATGTTGGGATAGAACTGGGCCTTGGCCGCCTTGATGTCATGGCCGGCGGCTTCCACGCGCCAGCGCTGCGCGACCACGTCCGGCCGGCGGCCGATCAGCTCGGCCGGCAGCGAAGCCGGCACCGCTGCCGCGTAGTCATCGCGAAGCTGCGGGCGGCGGATATCCGCGCCCGCGTCCGGGCCTTTGCCGACCAGCGCGGCCAGCTGGTTCTGGGTCAGCGCAATGATCTCGTTGATCGCGGCAAGCCGCTCGCGCGTGGCCGGCAGTGCCGCTTCGGCTTGCTTCATGTCGAGCCGCGAGTCGAGTTGCGCGTCGACGCGCCGGCGCGTCAGGTCCAGCGTGTTCTGGCGCTGGCGATAGGTTTGTTCGGTCAGCGCACGCTGCGCATAGGCGGCGTCGAGCTTCAGGTAGGTCCGCACCACGGACGTCGTCAGTATCAGTTCCGCCGCGTGGTAGTCGACCTCAGCGGCGCGGGCGCGGTCGAGCGCGGCGTCGAACGTCGCCTGGTTCTTGCCCCAGAAGTCCAGCTCGTAGCTGAGGCCAAGCTGCACGTCGCTGGCCCATTTCCAGCTGCCTGCCAGCGGCCGCGGCACGAGGCCGTTCTCGCTGAAGCGCTGGCGCGTGCTCCTGGCGTTCAGGTTGGCTTGCGGAGACAGCGCGGCTTCGGCACCGCCCGCCAGCGCATCCGCCTGGCGCACACGCGCCGCCGCGATGCGCAGCGACGGCTGCCCGGTCAGCGCCGCTTCGACCAGCGCATCCAGCTGCGGGTCGCCAAAGCCCTGCCACCACGCGCGCTCCGGCCATGCCGCCGGCGACACAGGCGTTGCGCCCAGCGAGGCGGTCGCAGCAAGGCGGTTGGCATCGTCAACTGTGGCCTGCGTCTGGAGCCCCTTCATGCTCGCGCAGCTGGCCAGCAACAAGGTTGCACCAAGAACGACCAGGTGCCGCGAAGCCGGGATGGTTCGCACCTGCAATGGAATAGTCATCGCCGTTCTCCGCGTCTTTTGCCTGAGATAAATGCCTAGCAAGATGAATTACCAAAAAAAATGCGCCAGTCAGCCTTAGGCGGAATTGGCAGGGATTCGCTTGAGCGAGATAAGCCGTGACGATGCCGGCGAACGCGCCTTTCGCGATCACGGAAGGCATGTAATTCACCCCTGGCGAGCGCAAGCAGCGTCTTGATGGCTAGCCACGGATTCCGTAGGCATCGGCATACCTGCTCACTCCGCCCGACTCCTGACACACACCATGTGCAGAAGTGTTCGCAGTTGTTGGTCAGTAACTGATACTGGTCTTCGCCCAGGCGGGACTTTGCCCTCTCCACCACATCGGTTCCGGCATACATCGCATCCGGTTCAGCCTGAACTCTTACACCCTTTCCTGCCGCAAAGCCGCGCAACGCAATGTATTCGATTGGGCGCCGTTTCACGGAATGCTCAAAGCCACCATAGTGAATGACCTGCCCATGCCCCGCATAAATGCCGTGGTGCGCGTAGCCATCCCGCTCACTAATAAGATGAGCACCGATTTCGATAATGCGCTCCATGCTGGCCAACTCTGGCGAAGCTGAGAGCGGATCAAGATATAGAGTTTCCATGGCGAGCCGTTTTTAGCTTGAATGCGTTGACCGCTTCCCGGACTGAAGGCAAAGCGAGTCCCTCCGAGGAGTTACCTCCTCGGGAAAAGGGTTCACTGCGCTCATTTCAGATTTGCATTGCGCCAGCTATCGCAGGCAAATGCGGTGCAGCTCCAAAACTGGCCGTCACACGACAGGGCGTGCTGCGAGCGCACTGTGCGATCGCACCGGCCTTGAGACAAGGGTAGGCGCGCGGGCGCCGCAAACCCATTCTACGGAGGGGTAGCGCTGCCCCTACATAGGCTTCGAAGGCTAATACCCGGGTATATGCGCGGGACCTGGGCACACGCCACAAGATGTCTGAGAGGCCAATGAGCCACCTCAAATGCGCGCACGCCTTCCGATCCTCGGCCGGCGACCTCTGTCCGGGCATCGGCCCTGGCAGCGCGGCAGGGTACGTCGTGCAGATTTCAAATCACCTAGAATAGCTACGGTGATCATCGGCGGTGACGGGCACGTCAGCGGACCGGTGGCGTGTGCCCCATGGACGCCGTCATAAAGGACGGATTCGCCGAAGCCGGTTCATTACTGCACGCGGCGTCATGGGCGATATTGTCGGACCCGACGCCGCCGCGTGCACTGCCGGTCGGGAGCAAGGAGGCGAGATGAGTTCGTGGTCGCATTCGACTTCGGCCCAAAGCCCACACGACCGCAAGGAGCCAGTGGTCTATGTGGTCGACGACGACGAGTCGATGCGACTCGCCCTTGGCGGTCTGCTGCGCTCGGTCGGGCTACGCGTGGAGACATTCGAATCGTCGCAGGACTTTCTTGATTTCCCGAAGTGCGACGCACCCAGTTGCCTGATTCTCGATGTCAGGCTGCGCGGCGAAAGCGGCCTTGCCTTTCAGGAACAGATTGCGAAGTGCGGTGTGCGCATGCCGATCGTATTCATGACCGGGCATGGCGACATCGCGATGACAGTCAAGGCCATGAAAGCGGGGGCAGTCGATTTCTTCGCGAAGCCGTTTCGCGACCAGGACATGCTGGACGCAGTGGCTAATGCGCTGGCGCGCGACGGTGAGCGTCTCGCGGCCGAGCAATCGAGCGCGGCGCTTCGTGCTGCCTACGCCTCGCTGACACCGCGAGAACGAGAAGTCATGGGGTTCGTCGTGGCCGGCCTGATGAACAAGCAGATTGCCTCCGAGATGAATCTCAGTGAGATTACCGTGAAAATTCACCGGGGGCAGGTAATGAAAAAGATGGCGGCGCGATCGGTCGCGGATCTCGTCAGAAAATCAGAATCGCTGGGCGTCAATCCGCCGCCGCAGAAATCGTCTTGAGATCGGCGATAGCGCAAGCGCCATGCCGGCCTGTCGTCGATCCGCTACGGCTGGTCCAGCGCGACGCTGAGCCAATGCGCAAGCGCGTCGGCATCAACCGGCTTGTCGAGTACAGCCAGCGCGCCGTTCGCCAGGGCCTTCGCCTCCAGGTCGGCCGTCGGGAACGCCGTGATGAATATGGTCGGCGGCGCAAATCCGAGTGCCAGGATGCGGTCGTGCATCGCGACCCCCGACATGCCGGGCATCATGACGTCGGAGATCAGGCAGGACGTCTCGGCGATGTAGCCGGACTGCAAGAATTCCTCTGCCGATGCGAACAGGCGTGTAGGCCTGCCCAGCGAGCGCACGAGGCTCGCCGTCGCCAGGCGGACGGCCTCGTCGTCATCGACAATGGAAACTACCTGAGCGGAACACAAAACACCGGCCTCGATCTTCAGGAAGGGGTTTACGCTGCCAGAACGCCGCCGACGTGCGTCACGCGTGCGTCTACGATACCCAGCGTAATTCTCATACCAGCGGCCGAGAATCATACAAACGTATAAGCGCGCCGCAAGCACAGCGCCCCAATCCTGCACGAAGGCCGTCCCAGGCCAGGTACGGCTTGCAGGCACCTTGCTCGCTGTGTGCTTGAGACGCCTCCCTTGATGCCGGCGCCGGCGCTGCTGCTAGCGGTAGCTGGCCAGAAATGAGGCGTCGGACTATCCGTGCCTGCAGCGCGCCGACATGTTGCAGCGCGTGGCCCCGGTCCCGCGGGTTATACCCGAGTATGAGCGCTCGAAGCCTATGTAGGGGCAGCGCCACCCGTCCGTAGAGTGGTTTTGTGGCGCCCGCCGCCTACCCTTGTCTCATGGCCGCTGGGATCGCGCAGTCGTTGTCGATACCAGGTCGCAGGGCTGACGCCTTGGACGGTGCAGCCATGCATGTGTCAATAGTGGGAGCCATCAATGGATCAATCGGATATATCACAGCGGGGCTTTCGCGTTGGCTTGCCAGATCCCGCTGACGCCTTGTCGACTTGTTTCGCGACGAGCTACGCGGGAATCATCGCGTTCATGGCGGTCGCTACGGAGGGAAGCTTCGCCAAAGCTGGGGAGCGATTGGGGATCGGACGCTCGGCTGTCTGTCGAAATGTTCAGAAGCTTGAAATGCAGCTAAGCACCCGCCTGTTTCTCCGGACCACGCGGGCAACACACCTGACGCGGGAGGGCGAGAGGTTCTTCGAGAACTGCAACCGGGGTGTGACCCATATTGTCGAGGCCATGAACGACATGCTGGAACTGCGCCAGGGTCCGCCTCGTGGCTTGCTTCGCATCAGCTCGTCGATCGACTTTGGACGCAAGGTGGTTGCACCGCTGCTTTGCAAGTTCTCCGAGGTCTACCCCGATATCGCGGTCGACCTGCTTCTGGACGACCGGCCCGCAGATTTCGCTGCCGAACAGATCGATGTCGCGTTTCGCAATGGCCGCATCGAGGATTCCAGCATCATTGCGAAACAGCTGATCCCGATGCAGATGGTACTCTGCGCGTCCCGTTCCTATGCCGATAAGCGGGGACTGCCCTCTACGCTGGAAGAGCTGAGCCAACACGACTGTATCAACTTCAGGTTCTCCAGCGGTCGTGTCTCCGAGTGGGAGTTCAAGGTCGACGGGCAAATGCGCAGGTATCTTCCGGCCGCCAGGCTGACTTTCAATGACGCAGACCTGGTATTGAAGGCGGTCCTGGATGGGCGCGGAATCGCGCAAATGGCGGGCTACCAGATCCGTGATCACGTCGCGCGGGATGAGCTCGTCATGGCTTTACGGCGGCATGTGCCGGACGACCGGGGCCACTACATCTGCTACCTCTGCCGACAGCATTTGCCGACGCGCATTCGCGTCTTCATCGACTTCATGACCGAGCAGATCCGCGCGCTCGAGCTGAATTGCCTGACTGAGTTCAACGCGGATGACACCGCGCTTCCGACAGAGAAGCTGGCGGCATGAATCTGGTTTGTGTGGCTGTGCGCGACCGACCCAATGGCGCGCCAAAGCTGTCGCGCCCGCTGGGGACCGTCTCGCATGCGCCTGTCACGCCACATTCAGGCCGCCACTCCTCCGTGTCACACAGACCCGGCGTAGCGTGAACGCCAGTCCCACCACATCCCTCCGACCACTACCGATGGCGCCGCGGTCGCCGAGGTGTATTCTCTGAATTTGCTGCTTCCGCAGCGTTGGTAATCGCGGAGCTGCCGTGTTGTAAATCGCTTTCGGAGCGTACCCTGCCCGGATGATGCGGACGAATGTGGCGTCCAACCCAATGACGGGCAGCAGCCTGATGGCAGCGTGCGGCAGATGAAGACCTACATATGGTTCCGGCGCCCATGGGTAACAGACTCCAGATTTTGTGGGACGATGGCGAGCGCGTCCTCTGTCGAGGGCGGCGCCCGGGCGAGGACGGCGACGACAACGTCCTGCTTGCGCGGCCCGCCGCCGAGCATCCACTACCCGCCAGCCTTGATCGCCTCGCTCACGAGTTTGGCCTGAAGGACGAACTCGATGGCGCGTGGGCGGTGCGGCCGCTGGAGCTGGTGCGCGAAGGCGGCCGCACCCTGCTGGTGCTCGAAGACCCCGGCGGTGAGCCGCTCGCGCGGCTGCTCGGCGCACCCATGGAGATGGGAAATTTCTTGCGGCTGGCCGTCGGCATCGCTGCGGTGCTGGGCAAGCTCCACCGGCGCGGCCTCGTCCATAAGGATCTCAAGCCCACCCATATCCTGGTGAATTGCGCCGACGGACAGGCGCGGCTCACCGGCTTCGGCCTCGCCTCGCGGCTGCCGCGCGAGCGGCAGGCGCCCGAGCCGCCCGAGACCATCGCCGGCACGCTCGCCTATATGGCGCCCGAGCAGACCGGCCGGATGAATCGTTCGATCGATTCGCGCAGCGACCTCTATGCGTTCGGCATCACGCTCTACCAGATGCTGACCGGCGCGCTGCCGTTTACGGCGGCCGACCCCATGGAATGGGTGCATTGCCATATCGCCAGAATGCCGGCGCCGCCCGGCGCACGGGTGGAGACCGTCCCTGCCGCGGTCTCCCGCATCGTCATGAAGCTGCTCGCCAAGACGGCCGAGGAACGCTACCAGACTGCCGCCGGTGTTGAACATGATCTGCGGCACTGCCTGGCCGACTGGCAGCGTCAGGGCCGTGTCGAGGACTTCCCACTGCACCAGCACGACACGCCTGACCGGCTGCTGATTCCCGAGAAGCTGTACGGGCGGGAGCACGAGGTCGACACCCTGGTCGCCGCGTTCGCGCGGATCGTCAGGAGCAGCGCGCCGGAGCTGGTGCTGGTCTCCGGCTATTCCGGCATCGGCAAATCCTCGGTCGTCAATGAACTGCACAAGGTGCTGGTGCCGCCGCGGGGGCTGTTCGCGTCAGGCAAGTTCGACCAGTACAAGCGCGACATCCCCTATTCGACGCTGGTGCAGGCATTCCAGGGCCTGGTGCGGCCGCTTCTTGGCAAGAGCGACTCGGAGCTGGCGAGTTGGCGCAGTGCGTTGCTGGAGGCGCTGGAGCCCAATGCGCGGCTCATGACCGACCTCATTCCCGAACTGAAGCTCATCATCGGTGAGCCGCCACCGGTTCCGGAGCTCGAGCCCCAACAGGCGCAAAGCCGTTTCCTGCTGGTGTTCCGGCGCTTTATCAGCGTATTTTCCCGAGCGGAACATCCGCTCGCGCTCTTTCTCGACGATCTGCAATGGCTTGACGCGGCGACGCTCGACCTGCTCGAGGATCTGCTGACCGGCTCGGATCTGCGGCACCTGATGCTGATCGGCGCCTACCGCGACAACGAGGTCGATGCCACGCATCCGCTGACGCGCAAGCTTCAGGCCATCAGGAACGCGGGCGTCAAGATCGATGAAATCAGGCTGGCGCCGCTCGCCACCGAGCACATCCGGCAGTTGACCGCGGAGGCGCTTCACTGCGAGCCGGAGCGCATCGAGCCCCTGGCTCAGCTGGTGCATGACAAGACCGCCGGCAATCCATTCTTCGTCATCCAGTTTCTGCACGCGCTGGTCGACGAGGATTTCCTCACCTTCGATCATGACGCGCGGCATTGGCGCTGGGATCCCGATCGCATCCATGCCAAGGGTTACACCGACAACGTCGTGGACCTGATGGTCGGCAAGCTGACCCGCCTGCCGGCTGCGACGCAGCAGGCGTTGCAGCAGCTTGGCTGTCTCGGCAACGTCGCCGAGATCACGACACTTTCGACCGTTCTCGGCACCCCGCAGGCGCAGGTCCATGCGGCATTGTGGGAGGCGATTCGTCAGGAACTGGTCGAGCGCCTGGAGGGCGCCTACGCCTTTGTTCATGACCGGGTTCATGAAGCCGCCTATTCGCTGACCCCCGAAGCCTCGCGCGCCGAGGCCCATCTGCGGATCGGGCGGCTGCTCGCCGCGCAGACGCCCCCGGAAAAGCGGGAAGAAGCGATCTTCGAGATCGCAGGCCAGCTCAATCGCGGCGCCGCGTTGATCACCGGGAAGGACGAGCGGGAGCAACTGGCCGAGTTCAACCTGATCGCCGGCCAGCGCGCCAAGGCGTCGACAGCCTATGCCTCGGCGCTCACCTATCTCGTCACCGGTGCGGAACTGTTGGGCGACGATTGCTGGGAGCGCCGGCATGACCTGATCTTTGCGCTGGCGCTGAACCGGGCCGAATGCGAATTCCTGACAGGGCAGTTGGCGGCTGCAGACGAGCGCCTGGCGGCGCTGTCGGATCGCGCCACCACAACGGTCGAAAAGGCACTCGTCGCGTGTCTGCAACTGGATGTCTATCTGGTCCTCGATCGGAGCGATCGCGCGGTCGCGGTTTGTCTCGCCTACCTCCGGCATGTCGGCATCGAGTGGTCGCCCCATCCGGACGACGACGAGGTGCGGCGCGAATACGACCGCATCTGGTCACAGCTCGGCGACCGTACCATCGAGGAACTCATCGACCTGCCGCTGATGGAGGACGCGGCCTCCCTCGGGACCGTCGAGGCGCTGAGCAAGCTGTTCGCGCCGGCCTTGCAGACAGATGCGAACCTCGCTTGCCTGACGATCTGCAAGGCGGTCAGTCTCAGCCTCGAGCGGGGCAACTGCGATGCTTCCTGTGTGCTCTATGCCAATGTCGGCAGGGTCGCGGGACGGCGCTTCGGCGACTACCAGGCCGGATATCGCTTCGGCCAGCTCGGCTGCGAACTCGTCGATCGACGCGGGCTCAAACGCTTTGAGGCCAAGACGTATCTTTGCTTCTCGATTTTTGTCGTACGCTGGCTGAAGCCCGTGCGGACTTGCCGCGATCTGCTGCGCCGGGCTTTCACGGCGGCGAACCGGATCGGAGACCTCCCGTATGGCGCTTACGCGGGCAACAGCCTCAACTCGGACCTGCTCTTCGCCGGCGAGCCGTTGCCCGAGGTACAAAGCGAAGCCGAACGCGGCCTTGCGTACGCCGAGAAGGTGCGGTTCGGACTTGTCATTGACTTCATCGCCACGCAACTCGCGCTGATCCGGATGCTCCGCGGCCTGACGCCGACGTTCGGCTGCTTTGACGACCGGCATTTCAATGAGCTTCGCACCGAAAACCATCTGACCAGCAACCCCGGCCTGGCGCTCGCTGCCTGTTGGTACTGGATCCGGAAATTGCAGGCGCGCTATATGGCCGGCGACTATGCGGCGGCCATGGATGCCGCATCAAAGGCGCAACCGCTGCTCTGGACCACATCCTCGTTCTTCGAGGAAGCCGAATATCACTTTTACGGCGCGCTGGCCCACGCCGCCTGCTGCGACTCCGCCCAGGCCGACGAGCGACCGCAGCACCTGGACGCTATGGCTGCGCATCACAGGCAACTCCAGATCTGGGCGGAAAACTGCCCGGAAAATTTCGGGAACCGCGCCGCGCTGGTCGGTGCCGAGATCGCCCGCATCGAAGGCCGCGTGCTGGATGCCGAGCAGCTTTACGAGCAGACCATCCGCCTGGCCCAGGAAAGCGGCTTTGTCCACACTGAGGCGCTCGCCAACGAACTCGCGTCCCGCTTTTACGCGGCACGCGGTCTCGAGAAGATTGCCCGTGTCTATTTACAGGACGCCCGCTACGGCTACCTGCGTTGGGGCGCCGATGGCAAGGTGCGGCAACTCGAGGAGAGCTATCCGCACCTGCGCACGGAAGAGCCCGCGCCCGGCCCGACGAGCACGATCGCAACGCCGGTCGAACACCTCGACCTCGCGACCGTGATCAAGGTGTCGCAGGCCGCCTCGGGCGAGATCGTGCTGGAAAAGCTGATCGATATGGTCATGCGTACGGCCATTGAACAGGCCGGCGCCGAACGGAGTCTGTTGATTCTGTCGGACGGCGGCGAACACCGGATCGCAGCCGAAGCGACCACCGGCGGCGACGCGACCCGGTTGCAGTTGCGCGATGAGCCGGTGAGCGCGGCGATGCTGCCGGAGTCGATCCTCTACCATGTCCTGCGCACCCGGGAGAGCGTCTTTCTCGACGATGCCGCGGCCGAGCCTTCGTTTGCCGCGGACCCTTATATCCGTCAGCATCGCGCCCGTTCCATTCTCTGCCTGCCCTTGATGAATCAGGCGAAGCTCACCGGCGCGCTCTTCCTCGAAAACAATCTGACTGCCCGCGTATTCAGCCCGGCCCCTATCGCCGTGCTGAAGCTGGTGGCCTCGCAGGCCGCGAGCTCGCTGGAGAATGCCCGTTTGTACCGCGACCTCGCGGAGCGCGAAGCCAAGATCCGGCGCCTCGTCGACGCCAACATCATCGGGATCATCGTCTGGAACGCCGGTGGTGACATTCTTGAGGCCAATGACGCATTTCTTCGCATGGTAGGGTACGAGCGCGAGGATCTGGTCTCGGGTCGCGTACGCTGGCGAGATCTCACGCCACCGGAATTGCATCAGGGCAGCGAACAAGCCCTGGCAGAGGCCGGGCAGACGGGGCGCGTCCAGCCCTTCGAGAAGGAGTACGTCAGGAAGGATGGCAGCCGTGTGCCTGTCATCGTCGGTTTGGCCACTTTCGAAGCAAGCCGGAAGGAAGGGGTCGCTTTCGTGCTCGACCTGACCGAGCGCAAGCAGGCGGAGGAGAAAGTCCGCGAGAGCGAGCGGCGCTATCGCGACGTGCAGACGGAACTGGCACACGCGAACCGCGTCGCAACCATGGGGCAGCTCACGGCCTCGATCGCTCATGAAGTCAACCAGCCGATCGCCGCGACGGTGACCAACGCCCAGGCTGCGCTGCGGTGGCTGAGCGCCCAGCCGCCTGACATCGACGAGGTCGGGCAGGTGCTCGGCCGTATTATCAAGGATGCCAACCGAGCGGGGGACGTGCTCGGCCGGATCCGTCAGCTGATCAGAAAAGCACCACCGCGCAAGGAACCGGTGGACCTCAACGCGGCGATCCGCGAGGTGATCGAGCTCACCCGCGGCGAAATCATGAAGAGCGGCGCCTCGGTGCAGATGCAACTCGCGGACGATTTGCCATGCATCGACGGAGACCGTGTCGAACTGCAACAAGTGCTCCTCAACCTGATCATCAACGCGCTCGAGGCGATGAGCGGCGTCAGCGACGGCGCACGGCAATTGCTGATCAGCACAGGGAAAACCGACGCTGGCTGCGTGCTCGTGACAGTGTGCGATTCGGGGCCAGGCTTTGAACCGAACTGCGCCGAGCGCGTCTTCGCCCCCTTCTACACCACCAAGCCTGCCGGTCTGGGGATGGGATTGTCGATCTGCCGGTCGATCATCGACGCGCATGGAGGCCAATTGTGGGCGAGCGCGAACCTGCCCCGCGGCGCCGTCGTTCAATTCACCGTGCCCGTCCACCCAGCCGTTTCATCGTGATTGCCACAGCCCCGCGCGGACGCACCCAAAAAGAAAACCCGCAGCCAGCCAGGCCGCGGGTTTCATTCCTGCTGACTTACTGAGGGAACTCAGACTTCTTCATACAGCGGCAGCGTCAGGAACTCGGCAAAATCCTCCGACGTCGACATCTGCTCGAAAATCTCAGCAGCCCGGTCATACGTCCTGGTATCGCCACCAACCAGTTCCTTCACCTTGGCCAGCTCTTCCGGAATCAGCTTGCGCACCAGATCAGCCGTCACCTTGGTGCCATCCTCCAGCTTGCCCTTCGGCGAACGAATCCACTGCCACACCTGCGAACGCGAAATCTCCGCCGTAGCAGCATCTTCCATCAGGTTGTGGATCGGCACGCAGCCATTGCCATCCAGCCAGGCACCCAGGTAGTGGATACCCACGTTGATGTTCATACGCAGGCCATGCTCAGTGATCGGCGTCTCCGGCTGGAAGTTCAGCAGATCAGCGCCCTTCACTTGCACATCCGGCCGTTGCTTCTCAAACTGGTTCTGCTTGTCACCCAGCACCGCGACGAATTCCTTCATCGCCGGCTCAACCAGGCCCGGGTGTGCCACCCAGCCGCCGTCGTAGCCGTCGGTGGCGTCGCGGCGCTTGTCGCTGATGATACCCTCCATGGCGATGGCGTTCTTCTCCGGATCGTTCTTGATCGGGATCAGCGCGCTCATGCCGCCGATGGCGGGAGCGCCGCGGTGATGGCAGGTCTTGAGCAGCAGCAGCGCGTACGAGCGCATGAACGGCGCGGTCATGGTGACCTTGGCGCGGTCGGCCAGGCAGAAGTTCTTGTCGTTCTTGAACTTCTTGATGCACGAGAAGATGTAGTCCCAGCGGCCGGCGTTCAGGCCAGCGCTGTGCTCGCGCAGTTCATACAAGATCTCGTCCATCTCGAACGCGGCGAGGATGGTCTCGATCAGCACGGTGGCCTTGATGGTGCCTTGCGGCAGGCCGATCTCGTTCTGCGCCATCACGAAGATGTCGTTCCACAGACGCGCTTCCAGATGGCTTTCCATCTTGGGCAGATAGAAGAACGGGCCGGCGCCGCGCGCGATCTGCTCCTTGGCGTTGTGGAACAGGAACAGCGCGAAGTCGAAGATGCCGCCCGAGATGCGCTTGCCGTCGATGGTGACGTGCTTCTCGTCCAGGTGCCAGCCGCGCGGACGCACTTGCAGCGTGGCGATCTTGTCGTTCAGCTTGTACTGCTTGCCCTTGGATTCCAGGGTCAGCGTGCGGCGCACGGCGGCCTTCAGGTTGACCTGGCCTTGCAGCTGGTTGTGCCAGTTCGGGGTGTTGGAATCCTCGAAGTCGGTCATGTAGCTGTCAGCGCCCGAGTTGAAGGCGTTGATGACCATCTTGGCTTCGACCGGGCCGGTGATTTCCACGCGGCGGCATTCCAGGGCCTTGGGCACCGGGGCCACCTTCCAGTCGCCTTCGCGGATGCTCCTGGTTTCCGGCAGGAAGTCGGGGATTTCGCCGGCGTCCAGGCGCTTGGCGCGTGCCACGCGCGCGGCCAGCAGTTCCTGGCGGCGCGGTTCGAAGGCGCGGTGCAGCTTGTCTACCAGGGCCAGGGCTTCCGGCGTGAGGATATCTTCGTAGGCCGGCAGGATTTCGCCGGTAATCTTCATGCCCGCGGGCAGCGTGATAGCCATCAGTGTTCTCCTGTAAACGATAGCGATAGCTTTGGTTATTGGGACCCTGCTACACCGCCACGCCTCGGGCGCGGACGAATTCAAGCAGGTCGTTCATGTCGTGCCCGGTGCCGGAGGGGGCTACGTCGAGCCGCTCCGCCGGATGGCCGGCACGGTTGATCCAGAAGGTGGTGTAGCCGTACCAGGTGGCGCCGCAGGCGTCCCACCCGTTGGACGAGACAAAGAGCATCTCTTGCGCGTCCAGGCCGAACGCCAGTGGTCCCAGTGCATACGCAGCAGGCGCCGTCTTGTACTGGCGCACGGCGTCCACCGACAACACGTGATCGAAGAGCCCGGCCATGCCGGCGCTCTTGACCGAGATGTCGAGCATCTCGGCATTGCCATTCGACAGGATGCCCAGCGGCAGCCCGGCGCGGCGCAGGCGCTTGAGCGCGCCCAGGTTCTCCGGGAAGGCCGACAGGCAGGCGTATTCCTTCAGCAGCTGCGCTTCGGCGGCCTCGTCCAGCGCCAGGTTCAGGCGCTCGGCGGCATAGCGCAGTGCGTCCACCGTGATCGCCCAGAACGGCTTGTAATGCGCGCCGTCGGGCGAGGCCATGGTGCGGATGCGGGTGTAGTCGATCTGGCGGTCGCGCCACAGCAGCGCCAGCGCCTCGCCGCGGCCCGGGAACAGCTGTTCCGCGCGCGCGGTGACGGAATACACGTCGAACAGCGTGCCGTAGGCATCGAAGACGACTGCGCGGATCTTGTTCATGAGGGCTGTGGCAACCGAGTCTCTGGCAGGACCGCAACTGCGTGGCCCTGTACACCAATGGATGCATCGCATTGTAGGGAGACGTTGCAGTGCGGCAAAGGTGCCCCGGGTCACTTGATCTTTTACTTTTCGACCACTAATCTTGGCTGACTAAAACGATACTCCGCACCAAAACCTTGTCCTTCTAGCCCAGACACACGCCGAACGTGGCTGATCCGGCACAATTGGCGCAAGATTGGCGCAACTCGGCGAACATTCGTGGACCATTTCAAACAGCTGGAGACTTTTGTATCCGTCGCGTCGCGCGGCAGCCTGTCTGCTGCGGCGGCGGCCGAGGGTGTCGCGCCGGCCATCATCGGGCGGCGTATCGATGCGCTGGAGGAACGCCTGGGCGTCAAGTTGCTGGTACGCACCACGCGCAAGATCAGCCTGACCTTCGAGGGGTCGGCCTTCCTGGAAGACTGCCAGCGCATTCTCAACGACCTCCACAACGCCGAGGCCAGCGTCTCGGCCGGCGGCGTCAAGGCCAGCGGCCACCTGCGCGTGACCGCGCCGGCGGGCTATGGCCGCAAGCATGTGGCGCCGCTGGTGCCGTTGTTTATTGAATCGCACCCGGATGTGAGCATCACGCTGGACCTGTCGGACCGCGTGGTCGACCTGGTCAACGAGGGCTTCGACTGCGCCATCCGCTTGGGCGACCTGCCCGACTCGAGCCTGGTATCGATCCGCCTGGCCGAGACCCGCCGCGTGGTGGTGGCCTCGCCCGACTACCTGGCGCGCGCCGGGCGCCCGAAGACCCCCGAGGACCTGCAGCGCCACAACTGCCTTGCCTTTGGCGCCAGCGCCAACGTGCAGCGCGGCTGGGTGTTCCAGGAGGATGGGCGCTCGGTCACGGTCAAGGTGGGCGGCAGCATGGAATGCAGCGACGGCGCCGTGCTGCATGAGTGGTGCCTGCATGGCAATGGGCTGGCGTGGCGCTCATGGTGGGAAGTGGGCCGCGAGATCGCCAGCGGGCGGCTGGTGACGGTGCTGGATGACTTCCAGGCGCCGCCGATCGGCATCCATGCGGTGTTCCCGCAGCGCAAGCACCTGCCGTTGCGGGTGCGGCTGTTTATCGACCACCTGAAGAACACCTACGGCAACCCGGCCTATTGGCGGCGGGCAGAGCAGGCTCCTGTGCTGCCCCCAGCCGTAGCGCTGGCGGACTGAGGGAGGCGGCGGCTCGCGTGGGCTGAGGCACTTTTGTTGCAATTGATGTTGCGCAATGCCCTTCTCGGCACACTGACTACAATGGATTCGTGACAGGCGCTTTCCGGCGCCGAGGCATCTCCCCGGATGCCTGCCTGGCTGGCCTGCCCGTTCCCTAGTCAGAAAAGGAGCCCCGCATGTTCCAACACATCCTGCTACCCACCGACGGCTCGGAACTCTCCAAGAAAGCCATCAACGGCGGGCTGGAGCTCGCCAAGGCCATCGGCGCGCGCATCACGGCCTATGTCTGCCTGGAGGAATATCCGTACACCCCGTTCAGCGAAATCGTGGTCGAGGCGCCGCAGGCTTTCAAGGACCGCATCGAGAACCAGGCCAAGCTCTACCTGAAGGAAGTCGAGAATCTGGCCACCGCGGCCGGCGTCACGTTTGATGCCGATATGTCGACCTTTGCGGTCCCCTACCTCGGCATCATCGACGCGGCCGAGCGCCATGGCTGCGACGTGATCTTCATGGCGTCGCACGGGCGGCGCGGGCTGTCCGGCCTGCTGCTCGGCAGCGAGACGCAGAAAGTGCTGACGCATACCGACATCCCGGTGATCGTCTATCGCTGAGCGCCCGCGCGCAGCGCCAATGAACTGCCCCAAGAGCTGAAGCCCGGCTCTTGGGGCGTTTTCCTTTCAGGTCCAGCGTCAAAGTGGGAAGCGCTGCGACCATGCTTCGAATTGCGAGCATCAGTACTGGTACACCACTTGCAACCCGGCGGTCACCTCCGCAGTATGGAACGCGGTGGGCTTGTAGATCGGAGTACCGACGAACAGGTCATACGAGACCGCGCCGATTCGGGAGCCCAGCCCACCGCGCAGGCCGATCACCGCACCAGCGAGTTGCGTGCCCGCCAGCGCTGCCGTGGTCGGCCCGAACACCCGCCCATAGTCCAGGCCCGCGTACAGTGCCTGCCCGCTGCCACCCAGCGGCGCCTGCAGTTCATTGCGCCAGTAGAACCCACGCTCGCCGGCCAGCAGGTTTTCACCGTCGAAGCCGCGCACCGTGTAGCGGCTGCCAATGGTCAGCAAGTCGATGTAATACAGGCGGTCGTTGGTGAACTGGCCGTGAAAGGTGGTGACATAGCGTAGCGACTGCTCGCCCAGCTTGAATGGCACCGAAAGATTGGCATCCGCCACGACCATGCGAAAGCGCCATGTCGGCCCGCCGGCGGCGGCCAGCACATCCTCCTGTGCGCCTAACCCGCCGACGCCCTGGCGATAGGCCAGGCTGCCGTCAAACTGCGCAGCGCCGAAGTAGTGGCGATCCGTCACCCCAAACTCGACGACCGTGTTGTTGCGGCGCTGCTGCGCGATCTCGGTGTCTTCGATGAAGCTCTTGCCAAAGCGCCGCGTCAGGCGAAACTGCATACCGAACACGTCATTCTGGCCGCGGCTGAGCACCCGATGCAGCTTCAGGTCCGCGGTCTCTGACTTACCGCTGGAGACGAAAGTCTGGTTGACCCCGGCAATCTGCTGAAAATAGTTGTTCGAATAGGCTGACAGGGTCGCTGTCCAATATCCCCATGGCACCGAGTAATAGCCATTCCAGCCGCGCGTGCCATGCTCCTTGCTCGAAAAGCCAAGGTCCTGGCTGTAGCCCACGTTGAAGAGATCGTTCAGCCCGAGCGGATTGTCGATCCCAAGGCTCAGGTTGCCTTGCCATTTGCCGGTCGAGCGCGTGCCCGAGTTATCCACCGACGCCACCACCGTCCACGGCTTGCGGCGCTTGACGGCAATCACCACATCGCTCACGCCCGCGGCCCGGGTCGGCACGATCTGCATATCCACATCCTGGCTCGCCACGCGCTTCATTTGCTCCAGGCCCTGTTCGAGCTCGCGCAGGTTCAGCAGGTCGCCCGGGCGGGCCGGGAAGGCGCTCGTCCACGTGCCCCACAGATCCGGCTCCGAAAAGCGCAATGCGCCGATCACACCGGGGATCAGTGCGAGGCGCAGCGTGCCGGAACCCAGATCCTGCTCAGGGACGAGCACGCGGGTGGTGACGTAGCCCTTGCTCAGGATCGCCTGGGAAACACCTTTTACCAGCAGGTCGATGCCTTGCTTGCCGACGCAGGCGCCCTGGTAGTGGTCTAGCCACGTGCGGGCGAAGGCGAATGGGGCTTGCGGCAGTGCAGAGGCGCCTTGCCGTTGGGATGCCTCGGGCAGGTCAGCCGGGACGTCGAGGGTGAAGCGGTCGATGCGGAAGCATGGCGTCTCCGCGGGCAGTGGCGGGAACTCGACCGGGACGATGTCTGCGGCGCGTACGACTGGGGCCTGAACGGTCTGGGCGCGCTCGCGGGCTTCCTGTTGCTGGCGAGTGCGCTGGTCTTGTTCGGCATTGGTGAGTGCTGCGGATTGTGCTGGTGCGGCGTTGACCTGGGCACGAAGGGATCCCGAAACCATCAGCATGCCGGCAATGGGCAGGATGGTGGCAAACGATTTTGTTCTTTTCATGCTGTTACGACGAATGCTAATGGTGCTAGCCGGGCGCGGTGTGATGCTCGCCCGGTGTACCTGTGTTACCCCCTTAGTAACCCGTTAGCTCGATTCCCATGCCCACGAAACGCCGGCCAAAACCGATCTTCTTCGTTTCAAGAGCGACTGCTCTACTTAATTCTCAGATTGAAGCAATGTGACAATTACGCAAACCATCTTTCGTACGACACATGATCACAAGGAGAATAGGTGCAATTAAGACGCAATATGTGGCCTTCTCGAATCAACTCATACCCCGCCAACCCTCTGGAGTCGGACTGCCACCGACACCCACATTTATCACCTCACTTTGAGCGAGCTTTGCCGTCCGATCTAGAAACGGTTCGCAGTCGCGCTAATGCTCGACGCACAGTCAGTCGCGATTTTACCTGAGTGGGACGGACGATTCGCCTATAGCATTTGCAAACAATTTAACATCGCACCGCTACAAGAAGAATTTTTTTATCAAGAGAAAGCCAATTACCATTGAAACCAAGCCAACGAATACACAGTAGATGATTTTCTGCATGCGACTCATCTTCTCCCATTGCTCGGAGCTAGGCCCACCACCCGCCGCCATTTTTCTTCCCCTTCACCCGGCGTTATTCCGCTGCCACCAGTGCCGTTACAGGCGCCGGGAATTCCAATAATATTTCTTTTCTTTACGACTCATTTTCTTCCAAGTGCCCTCATCTTGGCCACCAGACGCCATCATAAGATTCTCCTATTTTTCGCAGGATTTAATAACAGAGGGACGAGCCTGGGATGCGCTCTTGATGACCACACCAACCTCCAACGCTATACTCCAAGCCAAATGTCCGCATGGCATGACGCCGAAAGTTATGGGAGCTGGTACACCCACATGGATTTGTTTTAACAATTGAACTTCCTTAATCTTCCTTGTTTCAGGCTTCCTCGCTTCAACGCTTGCGATAATGGCAGCGCTTGAGCGTTGCTCCGTCAAATTCCATGACAATTACGCCATTCATAGGATGATCGTCTTCGCCCCGCTTGGGCTTGGTCATAAACGCAAACGCACCATCCTTGCAAAAAGTAATTTTATCGCTCTCATTGTCAATTTTTTCCCATCCGTTGGCTGACATTATCGCCTGATAAATATTGGACAATTCATACCCCCACGAATCAGCACTTATAATCAGAGTCAAATCCGCTCGCCCCAGTTTTGTTTTTCGATCCGGATCGTAAAATTCAATTTTACCACCTGATGCTATTAGGGCCTGCATATCCATCAACATAAATTCGCGAGCATCACGAATTTCCCTCAATGAGGGCCCAGATTTAAACGAATAGGCAAAGATGCACCAAATAAGTAGAACAAATAATACCGAGAAGAGTAGATTCTTATCTTTTCCCACTCCCACCTCCAACGTATTGGCTAACTCCCGTACCAAAACCGATTCCTGGAGTTCCAAATCCATATTCAATGGATGTCTTTCCACCTATAGAGTGATTCACTCCTAGACATAGTCCGAAGCGAACAGACGCTGTGTATGCCCCACCCGCCAGGAAGCCATTTGTTTGACTCCCGTAGCTTGCTGTATCAGAACCCTTGTTAATGACCGTTCCCCACATAATGCTGCCTGCTGGAGCCAGAGGCAGTGTCATACCACCGCCCGAATAAACCTGTCCAGTGGCAAGATTAAAAGCAGAGCCGGCCGCAAGTCCCGCACCTGAACGGTTGATTGCCACGTAGTCGGGCTGGATAGTCGCAGTTCCCCCGGGCAATGCAAGTTGCTCGGGGGTGGGCTTCCCATTGGAGTTACCGTTCAAGAACGGGTTGTTGTACTGCGCCGTTGTAGCGGTGAACAGGCTTCCGGCGTTTTGGCTGATATAGGCCGCTGCAACAGGATCACCACCCGGCCCCTTGCTGGCTACCGCGTCCACCATGCGATACCCATTGGCCAGCAACATATTTTGCGCCTGCTCTGGAGTCAGGTCTCTTCCTGTTTGATCCTTGTAATACTGGACAAAGTCTTGTGCCTTACGTTGCGCCCATTTCCGTTCGTCAGGATGCAACTGCCGGTTATACGCATCAACGTTCGCCCCCATCGCAGCCCCCGATCCACCACCCACCAACACGCCCAGCCCACCAGCCGCGATGTTGGCCGCCAGGTTGCCGAGCACCTCGTTCAACCCGGGATTACCTGCATCGATGCTACCAGCCATCGAATTGCCCATCTCAGCAAGCGCGGGCGCCGCCAGCGACGAGGCTCCTGCACCTGCCGCCCCGGCCAGGGCATTGCCACCGCCCATGCCTGCCACCAGCGCACCACCCGCCGCGTGCAACGCTGCGCGGTACCCACCGCCCTCTCCCCAGCCGTCAATGGCCGTCTGCGCGTCGGTCATAGCAGCGCGGTTAGCCTCGCTCGGATCCTGTTCATAGGCAACCTTCGCCTGATCGAAGGCCTTCTGCGCTTCCTTCTGCTTGCTGGACGCTATGTCCCCCACCGTCCTTGCGACCGCCTCGCCCGCGGCCTGCGTCGCCGCCATCACGTCAGTTTGCTTGCTCAGGATGTTGGCGAGGTCGGGGTTCTTGCCCACCGTGCCGTTGGTATTGGTGGTATCCCGATTCAGGCTTGCCAGATCCTGTGCCTGGCTGGCCGGATCGGTGATCACGATCGTCCCAGCCGATACGCCAGCCTGTGCAGTGCCGCGCTGACTGCCGCTCTCGTGTTGCGGCACCATCAGGCCGACGCCAGCCGTGTTGCTCCCGGAGGTAAGACCACTGTTGCTCTGACCGACCGGGCTTCCAAACGCACCACCCGCTGCGATGCCACCCGAGGTGGCACTGAAGTCGGAGTGGTTCTGCACATCGCTCCACGTCAGCGTGCCGGTAGTCAGATTGTTCTTCTCCGGCGTGGCCGTGCTTGCGATGACGGCACCCTTCAGGTCAGTGTTGGCCTTGACAGTGATGTCAAAGCCGCCATCCCCAGCGCGGATCCCGGATTGTTCGCTCACATTGGCATAGCTGCCATCGGCTTTGCCGCTGGACGCCGAGAAACTGGCCGAGCCACCGCCCTGGCTGATGCTGAAACCACCGCCCATGCTTTGCTGGCGAGCATGCATTTCCTGCGTATCCTGCCGGCTGGCGATGTTCAGGTCGCCGCCAACATCTGCCGATACCTTCCCGCCGCTCACAACGCCGCCGAGGATATTGGTGTCGTTCCCCGACTCGATGGAGACGGCATCGCTGCCTCTCACATGGCTGTTGACCTGGGTGGCGCCAACGCTATCCGAATTGCCCTTGGCCTTGGACCCCGAGGCTGATACACCAAAGCCCTGCGTGCCATACGAGATGCCGACGCTCGCACTGCTCGACTTGTTGGTGCTGTGGCTCTCCTCCGTATCGGTCGCTGAGACGATATTCACGTCGTTCCTGGCAGTCAGCCCGACCTTGGCAGCCGAAATGTCCGAACCCACGACATTCAGGTCGCCCGCTGTCTGGTTGCCATTGGTGTCGACACCGGTCGCCGCAAAGACCGCTTTGCCGCCCGCCGTGACGCGCGAGCTGGTGTGCGTGGCGTTGTCCTCCGTGAGGGTCTGCTTGCTCTGGCTCGTACCCCAGGAGAGCGTCACCGCTGCCCCGGCAGTCGGGTTCGCGCCGCCCGCCAGCGCGCTACCGGCATCGAACGCATCGCGCGCTGCCGCCATGCCCCACAGTGCCGAAGCGCGCCCGTCCTGGCTCTTGCCCGCTGAACTGATCTTGTTCCCCGCATTGACGGCCGCGCCGACGACACCGCCCGACACGCCCAGCGTGAAACCGCTTTGCTTCACCTCATGCGTCTCATCGTGGTGCTGAGTACCCTTGGCCGCTTCGATAGTCACATCGGCACCAATGCCGGTAATGTCCTGCGCAGCGATCAGTTCACTGCCCGTAACCCTCAGCGTGCTGCCTGCCTTCATATGGACGCTGCCATCCGTGCTGCCAACCAGGCTGGCCGTCTGCGTGACGGCACTGTCGTTGACAGTATCCTTCTGGTCACGGTTGCCGTAAGAGAGGCCAGAGCCGGTGGCACCAAAGCCCGACTTGGTGGTGTGCTCGAAGCTGTGGCTTGAGCTAGTGCTCTGCGTGGTGGTGATGGTGAGATCGCGGCCTGCATCCAGGCTCACATCATGTGTGGCAGCTACCGTGGAGCCGGCGATGGTCAGGTCGCGTCCGGCGCTGCCCGTGACGCTGTCGGCCGATACGACCGAGCCAACCGCGACGCTTTGCTGCCCACTGCGTTCCTTCGTGGTCTGCTCCTTCGACATGAAGCCGGAACGCCTGCTTTCCATCCAATACTGTGAGTCGTGCGTCTCACTGACCGTGCCTACGGTGACGTCACCGCTAGCTATCAGCTGCGCCGCGCCGCCGCCGGACTGTCCACCGGTCGTTACACTCGAGCCCAGCACGCTCACGTTGCCCTTGTTGTCGGATGATGCCTCGGTCGGCTGAATGCCCCTCGATTGGAGCGACGCATTGACCGCGCCATCCTGACCCGCCGCCAACGTCACGTTCTTGCCCGCCTGCACAACGCTTCCGGTAGCAGTTTCGTCATAGGATGACTGCTTGTATTCCGCACCCTTGCCACCCATCGAGCCCTCGCTGTGGGTATGCGTGTCCATTGCCGCCGTCACGGTGGTATTGCGTGCCGCCACCAGCGAAATATTGCCTCCGGCGTCCATTGTCGAACCAGTCATGGTCGCATCGCGCCCGGCTATTGCGACAACGTCTTCACCGGCCTGGATGATGCTGCCAACATTCGTTGTCGTCTTGTCATGGCTATAGCTCTGCCCATCACGCGAGACAGCATCCTGCGTGGTCCCGATCGCCACCGTGCCAACATCCAAATCCCGCCCGGCTGCCAGCAGCGCACTGCCCCCAGCATCAATTGCACCGCCACGCAGACTGATATCGCGCCCGGCCAGCACCGCAGTAGTCCCTGTCGACGAGATCCCCGCCACCGAACCGATACCGGTAGCTCCGGCGCGGTAGCCGTTGCCCAGCGTCTGCACCGCCTCGATGGTCTGCGATTCGTTGACCACATCGCGCCCCGCCGCCACCAGCACATCCTGGCCGGCAATGCGCCCACCCAGGTTGCGCACATCCTGCGCGGCCTGCACGGCAGTGGTCCCGCCATTGAGGCTGCCCATGGCGCCACGATTGACGATGTCATTGCCGATCACCTGCGTCGCCAGATCGCCAACGATGCGACCGCTGTTCTCGACATTGCCGGTCGCGTTGACTGCCACCGTCTTGCCCAGGACGAGTGCCCCGGTGTCGTTAAGATCCACCGTGCTGGCCTGCGCCAGGTACAGCTTGCGCACCAGCACGGACTGGCGGCTGCCGTCCGGCAGCGTGACGTCTTGCGACACCAGCCACACCATGTCCGTGGTCAGTTGGCGCATCTGGTCATCGGAGAGGCCGATGCCGGGCGTCAGGTTGAAGGCCCTGGCATAGGTGGCGCCGTTGCTCATCAGGGCCTTGAACTCGTCGAGCTGGTCGGTGTAGCCGGCCAGGAAGGTGCGGCCGGTCAGCGCGGTGACCTGGTCGCGGACAAGCTTCTCTTCGTAGAAGCCATCGCCGAGCCGCTTCTGGATCTTCTGCGGATCGAGCCCGAGCTCGCCGAGCATGTAGTCGCTCGAGATAAACGACTTGTATTGGGTAAAGCGCGGGTCGGTGGCGATCAGGTAGGTATCCCCCGGCGCGGTGCGGTATGTGAAAAGTCCGTTGGTCGGCAGCGTGAGGCTCGACATGCCGCCCTGCGCCGTGCCTACTGTTTGCGGCCGGCTGGTCTGCCCACTGGCCGCGCCAACCTGCCCGCCGGTGGCGCCACCACCATTCACGCCGCTGCCGGTCACGGTCTGGCCGACGCGATCGACCGTCGTCACGGAGACATCCTGCGCCGTGGTCTGCACGGCCTGGTTGGATGACGCGATGGCCGGCAGTGCCAGCACCGTGGTCGGTGCCTGCGGCGTGGTCGGATAGGGGACCACCTGAGTGTCGTTGTTACGGCCGCTCTTCTGGTGCCAGTAGAAGGTCGAGGTCTCGGTCGTGCTGACCGACTGCTGCAGCGCCGTGCCCGTATCCTGCACCGAGCCGCCGATCGCGCGGCGCACCAGGTCGCTGCCGGCGGCCATGGTCGATGACTGGTTGAGGATGGTGCCGCCGTCGCTATTGATGCGGATTGCGCCGCGGGCCTGGATCCTGGCCGGGTCGGTGGCGCTGACCAGCCGGTCGGTGGCCGTGGTGGTGACAACCGTGCGCGAAATCTCGCTGTAATCGTGGCTGTCCTTACCCAGGTCGAAGCGAATGCGCACCTCGTCCGGGCGGATCTGCGTGGCCGGGTCCCAGTCAGGCCAGAACGTGATCTTGTAGGTCGTGCCGGTATCTTCGATACCCTGGTAGTACTGGACCGGGTTGGTGCCGATCTGGCGCATGCCGATCAGCGGCGGGGAGGTCTGGCAGTCGCTGTCATTGCAGGTGGTGCCGCCCGCGTAGATCAGCCATTCCTCGGTCAGAGGCTGTGTGAGCGACAGCGTTTTCGCAGTGGTATCGAGGCTGGCCACCTGGGACTTCGGCACCTCTACCGTCAACGGTGTGGCGAGCGCGTACATCATGCCAGCGCTGACCGGGGCGTTTTCGCCATTCCAGTTCCATTGCGGGAATGTCAGGCTCTGGTGCGACGTCGTATCGGCAATGCCCGCGGTCCATGCCGACAGCGTCTGCCGTGCCGTCTCCACCGGCGTGCCTGCCTCGGTCACGATACTGGTACGGCTATTGTTGACAGTGCGCGCGGCGATATCGATATCGCCATCGGCTTCGATCGTCGCCGAGCGATTGTTTAGCACGTTGACCTGGTTGGCCAGCATGCCATCGGCATCGCGCGTGCCGTCGCGCGCTATTTCCAGGTTGCCGGCGCTGTAGAGGGTGCCTCCGTCGACGTTCGAGACCGAATTCGACGCATAGACTTTCAGGTCCCGGGCGGCCGCCACAATGGCGGCACTGCCGCTGTTGCTGATGTCGGCAGCCTGAAGCCTGACCGTATTGCCGATGATCGTCCCGGTATTGGACGACGTGGCGCTCTGCATCTGCACGGCATCGCCTTCGATACGGCCGGCATTGGTGATCGTGTCGTCGGCTTCGACGGTAGTCGACGCGGAGTTGAGCTTCGCGCCGGCCGCGTTCACTACGCTGTTGCCATGCACGGTCAGGTTGCCCACCGCGTCCAGCGTCGCCGTGTTGGTTACCGTGCCGGTCGCCGCAATTCGCATATCGCGATCGGCGCGCAGCTTGTTGGCGGCATCGTTGGTGTAGTCGCCGACGACATCCAGCGACAAGTCATGCCCCGCCGTCATCTCGCCGCTGCCGCTCACCGCACCCTTCACTGCGATGTCGCGGTTGGCCTGGACCTTGCCCCCTTGGTTCGTCAACGATGTGACATTGACGCTGACATCCTGCCCGCCGAGCAGCGAGCCGCCGTCGTTGGCCAGGGCCGCGCCGCCCTGGTCGAACGCCAGCCCGCCACCGCCATAGAGACTGCCGCCACGGTTATCCACGCGGCGCGTGACATTGAGTGCGAGTGCGCCGCCTGCCGCGACCTTTCCATTGGCCGTGTTGTCGAGATCCTGCGCATCGATAGCAACGCTGCCGTTGCCGCCGAGCACGCCGCCGGCGTTGGCGATGCCGCCAGCGGAAGCCACCGTGGTGGCGCCATCGCCGGCATTGGCCAGCCGGCCCGCATTGTTGTCGACGCTCGCGGCGGAGACGTCCATCTGGCTGTGCAGGCCGTTAGCGGTCAGCGTGCCGCCCGCGTTGACCAATGCGCCGGCGGCGGCAACCGCCAGATCGCCGCTCGTCTGGATCGAGCCGGAGGTGCTGTCGATCTGGCCCTGGCTCGTGACGGAAAGGCCCGTGCCGCCATAGATCGTGCCCTGCCGGCTGAGCAGGTCGCCCTGGGTCGTGAGCGTAGCCTTGCGCTGAGCCGAAAGCACGCCGGTCGTATTGGCAAGCGTGGCGGCCTCGATGGCAAGGTCGCCGTTGGTCTCGAACACGCCGCCGGCATTGGACAAGGCGCCATCACTGCGGACCGCCAGGGTTCCGGTGCCGGCATGGCTTACCTTGCCGCCGTCGTTGGCAATGCTCCGTGCGGCAACGCTCAGGTTCCTGCCGTTGGCGGTGATGGTGCCGCCGGTGTTGTCGAGGCGGCCGCCGGCATGGACGGTTGCATCTGCCTGCCCGTATTGCCTGATGGTGCCGGCGCGGTTGTCCACATCGCCCGTGGTATCGATGGCGAGCTGGTTGCCTTCGATCCGGCCACCGGCGTTGTCCAGCGATGCGGCCGTCATCGTGAGCGCACCGCCCGACAACGTGCCCTGCCGGTTGCTGGCGCTGCCTGCGATCGAGGTGGTCAGCGCGCTGGCCGCGGTGACGCTGCCGCCGTCGTTGTCGAGCGCCAGCGCAAGCAGGCTGGCGTCGCCCTGGGCGTTGATCTGGCCATGATTGGTCAGCGCCCCGGCTGCGAGCTGCAGCCCGCCGTTGCCACCGATGACGCCGCCTTCGGCGCCGGCGGCAGTCGTGCCAGCAGCGTTCGTCAGCGCGCCGCTCGTGGTGATCGCAAGTCCGTCCGCATTCATCGAGACCAGGCGTCCAGCCGTATTGTCGACCGAGCCAGCGCCAATCGTGAGTGCCCCGCCCGCCTGCACCGTTCCTTGCGTGTTGTTCACGCCGCCGACAGTCTGGAACCCCGTGGCGCCTTGCGACACGATCTGGCCGGACTGGTTCGATACGCTGCCGGCTGCGATGGTGGCAGCGCCGCCGCTGACCACGCGGCCGTTATCGTTGACCAGCGCGTCATGAGCGCTGAGGATGAGGGAACCGCCAGCGGTCGTCGTGGCGCCGCTGAGATCAACGTCGCCGCTACTGGCAGCGAGGTTCAGACTGCCATTGGCCGAGGTCTGGCTGCCGGCCAGGCTGACCGACGCACCCTGCACGCTGGCATTGCCACCTGCCACGTTTCGGCCGGTGGCCGACAGGGAGCCGGTAGTCGACAGGTTGAGATCGCCGTGCTGCCCCACCGTACCATCGGCGTTGACCCCGGCGCCTAGCGTGCCGCCGGAGCCGATGCTGCCTGCGGCAACCGTCAGCGCCTGTTGCGCCGCCAGCGTGCCACTGTTGGCAAGCGTGCCTGAAGTGCTGACGGCCACCGATTGCGCGCCATAGGTGGTGCCCGTCTGCTCGATGCCATCGCGTGCGGAAATCGCCAGGTTGCCACTTGCATTAGTCTGCCCGGCCAGCACCAGCCGCCCTTGCGAGGTCAGGGTCAGCTCGCCCGCCTGCGCGGCCAGCACGCCCCGCGTTGAAACGCCGACACCGTTCTCGGTGGAGGCCAGCAGGATCTTGTTGGCATACATGCCGCCCAGTTGGCTTACGTCGATGCCCAACGCAGGCGCAGTGCCGGCGCCCGCAATCGGCGTCGCGGCAAGCGTGGCCCGGTCGACCTGGTTGGCGCCTGCAATGACGTTCAGCTGGTTGGCGTACAGCGAAGCATTGGCCGACACCGCGCGCGCGATCAGGTCGACCTGGTCGACGCTGGCGACGTTGAGCCCGGCGCCCTGCGCGGTGATCTGGCCGCCGGTGACGCGGTAGGCATCCAGGCTGCCGGCGCCGCCGAAGACCGGTACGCCCGTGGTCAGCGTGGCCCTGCTGGTGTTAATGAAGCCCGCGCCATCGACCAGGATGCCGTTGGGGTTGGCCACCACCACCTCGCTGCGCGGCCCCGCGACTTCAAGATAGCCGCGCAACTGGCTGGGCAGCGTGCTGGTTACCTGGTTGACGATAATCCTGGCGGAACCACCTGGCAGCAGGTTTGGATTGCCGTTGATATAACCCGCCTGCCGGGTGGCTACGATGGTCGGGGAATTATTGAGTATGACGCCGGCTTTCGGTACGTCGAATTGCGTGTAGGCATTGACCGAAACACCGGCGGCGGAAGGCCGCGTGATATTGACCTGCGGCAAACCATTCGCGGTCTGCGCGACCGAGGGCCGATTAACAGAAGCCGGGTCCGCAACGACCTGCGCACCGGCCACCATGGGCAGGCCTGACATGCACCAGACCGCCAGCGTTACCGCTTGCAGCGCAAATCTCGCAACGCTGCGGGCAGCAGACATGCCGTTGCTGCGTGCTCCGGCGCGAGGGCCGGTGCCATGACTGGCAGCCGATTCCTCGACCGCCATCAACATGGCGCGAACCCGGTTGAAAACAAGACGGTAGCAACGGCGATTCATGGCTGGACAACGGCATTAGGACTGACTTGCCGCGACTATATCCAAACCATGGTAATGAGAATGTCAAAGATCGTAATATTGCTACGAAACCGAAAAATGGGAATTATCTGATTGACTGTTTAAAGTTAATCCCTTATTTGAGCCGGCCACTTCACGCAGGCGCAACTAGTGCCCGTTCCCTAGAAAAGAATAAGGGCTGAGCCCTGTGCAACACAGAACCCAGCCCTCTCGAAACACGCTTCCAAACCGGCCAGTTTACTACGTCAGCTCACCTCTGCCGGCCTCCAGTCTTGCGCAACACCGTTTACGAAGCCTTGCTGATGCGCTGCTCGATATGCTTGGCGCGGTCTTCCGAGCCCGGGTGCGACGAGAACATGCTGGACTTGCCGCCGTCGAGCTTGGCCAGCTTCTGGAACGCCGTCACCAGGCCGCGCGTGTTGGCCTTGTTCTTGGTCAGCAGGTCGAACGAGTAGTCATCCGCCGCGCTTTCCTGCGCCTGCGAGAACTGCGCGTTGATCAGCTTCTCGCCCAGCTCGCCCAGTTGCGACTGCGACAGTGCCGTCACCGCACCGTTGCCGGCCGCGGCTGCCGCGCCGCGTGCGGCCGTGGCGGTGTAGGCGACCTGCATGGCCTTCTTGGTGTGGCCCAGCGCCACGTGGCCCAGTTCGTGGCCCAGCACGCCGCGCACTTCGTCGTCGGTCATCATGTCCATCAGGCCGCTGTAGACGCGCACGCAGCCGTTGGCCATGGCCCAGGCGTTGACGTCCTTGGTCAGGTAGACCTTGGCGTTGACGTTGGGCACGTCGCTGTTCTTCAGCCCGCTCATGATCTTGACCAGGCGCTTGTTGTAGGTGCTGTTGGCGGCGGCGATCTTGTTGGTCTTGTCGGACTCGGCGCAGGCCTGGTCGGACAGGCTCTTGACGTCGGCATCGCTCAGCGTGGCGGCCTTGGCCAGCGAGGTGCCGGCGGACAGCACGCCGTCGAGGTTGGTGGGGGTGCCGCCGGCACAGCCGGCCAGCAGCGCGGCCGCGGCGGCCAGGGTCGCGAAAGAGAGAGGTGCTTTCATGATGTTCTTCTTGATGGGTGGCTCGGAAAGTGCCGACAAAGGCTCCGGCACTCTATTCCATCTGCCCGCCGGATGGAATCACCCAAATGCAACATTTCGACGAATATGACAATTTATTGCATTTCACTCATATTTCTGTGTGCCGCCGCACAAAAAAAAACCGCGCCGTCCCTGAGAGAGAACGGCGCGGCGCCTAATGAGAAAGCGTGATGGTCGCACGCTTCCTTTACCGCCGGGCCCCACGACCCGGCGGAGGTGACCAGGAGAGTCAGGCCACTTTCTTGTCTTCGAAGAACTGCTCGTCTTCGGTCGAACCCTTCAGTGCGGTCGTCGACGACTGGCCGCCTTCGATGGTCTGCGTCACGGCGTCGAAGTAGCCGGTGCCGACTTCGCGCTGGTGCTTGACCGCGGTGAAGCCCTTCTCGGCTGCCTTGAACTCGGCTTCCTGCAGTTCCACGAACGCGCTCATCTGGTTGCGGGCGTAGCCGTAGGCCAGGTTGAACATCGAGTAGTTCAGCGAGTGGAAGCCGGCCAGCGTGATGAACTGGAACTTGTAGCCCATCGCGCCCAGTTCCCTCTGGAACTTGGCGATGGTGGCGTCGTCCAGGTTCTTCTTCCAGTTGAACGACGGCGAGCAGTTGTAGGCCAGCATCTTGCCCGGGAACTTGGCGTGCACGGCTTCGGCAAACTTCTTGGCGAACTCGAGGTCCGGCTTGCCGGTTTCGCACCACACCAGGTCAGCCACTTCAGCGTAGGCCAGGGCGCGCGAGATCGACTGCTCCAGGCCGTTGCGCACGCGGTAGAAACCTTCCACGGTGCGCTCGCCGGTGCAGAACGGCTTGTCGTTCTCGTCCACGTCCGAGGTCAGCAGGTCCGCGGCCTCGGCGTCGGTACGGGCGATCACCAGGGTCGGCACGCCCGAGACGTCGGCGGCCAGGCGGGCAGCGGTCAGCTTGGCGACGGCTTCGCGGGTCGGCACCAGCACCTTGCCGCCCATGTGACCGCACTTCTTCACCGAAGCGAGCTGGTCTTCGAAGTGCACGCCGGCGGCGCCCGCTTCGATCATCGACTTCATTAGTTCAAACGCGTTCAGCACGCCGCCGAAGCCGGCTTCGGCGTCAGCCACGATCGGGGCGAAGAAGTCGGTGTCGCCCTTGCCTTCGCTCCACTGGATCTGGTCGGCGCGCTGGAAGGTGTTGTTGATGCGCTTAACGACTTGCGGCACCGAGTTGGCGGGGTACAGCGACTGGTCGGGATACATTTCGCCAGCCAGGTTGGCGTCGCCTGCGACTTGCCAGCCCGACAGGTAGATGGCCTTCAGGCCGGCCTTCACTTGCTGCATGGCCTGGTTGCCGGTCAGCGCGCCCAGCGAGTTGACGAACGGCTCGGTGTGCAGCAGGTTCCACAGCTTTTCGGAGCCGCGGCGAGCCAGAGTGTGCTCGACCTGGACCGAACCACGCAGGCGCACGACGTCTTCGGCGGTGAAGTTGCGCTTGATACCCTTCCAGCGGGGATTGGTATCCCAGTCTTTCTGCAGGGCCTGGATCTGTTCTTGGCGGTTCATGGTCACTCTCCTGAAGCTGTTTGGGGATGGCTGAGAATCTCTTGATCACCTGCCTTGGAGGCGCTGCCCGCGTGGGGTCTTTTTTGCGTCTCAAGTCATGTGTCTTATATAAGAGTGTAGGGAACCGTCCCGCGTTGCAACAACCCTGATCTGCAGTTACCGCTTAGTTTTTTTCTCATTAAATTCAATAACTTGCCAAGTTTATTTCACGATGCGGGACAAAATCTTTCATCATGAGAAATGCTCTTGTGCTCCGCAATCCATGTATTTTTGCGGTCCAAAACGTCTTTCCACATCGTGAAAAATCGGCGAAAAGCGCAATGTCGTCATTGGCCATAGTAGGCAAAAGAAAGCGGCGCCGGTAATTGGCGCCGCTTGTCTGAAGCTCAGCCGGTAGCCGAGACTGCCAGCGATCACTCCTGCTCCTCAGCATCCTTGTCTCCCTCCAGTTTCCGGCGCAGCGCCGTCAAGACCTTGTGCGTCGTCTCGATGTCCGCCACCTGGAGTCCTTCCGAGAGCATGTTGACCCAGGGCGCTTGCCGATGCATGGCAGCCTCGAACGCCTGCTTCCCCTCGTCCGTCAGCACGACGAGTGGTGCCCGCCGGTGGTGCGGATTGGGCGCAAAGGCGACCAGATCCTCCTTGGCCAGGTCATTGACGATGCGCTGGACGTTCTGGCGATGCGCGCCCATATCGCGTGCAAGCCACGCGACTGGCTGCGGCCGCTCTGCCGCAGCGATGGTGCCGAGAATCTGCCAGCGAGCACTCGTCAACCCCAGCTCGGCGACCAGCCTGTCTCCCGCCGACACGATGCGGTTGTTGAGCCTGAACAGGTCAAGAATGAGGTCTGTCAACACGGTTCCGGCTGCGGTTCGCTTAGTCTTGCGCATTTGTCAACACATTACTAATTTACATCCATGATTCCGTATTGACATCATGATGTCAATGGTACAAGCTTCCGTCATACCCGCCACAGTCATGAAGGAGCCTGTCATGCCTCTGATCCGCCCCCTCGACCCAGCTTTTCCGATTGAACGTCAGCTCACACTTGAAGCCTCCCCCGTGGTGCTGGTGAATGTCTTCACCATGGACGAGGCCGACGAGGAAACCTTCCTCCAGGCCTGGCAAGACGATGCGTGCGTCATGAAGCGGCAGCCGGGCTTCATCTCGACCCAGCTTCACCGCGCGCTCGGTGAGAGCCCGACCTATCTCAACTACGCCGTCTGGGAATCGAACGCTCATTTCCGGGCTGCATTCATGCATCCGGAGTTCAGGGCAAAGCTTTCGGCCTATCCGTCCTCGGCCGTTGCTTCTCCACACCTGTTCCAGAAGGTAGCGGTACCCGGCATCTGCGTGGCGTAGACGTGATGCCAGCAAGCGTCATCAGGTTCCGCCGCCGGTCAGCGTGACGACCGCCCTCCCCTTCGGTTGATGGTCCGTATCAGGCCGCCGCGTGGTCGCGCGCGCGGCGATAGGCCACCCAGTCGCCGCCTTCGATGCGCGGCAATGCCGTGACCGCCGAATCGCCCACCGGATACAGCAGACAGGTCTCAGGCCGCCCCTCCAGCAGCACGGCCCGCTCTTCGCGCACGAACAGGGTGGCCTGGCCGGGATAAACCTCCTCGATCTCGTCGAGCACCGGCACCAGCGCGTCGGCAACGTCGTAGATATCGCCCACTACCGGGCAGGCCGTGTCGTCAAGCACGAGCCCGGGATAGCTGCCGAAGTCATACAGCCTGCCTGCCACCGTGGCCGTGCCCAGCAGCGTGGGCAAGGCAATGCCGTGGCGCTGCGCGGCGGCGTTCAGGTCATTGACCTCGCCCGCGCGCAGCGTGCCGTAGACAAAGACGCGCGGCATGCTCAGCTCTCCAGTTGCTCGTCGGAGACCAGCACGCCGTCGGCGTCGGCATAGATCCAGTTGCCGGGGCGCACCACTGCACCAGGCATCTGCAGCGCGACATCGATTTCGCCGACGTTGCGCTTCTGGCTTTTCTGCGGATGCGCGGCCAGCGCGCGGATGCCGATATCGCACCCGTCCAGCTCGGCGGTATCGCGGATGCAGCCGTTGACGACGATGCCGGCCCAGCCGTTCTTCTCCGCCAGCAGGCCGAGATTGCCGCCCACCAGCGCGCAGCGCAGCGAGCCGCCGCCGTCGATCACCAGCACCCTGCCCTGGCCCGGCGCTTCCAGCGCGGTGCGCACCAGCGAGTTGTCTTCGAACACCTTGAGCGTGGCCGCGGGGCCGGCAAAGGCGATCTGCTTGCCAAAGGCTCGGAACACCGGCGCCATGACGCGTAGGGTGCCGTCGGCAAGGCGGTCTTCATGCGCGTCGCACAGGTCGGTGGTGACAGGCTTCATCGATGGTCTCCTGATGGGATGGGAAAGAATTCGGCCTGCCGCGCGGCCTCAGTCCTGCCGGCTGGCAAGCGCCTGCGCGCGGATCGCGCTCAGCGTGGTGCGCGGCGTGATCACGTCCGGGTCGACGCGGATCTCGATCAGCGTCGAGACCGGCGCGGCCAGTGCCTCGCGCAGGGCCGGCGCGAACGCCGCGGTGGTGGTCACGATCTCGCCGCGCGCGCCGTAGGCACGCGCCAGCGCGGCAAAGTCGGGGTTATGCAGTTCGGTGCCCGAGACATGGCCCGGGTACTCGCGCTCCTGGTGCATGCGGATGGTGCCGTACATGCCGTTGTTGACGACGATAAACACCACCGGCGCCTGGTACTGCATCGACGTGGCCAGCTCCTGGCCGTTCATCAGGAAGCAGCCGTCGCCGGCCAGCGCCACCACAGTGCGCTGCGGGAAGGCGATCTTGGCGCCCACCGCTGCGGGCACGCCGTAGCCCATCGCACCGCTGGTCGGCGCGAGCTGCCCGCGTGCGCCGCTCGCATA
Organism: Ralstonia pickettii; assembly: GCA_050987995.1. GTDB lineage: Bacteria > Pseudomonadota > Gammaproteobacteria > Burkholderiales > Burkholderiaceae > Cupriavidus > Cupriavidus pickettii_B. Next base: position 2,858,995 of record CP158803.1, read on the forward strand.
CGGGCGGTAGTGGAAATAGCGATGCAGCCAACTGGCATAGTTGCCGGCGCCGTTGGTCACCACGGCATCGGCCGGCAGCATCTGGTCCAGCGTGCGGATCACCTCGGCCATGTCGACGCCCTGCCCCGTGAACGCGGGCGGCTGCAGGTAGCGTTCGTAGTCGGCATGCGCGGCCTCGGTCCACGCTTTCCAGCGCGGCGTGGTGGCTGGCTGCAGGCCGGCCAGGCGCGCGGCGATGGCGGGCATCGACGCCTGGATCATCAGGTCGGCCTGGTAGACGCTGCCCAGCTCTTCCGCGCCGGCATGCACATGGATCAGCGTCTGCGCGGGGCGCGGCGCGGCGATCAGCGCATAGCCCCCGGTGGTCATTTCGCCCAGGCGCGGGCCGATCGCCAGCACCAGGTCGGCATTGCGGATGCGCTCGGCCAGCGCCGGGTTGATGCCGATGCCGACATCGCCGGCATAGTTGGGATGGCGGTTGTCGAACAGGTCCTGGCCCCGGAAGGCGCAGCCCACGGGCAGCGCGAAGTGTTCGGCAAAGGCCTGCAGGTCGGCGCACGCCTGCGGCGTCCAGCCACTGCCGCCGGCCAGCACGAAGGGACGTTCGGCGGCGTTGAGCATCTCGGTCAGGCGCGCCACGTCGGCGTCGCCGGGCCAGCTCATCACGCGCTGATAAGGGCGCAGCTGCGGCACGCTCGCGGTCTGCGCCAGCATGTCCTCAGGCAGTGCCAGCACCACCGGTCCCGGGCGGCCCGAGGTGGCGGTCTGGTAGGCGCGCGCGATGTACTCGGGGATGCGTTCGACCCGGTCGATCTGCGCCACCCACTTGGCCATCTGGCCGAACATGCGGCGGTAGTCGATCTCCTGGAAGGCCTCGCGGTCCATGAAGTCGGTGCCGACCTGGCCAATAAACAGGATCATCGGCGTCGAGTCCTGGAAGGCCGTGTGCACGCCGATGCTGGCATTGGTGGCGCCCGGCCCGCGCGTGCAGAAGGCCAGCCCCGGCCGGCCGGTCAGCTTGCCGTAGGCCTCGGCCATGACCGCGGCCCCGCCCTCCTGGCGGCAGATGATGAAGCGCAGCTGGTCGCGGCGGAGGTAGAACCCGTCGAGCACCGCCAGGTAGCTTTCGCCCGGCACGCCGAACGCCAGTTCGGCGCCGTGCGCCAGCAGCGCATCGACCAGGATATGGCCGCCCGGCAGCGGCGTGCCCTGGGCGGAGTCCTTCTGTTCAGCGGGAATGGCCGGCGTGGCAGTCATGGATGCATCCTCAGGCAAGGCAAGAACGAAACACGAATCGGAACGCGGTGCGCGGCCAGCGACACCAGGGGGCGGCGCGCGCCGACGGCAGTCAGGCGGCCGAAGCCGCCGCGCCACGGCGCGAGCGGTTGCCGTTGCCCACGGTCACCGCGGTGAAGATCGACAGCAGCTGGAAGCCGCCGATCATAAAGAACACCCAGGCCGGCAGCCGCGCGTCCATCAGCGCGCCGAAGAACAGCGGGCCGCACGCGAGGCCGATATCGAGCCCGGAATAGACCACGCCATAGACCCGCCCGGTAGCGCCCGCCGGCGCGGCTGCGCGCACCAGCAGGTCGCGCGAGGGGCCGGCAGTACCGGCGCCAAAGCCGATCACGCCCATCAGAACCGGCACCAGCAGCCCTGGCACCAGGTTCAGTCCGACCAGCACCGCCATCAGGCCCGACACGGTGAAGCTGACCGCGATCAGCCGGTCATGGTTGCTGGTGCGGCTGGCGGCAAAGCCGCCGACGATCATGCCGCCGGCGCTGCACAGCATGTAGATGGTGTATGACGCGGTGGCCAGCGTGAACGGCATGCCGTACAGGTAGGTCAGCGCGGTCGGCGCAAAGCTCTGGATGCCGGCGGCCGAGAACGTGGTCAGCAGGAAGAACGCCCAGCACACCCACACCTGCGGCAGCCGCAGGAAGCCCAGCAGGCTGCCGCCGGCGGCCTTGGCAGCGGGCCGCCCCACGGCATCGCGCACTTCGCGCGGGTCCAGCACGTGGCGCAGCACCACCAGCACGGCCAGAACGATGAAGGCCACCGCCGAGGCCGCCGCCAGCGCCACGCGCCAGCTCGCCAGGTTGGCAATGGTGACCAGGAACAGCGGCGCCGCGGCCCAGCCGAGGTTGCCGGAAATGCCGTGCACCGAGAAGGCATGGCCCAGCCGCGGCTGCGACACGTGCTTGTTCAGCAGCGTGAAGTCGGCCGGATGGAATACGCCGTTGCCCAGGCCCGCCACCGCCGCGCCGAACAGCAGCGCGGCGTAGCCCCCGCTGGTCGACAGCAGCAGTGCCGCGCTGCCCAGGAAGGCCAGGCCGGCGAACAGCACCGGCCGTGCGCCAAAGCGGTCCACCACGAAGCCCGACGCGGTCTGCACCACCGCCGACACGGCAAAGAACACCGTCATCAGCAATCCCAGCTCGGCATAGCTCAGGCCGAATTCCGCCTTGATCCACGGGAACAGCGGCGCCAGCAGCAGGTGATAGAAGTGTGAGACCCCGTGCGCCAGCCCTACCAGCCCGATCACCTGGGCGTCATGACGAAGGGGATTGCGGGTGGGATCGAGGGCGGCTGAAGACATGGCGCTGGCGGTGTTGGGCTTTGCGGCGAGGTGCGGCGCGGGAGGCAAGAAAAATGCGGGCCGAAGCCCGCATCATAGAGGAAAACCGCCCTTCGCTGCAGCCAGGTGGCTGTGGCGCCACCCGACGGCATCCCTCACATCTGCTTGAACAGGTGCGCGTACTGGCGCGCCACCGGCAGCAGTTCCGGCCGGTCGCGCAGCCGCAGCGACAGCCGGCCCAGCGACTGGTTGACCGCACTGGCCACGCAGGTGATGTTGACCACCGTGCCGCGGTGGACCTGCCAGAAGCGTTCCGGGTCCAGCTGCTGCGTCAGCTCGCGCAGGCTGGTGCGGATCAGGGCTTCGCCGTTGCTGGAAACCACATTGACATACTTGTCGGTGGCTTCCAGGTATATGACCTCGTCCACGGGGATGATGCGCACCTCCTGCCCCACCAGCGCCTTGATAAAGCGCAGGTACTGCCGCTGCGGCGCGCCGGGGGTGGCGTGCTCGAGCGATTCCAGGCGCGCCAGCAACTGCCCGAGGCGGTCGGTATCTTGCATGGCGTCGCCGGACTCGTCATCGTCCGCCGCATCGGCGGCGTCGGCATCGGTCTGCAGCCGCGCCTTGAGGCGGCTCACCGTGGCCTCCAGCCGTTCGCGCTGCACCGGCTTGAGCACATAGTCCACTGCAGCCTGCTCGAAGGCCTCCAGCGCAAACTGGTCGTACGCGGTGACAAAGACCACCAGCGGCGGCTTATCGAACTCGATCAGCTCGCGCGCCACGTCCATGCCGCTCATGCCCGGCATGCGGATATCCAGGAAGGCCACGCGCGGCTGGTGCTCGCGTGCAGCGGCGAGCGCGGCCATGCCGTCGTGGACCACGGAAACGATACGGGCCTCGGGCCACAGCGACTTCAGTTCGGATTCCAGCACGCGCGCCAGCAGCGCTTCGTCGTCAGCAATCAACAGGGTCGGGGTCATGAGGGACGTGGGGGCGTGGTCCTGCGCTATCGGTGGCACCGCTCGTGGCGGTGCCTGTTGTTCTTGTCAGGGGCGCGGAAGTCAGGGTCGCGGCATCGCTGGCGCCGATACCGGCATGCCCTCCGGCACGCTGGTGCTGGTGACCGTCTGGGTAAGGGTCGGTGCATCGGCCGGCCGCGTCAGCGGCAACGTCAGCCGCACCACCACGCCCCGCGGCGTGTTTTCTTCCATCTGCATGCTGGCGGCCGCGCCGAAGATCCGCGCCAGCCGCTCGCGCACGTGCGTGATGCCAAGGCCCGAGCCCTTGCCGGAGGTATGGCCAAAGCCCACGCCGGTATCGGCAATGATCACCTGCACGGCATCGTCGCCGGCAGCGCGCGCCGACAGCCGGATATGGCCGCCGATCATGCAGGGCTCGATGCCGTGCGTGACCGCGTTCTCCACCAGCGGCTGGATCAGCATGGGCGGGATCTCCACCTTCGCCAGCTCCCGCGGCAGGTCGATGTCAAAGGACAGACGCTGGCCGAAGCGCATGCTCTGGATGTCCAGGTAGCTGCGCAGCAGCTCGAACTCCTGGCGCAGCGTGCATTGCTCGGCGCGGGTATGCGCCAGCGACATGCGCAAAAAGCCGATCAGGCGCTGCAAGAGCTGGCGCGCGGTAGGCGGGTCGGTCGCGATCAGTCCGTCCAGGTTGGCCAACGAATTGAACAGGAAGTGCGGCTCGATCTGCGCCTGCAGCGCCATCAGCTGCGCGCGCACCAGCTGCTTCTCGGCTTCCTCGCGCTGCAGCGCATCCAGCGCCGCCTGGCGCTCCAGGTAGGCGAGCTTCTCGCGCGACCAGTAGAAGTAGATCATCGACGCCGAGGCCAGCATGCCCACCACCAGGCACATGCGCAGCATGTCGCCGGTTTCCGCGATCGACTTGGGCGGCAGTTCCAGCGCCACGCGTGTGGACCAGCTGCCGATCACCACGCCGGCCGGCACCGCAGCCGCGGCCAGCAGCAGGAAGGGCCAGCGGCGCGGCCGGTCGTTCCACCAGATCAGCACGCGCGGGATATCGATCAGCAGCCAGATCGACAGGCCGATCAGCTGGCTGTAGACAAAGTTGTGCCACAGCGTGCCGCCGGTCTGGAAACCATAGTTCAGGCTCACGGCGATGACCGTGTTCATGCACAGCACGAATAGCAGGTCGCGCCCGAGGATGGTGAGGCGGGAGGGGATGGCGGTGGCGACGGAGGAGAAGCAGCGTTCCATGGCGGTCATGTTAGCGTGGACTGGGTCTCACGCAATGCGGGGAAGTGCTGTGGCGGACGACGCAAGCCATGCGCCGCATCATCCGCCCGGCCCCGATGGGTTGCCTGCTGACGGCGGACCCTGCGGCGGACAGCCGGCACCCCGGCTGGTCAGCGCCCGCCACCATTGGCCGGACAGCACGTAACGCGGGAAGGTGATCCATTGCTCGGCCAGGATGCGGCCGGCAATATCCGCCGGCCCGGCGAACGGCTCCGGCGCATTGGCTTCCAGCCGGTGGCCGCGGCCCTGCAAGGCCATCGACATGCCCATGCACACCAGCCCCAGCGCCACCGCCGGCAGGCTCAGGTGCAGCAGGCCATAGATGCCCAGCACCGTGCCCGCCATAAACATCGGCACGGCCACGATATGCAGCAGCAGGTTGCGGGGATGCTGGTGGTTGCGGCCATAGCCGCGCCACTGCCAGCGCAGCAGCGGTTCGTCGCGCATGATGGTCTCTCTCCCTTGCCCCTCTTTCCTAGCCCTCGCCCAAACCTGGACAGCCCTGGGCAGGCAGCCGCGCGCATTATTTGTTGCGCTGCGGTACACGGTCACGCACGCGGTTCTGGCGATGCGCGGCACGTGCAAGGACTTTACCCCTCACACGGGTCTGAAGAAAGACTCTTGCGACGAACGGCGGGCACGGGGCGCGAACGGCCGCGTGCCGGGGCGGACGGCGCGCCGGCAGGTGCCGGGCACGTCGCCTGGGGGCGGGACTCAGGCGGCCAGCGCCTGGCGTTCCTGCTCGGTCAGCGCGCTGGTCACGGTATCGCGCGACAGGTGCGGCGCGAACATGTTGATAAAGGCATGCGCGTAGCCGCGCAGGTAGGCGCCGCGTCGCACCGCCACGCTGGTGGTATTGGAGGCAAACAGGTGGTCGGCCGAGATCCGCACCAGTCCGGAGTCCTTGCGCTCGTCATAGGCCATCGAGGCGATGATGCCCACCCCCAGCTCCAGCTCGGCGTAGGTCTTGATCACGTCGGCGTCCAGCGCGGTCAGCACGATCTCCGGCTGCAGCCCGGCTTCGGCAAAGGCGCTGTCGATCTTGCGGCGGCCGGTGAAGCCGGCGTCATAGGTGATGAGCTGGAAGCCGGCCACGTCTTCCAGCGTCGGCTCGGGCAGGCGCGTGAGCGGATGGTCGGGCGAGACCACCAGCACGTGCTGCCAGCTGTAGGCCTCGAACGAGGTCAGGCCGGCCTCGGTCGCGAGCGCCTCGGTGGCGATGCCGATATCGGCCTGCCCGGTCAGCAGCAGCTCGACAATATGGGTCGGCGACGCCTCCTGCAGCGCCAGCGTCACGTGCGGATATTCGCGGCGGAAGGCCTGCACCACGCGCGGCAGCGCATAGCGCGCTTGGGTGTGGGTGGTGGCCACGGTCAGCCGGCCGGTATGGCGTCCGGCGAACTCGTCGCCGGCCTGGCGCAGGTTCTCGGCCTCGAGCAGCAGGCGCTCGACAATGCGCACGATCTCGCGCCCGGGCTCGGTCAGCCCGGTCAGGCGCTTGCCGTAGCGCTCGAAGATCTCAACGCCGAGTTCCTCTTCCAGCTCGCGGATCTGGCGCGATACGCCGGGCTGCGAGGTATAGAGCGCGTTGGCGACCTCGGTCAGGTTGAACTGGCGGCGCACCGCCTCGCGGATCGATCGGAGTTGCTGGAAGTTCATGTCGTCGCCTTTTCTTGTTGGGTGGACGTGGCACCGTTGGCGCGCGGCTGCGTGCTCGGTTGCGTGCTCGGTTGCGTGAACACGCGCAGCTGGCGCGGTCTCACCGCGAGCAGTTCGCCTTCGCGGAAGCCCGCATGGCGGAAGCGCTCCAGCGGCAACGCCACTTCGATTACGTCCTGGTTGTCTTCGCGTTCGAGTTCGAGCTGTGCGACCGGGCCCAGCGTCAGCGCGCGGCGCAGCGTGACGGCGATGCCGTCGGCGCCGGGCGCATAGCGCTCCAGGTCCAGGTCGTGCGGGCGCACATAGGCCACCGCATCGCCGGCGGTCTCGTGGCCGCTGCCGATCACCGGCAGCACCGCTTCGCCGGTGTGCAGCAGGCCGCCGCTCTCGCCCACTTCCAGCCGGCCGTGGAACAGGTTCACGTTACCGAGGAAGCCGAACACGAATGGCGTGGCCGGATGGTTGTAGACGGCCTCGGGCGAGCCGTACTGCTCGACGTGGCCGCGGTTCATCAGCACCACCTGGTCGGCCACTTCCAGCGCCTCTTCCTGGTCGTGCGTGACAAAGACGCTGGTCACGTGCAGCTCGTCGTGCAGCCGGCGCAGCCAGCGGCGCAGTTCCTTGCGCACCTTGGCGTCGAGCGCGCCGAAGGGCTCGTCGAGCAGCAGCACGCGCGGCTCCACCGCCAGCGCGCGCGCCAGGGCGATACGCTGGCGCTGGCCGCCGGAGAGCTGCGAGGGGTAGCGGTCGGCGAGCCAGTCGAGCTGCACCAGCTCCAGCAGCGAACGCACCTTGTCGCGGATCTGCGCTTCGCTGGGGCGCTCGGCGCGCGGCTTGACGCGCAGGCCGAAGGCCACGTTCTCGAACACGCTCATATGCTTGAACAGCGCATAGTGCTGGAACACAAAGCCCACCTGTCGCTGGCGCACATGCTGATCGGAGGCATCGCGCCCGGCCAGCACGATCTGGCCCGCGTCGGCGCGCTCCAGGCCGGCGATGATGCGCAGCAGCGTGGTCTTGCCGCAGCCGGACGGCCCCAGCAGCGCGGTCAGCTCGCCTTCGTCGAAATCGAGCGAGACGTTGTCCAGCGCGACAAAGTCGCCAAAGCGCTTCTCTACGTTCTTGACCTGGATGCTCATGATGCCTGTCCTTGCAATGTGCCCAGCGGCCGTTCCGGCGCCGTTTCTTCGGTTTCCTTGCGGGCGCGCCACTCCACCAGCGTCTTGATGCCAAGGGTGACCAGCGCCAGCAGCGTCAGCAGCGAGGCCACCGCGAAGGCCGCCGCAAAGTTGTACTCGTTGTAGAGGATCTCCACGTGCAGCGGCATGGTGTTGGTCAGCCCGCGGATATGGCCCGACACCACCGAGACCGCGCCGAACTCGCCCATCGCCCGCGCATTGCACAGGATCACGCCATACAGCAGGCCCCAGCGGATATTGGGCAGCGTGATATGGCGGAAGGTCTGCCAGCCCGAGGCGCCCAGCACGATCGCGGCCTCTTCTTCTTCACTGCCCTGCGCCTGCATCAGCGGGATCAGCTCGCGCGCGACGAAGGGGAAGGTCACGAAGATAGTCGCCAGCACGATGCCCGGCACCGCGAACATGATCTTGATGTCGTGCGCTTCCAGCCACGGGCCCAGCCAGCCCTGCGCGCCGAACAGCAGCACGTAGACCAGGCCGGAGATCACCGGCGACACCGAGAACGGCAGGTCGATCAGCGTGATCAGCAGGTTCTTGCCACGGAAATCGAACTTGGCAATGGCCCACGCCGCCGCTACGCCGAACACCACGTTCAGCGGCACCGCGATCGCGGCCACCGTCAGCGTGAGCTGGATCGCGGCGAGCGCATCGGGCTCGACCAGCGCTTCCCAGTAGGTCTGCACGCCCTTGCGCAAGGCTTCATAGAAGACCGAGGCCAGCGGCACGAACAGGAACAGCGTGAGGAACAGCACGGCCACCGTGATCAGCGTGTAGCGCACCCATGGTGCCTCGCCGGTGGCGTCGAACTTGTGATGGGCCTTTGCCTGGCCTTGTCGGCCGAGACGTCCCGAAACTGCGCCCGCCATATCAGAACTCCTTGCCCGTGGCGGGCGCTTCAGGTGCCAGCGCCGCACGCACGCCCGACTGGTGGCGGCGCGTCCAGGCCTGCAGCAGGTTGATCAGCAACAGCAGCGCGAACGAAATCACCAGCATCACCACCGCCACCGCGGTAGCGCCGGCATAGTCGTATTGCTCCAGCTTGGAATAGATCATCAGCGGCGCGATCTCGGACACCATCGGCATGTTGCCGGAGATAAAGACCACCGAGCCGTACTCACCGGTGGCGCGCGCGAACGACAGCGCAAAGCCGGTCAGCAGCGCCGGCAGGATGGCGGGCAGGATCACGCGGTGGAAGGTCTGCAGGCGGTTGGCGCCGAGGCTCGCGGCGGCCTCTTCCAGTTCCTGCTCGACATCCTCCAGCACCGGCTGCACCGTGCGCACCACGAACGGCAGGCCGATAAAGGTCAACGCCACCACCACGCCCAGCGGCGTGAAGGCGACCTTGATGCCGAGCGGCTCGAGGTAGCGGCCGATCCAGCCATTGCCGGCAAAGAGCGCCGTCAGCGCGATACCGGCCACCGCCGTGGGCAGCGCAAACGGCAGGTCCACCAGCGCATCGATCAGGCGCTTGCCCGGGAAGCGGTAGCGCACCAGCACCCACGCCACCGCCAGCCCGAACACCGTATTGACGATGGCCGCGACCAGCGACGCGCCGAAGCTGAGCTGCAGCGATGCCACCACGCGCGGCGCCGTGACCGAGGTCCAGAAGGCGTCCCACGTCATCGTGAACGTCTTCAGGAAGGTGGCCGACAGCGGGATCAGGACGATCAGCGTCAGGTAGAACAGCGTGAAGCCGAGCGACAGGCCGAAGCCGGGCAGCACCGTGAAGCGCTGCGTGGCCGGGCCGCGGGGCGGGCGCGCTGCGCCCGATTCCGGGACGCGGGGGGCGGCTGGCGGCGGCGTGTCCGCCAGGGAAATAGAGGGTGGCATGTCGTCTCGTCTGGTGAGCGGTGCATCGCCGGAGCCATGAAGGCCGGGCCCGGCGGGCCGTTCTTTATGAAGCCAGCGCATATCGCGCCGGCTTACGAGACAGATTCTGAAGAGTCGCCCTTATAAATAGAACGAATCTTTCTGAATTTTCTTAGACGGTTTAGATATAAGGGAAAGTCGGAGCCACTTCCACGCCCGCTTCCCATGCGGCGCTCGGACCACTTCCCGTGCCGGCTTCGCCACCCTGACCGATCCGCTGGACCAGCGTATCGAGCAGCGCGAGGCCTTCAGGCCACTCGCCCAGCCCCGAATCGGCATTGATGTGGCCCAGCATGCCCGCATCGACCAGTTCGCTGCCCCACAGCGTGCCCCAACTGAAGGCGGTCCGCTGCGGCATCCACGGGTCGTTGCGGCTGGCCACAAGAATTGTCGGGAACGGCAGCCGGTATGCCGGCAGCAGCGCCGCCACGCCGAACTTGTCCGGATCGGCCGGGGCTGCCAGCAGCGCGCCGGCAATACCGACCGGGTCCAGCGCCGCCTGGCGCAGCGCCGCCAGGCAGCCGAAGCTGTGCGCCACCAGCAGCGCGCCGCGCGAAGCCACGCGTTGTGCACGCATCACCCCTTCGGAGACGCGCTCGGCCCACAGCGGCAGGCTGGGGCGCGACCAGTCGTGCTGCTCCACCCGCTGCCAGTCCGGGAATTTCTGCTCCCAGCGGCTTTGCCAGTGCCCGGGGCCGCTGCCATGCAGCCCTGGCACGGTCAGCACCTGCAGGTGGCGCGGGATCTCCAGTCGCGTGCGCGCCCCGGTCAATGGCGAGAGGGATTGCGTCATACCGGCTCCTTGCTCAGTTCATTCGCCGTGGCCGCTGCCGCCTGTGTCTTGCGCAGCCCGGCCACGCTTACCGGCGCGCCGGCAAAGGCGCCCTGCCCCAGCCCGATGCCCGCGGCCTGCAGCCGCTCCACGCTCTCGGCATCCTGCAGCCGCCGCCCGATCAGCGTGACGCCGGCGCTGTTGGCGCTGGCACGCAGGCCGGCGAGCTGGCGGTCGGTCCAGGTGCGGCGCATGTCGAGCTTGAGCCAGTCGGGCAGCGCGTGCGCCATCAATGCGCCCGCCTCGGCCGGATCGGAGGCTTGCAGGCTGACCGCGAAACCATTGCGCCGGTAGTTGCCCACCACATGCAGCAGCAGCGGCAGGTCGTCGTTGGCGCTGGCCGGCACCTGGATCACAAAGCGCTCCAGCGGCAGCCCCAGCGATTGCAGCGCGCGCCGGAAGGCCGCGCCGTGGTCGTCTGCCACCGCGACCAGCAAGCGGTTGTGCACGTTCAGCACCAGCTTCTGCTCGCCGTCGGCGGCAAAGTAGTTGATCGCATGCAGCAGGCGCGAGAGCCGGTCCAGCGATACCAGCGTGTGGTCGTCGGCCGCCATCGCGAACAGTTTCCAGGCTGCCAGGCCGACGCCGTCCTCCGCATAGGTATGGATCGAACCTTCGTGCGCGACGACCTTGCGGTCGGCCAGCGTCACCAGCGGCTCGAATGCGCTGGTCAGCGAGCAGTTGAAAAACTGGCCCTGCACCTGTCCGCGCGCATCGCGCCACAATTGCCGGTCAGCCACGGGCTGGCGCGGCAGCGATTCGAGATAGCGTTGGAGCGCAGGGACTGCGCCCGTCGGTTCATGCACGCCTGGCATGGCGATTCCTTCTGTTGACCGGGCCCTTTGGCCCCGTGGTCGGATTGTTGATAGCGCGCGCAATGTACGCCGTCGCACCGCATCCGTCCGCTTGCTCATGATAGGAGGTCAGCGAGCGCGCGCGTATTAAGATTCCGTCATATCGATGTGCAATGCCGTCGATGCGCTGCGCGCTGCGCACGGCGCCCGTTTTCATGCAGCCCAGCCCACTGTCAGCGGCGACGGCTCAGAGACATGGTCCGGCTTCGAGCCAGCCTGCGCTGTGGCCGGTGGCGCCTGCCGCATCACCCGCTGCAGCACCGCCGCTTCCAGTTGCGCGAAGCCCGCGGCGCCGCGTTCGCGCGGGCGCGCCAGCGCCACGCGTTCATCCATGGCGATGCGGCCGTCTTCGATCAGCACGATGCGATCGGCCAGCGCCACCGCCTCGGATACATCGTGCGTGACCAGCAGCGCCGTGAAGCCAAGCCGTCGCCACAGCGCTTCGATCAGCCCCTGCATCTCGATGCGCGTCAGCGCGTCGAGCGCGCCCAGCGGCTCATCGAGCAAGAGCAGCTGCGGGTGATGCACCAACGCGCGCGCCAGTGCCACGCGCTGGCGCTGGCCGCCGGACAGGCGCGCGGGCCACGCCTGCGCGCGGTCGGCCAGGCCTACCTGGGCCAGCACCTCGGCCGCTTCGGCGCGGCGCTCGCGCGGCAGGCCCAGTGCGACGTTGTCGAGCACGCGCTTCCACGGCAGCAGTCGTGCGTCCTGGAACATCACCCGCACATCGGCGCGCCGCGTGCGGGCCTTATCGTCGCGCTCGCCATCGATGCTGATACTGCCGGCATCGGCTGCTTCCAGCCCCGCCACCAGCCGCAGCAGCGTGCTCTTGCCGCAGCCGCTGCGGCCAACGATCGCCAGGAACTCGCCCGGCGCCACGTCGAGTGCCACGTTGTTCAGCACTTCGCGGCCGTCATAGCGCTTGACCACCTGGCTCACGTGCAGCGCCACACCACCTGCGTTGCGCGGCGCCTCTGCCGCTGGCCGTGCCGCCTCGCGGCGCGCGAGGCCCGCTTCGAGTTCAGCCAGCGCGGCCTGTTCCACCGGGTACATCTGCATATCGATCTCCTTGCCTTGATTGGGACGCCCGCGCAGCCCTGCATCAGGCGGCGGCATAGCCCGGGTGCCAGCGCAGCCAGTAGCGCTCCAGCCCGCGCGAGAGCAGGTCGGCCAGCTTGCCCAGCAGCGCGTAGAGCAGGATGCCCACCAGCACCACATCCGTTTGCAGGAACTCGCGCGCGTTCATGGTCATGTAGCCGATGCCGGACTGCGCGGAGATGGTCTCCGCCACGATCAGGATCACCCACATCAGCCCGAGCGAGAAACGCACGCCCACCAGGATGCCGGGCAGCGCGCCCGGCAGGATTACTTCACGGTACAGGCTCCAGCCAGAGAGGCCGTAGCTGCGCGCCATCTCCACCAGTCCGGTATCAACCGAGCGGATGCCGTGATACGTATTCAGGTAGACCGGGAAGAACACGCCCAGCGACACCAGGAACAGCTTGGCGATCTCGTCGATGCCGAACCATAGGATCACCAGCGGGATCAGCGCCAGCGGCGGGATGTTGCGCACCATCTGCAGCGAGCTGTCGAGCAGCGTGGCCGCGGTGCGGAAGGTGCCTGTCAGCAGGCCGAGCAACAGGCCGAGCCCGCCGCCGATGGCAAAGCCGGCCAGCGCGCGCCAGGTGCTGACCCACACGTGCTTCCACAGCTCGCCCGAGCGGGCCAGTTCCCACGCGGCCTGTACCACGGCCAGCGGGGCCGGCAGCACGCGGCTGGACAGCCAGCCGTTCTGCGAGGCGGCCTGCCAGACGACGATCAGCACCACCGGCACGATCCACGGCGCGAACGCGCGCGCCAGCTGAGGTGTGTGGCGCGGCGGCAGCAATTGAGGAGCGCTCATGGTTGCCCTCCTCAGCTCTGCGCCGCACGCGGCACGATGCCGGTCGCCATCACTTCGCCAAACGGGCCCGACAGCACCTTGCCCGGCAGCTTGTCGCGCACCGCGCGCGGCAGCAGCGGGAACACCAGTTCGGCAAAACGGTAAGCCTCTTCCAGGTGTGGGTAGCCGGACAGCACGAAGGTGTCGATGCCCAGCTCGGCGTACTCGCGCATGCGCTCCGCCACGGTGTGCGGGTCGCCTACCAGCGCGGTGCCGGCACCGCCGCGCACCAGGCCGACGCCGGCCCACAGGTTGGGGCTGATCTCCAGCGCCTCGCGCGTGCGGCGCGCACCGCCCGCATGCAGCGCGGCCATGCGGCGCTGCCCTTCCGAATCCATTTTGGCGAACACCGCCTGCGCCCGCGCCACGGTGTCGTCGTCGAGCCGGCTGATCAGGTCGTCAGCGGCGGCCCACGCGGCTTCATCCGTCTCGCGCACGATGACATGCAGGCGGATGCCGAACTTCACCGTGCGGCCATGGCGCGCGGCGTGGCGGCGCACATCATCGAGCTTCTGCCTGACGTCGGCCGGCGGCTCGCCCCAGGTCAGGTAGGTATCGACCTGCTCGCCCGCCAGCGCATGCGCCGGTGCCGACGAGCCGCCGAAATACACCGGCGGGTGCGGCTGCTGCAGCGGCGGATACAGGACGCGTGCGCCCTTCACGCTCAGGTGCTTGCCTTCGAAGTCGACCTGGCCGCTGTCATGGCTGGCGGCCAGCACCTCGCGCCAGATGCGCAGGAACTCGGCCGAGGCCTCGTAGCGCGCGGCGTGGTCCAGGAACAGGCCGTCGCCTTCCAGCTCGGCGGTGTCGCCGCCGGTGACCAGGTTGATCAGCAGCCGGCCGTTCGAGATGCGGTCGAAGGTGGCCGCCATGCGCGCGGCCAGCGTCGGCGCCATCAGCCCCGGGCGCACCGCGACCAGGAATTTCAGGCGCTGCGTCACGGCTGCCAGCGCCGATGCCGCGACCCACGGGTCCTCGCAAGAGCGCCCGGTGGGGATCAGCACCCCTTCGTAGCCCAGCGTATCGGCGGCGACGGCGACCTGCTTCAGGTAGTCGAAATTGACCTCGCGCGCGCCCTCGGTGGTGCCGAGGTAGCGGCTGTCGCCGTGGGTGGGGATAAACCAGAATACGTGCATGTCGTTCTCCTTATGTTCTTGCCAAGTACTCGCGTGGCTATCGCTGCGCCTGCTGCTGCGGCACGTCCCAGCGCGCATCGGCCACCTTGACCGGCTTGGGAATCAGCTTGAGCGAGTGGAAGACATCGGCGATGCGCTGCTGCCCGGCCAGCACCTCGGCGCTGACCGGGCGCGTGCCGTATGAGAAGCGCGATACCGCCAGCTCGAGCACATCGGCCGGCAGGCCGGTTTCACCGGTCAGCACGGCGGTGGCGTCCTTCGTGTTCTTCTCCGCCCAGTTGCCCAGCGTGGCCAGCTCGTCCAGGATCAGCTTCACGATCTCCGGCTTCGCCTGCGCATAAGGCCGCGAGGCGAGGTAGAACTGGTGGTTGCTGACCACGTTCTTGCCATCCGCGCCGCGGCCATCGGCCAGCACGCGCGCGCCGAGCTGCTTCTCGGCGGCGGCCAGGAACGGATCCCAGATGACCCAGGCATCGACGGCGCCGCGCTCGAAGGCCGCGCGCGCATCGGCCGGCGGCAGGTAGACCGGCTGGATCTCGCTGTACGGAACGCCGGCCTTCTCCAGCTGGCGCACCAGCAGGTAATGCACGTTGGAGCCCTTGTTCAGCGCCACGCGCTTGCCGCGCAGCTCGGCCACGGAACGGATCGCCGAGCTCTTGGGCACGACGATGGCTTCAGCGGTCGGTGCCGGCGGCTCGTTGCCGACATAGACCAGTTGCGCGCCGGCGGCCTGCGCGAAGATCGGCGGGGCCTCGCCGACGGTGCCGAAGTCGACCGCGCCGACGTTCAGCCCTTCCAGCAGTTGCGGCCCGGCGGGGAACTCGGTCCATTTGACGGTGATGCCTTGTGGCGCCAGCCGCTTTTCCAGCGTGCCGCGCGCCTTGAGCAGCGTCAGCGTGCCGTACTTCTGGTAGCCGATGCGCAGCACCTTGGCGTCGATATTCTTCGACTGCGCTTCGGCGCGGCCGGGCAGCAGGCCGTAGGCCAGGCCGGTGGCTAGCACCAGCGCGGCGGTGATCAGGCGGCGGCGCTGCTTAGCGGCGCCGGACAGGATGGTCGATGTCATGCGATGTCCTTGGATTGGATGGCCAGGGTGTTGGCGGCAGCAGGCCTGCCTGCCGACCCCGCTTTGCGGGTGGCATGGCGTGGCTGCCGCTGCGCCGGCCAGGGCCGGCGCCACTTCAGTCAGTCAGTTCAGGCGGAACATCGCTCGGCCACCGCAACGGCCGCTGCGCGCTGCACGAAGGCGCCGGGGAGAACGTCGAGCGGGACGTCGATGCGGGCATGCGCCAGCGCATCGCGCACGCGTAGTACGCCTTCCTCGAGGCGGGCCGACAGCGCGGCGTCGAAGCGCACCTGGCGCACGCCGGCAACTTCGGAGGTTTCGATCTGCTGGTCCACGGCAAAGATACCGGGCAGGATCTGGCGCGAGCCCAGCGCGGACAGCACCGGGCGCAGCGCATAGTCGATCGCCAGCGCATGGGCGAGGCTGCCGCCGGTGGCGATCGGCAGCACGATCTTGTCGCGCAGGCCGGTCTGCGGCAGCAGGTCCAGGAAGGTCTTGAGCAGGCCGCTGTAGGCGGCCTTGTAGACCGGCGTCGCCAGTACCACCACCTGCGCCTCGGACACGGCGCGCGTGGCGGCGGCGATGGCGGGTTCGTCCACGCGCGCCGCCAGCAGCGGACCGGCCGGCAGTTCGCGCAGGTCGAGATGGCGGGTGCGTTCGCCGGCAGCCTCCAGCGCGGCGCGCAGGTGCGCCAGAACATGGCCGGAACGGGACGGAACCGACGGGCTGCCGGAGAGCGTCAGGATGGACATCGGGGCTTCCTTCTTCTTGGTGGGCCGGTCGGCGCCGCGGCCGCCCCACGCGGCCCCAACCCGCCGGTCTCGTGGGTTATTTCTTGCCGGGTTGGTAAATCTGGTCGAACGAACCGCCATCGGCGAAGTGGGTCTTCTGCGCCTTCTGCCAGCCGCCGAACACTTCATCGATGGTGAACAGCTTCACCTTGGGGAAGTTGGCCGCGTACTTGGCCGCGATCTTCTGCGAGATCGGGCGGTAGTAGTTCTTGGCCGCGATCTCCTGGCCTTCATCGGTGTACAGGAACTGCAGGTAGGCCTCGGCCACCTTGCGCGTGCCCTTCTTGTCGACCACCTTGTCGACCACGGCTACCGGCGGCTCGGCCAGGATCGACACCGACGGCGCGACGATATCGAACTTGTCCGGGCCCAGCTCCTTGATGGCCAGGATGGCTTCGTTTTCCCACGCGATCAGCACGTCGCCGAGGTTGCGCTCGACAAAGGTGGTGGTGGCGCCGCGCGCGCCCGAATCGAGCACCGGCACATGCTTGAGCAGCTCGCCGACGAACTCGCGCGCCTTGGCGTCGTTGCCGCCCGGCTGGCGCAGCGCGTAGCCCCACGCCGCAAGGTAGTTCCAGCGCGCGCCGCCCGAGGTCTTGGGGTTGGGCGTGATCACCTGCACCCCCGGCTTGACCAGGTCGCCCCAGTCCTTGATGCCCTTGGGGTTGCCCTTGCGCACCAGGAACACGATGGTCGAGGTGTACGGCGAGGCGTTGTGCGGCAGGCGCTTCTGCCAGTCCGGCTTGATCAGGCCTTTATCCGCGATGGCGTCGATGTCGTAGCCCAGCGCCAGCGTCACCACGTCGGCATCGAGCCCGTCGATCACCGAGCGCGCCTGTTTGCCCGAGCCGCCGTGCGACTGGCGCACGGTCACGGCGTCGCCGCCCTGTGCCTTCCAGGCCTTGGCGAAGGCGGCGTTGACGTCGACATACAGCTCACGCGTCGGATCGTAGGAAACGTTCAGCAGGTTGGCAGCCGAGGCAGTCTGCGCCGCCGTCAGTGCGCCAAATACGGCCAGGCCGATGGCCAGTTTGCGGATCATCTTGTGTTGCTCCCGTCAGTGTCGTGAATGCGCGCCAGGCGCTCTTTGCTTTGTCCGCCGTGGCGGGCGGACTTGTGTCAGGAGCAAGACTACCGAGTGGGCTATCTGAACGGAACGAATGGTTTCGCCGATCCTTTGCTGTTTTTTGCATAAGATCGGACGGAAATATGGGCATGCCGGCGCAAAGGGGCACGCGGGACAGGAGGAGGATGCGTCACGCCCCAAAAGAAAACGCCCGCACCGGCAAACCGGTGCGGGCGAAGTTTCCATTCCGGAAACGGGTAGACAAGTCATGAAGAGCGCCCCCGCATCTCCATGACAAGGCATATGTTATCGGCTACCCGGCGGCCTCGGGTTGATCAAGGTCAAGTGCGGGCAAGCTGCCGCGCCGGTGCCTCAGCCGCCCTGGCGTGCGAGCAGGTCAGCCATTTCGTCGGCATGCTCCTCTTCCACCGCCAGAATGCTCTCTATAAGCCGGCGCGAGGTGGGGTCACGTTCGCCCAGGAACTGGATGATCTCGCGATAGCTGTCGATGGCGATGCGCTCGGCTACCAGGTCTTCCTTGATCATTTCCGTCAGCGAAGTGCCCGCCACATATTCCGCGTGCGAACGGCTGGTCAGGCCGTCGGGGGCGAAGTCGGGCTCACCGCCAAGCTGGACGATGCGCTCGGCGATCTGGTCGGCATGGCCTTGTTCTTCGTTGGAATGGGCCAGGAATTCATCGGCGACGCTCTTCGAGTTCGGCCCCTTGGCCATGTAATAGTGTCGGCGATAGCGCAGCACGCAGACGATTTCGGTGGCCAGCGCGTCGTTGAGCAGCTTCAGCACGGTATCGCGATCCGCGGCATAGCCCGCGGTCACGGCGCCATCATCGATGTGCTGGCGGGCGCGCTCGCGCAGCGTTTTGACGTCTGTTAGAAAAGGCTTGTCGGTCATTGAAGGGCTCCTTGGGGATGGGGCTGCGTCAGCGCAGCGCCTTGTAGGGAAACTCAAGCCTTTTGCGACGCGAAAAGTGTGCCACTCGGCGGATGGCGCGGAACCGCGCGTCTGGCGACGACCCGTGGGCCTTGCGGCGTGAAAAAATTGCACGGGGCGGGACCGCCTTACACGCGGTGCGCGATGGCAAGACGAAAAAAAGCCCCTGCGCTATTTCGCAGGGGCCTGACTGTGATTGACCGCTTGTGCTCCGGCAGTCTATCGAGCCGCTGGAAGCCTTAGTCCAGCTTCCGCCCAAACGTGAACTCCCCGTCGACATAATCCACCGGCACCACATCCTTGGCCGTGAACTTGCCTTCCAGGATCGCCCGCGCCACCGGGTTCTCGATCTGCTGCTGGATCGCCCGCTTGAGCGGACGCGCGCCAAACACCGGGTCATAGCCCGCGCTGGCGATCTTCTCCAGCGCCGTGTCGCTGACCTCCAGCGTCATGTCCATGCGGGCCAGGCGGGCCTGCAGGCGTTGCAGCTGGATGCGCGCGATCGACTCGATATGCTGCTGGTCGAGCGCGTGGAACACCACGACCTCATCGATGCGGTTCAGGAACTCCGGCCGGAAATGCGTGCGCACTTCCTGCCAAACCGCGCCCTTGATCGCTTCCTGCGGCTCGCCGGACATGGCCTGGATGATCTGCGAACCCAGGTTGGAAGTCATCACGATCACCGTGTTCTTGAAGTCCACCGTGCGCCCCTGGCCATCGGTCAGGCGGCCGTCGTCCAGCACCTGCAGCAGCACGTTGAAGACGTCCGGGTGAGCCTTCTCGACTTCATCGAGCAGCACCACGCTGTAGGGCTTGCGGCGCACGGCTTCGGTCAGGTAGCCGCCTTCCTCGTAGCCCACATATCCCGGCGGGGCGCCGATCAGGCGGCTGACGCTATGCTTCTCCATGAATTCGCTCATGTCGATGCGGATCATGTGCTCTTCCGAATCGAACATGAACTCGGCCAGCGCCTTGCACAGCTCGGTCTTGCCGACCCCGGTCGGGCCCAGGAACAGGAACGAGCCATAGGGCCTGTTCTCGTCCGAGAGCCCGGCACGCGAACGGCGGATGGCATCGGACACCAGCCGCACGGCCTCGTCCTGGCCGACCACGCGCCCATGCAGGCGCTCTTCCATCTTCAGCAGCTTCTCGCGCTCGCCCTGCATCATCTTGGACACAGGAATACCGGTCGCGCGGCTCACCACTTCGGCGATTTCCTCGGCGCCCACCTGCGTGCGCAGCAGCTTGTTGGGCTGCTTCTGCTCGCTGGCTTCGGCGTCGGTCGCGGCCTTGAGCTTGCCTTCCAGGCCCGGCAGCTTGCCGTATTGCAGCTCGGCCACCTTGTCCAGCTTGCCTTCGCGCTGCAGCTTGGTGATCTCGAGCTTGACCTTCTCGATCTCTTCCTTGAGCGCGGCCGTGCCCTGCGCGGCGCCCTTCTCGGCCTTCCAGATCTCGTCGAGGTCGGCGTATTCCTTCTCCAGGCGCGCGATCTCCTGCTCGATCAGGTCCAGGCGCTTGAGCGAGGCTTCATCGGTCTCTTTCTTGACCGCCTCACGCTCGATCTTGAGCTGGATGGTGCGGCGCTCGAGCTTGTCCATCGCTTCCGGCTTGGAGTCGATTTCCATCTTGATGCGCGCGGCGGCCTCGTCGATCAGGTCGATTGCCTTGTCGGGCAGGAAGCGGTCAGTGATATAGCGGTGCGACAGCTCCGCCGCGGCGACAATGGCCGGGTCGGTGATCTCCACGCCGTGGTGCAGCTCATACTTTTCCTGCAGGCCGCGCAGGATGGCGATGGTGGCCTCCATCGTGGGCTCATCCACCAGCACCTTCTGGAAGCGGCGCTCCAGCGCGGCATCCTTCTCGATGTACTTGCGGTATTCGTCCAGCGTAGTCGCGCCGATGCAGTGCAGCTCGCCGCGCGCCAGCGCCGGCTTGAGCATGTTGCCCGCGTCAATCGCGCCCTCGGCCTTGCCCGCGCCGACCATGGTGTGAAGCTCGTCGATAAAGACGATGGTCTGGCCCTCGTCCTTGGCGATGTCGTTCAGCACGGCCTTCAGGCGTTCCTCGAACTCGCCGCGGTACTTGGCGCCGGCCAGCAGGCCGGCCATATCGAGCACCAGCACGCGCTTGCTCTTCAGGCTCTCGGGCACCTCGCCGTTGACGATGCGCTGCGCCAGGCCTTCCACGATGGCGGTCTTGCCCACACCCGGCTCGCCGATCAGCACCGGGTTGTTCTTGGTGCGGCGCTGCAGGATCTGGATCGCGCGGCGGATCTCGTCGTCGCGGCCGATCACGGGGTCGAGCTTGCCGATGCGGGCGCGCTCGGTGAGGTCGATGGTGTACTTCTTGAGCGCCTCGCGCTGCCCCTCGGCTTCGGCACTGTTGACGGAGTCGCCGCCGCGCACGGCCTGGATCGCCGATTCCAGCGACTTGCGGTTCAGGCCGTTTTCACGCGCGATGCGGCCGGCATCGCCCTTGTCGTCGGACACGGCCAGCAGGAACAGCTCGCTGGCGATGAACTGGTCGCCGCGCTTGATGGCTTCTTTCTCGGTGGCGTTGAGCAGGTTGACCAGGTCGCGGCCGATCTGGACCTCGCTGGTGCCCTGCACTTGCGGCAGGCGTTTGATGGCGGCGTCCAGCGCCGTCTGCAGGCCCTGCACGTTGACGCCGGCGCGCGACAGCAGCGCCTTGGCGGCGCCGTCGTCCTGCGCCAGCAGTGCGCGCAGCAGGTGCTGCGGCTCGATGTATTGGTTGTCGTTGCCCAGTGCCAGGCTTTGCGCATCGGCCAGCGCTTCCTGGAACCGGGTGGTCAGTTTGTCAAGACGCATAGGAATCCCTCTCTCAGATAGGCCGTGTCCTGATGCGGGGGCGCTGGCTCCGGTCTTTACGCCGGAGCGCCCTGATGCCCTGCCGGACACTGGATGTCTTTCCGAAAGATAAGGCTTCGCCGCGACATTTCAAGGCCGCGATCGATCTGCTGCGCATCGCATTGCGAGTGCAGCATGCGATACGCCCGCCCGGGCTAGGCGGCCTGGCCCTCACCCTTGTCCTTGAGGTTGCGCACCAGCACCAGCGACTCGCCCTGCACCACCACGCGCCCGTCGGCGCCAGTGACCACGCTGGCCAGGTTGACGAGGTCCTTGCCGGCGCGCAGTCGCACGATGCGCACCTGCGCCATCAGCGGCTCGTCCAGCCGGGCGGCCGAGGCCAGCCGCAGCGACTGCTTCATCCAGCCGGTGCCGCGCCCGGGCAGCCGCGTGCCCAGCAGGTCGGAGAACATGCCGGCCAGCAGCGGCAGCGGCACCACCGGGCCACCGAAGCCCCGTGCATGGGCGAAGGCCGGATCGGCATGGTAGGGATTGGCGTCGCCGGTCAGAGCGACGTATTCGTCGATATCCACGGCCCCAAAGGTTCGCTTAGCGCTGGCTTCCTGCCCCGGACGCAGGCCGTACAACGCGGCATCGCCGGCGGCTGCCGGCAACGCCGCCCCCTCGGCCGGCAGCGACGCCAGCCGACCGGGATCGGCATCCGCCAGCCAGTGCGACTCACCGACCGCCGTGATGCGCGGGACCTCGCCCGCCGCCCCGGCAACGGCGACCGTCGCCTGCCAGCCCGCCAGCCCCGCCGGCCTGTCCGCCAGCGGCGCCAGGGCAACCTGCATCGCGTCGCCGACGAAGGCCGGGGTCGGGAACATCAGCGTCTGCCCGACCGGCAACGCCGGGCCGGGCAGCTGCCGCCAGCTATGCGCGCACAGCAGCGAAAACAAGAACATGCCGTGCGCCACCGTGGCACCGAAGTGCGTGCCACGGGCAAAGGCCGGATCGCAGTGGATCGGGTTGTCGTCGCGCGACAGCGCCGCGAAGCGGTCGAAGTCGCGCTGCGTCAGCACACGCGGCGAAGCATCGGTCATCAGTCTGGCACCTGTACGGTAGAAGCATTGACGGTGATCGCATTGGCAAGCGTCGGTGTGGCGGCGATCGGCGGCACGTTGGCCGGCAGCAGCGTCGGCGCGGTGGTGGTGTTGGTGCTGCCTCCGCGCGGCGTGGTGCGCACCACCTGCGACGGCGGCAGCGGCTTGTTGGCGGTCAGGTTGTCGTAGACCGCGTCCAGCGCGCGGATCACGTAGACGTGCAGCGGCACATAGCGATTGCTATAGCCCGATACCGCCCCGATGAAGGCATCGAAGTGCTGGGCGTTCTCGACCTCGACATAGCTCAGCTTGCTGGCATCGCCCTCCTGCTGCCGGTTGAAACCAAGGTACGGCCGCGACGTATGGTTGACCGGCAGCAGGCCGTCGCTGCGACCGTGCACGATCATCGCGGGCTTGCCGCGCAGGTTGCCCGAGCGCAGCGTCTGGGCCAGGCCGGATTGCAGCGCCAGTGCTTGCACATCGGTGCCGCTCAGCAGCGCGCGCAGGCAGTTGGCGCCGTCGAAGTTGGCATCGGCGCGCAGGGTCGATGCCGAGACCGACCTGCCGTTAAGGAAGGGCCCGTTGAGTGGATCGCGGTCATTGATCAGCTGCACCGTGGTGGTGGGCGGCACACCGTTGCCAGTGGCGAACATCGATGCCAGAGCGGCCGGCGCAATCACCGCCGGCTTGAAATCGGCCAGCGTGGCGGCAAAGCTGTAGCCGCACAGGCGATCCGTCACGCTGGCCCGCGCGTACGAGTTTGCATAGGTGACCGAAATCGAGGCCGCTGTATCGAGTGCGGCGAGCGACGGATGGAGATCATCCGATTCCGGCTCCCAGCCCGCCGAATGCAGGGCAGCCAGTGCGCTGGCAGCCTGGTCGGCCAGTGTGCTCCCGGACACGATGTTCTTGTCCGCCAGGGTCTGGCAGCGATTGGCGAAAATCGCGTTCGAGCCAAAGGCCGGCGCGAGGGTCAGGGCCGTCGCCTGCGACGCGCATAGCTGGAGCAGGTTGGCCGTGGTCGTGTAGTCATAGAGGATGCGGCCCGAAGCGCTGACAGGATTGCTGCCGCGCTGGACCAGTACGCCGGTATCAGGCGGCAGGTTCAGGTTTGGCTCACCCACCGCCACGCCGTCGATCAGGCCATCGGTATCCTGCTCGGCCGCGGCGACGGCGGCCCCACCACCATTTGACACGCTCGAGGCAATGACCAGAATCTTGTCCTTGTCCATGCTGAGCTGGCGCGTGCCGTCGGCCGCCACCGTCCCGAAGCGGTCATTGATGGCCCAGATACCGAACTGGATCGCCTGCAGCGTGAATTTGCCCCAGTCCTTCTCGGGGTTCTGCTGCGAATGCGCGTGCTTGAAGGCCAGCCGGTGCGGCGCAGTGGCGGTGAAGTCTTCCAGCGAGATCGTCCCCGGCTTCGCCGCGAACTGGGCGTTCTTGCCGGCAGCGGCGCGCGTGGTGCGCGTGCCGTCAATCAGCGGCACGGTATCCGTGTCCAGGTCGTGCGGCGCGGCGCCTGTACCCTTGTCGGTATAGGCCACGGCGCAGCCGCGCTTGAGGCCCCACTCGCCGACGGCGATGGCGCCGTAGACGCCGCGCGATCCCGACGAGGTGGCAGTGATCATGCAAGGCTTCGTGGTACTGAACGTGTTCGGGATCTGCACCAGCATCGTCACATTCTGATTGCCGGTGCCGTCGTCCGAATACGCCAGGTACTCCACGCCCGCGACCTTGCCTTCCGAGCCGGTGACGTTGCCCTGCGCATCGACATTGGGGCCGTAGAGCGAGCCGTAGCCGCCGCCGGACGTGGTATCGACGATGGCGCGGTAATTCGAATAGATCGCATAGCGCCGCAGTTCGGCCGCGGTCGGCGCGGTCGGGCTGGCCGGCAGCGGTGCCGAGGCGCTGGCCAGCCCGTCCTTGCCCAGGCCCGCAGTCAGCAGGTCGTCGGTGGTGCCGTTGTATGAGTTGATGGTTACCGCGCCGATAAAGGCGGGCTTGGTATTGGGATTGCTGCCGTTGCCGTTGTTGTCGCCGCCCGAACCGCACGCGGCGGCCACCAGCGATGCGGCGGCGGCCAGTGCCGTATGCCCGAGGCGGCGTTGCCGCACCGGCGGAATCTGCGTGGAATGCATGTCACCCTCCTTCTGTCGCCCCGCGACGGGGGCTGTCGAGACGTTCGTCAATGGAAGACTGCGGAGACTGCGGAACTTCGGCAATGCGAAACGACGGAAACGGCCGGCGCGGTATGTCCCGCCTCAGCCGGAAAACTGCGTGCGCAGCTTGTGCTTCTCGACCTTGCCGGACGGCGTGCGCGGCAGCGCGTCAAGGAAGCGCACATGGCGCGGCACCTTGTAGCCGGCCAGCAGCGCCTTGCAATGGGCGATGACCTGCGCTTCATCCAGCGAGGCGCCCGAATGCGGGACCACCAGCGCCATGCCCACTTCACCCCAGCGCGGATCCGTCGTGCCGATCACCGCGGCCTCGGCCACGCCGGGAAGCTGGAATAGCACGTTCTCGACCTCGGCCGGATAGACGTTCTCGCCGCCCGAGATAAACATGTCCTTGGCGCGGTCGACGATGTAGTAGTCGCCTTCCTCGTCGCGGTAGGCGATGTCGCCGGAATGCAGCCAGCCGTCGCGGATCGCGGCTGCAGTCGCTTCGGGCATGTTCCAGTAGCCCGGCGTCACACCCGGGCCCTTGATCAGCAGCTCGCCGCGCTCGCCCGGGCCCACGTCCGTCCCCAGCGGATCGACGATGCGCGTCAGCATCGACCCGACCGGCTTGCCGATGGTGCCGATCTTGCGGCGCGCGGTTTCCTCGTCGCAGACAAAGACGGTGGGGCCGGTTTCGGTCATGCCGAAGCCGAAGCAGATGGTCACGCCCTTTGCCAGGTAGGTTTCCAGCAGCGGCCTGGGCACCGGCGAGCCGCCCGCCGACATATTACGCACCCCGCGGAAATCCGCCTGCGCAAAGCGCGGGTGCTGGCTCAGGAACAGGTAGACCGCCGGCACCGCGAAGAACATGGTGACGCCATCGCCCGCAGCGCGGTCGAGCTTGCGCAGTACGACCTCCGGCTCGAACTGGCGCATGATGTGCACCGTGCCGCCGGCATGCAGCACCGGATTCGCATACAGGTTCAGCCCGCCGGTATGGAAGAACGGCAGCACGTTGAGGAACACCTCGTCGCGCGTGATCTTGTTGGCCAGCATGGCGTTGACGGCGTTGAAGAACACCATGCCATAGGTCTGGATCACGCCCTTGGGCTTGCCGGTGGTGCCGGAGGTGTAGAGCAGGTGCCAGACGTCGGACTCGTCGCGGCACGGCATCTCGATGATGCGGCCGGAAGCGGCGTCGAGCACTGCCTCGTATTCGGTCCAGCCGCCGGGCACATCGGCAGCCTCGTCGTCGGCGAGGTGCAGTACCGCGCGCAGCGGCACGGTGCGCGCCAGCTCCGCCGCCACGGCGAGGAAGCCGTCGCCGGCCACCAGCACTTCGGGCGCGCAGTCCTGCAGGATCGGCAGCAGCTCGGCCGCCGGCAGCCGCCAGTTCAGGCAGACCATCACCATGCCGGCCTTGGCGCAGCCGTACAGCATCTCGAAGTAGTCCGAGCTGTTGTGCGCCAGCACCGCGACGCGCGTCCCTGGCGCCAGGCACAGGCTCTCGGTCAGATATTCGGCGAAGCGGCTGGCGCGCTCGTCGAAATGGCGATAGGTGACTTGGCGGCCGGACTCCACGTCCACCAGTGCGACCTTGTCGGGAAAGTGCTGCGCGTTCTTGTGCAGCCAGTCGATGACGTACATGCGCGAGCCTCCGCTGCTCAGGTTGCCACGTCCTGCACGGTGTTGTTGCCGCGCAGCCGTCCTACCACGCCCTGAGGGAAATAGTAGACGCTCAGGATGAACAGCAGTCCCAGCCACAGCAGCCAGCGGTCCGGATGCAGCAGCGAGGACAGCAGCGGCAACGCCGCGGTAGCGTCGCTGGCCAGTTTCATCACGTCCTGCAGGTAGGTCTGCGCCACCAGGAACAGCACCGTGCCGATCACCGCGCCGTAGAGCGTGCCCATGCCGCCGATCACCACGACCAGCAGGATATCGACCATGATCTCGAACGACAGTGAGGTGTCAGGTCCGTTATAGCCCAGCCACAGCGCCATCAGTACGCCGGCCAGTGTGGCAAACATCGCAGACAGCACCGTCGACACTGTGCGGTAGACCACAGTGCGGTAGCCGATGGCCTCGGCGCGGAAGTCATTTTCGCGGATTGCCTGCAGCACGCGGCCGAAAGGCGAGTTGACGATACGCAGCAGCACCAGGAACAGCACCAGCGCGCCGGCGAAGACCAGGTAGTAGCTCAGCAGCTTGCCGGTCAATGGCACGCCAAACCACTCGGCATCGCCCAGCGAAAAGCCCGGCCGCAGCACCTCGGGCACTTTGAAGGTCAGCCCGTCCTCGCCGCCGGTCCATTCCGAGAGCTGCGACACCAGCGTGGCAAAGGCGGTCGCCACCGCCAGCGTGATCATGGCGAAGAAGATCGCGCGCACCCGCAGCGAGAACAGCCCGATCAGGAAGGCCAGCAGCGCCGACACCGCCAGCGCACCCACGGTGCCGGCAAGCAGCGCGCCCCAGCCCGGCTCCATGCGCGACATCGCGATCGCCACGCCATAGCCGCCGATGCCGAAGAACATGGTGTGGGCGAAGGAGACGATGCCGGTATAGCCCAGCAGCAGGTCATAGCTGGCCACCAGCACCACGAAGATGCAGATCTTGGCTGCCATGTTCAGCGCGCGCGCGCCGGGAAAGGCGAACGGCGCGCACGCCAGCGCCACCAGGATCACCAGCAGGATCACGGTCAGCACGCGGCTGCGCGGCAGGTCGCCGGAAAGAAGTCGGATCATGGTTTTGCCCTCAGCGCCGCGCCACCGGGAACAGCCCTTGCGGGCGCCACAGCAGGATCAGCATCATCAGCAGAATGTTGGAAAACAGAGCAACCTTCGGGAACAGGAAACCGGTGTAGTTGGCCATGAGCCCTACCAGCAGCGCCCCGACAAAGCAGCCGGTGGTCGAGCCCAGCCCGCCGATGATGATCACGATAAAGATCAGCACATTGACCTGCGCACCGATCGCGGCGGTGATGTTCTGCTGGTACAGGCCCCACAGCACGCCGCCCAGCCCGGCCAGCCCGGCGCCCACGACGAACACGCCGATAAACAGGCGCCGGATGCGGTAGCCCAGGGCCTCGACCATCTCGCGGTTCTCCACGCCGGCGCGGATCAGCAGGCCGATGCGGGTGCGGTTGAGCAGCAGCAGCATGGCGATGAAGATCACCAGCCCCAGCGCCATCGCGATCAGCCGGTATTTCTCGATGGCGGCGTCGCCCAGCAGCACCGCGCCGCGGAAGGTGGTGGGCACCTGCAGCGCGATGGTTTCCGGGCCCCAGATCGCCTTGATCAGTTGCTCGGCCACGATCATGCCGCCCATCGTGATCAGGATCTGCTTCAGGTGCTGGCCGTAGACGGGGCGCACCACCACGCGCTCGAAGAAGAGTCCGACTGCGCCAGCGGCGACCATCGCTGCGGCGATCGCGAGCGCGAACACGGACAGGTTCAGCGCGAGGCTGTCGGCCTCGACCCAGCCTGCCAGTGGCAGCAGCACCGAGGCGGCCACATAGGCGCCCAGCGCGATGAAGGCGCCGTGGCCGAAGTTGAGGACGTCCATCAGGCCGAACACCAGGGTCAGGCCGGACGAGACCACGAAGATGATCATGCCCATCGCCAGGCCCGCGATGGTCAGCGTGAGCCAGGTGGACGGGCTGCCTATTAGCGGAAAGGCAAGCAGCATCAGCAGCGGTGCCAGCGCCAGCGGGGTCCAGTCGAGGCGGACCTTGGGCAGGTCGGCCGGCGCAGCGCTTGATAGGGTCGTTGATGTCGTCATGTGTCTCGTCCTGCCGCGGGCGCAACGTCCCGCGCGCTGTGTGCTCCCTCTCCCGCTTGCGGGAGAGGGTTGGGGTGAGGGCCGGGCGTATCGACGAAGTAATGCGTGTCGGTATGCCAGTGCCTGCCCTCACCCCCTGCCCCTCTCCCGCAAGCGGGAGAGGGGAGCAAACAATCGGTTTCGCTGGTCGTCTTCGCTACTGGTGCGCGGCCAGCGACAACCCCAACAGCTTCTGCTGCAGGGACTCGTCGTCAGCCAGCGCCGCCATCGCTCCGGTATGCACCGTCCGCCCGTCATCCATCACCGCCACCGTATCGCCCACCGACTTCGCCATATTGAAGTTCTGCTCCACCAGCAGGATCGACACCTCGGTCTGCTTCAGCTCGCGGAACACATGGATCATGTTCTGGATGATGGCCGGCGCCAGCCCCTTGGTCGGCTCGTCCACGATCAGCAGCTTGCGCGGTTCGATAATGGCGCGCGCCACCGACAGCATCTGCTTCTGCCCGCCCGACAGCACGCCGGCGCGCTGGTGCCAGAAGGTCTTGAGCGCCGGGAACATGCGGAACACCCAGTCCAGCCGCCGTTCATCGATAGTCCCGGTGCGCGCGGCCAGGCGCATGTTCTCAGCCACGGTCAGGTCGGAAAACACGCTCATGTTCTCCGGCACGTAGGCGATGCCCGCCTGCGCGATCACTGGCGTGCTGTGGCGCGTGATGTCGGTTCCGTCGAATGTCACCGTGCCGGCGCTGGCCTGCCACAGGCCCATGATGGTGCGCAGCGTGGTGGTCTTGCCGGCACCGTTGCGCCCCAGCAGCATGGTCACGCCGCCACGCTGCACGTCGAAGCTGACGCCGTGCAGGATGTGGTACGGGCCGATATGGGTCTGCACGCCGTGCAGCCGCAGGATGGGCGCAGCGTTCTGTGGCTCAGCCATGGTTGCCCTCCTCCTCCGCCATGCCCAGGTAGGCCTGCTGCACCACCGGCGAGGCAATCACCTCGGCCGGGTCGCCGTCGGCCACCAGCGTGCCGTTGTGCAGCACGATGATGCGGTCGGCCAGCGAGCGCACCACGTCCATCTTGTGCTCGACCAGCAGCACGGTCCTGCTGCGGTCCTGGCGGATCTCGCGGATCAGGTCCAGGATCACCGGCACTTCGTCCACGCTCATGCCCGCGGTGGGCTCGTCGAACATGAACACGCGCGGCTGCAGTGCCAGCAGGATGCCCACCTCCAGCTTGCGCTGGTCGCCGTGCGGAAGCGACGCCACCGTCAGGTGCTGCTTCCCCGCCAGCGCCACGCGCTCCAGGATCGCCAGCGCCTGCGCGCGCACGTCGCGGTGGCTGGTCCACATCGAGAACAGGTCGATGCCGCGCTGCTGCCGCGCCTGCACCGCCAGCCGCACGTTCTCCAGCACGGACAGTTGCGGGAACAGGCTGGTGAGCTGGAACGCCCGGCCGATGCCGCGCCGGGTTTTCTGCGACACCGGCAGGCGCGTCACGTCCTCGCCGTCGAGCAGGATCTGCCCGGCAGTGGGCGGCAGCTGGCCCGAGATCAGGTTGAAGTACGTGGTCTTGCCCGCGCCATTGGGGCCGACGATGCAGGTCAGCTCGCCGGGCTGGAACGCGCACGACACCGCATTGACGGCCACATGGCCGCCGAAGCGGATGGTCAAAGCGCGCGTTTCCAGCAGCGGCTGCGCGCCGGCCGCGGCAGCGCCGGCGCCGCGCTGGCCGGCAGGCCGCGGTGGCACCGGCGCGGCCGCCGTGCGGGCGGAAGAAGCTGGCGCGTTCATCAGCGGTGATTGCGCACGGGCACGTTCATTTCCTCGGGCTTGATCTCGCGCACGAGCTCAGGCACGCCCCAGGCAAAGGCCGGATCCACCTTGATCTTGAAGTGGTACATCGACTGCATGGCCTGGTGGTCTTCCTTGCGGAAGGTCATCTTGCCCTTGGGCGTGTCGAACGACATGCCCTCCATCGCCGTGATCAGCTTGTCGGTGCCGGTGTCGCCGTTGGTCTTCTTCAGCGCCTCGACCAGGGCGATACCCGCGGTCATGCCGCCGGCGGTGAAGAAATCGGGCGGCGACTTGAACTTGCTGTAGTGGTTGGACACCAGCCACTCGTTGGCCTTGTTCTTCGGGATGCCGAAGTAGTAATACGTGGCCCCTTCCATGCCCGGGAAGTTCTTGTAGCTGGTCATCGCCGGCAGGATATTGCCGCCGGTGGCGATCTCGATGCCGTAGCGCTTGGGATCGAGGTCGGCGATCTTGAACGGGTTGCCGGCGCCGGCCCAGATGATGAAGATCACCTTGCGTCCCGGCTTGTCCTTGAGCGCATCGAACAGTCGCTGTGCGCCGGCGGTGAAGTCCGTGGTGTTGGTCGGCAGGTATTCCTCATGGACGATCTTCGCGTTCTTCAGCGCGCCCTTGAACGCCTTGACGCCGTCGCGGCCGAAGGCGTAGTCCTGCGCCAGCGTGGCGATTGTCACGCCGGGCTTGTCCAGCGCCACGGCGTTGGAAATCGCATCCTGCGACGAATTGCGGCCGGTGCGGAAGATATAGCGGTTCCACTTGTCGCCGGTGATGGAGTCGGCGACGGCAGGCTCGACCAGCAGCACCTTTTTGTATTCCTCGGCCACCGGCAGCATTGCCAGCGCGGTGCCGGAGGAAGTCGGGCCGACCGCGATATCGGCGCGGTCGTCGCTGTAGGCAGCGGCGAGCTGCGCCTTGGCCACGTCCGGCTTGCCCTGGGTGTCCTTCTCGATCACCACCAGCTTGTTGCCGTTGACGGTCATGGTGCCGTTGGTGGCGTATTCCAGCCCCATCAGCAGGCCGGTCTGAGTCTGCTTGGCGTAGGCTTCAAGCGCGCCGGTCTTGTCGTAGACGTGGGCGATGCGGATGTCCTTGGCCAGCGCGGCGCCGGCGGCGAGCAGCCCGGCGGCCATGACCAGGGCGCGTACGGCGTGAGTGTTGCGTTGCATTGCTGTCTCCTCGATTCGGTCTCGTTTGTGTTTGTGGAGCTGAAACCTGCTGCAACTGCATGGGGGTGTTGCTTTGCTATTCGCGCGCGCGGCTGGCAAGGAAGCGCCGCATGCCTTCGGCGGTTTCGGCAGTGGCCACCTGCGCGACGAAGGCCGCGCGCTCACGCTCCAGGCCCGCCACCAGCGCGTCGGCATCCCAGCGCAGCAATGCGCGGGTGTGCGCGACGCTGCCGGGCACCCTGGCCGCGATGCCGCGCGCCAGTGCGATCGCCTCGGCCTCCGCCGAGCCCGGCTCCGACAGTGCGGCCGCTATGCCGTATGCGACCGCGTCCGGCGCGCCCATGATCGTATTGTTCAGCTGCCAGGCACGCGCCCGCGGCGTGCCGACCAGCTGCGGCAGTATCGCCGTCCAGCCGCCGTCCGGGCTGAAGCCGACCACGGTGTAGAACGGCGCGATGCGTGCATCCTGCGCCAGTACCGCCATGTCGCACGCCAGCACGAGGCCGAGCGCACCGCCGGTGAGCCAGCCTTCCACCGCCGCCACCATCGGGCAGCGCAGCGCGGCAATGCGCAGGATCGACCGGTTCAGCAGCGCCAGCAACCGGTCCGCATATTCCGCAATGCCATCACCCTGATCGGCAAAGGCGGCCACATCGCCGCCGGTCGAGAAGTTCGGTCCCGCATGGGTCAGTACCGCTACCCGGATCGACGGGTCGGCCTCGATCTCGTCCATCGCGCCGAGCAGCGCCTCCAGCAACTCGGGCACCAGGCTGTTGTGCCGCCGCGGCCGGTTCAGGCGCAGCAGCGCCACGCCGTCGGCGCGCTCCAGCAGGACCAGCGGCTCGGCATGCGCGTTCATCGCGGCTGCAAGCCGTGCGAGATCAGGTCGAAGGCGGTATCGACCACCTTCTCCATGGAAGCGGGCCGCTTCCAGCGCGCATAGCGCATGCCCAGGAAGTTGCTGATGCCGATCAGGCACCACGCGCGCACCTCGGCGTCGCCGGGCACTATCTCGCCCTGCTCTTCGGCGCGCGTCAGGCGGCGGCTGTAGAGGTCGGCAAAGACCTGGAAATAGCTGCTGTAGATGGTTTCGTCCACCGAGTAGGAATCGAGCACGATCCGGTACAGGTTCTTGTGGCGCGAAACGAAAGAGAGGAAGGCCTTCAGGCCGAGGCGCTCGGCCTCCATCTGGCTGGCGGCGTTGGCCACGTGCTTGCGCAGGTGCGCACGCACCAGCTCCAGCATATGCGCGACCAGCGCGCGGAAGATGTCTTCCTTGTCCTTGAAGTACAGGTAGAAGGTGCCCATCGCGACCTTGGCTTCCTGCGTGATCTCGGAGATCGATGCGGCGTAGTAGCCCTTCTCGCCGAACACTTTCTCGGCGGCGCGCAGCAGCGCCTCGCGCGTCTTCTGGCCGCGGGCGGTCTTGGGCGGACACATGCCACCGGCGTGGCCGGGTTCTCGTGTTTCGCCGACCTCGCGGGTTGCGCCAGTTTCGGTCTGGGACATCGTGTCTCCGGTGGCGCTGTGCGCCTTGTCATTGGAATGCCAGCCGCTTCATGTCTTGCAGGCGGTGAATCCCGCTGCCGGCAGTCGCCTCCTCCGCACCTGCCGCCGCCTCTGAATCGCTATGCAGGCAATACCTGATATCTGATTCATGTTTCATCGTATAAATTGACCACAGTGGATGTCAATAGAGGGGCACCCTCCCCCTCCGCTGCACGGGCCGGTCCGGCCACGTGCCCGCCGTGGCATCCGGGCCGCTTCCCTTACCCTCGCGCCAGGAGAGACACGTCGTTGGACGCTCCCGATTCGGCACCTGCCAGCCCTGCTCCCCCACCCTTTGCCACCCATCCGGCGCACGGAGCATTGCCAGGCTGGCGCGAAGCCGGCCAGGGACGGCCGTTGCTATTGCTGCACGGGTGGTCGGTCAATGGCGAGGCCTTCGACGACCAACGCGCGCTGGCGCTGTCGGGATTCCGTGTGATCGCGCCCGACCATGCCGGCCACGGCCTGTCGCGGCACCGTGCCGGCGCCACGATTGCGGCGCTGGCGCAGGACGTGGCTGGCCTGGTCGCGCACCTTGCGCTGACCGACGTGGTGGTGGCGGGCTGGTCGATGGGGGCGATGGTGGCATGGACGCTGCTCCGCGACCATCCGGGTCTTCCGCTGGCGGCGGTCGGCAGCATCGACATGACGCCGCGACTGGTGACAGATCCGGACTGGCCGCATGGCCTGCACGGCTACTACGACATGGCGCAAGCCGCGCAGATGGCGATGCGCATCCGGGCCGACTGGCCCCGGCTGGCGCCGTCGGTCGCGCTGGGGTTGTGGGCTGCGGGACGGCGCCCGGACAGCGCCTCGATGCAGCGCATCGCGCACATGGCGGCCCAGTGCGATGCGGTGACCCTCGCCGCATTGTGGGAAGACATGGCGCGCCAGGATTTCCGCGCGACCTTGCGGACAGCCGCGTTGCCGCTGTTCCACCTCTATGGCGAAGCCAGCCGGTTGTACGCGCCGGCGGTCGGCACCGCCACGCATCCACTGCAGCCTTCGGCAGGCTTCAGCGTGGTGGCCGGTGCGGGACACAGCCCGCATATGGAGCAGCCGCAGGCGTTCAATGCCGCACTGCTGGCGCTCATCGCTCAGGCCAGCACGCGGTAAGTCCAGAGGCCGAACGCCGTCAGCAGCAATGAGCCACCCAGGTGCAGCAGCAGGTGCATCGCCGCCCAGCCGTAATCGCCGGCAATCAGGTTCGCCACCACTTCACTGGAAAACGTCGAGAACGTGGTCAGCCCACCGAGGAAGCCAGTGATGGCCAGCAGGCGCCATTCCGGCGGCAGGGCGGCGTGCGTGTCGAAGAAGCCCACCGCCAGCCCGATCAGGTAGCCGCCCAGCAGGTTCGCCGCCAGCGTCCCATACGGCATGGCCGGGTTGATGGCATTCCACAGCACCGAGAACCCCCAGCGCAGCCACGCACCCACCGCGGCGCCCACGCCCACGGCGACAAACCCCAACGGACCCATCAGGTCCGGCTCCCGCCGTCGCCGCCCTCTTCTTGCCGCGCCTCATCGCCGCTGGCGTTGAACGACGCGATGCCCCAGCGCTTGAGCGCCGCTTCGTCGGTGACGCGGGCATCGACCCAGCGCGCGCCTTCGGGCGTTTCTTCCTTCTTCCAGAACGGCGCCTCGGACTTGAGGTAGTCCATGATGAACTCGCACGCGGCAAAGGCATTGCCGCGATGCGCGGACGCCACCGCCACCAGCACGATCTGGTCCTGCGGCATCAGCGGGCCGACGCGATGGACGATGGTCACGCCCAGCAGCGCCCAGCGCGCGCACGCGGCGGCCTCGATCTGCGCCAGCGCCTTCTCGGTCATGCCCGGGTAGTGCTCCAGCTCCATCGCGCTGACGGCGCTGCCGTCGCTGATATCGCGCACGGTGCCGATAAAACTGGCGACCGCGCCGACCGCCGGGTTGCCGGCACGCAGCGCCGTTACCTCGGCGCCCAGGTCGAAATCCTCGCGCTGTACCCTGACGCTCATCTCAGCCTCCGGTGACGGGCGGAAAGAAGGCAACCTCGCAGCCGTCGGCGATCGCCGTATCGGGCCGCGCCACCGCGTGGTCGACGGCCATGCGCAGCGCGCGGCCCTCGGCCAGGGTCTCGGCCCAGGCGCCGCCGCGCTGAATCAGCCAGTGGCGCAGGTCGCCCACGGTGCGCACCTCGGCCGGCACCTCGGCGCGCTCCTCGGCCACACCGAGTTGTTCGCGCACGCTGGCGAAGAATCGTAGTTCGATGGTCATCACTGCTTCTTGTCCTGATGCTGCGGGCCTATGCCAGCAGGCCGTCAAACGGAATGAACTGCACGGTATCGCCGCGCGCGATCGCCTGGTTGGGCGGGTTGTCGATCAGGCCGTCGCCCCACACGGTGGAGGTCAGCACGCCGGAGCTCTGGTTGGGGAACAAGTCCAGCCCGCCCTCGGTGTTGATGCGCGCGCGCAGGAACTCGTTGCGGCGGTCGCCCTTCTTCAGTTCGAAATCGGCACGCAGCGGCAGCCGGCGCGGTGCCACGTCGGCCACGCCCTGCAGGCGCAGGATAAAGGGCCGCACGAACAGCAGGAAGGTAACGAAGCTCGACACCGGGTTGCCCGGCAAACCCAAGAAGAACGCCGCATCGGCACCGGCGCTGTTCACCTGCCCGAACGCCAGCGGCTTGCCCGGCTTGATCGCGATCTGCCACATATCGAGCCGCCCTTCGGCCTCGACCGCGGGCTTGATATGGTCTTCCTCGCCGACCGACACGCCGCCCGAGGTGATGATCAGGTCGTGCCCTTGCGCCGCGCGGCGCAGCGTCTCGCGCGTGGCCGCCAGCGTATCCGGCACGATGCCGAAGTCGCTGACCTCGCAGCCCAGGTTTTCCAGCAGGCCGCGCAGGGTGAAGCGATTCGAGTTGTAGATCGCGCCCGGCTTGAGCGGCTCGCCCGGCATCGCCAGTTCGTCGCCGGTGAAGAACACGGCCACGCGCACGCGCCGCACCACGTCAAGCTTTGCCTGGCCGACTGACGCGGCCAGTCCCAGCGCCTGCGGCGTCAGCCGCGTGCCGGCGGGCAGGATCACGCTGCCGGCCTCGATATCCTCGCCCGCGCGCCGCACCCATTCGCCGGACTGCGGCACATGGTTGACGATCACGTCTTCGCCCTCGGCCGTGCACTGCTCCTGCATCACCACGGCATCGGCGCCGGGCGGGATCAGCCCGCCGGTGAAGATACGCGCGGCGGTGCCGGGCTGCAGCTCGGTGCCGACATGCCCCGCGGGGATCCGCTGCGATACGCGCAGCCGCGTGCCCGCGGCCGGGATCTCGGCGGCGCGCACGGCGTAGCCATCCATCGAGGTGTTGTCCGCCGGCGGCACGCGCAGCGTGCTGGTAACGGGAGCGGCCAGCACGCGGCCGTTGGCTTCGAGCGTATCGACCGACTCCACCTGCGCCAGCGGACGGGAGGCGCCGAGCAGCGCGTCGAGCGCCTGGGCCATGGTCAGCATCGGGGGACGGGAAGGTGCTGCGACTTGGGTCATGGTGCGATGTGCGAAATGGGGTTGGCCCATGCGGTTGGCCCAAAACAAACGGCCCGCGCATTGCCGCCATCCAGCATGCTGGCGGCGTGCAATCCGGGGGCCGAGGATCGGGCCCGCAGCCTGATTGTAGCGAGTTGGCACGGACCCGGCACGCGGCAGCGCCGCAGCCCCGTCCGCGCGCCCGCGCGCTTACAGGCCGGTGTGGCGGGCGATATAGGCCTTGACCTGCGCGGCGTCGGCCGGCATCACTTCGAAGCGCTGCGGCAGGCTCTCGATGCCCTCGAACTTTGCCGGGCGCTCCGGCTCGTGGCCAAGTGCCTCGCGGATGGTATCGGCAAACTTGGCCGGCAGCGCGGTTTCCAGCACCACCATCGGCACGCCGGCGCTGAGATGCTCGCGCGCCACCTTGACGCCGTCGGCGGTATGGGTATCGATGGTGATGCCATAGCGCGACGACAGGTCGCGGATGGTCGCGAGGCGGTCGTCGTGCGTGCTGCGGCCCGAGACAAAGCCGAACTGGCGGATGCGGTCAAATTCCGGCGTGCCCGACAGGTCGAAACCGCCCTTCTCTTCCACGTCGCGGAACAGCGCCGCCAGCTTGTCGGCATCCTGGCCCAGCAGGTCGAACACGAAGCGCTCGAAGTTCGAGGCCTTGGAGATATCCATGCTCGGGCTCGACGTGTGGTACGTCTCGGCCGACTTGCGCACGCGGTAGGCGCCGGTGCGGAAGAATTCGTCGAGCACGTCGTTCTCGTTGGTGGCGACCACCAGCTTGTCGATCGGCAGGCCCATCATGCGCGCGATATGGCCGGCGCAGACGTTGCCGAAGTTGCCCGACGGCACGCAG
Organism: Ralstonia pickettii; assembly: GCA_050987995.1. GTDB lineage: Bacteria > Pseudomonadota > Gammaproteobacteria > Burkholderiales > Burkholderiaceae > Cupriavidus > Cupriavidus pickettii_B. The sequence continues at coordinate 2,895,963 of CP158803.1, forward strand.
AACGAAACCTTCTGGCCGGGGCCGCTGGTAGCCAGCAGCCAGCCCTTGAAGTAGTACACCACCTGCGCCACCACGCGCGCCCAGTTGATCGAGTTGACCGTGCCGATCTTCTGGCGCGCCTTGTAGTCGAGGTCGTTGGAGACCGCCTTGACGATGTCCTGGCAGTCGTCGAACACGCCTTCGACGGCGAGGTTGAAGATGTTGGCGTCCTGCAGGCTGAACATCTGCGCGGTCTGGAACGCGCTCATCTTGCGGTGCGGGCTCAGCATGAACACGCGGATGCCGCGCTTGCCGCGCATCGCGTACTCGGCGGCGCTACCGGTGTCGCCCGAGGTCGCGCCCAGGATGTTCAGTTCCTGCCCGGCGCGGCCCAACGCGTACTCGAACAGGTTGCCGAGCAGCTGCATCGCCATGTCCTTGAAGGCCAGCGTCGGGCCGTTGGACAGGCCCAGCAGTTGCAGCCTGGTGCCGCCCTCTTCGCCCAGGGTGCGCAGCGGCGTGATGTCGGCGGTGTTGTCGCCCTCGCGCGCATTGCAGTACACCTCGGCGGTATAGGTCTTGCGCGTCAGCGCGCGCAGGTCCTCGGCGGGAATATCGTCGCTGAACTTGCGCAGGATCTCGTAGGCCAGGTCGGCATACGACAGCTTGCGCCAGGCTTCGAGCTCATCGGCGCTGACCTGCGGGTATTCGACAGGCAGATACAACCCGCCGTCCGGCGCCAGGCCGCCCAGCAGGATCTCGGAGAAGGTTTGCGGCAGCTCATGGCCGCGGGTCGACTGGTATTTCATCTGAATCTGCCGGTCCGGCCCTTAGTTCAGTTCTTCCATGCGCAGGCGCGTCACGTCGGACAGCACGGTCTGCAGCGCCTCGATCTTGGCGATCGCCGCGTTGACGTGCTTCTCGCGCGTGATATGGGTCAGGATGATGATGTCGGTCTGCGGCTCGCCTTCGCGCGATTCCTTCTGCAGCATGGCGTCGATCGAGATGCCGCCCTCGGCCAGGATGCGGGTGATCTCGGCCAGCACGCCGGTCTCGTCCGACACGCGCATGCGCAGGTAGTACGAGCTGTTGATCTCTTCGATCGGCAGCACCGGCACGCTCGACAGCTCGTCCGGCTGGAACGCCAGGTGCGGCACGCGGTGGTTCGGATCGGCGGTGTGCAGGCGGGTCACGTCGACCAGGTCGGCGATCACGGCCGAGGCGGTCGGCTCGGCGCCGGCGCCCTTGCCGTAGTAGAGCGTCGCGCCCACGGCGTCGCCCTGCACCAGCACCGCGTTCATTGCGCCTTCCACGTTGGCGATCAGGCGCGACGCCGGCACCAGCGTCGGATGCACGCGCAGCTCCACGCCATCGTCGCGGCGGCGGGTGATGCCCAGCAGCTTGATGCGGTAGCCCAGTTCCTCGGCGTACTTGATGTCGGTGGCAGCCAGCTTGGTGATGCCTTCCACGTGGGCCTTGTCGAACTGCACCGGCATGCCGAAAGCGATCGCGCTCATCAGCGTGACCTTGTGCGCGGCGTCGACGCCCTCGATGTCAAAGGTCGGGTCGGCTTCGGCGTAGCCGAGTTGCTGGGCTTCCTTCAGCACCACGTCGAAGTCCAGGCCCTTGTCGCGCATCTCGGACAGGATGAAGTTGGTGGTGCCGTTGATGATGCCGGCGATCCACTGGATGCGGTTGGCGGTCAGGCCTTCGCGCAGCGCCTTGATGATGGGGATGCCGCCGGCCACGGCGGCTTCGAACGCCACGATCACGCCCTTGCGGCGCGCGGCTTCGAAGATCTCGTTGCCGTGCACGGCCAGCAGCGCCTTGTTGGCGGTGACCACGTGCTTGCCGTTCTCGATCGCCTTGAGCACCAGCTCGCGCGCGATGCCGTAGCCGCCGATCAGCTCGATGACGATATCGATGTCCGGGCGGTTGACCACCTCGTTGGCATCGCTGACGATCTCCACTTCCCCGTTGGTCAGCTCGCGCGCGCGTTCGGTGTTGAGATCGGCCACGATGGCAATCTCGATGCCGCGGCCGGCGCGGCGGCGAATTTCTTCCTGATTGCGCTTGAGCACGTTGAACGTGCCGCTACCGACGGTACCGATGCCGAGCAGGCCAACTTTGATGGGGTTCATGGACAATCTTCTAAGTTGCTAAGGATGAATTGCGGCGCGGCCCGCGAAATCAGGCCGCTACCTTGCCGTGGCGTTTTCGGTACGCCTCGAGAAAGCGCGCGATGCGGCCGATGGCCTCGCGCAGGTCTTCCTCGTGCGGCAGGAACACGATGCGGAAATGGTCGGGCTTGGCCCAGTTGAAGCCCGAGCCCTGCACCAGCAGCACCTTGGACTCCTGCAGCAGTTCGTAGATGAACTCCTGGTCGTCCTGCACCGGGTACATCGACAGGTCGAGCTTGGGGAACAGGTACAGCGCCGCCTTGGGCTTGACGCAGGTCACGCCCGGGATCGCGGTGATCAGTTCGTAGGCCAGGTCGCGCTGGCGGCGCAGGCGCCCGCCTTCGTTGACCAGGTCGTTGATGCTCTGGTAGCCGCCCAGCGCGGTCTGGATCGCCCACTGGCCCGGCACGTTGGCGCACAGGCGCATCGACGACAGCATGTTCAGGCCTTCGATGTAGTCGATGGCCGGTCGCTTGTCGCCGGACACCACCATCCAGCCGGCGCGGTAGCCGCACGAGCGGTAGTTCTTCGACAGGCCGTTGAAGGTCACCGTCAGCACGTCGGTCGACAGCGAGGCGATCGAGGTGTGCGTGTGGCCGTCGTACAGGACCTTGTCGTAGATCTCGTCGGCGAAGATGATCAGGTCATGCTCGCGCGCGATCGCGACGATCTCCAGCAGCAGTTCGTCCGAATACAGCGCCCCGGTCGGGTTGTTCGGGTTGATGATGACGATGGCCTTGGTGTGCGGCGTGATGCGGGCGCGGATATCGGCCGGGTCGGGCATCCAGTCGTTGGCCTCGTCGCAGATATAGTGCACCGGCGTGCCGCCGGAGAGGCTCACCGCGGCGGTCCACAGCGGGTAGTCCGGCGCCGGTACCAGCACTTCGTCGCCGGTATTGAGCAGCGCGTTGACCGCCATCACGATCAGTTCGGAGGCACCGTTGCCGACATAAATATCGTCCAGGCCGACGCCCTCGATATTTTTTTGCTGGGTATAGTGCATGATCGCCTTGCGCGCAGCGAAAATGCCCTTGGAATCAGAATAACCTGCCGAATTCGGCAGATTTCGCATCATGTCCTGCTGAATCTCTTCCGGCGCGTCAAAGCCGAACACGGCCAGGTTGCCGATATTCAGCTTGATGATCTTGTGCCCTTCTTCCTCCATCTGCTTGGCCTTTTCCAGCACCGGACCGCGGATGTCGTAGCAAACATTATTGAGTTTGTTGGATTTCTGGATGGGTTTCACGGCGATGTCGGGGCAGGCTGTCGGGGCTGGCGATAGGTGTGCCGCGTCGGCGGCACCGAACAGGGGAATCCGGGCGAATCTGGCGAATGCGGAGGTGCCGTCCGCTGCAATGCAACGCGAACGTGGCAGACAGGGAGGCAAAAGCTATAATTTATCGGATTATGACAGACTTCGGCAGGGATTCTTGCATTGCAGCGTGCGCCAGCGGCGCGCACGGCAACCGCCCGCGGGCGGATGCCCATCCCATCGCCGATCCTGTCGTCTGTCCTGTCCTTCACACCATGCCCGCCCGCGCTGCCGGCCATCCGTCCCACCGGCCGGCCAACCAGCCCGTGGCGGCCGCCGCAGAGGCCTCCAAGTGAAACTCCACGCCGACCAGCCCCAGTCGCTCAATACCGTCACGGCCTATGGGCCGGGATATATCGAAATCAATCTCGTCCGTCACACCAACTCGCTGCTGGTCATGCCCGAAGGCGAAGTCCGGCCCTGGCCGGTCAGCCGCTTCGAAGACCTGGAGCCGGCGCATTTCGAGCAACTCGCCGAACTCGGCCCGGAAGTGGTGCTGCTCGGTACCGGCGCCCGGCTGCGCTTCCCGCACCCGCGCCTGACCGCCTCGCTGTCGCGCCGCCATGTCGGCGTCGACGCCATGGATATACAGGCCGCCTGCCGCACCTACAACATCCTGATGGCCGAGGGCCGCAAGGTGGCGGCAGTGCTGCTGCTGGAGCCCGAAGCTGGCGCCGCCTGACCCGGGGCACCCCTTGCCGGTTGCGATTGCGAAAGTTGAGCCGGCGCCACGCTTGAAGTCCGGCCGCGCGCCCCAACCTGCTCCCGCTAAGGTGGCAGCCCCCTCCTTCCTGATCCCTCTGCCCCTCGCCCAGGAGCCACAAGCATGACCGTCAGTTCCAACAAGGCCGTACCCGACTTCAGCGCGCCGATGACCGGCGACGCCACCTTCCGCCTTGCCGACTACCGCGGCAAGACGGTGGTGCTGTACTTCTATCCGAAGGACAACACGCCGGGTTGCACCACGGAGGCCATGAACTTCCGCGACCAGTACGACGATTACACCAAGGCCGGCGTGCAGGTGTTCGGCGTTTCGCGCGACAGCATCCGCTCGCATGAGAACTTCAAGGCCAAGCTTGAGCTGCCCTTCGAACTGATCTCCGATGCCGATGAAGCGGTGTGCTCGCTGTTCGATGTCATCAAGATGAAAAAGCTTTATGGCAAGGAGCACCGGGGCATCGAGCGCAGCACCTTCGTCATCGACGGCAAGGGCATCCTGCGCCACGAGCTGCGCGGCATCAAGGTGCCGAACCATGTCGACGAAGTGCTGGATATCGTGCGCGGCCTCTGATCCTTGCACGTGACGCCAGCGGTCCAGTTGGCGTCGCCGCGACACTGCATCCGGGGGATACGGCAAGCGATTGCCAAACCCAAAACCTTCGGATACATTGGCCCGTAATGAGTTCAGATTCCGGATGCCACGCTGCTTCGACTTCCCGGCCCAGGCGGTTCGCGCCACAGGCCGGTAGCGGACCTGCCGTGTCGCTGGTCCGCAAGATAGCCGCCACACCTGTTATGCAGGCATGGCGGCTTTTTTGTTTGCACTCATGCCTGTCCGTGCCGGATGCCTCGCGCATGCATGCCCCGGCCATGGCCCGCGACGCCGCTGCGCGCCGCGGCACGGACGTCCACGCCCCCTTCTTGTCCCCCTGAAAGGAAAGCCAAGCATGCCGCTGCCTACCATGCCCGCCAAGCCTGCCCAATTGCTGGACCCGAGCGAGTTTGCTCCGGTCACCGCGGTGCCCAAGGCCAAGTCCGCCACACAGGGCAAGAAACCTGTGCCGGCACTCGAGCGCGTGGCATTGCTGGAAACCGGCGACACCAAGGCGCCTGAAGTCCAGGCCCGCGCCGCCGGTGGCACCCGCGCCCGCAGCACCGAAACCCCGACCGCGCCCGCGCCGGCCGTCAGCGCCGCGCCGGTCAGCCTGGTCAAGCCGTCCGCCGGCCCCACCCGCCGCGCCCGCAAGTCCGAAGGGCCGAGCAAGCTGTTCGTGCTCGACACCAACGTGCTGATGCACGACCCCGCCTCGCTCTTCCGCTTCGAGGAACACGACATCTATCTGCCGATGATGACGCTCGAAGAACTGGACAACCACAAGAAGGGCATGAGCGAAGTCGCGCGCAACGCGCGCATGGTCAGCCGCACGCTCGATTCGCTGGTGGGCGGCACCGACGGCGTGCTCGACGAAGGGCTGCCGCTGGAAAGGCTCGGCAACCGCGATGCGCAGGGCAAGCTGTTCTTCCAGACGCGCCTGAACGACATCAAGCTGCCCGAGGGCCTGCCGCAAGGCAAGGCCGACAACCAGATCCTGGGCGTGGTCAGCGCGCTGCAGCAGCAATACCCGGAGCGCCAGGTGGTGCTGGTGTCGAAAGACATCAACATGCGCATCAAGGCGCGCGCGCTCGGCCTGCCGGCGGAGGACTACTTCAACGACCAGGTCCTGGAAGACAAGGACCTGCTCTACGCCGGCGTGATGCAGCTGCCCGGCGACTTCTGGACCAGGCACGGCAAGGGCGTGGAAAGCTGGCAGGACCCGAAGTCCGGAGCCATGTTCTACCGGCTCACCGGTCCGCTGGTGCCGTCATTCCTGGTAAATCAGTTCGTGTACCTGGAGCCGGTCGACGGCAGCCTGCCGCTGTATGCGCAGGTCAAGGAGATCAACGGCAAGACCGCGCTGCTGCAGACGCTGAAGGACTACACGCACCACAAGAACAATGTGTGGAGCGTGACCGCGCGCAACCGCGAGCAGAACTTCGCGCTCAACCTGCTGATGAACCCGGACATCGACTTCGTCACGCTGCTGGGCCAGGCCGGTACCGGCAAGACCCTGCTGGCGCTGGCGGCGGGCCTGGAGCAGGTGCTCGACCAGAAGCTGTACAACGAGATCATCGTCACCCGCGCCACCGTGCCGGTGGGCGAGGACATCGGCTTCCTGCCCGGCACCGAGGAAGAGAAGATGCAACCGTGGATGGGCGCCTTCGACGACAACCTCGAGGTGCTGCAGAAGAGCGACGACAGCGCCGGCGACTGGGGCCGCGCCGCCACGCAGGAGCTGATCCGCTCTCGCATCAAGGTCAAGAGCATGAACTTCATGCGCGGCCGCACCTTCGTCAACAAGTTCGTCATCATCGACGAGGCGCAGAACCTGACGCCCAAGCAGATGAAGACGCTGGTGACGCGCGCCGGTCCTGGTACCAAGATCATCTGCCTCGGCAATATCGCGCAGATCGACACGCCGTACCTGACCGAGGGTTCGTCGGGCCTGACCTACGTGGTCGACCGCTTCAAGGGCTGGAGCCACAGCGGCCATATCACGCTCGCACGCGGCGAACGCTCGCGCCTGGCCGACCACGCGGGCGACGTGCTCTGACGCTGGCGGTGTCCGGCGCGCCTTGTCTCGGCGGGGTGCGCCGGCGCACCCCGCTGCTGTCCCTGTCGTCAACGGCAAGCGCTTTGCGGCTATGATTGCCGCATGGATGCGCGCTGTGTTGCTTCCCGTACCGCATCCCCACTGGAGGCTTCGATGAACCACCAGCATCTGTCCGGCGGGCCTGCGCCTGCCGCCCAGCGTCGCGCGAGCGCTGTCGTCGCCCGCAGCCGGCTCAGGCAGCGCCTGGCCCTGGCCATCATGCTCGCCGCAGCCGGCATGGCCGTGGCTGTCAGTTCGCGCCCCGCCCGCGCCGCGCCCGAAGAAATGGTGATCCGCACCATGGGCCCGGTCAGCTACGTCTGCGGCGGCGTTGCCGAAGACGAGCGCCAGGCACTGGCCGCCAAGGAAAAAGACTTCAATATCGGCATCGTGTTCACCCAGGGCACGGCCGGCGAATACCTGTCCGACGTCGCGGTCAAGCTCGTGCGCGACGAACAGGAAGTCGCCAGCTTCCGCGCCGCGGGCCCGCGTTGCCTGATACGTGCGCCCGAAGGCAGCTACAATATCGAGGCCAGTTACAAGGGCCAGGCCAAGTCCGTCAAGGTCAGCACCGGTACGCGCAACGCCCAGCTACGCTGGTAGCGGCAAGCCTGTCCGGTGCGCCGGCAGGCCGGCGACCGGAACCACAGGATGCCATTGCGCCGTACCCGTCTATCCGCTAACTCCCTGCGTCAACAGGGCCTGCTCGCCAGCGCCCGGCTGCCGCTGCTCTGCGCCACCGCGCTGCTGCTCGCGGCCTGCGCCAGTTCCCCGCCTTCCCGCCATAGCGGCCTGCCGCGCACGCACGGCAAGCCCATGGTCGATCCCAGCGCCGGCCTGGAAGAAATCTCGATCCAGGCAATGTCGCTGGTCGGCACGCCGTATCGCTACGGCGGCAATACGCCGGATGCAGGCTTCGACTGCAGCGGGCTGGTGCGCTACGTGGTCGCGCGCGCGGCCAACGTGAACCTGCCGCGTACCACCGAGGCGATGGGCATCCGCGGCAGCGCGCTGGACCGCAGCGAAGTCGCTTCCGGCGACCTCGTGTTCTTCAACACCACCGGCCGGGCCAATTCGCACGTGGGCATCTACGTCGGCCAGAACCGCTTTGTCCATGCGCCCTCATCCGGCGGCACGGTGCGGCTGGAGGACATGGGCAAGCCCTACTGGGCGTCGCGCTACAACGGCGCGCGCCGCGTGGTGGCTGGCGCGATCAACCTGCCCCCGCCAGCCCCCGCAACCCCGGCCGCTCCGGCGCCGCTGGTGCCGGAGCCGGCCCCGCTGCCGGACGACGACGATCCCATCGCCGCCTTCGCCAACCGCTGAAGCCCAGCCGCAGGAGTTTGAATCACCGTTTGGGTGCTCCCTCTCCCGCATGCGGGAGAGGGTTGGGGTGAGGGCCGGGCTTGCCAACGAAGTCCAGGCCGGTGGTATGCCAGCGCCTGCCCTCACCCCCTGCCCCTCTCCCGCAAGCGGGAGAGGGGAGCAAACCGGCAGCAAGCGAAATTCGGCAGCAAAAAAGCCAGGCATCTGCCTGGCTTTTTGCTATACGGGCTGGACCTGCGTTACAGAATATGCCGCCCGACCCACCACGCGATCGCCGCCATAAATGCCGATGCCGGGATCGTCAGCACCCACGCCCAGACGATATTGCCGGCCACGCCCCAGCGCACCGCCGACATCTTCTGCGCCGAGCCGACACCGACGATGGCGCCCGTGATCGTATGCGTGGTCGACACTGGCACGCCCAGCGCCGAGGCAAAGAACAGCGTCAGCGCCCCGCCCGTCTCGGCACAGAAACCGCCGACCGGCTTGAGCTTGGTGATCTTCTGGCCCATGGTGCGCACGATGCGCCAGCCGCCGAACAGCGTGCCCATGCCGATGGCCACGTAGCAGCTCACGATCACCCAGGTCGGCGGCTGGCCGCCGGCCATCACGTGGCCGCTGGCGATCAGCAGCATCCAGATAATGCCGATGGTCTTCTGCGCGTCATTGCCGCCGTGGCCCAGGCTGTACAGCGACGCCGACACCAGCTGCAGCCGGCGGAACCAGCGGTCCACCCGCGACGGCGGCGTGCGGAAGAAGGTCCAGCCCACCATCACCATCATCAGCGAACCCAGCAGGAAGCCCAGGAGCGGCGAGATCAGGATAAAGGCCACGGTCTTCAGCAAGCCGCTGCCCACCAGCGCGCCGGTGCCGGCCTTGGCCACGGCCGCGCCCACCAGCCCGCCGATCAACGCATGCGAGGATGACGAAGGAATGCCGTAGTACCAGGTGATGACGTTCCAGGCGATCGCCCCCACCAGGGCGCCGAAGATCACGTAGTGGTCGACGATGCTGACGTCGATGGTGCCGGTGCCCACCGTGGCGGCCACCTTCAGGTGAAAGACAAAGATCGCGACGACGTTGCACATCGCCGCCATCGCCACTGCATGGTGCGGCTTGAGCACGCCCGTGGATACCACCGTGGCAATCGAGTTGGCCGCGTCGTGGAAGCCGTTCATAAAGTCGAACAGCAGCGCGAGCGCCACCAGCAGGGCGATCACCCACAGGCTCATTTGAATGGTCTGCATGCCGATTGCCGCCTCAGGCGTTTTCCAGGACGATGCCTTCGATAATGTTGGCGACGTCCTCGCACTTGTCGGTGATCGTCTCGAGCTGTTCGTAGATGGCCTTCAGCTTGATCAGGCGCTTGACGTCGGTCTCGTCGCGGAACAGCTTGGACATTGCCGAGCGCATCACGCGGTCGGCTTCGGACTCGAGCTGGTCAATCTGCTGAGCGGTCTTCAGGATGGTGCTGGCGTTGCCCATGTCCTCGAGCAGGCCGACCGCGATCTTGACCTGGTCGCAGCACTGCACGCAGATCGCCGCCAGGCGCAGGGCCTCGTCGGTCAGGTTGGTCACGTCGTACAGCGAGATGGTCTCGGCCACGTCTTCCATCAGGTCCAGGATGTCGTCCATGGTCGTGATGAGCTTGTGGATCTCGTCGCGGTCCAGCGGCGTGATGAAGGTCTTGTGCAGCAGGTCGATGGTGTCGTGCGTGATCCGGTCAGCCTTCTTCTCGGTGGCCTGGACACGGCGGGCATGCGCCTCGGCGTTGGGCAAGTCGTTGACCAGCGCCTGCAGTTCATGGGCGGCGGTGACCGCGCAGTCGGCGTGCTGGTTGAAATATTCGAAGAACTTGCCCTCGGTGGGCATGAATCGGCCGAACATGGAATGTTCCTTGTGGTAGCGCGCAGGCGCTGCTGGTGTGTTGCAGATTGAGCGGACGCATTGAACGACAGCCGCCAGGTCGGCGGCTGTCATCAAAGCGCAATATTTTACAGGGTTGCGGGGATATTGCCCGTCAATTGGCACAAACGAGACGGCGCCGCACGGACTATTGCGGGCAGGCTTGACTTCGTCAGGTGTCGTTGTCGAAGAAAGCCGGGCCGCCGCTGAAGTTGTCGAACTTCGTGAACTGGCCGAGGAAGGTCAGGCGCACGGTGCCGATCGGGCCGTTACGCTGTTTGCCGATAATGATTTCGGACGTGCCCTTGTCCTGCGAGTCCGGGTTATAGACTTCGTCGCGGTAGATGAACAGGATCACGTCGGCATCCTGTTCGATAGCGCCGGATTCGCGCAGGTCGGACATCACCGGACGCTTGTTGGGGCGCTGTTCCAGGCTTCGGTTCAGCTGCGACAATGCGATCACCGGGCAGTTCAGTTCCTTGGCCAGGCCCTTCAGCGAACGGGAGATTTCGGAGATTTCCGTCGCGCGGTTCTCGCCGCCGCCGGAACCTGACATCAGCTGGAGGTAATCGATGATGATCAGGCCAAGCTGCCCGCACTGCCGTGCCAGGCGCCGGGAACGGGCACGGAGCTCCATCGGGTTCAGCGCCGGCGTTTCGTCGATGAACAACTGGGCGTCGTTCATGCGCTGGATCGCATGTGTCAGCCGCGGCCAGTCTTCGTCCAGCAGGCGGCCAGTACGGAGCCGGTGCTGGTCAAGGCGGCCTACCGAGCCGAGCATACGCATGGCCAGCTGGGTGCCCGCCATTTCCATCGAGAACACTGCCACCGGCAGGCCCTGCTCCACCGCCACGTGCTCGCCGATGTTCAGCGAGAACGCCGTCTTACCCATCGAGGGACGGCCTGCCACGATGATCAGGTCACCCGCCTGCATGCCGCTGGTCATCTTGTCCAGGTCGATGAAGCCAGTCGGCACGCCGGTGACGTCGGTAGTGGAATCGCGGTGGTACAGCTCATCGATGCGCTCGACCACCTGGGTCAGCAGCGGCTGGATTTCCTGGAAGCCCTTCTGGCCGCGCGAGCCTTCTTCGGCAATCGCAAAGACCTTGGATTCGGCCTCGTCGAGCAGCTCACGGACTTCACGCCCCTTCGGCGCAAAGGCCGCCGAGGCGATATCGTCGGCCACCGTCACCAGCTTGCGCAGCACCGAGCGCTCGCGCACGATCTCCGCATAGCGGCGGATATTGGCCGCGCTTGGCGTGTTCTGCGCCAGCGAATTCAGGTACGCCAGCCCGCCGACCTCCTCGGACTTGCCGGCGACCTGCAGCATTTCGTACACCGTGATCACGTCGGCCGGCTTGGTGGCCGAGATCAGCCGGGCGATGCTCTGGAAGATCATCCGGTGGTCGAAGCGGTAGAAATCCGCCTCCGACAGGAAGTCCGCGATGCGGTCCCAGGCGGCGTTGTCCAGCAGCAGGCCACCCAGCACCGATTGCTCGGCTTCGATGGAATGCGGCGGGACCTTGAGGTTCTCGAGTTGGGGATCGGCGACGGGCGCGTTCATGGGGTGGGATTATAACGGCGGGCGGACGCACTACGCCGGACATTTGGCCTTCCGGGTTGCGGGCCAGCCGCGCGGGGGCAACAAAAAAGGCAGGAGCCAGGGCTCCTGCCTTTCTTGCTTGCAGTGCTTGCGGGGCTTCGGCCGGCGCCGCGGCGCCGGCGAGGCTGCAGCCGGTCTTAGACTTGCTCGCCCAGGACCGACACGGTCACGTCGACCACGACGTCCGTGTGCAGCGCAACGCTGACCGGGTGGTCGCCCACCGTCTTCAGCGGGCCGTTCGGCAGGCGAACCTGCGACTTTTCCAGCTTGAAGCCTTGGCCTTCCAGGGCTTCGGCGATGTCGGCGTTGGTCACCGAACCGAACAGGCGGCCGTCCACACCCGACTTCTGGGTGATCTGGACGGTCAGGCCGTTCAGCTTCTCGCCTTCGGCTTGCGCAGCGGCCAGCTTCTCGGCAGCGGACTTTTCCAGCTCGGCGCGCTTGACTTCGAACTCGGCGATCGCGGTTTGCGTGGCGCGGCGGGCCTTCTTCGACGGGATCAGGAAGTTACGGGCGTAACCGTCCTTCACCTTGACGATGTCACCCAGGTTGCCCAGGTTGATGACTTTTTCCAGCAGAATGACTTGCATCGTGTTTTCTCCGTTACGGACCTAGGGCCTATCAGTTCTTGTGCAGGTCGGTGTACGGCAGCAGCGCGAGGAAACGCGCACGCTTGATCGCCGTATCCAGCTGACGCTGATAGTGGGCCTTGGTACCGGTCAGGCGGGCCGGCGTGATCTTGCCGTTGTCGCCGACGAAGTCCTTCAGGGTGTCCAGATCCTTGTAGTCGATCTGTTCCACGCCAGCCACGGTGAAGCGGCAGAAGCGCTTGCGCTTGAACAGCGGATTCTGTTGCTGGAAGCGCTTCTTGTTCTTGTTGTCACGTTTGACGAATGCCATGATTCAATCCTTTTCGAATGCTTTACATCCGGTGATGTGAAAGACGAGAGCCTTGCTGTTGCGGTGCCTGCGGGCGAGGAATCCTTCGCAGTCGAGCAGCGTGCCGAGCGGTAATCGCTCAAGCCGCTGGCCGACCGGCCCGATCCCCATCGCTGCAATGGCAAACTCGACCTGGCGCGGCGTTTCCGCCTCGATGGCCTCGCCGCTGTACTGCAGGATGCAGTTCACGACGGGCACCCCGGCCGGGGTATAGCGCAGGGCATCGCGTTCCGCCAGGGTGGCGGCAAGCCGAAGCTGATTCAACGCGGGGCCTCTCGCTGTTTGCCATCGGTGCCGCCGTGGCCGACGCTGTCAGCCGTGGCACGCACCGCAGTCCGCACTCAGGCGGGCTGGCCTTCGGTGGTCGTTTGCGCGGCCTTGCGGGCTTCTTCGCGCTGCACTTCCTTCATCATCGGCGAAGGAGCGGTCTCGGCCTTCTTGGTCTGCACGATCAGGTGGCGCAGGACGGCGTCGTTGAACTTGAACGCGTGTTCCAGTTCAGCCAGCGTTTCCTTGCTGCATTCGATGTTCAGGCAAACGTAGTGAGCCTTGGCCAGCTTCTGGATCATGTAGGCCATCTGGCGACGGCCCCAGTCTTCCACGCGGTGAACGTTGCCGTTCTGCGAGGTCACGAGCTGCTTGTAGCGCTCGATCATGGCCGGCACTTGTTCGCTCTGGTCCGGGTGGACGATGAAGACGATTTCGTAATGACGCATTGACGCTCCTTTTGGATTAGCCACCCGGGCGTCACGAGTCCGGTGTGGCAAGGTTGAATAGCCTTAAAGTATAGCCCGGAAGCGGCCGGGCGTGCAAGGCGCTTGCCTGTCGGGACCCGGCGCCGCCCGGGCTCAGGCCCGGGCGAAGACCGCCTGCAGGCGCGCCGGGTCGCGCGCGAGCCCGGGGTCCGCCGCCAGCGCCAGCACCAGCAGCACCCGCGCCTTGTACGGGTTGAGGTCGGCAGCGGAGACGAATAAGCCATCCGCCGGACTGGGTTGCGGCGGAATCGACACATGGCCCGCCATGGTGCGCGAGCTGCGCACGACCGCCACCCCCGCATCCGCGGCATCGGCCAGCGCTGCCGCGAGCTCTTCGTGCACCGAGCCGTTGCCGGCAGCGGCCACCACCAGACCGTCGACGCCGGCCTGCACCAGCGCATCGACGGCCACCCTGCCCGGCTGCGCGTAGCTCGCCACGATCTCCACCGTCGGCCAGGCCTCCGGCATCGGGCCAATCGCCCAGGCTGCGCGCGGCGCGCGGGCGAAGCGCACATAGTCGTCCTGCACGAAGCCCAGCGGCCCGCTGGCGGAAACAAAGGCATCCACCGCCGAGGTATGCGCCTTGGCCACATCACGGGCGGCGTGGATCTGCTGGTTCAGCACCACCAGCACGCCCTTGCCGCGCGCGTCGGGGTGCGCCGCCACCCGCACCGCGTCGAGCAGGTTCAGCGGGCCGTCGGCGGACAGCGAGGTCGACGGGCGCATCGCCGCCGTCATTACCACGGGCACCGGGCAAGCCTGGGTCAGGTGCAGCGCCATCGCGGTTTCTTCCAGCGTATCGGTGCCGTGCGTGATGACGATGCCCGCCACCCCCGGCTGCGCGGACCAGTGCTCCACCCGCGCGGCCAGCGCCACCCACAGCGCGAAGGTCATGTCCTTGCTGTCGACCTGCGCCACCTGCTCGGCTTCGATACGGGCAACGGACTGCAGCGCCGGCACCGCGGCCAGCAGCGAGGACACGGGCACGGTCGCCGCCTGGTAGCGCGCGCTGCTGGCAGGGTTGCCGGACGCGCCGGCAATGGTGCCGCCGGTGGCCAATACGACGATGCGAGGCAGTTGGGTCATGGGGGCTCAGAAGAATAACAAGGAAGAGTGGGAATGGCCGATTGTAACGGCGGACCTTCCCGGCACCGCTGGCCGAAGCCCGCTCACCGGCAATCCACCCATGGGACAGCCCCGAAAAATTCTGCTTGCGCTCAGGCCGATACTGTATAAAATCACAGCATACTGTTTAAACATACAGTGCCCGGCCCGCCGGATGCAGGATTCACGATCCCCACCGGATCCCGTTCCTGAGTCCACCGCGCGGCCCTGCACGGAACGGCGATCCCATGGCGACCCTGACACCCCGGCAGCAGCAGATTTTCGATCTGATCCGCAATACGATCCGCCGCACCGGCTTCCCGCCTACCCGCGCCGAGATTGCCGCCGAGTTCGGCTTCTCGTCCCCCAATGCGGCAGAAGAACACCTGCGCGCGCTGGCTCGCAAAGGCGTGATCGAACTGACGCCGGGCGCATCGCGCGGCATCCGCCTGAAGGTCTCACGCAGCGATTCGGAAACGCCGGACCAGTTCTCCCTGCCCATTCCCGGCGTCTTGCAGCTGACGCTGCCGCTGGTCGGCCGGGTTGCCGCCGGCAGCCCCATCCTTGCCGCCGAGCATATCGACCGCCAGTACCAGGTCGACGCCTCGGTCTTCGACGAACGCCCTGACTACCTGCTGCGCGTACGCGGCCTGAGCATGCGCGACGCCGGCATCCTCGACGGCGACCTGCTCGCCGTGCGCCGCGCCAGCGAAGCCCCCAACGGCAAGATCGTGGTGGCGCGCCTGGGCGACGACGTGACGGTCAAGCGCCTGCAACGGCGCGGTGGCCATATCGAACTGATTGCAGAGAACCCGGACTTCGCCAACATCATCGTGGAGCCCGGCCGCGAGGAGTTCTCGCTGGAAGGCATCGCAGTCGGCCTGATCCGCTCTTCCGGCTTCTAGCCGGGCACCGCAGGCTTACGCCTGCGCGGGCCCACCCCGCTTCATTGCTTTGCAGACGCCGCCCGGCTTGCCGGGTGTTGACCCCGCTTTTGCCTAAAAAAGAGGTGCAGCCATGCCGCAAATCCCTCACGCCGCCATCCGTCGTCCGGTCAAGCCCGTGCCGTTCCGCCAGTGCAAGGGCGTCCGCGTCTACCAGGGTACGCAGCGTCGCACCATGGTCGGCAGCATGGCCGCCATCTGCCGGATGCTGGAACTCGAAACTACTGACAAGCTCGCCGCCTGAGCACCGACGCGCGCCGGCGCATTTCCGCGCCGGCACCAGCCACGCCTTTAGCTGCGCGCGCAGGCCTTGGTTTCGGCTTCCAGTTCCTGCGGCGTCAGCTGCGGGAACCATGTGTCGCTCTTGCGCAGTTCCAGCGCCGTGCCATCCGGCTGGGCCGTCAGGGAAATCAGATAGGCGTACTCGTATGTCCCGCTGGACGTTGACTGGCCGATCCGGATCTCGGTCTGGTTCTTCGCCGGCAAATTGACGACCGTGGCGTCATCGCCCAGGTTATTGCGAAGGCATTTGGCAACATCGCCCATCTTCGCGGGCGTAAACAGGCGCATCGGCGCACGCGCGCGAATATCTTTTTCGGAAGTCCCGGTGGCACACCCCGCCACCATTGCCGCCATCGCCACGCCGAAACCGATCACCTTCACTCGCACAGACATACCAACCCCTTGGGAACGCAAGGCCGGTATGGTACAGGAGGCACACGGATTTCGCGCGGACCCGCTGACCGTACAGGCAGCACCTGCGCTGTCGGACATTGACCGATATCGCGACGCCCGGCGAGCGCGCCAGACTGTGGGCATCCCCCTCCAGAGGAGACCGACCATGACATCCCGCAATATCCATGTCTTACCCGCCGGCGATCACGGCTGGGCGGTCGCCGTCGAAGGCACCGACGGCGCAACGACCCACTATCCGTCGCAGGAAGAGGCCATCGCTGCTGGCACTGAAAAGGCGCGGCAGGATGGTGTCGAGTTGTTTATTCATGATCGCGACGGGCAGATTCGCAAACGCAATGAGCCGCGCCACATCAGGGGCTAGGCGCTCACTGAGGCGAGCAGACCAAGAAGCTTATTGCGCGGCCGAGGCCCGCACCACTGACTGAGTGACTGCCTTGCGCGGGCAGTTTTCATATCCTGCGCCCCAAAGCAAAACAGCGCCTTGGCTAAGGCGCTGTTTCACAAGGCAATTCTGGGGTGGCTGATGGGACTCGAACCCACGACGACAGGAATCACAATCCTGGACTCTACCAACTGAGCTACAGCCACCGTAGAGGTCATCAGCGAAGCGCTGATCGACGAAAAGCAAGATTATACAAACAGTTTTGCGGGATGGCTAGTATCCCGCACAATTTTTTTTGAGGAAGACGATCAGGCCCGCGGCGGGATCCACTTCGCCTCGAGCAGCACGGCTTCCTTGATTGCGGCGATGGTGTCGGCCTCGGTGTCGAACTGGCCAAGTAGGCGGCGCGACTTGCCGTTCAGGACCGCTTCCTGCAGCGCTTTGCCGGCTGCCTCGGACGTGCCGTGCTGCCAGCAGTAGCGTGCCGTCCATTTGCCATCTTGCAACTGCTCGGCGACCCATACCAACCGGAAGTCTTCATAGACCTCGCCGAACGGCTCTTCCCTTCCCACGTCCGATTTTTCCACGCTCACTGCCTTCGCGAACGATCAAGGTCGCGCAGCCGCCCGCGGGTAGCGCGATGGCAGCCCCGACATCGGCATCGGTCCGCATGCCTGATTTGTTGCCTACCTGGGGCGATGTGATGGATCGTATCACGGTCATCAGTCCCCAGGCAGACCGCGCTTTGGGGGGTGCGGCACTCAGCGGCCGCGTCGAAATATGCTGTGCGCAGCCCCTACCTCGGCAGGGTTCTGGCCAAACGTGGCCGCAGCGATACTTCTGCCTGAGGGACATTGACCCCCCTCGACTTCCCGTCAGGCGGCCCGGCCCCATGGGGCCGCCTGCCTCTTTTTCCTCCCGACCCCCTACTGCTTCCGGCCCGGCGATGGCCCATTGGAACCTCATGGCAGCGCGCAGGCCCAACCATCGTTAATGCAAGAAGGAGCAGAAATGCGAATGCTGTTTTGGCGGATTGCGGGGATCGCGGCGGCAGCGGCGCTGATGGCCGCGCTGGGCGGGTGCGCAGGTGGCGCGGCCGACGGGCGGGAATCGAGCATCACCACGTATGGCACGCTGGATGTCGGCATCAGCCATACGCGCTAATGCGGGCGTGGCCATGGAACTCTTTTGCGCAGGTGTCGTCAAACCCGGCGTCTAGCGCATGAACACTGAGCGCAAAAAAAGAGTCCGCAGCGCGGACTCTTAACTTTAGCGATCTCAAATGCCCTGAAGGCAGAGGCAATGTACCTGTCATCGGGCGATTGCACCATTCGGGTAAACGAAGAGCGGCAGCGCGCAATGCGCGACACCGACCGCCAACCAAAAAAGAAGCCCGCCGAAGCGGGCTCAATAATCAGTTGAAGAAAGCCCTGTATTCGAGGGCAGGCACAGTGTATGAAAGTGCCCTGCCTCAGCGAATTAGGGGAATCCCTTTGCGGACGCCGGTTTCCGGGCGATGGGACATGACAGGTGCCGCTGGCGCTACCCTTCGGAAACGCATGCACATTTTTGCGATTCGGGGTTAGAGCCAGCGCTCGGCTAAGACCAGCGCGTTATGCTGCCAGGGTTTCCGACGCAGGCAGCCGCAAATGCGTACGGGCCTCTTCGAACAAGGCATCCACATCCGCCCGCATTCGCGCTGCATTCATTCGCTTTGCATCCGACAGCACGCGACGCCAGCCGCGTCCGCCGGCGATGCCGCGGTGCAGGCCCAGCATATGCCGCGTGACCGCGCCCATATAGCCGCCCCGCTCCACCAGGTCGCCGATATAGCGCTGCATTGCCAGTTCGACATCCAGCCGCGACGGCACCGGCGCGCTCGTGTCGCCGTAGAAGCGCGCATCCATTTCCGCCAGCACATACGGCTGGTGATAGGCCTCGCGGCCGATCATCACGCCATCGACGTATTGCAGGTGGCGCGCCATCTCGTCGTAGCTGACGATGCCGCCGTTGATCAGAATTTCCAGGTCGGGAAATTCCTGCTTCAACTGGTACGCGACTTCATAGCGCAGCGGCGGAATCTCGCGGTTTTCTTTGGGGCTGAGCCCTTTCAGGATGGCGTTGCGCGCGTGGACGATAAACGTGCCGCAGCCCGCCTGCGCCACCGTGCCGACAAAATCGCGCACAAAATCGTAATGCTCGACCTTGTCGATGCCGATGCGATGCTTGACGGTCACCGGAATGTCGACCGCATCGCGCATGGCCTTTACGCAGTCGGCCACCAGCTGCGGCTCGGCCATCAGGCAGGCCCCGAAAGCGCCGCGTTGCACCCGCTCGGAGGGGCAGCCACAGTTCAGGTTGATTTCGGCATAGCCCCACTGCTGCCCGAGCCTGGCCGCCATGGCGAGGTCTGCCGGCTCGCTGCCGCCCAGTTGCAGCGCGACCGGGTGCTCCGCCGCGTCAAAATCCAGGTGGCGGGGCACGTCACCGTGCAGCAGCGCGCCGGTGGTCACCATTTCGGTATACAGCCAGGTGTGGCGGCTGAGCTGGCGGTGAAGCATGCGGCAATGACGGTCAGTCCAGTCCATCATCGGGGCCACCGAGATGCGGCGGGGGCTTGCCGCGGGAACTTTGCCTTGAAGATCGGTCATTTCAGATCGGATCGGCTGCGCCAACCCTTACCACTAGAACAAAACATTTACCCACGCCCCAGGCATGCGCGAGCCGGGAGACCGGCACAAGATGGGGAAGCCGGCGGCGAAACGCGCGGGTTGCGCCGCCAAACCGGGAAGCCGAGTTTACCATCCCGGCTCGAATTCGAGCTGGAGCGTCCGGACTGCCCACCTCAATGTGCCGAATCATTAACCTCATGCGGGGGAGCGTTTCAGCCGGCGATGACGCAAAAATGCACGGATACCGTCACATGATCCGAAATGTCTTCTATGCTAAATGTGCGAGGGCTGCCGTACGTGGCCATGCCGCACGCCGGTCAGCGATTCGGACTACGGGTCTTCGTAGTATTTGCCTGTTTGTGTCGTGACGCTGTGCCGCCCATTTTTGGACCAGCACGCAGTACTCGATTGCGATGTCATCCGAATTGCGCATAGCCCGTTGTAGTCGGCAATGCGGGCGTCGCAATGCTGGACAGCAGTTGCCGCAGTTGCCAATCAACATCGCGCTACGGACCTGACGCCAACATGAAGACCGAGCTGCCCAAACGCTATGTCGCCTGGCTTGTCGCCATCTACGTGGCCTGCGGCCTGGTCTATATGATCTGGCGGATCGGCACGATGAACGCGACCGTGCCGTGGCTGTCCATCCCGCTCTATGCCGCGGAACTGTATGGCTACCTGAGCGGGTTGCTGTTCGTCCTGATGACCTACCGGCTCAGCGTGCGCGAATCGCAGCCGCCTGCTCCCGGGCTGAAGGTCGACGTGTTCGTGCCGACCTATAACGAGTCCGTTGACCTGTTGCGCCGCACGCTGCTGGCGGCCAAGCGGATGGACTACCCGCACGAAACCTGGCTGCTGGACGACGGCCGCCGCGACAGCATGCGCACGCTGGCCGAAGAGCTGGGCTGCCGCTACCTGGACCGCGACAACAACGCCCACGCCAAGGCCGGCAACCTGAACAACGCGCTGCAGTTCAGCAGCGGCGATTTCATCGCCATCTTCGATGCCGACCACGCGCCGCGCAAGGATTTCCTGGTCAAGACGCTTGGTTTCTTTCGCGACGCCGGCGTCGCCTTCGTGCAAACGCCGCAAGACTTCTTCAACATCGATTCCTTCAACCACCGGCTCGGCAAGAAGCGGGTCTGGGACGAGCAGGCGCTGTTCTTCAAGATCATCCAGCGCGGCAAGGACGCATTGAATGCCGCCTTCTTCTGTGGCAGCTGTGCCGTGATCCGGCGCTCGGCGGTGCAGGAAATCGGTGGCTTCGCCACCGAGACGGTCACCGAGGACGTGCATACCGCGATCAAGCTGCACAAGCGCGGATACCGTTCCGTCTACTATGCCGAGTCACTCGCATTCGGCCTGGCCCCGCACAGCATC
Organism: Ralstonia pickettii; assembly: GCA_050987995.1. Taxonomy (GTDB): domain Bacteria; phylum Pseudomonadota; class Gammaproteobacteria; order Burkholderiales; family Burkholderiaceae; genus Cupriavidus; species Cupriavidus pickettii_B. The sequence goes on from CP158803.1 coordinate 2,916,550, forward strand.
GATACCTACCTGAAGCAGCGCATGCGCTGGGGGATGGGCGCGATGCAGGTATTCCGCCGCGAGAACGTCTTGTTCGGGCACGGCCTGACACTGGGCCAGCGGCTGAACTATTTCGCCTCGGCGCTGTTCTTCTTCGAGGGCTGGCAGAAGCTGGTGTTTTTCATCACGCCTCCCGCGGTCTTCCTGTCCGGCCAGTTGCCGATCGTCGCGCCGCTCGACCTCTTCCTGATGTTGTTCTGCCTGTACTACGTGCTGTCGATGCTGGTGCATCTCGAGCTGGGCCGGGGTTATAACTCGCTGCTCCTCAGCGAGCAGTACGCGATGGCGCGGTTCTTTGCCTTCATGTCGACCAGTGTCGGCCTGTTCCGCCGCAACATCCCGTTCGCGGTGACTGACAAGCAGCTGTCCGATACCGGCAAGATGTGGCTGTGGCTGTCGCCGCTGCTGTTCCTCGCCGGTCTGACCGCAGCCAGCGTGCCGGTGGGGCTGTACCGCATCTATACCGGCAGCATCCCGCTCGGTGCCGGCGTGGTGACCTTCCTCTGGACCTCCGTCACGCTGCTGACCGCGGTGGTCGTGGCGGTGTTCGCGCACCGCCACGCCAGCAATCGGCGCGCGGAATACCGGTTCCCGTTGCGGGTGCCGGTCACGCTGACCCTGGACGGCAATGCCTACCTTGGCCTGACCTCAGACCTTTCCCCCAACGGCGCGCTGTATATCGGTGAAGGCGTCCCCGGCCTGGCGCGCGGCGGCATGGTCGACATCGCCATCCACCTGCCCAACCTGATCGTGCGCGACGTAGCGCAGGCGACGTTCGTCAGGGACCCGGCCGCCAATACCGGTGCCCAGACACAGGTGGGCCTGCATTTCCAGTGGGACAAGCGCGGCAATACCGGCGCCCTCGAGACGTTCCTGTTCGGCAGCCGGCTGCAGCTCGACATGGGCAACCTGACCGAGACGGATACGCCACCGCTGACGCGCCTGGCCGAGTTGCTGCGCCGCGAAGGCGGCGGGCCGTCGCTGGCGCAGAGCTGGGCCGCCGGACTGCTGATGCAGCCGTTGCGCTCCGGCATGCTGCCGGTGGCCATTGCCACCATCGAGGGCACTGCGCCGCTGCTGTTCAGCAGCATCGAGCTCGACCTGAATCCCGGCACCTTGCTGCGCCAGCCGGTGGCCGGCCAGCAGATGGAGCGGACCGTCAATCTGACCCCGACCGGCAAGCTGACCACGCCCACCGGCGACTTCCATCTCTATCAAATCGCGCCGCACGTGACCGCGGCCTGACAAGGAACCGTTCCATGACGCGGTACACGCGCAAACAGCACACGGGCCACGCGGGCCTGACCCGCATCGCAATCATCGCCATGCTGGCAAGCCTGGCCACATCGGTGTGGGTGCCGGCGCATGCCGGTACGCTGTTTGGCGGGGCCAGCTTCGCTGGCGGCGGTGAGCGCAGCGAGTATGTGGGCGTGACCGGCAGTGCACTGCCGGTGCCCTACCTGACGCAGAAATTCGTGGTCAGCGACTACCATTACAGCTACGGTTCAAACGGCACCCGGGTCACGGTCAACGGGCAGGCGGCCGAGGCTGCGCTGGGGCTGCAAAAAGGCTGGGAAACCGGATGGGCAGAAATCACCGCCGGCGCCCGCTACCGCTACAACCGAGTCTCGCCCGAAGGGGCCGACAACCGCTCGGACGGCGGCGAATGGGGCCTGGCGCTGACCGTGCTCGGGCAGCAGGAGTTCGCGCAGCGCTGGCTGGTCAACGGGCTGGCCACGTACAACTTCGGGCCGAAGGCCTACTGGGCGCGCGGACGCGTGCTGTACAAGGTGTTCGGCAAGGCGTGGGCGGGCGTGGAGCTGATCAAGCACGGCGACCCGTACTACCGCTCCACGCAGGGCGGCCTGGTGGTGACCGGGATCCCGGTCACCCAAACCGTGAGCCTGGGGTTCTTTGGCGGCGTGAAGAAAACCGCCGGCGACCCGCGGGCGTTCTACGGCGGCCTGGAGCTCAGCAAGGCATTCTGACCGCCCTCCACCGCCGGGCTGCCACAGCGCCACGGCGGGGCTCGTCGTGGCTTGCTGTCTCGCGCGTCAGCACCCCGTCAGCGCGTCGCTGTCCGCTCAATCCACCCGGCAAACGCGGCCAGGTACTTGCTCAGGAAGTCCCTGGTCGATTCATTGGCAATGCCGCCCTGCTCGTCGAGCAGCTTGTTTACGCCGGCAATATAGACCTCGGGCTGCTGCAGGACAGGGATATTCAGGAACACCAGCGACTGGCGCAGGTGATGGTTGGCGCCAAACCCGCCGACCGCGCCGGGCGAGGCGCTGATGACGCCGCCGGGCTTGCCGTCCCAGACGCTGCTGCCATAAGGGCGCGAGCCCACGTCGATGGCGTTCTTCAGCGGTGCGGGCACCGAGCGGTTGTATTCGGGCGTCACGAACAGCACCGCATCGGCGCGGCGCACGCGGTCGCGAAACGCGCTCCAGGTCTGGGGCGGCTTTTCGTCCAGGTCCTGGTTGTAAAGCTGCAGCTCGCCGATCTCGACGATTTCCAGCTTGAGCTGAGCCGGCGCCAGCGCGATCAGCGCCTTGGCCAGCTTGCGGTTGTACGACTCCTTGCGCAGGCTTCCCACCAGTACAACGACATCACGAGGATTACTCATCACGACTCCTTCGTCTGTGTGGACGGAATGGCACGGCCGAAGCAGGCACTGCAGGCACCCACGGGTGGCATGGTTGCCTGCGCCGGCCCAGCTACCACTCTACCCGAGTCGGTGCCGGCGTGCCGTCAGACGGGGGCACAGATGACCTGCTAGGCGGCCTTGCCCAGCGCCGCCAGCGGATGCTCCTGCGCACGCCACGGGCTGTCGAAGAACGACTGCACCTTCTCGCGGCTCACGTCGTCCAGCCGAGCATGCTGCCAGCGCGGCTTGTGGTCCTTGTCGATGGCCAGCGCGCGGATGCCTTCGACGCCGTCGCCCTTGCGGAACACGTGGTACATCATGTCCAGTTCCATGCGCAACTCGTCCTCGAGCGACATGCTGCGCGCGCGGCGGATTTGCTCGAGCGTCACGCACAGCATCAGCGGCGAGCGGCTGCGCAGCATGGCCGCGGTCTGCGCCGCCCAGTCGCCCGGTGCGTCGCTGACGGCGGCCAGGATGTCCTGCATGGTGTTGCGCGCGAAATCGCTGTCGATCTGCCCCGACAGGCCGGCCAGCGTGCTCTGCGCCGACACGCAGTCACCGCGGTGCGGTGCGGTGAAGCCTTCGATATGCGCCAGTACGGCATCGCCACTGGCGAACTGCTGCGCGCGCAGCGCATCGACCAGTTCCGCCAGCCGGTTGCATGGCAGGTAGGCATCGGCCAGGCCGGCGTAGAGCGCATCGGCCGCGCCGATCACGGTGCCGGTCAGCCCAAGGTATTCGCCGATGCGGCCCGGCGTGCGCGCCAGGAACCAGCCGCCGCCCACGTCGGGGAACAGGCCGATATTGGTCTCCGGCATCGCCATCCTGGTGCGCTCGGTAACCAGGCGCAGCCGCGCGCCCTGCGAGATGCCCATGCCGCCGCCCATCACCACGCCGTCCATCAGCGCGATATAAGGCTTGGCGTAGCGATGGATCAGGAAGTTCAGCGCGTATTCCTCGACGAAGAACTGGTCGAGCAGCAGATCGCCCTGGTGCGCGGCCTTGTGGAAATGGCGGATATCGCCGCCGGCGCAGAACGCCTTGCCGCCGGCACCGGCCACCACCACCGCCACCACGCCGGGCGAAGCGGCCCACGCCTGCAGCGCCTGCGTGATGGCGCGGATCATCTCGAGCGACAGCGCGTTGAGCGCCTGCGGGCGGTTCAGCGTCAGGTATCCGATGCCACCGTGCACCTCTGTCGTGACGAAATCAGTCATGTTGTACTCCTCCAATGCAACTGGCAATTTTACGCCAGCCATACCAGCAGGTGCAGCACGTGCGCAGGTTGCGGCGCATGCGCATACCATGGCCGTGCGCATGCGCCACCTTGCTCGTCAGGCGAGCCTGAACGTCGCCACCAGCGAAGTCAGGCGCTCGGCCTGGTCCTCGAGCGACGCCGCCGCGGCAGCGGCCTGCTCCACCAGCGCGGCGTTCTGCTGCGTCATGCTGTCCATCTGCGATACCGCCACATTGACCTGCTCGATACCGTGGGACTGCTCGTCCGAGGCCGCGCTGATATCGCCGATGATGGCGCTGACCCGGCGCACCGCGTCAACGATGTCCTGCATCGCGCGGCCGGCGTCATCGACCAGCCCCGAGCCTTCACGCACATTGGCCACCGAGGCGCCGATCAGCGTGCGGATTTCCTTCGACGCGCCGGCGCAGCGCTGCGCCAGATCGCGTACATCGCCGGCCACCACCGCGAAGCCGCGGCCGTGCTCGCCGGCGCGCGCCGCTTCCACCGCTGCGTTGAGCGCGAGGATATTGGTCTGGAAGGCAATTTTCCCGATCACGTCGATGATGTCGACGATCTTACCGGAGCTGGCGTCGATCGATTGCATGGTATTCACCACGCGCGCCACGGCCTCGCTGCCGCGCTCGGCCAGCGCGGTGGCATCGGTGGCCAGCGAACGCGCCTCGCGGGCGCTGTCGGCATTCTGGCGCACGGTGCTGGTCAGCTCTTCCATGCTCGAAGCGGTCTCTTCCAGCGAAGCCGCCTGCTGCTCGGCGCGCTGCGACAGGTCAGCATTGCCGCTGGCAATCTGCTTGCTGGCCGACGCGATCGAGTCCGCGCCGCCGCGTACCTCGCCCACCATCGCCACCAGGCTCTGCTGCATGCGGCCCAGCATGCCGAGCATGCGCGCAGTTTCATTGCGCGCGGACTCGTCGGCCAGCGCCGCGCCGCCTGACTCCGCCGAGACGCTCAGGTCGCCGCCGGCGATGTTCGCGAAGCGCGCCATGGCAAGGTCCAGCGGCTGCACGACCGATTTGCGCAGCCGCCACGCCACCACGGTGCTGAACGCCAGGCCCAGCACCAGCACGCCGGCCGACAGCGTGAACAGGCTGCGGTAGCGCTGCTGCGACGCTTCATAGACCTGTTTCGCGCTGGCCAGCTGCAGCTTGTTCAGCTCGGTATTGACGGCATTGAAGGCGATGTCGAGCTGCGGAATGGTCTCGAGCACCGACTTCATCACGGCATCGCGATTGCCCGCATGCAGCGCGGCAAGCATCGGCGTCACGCCTTCCCTGAACAGCGCATCGCGTTTGGCGGCGACATCTTCCACCACCTTCGCTTCTTCAGCCGAGCGCGGCAATGCAAGATACGCCTTCCATGCCTTGTCCGAGTCGCGCGCAAAGCCTTCGGCGGTCGAGGCGCGCGACTTGGCATCGGCGGGATCCACCGCGAAGGTGGCCTGGTCCAGCAGCACGCGCACCAGCAACTGGTTCGAGCGCGCCTCGGCCAGGTTGACCGCTGCCGACAGCTGCTGTTCGTAGATCTGATGCGTAGCGTCATTGCTGCGCGACATGCCGAGCCAACCGACTGCACCGACAATCAGCAGCAACAAGTTGGTGACGATGGTGATGAACCACAATCTGGTTCCGATGGTAGTGTTCCTGAACATTGACGCTCCGGGGGAAAAAGGAATCGGGGCATGCGGCGCGCCGCTGCCCTGCTCAACTACGGCGCCCCCGCCGCGTCCTTTACCCGCTTTGACCGCCTTCCCATGCGCGACAGAATTGCGTGGAAGTGCATCAATCCACAATGTGGCGGATGTGCCGGCACGGTGGAGCGTCGGTCCGTTTGGAGTAACCCCTCGTGGCAATTCCGGCCGGAATGTGCACACTTGCGCAATGACTACCGACTCGCTCGATCCCGGACTCGTACTGCTGGCGTTTGCGCCGGTGTTCCTGCTGACCATGGGCGCCGAAGCCTGGTACTGGGCCCGCCGCGACCCGACCGTGTACAGCCTGCGCGATACCGTTTCAAACGCGGCGCTGGCGCTGATGCACCAGGCCTCGGACGCGTTCTTCCTCTGGCTGATGATCCGCACCGTCTACACCTGGTGCTACCAGCATGGCCTGCGTGCGATGCCGGAGACGCTGTGGTCATTCGCGCTGCTGCTGTTGCTGCAGGATTTCCTCTACTACTGGTTCCACCGCGCCAGCCATCGCGTGCGCTGGCTGTGGGCCTCGCACGTGACCCACCATTCGTCGGAGGGCATGAATTTCTCGACGGCGTTTCGGCAGAGCCTGACGTATCCGCTGTCGGGCATGTGGCTGTTCTGGATTCCGCTGGCATGGATCGGCTTTACGCCGGACTGGGTGATCCTGGCCGTGGGCCTGAACCTGGCGTTCCAGTTCTTCGTGCATACGCGGCTGGGGCGGCGCTGGCCGCTGGTCGAGGCCCTCCTCAACACGCCCTCGGTCCATCGCGTGCATCACGCGAAGAACCCGCAATACATCGACCGCAACTATGCCGGCGTGCTGACCATCTGGGACCGTCTGTTCGGCACCTTCGTGCCGGAGCACGAGGCGCCGGTGTACGGCATCACGCGCCAGGTGCGCACGCACAATCCGCTGACGCTGACTTTCCACGAATGGCGCGACATGTTCGCCGATGCCTGGCGCGACCGCGACCCGCGCTACCTGTGGAAGCCGCCGGAGTGGCGCAGCCCGCGTGCGCCTGCGCCGGAGGCCCTGCCGGGCGCCCAGTAAGCGACGTGGAGCCCACGCGCTGCGCGATCCCGCAACCCGGATGCCTGCGCGCAAAAATCAAACCTTTAATTTCTGAACAGAAAATACGAATTTGACCGAGCCGGTCGTGCCGACTTTTACTTCCATGCAGCGGCCCTGCGAATGCATCGCATTGCCACGAATCGTAACGATCGTTGGCAAGGGCAATCGAAGCGTCGAGTGCGGAGGTTGCGGCAATGGCGAGCGGATGGTCAAGATTCACCGTAGCGATGGGCCCGCTCACGGTTCTGGCGGTGGCGCAGTTGCAGCCCGGCGCCGCCCACGCGCAAAAGACCATCACTGGTACTGGCACCACGCAGGTCGACCTGCAGCAGCCCGCTTCTTTCGGCACATACACCGTCACCGGCGATCCGACCTCCACGCTCGTCAATTTTGTGGGGACCGCATCGGTCCCCCTCATCGAGGCGGTCACTGACGGCGGCTCAGCCAATCCCTACACGCTGATCAACAGCGGCACGATCCACACCACTGGTGCCATGGCAGCCGGAGTCTCGTTGAGCTCCGCCGGCACCGGCAGCACGGTGATCAATCATGGCCTTATCGTCGGAGGCAGCAACGGCGATGGCATTCGGATCGGGGGGCCTGGCGCCGTGGTCAGGAACCAGGGGAATATCCAGGGCGGCACCAACGGCGTGCTGCTCGGGCTTGGCGGTACGGTGACAAACCTGTCTCACGCGGCCATCGGCGCCAGCGCGGGCCACGGCGTCACCATCGTGAACCAGAGCGGTAACGTCGCCAACGCCGGCACCATTTCCGGCAGCCTGATCGGTGTGCTGCTGGATGCCGGCGGCAACGTTGCCAACGGCTCGACGGATGGTGGCACCACGGTCACACCAGGCGCGCGAATCACCGGCGGCACCCACGGGCTGTGGATTGGCGGCAGCGGCGGCACCGTGATCAACCATGCCGGCGGTACGATCGAGGGCAACGGCAATGCCGGGATAACGATTGCCGGCACCTCGGGGACGGTAGACAACCGCGGCGCCGTGAACGGCATGGAGGACGGCATACGGCTCAACAACGTCGGCACCGTCATCAACAGCGGCGTGGTTCGTGGCGTCACGTCGAGCGGCATAACGCTGTCCAACGGCGGCCTGGTCAGGAACGATGCCCCGACCAGCGACGTACAGGGCAATCTCCATGGCGTGCTGCTGGCCAATGGCGGCACGGTGGCGCACCTTGGCGGCCGCATCGCGGCGCAGGCCGGCAATGGCGTCCATCGACAGCCACGCCACGATTCAGGGCGCGGCCAATGCCGTGCAGTTCCTCACCGGCAACAACACGCTGGCGTTGCACGCCGGCTCGGTCACGACCGGGGCGCTGCGCATGGGCTCCGGCGCCGATCGCGTGACGGTGTTCGCGGGCGCGGACATCAGCGGGGTGCCGTTGTATGAAGGCGGTACCGGCAGCAGCACGCTGACCTTCGACGGCTACCGCGGCAGCGTGACCGGCAGCATCGACCCGTGGACCGTCGTCGCCGCCACCGGCGGCGCCGATGTCACCCTCACCAGCGGCACGCTGTACGAAGCCGGTTTGTTCCGCATCGACAGCGGCGCCGCACTGCGCTTCAGCGGCGACAGCGGGACGCTTACCGGCGACGTCGGCAACCAGGGCAGGCTCAGCTACGCCAACGGCGCGGGTGCCGGCGCCTACCAGGTGACAGGCACGCTAACCAATGGCGGCCTGGTCGAGGTGGCCTCGGCCACGGGCGGTGCGGGCCAGACACTGACCACCAGCAACTATGCCGGTACCAGCGGCACGCTGAGCGTGAAGACGGTCCTTGCCGGCGACGGCGCCGCGTCGGATCGACTGATCATCAATGGCGGCGCGGCAACCGGAACGACCGGCGTGCGCGTCACCAATGCCGGTGGCGAAGGCGCATTGACCACGGCAAGCGGCATACTGGTGGTCGATACCGCCAACGGCGGCACCACCGCGCCAACCGCGTTCACGCTGGACGGCCGCGCCGTCGCGGGCGCGTACGAGTACCGCCTGTTCCGCGGCAGCACGGACGGCAGCAATCCCCAGGCCTGGTACCTGCGCACGGAAAAGTCGCCGCAGCCGGCGCCGCCCACGCCGCCCGCGCCGCCTGCACCGCCCGCCCCACCCGAGCCGCTCTATCGCCCCGAAATCGCCGCCTACCTGGCCAACCAGCGGCTGGTGGGCCAGATGTTCGTGCACACCTTGCATGACCGCCTGGGCGAGCCGCAGTACGTCGAAGGACAGGGCTTCCGCCCCGCTCCGGACCAGGTCCGTTCCGGCTGGCTGCGCGCGGCGGGCAAGTGGGAAGGCAGCAAAAGCCGCGACGGCAATTTCAAGGTCAGCACCGACGCCTTCCTGCTGCAGGGCGGCGTGGAGCTGGCGCGCTGGAACCTGGCCAGCGCCACCGACCGCCTGCACCTGGGCGCGATGGGCAGCTACGGCAACGCCAGCAGCGACGCCAACGCCGACGGCAACCCCGCGCGTGCCAAAGGCAACGTGCAGGGCTGGAGCGTGGGCGCCTATGGCACCTGGTACCAGAACGACGAGAACAAGCTGGGCGCGTATGTCGATACCTGGTTCCAGTACGGCTGGTTCGATAACAAGGTCGACGGCGACCACCTGCCGACGGTCAAGTCCGACGCCAACGGCTGGGCTATCTCCGGCGAGGCGGGCTATGCCATCCCCGTGCGCGATGGCTGGGTGGTCGAGCCGCAGGCGCAGGTCATCTACGTCGACTACAGCGCCGACGACATCACCGAAACCAACGGCACGCGCATCCGCGGCGCCGACTCCAGCGGCGTGATCGCGCGCCTGGGCGCGCGCGTGCACCGCACCTACGTGCGCGACGACGGGCGCAAGGTGCAGCCGTACGCCACGCTGAACTGGTGGCACACCAGCACCGACAGCAATATGTCGTTCAACCAGCTGCCGCTGGGCAGCCTGTATCCGTCCAACCGGTATGAACTGAAGCTCGGTATCAATGCCGACTTCGGCAAGTGCTGGACCGGGTGGGCCAATGTCGGCGGTGCGTGGGGTGCGCAAAGCTTCTACCAGTACGCGGTACGCGCTGGCGTGAAGTACTCCTGGTGATGCCTTGAAGGGGCAACGCCACCACCGCCGCCGCCACCCTGCCCGGCCTCGAAACAAAAAAACCGCGCCCGGAGGCGCGGTTTTTATCCACGACGTCAGCGCTTATGCGCCTTCGCGTGCGGCACGCTTGCGCTCGTGCTCCTTCAGGTGGCGCTTGCGCAGGCGGATGCTCTTGGGCGTGAGCTCGACCAGCTCGTCGTCGGCGATGAATTCCACCGCATATTCGAGCGACATCTGGATCGGCGGCACCAGGCGCACGGCTTCGTCGGTACCCGAAGCGCGCACGTTGGTCAGCTGCTTGCCCTTGATCGGGTTGACCACCAGGTCGTTGTCGCGGCTGTGGATGCCGATGATCATGCCTTCGTACAGCGCATCGCCCGGCTTGACGAACATGCGGCCGCGGTCCTGCAGCTTCCACAGTGCGTAGGCCACGGCGTCGCCGTCGTCCTGCGAGATCAGCACGCCGTTGTGGCGCTCGCCCAGGCCGCCTTCGCGCACCGGTGCGTAGTCGTCGAAAATATGGCTGATCAGGCCGGTGCCGCGCGTCAGCGTCATGAACTCGCCCTGGAAGCCGATCAGGCCGCGGGCCGGGATGCGGTATTCCAGGCGGGTACGGCCCTTGCCGTCCGACGCCATGTCGAGCAGTTCGCCCTTGCGGCGGCCCAGCTCTTCCATCACGCCGCCCTGGTGGCCGTCTTCGACGTCCACGGTCAGCAGTTCGTACGGCTCATGCTTGACGCCGTCGATTTCCTTGAACACCACGCGCGGACGCGACACGGCCAGCTCGTAGCCTTCGCGGCGCATGTTTTCCAGCAGGATGGTCAGGTGCAGTTCGCCGCGGCCAGACACTTCAAAGATGGTGTCGTCGCCGGTATCGGCCACGCGCAGCGCCACGTTCGACTTCAGTTCGCGGTCCAGGCGCTCGCGCAGCTGGCGGCTGGTCACGAACTTGCCTTCACGGCCGGCCAGCGGCGAGGTGTTGACGCAGAAGTTCATGGTCAGCGTCGGCTCGTCCACCTTCAGCATCGGCAGCGCGTCCTGGGCGTCCGGCGCGCACACGGTGCAGCCGATACCCAGTTCTTCGATGCCGTTGATCAGCACGATGTCGCCAGCTTCGGCCTCGGACACGATCTCGCGCTCCAGGCCCTGGAACTTCAGCACCTGGTTGATGCGGCCCTTGATCGGGTTGCCTTCCGGGCCGAACTTGACCACCACGTCCTGCAGCGGACGGGCGCGGCCACGCGAGATGCGGCCAACGCCGATCTTGCCGACGTAGCTGGAGTAGTCCAGCGAGATGATCTGCAGCTGCAGGGGGCCATCCCGATCGTCGTCACGCACCGGCACCTTGTCCAGCACGGTCTCGAACAGCGGCTTCATGTCGCCGTCGCGCACGTCTTCGGTCAGGCCGGCAAAGCCGTTCAGGCCCGAAGCGTAGATCACCGGGAAGTCGAGCTGCTCGTCGGTGGCACCCAGCTTGTCGAACAGGTCGAAGGTCTGGTTGATCACCCAGTCCGGGCGTGCGCCCGGGCGGTCGATCTTGTTGACCACCACGATCGGCTTCAGGCCCAGCGCCAGCGCCTTGCGCGTGACGAAACGGGTCTGGGGCATCGGGCCCTCGACCGCGTCAACCAGCAGCAGCACGCCGTCGACCATCGACAGCACGCGCTCCACTTCACCGCCGAAGTCGGCGTGGCCCGGGGTGTCAACGATATTGATATGGGTGCCGTTGTACTCGACAGCACAGTTCTTCGCGAGAATTGTGATCCCGCGTTCCTTTTCCAGGTCGTTCGAGTCCATCACCCGTTCGGCGACTTGCTGGTTGTCGCGGAAGGTGCCTGCCTGGCGCAGGAGCTGGTCGACCAGGGTGGTCTTGCCATGATCGACGTGGGCGATGATGGCGATATTTCGGATGGCGCGGGTCATTGCTGCGTCTCGCTTGGAGAATCTGAGGTAACCCAACATTCTAGCATGTTGCGGCGCAAGACGCGTTGAGCGGACCCGCCTCTTACACTAAGTTCATCGTTGCGAAAAATGGAATAACCAATTTCCGTTCTTGCTTATCATTAAACGTGAACATATATTTGCCTCAGCAAAGATTGCAAAGGCAAAGATGTCCCAGGACCCTCCCTCCGATCAGCCCTGCCCCGATACGGGGGGCCTGTTCGACCCCGCCAGATATCAGATGAGCGACAGCGTCGGCTACCTGATGCAGCGCGCCAAGAACATGCTGGCGCACGCGGTCGAACAGGAAGTCTGCGCGCTGGACATCACCCACGCCCAGGCCAGCTGCCTGATGATGCTCGCCACCGGCCGCGCCTCCACCGTCACCGACCTCGGCCGCGAACTGAATACCGACATGGGTTCGGTCACCCGTCTGCTGAGCCGTATGGAAAAGCGCGGCCTGATCGAGCGCCGCCGGCGCGATGCCGACCGGCGCGTGGTGGACCTGTCGCTGACCGCGCAGGGCCAGGAACTGGTGGGTCGCCTGCCGGCGATCTTCTGCAAGGTACTCGCCCACCACTTTCGCGGATTCTCCGAGGACGAGGTCCAACTGCTGCGCAGCATGCTGCGCCGGGTCATCGACAACAACAGCGGGTAGGCGTTGGGCCAGCCGGCATCGGCAAGCCAGACCGTCCGGGCAGCCGGGCACCGTACACCCGTAAAAAAAGCATGGCTCCGCCAACGGAGCAACACCATGAAACAAGCTCTCTCTTCCCAAGCCCCCACGCCCACACGCTCGCGCGAACTGGCGCGCCGTGCCGGCACGCTCGCGCTGACCGCCGTGGCCGCGGCGGTGCTGGCCGGCTGCGCTGCATTAGGCAACTCGCACAGCACCCAGACCATGGCCGACCCGGTCGCCATGGCCACCTCACAGACCTTGCCTGGCGAGCACGGCCAGTGGCCTTCGCAGGACTGGGTCGCACAGTTCAAGGACCCGCAACTGAGCGCTCTGGTCGATGAAGCCGTCAAGGACAACCCAAGCCTGCAGGCGGCATTCGCACGCGTGGAGGCCTCGCGTGCGATGGCCGATGCCACCCGCAGTGCCCTCTACCCGCACCTGGAGTTCGAAGGCAGCCTGATCCGCCAGCGCTTCTCAGAGAAAGACCTGTTCGAAGGCACGCCGCTGGCAGGCTCGTGGCAGAACCAGTCGCGCCTGCAGGTGGGCCTGTCCTATGACTTCGACTTCTGGGGCAAGAACCGCGATGCACTCGAAGCCGCGCTGTCAGACGACCGCGCCGCCGAGGCGGAAAGCCAGGCCTCGCGCCTGATCCTGGCCACCTCGATCGCCCGCAACTACGCTCGCCTGGCCGCGCTGTACGCCCAGCGCGACGTGGCCGAACGCGCCATCGCGCAGCGCCGCGACCTGACCGACCTGTCGCGCCAGCGCCTGGCCGCGGGCCTGGATACCCAGGTCGAGACCACGCAGGCGCGTGGCACGGTGGCGGCGTCGCAGACCGACCTGCAGCGCGTCGACGAAGAAATCGCGCTGGCGCGCAACCAGCTCGCCGCGCTGTTGGGCAAGGGCCCGGACCGCGGCCTGCAGATCCAGCGCCCGGTGCTGCTGGCGCAGCCCACGCCGACGCTGCCGGACAGCCTGACCATCGGCCTGCTGGGCCGCCGCCCTGACCTGGTCGCGGCACGCTGGCGCGTGGAGGCAGCGTCCAAGGACATCAACGTCGCCAAGAAGGAATTCCTGCCTGACGTCAGCCTGACCGCCTTCGCCGGCCTGGCCGCGCTGGACCCGTCCAACCTGCTGATGGGCATCAGCCGCACCTTCGGCATCGGCCCGACCATCCGCCTGCCGATCTTCGAAGGCGGCAAGCTGCGCGCCAATCTGAAGGGCAAGTACGCCGGCTACGACATCGCCGTGGCCAACTACAACCAGGCGCTGGTCGATGCGCTGCGCGAGACCGCCGACACCATGACCTCCATCCGCAGCGTTGACAAGCAGATCGCGACGCAGCGCGAGGCGCTGGACCTGGCCGAGCATGCCTACGCACTGGCTACCACGCGCTACAAGGCCGGCCTGGGCACGCAGCTGACCGTGCTCAACGCGGAAAGCAACGTGCTGCAGCAGCGCCGGCTGGCGACCGACCTGCAGGCGCGGCGGCTGGACCTGCAGATGGGCCTGATGAAGGCGCTCGGCGGCGGCTACCAGGAGCCCGCGGAAGGTCATGACGGGCACGAGAGCCACGCGAATCAACAGAACAACACCCAGGCGGGCGCCCGCGGCTGATCCGCGCACCCAGTGATTGCAGACAAGATTCACCAGAGAACACCATGAGCAACAACCAGCAAGCGGCCGGCGCCAACGCCCCCCAACCCGCACCGGCCATCAACAACAACGGCAAGCGCAAGCGCATGCTGCTGTCCCTGACCGCCGCGGTCGTGGTCGCGGGCATCGGCTACGGCGTGTACTGGGGCATGTACGCGCGCCATTTCGAAACCACCGACGATGCCTATGTCGCCGGCAATGTGGTCCAGGTCACGCCGCTGGTGGGCGGCACCGTGGTCTCGATCGCGGCCGACGACACGCAGCTGGTCACGGCCGGCCAGCCGCTGATCCAGCTCGACCGCGCCGATACGCAGGTGGCGCTGGAACAGGCCGAGGCGCAACTGGCGCAGGCCGTGCGCGAAGTGCGCACGCTGTATGTCAACAATGGCTCGCTCGCCGCCAACGTGGCGATGCGCGAAGCCGACGTCGCCAGGGCGCGCGACGACCTGCGCCGCCGCCAGGCCATCGCCGGCTCGGGCGCGGTGTCCAATGAAGAGATCTCGCACGCGCAGTCCGCGCTCAAGGCCGCGGAATCGGCGCTGCTCGCCGCGCGCGAGCAGCTCGCCTCGAACAAGGTGCTGACCGACCAGACCACGGTGGAGCAGCACCCCAACGTGCAACGCGCCGCGGCCAACCTGCGCTCGGCCTACCTGTCGTTCGCGCGCTCGACCATGCCCGCGCCGGTGACCGGCTACGTCGCCAAGCGCTCGGTGCAGGTCGGCCAGCGCGTGGCTGCCGGTGCCCCGTTGATGGCGGTGGTGCCGCTGGACCAGGTCTGGGTCGACGCCAACTTCAAGGAAGTGCAGATCACGCATATGCGCATCGGCCAGCCGGTAACGCTGGAAGCCGACGTGTACGGCTCCAAGGTGGAGTACCACGGCAAGGTGGCCGGCTTCTCGGCCGGTACCGGCTCGGCCTTCTCGCTGCTGCCGGCGCAGAACGCGACCGGCAACTGGATCAAGGTGGTGCAGCGCCTGCCGGTGCGCATCGCGCTTGACGCGCAGCAGCTCAAGGACCATCCGCTGCGTGTGGGCCTGTCGATGAACGTGACCGTCGACGTGCGCCGCGAAGAAGGCGCCGCCATGGTCAGCGCCGCGCCGGCCAAGCCGATGCAGACCGACGTCTATGACAAGGTCGCAAAGGACGCCGACCAGCTGATCTCGCGCATCATCGCCGCCAACAACGGCGGACACGGCACCGGCCTGCCCACTGCCTCCGCCAACGCCAAGCCCGCCCACACCTGATCATGGCCAACTCCCTCACCGCCGCGCAGTCTGGCGGCAGCCAGGCGCCGGCGCGGCCGGTGTTACAGCAGCCGCAGCCGCTCACCGGCGGCAAGCTGGTGATCGGCACCATCGCGCTGTCGCTGGCCACATTCATGAACGTGCTGGACTCGTCGATCGCCAACGTGTCGATCCCGGCGATCTCCGGCGACCTGGGCGTGGCGCCCAACCAGGGCACCTGGGTCATTACGTCGTTCGCGGTGGCCAATGCGATTTCGGTGCCGCTGACCGGCTGGCTGACCACGCGCTTCGGCGCGGTGCGGCTGTTCATCACGTCGATCCTGCTGTTCGTGCTGTCGTCGTGGCTGTGCGGCGTCGCGCCCAACCTGGAAACGCTGCTCGCCGCGCGGGTCCTGCAGGGTGCCGTGGCCGGGCCGATGATCCCGCTGTCGCAGTCACTGCTGCTGTCGAGCTACCCGCCCGCGAAGAGCACCATGGCGCTGGCACTGTGGGGCATGACCACGCTGGTGGCGCCGATCATGGGCCCGCTGCTGGGCGGCTGGATCTCCGACAACATGAGCTGGCCGTGGATCTTCTACATCAACGTGCCGGTGGGCATCATCACCGCCTACGCCACCTGGGCCATCTACAAGGACCGCGAGACGCCGACCAGGGTGCTGCCGATCGACCGCATCGGCCTGGCGCTGCTGGTGATCTGGGTCGGCTCGATGCAGCTGATGCTCGACAAGGGCAAGGAGCTGGACTGGTTCCACTCGACCGAGATCGTGGTGCTGACGCTGGTGGCGATCGTCGGTTTCCTGTTCTTCCTTGCCTGGGAAACCTATGAGAAGCACCCGGTCGTCGACATCAGCCTGTTCAAGGGCCGCAACTTCAGTTCGGGCGTGGTGGCGATCTCGGTGGCATACGGGCTGTTCTTCGGCAACCTGGTGATCCTGCCGCTGTGGCTGCAGACCATCGTCGGCTACACCGCGACGGATGCGGGCATCGTGATGGCGCCGGTCGGCATCTTCGCCATCCTGCTGTCGCCGCTGATCGGGCGCAACCTGCCGAAGATGGACGCGCGCTGGGTCGCCACCGCGGCGTTCATCACCTTCGGCATCGTCAGCCTGATGCGCTCGGGCTTCACCACGCAGGTGGATACGTGGACGCTGATGGTGCCCACGCTGATCCAGGGCGCGGCCATGGCGATGTTCTTTATCCCGCTGACGTCGATCATCCTGTCGGGCCAGCCGGCCGAGAAGATCCCGGCGGCCTCGGGGCTGTCGAACTTCGTGCGGATCACGTTTGGCGGCATCGGCGCCTCGATCTCCACGACGGTGTGGGAGAACCGCTCTGCCCTGCACCACGCGCAACTGGTGGAGCAGGTCAACCCCTACAACCCGGTCTACCAGGACCAGCTCAGCCACCTGATGCAAATGGGCATGAGCCAGGCCCAGGCCATCGGCGTGATGGAGCGCAATATCACCCAGCAGGCTGCCATGCTCGGCGCCAACGATATCTTCTGGATCTCGGGGATGCTGTTCTTCGTGCTGATCGGCTTTGTCTGGCTGACGCGGCCGGCCAAGGGCGGCGGCGGGTCGGCGGATGCGATGGCGGCGCATTGACCCGAATCCCTGGTTCTTGAGGAATGGCCCCTGATCGGGGCCATTTTTTTCGTTCAGCGGTCCTTGGGGCGGTATGCGCAGACGGTCGCAACGGACGAGCCTGCGGAAATCCCTGCTTGTATTCCTTTCATCCTCCTCCTATCATTTGAAAACCAATTTACGGAACCAAGGTTCCGAAAAACGGAACCTACTCAGAAACGAGAGGATGGAGTGACGGTGTGAGCATTCTTGAAGGCGTGGAAGGCGTGCTGGCCATGTTCGAACAGGGCCGGCACGAGATCACTTTCAGTGACGTCATTGACGAACTTGACCTGGCCAAGAGCTCGGCTTCCCGCCTGCTCGCCCAGATGGTGCGCTACCGCCTGCTGGAACTGCAGCCGTCCACGCGGCGCTACCGCCCTGGCGCGCTGCTGATCCGTGCAGCGCAGGCCGCCACGCAGGCGCATCCGTTCGACGAGCAATGCCGCGAGATCCTGGCTGCGTTGTCGGATTCCACGGGGTTCACCGCCTATCTCTCCATGCTCGACGGCATCGACACCGTGGTATTGCAGCGCCTGAACGGCAGCAACCCTGTGCAGGTGCTGTCACCGCCCGGCGCGCGTCGGCCAGCATTCACCACCGCGATGGGCCGAGTGCTGCTGTCGCGCCTGCCCGAGCCTGAATTCAGCACCCGATACGGCGACGCGGACTGCAATCTGCCGGAAGCGCCGGCAGGCTGTCCCGCCACCGTCGCTGAGCTGCGCGAGCGCGTGGCGAGCGCCCGCCGCGAGCGCAGTGCCATTGCCGTGAACGAAGGCATGCCGGGCATCGGCGCCGTGGCGACCACGCTGGCTGACCCGCTCTCCGGCGACGTGCGCGGCCTGTGCCTGTCATTCACCGCGATGCAGGTCAGCCAGGCGCAGGCGCAGGCGTTGCGCGACACGCTGGTGCGCGCGGTAGCACCCTTGGGACAGCGCATCGGCGACCCGGTGTGGCTCCATGCCGCCGACACGGCCCCGCTCCTCTAGAAATCATCGCCCGATACCCATGGAACTTCTGTTACTCAGCAACTCCAGCAGCGACGCCGGCTACCTGGTCCATGCCCACGCGGCGATCAGCGAGCTGGCCGCGGGCCGCAAGACCGCATGCTTCATCCCTTTCGCCGGCGTAACACGCGACTGGGACACCTACGAGACGCTGGTCCGTGACGCGTTGGCGCCCGTCGGCATCGACGTGCAATCGCTGCATCGGCTGGCCGAGCCGGCTGCGGCCGTCCGTGCCATCGAGGCGGCCGACCTGATCGTCGTTGGTGGCGGCAACACCTTCCGCTTGCTGCAATGCCTGCGCGAGCGCGGCTTGCTGGCGCCGATTGCACGGCAGGTGCGGTCGGGCGCCGCGCGCTATATCGGCTGGAGCGCCGGCACCAACCTGGCCTGCCCGACGATCTGCACCACCAATGACATGCCGGTGGCGGACCCTGGCGGCCTGGACGCGCTGGCGCTGGTGACCTTCCAGATTAATCCGCACTACCTCAGCGTGGTGGTGCCGGGCTTCCGCGGCGAAACGCGCGACCAGCGCCTGGCCGAGTTCACCACGCTGAAGCCTGAAGTACCGGTGCTGGGCCTGCCCGAAGGCAACTGGGTGCGCGTCTCGGACCAGCGCATCGAAATGGGCGGCGCGCATCCCGCGCGGTGGTTCCGGGGCCCGGACATCGCTGACGTACAGCCCGGCGCGCTATCACTGCCGGGCTGACCCGGCGGCGCAGACCTCATCCAAGCCTCAGGAAGCGAAACAACATGTCAATCAAGCAGGTTATTGAATCGATCGAGCTGCTGTCGGCAGCGAATGTCGACGGCGAAACCGTCGCCGCGCTGCTGCGTGCGCGCGGCGTTGCCGATGTCACCGTGACCCGCGTGGAAGAAAACGGCCTCTACACCGATTTCCTGGCCTGCACGCTTCCCGGGCAAAATCCGGACGCGCCCGCGCTGGGCGTGGTGGGCCGGCTCGGCGGCGTGGGTGCGCGCCCAGCCGTGACGGGCCTGGTGTCCGACGCCGACGGCGCTATCGTGGCGGTAGCCAGCGCGCTGAAGCTGGCCGACATGGCAGCCGGCGGCGACGTGCTGGCCGGGCCGGTGCGCATCCACACCCATATCTGCCCGCACGCCGCGACGCGGCCGCATCAGCCCGTGCCGATGATGAAGTCGCCGTTCGCGATGCGCAAGATGATGTCGCACGAAGTCCATCCGAAGATGGCGGCGATCCTGTCGGTCGACACCACGCGCGGCAACCGCTTTGTCAACCGCCGCGGCGTGGCGCTGACGCCTGTGGCCAAGGAAGGCTGGCTGTTGCGCGTGCCGGAGCGGATGCTGGACCTGATCGGATGGGTCAGCGGCGAGTTGCCGATGGTGTTGCCGTTGACCACCCAGGACATCACGCCGTATGAGAACGGCCTGTGGCACGTCAATTCGATCATGCAGCCGGCCATCGTGACCCCTGCCCCGGTGGTGGGGGTTGCGCTGACCGCGCAGACCACGGTGCCGGGTTGCGCGACCGGCGTGACCAACGCTTTCGACCTCGATGTCGCCACGCGCTTCTGCATCGAGGTAGCTAAGCTGTTCGGCCAGGGCCAGTGCAACTTCTACGACGAGGCCGAGTGGGCCGAATTGCAGCGACGCTATGGCTCGCTGGCCCATCTGCAGACCGTGGGAGCCGAGGCATGAGCCCGGCTGCCGCACGCCAGCCGCGCGTGGCCTTCGTCACCATCGGGCAGTCCCCAAGGACAGACGTGGTGCCACAGATGATTGCCGACCTGGGCCTGCCGGTCACGGTTGAGGAGTTCGGCATCCTGGACACATTGAGTCCGGATGAGATTTCCGCGCTGGCGCCCGCACCCGGCGAATACCGCTTTGCCAGCCGCCTGCGCGACGGCAGCCAGGCGGTGATGGGCAAGCCGGTGGCCGAGGCAATGCTGGCCCGGCTGATGACGTCGCTGGATGACGGCCGCTTCGACGCGCTGGTGCCGCTGTGCACCGGCACCGCGCTGCCGCCGATGCAGACGCTGGTCATCGAGCCGCAACAGGTGGTCGACCACCTGACCGTGGCGCTCGCCCAGGGGTGCAGGCGGCTCGGCATCGTGCTGCCGCTCGAAGCGCAGGTGAGCGGCTTCCATCTGATTCAGCCGGTGCCCTGCGAAGTGCGCGTCACGCATGCATCGCCTTATACCGACGCCAGCACAGACCGCTTCGCGCAGGCAGGCGCAGCGCTGCGCGGCTGTGACCTGGTGGTGATGCACTGCATGGGCTACACCGAAGCCATGCGGGCCGAAGTCGCGCGCCATGCAGGCGCCCCGGTACTGCTCTCCAACCGCATGGTGGCAACGCTGCTGGGCCAGGTGCTGAGTGGTGCAGGCGCCTGAATCAGGGCGAGACGAGATTCCGTTTTTGGGTAAGGGCAAGCCCGCTGACAGATTGCCCATGACAATGCTGGAGTGGAAGTAACATGGAAAAGCTGGCGAAGTGGATGGGGCCGCTGGTGCGCGGCATGATGTTGATCGGCGTGGGCGCAGCTGCGATGACAAGCGCACAGGCGCAGGAGTGGAAACCGACCAAGCCGGTACGCCTGCTGGTGGGCTTTGCGCCGGGTGGCTCGGCCGACCTGCTGGCGCGCCTGGTACAGGCACCTCTGTCGGAAAGCCTGGGCGTACCGGTCGTGGTGGAAAACGTGCCGGGCGCGGGCGGCAATATCGCCGCCGACAAGCTGGCCAAGTCGCCGGCCGACGGCTACACCATCGGCATGGGCGCAGCCGGCGCGATGGCGGTGACCCACCTGCTTAACCCCAAAGGCACGCCGTACAAGGCCGAAGATTTCACGCCCGTCGTCATGCTGGCCACGCAGCCGAACGTCGTGATCGTCAGCCCGACCCTGCCGGTAAAGACGATGGCCGAGTTCGTCGCGTATGTCAAAAGGACGCCACAGGTCACCTATGGCACTGCCGGGGTCGGCACCTCGAATCACCTCATTGCCGAAACCATGCTGCACCGGCTGGGCATCGATATGGTCCACGCTCCGTACAAGGGAGCCACGCCTGTCATTACCGACCTGATGGGTGGCCATATCGCCATGACGGTGGACAACATCACCACGGCAGCGGCGCTCGCCAGGACCGGCAAGGTCAAGGCTCTTGCTGTCACCAGCAGCAAGCGTTCGCCCTTGTTGCCGGACGTGCCGACGCTCGCCGAGAGCGGCCTGAAGGATTTCAACATGCCAACCTGGCAAGGCATCTTCGGACCCAAGGACTTGCCCAAGGCCATCGTGACCCGTTACAACCAGGCGCTGGCTAATGCGCTGGCGAACCCGGAAGTCAAAAAGAAAATGGCGGAATTCGGCTCCGAGCCCGTGGGCGATACGCCGGAGCACTTCGCCAGCTTCCTGGCGCAGGACAGAAAGATGTGGGCCGACGTGATCAAGTCGGCGAAGATCACGCTCGAGTAATCGCTGCAAGAAAGCGGGGCGAGGGGCTAATGCTGTTCACTTGGTACCGTGTGCCCTGCGATGCTCGACGGCTCGCGTTGCTGGTGACATGTTGTCGTTGTTTGAACCGCTGGGACCCGCCCAGGAGGGCGGAACCAAGCGGTTCAACAACGACAACATGTCACCAGCCGCGAAAAGCCGTCGAGCATCAAACATGCCCCGGTCGATCCGGACCCACGTGGCCTCCTCGCTGATGCCGGCCGGACGCTGCCTATAGCTTTACCAATCGCTCAGGCCGCAACGCCCCCTCACGCATGCGCGCCACGCCCAGCAGCCGCGCGGGCTCGCCGGCATACACGCGCGCCAGCGCTTCCTCGGCCAACTCGGTGTCGGCCGGCTGGTCGCGCCGGGCGATGCGCTGGCCTTGCAGGAAACGCCCCGCCGCCGCCTCGTCCAGATACACCGGCACACACTTCTGCAGCAAGGCATCCACCGGCGCCAGCATGGCCGGGCGCTGCGCATCGTCCTGCTGTTCGATCTGTTCCAGCGTGACTGCGCCGGCCAGCGTCAGGTCGCCGACGGCGATCCGGCGCAGCCCCGTCAGGTGCGCGCCGCAGCCCAGCGCCTCGCCGATATCCTCGGCCAGCGTGCGGATATAGGTGCCCTTGCTGCAGGTCACGCGCATGGTGAACGCGGGCGTCTCCGGCAAGGCGCAGTCGAGCAGCGCGATCGAGCGGATGGTGACCCGGCGCGCGGCGCGCTCTACGGTCTGGCCAGCGCGCGCGTATTCGTACAGCGGGCGGCCGTCCTTCTTCAGTGCCGAATGCATCGGCGGCACCTGTTCGATCTCGCCGAGGAATCGCTGCAGCACCTGCTCCACGGCGGCACGGTCGCAGGTGACCTCGCGCACATCGAGCAGTTCGCCCTCGGCATCGCCGGTGCTGGAGCGTGCGCCCAGGCGCACCACGGCGTCATAGGTCTTGTCGGCTTCCAGCAGGTCCTGCGAGAACTTGGTGGCCTCGCCAAAGCACAGCGGCAGCAGCCCGGTGGCGAGCGGATCGAGCGTGCCGGTATGCCCGGCCTTGGCCGCGCGCAGCAGCCGCTTGGCACGCACCAGCGCATCGTTGGACGACAGGCCCAGCGGCTTGTCGAGCAAGAGCACACCATGAACCTCGCGGCGCGGCAGGCGCGGCGGACGGTTGGCGTTGGAATCGGTCATCGGTGGGAAACAGGGGGCGACAGCGATGCGGCGCGGAGGGCCGCAACGGTCAGGCCATGAGCCCATGCCTCGCGGCATGGGCTACGGCTCAGTCGTCTTTCGAACGCGTGGCGTTCGCTTCGTTGATCAGCTTGGACATCTCGATCGCATGTTCGACCGAGGTGTCGTGCAGGAAGCGCAGCGTCGGCACGGTATGGATGTGCAGGCGCTTGTACAGCAGCGAGTGCAGGAAGCCGGACTTCTCGTTGAGGATGGCTTCGGCCGTCGCCGCCTCGGCGCCCAGCACGGTGAAGTACACCTTGGCGTGCGCGTAGTCGGGCGTCAGCGCAACGGACTGCAGCGTGACCAGGCCGAGGCGCGGGTCGCGCAGTTCGCGCTGGATCATCTCGGCCAGGTCCTTCTGGATCTGGTCGGAGATGCGGAGATTGCGGGAGGAGATATTGCCTTTCTTGGCCATTCAATACAGTCTGGTCGAGATGACAACGGCAGGCCGAAGCCTGCCGTTGCTTGCGACGCCTTACAGCGTACGCGCCACCTCTGTGATTTCGTACACCTCGAGCTGGTCGCCTTCCTGAACATCGTTGAAGTTCTTGATCGACAGACCGCACTCGAAGCCTTGCTTCACTTCCTTCACATCGTCCTTGAAGCGCTTGAGCGAATCCAGCTCGCCGTCGTGGATGACCACGTTGTTGCGCAGCACGCGCACCAGCGAATTGCGCTTGACCAGGCCGTCGGTAACCATACAGCCGGCCACCGCGCCGATCTTCGGCACGCGGAACACCTGGCGCACTTCCACCTGGCCAATCGTGGTCTCGCGCTTCTCCGGCGCCAGCATGCCCGACATCGCCGCCTTGATCTCGTCTACCGCATCGTAAATGATGTTGTAGTAGCGGATATCGATGCCGTTGTGCTCGGCCAGCTTGCGCGCACCGGCGTCGGCACGCACGTTGAAGCCGATGATGACCGCCTTCGAAGCCGTCGCCAGGTTGACGTCGGACTCGGAGATGCCACCCACGCCGCCGTGCACGATCTGCACGCGCACTTCGGCGGTCGACAGCTTCTGCAGCGACTGCACCAGCGCTTCCTGCGAACCCTGCACGTCGGCCTTGACGATCAGCGGCAGCGTCTGCACTTCGCCTTCGGCCATCTGCTCGAGCATGTTCTCCAGCTTGGCGGCCTGTTGCTTGGCCAGCTTCACGTCGCGGAACTTGCCCTGGCGGAACAGCGCGATTTCGCGCGCCTTGCGCTCGTCCGGCAGCACCAGCACTTCCTCGCCGGCGGCGGGCACTTCCGACAGACCCTGGATTTCCACCGGGATCGACGGGCCAGCTTCCTTGGTCGGCTTGCCGTTCTCGTCCAGCATGGCACGCACGCGGCCGTAGGCGCTGCCAGCCAGGACCACATCGCCACGCTTGAGCGTGCCGCTGCTGACCAGGATGGTCGCGATCGGGCCCTTGCCCTTGTCGAGCTGGGCTTCCACCACCAGGCCCTTGGCCGGGGCATCCACCGGAGCGGTCAGTTCCAGCACTTCAGCCTGCAGCAGCACCTGCTCCAGCAGGTCGTCGATACCCGTACCGGCCTTGGCCGACACCGGCACGAACGGCGAGTCGCCGCCGTATTCTTCCGGCAGGACCTGCTCGGCCACCAGTTCCTGCTTGACGCGGTCCGGGTTGGCTTCGGGCTTGTCGATCTTGTTGATCGCCACCACGATGGGCACGCCGGCAGCCTTGGCGTGCGCAATCGCTTCCCTGGTCTGCGGCATCACGCCGTCGTCGGCCGCGACCACCAGGATCACGATGTCGGTGGCCTTGGCGCCGCGGGCACGCATGGCCGTGAAGGCCTCGTGACCCGGGGTATCCAGGAAGGTGATCACGCCGCGGTCGGTTTCCACATGGTAGGCACCGATGTGCTGCGTAATGCCGCCGGCTTCGCCCGCGGCAACCTTGGTGCGGCGGATGTAGTCCAGCAGCGAGGTCTTGCCGTGGTCGACGTGACCCATCACGGTCACCACCGGGGGACGCGGCAGCAGCTCGGCGTCGGTGTGGTCTTCGCCATCCACCACCAGCAGCGCTTCCGGATCGTCCAGCTTGGCGGCAAACGCCTTGTGGCCCATTTCTTCCACCACGATCATGGCGGTTTCCTGGTCCAGCACCTGGTTGATCGTCACCATCTGGCCGAGCTTCATCATCTGCTTGATGACCTCGGACGCCTTCACCGCCATCTTGTGGGCGAGATCGGCCACGGAGACGGTTTCAGGCACATGTACTTCACGCACCACCGGCTCGGTCGGCGCCTGGAAGCTGCTGCGGCTGTCGTCATGCTGCTGCTGCCTGCCGCCGCGGCCACGCGGGCCACCGCGCCAGCCGCCCACGCCGCCCGACGAATCGCCGCGCGTCTTCAGGCCGCTACCCTTCTTGCGCGAGCCTTCGTCCTGCCAGGTCGACGAAGTGCCGGCCTTGACGACCTTGCCCTTCTTGTCGGCGGTGGTAGTGGTGGTCGCAGCAGCCGGCTTCTTGTCGCCCGGCTTGGCTTCGGCAGCGGTCGCGGAAACCGGCTTGACCGGCTTGTGCAGCGTGCCGGTCTGCTCGGCCTTCTTTTCCTCGGCCTTGCGCTCGGACGGCGCCTTGAGCACGCGTGCCGGCGCATTCAGCATCTGCTGGATGGCGCGGGCCTCGGCTTCGGCTGCCTCGCGACGCTTGCGCGAGGCGATTTCCTGCTCGGCGCGAGCCTTGTCGGCGGCGGCCTTGGCATCGTCGGCGGCCTTCTGCGCCTCGGCGCGTTCGGCGGCGACGCGGGCCTTCTCGTCCTCGGCCTTCTTGCGCGAGGAGTCTTCCGCGGCCTCGGTCACGGCGCGCGACGCGGCAGCCTCTTCCTCCACCTTCTTGGCGGCGAGTTCGGCCTGGCGGCGCTGTTCCGCTTCCAGGGCTTCCTGTTGGACGCGGCGCTCGGCTTCCTCGCGTTCGGCTGCCTCGCGGGCGGCCTTGGCTTCGGCTTCCTGGCGCGCCAGCAGTTCGGCCTGGCGGCGTTCTTCCTCTTCGCGGTGTGCCTGCTCGGCGGCGTCGACGACCGGGGCCTGGGCCTCGGCTGCGTCAGCGTGTGCGTCGGGCTGGGCCTCGTCGCGCTTGATCAGCACGCGCTTCTTGCGCACTTCCACCTGGACCGTACGGGTCTTGCCGGTGGAGTCCGATTGACGGATCTCGGAGGTTTCGCGCTTGGTCAGTGTGATCTTCTTGCGAGCGCTGTCATCGGCCTGGCCGTGCGAACGCTTCAGATAGTCCAGCAGCCTGGTCTTATCCGATTCCGTGATGACGTCTTCTGGCGCAGCTTTGCCCACCCCAGCCGCCTGCAATTGTTCCAGCAGGGCAGCTGCGCTGCGACTCAGTTCTGCGGCCAGTTGGGCAACTGTTGTGCTTGCCATTCAAACCCTTTCAATGCTTGGTTTCTTCGTCGGGACAATCGTATGCGGAAAGCGCGCCCGGGCCAGGTATTGGCCGGCCCGGCCGTGTCCCTCAGTTAAACCAATGTTCCCGTGCTTTCATGATCAGCGCCTTGGCTTCTTCATCGCTGACGCCGGTCATCTCGACCAGCTCGTCCACGGCCAGTTCAGCCAGGTCGTCACGCGTATGGATATTGCCTTCGGCCAGCTTGCCGATCAGTTCCGGGTTCAGGCCGTCGAGCGAGCGCAGGTCCTGCGACACCTCTTCCACCTTTTCTTCCCGGGCCAGTTCCATCGTCAGGAGCGCATCACGCGAGCGATTGCGCAGCTCGTTGACGGTGTCTTCGTCAAAGGCCTCGATCTCCATCATTTCACTGATGGGGACATAGGCCACTTCTTCCAGCGTGGAGAAGCCTTCCTCGATCAGGATGTCGGCAACTTCCTCGTCCACGTCCAGCTTGGCCATGAACAGCTTGCGTACGACATCGCTCTCTTCGGCCTGCTTCTGCGCCGATTCTTCCTGGGTCATGATGTTGATCTGCCAGCCGGTCAGTTCGGACGCCAGGCGTACGTTCTGACCGCTGCGGCCGATCGAGACGGCGAGGTTTTCCTCGTCGACCACCACGTCCATGCTGTGCTTCTCTTCATCGACCACGATCGACTGCACCTGTGCCGGTGCCAGCGCGCCGATCACGAACTGCGCCGGGTCTTCCGACCACAGCACGATGTCCACGGCCTCGCCGCCGATCTCGTTGCGCACCGCCGTGACGCGGGTACCGCGCACGCCGACGCAGGTGCCGATCGGGTCGATGCGCTTGTCATGCGCCACTACCGCGATCTTGGCACGCACGCCCGGATCGCGGGCAGCGGCCTTGATCTCCAGCAGGCCTTGTTCCATCTCCGGCACTTCGTTCTCGAAGAGCTTGATCAGGAACTCGGGCGCGGTGCGCGACAACTCGATCTGCGGGCCGCGCGCGGCGCGGTCCACATTCAGGATGTAGGCACGCACGCGGTCGCCGGTGCGCAGGTTTTCCTTCGGGATGATCTGGTCGCGGGCCAGCAGCGCTTCCACGCGGCCGGACTCGACGATCAACCCCTTCTTGTCGGCACGCTTGACCGTGCCGGTCATGACCTTTTCGCCGCGATCCAGGTAGTCGTTCAGGATCTGCTCACGCTCGGCGTCGCGGATGCGCTGCAGGATCACCTGCTTGGCAGCCTGCGCGCCGATGCGGCCGAACTCGACCGACTCGATCTGCTGCTCGATATAGTCGCCCAGCTCGATGCTGGGGTTCTCATCGCGGGCTTCGAACAGCAGGATCTGCTTGTCTGGCTCCTGCAGACCCTGATCATCGGGAACGACCAGCCAGCGGCGGAAGGTTTCATGCTCGCCCGACTCGCGATCGATCGCGACCCGGATATCCACGTCTTCCTCGAAACGCTTCTTGGTGGCCGAGGCGAGCGCCGCCTCCAGGGCACCGAATACCACATCCTTGTCGACGTTCTTCTCACGCGCAAGCGCATCGACGAGCAACAGAACTTCGCGGCTCATTGCTTGTTCCCTTTTCTTTGATTTCCTTTGAAGTCGATCATCGGCACCAGGCGGGCCTTGTCGACATCGGATACGGCAAATTCCAGCAGCGCCGGGCCATCCTTGCCCTCGAACTCCAGGCCGACCTTCTCCGCGCCCGCCTCCCCGGTGGGCGCCTGCAGGATCCCTGTGAAGTTCTTTTGCCCGTTGACCGGCAGGCGCAGCGTGATGCGCGCCTCGGCGCCGATAAAGCGGGCGTAATCGGCCAGCTTCTTCAGCGGCCGGTCCAGTCCGGGCGACGAGACCTCGAGGCGTTCATAGTCGACGTTCTCGACCGTAAACACGTGGGTGAGCTGGCGGCTCACCTTTTCACAATCCTCGATGGCAATGCCGGTTTCAGGCTGATCGATATAGACACGCAGCAATCCGGCCGGGGCACGCTCGAGCTCAACCAGCTCATATCCCATGCCGTTAAGGGTGGTTTCGATCAAATCTGCCAGATGCACTGTTATCCCGAGTAATGGCCATCAACACCGTGGCAGGCAAACCCGCCGGTGCCGTCCGGGACGACCCTGCTGCAGCCCTGCCTGTCCGCCATCCGCGCCTCGCGCCGGAGCGCGGGGCCGAAAACGGGCGAACCAAAAAAAAATGGGCGCAATGCCCATCATTCGCCCACCCCCGACGAGGATGGCTTTTTGAATAGACTTGAATTATACGCTGATTATGTCGAAAAGGCAAAAGCCAGACATAGTCGCACACTTTTCACGGCGCCGGCGGGTGTTCTGCCCGCCATGCGCCGCATCCGGCGCTCAGCGATTGCCGCCGCGGTTGCCACCCCGGTTACCGCCACCGCCACCGCCACCGCCACCACCACCACCGCCGCGGGGCGTGCGGTTTCCTGGTTTTGTCGCCTTCGGCATCACATTGCCGTTCGCTTCACCGCCGCCACGACGCGGCGCCTTGCCCTGGCCGCCCAGCCCGGCGCCACCGCGCTGTCCGCCCAGGCCCGTGCCACCGCGGGCCTGGCGTGGGCCAGTGCCGCGTCCGCCGCCAAGATTGGCCGCGTGCGAAGTCAGAAGCGTGGGGCCGTGGCTGATATAGCCCATCGAGGTCTTCATCGGATCCGGCTGGCCGCCACGGCTGCCACCACCGGCACCGCCCTGCTCGTAGCGCGGCAGGCCATCCATGCCGGTGTGCATCGGCATGCCGGCGATGGCCGCTTCGGTGCGCTGCTTGCGCCCGCCGACCTTGGTCGCGCCCTTGCTCGGCGGCTCGCCCTTGCCCGGCACCTTCAGGCCGACACCGGCCATCAGCGCCTTGACGTCATTGGGCTCCACTTCCTGCCAGCGGCCGCGCTTGAGACCGCGCGGCAGCAGGAACTGGCCGTAGCGGGTACGGATCAGGCGCGACACGGTCAGGCCGACCGCCTCGAACATGCGGCGCACTTCGCGGTTGCGGCCCTCGGTCAGCGCCACGTGATACCACTGGTTGACGCCCTCGCCGCCGCCATCGGCAATGCGCAGGAAGTTGGCTTCGCCGTCGTCCAGCTTGATGCCGTGCAGCAGGCGCTGGCGATCGGCTTCGGCCAGTTCGCCCAGCGTACGCACCGCGTACTCGCGCTCCACGCCGTAGCGCGGGTGCATGAAACGGTTGGCGATATCGCCCGAGGTGGTGAAGATCAGCAGGCCTTCGGTATTGAAGTCCAGTCGGCCCACCGCGACCCACTTGCCGGTCTTGATGCGCGGCAGGTTGTCGAACACGGTCGGACGGCCTTCCGGATCGGACTGGCTGACGATTTCGCCGGCCGGCTTGTGGTAGAGCAGCACGCGCGGCGGCTTGGTCGACACCTTGCGGTGGATCAGCTTGCCGTTCACGCGGACCTGGTCGGCCGGCAGGATGCGCTGGCCGATATGCGCGGGCAGCCCGTTGACCGAGACGCGGCCCTGCAGGATCAGCTCTTCCATCTCGCGGCGCGAGCCCAGGCCGCCCTCGGCCAGCACCTTGTGCAGCTTGGGGGCGTCGTCCTCGGCCGACAGCTCGCGCACCGGCTTGGCCTTGGTGCGCGGGATGACGGTGTCGTCCTTGTCGTACTGCTCGGAGATCACGAAGCGGAACAGGTCTTCGCTGCTCGCCGCGCCCTTGTCCGCGCCCTTGTCCGCGCCGGCCTGGCTCTGGCCCGGACCCTTGCGCTGCTGCGCCTGCGGCTTGGCCCCTTCCTTGCGGCGGCCCTGCTGGCGTGCGCCGGCGCCCTGCGCTTCGGCGGGCGCGGCGCCCTTGCCGGCACGCTGGCCCTGCTTGCGCTTGCGGCCGGCCTGCTCGGGCTTGTCGGCGCCCTCGCCCTTGGCGGCACGGTCAATCTTCTCGGCCTTGGTGCTCGAAGCCTGGCCGCCGCCCTGACCACCCTCTCCCTGACCCGTCTTGCGCTTGCCACGGCCACGCTGGCCACCGCGCCCTCCGGCAGGCGTCGTCGCCGCCACGGCGCCTGGCTCGCCGGCTTCGCCCTGTGCGGGCGCATCGGCACCCTCGGCGCGACTGCCATCGCGGTCCTGCGCGGCCTGGCGGCGGGATGCCACCAGGTTCCTCAGCCCGCGGCGCAGCCCCTTGCGACGGGGCGCGGCTTCGCTGCCCGATCCGGGTTCTGCGGCGCCGGTATCGGCGGATGCACCCGCATGGCGGGCGTCTTGCTCAACGGAATCAGACAAGATATTCACTATCGGATGTTGCATGTTGTTCAGTTCGGCACGCGCTCGTCGTGCTCGCTCGGGTGCGGCGGCGTGCCGTCGTCCGGCAGTTCGCTGCGCGCCCCGTCCGGATGGGGTTCGGCGTCGGCAGGTTCGATGACGTCATCGTCACGGGCAGCGTCTTCGGCTGCCTGCTGCCGCGGCTGGACGTCGAAACCGTTGGCGGTTTCGGCGGATGCCGCGGGTTCGGTGGATTCAGCGGCGAGCGGCGCGGATGCCACCTCGCCAGCCTCGGCCTGCAGCCCGTCCGACTGGCCTGCAACGCCCGGCTCGACGGGCGACTGCGGCTCGGCTGCTTCATGTTCTGCGGCAGGCGCCTGGGCCGCTGCCGGGTCGGCAAACGCTTCCTCATCGGCGCTTGCTGCCTTGTTTGTGGCCAGGTCCTCGAAATCGATGGCCTGCTGTTCCAGCAGCGCTGCCTGCGCCTGCGCCTGGGCATCCTCGAGCGGCGGCAGCTCATCCAGCGTGCGCAGGCCGAGGTCATCCAGGAATGCCTTGGTCGTGGCATACAGCGCGGGCCGGCCGGGCACGTCGCGGTGGCCGATCACCTCGATCCAGCTACGATCCTCCAGCTTCTTGATGACTTCCGTGCTGACGGTCACGCCGCGGATTTCTTCGATATCGCCGCGCGTCACCGGCTGCCGGTAGGCAATGATCGCCAGCGTTTCCATCACCGCGCGCGAGTATTTCGGCGGTTTTTCCGGATTCAGGCGATCGAGGTATTCACGCATTTCCGGCCGGCTCTGGAAGCGCCAGCCGCTGGCCAGGGCCACCAGCTCGACCCCGCGCCGCTGCCATTCCTGGCGCAGCTCATCGAGCAGCACGCGGATGGTGTCCGCACCGACATCGTCGGCAAACAGCCGTCGCAGATCATTGACGCGCAAGGGTTCCTGCGCGCAGATCAGCGCCGTCTCGAGGACGATCTTCGCCTCTTGGGTATTCATGTTGATGGTGTGCAGCCTGTCTTTGCACCTGCTCCCGGACGGATCCGGGGCACCGGAGATTTTGGATACAGCGATGCTGAATGCCACCGCCATCTCATTGCGCAGCTAACCCGAATGCCTGCTGCATCCAAGCCGTGCACTTCCCTTTCTTTGCATCGAATTGCCGGGTCGTTCCGGCGCCGGGTTGTTCCGGCAGGAGATTGTTCGCATGCCGTCATGGGCCGGTCAGCGAACCCCTTGCGTCGCGCGCCCGCAAACAATGGACGTCGCTGTCAGCGAACTGAACGCCTCGAACGCAAGAAAAAACGGATATCGGGAGCAAGGCCGGCATCTCCAACACCGCAGTGCCAGCCGGACTTTTGAACCAGATCTTTTGAACCGGATGGGCCGCGGGGTGGGCCGGGCATCGAAAACCTTCCGCTTCCCGTAGCCCTGAGCGCGCCTTCTGGTATGAAGGCCGCCTGGCGCTGCTCGCTACATCACGCCGCGCGATTACCGCATTGCAGGGGATTGTATGGCATTCCCGCCCCCGCCTGCAACCATCATCGGTTGCGCCAGGTGGCGCCGGCGTCTCAGAAGACCAGGCAGAAACCCTGCTCGGCCAGAGAATGTGGCAACAGCACCGCTCGGGCGATACCCAACCCGCCGAACGCCATCACCGCGACACCGGCGCCCAGGCGCATCCCGCGCCGCCTGGACAACGTACGCAGGTAGCCCGACAGGCCGGAAAGCAGCAGCAGGTTGGGCAGTGTGCCAAGCCCGAACACGGCCATCACCAGGGCCCCGGAGCCGGCATTGCCCGCCAGCAGCGCCAGCGTCAGCGCCCCGTAGACCATGCCGCACGGCACCAGCCCCCAGGCCAGCCCCACCCCGTAGCGCCGCGCCAGTCCGCCACGGGACCTGACGAAAGCCGGCATGCCGGCGGCCAGCTTGCCGAGCCGGCCGGCCACCGTAGCACTGGCTCGCGCCGCCAGGCGTTCGAGCCAGGCCACCGTGAACGCATCGCCCCGCAGCAGCCGCCAGCCCGACAACAGCAGCATGGCGCTGCCGGCGCCGAACAGCCAGCGCTGCACCGGCAGGTAGTCCTGCTTCCAGGCGGTCGCGCCGATCGCGCCCACCACCGCGCCCAGCAGCATATAGGTCGAGATCCTGCCCATATGCATTGCCAGCAACTCGCCCAACCACGCGGCGCGGCTGCGCGCGAAGCTGACCGTAGCCAATGTGCCACGGCGTTGTTCCACTGCCAGTGCAACGCCGCCACACATGGCCGCGCAATGCACGCCGCCAAGGAGCGCAAGCAGAAAAACGCTAATAAGTACACCAAATGTCAATTGTGGCTCCCTGCCGCATCACATCGCACGCTAAAATGCATGGGTCGTGCCCTCGCCGCCATTCTTGCAGGTTCCAATTGCTTACCTCCATTCCCGTTACCGAGATGTCGCCCCGTTGCTCCACATGCGCGATGGGGCAACTGTGCCTTCCGGTAGGCATGTCCAAGCAAGATCTTGAGAAGATGGATACGCTGGTGCAGGATCGCATTCGCGTTCATAAAGGTGAAACCCTGTACCGCATGGGCGATCCGCTCACCGCTGTCTATGCCATCCGCTTCGGGACGCTGAAGACGCATGTCACCACCGAAGACGGCCGTTCGCAGATTACCGGCTTCCACCTGCCGGGTGAAATCGTCGGCCTCGACGGGCTGGGCGAAATGCAGCACGCATCCGATGCCACCGCGCTGGAAGATACCGAGGTCTGCGTGGTGCGCATGAGTGAACTGCAGACCTTGTCCGCGGGCCTGCCGTCGCTGCAGCACCAGTTCCTGCGCCTGATGGGCAAGGAGATCACGCAGGACCAGCTGATGCTCGTCACACTGGGCTCGATGCGCGCCGAGGAGCGGCTTGCCGCCTTCCTGATCAACCTGTCGGAGCGCCTGTCGGCGCGTGGTTACTCCGCGTCCGAATTCGTCATGCGCATGAGCCGCGAAGAGATCGGCAGCTACCTGGGGCTGAAGCTGGAAACCGTCAGCCGCCTGTTCTCGCGCTTCGCTGAAGCCGGCCTGATCCAGATTCGTCAGCGCCACGTCAAGCTGGTGGACATCGCCGGCATCAAGCAACTCTACAGCCGCTCCTGCTGAGCCGCCCTCTCTGTTTTCCTTCGAGGGCCACATGCGGCCCTCGCAGCGTAAATCGTCATTCCAGTTCGTCGGTATCGCTGAGCCGGGTCGGCATGGTATAGAGCGTCAGCCCGCTGGACAGCGCACAGAACGTCCACGCCAGCAGGAAGCCGATCGTATAGACCGATTCGCGCGACGCATCGACCGGGTGGCCGAAGAACTTCAGGTCGCCCGGATCCACGACCGAAAAGACCGTCGCGGTCGCAAAGCCCGCCATCAGGAACCCAGGCCACAATACCCACATCAGCCAGCGCAGCCTCATGGTTGCCTCGCTGCGGCAGCCTTGGACGGCGCGGTTCCGACCTTCTCGACCACCAGTCCATGCCGCGTTGCACCCTGCACCGGCAGGTCAGGATGCGAAGACGCCAGCCAGATGGTCACGCCGCACGCCACCATCGCCACCAGCGGGCCGCTCATCAACAGCCACGGCCACGGTTCCTTCCACCACGGATTGCCTTGCTGATTCATCTTGCCCCCTTTATCTGCATCGGTGCGGCGCAGGTCCATCATCGCGCCGCACCATCCTGGCTTTACAAATCGCGCGGCACGATGAAACTGGTGGATTGCCGGATTTCGGCACTCCCCTGCTCGGTGCCTGCGCTCGTCACCGTCACGCTGATCTTGTGCGTGCCCTGCGCCGCGTTCTCGATCGGCACGCGAATGCGGATCGGCAACAGCCGGTTGGAGGTCGGCGCCAGCGCTTCGGCCTGCTTGTCATATTCAACCGTCAGGTTCTTGAGCTCGTCGCTGTCGGCGCGCACGCTGATGCGCACCGGTCCTTCGGTCGTGTTGATCAGTTGCAGCCGATAGACGTTCTCGATCCAGCGGCCGTCCACTTCACGGCCCAGCGCGCCGCGGTCGCGGATAATGTCCACCTTCAGCGGCGTGCGCAGCGCAATCGAGGCCACGAAGCCCACCATCAGCGCAATCCAGATCACCGAATAGATGATCACGCGCGGACGTAGCAGCCGCTTGCGCGACGCCGCCGCGGACAGGGCCTTGCGCATTGCGTTTTCCGAGGTGTACCGGATCAGGCCGCGGGGGTAGTCCATCTTGTCCATGACCTGGTTGCAGGCATCGATGCAGGCGCCGCAGCCGATGCATTCGTACTGCAGGCCGTCGCGGATATCGATCCCGGTCGGGCACACCTGCACGCAGATGCTGCAGTTGACGCAATCGCCCAGGCCCGCCTTGTAGTGGTCGGTCTTGCGCGAGCGGCTGCCGCGCGGCTCGCCGCGGCCGACGTCGTAGGTCACGACGTAGGTGTCGCGGTCGACCATCACGCTCTGGAAGCGCGCATACGGGCACATGTACTTGCACACCTGCTCGCGCATAAAGCCAGCGTTACCCCAGGTGGCAAACGCGTAGAACAGCATCCAGAAGGTCTGCCACGGCCCGAGCGACAAGGCCAGCACCTCACCGCCCAGCTCGCGGATCGGCGCGAAATAGCCGATAAAGGTAAAGCCGGTCCACAGCGCGATCAGCACCCACAGGAAGTGCTTGGTGGCCTTGAGGCGCAGCTTGCGCAAGCTCCACGGATCGCCGTCCAGGCGGATGCGCGCGATGCGGTCGCCTTCGATCCGACGCTCGATCCACATGAAGATCTCGGTGTAAACCGTCTGCGGACACGCATAGCCGCAAAACAGCCGCCCCGCAATCGCCGTGAACAGGAACAGCGCCAGCGCCGAGATGACCAGCAGCACCGCCAGGTAGATCACGTCCTGCGGCCACAGCACCAGCCCGAAGATGTAGAACTTGCGCGCGCCAAGGTCGAACAGCACGGCCTGGCGGCCATTCCATTGGAGCCAGGGCGTGCCGTAGTAGATCAGCTGGGTCAGGATCACCAGCCAGACCCGCCAGCTGGAAAACGCACCCGTCACCGAGCGCGGATAGATCTTGCGGCGGACCTCGTACAGCGTTTCGTCAGAGGATTCGCCAGGCGCAGCGGCCGACCGCTGTGGGTCGGCCGCCCGGGCCATTTCTCGGGTCCCGGGTGCATTCATGGGTGTGGTCTCCCGCGGACCGCCAGCGTCCGCTCACATGAGTCGCCTGTCATTGCCCGGCGCCTCCCCCGGTATTGGACAGCCCCCAGACATAAGCCGTCAGCATCCGGATGCGCTCGGGCGTCAGGATTTCCTCGTGCGCCGGCATATGGTTGTTGTGGCCCTTCAGGATAGCGTCGACGATGCTGGCTTCCGAGCTGCCATAGAGCCAGACGTTGTCGGACAGGTTCGGCGCACCCAGCGCCTGGTTGCCCTTGCCGCCGGCACCATGGCAGGCCGCGCAGGTCGACTTGAAGGTGCCCTCGCCACGCGAAGCGCGGATCGGATCCGACGACAGGCCCGACAGCGAGCGCGCATACTGCGCCACGTCGCCCGCCAGCTTGGCGTCGATGGTCGCGGCAAACGGCGGCATCACGCCATTGCGGCCCTTGGTGATGGTCTGCTGGATGGTTTCCGGTTCACCGCCATACAGCCAGTCGCCGTCAGTCAGGTTCGGGAAGCCGCGGCTGCCGCGTGCATCGGAACCATGGCACTGCGCGCAGTAGTTCAGGAACAGGCGCTGACCGATCTCGCGCGCATGCGGGTCGCCCGCCACCTGCTTGACGTCCATCTTCAGATACTTGGCGTAGATCTCCTTCTGCATCTGCTCCTGCGCCGCGCGGTGGGCGGCCAGTTCGCCTTGCGTCGAGGACTTCAGCACGCCGGCGTACGACCCCAGGCCGGGGTAGAGCACCAGGTAGGCCAGCCCGAAGATGCAGGTCAGCAGGAACATCCACATCCACCAGCGCGGCAGCGGGTTGTTCAGCTCGCGCAGGTCGCCGTCCCAGACGTGGCCGGTATCTTCGGTGGCGCCGGCGGTCTTGGTGATCTTGCGTTGCGAGAACAGCAGCCAGACGCACCAGACGATGCCGACGAGCGCGATCGCGGCAATGTAGTAACTCCAGAAATCGGAAAAGAAATCGCTCATGGCTAGGTGTTCCGGCTCGATGTTGTCGTGGTTTCGTCAGGCAGCGCGAACGGCAGCATGGCGGATTCCCGGTTGGCGGGCTGCCGGCCGGCGGACCACGCCCACCAGCAGATCGCCAGGAAGACGACCATCGACACGACGGTCGCAATGGCAGTGATCATGGCCATGGCTTACTCCTTCGCCGGTGCCGGAGCAGCGGCGGTTTCCACGCGCACGTTGCGGCGGTTGGTGCCCAGCCCTTGCAGATATGCCACCAGCGCGTCTTCTTCGGTCTTGCCCTTGAGCGCCTCCGGCGCCCTGGCGATCTCGGCCTCGCTATACGGCACGCCCAGCTTGACCAGGGCCCGCATGCGCGCCTGGATGTCGTTGGTGGGCAGCTCGGCCTTTTCCAGCCGCGGGTACGACGGCATCACCGATTCCGGCACCACGTCGCGCGGATTGCGCAGGTGGATGCGTTGCCAGTCGTCCGAGTAGCGGCCGCCGACGCGCGCCAGGTCAGGCCCGGTACGCTTGGATCCCCACAGGAACGGGTGGTCGTAGACCGACTCGCCCGCCGTGGAGTAGTGGCCATAGCGCTCGGTCTCGGCCTGCAGCGTGCGCA
This sequence comes from Ralstonia pickettii, assembly GCA_050987995.1. GTDB lineage: Bacteria > Pseudomonadota > Gammaproteobacteria > Burkholderiales > Burkholderiaceae > Cupriavidus > Cupriavidus pickettii_B. The sequence goes on from CP158803.1 coordinate 2,953,528, forward strand.
CCTGCTGCGAGTGGCAGCCGACGCAGCCTTCGCGGATATAGACATCCCGGCCCATCAGCCGCAGCGGCGAATACGGGGTGATGCCCGGATCCGGCTCGGTGGTGGAGTGCTGGAAGAACAGCGGCACGATCTGGACCAGACCCGCGATGCTGACCACGAGGATCGTGCAGATGATCAGCCAGCCGATGTTCTTCTCCAGCGTTTCGTGGGAAAAGAATCTTTGTTTGTCGGACATCTTTCTATCCTGGATTGATCAGTGGGCAGAGGCAGGGATGCTGGCCGGGATCGGCGCATCCAGGGCAGGCTTGCCGACGATGGTCTTGACCATGTTGTAGGCCATCAGCAGCATGCCGGACAGGAAGCACAGGCCACCGAGCAGACGGATCAGGTAGAACGGGTACTTGGCCTTGACCGCTTCGACGAAGGCGTAGGTCAGCGTGCCGTCAGGCTGCGTGGCGCGCCACATCAGGCCTTCCATCACGCCGGCGATCCACATCGAGGCGATATAGAGCACCACGCCGATGGTCGCGATCCAGAAGTGCCACTCGATCAGCCGCACGCTGTACATCTGCTTCTCGCCAAAGAGCCGCGGGATCAGGTAATACAGCGAACCGATGGAGATCATCGCCACCCAGCCCAGCGCGCCGGAGTGCACGTGGCCGATGGTCCAGTCCGTGTAGTGCGACAGCGCGTTGACGGTCTTGATCGACATCATCGAGCCTTCGAACGTGGCCATGCCGTAGAACGACAGCGCCACCACCAGGAACTTCAGGATCGGGTCGGTACGCAGCTTGTGCCATGCGCCCGACAGGGTCATGATGCCGTTGATCATGCCGCCCCACGAGGGCGCCAGCAGGATCAGCGAGAACACCATGCCGAGCGACTGCGCCCAGTCCGGCAGCGCGGTGTACTGCAGGTGGTGCGGGCCGGCCCACATGTAGGTGAAGTTCAGCGCCCAGAAGTGGACGATGGACAGGCGGTAGGAGTAGATCGGGCGCTCGGCCTGCTTGGGGATGAAGTAGTACATCATCCCGAGGAAGCTGGTGGTCAGGAAGAAGCCCACCGCGTTATGGCCGTACCACCACTGGATCATGGCGTCCTGCACGCCGGCATAGGCCGAGTAGGACTTCCACAGCGACACCGGCATCTCGATGTTGTTGACGATATGCAGCAGCGCGATCGTCAGGATGTAGGCGCCGAAGAACCAGTTGGCCACGTAGATGTGTTTGGTCTTGCGCTTGACGATGGTGCCGAAGAACACGATCGCGTAGGCGACCCAGACCGCGGTGATCAGCAGGTCGATCGGCCATTCCAGTTCGGCGTATTCCTTCGAGCTGGTGATGCCGAGCGGCAGCGTGATGGCGGCGGCAACGATGACCAGCTGCCAGCCCCAGAACGTGAACGCAGCCAGCGGGCCGCAGAACAAACGGGCCTGGCAGGTGCGCTGGACCACGTAGTACGACGTGGCGAACAGCGCGCTGCCGCCGAAGGCGAAGATCACCGCATTGGTATGCAGCGGCCGCAAGCGTCCGAAGGATAGCCACGGCGTGTTGAAGTTGAGTTCCGGCCAGATCAGCTGTGCTGCCAGCAGCACGCCGACGGCCATGCCGACGATCCCCCAAACTACCGTCATGACAGCGAACTGTCTTACGACGCCGTAATTGAAGGTGTCGACGCGTGAAGACGCGGCAGTGACATCCATTCAGACCCCCAAGCTAGAGAAGAGAAAAAACCTACTGACGGTGTGACTTTAGAAAAACCGTGAGTTCGGTGCGTTGATCTTTATCAAGTCGCTCAGGACGCCTGGTGAACCTCGCGGCCAATGCCGGGTCGGAGGCGCACGGCGGCGCGCTCACGGCTTGTCGTTGTCGAGCAGGATCGATTCGCCGGGGCTGTCGAGGTCGTCGTACTGGCCCGCATGCAAGGCCCACCACAGCGCGCCGGCGATCACCACGACCAGCACCAGGCTCATCGGCACCAGCAGGTAGAGTGTTTCCATCGTCAGGCTCCCTTGCGGCCGGCGCGCAGCAGGCGCCAGGCGTTGGCCACCACCAGCAGCGACGACAGCGACATGCCGATGCCGGCCATCCAGGCGGTGACCAGCCCCGTCGCCGCCAGCGGAATCGCGACCACGTTGTAGAAGAAGGCCCACCCGAGGTTCTGGCGCACCACGCGGCGCGTCTGGCGCGACACCGCCAGCGCGGTGGCAATCTCGGCCACGCCGCCATGGGTGAGCACCGCATCCGCGCCTGCCTGCGCCAGTGGCGCGCCGCTGCCGATCGCAATCGATACCTGCGCCTGCGCCAACACCGGTGCGTCATTGATGCCATCGCCCACGGCCAGCACCACCGCCCCGCCCTGCTGCAGCCGCGCGACGTAATCGCGCTTGCCTTCGGGGGTGGTGCCGCCGGCCACGCATTCGATGCCGAAATGCGTGCCCCACCAGCGCACAGTCGGGGCGTTGTCGCCCGACACCAGGTGGCAACGCACGCCCAGTACGCGCAGCTGCGCTAGCAGCCGCGGTGTCTCGGCGCGCTCCAGGTCTGCCAGCGCAAAGCGCGCAAGCGGGCCGGATTCGGCGCCCAGCCATACGAACGTCGCGCCGGGATGCGCGCAGTCGCTGGCGGCATCCGGCGAGCTGGTCGCGCCTTCGGGCGCCAGCCCAGCGACAAAATCGCGGCGCCCGAGCCGCAGGCGCCTGCCAGCGATGGACGCTTCCAGGCCCTGGCCCGGCACGTTGCGCATGTCTGCGACTGCCACCGGCGCATCCACGCCTGCCCCGGCTTCCGCCGCAGCCACCAGCGCGCGCGCAATCGGATGCTCGCCACCGCGCTCCATTGCCGCAGCCAGCGCCAGGCATTGCGCCTGGTCCAGACCGGCAAGCGGCTCGACCGCGGCCACCGCAAAGCGCCCTTCGGTCAGCGTGCCGGTCTTGTCGAGCACGACATCGGTCACACCCGCCAGCGTTTCCAGCGCATGGCCGCGTGTCAGCAGCACGCCGCGCCGCGACAGCGCCGCCCCGGCCGCCGCCATCGCAGCGGGCGTGGCCAGCGACAGTGCGCAGGGGCAGCTGACCACCAGCACCGCTATCGTCACCAGCAGCGCCCGCGCAGGATCGATCCACAGGCCCCACACCACGCCGGTCAGCGCCGCCAGCACCAGCAGCGTCGCCACGAACCAGCCGGCGACGCGGTCGGCCAGCGTGGCCAGGCGCGGCTTCTCCGCCAGCGCGCGATCGAGTACGGCAACGATCTCGGCCAGCCGGGTACCGGCGCCGACGCGCGTGACGCGCAACTCCAGCGGGCTGGCGGTGTTGAAGCAGCCAGCCAGCACGGTTTCGCCGGCGCTGCGGCGCACCGGGCGGCTCTCGCCGGTCAGCATGGATTCATCGAGTTCGCTCGCGCCCGCCACCACGGTGCCGTCGGCAGGAACGATCTCGCCCGCCTTGACGCGCACGAGATCGCCGGCGCGCAGCCGCGCCACCGGTACGCGTTCGCCGGCAGCGCCCACACCGGCCAGCCGTTCGCAGGTGGCGGGCAGCTGGCGTGCCAGCATCTCGGCGCCGCTGCGCGAGGCCTGGCGCACGCGCAGCTCCAGGTAGCGCGCCAGCAGCAGGAAGGCGACGAACATCGTCACCGAATCGAAATAGACTTCGCCGACGCCGCGCACGGTCGCCAGCGCGCTGGCCATGAATCCCGCGCCGATGCCGATCGCCACGGGCACGTCCATGCCCATATGGCGCTGGCGCAGGCTGCGCCAGGCGCCGGCGAAGATCGGCGAGGCTGCATAGAACACAACCGGCAGCGTCAGCGCAAAGCTGGCCCAGCGCATCAGCTGCAGCTGGCCCGGGTCGATGGTGGCTTCATGGGTGTAGATCGGCCACGCGTACATCATCACCTGCATCATGCCGAGCATGGCCACGGCCATGCGCATCAGCAGGCCGCGGCGGGCACGGCGGTCCTGCTGGTCGGAGCGCGAGACTTCGAACGGCCAGGCCATGTAGCCGATGCCGGCCAGCGCGGCCAGCAGCCCCGCCACCGTCTGGGCGCCGTCGCGCCAGCGCACCACCACGCGCCGGGTGGCGACGTTGGCGACCGCGGATTCCACGCCCGGCTGCCGGCTGAGATGCTGTTCGATCAGCCACGCGCAGGCGGCACAGCGGATGTTCTCGGGCGCCAGCGTGATCTCGGCGCGGCCGCCGTCCAGCGGCCGCACGAACTGGCTGCGCAGCTCAGGGGTGTCGTAGGCGGCCCAGATCGGCTCGGCCTCGCGCCGGGCGTCATCGTCGATCGGGCGGGCAAAACGGGCTTCGTCGCCGTACAGATGGGCAAAGCCGGCCGCGTGCAGGGTCTGGGCCAGGGCCTGGCACCCGCCGCAGCAGAAGACCCGGCGACTGCCGTCCAGCTCGGCGGCAAGCGGCTCGGCATCCGTGACGGGCAAGCCGCAATGGAAGCAGGCAGGCTGCGCGGCGGCGCCGGGCGAGGCTGTGCCCGTGCGGCCGCGTTGTTGCGCTGGCGCAGGATCGGGAGCCAGCAGGCTGGCGGGGGGACTGGTGACTGGGGACGAGACCAACATGGAGGGACCTTTTCTACCCAGTGCAGGGTATATGCGGGTCCCGGCATCGACCTTGATATAGGTCAATGCGGCCCGGCTGTCGTCGCGCCGGGCCGAAGAAAACCTCAGGTCAGCGACGTGTCCATGGTGCGGCGCTCCGACTCCAGGTACTCGCGCGACTGCATCTCGATGATGCGCGACACGGTCCGGTGGAACTCATTGGCCATCGGGCCTTCGGTGTAGAGTTCGTCCGCGGGCACTTCAGCCGACATCAGCAACTTGACCTTGTGGTCGTAGAAGACGTCGATCAGCCAGGTAAAGCGGCGTGCCTCCGACGACATCCGCGGCGTCATGCGCGGCACATCGGACAAGATCACGGTATGGAACTGCGAGGCCAGCTCCAGGTAGTCGTTCTGCGAGCGCGGGCCCCCGCACAGCGTGGCGAAGTCGAACCACACCACGCCATTGGCCTTGCGCAGCGAGCGCAGCTCGCGGTGCTCGATATGCAGCAGCGGCGATTCGTCGGCCACGCCGGCGATCGAAGTGAAGGCGTCACGCAAGGCTGAGCTGGCCTTGGCGCCGAGCGGCGTGTGATACGCCTGCACCTGCTCCAGCGCGCGCTTGCGATAGTCGATGCCGGCGTCGACGTTGAGCACGTCGAGCTTCTGCTGCAGCAGCGCGATGGCGGGCAGCACCCGGTCGCGGTGCAGGCCGTCCGGATACAGCAGGTCCGGTCGGTAGTTGGAAGTCATCACGAACTGCACGCCATTCTCGAACAGCTGCTGCAGCAGGCGGTGCAGGATCATCGCGTCGGCGACGTCGCTGACGTGGAATTCATCGAAGCAGATCAGCCGGAAGCGGCGCGCAATGCGCTTGGCGAGTTCGTCCAGCGGATCGGGACGGCCGCGCAGCTCCTCGAGCTGGCGATGGACCTCGCGCATGAACTCATGGAAGTGCAGCCGGGTCTTGCGCACCACCGGCACGCAGGTATAGAAGCTGTCCATCAGGAAGGACTTGCCGCGCCCCACCCCACCCCACAGGTAGACGCCCATGGGCACGTCGGGACGGACCAGCAGCTTCTTCAGCGCGTTGTTGCGGCGGCTCTTGTAGGCCACCCACTCGTCGTAGCACTGCTGCAGCCGGGCCACGGCGCGCAATTGCGCTTCGTCGGACTGGTAGCCGCGCTCCTTCAGTTCCTTCTCGTAGTACTCGGTGACGTTCATGCTAAGGGGTCCCTGCGGGACGGCCCGCAAGTGAAAACGGCGCGCCGCGGATGCGGCGCGCCGGTACTCAGGCAATGCGAAGCATGCGCCTTACATATTAAGCTGACGCTTGTCGACGGCCAGCGCGGCTTCGCGCATGACTTCCGACATCGACGGGTGCGGATGGCAGACGCGGCCGATATCCTCGCTGGCGGCCTTGAACTCCATCGCCACCACGGCTTCGGCGATCAGGTCCGAGGCGTTGGCAGCCACGATGTGCACGCCGAGGATCTCGTCGGTCTTGGCATCGGCCAGCATCTTGACGAAGCCTTCCGGGTGGCCCATGCCCAGCGCACGGCCGTTGGCCATGAACGGGAACTGGCCCGCCTTGAACTCGCGGCCTTCGGCCTTGAGCTGGGCTTCGGTCTTGCCCACCCATGCGATTTCCGGAAAAGTGTAGATCACCCACGGAATGCAGTTGTAGTCGATGTGCGGCTTCTGGCCGGCGATGCGCTCGGCCACGGCCACGCCTTCGTCCTCGGCCTTGTGCGCCAGCATCGGGCCGCGCACCACGTCGCCGATGGCCCACAGGCCCGGCACCTTGGTGGCGCAGTGGTCGTCGACCTCGATGAAACCGCGCTGGTCGGCAGCCAGGCCAACAGCGTCCAGGCCCAGGTTGTCGGTGTTGGGCACGCGGCCGACCGACACGATCAGGCGATCGACTTCCAGCGTCTGCGCGGCGCCGTCCTTGTCGGTGTAGCTGACGGTGACGCCGTTCTTGCCGGTCTTGACTTCGGTGACATTGACGCCGAGGCTGAACTTCAGGCCCTGCTTGGTCAGCAGCTTCTGCGCTTCCTTGGCCACGCCTTCATCGCAGGCGCCCAGGAAGGCCGGCAGCGCTTCCAGCACGGTCACGTCGGCACCCAGGCGGCGCCACACCGAGCCCAGCTCCAGGCCGATCACGCCGGCGCCGATCACGCCCAGCTTCTTCGGCACGGACGGGAACTTGAGCGCGCCCTCGTTATCGCTGATGAGGTCGTTGTCGACAGGAATGCCCGGCAGGTGGCGGGCCTTGGAACCGGTGGCGATGATGACTTGCTTGGCAGTCACGACTTCACCGGCGATCTCGACCTGGAAGCCTTCGGCGGTCTTGCCGACGAACTTGCCGTAGCCCTTGAGCAGCGTCACCTTGTTCTTGCGGAACAGGAACTCGATGCCCTTGGTCATCTTGCCGACGACGTCGTCCTTGCGCTTGAGCATCTTGGCCACGTCGACCTTGACGTCGCCCACGGTGATGCCGTGGTCGCCCAGGTGGTGCTGGACGTTCTCGACCTCTTCCGAGGAAGCCAGCAGCGCCTTGGAGGGGATGCAGCCCACGTTCAGGCAGGTGCCGCCCAGGCGCGGTTCGTTCTTGGGATCGTCGTAGGCGTTGCCTTCGCAGCAGGCCACGTTCAGGCCCAGCTGGCCGGCACGAATCGCGGCGATATAGCCGCCGGGGCCGGCGCCGATCACCAGCACGTCGAATTGTTTGCTCATGGAATTCCTTTGTGGGCGCCGGCAGCATGTGCCGGCGCGCCGTCAACTCTGGAGATGCGAGATGCGCCCCGCGCGGCAGGCGCGCGGGGGGGACCGGTATTTACAGGTCCAGCAGCAGGCGGGCCGGATCTTCCAGCGCGTCCTTCATGGCGACCAGGCCCAGCACGGCTTCGCGGCCGTCGATGATGCGGTGGTCGTAGGACATGGCCAGGTAGTTCATCGGGCGGATCACGATCTGGCCGTCTTCCACCACCGGGCGGTCCTTGGTGGCGTGCACGCCCAGGATGGCCGATTGCGGCGGGTTGATGATCGGGGTCGACAGCATCGAGCCGAACACGCCGCCGTTGGAGATCGAGAAAGTGCCGCCGGTCAGTTCTTCCAGCGAGAGCTTGCCGTCACGGGCCTTGACGCCGAACTCCGCGATCTTCTTCTCGATGTCGGCCAGGCTCATCTGGTCGGCATTGCGCAGGATGGGCACCACCAGGCCGCGCGGCGAGCCGACAGCGATACCGATGTCGAAGTAGCCGTGGTAGACGATGTCGTTGCCGTCGATCGAAGCGTTGATCAGCGGGAACTTCTTCAGCGCGTGCACCGCGGCCTTGACGAAGAAGGACATGAAGCCCAGCTTGACGCCGTGTTCCTTCTCGAAGCGGTCCTTGTACTTGTTGCGCAGGTCCATCACCGGCTTCATGTTCACTTCATTGAAGGTGGTGAGGATGGCGTTGGTGGCTTGCGACTGGAGCAGGCGCTCGGCAACGCGGGCGCGCAGGCGGCTCATCGGCACGCGCTCTTCCGGTCGGTCGCCCAGCGCGGCGAAGTCCACGCCGGCCGACACTTGCTGCAGCGCCGGCTTGGCGGCGGCCGGAGCCGGGGCAGCCTTGGCGGCCGGAGCGGGAGCAGCAGCTGCGCCCAGCACGTCGCCCTTGGTGATGCGGCCGTCCTTGCCGGTGCCGGCAACCTGGCCAGCCGACAGGCCGGCTTCGGCCATCAGCTTGGCAGCCGACGGCATGGCCACGGCGCCAGCGGCAGCCGGGGCAGCTGCAGCGGCCGGAGCGGCAGCGGCGGCGGCTGCGGGTGCCGCAGCGGCGGCAGCCGGAGCGGCGGCGCCAGCGGTGGCTTCGGTGTCGATCTTGGCGATGATCTCCTCGGCCACGACGGTGTCGCCGTCGTTCTTGACGATAATCGACAGGACACCAGCCGACGGGGCCGGCACTTCCAGCACGACCTTGTCGGTTTCGATTTCGATCAGGATCTCGTCCTGGGCGACGGCTTCGCCAGGCTTCTTCTTCCAGTTGAGCATGGTCGCTTCGGCGACCGATTCGGACAGTTGCGGAACCTTGACGTCAACAATAGCCATGGTTGTGAATTCCTCGTGTTATGCGTGTTGTCTTTATGCTGGCAATGCCACGGCGAACACCTGCGCGCGCCGCCGTGGCTGCCGCTTGATTTACTTGGTCAGAACAAAGCCCTTGAGCTTGGCGAAGGCAGCATCCAGCAGCGCCTTCTGTTGCTCGTTGTGCTTTGCGTAGTAGCCCACCGCCGGCGAAGCCGACGCGGGACGACCGGCATAACCGAGCTTCTGGCCTTCCGTCATGTTTTCCATGATGTAGTGCTGCACGAAGAACCAGGCGCCCTGGTTCTGCGGCTCGTCCTGGCACCACACGATCTCGGTGGCGTTCGGATACTTCTTCAGTTCCGCGGCAACAGCCTTGTGCGGGAACGGGTACAGCTGTTCCAGGCGGATGATCGCGGCGTCGTTGGACTCGCGTTCCTTGCGCGTGTTGACCAGGTCATAGTAGACCTTGCCCGAGCACATGATGATGCGCTTGACCTTGCTGGCGTTGAGCTCTTCGTGGTCAGGGATGACCGTCTCGAAGTGGCCCTTGGCCAGGTCCGACAGCGGCGACACGGCGTCCTTGTTACGCAGCAGCGACTTCGGCGTCATGATCACCAGCGGCTTGCGGAACAGGCGGATCATCTGGCGGCGCAGCAGGTGGAAGATCTGGGCCGGCGTGGTCGGCTGGCAGACCTGCATGTTGTGGTCCGCGCAGAGTTGCAGAAAGCGCTCGATACGGGCCGAGCTGTGTTCCGGACCCTGGCCTTCGTAGCCGTGCGGCAGCATCAGGGTCAGGCCCGAGGCGCGGCCCCACTTCACTTCACCCGACGAGATGAACTGGTCGATCACCACCTGGGCGCCGTTGACGAAGTCGCCGAACTGGGCTTCCCAGATCACCAGCGCGTTCGGTTCGGCGGCCGAGTAGCCGTACTCGAAGCCGAGCACGGCCTCTTCGGACAGCACCGAGTCGATCACCGTGAACGGTGCCTGGTTTTCCGACACGTTCTGCAGCGGCACGTAGCTGCCGGCATCCCAGCGCTCGCGGGCCTGGTCGTGCAGCACGGCGTGGCGGTGGGTGAAGGTGCCACGGCCGGCGTCCTGGCCGGTGATACGCACCGGATAGCCCGACGACACCAGCGAAGCGAAGGCCAGGTGCTCACCCATGCCCCAGTCCAGCGACTGGTCGCCGCGGCCCATGTTGGCGCGGTCCTTGACGACCTTCTCTACCAGCGGATGCAGCTTCAGCGTCTCAGGCGTGGTGGTGATGCGTTCAGCCAGGCGCTTCAGTTCGGTCACCGGCACGGCGGTGTCGGCGGCGTCGGTCCACTTGCGGTTCAGGAACGGCATCCAGTCCACGGCGAACTTGTTCTTGAAGTTCGACAGGACGGGGTCGGCGGTGTGCTTGCCGGCGTCCATCGCGGCGCGGTATTCCTTGACCTTCTCGTCACCGAACTCGGCCGGGACCAGCTTCTGGGCGGCCAGTTTCTCGGCGTACAGCTTGCGCGTGCCGGGGTGCTGGGCGATCTTCTTGTACATCAGCGGCTGCGTGACCGCCGGGGTGTCCTGCTCGTTGTGGCCCAGCTTGCGGAAGCAGATGATGTCGACCACGACGTCCTTGTTGAATTCCATGCGGAAATCAACGGCCAGCTGCATGGCGTACACCACGGCTTCGGGGTCGTCGCCGTTCACGTGCAGCACCGGGGCCTCGATCATCTTGACCACGTCCGTGCAATACAGCGTCGAACGGGCGTCGCGCGGGTCGGAGGTGGTGAAGCCGATCTGGTTGTTGATGACGATGTGCATCGTGCCGCCCGTGCCGTAGCCGCGGGTCTGCGCGAGGTTCAGCGTCTCCATCACCACGCCCTGTCCGGCAAAGGCGGCGTCGCCGTGCACCTGCACCGGCAGCACTTCCTTGTGGCCGACTTCGCCGCGGCGTTCCTGGCGGGCCTTGGCCGAGCCTTCCACCACCGGGTTGACGATTTCCAGGTGCGACGGGTTGAATGCCAGCGACAGGTGAACCGGGCCGCCGTCGGTCGAGACGTCGCTCGAGAAACCCTTGTGGTACTTGACGTCACCGGCCGGCAGGTCGTCGACGTGCTTGCCTTCGAATTCGGCGAACAGGTCGGCGGGCATCTTGCCCAGGGTGTTGACCAGCACGTTCAGGCGGCCGCGGTGGGCCATGCCGATCACGATTTCCTGCACACCCTTGCTGCCGGAGTGCTGGACCAGTTCGTCCATCGCGGCGATAAAGCTTTCGCCGCCTTCCAGCGAGAAGCGCTTCTGGCCGACGTACTTGGTGTGGAGGAAGCGCTCCAGGCCTTCGGCCGCGGTCAGGCGGTCGAGGATGTGCTTCTTCTTTTCCAGCGTGAAGACCGGCTTGGAACGCGTGGTTTCCAGACGCTCCTGCCACCAGCGCTTCTGCGCCTGGTCGCTCACGTACATGAATTCGGCGCCGATGGTGCCGCAGTAGGTGTCGCGCAGGTTGTTCAGCAGCTCGCGCAGGCTCATCGACTCCTTGCCAAAGTAGGTATTGCTGGCATTGAAGACGATGTCGAGGTCAGCTTCGGAAAAACCGTAGAACGCGGGATCCAGATCCGGCAGGGGCGGACGCTCCTGGCGCTTGAGCGGGTCCAGGTCGGCCCAGTGCGAACCGATGTTGCGGTAGGCGGCGATCAGCTGGGTGGCAGCGACGCGCTTGCGGCCCATGTCGGAATCGGCCGAGGCAACGATGGTCTTGATGGGGCCTTGCTTGGCGCGCTCGGCGAACGAGGCAACGATGGGGGCGTGGGCGATATCCCGGGCGTTCGAGCCGTCGACGGCAGGAACGTTCTGCATGGCGTCGAAATACGAACGCCAGTTGTCGGGAACCGAGGCGGGGTTCTGGAGGTAGGCTTCGTACAGTTCTTCGACATACGGGGCGTTACCGCCGAAGAGGTACGAATTGCTCTGATACTGCTGCATCATGGGACGCTCACTATTCTCCGGGAATGCCGGAGTTCAGCGGGTTATTCAACCTTCCGCGACACGGCTTGACCGGTTAGCGGATTGCAAACAACTCTTGGGAGCCCAACAGAGGGACCCTACGCAAACGGCACCACCGGGGTGCCGCATGTGCTGGCTTCCTCACAAGGCCCGAAAGGGCAAGTTGTGCGGGGAAGGACCTAAGTCTTCACGGCGGTAAGCATAGCATGTTTGCTTTTCCGCGATGTGGACTTTTCTCAAGACGAAACCTACCGGCACAACAATTCGGCGCGGTGTCGGCGTTTCGCAACATCCGCACAACGATTCAGGGCTGCGGCGAGATCCGGTCGACGGCGTCGGTGATCAACCCGTCCAGCCCCCAATCAAGCAGTTGCGCGGCCCGCACCGGGTCGTTCACGGTGTAGCTGAGCACGCGATAGCCGCCCGCATGTGCGGCGGCGATGACGCCGGCATTCAGTTCGCGATGGTTGGCGTCCAGGGCCACGCAGCCAAGCCCGCGCAGCCGCTCGGGCCAGTCCGCGGGCAACTTGTCGAGCAGCAGCGCGCGCGGCAGGTCCGGCGCCGCGCGTGCGGCGGCAGCCAGCGCTTCCTCGGAAAAGGACGACAGCAGTGGCGGCACCGCGGCCTCCGCCCACAGCGACTGCGCGTCGAGCGCCACCGCCGCACCGGTGCGGTCCTCGGTACCTGGCACTGGCTTGATCTCGATATTGACCATAAAGCCATTGGCCTGCGTATAGCGCGCGATGACCGCCAGCGTCGGCACCGGCTCGCCCGCGTAGGCCGCGCTGTGCCAGCTGCCGGCGTCGAGCTGCGCGAGCTCGCCCAGCGTCAGCGCATCCACCCTGCCCCTGCCGCTGGTAGTGCGGTCGAGCGTGGCGTCGTGCATCAGCACCGGTTTGCCATCGGCTGACAGCTTCACGTCGAACTCGAACATGCGGTAGCCGAAGCCCGCACCATGGCGGAATGCGGCCAGCGTGTTCTCGGGCGCGAGCTTGCCGGCGCCGCGATGCGCGATGTAGCGGGGATACGGCCAGGCCTGCGCCGCTTGCGGGGTGTCTGCCGCGTGTGCCATGTCAGGCCTCGATACGCTTGCCGGTGTCCGGCGCGAAGAAATGCAGGTGGTCGGCCGATGACGTCACCGGCAGCTTGTCGCCGGCGCGCACGCGTGCATGGCTCTCCAGCCGCACCACCACCGGCTGCCCGCCGAGCGAACCGTAGGCGAAGGAGTCGGCACCGAGCGCTTCGACCACGCGCACATCGACTTCCGCGATGGCCTCATGTGCCGCGCACGGCTCGATGTGCTCCGGCCGCAGCCCGAGCAGCGCCTGCTCCGGCAGGTGCAGCCCCATCGGCAGATGGCCCAGCGTGGCCGTGGCCGCGTCGACTCCCTCCTTCGCCACCACGCGCATCTGCGCGCCGCTGTCGCCGGCGGCGTTGCGCACCACCGGGATCAGGTTCATCGGCGGCGAGCCGATAAAGCCGGCCACGAAGATGCTGGCCGGGCGCGAATAGACTTCCAGCGGCGTGCCGATCTGCTCCACGCGTCCGGCGTTGAGCACCATCATGCGGTCGGCCAGCGTCATCGCCTCGACCTGGTCGTGGGTCACGTACAGGCTGGTGGTGCCCAGGCGCCGGTGCAGTTCCTTCAACTCCAGCCGCATCTGCACACGCAGCTTGGCGTCCAGGTTGGACAGCGGCTCGTCGAACAGGAATACCGCCGGCTCGCGCACGATGGCGCGGCCCATGGCCACGCGCTGGCGCTGCCCGCCCGAGAGCTGGCGCGGCTTGCGCTCCAGCAACGGCGCCAGTTCCAGGATGCCGGCGGCATGCTTCACGCGCTGCTCGATCTCCGCCTTGGGCATGCCGCGGATCTTCAGGCCGTAGGCCATGTTGTCGTACACGCTCATATGCGGATAGAGCGCGTAGTTCTGGAACACCATGGCGATGTCCCGCTCTGCCGGTTCCAGGTTATTGACGACCTTGTCGCCAATATCGACCTCGCCGCCGGTGATGGTTTCCAGTCCCGCCACCATGCGCAGCAGCGTGGACTTGCCGCAGCCCGAGGGGCCGACGATGACGATGAACTCGCCGTCGGCGATCTCCATGTCGATGCCGTGCACCACCTGGACGCTGCCGGCGTAGGTTTTCTGAACGTTGCGTAGCGACAGTTTTGCCATTGCTGTTGTCCTGCGTGCGCGCTCGTGGCGCGCCACGCCTTATTTTTCGGTTTCGACCAGGCCCTTGACGAACCACTTCTGCATCAGCACCACCACCACCGCCGGCGGGATCATCGCCAGCATCACGGTGGCCATCACCAGGTTCCAGTCGGTGGCCGCGTCACCCGAGCGCGAGATCATCTGGGTCACACCCACCACCACCGGCGTCATCGACTTCTGCGTGGTGATCAGCAGCGGCCACAGGTACTGGTTCCAGCCGTAGATAAACTGGATCACAAAGAGGGCAGCAATGCTGGTGCGCGACAGCGGCAGCACCACGTCCCAGAAGAAGCGCAGCGGCCCGGCGCCGTCGATGCGCGCGGCCTCGGCGAGCTCGTCCGGGATGGTCAGGAAGAACTGGCGGAACAGGAAGGTGGCGGTGGCCGACGCGATGATCGGGATGGTCAGGCCGAAGTAGCTGTCCAGCAGGCCAAGGTCGGACACCACCTTGTAGGTCGGCAGGATCCGCACTTCCACCGGCAGCATCAGCGTGATGAAGATCAGCCAGAAAAAGGTCTTGCGCAGCGGGAACTTGAAATAGACGATGGCGAAGGCCGAGATGATCGAGATCGCGATCTTGCCCAGAGCGATGCCCAGCGCCATGATCAGGCTGTTCTTCATCATGGTCGAGACCGGCGAAGCGGCCTCGCCCACGCCCTGGAACAGCACGGTGCGATAGTTGTCGATCAGGTGGCTGCCGGGGATCAGCGTCATTGGCGCATCCAGCACCTCCTCGGCGGTCAGCGTCGACGCCACGAAGGTCAGGTACACCGGGAACACCACCACCGCAATGCCGAGGATCAGCACCACGTGGGTCAGCAAATCAAGTAAGGGACGTCGTTCTACCACGGGTGTCTCCGTCAGTACTGGACCTTGCGTTCCACGTAGCGGAACTGCACCACGGTCAGCGCGATCACGATCACCATCAGCACCACCGACTGCGCGGCCGAGCCACCGATATCCATGCCGCGGAAGCCGTCATGGAAGACCTTGTACACCAGCGTGTTGGTCGAATTGAACGGCCCGCCGTGCGTGACCGCATCGATGATCGCGAAGGTGTCGAAGAACGCGTACACCACGTTGATCACCATCAGGAAGAACGTGGTCGGCGACAGCAGCGGGAAGATGATCGACCAGAACCGGCGCCACGGACCGGCGCCATCGATGGCGGCGGCCTCGATCAGCGAGCGCGGAATGCTCTGCAGCCCGGCCAGGAAGAACAGGAAGTTGTAGCTGATCTGCTTCCACGCCGCAGCCAGCACCACCAGCAACAGCGCCTGGTTGCCGTTGAGCAGGAAGTTCCACTCGACGCCCATCTTGCGCAGCACGAAGGACACCACGCCCAACGTCGGATTGAACATGAACATCCACAGCACCCCCGCCACTGCCGGCGCGACCGCATACGGCCAGATCAGCAGGGTCTTGTAGCCCACCGCCGCGCGGATCACTCGGTCGGCAAAGTAGGCCAGCGCCAGCGCGGTGGATAGTCCCACCACGGTGACGCCGATGGCGAAGATCGCCGTGGTCTGGAACGACTCCACGTACAGCGGGTCGTTCCACAGCGTGCGGAAGTTGTCGAGGCCAACGAACTCCAGGTTGATGCCGAAGGCATCCTCCTGCAGCATCGACTGGTACAGCGCCTGCCCGGCGGGCAGGAAGAAGAAGATCAGCGTGATCGCGATCTGCGGCAGCACCAGCAGATACGGCAGCCACGGCGAGCGGAAAACGACGCGTTTTTCCATAAACGGATTCCGGCGAATGCCGCGGGTCGCGGCATCGGACTAGGTACGGAGTTGCGGCCGGCCCGATCGGTACGACTGGCCGGCCACAATGCAAGCGGGCGGAGGTTTCGCCGCCGCCCGCTTGTCACTTCAGCTTGCTGAAAATGCCTGCGCTTCTTTATTCACGCGCGGTTTTCTGGAAGCGTTCCAGCAGATCGTTGCCGCGGGCAACGGCCGAATCCAGCGCGGCCTTGGGCTCCTTCTTGCCGGCCCAGACGGCTTCCAGCTCCTCGTCTACCACGGTGCGGATCTGCACCATATTGCCCAGGCGCACGCCACGCGACTTGTCGGTGGTCTTGACGACCATCTGCTGCACCGACACGTCGGCCCCCGGGTTCTTGTCGTAGTAGCCCGACTTCTTGGTCAGATCGTAGGCGGCCATGGTCACCGGCAGGTAGCCGGTGGCCTGGTGCCAGTCAGACTGGATCTCGGGGCGCGACAGGAAATTGAAGAACTTGGCCACGCCCTTGTACTCGTCCGGCTTCTTGCCGCCCATCACCCACAGCGAAGCGCCGCCGATGATGGTGTTTTGCGGCGCACCTTGCACGTCCGGGTAGTACGGCAGCTGTGCCACCGCGAAGGCGAACTTGGCGTTCTTGCGGATATTGGCCAGCGATGCCGACGAGCCGGTGAACATCGCGCACTCGCCGTTATAGAACTTGGCCTGCGATTCCGCCTTGCGGCCGCCGTAGCTGAAATAGCCCTTCTTCACCATGTCCTGCAGGTTGGTGATGTGCTTGACGTGCAGCGGGCTGTTGAACACCAGGCGCGTGTCGGTGCCGCCGAAGCCGTTGTTCTTGCTCGCGTACAGCGTGTTGTGCCAGGCCGAGAAGCTCTCCAGGTGGACCCAGCCCTGCCAGTCGGTGGTGTAAGCGCAGTTGGTGCCCGAGGCCTTGAGCTTGGCCGAATACTGCATCACTTCGGGCCAGGTCTTGGGCGGCTTTTCCGGATCCAGGCCGGCCTTCTTGAAGGCGTCCTTGTTGTAGTAGAACACGGTGGTCGAGCTGTTGAACGGGAACGACAGCATCTCGCCCTTGGACGAGGTGTAGTAGCCCGCCACCGCCGGGATATAGGCCTTCTGGTCGAACTTCTCGCCGGCGTCCTTCATCACCGCCGAGACCGGCTTGATCGCACCCTTCGCGCTCATCATGGTAGCAGTGCCGACCTCGAACACTTGCAGGATCGCCGGCGCGCCACCGGCGCGGAACGCGGCGATGCCCGCGGCCATGGTCTCGTCGTAGTTGCCCTTGTTGACCGGCACGATCTTGTAGTCGGACTGGCTGGCGTTGAACTTGTTGGCGATCTCGTTCACCTTGTCGTTCAGCGCGCCCTGCATGGCGTGCCACCACTGGATTTCAACGGCGGCGTGGGCGCTGCCGGCCCCGGTCAGGGCCGCCAGCGCTGCGAGTTTGAGCACGGTACGGGATAAGGACATCAGTGGCTCCTGGTGTGTATCTCGGTCGGTAAAATCCGACACTATGTGATTCTTTTGTGACAGCGGCATGTTACGCCTGTCGCACCCGCGCAAGCAAATCAGCAACTTCACCAGTACGCGGCATTTTGCAGCGCAATAAAGGAAGAAGACGCCCGAACCACGGCTACAATGGCCCGCCATGCAATCTCTGAACAAGCTCTCTAATTCCGTGCTGCAGTGCGTGCGCGGGGTGCTGACCGACATCGACGGCACGCTGACCACCGACGGCCGCCTGCCCGCCTCCACCTACCTGGCGCTCGACGGGCTGCGCCGCGCCGGCCTGCACGTGATCCCGGTCACCGGGCGCTGCATCGCCTGGGCCGAGATCCTGACCCGGCTGTGGCCGGTCGACGCCATCATCGGCGAGAACGGGGCGTTCTATTCGCACCTGCACAATGGCCGCCTGCAAACGCGTTTCCTGGACGATGCCGGGACCCGGGCGCGCAACCTGGAGCGCATCCAGGCGCTGGGCGAGCGGATCCTGCGCGAGGTGCCTGGCTGCGCGCTGGCGTCGGACCAGGCCTGGCATGCGGCCGACCTGGCAATCGACCACGCCGAAGACGTCAAGCCGCTGCCGGAGAATGCCGTGAACCGCATTGCCGAGATCATGCGCGAGGCCGGCATGACCGCCACGGTCAGCTCGATCCATGTGAACGGCTGGTTCGGCCGGCACGACAAGCTGTCGATGAGCAAGCTGTGCGTGGCCGAACTGCTCGGCGAAGACCTGGACGCACGCCACGACGAATGGCTGTTCATCGGCGATTCGGCCAACGATGCGACCATGTTCGCGCATTTTCCGCTGTCGGTCGGGGTGGCCAATGTGCGGGACATCCTGCCGCAGCTGCCGGTGCCGCCGGCTTCTATCACTGCTGCGGCGGGTGGGGAGGGATTTGCGGAGATGGCGCAGCGGTTGGTCGAGGCGCGCGGCTGAAGCGTCCGCGCCAAAGAAAAATGGCCGGGAGATGGGAGATCCCGGCCATTCTTCATTGGTGCCCTGCCCGTCAGTCGAACCCCAGTTCCTGCAGCTTGCGCGTAATGGTATTGCGGCCGATCCCCAGCCGGGTCGCAGCCTCGACGCGGCGGCCGCGTGTGACGCCCAGCGCGGCCTCGAGCACTGCCTTCTCGAAGCGCCGCGTCAACACGTCCATGACTTCCGGCTGGCCGGATTCCAGCATCGCGCGGGCCTCGCCGGCCAGCAGGCTTTCCCAGCCGGCCGCCGCCGAAACCGGCGCGACGGTGACGACCGGCGCGGGCCGGACCGCAGTGGCGGTGTCGCCCTCCGCCACCGGCACGGCAAACCCACCATAGTCGGCCAGCTCGTGCGCGCCTTCGTATTCGGCTGCACGCACTTCGGCAACACGCTCCGGCCGCGGCGCATTGATGGGCTCCGACGTCCCCGCCTCCAGCATCTCGCGCGGCAAGTCCTTGACCTCGATGGTCTGCGCCGGCGCCATCACCGTCAGCCAGTTGCACAGGTTCTCGAGCTGGCGCACGTTGCCGGGGAACGGCTGCGTGCTGACGTAGGCCAACGCCTCGTCGGACATGCGCTTGGGTTCGACGCCCAGTTCCTTGGCGCTCTTCTGCAGGAAATGACGGGCCAGCAGCGTGATGTCTTCCGGGCGTTCGCGCAGCGGCGGCAGGCGCAGCCGGATCACGTTCAGTCGGTGGAACAAGTCCTCGCGGAACAGTCCTTCCCTGACGCGCAGCTCCAGGTTCTGGTGCGTGGCGGCAATGACGCGCACGTTGGCACGCAGCGGGTTATGGCCGCCGACGCGATAGAAGTTGCCGTCGGACAGCACGCGCAACAGGCGGGTCTGCAGGTCGAACGGCATGTCGCCGATTTCATCAAGGAACAGCGTGCCGCCCTCGGCCTGCTCGAAGCGGCCGCGCCGCATGGTCTGGGCGCCGGTGAAGGCGCCGCGCTCATGGCCGAACAGTTCGGATTCCAGCAGGTCCTTTGGGATCGCCGCCGTATTGAGCGCGATAAACGGACCGTTGGCGCGCGGGCTGTGCTTGTGCAAGGCACGCGCCACCAACTCCTTGCCCGTGCCGGACTCGCCGGTGATCATCACCGTCACGTTGGATTGCGACAGGCGGCCGATGGCGCGGAACACGTCCTGCATCGCCGGCGCCTGGCCGAGGATCTCGGGCGCGTCGACCAGGCGGTCGTCCAGCTCTTCCTCGCGCAGGCTTTCCTCCAGCGCGCGGCGGATCAGTTCGACGGCCTTGTCGACATCGAAGGGCTTGGCCAGGTATTCGAAGGCGCCGCCCTGGAACGCAGCCACGGCGCTGTCCAGGTCCGAGTACGCGGTCATCACGATGACCGGCAGTCCCGGATGACGCGCCTTGAGGGCCTGCAGCAGGTCCAGGCCGGAGCCGCCGGGCATGCGGATATCGGAGATCAGCACCTGCGGCTGGTCTTCCTCCAGCGCGGCGAGCACGTCCCGCACATTGGTGAAGCTGCGCGAGAGCAGGCTTTCACGGGCAAGGGCCTTTTCCAGGACCCAGCGGATTGATTGATCGTCGTCGACTATCCAGATCGGCTTCATGTGCGTCGCTTGTCTGCTCGGTGTCATTTGGTCTTCCGCATGGCCCGCCCACGGCGGGTACACGATCGCTCGCGGACGCCAGCGAAGCGGCTGGTGCTACGAGCTAGTGCAGCGGCAGCAGGATGCGGAAGTCGGTACAGCCCGGCCTGCTCTCGCATTCGATCAAGCCCTCGTGCTGCTGCACGAAGGTTTGAGCGAGTGTGAGACCTAGACCGCTGCCGCCATCCCTACCCGATACCAGTGGATAGAAAATGCGTTCGCGAATGTCTTCGGGGATTCCCGGGCCGTTGTCGATGACATGCAAGTCCAATGCCAGCTTGAACAGTCGCTTCGCAATCGTGACCTGGCGTGCGACGCGCGTGCGCAGCACGATCTGCGCATCGCCGCGCGCGATGTGGTCGGCCAGCGCCTGCGCGGCGTTGTGCACGATGTTAAGCACGGCCTGAATCAGTTGCTCCATATCGCCCTGCAGCTCGGGCAGGCTGGCGTCGTAGTCGCGCACGATGTCCAGCCCGTTCGGAAACTCCGCCAGCACCACCGAGCGCACGCGCTCGAGCACCTCGTGGATATTCAGGCTGGACACGATATGCGGATGCCGGTGCGGCTCGAGCAGCCGGTCCACCAGCGTCTGCAGCCGGTCCGATTCCTTGATGATGACCTGCGTGTACTCGCGCAGCGAGCGCTCGGGCAACTCGAACTCCAGCAGTTGCGCCGCGCCGCGGATGCCGCCGAGGGGGTTCTTGATCTCGTGGGCCAGGTTGCGGATCAATTCCTTGTTGGCCGAGGTCAGGTCGAGGATGCGCTCTTCGCGGTCGCTGCGCACCTTCTGTTCGTTGGGCAGGATCTCCACCACCACGGTGTCGCCGACCGCTTCCAGCGCGGCGATCACCACGTGCACGTGGAGCGGTTCCTGCAGCGGCGGATGCAGGACCAGGTCCTGCCGGCGCACATCGAACTGGCGCGTGACCACCGTATCGAGCATGCTGTGCAGCTCGTCGGAGCGGCCGAACAGGTCGGGCAGCGTCAGTTCGACCATGCCCTTGCGCGACACGCCGAAGGTCGCCTCCGCGGCGGCGTTGGCGTAGACCACGCGCAGCCCCGGCTGCCGCACCAGCAGCACCGGGTTGGCCACCACATCGAGGCCGGCGTGGAACGCCACCGCGCCCATGGTCAGCACCTGCGCACTGCCTTCGGCATGCGCGATGTCGGGCGCGGGCGACTCGCCACGGGCGCCGTCGGCACCGCTGACCTTGCGCGACACACCGCGAATCAGGCGACGCATAAGACTAATCCTTCAAATTGCCAAGCTCGCGCCGCAGCGATGCCGCATTGGCCTCGCTGCGCGCGATGTCGTCGCGCAGCGCCGCTGTGCGATCGAGGTATTTCTGATAATTGCGCTCATTGCCCTGGCGCTCCGGCTGGCCGTTGTTGTATTCGGCACGCAGCGCCTGCAGCTTGGCCTCTTCGGCCTGCAGCTCCTGCGCGAGCACCGCGCGGCGCTCGCCGTCGCGGCTTTTCTGCGTGGCGCTGTCCACGCGTGGGAAGCTGGTGCTGCTGGTCGTGGCACCGCCACCGCTCCTGGCCGGCTGCGCTGCCACGCGCCCACCCGGCACGGTCACCACCTCGGGCAGGTTCAGCTTCTTGCAGCCTTTGCCGGCATTGCCGTTGCGGTACTCCGGCACGCCATTGGGCCCGGTGCAGACATAGACGTCGGAGGACTGCGCACGCGGCTGCCCGGCCCAGGTACCCAGCGCCAGCGCCACGGCACTCACCAGAACAGGGAATCCGATACGAATTTGGTGCAATGACGTGGCCCGGCGGGCCGTGCGCGAAGTGGCGTCCATGGACATGGGGTTAGGTTTGAACAGGGATGGAACTGGATTCCCCATTCTAGCGAGCAAAGCAAAAAGGGACAGCCGAAGCCGCCCCTTTCTGGTGCAACTGTTGCCCGGTCACAACCTGCGTCATTCCCGGGCAAGGGCCGCTTACAGCGAGTAGTACATCTCGAACTCGATCGGGTGCGTGGTCATGCGGAAACGCGTGACTTCTTCCATCTTCAGTTCGATGTAGGCATCGATCATCGAGTTCGAGAACACGCCGCCGCGGGTCAGGAACTCGCGGTCGTTGTCCAGGTACTCGAGCGACTGGTCCAGGCTCGCGCAGACGGTCGGGATCTTTGCGTCTTCTTCCGGCGGCAGGTCGTACAGGTTCTTGTCGGCAGCTTCGCCCGGGTGGATCTTGTTCATCACGCCGTCCAGGCCGGCCATCAGCAGCGCCGAGAAGCCCAGGTACGGGTTCATCAGCGGATCCGGGAAGCGGGTCTCGATGCGGCGGCCCTTCGGGTTGGCCACATACGGGATACGGATCGAAGCCGAACGGTTGCGGGCCGAGTAAGCCAGCTTGACCGGAGCCTCGAAGCCCGGCACCAGGCGCTTGTACGAGTTCGTGCCCGGGTTGGTGATGGCGTTCAGCGCGCGGGCGTGCTTGATGATGCCGCCGATGTAGTACAGCGCGAATTCCGACAGGCCGGCGTAGCCGTTGCCTGCGAACAGGTTCTGGCCGTCCTTCCACACGGACTGGTGCACGTGCATGCCCGAACCGTTGTCGCCAACCACCGGCTTCGGCATGAAGGTGGCGGTCTTGCCGTAGGTGTGGGCGACGTTCTGGATCACGTACTTCTGCAGCTGGGTCCAGTCGGCGCGCTGCACCAGCGTGCTGAACTTGGTGCCGATCTCGTTCTGGCCCTGGCCAGCCACTTCGTGGTGGTGGACTTCAACGGGGATGCCCAGCGATTCGAGGATCAGGCACATTTCCGAACGCATGTCCTGGAAGGTGTCGATCGGGGCAACCGGGAAGTAGCCGCCCTTCTTGCCCGGACGGTGGCCGGTGTTGCCGTGCTCAAATTCCTTGCCCGACGACCACGGGGCTTCTTCGGAGTGGATCTTCACGAAGGAGCCTTGCATGTCGACGTTCCAGGTCACGCCGTCGAAGATGAAGAATTCGGGTTCCGGGCCGAAGTAGGCGGTGTCGCCCAGGCCGGTGCTCTTCAGGTAGGCTTCGGCGCGCTTGGCGATCGAGCGCGGGTCGCGGTCATAGCCCTTGCCGTCCGACGGCTCGACTACGTCGCAAGTCAGCACCAGCGTGGGTTCTTCGTAGAACGGATCGACGTTGGCGGTATTCGGATCCGGCATCAGCAGCATGTCCGAAGCTTCGATACCCTTCCAGCCGGCGATCGACGAACCGTCGAAGGCGTGGCCGCTTTCGAACTTGTCTTCATCGAAGTGCGACACGGGCACGGACACATGTTGCTCCTTGCCTTTGGTATCAGTGAAACGGAAATCGACGAACTTGACGTCGTTTTCCTTCACCAGCTTCATCACGTCTGCAACGCTGTGGGCCATGCCAATCTCCTGGATATTCGGCGGAAGTCTGAGAAAGCCAATTCTTGGGCTTGTCGCCACCGGCGCCGCTGCATATGCCGCGCCAATCCGACCAGCCACGAAAGGACGAGGAATGTTAGCAGAAAGCATGCCAAGCAAACGCCCCTCTGCCACGCCCGGCCCGAAAAATGTGCAACTGCGGCGAACCGCGCACCGTGGCGGGGTTGGCGAGTGCACTCTATAAACGCCGGGCTCTTTGCCGGGTGGCGCACCAACAACACGCGAAGCTGCGAGGCGCCCCCTATAAAACACCATAATGGTGCAATCGGCAAGTTATCGCACCGCAACAGTGCGCCCGCACCAAAATCGGTCGAATTCTGCCCGCCGGTGAAGCGCTCCCGCGAGCAATCAGTCGCCGGGCAGTCGTGGCGCTATAGAATAGTGTGCTGCG
Organism: Ralstonia pickettii; assembly: GCA_050987995.1. Lineage (GTDB taxonomy): Bacteria > Pseudomonadota > Gammaproteobacteria > Burkholderiales > Burkholderiaceae > Cupriavidus > Cupriavidus pickettii_B. The sequence continues at coordinate 2,976,989 of CP158803.1, forward strand.
GTCTTTCCGTCCGCCCCGGTTTGCCCCTATTCCATCCCTGAAATTTGTCACGCAGATGACCACCCGAGACGATCTTCTCCAGGCCGCCCGCCAGCGCCAGCAACAAAGCCAGCTGCCGTATTTCGGCGCGCTGTCGCCGCAGGAAGCCTTTGCGCTGCTGCAGAACGACCCTTCCGCCGTGCTGGTCGACGTGCGCACCCAGGCTGAGCTGGACTGGGTGGGTGGCGTTGACGTGCCCGATGCGCAGTTCGCCCATGTCCAATGGGCGACCTACCCGGGAGGCGCGCAGAATGCCCGCTTCCTGGAAGAGCTGAAGGCGCGCGTGCCGGCCGACGTGCCGGTGCTGTTCCTGTGCCGCAGCGCGGCGCGTTCCAAGCACGCCGCGCGCGTGGCTACCGAAGCCGGCTACCACTTCGCCATGGATGTGCTGGAAGGCTTCGAGGGCAACCGCGACGAGCAGCACCATCGCAAGACCGTAGAAGGCTGGTGCATGCGCGGCCTGCCGTGGCACGGCGCCTGAGTACCGCCGCAGCCTGTATGACAAAGGGGCAGCCTGGCTGCCCCTTCCTTTTGCCCCGCCGGCCTGCACGCTCAGGCCTGCGCCGACTCCCGCGCCGGTTGCTCCACCGTCTCGAATCCCATCGCCTGCACGCCCTCAAGCAACATCGCGTAGGCCGGCGCCACCAGCTCGGCCGGGCCCTTGACGCCCAGGTCGATATGCCGGCGCGCAAAGCGGTCGCCGCGCTGCACGTCGCCGACCGACGGCAGGCTGAACACGCGCACGCCGGGGTGCGCCGCCTCGACCGTCTCCATCAGCGGCGTCAGCGTGGATTCCGGCGCCTCGAACACGTAGAAGGCGCGCTCCTGCTGCCGCACCTGGTGGAACAGGTGCACATACTCGTGGTCAAGCACCCATTCCATCATCGGCCACGCCATCACCGGGAAGCCCGGCATGAAGTGGTGATGGGCTACCGAGAAGCCCGGGATGCGGTTGTAGCTGTTGGGGATGATGCGCGCGCCTTCGGGAAACTCGCCCATTTTGAAGCGATGCTGGTTCTCCGGCAGGTTCAGGTCGGCCTTGATCGGGTCGCCGTTGGCAGTCTCGGCGATGCGCAGTGCGATCTGCTCGCGCGCCTCCGGATGCAACACCAGCGGCACGCCCAGCGCGGCCGCCGCGCATTGCCGGGTGTGGTCGTCCGGCGTGGCGCCGATGCCGCCGGTGCAGAACACCACGTCAGGACCGGCCAGCGTGCGCCGCAGCGTGGCGGTGATGCGGGCGCGGTCGTCGCCGACATATTCGGCCCAGTCCAGCGCCAGGCCGCGCGCGCTCAATAGCTCGATGGTGCGGCGCATATGCTTGTCTTCGCGCCGCCCCGACAGAATCTCGTCGCCAATGACGATCAGGCCGAAACCCATATTGCCCCTCGCTTCAGGAATTTTCGATGCGGCGCACGTCTGACGGCGCCAGGTCGATGACGTCGCCGCCGGGCGCCGGTCCGGCCGGCTGCGGGGCCGGTTGCTTGGCCAACATCGCGGCGCGCTCGGCGCGCAGCTGCGCCAGCGCGCGCAGGCAGAAGTGGCCGAACCACAGCGCCGAGAAAATAAAAATCAACACGTACAGCCACAACGTGCCGGCCAGCACGAACGGGAACAGGAAGATCACCGCCGCCGACGACACCCACAGCAGCGTCGGCGCCGAGCCCAGCAGCCCCACCGCCACGCCGATCACCAGCAGCGGCGTGCGGTGGCGGCGCACCAGCGTCTTGCGCTCTTCGGCGCTGGCATGGTCGGCGAGCGCGTCATAGGTCATCACGCGATAGGTCAGCCAGCCCCACAGCACCGGCGGAATCAGCGCAAAGAACGGCGGGATCAGCCACAGCGGCAGCGTCACCAGCACCAGTAACAGGAAGACGACGGTGCTGCCGAGCGAGTGGAATACGCTGCCGAGCACGCTGCCGCCATGGGCCTTGTTCAGATCGGGATAGCTGCGTTCCAGATGGCGCACCACCGCCGGCACCGAGAACACGCCGATAAACATCAGCATGGAGGCGATCACCAGCGGGATCGCCAGCGCCGCGACGAACAGCGGCGCCACCACGGCCCGCATCGACTGCAGGCCGAACCAGTCCAGCGCGCTGTAGATCCAGCTGGTCAGGATGGAGGTTTCAAGGAAGCCACGCGTGGCGGCCATGATGGGGTCCCAGCTCCACCAGAGCAGGCCGCCCCACAGCAGCGTGGCCAGGACGAAAGGCAGCACGGTCAGCATCAGCATGCGGGGATGCAGCTGGCTGACAAGCGCGCGGCCAAACGAGCGGAAGATATCGTTCATGCAGTCGATGGCAAACAGGAAGAAAGGCACCGGGCGCAGGCAAGGTCGCAGGACCGGCGGCAACCCGGAACACTAGCATACGCCACTTGCCGCCGCGTCGCGCCATCGTGCGCCGCGGGTAGAGGACTGCTTCAGCGCAGCCGGAGCAGGCGCTTGATGCCGTACCACTGGTGGGCCAGGAAGCCCGCACCGTAGTCGTGGCCCTTGCCCATTGGCGGCGGCAGCTGGTCGCGGATGCCGGTCGGGTGGTAGGTCTCGGTGAAGACCGCAGTGCCGAACAGCATGTCCCAGCAGGGGAAGATCACGCCGTAGTTGCAGCCGCCCAGGCGCGCCGGGGCGCCGTCGGCCTCGTGGCCGATGCCCACCGCGTGGTGGGTGCGGTGAAAGCGCGGCGAGACCAGCAGGCGCTCGCCCACCGCGCCGAAGTGCAGCCGCATGTTGGCATGCTGCAGGCTCTGCAACAGCTGCGACAGCGCCACCAGCAGCACGTACTGCGACGGCTCCACGCCCACGCCCAGCGCCACCAGCGCGAACACAAAGTCGCGCAGCATGTCGTCGAGCAGGTGGTTGCGGTTGTCGCTCCACAGCGTCATCTGGCGCTGGCTGTGGTGCACGGCATGCAGGTGCCACCACCAGCGGAACGTGTGCGACAGGCGGTGGTACCAGTAGTCGAGCAGGTCGAACAGCAGCAGGTAGACGAAGAAGCTGACCAGCGGCACCGAGGTCACGCCCGGCCACCAGTCTTCCACGTTGATGCGGTGCCAGCCCATCAGCCTTACGTGCCCTTCGATGGCGTCGGTCAGCGGCGCCAGCAGGAAGAACATCGCCAGGCGGAACAGCCCCAGCCGATGGATCACCGTATAGAAGATGTCGGTGCGGATCGCGGCGCGGTCGGCCACCGGTTCCACCGGGCGCCACTTCTCCAGCGGGCCCAGGATCAGCGCCATCACGACGATCTGCACCAGCCCCACCAGCAGCCACTCGGTGCCGGTGAAGGCCTCCTCGGCATAGCGGCCAAACCCGAGGTCGTAGACCACGGGCAGTACTACGTCCTGGAACAGCGTGCCTTCGACCTGGCCGATCCAGCCGTTAAGCGTCTCCCACATTACCGCCTGCCCTCCTTTGGTCCGATCGCCTGCACAGTGCCGGCAGCCTGCGGCCGCGCGATCCAGTCACGGTAGGCCGGGTGCTCGCGCAGCGTCGCGAAGCAGAAGCCCTTGCGCTCCAGGCCGCTCAGTAGCGGCTCGAGCACGCCCGGCGCCCACGGATCCTTGCGCGACCAGATGCCCAGGTGCGCCATGGTGATATCGCCGTCGCGCAGCTTGTCCAGTGCCCGCTCAAGCAGCATCGCGTTCGGATAGCGCTCGGAAGCCAGTTCGTCGCCCAGGAATCCGGCCGGCGCCCAACCAACGTGGCGGAAGCCGCACTGCTCCCCCCATTGCAGCGTCTGTGGCGCGGTGCGGCCGCCCGGCGCGCGCCACAGCGGTACCATGTCCGCGCCGGTCATGACGCGGAAGGCGTCGGCGCTGCGGCGCAGTTCGCTGCAGAAGCCGGCCGCGTCCATCGCCGTGTCCTTGCCCGCCTGCGCGCCGAACTGCGGCCGCATGGTCACGTGGCCGGCGCGCACGCTGCGCAGGTAGACGTGGTCGAAGGTATGCGTACCAAAGGCGTGGCCGTCGGCCACCAGCGCCTTCCAGTACGGCGCCCAGGACGGATCGAGCGAGCTGTCCTGGCGCACCGTCGGCTCGTTCGCCAGGAAGAAGGTGGCGCGGATATGGTGGCGGCGCAGCGTGTCGGCGATCAGCTGCGCCTGGCTCATGCTGCCGGTATCGAAGGTCAGGTACAGCGTGCCGGCCGGGCAGGACTTTGCCGCAGGCTGGCCCGCGTCGGCCGCCTGCAGTGCGGACGGCAACGCGCAGGCGAGCGCCAGCGCCGCCAGGATCTTCCTGAGCCGTGCGGATCGCGAAGCCTTGGTGTCGCGCATGGTCCCTGCCCTAATCGTTCAACACTAGCCGTTCAATACAGCGGCGCCCGCGTGCGGAAATAGATGCCGTGTGGCGAGCGCCCGACGCGCACGGTCTTGACCAGCTTGCGGCTGGCCACGTCGACCAGGCCAACCGAGCGCGCCCAGCGGAAGGTGACCCACAGCGTCTTGCCGTCGGCGGTCAGCTCCATGTCGTCCGGCCCCGGCGGCAGGCCGGTGATGTCGCCGATCTTGGTCAGCGTCTGCTGGTCGATGATGCTGATGCTGCCGGTGACGCGGTTGCTCAGGAACAGGTGGCGCTTGTCGCCCGCGGCGCGGAAATTGTGCGCGCCCTTGCCGGTCTGGATCTGCTTGACCACGGTGCGGGTGCGCCAGTCGATCACGGCCACGTAGTCGGCGCCGGTCATGCCGACCAGCAGGTATTTCTGGTCCGGCGTGACCCAGATGCCCGCCGGTGCCGAACCGCTCTCCATGCGCCACATCACGTTCTGCGTGACCAGGTCGATGGCGACCACCTCGTTGGAGTCCTGCAGCGTGATAAAGGCGATGCGGCTGTCTGCGGTAAAGGCGATATGGCTGGGCGTCTTGGCCAGCGGGAACTGCTTGGCCAGCTTCAGCGCCCTGCCGTCCCAGCGGTACAGGTCGACGCGGTCGAGCCGGTTGCCGGTGGCGACAAACCACTTCTGGTCCGGCGAAAAGCCGATCTGGTACGGATCGTCGATATTCAGCACACGCTGCTGGACCTTGCCGGAGACCGGGTCCAGGAACACCAGGTCGTTGCCGACCGCATTGGCCACGATCAGCGACTTGTCGTCCGGCGTGGCGATCAGGTGGTGCGGTTCCTTGCCGATCGGAAAGGTGTCCAGCACCTTCTGCGAGTCCTTGTCGATCAGCGTGACGGTTGCATCACCCGAATTCAGGATCACCACCACTTCCGCCGATGCCGGTGCGGCCAGCAGGCCCAGCGCCAGGGCGCCCACCGTGATCCCACCAGCCACAACACGACGCAATGCGAACATAAGACCCGCTAGAAGAAGACTGAACCGGCGATTCTAACGTTTGGGCGCGGCAATCCGCTGACGTCGTAGCTGACGGCGGACAAGAATTCAGCAGAATGTTGCGCCGGTGCGACCAACGGCCCCCGACGGGGCCGTGGCACTGGCGGCCGTAGCTCAGCGCTGCATCGATTCCCACACTTTCTGCAGCCGCTTGACCGACATCGGCACCGGCGTGCGCAGCTCCTGGGCGAACAGCGCGATGCGCAGTTCCTCCAGCATCCAGCGGAATTCCTCCAGCCGCGCATCCTCGCCGCCCCGGCCCTGGGTGCGGAGCTGTTTTTCCGCCCGCTGCCACTGCTGCACCAGCGGCGCCATTTCCTGCACGCGCTGGCTGTCGCGCCCCGGGTCGCCCTTGAGCTTGTCCACGCGCATGGCGATGCCCTTCAGGTAGCGCGGGAAATGCACCAGTTGCGCGTACGGGTTCTCGTCGATAAAGCGCTTGCCCATCAGCCGCCCGAACTGGCCTTCCATGTCGGCGTAGGCCGCGGGGAACGGCTTGGCCTGCAGCAGCTTGCGCGGCAGGCCGGCGTATTCCGCAAGGATGGTACCGACCAGCCGCGCGATTTCCTGGGCCAGCAGCGACAGTCGGGTACGCCCCTCGTCCTTGCGGGCATTGAACTCGGCCTCGTTGCGCGGCAGCGGCGCCTGCAGGCAGGCGCGTTCCAGCGCCAGCATTACGATCTGGTCCCGCAGCATCTCCTGCGTCCCGAGCGTCATGTACTGCATCGCCATCTGCTGCAGGCCCGGGATGTTCTTCTCGATGAACTTGACCTGCTCGCGCAGCTGCAGCGCGAACAGCCGGCGGAGTCCCAGATAGTGGATGCGGGCCGCTTCCTGCGGGTCGTCGAAGACTTCCACGTCGCAGTGGGTGCCGCGGTCGACCAGCGCCGGGTAGCCGAACAGGGTCTGGCTGCCCTTGCGGATCTCCAGCAGCTCGGGCAGCTCCCCGAAGGTCCAGCCGGTCAGGCCCTCGTACTTGCTAGGCTCGGCCGCAGCCAGCGGCGCCGCCTGGTCCGGGGACTGGGTGGCGGCCTGGGCCGCGGCTTGCGCCGCAACCCGCTGGAACGACTGCTGCGCCTGCCCGCCCAGCTCGCCGCGGAGCTGGGCCAGGTTGCGGCCCATGTCGAGCTGGCGGCCGTGCTCGTCGATCACCTTGAAGTTCATCGAATGGTGCGCGGGCAGCGTTTCCAGCTTGAAGTCGGCCCGCTTGACCATGGTGCCGGTCTGCTCGCGGATATCGGCGATCAGCACGTCCAGCAGTTCGCCTTCGCCGGACGGCTGGCGCGCGACAAACCCCGCCGCGTACTCCGGCAGCGGCACGCAATGGCGGCGCAGCTTCTGCGGCAGCGACTTGAGCAGCAGGTGCACCTTCTCCTTGATCATGCCCGGCACCAGCCAGTCGGCGCGCTCCTGCCGTACCTGGTTGAGCGCATACAGCGGCACGGTCAGCGTCACGCCGTCGCGGTGGCTGCCCGGCTCGAAGTGGTAGCTCAGGCCCATGTCCACCCCGGCCACGTTCATGGCCTTGGGGAACAGGTCGGTGGTGATGCCGGCCGCCTCGTGCCGCATCAGCTCGTCGCGGTTCAGGTAGAGCAGCTTGCGGTCTTTGGCGCTCTCGGCCTGGTACCACTGCTCGAACGTGGCCTGCTGGTTGATATCGGCCGGGACGGCGCGGTCGTAGAAGGCGTAGATCAGCTCGTCGTCGACCAGCACGTCCTGGCGGCGCGACTTGTGCTCGAGGTTCTCGATCTCGCGCACCAGGCGCTGGTTGTGCGCGTAGAACGGCAGGCGCGTGTCGAACTCGCCCTCGACCAGCGCGCGGCGGATAAAGAGTTCGCGCGCTTCCTTCGGGTTCATCGGCCCATAGTGGACGCGGCGGTGCTGGTAGACCACCAGCCCGTACAGCGTGGCGCGTTCCAGCGCCAGCACCTGGCCGGCCTTCTTTTCCCAGTGCGGGTCGCTCCAGCTCACCTTGAGCAGGTGGCCGCCGATCTGCTCGAGCCATTCGGGCTCGATGCGCGCCAGCGTGCGCGCGAACAGCCGGCTGGTCTCGACCAGTTCGGCCGCGACGATCCAGCGGCCGACCTTGCGCGCGATCAGCGAGCCCGGCCACAGGTGGAACTTGATGCCGCGCGCGCCCAGGTATTCGCGGCCCTTGCCGTCACCGTCCTCGATGCGGCAGCCAACGTTGCCGAGCAAGCCTGTCAGCAGCGCCTTGTGCACCTGCTCGTAGGTCGGCTCGCTGTCGTTCAGGCGCCAGCCCTGCTCCGTGACCGTGGTGAGCAGCTGCGAATGGACGTCGCGCCACTCGCGCAGGCGCAGGTGCGACAGGAAGTGGGCGCGGCACTGGTCCTGCAGCTGGCGGTTCGATTTCTTGTGCGCGACCGCGTCCTCGAACCATTTCCACAGCTTGACCCAGCCGAGGAACTCGGACTTCTCGTCCATGAACTTGCGATGCGCCTGGTCGGCGGCTTCCTGCGCTTCCTGGGGGCGGTCGCGCGGGTCCTGCACTGACAGCGCGCTGGCGATGATCAGCACTTCGCGCAGGCAGTGATGCTCGCGCGCGGCCAGGATCATGCGGGCCACGCGCGGGTCCAGCGGCAGCTTCGCCAGCTGGCGGCCGGTGCCGGTGAGCTGGTTGGCGTCGTCGACCGCGCCCAGTTCCTGCAGCAGCTGGTAGCCGTCGGCGACGGCGCGGCCCAGCGGCGGCTCGATAAACGGGAAGGCCTCGATATCGGTCAGCCGCAGCGCCTTCATGCGCAGGATTACCGCGGCCAGCGACGAGCGCAGGATCTCGGGATCGGTGAAGCGCGGGCGGCCGGTGAAATCGGTCTCTTCGTAGAGCCGGATGCACACGCCGTTGGCGACACGGCCGCAACGGCCGGCGCGCTGGTTGGCGGCGGCCTGCGCGATCGCCTCGACCTGCAGCTGCTCGACCTTGTTGCGGTACGAGTAGCGCTTGACGCGCGCCAGCCCGGTATCGACCACGTAGCGGATGCCCGGCACCGTCAGCGAGGTTTCCGCCACATTGGTCGCCAGCACGATGCGCCGGGCGTTGGAGGGCTTGAATACCCGCTCCTGCTCCTGCACCGACAGCCGCGCGAACAGCGGCAGGATCTCGGTATGCGGCGGATGGTGCTTGCGCAGCGCCTCGGCGGCTTCGCGGATCTCGCGCTCGCCGGGCAGGAACACCAGCACGTCGCCGGGGCCCGCGCGGCACAGCTCGTCGACGGCATCGACGATGCCGTCGTGAAGGTCGCGCTCACGTGCCTGCGGGCTGCGCGGGGCGCCACCGGCAGGAACATCCTCGGTGATCGGGCGGTAGCGGACCTCCACCGGGTAGAGCCGGCCGCTGACCTCGATTACAGGCGCGGGCTTACCGTTGGCGGCGAAATGCTGGGCAAAGCGCTGCGCATCGATCGTCGCCGAGGTGATGATCACCTTCAGGTCCGGCCGCTTCGGCAGGATCTGGCGCAGGTAGCCGATCAGGAAATCGATGTTCAGGCTGCGCTCGTGCGCCTCGTCGATGATCAGCGTGTCGTACGCGCGCAGCAGCGGGTCGTTCTGCGTCTCGGCCAGCAGGATGCCGTCGGTCATCAGCTTGACCGACGCGCCCGACGACATGGTGTCGTTGAAGCGCACCTGGTAGCCGACGTGTTCGCCCAGCGGCGTGCCGAGTTCCTGGGCGATGCGCTTGGCCGTCGAGGTCGCGGCGATACGCCGCGGCTGGGTGTGGCCGATCAGCCCCCCGCCCTCGCGGCCTGGTCCGCGCCCGATCGACAGGCAGATTTTCGGGAGCTGGGTGGTCTTGCCCGAGCCGGTCTCGCCCGAGACGATCACCACCTGGTTGGCCAGCAACGCCGCCGCGATCTCGTCGCGGCGGGCGGAGACCGGCAGCGCCTCGGGGAAGGTGATCGGCGGCAGCGGGTTGGCTGGCCGCGGTGGCCGCGGCGGGCGCGCCTCGCGGGGCCCGCGCGGCTGGCGCTGGCCGGGCTCGCCGGCTGGACGGGCGGCAGCGGGTTCGGGACGGCCGGGTGGCTGTTTGGCCGGGCCCCTGGCCTGGTCTCTGGCCGGCCGGGGCTGGACTGGGGACGCGGACAGACCGGCACCGGCGCTCTGGCGCGGCGCGGCGGGCTTGCTTGCCTTAATGGGCGGCTTAAGGGGGCGTTGTTCTGACATTGGCCGGGATTATAATCCGCGGCATGAACGCCAGAACCGACGCGCCCCAGCCGGCGCCCTCCTCTTCCGCGCCGGGGGAGCCGCCCGCCACGGCCGAGCTGCCCCCGCCCGCCCCGACCTCCCCCGTGCCCGCCACCGCACCGGTGGTCGCCAGCGCCGACGCCATCGACCGCAGCGGCCCCGACCACCAGCAGTTCGTCGACTGGCTGCGCATGGTGGCGCCGTATATCCACGCCTTCCGCGGCAGGACCTTCGTGATCGCATTCGCGGGCGAGCTGGTCAAGTCGGGCGTGCTCAATGCGCTGGTCAATGACGTCGCGCTGCTGCACGCGATGGGCATGCAGATCGTGCTGGTGCATGGCTCGCGCCCGCAGGTGGAGGAGCAGCTGGCGCTGCGCCATGTCGAGTCGCAGTTCGTCGACGGCGTGCGCATCACCGACAACGCCGCGCTCGAATGCGCCAAGGAAGCCGCCGGCGAGCTGCGCCTGGACATCGAGGCCGCTTTCAGCCAGGGCCTGCCCAATACGCCGATGGCCGGCGCCCAGCTCTCGGTGATCTCGGGCAACTTCGTCACCGCGCGCCCGGTGGGCATCGTCAATGGCACCGACTACCAGCACACCGGCCTAGTGCGCAAGATCGACGCCGAATCGGTGCGCATGTCGCTGTCGCATGGCAAGGTGGTGCTGCTGTCGCCGCTGGGCTTCTCGCCTACCGGCCAGGCCTTCAACCTGTCGATGGAAGACGTGGCCAGCGCCACCGCCACCGCGCTGAAGGCCGACAAGCTGATCTTTATCACCGAGGTGCCGGGCGTGCCCGACCCGGTCGGCAAGCTGATGCAGGAGATGTCGCTGCGCACTGCGGTCGAGCGCCTGCAGAACAACCACCTGCCGCCGGACGTGGCCAACTACCTGCAGCACCTGGTCAAGGCGCTCAAGGGCGGCGTGCCGCGCGCGCACCTGATCCCCTACTCGCTCGACGGCTCGGTGCTGCTGGAACTGTTCCTGCACGACGGCGTCGGCACCATGCTTTCCGACACCGACCTGGAGAGCCTGCGCGAAGCCACCCTCGACGACGTCGGCGGCATCGTGCAGCTGATCGAGCCACTGGAGCAGGACGGCACGCTGGTGCCGCGCGGACGCCACCTGATCGAGCGCGATATCGCCAACTTCTCGGTGATCGAGCACGATGGCGTGCTGTTCGGCTGCGCCGCGCTGTACGACTACCCGCGCGAGAACATGGGTGAGATGGCCTGCCTGACGGTCTCGCAGGAAGCCCAGGGCACCGGCGACGGCGAGCGCCTGCTCAAGCGCATCGAGCGCCGCGCCCGCGCGCTCGGGCTGGACAAGCTGTTCGTGCTCACCACCCGCACCGAACACTGGTTCCTCAAGCGCGGCTTCGTGCACGCCAACGTCGACGACCTGCCCGAGGACAAGCGCAAGCTCTACAACTGGCAGCGCAAGTCCATGGTGCTGATGAAAAAGCTGTAATGCCGTAGGGGCAATCGCCGCCATCCCGCGGCCTGCCGCCCCGCTTGGCTACAATAGCGCCAGCGCCTCAGCAAAGTCTAACGAACGTACAAGGAGTCCCCATGGCCCGCACGGTCCATTGCATCAAGCTGAACAAGGAAGCCGAAGGCCTCGACTTCCCGCCGCTGCCCGGCGAACTGGGCAAGAAGATCTGGCAAAGCGTGTCGAAGGAAGCCTGGGCCGGCTGGCTCAAGCACCAGACCATGCTGATCAACGAGAACCGCCTGAACATGGCCGACGCGCGCGCGCGCCAGTACCTGCTCAAGCAGACCGAGAAGTACTTCTTCGGCGAAGGCGCCGACCAGGCGCAGGGCTACGTGCCGCCGCAGTCCTGATCCGGACCGCCATTCAAGACAAAGGGGTGCCTCAGGCACCCCTTCTTGCTGTTTTCAGGCGCATTGGCCGGATCAGTAGTCCGTACGCTGCACGCCGTCGCTGGTACCCAGCAGCAGCACATCCGCGCCACGCAGCGCGAACAGGCCCACCGTAACCACACCTGGCACCTGGTTGATCGTTGACTCAAGGCCACGCGGGTCGTCGATCTTCAGCCCGACCACATCCAGGATCACATTGCCGTTGTCGGTCTTGTAGATGCCGCCTTCCTTGGTCATGCGCAGGCGCGGCTGGCCGCCCAGGGCCTGCAGCTTGCGCGCGACCGCGGCACGTGCCATCGGAATCACCTCGACCGGCAGCGGGAACGTGCCCATGGTCTGGACCAGCTTGCTGCCGTCGGCGATGCAGACAAAGCGCTTGGCCACCGAGGCCACGATCTTCTCGCGCGTGAGCGCGCCGCCGCCGCCCTTGATCATGGCGCCGCTGGCGTCGATCTCGTCGGCGCCATCGACGTACACGGGGATCTCATCGACCTCATTCAGGTCCAGCACCTTGAAGCCGTGCTGCTGCAGGCGGCGCGTGGAAGCCTCGGAGCTCGACACCGCACCCGCAAAACGCTCCTTGAATGCCGCCACGGCGTCAATGAAGAGGTTGGCGGTGGAACCAGTGCCCACGCCGAGCACGGCGCCTTCGGGAACTTCCTGCTTCACGTAGTCGGCGGCGGCTTGCGCCACCAGCGCCTTGAGTTCATCCTGAGTCATGACAACAGCCAGATTGCGTTAGGAGGGAGGGTAGGAGAAGTCCATCACTGGACTCCTCCCCCCTAAGAACCGTACGTGCGAGTTTCCCCGCATACGGCTCAAGCCTTTCAAAGTGGTTGAACTTATTCAAGCACCGGTTTCACAGCAATTTTACCGTAGTGATGAACTTGGACATGGCAATCGGGGTGCAACAATACGCGATTTCCTAGAGCATCTGAGCCCCCAAGAATCCGGGGTTCGATGTGATGGTCATCCCATCCAGTCTCGTCGGTAAGCTCGCCTTGACACACCGCGCACAAGCCTCGCTGAGAAACGTACAGCTTTGCCCATTGCTTTCGGTACGACATGCGATCTGCCATGCGTTCCTGCCGCAATTTCTCGCCATACATCTCCTGCGCCGGGTCGAAGGGATGGTAGTCCGCCCGCACCTTCTTGTGCCTCCGGATGAGCGTACTCGGAATCGAATACAGCTCCATCCAGTAGCGTTCACCTGCCTTGTTCACAGCAGTGGTTCCGAACACCCAGTTCCGATCCCCAACTGAGGCGTAATACTTCTTTCGCACCCATGCGGAGTTCTTTCCTCGATGTCGCCGTTTTGCCCACCTCCATAGAGCCCTAAAAATCAGGTTCTCCATTCGGGTGAACGCCGCCTTCGCCACCACCGGGCAGTGATACTGCGCCCAGCCCCTTAGCATCGGGTTCAGCAGTCGAATCAATTTCTCCTGCTTGACCGTCTTGTTTGCACTGATGACCTCCTTCACCTTGCTGTAGAACGCTTTCACGTTCTTCTTGCCTGGCTTGATGAGCAGCTTTCCCGAATACTTCCGGAAATTCCACCCCAGAAAGTCAAAGCCGTCAGCGATATTGACGATCCGCGTTTTCTCCGTCGATAGCGTCAGGCCCCGTACTGCAAGGAACCGTTCTACCCACGGCTTCACTTCGTTTTCTAACACCTCCGGCGTATTACCGGTGATCACGAAGTCGTCCGCATAGCGCACAACATTTACTTTGAGCTTCTTTGTTTTGGCGACGCCCAGCTTAGTTCGGAAGAACTCCTCCAGTTGTCGTTCCAATCCATTCAGTGCCACGTTTGCCAGAGTCGGGGAGATGATGCCTCCCTGCGGTGTTCCAGCGTCGGTCGCCTGAAACTGGCCCTGAAATACCACGCCAGCCTTCAACCACTTCCGAAGGATTGCTTTGTCCATCGGGACATTGCGTTCCAGCCAGTCGTGACTGATATGGTCAAAGCACCCCTTGATATCCGCTTCCAGCACCCATTGGGCCGAAGCCTTCTGGGATAGGGATACGAATAGCTGAGACATGGCATCGTGAGTCGAGCGATTGATCCGAAACCCGTAAGAGTTCGGATCGCTCGTCCCTTCGGACACCGGTTCCAGCGCCAGCAGATACAGCGCCTGCATGGCTCGGTCGTGCAGGGTCGGAATGCCCAGAGGGCGCTTCTTCCCATTCGACTTGGGGATGTAGACCCTCCGTAAAGGCAGTGGCCTGTACCCCCGGCGCCTCAACCTCCCGATGGCTTCCCACCGGGCTTCAGACGTTTCCCACTTTACGCGATCGACTCCCGCCGTCCGCGCACCTTGGTTCATCGCCACTCGCCGCACCGCCGATGCCTTGGCGGACCACGAGCGGGTCAGGGACCTTTGCAAGGCTTTCACCCTGCGCCAATCCCCTTCCTGTGTTGCCTTCGCAATTCGAATCTGCATTACCCGAACGTTCCGGTCGACGCGGCTCCAATCAATGTCGCCCCATCTTTGCGGTACGCCGGAAGGCGCAGATTCATCCTCGCGGATCAATGCTTCCATGCTGCCCTCCTATCTTGAGGATCTTCCCCAACATCGAGCGACAACATGCCCCTTGAGGGACAGGTTGTCCCTCAAGGGAAGAAAATTTAAACAAGCGAGTTTAGTCAGCCGTCTTGCGACGAGAAGACCAGTTGGAAGTCTGCCCGCTTTCGCGTGGGATGATGTTTCAACCCCTATCCGTGCCATTACAGCCCGGCGTTCGCTTTTTCCAACCTCCCATACCCGCACAGCCGACAGCGTTCCTTACGGTTCGCCTGCCTGAGTCGTACAGCACTCCGGCAGCCATACGGGCTTACCACGTTCCCCACGCGTTACAAGACTGGGGTAGGACCTGCCTCTTCGCCGATGGTCTATTGACGACGTATCCCGAGTTTCCAGCGGGATAACCGACCACATACCATTTTGGTTAGTGCCACTTAGTAGCGTAAGCACCGTACTACTCACGACGTTTATCAGCAGTTCACATATGTTGCCCTTACCAGTCAGCCTAGCTCCTCGACCGATGCTACTTCGGTCTGCTACCCACGGACCTCACGGCCCCTGAGCACCCTTGCGGGGGCTACATTGTCAGAAGAGCTTCACACCTCACCGTTACCAGTGACGCATGTCTCCCTAGGCTACTACCAGTCGCATGGCAGGTTCTCTATCGAGGCACCCTCACGGGCGTACTCGACCGAACAATAACGCATGGAGCCTTCGGCTCCGGGACCTCACTTCCTTACTCATGTGCCCCAATACGGGCGAGCACTTGACGATGGCCGAGCTCTTGCGAGCGCCAACCACCGTCCCAATGGCGTAGCGCGGATCCAATCCGGACCGGTTTAAAGCTATGTGGCGTTTGCGCAACAAAATTGCCGTTGCACACCCGCCCGCACCCTCCGTGGAGGGGCGTTACAGAGAACTCGCCCAAAGGCGAGCGTCCCCGCCCTTGGGCAATGGCTGGAAATCCATCCAGCAAAAGCAAGCTGTGCGTCAGCCAGTACACCGGCCTTCGCACAACATATCGGACTCCCCCGGCTTTACCGGCCAGGCTTGTCTAAGCAAGTAATGGTTGGGATTGGACGGATCGGGCCGAGGCCCTATCCTTGTCCCAACAAAGGTCGATGCTCCTTACGTTGGAGCTACCCGGACACGAGAGTGCGTGTCGCACGGAAACGCGTAGTGTAGCGGATTGCGGCGGCAGGGCTCGCCGTCGACGGTACAATGGACCAACCCGGGCAGCGTGCACGTCGCGCTGCCCGCAGACGATTCAGCCCACGACATAGCGACCATGAACCAGCTCGAACAACTCAAGCAGTTCACCACGGTGGTGGCCGATACCGGCGACTTCCAGCTGATGAAGCAATACACCCCGCAGGATGCGACCACCAATCCGTCGCTGATCCTGAAGGCGGTGCAGAAACCCGAATACCGGCACCTGCTGGAACAGGCCGTGCGGGACCACCACGGCAACGGCGGCGTGGATGCGGTGATGGACGAAGTGCTGATGGCCTTCGGCTGCGAGATCCTGGCGATCGTGCCGGGCCGCGTGTCGACCGAGGTCGATGCGCGCCTGTCGTTCAATACCGAAGCCTCGGTAGCCAAGGCGCGCCACCTGATCCAGCTCTACGAGCAGCGCGGCATTGCGCGCGAGCGCGTGCTGATCAAGATCGCCTCCACCTGGGAAGGCATCCGCGCGGCCGAGATCCTGCAGCGCGACGGCATCCGCTGCAATATGACGCTGCTGTTCTCGCTGGTGCAGGCGGTGGCCTGCGCCGAGGCCGGCGCGCAGCTGATCTCGCCCTTCGTCGGGCGCATCTTCGACTGGTACAAGAAGCAGGCTGGCGAGCAGTGGGATCCGGTCGCCAATGGCGGCGACAATGACCCGGGCGTGCGCTCGGTGCGCCAGATCTACGACTACTACAAGAAGTTCGGCTACCCGACCGAAGTGATGGGTGCCAGCTTCCGCAGCACCGCGCAGATCCTGTCGCTGGCCGGCTGTGACCTGCTGACCATCAGCCCCGAGTTGCTCGAGCAACTGGCCGCCGGCCAGGGCCCGGTCGAACACAAGCTCTCGGTCGACCAGGCGCAAGCCGCGAATATCGCCCGCATCGCGGCCGACGAGCCGTCCTTCCGCTGGCAGCTCAATGAAGACGCAATGGCCACCGAGAAGCTGGCCGAAGGCATCCGCCTGTTCGCGGCGGACGCGGTCAAGCTGGAAAAGCTGATCGGCGAGATTGCGAAGTAAGGATGGTCCGGGCGGCAACGCCCGGATCCAGGCTCAGCCGGCCGAGGGTGCCGGCTGCGGCCACAGCAGTGGCAGGCATTCCCCTGCCGCCGCAGACAGCACGAAATCCGCGGTCTGGTCCAGCGCCGACGGCTGCGGATTCACCACGATCACCGGTGCGCCATGCTCGCTGGCCACGCCGGGCAGCCCCGCCGCCGGATACACCAGCCCCGAGGTGCCGACCACCAGGCACAGGTCGCAGGTCTGCGCCGCATGCTCGGCGCGGTAGCGCGCCACGCGCGGCAAATCTTCCCCGAACCACACCACGCCCGGGCGCATCAGCGCGCTGCACAGGTTGCAGCGCGGCGGCATGCCGGGCAGCGCGGTGGCTTCATTGCAGCGCCCGCAGCCGTCCAGCCACTTGTTGGCGAACAGGTTGCCGTGCAGCTCGATCACATGTTCGCTGCCGGCGCGCTGGTGCAGGCCGTCAACGTTCTGCGTCACCAGCGTGACCGGCTTCTGCGCGGCCAGCGCCACCAGCGCGTGATGCGCCGGATTGGGCTGCACGGCCGCGACCAGTTCGCGCCGGTGCAGGTACCACTCCCACACCAGCGCGGGCTGGCGGCGGTATGCGTCCTCGCTGGCCAGTTCCTCCGGGTCGAACTGCTCCCACAGGCCGGTCATGGCATCGCGAAAGGTCGGCACGCCGGATTCCGCGGAGATGCCGGCGCCGGTCAGCACGAAGATATGGTTCGCGCCGGCGATCAGCCGGCGCGCTTCCTCAAGTCCCGGCAGCGCGGGGATATGGGAATCGCCTGCCATGCGTTCAGCGCGGCAGCCGCCGCTGGCGCACCGCCTCGTACAGGCACACGCCGCTGGCCACCGAGACGTTCAGGCTTTCCACGCCACCCGCCATCGGGATGCCGACCAGCTCGTCGCAGGTCTCGCGCGTCAGGCGGCGCATGCCCTCGCCTTCTGCGCCCATCACGATCGCGGTCGGGCCCTTGAAGTCGATGTCGTACAGCGACTTCTCGGTGCCGTCGGCGGTGCCGATCACCCAGATGCCGCGTTCCTGCAGTTCGCGCAGCGTGCGCGCGAGGTTGGTGACGGTGATGTAGGGCACGGTCTCGGCCGCGCCGCTGGCGACCTTGGCCACGGTGGCATTGAGGCCAACGCTGCGGTCCTTGGGCGCGATCACCGCGTGCGCGCCGGCGCCATCGGCCACGCGCAGGCAGGCGCCCAGGTTGTGCGGGTCGGTGACGCCGTCGAGCACCAGCAGCAGCGGCGTGCCTTCGATGCCGTCGAGCAACTCATCCAGGTTCAGTGCCAATGCCACGTCTTCGGCGCGCGCCACCACGCCCTGGTGGCGGTCGGTGCCGGCCATGCCGCGCAGGCGCTCGGCGTCGACGGGATGCAGGCGCACGCCCAGGCTCTCTGCGAGGCGGACGAAGTCCTGCATGCGCCGGTCGCGGCGGGCGGATTCGATATAAACGTCGGTTACGCCTTTTGCGTCCTGGCGCAGGCGTGCGGTCACGGCGTGAAAGCCGATCAGGAGTTTGTTTTTAGCCATGAGCGCGATTGTACTCGCCCCGGCCCGCACCGCCGCGCAAGGCACGGCGGCGGGGTGGCGGCGGCCATTGCGGCCGCCGCAGGCTTCAGCGCTTGCGCGCGGTGCGCGGGCTCTTGGCGGGCGCCTTGCCCGCCGGCTTGGCCGTGCGCGACTTGGAGGCCGGCTTGCGCGGCTTTTCCAGGTGCGAGGGCTTGGGCTTGGCCGCGCGCTTGGCCGGCTTGCCACCGGTCTTCACGTGCGGCCTGAGCGGCGTGATCACGGCCTCGAACACCGGCTGCTCCTCGATCACGCGGTCCAGCGTCTCGTCGAACGATTCCTCCGGCTTGGACGAGCCACCCAGCAGCGCCGCCAGCTGGCGGCCCTTCTTGCGCGCCGGCACCGCATGAGCGGCGGGCACGCGCGGCTGGGTCTCGGTGCCGGGCACGCGGGCACGCAGGGTTTTGGCCGACGGTTCCTGCACCAGGCGGAAATCGATCTTGCGTGCATCCAGGTCCACACGCGACACCTGCACGCGCACGCGGTCGGTCAGCCGGTAGCGGATGCCGGTGCGCTCGCCGCGCAGTTCGTTGCGGGCTTCGTCGTACTGGAAGTAATCGCTGCCCAGTTCAGTGACGTGGACCAGGCCTTCCACGTACAGCTCGTCGAGCTGCACGAAGATGCCGAACGAGGTCACGGCACTGACGGTGCCCGCGTAGTCGCTGCCCAGCTTGTCGCGCATGAAGTAGCACTTGAGCCAGGCCTCGACATCGCGCGAGGCCTCGTCGGCGCGGCGCTCGTTGGCCGAGCAGTGCAGGCCGAGTTCGTCCCAGATCGCTTCGTTGCGCTTGGCGCGCGCCGCCGTCAGTTCGGCCTTCTGCTCGGCATCCTTGGCCTGCAGCTTTCGCGCCTTGGGCGAGATCGCCGTATTCAGCTCGGTGCCATGGGCAAAGGCCGGCTGGTACTTGGTGTGCGCCAGCACCGCCTTGATCGCGCGGTGCACCAGCAGGTCCGGGTAGCGGCGGATCGGGCTGGTGAAGTGCGCATAGGCTTCATACGACAGGCCGAAGTGGCCGATATTGTCCGGGCTGTACACCGCCTGCTGCATCGAGCGCAGCAGCATGGTCTGCAGCATCGGCGCGTCGGGGCGGGACTTGATTTTGTCCATTACCTCGGCGTAGTCGGAGGCCTGCGGCTTGTCGCCGCCGCCCAGCGACAGGCCGGCGGTGCGCAGGAACTCGCGCAGGTTTTTGAGCTTTTCTTCGTTGGGGCCGGCGTGGATACGGTACAGCGCCGGATGCTTGAAGCGTTCGAGGAAGTCGGCCGCGCACACGTTGGCGGTCAGCATGCATTCCTCGATCAGCCGGTGCGCGTCGTTGCGCGTGCGCGGCAGGATCTGCTCGATCTTGCCCTGCGCGTTGCAGACGATATAGGTCTCGGTGGTATCGAAGTCGATCGCGCCGCGTGCGCGCCGTGACTTGAGCAGGACCTGGAACAACTCATACAGGTTCTGCAGGTGCGGCACCAGTTCGCCGCGCTTGTGCGCCTCGGGGCCCTTGGTGTTGGACAGCACCGCCCAGACCTCGTTGTAGGTCAGGCGCGCGGTCGAATGCATCACGGCCGGGTAGAACTGGTAGCCCTTGAGTTCGCCCTTGGCGGTGATCACCGCGTCGCACACCATGCACAGCCGGTCCACGTTCGGGTTCAGCGAGCACAGGCCGTTGGACAGCTTCTCAGGCAGCATCGGGATCACGCGGCGCGGGAAGTAGACCGAGGTGGCGCGATCGAGCGCATCCGCATCCAGCGGCGTGCCGGGGCGCACGTAGTGCGACACGTCGGCGATCGCCACGATCAGGCGCCAGCCCTTGGCGCGGCCGATCTTGACCGGCTCGCAGTAGACCGCGTCGTCGAAGTCGCGCGCGTCTTCGCCGTCGATGGTCACCAGCGGGATGTCGCGCAGGTCGATGCGGTGGTCCAGGTCGACCTGGCGCACCTCGTCGGGCAGCGCGGTGGCTTCCTGGGCGGCGGCGGGCGAGAACGCATGCGGCACGCCGTACTTGCGCACCGCGATCTCGATCTCCATGCCGGGATCGTCGATATCGCCCAGCACTTCCACCACGCGGCCCACGGGCTGCACATAGCGGTCGGGGTACTCGATCAGCTCGACGCTGACCACCTGCCCCACGCGCGCCTTGCCCTGCGCCTTGGGCGGGATCAGGATGTCCTGGCTGATGCGCTTGTCCTCGGGCGCCACCACCAGCACGCCGCCCTCGCTGAGCAGGCGGCCGATGACGTAGCGGTTGGCACGCTCGATGATCTCGACGATCTGCCCTTCGGGGCGGCCGCGGCGGTCGTAGCCCACCACGCGCACCTGCGCGCGGTCGTTGTGCATGGCCTTCTGCAACTCACGCTCGGGCAGGAAGATATCGTCCTCGCCGTCGTCGCGGATCAGGAAGCCGAAGCCGTCGCGGTGGCCCTGCACCCGGCCGGTGACAAAGTTGGGCTGATGGGCCAGCTCATAGCGGCCCTTGCGGTTCAGTTCGATCTGACCGTCGCGTTCCATCGCCGCCAGGCGCTTCTGGAAGCCGTCATGTTCCTTGCGCGTGACCGCGAGAGACTTGGCGATATCGCCGGCGGACAGAGGGGATCCCGAGGTTCTCAGCACGCCCAGGATTTCTTCCCGGCTGGGGATCGGATAGCTGTTCTGATTCAATTTTTTCTGGAAACTATTTGACAAAATTCTCGCGCTCTCTATAATGAGCGCTTCGGTTGTTTCGACACCTGCCCAGGTGGCGGAATTGGTAGACGCACTAGGTTCAGGTCCTAGCGGTGGCAACACTGTGGAGGTTCGAGTCCTCTCCTGGGCACCAGATCACCAGAAAACCCGCAGCGCTTTCAAGCCCTGCGGGTTTTTTGTTTTTGACGCTATTTTCGCGTACCAGATCCGGCAACTTGCACTCCTTGCTTGGCGGCACTGCGTGCCGCGGTGTCATACCTGTGAGCGTACGGGGTTTTTCCCGTCCGCGAAACCGCGCACCGTACCCCGCGCGGCAGCCGAACCACAACGGAACGGCAATGTCGAGGAGTGTAACAGCTTCAGTGGCGATTCCAGCATTCCGGCGGCCACTTGCAGCCACTTGCGGTCATATTGGCACATCGCTGCAGCGCTGCTTTCCCTCCCCCAATTCACCCTCCCGCCTCCTCCTCATTAACGTCTCGCTTCAGACGCTCTTGACAGCCACTTCCATATGTAACTATCATGGTTTCACATCGTTCCTGACATCCCGGGCAAACAAGCAGTGAGCACAAGCAGCCGGTTCGCCGTGGCGGTCCATATCCTCACCCTGCTGGCGAGTTCAGCGGAACCGGTGCCGTCGTCACTGATCGCCGGCAGCGTCGGCACCAACCCGGCGCTGATCCGCCGGCTGGTGGGCCAGCTGGCCGAAGCCGGACTGGTGACCACCACCATGGGCAGTACCGGCGGCGCCACGCTGGCGCGCCCGGCGGCATCGATCACGCTGCTGGACGTGTTCCGCGTGGTTGAGACCACCGCGCTGATCACGCTGCACCAGAGCGCGCCCAATCCGGCCTGCCAGGTCGGCCGCGAAATCACCGGCGCGCTGCGCAAGGTCGCGGACCAGGCGCAGGCCGCGATGGACGATGCGCTCGCCGGCATCACGATTGCAAGCATGCTCGCCGATGTCCAGGGAGCCAGCCAGCGCCGCAAGCGCTGAATTTTTTTATCCCGATGTGTAACCAGATCGGTTTCATATCGGCTGTTTCAAAACCTTCCCTGTCAGCAACCAAGTAAGAAAGGAGTGACCATGAAGATCGCAATCATCGGCGCCACCGGCCGCGTCGGCACGCGCCTGATCGACGAAGCCCTGCGCCGCGGGCACCAGGTGACCGCCATTGCGCGCCAGGCCAGCAGCCTGCCGGCACGCGAAGGCGTGACTGCCAGGAACGTGGATGCCACCGATAGCGCCGCGCTGTCCGCGGCGCTGTTAGGCCACGACGTCGTCATCAGCACCGCGCGCTTCGCGCAGCTCAACGCGCAGCAGGTCATCTCGGCCGTGCGCCACGCCGGCGTGCCGCGTCTGCTGGTGGTGGGAGGTGCCGGCAGCCTTTACGTAGCGCCGGGCGTGCAATTGGTCGATACACCGGAATTCCCGGAGGCGTACAAGGCCGAGGCCCTGGCCGGACGCGACTTCCTCAATGCGCTGCGCGGCGAACGACAGATCGACTGGACCTTCCTGTCGCCGTCGGCGCTGTTCGAGCCGGGCGAGCGCACCGGCAAGTTCCGTATCGGCGAGGAAAACCTGCTGAGCGATGCGGCACGCAAGAGCTGGATCTCGATGGAGGACTACGCCCTCGCGATGCTTGACGAGATCGAAAAGCCGGCGCATTCGCGCCAGCGTTTCACGGTCGGCTACTGAAGCCTTCCGGAGCCGTGCCCCTCGGGCACGGCTTGCAACAAGCGTGCGTTCAGCCGCGCGCGTCGTCGTCCAGCAGGCTGGCGCGCTTGCCGCGCTTGAGCCAGGCGGACAGGTTGTGCGGGCGCAGCGTGTCGTACTC
Organism: Ralstonia pickettii; assembly: GCA_050987995.1. Classification (GTDB taxonomy): domain Bacteria; phylum Pseudomonadota; class Gammaproteobacteria; order Burkholderiales; family Burkholderiaceae; genus Cupriavidus; species Cupriavidus pickettii_B. The sequence goes on from CP158803.1 coordinate 2,999,309, forward strand.
TTCGAACGGCTGGTGGATCCAGGGGTTCGACTCCAGGAAGGTCACGTGGTAGTCCGGCTCGATCTTGGAGCACGCCTTGTACCATAGCACCGCCGAGCGCACCTCGGTCACGGCCGGGTAGCGTTCCTTCAGGTGGCGGCCCACGCGCTCGAGCGTGATGCCCGAATCCACCAGGTCGTCCACCAGCAGGATCTTGCCGGTCAGCTCGCCGCGCGTCATGGTGATGTACTGCGCGATATCCAGGTCGCCCTGCTGCGTGCCGGCTGCCTCGCGGTAGCTGCTGGTGGCCAGGATGGCCAGCGGCACGTCGAAGATGCGCGACATCTGGTCGCCCACGCGCAGCCCGCCGCGCGCCAGGCACAGGATCTTGTCGAACTTCCAGCCCGACTCATGCACGTTCAGCGACAGGCGTGCGATCAGGCGATGGTATTCGTCCCAGGAAACCCACAGGTTCTCGTCATCGTTCGTAGGCAGGTTCATCGCTTTACTCTTTGAATCTTCGCGGTCGGTTGACCGATGTGGCTCGGCCCGCTTGCGCGGGCCGATTGTCTGTAGCGGGCCGCGGCGCTCGTGGCGCCGCGGCCTTGCGGATTACGTTGCCAGGTCAGGCCTTGTACGGGTGACGCAGCAGGATGGTCTCGTCGCGGTCCGGGCCGGTCGAGATCATGTCGATCGGGATACCGACCACTTCTTCCACGCGCTTCAGGTAGACGCGGGCCGCCTCGGGCAGCGCGTCCCACGCCTTCACGCCGAAGGTCGATTCGTTCCAGCCTGGGTATTCCTCATACACCGGCTCGCAGCGCGCCACGGCATCCGAGCCGCGCGGCAGGATGTCGACGGTCTTGCCGTCCAGCGCGTAGCCGACGCACAGCTTGATGGTTTCCAGGCCGTCGAGCACGTCGAGCTTGGTCATGCACAGGCCCGACACGCCGTTGATCTGCACCGAACGCTTGAGCGCGGCGGCATCGAGCCAGCCGGTACGGCGCGGACGGCCGGTCACCGAGCCAAATTCCTTGCCGACGTTGGCCAGGCGCACACCTACCGGATCCTGGCGCGTGGGGTTGTCGTTGTCGTACAGCTCGCTCGGGAACGGACCCGAGCCCACGCGCGTGCAATACGCCTTGGTGATGCCCAGGATGTAGTTCAGGCGGCCCGGGCCGACGCCGGCGCCCGCGGCGGCCGCACCGGCCACGCAGTTGCTCGAGGTCACGTACGGATAGGTGCCGTGGTCGACGTCGAGCAGCGTGCCTTGCGCGCCTTCGAACATCAGGTTGCCGCCGGCGGCGTTGACCGCGTACAGCTCGGCCGAAACGTCGGCCACCATCGGCGCCAGGCGCGGCGCATAGGCCAGCGCCTCGTCCAGCGTCTGCTGGAAGTCCACGGCTTCGGCGCCCAGATACTGGGTCAGCATGAAGTTGTGGAGGTCGAGGTTTTCGCGCAGGCGCTCGGCGAACTGCTTGGGATCGAACAGGTCCTGCACGCGCAGCGCGCGGCGGGCGACCTTGTCTTCGTATGCCGGGCCGATGCCGCGGCCGGTGGTGCCGATCTTGGCCGCGCCGCGGCGGGCTTCGCGCGCCTTGTCGATGGCGACGTGGTACGGCAGGATCAGCGTTGCCGCTTCCGAGATGCGCAGGCGGCTCTGCACCTCCAGCCCGGCGGCTTCGAGTTCTTCGATTTCACGGAACAGCGCTTCGGGCGACAGCACCACACCGTTGCCGATGTAGCAGACCGTGCCGTCGCGCATGATGCCCGAGGGGATCAGGCGCAGAATGGTTTTCTTGCCGCCGATGATCAGGGTGTGGCCAGCGTTGTGGCCACCCTGGAACCGCACCACGCCTTTTGCCTGGTCGGTAAGCCAATCGACGATTTTTCCTTTGCCTTCGTCACCCCATTGGGTGCCGATCACGACGACATTGCGTCCCTGGCCTACTGCGGATGCGGACATATTGCTTTGGTCAATAGGTTAAAAACGTATTCTACTCTTGTTGCCGGGCATTCCCGATCTTTGGGCGCCGATTTTTGGGCTGCCCTGGCTCGGGTTCGTCAGCGCGGCACCACGGCCCAGCCCCCGTCCTGGCGTACCAGTTGGCGGTCGCAGTTGAATTCGTCCAGTTCATGGGTATGGCCGGGCAGCGACTGGATCACGATCTCGCCTGCGGCGCGCAGCGCGGAAATGGCGGCACGCAGGGCCGGATCCGCATCCCATGGCGCGAAAATCGCCTGGGCACGCACTTCAATGGGTGACAAGGAGGCCACTTCGCGCAGGTCGAGCGAAAAACCGGTCGCCGGCCGCGCACGGCCGAAGGCCTCGCCGACCTTGTCATAGCGCCCGCCCCGGGCCACGTAGTTGGGCAGGCCGGCCACGTAGGCCGCGAACATCACACCGCTGTGATAGTGATAGCCGCGCAAATCCGACAGGTCGATATTGACACTGGCACCGCGCACCTGCACCGCCAGCGCGGCCAGTTCGTCCAGCGCGCGGCCGATGGCCGGGCTCGCCGGCAGTGTCGCGCGCGCGCGCTCCAGCACGTCCACGCCGCCGTAGAGCGTCGGCAGCGCCAGCAGCGCATCGCGCTCGGTCTGCGGCAGGCCCACGGTCAGCTCGCGCAGCGCGGGCACATCCTTGGTTTCGAGCGCGGCAAAGAGCGCGTCCTCGATCTTGCGGATCGACGGCAGCCCCGCCAGCAGCGCTTCCAGGATACCGGCGTGGCACAGGTCGATGCGGATCTCGGACAGCCCGGCTGCCTGCAACGCGGCCAGCATCAGTTCCTGGATCTCGACGTCGGCTTCCAGGCCGGCATGGCCATAGATCTCGGCGCCGATCTGGATCGGCTCGCGCGTGGCATGGAAGCCCGCCGGGCGCGCATGCAGCACGTTGCCGGCGTAGCACAGGCGGGTCACGCCGGGACGGTTCAGCAGGTGGGCGTCGATGCGCGCGACCTGCGGCGTGATATCGGCGCGCAGGCCCATGGTGCGGCCCGAGAGCTGGTCCACCAGTTTGAGCGTGCGCAGGTCCAGGTCATGGCCGGTGCCGGTCAGCAGCGACTCCAGGTATTCCAGCAGCGGCGGCATCACCAGCTCATAGCCGTAGGTGCGGAACAGGTCCAGCATGCGGCGGCGCAGTTCTTCGATCTTGCGCGCTTCCGACGGCAGCACGTCGGCAATGTTTTCTGGCAGCAGCCAATGGTTGGACATGGTGAATCTCTTCTCGGTCATTCGGTTAACTCGCGGGCGCAACGCCCGCCGGTGCCGGGCCGGGCCCGGGCACATTGTTGCGGGCGCCGCGCGCCCGCGCCATCACTCCGCAATGATGGCTCCAGCCGGACAAAACCCCGGCAAGCCGGGGTTTCGTCAATTCGCCACACGGACAAGCGACGGCGCTAGCGCTTGCCTCCGGCCCCGCCCGAGGCGGCCGCGGCGGCACCGCCGCTGGAACGCATGTAGCGGAAGAAGTCGGAGTTGGGCTCCAGCACCAGCACGTCGCGCTTGTCGCGGAAGGTGCTGCGGTAGGCCTCCATGCTGCGCCAGAACTGCGCGAACTGCGGATCGCGGCCGAACGCGTCGGCATAGATCTGCGAGGCCTTGGCATCGCCCTCGCCCTTGATCACCTGGGCGTCGCGATAGGCTTCGGCCAGCACCACCTCGCGCTGGCGGTCGGCGTCGGCGCGGATCTTCTCGCCTTCGGCGGCGCCGGTGGAGCGCAGCTCGTTGGCCACGCGCTTGCGTTCGGCTTCCATGCGGCGATACACCGATTCGCTGATCGCCGGCAGCAGGTCGACGCGCTTGAGGCGCACGTCCAGGATCTCGACACCCACCGACTTGGCGTATTCGACCATGCCGTTGCGGATGGCCTGCATCACCTGTTCGCGCTCGCCCGCGACCACGTCGGCCACGGTGCGCCTGCCGAACTCCTCGCGCGCCACGGAGTCGATGCGCTGGGTCATGCGGTCCTGCGCGCCGCGCAGGTTGCCGCCGAAGGCGACGAAGAACTTGCGCGGATCGGTGATGCGCCATTTGACGAACCAGTCCACCACCATGCTCTTCTTCTCGGCGGTCAGGAAACGCTCGCTGGCGGCCCCGTCGATGGTCTGCAGGCGGCGGTCCATGAACACCACGTTCTGGAACGGCGGCGGCAGCTTGAAGTGCAGGCCAGGCTCGCGCACCACCTGCTTGATTTCGCCGAAGGCGAACACCACGGCATACTGGCGCTGGTCGACCACGAACAGCATGGACGAGGCCACGGCCAGCAGGATGAAAAAGCCGATCGTGTAGGAAATCAGTCGGTTCATGACGGTCTCCTCAGCGCGAGTCGCGGTCGCGGTTGCGCAGCGCTTCGCGCGACCGGGTATCCGGCGAGGCGTCCGGCGCGGGCGCCGGCGTTCCGGCGGCGCCCGGCGTTGCCGGAACGCCGGGCTGGCCCTGCGCCATCAGCTTGTCCAGCGGCAGGTAGAGGAGGTTGTTGCCCTGGCGCGCATCCACCAGCACCTTGGTCGAATTGGTGTAGATCTGCTGCATGGTTTCGAGATAGATGCGGTCGCGGGTCACCTGCGGCGCCTTGGCGTATTCGGCCTGCACCGAGCGGAAGCGTGCGGCATCGCCCTGAGCCTGCGCCACCACGCGCGAGCGGTAGGCTTCGGACTCTTCCTTCAGGCGGGCGGCCGCACCCTTGGCGCGCGGGATGATGTCATTGGCATAGGCCTGGCCTTCACTGATGGCGCGCTCGCGGTCCTGGCTGGCCTTGTTGACGTCGTCGAATGCGGCCTGCACCTGCTCGGGCGGCTGCACGCTCTGCACGTTCACGGAAAGCACGCGGATGCCGGTCTTGTACGCCGACAGGATCGCCTGGATCGACTTGGCCAGCCCCTGCGCGATCTCCTCACGGCTCTCGTACAGCACCGCGTCCATCTTGTTGCGGCCGACGATCTCGCGCACCGAGGTCTCGGCGGCCTGCGTCACCAGTTCCTCGTCGCCGCCGCGGTCGGTCTTGTTGAAGAACAGGAATTCGGTGGCATCCTGGATCACGTACTGCACGGTGAAGCGCACGTCGATGATGTTCTCGTCCTGCGTCAGCATCGACGAGTCCTTCAGGTTGCTGTCCTTGATCGACGTGGAGCGGCCCACCTCGACCGAACGCACCGCCGACAGGTTGACGATCTCGGCCGCCTGGACCGGCCAGGGCAGGCGCCAGTTGATGCCGGGACCGGCGGAGTACTTGAACTTGCCGAACTGCAGGATCACCGCGGTCTGGCCTTCCTGGACCATGAAGAAGCCGCTGGCCAGCCAGATGCCAACCACCGCGGCCACGATCACGCCGGCGCCCACGCCCGAGCCCTTGCCCGGCGTGCGCGGGCCGCCGAAGCCCTGGTTGCCGCCACCGCCGTTTTCCTTGCGGCCCAGCAGGCCGTTCAGGCGGCGGTTGAAGTCGCGCCACAGCTCGTCCAGGTCGGGCGGGCCGCCGTCCTGCTGCGGACGCTGGTTCTGCTTGCGGTTGTCGTCGCGGCCGTCCTTCTTGTCATCGTCGTCCCCGTTCCGACCCCAGCGCGGATCGTTCAGCGAGAAGATGGCGCGCAGGCGCTGCCAGCCCGCGCGCAGTGCGGGGCGGCTGCCTGGTGTCAGGCTCGAGTCGGCATTCCGGGGAAACTGGGGCATGAAGTGCACGGGTCCGGGGAAGTTTGTAACAGGGGGATTCTAGCAGTCATCTGCGCCACTTTTCGCCAATTCGCGCAAGCGCGGCGCCAATCGACCGGAAAAGGGTCAGGACCTGCGCGATTCCCCCGCGCCTGTGTCGCTGCCATCGCCGCTCTCGCCGCCATGGCCGCTCTGGTCATTCTCATCGTACTCGACGTCCTCCTCGCCCTCGTCCGCATCGTCATACTGCGGCACGTCGGCCAGCCGGGGATCGTAAGGCGGCAGCTCGGATGGCCGGCTTGCCAGCCATTGCGCCACCTCCACCAGGCACTCGCGCAGCGCATTCAGGCCGATGCCATCGCGCGCGCTGATGAAGACGCGGGTGGGGATGCCATCCTCGTCGCGCTCGATGCGCGGGCCCTGCTCCATCAGCTCGGGCGCCGCGTCGATCTTGTTCATCACCACGATCTGCGGGATGTCCGAGGCATCGATTTCCGCCAGCACGCGGTTGACCTGTTCGATCTGCTCGTGGCGCACCGGGCTCGAGGCATCAACCACATGCAGCAGCAGGTCGGCGTGCACGGTTTCTTCCAGCGTGGCGCGGAACGCCGCCACCAGCTGCGTGGGCAGGTCGCGGATAAAGCCGACCGTGTCGGACAGTACCACGTTGCCCAGCCCGTCCAGGAACAGCCGGCGCGAGGTGGTGTCGAGCGTGGCGAAGAGCTGGTCCGCCGCATACGCGCGCGCCTTGGTCAGCGCGTTGAACAGCGTCGACTTGCCCGCGTTGGTATAGCCCACCAGCGAGATGCTGAGCGTGTCGTTGCGGGTGCGGGCGCGCCGCTGCGTGCTGTGCTGGCGCTGCAGCCGCGACAGATCGGACTTGAGCCGCTTGGCGCGCTCGTCCAGCATGCGCCGGTCCAGTTCGAGCTGGCGCTCGCCCGGGCCGCCGCGCATGCCGATACCGCCCTTTTGCCGCTCCAGGTGGCTCCAGGCGCGGACCAGCCGTGAGGCGCGGTACTGCACCTGCGCCAGCTCCACCTGCACCTTGCCCACGTGGCTCTGCGCGCGCTGCCCGAAGATATCCAGGATCAGGCCGGTACGGTCGATCACGTGGCGGTTCAGGAAGCGCTCCAGGTTGCGCTGCTGCGCCGGGCTCAGGGCGTGGTTGAACACGACCACGTCGGCGTCGAGCGCGTCGGCGGCTTCCCTGAGTTCTTCGGCCTTACCCGAGCCGATGAACAGCGCCGGATCCGGCCGCGAGCGGCGGCCCGTGAGCGTGTGCACCGGCAACGAGCCGGCTGTGGAAGTCAGCAGCGCGAGTTCGCTGAGGCTTTCTTCAAAGTCATGCTTGCCGAAATCGACGCCGACGAGAATGGCGCGTGAGGGGGCGGTGTTGGAAGTGGCTCTGGGGTCCAAGGGAGGGCGCGAAAGCGCTGGGGAATACGGGTTCAGGGGAATGTCTTGCGGAGGTCAGGCACTGCCCCGGCCCCTGCCGGGACAGGCCAACGCGCGAGGCGGAAGGTGATGCCGGAGGTTGCGGCAGCGGCGGCGGCTGTGTGTGCGGCCGCCGGGCCACGAAGCACCGTGCGCAGTGGCGCTCCGGTGCCGGGCATCGATGCGGCGCCACGCGGCGCCGGGACGATGCCGTCAGTCGAAGGCCGCACGCTGTGGCGGCCCTCAGGCAGATCAGGCCTCGGCCGAGTCATCCACGCGGAAATTGACCGCGCGCGCCGGAACGACGGTGGAAATCGCATGCTTGTAGACCATCTGCGTCACGGTGTTGCGCAGCAGGACGACGTACTGGTCGAACGATTCGATATTGCCTTGCAGCTTGATGCCATTGACGAGGTAGATGGACACCGGTACGTGCTCTTTGCGCAGCGCATTCAGGAACGGGTCTTGTAGCAGTTGCCCTTTGTTGCTCATGGCACACTCCAAATTTATAGGTTTAGTGATGGATGATGGGGATGGAAGTCCCCGGTTCAAGTCAGTCAGCGCAAAAACGCGCCAGAAAAAAGATCAAAAACGGTACCAAGTCGGCGTCAATGCACAGGGAACCCCCTGCTACCGTGAATTTAGCCGCAGTTCCAAACGAACGCAAACGAAAACTTGCCCCGCAAAGGATCCGATTCCGGACTCAATCCTTCGAGTCCGCATACGGATTTTTGTTCGTGCGAAATTCGATGCGAAGGGGTGTGCCCTTGAGCTTGAAGGCCGCACGGAAACGGTTTTCCAGGTAGCGTCGGTAGGTTTCGGCAACGCCTGACAGCGCATTGCCGTGGACCACGATAATCGGCGGATTCGAGCCGCCCTGGTGCGCGTAGCGCAGCTTGGGCCGCGATGCGCCGACGCGCTTGGGCTGCTGGAATTCGACGGCTTCCTGCAGCACGCGCGTCAGTTGCGGCGTCGGCAGCTTGACCATCGCCGCGGCGTACGCATCGTCGACCGAGCGCAGCAGCGCGCCGATGCCGGTGCGCTCGCGCGCCGACACAAAATGGAAATTCGCAAAATTCAGAAACTGCAGCTTGCGCTCCAGGTCGTGCTTGATGCGATCGCGGGTATGGCCGTCGAGCCCGTCCCATTTGTTGACGCCGACCACCAGCGCACGCCCGGATTCGACGATAAAACCGGCGATATGTGCGTCCTGGTCGGAAATGTCTTGTTGCGCATCCAGCAGCAGGATCACGACATTGGCGTCGGCGATCGACTGCAGCGTCTTGACCACTGAAAATTTTTCAATCGCCTCGAACACCTTGCCGCGCCGGCGCAGGCCCGCCGTATCGATCAACGTATAGGGCTTGCCGCCGCGCTCGAACTCCACATAGATGGCGTCGCGCGTGGTGCCGGGCATGTCGAACGCGATCACGCGCTCTTCACCGATCAGCGTGTTGACCAGCGTGGATTTCCCCACATTGGGGCGTCCAACGATAGCGATCTTGACGCCCTTGCCGCCATCGGGCACTTCCTCGGCCAGCTCGGGCCGCTCCTGGACCGCCAGCTCGAGCGCTTCATCGACCAGCTCGCGCACGCCGTCGCCATGGGCAGCGGAGATCGCGTACGGATCGCCCATGCCCAGCTCGTAGAAGTCGGCCGCCACCGAGGTGTACTTCATGCCCTCGGCCTTGTTCACCGCCAGCATGATGCGCCGGCCGGTCTTGCGCAGGTAGTCGGCAATGGCACGGTCCTGCGGCGCCAGGCCCAGGCGGCCGTCGACGATAAAGATCACCACGTCGGCCTCGACCACCGCCTGCTTGGTCTGCTTGGCCATCTCGGCGACGATGCCTTCCTTGACCACCGGCTCGAAGCCGCCGGTATCGATGGCGATGAACGGACGCTCGCCGATGCGCCCTTCGCCGTAGTGGCGGTCGCGCGTCAGGCCCGGCAGGTCGGCGACGAGGGCGTCGCGCGAGCGGGTCATGCGGTTGAATAGCGTCGACTTCCCTACATTGGGGCGGCCGACTAATGCGATAACTGGTTTCATGCAATAAACGGAAACGGGGGCCGGCAACTGCCGTCCCCCGGTAACTCCGGAGTCAATGGATCCGACGGCACGCCGCACCTCACGGGCGCGGCTTGCCGCATGTCCTGTCGGGGCGCGGCGCCGGTCACCGGACTCGCTGCGCAATTTTCCGCACGACCAGGGATCATGCTACCGGATTCGGCGCTGACCGTACCGACAGGTGTACGGCAGCGCGCATTGGAAGCCTGTCAGCCAGGCTGGTACCCGTAGACGTCGCCGTCGCGGGTCTGAATCACCAGGGTCTGCCCCGCCACCACCGGCGCAGCAGTGATGGCGCTGCCATCGGTTTTCATGCGCGCGATGACCTGGCCGTCTTCGCGCGACAGGAAGTGAACATAGCCTTCGAAGTCGCCCATCACCACCGAGCGGCCCAGCGCCAGCGGCGCGCCCAGGCGGCGGTTGCGCAGCTGGTCGTTCTTCCAGCGCTCGTTGCCGTTCTGGCGGTCGAAGGCATGCACCACCGATCGTTCGTCGCTGGCGTAGAGCGCATTGTCATCCTGCGCGGGACCGCTCGGCGACGAGAAGTCCTTGCCCCACTGCGGCTGTCCGGTGGACAGCTCCAGGCAGGCCACGCGGCCCTGGAAAGTGGTGGCGCAGACCTGGCGGCCGCTGACCATCGGCTGGCCGGTGACGTCGTTCAGGCGCTCGATCTCCGACACGCCCTTCGGGTACGAGATCGTGCTTTCCCAGCGCAGCACGCCGTTGCCCGGCGTCAGCACGCCCAGCTTGCCGCCGGGGAAGCCCATCACGATGCCGTCGCCCGCGAATACCATGCCCATCGAGGCGCGCAGGTTCAGCGGTGTCTGCGAGCGCTGGTAGATCCAGCGGCGCTCGCCGCTCTCGGCATCCAGGCCGAACACGCGCGTATCGGTGGTGCGCACCACCACCAGGCCGTTGCCGACCAGCGGCGCCGACAGCACCTCGCCGTTGACCTGCTTCTTCCAGATCTGCTTGCCGCTGGCATCAAAGGCGTAGATCGCGCCCTTCTCGCCCGCCACCGCGGTGACGGCACCATCGCTGCCGGGGCCGGAAGTCAGGTCCAGGTCGGCCTTGGCCTTCCACAGCACGCGGCCGGTGGCGCCTTCCAGCGCCATCACGTTGCCGTTGTTGGACGACACGTAGACATTGTTGCCCGCCGCAGCCGGCTGCATCGAATACGGGCCGCTCTTGCCCACATCGGCCTTCCACGCCTGGCGCACCGTCAGCGTGGCCGACACCGGCTTGAGCTCGGCGGGCGGGTGCTTGTTCTCCTTGCTGAACAGCGCGCAGCCGCCCAGTGCGGCCAGGCAGGCGGCAGCAACCAGCGCGCGGGCCATGGTGCGGGCGGGCTGGCGATGTACGGCACGGGAAAGCACTGACGTCATAAGGTTTCGATCCTGGTTTTACGATCCGCTGGTGTTACGGTGATTGGCACAAGTCGAGGGCGGCCGTATCAGGCCGTGCCCAGCGCATCGAGCTTGAACTGAATGATCTGGCGCATCGCCGGCTCGGCCTGGCCCAGCTTGTCGAGCGCCTTGCGATAGGCCGTGCGCGCATCGTCGCGCTTGTCCTGCGCGGCGAGCAGGTCGCCACGGCGGTCGGCATACAGCGCGACAAACGCCGCCGGCGGCTCGTCCTTGAGCAGCGCCAGGCCCTTGTCGTAGGCCTTCTCGTCCAGCAGCACGCCGGCCAGGCGCACGCGCGCCAGGTGCGAATACTCTTCGTCGCCGTGGTCGATGGCCCACTGCAGCTGGCTCTTGGCCGCGGCCAGGTCGCCCGCGTCATACAGCACGCGGCCGGCGACCAGCGCGCTCATCTGGCCGTAGGCGGTGCGGCCGTACTTGTCTTCCAGGTCGGTCGCGGCGCGCTTGATGCGCTCGATGTCGCGCGCCTCGGCCGCCTTGAGCACCTGCTCGTACAGCACCGCGGCCTCGCCGGCCTGCCTGCGCTCCCAGTACTTCCAGCCGTTCCAGCCGGCGAACGCCAGCAGCGCGACAATCAGCACCCAGGTCAGCGCATTGCCGTACTGGCGCCACCAGGCCTTCAGATTCTCAAGCTGTTCCTGTTCTTCTAGATCGTAAGCCATGTCGAGGCAATCACCTGCGTTGGGTTGGGTACTCGTGTACTGGGGGGGTTTCCTGCTGGCCGGCGCGCCTTATTCGCTGGCGCCTACCATCGCGTCGATCAGGTAATCGACCAGTTCCTCGGCCGGCACGGTGGCCTGTTGTCCACCGCCTTCGGCCTGCTCGCGCTGGCGAAGTTCCTTGACCTGGACCACGCCAGCGGCCACTTCGTCCTCGCCAATGATAACGGCATAGGCTGCGCCGCTTGCGTCGGCGCGCTTCATCTGCGACTTGAAGCTGCCGCCCTTGCCATCGGCGCTGGCGTGCAGCACCACGTCCAGGCCCGCGTCGCGCAGCCGTTCCGCGGCAATCATCGCCTGCTGCGCGGCGGCTTCGCCCTGGTGCACCAGGTAGACGTCGCAGCCCACCGCCTCGGGCACCACGCCCTCCTCGCGGATCAACTCGATGATGCGCTCGATGCCCATGGCCCAGCCGCATGCCGGCGCGGACTTGCCGCCCATCTGCGCGATCAGCGGGTCATAGCGCCCGCCGCCGGCGATGGTGCCCTGCGCGCCCAGCTTGTCGGTGATCCACTCGAACACCGTCAGGTTGTAGTAGTCCAGGCCGCGCACCAGGCGCGGGTTGATCTTGAACGGGATGTTGTTGGCCTTGAGCAGGCGCTGCACGCCCTCGAAGTGCGCCAGCGACTCCTCGCCCAGGAAGTCGATCAGCTTGGGCGCGTTGGCCGCCATCTCCTGCAGCGCCGGGTTCTTGGTGTCCAGCACGCGCAGCGGGTTGGTGTACAGGCGGCGCTTGCTGTCGTCATCCAGGATGTCCTGGAAGCCTTCCAGGTACTTGATCAGCTGTTCGCGATGCGCGGCGCGCTCATCGGCCTGCCCCAGCGAATTGATCTCAAGGCGCACCCCGGTCAGGCCCAGGTCGTCCCACAGGCGCTGGCACATCAGGATGATCTCGGCATCCACGTCCGGGCCGGCAAAGCCCAGCGCCTCGGCGCCGAGCTGGTGGAACTGGCGGTAGCGGCCGCGCTGCGGGCGCTCGTGGCGGAACATCGGACCGGTGTACCACAGGCGCTTCGGGCCGTCGTACAGCAGGTTGTGCTCGATGGTGGCGCGCACGGCCGCGGCGGTGCCTTCCGGGCGCAGCGTGAGCTGCTCGCCGTTGAGCGAATCGGTGAAGGAGTACATCTCCTTCTCGACGATATCGGTGACCTCGCCGATGCCGCGCACGAACAGCTGCGTGTGCTCGACGATCGGCGTGCGGATCTGCTGGTAGCCGTAGGCACGCAGCATGGCGCGCGCGGCATTCTCGAAATGCTCCCACAGCGGCGCGTCCGCCGGCAGCATGTCGTTCATGCCCTTCACGCCCTGCAGGGCCTTGGCGGGGCGCGCTTTCTCCCCGGCTTTCTGCTCGGCCTTCAGTTCGGTCTTCGGTTCGGTGTTGGCGCCTGCGGCGGCCACGTTCTCGGATTGCGTCATTCTGTTCTTGTCAGGCTGCTGGCACCCGGCCGGTCCGGCTCAGGCTGCCACTTCTTTGTCGGTCCGCGCAGCGCCCGGGCCGTAATGCGTGCGAACGTATTCGTCTACGATCGCCTGGAATTCTTCGGCAATGCGCTCGCCGCGCAGGGTCTTCACCTTGACGCCGTCGACGAACACCGGCGCCGCCGGCGACTCGCCCGAACCCGGCAGGGAAATACCGATATTCGCGTGCTTGCTTTCGCCCGGGCCGTTGACGATGCAGCCCATCACGGCCACGTCCATTTCCTCGACGCCAGGGTAGGCGGTCTTCCATTGCGGCATCTGTTCGCGCAGGTAGGCCTGGATGCTGGCCGCCAGCTCCTGGAACACGGTGCTGGTGGTCCGTCCGCAACCCGGGCACGCGATCACCATCGGGGTGAAGTTGCGCATGCCCATGGTCTGCAGGATCTCCTGCCCCACGTACACTTCCTTCTCGCGCGGCGCGCCGGGTTCCGGCGTCAGCGAGATGCGGATGGTGTCGCCAATGCCTTCCTGCAGCAGCACCGACAGCGCCGCGGTCGAGGCCACGATGCCCTTGCTGCCCATGCCGGCCTCGGTCAGGCCCAGGTGCAGCGCGTAGTCGCAGCGGCGCGCCAGCTCGCGGTACACCGCGACCAGCTCCTGCACCTGCGACACCTTGCACGACAGGATGATCTGGTCGCCTGGCAGGCCGATCTCCTCGGCCTTTTTCGCCGAATCGATCGCCGACGTGATCAGCGCCTCGATCATCACACTCTGCGCCGGCCACGGCTCGGCGCGGCCCGCGTTCTCGTCCATGATGCGCGCCAGCAGGTCCTGGTCCAGGCTGCCCCAGTTGACGCCGATGCGCACCGGCTTGTTGTAGCGGCACGCCATCTCGATCATCTGCGCGAACTGCGTATCGCGCTTGGCGCCCTGCCCCACGTTGCCCGGGTTGATGCGGTACTTCGACAGCGCCTCGGCGCAGGCCGGATAGTCCTGCAGCAGCTTGTGGCCGTTGTAGTGGAAGTCGCCCACCAGCGGCACATCCACGCCCATGCGGTCGAGTTGCTCGCGGATCGACGGCACCGCGGCGGCCGCCTCGGGCGTGTTCACCGTGATGCGCACGATCTCCGACCCCGCGCGCGCCAGCTCCTTGACCTGGATCGCCGTGCCGATGGCATCGACCGTGTCCGTGTTGGTCATCGACTGCACGCGCACCGGCGCGCCGCCGCCGATGGTCACCACGTTCTCGCCCCACGCGACGCGCGCCTGGCGCGTCTGGCGGCGCGGCAGCGGACCGGGCAGGACAGGGAGACAGAGCTGTTGGTTCATAGCGTTACCATCTTGCAAAGACGCACTTCGCCGCACCTTGCGCGCCCGCGTCAGGGCAGCGTGAGGCGCGCCACGTTGTTGCGGTTGGCTGCCTTCAGGTCGACCGGCTCGCCATTGCGGGTCATCGACCCGATGCCCTTGACGTTGCCGATCACCACCTTGTACGGGGGCGTGCCGCCGCCGGCCACGGACTGGCCGGCCTTGGCGTTACCGCCCAGCACCACCTTGCCGTTCTTGTCCCGGATTTCATACCAGGTGTCGGCAGCGAAGCGGATCTGCAGTTCGCCCGCGCCTGCTGCGGCTGCCGGTGCCGCCGGCGCTACCGGCGCAACAGGGGCAGGCGGCGCAACGGCTGCCGATGCCGTGGCAGCAGGAGCCGCTTGGGCAGGCGCCGCCACGGCGCTGGCGGGCGCGGTCTCGGCAGACGGCGCCGGCGAATCGGCGCCGGCCATCACCGGCGGCAGCGCCGCCGTGACCGTGCCGGGCTCCGTGCCCGGCGCGGCAGCATGTTCTTCCGTCACCGGGGTCTCGGCCGCGGTGCTGCGCGTGTCGATCCAGTGGCGGATATGGTCCAGTCCGAACCAGCCGCCCGCGGCCAGTACCACCGCCACCAGCGCCAGCCAGATCCAGCGCCCGCCCGTGCCGCCGGAACGGAAACGGTTGCGGTCGTCAAAGGCCGCATTGATGCCGCCCTCGCGCTGGCGGGCGATTTCCGCCACCTGCACCACCTGGCGCGGCTGAAAGCGCGCCAGCAGCGGGTCGATATCGACCTGCAGCATGCGCGCATAGGCACGCATCACGCCCTTGGCGAAGGTCACGTCGGGCAACGCCTGGAGATCGCCGGCTTCGATCGCGCGCAGTTTGTTCGCCGCCACCTTCAGGCGCGCGCTGACGTCTTCGACTGACATCCGCTGCGCCTCGCGCTCGCGCGCCAGCGCCGCGCCGATCTCGCGCGCGGCAGCTTCGCGGTCTCCTTCGTGCGCGCCCCCGCCGACGTGCTGCGTCGGTACGGCCTGGCCGGCGCGGTCGTGCTCACTCATCCCATGCTCCTTGTTCGTAGGCGGTCAACTCACGCGAATCGGGGAAACGGCTGCGCAGCTGCGCCCCCAGCGCATCCTGCGTACGGCTGTCGCCCTGACGGTGGGCAATGCGCGCTCCCAGCCAGAGGGATTGCGCACTGACATACTGGCTGCTGTTGACGCGCTGGGCATACTGCCGCGCCTGCGCGAAGTCGCCCCGCCGGTAATAGACCAGCGCGAGGTTGGTGTTGGCCACCGGGTTGTTGCGGTCGTAGCCGAGCGCAGCCTTCAGGTTGTTTTCCGCTTCGGCGCTGTTGCCGCGGCGCAGCTCGCACGCACCGAGGCTGATCAGCGGCTTGACCGCACCGCCGGCCGACGGCGCCGACGCAGCGCGCTGCAGCATCGGCACGGCATCCGCATAGCGGCCTTCCTGGCACAGGAACCAGCCGTAGTTGTTGAGCAGATCACCGTCGTTGGCGCGCATCGACACCGCGGTGCGGAAGCTGTCGTCGGCGAGCGCGCGCTCGTTCATGTTCATGTAGATCAGCGCGCGCACATGGTAGGCATCGGCCAGCGACGGATCGATGGCGATGGCCTGCTTGATCTCGTCAAGCGCGACCGCGTTCTGGCCGGCCTCGAGATAGTTGGTGGCCAGTTGCAGCCGGATGCCGGCGCGGCGCCTTGCATCGGTCTGGTCGGAAGCGGTCTGGAGATCTTGCGCCGGCGTATGCGGCAGCTGGCAGCCGGACAACATCAGCAGCCCGAACAGGGCCGCAGCGATCAGACGGATCATGCAGGGCGAGCCTCCCGAGGCTGGCCGGCAGCAGTGACCGGCACCAGTGGTGTGATCTTGCCGAACTTGCCGCGCTCGGCCAGGCGGGTGCGGTCTTTCACTTCCCCGGCCAGCTGGCCGCAGGCGGCATCGATATCGTCGCCGCGGGTCTTGCGGATGGTGGTCACGATGCCAGCGTCCATCAGCACCTGCGCAAAGCGCCGGATCTGTTCGTTGTTGGAACGCTTCAGGCCCGATTCCGGGAAGGGGTTGAACGGGATCAGGTTGAACTTGCACGGCACGTCGGCCACAAGCTTCAGCAGTTCCCGGGCATGCTCGACGCCGTCGTTGACGCCATCCAGCATGCAGTATTCGAATGTAATGAAATCGCGCGGCGCGAACTCCAGGTAGCGGCGGCATGCCGCCATCAGGTCGGCCAGCGGGTACTTCTTGTTCAGCGGCACCAGCACGTCGCGCAGGGCGTCGTTGGACGCGTGCAGCGACACGGCGAGGGCCACCGGGAGATCCTTCGACAGCCGGTCCATCATCGGCACCACGCCGGAGGTGGACAGCGTCACGCGACGGCGCGACAGGCCGTAGGCGTTGTCGTCGAGCATCAGGCGCATGGCCGGCACGACGGCATCGTAGTTCAGCAGCGGCTCGCCCATGCCCATCATCACCACATTGGAGATGACGCGGTCATCCTTGGGGCCGCGGCCCAGCTGCTCGCGCATGGCGAATTCGGCCATCCACAGCTGGCCGATGATCTCGCCGGTGCTGAGGTTGCGCGAAAAGCCCTGCTTGCCGGTCGAACAGAAGCGGCAGTTGACGGCGCAGCCAGCCTGCGAGGAAACGCACAGCGTACCGCGCGTTTCCTCGGGGATGTACACCGTTTCCACCGCATTGCCCTGGCCCACGTCGAGCAGCCACTTGCGCGTGCCGTCGGCCGACAGGTTGTCGGTGATGACGGCAGGCGCGCGGATCTCGGCACGCGTCGCGAGCTTTTCGCGCAGCGACTTGGCGAGATCCGACATGGCGTCGAAGCGGCTGGCACCGTAGTGGTGGATCCAGCGTTGCAGTTGCCGCGCACGGAACGGCTTCTCGCCGAGCTCGCCGCAATAAGCGGTGAGCGCGTCCGCGTCGAGATCGAGCAGGTTGACGAGATCGTTCATGACGGCAAACTCAAAATCAGCGGCTGTAGACGTTCATGGCCGGGAAGAAGAACGACACTTCCACGGCAGCGGTTTCAGCAGCGTCCGAGCCGTGCACGGCGTTGGCGTCGATGCTGTCGGCGAAGTCGGCGCGGATGGTGCCCTTCTCGGCCTTCTTCGGGTCGGTGGCGCCCATCAGGTCGCGGTGCTTGGCAATGGCGTTCTCGCCTTCCAGGGCCTGGATAATGACCGGGCCGGAAATCATGAAGTCCACCAGGTCCTTGAAGAACGGACGCTCCTTGTGGACAGCGTAGAACTGCTCGGCTTCGCCGCGCGACAGGTGCACCATCTTGGCAGCAACGATCTTCAGGCCGGCGGCCTCGAAACGGGCGTAGATCTGGCCGATAACGTTCTTGGCCACGGCATCCGGCTTGATAATCGACAGGGTGCGTTCGATCGCCATGAAAAACTCCGAAAAATGAAGGGGTTACAAATGGATTAAACGTGCGATTCTACCACGAAGACTATGACGCTTTCGAGGGTCTTCCCCGCTCTGGCGCGAGTCTTGCCGGCGTGGTGGCGCCGGCCGGCATCAAGTAACACAAAGAGCACATTACATCCTTGTCATGTCCGGAACGCGGCGGCCCGGCGCACGTCCAACGTGAGCGGCGGCCAAGTGGCGCAAAGCAGGGTTGGGTGTCTTCCGGATTACCCCGCCCTTGCAATTCGCCCGCCCAGATGCCACATTGACGATGGTTCCGTCCGGAGTCGATCCGAATAATCGGATTCCCGGCGCCTCACCGTTTTGAGACAGGAGTCACCATGGATAACAAGCTGAATACCTACGGTTTCGGCAACAGTGCGTCGACCGTCACTGACGTCGTCGTTCGCAACCGGGTCTTGCGCAACACTTACTGGCTGCTGGCCCTCTCGATGATCCCCACCGTGCTCGGCGCGTGGATCGGCGTGGCCACCGGCTTCAGCTTCATGGCGGGTAACCCCTTCCTGTCGCTGATCCTGTTCCTGGGCATTGCGTTCGGTTTTTTCTACGGCATCGAGAAGACCAAGAAC
This sequence comes from Ralstonia pickettii, assembly GCA_050987995.1. GTDB lineage: Bacteria > Pseudomonadota > Gammaproteobacteria > Burkholderiales > Burkholderiaceae > Cupriavidus > Cupriavidus pickettii_B. The sequence continues at coordinate 3,017,340 of CP158803.1, forward strand.
AGCAGCATGGGCGTGGTCCTGCTGCTGGCCTTCACGTTCTTCATGGGGCTGATGCTGTCGCGGCTGATCGGCGTGACGCTGCAGTTCTCGAACGGGCCGGCGCTGATCATGTATGCCTTTGGCGGCACAGCGGCCGTATTCGGCGCCATGGCCACGATCGCCACGGTCAGCAAGCGTGATTTCTCCGGCCTGGGCAAATTCCTGTTCGTCGGCGTGATTCTGCTGATCCTGGCCAGCGTCGCCAATATCTGGCTGCAGCTGCCCTCGCTGATGATCACGGTGTCGGTGATCGCCATCGGCATCTTCTCGGCGTACATCCTGTTCGATGTGCAGCGCGTAGTGAACGGCGGCGAGACCAACTACATCACCGCCACGCTGGCGATCTACCTGGACGTGTACAACGTCTTCGTCAACCTGCTGGCGCTGCTGGGCATTTTCGGCGGCAGCCGCGAATGACCGCAGCAACCGCTGCAGCATGAAAAAACCGGCCCGATGGCCGGTTTTTTCATGGGCGCCTTGCGCCCATTCAACCGCGGTCAAACACGGCGATCGACTCCACGTGCGAGGTGTGCGGGAACATGTTGACCACGCCGGCGCCGCTCAGGCGGTAGCCAGCCTCGTGCACCAGCAGGCCGGCGTCGCGCGCCAGCGTCGCCGGGCTGCACGAGACGTAGACGATGCGCTGGGGCAGTACGTCGCTGCCCTGCTGCGCCAGCTCGCCGAGCGCCTTGCATACGGCCAGCGCGCCTTCGCGAGGCGGGTCGACCAGCCAGCGGTCGAAGCGGCCCAGCGCAGCAATGTCTTCGGCCGTGACCTCGAACAGGTTGCGGCATGCAAATTCGGTCTTTGCCGCCAGACCGTTGTATTCGGCATTGGCCAGCGCGCGCGTGGTCAGCGCCTCGCTGCCTTCGATGCCCATCACCGACTTGCCCTGCGTGGCCAGCGGCAGCGTGAAGTTGCCGATGCCGCAGAACAGATCGAGCAGCCGGTCCTGCGGCTGCGCGTCGAGCAGGCGCAGCGCGCGGCCGATCAGCACGCGGTTGATCTGATGATTCACCTGGGTGAAGTCGGTCGGCTTGAACGGCATGCGGACGCCGAACTCCGGCAGCGTATAGGCCAGCTCGACGTCGGTCGGGTAAAACGGGTAGACCGTGTCCGGGCCTTTGGGCTGCAGCCAGAACTGCACCTTGTACTCATCGGCGAAGGCGCGCAGCAGGTCCTTGTCGGCATCGGTCAGCGGCTCCAGGATACGCAGCACCAGCGCGGTCACTTCCTGGCCCACGGCCAGCTCGATCTGCGGCATGCGCTCGCGGATCGACAGGCCGCCCACCAGTTCGCGCAGCGGCACCAGCATCGCCGACACATGTGGCGGCAGGATCTCGCAGCGGGTCATGTCGGCCACATAGCTGCTCTTGCGCTCATGAAAGCCAACCAGCACGCCGCCCTTCTTGGCCACATGGCGCACGGTCAGCCGCGCGCGATAGCGGTAGCCCCAGTCCGGGCCGGCAATGGGACGGAACACCACGTCCGGCTTCACCTTCGACAGGTGCCACAGATTGTCTTCCAGCACGCGCTGCTTGATCGCAAGCTGCGCGCGGGAATCCAGATGCTGCATCGAGCACCCGCCGCAGACGCCGAAATACTGGCAGCCGGGCTTGACGCGCATCACCGATTCCTGGCGGATCTCGGCCAGGTGGGCTTGCTCGTAGCTGGGCTTGCGGCGGAAGCTGCGGTAGCTGACGGTCTCGCCGGGCAGCGCGCCCTCGACGAAGATGACCTTGCCTGGCGTGCCATCCTCGTTCACCAGGCGGCCAACGCCGCGGGCCTCCATATCGAGGCTCTCGATCGACACGACCGGGTCCACCGCCGGAGTACCAGCGTTGGCGGCAGCGCGGCCACGGGACTCTTTTGCGACGGGAGCGTCACTTGGCTCGGCAGTGGCGGCCGGGACTGCAGGCGTTTCTTGTGGGGAGGACACGACTTGGGACACCAGATGAAACCTGACGTATTGTTTTGTGAAAGCGGGATTGTATGCCAGACCGGTCCCGCGCCGGTGGCCGCGTCCCGACGATCCGACGGAGACGACAAATGGAACTGATTTCGTGGAACATCCAGTGGGGCCGCGGCGCCGACGGACGCGTGGACCTGGGGCGGCAGGTCAAGACCATGCGCGGCATCGCCGATGCCGACGTCATCTGCCTTCAGGAGGTCACGCGCGGATTCGGCGAGTTGCGTGGCGGGCCGGGCGAGGACCAGGTCGCCGAGCTGACCGCCTTGCTGCCCGGCTATCACCTGCTCTATGCGCCGGGTGTCGACCGGCGCACCGCGACCGGCGGGCTGAAGCAGTTCGGCAACCTGATTGCTACCCGGCTACCCGTGCGCGAAGTCTTCCACCACGCCCTGCCCTGGCCGGCGGACCCCCAGGTCGCATCGATGCCGCGCGTGGCCCTGGAAGCGACCGTCGAGGTCGGCACGCAGCGGCTGCGCGTGATCTGCACGCACCTGGAGTATTACTCGGCACCCCAGCGCGCCGCCCAGGCCGAAGCCTTGCGCGACTGGCACGTCCAGGCCTGCGACCATGCGCGCCGCCCGGGCCGCAGCGAGAAATGGCCGGGCCCGTTCACGCCCGAGCCGCGCCCCACTGAGGCCATCCTGTGCGGCGACTTCAACAGCAAACCCGACGATATCGCCTATCGGCGCATGCTGGAGCCGTTTGACGATGTCACGCCGCCCTGGCGCGATGCCTGGCTGCACGCGCATCCCGGCCAGCCGCACGCGCCGACCTGCGCCCTGCACGACAAGGAGCAATGGCCGGAGCCGCCGTTCGCCTGCGATTTCATGTTGGTGACGGACAACCTCGCCGCGCGCATCCGGCGCTGCGAGGTCGATGCGAATACCGCCGACTCGGACCACCAGCCGATCCTGCTGTCGCTGGATCTGTGATGGCGGCTGTCGTGACTGAAGGTGCCGGGGGCGCGGGCGCCTTCAGTCCTCGAGGTCTTCCGCTTCAGGGGTGAGACGCTGCAGCCGGAACGCCTGCAGGTATTCCATCCACTGCTCGCCGGGCAACTCGGCCAGCGACTCCTGCACGAATTCCATTTCGACGTCGAATTCGCGCGGCGACAGCCCGCCGCGCATCAGCTGGAAGCGACAGTACATCAGGTAGGTGTTGACGACGTCGGTCTCGCAATAGGCGCGGATCTCGTCGAGCTGGCCCGCCTGGTAGGCCTGCCAGACCTTGCTGCCGTCCATTCCCATCTTGCCCGGGAAGCCGCACAGCTTGGCCAGGTCATCCAGCGGCGCGCTGGCGCGCGGCTGGTACATCGCCAGCAGGTCCATCAGGTCCAGGTGCCGCATGTGGTAGCGGCTGATGTAGTTGTTCCACTTGAAGTCGCGGCTGTCGTCCTCGCGGCCCTCGCCCATTTCCCAGTAGCGCGGCGCGCTAACGCCGTTGACCAGGCCGCGGTAATGCAGCACGGGCAGGTCGAAGCCGCCGCCGTTCCATGAAACCAGTTGCGGGCTGTAGCGCGCGATCAGTTCGTAGAACTTCTGGATCAGCGTGGCCTCGTTGTCTTCCGTGGTGCCCAGCGAGCCGACGTGGAACACGCCCGAGCCGTCTCGGTGCGTGCGGCGCAGCACGCAGGAAATCGCGGCAACGCGCTGCAGGTAGTGCGGGAGGAAATCGCTGCCGGTCTTTTCCCGGCGGGCGGAGAACGCATGCTCGGCGACTTCGGCGTCGCTCATCGCATCGGGGTGGTCATGCAAACGGCGCAGGCCGGCGACATCGGGAATGGTTTCGATGTCGAATACCAGCACAGGGGTCATAGAACGGCGTCCTTCCTGACACCTTGCGAAGCGAAATGCCGCTTGAGCTTGACCAGCGCCTCCTGCTGGATCTGGCGCACGCGCTCGCGCGTGAGGCCCATCTCCTCAGCCAGCTCTTCCAGCGTGGCAGGCTCGATATGGTTAAGGCCGAAGCGGCGCTCCACCACGTAGCGATGCTTTTCCGACAGCCGCGCCAGCCAGAGCTTCATCAGCCCTTCCAGCTCGCGGTGCGCCACCTCCTGGTCGGGGGCGGCGTTGTGCTCGTCGGAGAGGAAATCCAGGAGGCTCGAGCCGGGATCGAGGTCGAACGGCGTATCGAGCGAGGTGGTATGTTCGTTGAGTGCCAGGACGTCCTGCACTTCGTCCGGCGTCTTGCCCAGCAGGTGGGCGATGTCTTCCAGGCTGGCGTCGCGCCCGTCGGTGCCGCCCTTCTCCAGATGGCGCTTGGCGCGCAACACCTGGTTCAGTTCGCGGATCACGTGGACCGGCAGGCGGACCGTGCGCGCCTGGTTCATGATGGCGCGCTCGATGCTCTGGCGGATCCACCAGGTCGCGTACGTCGAGAAGCGGAAACCGCGCGACGGATCGAACTTCTCGATCGCGTGCATCAGGCCGAGGTTGCCTTCCTCGATCAGGTCCAGCAGCGGCACGCCGCGATTCAGATAGCCCTTGGCGATGCTGACCACCAGCCGCAGGTTGCGCTCGATCATGACCTGGCGCGCGGCGAAGTCGCCGTCCTTGGCCAGCGTGGAGAAATGCAGTTCTTCCGGCGCGGACAAAAGCGGCTTGATGCTGATGCGGTTCAGGTAATGCTGGACGGTGTCGGCGGCCAGTTCGGTATGCAGCACCGAGCGGAAGTCGTCGTGCTCGGCGGCCGCGCTGTCCGTGCCGTTCTCTGCCTCGCTCTCTTCCTCGTCTTCCGCCTCGTCTTCGTCGTCATCGCGCAGACGGCGCTCGTTGTCGTCGGCGAGCAGGTCCGTCTCGCGCAGGCCCACCGAAGCGGACGTGGCGATCGGCTCGTCGGTAACGGGAATCAGTTCGGCGGCGAGGTCGGGCTCGAAGGCTTCCGCATCGGCGCGCTCGTCGGGGTGTGCCACACCAGCCTTCACTTCCGGCTGCTTGGGACGGCGAGCCCTGCTGCTGACGATTCCGGAGGAGACGGTTTTCTGGCGTGGCATGAACCCTCACTGTGGCGGCAGGTACCGCATCGGATCAACCGGTTTTCCGTTCTTGCGAACTTCGAAGTGAAGCTTCACCCGGTCGGTATCGCTGTTGCCCATCTCCGCAATCTTCTGGCCCTTTCGGACCGCGGATTGCTCAGCCACGAGCACCTTGTCGTTGTGCCCGTAAGCAGTAAGAAATGTCTCGTTGTGTTTGATGATGACAAGATTCCCGTAGCCGCGCAAGGGGCCAACGTGAATCACCCGGCCATCGTCTGCGGCCAGCACCGCGTCACCTTTCCTACCCGCAATATCGATGCCTTTATTACCCTTGTCATCGAACTTTGCAGCCAGTTGGCCGGTCGCCGGCCAGGCCAGCTTCATGGCGCCGTCAGCCACCGCGGCGGACGGCGCGGTGGCGGCCGCAGCCGGCGCGACGGGCGCCGGGGCAGCCGCCGTGGGCGGCGGCACCGGGGTGCCTGCCGGGGTGCCGACAGGGCGAGCCTGGTCGATCGGCTGCCCCTGGACCATGCCCGGCGCCACCGGCATGGTGGTCACGCCGTTGGCAGTGTTGACGTCGGCACCTGGCGGCACGACGCGCAACAACTGTCCAACTTCAATCTGGTTCACATTGCTCAGGTTGTTCCACGCCGCCACATCGCGATATGACTGGCCGTTTTCCAGCGCGATACGGTAAAGAGTATCGCCTCGCTTGACCCGATAGTATCCGGGCGGCGCCGGCTCCGTCGACGCGGTGGCGGTGCCGGAGATGGAAGTACGGTCAACCACGGGGGCCGGCATCGGCGAATTGGCGCAGGCGGCCAGCAGGGCCGTCAGCGCGGAAGCCGCAAAAAGCTGTCCGGCGCGTGCGAAATATTGCGATTTCACGATGTTGTGCATAGTTCGACTCAGATGGTGCCCGATTTTAAGGGCACAAAGAAAACGGCTTCAAGCGCGGTTCGGTGAAAGCGATGGCGGTTGCGCCGCTCGATCAGCAGCAGCTGCTGCGTGACGGTCTGGCCTGGCACGCCTGCCGGCGGCATCACCGCCACCGGGGCGATCAGCCGCCCGCCCACCTCCAGCTGCTCCAGCAGCGCCTGCGGCACCTCCATCCCGGCAGCGGCCAGGATGATGGCCGAGAACGGCGCCGCCTGCGGCAGCCCGAGCATGCCGTCGCCATAGTGCAGGCGCAGGTTGGGCACGCGCAGCGGCCGCAGGTTGGCCTTGGCCTGCTCGTGCAGCGGCCGGATGCGCTCGATCGAGAAAACTTCGCGCGCCACCTGGCTCAGCACCGCGGCCTGGTAGCCGCAGCCGGTGCCGATCTCCAGCACGCGCTCAAGCGGCGTGTCGGCGCCCAGCCCTTCGCGCAGCAGTTCGATCATGCGCGCCACCACCGAGGGCTTGGAAATGGTCTGCTGGTGGCCGATCGGCAGCGCGGCGTCCTCGTACGCCTGCGACGCCAGCCCCGGCTCGACGAACAGGTGGCGCGGCACGGTGGCGATGGCCGACAGCACGCGCTCGTCGCGGATACCGGCGGCGCGCAACCGCGCGGCCAGCGCAACGCGCGCGCGCGCCGAAGCCATGCCGCCCCCTCCGGCCGTGGCGGCCGAGGCGCGCTGCTCGACCGCGCTGGCGGGGGCAGGCGCGGGCGCCGGCGCCGCGGTACGCGGCAGCCTCGGCTTGGCCGGCTTGGGCGCAGGCGCGGCCGGCCGCGGCGCGCCGACGGCGGGCATGCCGGCGGTGCGCGCCGGAGCTGGCTTGCGCTCGACGACCGCATCCAGCGGCAGCGGAAACTTGTTGCGAGGGGGCGTGGAACTCATCGGGGGCGCGGCACAGCGGGACGGCGGCTTACTTCAGCCACTGGTCGAGCGCGTCGAGCTGCCCGCGGTGGGTCAGGTCGAGCTGCAACGGCGTGAGCGAGACATAGCCGGCCGCCGTGGCATGGAAATCCGTGCCTTCGCTGGCATCGCGCGCATCGCCCGCCGGGCCGATCCAGTAGTTGGTGTCACCGCGCGGATTGACCTGCGTGATCACCGGCTGCGACGGATGGCGCTTGCCCAGGCGCGTGGCGCGATACCCTTTGATATGTTCGAACGGCAGGTTCGGGATATTGACGTTGAGCAGGAACGGCTCGGTGTGCGGCTTGGCGATGATGCGCTCCACCACGGTGCGCGCCACGCGCGCCGCGGCGTCGAGGTGCTCCCAGCCCTTGTGTACCTGCGAGAAGGCCACCGACGGAATGCCGAGCAGGTAGCCTTCGATGGCGGCGGCGACGGTGCCGGAATACAGCACGTCCTCTCCCATGTTCTGGCCCTGGTTGATGCCGGACACCACCAGGTCGGGTTTCTCGTCGAGCAGGCCCGTCAACGCGATGTGCACGCAGTCGGTCGGCGTACCATTGACGAAGCGAAACCCCTTCTGCACGCCTTCGCGCGCTTCATAGATCGACAGCGGGCGCTGTAGCGTCAGGGAGTTGGAGGCGCCGCTGTGGTTCTGCTCCGGCGCAATGACCGTGATCCGGCCCAGCGGCGCGAGCGCGGCATGCAAAACGGCCAGTCCCGGCGCGAGATAACCGTCGTCGTTGGCGAGAAGGATATGCATGGCGCGATTGTACCTGAGCGGAACGTCACAAGCGGCCCGCGAGCCCCGCCAAACTGCGCGTTTCTGGAGCCAGGGTGAGCCATTGGCGGTGGCCGGCACGGAACAGAACGATCGTGCTATTTCTGCGCTACACTTGCCCTGCCCGCCCGCAAGCGCTTCACTGGCGCGGGACGCCATCTATATACCGGAGACATGATGAAAGCCGTACTGTGCAAAGCCTGGGGCCCGCCCGATTCGCTGACCATCGAAACCCTGCCCGACCTGGTGCCCGGCAAGGGCGAAGTGGTCGTCGACGTGAAAGCGGCCGCCGTCAACTTCCCGGATGTGCTCATCATCCAGAACAAATACCAGGCCAAGCCTGAACTGCCATTCAGCCCGGGCTCCGAGTTGGCCGGCGTGGTCAACGCCGTCGGCGAAGGCGTCACTCACGTCAAGCCGGGCGACAAGGTGATCGCCTACCTGGGCAACGGCGCGTTCGCCACCCAGGCCAAGGCGCCGGCGGCGTCCGTGGTACCGATGCCGCCCGGCATCGACTTCGAGACCGCGGCGGCCTTCACGCTGACCTATGGCACCTCGCACCACGCGGTCATCGACCGGGGCGAGTTGAAGGCCGGCCAGACCATGCTGGTGCTCGGCGCGGCCGGCGGCGTGGGACTGGCGGCAATCGAGATCGGCAAGGCCATCGGCGCGCGCGTAATCGCCGCGGCCTCGACCGACGAGAAGCTGGCGGTGTGCAAGGAGCACGGCGCCGATGCACTGATCAACTACAGCACCGAAGACCTGCGCGAGCGCATCAAGGCGCTGACCGACGGCAAGGGCCCGGACGTGATCTATGATCCGGTGGGCGGCATCTATGCCGAACCGGCCTTCCGTTCGATCGGCTGGCGCGGCCGCTACCTGGTGGTGGGTTTTGCCAACGGCGAGATCCCCAAGCTGCCGCTGAACCTGGCGCTGCTCAAGGGCGCGTCGCTGGTGGGCGTGTTCTGGGGCGACTTCGTGCGGCGCGAGCCCAAGGCCAACCAGGCCAATATGGCACAGATGCTGGGCTGGATGAAGGAAGGCAAGATCCGCCCGCATATCTCGGCGCGCTATCCGCTGGAGCAGGCCCCGCAGGCGCTCAAGGACATGGAAGCGCGCAAGGTCACCGGCAAGATCGTGATCGTGCCCTGAGGGGTTCCGATGCATCGGCGCGCGCCGGGCGTGCGCCGATAAAAGAAGGGCGCAGAGCGTGCGGCAACGCCCTGCGCCCGCTGAGGCAATACGCCCCAAGCTGCCTGCCGTCCTTGTCGGCGCACACCCCTGCGCCAGGCGACAGGCAGTTCCCAAACAGTCTTTCCGTTCCCCTCAGAAGCGGTGCTGCAGGCCGGCCATCACGCCGGTCTGGTTGTTGGCGAAGCCGACAAAGTCGCGCGACACGCTGACGTTCTGGCCGTTGCGCGCATCCGCATAGCCCACCGACAGGTAGGCCAGCGTGCGCTTGGACAGCGCGTACTGGCCGCGCAGCGAGAACAGGATCGGGTCGGCGTTGCTGCCGCCCTTAATGTTCTGCTTGTAGACCGCGCCGTACAGCGTGAAGGCCGGCGTGAAGTCATAGCTGGCGCCGCCCCAGTACATGTCGCTGCGCTCGTCCGCGGCGGCGGTAGTGAACGTCTTCTTGTAGTTGCGGTAGCCGGCAAACAGCTTCAGGTTGCCGAAGTCATAGCTGGCGCCGGCGTGGATGCCCTGGATGTAGTCGGTGCTGTCGGCCGGCGTGGTGCTGCTGCCAGCGCCGTTCTGGCGATCCCAGGTAGCGGCCGCGGCGAACTTGCCGGCGCTGTAGCCCACCCCCAGCGCGTACTTGGACGAGCTCTTGAAATCGCCCGCCACTTCGCCCAGCGCCACGGTGGCGCCCAGCTTCAGGCCGCCGAAGCTGCCGTCATAGCGGATCGCGTTCGAGGCGCGCGAGAACAGGCCATCCTTGCGGCCGCCGGTCGCGGTCGACGAAGTGGCCCACGAATAGGCCGGCGCATAACCCATCGGGTCGAACGGCAGCATGAAGTCGTAGGTGGTGGTGAAGGTACGGCCCAGCACCACCTGGCCATACTGGCTGGCCAGGCCCACGGTGGCGCGGCGGTCGAACAGCGTGTTGTCGGTGTCGAGCCGGCCGGTGTCGATGGCGATGCCGCTTTCCAGGTTGAAGATCGCCTTCAGCCCGCCGCCCAGGTCTTCGCTGCCGCGAATGCCCCAGCGCGAGGTGTTCTTGCCGCCCGAGGTCAGCTTTACCGTCGAGCCGTCCGGGGCCGCGTGGCTGACATACTCGATGCCCGCGTCCACGAGGCCGTACAGGGTCACACTCGACTGGGCGGATGCCGACCCGGCTGCAGCCAGTCCCATCGATGCGATTGCCATTGCCGTACGCTTCATGCTCTCTCCTTGCTTGTGCTTGTTGTGGTAATCGTTGGCGCTGGTGCAGGAGATTGGGTCGCCGCGCCCTGAAGGCGTGCACCGGCGCGTCCGGCCGATCTGGCGGCCACCCGTCATGGCCGCGTGCGCACCGCGCGGCTAAGCCGGCGGCGCCGATCAACTCGGATGTCTCCTGTTCGTTATGGCGGCCTGCGCGCTGCAGGACGCTGGAATGGGCCGGATGGTAGGGGATGCGCACTTTCAGTTCGCTTTCGGAACGCGCGCATTTCGCCGGCGCCGCGCCGCCGCGGAGTTGGGGGTTTCCCTAGCTTCTAAGCCGGCGCGCTTCCCTGTATCTGTCTGGCCTCGGCCTTCCGGCCGCCTGCTTTCGATTGCCGCCCTGCCTGCCCTGCCCCCATGCGTATCCTGCTTGCCGAAGACAATGTGATGCTGGCCAACTCCCTGAGCCAGGCCCTGAGCCAGGCCGGCTTCACGGTCGATTGCATGCACGACGGCCGCAGCGCCGACAACCTGCTGTGCACGCAGGATTACGCCCTGCTGATTCTGGACCTGGGCCTGCCCGGCATGGACGGCCTGGAAGTGCTGCGCCGGCTGCGCCAGCGCCGCAACCCGCTGCCGGTGCTGATCCTGACCGCACACGGTTCGGTGGAAGACCGCGTGCGCGGCCTGGACCTGGGCGCCGACGACTACCTGGCCAAGCCCTTCGACCTGTCCGAACTGGAAGCGCGCGCCCGCGCGCTGATCCGGCGTGCCCACGGGCACGAGAGCACGCAGATCGCCTGCGGCCCGCTGCACTACGACAGCGTCAGCCGCGCCTTCCTGCTGCATGGCGAACTGCTGCCGCTGACCGGGCGCGAGCGCGCCGTGCTCGAGGTGCTGATGCTGCGCGACGGCCGCGCGGTCAACAAGGCGGCGCTGTCGGAGAAAATCTTCGGCATCGACGAGTCGGTCAACCCCGACGCGATCGAGATCTACGTGCACCGGCTGCGCAAGAAACTCGACGGCAGCGGCGTGGCCATCGTCACGCTGCGCGGGCTGGGCTACCTGCTCGAGTCGCGGCCGGCGGCGGCGTGATCCGCCAATACGCCGCCATCGCACCATGAAGATTCCGCGCCAGGCCCCCAGCCTGCGGCTGCAGCTGTCGCTGTGGCTGTTGCTGCCGCTGATGGGCCTGCTCGCCTTCGATGCGTGGCTGACGTATGAGCGCGCCATGTCGGCCGCGCATACCGCCTTTGACCGCACGCTGGAAGCATCGCTGCGCGCGATGCGCGAAGGCATCCGGCTGCGCGAGGGCCGGCTCGAGGTCGACCTGCCCAACCTGGCGCTGGAGGTCTTTGACGACAAGGCCGGCCCGCATATCTACTACCGCATCCGCGACGAGGACGGCGCCACCGTGACCGGCTACGACGATTTACCGATGCCGGGGCAGTCGCCGACGCAGCTGTACCGCACCGTGTTCTACGACACGGTGTTCCGCGAGCAGCCGCTGCGCATGGCGGCGCAACCGCTGCCGGTGCACGACGTGGGCTCGGCACGCACGCGGCTGGTGTGGGTGCTGGTAGGCGAGACCATCGAGCCGCGCTTGCTGCTGGCGCGCGACATCCTGGTCGGCTCGCTGCTGCAGGAGCTGATGCTGGTGACGCTGGCGCTGGGCATCGTCTGGTTCGGCGTGCGGCGCGGGCTGCGGCCGCTGAACCGGCTTTCCGATACCGTCGCGCAGCGCGGCACGCAGCTCGACCCGATCGAGCAGAAAGACCTGCCCGCCGAGATGAAGCCGCTGGTACAGGCGCTGAACCAGTATATGGACCGGCTCTACCGCATGGTGCAGGCGCGCAAGCGTTTCTTTGCCGATGCCGCGCACCAGCTCAAGACGCCGCTGGCGATTATCCAGGCGCAATCCGAACTGGCGCTGCGCGAGCGCGATGGCGAACGCGTGCGCGAGCATATGCGGCTGCTGCACGGCACCGTGCGCCATGCGTCCAAGGGCGTGCAGCAGTTGCTGTCGCTGTCGCGGCTCGAGCCCGATGCAGGTTATGTCCCCGCGCTCAGGCCGCTGCGGCTGGATACGCTGGCGCAGGGCGTGGCGCTGGATTGGGCACCGGTGGCGCGCGGCAGCGAGGCGGACCTCGGCTTCGAGCAGGAGGGGCCGGTGGAGGTCAATGGCCAGGCCGAGCTGCTGCAGGAGATGACGGGCAACCTGATCGACAACGCGATCCGCTACGCCGGCCGCGGCGCGGTGGTCACCGTGCGCGTGGCGCACGCGGGCGGCCTGCCGCTGCTGCAGGTGGTGGACAACGGCCCGGGCATCGCGCCGGCCGAGCGCGATGCGGTGTTCCGGCGTTTCTATCGTGGCGAGAGCGGGCAGTCAGTGGAGGGCACCGGGCTGGGGTTGTCGATCGTGCGCGAGATTGCGCGGCTGCACGCGGCGACGGTGGCGCTGGGGGATACGGCGGGTGGGGGGCTGACGGTGTCGGTGTGCTTTGGGGCGGCCGAGGATGAGACGGGGCAGCCGCCTGAGTTCTGAGCCTCAGGCTTTCAAACCGCTGTTTTGTGCTCCCCTGTCAGATCGCTTGCCTCAGAGCTTCTCCGTCTCCCCGCTCGTCGGCTGCCACTTCATCAGCCGCTTCTCGACCAGCCCCACCATCCAGTCCAGCACCAGCGCAAACGCCGTCAGCACCACGATGCCGGCAAACACGGTATTGATGTCGAAAGTGCCTTCGGCCTGCAGGATCAGGTAGCCCACGCCGCGCGCCGAGCCCAGGTACTCGCCCACCACCGCGCCGACGAAGGCCAGGCCCACCGAGGTATGCAGCGACGAGAACACCCAGCTGGTTGCGCTCGGCAGGTACACATGCCGCAGCAGCTGCTGCTGGTTGGCCCCCAGCATGCGCGCATTGGCCAGCACCACCGGGCTCACTTCCTTGACGCCCTGGTAGACGTTGAAGAAGACGATAAAGAACACCAGCGTCACCGCCAGCGCCACCTTGGACCAGATGCCCAGGCCGAACCACACTGCGAAGATCGGCGCCAGGATCACGCGCGGCATCGAGTTCATCGCCTTCACGTAGGGATCGAGGATGGCCGAGGTCAGCGGGCTCAGCGCCAGCCACAGGCCCACGCCCAGACCCGCCACCGTGCCGATGCCGAAGGCCAGCACGGTCTCGATCAGCGTCACGCCCAGGTGCAGGTAGATATCGCGCTCGACGATAAACCAGTTCCAGATGCGCTGCGCCACCATCAGCGGCTCGCCGAAGAAGAAGGCGACCTGTTGCGAGCGCGTGGCCAGGTGCCACACGCCGAGGATCACCACCAGGACGAGCAGCTGCCACACGCGCAGCATGCCCTTGGAGTCGTTACGGAATGCCATCGGGATTCAGGTCTTGTTGTGATGGGGAGGCTCAGGCCACCTTGAGCTGCTGGGCATAGCCCTTGAGCACTTCTTCGCGCAGCACGTCCCAGATCGCGGCGTGCAGTTCGACAAAGCGCGGATGGTTGCGGATCTCGGCCACGTCGCGCGGGCGCGGCAGGTCGATCGCGAACTCGCCGATCGGGTGCGTGGCCGGCCCGGCCGACAACACCACCACACGGTCGCTCATGGCGATGGCTTCGTCCAGGTCGTGGGTGATGAACAGCACCGCCTTGCGCTTGGCGGCCCACAGGTCGAGCACCTCGTTTTCCATCAGCTGGCGCGTCTGGATATCGAGCGCGGAGAACGGCTCGTCCATCAGGATAATGTCCGGATCCAGCACCAGCGTCTGCGCCAGGGCCACACGCTTGCGCATGCCGCCCGAGAGCTGGTGCGGATAGCGGTCGCCGAAGCCGCCCAGGCCGACGCGGCGCAGCCATTCCTCGCCCTGCTGCACGGCGTCGGCACGCGCCACGCCGCAGAACTCGAGGCCGGCGACGACGTTGTCAAGCGCGCTGCGCCAGGGCATCAGCGCCTCGGTCTGGAACATGTAGCCGGCGCGCCGGTTGATGCCGCGCAGCGGTTCGCCGAACACGCGCACTTCGCCGCTGGAAGGCTCCAGCAGGCCGGCGCCGACGTTCAGCAGCGTGGACTTGCCGCAGCCGGTCGGGCCGACCACGGATACAAACTCGCCGGGCTGGATCGACAGCGTGACGTCCTTGACCGCGGTATAGCGCTGGCTGCGATCATCACGCGAGACAAAGGTGCAGGTGACCTTGTCGAGGGAAAGTGCGGGAATGCTCATGGTGAACCGTCTCAGTCCCGCCGTGGCGGCGCCGGGGGCGCGGCGCGGGCGGGTGATGGTGGATTGGCCGTCAGTGCCGCAAAGCAAAGGCCCGCTGCGGGCAGCGGGCCGATGAGATCGACGGCAAGGGTATTTACTTGTACTTGGCGTTGGCCTTCTGCACGAAGGCGTTGGTATAGGTCTCTTCCAGCTTGACCGACTTGCCCTTCAGCTCGGCGTCGAACTGGCTCAGCGCGTTCAGCGCGGTGCGCGGGCCGTCGGCCGGCATGGTGCCGTCCGGCGAGATCGCTTCCTTGACCTTTTCCCACGCGGCCAGGTACAGCGCGCGGTCACCCAGCAGGTAGCTTTCCGGCACGGTCTTGACGATATCCGACGGGCCCGCCTTCTGCAGCCACTTGAGCGCGCGCACCATGGCATTGGTCAGCGCCTGGGTGGTGTTGGGGTTCTGCTGGATAAAGGACTGCGACGCGTACAGGCAGCCTGACGGCATGTTGCCGCCGAACACCGCCTGGGTGTCCTTGAGCGTACGGGTGTCCGAGGCGATGCGCACTTCGTTCTTCTGCGTCAGCATCGAGATCACCGGATCCAGGTTGGCCATCGCGTCGATCTGGCCCGAACGCATCGCGGCCACCGCGCCGGCGCTGGCGCCCACGCCGATAAACGACACATCCGACGGCTTGAGCCCGGACTTGGCCAGCACGAAGTTGGCCATCATATTGGTCGATGAGCCCGGCGCGGTCACGCCGATCTTCTTGCCCTTCAGGTCGGCGATCGACTTGAAGTTGGGCATGGTCTTGTTCGACACCACCAGCACGATCTGCGGCGCGCGGCCCTGCAGCACGAATTCCTGGTAGCGCTGGCCCTTGGCCTGCAGGTTGATGGTGTGCTCGTACGCGCCCGAGACCACGTCGGCGCTGCCGCCCACCACGGCCTGCAGCGCCTTGGCGCCGCCGGCGAAGTCGACGATCTCGACGTCCAGGCCTTCTTCCTTGAAGTAGCCCAGGCGCTCGGCGATGGTCAGCGGCAGGTAGTAGAACAGGTTCTTGCCGCCCACCGCGATGGTGACCTTGCTCTTCTCCGGCTTGCCCTGCGCCTGCGCATAGCCGAAGGTGAACCATCCGGCCAGGAACAGCGCCAGCGCGATCAGGAATTGTTTCCAGAATTTCTTGTTATACATGCGTATCTCCTACCCGTTTGGACTAGAACTGCGGCGCAGCCGAAGCCGTGGCGAGGGGGCGCGCCGCCGTGCGGCAAATTGCGATGCTACCGGACGGATCGCGGGTCCGCATCGGTATCAATACCTAGCGAACCCGGCCCCGCAGGCAAACCCGCGAGAGTAGCGCCCTGACCTTTCGATCACCTTGCCGCGTTCTTCCTTATTCGGCGTGGATGTTGGCGGACTTGATCACCTTGGCCCAGCGCTCCAGCTCAGCCTTCTGGTATTGCGCCAGTTGCTGCGGGTTCATGTACTTGGCCTCGGCGCCCAGTTCCTCGGCCTTCTTGCGGAAGGCTTCGGTGCGCATGATCTTGTCGATCTCGCCGGTGAGCTTGTCGATCACCGCCTTGGGCGTGCCCGCCGGCGCGTACATCGCGAACCACGACGACACGTCCAGGTCAGGGTAGCCGGCCTCAGGCGCCGACGGCACGTCTTTCAGGCTGGGCAGGCGGGTCTTGCTGGTCACCACCAGCGGGCGCAGCTTGCCGGCGGCGATATGACCCATCAGCGGCGGCGGCGTGGTGATGGTCAGGTCGACCGAACCACCCAGCAGGTCGGTCATGGCCGGGCCGGTGCCCTTGTACGGCACGTGCGTGATTTTCGTGCCGGCCATCTGGTTCAGCAGTTCGGTCGACACGTGCTGCAGCGAGCCGTTGCCCGACGAGGCGTAGTTGAGCTTGTCCGGATTGGCCTTGGCGTACGCCACCAGTTCCTTCAGCGTCTTGACCGGCAGGCTCGGGCGCACCACCAGCACCTGCGGCGCCGACAGGATATTGGCCACCGGCGCGAAGTCCTTGACCGGGTCCCACGACAGGTTCTTGATCAGCAGCGGCGTGATCACGTGGTAGCCCGAGTACTGCAACATCAGCGTGTAGCCGTCCGGCTTGGCGCGCGCCACCAACTGTGCGGCGATGCCGCCGCTGCCGCCGGGGCGGTTGTCCACCACCACCGGCTGGCCGAGCGCCTTGGCCAGCGGCTCCGAGATCATCCGTGCCGCCAGGTCGGTGGTGCCGCCGGCGGCGGCCGATACCACCAGCGTCACCGGCCGGTTGGGATAGCTGCCGTCCTGCGCCAGCGCGGCGGGTGCGAGCCAGGCCGCACCCAGCGCCGCCAGCGTGGCGGCCACGGCCTTGCGCCGTGCGGGCATGGCGAGCTTGTGTTGAAGGGATTGCTTCATGAGGGTCTCCGTTATCTCTTAGAGATAGATGCGTTGTTCTTGTATTGCCGCGGCAAGATCGCCGCAGGGATCGACAGGCTATGGCTGCCCGGCGAAGTGCTCCGCCAGCCAGGCTGGCGGCTGGTGCGTGCGCAGGCGCGGGCCGGCGCTCAGCAACTGGCTGTGGATATCGCGCCCGACCAGCGCCGGCATGCCGGCCACCACGTCGAGCAGCGCGCCCAGGTCGACGCCGGTCTCGACGCCCATGCAGTCGAACATGTGGACCAGGTCTTCGGTGCTGACATTGCCGCTGGCACCGGGCGCATACGGGCAGCCGCCCAGGCCGCCGGCCGCCGCGTCGAAGCGGGTCACGCCGGTCTGCCACGCGGCCACGGCATTGGCCAGGCCCATGCCGCGGGTGTTGTGCAGGTGGATGGTCAGGCCGGTATCGGGCAGCGCGGACTGGAACTGTGCGCACAGCGCCGCGACCTGCGTGGGATACGCCATGCCGGTGGTGTCGCACAGCGTGATGCCGGCCGCGCCGGCATCGGCAAAGCGCGTGGCCAGTGCCATCACCGCGGCGGTCTCGACCTCGGCCTCGAAGGGGCAGCCGAACACCGTAGACAGCGACACGTTGACGGGCACGCCTGCAGCGCCTGCGGCATCGATCATCGCCAGCAACTGGTCCTGCGACTGCTGGCGCGTCATACGCAGGTTGGCGCGGTTGTGGGTCTCGCTGACCGACATCACCAGGTTGACCTCGTCCGGCCGGCACGACAGCGCGCGCTCCAGCCCGCGCAGGTTGGGCACCAGCGCGGTGTAGCGCACGCCCGGATGGCGCTGCATGCGGTGCATCAGCGCCTCGGCATCGGCCAGCGCGGGGATGGCACGGGCCGAGGTTAACGAGGTGGCCTCGATGCGGGCGAAGCCGCAGGCCGACAGCGCGTCGAGGAAGGCGACCTTGGCGTCGGTCGGCACCACCAGCGGCTCGATCTGCAGGCCATCGCGCGGCGCGACTTCATTGATCTCGACGCGGGCGGGGCCGCGCAGTTTGGTGGCGGCGCTCATGCGATCACCTTGCGCGCGCGCAGGTCGGCGATGGCGGCGTCATCGAAGCCTGCCTGCTTCAGCACCGCATCGGTATGCTCGCCGAGCGTCGGCGCACGGTCATGGATGGCACCGGGGCTGCCCGACAGCTTCGGCACCACACCCGGGACCTCCACCGTCAGCCCGCCAGCCGAGGTCACCGACTCGATCACGCCGCGGGCGCGGTAGTGCGGGTCTTCGGCAATGTCCTTGACGGTATAGATACGGCCCGACGGCACCTGCGCCTCGCGCAGCAGCGCCAAAGCCGAGTCCACTGTCTGCGTGCGGGTCCAGGCGGCGATGGCGGCATCGATCTCGTCGACCCGTTTCACCCGGCCATCGTTCTGCGCCAGCGCCGGATCGTCGGCCAGGTCGGGCCGGCCGATGGCCTGCATCATGCGCTTGAAGATGGCGTCGCCGTTGGCCGCCACCAGCACGTATTCGCCGCTGGCGCAGGGATAGGCATTGGACGGGGCGATGCCCGGCAGCGCGCCGCCGGCGGGCTGGCGCACCGCGCCAAAGGCCGAGTATTCCGGCAGCAGGCTTTCGCTCAGGTTGAACAGCGACTCGTAAAGCGCCACGTCGATGACCTGGCCTTCGCCGCCGCGCGCATCGCGCTGGTACAGCGCCAGCAGCACGCCCATGGCGCCGTGCAGGCCGGCGATGGTATCGCCCAGCGACAGCCCGGCGCGCACCGGGGCGCGGCCCGGCTCGCCGGTCAGGTGGCGCAGGCCCGCCATGGCCTCGGCCACCGCGGCAAAGCCGGGCTCGTCCTTCTTCGGACCGGTCTGGCCGTAGCCCGACACGCGCAGCATGATCAGGCGCGGGTTGTCGGCATGCAGCACGTCCCAGCCCAGGCCCCACTTCTCCATGGTGCCGGGACGGAAGTTCTCGATCAGCACGTCGGCCTCGGCGGCCAGCTTGCGCACCAGCGCCTGCCCTTCCGGCTGGCGCAGGTCGATGCAGATCGATTCCTTGTTGCGCGACTGCGCTTCCCACCAGACCGAAGTACCTTCATGCAGCATGCGCCATTTGCGCAGCGGGTCGCCCTGCCCCGGCGGCTCCACCTTGATGATGTGGGCGCCGAAGTCGGCCAGGGTCTTGGCGGCGAAGGGGCCGGCGATGAGTTGTCCGAGTTCGAGGACGCGAATGCCCTCGAGGATCTGTTGCGCCATGGGGTGTCTCCGTTCGGTCTGTCTGTCTTGTTGCAGTGCGGCAAGCCCAATGACTGGCTTGTCATACATTGCGTTCGAACGGAGTGTGCCCCAGCAGGGGCCCGCCAGGAATCGGCAATCGGAGAAGCGGGCTTTCTCGGAACGCGAAAGGCTCCGGTGGCGCCTCAGCGCCAGGGCGTCAGAACGGCGCCCGGTCCCCGCACAGGTGGGTGATCAGCAGCCGCGCCGACACCGTCAGCCCGGCCGGGTCGCGCAGCCCGATCAGCAGCGAGCGGCGCGCCCAGGCGTCCTGCAGCGACACCAGCGACAGGCCCATCGACTTGACGTGCGGCTCGGCCGCGATGCGCGGCAATACGCCCACGCCCAGGCCTGCCATCACCATGCGGCACATGGCGTCGAAGCTGCGCACCTGGATGCGCAGGCGGAACGGCCGGTCCAGCCGGCTGCTCTCCTCGAGCAGGCGCGCTGCCAGCGAGGTCTCCTGCGGCAGGCTGACGAAGTCGAATTCCAGTGTATCGGCGTAGCGCACCGGGCCACGCGCGGCGAGCGGATGGTTGGGCGGCGTGATGATGACCAGCTCGTCCTGCCGGTACTCGATTGTCATCAGCCCGGCCGCAGGGGTGCGGTCGGCAAAGATGCCGACGTCGGCGCGGTTCTCGATCAGCGCGGCGACGATGTCGCGGCTGTTCTGCTCTTCCAGCTCGATGCGGATGGTGGGATGGTGCTGCATGAACGACGCCAGGTCGTCAGGCAGGAACTGCGTGATGGCCGAGGTATTGGCGCACACGCGCACCTGCCCGCGCACGCCGGAGGCGTAGTCCGACATCACGCCGGCCATGCGCTCGACGTCCTGCAGGATGGTCAGCGCATGGTGGAAGCAAGCCTGGCCGGCCTCGGTCAGCTGCACGCCGGCGGCATGACGGAAAAACAGCGGCGCACCCACCGCGGTTTCCAGGTCGGAAATGCGCTTGCTGGCGGCGGCCACGGCCAGGTGCGACTGGCGTGCGCCGGCCGAGATGCTGCCCTGCCGGGCCACGGCCACGAACAAGCCAAGCGTGACGAGATCGAAGCGGGCCAGGTTCATGGGGCAGGCAGGGAGCGGAGAGAAGATCCGGTCGATCGAAGCGCGGGCGTGCAGCCTCGCGCGATCCGGCTCACAGGTTGCGGCGGTCCATCACCGCGCGGGCGATGGTGCCGGCGTCTACGTATTCCAGCTCGCCGCCGACCGGCACGCCGCGCGCCAGGCGCGACACCTTGAGGCCGCGCGCCTTCAGCATCTCGCCGATGTAATGCGCGGTGGCCTCGCCTTCGCTGGTGAAGTTGGTGGCGACGATGACTTCGCCGACCGGCCCGCCCAGATCCGGCTCGGTGGCACGCGCCAGCAGCCGGTCCAGGTGGATCTCGCGCGGGCCGATGCCGTCCAGCGGCGACAGCCGCCCCATCAGCACGAAGTACTTGCCGCGGTAGGTCAGGGTCTGCTCGATCATCACCTGGTCGGCCGGCGTTTCCACCACGCACAGCTGCGAGGCGTCGCGGCGGTCGTCCAGGCAGGTCGCGCAGATCTCCTGCTCGGTGAAGGTGTTGCAGCGCTGGCAGTGGCGGAT
Organism: Ralstonia pickettii; assembly: GCA_050987995.1. GTDB lineage: Bacteria > Pseudomonadota > Gammaproteobacteria > Burkholderiales > Burkholderiaceae > Cupriavidus > Cupriavidus pickettii_B. The sequence goes on from CP158803.1 coordinate 3,037,777, forward strand.
ATGGTCCGCCGCGCCGCGCAGCGCGTCGCCCAGCTTGCGCGCGCCCTCGCGGTCGTGCTGCAGCAGGTGGTAGGCCATGCGCTGGGCGGACTTGGGCCCGACGCCGGGCAGCACCCGCAGCGCCTCGACCAGCGCCTGCAGCGAAGTCGGCGACGAAGCCTTCACGGTAGTCTTCAGAACGGCAGCTTGAAGCCCGGGGGCAGCGGCAGGCCCGAGGTCATCGAGCCCATCTTTTCCTGCGTGGTGGCTTCGGCCTTGCGCACGGCGTCGTTGAAGGCGGCGGCGACCAGGTCTTCCAGCAGCTCCTTTTCCTCGCCCTCGGCCAGCAGGCTGGGGTCGATGGTCACGCGCTTGACGTCGTTCTTGCAGGTCATGACCACCTTGACGAGGCCGGCGCCGGACTGGCCCTCGACCTCGATCTGGGCCAGTTGCTCCTGCATCTTCTTCATGTTTTCCTGCATCTGCTGGGCTTGCTTCATCAGCCCGGCGAGTTGACCTTTCATCATGATGGAACGCTCCTGGATTCGGTAAGAAATTCGGTGGTGGAAATTCGGTAAGGCAAGTGCCGGCGGCGTTCTGCGCGGGCCCGGTCAGGCAGCGCGCGGCTGGATCGAACCGGGCACGATCTGGCCGCCGAAGTCGCGCAGCAGCCCCTGCACGAAGGGATCGGCCTCGATCACGGCCTCGGCCTGGCGCTGGCGCTCGGCACGGGCCTCGGCATCGGCTGCCGCCGCGGTAACCGAGACCCCGCCCACTTCGCAGGCCACGCGCACCGGCTCGCCGAAGTGATCGCACAGCGCCTGCTGCAGCCGCTCGGCCACGCCGTTCTCGCCCAGGGCCGCGACCGGGATGCGCAGGTGGAAGGTACGCCCGACCACCTGTGTCAGTTCGCTCTGGTGGGCCAGTTGCTGCGCCAGGCCCTTCAAGGGCAGGCCGGCAGCCAGTGCCGGCCACTCGCCGGTAAAGACCGGGGGCGTGCCGTCCTCGCCCGCTGCGGGCGGGCGCGGGGCGACATATTTGGCGGGCTCGGGCGGGGCGGCATATGGCGCCGGCGCGGATTGCGCGGCTTCGCGCACCGGCTCGGCTTCACGCGCGGCCGGGCTTGCAGGCCGTGCCGCGCCGTTGCGCGGGGCGGCTCGCGAAACCGGTTCGCTGAAGCCGTTGTCGCTGTAGCCCGGGTCGCTGTCGTAGGGGCCGATGACCGGCAGGTCGGGCGGCAGGTCTTCCCACGGCGGCACATCGCTGCCGCCCGCCATTTCCCATGGCGGCACCGATTCCGGCTCGGGCTGGCGCGCGGCGGGCTTCGGCGCGGGCCTTGCGGCCGGCGCGGACGGTTGTTGCGGGGCAGGCTGTGCAGACGGCTGGGCCGGCGGCCTTGTCGGGGGAGCAGACGGAGCGGACGGCGCTGCCGGACGGCTTACTGCCGCGGCACCGGGCGCGCGCAAGGGCTGGGCCGGCGGGCGCTGCGCGGCGGCGGGTGCTGCCGGCATGGCCGGCGCCGGCGCGTTGCGGGCACCACCGCGGGCGGCGGAGGCCTGGCGTGCGGCGGCCAGCGCAGCGCGTGCCGGCGACATGGCAGCGTCAGGCGCAGGGCGTGCCGGCGCGGTGGGTTCGGCGGCCGGTTGCGGCTGTGCGGCGGGTGCCGGCGCGGCTGGTCTTGCCGCGGCGGGCATCGCCGCTGCCGTCGCCGGCGCTGCCGGGGCCGCAGGGGCCGCCGTCACGGGACTTGCCGCGGCGGTCGCATGACGGGTTTCGGCAGGCCCGGCCGCCAGCGCCGCGCTGCGCGGACGCGACGGCGCGGCACCGCCGCCCTGCCCTTGCGCCATGGCCGGCGGCGGGGGCGACGGCTCCGGCGCCGACGACGGCCGGAACGCCAGCATGCGCAGCAGCGTCATGGTGAAACCGGCGTACTCGTCCGGCGCGAGCGCCAGCTCGCTGCGGCCGAGGTTGGCAATCTGGTAGAACAGCTGCACTTCCTGCGCATCGAACACGCCCGCCAGGCGGCGCACATCGTCCGCTTCCGGCCATTCGTCCTGCACCGAGGCCGGCACGGCCTGCGCCAGCGCCACCTTGTGCAGCAGCGAGCCCAGGTCCTGCAGCGCGCCGGCGAACGACAGGCTGCGGTCGGCCATGGCATCGGCGATGCCCATCATGGCCGCGCCGTCCTCGGCGGCGAGCGCGTCGAGCAGCTGCACCAGGTAGCCCTGGTCGATCGCGCCCAGCATGCCGCGCACCGCCTCTTCCGAGACCTGGCCCGCGCTGTAGGCGATGGCCTGGTCGGTCAGCGACAGCGCGTCGCGCATCGAGCCGTGCGCGGCCTGGGCCAGCAGCCGCAGGGCGTTGCCGTCGTGGCCAATGCCTTCCTGCGCCAGGATATGGTCCAGGTGCGAGACGATATGCCCGGGCGGCATCTGCTTGAGGTTGAACTGCAGGCAGCGCGACAGCACCGTGACCGGGATCTTCTGCGGATCGGTGGTGGCGAGGATGAACTTGACGTGCCCGGGCGGCTCCTCCAGCGTCTTCAGCATGGCGTTGAAGGCGTGGTTGGTCAGCATGTGCACTTCGTCGATCATATAGACCTTGAAGCGCCCGGTGCCCGGCGCGTAGACCGCCTTGTCGAGCAGCTGCGCCATCTCGTCGACGCCGCGGTTGGAGGCGGCGTCCATCTCGATGTAGTCGACGAAGCGGCCGCTGTCGATCTCGGTGCAGGCCTTGCAGACTCCGCACGGCTGGGCGGTGATGCCACCGTTGCCGTCAGCGCCGGTGCAGTTCAGGGCCTTGGCCAGGATCCGCGAGAGCGTGGTCTTGCCGACCCCGCGCGTGCCGGTGAACAGGTAGGCATGGTGCAGCCGCTGCTGTTCCAGCGCGTGCGTGAGCGCGCGGACCACGTGCTCCTGGCCGACCAGCGTGGTGAAATCCCTGGGGCGCCATTTGCGCGCTAGAACTTGATAACTCATGGCGGCGATTGTAGCAAATGGCGACCGCCCGGAGCCTGCCGGGGCCCTGGACTTTGCTGCTTGCCAGGGATGCCCGCCACCAGGGCCCCGCAGCAGGCTTCAGCCGCACTCGCCCACGTAGCCGCAATTGGCGCATTTCGCACAGCCGTCGACCTTGTGCAGGGCGTGCGCGCCACACTCCGGGCAAGGCTTGCCGGTGCCGACGCCGGGCGTGACCACCCCGGCGCCGGCCTGGACGCCAGCGTCCACTTCGGCGGCAAGCGCCGCCCCGCCGCCATCGCGCTGCGCGAGCCGCGCCGCCAGCGCCGCCACCGGCACCTGCCCGCCTTCGGCATCGAGGAAGCCGCGCTTGATCAGGATGCGCTGCAGCGCGTAGCCGAGCGCGGCCACCTCCGAGTCATGGAAACGCGGCACCTCGGTGCCGTCCTGGCGCACCAGCGTGCCATAGCGCACCGTGCCCTTGTCCCACACCACGTTGCGCATGTCGGCCAGCGCCTTGGCCACCGAGCCGCCCGAGCGCGCCACCATCGACAGCAGCCGCATGGTCGAGGTGATCCACTGCTGGCCTTCGCTGCGCTGCCCCGCCGGCATGAAGAACTCCACCGGGCGCTCGATCGCCACCGGCCTGCCGTCGACCACGCCGGGCACGCGCATGAAATTGACGGTCAGGTAGACGGTCTTGTGGCCTTCATAGGTCAGGTACTCCACCTTGGAGGTCACGCCCTCCAGGTCGCCTACCGGGCGGCTGTTGAAAGGCCGCACCAGCGGATTGTCATCGGCCACGGCCGCCCCGGGCGATGCCGGCGCCTCCACCGACAGCACCGCACCCAGCACCGAATTGGGGCGGTAGGTCGCCAGGCCCTTCAGGCTCGCCTGCCAGGCTTCCAGGTAAAGGTTGCGGAAGGCTTCATACGGATAGTCCTCCGGCACGTTGACGGTCTTGCTGATGCTGGTGTCGATACAGGGCTGGACCGCCTCCAGCATGCGCATATGGTCGAGCGCCGACATCTGCAAGGCCGTGACGAACGCGTCCGGAAGCTGGGCCATGTCGGCGCCCATGTGACGGTAGAGCCGCCAGGCATGGTCCGCCACCTCGAAGCTGCGGTAGCTGTTGTCCGGCATCCGCTTCTTGCGGTTGTAGGTCCACGAGAACGCCGGCTCGATGCCGTTGGAGGCGTTGTCGGCAAAGGCCAGCGTGATGGTGCCGGTCGGCGCGATCGACAGCAGGTGCGAATTGCGCAGGCCGTGCCGCGCGATGGCTTCGCGCACCGGTTCGGGCAGCCGGCTGGCAAATCCGCTCTGCAGGTAGGCGCCGGCATCGAACAACGGGAAGGCGCCCTTCTCCACCGCCAGTCCGGTCGAGGCCAGGTAGGCCTCGTCGCGCATGCGCTCGGCGATCTGCGCCGCCAGCTTGCGCGCCGGTTCGGTGTCGTAGCGCAGGCCCAGCATCACCAGCGCGCTGCCCAGGCCGAGGAAACCCAGGCCGACGCGGCGCTTGGCGTGGGCCTCGGCCTGTTGTTCGGGCAACGGCCAGAAGGTCACGTCGAGCACGTTGTCGAGCATGCGCGTGGACACGCGCACCACCTCGGCAAACGCATCGAAATCGAAGCCGGCCTGCGGCGTGAACGGCTGGCGCACGAAGCGCGTCAGGTTGACCGAGCCCAGGCAGCAGCAGCCATACGGCGGCAGCGGCTGCTCGGCGCAAGGGTTGGTGGCCTCGATGCGCTCGCAGTAATAGAGGTTGTTGTCGGCGTTGATGCGCGACAGGAACAGGATGCCCGGCTCGGCATGGTCGTAGGTCGCCTGCATGACCTGGTCCCACAGGTGGCGCGCCGGCACGCGCCGGTAGACCCACTGGCCGTCGTCGCGGCGATAGGCGCCGGCGGCGATCATGTCGGCGCCCGGCTCGGCCTCATGCACCAGCTCGACTTCGGCGTCGGCCTGCACCGCCTGCATGAACTCGTCGGTGACGCCGATCGAGATATTGAAATTGCTGAGCTCGCCCTTGTCCTTGGCGTGGATAAAGCTCTCAATATCCGGATGGTCGCAGCGCAGCACGCCCATCTGCGCGCCGCGGCGCGCGCCGGCGGATTCCACCGTGGCGCACGACGCATCGAACACCTTCATGAACGACACCGGTCCCGACGCGCGTGAATGTGTGGCCCGCACCAGCGCGCCGGCCGGGCGGATCGCGGAGAAGTCATAGCCCACGCCGCCGCCGCGACGCATGGTTTCGGCGGCCTGTGCCACCGCGGTGTAGATGCTGGGGCGGCCTTCGCGCGGCTCCGACACGGAATCGCCCACCGGCTGCACGAAGCAGTTGATCAGCGTGGCCTGGATGCCGGTGCCAGCCGCCGAGTTGATGCGCCCTGCCGGCACGAAGCCGTTTTCCTGCGCCCACAGGAAGCGCGCGCTCCAGGCCTCGCGCTGGTCTTCGGGCTCGGCCTGCGCCAGCGCGCGCGCCACGCGCTGCCTGACCTCGGAAATGGTGCGCTCTTCGCCCTTGGCGTACTTCTCGATCAGGACTTCGGTGGAGATTTCCTGCGGCGCCATGGCACCGCGAATGATCTGGTCGTTTGCGTTCATGTGTTGGCTCACCACGCTGTGCGGGTTGGGTGAATCGTTGGCTCCTGCTCGCAGTAGCTCTTGCGCGCTGCGCCGCGCAGCGATACAGAGATCGCGGCGGCCTGTCATGGTCGGGCCACCGTGGCCTGGCCTGCCTGCGCAAGATCAAGCGGAGGTCTCGCCGCGGGCAATGACCTGCCGCTGCTAAGGCGAATTCGACGCGACCTGCTGGTCTGGGTTACAATGCCGCTCGGACGGGCCTCCTCGCATGGTGGCGCGGTCAACCTGGTCAGGTCGGGAACGAAGCAGCCACAGCCGTTTTCCGCCAGTGCCGAGGGTCAGGCTCGTCCACCTCTACTTCTCCTCCGCTTCCCCTCCGCTGTACCCTCCCCCGCTTACGTCATACCCATCGGATTACCGACCGGATCCGGCACGCGCCCGTCGCTAGCAGCGCAGTCCCTGTCACTTTAGTACAGCGGGCCGGAGCGCGTGCGCGTTGTACGGCCCATTTTGCGCCGATTTTTCCACCCTGTCCGGTGGGGACTCAGCATCAGAACAGCGAGCCTTGCTGCTGCATCATGGGCTGCACCAGGCGCTCGGCCGGAATCCACTCGCCGTCCGCGGTGGCCACGCCGGCCTCGATGCGCTTGCCCGGGAACATCGGCGCAACCGCCGCGACATAGCGGCCGAGCTGCGCGCGATAGCTCGCATGCTCCTGCGGCAGCAGCCGCAGCTTGTAGTCGACGATCACCACCCGATCCTCGAATTCCACCAGCCGGTCGATACGCAGCAGCCGGCCGCGCGCGTCATACAGCTCGACCTCATTACGCGCCTCGGCTGCCGTCAGCAGCGGCGCCAGCGCAGGCGCTTGCAGCATGGCGCTTACCGCCGTCACCGCCTCTTCCACCTGCTGCTGCCACAACTCGCGCGCCTGCGCGGTGTGCGCGCCCGACAGCGGGAACCAGCGCAGCACGGTGTCGATGTCCGGAATGCCGGTGAAGGCTTCCGGATAGCGGGTCAGGCGTTCGAGCAGCGCGTGCACCAGTTCGCCATGGCGCGCGGCAGCGGCGTTGAAGACGATGCCTTCGGACTCGTCCTCGGCTTCCGGTACGCCCTCTTCCCCGAACACAATCGCCGGGCCGGCGTCGACCGCATCGCGGTAGCGCAGCCGGAAGTCGGTGTAGCGCACCGGCTCGCTCAGCCGCGTCAGCGTCGGGGCGCGCTCCCGGGTCTCGGCTTGTTCGCCGGGATAGGCCGGCACCATCTCGCCAACGCCCGCGGCCTGCAGCCGCACATACCAGCTCCCGGCGATCTCCGTGTTGGCATCGTCCGTCTTGCTGCGGCTGGCGCGGCCCTTGACACCACTGACCAGCAGGCCCTGCTGCGCACGCGTCATGGCCACGTACAGCAGGTTCCAGTTCTCGCGCTCGGTGAGCGCCACCTCCGCCTCGAACAGCGGCGCGCGCGCCAGCCCGCGCTCGCTGCGCTTGCCATAGGCCGAGAAATGCCGCGGCACCGGCGACGACGGCGGCCAGTCGACCAGGATCCCGCCCTTGTCGGCGGCGGGCTCGCTGTGGTTGGCGTCGAGCAGCACCACGAATGGCGCCTCCAGGCCCTTGGCCGCGTGCACCGTCAGGATATGGATGGCATCGAGGCCGGCAAAGGCGGGATCGTCCTCGGCCGGCTCCACGTCTTCGGCGCTCTCGCCCATGCCGCCTTCGTCGGGGCTTTCGCCTTCGTCGCCGCGGCGGATTTCCTGCAGTTCGTCGATGAACTTGGGCAGGCTCGGGTAGCGGCCGCCATCCAGGTCCAGCGACAGCTTCAGGAAGGCATCGAGATTCGCCAGCACCTGCTCGCGGATATCGGGCGGCGCGGCCTCGGCATAGCGTCGGCGCACTTCGCCACCGTGGAAGATCTGGTCGATCAGGTCATGCACCGGCTGGTGCGGGGCGATGCGCAGCCACTGGCGCAGCCGCTGCACGCCTTCGCGCAGCGCATCGGAGACATGCTCCGGCAGGCCGCCCGCCTCGATGCGCGCCCACCAGCTACCCTCGCCCTCCACCTGCGCCAGCGCCAACAGGTCGTCGTCGGTGGCGCCGACCAGCGGGCTCTTGAACACGTGCGCGAGGTCCAGGTCCGATTCCGGCGTCATCAGGAACGCCAGCAGCGCCGACAGGTCCAGCGCCTCGAGCGTGGCCAGCAGCCCCCCGCGGCGCGGGCTCAGGCACGGAATGCCGGCCTCGCGCAGCGCGCGCTCGTAGTCGGCCAGGTGGGTCTTGCGGCGCACCAGCAGGTGCATGTCGCTCCAGCGCGCGGAGCGCGTGGTGCCGCCTTCGTGGACCGGCACCGAATCGCGCACCTGGCGCAGCCACGCGGCCACGCGCCGGCCTTCTTCCAGCCGCAGCGAATCGCCGGCCTGCCGGCGCGGCTGCAGCAGCGTGTCGCGATGGGTGGAGGCTTCGTCGGCTTGCGCGTCGTCGGCGTCGTCCGCGGCCTCTTCCGCCTTGTCCTCCGGCTCCACCAGCGGCAGCAGCCAGACCGGCCCCCCGCCTTCGGCAAGCGCCGTGGTCTGCGTCGCGTACAACGGATAGCGGCCCTCGGCGTGCGCCGTGTCGAACACGGCGTTGACCCAGTCCAGCACCTCGGCACAATTGCGCCGCGTGCGGTTGGTGCGCAGCACGGTGGCGCCGAACGCGCTGCGCAGCATCTCGCCGGCCGCGCCGAACAGCCGTGCATCGGCACGCCGGAAGCGATAGATCGATTGCTTGGGGTCGCCTACCAGGAACACTGTCGGCCGCTCTCCCAGGCCGGCATATCCAGCCAGCCAGCCCTGCAGGATGCGCCACTGCAGCGGGTTGGTGTCCTGGAACTCGTCCAGCAGCAGGTGGCGGTAGCGCGCATCGAGCCGCACCTGCAGGTAGGTGGCGGTTTCTTCGTCGGACATCAGGCGCGCGGCCTGCCATTCGAGATCGGCGAAGTCCATCGCGCGCTGATCGTGCTTGTGCTGCTGGTAGCGCGTCAGCAGCGCATCGCCGATGCAGAACAGCGCCTTGTTGATCGCCAGCACCGCGGCCTCGCAGCAGCGTGCGCTGATATCGTCGAGCATTGCGCAGATCGACGCATGTTCATCCATCAGCGCATCGACCATGCCTTCGCCGCCGGCGGCCTTGACCAGCGCGGCGGTGCGCCGCAGCGAGCGCGGTTCGCCCGCGGTGGTGAAGAACGCGGCGCGCAGCAGCGCGAACACGCGCTCGCACGCCTTGCCGGGCTGGGCGCCGCTTTCGCGCCAGGCGGTGATCGCCATCAGCGCATCGGTGATGCGGGTGGCGTGGGTCTGCTCAGTCTTGCCGCCTGCGCCCAGGCGCAGCGCCAGCGTCTCGCAGGCATCGCGCCAGCCTTCGTCGGACAGCGCCTGCAGCAGCACGTCGCCCTGCGCGTCTTCGCCGAGGCAATCGGACAGCGCCTGCAGCGGGTCGCCGCCCTCCTGCATCGCCCACCATTCGCTGCGCGCGTGGAACATCGCGTCGAGCAGCGCGCGCGCATGGAAGTCGCCGACGGTATCGACCAGCGTCTCCCACGCGGCGCGCAAGTCTTCATATTGCGGTGTGGCCAGCGCGCGCCAGACCGGGGCCCAGGCTTCGCGCTTCATGCGCAGCGCGTCTTCGCGCAGTGCAGCGCCCGGCACGATGCCCGACGCCAGCGGCGCGCCGCGCAGCAGCGTGCCGAACCAGCCATGGAAGGTGTCGATCGCCATGCGCCCTGGCGCGGCCAGCACCTGCGCATGCAGGCGGCGCGCGCGCGGCAGCGCCTCGCGTGCGGCATCCGGGGTCAGGCCGCGTTGCACCAGCGCGGCGACCACGTCCTCATCGCTGTCGCGCGAGAGTTGCGCCAGCACTTCCAGCAGGCGGTCGCGCATTTCTTCCGCGGCCTTGCGCGTGAAGGTGATGGCCAGGATCTCGTGCGGCGCGGCGCCGGCCAGCAGCAGGCGCACCAGCCGCGCCACCAGCAGCCAGGTCTTGCCGCTGCCGGCGCAGGCCTCGACCACCACCGAGCGCGCGGGGTCGCAGGCGGCGCGCGTGAACTCGGCCTCGGATACGGGCTCGCCGTCGCGCTGGTAGGGCTGGACCTGGGCGTGGAGTGGATCGTGAACCATCATGATGTCAGCACCGGCACGGCGGTGGATTCCCAGAAGCCCTTGCGGCACAGGCCGCGGGCAGTGCAATACAGGCAGGCGGAGGCATCGCCGAACGCGGGCAGCTTCGCGCCCTGGCGCAGCCGCATCACGTCGTCGCGCATCTGGCGCTCCAACCAGGTAACGGCGGCTCCGAAGTCAGGCAGGCCGACCTCGCGCTGCGCGGCAGGCGCGCCTTCACGCGCGCCCTCCAGCGACACCCAGCTGCCGCCCACCGCATCGGCGCGCAGCAGGCCGTAGAACGGCAACTGGCAGTCTTCCTCGATTTCGGCCAGCTTGCGCTTGAGCCGCGTTGCGCTCTGCGTCTTGTAGTCGAGCACGGCATGCGCGCCGCCCGGGCCCTGGTCGAGCCGGTCGATACGGCCGGTCAGGCGCAGCGGCTGGCCGTCCGGCATCGGCAGGTCGATGCCGGCGTCGAGCTCGCCGCCGCGCCAGAACCAGCCCTCGGCCTCGCGCGCGGACTGCCAGGCGACGTAGGACGGCATCACCTCGCGCCAGCGCCGGTAGTAGGCAATGGCATTGCCGTCCTCGGCCATCAGCGCGCCGAACACGTCGTCGGAGATCTCGCGCAGGCGCGCGAGGCGCGCGTCTTCTGCCAGCGTTTCGCCGCGCTCGCGGCGCGCCTGCAGGTCCTTGTGGTAGCGCAGCAGCACGCGGTGCAGGTGTTCGCCGATATCGCGCTTCTCCAGCTCGTCGCTGACCGTTTCCAGCCCGGCCAGGCCCAGCATACGGCCGGCAAAGAACTGGTACGGACAGCGGCGCAGCATGTTGTAGGCCTGCGCGCTCCAGCGCACCGGCACCAGCTCCGGCGCGGCTTCGGGCGCCGGCATGCCGCGGGTCTCGGCAAAAGTCTCGTGCGCCTGCGGCGCAGCGCTCGCCTCGATGCTCACGCCGCCGCGCGCGCAGCACGCCGACAGGCGCTCGATCCAGCCCGACACATGGTGCGGTTCGCCGCGGCTGCCGTAACGCTGCCAGGTCATCACCACGTCGGCGTTGTTCAGCAGCACTTCGGCCAGGTCGCGCGCCTGTTGCGCGAAGCGGGCCTCGCGGTCTTCCAGGTCCAGCTCGCGCCGCATCTGGTTGGAGAAGAACATCAGCTCGGCGGCGCTTGACGGCAGCTGCGCGTCATCGCAGCCGACAATCACCACGCCCTCGAAGCGCCGCATGCGCGCGCCATTCAGCGGCAGGATGGTGATGCGCGCCGGGCCGCTGGCCGACGGCTCCTTGTAGGCGACGGATTCGAGCAGCGCCGACAGCATCGCGCGGAATTCGCCCTGCGACAGCGTGGCATGGCCGCCGGTCTCGTCCTGCGGCAGCTCTTGCAGCCGCGCCAGCGCGTCGAGCAACTGGCTGCCGGCATCGTCCTCCGCCAGCGTGGCGCGCATGCCGAGCCCGTCGAGCATGCCATCGAGCCGTTCCAGCCAGGCGGAGAGCGGATGCTGCGCGAGGCCGCGCGGCCAGCGCGCGGCTTCGTTGGCAAGCAAGGCGATCAGTCCTCGTGCGGCGCGGCGCGGGGCCTCGCCCGGATCGTCATCTTCTGCGGACGCTTGTGGCACGGTTGTCGGTTCGCTACCGAACAGTTGGCGCAGCCGCGCCCAGCCGCCGGTAATGCCCTCGCGCCGCACCTGGCGCTCCAGCAGCGCGATGGCCGCGCCGCGCTCGGCAACATCCGGCAGGCAGAACGGGCTCTTGAGCAAGTCCAGCAGCGCGGCGGTGTCGCCATCGCGCACCAGCAGGTCGAACCAGCGCATCAGCGCGGCGGCCGCGCGCGTGGTGGAGAGCTTCCAGCCGGTCTCGTCGCGCACGGGAGCCCCGGCGCGGCCCAGCAACGCCCGCGCGCGCCGCGCCACGACACGGTCATGCGCGACCAGCGCGACATTGCGGCGGCCTTCGTTGAGCCATTGCACCAGTTGCGCGGCTGCGGCCGCGGCCTCGTCCTCGAAGCGCGCGCTGCCGACCACGCGGATGGCCGGACGCTGCGGCGGCAACGCCGGCATGGCAGGCGGCGGGGCGACCGCTTCGCCGTCGTCGGCTTCGTCGGCGATCCTCGCTTCCGGCCAGAGTGCCAGCAGCGCCTGGTACCAGTCGGCCTCACCCTGCCCGGCCCAGTCATAGCCGACCTGCAGCACCGGCACCAGTTCGGCGGCATCGCGCAGGAACGCGGCTTCGAGCGGGGTGGGCGGCGTCGGCGCGATCCAGATCACCGGGCCGCGCAGCTGCTGCGACAGCTCGCGCAAGGCGCGGCGCCGCGCGGGCAGCGGATCGTCCGGTCCCGACAGCGCCTGCCAGAATGCCAGCACGATGCGCGCCTCTTCGCCGAGGAAGCGCTCCGACAGGTGCGAATAGGTCCGTTCCAGCGCGCCCTGCAGCAGGCCGGCGCGGTCGTCGCCGTCGATCTCGTCATCATCCCGGATGGCCTCGTCTTCGAGCCAGCGCGCATTGAGCTCGTCGCAAATCGCAAGCAGCGTCTGTGACAGGCCCCATGCCGCGGTCTCGTTCTGCGCCCCGAACGCGCGGCGCAGCCAGTCCTGGCCGCGCACCGCCTGCTGCACCGCCAGCAGGCGCGCGGCATGGCTGCGCACCGGCGTGCCGTCGGGTGGCAGGTCGAGCAGCCAATGGCCCAGCGTCAGCACGCGCGGCAACAGCCGCGGGCGGCCTGCCGCGCGCGCTGCGGCATCCAGTGCCTGGCGCACGCCGGGGATCTGCGCGGCGGTCGGCACGACCACATGCGCGCCGGCCTCGGGTGCGCCGCAGCGGTCGAGAAAAAACCAGGCAGCGGTGGCCGCCTGGTCGAGGAAATCAGGGCCAGGGCGAAAGCGTAGCGACGTCATTTGGCGCAAGCGGGGCGCGTGGGCCGCAGCCCGGCATGGCTGCGGGATCTGCGTCGGTCGGAGAAGGCGTCAGGCAACAACGGAACAAGTACAGGTGGCCACCGGCCTGCAGCGCGGCCGGCAGGGGCAATGCGAGGCAAGCGCGTGGCGCTCAGCGCGGGCCGCTTTCCAGGCGCGCACGGATCTCGCGCGCGGTTTCGAGCAGCCCCTCATAGCCGGAGCGCGCATGCTCGGGCAGGTCCGGGTCGCCCACCAGCGTGCCCAGGGTCTCGATGATGCTGTAGACCAGGCCCTTGGCCGCACCGCTGGCGATGCTGTTGGTCTCGACGGCACTGCTGATATGGTCCAGCGCGTCGCTCAGGTGGTCTACGTCCGGCGCCTGGCCAGACTCGGACTCGGGCTGCTGCAAAGGCTTGCGGGGATCGGTATTCATATCGATGACCTTGTCAGTGGCGCGGGGCGCATGAATGGTCCGGCGGTGCGCGCGATGCGGACGGCGGCGCCGGGGACCGCTTCTATTCTACGCGCCCGCCACGCGGATTCGTCACAACGCGGTGCGCGCTTCAAGTGCATCCGATGGCACACGCTCGATTGCGTGAATCTCTCGGTGCCATTGAAAATAAGCATTTCAACGAATTGACGGAATGCAGCAGAATTAATCCCGTTGCCGCTGCCTTTCGACTGCTTTGCCCGGGCCGGTCTTGAAAATCGGCAAACTGGTAACATATCGACAGCACCGGGCGCGGCAGCGGCCCCCACAGCCAACCAGCAGGCGGCAAAGGGGCCGCCCGACGGGTCCGCGCAATCTCGTGTAAGGTAACGGTTCGGCCCAGCCTTCAACATAAAAGCGAAACCAGAGGTTTTCCGCCATGAGCGAACAAATCAAGTATGTGAGCGACGCCTCCTTCGACGCTGACGTCCTCCAGTCCGACAAGCCCGTCCTGCTCGATTTCTGGGCCGAATGGTGCGGTCCCTGCAAGATGATCGCGCCGATCCTGGACGAAGTCGCCAAGGACTACGGCGACAAGCTGCAGGTTGCCAAGATCAATGTCGATGAAAACCAGCAGGTGCCGGCCAAGTTCGGCATCCGCGGCATCCCGACGCTGATCCTGTTCAAGAACGGCGCGGTCGCTGCCCAGAAGGTCGGCGCACTGTCCAAGTCGCAACTGACTGCCTTCCTCGACGGCAACCTGTAAGCTGCGCGCCGGAACCTGAGCAACGGTTCCGCTTTTTTTGTCACGATCCGACGTGCGTGCGCCACACCCTGGCGCACCGGTCGGATTGTGCTAAGATGCCACCAACAACTCCCCGAGCGTTCGCTCATTTTTCCCCCCTTCTCTTTAGGTCTCGCCCGTCCGGGCCATCTGTACCCCTCGTCTATGCACCTGACAGAACTCAAATCGCTTCACGTGTCTGCGCTTCTCGAAATGGCGGCTACGCTCGAGATCGACAACGCACAGCGGATGCGCAAACAGGAACTGATGTTTGCGATCCTGAAGAAGCGCGCCAAGATGGGCGAAACCATCTATGGAGACGGCACGCTGGAAGTTCTGCCTGACGGCTTCGGTTTCCTGCGCTCGCCGGAGACCTCGTATCTCGCCAGCACGGACGATATCTACATCAGCCCGTCCCAGATCCGCCGCTTCAACCTGCACACCGGCGACTCGATCGAAGGCGAAGTGCGCACACCCAAGGACGGCGAGCGCTACTTTGCGCTGGTGAAGGTGGACAAGGTCAACGGCCAGGCGCCCGAAGCGGTCAAAAACCGCATCATGTTCGAGAACCTGACGCCGCTGCACCCGAACCGGCCGCTCACGCTCGAACGCGAAATCAAGGCGGAAGAAAACATCACCGGCCGCATCATCGACATGATCGCGCCGATCGGCCGCGGCCAGCGCGCGCTGCTGGTGGCCTCGCCCAAGTCCGGCAAGACCGTGATGCTGCAACACATTGCACACGCGATCGCCAACAATCATCCGGAAGCCGACCTGTTCGTGCTGCTGATCGACGAGCGCCCGGAAGAAGTGACCGAGATGATGCGTTCGGTGCGCGGCGAAGTGGTCGCCTCGACCTTCGACGAACCGGCCATCCGTCACGTCCAGGTTGCCGAAATGGTGATCGAAAAGGCCAAGCGCCTGGTCGAACTGAAGCGCGACGTGGTGATCCTGCTGGACTCCATCACGCGTCTGGCGCGCGCCTACAACACCGTGGTGCCGGCCTCGGGCAAGGTGCTGACCGGCGGTGTCGACGCCAACGCGCTGCAGCGCCCGAAGCGTTTCTTCGGCGCGGCCCGTAACCTGGAAGAAGGCGGCTCGCTGACCATCGTCGCCACCGCGCTGATCGAAACCGGCAGCCGCATGGACGACGTGATCTACGAAGAGTTCAAGGGCACCGGCAATATGGAAGTGCACCTGGAACGCCGCCTCGCCGAGAAGCGCGTCTACCCGTCGATCAACCTGAACAAGTCCGGCACCCGCCGCGAAGAACTGCTGATCAAGCCGGAAATCCTGCAAAAGATCTGGGTGCTGCGCAAGTTCATCTCCGACATGGACGAAGTGCAGGCGATGGAATTCATCCTGGACAAGATGAAGGCCACGAAGAACAACGCCGAGTTTTTCGATATGATGCGCAGAGGCGGCTAAAGCCCTCGCTGCAGCAGCGCCGCAAGTCGAACAAGAAGGCGTGCCACGGCACGCCTTTTTTATTGCCGGCTCATGTTCCGATCATTTTCACAGCGCACCGGCGCTACCCCATGCTCGGCAAACTGACCTCATTCCTGCGCACCCGCTCCAGGGCGCGCAAGCTGGAGCAATACGCGATTCCCGACGCGCTGTGGACGCGCACAGTCGCCCGGCTGCCGTTCGTGCAGCGCTATGGCAGCGAAGACCTGGCGGCGCTGCGCGAACTGGCCACGCTGTTTATCGCCGAGAAGGAATACTCCACCGCGCACGACCTGCCGCTGGTCGACGACATGGTGGTCAGCGTCGCGGTGCAGGCCTGCGTGCCGATCCTGAAGCTGGGGCTGCCGTGGTATCGCGGCTGGCACGGCATCGTGCTGTACCCGGGCGAATTCATCATCCGCCGGACCGTGCAGGACGAGATCGGGCTGGTGCACGGCGTGGTGGAAGAAGCCAGCGGCGAAGCATGGGAACACGGGCCGGTGATCCTGTCGTGGCAGGACGTGTATACGCCCGGCGCCGGGATCGACAGCGACCATGAGCTGCCGGCCGACACCTACAACGTGGTCATCCACGAGTTCGCCCACAAGCTCGACATGCTCGACGGCGAGCCCGACGGCGTGCCGCCGTTTTCGCGCGTGCTGCATCCGGACATCGATGCCGAGGCCTGGGCGGAGACCTTCCTGACCGAGTACGACCGCTTTGCCGAAGCCTGGGACGCGCGCAAGGAGTCCGACTGGGAGCATCCCGAGCGGCTGCCGCCGGCGCTACGCATCATCGACCCGTATGGCAGCGAAGCGGCGAGCGAGTTCTTTGCCGTGACGTCGGAAGCATTTTTTGTCGAGCCAGGCGGGCTGGCGCGGCACTGGCCGGTCGTATACCAGTCGCTGGCTTCGTTCTACCGGCAGGATCCGGCTGCGATGTGACGCGTAGGATCCATATCCATGTGATACAAGCGATACGGCACGATGCTACAGCCCCTTCCCCAAGTGCTTGTTTTTCTGCCATAATTCCGGTTTGCCCGTTACCGGCAAGTGGTTCGTTCGTCGCCGCGTGGTACATAGCAGATGTTTAGCGGATCGCAACGGACTGGCTACCCAACCAGAAAGGACTCACCATGAAAGAAGGCATTCACCCGAATTACCGCGAAGTCGTATTCCAGGACATGTCCAGCGACTTCAGCTTCATCACCCGCTCGACCATCCAGACCAAGGACAAGATCGTGAAGGACGGCAAGGAATACCCGCTGGCCAAGATCGAAGTCTCGTCGGAATCGCACCCGTTCTACACCGGCACCCAGAAGATCATGGACACGGCCGGCCGCGTCGAGAAGTTCCGCCAGAAGTTCGGCAACAAGCTGGGCAAGGCTGCGAAGTAATCGCTTTCGGCGAACCCCGCTTCGCGCGCGCTGCGGACAGGCTCCGGGCCCGCGCGAACCAGCAAAGAGGCAGCATCGGCTGCCTCTTTGCTTTTGTGCCGGCCCATGGCGACACCGTCGGCACCGTCGTACCAATCAGAATCCCCTCACCCCCGTGAGGCTTCCACGCCATGTCCCGGCCCGCGCGGCCGCCGCATGCGCGATACTGTGGCCTTCGCGCCATTGCGCCCCGGCCCGACCTGAGCATCGATGCGTCAAGCCAACACCTCCCCCGTCCAGTTGACCGCTGCCGCGACCGGCGCCTTGCCGCGCGCCCTGCTGCTGGCGATCTGCATCATCTACGGCCTGGTCGGCCTGTTCGGCCGCGACCCGTGGAAGAACGAGGATGCCGCCGGCTTCGGCGTGATGTGGCAGCTGGCCACCGGCGGTCTGCACGACTGGCTGATGCCCAATATCGCCGGACGCCCGTACAGCGAGGACGGCCCGCTGGTGTTCTGGATCGGCGCCATCATGATCCGCGGCTTTGGCGGCTGGCTGGGCGCGGCCGATGCCGCGCGGCTGGCCACCGCGCTGTTCTTCTTCGCGACCTGCGCCTGCATCTGGTACACCACCTACCTGCTGGGCCGGCGCGACGAGGTCCAGCCCTTTGCCTATGCCTTCGGCGGCCAGCCCAATGCGCGCGACTATGGCCGCACGCTGGCCGACGGCGCGCTGCTGATCTTCCTGGCCTGCGTGGGCCTGGCCATGCGCGGCCACGAGACCACGCCGCAGGTGGGCCAGGTGGCCTTTATCGCGCTGGCGCTGTACGGCATGGCGCGCAGCCTCGACAAGCCGGCCCAGGGCAGCCTGATCTTTGGCGCCGCGCTCGGCGGGCTGGCGCTGGCGAGCGGTCCGCTGCTGCCGCTGGCAATGCTCGGCGGCACCGTGGTCTGCGCGCTGGTGTGCCGGCCGCTGCCGTGGCGGCGCCTGTTCGCCATCGGCATACCGCTCGCCCTGCTGATCGTGCTGGCGTGGCTGGCCGCGGCGTATTTCGGCGCGGCCGATCGCAACGAGGCCGTGACCTTTATCCGCGAGTGGTCGCGCTACGACCGCCGCAGCTATGGCTCGCCGAACATGCAGACCTTCGGCTTCAACATGCGCAACCTGTTCCTGTATGCGTGGCCGGTGTGGCCGATCGCGGGCTGGGCCTGGATCGCATGGGCCGGCATGCGCCGCGCGCCCCATGTGGCGATGCCGCTGGCGCTGCTGCTGCCGGTGCTGGTGCTGCTGTTCTTGCAGCGCAGCGCCGGCGACGCGCAGTTCATCCTGCTGCTGCCGCCGATGGCGGTGCTTGCCGCGTTTGCGCTGCCGACGCTGGCGCGCGGCGTGATCAACGCCATCGACTGGTTCGCGCTGCTGTTCTTCACCATCTTCGGCGGCACGGTCTGGTTTATGTGGATCGCCAAGACCACCGGCTGGCCGCCGCGCATCGCGCGCAACATCTTCCGCCAGTTGCCGGGTTACCAGCATGAGTTCACCATCGCGGCGGTGCTGTTCGCGCTCGCGGCCACCGCCGCGTGGGTGCTGATCGTGCGCTGGCGGCTGTCGCGCGCGCCCAAGCAGATCTGGCGCCCGGTAGTGATTTCCGCCGCCGGCACCACGCTGATGTGGGTGATGGCGATGACGCTGTGGCTGCCATCGATCAACTACGGCAAGACCTATCGCGACGTGGCCCAGGCCGCGGCGATGGCGCTGCCGCCGGCGTACCAGTGCGTGCAGCCGATCCGCATGGGCGATGCGCAGCTGGCTTCGTTCGCCTACTTCGGCCATATCCGTTTCGGCGGTCCGAGCGACGGGTGCGACGTGCTGCTGCGCCATGACTCGGTCGACTACGGCGAGCCGGGGAATATCTCGCACTTCGAATGGCGGCTGATCTGGGAAGGCCGCCGCCCCGCGGACCGCGACGAGCGCTTCCGCATGTATCGCCTGGTCGATACCGCGCGCGCCATCCATCCGCGCCCCGACCTGCCGCGGCGTCGCCTGCCGCGCCAGCCCTGATTCACGACTCGCACGACACGTCCCGCAGCGCCTGTAGCGTCAATCGCATCAGCGCCATCGAACCATTTCGGCCGCAGGCGGCCGCGGGGCCCGGATCGTGCCCTGACCAAGCCTGCCGAGCCTGAATGACCCTGCTTCAAGATCTTCGCCGCATTGTCAGCCTGGCCGCGCCGGTGCTGGCCGGCCAGCTGGCCGTTATCGCCTTTGGCGTCATCGATACCGTGATGGCCGGCCGCGCCTCGGCCACCGACCTGGCGGCCGTGGGGCTGGGCGGCTCGATCTACATCACCATCTATATCAGCCTGATGGGCGTGCTGCAGGCGCTCGCGCCCATCGCCGGCCAGCTTTATGGCGCGGGCCGGGTCGAGGCGATCGGCGCGGAAGTGCGGCAGGCCGCCTGGCTGGGCGCCGCGCTGGCGATTCCCGGCGTGCTGCTGCTGGCCTTTCCCGGACCCCTGCTCGCCTTCGCCAAGGCCCCGCCCGAGCTGGTCGACAAGGCTAGCGCGTACCTGCATTTCGGCGCCTTCGGGCTGCCGGCGGCGCTGGGCTTCCGCATCTACTCGGCGCTGAACAACGCGTTGTCGCGCCCGATCATGGTCACGGTGCTGCAGGTCGGCGGCCTGGCGCTGAAGGTGCCGCTCAATGCCTGGTTTATCCACGGCGGGCTGGGCGTGCCGGCGCTGGGCGGGCCCGGCTGCGGCCTGGCCTCGACGCTGATCAGCTGGGTGTGGTGCATTGCCGGGCTGCTGATCCTGCGCTATGGCGGTGCCTACCGCGCGCTGCGGATCTTCGACACCTGGAGCTGGCCGTCGGCGGCGCCGCTGCGCGCGCTGCTGCGGCTGGGTGTCCCGATGGGCCTGACCTACCTGATCGAGATCACCTCGTTCACGCTGATGTCGATCTTTATCACACGGCTGGGCACGGTCACGCTGGCCGGGCACCAGATCATCGCCAACCTGGGCGCGGTGGCGTACATGCTGCCGCTGTCGCTGGGGATCGCCACCTCGACGCTGGTGGCGCAGCATATCGGCGCACGCGACCTGGCCGGGGCCACCCGCCTCGCCTGGCGCGGCATCCGGCTGGCGGTAGGCCTTGCCATGCTGACCGGCGCGCTGCTGTGGCTGCTGCGCAAGCCGGTGCTGCACGCCTACGCCAGCGATCCGGCGGTAGTTGCGGCAGCGCTGCCGCTGGTGCTGTTCGTCGCCTTCTACCAGGCCTTCGACGCGGTGCAGGTGATGACAGCGTTTATCCTGCGGGCGTACAAGGTTGCGCTGATCCCGACGCTGATCTATGCCGGATCGCTGTGGGGCATCGGGCTGGGCGGGGGTTATGTGCTGGGGTTCGGGCTGATCGAGGGCATGCCGGCGTTCACCGGCGGCGCAAGCGGCTTCTGGTTGGCCAACAGCGTCAGCCTGGCGATCGCGGGGGCGCTGTTGGTGCGGTATTTCAACCGGGTCAGCAAGGATCCGGAGAACTGAGGCACAAAAAAAGAAAACCCACATGGCGATAACCATATGGGTTTTCTTCTGGCGCAGTGGACGGGACTCGCCCACATGCCGCGGGCCGCGGCTGCGCTTGCAAGCGCAGCCCTTCGAGTCCCGCCGGAAGCCGCGCAGGCGGCTTCCTCCACTCCGTAAAAAGAAAAACGCCCGCTTGCGCGGGCGTTCTAATTTGGCGGAGTGGACGGGACTCGAACCCGCGACCCCCGGCGTGACAGGCCGGTATTCTAACCGACTGAACTACCACTCCTTAGTCGGCGCCGTCTCGAGCATTCGCTTCTGACGACTGGCTGGGCGTCTGATTACGCCCTGCTTGTTATGGCGTCCCCTAGGGGATTCGAACCCCTGTACTCACCGTGAAAGGGTGATGTCCTAGGCCTCTAGACGAAGGGGACAGAAACTTGTTTTACAACGCGTTTTCTGTCTTGCGCTGGAAAGTCCGCCATTCTAGCAGGCTTTTTCGCGCCTGGGAAGCTTCTTTTCGATGCTTCCCGAATCTTTGGTGGAGCTAAGCGGGATCGAACCGCTGACCTCTTGCATGCCATGCAAGCGCTCTCCCAGCTGAGCTATAGCCCCGTAATCCGGTACTGCTGGAACACCTTCACCGCCTTGCCGCTTAACGCAGCATTTGCAGCGAAGATAGGATTATATAGCGATTTTCGCAACGAATGCAATACTTTTTATTGCTACCACTGCGATTAACGACATAATCCCTCACCCTAAAAGAAAAACCCGCATGGCGATTAACCATGCGGGTTTAGTTTTGGCGGAGTGGACGGGACTCGAACCCGCGACCCCCGGCGTGACAGGCCGGTATTCTAACCGACTGAACTACCACTCCTTAGTCGGCTGCCGCTTCAAGCAATGCTTGAGACGACATGCTGGACGTCTGATTACGCCCGGCTGTTTTGGCGTCCCCTAGGGGATTCGAACCCCTGTACTCACCGTGAAAGGGTGATGTCCTAGGCCTCTAGACGAAGGGGACAGAAACTTGTTTTTCAACGCGTTCCGTCTGGCGTCACCCGATACTGCCTGGATGACTCCGAAATCTTGGTGGAGCTAAGCGGGATCGAACCGCTGACCTCTTGCATGCCATGCAAGCGCTCTCCCAGCTGAGCTATAGCCCCATGGTACTGCCATTTACCGCAACTTGCTTTGTTTTCGCGTGATTTAACTACCGTTTCAAGCGAAGCCAAGATTATATATCAACTACTAATCTTTGCAAGCTCCCGCTTTAACTTTTCGCTTTCTCTTCACTTTAAATCAGATCGGAGACCGCGAGGATCCTTGCGGATCCGTCAGCCCGCTTGGTCAGAGACCGCGCTGCAGGGAGAACGAGATTATGCGCAAGTCCGGCCCGGAGCGCAAGCCCCCGGCGCGGACTTTTTGCACGATTTTTTATGCGCCCGCAGCCAGGCGGCGCAGCACCGTGTCGCGGCCGAACAGTTCCAGGACCGCATCGATGCTCGGCGTCTGCAACTGCCCCGCCACCAGCAGGCGCACCGGCATCGCGAGCTTGGGCATCTTCAGGCCGAACTCGGCCAGCACGGCCTTGAAAGTGGCGTTGATGGCCTCGCGCTTCCACTCGGGCAGCGCGGCGAGCTGGCTGGCCAGTGCTGCCAGCGCGGGCTGGATCTCCGGCGTCAGGTGCTCGGCCTTGAGCGCGGCGTCAGGCTGCGGCTCGCCACGATAGAACAGCAGTGCGGCCTGTGCGACTTCCTTCAGGGTATTGGCACGATCCTTCACCAGCGCCACCACGCCAACCAGGTCCGCCCCTTCCACCTTGCCGCCGAGCGCCTCGATAAAAGGCTGCGTCAGCGTGGCCAGGCGCTGGTTGTCGCCGACCTTGATGTAGTGGTTGTTGAGCCAGGCCAGCTTCTCGGGGTTGTATTGTGCCGGCGACTTGCCCAGGTGCTCCAGGTCGAACCATTCGATGAACTGCTCGCGCGAGAAGATCTCGGCATCGCCGTGGGCCCAGCCCAGGCGCGCCAGGTAGTTCAGCACGGCTTCCGGCAGGTAGCCCTCGTCGCGGTAGCCCGTCACAGCCGTGGCACCGTGGCGCTTGCTCATCTTCTCGCCCTGCTCGTTGAGCACGGTCGGCAGGTGCGCGTAGACCGGCGGCGTGCCGCCCAGCGCGCGGATGATGTTGATCTGGCGCGGGGTGTTGTTGACGTGGTCGTCGCCGCGGATCACGTGGGTGATCTTCATGTCGAGGTCGTCCACCACCACGCAGAAGTTGTAGGTGGGGGTGCCGTCAGGGCGCGCGATCACCAGGTCGTCGAGCTCGTCGTTGGAGATCTCGATGCGGCCCTTGACCGCGTCGTCCCACACCACGCTGCTGCCGATCGGATTCTTGAAGCGGATCACCGGATCGACGCCGGCCGGCGGCTCGGGCAGGACCTTGCCCGGCTCGGGGCGCCAGAAGCCGTTGTAGCGCGGCTTCTCGCCACGCTCGCGCTGGGCCTCGCGCAGTGCGTCCAGTTCCGCGGTGCTCATGTAGCAGCGGTAGGCCAGGCCGGATTCGACCATCTGCGCAACCACCTCGCGATAGCGGTCCATGCGCTGCATCTGGTAGAACGGGCCTTCGTCGATATCCATCTCCAGCCAGGCCATGCTCTCGAGGATCACGTCGACCGCTTCCTGCGACGAACGCTCGACGTCGGTGTCTTCGATGCGCAGGATGAAGTCGCCCTTCATGCGGCGGGCGAAGGCCCAGGGATAGAGCGCGGAGCGGATATTGCCGAGGTGGATAAAACCGGTCGGGCTCGGCGCAAAGCGGGTGCGGACGCGTTGGGTCATGGTCAGGGGCAGAAACAAGAAAGCCCGCGCGCAGCGGCGCGCGGGCTGGTATGTGCAGGCTTTGCATTATACCAATGCGCTCACCGCTGCCCCGCCCGATACGCCGGGCGCGCGCGGAATCATTTATGCTTGCGCCGGTCTGAGGTCGTACCGGCTACAAGTAGATGCAGCGCGACGCGGCGCAAAGCCGCGCTGCCGTCACATCCCCGCAGCGTACCCGGCCCTACCTGGTTATCGATCCCGCTTCATGCAACGACGTCATTTCCTTGGCATTACCGCGGCCGCCCTGCTGGCGGGCTGCTCGTTCGGCCCGCGCCCCGCGCCGCCGGTCGCGGCCATCCCGCCCACTCCGCGCCCGATCAAGATCGGCCTGGCACTCGGCGGCGGCGCCGCGCGCGGCTTTGCCCATATCGGCGTGATCAAGGCGCTCGAAGCCCAGGGCATCCATGCGGACCTGGTGACGGGCACCAGCGCCGGCGCGGTGGTCGCGGCGCTGTACGCCAGCGGCCTGGATGGCTTCAGGCTCAACAAGCTGGCGCTGACCATGGACGAAGCGGCGATCGCCGACTGGGCCCTGCCCTTCGGCACCCGCTTTGGCGGCTGGCTCAAGGGCGAGGCGCTGCAGAACTACGTGAACCGGCTGGTGCAGAACCGTCCGATCGAGGCGATGAAGCTGCCGCTGGGCATCGTCGCCACCGACCTGAAGACCGGTGAGAAGATCCTGTTCCGCCGCGGCAATACCGGGCAGGCCGTGCGCGCGTCGAGCAGCGTGCCAGGCGTGTTCCAGCCGGTGTCGATCCAGGGGCATGACTATGTGGACGGCGGGCTGGTCGAGCCGGTGCCGGTGGATTCCGCGCGCAGCATGGGCGCGGACTTCGTCATCGCGGTCAATATCTCGGCCGATCCCTCGACGCAGAAGAACGCCGGCCAGAGCGGCGTGCTGCTGCAGACCACGGCGATCATGGGCCAGTCGATCAACAAGATGGCACTGGCGCGCGCCGACGTGGTGATCCGCCCCGAGCTGCCCGACATGGGCGGCAGCGACTTCAACGCCCGCAACCGCGCGGTGCTGGCAGGCGAACAGGCGGTCGCGGCGGTGATGGCGACGCTGCGCCAGCGGCTGGAACAGGCGCGACTGCAGCCGACGGGTACGGTCGCTGCGCAATAGGCGGACGGACGCGCAATAAAGCAAAAAGGACTGCCGCGGCAGTCCTTTTTGCTTGAAGCGTGCAGAAGCTCAGCCGCCGTACATCGTGGCGCGGCCGGCCTTGGGATCGTAGCGCTTGAGCGTCTCGACCATGTCGCCGAAACTTTCGCTGCGGCTGCCGCCTTCCTTGTCGTCGATGCGGCGGGCGCCGTTGTAGCGGGTCACCCAGTACGCAGCACGCATATCGTCGACACGGATCTTGCTGCCCGTGGACGGCGCATGCACGAACTTGTTGTCGCCGATATAGATGCCGACATGCGAGAAGGTCTGGCGCATGGTGTTGAAGAACACCAGGTCGCCCGGACGCAGGTCGCTGGCCGCCACGTTGGTGCCGACACGGCTGATTTCGACAGAGCGGCGCGGCAGCATGAAGCCGAAGGTGTCATGGAACACGTAGCGGACGAAACCGCTGCAGTCCAGGCCGGATTCGGGGCTGTTGCCGCCGAAGCGGTAACGCACGCCGATCAGGCCCAGCGCATTCATGACCAGGTCGCCAGCCTTGCTGGCAACGTTGCTGGTGGAATTCACCACCGACGACAGCAAGCCACGCTTGCCCTCCGCATGCGAGTCCGCGGCCGGAGCCGTGGCATCGATACGGGCGTCGGCATCCTTGAATACCGTATCCGCCAGCACTCCATTCGACACAGTCGCACCGCAGGCAATGGCAATCCCCACGGCGGCGCGCGCCAGGGAATGAAGTACCGATCGCTGCATTGGTTCTCCCGTTGATCGTTCCAAAGCAAGCCCCGATACAAGACCGGGGCGGCTGAGGCAATTTTGAAATTCTTGTGAACTACGGGGGGAACCTTACGCAACATCCACGCCAGCCAAAATTCGCCGGGAAGCGCACCAGAAGCGTGCCATGCACGATCGAATGCGCCGGACAGACCACCCCCAAAAGTAGTACTCGCGGGATGGTAAAGGGTTGTCATTCACATGTCAAAGTCCGTTACAAATTCGCCGGATTTGGCTTGCGAATCAATGATATAGACCGAATTTCGCATCTTGTTTATCGGATCTCGCATGGCCAACGGTGCTACCGCCCGCGGGCAGCACCGTTGTTGCATGGCACCGGGATCAGGCCGAACCGACCTGCGCGGCCGCCATCAGCTTGCGCGTATAGGGATGCTGCGGCGCACCCAGCACCGCTTCGGTTTCGCCCGCCTCGACCACCTCTCCCGCCTTCATCACCAGCACACGGTGCGCCATGGCACGGATCACCGCCAGATCGTGGCTGATAAACAGGTAGCTGAGGTTGTACTTGTGCTGGAGCTGCGACAGCAGCGCCAGCACCTGCTGCTGGATCGAGACATCCAGCGCCGAGGTCGGTTCGTCCAGCACCAGGATCTGGGGCTTGAGGATCAGCACCCGGGCGATCGCGATGCGCTGGCGCTGCCCGCCCGAAAACTCGTGCGGGTAGCGCCCCAGCGCGGTGCGATCCATGCCGACCTCGCGCAGCGCCTCGATCACGCGCTGGCGCGTAGCCTCGCGCGACAGCCCGGGCTGGTGCAACGCCAGCCCCTCGCCCACGATCTGCTCGATGGTCATGCGCGGCGCCAGCGAGCCGAACGGGTCCTGGAACACCACCTGCATGCGCGAACGCAGCTGGCAGCGGTCCTTGCGGGTGGCGTCGTCGAAACTGCGGCCGAGGAAATGGATGGTGCCGCCGCTCTTGCGCTGCAGCGCCAGCACGGTGTGCGCCAGCGTGGTCTTGCCGGAGCCGGACTCGCCGACGATGCCGACGGTCTCGCCCTCGCGCAGCTGGAAGTCCACGTCCTTGACCGCCGCGAACTGGTCCTTGCCGAACCAGCCGCGCAGCCCGCGGCGCTTGCGCGCGTAGTTCACGCTGAGGTCGCGCGCCTCCAGCAGCACCGGCGCCAGCGGCACCAGCGGCAGCACCTCGCGCTTGGGGCGGCTGTCGATCAGCTTGCGGGTGTATGGGTGCTGAGGCGCGGCGAACACCTGCGCGGTCTCGCCGGTCTCGACCAGCACGCCCTTCTCCATCACGCCCACGCGCTGGGCAAAGGCACGCACCAGGTTGAGGTCATGGGTGATCAGCATCACCGCCATGCCGAACTCGGCCTGCAGGTCGCGCAGCAGGTCCAGGATCTGGGCGCGGATGGTGACGTCCAGCGCCGTGGTCGGTTCGTCGGCCAGTAGCAGCTTCGGCCGGCAGGCCAGCGCCATGGCGATCATGGCGCGCTGGCGCTGGCCGCCCGAGAGCTGGTGCGGGAAGCTGTCGAAGCGGTGCGCGGCGTCGCTGATGCCGGTGCGCTCCAGCAGCGCGATGGCGCGCTCGCGCGCGGCGCGGCGGTCCAGGTCTTCGTGCAGCGCCAGCGTCTCGACGATCTGGTTGCCGATCGTATACAGCGGGTTCAGCGCGGTCATCGGCTCCTGGAAGATCATCGCGATGTCGGCGCCGCGGATCGCCCGCATCTCGCGATCGGACACGTCCAGCAGGTTCTTGCCCTCGAAGCGGATGGCGCCGTCGTAGTAGGCGTCTTCCACCAGCCGCAGCATCGCCAGCGCGGTCACGGTCTTGCCGGACCCCGACTCGCCGACCAGCGCATAACGCTCGCCGGCGCGCAGGTCGAAGCTGACTTCGCGCACCGCGCGCGTGGCATGCTCGCCGTGGCCGAAGGTGACGGACAGCTTGTCCACGCGGATCAGCGTGGAGCCGGGGGCCGGGGCCGCCGTTGCCGGACTTATCTCAGTTTGGAGCACAGGAGACACCGCGGTCATGGCGTGACCTCCGGTGCCGCCCCGGTCGGCGCGCCGGCCGGAACCTTGGGCTCGACCCGCCCGCGCAGCGCAGCCAGGCCCAGGCGGGTGTCGAAGGCATCGCGCAGCGCATCGCCCATGAAAGTCAGCAGCATCAGGGTGACCACCAACACCGTGAAGGTCGACAGCGAGATCCACCAGGCGTCCAGGTTGCCCTTGCCCTGCGCCAGCAGCTCGCCCAGGCTGGGCGTGGTGGGCGGCACGCCCAGGCCGAGGAAGTCCAGGCTGGTCAGCGCCAGGATCGCGGCACTCATGCGGAACGGCAGGAAGGTGATCACCGGCGTCAGGCTGTTGGGCAGGATATGGCGCCACATGATCTGCACGTTGGACAGCCCCAGCGCGCGCGCCGCCTTGACATAGTCGAGCGAGCGGTTGCGGTAGAACTCGGCACGCACGTAGTCGGACAACCCCATCCAGCCGAACAGCGACAGCAGGATGATCAGCAGCGCCAGGCTGGGCTCGAAAATCGAGGCGAAGATGATCAGCAGGTACAGCTCGGGCATCGAGCTCCAGATCTCGATCGCCCGCTGCGAGAACAGGTCGAAGCGTCCGCCGAAGAAGCCCATCAGCGCCCCGGTCAGCGTGCCGACCAGCACGCCGATCACCGTCAGCGCCATGCTGAACAGCACCGACACGCGGAAGCCGTACAGCAGCCGCGCCAGGATGTCGCGGCCGCGGTCGTCGGTGCCGAGCCAGTTGTCGGCCGACGGCGGCGCCGGATTGGGCTCCTTGGCGAAGTAGTTGAGCGAGTCATATGAATAATGGTTCAGCGGGAAGATCGCGAAATTGCCGTTGGTGGTGATGCGGTCGCGGATAAACGGATCGAGATAGTCGGCCGGCGTCGGAAAATCGCCGTCGAAGGTGGTCTCGGGATAGACCTTGACGATCGGGAAGTAATACTCGCCCTTGTAGCGCACCATCAGCGGCCGGTTGCTGGACAGCAGCTCGGCGCCCAGGCTCAGCACGAAGATGATCACGAAGATCACCAGGCTCCAGTAGCCGCGCCGGTTGCGGCGAAAGCGCTGCCAGGCGCGCTGGCGCGGCGAGGGCGAGTGCGGCAGGCCGTTGGGCGCCGCGTGCGTGAACGGTTTCATCGGTGCAAGCCCTCGAAATGGATGCGCGGGTCCACCAGCACGTAGCAGACGTCGGAGATCAGGCGCGTGACCAGACCGATCAGCGTGAACAGGTAGAGCGTGCCCAGCACCACTGGATAGTCACGGCGCAGCACCGCCTCATACGACAGCAGACCCAGCCCGTCCAGCGAGAACAGCGTCTCGATCAGCAGCGAGCCGGTGAAGAAAGCGCCGATGAACGCCGCCGGGAAGCCGGTAACCAGCGGGATCAGCGCGTTGCGGAACACATGCTTCCACAGCACCCGCCGCTCGCCCAGGCCCTTGGCGCGCGCGGTCAGCACGTACTGCTTGCGGATTTCCTCCAGGAAAGCGTTCTTGGTCAGCATGGTGACCACCGCGAAGCTGCCCACCACCGAGGCCGTGATCGGCAGCACCAGGTGCCACAGGTAGTCCATCACCTTGCCCATCAGCGACAGCTGCTCCCAGTTGTCGGAGGTCAGCCCGCGCAGCGGGAACCACTGCACGAAGGTGCCGCCGCCGAACAGCACCAGCAGCAGCACGCCCAGCACAAAGCCCGGGATGGCATAGCCCACCAGCACGATGATGCTGGTGACCACGTCGAAACGGCTGCCCGCCCGGATCGCCTTGGAGATGCCGAGCGGCACCGATATCAGATAGGTCAGGAAAAAGGTCCACAAACCCAGGCTGACCGAAACCGGCAGCTTGGACTTGACCAGCTCCCACACGCTGCGGTGCTGGAAATAGCTCTGGCCCAGGTCGAACTGGGCAAAGCGCTTGAGCATCAGGAAGTAGCGCTCCAGCGGCGGCTTGTCGAAGCCGTACAGCGCCTGGATCTCCTTGATCTTGTCGGGGTCGACACCACGGCGCCCGCGGTATTCGGCGCCGCCACCACTGGCCTCGCCGGCGCCGCCCCGCCCT
This sequence comes from Ralstonia pickettii, assembly GCA_050987995.1. Taxonomy (GTDB): domain Bacteria; phylum Pseudomonadota; class Gammaproteobacteria; order Burkholderiales; family Burkholderiaceae; genus Cupriavidus; species Cupriavidus pickettii_B. Next base: position 3,066,713 of record CP158803.1, read on the forward strand.
TTCAGTTCCATCATCATCTGTTCGACCGGGCCTCCCGGCACGAACTGGATCACCACGAAGGTCAGCGTGATGACACCGATCAGCGTCGGGATCATCAGCAAAATGCGCTTGAGCAGGTAGGCAAGCATCGGCCGGTCCTCTTCCTTGTGCTTGGGGTCGCCGGGCGCGTCAGCGCCCTTGAGGCTTGACGTCCTTGCGCCACCAGTGGCTCAGGATCCAGCCTTCGGCCGTATAGAAATAGGGAAGCCGTTCCGGGTACGCCATCTCCTTGCGGTAGGACACCCGGTGCGACGCGCTGTACCAGTTGGGCACGATGTAGTAGCCGTGCATCAGCACGCGGTCCAGCGCGCGCCCGGCGGTGATCAGCTCCTGCCGGGTATGGGCACGCAGCACGTTATCCACCAGCTGGTCGACCACCGGCGACTTGAGCCCGAACAGGTTGTCCGAGCCGGGCGTGCCGGCGGCCTCGCTGGAAAAACGGTCGCGCAGTTCGTTGCCGGGACTCTGCGAATCGGGGAAGCGGATCGACACCATGTCGAAGTCGAAGTCTTCCAGCCGCTTCTGGTACAGCGCGAAGTCCGTGGTGCGCTGGTTCACCTGGATGCCGAGCTTTTCCAGGTTGCGCACATAGGTGGTGATGACGCGGCTCATGGCGCCGCCGTCGTCGAGGAACTCGAACACCAGCGGCTCGCCCTTGGCGTTGCGCAGCGCGCCGTCGGTATAGGTCCAGCCGGCCTGGGCCAGCAGGCGCCGCGCCAGGCGCAGGTTGTCGCGCAGCGAGCGCGGCGCCGCGGTGCTCGGTTGCACCACGTCCGGGCCGAACACATCCGGCGGCAACTGTGCGCGCAGCGGCTCGAGCAGTGCCAGCTCGCTTGGGCCAGGTCGGCCGTCGAAGGTGGCGCTCGCCGCCAGTTCGCTGTTGGAGAACCAGCTGTCCAGGCGCCGGTAGGCACCGTAGAACAGTTGCCGGTTGAGCCATTCGAAGTCCAGCGCCAGGATCAGCGCCTGGCGCACGCGCACGTCCTGGAACACCGGCTTGCGCATATTCATCACGAAGCCCTGCATGCCCGCGCCGTTGCGGTGCGGGAAGTCAGTCTTGATCAGCTCGCCGTTGCGAAAGCGCGTGCCCTGGTAGCTCTTGGCCCAGTTCTTGGCGCGGTATTCGACGATGGCGTCGAACTCGCCCGCCTTGTAGGCCTCCAGCTTGGCGGTCTCGTCCTTGTACAGGCGGTAGACCACGCGCGCGAAATTGAAGGTACCCCGACGCACCGCCAGGTCCTTGCCCCAGTAGTTGGGGTCGCGCTTGAAGATGATGCCGCGGCCGGCGTCGTAGCGCTCGATCAGGTAGGGGCCGCTGGTAATCGGCGGCTCGAAGGTCAGCTTCGCGAACGGTACCGTGGCCGTCCATTTCTTCGAGAACACCGGCAGCGCGCCGACGATCAGCGGCAGCTCGCGATTGCGCTGCTTGAAGTCATAGCGCAGCGTGCGCTCGCCGGTCACGACCACGTCCTTCACGTCCGTGCACATGCTGCGGTAGCCAGGGCTCGAGGCCTTGCTCATCAGCATGTCATAGGAATACTTGACGTCTGACGCCAGCACCGGGTCGCCATTGGAGAAGCGCGCCTGCGGCCGGATGCGGAAAGTGACTGACATCTCGTCCGGCGCCACCGTGACGTCCTCCGCCAGCAGGCCGTAGGCGCTGGCGGTTTCGTCGGCGCTGCTGACCAGAAGCGATTCAAACATCAGCGCGTTCAGCCCGGGCGCCGAGGTGCCCTTCAGCGTGAACGGGTTGAACTTGTCGAAACTGGTGCGCCGGTCCGGATTGGCGAGCGTCAGCGTGCCGCCGCGCGGGGCATCGGGATTGACGTAGTCGAAGTGCCGGAAATCCGCGCTGTACTTCAGGTCCCCGTGCAGCGCAAAGCCATGCGCCGCCATTGCAGAAACAGGAAACAGGGAGACCCCCGCCGCCAGCATCAATGCCAGCCAATACCGCAGTACCGCATCCCGCCGGAAGCACTGCCATGCCGCCTGAAGCGGCCAACGTGCTTGAATAGGCATCCCGTTGGATTCCTCCACTATGACCTCTGGGGTCCGGCGTTCTGTGGCCGGGCCAAGTATGAGACAATTTTACATGCGTCCGGGGTGGCCCCAGCCATCCGGACATTCCCTCTGCGCGGCGCAATAAAAAGGCCGCAGAACAGACCGGGCACCCGCACGGCCGCACGGCGGACGCAGGAAGCGTGCCTGATACACCACCTTGGAGAACTTATGGGATTTCTGGCAGGTAAGCGGATCCTTATCACCGGCTTGCTCTCGAACCGCTCGATCGCCTACGGCATCGCATCGGCGTGCAAACGCGAAGGCGCCGAGCTCGCCTTCACCTATGTCGGCGAACGGTTCAAGGACCGGATCAGCGACTTTGCCAAGGAATTCGGCAGCGACCTGGTGTTCGAATGCGACGTCGGCAGCGACGAGCAGATCGCCGCGACCTTCGCCGCGCTGGGCCAGCGCTGGGAGAAGTTCGACGGGCTGGTGCACTCGATCGGCTTCGCGCCGCGCGAGGCGATCGCCGGCGACTTCCTGGAAGGCCTGTCGCGCGAAGGCTTCCGCGTCGCCCATGACATCTCCGCCTACAGCTTCCCGGCGCTGGCCAAGGCCGCGCTGCCGCTGCTGTCGGACAAGGCCTCGCTGCTGACGCTGACCTACCTGGGCGCCGAGCGCGTGGTCCCCAACTACAACACCATGGGCCTGGCCAAGGCCTCGCTGGAAGCCAGCGTGCGCTACCTGGCCTCGTCGGTCGGTCCGCGCGGCATCCGCGCCAACGGCATCTCGGCCGGCCCGATCAAGACCCTGGCCGCCTCGGGCATCAAGGGCTTCGGCAAGCTGCTCGGCCACTTCGAGCAGGCCGCGCCGCTGCGCCGCAACGTGACCATCGAAGAAGTCGGCAACGTGGCCGCCTTCCTGCTGTCCGACCTGGCCAGCGGCGTAACGGGTGAGATCACCTATGTCGACGGCGGCTTCAACGTGGTCGGCGCGAGCGTGGCGGACGCAGAATAAGCAGGCCCGCCAGCCTGTAAGGAAAGGTGCCCATGTGGCACCTTTTTTTTGGCCGCTGGCAGCGTTACGCCGCCGCAGGCGCGCCGCGCCGGTCCATATCGAGCATCGACCAGGCATAGATGACCAGCCCGCCCAGCGCCAACAGCAGGCCAACCCAGCCGGTCGAGGCCCAGCCATAGCCAGCCGCGATGGTCACGCCGCCCAGCCACGCGCCGAGCGCATTGGCCATATTGAAGGCCGAGTGGTTGAGCGCGGCCGCCAGCGTCTGCGCATCGCCCGCCACGTCCATCAGCCGGATCTGCAGCGCCGGGCCGAGCGCCACGGCGGTGCCCACCAGCAGCACATTGAAGGCCGCCAGCCAGGCATGCGGCGCGGTGAAGGTGAAGGCCGCCAGCACCAGCGCGGTCCAGAGCAGCACGCCGCCGATGGTCGGCATCAGCGCCTTGTCGGCCAGGCGCGCGCCGGCCAGGTTGCCGGCCACCATGCCGACGCCGAACAGCGCCAGCACTACCGGGATGCCAGATGCCGGCATATGCGCCAGCTCCAGCATGGTCGGCTTGATATAGCTGAACACCGAAAACATGCCGCCAAAGCCGATTGCGCCGATGCCCAGCGTCAGCCATACCTGCTTGCGCTTCAGGGCCGACAGCTCGCGCAGGGGGCTGGCATGCCGGTCCGCCGGCACGAACGGCACACAGCGCCACACCAGCAGCGCCGTCAGCGCGCCGAGCGCGCCCACGATCAGGAAGGCGGAGCGCCAGCCCAGCCAGGTGCCGACCGTGGCCGCGATCGGCACGCCCACCAGCGTGGCGATGGTCAGGCCCAGCATCACCAGCCCCACTGCCTGCGCGCGCCGCTCGCGCGCGACCAGGCTGGCGGCGACCAGCGCTGCCACGCCGAAGTACGTGCCATGCGGAAATCCCGTCAGCAGGCGCGCGACCAGCATCGACAGGTAGGAAGGCGCCAGCGCACTGGCGATATTGCCGGCGGCAAACACGGCCATCAGCGCGATCAGCAGGTTGCGCCGTGGCCAGCGCGCGCCCAGCACGGCCAGCAGCGGCGCGCCGATGACCACGCCCAGCGCATAGGCGCTGATCAGGTGGCCGGCTTCGGGGATCGAGATCGCAAGGTCGCGCGCGGCATCGGGCAGCAGGCCCATGATGACGAACTCGCCGGTGCCGATGGCGAAGCTGCCAACGCCGAGCGCAAGCAGCGGCAAACGGCCGGTGTAGCGGGACGCATCAGCTTCTGCGATGGGAGAGGAAGGGGAAGCATTGGCGCCGCGGACGTCATCCGCGGCGGATTGTGCATGTGGGGCGGCCATGTACAGGATCGCAAGGTGTTCTTCGGATTGCCGCCCGCTGACGGGCGGGGTCCGGGCCCTCGCCTCTGATGCTCCAGCGTGCTCCTGTGCGGCGCGCAGGGCGTATTGTGCGGCAAAACGGCGAAACGTGCCTGCGGCGCCGGTCAGTGCTGGAGCTGATTGCGCTCGAGCCAGTGCGCATAAGGCACCGGCAGCACCCTCGCCGGCGCCACGGATCCATGACCCGGCGTCAGAAAAACAGGCGCATACTCAGGTTGGAAGCACCGGCTGGAGCCTGCGCGCAAAGAATGCACGGCGTGCCGTGACTGGACAGGAGTCTGAAATGGCACTGAATTTTCCCAACCCTAGCCGCAGCTACGATGCGTCGCGGCACTGCGTTTGCTTCTGGGGCTACGATAACGCGCGCGAGGTGGCATTCCAGGTCTCTGACGATATCCTGCTGCGCCTGAGTCATGAGGCTGCCGCCGAAGAAGCCGCCCTTCTCGCCACCTTCGACCATCATCGGGAACAGATACTTGGGCTGGCAAGAGATATCTACACCCCCGGGTCGCGCAACACCTACACCATTTCTTGATGGCAGCCCGAAGCTGAGGGCGGCGCAGTCGTGCCGGTGCTGCCTGGGAGGCGGCACAAACCCTGGCGCGTCCTAGAGGACTCGAACCTCTGACCGCTCGCTTAGAAGGCGAGTGCTCTATCCAACTGAGCTAAGGACGCGAAGGCGTGCATTCTACCGCAGCGCCGGAGCGCAGTGACAAGTGGAGTGACAGGCGGGGCAACTGGCGCCGCGCGTCAGGAGGCGACCCGCGGCTCGCCGTGCGTGACGTAGCGGCCATCGGCCACGGCGGCCTCGCTGCCGCCAGCGCCTGGCGCTGGGTGCATGGATACGCAGTTGCGCCCCTTCAGCTTGGCATCATAGAGGGCGCGGTCGGCGCGGCGCATCAGCGCGTCGGCGCCCTCGCCGGCATGGCGCACGGCCAGCCCGATGCTGACGGTGTAGGCGATCGGGTCGGGCTCGGAGGGGCACGGCGTGGTGCGCACCGAGGTGGCCAGCCGCAGGCACGTGAGCCGGCCATTCTCCAGCGCGGCATCCGGCATCACGATGGCGAATTCCTCGCCGCCCAGGCGCCCCGCCACGTCGCGCGGGCCGCAGGCCTTGCGCAGCAACCCGGCGAAATGCCGAAGCACGCTGTCGCCGGCGAGGTGGCCGTAGACATCGTTGATCGCCTTAAAGTGGTCCAGGTCGACGAAGGCCACGGTCAGGGGCTGGCGTTGCCGCTCGGCCTGCAGGCACGCCGCCTCCAATTCTTCCCAGAACGCGCCGCGCAGCAGCACGCCGGTCAGGTCGTCGTGCCGGGCGCGCCGCTCCAGCATGCGGCGCAGCCGGTCGTGCGCCATCAGCGCATAGCTCACCGATACGCCGACCAGCACAAAGACATTGAGCATGGCCAGCTCGCCATCCCACGGCATCGGCCGCGGCCAGGCGCCACCCTGCACCACCGCGGCCAGCGGCCTCGCCACCATCCACGCATTGATGCCCGCCGCGGCGAAGACGATCATCACCAGCGACAGCGCTGCCAGCCGGCCGGTGCCGCGCGAGGATGGCACCGATGGCACGATGCTGCGCGCCAGGTCGAGCAGCAGCACGATATGGCACGCCGTCAGCAGCGGCGCCATTTCCGGCAGCGCCGGCGGCATCTTGAAGAATTGCGGCGCCAGGTCCAGCCATGCCACCGCGGCGCCCGCCGCCAGGTTCAGTGCCAGCATCGGCGCGGCGCGGCCTGGCCGTCCGGCAAAGTGTCGCGCGCCCACGGCCATCACCGACATCGCCGCCAGCAGCGCCAAATCGGTCGACTCCGGCACCAGCCACAGCGGGCGCAGCTCCTGCACGGCCGACAGGACCGAGGCGATCGCCGCGGCCAGGTTGCCCAGCGCCCACGACGTCAGGCCGCTGCGTTCCATGCCGGCGGACCGGCGCAATACGACACAAACCACCGCCATCTGCAAGGCAAACAGCCCCGCGATGAGCACAACTATGTGCGACTGAAACATCTTCATTCCCGTCCAAGGCGACCAGCGGCGCTCCGCAATGGCGCCACCCTTCCCTCTTTTTGTGCCGGTCCTGCGCCGGGCCGTTGTTATAGATTGCCGCATACCCTGTATCAGGCCGTCCCGGCGGCTGCCAGGCAGCAGGCGCATACGCGCCAACGCGCTCTCCGGGGGCGGGAGCGCAGTTCTTGTTGTGGTAATCAGGTCAGTCCGGAAGGAATACGCAAACCGGGCGTTCCCAATAACACGCCGGTCGGACTGAAGCGGTGTGCGGATTATCGCAGCGCGCAAACCCAAGTCAAGCCAAAGCGCCCCCGCCAGAAGGGGGAGCACGCCTGCCCTTCCGCGCTGCCGTGGCCCGGGCGCCACCACATCTGATTGACCGCGATCACGGAGGCCGGCTACAATGGCCGGCTTCGGGGCGTAGCGCAGCCTGGTAGCGCATCTGATTTGGGATCAGAGGGTCGCATGTTCGAATCATGTCGCCCCGACCAGAAAAACCCAATGGAAACAGCGGCTTGGATCGTAAGGTCCAAGCCGCTTTTTCTTTCCCTAACGGCTCCCTATCAGAGCTTCTGGCCGTTCCCAAACGTACAGGCCTTATACAGCACGGAAATTCCGGATGGGCAGCTCGTGCGCAGCGCCTCGACGGCACGCTCAACCGAAGAAATCTTTGAGGTTGCCGCCACTACGCGCAGGCCGTAGGGCTGGTCACCTGCCTGAGCACAACCCCCGAGCTAGAGGAAATGGATGGTAGATCTGACCAAGAATGACCTGCCGGTTACAGATTTCGCCACCCTTCTGCACCCCCTCGCCATCGGCGTTTGAGGAGGCCAATTGTGAGGGACAACGACAGCCGCCCTCAAATCAGCCATATGGCTCATACCGCGCGTTCGCCCCATTGTGTAACCTTCCTGATACAGCCGATCAGCGGAGGACCGGGGGGCCCGTGAATAACGAGATCAGATCACTGACGGGGTTACGTGGCATCGCCGCACTCTACGTCGTGAGTTATCACTTACATCCGACCGCCGGCGACGGATTGATCCCCACCTTCTTCCGTCATGGTTATCTGGCCGTGGATCTGTTCTTCGTTCTGAGCGGGTTCGTCATGGCGCTGAATTACGGCTCGATGTTCCGAGACGGCTTCACCACCACCGCCTACCGTGCATTCTTGATAAAGCGAATTGCACGCGTATACCCCCTTTACTTGTTCGTCACGACATGTACGGCCGCCATTGCGTTGTTGGGAGGCACCACTCATATTTTTGACGGCCCCTTCCCTGCCATATTCACTGCGAACGTGCTCATGATCCAAGCATGGGGAATTGCGCCCTCCATCGCGCATTCGGCATGGTCGATCAGCACGGAATGGGCGGCATTCCTGATATTTCCTTTGCTCGTTTCGATCCTCCTGTACGGCCGCAAGGCGTACGCCTCACTCGGACTTATTAGCTGCCTGGCGGGCATCATTGCGGTTTCGCTGATCAACTCGCCCCTGATACTCGGCTCGCAATCTCTGCGCAACGGTCCACTTGATCTTTGCACCTTTGACTCTATTGGGCCTTTGGTGCGCTGTATCGCAGGCTTCTCGCTCGGCCTTCTAGCATACCGTCTACGCTCAATAACCCGGGTTCAGGAGATCCTTGGCAGCCCCCCTATTGCGGTTACGATCGGTATTGCAGTGCTGGCCGCGACGTGCATTCCTCGAACCGACATTTTGTTGGTAATGCTCTACCCGCCCCTGATTATCAGCCTCTCACTTCAGCGCGGCCTGTTCGCGCAAGTGCTTAGCACTCGGGCGATCTATACATTGGGCATCTGGTCATATTCGATCTACCTGATGCACGGGCCATTTTCTATCCTTCAGCGCGTACTGGCAGAGGGCTTGGCAAGATATTCCATCCCTGGCGCCGAGATCACCTCAACTATCGTGACATCGGCCATCGTTGTAGCGTTGAGCGCCATCGCTTACAAAGCCATCGAAAAGCCATCACGGTATCTGGTGCAAACCCTGTTCCGACCCCGCGAGCGCAGCACGGAACCATCCGGGAATGTCATATCCTGAGGGGCTCACATATGAGATTCGAATCGCTGCAAATGCTCCGGGGGATTGCGGCCGTGTGGGTTGTAGCTTTCCACATGCAGTGCAACTTAGACCCACACGCTGCAGCCTTGCCATTCAGCGGATCTGACCTGATGCGCAAGGGATACCTTGGCGTTGACCTCTTTTTTGTGATCAGCGGCTTTGTCATTGCATGGACCGCCCTCTATAAACCTGGCCCCCATGATCCGCCGACGCAGTTCCTCCTCAAGAGACTGATTAGAGTAGCCCCACCCTATTGGGTCGCCACGCTCGTTTTCGCGGTGCTGTGTGATCCGATCTCTATCGGGCTGGGTCCAATAATTCGCTCGCTACTGTTCCTTCCTGGTGCGCCCGATACTGCGCCAAATTACGGAAACCCGGTACTCTTAATTGGATGGTCTCTCAATTATGAAATATATTTCTATATTGCCTTTGCAGCAATTTTATATTTTGGCAGGAACCTCGCCTTCCAAGTTTCCTACTTCACGGTCACGCTGATTCTGCTACCAGCAATATTGGCAGGCGGCGTTTCGACCAACCCAGAGCATCTTTACAAAGGGATCTCGAACAAGTACGTGCTGTTGGCTACAAACCCCATCATCCTTGAATTCATATTCGGCATGATGTTGGCAAGGCTCTACCGTAGCCTTCCGGGGAGTCTCGGCAGGCTCTACGTCTGGCTCACCCTTCTAGCATCAATAGCGATCTTCGCTACTGCACTCATGCTCGATGAGCCTCACATGAGCATTGTTTTCAGGGGACTACCTTGCGCCATCCTTGTGGCTGGACTCCTGGTGGCCGAGCGATATGGTCTACTTCCCGTATCGCCTCAGCTTTCGTATCTCGGCGAGATTTCCTATAGCATTTACTTGACACATCTTTTTGTCTTGCTCTTGGTAAAAGCCATATACGAAACATCGCCTGGCCAGCACTACGCTCAAATTGCACAGTATCTAATCACAGTCGCCGCAGTCTTCGCTCTAGCGCGAATCTTCTACAAATATGTCGAGTCCCCAATCCTGCAGTTCGGAAAGCGACTTGGCAACCGCCGTCGTGGTCATTCAAAGCCTGCAGCGGAATCGGCCCTTTCACGGGTCAAGTAATTGGTGGATTAGCAGGAGATTGGGGCGCTGATTTGGGATCAGAGGGTCGCAGGTTCGCATCATGCCCCCCGAAACCAGTTTTAGCCTTGGGAATCACGGCCTGGACAGCAATGTCCAGGCCGTTTTGCTTTTGTGCCCCGCTCTCACCATCTGGGCACCAAGTCCGGCCAGATCAGCGCCGCCGCAGTCAGTATCAGCAACAGCGCCACCAGCACCAGGCCCCGCATCTGGCCATCGTGGCGGGGCTCTGCCTGGGGCGTCCACGTCTGGGCAGGTTCGTCGCGCGTCGGCCGCGGCGAGCCTGTCGGAGCGGTCGCGGGTGCCGGTGCGGGAGGCACGATGCGCGGCACGAAGTCCGGCTGGGCCAGCAGGAAACCCATCGGGGTGGACTGGCTGACCGCACCCATGTGCTGGAACAGCAATTTCGACAGCGCCAGGCAGTCATCCAGCGCAATTTGCGGGCGCGGCCGGAAGATGTGCAGGTGTTCGCACAACGTATCCAACTTATGGTTGGGGACATGGAAGTGCTGGGACCAGCGCACCTGCCGCACCGAGCAGCGCCAGCACTTGCGTTGTACGTCAGGCACCACTTTTTCAAGCATGCGGGCGTTGAACTCGGCGCCGTGCGCCACCAGCACATCGGCGTCATCGACGATCGCGCGGATGGCGTCGACGTCGAAACGCTGGCCGCGCAGCATGTCGGCGGTCAGGCCGTGCACGCCGGTGGCAGCCGCGCTGATCGGCACGCTGGGTTCCTGCGAGCCGTAGTAATCGGTAATCTCCCGTACCAGGCTGCCCGCACGCGGCGCCACTTCGACAAGCAGCAGGCCAATGCTGACCGGCTCGTCCGCTGGCGTGATTCCCGTGGTTTCGGTACTGACGATTGCCACCCGCATGGGTACTCCGGTGTGGCCGTCCGCAAGGCACGGTTGGCGGCGGCCGCTGATCGTTTTCCTCTAGGTTAGTGGGAGCGAGCTGAACGTCATATCAACCAGATGGGCTAGCTGAAGGCGCCAGCCGGAAGGATGCCGGCCGGCGTCCTGCCCGCGGGTGCCGTTCAGGCCGGCTGCTGGTCCGCCATGTCGGTGCGCCGTCGCTCGAGATTGCAGTAGACATCCGCCGCGACCAGTCCGAAGAGCGCATGGGCGAACAGGCTCTCCCAGCCGCGGGCCTCGTCGAACCAGTTGAAATAGCGGCCGAACACGTAGAAGTTGATCAGGTAGACCACCACACCGAATACGATGCCTGCCAGCGAGGCCAGGCCCATGCTGGAATCCAGCCGGAACGACGCCAGAATCATGGCCAGCACCGCAGCCAGGATGATCGACAGCGCGAAGTGCACGGTACCCGCCGACAGCACGATCGTCCAGTTGAAGGCATCGGCCGAGGCCAGCGCCTCACGCCCGAGAATGATGGCCGCCACCATCTTCACAGTCCCCCAGGCACCCTGGTACAGCAGGAAGCGCGCCGTCAGCAGCTCCAGCACCATGTAGACCGCGCCGGCGATCAGGCCCGCCATCACGGCGGCCCGCCAGTCCGGCCTGCAGCGGACATAGCGGTGCGATTCCAGATGGAGTTCCATGGCAGTCTCCTATGCGAGATCCGGCCCGGCAGGCCGTACGAGTTAGTTCTAGCTCATACGACGCAAATACCAAGCGGCCGCCCTGGCCGCAAGTGCGCCAGTCATCACCATTTCACCGGATCCATGTTGCTTTGCCCGAACCTGCGACGCGCGGCGCGGGCGATGCTGCAACTGCGTACGTGGTATACTACCTTAGTAGCCCCCGGGGTGTCCGTGCATCCCTGTAACCGGGCGTTCTCACCAGCGCGCTCTCGCGAGCGCAGCAGCCGCCGACGCGGGGTTATCCGCGACGACATACGAACTGGCGAACCACCGGGTACAACCTGCCCGCCCATCCTGCGTAGCGCACGGCCTCCCCGGCCGTCACCGGCAAGACCGGCGCCCACGCAATCCGCGCCCGCCAGGCGATACCGCTGACAGGACCGAGCATCCGGCCGCGCGCGCCGCAAGCCGCACGAGCTTGCTCCGAACCACCCCAGAGGCACGCTTCGCCGCCAGCGGCGATATGTGCCCCGGCCCGTGCCGCGCCGATATGGCGGACGAGCCGACAGGAATTTTTGATAACGCAACCATGCAGCCTTCGCCGGCTGCCGAAAAGGAAGACAGATTGGCTAAGGAAGAACTCATTGAATTTGGCGGCGTGGTGTCGGAAGCCCTGCCTGACAACCGCTATCGTGTCACGCTGGAAAACGGGGTGGAAATCTGGGCATACGCTTCGGGCAAGATGCAGAAGCACCGCATCCGCATCCTGGCCGGCGACCGTGTCACCCTGGAAATGTCGCCCTATGACCTGACCAAGGGCCGCATCAACTTCCGCCACAAATCCTGAGTTTCTGCACGGCCGCGGCGGCGCTGCAGGCGCCGCCGGGCCCGCCACGCTTGCGTGCCGACGCGCTGTCACAACGCTGACATCGCGCCCGGACACACTTTCGGGCTGCCCGACCGGCAGCCTGCTTTCGTTTACGTTCGCAAAAGCGCACGGCGTCGGCGACACCGCAAGGTGGCGCCATGGCAGGCTCGCCCGCTTGCGCCAGTCGGGCCGCTTCACCATACTCGAAGCACGCACACTGCCCAGCCCGACATGAACCTGATCCTGTGGCGTCACGCCGAAGCCGAAGCCCTACCCGACGCGCTCAGCCTGAGCCGCCATGCCGACCTGCAGCGCCCGCTCACGCGCCGCGGCCGCAAGCAGGCTGAAGCCTCGGCCAAATGGCTGCGCGCGCATCTGCCCGCCGATAGCCGCGTGCTGTGCAGCCCGGCGCTGCGCACGCGCGAGACGGCGGCCGCCCTGACCGGCGAGCCGGAAATCGTGGAAGCCCTGGGGCCCGGCGCCGACGTCAGCGCCGTGCTGGCCGCCGTCGAGTGGCCGGAGCGACCCGAGCACGTGGTCGTGGTCGGGCACCAGCCCTGGATCGGCCGCGTGGCCAGCCTGCTGCTGGCGGGCACTGAGATGGACTGGAGCGTGCGCAAGGGCGGCGTCTGGTGGCTGACGGGCCGCACCCGCGAGAGCGAAGCGCAGACCGTGCTGCGCGCGGTCATCAACCCCGAATTTCTCTGAGCCCTGCCTCAGGCCCTGGAAACCGCCGCGCGCCGGCGGGCCTGAGCCTTGCACGGACCTGTGCCGCTGCCATGTGGCTTCGGCCCTGATTGCCTCGCTTCCCCCTGCTTCCTTCGCTGCGCACAAGATTCAGAAATTGCTGATGGCAGGCTGAATTTCCCGTCCCTAGAGTCGCTGTGGCGCCGCCTTCGCGGCGCCGCCCTTGTCCCTCCCCGGGGGCATGGGCGCCGACTGCAGGTGCCACGGAGATTCCCCATGAACGGCCCGCCAGACCGCCACCCTCCCCGGCCGGCTCAAATCGCGCAGTCCGAGCCTTCATCAGAAGATTCCGAGCCAACCGACGCGGCCACCGTCACGGAAGCGTCATCGGCGGGTCACGGCAATGTCACCGGGCCTGACTACATTGCATCGCAACAGTTTCGTCACCAAAAGGACATACTGATGCGAGACCTTCCGACGCCTACCCAGCCGCTCTTCGACTCTCTGCCCAATGGCCTCGGCGGCCAGACGGCGCGGAGGCGTCTTCCTCGTCAATCCGATGCGGCAAGTGAGTCGCCTGCTCTCAGCGTGGCGTGGGCGCGCCACCAGGACGAAGTAGTCGAGGCGCAGCGCCTGCGCTACAAGGTATTTGCCGAGGAGATGGGCGCGCGCCTGACGTCTTCGGTGCCCGAGCTGGACATCGACATGTTCGATGCCTACTGCGACCACCTGATCGTGCGCGACCTGGCCACGCTGCGCGTGGTCGGCACCTACCGCGTGCTACCGCCGCACCAGGCCAAGCGCCTGGGCTGCCTGTACGCGGAATCGGAATTCGACCTGGTGCGCCTGGCCCACCTGCGCCCCAAGATGCTGGAGCTGGGCCGCTCGTGCGTGCACCGCGACTACCGCTCGGGCAGCGTCATCATGGCGCTGTGGGGCGGCCTGGGCGAGTACCTGCAGCGCTGGGGCATCGAGTCGATGCTGGGCTGCGCCAGCGTGCCGATGAGCGATGGCGGCCACTACGCGGCCAGCCTGCACCGCCTGTTCACCGAGCGCTCGCTGGCGCCGATCGAGTACCACGCCTTCCCGCGCCTGCCGCTGCCGGTCGAGGACCTGAACCAGCAGCTCGAGGTGGAGCCGCCCGCGCTGATCAAGGGCTACCTGCGCCTGGGCGCGAAGATCTGCGGCCAGCCGGCCTGGGATCCGGATTTCAACGTGGCGGACTTCCTGACGCTGCTGCGCGTGAACGACATGAATCCCCGCTACGCCCGCCATTTCCTTGGCCTGAACAACGCCGCCTGAGCGGCGCCAGGCCCGCCCCCACGGCCGCCTGCGCGGCGGCCGCCATCCCCGCGCTCAGTCGTAGATGACCTTGTAGCGCTTGCCGATCCGCTGCCACTCGTCTGCCTCTTGCGCGAGGCTGTATTCGATCAGCGGATTGGCGTCGATCCATGCCTTCGGCAGCTTCACCGTAAAGCCTTCGTCCAGCGCCTCGGCCAGCTGGCTCACGCGGATATCGGGCAAGGCCACGTCCGAGCGGCGGCGGCACAGCACGAACGCCAGCCGCAGGCTGAACAGCATGCGCCAGTCGACGAACTTGCCGCTGCCCGAGAGCTTGCCGAGCTTGCCCGCATGCCCCAGCAGCAGCGTCGCCAGCCGCGCCTGGTCGGTCTTGGAAAACCCCGGCATGTCCGCATGCGTGGCGATATAGGCCGAATGCTTGTGGTAGCCGCTGTGCGAGATCGACATGCCGATCTCGTGCAGGCTGGCGGCCCAGCCCAGCAGCAGCAGGTTGTCCTCGCGCCGTTCGTTGGCGGGCTCCGGGAACTGTGCCAGCAGCGCCTGCGCGGTACCGCGCACCCGTGCGGACTGGGCCCGGTCCACGCCATAGCGCCGCATGAACTGGTCGACCGTGACGGTGCGCATGTCCTCGTGGTGGCTGCGCCCGAGCAGGTCGTACAGCACGCCCAGGCGCAGCGCGCCGTCGGTGACGTCCATGCGGTCGATATCGAGTTCGGCGAACACGCCCAGCATGATCGAGAGGCCGCCGGGCAGCACCGGGATGCGATCCGGCTTGAGACCGGTCAGCTTGACGCGGTTGGTGTTCTCGGCCTTGATCAGCGCGCGCTTGAGCCGCTCCAGGCCTTCGCGCGTGATACCGTGCTCAGACGGATTGTCATTCATGCCGTTGAGCTCGATCAGCTCGGCCAGCGCCCGCGCGGTGCCCGACGAGCCCACCGCCTGCTCCCAGCCGGCGGCGCGGTACTGGCGCACCAGCACCTGGATCTCGCGGCGAGCGGCCAGCTCGGCCTGCTTCATCGCGTAATCATCGACATTGCCGCTGGGGAAGAACTGGCGGCTGTGCGAGACGCAGCCGATATACAGGCTTTCCATCAGCTTGGACTGGTAGCCGCTGCCGATGATGAACTCGGTCGAGCCGCCGCCGATATCGACCACCAGCCGGTTGCCCTGGCACGCCGGCGCGTCATGCGAGGCGCCGAGGTAGATCAGCCGCGCCTCTTCGCGCCCGGCGATGACTTCGATCGGGAAGCCGAGCGCGCTTTCGGCCTCGATCAGGAATTCCGACGCGTTCTTGGCTACGCGCAGGGTGTTGGTCGCCACGGCGCGCACCTGGTTGGGCGCGAAGTCGCGCAGGCGGTCGCCGAAGCGCCGTAGCGCGTCGATGCCGCGGCGCCGCGCGGGCTGGTCCAGGTATTTGTCAGGCGTCAGGCCGGCGGCCAGGCGCACCGGCTCGCGCAGCGCGTCTACCTGGAAGATCTGGCTGGCCGGGCCGCTCGCGGTGGGCGTCTCGTCCACCCGCCCGATCATCAGGCGGAAGCTGTTCGAGCCCATATCGACGGCGGCCAGCAGGCGTGGGGAGTTGTTCATCGTGTGGTTGGAGGGCTGGTTCGCGTTGGCGTTGCGCGTTCAG
The DNA here is from genome assembly GCA_050987995.1 of Ralstonia pickettii. Classification (GTDB taxonomy): domain Bacteria; phylum Pseudomonadota; class Gammaproteobacteria; order Burkholderiales; family Burkholderiaceae; genus Cupriavidus; species Cupriavidus pickettii_B. The sequence continues at coordinate 3,082,380 of CP158803.1, forward strand.
GCGATGGCGGCGGGTGCAGCGTAGTGCCTCCGGCCGGCGTTCGCGCCCCGGAAAAATATGTCGTTCTCATGTCCGCATCATGACAAAATCAAACTGTCATGAAAGTGACACGATTCTATGGAAAAGTCGCCACATTACCAAAAGAAAGCCCATGCTCATGTCGACGACTCCGTCCAGTACGCTGCTTAATCGCGAACTGGGCATCCTGGAATTCAACGCTCGCGTGCTGGCACAAGCCGCGGACCCGAAGGTCCCGCTGCTGGAGCGGCTGAAATTCATCTGCATCGTGTCCAGCAATCTGGACGAGTTTTTTGAAATCCGCATGGCAGGCCTGAAGGAACAGATGCGCGACAACGCGTCGGGGCTGACGCCGGACGGCCTCTCTTTCCAGCAGACCTACCAGCTTGTCACCGAGCGCACGCAACGGCTTGTTGCTTCGCAGTATGACATGCTGCAGAACACCATCTTTCCACTTCTTGAAAAAGAAGGGGTCTTTTTCCACCTGACCACCACCTGGACCGACGCCCAGCGCGAATGGGCGCGCGAGTTCTTCCAGCGCGAGCTGGCGCCGGTGCTGACCCCGATCGCGCTGGACCCTGCTCACCCCTTCCCGCGCGTCCTGAACAAGAGCCTGAATTTCGTGGTTGAGCTGTCCGGCAAGGACGCCTTCGGCCGCGAGGCCGACCTCGCCATCGTGCAGGCGCCGCGCGCGCTGCCGCGCGTGGTCAAGATGCCGGAGAAGCTGTCGGGCTACCCGTTCGGCTTCGTGATGCTGTCTTCCTTCATGCAGGGCTTCGTGCACGAGTTGTTCCCGGCGATCGAGGTGCACGGCTGCTACCAGTTCCGCGTCACGCGCAATTCCGACCTGTTTGTGCAGGAAGACGAAATCACCGACCTGCGCGAAGCATTGCAGGGCGAACTGCCGACGCGCCATTTCGGCGACACGGTGCGGCTGGAAATTTCCTCCGACACCCCCGCCCCGCTGGCACGCCGCCTGCTGCTGGAATCGGGCCTGTCCGAGCAGGACGTGTACCGTGTGTCCGGCCCGGTGAACCTGGTGCGGCTGATGCAGATCCCCGACATGGTGGACCGGCCCGCCCTCAAGTACCCGCCGTACGTGCCCGCGCCGGTCAAGGCCTTTACCACCGGCGCGTCGATGTTCGACGTGATGCGCCAGCAGGACGTGCTGCTGCACCATCCGTACGAGAGCTTCAACTCCGTGCTCGACCTTTTGCAGCTGGCAGCGGCCGACCCCAATGTTGTCGCGATCAAGCAGACGGTCTACCGCACCGGCAACGAGTCGCTGGTGATGGAAGCGCTGATGACCGCCGCGCGCAACGGCAAGGAAGTGACGGTGGTGGTGGAGCTGCTGGCGCGCTTTGACGAGGAAACCAATATCAACTGGGCCGAGCGGCTGGAATCCGCCGGCGCACACGTGATCTACGGCGTGGTCGGCCACAAGTGCCACGCCAAGATGCTGCTGATCGTGCGGCGCGAGCCCACCGGCCCCAAGGCCAAGCAGGTCAAGCTGCGCCGCTACGCCCACCTTGGCACCGGCAACTACCATCCGCGCACAGCCCGGCTCTACACCGACTTCGGCCTGCTGACCGCCAACGAGGCGATCTGCGAAGACGTGCACCACGTGTTCCAGCTGCTGACCGGCACCGCCGGCACCATCCGGCTGAACCACCTGTGGCAGTCGCCCTTCACCATGCAGAGCAACCTGGTCGACCATATCCGCGCCGAGGCCCGCAACGCGCGCGCCGGCAAGCCGGCGCGGATCATCGCCAAGATGAACGCACTGCTGGAGCCATCGATCATCGACGAGCTGTACAAGGCCTCGCGCGCGGGCGTGAAGATCGACCTGATCGTGCGCGGCGTGTGCGCGCTGATGCCGGGCGTCCCGGGCATGTCGGAAAACATCTCGGTGCGCTCCATCGTCGGGCGCTTCCTGGAACACCACCGGGTCTACTACTTCCTCGCCGGCGGCGATGAGGTGCTGTACCTGTCCAGCGCCGACTGGATGGACCGCAACCTGTTCCGTCGCGTGGAGGTCGCCTTCCCGATTCTGGACAAGGCGCTGAAGGCGCGCGTGATCAGGGAAAGCCTCCAGGTGCACCTGCGCGACAACGCGTCGGCGTGGATCATGCAACCGGACGGCAACTACATGCGCAAGCAGACCCGCTCCAAGCGTCCGCATGTCAGCCAGAACGACATGCTGGAGATGTTTGGCGGCACGCCCTGAACGGCCAGCGCGGCCAGCGCTCAGGGTCTTAGGGAATCATTCGTAGAAGCCTGCGGGAGAGAAGTGTCCTCATGTCGCGGCGAGTGTCGCAAACGATGTGGATGTAGATAACTTCCTCCCTGACCTCGTAGATAATGCGGTTCATGCCTGAGATAACCTGGCGGTACTGTTGAAGGGTCAGGTCCGCAAGTTCATCAGGGACGGCGCCACCTTGCGGGAAGGTCTGAATCGTCTTTACCGAGTCCTTGATCTTCTGCAAGGTCTCTTGCCAGGCGGGCTTGCCAAAGCTCTTGATCAGGTAGCGGCGCAGGTCTTTCAAGTCCTCTTCGGCTCCCGCAAGGAAGGCGGCTCTCACTCGCGGTCTTCCTTGTCCAGGTCGGCAAAGACGTCCTCAACCTCACGGAAGCGCCCTTGCTCAAGGTCACGGGTGCCCATGGCAAGAAGCTTCAGAAGGGCAAGGGCCTCTTCCTGCTGTTCGTACGAACGAACATCCATCACCACAAGCTTTGCCTCGCCGTTCTGGGTAATCAGCATCGGCTCGCGGGACTCGGAAATCTCCTTGACGATCTCGGCCGCGTGGCTCTTGAGGTAGCTAATGGGCTTGACTTGGGTTGAGAATTTCACGGCTGGACTCCTGCCTCACGCAACATGATCTGAGGACTAAATATAGACCAAATATGGTCCTCGCACCAAGATTGCCAGCGCTTGGGAAAACAAGAAGAACTTTCAGGCAGCGCGCCGCGAGGAATCCGGCGCCTGCGGCGATGTGGTGACGCCGGTGGCAGGTACCGCGGCTGCCGCGCCCTCGCCGCCCGCCGTACGCACGCTGCGCTCGAGCGGGAAGACCACGCGGAACACGCTGCCGCGGCCTACCTCGCTGCTCACGCGCAGGTCGGCATGGTGGCGTGACAGCACGTGCTTGACGATGGCCAGGCCCAGCCCGGTGCCGCCGGTATCGCGCGAGCGGCTGCGGTCGACACGATAGAAGCGCTCGGTCAGCCGCGGGATATGCTCAGGCGCGATGCCCAGTCCGGTATCGGCCACCGAGAACACCGCGTGCCCGTCGTCCCAGCCCAGCCGCATGGTGATGCGCCCGCCGTCCGGCGTGTAGCGCACCGCGTTGGAAACCAGGTTGCCCAGCGCGGACAGCAGTTCGGTTTCCGCGCCCCGCAGGCCCACGCTGGCATCGATCTGGGCCGAGACGTGGTGCCTCCCTTGCGACAGCGCCTCGGCATCGTGCATCAGGTGCGCCACCATCGCCTGCACTGGCACCAGGTCGTTGCCCGGCGCCTGCTCATCGCTTTCCAGCTTGGCCAGCGCCAGCAGGTCTTCGACGATGCTCTGCATGCGCACCGACTGCACCAGCATCAGGTCGATATAGCGGCGGCGATCCTCCTCCGATACCGGCAGGTCGCGCACGGTCTCCAGGAAGCCGGTCAGCACCGTCAGCGGGGTCTTCAGCTCGTGCGAGACGTTGGCGACGAAGTCGCGGCGCATGGCCTCGGTGTTCTCGAGCTTGGTGATGTCCTGCGTGATGACCAGCTTGCGGTTGTCGCCATAGGGCAGGATCTGCACCGCGATCACGCTGCGCTTGTGCTCGCCCATGTCGCGCATCACCAGCGGCTCGTCAAAGCGCTGCCGCGTCAGGTAGTGGACGAACTCGGGCCGGCGGATCAGGTGGGTGATGCGCTGGCGCACGTCGCGCCGCGCGTTCAGGCCGAAGTGCTGCTCGGCCACGTCGTTGCACCATTCGATCTGGTCCGCGTCGTCCAGCATCAGCACGCCGTTGGGCGAGGCCTGGATCGCCTGGATAAAGCGCGTGTGCTGCTGCTCGACCTGCAGCACCTGGGTGCGCCAGCGCTTGACCAGCCGGTGCAGCCGGTAATAGACCTCGCCCCACAGGCCAAGTGCGCTCGGGATCTCGCCGTAGACCGGCGCATCCAGCACCTTCCATAGGCGATTGATCTGGTACAGGTAATAGCAAAGCAGCCAGAACAGCGAGGCGCAGGCAAGCGCCAGCGCCGGCACCGGGCCAAAGGCCAGGTAGATACCGGCGGACAGCACCAGCAGACCGATCAGGATGGCCGCGGAACGGGCCCAGATGACATTCATGCGCAGGGTTCAGGCTCGCGACCCGGATTGTGCAAAGGGCCGCTTGGTTGCGACGGAGTGTGCCACGATTTCGCCGCGCCCTGCCAGCAGCGTGGGGATCGGTGGCCGGTCAGGGCGACGCGCGCCCTGACCGGCCGGAAGCGTCAGACGCCGGGCGTACGCGCCAGCCTGTAGCCGCTGCCGCGCACGGTTTCGATCATATTGCTGTAGCCGCCTGGCGTAAGCGCCGCACGCAGGCGCTTGATATGGACGTCGACGGTGCGCTCCTCGACGAAGACGTGATCGCCCCAGACCTGGTCGAGCAATTGCGATCGGCTGTGCACGCGCTCCGGATGCGTCATCAGGAAGTGCAGCAGGCGGAACTCGGTGGGACCCAGGTCCAGCTTGATCGGGCCGCTGTCGTCCTGGCCGGTGACGCGGTGCGTGGCTGGGTCCAGCCGCAGGCCGTTGATGGCGACCACGTCGTCGGTGAGCTGTGGCGCGCGGCGGCGCAGCACGGCCTTGATGCGCGCCAGCAGTTCCTTGGGCGAGAACGGCTTGGTCACGTAGTCGTCAGCGCCCGCCTCCAACCCCATCACCTTGTCCTGCTCCTCGCCGCGCGCGGTCAGCATGATGATGGGGATCTGGCGGGTGCGGTCGTTGGCCCGCAACTCCTTGGCGAAGTTCGCACCCGACTTGCCCGGGAGCATCCAGTCCAGCAGCACCAGGTCGGGCAGCACGTCGCTCATCAGCGACAGCGCCTGCTCGGCGTTGTAGGCCCGGATTGGATAGTGCCCCGCGTGCTGCAGGTTGACGGCGATCAGTTCGGCGATCGCCGGTTCGTCTTCGACAACGAGAATACTGCTTGGCATGTGTATCGTTCTCCGTGTAGAACTCGTTCCACCATGAAAAAGGGGCGCGAAGGCTGCTTCCGGGCCGCAGGGCTAGGCGTGGCCGACGCGGCGTGGTTATTCCACGCAAGGAGGCCGCAACAACGCCATGCGGCCCGGAAGCAGCCTTCCCTTCGGGTTCAAGCCAGGCGCGGCGCATGCGTTGTTACGGGCCTTGACCTTGGAATCACCAAGGCCGGCGGCCCGCGCCAAGCCTGCGTCGCGCCTGGCTTGAACGCGTCCCCTTTTTCATGGTGGAACGAGTTCTTAGGCAGCCGCTCAGCTCAAGGCTTCGCGCTCCATGTCTTCGCGCGAGACATGGCGGACGTCAGTCCCCTTGACAATGTAAATGATAAATTCCGCGATGTTCTTGGCGTGGTCGCCGATGCGCTCGATCGCCTTGGCGATGAACAGAAAGTCCAGCGCCACCGAGATCGTGCGCGGGTCTTCCATCATGTAAGTGATCAGCTTGCGCACGAAGCCTCGGAATTCCTCGTCGATGGCCTTGTCGTCCTTGACGATGCGCGCCGCCGCCACAGTGTCCAGGCGGGCAAAGGCGTCCAGCGCCTGGCGCAGCAGCGAGATCGCCATTTCGCCCGAGAGCTTGACCTCGGCGTAGTTGATACTGTGCGCCGACGCGTCTTCCATGATGTGCTTGGTGCGCTTGGCGACCTTCTCGGCCTCGTCGCCGGCCCGCTCCAGGTTGGTGATGGTCTTGGAGATGGCCATCACCAGGCGCAGGTCGCGCGCGGTCGGCTGGCGGCGGGCGATGATGTTGCCGCAGTCGGCATCGATCTCCACTTCCAGCGCATTGAGCTGCTGCTCGCGGGCGATGACCTGGTCGGCGATCTCGCCGTCGAAGTCGGACAGCGCGCGCATGGCGAGCTCGATCTGCGACTCGACCAGGCCGCCCATCTGCAGCAGCTTGGTGTTGATCGCGTTGAGGTCGGCGTCGAACTGGGTCGACAGGTGCTTGTCTGTCATGGGATTCTCCTGGCCGCTGTTTGTATGCTACGCCTTGCGGTGACGATCAGCCGAATCAACCGAAGCGGCCGGTAATGTAGTCTTCCGTTTCCTTGCGGTGCGGCTTGATGAAGATCTTCTCGGTCTCGCCGAACTCGATCAGCTCGCCCAGGTACATGTAGGCGGTGTAGTCCGAGCAGCGCGCCGCCTGCTGCATGTTGTGGGTAACGATCACGACCGTGTACTCGTCCTTCAGCTCGGCGATCAGTTCCTCGATGCGGCCGGTGGAAATCGGGTCCAGCGCCGAGCACGGCTCGTCCAGCAGCAGCACTTCGGGGCGGATGGCGATGCCGCGCGCGATGCACAGGCGCTGCTGCTGGCCGCCGGAGAGGCCGTAGCCGGACTGGTTCAGCTTGTCCTTGGCCTCGTTCCACAGCGCCGCCTTGGTCAGCGCCCATTCAACGCGGTCGTCCATTTCCGAGCGCGACAGCTTCTCGAACAGGCGCACGCCGAAGGCGATGTTGTCGTAGATCGACATCGGGAACGGCGTCGGTTTCTGGAACACCATGCCGACCTTGGCGCGCAAGAGTGCGATGTCCTGGCGCGCGGTCAGCAAGTTGTCGCCGTCCATGTTGATCTCACCTTCGGCACGCTGCTCGGGGTACAGCGCATACATCTTGTTGAAGGTGCGCAGCAGCGTCGACTTGCCGCAGCCCGACGGCCCGATAAAGGCCGTGACCTTGCGCTCGGGGATCGACATGTTGATGTTCTTCAGCGCGTGGAACTGGCTGTAGTAGAAGTTCAGGTTGCGCACGTCGATCTTGGCGCGTACCGAATCGGGAATGTCGATGACGGTGGAAGTCATTGCGTTTCTCGCTTGCAGTCTTGGGGCGGACGGGTTGCGTGGTCCGGCCACTTATTTCTTGAACAGGATGCGCGCCAGTATATTCAGGGCCAGCACGCCGATCGTAATCAGGAACACACCCGCCCAGGCCAGTTGCTGCCATTCGGTGAACGGGCTCATGGCGAAGCGGAAGATCGTCACCGGCAGGTTGGCCATCGGCTTGTTCAGGTCGCTGGTCCAGAACTGGTTGGACAGCGCGGTGAACAGCAGCGGCGCGGTTTCGCCGGCGATACGGGCCACTGCCAGCAATACCCCGGTCACAATGCCGGCGTACGATGACTTCACCGTGATCGACATCACCATCTTCCACTTGGGCGTGCCCAGGGCGAAGGCGGCCTCGCGCAGCGCGTTGGGCACCAGGTTCAGCATGTTCTCGGTGGTGCGCACCACGATCGGCACCTGCAGCAGCGCCAGCGCGCAGATCCCGGCCCAGCCCGAGAAGTGGCCCATGCGGGTCACCACCAGCGCGTAGACAAAGAGGCCGATCACGATCGACGGCGCCGACAGCAGGATGTCGTTGATAAAGCGGATAAAGCTGGCCAGCGGCGAACGTTTGCCGTACTCGGCCAGGTAGATGCCGGCCAGGATGCCCAGCGGCGTGCCGAACAGCGTGGCCATGCCGACCATCACGAAGCTGCCGAAAATGGCGTTGGCCAGCCCGCCGCCGGCGGTATTGGGCGCCGGCGTCATCTGCGTGAACAGGTCCAGCGACAGGCCGCCCACGCCCAGCGTGATGGTGGTCCACAGGATCCACGCCAGCCAGAACAGGCCGAAGCCCATTGCCACCAGCGAGGCGGTCAGAGCGTAGAGATTGGTGCGGCGGCGGCGCGCTTGCAGCCGGGCGCGGACTGCATCCGCGTCAGGGCGCACCGCCGGGATCGATACGGTAGACACGGCTTGACTCGCGCTCATTTGGTTCCCTCATTCTTTGCCAGTCGCAGCAGCAGCAGCTTGGACAGCGCCAGCACCACAAAGGTAATGAAGAACAGGATCAGGCCCAGTTCCATCAGCGCGGCGGTGTGCAGGCCGGCGCCGGCTTCGGCGAACTCGTTGGCCAGCGCCGAGGTGATGCTGTTGCCTGGCGAGAACAGCGAGGCGCTGTCCAGCAGGTTGGTATTACCGATCACGAAGGTGACGGCCATGGTCTCGCCCAACGCCCGGCCCAGGCCGAGCATCACGCCGCCGATAACGCCGGCGCGGGTGTACGGCAGCACCACGTTCCACATCACTTCCCAGGTGGTGCAGCCCACGCCGTAGGCGGATTCCTTGAGCAGCACCGGGGTGACTTCGAACACGTCGCGCATCACCGAGGCGATGTACGGGATGATCATGATCGCCAGGATCACGCCCGCGCACAGCAGGCCGATACCAAGCGGCGCGCCCTGGAACAGCTTGCCGACCACCGGCAGCTGGCCGACCGTGGCGGCCAGGGGCTTCTGGAAATACTCGCCGAAGATCGGCGCGAACACGAGCAGGCCCCACATGCCGTAGACGATCGACGGCACCGCGGCCAGCAATTCGATGGCGGTACCGAGCGGGCGGCGCAGCCATGCCGGCGACAGCTCAGTCAGGAACAGCGCAATGCCGAAGCTCACGGGCACCGCAATGATCAGTGCGATCAGGGAGGTCACGACGGTGCCGTAGATCGGCACCAGCGCGCCGTAGACGTCGGCGGGGGGATCCCACTCCGCGGTCCACAGGAAGCGCGCGCCAAAGGTCTGGATCGAAGGCCAGGCGCTGATCGCGAGCGAGACGATGATGCCGCCCAGCAGCAGCAGCGTCACGATGGCGGCGCCGCGCGTCAGGCCGCCGAACAGGATGTCGCCGGTGCGGCTTGGGGGCTGGACGTTGCGGATCTCGGAAGGGGTAGTCGCCATGTCGGGAATTCAGGGTGGATCGCCGCTCCCGCCTGGGCGGGAGCCCGGTGTCCGGGCGGTTTCGGGCTGCCCGGCACCGGCCCCGCACTCACGCGGGGCCGGCGATACCGTCAGATCAGTACAGCGCCTTGCCCGAGGCGTCCTTGACGCTGGTCTTCCAGGTCGAGCGGATCTGGTTCACCACGTTCTCCGGCAGCGGCACGTAGTCCAGGTCGGCGGCCATGTTGGCACCGCTCTTGTAGGCCCAGTCGAAGAACTTCAGGACTTCGGCGCCCTGCGCTGGCTTTTCCTGGTTCTTGTGGACCAGGATGAAGGTGGCACCGGCGATCGGCCAGGCTTCCTTGCCCGGCTGGTTGGTCAGGATCTGGTAGTAGGTCTTGCTCCAGTCCGCACCGGCGGCGGCGGCCTTGAAGGCATCGTCGCCCGGCTTGACCACGGCACCCGACGCGTTCTTCATGTTCACGTGGGTCATCTTGTTCTGCTTGGCGTAGGCGTACTCGACGTAGCCGATGGCGCCGTTCAGGCGCTGCACGAAGGCGGCCACGCCTTCATTGCCCTTGCCGCCGGTGCCGCCGCCCGGCCAGTTGACCGTGGTGCCCTCGCCCACCGCACTCTTCCAGTCCGGGCTGACCTTGGACAGGTAGTTGGTGAAGATGAAGGTGGTGCCCGAACCGTCGGCGCGGCGCACCGGCAGGATGTCCTGGTTCGGCAGCTTGGCTTGCGGGTTCAGCGCCTTGATCGCGGGGTCATCCCACTTCTTGATCTTGCCCAGGTAGATATTGGCCAGCACCTCGCCGGTGATGGTCAGGTCGCCCGGCTTCACGCCTTGCAGGTTGATCACCGGCACCACGCCGCCGATCACGGTCGGGAACTGGACCAGGCCCTGCTTGCTCAGTTCCTCGTCCTTCAGCGGCGCGTCCGAAGCGCCGAAATCGACCGTCTTGGCGCCGATCTGCTTGATGCCGCCCGACGAGCCGATGGATTGATAGTTGACCTTGTTGCCCGTTGCTTTTTGGTATGCGTCGGCCCACTTGGAATACACGGGCGCCGGGAAAGAAGCGCCTGCACCGGTAATTTCCGCCGCGAACGCAGTACCCGCCACCACCATCGAAACGATGCCTGCCACGGCAGTCTTGACCAGCTTCATATGTCCTCCGGAGAACATTGGTTGGGAATGACAAATTTTTGACAAGACGAACTCTATGCTCCCTATATGACAATTCCGTGACATCTTTAAATCTTCTTGAAAGCCGCTGCCAGCTTGGGTTCGTGGCTGCCCCAAGGTTGTCATGCCTGAGAAATATGACGGCGGTTAATTGCGAAATCGTACAAAAAAACGCCGGGATTAGCCCGGCGTTCTTCCTGAGGGAGCGGCGTATCAGGCGCCCAGCGCATCCGCCAGAGTTTTGGCGGCGCGCTCGGCCATCTCGGCCTGTTCGGCCTCGACCATCACCCGCACCACCGGCTCGGTACCCGAGGCGCGGATCAGCACCCGGCCGCGCCCTTCCAGCTCCGGCTCCACTGCCGCGCGGGCGGCCTGCAGGCCGGCATGCGACTGCCAGTCGAAGCCCTTCTGCACGCGCACGTTGATCAGCGTCTGCGGGAACAGGCTCACGCCCTCCAGCAACTGCGCCAGTGTCTTGCCACTGCGGCGCAGCGCCGCCAGCACTTGCAGTGCCGAAACGATACCGTCGCCGGTGCTGTGGCGATCCAGGCACAGCAGGTGGCCGGAGCCTTCGCCTCCCAGCGTCCACCTGCGCTTGTTCAGTTCCTCAAGCACATAGCGGTCGCCCACCTTGGCGCGCACGAACTCGACGCCCTGGCGCTTGAGCGCGAGCTCCACCGCCATATTGGTCATCAGCGTGCCCACGGCGCCCGGCACCGACTGGCCGACCGCCTGGCGGTCGCGCACGATCAGGTACAGCAGCTCGTCGCCGTTGTAGAGGCGGCCGCTGGCGTCGACCACCTGGAGCCGGTCAGCGTCGCCGTCGAAGGCCAGGCCCAGGTCGGCGCCGTTGGCCTTGACTGCTTCGATCAGCTTGCCCGGCGCGGTGGCGCCGTAGCCGTCGTTGATATTGCGGCCGTCGGGCTGGTTGCCGATGGAAACGACATCGGCGCCCAGTTCATGGAACACGTGCGGAGCGATGTGGTAGGCCGCGCCGTGGGCGCAGTCGACCACCAGCTTGAGCCCATGCAGGTCTTGCTCGTGCGGGAAGGTGCTCTTGCAGAATTCGATATAGCGGCCAGGGGCATCGTTGATGCGGCGCGCGCGGCCCAGTTCATCGGACGGCGCGCACACCATCGGCTCCTCGATGGCGGCCTCGATCTCGGCCTCGACCTCATCGGGCAGCTTGTCGCCGTCGGCCGAGAAGAACTTGATGCCGTTGTCGTAGTACGGGTTGTGGCTGGCCGAGATCACCACGCCGGCCGACAGCCGCAGCGCGCGCGTCAGGTAGGCGATGCCAGGCGTCGGCAGCGGCCCGGTCAGCAGCACGTGCACGCCGGCCGAGGTGAAGCCGGCTTCGAGCGCGGCTTCCAGCATATAGCCGGAAATGCGCGTGTCCTTGCCGATCAGCACGGTCGGGCGCCCCTGCCCGGTCTTGGCCCCATGGGCCAGCACCTTGCCGGCGGCATGGCCCAGGCGCATGACGAAGTCCGGCGTGATCGGCGCCTCGCCGACCCTGCCTCGAATACCGTCCGTCCCGAAGTACTTGCGTGTCATTCGCTGATTCCCTTTCCGTTCTCTTTTCGTTGCTCTGCCAGGCGCTCTCTGGCGCTCTGTACTGCACTTGCCAGCGGCTCCGCCTCAGGCACCGCCGACGGCTTCATTGCGCACCGCCCACCAGGTTTTCACGGCATCCACCGTCTGCTCGACATCATGCACTCGTACGATAAATGCTCCGCGCTCTAGCGCACACACCGCGGCGGCGATGCTGGCGGCGATGCGTTGTTGCGGCGGGCGCCCGCCGAGGATCGCACCAAGCGTGGACTTGCGCGAGATTCCCGCCAGCACCGGCAGGCCCTCCAGCGCCAGCCGCGGCAGTTGTCCGAGCAGGCGCAGATTATGATCGGGTGTCTTGCCGAAGCCAAATCCCGGATCGAGGGATATGCGGGCGTCGTCGATGCCGGCAGCGCGCAGCACAGCAATGCGCTCGGCCAGGAACTGCGCCACCTCGGCGACCACGTCGTCATAGTGCGGGTCTTCCTGCATGGTCTGCGGGTCGCGCTGCATGTGCATCACGCACAGGCCGGCCTGGCCGGCTTCCGGCGCTGCCAGGGCCTCGACCGCGCCCGGCATGCGAAAGCCCCAGATATCGTTGATGAGGTCCGCTCCGGCCGCAAGCGCCGCGCGCATGACCTCGGGCTTGTAGGTATCGATCGACAGAGGTTTGCCGCAGTCGCGCAGCGCTTCGACCACGGGGATCACCCGCGCCAGTTCGTCTTCCAGCGGCAGCGCCGCCGAGCCGGGACGGCTGGATTCGCCGCCGATGTCGATGAGGTCCACGCCCTCCGCGATCATCTGCTCGGCATGGCGCAGCGCAGCGTCCCGGCTGGCATGCTGGCCGCCGTCAGAGAACGAATCGGGCGTCACGTTGAGAATGCCCATCACCAGCGGACGCTGGTCCAGCGCAAAGCGGAAACGGCCGCATTGGAAGAATCGGGTCTGAGGAGTCTGCTGCAAAGTCGGAATACTTGAGGAGAGTCTGAGCGCGAACCCGTCGCGCAAAAGGAAAAGCCGGTGCACCAGGCACCGGCTTCAGGTACAGCCACTACACAGCCACCACCACTACGTCGTCAGGCCGACGAAGTTGCGGGATCAGGCCGTGGCGGGCGCGTTGGTCGGCGCCACCGGCGAGCCGCCCGGAGGCGTGCTGCCGCCACCGTTCGGGCCCGACGCGCTGCTGCGCGGCGGACGCGGCGGCTTGCCGGCCATGATGTCGTTGACCTGGTCGGCATCGATGGTTTCCCACTCCATCAGCGCGTTGGTCATGGCTTCGACCTTGTCGCGATTCTCTTCAAGCAGGCGCTTGGCCAGCGCGTATTGCTCGTCGATGATGCGGCGGATCTCGGCGTCGACCTTCTGCTGCGTGGCTTCCGACACGGTCTTGGACGACAGCTTGCCAAACATGCCATCCTGCTCGGTATCCACGTAGACCATGGCGCCGAGCGAATCGCTCATGCCGAAGCGGGTCACCATGTCGCGGGCGATCTTGGTGGCGCGCTCGAAGTCGTTGGACGCGCCGGTGCTCATGGCGTTGAGGAAGACCTCTTCCGCCGCGCGGCCGCCGAAGAGGATCGCGACCTCTTCCAGCATGCTGTCCTTGTACTTCGAATACTTGTCATGCTCCGGCAGCTGCCAGGTCACGCCCAGCGCCCAGCCACGCGGCATGATGGTGACCTTGTGCACCGGGTCGGCCTTGGGCAGCAGCTTGGCCACCACTGCATGGCCGGACTCGTGGTAAGCCGTGGCCCGGCGCTCTTCTTCGCGCATGACCGTCGACTTGCGTTCCGGACCCATGTAGATCTTGTCCTTGGCGTCCTCGAAGTCCTGCATGTCGACCACGCGCTTGTTGCGGCGGGCGGCAAACAGCGCGGCCTCGTTGACCAGGTTGGCCAGGTCGGCGCCCGAGAAGCCCGGGGTACCACGTGCGATCACCGAGGCGTCGACGTCGTTGCCGATCGGCACCTTGCGCATATGGACCTTCAGGATCTGCTCGCGGCCGCGGATATCCGGCAGGCCCACGTAGACCTGGCGGTCGAAGCGGCCCGGACGCAGCAGCGCCTTGTCCAGCACGTCGGCACGGTTGGTCGCGGCGATCACGATCACGCCCGAGTTGGCCTCGAAGCCGTCCATCTCGACCAGCATCTGGTTCAGGGTCTGCTCGCGCTCGTCGTTGCCGCCGCCCATGCCGGCACCACGATGGCGGCCGACCGCGTCGATTTCATCGATGAACACGATGCAGGGGGCCTGCTTCTTGGCGTTCTCGAACATGTCGCGGACACGGGCCGCGCCCACGCCGACGAACATTTCCACGAAGTCAGAACCCGAGATGCTGAAGAACGGCACCTTGGCCTCGCCGGCGATGGCGCGCGCCAGCAGCGTCTTGCCGGTACCCGGAGGGCCGACCAGCAGCACGCCGCGCGGGATGCGACCGCCCAGCTTCTGGAACTTTTGCGGGTCCTTCAGGAAGTCGACCAGTTCGACCACTTCTTCCTTGGACTCGTCGCAACCGGCCACGTCCTGGAACGTGACGGCGTTCTGGTTCTCGTCGATCAGGCGCGCACGCGACTTGCCGAATGAGAAAGCGCCGCCTTTGCCGCCCCCCTGCATCTGGCGCATCATGTAGAACCAGAACACGATGATCAGCAGGGTCGGCCCGAGGTAATACAGGGCCTGGACCAGCATGTTGGGTTCGTCGTCCGCCTTGCCGGTCACCTGGACGCCGAACTTCATCAGGTCGCCGACCATCCAGATGTCGCCCGGCGAGATGATGGTGTACTTGGCGCCTTCCTTAGGCGAGACCACCAGGTTGCGGCCCTGCACGTCGACACGCGACACCTTGCCGTTCTTGGCGTCATCCATGAACTGCGAATAGGTGACGCTGTCCTGCGCACGGGGCTTGTCGAACTGCTTGAAGACGGTAAACAAAACCAGCGCGATCACGAGCCAGATTGCCGCCTTTTGAAACAGGTTGTTATTCAAGGCCGAACTCCTTTGCAATTGCCTTGCCAACGGATAGCTGCATTGTAATGCAGCGCCCGCCCTCGGGGGGAAACAGCGAAACTATGACGCCGATAGCAGCGGGTGGGGCACTTTTCCCTTCTTTTTTCGCCCTGGCCTGGATCGGGATCGGAATCGGTCAATCCACCGTCTTGAGGTAGCGCCCAAGGATAAAGGTCTCGGAAGACTTGTCGCGCGACGCCTTGGGCTTGCGTTTCGCGACCACTTTGAACTGCCGTTTGAACTTCTCCACGATCTGGCTGTAGCCGCTCCCGTGGAAACACTTTACCAGCAATGCCCCTTCCGGCTTCAGATGGGCCTGCGCAAATTCCAGCGCCAAATCGCACAGGTACTCGATCCGGGCCGAATCGGCGGAGGCTACACCCGACAAGTTGGGGGCCATGTCCGACAAAACAAGGTCGATCTTGTCGCCGCCGGAAGCGTCCAGCACCACACTTTCGAGCTGGTGGAAGACAGCTTCCTCGCGAAAATCGCCCTGGATGAAAGTGACGTCAGCGACAGCCTCCATTGGCAGCAGGTCGATCGCGACCACGGCACCGTCGATCTTGCCGTCTTTCGCCCGTGGCGATGCTGCCAGCCTGTTGCGGGCGTACTGGCTCCAGCTGCCCGGCGCCGCACCCAGGTCGACGATCACCTGACCCGGCCGGATCAGCTTGTCCTGCTCGTCGATCTCCTTGAGCTTGTACGCCGCGCGGGCACGATAGCCCTCGCGCTGCGCCATCTTCACGTACGGATCGTTGATGTGGTCGTGCAGCCACGAATGGTTGAACTTGTTTTTTGCCATGCCTAATACCAGCCCTGTTACCAGCCTGTTCCCTGCCCCCGTTGCCTGCCAAAGCCGCGCGCCGAAGGTTTTTCTAATGTTTTGATGATTTTGCCGCCCGTCAGTGCCGGATTGACGGATAATACGCGCCAATCCGCATCCCCGACCGCCGGTGAGCCCCCTGGGCCCCGCCGGTTTGCCGCCCCGGGCGGCCGTCGGAAGCCTGCCCTTGCCCAGCCGCCGTATTCATGACTGCCGGCGCGGGCTGCAGCGCCAGATTTCCAGCGCCTCAGCGCTTTATCACCATTTCAAGCGCCTAATCATTCAGCGCCAACCTATGCCCGCTCTACAACTAGTCCCTGCCCAGCGCTCCGACCTGCGCTCCCGTGCCCATGCCCTGAACCCGGTCGTGATGATCGGTGCGGAGGGCCTGACCCGCAACGTGCTGGCCGAGATCGACCGCAGCCTGGCTGCGCATGACCTGATCAAGATCCGCGTGTTCGGCGACGACCGCGAAGCCCGTGTCGCCATCTATGAAGAGATCTGCGACGCGCTGAGCGCCGCGCCGATCCAGCATATCGGCAAGCTGCTGGTGATCTGGCGCCCGGGCGAAGCGCGCCTGAAGGAAAACCAGGCGGAAGACCTGGGCCGCCATACGCCGGCCCGCCGCGGTGGCGCCGCCCCGCGCACGGTCACGGTGAAGAAGCCGAGCGCCGCGCCGAACCGCCGCCCGACCCGCAAGGAAGTCACGGTGCTCGGCAACGAGCGCGTGACCGCCGGCGGCAATGTGAAGCGTTCGCGCGCACGCCCGACCAGCCAGAAGAAGAAGGCGCTGGGCTGATCACTCCCCAGCCCATGCAGGACAGGTCCGCCGCCCGGCGGCCCTGACGCCGGCGCGCCACATCCGTGGCATCGCCGGCAAGGCTGCTGCGCTCACTCCCCGGCCGAACGCGGCGCCGATGCGCGCCACACCAGCACCAGCGCCAGTAGGCTCTGCACCAGATAGAAGGCGCTGGACACGCCGTGCAGCATGCCGAACTGCGCCTTGTAAGGCGATTCCGAGACCCCGACGCCCAGCGCCAGCGCCTTTTCCTTCAGGCTGCCCATGAACGGCTGGGTGCCGAAGTAGCCCACCAGCACGCAGCACAGCATGCCCAGCACCAGCCAGCGCAGCGCGCGGTAGCGATTGGCGCCGCGCCGGATCATCACGTTGCACAGCACCAGCTGCAGCACGCCGATGGTGACGCCGACGATGGCCTCGGTATGGAACAGGTGACCGGCGATCATGCCCGCCATCTCGCGGCTGGGCAGCACGGAAAACAGTGTCGGCGCCACCATGTAGCCGACCGTCCAGAGGCTGCCCGCCCATACCACCGTCAGCAGCAAAAAGATGCGGTGCGGCAGCGGCGGCAGGCTGTTATAGGAAGAGGAGAACACGAGCCGGTCTTTCCGGTGGCCGGGCAAGCCTGAAGCGAGCCGGCCGGGCCGGCGTCAGATGTAGCGGACAGTAATGACTTCGTACTCGCGCTCGCCGCCAGGGGCCAGCACGGTCGCGACGTCGCCTTCGAACTTGCCGATCAGCGCACGCGCGATCGGCGAGCTGACCGAGATCTTGCCGGTATCGAGGTCGGCCTCGTCATCGCCCACGATCTGGTAGCTGACCGGCCTGCCCGACTCGAGGTCTTCCAGGTCAACAGTGGCGCCAAAAACGATGCGGCCGTCGGTGTCGAGCTGGGTCGGGTCGATGACCTGCGCAGCGGAGAGCTTCGACTCCACTTCCAGGATGCGACCCTCGATAAAGGCCTGCTTTTCCTTGGCGGCGTCGTACTCGGCATTTTCCGAGAGATCGCCCTGGGCGCGGGCTTCCGAAATGGCATTGATCACCGCCGGACGCTCGACAGCCTTGAGGCGCTGGAGCTCTTCCTTCAGGAGCTCGGCGCCACGCTTGGTAATCGGAATGGTGCTCATGTCTCGTTCAACAAAAAAATGAGCCGCAGCGGAGCTGGAGCCGTCCCCGGCAAT
The DNA here is from genome assembly GCA_050987995.1 of Ralstonia pickettii. Taxonomy (GTDB): domain Bacteria; phylum Pseudomonadota; class Gammaproteobacteria; order Burkholderiales; family Burkholderiaceae; genus Cupriavidus; species Cupriavidus pickettii_B. Next base: position 3,099,878 of record CP158803.1, read on the forward strand.
GCTGCCAGGGCACTTCCGCTCAACCGCGGCTTTCAGACAGGATCGAACGCAGGCACGCCGGTTCGATCGACGAATTTGACGTAGTTTAGGCCAAGAAGCCCGCCGGCATCAACTCCGGCGGGCTTCCGGGCATCTGACCGGGCGCAAGCGCCCGGCCGGTGGCGATGTGTCGCCTGCTTTACGCGTCGGCTGTGACTTACGCCAGCGAAGCGTGCAGCCCCTGCAGGTCATAGACCTCCAGGCTCTGCATATGCTTCAGCCCCTCCACCGCGGCGCGCGCACCGGCGATGGTGGTGTAGTACGGCACGCGGTTGGCCAGCGCCGAGGTACGGATCGAACGCGAATCGGCAATCGCGGTGCGGGTTTCGTCCACCGTGGTGAACACCAGCGCCAGCTCGCCGTTCTTGATCATGTCCACGATATGCGGACGGCCGTCCTTGACCTTGTTGACCGTCTTGACCGGGATGCCGGCGGCTTCGATGGCCGACGCGGTGCCGCGGGTGGCGACGATCGGGTAGCCCATGTCGTGCAGCATGCGGGCCACGCCGACGGCGCGCGGCTTGTCGCTGTCCTTCACGGTGATCAGCACGGTGCCCTTCTCCGGCAGGCGCGAACCCGCGGCCAGCTGGCTCTTGAACAGTGCTTCGCCGAAGGCCTTGCCCACGCCCATCACTTCACCGGTCGAACGCATTTCAGGTCCGAGCACCGGGTCGACGCCGGGGAACTTGTTGAACGGGAACACCGCTTCCTTGACGCTGTAGTACGGCGGGATGACCTCTTCGCCGATGCCCTGCTCGTCCAGCGACTGGCCGGCCATGCAGCGCGCTGCGATCTTGGCCAGCGACAGGCCGGTGGCCTTGGACACATACGGCACGGTACGCGAGGCGCGCGGGTTCACTTCCAGCACGTAGACGGTGTCGACACCGTTGTTCTGCTGGATCGCGAACTGCACGTTCATCAGGCCGACCACGTTCAGGGCCTTGGCCATGGCGGCGGTCTGGCGCTTCAGTTCAGCCACGGTCTCGGCCGACAGCGAGTACGGCGGCAGCGAGCAGGCGGAGTCGCCCGAGTGCACGCCAGCCTGCTCGATGTGCTCCATCACGCCGCCGATAAAGACGCGCTTGCCGTCAGAGAGGGCATCGACGTCGCACTCGATGGCGTCGTTCAGGAAGCGGTCCAGCAGCACCGGGGAGTCGTTCGACACCTTGACGGCCTCGCGCATGTAGCGCTCGAGGTCGCGCGGCTCGTGCACGATTTCCATCGCGCGGCCGCCCAGCACGTACGACGGGCGCACCACCAGCGGGTAGCCGATCTCTTCGGCCAGGCGCAGCGCTTCGTCTTCGGCACGCGCGGTGCGGTTGGGCGGCTGGCGCAGGCCCAGCTTCTGCAGCAGCTTCTGGAAGCGCTCGCGGTCTTCGGCCGCGTCGATCATGTCGGGGCTGGTGCCGATGATGGGCACGCCGTTGGCCTCCAGGTCCAGCGCCAGTTTCAGCGGGGTCTGGCCGCCGTACTGCACGATCACGCCCACCGGCTTCTCGATCGCGACGATCTCCAGCACGTCTTCCAGCGTCACCGGCTCGAAGTACAGGCGGTCCGAGGTGTCATAGTCGGTCGACACGGTTTCCGGGTTGCAGTTGACCATGATGGTCTCGTACCCGTCTTCGCGCAGCGCCAGCGCGGCGTGCACGCAGCAATAGTCGAACTCGATGCCCTGGCCGATCCGGTTCGGGCCGCCGCCCAGCACCATGATCTTCTTCTTGTCGGTCGGGTTGGCCTCGCACTCGCCATGCTCGGCCTCGTAGGTCGAGTACATGTAGGCGGTGTTGGTGGCGAACTCGGCCGCGCAGGTGTCCACGCGCTTGTAGACCGGGCGCACGTTCTGGGCGATGCGCGCTTCACGCACGGCCTTGGCGTCGGTCTTCAGCAGCCTGGCCAGGCGGCGGTCGGAGAAGCCCTTCTGCTTCAGGAAGCGCAGCTCGGCGGTCGACAGGCTTTCCAGCGTGCGCGACTTGATCAGGCCTTCGGTCTTGATGATGTCTTCGATCTGGGCCAGGAACCAGGGGTCGATGTCGGTCTCGGCATAGACCTCTTCCAGCGACATGCCCAGGCGGAACGCGTCGCCCACGTACCAGATGCGGTCCGGACCGGCTTCGCCGATCTCTTCGACGATCTCATCGCGGTCGGTGGACTTTTCGTCCAGGCCGTCCACGCCCACTTCCAGGCCGCGCAGGGCCTTCTGGAACGATTCCTGGAAGGTGCGGCCCATGGCCATTACCTCGCCCACCGACTTCATCTGGGTGGTCAGGTGGCTGTCGGCCTGCGGGAATTTCTCGAAGGCAAAGCGCGGCACCTTGGTGACGACGTAGTCGATCGACGGCTCGAACGAAGCCGGGGTCGCGCCGCCGGTGATCTCGTTCTTCAGCTCGTCCAGCGTGTAGCCCACGGCCAGCTTGGCCGCGACCTTGGCGATCGGGAAGCCGGTGGCCTTGGAGGCCAGCGCCGACGAACGCGACACGCGCGGGTTCATCTCGATGACGATCATGCGACCGTCCTTCGGGTTGATCGAGAACTGCACGTTGGAGCCGCCGGTATCGACGCCGATCTCGCGCAGCACTGCCAGCGACGCGTTGCGCAGGATCTGGTATTCCTTGTCGGTCAGGGTCTGGGCCGGTGCCACGGTGATCGAGTCGCCGGTGTGGATGCCCATCGGGTCCAGGTTCTCGATCGAGCAGATGATGATGCAGTTGTCCTTCTTGTCGCGGACCACTTCCATCTCATACTCTTTCCAGCCCAGCAGCGACTCTTCGATCAGCAGCTCGCGTGTCGGCGACAGGTCCAGGCCGCGCTTGCAGATCTCTTCGAACTCTTCGCGGTTGTAGGCGATGCCGCCGCCGCTGCCGCCCAGCGTGAACGACGGGCGGATCACGATCGGGTAGCCGCCGCTGCCGGTTTCCTGGGCAATGCGCGACTGCACGGCCATGGCTTCGTCCATCGAGTGGGCGATGCCAGACTTGGCCGAACCCAGACCGATCTTGGTCATGGCGTCCTTGAACTTCTGGCGGTCCTCGGCCTTGTCGATGGCTTCCGGCGAGGCGCCGATCAGCTCGACCTTGTACTTTTCCAGCACGCCGTGGCGGTGCAGGTCCAGTGCGCAGTTCAGCGCGGTCTGGCCGCCCATGGTCGGCAGGATGGCGTCCGGGCGCTCTTTCTCGATGATGCGCTCGACCACTTCCCAGGTGATCGGCTCGATGTAGGTCACATCGGCCGTGTTGGGATCGGTCATGATGGTCGCCGGGTTGGAGTTGACCAGGATGACCTTGAAGCCTTCCTCGCGCAGCGCCTTGCAGGCCTGGGCGCCGGAATAGTCGAACTCGCACGCCTGGCCGATGATGATGGGGCCCGCGCCGATGATCAGGATGCTCTTGATGTCTGTGCGTTTTGGCATTGCACGCTCTCTTTGTTGGCCGGCCCGCTTGCATGCGGGCCGCGCCGGTAATCAGGGAATCCGTCCGGATTCGAAAATGTCAGCTTGTCCGCCGCCGCGCCTAGTTCATGGTGGCCGTCGCCAGCTTGGCGCCGAAGCCGATGAACATCGCGCCCACCCCACTCGCCATGCCGGCCGACAGGCGCCGGCGGCGCCGGAATGCGTCGGCCAGCTTCGCGCCCACGAAGATGATCGTGGTCAGGTAGGCGAAGCTGAGGAACTGGCAGACCACGCCCAGCGCGGCGAACGACAGCACCGGGTAAGCGAAGGCGGGGTCGACGAACTGGATAAAGAACGAGATGAAGAACAGGATCGCCTTCGGGTTCAGCAGGCTGATCAGCAGCGCCTTGCGGAACGGGTCGGACTGGTCGGCCGTGCTCGCCGGCACGGTGGCGGCCGCGGCCGCATCGCCGCGCGCGGCCCAGCTGCGCACCGCGCCGCGCAGCATGTTGAAGCCGATCCACGCGAGGTAGGCCGCGCCGATGTACTTCACCACGTAGAACAGCGCCGGGCTGGCCTTCAGCAGCGAGGCCACGCCTGCTGCCGACAGCACCATCAGCACAAAGTCGCCGAGGAACACCCCGCATGCGCCCTTGTAACCGGCGCGCACGCCGCGCTGCGCCGCCACCGACAGCACATACATCGAGTTCGGCCCCGGCAGCAGCACGATAAAGATCGTGCCCAGCACATAGGTCCAGAAATCGGTGATGCCGAAGGCGGTATGCATGAAGGCGTTCATGGGATGTCCCTGAGGTCTGCGCTGTTCTTCTTGCGTCTGCTTATTTGCGAGCTTCCTTGCGTGCGTCCGTCATCAGCCCGATGAAGCGGTCGAACAGGTAAGCCACGTCGTTCGGGCCGGGCGACGCTTCCGGGTGGCCCTGGAAGCAGAAGGCCGGTTTGTCGGTCAGCGCGAAACCCTGCAGCGAACCGTCGAACAGCGACTTGTGCGTCACGCGCACGTTCGACGGCAGCGTGTCGGCATCGACCGCGAAACCATGGTTCTGCGACGTGATCACCACGCGGCCGTCGTCCAGGTCCTTGACCGGGTGGTTGGCGCCATGGTGGCCGAACTTCATCTTCAGGGTCTTGGCGCCGACCGCCAGGGCCATGATCTGGTGGCCCAGGCAGATGCCGAAGGTCGGGATGCCGCGCTCGATGAACTCGCGCGTGGCGGCGATCGCGTAGTCGCACGGCTCGGGGTCGCCGGGGCCGTTGGACAGGAACACGCCGTCCGGATTCAGCGCCAGCGCGTCGGCGGCGCTCGCCTGCGCGGGCAGCACAGTCACCTTGCAGCCGCGCTCGGCCAGCATGCGCAGGATGTTGTACTTGACGCCGTAGTCATAGGCGACCACATGGAACTGCGGCTGCTCCTGCTTGCCGTAGCCCTCGCCCAGCTTCCATTCGGACTGGGTCCACTCGTACGGTTCCTTGACCGAAACCACCTTGGCCAGGTCCATGCCGGCCAGGCCGGGGAACGAACGGGCCAGGTCGATGGCCTTCTGGACGTTGTCTTCGCCGGCCAGGATGCAGCCGTTCTGTGCGCCCTTCTCGCGCAGGATACGCGTCAGCTTGCGCGTATCGATGCCGGCGATCGCCACCACCTTTTCCTGCTTCAGATAGTGCGCGAGGGTGTGCTCCTTGCGGAAGTTCGAGGCCAGGATCGGCAGATCCTTGATGATCAGGCCGGCGGCATGGACTTTCGTGGCTTCGACATCCTCAGGATTGACCCCGTAGTTACCGATATGCGGATACGTCAGCGTGACGATCTGCCGGGAGTAACTCGGGTCGGTGAGGATTTCCTGGTAACCGGTGATGGCGGTGTTGAACACCACTTCACCGATGGTATGGCCGGAAGCGCCAATGGAATAGCCACGAAAGACCGTGCCGTCTGCTAGCGCGAGAATGGCGGACGGAAAAGACGGTAACACGGGTAGGCTCCTGCTGGACTCACCCCGTGACCGACCAATCGACGCCTCGTGCCTCCCAGGCTGGATCCGTGACGGCGGCAGCGGCATTGCGCCGATGCGGTCGGATCCGGTCGCGACCTGCTCGTTGCGTCACATTGAATGCGGTTGGCAAAGGCGGCGCGGATGGGGGCGGCGGAAGGTGGAAAGCGGTAGGCGCTAGGGTGAAGGGTTCTGAAAGCGAAACTTTCGAATTATATCCCGCGCCACCCAATTTCTCAAGTTTTCAAGGACTTGCATGCGCCGGGGGCGCCGTCGCCACCCGGCCCGCCATGCTACTCCGCGGTATGTCGCCGCCGAGTGTCGTCCACTAAGCCGGCGGCGGCACCACGGCTGTCACCTCGATTTCCACCTTGGCGCGCGGCTCGACCAGGTCAGACACCTCGACCGCGGTCATCGCCGGGAAGTGCCGGCCGATGATGGCCCGGTAATGTTCGCCAATCGCCCCATAGGCGCCGACGTATTCTGCCTTGTCCTTCACATACCAGGTCATGCGCACGATATGTTCGGGGCGCGCCTCGCCCGCGGCCAGCACGTCGACCACGTTGCGCAGCGCCTGCGCCACCTGAAGGCCGAAATCGTCGGTCTCGAACTCGCATTTGCCGTTCCAGCCGATCTGGCCGCTGACAAAGACGAGGCGGCTGCCCACCTGCATTTCGGTCAGCATGCCGTTGGCGTAGCCACGCGGGGGCGCCCAGTCGGGCGGCTGCAGGATCTTCATGGTGCGTCTTCCTGTTGATATCTGGATGAGTGGATGGAATTCAGGGATTCAGGCCGTATCGACCAGGTAGGCCGACATGGCCTCGCGCACGGCATCGGGCAACGGCTGCGGGGCAATCGAGCCGGTATCGACGCAGACCAGCCGCTGCGTCACTTCCATGCGGGTATCGTCATGCGGGCCGGCGAAGCGGATCGCGAGGGTAAAGCTGGACTGGCCCAGCCTCAGCACGCGCAGCTCCCGCGTCAGCACTTCGCCCAGCCGGCTCGGCGCCAGGAAGCGGCACTCCAGCTCGGCGGTCGGCACGCCGGCGCGGCCCTCGCCATGCATGGCATCGAAGGGCCAGCCCAGTGCCTCGCCGAACCAGTCTTCGATCAGGTCGTTGAGCATTTCGAAGTAACGCGGGTAGAACACGATGCCCGCGGCGTCGCAGTGCTTGAAGCGCACCAGCACGGTGTTGCGGAAGACGTGGCTCATGGCTTCCCCGCGCCGTTGCTGTTACCGCCAGCGCCGCCCTTGCCCTGCTCCGCCATCTGGCGCAGGCGGAAGCGCTGCAACTTGCCGGTCTCGGTGCGTGGCAGCGCCGGCACGAACTCGATGCGGCGCGGGTACTTGTAGGGCGCGATCTGGCGCTTGACGTAATCCTGCAGCGCGGTGCGGGTGGCGTCGTCCGCTGCCACGCCCTCGCGCAGCACCACATAGGCCATCACTACCTGGCCGCGCCCGTCGTCGGGCGCACCGACCACGCCGCATTCGGCCACCGCCTCGTGCTGCATCAGTGCGCTCTCCACTTCCGGGCCGGCGATGTTGTAGCCGGCCGAGATGATCATGTCGTCCGAGCGCGCCTGGTAGAAGTAATAGCCGTCCTCGTCGACGACGAAGGTGTCACCCGGCAGGTTCCAGCCGGCCTTCACGTAGTTGGCCTGGCGCGGGTCGTCCAGGTAGCGGCAGCCGGTGGGGCCCTGCACCGCCAGCTTGCCGACCTGCCCAGGTGGCAAGGGCTGCATGTCCTCGTCGACGATCTGCGCGACATAGCCGGGCACCACGCGCCCGATCGCACCGGGCTTCACCTCGGCGCCGGCGCTGGAGATAAAGATATGCATCATCTCGGTGCCGCCGATGCCGTCGGTCATCTCGATGCCGGTGGCCGCCTTCCAGCTCTGCCGCGTGGCGTCGGGCAGTGCCTCGCCGGCCGAGACGCTCTTTTTCAGGCTGCTGAGGTCGAAGCGCGGCGCCAGCGCGGCCATCTGGCGGTAGAAGGTCGGCGCGGTGAAGACGATACTGGCGCGGAAATCGTGGATCAGCTCGAGCAGCGTTTCCGGCGTAAGCTTCTCCGCCAGCACGGTGCTGGCGCCGATGCGCAGCGGGAAACACAGCATGCCGCCCAGCCCGAAAGTAAAGGCGATCGGCGGCGTGCCGCAGAAGATATCGTCCGGCTGCGGGCGTAGCACGTGGCGCGGGAACAGGTCGCACATCGCCAGCACGTCGCGGTGGAAGTGCATGGTGCCCTTGGGTTGCCCGGTGGTGCCGCTGGTAAAGGCGATCAGGCAGACATCGTCGCTGGCGGTATCACAGGCATCGAAGGTATCAGGCTTGCCCGCCATCGCCGCTTCCAGCGAGCCCTCGCCTTCGCCGTTGAAATGCAGCGCGCGCGCCAGGCTCGGGCAATGGAATTCACCGCCCGCCTGCTGGTTGGTGTCGAGTTCCTCGCGCAGCCGCGCATCGCACAGCGCGGCGGTCACCTGCGCCTTGTCGATGATCTGCTTCAGTTCCTTGGCGCGCAGCAGTGGCATGGTCGGCACGGCGATTAGCCCCGCCTTGATGGTGGCCAGCCAGCTCGCGGCCATCATCAGGTTGTTGGGGCCGCGCAGCAGCACGCGGTTGCCCGGCACCAGCCCCATGTCCTCGACCAGCACATGGGCGATGCGGTTCACCATTGCCGCAAGCTGCGCGTAGGTGACCGTCTCGATCTTGCCGTCGCGGCGGTGGCGGATGGCGATGCGCTCGCCGCGGCCTTCGCGCACATGGCGATCGACCAGTTCCACCGCGCTGTTCATCCGCTCCGGGTAATCGGTGTCGGCATTGAAGCGGAACACCGGCCACATGTCCGGGGGCGGCAGGCGGTCGCGGGCGAAAGTGTCGAGGTGGGCTGTGGTCGCCATGGCTTGTCTCCGGTCTGCTCTCTGTATCGATACGGCAGTTCTTGGTCGCTGGGTGGCTGGCGCTGGCGGCTCAGGCCTTGCGGCCGGCCAGCGTCTCGCGCGCAATGATCAGCTTCTGCACTTCGGTGGCGCCTTCATAGATGCGCAGCGAGCGGATCTCGCGGTACAGGCTTTCCACCCGCGTACCGACCTTGACCCCGAGCCCGCCAAACATCTGCACCGCGCGGTCGATCACCTGCTGTGCGTTCTCGGTGGCCACCATCTTGGCCATGGCCGCCTCGCGCGTAGTGCGCTGGCCCTTCACATCGCGCAGCCATGCGGCGCGGTAAGTCAGCAGCGCCGCCGAGTCAATCGCCGTGGCCATATCGCCGATGGCGGCCTGCGTGAGCTGCAGGTCGGCCAGCACGCCACCGAACATCGGGCGCTCGCAGGCACGCGCCAGCGCGTCGTCCAGCGCGGCGCGGCCGAAGCCCAGCGCCGCCGCCGCGACCGAGGCGCGGAAGATATCGAGCGTCATCATCGCCACCTTGAAGCCCTGCCCCGCTTCGCCCAGGCGATTGCCCACGGGCACGCGGCAGTTGTCGAAGCGCAGCGTGGCGAGCGGGTGCGGCGCCATCACGTCGATGCGCTCGGCGATGGTCAGGCCCGGCGTGTCGGCATCGACCACGAAGGCGGAGATGCCGCGCGCGCCCGGCGCCTCGCCGGTGCGCACGAACACGCAGTAGAAATCAGCGATGCCGCCGTTGGAGATCCAGGTCTTGGCGCCGTCGATCACATAGTGGCTGCCATCTTCCGACAGCCGCGCGCTGCATTGCATCGCGGCAACATCGGAACCGGCATCCGGCTCGGACAGCGCAAAGGCAGCGATCGCTTCGCCGCGCGCCACGCGCGGCAGGTAGCGCGCACGGATCGCATCGCTGCCGGCCAGCGAGATCGCGCCCGAGCCCAGCCCCTGCATCGCAAAGGCAAAGTCGGCCAGGCCATCGTGGCGCGCCAGCGTTTCGCGCAGCAGGCACAGCGAGCGCGAATCCAGCGCGGGCAGCGCGCCGCCGTGCTCGGCCGGCACGCAATAGCGCAGCCAGCCGGCTTCGCCGAGCTGGCGCACCAGCGCGCGGCAGGCGGCGTCGGTATCGCTGTGGTCGACATGCAGGTGCTGCGCGCACCAGGCATCGAGTTCGCGCTCCAGCGTGCGGTGGGCGTCGTCGAACAGCGGCAGGTCGAGATAGGTCTTGTCAGACATCGCAGTTCCCCGGGGCTCAGTCGCCTTCAAACACAGGCTTCGACTTGGCGACAAAGGCGTCGTAGGCGCGGCGGAAGTCGCGCGTCTGCATGCAGATGGCCTGGGCTTCGGCCTCGGCCTCGATGGCCTCGTCCAGCCCCATATTCCATTCCTGGTGCAGCAGCTTCTTGGTCACGCCGTGGGCAAAGGTCGGGCCGGCTGCCAGTTGCGCGGCCAATGCCTGCGCCTGCGCCAGCACCGCCTCGGACGGATGCAGTGCATTGAAAAAGCCCCACTGCAGGCCTTCTTCCGCGCTCATCGAGCGGCCGGTGTAAAGCAGCTCGCTGGCACGTCCCTGGCCGATCACGCGCGGCAGCAGCGAACACGCGCCCATGTCGGCGCCGGCCAGGCCGACGCGCACGAACAGGAACGCCGTCTTGGCCTGCGCGGTACCAAGGCGCATGTCCGACGCCAGCGCCATCATCGCGCCCGCGCCCGCACAGATGCCGTCGACCGCGCTGATCACCGGCTGCGGGCAGGCGCGCATCGCCTTGACCAGGTCGCCGGTCATGCGCGTGAAGTCGAGCAGCTCCGGCATGGTCATGCGCGTCAGCGGCCCGATGATCTCGTGCACGTCGCCGCCCGAGCAGAAGTTGCCGCCGGCGCCGGTCACCACCACCGCCTTGATATCGCTGGCGTAGCACAGGCCGCGGAACAGGTCGCGCAACTCGGCGTAGGAGTCGAAGGTCAGCGGGTTCTTGCGCTCCGGCCGGTTCAGCGTCACGGTGCCGACCTTGCCGTCATCCGACACCGACCACAGGAAGTGCTTCGGCTGGTAGTCGGCAAAGCTGCGCTTGTGGTGGCGCATGTCGAGTGCGATCTCTGTCATGGGTTCTCTCTCAGGTCTTTGTTCTGTCGTTGTCAGCCGGCCATCACCTCGCCGCCGGCCACCGGGATTGCCTGCCCGGTGATCGCGGCGGCGGACGGCTGGCACAGCCAGGCCACGGCGTCGGCCACTTCCTCGGGCTGCACCAGGCGGCGCTGCGGGTTGCGCGCGGCCAGTTCGGCGCGCGCCTGGTCTTCGGTGCGGCCGGTCTTGCCGACGATATTCGCCACGGCGTCGCGCACGATGTCAGTTTCGGTATAGCCCGGGCAAACGGCATTGACGGTGACGCCCTTGGCCGCGGTCTCCAGCGCCAGCGCGCGCGTCAGGCCGATCACGCCATGCTTGGCCGCGCAGTATGCGCTGACGTAGCCATAGCCGATCAGCCCCGCCGTGCTGGCCACGTTGACGATGCGGCCCCAGCCGGCGTCGAGCATCGCAGGCAGCGCTGCCTGCGTGCACAGGAAGGTGCCGGTCAGGTTGACGTCGAGCATGCGCTGCCACAGTGCGGCATCGGTCTTCAGGAACGGGGCGCTGTGCGCCTGGCCGGCGTTGTTGACCAGCATCGACACCGGGCCGGCCTGTTCCGTGGCCGCGGCGAAGGCGCGTGCCACGCTGCCGGCATCGGCGATATCGGCGGTGACGAAGTACACGACGGCGCCTGCGGGGGCATGCTCGCGCAGCGTTTGCACCGTCGCCTGCAACGTACCGGCATCGCGGCCCAGCAGCGTGACGCTGGCGCCGTCGGCCAGCAGCCGCCGCGCGATCGCGGCGCCGATGCCGCGGCCGCCGCCGGTGACCAGCGCGTGGCGCCCGGCCAGTGAAGCTGTGCTGCCTGTCATCCCTGTTTCTCCTGCGCGGCCTTGCGTTCGAGATTGGTTTCCAGCTGGCGCTTGCCGGCCTGGTATTGCTTGGGCCAGGCAATATCGCGGTATCCGATCCGCGCCGCTTCCTGCAGCGTCCACGCCGGGTTGGCCAGGTGCGGGCGCGCGATCGCGCACAGGTCGGCACGGCCGGCGGCGATGATCGAGTCGACATGGTCGGCCTCGAAAATCGCGCCCACCGCGATAGTGGCAATGCCGGCCTCGTTGCGGATGCGGTCGGCGAACGGGGTCTGGTACATGCGGCCGTAGACCGGCGCCTGGTCGGGGCTGACCTGCCCGGACGAGCAGTCGATCATGTCGGCGCCGGCGTCCTTGAAGGCGCGCGCAATCTCCACCGCATCGTCGGGCGTAATGCCGCCTTCGACCCAGTCGTGCGCGGAGATGCGCACCGACATGGGCTTGTCTTCAGGCCACACTGCACGCACCGCCTTGAACACTTCCAGCGGATAGCGCAGCCGCGCCGCCAGCGAGCCGCCGTATTCGTCCTCACGCGTATTGCTCAGCGGCGAGATAAAGCTCGACAGCAGGTAGCCGTGCGCGCAGTGCAGCTCGAGCCAGTCGAAGCCGGCTTCGGCAGCGCGCCGTGCGCTGGCCACAAAGTCATCGCGCACGCGATCCATGTCGGCACGCGTCATCTCGCGCGGCGTCTGCGATTCGCCCGGCAGGTAGGGCAGCGGCGATGCCGAGATCACCGGCCAGTTGCCCTCTGGCAGCGGATGATCCATCGCCTCCCAGCCGAGCTGCGTCGAACCCTTGCGGCCCGAGTGGCCGATCTGCATGGCAATGCGCGCATCGCTGTTGGCATGCACGAAGTCGACGATGCGCCGCCACGCGTCGCGCTGTTCGTCGTTCCACAAACCCGGGCAGCCCGGTGAGATGCGCGCATCGGGCGACACACAGGTCATCTCCGCCACCACCATGCCGGCGCCGCCGAGTGCGCGCGAGCCCAGGTGGACCAGGTGGAAGTCGCCCGGCACGCCGTCGGTACAGGAGTACATCGCCATCGGCGATACCACCACGCGGTTCTTCAGCGTCACGCCACGCACGCGGAACGGCGTGAACATCGGCGGCAACGGCTGGTGATCGCGCAGCTTCAGGCTTTCCGGCGGCACGCCAGCCTGTTGCGCGAGCCAGTGCTCGAACTGCGCCACGTAGTCAGCATCGCGCACACGCAGGTTCTCATGCGAGATGCGCTGCGAGCGGGTCAGCAGGGAATAGGCGAACTGCTCCGGCGGCAGGCTGCCCGCGTAGCGCTCGACGTTCTCGAACCACTCGGTCGAGTTGCGCGCCGCGTTCTGGATCTTCAGCACTTCCACGCCGCGCGTCGCTTCGTAGCGCGCCAGCGCATCGGGCAGGCCGTCGTGGCCACTCCTGCGGATCTCCTCCGCCAGGTCGATCGCATCTTCCAGCGCCAGCTTGGTACCGGAGCCGATCGAGAAATGCGCGGTGTGCGCGGCATCGCCCATCAGCACCACCGGCACGCGCCGGCCGTCGGGCAAGGTGTTCCAGTGCACCCACTGCCGGCAGATCACGCGCGGGAAGCGGATCCAGATCGCCGAGCCGCGCAGGTGCGCCGCATTGGTGATCAGCTTGTTGCCGTCGAGATAGCGAGCGAACAGTTTCTCGCAGTAGGCCACACCCTCTTCCTGGCTCATCTCCTCGATGCCGGCGGCACGCCATACCGATTCCGGGGCCTCGACGATAAAGGTCGAGGTGTTGTCGTCGAAGCGGTAGGCGTGGGCCTGGAACCAGCCGTGCTCGGTCTTCTCGAAGGCGAAGGTGAAGGCGTCGAACAGCTTGTGCGTGCCCAGCCAGACAAAGCGGCACTGGCGCGTATCGATATCGGGCTGGAAGGTCTGCGCGTAGCGGGTGCGGATGCGGCTGTTGAGGCCGTCGGAGGCGATCACCAGGTCGGCCTGGTATTGCATCGCCAGCGCCTGGTCGTCGCTGGCGTCGGTCTCGAACACCAGCTTTACGCCCAGCGCTTCGCAGCGGGCCTGCAGGATATTGAGCAGGCGCTTGCGGCCGATGCCGATAAAGCCATGGCCGCCGGAGCGGATGGTGCGCCCGGCGATATGGATATCGATATCGTCCCAGTGGTTGAAGGCGGCATTGATCTCGGCGGCGCTGACCGGATCGGCTTCCTTCAGGTTGTCCATGGTGGCCTCGGAAAACACCACGCCCCAGCCGAAGGTATCGTACGGCCGGTTGCGCTCGACCACGATGACCTCGTTGGCCGGGTCCTGCAGTTTCATCAGCAGGCCGAAGTACAGTCCGGCCGGGCCGCCGCCAATACAAAGCACTCGCATCGTTTCGTCTCCTGCCGGCCGCGCCGCCATGTAGATCACGTCTAAATATTTTATGCTTCAAATATTAGACTGCATCACGAGGTATGGCAAGTGCGCGATGCGAAGTGCCCGGCAAGACACCCCGCACCGCCGACCGCTTCAGCGCTTCAGCTCTTCAGCGCCGCCTGGATCTGTTCCAGCGCACCCGGATCCTCGATGGTGGTCAGATCGCCCGGGTCGCGCCCTTCGGCCACCGCCTGCATGGCGCGCCGCAGCAGCTTGCCCGAACGCGTCTTGGGCAGCGCATTGACAAAGAATACGCGCGCCGGCCGCGCCACGGCGCCGAGCTGCTGCTCCACCGTCGTCATCAGATCGCCTTCCAGCGCCATCCGGTTTTCCGGCGTTGCCGTGCGCGCGGGATCGCGGGCGATGCAGAAGGCCATCGCCACCTGGCCCTTGAGCGCGTCCTGCACGCCGACCACCGCCACCTCGGCCACGGCGGCGTTCGAAGACAGGCTCTCCTCGATCTCGCGCGTGCCTAACCGGTGCCCAGCCACATTGATCACGTCGTCGGTGCGGCCCAGGATAAAGACGTAGCCGTCCTCGTCGCGCACGCCCCAGTCGAAGGTGGAATAGCACAGCCGGTTTGGCACCGCCTGCCAGTAGGTGCGCACGAAGCGGTCGTTGTCGCCCCACACCGTGCTCATGCATCCGGGCGGCAGCGGACCGTCGATGGCGACCACGCCCTTCTGGTTAGGCGGGCATTCCTCGCCGGTGTTCTCGTCGACGATTTTCAGGTCGTAGCCGTAGGCCGGCACGCCGGGCGAGCCCAGCTTGGGCGGCAGCGGCTCGATGCCGCGCTGGATCGCGAGGATCGGCCAGCCGGATTCGGTCTGCCAGTAGTTGTCGACCACCGGCTTGCCCAGGCCGTCCTGGATCCAGCGGGCGGTGGGCTCGTCCAGCGGCTCGCCCGCCAGGAACAGCAGGCGCAGGCTGGACAGGTCGTAGCGTGTGAGCCAGGCCGGGTCCTGCTTCTTCAGCACGCGGATGGCGGTCGGCGCGCTGAACATCAGGTTGACCTTGTACTGCTCCACCAGCCGCCACAGGATGCCGCCGTCGGGGCGGATCGGGGTGCCTTCGTACATCAGCGTGGTCATGCCAGCCAGCAGCGGGCCGTAGACGATATAGCTGTGCCCCACCACCCAACCGATGTCCGATGCGGTGAACATGGTGTCGCCAGGCTTGCCGCAGAAGATATATTCCATCGACGTGGCCAGTGCCACGGCGTAGCCGCCGGTATCGCGCTGCACGCCCTTGGGCTTGCCGGTGGTGCCGGAGGTGTAGAGCACATAGGACGGCTCGCTCGATTCCAGCCATACGCACGGCACCTGCGCCCCGGCCACGCGCTCGCGCCAGGCGGCGTAGTCTTCGTCGCGGCCTTCGGTGCGGGGCATCCCGGCCAACTGGCGGTCCACCAGCAGCACCTTCTCCGGCTGGTGGGAAGACAGCCGGATGGCCTCGTCCAGCAGCGGCTTGTACGGCACCACCTTGCCGCCGCGCGAGCCGGCATCGGCGCTGATCACCACGCGCGGCTGCGCATCGTCGATGCGCGCCGCCAGGCTGACCGAGGCAAAGCCGCCGAACACCACCGAATGGATCGCGCCGATGCGCGCGCAGGCCAGCATCGCGAACGCGGCCTGCGGGATCATCGGCATATAGATCAGCACGCGATCGCCCTTCTGCACGCCCAGCGCCTGCAGGATTGCGGCCATGCGGTTGACCTCGTCGTGCAGCTCGGCGTACGTGTAGCTGCGGGCCTGGTCGGTCTCGGTGGAGATCCAGTGCAGCGCGGGCTGGCTGGCGCGGGCCGGCAGGTGGCGGTCGACCGCGTTGTGGCACAGGTTGGTGCGCCCGCCCACGAACCAGCGCGTAAAGGGGGCGCGGCTGTTGTCGAGCACCTGGTCGAACGGGGTTTCCCAGTCGATGCGCGCCGCCTGTTCGGCCCAGAACCCCTCGGGGTCGGCCAGCGAACGGGCATGCACGGCATGGCTTGCCGTCATGGCTGTCTCCTCCGCGTCTGCGGTTGTTGTGATGATGGCGGTAGTTTGCCACCGGCACGGGTCCGCGGGGACGGACTTTCGCAGGGGGGCGCGGCGCCATGCTCCGCAACAGCCACAAACCCCGCAGCGCAAAAAAAGAGGGCGTGCCGCCGGCATCGCCCTCTTTCCCTGCATCGCGCCGGACCGCCACGGCGCCCTGCCTTGCCTCAGCGTGTCTTGGAGCCCTTGCTGCTGCCCTTGGCCGAGGCCTTGACCGTCGGTCCCGGCTTGGACTCGCGCGCCATGCGCGCCGGCGCCGCCTTGGCCGGGCGCCGCGGCGAAGCCTCGACCACGACGCGCTTGCGCGGCTCCGCCTTGCCCTTGGCCGAGACGCGCACGATGCCGCCCTTGCCGCCACGTTCCGCGCGCTCCGGACGTTCGGCGCGCTCCGCGCGCTCGGCACGGTCGGCCTGCTCGGCACGCGCCGCCCGCACCGCGCCGGCGCCGCGCACCGGCACCATCACCACCAGGCTCTGCCCGGCCACCAGCTTGGTGCCCGACAGCTTGTTCCACGACTGCACCTGCCGCGCCGACACGCCATAGCGCCGCGCCACGGTGACCACGGTATCGCGCCGCCCGGCGCGCACCACCACGCGGCGGGCATCCGGCAGGTCGGGCTCCATCGCCAGCATGGCGCTGTCCGCCAGGCTGGCGCTGATGTCCTGGTCATGGCGGCCCGAGCGCGGGATCATCACGGTCGAGCCCGCCTTCAGGCGCATGCCTTTCGGGATGCTGTTGATCTCGCGCAGCGTGTCGGCGTCGACGTTCAGCCGCGCCGCCAGCGCTTCGACGCGCTCGCGGCCATCCACCGTCACCGCGGTCCAGCTCGAGAGCCCGCCGCGATAGGTGTTCAGGTTGTACTGGAAGCGCTCGGCATTGTCGAACGGCAGCAGGATCTGCGGATTGGACGCGCCCAGGATCACCGGCCGGTTGAACGACGGGTTGAGCGCCTTGAACTCTTCCACCGACATGTCCGCCAGCTTGGCCGCCAGGTTGACGTCGATATCGCGCGAAGTGGTCACCGTGACGAAGTACGGGTGGTCCGGGATTTCCGGCAGTTTGACCCCGTACGCCGCCGGGTTGGCGATGATGTTCTTGACCGCCTGCAGCTTCGGCACGTAGTAGCGCGTCTCGTTGGGCATGGTCAGGCTGGCGTAGTCGGTCGGCAGCCCGCGCGCCTGGTTGCGCGCGATCGCGCGCGACACCGCGCCTTCGCCCCAGTTGTACGCCGCCAGCGCCAGGTGCCAGTCGCCGAACATGTCATAGAGCCGCGCCAGGTAGTCCAGCGCGGCGTCGGTCGAGGCCAGCACGTCGCGGCGCTCGTCGCGGAACATGTTCTGCTTGAGGTTGTACGACTTGCCCGTGCTCGGGATGAACTGCCACATGCCGGCCGCCTTGGCGGTGGACTGCGCCTGCGGGTTGAACGCGCTCTCGACAAAGGGCAGCAGCGCCAGCTCAGTCGGCATCTTGCGCCGCTCCAGTTCCTCGACGATGTGGTACAGGTACCGGCTCGAACGCCCGACCATCCGCTCCATGTATTCCGGCCGCTGCGCATACCACTGGGTGCGGTCGTCGACCAGGGTGCCCTCCAGATCCTGCATGGCGAAGCCGCGCCGGATACGGTCCCAAATATCGGTGGACGGCCCGCGCAGCCAGTTCAGGCCGCCCTGGTCGACATTGATGGTGGAAGTGGTGGAAGAAAGCGCCGACTTGTCGCTGAGGGTGTTGAGCGGATCCTGGCGCTTGGCAGTCTGGGCGGTCGGGGCGCCGTTGGCATCGGCGTCAGGCGGCGTGGGGGTGCTGGCGCAGGCTGCAAGCAGCGCCGCGCAGGCCACTACCGCCAGTAATCGACCAATTTTCATTAAGTTCTCGAATCGTGACGCTAAAAGGATGCGTGATGCTAAAAAAAACGGCCTATCGCGTCAATCAGATTTTCTACATAGCAAGGCGACGCCATCCCTTGCCAGGCAAGGGGCGACGGCCGGGACTGAATTATATTCAGTCAGCGGAAATTATCCTTCCAGCCGCGCAGTGCGCCGAAGGCAGCAGCGTCGCTATCGGTACTTCCGCCCTGCGCTGCCACCGCGTCGCGCACCGCCGGCTCGCGCGAGCGCAGGAAGGGATTGACCTTGCGCTCGTGGCCGATGGTGGTCGGCAGCGTCGGCTCACCCGCCTCGCGCAGCGCTGCGACCCGATCCTCCCACGCCGCCAGCGCGGCATTGCCGGGCTCGACCGCCCGGGCAAAGCGTACGTTGCTGCGCGTGTACTCGTGCGCGCAATAGACCCGGGTATCGGACGGCAGCGCCGCCAGCTTGTCGAGTGACTTCAGCATCTGCGCCGGCGTGCCTTCGAACAGCCGCCCGCAGCCGCTGGCAAACAGGGTATCGCCGCAGAACACCGCGGGGCCGGCCTCGCCCAGGTCGCCCACGTAGGCGATGTGGCCGGCGGTATGGCCGGGCACGTTCAGCACGCGCAGCGTCAGCGCCGGTTCGGCCACCGTCACTACGTCGCCCTCGCGCAAGGCCTCGGTGCGCCCGCCGATGCGTTCGCCGGCCGGCCCGAGCACGGGCATCGGCGCGCCCGACGGCGTGCGCGGGTGCCCCGCCAGCAACTCGGCCACGCCGCCCTGGTGATCGCCGTGGTGATGGGTGATTACAATAGCGCCCAGAGCCAGCCCTTTTTGCGCCAGGAAGCGCTCCACCGGCGTGGCCTCGCCGGGATCGACCACGGCGGCGGATCGCCCGTCGTGGACGGCCCAGATATAGTTATCCTGGAACGCCGGGATCGGCTCAACCTTCAACATGCGCATGCTCCTATGTCCAATCGTCCCAATCGTCCGATTGTAAGCTGGGAAGACTGGCTGGCCTCGCCTCCCGGTGAGTACATGCTGCGCTGGGAAGCCCAGCAGTACGACCGGACCGTGGCAGACATCTTCGGCTACCACGCCGTGCAGTTCGGCCTGCCTTACATTGACACCCTGCGCGAGAACCGGATGCCGTTCTCGGCGCTGGCGCTGGATCCGTCCAGCGGCCCGCACGGGCCGCGCGCGGCACATCCGGACGCGCGCCAGCTGCTGTGCCGCTTCGACGAGCTGCCGTTCGACACGCAGAGCATCGACCTGGTCACCCTGCCCCATATCCTCGAATTCACCGAAGACCCGCACGAAGTGCTGCGCGAGGTCTCGCGCGTGCTGATGCCCGAGGGGCGCGTGGTGGTCACCTGCTTCAACCCGATGAGCCTGTGGGGCGCGCGCCAGGGCATGAACCGGCTCGGCGCCACGCCCTTCCTGCCGACGGACGCGCAGCAGATCGGCTTCGTGCGCATCAAGGACTGGCTCAAGCTGCTGGGCTTCGATATCATCCGCGGCCGCTTCGGCTGCTACTGCCCGCCGTACCGCACCGATCGCTGGCTGCAGCGCGCCGCCTTTATGGAAAAGGCCGGCGACCGCTGGTGGCCGATCTTCGGCGCGGTCTATATGATCTCGGCGATCAAGCGCGTGCGCAACATACGCCTGGTCGGCCCGGCCTGGAAGACCAAGCCGGCGCTGTCACCGGTCGCATCGCCCGTGGCCACGCCCACCGGCACGCACGGCAAGACGCCCGGGGACGAACACTGACGCGGCCGCGGCCCTGGCCGCGCCCGCCCGCTTTGGCCTCAATGCGCCGGCCCGCGATGCGGGCGGCCACCACCGGAATCACATGCAAGAAGTCACGATCTACTCCGACGGCGCCTGCAAGGGCAATCCCGGCCGCGGCGGCTGGGGCGCGGTGCTCGTCGCCGGCACCAGCGAAAAAGAACTGTTCGGCGGCGAGGCCAACACCACCAACAACCGTATGGAAATGACCGCGGTGATCGAAGCGCTGCGCGCGCTCAAGCGGCCCTGCACGGTGCGCGTCTACACCGACTCGCAATATGTCCAGAAAGGCATCAGCGAATGGTTGCCCGGCTGGAAGGCGCGCGGCTGGAAGACCGCCGACAAGAAGCCCGTCAAGAACGTGGACCTGTGGCAGGAGCTGGACACGCTGGCGCAGCAACACCAGATTTCCTGGCACTGGGTGCGCGGCCACAACGGCCACCCCGGCAACGAGCGCGCCGATGCACTGGCCAATCGCGGCGTCGAATCGATCGGACGCTGACGCGTCGCTACAACAACAACCGCGGGGCGCACACGCCGCTCCGCTAGAATGCCCGCCATGCGACAAATCGTTCTCGATACCGAAACCACCGGCCTGAATGCCGCCACCGGCGACCGCCTGATCGAAATCGGCTGCGTCGAGCTGCTCAACCGCCGCCTGACCGGGCGCCACCTGCACTTCTACGTCAACCCGGAACGCGATATCGACGAAGGTGCGATCGCCGTGCACGGCATCACGGTCGAGTTCCTGGCCGACAAGCCCCGCTTCGCCGAGGTCGTTCACGACGTCCGCGAATTCGTCGCCGATGCCGAACTGATCATCCACAATGCACAGTTCGACCTGGGCTTCCTCGACATGGAATTCCAGCTGCTGGGCCTGCCGCCTTTCCGCGAGCATGTCGGCAATGTGATCGATACCCTGCGCGAAGCCCGCCAGATGTTCCCCGGCAAGCGCAACTCGCTCGACGCGCTGTGCGACCGCCTGGGCATCAGCAACGCTCACCGCACGCTGCACGGCGCACTGCTCGATGCCGAGCTGCTGGCCGAGGTCTACCTGGCAATGACGCGCGGCCAGGACTCGCTGGTGATCGACATGCTCGACAGCTCGGGCGGCACCAGCGGCGCGGTTGCCACCGCCGACCTGTCGCGCCTGGTGCTGCCAGTGCTGCGCGCCAGCGATGCCGAACAGGAGGCCCACCTCGCGCTGCTCAAGGGCCTGGACAAGGCCAGCGGCGGCAAGACGGTCTGGCAGGAAGCCGTCGTGGCCGAGACGGGAAGCCTGGCTGCCTGACAAAAATTCGCAAAAAGGGCTTTACAAGATACAGAGACCTCTGCATAATCTCACTTCTCCGCTGCACGACGGCAACGACGACGCAGACAGGGGTGGTTAGCTCAGCGGTAGAGCACTGCCTTCACACGGCAGGGGTCACAGGTTCAATCCCTGTACCACCCACCAGATTCGGGAAAAGCCAGCCTTGCGCTGGCTTTTTTCATTTCTGTGACCCGTCTCCCTACGCCTCCCACTTCCCCTGCCCCCCCTGACGCAACCTGAAACATTCGCATTACCGCAGACAAGGTTCGTCTCATTTCCCGCGTTGTGCGTGCCCGATACCTTGAGGGTTCCGATTGCCACCGGAGCCCGACGTGCCACTCTCACCCTCCCTCACGCCAGTTGAGCATGAATCCGCCCTGCCCTGGACCGGCCACAACCCGGTCTGCGCTGGCTGGTTCGAGCTGCGGTCCGCGCGTGTGCCGCGCGACGCGCGGCCGGTCTATGACGAAGACATGGATTGCATCATCGGCTACCACCGCAGCTTCGCGGCGGTGGCATCGACCTATGATCTGGCAGGCGATGTCGTAGCGCTCTGTGAGTGCGAGGACGAAGACGACGCAGCGGTCGCGCCGCTGTTGGTCGCGGGCGCGCTGTGGCGGCCGCGTGTGTGCGGCATGACGCGCAGTGGCGCCGAAGGCGAAGGGCTGGCCGCGCCCGCCACCACACTGGCACGGCTGCGCAGCCGCTTTATCGCGCTGGCGCGGCAGCCGCTGCATTTCACATTGGCCGCGTTGGCAGACATGCACGAGCCGGAGCGGTTCGTGCCGCTGCACATCCTGCGGCTGGCGATTCGCTGCGGTACACGACTCGCCGCCGGCGGCATGGCCGCGGCCGATGCCGCCCGGTTTATCGCGCCGATCACGCGGCGTGGTACGGCAGCCGTGCTGGAGTTGACACTACGCCCCGGCGACCACACCGTGCTGCGCGTGCGCACCTGGCCAGTGGCGGGAGCGGCGGCATGAGCGCCGCCGCAAACCAGCCGGCCCGGCTAGCGGCGCCAGGCCCCCGCGTCGGCGACGACCGTGGCAAAGCGGTCGTTCAGTGCGGCCAGCGTACTGCGGTGCAGGTCTGCCGCGGCCACCGTCGGGCCGCCCAGCGGGTCCGGCAGGTCGCGCGTGGCGCAGGCGGCGGCGACCACGGTGCTGCGGTAGCCGTGGTCGAGCGCCGAGCGCACCGTGGCGCTGACGCACATATGGGTCTGGAAGCCGGCCACGATCAGTTCCTTGCGGCCGATGGCGGCCAGTTCGGCAGCCAGGCTGGTGCCGGCAAAGCTGTTCGGCAGGCCTTTGGTCACGGTAAGCTCACCGGCCTGCGGCGCCAGGCCTTCAATAAAGCCGGCGTACGGCCCGGTCGGGTCGAACGCCGGGCTGCCCGGGCGGCCATGGTGCGCGACGTGGATCACCGGCGTGCCGTGGCTGCGCGCCAGCGCCAGCAGTTCTGCACAGGCCGCCGCAGCGGCGGGCATGCCGACCAGCGGCAGGGCGCCGTCGACATATTCGCGCTGGTGGTCGATCAGGACCAGAATGGCGGCGTCCCACGCGGAAGGAATGCGGCTGGCGCCGGCCATGTCGAGCAGGGTTGTGGGTGTTGTCATCTGCGTTTGGGCCTGGATGAATCGGGTGACGGACCCACCGGGTCGCGCGGGGCTGAGCCTCGCATGCTAATGGCAAGAACCGATCCCTGCCACGCGCCGCCGTGGCGCTGGGGCAACCTTCGGAGCGCCATACTGCGGAGTTCCCGGCACATTGGCGGGCGCGCGCAGCTTGTGTTGCAAACAGTTGCGAATCCGACCTTGACATCTGCTAATCTTCAAACCAAATCCCGGCAATGGGCGGGGTCGGCAACAGAATGCCCAAGGATCGGGAAACGGATAAGTCGGGTCAGTGCGCAGAAGAAAGAAGTCAATCATGCAGCACTCTTTGAAGTACAGGATGGCGTTCGCCACGGCGGGTGTGGTGACGCTGATCATCGTACTGCGCGCCCTCTACGCCCAGTACTACGCCTACGACAGCCTGAAGAACCTGTTGCAGGAGCAGCAGGACACGCTGGTCCGGCTGGTGGCCGGACAACTCGACGAGAAATTGCAAGGCCGCGCCGCCGCCCTGCGGCGCGTGGCGCGCCAGCTTTCCCCGATGCTCGCCGCCCGACCGGCCGAACTGCGGCGTGCCGCAGAAGCCATGGTCGACATGCCCGACACCTTCAACGCCGTCTTCCTGGCCGCGCCGGACGGCCAGCTGGTGTTCAGCACCGCCGTGCCGGACGGCGTGCGGCTGCGGGTGGACGACCGCGACTACTTCCGCGATATCCAGCGCGGCCAGCCCTTTGCCGTGTCGGACCTGATTCAGGGCAAGCTCAGCAATGCGCCCGGCGTGGTGCTCGCGGTACCGCTGCACGGGCCGGGCGGGGAGCTGCGCGGCGTGGTCGGCGGCGTGCTGAACCTGTCGGCCAGCAACTTCCTGCGCGAACTGGCGCACAGCCGCGTGGGCGTCACGGGCAGCTTCTGCCTGGTTTCCGCCGGTGCCAACCCCCGCTATGCGATGCACCCCGACCCCGCCCGCGTGCTGACGCCGGCGCTGGCTGTCGGCGAAGCCTGTGGCGCCGACCAGCCTGCCTCGTACTCCGAGGTGCTGCGGCCAAGCCAGCCGATCGTGGCGCGCTACCTGCTGCAATCCAACGGCTGGGAAGTCGTGGCGGTGCTGCCGGCGGCCGAAGCCTATGCGCCGCTGGTGAGCGTACGCGAGCGCACCTTCATCGTCGCTGCCCTGTCCTTGCTCGCTGCCGCCGCACTGATGTGGGTGGTGATGCGCCGGCTGCTAGAACCGCTGCAGCGGTTGCACCGGGCCGTGCGCCAGATTGCCACCAACCCGGCCGCGCTGGCGGACCTGCCCACCGGCCGCGCGGACGAGATCGGCGAGCTGGCCAGCACCTTCGCCGAGGTGGTGGCGCAGCTGTCGGAGCGCGAAACCGCGCTGAAGGCGGCCAAGGACCGCGCCGCCGCGAGCGAGAAGCGCATCGAGGCGATTGCCAACCATGTGCCGGATTTCGTCTCATTCATCGACATGCAGCAGCGCTACATCTTCGTCAACCAGGCATACGCGCAGCACTACGGCTTGCCGGCGCAGCAGATCGTCGGACTGTCGCTGCGCGAGCTGTGGGGCACGCAGGAGTACCTGGCGTGCCAGCCCCACCTGGAGCAGGCGTGCGCCGGCCGCGCAGTTACCTTTACGCGCGAGAGCGCCGATGGCAACCAATGCATGGAGCTCACCTACCAGCCTGCCTGGAACGATGCGCAGGACGCGATGATCGGGTTGCATATGTTCGGGCGCAACGTCACCCACGAGCGCGAAAAGCTGCGCAACCTGGAGGCGCAGACCGTCTCCGACTACCTCACCGGCCTGCTCAACCGCAAGGGTTTCGACCGGCGCCTGGCCGAATGCATGGGGCGCACCAGCGCCGGCGGGCGGCCGCTGGGGCTGCTGCTGGTCGACCTGGACGACTTCAAGGCCGTCAACGACAACTACGGCCACCCGGTTGGCGACCGGCTGCTGGTGGCCTTTGCGCAGCGGCTGCGCGCGTGCGTGCGCAAGGGCGATGCGGTGGCGCGCATCGGCGGTGACGAGTTTGCGGTAATCCTGGACGGTGTTGCCGACCGGCATGCGCTGGAATCCGTGGCCAACACGATCGTGCAGGCCGCGCGCATGCCGTTCCTGGTCGACGGGCATACGCTGGCGGCCACGGCCAGCGTGGGCTCGGCGCTCCACAGCGCCAGGCATGCGATGACCGTCAGCGAGCTGTTCATGCACGCCGATATGGCACTGTACGATGCCAAGCGGCACGGCAAGGCGCGCCATGCGGCGCGGGCCGAAGCTCAGGCCGAAACACGGACCGAAGCGCCGACAGCAGGGCGACAAGCCCGATGCCCCGAGCCATCCGGCCTGACGACCTAGGCCACGGCGCAGGACAGCACAAAAGACAACGGGCGCCAGCGGCGCCCGCTGCATTAGATCAGGTGCGCGAAGCGGGCTGCGGGGCCCGCTCCGGCCATTTAGCGCACCTGCCCTTCCTTCCACGCCTGCAGCAGCTTGTCGTAGGGAATGGTTTCCCCCTTCGGCTTCTCGTTATCCAGCTTCTTCCACGGCGCGTGCTCGCTCGACAGCCACTTGGCCGGGTCGCCCTTCCCGTTCAGCTTGGGCGCGCAGTTGCTCATGCCGGCGCGCTGCAGCCGGGACATCACCTGGTCCATTTCCTCCGCCAGCGTATCCATCGCCGCCTGCGGGGTCTTCTCGCCAGTGACCGCGGTGGCGACGTTCTTCCACCACAACTGGGCCAGCTTGGGATAGTCAGGCACGTTGGTGCCGGTCGGCGTCCACGCCACGCGCGCGGGGCTGCGGTAGAACTCGACCAGGCCGCCGTACTTGGCCGCGTTCTTGGTCAGGTAGTCGTGGTGGATATCGCTGTCGCGGATAAAGGTCAGCCCGGTCAGCGACTTCTTCAGCGACACCGTCTTGGACGTGACGAACTGGGCGTACAGCCAGGCGGCCGCCAGCTTGTTGGGGTCGGTGTTCTTGAAGAAGGTCCACGAGCCCACGTCCTGGTAGCCGTTCTGCATGCCCTGCTTCCAGTACGGGCCATGGGGCGACGGCGCCATGCGCCACTTGGGCGAGCCGTCGGCATTGACCACCGGCAGGCCCTTCCTGGTCATGTCCGCGGTGAAGGCGGTGTACCAGAAGATCTGCTGCGCCACCTGGCCCTGCGCGGGCACCGGGCCGGCCTCGGAGAAGGTCATGCCCATCGCCTGCGGCGGGGCGTACTTCTTCATCCAGTCGATGTACTTGGTCAGCGCATAAACCGCCGCCGGGCTGTTGGTGGCGCCGCCGCGCGATACCGAGGCACCGACCGGCGTGCACTTGTCGTCGGCCACGCGGATGCCCCATTCATCGACCGGCATGCCGTTGGGCAGGCCCTTGTCCGCAGTGCCGGCCATCGACAGCCAGGCGTCGGTGAAGCGCCAGCCCAGCGACGGGTCTTTCTTGCCGTAGTCCATATGGCCGTAGACCTTCTTGCCGTCGAGCTCCTTGACGTCGTTGGTGAAGAAGTTGGCAATGTCTTCGTAAGCGGACCAGTTGGTCGGCACGCCCAGGTCATAGCCGTACTTGGCCTTGAACTTGTCCTGCAGGTCCTTGCGCGCGAACCAGTCGGCGCGGAACCAGTAGAGGTTGGCGAACTGCTGGTCGGGCAGCTGGTAGAGCTTGCCGTCCGGCGCGGTGGTGAACTTGGTGCCGATAAAGTCCTTCACGTCCAGGCCGGGGTTGGTCCATTCCTTGCCGGCTCCGTTCATATAGTCGGTCAGCGGCAGGATCGAGCCATAGCGGTAGTGCGTGCCGATCAGGTCCGAGTCCGAGATCCAGCCGTCGTAGATCGACTTGCCGGACTGCATCGAGGTCTGCAGCTTCTCGACCACGTCGCCTTCCTGGATCAGGTCGTGCTTGACCTTGATGCCGGTGATCTCCTCGAACGCCTTGGCCAGCGTCTTGGATTCGTACTCGTGCGTGGTGATGGTCTCGGAGACGACGCTGATCTGCGTGACACCCTTGGCCTTGAGCTTGGCGGCGGCATCGATAAACCACTTCATTTCGGCCTGCTGCTTGTCCTTGGCCAGCGACGAAGGCTGGAACTCATTGTCGATCCACTTCTTCGCCTCCGCCTCGCCCGCCCACGCGGACCCGCAAGCCAGCGCAGCCGCGCAGGCAAGGGCTGACATCCCCAACTTCACGTGCACTTTCATCGGTGTCTCCTCAAGATTTCCCCTCCCCGGCTATGGTCGTGGTGGCGGCCCCGGGGCAGGGATAAGCCGCAAACCTTCCATCCAACCCTGATGCTTCCGATAACCGGCTAGCCCTTGCGCATGATCAGCGCCAGCACCAGCATCGATACACCGAAGCTGATCCAGACCGACGGCTCTTCGGGCAGCGACAGCCACGCAGTGACCTTCTCGCCCAGTCCTACCCACGCCAGGTTGACCCAGGCCGCGCACATCAGTCCGATAAACAGCCGGTCGCCGCGCGTGGTGGCAATCGGCAGGAAGCCCTTGCGCAGCACCGAAGGCGCGCGTATTTCCCAGATGGTCATGCCGATCAGCATGACCACGATGCAGCCGAAGAACACCGCTACCGGCGTCGTCCAGACCATCCAGCTCAGCATTGCGCCGTCTCCTTGTGTTTGTGATTAGGGTTGCGCCGTGCGCTTACACGCGGCCCATCGCGAAGCCCTTCGCGATGTAATGCCGCACGAACCAGATCACGATGCCGCCCGGCACGATGGTCAGCACGCCAGCCGCGGCCAGCACGCCCCAGTCCATGCCCGAGGCCGACACCGTGCGCGTCATGGTGGCCACGATGGGCTTGGCGTTGACCGAGGTCAGCGTGCGCGCCAGCAACAGCTCGACCCAGCTGAACATAAAGCAGAAGAACGCCGCCACGCCCACGCCGGCCTTGATCAGCGGCAGGAAGATGGTCAGGAAGAAGCGCGGGAACGAGTAGCCATCCACATAGGCGGTCTCATCGATCTCGCGCGGCACGCCCGACATGAAGCCTTCCAGGATCCACACCGCCAGCGGCACGTTGAACACCAGGTGCGCCAGCGCCACCCCCAGGTGCGTGTCCATCAGCCCGATGGTGCTGTAGAGCTGGAAGAACGGCAGCAGGAACACCGCCGGCGGCGTCATGCGGTTGGTCAGCAGCCAGAAGAACACATGCTTGTCGCCGATGAACTGGTAGCGCGAGAAGGCATACGCCGCCGGCAACGCCACGGAGATCGAGATCACCGTGTTCATCGCCACGTAGATCATCGAGTTGACGTAGCCCGAATACCAGGACGGGTCGGTGAAGATGGTCTTGTAGTGCTGCAGCGTGAATTCCGCTGGCCACAGCGACAGCGTGGAGACGATCTCCTCGTTGGTCTTGAACGACATGTTCACCATCCAGTAGATCGGCACGATGGCGAACAGCAGGTAGACCAGCAGGAAACCGGCGCGCCACCAGGTGGCGCGGTTGGCGGGCGTGCGCATCTCAGCCATGGGGCATATCCTCGCTGGCAGCGGTGCCCGCGCGCTGCATCCAGTTATAGAGCATGAAGCACGTGAGCAGGATGATCAGGAAATAGACGATGGAGAACGCCGCCGCCGGGCCCAGGTCGAACTGGCCCACGGCCTTCTGCGTCAGGTACTGCGACAGGAAGGTGGTGGCGTTGCCGGGGCCGCCGCCGGTCAGCACGAACGGCTCGGTATAGATCATGAAGCTGTCCATGAAGCGCAGCAGCACCGCAATCATCAGCACGCCGCGCAGCTTGGGCAGCTGGATATAGCGGAACACCGCCAGCCGCGACGCGCCGTCGATCTGCGCGGCCTGGTAGTAGGCGTCCGGGATGGCGCGCAGGCCGGCGTAGCACAGCAGCGCCACCAGCGGCGTCCAGTGCCAGACGTCCATCACCAGCACCGTGACCCAGGCGTCCAGGGCACTGCCGGTGTAGTTGTAATCGAAGCCCATCGCCTCGAGCGTGGCACCAAGCAGGCCGATATCGGTGCGCCCGAAGATCTGCCAGATGGTGCCGACCACGTTCCACGGGATCAGCAGCGACAGCGCGATGATCACCAGCACCGCCGAGGCCTTCCAGCCCCTGGCCGGCATCGACAGCGCCAGCAGGATGCCGAGCGGGATCTCCACCAGCAGCACCGCCAGCGAGAAACCGAGCTGGCGCAGCAGCGCGTCGCGCAGCTCGCCGTCGCGCAGCACGGTGCGGAACCATTCGGTGTCGACGAATACGCGCCGCTCGGGCGAGATGATGTCCTGCACCGAGTAGTTGACGATGGTCATCAGCGGCAGGATGGCGGAAAACGCCACGCATACCACCACCGGCAACACCAGCAGCCAGGCCTTCTGGTTGACGGGCTTCATGGCACCAGTTCCTCGTTGACGTAGTAGCAGGTATGGCGGTTGAACACTGACAGCCAGGCGGTGTCGCCGGTGCGCAGGTCGGCCGCTTCGGTGCCCAGGCGCGCGCGCAGCGTGCCGGCCTGGGCGCCCGCCTCCTGCACGGTGCCGGTCAGCAGCCAGTAGGTGCCGATGTCCTGGGCACGCTCCACCTGCACCGGCACCGCCTGCGCGTCGCGCTCCGGTGCCAGGTGCAGGTACTCGGGCCGCACGCCGATGCGGAAGCTTCCGGCGGCGCGCAATGCCGCCTCCACCGCAGGCGCCAGCGTCGGGGTGTAGCGGCGCCCGGCCAGCTCAATCTCGCCGTCGCGCCACCGGCCGGGCAGGAAGTTCATGCCCGGCGAGCCGATGAAGTGCCCGACGAAGGTATGCGCCGGCCGCTCGAACAGCGCATCGGCCGGCCCTACCTGCACCGCCTTGCCGCGCGACATCACCACCACCTGGTCGGCAAAGGTCAGCGCCTCGGTCTGGTCGTGGGTCACGTAGATCAGCGTCAGGCGGAATTCGTGGTGGATTTCCTTGAGCTTGCGCCGCAGCTGCCATTTGAGCTGCGGGTCGATCACCGTGAGCGGCTCGTCAAAGAGGATGGCCGACACGTCATGCCGCACCAGTCCGCGGCCGAGCGAAATCTTCTGCTTGGCGTCTGCGGCCAGGCCGCTGGCGCGCCGATCGAGCGTGGCTGACAGGTCCAGCATCTCGGCCACGCGCCCTATCCGCTCGCGCACCTGCGCCTCGGGCACGCCGCGGTTGCGCAGCGGGAAGGCCAGGTTCTCGCCCACGGTCATGGTGTCGTAGATCACCGGGAACTGGAACACCTGGGCGATATTGCGCGCCTGCGGCGTTGCCGCGGTGACGTCGCGGCCGTCGAAGGCGATGGTGCCGTGCGAGGGCCGCAGCAGCCCGGAGATGCAGTTCAGCAGCGTGGTCTTGCCGCAGCCTGACGGGCCCAGCAGCGCATAGGCGCCGCCGTCCTCGAAGGTGAACTTGAGCGGCAGCAGCGCGTAGTCCTCGTCAGTGCGCGGATCGGGCACGTAGGCGTGCGCGAGATCGAGATCGATGCGTGCCATGTCAGTTCCCCACTGCTGCAGCCGCCGCCCCGCGCGGCACTTCCGCCGCCAGCCCGCCAGGCCGGCGCGGCGCATGGATGCGGCGCCCGCCCGCGTCGAACAGGTAGATCTGCTCCGGCAGCAGGTGGAGCGACACCGGCTCGCCAAGCTGCAGGTCGAGCACGCCGGCAAACTGCGCCACCAGATTGCCCACCGGCGTATCGGCATGGACGAAGGTATCGGAACCGGACAGCTCGGCCAGCGCCACGCGCCCGGGCACCGCCACCGCGCCGGGCTCGCCCGCCAGCCGCAGCGCCGAAGCGCGCACGCCAACGGTGACCGGGCCATCTGCGCCGCCCGCGCCGGGCACCGGCACCGAGATGTCGCCCGCCAGCGTGACCCGGCCGCCGCGCAGCGTGCCTTCGACCAGGTTCATCGGCGGATCGTTGAACGCGCGCGCCACGCGCAGCGAATCGGGATAGTGGAAGACCTCGGGCGTCGGCCCGTACTGCAGCAGCTCGCCGGCATCGAGCACCGCGGTATGGCCGCCCAGCAGCAGGGCCTCGCCCGGTTCGGTGGTGGCGTAGATCACGGTGGCATCGCCATGCGCGAACAACTGCGCCAGCTCCTCGCGCAATTCCTCGCGCAGCTTGTAGTCGAGGTTGACCAGGGGCTCGTCCAGCAGCATCAGCGGCGCTTCCTTGGCCAGCGCGCGTGCCAGCGCTACGCGCTGCTGCTGGCCGCCGGAGAGTTCCGCCGGGTAGCGATCGAGCAGATGGTCGATATGCAGCCGCGCCGCCAGCTCGCGCACGTGCGCGGCGATATCCGCGGCCGGCGCCCGGCGCAGCAGCCGCAACGGCGAGGCGATGTTGTCGAACACCCTCATCGACGGGTAGTTGATGAACTGCTGGTACACCATCGACACATTGCGCTCGCGCACCGGCATGCCAGTCACGTCGTCGCCGTCCACCAGCACGCGGCCCGCGCTGGGTCGGTCCAGCCCCGCCATCACACGCATCAGCGAGGTCTTGCCCGCCTGCGTGGCGCCCAGCAGGATGGTTACCGCGCCGGGAACCGGCGCGAGCGTCATCGGATAGAGATACGCCTGCGAACCCGCCTGCTGCGCGACGCCTTCCAAACTAAGCTGCATCCGGTCTCCATGTTCGATATGCTTTCTGCATACCGCTTTCGCATGATGCAGGCGCACAAATCTTGGCTTTCCGCTCGTTTTAGCAAGAAAACGAACATAAAACAATAGTGCACCGCATCATTTGTTTTCGTTTCTGTTTGAACTAGAATCCCGGCATGACCCTTAATCCCCGCCAGACCGCCCTGCTTGAAGAAGTCCGCACGCAGGGCTTTGCCTCCATCGACGAACTTGCCCGCAAGTTCGGCGTGACGCTCCAGACGGTGCGCCGCGATGTCAACCTGCTGGCCGAGAACGGCATGCTGGCGCGCTTCCATGGCGGCGTGCGGGTGGAAGGCTCCACCACCGAGAACATCGCCTACCGGCAGCGGCAGGTGCTCAATGCGGAGGGCAAGGCGCGCATTGCGCGCGCGGTGGCGGCGGCGGTGCCCGAAGGCTGTTCGCTGATCCTGAACATCGGCACCACGGTGGAAGAGATTGCGCGCGAGCTGATGCACCACCGCGGGCTGCGCGTGATCACCAACAACCTGAACGTGGCCAACATCCTGGCCGACAACGCCGATTGCGAGGTCATCGTCGCCGGCGGCGTGCTGCGTTCGCGCGACCGCGGCATCGTGGGCGAGGCCACGCTGGAATTTATCCGGCAGTTCAAGGTGGATATCGGGCTGATCGGCATCTCGGGGATCGAGACCGACGGCACGCTGCGCGACTACGATTTCCGCGAGGTAAAGGTGGCGCGGACCATCATCGAGCATTCACGCGAGGTGTGGCTGGCGGCGGACGCCAGCAAGTTCAACCGCCAGGCGATGGTGGAGCTGGCGCATGTGTCGCAGGTCGACCGGCTCTTTACCGATGAGCCGCTGGCGGCGCCGTTCGACCAGATCCTGGCCGACAGTGGGGTGAAGTGTGTGGTGGCGGAGCGGGAGTGAGCGTGCCGGGGGCCGGCTTGAGGCTGCCGCGTGGGCGGGGGCGGGGCTGGTGTTGATGCGGGGGGTTGGGGCTAGGCCTGGCGCCTTGGTAATGGCACAGGCCTGCCCTCTCCCCCGGCCCCTCTCCCGCGTGCGGGAGAGGGGAGAAAACCGACGGCGCCCTGAAGGGTTACTTGAACACCACGGTCTTGTGGCCGTTCAGCAGGATGCGGTGCTCGGCGTGCCACTTGACGGCGCGCGCCAGCGCCACGCATTCCACATCGCGGCCGACGGCGGTCAGTTGCTCCGGGTCCATGCTGTGGTCGACGCGCTCGATCTCCTGCTCGATGATCGGGCCTTCGTCCAGGTCGGCGGTGACGTAGTGCGCGGTGGCGCCGATCAGCTTCACGCCGCGGTCGTGCGCCTGGTAGTACGGCTTGGCGCCCTTGAAGCTGGGCAGGAACGAGTGATGGATGTTGATCGCGCGACCGGCCAGATTGCGGCACAGGTTGTCGGACAGCACCTGCATGTAGCGCGCCAGCACCACCAGGTCGATCTTCTGCTCCTGCACTACCTCGAACACGCGCGCTTCCTGCGCGGTCTTCTGCTCGGCCGAGGCGTTCATCAGCGGCAGGTGGAAGAACGGCACGTCGTACGAGGCCGCGAGCTGGTAGAAGTCGCGATGGTTCGACACGATCGCGGCGATCTCGACCGGCAGGCCGCCCACCTTGGCGCGGAACAGCAGGTCGTTCAGGCAGTGGCCGATCTTCGACACCATGATCATCACGCGCGGCTTGACCGCGGCGTCATTCAGCTCCCACTGCATGCCGAACTGGTCGCCCACCGGCGCGAACGCGGCCTTCAGCGTGTCCAGGTCCGGGCCGCCCGCGGCTGGCATAAAGTGCACCCGCATAAAGAAGCGGCCGGTGTATTCGTCACCGTACTGGTCCGAGTCGACGATATTGCAGCCATGCTGGAACAGCAGGCCCGAGACGGCATGGACGATGCCCGGCTGGTCGGGGCACGAAAGGGTCAGGATAAATCCGGTGTTGCTCATGGTGTGTTGTTCTGTCGGAGGGGCGCGGCGCGCGGCCGGGAAAATCAGGTCAGCGCGGATGGGATCCGCGGCATCGGCTCAGGCCCGGCGGTCGCCGGAACCGAGCCAGCCGCGCCGGCGAAGGGCATCCAGCGTCACCAGTGTCGCATCGACCGTCATGGCGCCGCTCGACATGATAGCAAGCAATGCCGGCAGCCCCACGCGCCTGTGTTCGCTGACCTCCCCATCCTGGTTGCGCGGCGTGAAGCCGGGCGGCAGCAGCAGGTCGTAGACGTAGACCTGCTCCCACTGCACGCCTTCGGGCAGGTCCCGCAGCACCTCGATCACGCCATGGGCCTGCACGCCCCGCGCCAGTGCGGGCGGGATGCCGGACTCTTCCTCGCATTCGCGCACCAGCGTCTCCAGCGGGTCGCTGCCATGCGGCATGCCGCCGGCGACCAGGTTGTCCCACATGCCGGGGTCGACCGACTTGCTTTGACTGCGCCGCGAGATCCACAGCGCCGGGCCGCCATCGACATCACCAGCGACGATGCCGTTCATATGCGAGGCGAAGGTCAGCAGCCCCAGAAAGCGCGCCACCGCACGCTCGACCGCCGCGACCGCGGGCGCGCCGAGTGCCGGGGTGACCGCGAACAGTTCATGGCGCCAGCCGCGCACGTGGCCGGCGTCGGCCAGCCGATGCGCCAGCGCTGCCAGCGCGGCGCTGCGCACGGCGAAGTCGTTGCGTCCCGGCAGCAGCTCCACGGCGGCAGCATCGTCTTCAGGCCCGAGGATGCAACCCATGCCGCGCAGGATGTCGGCATGCGCGCGCGGCAGCCAGCCGACCTGCTGACCGGCCACCATCAGCCGCAATTTGCCGGCGGCATCGAAGCGGCTGCGCGCGGCCAGCGAAGCGGCGATCTGCGCCGCATGGGCGTCCGCGGTCTGCAAGGAAGAAGTTTCGGCCATCAGGATTCCAGGCGCCGGCCAGGCCGGCGCGCTTTGTCATTTTCAGGATCGAACGCATGAACCAGCCAGCAGCGCAAGCCCAGGCGCAGCGCCCCGCCCCGCCCCAGTCCGCCGAGTCGCAGTACGTGCTGGCGCTCGACCAGGGCACCAGCAGCTCGCGCGCCATCCTGTTCGACCATGCCGGCAGCGTGGTGCGGCAGGTCCAGCGCGAGTTCCGCCAATATTACCCACATCCCGGCCACGTCGAACACGATCCCTACGAAATCTGGCAGTCGCAGCTTGCGGTGGCGCACGCGGTGCTGTCCGATGCCGGCATCTCGGCCTCGCAGGTGCGCGCCATCGGCATCACCAACCAGCGCGAGACCACCGTGCTGTGGGACCGCAAGACCGGCGAGCCGGTCGGCCGCGCGCTGGTCTGGCAGGACCGCCGCACCGCGCCGATGTGCGAGGCGCTGCAGGCCGCCGGACACGGCGAGCTGTTCCGCGAGAAGACCGGCCTGATCATCGACGCCTACTTCTCCGGCACCAAGCTGCGCTGGATGCTCGACAACATCGAGGGCGCGCGCGAACGCGCCCAGCGCGGCGAGCTGGCCTTCGGCACCGTCGACAGCTGGCTGATCTGGCAGCTCACCGACGGCGCACGCCATGTCACCGACGTGTCAAACGCCTCGCGCACGATGCTGTTCAACATCCACACCTTCGAGTGGGACGACGCGCTGCTGGCGCTGCTCGACGTCCCGCACGCGCTGCTGCCCGAGGTGGTGCCGTCCAGCGGCGAGGTGGCGCGCACCTCCGCGCGGCTCTTCGGCGTGGAGATCCCGATTGCCGGCATCGCCGGCGACCAGCAGGCCGCCACCTTCGGCCAGGCCTGCCTGTCGCCCGGCATGGCCAAGAACACCTATGGCACCGGCTGCTTCCTGCTGATGAATACCGGGTCGCAGCCGGTGACTTCGCACAACCGGTTGCTGACCACCATCGGCTGGCAGTTCGGCGGCCAGACCCAGTATTGCCTGGAAGGCGGCGTGTTCATGGGCGGCGCCACCATCCAGTGGCTGCGCGACGGGCTCAAGATCATCAACAGCGCGCCCGAGGTCGAGCCGCTGGCGCGCCAGTGCGACGACACCGGCGGCGTGGTGCTGGTGCCCGCCTTTGCCGGGCTGGGCGCGCCGCACTGGGATGCTTTTGCGCGCGGCACGCTGGTCGGCATGACGCGCGGCACGGGCCGGCCGCAGATCGCGCGCGCGGCGCTGGAGTCGATCGCGCTGCAGAGCGTGGACGTGCTCGAGGCCATGCAGAAGGACGCCGGCATCTCGCTGGCCGAGCTGCGCGTGGACGGCGGCGCCTCGCGCAGCGACCTGCTGATGCAGATGCAGGCCGACCTGCTCGGCACGCCGGTAGTCCGCCCGCGCGTGACCGAGACCACCGCGCTGGGCGCCGCCTACCTCGCGGGCCTGGCCACCGGCTATTGGAGCGATCCGGCGCAGATCGCGCAGCAATGGCAGGTGGAACAGCGCTTCGAACCGAACCTGTCGGCCGACGAGCGCGAACACCGGCTGGCGCGCTGGCAC
Organism: Ralstonia pickettii; assembly: GCA_050987995.1. Taxonomy (GTDB): domain Bacteria; phylum Pseudomonadota; class Gammaproteobacteria; order Burkholderiales; family Burkholderiaceae; genus Cupriavidus; species Cupriavidus pickettii_B. The sequence continues at coordinate 3,135,208 of CP158803.1, forward strand.
CGCGCGGTGGACCGCGCGCGCGACTGGGCGCGTGAGGACGAGGCCGATGGCGGCCACGGCTGACGGCCGCCAACCGACAAGCGACAGCCGATAAGCGCCAGCCAAACCAGCACACCCACCCCTGAAAGCGTTATGCAAAGAGCTTCTACACCGATCGAGCCCCCCAACCGCGCCGCCCTGCTCGCCACCCTGGAGCGCGAGCCGCGCTGGGACGTGATCGTCATCGGCGGCGGCGCCACCGGCCTTGGCACCGCGGTCGACGCCGCCTCGCGCGGCTACCGCACGCTGCTGGTCGAAGCCGCCGACTTTGCCAAGGGCACCTCCAGCAAGGCCACCAAGCTGGTCCATGGCGGCGTGCGCTACCTGGCCCAGGGCAATATCGGCCTGGTGCGCGAGGCCCTGCACGAGCGCGGCCTGCTGGCGCGCAACGCCCCGCACCTGGTCTGGCCGCTGGGCTTCGTGGTGCCGGCGTACCAGATGTTCGACCAGCCCTTCTACGGCATCGGCCTGAAGGTCTACGACATGCTGGCCGGCAACCTCAACCTGGCCGGCAGCCGCTGGCTCAACCACCGCGAGGTGCTGGCCGCCGCGCCCAACCTGGCCGAGCATGTCAGCGGCCGTCCGCTGCGCGGCGGCAACCTGTACTTCGACGGCCAGTTCGACGATGCGCGGCTGGCGGTGGCGCTGATGCGCACCCTGTTCGACGTGGGTGGCACCGCGGTCAACTACATGCGCGTGACCGGGCTGAGCCTGCAAGGCGGCGTGATCAGCGGTGTCACGGTGCAGGACGTGCTGGGCGAGGCCACCTTCCGGCTGCGCGCGGACTGCGTGATCAATGCCACCGGGGTCTGGGTCGACGCCATCCGCCAGATGGAAGACGGCCACGCGCGCACCATGGTCGCGCCCAGCCAGGGCGTGCACCTGACGCTGCCGCGCAGCTTCAATCCGGGCGAGCACGCCATCCTGATCCCCAAGACCGACGACGGCCGGGTGCTGTTCGTGGTGCCCTGGAACGGCCACACCATCGTCGGCACCACCGACACGCCGCGCCGCGACCTGCCGCTGGAGCCGGACGCCGGCGCCGACGATATCGACTTCATCCTGGAAACCGCGTCGCGCTATCTGGCCAAGGACCCCACGCGCGCCGACGTCACCAGCGTCTGGGCCGGGCTGCGGCCGCTGGTCAGGGCCACCGGCGAAGCGTCCACCGCGTCACTGTCGCGCGAGCATACGATCGTGGTGTCCAAGGCCGGCCTGATCACCGTCACCGGCGGCAAATGGACCACCTACCGCAAGATGGCCGAGGACGTGCTCGAGACCGCGATCCAGCGCCAGATGGTGCGCGCCGCGCCGTGCGTGACCGCAGAGCTGCCGCTGCACGGCGCGGCCGGGCTGCCGGCCGACCTGCCGCCACAGGACTCGGTAGCGCCGGACCGCTACTACGGCAACGAGATCGAAACGCTGCATGCCCTGCCCGGCCAGGACCGGATGCTGGCGCCCGCTTCCGGGCTGACGGAAGCGCACGTGCGTTTCGCTGCCCGGCACGAGCTGGCGCGCCGCGTGGAAGACGTGCTGGCCCGCCGCAACCGTGCGCTGTTCCTGGACGCACGCGCCGCCGTGGAGGCCGCGCCGGCCGTGGCCGCGATCCTGGCCGAGGAGCTTGGCCAGAACGAAGCCTGGCAGACGCGCGAGATCGAGAGCTTCCGGGCGCTTGCTGCCGGCTACATGCTGGTTTGAACGGGGGGCCGGCGGAACTGCCCGCCGGCGCCGCCCGTCTCACCTGGCTGGCATGCAACCTTCTGCAAAGGCATATCGATGACGACTCGCCTGACCCTGCGCCTCGCCCGCAGCGCCGCGCTGCTGGCCACCCTGGGCGCCTTGGCCACCACCCATGCCGCAAACGCCGCGCGCGCCCCCGGCATCGACGGCGTGCGCTTCCCGGAAGTGCGCACCGTGCGCTACCAGTGCGACGGCGGCAAGACGCTGTCGGTGCGCTACTTCAACAGCCAGGACAACCAGGCCGCCGTGTTCCGCATCGGCGGCAAGCCGGTGCTGGCGGTCAGCACGGTATCGGCGTCCGGCGCCCGCTATGTCGGCGGGCGCTACGAATGGTGGACCAAGGGCGAGGAAGGCACCCTGCGCGACCTGATGCAGGCCGAAAATGCCGCTCCGGCACTGGCCGGCTGCCACGCCAAACCGTAGCCGGCGCGGCATCGCGCTGCGTCACCGTTTGAAGCAGCGGCGTTCCGGGCGATAATGCGGGGATTGAATCAGGGAGAACACCATGGACGAGATTGAAGATCTGTCCGATCTGCCGATGCCCCGCTTTATCTGGGGCTTCGCCGTTATCGCAGGCAAAGGCGGCGAGGTCATGCACGACGAGTTCGAGTATCTGACCCACACCCGCAGCCCACGCTTCACCTGCCGCGTGGTCGAGCTTGAAGACATGCCGGCGGAAAGCGAGGAAGACGCCATCGACGGCCGCATCGTCCACGACGACGACCCGAGCCGGATGTTCTATATCACCGATGCCGGCATGGCGCTGGTCAACTTCCACCTGTTCGACAAGATGCCGGACAAGCAGAAGTTCAAGCGCATCTGCGACGAAGCCATCGCCAACTGGATGCTGCGCCGCGAATTCCTCGACGAAGAAGACGAGGAGTGATGCTGCCGTTGCCGGCCGGCGGCCAGGGCCGCCGCCCCGTGATCAGGCCTCGCCCTGCTCCGGCGGCAGGGCGCCGGTCAGCAATTCATTGAGCAGCCCGGTCATGCCGCCCGGGTGATCGGCGGCAAGCGCCTGCAGGCGCTTTGCCAGCGTGCTGTCCAGCTTGCACGCAAAGGGCACCAGACCCTGCTCCTGATCGAGCCGGCGCTGTTCGCGCCGGTCCGGGCGCGCGGCGCCACCGGGCATACCGCCCCGGCCCGCCGCAGCCTGCTTCAGGCTGTTGGCGATCTTCAGGCCCTTGTTCTTTTCCAGGTCCGTTTTCTTCACGGCGTCATCCAAAAGTCTGTCGAGGCCGGTATTGTACGCACCCGCGGCACGCACCGGCGGCAATGCGCCAGGCCATCCGGCGCCATGCCCGCTCCCTAGTCGTTGCTCACTTCGATCAGCTCGGCGGCCACCCGCTGGATTTCCGCATAGATCGTGATGGCGTCCATCGGCCCGGTGCAGCCTACGGCCGTGGCCTGGCTGGCATCCGCGCCGGGAGGCAGGAACACAAATGCCATGCCGGGCTGCCAGCCGGGATGCTTGCGCAGGCTGTCATTCAGGATGTCGAGATACTGCGCGCGCGTGAAGACGTGCTTTGCCATTGCTACCTCCGGAGCCATTGCCGATGCGCCGCGCGGGCGCGTGTGTCATGGCGGGGATCGTAGCATGGCAATACCGGCCGGCGTCACCATGCGGCGCCGGCCGGCGGGCGGATCAGCACTCGCCCTTCTTGGCGTGACCCGGCGGGCAGTGATAGCCCTTGTCCTTGTGGCCTTTATCCTTGTGGCCCTTGTCCTTGTACCCGCCCTCGTCCCACCGGCCGGGCACCAGCACCCAGCCGTCGCGCGACTGGATCCAGCGCGGCGACTCATAGACGTAGCCGGGGCGCTCGCGCTCCCAGCGGCCCTTCTTCCAGGCATGCTTGCGGTGACCGTCGTCCCAGTCCCAGAAGCCCGGCAGCCAGACATAGCCCGGGCGCGGCGCGGGCACGACCTCGTACATGGGGGCGGGCGGCGGTACGCCGATGGCAATATTGACCGACACCTGGGCCATCGACGCCGCACTGAAAGTCAGGCCCGAGCCCAGCACGGCCGCCACCAGGATGGCCCTGGCAGGCCGGAGCATGCGATGTGTCATGGAAGCCCTTCCTTTCTTGTGGAGGAACATGCGCACAGTCTAGCGCGCACGCATTGGCGTGCAATGTAAGAAAGGTTTTCCGATTATCACAACGACGCCGGCGCGCAACAGTGCGTCGCGCGCCGGCGGGTTAGTGATCCTCGGCCATCGCCTTGAGCTGGGCCTCGCCGGCGACGCGGGCCGCGTCGGCCGTGGTAAAGGTGTCATCCGAGACGATGGCGCGGCGGATCTGCTGCGCGCCGAAGTCCACCAGCGCGATGATCCACACATAGCGCCCCGACTGGGGTGCGGTCTGTACGAAAGCCTTCAGGTTGGGCCGGGATTCACTTGCCATGATCCATCTCCTTGCTTGGGGACGAGCGTGAGACATGCCGCAGCACACAGGTGTGCTGGGAACTCTAGCACACGGCCCGCACCCTTACCGGCCGCGGACCTCGTCGCCGTAGGCACGCAATTCGCGCGCCCGCGCTGCCGTCATCTGCGCCAGGCACAACGCGCCCGCCACCCGCGCCGCCGTGCCGCTGGCCGGATCCGCCACATAGGCGCAATTGGCATCGCGGAACCGCAGCCACTCGAGTTGCGCCACCCGCAGCAGCCCTGTGCGCGGCGCCACCAGCCGCCGCAGCAGGGACTGGTAGGCGGTATTCAGCGCCTTGTCCTGCAGCCGCAGTTCGGCCGAGGCGCAACCGAGCATATCGGCCGTGGACGCGGCCTTGTCCATGCAGCGCTCGTATTCCGCGCTCAGGTCGCCATTTTCCGTGGCGTGGGCCGGTGCGGACGCTGCCGCGAGGGCGAGGATGGCAAAGCAGGCGATTACACGCATATGGGCTCTCCCTTCCCTTGACGGGATGACGCAACACTGCAGGGCCATCCGCTCCCGTTCAGGCCAGCCACCGTCCCAGCGTGGCTACCGCGATGTTGACCAGCCCGAGCACCAGGTTGGTCCCCACGGCCTGCCGGATCCGGTTCAGCGCGGCGCCGCCGGCCGGCCAGTCCTGGGCGTCGACGGCCCGGCCCAGCACGCGGTACGGACCGAACCAGACATAGCAGAAAACCACCGCCATGACGATGCCGATGCCCGCCATCAGGTGCCAGTTGCGTGGGGCGCCGGCCATGCCGACGGCGGCCATCATCGCCGCGCCGCTCAGCAGGATAACGATCACCGCGGCCCAGACCCACGGGAAGAAGCGGGCGAACACGCCGCGCCACAGCCGCAATCGCGACGGGGGCTCCAGCACGCTGCCGGCCACGGGCCGCAGGCACAGGTAGGCAAAGAACATGCCGCCCACCCAGATGGTGACGCTGGCAACGTGCAGGAAGCGGAGAAGCGGGTCGGCGATCATGGGGGATGCGGCTGCGAGGCGCGCGGGGGGCGATCTCCACATTCTATGTGTTGTGTCCGCCACCACGAAGCGCGAGCGCGTGTTCCCGGCCCACTTCAGGAAAACGCCTCGAAACCGATAAACATTCCGTAGCACCCAGCACCACATATGGGCCGCACGGAAAGGATGCGCGGGCAGCCCGTTTTGGCTGCAAACGCCTCGATTTCGAACGCTTGACCGCCCGGAACACGCCCCCGGACAATACCCGCGGCCGCGGCCAGCCACCCGACGGGCCGCACCGCACACCCACCCTGACCATGGCGCCTGCCCCAGCCAGCCCTCCGCCCCCTGCAGATTGCCCGCGACGAAGCTCGCCGCTGCGCCGTTGCCTGCCGGCCCTGCTCGCCGCGACGCTGGCCGTGCTGCCGGCGATGCTGCCGCCCGCGGTGACCGCGCAGCCCGCCCCGCAACGCACGGACCAGGTCGCGCGCGTGGTCTTCAGCCTGCTCGGCTACGCGCGCTGGCCGGTGGAGCGCGACACAGTGCGCCTGTGCGTGGACAACGCCAGCAGCTATTCCGCGCGGCTGATGGACGGCGGCACGCTCGCCAGCGGGCGGCCGGTGCAGACGCGCCCGGTCGATGTGCTGGCCGACATGCTGCATCCCGCCTGCGATGCGCTCTACGTCGGCGTGATGAACGAAGCCCGGCGCAAGCGCCTGTCGGCCGAGCTGACCGGCCGCCCGGTGCTGGTGATCACCGAGCAGGACTTCGAGTGCGAGGTGGGCAGCATGTTCTGCCTGAACATCCGCGACAACCAGGTCTCGTTCCGCGTCAACCTCGACACGCTGGGCCGCAGCGGCGTGCACGTCCACCCCGGCGTGCTGCAGCTGGGCCGCCGCAAGGGAGCGCCGTCATGATCGCGCGCAAGCCGGCGCCCGCCACCCCTGTCCGCCCTACCCTCTACAGCGTGCTGCGCCGCATCCACCTGGGCGTGGCGCTGATCGCCGTGTTCACCGCGGGCGTGTCCCTGACCGCGCTCGGCATGACCGCGCTACGCGTCTATGCCGACCACAACGTGCGGCTGGTGGCCCGCTCGATCGCCTATACGCTGGAGGCGCCGGTGGTCTTCCACGACCAGGCAGCCACCACCGAAACGCTGGCGGTGATCGCCGCGTCCGAGGACATCGCGCGCGCCACCGTCTACGACCGCGACAACCGCGTGCTGGCCGAATGGCGGCGCCCCGGCCAGCCACAGCTGACCGGCCTGCGCCACGCGCTGGGCGAGTGGCTGAGCATGGGCGCTGTCGACCAGCCGATCCTGCACCAGGCGCAGCAGGTCGGCGTGCTGCGCGTCAGCGGCGATCCCCGCAACCTGCTGCACTTCCTGCTGCAGGGTGCGCTCGGCCTGCTGGGCTGCCTGCTGCTGACCGCAGTGGGCGCCCACTACCTGGCCAGCCGGCTGCTGGTGCAGATTGTCGAGCCGCTGCGCAACCTGATGCGGGTGGCGCACGCGGTGCGCTCCCAGCGCGATTTCGCCCAGCGCACGCCGCCCGCCAGCATCGAAGAACTCAATGCGCTCAGCGAAGACTTCAACGGCCTGCTGGACGAGCTGCAGACCTGGCAGAACCAGATGCAGCACGAAAACCGCTCGCTCGCCCACCGCGCCAACCACGATGCGCTGACCGGGCTGCTCAACCGCGCCGCGTTTGTCGAGGCACTGGAGCACGCCGTGCGCCATGCCGCCGCCCATAACGAGTACGCGGCGGTGCTGTACCTGGACAGCGACGATTTCAAGCGCATCAACGACCACCACGGCCATGCCGCCGGCGACGCGGTGCTGGTGGCCGTGGCCCAGCGCATCCGCGCCAGCCTGCGCACCGGCGACACCGTGGCGCGCATCGGCGGCGACGAATTCGCGGTGCTGGCCGCGGCGCTGCGCACCCCGCGCGACGCCATCCATATCGCCGAACATATCCTGCAGGCCATGACCGCGCCGATCGCCCTGCCCGACGGCAGCACGGTGCAGGCGTCGCTGAGCATCGGCCTGGCCGTCTTCCCCGTCCACGCGCAAGGCAGCCAGGCGCTGCTGCACGCGGCCGACGCCGCCATGTACGGCGCCAAGCGGCGCTCTGGCGGCATCTGGCAAAGCGCCGAGCCGCGCCTGGACGTCACGCTGGGAGAATCCGCATAACCGAACGCCCTGCCCCGCACCACTGGAAAGGCCGGCAGGCCGTCCTCACTCCCCGAACGGATTGGGCGTGCGGTTCTCCAGCGCTTCGTTCAGGTCGAACTCGTCGCGCACCTTGTCCACCACCGCGCGGATGCTGGCCTCATAGCCGGTGGCGTTGCCAAAGCCGGTCATGTTCCAGTTGCGGCCGCGGGCATCGCGAGGATGCGGCACCGGGGCCGGCACCCGCACCTTGGCCCCGTCCTCACCGATCTCATAGATCTCCTGGATGCGCCGGCTCACCTCGTCCTGCAGGGCACGCCGGCCGCGCTCGCGCTTGGCCATGACTGACTCCTCGATGGATCCGCGGCCATGCTAGCACGTGGGTACGGGTGGGCTCAAAGGGCTGCCTTGGCCGCCTGGTAGGCAGCATAGAGGCGCTGGAACACTGGCCCCGGCACGCCCTTGCCCACAGTGCGGCCGTCGATCGTCACGACCGGCAGCAACTCCTTGCTGGCAGAGGACAGCAGCACCTCATCGGCGGCAAACACCTCCTCCTTCGCAATCCGGCGCGCCTCCAGCGGGATCTCCAGCGCCGCGCAGACCTCCTCCATAAAGCCGTAGCGGATGCCCTCCAGGATCAGGTTGTCCTTGGGCGGCGCCATCACGCGGCCATCGCGCACCACCCAGACATTGGACGACGACGCCTCCGTCAGCCAGCCGTCCCGGAACTGGATCGCCTCGGTTGCACCATGTTCCGCCGCATGCTGCGCCGCCAGCACGTTGCCCAGCAGCGAGGTCGACTTGATCTGGCAGTTCAGCCAGCGCCGGTCCTCCATCGTCACGCACGCCACACCCTGCTCGCGCATCTGCGGCGACGGCAGCGCCATTGGGTTGGTCATGATCAGCACCGTTGGCACCACTTCCTTCGGAAAGGCATGCGCACGCTTGGCCACGCCGCGCGTCACCTGGATATAGACCATCTGGTCCGACATCCCGTTGGCCTGCACCACCTCGCCGATCAATTCCTGCCACTGCCCGGCACTGTGCGGATCGGGGATGCCGATCGCCTCCAGGCTCCGATGCAGCCGCGCCAGGTGCTGGGCACCGCGGAAAGGCTTGCCGCCGTAGTATGGGATGACTTCGTAGATGCCGTCACCGAAGATGAAGCCGCGATCGAGGACGGGGATGCGGGCTTCGGAAAGCGGGGTCAGGGTGCCGTTGAGGTGGACGACGGGGTCGGTCATGGTGGGCTTGAACGGAAGAATCGAGGGAATGAAGTGATTGTTCCACACCACTCGCCCAGGGCTTATGCAAGATTCGCATGACTGCGCCGGCGAGCGCAGCCATGCGATTTGGGCAATTGGCGATTGCTTCGCATGCCCCGCCAGAGTGGGGGCATGAACTCCGTCGTCTCTGCCTGACAATTCCGGCAGGAGGGAACCTCAATGCTGAAGTTGTTGCTGCTGACGCTTTTCGCCACCAACGCAGTCGGCCAGACCATCTATCAATGCCGCGGGACAAACGGAAGGGTCTCGCTCCAGGACCAGCCCTGTCCCGACGGCGCAAAGACCGAACTCTCCCGGAAATCAATCGGCCAGCAGAACGCTGAGTACCGGGCACAGCCGTTTGTCATCGGGGACCAGAAGTCGGCAGAGCGACGCGCCAGCGGCATCATCTGCCCATCGCTGCGGCAGCAGTATCAGAACAACCTGGCCTCCTCGGAGCGCGCCATGCTTCGAAAGGATCCGGCGGAGATTCAGCGGGCCGCCGAGGCAGTACGGTCAGCCGGTGCGCAGATGTCAAAGCACCGGTGCGAGTAGACCGAAGAACAGGCCGCACATTAAAAACAAAAAACCCGCAGGACTTGCGCCGTGCGGGTCTTGTCTGAATTCTGGCGGAGAGTGGGATTCGGACCTCCGTTGAAGGTCTGACTGGCATCCGACCAAGTCATTTTTGTAGCGCCGTAAAGTCACGGGCTGGCGCGTCAATCCTTGTTACGGTCTCCGCCGCGACCGTTACCACCGTCGGCATCACGATTCCGCCCACGGTCTTCACCGCGGTGACCGCCACGGCCATTTCCCCGGTCCTCGCCACGCTCGCCTCGTCGGTCCCGGCCGCGATTCTCCGCTCGCTCATCGCCGCGATTCCATCCGCGCTTCTCGCCGCGGTTTTCGCCTTGATCTCCACCACGGTTCCAGCCGCGGTTGTCACGGTCGTTCCAATCACGCCCCCTGTTTCGTTTCTCGTCCCGGTCCCAGCCTCGATCCCAGTCACCGCCCCACTTTCGGTTGCCGCCGTAGTACCTGCCGCCGTCCCAATCGGAGTAACCGCCGCCGTAAATGGGGCGCGAGTAACCGCCGTGGTAGTAGCCGTCATCGTAGGGAGCGACAGCGCAGCCGGCGAGAAGTGCTGCCGTGGCCACGGTGAGCACAAGAAGGGGTTTCATGGTGACCTGCGTTTGCAGTTAGCTAATTTGGCGCAAGAATACCGACGGCCACCTCCCCCAGTTGTAAGAAATCGTGTCCCACTGCGCGAGGTCGCAGCATGCACTCGCCGCGGAGCTTCACCAGGTGCGACTTGGCGATGCCATATCGGCGCCGGCCAGCAAATATGTAGGCTTTCAGCAAGTAGGTAATGCAGCAGAAGGCAGAACGGATCATCGCCCTCACGCGCGCAGTGTGGCGCGTGCTGTCGCACGCTAGCAGCAACAACACCCAGCGCGTGTACCGGCGCAAGGCAGAGGTCGTGGCGCCCCGCAGAAAACAAAAAAGCGCCACGGGCAATGACCCAAGTAGCGCTTTATGACCCAGCGGTTAGCTCACGCAAACCCGCAAAGCCTTACAGAATCCGTGGCGGAGAGAGGGGGATTCGAACCCCCGATGGGCTATTAACCCATACACGCTTTCCAGGCGTGCGACTTAAACCACTCATCCATCTCTCCGGGAAGTCCGCGATTATAGCAGAGTTGTCCGACGAATCCAGTGCTTCGTCGCGGAATCTCGCCCTACCCTGCCCTACCCCTTGCGCAGGTAGCTGACCAGCCGGTCGATCACCGGCGCATTGTGTGGCGTCAGCAGGCTGACGACGATCGCGACGGCAAAGCCGGCCGGCACGCCGAAGGCGCCGGAGGCGATCGGGTCGACGCCGAACCAGCGGTTGCCGAAGATGCCGGTCATGCGCGTGAAGAACGGGTAGTTGACGAAGATGTAGTACACCGCCACGGCCAGCCCGGCGGCCATGCCGGCCACGGCACCGGCGGCGGTGGTGCGGCGCCAGAAGATGCCGAGGATCAGTACCGGGAAGAAGCTGGATGCGGCCAGGGAGAAGGCGGCGCCCACCAGGAACAGGATATTGCCGGGCCGCAGCGAGGTGACGTAAGAGGCGAACAGCGCCACGCCCAGCAGTACAATCTTGGCGGTGGTGACGCGTCTCTGGTGGCTCGCCTGCCGGTCGACCATGTGATAGAAGACGTCGTGCGACAGCGCGTTGGCGATGGTCAGCAGCAGGCCGTCGGCGGTCGATAATGCCGCGGCCAGGGCGCCGGCGGCGATCAGGCCGGAGATGACATATGGCAGGCCGGCGATTTCCGGGGCGGCGAGCACAATCATGTCGGGCTGCAGCAGGATCTCGGCCCATTGCACGATGCCGTCGCCGTTGACGTCGCGGATGCCGAACACAGGTGGGTCGACCTTGCGCCATTGCACCACCCACTGCGGCAACTCGGCGTATGACGTGCCGACCAGGTGCTGGAAGAACTCGAACTTGACCAGCGCGGCCAGCGTGGGCGCGGACACGTAGAGCAAGGCGATGCAGAACACCGCCCAGGCCACGGAGTTGCGCGTCTCCTTGACCGAGGGCGTGGTGTAGAGGCGGGTCAGGATGTGCGGCAGGCTGGCAGTGCCGACCATCAGGCAGAACACCAGCAGCACGAAATTGAGCCGCTTGGTCTTGCGCTCCTGCTCCGATGCCGCGGGATAGGGCTCGGTGGACGACAGCGAATGGCGGCTGCGCGCAAGCGCTTCTTCGCGCTGCTGGTTCCATTGCTGCTGCGCGGTGGCCACATCGCGCGGGAACTCCAGCCGCTCGCGCTCCAGGGCCTTGAGCTCGCGCAGCGGTGCGTTGCGTGTGCGCAGGTCCTGCAGGCGCGCGTCGAGGGCGTCGCGTTCCTGCATGAACGATTGCGGCAGCCGGGCGATGCGCTCCTGCAGCAGGATGGCCTGCTGCTTGTAGTACTCGCGCACGGCCTGCTCGGCTGGCTCGCGTTCGAGTTGCTGCTCGCGTGCGTCGAGCTGCGCCAGCAGCGTGCCGTAGCTGAGTTGCGGCAGCGGTTCCTGGTGGTGCTTCCACGCGATCATTGACACCGTGACCAGGAAGGCGACGATCATCATGATGTACTGCGCCACCTGGGTCCACGTGACCGCGCGCATGCCGCCGAGGAACGAACAGACCAGGATCCCCGCCAGCCCGAAGAAGATGCCGACGGCGAATTCCACGCCGATAAAGCGCGTCACCACCAGGCCCACGCCCTGGATCTGCGCCACCAGGTAGACGAACGAACACAGCGAAGCCGCCAGCACGGCGATCGCACGCACCGGCAGGTTGCCGCCAGGCTTGCCGTTGCCGTAGCGCGCGGCGAGGAAATCGGGGATGGTGTAGCCGCCGTACTTGCGCAGGTAGGGCGCCAGCAGGAAGGCCACCAGGCAGTAGCCGCCGGTCCAGCCCATCACATAGGCCAGGCCTTCGTAGCCGGAGGAAAACAGGATACCGGCCAGGCCGATAAAGGAGGCCGCGCTCATCCAGTCGGCGGCGATGGCCATGCCGTTGAACAGGGCCGGCACGCGCCGCGAGGCGACGTAGTACTCGTTCAGGTCGGAGGTGCGGCAGATCAGCCCGATGCAGGCATAGATCGCGATGGTGATAAACAGGAAGACATAGCCGAGCCACAGCGCATCGGCATTGGAGCGCTCCAGCAGCCCCATCATGCCGACGAAGCCGAACAACCCTAGCGTGAACAGGCCGTAGTACAGCAGCAGCCGTCGGCGAAAGCGCGACTGGGCATCTGGCATGGGGCGGCGGTCCGTATGTCGGTGGGGCGCTATCGTAACAAACCCGCCGGCGCGTGGATACGCGGCGGCGGGTTCGGCGGCAGATGCACGGCTACGGGATTACTGTGCCTGCTTGAGCTGCTCCAGGATCGCGGGGTTCTCCAGCGTCGAGGTGTCCTGCGTGATCTCCTCACCCTTGGCCAGCGACCGCAGCAGGCGCCGCATGATCTTGCCCGAACGCGTCTTGGGCAGGTTGTCGCCGAAGCGGATGTCCTTGGGCTTGGCGATCGGGCCGATTTCCTTGCCGACCCAGTTGCGCAGCTCGGTGGCGATCTTGACGGCCTCGTCACCGGTGGGGCGCGAACGCTTGAGCACGACGAAGGCGCAGATCGCCTCGCCGGTCATGTCGTCGGGACGGCCGACCACCGCGGCTTCCGCCACCAGCGAGTTGGCTACCAGCGCCGACTCGATCTCCATCGTGCCCATGCGGTGCCCCGACACGTTCAGCACGTCGTCGATGCGGCCCATGATGGTGAAGTAGCCGGTGTCCTTGTCGCGGATCGAGCCGTCGCCGGCCAGGTATAGGTTGCCGCCGAGTTCCTCGGGGAAGTAGCTCTTCTTGAAGCGCTCCGGGTCGCCCCAGATGGTGCGGATCATCGACGGCCACGGGCGCTTGACCACCAGGATGCCGCCGTTGCCGTTGGGCACGTCATGGCCGGTCTCGTCGACAATGGCGGCCATGATGCCCGGCAGCGGCAGCGTGCACGAGCCCGGCACCAGCGGCGTCGCCCCCGGCAGCGGCGTGATCATGTGGCCGCCGGTCTCGGTCTGCCAGAAGGTGTCGACGATCGGGCAGTTCTCGTTGCCGATGTTCTTGTAGTACCACATCCACGCTTCGGGATTGATCGGCTCGCCCACGGTGCCAAGCAGGCGCAGGCTGGACAGGTCATATTGCTTGGGGTGGATCTTCTCGTCGGCCTCGGCGGCCTTGATCAGCGAACGGATCGCGGTCGGCGCGGTGTAGAAGATGCTGACCTTGTGGCGCGCGATCATGTCCCAGAAACGGCCGGCGTTCGGGTAGGTCGGCACGCCTTCGAACACTACTTGCGTGGCGCCTGCGGCCAGCGGGCCGTAAGCGATATAGGTATGGCCGGTGACCCAGCCGATATCGGCGGTACACCAGAACAGGTCGTCGGGCTTGATGTCGAAGGCCCACCTCATCGTCATCAGCGCCCACAGCAGGTAGCCACCGGTGCTGTGCTGCACGCCCTTGGGCTTGCCGGTGGAGCCGGAGGTGTAGAGCACGAACAGCGGATGCTCGGCGCTGACGGGCTCGGCCTCGCAGGTGTCGGGCTGGTTGGCGCTGACGTCTTCCATCCAGAGGTCGCGGCCTTCGGTCCAGGGCACGTTGCCGCCGGTGCGGCGATAGACCACCACGTGCTCAACGGCCTCGCAGCCGCCCAGCGCCAGCGCGTCATCGGCGATGGCCTTCAGCGGCAGCGCCTTGCCGCTGCGCATCTGCTCGTCGGCGGTGATCAGCGCCACCGCGCCCACGTCCACCAGCCGCTCCTGCAGCGACTTGGCGGAGAAGCCGCCGAACACCACCGAGTGCGTGGCACCCAGGCGCGCGCAGGCCTGCATCGCGACCACGCCTTCGACCGACATCGGCATGTAGATCACGACACGGTCGCCCTTCTTGATGCCAAGCGACTTCAGGCCGTTGGCGAAGCGGCAGACCTTGCCATGCAGATCGCGGTAGGTCACGCGCGTCACCGTGCCGTCGTCGGCCTCGAACACGATCGCGACCTTGTCGGCATTGCCGTTCTGCAGGTTGCGGTCCAGGCAGTTGTACGACGCGTTGAGTTCGCCGTCCTCGAACCACTTGTAGAACGGCGCATTACTCTCGTCCAGCACCTTGGTGAAGGGCTTGTTCCAGTGCAGCAGTTCGCGCGCGTGGCGGGCCCAGAAGCCTTCGTAGTCGCGCTCGGCTTCGTCGCACAGCGCCTGGTAGGCCTCCATGCTGGGGATCGCGGCTTGCCGGGCAAAGGACTCGGGCGGGTTGAAGACGCGATGCTCGTGCATCACCGATTCGATCGTGGACATACACTGGTCTCCTGATTTTGGACGGGCTTTGGCGCCACGTTACGCCCGACGGCTTACTGAAACCTGACGGTAATAGCTGACCGTCGGCCGGGGGTGTGCCTGCAACTTGTTGCAATGCAGCGGGAAAAGTCCACGCACGCGCCGCGAAAGTGCAGCCTTCTCCATTAGGCTAGCACAGCTATAATGCCGCGAGTCGTGCGACACGCACTAACGTGTCCGGGTAGCTCCAACGTAAGGAGCATCGACCTTTGTTGAGACAAGGAGAAGGCTTCGGCCCGAACCGTCCAATCTCAACCATTTCTTGCTTAGACAAACCCGGCCAGTAAAGCCGTGGGGCGTCCGATGTGTTGTGAGAAGGCCGGAGTACTGGCTGACTTGCAGCTTGCTTTTTGCTGGATGAACTTCCAGCCATTGCCCAAGGGCGGGGACGCTCGCCTTTGGGCGAGTTCTCTGTAAACGCTCCCTCCACGGAGGCGGCGGGCGCCAATGCAACGGCAGTTCGTGTTGCGAAACGCCACATAGCTTTCAACCGGTCCGGATGGGTCGGCGCTACGTTCTTTGGGGCGATGACCGGTGCTCGCAAGAGTCCGCCATCGTCAAGCGCTCGCCCGTACGGGAGCACGCGAGTAAGGAAGTGAGGTCCCGGAGCGCAAGCTCTGTGCGTTATGGTTCGGTCAAACACGCCTGTGAGGGCGCTTTGATAGAGAACCTGCTATGCGACTAGCAGTAGCCTAGGGAGACATGCGTCACTGGTTAACGGTGGGGTGTGAAGCTCTCCTGACAATGTAGCCCCCGCAAGGGTGCCCACGGATCGTGAGATCGGTGGGCAGAAAACCGAAGCAGCATCGGTTGAGGAGCTAGGCTGGCTGGTATGAGTAATGAAAGTGAACCGCTGATAAACGTCGTAAGCATTGCTGTGCCAAAGCTGATGATAGGCACTAACCAAAAGGTACGTGGTTGGATACTTCGGTGGCTCGTCGGAGTACGTCGCCAAACAACCACCGGCGGAGAGGCGGACTCTAACCCAGTCTTGTAACGCGCAGGGAACGTGGTAAGCCCATATGGCTGCCGGAGTGCTGTACGACTCAGGCAGGCGAACCGTAAGGAACGCTGTTGGCTGTGCGGGTATGGGAGGTTGGAAAAAGCGAATGCCGGGCTGTAATGGCTCGGATAGGGGTTGAAACATCATCCCACGCGAAAGTGGGCAGACTTCCAACTGGTCTTCTCGTCGCAGGACGGCTGACTAAACTCGCTTGTTTAATTTTTCTTCCCTTGAGGGACAACCTGTCCCTCAAGGGGCATGTTGTCTTTCGATGTTGGGGAAGATCCTCAAGATAGGAGGGCAGCATGGAAGCATTGATCCGCAAGGATGAATCTGCGCCTTCCGGCGTACCGGAAAGATGGGGCGACATTGATTGGCGCCGCGTGGAACGGAACGTTCGGGTGATGCAGATTCGAATTGCGAAGGCAACACAGGAAGAGGATTGGCGCAGGGTGAAAGCCTTGCAAAGGTCCTTGACCCGCTCGTGGTCCGCCAAGGCATCGGCGGTACGGCGAGTGGCGATGAACCAAGGTGCGCGGACGGCGGGAGTCGATCGCGTAAAGTGGGAAACGTCTGAAGCCCGGTGGGAAGCCATCGGGAGGTTGAAGCGTCGGGGGTACAGGCCACTGCCTTTACGGAGGGTCTACATCCCCAAGTCGAATGGGAAGAAACGCCCTTTGGGCATTCCGACCCTACACGACCGAGCCATGCAAGCGTTGTATCTGCTGGCGCTGGAACCGGTGTCCGAAGGGACGAGCGATCCGAACTCTTATGGGTTTCGGCTCAATCGCTCGACCCATGATGCCATGTCTCAGCTATTCGTATCCCTATCCCAGAAGGCTTCGGCCCAATGGGTGCTGGAGGCGGATATCAAGGGGTGCTTTGACCATATCAGTCACGACTGGCTGGAGCGCAATGTCCCAATGGACAAAGTAATCCTTCGGAAGTGGTTGAAGGCTGGCGTGGTATTTCAGGGCCAGTTTCAGGCGACCGACGCTGGAACACCACAGGGGGGCATCATTTCCCCGACTCTGGCAAATGTGGCACTGAACGGGTTGGAACGATCACTGAGCAAGGCTCTTGAGGCCAAGTTCGGTGTCAAGAAGACGCGGACGCTGAAGGTACACGTTGTGCGCTACGCGGACGACTTCGTGATCACCGGCAACACGCCGGAGGTGTTAGATAACGAAGTGAAACCGTGGGTGGAGCAGTTCCTAGCATTGCGGGGGCTGACGCTATCGACGGAGAAAACGCGGGTCACCAACATCGCCGACGGTTTTGACTTTCTAGGGTGGAATTTCCGGAAGTATTCGGGAACGCTGCTCATCAAGCCGAGCAAGAAGAACGTGAAAGCGTTCTACTGCAAGGTGAAGCAGGTCATCAATGCAAACAAGACGGCAAAGCAGGAGAAGCTAATTCGACTGCTGAACCCGATGCTAAGGAATCGCTGATCAATGAGGTTTGCGCTTGATGTTGCACAAGCCAAGGACTTCAGCTTTCGCAATGCGGGAGAGATGGGCCGATTCAAGCCGTCTTTCTCGCGTTTCGCACCTTTCCTGGCCGCGCTTTGCGCGCTCAGGACGGATTGCTCCCCTCTGAGGCCGACAACAGCTTCCTGGCGAACACCAGATTCGCCAAACCAAACAGGCTGAACAACTGCGCCGTGTTCTTGACCAGGCCCTTGTAGCGAACCTTGCGATGACCAAACAGATTCTTGATGACGTGGAACGGATGCTCGACCCGCGCCCGAATCTGGGCCTTGGCCCGCTCGACGGCGATCAGCAAGTCCTTGACCGCACCGTCACGCATCGCCTTGATCTTGCCGCGCTTGACGGCCACCTGCCACTTCACGGACTTGCCTTGCATCTCCTCGCGCTTGTCCACGCCCGTGTAGCCCGCGTCGCCAAACGCATGCTCCTCGTGGCCATGCAGCAATGCATGCGCCTGCGACACGTCCGACTCGTTGGCCGCTGTGCCCACCACGCTATGCACCAGCCCAGAGGCCGCATCCACGCCGACATGGGCTTTCATCCCAAAGTGGTAAGTAGACCCGGGGAACCGCCCCCCGAGCCTCTCGCAGAACCGTACGTGACACTCTCGCGTCATACGGCTCCCGTTATCCAGCCGGTTGCGTAACCACACGCCAGTGAGCGAACAGCATCGGGTTGTTATGGCGCATCCTGTCCAGCCATTCGGCACTTCGTCGCTTGCGCCTGTGCAGACCCTTGTACTTCCGTCGAGCCCAACGCTCAAGAGCGCAGTCGATGTGCTGGAAGATGCGAAGCATCGCAGTCTTGTAGAACGCGCCATAGTAATTCCACCACCCGTGGATCACTGGGTTGTACAGTCTCGCCACATCGGCAAGGGTTACATGGGTCTGGCGATTGAGTCGCCAACCCCGCACTGCCTGCCGCATCCGCTTCAAGGCACTCTCGCTGGCTCCCGGCAGGAAGCTGGTAAACGAAGGCCCCCCTTGCGGGCTGCGCGCCTTCCTCGGCCTAAACGTAAAACCGAGAAACGTAAAGCTCGCATGCAGATGGCGTTCGCTGCGGTTGCTGTCTCTGCAGTACACGATCTTCGATTTCTCCGGATGCATCGTCAGCCCACAAGCTGCCAGCCGTGCTGCAATGGACCGCATCACGTATTCCGCCTGCCTGCGGCTATTGCAGTGAACCACCGCATCATCCGCGTAGCGGGCAAACGGACAGTTTGGGCTGGTGCGCTGCATCCATCGGTCGAATGTGTAATGCATGAACAGGTTCATCAGGATCGGACTGACCACACCGCCCTGGGGTGTGCCCCGCGTGCGGGGCACACGCACCCCGTCCGCTGTCTCGAACGGTGCAACCAGCCACCGTTCGATGTATAGCAGTATCCAGTCTTCCCTGATGTGGGTGCGCACCGCTTTCATCAGCAGTCCATGATCGATCTGATCAAAGGCTGCCTTGATGTCAAATTCCACCACCCAGTCATATCGCCAGCAACGTTCACGAGTGATCGCTACCGCCTGCTTCGCAGACCGCCCCGGCCGGTACCCATAGGAGTCCGGATGGAAGATCGCGTCGAGACCCGGCTCAATGACCAGTTTGACCACGGTTTGCGCAACACGGTCTGCGACCGTGGGCACCCCCAGCTTTCTCGTACCTCCCGACGCCTTGGGAATCTCCACTTGCTTGACCGGTGGCGGGAAATACGACCCCGATGACATCCGGTTCCACAGCTTGTACAGATTCTTCGACAGGTTCTGCTCGAACTCCGCGATGGTTTCATCGTCGATCCCGGCAGCTCCACGGTTGGCCTTGACCTGCTGGTATGCCTCCCATACCGTGCGCTTCGCAATGTTGTACGGCTTCGCCGATTTCACGCCGCTCATCCCCGCAGGTTGACCGCGTTCATCAGCAGGATAACGCCGCCCCTTCGCTCCATTCCCATTACAGGAACTTCAACACTACTACGGGCGGCTCCGCCCCTCACTCCAGCATCGGTATTCTTCCTCATGGTGTCTGCCATTTGTCATTTCCCTTCACATCTGGAGCAAGGTTCTCACGTTCCGTACCAAAGCCTGCGCTGAGATCATGCCGCCTATACACCGGCTGCCACCGGGCCCGTAAACAGGTGCCGTCCCGGTTTGTCCTGAGGCGCTTGGCCAACCTCAGTTTCGACAGCGTCCTAGGCAATAACGATGCGTCATCGGACGGTTTGCTTTCGCTCATCTTCTCAGCACGTACCCGCCATCCTCTGCGGACGACTTCCCCGGTCGCTCACTACCACGCCTTTTGAACGCAGCAGCACCGAGTGGTTTGGAGCCTGCTCCTGCAAGCCGACTCCGGAAGGCCTTCTCCCATCTTCAGTACAGCATCGCAGACTTAAGCCTGCGTTCGTGACACACGCCAAGCATTGCCTTTCTTGGCCTGGTGCATCTCCGGGTCGCGGCTCTTCTTTTTGTTCTTGGTCGACGGTGGCGCCTCGATGATGGTGGCATCCACAATTGTGCCTTCCTTCATCATCAGTCCCCGCTCGCACAGCATGATGCCGATCTCGTCGAACAGCTTTCGCGTCAGTTCATGCTCGACGAGCAGGCGGCGAAACTTCAGCAGCGTGGTCGCGTCTGGCACCGCCTCGACTGCCAGGTCGATCCCGGCAAACGCCCGCATCGCCATGCTGTCGTACAGCGCGTCTTCCAGTGCCTCGTCCGACAGCCCGTACCACTGCTGGAGGAAGTAAATGCGCAGCATCCGCTCAAGGCCGATCGGCGGCCGGCCACGTTTTCCCTTGGGGTAGTACGGCTCGACCGCCGCAATCAGGCGCGCCCACGGCACCACGCTTTCCATCTCCGTCAGGAAGCGCTGGCGGCGCGTCACCCGCTTCTTGCCGTGGCTTTCCGCTTCCGCAAAACTGATCTGTCGCTTCATCACAGGACCTGAATCATGGACACGCTTATGACAACGCGCTCACCCAATGCCTCGATGACTCGCGCACTGATTTAATCAGCGATTCCCTAAGGGGCTGGGCGCAGTATCACTGCCCGGTGGCAGCGAAGGCGGCGTTCACCCGAATGGAGCATCTGATTTTTCGTGCTCTATGGAGGTGGGCAAAACGGCGACATCGAGGAAAGAACTCAGGATGGGTGCGGAAGAAGTATTTCGCCTCAGTCGGAAATCGGAACTGGGTGTTCGGAACCACTGCTGTGAATAAGGAAGGTGAAGGCTACTGGATGGAGTTGTATTCGATTGCGGGTACGCTCATTCGGAGGCACAAGAAAGTGCGCGCGGACTACCATCCGTTCGACCCGGCGCAGGAGATGTATGGCGAAAAATTGCGGCAGGAACGCATGGCAGATCGCATGTCGTACCGAAAGCAGTGGGCAAAGCTGTACGTTTCTCAGCGCGGCTTGTGCGTGGTGTGCCAAGGCGAGCTTACTGACGAGACTGGATGGGATGACCATCACATCGAACCCCGGATTCTTGGGGGCTCAGATGCTCTAGGAAATCGCGTATTGTTGCACCCCGATTGCCATGTCCAAGTTCATCACTACGGTAAAATTGCTGTGAAACCGGTGTTTGAATAAGTTCAAGCGCTTTGTAAAGGCTTGAGCCGTATGCGGGGAAACTCGCACGTACGGTTCTTAGGGGGGAGAGGTCCAGGAATGGATTTCTCCTACCCTCCCCATACCTGAATGCGGCGCTTACCCTTGCCGCTTTCCGCCCGCTCCCGCCGGCTCAGCGCCTGCCCCGCCAAAGCGCCGCGGCGCCCTGCCGGACGACCAAGGCCGTACCCGTGCCCGCCAATCCTTCAGCATTCTCCCCGGTCTACGCCCTCTTCCTGATCGCCTCGATGGCGCTGGTCGGCAGCAATGTCGGACTCGGCAAATCGATCATCGCCCATGTGCCGGTGCTGCTGTTCGCGCTGCTGCGCTTTGTCATCGCCATCGTCTGCCTGGCGCCGTGGTACCGGCCCGCGCGCATGCGCCAGGTCTCGCGCGGCGAATGGCTGAACCTGTTCTTGCAGGCGTTCTTCGGCACCTTCCTGTTTACGCTGCTGATGCTCAACGGCGTGCGCCTGACCAGCGCCATGGCCGCGGGCGTGATCACCAGCACCATCCCCGCCACGGTGGCGATCCTGTCGTGGCTGCTGCTGCGCGAGCGGCTGTCGCGGCGCACGGTGGCCTCGGTGCTGCTGGCAGTGGCCGGTATCGCGGTGCTCAACATCGCCCGCGGCGACTCCCATGGCACCGGCAGCGGCAGCCAGGCCTGGCTGGGCAATCTGATGATCCTGGGCGCGGTGGTGTGCGAATCGATCTACGTGATCCTGTCGCGCCGGCTCACGCAGACGCTGGCCGCGATCGAGATCTGTGCCTATACACACCTGATCGGCGGACTGCTGATGCTGCCGCTGGGGCTGGTGCCGCTGCTGACCTTCGACGCGTCGACGGTGCCCACGCAGACCTGGCTGATGCTGCTTTGGTACGCGCTGTCCGCCAGCGTGTTCTCGTTCTGGCTGTGGATGAAGGGCATACGGCATGTGCCGGGACAAGTGGCGGGCGTGTTCACCTCGGTCCTGCCGGTGGCGGCGGCCACCTACGGCATCGTCTTCCTGGGCGAGAAACCGGGCTGGCCGCACGGCGTGGCGCTGGCGTGCGTGCTGGCCGGAATCGTGCTGGCGAGCTGGCCGGGCCGGATCGCGCGCGGCGCGTGGCGCGGCAAGGCGGCCGGCGCGGATCCGGGCGCGGCGGGCTGAGCTACGCGGGCGAGCAACGGTAGCAGTCTTCGGTTACGGTCGGTAACACAGTCCGGTCATGGGCGCTTGGTACAATCCACGCCGACTTTCAACTCGCCGACACCGCCCCGCCCATGGCTTCCAATCCAATGACCAGGCCGCAGACCATGCGGCCGATCCCGAGCATCATCTTCGCGTCGCGCTGGCTTCAGTTGCCGCTTTACCTGGGCCTGATCGTGGCCCAGGGCGTCTATGTCTACCATTTCCTGGTCGAAGTCTGGCACCTGCTGGCGCATGTGACCGAGTTCGACGAGAACAAGATCATGCTGGTGGTGCTGGGCCTGATCGACGTGGTGATGATTTCCAACCTGTTGATCATGGTGATCGTGGGCGGCTACGAGACCTTCGTGTCGCGCCTGGGCATCGACAACCACCCGGACGAGCCGGAATGGCTGGACCACGTCAACGCCGGCGTGCTCAAGGTCAAGCTGTCGATGGCGCTGATCGGCATTTCGTCGATCCACCTGCTCAAGACCTTTATCGACGCCGAGCAGCGCACCACCCACACCATCATGTGGCAGGTGGCGATCCACATTGCCTTCCTCGCCTCTGCAGTGGCAATGGCCTGGGTGGACCGGATGGTGTCGCAACCCGCCGGCGCCCATGCGAAGCCGGGAACACATTGAGGCGACGCTGAGCTTTTGCTTCACTCAGGACCGCGGCCATGTGCCGCGGTTTTCTATTTTGGGCCGCCGGCGCCACATCGGAGCCTGTAGACGGATGTATGCAGCCCGGCAGAAGGCCCCGGCTCAGTGTATGATTTCGCGCTGTGTTTCACCGCTGCCCACCCCCACAAAATGACTGTCATCAAGCAAGAAGACCTCATCCAGAGCGTCGCCGACTCCCTGCAGTACATCAGCTACTACCACCCGATGGACTACATCACCAGCCTGGGCCGCGCCTATGAGCTGGAGCAGAGTCCGGCGGCCAAGGACGCGATTGCGCAGATCCTGACCAACAGCCGCATGTGCGCGGAAGGCAAGCGCCCGATCTGCCAGGACACCGGCATCGTCACGGTCTTCGTCAAGGTGGGCATGGACGTGCGCTGGGATGGCGCCACCATGGGCCTGACCGACATGATCAACGAGGGTGTGCGCCGCGGCTACACGCACCCCGACAACGTGTTGCGCGCCTCGATCGTCAACCCGCCCGAAGGCGCCCGCAAGAACACCAAGGACAACACCCCGGCCGTGATCCACTACGAGGTCGTGCCGGGCAACACCGTGGACATCCAGGTCGCGGCTAAGGGCGGCGGCTCGGAGAACAAGTCCAAGTTCGTGATGCTGAACCCGTCGGACTCGATCGTCGACTGGGTGCTGAAGACCGTTCCGACCATGGGCGCCGGCTGGTGCCCGCCGGGCATGCTGGGCATCGGCATTGGCGGTACCGCCGAGAAGGCCATGGTGATGGCCAAGGAATCGCTGATGGAGTCCATCGACATCCAGGACATCATCGCCCGCGGCCCGAAGGACTGGGTCGAGGAACTGCGCGTCGAGTTGTACGAGAAGGTCAACGCGCTCGGCATCGGCGCGCAAGGCCTGGGCGGCCTGGCCACCGTGCTTGACGTCAAGATCATGGCCTGCCCGACGCACGCCGCGTCCAAGCCGGTCGCGATGATTCCCAACTGCGCCGCGACCCGCCACGTGCACTTCACGCTGGATGGCAGCGGCCCGGCCAAGCTGGAAGCGCCTGACCTGTCGCAATGGCCGAAGGTCGAGTGGGCACCGAACACCGAGACCTCCAAGCGCGTCGACCTGAACACGCTGACGCCGGAAGAAGTCGCCTCGTGGAAGCCGGGCCAGACCCTGCTGCTCAACGGCAAGATGCTGACCGGCCGCGACGCCGCGCACAAGCGCATCGCCGACATGCTGGCCAAGGGCGAAAAGCTGCCGGTGGACTTCAAGAACCGTGTGATCTACTACGTCGGCCCCGTCGATCCGGTGCGCGACGAGGCAGTCGGTCCGGCCGGCCCCACCACCGCCACGCGCATGGACAAGTTCACCGAGATGATGCTGGCCGAAACCGGCCTGATCTCGATGATCGGCAAGGCCGAGCGCGGCCCGGTGGCGATCGAGGCCATCAAGAAGCACAAGTCGGCCTACCTGATGGCCGTGGGCGGCGCCGCCTACCTGGTGGCCAAGGCGATCAAGGAAGCCAAGGTGGTCGGCTTCGAAGACCTCGGCATGGAAGCGATCTACGAGTTCGACGTCAAGGACATGCCGGTGACGGTCGCCGTGGACAGCGAAGGCACCTCGGTGCACAAGACCGGCCCCGCCGAATGGCAGGCCAAGATCGGCAAGATCCCGGTCGCCGCGCTGTAAGGTTGGCAAGACGGTAGAATCTGCCGTCGCGCTCGAAAAAGGCCGGGTTCCGACCCGGCTTTTTTCTGCCCTGTTCCTGTATATCCCCGTCCCCGTGAACCCCGCACCCATCGGCGTCTTCGATTCCGGCCTCGGCGGCCTGTCTGTGCTGCGCGAGATCCGCGCGCTGCTGCCCAATGAGTCGCTGCTGTACCTGGCCGACTCCAGGTACGCGCCGTACGGCGAGAAGCCCGAGAAATTTGTCGAAGCGCGCACCCTGCAGGCTTGCGAGTGGCTGATCGCCCAGGGCTGCAAGGCACTGGTGATCGCCTGCAACACGGCCACCGGCCACGCGGTTGAGCTGCTGCGCAAGCAACTGCCGGTGCCGATCATCGGCGTCGAGCCGGGCCTGAAGCCTGCCGCCGCGGCCAGCCGCAGCAAGGTGGTGGGCGTGCTGGCCACCGCCAACACGCTCAAGAGCGCCAAGTTCGCGCGGCTGCTGGGCTCGCTGGATGGCGAAAGCCGCTTTATCTGCGAAGCCGGCCTTGGCCTGGTGTCGCTGATCGAGCAAGGCGATATCGACGGCCCGGCCGTGCGCGAGCGGCTCGATGCCTACCTCACGCCCATGCTCGAAGCCGGCGCCGACACGTTGGTGCTGGGCTGCACCCACTACCCGTTCCTCTCCGGCACCATCCGCGCGATGGTGGGCGACCAGTTGGCGCTGGTCGACACCGGCAGCGCGATCGCGCGCCAGCTCTCGCGCAAGCTGGCCGAGCACGGCATGGCTGCCGCCCCCGATGCCACGCCGTACGACCGCTTTGCCTCCACCAAGGACGCCGCGCACCTGCGCGCCATGGCAGCCACGTTGCTGCAGGTGCAGGCCGATGCCGAGACGGTGGTGATCGAGCCGGCGCCGGCGCTGTAGCTGACACTGCGGCCGCCACCAACCCTTACTGAAGAAAGCCCAGCGGCCGGTGCTGCCGCACCTCGGGCTTGATCGCATGTTCCTGGCGCAGCTGCGCCAGGAATTCATCGGGCGTCAGCGCCTCGCCCAGCAGCACGCACTGGCGCTTGACGGTGGCGAAGTCGCCCGGGGTCAGGCAGTCCATCGCATCCAGCTCGCGGCGCATGGCGTCGGTCAGGCGGGCGGCATCGCCGTCCAACGCCTCGTCGACGAACATCGCCGCGCGCTGCGCGGCCTTGAGCTCCAGGAAGCGGATCTTGAACGAGAAGCGCCGCAGCGCGGCCTCGTCGATGCGGTCGAACAGGTTGGTGGTGCAGATAAAGATGCCGTTGAAGCGCTCCATCCCCTGCAGCATCTCGTTGACCTCGGAGATCTCGTAGTTGCGCACCGCCTGCTGGCGGCTCTGCATAAAGCTGTCGGCCTCGTCCAGCAGCAGCACGGCGCCATCCTCCTCGGCACGCGCGAACATGGCGGCAATCTGCTGCTCGGTCTCGCCGACGTACTTGCTCATCAGGTCGGAGGCGCGGCGGATCATCAGCGGCAGGTCGAGCTCCGCGGCGATATGCTCGGCCAGCGCGGTCTTGCCGGTGCCCGGCGGGCCGTAGAAGCACAGCGTGCCGCGCTGGCGCACGCGCAGGGCGTCGACGATCTTGACCACCTCATAGCGGGTTTCGAGATGCAGGTTCTCCAGCCGGTAGTGCGTCACCACCGGGCGGGCCTCGGCCTCGGGGCGCAGCCCCATGGCGCGGTCGGCGTGCTCGAGCTGGCGCAGGATCAGCGCTTCCACCGGTTCTTCCACATCGGGCCGCGCCAGTTCGACGAAGCGCGCGGCGGACTGCACCTGCGCCGGCGTCAGCGTCTTGCGCGCCGCCAGCCCGGTGATAAAGGCATCGCTGACGTCCAGCCCGCCCAGGTGCTTGCGGATAATGTTCTCGCGCACCAGCGGCGGCGGAATCTTCAGCTCCAGGTGGAACTGGAAGCGGCGCAGGTAGGCCGGGTCGATCTGGCGGATCGAATTGGAAATCCAGATCACCGGCACGGGGTTCTGCTCGAGCGTCTGGTTGACCCAGGCCTTGCCGTTGACCGAGGCGCGCGCATCCTCCTGTCCGAACAGGCTCATCAGCTCGCGCGCGCTGCCGGGGAAGACGTCTTCCACCTCGTCGAACAGCAGCGCGGTATGCGCACGGCCGCGCAGGAACGCCTGCGACACCTGCAAGGAGCGATAGCGGTCCTTGCCCGACAGGCTGTTGCCATCGCGGTCCAGGCAATCGACCTCGTACAGTTCGCAGCCCGCTTCGCGCGCCAGCAGCCGCGCGAACTCGGTCTTGCCGGTGCCGGGCGGGCCGTAGATCAGCACGTTGACGCCGCTGGCGTGCTGGCGCGTGGCATTGCCCAGCAGCGCGCACAGGTAGCGGGCGTCGGTCTCGACATGCGGGTAGTCGGCGGTGGTCAGCGTGGGCGGCGCGGCCGGGCGGGTGAAGACCGCCATCATCTCGGCCTCGTTGGCGTAGTTGCCCAGCAGCACGTGCAGCAGCCGGTCGGACAGCCGCATCAGGTCGCCCAGGTCAGTCACGCTGTTTTCCGGCAGCGGCTGCTCGATCAGGTTCAGCGTCTCCAGCCGCGAGCCCGGACGCAGCGAGGCGGCCACGTCGGCGGCGCCGGCGCCGGTCAGCCCGGCCAGGATCTGGAACGCTTCCTGGCTGTGCGCCACCTTGCAGTCGACCATCACCGCGCGCAGGTCGCGCTTGTACTTGGCCAGCGCCGCGTACAGCAGCAGCTTGCGCTCGTGCTCGGGCAGGTCCAGCACGCGGCTGAGCATGTCGATATTGCGCACCAGCAGCACGCGCTCGCCTTCCAGCCGCTGGGCGATGGCCGCGGCCGAGGCGTCGAACACCGCGAACATGTCCTTGGCGTGGTGCTTGACGTACTCGTCCAGGTAATAGAACAGCGCGCTTTCGTCGAAGGCACTGTTCCACTGGCCGTGGCGGTCCAGGAATTCTTCGGGGGTCAGGCGGGAGGCGCCCTTCCAGGCGGGCATGTCGGCGCAGCGCGCGGCCAGGAAGCGCTGCACGCGCAGCACCACACCGTACGGCCACACCATTTCCTGCGCGCTGACGGTCAGGACATCGTTGATATTGCTACGCAGGTTGAAGCGCGGGCCCAGTGCGCACACCACGCGCAGGGCAAACTGGGCGCACATCCAGTCCAGCGCCGAGCTGGACGACGTCCCGGGCATGGAGCGCAGGAGCGTCGATCGGTCATCTTCAGCGGAACGTGCGAAGTCCATGGACGGGTTCCCCGAGCGCGCCGTGGCGGGGGCGCGACCGGCGCACCGCCTCGTCTGCAGTTTCTTCCTATGCTAGCGCGCTTTGCGACGCTCCGTGCGTGCACGGGCGGCTCTGGCGCCAGCGATTGTGGCCTGGGCCACCGAAACATCCGGATCGTTGCGGGCGCGCAAACCCGCGCGAGGTAGCGCTGAGCATTCCAAAACGATTCCTGGATTTGGGGGTATAACGTGCCGTGGCAGAAAATTCCAGTTGCGGCGCACAAATCACAACAAATAAGAATCATTATCGTTTATACTTGCCCGCTGACACGCTGCCCCAGAGTGGCGCTCCCCCGGCAACCCTGTTGAAGGAGCGTTTATCATGGAATTGCTGCTCAGCCTGCTGGTCGGTTGCGGCATCTCGCTGATCCTGTTTTATCGCAAGTGATGGTGCACCAGTGCCGCTGCGTGCGTCGCTGCTTGTGCCGATTCAGGCGCCCTTCGCGCCTGCCGGCAGACTTTTGTTGTTGACACATGTTCGACCAACGCTTCTTCAAGATTACGCTCGCCGTCCTGCTGTTCCATGCCGGCCTGCTCTACCTGATCCAGAGCGGCCTGGGCCGCAAGCTGACCGAGGCCGTGATCTCACCCGAGATCATCGCCCGCATCATCCCGCTCGAGCAGCCCAAGCAGGAGGCTCCGCCGGAGCCGCCCAAGCCCAAGCCCAAACAGGAAACCCCGCCCAAGCAGGTGAAGGTCACCACGCCCAAGCCGACCCCGCCGCAACCCAGGCCGACGCCGCAACCGGTGGCCAGCCTGCCGCCGACGCCGAACGCGCCCGAAGCACCGCCGGCTCCCCCGGCCCCGCCGGCACCGGCCCCCGAGCCCGCACCGGCCCCGGTGGCCACCACCCCGCGCGCGGTCGGCATCGGCGAAATCCAGTGCTCGTCGCCGCAACCGAAGTATCCTTCCCAGTCGCGCCGCATGGGCGAGACCGGCAAGGCCGTGATCCGCCTGACCACCGACGAGAGCGGCAAGGTCATCAAGACCGCGGTGGTATCGTCGAGCGGCTCGTCGCGCCTGGACCAGGCCGCGGTGGAGGCCGTGCAGGCGATGCGCTGCAAGCCTTACATGGACAGTGGCCGTGCCGTCGCCGTCACGGCGCAGCAACCGATCGGCTTCGAACTGAACTGATCGCACGATTCGATTTCTGATCTCTGATCTGACCCAACCCAAGCGAACAACTCACCAGGAACCAACACATGCAGGACCTCGGACTTACCCACCTCTGGGCGCAAGGCGACTTCGTCATGCGTGCGACCGCCATCATTCTGCTGATCATGTCGCTCGCCTCTTGGATCGTGATCCTTACCAAGGCGTGGGATCTGGTCCGCCTGAAGAAGATGGCGCAAGGCGCGGAAAAGCGCTTCTGGCACTCCGACGACTTCGACCACGCGCTCGAAACCCTGGGCGCCAATGACGCCAACCCGTTCCGCACGCTGGCCATCGCCGGCAAGGAAGCCGCCCAGCACCACCGCGCCAGCCAGCCGCAGCTCCATGACGTGATGGACATCTCCGACTGGCTGACCCGCTCGCTCAAGAGCTCGATCGACGACTCGGTGGCGCACATGCAGTCGGGCCTGGCAGTGCTGGCATCGGTGGGTTCGACCGCGCCGTTCGTCGGCCTGTTCGGCACGGTGTGGGGCATCTACCACGCGCTGATCGGCATCGGCGCCTCGGGCGTGCCGACCATCGACAAGGTTGCCGGCCCGGTGGGCGAGGCGCTGATCATGACCGCCTTCGGCCTGGCCGTGGCGATTCCCGCCGTGCTGGGCTATAACGCTCTCACCCGCGGCAACAAGTCGGTGATCTCGAAGCTCAACCGCTTTGCCCACGACCTGCACGCCTACTTCGTGACCGGCGCCCGCGTGCGCCCCACCGGCGCCCGCACCGAGGACGGCACCGTGCGCCTGGCCGCGGCACAGCGCTAAACCGCAAGCAAGGAAGTCATCATGGCATTCGGTACTCTCGAAGGTGACGACGACGAGGTGATGAGCGAGATCAACATGACGCCGCTGGTCGACGTTATGCTGGTGCTGCTGATCATCTTCATCATCACTATCCCCGTGATCAACCACGCGGTGAAGATCGACCTGCCGCGCGCCACCAACACCCCGAACGACCCCAAGCCGCAGAACATCAACGTCACCATTGACGCGAGCGGCAAGGTCTTCTGGAACCAGGTGGAGGTGGACCAGGCCGCGCTGGAAAACAATATTTCGCTGGCCGCGAAGCAGCAGCCGCAGCCTGAGCTGCACCTGCGCGCGGACCGCGAGGTGCGCTACGAGCGCGTGGCCGAGGTGATGGCCGCCGCGCAGCATGGCGGCCTGGGCAAGATCGGCTTTATCACCGAACCCAAGCAGTAATCGGGCGCCGCCAGGCGCTCCGGATCGGAAGGGCATCCTGCGGGATGTCCTTTTTCGTTTACGGGTCCGCTCCGTTGCCTGAGCCGGGATGAGCACCGCTGCAACAGCTGCGGCCAGGACCCGCATCGTCGTTTGCTGAATCTTAGTCAAACTCTATTGTAATGATAACAATTCTCATTTAATATCTTTCCATCGACGCGCCGCCACCGGCGCACCCTCATTGCAGAACGGAGCCAGATGATGAGCACACTTTCCCTGCCGCTGTCGCAACCGCGTGAAGTCACCCGCCGCCGGCTGTCGCTGCGCCGCGTCGAGGTGGCCGCACAGCCGCGCCGCGAGACGGCAGCCACGAAGGCGGCCCCGTCGACCATTGCATCCGTCAAATCGGCCGTGGCCTCCCTGCCCGCCCGGATCGAGGCGCTGGTGCGCGACAGCCTGTCGTCGGTTCCCGCGGGCGACCCGGTCGCGCTGGACGCCATCATGCGCGGCGCCAGCACCTTGCCGATCCTGCATAACGGCGAGGTCTACACGCTGCGCGTCACGCGCTACGGCAAGCTGATCCTGACGAAATAACGCGGCCCGGCGGCGAGGCCATGGCGCTGAAGCCGAAGGAAGAGATTTGAGACCCGCGTCCGGCGCGGGTGCCACGAGCGTGGCAGTAAAGACTTTTGTGGGGACCACCTCGGAACGAGGTGTTGGGCAGTAGCCAGGTATGCATGCCACCGGCGGGATTTCAGACCCCTCGCCAGACCGGCCCGGATCCAGCCATGCCCTCTTTTATTCCGCCCCGCAGGCCATGCCTGCGGGGCTTTTTCAGTTGGCCGGCACAATGGCCGGCCACGGGCATTACAGACCCAGCGCGGCGATGCCGGCGCGCGCAACCTGCGCGTCTTCGGTCGATTTCACGCCCGACACGCCCACGGCGCCAACCACCTGGTCGTTGCAGACGATGGGCACGCCGCCCTCCAGCATGCCTTGCAGCACCGGCGCGGTCATGAACGAGTAGCGGCCGTTGTTGATCATGTCTTCGTAGACCTTCGACTCACGACGGCCCAGCGCCGAGGTACGGGCTTTCTCGCCAGCAATGTAGGCGGAAATCGGTGCGGCGCCGTCCAGGCGCTGCATGGCCAGCAGATGGCCGCCGTCATCCACCACCACGATGGACACGGCCCAGTGATGGTTCTTCGCCTCGGTTTCCGCTGCGGCCATGATCTTCTTCACGTCGTCTGCCGTCAGAACCGTCTTTTGCTGCATGCCACTCTCCTGGTCATTCATTTGTTGAATGCGCAAGTATAGCGCCGCACCCCCGCCATCGCCATGGCCGCCGCCTGGGGCAAGGCTTCCGGGCTATCCGCACAAAGGAGAATGGCCCGCGCGGGGCGGGCCATTCCGGTCAGGCGGTCAGGTGGTACCAGTGGCGAATATCAGGCGCCGTCGCTGAACGAGTCGCGCGACCCCATGCGTGCGCCGTCAGTGTACGGGTCGGTCTTGCCGACGCGCGCGCCATCGGTGTACGTATCGAACTTGCCCGCCTTGGCACCGTCGGTGTACGGATCGACTGCGCCGATCTTGGCGCCGTCCAGGTACGGATCGACCTTGCCAGCCGCGGATGCGGAGGTGGAAATGGCGCCCAGCGCGGCCAGTGCGGCGGCGGCGGCAACGACTTGCTTGATCTTCATGAGAATTCCCCTGTGCGTTCTGGTTAGTCCTGGCATCGCTAAGACTTGCAGAAATGTCATCACGACGTCATAGACGTAGTTTAGGGGAAAACCCTTATGATGATAGAGGTGACGCTTTGAGCAGTCCGTTCAAATAATTTGACTACGCTCAAGATAGGGGCGAAATTCCGGGAACTGGCTTCGCAGGCTCATGTCGCAGTGCGGCAACGAAAATGGCGAAGGGCCCCGCAGGGCCCTGTCTTTCAAAAAGCTTGCTGGTGCCGCTCAGTCGTCGCGCCAGCGCCCGTGGCCGTGGCCGTGGCCGTGGCGGTGGCCATGGCCATGGCCATGGCGGTAATATCCCGGCGGACCATAGTAGCCGCGGTGGCCGTGTCCGTAATAGCGCGCCGGGCCATAGTAGCCCGGACCATAGTAGACCGGACGCGGACGCACCACCACGTGCGGCGGGCCATAGTAGACCGGCGCTGGTGCCACCACCACCGGGGGCGGGGGCGCATAGTACACAGGAGCGGGCGGATAGTAAGCCGGGCCACCGATCACAACGCCAGGGACACCGACCGCCACGCCGACGCTCACATGGGCCATCGCGGCCCCAGACGCAAGCCCGGCTGCGACACCGAATGCTGCGAGCAACCAACGTTTCATATCCGCCTCTCAAAGTGAGATTTCTCTTACTTGGTATTTTAGATGTTCGGAAATTTCCAGGTGAAACGGCAGGCACGACATTGTTACCAGCGGTAACAGCCCCGTCACTTTTGGGCGGCAAGCCCGTACTTTAGCGGGTTGCGGGCAAGGAGGACTGTTGCGCGCTTGCATCCGGATTGCGGAGCCACCACAATACCGGGCTTGCCGTGCGGCCGTGGAGAAATTGGTAGACTCAGCAGACTTAAAATCTGCCGCCTTTCCAGGCTTACGGGTTCGAGTCCCGTCGGCCGCACCAGGGCACAGCGCCGCCCTGCCCCCCCAATGCAAAGAGGGGGCGATCGCCCCCTCTTCCAGACCTTTACTGCTTACCCTCAGGCCATCGCGTAGCACAGCAGCGCGCCCACCCCCATCAGGAACACGAACAGCACACCGGCCAGCGCCAGCGGCTTGCGGCCGGCGCGCACCAGATCGCCGATGCGGGTGTGCAGGCCGATCGCCAGCATTGCGCAGGCCAGCAGCCAGTTGTCCAGCGCGATCAGCGGCGCCTTCCACGCGGCCGGCACCGCGCCGGCCGAGTTGATGGCCATCACCGCCACAAACCCCACCGCAAACCACGGCACCGACTTGAGGATGCCACGCAGGCGGGCGCTGCCAGCCGATGCCTGTTTTTCTCCCCCGCCCTGCGGCCACAGCGCCATCACCAGCAGCAGCGGACCCAGCGCCAGCACGCGCACCATCTTTGCCACCATCGCGGCATCGGCGGTGGGCTCGCTGATCATCTTGCCGGCGGCGATTACCTGCGCCACCTCATGCAGCGTCGCGCCGGTGAAGATACCGAACATGCGCTCGCTGACCGCCCAGTGCCAGTGGCCGGTCGCCAGTTCGTACAGGTAGGGATAAAGCAGCATGCCGACGGTGCCAAACAGCACCACCGTCGCCACCGCCACGGCGGTCTGCTTGTCGTCGGTGCGCACCACCGACGACACGGCGATGGCCGCGGCCGCGCCGCAGATGGCACTGCCCGAGCTGACCAGGATCGCCTCGCGGCGGCTCAGCCCGAAAAACGTCGTGCCGGCCCAGGTCCCGAACAGCAGCGTGGCAACCAGCATGGTCAGCGGCACCACGACGCCCGGCAGGCCGAGCGCGGCGATCGACGCAAAGGTCAGCCGCAGCCCGTACAGCGCCACGCCCAGGCGCAGCAGATGGTGGCGCGCGAGCTGCATGCCAGGCGCCAGCGGGGCCAGCCAGTGTCGCGGCAGCGTATTGGCCGCGACCATGCCGGCGCACATGGCCAGCGTCAGCGCGCTCAGCCCGTAGCGCGACACGGCGGGATGCTCCGCCAGTGCGATCGCCAGCCAGGCGATGCCGCCCAGCGGGACCAGCGTCAGCAGCCGCTGCGACCAGGGCGCGGGCAAGGCGGCCGGTGCGGCGGCCGGGGCGGTGCGGGGAGCGGAGACGGAGGACATGGCAGGCTCGGGTTGTGTTCTTTAGTGGCTCCAGCGTACCGGCGCACCCCTAACCCGTAAAACGGGTAATATCGTTATGCGTTATTGATTCTTTCGATATGGAACACCGCACAGAACCCCGCCCGGACCATCGCCCCCTGCGCCTCACGCTGCGCCAGCTGTCCGTTTTCGTTGCCGTGGCCCAGCATGGCAGCACCATGGCGGCGGCGCAGGCACTGGCGATGTCGCAGTCGGCGGTCAGCGCCTCGCTGTCCGAGCTGGAGCGTGCGCTGGACGGCCCTTTGTTCGACCGCATTGCCCGCCGCCTGAGCATCAACGAGACCGGCCGCCAGTTTTTCCCGCGCGCGCTGTCGCTGCTGGACCAGGCGCAGGAGCTGGAGCGCTTCGCGACCCAGACCGGGGTGCAACTGCGCATCGCGGCCAGCAACACCATCGGCAGCTATATCCTGCCGCCGCTGCTGGCGGGCTTCCGCCATTCGCGCAGCGGCCCGTGCACGCTGGACCTGCGCATCGGCAATACGCGCGAGGTATTGCAGTCGCTGCTGCAGTTCGAGGCCGATATCGGGCTGGTCGAAGGCGCCAGCCATGAGCGCGACCTGCGCAGCGTGCGCTGGTGCGATGACGAGATGGTGGTGGTGGTCGGGCCCTCGCATCCGCTCGCGGCCGCGCCGCACGACCTGGTGGCGCTGCGCGATGCCGAGTGGATCGTGCGCGAGCCGGGCTCGGGCACGCGCGAGGTCATCGAGGAAAGGCTGGTGCCGCTGCTGGGCGAATTGCGCTTCGCGCTGGAGCTGGGAAACGCCGAGGCGATCAAGCGCGCCGTGATGAGCGGCTTCGGCGTCAGCTGCCTGTCGCTGCATGTCGTGCAGGACGAGCTGGCGCGCGGCACGCTGGTGGCGATCCGCGAGGGCCTGCCGCGCATCGTGCGGCCGCTGCAGCTGGTGGTGCACCAGGACAAGTTCCCGACCCAGGGGCTGCTTGCCTTCACCGAATACCTGCGCACCATGGCGCCGCGCATCGGCGCCTGAGCGAGCGCAGTCAGGCCGGCTGGGTGTCGCCGGCGCGGTTGCGCCGCGCCGTGTACAGGTCGAGTAGGTGGAACAGCACCGGATTGAGCATGATCGACAGCAGCGCGCCGGCCAGGATCAGCGCCTGGCCGCGCTCGGGCAGGATCTTCAGGTAGACGCCGAGGCTGGCCAGGATGAACGAGAACTCGCCAATCTGCGCCAGGCTCACGGCGATGGTCATGCCGGTCTGGCCCGAATGGCCGAACGCCCGCACGATCCCCATCGCCGCCAGCGACTTGCCCACCACGATGATAAACAGCGTCGACAGCACACCCCACAGGTCGGTGACCAGCACCATCGGGTCGAACAGCATGCCGACCGAGACGAAGAAGAGCACGGCAAAGGCATCGCGCAGCGGCAGCGACTCCTCGGCCGCGCGATGGCTGAATTCGGACTCCGCCAGGACCATGCCGGCAAAGAAGGCGCCCAGCGCAAACGACACGCCGAACAGCGCATACGCGCCGTAGGCCACGCCCAGCGCGGTGGCGAGCACGCCCAGGCGGAACATCTCGCGATTGCCGGTCCAGACGATGCGCTCCAGCATCCATGGGATAAAGCGGCGCCCGATCACCAGCATCACCGCGACGAAGGCGGCCACCTTGCCGAGCGTGGCGAAGATCGCAAACACGACGTCGGCGGTAGCGGGCTCGCTCGCGGCCGCGCCAGGACCCGCCAGCACGCCGGCCAGCGCCGGCAGCAGCACTAGCGCGAGCACCATCGCCAGGTCCTCGACGATCAGCCAGCCCACCGCGATGCGTCCCTGCGGTGACTCCACCAGCTCGCGCTCCTGCAAGGCCTTGAGCAGCACCACAGTGCTGGCCACCGACAGCGCCAGCCCGTACACCAGCCCCTGCCCCCACGACCAGCCGAAGCCCCACGCCACCAGCATGCCCAGCATGGTGGCAATGCCGATCTGCACCACCGCGCCGGGGATGGCGATGCGCTTCACCGCCATCAGGTCCTTGATCGAGAAATGCAGCCCCACGCCGAACATCAGCAGGATCACGCCGAGCTCGGCCAGTTCCGGCGCCAGCGCCTGGTCGGCGGTATAGCCGGGCGTATGCGGCCCCACCACGATGCCCGCGCACAGGTAGCCGATCAGCGGCGGCAGGCGCAGCCGGCTGGCGATAGCGCCAAGGATAAAGGCCAGGACGATACCGCCGACGATGGTGCTGATAAGCGGGGTGGCGTGGTGCATGCGTGCGGGGTTCCTCGTGTCAGGGGCTGAACGGCGATGGCTGGATCCCACCCACTTCTTCTCCGCGGCCACCACGACATAATGTCCGCCGCGCACCAGCGGTCGGCGCGGGACGATCGGCAGCCTCGGAACGGGACAAGCGGGGAAAGAACGGGAAGTGCCGCAGCGGCCCCGGACACGCCTTGCGGCGC
Source organism: Ralstonia pickettii (assembly GCA_050987995.1). Taxonomy (GTDB): domain Bacteria; phylum Pseudomonadota; class Gammaproteobacteria; order Burkholderiales; family Burkholderiaceae; genus Cupriavidus; species Cupriavidus pickettii_B. The sequence goes on from CP158803.1 coordinate 3,171,215, forward strand.
GTCGCGGAATCGGGAATGGCGTTTGGCATGCTGCTCCGCTATCCATCGCGCGGAGCACCCCGAGAAGCGTACGACAGGAGTAATGTAACATGCCCGCCACGCGCTCAATGTGCGGAACGGCTGGCGTTTTGTCGAGCGGGGATGTGGCGGGATGTGCGGTGCGCCGCAGCGGGTGCCGGAAAACAAAAACGGCGCCGCGAGGCGCCGTTCTGCATGGTACTGGAGGCGGAGGTCGGAATCGAACCGGCGTACACGGCTTTGCAGGCCGCTGCATAACCACTCTGCCACCCCGCCAGGTGACGTGCTGCTGGATTGTAGCCGCATTCAGCCGATGCTGCCGGAGCGCACCGTACGGCGATTCAACCCAAACAAAAAGGGAAGCGTTGCTTCCCTTTGGGGATTGGAGCGGGAGACGAGTCTCGAACTCGCGACCTCAACCTTGGCAAGGTTGCGCTCTACCAACTGAGCTACTCCCGCATACAACTTTTACTGCCAGCCCGACAGTGCCAGAAACATGCTGTCGAGCCTTCGATAACCTGGAGCGGGAGACGAGTCTCGAACTCGCGACCTCAACCTTGGCAAGGTTGCGCTCTACCAACTGAGCTACTCCCGCAGGGCACTGCATCCAACTCTGATAAAGGCGTTTAATTTCGCAATTCGCTGGCAACACACAACATCTTGCGCTAAACCACCCTTATTTCGCTGCTTTCGTTTGCGTCGTCAGCAACGAGAATGAGATTATGCAAAGAACTCCTTTCGTCGTCAACACCTTTTTGAATTTTTCTTATCACTTGGGCGCGCCGGCGCCCGCCACCACGCTGCTGCGTTCGCGGATCTGCGGCCAAGCGAGCTTCATGTAATAGATCATCGACCACAGCGTCAGCACCGCCGCCACATAGATCATCCAGTTGCCAAGCACATAGGCATCGAAGCCGAACAGCCGGCCGCTAAACAGCAGCAGCGGGATCGCGATCATCTGCACCGTGGTCTTGAGCTTGCCGAGGAAGTTCACCGCGACGCTCTTGGAGGCGCCGATCTGCGCCATCCACTCGCGCAGCGCCGAGATGGTGATCTCGCGGCCGATGATCACCAGCGCAATCAGGTCGGTGACCCGGCCCAGCGCCAGCAGCGACAGCAGCGCCGCCGTCACCATCAGCTTGTCGGCGACCGGATCGAGGAAGGCCCCGAACGACGAGGTCTGGTTCCAGCGCCGCGCCAGGAAACCGTCGAGCCAGTCCGTCACCGCGGCGATGATAAAGAACGACGCCGCCGTCAGGTTCTTGGTGTGCATCGGCAGCCATGTGTCGGGCAGGTAAAAGACTCCGACCACCAGTGGAATCATGGCGACGCGGAGCCAGGTCAGCAGGATCGGGATATTGAAAGGCATGGAACTCGGCGGCGGGGGGACGGTGACCAATCCCGCGATTGTCGCCGATTTCAGGACCAATCGACCAATGTTGGCCATTTTCCCGCCCCGCCGCCGTCCGCTCAGTGGAGTTGCCGGTAGATCTCTTCGGCCAGGCCGCGCGAAATCCCCTCCACGCTGGCCAGTTCGTCGATGCTGGCCGCCATCACGCCGCGCAGGCCGCCAAAGCGGGTCAGCAGCTTCTGGCGCCGGCGCGCGCCGATGCCTTCGATCTCTTCCAGCCGCGAGGTGGTGCGCGTCTTGGCGCGGCGCGCGCGCATGCCGGTGATGGCGAAGCGGTGCGCCTCGTCGCGGATCTGCGCCACCAGCATCAGCGCCGCGCTGCCCTGCCCCAGTTCCAGCGAGGAGCGGCCATCGGCGAACACCAGCGTCTCCAGCCCGACCTTGCGGCCCTCGCCCTTGGCCACGCCGACCAGCAGGCCGATATCGAGCCCGAGCTCCTCGAACACCTGCCGCGCCACCTCGACCTGGCCCTTGCCACCGTCGATCAACACGATCTGCGGCAGCAGCGCCGCGGCGTCTCCGCCGGCCTCCAGCCCGCCATCCTCCTGGATCTGCTCGACCAGCTTCTGGTAGCGCCGGGTCAGGACCTGGCGCATGGCCGCGTAGTCGTCGCCGGGGATGATGTCCTGGATGTTGTAGCGCCGGTACTCGCTGTTCTGCATGTCATGGTGGTGGTAGACCACGCACGACGCCTGCGTGGCCTCGCCGGCGGTATGGCTGATGTCGAAGCATTCCACGCGCAGCAGCGCCAGGTCTTCCAGGTCCAGGCCGATGGTTTCCGCCAGCGCGCGGGTGCGCGCTTCCTGGCTGCCCTGCTCGGCCAGGCGGCGCGCCAGCGCCAGCGCAGCGCCCTGCTGCGCCATCTCCAGCCAGACCTTGCGCTGGCCCTGCGGCTGCCGCACCAGCGCAACCTTGCGGCCGGCGTGCAGCGTCAGCGCCTCCAGCACCGCGCTGTCGTCCGGCACGTGGCTGACCACGATGATCGGGGGCGCGGGCTGCTCCAGGTAGTGCTGCACCATGAAGGCCGACAGCACGCGCGTGGCGATGCGGTCGACAGTCAGCGGCTGCGCGGCTTCGGCTTGTTCCTCGCCAATGGCTTCGCGCTCGTCCGCATCCTCGACGATCATCGCGGCCTCGTCCGCGTGCGCGGGGAAGTAGGCCTTGTCGCCCAGGTGGCGCCCGCCGCGCACCATGGCCAGGTTGACGCAGGCGCGCCCGCCCTCCACGGCCACGGCCAGCACGTCAATATCGCGCGCCTGCCCGCCGACCTCCTCCACCGCCTGGCGCTTGAGCACGGTCGACAGCGCCGCGATCTGGTCGCGCACCGCCGCCGCCTGCTCGAACTCGAGCCGTTCGGCGTGCTGCTCCATCTTGCCCTGCAGGCCTTCCAGCACTTCGTTCTGGCGGCCCAGCAGGAAGCTCGCCGCGTTGGCGACGTCGCGCGCATAGTCCTCTTCGCTGATGGCGTTGACGCAGGGCCCGGTGCAGCGGTGGATCTGGTGCAGCAGGCACGGCCGCGTGCGGTTGTTGAAGACGGTGTCCTCGCAGGTGCGCAGCTGGAACACCTTCTGCAGGATCTGCATGCTCTCGCGCACCGCATAAGCGCTGGGGAACGGCCCGAAGTACTGGTGCTTGCGGTCGGTCGCGCCGCGGTAGTACGCCATGCGCGGAAAGCGGTGCCCGGTCAGCTTCAGGAACGGGTACGACTTGTCGTCGCGGAACAGGATGTTGTAGCGCGGCGCCAGCGCCTTGATCAGGTTGTTCTCGAGCAGCAGCGCCTCGGCCTCGGTGCGCACCACGGTGGTCTCGATGCGGGCGATGCGCGCCACCATCATCGCGATGCGCGGCGACAGCTGGGTCTTGTTGAAATAGCTCGACACCCGCTTCTTCAGGTCGCGCGCCTTGCCGACGTACAGCACATTACCGGCCGCATCGAAATAGCGGTACACGCCCGGCAGGCCGGGCAGGCGGGAAATGACCGGGCGCGGATCGAACGGCTCCGGCGGCGCTTCAGTAGTCGCCTCGGCAGTCACCTCGGCTGGCTGGGCGGCCGGCGTTGTGGCCGGCATTGTGGCCGGAACTTCGTCGGCGGGTTTCGGGGAATCGGGTTGCTGGTCGGACATTGGGGACGGTGACCGCTACACGGCCTGCGCGCATCAAAACGGCATGGCCTCTAAAATCGCAAGTTTAGAGCAATTCAGCGCGCGCCCCGCCTGCGCCCCCCCTCACCTGTCATGCCTATCCGCTCCTGGGACATCTTCTGCACCGTGATCGACAATTTCGGCGACATCGGCGTCTGCTGGCGGCTGGCACGCCAGCTCGCGCAGGAACACGGGCACGCGGTGCGGCTGTGGGTCGATGACCTGGCGAGCTTCGCGCGGCTGGCGCCGGAACTCGATACCGGCGCCACCGTGCAGCGCCTGGCGGGCGTGGAAATTCGTCCGTGGCGGCCGGGTGGCGATAGCGACGTGGATGACACCGCCGGGGTCGAGCCACACGATGCCGCCATCGAAGCCTTCGCCTGCGATGTGCCGCAAGCCTTCCTGGCCCGCATGGCCGCGCGTGATCCCAAACCCGCCTGGATCAACCTGGAATACCTGAGCGCCGAGCCGTGGGTACGGGAACACCATGCGCTGCCTTCACCCCATCCGCGGCTGCCGCTGGTGAAGCATTTCTTCTTCCCCGGCTTCGAGTCCGGCACCGGCGGCCTGCTGCGGGAATCGATGCTGGGTGCGCAGCGCGCCGCCTTCCTGGGCGGCACGGCCGCCCAGGCGGCTTTGTGGCACCGGCTGAGCGTGACGCCCCGGCCCGGCGCGCTGCGCGTGAGCCTGTTTGCCTACCGCAACCCGGCCCTGCCCGCGCTGCTGGAGCAATGGCGCGATACCGCCGAGGCAGTCCATTGCCTGGTGCCCGCTGGCCTGGCCGCGGACCAGGCCGCCGAATGGCTCGGCGCCCCACTGCGGATTGGCGACCCGGTGGAACGCGGCAGCCTGTGCGTGCAGCTGATCCCCTTCGTACGCCAGGAGCACTATGACGAACTGCTGTGGGCCTGCGACCTGAACTTCGTGCGTGGCGAGGATTCCTTCGTGCGTGCGCAGTGGGCCGCGCGGCCGCTGGTCTGGCATATCTATCCGCAGGACGATGCCGCACACCGTGCCAAGCTCGACGCGTGGCTCGACCTGTTCCGCCAGAGCGGCGTGGCGCCCGACGCGGCCGGCGCGCTGACGGATTTCTGGCACGCCTGGAACGGTTATGGCGTCCCTGTCGACTGGCCGCGCCTGCGTGCGCATCTGCCGGCACTTGCCGCGATCGCGCCGCGCTGGGAGCGGCGCTTGCAGCATCCCGGCGACCTTGCCGCCAACCTGGTGGCGTTTTGCGAAAATCAGGTAAAATAACCGGTTGATCCAAATGGCGACCGGGCCGGAGAAGCAGGGCCTCACCCAAGTGTCAGAACAGACGTTGGGCGAAGACCTGAATGCAAGCTGAGCACGGAGTCGCGGGCGCGTGAATGCCTCTCGCTGGGGCTCACAGGCTCACCGCAGGTGATGCCGGCAGCGCGCCTTCGCCATTCCAAATTCCTACTTTCTATTTCAGGAAATCAGTTCAGATGAAAATCGCACAGGAACTCCGCGTCGGTAACGTCTTCATGATCGGCGGCGATCCGATGGTCGTGCAGAAGGCCGAGTACAACAAGTCGGGCCGCAACGCAGCCGTGGTCAAGATGAAGTACAAGAACCTGCTGACCGACGCACCGGGCGAGTCGGTGTTCAAGGCCGACGACAAGTTCGAGGTCGTGGTGCTGGAGCGCCGCGAATGCACCTACTCGTACTTCGCTGACCCGATGTACGTGTTCATGGACACCGACTACAACCAGTACGAAGTCGAGCAGGACAGCATGGGCGACTCGCTGAACTACCTCGAAGACGGCATGACCGTGGAAGTGGTGTTCTACAACGACAAGGCCATCTCGGTCGAAATGCCGACCACGCTGGTCCGTGAAATCGTCTACACCGAGCCGGCCGTCAAGGGCGACACCTCGTCGGGCAAGGTGCTCAAGGGCGCCAAGATCAACACCGGCTTCGAGCTGCAAGTGCCGCTGTTCTGCAACATCGGCGACAAGATCGAAATCGACACCCGTACCGGCGAATACCGCAGCCGCGCCAACTAAGGCGCTTGCCTGACCCCGCTTTCTCAGCGGGGCCCGTGTCAAGTCCTGCCATAGGTTGACACCTTTCTGCAGCGCGCTTGGCCGATCAGGCTGAGGTCATAAACGCCCGATGGATTTCATCGGGCGTTTTGTATTTCAGGGCCTGGTGCGGCCGTTCTCGGTTGTAGATCTGCACCGACTGTTGGACCATGCGGGCGGCTTGCTGTAGGTCGGCAGGGCGTTGCAACAGGAATTCGCTCTTGAGGATGCCGTTGATGCGCTCGGCCATGGCATTTTGATAGCAGTCGTAGCCGTCGGTCATGGAGCAGATCAGGCCGTGGCGCGCGTGGATGGCTTGGTAGTAGGTCGAACAATACTGGATCCCTCGGTCCGAGTGATGGACCAGCGGCTGCCGGGTGCGGCGTCCTCGCAGCGCCATCTTGAGTGCTTGGCTGACCTGCTCGGTCTGCAAGCTGTCATGCACGTGGTACCCGACGATCTTGCGCGAGAAGGCATCAGTCACCAAGCTTAAATAGACGAACTGCTGCGCCGTCGGTAAGTAGGTGATGTCGGCCACCCAAACCTGTTCTGGCGCGTCCGGTACCACCTTTTGCGGACCGTCCTTGAGCAGATTGGGATGACGCCGGAAGCGGTGATGACTGTGTGTGGTCTTGTGGTAGGCCCGCTGCGGCACGACCAACAGTCGCGCTGCACGCAGGATATTGAACAGGCGATCACGGCCGACCTGGATGCCAGCCTCGGCCAAAGAGGGGCGCAGGACATGCTGTAGTTTGCGCGTCCCCAGACGTGGCTGACGCAGCCGGACGTGCTTGACCAAGGCGCACACTTTGGCGTCGCGTGCTATTTGCCGAATCTCGCTGTGCTGGCGCTTGTAGTACGCCTGGCGGCTGATGCCCATATGGCGGCAGGCCCTGCTGATGCTTAGCCCTTGGACGAGCTTTTGCGCGAGGACCTGCCCGAAGGCTTTTTTACGACGCGCACCCCGTGTTCCTTTTGGATCACGTCTATCACTGCTTCGAACAGGCGTGCTTTCTCCTGGGCCTCCCGCAATTGCACCTCCAACTCCTTGATGCGCTGCTCGGGCGTGAGCGGTTTGGGCTTGCTGGATTGATTTCCCATCGTGATTTTGGCCGCCCCTGGCGAGGCGCTCCAGTCCTGGAGTCCGTGCTTGCGTAACCATACCAGCACGGTCGAGCGACCTTGAATGCCATAGCGTTCCTGTGCCTCTTTGTAGGTCAGCTCGCCTTTTTCCACCTGCTCAACTACTGCCAGCTTAAAAGCCAGCGTGTAATCTCGCTGAGTTCGCTTTTGTACCGTCTCCAAGGGGACTCTCCTTCTCCTACTGGAAAAGTGTCAACCTTATTCAGGACGGGTCACCGGTATGAAAAAAGGCAGCCTCGGCTGCCTTTTTCCTTTTCTGCACGATGCTCCGATCAGGCGATCAGCGCGTGCTCCTTCAGCGTGCGCAGCGCGGCGCGGTACTCGCCTTCCTGCTGCAGCTTGTTCCAGTCCATCGGCTTCCTGCGCGGGAACAGCTTACGGATGCGGCGCTGCGAGGTCTTGTCGATGCCGACGCCCAGCTCCGTCAGCAGCTGGTCGGCACGGTCGGGGTGGTTGCAGATCAGCACCATGTCGCAACCCGCCGTCAGCGCCGCGCGCGCGGCCTCGGTCACGTTGCCGGCAACGCTGGCGCCTTCCATGCTGAGGTCGTCGCTGAAGATCACGCCCTCGAAGCCGAGCTGCGCGCGCAGCACGTCCTGCAGCCAGTAGCGCGAGAAACCGGCCGGGTTGGGGTCGACCTTGGGGTAGATCACGTGCGCCGGCATCACCGACGACAGCGACAGGCCCAGCCATTCATAGGGGCGCGCATCCTGTTCGATGATCTCGTCCAGCGAACGCTCGTCGACCGGAATCGCCACGTGCGAATCGGCCTCGACATAGCCGTGGCCGGGAAAGTGCTTGCCGCAGTTGCTCATGCCCGCCAGCAGCAGGCCCTGGTTCAGGTGGCTGGCCAGCATGCTGACCACGCGCGGATCGGCGTGGAAGGCGCGGTCGCCGATCACGGCGCTGCGGCCATGGTCCAGGTCCAGCACCGGGGTGAAGCTGAAGTCGATATCGCAGACGCGCAGCTCGGCGGCCAGCACATAGCCGCAGGCCACCGCCGCCCTGGTCGCGGCCAGCACGTCGCGGTCCCACAGTTCGCCCAGGCGGTGCATCGCCGGCAGGTGGGTAAAGCCGTCGGTCTTGCAGCGCTGCACGCGCCCGCCTTCATGGTCGATGCAGATCAGCACGTCGTCGCGCACCGCGCGGATGGCGCGTGTCAGCGCCTGCAGCTGCGCGCGCGATTCGAAATTGCGGGCGAACAGGATCACGCCGCCGGTGAGCGGATGCGCGATGCGGCTCGCGTCTTGCGCGTCGAGCTGCTTGCCGACGACGTCGAGGACCACCGGGCCCGGCCGCTTGCCGGAATTCTTCTTGGGCATTGGAGTTATTGGATTCACAAAGCTGTAGGTTGGGAAGCCGGCGCGTCCGTGCGCTCGGCTATCGCGAAGGCGACCGCATAGTCATGCTCGTCACTGACACTGACCCGCACGGTGATCCCGCGTTCCGCCAGCCATGCGGCCAGCTCGCCATGGCACACCGGCGTCGGCTCGCCCGAGGGCAGGTTCATCAGCTCCATCGCGCGCCACGTCATCGGCCAGTGCATGCCCCGCCCGATCGCCTTGGAGAAGGCTTCCTTGGCGGCGAAGCGCGTGGCCAGGAAGGCGAGCCCGCGCTTCTCCGAGCGCGCCTTGCGGGCGTGGTATTTGGCCAGTTCATTGGGGCCGAGCACCTTCTCGGCAAAGCGGCCGTTGGTGCGTTCCATCACGCCCTGCACGCGGGCGATCTGGATGATGTCAGTGCCGACGCCGTAGATCACGCCGGCTCGCCAGCAGCAGGATAGCGCGTGCCCAGGCGCGCGGCGACCATGATCGCCTTCATCTCGCGCACCGCGTTCTGCCAGCCGGCGAACACCGCATGGGCCACGATCGCATGGCCGATGTTGAGCTCCTTGATGCCCGGCAGCGCTGCGATCGGCTGCACATTGGTGTAGTGCAGGCCATGGCCGGCGTTGACCACCAGACCATGCTTCTGGCCGGCGTCGACGCCGTCGGCGATGCGGCGGAACTCCACTGCCTGCTGATCGGGCGTATGCGCATCGGCGTAGGCACCGGTATGCAACTCGATCACCGGCGCACCGCACGCGGCCGCGGCGGCGATCTGGACGGGGTCGGCGTCGATAAACAGTGACACGCGGATGCCGGCGCCGGCCAGCTGTGCGCAGGCTGCCTTCACCTGTTCGAAACGGCCGGCCACGTCGAGGCCGCCTTCGGTGGTCACTTCCTCACGGCGCTCGGGCACCAGGCACACGTCCTGCGGCCGGATCTCGCAGGCGATATCGAGCATCTCCTGCGTGATCGCGCACTCCAGGTTCATGCGCGTGGCCAGCTGCGGGCGCAGCGCGCGCACGTCGGCATCGCGGATATGGCGGCGGTCTTCGCGCAGGTGCAGCGTGATCAGGTCGGCGCCGGCCTCTTCAGCCTGCAGGGCGGCACGGATGGGATCGGGATACACGGTGCCGCGCGCGTTGCGCAGCGTGGCCACGTGGTCGATATTGACGCCAAGGTCGATGACGCCCGGATTTGCGTGGAAGATCATGCGAGCAGGAGTGAGTCGAGGTTGTTCTTGTATCGGTCAGAGATACTGCAGGTCGATCAGTATCTGGCGCGTCTTCAGCGGCGCGCCTTGCAGATAATAATGCAGCAGGAAACGCATCAGCGCCCGGCTTTGCGCCGCGGTCTGCGCGCGGCTGTAATCGTCCTGCGCCATATCGAGCAGCGTCTGGCCCAACACCACCGGCCACGACGACGGGTCGCTCGGCTGCGCGCGGCGCACGCCGCGCTCGGGCTGGTAGACGTAGTCCAGTCCCGGCTCGACCCGCTCGCCGGTGCTCAGGCACTGGTCGAACGCCACCGCGAAGCCGGTCTCCTGCAGCAGCAAGCCTTCGAAGCTGCGCAGCACCAGTCCGGCGGGTTCACCATGCGCCAGGCGCGTCAGCGTCGTCAGGTAATGGCGGAACAGCGTGGGATGCGCGTCTTCCCGTGGACAGAAGCGCATCAGCAATTCGTTCAGGTAGAACGCCGACAGCAGCGCGTCGCCGTCCAGCGGCGGCATGCCGCCGACCCATTCGGCCTTGGTCAGCGTCTTGACCTCGCCGCGCCCGCTCCACGACACCGAGACCGGGTGGAAATGCTGCAGCACCGCGCGCAGCGCCGAATGCGGGCGCTTGGCGCCCTTGGCCACCATCGACATGCGGCCGTAGTCGCGCGTGAAGACGTCGAGGATCAGGCTGGTCTCGCGGTACGGCCAGGCGTGCAGCACGAAGCCGGGCTGATCGGCCACGCGCGACTCGGGACGCGCCGGCACGATGCGCATGGCGCGGTCCATCATCGCGCGCGCGGCCGCGTCGGCCATGCCCGGCAGCGCCTTGCTGTCGAGCAGTTCGGCCGCTTCGTCGACCACGGGGTCGGCGCGGCGGGCGCGAGGCGCCGGCGCGCGCGCGATGTCAGCCGTCTTGCTCACAGGTCGCTCGCTTTTTTGCTCACTCGTAGCCGTAAGCCCGCAGCCCTGCTTCGTTGTCGGCCCAGCCGCTCTTCACCTTGATCCACATCTCGAGGTAGACCTTGCCGTCGAACAGCTTTTCCATGTCGAGGCGCGCCTCGGTGGAGATCTGCTTGAGCTTGCTGCCCTTGTTGCCGATGATCATGGCCTTGTGCGCGTCGCGCTCGACCAGGATGGTGGCGAAGACGCGGCGCAGGCGCCCTTCGGTCTCGAACTTGTCGATCACCACGGTGCTGGTGTACGGCAGTTCGTCGCCGGTCCAGCGGAACACCTTCTCGCGGATGATCTCGGACGCCAGGAAGCGCTCGCTGCGGTCGGTCATCGCGTCGGCGTCGTACATCGGCTCGCCTTCCGGCAGGTAGGGCCGGATGATGTCGAACAGGCGCGCGATATGGTCGCGGGTCTTGGCCGTCATCGGTACCACTTCGCGGAACGGGAACAGCTGCCCCATCTTTTCCAGGAAGGGCATCATCACTTCCGAGCGGTTCTCGCCGGTGACGCGGTCGAGCTTGTTGGCGATCAGCAGTACCGGCGTGTTCTTCGGCAGCAGCGACAGCACCTTCTCGTCGTCGGCGCCATAGTAGCCGGCCTCGACCACGAACAGGATCAGGTCCACCGACGACAGCGTGGACGTGACCGCGCGGTTCAGCGAGCGGTTCAGCGCGCTGGCGTGGCGGGTCTGGAAGCCTGGCGTATCGACGAACACATACTGCGCGTCATCCGTGGTCTGGATGCCAACGATGCGGTGCCGCGTGGTCTGCGCCTTGCGCGAGGTGATGCTGATCTTCTGGCCGACCAGCGCGTTCATCAGCGTGGACTTGCCCACGTTGGGGCGGCCGACGATGGCCACGGTGCCGCAGCGGAACGCCGCGGCCGGGGTATCCGCCGCGTCTTGCTGCGGATGGTTAGATTCGGTCATTCCTTCAACCTGAGAGACAGCTGTGGGTCCTGCGGCTGTGGTTGCTTGCGGGTCTTGCCGGTGCGCTCGGCGCGGCTGCGCTTGAGCAGCTGCGGCACCAGCTTCTGGACTTCGTCCAGCGCCAGCTTGGCGGCGGCCTGCTCGGCCGCGCGCCGCGAGGCGCCAGTGCCGAACACCCGGACTTCCAGTTTAGGCACCGTGCACTCGACTTCAAACTGCTGGCTGTGCGCGGCCCCGTGTGTGGCGATTACGTTATATTGCGGCAGGGCGATCTTGTGGCCCTGCAGGTATTCCTGCAGCAAGGTCTTGGCATCCTTGCCCAGCGTGCGCGGATCCACCTGCTCCAGGATCGGGATATAGAGCTTGCGGATCAGCGCGCGCGCGGCGTCGAAGCCGGCGTCGAGGAACACCGCGCCGACGATCGCTTCAAGCGCATCGGCGAGGATCGACGGACGGCGAAAACCCCCGCTCTTCAGTTCGCCCTCGCCCAGCCGCAGCGTGTCGGACAGCTGCAGCATCTGGGCGATCTCGTACAGGGCCTGCTGCTTGACCAGGTTGGCCCGCACGCGCGACAGGTCGCCCTCGTCGAGCTTGCCGAACATGCCATAGAGCATGTCGGCCACGGCGCAGTTGAGCACCGAATCGCCCAGGAATTCAAGGCGTTCGTTGTGCTGGGCGCTGTGGCTGCGGTGCGTCAGCGCCTGTTGCAGCAATTCGGGCTTGCTGAATCGGTAGCCGAGTCGTTGCTGCAAGGCGTCGAGGTTCATATCAGTGCTGCGTTCCCGAATAGGTAATGAGAAGACTCAGCGGTCCGTAGACGGGCACTTCGGTCCGGTACGAAAAACCGACCGACTGGATGGCGCCATTGTCGTCCTCGCGGACCAGCAGGTCTTCGCCTTTTACTGCGGCAATCCGGTCGATGATTGCCTGTTTGTCAAAATACTCGACCACTTCGCGCTTGTTGACCGCGCGCTGCTTCGCGTAGGTGGCCGCCCGCTTGACCGAAAAATATTCCACCAGGCTCGGGATCGAACGTATGGCCGGAATGGCCACGCCGACCACGAACACCACGATCACGAGCAGCGTCCACAGGGAAAAACCGCCCTGTCGCGTCCGCTGCCCCAGGCGCCCTGCCGGAAACTTTTCCCCCACCTTCCCAAATTGACCCATCGCGCTTCCCTCTTTTTGTGTTGAGTGTTCTTGCGCCGCGGAGATTCTTATTTAAACGATCCCACGCGTCCGAAATTGCCCAGGTTCATCCAGATCACGAACGCCTTGCCGACGATATTTTCGTCCGACACGAAGCCCCAGTAACGGGAATCCAGGCTGTTGTCACGGTTGTCACCCATGACGAAATAGTGACCCGCAGGTACCTTGCAAGTCACGCCAAGCTGATTGTAAGTGCAGTTTTCCCGGTACGGAAAATCCGGGTCCGCCCCCGCCACGAACGCCGGCCGGTCGGCATCGTTGAGGATGCCATGGTCGACGCTGCCGGGCAGCTTCTCACGGAAATGCCTGGAGTACGCCAGGCGCTCCTCGTCCAGGAAGTCCGGCAGCGCGGTGTATTGCGCCGGCTTGCCGTTGATGGTCAGGCGCTTGCTGGAATACTGCACCACGTCGCCCGGCACGCCGACGACGCGCTTGATGTAATCGAGCGACTGGTCCTTCGGGTAGCGGAACACCATCACGTCGCCGCGCTGGGGCTCGCGCACCTCCATCACCTTCTTGTTCACCACCGGCAGGCGGATGCCGTACTCGTACTTGTTGACGAGGATGAAGTCGCCGATCAGCAGCGTCGGGATCATCGAGCCGGACGGGATCTTGAAGGGCTCGACCACGAACGAGCGCAGCACGAACACCGCCAGGATCACCGGGAAGAAACTGGCCGAATACTCCAGCCACCACGGCTGGCGCAGTTTTTCCTCGGCCAGGCGCTTGCGCGTGGCATCGGCGTCAGCCGTGCCGAAGCGGCCCTGCAGGTCGCCCTGGCGCGAATCGAATTCCGCCAGCGCCAGCCGCGCCGAAGAGCGGCGCTGCCGCTCGAACACGAGCTTGTCCGCTACCCACGCGACGCCCGTAATCACCACCAGCACAAAAAGGATCAGTGCAAAATTCATGACGGCTTCTGGTTCTTGGAAATCCTGGTACAGCCTTTGTTATTGCGCGGCGACGTGACCACGGCCACGCCCACACACGATTACTTGTCGTCCACCTGCAGGATGGCGAGGAAGGCCTCCTGCGGGATCTCGACCGTACCCACCTGTTTCATGCGCTTCTTGCCGGCCTTCTGCTTTTCCAGCAGCTTCTTCTTGCGGGAAATATCGCCGCCATAGCACTTGGCCAGCACGTTCTTGCGCAGTGCCTTGACGTTTTCACGGGCAATGATATTCGAGCCGATCGCGGCCTGGATCGCCACGTCGTACATCTGGCGCGGAATGATCTCGCGCATTTTCGCCGCCACTTCGCGGCCGCGGTATTGCGAGTTCGAGCGGTGCACGATCACCGACAGCGCATCCACCTTGTCGCTGTTGATCAGGATGTCGACCTTGACCACATCGGACGGGCGATATTCCTTGAACTCGTAATCCATCGACGCATAGCCGCGCGATACCGACTTCAGGCGGTCGAAGAAATCGAGCACGATTTCCGCCATCGGGATTTCATAGGTCAGCTGCACCTGCTTGCCGTGGTAGCTCATGTTGATCTGCGTGCCGCGCTTCTGCGTGCACAGCGTGATCACCGAGCCGACATATTCCTGCGGCATATACAGGTTGACCGTGACGATCGGTTCCAGGATCGCCTCGATCTTGCTCGGGTCCGGCATCTTGGCGGGGTTTTCCACCGTCACCATGCTGCCGTCGCGCATCTGCACCTGATACACCACCGTCGGCGCGGTGGTGATCAGGTCCATGTCGAATTCACGCTCCAGGCGCTCCTGCACGATCTCCATGTGCAGCAGCCCCAGGAAGCCGCAGCGGAAGCCGAAGCCCAGCGCCTGCGACACTTCCGGCTCGAACATCAGCGAGGCGTCGTTCAGCCGCAGCTTTTCCAATGACTCGCGCAGCGCCTCGTACTGGTTGGCTTCCACCGGGTACAGGCCGGCGAACACCTGCGGCTTGACTTCCTTGAAGCCCGGCAGCGGCGCGTCGGCCTTGCGTTGCGTGGTGGTGATGGTGTCGCCCACCTTGGCCGCCTTCAGCTCCTTGATGCCGGCGATGACGAAACCGACCTCGCCCGCCGTCAGCGCATCGCGCGGGATCGACTTCGGCGTGAACACGCCCACTTGCTCGACCAGGTGCTGCGAGCCGTTGGCCATCAGCAGCACCTTGTCCTTCGGGCGCAGCGTACCGTTGACCACGCGCACCAGCATCACCACACCGACGTAGTTGTCGAACCACGAATCGATGATCAGCGCCTGCAGCGGCGCGTCGCCGTCGCCCTTGGGCGGCGGTACCTTGGCGATCAGCGCCTCGATCACGTCCTGCACGCCCTGGCCGGTCTTGGCCGAGCACGGGGTGGCGTCCTGCGCGTCGATGCCGATCACGTCCTCGATTTCCTGGATCGCGTTGTCGGGATCGGCCTGCGGCAGGTCGATCTTGTTGAGCACCGGCACCACTTCCACGCCCAGTTCGATCGCGGTGTAGCAGTTGGCCACGGTCTGCGCCTCTACGCCCTGCGAGGCGTCGACCACCAGCAGCGCGCCTTCGCAGGCCGACAGCGAGCGGCTCACTTCATAGCTGAAGTCGACGTGTCCCGGCGTATCGATCAGGTTCAGGTTGTAGACCTGGCCGTCGCGCGCCTTGTAGCTGAGCGCGGCGGTCTGCGCCTTGATGGTGATGCCGCGCTCCTTTTCGATATCCATCGAATCGAGGACCTGCGCTTCCATCTCCCGATCCGACAGCCCTCCACAAAGCTGAATGATCCGGTCGGCCAGGGTGGACTTCCCATGGTCGATGTGGGCAATGATCGAGAAATTACGGATATGGTCCATCTAGTCTTCAGGGGAGCGCTGGCAAGAGGGCCCAGGCAGCTACAAGCGGTTGTGAACGGCCCGGCGCCGCGCGCCATCAGGCGTGCGCGGGCGTGCCGCAGGTTCGGAGGTGCAATTTTTGCGCCAATCCGCAATTTTACCGGATTTTCAACGGCTTCCGGGTCGTGAAATGGCCTCGCGGCGAGGCTGTCCGCAGCGGTCGGCGGTCGGGGTTGGCGGCGCTATGTGCGGCAAGCCACACCCTGACCGCCGCTTCATCGAGGAAATAGTGACAAAGCTGCGCCGGGTTCCCTTCCAGCTCCGCGGGCGTGCCCGGCATCAGCACCGGCACCAGCTCGCCAAAGCGGTCTTCGAGGCCGGGATCGGCATCGACATCCACCTCATGCAGCGTGAAAGAAAAATCGCGCCGGAGCAGCTCCAGCGCGACCTTCATGTCATCGCACAGGTGGCAGTATGCCCGGCCGTACAAAGTCAGCGCGGGCATACCGGTGCTGGTGGCGATCAGCGGACGGACGTGGCGCCCGGACGCAGCGTCAGTACCTGGGTGGCGTCGCCGCGCCGCACGAACACCGCGGCGATCCGGCTCTTGTCCAGGCTGCGCACCAGCTCGTTGAACTGGCGCGCGTTGGTCACGTCGGTATCGCCCAGGCGCAGGATGATGTCGCCCGGACGGATGCCGGCGCGCAGCGCCGGGCCGTCGGCCACCTCGACCTCCACGCCGGACTTGAGCTTGAGCTCCTTCAGGCGTGCATCCGGCACGTCGTTGACCACCAGCCCCAGCGCGTTGGGCTTGCTCGCCTGCGCGCCCTCTTCCTTGGGCTTGGCGCTGCTGCTGGCACGGGCCTTGCCGTCCGGCTCCAGCTCGGTGACGGTAATCGTGACCTCGCGGGTCGCGCCCTTGCGCCACAGCTGCAGCGGCACGCGCGTGCCCGGCTTGGTATCGCCCACCAGGCGCGGCAGGTCCGAAGCGCGTTCGATATCGCGGCCGTTGAACTTCAGAATGATATCGCCGGCTTCAATACCCGCCTTCTCGGCCGGACCGCCCGGCTCGACACTGCCGACCAGCGCGCCGCGCGCACGGCCCAGGCCCAGCGAATCGGCCACTTCCTTGGTGACATCACCGATCGCCACGGCGATGCGGCCGCGCGTCACGCGACCGGTGGTCTTGAGCTGCTCGGTCACGCGCAGCGCCTCGTCGATCGGGATCGCGAACGAGATGCCCATGTAGCCGCCGCTGCGGCTGTAGATCTGCGAGTTGATGCCGATCACTTCGCCGCGCAGGTTGATCAGCGGGCCGCCCGAGTTGCCGGGGTTGACCGCCACGTCGGTCTGGATGAACGGCAGGTAGTCGCCGGTGTCGCGGCCCTTGGCCGAGACGATGCCGGCGGTCACGCTGTTGTCCAGCCCGAACGGCGAGCCGATCGCCAGCACCCATTCACCAGCGCGGATCTTGTTGGAATCGCCCAGCGGCAGGCGCGGCAGGCCGCTCGCCTCAATCTTGAGCAGCGCCACGTCGGTGCGTTTGTCCGAGCCGATCAGCTTGGCCTTGAACTCGCGCTTGTCCGGCAGGGTCACGTAGATGGTTTCGGCATCGGCGACCACGTGCGCATTGGTCATCACAAAGCCGTCCTGGCTGATGATGAAGCCGGAACCCACGCCGCGGCTCTGCTCTTCCTGCTGCGGCGGCTGGCCGCGGCGCGGCGGGGTGCCGGGCGCCGGTGCGCCGGGCATGGGGACGCCGAAGAAGCGCCGGAAGAATTCGGCCATCTCGTCATCGTCTCCGGGCGCGCCGCCGCGCTGGCGCACACGCTCGGTGGTGCGGATATTGACCACGGCCGGGCTCGCCTTCTCCACCAGGTCGGTGAAATCGGGCAGGTTGTAGTTGGCGGCGGCAGCCTGCGCATGGCTGACTTCGGCCACGGTCGGGCCGAGCACCAATATGGCGGCCATGACCACGGCCCGCGCCAGGGCTGGAGATCTGAAAGTCATCGACAACTCCCGGGATTCAGGGAAAGAAGATAAAAGCGACTGGATGCGATCCTTTGGCGGGTACCCCTGCACAGGATTCATGGTGCCGGTGCCCGCGGGACGGAAGTCCCGGCGGCGCCGGCTGCACCTGTGTTTTGCTTAGTGTACCGCCTTGGGCGGGCGGTACTCCACGGCCGTCGCAAACTGGCGGACCGTGCTCGCCGGCACCTCGCCCACCACCGTGATCCAGAAATCGGCGATCCGGCGCACCACCACCTGGGTCGCGCCGAGCGCGGCCACGCCTTCGCGGCGCACGCGTTGCTCGGAAACCGGCTCGATAAAGACCGACAGGCCGGTCAGCCCGTCGCTGTAGACGACCTGCAGCACTTCGAAGACCTGGCTGCGGCCATTGTTCTGCACGGATGCGCGCAACTCGCCCAGCGGGCGGCGGACTTCGCGGATCTTCTGGAAACCCTTCAGCGGCACGGCGATCGACCAGCCCTCGTCGGCGATATTGGTCGGCTGGTAGTTCACCTCGTAGTGATTCCAGCTGCTGACATTCTTGATCGCACTGAGAATGCGCTGCTTCTCCGACGGCACGCCGATCTGCACCTGCGAGAACGCGACCTGCTCCAGCACCTTGCCGCCGTCGCCGATGGTCTGCGCGCGCATCAGCAGGCCGGAATTCTTCTCGGCCCACAGCCGCACCGCGTAGCGCGCGGCATCGTGCGGCTCGAGTGCAAAGACCTCGCACTCCATGCCCGCGACCCGCTCCGCCGGCATCTTGCGCATGTCGTACAGCTCCAGCACGTCGTTCTTGTTGGTGGCGAGCAGCGCCGGGAAGCGGTCCTTGGCTTCCTGCTTCTCCACCACCACCAGCTTGGCCTCGGGGATCAGGCTGTGCACGACGTCGTTCTGCCGCAGCACCTCGCGCGGCTTCCCGTCGAGCGTTTCCAGACGCTCGTATTCGTTGTGGACGAGATCGCTGTAATGCTGGATGCGCGAGGCATGCATGACGCTGCCCCGCTGGTAGATCAGCGTGCCGACATAATTCTCGCGCTGCGCGGCTTTGTGGATCTTGTTGAGCCAGGCGGTGGCGTCGCGTCGGTTCAGCGTACTGTCCGAAGGCTGCGCGGTGGCCGCGGCAGCAGTCAGACACAAGGCCAGAAAAAAGGACCTACGCACGGCCCTGATTTTCTGGGCGCCCGCTGCATAGGCGGGCGACCATCCTTTATGCATGTCCGGCATTATTCCTGCGTATTTTCCTGAGAGAAGTTTGCACCGTTGGCAACCGTGCGCATGGTCGGCACGACAGCATCCGTTGCCACCGACGTGCGATGGGCACGCAGGTATTCGTCCAGGCGCGGATCGCGGATCATCTGGGTGTTTTCAGCGGCCACGGTGACGACGCCCTTCGGCTGCGCGGGCTGGTCGGCGCGCGCGACCACGGCATCCGGCGTACCCAGGCTGGCGGGGCCGCGCATCTGCGGCACAACCACCCAGCTGACCGCCGCCACGGCGGCCGCGATCGCGGTGCCCGGCATCACGCGGCGCACCCACGACGGCCTGACCAGCAGGCGATGGCGGGCACTGGCCTGCGCCACGGCCGGCACCAGCACGTGCGGCTCGGCTTCCAGGCGCGCGGAGAACTTAGAGAGGAAGGCGGCGGTGGAGCCAGCGTGCGTCAGGTCTTCCGAACGCAGCGTGTCGCCGATCAACTGGTATGCGCTCCAGTCCGACAGGCCGGCATCGCTTTTCGCGAGGGCCAGCACGGCATCGACTTCGTGCGGCGCCAGTTCGCCATCCATCAGTACGGAGATCTGCTCCGCTGCTTCCACTACATGAACCGACTGCTTATGAGCCTGACCCATTTCCCACCCCAAGACATTCCATTAAACACCGATAATCCCGTTACTGCTGTCGCTTATCGATGCAGGAATAGGCTGCAACGCTGGCCGCACGACATTCTTCTTTGCTACCGAACTACTACCACCGCTTGCCCTCTGCCGTTCCCAGCAGCGGGCGCAATCTCTCGGCAATGGCCTCGCGCGCACGGAAGATCCGCGAGCGTACCGTGCCGATCGGACAGCCCATCGCTTCGGCGATCTCCTCATAGCTGAGGCCCTCGATCTCGCGCAGCGTGATGGCGGTCCGCAATTCCTCCGGCAGTGCTTCCATCGCGCGGTTCACCGTCTCGGCGACCTGGCGCGTGTGAAGCATCGACTCCGGCGTATTGATATCCCTTAGTTGTTCACCGTCCGCAAAAGTTTCAGCCTCTTCTGCATCGATGTCGCTGGACGCTTCCGGGCGACGGCCCTGGGTGGCCAGATAATTCTTGGCCGTATTGACGGCGATCCGGTACAGCCACGTGTAGAAAGCAGACTCCCCACGAAACTGGGGCAGGGCACGGTATGCCTTGATAAAGGCATCCTGCGCCACATCCTCGACTTCGGCGGGGTCCCTGACCAGGCGCGAGATCAGGCGAATGATCTTCCGATGGTATTTGGTCACCAGAAGTTCAAAGGCCCGCTTGTCGCCCTGCTGGACGCGTTCAACTAGGAGCTGATCGGCTTCGCGTTCGCTCACGTATGGCTCACCTGCAGTGTATCTCTTGGTTTGGTCGTCACGACAAACGTTGTATTTTACCTACGATTCTAGGCTCGCCCGGTGAAGCAACGCGCCTCCTGTGACCGTAAGCTAACAAAATCGTTCCCCACCCGGCGCTTCTGGTTGCACCCGCAGTGCAACTCTGGCGGCGCGTTGCAACCGCCGCACCATGTCGGCCGAGGCAGCTTGCCAGGGAAGAAAGATGGCGCCCGGCATCCCGGCCCCGCCGGGAGCTAAACGCACGACAGCAGCGCCACCGGCGTGCCAGCAGGCGCGGACCACGGTCTCATGCCCGACACCGCCCGGCCCTTCCAGCCGGATCCGCAGCGGTCGCCTGCCGTCGGCGGCTGGCAGTACGGCCACACAGCGCCAGCGCAAGGCACGCCACCAGCCGCGCCACGCCCGCGCCGTCACCGCGCCGGCAAGCACGAGTGCGAGCGCCAGGGCGGCATGCAGCCATTGAAAACCCGCCGGGCTGGCGGCGACCGCATCGGCCAGCGCCAGCGCAAGCAGGCCGAGCGCCGCCACTTCGCCGGCGCAAAACACGAACAGGGCCCACCGCAACGGATGGACCCTGCCCTGGCGCAGCCCGCGAAGGGCTCGCCTTAACCACGGATCAGACGCGGCGGAAGACAAGCGTGCCGTTGGTGCCGCCGAAACCGAAGTTGTTCTTCACCGCGACATCGATCTTCATGTCACGCGCCGTGTTGGCCACGTAGTCCAGGTCGCACTCGGGATCCTGGTTGTCGATGTTGATGGTCGGCGGCGCTACCTGATTGTGCAGCGCCAGCACGGTGAAGACCGATTCCAAGCCGCCAGCACCGCCCAGCAGGTGGCCGGTCATCGACTTGGTCGAATTCACCACCATCTTGTAGGCCTGCTCGCCGAACGCGGCCTTGATCGCATCGGATTCGTTCTTGTCGCCCAGCGGCGTGGAGGTGCCATGGGCGTTCAGGTAATGCACCTCGTCGCCGTTGATGCCGGCGTCCTTCAGCGCATTGACCATGCAGCGGCGCGGGCCGTCCATGTTGGGCGCGGTCATGTGGAACGCATCGCCGCTCATGCCGAAGCCGATCAGCTCGGCATAGATGCGCGCGCCGCGCGCCTTGGCCGACTCGTATTCTTCCAGCATCATCACACCGGCGCCCTCGCCCAGCACGAAGCCGTCGCGGTCCTTGTCCCACGGGCGCGAGGCCGCCGCCGGATCGTCGTTGCGGGTCGACAGCGCACGGGCCGCGGCAAAGCCGCCGATGCCCAGCGGCGACACGGTCGACTCGGCGCCGCCGGCCAGCATGGCATCGGCATCGCCCGCCTGGATCAGGCGCGCGGCCAGGCCGATGCTGTGCAGGCCGGTGGTGCAGGCCGTCACCACGGCCAGGTTCGGGCCCTTGATGCCGTGGATGATCGACAGGTGCCCGGAGATCATGTTGATGATCGAGCCCGGCACGAAGAACGGCGAGATGCGGCGCGGACCGCGCTCGGTCAGCACGGCGTGGGTGTCTTCGATCATCGGCAGGCCGCCGATGCCCGAACCGACCAGCACGCCGATGCGCTCGGCGTTGGCTTCGGTCACTTCCAGGCCGCTGTCCTTCAGGGCCTGCGTACCCGCCGCGATGCCGAAATGGATAAATGCATCCATATTGCGGGCTTCCTTGGCGGGGATGTAGTCCTCGGGATTGAAGCCCTTCACTTCACCGGCGAAGTGCACGGAAAGCGCGGAGTGATCGAATTTGGTGATGGTGGCGATGCCGGACTTGCCGGCTACCAGGTTGGCCCAACCTTCGGCAACCGTGTTTCCGACCGGAGACACAAGGCCTAGCCCAGTGACGACGACGCGACGACGGCTCACTATGTTTTCCTACGGGTGTATGAAGCGGGAGCGGAACGTTGGATCGGCCTGCGGCCCGGCCGGCTGGCCGCGCTGAGGCTCGCACCATACTGGCACGCTCCATTCTGCTTCTTCGAACAGACGAAAGCCACAGAAAACAGCAAGGCGAGGCCGCGACGGCCCGCCCACCTGCCTTCTGTGGCTCGGAATTCAGAGACGACGGGCTTAGGCCTTGACGTGCGCGGTGGCGTAATCGATAGCCTGTTGCACGGTCGTGATCTTTTCGGCTTCCTCATCGGGAATTTCCATGCCGAATTCATCTTCCAACGCCATCACGAGTTCAACCGTGTCCAGCGAGTCCGCACCGAGATCGTTCACGAACGAGGATTCGTTCTTGATGTCTGCCTCGGCCACGCCAAGCTGTTCTGCCACGATTTTCTTGACGCGTTGTTCGATATTGTCCATGTAACCCTCCAGGGAAGTTCGACAAAAAGTGGGCGCATTTTAGCAGGTTTGGGACGACAGAAATGCCGCCTGCCAAGCTTTGCAAGAATCGCGCCCGTTTGGTTCGGAAAACTACGACTTCAGGCGGCTTCTTCCGGCTTTTTCGCCGAAATCTACCACCTAAAAACCCATTAATTCATGTACATGCCGCCGTTGACATGCAACGTGGTGCCGGTGATATACGCGGCCTGCGGGCCGGCCAGGAAGGCCACCGCATTGGCAATATCTTCCGGCTGACCCAGGCGTCCCAGCGGGATCTGCGCCTTGAGCGAAGTATGCTGCTCTTCGGACAGCGCCTTGGTCATGTCGGTGTCGATAAAGCCCGGCGCGACGCAGTTCACGGTCACGTTGCGGCTGCCGATTTCCGCGGCCAGCGAGCGGGTCATGCCCGCCACGCCCGCCTTGGCGGCCGAATAGTTCATCTGGCCGGGGTTGCCCACCGAGCCGACCACCGAGGTGATATTGATGATACGGCCCTGGCGCGCCTTCATCATCGGGCGCAGCACCGCGCGCGACAGACGGAACACCGAGGTCAGGTTGGTCTGGATCACCGCCAGCCAGTCCTCGTCCTTCATGCGCATCGCCAACTGGTCCTGCGTGATGCCGGCATTGTTGACCAGCACGCCGATGCCGCCATGCGTCTTGACGATTTCGTCGATGAGCGCGTCGCAAGCGGCCGCGTCGTTGACGTTCAGCACGGCGCCCTTGCCCTTCAGGCCGTCGGTGCCGAGGTAATCGGTGATGCCGGCCGCACCGGCTTCGCTGGTGGCAGTGCCAATCACGGTGGCGCCCTGGCGGGCCAGTTCCAGCGCGATGGCTCGGCCGATGCCGCGCGAGGCGCCGGTGACCAGCGCAACCTGGCTTTCGAGAAGTTTGGTCATGCGGAGTGTCCTTTCGTCCTGTCGCTTACTTCAGCAGTGCCAGCGTGTCTTGCAGCGAGGCCGGATCAAAGATCGCGCCGCCGGTCAGGTTACCGTCGATGCGCTTGGTCATGCCGGCCAGCACCTTGCCCGGGCCGCACTCGATCACGTGCGTAACGCCTTCGGCGGCCATCTTCTGCACGCACTCGACCCAGCGCACCGGCGCCGCGGCCTGGCGCACCAGCGCGTCCTTGATCGCATCCGGCTCGTTGACGATGGCCACGTCGACGTTGTTCACCAGCGGAATCGACGGCGCGGCGAACGCCAGCCCGGCCATGCGCTCGCGCAGGCGGTCCGAGGCGGGCTTGAGCAGCGACGAGTGGAACGGCGCCGACACCGGCAGCGGCAGCGCGCGCTTGGCGCCCTTGGCCTTGGCGATTTCGCAGGCCTTCTCGACCGCGCCCTTGTGGCCGGCGATCACTACCTGCGAAGGGGCGTTGAAGTTGACGGCCTCGACCACGCCAGCGGCCGACGCTTCGGCGCACGCGGCGCGCACATCGTCGTCGGACAGGCCCAGGATCGCGGCCATGCCGCCCTCGCCCACCGGCACGGCTTCCTGCATGGCTTGCGCGCGGAAGCGCACCAGCGGCACCGCCTCGGCGAATGGGATCACGCCCGCGGCCACCAGCGCCGAGTACTCGCCCAAGCTGTGGCCGGCAACCAGTGCCGGTGCCGGACCGCCAGCGTCGAGCCAGGCGCGGTAGATCGCCACGGCAACGGTCAGCATCACCGGCTGCGTGTTGGTGGTCAGGTTCAGTTCTTCGGCAGGGCCTTCGGCGATCAGGCGGCCGAGATCCTGGCCGAGCGCGGCCGAGGCTTCTTCCACGGTGGCGCGCACCACGGCGTTATCCGCAAAGGCATTGAGCATGCCGACCGACTGCGAACCCTGGCCGGGAAATACGAAAGCGAATTTCATCGGATTGGAACCCTATATAGAAACGGTAGCCGGCGCCGCGAGACCTCGCGCATGCCGGGCCACAGCCCGGCACGCCCTGGCGCCGGCCGCATATTACATGCGCAGCAGCACCGCACCCCAGGTGAAGCCGCCGCCGACGCCTTCCATCAGCACGGTCTGGCCCGGAAGGATGCGGCCGTCGCGCACCGCGACGTCCAGCGCCAGCGGGATCGACGCGGCCGAGGTGTTGCCGTGCTCGTGCACGGTGGCGATCATGCGCTCGGCGGGCAGGCCGAACTTCTTGGCGGTGCCCTGCATGATGCGGATATTGGCCTGGTGCGGAATCAGCCAGTCGACCTGTTCCGACGACATGGCCGCGGCTTCCAGGGCTTCGCGCGCGACCTTGTCGAGCACGGTGACGGCGAGCTTGAACACGGCCTGGCCATCCATGCGCAGGAAAGCGTTACCGGTGATGTTGCCGCCCGAAACGTTGCCCGGCACGCACAGGATGTCGACATGGCTGCCGTCGGAGTGCATGGCGCTCGACAGGATGCCCGGCTCTTCGGAAGCCGAAAGCACTACCGCGCCGGCACCATCGCCAAACAGCACGCAGGTGGTGCGGTCGTTGAAGTCCAGGATGCGCGAGAACACCTCGGTGCCGATCACCAGCACGTTGCGGTGCGAGCCGCTGCGGATGAACTTGTCGGCCGTGGCCAGCGCGTAGACGAAGCCCGAGCACACCGCCTGCAGGTCGAACGCCGCGCAGTGGTTGGTGATGCCCAGCTTGTCCTGCACGATGCAGGCGGTGCTGGGGAACACGAAGTCCGGCGTCGAGGTGGCGACGATGATCAGGTCGATGCTCTGGCGGTCGATGCCGGCGGCCTCGATGGCCTGCTCGGCCGCCTTGACCGCGAGGTCGCTGCTGGTCACGTCGGGATCGGCCCAGTGGCGTGCCGAGATGCCGCTGCGCGAGACAATCCAGTCGTCGCTGGTCTCGATGCCCTTCTCGGCAAGCTGCGCCGCCAGATCATGGTTGGTCACGCGCCGCGGAGGCAGGTAGCTCCCGGTACCGATGATTTTTGCGTACTTGGTCATGTAGTGTCGGATCGTATATCCCGCGGGCGCCGGCTACAAACCGCGGCGGCCGGCGCGTGGCGCTCAGGCGACGTGGGGGCTGGGATGCGTGCTCGGCGCCTCTGTCTCCGGGGCGGGCTGTGCAGCGCCGTTGGCGCTGGATTTGTCGGCGAAGGCCCGTGCGATACGGGGAATCACACCATTCTTGGCGGCATCATACCCGCGTTTGATAGCCCACTCAAAAGAATGGGCATCGGCCGAACCGTGGCTCTTGATCACCAGTCCGCGCAGCCCCAGCAGCGACGCGCCGTTGTAGCGCGCCGGATCGAGCCGCTTGGCCAGGCGCGACAGCACCGGCATGGCCACGGCCGCGAGCAGCTTGGTGAACCACGAGCGGGTGAATTCTTCCTTGATCATACTGCCGATCATCTTGGCCAGGCCCTCGGTACTCTTGAGCGCCACATTGCCGACGAAGCCATCGCAGACCACGATATCGGTGGTGCCCTTGAAGATATCGTTGCCTTCCACGTTGCCGTAGAAGTTCAGCTCCGAGGCACGCAGCAGTTCACCCGCGCGCTTGACCACCTCGTTGCCCTTGATGACTTCCTCGCCGATGTTCAGCAGGCCCACCGTCGGGTGTTCCTTGTGATCGACCACGGCGACCATGGCCTCGGCCATGCGGGCGAATTGCAGCAGGTGTTCGGGTTCGCAGTCGGCGTTGGCACCAAGATCCAGCACCGTGGTGCCCCAGCCTTGCTGGTTGGGGATGGTGGTGGCGATGGCCGGCCGCTCGATACCTTCGAGGGTCTTGAGCACATAGCGCGACACCGCCATCAGCGCGCCGGTATTGCCGGCGGAGATGCAGGCGCCGGCCAGGCCTTGCTTGACCTGGGTGACGGCCACGCGCATGGAAGAGTCCTTCTTCTTGCGCAGCGCCACCTCGACCGGGTCATCCATGGTGATGACCTCGGTGGCTTCGACGATGCTCACGCGCGGATGGTCCAGCGCGTGCAGCTTTTTCAGCTGCGCCCGGATGGCATCCGGCAAGCCGACCAACACCATTTCGGCATCGTCATGGCGGGAGAGAAAACTCATCGCCGCAGGCACCGTCACGGCCACGCCGTGATCGCCGCCCATGCAGTCGATAGCGATTTTGATCGTCATTGTTCCTGGTACGGATAGCGCAGCAGCGCGCGCCACGCCCGGCGGGAATCCCGAGCGCCCAACAAAAAAGCGGCAACGATCTTGCCGCTTTTTTGTGTCTGACCGTTTCTTGTCCGACCTACAGGCATGCGCTAGCGAGACGCAATGTCACGCCGAACGAAGCTATCAGTCGTTCTTGGTCTTGATGACCTTGCGGCCACGGTAGTAGCCGTTCGGGCTCACGTGGTGGCGCAGGTGGGTTTCGCCGGTGGTCGGCTCAACTGCCAGCGGCGCGGCCGACAGGTGATCGTGCGAACGGTGCATGCCGCGCTTGGACGGCGACTTCTTGTTCTGTTGAACAGCCATGATGACTCCTTCGAGAATTTTTCAATATTAACACACGCATCCCGCTCAAGGCGTAGCCGGGGCCCGGCCGGATGCTGCAACGACACCTCAAGAGCTTGCCCTCAGCCGCGATCGGCGTCAGTGCTTGTTCTTCAGGCCGGCCAGCGCCGCGAAGGGCGATGGCCGCTTTTCTTCCTCAGGCTCAGCCTCGGGCTGCGCCTCGCCGTCCGAGCCGGTCACGAGGCTTTCGTGTACCGTCGGGCAGACGTCATGCTTGGGAGCCACCGGCAGCGCCAGCAGCACCTCGTCTTCAATCAGTTCCAGCAGCGAGAAACGCTTCGAGCCGGCGATCACGTCGATTTCGTCGTCATCCATCGGCGCGGCGTCCGCTGCTTCCTCGCTTTCCGCCACCTCGAAGCGCGTGCCCGTATCGATCGCCTCGGCATAGGGGTCCAGGCAGCGCTGGCACTCCAGCCAGATCCGGCCCGTCACGGTCACGTCGAGGAACAGCCGCTGCGCCACCGGGGCGCCCGGCTCGGCCGCCTCTTCGCGCACGAAGCCGGTGGCCGTATAGGCAAACGTCTCATCGGGTGCCGAGGCTGGCGCTTGCGCGGCCGTCTCGGCTAAGATGCGCGGCAAATCCCGCACCGCCACTTCGCCGGCCAGGCTTTCACCCTTCCGGCAAAACGCGAAGAGATCGAGCGCGCGCAAGTCAATCGGCTGGGTCATGTGCGTGGCTCCGGTCGCAATTCAATGACTGCTTCGCCACCTCCACGCCTGACTGACTACGGGCCGCGCACATTGGCGGCACAGCGCCCGGGTGCGGATGCGGCAAAACGCGCGATTATACGACGTAAACCTTTTCGAGGTCAAAGGTCTTGCATTCAGAGAGCACCTTGGACCGCACTCTTTTCTGTTCCGTTTCAATCACTTATGTCTCCAGACTCCCGTCCCAAGCTGATCCTTGGCTCCGGCTCCCCCTACCGGCGCGAGCTGCTGGCGCGGCTGCGCATCCCGTTCGAGGTGGCCGTGCCCGACATCGACGAAACGCCGCATGCCGGCGAAGCCCCGGAGGCAACCGCGCTGCGGCTGTCTCAGCGCAAGGCCGAGGCCATTGCCGCGCGCCATCCGGGCGCGCTGGTGATCGGCTCGGACCAGGTGCTGACGCTGGACGGGGAGCAGATGGGCAAGCCCGGCACGCATGACCAGGCCGTGGCGCAACTGCGCCGCATGCGCGGGCGCACCGCCACCTTTCATTCGGCGCTGTGCCTGCTGGACGCGCGCACCGGGGCCGCGCAACTGGCCGATGTGCAGACCCGCGTGACCATGCGCGCACTGAGCGACGCAGAGATCGAGGCCTACTTGCGGCTGGAACAGCCCTACGATGTAGCCGGCAGCGCCAAGTCCGAGGGGCTGGGCATCACGCTGCTCGAGCGCGTCGAGTCGGACGACCCCACCGCACTGGTCGGCCTGCCGCTGATCGCGCTGACCGGCATGCTGCGCCAGGCCGGCTACCCGCTGCTTTCTGTATAGGAGGGGCGACCCAACCATGAGCGGCATCCTCTACCTGATCCCCAATACCCTCGGCAAGCGCGACGAAGCCGACCCGCTGGCCGACGTGATCCCGGCCGGCGTGCAGCAGATCGCGGCCGGGCTTGATTACCTTGTCGCCGAGAACGCCAAGACCGCGCGCGCCTTCCTGAAGAAGCTGGGCGAAACCACGCCGCTGGCGCGCCCGATCCAGCAGATCGAGATCCGGGAGCTGAACGTCAACACGCGCGCCGATGCGCTGGCCGAACTGCTCGCCCCGATCGCCGCCGGCCGTGACGGCGGCCTGCTGTCCGAGGCCGGCGTGCCGGCCGTGGCCGACCCCGGCGCGGAGCTGGTGCGGCTGGCGCACGCGCGCCGCATCCGCGTACGCCCGCTGGTCGGGCCCAGCTCGATCCTGCTGGCGGTGATGGGCTCGGGCCTGAACGGCCAGAGCTTTGCCTTCAACGGCTACCTGCCGGTCGATGCCGGCGAGCGCGCGCAGCGGCTGCGCGAACTGGAACAGCGTTCGCGCAAGGCCAGCCAGACCCAGGTGTTCATTGAAACGCCCTACCGCAACGCCCCGCTGCTGGAGGCCATGCGCCAGCACTGCGCGGGGACCACGCTGCTGTCGGTGGCCGTGGACCTGACCCTGCCGGGCGAGACCATCGTCACGCTGCCGCTGTCGGACTGGCGCCCTGACCGGCTCGAGTTGCACAAACGCCCCGCGATCTTCTCGATGCTGGCGGTGTAGCAAAACAACAAGGGGGCGCGAGCCCCCTTGTCATTGACAACTATGCTGCCGCAACCGTGCCTCAGTGCATGCCCTGCATGCGCGTGCTCCACAGCATGGTCTTCATCGCCGCCGTGCCCACAGCCGCGCCAAAGCGCTTGGCCACGCGCTCGGCGATGTTTTCCTTGACCGTGTAGTCGACAATATCCTCGGCCTTGAGCACGTCGCGCGCGACGGAATCGGCGGTACCCAGGGCGTCGGCCAGGCCCAGCTCAATGCTGCGCTCGCCTGACCAGAACAGGCCCGAGAACAGCTCAGGATCGTTCTTGAGCCGGTCGCCGCGGCCTTCCTTTACCACGTCGATGAATTGCTGGTGGATCTGCTTGAGCATCGCCTCGGCATAGGCCTTCTGCTTCGGCAGCTGCGGCGAGAAGGGATCGAGCATGCCCTTGTTGGCGCCCGAGGTGTACAGCCGGCGCTCCACGCCCAGCTTGTCCATCAGCCCGGTAAAGCCGAAGCCGTCCATCAGCACGCCGATCGAGCCCACGATGCTGGCCTTGTCGACATAGATCTTGTCGGCCGCAGCGGCCACGTAGTAGCCACCCGAGGCGCAGATCTCTTCCACCACCACATAGAACGGCTTGGACGGATAGAGCTCGCGCAGCCGGTGGATCTCGTCATTGATAATGCCGGCCTGCACCGGCGAGCCGCCCGGCGAGTTGATCTTCAGGATCACCCCGGCCGCGTTGGTGTCGGCAAACGCGGCCTGCAGCGAGGCATTGATCGACTCGGCGCTGGCCGGCGTGCCCGCGGCGATCTCGCCTTCGAGCGTGACCATTGCGGTATGGCGGCCGGAGGTGCTGATGCCGTCGCCCTTGAAGTCGAACAGCGCAATGAAGATCAGCGCCAGCAGCGCCAGGCCGACGAAGCGGAAGAAGATGCGCCAGCGGCGCGCGGCGCGCTGCTCACGCAGCGAGGCGGTCAGCACCTTTTCCAGCACATCGCGCTCCCAGCCGGAGCCGCCGCCCACCGGCGCGCCCGTCGCGGCGCCGGCGATGCGCGCCTTGCGCTCGCGCGATTCACGCCGCGCGGCGTCGTCGCCGGCGCGCAACTCGTCTTCCAGCGGGTATTCGGCGCGCGGCGCGGTGACCAGGCGCTCGGACTCCGCCGGCTGTGAATCGTCGCCCGGCTCAGGCTGGCCCGCCGCCTTGCGCTCGTCCGGCTGACCCGATTCACCCGATTCGCCAAATGGCGGTTTCTGTTGTTCTGTCATGCAACTCGCTCGTGGAAAAGCTTGGAAACACCGCGGGCGGCCTGACCACCCCGTCATGCCCGTGATTCAGGCACCGTCCGCGCGCCCGGCAATCCGGTACGGCGCCTCCGGCACCCAGTAGATCTCGCCGTCGCGCTCTTCGATGCGCAGCTTGGCCAGCGACGCACCGCGGCAGGGCCCGCCGACGCATTCGCCGCTATCGGGTACATAAACCGCGCCATGAGTGGCGCACATCAAGTATAGGCCCGAGGCATCGAAGAACCGCCCTTCCTGCCAGTCCAGCTCCATCGGCACATGGGCGCACTGGTTCAGGTAGCCATGCGCGGCACCGTCGAAACGCACCACGAAGGCGCCGATCTCGCGGTTCTCGAACGCCACCGAAAAGCGCACGCCGAGGCCGCCATCTTCCAGTTCCCCGGCGGCGCACAGCCGTACCGGCGCCTGGCCGGACGCGGCTTCAGGCATGGGCGAGCAGCCAGTCGGTCAGGTCGCTGATCGAGGTGGCACAGTGCACCGGCGCCATCGCCCGCAGCGAATCTCCGGGATGTGCACCATAGCAGACACCAATGCCGGCAGCGCCGGCATTGGCCGCCATCTGCAGGTCGTGGGTGGTGTCGCCGACCATTACCGTGCGCTCCATATCCTGGCCCAGCTCGCGGGTCAGTTCCTGCAGCATGGCCGGATGGGGCTTGGAGAAGGTTTCGTCGGCGCAGCGCGTAGCATCGAACAGGCGGGTCAGGCCGCTGGTGGCCAGGGCACGCTGCAGGCCGACCCGGGTCTTGCCGGTGGCCACGCCCAGGAAATAGTGCTCGCCACGCAAGGTCTCGAGCATCTCGCGCACGCCGTCGAACAGCACCAGGTCGGCGTCGCGGGTCAGGAAGTGGTAGCGGTAGCGTTCAGCCAGGCGCGGGTAGTCGGCCGGGTCGAGCGTCGGCACGGCGTAAGACAGCGCATCCTTCAGGCCGAGCCCGATAACGTGGCTGGCCGCGCTGTCGTCCGGCACGGGCAGGCCCAGGTCGCGGCTGGCAAGCTGGATGCACTTGGCGATGGTCGGGGTCGAATCCATCAGCGTCCCGTCCCAGTCGAAAACGATCAGGTCAAATTGCTGCCTGGCCATGGTAGTCCTTATGATGTTTCATGCGCCGCCCTACTCCGGGGCGTGCAGATGACGCAATTGTTGCAGGAATCCGACGCATTCGTCGGGCAGCGGCGCTTCCACGGCCAGTGGCTCGCCCGTGGCCGGATGGATAAACACCAGCCGGTGGGCGTGCAGGAACATCCGCCTGATGCCCGGGTTCGCCCCGGAACGCGCGAGCGACTTGTTCAGCGCGAAGTCACCGTATTTCTCGTCGCCGACGATCGGGAAGCCCGAGTGCGCCAGGTGGACCCGGATTTGGTGGGTGCGGCCGGTCTTCAGCTCTGCCTCCAGCAGCGTGAAGCCCTGAAAGGCCTCGACCCGGTTGAATACGGTATGCGAGGCGAGTCCGTCGGCCTGAACCCGAACGCGCCGCTCGCCGTCAGGTGTGCTGTATTTATATAGAGGCAGCTTCACATGCTGGCGCGCGTTCTGGAATTCACCGGCGACGCAGGCGTAATAGCGCTTGTCCATCGCGCTGCCGCGAATCTGCTCGTGCAGGTGAACCAGCGCCGAGCGCTTCTTGGCCAGCACCAGGATGCCGGAGGTTTCGCGGTCGAGCCGGTGCACCAGCTCCAGGAATTTCGCCTGCGGCCGCGCCTGGCGCAGCTGCTCGATCACGCCGAAGGCCACGCCCGAGCCACCGTGGACCGCAACGCCGGCGGGCTTGTTGACGACCAGCAGGTGGGCATCTTCGAACAGCACCGGGAATTCGCTGGCGGGTACATGGGATTTGTCGGATTGTGCAGAGGCCGCCACCCGCATGGGCGGGATGCGTACCACATCACCGGATTGCAGCCGATAAGTCGCATCGATCCGCCCTTTATTGACGCGAACTTCACCCGAACGCAGCACCCGGTAAATATGGCTCTTCGGTACTCCCTTGGCCACCTTTAGCAGGAAGTTGTCGATACGCTGGCCTTCCGAACCTTCGTCAATCGTGACATACGCCACCTGCGGGCTTGCCGGTGCGGCCTCGGCAACCTTTTCAATTTGATGGCGTAACTCATTCATTTTCAATATAATTTCCTCGCTGTCCCGGCCTGGGGCCGGCAGCGCAAGACCTGTGTAAGCGATTTATCGCATTCTACACTTGGGGTTGCCGTCAACCCGCCCGTCTCCCCGAGTTCTTTGTCCCGCTTCGCGTGATCCGCGAGCGCCAGACGGGCAAATGGCAGTAAAAGCAGCACGCACGGTGCCGCCGGCACGCAGGAAGCCGCCCATAGGAGGCTTCGGCGCGGCAGGCGGTGACGTGGGAACAGAGTGTTCAGGTAAAACAGAATTTGAAGGCGGATGCCCCTGCCGGCATCCGCTTCGGTGAGAGAAGTCCCGCCCGCACCGGGAAAACGGTGCCGGCCGGCAGGCTTGCCTGCCGCCTGACTGGAAATATTGGCGCCCGGTCGCAGAACTCCAAGAAGTAGTAGGTGCGCCCGCCAGGAGATGTCAGGCAGCAACGGCGGCTATGCCGAGTCCGAAAAACTTGCTCTTTGACGCGTCTAGGCCTTCCGCGGCCGGCCGCGATGCCGTCGGCGCCGGTTGCGCCGGCGTAACGCATCGCCTCCGGCACGGGAACGCGCCGGATGTCTGCGCAAGAGCAGCCACCGGCGTTCTCTCCTGCCCCGCGGACGTTACCCCGACGTCATCGCCTCTCTTTCACCCGCGCCCAGCCGCCCGCATTTCTCGCGAAGCGGCGCTTTCCGGCAATTCTCGCGCCTCGCTCGCTCCCTCGCGTGCTCCATGGATCGCCGCGGACACCGCCCAGACGGTGCCACCCGCGACACTGGAGTGAGGTATTGCGATGAAACGCATGCTGTTCAACGCGACGCAACAGGAAGAATTGCGCGTCGCCATCGTCGACGGTCAGAAACTGATCGATATCGACATCGAGACTGCCGGGCGCGAACAGCGCAAGGGCAACATCTACAAGGGTGTCATCACCCGCATCGAGCCGTCGCTGGAAGCCTGCTTCGTCAACTACGGCGAAGAGCGCCACGGCTTCCTGCCGTTCAAGGAAGTGGCCCGCGCCTTCTTCAAGGAAGGCATCGACGTGCGCAACGCGCGCATCCAGGATGCCCTGCACGAAGGCCAGGAACTGATCGTCCAGGTCGAGAAGGAAGAGCGCGGCAACAAGGGCGCGGCGCTGACCACCTTTATCTCGCTGGCCGGCCGCTACCTGGTGCTGATGCCCAACAACCCGCGCGGCGGCGGCGTGTCGCGCCGCATCGAGGGCGAGGACCGCCAGGAACTGCGCGAGACCATGGCGCAGCTGACCGTGCCGGACGGCATGAGCATCATCGCCCGTACCGCGGGCATTGGACGCTCGGCCGAGGAACTGCAGTGGGACCTGAACTACCTGCTGCAACTGTGGAAGGCCATCGACGGCGCCGCCGGCGACAACAAGGCCCCGCTGCTGATCTACCTGGAATCGAGCCTGGTCATCCGCGCCATCCGCGACTACTTCCAGCCGGATATCGGCGAGATCTTGATCGACACTGACGAGATCTACGAACAGGCCCGCGCCTTCATGAGCGTGGTGATGCCTGACAACATGAACCGCGTGAAGAAGTACCGGGACGACGTGCCGCTCTTCTCGCGTTTCCAGATCGAGCACCAGATCGAGTCGGCCTACTCGCGCATGGTGATGCTGCCTTCGGGCGGCGCCATCGTGATCGACCACACCGAGGCGCTGGTCTCCGTGGACGTGAACTCGGCCCGCGCCACCAAGGGCGCCGACATCGAGGAAACCGCGCTGCGCACCAACCTCGAGGCCGCCGACGAGATCGCCCGCCAGCTGCGCCTGCGCGACCTGGGCGGCCTGATCGTGATCGACTTTATCGACATGGAGTCGGGCAAGGCCCAGAAGGACGTGGAAACGCGCCTGAAGGACGCGCTGCGCCACGACCGCGCGCGCGTGCAGATGGGCAAGATCAGCCGCTTCGGCCTGATGGAGCTGTCGCGCCAGCGCCTGCGTCCGTCGCTGTCGGAGGGCTCGCACATCACTTGCCCGCGCTGCAACGGCACCGGCCATATCCGCGATACCGAATCGTCCGCCCTGCAGGTGCTGCGCATCATCCAGGAAGAGGCGATGAAGGAAAACACCGCCGCCATCCACTGCCAGGTGCCGGTGGAGGTGGCCGCCTTCCTGCTGAACGAGAAGCGCCAGGAAATCAACCTGATCGAGCTGCGCTTCAAGGTCAATGTGCTGCTGATCCCCAACAAGCACCTGGAAACGCCGCACTACAAGCTGGAGCGCCTGCGCCACGACGACCCGCGCCTGGAAGAGAGCACCGCCAGCTACCGCATGGCAGAGGCTGCCGCCAAGGAACTGGAAGCCGACACCAGCTACAGCAGCCGCCGCAAGGAAGAAGCCAAGCCGCGCCAGGAAGCCGCGGTCAAGGGCATCACCCCGGAACAGCCGGCACCGGTGTCGGTGCCGCGCCCCGAGCGCGCGCCCAAGCCGGAAGCCCCGGTCGCCCCGCCCGTACCGGCCACCCAGCCGGTGGTCAGCGGCGGCTTTATCGCCTGGCTGAAGGGCCTGTTCGGCGCTCGTCCGGCGACCCCGCCGGTGGTGGCGCCGGCCAAGCCGGTAGCAGCCGCAGAAACCCGCGGCGCCGAAGGCCGCCGCGAGCGCGGTCCGCGTGGCGAAGGCCGGGGCCAGCGTGGTGAGCGCGGCGAGCGTGCCGAACGCGGCGAGCGGACCGAACGTGGTGAACGTGGCGAGCGCCAGCCGCGCGGCCAGCGCGGCGAGCGTGCCGAACGTGCCGAGCGCCAGGGCGGTGAACGCGGCGAGCAACGCGAGACCCGCGGCGAACGCCCGGGCCGCCAGCCGCGCCAGCAAGGTGAAGGCCAGGCCACCCCGGCCCTGGCCCGCCAGAGCGAGGCCGTGCAGGCCGAGCGTGCCCAGGGCGAACGCGCCGAAGCGCGCCAGGAAGGCCGCCGCGAGCGCAGCCAGGAACGCCGCGAGCGCCAGCGTGACCGCCAGCGCGAGCGCAGCGACCTGCGCGAAGCCGAAGCCGGCGAAGCGCCGCAACCGGAAGCCGTAGCCGCCGCCCAGGCCCTGGGCGTGCTGCCGCAGGCCTTCGCGGAGGATACGCAGGCCGCCCGTGCCGAGCTGCCGGAAGGCGCCGAGGGCGTGGCCGAGACCGCCGCGGAAGGCGAAGAGCGCCGCCGCCGCAACCGCCGTGGCCGCAACCGCTATCGCCGTGAACGCGACGAGACGGCACAAGGCATGCAAGGCGAAGGCGAAGGCGAAGGCGAATTCGCCCAGGAAGCTGCTGAAGGTGCCGCCCCGGTGAGCGCCGAGGCTGCTCCCCAGGCCGTCCCGCAAGCCGAGCCCGCACCGCAAGCTGCGGTGGCCGTCGCTGCCGCCGAAGCCGTCGAAGCGATCCGCATCGCCGTGCCGGAGGGCGTGACGCCCGCGCCGGCAGCTGAGACTGCACCTGTGGCAGAACCCGTGGCCGAGCAGGCCGCCCCGGCGACTGCCGCCGCCGTGACGGAAGCCATCGCTGCCGAAGCCGCGGTCGAGCCGGTCGTGAGCGCCGCTGTCGAGACCGCCCCGGCCGCCCCGGCGGTGGCAGAAGTTGCCGAGCCGGTGGTCACGCCGGCACCGGCAGGCGAGCCGGTCGAGGCATTCGCAGCCGCCGCCCCGGTGGTTGCTGCGGCACCGGCCGCAGCGGCCGTGGCCGCCGCCCCGGCACCGATGGAAAACCTCGAGCCGATGCTCGCCTCGGTCGGCCTGCAGTGGGTCCATACCGACAGCGACAAGCTGCGCTCGGCCCAGGAAGCTGCGGCCCGCATCGCGCCCGCCCCGCGCGTGCCGCGCGAGCGCAAGCCGCTGCCGCCGCTGCCCCACGGTCCGATGATCCTGGTCGAGACCGGTGGCCGCGAAGTGGAGATGTCGCAGCAGTAAGCGGACGCCAGTGCCCGGAGGCTCGCCGCCGGCGAGCCTCCGGGCGCACAAGCTGTCGCGTGACAGGGAAAAAGGGACGGCCAGGCCGTCCCTTTTTTCATGTGCGCCCCATCCGGCGCAATCGCCAGCGCAATCGCCAGCGCAATCGCCAGCGCAATCGCCAGCGCAATCGCCAGCGCAATCGCCAGTGCAATCCCCTGCGCAAATACCGGCAATCACCGGGAATACGGATACGCAACCCCCGCCTCGGCTAGAATGGCAGCAGAATGCATCCGGTCCCCGGGCGCCCTGCCCCGCAGCGCCGCTCCCCGGAAGCAGCGCCCACCCACAGGCCATGACCGAATCCGTCATTCCGATTTTCGACCTGCGCGATCATCGCTACCGTTCGATGACGCCCAGCATTCCGGGCAAGCTGGTTGCGCCCACCGGCCTGGTGGCCGACACCCGCGGCCGGCCGCTGCATGACCTGCGCATCTCGGTGACGGACCGCTGCAATTTCCGCTGCGTCTACTGCATGCCGAAGGAAGTGTTCGACAAGGACTACACCTTCCTGCCGCATTCCGAACTGCTGAGCTTCGAAGAGATCGAGCGCACCGCGCGCCTGTTCGTCGCCCAGGGCGTCGAGAAGATCCGCCTGACCGGCGGCGAGCCGCTGCTGCGCAAGAACATCGAGCACCTGGTCGAGATGCTGGCGAAGATCGAGACTGTCTCGGGCAAGCCGCTTGACCTGACGCTGACCACCAACGCCTCGCTGCTGGCGCGCAAGGCGCGTTCGCTGCGCGATGCCGGCCTGTCCCGTGTCAGTGTCAGCCTGGACGCGATCGACGACGCCACCTTCCGGCGCATGAACGATGTCGACTTCGCGGTCGCCGACGTGCTGCACGGCATCGAGACCGCGCAGGCGGTCGGGCTCGCGCCGATCAAGGTCAATATGGTGGTCAAGCGCGGCACCAACGACCAGGAAATCGTGCCGATGGCGCGCTACTTCCGCCACAGCGGCATCATCGTGCGCTTTATCGAGTTCATGGACGTAGGCGCCAGCAACCACTGGCAGATGGACGAGGTGCTGCCCTCGGCCGAGGTCGTGCGCCGCATCGATGCCGAATTTCCGCTCGAGCCGATGCAGGCCAACTATTCCGGCGAGACCGCCGAGCGCTGGCGCTACCGCGACGGCAGCGGCGAGATCGGCGTGATCTCCAGCGTCACCCATGCCTTCTGCGGCGACTGCAGCCGCATCCGCCTGTCCACCGAAGGCCGGCTCTACCTGTGCCTGTTCGCCACCGAGGGCTATGACCTGCGCGCCTTGCTGCGCGGCGGCTACAGCGACCTGGAAATCTCCAATGCCATCGCGCAGGTGTGGCAGGCCCGCACCGACAACTATTCCGAACAGCGCGGCAACCCGGCCGTGCGCCGGGCGCGCGCCGAGCGCAAGATCGAGATGTCCTACATCGGCGGCTGATCCCGCCGCCAGACCTTACCTCCTTCATGATTGCACGCGACGAAATCACCGGCCTGATCCTCGCAGGCGGCAGGGGCAGCCGCATGGGCGGCACCGACAAGGGATTGCAGCCGCTGCACGGCACACCGATGGCGATGCACACGATGATGCGGCTCACGCCGCAGGTCGGCGGGCTGATGATCAATGCCAACCGCAACCTGGCCGCCTATGAATCGTTCGGCGTGCCGGTCTACACCGACTCAGTGCCCGACTTCGCCGGCCCGCTGGCCGGCATGCTGGCCGGGCTGGAACAGTGCCCGACGCCGTGGATGGTGACCGCGCCGTGCGACTCGCCCTTCCTTCCGACCGACCTGGTGGCGCGGCTGGCACAGGCAATCGAGGCCGAAGGCGCGGAGCTGGCGATCCCGGTGACGCTGGATGAAGATGGCCGGCACCAGACCCAACCCGTGTTCTGCCTGATGCCGGTCAGTGCGCTCGAAAGCCTGGTGGCTTATCTTTCCGGCGGCGGCCGCAAGATCGAGACCTGGGCCGCCTCGCACCGGCTGGCCGAAGTGCTGTTCGAAGACGCCGCGGCCTTTGCCAATATCAACACGCTGGACGAACTGCGTACGCACGAAAGCCGCTAAACCGCCGCTAAATAGTCGCCAAACCGCCGCCGAGCCACCATGCCCTCCCTGCAATCCGTCATCTCCTGCCTTTCCGACTACGACCCCACCGCGATGCCGGTGGACCAGGCCAACCGCATCATCGGCGAGGTGGTGGAACCGGTGCGCGGCATTGAACAGGTACCGATCCGCAGCGCGCTGGACCGCGTGCTGGCCGAGGATATCGTCTCGCCGATCGACGTGCCGGCGCATGACAACTCTGCAATGGACGGCTACGCCTTCCAGGGCGAGGCGCTCGCCGCCGCGCAGACGGCCACGGTCGAACTGGAAGTGATCGGCACCGCCTTCGCCGGCGGCGCCGGCGAGCTGGCCCCCACCGCGGTGCAGGCGGTGCGCATCATGACCGGCGCCGTAATGCCGGCCGGCTGCGACACCGTGGTGCCGCAGGAATTCGTCGAGGCCCTGGCCGACGGCGCGCGCATCCGCTTTGCCGCCGACTGCGTGCGTACCGGCGACAACCGCCGCCTGCGCGGCGAAGACCTGGCGCGCGGCCAGGCCGCGCTGCAGGCCGGGCGCGTGGTGCAGCCCGCCGACCTGGGCCTGCTGGCCTCGCTGGGCGTGGCCGAGGTGCGCGTGCGCCGGCGCCTGCGCGTGGCCTTCTTTTCCACCGGCGACGAGCTGCGCTCGATCGGCGAGCCGCTCGATGCCGGCTGCGTCTACGACTCCAATCGCTACACGCTGCACGGCATGCTGCGGCGGATGAATGTCGAGTTGCTCGACATGGGCGTGGTGCGCGACGACCCCGACGCGCTCGAGGCCGCCTTCCGCACCGCATGCGAAACCGCCGATGCGGTCATCACCTCCGGCGGCGTCTCGGTCGGCGAGGCCGACTACACCAAGCAGATCATGGCGCGCCTGGGCGATGTCACCTTCTGGAAGATCGCCATGCGCCCGGGCCGGCCGATGGCATTCGGGCGCATCAACTCCAACGGCCGCGATGCGCTGCTGTTCGGCCTGCCGGGCAACCCGGTGGCCGTGATGGTGACCTTCTACCATTTCGTGCGCGCCGCGCTACACCGGCTGATGGGCGCCAGCGTGCCGCCGCTGCCGCTGCTGCGCGTACGCAGCGCGCAGGCGATCCGCAAGAAGCCCGGCCGCACCGAGTACCAGCGCGGCATCCTGGCGCGGGCGGCTGAC
The DNA here is from genome assembly GCA_050987995.1 of Ralstonia pickettii. Lineage (GTDB taxonomy): Bacteria > Pseudomonadota > Gammaproteobacteria > Burkholderiales > Burkholderiaceae > Cupriavidus > Cupriavidus pickettii_B. Next base: position 3,210,506 of record CP158803.1, read on the forward strand.
GGGCAGTGGGAGGTGCGCATCACCGGCCAGCAGGGATCGGGCGTGCTGCGCTCGATGAGCGAGGCCAACTGCTTTATCGTGCTCGGCCACGAACAGGATTCGGTCAAGGCCAGCGATCCGGTCGAGGTGATGCTGTTCGACGGCCTGGTCTGAGGCCAATCTGAGTCATTAAAGGACCGGCTGCCGCCAGACCTTTGTATCAATGTGTCGTATTTGTGCTGCACATTAGCGGCTGCAACTCGCCGCCCGCAGTGCTTTCGGCTGCCCTGCGGGCGGCGGGCTATGCGGGTGACGGCCCAGTCGTTACACTTGGCGCACGATTCAGAATTATTCGAGTTATTCCCCGTGATGAATCAGGAGATCGCCTACCTCCACCCCGTCAAGACCGCCCGTGCGCTGGTGCTGGTCTACCTGTGCTTCTCGCTGCCGATCGTTTCGCTCGGGCTGTTTGTCACCTTCATCCGCTATGGTGACCTGCCGGCGATCACGGTTTTCAGCGCGATCATCCTGAACGCGTTGATTGGCTTCGGCCTGCTGTGGCTGGCCTGCAAGGCCTACAACTGGGTGGCCGCGCGCTTTGGCGGCATTGAAGTCCACGTGCGCGAACTGGCGCCTGAAAAAGACTGAGCGGTGCTGAAGTCGTGGCCGGCAGCACGCCGGCCGCTTCCGAACGGCCTCCTGCGAGGCCTCTTTCCTTCCTGACCTCCGGCGCTCAACCGCCGTTGTCTTCCATCGTCTCCGGCGTGTCAGCGGCATCCGCCGCACTGAGGCCCAGCAACTGCTGCGCGGCATCGCCCGGCAGCGCCTCCACCGTGCGCAGCTTGCGCGCCATCTGGCGCGTGCGCACTTCGGCCTGCTCGATATTGCGCGCGGCGCGCTCCAGCGTATCGCGGGTCTTGGCCAGCACGTCGCCGAACTTGCCGAATTCGGTCTTGACCGCGCCCAGCACCTCCCACACCTCACTCGAACGCTTTTCCAGCGCCAGCGTGCGGAAGCCCATCTGCAGGCTGTTCAGCAGCGCGGTCAGCGTGGTCGGCCCTGACACGGTCACGCGGTAGTCACGCTGCAGCAGGTCGGTCAGGCCCGGGCGCCGCAGCACTTCGGCGTAGAGCCCTTCGGTCGGCAGGAACAGGATCGCGAAATCCGTGGTCTGCGGCGGCGACAGGTATTTCTCGGCGATGGTCTGGGCCTCGCGTCGCAGCGCCACTTCCAGCTCACGGCCGAAGGCGATCACGCCGTCGGGGTCGCCGCGCTCCTGGGCATCTACCAGCCGCTCGTACTGTTCTTTCGGAAACTTGGCGTCGATGGGCAGCCAGACCGGTGTGTTGTCGCCACCGGCCGCCTTGCCCGGCAACCGGATCGCGAATTCCACGCGCGCGCCGGAGTTGCGCACGGTCTCGACGTTCTTGCCGTACTGCTCCGGCGTCAGCATCTGCTCCAGCAGCATTTCCAGCTGGACTTCGCCCCAGGTGCCGCGCGATTTCACATTGGTCAGCACCTTCTTCAGGTCGCCCACGCCCTGCGCCAGTACCTGCATCTCGCCCAGCCCGCGGTGTACCTGCTCGAGCCGGTCGGACACCAGCCGGAACGACTCGCCCAGGCGCTGCTCCAGCGTGGCATGCAGCTTCTCGTCGACGGTGCGGCGCATTTCCTCCAGCTTGGCCGCGTTGTTGGCCTCGATGGCTTGCAGCTTCTGTTCGAGCGTGGCGCGCACTTCGGCCAGGCGGCGCTCGTTGGCCTCCGACATCTGCGCCAGCTGCTGCTGCAGCCCGTCGCCGAAGCGGCGTAGCGAACCGGCCTGCTCGTCGCGCGCCTGCTGGCCCTGCAGCATCAGGTGCTGGCGCACCTGCTCGAGCTGCTGGGTATTGGATTCCGTCAACTTGGCCAGCTGCTGCGCGAAGGTGTCGATCTGGTTGTTCTGCAGCGTGGCGATGCCGGTCAGTTGCGACGACAGCGCCTGCTGGAAGCGCAGCATCTGCTGCGCCGACTCGTCGCGGTTGCCGCGCGCGGCCCCGGCTACCTCGGAGCGCACCTCGCGCTCCAGCCGCTCCATGCCATGCACGCTCTCTACGCGCACCTCGGCCAGCTGCCGCGCCAGGTCGGCGCCGGGCGAGGCCGCCTGCTGGCGCAGCAGCACCATCACCAGCAAAACGACCGCGAGCAGCGCCACGGCCAACGTCAGGAACGGAATCAGGGTCATGCAGAAGGGGACAGGTTGGACGAGGCGCTACGGCGGGCTCAGCGGCGATGCGGCATCACTTCGGGATTGATCACGGTGGGCGGATGGCCGGCCTGCGGGCCCTGGTCGAGCGCGGCGATCAGGTTGTCGGCGGCCAGCATCGCCATGGCACGGCGGGTCTTCTCGGACGCGCTGGCGATATGCGGCGTCAGTACGACGTTAGGCACCGTCAGCAGGTCCGGATGGACGCTGGGCTCGCCCTCGAACACATCCAGCCCGGCGCCGAAGATGCGCTGGTCGCGCAGCGCCTGCGCCAGTGCAGCGTCGTCGACGATGCCGCCGCGCGCCAGGTTGACCAGCGTCGCGGTCGGCTTCATCAGCGCCAGTTCGGCGGCGCCGACGGCGTGGTGGCTCTGCGGCCCGTAGGGCAGCACCAGCAACAGATGGTCGGACTGGCGCAGCAGGTCTTCCTTGCTGACGTAGCGCGCATTGAGCGCGCGCTCGGTCTCTTCCGGAAGCTGGCTGCGGTTGTGGTACAGCACGGTCATGCCGAAGCCGGCGGCGCGCCGCGCCAGCGCCTGGCCGATGCGACCCATGCCCAGGATGCCGAGCGTGCTGCCGTACAGGTCCATGCCGACCAGCATGTCGTAGCTCCAGCGCTGCCACTTGCCGGCGCGCAGGTAGTGCTCGGCCTCGGTGACGCGACGGGCCGTGGCCATCAGCAGTGCCCAGCCGAAGTCGGCGGTGGTCTCGGTCAGCACGTCCGGCGTGTTGGTGGCGACGATGCCCGCGGCAGTCAATGCCGGCACGTCCAGGTTGTTGTAGCCGACCGCCATATTGCACACCGCGCGCAGCGTCGGCAGCGCGGCGATCACTTCGCCGTCGATACGGTCGGCGGCGTTGGCCAGCACGCCGGTCTTGCCCGCCAGCCGCGCCTTGAGCGCGGCGGCGTCGAGCACCGCGTCCTGCTGGTTGTCGTCGACATCGAAATACTGCGCCAGGTGCGCAATGACTTCGGGATAGATGGCGCGGGTGACAAGGACGGACGGCTTCATGGCATCACACGTGGAAGAAAAGGAAAGTCATGATGACGAAAAGCGGCACCAGGAAGATGCCCGAGTACAGCATATAGCCAAAGAAGCTCGGCATGCGCACGCCGCGGTTCTCGGCGATGGCCTTGACCATCAGGTTGGGCGCGTTGCCGATATAGGTGTTGGCGCCCATGAACACGGCGCCCGCGGAGATCGCCGCCAGCGTCGAGGCATCGCGCGTCATCAGCGTTGCGGCGTCGCCGCCGGCGGTGTTGAAGAACACCAGGTAGGTCGGTGCGTTGTCCAGGAACGAGGACAGCACGCCGGTGGCCCAGAAGTACATGCCATCGACCGGCTGGCCGTTGCTGTCGCTGACCGCGCGGATCACGCCGGCGAAGGCGCCGTCGGTGCCGGCCTTGAGCATGGCGATCACCGGGACGATGGTCAGGAAGATGCCGGCAAACAGCTTGCCTACCTCCAGGATCGGCTCCCAGTTGAACTCGTTGCCGGCGCGTGCCGCCTGCGGCGTCACCGCCAGCGACACCAGCGCCACCCCCACCAGCAGCACATCGCGCACCGCGGCCTGCAGCGGCACTTCGGTGCCCAGGATGTCGAACGAGATGCCCGGCTGCCACAGCCCGCTCATCAGCACCAGGCCGATCACGGCCAGCAGCAGCACGAAGTTGAACTTGCCGTCGATGGTGATGCCGTTGGAGTCCGGCGTCGGGTCGTTCTTCGGCGGCAGCTCCTCTTCCTTGTTGCGGTAGTAATGGCGGTCGACCAGGTAGAACAGCACCAGCAGCACCACGCAGATAAAGAGCGTCTCCAGGTAGATATTGCGCATGGTCCAGAAGAACTCCACGCCCTTCAGGAAGCCGAGAAACAGCGGCGGGTCGCCCAGCGGCGTCAGCGCGCCGCCGGCATTGGCCACCAGGAAGATAAAGAACACCACCACGTGCGCCACGTGGCGGCGGTTGTCGTTGGCGCGCAGCAGCGGCCGGATCAGCAGCATGGCCGCGCCGGTGGTGCCCATAAAGCTGGCCAGCAACGTGCCCAGCGCCAGGATGCCGGTATTGAGTCTTGGCGTGCCGTGCAGGTTGCCGCGCACGCAGATGCCGCCGGCGACGATGTAGAGCGTGGCGATCAGCGCGATGAACGGGATGTACTCTGCCAGCAGCGCGTGGGCCGCGCTGGCGGTGGCCGCATGCGCGCCGAACACCAGCGCGAACGGCAGCAGGAACGACAGCCCCCAGCCCGCGGCGATCTTGCCGTAGTGGTGATGCCAGAATTTCGGCGCGAGCAGCGGCCACAGTGCGATCGACAGCAGGATGCCGGCGAACGGCAAACCCCACAGCGGCGACAGCGAGGCGCCGTCGAGGTCCGCGGCATGCGCGGCAACGGGAAAGGCGGCCAGCATGGCCAGCAGTGGCAACAGCGCGGTGGCACGTCGCATCAGGCAGGATCTCCTTGGCTCGGGAATGCGGCATTGATCAGCGCATTGCGCATTGCCGCCGCGCCGGGGCAGTGCGCAAAGGCAAGCCTGCAAGTGTAATTCAACCGCCTCGCGCGCCGCCCTTGCGCTACGCGCCTGACGCCACATTTCTTGCGGCGGATCAGCAAGCGCTCAGGCCTGCTCCACCAGGATCACATGCACACGGTACGGGCCATGCGCGCCCAGCACGATGGTCTGCTCGATATCGCCCGTGCGCGAGGGGCCGCTGATGATATTCGTGGCGCGCGGCAGCTCGCCGCGCTCGCTGCGCACCAGTGCAAAGGCGTCTTCCATGCCGGCGACGATACGCGAGCGCGGCACCACAGCCACGTGGGTCTCGGGCAGCAGCGCGGCCGATGCAAAGGTGGCCGGCCCCGACAGCAGCATCAGCGAGCCGGTCTCCGCGATCGCGCAGAAGCAGCCGGTGATGCCGACCAGGTCGCCATGCTCGCGGTCGGCCTCGACCTCGCGCACCGGCGGGCGGCATTCCACTTCGATGCCCGCGGCCTGCCACGGCAGCGTGCCCAGCGCATCCCACGCCACCGCGCGATGCACCAGGTCCAGGCTGTCGAGGAAGCGCACGGTGGCGGCGGGCACTTCGTCCATGGTCGCCACGCGGTCCACGGTCGAGGCCATGCGCTGCGCCTGCGCCAGGAAGTGCTCGGTCAGGTCGGCCACGGGCATTGGCCGCGGCCCCTGCGGATGGCGCGCCAGGTAGTCGGCCACCGCCTCGCGCTCGCCGGAGGTCGGCCTGGCCGGCCTGCCCTGGGCGGCACGGATGCGGGCAAAGATGCGGTCGCGGGCGTCGTTGGTTTCCATATCGCCTGTTGTTCTTGTCGCGGGATGATAGTGTTGGCCGCCGTGCGCTGAACTAAGCTACGCCGCCGGCTTGACCGAAAATACCTGGCGCAGGTAGGCCAGGTAGCCGGCGTCGTCGCACATGGTCTTTTCCGGTGTGTCCGACAGCTTGGCCACGGGCTGCCCGTTGCAACGCACCATCTTGATGACGATCTGCAGCGGCGTGTAGCCCAGATCGTTGGTCAGGTTGGTGCCGACGCCGAAGGCCAGCTTGCAGCGGCCGTGGAAGCGTTCATACAGTTCGATCACGCGCGGGATATCGAGGCTGTCGCTGAAGATCAGCGTCTTGGTGCGCGGGTCGACGCGGTTGGCGGCATAGTGGGCCACCATGCGCTCGCCCCACAGCATCGGGTCGCCGGAATCATGGCGCACGCCGTCAAAGAGCTTGCAGAAGTAGAGGTCGAAGTCGCGCAGGAAGGCATCGAAGCCATAGGTGTCGGACAGCGCGATGCCGAGGTCGCCGCGGTACTCGCGCGCCCATCGCTCGAGCGCGTACACCTGCGAATCGCGCAGCCGCGGACCCAGCGCCTGGCACGCCTGCAGGTATTCATGCGCCATCGTGCCGAGCGGCACCATATTGTGCAGGCGGGCAAAATGCACGTTGCTGGTACCGGCCAGTTGCGGCCCGAGCAGGCGCCGCATCGTCAGCAGCACCTCTTCCTGCCAGTCGCGCGAGAAGCGCCGGCGCGTGCCGTAGTCGGCGATCACGCAATCGGCGACCTCCGGCGTCTTCAGCAGCGCCAGCTTGTCTTCCAGTCGGCGGCGGCCTTCGGCCAGGTCCGGCCGGGGCTGGGTGCGGCGGAAATAGACCTCGTTGACGATCGCCAGCACGGGCACTTCGAACATGATGGTATGCAGCCACGGGCCGATGATCGAGATTTCGATCTCGCCGTTGCCCTGCGGCGATGGCCGCACCGACACGTACTTCTCGTTCAGGTGGAACAGGCCGAGGAAGTCGACGAAATCGCTCTTGATAAAGCGCAGGCCGCGCAGGTAGGCCAGTTCGTCGTCTGTAAAGCGCAGCTGGCACAGGTGGGCCACTTCGGCGCGGATCTCGTCGATATACGGCGTCAGGTTGACGCCCGCGTTGCGGCACTTGAAGCGGTATTCGACCTGCGCCTGCGGGAACTGATGCTGCACCACCTGCATCATCGTGAACTTGTACAGGTCGGTGTCGAGCAGAGACTGGATGATCATAGCGAGGCGATGCCGGGTCAGTCCGTCATGCTAACCGAAGTCTGGCCGCGCGCGTGATGTCAGCGCCGTCAAGGAACGGCTGCGGGCGCCGGATCGCCGCCCCGCGCTTAGTGATCCAGTGGGAGGCGGTCAGTGCCGGCAAGGTCACCTGGCTGTCGGAGCGCGCGCCATGCCATCACGCGCAACACCACTCTGTCTGCCATACCGATCCGGGCCAGCATCTGCGCCGCTGCGGGGTCGAGTCGCACCCAAAATGCCGTCAGCACCACAAATAGCGGCACGCTGGCGGCGCCGCGCCACTGGCGGGCAGGATAACCCGCCCGCCATGCGTTGGATCAAAAGCACATAAAGAAATAAGAAAACTATCTGATCCAGCTATATAGACCCGCTATCCTAGCCAGAAGGCTCGGCTACAATATCGGTTTCCGAAAGGCCTCGGCCGGCGCTCGTCCAGCCCATGCTGCAACCGCTGCAGTTGGGGCGCGTCCGCCGGCAAGAAGCGGCCCGAACAGTTTCCCATTAAAAGCCGACCCGTTTTCCTGGAACCGAAATGACTCACGTTGTCACCGAATCCTGCATCCGTTGCCGCTACACAGACTGCGTTGACGTGTGTCCGGTCGATTGTTTCCGCGAAGGCCCCAACTTCCTGGCCATCGACCCGGATGAGTGCATCGACTGCGCCGTGTGCGTGGCCGAATGCCCGGTGAACGCCATTTACGCCGAGGAAGACGTCCCGGGCGACCAGCAGCAGTTCATTGACCTGAACGCCGAGCTGGCGCGCGCATGGCCCTCCATCACCAAGACCAAGGCCCCGCTGGCCGAGGCCGAGGAATGGAAGGACGCCACCGACAAGCTGCAGTACCTGCAGCGCTGACACGAACGAACAAGAAAGCCGTCCCCACGCGCTTTCCGCAATACCGGGCACACGGTGCCCCACCAACGTATCAGGACGAATATGGACTTGAGCATTCCAAATCCCGTTGCCGACACGACCAGGCAGGTCGAAGGCGGCCACCCCGCCGGCGGCCAGCCGCTGGAAATCGACGCGCTGATCGTCGGTGCCGGTCCGGTGGGCCTGTTCCAGGTCTTCGAGCTGGGCCTGCTCGAAATCAAGGCGCACGTCATCGATTCCCTGAAGGTGGTCGGCGGCCAGTGCGTCGAGCTGTATCCGGACAAGCCCATCTATGACATCCCGGCCGTGCCCATCTGCACCGGCCAGGAACTGACCGACAACCTGCTCAAGCAGATCGAGCCGTTCGAGCCCACCTTCCACCTGGGCCAGGAAGTCGCCGTCGTGGAGCGCCGTGAAGACGGCCGCTTCTTCGTCGAGACCTCGCTCGGAACCCGCTTTATTACCAAGACCATCTTTATCGCCGCCGGCGTGGGCTCGTTCCAGCCGCGTACGCTGAAGGTCGAGGGCCTCGACAAGTTCGACGGCAAGCAACTGTTCTACCGCGTCAAGGATCCGAGCCGCTTCCACGGCCGCAACCTGGTGATCGTCGGCGGCGGCGACTCCGCGCTGGACTGGACGCTGGACCTGGTCGGCAAGGCCGAGTCGGTGGTGATGATCCACCGCCGCGACGGCTTCCGCGCCGCGCCCGCCTCGGTCGCCAAGATGAAGGAACTGTGCGAACAGATGGAAATGCAGTTCCTGGTCGGCCAGATCGGCGGCTATGAAGAGAAGGACGGCGTGCTCACCGAGATCAAGGTGACCGGCTCCGACGGCGTGACCCGCCGCCTGCCGCTGGATGACCTGCTGGTGTTCTTCGGCCTGTCGCCCAAGCTCGGCCCGATCGCCGAGTGGGGCCTGGACCTGGAGCGCAAGCAGATCAAGGTGGACACCGAGAAGTTCGAGACCAACATCCCGGGCATCTTCGCGGTGGGCGACATCAACACCTACCCCGGCAAGAAGAAACTGATCCTGTCGGGCTTCCACGAGGCCGCACTGGCCGCGTTCGGTGCTGCGCCGTATATCTTCCCCGAGAAGAAGATCCACATGCAGTACACCACCACCTCGCCGAAGCTGCACAAGATCCTCGGCGTGGAATCGCCGGCGTTCGACTGAGCGGCTGCATGGGCTGAGGAAAAAAGCCGCCGCAAGGCGGTTTTTTTCTGGCACAAATCGGCAACCATGGCTATAATGCGGCCTCGCTGTTGAACACGACGGCCTGAAGGTGGCAGAGATGCCCTTCACCATCGTGGAACACAGCAAGCCGGAAGCTTCCAGATACCTTCGGACAAGAACAAAACGTCGAAAAGGTGTTGACGAAGTAAAGAGAAACTGGCTATAATTTTTTTCTCAGCTGTTCCCCGATAGCTCAGTCGGTAGAGCGACGGACTGTTAATCCGCAGGTCCCTGGTTCGAGCCCAGGTCGGGGAGCCAACCGATACGGAAGCCCGGTGCATATGCACCGGGCTTTTTCGTTTTGGGCTTCGATTCGTGCAACGCGCTTCGATGTGGTCCTGCCTCGACAGACGTCACGATAGCCTGCGGGCCGCCGCAACGCCTGCCCCCTTCCTTCTTATCCCTGCAGCGAACCGCCAGCGACCTTCAGCGCCACGACAATGGCGTCAGCATTGGCTTCGACCCGATGCAGCGGCCCCGCCACGGACATGCCATAGGTCACGCCACCGATGACTACCGGGATGGCGATCGCGCCGAGATCAGGAAACGACTCGCCGAAGTTCGGATACCACCCTTGCGCCTGCCATTGCTGCATGGCGGTTTCGAAGACGCGCAGCGAGTCCACCGTGCGCCCCGTGCGCGAGGAAAACGACACGCCGGCCAGCAGTTCGGCGCGGGTGTCCGCCGGCATCGCGCCAAGGATGGCGCGGCCGATTGAATTCACATGCGCATCGCGCAGTTCGCCCGGCGCGGCGATATATCGCACCGGATTCGAGGATTCGCGCACCTCCAGGTACAGCACGCGCCCGTCATCCTGCAGCTTGCCGAAGATCACGGTCTCGCGGGTGGCGTCCCGCAGCGATTCCAGCACCGGCTGCACGCGTTCGAGCAGCGGGTCGTTGCGCGCGATACGCTGGGCGATATCGAGCAGCCGGCGCGTCGGGTAGTAGCCCTGGCGGCGGCCGGTTTCGTACAGGTAGCCCAGCGAGGCCAGCGTGCGGATCAGCCCCAGGCAGCTCGACATGGGCGCGCCCAGCAGCTTGGCCAGCTCGGTCAGCGTCAGCGAGCGTCCTTCGCGCGCATAGATCTCCATGATCTCGATCACGCGCAGCGCGGTCTTGACGCTGGCGTGACCGGATTTTTCTGCCGGTTCGTGTTCTGCCATCGTTGGCTTCCTCGACTTCAGTATCCTTTGGCCGGGATTGTACGCGGCGGCGCTGTTCGGAAAGGCCGCTCAGTCCCCCTCCTCTTCCCTGCCCTCGGGCAACGCCTGCGGCCAGCTGCGGATATTGCCAGGCGTGCGCGAGAAGCGCGTCGGAATGCCCACGCCGCGCAGCCGGCCTTCGCTCGGATGGTCGTACTCGAACATCATGCCGGTGGCGCGCAGGTGCGGATCATCGGCCAGGGTGTCGAAGTGCGGCACTTCGCTGTGCGGGATATCGGCATCACGCAGCAGGTCCAGCCATTCCGCGGTGGTGCGCTGCGCGACGATCTCGGCCAGCGTGGCGTAGAGCGCATCGATATTGGCGCTGCGCGCGGCCGGCGTGGCATAGCGCGGATCGCGCGCCAGTTGCGCATGGCCCGACACATCGAAGAAGCGCTGCCACTGCGCACCAGTGTAAGGCAGCAACGCGATATGGCCGTCGCGCGTGCGATAGGGCTTGCGGTGTGCCGACATCACGCGCGGATAGCCGGCCGGCCCCAGCGGCGGGATAAAGGTCTGCCCGGCCAGCTGCTCGGTGGCCAGGAACGACACCAGCGTCTCGAACATCGGCACCTCGATGGCCTGCCCCTGGCCGGAACGCTCGCGCTCGTACAACGCCATCGGGATCGCGTAGGCCACGGTCAGCCCGGCCACCTTGTCGGCCAGGATGGTATTGACGTACTGTGGGCCTTCGTTGGTATTGGCGCCCTGGAACTGCGCCATGCCGCTGCGCGCCTGGATGATGTCGTCGAAGGCCGGCGCCCCCGCATAGGGGCCCTCCTCCGAATAGCCGTAAGCGCCGCAGTAGATCAGCCGCGGATGGTCCGCGCGCAGCGAGGCATAGTCCAGGCCGAGCTTGCGCAGCGACTGCGGCCGCACGTTGGAGACAAAGACATCAGCGGTGGCGATCAGCGCCTTCAGCGCGGCCAGGTCTTCCGCCTGCTTCACGTCCAGCACGACGAACTGCTTGTTGCGGTTCAGGTTCAGGAAGCTGGCGCCCATCGCGGCATGCCGCGCCGGCTCGGCATGGCGGAACACGTCGCCGGCGGGCGGTTCGACCTTGATGACTTCGGCGCCCATGTCGCCGAGGATCTGGGTCGCATACGGTCCCATCGCGACCGAGGTCATGTCGATCACGCGGATGCCGGCCAGCGGCCCGGTGGCGGCCGGAGCCTGCGCTTTCTCGTCTGGCATCATCGCTCCCGTTCAGTACGACTTGGGCAAACCCAGCACGCGCTCGGCGATGAAGCACATGATGAGCTGCGGGCTGACCGGCGCGATGCGCGGGATGTAGGACTCGCGCAGCAGCCGCTCCACGCGGTATTCACGCGAGTAGCCCATGCCGCCCAAAGTCAGGATCGCGGTCTGGCAGGCGTTATGGCCGGCCTCGGCGGCCAGGTACTTGGCCGCGTTGGCTTCGGCGCCGCACGACTGTCCGGCGTCATAGCGCGCCGCGGCCTTGAGCATCATCAGGTTGGCCGATTCGAGCTGCATCCAGGCCTGCGCCAGCGGATGCTGCACGCCCTGGTTCATGCCGATCGGGCGGCCGAATACCACGCGCTCCTTGGCGTATTGCGTGGCGATCGCCAGCGCCGCCCGGCCCAGCCCGATCGCCTCGGCGGCGATCAGGATGCGCTCCGGGTTCAGCCCGTGCAGGATGTACTCGAAGCCCTTGCTCTCTTCGCCGATGCGGTCTTCTTCCGGAATGAAGAGGTCGTCGATAAACAGCATGTTGGTATCGACGGCGGCGCGGCCCATCTTGTCGATCTCGCGGATCTCGATCTTGCTGCGGTCGACCTTGGTGTAGAACAGCGACAGCCCTTCGGTCGACTTCTTCACCGACTCCAGCGGCGTGGTGCGCGCCAGCAGCAGCATGCGGTCGGCCACCTGCGCAGTGGAGATCCAGATCTTGCGCCCGCTCACCGAATAGCCACCCGGCACCTTGCGCGCAAAGGTCTTGAGCTTGGTGGTGTCCAGCCCCGCATCGGGCTCGGTCACGCCGAAGCAGGCCTTCTCCTTGCCGGCGATCAGCGGCGGCAGGAAGCGGCCCTTCTGCTCGTCAGTGCCGAACACGACCACCGGGTTCAGGCCGAACACGTTCATATGCACCGCGGACGCGCCGGTCATGCCCGCGCCCGACTGCGAGATAGTCTGCATCACCAGCGCCGCCTCGAGGATGCCCAGCCCGGCGCCGCCAAACGCCTCGGGCATGGCCACGCCCAGCCAGCCGCCTTCGCACAGCGTCTTGTAGAACTCATGCGGATAGGTGGCGGACTTGTCGAGCCGGTCCCAGTACTCCATGTCGAACTGCGTGCAGACCTGCTGCACGGCATCGACGATCGATGCCTGGTCTTCGGAGAGATCGAAATTCATATGCGTTCCCTGCGGAGTATTGTTGTCAGTTGCGTGCTCATTCCGGCTGGATGCCCGCGTCCTTCACCAGGCGCGACCACTTCTGCAGTTCGGCCACGACAAACTGGCTGAGCTCGGCCGGCGTGCTGCCGAACGGCTCGAAGCCCAGCGCGTGGAACTGCGCCGCATGCTGCTTGCTGGTGGCAATGGCGACCAGCTCGCGGTTGAGCCGCTCCACCACTGGCGCGGGCACGCCGGCCGGGGCGAACACGCCGTTCCAGGAGGTGATGTCGAAACCCTTCAGCTCGGGTGCGCTGGCCACCGGCGGCAGGTCGGGCAGCAGCGCGCTGCGCTGCGCCGTGGTCACCGCCAGCGCGCGCAGCTTGCCGGCACGCACGTTGGCGATGCCGGCGGCGAAGTCGACGAACATCGCCTGCACCTGCCCACCCATCACATCGGTCATGGCCGGCGGCGTGCTCTTGTACGGCACGTGCAGCATCTTCAGCCCCGCCATCTTCGACAGCGTGGCGCCGGCGACGATGCCGGTGCTGTTGCCGCTGGCGTAGCTCATGCCCGGGTGGGCCCTGGCGTAGTCGATGAATTCGCGCAGCGTCTTCACCGGCAGCGCGGGATTGACCACCAGCATGAACGGCAGGTTGCCCATGCGCGAGACCGGAGTGAAGTCCTTGACCGGGTCATAGCGCAATTGCTTCATCAGCGAGGGATTCGCCGAATGCGTGGTGTTGGTGGTCATGAACAGCGTGTAACCGTCCGGCGGCGCCTTGGCGACGAACTCGGCGGCGATGGTGCCGTTGGCGCCCGGCTTGTTGTCCACCACCACCGGCTGCTGCAGCGACTCGCCCAGGTGTCTGGCAGTAAGACGCGCCACGGCGTCGGTGCCGCTGCCGGCGGCGAACGGCACCACCAGGCGCAGCGGCTTGGACGGGAATTCATCGGCGGCCACGGCGGCCACCGGCGCCAGCGCGGCGGTGCACCCGAGCACCAGGCTGGCAAATGCGTTCTTGAAGCACTTCACGGTCGTTGTCTCCTGTAGTTATGAACCTTCGCCGTGGACGGCCACGCTCAGGCGGGCCGTATCACGCGCTCGGGGGACTCCTCGTACGGCGGGGAATAGATGACCAGGATCTTGGCCGGTTCATCGCTGACGACGGTGAACACGTGCATCTCATCCGGCGGGAAGAAGCAGCAGTCGCCCGGGCCCAGTTCCTTGCGCTGGCCGCCGACCTCGGCCACGGCGCGGCCTTCCAGCACGTAGCAGACCTGCTCGATGCCGGGATGCGCGTGCGGCAGCGCGCCCTTGCCCTTCTCGATGGTGCCGTGGATCACCTCGAGATGGCGTGAGCCTACGGTTTCGGGCCCGATGAGCCGGCGGTTGAGCGTGCCGACATGGTTGGCGGGGTGGTAGCCCTCGACCTCGTCGGTCGAGATGAAATAAACCGGACTGTCCTGCACGCTGTGCTCCTGTAAGGGCTCGCCAACGGGATGGCGTAGAATTCATATTTATGAATATTAGTTTATACATATGAATTGATCCGTCAAACCATTTCCGGCCGATCGCGGGTTTACCGGGACGACGGCAGGGCGAGCGCCGGCCTCACGCAAGGCGTGATCTGCACAGTGGGTATCCAGGAGTGACGCCGGGGCCTAGCCGGCGAAGCGGTAGCCCACGCCGATCTCGGTCAGCAAGTAGGCGGGCCGGGCCGGATCGGCCTCGAGCTTGTGGCGCAAGTGCCCCATATAGACGCGCAGGTACTGGCTGCTTTCGGCATGCGACGGCCCCCACACCTCGCGCAGCAGCTCGCGGTGGGTCATCACCTTGCCGCGATGCGCCAGCAACACGGCCAGCAGCCGGTATTCGATCGGCGTCAAGTGCACGGGCTCGCCCGCACGCGTGACCTGGCGATTGGCCAGGTCCACGGCGATGTCGCCAAACGCCACCTGCGCCCGGCCTTGCGCCCCGCTGCGCGCATGCCGGCGCAGCAGCACGCGCAGGCGCGCCACCAGTTCGCCCACGCCAAAGGGCTTGGTCAGGTAGTCGTCGGCGCCGGCGTCGAGCGCGCGGATCTTCTCGGTCTCGTCGGTGCGCGCGGACAGCACCAGCACCGGCACCTCGGTCCAGGTGCGCAACTCACCGATCATCGACATACCGTCACCGTCGGGCAGGCCGAGGTCCAGGATCACCAGGTCAGGCTGGCGCGTGCCGGCCTCGATCAGGCCGCGCTGCAGCGTTTCGGCCTCATGCACGGTGCAGCCCTCGTCCTGCAGCGCCGCGCGCACGAAGCGGCGGATATGGGGCTCGTCTTCTACCAGCAGCACCGTGGGCGCGAACTCGAATGGCATCGCTCGTCGGATCCTTGAGAGATTTAGATTCAGGCCGGCATCCCGGCCGCTTCCGGCTCCAGCACCGGGGGATTGCCGCGCGGCATTGTCACCACGAAGCGTGCGCCGGTCCCTGCCTGCGGATGCACCGGTTCGACACGGATGCTGCCGCCATGTGCCTGTACGATGGCCTCGCATACGGCCAGACCCAAACCCACGCCGGCGGTGGCGGATTCGCTCTCGCCGCGCGTGAATTTCTCGAACACCTGCCGTGCCATCGCGGCCGGCACGCCAGGACCGTCGTCCTCGACCACCAGGTGCACGGCATCGTCATAGACCTCGCCGCGCACGCGGATCTCGGTGCCCGGCGCGGTGTACTTGGCCGCATTCTCCAGCAGGTTGCACAGCACGCGCTCCATCAGCACGCCGTCGCATTCCACCAGCGGCAATCCCGACAGGTCGGCAACCATCACAGGGTGCCGCGCCAGCGCATCGCGCAAAGACGCCAGCGCCGCGCCGGCCAGTTCCTCGAACGACTGCCACTCTTTGCGCAGCGTCACATTGGGGTCCTGCAGCCGGGCCATGTCGAGCAGGTTGGCGACCATCGCATGCATGCGCCGCGCCTGATCGCGCATCGCGCCGACGGTGTTCGCGACTTCCGGCGCCAGGGGCGTGCCACGCTGCAAGGCCTCGGCCATGCCGATCAGGCTGGTCAGCGGCGTGCGCAGGTCATGCGAGACCGCGGCCAGCAGCGAACTGCGCAGGCGCTCAGATTCCATGGTCAGCAGCGCCTGCTGCGCGACCTCGACATAGTGCAGCCGCTCGATCGCAATCGCGATCAGCGTGGCGAAGACCTCGACCTGCCGCCGCAACGTCGGCTCAGCCAACGCACGCCAGGTGCGCGGTTCCACCGCCAGCACGCCGCGCACCTGCATCGGCGCCTTCAGCGGCAGGTACAGCACGGTGCCGGAGGGCAGCGTGTCGGTGCCGGTGCCGGCGGGCTGGCCGTGGTCGAACACCCATTGCGCCAGCACGTGGTCGATCGCGTCGCTCTGCCGCGTGCCGCCGGCCTCCGGACCGATCACCGCCGGCAGCAGCCGGCCCTCCGCGCCGGCCAGGAAGAAGGCCGCACGCGCATCGAACGCCGCGCGCAGGAAGCGGCTGCCGATGGCGACGATCTGCGCGCCGGTCAGCGCCGCCGACAGCTCGCGCGCCAGTTCGTACAGCGTGCGCGCGTCGGTCTCGCGCTGCACCGACACCCGGGCCTGCTCGCGCAGCCCGGCGGTCAGCTGGCCGATCACCAGCCCGACCGACAGCATTACCAGGAAGGTCACCAGGTACTGCGCGTCGCTGACGGCAAACGACAGCTTGGGCGGCACGAAGAAAAAATCGAAGGCCCCCACCGCCACCGCCGATGCGAACGCCCCCGCGGCACGGCCGTGCCGCAGCGCCACGCCTGCCACCACCAGCAGGAACAGCATGGCGATATTGACCAGGTCGAACCACGGCCGCGCCAGCGCGGACAGCGCGGTGGCGCCGGCGCACCAGGCCACGGCCCACAGCATGCCGGCAAGATGCGAGGGCCGGGCTTCGTCCTGCGGCGGCTCGGTGCCCGGCGGCATGCGCGCCTCGCGGGGCATGTCAGGGTGGGCGTTGTCCGCCGCCACGCGCATCACATCGATTTCCGGACACGCCGCGCTGAGCGCATCGGCAAAGCTGGTCCGGCCGAACAGCCAGGCGCGCGCGCCCAGCCACGGCGCCAGCGCACGTGCCAGCAGCGTGCGCGCACGTCCGATTAGCGAGGCATCGCCCGCAGCCCAGCGCGCCGGCGTGCGGCCGATCACCACCTTGGTCAGGTTGTGGCGCCGCACATAGCCGGCGACCGCGGCGACCATGTCGCTGCCTGCGAGCGTCTCGGTGCGCGCGCCCAGCGCTTCGGCCAGCCGCATCGCTTCATCGAGCAGTTTGCGCTGCGCATCAGGCACCGGCGCCAGCCGCGGCGCCGCCACCGTCACCACATGGCAGCCGCAGTCGAGCTGCCCGGCCAAACGGCGCGCGCTGCGCACCACCTGCGCGGCGTCGCTGCCATGGCCGATGCAGGCCAGCACCGCTTCGCGCGTGCGCCACACGGGCCCGATCGACGCCTCTTGCCGGTACGCGCGCACATCGTCGTCGACGCGGTCGGCGGTGCGGCGCAGCGCCAGTTCGCGCAGCGCGATCAGGTTGCCCTTGCGGAAGAAGTTGCGCACCGCGTGGCGCACCTGGTCTGGCACGTAGACGCGCCCTTCGCGCAGGCGGCGCAGCAGTTCATCGGCGGGCAGATCGACCAGAACGACTTCATCGGCATCGTCGAAGACCGCATCGGGCACGGTCTCGCGCACGCGGATGCCGGTGATGCCGGCCACCGCCTGGTTGAGGCTGTCCAGGTGCTGGACGTTCACCGTAGTCCAGACGTCGATGCCGGCCGCCAGCAGTTCGACGATGTCCTGCCAGCGCTTGGGGTGGCGGCTGCCTGGCGCGTTGGTGTGCGCCAGTTCGTCCACCAGGATCAGTGCGGGGCGGCGTGCGAGCGCCGCGTCGAGATCGAATTCCTGCAGCGTGCGACCATGGTAGGCTTCGCGGCGCAGCGGCACGCGCTCGATGCCGGTGGCCAGCGCCTCGGTCTCGGCGCGGCCGTGGCATTCGACCACGCCGACCACCACGTCACTGCCCTGCTCCCGCTGCGCGCGTGCCGCGGCCAGCATGGCGAAGGTCTTGCCCACCCCGGCGGAAGCGCCGAAGTAGATGCGCAATCGCCCGCGCGCGGCACGCTCGCCGGCGGCCTGCATGCGCTGCAGCAGCTGGTCGGGGTCGGGGCGTTGGTCGGGTTGGCGCGGCTCAGGCATGGTGGGCGCGCCCTGACCTGGCGGCTGTAGGGGCGCAGACAGATTGTGCCACGCAGGCGGCGGGCGGCGCACACCGGTTATGCTGGCCACCGCTGTGGCATCCTGATAGTCAGCCCGCAAATTTCTGCCGGCCTCCTTATAGTGTGGCCCGAACACGACTATTTGCCCCGAATGACAGGCAGCCGACATTGCGCATTGCACGGCATTCTTGACAGTGTCGTCGTATACATGCCATAGTTACGGGCGTATAGCATTCATGGAAACCGGTACTGTCAGGCTCCAGTTGGATTCGGACCTGGCGCTATCACCCCTGACACTGGTTGCACGGACTGAAACGTCCACATCTTTCAGGTTCGCGGGGGCGCACCCGGGCATTAGCCTGGCGTGCAATACCAGTCGCTCCGGCGACCGCAGTTTCCCCCCGTGTGAACCAGCCGCCATGGCGGCAATCCCCTAAAGGACTGAATTGACTAAGATCGTCTTGAAACCCGGTGAGCCCGTTGAAGTTGCAATGCGGCGCTTCCGTCGCGCCATTCTGCAGACTGGCCTGATCGTTGAACTCAAGAGCCGTACCGCTTACGAGAAGCCGACGACCGAGCGCAAGCGCAAGAAGAAGGCCGCCGAAGCACGCCTGCGCAAGCGCCTGCGCATGCAGATGCTGCCGAAGAAGATGTACTGATTCGGGCAAGCTTCGCTAAAAAGACCGCCAGTTCGCTGGCGGTTTTTTTATGCCCGCGCGCAGGGCGTGCCGTCGCCCTCGCGGCTTTTGCTGCACTGCGCCACCTGAGCGAAGCGCCGATGACCGGCATAATGGCGGATATTGCGCCCCCTCCGGGGGCGCCCACCGGATCCTGCCTTGACTGCCATCCTCGAGTTGCGCAAGGTGCGCAAGCAATACGGCGACACGGTCGTGGTCGACGACCTCGACCTCCAGGTGTTTCGCGGCCAGTGCTTCGGCCTGCTCGGCCCCAACGGGGCCGGCAAGACCACCACGCTGCGCCTGCTGCTGGGCCTGACCACGCCCATGGCCGGCACGCTGACGCTGTGCGGCGAGCCCATCCCCGAGCGCGCGCCGCAGGCGCGCATGCGTGTGGGCGTGGTGCCGCAGTTCGACAACCTCGACCCGGACTTCTCGGTAATCGAGAACCTGCGCATCTTCGGCCGCTACTTCGGGCTGTCGTCGGCCGAGATCGAGCGGCGCGTGCCGATGCTGCTGGAATTCGCCCGGCTGGAGAACCGTGCCGATGCACAGGTGCGCGACCTCTCTGGCGGCATGCGCCGGCGCCTGACCGTGGCGCGCGCACTGATCAACGACCCCGACCTGCTGGTGATGGACGAGCCGACCACGGGCCTGGACCCGCAGGCGCGCCACCTGATCTGGGAGCGGCTCAAGTCGCTGATGGCCAGCGGCAAGACCATCCTGCTGACCACGCACTTCATGGAAGAGGCCGAACGCCTGTGCAACTACCTGTGCGTGATCGACGGCGGCCGCAAGATTGCCGAAGGCAAGCCGCACGAACTGATCGACAGCCAGATCGGCTGCGATGTGGTCGAAGTCTATGGCGATGAACTGGACACGCTGCGCGGCAGCCTGACGCCGCTGGCGCAGCGCACCGAAATGAGCGGCGAGACGCTGTTCTGCTACGTGCGCGAGCCCGCCCCGCTGCTGGCGGCGCTGCACGGCAGGAGCGGCGTGCGCTACCTGCACCGCCCGGCCAACCTGGAGGACGTGTTCCTCAAGCTGACCGGCCGCGAGATGCGGGACTGAACCGAGGGACTGACATGAGCGAACAGGATCCCCGCGCGGATGCCTCCGATAACACCCCTGCCGTGGCCACCCGGGACACTGCCGCCTCCGGCGTGCGCCAGACCTATCCGCAGCCGCTGCTGCCGCGCAATATGCGCAACTGGATGATGGTCTGGTACCGCAACTACATGGTGTGGAGGAAGCTGGCCATCCCGTCGATGATCGGCAACCTGGCCGACCCGATGATCTACCTGTTCGGCCTCGGCTTCGGGCTGGGGCTGATGGTTGGCCAGGTCAGCGGCGTGTCGTATATCGCCTTCCTCGCCGCGGGCACCACCGCATCGAGCGTGATGATGTCGGCCAGCTTCGAGTCGATGTACTCGGCGTTCTCGCGCATGCATGTGCAGCGCACCTGGGAAGCGATCATGCACGCCCCGCTGACGCTGGGCGACGTGGTGCTGGGCGAGATCTTCTGGGCGGCCAGCAAGGCGGTGCTGTCGGGTCTGGCGATCATGCTGGTGGCGGGTGCGCTCGGTTATGCGCAGATGCCCGGCGCGCTGCTGGCGCTACCGGTGATCGTGCTGGCCGGCATCGCCTTTGCCGCGCTGGCAATGATCGTCACCGCGCTGGCGCCGAGCTATGACTTCTTCATGTTCTACCAGACCCTGGTGATGACGCCGATGCTGCTGCTGTCCGGCGTGTTCTTCCCGCTGGAGCAGTTGCCCGAAGGCGTGCAGGCAGGGACCAAGCTATTGCCGCTGGCGCATGCGGTGGCGCTGATCCGGCCGCTGATGCTGGGACGGCCGCTGGAGGATGCCGGCCTGCACGTGGCGGTATTGGGCGCGTACGCGGTGGTTGCGCTGGTCGCTTCGCTGATCCTGCTGCGCAGGCGCCTGCTGCGCTGACAAGGACCCGCCGGGCTTCAGGCGCTGCCCGCCAGCTTGAGCCGGCAATCCCGCACACGATCAGGCCGATGCAGGCCAGCCGCGCCGCGGTGGCGGGCTCATTGAAGAGTATGATGCCGAGGATCGCGGTGCCGACCGCGCCAATCCCGGTCCAGACCGCATAGCCGGTCCCGACCGGGATATGCCGCAGCGCCAGCGCCAGCAGCACCACGCTGATGGCCATGCCGATCAGCGTGATGACGCTGGGCACCAGCCGCGTAAAACCTTCGGTGTACTTCAGCCCGATTGCCCACACCACCTCGAACAGCCCCGCCAGGGCCAGCAGTGTCCATGCCATATCGATTTCTCGGATTGCGTCGTAACGTGCGCAACGATAGCGGAGATTCCGCCACCTTGCAGCGCACCGTCCTGGCGCTGGCGGCCGCATGCGCCACGGCGTCACTGGCCGGTTGCATGGTGATGGCTGTGGGCAGTGCCGCGGTGTCGACGGTGGCTACCGTCGGATCAGCCGCCGTCAGCGTGGCGACGACCGCGGTCAGCACCACCTACGACGTCACGGCGGCAGGCGTGAAGGCCGTGGCCGGCAGCGACGAACCCGCGCCGCCCCCGTCGCCACAACCTGCACAGCCGCCACAGCCGGCGCAGTAAGCCCTCAGTCGCCCAGGCCGCGCAGCAGGTCGGCCTTCAGGTCCTCGACCGACTCCAGCCCCACCGCCAGGCGGATCAGCCCTTCGCCCACGCCCGCGGCCGCCTTGGCCTCGGGGCTCACGCGCGCGTGCGTGGTGGTGTACGGGTGCGTGATGGTGGTGCGGGTATCGCCCAGGTTGCCGGTGATCGAGCACAGCCGGGTGTTGTCGATCACGCGCCAGGCATTGGCCCGCTGCTGCTCGGGAGTGGCGCCCTTCAGTTCGAACGACACGATCGCGCCGCCGCCGCTTTGCTGGCGCATCGCGATCTCATGCTGCGGGTGCGACTTCAGCGCGGGGTGGAACACGCGCGCCACCGCCGGATGCGATTCCAGGAACTGCGCCAGCGCCAGCGCGCTGGCCGAATGGCGCTCCATGCGGATCGCCAGCGTCTCCATGCCCTTGAGCAGCACCCAGGCGTTGAACGCCGACAGCGTCGGGCCGGCAGTGCGCACGAACGGGAACACCTTGCCCATGATGAAATCGTGCGTGCCCAGCACCGCGCCGCCCAGCACCCGGCCCTGGCCGTCGATATGCTTGGTGGCCGAATGCACCACGATATCGGCGCCGAACTTCATCGGCTGCTGCAGCGCCGGCGAACAGAAGCAGTTGTCGACCACCAGCAGCGCGCCCGCGTCGTGGGCGATGTCGGCCACTGCGGCGATATCGGCCACTTCGGTCAGCGGATTCGACGGCGTCTCCAGGAAGAACAGCCTGGTGTTCGGGCGCACCGCGGCGCGCCACGCGTTCAGGTCGCTCGGGTCGACGAAGGTGGTCTCGACGCCGAACTTCGAGAAGATATTGCCGAACAGCGTCATGGTCGAACCGAAGATCGCGCGCGAGCTGACCAGGTGGTCGCCCGCCTGCATCGACGACAGCACCACCGACAGGATCGCGCTCATGCCCGAGGCGGTGGCCATGCAGGCCTGCGCGCCTTCCAGCGCGGCCAGCCGCGACTGGAACATCGACACGGTGGGGTTGGTGAAGCGCGAGTAAGTGAAGCCCTCTTCCGAGTTGGCGAAGCGTTCGGCGGCCTCGGCGGCGCTGTTGAAGCAGAAGCTCGAGGTCAGGTAAATGGCCTCGGAGTGCTCCATGAATTCGCTGCGCAGCGTGCCGGCGCGCACGCCAAGGGTATCGATGCCGAGCGATTCGGGATTGAGCGGTTCGTTCATGCTGGTGGCGCGGTCGTACCCGCGCGAATGCAATGGTTTCGACAAGCGGCCGCCTGTGCGGTGAACAAGCGGCCGGCCATGAAAAAAGCCCGTGCGATCGGGTAGTCGGATCGACGGGCTTGCTGTTCTGCGGAGGCCTTCGGCAGGCTGTGGCGGTGGGTCGGCCAATTGCGCAGGCACCTTGTGGGCTGCGTAAATCGGCAAACGTTGCTGACCGCCATCTCTTTAGCTGTTTCGGGCTGGACCCGCGTCCGCAAGCTGACTATCAAATCGACGCCCGGCCATGTTACGGCCGGGCTGCACATTCGTCAACGCGCGGAACGCGCGGGAAAAGCGGCGGGCAGCGGCTTACTCGTTGCCGCCGGAGCGCTGCAGGTGCAGTTGCGAGCGCTCGGTATCGCCACCGTTGCCTTCGCGGTCGGCCAGGCTGCGCGCCGTTTCCAGGCGGTCCAGGTAGGCCTCGTCGATATCGCCGGTGATGTAGCGGCCATCGAAGCACGACGCATCGAAGTCCTTCAGCGCGGGGTTGATGTCGCGCACCGCCTGCTTCATCGCTTCCACGTCCTGGTACACCAGCTTGTCCGCGCCGATGATCTTCGCGATCTCTTCGTGCGTGCGGCCATGCGCCACCAGTTCGCTGCGCGTCGGCATGTCGATGCCGTACACGTTGGGAAACTTCACCGGCGGCGCGGCCGAGGCGAAGATCACCTTGTTGGCGCCGGCGTCGCGCGCCATCTGCACGATCTCGAACGAGGTCGTGCCGCGCACGATCGAGTCGTCGACGATCAGCACGTTCTTGCCCTTGAACTCGACGCCCATGGCGTTGAGCTTCTGGCGCACCGACTTCTTGCGCACGGCCTGACCGGGCATGATGAAGGTGCGGCCGACGTAGCGGTTCTTGAAGAAGCCTTCGCGGTAGTTCACGCCCAGGCGGTTAGCCACCTGCATCGCGGCCGGGCGGCTGGAATCGGGGATCGGCATCACCACGTCGATGTCGCCGGCCGACACTTCCTCGCGGATCTTCTCGGCCAGGTAGTCGCCCATGCGCAGGCGCGCGTCGTACACCGGCACGCCGTCGATGCACGAATCCGGGCGGGCCAGGTAGACATACTCGAAAATGCACGACGTCAGCACCGGGTTGTCGGCGCACTGCTTGCTGTAGAGCTTGCCGTCCAGGTCGATGAAGATCGCCTCGCCCGGCGCCACGTCGCGCTCGAGCTTGTAGCCGATGCCTTCCAGCGCCACCGACTCCGACGCCACCATCCATTCCTTGCCGGTCGGGGTCTCGATGCTGCCCAGGCACAGCGGGCGGATGCCGAACGGGTCGCGCACGGCCAGCATGCCGTAGCCGGCGATCTGCGCGGCGATCGCGTACGAGCCGCGCACGCGGCGGTGCAGGCCGCTCACTGCCGTGAAGATGGTGTCCGGGTCCAGCGCCATGCCGCTGCTGGCACGCTGCAGTTCGTCGGCCAGCACGTTCAGCAGCACTTCCGTATCGGAGTGCGTGTTGATGTGGCGGCGGTCGCGACGGAACATCTCTTCGCGCAGCTGCTGCCAGTTGGTCAGGTTGCCGTTATGCGCCAGGATCACGCCATACGGCGCGTTGACGTAGAACGGCTGCGCTTCTTCCTCGCTCGACGCCGAGCCGGCGGTCGGGTAGCGCACCTGGCCGATGCCGGCGGCACCCGGCAGGCCGCGCATGTTGCGGGTACGGAAGACATCGCGCACCAGGCCGTTGGCCTTGTGCATGTGGAAGGTACTGCCGTTGGCGGTGGCGATGCCGGCAGCATCCTGTCCGCGATGTTGCAACAACAGCAGGCTGTCGTAAATCAATTGGTTGACAGGCGTGGCTGAAACCACACCGACGATACCGCACATTGCCAAGCTCCCAGGAAAGGCTTTGAATCAGGGGGCGCAGCCTGGTCCGGAAATCCCCCGGACCCAAAGGCCTGCGTACTACCGACCGGGCACCATGCCCGGCTTCATGTCTTGACGTACTTCGCCAGTTCCGGCGGCAGCCATGGCTTCACCGATTCCATGGCCTGCATCACATAAGGACGGCTCACCGCATCGCGCCAGAACGGTTCTTGCGGCAATTTCGTCAGGCTGGCCAGCGTGACCATCACCATCACCAGCAGCGCGCCGCGCAGCAATCCGAACATCAGCCCGAGCCCGCGGTCGGCCGGCTTGAGCCCCGTGGTCTCCAGCAGTTGCCCGACCACCATGCCGGCCAGCGAGGCCCCGAGCACGGTGCCGATCAGCAGCACCACGAAGGCCAGCGCATGGCGGGCCAGTTCGCCGCCGGGCAGCGACTCGGGCATCCAGCCCGCGGCCACCGCGCCGTAGCGGAACGCCACCCAGAACGCCACCACCCAGCCGATCAGCGACAGCACCTCGCGCACCAGGCCGCGCAGCACACCCAGCATGGCCGAGGCCAGCAGGATGAACACCACGGCGTAATCGAAGAAAGTCGGCTGCATCGTTGCTTGCGGCCGCGCCAGGCACTGCACCCGGCGCCGGCCGCGCTGGCCCTTTACTGTTCCACGACCCGCGAGGTCAGGCCCACCGAGCGCACGCGCTTGTCGGCGGCGTCGGCGGCTTCGCGGTCGCTGAAGGGACCGGCGCGCAGCAGGATACGCTCGCCATCGGCCAGCACCTTCTTTTCGACGTAAGCCGGCACCTTGCTCGCCTTGAGCTTGGCCAGCCAGTCCTTCGCCCGCTCTTCGGACGAGAACGCGCCGATCAGGATCAGGTACTTGCCGCTGCCTTGCTTCGCTTCAGGCCTGGCTTCGGCCTTCTGTGCGGGCTTGTCGGCGGCCGCAGCGGCAGCGGTCGCGGGCTTCTGCGGCGCGCTGACGATTTCCTCGCCGGCATCCAGTGCCGCGGCATCATTGCGCGCCGCCGGCGCGGGCGGCAGCGGATCGGCCTTGCGCGGCTCCACGCGGGGCTTATGCGAGCCACCCTGTCCGCCGGTCACCCCGTTTGCGACCTTTACCGAGACATCCTCGGATACCGGCCGCGGCTTGGTCTCGAACACGATCGGCAGCACGATCACGGCGGCCACCACCAGCACCACGGCGCCGATCAGGCGGCGGCGTGCGCGCTGTTTCTGTGGGAATTCAGGGTCCAGCGTGTCGTCGGCATATTCATCGGCCAGGCGGCGCGACGAGGCAATGCCTGCACCCGGGTCGGTGCGCTGGCGCCGCGCACGCTCTGGTGCCGGGTCGTTGCCCTTGCGGGAAGAAAACAGCGAAAGCAGGCCCATAGATTGGTTCGGTGCGACGGCCATTGGGGCCGATCGTTGCGTTTGCCGCTCAGAGAGCGCCCATGACTGCCGGGATTAGTCCTTCAGCGCAGGAGGGTCCTGGCGCCTCAGTTCGCCTGCGTGGCCCGGTAGGCCATCACGCCGGCGACGGTATAGAACGATCCGAAGACCAGAATTCTATCATTCTCGGTGGCTCGCTCGATGGCGTCGCGGAATGCCGCCTCCGGGCTGGAAAAACAGGCCGCGGTGGCGTCCGGGCCGGGGCGGAAACCGCCCGCTTCCAGCTTGGCCAGAATGTCGGCGGCGCTGGCGGCGCGCTCGGTGGGCAGGTCACACAGGCACCAGTGGTCGACCTTGTCGGCCACGTGCTGCAGCACGCCGGCGATGTCCTTGTCCTGCATCGCGCCAAATACCGCATAGGTGTAGCGGAAGAAGCCCATGTTCTCCAGGTTCTGCCCCAGCGTGGCGGCCGCGTGCGGATTGTGCGCCACGTCGAGGATCACCGCGGGCCGTCCCGGCAGCACCTGGAAGCGCCCCGGCAGTTCGACGAAGGCCAGTCCGTTGCGCACTTCCTGCGCGCTCACCGGCAGGCGCGGGCGCATGGCCTGCAGCGCGGCCAGTGCCGCGGCGGCATTGAGCAGCTGGTTGGCGCCGCGCAGCGCCGGGTAGCCCAGGCCATTGAGCTTGCGGTCGCCGCCGCTCCAGTCCCACTGCTGGCGTTCCTGGCCCTTGGCGGCCTGGAAGTGGAAATCGCGGCCCACCAGCCACAGTTCGGCGCCGATGGCCTCGGCGTGCGCCACCAGCGACTTGGGCGGCACCGGGTCGCCGCAGATCGCCGGCACGCCCGGGCGGAAGATCCCGGCCTTCTCGAAGCCGATCTCCTCGCGCGTGTGGCCCAGGTACTGGGTGTGGTCGATATCCACGCTGGTGATCACGGCGCAGTCAGTATCGATCACGTTGACCGCATCGAGCCGCCCGCCCAAGCCCACCTCCAGGAGGATCGCGTCCAGCCCGGCCGCGGCGAAGGCATGGATGATCGCCAGCGTGGTGAACTCGAAGTACGTCAGGCTGATGGGGTCGGCAAAGCTGGTGCGCGCGCGCTCGACCGCCTCGAAATGCAGCAGCAGCTGCGCATCGGTGGCCATTTCGCCGTTGATGCGCGCGCGCTCGTTGAACGAGATCAGGTGCGGCGAGGTATGGCAGCCCACCTTGTAGCCGGCTTCCAGCAGGATGCGTTCGAGCATCGCGCAAGTGGAACCCTTGCCGTTGGTGCCGCCTACCGTGAACACCACCGCGTCGATGCGCAGCCCGAGGGCTTCCTTCACGCGCGTGATGCGCGTCAGGCCCATGTCGATGCCCACGGGATGGGCGGTTTCGAGATGGGCGAGCCATTCGGGGAGCGTGTGGAAGACAGGCATGTACGGGTTGCGAGAAAAGCGGGTGCGAGGAAAGCTATTGCTACCAGATTCGGCCAGGGACCCGCAAAGTCAAGGGCAGGCGCGGCGCCGACAGGAAAAACGGGCCGACAAGGCGACCAAGAAATGCGAAAGGCGCGTCAACCACCCGCGCCCTCCTTGCTGCCATGCATGGTGGCGTCAGGCCACCGCGTCGGCCGGCTGCTTCTGCAGCAGCGCCAGCAGCTGCGCCAGTTCCGCACGCAGTTTGCGGCGGTCGACGATCATGTCGATGGCGCCCTTCTGGATCAGGAACTCCGAGCGCTGGAAGCCTTCCGGCAGCTTCTCGCGCACGGTCTGCTCGATCACGCGCGGGCCGGCAAAGCCGATCAGCGCCTTGGGCTCGGCGATCACCACGTCGCCCAGGAAGGCGAAGCTGGCCGACACGCCGCCCATGGTCGGGTCGGTCAGCA
This sequence comes from Ralstonia pickettii, assembly GCA_050987995.1. Lineage (GTDB taxonomy): Bacteria > Pseudomonadota > Gammaproteobacteria > Burkholderiales > Burkholderiaceae > Cupriavidus > Cupriavidus pickettii_B. The sequence continues at coordinate 3,237,811 of CP158803.1, forward strand.
CGCTGATAAACGGCAGCTTGGCCGCGCTCAGCTGGTTCAGCATGGCGGTGGTCTTGGCCATCTGCAGCAGCGACAGCAGGCTTTCCTGCATGCGCGCGCCGCCGGTGGCGGTAAAGCAGATGAACGGCACCTTCTGCTCGAGCGCGGCCTGCGCGCCGCGCACGAAGCGCTCGCCGACCACCGAGCCCATCGAACCGCCCATGAACTCGAACTCGAAGCAGCTCACCACCACCGGGATGGTGTGGATCGCACCGCCCATCACGACCATGGCGTCGGTCTCGCCGGTCTCGTCCATGGCGGCCTTGATGCGGTCCGGATACTTCTTGGAGTCCTTGAACTTGAGCGCGTCGACCGGCACGATCTCCTGGCCGATCTCATAGCGGCCTTCGGCGTCCAGCAGTGCGTCCAGGCGGGCACGCGCATTGATGCGCATGTGGTGGTCGCACTTGGGGCAGACGTGCAGGTTGGCCTCGACGTCGGTCCGGTACAGGGTGGACTCGCACGACGGGCACTTGACCCACAACCCTTCCGGGATGCCCTTACGGGTGCGGGGGTCGGTCTGTTGAATCTTGGGAGGGAGGAGTTTATCCAACCAGCTCATGAAAGCTCCTTTCGGATAGCTGCGGTCCGCCGGCAAACCCCTTTACGGGACGCATCTCGGCAGATGGCAGGGAATCAACCCGCGAATTTACCACGCCGGCCCGGTGACCTCTAAGCGGAACACGCCGATTGCGGACGGCGCACCACTTCTTGGCCACCCTCAGGCCGGGATTACATCACTTCAGCTGTCCAGCGCCTGGCGGATCTCGGCGATAAACGCCTGCAGCGTCGCCACCGCCTGCTCGCGCGGCGTGTCTTCCAGCAACTGCACCAGGCGGCTGCCGATCACCACGGCATCGGCCACGCTGCCGATCGCGCGCGCGGTCTGCGCGTCGCGGATGCCGAAGCCTACACCCACCGGCAGGTTGGCGTGCTGCTTGATCAGCGGCAGGCGCGCCGCCACGCTGTCCAGGTCGATCGCGGCCGAGCCGGTCACTCCCTTGAGCGATACGTAGTAAAGATAGCCGCTGGCCACGCGGGCCACCGCTTCGATGCGCGCATCGGTGGAGGTCGGTGCCAGCAGGAAGATCGGGTCCATGCCGTTGTCGCGCATCAGCGTGGCGAAGGACTCGCACTCCTCAGGCGGATAGTCGACCACCAGCACGCCGTCCACGCCAGCTTCGCGCGCGGCCGCGGCAAAGGCCTGCTCGCCCATGCGCTCGATCGGGTTGGCATAGCCCATCAGCACCACCGGGGTATCGGCGTTGGTCTGGCGGAACTCGCGCACCCATTGCAGCACCTGCGTCAGCGACACGCCCTGCGCCAGCGCGCGCTCCGACGCACGCTGGATCACCGGGCCATCGGCCATCGGGTCGGAGAACGGCACGCCCAGCTCGATCACATCGGCGCCGCCCGCCACCAGCGCGTGCATCAGCGCCACGGTCAGGCCCGGCTCGGGATCGCCGGCGGTGATAAACGGAATCAGGCCCTTCTTCTGCTGCGCGGCCAGCGCCGCGAACGTCTTCTGGATACGGGACATATCAGGGAATCAGGTGAGGCCGCGGCGCCGGCGAGGCATCGTCGTTGGCGGCAGCCAGGGTTGGGGTGACGTCGGGCTCGATGGCCGGCATTGCCAGCGCGGCGGCTGACACGCGTGCGCACGCCACCTGCACGTATTCCGGGTTGATCTCGTAGCCGACAAAGCGTCGGCCGTGGCGCAGGCAGGCCACCGCGGTGGTGCCGCTGCCGGCAAACGGATCCAGCACCAGGCCGCCCGGCGGGCAGCTCGACAGCACCATGCGCTCGACGATCTCCAGCGGCTTCTGCGTCGGGTGGTTGGCACGCTCCGGGTCCTGGCGGTGGATGCGCGAGATGCTCCACAGGTCCTTCGGGTTGTAGCCCACCTCCAGCCACTTCTTGCCCTCGAAACGCGGGCGGCTGCGCGCCTTCTTGGTCTCGGGGTCGTACGGGATGCGGACCGGGTCGAGATCGAAGTAGTAGTCGCGCGCGCGGGCGAAGAAGCCGATGTTGTCGTGCACCGACGAGAACTTGCGCGTGGTGCCGCCCATGCTGGGCACGCGGCGATCCCAGATGATCTCGTTGATCATAGTCAGGCGCCGCTTGAGCATCACGAACAGCTCGGGCGAATACTGCCAGGTGCAGAACAGGTAGAGCGTGCCCCTGGGCGCGAGCTTGGGCACGACCGCGTCCATCCAGCGCTCGGACCAGTCGAGATACTCCTGGCCCGACAGCAGGTCGGAGTCATTGCCGTAGTCCTTGCCCAGCCCATAGGGCGGATCGGCGACGATCAGGTCGACCGAGCCGTCCGGCAGGCGGGCAATGCCCTCGAACATGTCTTCCTGGAACAACTGCAGCGGCGGCGCTTCGGGGTGGCCAGGCAGGGCATCCGCCCCGCCCACGGCCAGCACGGCGGTATGAGGCAGCGCGCGCATCAGAGCTTGAGCCCCGCGCGCTCGGCCACCGTGTGCATGTCCTTGTCGCCGCGGCCGGACAGGTTCACCAGCAGCAGCTTGTCCTTGGGCAGCGTCGGCGCCAGCTTGCAGGCATAGGCGATGGCGTGGCTGGACTCCAATGCCGGGATGATGCCCTCGATGCGGCAGCAGTCGTGGAAGGCCTTGAGCGCTTCCTCGTCGGTGATCGGCACGTACTGCGCGCGGCCGCTGTCCTTGAGCCAGGCGTGCTCGGGACCGACGCCGGGGTAGTCCAGGCCGGCCGATACCGAATGCGTCTCGATGATCTGGCCGTTGGCGTCCTGCAGCAGGTAGGTGCGGTTGCCGTGCAGCACACCAGGCGAGCCGCCGATCAGCGCGGCGGCGTGGCGGCCGGTGTCCAGGCCGTCGCCGGCGGCTTCGACGCCGATCAGCTGCACGTCCTGGTGCTCGATATAGGGATAGAAGATGCCCATCGCATTGGAGCCGCCGCCGACGCAGGCGATCACGGCATCCGGCTGGCGGCCCGTCATCTCCGGCATCTGCACCTTGGCCTCCTCGCCGATCACGCACTGGAAGTCGCGCACCATCATCGGGTACGGGTGCGGGCCGGCCACCGTGCCGATGATGTAGAAGGTGGTCTCGACGTTGGTGACCCAGTCGCGCATGGCTTCGTTGAGCGCGTCCTTGAGCGTGCGCGAGCCGCTTTCCACCGGCACCACGGTGGCGCCCAGCAGCTTCATGCGGTAGACGTTGGCGGCCTGGCGGCGCACGTCCTCGGCACCCATATAGACCACGCACTCCATGCCGAAGCGCGCGGCGATGGTGGCGGTGGCCACCCCGTGCTGCCCTGCTCCGGTCTCGGCGATCACGCGCGGCTTGCCCATGCGCTTGGCCAGCAGCGCCTGGCCGATGACGTTGTTGATCTTGTGCGCGCCGGTGTGGTTCAGGTCCTCGCGCTTGAAGTAGATCTGCGCACCGCCGAGCGTCTCACTCCAGCGCTGCGCGTGGTAGATCGGCGACGGGCGGCCGACGAAGTGCTTCAGCTCGCGGCGGAATTCGGCGTCGAACTCCGGGTCCTTCTGGTAGTGCGCATAGGCTTCGCGCAGTTCGTCCAGCGCGTGGACCAGCGTCTCGGAAACGAAGGTGCCGCCATAGGGGCCGAAATGGCCACGGGAATCGGGCAGGTCGTACATGTCTAGGCTCTTCGGAACAGCGGCCTTGCCTCTCTCGGCAAGGGCGCCTGGTTGACTGAGGTGCGCGGTGCCCGCACGGGCGGCATGGAGTGGGGGTCGAATCCGGCCCGGTTCATCCTGCCTCGGTACTGCGGACCGCGCGCACGAACGCGGCAATGCGGGCGTGGTCCTTCACGCCCTTGGCGGCCTCGACTCCGCTGCTGACGTCAACAGCGTAGGGCCGCACGCGTTCAATCGCGCCAGCGACGTTTTGCGCGTTCAACCCACCACTCAAAACGATGCGAGGAGCGCCGCTTGCGTTCGGGTTGCCGGTTGGCGGTAGGTTGGGCGGAAGCCATGCCTGGGGTATCAGGGTCCAGTCGAAGACGTGGCCGCCACCGCCGTAGCCTTCGACGAAGGCATCGAGCAGCAAGGCAGCGGCATCACGGTATTGATCGGCGAATTCTACCAAATCGAGCCCCGGGCGCACACGGGCGGCGCGCATAAACGGCAGGCGGCAGCGCTGCGACGCCTGGGTGCAGAACTGCGGGGTCTCGTCGCCGTGCAATTGCAGCAGACTCAGCGGCACGCGTTCGGCCACGTGGGCGATGTCGTCGAGGTCGGCATTGACGAACAGGCCAGTCACCGCCACGAACGGGCCGGCGGCTTCTGCAAGCGCCGCGGCGTGCGCCACGTCGACGTAGCGTGGGCTCTTCGGGTAGAACACCAGCCCGATCGCGTCGGCGCCCGCATCCACCGCGGCGCGCACGTCGTCCTCGCGGGTCAGGCCACAGATCTTGATGCGGGTACGGGCCGGCTGCATGTGCGCGGCAGTGCCCTCAGGCTGCGTCATCGAAGACTCCATGAAACAGGCTCGCGGACGGGTCGGCCGCGGGGATCTGGTAAGCATCAGGATACTTGACGTCCACCAGGTAGAGGCCATCGGGCATGAAGGTCGGCGCGGCCAGCTTGCGGTCGCGCCCGGCCAGCACCTGCGCCAGCCACTCCGGCGGGTAGCGCTTGCGTCCCACCGCCACCAGGCAGCCCATCAGGTTGCGCACCATATGGTGCAGGAACGCGCTGGCGCGAAAGCGCAGGAACACCCAGTTGCCGTCGTCCTTGATGGTGACGTCGTACATGGTCTTGACCGGCGACTTGGCCTGGCATTCGGCGGCGCGGAAGGCCGAGAAATCATGCTCGCCGACCAGGCAGGCGGCGGCCTCGCGCATCGCGTCGACATCGAGCCGCTGGCCCGGCGGCAGCATCTGGTAGCCGGCGCGGCCGTGCACCAGCGGCACGCGGTGCGGGCCGGTGTAGAGCGCGTAGTAGTACATGCGCTCGAAAGCCAGGAAGCGGGCGTGGAAGCCCTGGTCGACGGGGCGCGCCCAGTGCAGCGCGATTGAAGGCGGCAGGAAGGCGTTGACGCCGCGCACCCAGGAGAAGGGCTCGCGCTCGAGCGTGGTGTCGAGGTGGATGACCTGGCCCAGCGCATGCACGCCGGCATCGGTACGCCCCGCCACGGTGGTCAGCAGGCGCACGCCGGCAAAGCGCTCGATAGCGTCTTCCAGGTGGTCCTGCACGGTGTTGCGGTGCGGCTGCGACTGCCAGCCGGAGAAGGCGGCGCCGTCGTAGTGCAGGCCGATTGCGATGCGGTTCATGTCAGGGGATCAGGCTAGGCGGCGGGATGCGCTGCACGGGTAGCGCATGGTCCGCCGGAAAAGCAAATGCGCCGGAAGGGACGCTTCCGGCGCATCGCTTCGTGCCGCGGCAGCGCGTGCCGCGGCCGGACCGTCAATGATAGCTCAGGCCACCTCGAGGAGCAGCGAACGCGCCTCGGCCTGCAGCGGATCCTGCGCCTGCTCGACCACTTCCTGCAGCAGCTCGCGCGCCCCTTCCTTGTCGCCGATCTCAAGATAGGCGCGGGCCAGGTCGAGCTTGATCTGCATGTCGCGCCCGCTGTCGGCGCCATCGGTCGACAGCGTGCTGGGCGAGAGCCCGCTACCGGTTTCGGTCGAGACGCGCGACAGGTCGATCGGCGCGGCGAGCTTGCCGTCGCGCAGCATGGTGGTCGCGGGCAGCGGAATGGTGGCCTCGTCCAGCGCATCCTTGCCGCGGGCATCCTGCTGCGTGCCGCCGCCCAGGTCGAGCGACAGGCCCGACATGTCGAACTCCAGCGGGCGGCCGCGGGTCGGCGTGTCGAGGCTCGGCACGTCGTCGGCCAGCGGGTCGGTGGCGCTTGCCGGCAGGTCCAGGCCGGCGTCCAGGCGCAGGGCCGGCTCGGTCTGGTCCGCGTCAGCGCCGAACACCATCGCGGCGGAAGCCGGTGCGACGATCGGGTCGCCCGCCGCCGGCGCCGGGAAGGCGTCCAGCGGCAGCGCCAGGTCACCCAGCGAGGGCTCCAGCCTCGGGATCGAGGCCGGATCGTGCGACGGATCGTGCGTGCGCCACTGGTCCGTCGCCGGCGACGCCGTCTCCGGACCCGCGGCGTCGGCGGTCACTGCCAGGTACAGCGCATTGCCCGGCTCAAGCGCGCGACCCATTTCTGCTGCCTTCAGCCATTCCGCTCCGTGTCCGCCGGTCTGGGCGAACATTTCTTCTGCTATCACGCGGAAACCTTCCACATCCTGTCTGTTGCTGTAAATCTCCAGGAGCTTGAGCCGCACCGGCTGCTGCTCCGGGTTTTTCTCCAGGGCTTCGCGCAGGATTTCCTCTGCCTGCACATCGCGCCCATAGGCGATATAGACCTCGGCCTCGGCGATCGGGTCGACCTCGTTGGCTTCCGGCGTGTTGTTGCCGATGCGGAAGTCCGCGCCGAACACACTGTGCTGCGAGGTATCGACGCTCTGCCCGCCGGCCGTGCCGAACAGCGAATTGGCGCCGGCCATCACGGTGCTTTCCTGCGACAGGATGCTGTCGCCGAAGCCGGTGGTCTCGCCCGCCTTCTGCTGCTGGCGGCGGCGATAGATCGCGTAGACGCCGAGCAGCGCCACCAGCAGGCCGCCGCCGGGCAGCAGCATCGGGTTGGCCAGCAGGCCGTCGAGGAACGACGGCTCGGCCACCGGCTGCGGCGGTTGAACGGCCACCGGCGGTACCGGCTTGGCGGCCGGGGCCGATGCCGGCGCAGCCGCCTGCGCGGTGCTGTCCGGGGTGGCGACCGGGGCCGAGGCTGCGGCAGCCGCGGCAGTTGCTGCCGCCACGGCGGCAGGCGCCGCGGCGTCGGCAGCACTGGCGCCGGCCGTGACCGGAGCCGCGGCGCTGGCCGCGGTCGCGGGCGTTGCCGGTGCAACGGCGGCCGGGGCTGCGGCATCGGCCTTCGGCGGCTGGGTGGCCACCACGGTCGGGGCGGCGGCTTCCGCCTTGGCTGCTGCGATCGCCTTGTCCTTCTCGGCGAGCGCGGCCTGGTTGGCCTGGCTCAGCTTGGCTATCTCGGCGTTCTTCAGCTCGAGCAGCTTCTGCATGTCGCCGACGTTCTTTTCCAGCTGCGCCAGGCGCGCCTGGGCTTCCTTCAGCTGGCGGTCGCTCGCGACGCCGGCCTCGGCCTTGGCCGCGGCGTCGGCCTGCGCGCCGCGTTCGGCCTTGCTCAGCTTGAGCTCGTCACGCGCGGTGGTCGGCGCGGCCTGCTCCTGCACGCGGGCGGTCACGTTGCCGGACTGCTGGCGGCCGCTGTCCGGTTCGACCGTCCTGGCGGCGGCCGCGCTGGCGAGCCGGCTGCGGTAGGCATCGAAGCCCTGGGTGCGTGCCACCACCTCGCGGCGGGCGGCCTTGGGCGTGACCGATTGCGCCTGTTGCGCGGTCGGCACCTGCAGCACCGCGCCGCTGCGCAGCCGGTTCATGTTGCCGCCGACAAAGGCGTTGGGATTGTTGCGATACAGCGCCACCAGCATCTGGTCCAGCGACACCGATTCCTGGCCCTGCACGGCTTCGCCGGCAATGGCATAGAGGGTGTCGCCGCGCCGTACGGTATAGCCACCGCCGGGCGCCATCTCGGCGCTGGCGGCCGGCGCCGGAGCGCGCTTCGCGCTCTGGCGGGCCGGGCGCGCGGGCGCGGCAGGACGGGTTGCCTCGGCGGATGCGGCGGGCGCGGCTTCCTGCTGCGGCGTGGCGGCCGGCGCTGCTGCCTGCGGCGTGGCGGCGGGCGACACATCGGGCGTCGCGGCCGGCACCACCGTCGAGGGCGAGAACGTCAGGTTGGAAGGCTTGGACCCGGCGGGGTCAAGCAGGAAAGTGTAGGCGCGCGAGACCTTGCCGCTGGACCAGCTCATGTCGACCAGGATGTCGACGAACGGCTCGCTGATCGGCTGGGTGGACCTGACCCGGGCCACGTAGCTGCCATTGGGCCGGCGCTCGATGTCCAGCTTCAGGCTGCCGACGGCCGGCAGATAGGTCAGCCCGGCCGCGGCGTAGGCCGACGGTGGCGCCAGCTTGACGCTGAGCCCGTTGGCCTCCTCGGCCGTGACCCCACTGATGTCGATCTCAGCCTGCAGCGGCTGCCCCAGATTCGACTGAACCCGCAATTGCCCGAACCCCGCGGCATATGCGGCCGGCTGCGCGAGCAGCAGACCCAGTGCCGTGACGGCCAGCGTTGACCAGCGCTGACGGGCAGTAGGCGCATCTTTCCGGCGATGTTGGCTCACACTCACCTTATGCTCCGTTATGTTTTAGTAGCGATATGAATCGACAGACCGACCCCAAACCAGGTCCGGCAGGCTGGCGGGGCGTTCTCGGCGCACCCCTTCTCCAGCCGCGCGCAGACGCCAAACCCTGCCTGGCGCGAAGCGCATGCCGGCGTATTGTGACGCATCACTAGGGAAAATAGGCGTCCGGATACAACAACGCCGCGCACGGGCGCGGCGTCGTCGACAAAGCGGTGCATTCTGTTGCCTGGCCGCAACGGAGCCAAACCAGGCAACAGCCGCAAGCCCGGGATCAGGACTCGATCAGGATACGCAGCATGCGGCGCAGCGGCTCGGCCGCGCCCCACAGCAGCTGGTCGCCGACCGTGAACGCCGACAGGTACTCGCCGCCCATCTGCATCTTGCGCAGGCGGCCGACCGGGATCGTCAGCGTGCCGGTCACGGCAGCCGGGGTCAGGTCGGTCATGCTGGCCTCGCGCGTATTAGGCACCACCTTGGCCCACGGGTTGTGAGCGGCCAGCATGCCTTCGATCTCGTCCAGCGGCACGTCCTTGCGCAGCTTGATGGTCAGCGCCTGCGAATGGCAGCGCATCGCGCCAATGCGCACGCACAGGCCATCGACGGCGATCGGCGTGGCACCGGTCGCACCCAGGAAGCCCTCGCCGCGGCCCAGGATCTTGTTGGTCTCGGCGCCGCCCTTCCACTCTTCCTTGGACTGGCCGTTACCCAGGTCCTTGTCGATCCAGGGGATCAGGTTGCCGGCCAGCGGCACGCCGAACTGCTTGGTCTCTTCGGCGGACAGGCCATGCTGGGTTGCCAGGATGGTGCGGTCGATTTCCAGGATGGCCGAGGCCGGGTTATCCAGCAGCGGCTTGACCGAAGCGTTCAGCGTGCCGAACTGGGTCAGCAGCTCGCGCATATGCTGCGCGCCGCCGCCCGATGCGGCCTGATACGTCATCGAGGTCATCCACTCGATCAGGTCGGCCTCGAACAGGCCGCCCAGGCCGATCAGCATGCAGCTGACCGTGCAGTTGCCGCCGATGAAATTCTTGACGCCCTTGGACAGCGCGTCCTTGATCACACCCTGGTTGACCGGATCCAGCACGATGATGGCATCGTCCTTCATGCGCAGCGAGGACGCCGCGTCGATCCAGTAGCCCTTCCAGCCGGCTGCGCGCAGCTTGGGGAAGACCTCGTTGGTGTAGTCACCGCCCTGGGCGGTCAGCACCACGTCGCACTTCTTCAGTGCCTCGATGTCGTTGGCATCCTTGAGCGTGGTTTCGTTCTTCGCCATGGCGGGCGCCTGGCCGCCGGCGTTGGACGTGCTGAAGAAGACGGGCTCGATATGGTCGAAATCACGCTCTTCCTGCATGCGCTGCATCAGGACGCTGCCGACCATTCCCCGCCAACCGACGAGACCTACAATCATGATTTACCTCGGATGTGATTTTTACTTCCCCGCCATTTTCCTCGCCCGGCGTGGCTGCGCGGGGAAGACGGGCAGGCACGACGAACGGATCTAGGCGATCGCGGTTTTAATAATGGTTTTAATCGTCGTTGCAGTCTGGCCGAGCGAAATCGTGCCGACCGGGCCGCGGGTAGCGGTCAGGGCAGCAACAGCAGTCAGGGTGGACTGGGAAAATCGGGCCATCGGCAGAGTCTACACGATTTTGCGGCGCTGCCGCAGCGTGGAAATAAGGGACAAATAAGACAAAGGGCACTGCCTGCGCAGTGCCCCTTTGAGTGTGACTTACAGTGCCGCCAGCACCGCGTCACCCATCTCGCGGGTGCCAACCTGCTTGCAGCCCGGCGTCAGGATGTCGCCGGTGCGGTAGCCCTGGGCCAGCACCTTCTTGACGGCATTCTCGATGCGGTCGGCCTGGTCGGCCTTGTTCAGCGAGTAGCGCAGCATCATCGCCGCCGACAGGATCGTCGCCAGCGGATTGGCCACGCCCTTGCCGGCGATATCCGGCGCCGAGCCGTGCGAGGGCTCATACAGGCCCTTGTTGTTGGCATCCAGTGACGCCGACGGCAGCATGCCGATCGAGCCGGTCAGCATGGCGGCCTCGTCCGACAGGATGTCGCCGAACATATTGCCGGTGACGATCACGTCGAAGCTCTTGGGCGCCTTGACCAGTTGCATGGCCGCGTTGTCCACGTACATGTGCGACAGCTCGACCTCCGGGTATTCCTTGCTGACCTCGATCACGATGTCCTTCCAGAACTGGAAGGTCTCGAGCACGTTGGCCTTGTCGACGCTGCACAGCTTCTTGCCGCGCTTGGCCGCGGCCTGGAAGGCCACGTGGGCGATGCGGCGGATTTCCGGCTCGCTGTAGCGCATCGTGTCGAAGCCTTCGCGCTCGCCCTTGAACAGGCCGTCCGGCGCTTCGCGCACGCCGCGCGGCTGGCCGAAGTAGATGTCGCCGTTGAGCTCGCGCACGATCAGGATGTCCAGGCCCGCGACCAGCTCGGGCTTCAGGCTCGAGGCGCCGGTCAGTTCCGGATAGCAGATCGCCGGGCGGAAGTTGGCAAACAGCTGCAGGTGCTTGCGCAGGCCCAGGATCGCCTGCTCGGGGCGCAGCGCGCGCTCCAGGCTGTCGTATTTCCAGTCGCCCACGGCGCCGAACAGGATGGCGTCGGCTTCCTTGGCCAGCTTCAGCGTGTTCTCCGGCAGCGGATGGCCTTCGGCCTCGTAGCCGGCGCCGCCCACCGGGGCGCTTTCCAGTTCGAACTTCTCGTCGAGCGCGTTCAGGACCTTGACGGCCTCCGCGACGATTTCGGGACCTATGCCGTCACCCGGCAGGACTGCGATTTTCATGCTGTGTCTTCCTTGTTATGGCGGTACGGGCTCACCCGACCAGGCGGTTGTTCAGCCACGGCATCTTCGCCACGCGCTCGGCCTCATAGGCCTTGATCTTGTCGGCATGGCGCAGGGTCAGGCCGATATCGTCGAATCCGTTCAGCATGCAGTACTTGCGGAACGGGGCGATGTCGAACTCGTAGCCCTGGCCCGACGGCGTGATCACCACCTGCTTGTCCAGGTCGATGGTGAGCTGGTAGCCGTTGAAGGCGTTGGTCTCGTTGAACAGGTGGGCGACCTGCTGCTCGGTCAGAGCCACCGGCAGCAAGCCGTTCTTGTAGCAGTTGTTGAAGAAGATATCGGCAAAGCTGGGCGCGATCACGGCGCGGAAGCCGTATTGCGTCAGCGCCCACGGCGCGTGCTCGCGCGAGCTGCCGCAGCCGAAATTGCGGCGCGCCAGCAGGATCGATGCGCCCTGGTAACGCGGCTGGTTCAGCACGAAGACCGGATTCAGCGGACGCTTGCTGTTGTCCATGCCGGGCTGGCCGACGTCCTTGTAGCGCCACTCGTCGAACAGGTTGGGGCCGAAGCCGGTGCGCTTGATCGACTTCAGGAACTGCTTCGGGATGATGGCGTCGGTATCGACGTTCTCGCGGTCGAGCGGCGCCACGAGGCCGCTGTGTACGGTGAACTTGTCCATGTTCTCTTTCCTTGCTTCTTCAGCCCAGCTTGCGGATATCGACGAAATGGCCTTCGATGGCGGCGGCCGCGGCCATCGCCGGGCTCACCAGGTGGGTGCGCCCGCCCGCGCCCTGGCGGCCTTCGAAGTTGCGGTTCGAGGTCGACGCGCAGCGCTCGCCCGGATCGAGGCGGTCGGCATTCATCGCCAGGCACATCGAGCAGCCCGGCTCGCGCCATTCAAAACCGGCGGCCTTGAAGACCTTGTCCAGGCCTTCGCGCTCGGCCTGTTCCTTGACCAGGCCCGAACCCGGCACCACCATCGCCAGCTTCACGTTGGCAGCAACCTTGCGGCCCAGCTTCTGCACCACCCAGGCGGCGGCGCGCATGTCTTCGATGCGGCTGTTGGTGCACGAGCCGATGAAGACCTTGTCGATATTGATGCTCTCGACCGGCACGTTGGGCTGCAGGCCCATGTATTCCAGCGCGCGCTCCATCGCGTTGCGCTTGTTCGGGTCCTTTTCCTTCTCGGGATCCGGCACGCGGTCTTCGATGCTGACCACCATTTCCGGCGAGGTGCCCCAGGTCACTTGCGGACGGACGTCTTCGGCACGCAGCTCGACCACCTGGTCAAAGTGCGCACCAGCGTCGGAATGCAGCGTGCGCCAGTAGGCGACGGCCTGCTCCCACTCCACGCCCTGCGGCGCATACGGGCGGCCCTTGACGTATTCGAGCGTGACGTCGTCCACCGCCACCAGGCCGGCGCGCGCGCCGGCTTCGATGGCCATGTTGCAGACGGTCATGCGGCCTTCCATGGTCAGGTCGCGGATGGCCGAGCCGGCGAACTCGATGGTGAAGCCGGTGCCGCCCGCGGTGCCGATCTTGCCGATCACGGCCAGCACGATGTCCTTGGCGGTGCAGCCGCGCGGCAGCTTGCCTTCCACCTTGACCAGCATGTTCTTGGCCTTCTTGCCCAGCAGCGTCTGCGTGGCCAGCACGTGCTCCACTTCCGACGTGCCGATGCCGTGCGCCAGCGCGCCGAAGGCGCCGTGCGTGCTGGTATGCGAGTCGCCGCACACCACCGTCATCCCAGGCAGCGTGGCGCCCTGCTCCGGCCCGATCACGTGCACGATGCCCTGGCGGTGATCGTTCATCTTGAACTGGGTGATGCCGTAGCTGTCGCAGTTGGCGTCGAGCGTATCGACCTGCAGCTTCGACACCGGGTCGGCGATGCCCTGACTGCGGTCGGTGGTCGGCACGTTGTGGTCCGACACGGCCAGGTTGGCGCTGATGCGCCACACCGGACGCTGCGCGATCTTCAGACCTTCGAACGCCTGCGGGCTGGTCACTTCATGCAGCAGGTGGCGGTCGATGTAGAGCAGCGTGGTGCCGTCTTCCTCGACGTGGACGGTGTGGTCATCCCAGAGTTTGTCGTAGAGCGTCTTGGCCATGATGCGATGGCGGGCCGGAGGACGAGTCCTTTGCAGGAGAGGTCCGCGGTGACCGCGCAGTAGTTTGCAGGGGTTTTGTTCGCTTCGGTCGCGGTGGCGAGCGGTGGGCGGCGATAGTGATGATCGCGCCGGAAGCCGCCTGAAGCGAGCGTTATTTCAAGCGTTACTGCGATGCTTGACTTCGCAATCAATTATGCCACAGGGGGTATGGCGCTCAGTCCCCTGCCCGGCCCAGGCGGCGGCTGGAATGTAATGTGATTGGCGAAAGGGGGATTTCGTCGTTGACGAAAAGGAGGAGGCCGTCGCCTTGCCCGAGGCAGGACAACGGCCTTTTGGGATCAGCCGCCCAGGTAGGCCGCCTTGATCCGGTCGTTGGCCAGCAGGCTGGCGCCGGTATCGGCCAGCACCACCTTGCCGGTTTCCAGCACATAACCCCGGTCCGCCACCTGCAGCGCCTTGTTGGCATTCTGCTCGACCAGGAACACGGTGACGCCTTCGTCACGAATGGTGCGGATGATGTCGAAGATCTGCGCGATGATCAGCGGCGCCAGGCCGAGCGTGGGCTCGTCCAGCAGCAGCAGGCGCGGCCGGCTCATCAGCGCGCGGCCGATCGCCAGCATCTGCTGCTCGCCGCCCGACATGGTGCCGGCGCGCTGCCCCGCGCGCTGGTTCAGGCGCGGGAACAGCTTGAACACGTGCTCGATGCCCGCCTCGATCTCGTCGCGCTTGAGGAAGAACGCACCCATCTTCAGGTTTTCCAGCACCGTCAGGCTCGGGAACACGCGCCGGCCCTCGGGCGAGATCGCCATGCCCAGCCGCATGATCTCGTGCGTCGAGCGGTTGGTGATGTCCTGTCCCTCGAAAAGCACGCGGCCCTTCGAAGCGCGCGGCGTGCCGCACACGGTCATCATCAGCGTCGTCTTGCCGGCGCCGTTGCTGCCGATCAGGGTGACGATCTCCCCCTTGTTGACTTCGATCGATACGCCCGACAGCGCCTCGACGGCGCCGTAGTGGGTATGGACCTGTTCCAGCTTCAGCATCAGTCCTCTCCCAGGTAGGCCTTGATCACGCGCGGGTCGTTGCGCACTTCCTCTGGCTTGCCGATCACGATCGGCTTGCCGTGCTCCATCACCAGGATGCGGTCGGACACACCCATCACCAGGCTCATGTCGTGCTCGATCAGCAGCACCGAGATGCCGAACTCGCGCCGCAGCTGGTCGATCAGCTGCTGCAGTTCGATCTTCTCCTGCGGGTTCAGGCCCGCGGCGGGCTCATCCAGCATCAGCAGGCGCGGTTTGGTGATCATGCAGCGCGCGATCTCCAGCCGGCGCTGGTGGCCGTAGGACAGCGTGCCGGCCTCGCGGTTGGCCACCTTGGTCAGGCCCATGCGCTCGAGCCACACCGTGGCGCGCTCCAGCGCCTCGCGCTCGGCGCGGCGGTAGGCCGGCGTGGCGAACAGCCCGCGCAGGATGCCGGACTGCACCTGCAGGTGCTGCGCCACCAGCAGGTTTTCCACCACCGTCAGCGACTTGAACAGGCGGATGTTCTGGAAGGTCCGCACCAGGCCCTTGCGCGCGACCTGGTGGCTGGGCAGGCCGGCAATGGCGTGGCCGTCCAGCGTGACGTCGCCCGCGGTGGGCTTGTAGAAGCCGCCCACGCAGTTGAACACCGTGGTCTTGCCGGCGCCGTTGGGGCCAATGATGGCGAAGACCTCGTTGCTGCGCACATCGAATTCAACGCCGTCGACGGCCAGCAGGCCACCGAAGCGCATCTGCAGGCCCGAGACCTTGAGCAGTTCTGCTTGTTGCACCGCTTTTTGCACCGCATTTTGCACACTAGTCATCGCGGCAACTCCACGTGGGGACGGCTCGCGGGCAACAGGCCCTGCGGACGCCACATCATCATCAGCACCATCACCAGGCCGAAGATCAGCATGCGATATTCGGCAAAGCCGCGCGCCACCTCGGGCAGCACCGTCAGCAGGATCGCCGCCAAGATGACGCCCAGCTGCGAGCCCATGCCGCCCAGCACCACCACGGCGAGGATCAGCGCCGACTCGATGAAGGTGAACGATTCCGGGTTGACCAGCCCCTGGCGCGCCGCGAAGAACGCGCCGCCGATACCGGCAAACGACGCGCCCAGCGTGAACGCCGACAGCTTGATGCGGGTCGGGTTCAGGCCCAGCGAGCGGCACGCGATCTCGTCGTCGCGCAGCGCTTCCCAGGCGCGGCCCATCGGCATGCGGATCAGGCGGCTGGTGACGAACAGCGTGAAGCCCACCAGCAGCAGCGCCAGCAGGTACAGGAAGATCACCATGTGCTGGCCGCTGTAGTCCAGCCCGATCAGGTCATGGAAGGTTCTGGTGCCCTCCACGCTCGCGCTGCGCGCCATCTCGATGCCGAACACAGTGGGCTTCGGGATGCCCGAGACGCCGTCCGGGCCGCCGGTCAGGCTGGTCAGGTTGTTGGCCAGCAGGCGGATGATCTCGCCAAAGCCCAGCGTCACGATGGCCAGGTAGTCGCCGCGCAGGCGCAGCACCGGGAAGCCCAGCAGAAAGCCGAAGGTGGCCGACATTGCCGCGGCGATCGGCAGGCATTCCCAGAAGCCCAGCCCGAAGTACTGGTTGAGCAGCGCATAGGTATAGCCGCCGATCGCGTAGAAGCCGACATAGCCCAGGTCGAGCAGGCCGGCATAGCCCACCACGATGTTCAGGCCCAGCCCCAGGATCACGTAGATCAGCGCCAGCGTGGCCACGTCGACCGCGCCGCGCGAGCCGAAGAACGGCCACACCAGCCCGACCGCCAGCAGCACCCACACCGCCGTGCGCTGCTCGCGCGCGCCGAGTGCTGGCAGCGCCGGCATGCGCACCGCGCTGCCGGCACGCGACAGCATCGGCTTGAACAGCTGGAACAGGAACACCGCCGCCACGGCGATCCACACCGGCCGCCAGTGCGGCTCCAGCACGACCTTGTAGCCCTCCAGCTTGAGCTGCAGGCCCAGGATGGGGATGGTCAGGATGGCCGTCATCACGGCGGCCGTGATCGCGTTCTTCAGCGACTGTCCCGGCGCGGCGCCGCGCGCGCCAGCGGCTTGCCCGGCAGCAATTGGGGAAACTTCCGCAGAAATCTTGTTTGTCATTGTCGTGCTCCCCTCAGACCTTTTCCACGTCGGGCTTGCCTAGCAACCCGGTCGGACGGAACAGCAGCACCAGCACCAGCAGGCTGAACGCGACCACGTCCTTGTACTCGGCCGGCATATAGCCCGAGGCGAAGGTTTCCGCCAGGCCCAGCAGCACGCCGCCGAGCATCGCGCCCGGGATGCTGCCGATGCCGCCCAGCACCGCCGCGGTGAAGGCCTTGATGCCGGCAATGAAGCCGATAAAAGGATTGAGCTTGCCGATGGTCAGCCCGATCAGCACGCCGCCGACTGCAGCCAGCATCGCGCCCAGCACGAAGGTGAACGAGATCACCTTGTTGGTGTCGATGCCGAGCAGGTTGGCCATGCGCATGTCTTCGGCGCAGGCGCGGCAGGCGCGGCCCATGCGGGAACGGCCGATGAACATGGTCAGCGCGATCATCAGCACCAGCGTCACGCACACGATCAGCAGGCGCGAATACGGCACCGTCACGGTGAAGTCGCCGCCCATCTGGAACTCGATGGCGCCCGAGATCAGCACCGGCACGGACACGTCGCGCGCGCCCTGCCCGATCTGGACATAGTTCTGCAGGAAGATCGACATGCCGATGGCGGAGATCAGCGGCACCAGCCGCGGTCCGCCGCGCAGGGGCCGGTATGCCACCCGCTCGACCGCATAGCCGTAGACCCCGGTGACCAGCACCGAGACCAGCAAGGCGGCGCCCAGCACAAGCGGCAGGGGGTAGCCTGCCTGGGCGCCGATCGCGGTGAGCGTGACCAGGCCGACGTAGGCACCGATCATGTAAATCTCGCCGTGCGCGAAATTGATCATGCCGATGATGCCGTAGACCATTGTGTAGCCGATGGCGATCAGCGCATAGATCGCACCCAGCGTCAGGCCGTTGACCAGCTGCTGGGTGAACTGTGGAAGGAATTCATTCATTGGGGAAGCCTCGTAGGCGCCAGAACTGGCCTCGGCAGGGATGCACCAAAGCCATTCGAACTTGCCAAAGCAAGGTGTTCTCCCTCTCCCCTCATGGGGAGAGGGTTGGGGTGAGGGGTGGTTTGGCGAGGAGCCACATCAAGCAGGGCCAACGGTTTTAACCCACAGCCGTCAGCTTTTGACCCGCCCGCCTTCTCCCCCTGCCCCTCTCCCGCAAGCGGGAGAGGGGAGCACCCCTTCGGGACGCGAATGCCTTAGTTGGCGGCGGTCTTGCTGGCGTCCTTGTGCCAGGTGTAGACCACGAACTTGAAGGACTTCAGGTCGCCCTTGTCGTCGTACTCGACCTTGCCGATCGGGGTGCTGAAGGCGTTCTTGTGCATGTACGCCGCGACCTTGGTCGGGTCGGTGCTCTTGGCCCCGGCGATGGCGTCGCCGATGATCTTGACGGCGGCGTAGGCCGGCATCTGGAACGGACCGTTGGCGTCACGCTTCTTGTCGGCAAAGGCCTTGACCAGCGCGGCGTTGGCCGGGTCGGCGGAGAAGTCGGCCGGCAGCGTCACCAGCATGCCTTCCGAGGACGGGCCGGCGATCGCGGTCACGTCCTTGTTGCCTACGCCCTCGGGGCCCATGAACGCGGCTTTCACGCCCTGCTCGCGTGCCTGGCGCAGCAGCAGGCCCATTTCCGGGTGGTAGCCGCCGAAATAGACAAAGTCCACGCCCTGCGACTTGAGCTTGGTGATGACGGCGGAGTAGTCCGAATCGCCGGCGTTGATGCCTTCGAACACGGCGACCGGGATCCTGGCGGCTTCCAGGTCCTTCCTGACCGAGCTGGCGATGCCCTGGCCGTACGACTGCTTGTCGTGCAGCACGGCGACCTTCTTCGGCTTGACCTTGGTGATGATGTACTGGGCGGCGGCCGGGCCCTGCTGGTCGTCGCGGCCGATGGTGCGGAAGATGTACTTGCGCTTCTTGGTCTCGGTCAGCTGCGGCGCGGTGGCCGACGGCGTGACCATCACGATGCCTTCATTCTCGTAGATGTCGGAGGCCGGGATGGTCGAGCCCGAGCACACATGGCCGATCACGTACTTGATGTTCTGGCTGACGATCTTGTTGGCAACCGCCACGGCCTGCTTCGGTTCGCAGGCGTCGTCCATCATCACCACTTCGAACTTGTTGCCGCCGGCGCCGCCGTTGGCATTGAGTTGTTCGATCGCGGTCAGCGCACCGGCCTTGACCATGTCGCCATACTGGGCCACCGAGCCGCTCATCGGGCCGGCAATGGCGATCTTCACGGTTTCGGCGTTGGCGGCAGCGCCAAGGGTTGCCAGCACGGCGGCCAGCGAGACGGACGTAAGACGGGACAGCGTCATCAGGAGCTCCTCGATTTTTGTTGGGTCAACCGGGCAGAAACGGTATGACCTGCGCAATCGAACAACACCCGCGGACTACAGAGATCGGACTGGCAGAAAAGCGGCCCGAGACGCGGAAGACGGGCCTGCAAGGGAGAGACAGCGTATGCGGGGCCCGGCATGTGTCAGTCCCCGCTGAGGTATGGGGACCAAGGTTCGGAAAGACAACGTTGATGCGTTCTCTATTGCGCAAGCGATTCGCCTGCCCCGCTTGCCGCACCGCATGCCGGAAGGGTGGCCCGGCTGCCGTCGGCAAAGCAGCCCGCATTATAGGGTCAAATCCCCTGCGACAAGCGACATTTGCACAATATATGCGGAATGGATTTGGGAAAACGCGACACAATTTTCCACGAATCAAGCTCCAGACCATTCGGGGTGCAATTTCCTGCCCTTTCCGCCGCTGCAGCGCACAACCCCGCCGGCGCCACAAAAACAAACGCCCCGGCGGGCCGGGGCGTCTGCAATTGCTGCACTGCGCAGCGGGACGGATACCTTGCGCTTAGCGCTTGGCCACATCCGGCACGTCGCGGGTGGCGGCGCCGTTGAACAGCTGGCGCGGACGACCGATCTTGTATTCCGGATCGGTGATCATTTCTTCCCACTGCGAGATCCAGCCCGGGGTGCGGGCCAGCGCGAAGATGCAGGTGAACAGCGAGGTCGGGATGCCCAGCGCGCGCTGGACGATGCCCGAGTAGAAGTCGACGTTCGGGTACAGCTTGCGGCTGACGAAGTATTCGTCTTCCAGCGCGATCTTTTCCAGCTCCATGGCCAGCTTGAACAGCGGGTCGTTGTGCAGACCCAGTTCTTCCAGCACTTCGTGGCAGGTTTCGCGCATCAGCTTGGCGCGCGGATCGTAGTTCTTGTACACGCGGTGGCCGAAGCCCATCAGGCGCACGCCCGAGTTCTTGTCCTTGACCTGCTTGATGAACTCGCCGATGTTGTCGACGCTGCCGATCTCTTCCAGCATCTTCAGTGCGGCTTCGTTGGCGCCACCGTGGGCCGGGCCCCACAGGCAGGCCACGCCGGCGGCGATGGCTGCGAACGGGTTGGTGCCCGACGAGCCGGCCAGGCGCACGGTCGAGGTCGAGGCATTCTGCTCGTGGTCGGCGTGCAGGATGAAGATGCGGTCCAGCGCACGCTCCAGCACCGGATTGACGGTGTAAGGGGCGCACGGCGTGCCGAACAGCATGCGCAGGAAGTTGCCCGAGTAGGACAGGTCGTTCTGCGGATAGATGTACGGCTGGCCGATGTTGTACTTGTACGCCATGGCGACCATGGTCGGCATCTTGGCGATCAGGCGGATGGCCGAGATCTCGCGCTGGTGCGGATCATCGATGTCCATCGCGTCGTGGTAGAACGCGCTCATGGCACCCACCAGGCCCGTCAGCACGGCCATCGGATGGGCATCGCGGCGGAAACCGCGCATGAAGAACTGCAGCTGCTCATGAACCATGGTGTGGTTCATGACGTGGCCGGTGAATTCATCCTTCTGCTTGGCGTTGGGCAGCTCGCCCTTGAGCAGCAGGTAGCAGACTTCGAGGTGGTTGCACTTCTGCGCCAGCTGCTCGATCGGGTAGCCGCGGTACAGCAGCTCGCCCTTGTCGCCGTCGATATAGGTGATCTTGGAATTGCACGAAGCCGTCGACATGAAACCGGGGTCGTAGGTGAACTTACCGGTTTGTCCGTACAGCTTGCGAATGTCGATCACGTCCGGGCCAACGGTGCCCGTATAAATCGGCAGCTCAACGCTGGGGGAACCATCGGAGAACGATAGCGTGGCTTTCACATCGGACGGCGTCATGTCGGATCCTTCAAATGCTGTGAATAATAATGTTGACCAAAACTCAGACCGTACGCAGCAGGTCCATCACTCGCTGCATCGGGGGCGTGTCGAGCTCACCGTCCAGTTCCTTGCGGGCAAGGAGCAGGTCCATCAACTCGTTGTCGCTGAGTTCGAACAGCACGCTCAGCGAAGCCACGTCCTCGTCGGACAGGCTCTCCTCGTAACGGTTGAAAAAACGTTCGACGATGATGTCGTTCTCCAGGAGGCCGCGGCGGGCGCGCCAGCGCAAACGGGCGCGCTTGTGCGGATCGGCCTGATGGGAGAAGGTGGTGGCAGGACTCTCAGTCATGGCTTCCTACTTTCGGCGCGCCAGCCAGATATAGCCGCTCTGGCTGACGCGCCGCTTACTACTGCAGACAGCCGCAGGATCAGACCGCGCGGCGGACCATCAGCTCCTTGATCTTGCCGATGGCCTTGGTCGGGTTCAGACCCTTCGGGCACACGTCGACGCAGTTCATGATGCTGTGGCAGCGGAACAGGCGGTACGGGTCGTTCAGGTTGTCCAGGCGCTCGCTGGTGGCCTGGTCGCGGCTGTCCGCGATAAAGCGGTAAGCCTGCAACAGGCCGGCGGGGCCGACGAACTTGTCCGGGTTCCACCAGAACGACGGGCACGACGTCGAGCAGCTGGCGCAGAGAATGCACTCGTACAGGCCATCCAGCTCGTCACGCTCTTCCGGCGACTGCAGGCGCTCTTTCTCGGGCGGCGGCTCGTCGTTGATCAGGAACGGCTTGATCGAGTTGTACTGCTTGAAGAAGTTCGTCATGTCGACGATCAGGTCGCGCACCACCGGCAGGCCAGGCAGCGGACGCAGCACGATGCGGTCCGGCAGCTCGCGCATATTGGTCAGGCATGCCAGGCCGTTCTTGCCGTTGATGTTCATCGCGTCCGAGCCGCACACGCCTTCACGGCACGAACGGCGGAACGAGATGGTCTCGTCCAGCTTCTTCAGCTTGACCAGCGCGTCCAGCAGCATGCGCTCGTGACCGTCCAGCTCGACCTCGTAGGTCTGCATGCGCGGTGCCGCATCCTTGTCCGGATCGTAGCGGTAGACTTCGAAAATACGCTTCATTTCTGTGGGTCCTGTTGTCTCTACGATGCGGTGCTCAGAAGGTACGGGCCTTCGGCGGCACGCTTTCCACCGTCAGCGGTTCCATCTTCACCGGCTTGTAGTCGAGGCGGTTGCCTTCGCTGTAGAACAGTGTGTGCTTGAGCCAGTTCTGGTCGTCGCGATTCGGGAAGTCGCTGTGCGCGTGGGCGCCGCGCGATTCCTTGCGGGCCGCTGCCGAGATCATGGTGGCCTTGGCCACCTCCACCAGGTTGGCCACTTCCAGGGCTTCCACCAGCGCGGTGTTGAAGACCTTGGACTTGTCCTTCAGGTGGATGTCGTTGGCGCGCTCGGACACTTCCAGGATGCGCTCCACGCCTTCGTCCATCAGCTTCTGCGTACGGAACACGCCGGCATGCGACTGCATGTTCTTGCGGATGTCGTTGGCGACGTCCTGCGTGTATTCGCCCGACGACGTTGCCTGCAGCTTGGCCAGGCGCGACAGCGCGAGGTCGGCGGCATCGGCCGGCAGCGGCTTGTGTTCCTTCTGCTTCAGGTTCTGCGCGATGATGTGGTTGCCGGCGGCACGGCCGAACACCACCAGGTCGAGCAGCGAGTTGGTGCCCAGGCGGTTGGCGCCGTGCACCGACACGCACGAGCATTCGCCGATCGCGTAGAAACCGTTGAGCACTTCGTTCGGGTTGCCGTTCTTCGGCACCACGACCTGGCCGTGATAGTTGGTCGGGATACCACCCATCTGGTAGTGGATGGTCGGGACCACCGGGATCGGTTCCTTGATCGCGTCGACGTTGGCGAACTTCATGCCGATTTCGCGGATCGACGGCAGGCGCTTCATGATGGTCTCGGCGCCGACGTGGGTCAGGTCGAGCAGCACGTAGTCGCCGTTCGGGCCGCAGCCGCGGCCTTCCTTGATTTCCTGGTCCATCGAGCGCGAGACGAAGTCACGCGGCGCCAGGTCCTTCAGCGTCGGGGCATAGCGCTCCATGAAGCGCTCGCCGTCCTTGTTGCGCAGGATACCGCCCTCGCCGCGCACGCCTTCGGTGATCAGCACGCCCGCGCCGGCCACGCCGGTCGGGTGGAACTGCCAGAACTCCATGTCTTCCAGCGGCACGCCGGCGCGTGCGGCCATGCCCAGGCCGTCACCGGTGTTGATGAAGGCGTTGGTGGAAGCGGCGTAGATGCGGCCGGCACCACCGGTGGCGAACAGCGTGGTCTTGGCCTCGAGGATGTAGACCTCGCCGGTTTCCATTTCCAGCGCGGTCACGCCCAGCACGTCGCCGTCCTGGTCGCGGATCAGGTCCAGCGCCATCCATTCGACGAAGAAGTGGGTCTTGGCGCGCACATTGCGCTGGTACAGCGTGTGCAGCAGCGCGTGGCCGGTACGGTCAGCCGCGGCGCAGGCGCGCTGCACGGGCTTTTCACCGTAGTTGGCGGTGTGGCCGCCGAACGGGCGCTGGTAGATGGTGCCGTCGGGGTTGCGGTCGAACGGCATGCCGAAGTGTTCGAGCTCGTACACGACCTTCGGGGCTTCACGGCACATGAACTCGATGGCGTCCTGGTCACCCAGCCAGTCCGAGCCCTTGATGGTGTCGTAGAAGTGATAGTGCCAGTTGTCTTCGCTCATGTTGCCGAGCGATGCACCGATGCCGCCCTGCGCCGCCACGGTGTGCGAGCGGGTCGGGAACACCTTGGACAGCACGGCCACGTTCAGGCCGGCTTCCGCGAGCTGGAGGGATGCGCGCATCCCGGCGCCGCCAGCACCGACGATGACCACGTCAAAGCGGCGACGCGGCAATCCAGTCTTGACTGCGACCATTTATTACACCCTCCAGAGAATCTGAGCAGCGTAGCCCGCGCAACCGACGAGCCACAGAATCGTAAGAACTTGCAGCACGAGGCGCACTGCCATCGGGCGCACATAGTCCATCCAGATATCGCGCACGCCGATCCAGGCGTGGTACAGCAGCGACAGGATGGTCAGGAACGTGATGATCTTCATCCACTGGTTGGAGAAGAGCCCCGCCCACGCTTCGTACGAAGCGCCGTTCGACAGCAGGAAGGCAATGGCCAGGACCACGGTGAAGACCACCATGATCACGGCCGTGACGCGTTGCGCGAGCCAGTCTTTCAGGCCGTAGTGGGCACCGACGACTAGACGCTTGGGACCGATATTGTTATTTGCCACCTTGATTCTCCTCAGAACAGGCCGAACAGCTTCAGGCCGAAAATCAGGGTAAGCAGCAGGCTGACAACCAGCACGCTGATGGCAGACTTAGCCGAAGCGGGCTTGGAGACACCAACGTGCACATCCAGCAGCAGGAAGCGAATACCAGCACAGAAGTGATGCAGATAACCCCAGATCAGGGCCAGCAGAACCAGCTTGACGAAGCCGCCGGACAGGAGCGCCGAGAACTTTGCGAAACTCAGTTCCGAAGTGATGCTCTGCTCAAACAGATACAGGACGAAGGGAAGGAGGAGGAACATCAGTGCACCGCTGACGCGATGCAGGATGGATACCTTGCCGGCCCAGGGCAACCGGTAGCGCGCAATCTGCGCGATACCGATATTCCGGTACTCCGGCCTGGCTTGTTTGACGGCTTCAGCCATGCGAGACCCCAATTAGCGGTAAACAAAAAACGAAACTGCCCTTGCCCTGCATGCAACGGGATGCATTGGGGCAAATCCATGAGATTTTAGCGCCTTTGTTGCGCGCTGCACCAATAATTTTCAGCTATCGCGCACCAACATGCGCCGCCCGACAATCGCACAAATGCACTTCCGACGGTCAATGCCGCGCAACATTCACCCGCGCCGCGCAACAGCGCGCACCGTCATAACAATAGCCGCAATAATGCGCACCAGAGCGGGGATCACGCGGTGCGCCGGGGTCAGCTCAGGTCGTTCTGGTAATAATGCCGGGCAGTGACATACAGGCCGCGGCGCACCTCGACGGGGCGATCGCCGTAGGTGTACGACACCCGCTCGACCGACAGCAGCGGCGAACCCAACGGCACGGACAGCAGCTCGGCCGCCGTCTCGTCGGCGGCCACAGCGCGAATCTTTTCCGAGGCGCGGATCATGCGCGTGCCGAACTCGGCCTCGAACAATGCATACATGGGGCCCTTCCACTCGGTCAGCTTTTCAGCCGTGAGGCCCTTGAAGTTGGCACCGAGGAGCCAGATTTCGTCCAGCACGGTCGACTCGCCGGAGAATGTCAGCACGCGGCGGATCTGCACCACGCTGTCGCCGGTGCGGATATCCAGCAACCGGGCGATCTCGGCGGGGGCGCGCAGGCGCTTGCATTCCAGCACATGGCTGGCGCCGTAATGGGGTTCGCCTTCGTCGGGGACGAGGCGCAGGAAGCGGAACTTGACCACGTCTTCATGGTGCGTGGTCACGAAGGTGCCCTTGCCCTGCCGGCGCGCCACCAGGTTCTCGGCGGCCAGTTCGTCGATGGCCTTGCGCACCGTGCCCTGGCTGACCTTGTAGCGGGAGGCGAGCTCCATTTCGCTGGGGATCATCTCGCCCGGCTTCCATTCGCCGGATTGCAGGCTGCGCGTGATGAGTGCCTTGATCTGCTGGTAGAGCGGGCTGAAGGTGGGCGATGGCACGGCACGGGGTCCGGCGGCCTGGGCGGCCTGCCGGGCGGCCTGCGCGACCGCGGTCTGCGCCGGTGAAGGCGACAGCGGCGGCGCAGACGGCTGCGTCCCGGCGCCAGGCGTGGCAGCGCCAGATTCCTGCGCGCCGGGGGCGGCCGCGCCGGTCAGGGACGTAGGCAGGGAGGACATAGCGGGATTTCACCACAAAACGGCGCGGGGCGTCCAGCCTGATCTTAATTGTCTTATGTCTTATATAAGACATATGAATTGACAGCAAGGGAGGCGCGGCCTACACTCGCGCTGGTCCACGCCCGCGAAGGCCCGACAGTGCCCGCCAGAGAGTGGTCCGGCTCCGGTGCAAGCCGGCCCGGTCTGCGTTCCGCCCCGGAATTCGGTCTGGAAATGGCGCCACGCTTCGCAGTAGACTTACGCTTCGTTGCATCACCATGACCCGTTGTGGCTCTCCCTCACCGGTTCCGCCCCGTGGCCTCGCCACCTGGCTCCGGCGGACGGCCGCTCCCCGCTGTGGCGACAACCAGCACCCGGTGACGTGCCGCCACTTGTACCACGGCAGCGCGCAACCGACCGGTTTCCCCCCATCTATCGTTTGGAGATTTACTCATGGCTAAAGCCCCAATGCGCGTCGCAGTGACCGGCGCCGCTGGCCAGATCGGCTATTCCCTGCTGTTCCGCATCGCCAATGGCGACATGCTGGGCAAAGACCAGCCGGTCATCCTCCAACTGCTCGACCTCCCGCAAGCCCAGCAAGCCGTCAAGGGCGTGGTGATGGAACTGGAAGACTGCGCCTTCCCGCTGCTGGCCGGCGTGGTCATCACCGATGACCCCAAGGTTGCCTTCAAGGACGCAGACGTGGCCCTGCTGGTGGGCGCCCGCCCCCGCAGCAAGGGCATGGAGCGCAAGGACCTGCTCGAAGCCAACGCCCAGATCTTCACGGTGCAGGGCAAGGCACTGGACGAAGTCGCCAGCCGCGACGTCAAGGTGCTGGTGGTCGGCAACCCGGCCAACACCAACGCCTACATCGCCATGAAGTCGGCCCCGAACCTGCCGCGCGAGAACTTCACCGCGATGCTGCGCCTGGACCACAACCGCGCCCTGTCGCAGATCGCCGCCAAGACCGGCAAGCCGGTGTCGTCGATCGAGAAGCTGTTCGTGTGGGGCAACCACAGCCCGACCATGTACGCCGACTACCGCTACGCCACCGTCGACGGCCAGAGCGTGAAGGACCTGATCAACGACCCGGTGTGGAACAACGACGTGTTCCTGCCGACCGTCGGCAAGCGCGGCGCCGCCATCATCGAGGCCCGTGGCCTGTCGTCGGCTGCCTCGGCCGCCAACGCCGCCATCGACCACGTGCGTGACTGGGTGCTGGGCACCAACGGCAAGGTCGTGACCATGGGCATCCCGTCGAACGGCGAGTACGGCATCCCCGCCGACACCATGTTCGGCTACCCGGTGACCACCGCCAACGGCAAGTACGAGATCGTCAAGGGTCTGGAGATCGACGCCTACAGCCAGGAAAAGATCAACATCACCCTGAACGAACTGGAAGAAGAAAAGGCCGGCGTGCAGCACCTGCTGGGCTGATCTTCCACTCGAGGAAAGACCAGAGGAAAGACCGGGGTTCCGCAACGATCCACAAATCGGCGCGGACCCCGGTTTTTTCATATTGGGGCGCTAAGCTCGCTCCTGCCCCCCTTCCCTTCAACCCAAACCATCCGAACCAACGTGCATCCTTCCGAGGTCTTGTTCCAGGGCGAAGCCATCCCGGTCCAATTGCCGGTGTGTGACCACTACGCGGGCAGCGAAAAGCTGATGCGCAAATCGCTTGCCCTGCAGCAAGAGCTTGGGCCCGTTTTCGACATCACCTTCGACTGCGAGGACGGCGCCGCCGTCGGCCACGAACGCGAGCACGCCGAACTGTGCGCGCAGCTGGTCAGCAGCCCGCTGAACGCGCACAACCGCGTGGGCGTGCGCATCCACGATCCGTCGCACCCGAGCTGGCGCGAGGACGTCGACGTGCTGGTGCGCGCCGCCGGCGCCCGCCTGGCCTATGTGGTGGTGCCCAAGGTCACCGACGTAGTCGAGGTCGCGCGCGTGACCGACCATGTCAACCAGGTGGCGCGCAATGCCGGCATCGCCCGCCATATCCCGATCCATGTGCTGATCGAGACCCATGCCGCACTCGAGCAGGCCTTCGACATCGCCGCGCTGGTCCAGGTGGAGTGCCTGAGCTTCGGCCTGATGGACTTTGTCTCGGCGCACCATGGCGCGATCCCGGGCGAGGCCATGCGTTCGCCGCAGCAATTCGAGCACCCGCTGATCCGCCGCGCCATGCTGGAGATCTCCGCCGCCTGCCACCGCCATGGCAAGGTGCCGTCGCACAACGTCAGCACCGACGTGCAGGCGCCGCAGCGCGCCGGCGACGATGCGCTGCGCGCGCGCAGTGAGTTCGGCTACCTGCGCAAGTGGAGCATCCATCCGGGCCAGATCGCGCCGATCGTGGCGGCATTCCGCCCCGGCGCCGAGGAAATCGGCGCCGCCAGCCAGATCCTGCTGGCCGCGCATGAGAACAACTGGGCCCCGATCCGCCACGAAGGCCAGCTGCACGACCGCGCCAGCTACCGATACTATTGGTCGCTGCTGCAGCGCGCGCAGGCCACCGGCACGCCGCTGCCGGCCAACGTGGAAGCGCTGTTCTTCGCCTGAAACAAGACCAACACAAAATCAAGGACGCGCCCCGAAGGAGACACGGATGGCCGCTTCGAAGACCGCTGCACCAACGCCGGCTGAACCGACGCCTGCGCCCAAGCCCAAGAAATCAGTCGCGCTGTCGGGCGTGACCGCCGGCAACACCGCGCTGTGCACGGTCGGCCGCACCGGCAACGACCTGCATTACCGCGGCTATGACATCCTCGATATCGCCGACACCTGTGAATTCGAGGAAATCGCCCACCTGCTGGTGCACGGCAAGCTGCCGACCAAGGCTGAACTGGCCGCCTACAAGGCCAGCCTGAAGTCGCTGCGCGGCCTGCCCGCCAACGTCAAGGCCGCGCTGGAATGGGTCCCCGCCAGCGCACATCCGATGGACGTGATGCGCACCGGCGTGTCGGTGCTCGGCACCGTGCTGCCGGAGAAGGAAGATCACAACACCCCGGGCGCGCGCGATATCGCCGACCGCCTGATGGCCAGCCTCGGTTCGATGCTGCTGTACTGGTACCACTACAGCCACAACGGCCGCCGTATCGAGGTGGAAACCGACGATGACTCCATCGGCGCGCACTTCCTGCACCTGCTGCACGGCGAAAAGCCGTCGGCGCTGTGGGAGCGCGCCATGCACACGTCGATGATCCTGTACGCGGAGCACGAGTTCAACGCCTCGACCTTCGCCGCCCGCGTGGTCGCCGGCACGGGCTCGGACATGTACTCGGCCATCTGCGGCGCGATCGGCGCGCTGCGCGGTCCCAAGCACGGTGGCGCCAACGAAGTCGCGTTCGAGACCCAGAAGCGCTATGAGACCCCGGATGAGGCGCAGGCAGATATCATCCGCCGCGTCGAGAACAAGGAAGTCGTGATCGGCTTCGGCCACCCGGTGTACACCATCAGTGACCCGCGCAACCAGGTGATCAAGGAAGTGGCGAGGAAGCTGTCGAAGGATGCCGGCTCGATGAAGATGTTCGACATCGCCGAGCGCCTGGAAACGGTGATGGGGGACATCAAGAAGATGTTCCCGAACCTGGACTGGTTCAGCGCGGTGAGCTACCACATGATGGGCGTGCCGACGGCGATGTTCACGCCGCTCTTTGTGATCGCGCGTACTTCCGGCTGGGCCGCGCATGTGATCGAACAGCGCATCGACAACAAGATCATCCGCCCGAGCGCCAATTATGTGGGCCCTGAAAACCGCAAATTCGTCACCCTCGGCAAGCGTAAGTGAGCCCGGACCGACCAGGCGTCCCAATAATGTAACGAAAGGCCAGAGCACTTCGCCGCCCCAGGCAAATCGTAGAGAATAGCGGCGGAAATCCATCCCAGGCCGCCGCCGGATGTGACGGCGGCGATGATACATAAATCAGATTTCGGAATCCGAAAGGCACTCACAAAATGAAACATATCGTCCTCGCCGCCTGCATCGGCGCTTTCAGCCTGACCACCGCTACCGCCGTCATGGCGCAGGAACCGGCCAAGAAGACCACCACCACCAAGAAGAAGGCTTCGACCAAGAAGAAGGCCGCTGCCGGGACCGCCGCTGCGGCCGGTGCTGCTGCTGCAGCCACCCCGACCGGCGAAAAGTGGCAGTGCGAACTGGGCAACAGCCTGTATATCTCCGGCGACATGCTGCGTGACGAGGTCCTGACCGTGCACTGGCAGGGCAAGGACTACAAGCTGCCGCGCCAATCCACCGTGACCGGCGCCGACCGCTACTACGACGCCCGTACCGGCCTGGACCTGGTCGTGATCCCGAGCAAGGCCATGTTGTTCAACAAGAACCTGGGCCAGCGCCTGGCCGACGACTGCCAGAGCGCCGCCATGCAGGCCGGCGCCGCGGCCCCGACCCAGGCCGGCGGCCTGCGTGCCCCGACCACCAGCCCGCTGCTGGTCACGCCGCCGGGCGGCCAGCCGCAGCAGCCGTCCGACGCCACCCAGCAATCCGCCGCACCCAAGCAGTAAGTCCGTACGGGGCGCCGGCGGCCGACTGAATTCCGGCCGCCGGCGCCCTTTTTGCCTTGCCAGGCGGGTAATCCGCCTGGCAAGGCAGGTAGTCGTGCCAGCGCAGGGGCTGCGCCGGGGCCCGGCCGATCCGAACCGGGTGGCGGCAAAGTCGCGCGGCGGTTAGAGTATGCAGTTGCAGTGCGCTGCCGACCTCGGACCGCGGTCAAACGCCGCGGCAGCGCACCGGGGTCTCGATGAAGATTCAGAGGTCCGAGCCAAACGCCATCGCATCATCCTTCGATCGGAGTACGGCAATGCCCCACAACCTTAAGAACACGCTAAAAGAATTCAAGATCGGCCCTTCCGCAAAGGGCCAGTTTTATTCCCTCCCCCAGCTGGGCGAGGAGCTGGACCTGGCGATCGGGCGCCTGCCGGTGTCGATCCGCGTGGTGCTCGAATCGGTGCTGCGCAACTGCGACGGCAAGAAGGTCACCGAAGAACACGTCAAACAGGTGGCCAGCTGGAAGCCGACTGCCGATCGTATCGACGAGATTCCCTTCGTGGTAGCCCGCGTGGTGCTGCAGGACTTCACCGGCGTGCCGCTGCTGGCCGACCTGGCCGCCATGCGCAACGTGGCCGAGAAGATGGGCAAGAACCCCAAGCAGATCGAGCCGCTGGTGCCGGTGGACCTGGTGGTCGACCACTCGGTGCAGATCGACCACTTCCGCGAGAAGAAGGCGCTGGACCTGAACATGCAGCTGGAATTCAAGCGCAACAACGAGCGCTACCAGTTCATGAAGTGGGGCATGCAGGCGTTTGACACTTTTGGCGTGGTGCAGCCGGGCTTCGGCATCGTGCACCAGGTCAACCTGGAATATCTGGCGCGCGGCGTGCACAAGAAGGACGGCGTCTACTACCCTGACACGCTGGTCGGCACGGATTCGCACACCACCATGATCAACGGCATTGGCGTGGTCGGCTGGGGCGTCGGCGGCATCGAGGCCGAGGCCGGCATGCTGGGCCAGCCGGTGTACTTCCTGACGCCGGACGTGGTCGGCGTGGAACTGACCGGCCGCCTGCGCGAAGGCGTCACCGCCACCGACCTGGTGCTGACCATCACCGAGATGCTGCGCAAGGAAAAGGTGGTAGGCAAGTTCGTCGAGTTCTTCGGCGAAGGGACGGCCAGCCTGTCGGTGCCGGACCGCGCCACCATCGGCAACATGGCGCCGGAATACGGCGCCACCATGGGCTTCTTCCCGGTCGACGAGAAGACCATCGACTATTTCCGCGGCACCGGCCGCACCGACGAGGAAATCGCCGCGTTCGAGGGCTACTTCCGCGCCCAGAACATGTTCGGCGTCCCGCAGGCGGGCGAGATCGACTACAGCAAGACGCTGAAGCTGGACCTGGGCACCGTGGCGCCGTCGCTGGCGGGCCCCAAGCGCCCGCAGGACCGCATCGAGATCGGCAACGTCAAGAGCACCTTCGCCTCGCTGTTCAGCAAGCCGGTGGCCGAGAACGGCTTCAACAAGGACCCGGCCGACCTGGACCGCGCCTACACCACCACCGACGGCATCGAAGTGAAGAACGGCGACGTGCTGATCGCCGCCATCACCTCGTGCACCAACACCTCCAACCCGAGCGTGCTGCTGGCCGCCGGCCTGCTGGCCAAGAAGGCGGTGGAAGCCGGGCTGGAGGTCGCGCCGCATATCAAGACCTCGCTGGCCCCGGGCAGCCGCGTGGTGACCGAATACCTGCAGGCCGCCGGCCTGCTGCCGTACCTGGAAAAACTGGGCTTCGGCGTGACCGCCTACGGCTGCACCACCTGCATCGGCAACGCCGGCGACCTGACCCCGGAGCTGAACGAGGCCATCATCAACAACGACCTGGTGGCGGCCGCGGTGCTGTCGGGCAACCGCAACTTCGAAGCCCGCATCCACCCCAACATCCGCGCCAACTTCCTGGCCTCGCCGCCGCTGGTGGTGGCCTACGCCATCGCCGGCAATGTCCAGCGCGACCTGATGACCGAGCCGGTCGGCAAGGGCAAGGGAGGCAAGGAGATCTGGCTGGGCGACATCTGGCCGACCTCGGAAGAAATCAATGCGCTGATGAAGTTCGCGATGAATGCCGGCACTTTCAAGACCAACTATGAGCAGGTCAAAAAGCCGAGCAAGCTGTGGGGCGCGATCCAGGGCACCAGGGGCCAGGTCTACGACTGGCCCAAGTCGACCTATATCGCCGAACCTCCGTTCTTCCAGGACTTCAGCATGGAGCCGGCGGCCACCGCGACCAGCGTACGCGGCGCGCGCGCGCTGGGCATCTTCGGCGATTCCGTGACCACCGACCACATCTCGCCGGCCGGCTCGATCAAGGACACCTCGCCCGCCGGCAAGTACCTGCTGTCGCACGGCGTGCTCAAGGCCGACTTCAACAGCTACGGCTCGCGCCGCGGCAACCATGAGGTGATGATGCGCGGCACCTTCGCCAACGTGCGCATCAAGAACCTGATGATCCCGCCCAAGGCCGACGGCGCGCGTGTGGAAGGCGGCCTCACCATCCATCAGCCCACCGGCGAACAGTTGTCGATCTACGACGCGGCCATGAAGTACATCGCCGAGGGCACGCCCACGGTGGTGTTCGGCGGCGAAGAGTACGGCACCGGCTCGTCGCGCGACTGGGCCGCCAAGGGCACGCAACTGCTCGGTGTGAAGGCCGTGGTAGCCCGCAGCTTCGAGCGCATCCACCGCTCCAACCTGGTCGGCATGGGCGTGCTGCCGCTGCAGTTCAAGGGCAGCGACAGCGCGCAGACGCTGGGCATCACCGGCAACGAGACCTTCGACATCGAAGGGATCGAGGGCGAACTGAAGCCACAGCAGGATGTGGTGCTGGTGATCAAGCGCGCCAACGGCGACGTGCAGCGCGTGCCGGTGCTGCTGCGCATCGATACGCCGATCGAGGTCGACTACTACAACCACGGCGGCAT
Organism: Ralstonia pickettii; assembly: GCA_050987995.1. GTDB lineage: Bacteria > Pseudomonadota > Gammaproteobacteria > Burkholderiales > Burkholderiaceae > Cupriavidus > Cupriavidus pickettii_B. The sequence continues at coordinate 3,270,688 of CP158803.1, forward strand.
CCTGCCGTTCGTGCTGCGCCAGCTGCTGGCCGCCTGAGGCGCGCTCGCGCGCCCGCAAGGCTGACGCCGCCTGCCTGAGCCCCGATACAGGGCCGCGGCAGGCGGCGTTTTTCATTTGGGCACGCAGTTTTGCGCCCCTTGCATCACCTCACGGCACCGACAGCGCGTGTAAGGTCCACGCAAGCCAGCCCTGCCACACTGTTTCCCATAAGAACAGCAGTCAACGACCGGACCCACGGACCGGCATCATCCAGACACAGGAGACACCATGGCAAAGATCCTCATCGCATTCGTCGTCATCGCCGGCGCGGCGCTCTACCTGCTGACCAAGGGCGGTAGCGACGTCTCGATGGGCGGCGAACAACACGGTTCCGAAACCCAAGCACCCGCGGCACCGGCAACTCCCGCACAAAAATAACGCGAAGCCCCAGATAAGGACCACAATAAAGGCGGCGATTAGGGCCGGCCGCATCGCATGGAGCGGCCTGCCTGTCAACGCAGCGAGTAGAATACCGTTTTACGCATAAACGGACGGTTTCTTTCTATGGCAGGTTTTCGCCCCAAGGCTTCCCCACGTCTCTCCCCTGACGCCGAGCGTCTGGTGGCCGATGCGCTCGCCCTCGACGCTTCGGGCAGCCGCATGGAGGACGGGTACTGGGAACGGCGGCTGTCGCAGCGCCTGGGCCGCCTGTTGAAGAACGGGAGCCAGACCGCGCTCGACGCGGCGCTGGAACACCTGTTCAAGCACAACGCAGACGCCTCCGACGTACTCGCCGAACAGGCCGAGACCCTGGCCGAATCGGCCACCATCGAGGTCGACGGCCAGCGCTATGACGCGCTACTGATCGCCGCCCCGATTCTCGCGCACACCCGCTACGCCATTCCCTCCGGCGCGCTCAAGCCTGAACTGGCGCAGACGCTGGCGGTGCACCTGCAGGCACACGTGCTGGCCACCGGGACCAAAGTCTCGCTGTCGCCGTACCTGTACAGCATCGACCAATTGCCGCGCACGCACAGCGACACCTTCGCGCTGACGCACAAGCTGGCCGCGGCCGCGCTCGCCGGCTCGGTGCCCAAGGTCGACCTGCGCGACCTGCCCGAGACCGCGCCGATCCTGGCCGACCCGCGCTATCTGCTGGCGGTGGTGGTGGCGCCGCACGAGCAGGCGCTGTTCCGCTGGCAGGAAGACGCCAAGGATCACCACGCCGAGCGCTCCACCTGCCTGGAGCAATGGCGCACCCAGGTCCAGCCGTCGGTGGCACTGCTGCTGCCGGGCTGCGAGTTCGAGCTGTTGCTGCCCGACGCCTTCTTCCTGTCCTGCCGCGAGTCCGACAAGAGCATCCGCCCGCTGACGGTACGCGCCGCGGTCAACTACCTGTGCGGCACGCTCGATATCTCCGCCGGCCAGCTGGCCGCGGTGGTGGCTGCCTTCGGCGAGGAAGTGGTCGAGGAATACCGCGTCGGCTTCACCATGCGCGGCGAGAAGGATGTGATCTACGGCATCGTCTGGCCGGTCTACGGCCGCGAGGCCGGTGAGGTCGACGCCGACGAGAAGGGCAACCCGCTCGAGCAGATCTGCGAAGAGCTGCGCAATGCCGGCGTGGAAGATATCTTCCGCCATGCCGCGTTGTTCGATCCGGAGTATTGCGAGGATTGCGGCACGCCGCTGTATGCGGATCGCAATGGCGAGATCGTGCATGCGGAGCTGCCGGAGGATGCGCCGACGCAGCAGCCGCTGTTCCACTGAAGCGGCTTGCTTTTGCAGACATGAAAACGGCCCGCGGGCCGTTTTTCTTTTGCGCTGACGGTCAGCCGCGCTCGCTCACACAGCGCCACAGCGCATGACCCGACGCCGCATACTTGCGCTCGAACGGCGTCATCGGCTGTGCCGGGTGCCATGCCTCGACCTGCGCCGGGCGGCCGACCAGTGCCAGCGCCTGTGCGAACTCAGCGATATAGATCTGCCAGTTGCTGCGGCATTCCAGATAATCGCCGCAGGCGGCCAGCGCCGGGAACACCGCGTGGCCCTGCCAGCGCCGCCCGAGGTGGCCGATCTTGGGCCACGGGTTCGGGTACAGCACATAGTGGCGCGCCACCGGCACGCCCTCAGCCTGCAACAGGCGCCAGACATCGACCAGGTCGGCCCGGGCCCAGCAGAAGTTGGCGGGCATCGGCGCCTCGCCCCACCAGTCCTTGCCTGCGGTCAGGCGCTTTTCGGACTGGTCGACGCCGATCACGTAGTGGTCCGGGAATGCCGTCGCCAGCCGCAGCGTGCTTTCGCCCACGCCGCAGCCCGCATCGAGGATCAGCGGCGCGCCGCCGGCCTGCTGCCAGCTTTGCAGCGCCTTGGCGAGCTCGCGGCGGCTGGCTTCGCCGATGGGCTTGCGGAACGGCTCGGCGAGGTGACGTGCGACGCGCGCGGCCAGGTGTTCGTGAACATCGGACTGCGCCGAAACGATGGTGCGGGAATTGGCAAACATGGCCGCCATTCTAACGGCGCTAACGAAGGCTCTCGCAGCAATATGGCTGCAACCATGTCACTTTAGCGGCACAATGCGGGACAAACCCGCCTGAGAACCCGTCCGCGCCCGCGCGGACCCGTACGAGGAGCCAGCCTGATGAAACCGACACACGCCCGTCCGCCCCGCCTGCCCGCCCGCCGCGCCCTGCTCCACACCGCCGCCGCGCTGGTGCTGGGCAGCGCCGCCTTCACGCTGCTGCCGGCAGGGGCCGCCCATGCCGAGGACCTGCGCATCGGGCTGTCGGCCGACGTCACCTCGATGGACCCGCACTGGAACAACTCCGGCCCCAACAACGCGATCGCGCTGCACGTGTTCGAGTCGCTGGTGTTCATGGACAAGAACGCCCGCTATATCCCCGGCCTGGCGCTGTCGTGGAAGCCGGTCAACGCCATCACCTGGGAAATCAAGCTGCGCCCCAACGTGAAATGGCACGACGGCTCGCCCTTCACCAGCGAGGACGTCAAGGCCTCGCTCGAGCGCCCGGAGAAACTGGTCAACAGCCCGGGCTCGTTCACCAGCTATACCAAGCCGATCGCGCGCATCGACACCCCTGACCCGCTGACGGTGCGCCTGACCATGAGCGTGCCCAACTACGCCAACCTGGCCAATGACCTGAACAGCGTGCCGATCATGCCGAAGAAGGTCGCCGCCACGCTGACACAGGCGGACTTTGATTCGGGCAAAGTCATGATCGGCACCGGCCCGTTCAAGTTCGTGCGCTTTGCGCGCGGGCAGGAAATCGTGATGGAGCGCAACCCGAACTACTGGGGCCCCAAGCCCGAGTGGGACCGCGCCATCTTCCGCATCATCACCGACAACGGCGCGCGTTCGTCCGCGCTGCTGGCGGGCGACGTCGACGTGATCGAGAGCGTGCCGTCGGCCGACGTCGCCAAGCTAAAGCAGAACCCGAAGTTCAAGATCGAGCAGCAGGTGTCGTGGCGCACCATCTTCTGGCAGATGGACCAGTCGCGCGACAACCCGCCCTTTGTCACCGACAAGGCCGGCAAGCCGCTGGGCAAGAACCCGTTCAGGGATGCGCGCGTGCGCGCCGCAATTAGCAAGTCGCTGAACCGCGACGCCATCGTCAGCCGCATCATGGAAGGGCTGGCGGTGCCGGCGTCGTCGATCGTGTCGCCGCAGATCTTCGGGCATCCGGGCACCAAGCCGGAGGCCTATGATCCGGAAGGCGCGAAGAAACTGCTGGCCGACGCAGGCTACCCGGACGGCTTCGGGCTGACGCTGCACGCCACCAACAACCGCTACCTGAACGACGCCGCGGTGGCGCAGGCCACGGCCAGCATGCTGACACGCATCGGCATCCAGACCAAGGTGGAGACCATGCCGGTAGCCGCCTACTTCACGCGCGCGCGCCAGGGCGAGTTTGCCTTCCAGATGCTGGGCTGGGGCTCGGCCGCCGCCGACGTGGCGCTGCGCTCGATCACCGGCACGCCCAATCCCAAGACCGGCTACGGCACCTGGAACTGGGGCAAGTACAGCAACCCGCAGCTGGACCAGCTGATCGAGAAATCGCTGACCACGGTCAGCAGCGAGAAGGCGCGCGAGGAAAATGCCCGCACCGCGGCGAAGTTTGCGCTGGCTGACCACGCGATCATTCCGTCGCACAGCCAGCTGGCGATGTGGGCGATGAAGAAGGGGCTGAAGTATGAGGCGCGGACGGACGAGTGGTCGTTGGCGCAGTTTTTCCACAAGGAGTGATTCGGCGCTACGTGTCAGGCACGCTGGCGGTTTGCTCCCCTACCCAGGAACCTCCACTAACCCATTGATTTTATTAGGGCTGATTTTGGAGCCTTGCTACAGCGGTTGTGGAGCGAAGGCCTCTTGGTTCCTGGGGCAAGCCGGCACGGCGAGCGTGCATAGGACTCTCCCGCGTGCGGGAGAGGGACTCCTCAAATCCTCAACCGCTCCTCCTGCCGAGCATTCGCGGCGCGCAGCTTCTCCACCCAGTCACGCGCCGGCAGCCCGGTAGTCTTCTCGATCACATCGGCGCGCGCCTCGAGCACTTCCCACGACGCGTCGATCTCCGGCCCATTGAAAGCCAGCGCAATGACGTTGCCGTCATGCACTTCCGGAAACACCAGCACCCGATTGTCGAAGGCGTCGCAGATGCGCTCGATATTCTTCGGAAAGCTGTCGTGGTCGCCAAACAGGTTGATGGTCATCACCCCTGGCGCCTTCAGCGTGCGCCGGCAGGCGCGGTAGAAGGCGGTGGTGTCGAGCACGGGCCCGCGCGCGGTGGCGTCGTACAGGTCCACCTGCAGCACATCGATGGCGCCGGCGTGGGCGCCGTCCATCACGTAGTCCCAGGCGTCCTGCTCGCGCACGGTCAGGCGCGCATCGTCCTGGCGCAGGCCGAACATGCTGCGGCCGGCCACGATCACGGCCGGGTTCAGCTCGACCGCGGTCACACGCGCCCGGTTGAACTGGCGGTGGCAGAACTTGGTCAGCGCCGCGGCACCCAGGCCCAGTTGCACCACGTGGAATTCTTCAACCGACGGCGACAGGAACAGCAGCCACGCCATCATCTGCTGCGCGTATTCCAGCTCGATGGCATCCGGCTTGCGCAGGCGCATCGCGCCCTGTACCCACTCGGTGCCGAAGTGCAGGTAGCGCACGCCCTCCATTTCCGAGAAGGTCACCGGCGCAAAGCGCGGGGCCATGCGTTTTTCCTCGCGCGCGGGCGCCTGGCCACGGCTGCGGGTACCACGGGCCGGACGGCGCGAGGCCACGGCTTCAATCGATTTGCGTTTCAGTAGGGTCATATTGTCGAGAAAGGCGTTCACCATCCGGGTGAGCATGGAGGCGTGGAACGCGGATTACTTGCCCAGCGCCGCCTGCGCGCGCTGCAGCCATTCGCGGTTGTGCTCGCGGGCGTGGCGCGGCCAGTGGCGGGCATCGTGGACGATGTCGCCGTAGAGCTGGCGCGCGCGTTCGCGGTCGGCGGCGTCGGGCTGCGCCGCCAGCCAGTCGGCGAACAGGCAGCGCGGGGCGGCGTCGCTGGCGCTGGTCAGCGCCTGCTCGAACGCGGCGCGCGTGCCCGGCGCGCCGGTGGCGGCCAGCGCGCGTGCATAGAGCAAGGCGGGATCGGGCTGCTGGCGCGCCTGCGGATTGGACGCGAACAGCTTCTCCAGCGTCGCCAGCGCAGCGGCCGCATCGCCGGTGGCGAACTGTGCCTGGGCCAGGCCTTGCAGGAGTGCCGGGTCGGATGCGAACGGCCCGTTGGCGGCGGCCTGGTAGTGCTGCAAGGCCTCGGCCGGCTCGCCGGCCTCGAGCAGCGCCGCGCCGAGGCGCATCCGGTGCGCCACTGTCGGCGCGCGGTCAAAGTCGGCGCGCGCCTCGCGCACCGCACGATTCGGGTCGACCAGTTGCGTGATGGCGCGGGTGGCCGCACGGGCGCCGCGCGACTGGCGCAGCTCGGGCAGGTAGATGGCAAAGAAATACACAACGCTGCCCAGCCCCGGGAACAGGAACAGGATCAGCAGCCAGTACATGTTCTGGTGCGTGCGCACCGCATGCACCGCGAAGAACAGTGCAATGATGATATGGATGCTGATGCCGAAAATACGCATAGGGAAGTCACCTTGAAAACAATGGCCGCGGCGGCGGTGCAGCACCGGCCGCCGGCATTGTGACAGAAAGCCCCCGGGGCAAGTTTCAGCCGCCCGCCACAATGCCGGCGCCGGCCGCGTGCAGGCCCGCCACCGCCTGCGGCGTCAGCACCGCCTCGCCGTTGACAGCGCGCGCCACCAGCGCATCGGCGGCCTCGATGGCAATGCCCTGCGCGGCATACCAGGCGTCGTCGTAATAGGTATTGCCGTAGCGCTCGCCGCTGTCGCACAGCAGGCTGACGATGGCGCCACCCTGCCCCGCCGCGCGCATCTGCTGGGCCAGGTACAACACGCCGACGAAGTTGGTGCCGGTGGATCCGCCCACACGGCGCCCAAAGCGCGCGGCCAGGTAGCGCATGGCGGCAAACGACAGCGCATCGGGCACCTTCAGCATGGCGTCGATGCAGCTCGGGATAAACGAGCGCTCCACGCGCGGCCGGCCGATGCCCTCGATGCGCGACCCGACCGCGAGGGCCAGCTCCGGCTGCGGCTTGCCGTCGAGGCAGCTGCGGAAGTAGTCGAAAAACACTGAGTTTTCCGGGTCTGCGCACAGCACGCGGGTCTTGTGGCGGCGGTAAGCCACATAGCGCCCCAGCGTGGCGATGGTGCCACCGGTGCCGCCGCTCGACACCAGCCAGGCTGGCACCGGGTGCTCTTCCTCGGCCATCTGCTTGAAGATGGACTCGGCAATATTATTGTTGGCGCGCCAGTCGGTGGCCCGTTCGGCATAAGTGAACTGGTCCATGAAATGCCCACCGGCTTCCTGCGCGATGCGATGCGACTCGGCGTAGATCTCCGCCGGGTTGGCCACGAGCTGGCAGCGCCCGCCATAGAACTCGATCGCCTCGATCTTGGTGCGCGAGGTGCCCGCCGGAATCACCGCCACGAACGGCAGCCCCAGCAGGCTGGCGAAATACGCCTCGGAGATTGCGGTCGAACCGCTGGAGGCCTCCACCACCGTGCTGCCCTCATGCAGCCAGCCGTTGCACAGCGCGTACAGGAACAGCGAGCGCGCCAGCCGGTGCTTCAGGCTTCCGGTGGGGTGACTGGACTCGTCCTTGAAATAGAAGCCGATGTCGGGATAGCCCGGCAGGTCCAGCGGAATCAGGTGGGTATCTGCGGAACGGTTGAAGTCCGCTTCGATCTTGCGGATGGCTTCATGGGTCCAGTCGGAGAAAGGCATGGCGTCTTGCGGGCACGGCGGCCGGGCATTGGGACAGGCCGTCAGCATGCCAGAAGCCACCACGCCCGGCAAAAATACGATCCGCCCGGCGCCGGCTGCTGAGCCGGCGCTCGCGCTGACACTGGCCCGCGGCCGCGGGCCTACCGGTAGACCAGCACCGGGATCTTGCTGTGGGTCAGCACCTTCAGGGTCTCGCTGCCGATCAGCATGCCCTGTACGCCGCGCCGCCCGTGCGAGGCCATCACGATCAGGTCGCAGTCCTTCTCTTCGGCCGTCTTGATGATGGCCTCGTAGGGATGGTCATTGACGGCGTAGGCGGTATCGCACGCCACGCCCGCGGCGCCGACCTCGTCGGCCAGCTCGCGCAGGTAGCGGGTGGCGTCTTCCCAAGCCTGCTTCACGTAGGTTTCGCGCGTGTCCTCCAGCATTTCGACGTTGTAGGTCAGCACGTGGTAGTTCGGACAGACGCGCACCAGCGTGGTCTTTGCGTCCATTTCCCGCGCCAGCACGACTGCCTTGCGGAAAGCCGACTCAGACAGCTCGGAGCCATCGACCGCCAGCAGGAGATGCTTGAACATAGTTGCCTCCTTGCCTGCTCAATTGCGCTCACTTCCGATGCGTCATCGCCTTGCGTCCGAAAGTGTGAGCCGCAAGGCGCACAACAAGGGCGACCTTGAATCATTCGTCACTCGCTTGAAGTATAGGTGCGCCATGGCCCACGGCAATCCGGCAGGCATCACATTGAGAGCGCGGATTAGAAACGCCGAACGATCAAAGTCGGGGAGGCAGGAGCGCTCCGGGCTAGGCCACCAGCGCTCGCCACAGTTCGAGCTTCTGCTCGAAATTGCGCGCGGCATGCGCCGGGCTGGACGACGGCAACACCACCGTCTCATAGCCCTGCGCGGCAAACTGCGGTGCAAAGCGGCCCGAGGTGCCGCCATTGAAGCCGACGCGCCGCAGCGCCGGCGCCAGTGCGCGCAACCGCGTGAAATCGTTGGCCTGCGGATAGCGGATATTGCTGTCCAGGCTGCCTTCGCGCATGCACGCACCCAGCACGTCCCAGACACCGATGCGATGCGCCAGCAGGCGCACCAGCCGTTCGGCATAGGGCAGCGCCGGCAGCGGCTCGCCGGTGAGCGCGGCCATCAGCGGCCAGAACTGGTTGCGGGGGTGGGCGTAGTACTGGCGCGCGGCCAATGAGGCGGCCCCGGGAAAGCTGCCCAGCACCAGCACGCGGGTGTGGGTGTCGATGACGGGCGGCAGGCCCTGGTGCAGGTCGGGCTGAGGGGGAATGGTGCCTGGCATGGCAGAAACGATGCGGCCCCACCGTGGGGGCCGCATCGCCAGTCGCCTGGGGCCGTCAGGCCAGCAGCTTGTTGACGCGCTGCACGTAGGCGGCCGGATCTTCCAGCATGCCGCCCTCGGCCAGCAGCGCCTGGTCGAACAGCACCTGCACACGGTCGCTGAAGGCGTCGCCCTCGGGAAGGTCGCGCAGCTTTTTCACCAGCGCGTGGTCCGGGTTCAGCTCCAGGATCGGCTGGGCGTCCGGCGCCTTCTGGCCGGCCTGCTTGAGCAGGCGCTGCAGGTAGCCGCTCATGTCGCCCTCGTCCGAAACCAGGCACGAAGCCGATGCCGTCAGGCGCAGCGTCACGCGCACGTCCTTGGCCTTGCCGTCCAGCACGCCCTTGGCGCGTTCGACCACGTCCTTCCAGTCGGCCTCGGCCTTTTCCTGTTCGGCCTTCTCGGCTTCGTCGGCGAGCTTGCCCAGGTCCAGGTCGCCGCGCGCGACCGACACCAGTTCCTTGCCGTCGAACTCGCGCAGGAACGACAGCATCCATTCGTCGACGCGGTCGGTCAGCAGCAGCACTTCGATGCCCTTCTTGCGGAACACTTCCAGGTGCGGGCTGTTCTTGGCGGCGGCCCAGGTATCGGCCGTGACGTAGTAGATCTTGTCCTGGCCTTCCTTCATGCGGCCGACATAGGCGGCCAGCGACACGTTCTGCTCGGCGGTGTCGTTTTGCGTCGAGGCAAAACGCAGCAGCCTGGCGACGCGCTCCTGGTTGGCCTGGTCCTCGCCGGCGCCTTCCTTCAGCGCCTGGCCGAACTGCTGCCAGAACGTCGAGTACTTGGTGCGTTCCGCTTCGTCCTCGCTGTCGGCCAGCGATTCCAGCATCGACAGCACGCGCTTGGTACAGCCCTCGCGGATCGCCTTGACATCGCGGCTTTCCTGCAGCAGCTCGCGCGACACGTTCAGCGGCAGGTCGGCGGAATCGACCACGCCCTTGACCCAGCGCAGGTAGCCCGGCAGCAGTTGCTCGGCGTCGTCCATGATGAAGACGCGCTTGACGTAGAGCTTCAGGCCGGCCTTGTGGTTGCGGTCCCACAGGTCGAACGGCGCGTGTGCCGGGATATACAGCAGCTGGGTGTATTCGCTGCGGCCTTCCACGCGGTTGTGGGTCCAGGCCAGCGGCGTCTCGTTGTCGTGCGCGATGTGCTGGTAGAACGCGGTGTACTGCTCGTCGGTGATGTCCGACTTGGCGCGGGTCCACAGCGCGCTGGCCTGGTTGATGCTTTCCCACTCCTCGGTGCGCTTGTAGGTGCTGGCCTCGGCGTCCCACACCTCCTTGGGCATGCGGATCGGCAGCGGGATATGGTCCGAGTACTTATGGATGATGCTCTTCAGGCGCCAGGCCGACAGGAAGTCATCCTCGCCTTCGCGCAGGTGCAGCGTGATGGTGGTGCCGCGCTCGGCGCGCGCGATCGCATCGACGCTGAACTCGCCGTCGCCGGTGCTTTCCCAGCGCACCGCCTCTTCGGCGCCGAGGCCGGCACGGCGCGTTTCCACCGTGACTTTGTCGGCGACGATAAAGGCCGAGTAGAAGCCCACGCCGAACTGGCCGATCAGCGCGGCGTCCTTCTGCTGGTCGCCGGAGAGCTGCTGGAAGAATTCTTTCGTGCCCGAGCGGGCGATGGTGCCGAGGTTGTGGATCGCTTCCTCGCGGCTCATGCCGATGCCGTTGTCGGTGATCGTCAGTGTGCGCGCCTTGGCATCGGCCTCGATACGGATCGCCAGGTCGGCGTCGTTCTCCAGCAGGGACGGGTTCGCGATCGCCTCGAAGCGCAGCTTGTCAGTGGCGTCCGAAGCATTCGAGATCAGCTCGCGCAGGAAGATTTCCTTGTTGCTGTACAGCGAGTGGATCATCAGGTGCAGCAGCTGCTTCACTTCCGCCTGGAAGCTCATCGTCTCGTGCGGTGCGGTCATGGTTCTCCTCTTGAAAACAAGCGAATCTGGAATTTGGGTCTGGCCTCGATTTCAGGCCGGTGCCGCCAGAAATAGGGCCGGCCGGGCCATTTTTCAAGGCCCGGTTGGTGACTGGCGCACGGATTACAGGCGTTCGAGCTGACGCGCCAGGAAGCGCAGCATGTCCGGATCGCCGCTGCTGGCGACGTTAAAGCGCATCCAGCCCGACGGCATCTGCGACGGCGAGAACAGGCTGCCCGGAGCGAACAGGTAGCCCTCCTCGTGGCCGGCAGTGGCGATCGCGTTGGTATCGCGGCCGGTATCGGCCCACAGGTACACGCCGGCGTGCTGTCCCGGGAACAAGCGCAGCCCGAGGCGCTCCAGCTCGCGCCGGGTATCGTCGCGGGCGCGATCCAGGCGGGTGCGCACGCGCTCGACGTGCTTGCGGTAGTGCCCTTCGGTCAGCACCTTGTAGAGCACCCGCTCATTGATCTCCGGCGTGGCCAGCCCCGCCAGCAGCTTGCTGTCGGTCAGCGCGGAGGCCATCTCCGGGTGCGCGGCGATAAAGCCGACGCGCAGGTTGGCCGCCAGCGTCTTGGAGAAGCTGCCCAGGTAGATCACCCGGCGCAGCTGGTCCAGGCTGGCCAGCCTGGTGGCGGCGTGGCCTGGCGGGCACAGGTCGCAGTAGATATCGTCCTCGACTATCAGGAAGTCGTATTGCTCGGCCATGCGCAGCAGCTGGAACGCCTTGGCCGCCGACAGCGAAGTCCCGGTCGGGTTGTGCAGCACCGAGTTGATCACGAACAGCCTGGGCCGGCGCGCCTGCACGATGCGCTCCAGCGCTTCCAGGTCGGGCCCCTCGGCGGTGTACGGCACACCGATCACCTGCGCGCCCTGCGCGGCAAAGCGGCCGAACATCACGAACCAGGCCGGGTCGCCCACCAGCACCGCGTCGCCGGGCTGCAGGTAGAGCCGCGCGATCAGGTCCAGCGCCTGGGTGATGCCCGAGGTCAGCACGATCTGCTCGGCGCTGGCGCGGATTTCCAGTTCTTCCAGCCGGGTGCGCAGCTGTTGGCGCAGCGGCAGGAAGCCCTGCGGCGTGCCGCTGGCCAGGAAATGGTTGCCCGGCTGCCGCCCCAGCCCGCGCAGCGCGCTGGCGATCAGCTCGCCGTCGAGCCAGTCGTTGGGCAGGAAGCCCAGCCCCGGCGCCTTGTGCGCTTCCGCGGTGTGGAACATGCTGCGCAGCAGCCAGGTCACGTCGATATTGCGCGCCACCGCCGCGCCGGAGGACACCGGCGCCGCGGGCGCGGCCGGCGCCCGCTCGCGCACGTAGAAGCCCGAGCCGCGGCGCGATTCCAGGTAGCCCAGCGCCACCAGCCGCTCGTAGGCCTCGACCACGGTAAAGCGCGAGATGCCCTTCTCCTGCGCCAGTTGCCGGATCGACGGCATGCGCATGCCGGCGCGGAAGACGCGCTCGTCGATGCGCATGCGCGCCCATTCGGTCAGCTGTTCGACCAGTGTCATCTGGGCTGACGGGATCGGGTCGGGCAGGCGCTCGGTGGGCGGCACCACTAGCCGCAGCGAGCGACCGGAGGGTTGCCCCGATGTGCTCTGGGCGTCGCCTCCACTATCCTTCTGGCGGGACGCGGCGGCCGGGTCGGCGCCGGTGCTGCCGTCCTTTGTGTGGGGATCCATGTGCTGCTCCTGCAACTGTACTGAATACGATCCGCTGAACTGTACCGGTACTGTACCGACTACCTTGTCTACCATCAAGCCAACATGAAGCTCGTCCTCGATCACCTCGTTGTCGCCGCGCCGGACCTGGACGCCGGCACCGGATATGTCGCCGAACTGCTGGGTATTGCGCCGCAGGGCGGCGGCGCACACGCCGCCATGGGCACGCACAACCGCGTGCTGGGCATGTTCGGCGGGGTCTACCTGGAAGTGATCGCGGTCGACCCGGCCGCTTCCGCGCCGCAACGTCCGCGCTGGTTCGGCCTGGACACAGAAGCCGTGCAGCAGCGCCTGCGCGACGGCCCCTTCCTGCTGCACTGGGCTGCGCGGGTGGAGCGCCCGGCCGACCTGACGCTGTGGCAGTCGCAGTATCCGGAACGCATCGCCGCGGTGATCCCGATGGAACGCGGCGACCTGCGCTGGCGCATCACCGTGCCGGAAGACGGCAGCCTGCCCTCTTGGCAGGGCGAGGCCGACAGCGCCGGCGACGGCCTGCTGCCCAGCCTGATCCAGTGGGACGTGGCCCGCTACCCGGGTGTGAGCCTGCCGCGGCAGGATCTGGCGCTGCGCAGGCTGTCCGGGCGCCATCCGCGTGCGGAGTTGCTGCGGCAAGGCCTGGCGTGGCTGGGCGCCGACCACCTGATCACACTGGAACAGGCCGACGGGCCGCCCGAGTTGTTCGCTGAAATCGACACCCCGCAAGGCAGCCGCACCCTGCGCTAGCCATTCCCAAAAAGATTCCCGAAGGAGACCCCCGATGTCCGCCACACGCAAGCGCTTCGACGACGATCCCTACCTCGACCACTGCGCCGCCACTGTAGTGGCGGCCAGCGCCGGCGGGATCGAACTCGACCAAACCGTTTGCTACGCGCGCAGCGGCGGCCAGGCCGGCGACACCGCCACGCTGACGCTGCCCGACGGGCGCACCCTCGCCATCGTCGACACGGTCTACGCGGACGACCGCAGCCGCATCCTGCACGTGCCCGCTGCGGACGCACCGCTGCCGCGCGTGGGCGAGCGCGTCACCGTCACCATCGACTGGGACCGCCGCCACAAGCTGATGCGGCTGCATACCTGCCTGCACTTGCTGGGCTCGCTGATCCCGGTGCCGGTGACCGGCTGCAGCATTTCGCCGGAATCGGCGCGGATCGACTTCGACCTGCCGGAATCGACGCTGGACAAGGCCGACCTGACCGAGCGCCTGAACGCGCTGATCCATGCCAGCACCGCGGTGCGCACCACGCTGATCACGCCGCAGGAACTGGCCGCCGAGCCCGAGCTGGTGCGCACCATCGGCGCGGCTCCCCCGGCCGGCACGTCCAGCATCCGCATCATCGAGATTCCCGGCGTGGACCGCCAACCCTGCGGTGGCACGCATGTCGCCAACACCAGCGAGATCGGCGCGGTGGTGGTGACGAAGATCGAAAAGAAGAGCCGCACCAACCGGCGCGTGGTCGTCGCCTTTGCGTGAGCGCCATGGCATCCGGCTTGCTCACCGGCCTCACCGCCGCGCAGTTCCTTGCCCTGCTGACCCTGCTGACGGTCGGCCTGTTCACGCCCGGGCCCAATACCACCATCGCCGCCGTCACCGGCGCCAACTTCGGGCTGCGTGCGACGCTGCCGCACTGCGTGGGCGTCGCCTTCGGCTTTGCCAGCATCCTGGCGCTGTGCGCGGTGGGCGTGGGCGCGCTGATCCTGGGCGAGCCGGCGCTGGCCGCCGTGGTGCACCTGGCCGGCGTGGCGTACCTGCTGTGGCTGGCGTGGAAAATCGCGCGCAGTACGGCCCTGGCCGAGAAGCAGGTGCTGCGCCCGCTGAACGTGTGGCAGTCGGCCGTGCTCCAGTACGCCAACATCAAGGCGTGGATGCTGGCACTGGCAGTGGCGGCCTCGTACATGGCCGGCGCGCCCTCGCCTGCGCAACGCATGCTGCTGGTGTGCGGCGTGTTCGCGGTGCTGGGTTTCGTCAGCAACGGCGTGTATGGCGTGCTGGGCGCGTCGCTGCGGCAGTGGCTGCAACAGGGCCAGCGGGTGCGCTGGTTCAACCGGGCCATGGGTGCGGCGCTGGCGCTGACCGCGCTGTGGATTGCCGTCGGTGCCCGGCCGGGCGGGCAGTGAACTCCTCCGAACTCCACCGATAACAACTATGTCCGCTTCATCGCCCCCCTCCCATCCCGCCTCCGGCGGCATGCTGCTCGGCTTTATCGGCGTGGCCATCTTCAGCCAGACGCTGCCGTTCACGCGCATGGCGGTGGCGGAGCTGGACCCGATCTTTGTCGCGCTGGCGCGCGCCATCCTTGCCGCACTGCCGGCGCTGGCGCTGCTGGCCGTGCGCGGCGCGCTGTCGGCCGCACGCCGCCCGCGCGGCGGCCAGTGGCCGCGGCTGGCGGTGACCGCGCTGGGCGTGGTGGTGGGCTTTCCGCTGTTCTCCTCGCTGGCGATGCGCGAGGTGCCGGCCAGCCACGGCGCCATTGTGATCGGCCTGCTGCCGCTGGCGACCGCGGTGTTTGCCGCCTGGTTCGGGCGCGAGCGGCCGTCGGCGGGGTTCTGGCTGTCGGCCGTGGCTGGCAGCGCGCTGGTGGTCGGCTTTGCCGTGTGGCAAGGCGCCGGCGGCCTGCAGCATGCCGACTGGTATTTGTTTGCCGCGGTGGTGCTGGGCGCGCTGGGCTATGCCGAGGGTGGCAAGCTGTCGCGCGAACTGGGCGGGCTGGAAACCATCAGCTGGGCGCTGGTGGTGTCGCTGCCGGTACTGGTGCCGCTGGTGGCCTGGCTGGCGCTGCGCGACCTGGCGCAGATCGCCGCCGCCTCGCCGCGCGCCTGGGGCGGCATGGCCTATGTTTCAGTGTTCTCGATGTTCGTCGGCTTCCTTTTCTGGTATGCCGGCCTCGCAAAAGGCGGCGTCGCCCGCGTCGGGCAGATACAATTGCTGCAGCCGTTCCTTACGCTGGCGGGCGGCGCGCTGATGCTGGCCGAGCCGCTTGACGCCCCTACCATCGCCTTCGCGGTGGCGGTGATCGCCGTCGTGGCGCTTGGCCGCCGCGCCGCCGTGCGCCAGACCGCACCTGTTCCCGCCGCCGCGAAAACCCCAACCATCCTCCCAGGACGCATTCACTGAAGGAGTTCCACGCATGTCTGTCTACGATACCCTTGCCCGCCTCGGCGTCGAACTGCCGGCCGCCAACGCCCCCGCCGCCGCCTATGTCATGGCCGCGCAAACCGGCAACACTGTATTCCTGTCGGGCCATATCGCCCGCACCAAGGACGGCAAGGTATGGGCCGGCAAGCTCGGCAAGGACATCGACACCGAGACCGGCAAGGCCGCCGCGCGCGCCATCGCCATTGACCTGCTGGCCACGCTGCATGCGCACGTGGGCGACCTGAACCGCGTCACCCGCATCGTCAAGGTGATGAGCCTGGTCAATTCCACCCCCGAGTTCACCGAGCAGCACCTGGTCACCAACGGCGCCTCCGAGTTCCTGGCGGAAGTGTTCGGCGACAAGGGCAAGCACGCGCGCAGCGCCTTCGGCGTGGCGCAGATCCCGCTGGGCGCCTGCGTCGAGATCGAGATGATCGCCGAAGTGCAGGGCTGAACACCGCAACATGCGCATCGACAACCTGCCCTTCGGCACCACCGACTGGTCGGCCATCGCGCCGACCCGCCATCCCGGCGAACAGGGCGAGGCCATCTGGCGCACGCGCCAGTTCGGCGACATCCGCGTGCGCATGGTCGAATACTCGCCCGGCTACCTGGCCGACCACTGGTGCAGCAAGGGCCATATCCTGTTCGTGCTGGACGGCGAGCTCCATACCGAGCTGGACGACGGCCGGCAGTTCGTGCTCACCGCGGGCACCAGCTACCAGGTCGCCGACCAGGCGGAAGCGCACCGTTCGTCCTCGCCGACCGGTGCCAGACTTTTTATCGTTGACTGAGCGGCAGGGTTAGCCGCTCTCTCCGGATTTCCCCAGACCAAAAGAGACACATCATGAAATGGGCCATCTCCCGCCGGGCACAGCAACTGACCAGCTCGGCCATCCGCGAAATCCTCAAGGTCACCGAGCGTCCGGAAGTGATTTCCTTCGCCGGCGGCCTGCCGTCGCCGGCGTCGTTCCCGGTAGCGGCCATGGAGGCAGCGACGGCCCGCGTATTCGCCGACAACCCGCAGGCAGCGCTGCAATACGCCGCGACCGAAGGCTACCTGCCGCTGCGCGAGTTCGTCGCCAAGCGCCATGACGTGGCCGTGGAGCGCGTGCTGATCGTGACCGGCTCGCAGCAGGCGCTGGACCTGATCGCCAAGGTGATGATCGATCCGGGCAGCAAGGTGATGGTGGAAACCCCCAGCTACCTCGGCGCGCTGCAGGCGTTCTCGCTGTTCGAGCCGGAGTTCGTCTCGATCCCCACCGACGACAAGGGCCTGCTGCCCGAGGCGCTGACGCCCGAGCTGACCGCCGGCGCGCGCTTCCTGTACGCGCTGCCCAACTTCCAGAACCCGACCGGCCGCCGCCTGCCGCTGGAGCGCCGCAAGGCGCTGGTGGCACGTGCGCAGGAGCTGGGCGTGCTGCTGGTCGAGGACGATCCCTACGGCGCGCTGAGCTATACCGGCGACCAGTTGCCCACGCTGCTGTCGATGAATCCGGATGGCGTGATCTACATGGGCTCGTTCTCGAAGATCCTGGCACCGGGCTTGCGCCTGGGCTACGTGATCGCCCCGCCCGAGCTGCATTTCAAGCTGTGCCAGGCCAAGCAGGCCTCGGACCTGCATACGCCCACCTTCACCCAGCGCGTGGCCTACGAGACCGTGCGCGACGGGCTGCTGGACACGCATATCCCGACCATCCGCGAGCTCTACAGCAAGCAGTGCAGCTTCATGCTGGACGCCCTCAAGCGCCACATGCCCGAGGGCGTGACCTGGAACGCGCCCGAAGGCGGCATGTTCATCTGGATGGAACTGCCCGAGGGCCTGGACAGCATGGTGATCCTGGAAGAGGCGGTGAAGCGCAACGTGGCCTACGTGCCGGGCGCGCCGTTCTACGCCAGCAACCCCAAGCGCAACGCGCTGCGCCTGGCCTTTGTCACGGTGCCGGCCGAGCGCATCGAGCAGGGCGTGAAGACCCTGGGCGAACTGTTCCGCGAAGCCATCGCCGCGGCCGCCGCCAGGCAACCGCGCGCGGCCTGAGGCCACACAGGCGCGCCCACCACAGGAGCCGACATGCTGCGAATCTGGGGCCGACTCTCCTCCATCAACGTGCAGAAAGTGGTCTGGTGCGCGCGCGAGCTGCACCTGGACCATGAGCGCATCGATATTGGCGTGACCAAAGGCGACCTCGACACCGAGGCCTATGTGCGCCTGAACCCGAACCGGCAGATCCCGGTGATCGAGGATTTCCGCGGCACGGATGTGGGCGGCGAGCCCTTCGTGCTGTGGGAATCCAACGCGATCGTGCGCTACCTGTGCGCGCGCTACGGCGAGGGCACGCTGTGGCCCGAAGACGTCAAGGCGCGCGGCTCGGCCGACCGCTGGATGGACTGGCAGACCACGGCCTTCAGCCCGGCCATGGTGACGGCGTTCCTGAACCTGGTGCGCACGCCCGCGGCGAAGCGCGACCAGGCGGCCATCAAGGCCTCGTGCGAGCGCACCGAGCCGCTGGCAGCGCTGCTCGACAAGGCGCTGGCGGGGCGCGAGTTTATTGGCGGCGACCGCTTCACCATGGCGGATATCTCGCTGGCCTGCGCCGCGCACCGCTGGATGGGGATGCCGGTGAAGCACCAGCCGCGCCCCGAGCTGGAGCGCTGGCTGGATGCGATGCGCGCCCGCCCGGCTGCGGGCGGCATCCTGGAACTGCCGCTGCGCTGAGCCGCGGCAGTTTTTTCTCTACTTCGCGGCGCGCGAGCCCGACGCCGCGGTAAATACCCCCAGCCCGATAAACGCCGCC
Source organism: Ralstonia pickettii (assembly GCA_050987995.1). GTDB lineage: Bacteria > Pseudomonadota > Gammaproteobacteria > Burkholderiales > Burkholderiaceae > Cupriavidus > Cupriavidus pickettii_B. The sequence goes on from CP158803.1 coordinate 3,288,922, forward strand.
CCCGTCAGGTAGCGGCCGAACGCGCGCGCTCGTCCGGCACGGCGCAGCGCCGGCATCACCGCGGCGGCGGCCATCACATAGCAGGCATCGGTAGTCGCGGCGATCAGCACGAAGGCCACGCCCAGCGCCAGGCTCTGCGTCAGCGCCGACCCGGCCGGGTTCATGAACTGCGGCAGGAAGGCGGCGAAGAAGATCGCGGTCTTGGGATTTAGCAGCGCCACCACGAAACCGTCGCGCACCACCTGGCGCAGGCTGCGCGGCGCCACCTCCGGGGTGTCGCCGTTCGCCGCCGCCCCGCCCCCGCGCAGCGCACGGATGCCCAGCCAGATCAGGTAGGCCGCGCCCGCGTACTTGACCACCGAAAACGCCAGCGACGACACCGAGAACAGCACCGCCAGCCCCAGCGAGGCGCCGATGGCATTGCCCAGGTTGCCCAGCGCCACCGCGCCGATCGAGGCCAGCCCGGCCTGGCGGCCCTGCGCCAGCGTGCGCGTGACGATATAGACCACGGCCGGGCCGGGCGTGATGGCGAGCGCCAGGCTGGCCAGCACGAAGGCGGCCAGCAGCGGCCATGGGGGCAGGAATTCGGTCATCGCAAACCTCGCTGTAAGGGGTTGGCGGGCGGATTGCCCGCGGCACGACGCCTGCCAGTATGGCGGGCAAGCAGCGCTTGCGCCAGCGTCTCGGGCCACTGGCCATGGCGAGCGCCACAGTCATCCGGCATGGCGCCTGGTGCGCATACTTTTGCAAGGGGCGCCGTTTAGAGTACTCTGGCCGGTGTTCCGCAAGGGTTCCAGGTGCGCTGCAAGGCCCCCAAGGAAAACCCTGATCGGTGAATGTGGCTCATGGCAGCCATGACGCGATGTACGCCAGGCGGACGGTAGGCCGTTCTTAAAATCGCTGGTTCTTTGCCGCACGCGGCGGATGCCGCACGTCGATGCAAAGCGCATGCGGGATGCCCAGGGCACGCAGATCGCCCGGGCACCCGAGCCAACCTGAGGAGGATTCGATCGTGTGGAGTCAAATCTATGACCCGCTGGGCAATATGGCGCTGTCGACCATTGCCGCGGGCATTCCCGTCGTCGTGCTGCTCGCGGCGCTGGCGTTCTTTCATATGCAGGCGCACCTGGCTGCCGGGCTGGCGCTGCTGATCGGCATCGTGGTCGCCTCCACGGTGTTCGGCATGCCGGTGGCAATGGCCGGCAAGGCGGCAGGGCTTGGCATCGTGTCCGGCCTGTTCCCGATCGGCTGGATCGTGCTGAACATCATCTTCCTGCACCGGCTGACGACCCTTAATGGGTCATTCAAGGTCTTGCAGAACTCGATCTCCGGCATCACCGAGGACCGTCGCCTGCAGCTGCTGCTGGTGGCGTTCAGCTTCGGCGCGTTCTTCGAGGGCGCGGCCGGCTTTGGCACGCCGGTGGCCGTGACCGGCGCCATCCTGATCGGCCTGGGCTTCTCGCCGCTGGCCGCCTCGGGCCTGGCGCTGATCGCCAACACCGCGCCGGTGGCCTACGGCGCCCTGGGCGCCCCGATCATCGGCCTGGCGTCGGTGACCGGGCTGGACCTGCTCGACCTGTCGGCCATGATCGGCCGCCAGCTGCCGTTCTTCTCGGTGATCGTGCCATTCTGGCTGATCTGGGCCTTTGCCGGCTTCCGCGGCATGCTGGCGATCTGGCCGGCGATCCTGGTGGCGGGCGTGAGCTTCGCGGTGCCGCAGTTCCTGGTGTCGAACTACCACGGACCGTGGCTGGTGGACGTGATCGCCGCGCTGGTGTCGATGGCCTCGCTGACGCTGTTCCTGAAGGTCTGGCATCCGAAGGAGATCTGGACCTCGGCCAAGATCCTCGGGCGCCACGACGACTCCAAGGTCGACCATCCCGAAGCGCTCGAAGCCGATGCGCGCGCCAGCGCCGCCTCGGTCGGCATCTCGGTGGCCAAGGCCTGGATGCCGTGGGTGATCCTGACGGTGTTTGTCTTCGTCTGGGGCATCCCCGAGTTCAAGAAGCTGATGGATAGCCTGTGGGCATGGAAATTCCCGATCCCGGGTCTCGACAAGGCTGTCGTCAAAGTGCCACCGGTAGTGCCGAAGGAAGTTATCGAAGGTGCCGTCTTCAACTTCAACGTGCTGTCGATGGCCGGTACCGGCATCCTTGTCTCGGCGATCGCCGGCGGGCTGCTGATGGGCTACTCGGTGCCGCGCCTGTTCAAGGAGTACTGGGAAACCATCAAGCTGGTGCGCTATTCGCTGCTGACCATCTGCGCGATGTTCGGCGTCGGCTACCTGACCCGCTACTCGGGCCTGGATGCGACGCTGGGCCTGGCCTTTGCCCACACCGGCGTGTTCTACCCGCTGTTCGGCACGATGCTGGGCTGGCTGGGCGTGGCGCTGACCGGCTCCGACACCGCGTCCAACGTGCTGTTCGGCGGCTTGCAGAAAACTACCGCCGAGCAGCTTGGCCTGTCGCCGGTGCTGATGGCCTCGGCCAACAGCTCGGGCGGCGTGATGGGCAAGATGATCGACGCGCAATCCATCGTAGTGGCCTCGACCGCCACCAAGTGGTACGGGCACGAGGGCGACATCCTGCGCTACGTGTTCTTCCACTCGATCGTGCTGGCGATCCTGGTGGGCCTGTTCGTGACGCTGCAGGCGTATGTGCCGCCGTTCACGCATATGGTGATCCATCACCCCTGACCCTGCAGCCGCTTCCGCACTGCGGTTCAGACGAAGCCCCGCCCCTGGCGGGGCTTTTCCATTGGGCAAGGCGCGTATCATGATGCGTCTGATCCGCCGCACGCGTGCCCCCGCTCCCACAAGGAAGCCGGGCCACGCCGGGCAAAATGGGAATCCACCATGTTGCGTCGCCTGGAAAGACTGATCGACCCCTTCCGGGGCATGCCCGACCACGAGCCGCCCGGCCAGGTCTGGCGCTTCTATGCCTGGTACCTGCGCGAAGTGTGGGGCGTGTTCGCGCTGCTGTTGCTGGTGGGCCTGGTCGGCGCGCTGATCGAAGTCGCGCTGTTCAGCTTCCTCGGCCGGCTGGTCGACATGGCGCAGACCACGCCCGGAGCGGAGTTCTTCAGCCGGCATCGGAACGAGCTGCTGTGGATGGCCGTGGTGGCGCTGCTGCTGCGTCCCATTTTTTTCGGGCTGCACGATGTGCTCGTCCACCAGGTCATCAACCCCGGCCTGGCCAACCTGATCCGCTGGCAGAACCACCGCTACGTGCTCAAGCAAAGCCTGTCGTTCTTCCAGAACGACTTCGCCGGGCGCATCGCGCAGCGCATCATGCAGACCGGCTACTCGCTGCGCGATTCCGCGGTGCAGGCGGTGGATGCGCTCTGGCACGTGGTGGTCTACGCGATCAGCTCGCTGGTGCTGTTCGCGCAGGCCGACTGGCGGCTGATGATCCCGCTGCTGCTGTGGATCGTCTGCTACGTGGCCGCCCTGCTCCACTTTGTGCCGCGCGTGAAGCAGCGCTCGGTGGTCGCCACCGAGTCGCGCTCGCGGCTGATGGGGCGCATCGTCGACGGCTATACCAACATCACCACGCTCAAGCTGTTCGCCCATACCCGGCACGAGGAAGACTACGCGCGCGACGCCATGGCCGAGCAGACCGACAAGGTGCGGCTGGCCGGGCGCATGGTCAGCGGCATGGATATCACCATCACCGCCATGAACGGCGCGTTGATCGCCGGCACCACCGGGCTGGCGCTGTGGCTGTGGAGCACGGGGCATGTCACCACGGGCGCGATCGCGCTGACCACGGGGCTGGTGATCCGCATCAACAATATGTCCGGCTGGATCATGTGGGTGGTGAACGGCATCTTCGAGAACGTCGGCCAGGTGCAGGACGGCATGAAGACTATCGCCGTGCCGCGCCGGGTGACCGACCGCGCCGATGCGCAGCCGCTGCGCGTCAGCCACGGCGAGGTCCGCTTCGAGCAGGTGGGATTCCACTACGGCAAGGGTTCCGGCGTCATCGAAGGCGTGGAGCTGACCGTGCGGCCAGGCGAGAAGATCGGGCTGGTCGGCCCCTCCGGCGCCGGCAAGTCGACGCTGGTCAACCTGCTGCTGCGCCTCTATGACGTCGAGCGCGGCCGCATGCTGATCGACGGCCAGGACATCGCCGGGGTCACGCAGGAGAGCCTGCGCGCGCAGATCGGCATGGTCACGCAGGACACCTCGCTGCTGCACCGCTCGATCCGCGAGAACCTGCTCTATGGCAAGCCCTCCAGCACCGAGGCCGAACTGGCCGACGCGCTGCACCGCGCCCGCGCGGACGAGTTCGTCCCGCACCTGGTCGACGCCCATGGCAACACCGGGCTGGAGGCGCAGGTCGGCGAGCGTGGCGTGAAACTGTCAGGCGGGCAGCGCCAGCGTATTGCGATTGCGCGCGTACTGCTGAAGAACGCGCCGATCCTGATCCTGGATGAAGCCACTTCCGCGCTGGACTCGGAAGTGGAAGCCGCGATTCAGGAGAGCCTGGAAACCCTGATGCAAGGCAAGACCGTGATCGCCATCGCGCACCGGCTGTCGACGATCGCGCGCATGGACCGCCTGGTGGTGCTGGACAACGGCCATATCGTGGAAAGCGGCACGCATGCGCAATTGCTGGCGCATGGCGGGTTGTATGCGCGGCTGTGGGCGCACCAGACGGGCGGCTTCGTCGGCGTCGACTGACCGGACTTCGGGGCTAAACCAGCCCCAGCAGGCCGGCCGCGCCCCCGATCGCCACCAGCACCAGCGGATGCACCCGCGTCTTCAGCATCAGCAGCACCGTGGCGGCTGTGACCAGCATCGCCGCCCAGTGCAGGTCGACGCTGCGCGCCAGCACCCAGCCTGACGCGAACATCAGGCCGATGGTCAGCGCCGCCAGGGCGCGCCGGATCAGCCCCGGCCAGCGTGCGTGCGGCGAGCGGCCGGAGAAATACTCGAAACACAAGGCGATCAGGCTCGACGGCCCGCAGATGCCGAGCATGGATGTCAGCGCGCCGGCCAGCCCCGCCACCTGCCAGCCGAACAGCGATACGAACAGGATGTTCGGCCCCGGCGCCGCCTGCGAGATTGCGTACATCGCCGAGAACTGCGCATCGGTCAGCCAGCCGTTGGCTTCCACCAGATAGCGGTGCATATCGGGCAGCGTGGTGCTGGCGCCACCGATAGCCAGCAGCGACAGCACGCCGAAATGGGCCAGCAGGCTGCCCAGGATTTCGCCCGGACTCATGCCTGCGCCCCCTTGCCGATGCACCACTCCCACACCAGCGCCAGCGGCACCAGCACGGCCATCACCGGCACCAGCGGCCAGCGCAGCAGCCCGATAGCGACAAAGGCGACGCCGCCGATCAGCACGTTGCGCACGGTCATCGACAGGCTCTGCGCCAGCCGGAAACCGGTGGCCAGCATCAGGCCCGCCGACACCGCCGTCATGCCGGTCAGCATGCGCCGCACCGCGGCCACGTCCTGGTAGTGCTGGTACAGCAGCATCAAACCCAGCACCACCCCCATCGGCACCATCACCAGCCCGCTGAACGCGGCCAGCGCGCCGCGCCAGCCGGCAAAGCGCAGGCCCAGCATCAGCGCCAGGTTGATCACGTTGGGGCCGGGCAGCACCTGGCCCAGGCTCAGCAGCTCGACGAAGCCGCGGTCGTCCAGCCAGCGGTTGCGCTCGACCACCGCGCGCCGCACGAACGGCAGCACGCCGCCGAAGCCGGACAGGCCCATGCGGGCGAACTCAAGGAACAGCTTGCGCGGGCCGGGCGGCGGTGCAACTTCAGGCAGTGGGGGGACCGACATGCGGGAGGGCGCTGTTTAGCGCAGATGGCTGTTCTTGTTGCTTCAAGCCTGCGCCCCATTCCGGCCAATGGCCGGGCACTGGGGAAAGCCCGGCACGCAGGCCAGGCCCAGGTTCGCGGCCGCCCTGCAGGCCAGGGCAGCCGCGACGGCCGGCATCAGTTGCCGCCGGCCGGGGGTTCCACGCGCACCGGATCGATACGCGGTTCCTTCAGCCTGGCCTCGATCGCCTTGCCCTTGCGCGCGCGCTTGCCGACATACGGCAGCAGCGACTGCCCGGCCAGCTTCTGCGACGACGGCTTGCCGCCGCGGCCGGCGCCAGACAGCACCAGACCCGGCGCGCCGACGGCGATCGCCTGCAACAGCTTCTCCTTGGGCTCGAGCTCCATCAGGATCACGCCACGCCCACCCGCGGACAGCACCTTGACCTCGTCCAGCGCCACCAGCAACAGGCGGCCGTTACCGGACAGGCAGGCCGCGTGCGTGGCCTCGTCGCCGATCGGCGCCGGCGCCAGCGGCGTGTCGCCGTCATCGAGCGTCAGGAACGACTTGCCGCCCTTCTGCCGGCTGATCATGTCGCCGACCTTGGTCTGGAAGCCATTGCCGCCCGCGGTGGCGATCAGCACGCGCTGCTCGACGCCGCCGGCAAAGGTGTGCGCGACCTGGCTGCCGGACTGCAGCTCGATCAGCGTAGTGATGGGCACCCCGTCGCCGCGCCCGCCCGGCAGGCTTGCGACCGGCACGGAATAGACCCGGCCATTGGTGCCGAACACCAGCAGCACGTCGACGGTGCGGCATTCGAAGGTGTCGTAGAGCGCGTCGCCGGCCTTGAAGGTGAACTGCTGCGCGTCGTGGCCATGGCCCTGGCGCGTGCGCACCCAGCCCTTCTGCGACATCACCACCGTCACCGGCTCGTCGATCACGCGCACTTCGGCCGCGGCGCGGCGCTCTTCCTGAATCAGCGTGCGGCGCGGGTCCTTGTCTTCCGGGCTGTACTGCTTGGCGTCGGTCTCGATCTCCTTGATGATGCGACGGCGCATCATGGTCTCGGACTTGAGCAGCACGTCCAGTTCGGCCTGCTCCTCGCGCAGCTCCTTCAGTTCCTTCTCGATCCGGATCGCCTCCAGGCGCGCCAACTGGCGCAGCCGGATTTCCAGGATGTCCTCGGCCTGGCGGTCGCTCAGGCCGAAGGCCTCGATCAGCGCCGGCTTGGGCTCGTCGCTCTCGCGGATGATGCGGATCACCTCGTCGATATTGAGCAGCACCAGCATCCGGCCTTCGAGGATATGGATGCGGTCCTCGACCTTGCCCAGCCGATGGCGCGTGCGCCGCGTAACGGTCTCGAAGCGGAACCGGATCCACTCGGCCAGGATCTCGCGCAGGCCCTTCTGGCGCGGCCGGCCGTCGGTGCCGATCATCACCAGGTTGATCGGCGCGCCCGATTCCAGGCTGGTATGCGCCAGCAGCGTATGGATAAACTCCTGCTGGCCGACGTTCTTGCTCTTGGGCTCGAACACCAGCCGCACCGGCGCGTCCTTGCCCGATTCGTCGCGCACCGCGTCCAGCACGGCCAGCACGGTGGCCTTGAGCTGCTGCTGTTCCTGCGTCAGCGCCTTCTTGCCGGTCTTGATCTTGGGATTGGTGATTTCCTCGATCTCTTCCAGCACCTTCTGCGCCGAGGTGTTGGGCGGCAGCTCGGTCACCACCAGCTGCCACTGGCCGCGCGCCATCTCCTCGATGGTCCAGCGCGCGCGCACCTTCAGGCTGCCGCGGCCGCCTTCGTAGATCTGGGCGATATCGGATGCGGGCGAGATGATCTGGCCGCCGCCCGGATAATCCGGCCCCGGCATCAGTGCCAGCAGCTCGGCCAGCGAGATATTGGGGTTGCGGATCATCGCCACCGTGGCCGCGGCGACTTCGCGCAGGTTGTGCGGCGGCACTTCGGTCGCCATGCCCACCGCGATGCCCGAGGCGCCGTTGAGCAGCACGAACGGCAGCCGCGCCGGCAGCAGCTTGGGCTCCTGCATCGAACCGTCGTAGTTGGCGACAAAGTCGACCGTGCCTTCGTCGATCTCGTCCAGCAGCAGCCGCGAGATCGGCGTCAGGCGCGCTTCGGTGTATCGCATCGCCGCCGCGCCGTCGCCGTCGCGCGAGCCGAAGTTGCCCTGGCCATCGATCAGCGGATAGCGCAGAGAGAAGTCCTGCGCCAGGCGCACCAGCGCGTCATACGCGGACTGGTCGCCGTGCGGGTGGAACTTGCCCAGCACGTCGCCCACCACGCGCGCGGACTTGACCGGCTTGGCGTCGGCGCGCAGGCCCATCTCGTGCATCGCGAACAGGATGCGGCGTTGCACCGGCTTCTGGCCGTCGGCCACCTCGGGCAGCGCGCGGCCCTTGACCACGCTGACGGCGTAGTCCAGGTAGGCCCGCTCGGCGTAGCGCGCCAGCGTCAGCGAATCCGCCGGCTCTTCAGGTTGAAACGTGATGTCTTGTTGTTCCATGGATAGGCAAGAATTCGGCGCGCCATGTTGAACTGCCGGCGCGCCGGGTTGCTTGTTGTTCAGTGATGCCGGTCAGGGCATGTTGCGGCGTCCGCCGAGTACCATCTTCACGCGCGGGCCGTCAGCGCCTGTGGCGCTGGCACGCGCCAGCACAACACCCTGCTGCGGCTGGTACAGCCGGTAGAACTGCAGCACGGTGCTGACGTACTGCTGCGTCTCCGGGTACGGCGGAATCCGGTTGTTGTAGCGCTGCACCGCGCCCTCGCCCGCGTTGTAGGCGGCCAGCACCAGCTCCAGGTTGTTCGGGAACAACTGCATCAGCCAGCGCAGGTAGCGCACGCCCGCGGTGATATTGGTGCGCGGGTCGGCCAGCTTCTGCTCGATGGTGCGGCGCGCATCGGCGGCCACGCCGAAGCGCGCGCCGGTGTCGGGGATCACCTGCATCAAACCGATCGCGCCCTTGGGCGACACCGCGCCAGGATTGAAGCCCGACTCCACCGCCATCACCGCCTTGACCAGCGCGGGATCGACATCCTGCTTGCCGGCGATCTGGTGGATCAACGGCTCGACGGTCTTGATATTGGGATGATTGACGACGTAGCGGTACAGCTTGTGCTGCTCAAGATCGATATCGGATCCGGCAGCGGGCAGCGCGCCACGCCGCACGGTCAGCCGCGAGGTGTCGAGCTTGCCGCCGTCCTTCATGAACAGCTTGTAGCGCTCGTCCAGCTTCTGGTCGGCAAAGTGCGCCACGCCATCGGCGTCGATATAGCCCCACAGCCCGGCATGCGCCGCCGGCGCGCAGGCGAGCCCGGCCAGCGCCAGCAGCGTGGCTGCCAGGTTGCGCCTGAGTTTGCCAGGGGGTCTCGTCGTCATGGTGCGTTCCAGAGTGCGGCAGGCCGGAGCGGGCATTATGCGCCAAACGCGGCGGACCGGCGCTGCGGCCGTGGCCTCAGATATCGGCCTCGACCTCGTTGCCCTTCTCTTCCAGCCAGCTGCGGCGCTGCGCGGCCTCGCCCTTGCCCATCAGCATGTTCATCATCTCGACGGTCTGCGGCAGGTCGTATTCGCCCAGCGTCACGGGCAGCAAACGGCGCGTGTCGGGGTTCATGGTGGTTTCCCAGAGCTGTTCGGCGCTCATTTCGCCCAGGCCCTTGAAGCGGGAAATCTGCCACGAGTTTTCCTTGACGCCGTCCTTGAGCAGCTTGTCCTGGATGGCCAACAGCTCGCCTTCGTCCAGCGCGTACAGCTTCTGCGCCGGCTTCTTGCCGCGCGCGGGCGCATCGACGCGGAACAGCGGCGGACGCGCCACACAGACGTTGCCGGTTTCGATCAGCTTGGGGAAGTGGCGGAAGAACAGCGTCAGCAGCAGCACCTGGATATGCGCGCCGTCCACGTCCGCGTCGGACAGGATGCAGATCTTGCCGTAGCGCAGGTTGGACAGGTCGGGAGCGTCGTTGTTGCCGTGCGGGTCCACGCCGATCGCCACCGCGATGTCGTGCACCTCATTGTTGGCAAAAAGGCGGTCGCGCTCGGTCTCCCAGGTGTTGAGCACCTTGCCGCGCAGCGGCAGGATGGCCTGGAACTCCTTGTCGCGGCCCATCTTGGCCGAGCCGCCGGCGGAATCGCCCTCGACCAGGAACAGTTCGTTGCGGGTCAAGTCGGTCGACTCGCAGTCGGTTAGCTTGCCAGGCAGCACGGCCACGCCGGAGCCCTTTTTCTTCTCCACCTTCTGCGACGCGCGCGTGCGCGCCTGGGCCTGGCGGATCACCAGCTCGGCCAGCTTCTTGCCGTAGTCGACATGGTGGTTGAGCCACAGCTCCAGCGCGGGGCGGCTGAAGGTCGAGACCAGCCGCACTGCATCGCGGCTGTTCAGCCGTTCCTTGATCTGGCCCTGGAACTGCGGGTCCAGCACCTTGGCCGACAGCACGAACGAGGCGCGCGCGAACACGTCTTCGCTCATCAGCTTGACGCCCTTGGGCTGCAGCGCGTGCATCTCGATAAAGCTCTTGACCGCCTGGAACAGGCCTTCGCGCAGGCCGGACTCATGCGTGCCGCCGGCGGGCGTGGGGATCAGGTTGACGTAGGACTCGCGCACCGGCGCGCCGTCTTCGGTCCAGGCCACTACCCACGATGCGCCTTCGCCGTCGGCAAAGCCTTCTTCGCCCGGGTTGGCGTCGGGATTGGCGAAATGCTCGCCCTCGAACATCGGGATCACCAGTTCCGCGCCGCTGCCCTGGGCCAGCGCCTCGACCAGGTAGCCCTTCAGGCCCTGGTCGTACTGCCAGGTCTGGCGCTCGCCGGTCTTCTCGGTCACCAGCGTCACCTTGACGCCGGGCAGCAGCACGGCCTTGCTGCGCAGCAGGCGCTGCAGCTCGGCCAGCGGGATCGCGGCCGAGTCGAAATACCTGGCGTCCGGCCACACCTGCACGCGGGTGCCGTTCTTCTTTTCGCCGCGCTCGAACTTGCGCGAAGCCAGCGGCACGGTCACGTCGCCGCCAGAGAAGGTCAGCGTGGAACACATGCCGTCGCGCCAGACCGTCACGTCCAGCTGCGTCGACAGGGCATTGGTCACCGACACGCCCACGCCGTGCAGGCCGCCCGAGAAGGCATAGGCGCCGCCCTTGCCCTTGTCGAACTTGCCGCCGGCGTGCAGCCGGGTAAAGACGATCTCGACCACCGGCACGCCCTCTTCCGGGTGGATGCCCACCGGGATGCCGCGGCCGTCGTCCTCCACGCTGACGCTGCCGTCGCGATGCAGGGTCACCAGGATCTCGGAGCCGTGGCCGCCCAGGGCCTCGTCCGAGGCGTTGTCGATCACCTCCTGCACGATATGCAGGGGGTTGTCGGTCCGGGTGTACATGCCGGGGCGCTGCTTGACCGGTTCCAGGCCCTTCAGGACCCGGATGGAGGATTCGCTGTACTGACTGGTTTTGCTCGCCATGGAGTCGCTACGAAAGTGATGGTCCGGCTGCGCCGGGGCGCACAACTGTGCACGCGCCGGAGCACCGGGCACTGCATTGTAATGGAAGCGGGCGACGGCAATCCCGCGGAAAAGCGCATGCCCTGGCTGCCCGCGCCGGCGCCGCTTTGCCGGGCCACCGCCACTTTTTGCGCACGCCGGCAGCGCGGGCGCTGCCGCACGCGTTTTTCCAAGCCGGGGTAAACTCGCCACCACCCGGCCCCGGCAAGCCAGATTGCCGCCCCGGCACGGTTCGCAACAACAAGCACAGACAATTCATGTCGGCGCCGCATCACCCGGCGGGACTGCCGCACACCGAGCCAACACAATGCAAAACCGACAACTCTCCCTGACCACCATTCTGGTGTGCGGCGGCCTGCTCGTCACACTCTCCATGGGCATCCGGCACGGCTTCGGCCTGTTCAACCTGCCGATCACGCAGGCCCACGGCTGGAACCGCGAGACCTTCGCCTTCGCGCTGGCGCTCCAGAACCTGATGTGGGGCGCCAGCCAGCCCTTTGCCGGCGCGCTGGCCGACAAGTTCGGGGCGCTGCGCATCATGCTGATCGGCATCGCGCTGTACGTGGCGGGCCTGGTGGTGATGGCGCTGGCCACCAGCGGCACCGCCTTCGCCACCGGCGCCGGCGTGATGATCGGCATTGCCCAGTCCGGCACCACCTACAGCATCGTCTACGGCGTGATCGGCCGTGTGGCCAGCCCCGAGAAGCGGGTATGGGCGATGGGCATTGCCGCCGCCGCAGGCTCGTTCGGGCAGTTCCTGATGATCCCGGTGGAACAGGGGCTGCTCTCCGGCCTCGGCTGGCAAAACGCCCTCTACGTGATGGCGCTGATGGCCTGCGTGATGCTGCCCCTGGCGCTGACGCTGCGCGAGCCGCGCGAGGCGGGCCACAGCGGCGGCCACCACCAGACCATCGGCCAGGCCGTGCACGAAGCCTTCGGCAACCGCAACTTCCAGCTGCTGACGCTGGGCTACTTCGTGTGCGGCTTCCAGGTCGTGTTTATCGGCGTGCACCTGGCGCCGTACCTGAAGGACCAGGGCCTGACCGACCCGAAGGTGGCGGTTGTGGCGCTGGCGCTGATCGGCTTGTTCAATGTGTTCGGCACCTACACCGCCGGCGCAATGGGCCAGCGCCTGCCCAAGCGCTACCTGCTGGCGTTCATCTACCTGGCGCGCTCGGTGGTGATCGCCGGCTACCTGCTGCTGCCGCTGACGGTGGCCAGCACCTGGGTGTTCGCGGCGCTGATGGGCTTCCTGTGGCTGTCGACCGTGCCGCTCACCAACGGCATCATCGCCCAGGTGTTCGGCGTGAAATACCTGTCGATGCTGTCCGGCGTGGTGTTCTTCTCGCACCAGATCGGCAGCTTCCTCGGCGCCTGGCTGGGCGGCTTCCTCTATGACCGCACCGGCGGCTACAACACCGTGTGGATGATCGCCATCACGCTCGGCGTGATGGCCGCGCTGGTGAACCTGCCGATCCGCGAGCAGGCGCTGGTGCGCACGCAGCCGGCGGCGGCATGATGACGACCGCCCAGGCGCGCATGGCGAAGGCAGCCGGGCTGGCGATGCTGGCCGGGGTGCTGGCGCTTGGGTTCGTGGGTTATCTGCGGCCGGGGTTTATGGTCGACCTGACCAATATGGTGCTGGCGTGGTGCGGGTGAGGCAGGCAAACCCTCACGCGCCCTCGCCCTTCGACTTCGCCTCCAGCACTTCCCAGCGCTCCAGCGCTTCCAGCAATTCCATCTCGATCTCGTCGTGCCGCGTGCCCAGCTGCGCGGCCTTGGGCGCATCGCTGACATAGAGCGAGCCGTCCGCGAGCTGCGCCGAGATCGTCTTCTGCTCGGTTTCCAGCGCGGCAATGCGCTCCGGCAGGCCATCCAGCTCGCGCTGCTCCTTGTACGACAGCTTGACGGTCCGGTTGGCGCCGCGCGCCTCGCGCGAGTCCTTGCCCTTTACCGGCTCCGCCGCCTTCTGTTCCGGCTTGCGCGCGGCCTGCAGCGCGGCGCTGCGGGCGGACTGCTCGACCCAGTCGGAATACCCGCCTACCGACTCGCGCCACACGCCGTCGCCTTCTGCCGCGATGGTCGAGGTCACCACGTTGTCCAGGAAGGCGCGGTCGTGCGAAACCAGGAACACCGTGCCGCTGTAGTCTTGCAGCAGTTCTTCCAGCAGTTCCAGCGTGTCGATGTCGAGGTCGTTGGTGGGCTCGTCCAGCACCAGCACATTGGCCGGCCGCGCGAACAGGCGCGCCAGCAGCAGCCGGTTGCGCTCGCCGCCTGACAGCGACTTGACCGGCGAGCGCGCGCGCTCCGGCGCGAACAGGAAGTCGCCCAGGTAGCTCATCACATGCTTGCGCTGGCCGTTGACCTCGACCCAGTCGCTGCCCGGGCTGATGGTGTCGGCCAGCGAGCGCTCCAGGTCCAGCGCGGTGCGCATCTGGTCGAAATACGCCACCTGCAGGTTGCTGCCGTTGCGCACGGTGCCGCTGTCCGGCGCCAGTTCGCCCAGGATCAGCCGCAGCAGCGTGGTCTTGCCGGCGCCGTTGGGGCCGATCAGGCCGACCTTGTCGCCGCGCATGATGGTGGCGGTGAAGTCGCGCACCACCACCCTGTCGCCGTAGGCCTTGCTGGCGTCGGTCAGCTCCGACACGATCTTGCCGGAGCGGTCGGCCTGCGACACCTCCAGCCTGACGTTGCCCTGCACCTCGCGCCGCGCGGCGCGCTCGTTGCGCATCGCCACCAGCCGCTGGATGCGCGACACGCTGCGCGTGCGGCGCGCCTCCACGCCCTTGCGGATCCACACTTCCTCCTGCGCCAGCAGCTTGTCGAACTTGGCTTGTTCGACCTGCTCCGCGGCCAGCATCTCTTCCTTGCGCGCCTGGTAGGCGGCGAAGTTGCCGGGGAAGGACACCAGCCGGCCGCGGTCCAGTTCGATGATGCGGGTGGCGACGCGGTCGAGGAAGGCGCGATCGTGGGTGATCAGCAGCACGCTGCCGCGGAAGCCCAGCAGCAGGTCTTCCAGCCAGCGGATCGCTTCCACGTCGAGGTGGTTGGTGGGCTCGTCCAGCAGCAGGATGTCGGGCTCGGCCACCAGCGCCTGCGCCAGCGCCACGCGCTTCTGCAGGCCGCCGGACAGTGCCTCGACGCGCGTGTGCGAATCCAGCCCCAGCCGTGCCAGCGTGGTTTCCACGCGCGTGCGCAGCTGCCAGGCGCCGGCGGCGTCGAGTTCCGACTGCAACCGGTGCAAGTCGGCCAGCGCGGCTTCGTCGTCATGATTCTCGGCAACGCGGTCGGCGGCGGCCTCGTAGCGCACCAGCAGGTCGTGCGCATCGCCCATGCCTTGCGAGACGGCGTCGAACACGGTGATGCCCGGCTCGAACTGCGGCTCCTGCGGCACGTAGGTGGTGGTCACGCCGCTCTGGCGCGCGATCAGGCCGTCATCCGGCGCCGCCAGCCCGGCCACGATCTTCAGCAGCGAGGACTTGCCCGAGCCGTTGCGCCCGATCAGGCCCACGCGCTCGCCGGCTTCCAGCGAAAAATCGGTGTGATCGAGCAGGGCCACGTGCCCGAAGGCTAGCTGGGCGTCGGTGATGGAAAACAGGGCCATGGAGAAGGAGGACGACGAGAGAAAGGCGGAGAAAGGACGGGGCGGCCAGCCAGGGCTGGCGTGGCACGGCAGCCCGCATTGTAGACGACCGGACGCAGCCGGAAGGCTGGCCCAAAAAGAAGGGCCCGCGCACTGCGGGCCCAAGAGTCTCTCCTCGGTGCCCTGCTCGCAAGGCACGGCAACAGAATATCAATGCGCCCCTGCCCGCTCCAGTCGGAAAAGTCCGTAAGGGAAAGCCCCCGTCAACCGCGATCGCCAGCGATCGTTGCTTGCCGAGTACGCCCGGCCCCACGGCAGTTGTCTGCACCCGGCCCTGCATGGAACAATGGCTCGCCCTGCACCCGCCGGTGCCGGCACGACAAAGCCAGACAAAGACAGAGCCGGCGCCACAGCCGGCCAGAAGACGGAACGGGTGGTAGGCCGGCGGCCGCTGCCCGCGCCGGTTCCAGTCATTTCTGTACGGGGGTTACATGATCGATCCGGGTCTGCGGGGCCTGCCTTCCTGCGGGAAGCTTGCGCCTGTGTTGTCTTTGCTTGCCTGTGCCGCCTTTGCTGGCGGCGCCCTGCCTGCGGCGCACGCCACCACCACCCACGCTGCCGCCGACGCGGTAGTGGACGCCGACAGCGCCAGCGCGCCGGTGCTGCGCCGGATCCGCCAGACCGGCGCGATCCGCATCGCGCACCGCGAAAGCTCGGTGCCGTTCTCCTTCCTTGCGGATGGCAAACCCGTGGGCTACGCCGTGGACCTGTGCCTGCGCGTGGCCGACGCCGTGCGCGGCGCACTGAAGCTGCCGTCGCTGCGCGTGGACTGGGTGCAGGTCACGCCGGCCTCGCGCATTCCCGCCATCGTCGAGGGCACGGCCGATCTCGAATGCGGCTCCACCACCAACAACCGCGAGCGGCGCGGGCAGGTGGCCTTCACCATCCCCCACTACATCGCCGGCAGCCGCATGCTGGTCAAAGCGTCGTCGGGCATCACCAAATGGCAGGACCTGCGCGGCAAGACCGTGGTCTCGACCACGGGCACGACCCCGCTCGCCACGCTGCGCAAGATGGACGAATCCGGCGCGATGCAGCTGCGCCTGGTGGAAGCCAAGGACCATGCGCAGGCATTCGCGATGGTCGAAGCGGGCAAGGCCGACGCCTTCGTGATGGACGACGTGCTGCTGTACGGCCTGCGCGCCAACGCCGCCAACCCGGCCGACTACCGCATCACCGGCGACCTGCTCACCATCGAGCCCTACGCCATCATGCTGTCGCGCCAGGACGCGGCCTTCAAGCAGATCGTCGACAAGACGCTGGTGGCTTCGATCTACGACCAGGACACGCAGAAGCTCTACCGCAAGTGGTTCCAGGCGCCGATCCCGCCGCATGGCACCCGGCTCGACATCCCGATGAGCTACCTGCTGCGCGACTCGTTCAAATTTCCGAGCGACAAGGTCGCGGACTGACGGCTGTCGGGGTTGGCCCACTTGGGGCGGCATGACGCTGGCGGGCGTGGACTCCGACTTCTGCGGCGTGTTGCGCGGCATGCTGGCGACTAGGGACTCGGGCGCAGCCTGAGCGTCGCCCCTCAGCCGCTACAGCATCAGGAAAGCCACGTCCGCGTATCGGATGTCGTCCGGCGACACGCCCTTGCGGCGCTGGAACAAGACGTGCTGCAGCACGCGGTCGCGGTGGGCCGCGAAAGTGTCTGGATCCAGGCTCAACGCCACGCGCGCGTAGTGCTCGGCCATCAGCTTGTAGACGCGATGGCGCACCAGCAGCATTTCGTTTTCCACCTCGAGCCGGCTCCTTGCCGCCGTATGGTCATCTTCGAGCTGGCGCATGCCGACCACCACCCGGGCATGCATGCCCCGGTAGCGGTCGATCTCCGCATGCGCCTTGCGCAGCTCTTCGCGCAGCGACCGCACCTCCTGCAACAGCTTCAGGTTGTGCTGCACGCCGCGCTGGATCCGCGTCGCTTCTTCCAGTGCCTGGTCCGCCGCGGCGATGGTGTCCTGCCACGGATTCGTGTCCGGAGCGAATTCCGCGTCCCCAGACTGCGATGACGGCCAGACGGTGGTCCCGTCGATGCCAATGTGATGCATACCGCTCCCCTTGCCCCATTGCCCCGCCGCCGGCATCGTGAATTTCGTGCCGGCTTGGTCGGGCTGCCTGCCGCGACTGTCTTGTATGACTGTCTTGTGCCGACGGGCCGGCATGCGCCCGCTTGTTCTCGTCTTATGCGCCTCATTCAATCCCCTCTTTCCCCTTTGCACAACCACCGCAAGGGAGGGACGAGGCTTTGGCGCAACATGGTGCAGCGCTAATATGCCGGTTTCGGCCTGCCTCGGCCCACCATATTTGCACCCCAATGAACGGATACCTGCTCCTCGCCCTCGCCATCGTCGCCGAAGTCATCGCCACCAGCAGCCTCAAGGCGTCACAGGGCTTTACGCGGCTGGTGCCCAGCGTGCTGGTGGTATCCGGCTATGTGGCGGCGTTCTATTTGCTGATGCTGGTGATGCGGACGGTGCCGGTGGGGATTGCTTACGCGATCTGGAGCGGGGCCGGGATTGTGCTGGTAACGATGATCGCGATGGTGCTGTACCGGCAGGTACCCGACGTGGCGGCGTGTGTTGGGATTGGTCTGATTATCGCCGGCGTAGCGGTGATTCAGCTCTTTTCGACGACGAGCGGACATTGAGCCTGGATAGTGCGAGGCTAACCAATGCGCGCATCGATCTGCTTCCTGGCCCACTCCGAGGCGTGCTGCCATGCCTCGCCTTCGCTGAAGAACTGGCCCGGAACAAGGTGGTGATCGAAGACCTTGAGTGGCGCTCCATCCGCCGCTTTCGCGCAGATGGTCACCTCACCTTGCCAAGGCCCCCCGACGCCAAGAGACGTAGCGGATGCTTCATACCAGTGGTCGCGGTAATACGTGAACCCTTGGAGATCCATGTCTTTCTCCACTAGAGGAGTTCAGGAAGGGCTAGTCGTTCGCGTCGCCTGAAGTGGCTTCGTCAATCTCTCGTTTCGCGGCCACATATGCATGATCAATCGCGACCGCTTCCGAAGGAGCGAGCGCCCCTGTGTTGTGCCGATGTCCGTGACCGCGGATCCCATACGACCAGTCCCACTGGCCGCTCGCGTCCTTTTTGGCCTGGATTGAGATCTCTCGGCCCTTGTATTTCAGTTCCATGGCGAGCTCCCTGGAGTTTGGAAGATCGTAGCATGAAGCACCTAACCATCCAGACCCTCGACGGCGAGACCGGCATCATCGGCTCGGACTGCGATTAACGTTGTATGGTCGCCGACATGAGCCGTTCCTTGAAGCGCAGTATCCACGACTAGAATTCCTATCAGAAGAAGCCTCGCATTCGCGAAGGAGGACTCGACATGTTCAGAGGAAGTTTTTGGTTGCTCGTCACGGTCATTGGCGGCATGGCAATCTTCGAGACAGTTCGAGAGTACTGGTACCTCTTCCTGATCGCATTAGTCTTCATCATCCTGCTTGTGATCTACGCAGAAGACCCTCAAGCCAAGAACACTGGCGCGCGCCAGAAGAGTCAACCGCAGTCCACCACCGCCAGTAGTGCCGCTGCAGTTGAAACTCCCAAACTGACCCTCTGGTTGGATCAAACAGCAGAGCAGCTGATCGAGACACGAGGGAAGCCTTGCGCGGTCGACTATAGGATCTCTAAAAGAAGGATCTGCGAGATTTGGAAGTACGAGCCACATCGTGGTGGCTATCGGCTTCGCGTCACACTAGAGAATGATCGCGTCGTCTCATGGCGGTATCGCGGATGAGCTGGTCGGCGGAGAAATCGAAACGATCTGCGGTAGCCGCATGAGGCTACAAGCCGGTCTTAGTGTTCTCGACGCAAGCCTTTGCGTAAGCAATTGCTTCGGTCATCGCCTCTTCTTCGCTATTGAACGTGGCTTTGATCTTGTGTCGCAAGCCCGGGACAAACTCGTTTGCGTGATCGATTCTTCGCTCAAACAATACCGATGCCTCCCAAGCCCCGGATTTCGATTTCCAGACTGTGCAGTGGCAGTAGTACTCCGCTTCTTCGTAAGCGCGAAATTAAGCGCACCTAGCTTTTGCGGCTGAGAGTGGGCAGGCTTGCGTCCGCAACCACTATTTGCGGACGCAAGCATGATAAAAGCCGAATGTGAAGTTCCGCCGCTGAGAGTGATCCGTGTTCGCTCCAACGGAAAGCGAGACTTTGACGCCAGGGATAAGCGCCAACTGGTCGAGGCGTGTCTACGGCCAGGGGTATCGGTAGCTGGTATGGCGCTTAAGGTCGGCATCAATACGAACCAGTTGCGCAAGTGGATTCGGCTGCACCAAGTGGCAACTGAAGCCGCTGCGGCCGACAGTGCGGAGCCTGCATTGCCCGCGTTCGTACCGGTCATCGAGGTTAGCGGCGCAACACGCGTTCCGGAATCGCCGGTGGCGCTGGAATGTCTGCCGGCCCAAGCGCCTGCTTGCACCCAACCATCGCCGCGTCCATCTCTGACGCCTGCTGTGCTCACGGCGCGGTTGCCCAACGGCGTGACGGTCGAACTCGAATGCGGCGGGCAGGACGTTGCCCTGGTGAAGGCGATGATCGAAGCGTTGGGAGCGCGTTGATGTTCCGGCTCGACGCTGACCTGCAGGTCTACCTGCACCGCAATGCGGTGGACTTCCGCCTCGGGATCAATGGGTTGGTTGCCCTGGTCGAGCAGTCGATGCAGCTTGATCCGTTTGCCAGCGCCGTCTACGCCTTTCATAACCGTCGGCGCAATCGCATCAAACTGTTACTGTGGGACCGAAACGGATTCTGGATGCTTTTGAAGCGATTGGAGGAAGACCGTTTTGTGTGGCCGCGGCGTGAGCACGCGGTGATTGAGCTGACGACCGAGCAGTTGCACTGGCTACTGGACGGTATCGACGTGGACGCCGTGAAGCGGCACCCGTCGCGTAAATATCAGCACACGGCTTGATGGTCGTTCGGTGTGACGTATACCCGATTGAGCGGTGGCTGCACTATCGTGTTCAGCATGAACGAACACGACCTCTCGCAATTGCCGCCGGCCGCCCAGGCCTATATCCGCGAACTCGAAGCGCGGGCTGCTGCCAACGCTCAGCACATTGCCGAGTTGAACGATCGCATCAAGCTCCTTGAGGAACAGTTCCGGCTTGCGCAGTCCAAACGCTTCGCGCCAAGCAGCGAGAAGCTCAAGGACCGCGTGTTCGACGAAGCCGAACAAATGGCCGCTGCGGCGCCGGCCAACGACGATGAGGATGAAGCGCTCGCGCCGCCGGACACGGGGCTGCCAGAGCCCGATAAGCCCGCAGGCCGCAAACGTGGCCGCAAGCCGCTGCCGGCGGAGTTGCCGCGCCAGCGCATCGAGTATGACCTGACCGAAGACCAGAAGATCTGCCCGTGCTGCCAGGGCTCGATGCACCGCTTGGGCGAGGAAGTCAGCGAGCAGTTGCACATCGAAGCCAAGGTCTCCGTACTGCAGCACGTCCGCTTCAAATACGCGTGTCGGCACTGCGAGCGCAATGCCGAACGCACGCCGGTGGTGACCGCGCCGATGCCAGCGCAACCACTGCCGGGCAGCAACGCAAGCCCGGCAATGCTGGCGACGGTGACCATCGGCAAGTACGTTGACGGCACGCCGCTGTATCGCATGGAAGATGCGCTCGGGCGCGCCGGCATTGAAGTTGGCCGTGGCACGCTGGCCAACTGGATCATCCGGCCTGCCGAGCTGCATTACAGCCGGCTGTATGAGGCGCTGCGCCGCACGCTGCTATCGCAGCCACTGATCCATGCGGATGAGACAACGGTGCAGGTGCTCAAGGAGCAAGGCAAGGCCGCGCAGAGCAAATCATATATGTGGGTCTACCGCAGCGCGGAGGACTGCGGGGAACCCGTGGTGCTGTTCGATTACCAGCCAGGGCGCGGACAGGAGTACCCGCAGGCGTTTCTCGCCGGCTACGAGGGCATGCTGATGACCGACGGCTACAGCGCGTGGCGCACGATTGAGGGCGTGACCCACTTCGGCTGCCTGGCGCACGCGAGACGCGCATTTGTCGATGCGCTCAAGGGGCAGAAGAAGCTTGGCGGGCACGCCGCGCAGGCGCTCGAATACTTCAAGGCCCTCTACCAGGTCGAGGCGCTCGCCAAGGCTGAGTTGCCCGAAGGACAATCGCGCGCTGACTACACGTATCGGCTGCGCCAGCAGCATAGCGTACCGCTCCTGACGGCGTTCAAGGCGTGGCTGGACGAGCAGGCCCCGCGGGTGTTGCCAGAGAGCCTGCTGGGCAAGGCGATCGTCTACACGCGGAATCAGTGGGAATACTTGAGCCGCTATGTTGTCGATGGGCGTGCGCCCGTGGACAACAACGTCATCGAACGAGACGTTAGGCCGTTTGCAACCGCGAGAAGGTCCTGGCTGTTCAGCGACACGGTCGCCGGCGCGAAGGCCAGCGCGATGGTCTATAGCCTGATGCTCACGTGCCGGGCCTGCGGCGTTGAGCCGTACGCCTATCTGCTGCACGTACTAACCGAATTGCCGCAGCGCGCCCCGGACGCGGACGTCATCGACCTGCTGCCGTTCAGCTTCGTCGCAGCGTCTGCCGCCTGAACGACGACCGACCGCACCCGAGGCGCCGATCGGCCATATGGGAGAACTCGCCCGTTACCCGGTAACTGGCGAGCCTACCGGCTCGCCTTGAAATAGAGATCCCATTGCTCCGAATCCGGATCGAGCCGGCGCACGATGGCGTCGTCGGCTCGCGCGATCAGCCGCTCCAGCATCTCTCGCTTCGTTACCGCGTAACGGCGTGCCAGCCGCGCGAGCGCGAGATCCGCTTCGCTACTTACCCACATGTCCAGCCGACGTTCTCCGTTGCCGTCCTTGCCCGCCGTCGCGCGCCTTGCCCGATAGGCCGCCTGCCGCTGAGCTGTCGTCTGCGCCATTCTGCACTCTCCCTCGTCATGGTTACCCGGTAACGTTCCCGTCTTGCATACGTTACCGGGTAACGGTTCGACTCAACAAGGTGTGCTGAATTTAGCGCTTACGCTTCTTCGACCCAGACATGGCTCGACATGGCGACCTCCCATCGTTTCGAGGAATCCTAGCAGCCCCATCCTCTTCAGCGGCGCAAGCTGGCGCTCGAGTACGTCCGGGTAAACCCCTGGCTAACTGAGCGCGGTAGAGCCCCCCCCGGAAAGCCGTGCCCAGTCATCCGCGAGTGATATGCCATGCGGTACAGGACTGCCTTTTGGTTGCGAACGTCGATTCGGCTGAGAACCTTGATTTACTTGGGGAGAGAGAACTTCGGAGAACTGCCGCGAACTATTCTGTGGTCCCGCCGACAGGAATCGAACCTGTATCTAGCGCTTAGGAGGCGCTCGTTCTATCCATTGAACTACGGCGAGGGACAGGACTGCCAGGATCGGGAGCCGCAGGCGCGGTGATCCTGGAGACGGGCCGGAGTATATCAAAATCCGCACCCGCCCGGCTCGCCGGCGGTGGCGGATCAGTACCGGGGGCCTCGCCCGGCAACGCGGCCGGATGACGGCAGGCGCGCCGGCTGGGCAGCACGGCGCAGGGCACGACGCGCCGGGCGGTGCCGGCCGCGGGCGCAGTTGGCGGGGGTGGCACAGCTGCGGTGGCAGGCTTGGCCGCGCAGGTTGCAGCGCAGTTCCCAGTCGATTAGTCCAGACATGGCAGGCTCCTTGATTCAGTAACGGCCGCGCGGTTCAGGCGAGGTTCAGGTTCAGGCCGCCCAGTTGGGCTTGCAGCAGCGCGCCCAGCAGCAGCCAGCCGATCTGCAGCGCGGCACGCGGGCGGCGCATGCAGGTTTCCACTTGTTCGCTGCGGCTTTCGCCGGACAGGCACCATGAGCAAAAGTGCTCGCAGTTGTTGGTCAGCAGGTGGTAAGCGTTTTCGCCCAGGCGGGAACGGGCGCGTTCGACGGCTTGCAGGCCGGCGAAGCGTGCGCAGGGTTCCGGCTTGACGGCGATACCGAAGCCGGCGGCAAAGGCATGGAGGGAGGTTTCTTCGACTGGGGCGGCTTGCAGGGTGCGGGCGAAACCGGCGTAGTGGATGACCCGGCCAGAGCCGGCGTAGATGCCGTGGTGGACGTAGCCAGGGCGTTCCGTCACCAGGTGGGCGCCGAGCGGCAGCAGCTCGGCGAGGCGATCGTCGCTGCCGTATTCGTGTTGTGGATCCTGGGTGTTCATGGCTGGCCTCGGGTCTGTCTGGTTGTTGCAGGCACTGCTGCTTCGTGCCAGAACAACTGCATCAACCATGCCAAAGGCCGGAAGGCACGGCAGGACAAGGGTTTCCGGGGAATTGCAGGGTTTTGGCGGGAGTGAACTGTCGGATCGCAGCCAACCGCGCGGCGGCGGATCTGTTGGCTGGCGGCCACCATTCGCTCACGCCGGGAAACCTCGGCCGGCTGGCGGGAGGACCTGCTTGGTGGACCCGCTGTGGTGTGTGAAGCCCGACACCGGCTACCCGGGTTGTCGGGCATCCGCCAACGCGGCCGGCCTCCACGCGTGGGCCGCAGAGTCCGCACCCGACCCGGCAGGCCGCGCCAGTCCTGGGATTCCAGCCGCCCTGCTCCACAACCCATCCCTTGGCACGCACCTTGCTCAACCCCGGTACCGCCCCCCGGCCGTCGCCACCTGCCGCGAACTTGCTCCCGCCCCATGGCTCGCGTGCGCGGCGCCGGCCGGCAATGGGTTTTCGGATGGATCCGCCCGTTTGTGCCATCCTCTCCGCCGCCGCTCGGGACAGTGATCAACTTTTACGAGATCAACTACAGCTTCTATGCTGATCAGATGGACAACCAGTTTCAGAACATCGACATCCGCAACAACGCGCCCAACGCCAATGTCGATGTCCAGGCCGACCAGGGTGCGAGGAACGACGGCAGGCTGATCTGAACGTCAGCGCCGTCGTGGCAACGCCCCGGCAGCGCCGGGGCTTTACGCGGACCGGAGACAAGATTGGGCTTCGACTCGCATTTCCAGTGGACCTCGGCGGCGTGCACGGACGTCGGGCGGGTCCGTGAGCGCAACGAGGATGCCTGCCTCGACATGCCCGGGCAACAACTGTGGGCGGTGGCCGACGGCATGGGTGGCCATGCCATCGGCGACTTCGCCAGCCAGGCGGTGGTGGAGGCGCTGGCCGCGCTGCCGGCGCAGGCCCGCCTGGAAGACCGGCTCGACGCCACGCGCGCGGCCATGCTGGGCGTGAACCTGGCGCTGGTCGATGAAGCCGCGCGCCTGGGCGTGCGCTGCATCGGCAGCACGGTGGTGGTGCTGCTGGCCGGCGACCGCCGCTGCGCCTGCCTGTGGGCGGGCGACAGCCGGCTGTACCGCCTGCGCGGCGGCCAGCTCGCCCGCCTCACGCGCGACCACAACCAGGTCGAGCGCCTGCTGGCGCGCGGGCTGATCACCCCGGAAGAAGCGCGCCACCATCCCGCCCAGAACACCATCACGCGCGCAGTGGGTGCGGCGGCAACGCTGGTGCCGGAGCAGTTGCTGACCGAGGTGGCGGACGGCGACGTCTTCCTGCTGTGCAGCGACGGCCTGAGCAACGAAGTCGACGATGACGACATCGCCACGGTGCTGGCGCAGCAGGACGTTGCGCAGGCCGCGCAGACGCTGCTGCAGAGGGCGCTCGATGCCGGCGGCCGCGACAACATCTCGGTGGTGGTCATCCGCGCCGCGGATCCCTACGGCTCGGACAAGACCCTGGTGAATCCCGAGCTGGACTAGCCGCAGCGGCGGCCCCTAGCCCTTGCCGCCTTCGGCGTGCCGGTTGGCGCGGAAGTCCTTGGAATGGATGCCGTGCTTCTTCAGCAGCATCTGCAGATGCGAGCGGTTCATGTCGAAGCGCCGCGCCAGTTCGGCGACGGTACCGCCGACCTCCTGCAGGCCCCGTTCGAGAAAGGCGCGCTCAGCCTCGTCGCTGGCCGCGCGCTTGGCCTCGCTGAGGGTCGTCGCCATGGCGATGTCGGCAGTCGCGGGGCCGTTGCCCACAACGGCCAGCGCGGCGGGCTTGGGCCGGATGTCCTGCGGCAGGTGTGCCAGGTCGGCAGTATCGCCGGCCAGGCAGGACAGCCGGTACAGCAGGTTGCGCAGCTCGCGGATATTGCCCGGGTAGTCGTAATGCAGCAGGAAATCGCGCAGCCGCGGCGTCAGCTTGAGCGGCCGGCGCTTGAGCATGCCGGCGGCCTCGTCACTGAAGTACGACACCAGCAGCGGGATCTCGTCGCGCCGCTCGCGCAGCGACGGCAGGCTGACGTGGATCACGCTCAGGCGGTAGAACAGGTCCTCGCGGAAGGTGCCGGCCTGGCTCATGCGGCGCAGGTCCTTGTTGGTTGCCGCGACGATGCGCGTATCCACCGAGATCGCCTCGTCCGACCCCACGCGCTGGATCTCGTGCGCTTCCAGCACGCGCAGCAGCTTGACCTGGCCGGTCAGCGGCAGCTCGCCGATCTCGTCCAGGAAGATGGTGCCGGTATGCGCGCTCTCGAACTTGCCACGGCGGTCGTTGCTGGCACCGGTGAAGGCGCCCTTCTTGTGGCCGAACAGCTCGGATTCGAGCAGGCTGTCCGGGATCGCGCCGCAGTTCACCGAGATAAACGGCTTGTCGGTGCGAGAGCCGTTGGCGTGGATCACCTTGGCCATCAGCTCCTTGCCGGTGCCGCTCTCGCCATCGATCAGCACCGGCAGGTCGGTCGGCGCGGCCTTCTCGGCGATTTCCAGCGCTTCCAGCAGCTTCGGGTTGTCACCAAACGTCCCTTCGAAAATAAAGCTGCGCTCCATCAATGCCTGGCGGCGCTCGCGCGGCATGCGCTCGACTTCTTCCTGCGGCGGCGCCGCCTCGGTCGCCGAGGCGGCTTGCACGAATCGCTCCTTGTGCGACAGACCCATCACCTCGTCGCGCAGCGTGGTGGCCTGCTTGAGCAGCTTCTCGATCTCGGGGCGGTCGAGCCGCGACGCCCAGCGCAGCGTCGAGCGCAGGATCTCGATCTTCTCGATCAGCCCGGCGAACGACACCGGGGAGGTGACCGAGGCGGGGGTGGCACCCTGGTTGTATAGCTTCATGCTGCGCTCAGTTGCTTCTGCACCAGTTGGAAATACATGCCCTTACGCTCGAGCAGCTCCTCGTGCCGGCCCTGCTCGACGATGGCGCCTTCATACAGCACCAGGATCTTGTCGGCCTGCATGATGGTGCTGAGCCGATGCGCGATGATGACCGCGGTGCGCCCGCGCAGGATCTCCTGCATGTTCGCCAGGATGTTGCTCTCGGACTGCGTATCCAGCGCCGAGGTAGCCTCATCAAACACCAGCAGGCGCGGGTCGTGATACAGCGCGCGGGCGATGCACAGGCGCTGGATCTGCCCGCCGGAAAGCCCGATCCCACGCTCGCCCACCACCTGCTCGTAGCCCAGCGGCAGCTTGCAGATAAAGGCATGGGCGTCGGCCATGCGTGCCACCTCCTCGATGCGGCGCCGGTCGGGGCTGTCGTCGCCGCAGGCGATGTTCTCGGCGATGGTGCCCGAGAACAGCAGGTTGGACTGCATCACGTAGCCCACCTGGGCGCGGTAGAACGCCGCGTCGATCACGTTGAGGTCGTAGCCGTCCACCGTCATCGCGCCCTCGGTGGGCTTGTAGAAGCCCACCAGCAGCTTGGCCAGCGTGGTCTTGCCCGAACCGCTGCGCCCGACGATAGCCACCATCTCACCGGGGCGGATGGTGAAGCTGATGTTCTCGAGCACGTATGGCGTGTCTTCGCCGCCGTAGCGGAAGTACAGGTCCTTCATCACGATCTCGCCCTGCAGGTCGGGCAGCATCACGCGCGACAGCACGTCCTGCGGCTTCTGCTCGGGCTCCAGGTCCAGCACATCGCCCAGGCGCTCCATCGCCACGCCGGCATCGTTGAGCTGGCCCCACAACGCCACCAGCCCCATCAGCGGCGCCAGCACGCTGCCCATGAAGGCGTTAAAGGCAATGAGCTGGCCGATGGTCAGTTCGCGCTCCAGCACCAGCGTCGCGCCCACCCACAGCACCGCGATGGTGGTGGCCGCATTGAGCAGCTGGCTCACCAGCCCCACCAGGATATGGAAGGCCTGCGCCTTGTACTGCGCCTCGAGCGCCTTGGCATACTTGCGCTCCCAACGCAGCCGCACCGGGCGCTCGATGCCCATGCCCTTGACAGTCTCGGCGCCGCCCAGTGTCTCCATCAGGTGGGCCTTGGCATCGGTCGAGGCCGCGAACACCTCGCGCGCGTAGGTCTTGACCTTGGGCGTCACCACCACCGTCAGTGCCACGATCGGGATCACGAAGACGATCAGCAGCAGCGTCAGCTTGACGTTGTAGAGGAACATGATGGTGAAGTAGATAAACACCATCAGCAGGTTCAGCGCCGTGGTCACCGTCGACTCGGTCAGGAAGGCGCGGATGGTCTGGTTCTCCTGGAAGCGCGCGAAAATGTCGCCGGTCTTGCGCTTGGCAAAGAACGACAGCGGCAGCGACAGCGTGTGCTTGAAGAAGTGCGACATCATGGCGAAGTCCATGTTGCGCACCATGAAGTTGGCGAGATACGCGCGGATCGTCGCCATCAGCTGCGAGAACACGCTGGAGATGATCAGCCCCGCGATCAGCAGGTGCAGCAGTCCAACGTTCTGATGCACCACCACGCCGTCCAGGATGTTCTGGATGATCAGCGGCGGCACGACCCCCAGCAACTGGATCACGAAGGTCGCCAGGAACAGGTGCGCCAGGATCTTCTTGTACGGCGCCAGGTAGCCGATGAAACGCAGCCACGGCGAGCGCGACACCGACAGTTGCGTCATGCTCTCGCCCGGCGTGAACAGCAGGCAGGTGCCGCTCCAGCCGCGCTCGAACTCCTCGGCGCTCATCTTGCGGAAACCGATAGCCGGGTCCGCCACCCACACCCAGCGCGACGAGATCCCGTACACCACCACGTAGTGGTAGCCCTCCCAGTGCACGATAAAGGGCAGCTCGAAGCCCAGCAGCGAGTCGCGCGTGCACTGCACCCCGCGCGTGGTGAAGCCGAGCGCTTCGCCGGCGCGCGCCAGGCTGTCGAGCGTGGCGCCCTGCGTGGTCACGTTGGCGAGTTCGCGCAGCTTGCCCAGCGTCATCGGGATGCCGTAGTGCCGGCAGATCATCGCCAGGCAGGCGGCGCCGCAATCCATCTCCTCGGCCTGCTCCACCAGCGCAAAGCGGCGAATCAGCTTTTCGCCGAGCTCGGGCTTGGAATGCAGGTCCAGCAGCACCGGGCGCTTGCGCCGCTCGGCCAGCTTCTTTTGCCGATGCAGCTCGCGGTCGAGCGCACGGATGCGCTCTTCCAGCACCTCGCGCAGGCGCGGGTTGCGCTCCAGGATCAACTGCACCGTCTTCTCGGGGATCACCAGCAGGCGCACGTCGGTTTCGGCGATGGCCGAGGCGAGCTGCTCCTGCCGCATCACGCAGGCGCGCTCGCCGAAGATATCGCCCTGCCCCAGCGTCGCCAGCGGGAACTCGCTGCCCTCCTCGCTGCGCACGATGCGCACGGTGCCCTGGCGCACCACATAGAGGCGGCGATCCTCGCGCCCGTCCTGCTTCAGGATCTCCTTACCGGCAGCCACGCGCTTGACGCCGACGCTGCGCACGGCGTCTGCCAGCTCCTGCTTGTCGAGCTTGCCGCGCAGGTCGAACAGCCGCGCGACAAAGCCACCGGCCGAGCTGATCGCGACATAGCTGGTGATAAAGGCAAGTGCCGCCGGGTTGCCGGCCACCACCGGCTCGCTCACGCTGCGCGGGATCATCAGCAGCTCGGTCTTGCCCGAGGCGCGCACCGACGATTCATGCCGGTACTCGCGCAGCAGCGCGATATCGGCAAAGACCTCGCCGGCCTTGCGCACGCCCATGCTGATTTCCTTGCCGTGCTCCTCGTTGAACACGCGCACCGAGCCGGACTTGACGATAAACAGGCCCGGCGCCGCTTCGCCGGCATTGCACACGGTGTCGCCGAAGCCGAAGGTCAGCACCTGCGCGGCCTCGGCCAGGCGCGCCAGCTCCTCCGGCGTCAGCACCGACAGGATCTCGACGCTGGCCAGGAAGGCGGCCAGCGGCGATCCTGCCTCCGGCTTCTCCGGGGCAGCCGCGGCGGCGCGATCACCGGCCTGGCCGGCCTCGCTAGCGGGCTTCGATGACATGTTCCTGCGCCCTGGCCATCAGCCAGTTCTCGCGCAGCAGGCGCCGCACTTCCACCGCCACGTCGCTGTCGAGCGTGGCCGGGTGCTTGTCGCGCACCAGGAACACCTCGAAGAAGGAACGGTCAGCCGCCGGGAACGGCCCCAGCAGGTCGCCCGGCTCGGCATTGAAGACCTTGGCCTCGATATCGGTCTTGAGCGAGCCGCGCAGCACCTTGCCGATCTCGCCGCCGCGCTCGCGCGTGTCGGCAATGGAATGCTCGCGCGCCATCTCGGCGAAGGCCTCGGGATCGTCCTGCAGGTACGAGATCAGCTCCTTGGCCTTGCCCTCGCTGTCGACCACGATATGGCTGACCTCGATGCTGTCGAAGCGCGGCGAGTTGAGCGAAAAGTATTCCTGCACCGCGGCCTCGCTGCAGACCTGCTCCATCATCCGTTCCTGGTACAGGTTGTCGGTGATAAAGGCCTCGAACTCGTCCAGGCTGACGTTCAGCGCATCCAGGTAGTGGTTCATGTCGGCGGCGCGATGCAGGCCCTGCACGCGGCGGAACTGGTCGGCGCGCTCCTGGATTTCCTCGGGCGTGACCACCAGGCCCTGCCGCTTCGCGGCGTGCACGGCAAGCTTGTCGCGCACCATCTGCTCGACCAGGCCCTCGAACTGCCCCGTCAGCTTGAGCAGCCGCACGAACTCCTCGACGCCGAGCACCTCGTCGTCGATACGCACAATGCCAGTCATTTCTCGGCTCCTTTGACGCCCCCTGCGCTTGCGCACCGGGCTGTCCAGATCTGCTGTTTTCGTGTTTCCCCCGGCTGCGCTACCCGGCCACCTCACGGAAGGGGTCAAGCCCCAGGTCGATGAGGCGACGTTCGCGCACCACGATCTCTGCCGTGGCGGTCATGCCATAACGCAACGGATACTTGTTGTCGGACACCGCGTAGTAGTCGCGTGCCAGGCGCACACGGCCCTCGTAGACCGGCTGCTTGTCCGGCCCCGGCTTGGTGGCGGGCGAGATGAATTCCAGCGTGCCTTCGATGATCCCGTAGCGCTGGTACGGGAAGGCGTTGAACTTGAGCTTGACCGGCAGGCCTTCGCGCAGGAAGGCGCGGTCGCGCTCGGCAATGATGATCTTGACCACCGGGCGCGCATCCTTGGGCGCGATGCCGCCCAGCGGCATGTTGGCCTGCACCTTGTCGCCGCGCTGCGTGGAGGTGACATCGGTGATCACGCCCGAGACCGGCGCCAGGATCAGCAGAAAGTTGTCCTTGTCGATATTCTCGAAGCGGATGCGCGCCGCGGCGTCGGCCACCAGCCGCGCGGTCTGCACCTGCAGGCGCAGCTTGTCCTCGGTGTTGGCGATCTCGCGCAGCGCGGCGTCGTACTGCACGCGCAGCCCGGCCAGATCCTGGCCGCTGCTTTCGAGCTGGGCGCTGGCCTGCGTCAGCTCCCGGCCCAGCCGCGCATCCAGCTCGGCCAGCCGCGAGTGCGCCACGCGCAGGTTGTTCTCCGCATCCTGCGCCGCGGCACGCTTGGCATCGACCTGCGACTGCGACACCCCACCGCCGCCGGGCAGCGCCAGCAGGCGCGCATAGCGGTCCTGCTCCTGGCGCGCGAACTCGCGTGCGCGCCGGGCGTTTTCCAGGTTGCTGCGCGCTTCCTGCAGTTGCGCACGCTGCTGCTCGGCCAGGCGCGCGGTGCCCTCGGCGAGGCGGTTCTCATGCTGGCGCGTGGCCACGTCGATCTGCTGCTTGAGCGCGGCCGCCCTGCGCTCCATCAGCGCCTTCTTGTCGGGGAACTGCTTCCATTCGCGCTCGGAGTCTTCCAGCTTGAGCTGCGCTTCCAGCGCGTTGGCGGCGGCTTCGATCGCACCGCGCGCATTCAGGCGCGCCAGCACGTCGTCCTTGGACACTGGTTGTCCTTCGGCCACGTAGAGGTCGGCCAGCTCGCCATCCACCGGGGCATAGAAGCGCCGCACCTCGGATTCCGGTGCCAGCGTGCCCGGCGCCGTGACGATGACATCGGCATGCCCGACAAACGACCACACCAGCCCGCACAGCACCAGCGCGAAGGTGGTCACGATGGTCAGCAGGCCCAGGCGCGAAGGCTCGGCGGTGAGCAGGCCGATGCCTTCGGCGCTGTGGTCTTCCAGCGCCTCGGCGAGTGGCTTGAGGCCGCCCTGGCGTGCATCGTCCTTCATGGCTGCCCCGCTTGCTGTGGCGCCGCGGCCGTCGCGGCTGGTTCCGGCGCCTTGCCGGTGTCTTCGCCGCCGATCAGATCCAGCTTGGTCTTGAGCACGGCGGGATCGAGCACGGTGCGCAGTTCGCGCAGCGCGTGCCGCTGCTGGTCGGCCTCGGCGCGGATCTCCTCCTCGACCTTGGCAAGCTGGGCCAGGTCGGCGCTCTCACCGGCACGCAGTTGCGTGAAGATGCGCATGCCCTGGCGCGCATCGTCCTGCGCCTGCGACAGCAGCCGGGCCTGCGCGCGGAATTTTGGCGAGATACCGGGCTCGAGCCGCTGCTCGCTGCCGATCACCCCATTGCTGCGGTATTGCTTCCACGCGGCGACGGCGCTCGTCATCAGTTCGCGCGCGCGCCGCAGGGCGCTGTCGCGCACGCTGTTGACGTCGGCCTCGACGGCCTTGGCGAAGTAGCGGTCTTCATCGGCATCCAGCATGGCGTAGAAACCCAGCAGCCGGTCCTCGTAGCCCTTTGCGCCGCGCGCGGACTGCAGCTCGGCATACTGCGCCGCCACCTTCTGCTTGTGCGCCAGGTCGCGCGCCAGGTCGTCGGCCCACGGGCCGCTGCTGATCTGCTTGAGCGCGGCGAGCGCCGTGGTGCTGTCGCCCTGCTGCCACGCGCTGGCGGCCTTGGCGTACTGGCGCGCCACTTCCGGTGGCGGCAGGCGCACGGCCAGATTGGCGAACTGCGCCTGGAACGGTGGCGTAACCAGGCGGCTGTCGGCCAGCCGCGCCACCAGCGGCCCGGGCCGGCGCGCACGCAGCGCCTGCATCAGCGCGGTGTAGCGGTCGAGGTCTGCCTGCACGCGGTCCAGCCCCGCCAGGCGCGGATACTTCTCGCGGTATTCGGCGACGACCGGCTGCAGAGCCTCCGGGCGGTCGCGGCCGAGTTCGGCAGCGATGGTGGCATTCAGCCGGTCGATCGCAGCCAGGTAGACCGAGGCATCGTTCTGCAGGCGGCGCACATCGCTGAGCGCATCGGCATAGAGATCGCGGAACGCCGGCACATCGCCCGCGATGCGGCCGAGTGCGCGCTGGTGCGCGGTGGTGTCCTGGTTCCAGTACGCCAGCAGCTGCCGGATCGGCGCCTCGTCCGTGTAGAGACGAATCGGCGCGTCGGCGCCGCGCTGCGCGGTAAAGCGTTCGAGCCGGCCGATCCAGTCAAGCTCGGCCACCAGCGGGCGCGCGTCGGCGTTGTGCGCGCTGAGCTTGCGCATCTGCGCCAGTGCGGCGTCGGCGCCGGTGAAATCGCCCGCCTTCAGCTTTGCTGCCCATGCGGGCACGTAGCCGCGCAGCAGCGCCTCGGTGCCGATGGCCTGCACCTGGGCATCGTCGGGATGGCGCGCGAGGTAGTCGTTGGCGGCCTGCGCCGCGCGGGCGTGATCGCCGGCGGCAAACAGCGACTGTACTTCGCGCTCCGGTGCGCCGCGCCAGTAGACGGCCGCGCCCGCCAGTATCGCGAGCAGCAGCAACGCGCCGCCCCACTGCGCCGCGCGTCGTGTGCGCGCGGGATCGTCCAGGCCGAAGAGCCTGGCCGCCTCCGCCAGCAGCAGTGTGGCGCGTCCGCGCTTGCGGCCCGCGTGCGCGCTGTCGTGCGCCGCCGTGGCCGCCGCGGCCTGGGCCTCGGCGTCGGCGTTGACCTCGTCATCCTGCTGCGCGGCATAGTCGACGCAGAAGATGTCGAGGAAGGAATCGGCCGCGCCGACGAAGGTGGTCCGGTCGTCCGCATCGCGCGCGGCCGCCGCGGCTGCAGGCGGCGCGTCGGGTGCGGCGGGAGTGGCAACCAGCGGCTGCAGCACCGCGTGCGTCGCGGTAGCGTCGGCATCGTCTGCGCGCCGGACCTGCGCCTTGTACACGAAATGGCTGCCGCCGAAGGCGATCAGGTCGCCGTCGTCCAGCGGCACGCCGTGGTCGGCCAGGCGCTTGCCGTTGACGAAGGTGCCGTTGGTGCTGCCCAGGTCTTCCACGAACGGCACGCCGCCCTTCAGGTACACGTGCGCGTGGCGCCGCGACAGGTAGTTGACCTGATGCGGATAGCTGTCACGGTAGCGCGCGAAGGCATCGTCGGTCTTGCTGATCAGGTACGGGAAGCCGTCCACGTGTAGCGGCTGCAGCCCGACGTCGTCGCGTTCGGGCACCAGCGTGACCGCCACCCGCGGCGGCTCGGGCTGCGGCGCGCGCGGCGACAGCCGGACCCGGAACGACAGCGCCGGCCCGAAGGCGACCTCATCGCCATCGCTTAGCCGCGCCGGCTGGCGCGCCACCGCCGCGCCGTTCACGCGTGTGCCGTTCTTGCTGCCGAGGTCGGCCACGTAGACCGCGCCATGCTCGGCAAAGATGCGCGCATGGCGGCGCGACAGCGGCGCGGCCAGGTCTTCGGGGTAGGCGGCAAACGGCCGCTCGGTGCGGCCGACGGCGAAGAGGTCTTCGTCGATGCGGATCTCGCCCAGTTCCGGGCGCGATACGGGCGTCAGGAACACATCGAATTCCTGCGCCAGATCCTGAGAGAACTCCCGAGCGAATCCCTGGGCCATTTTCACCGGCATTTCCATGATCAGTGCTTCGTCAGGAGCCATGTTTCCAGCGAGCCAACAGCACGGCTGCCGCGGCGGCCGGCCAGGGGGGGTGAAGCGACTAAGAACATAGTAGGCGACGGCTTAGGCTAGTCAATTGGCCGCGGGATGCGCGGGTGGCACCGTAGCGGCACATTCCGTGCGGCAAATGGCGCAGACTTCGAGCGCGGTGCGCAACGCGTTGCGTACGCCGGCATCACGCGAATATGGCAGCGGCATCGCTGCCCGCACTTATTGCGGTGGACTCGAGGCAGTGTTGCGCACTTGCGTATCGGGCCAGCCACCACCAAGCGCCTTGTACAGCGTGACGGTGTCGGCGAGGATTTGTTGGTGGACCGCCAACAACTGCAGTTGCGCGGCCAGCAGCGAGCGCTCGGTCTCGAACACTTCCAGCTGCGAGACCACGCCCTCCCTGAGTTGCGCCTCGATCTGCGTGGACACGACACGCAACTGCTCGACCTGCTGCTGCAGCTCGATGCGCTGCTTCTTGTGCGCGTCGACGTTGACCAATGCGCTCTCCACCTCTTCGAATGCGGTCATCACGGTGCGGCCATATTCGTTTTCCGCCACGCCCACCTGCGCCTCGGTGGTCTTCACGCGCGCCCGCACGTTGGGATCGAGCATCGGCAGGTTGATGCTGGGCATCAAGCCGAAGGTGAAGGACTTGAGCAGGGAGCTCAGCGCAAAGCTGGCGGTGCCGCCGCTCGCGGTCAGGCTGATGGTGGGCAGCTGCGCCAGGCGTGCCTGGCCGACGATGTTGTAGGCCGCCAGCACGCGGTATTCAGCGGCCACCACGTCCGGGCGGCGCGCCAGTAGCTGCGACGGCAGCCCGGCCGGCACCGCGGGCGGCTGCACGCGGTCCTGCAGGCGCCCTGCCGGAACCTTGAGATTGCCCGCGGGCACGCCGACCAGCGTCGCCAGCGCGTTTTCGGCCACATCGCGCGAGCGGCGCAACTCGAGCAGGTCCTTGTTGAGACGGTTGATTTCCGCCTGTTGCTGCATCACGCGGATCTTGGGCACCAGGCCGTTCTGGTACATCGCCTGGAAGGTGGACAGGATCTGCCCGTTCTTGGCGACGGTGCGCGATTGCTGCTCGATCTGCTCGTCGAACTGCAGGATCTGGAAATAAGTGGTCGATACATTGGACACCAGCGTCAGGTAGCCGGCACGCCAGTCGGCCTCGGTCGCGTTGAACTCGGCGGCTTGCGCCTGCACGCCCTTCTCGACCTTGCCCCAGATATCGATGTCCCAGTTCAGCTGGGCGGCGGCGTTATAGATCGTGGTGGACTTCTGCCCGGTGGTCTTTTCGAAGTTCGCGCTTGCGCCGATGCCGATCACGGGCAGCGCTCCCGCGCGGGCCTCGCCGATCTGCGCGTTGGCCACGCGGATGCGCGCCGCCAGCACCTTGATGTCGTAGTTGCCGCCCAGTGCCTGGTCGATCAGCTTGTTCAGGTAGGGATCGTTGAAGCTGTGCCACCAGTTGGGCTGCACCGCTTCGGCCGGCGACACCGTGATCGAACCCTGGCGCGTCCAATCGGCCTTGGCCGGCGTTTCCGGGCGCTGGTACACCGGCGGCCGGAAGTCGGCGCAGCCTGCCAGCAGTGCCACGCAGGCGGCCAGTGCGGTCAGCCAGGCAGCGCGGCGCGGCGCATGTTTCGACGGGGCAATAATGGATGCGGGCACGATGTCTTCCTGCGGCGGCTGCAGGGCGTACAAGCGCGAAGCGCAAGCATGCCGGGCCGCGAAGTCTGTCTGTATTGTGGTGCGCGCGGGCGCGCGCTCCAACCCCGATCTGCACGGGGTCAACAAAAGCGCCGCGGGGACGCCCCCGCGGCGCGGCGCCATCTCAACAACCTTCTCAACGACGGATGACGGTCTGCATCCGGGCGATTTCCTGCACGGCAGTGATGCTCTTGTCGGACGACAGGTTGAGCGGCTGCGGCGCAAACGGGATCAGGGCGCGGCCGCCGCGTACGGCGAGCATGCCCTTTCGGTCCAGGGTGTCGATGGTGATCAGGTGATTGATGGTCAGCGTGGTCATGATTGTTTCCGGTAGAGGAAGGTGTTGCTTGGGGTTGGGGTCGCGCATTGGGTGGGGGTGTCGCGCTCGGGAGGGACTATCGCAGGGAGCGTGCCAGAGGGTGGGTTATGTTCGTTGTCATCGCGCAAATGCCTGTAAACATGGGGCTTTTTGTGTTTGTGATAGCGGCGGGGATGGGATGGGGCATTGCTGGCGACGGGTTGGAATGGTGGATCGTGGCCAACAGATGGGGGGTATGTGTTGGGGCGCGGGTGACACTTGTCGGGGGGCGGATGGAGCTGGGCTGTGCCTGCGGCGGCCGGTGGTTGCTTTGCGGCGGTCGCTGCTGGTGACATGTTGTCGCTGTTGAGCCGCTTGGTTCCGCCCTCCTGGGCGGGTCCCTTTTTGTCCGAGCGACAAAAAGGAACCAAAAAGCGCGTCGCCTGCGGCTGGCCTTTATCAAGGAGGCGGCGTGGGTGGTTCGGGGGGCGGTGATTTCCGTTTCTATGGGGTCAGCCGTTCGAGCCTGCTACGCCAGGTGAGTCAGTGGCGGTGCCTTGCGAAGGCCCACTTTTGAACGATCCCCATGCCGGGTGTAGGCCGCCTCCTAACAGGGATATCGCGTCAACGCCTTCGGCTGCGCTGCGCGCGGCTCATGATCTGGGGCGAGGCGCCGGTGCCGGGAAGTGCCTCGCTGCGCTCGCACAGCGACGACGCCGGTCACGGGCTCAAGAACAATCGCAGAGTAAAACGCTGTCGGTGGGTCTGCCACCATTGGGCGCCGCGCGCAGCGCAGCCGAAGGCGTTGATGCGATACGGTGGTAAGCAGGCGGCCACCGCCCGGCATCGGGATCGTTCAAAAGCCGGTGTACGCAGGCACTGTCACTGACTCACCTGGCGTAGCAGGGTCGAACCGCGACCCCGCCTCACGGAAACCAAAGCCGCCCATACCACCAGAAGCGTCCCCTTGATAGCCAGCCGCTCAGGCGACGCGCTTTTTGGTTCCTTTTTGTCGCTCGGACAAAAAGGGACCCGCCCAGGAGGGCGGAACCAAGCGGTTCAAACAACGACAACATGTCACCAGCCGCGATGCAGCCGTCGAACATCAACAACCATCACTTCACGTAAATCGTAATCTTCTTCGAATAAACCGGCGGGTTGGTAGGAATGTGCTTGTCATCCCCCATCAGCAACTGCAACGTATGCTTCCCAGGCGGCAGCTCAATCATGGTCTCAGTCTCCCCCGCCCCGAAATGCAGATGGTTCCGATCATTGGGGATTTCCTTATCCATCGGCGGCAGGCCGACATCGATCAACAGGTGGTGGTGACCGGTGTTGGGATACTTGATGTCCTTGGGCGCCACCCCCATGTTGCGCAGCCCGAACCACACCTTGAACGGCTTGCCGGCGGGCATCGTCTGCCCGTCGTTCGGCCAGCCGATATACAAGTAGGCATTTGGCGGCGCCGGCGTCGAACCGCCCTCGACAGCCGCGGACAGCAGCAGGCTCGCGGCGAAGGCAGCGGCGGCAAGTAGTCTGGACATGGCGCTCTCCCTGTGTGCTTGTCGGCCTGCGCGCCGCTATCGCACCGTGATCGTGATCTTCTTCGAATAGATCGGCGGCTCGAACGGCACGTGCTTGGCATCGCCCAGCAGCAGCTGCAGCGTATGCTTGCCCGGCGGCAGCTCGATGCGCGCATCCGTCTCGCCCGCGCCGAAGTGCAGGTGGTTCTTGTCCGACGGAATTTCCTTGTCCAGCGGCGGCAGCTCGGCGTCGATCACCAGGTGGTGGTGCCCGCAGCGCGCCGATTCGACCCCCTTGGGACAAACCCCCATATTGCGCAGGCCCATGCGCACCCAGAACTTGCCGCCGCTGATGACGGTGCCATCATGCGGCCAGATGATGTAGACCTCGGCATTGGGCGGAGCCGCCGTCGACAGGGACAGCGATGGCGCGGCGGCAAGCACGGCGGCAAGCGCGGCGGCCACCGGCAGGCGGAACAGGAATCGTCTGGACATACGCGGCGCCTCCCGGAGAACTGTCCGAAACCCGATCACGTTGTCCCGAAAGCCACTTCTTGTTGCTTGTTGGTCAGCGCTCGGCGATTCGTCATTCAGGTTAGGACGCAAGCCCGGAAAAAGCGAACCCGGCGTGTTGCGGCGGCATCGCAAGGCCCCGCCGGAGCACAAGCGCTGTGCTATCTTGAAGCAAGCCGGTCGACGTCTCGGCAACACCACAATGCGCCCCCACGCATGCGCCGGCAGCTTCCAGCATGCAGCGGGATCGCCGCGGCCCCAGCGAGGTGTGAAGATGTGGCGCAATCTACCAGTCGTATGCGTGGCCGCAATGGCCGCGATCCTCGCCAGCGCGCCGCAGCCCGCGCAGGCAGCCGCCGCCGCTTCCGCCGAACTTCCGGCCACCGAACCGCTGCTGCTCGCCGGCATCATGCCCAAGAACACCGACGAGCAGTACGAGCTGAGCTTCTGG
Organism: Ralstonia pickettii; assembly: GCA_050987995.1. Taxonomy (GTDB): domain Bacteria; phylum Pseudomonadota; class Gammaproteobacteria; order Burkholderiales; family Burkholderiaceae; genus Cupriavidus; species Cupriavidus pickettii_B. The sequence goes on from CP158803.1 coordinate 3,327,336, forward strand.
GAATCGATCAAGAACAGCAACTACGCCGCTGACTACGAGGCCTACCTGAAGCAGTACCCCAACGGACGCTTCGCGGTGCTGGCCAAGGCGCGGCTCGAGCGGCTCGCGGCCTCCGCCTCCGCACCCAAGGCACAGCCGTCAACACCATCGCCACCGCCCCGCTCCGGCACGTCTGCCGGCGGCCAGGTCACGCGGCCGCCGGCCGCATCCCCGCCCGCCGCGGCGGCGCGTCCGGCATCGCCACCTGCAGCGGCAGCGCCGCGAACGGGCACAGCCGCGGGCGGCGCCGTCAGCACCACGCTACGCGCGGGAGAGATCCGCGATTGTCCGGCCTGCCCCGTGCTGGTCTCCGTGCCGGCCGGCAGCTTTACCATGGGCAGCAGCGCCAGCGATCCGGCGGAGAAGCCCCCACATCACGTCACCATCGGCCAGCCGTTTGCGATCGGCCGCTATGAGGTCACGGTCGAGCAATGGAATGCCTGCGCCGACGCCGGCGGCTGCCAGCGCATCCCCACCGTGGCCGAGAGCGCCAAGAACGCGCCGGTGCGCGACGTCAGCTGGGACGACGCGCAGCAGTACGTGGCCTGGCTCAGCAAGACCACCGGCAAGACCTACCGGCTGCCCACCGAGGCGGAATGGGAATATGCAGCGCGCGGCGGTACTGCCAGCGCCTTCTGGTGGGGCGACCAGATGCGCAAGGGCAACGCCAACTGCAAGGACTGCGGCGAGCCGTGGAGCCAGGACGCGCCGGCACCGGTGGGCTCGTTCGCGGCCAACCCCTACGGCCTGCACGACGTCAACGGCAGCGTGTGGGAATGGGTGGCCGATTGCTGGCACAGCACTTACAAGAACGCGCCCGCCGACGGGCGCGCGTGGAACGAGAATGCCTGCGGTTCGCGCGTGATCCGCGGCGGCTCGTGGCGCGAGGGCACCAGCTATATGGTGTCGTCCACGCGCTTCAAGTACAGCCCCAGCGTGCGGCAGTCGCAGAACGGCTTTCGCGTGGCGCGCGACATGAAATAGCGGTTGGCGGAAACGGCAAGCCGGCGGTGCGTGGAAAAACTCAGCGTGCGCGCGTTGAGATCTGCACCAGGTCGGCACTGATGCGGTCCTGGCCATGCGTGCGCGCCATCTGCGCGAGCGGCTTTTCCAGCGCCCGCAGGTAGTCCTGCCGCGATTCGACCTCAGTGCGGCGCCCTTCGAACAGCGGCGCCGGCGTGGTCAGCAGCACCACCAGTTCGTTACCGAAGGGCGCGGAGACGATCCAGTCGCCGCCGTCGCCGATGGTGGCGCTGTGCCCGGACGGCGCCTGGTGGGCCGGTATGCGCGCGCTGGGCACCATGTGCGCCACCTTGCCGTCGGCCGCGAAGTAATCGACGTAGACATAGGAGTCTTGCGCCGGCGTGCGCAACTCCAGCACCAGCGGCGAGCCCTCGGTCAGCTGTGTGCCCTGCCCGCGCAGGCGCAGCGACGACGCCGTGCCGCCCTGGCGGTTGCCCGACCAGTACGGCGCGATCAGCGTGGCCACGTCGCACTTGTCGGCGGCCAGCGGCTGGGTATCGATCGCCACACCCTTCAGTTCCTTGACGCCAGGCAACGCGCCGAGCTGCTCGCGCAGCCGTGCGGCGCCGACGCTCTCGGCCAGGAAGCCGCGCACGCGCAGCGTCTGCGCCTGCTGGGTGGCGGTGAGCAGCGAGCACGGCACGGCGGCCAGCAGCTTGCCGACATCGGCCATCGACAGCACCGCCGGACGGGCAGCCGGTGCGGGCGTGGCGGGGGCAGGCGCGGGCGGCGTGACGGGGGCCTCGACGCGGGTGTCGCCCGCCGGCGCTTCGGCCTGGCGCTGGGAATGCCAGGCGTAGTAGCCGATCGCCGACACGCCGGCCAGCACAGCCAGGACGCCGCCTGCCATCAGCGGCGAAGGGCGCGAGGTGGGCGCCACCGGCACCGCGCTCATGCCCTGCAGGAAGCGCGCGACGGTCGGCGTGCGCGTTTCGCGGTCGAGCGACAGCGCCTCGCGCAGCGTTTTCCATTGCGTGCGGCTCAGCTGCGGCGGCTGCGCCGGCTTGAGCCCGGCGTCGCGCGCCTGGTTGGCTCCCAGCCGCTGGTACGGATGCTTGCCGGTCATCAGTTCATAGGTCACGCAGGCCAGCGCGTAGATGTCATCGCGCGGGTCGGGCTCACGATGCTCGAACATCTCCGGGCTGGCGTAGGCCGGCGTCAGGCCGCCCAGTGAGCCGGCATCGAACACGGTCCGGTCGGATTCGTCGGCCGGCGGCAGGAAGCCGCGCGCAATGCCGAAGTCGATCACCTTGACCTCGCCGTTGTCGGTCAGGAAGACGTTGGCGGGCTTGAAGTCGCAATGCACGAAGCCGCGTTCGTGCGCATACGCCAGCGCGTTGCCCATGCCGTTGATGATGGTCATGGCACGAGCCATCGGCATGCCGGTGAAGCCCGGGGCCTTGAGCACGTGGTTGAGCGACGTGCCGGACAGGTATTCCATGGTCAGGAAGACCACCGGGCCGTCGCGGTCGAAGTCATAGACGGTGACGATGTTCCGGTGCGCCAGCGTCTGCGCCTTGCGCGCCTCGCGCTGCAGCGCCATCAGCGACTTGGGATGGCCGCTGAATTGCAGGTTCAGCACCTTGATGGCGATATAGGGCTTGCGGTCCGAGGCTTCCAGCTTGCGCAGGTCGAGCGCCTTGTACACCGTGCCCATGCCGCCCACGCCCAGGCACTCTTCCAGCACGAAGCGGCCGTTGAGGGTATCCCCCACGCCCTTGGTGTGCGCCGCTTGCGGCAGCGTGCCCGGCTCGGGCGAGGTCGCATACAGCGAGCCCGTCTGCGGCCCGCCGGCAAGGCGCGTGGCTTCAGTAGGGGCGTCGTACTGGGTGGCGCCGCGGCGCTCGATGCGCCGCATGACTTCGGCATAGACCGCTGGCGGGAAGGGAAAGCGCGTGTTTTCCTCGATGATCACGCGCGCGGCCTGGCTGGGCGTGGTGGGGTCCTGCGCCAGCGCCGTTTCGAACGACGCAACGAACTCGTCGTCGGACAGACCGCCGTTCTGGAACTTGCGGATCAGGTCTTTGAGACTGGCCACGGGATGCCCCGACATGGTTGCTGGCAGGGTCTTCCCATGCTGCGGATATACCCTGCCTTCGATGGATACTAGTGCGCACCCATGGCATGCGCAAACCATGCGAGGTCGGCGTGCAACGCAACGCGCGCGCGGCCCTTGCCAATCGCGGCAACTGTAGCGCGCCACTGTCGCGGCCGCGCCAACACCAGCATGTCGGCTGTTGGCTCCGGCCCCGCACTTGCGGCGCGCGGCACGCCCCGCAGCCAGTGCGCGCGAGCCGACATCGGAAGTAGATGCCTCATGTTTTCAGGTAGTTGCGCGTGCCCTGCGAGGTCGGCAACGGCGTTGGCACACTCCCTGCATTGGTACGTGAGCTTCAACGTCGACCCGTCGCAATGGAGCGGCAATTTCGCCGCGCCTGAGCGCACCGCACGGCGGGCCTGCGGTCAATGACCGCGGACCCGCCTCGCCTATACTGAAGCGGTCCCGCGGCAGCATGGCCGTGGCCCCGCTTGACCGGAGACAGCCATGGCAGTGATCGTCATCAAGGATTTACCCGACAGCATGGACCTCGACCGGCAGGCCATGACCGCCATCCTGGGCGGCGGGCGCACTGCCGGCGGCCAGGCATGGCAGCATGGGCTGCGGCGCCAGGGCGCCGCACGCATCGTCGACTACCCGGGCGGGTTGCCTGGCAACCGTTACGTGATGCCGCGGGAGCAGCCGCTCGGGCGCCTGCCGCGCAAGTCAGCGGGCCAGGATGCCGAGGACTGAGCCGCAGCAAAAAGCAAAGCCGCAATGAAAAGCCCGCCAGAGACTGGCGGGCTTGGTTGCGGACGGGCCCGGACATCCTGGGTCTACGCGGTCAGCAGTTCGGTCATTCTATTGCCAGGCAGGCTTCCCATGATTCCGCCCATGACGCGGACGCCCATCCGGACCACCCGGAGAGTCGCAGAAAGTCTGGCACTGGGGGCAATGACCGCAATGCTCGCCGCGAACAGCGGCCCAATGCCGCTGGAGGAGGTCAAGCGGGAACGTTTTCGTCCGCCCCGTGCGGGCATCCTGTGTGCTCGCGCCTCCAGTATAGGCGGGTGCCGCGCCCTTTCAACCTTGGCCGCACGATTGCGGCGGCATGCCGCGGGCGGGTGATCCCGGCCTGACATATCCGGTTACGTTTTCGCAGTGCAACAAAAAATCCGCAGTCTGCTATAATCCGCGCCGTGAGTTTCGCAACTGTGAGATCCGCCAAGCGCCCGGCACCTGTTCCATCTTTAGCCGCGGCGAATCCGCTGCCCTCCCAAGCTCTGTTTCCTCGCTGCCGGACGACTTAGTTTTCGCGCCAGCCGCCCAGCAGAACGCACCGCTCACCTGACGTCGCCTCGTCTCCGATCCTGTTGAACAGCCTGAAACCTGAGCTGTTTGCCTGCCAGGGACATGGCCGGACCGCCTAGCCGGACCAGCCAAACCCCTGCCTGCTGCCGTACTGCCAGCTGTGTCTGTCGTAACGGCCTCACCGATTGGCGCCGAAGCCTTTTTAAGACTTTGCACTGCGCCCACCCCATTAGCTTTGCCGGGGTGCCATGCATTTATTTGACCATTCCGACATGACCCAGCACGACATTCGTGCGGAGCAAGCTATTGCCTCCGCGACCGACGCTTCGATCACTTCCGACGCTGCCCAGATTATCCAGAGCCCGCTCGACAAGCTCGACGCCATGCTCAACAGCACGCCGGCAATTGAAGCCCCGGCCGCTATCCAGACTGAGAGCGGTTTCGCCACGCTTGGCCTCGATGCGGCCATCCTGCGCGCCCTCTCCGAACTGAACTACAACACGCCGACCCCGGTCCAGGCCCAGGCCATTCCCGCCTTCCTGGCCGGTCGCGACCTGCTGGTGTCGAGCCAGACCGGCTCGGGCAAGACCGCCGCGTTCATGCTGCCCGCGATCCAGCGCATCAGCGAAATGCCGGCGCCGCAGCGCCCGACCGAGCCCGCCAAGCGCATGAAGGGCAAGCGTCCTCGCCCGTCGCCGGCCCAGCCGGCGCTGCTGGTGCTGACCCCGACGCGCGAACTGGCGCTGCAGGTGACCGAGGCCGCCGCCAAGTATGGCCGCAACCTGCGCCGCATCGTCTGCGCCAGTATCCTGGGCGGCATGCCCTACCCCAAGCAGCTGGCCGCGCTGGCCAAGATGCCTGACATCCTGGTGGCCACGCCGGGCCGCCTGCTCGACCATATCGACGCCGGCCGCATCGACCTGTCGGCGCTGCAGATGCTGGTGTTCGACGAGGCCGACCGCATGCTCGACATGGGCTTTGCCGACGACATCGACGCCATCGTCAACGCCACCCCGGCTTCGCGCCAGACGCTGATGTTCTCGGCCACGCTGGATGCGCGCATCGGCCAGCTCGCCTCGCGCCAGCTGCGCGACCCGCAGCGCATCGAGATCGCCGCGGCCCGCGCCGATCAGAGCCATATCGAGCAGCGCCTGCACTTCACCGACGACATGTCGCACAAGGAGCGCCTGCTGGACCACCTGCTGCGCGACGCGACACTGAAGCAGGCCATCGTCTTCACCGCGACCAAGCGCGATGCCGATTCGCTGGCCGAGCGCCTGTCCGACACCGGCTTCTCGGCCGGCGCGCTGCACGGCGACATGACCCAGGGCGCGCGTAACCGCACCCTGACCGCGCTGCGCCGCGGCAACCTGCGCGTGCTGGTGGCCACCGATGTGGCCGCGCGCGGCATCGACGTGCCCGATATCACCCACGTGGTGAACTTCGACCTGCCCAAGCAGGCCGAGGACTACGTGCACCGCATCGGCCGTACCGGCCGCGCGGGCCGCTCGGGCACCGCCATCAACCTGGTGAACCACAACGACATGTTCCAGTGGAAGCGCATCGAGCGCTTCACCAACCAGCGCATCGACGCTTCGGTGATCGAAGGCCTGGAGCCGCGCCGTTCGCCCAAGCCCCGCTCGAACTTCGGCGGCAAGCCGGGCGGCCGTGGTGACTTCCGTGGCAACGGCGGCGGCAATGGCGGCGGCTACCGTGGCGGCGAGCGCAGCTTCGGCGACCGCAAGTTCGGCGGCAATGGCGGTGGCGCCGGCGGCTTCGGCGAGCGCAAGTTCAGCGGCGAGAGCCGTGGCTTCGGCAACCGCACGGAAGGTGCGCGCCCGTTCGGCGACGACAACCGCGGCGGCTTTGGCAACCGCGAGGGTGGTTACCGTGGTCAAGGTGCCCAGGGAGCCGGCTACCGCGGCGCCAACGACGGCGCGCGTGGCTTCGGCAACCGCGAAGGCGGCCGCAGCTTCGGCGACGACAACCGCGGTGGTTTCGGCAACCGCGAGGGTGCTGCGCGCACCTTTGCCGACGGCAATCGCACCGGTGGCGGCGGCTACCGCGGCAACGGCGAAGGCCGCAGCTTCGGCAACCGGGATGGCAACCGCGATGGCAACCGTGACGGCAACCGCAGCTTTGGCGGCGGTTTCGGTGGCAACGGCAACGGCAACGGCAACAGCAACGGCAACAGCAACGGCAACCGCAACAGCCGTTCGCGCTACGAGCGTTGATCGGACGGTGCGCTGAGCGCACCTGCCAGGCAGAAGCAAGGGCACCCTCGGGTGCCCTTTGTCATTAGGCGCGGCTGTTCGCTACAACGCGCAGGTCCGGAAACCGGTAAAGGCGAGATCGTCCTCCGGCAACAGCGCCCACCGCGCCCTGACATGACGCAGCCGCGCCGGACTGGCGAACGAGACCCCACGCACCGCCTGGTGCGTGCAGAAGCGGCCGACCAGCTCGCCGTCGGACGGCGCGGCGGTAAAGCCCGCATACGGCTCGTACGGCGTGGCCGTCCATTCGCGCAGCGCGCCCCACTGCAGGCCGCGGTTCTGCGTGGCGGCGAGTTCCCATTCCGATTCCGCCGGCAGCCGCCGGCCTGCCCACACGCACCACGCCTGCGCTTCGTACAGCGTGACGTGGCGCACCGCCTCGTCCGGGTTGAGGGTGCGCAGCGTGCCGAAGCGCTCCACCATCCATGCGCGCGACGACGGATGGCGCGACCAGTAGCGCGGCGCCGAGCGTTCCTGCGTCATCAGCCACTGGCGCCCCGCCATCGACCACCAGGCCGGGTGCTCATAGCCGCCGTCCTCGACGAATTCCAGGAACTGCGCGTTGCTGACCAGCGCCATGTCCATCTCGAAGGCCGGCACGTAGGTGGGCTGGGGTGGCAGTTCGTCGGGCCAGGCAAAGCCGTCGGGAGCGCTCCAGCCGAGCGTGAAGCGCCCGCCAGGGAAATGCAGCGCGCCGCCCTGCCCCGCAGGCTGATACGAAGCGGCGGCCACTGGCTCCGCCGGCGCCATGCCCAGCGCCTGCAGCAGCGCGGCCACGCCCTCGCCCTGCGCGTCTTCATGGAACAGCGCGCGGCGATACGGGTACAGCGTCAGGTCGTCGTCATCGGGAAGCAGCGCGATCCGGCGCAGCACGCCGTCGAGCACGTCGGCGGCATAGCGCTTGATCACGGCCACGTCGGGCAGCGTCACTTCCCAGCGTTCGTCCGGGCCAATGCGGTCCGGATCGAACCATTCGTCGGCGCCGTCGAGCCGCGAGGGCACGCTCGCCACCGGCACCGGCACGCCGCCACGGTCCAGCTGGCGCACGCCGCGCAGGCACCACCACTCGGCATGCCAGGCGACATGCCCGAGCGTCCACAGCGGCGGGTCGGCGTCGTACTGGCGCGGCACATCCCAGGCGCGGCGCGTCTGGCCGAACGGGGCGAGCCATGCCAGCGTGCGGCTGCGCGCCTCGACCAGCGCCTGCGCCAGGCCTTCGCGCGGCAGACGGCGCGGGTCGGACCAGGTCGCCTTGCCGCCGGTGAAGTAGAGATCGGGAAGCATGGGAAAGCCGCTCATCGGGGTGGTCCGCACAAGAGGGGAACAGTGAACAGGCAAGTCGGAAATGGCGCAGCGCGCAAGTATGCAGCGCATCCGGCACGCCGGTTGCGGCCATTATGACACTACCTGTCCGCCGGGCCCCGAAGCCCGGCAGACACCCCGCGGCGCTCAGCCCCGCGCGTGGAACACGGCGAACCAGCCGCGCGGATCAGTCCAGTACACGGGGTCGTCAAACCCCGCGGCTTCGAGCAGCAGCGCGAAATCTTCCGGGCGGTACTTGTAGGAGTCCTCGGTGTGGATCCGTTCGCCCGCGGCAAACTCGCGCGCGCCGCCGTCCCACTGCACGCGCACGTCGCGGCAGGCCTGCAGATGCATCTGGATGCGCGAGGCCTCGTGGTCGAAGCTCGCCACATGGCGCCAGTCGGGCAGCATGAAGTCCGTGCCGACGATCCGGTTCAGGTTGCGCAGCACGTTGCGGTTGAAGGCGGCGGTAACGCCCAGCGCATCGTCGTACGCCGACACCAGCGTGGCCTCGTCCTTGTGCAGGTCCACGCCGATCAGCACGCCGTCGCCGCGCCCGGCCATGCCGCGCAGCCGCTGCAGCAGCGCCAGGGCTTCCATCGGGGCGAAATTGCCGATGCTCGATCCCGGATAGAAGAACAGGCGCCTGCCGCGCCTGACGTTGGACGGCAGGTCGAACGGCGCGCACAGGTCTGCGCCCAGGCCCAGCATCGGGATATCGGGGTGCTGCTGCTGCAGCGACGACAGCGTTGCGCGCAGGAACTCGATCGAGATATCCAGCGCCACGTACTGCGCCGGGCGCAGGCTGCCAAAGAGCCGCGCTGCCTTCTCGCAATTGCCGGCGCCCAGGTCCACCAGCACGCAGCCGGTGCCGGCGCGCGCGGCGATGGCCGGCGCCGCGCTGGCAAAGATCGCGGCCTCGGTGCGGGTCGGGTAGTACTCCGGCAGATCGGTGATGGCCTCGAACAGGCGCGAGCCCAGCACGTCGTAGAAGAACTTGGGGCTGATGGCGGCGTGCTCGGCGCGCAGGCCGGTCAGCACCTGTTCGCGCAGCGCGCCGCTGTCCTCGCGGTACTGCTGCATGAATTCCGGCTGCGGCGGCGCGCGGTGCGCGTGCCCGTTGGCGAGCGCGACCAGTGCGGGTTGCCCGTTGGTTGGCCCAGGGCTGGCGTGGCCGTTATGGTGGTTGTTGTGGCGGAGGGAGTTCTGCGGGGTCTTGTGCTGGAGGGGGGAGGCGTTCGGCGAGTTCGGGACAGCCGGCATGACGTTTCCTTGTGTGGTCGCGAATGGGTGCTGCTTCACTGCGTATTCCCCAAGGCCGCGCTGTGCATGTCGTGCGCGCCGGTCTCCGCAACGCATCCCTGTGCTGTCCGGGACCCATCGGGCGGAGCCGAAATTCAAGGATAGGCCCATCCGGCGGATTGTGCAGCGCCCAATGGCCATATGCGCCGGATGCAGCACCTCAAAAATCTTGAGTCAGTATCTCCCCCAATAGGGCACATCCGTTGCGGTTCGTTTATAATCCCGCCCAGCGCGGCCCCGAGTGGGCCGCGTCCCTCAAAGGGGAGTAGCTCCGGGGCTCATATGCCCTTAGCACAATCGTCATTCCGGGACCGCTGTCCCCGGTTGTGCTGACTACAGGTGCGCATACCGCGCCAGTGGTCGAGCAAGACCTTTGCAACCCGGACTTCATGGTTTGCAAAGGCGGCCCCACCTCCCGTGCTCCGTGAATCCAGGCGAACCCAATACGCGCGCTTGCGCTGATTTCGTACCCTGAGGAGAGTTCATGGAGTGGTTTACCGATCTGTTCACGATGCAGTTCCTGACGGCGCTGCTGTCCATCGTCGTTATTGACCTGGTGCTGGCCGGCGACAATGCCATCGTGATCGCACTGGCGGCGCGCAACCTGCCCGCCAACCTGCAGAAGAAGGCCATCATCTGGGGTACCGTCGGTGCCGTGGTGGTCCGCTCGGCCATGACGATCGGCGTGGTCTGGCTGCTGAAGATTCCCGGGCTGCTTCTGGTCGGCGGCCTGGCGCTGGTTTGGATCGCCTACAAGCTGCTCTCCGACGAGGGCGAAGGCGAAGGGCACGGCTCGGGCGCCTCGACCCTGTGGGGCGCGATGAAGACCATCATCATCGCCGACGCGGTGATGGGCGTGGACAACGTGCTGGCCGTGGCCGGCGCCGCGCACGGCAGCTTCCTGCTGGTGGTGCTGGGCCTGCTGATCAGCATCCCCATCGTGGTGTGGGGCTCGAGCCTGGTGCTCAAGCTGATGGGCCGCTTCCCGGTCATCATCTATATCGGCGCGGGCGTGCTGGCGTTCACGGCGGTCAACATGATCGTGCACGAGCCGCTGGTCAAGGCCTTCTTCGAGGCCAACCCGGTGGTCAACTGGGCGCTGTACGTGCTGATCATCGGCGGCGTGCTGGGTGGCGGCTACCTGGTGCAGAAGCGCCGCGTGCAGCAACCGGCCGGCAGCCACTGACGCAGGCCAACGGGCAAGGCGCAGGCCGGAGCAAGTGGCTCGGCCTGCCAGCCAGGACCTGAACGGGCCACCCCGGCAATCGGGGTGGCCCGTTTGCTTTAAAATGCCTGCTTTGCGGGCCCCGCGCCCGCGTCACCTCCCACCCGCCCCGCGCCGATGAAACAGTATCTCGACTTCATGCGCCATGTGTACGAGCATGGCACCGACAAGGCCGACCGCACCGGCACCGGCACGCGCTCGGTGTTCGGCTACCAGATGCGCTTCGACCTGCGCGAAGGCTTCCCGGTGGTGACCACCAAGAAGCTGCACCTGAAGTCCATCATCCTGGAGCTGCTGTGGTTCCTGCAGGGCTCCACCAACGTGCGCTGGCTGCAGGAGAACGGCGTCAGCATCTGGGACGAATGGGCCGACGAGAACGGCGAACTGGGCCCGGTGTACGGCTCGCAGTGGCGCTCGTGGCCGGCGCCGGACGGCCGCCATATCGACCAGATCACCGAGCTGATGGCGCAGATCCGCGCCAACCCGGATTCGCGCCGGCTGATCGTGTCGGCCTGGAATGTGGCCGATATCCCGCGCATGAAGCTGCCGCCCTGCCACGCGTTCTTCCAGTTCTACGTGGCCGACGGCCGGCTCTCGTGCCAGCTCTACCAGCGCAGCGCCGATATCTTCCTGGGCGTGCCGTTCAATATCGCCAGCTATGCGCTGCTCACGCACATGATCGCGCAGCAGGCCGGGCTGGAAGTGGGCGACTTTATCTGGACGGGCGGCGACTGCCATATCTACAACAACCACTTCGAGCAGGTGCAGACCCAGCTCGCGCGCGAGCCCCTGCCGCTGCCGCAGCTGAAGATCCTGCGCAAGCCCGACAGCATCTTCGACTACCGCTACGAAGACTTCGAGCTGGTGGGCTACCAGTCGCACGCCGCCATCAAGGCGCCGGTGGCCGTATGACGCTGCTGACACTGGTCGTTGCCAAGGCCCGCAACAACACCATCGGCCGCGACAACACGCTGCCGTGGCGCCTGCCGGAAGACCTGGCGCACTTCAAGCGCACTACCATGGGCGCGCCCATCATCATGGGGCGCAAGACCTGGGATTCGCTCGGCCGACCGCTGCCGGGCCGCCGCAATATTGTCGTCAGCCGCAACCCGGAGCTGCGCATCGAAGGCGCCGAGGTGGCTGCCTCGCTGGAAGAGGCGCAGCGCCTGTGCGTCGGCGTCGAGCAGATCTTCCTGATCGGCGGCGCGCAGCTCTATGCCGAGGCCCTGCCCTGCGCGGACCGGCTGGTGGTGACTGAAATCGATGCGGACGTGGAAGGCGACGCCTTCTTCCCGCCGATCGACCGCACCCAATGGATCGAGACCTCGCGCGAGCCGCATCATTCGGAAGCCAACGGCTTCGACTATGCCTTCGTCACGTACGAGCGGCCGCCGTCGGATGAATCCTGAGCCGATCCCCGACTTCAACCTGTTGCAAGCGACGCCGGGATTGACAAATCCCGCCGTATCGCCCAATGTCTCGCACATGGACCGCCGTCACCTCGACCTCGCGCAGATTATTCGCACCATTCCTCGAATGGTGGGTTAGCGCGCGTCCAGATCAGTTTTTCGCAAAAAACCCGCCCTGAAGGCGGGTTTTTTGTTTCCGGCTCCAGGGCACCAGCAAACGACCCCGGAGCCCTTCCATGCAGGCAAACGCCGAACCCACGACTGAAAGCACCGACCGCGCCACGGACCATGCGGCCGACCAGAGCGGCTACCTGAAACGCATCCTGACCGCGCGCGTCTACGACGTGGCGCGCGAGACCGAACTCGACTTCGCCAGGTACCTGTCAGCGCGGCTGCACAACCGCGTCTACCTCAAGCGCGAAGACACCCAGCCGGTGTTCTCCTTCAAGCTGCGCGGCGCCTACAACAAGATGGCGCACCTCAGCCCCGAAGCGCTGCGGCGCGGCGTCATCACCGCATCCGCCGGCAACCATGCCCAGGGCGTGGCGCTGTCCGCGGCGCGCCTCGGCGTGCGGGCGTTGATCGTGGTGCCGACCACGGCACCGCAGGTCAAGGTCGACGCCGCGCGTGCGCACGGCGGCCCGACCGTCGAAGTGATCCAGGCCGGCGACTCCTACACCGACGCCTATCGCCACGCGATGACGCTGCAAGCCGAGCAAGGCCTGACCTTCATCCCCGCCTTCGACGACCCTTATGTCATCGCCGGCCAGGGCACGGTGGCGGCAGAGATCCTCGGTGCTCATCGCGGCCCCATCCATGCGATCTTCGTGCCGATCGGCGGCGGCAGCCTCGCCGCCGGCGTGGCGACTTACGTCAAGGCGGTGCGCCCCGAAATCAAAGTGATCGGCGTGCAGACCGAAGACTCCTGCGCCATGGCGCAGTCGATCCGGGCCGGCCGGCGGGTGGAACTGGCGGAGGTGGGGCTGTTCTCGGACGGGACCGCGGTGAAGCTGGTCGGTGAAGAGACTTTTCGGCTATGCCGCCGCTACCTGGACGAGATCATCACCGTGGATACCGATGCGCTGTGCGCCGCGATCAAGGATGTGTTCGAAGACACCCGCAGCGTGCTCGAACCCGCCGGCGCCCTGGCCGTGGCGGCGGCCAAGCAGTATGCGCAGCGTGAAGGCATCCGCGACCAGACGCTGGTCGCGGTCACCTCCGGCGCCAATATCAACTTCGAGCGCATGCGCTTTGTGGCGGACCGTGCCGAGCTGGGCAATGCGCGCGAAGCCATGTTCGGCGTGACGCTGCCGGAGGTTTGCGGCGCGTTCCGGCGCCTGTGCAGCCGGGTTGGCGACCGGCAGATCAGCGAGTTCACCTACCGGATTGCCGATGCGCAGACGGCCCACGTCTTTGTCGGCATGCAGCTGCGGTCGTCGGGAGAGTCGGAACAACTGCTGAAGGCGCTGCAGGAGGATGGCTTCCCGAGCATCGACCTGACGGCCGATGAAGTGGCCAAGCAGCATGTGCGGCATATGATCGGCGGGCGCTCGCCGCTGGCGCATGGCGAACGCCTGTTCCGCTTTGAATTCCCGGAACGGCCGGGCGCGCTGATGACGTTCCTGTCGGGGCTGGCGCCGGACTGGAACATCAGCCTGTTCCACTATCGGAACCAGGGTGGCGATACCGGCTCGGTGCTGGCCGGTATCCAGGTAGGGGAAGCGGAAAGCGCGGCGTTCGAAGAACGCCTCGGCACGCTCGGCTATCCGTATCAGGAGGTCAGCGCCAATCCGGCGTATCGCCTGTTTCTTGCCTGAGAAGGCGAACCATGCGGATGGCCGTCGGCTCAGGCACCGGCGATGGTCATCTGCTCGAGCAGGATCGAGCCGGTTTCCTTGGTGCCGCGCACCAGCGCATCCGCGCCGATGGCAACGATCTGCTTGAACATCTCCGCCATATTGCCGGCGATGGTGATTTCCTCGACCGGGTACTGGATCACGCCGTTCTCGACCCAGTAGCCCGAGGCGCCGCGCGAGTAGTCGCCGGTCACATAGTTGACGCCCTGCCCCATCAGTTCGGTCACCAGCAGGCCGGTGCCAAGCTTGCGCAGCATCGCCGGGAAATCGTCGCCGGGCTCGGTCAGGTTGCTCGACAGCGTCAGGTTGTGCGAGCCGCCGGCATTGCCGGTGGTCTGCATGCCGAGCTTGCGTGCGGAATAGGTCGACAGGAAGTAGCCCTGCACCACGCCGTCGCGCACCACGTCGCGCTCACGGGTGCGCACACCCTCTTCGTCGAAGGGGGCGCTGCCCATGGCGGCGGGGGTATGCGGCTGCTCGTGGATCTGCACGTGCGGCGCGAACACCCTCTGCCCCAGCGAATCGCACAGGAAAGTGGACTTGCGGTACAGCGCCCCGCCCGATACCGCCTGCACGAAGGCGCCCAGCAGGCCGGCGGCCAGCGGGGCTTCGAACAGCACCGGGCAGCGGCGCGTGGACAGCTTGCGTGCCTGCAGCCGGGCCAGCGCGCGTTCGGCGGCGTACTTGCCGATGTCTTCCGGCGCGGCCAGTGCCAGCGGCGAGCGCTTGGACGAGTACCAGTCGTCGCGCTGCATGCCGCTGCCGCTGCCGGCGATCGGCGCGCACGAGATGAAGTGGCGCGAATACGGGTAGCCGCCCGAGAAGCCGCGCGTGGTGGCCAGCACGAACTGCGAGTGCTGGGCCGAGACGCTGGCGCCGTCGCTGTTGCGGATGCGCGGCGACACTGCGAAAGCCGCGGCTTCAGCGCGGGTGGCGATATCGATGGCGGCTTCGGCGTCGATGTTCCAGGGGTGGAACAGGTCCAGGTCCTGCGGCGAGCGCTCCAGCAGTTCTTCTTCCGCCAGGCCGGCGCAGTCGTCCTCGGCGGTGAAGCGGGCGATGTTGTAGGCCGCCTCGGCGGTGGCGCGCAATGCCGCCGGCGAGAAGTCAGAGGTGCTGGCGTTGCCGCGGCGCTTGCCGATCATGACCGTGACGCCGACCACCTTGTCGCGGTTCTGCTCGATGGTTTCCACCTGCCCCTTGCGCACCGACACCGACAGGCCGCTGCCTTCGGAGATCTCGGTGGCGGCGTCGGTCGCCCCCAGCTCGCGTGCCACACGCAGCACATCGGCGGCCATCTCTTTGAGCTGGGCCTGGGTGTAGGTGAAGTGCGCGGTCTGTTCTTCGAGCTGGTCCATGCTGGGCGGTGTCATCAAAAGTCCAAGCGACAATCATAGCAAGATAAAATGCCGGGCATGACGCGAAATTCCCGTAATCCGAACGGCTCGCGCTTTCCTGGAGGCTTTGCGCCGGAACCGGAAGACGACGAACCAAAAAGCAAGTCGCAGCGCAAGCGCGACATGACCGCCCTGCAGGACCTTGGCGTTGAGCTGGAAGGCCTGGCCAAGGACCGGCTGGCCCGCGTGCCGATGCCCGAAGCGCTGGCGGACGCCATCCACCAGGCGCGCCGCATCACCAGCCATGAAGGCAAGCGCCGCCAGATGCAGTATGTCGGCAAGGTCATGCGTGGCCTGGACGACGACGAAGTCGAGGCCATCCGCCGCGCGCTGGAAGGCTTCAAGGGCACCAGCAAGGCCGAGACCGCACGCATGCACCTGATCGAGCGCTGGCGCGAACTGCTGCTGGCCGACGACGCGGCGCTGACGCGCTTCCTGGGCGAGCATCCCGGCATCGACGTGCAGGCGCTGCGCAATACCATCCGCAACGCGCGCAAGGAGAAGGAGCAAGGCAAGCCGCCGCGCTACTTCCGCGAGCTGTTCCAGGCGATCAAGACGGCGCTCGACGTGAAGGATGGCAAGGTCGCCAGCGCCGCCGAGGACCAACCCCCGACCCCGGAGTCCGAAGCATGACCCAGACCACGCAGCCGATCGCCCACAACCATCCCGACGAACTGGTCGTCGGCTTTGTCTCGATTTCCGACCGCGCCTCGGCCGGCACCTACCAGGATGAGGGCATCCCGGCGCTGCGCGAGTGGTTCGGGCGCACGATGACCTCGCCCTGGCAGGCGGTGGAGCGGCTGATCCCCGACGAGCAGGCGCAGATCTCGCGCACGCTGATCGACCTGGTGGACGTGGCCGGCTGCGACCTGGTGCTGACCACCGGCGGCACCGGTCCCGCGCGGCGCGACGTGACGCCGGAGGCCACACTGGCCGTGGCGACCAAGGAAATGCCCGGTTTCGGCGAGCAGATGCGCCAGGTCAGCCTGCATTTCGTGCCGACCGCGATCCTGTCGCGCCAGGTGGCGGTGGTCCGCGAGACCGCCAGCCGCGCCGCGCTGATCATCAACCTGCCGGGCCAGCCGCGCGCGATCCGCGAGACCCTGGAAGGCCTGCGCGACGCCGACGGCAAGACGGTGGTGCAAGGGATCTTTGCTGCAGTGCCGTATTGCATCGACCTGATCGGCGGCCCTTACATGGAAACCGACGAGGCGATCGTCACGGCCTGGCGTCCGAAGAACGCCGTGCGCGCCAAACCCGCCGCATAATCAACCCGGCCCGCCGGCGCACGCCGCGCGGGCACCCTCCCCTGCGCTTCAGCGCAACCCCAGGTACAACCCCACCGGCACGAACACCACCGCGGCGATATTGCCGAGCAGCACGATCGACGCCACCTGGTCCGGCTCCTGCCGGAAATGATCTGCCACCAGGAAGTTCAGCACCGCCGGCGGCAGCGCGGCAAACACGAACAGCAGGCCGCGCTGCAGTTCTGTCAGCGGCACCCACTGCGCCAGCAGCAGCGCCACCGCGATGCCGGTCAGCGGACACGCCACGGCGCCGACCAGCCCCATGCCCCAGTTGCGCAGGCTCACATCCTTCATGCGCACGCCCAGCGCGAACAACATCAGCGGCACGGTGGCATCGCCCAGCAGCTTGACCGACTGGTAGACCGGGTCGGGCAGCGTGAACCACGGCCGCGCCAGCGACAGACCCACGCCCGCCACGGTGGCCAGCACCATGGGGTTGCGCGCGATCTGCGCCATCGACGCATGCCGGTTGACGATCTTCATGCCAAGGGTGAAGTGCATCAGGTTGGACGCCGCGAACAGCGCCACCGCCGGCGCCAGCCCGGCCGGGCCGAAGGCAAGGACCGACAGCGGCAGGCCCATGTTGCCGCAGTTGTTGAACATCATCGGCGGCACGAAGGTGCGCGGATCGACCTTGAACAGCCGCGCCAGCCCCCACGCCAGCACGCCGGAACCCAGCACCACCGCCACCGCGCAGCCCAGCAGCACCAGCTGGTCGGCCAGCACAAAATCCTTGCTGACGAAGGCCGACACCACCAGCAGCGGCGCGATCACGTCCAGCGTGGCGCGGTTGATGCCGGCCATGTCCGGATGCGCCTTGCGCCCGTACAGCCACCCGACCAGGATGATCAGGATGACCGGGGTGATGATGGTGACGATGCGCTCGAGCATGGGCGGGCGGGACGGGCTCGCCCCAGGCACCGCGCGGCGCCCGGCAGCGGCAACGTGGCCGGCTGGTGCGGGCGGCCCGTCAGTGGTGGTTGGTTATTGTTGTGGGAGCGGCTGGCCCCGGTTATTGCGCGGTCGCGTCGGCGGCAGGCGCGTCGGCGGCCGGTGCGGCGCCCGGCGGGGTGTGGCGGATAAAGTGCGTGCGGTAGTAGCGCAGTTCTTCGACCGATTCCAGGATGTCGGCCAGCGCGGTGTGCAGCTGGCGCTTCACGAAGCCCTTGTGGATGGCCGGCTCCCAGCGCTTGCACAGCTCCTTGAGCGTGGACACGTCCAGGTTGCGGTAGTGGAAGAACGCCTCCAGCTTGGGCATGTAGCGCGCCATGAAGCGGCGGTCCTGGCAGATCGAATTGCCGCACATCGGCGACTTGTTGGCCGGCACCCAGCGCTTGAGGAAGGCCAGCAGCTCGGCCTCGGCCTGCTCTTCGGTCAGCGTGGAAGCCTTGACCCTGTCGATCAGGCCGGAGCGGCCGTGGGTGCCCTTGTTCCAGTTGTCCATGCCGTCGAGCACGGCATCGCTCTGGTGGATCACCAGCACGGGGCCTTCGGCCAGGATATTGAGTTCGGAGTCGGTGACAACGATCGCCACTTCGATGATGCGGTCGGTATCCGGCGACAGGCCGGTCATTTCCATGTCCAGCCAGATCAGGTTGTTTTCACTTTTAACGGATTTGGCGGTGGCGTGGGTTGTCATCAGGACTGCGGCAGAGAGGGATTTCAGGGATGCGCCGGCGGCGGCGCCGGGCGCGAACAATTTATAATTCTCGCATATCCGTCCGGGATGCCCGCTGGCGCACAGCCGGGGGACCTTCCGGATATCCCGGACCGCCAGCACCGTGCCCCCGGTTTGCCGGTCCCAAAGGATGCCCGCCGCGCACAATGCCGGGCACCCGAACCCACAAGGCTCTTGCCGATGTTCACGATTGTCTTCCTCGCCGCCCTGGTGCTGATGGTGCTGACCAAGCTCTGGCTGGCCGCCCGCCAGGTCCGGCATGTGGCGCAGCACCGCAACGCGGTGCCGGACCGCTTTGCCGACACCATTACCCTCGCCTCACACCAGAAGGCCGCGGACTACACCATCGCCCGCACCCGGCTGTCGATGCTCGAGGTGCTGGCCGGCGCGGCGGTGCTGATCGGCTTCACCATGCTGGGCGGGCTGCAGTGGCTCAACCAGTTCTGGCTCGACATCTTCGGGCCCGGCTATGCCTACGGCGTGGCGCTGGTGGCCAGCGTGGCGCTGATCGGCGGCCTGGTCGACCTGCCCTTCTCGCTGTATGGCCAGTTCGGCATCGAAGAGCGCTTCGGCTTCAACAAGATGACCTTCGGCCTGTGGCTGGCCGACATGGCCAAGATGTTGCTGGTGGCATGCGCGCTGGGCCTGCCGCTGCTGCTGGCGGTGCTGTGGCTCATGGAGCGCGCCGGTTCGCTGTGGTGGCTGTGGACGTGGCTGGTGTGGATGGCGTTCAACCTGTTCCTGCTGGTGATCTTCCCGACCTTCATCGCGCCGCTGTTCAACAAGTTCGAGCCGCTCACCGACGAAGCGCTGCGCGAGCGCATCGAGGCCCTGATGAAACGCTGCGGCTTTGCCAGCAAGGGCCTGTTCGTGATGGACGGCAGCAAGCGCAGCGCTCACGGCAATGCCTACTTCACCGGCTTTGGCGCGGCCAAGCGCATCGTCTTCTTCGATACTCTGCTGGCGCGCCTGTCGGGCGACGAGATCGAGGCGGTGCTGGCGCATGAACTGGGCCACTTCAAGCGCCGCCACGTGGCCAAGCGCATCGTTGTCACCTTTGCGCTGAGCCTCGTGTTCCTGGCGCTGCTCGGGTGGCTGGCCACGCGCAGCTGGTTCTACACCGGGCTGGGCGTGGTGCCCAACCTGGGCGTGTCCAACAACGCGCTGGCGCTGGTGCTGTTCTTCCTGACGCTGCCGGTGTTCACCTTCCTGCTGGGGCCGCTGTCGAGCCAGTCGTCGCGCCGCCATGAGTTCGAGGCCGACGCCTTTGCCGCCGACCAGACCAACGCCGGCCACCTGGTATCGGCGCTGGTGAAGCTGTACAAGGACAACGCCTCGACGCTCACGCCCGATCCGCTCTACAGCGCCTTCTACTACTCGCATCCGCCCGCCGCGCAGCGGATCGACCGCCTGCTGGCGCACGCATGAGCCGCGCCACGCGTCACCGCAACGCCGGCGGCGGCACCAATGCCGGTACCAGTCACGAGTCCGCACTGATCATTGCCGCGCACGGCCGTCACTACGTGGTCGAACTGGGCGACGGCACGCGCATGCATGCCTTCCCGCGCGGCAAGAAGAGCGACTGCGCAGTGGGCGACCACGTCAATGTGGAACGCGCCGCCGCCGACCAGTGCGTGATCACCAAGGTCGCGCCGCGCAAGAACCTGCTGCACCGCTCCGACCAGTTCAAGTCCAAGCTGCTGGCCGCCAATATCGACCAGGTCATCATCGTGCTGGCGACCGAGCCGGGCTTCTCCGAAGACCTGCTGGGCCGCGCGCTGGTGTCGGCCGAGGCGATGGAGATCCGGCCGCTGATCGTCCTCAACAAAACCGACTTGCCCGAACGGCTGGACGAGGCGCGCGGCCGCCTGGCGCTGTACGGCGAGTTGGGCTACGACACGCTGGAACTGTCGGTGCGCGCCGACCCGGCGCAGGCGCTGGCCACGCTCAAGCCGCGCCTGGCGGGGCTTGCCAGCATCCTGATCGGCCAGTCGGGCATGGGCAAGTCGTCGCTGCTGAACCTGCTGATCCCGGGTGTCGATGCCCAGACCCGCGAGATCTCGGCCAAGCTCGATTCCGGCAAGCACACCACCACCTTTACCCGGCTCTACCACCTGCCGGCAGAATGGGGCACGGTCGACGGCCGCCAGGGTGCACTGATCGATTCACCGGGCTTCCAGGAATTCGGCCTGTACCACCTGAGCGAGGGCATGCTCGAGCGCGCCTTCCCGGAATTCCGGCCGCGCCTGACCGAGTGCCGCTTCTACAACTGCCACCATGTGAACGAGCCGGGATGCGGCGTGCTGGCCGCGGTCGAATCCGGCGCGATTTCCGGGCGCCGCCACCAGCTCTACACGCAGCTGCTGCACGAATCCAGCCAGCAGAAACCTTGGTGAAGCCGTGGTAAGGTAAGCGCACCTGCCTGCGATACTCCGATAGTCCGGTGCGCTGCCATGAAACTGCTACTGTCCGCCACCTCGCTCGTCCACGCGGCCCATTGCCAGAACGTCCTGCGGGCGGCTGGCATCCGGGCGGAATTGCGCAATACCTGGCTGGCCGGCGCAACCGGCGAGATCCCGTTCCGCGAAAGCGCCCCGCAGGTTTGGCTGGTCGATGACGAGATGGAGGCGCAGGCGTGGGCGGCGCTTAATGCCGCCGCCAATCCGGTGCCGGGGCCCAGCTGGCAGTGCCGCCACTGCCTGGAATGGCACGAGTCACAGTTCGGCGCCTGCTGGCGCTGCGGCGCGGCCCGTGACTAGCGCGCAAGCCTGCCCCGTTCAAACCCTGGATCAGCCCACCCAGAGCGCCAGCGACAGCATGGCGAGCAGCAGCATCCACAGCACCACCGCGCGCCACACCAGGCCGACGGCCGACTGCAGCGTGCGCACGCCGGGCTCGGTGCCGAATTCGGGCGCGGCCGGCTCGGGGCCGCCGTTGTCCTCTTCCATGCCGGGCGCGTAGTCCACCGCCGGGCCAGCCACGCTGGCGCGCAGCACCACGGTGGAATCGTCCTCGGCCAGCGGCGTGCCCAGCCTGACGCCGAGGGCCCCGCCGCCGCTGGCGAGCAGGATGCCGTTGACGGCGTCGTTCCACTTGCGCGCGTGGTTGCGCCAGGCATAGACCGCATCCTCGAAATTGCCGACGATGGCAAAGCCGATGGCGGTCAGCCGCGAGGGAATCCAGTCCAGCACATAGAAGGCGCGCGCCGCAAAGCGGCCCAGCGCGGGGCTGCGCTCGGCCGAGGGCAGGTTCCACTGGCGGCCCAGGTATTCGGCGGTGCGGTACAGCACCACGCCGCCGGGACCGATCGGCACCAGGAACCAGAAGAACACGCCGAACACATGCCGGTGGACCGCCACGATCGCCGCTTCCAGCGTATGCCGCACGATCTCGGTGACCGGCATCTCGACGGTGTCGAGCCCGGTCCACTGGTGCAGCAGCATGCGCGCGGTATGCAGGTCGTCGCGATTCAGCGCTTCATGGATATCGGTGAAGTAATGGCTGAACTGGCGAAAGCCCAGCGTCATGTACAGCACCAGCACGTTCCAGGCGAGCGTCAGCGCCACGCTGATCGAGGCCAGCAGGTAGTGCACCACGATCACCGCCAGCGTAAGCGGCAGCACCACGGTGAACCAGGCCAGCGCGGCGTCGCGCGGCCGGCCGGTGTCGAAGGCGTGTTCTGCCCGTTCGCCGAGCGCGCGCACGATCTCGTGGATCGGGTTGTTGCGGCCCAGGGCGCGGAACTGCTCTGCGATCAGCGCCAGGAGAATGGAAACAAAGGTCATCTTGGTACTGGGTGTTCCAAGGGGGCGTCGGCACGGGGACGCCCCCGATTCAAATCCGGGAAATGAGACCCGTGCTGGCCTGCCGGCGATGTGCCGGTGCAGGCGCAATGCATAGCGAGAAGATAGCACAGCGGTACCTGCCCGACTCCGAGGGCGGCGCAAAAAGCAAAAACCCGCCGGGCGGGCGGGCTCTTGCAGGCTTCACTGGCTGCGCGTGGCAGCCGGCGCTCAGGGCAGGTCGAACACCAGCACCTCGGCGTTATCGCCGCCGGACAGCGCGACTTCAGCAACGGCTTCCAGCCTGGCTGCGTCACCGGCTTCCAGCGCCTTGCCATTGACCGTCACGCGGCCACGCGCCACATGCACATAGGCGCGGCGGCCCGGCGCGAGCGCCAGCTTGGCGGCTTCATCGCCGTCGAACAGGCCGGCGTACAGGCGCACATCCTGGTGCACGACCACCGAGCCGTCAGCGCCGTCGCGGCTGGCCACCAGGCGCAGCTTGCCGCGCTTGTCGGCCACGTCGAAGTGCTTTTCCTCATAGCCGGGTTCGATGCCGTTCTGGTCGGGCATGATCCAGATCTGCAGGAAGTGCGTCGTATCGTGCTGGGCATGGTTGTACTCCGAGTGGCGCACGCCGGTGCCCGCGCTCATGCGCTGCACGTCGCCCGGGCGAATCACGCTGCCGTTGCCCATGCTGTCCTTGTGGGCCAGTTCGCCTTCCAGCACGTAGCTGATGATCTCCATGTCGCGGTGGCCGTGCGTGCCGAAACCCATGCCCGGCGCCACGCGGTCCTCGTTGATCACGCGCAGCGGTCCGTACTGCACATGCTGCGGGTCGTAGTAGTCGGCGAACGAGAACGAATGAAAGGACTTCAGCCAGCCATGGTCGGCGTAACCGCGCTCTGCAGACTTTCTGGTTTCAATCATTTTGATGGCCCTCCTTGGCCCGTTTCGCCGTCGGCACTAGCTGGGTAACCGTGTCACGGCCTGTGTTGCGCTGTTGATGCTAGGCAGTTTAGGGCTTGAGGCGTATATTTACGGGAACCACCTTAGAAGTAGTCATTCAGAATTTCTGAACATGGCCCTCTCGCTAGAATCCCTCGAAGTCCTGGACGCCATCGAACGCAAGGGCAGCTTCGCCGCCGCCGCGCACGAGATGGGCAAGGTCCCCTCCGCGCTGACCTACGTGGTGCGCAAGCTGGAAGAAGACCTGGACGTGCTGCTGTTCGACCGCCGCCGCCACCGCGCCGAGCTGACCCCGGCCGGGCGCGCCCTGCTCGACGAAGGCCGCCACCTACTGCATGCCGCCGACGACCTGGCGCGCCGCGTCAAGCGCCTGGCCACCGGCTGGGAGGCGACGCTGACGATCGTGGTCGACGACCTGATCAACTTCCGCGCGCTACTGCCGGTGATCCATGACTTCTACGCCGAGAACACCGCCACCCGGCTGCGCTTTGCCAAGGAAGTGCTGGGCGGCGCGTGGGACGCGCTGATCAGCAACCGCGCCGACCTGGTGATCGGCGGCGCCTACGATGCGCCCAGCACACAGGGCTTCCAGATCCGGCCGCTGGGAACGATGCCGTTTGTGTTCGCGGTGGCCGCGCATCATCCGCTGGCGACCGAGGAAGGGCCGCTCACCACCATCCAGATCGCGAAGCACCGCATCGTCGCGGTGGGTGACACCTCGCGCAACCTGCCGGCGCGCACCCACGGGGTTCTGGCCGGCCAGGACGTATTGGTGGTGCCGACCATGCGCGACAAGCTGGAAGCGCAGATCCGCGGCCTGGGCTGCGGCTGGCTGCCGGCGCCGATGGCGCAGCCGCATATCGAAAGCGGCGTGCTGCAGGCGCGCGAGACCGTGGAGGTGCGCGCGCCCGGCAACTTCAAGGTGGCCTGGCGCACCAGCAACCGCGGCAAGGCGCTGCAGTGGTGGGCCAGCAAGCTGGAAGACCCGCGCCTGGCGCAGGCGCTGCTGCAACAACCCGATTTCGCCGGCTGAGGGCAGGCGCATGGCGGTCATCACGGGCGGTTATCGCGGCCGCTTTGCCCCCTCGCCCACCGGGCCGCTGCATATGGGCTCGCTGGTCACGGCGCTGGCCAGCTGGCTCGATGCGCGCGCGCATGGCGGCCAGTGGCTGGTGCGCATCGAAGACATCGACATGCCGCGCTGCGTGCGCGGCGCCGACGAAGACATCCTGCACACGCTGGAACGGCTGGGCATGACGCCGGACGAGCCGCCGGTGTGGCAGAGCCGGCGCGAACCGCACTATGCCGACGCGCTGCGCCGGCTCGACGCCGCCGGGCAGCTCTACCCCTGCGGCTGTTCGCGCAAAGAGATCGCCGATTCGCTGGTGCACGTGCGCGAGCGCCACCAGACGCTGGCCTACCCCGGCACCTGCCGCCACGGCCTGAACGGCAAGCTGCCGCGCGCGTGGCGCGTGCGCGTGCCGGACGGCCCGCCCGCCAACATCTGCTTCAACGACCGCTGGCAGGGCCGCCAATGCCAGGACCTGGAAACCGAGCTGGGCGACTTCGTGCTGCGCCGGGCGGACGGGCTATGGGCGTACCAACTGGCGGTGGTAGTGGACGACGGCCTGCAGGGCATCACACATATCGTGCGCGGCGCCGACCTGCTCGACTCCACGCCGCGGCAGATCCACCTGCAGCGGTTGCTGGGCCTGCCCACGCCGGCCTACCTGCACGTGCCGGTGGTGGTCAACGAGATCGGCGAGAAGCTCAGCAAGCAGAGCGGCGCGCTGGCGATCGACACCGGCGCGGCGCTGGATGCGCTGCGCGAGGCAGGCAGCCACCTGGGGCTGGTGAACAACGCGGGGAATGTGAAGGACTGGCTGGCAAGCGCCACCGAAGGGTGGCGACAGAGGCTGGAGACACCGCCGCAGCCGCAGCACGGCCAGGGCGCCGCACTGGACCGATAGCCCGCGCCGGCGGGCCATCGCAAATTACAAGTCGATCAGGACTTGCGCGGCACGCCGCCGAGCAGCGCCGCCACCGGCCGCTTGGGCGCCTGGCGGCCGCGGCTCAGCGCGGCGGCCACTTCCTCGGACTGCTGGGCATGCGAGCTGTTGGCGCTGGGCTCGTACGGGCGCGAGAAGAACGGATCATCTGAGGGGCGGAACACCTGGCGGCTGCCGGCATGTTCGTGGCGGCGCGGGCGCTCTTCGCCCTCGCCGTTGCCGCGCGCACGGCGCACGTCGCCACGCTCGCGGCGGCGCTCGGTGTCGCCCTGGCGCGCGCGCTCGCCGGTGGGGTCGAAGCCTTCCAGCTTGCCGCGCGGGATGCTGCGCTTGATCAGCTTCTCGATATCGGACAGCAGGCGCTCGTCATTGCCGGGCACGTAGATCGACAGCGCGTCGCCACTGGCGCCGGCACGGCCGGTACGGCCGATGCGGTGCACGTAGTCTTCGGCGCTGTATGGCACGTCGAAGTTGACCACGCACGGCATGTCAGGGATATCGAGCCCGCGCGCGGCCACGTCGGTAGCGACCAGCGCGTCGATGGTGCCGCTCTTGAAGCCGTCCAGCGTCTGCATGCGCTCGGTCTGGGTCTTGTCGCCGTGGATGGCGGCGGCGTTGATGCCTTCGCGCTCCAGATGACGCGCCAGGCGCGAGCAGCCGATCTTGCTGTTGACGAAGACGATGCACTGGCGCGACAGCCCCTGCTCGGCACGCTGCTTGAGCAGGTGCACGACCGCCGCCTGCTTGTGGCCGTCGTCGACCTGGTACACCATCTGGCGCACGTTCTCGTTGGTCGAGTTGCTGCGCGCCACTTCGATGGTGACCGGCTGCTTCAGGTAGCTGGCGGCCAGCCGCTTGATTTCCGGCGAAAACGTCGCCGAGAACAGCAGCGTCTGGCGCTGCGCCGGCAGCAGGTTGATGATGCGCTGCAGGTCCGGCAGGAAGCCCATGTCGAGCATGCGGTCGGCTTCGTCCAGCACCAGCATCTGCACCTGCGACAGGTTGACCGACTTCTGCTGCACGTGGTCAAGCAGGCGGCCCGGCGTGGCCACCAGGATCTCAACGCCGCGGCGCAGTGCGTCGGTCTGCGGGTTCATGTCGACACCGCCGAACACCACGGTGCTGCGCAGGTCGGTGTGCTTGGCGTAGCGGGCGACGTTGTCGTAGACCTGGTCGGCCAGTTCGCGCGTGGGCGTCAGCATCAGCGCGCGCACCGGGTGGCGCGCCGGCGAGGCGCTGGCGTTGGCCAGCGGCAGCAGGCGCTGGATAATCGGCAGCGCGAAGCCGGCGGTCTTGCCGGTGCCGGTCTGCGCGGCGCCCATCACGTCCTTGCCGAGCAGCACGACCGGGATGGCCTGCGCCTGGATCGGCGTGGGCGTGGTGTAGCCCTGGTCGGACAAGGCGCGCAGGATGCGTGCGTCGAGGCCGAAGCTTTCGAACGTCTGCTCAGCGGCCTGCCCGGCGGTAATTGGTTCTGGTGCGGTCGTAGTGGTCATGGGTATCGTTGGCTGGCGGGAGGCGAACCCGGCACAAACGGATACGCGTCTGGAACTCATCTCGCCCTGGCTCTCGCCTGCGCCGGAGGGGGTTCCGGCGCGGCCATGCTGCTTGCAGCATTTGGCCAAGAGAATCAAAGACTTACATTTTAGCACCTCTGCCCGCGCAGTGACCAGTACGGCGGGGCCGTCCGGCTGGCGCGACAAAGCCGGCAGGGGCTGGCGGATTTTCAAGAAACTGTCACATCGGCAACGGATGATGCCGGCGGCGCGGCGGCTATTGCCGGTCCGCGCCAGCCTCAGTCAACCGAGAACCACATGGACTTCGAGCTTTTCCGCCAGACCTGCCAGCAGTTCCTGCGCACATCCAGCCAGTTCCTTGGCCTGGCCGCGGCCGCCTGCCAGCCGGCCATGCCGGTGCCGGCGCTGCAGCCCGGCCAGCCGCTGCCGCACGGCCAGCAGCCCGCCTGACAGCCGGCGCCCGCCGCGAATTACAGGCGCATCGGCCCGGCCTGGAACAGCCGGGCATCCATCTGGCGCAGGTCCGGCGCCACCGCCACGGGCGTGGCGCACTGGTCGAGCACGTCGCGCTGCAGATCCACGCCCGGCGCGATCTCCACCAGCGTGAGGCGGGCCTCGCCGTCATCACCCGCACGCATCTCGAACACCGCGCGCTCGGTGATGTACAGCACCGGGATGCCAAGCGACGCCACGTAGGGGCCGTTGAAGCTCAGGTGCGAGACCTCGAGCACGATCTTCTTCACGCGGCCTTCGCGCACGATCTGCAACTGGCCGTCGCCGGCATGGACTTCCAGCCCGCCCGCCGTCAGCGTACCCATGAAGACCACCGCACGCGCGCTCTGCGTGATGTTGATAAAGCCGCCGACGCCGGCGATCAGCGCCCCCTCGCCTTCCCCAAACTTGCTCACGTTGACGTTGCCGTGGCCATCGAGCTCGGCCAGGCCGAGGATGGCCAGGTCAATGCCGCCGCCCTCGTAGAAATCGAACTGCGCCGGCTGGTCCACCACCGCCTCGGGATAGGCCGAGGCGCCAAAGCTGAGTCCGTCAGCCGGCGTGCCGCCAATGGGGCCCGCCTCGACGGTGAGCGTAAAGCCGCCGAGTCCGGCCTGGTGCGCAAGCGCTCCCACCGCCGCCGGCATGCCCACGCCAAGGTTGACCACGCGCGGCGCGCGGCGCGCCAGTTCCATCACCGCACGGCGCTGCACGATGGTGCGTGCGTCGAGCGGGCCCGCGGCCACCGCTGCCTCGTCCGCCTCGGCCGCGGCCGCGGCGGCCTCGCCTTGCCAGGGTGTCACGTAGGCCGGGTTGTAGGCCTCGGCGAAGGTCATCTGATGGTTGGCCGGGTTGTCGCAGACCACCACGTAATCGACCAGGATGCCGGGCACGTGGATGGCCTGCAGGATCTCATGATGATCGACCAGGCTTTCCACCTGCGCGATCACGATGCCGCCCGAGTTGTGCGCGGCCTGCGCCATCGCCAGCAGTTCGTGGTGGAAGGCCTCTCGGTGCGTGCTGAGGTTGCCGCGCGCATCGGCCGCGGTGCAGCGCAGCAGCGCGCAGTCGATCGGGAAGCTCGGGTAGAACAGGTATTCGTCGCCGCGGAAATCCACCGCCTCGACCCAGCACGCCTTGCCCTCGGCCAGCGCCTTGCGCGCGCGCTCGTTGACGGCGCCGCCGTGGTAGCGCGGATCCTGCGCGGTACGCGGATCAACAAAGGTATGCAGGCCGATCTTGGTCATGACCCCCGGCTTGCCGCCGGCGATGGCGCGGTAGAGGTGCGTCAGCACGCCCTGCGGCAGGTTGTAGCCCTCGCACTGCTCGGCCATCGCCAGCACCGCCAGCCGCGGGGCCGAGCGCCAGTGGCCGCCGACA
Organism: Ralstonia pickettii; assembly: GCA_050987995.1. GTDB lineage: Bacteria > Pseudomonadota > Gammaproteobacteria > Burkholderiales > Burkholderiaceae > Cupriavidus > Cupriavidus pickettii_B. The sequence continues at coordinate 3,355,645 of CP158803.1, forward strand.
ATGCTGGCGGTCATGCCGGCATTGCCGAAGTGGTTCACGCCGCGCGCGCCGCGGTCGCCCTGCCCGGCTGAATACACCAGCGTCAGGTCGCGCGGCAGCCCGCTGTGCAGGAAGCGCTGCTCCAGCGCCTCGGTCACAGCCTCGGCATGGCCGGCGCCGACAAAGCCCGCGCTGGCCACGGTCCAGCCGTCGTGCACGAGCGCGGCTGCTTCGCGTGCTGTGATCACCTTCATCGCTGTCTCCGGTCTTTGTTGTCTCGCCCCCGCCACGCCGCGCCCGGCCGTAAAAAAGCCCCGCGTGCCGGGGAGGCAGCGGGGCTCAAATGGTAGCGGGGCGATCGTTCGACCACCCACGCGTCGATCTTGGCGTATCGCGCTACAGCCGGCATCACCCAAATGTGGGCCGCTGCAACACCGCTGAGCGACGGACGCGGCATGCGCGGACCGTAAAGCCCATCAATCATCACCCTTGCCCGGCCCTCGGAGTATCGGGGTTTTCGCCGAGCGGGTTTTCGCCAGCTTCCGGCCGGCGTGCGCTTGCGGTCTACTGGAATCGCCGCGACAGGCCCAGCCGCCGTCGCCGGCGATTCGAAAAATTCCAATGACCGGGAGACGGACCATGGTGACGAAGAAAGAAGAAACTTTCGTACTGAAGAACCTTCTTGCCCTCGCAGCAGTGGAGACCCTGGGCGGCGCGATCGCCCTCAGCATGGTCTTCCACCTTATCTGACCGGATCCTGTCCGCGCCGGCAATGCAGCGCCGTCGCGGCATCCCTCCCCTACGCCTCGACAATCACCTCGAAGCCGCCGAAGATCATCCGCTGGCCGTCGAACGGCATCGGGTCCATGCCCTCCTTCAGGCGCGGATCCGCCATCGCCGCCTTCATGCCTGTGTCGCGCTTCTCGCGCGAAGGCCACACAATCCAAGAGAACACCACCGCTTCATCGTCCTTGCGCTGGACCGCCATCGTAAAGGACGTGACCTTGCCTTCCGGCACATCGTCGCCCCAGCATTCCACCACCTTCAGCGCACCGTGTTCCTTGAACACCGCGGCGGCCTTCTGCGCCACCTGGCGATAGGTCTCGCGATTGGCCTGGGGTACGGCCAGCACGAATCCGTCGATATAGGACATTGACTGACTCCTGATCGGGTTGAACGGGTGAGCGGCGGCAACGCAGGGGCCACCGCCCGCGTCTGACTACGATAGTGCATGGCTGCCTGAGCGCCAGTGCCGTGAACGTGGCCCGAATGATGGCTGCCCCCTCACGGCACAACGCCTGTTCCTTCTCGTTCAAAAACTCTGCCCGACCAGCACGGGTTTCCGGCGCACGGGCCGGAAACCCGTTTCTGTCTCTGCGCTCAGGCAGCCATCACGCTACGTTCGTCCTCGGTCAGCTCCGGGCCATCCAGCGTGACGCGCGAATGGTCATGCCGGAACTTCCGGATGATGGGCTTGAGCTCTTCCTTGACGTGCTTCTCGCTGTAGCCGTTAAACAGGTGGCCGAGCAAGCCGCGGCGCAGGTCGCTGGTGTCCATGAACCAGTCGGCGATCGGGAAGGTCAGGTTCATGTTGTACTTCATCATGATGCCCATGTTGTGATGCGCGGTATGGTGGCGGCGGATCGTGTTGATAAAGGGCATGTTGCGCACGAACCAGTTCTCGTGCACGTGGCAGCAGTAATGGAAGGTCTCGTAGACCAGGTACTGCGCCACCATCGTCATGAACACGATCCAGCCGGCATTGCTGTTGATCAGCACCGAGGCCAGGTAGCCGAGCGCGCCGCCGCCTACGCCGAGCGTGGCCAGCACGCGCCACGGGAAGAACACGATGCGGAATTCGCGGGTGGTGTCGATGGTGGGCTCTTCATCGGTGAAGTACTGGTGGTGCTGGCGCGTGTGGCGTTCGTAGATCGCCCGCAGCGCGAACACGTCGATCCGGCGGTGCATCACGTACTTGTGCATCGCCCATTCGACGAAGTTGCCGGCCAGGAACACCGGCAGCGCCAGCGCCCATTCCCAGGTGGCATGCTGCAGCTGCCCGAAGCTGTAGTACAGGGCGGCGGCGCCAACGCCGTAGATCACCACGATATGCAGCAGGCCATTGTAGAGCGGGCTGATATCGGCCTTGTACTGTTCGCGGAATTTACGCTGGCGTTCTGTCATCATGGTCGTCTCCTCGTTTGGTGATACGTAACTAATATATTAGTCGGATATCATTCCGTGTCAAGGCGCATGAAGGCCTTTGCATGGCTGATGTCATGGCGTCGGCAATCCGAGGCCAGCGCGCTAAAAGACATGGCCCCTGGCTTGCGCCAGGGGCCATGTCATGGGGACTGGGGCGGGCTAGTGCGAGACTTCCTCCAGCGCCTTGCCCTTGGTCTCGACGCCGAACAGCAGCACCACAACGGCCGCGACCGCAAACGACAGCGCCCCCATGGTGAACACGCCACCCTGCCCCGCAACCGGCAGCAGCACGCCCACTAGGTACGGCCCGGCCAGCGATCCCACCCGACCGATCGATGACGCAAAGCCCGAGCCAGTGCCGCGCGACCGTGTCGGATACAGCTCCGGCGTATAGGCATACAGCACCGACCACATGCCGAACAGGAAGAACTGCATGCACAGCCCGGCGGCAATCAGCTGCTCGACCGGGAGCCGGTGCACGGCGGCCTGGCCGTAGGCATACGCCGCCAGCGCACTACCGATCAGCATCAGCGCACAGGTCGGCTTGCGCCCCCACTTCTCCAGCAGCCACGCGGAGAACAGGAAACCGGGGATGCCAGCCAGCGAGATATAGACCGTGTACAGCACGGACTTGGTGACGGCATAACCGGCCTGCTGCAGCAGCGCACCGAGCCAGGTGGTCAGGCCGTAGTAGCCGAGCAGCGCAAAGAACCAGACCGCCCACAGCATCAACGTGCGCTTTGCGTAGGGCCCGTGCCAGAGCTCGGCGAACAGCGCCTTGCGCGCACGCCGCTGCGGCGGGGCGAAAGTATCGTCAACAGGCGGCAGCGGCTTGCCGCTGGCGCGTTGCACGTGGTGCTCGATGTTCGCCATGATGCGGTCGGCTTCGCGATCGCGTCCCACCTCCTCGAGCCAGCGCGGCGACTCGGGCACGCGCCGGCGCACCACGAAGACAAAGATCGCCGGCACCGACAGGGCAATGAAGATGCCGCGCCAGCCGATCACGGGCAGCAGGAAATAGGTCAGCACGCCGGCCGCGATAAAGCCGATCGGCCAGAAGCCTTCGAGGATCGCCACATACTTGCCGCGGCTTTTCGCCGGCACGATCTCCGACACCATCGACAGTCCGATCGGGAATTCCATGCCCATGCCGAAGCCCAGCAGCACGCGGTACAACATCAGGGCGGTCACGCTGTCAGCCAGCCCGCACATCAGGCTGCCCACACCCCAGAAGATCATGCTGATCTGGAACACCGGCTTGCGCCCGTAGCGGTCCGCCAGCATGCCGGCCGAGGCCGCGCCGGCGAACATGCCGAGGAAGCTGGCGCTGGCCAGCAGGCCAGCCTGCGCCGCGCTGAGCCCGAATTCGGCCTTGATCGAGCCGAGCACGAAGGTCATCAGGCCGAGGTCCATCGAATCGAAGAACCACGCCGTGGCGATGATGCCGAACAACGAGCGCTGGTAGCCCGTCATGGGCAAGCGTTCCAACCGGGCAGCGATCCCGGCGCTCAGCCTGAGGCTGCCTGCCGACATATCCATGTCTGTCTCCTGTGTGGTCTATGACGGCATCGGGGGCGCCATCTATCTAATATATTAGTTGCATCACAGAAGCATGCAAGTGATAAACATTGAGTTTCAGGGAAAACCCCGTGCGGTGCGATGGCTGGGTTGTGGGTGATGTGACGACGGGCAGATGCGCGGCCCGCCGGCGTGGAGTTCTGGCCGCTCAGGCCGCCTGTCGCGCGTCGCCAGCGGCGTGCAGGGTGCCGTGCCAGGCTTTGTCGATGAGGGCGCGGTAGCACTGTGGCACGTCCGCCACCGGCAACGCCTTGGCCAGGCGCGCCACGCCAAGCGCATCGCGCACCAGCGTGGGAAGCTGCTCCCGCGCGATGCCGAAGTCGGCCAGGTTGCCTGGAATGCCCAGCGCCTCGACCAGCTCGCGGATCACTACCGGCAGACGCCGCACCCGCTCGGCCTCGCTGCCCTGCGCGATGCCGAACAGCTCCGCCACTTCCAGCAACTCCGCGTGCCGTTCCTGCTCCAGCGCGTCGAGGACGTAGGGCAACACCACCGCATTGGTGCTGCCGTGCGACTTGTGCGTAATGCCCGACACGCCATAGGCAATGCCGTGGACCGCGTTCAGCCCCGCGCTGCCATAAGAGAGCGCCGCATAGAGGCTGGCATAGGCCATGCCCACGCGCGCCTCGGTATCGCTGCCGTCCCGATACACACGCAACAGGTAGCGCGCACACAGGCGGATCGACTCACGCGCGAACAGCATGGTGATGCCGTTGCGGCCGCTGTAGCCAGGATCGGGATTGCCGGCGCGGTCATAGGCGGACGAATCGATGGTCAGGTAGGACTCGATCGCATGGGTCAGCGCATCGATGCCGGCGTCGGCGGTGACGCGCGGCGGACAGGTGTAGGTGAACTCCGGATCGACCAGCGCGATCGCTGGTCGCAACCGGTTATCCATCACGGCGATCTTGGTGGCGTTGGCGGGATCGACCAGGATCGCGCCCGGCGTCGCCTCGGAGCCGGTGCCGGCGGTGGTCGGCAACGCCACCAGTGGCAGCACCGGCGTGGTGCTGTCGATCGCACCGGCGAAATTGCCGATGCCGCGGCCGGCAGGCAAGGTCAGGCACAGCGCCTTGGCCAGGTCGATGTTGCTGCCGCCGCCCAGTGCGATCACATGGTCCGGCGCACGACCTGCCAGCCGCTCGCGCACCGTAGCCGTGGCTTCGTCGCACAGCGTCGTGGTGGGATCGGCGATGCCCCCATCGTAGACCACGGTCTCGATGCCAAGGGCCTGCGCGGCTTCGACATACTCCCTCACCCACGCGGTCTGGCCCGTGAAAAACGCATCGGTGACCAGCACTCCGCTGCGATAGCCAAGTTGCGCGAGCAGCGCGGGCAGGCCGGCACGCGTGCCAGCGCCGACGATCAGGCGCGAGGGCGCGCAGAAGAACACCAGGTCTTCAACTCTCATGGATGACTCCTTGGGAAAAGTTCAGGCGGCAGCGGCGGTAGCAAGGCGCGGCAGGTGCGCCCGCACGGCGGCTTCGACTTCGGCGGTATTGGCGGCCAGGATGCCGTGCCCGGCACCGGGCAGCATCACCAGGCTGGCGTTGGGCAGGCCCGCTGCCAGCGCCCGCGCATGGGGTGCGGGGCAATCCTCATCGCTGTCGCCATGCACGATCAGCGCAGGCAGGTGCAGCAACGGCAGCAGCTTGCGCTGGTCGGTGGTGCGCAGTGCCTGCCAGGTCCACGCCACGGCGGTGTGGTCGGCGGCCTTCGTGAGTCCGAGGCGCCGCTCACGTGCCGCGATTTCGGCCAGCAGTTGCGGCGCCTCGGTGGCACGGAACCATGGTGCCTCGGTCAGTTGTGGGGACCCGGAAAGCAAGAGCAGCCCGCTGGGACAGCGCCCGTGGCGCAGGCTATGCGCCGCATGGCACAACGCGACCGATACTCCCATGCTCCAGCCTGCCAGCAGGTAAGGCCCGTCGCCCACCTCGGCATCGATGACATCGCGCAGCATGGCTGCATAGCTTTCCAGCGTGCAATCGGCTGGCGATGCTGGCCGCGCCGCTGTCCCGCGGCCCCACAGGTTCGGCAGCACAAAGCGGCATTCGCGCCGCAGCGCCTGCGCCAGCGGCAGCCACGCGGCGTTGGTGCCCTGGATGCCGTGCACCGCCACTACCCGCACCGGTCCCTCGCCGGCTCTCGAAATATCCATATCCTGTCTCCGTACATCTAATATATTAGTTGTATCATAGCAGTACGGAGGAATATGGCAATGAAGAATGCGAGCACCGCCCGCGCCGTCACCACGACTGAACTGCACGGAACGTCATATACAATTGACCACCTGCGCACTCTACCGACCGCAATGACTGGCAAGATGGCAACCCGCAAGAAGGCAGCCCCGCCTCCGGCCGAGGACGAAACCGAGCACCCCCCCGGACTGCGCGGCCGGCTGACCGATCTCGCCTACGATCAGATCGAGGAAGCCATCGTCACGCTGCGGCTGGCGCCCGGCTCGTCGATTTCGGAGCTGCAGTTGAGCGAGATGACCGGCATTGGCCGCACGCCGATCCGCGAAGCCATCCAGCGCCTGGCGCGCGAACACCTGGTGGTGGTGCTGCCGCAGCGCGGCCTGTTGGTGCCGCCCATCGACGTGGGCAAGCAGCTGCGCCTGCTCGAAACCCGGCGCGAAGTCGAACGGCTGATCTGCCGCAGCGCCGCGCGCCGCGCCAACGCCGACGAGCGCGCGCACTTCAAGCGCCTCGCCACCGAATTCGCGCAATCCGCCAAGAACGGCGACGATGTCTCCTTCGTGCGCGCCGACCGCGAGTTCAATGAGCTATGCCTGGCCGCTGCGCGCAACGAGTTTGCCGAAGGCGCGATGCGGTTGATGCACGGGCTGTCGCGGCGCTTCTGGTACCTGCATTACAAGGAAGCGGCAGACCTGCCGCAGATGGCCAAGCTGCATGCCAATGTGGCGGCGGCTATCGCCAAAGGCGATATCGACGGCGCTGGCAAGGCGCTGGATGCGCTGCTGGACAATATCGAGGATTTCACACGGGCTACTGTGTTGGGCGATCGGCGCTGAGGGCCTGTCCGTCCCTCACGCACGCGGGGAAAAGAAAAAGGGGTTACGGCATTCACCGTAACCCCTTTTTCAATTGCATTGGTGGGCCTCCCGTGAGTCGAACACGGCACCAACGGATTATGAGTCCGCTGCTCTAACCAGGCATGAGCTAGAGGCCCTTGGAAGCGTTTAGTTGCCTTCCAGGAAACTCTTCAGCTTGTCCGAGCGGCTCGGGTGGCGCAGCTTGCGCAGTGCCTTGGCCTCGATCTGGCGGATCCGTTCACGCGTGACGTCGAACTGCTTGCCGACCTCTTCCAGCGTGTGGTCGGTGCTCATTTCGATGCCGAAGCGCATGCGCAGCACCTTGGCTTCGCGCGGCGTCAGCGAGTCCAGGACGTCCTTGACGACGTCGCGCATGGAGCCGTGCAGCGCCGCTTCGGCCGGGGCCAGCGTGTTGGTGTCCTCGATGAAGTCGCCCAGATGGGAGTCGTCGTCGTCACCGATCGGCGTTTCCATGGAGATCGGCTCTTTGGCGATCTTCATGATCTTGCGGATCTTGTCTTCCGGCATCTCCATCTTCTCGGCCAGCGTTGCCGGATCCGGTTCATTACCGGTTTCCTGCAGGATCTGGCGCGAGATGCGGTTCATCTTGTTGATCGTCTCGATCATGTGCACCGGGATACGGATGGTGCGCGCCTGGTCGGCGATCGAGCGCGTGATGGCCTGGCGGATCCACCACGTGGCGTAGGTCGAGAACTTGTAGCCGCGGCGGTATTCGAACTTGTCCACCGCCTTCATCAGGCCGATGTTGCCTTCCTGGATCAGGTCGAGGAACTGCAGGCCGCGGTTGGTGTACTTCTTGGCGATCGAGATCACCAGGCGCAGGTTGGCCTCGGTCATCTCGCGCTTGGCTTCGCGGGCGCGCTTCTCGCCCTCGGCCATCTTGCGGTTGACGCCTTTCAGTTCCTTGAGCGGCAGCACCACGCGCGACTGCAGGTCGATCAGCTTCTGCTGCAGCTCATGCACGGCCGGCACGTTGCGCTCGACGATGGTGCTGTACGGCTTGCCATCGGCGATCACGGTGTGGATCCACTCGAGATTGGTCTCGTTGCCCGGGAATCGGGCGACGAATTCCGAACGCGGCATGCCGCACTTGTCGACCACGATATTCAGGATCGAGCGCTCGAGCTTGCGCACTTCGTCCACCTGGCCGCGCAGCGTGTCGCACAGGCGCTCGACATTGCGGGCAGTGAAGCGGATGCCCATCAGTTCGGCCTGGATGGCTTCCTGCGCCTTGACGTAGGGCTTGGATTTGTAGCCTTCCTTCTCGAACGCACGGCGCATCTTGTCGAACTGCTCGGCGATCACGCGGAATTTCTCCAGCGCGTTCTGCTTCAGTTCCTCGAGCTGGCGCGCGGAGGCACCGGCGCCGGCACCGCCTTCGTCGTCTTCGTCCTCGTCGCTTTCCTCTTCGTCGTCGGATTCGAGGTCCTCATCGTCGGCCGCTGCGGCCGCCGCGGCGGGCGCTTCAGCGACTTCGTCGGCGTTCGGGTCGATCAGGCCGTCGACGAACTCGTCGATCTTGATCTCGTCGCTGGCGACACGCTCGGCGTGGGCGAGGATCTCGGAGATGGTGACCGGGCAAGCCGAAATCGCCATCACCATGTCCTTCAGGCCGGCCTCGATGCGCTTGGCGATCTCGATTTCGCCTTCGCGCGTCAGCAGCTCGACCGTGCCCATTTCACGCATGTACATGCGCACCGGGTCGGTGGTGCGCCCGAACTCGGAGTCCACCGTGGACAGGGCCGCTTCGGCCTCTTCCTCGGCTTCTTCCTCGCTGGTGGCCGACGGGGCATTGTCGTTGAGCAGCAGCGTCTCGGCATCCGGCGCCTGTTCGTAAACAGCGATGCCGATGTCGTTCAGCGTGGCGACCAGCGTGTCGATCGTTTCCGAATCGACCATGTCGTCCGGCAGGTGATCGTTGATTTCCGCGTAGGTCAGGTAGCCGCGAGACTTGCCCAGCTTGATCAGCGCCTTGAGCTTCTGGCGACGCAGTTCAAGCTCTTCCTCGGTGCCCTGCTGGGTCGAAGCGAATTCCTTGAGCAGGGCCTTTTCCTTGGCCTTGCGGTCCTTGGCTTTCTGCTTTTCGGTCTTCGGTGCCGCGGTGGGGGTCGCCGCCGGCATATCGTTCTCGTAAAACTCTTCAGTCACGTCGTCTGTTGTGCTGTCGTCGTGCTGCATCCCGGCCTTGGGCTTGCGGCCACGCTTTTTCGGCTCCGGCTTGATTGCCGGCGCAGCGGGACGCTCGGATGCAACGGATACAGGTGTCGCGGCGCGCGCCTTGGACGCCGTCGCGGTGGTGTCCGCCTTGGCGGTTCCGCTCTTGGCGTCGGCTGCTGCCGCTCGCTTGCTCTCGACTTCGGTATTCTGCTGTTTCGCCACGGTGATACTCTTGCCTTTCACTGGTGCAGATGCGGCGACCTTGCCGCTCGTACTGGCGCTCTTGCCGCTCTCGCGTGCCGAAGTCGAGGCCTTTGTTTCTTTGGATGTGCGAGTCCTGGTAGGAGTTGTCACGGCGGGCGTCTTTTCAACGCTACGCGCGGACTTTGATGGCGCAGACCGGGCTGGTGTCTTGACTGACGCGGTCGATGTCTTCGCCGCCGTTGTTTTCACAGACGCCTTGCCGCTCCCTGATTGGGGAGCTTTCGAGGTAACCCTTTCGGTTGCTTTGGCCTTTGCCATTGGCACGCTCACTTTCACCAGAACTGGGAAGAAAGATTTCGCAATCCAAACCGCCTATTGTAGCACGCCACGCAAAGCCGGCTTCCTGTCAGGTGAGGTTTTCACCTGAAAAATCAAGGCTTAAGCTCGGCAGTGCCGGCCCAGTCCCTCATTCAACGCTTACTGCTGCCTCCTGGTTGATAGCCAGTGCACCCAGCGGCGCCTCAGCCAAGTTGGCGCCGCCGGTGAATTTCGCTCACCAGCCAGCGCATGCGCTGCTTGCCCGCTTCATCTGCCGTGCCGGCCACCACTTCTGCCTGCAGAGTGTCGAGTTCACGCCTGAGCGGCTCGGCCAGCAGCTTGGTGATGGCCGCGTCGAAATCATGGGTCGCGGGTGCTTCTTCAATCTCTTCTCGCAGCACCGCGGTGCGCGCCCCCGCATACACCTCTGCGTACGGCGACTGGGCCAGGTGCTCGCTGAAGGCCGCAAAATTGACCTCGCCCTCGATCGCATCGCACGCCGCCACCAGGTGCGCCAGCACTTCGCTTTCACCACTCTCGCCATCGAGCAGCAGCGCGCGCGCATCCTCGTCTAGGCGCGCCGACAGCGCCGGATAGCACATCAGCAGCTGGATCACACGCTGCTCCAGCCCGGTCGGCGCCTGGCGCCGCGCACGCGGGCGCGGCTTTTCAAAGCGGCCCACGCGGGCCGGATCGCTGCGCAGGCCGCAGATCGCCTCGATCTCCGCGGGAGTCGTACCCGTGGCATCGGCAAGTTCGCGCACAATCTGTAGCCGCAGGCCGCCGGCGGGCATGGCCTGCAGCAACGGCTTGGCGTCGTATTGGGCACGGGCGCGGCCTTCCGGCTGGCGCATATCCAGGTCTTCAGTCACCGATTGCAGCAAGAATCGCGACAGCGGCATGGCGTTGCGCACCTGGGTGGCAAAGGCCTCGGTACCTTCTTCGCGCACATAGCTGTCCGGATCGTGCTCGGCCGGCAGGAACAGGAAACGGATGGTCTTGTTGTCCGCCACATGCGGCAGGCAGGCCTCCAGCGCCCGCCGCGCCGCACGGCGGCCGGCGGCGTCGCCGTCGAACGAGAACACCACAGCGTCGGTCTGGCGCAGCAGCTTCTGCACGTGCACGGGGGTGCACGCCGTGCCGAGGGTGGCGACGGCATTGGCAAAACCGAGCTGAGCCAGCGCGACGACGTCCATATACCCTTCGACCACCAGCACGTAGCCGGTTTCCCGAATGGCGTGGCGGGCCTCAAACAGCCCATATAGTTCCGTGCCCTTGCTGAACAACGGAGTCTCGGGCGAGTTCAGGTATTTAGGCTCGCCCTGCCCCATCACGCGGCCGCCGAAGCCGATCACGGCTCCCTTGGTGTTGCGGATGGGGAACATGATGCGGTCGCGGAAGCGGTCGTAGCGGCGCGGCTTGCCGTCCGCATCGCGCTTGTCACTCTCGATCAGCAGGCCGGCCTCGACCAGCGGGCCGGCGATGTTGTCATCACGATAGCTGCCGAATACGGCCTCCAGGCCCTGCCAGTCGTCCGGGGCATAGCCCAGGCCGAAGTTCGCGGCGATCTCGCCGGTCAGCCCGCGGCCTTTCAGATACTGGATCGCCTGTGGGGCGCTGCGCAGCTGGCGGCGGTAGAACTCGGTCGCGCGGCTCATGGCGTCGGACAGCGCCAGTGAACGGGCTTGCTGCTCGGCGCGCTGGCCGGGCGGCAGGCGGTCGCGCTCTTCCGGCACGGTCATGCCGACCGACTGGGACAGCTCGCGCACGGCCTCCGGGTAGGACTGGCCGGAATACTCCATCAGGAAGCCGATGGCCGAGCCATGGGCACCGCAGCCGAAGCAGTGGTAGAACTGCTTGGTCGGCGATACCGTGAACGACGGGGATTTCTCGTTATGGAAGGGGCACAGCCCCATGAAATTGGCGCCGCCCTTCTTCAGCTGCACATACTTGCCCACCACATCGACAATGTCGACACGGTTGAGCAGGTCCTGAATAAAGGATTGCGGAATCACCCGACTGACCGTCCTGAGGCATGGCCGTCCCGCGGCGGGCGGCGTTTTTCTAGGAATGCGTGACCGGTGCGGCGCCCGGCTGCTATCGGATTATTGTAGTGCAGCGTGATACTGCCGCCGGCACTCGTTTGCATCTCCGCGCAACTGCGCCGAACCACGTCGATCCGGCGCGCATCGTGCTTGCAACGCATTAAATCATTACTTACTTTGCTGCAAGCGCGGCCTTGACCAGGGCCGACACGGCGGTCATGTCGGCGCGCCCGGCCAGCTTGCCCTTGAGCACGCCCATCACCTTGCCCATGTCTTGCGGACCAGTGGCGCCGGTGGCGGCCACGGCCTGCTGGACTTCGGCGGCGACTTCGTCATCCGACAGCGCGGCCGGCATATAAACCTTGAGCACTTCAACCTCAGCCAGTTCCTTATCGGCCAGGTCATTGCGGCCGGCCTGCTGGAACTGGGAGATCGAATCCTTGCGCTGCTTGATCAGTTTCTCGATCACGGCCAGCACGGCGGTATCGTCCAGTTCCACGCGCTCATCGACCTCGCGCTGCTTGATGGCGGCAAGCAGCAGGCGGATGGTGCCGAGGCGCTCCGTTTCGCGGGCGCGCATGGCGGTCTTCATGTCTTCGCTGATACGGGCTTTAAGGGACATCGTGATCTTCCAGAAAGTGGGTGGACACTCACAGGTGGCGGCGGTGGCCGCGCACTGCAAGCTCCCAGAACGCAAAAACCCGCCGAAGCGTATGCCACAGCGGGTCGGATGCAGGCGGGAAGCGGCTGGTCAGTACAGCTTCTTCGGCAGCATCTGGCTGCGGATGCGCTTGTAGTGGCGCTTTTCGGCGGCAGCCTTCTTGCGCTTGCGCGCGGCGGTGGGCTTTTCGTAAAACTCGCGGGCCCGAAGTTCGGGAATCAGCCCGTTCTTTTCGATGGTGCGCTTGAAACGGCGCATGGCAACTTCAAAAGGCTCGTTTTCCTTGAGACGGATCGTGGTCATTTGGCCAGAAAATAAGGAATTTTCGGGATAAGCGGCTTTACGAAGCTTTGGATTGTAGCACCAACGATCCATGGCGGAAGTGGCGCACAGCGGACACTTCTAAAGTGGCGCTTTATGCCCTTTTCGCTCGCCGTGCGGGCAATTCTATGCCACCGATTGGCCCGCGGAGGATGTACGCGCCGCCTCGGCCACCGCCTCCCCGGCCGCCACTGCAGACGCCCAGGCCCACTGGAAGTTGTAGCCGCCCAGCCAGCCGGTCACGTCGACCGCCTCGCCGATGAAATACAGGCCCGGCACGTCGCGGGCCATCATCGTGGTCGACGACAAGGCGCGCGTATCCACGCCGCCCAGCGTCACCTCGGCCTTGCGATAACCCTCGGTGCCGGACGGAACGATGTGCCAGGCATTGAGCGTGGCGCCGAGCTTGCGCAGCGCCTTGTCCGTAATATCGTGCAGCGGCAGCGTGGCATCCACGCCCGACGCCGCGCACCAGGCATCGGCGAGCCGCGCCGGCAGCCGTTGCGCCAGCAGGTTGCCCAGGTGCTTGCGGCTGCCGCCCTTCTGCTCCAGCAGCCAGGCCGCGGCGTCCTCGCCGTCGAACAGGTCGATGGCGACTGGCGTGCCCGGGCGCCAGAAACTTGAGATCTGCAGCACGGCCGGGCCCGACAGGCCGCGGTGGGTCCACAGCAGGTCTTCGCGGAAAGCCCCTGCCGTCTTGCCGCTGCCGGTGCCGATATCCACTTCCAGCGAGACGCCGGCCAGCGGCGCGAACGGCGCCCAGTCCTTGCCGTCGAAGGTCAGCGGCACCAGTGCGGGCCGGGTCTCGACGATGCCCAGGCCGAATTGCCGGGCGATGCGGTAGCCGAAGTCGGTGGCGCCGATCTTGGGGATCGACAGGCCGCCGGTGGCGACCACCAGCGCGCCGGCGCGAACCGTGCCGGTGGAGGTGAGCAGCAGGAAGTCGTCGCCCTCGCGCCGGATCTCGGCCACGCTGCAGCCGGTCTGCCAGCGCACATGGCCGGTGTCGCACTCGGCACGCAGCATGGCGATGACGTCTTCGGCGCTGTCATTGCAGAACAGCTGGCCGCGGTGCTTCTCGTGCCAGTCGATGCCATACCGGCGCATCAGGTCGAGGAAATCCTGCGGCGTGTAGCGCGCCAGCGCCGAGCGGCAGAAGTGCGGATTGGACGACAGGAAGTTGGCGGGGCCGGCCTGCAAATTGGTGAAATTGCAGCGCCCGCCGCCGGAGATGCGGATCTTCTCAGCGAGCCTGGTGGCATGGTCGATCAGCACCACGCGCGCGCCGTTCTGGCCGGCCACGGCAGCGCACATCATCCCGGCCGCGCCCGCGCCCAGCACGGCCACGTCATACCGGCCCGTCCGGGTCATTGCCGCCCCGCTCATTGCACGCCTCGCAAATCCATTGTGTTGCCACCGCTCAAGAAAGGGCAGATTGTAGCGAAAAGCACGCGGCGCGCCGCTGTGCTACCCTGCGCGCTTCCTGCAACCTGTTGTTTCCACAGCCGTTTCGTCAATCGGGACGGCCGTACGCTCCTCACCCATGCTTGTCCTCGGCATCGAATCTTCCTGCGACGAAACCGGACTGGCCCTCTACGACACCGAGGCCGGCCTGCTCTCGCATGCGCTGCACTCGCAGATCGCCATGCACCGCGACTATGGCGGCGTGGTGCCTGAACTGGCCTCGCGCGACCATATCCGGCGCGTGCTGCCGCTGCTGGAGCAGGTGCTGACCGAGGCCGGCCGCACGCGCCGGGACATCGACGCCATCGCCTTCACCCAGGGCCCGGGGCTTGCGGGCGCACTGCTGGTCGGCGCCTCGGTGGCCAATGCGCTGGGCTTTGCGCTGAACGTGCCGATGGTCGGCGTGCACCACCTGGAAGGCCACCTCCTGTCGCCGCTGCTGACGCGTGAGCCGCCGCCCTTCCCGTTCGTGGCGCTGCTTGTGTCCGGCGGCCATACCCAGCTGATGGAAGTGCGCGGCATCGGCGACTACACGCTGCTGGGCGAAACGCTGGACGATGCCGCGGGCGAGGCCTTCGACAAGACTGCCAAGCTGCTGGGCCTGGGCTATCCCGGCGGCCCGGAAGTGTCGCGGCTGGCCGAGTTCGGCACGCCTGGCGCCTTCGCACTGCCGCGGCCGATGCTGCATTCGGGCAACCTGGATTTCTCGTTCGCGGGATTGAAGACCGCGGTGCTGACGCAGACGCGCAAGCTCTCCAATACCTGCGAGCAGGCTCGGGCCAACCTGGCGCGTGCCTTTGTCGATGCCATTGTCGACGTGCTTGCCGCCAAGTCGATGGCGGCGCTCAAGCAGACCGGGCACAAGCGGCTGGTGGTGGCCGGGGGCGTGGGCGCCAACCGGCAGTTGCGCGAGCGGCTGGATCAGTTGGGCAAGCAGCGCAAGATCGAGGTGTATTACCCGGACCTGGCGTTCTGCACGGACAACGGCGCGATGATCGCCTTTGCCGGCGCGATGCGTTTGCAGGCGGCGCCCGAGCTGGCGCGGCGCGACTATGGTTATGGCGTGACGCCGCGTTGGGACCTGGCGGACATCCGGCTGCCATCTGCAGCCTGACGCATCAACGAAAGAGCCACCGCATGCGGTGGCTCTTTCAATCCCTGCGACAACCCGATCAGTCGACGCGCTTGTCGCGCTCGATCACCGCATACGCGCTGTGGTTGTGGATCGACTCAAAGTTCTCCGCCTCCAGCACATAGGCGACGATGCGGTCGTCCGCGTTCAGGCGCATCGCGATATCGCGCACCAGGTCTTCCACAAACTTGGGGTTCTCGTAAGCACGCTCGGTGACGAACTTTTCGTCCGGGCGCTTGAGCAGGCCCCACAGCTCGCACGACGCCTCTTCCTCGGCCATGCGCACCAGCGCTTCCACCGGCAGCTCATCGGCCAGCTCCACGTTCATCGTGATATGCGAACGCTGGTTGTGCGCGCCGTACTGCGAGATCTTCTTCGAGCACGGGCACAGGCTGGTCACCGGCACCAGCGCCTTCAGGAACACGCGCGTGGCGCCGTTGCGCACTTCGCCGGTCAACGTGACCTCGTAGTCCAGCAGCGACTGCACGCCCGACACCGGCGCGATCTTGCTGATGAAGTACGGGAAGGTGACCTCGATACGGCCAGCCTCGGCCTCGAGCTTTTCCAGCATCTTGTCGAGCAGCAGGCGGAAGCTGGCCAGCTCCAGCGGCTCGCGCTCTTCTTCCAGCAGCGCGACGAAGCGCGACATATGCGTGCCCTTCTGGTCCGCGGGCAGGTGCACGTCGAGGTTGAAGGTGCCCACGGTCGGCACCACGCCGGTCGGGGTCTTCAGGGTCACGGGATATCGCACGCCCTTGACACCGACGCGCTGGATGGGGATCTGGCGGGTGTCGAGGCTCGACTGGACGTCGGGCATCACGAAGGCGGGATTGATGTCATTCATCTACGGTTTCCTCCAGGGCTGCGCCAAAGGGGGCGGCACAACGCCTTACGGTCGCGGCATTTTCGCAGTCCATCCATGCCGCGCAACGAGTGTGAAACCACGGGACCCGGCAAATGGCACGCCGACCCGCAGCTGCGAACACAAAAAGGGGGAGTTTAAGGGAATTCGGACGCACTCGTAGTGCGAGGGCCGAATCCCCTTGTCCGCGGCAGGTAATCGCCGGGCCTGCCGGCGTCACTGCCAAGCGGGATCAGGCCACGCGCGAAGCGACCGTGACCTTGGGCTGGTCCAGGCCGAAGCGCTCGCGCACCGAGCGCTCGATGCCGGCCGCATCCAGCCCGCATTGCTGCAGCAGGAAGGCCGGATCGCCGTGGTCGACGAAGCGGTCGGGCAGGCCCAGCACCAGCACCGGGATGTCGATGCCGGCTTCGGCCAGCGCTTCAAGCACGGCGCTGCCGGCGCCGCCCATCACGCTGCCCTCTTCCACCGTGACCAGAAAGTCGTTCTCCGCGGCCAGGCGCTTGACCAGTTCCACGTCGAGCGGCTTGACGAAGCGCATGTCGGCCACGGTGGCGTCGAGCACTTCGGCGGCGCCCATGGCCGGATGCAGCATCGAGCCGAACGCCAGGAAGCCGACACGATGTCCGGCGCGCGCACCGCCTTCGCGGCGCACCACGCCCTTGCCGACCGGCACGCCGGTCAGTTCGGCGGCAATCGCCGCGCCCGGGCCGGAGCCGCGCGGATAGCGCACGGCGCTCGGGCCCGACTGGTGGAACGCCGTGGTCAGCAACTGACGGCACTCGTTCTCGTCAGACGGCGTCATCACCATCATGTTGGGGATGCAGCGCAGGTAGGCGATATCGTAGGCGCCGGCATGCGTGGCACCGTCGGCGCCGACCAGGCCGGCACGATCCAGTGCAAACACCACCGGCAGGTTCTGCAGCGCCACGTCGTGGATCAGCTGGTCATAACCGCGCTGCAGGAAGGTCGAGTAGATCGCCACCACCGGCTTCAGGCCTTCGCAGGCCAGGCCGCCGGCAAAGGTCACCGCATGCTGCTCGGCGATACCAACGTCGTAGTAGCGGTCCGCGAAGCGCTTCTCGAACTCGACCATGCCCGAACCCTCGCGCATCGCCGGGGTAATGCCGACCAGGCGCTTGTCCGCCGCAGCCATGTCGCACAGCCATTCGCCGAACACCTGCGTGTAGGTCTTGCGCGCCGGCTTGGCCGCGGGGCGGATGCCTTCGGCCGGGTTGAACTTGCCGGGGCCGTGGTACAGGATCGGGTCGGCCTCGGCCAGCTTGTAGCCCTGGCCCTTCTTGGTGACCACATGCAGGAACTGCGGGCCGCCACCTTCCAGCGCGCGCTCGCGGATGTTCTGCAGCGTCGGCACCAGCGAGTCCAGGTCATGGCCGTCGATCGGGCCGATGTAGTTGAAGCCGAATTCCTCGAACAGCGTCGCCGGCACCATCATGCCCTTGGCGTGTTCCTCGAAGCGCTTGGCGAATTCCAGCACCGGCGGCGCCACCGACAGCACCTTCTCGATGCCCTTCTTGGTAGCCGCATAGAACTGGCCGCTCAAGAGCCGCGCCAGGTGGCGGTTGAGCGCGCCCACCGGCGGCGAGATCGACATGTCGTTGTCGTTGAGCACCACCACCAGCGGCAGGTCCTTGTAGACGCCGGCGTTGTTCAGGGCCTCGAAGGCCATGCCCGCGGTCATGGCGCCGTCGCCGATCACTGCCACCGAGACGCGCTGCTCGCCCAGCGTGCGCGCGCCCAGCGCCATGCCGAGCGCAGCCGAGATCGAGGTCGACGAGTGCGCGGTGCCGAAGGTGTCGTACTCGCTCTCGCTGCGGCGCGGGAAGCCCGAGATGCCACCCCACTGGCGCAGCGTGCCCATGCGCTCGCGGCGCCCGGTCAGGATCTTGTGCGGATAGCTCTGGTGGCCCACGTCCCACACCAGCCGGTCGTCCGGGGTGTTGAAGACGTAATGCAGCGCGATGGTCAGCTCGACCGTGCCTAGGTTAGACGACAGGTGGCCGCCGGTCTGGGAAACCGACTCCAGCACAAAGGCGCGCAATTCCTCCGCCAGGGTCTGGAGCTCGCGCCGGTCGAGCTTGCGCAGGTCTGCGGGGGCGTCAATCTTATTGAGGAGTGCGTAGGTCATGATGTCCGTTCGGCCGCCGGATTCTTGCGTCCGGCTCGTCAGTTCAGTGTGTGCGCAGCACGATCAGGTCCGCCAGGTCCGCCAGGCGGGCCGCACGGTCACCAAAGCCAGCCAGCGCCTGGTGGGCGTCGGCGCGCAATGCCCCGGCCAGTTCGCGCGCCGCCTCCAGTCCCATCAGCGACACGTAGGTCGGCTTGTCATGCGCGGCGTCCTTGCCGGCGGTCTTGCCCAGCGTGGCGGTATCCGCGGTGACGTCCAGAATATCGTCAACCACCTGGAACGCCAATCCCACCGCCGCCGCGTAGCGGTCCAGCGCGGCCAGCCCCTGCGCGTCGATTTCACCACACAGCGCGCCCATGCGCACGCTCGCGCGCAACAGCGCGCCGGTCTTCATGCGGTGCATCGCCTCGAGCGCGTCGCGCGTCATCGCGCGGCCCACGTTCTGCAGGTCGATCGCCTGGCCGCCGGCCATGCCGGTCGAGCCCGACGCCAGCGCCAGCTCGGCCACCAGCTTCAGCCGCGCCGCGGGCGCCACGGCCTCGGCGCCGGCCAGCACGATAAAGGCCTGGGTCTGCAGCGCATCGCCCACCAGCAGCGCGGTGGCCTCATCGTAGGCCTTGTGCACGGTGGGACGGCCGCGGCGCAGGTCGTCGTCGTCCATGCAGGGCATGTCGTCGTGCACCAGCGAGTAGGCGTGGATCATCTCCACCGCACAGGCCGCCGCATCGCAGGCGGCCGGATCGGCCCCGCTCACCTCGCCGGCGGCGTGCACCAGCAGCGGCCGCACGCGCTTGCCGCCGCTCAGTGCAGCATAGCGCATCGCTTCGTGCAGCGTGTGCGGCACGGTGTTGGCATCAGGCAACGCTGCCTGCAGCGCAGCCTCGGTCCGGGCGCCCTGCGCCTGCATCCATTGGGCGAAGTCGGTCATTCGTCGTCCGCCCCCAGCGCGCCGCCATTGCCACCATTTGCACCGTTGGCACCGTTGGCACCGTTACCTTCGCCAGCCAGCGGCTTGAGCACATCGCCTTCCAGCACCTTGACCTGCTGCTCCACGCGCTCCAGCTTCTGCTGGCAGTAGCGCACCAGCTCGGCGCCGCGGCGGTAGGCCGCCAGCGATGCCTCGAGCGGCAGCTCGCCGCTCTCCATGCTGGCGACCAGGGTCTCGAGCTCGGCCATCGCCGCTTCGTAGGAAGCGGGCGGCGCCGAGGCCGCGGTGGTGTCGTCGGTCTGGACCGGAGCGGTCGTCATTTTTGGCATGTCTGGCCCTGGAATTAGAGAACCCGGGGGAAAACCCGGATGAGGAAGCCCGGATTTTACGCCAAAGCGGGGGCTTGCCCCATCATTGCGCACGGACACCACGCCCCCGCCGTGTTTCCATTCGATCACTCCGTACACAGATGTGACTTGTGCGCTCGGGTCGTCTTTCCGAATGAGCCCGGTACGGCACCCCGATGACGACCCGGGTCGACTTTTTCGCTAAAAAGGCAAAAAAATCAGTCCCTTAACTTTTTGGCTCGGGTACAATCCCCCGTTCGCCGCCAGGGGTCTGCGGGATATTGCCGACCTGGCGGATGTCTTTCCCAAATCGATTCAATTTTCGATGGTTGGGTTGTTCACTGCTTTCACCTGTTCATCTGGGAGTGGGGATAATGTCCAATCTCAGCACCGCGCTCAACCTGGCGCCGGCTGATACGCAACTGCCCGTCGGCGTCTATTTCGACGAAGCGCTGCATCAACAAGAACTCGAACTGCTGTTCAGGAATGGCCCGGGCTACGTCGGCCACGAGCTGATGGTTCCCGAAGTCGGCGACTACCACACGCTCAAGGCCGAGGACGAAGGCCGCATGCTGGTACGCAATGCCGCCGGTGTCGAACTGATGTCCAATGTCTGCCGCCACCGCCAGGCCATCATGCTCAATGGCCGCGGCAATGCGCAGAACATCGTCTGCCCCCTGCACCGCTGGACCTATGACCTCAAGGGCGACCTGCTCGGCGCGCCGCATTTCGACCAGCAACCCTGCCTGCACCTGAAGCGCTCGCCGCTGCAGAACTGGAACGGCCTGCTGTTCGACGGCAAGCGCGACGTGCGCGCCGACCTGGCCAGGCTTGGCGTGGCAAAGGACCTGAACTTCGACGGCTATATGCTGGACCACGTCGAGGTGCACGAGTGCGACTACAACTGGAAGACCTTTATCGAGGTCTACCTCGAGGACTACCACGTCGTGCCGTTCCACCCGGGGCTGGGCAGCTTCGTGTCGTGCGACGACCTCAAGTGGGAGTTCGGCGAGTGGCACAGCGTGCAGACCGTGGGCCTGCATGCCGGCCTGAAGCGTCCCGGCAGCCCGACGTACCAGAAATGGCACGATGAGGTGCTGCGCTTCAATAACGGCGTATTGCCCAGGCACGGCGCGATCTGGCTGACCTACTACCCCAACATCATGGTGGAGTGGTACCCGAACGTGCTGGTGATCTCGACGCTGCACCCGGTGGGACCGCGCAAGACGCGCAATGTGGTCGAGTTCTACTACCCCGAGGAAATCGCGCTGTTCGAGCGCGAGTTCGTCGAGGCGGAGCGCGCCGCCTACATGGAAACTTGCATCGAGGACGACGAGATCGCCGAGCGCATGGACGCCGGCCGCCTGGCGCTGCTCAAGCGCGGCACCAGCGAGGTCGGCCCGTACCAGTCGCCGATGGAAGATGGCATGCAGCACTTCCACGAGTGGTACCGCCGGGCCATGTCGTACGCGGGCTAGTGCGATAACCGCACGGCGCACGCAGCAACGGACCGCCAACGCGGTCCGTTTTGCATTGCGGCCCGATGTGCACTGATAGAATCATCGTCCGGTGCCGGCCAGCGCATGCTGCCGCGCCCGTTCGTTCCGCGGCGCGGGGCCGACCACGAAGCCCCGCTCACGCGCAGTACCTCGCCGCAGTACCTGCAGTACCTCTCTCCTTTCGCTTCACCAAGCCTTCGCCATGCAATCGCTCTGGATGCTGTTCGCCGCCTTCTCGTTCTCGTTGATGGGGGTGGGCGTCAAGCTGGCATCCGACCTCTACACCACCGGCGAGATCGTCTTCTACCGCGGCCTCATCAGCGTGGTGATCATGTGGGTGCTGCTGTCCTCGCGCGGCGTCTCGGTGCGCACGCCATACATGCTGTCGCATATCAAGCGCAGCGTGTTCGGCGTGACCTCGCTGATGCTGTGGTTCACCTCGATCTCGCTGCTGCCGCTGGCCACGGCGATGACGCTGAACTACATGTCGCCGGTGTGGATGGCGCTGATCCTGGGCGCGAGCGCGACCCTGGCCGGCACCGGCGGCAGCGCCGACCGGCGCCTGGTGGCGGCGATCCTGATGTCCTTCGCCGGCGTGATCTGCCTGCTGCAACCCTCGGTCGGCAAGGACCAGCTCACCGGCGGCCTGGTCGGGCTGATCTCGGGCGTGTTCACCGCGCTGGCCTATGTCGAGGTGCGCCAGCTCGGCCAGCTGGGCGAGCCCGAGGGCCGCATCGTGTTCTATTTCTCGGTGGTGGGCATGGTGGCCGGCCTGGTGTGGATGCTGCTGGGTGGCACCAGCCAGCACACGTGGCAGGGCGTGGGCCTGCTGCTGACCATCGGCGTGCTGGCCACGCTCGGCCAGACTGCGATGACGCGCGCCTACAAGCGCGGCAATACGCTGCTGACGGCCAACCTGCAATACGCCGGCATCGTGTTTTCCAGCGTGTGGGGGATGCTGATCTGGTCCGACAAGCTCAACTGGCTATCGTGGCTGGGCATGGCGCTGATCGTCGCCAGCGGCATAGCCACCACGCTGATGCGCGCGCGTGAAGGCACCGACACCAAACCCACGCCCGCCACCCCGGTCAAGTCGGCCGAGGCGGAAGTGCACCCGGAGGTGTAGCATCGCCGGGGTGTAGCATCTCCTGATCAACCTCCATCGATTGCCACAGGATTCCCATGCAGAAACCGCTGATTTCCGTCACCGCGCTGCAGTCGCTGCTGGCCAGCCCCGGCGGCTGCGTCGTGATCGACTGCAGCTTCGACCTGGCCGACCCGGCCGCCGGCCGCGAGGCGTATCGCACCGGCCACCTGCCCGGCGCCTTCTACCTGCACCTGGACAATGAGCTGTCCGGCCCCAAGACCGGCACCAACGGCCGCCATCCGCTGCCTGACCCCGATGACGTCGTCGCGCGCCTGCAGGCGCTGGGCGTCGACGACGACACGCCGGTGGTGGCCTACGATGCGCAGGGCGGCATGTACGCCGCGCGCCTGTGGTGGCTGCTGCGCTGGATCGGCCACGATGCCGTGGCTGTGCTCGATGGCGGCAAGGATGCCTGGGTCAAGGCCGGCCTGCCGCTGGAGCACGAGGCCACGCCGGAGCCGGAATTCCCCGGCAAGATCACGCGCCGCGAGTCGCTGGTGCCGACCGCCGACGCGGCCGCGCTGGTGAGCAATCTGGACCACGCCAGGCTGCTGGTGGTGGATGCGCGCGCGCCTGACCGCTTCCGCGGCGAGAACGAGACGCTGGACCCGGTCGGCGGCCATATCCCGGGCGCGGTCAATCGCTTCTTCAAGGACAACCTGGGCGCCGACGGCCGCTTCAAGCCGGCCGAGACGCTGCGCGCGGAGTTCGGCGCGGTGCTGGGCGGGCGTGCCCCGGCGCAGGCGGTGATGCAGTGCGGCTCGGGCGTCACGGCCTGCCACAACCTGCTGGCGCTGGAAGCCGCGGGCCTCGGTGGCGCGGCGCTCTACCCCGGATCGTGGAGCGAATGGTGCGCCGACCCGGCGCGGCCGGTCGCGACGGGCGCTGCCTGAAGTTAGTGTGACGTGGCCACGGGCGCAGCCTGGCCGTGGCCATGGCTGTGCCGCTCGTGTACGCCGTTGGTGATGAAGACGATCGCCGTGATACCCGCGGCCACCAGCACCACCTGGATCGCCGACTCGCGCCAGCGCGGCCTGCGCTGCATCTGCGGCATCAGGTCGCTGACGGCGATATAGACGAAGCTGCTGGCCGCGATCACCAGCACGTACGGGATCCAGCCGCTCAGCTCGTCGAGCAGGAAATACCCGACCACGCCACCGGCGATGGCCGCCAGGCTGGACAGCAGGTTGAAGGCGAAGGCACGCGCCTTGGAGAAGCCGGCATTGAGCAGCACGATAAAGTCGCCCACTTCCTGCGGGATTTCGTGCGCCGCAATCGCCAGCGCGGTAACCACGCCAATCTGCGGATCGGCCAGGAAGGCCGCCGCGATCACGATGCCGTCGGCAAAGTTGTGGAAGGTGTCGCCGACCAGGATGGTCAGGCCGCTGCGGCCCGCTTCCTCGCGGTCATGGCCGTGATGGTGGTGGTGCCCGTCGCCCTCGTGGTGGTGCGAGTGGCGCAGCAGCGAGATCTTTTCCAGCAGGAAGAAGCCCAGCAGCCCGGCCAACAGCGTACCGAACAACGCGCGCGGGTCGGCGCCGGACTCGAATGCCTCGGGCAGCGAATGCAGCAGCGCCGTGGCCAGCAGCACGCCCACCGAAAAGCTCACCATGCGCTCGACCACGCGGGACGCCACCGTCAGCGACAGCAGCGCCGCCCCGAAGATGCTGCCCACGCCCGAGATCGTGGCGGCGAGCAGGATGTACAAAAGCGTCGAATGGATGATGGGCTCCCGGGGTGGCGGTGCCGCGGCCCCGCCGTTCCGCCCGCATTGCGCCGGCGGCTAACGCAACAATGTTGCAATAACTCAAAGGCCGCATTGTACGTATCCGCCGGGACTTTGCAATCCTGCGATTGGCCGGGAGGGGCCATGAAAGCTCAGGCCACCCCGTGCTGCTTGAACCAGGCCAGGCACTTCTGCCAGCCGTCCTTGGCATCCGCCTCGCGGTAGCTGGGCCGGTAGTCGGCATGGAAGGCATGCCCGGCCTCGGGATAGACGATAAAGCGCGAGGCCTTGGCATTGGCGTTGGACGACGCCGCCAGCGCGGCCTTCATCTTCGCCACGTGTTCCTGCGTGATACCGGTGTCCTTGCCGCCATAGAGCCCCAGCACCGGCGCATTGAGCTGGCCGACGATATCGACCGGGTTCTTCGGCTTGAGCGGGTCCGGCTCGGCCACCAGCTGTCCGTACCAGGCCACTGCGGCCTTGAGCCGCTTGCTGTGCGCGGCGTAGAGCCAGGTGATGCGCCCGCCCCAGCAGAAACCGGTGATGGCCAGCCGGGAGGCGTCGCCGCCGTTGGCGCCGGCCCATGCCACTGCCGCATCAAGGTCACCCATGACTTGCGCGTCAGGCACCTTGGCAATGACCTCGCGCAGCAACTCCTGGATCGTGCCGAAGCTCTGCGGATCGCCCTGCCGGGCGAACAGCTCAGGCGCAATCGCCAAGTAGCCGAGCTTGGCGAAGCGCCGGCACACATCGGCAATATGTTCGTGCACGCCGAAGACCTCGCTGACCACCAGCACCACCGGCAGGTTCTTCTTGCCTTCAGGCTGGGCGCGGTAGGCGGGCATGTTGAAACCGCCCGACGGGATCGTGACCTCGCCGGCGGTGAGCCCGGCAAAGTCGGTCTTGATGGCCTGCTGCGCCATCACCGGCAGCGCGGCCGCGGCAAAGGCGGAACCCAGTGCCGTCTTGACAAACCCGCGGCGGTCGAACGTCTGGCCGGGGACGAGGCTTTCCACTTCCGGTTTGAGCATGCGTGTCTCCAGGATCGTTGGTGGCTGGCGGATCCAGAATCGCCAGCCACCGATTCTAAGCAGACATGACGCATCGTGCCCGTCGCGCTCGCGCGGCGTCAGTGCAGCTTGACCCGCGGGCTGGTCTTGCTGCGCAGCCAGTGCGACACCGTATCCAGCGCCATGCCCACGGCACCATGCAGCGCCATGATGTGCATCCGGTACAGCGAGGTGTACATGAAGCGCGCCATCAGCCCTTCGATAAACATAGAGCCGCCGATCAGCCCGCCCATCAGGCTGCCCACCGCGCTGAAATGCCCCAGCGACACCAGCGAGCCGAAGTCCTTGAATTCGAATTTCGGCAGCGGCCGCCCTTGCAGCCGGGCGCGCAGCGCGTCGTAGAGGAAGGTGGCCTGCTGGTGGGCGGCCTGGGCGCGCGGCGGCACCGCGGTCTGCTTCTCCGGCCACGGGCAGCTGGCGCAGTCGCCGAAGGCGAAGATATCGGGGTCGCCCTCGCTTTGCAGCGTCGGGCCGACCACGATCTGGCCCTGGCGGCTGACCGGCAGGCCCACGCTGGCCAGCACCTGCGGCGCCGTGATGCCGGCCGCCCACACGGTCAGGTCGGCATCGATATGCTTGCCGCTGGCGGTCAGCACCGCCTGTGGCGTGACCTCGGTGACGCGCTCGCTGGTGAAGACGTCGACGTCGAGCTTGTTGAGCAGCTTGGCGGTCTCGGCCGAGACTCGCTCGGACAGCGCCGGCAGGATGCGCGGGCCGGCCTCGATCACATGGATGCGCACGTCGCGGCGCGGATCGAGCCGGTGCAGACCGTAGGCGCTGAGCACATGCGCGGTGTTGCGCAGCTCGGCCGACAGCTCCACGCCGGTGGCGCCGGCGCCGATGATGGCCACGTCCACGCGCGGGCGGCCGTCGTCGCCCATGCGCCCGCGCCCGTTCTGCGCGCGCACGCAGGCCGCGATCAGCCGCTTGCGGAAGCGTTCGGCCTGCGCCACCGTGTCGAGGGCGTTCGCATGCTCGGCCGCACCCGGCACGCCGAAGAAATGCGTAACGCAGCCGATCGCCAGCACCAGCGTGTCATACGGCAACTCGCGCGCCGGCAGCAGCTCGGCGCCGTCCTGGTCGACGCAGGCAGAGACCGCGATGGTCTTGCGCGCGCGGTCGATGCCGGTCATCTCGCCCTGCTGGAACTCGAAATGGTGCCAGCGCGCCTGCGCCGCGTATTCAAGCTGGTGCGTGTTGGGGTCCATGCTGCCGGCAGCGACTTCGTGCAGCAGCGGTTTCCAGATGTGGGTCGGCAGGCGGTCCACCAGCACCACATGCGCCGCGCCCTTCTTGCCGAGCTTGTCGCCCAGCTTCGTTACCAGTTCCAGCCCTCCTGCCCCGCCGCCGACAACAACGATGCGGTGCGCCTTTGCTTCTGTCATGGTCTACCCGATGCGTTTTGTGAAATCTTTGCCTGAGGCATAGCCACAGTCTGCTGCATCGCAGCATGCCTTGCAAGTCGCAAAGCCCAACTCAGCAGTCGCTACATTCGATACCAGCGCGCGCGGACAGGAGCCAGGAAGCGGGGCGCCTAAAAAGGCGACCCAAGTGGCGTGCCTAGTGCGCCTCTTCCCAGTTCGCGCCGCTGCCCACTTCAGCCACCAGGGGCACGAGCAGCTGCGCCACCGAGCACATCAGTTCGGGCAGGCGCACCTTGACCAGTTCCAGCTCGTGCTCGGGCACTTCCAGCACCAGTTCATCGTGTACCTGCATGATCTGGCGCGTCTGCAGGCCGTCGCGCTCCAGCCATCCCTGCACCGCGATCATCGACAGCTTGATCAGGTCGGCGGCGGTGCCCTGCATCGGCGCGTTGATGGCGGCACGCTCGGCGGCCTGGCGGCGCGGGCCGCTGCCGCCCTTGATGTCGGGCAGCCACAGCCGGCGGCCGAACACGGTCTCGACATAGCCCTGCTCGCGCGCGGTCTGCCGGGTTTCTTCCATGTAGTGGGCCACGCCCGGATAGCGCATGAAATAGCGGTCGATGTAGTGCTTGGCGGCCTCGCGCTCGATGCCCAGGTTGCTGGCCAGCCCGAACGCGCTCATGCCGTAGATCAGGCCGAAGTTGATCACCTTGGCATAGCGGCGCTGCTCGCTGCTGACCGCATCGCGCTCCACGCCGAAGATCTCGGCGGCGGTGGCGCGGTGGATGTCCTCGCCGTTGGCAAAGGCGCGCAGCAGGTTCTCGTCGCCCGAGATATGGGCCATGATGCGCAGCTCGATCTGCGAGTAGTCGGCCGACACGATCACGCTGCCCGGTTCGGCGATAAAGGCTTCGCGGATGCGGCGGCCTTCCTCGGAGCGCACCGGGATGTTCTGCAGGTTGGGCTCGGTCGAGGCGAGGCGCCCGGTCACCGCGGTGGCCTGCCCGTAGCTGGTGTGGACGCGCCCGGTGCGCGCATTGACCATCTTGGGCAGCTTGTCGGTGTAGGTGGACTTGAGCTTGGACAGGCCGCGGTAGTCCAGTAGCAGCTTGGGCAGCGGATAGTCCTCGGCCAGTTTCTGCAGCACCTCTTCGTCGGTCGAGGGCGCGCCGCTGGCGGTCTTCTTCACCACCGGCAGCTTCATCTGGCTGAACAGGATCTCGCCGATCTGCTTGGGCGAGCCCAGATTGAACGGCTGGCCCGCGGCTTCGTACGCGGACTGCTCCAGCGCCAGCATGCGCTGGCCCAGCTCGGCGCTCTGCGCGGCCAGGCGCTCGGCGTCGATCAGCACGCCGTTGCGCTCGATCTTCTGCAGCACCACCGACACCGGCATTTCGATGTCTTGGTACACGTGGCGCAGGCCCGCCGCGGCCTCGACCTGCGGGAACATCTTGCGATGCAGGCGCAGAGTCACGTCGGCGTCTTCGGCGGCGTACTCGGTGGCGCGCGCCAGGTCGATCTGGTCGAAGCAGATCTGGCCGGCGCCCTTGCCGCACACCTCTTCATAGGTGATGGTCTTCAGGTTCAGCAGGCGCTCGGCCAGGCTGTCCATGCCATGGTTGCGGTGCGACGCCAGCACGTAGCTCTGCAGCATGGTGTCGTGGACCACGCCGCGCATGGTCACGCCGTGGTTGGCGAAGACATGGATGTCATACTTGAGGTTCTGGCCGAGCTTGGGGCGGCTGGCATCCTCGAGCCACGCGCGCATGCGCTCCAGCACGAATTCGCGCGAGAGCTGGCCGTGGTCGGGCAGCCCGGCCACGTCCGGGCCGCGGTGCGCCACCGGGATATAGCAGGCCTCGCCCGGCGCGGCCGACAGCGAGATGCCCACGAGCTGCGCCTGCATCGGATCCAGCGAGGTGGTCTCGGTGTCGATCGCCACCAGCGGCGCGGCCTCGATGCGCCGCATCCAGTCCTCGAGCATGCCCTGGGTGGTGACCGTCTCGTAGCGGATCTCGGTCGGCGCGGCCTCGTCGGCCGGTTGCGCCGCCGTTTCGCTTGCCGCGGCCGGCGCATCGAACAGCCCGCCCTGCGCGGGCGCGTTGGCCGCGGCGCGGGCGCGGGCCTGCGCGCGCGCATCGGGCAGGCTTTCGCCGGTCGCTTCGCGCAGCCAGCTCTTGAAGCCGTAGCGCGAGAAGAACGCCACCAGCTTTTCCTTGTCTTCGCCGATTTCGCGCAGCGCGTGGAAGTCCGCCACCGAAGCACTCAGGTCGCAGTCGGTCTTGACCGTGACCAGCTTGCGCGCCATCGGCAGCCACTCCAGCGTATTGCGCAGGTTCTCGCCTACTACGCCCTTGATGCCGGGGGCGGCGGCCATCACGCCCTCGAGCGAACCATGCTCGGCCAGCCATTTGACTGCGGTCTTGGGGCCGACCTTGGGCACGCCCGGCACGTTGTCGACCGCATCGCCGATCAGCGACAGGTAGTCGATGATGCGCTCGGGCGGCACGCCGAACTTGGCCACCACGCCGGGGGGATCGAGCACCTCGCCGCTCATGGTGTTGACCAGCATGACCTGGTCGTTGACCAGCTGCGCCAGGTCCTTGTCGCCGGTGGACACCACCGTGCGCACGCCCTGCTCGGCGGCCTGGCGCGACAGCGTACCGATCACGTCGTCGGCCTCGACACCGTCTACCACCACGATCGGCCAGCCCAGTGCGCGCACGGCTTCATGGATCGGCTCGATCTGGCGCGCCAGGTCTTCCGGCATGGACGGGCGGTGCTCCTTGTAGGCCGGGTACATGTCGTCGCGAAAGGTCTTGCCCTTGGCGTCGAACACGCAGGCGCTATACTCTGCCGGGTAATCGCTGCGCAGCTTGCGCAGCATGTTGATCATGCCGTAGATTGCCCCTGTGGGCAGACCCTCTCCATTCCTCAGGTCCGGCAGAGCGTGATAAGCGCGATACAAATAGCTCGATCCGTCGACGAGCAAGAGTGTTTTTGGACTATCCGACATTCCCATGGACTCAAAATTGACTGGTGCCGCTGCAGGCGGTGCTTCGACCGCCCCCCTTGCTGATCCGGACGTTTCCGATATCTCCGGCGATACCGTACAACCCCCGCCGGAAGCTGCGTCCGAACACGCCGCGGCCATAGCCGCCGCAGCCGATGCCGCCGCTGCGGGCCATCCGCCCGAAGTGGCCGCCGAAAAGGCCGCCGCGGCGGCCGCGCGTGCCAATCCGCGCAAGATGATTCCCAGCCTGCGTGCGCTGGCCGACGAAGACCGCGCTACCGCAAAGAAGGCGCGCGCTTCGTGGCAAATGTTCACGATTATGGCAGAGTTCATCGAGGCGACCGAGTACCTCTCCGAGATCCGCCCGGCCGTGTCGATCTACGGCAGCGCGCGCCTGCGCGAGGATTCGCCGTACTACCAGCGCACCATCGAGATCGCGCGGCTGTTCTCCGATGCCGGCTTTGCCGTGATCTCGGGCGGCGGCCCGGGCATCATGGAAGCGGCCAACAAGGGCGCGCACGCCGGCAAGTCCGCCAGCGTCGGCCTGAACATCGAACTGCCGCACGAGCAGCAGGGCAATCCGTACCAGGACATTGCCATGCGCTTCCGCCACTTCTTTACGCGCAAGGTCACCTTCGTCAAGAACTCCGACGCCTTTATTGTGATGCCGGGCGGTTTCGGCACGCTCGACGAGCTGGCCGAGGTGCTGACGCTGGTGCAGACCGGCAAGTCGCGCTCGGTGCCGGTGATCATGTTCGGCAGCCGCTTCTGGAAGGGTCTGCTGGACTGGTTCCGCTTCACGCTGCTGCCGATGGGCCTGATCGCCGAGCACGACCTGGACCTGATGAAGATCGTGGACGAACCGCACGAAGTGCTGGAAGCGGTCTACGACTACTACGAGCGCCGCGGCGGTGACAAGCCAATTCCGCCCAAGGAAGAAATGTTCTACCTGTAAGACCAGCCGGGCCGGGCGCGGGGCCTGCGCCCGGCCGCAAGCCGCGTTGCCGGCACACTGCGCCGTTGCGCAGGTGCCCCACGGGGCACGGCTGCGGCCTGCGCACGGCAGGAATTGCTAGAATGGAACCTGTCAGTCTGCCAGTCCCGGCGCCGCCGGGGCGCAGACCCACCGCCAGTCAAACTGCCGCATGCCGCGGCGCTGCGTGCCCGATACGCCGCAGCGCTGCACAGGAGCACCTGATGACCTCCCCCTCACCCGTCCGGTCCGCCCGGTTCGTTGCCGTGGCTGACGAACCTGAACCTGCCAGGCTGTTCCCGGCCCGGATCGCCGCCATCGCGGCCGCCGCCCTGGCGCTGGCCGCGCCTGGCCTGGCGCTGGCCCAGGAGCAGCAAAGCAATGCGCTGACCCAGCAGGAGCTGAACCAGATCAACAACCAGCCGATTGCCCCGGCGGCCAAGTCGCAGCTGAACCAGCCGCGCCAGCCGAGCTTCCAGCTCAACGAGCGCGACGGCACGCAGGTGCGCGAGTACCGCAACAAGGGCCGGGCCACCGATATCCAGGTCCAATCGGGTTTCGGCACCAGGTATGAGATGAGCAAGCCGGAAGACAGCTCGCCCAGGATCCGCGAGCACGACGTCAACCGCGTGCCGTCGGTCAACCTGAAGTTCTGAACTTCGTCCACTGATTCATTGGACTAGCCCACGGCCTGGCGTAGCCGGGCCGCGCCGGCCCTCCGGCAGTCATGCCGCGGCGGCGGACCGCGTTTTGTCCGCAACTGCCTCCGCCGCTTTCCGATTCGCTTCACACAACGAGTATGGCCGTATTCACCACGGTCTCGCAGGACGAGATCGCCCGCTGGCTGCTGGATTTCGACCTTGGCGAAGTGCGCGAACTGCGCGGCATCGCCTCTGGCATCGAGAACAGCAATTTCTTCCTCACCATGGAGCACGAGGGCCAGACGCGCCAGTACGTGCTGACCATCTTCGAGCGCCTGACGTTCGCACAGCTGCCCTACTATCTGCACCTGATGGCACACCTGGCCGAGCGCGGCATCCGCGTGCCGGCGCCGATCCCGGCGCGCGACGGCGAGATCCTGCGCCCGCTCAAGGGCAAGCCGGCCACCATCGTCACGCGGCTGCCGGGTGCCTCGCAGCTGGCGCCCGACGCGCAGCACTGCGCCGAAGTGGGCGACATGCTGGCGCGCATGCACCTGGCCGGCCAGGACTACCCGCGCCAACAGCCCAACCTGCGCAGCCTGCCCTGGTGGCAGCAGACCGAGCGCGAGATCCTGCCCTTTCTCGATGCCGGCCAGCGTACGCTGCTGCAGCAGGAGATCGCGCACCAGGCCGCGTTCTTCGCCAGCGCGGACTATGCGAGCCTGGGCCAGGGCCCGTGCCATTGCGACCTGTTCCGCGACAACGTGCTGTTTGAAGAGGACGGCAGCGGCCGCCACCGGCTGGGCGGATTCTTCGACTTCTACTTCGCCGGCAACGACAAGTGGCTGTTCGACCTGGCGGTCACCGTCAACGACTGGTGCATCGACCTGGCCAGCGGCGAACTCGACCACGCCCGCGCGCAGGCACTGCTGCGGGCTTATCATGCGGTCAGGCCGCTGAGCGCCACCGAGGCCGCGCACTGGCAGGACATGCTGCGCGCGGGTGCGCTGCGCTTCTGGGTATCGCGACTGTGGGACTTCTACCTGCCGCGCGAGGCCGACATGCTGCAGCCGCACGACCCGACCCATTTCGAACGCATCCTGCGCCGGCGACACGACGCGAACCCCGCGAGCGCCCCGCTCCCCTGGATCTGATCCGTATGCAATTACTGGAAGTCCCTGCCAAGGAAGGCTACGTCTGGTTCCGCCAGGGCATCTGGCTGTTCCGCAAGAACCCGCTGACTTTCCTGATGCTGCTGTTCGTCTACCTGATCGCCGCGCAGCTCGCCATCGTGGTGCCGCTGATCGGCATCATCGCGCTGCTGGTCGTGACGCCGGGCCTCTCGGTCGGCGTGATGACCGCGTGCCGCGATGTGATCCAGAACAAGCGCGTGCTGCCCACCGTGCTGTTGGCGGGTTTTCGCGCCAACGGCAAGGAAGCCACGCGCAACCTGCTGGTGCTGGGCGGCATCTACGCCGGGCTGGTATTCGTGCTGAGCCTGATCGCGGGCTCGGTGGTCGACATGAGCGCACTGGTGCCGATCGTGCTGAAGGAAGAGGCGCCGTCGGCCGAGGCCGTGCGCCAGCTCTACTATGCGATGCTGATCGGCGCGGTGCTGTATGCGCCGATCGCGATGATGTTCTGGTTCGCGCCGCTGCTGGCCGCCTGGCACGGCGTGCCGCCGGTCAAGGCGCTGTTCTTCAGCTGGACCGCGTGCTGGCGCAACCGCGGCGCGTTCTTCACCTATGCCGTGCTGTTCGCGATGCTGCTGGTGGCGATTCCGTTCTTGCTGGAGGCGGTGTTCAGCGCCTTTGGCGCGGAGACGGTGCTGTCCTTCCTGGTTACGCCTTACTCGCTGCTGATGCTGGCGATCCTGTACTGCTCGTTCTATGCGACGTATCGGGGTTGCTTCAATGTCACGCCGCCGGGGGTGGAACCTGCTGCGCCGATGGCGCCGGGCGCCTGAAAGCCCCGCTGATTGTGTGCCCCCTCTCCCGCTTGCGGGAGAGGGGAGCAAACCGCCGCACGCGAAGTCCCTCTACCCTTCAATCAATCGCATCCAGCTTCGCCACCGACAGCGCCAGCCACTTGGCGCCGTGGCGCTTGAAGTTGATATTGGCGCGCGCGTCGGTGCCCTCGCCTTCCAGCGCCGTGATCACGCCTTCGCCGAACTTGTTGTGGAACACCGACTGGCCCACGCGGAAGCCGGTGCCGGCCTCGCGCTTGGCATCGGCATAGCCGTTGCCGTTGTCCATGCCGCCGGTCGGGCGGGTGCCGGTGTAGGGCACGTCCTCGGGCTTGCGGAACCAGTCGCGGCCCCACGCATTGTCCCGTTCCTGCTTGCGCACGCCGCCGTAGCTTTGCGCCGGCGGCGTCAGCCACTTGAGCGATGCCTCGGGCAGTTCCTCGAAAAAGCGCGAGCGCACGTGATAGCGCGTCTGGCCATGCAGCATGCGGCTTTGCGCGAACGACAGGAACAACCGCTGGCGCGCGCGCGTGATCGCCACATACATCAACCGCCGTTCTTCTTCCAGGCCGTCCGGGTCCATCATGCTGTTCTCGTGCGGGAACAGCCCTTCTTCCAGCCCGGTGATAAAGACCACGTCGAACTCCAGCCCCTTGGCCGCGTGCACGGTCATCATCTGCACCGCGTCCTGGCCGGCCTGGGCCTGGTTGTCGCCGGCCTCCAGCGAGGCATGGGTCAGGAACGCGACCAGCGGCGTCATCACCACGGGCAATGCCTCCGGGTCCAGCACTTGCTGTGACTGGTCGCCTTCGGCCAGCACCGGGGTTGGCGCGGCGCGGTCCACGGGGATCACGGCGGCCAGCGCATCCAGCCCATAGCCCTCTTCGACCACGAAGGCCTGCGCCGCCGTCACCAGTTCCTGCAGGTTCTCGATGCGGTCCTGGCCTTCCTTCTCGCCCTGGTAGTGGGTGATCAGGCCGCTGGTGTTGATCACGTACTCGACGGTCTCGGCCAGCGTCATACGACGGGTGTCCTCGCGCATCCGCTCGATCAGCCGCGTGAAGGCCGCCAGCTTGCTGCCGGCCGCGCCGGGCACGTAGGCCACCGCCTCGGCCAGCGCGCAGTCGTACTGGCGCGCCATGTCCTGCAGCACTTCCAGTGAGCGCGCGCCGATGCCTCGCGCCGGGAAATTGACCACGCGGCCAAAGGCGGCATCGTTGCGCGGGTTCTCCAGCAGCTGCATGTAGGCCAGAGCGTGCTTGATTTCGGCGCGCTCGAAGAAGCGCAGGCCGCCGTACACGCGGTACGGGATGCCGGCGGAGAACAGCGCATGCTCGATCACGCGCGACTGCGCGTTGCTGCGGTACAGGATCGCGATCTCGGCGCGGCTGGCGCCCTGCGCGATCTGGTCGCGTATCTCGTCGATGATCCAGGCGGCCTCCTGGCCGTCCGAGCCGCCATGGAACACACGCACCGGCTCGCCGTGGCCGGCGTCGGTGCGCAGGTTCTTGCCCAGGCGGCGTGCGTTGTGGGCGATCAGGTGGTTGGCCGAATCCAGGATATGCCCGTGCGAGCGATAGTTCTGCTCCAGCTTGATCATCCGGCGCACGCGGAACTCGTGCTCGAAGTCGCGCATATTGCCGACGTTGGCGCCGCGGAAGGCGTAGATGCTCTGGTCGTCGTCGCCCACGGCAAACACCGCGGCCGGGTTCTGCGTGCCGTAGCCGGCCAGCAGCTTGAGCCACTGGTACTGCAGCACGTTGGTGTCCTGGAACTCGTCGACCAGCACATGGCGGAAGCGGTGCTGGTAGTGCTGGCGGATGGCGTCGTTGTAGCGCAGCAGCTCATAGCAGCGCAGCAGCAGCTCGGCAAAGTCGACCACGCCCTCGCGCTGGCACTGCAGGTCGTAGGCGGCGTAGAGGTCGACGAAGCGCTTGTTGAAGTCGTCGTTGGCCTCGACGTCGGCCGGGCGCAGGCCCTGCTCCTTGGCGTTGTTGATGAAGTACTGCAGGTTCTTGGCCGGGTATTTCTCGTCGTCGACGTTGAGCGACTTCAACAGCCGCTTGAGCGCCGAGAGCTGGTCCTGGCTGTCCAGGATGGCAAAGGTCTGCGGCAGGCCGGCGTCGCGGAAATGCGCACGCAGCATGCGGTTGCACAGGCCGTGGAAGGTGCCGATCCACATGCCGCGGGTGTTGATCGGCAGCATCGCGGACAAGCGTGTCTGCATTTCCTTGGCGGCCTTGTTGGTGAAGGTCACCGCCAGGATGCCCGCCGGCGAGACGTGCCCGTTCTGGATCAGCCAGGCGATGCGCGTGGTCAGCACGCGGGTCTTGCCGCTGCCCGCGCCCGCCAGGATCAGCGCCGGCTCGTCAGGCAGGGTCACGGCGGCTAGTTGTTCGGCGTTCAGGTTGGCAAGCAGGTCGGACATCGGAGAGGCCTTGTGGAATGGCGTCGATTATACCGGTCGGCCCTGTCCGATCCGTCACTTCCGAGCGAACGAAACGGCCCCGCCCCGCGCGCGCAAACCGGCGCCGGCAAGGCTTTGCCGGCGCCCCCCTCGCCCACGGAATAGGCAGCGGCCGGTCCGCCCCCGTATAATTTGGCGTTTCACTGGCGCAAGGCCGGCCCCACCGGCCGGCGTAGGCTGCCAGGCGCAGGCCGCCGCACCGCCCTGCGACGCACCCAACCTTGACATCCAGCATGACCGCCCAAGACCAATCGCTTGCCAAGAGCTTCGAACCCGCCGCCATCGAGGCGAAATGGGGCCCCAAGTGGGAGAAGCGTGGCATTGCCAAGCCGACCTTCGACCCCGCCCGCCCGGACTTTGCGATCCAGTTGCCGCCGCCCAATGTGACCGGCACGCTGCACATGGGCCACGCCTTCAACCAGACCATCATGGACGGGCTGACGCGTCACGCGCGCATGGCGGGGGCCAATACGCTGTGGGTGCCGGGCACCGACCACGCCGGCATCGCCACGCAGATCGTGGTGGAGCGCCAGCTTGAAGGCGAAGGCGTGTCGCGCCATGACCTGGGCCGCGAGAAGTTCACCGAGAAGGTGTGGGCCTGGAAGGAAGAGTCGGGCTCGACCATCACCCGCCAGGTGCGGCGCATGGGCGCGTCGATCGACTGGAGCCGCGAGTACTTCACCATGTCGCCGGAGATGTCGCAGGCGGTCACCGAAGCCTTCGTGTGCCTGCATGAGCAGGGCCTGATCTATCGCGGCAAGCGCCTGGTCAACTGGGACCCGGTGCTGGGCACCGCCGTCTCTGACCTGGAAGTCGAAAGCGTCGAGGAAGAAGGCTCGCTCTGGCATATCCGCTATCCGCTGGTCGAGGCCGACCCCAAGGGCGGCCTGACCGACCTGACCGTGGCCACTACCCGCCCGGAAACCATGCTGGGCGACGTGGCCGTGATGGTCCACCCGGAAGACGAGCGCTACGCGCACCTGATCGGCAAGTTCGTGCACCTGCCGCTGACCGGCCGCCAGATCCCGGTGATCGCCGACGAATACGTCGACCGTGAATTCGGCACCGGCGTGGTCAAGGTGACCCCGGGCCATGACTTCAACGACTACGCCGTCGGCCAGCGCCACAACCTGCCGCAGCTGTCGATCCTGACGCTGGACGCGAAGATCGTCGCCGACGCGCCGGCGGCCTACGCCGGGCTGGACCGCTTCGACGCGCGCCGGGCCATCGTCGAGGACCTCGACAAGCGCGGCCTGCTGGTCGAAGTCAGGAAGCACAAGCTGATGACCCCGCGCAGCGAGCGCACCGGCAGCGCGATCGAGCCGATGCTGACCGACCAGTGGTTCGTTGCGATGAGCAAGCCCGCGCCGGAAGGCACCTTCTACCCCGGCCGCTCGATCGCCGAGGTGGCGCTCGAAGCCGTGCAGAGCGGCGAGATCAAGCTGGTGCCGGAGAACTGGATCAGCACCTACAACCAGTGGCTGGGCAATATCCAGGACTGGTGTATTTCCCGCCAGCTCTGGTGGGGCCACCAGATCCCG
Source organism: Ralstonia pickettii (assembly GCA_050987995.1). Classification (GTDB taxonomy): domain Bacteria; phylum Pseudomonadota; class Gammaproteobacteria; order Burkholderiales; family Burkholderiaceae; genus Cupriavidus; species Cupriavidus pickettii_B. The sequence continues at coordinate 3,392,478 of CP158803.1, forward strand.
GCGTGGTACGACGATGCCGGCAACTGCTTCGTCGCCCGCACCGAAGAGGAAGCTGTCGCCAAGGCCAGGGCCGCCGGCAGCACCGGCGCGCTGCGCCGCGAGGAAGACGTGCTCGACACCTGGTTCTCGTCGGCGCTGGTGCCGTTCTCTTCGCTGGGCTGGCCCGAGGAAACGCCCGAGCTGCAGCACTTCCTGCCGTCGTCGGTGCTGGTCACCGGCTACGACATCATCTTCTTCTGGGTGGCGCGCATGGTCATGATGACCAAGCACTTCACCGGCAAGATCCCCTTCCATACCGTCTACGTGCACGGCCTGGTGCGCGATTCGGAAGGCAAGAAGATGAGCAAGTCCGAGGGCAACACCCTCGACCCGGTCGACCTGATCGACGGCATCGACCTGGACACGCTGCTGAAGAAGCGCACCACCGGCCTGCGCCGCCCCAAGGACGCGCCCAAGATCGAGAAGAAGACGAAGAAGGAATTCCCCGAGGGCATTCCCGCCTTCGGCGCCGACGCGCTGCGCTTCACCTTCGCGTCGCTGGCCACGCTGGGCCGCAATATCAACTTCGACACCGGCCGCTGCGAGGGCTACCGCAACTTCTGCAACAAGCTGTGGAACGCGACCCGCTTCGTGCTGATGAACACCGAGGGCCATGACTGCGGCATGGGCCCGTGCAACAACGACTGCGGCCCGGACGGCTACCTGGACTTCTCGCAGGCCGACCGCTGGATCGTGTCGCTGCTGCAGCGCGTGGAGGCCGACGTCGAGAAGGGCTTTACTGAGTACCGCTTCGACAATATCGCCAACGCGATCTACAAGTTCGTCTGGGACGAGTACTGCGACTGGTACCTGGAACTGGCCAAGGTGCAGATCCAGAACGGCACCGAGGCCCAGCAGCGCGCCACCCGCCGCACGCTGCTGCGCGTGCTGGAAACGGTGCTGCGCCTGGCGCATCCGATCATCCCGTTCATCACCGAAGAACTGTGGCAGAAGGTCGCGCCGCTGGCTGGCCGCGGCAAGGGCGACGGCTCCGAAACCATCGCGCTGCAGCCCTACCCACTGCCGGCAGTCGCCAAGATCGACGAAGCGGCCGAGCAATGGGTCGCGCGTTTGAAGGAAGTGATCGATGCGTGCCGAAACCTGCGTGGCGAGATGAACATCTCGCCGGCGCAGCGCATCCCGCTGTATGCGGAGGGCGACAGCGCCTTCCTGAAGGCGGCCAGCGCACATATCCAGGCCTTGGCGAAACTTTCTGAGGTTCGGGTCTTCGAAGATGAAGTCTCCCTGCAGGCTGAAGGCGCTGGTGCGCCGGTCGCCATTGCCGGGGGCAACCACCTGTTGCTGAAGATCGAGATCGACGTCGCCGCCGAACGGGTGCGCCTGTCGAAGGAAGTCGAGCGCATCGGTGGAGAAATCGGCAAGTGCCGCGCAAAGCTGTCCAACGAGAGCTTTGTCGCCAAGGCGCCGCCCGCGGTGGTGGCGCAAGAGACACAGCGCCTGGCCGATTTCGAGCAGACGCTGGCCAAGCTGCAGGGCCAGCTACAACGGCTGCCGGCCTGACGGGCAGCCAGGACGCCCCTGCCAGGCCGAGATTCCGCCCGCTTCGTCGGACGGAACCGGACAGACGGCGCCGGCAATGGCTGGCAGGGTTATGAACCAGCATCTGAGAGGTACACCTGATATGGAAAATCGCGTCACCAAGGCCGTCTTCCCGGTCGCGGGCCTGGGCACCCGCTTCCTGCCAGCCACCAAGGCCAGCCCGAAGGAAATGCTGCCGGTAGTAGACAAGCCGCTGATCCAGTACGCCGTGGAAGAAGCCATGGCCGCTGGCATTACCGAGATGATCTTTGTCACCGGCCGCTCCAAGCGCGCCATCGAGGACCATTTCGACAAGGCCTACGAACTGGAAGTGGAGCTCGAGGCCAAGAACAAGCAGGCGCTGCTGGACGTGGTGCGCTCGATCAAGCCCGCCAATGTCGAGTGCTACTACGTGCGCCAGCCCGAGGCGCTGGGCCTGGGCCATGCGGTGCTGTGCGCCGCCAAGCTGGTCGGCGACACCCCGTTCGCGATCATGCTGGCCGATGACCTGATCGACGGCAACCCGCCGGTGATGAAGCAGATGGTGGATACCTACAACCACTACAACTGCTCCGTGCTGGGCGTCGAGGAAATCACGCCGGAGCAGAGCCGTTCGTACGGGGTGATCGAGGGCCGCGAGTGGGAACCGGGCGTGATCAAGGTGTCGAACATCGTGGAGAAGCCGGCGCCGGAAGACGCGCCGTCCAACCTCGGCGTGGTCGGCCGCTACATCCTGACGCCGCGCATCTTCGACCACCTGCGCGAACTGAAGCCGGGTGCCGGCGGCGAGTTCCAGCTGACCGACGGGATCCAGTCCCTGCTAAGCCAGGAGCAGGTGCTGGCCTATCGCTACGAGGGCCGCCGCTATGACTGCGGCAGCAAGCTGGGCTACCTGAAGGCGACCGTGGAGTTTGCACTCAAGCACCCGGAAGTGGGCGAGGAGTTCAGCGCCTACCTGGAATCGCGCGAGCATCTGACCGGACCCAAGTGACCCCGGCGCTCCGCGCAGCCATAGAAAAAGCCGCTTTCGAGCGGCTTTTTCTTTGTCAGGCCCGCGGCGTGCGGCTCAGCGACGGCGCATGTAGAACACGAACACCTTGTCGACTTCCGAGTGCGAAATCAGCTCATTGCCGGTCTGCTTGGCAAAGGCCTGGAAATCGCGCGTGGCGCCGGGATCGGTCGCCAGCACCTTGAGCACGTCGCCGCTGGCCATATCGGCCAGGGCCTTCTTGGTGCGCAGGATCGGCAGCGGGCAGTTCAGGCCGCGCGCATCCACTTCTTTCTGGAACTCCATTCGTCTCTTCCTTCGATGTCCGGGGACTTTGGTTGGTCTACAAGCGGTATTGTAGCGAAGCCCCGAGCAGGCTGAAGTCGTGCGGGCGCCGCGGATCCGGGATGTCTTCGCCGGTCTGGCGGTCGAAGAAGCGCACCGGGTAGCCGCGCGCGGCCAGCCAGTCGGCCACGGCGAAGCCGGTGCCGGCCGACCACACACGCACATCCTCCGGCGCCACCAGCTTGTACTCGGCCAGTTCCTCGGACAGCTCAACGGTGCCGGTCGCCTTGACGTGGTACGCGATGATGAGCTCGTTCTTGCGCATGAACTCGTAGACGCCGATCAGCGACACCGACTCGGTATCGAGATTGGTCTCCTCTTTCAGCTCACGCGCCACGCCCAGCTCGGGCGGCTCGTCGCGCTCCAGGAAGCCCGTCACCAGCGCAAACATTTTCTCCGGCCAGGCGGCATTGCGCGCCAGCAGCAGCTTGTCCTGGTACTCGACAACCGCCGCCAGCACCGGCAGCGGGTTGTTCCAGTGCACGAAGCCGCATTCCTGCTGCACGCAGGCGTGGCGTTCGCGGCCGGACAGCGGCAGCACCTCCAGCGGCGCGCCGCACTGCGGGCAGAATCGGTATTGCATAGGGGGCTCCTGAAGGTGTCTCGTCGTTATCGGTATGGTGGCGGCTGTCTCAGCCGCCGCAGGCCGCGCGCATGTCGGCGGCCAGCGCCTCCACCGTCTGCGGCTGCAGGTCCCACGCACACATGAAGCGGCAGCCGCCGGCGCCGATAAAGGTGTAGAACCGCCACCCCTTCGCGCGCAGCGCCTCGATCGCCGGCAGCGGCAGCTCGGCAAAGACCGCGTTGGATTGCGTCGGGAACATGATGCGCACGCCGGGGATATCGGCGATGCGCTGCTGCAGCAGCTGCGCCATCGCATTGGCATGGCGCGCGTTGGCGAGCCATACGTCGTTCTCGAGCAAACCCAGCCACGGCGCCGAGATAAAGCGCATCTTCGACGCCAGCTGGCCGGCCTGCTTGACGCGGTAGGCAAAGTCCTCGGCCAGGCGGCGGTCGAAGAACACCACCGCCTCGCCCACCGGCAGGCCGTTCTTGGTGCCGCCGAAGCACAGCACGTCGACGCCGGCGCGCCAGGTAATCTCGGACGGATGCACGCCCAGCGACGCCACCGCGTTGGCAAAGCGCGCGCCGTCCATATGCACGCGCAGCTGGCGGCGCTTGGCGATGGCGGCGATCGCGCGCACCTCTTCCACCGTGTAGACCGTGCCGACTTCGGTCGACTGCGTCAGCGAGACAACCTTGGGCTTGGGGTAGTGGATATCGGAGCGGCGCGTCACCAGCGCCTCGATCGCATCGGGCGTCAGCTTGCCGTCGGCGCCGGGCGCGGTCAGCAGCTTGGAACCGTTGGAGAAGAACTCCGGGCCGCCGCATTCGTCGGTCTCGATATGCGCCAGCTCGTGGCAGATCACCGAGTGGTACGACTGGCACAGCGCCGACAGCGCCAGCGAGTTGGCCGCCGTGCCGTTGAACACGAAGAACACTTCGCAGTCGGTCTGGAACAGCTCGCGGATGCGGTCGCAGACCTTCTGCGTCCACGTATCGTCGCCATAGGCCTGTTCGTGGCCGCTGGCGTTGGCTTCCAGGAAATACTTCAGCGATTCCGGGCAGAAGCCGGCGTAGTTGTCAGAGGCGAAGTGCTGCATGGGGTTCAGTGCAAGGCTGGCCGGGTCCTACTTCTTGTCGGCCCACAGCTCGCCGCCGGTGGCCCAGTTCTCGCGCTTGATATCGGTAATGATGATGTCGACGGCCGAGGCCGAGCAGCCCAGGGTTTCGCAGCTGACGCGCGTCACTTCCTCGACGAACTTGCGCTTCTGCTCGATGGTACGGCCTTCAAACATTTCAACGTGGAAAGTCGGCATGCAATGCTCCTGTGCTTGATTGATCTTGTCGCCGGGGATCAGTCCCGGTACGAGGGATCGATTCTATCCAGTTTGCGCAGCAACGCGGGCCACTCCATCGCGCCCTCGACCGCGCCGTTGTCGTAGAGCTGCTCGGACGCCTTGTGCGCCACGGCGGCGTCGGGCTGCACCAGCGCGCCGCCCGCCTGCGCGGCGATCTGGATCTCGCACGCCTTGATCAGCGTCGCCATCAGCACATAGGCCTCGGCCACAGTGCGGCCTGCCGTCAGCGTGCCATGGTTGCGCAACAGCATGGCGGGATGCTCGTCCAGCGAGGCAGTCAGGCGCGTGCCTTCGGCGGGGGTGAAGGCCAGCCCTTCGTAATCGTGATAAGCGATGCGGCCGTGGAAGCGCAGCGCGTGCTGCGACAGCGGCAACAGCCCGGCGGCCTGCGCCGACACCGCGATGCCGGCGGTGTTATGCAGGTGCATCACGCACATCGCGTCGGGGCGTGCCGCATGCACCGCGGCATGCAGCGCGAAGCCGGTCACATTGACCGGATGCACGGTTTCGCCGACAACCTCGCCGCGGCCGTTGATCTTGACCAGGTCGCTGGCGCGGATCTCGTCGAAGGCAAAGCCGAAGGGGTTGATCAGGAAGTGGTCGGGCTCGCCCGGGACCGTGGCGGAGATATGGGTGTAGATCAGGTCATCCCAACCCTCGCGCGCGGCCAGGCGGTAGGCGGCGGCAAGATCCACGCGCACGCGCTGCTCTTCGGCGGAAACGGGCTGGGCAGTGCCCGCGGCACGCGCGGGCTGCAAGGCAAAAGACATGGGGGTCGCTCCTGCGCCGCCCGCTCTCGCGTGCCGGGTACGGCCCCGGCCTTCTGTGCCGCGCCACCGGCCGCATGGCTGCGGGACGCAGCCGCAACGCGTGGCGCTTCAGGCGGCAAAGGCAATACTGTAGCGCACCTTGCCGGTCAGCTCCGGGCGCCTTCCAGCGGCCAGGCGCGGCGCATCCAGGCGAACACCAGCGCCCCCAGCAGCAGCGACGCCGCCGCGCACGCGAGCGAGCTGGCGAAGCCGCCGGTGCGCGCCACCAGCGCGGTCGCCAGCGGCGGCCCGGCGATCTGGCCGAGGCCGTAAGACGCCGTCATCAGGCCCATCAGGCGCGGCGCGTGCGGGCCCCACAGCCGGCGCGCCTCGCGCATCGCAAATGCCACCAGCGCGGTGAACGGCAGCCCCGCCAGCAGGCTGCTCAGCGCGAAGCCCACTACGGTCGGAAACGCCACCGCCAGCGCCACGCCCAGCGCCTGCATGCCGTAGGCAATCGTCAGCAGCTTGCGGCTGTCGTGCGCCATGCCGATCCGGGTGGCCAGCAAGGCGCCCGCCACCACGCCGGCGCCGAAGATCGGCCAGAACAGGTCGGCCCAGACCGTGCCCGGCAGCGCTTCACGCGCGATCACCGGCAAGAAGGTCGCGGTGATGATGTAGCCGAAGCCGGCCAGGCCGTAGGCCAGCGTCAGGGTCCAGGTCTGGGCGTCGAGCCGGGCGGCGTGGTTGTCTGCCGGAACGTCTTCCTGCACGGCGGCGCTCGGCACCGGCGCCGGCTCCGGCACGAACACGCGCCACACTGCTGCCACCAGTACGGCGGCCAACGCCGTGAACGCCAGCCAGCCGTAGTCGGCATGCCAGCCCGCGCCGACCATGCCGGAGGTGCCCAGGCCGGTGACCACGATGCCCAGCCCCGGCCCGCAGAAGATGAGCCCGGCGAGCTCGGGCTTGCCCAGCTCCGCCAGCCGCTGCAGGCACCAGCCGGCGGTGTAGACCATCACCACTGCGCTGGCCACGCCCGCGGCGGTGCGCCACAGCGACCAGGCCGGCATGCCGCCGGGCAGTGCCATGCCGAGCGTCAGCAGCACCGTGGCCACCAAACCCCAGCGCACCATCCGCACCGCATCGGGGCGGATAAACATGCACACGGCGGCACCGAGGAAATAGCCGATGTAGTTGACCGTTGCCAGCCAGCCGCCCTGGTGCAGCGTGACGCTGCCGTCGTGCAGCATCAGCGGCAACAGCGGCGTAAAGGCGAAGCGGCCGATGCCCATCACCACCGCCAGCGACACCAGCCCGGCCATCGCCACCGCCACCGGCCCGGCCTTGCGCGCACCCGCCCGCGCGGCCAGGCCGGCGCCGGTGGCCGCGGCGTGTTCAGGATCGATGCTGTGCAGGTTGGGCATGTCGGTGGCTGTCCGGGGGCAGCGGTTGCATTGCGATCTCTGTATGCTACGCTTGCAAAATCATCCCGAAAAATGAATTATCCAGACGCAAAGCATCTGGATACGAGATGTATGTTCAGGAGCCACCGTCCATGGATATCGCTGCCCTCGAAATCTTCCGCACCGTGGTCGAAGCCGGCGGCATCACCCGCGCGGCCGAGCGGCTGCACCGGGTCCAGTCCAATGTGACGACCCGCATCCGCCAGCTCGAGCAGTCGCTCGGCGTCGAGCTGTTCGTGCGCGACGGCCGGCGCATGGTGCTGACGCCCGCCGGCCAGACCCTGTTCGACTACGCCTGCCGCATCCTGAAGCTGACTGACGAGGCCCGCCAAGCGGTCCTGCCGGCACGCCCGCACGGGCGGCTGCGCATCGCCTCGATGGAAAGCACCGCGGCCAGCCGGCTGCCCAATGTACTCGCCGCGTACCACCAGGCGTGGCCGGAGGTGCAGCTGGAGCTGGTCACGCTGGCCACGCGCCAGGCGCTGGATGCGCTGGCGCGCTTCGAGGTCGACTGCGCCTTTGTCGCCGAGCCGGTCCCCGACCCGGCGCTGTCCACCATCCCGGCCTTCGAGGAAGAACTGGTGGTGATCGCGCGCGAGCGCCATCGCCCGATCCGCACCGCCGCCGACCTGGAAGTGCCGACGCTGCTGGCGTTCGAGCCAGGCTGCAACTACCGCGCGCGGGTCGAAGCCTGGTACGCCACCGGCGATGCGCCGCCGCCGCGCGTGCTGGAACTGGGCTCGTATCACGCCATCGTCGCCTGCGTGGCGGCCGGCATCGGCGCGGCGATCGTGCCGCGCTCGGTGCTGGGTCTGTACCGCGACCTGCCGGCCATCAGCCAGCACAGCCTGGGCGCGGCGGGGCGCGTGCGCACCATGCTGGCCTGGCACCCGGCCATGGCCAGCGCGGCACTGCATGCGCTGGTCGACGCCCTGACCGCGCAAGCGCCGGGCCCCGCCGGCAAGCCTGAACTGGCGGCAGCCTGAGCACCGCAAGCGGGGACAGCGGTACGTCCCCGTGCAAGATGTGCCCGGTGGCCTACACTAGAAGTGGCGCCACCACGGCACTCTGCGTGCCCCGCCCTCCTGATGAAACTTGCCACCGCGCTCGCGCGGGCCCTTCGGCTGTTGCACGGCCGCCTGCTGGCCGGCCTGGCACTGGCGTGCTGCGCCGCCGCGCTCGCCAGCACACTCGCCAGTTTCCATGCCCGCGCCGCACCGCCGTCCGGTCCCGCTTCGGCACCGGCCGCCACCGCCACGGCGCCGGTCTATGTGATCCCGCTCAAGGGCGCGGTCGGCCCCGCCAGCGCCAGCTTTGTCCTGCGCGGCATGGCGCGCGCCCGCGAGGCCGGCGCCCAGCTGGTGGTGCTGGAAATGGACACCCCCGGCGGGCTGGATGCGTCGATGCGCGAGGTCATCCAGGCGATCCTGGCCTCGCCGGTGCCGGTCGCCAGCTACGTCTACCCGGGCGGCGCGCGCGCCGCCAGCGCCGGCACCTACATCCTCTACGCCAGCCACATCGCGGCGATGGCGCCCGGCACCAACCTGGGGGCCGCGACCCCGGTGCAAGTCGGCATCGGCGGACCGCAGCGGCCCGACGCCCTGCCCGGCGCCAGCCCCGCTTCCGCCCCGGCCAGCGAACCGGCCGGCGCCGACACCATGGCGCGCAAGCAGATGCACGACGCCTCGGCCTATATCCGCGGACTGGCGCAGCTGCGCGGGCGCAATGCCGAGTGGGCCGAGCGTGCGGTACGCGAATCGGTCAGCCTGTCCGCCAACGAGGCGCTGGCGCAACGCGTGATCGACGTTGTCGCCCCCGACCTGCCCGCGCTGCTGCGCCAGGTCGAAGGCCGCAAGCTCACCGCGGCCGGCGGCAAGGACAGCGTGCTGCACACCGCCAATGCGCCGGTGGTCGAACTGGAACCGGACTGGCGCAGCCGCTTCCTGGCCGTGATCACCGAACCGAGCGTGGCGCTGATGCTGCTGATGATCGGCATCTACGGGCTGATCTTCGAGTTCTCCACTCCCGGCATGGTGGTGCCCGGCATCGCCGGCGCGATCTGCCTGCTGGTGGCGCTGTTCGCGCTGCACATGCTGCCCGTGAACTACGCCGGGCTGGCGCTGGTGGCACTGGGCATCGGCTGCATGGTGGCGGAGCTGTTCCTGCCGACCTTCGGCGCGCTGGGGGTCGGAGGCATCATTGCCTTTGCCTTCGGCGCCGTGATGCTGATCGACACCGACGTGCCGGGCTTCGGCGTACCGCTGCCGATGGTGGCGGCGCTGTCGGCGATGTCGGCGATCTTCGTGTTCGGCATGTCGGCAGTGCTGGTGCGCTCGCGCAAGCGGCCGGTGGTCAGCGGCGCCGACACGCTGGTCGGCAGCCGCGGCGAACTGCTGGACGACCTGCGCGATGAAGGCTGGGCCATGGTGCGCGGCGAGAACTGGCGTGTGCGTAGCGCCACCCCGCTGGCGCGCGGCACACCGGTGCTGGTCACCGCCCGGCACGGCCTGGTGCTTGACGTGGTCGCCGCCGGCAACGCCCCGCTCTCTCCAACTCCACCCCAACCGACCCCAGACAAGGGAGCCTGACCATGGCCTTCGGATTCAGCTTCGGCGGTTTGATCTTCCTGTTGGCGCTGTTAGTCATCACGGCATTCCGCGTGCTGCGCGAGTACGAACGCGGCGTGGTGTTCATGCTGGGACGCTTCTGGAAGGTCAAGGGGCCGGGCCTGGTGCTGATCATCCCCGCGGTGCAGCAGATGGTGCGGGTGGACCTACGCACCGTGGTGATGGACGTGCCGCCACAAGACGTCATTTCTCGCGACAACGTCTCGGTGAAGGTGAACGCGGTCGTGTACTTCCGCGTGGTGGACCCGGAACGCGCCATCATCCAGGTGGCGAACTTCCTCGAAGCCACCAGCCAGCTGGCGCAGACCACGCTGCGCTCGGTCCTGGGCAAGCACGAACTGGATGAAATGCTGGCCGAGCGCGAGAAGCTCAATCTCGACATCCAGCAGGCGCTGGACGCGCAGACCGACGGCTGGGGCATCAAGGTATCAAACGTCGAGATCAAGCATGTCGACCTGAACGAAACCATGATCCGCGCGATTGCGCGGCAGGCCGAAGCGGAACGCGAGCGGCGCGCCAAGGTGATCCATGCCGAGGGTGAGTTGCAGGCTTCGGTGAAGCTGCTCGAAGCGGCCCAGATGCTGGCGCGGCAGCCGCAGGCGATGCAACTGCGCTATATGCAGACGTTGACGCAGATTGCGGGGGATAAGAGTTCGACGATCGTGTTTCCGATGCCGATGGAGTTGTTGACGGTGTTAGGGAGCAAGGGGGAAAAGGGGTGAAGGGTGGGGAGGTCTCGCTACAGGTTACGGCTTGTCGATGAGCGACGGCCCGCGTTGCTGGTGACATGTTGTCGTTGCTCGACCGCTCGGGCGGCTGGGATTCAAGGGCTTTCGCGGCTGGTGACATGTTGTCGTTGTTGAACCGAGCGGTTCAACAGCTGCAACATGTCACCAGCCGGGCCGGGCCGGACCGTCGATCATCGCCCAAACGCATATCCGAGAAAAAGGGGCGCCGAAGCGCCCCTCATTCACCTAACAAACCGAAGGCCATCAAACCTTAGAAGCCACCCACTCGCTGACCCCAGCCAACGCCTGCGGCAGCTTGGAAGGCTCGGTACCACCAGCCTGTGCCATATCCGGCCGGCCACCACCCTTGCCCCCCACCTGTTGGGCGACAAAGTTGACCAGCTCGCCAGCCTTCACCTTGCCCGTCGCATCGGCAGTCACACCAGCAATCAGACTGACCTTGCCATCGGACACCGCACCCAGCACGATAGCCGCGCTCTGCAGCTTGTCCTTAAGCTTGTCCATGGTCTCGCGCAGCGTCTTCACGTCGGCGCCATCGAGCTGGGCCGCCAGCACCTTCAGCCCCTTGATGTCGACCGCCTGCGCAGCCAGCTCATCGCCCTGCGAGGCCGCCAGCTTGCTCTTCAGCCGCTCGAGCTCCTTCTCCAGCGCACGCACCTGGTCCTGCACCTGGCCGATACGCGGCACCAGTTCCGACGGCTGGGCCTTCAGCGCAGCCGCAGCTTCGTTCAGCTTCGCATCCAGCTTCTGCAGGTAATGCAGCGCGTTATCGCCGGTGATGGCTTCCACGCGACGGATGCCGGCAGCCACACCACCTTCCATCACGATCTTGAACAGCCCGATATCGCCGGTGCGGTGCACATGGGTACCGCCGCACAGTTCCTTCGACGTCCCGATCGACAGCACGCGCACATCATCCGCGTACTTCTCGCCGAACAGCGCCATCGCGCCGCTCTTGACCGCGTCATCGAACGGCATGATCTCGGCATGCGTGTCGTCGTTGCGCAGGATCTCGGCGTTGACGATCTCTTCCACGCGGCGGATCTGTTCGTCCGTCAGCGGCGCATTGTGCGAGAAGTCGAAGCGGGTCTTGTCCGCATCCACCAGCGAGCCCTTCTGCTGCACGTGGCTGCCCAGCACTTCACGCAAGGCCTTGTGCATCAGATGGGTGGCCGAGTGGTTGCGCACGGTGCGCGCACGGCGCAGCGCGTCGACCTGTGCCGTCACGGCATCGCCCACCTTCAGCGCGCCGCCTTCCAGCGTGCCCTGGTGGCCGAACACGTCGGCCTGGATCTTGGTCGTGTCAGCCACGGCGAAGACAGCATTGCCTGCCTTCAGCACGCCCTGGTCGCCGGCCTGGCCGCCGGATTCGGCGTAGAACGGGGTGTTGTCGAGCACGACCACGCCGGTCTGGCCCGGCTGCATCGCGTCGACTGCGGCACCGTCCACATACAACGCGGCGACCTTGGCCTGCGGCAGCTCCAGCTTCTCGTAGCCATGGAACACCGTCTTGTCACCGCTGTACTCCAGCCCTGCGGCCATCTTGAACTTGCCGGCCGCGCGCGCCTGCTCGCGCTGGCGGTTCATCGCGGCATCAAACGCGGCTTCATCCACGCCGATTTCCTGCTCGCGGCACACGTCCTGCGTCAGGTCCAGCGGGAAGCCGAAGGTGTCGTGCAGCTTGAACGCCAGCTCGCCGTCCAGCGTCTTGCCGCCCTTGAGCTTGAGCTCGACCAGCGCGGCGTCCAGGATCGACATGCCGTTCTCGATGGTCTCGAAGAAGCGCTCTTCCTCGGCCTTCAGCACTTCGGTCACGCGCGACTGCGCCTCGGCCAGCTCGGGATAGGCCTGGCCCATCTGCTCGACCAGATCGGCCACCATCTTGTGGAAGAACGGGGTCTTCTGGCCCAGCTTGTAGCCGTGGCGGATGGCGCGGCGGATGATCCGGCGCAGCACGTAGCCGCGGCCTTCGTTGCCGGGGATCACGCCGTCGACGATCAGGAACGAGCACGCGCGGATATGGTCGGCAATGACCTTCAGCGAGTTCTGGTTCAGGTTGTCGATATGGGTTTCACGCGCGGCGGCCTTGATCAGCGCCTGGAACAGGTCGATCTCATAATTGCTGTGCACGTGCTGCAGCACCGCGGCAATGCGCTCCAGGCCCATGCCGGTGTCCACGCACGGCTTGGGCAGCGGCGTCATATTGCCCTGCTCGTCGCGGTTGAACTGCATGAACACCAGGTTCCAGACCTCGATATAGCGGTCGCCGTCTTCCTCGGGCGATCCCGGCGGGCCGCCCCACACTTCCGGGCCGTGGTCGTAGAAGATTTCCGAGCACGGGCCGCACGGGCCGGTGTCGGCCATCTGCCAGAAATTGTCCGAGGCGTAGCGCGCGCCCTTGTTGTCGCCGATGCGCACGATGCGCTCGGCCGGCACGCCCACTTCCTTGGCCCAGATGTCATAAGCCTCATCGTCTTCGGCGTAGACCGTCACCCACAGCTTCTCGGCCGGCAGCTGGTAGGTCTTGGTCAGCAGCTCCCACGCGTACAGGATGGCATCGCGCTTGAAGTAGTCGCCAAACGAGAAGTTGCCCAGCATCTCGAAGAACGTATGGTGGCGGGCGGTGTAGCCCACGTTCTCCAGATCGTTGTGCTTGCCGCCGGCGCGCACCGAGCGCTGCGCCGAGGTGGCGCGGGTGTACGGGCGCTTGTCGGTGCCCAGGAACACATCCTTGAACTGCACCATGCCGGAATTGGTGAACAGCAGCGTCGGGTCGTTCGCCGGCACCAGGCTGGACGAGCGGACCACGGTATGGCTCTTCGATTCGAAGAACTGCAGGAACTTGCTGCGAATGTCTGAGACTTTCATGGGATGGCGGACGCTTGCCGCTGCATGGCAGGGCGCGACGAGTCGATTTTGGATTTGCAAACCGTTGATTATACGGGCAAGCCAGCCCCAAAGGACACGCAGGCCACGCCGGGCATGGGCGCCGGCGGGCCGGCCGGCTATCGCCCAAATCCCGCAACGCAAAGCGCCTTGCCCGCCACTCCGCACCACGCCTCCTTCAGTCCCGGTGATACAGTGCTGGCAACCCGCGCCGCCCCCTCTGCACCGCAGCGCAGGCAGCCGGTTTTCCGATTCTTCCCCCGCCCTACCTCAGCCTTCGCCTACCGCCATGGGAGCCTTAAGCCATCTCCGCGTTCTCGACCTGACCCGCGTCCTTGCCGGTCCCTGGTGCGCCCAGAACCTTGCCGACTTCGGCGCCGATGTGATCAAGATCGAGCGCCCCGGCGCCGGCGACGATACCCGCACCTGGGGCCCGCCCTGGCTCAAGGACTCAGACGGGCGCGACACCGCCGAAGCCGCCTACTACCTGGCCGCCAACCGCAACAAGCGCTCGGTCACCTGCGACATCAGCACGCCGGAAGGCCAGCAGATCGTGCGCGAGCTGGCCGCGCAGAGCGATGTGGTGCTGGAGAACTACAAGGTCGGCCAACTCAAAAAGTACGGCCTGGACTATGAGTCGCTCAGGCAGGTCAAGCCCGACCTGATCTACTGCTCGGTCACCGGCTTCGGCCAGACCGGCCCGTACGCCGCGCGCCCGGGCTACGACTTCATCATCCAGGGCATGGGCGGCTTCATGAGCCTGACCGGCGAGCGCGACGACCTGCCGGGCGGTGGCCCGCAGAAGGCCGGCGTGGCCATCTCCGACCTGATGACTGGCCAGTACGCCACCATCGCCGTGCTGGCGGCGCTGGCGCACCGCGACCGCACCGGCGAAGGCCAGTACATCGACATGGCGCTGCTGGACGTGCAGGTGGCGATGCTGGCCAACATGAACACCAACTACCTGGCCAGCGGCGAGGCGCCGCGCCGCTGGGGCAATGCGCACCCGAATATCGTCCCCTACCAGACCTTCCAGGCCGCCGATGGCTGGATCATCGTGGCGGTGGGCAACGACGGGCAGTTCCGCAAGTTCGTCACCGACGGCGGCAGGCCCGAGCTGGCCGACGACCCGCGCTTTGCCACCAACCCGCAGCGCGTGGCCAACCGCGACGTGCTGGTGCCGATCCTGGCCGAGATGGTGCGCCCGCGCACCCGCGCGCAATGGATCCAGGACCTGGAGGCGGCCGGCGTGCCGTGCGGCCCGATCAACGCGCTCGACGACGTGTTCCAGGACGACCAGGTCAAGGCGCGCGGCCTGCGCGTGGACCTGCCCCACCCGAGCGCCGGCGAGGTCAAGCTGGTCGGCAGCCCGATCAAGATGAGCGCGACGCCCCCCGAGGCGCTGCGCCACCCGCCGCTGCTGGGCGAGCACACCGACGCGGTGCTGGCCGAGACGCTTGGCTACGACGCCGGGCAGATCGCAGCACTGCGCGCCAAGGGCGTGTTGTAGCCCGGGTGCTGTAAGATTCTCCTCCTGCCGGCGGCAGTGTCTTGCCGCCGGCGCTTTCCGGAAGCCGTTCTGTCCCCGACTGAAGTCCCTTCCCCCGGGCCGGCGCCCTGCCGGCTCGCGCAAAGCCAAGGAGAACCCATGCTGACCGATGCCATTCTGGCTTTCCTGCATTTCCTTGCCATCTTTGTCCTGATCACCCTGATGGCCGCCGAGGCGGTGGTGCTGCGCCCGGAAATCACCCCGGCCGCGGTGCGGCGCCTGTCGCTGTATGACCTGTTCTACTTCCTGTCCGCGATGGTGGTGCTGGGCACCGGCCTGCTGCGCCTGATCTACGGCGCCAAGGGTCTCGACTTCTACTTGCACAACCCCTGGTTCCACGCCAAGGTGGGCGTGTTCGTGCTGATCGCGCTGTGCTCGCTGCCGCCGACCTTTGCCATTGCGCGCTGGCGCAAGCAGGCGCGCAGGCTGCCGGATTACGTGCCGCCGCCGTCGGAGCTGAAGGCGGCGCGCCGCTGGGTCATGATCGAAGCCCACCTGCTGATCCTGCTGCCGCTGTGCGCCGTGATGATGGCGCGCGGCATCGGCGCCCGCTAACCATCCCAATCCTCTGTAGTCCCGACATGCTGAAGAAACTGCTTGCCGCCGCCATGATGGCGGCCCTGCTGCCCGCCACCGCCGCCGTGGCGGCGACCAATGCCTACCCGACCAAGCCGGTCCGCTTCGTGGTGCCCTACCCGGCCGGCGGCCCGCTCGACACCGTCGCGCGCGCCATCGGCGAGAAGCTGCGCGACAGCCTGGGCCAGCCGGTGGTGGTGGAGAACAAGCCGGGTGCCGGCGGCAACCTGGGCGCGGACTATGTCGCCAAGCAGCCGGCCGATGGCTACACCATCGTCATGGGCGCGGTGGCCACGCACGCCATCAACCCGACGCTGTTCAGCAAGATGCCGAATGACCCCGTGAAAGACTTCGCGCCGATCACGCTGGTGGCCGACGTGCCCAACGTGCTGGTGATGCACCCGGGCATGGCCGCCGAGCTGCATATCAACAATGTGCGCGACCTGGTCGCGTACGCGCGCAAGAACCCGGGCAAGCTGGACTACGCCTCGGGCGGCAACGGCAGCGCGGGCCACCTGTCGGGAGAGCTGTTCAAGAGCATGGCGAAGATCAGCATGGTCCATATCCCGTACAACGGCGCCGCGCCCGCGCAGTTGTCGGTGCTGTCGGGCCAGACCGACCTGATCTTCGACAACCTGGCTTCGGCGTCGGCCAATATCAAGGCGGGCAAGCTCAAAGCCTTCGCGGTAACCACCGCCAGCCGCGCCGCGGCGTTGCCGGAACTGCCGACCATTGCCGAGGCGGGCAAGGGACTGGGGCTGGAGGGTTTCGATATCTCGACCTGGTTTGGCGTGTTCGCGCCCGCCAACACGCCGCGCGAGATCGTCGAGCGGCTCAACCACGAGATCGTGGCGATCCTGAAGACCGATGATATGAAGGCGCGCCTGGCGCGCATCGGCGCGCAGCCGGCACCGACCACGCCGGAGCAGTTTGCGGCGCTGATCCAGCGGGAGCTGAGGAAGTATGCGCAGATCGTGAAGGTGTCGGGGGCGAAGGTCGACTGAAGCCAGGAGAGCCTTTCACAAAGGAAAAAAGCGGCCCTCGGCCGCTTTTTTCCTTTGCACCCGCGTGGGCGCCCTACTCCTGCTCCGGCGCCGCGCCGACTTTGCTCCGCCGCTGCCATAACCGCCCGCCGGAATCCCCCTCCAGCCGCGGCAGCAACAACCCCACCTGCAGGATCTGCGCCCCCTCCATCCGCGTCACTGTCAGCGGCAGTCCGGCGATCTCGACGCTGTCGCCCTCCACCGGCGGCGAGGTGAAGACCCGCTGCATCGCCGCTTCCAGCGTCAGCGGTTCCTCCTCAGTCGTCAGTTCGCGCGTGCCATACATCGCCACCACGTCGCGCAGCGGCGCATCGCCCGACAGCAGGAAGTCGTGCGAGACCTCCTCCCAGGTCGGCGCGCGGCCCGGAGAATGGAACAGCGCCGACAGCATCGGCAACGTCGTGGTCGGCGCCAGCACGCAGACGCTGTCGCCCGCGCGCAGCACGGTCTGGTCAGGTTCGGCCAGCACGTCGTCGCGCGCCACCGTCAGCAGCCGGCAGTGCGGCGGCAGTTCGAGCTGGTCGGCGCGCACGTTCTCAACCGGGGCGTTCGGCCCCACGCAGAACTGCATCACCTCCAGGATCGGCGCGCGCGTGCCGCGCAGGCGCGAGCGCGCCAGCGGTTCCGGGTAGCCCGGCCGGCGCACGCGCGCCAGCCGCGCCGCCAGCGACACCGTGGTGCCCTGGAACAACAAGCTCGCCAGCACCACGGCAAAGGCGATGCGGAACAGCAGCCCGGATTCCGGCACCTCGCGCAGCAGCGGAAACAGCGCCAGCACGATCGGCACCGCGCCGCGCAGCCCCATCCAGGCGATAAAGCCGATCTCGCGCGCATTGAAGCGGAACGGCAGCAGCGCCAGCCACACCGCCACCGGGCGCGCCACCAGCATCAGGAACGCGGCCACCGCGACCGCCGGGCCGGCCACGTCCCAGATGCGCTGCGGCGACACCAGCAGCCCGAGCAGCAGGAACATGGCCGACTGCGCCAGCCAGGCCATGCCGTCCATCGCGCGCATGGTGTCGGCGGTCACGGCGCGTTCGCGGTTGCCGATCAGCATGCCGGTCAGGTACACCGCCAGGAAGCCGCTGCCGCCGGCGGTCTGCACGATGGCGAACACCATCGCGCCACCCGAGCACAGCAGGATCGCCTGCAGCCCTTCGGCGACGTGGATGCGCTCCAGCACACGGGCCAGGCAATAGCCGAGCATCAGGCCGAGCACGCCGCCGACGCCGAACTGCACCAGCAGCCGCGTGGCGAGACCCAGCGGCGTCAGGCCGTTGGGCGCGGTCAGCCATTCGATCAGCGTCAGGGTCAGGAAGATCGCCATCGGGTCGTTGATGCCCGACTCGATCTCGAGCACGCTCGCCACCCGGTCCTTCAGCCGGATGCCGCTGCTGTGGAGCATCGAGAACACCGCGGCGGCGTCGGTCGAGCCGACAATGGCGCCCAGCAGCAGCCCGAGCCGCCAGTCGATGCCCAGCAGCCACGCGGCGAACACGCCCACCAGCGCCGCGGTCACCAGCACGCCCACGGTCGCCAGCGACAGCGATGGCTTGAGTGCCACCCGGAAGGTGGCAAAGCGCGTGCGCAGCCCGCCGTCGAGCAGGATGATCGCCAGCGCCAGGTTGCCCACCAGGAAGCTCAGCCAGGTGTCGGAAAAGCGGATGCCGCCCGGCCCGTCCACGCCGGCCAGCATGCCCACGGCCAGGAAGACCAGCAGGAACGGCACTCCCAGGCGTGCCGAGAAGGCGCCCAGCACGATGCCCAGGGACATCACGACGGCGCCGATCAGGATAACGTGGTCGATGCTCTCCAAACCGCTCCTTGCGTTGCATGGGGTTCCCTTGCGGAACCTTTCAAACCTTTCAGTGGGTCTTCGGCCGCGCGGCGTGAACACCGCCCGGATGATAGCGCAGCGGCCCCGCCGCAGCCGCGCATAACTGCCCGCCAGGCCGCCTCCAGCCTCGCTCGCCGACGCTTTTAAGCGCCAATTCACTAGGGGATACCCTCAGCATGACCCTGTTTGCAGACATCTGAAAGGTAGCTGAAAGGTCGCCCCCTTAACTTCCACCCTGCCCGCAGGAGGGACCCCACCCGCGGCCTGCATTGACGCAGTGCAGCAAGGGGCCCGCCACAGATTTCAAGCGTCTTATCGAGGAGATTCACTTTGCGCATACGTAGCCAAAAGGACTTCGCCTCCGGCCTGCTGTTTATCCTGGTCGGATTCGGCTTTTCCTGGGTCGCACGCGGTTATTCCATGGGAACTGCCGCAAAAATGGGACCGGGGTATTTCCCGTTCTGGCTCGGCATCGTGCTCGCCCTGCTGGGCGTGCTGGTGCTGTGGGGCTCGCTGTCGTCCAAGATGGAACAAGACACGCTGGCCCGCTGGGACATCAAGACGCTGCTGTGGATCCTCGGATCGGTGGTGCTGTTCGGCCTGCTGCTCAAGCCGCTGGGCATGGTGCTGTCGGTGCTGGTGCTGGTGCTGGTGTCGTCGATGGCCAGCCACGAGTTCAGCTGGAAGGGCGCCATCCTCAACGCGATCATCCTGGTGCTGATCAGCCTGGGCGCGTTCGTGTACGGCATCAACCTGCAGATGCCGGTGTGGCCGGCTTTCCTGGCAAGCTAAGGAGGCCGCCAACATGGAACTTCTAACCAACCTGGGTCTGGGCTTCGCCACTGCCCTGACCTTCCAGAACCTCGCGTACGCCTTCCTGGGCTGCTTGCTGGGTACCCTGATCGGCGTGCTGCCGGGCCTGGGGCCGCTGGCCACCATCGCCATGCTGCTGCCTGTGACCTACACGCTGCCGCCGGTGGCCGCGCTGATCATGCTGGCCGGTATCTACTACGGCGCCCAGTACGGCGGTTCGACCACCGCCATCCTGGTGAACCTGCCCGGTGAATCGTCCTCGGTGGTGACAACCATCGACGGCTACCAGATGGCAAGACGAGGGCGAGCGGGGGTGGCGCTGGCGACAGCGGGCCTGGGCTCGTTCTTCGCCGGCTGCGTCGCCACCATGATCCTGGCCGCCTTTGCCGCGCCGCTGTCGGAACTGGCGTTCAAGTTCGGCCCCGCCGAATACTTCTCGCTGATGGTGCTGGGCCTGATCGGCGCCGTGGTGCTGGCTTCGGGTTCACTGGTCAAGGCCATCGCCATGATCGTGCTGGGCCTGCTGCTGGGCCTGGTCGGTACCGACGTGAACTCGGGCGCCGCGCGCTTCTCGTTCGACGTGCCGGAACTGACCGACGGGCTGAACTTCGTCTCGGTGGCAATGGGTATCTTCGGCTTTGCTGAAATCATCGCCAACCTGGAGCAGAAGGAGCATCGCGAGACCTTCACCGACCACATCACCAACCTGTTCCCGACCAAGGAAGACTTCAAGCGCATGATCCCCGCGGTGCTGCGCGGCACCTTGCTGGGCTCCGCACTGGGCATCCTGCCGGGCGGTGGTGCGTCGCTGGCCTCGTTCGCTGCGTACTCGCTGGAGAAGAAGACTTCCAAGTTCCCGCAGGAATTCGGCAAGGGCGCGATCGAAGGCGTGGCGGGTCCGGAATCGGCCAACAACGCTGCCTCGCAAACGTCGTTCATCCCGCTGCTGACGCTGGGCATTCCGCCCAACGCGGTGATGGCGCTGATGGTGGGTGCGATGACCATCCACAACATCCAGCCCGGCCCGCAGGTGATGACCAGCAACCCGGCGCTGTTCTGGGGCCTGATCGCCTCGATGTGGATCGGCAACCTGATGCTGATCATCCTGAACCTGCCGCTGATCGGCATCTGGGTGAAGCTGCTGAAGGTGCCCTACCGCTACCTGTACCCGGCCATCCTGACGTTCTGCTGCATCGGCGTGTACTCGGTCCAGAACACCACCTTCGACGTGTTCCAGACCGCTGCCTTCGGCGTGATCGGCTACCTGTTCATCAAGCTCAAGTGCGAACCCGCGCCGCTGCTGCTGGGCTTCGTGCTGGGACCGATGATGGAAGAAAACTTCCGCCGCTCGCTGCTGCTGTCGCGTGGTGACTTCAGCGTGTTCGTGACCCGTCCGCTGTCGATGGGTCTGCTGATCGCCGCCGCGGTGCTGGTGCTGATCGTGGCGATGCCGGCGATCAAGGCCAAGCGCGAAGAAGCGTTCCAGGAAGAATAAGCAGGGAACTACGCCGGCGCTTGCGCCGGTGGCACAACGCAAGACTGAGGGCACCGCGAGGTGCCCTTTTTTTGTTCATCGCCGCTCTGCGTGACCGTTCAGGAACAAAAAAGGCCAACCGCACACTGCTGCCATCCTGGCGTTGCGACGCAACAAGAATCAGGAAGGTGGAGGTTGGGCCCGCGCGACCGCCGCCCGGCGCGTGGCGACCTATATTAGCAACATCCGGACAACTGTCGCGATGATCGCGTCGGAGGTTGAAATCATGACCATGGCTACCACGCTGGCGAGATGCCTGAGCAACAAGCAGAGCCGGTTCGACACCGTTCGGCACCCCTACAGCCCCAGCAGCAGCATCGCCACTGCGCAGGCTGCGCACATTCCCGGAGACCGGCTGGCCAAGACCGTCCTGCTGGAAGACGGCAGCGGCTACGTCGCAGCCGTGATTCCTTCCACTCACCACCTGAAACTATCGGAGATCTGCGAGCAGACGGGCCGCAAGCTGTCGCTGGCGCACGAGGATGGCGTGCGCGAAGTGTTCAGCGACTGCGACCAGGGCGCGATCCCGCCGGTCGGCATGGCGTACGGCACGCAGACCTGGCTCGACGACAGCCTGCTGACGCATCCCGACGTCTACTTCGAGGCGGGCGACCACCAGGAACTGGTGCACATGAGCACCGAGCAGTTCCTCGACCTGATGGCCGACGCGCGGCGCGGGCATTTCGCGCACCGGATAATGTAGGGCAGGGTCCTGCCTTGACAGGCCACGCGGCCGGCGCCTGCCGGCCGCTTTTCTTTGCGTTGGCAATCGCTTCACCAAGCCGCTCACGCGCGGATGGCAAAAAGACTGCCGCCGCCGGCCACGCTGACCGGCGAAGAATCTTCTTTCACCTCGCGGACCCGGCCCCGTCAGGGGAATGACAGCCCTGACGGGACCCAGCGACCGCTTAAGCGACGTCGAACCGGTCGAGGTTCATCACCTTGACCCAGGCGGCAACGAAGTCCCGGACGAATTTCTCCTGCGCGTCCTCGCTTGCATAGACCTCGCAAAGCGCCCGCAGCTGGGCATGCGAGCCGAACGCCAGGTCGACGCGGGTGCCGGTCCACTTCTTCGCACCGGTCTCGCGGTCACGCCCTTCGAACACGTCCCGGGCTTCCGGGGACACCGGCTTCCATTCGGTGCTCATGTCGAGCAGGTTGCGGAAGAAGTCGTTGGTCAGCGTTTCCGGCCGGTCGGTGAAGACGCCGCGCGCATCCTGCCCGGTATGGACGTTCAGCACGCGCAGCCCGCCGATCAGTACCGTCATCTCGGGCGCGGTCAGGGTCAGCAATTGCGCCTTGTCGATCAGCAGCGCCTCCGCCGGGATGCTGTACTCCTGCTTGAGGAAGTTGCGGAAGCCGTCTGCCTTCGGCTCGAGCGCGCCCACCGACTGCACGTCGGTCTGTTCCTGCGAGGCATCCATGCGGCCCGGCGTGAATGGCACGGTCACTTGATGGCCGGCCTTCTGCGCCGCCTGCTCGATCCCGGCACCACCGGCCAGCACGATCAGGTCGGCGAGCGAAATTTTCTTGCCGCCGGACTGCGCGCCGTTGAACTCAGCCTGGATCCCTTCGAGCACCTTCAGCACCTTGGCCAACTGCTCGGGTTCGTTGGCTGCCCAGTCCTTCTGCGGCGCCAGGCGGATGCGCGCCCCATTGGCGCCACCACGCTTGTCCGAACCGCGGAAGGTGGATGCCGAGGCCCAGGCGGTCTGCACCAGTTGCGAGACCGGCAGCCCCGACGCCAGGATCTTCTGCTTGAGCGCGGCGACGTCCTGCTCGTTGACCAGCGGATGGTCGACCGCCGGGATGGGATCCTGCCAGATCAGCTCTTCGGCCGGCACTTCCGGGCCGAGGTAGCGGGCGCGCGGGCCCATGTCGCGGTGGGTCAGCTTGAACCAGGCGCGGGCAAAGGCATCGGCGAGCTGGTCAGGATGCTCCAGGAAGCGCCGCGAGATCTTCTCGTAAACCGGGTCGAAACGCAGCGAAAGGTCCGTGGTCAGCATCGTTGGCCGCAGCTTCTTCGACGGATCGTAAGCGTGCGGAATGGTTTCCCCGCCATCCTTGGCCACCCACTGGTTGGCACCGGCGGGACTCTTGGTCAGCTCCCACTCGTGGCCGAACAGGTTCTCGAAGTAGCTATTGCCCCACTTCGTCGGCGTATTGCTCCAGGTCACCTCCAGGCCGCTGGTAATGGTGTCGACGCCCTTGCCGGAGCCATAGGTGCTTGACCATCCCAGGCCCTGGAGTTCAAGGTCGGCGCCCTCGGGCTCGGCCCCGATGTTGTCCGCGGGACCGGCACCGTGCGTCTTGCCGAAGGCATGCCCGCCGGCAATCAGCGCAACGGTCTCCTCGTCGTCCATGGCCATGCGCGCGAACGTTTCGCGGATGTCGCGTGCCGCCGCGAGCGGGTCCGGGTTGCCTTCCGGGCCTTCCGGGTTCACATAGATCAAGCCCATCTGCACGGCCGCCAGCGGGTTCTCCAGGTTGCGTTCCTGGTCGGTGCGGCTGGCCTCTGCGCCATGCAATTCCTCGTCGGCGATGATCACGCCCTCGTCGTCGTACTTGCCGGCGGCACCCTTGCCATAGCGGAAGTCACCGCCCAGCCAGGTCTTTTCATTGCCCCAGTACACATCCAGGTCCGGCTCCCAGGTGTCTTCGCGGCCACCGCCGAAGCCGAAGGTCTTGAAGCCCATGGTCTCGAGCGCGACGTTGCCGCTCAGGATCATCAGGTCGGCCCAGGAGATCTTCTGGCCGTACTTTTGCTTGATCGGCCATAGCAGGCGGCGCGCCTTGTCCAGGCTGACGTTGTCCGGCCAGCTGTTGATCGGCGCGAAACGCTGCTGGCCGCGCCCACCGCCGCCACGGCCATCGCCAATGCGGTACGTGCCAGCACTATGCCAGGCCATGCGGATGAGCAGCGGACCGTAGTGGCCGAAGTCCGCCGGCCACCAGTCCTGCGATTCAGTCATCAGCGCCGCCAGGTCCTTCTTCACCGCCGCCAGGTCGAGGCTCTTGAAGGCTTCCGCATAGTTGAAGTCCGCGCCCAGCGGATTGGACTTGCTGGAATGCTGGCTGAGCAGGTCCAGGCGCAGCTGCTTTGGCCACCAGTCGCGATTCGTGGTACCGCCGCCGGCGGCATGAGTGACGGGACACTTTGCTTCGTTAGACATGCGTTCTCTCCTTGTGGGACGTACTGAACACGCCTGCAGCGATGGCGCGGGGATCGCTGTTGCATCAGCGATCCCGCTCCGGCGGATCTTGCGAATCCACGCCGGGAATCTCCTTCAAAAGCATGCCGGCTGATTACTGCCGGTACGCGGAAGCGCGTTCGCATGCTCCGACGCGGTAGGTCGGGCGCCCATGGCAATGCGGCCGCGTCAGCGGCTGTCCGCAACCCAAATATATGCACAGCTGAGCGCCAGGAGAATGCGATTCTGACTATCCTCCCGATAGACCCTGGTTATGGCGTGGACGCAACCCGCACTAGGCGCCGAACAGCTCGCTGCAGGCCGCCCGCACTGCCGCGGTCACCTGCCCGCGCCCATGATCGCGCCGCTCCAGCATGCCGATGTGACGCATCACCGGCTCGCCGTTGACCAGCAACGGCAGCACGCGCAGTGCCTCGTCGTCGCGCCAGCGCGCGCGGCGCAGCAGTGGCACCACGGTCACCCCCACCTCCTGCCGCACCAGTTCGACCAGCGCCTCGATCGCGTTCAGCTCGAGGAATTCATTGACTTTCAGGTGCGCGCGCCGCAATGCGCGCTCGATCAGCACACCGGTGCGCTGAGTCCGGTCAAAGCGCAGGTAGGGATTGCCGGCGAGCGCCTCGCGCGCATCGCGGCCCGGGCTGCCGCGCGCGGCGATGGCGACCAGCGGCTCCTGGTACAGCGGCGTCCAGCGCAGCGAGCCCGGCACGCGCGCGGTGCCCTCGACCAGGATCGCGGCGTCGAGTTCGCCCGCCTCCACCTGCGCGGCCAGTTCAATCGACTTGGCGCCGACCAGGCGCACATCCAGCGCCGGATAGGTGCGCTTCATATGCGCCACCGCGTGCGACAGCCCGCCCATCACCGACACCACCGCGCCGACCGCGACGGCGCCGGCCATGGCCTGGTCCGAGGCCAGCGGCAGGCGCATCTCGTCATACAGCGCCAGCATCTTGCGCGCCTGCGGCAGCAAGGCGCGGCCGTCGGCATTGAGCACCGCCACGCGGCCGTTGCGGTCGAACAGTTCGCGGCGCAGTTCGTTCTCGAGCGCACGCATCTGCAGGCTGACGGCGGCCTGGGTCAGCGCCACCTGGCCGGCGGCGGCGGCGAAGGAGCCGTGTTCGGCCACGGCGACAAGGGTTCGGAGAAAGCGGATAGTGCTCATCGGCGCACCTGGAAGCGTGGGAATGACGATGCCGACAAGGGTGTGACACTTAAGTTTTCCTTGTGACATCGGAAAGGAATATTAGCTTTCTTTGTGACCGGCGGCGCGGAATAATGAAGGCTGGCTCATGAATCTGGGCCAGGGCGAGCGGGGCGGCCGCCACAAGCGGCGGCCCATGGCAACACTGCCGCCTGCCCCGCAACG
Source organism: Ralstonia pickettii (assembly GCA_050987995.1). GTDB lineage: Bacteria > Pseudomonadota > Gammaproteobacteria > Burkholderiales > Burkholderiaceae > Cupriavidus > Cupriavidus pickettii_B. The sequence continues at coordinate 3,417,715 of CP158803.1, forward strand.
GTCTTCCTGCTTTTCCTTTCGCCTGACACCGGAGATGAGTATGAAATCCTGGCTGCGCCTACTCGGCATCGGCCTTGCCTCCGGCCTGTGCCTGGCCGCCACGCCCGCACTGGCCGACAACTATCCCAGCAAGCCCATCCGCCTGATCGTGCCCTTCCCGGCCAGCGGCGCCACCGACCTGCTGGCGCGCGCGATCGCGCAAAAGGTCGGCGCCGACATGGGCCAGCAGATCGTGGTCGACAACCGCCCCGGCGCCGGCGGCGCGATTGGCTCCGACATGGCCGCCAAGGCCGCGCCCGACGGCTATACGCTGCTGATCGCCACCACCAGCACACATTCGATCGGGCCGTATATCAACACCCGCCTGCCGTACAACACCGAGACCGATTTCACCCCGGTCGGCCAGGTGGCGATCGCCACGAACGTGCTGGTGGTGCCGAACAGCCTTCCGGTGAAGAACGTGCGCGAGCTGATCGACTACGCCAAGAAGCATCCCGGCGAGCTTAACTACGCCTCCAGCGGCAACGGCACCGTGGTGCACCTGACCGCGGAAGCGTTCAAGGCGCAGGCGGGCGTGTTTATCACCCACATTCCCTACCGCGGCACCGCGCTAGCCGTGCCTGACCTGATTTCGGGCAAGGTGCAAGTGCTGTTCGACAGCATCGTGTCAGGCCTGCCACACGTGAAGGACGGCAAGTTGAAGGCGCTGGCGGTGACCAGCGCGAAGCGCTCGCCGCTGGCGCCGGAAATCCCGACCGCCGGTGAATCCGGCCTGCCCGGCTTCGAGTCCGATACCTGGTTCGGCATCTACGGTCCCAAGGGCCTGCCGGCCGATATCGTCAGCCGCCTGAACGCCGAGTTCAACAAGGCGATCCAGTCGCCCGAGGTGAAGGAACGCCTTGGCAAGCTGGGTGCCGAGCCGGTCGGCGGCACGCCGGCGCAGTTCGCCGCCATGGTGAAGAAGGACAGCGCCCGCTGGGGCAAGCTGATCAAGGATCGCAAGATCACGGCAGAATAATCACGGCAACGAGGCCACCCCCGACGCCCCCGCGGACCGGGTCCGGCAGCGACCCGGCCGCCTCCTGAGACGACAGACAAAGCCATGCAGAACTTCAACTGGACCAATCCCTACCCCTCCGTGCGCATTCCCCTGTTTGCGCGCAACGTGGTGTCCACCTCGCACCCGCTGGCCGCGCAGGCCGGCCTGCGCATGCTGCTCAAGGGCGGCAATGCCGTCGATGCCGCGATTGCCGCGGCGGCCGCGATCACCATCGTCGAGCCGGTGTCTTGCGGCCTGGGCAGCGATGCCTTCGCGATCCTGTGGGACGGCAAGGAATTGCACGGCCTGAACTCCTCGGGCGTGGCGCCGGCCGCGTGGAATCCGGAATACTTCAAGAGCAAGTACGGCACCGACGCCAATGGCCTGGCCAACCGCCCGATCCGCGGCTGGGACTCTGTCACCGTGCCTGGCGTGATCGCCGGCTGGGCGGCGCTGCACGAGCGCTTCGGCAAGCTGCCGTTCGCCGACCTGATGGAACCGGCGATCGAGATCGCCGAGCGCGGCTACGCAGTGCCGCCGGTGGTGGCGCACAAGTGGGCCGCCGCAGTGCCGGAGCTGAAGGACCAGCCGGGCTACGCCGAGACCTTCATGCCCAACGGCCGTGCCCCGGCCGTGGGCGAGAAGTTCACCATGAAGGCCGCCGCCGAGACGCTGCGCAAGATTGGCGAGACGCGCGGCCGCGCCTACTACGAAGGCGAGATCGCCGAGAAGATCGCGGCCTTCAGCAAGCAGTGCGGCGGCGCGATGACGCTGGACGACCTGCGCAACTACCGCCCCAACTGGGTCAAGCCGATCAGCAAGTCCTACCGCGGCTACGAGCTGCACGAGATCCCGCCCAACGGCCAGGGCATCGCCGCGCTGATCGCGCTGGGCATCCTCGACCAGTTCGATATGGCGTCGATCCCGGTGGATTCGGTCGACTCGCAACACCTGCAGATCGAGGCGATGAAGCTGGCCTTTGCCGACCTCTACCGCTACGTGGCCGATCCGCGCAGCATGGAAGTCACGCCCGAGCAGATGCTTGACGACGCCTACCTCAAGTCGCGAGCGAAGCTGATCGACATGCAGCGCGCCACGAATTTCAACTTCGGCATGCCCAAGGTGGGCGGCACCATCTACCTGACCGCCGCCGACGAGAACGGCATGATGATCTCGTTCATCCAGTCCAACTACATGGGCTTCGGTTCGGGCGTGGTGGTGCCCGGCACCGGCATCAGCCTGCAGAACCGCGGCGTGGGTTTCTCGATGGATCCGAAGTCGGCCAACGTGGTGGCCGGCGGCAAGCGTCCGTTCCACACCATCATCCCGGCCTTCCTGACCAAGGGCGGCCAGCCGGTGATGAGCTTCGGTGTGATGGGCGGCGACATGCAGCCGCAGGGGCACCTGCAGACCGTGGTGCGAATGCTGGATTACAACCAGCAGCCGCAGGCCGCCTGCTGCGCGCCGCGCTGGAAGGTCAACCGCGACTTCACGCTGGATGTGGAGAGCACCATGGATGCGGCCACGGTCGAGGGACTGAAGGCGCGCGGGCACCAACTCAAGTCGGTGGATGATCCATATATGGACTTCGGTTCGGGCCAGTTTATCTGGCGCATGTCGGAAGATGCCGAGCACGGCTACGTCGCGGCCAGCGACAGCCGGCGCGACGGGCAGGCGGTGGGGTTCTGATTCTGCCTGACTGAAGCAGCTGCGAGAGCGAGGACGCCCGGAACACCCCGGGCGTTTTTTTGTCGGTCGACCGATACAACTGGCCCGCCCGCGATCGCATCAACTGTGCATGGCGCGGGCGCCCCGGCTCCGTACACTTGTGATCGACAAGCCTCCGGAGCCCCCGCGCCATGACCACCTATGCCTTCCGCCTGCTCAACGTCTTTGCCGAATCCACCTTCGGCGGCAATCCCCTGTGCGTGTTCGAAGATGCGCGCGGCCTGGACGCTGCCACCATGCAGTCGCTTGCGCTGCAGTTCAACCTGTCGGAAACCACCTTCATCCTGCCGACCGACAACGCCAGCGCACGCGTGCGCATCTTTACGCCGGGCTACGAGATGCGCTTCGCCGGCCATCCCACGCTGGGCACCGCGCACGTCGTACGCGAGCTGGCCGGCACCGGCGACGCGCTGACGCTCGAATTCCTGGCCGGCATAGTGCCGGTCACGGCGCAAGGCGATGTCTGGACCTTCACCGCGCCGCACAGCGGCAAGCCGAAGACCGCGCCGGCCGGCCTGCCCGATGCCGAGATGGCAAGCCTGCTGGGCCTGGAAGAACGCGACTTGCTGGTGTCGCCGATGTGGGTCGACACCGGCGCCGACCAGTTGCTGGTCACGGTGCGCAGCACCGATGCCGTGCGCCGCGCCAATCCGGACAGCGCGCGCCTGGCGATCTGGCCGCAAAGCAGCCTGGGCCGCAAAACCGCCTATGTCTTTGCCTTCGATCCCGAGCAACCGGGCCGGGTGCAGTCGCGCTACTTCTTCACCAAGCAAGGCGGCGGCGTGGCCGAGGATCCGGGCACGGGCTCGGCCTGCGCCAACCTGGGCGGCTGGCTGCTGGCCACCGGCCATGCGCTGCCGGCCGAATACGCGATCGACCAGGGCGAGGCCGTGGATCGCCCCTGCCGGCTGCGCCTGGCGGTTGGCGCCGACGGCGCGATCCGCGTGGGCGGCCGCGTGATCGAGATCGGTCGCGGTACCGTGACCGTGTGAGCGCACCTGCGCTACATTGACGGTTTGCGCCGCCCCTCACCGTCCAACGCCCGTCCCCCATGACCTCGCACGCCATCACCACCCTGGCCGAACTGGAAGCGCTCTACGCGCAGCCCGCCGCCCCGTCGCTGGCCAAGGAAGTCAACCACCTGCACCCGCACTACCGCGCCTTTATCGAGGCGGCCCCGTTCTGCCTGCTGTCGACCGTGGGCGAGCAGTGGGCCGAATGCTCGCCGCGCGGCGACGCGCCCGGCTTCGTGCAGGTGCTCGACGATTGCACCTTGCTGCTGCCGGACCGGCGCGGCAACAACCGCATCGACAGCCTGCGCAATATCGTGGCCGATCCGCGCGTGGGCCTGTTGTTCGTGATCCCTGGCGTCAACGAGACCATCCGCGTCAACGGCACCGCGCAGATCAGCGTCGATCCTGCGCTGATCGCGCGTTGCGTGGTCGACGGCAAGGCGCCGACCACGGTGCTGGTGGTGACGGTGCAGTCGGTGTTCTTCCAGTGCGCCCGCGCGCTGATCCGCTCGCGGCTGTGGGCCGCCGATGCGCAGGTCGCGCGCCGGACGCTGCCCAGCAACGGCGAGATCCTGGCCACGCTGAGCGGGAACGCCATCGACGGCGCCGCCTACGACCGCGACCTGCCCGAGCGGCAGCGCACCACCCTCTACTAGTCCCGTCACCTCAAAGCGCCATGTCCACGCGGGGCGCCTGATTCCGTCTACGCGCGCGGCAGCCACTCCGGCGCGTGGGTGCCGAGCGGCTCGGACGGCAACGTCCAGCGTGCCGGCGTTTCCGACAGCCGCGCCGCGTGCCGCACCGTGGTCAGCATGCCGAAACCGGAAGGCACCGCTTCGAGCAGGTCGGCAATATCGTCGATCTTCTGCTCGGGCGCCTTCAACCCATCGGGCACCCGCCCCAGTCCACGCAGCCACTGCCCCACCTGCGCCAGCGACACGCGCACATGCCAGCTGCCGCCCTCGATGGCGCGCCGGTGCAGCGCGGCCATCGCGCCGAATGCCAGCAGGTAGCCCGCGGCATGATCCAGCACCTGCGCCGGCAGCGGCCTTGGCGTATCGCTGCCGGCGGCCTCGGCTTCGGCATGGTTGAAGCCGGTCGCGGTCTGCACCAGCGAATCGAAGCCACGCTTGTGCGACCACGGCCCCACGTGGCCATACGCGCTCAGCGACACATAGACGATGCCAGGCCGCGCCCGCGCCGCGGCTTCCGGCCCGACGCCGAGTTCGGCCAGGCCGCCGGGGCGGTAGCCCTGCACCATCACATCGGCACCGTGCAACAGCTTGTGCAGCAGGCGCTTGTCGTCCGGATCGCGCAGGTCGAGCTCGCAACTGCGCTTGCCGCGCCCGGTGTCGATCACCAGCGGCGGGATCGACGGCAGGTGCGCGGCGGTGACCAGCAGCACGTCGGCGCCATGCGCAGCGAGTGTGCGCCCCGCCACGGGGCCAGCGATGATGCGGGTGAAGTCGAGCACGCGCACGCCTGACAGTGGCTGCGCGTCAGGCGATACCGGCGCGGGCAACGGCTGTGGCGGCGCATCGCCGATACGCTCCAGCGTCACCGGCGGCAGCCCGTGCAGCGCGGCGGCCTGAGCATGGCGGTCCCATTCGTCGAAGCTGCGCATCGCGGCGACCACCATGCCGGCGTCAGACGCCGCGGTCTCGAAGGCTTCCCCCTCCCGCTTCTCCAGCGCGGCCTGCACCGCCGCCTTGTCGTTGGCGCAGCCGAGCAGCCGCAGCACGCCGTCGCGGTGGTGCGGGAAATTGGTATGCAGCCGGACCCAGCGGCCGTCACCGCAGCGGTAAGTGCCGGCGATCTTGTCCCACAGCTCGGGCGCGGGCCCGCCGTCGACGCGCAGGTAGCGTTCGCAGCGGAATTCGGCGATGGCATGGCGCATGTCGACGCTGACCTGCTGCCAGCGCCCGGTGCGGCTGTGCCACAGCGCGGCAGCGGCCAGTGCGGAGGCCGCCAGGCTGGCCTGCGCGGCGGTGCCGACGGCGAAGCTCGAAGGCAGCACCGGCTCGGCGCCGTCCAGGTTCAGGTGGGCCAGCGCCTCTGCCGGCAAGCCGGCGTCGCGCCACAGCGCGGCGACAACATCGGAGGGCTCGGGCGGCGTGGATGCCGCATCAGGATGGGTGGTCATGAGCGTTCCTGCAGCGATGGGTCGGAAACCGGCCGCCAGGGGCCAGCCGGCATGGGCCTTTATGCTACTCCCACGCGTCACTTTCGTCGCACCCGCACGCGTCGGCGCGGCGCAAACCCGCGATATGTCCGGAAATCCGCGGCAGCTCGCGGCGTGCGGCGCCGCCGGCACGGTAAAATCCCGGTATTGGCATTCCGCCACGCAATCTGACGACCCGGTCGCCCTACACGGCCGGCCAACCGGCGCCACCATGAGCCACGACAACAAGCCTACCGACAGCACCCCCGCCGCCTCCAACTTCCTGCGGAGCATCATCGACCAGGACCTCGCCGCCGGCACCTACGCCGGCCGCCAGGACAAGGCCGGCGAGCCGCTGCCGACCGTCATCACCCGCTTTCCGCCGGAGCCCAACGGCTACCTGCATATCGGCCACGCCAAGAGCATCTGCCTGAACTTCGGGCTGGCGCGCGACTACGGCGGCCGCTGCCACCTGCGCTTTGACGACACCAACCCGGTCAAGGAAGACACCGAATACGTCGATTCGATCATCGACGCCGTGCACTGGCTGGGCTTTTCCTGGGAAAGCCAAGGCAAGGACGGCGAACGGCACCCGCACCTGTACTACGCCAGCGACTACTTCGACCAGCTCTATGCGTTTGCCGAGAAGCTGATCGAGCGCGGCGCCGCCTACGTCGACAGCCAGACCGCCGAGCAGATCGCCGCCAACCGCGGCAACTTCTCCGAGCCGGGCAAGCCCTCGCCGTACCGCGAGCGCAGCGTCGAAGAAAACCTGCAGCTGTTCCGCGACATGCGCGCCGGCAAGTACGCCGACGGCGAGCACGTGCTGCGCGCCAAGATAGACATGACCGCGCCCAACATCGTGATGCGCGACCCGGTGATCTACCGCATCCGCCATGCGCATCACCACCGCACGGGCGACAAGTGGTGCATCTACCCGATGTACGACTTCACCCATTGCATCTCGGACGCGATCGAGAACATCACGCACTCGCTGTGCACGCTGGAGTTCGAGAACAACCGCCCGCTGTATGACTGGGTGCTGGAGCACCTGCGCGACTGCGGCGTGTTCCGGGATCCGCTGCCGCACCAGTACGAGTTCGCGCGCCTGAACCTGACCTACGCCATCACCAGCAAGCGCAAGCTCAAGCTGCTGGTCGACGATAAGCGCGTCGACGGCTGGGACGATCCGCGCATGCCCACCCTCGTCGGCATCCGCCGCCGGGGCTATACGCCGGAGGCCATCCAGCTCTTCTGCGACCGCGTCGGCGTGGCCAAGGCCGACAGCTGGATCGACATGAGCACGCTCGAGGGCGCGGTGCGCGACGACCTCGACGGCCGTGCCGCGCGCGGCGTGGCCGTGCTGGATCCACTGCGCCTGGTGATCGACAACTACCCCGAAGGCCAGAGCGAAGAGTGCTCGGCACCGGTGCACCCGAAGAAGCCGGAACTGGGCCGCCGCGTGTTCCCGCTGTCGCGCGAGCTGTGGATCGAGCGCGAGGACTTCAACGAGAACCCGCCCAAGGGCTATTTCCGCCTGTTCCCGGGCAACAAGGTGCGGCTGAAATACGGCTACGTCATCGAGTGCACCGGCGTGGACAAGGACGCCGACGGCAACATCATTGCCGTGCATGCCGACTACCTGCCCGATACCAAGAGCGGCACGCCGGGCGCCGACAGCGTCAAGGTCAAGGGCGTGATCCACTGGGTCAGCGCGGCGCATGGGTATGAGGCCGAGGTGCGCCTTTACGACCGCCTGTTCAACGACGCGAATCCGGATGCCGGCGGCAAGAACTTCCTGGATGCGCTCAACCCCGATTCCAAGAAGGTGATCACCGCCTACCTGGAGCCGGGACTGCGCGAGGCGCAGCCGGAAGACCGCTTCCAGTTCGAGCGCCACGGCTACTTCGTTGCCGACCGCACTGATTCGCAGCCGGGCAAGCCGGTCTTCAACCGCATCGTCGGGTTGAAAGACAGCTGGGGCAAGTGATGGCCAAACCAGGCAAGGCACCGCCGGTGCAGACCATTACCTTCCCGCTCGAGGGCGAGTTCATCGCGCTCAATGACCTGCTCAAGCTGGCGGGCGTGTGCGACAGCGGCGGCGCCGGCAAGGCGCTGGTCGCCGCGGGTGAGGTGTCGGTGGACGGCGCGCCCGAATCGCGCAAGACTGCGAAGATCCGCGCCGGGCAGGTGGTGGGCCTGGCGGGCATCGAGATCCGCGTGGTTGCTGCCTGACCGCGCGGTCCGGGCCGGCGCGCCGATCCAGGCGGCGCCGGGTTGCAACCGAAAGGACTGGGACCATGCCGATCGCGTTCTGGTGCGTATTGCTGGCCGGCGTGCTGCCGCTGGTAACCGTGGCCATCGCCAAGGCCAGCGCGCCGGGCTTTGACAACCATGACCCGCGCGGCTGGCTGGACAAGCAGACCGGCCGCGCGCGCCGCGCCGACCTGGCGCACCGCAACCACTTCGAGGCCTTCCCCTTCTTTGCCGCCGCGGTGCTGGCCGCCAGTTACCTTGACGCGCCGCAGGCACGCATAGACGAACTGTCGGCGGTGTTTATCGTCACCCGTATCCTCTACACGGTGTGCTACCTGGCCGACCGCGCCACGTTGCGCACGCTGTGCTGGACCATCGGGTATTTGTCGGTGGTGGGGATCTTCCTGCTGCCGGTGTTCGTTCACTGAGCGTCCGCTGAGCCATGGCCACACGCGCGTTAACTATCGTTGTCACCATGTGTGCCACCAGCGCAATGGCCGCACCGGTCGAATACACCATCGACCCGGCCCACACCACCGTCTACTTTGCCGCCACCCATACCGAACGCAGTTCGGTGCGCGGGCGCTTCGGCAAGATCGACGGGCGCATTGTCTATGACGCCGAAAGCGGCGCCGGCGCGCTCGACGTGACGGTGGACCTGGCCTCCGTCGACACCGGCAACCGAACGCTCGATGGCGTGCTGCGCTCGGCACAATTCTTCGATGTCGCGCAGCATCCGGTGGCGCGCGTGCGTGCGCAGCGCTTTATCGTCGAAAGCGGCCGGCTGGCCGCGGTCGAGGGCGAGCTGACCCTGCACGGCGTGACGCAACCGCTGCGCCTGCAGGCCGAGCGCTTCCGCTGCGGCGAGGTCACGCTGTTCGGCGTCAGCCGCCAGGTCTGCGGCGGCGATTTCCGCGCCGAAGTGCCGCGCAGTGCCTTCGGCATGACCCGCTTCCTGCCCGACGTGGGCGACACCATCACGCTGCAAGTGGCGGTCGAGGCATCGCCCGCCGGCAGCGCTGCGCAATAACCCGAAGCGACCCGGAAGCGTCACCTGCGTCGCGTTTTTCTCTTGTAGAATCAGCGCTTTGCCAATTCCTGCCACGCTCGCCTGCGTGTGCGGCGACGCGAGACAGAGAATATGTTCGACATCAATTCCGGCGACATCGTAGCCGCCGCGCTGGCCGCTGCCGGCGCCTGCCTGGCCTGCAGCATTCCGGGTGATTTCCTGCGCCGCTTCCCACTGTGGGCGGTACGCACCTATGGCCGCGGCGCGCTGCTGATGCCGTTCCTGGCGATGATGGTCGGCACCTGGCTGTTCCGCCTGGGCGTGGCCGGCCAGCTCGACACCCCCGCCGGGCAGGCGCTGGTGGTGGCGGCGGCCTTCCTGGGCACGCTGCTGCTGTCGGCGCTGCTGCGCTTCTACCTGAAGGAATACCGCAAGCGCTGATGCATGGCGGCGGCGCATGGTCCCGCCGTCGAATCGCGTATGATGCGGCCTTTTGCGTCTTCCGCGCCGCGCACCCGCGCCGGGGCGCCTGCCGCTCACATCACTCCATGGCGCTTAAATCCACCATCTTCAAAGCCGAGCTGGCCGTCTCCGACATGGACCGGCCCTACTACGGCAGCCACGCCCTGACCATCGCCCAGCATCCGTCCGAGAACGATGCGCGCATGATGGTGCGCCTGCTGGCCTTCGCCTGCGAAGCCACCGAAACGCTGGCCTTCACGCGCGGCCTGGACGAGCCGGACGAGCCCGACCTGTGGGACAAGCGCCTGACCGGCGACATCGCCAACTGGGTCGAACTGGGCCAGCCCGACGAAGCGCGCCTGAAGCGTGCCGCCGCCCGCGCCGAGCGCGTGAACGTCTACACCTACAACGGCCCGAGCGCGCGTGAATGGTGGAAGGGCATGGCGGGCAAGGCCGGCAAGCTGCGCAACGTCACCGTCTACAATGTCCCGACGGAGGCGGTCGAAGCGCTGGCCGCGCTGGCGCAGCGTGCGATGCGCCTGTCTGTGACGATCCAGGACGGCGATATCTGGGTCGCCGACGACGACCACAACGTGCAACTGCGGCTGGACGTGCTCCAGCGCGCCCAAGCCTGAACGCAGCCCTCGCGCTGCATTCACCCACCCACCCCGTCTTTTCCCATCGGAAGGAAATACGCCATGCAAACCACGCCCTCTGGCCTGCAATACGAAGACACCACCGTCGGCTCCGGCGCCGAAGCCACCGCCGGCAAGCACGTCACCGTGCACTACACCGGCTGGCTGTACGAGAACGGCCAGGCCGGCCGCAAGTTCGACTCGAGCAAGGACCGCAACGACCCGTTCGTGTTCCCGCTGGGCGCCGGCCATGTGATCCGCGGCTGGGATGAAGGCGTGCAGGGCATGAAGGTTGGCGGCGTGCGCCGCCTGGTGATCCCGGCCGACCTCGGCTACGGTGCGCGCGGCGCCGGCGGCGTGATCCCGCCCAACGCGACGCTGCTGTTTGAAGTGGAATTGCTGGCGGTATAAGGACCAGATCGTCCCCGCCTGCGCGGGGACGACGAACGAATCGCTAGAACCCGATGGCGGCGTTGCCGACATCCACGCGGACCTTGTCGCGGTCCAGCAGACGCGCCGCATGGCGCGCATAGTCCTGCGCCCAGGCAGGATCGCCGGAGAAGCGCGCTTCTCCCGAGAACTTGGCGACATTCAGGATCTTGTCGATCACCAGCACCTTGCCGACCGGGCTCGACGCCTGGCAGTCCAGCTCGGTGTACTCCCGGTCGAACCAGCGCCACGCGGCATCCTCGCTGACCGCGGCCAGCTCGTCTGTGCCGATCGTGAAGTCATATTCCTTGCCGCTGCCGAACACCACCGTAAGCGTACGCGCCATCGCAGGTTCCCCCTGGTCGGATTGAGGCTCCCATTGTAAGGACACGGCAGCGGCGCGGGCCAGTAAATCGCGGCGGGCTGACCTCGGACAAGCGTGCGCCAGACCGCGCCCGCCCGCGTGCACAGGCGGCATGCCGCGCCAAACGTTGTCAAGCGCCCACACCCACGCCGGTTGCTCAGATAATTCTGAGAAAAACTGGCACTTATGTCATTTCCCCCACCTGCCCGTGGCGCAGCTTTGATTTATGCTTGCACCATGGCCATCACGCGACAGGACCTCGAATCTGACCGGCTGCGCACCTCGCTGTGCAGCACCCCGCTCGCGTCCTCGCTGCTGCCCGAAGACGTGCTCGAGCAGTCCCTCTGCGACGCGCTGGCGTGCCGGCCCGACGATCCCGCGCTCGGTGGCGATGTCTGGGTATTCGGCTACGGCTCCCTGATCTGGAATCCGATGGTGGTGCACACCGACCGCCGGCGCGCGACGGTGCATGGCTATCACCGCGGCTTCTATCTCTATTCCCGCATCAACCGGGGCACCTGGGACAACCCGGGGCTGGTGCTCGGCCTGGACCGCGGCGGCTGCTGCCACGGCATGGTGTTCCGCATCCCCAGCCATGTGGTCGAACAGGAATTCCGCGTGCTGTGGCGGCGCGAGATGCTGACCGGTGCCTACCATCCACGCTGGCTGCGCATCCGCAGCGGCGACGCTCCCGAACAGCGCGCCCTCGCCTTCGTCATGAACCGGGCGCACGAGGCCTATGCCGGCCGGCTGCCGGATGCCGACGTGGTCGAACGCCTGCGCCATGCCGCCGGGCTGTACGGCCCGGCACGCGAATACCTGCAGCAAACCCTGCTTGGGCTGGCCACCAACGGCGTCGACGATCCCTATCTCGGCCGGCTGTGGCGCCAGCTGCAGGCCGACGACGCCGAACGCTCGACGCACCTCGCAGACTGCGAGCCCGAGGACGCGCCACCGCCCGCACCCGCCAGTTCCCGCGAAACCGTCTGAGCCCTGGAGCAGCCGCCATGACGCGCCCCGCCGCCCGCACCCGCAGACACGCTCTCAACGAGCTGCTGGGCCTGGTGGGCTTGCTGATGGGTGGCGGGCTGCTGGCGGCGCAGGGCAGCCAGACCCTGGCGGCTCGCCCCGCCGGCGGCGCGGCCAGCCAGCCCGGTGCGGCCCGCTCCCCGCGCAACGCGACCGCACGCGCTCCGCAGCGCAATGACAGCATCAGCGCCCTGGACCGCAACCTGATCACCGCCGCCGGTATCGGCGACCAGGACCTGGTGGCACGCCTGCTGGCCGCCGGTGCGACGGCACGCGCGGCTGACGAACGCGGGCGCAGCGCGCTGCTGGCGGCGGTGCAGAACCGTCACGGGGAGGTCGCGCGCACGCTGATCGTGGCCGGCGCCGATGTGAACCTCAAGGACGCCGATGCCAACAGCCCGTTCCTGCTGGCGGCCGCCACCGGTCAGCCCGATGTGGTGCGGCTGGCGCTGGCGCATGGCGCCGACCTGGCAAGCACCGACCGCTACCACGGCACCGCGCTGATCGCCGCCAGCCAGCACGGGCACGTGGAGGTGGTGAAGCTGCTGCTGAAGGCTGGCGTGGCCGTCGACCATGTCAACGACCTGGGCTGGACCGCACTGCTCGAGGCGGTAGTCCTGGGCGATGGCAGCGCGCGTTATGACGAGACGGTGCAGTTGCTGCTCGATGCGGGCGCGGACGCCAACCTGGCTGATCGCGAAGGCGTGACGCCGACGCGCCATGCGCGGGAGCGGGGGTATAAGACGATGGTGAAGATGCTGATGCGGGTGCGGGGGCATTGATTTGCGCCCGCTAATGAGTCAATCGTGCTGGAAAAAACCGACGGCCCTGCTTGTTGTGGTTCCTAGCTAAACCACCCCTCACCCCGGTCCCTCTCCCCATGAGGGGAGAGGGGGAACACCTTGCTTAGGCTAGCTCGGGCGGCTTTGGCGCACCCAAAACCGTTGGCTTCGTCTTGCTACTTCCCCTCGGCATTGCGCGCATTCTCGCTCTCCTGCAGATGCCGCCACATCACCTTGCCCGTACCCGACTTCGGCAGCGCATCGACAAACTCCACCACGCGCGGGTATTTGTACGCGGCCATATTCTCCTTGGCCCATTCAATGATCGCCTCCGGCGTGGTCTTGCCCCTGGCGTGGGCGCGCAGCACCACCACCGCCTTGACGGTCTCGCCGCGGTACGGGTCGCGCGTGCCGATGATGCAGGCCTCCTGCACGTCGGGGTGCTTGTACAGCAGGTTCTCCACCTCGGCCGGCCACACCTTGAAGCCCGACGCATTGATCATGCGCTTGAGGCGGTCGGTGATGAAGAAGTAGCCCTCTTCGTCCATGCGGCCCAGATCGCCGGTGCGGAAGAAGGTCTTGCCCTCGAACTCGATAAAGGCGTCGCGGGTGGCGTCTTCCTTGCCCCAGTAGCCCTTGAACACCTGCGGGCCGCTGACGATGATCTCGCCGACCTCGTTGGGCGCCAGTTCCTTGAGCGTGACCGGGTCGACCACGCGCGCGTCGGTGTTGAAGGTAGGCATGCCCAGGCACTGCAGCTTGGGCCGGTCCTGCGGGTTGCCGTGCGTCGGCGCCATGGTCTCGGACAGGCCATAGCCTTCCAGGTAGCTGAGGCCGAACTGCTCACGCAGCCGCTCGGCCACGGCCTGCGGCATGGCCGCGCCGCCGCCGCCGATATAGCGCAGGCTGGACAGGTCGAACTGCGCCAGGTTGGGGCTGGCCAGGAAGTCGATCACCATGGTCGGGATATTGGTCCAGTGCGTGACCTGGTAGCGCGAGATCAGGCGGCCGGCCACTTCGCGATCCCAGCGCGGCAGCATCACCACGGTGGCGCCGCTGTAGATCGGGCCGTTCATGCCGTACTGCATGCCGGTGACGTGGAACAGCGGCAGCACCGACAGGATCACCGATTCGGCGCCGGCGCCGGACCAGGTCGAGCCGCCGATGATGTTGTGCATCACCGAGCGGTGCGTGTGGATGCAGCCCTTGGGGAAGCCCGTGGTGCCCGAGGTGTACGGCATCACCGCCAAATCATCCGGGCCGGCGGTGTGCGGGCCGGGCTGCAGCCCGGCGCCGATCGCCTCGGTCCAGGCGGTAGCGCCGGCGGGCAGCGGGTGCGGCGTGGTCAGCCAGGCCGGCGGCGCGTCTTCCGGGTGCTCATGGGCGGGCGGCAGCGCATCGGCGTACTGCGTCACCAGCAAGTGCTGCAGGCGCTCGGCCGGCGCCAGCTCGGACACGGCCTGTTCGACGCCCGCGGCGAGGTCCGCCGTGCAGATCGCCACGCGCGCCTGCGCGTCGGTGACGTAGTGCTTGAATTCCTCGGCGCGGTTCATCGGGTTGACCGGCACCACCACCGCGTCGGCGCGCAGGATGGCGTAGTAGCTGACGATGAACTGCGGGCAGTTCTGCATGTACAGCAGCACCCGGTCGCCCTTCTTCACGCCGGCCTGCTGCTGCAGCCAGCCGGCCAGCGCGGTGGCCTGCGCCTCCAGCTCGCGGAAGCTGATGGCGTTGCCGAAGTAGCGGATCGCCGCCTTGTCGGCATAGCGGCGCGCCGACACTTCCAGGTTGTACCAGAGCGACGTCTCTGGCAGCACGATGGCGGTGGGCAGGCGCTTCGGCCAGAACTGGAAATGCGGGCGGTCGGGGGTCTGCATGAAACGTCTCCTGTGCGTCGGTCTCGGGACCGGGTCTGTCGGTATGGTCAACGACTATAACCGAACGATCGTTCTATTTTCAACCGCTGACTTTCCCGGACGCGCCCGCAGCGGTATTGGCCCCGGGCGTTGCATTCGGCGCCTTCGCCCTCACAATAGGGGTATCGTTCTTCCATCCCGCCGCCTTTTCAAGGCTGCAGCCGCCCCCTCCCCCAGGATCCCCCATGAGCGACGTCACCCTGCAGAATTTCGAAACCGAAGTGATCGACGCCTCGCGCCACGCGCCCGTGCTGGTCGACTTTTGGGCGCCCTGGTGCGGCCCCTGCCGCACCCTCGGGCCAATGCTGGAACGGCTGGAAGACGAGGCCGGCGGCCAGTGGAAGCTGGTCAAGGTCAATGTCGACGAGAACCAGGAACTGGCCGCGCACTTCGGCGTGCGCAGCATCCCGCATGTGGTGGCGATCGCCGACGGGCAGGCGGTGGACCAGTTCATCGGCGTGCTGCCGGAGTCCGGCCTGCGCGAATTCCTGAGCCGCCTGTCGCCCAATCCCGCCCAGGTGGCGCTGCACGACGCGCAGCAACTGGCCGCCGAAGGCGACCGCGCCGGCGCCGAGGCCAGGTTCGCGGAAGCCATCGCGCTCGACCCCGAGACGGCCGATACCGCCCGGCTGGCCTACATCGCCTTCCTGCTGGACGGCAACGCAATGGATCAGGCCAAGGCGCAGTTCGAGGCGCTGTCGCCGGGCGCCGCGCAGCAGGACGCTTACGCCGCGCTGCGCACGCGCATGGAAGCAATGGAAAACCTGTCCGGCCTGCCCGACGAAGGCACCCTGACCGGCCGCATCGCCGCCGACCCGCGCGACGTGGCGGCGCGGCTGGACCTGGCGCGGCTGCTGATCGCGCGCCAGCAGTACGAGCCGGCGCTGGAGCAGTTGCTGGAAATCGTGCGCACCGACCGCGCCTTCGAGGACGACGTCGGCCGCAAGACCATGCTGTCGGTATTCGAGATGCTGGGCGACCGGCCCGAGGTGGTGTCGCGCTGGCGCCGCCAGCTCAGCACGTCGCTGAACTGAGCGGCAGGGCTCCTCCCCTGGCGCGGTAAACTGGCGGGCTCAGACCCGCCAGTTTTTTTGCCTGCTTGTTGCCTGAAGCCATGCCCACGCCCCGCCTGATCGACTTCAAGACCGACCCCGCCCCGACCCACGACCGCCCGCGCCCGGACCGGCTGGTGTCAGGCAACCCCGACCGCGCCACCTGGACGCACTACAGCGCCCGGCATGGCGATTTCGATTGCGGCATCTGGGCGTGCGAGCCCGGGGCATGGCGCATTGCCTTCCCGGCCGGCAAGGAAGAGTTTTTCCACGTGATCAGCGGCCGCATCCGCATCAGCGACGAGGCCGGCCAGGCCAGCGAGTTCGGCCCCGGCGATGCCTGCGTGATCCCGGCCGGCTTTACCGGGCTGTTCCAGGTGCTGGAGCCGGTGCGCAAGTATTTCGTGGTGATCGACCGCGACGCGGCGCGGCCGCTCTGAATGCTGCCGCGCTCAGGCCGTGGTGGCCGGGCCCTCGACCAGCGTGAAGCCGTTTTCGCGCATATGCTCGACCATCATCGCGTCCATCGACTTGACGTGATGGTCGAACCAGCCTGACAGCTCGGCCACCAGCCGGCGGCCCAGATCGAACTCGGCATCGGTGTGCACCTTGTCGCGCACCGCGACGGCCACGGCCAGCACCTGCTGGTGCTCGCCCGCGTGGCAATGGCGCGGGCCGAAGCCCATCGCCTCCATCCACTGTTCTTCCTGCGCGAAATGGTGGCGCGTATGGTCGATCCACTCGTCCATCGCCGGCAGGAAGCCTGCATCGTCGGCCTTCGCCACCGTGGCCAGCAGCTGCACGAACTCTGCATGGGTGGCATCGGTGACCGGCTCGCCCAGGTGAAGGTGGTCCGGCAGGCCGGCGGAGGAAAGCTGGTCTTTGGCGTCCATGGGAGCGGCTGCAAACGTAGGCAATTGTGGATAAGCGGCAAGGATACCCAATCGCCGCGTCCCGGGCCTGATCTCGCGCAAGCCGGGCGGGTATGCTGTGGGGTATGCGCCCCGCCCGCCACTCCTATACCCCATGCCACGACTGATCTTCTTCTGCGGCCATGCCGGCACCGGCAAGACCAGCCTCGCCCACCGCCTGATCGGCCCGCTGATGCAGGCCACCGGCGAGCCCTTCTGCCTGCTCGACAAGGACACCCTGTACGGCCGCTACAGCGCCGCCGCCATGGCCGCCATCACCGGCGACCCGAACGACCGCGACAGCCCCGCCTACCTGGATAACCTGCGCGACCCGGAATACCAGGGCCTGCTCGACACCGCGCGCGAGAACCTGATGCTGGGCATCAGCGTGCTGGTGATCGGGCCGCTGTCGCGCGAGATCCGCGCCCACCTGCTGACCGATCCCGACTGGCTGCACGTGCCCGACGGCACCACGGTGCGCACGGTCTGGGTCCATCTGCCGGAAGACGAGGCCCATGCGCGCATCATCCGGCGCGGCAATCCCAACGATGCCTACAAGCTGCACCACTGGGACGCCTACCGCACGCGGCGCTTCATGCCGAGCCCGGAGGAATACCCGGAACTGATCTTCTTCGACAACCTCGCGCCGGGTGAGGCGGAGGTAGATGGCCTGCTGCGCGCACTGAGCGCGTAAGCGGCAGGGCTATCAGCCGCGCGCGATCGCGCCGATCACCGCCGACGCCGCCACGAAGCCGAACACCGCCGTCACCGCCACCGACGAGCCGAAGCCCGCGCAGGCCAGCCCGTGCGGGCCGCGCGCGGCGGGCTGGCCGGGATGGGCTTCGGGCGGTGGCGCTTCATCGATCTCGCAGGCCTGCTGCTCGGGCTCCGGGTATTGCAGCGGCTCGTCGGAATAGACCGCGGCGATGCCGAACTTCTTTTTCGGGTCGCGGGTAAAGCCCCACTGCTTGCGCAGGCCGGCGCGCACCTTGGACAGCAGCGGGTCCTGGATCGTGCGCGCCAGGTCGTCGATGCGCACGCGGGTGGGATCGAGCTGGCCGCCGGCGCCGCCGCAGGTGATCACCGGCACGCCCTGGCGCCGCGCCCAGCCCAGCATCTCGGTCTTGACGCGCACTGCGTCGATGGCGTCGATCACGTAGTCATAGCCCCCGCCGAGCAGCTCCGGCACGTTGTCCGGCGTGACGAAGTCGTCGACCTGCGTCGCCCGGCAGCGCGGGTTGATCGCCACGATGCGCTCGGCCATGGCCTCGACCTTGGCGCGGCCGTAGGCGTCGCCCAGCGCATGGATCTGGCGGTTGGTATTGGACAGCGCGATATGGTCCAGGTCGATCAGCGTGATGCGGCCGACCGCGTTGCGCGCCAGCGCCTCGGCGGCCCAGCTGCCGACGCCGCCGATGCCGACCACGCACACATGGGCCGCCTCCAGCCGCTCCAGCCCGGCGGCGCCGTAGAGCCGCGCCACGCCGCCGAAGCGGCGGTGATAGTCGTCATCGGCCGGGCTTTCGTGGGTCAGCGGCTCGGGCAGGCTGGCGAGGTCGTGTGCGGCATCGTTCATGCTGGGGATGGGATCGCAGGGGGTTGGCGAGGGCGTGGCGCGAGCTTGACCGGCACAAAAAATCCGGCATTCTCCGGCGGCGATGTCAGCCAATCCCCGACAAAGTCGGCAAGCGCGCAACTATACAATAGACGTGCAGTGTTCCGTTCGCCGCCCCGCGCCAGCGCGGGCGGCCGCGGCGGACCTGCCCCCGCCACCCAGGAGCCCGCCTCATGCCCGCGCGCCGCAAGGTCGTTCTGTGGAGTGTCCTGACACCCGCCGCGCTGATCGCGCTGCTGGTGATCCTGATCCTGACCTTCGACTGGAACCGCCTCAAGCCCTGGCTCAACGACCGCGTCACCGAGGCCATCGGCCGCCCCTTTGCCATCAACGGCGACCTGACCGTGACCTGGCGCCGTGGTGAGGGCGAGAAAGGCTGGCATACGCTGGTGCCGTGGCCGCGACTGTCGGCGCGCGACATCACCATCGGCAATCCCGACTGGGCCAAACAGCCCAATCTGGCGACCGTGCGCGAACTGATCTTCGTGCTGCGTCCGATACCGCTGCTGGCGCACCAGATCGCGGTGCCGACCATCGTCGTCGACAGCCCGGCGGTGTGGCTGGAGCGCCTGCCGGACGCCCGCAACAACTGGACCCTTGAGTTCGGTCCCAAGAAGAGCCCCACCGAATGGGAGCTGGATATCGGCGAGGTGGTGCTGGCGCGTGGCAACCTGGCGCTGGCGGACCAGTTCAAGAAGATCGAGCTGCAGGCGGAGCTCGACACCATCGGCGACAACCCGCTCTATGACAAGGCCCGCGACGGCGCGCTGGTAGCGCCCGAGGCTTCCCGGGTGCCGCCCGGGCCGCCCGCCAGTGCGGGCGCGGCAGCCTCCGCGCCGGCGGCTTCGGCGTCCGGCGCAGCCAGCGCACCCGGCGCATCGGGCCCGCCGGCCTCGGCCACCGCCGCCAACGGCCGCTACGGCGTGCGCTGGAAAGCCACCGGCCGCTACAACGAGGCCACCATCAACGCCAGCGGCAAGGCCGGCACGGTGCTGAGCCTGCGCAACACCGACGTGCCCTTCCCGATCCTGGCCGATGTGCGCGTTGGCACCACCCGCGCCGTGATCGAAGGCACCGTAACCAACCCCGCCCACCTGGCCGCGCTGGACATGCACCTGACCCTGACCGGGGACAGCATGGCCAAGCTCTATGCGCTGACCGGCGTGGTGCTGCCGTCCACGCCCCCATACCAGACCCGCGGCCGGCTGATGGCGACGCTGCGCAAGGAAGGCTCGATCTACGAATACCAGAAGTTCACCGGCCGCGTCGGCGGCAGCGACCTGTCCGGCACGCTGACCTTCACCAAGCGCGATCCACGGCCGCTGCTGGCCGGCAACCTGGTGTCCAACCAGCTGCGCTTCGTCGACCTGGCGCCGCTGATCGGCGCCGACGCCAAGCCCGGGCGCCCGGCCAAGGACAGCCCGGTGACGCAGCCGGCCACCAAGGTGCTGCCGGTGGCGCCGTTCCGCACCGAGCGCTGGGACGAGATCGATGCCGACGTGCATTTCACCGGCAAGCGCATCATCCGCGACGCCGAGCTGCCGATCACCGACCTGGTTACCCACCTCAAGCTGCAGGACGGCGTGCTGCTGCTCGACCCGCTCAACTTCGGCGTGGCCGGCGGCAACCTGGTATCGACCGTGCGGCTGGACGGCAAGCGCGAGCCGATGGGCGCGATGGTCGACATGAAGGCGCGGCGCATGAAGCTCAAGCAGCTGTTCCCCACCGTCGACCTGATGCGCGCCAGCATCGGCGAGCTCAACGGCAGCGCCAAGCTGTCGGCCACCGGCAATTCGGTGGCGGCGCTGATGGGCTCGTCCAACGGCGAGGCGCGGATGCTGGTGGAAAACGGCACGGTCAGCAAGTTCCTGCTCGAAGCCATTGGCCTGAACGTGGGCAGCCTGGTGATTTCCAAGCTGTTCGGCGACAAGCCGGTGCAGATCAACTGCGGCGTCAGCGATTTCGCCTTCACCGACGGCATTGCGCGGGCGCGCACCTTCGTGCTCGACACCCAGGATGCGGTGATCGAGACCACCGGCGGCATCGACCTGCGCGATGAACGGCTGGCGCTGACCATCCACCCCGACTCCAAGGGGCTGCGTGTGTTCTCGCTGCGCTCGCCGCTGTACGTGGGCGGCACCATGAAGAAGCCAACCGTGAGCCCGGACATCGGCGTGCTGGCGCTGCGCGCCGGCGGCGCGCTGTCGCTGGCACTGCTGGCGCCGGTGGCGACCGTGCTACCGCTGCTCGACATCTCGCCGGGCAGCGAAGACACGCAGTGCGCCAGGCTGCTGGCCGAGCTGCGCAAGCGCCCGACCGCGCCGCCGCCGGGCAAGACCTACAAGGATCCCAAGGCCGCCAGCGCAGTCGCGGGAACGCCGGCATCGGGCGCCACGGCGGCCGAGGCTGCCGGCAAGCCGGAGCGTGCCGCCGAACGCGACCAGCGCGCGCCGGCTCGTTCAGACACCGATCCGCTGCACAAGGGCGGTTGAGCCCCCGCCGGCCACCGCCCGTGGCTTCGGCTGTCTGAAGCAAATTCGCAACACCTCGCGGCCCATGCGACATTCTGTCGCGTTTTGCCGTTGTGCCGCGCCCACAGCAGGCGCATAATTAAACAGCCATTTACAAGAAGCTTAAGCAATGGCGAGCATCGGATGCGGTGCGGGTTCGCCCGTCCGCATTCTTGGAAAGGCGCGGCCACGGCCGCCCTTGTTTTCCGCCTCGGCACGGCCGCCGGCCGCCACGAGCGCGGCCCACACGTTGCCACCCGCCCCATGTCGATACCGCACGCCGCCGTCCCGCCGATCACCTGGCTGATCGCGCTGACGGTGTGCAACCACGTGGCCTACAACGCCAGCCGCGTGGTGGTGTCGCTGTTCGCAATTTCCCTCCAGGCTTCCACCGTCACGCTCGGCGTGCTGATGTCGCTGTATGCGCTGTTGCCGATGCTGCTGGCGATCCGCGCCGGCAAGCGCATCGACCAGATCGGGCCGCGCATGCCGATGACCGCGGGCTCGCTGATGGTGGTGACGGGCACGCTGCTGCCGGCGGTGTGGCACGACATCGGCGCGCTGTACCTGTCGTGCGCGCTGATCGGCGTGGGCTTCATGCTGGTACAGGTGGCGATGCAGCTGCTGATCGGCCTGGTCTCGACCAATGAAACCCGGCTGCGCAACTACACCTGGCATGCACTGGGACTGTCGGTCTCCGGCACGCTCGGGCCGGTGGCGATGGGTTATGTCATCGAGCATGCGGGCTTCCGCCCCGCCTTCCTGGTGCTGGTGGCTGTGGCGCTGGTCGGCCAGGCCGGCCTGCAATGGGTGCGCCCGCGCCTGCCGGCGCACGGCGGCAACGCCGGGCGCATCGCGATCGAGGACGGCAGCCGCCACTCCACGCTGGACCTGCTGCAACATCCGGAACTGCGCGCGGTGTTCATCGCCAGCGCGGTGCTGTCGGCGGCGTGGGACCTGCACGCCTTCCTGATCCCGATCCAGGGTTCGCGCATCGGCCTGTCGCCGTCGTCGATCGGCTGGGTGCTGGGAGCCTTTGCCATTGCCACCTTCGCCATCCGCGTGGCGATGCCGGCGGTGTCGCGCCGGCTGTCGGAGTGGAAGATCATTCGCACCGCGCTGCTGGTGGGCGCGCTGGCCTACCTGGTCTACCCGTTCGTTGCGCACTTCTGGCTGATGTGCGGGCTGGCCTTCGTGCTCGGGCTGGCGCTGGGCAGCGCGCAGCCCAATGTCATGAATCTCCTGCACAGGGCGTCGCCGCACGGCCGCGCCGGCGAGGCGCTGGGACTGCGCTCGGCGATGCTCAATACCAGCCAGGTGGTGTGGCCGCTGACCTTCGGCGTGGTCGGCACGGCGCTGGGCATGCTGCCGATCTTCCTGTCGATGGCGGGCGCGATGGGCGCGGCCGGCTACTATTCGCGGCGCCAGGGCCGCAAGGCGCTGCCGCCGCCGGCCTGAGTTACGTATACGCTGCGCGCCAAGCCCGCGGGGTGATGCGTGCGGCGCGCCTTGTCGCCACACAAATGCGGCCCCCGACGCATTCGCTATACTCGAATCAGCCGGACCTGCGGCCCTCGCCCCCGGGCGCACCGCGCATCCCGACCGATTTCCTGATGATTGCGACATGACTCAACTCGCCGACCTTCGCCGTACCTATGTCCTGGGCTCGTTGTCCGAAACCGACGTGGCCCCCGACCCGATGAGCCAGTTCAAGCGCTGGTTCGACGAGGCGGTCACGGCCAAGCTGCCCGAACCCAATGCCATGACGCTGGCCACCGTCGGCGCCGACGGCCAGCCCTCCGCGCGCATCGTGCTGCTCAAGGGCATCGACGACCGCGGCTTTACCTTCTTCACCAACTACGAGAGCCGCAAGGGCCTCGACATGGCGGCCAACCCGCGCGCCGCGCTGCTGTTCCACTGGGTACAGCTGGAGCGCCAGGTGCGCGTCGAAGGCCTCGTCGAGAAAGTCTCCGACGACGAGAGCGACGCCTATTTCGCCTCGCGTCCGCTGGGCTCGCGCGTGGGCGCGTGGGCCTCTGAACAGAGCCGCGAAGTGCCCGGCCGCAATGTGCTGGAGCAGCGCGAACTGGAATACCGCAGCAAGTTCGGCGAAAACCCGCCGCGCCCGCCGCACTGGGGCGGCTACCGCCTGGTGCCCACGGCGATGGAATTCTGGCAGGGACGCCCCTCGCGCCTGCACGACCGCATCGCTTACCGGCTTCAACCCGGAGCCCAGCCCGGCGGCGCGTGGCAGATCGTGCGCCTGTCGCCCTGAGGCGGCTGGCGGTAAGTGCCCGAACGGGTCTGTCCCGAGGCCTTTAGGGCAGTGCGCTGCACAAGCTGCGGAATTCGACTAAAGTGAGACTGGCGTCGCTTGGTGAGTTTTTTCGCAAGCGCTCGCGACGGACCTGGGCAAGGCTAGTCCAGTGAAGCAGGCAGTTACCAGCCTTGCCCGAGGCGTCGCGCGAAGCGTGTGCCGCAACCATCGGGAGGTAAAGCGCATGTTTTTCAAGCAAGCCCTGGAAAAGCAACTCGACAACTGGATCGCCGACCTGCGTGAGAATGCCAACCTGCCGGTCAGCTTGCGCCTGTGGAATGGCTCGGAATACCCGCTCGGGCATTTCGACAAGCCGGAAGTCACGCTGACCGTACGCGAGGCCGCAGCGCTGCCGCTGCTGCTGACGCCAAGCCTGGACAACCTGGGCGAGGCTTACGTGCAGGGCAAGATCGACTTCGACGGCAGGCTCGCGGACATCATCAAGGTTGGCTACGGCTTGTCGGCCGCGGCTACGCGCCGTGCCGGCGGCGCGCTGGCCAAGGTGGCGCAGCACTTCTCGCACACCAAGCAGAAAGACAAGGAGTCGATCCAGTACCACTACGACGTCTCCAACGACTTCTACAAGCTCTGGCTCGATGCCAACATGGTCTACTCCTGCGCCTACTTCGAGAACGGCGACGAGGACCTGGCGACCGCGCAGCTCAAGAAGATCGACCACATCCTGACCAAGATCCGGCTGCAGCCCGGGCAGACGCTGCTCGACATCGGCTGCGGCTGGGGCGCGCTGGTGCTGCGCGCCGCGCAGAAGTTCGGCGCGCGCTGCGTGGGCATTACGCTGTCGCAGAACCAGTTCGACCTGGCCACCGAGCGCGTCAGGGCCGCGGGCCTGTCTGATCGCATCGAGATCCGGCTGCAGGACTACCGCGACACCGCCGGCACCTTCGATCGCATTACCAGCGTCGGCATGTTCGAGCATGTGGGCAAGGACAACCTGACCGGGTACTTCGCGCGCATGTGCGAGCTGCTGGCCGACGACGGCTATGCGATGAACCACGGCATCACCTCGCCCGACCCGGACAACGGCGAGCGGCCGATGGACGGCGCCGGGTTCATGGATCGCTACGTGTTCCCGCAGGGCGAGCTGCCGCATATCGGACTGGTGCTGCGCACGCTGGAGAAAGGCGGGCTGGAAGCGGTCGACGTCGAGCTGCTGCGCCGCCATTACGCGCAGACGCTGCGCCACTGGGCCGATAATTTCGAGGCCCAGGGCGAGACCATCCGCAATATGGTCGGCGAGAAGAAGTACCGGATCTGGCGCGTCTACCTGGCCGGCTGCGCGCACGCCTTCGAGACCGACAAGATGTCGATCTACCAGGTGGTGTGCCACAAGACCGGGCTGCCCTCGGGCACGCTGCCGTGGTCGCGCCACTATATCTACGACCAACCCATCGGCCGCAATGACTGAAGGCGATTTTCGCGATTGACTGAAGACCTCTTTGGGGGGCTGCCCCTGCCTGCCCCGCATGAACGGCCGCCCGCCGCCCCCGGCGGTGCGGCCGGCACCTCTCCCCCTTCTGCAAAGCCGGCCCGTGCGCAAAGCGTGCAGCCCGCGCGCACGGACGACGCGCTGCAGGCGCTGGCCGCGCGCCTGCCGTCCAATCTGTATTTCGGCACGTCCTCGTGGGCTTACCCCGGCTGGAACGGCATGGTCTATGACGGCGAGTACAGCGACAGCCTGCTGTCGCGCAAGGGGCTGGCCGCGTATTCGCGCCATCCGCTGCTGCGCGCGGCCGGCATCGACCGCGGCTTCTATGGACCGATCCCGCTGGCGGACTACCTGTCCTACGCGGCGCAGGTGCCTGACGGCTTCCGCTTCCTGGTCAAGGCGCCGGCCAGCGTCTGCGATGCCTGGCTGCGCGGCTCCGACGGCGCCGGCCGGCTGGCCAACGAGGCGTTCCTCGATGCGGAGCTCGCGGTGCGCGACTTTATCGCGCCGGCTACCAGCGGCCTGGGCAGCAAGTGCGGACCGCTGCTGTTCCAGCTGTCGCCGATGGGCAGCCTGGCGGACAGCGGCGTGTTCCTCGAACTGCTCGATGCCTTCCTCGGCGCGCTGCCGCCGCTGGACCCGTCGATCACGCCGCATGCCAGCTACACCGTGGAGCTGCGCGACCCGGCGCTGCTGACGCCGCGCTATATCAAGCTGCTGCGCCGCCACGGCGCGCGCTTCTGCCTGGCGGCGCGCGACCGGCTGCCGCCGGTGGCGCGCCAGGCCGCGGCGCAGGCGCTGATGGATGAGAAGGCGCCCGGCCCGCTGGTGCTGCGCTGGATGCTGCATGCGGGCCGCCCGTACGCATTTGCTGAGAAGCTGTACGCGCCCTTCGATCGCATCGTCGACGACGATCCCGACACGCGCAACGCCATTGCCGACGTGGTGGCGCGCACGCTGCGCGCGGGCCAGTCCGCCATCGTCATCGTCAGCAACAACGCCGAGGGCTGCGCGCCGCTGAGCTGCGTGCGGCTGGCCGAAGCCATCGCCGCACGCCTGGAAGCCGCGCCCCGCTAGCAGGCGTTCACACGCGCAGCTTGCTGGCGAACTGCTTGCGGAACTTGGCCAGCTTGGGCGAAATCACGAAGGCGCAGTAGCCCTGGCTCGGATGGTCCTGGAAGTAGTTCTGGTGGCCTTCCTCGGCGCGCCAGTACGGCTGCTCGGGCTCGACCTGGGTCACGATCGGGGCGTCGAAGACCTTGGCGGCAGTCAGCTGGCGCATCACGTATTCGGCGGTGGCGCGCTGCGCTTCGGAATGGGTGAAGATCACCGAGCGGTATTGCGGCCCGACGTCGTTGCCCTGCCGGTCGGGCGTGGTCGGGTCGTGGATGGCGAAGAAGATCTCAACGATCTCGCGGAAGTTGATCACCGACGGGTCGAAGGTCACGCGCACCACCTCGGCATGGCCAGTAATGCCTTCACACACCTGCTGGTAGGTCGGGTGATTCACATGGCCGCCGGTATAGCCGGACTCCACCGCCACCACGCCCTTGACCTGTTGGTAGACCGCCTCCAGGCACCAGAAGCATCCGCCGCCCAGCGTGGCCGTTTCAAGTCCATGTTCCATTTGCGCCGCTCCCTTGTGTGTGGTGTCGTGTCCCGGACCTCAAGCATAAGCGCAGACGGGCGGGCTTGCATCGGTCCCGCCCGTTGGCCGCCGCACCGTGGGATCAGCCAGGCTGGCGACTGGCCTCCAGCATCGCGCGCAACTGCGGCTTGAGCACCTTGCCCAGCGCGCTGCGCGGCAGGTCGTCAAGCAGCACCACTTCGCGCGGCAGCTTGAAGCGGGCGATGCGCGCCGCCAGGGCCTCGCGCACCGGCTCGGGCGCCAGTGCGGCGCGCGGCGCGCCGGGCGCCGGCACGATCACCGCCACCGGCACCTCGCCCCAGCGCGCGTCGGCCACGCCCACCACCGCGCATTCCTGAACGCCGGGCAGGCCGACCAGCACGTTCTCGATCTCGGCCGGGTAGATGTTCTCGCCGCCGGAGATGATCATGTCCTTGCTGCGGCCGACCACCTCGATGCAGCCGTCGGCATCGCGGTGCGCCAGGTCGCCGGAATGGAACCAGCCGTGGGGCAGGCCTTTGTCAGGCTGGCCCCAGTAACCACACATCACGTTGGCGCCGCGCACCCACAGCTCGCCGACCTCCCCCTGCGGCACCTCGGCGCCATCCGCGCCGGCCAGCCGGACTTCAACCTCCGGCTGCGGCCAGCCCGCATAGCCGGGGCGGGCCATCGCGTCTTCCAGTTTCAGCACCACCGACACCGGCCCGGTCTCGGTCGCGCCATAAACCTGCCCCAGCGGCACGCCGCGCGCATGGAAGGCCTCGATATACGACAGCGGGATCGTCGACGAGCCGGCCATCACGCCGCGCAGCGAGGACAGGTCGGCCCCGGGCCAGCCGGGATGCGCCAGCACCGCGCGCAGCGTGGCCGGCACCATCAGCGACAGGCTCGGCCGCGCCTGCGCCAGCGCATCGAGCCAGGCGCCCGGCGCAAAGCGGTCGTGCAGCGTGACCCGTGCCCCCGCCAGCAGTGCCGGCAACGTCTGGATGCACAGCCCGCCGACATGGAACATCGGCAACACCGACAGCACGTGGTCGTCCGGCGTCATGCCGTGCGCCCACCAGCTGGCGCGCGCGTTGGCCAGCAGTCCGGCCTGGGTATGCACCGCTCCCTTGGGCTTGCCGGTGGTGCCGGAGGTATAGGCCAGCAGCAGCGGCGCGTCGTCCGGCACGTGGGGAAAGTCGACGCCATAGGGCGAGGGATGGTCGACCACGCGGTCGATATGTGCGAGCGAGCAGCGGCCGCCGCAGGCTTCCTGCGCCAGCACGGCATGCGCGTCGTCGTGGAACAGCATCGCCAGTTGCGCCTGGCCGGCGATCGCCAGCAGTTCCGCCGCGGCGAGGCGGTAGTTCAGTGGCACGAACATGGCACCGACACGCGCGCAGGCGAACAGCAGCACCAGCTGCAGTTCGTGGTTCAGGCACAGCGTGCCGACACGGTCGCCCGGACGAATGCCCCACGTCGCCGCAAGATGCGCGATGGCGCGCTCCACGCGCCGCCACAGCTTGCCGTAGGAGAAGGTGCGGCCGAGGTAGTGCAGCGCTGGCCGCTGTGGCGCCGCCTCGGCATGCGCCCACAACATGGCCGGCAGCGTGCCCAGCCCGGTAGCCCCAGGACGCGCGATGCCGCTCATTCGTCGCGCTCGCCGGATTCGTACAGCGTTTCGCGGCCCATGCGGTCCAGGATCAGCTCGGCGGTCCAGGGCAGCATCAGCGCGCCGCAACGCGAGTCGCGGTAGAGCCGCTCCAGCGGCAGGTCCTTGAGCATCGACTGCCCGCCGCAGGTGCGGATGGCCAGCCGCGCGATATCGTTGGCGCCTTCCATCACGGTGTAGTGCGCGGCGTACAGGCGCAGCCGCTCGTCCTTGGTCGGATTCGGCTTGGCTTCATGGATCACGCGCCAGAAGATCGAGCGCATGGTCTCGAGCTGGATGCGCATCTGCGCCACCGCGATCTGCTTGGTCGGGTACATGCGGCGCCTGACCGGCGGCTGGCCGGGCACTTCGCCGCGCAGGTACTGCACGGTAAAGTCGTAGGCGGCCTGCGCCACGCCAAGGTAGGTCGGCGACAGCGTGAAGAACATCGCCGGCCAGGTCTGCGCGGCGCGATGGTAGACGCCGCGCGGCATCAGCTGCTCCTGGTCGGGCACGAACACGTCCTTGAGCAGCAGCGTGCGCGACACCGTGCCGCGCATGCCCATCGGATCCCACTCGCCCGTCACGGTCAGCCCCTCGGCCTTGTCCGGCACCGCGATATAGAGCGTGTCGCGCATGTCGGGATGCTGGTCGCCGCGGTCCTCGGTACAGAGGATGCCGTAGTAGTCGGCGGCGCCCGACAGCGAGGCAAAGATCTTGCGCCCGTTCAGCACCCAGCCGCCGTCGACCTTGCGCGCGCTGGTGCCGAACGGCGCCTTGCCCGCGGCGGCGGCCGAGCCTTCGGAGAACGGCTGCGCATAGACCGCGCCGTCGCGCACCACGCGCGCGAAATGCAATGCACGCCGGGCCTCGTGCTCGGCGCGCTGCGCCGGCATCATGTCGATGCCATCGGACAGCATGCCGGTCCACATGGTCGAGCAGATATGCATGTTGTACGTCAGCGCGGTGGCGCCGCAGAAGCGGCCGATCTCCGCGCCCACCATGCAGTAGGTGGCAAAGTCCGCGCCTTCGCCGCCGAACGCCTGCGGCACGCACAGCGCCAGCAGGCCGGCCTCGCGCAGGTCGTCATAGTTGGCAAACGGGAAGCTGGCTTCGCGGTCCCAGGTGGCCGCGCGCGCGGCAAAGCGTTCGCGGCCGAGGCGGTTGGCCAGCGCCAGCAGGTGCGCCTGGCGCGGGGTGAAGTCCGCCGTGCCCACGGCGGGGATGAAGTCGAGCTGGCCGGATGGCATGTCGCAGTCTCCTTTGCGCCGGATAGGGGCGGCGCTGGTTGTTCTGGTGTTGCGGTCTTGAAGCCAGGGGTCGCGAAACTCAGCGCACGGGGAAATGCCGGCGCAGGAAGTCGAGCACCGTGTCGTTGAACGCCGCCGGCCGTTCCATGCAGGCCAGATGCCCGACAGCGGGCAGGCAGCGGTATTCGGCGCCGGGGATGCGCTGGGCCATGCGCTCCATCACTTCGGGCGCGGCGTTGGTGTCGTGCTGCCCGGCCAGCGCCAGCACCGGCACGGCGATGCGCGGCAGCGCGTCGCGCTGGTTGAAGCGCACCAGCGCGCCCAGCGCGGCGCGGTAGGCCGGCGCGGGTACCGCCGCCATGACCGAGGTGGCAAAGGCCACCGCCGGTGCATCGGCATCGGGCGCGACCATGGTGCGGACCAGCCCGGTGGCCATTTCCGCCATGGTCTTGCCGGCGTCCAGTGGTGCGGTGCGCGCGGCGATGAACTCGCGCTGCCACGGCCCGTCGCCCTTGCCGAAGGCGGGCGAAGTACCGGACAGCACCATGCCGTCGACCAGCGCCGGCGTGGCGGCATACGCCTGCTGCGCCACCATGCCGCCCATGCTGTGGCCAAGCAGCACCACGCGGCGGCCAGCCTCGCGCTCGGCCCGCAGCAGCGGCGCCAGCGCGCGCGCCAGGCCATCGAAGTGATACGGCTCGATCAGATCGCTGTCGCCATAGCCGGGCATGTCCCACGCCACGGCGCGATAGCCGGCCTGCGCCAGCGCCTCGCCCTGCGCGGGCCAGGCGGCCTTGCCGCCGCCGATGCCGTGCAGCATCACCACCGCGACCGGGCCGTCGCCCCAGGCAAGGGTGGCGATGCCGTTGGCGTGGCGTTGCGTCGTCGGAATCGCGCTCATGCCGACACCTCCACCAGCGTGCCCGCCTCCACCTCGTTGCGGCCGTCGAGCGCCACCGTGCAGTTGCGCAGCGGCAGGTCGAAGTGCCCCAGCGTATGCCGCCCCGCCACCTCGTTGGCGCCGGTCGAGAACAGGAAATTGCCCGCGAACGCACGCAGCTCGGTGCCATTGCAGTCGCGCTTGTCGTAGAAGGTCATGGCATCCCAGCGCGCCAGCCGGTTCAGGCCCCAGCCCACGTGCGAGACCGCATACGCGTCGCGCGTGCCCTCGCGGTCGGCCCAGGCCTGGTAGTAGCCGCGCATCATGTCGGCATCCACGCCCTGCCCTTCGACGCCGACGATGTAGTCGTCCTCGATATGGCAGACCACGGTATCGCGCAGGTAGGTCTTGAAGGTCAGGTTGACGTCGCCCGGCGCCAGCACCAGTGTGCCGTTGACCTGGCGGCTGGCGGGAAAGGCCAGGCACAGGCCGCCGGGCCAGTGCGAGACCTGGCCGGGCTTGTTGCAGTAGCCCCAGACGCCGCCGACGCGCGCGTCGGCCAGGCCGATGCGCAGCTCGGTGCCGGCGGCCGAATGCACGCGCATCTCGCGCGCGCCGCGCAGGCGCTTCATCGCGGCGCGCACGGCGCCTTCCAGCGCCGGGTCGGGCTGGCAGCGTTCCAGGATCTCGGGGTGTTCGTTACTGACCATCAGCAGGCGCGGCACGATGCCGTCGGCGCCGCGCAGGATCTGCGGGAGCTCAGGCGCGTGCAGCAGCCCTTCGACCGTGCAGTCCAGCACCAGTTGGCAACGCGACAGGGCCGCGATCACGGGCGGTAACTGCTGCAACGCATCGCTGGCGCCGGTCGAACGCACTGGCGCGGGCGCACTGAGTGCCGGCGTCGGCACCTGGATGCGCACCGGAGTCGCCCCCAGCGACTGCACCGCCAGTTCGGCCAAGGCCACGTTGACAGGGCGGGATTGCGACTCCGTTACAATTCCAACGACTTCGCCGCCCTGCAGGGCACAGAGTTCCAGGGTGCGCCGGAACGCCGCCAGCCAGCGGTGTTCGATCTGCTCGATGAGCATGACTTGTCTCCGGTTGTTCTTGTATCGGCGGCAAGGCTCGCCTGATTTTGTGCGCCAGCCAACGCCCGCGTCGCGGATTGGTGGTCGCCGGGCTTGTACTCGATGCCCATGGCGCGAATAATATATATGAAATTTCATGAACTCCAGTGGAGCCCCCATGGGCATGCCTGAGGCCCAGCCACGGATCGCCAGCGTCGCCGCCGCACCGGACTTCGATGCGCAGCATTTCCGCCGCGCCCTGTCGCAGTTCGCGACCGGGGTGACCGTCATCACCACGCGCGCCAGCGCCCAGTCCGTGACGGCCGGCGCGCCGCCGTTCATCGGCATCACCGCCAGCTCATTCAATTCGGTGTCGCTGGACCCGCCGCTGGTGTTGTGGAGCATGGCCACGCGCGCCAACAGCCTGCCGATGTTCCGCGACGGCACGCACTACATCATCAACGTGCTGTCGGCCTCGCAGCTCGAACTTTGCCTGCGCTTCGCCACGCTCAAGGGCGACCGCTTTGCCGGCGTGGACTACCGACTCTCGAGCACCGGCCTGCCGATCCTGTCCAACGCGCTGGC
Organism: Ralstonia pickettii; assembly: GCA_050987995.1. GTDB lineage: Bacteria > Pseudomonadota > Gammaproteobacteria > Burkholderiales > Burkholderiaceae > Cupriavidus > Cupriavidus pickettii_B. The sequence continues at coordinate 3,449,432 of CP158803.1, forward strand.
GTGGTTCGAATGCCATAACCGCAGCCGCTACGACGAGGGCGACCACGTGATCTTTGTCGGCGAGGTGGAACGCTGCGGCGTGCCCGAGATCGGCGACGGCCCGCTGGTGTTCCAGGGCGGCGAGTTCTCCACCACCGTCCCGCTCGAGCCCTGAGCGGCACCGGCCCATCATGGCTGAACAGTCTGCGCAGGCAACCCTGCCCTTCGTCGACGGCTACCTGGCCTACCTGCTGGCCCGCGCCAGCCACCTGATCTCCGGCGAATTCCACCGCGAGGTCGAAGCCAGCGGCCTGTCCGTGCCCGAGTGGCGCGTGCTGGCGACGCTGGCCGACCGCCCCGACTGCACCATCGGCCTGCTGGCCGAAATCACGCTGAGCAAGCAGCCCACGCTGACCAAGCTGGTCGACCGCATGGCCGCCGACGGGCTGGTAAAGCGCAGCGCGGGCAAGGCGGATCGCCGCCAGGCGCTGATCTCGATCACCCCGCGCGGACGCGCGCTGGCGCAGCCGCTGCTGGAACGCGCCGCCGACCACGAACGCGCCGTGCTGGACGGCTTCGGCCCGCAGCAAGTGGCGTTGCTCAAGGAAACGCTGCACCAGCTGATTGCGCTGCATTCACGATAGGCAGCGCTAGGCTTCCTCCGACCCCGCCTTCAGGATCGCCAGTGGCGAACTGTCTACCTTGATCCGCTGCAGCACGATGTTCGAGCGGATATCCATTACACCCTTGGTGCGGTACAGCCGGTTCACGATGAAGTCCGAGTAGTGCTTCAGGTTGCGCGCCTGCACGCGCAGGATGTAGTTGCTGTCGCCGGTGATGATGTAGGCCGACAGCACTTCCGGCCACGACTGCACCGCGGCGATAAAGGTGTCGTGCCAGCCTTCGACGTCGTGCCGCATCGACACCTGCACGATCGCCTCCAGCTCCAGCCCGAGCTGCTCGGCGTCGAACCAGGCGCGGTAGCCGCCGATCACGCCCGACTCTTCCAGCAGGCGCACGCGCCGCAAACATGCCGAAGGCGACAGCGCCACGCGGTCGGCCAGGTCCTGGTTGCTGATGCGGCCGTTCTCCTGCAGGCACGCCAGGATGCGCAAATCGGTGGGATCGAGGGTCATTCGAATATCCTTCGATGAATCGGTGATTCTTCGCATTTTATGCGAAAGATGCTGCCGGCGACGGGCCATTTCGCAAGCCTCTTCCCGCCGATTTTGACTATGATTTCCGACATCGAGGCAGACAAGGACGGCGCTTTGCAAAGACGCCGCGCACCCGGATGACCGCCCCCAATCAAGACCCGCGCCGGCTGTGGGATATCAGCCCGCCGCTTTCCCCCGCCACCCCGGTCTGGCCCGGCGACACGCCGTTCCGGCAGGAGCCCGCGTGGCAGATGGACGAGCACTGCCCGGTAAATGTCGGCCGCATCACGCTGTCGCCGCACACCGGTGCCCATGCCGACGCGCCGCTTCACTACGCGGCCGACGGCGCGCCCATCGGCGCCGTGCCGCTGACGCCGTATCTCGGCACCTGCCGCGTGATCCACTGCATCGGCGTCTCGCCGGTGGTGGAGCCGCGCCATATCGAACACGCCCTGGCCGACCTGCCGCCGCGCGTGCTGCTGCGTACCTACGCGCAGGCGCCGCTGGCGCAGTGGGACCCGGGCTTCTGCGCGGTCGCCGCCGACACCATCGCGCTGCTGGCGTCGCACGGCGTGCAGCTGGTCGGCATCGACACGCCTTCGCTCGACCCGCAGGAATCCAAGACCATGGACGCGCACAACGCGGTGCGCCGGCACGGCCTGGCCATCCTGGAAGGCATCGTGCTGGATGAGGTCGCCGAAGGCGACTACGAACTGATCGCGCTGCCGCTGCGCTTTGCCGGGCTCGACGCCAGCCCGGTGCGCGCGGTGCTGCGCAGCCTGGCCTGAACGCCCCCACGAACCCCATATGAATCACCACGACATGACGACAACTGACCGCGAGCAATGTATCCGGCTCGATGAGCAAGACCCGCTGCGCCCGCTGCGCGACCAGTTCGCGCTGCCCGAGGGCGTGATCTACCTCGACGGCAACTCGCTCGGCGCGCGCCCGCGTGCCGCCGCCGCGCGCGCCGCCCAGGTGGTGGCCGACGAATGGGGCGAAGGCCTGATCCGCAGCTGGAATACCGCCGGCTGGTTCGAACTGCCGCAACGGCTGGGCAACAAGCTCGCGCCGCTGGTGGGTGCCGGCGAGGATGAAGTGGTGGTGACCGACACCACCTCGATCAACCTGTTCAAGGTGCTGGCCGCGGCGCTGCGCGTGCAGCAGACGCGCGACCCGGCGCGCAAGGTGATCGTGTCCGAGGCCAGCAACTTCCCGACCGACCTGTATATCGCCCAGGGCCTGGCCGACCTGCTGCAGCAAGGCTATTCGCTACGACTGGTCAATTCGCCGGCCGAGCTCGACGCCGCCGTCGGCGCCGACACCGCCGTGCTGATGCTCACGCACGTCAACTACAAGACCGGCGAGATGCTCGACATGGCCTCGCTGACCGAACTCGCCCATGCACGCGGCGCGCTGACGGTGTGGGACCTGTGCCACTCCGCCGGCGCGGTACCGGTCAACCTGAAGGCGTCCGGCGCCGACTACGCCATCGGCTGCACCTACAAATACCTGAACGGCGGCCCGGGCTCGCCCGCCTTCGTCTGGGTCGCGCCGGCGCTGCGCGATGCCTTCTGGCAGCCGCTGTCGGGCTGGTGGGGCCATGCCGCGCCGTTCGCGATGGAGCCGCAGTACCGCCCGGTCGACGGCGTGCGCCGCTTCCTGTGCGGCACGCAGCCGGTGACTTCGCTGGCGATGGTCGAATGCGGCCTGGACATCTTCGCCCAGACCAATATGCAGGTGCTGCGCGCCAAGTCATTGCTGCTGACCGACTTGTTCATCGAACTGGTGGAGGCGCGCTGCGGCCACCACCCGTTGACGCTGGTCACGCCGCGCGAGCACGCGCGCCGCGGCAGCCAGGTCAGCCTGGAGCATCCGGAAGGCTACGCCCTGGTGCAGGCACTGATCGAGCGCGGCGTGATCGGCGATTACCGCGAGCCGCGCATCGCCCGCTTCGGCTTCACGCCGCTGTACACCAGCTTCACCGAGGTGTGGGATGCTGTGGAAATCCTGCGCGATGTGCTGGACAGCGGCGCCTATCGCGAGGCGCGCTTCCAGACGCGCGGCCAGGTGACCTGATCGGGAGCGCATCATGAGTGAATTCAAGGGATGCCCCTTCTCCGCTGCTGCCAGCGAGGCAGGCACGAACGCACAGGGCGATGGCTGGCATGGAGCGCAGATGGATTTCGCCAAGGACATGAGCTATGGCGACTATCTCGGCCTGGACCAGATCCTGAACGCGCAGCACCCGCTCTCGCCGGACCACAACGAGATGCTGTTTATCGTGCAGCACCAGACCACCGAGCTGTGGATGAAGCTGATGCTGCACGAGCTGCGCGCCGCGCGCGAGTCGGTCAAGGCCGACAGCCTGCCGCCTGCGTTCAAGATGCTGACGCGGGTATCGCGCATCATGGATCAGCTGGTGCAGGCGTGGAACGTGCTGGCGACGATGACGCCGCCGGAGTATTCCGCGATGCGGCCCTACCTGGGCATGTCGTCGGGCTTCCAGTCGTACCAGTATCGCGAGATCGAGTTCATTCTTGGCAACAAGAATGCAGCGATGCTGAAGCCGCATGCGCACCGGCCCGAGCACCTGGCGCTGGTGGAGACCGCGCTGAAGACGCCGTCGCTGTATGACGAGGCGATCCGGCTGATGGCGCGGCGTGGTTTTGCCATCGATGCGGATTGTGTGGAGCGGGACTGGACGCAGCCGACGGCTTACAACGCATCAGTCGAGGCGGCGTGGCTGGAGGTCTATCGCAATCCGGACGCACACTGGGAGCTGTACGAGCTCGGCGAGAAGTTCGTCGACCTGGAAGATGCGTTCCGCCAATGGCGCTTCCGGCATGTGACTACCGTCGAGCGGGTGATCGGGTTCAAGCGCGGGACCGGCGGGACCGAGGGCGTCAGCTATCTGCGCAAGATGCTGGACGTGGTGTTGTTCCCGGAGCTGTGGAAGTTGCGCACGGACCTGTAACGCGCGCGCACGGCCGGACCCGGCCTCAGCCTGCCGGGTCCGACAACCTCCCCGCCAGCGCCTGCAACGCCGGCGCCAGCGTCTGGTGGAACACCGCCTCTTCCACTGCCCCATAGGACGCGCTGCAACTCAGCATGTGCAGCTCCTTCTCCCCCACCGGCCGGAACGCCACCGCGCAGGCGTGGATAGCCGGGTGCCAGTCACGGAACGACGCCGCGTAGCCGCGCTGCTGCGCCTCGGCCAGCGCCGCGCGCGTCGGCCCCTCCTGCTGCTTCCATTGCTCCGGGAAGGCCTGGCTGAACTCGGTCAGTACGCGTTCGCGCCGCGCCGCCGGCAGCGCTGCCAGGTAGGCACGCCCCATCGAACTCGACACCAGCGACAGCCGCGAACCCACGCCCAGGCCCAGCATGACGCCGGCGTCGTTGCGGATCGATTCCAGGTAGATCACCTCCATGCGCTCGCGCTTGCCGAGCGACACCGAGACCCCGTACGACTGCGCAAACGCCAGCATATGCGGCCGCGCCAGCGCTACCGCGTCCGACGCCGACAGGTAGGAGTAGCCCAGCGCCAGCACCCCGGCGTCGAGCGCGTACTTGCCCAGGCTCTCGTCATAGCGCAGGTAGCCCAGCTGCACCAGCGTGCCGGCAAGCCGGCTCACGGTGGCCTTGGGAAAGCCGGTGCGGCGCACGAAGTCCTGGTTGCCCAGCATCGCCTCGCCCGTGCGGAAGCAGCGCAGCAGCTCCAGCCCGCGCGCCAGCGCGGTAACGAAATTGGGATCGCTGTCGCGCACCGGTGACGGCGGCGCGACATCGGTAGAAAGTGACGAATTGGTCAAGGCGGCTCCTGTCAGGTCGGCGGTTGTCCGCTCATCGCACACGGCATCGGTAGCTCCGGGTTTTGCCTGTTGCACGGCAAACCCATTGCGATATACTAATTCAACGGAACACAGTTCCGCAATGCGGAACCACAAAAACCCTCCGCGAAGATCACCGAACCCGTCATGATTCCCGGAAACCCCGGTGCGGCAAGCGGCCCCTGGCCCCGCCCCCGGTGCTTTCCCCCGCGCAACCGAAGGAGACCTGCATGGCTGCCAACGCCGAATTCCACTGGGCCGACCCCCTGCTGCTGGACCAGCAACTGACCGCCGAAGAACGCATGGTGCGCGACGCCGCCGCGGCGTACAGCCAGGACAAGCTGATGCCGCGCGTGCTGCAGTCGTTCCGCAATGAAAAGACCGACATCGAGATCTTCCGCGAGATGGGCGAACTCGGCCTGCTCGGCCCGACCATCCCCGAGCAGTACGGCGGCCCCGGCCTGAACTACGTCAGCTACGGCCTGATCGCGCGTGAAGTGGAGCGCGTGGATTCGGGCTACCGCTCGATGATGAGCGTGCAGTCCTCGCTGGTGATGGTGCCGATCCATGAATTCGGCACCGAAGCGCAGAAGCAGAAGTACCTGCCCAAGCTGGCCACCGGCGAGTGGATCGGCTGCTTCGGCCTGACCGAGCCGAACCATGGCTCCGACCCGGGCTCGATGGTCACCCGCGCCAAGAAGGTCGACGGCGGCTACGAGCTGACCGGCGCCAAGATGTGGATCACCAACTCGCCGATCGCCGACGTGTTCGTGGTCTGGGCCAAGCTGCAGGGCGACGGCGGCGAGGAAGCGATCCGCGGCTTTATCCTGGAAAAAGGCTGGAAGGGCCTGTCGGCCCCGGTCATCCACGGCAAGGTCGGCCTGCGCACCTCCATCACCGGCGAGATCGTGCTCGACCAGGTGTTCGTGCCAGAAGAAAACCTGATGCCGGGCGTAAGCGGCCTGAAGGGCCCGTTCACCTGCCTGAACTCGGCCCGCTACGGCATTGCCTGGGGCGCGCTGGGTGCCGCTGAATTCTGCTGGCACACCGCCCGCCAGTACACGCTGGACCGCAAGCAGTTCGGCCGCCCGCTGGCCGCCACGCAACTGGTGCAGAAGAAGCTGGCCGACATGCAGACCGAGATCACGCTGGGCCTGCAAGGCTGCCTGCGCCTGGGCCGCATGAAGGACGAAGGCACCGCCGCGGTGGAAATCACCTCGATCATGAAGCGCAACTCCTGCGGCAAGTCGCTGGACATCGCCCGCGTGGCGCGCGACATGCTGGGCGGCAACGGCATCTCGGACGAGTTCGGCGTGATCCGCCACGTGGTCAACCTGGAAGTGGTCAACACCTACGAAGGCACGCACGACATCCACGCGCTGATCCTGGGCCGCGCCCAGACCGGCATCCAGGCCTTCTTCTGACCCGCTTCTGACCGCGCTTCTGACCGTAGTCCACGCCTTACGGACAGGCTCTCCGCAATAAAAGAAAAGCCCGGCTGCGATGCCGGGCCAAGCACACTACCAAGGAGACGACGAGGCTGCCCCCGTCGGTAAAACACCTGTCGTTCACGCCGGCCCCGCCTCAAGCGGGGCCGCGTTTCATTTGTTGGGTTGCGGAGTGAGCCGCAGGTACGGCCGCACGGCGTTGTAGCCCTTCGGAAATTTCTCGCGGATCACCGCCTCGTCCTTCAGCGAAGGCACGATCACCACGTCGTCGCCATCCTGCCAGTTGCCCGGCGTGGCCACGCTATGGTTGTCGGTCAGCTGCAGCGAGTCGATCACGCGCAGGATCTCGTTGAAGTTGCGCCCGGTGCTGGCCGGGTAGGTGATGATCAGCCGGACTTTTTTCTTCGGATCGATGATGAACAGCGAGCGCACCGTCAGGGTCTCGTTCGCGTTCGGGTGGATCATGTCGTAGAGCTGCGACACTTTGCGGTCGCCGTCTGCCAGGATCGGGAAGTTGACCGTGGTCGACTGGGTCTCGTTGATGTCCTGGATCCAGCCTTGGTGCGACTCCACGCCATCAACCGACAGCGCGATCGCCTTGACGCCGCGGCGCGCGAACTCGTCCTTCAGCTTGGCGGTCAGGCCCAGTTCGGTGGTGCACACCGGGGTGTAGTCGGCCGGGTGCGAGAACAACACGCCCCAGCTGTCGCCGAGCCACTCATGGAAGCGGATGCGGCCTTCGCTCGAGTCCTGCTCGAAGTCCGGTGCGATGTCGCCAAGACGCAATGCCATGCTCTGTTCTCCTGATTTCGGGGTGGAACCAGACTAACCGGATTGATATCAAACCCAAACGAATATAAAGTCACTACAAAATCACTCGAAGTCATAAGACATTTTGTGACACTCATTCCGCGGGCTTTCCGGCATGCTGTCATCCTCGGCTCGCAGATGGCCGGTTACGGGCACGTGGCCTTGAAACCACGGCCGCTCGCCACATATGCTAAGTATCAGACCGACAATTGCCGTTAGCCTCGGAGCGAAGAAAATGTCAGAATCCGCACAAACCGAACCAACCGCCCGCAAACAGGAGAAACTGATGAGCGATGTCAAGACCGTTCTGTCCGACGCTGAAGAACTGCTTAAGCAAGCAGCTTCGACCACCGGCGAAAAAGCCGCCGAACTGCGCGAGCGCGGCATGGGTCTGCTCAAGCAAGCCAAAGAAAAGGCCCAGGACCTGCAGGATGCCGTCGTGACCAAGAGCAAGGCGGCTGCGCGCGCCACCGACGACTACGTGCATGACCACCCGTGGCGCGCCGTGGGCGTGGCAGCCGGCGTGGGCCTGCTGATCGGTCTGCTGCTGAACCGCAAGTAAGCGCTGCCAGCCAGCGCCTCAAGTCCCGACGCGGTACGCTGGTGCCGCGTCAGAGCGGCAACCCGGCGCCATGCGCGGGGTTGCCAGTGGCCCGGGAGCCCGCATATCGGCGCCGCACCCGGCCCCGTCCGCAGGAAAGGCGCGCACGGCCATGCCGGCGCGCCGCTTTCACGCCGGAGCCGCCGAGCGAATCCATGAGCGAACCCACCCCCTCTCCCAAATTCCTGGAATCCGTGCGCAACCTCGCCAACTCGGTGATCGCCATGGTCCAGACCCGCCTGGAACTTGCCAGCGTCGAGTTTGCCGAGGAGCGCACGCGCCTGATGAAGGTCGCGCTCTTTGCCTGCTTCGGCCTGGTCTTCTTCGGCATTGCGCTCGTCACCTTCACCGCGCTGATCGCGATCCTGTTCTGGAATGCCTACGGCTGGCAGGCCCTGGGCCTGCTGGCGGTGATCTACCTGCTGCTGTGCGCCGGCTGCCTGGCGTACGCACGCAACCTGGTGCGCAACGCCCCGCCGATGTTCGAGGCCACGCTCGCCGAAATCGACAAAGACCGGGAGATCCTGCGCCGATGAGCCCCCTGGAACCCGAGCAAGGCGCGACCGAGCGCAACCGCCGCGAACACGCGCGGCCCGTCCGATTCAACCAGGAAGTGCGGCTGCCGCTGGCCGTGCGCAAGGAACTGCTGCTCACGCGCGCCGCGCTGGAGCGCCACGACTGCATGCAGGCGCTGTACGAGGTGCGCGGCGGCGCCCGGCGTCTGGGCAGCGTTGCCCACTGGCTGCCGCGCATTGCGCGGCCGGGCTCGTGGATGAAGGTGGTCGGCATGACCAAGGAATACCCGCTGCTGAGCACCGCGCTGACGCTGGCGCTGCCGCTGGTCAGACGCACGCCGGTGCTGCGCTGGACCTGGAAGCTGACCAAGGTCGGCGCTGTCGCCGGCGCGGCGTACTGGGTCTACAACACCTGGCGCGACGCCAGGCGCCAGGCCATCCCTCCCGCCATTACGCCAACGCCCACGCCGGCTGCCCCGCCGCCAACTGCCGGCAACGCGGCGCCTGCCGCCACCGATACCGGCTTCCGCGACCCGCTCGTTCCCTGATCTGCTTCGCTGGCGGCTCAGCCCGCCAGTGCCACCGCCGGCCGGTCTCCGGCCGCGGGTCCGGCCGGCGCAAACGGCACCGGCGGCGCAATGTGGTAGCCCTGCGCCAGGTCCACGCCAAGCTCGCGCAGCCGCTCCAGCATCGCCTCGCTCTCAACGAATTCCGCGATGGTCTTCTTGCCCATCGCATGGCCGATGCGCTGGATCACCTCCACCATCACCAGGTTGACCGGATCGGCCAGCATCTCGCGCACAAAGCTGCCGTCGATCTTCAGGTAGGCCGCCGGCAGGTGCTTCAGGTAAGTAAAAGACGACATGCCGGCGCCGAAATCGTCCAGCGCGAAGCAGCAGCCCAGTTGCTGCAACTGCTGGATGAATGCCCCGGCCTGCGCCAGGTTGGCGATCGCCGCGGTTTCCGTGATCTCGAAGCAGATGCCATCCAGCGCGATACCGAAGCGCTGCGCCTGCTCGCGCACGAACTCGGGAAAGTGGATGTCCGCCAGCGACGAGCCTGACAGGTTGATCGCGCAGGTGGCAATGGCATCCTCGCCCGCCACGCCCTGCCGTCCCGCCAGCGCGCCGAAGGCGGTCTCCACCACCCAGCGGTCGATCATCGGCATCAGGTTGTAGCGCTCGCAGGCCGGCACGAACGCCATCGGCGGCACCAGCCGGCCGCGCTCGTCCACCAGGCGCAGCAGCAGTTCCACGTGGCGGCCAGCATCTGCCGGACCTGCGCCGGGCTGCACTGGCACGATCTCCTGCGCAAACAGGCAGAAGCGCTCCGCCGCCAGCGCCGCATGCACGCGGCTGACCCACTCCATCTCGCCGTGGCGCGCCTGCACCACGCTGTCCAGCGGATGGTAGACCTGCACCCGGTTGCGACCGCCCTCCTTGGCCATGTAGCAGGCTGCGTCGGCGGCGCTGAGCGCCTCGGCCACGCTGCCGGTCTGGCGGTCCAGCGTGACCAGGCCAATGCTGACGCCCAGCGCGAAGGTGCGCTGGCGGTGCGCAAAGCGGAAGCACGCAATCGCGCAACGCAGCGCCTCGGCCACGCGCTCGCCGTCGGCCCCGGCGCAGTGCGCCAGCAGGATGCCGAACTCGTCGCCGCCCAGCCGGGCCAGCGTATCGCTCTGGCGCAACTGGCTGCGCATGATCTCGGCCATCTGCCGGATCAGCTCGTCGCCGGCGGCATGCCCACAGGTGTCGTTGACCACCTTGAACTGGTCCAGGTCCAGGTACATCAGCGTATGGGGAGTGCCTTGCGTCCGCGCGCGCGTGATCGCCGCGCCCAGGCGGCGCTCGAACTCGGCGCGGTTGACCAGCCCCGTCAGCGCATCGTGGCTGGCCTCGTACGCCAGCCGCGCGGCGTGCGCGCGTTCCTGGCTGACATCGTGCAGCACCACCACCACGCCGATGGCCTGCGCGCCGCGGTCGCGGATCAGCGCCACCGAAGGCTTCACCGCCACCACCAGCCCGGGCTGCCCGGACGCCGCGCGCTGCACCAGTTGCGCCGACTGGCCGTGCCAGTGCTCCCGGAGTGCCAGCGTGACAATGTCGGGCAGCGGCGCCTGGCTGTCTTCGTCGCGCAGCACGCAGACCCGGGACAGCGGCAGCCCGTGCGCCTCGGCGTCGCGCCAGCCGGTCAGCGCTTCGGCCGCCGGATTGAGCGACTGCACCCGCCCCCACACATCGGTCGTCACCACCGCGTCGCCGATGGCCTGCAGCGTGACCTGGGCGCGCTCCTTCTCGGCGAAGAGCTGCCTCTCGTAGCGCTTGTTGTCGGAGATATCCGTCAGCGACCCCGCCATGCGCGCGCGCCGGCGCGCCGCCCCGCGCACCAGCCGGCCGCGGGCGCGCACCCACAGATAGTCCCCGGCGCGGGTGCGCAGGCGGAACTCGGCGTCATAGGGTTCGCCGCTGCGCAGATGGCGCGTGAGCTTGTCCTCGAAGGCGACCAGGTCGGAGGGATGCAGCAGCCCCAGCACCGTCTCGCGCGCATGCGGCAGTTCGTCGGCCTGGTAGCCCAGCATCTGCGCGCAGCGCGGCGAGAAGTACAGTTCACCGCGGCCCAGGTGCCAGTCCCACAGCCCGTCGTTGCTGCCCTCCACCGCCAGCTGCAGCTGCTCCTCGCGCTGCGCCAGCGCCTCGCGCAACTGCCGCTCGCGCCGCAGCGGTCCGTGCGTCAGCAGGATCGCCGACATCAGCAACAAGGTCGCCATCACCGCGCTGCCGTTGGTCAGCAGCCGGGTCACGCGCCGCGAGGCCTGGCCGAGATGCTCGGAAAAGGCCCGCTCCAGCGGCGTCAGCCGTGCATCGATCCGGGCGATATTGCGCAGCACCGGTGCCACGCAGTCGTCGTCGCATCCGGGTTGCCGGACCAGCCGGTCCAGCGCCAGCGCCTGCTCATGCAAGGCAGCGATTTCCTGGTCGCCCGCCGCCCACACGCGGATCGCAGCATCGACTTCCTGGATCTGGCGGAAATTGCGGTACAGCCGCACCATCCGCGGAATGTCCTCGGGATGGTTGCCGCCGGCGAGCAGCCCCTCGCGCACCCGCTCCAGGTCGGGCTCGTCCCGGTCCAGTTCCAGGCGCGCGCGATGGTCACCCAGGGGGATGGCGATGGCCGCCAGGTAAGCGTCGAAGTCGGCCGGATTGCGGTCCTCGCCATAGCGCAGCAGGTGCAGCACGGCGTTCTTCTGGCCTTTGGACCACTGGCTCTCGCCCGCCACGAACGCGCGCGCGGCCGATAGCAGGTCCAGGCTGACGATGCTGAACAAGGCCAGAGCGACGACAACCGGAACGAACGGCCAGATGATGCGCAGCACGTGCCCACTGGCCGGCAAGGAAAGGCCTGCTCGCCGCATAGGGACTTGTTCGGGACTTGTTGGGAACTCGCTGGGGGCCGTGTCTTGCCGGCCCCTCTTTAGCACCGCGGCCCACACAGCCGCGGTTGTCCCATTGTCATGTGCGGCCGAGCCTAAGTCTCTACCTCGAACAAGTTAAAGCGAGGGCCGTGCGCAAAGCAAAAAGGGCCTGTGACTTGCGCCACAGGCCCTTCGTAATACTGGTGGGTCGTGCGTGACTCGAACACGCGACCAACGGATTAAAAGTCCGCTGCTCTACCGACTGAGCTAACGACCCGAAAAAACAGAACCGCGATTATAGTGACACGATTCCCGATGTGTCAAGCAAACGGCGGCCATGCGCCGCTCACGTCATGCGCTCCAGCCGCCATATCTGGTAGCGGAATGCCAGCACCGCCCCTGCAAGGATACCCGCCAGCGCGATGAAGGAGCCGATCGCCAGCGTCGACACCCCCGACAGCCCCTGCCCCACCGTGCACCCCAGCGCGGTCACGCCGCCGGCGCCCATCAGGATCCCGCCGACCATATGGTTGGCGACGTCCTCGGCATTGCCAAAACCTTCCCAGCGGAAGGTGCGCGTAGCCAGAGCATAGACTGCGGCACCGGCGATCACGCCGAACACGCTGACGATGCCGATGGTCAGCACCTTGCTCTTGTCGCTGAACATCATCAGCCAGTCAAGTGTATAGGCATACGGCGCGACAAAGCTCAGGCTTTCCATGCGGCCGCTGTTGGTCGACACGAACAGCTCTTCGAGCGTGTTCGGGTCTTCCGACAGATAGCCCAGGTGGCCCGACACGTACCACATCGCCACGATGATCAGCCCCACGCCGATGCCGCCGAGCAGGTTGTCGAACGAGCGGAAGCCGCGGCCCGCCAGCGCCCACAGCACCAGCACGCCGCCCAGCAGCAGGCCCAGGCCGAGTTGCAACGCAGCGCGCGCCAGTCCCGTGCCCTGCGCCAGCACCGACGGCAGGTCCTGCGTGGTCGGCAGCGTCACCGCCACCGCATCCACCGTGTTCACACGCACCACGCCGAACAGGCCGCGCAGCGTCATATAGGCCGACAGCCCCAGGAACACGAACACCACCAGCGACTTCAGGTTGCCGGCGCCGATGCGTACCAGCGTCTTGCTGCCGCAACCCGACGCCAGCACCATGCCGAAGCCGAACATCAGCCCGCCGGCCAGCGCCGACAGCCAGCCCAGCTTGCTGGCGGTGTAGATGGTCTTGGTCGGGTCGACTGCGCCGGTCCAGGCCAGCACCCCGGTGCCGATCATCGCCACGCCGATCGCCAGGCCCCACATGCGCATGCGGGTCCAGTCGCCCATGTTGACCACGTCGGAGACCGCGCCCATGGTGCAGAAGTGCGTGCGCTGCAGCACGGCGCCGAACAGGAAGGTCAGCACGAACGTGCTCAGCAGCACGGTGCGCGAGAGCGCGGCAAGGTCGATATCGGGCATGTGTGGGGGACGAGACGGCTTCTGGCGGCTGTTGTATCTGCGAACGCGCGCTTACGCCGCGCCCTGGTAGCGTGTGGGATCGGCCACCCCGGCAGCCTCGAAGCCGGCCCGGCGGATGCGGCAGGAATCGCACACGCCGCAGGCGCGGCCGTCGTCGTCGGCCTGGTAGCACGACACCGTCAGGCTGTAGTCCACACCCAGGCCGATGCCGGCGCGGATGATCTCGGCCTTGGTCATGTCGATGATGGGCGCATGCACGCGGAAGCGGTCGCCCTCGACCCCGGCCTTGGTGGCGAGGTTGGCCAGGGTCTCGTAGGCGGCAACGTATTCCGGGCGGCAGTCCGGGTAACCGGAGTAGTCCACCGCATTGGCGCCGAAGAACAGGTCGCGCCCGCCGACGGCCTCGGCCCAGCCGAGCGCCAGCGACAGCATGATGGTGTTGCGCGCCGGCACGTAGGTGACGGGGATGCCGGTGGAGGCGCCGTCGGTCGGCACTTCCAGCGTATCGTCGGTCAGCGCCGAGCCGCCGAAGCGGCGCAGGTCGAGGTCGACGATCTCGTGGCGGGTGGCGCCCAGCGCCATGGCGACGCGTTTGGCGGCCTCCAGCTCCGAGGAATGGCGCTGGCCGTAGCGCATCGACAGCGCATAGGTCTCGAAGCCCTGGGCGCGGGCCATGGCGAGTACGGTGGCGGAGTCGAGTCCGCCGGAAAGCAGGACGATGGCGCGTTTGGTCATGATCGGGGGCGCGCGCCGAATGACGCGCGCAAAACGTTCAGGCGAATCGCATATTCTAGCGCGAGCCAAGAAAAAGGCCCGCCGGAGCGGGCCTTGCAGAGAGCCAGAGGCAAGCCGCCGTCGCCAGTTACTTAAGCGTCTTCAGCCGGTTGCTGGCCGCCTGCGCGCCTTCGGTGCCGGGATACTTGGCCACCACTTGCTCCAGCGTCTTGCGCGCGGCCGCCTTCTGGCCGGACTCGAGCTGGTTGTTGGCGACCGCGATCATGGCGTCCGGCACCTTGGGGTGCGTCGGACTGTTATTGATCATGGTCTGCAGCACCGAGGTGGACCCCTTGTAGTCGCGCTGCGCATACAGCGAGTTGCCCAGCCAGTACTGCGCCAGCGGCACGTACGGGCTCTGCGGGTACTTCTTGAGGAAGGCCGAGAATGAATTTCCGGCGCTCTTGAAGTCGCCCGCCTGGAACTGCTTGAGCGCGGCATCGTATTCGGGCTTTTCGCCAGGCTGCGACAGGCCTTCGCGGCCGTCGACCGTGACCTGCTGCGGCTCGAATTTCTTCAGGCGCGCGTCGAGGTCGGCGTAGTAGTCCTTCTGCTGCTTCTGCAGCGTGTCCACCGTGTTCTGCAGCACTTCGTTCTGGCCGCGCAGCCGCGCCACTTCCTGGCGCAGGCCCTCGAGCTGGTTCTGCATGTCGAGCGTGGTGCGGCTGTTCTGCTCGATGCGCTGGGTCGCGGTCGCCTGGAAACCGTTGAACTGGTCGCGCAGGGTGATGACCGCTTTGCGCGCCTCGTCATCGTCGAACACTCCGGCATGCGCCTGCGTGAGCGGCAGCATGCCGCCGCCGACGACGGCGGCGAGCCACAACAGGGTGGAAACGCGTGCTTTCATGGATGGCAATCCGCAGATCAGTAGTTGATGTCCGCGCGGCGGTTTTCAGCCCACGAGGCTTCATCGTGGCCGGTGGCCTTGGGCTTTTCCTTGCCCAGGCTGACGGCTTCCATCTGGCCGTCGGGCACGCCCATCGAGGCCAGCGAACGGCGCACGGCTTCGGCGCGCTTCTGGCCCAGCGCCAGGTTGTACTCGCTGGTGCCACGCTCGTCGGTGTTGCCCTGGATCAGGACCTTGCGGCCCTTGTTGGTACCCAGGTACTTGGCGTGCTCGGTCAGCATGCCCTGGTAGTCAGACTTGACGGAGTAGCTGTCGAAGTCGAAGTACACGCTGCGCTTGGCCAGCGGGCTGTTCGGGTCGTTCAGCGGGTCGGCGGCAGTCACCGGGGTGACGGCGCGCGGATCCGTACCGACGCCGCCCTTGCCGGCGCCGGCATTGGCGGTGTCGTCCAGCTTGACGCCGGAGCTGCAGGCGCCAAGGGCCAGCAGTGCGGCAACGGCAAGGGTTTTGCTCATCAGTTTGGGCATGGTGAATGACTCCTGTTATTGCATGAAAGGACCCCAGGACGGCTCGCGAACATCGCCGGACTGGAGGGACAGAACCTGCCGGGTACGCCCGTCAGTGGAAACCGCCGCCAGCACCGCGCGACCGCCCACTCGGGTGGCATAGAGGATGTACTTGCCGTTGGCGGCGAAGCTCGGGGCCTCGTCGTTGGCCGTATCGGTCAGCGAGGTCACGTCGCCGTTGCTCAGGTCCTGCAGTTGCAGCTTGAAGCCGCCCGCGCGCGAGATGTACGCCAGGTACTTGCCGTCAGGCGAGATGCGCGGGCTCACGTTGTAGCTGCCCTTGAAGGTGACACGTTGCGCCCCGCCGCTTTCCTCGCCGCCGGCGGGCATGCGGTAGACCTGCGGCGCGCCGCCGCGGTCGCTGGTGAAGTAGATGCTCTTGCCGTCGGGCGAGTATTGCGGCTCGGTGTCGATGGAGCTGCTGCGGGACAGGCGGCGGATGCCGGAGCCGTCCGCGTTGACCTGGTAGACCTGGGTATTGCCGTCGCGCGACAGCGCCAGTGCCAGGTGCTGGCCGTCAGGCGACCACGACGGCGCGCTGTTGTTGCCCTTCTGGTTCGAAACCAGCGTGCGCTTGCCGGTGGCCAGGTCGTGCACGTACACCACCGGCTTCTTGGCCTCGAACGAGACATAGGCCACGCGGCGGCCGTCCGGCGACCACGACGGCGAAATGATCGGCTCGTTGCTGGTCAGCGCCACCTGCGAGTTCTGGCCATCGGAGTCGGAGATCAGCAGCTGGTAGCGGCCGCCCACGCGCGACACGTAGGACAGGCGCGTGGCAAACACGCCGCGCTCGCCCAGCAGCTTTTCATAGATGTAGTCGGCGATCTTGTGCGCGGTCACGCGCAGCTGGCCCTGGTTGACGGTAAAGGCCAGCCCGCCCAGGCTCTGGCCCTTGACGGTGTCGTACAGGCGGAAGCGCACTTCGTACTGGCCGCCGCCGGCCGGGGTCACGCTGCCGGCGACAAAGGCGTCGGCGCCGCGCGACTTCCAGCTGCCGAGGTCGACGTTGGCGGATTCCGCCACCGTGGCGCCGCCGGGATCGACATTGCGCAGGCGGCCGCTGCGCGCCAGGTCGGCGCGGATGATCGCGGTCAGATTCTGCGGGGCCTGTGCTTCGCCCTGGAAATTGGCGGTGGCGACGGGGATCTGGCTGGAGCCAACCCCGGAGATCTCAACGTTAAGCTGCGCGTGCGCGGCGCCTGCCGCGACCGTCAGCGCCGCGGCCAGCCACGCCATCAGCGCGCGGCGCCCGATCAGGGGGCTGGCGGAAAATGCGGGTTGGGTTGCGGGTTGAGTTGCGTTGTGCCGCCTCGCGGACAGCCAGTTGGGGGCCCAAAGCTTTCGCATGCTGCTCCTCAGTCGATTTCAAGATTCGTCGGGCACGGCAGGCATTCGGCAACACGGGCAGGTCGGGCGCTGCGCATGGCGCATTCCCGTTCTGCGTGCGCGTTGCACACTGCCGGCTGCGTCAGGCAACCTGTCATGGTAGCGGTGGGACCGGACCCCGGCGATGATGGTTGCATTATGTTGCAAATCATGGCGCCTGGTTCACTCAGTCCTTCGGCCGGAAGGTGATGGTAAAGCTGCCAGGCGCCTTGCCATCCTCGTCGCGCGGCAGCGGGTCGGAACGCTCGACCGCGCGCAGCACGGCGTTGTCCCAGTCCGAATTGCCGCTGGACTTGGAGAGGCGCGCCGACATCAGCGAGCCATCCGGCGCCAGCCGCACCGACACCACCGCTGTCGGGTTGCCCTGCACGTCGTCGGTAAAGACGATGTTCGGTTTCACGCGGCGGCGCACGCGGTCGGCATAGCCGGGCGAGGCCTTGCCGCCACCACCGGCGCCCGCGCCGGCCGAGCTGCCGACACCGCCAGCGCCACCGCTCGAGCCGCTGGCCAGCGCCTGCAGGCGCGCCAGTTCGCTCTGGCGCTGCGCATTGGCCGCGGCCTCGCGCTTGGCCTTGGCGTCGGCATCCGCCTTGGCCTTGGCCTTCGCTTCGGCATCCGTCTTGGCCTTCGCGTCCGCCTGGGCCTTGGCCTTGGCGTCCGCTTCCTTGCGTTCGGTTTCCTTGCGCTCGGCCAGTTCCTTGCGCTGCTGGTCCTGCTGCGCGGCCTTCTTCTTCGCGTCGTCCTTGCGTTGCGCTTCCTTGCGCTCAGCCTCGCGCCGCTCGTCTTCCTTGCGGGCGGCTTCCTTGCGTTCGGCTTCCTTGCGTTCGGCTTCCTTGCGTTCGGCTTCCTTGCGCTCCGTTTCCTTGCGGGCGGCAGCGTCCTTGCGTTCGGCCTCCTTGCGCTCCGCTTCCTTGCGGGCGGCGGCTTCCTTGCGCTCGGCTTCCTCACGCGCGGCCGCTTCGGCGCGGCGCTTCTGGCGCTCGAGCGCGATGTCGGCCTCTTCCTCGACCTTGCTCTTCACTTGCGGCGCCGGCGGCGCTGGCGGCACCGGGCGTGGCTGCACCACCGGCTCAGGTTCGGGCGGCGGCGGTGGCGCCGTGGTGGCCGGGATTTCTTCCCACAGCTCGGCCTCGGCGCCGACCGGCGTGCTGCTCTGCCAGCGCACGCCGTAATACAGCACGATGCCCAGCAGCAGGTGCATGGCGAGCGCGAACAGGAAGGAACGCAGGGTTCCCCGCTCCTTGACCGGCTGGTACGGATAGGCGGCGATGGTCTTCATCGGGCGCAGCGGCAATCAGATAGGCGCTTCAATGCGTCAGGAGGTCTTGGATTTGACCATCAGGCCGACGCGCTTGACGCCGTCGGCCTTGAGGATCGACATCACATCCAGCACCGCTTCATACTTGACCGAGCGGTCGGCGGCAATCACCACCGGCTGGTCGGGATTCTCGTTCTGGCGCTGGTGCACAAAGTCGAGCAGGCCCTGCTTGTCGAGCTTGCGCTCGAAGGCATTGCCGGCGTTGTCCTTGCCGCGCGCGGTCAGCTGGCCGCTCTCGTGCACGGTGACCACGATCGGCGGCGCCTTCTGCTGCGGCGTGGCGTTGGCCACGGTGGGCAGATCCACGGTGGCGGGGCTCACGATCGGCGCTGCCACCATGAAGATGACCAGCAGCACGAGCATGACGTCGATATACGGCACGACATTGATGTCGGCGCTTGCCCGGCGGCGCGAGCCGCCGCGGCGCTGAATGGCTGCCATTGCAGGACTCCTGGAAACGCTGGCCCCGGCTTGCGCCCGGGCCGTTCGTATGGGATTCGGTTAGCGGGCCTGGCGTTGCAGGATGTTCAGGAACTCTTCCATGAAGCTCTCGAACCGGATCGCCAGGCGGTCGATCTCCGTGGCGTAGCGGTTATAGGCGATCACCGCCGGGATGGCCGCGAACAGGCCGATCGCCGTGGCCACCAGCGCTTCGGCAATTCCGGGTGCCACCGACGCGAGCGTCGCCTGCTGCACATTGGACAGGCCACGGAAAGCGTTCATGATCCCCCACACCGTGCCGAACAGGCCGATATACGGGCTGACCGAGCCGACCGAGGCCAGGAACGGCAGGTGCGATTCGAGCGAGTCCATCTCGCGCTGGTAGGCCGCGCGCATGGCGCGACGGGCCGCGTCGAGCAGCGCGCCGGCTTCGTTGCCGCGCTCACGCGCCTTCAGGAACTCGCCCATGCCGGATTCAAAGATCCGTTCCAGCGCACCGGTGTTGTGGCGGTTGTTGACGGCACTGTTATATAGCGCCTGCAGGTCGCCGCCGGCCCAGAAGTCGCGCTCGAACCCCTCGGTCTGGGTGCGCGCCGAGCGCACCGCCAGGTGCTTGCGGAAGATATAGGTCCACGAAAACAGCGACATGACGAGCAACAGCACCATGACGGCCTGTGCCAGCAGGCTGGCGTGGAGCACCAGCGTTATGATCGACATGTCTTGTGTGACGGTCACGGGATTCATCGTGCGGTCTTGATAGTGGCTAGGACGGGGGCGGGAATCGGGGCGGGACGGAAAGTGCTTCGATCGACACATCCAACACGGATCGCGCCGGATGCCAGCAACAGCTCGCCGCGCCAGGCTTCCTGGGCGAACTGGACCGAGGCCGGTCCGACCCGGTCGATGCGCGTGCGGATATCGAGCTGGTCGTCCAGCCGGGCGGGCGCATTGTAGTCCACCGCCGTGCTACGGACGATGAAGACTACGCCTGCCTCGTCGGCAAGCGCCTGCTGTTCGATGCCGAGCGAGCGCAGCCACTCGGTACGGGCACGCTCGAAGAACTTGAGGTAGTTGGCGTAGAACACTACGCCGCCCGCGTCGGTGTCTTCCCAGTACACCCGCAGGGTCCAGACAAAGTTTGTCATGGCCGCGATTGTAACGGAGAGCGCTTGCGCTTCGTGTAAACCCGCAGGACTAGTTTGCAACAGCAAGTTGCTGGCCAGCCCTTGCCAGTCCTTGGCTGGCGGGCCGACGGCTTGCGGCGGGCGCACTCTCCGCGCTACACTGCGCGCAACCATTCCATCTTGCGCGACTGGCGATGTCAGTGGGCACTACCACGAGGAAGCGCAAGTTCTCTGGCGTGAAGTTCCTTACGCCTTGGCGTTGACGTGAGTCATGCCTGCCGCTCGCCTGGGCAGCGAATGGGAAGCAGGGTGCGCCCTGCGCCGACGGTTACAAAGAACCGCCGGTGCCGGTCGCCGCTAGCCTTCCCCGCGCGCCCTACCCCCGACACGCCAATTGCGCTAAATCGGATTCCCTTTTTTCAGACGAGTTTCGCCATGTTCGAACGCAGCCGTTTTACGATCGACCAGATCGACCCCGAGGTCTTTGCCGCTATCCAGAAGGAAAATCAGCGCCAGGAAGATCACATCGAGCTGATCGCCTCCGAAAACTACACTTCGCCGGCCGTGATGGCCGCGCAGGGTTCGCAGCTGACCAACAAGTACGCCGAGGGCTACCCCGGCAAGCGTTACTACGGCGGTTGCGAATACGTCGACATGGTCGAGCAGCTGGCCATTGACCGCGTCAAGCAGCTGTTCGGCGCCGACGCCGCCAACGTGCAGCCCAACTCGGGCTCGCAGGCCAACCAGGGCGTGTTCTTCGCCATGCTCAAGCCGGGCGACACCATCATGGGCATGAGCCTGGCCGAAGGCGGTCACCTGACCCACGGCATGGCCCTGAACATGAGCGGCAAGTGGTTCAACGTGGTCAGCTACGGCCTGAACGCGCAGGAAGACATCGACTACGACGCGCTGGAAAAGCTGGCACAAGAGAAGAAGCCCAAGCTGATCATCGCCGGTGCCTCGGCGTTCGCGCTGCGCATCGACTTCGAGCGCATCAGCAAGGTTGCCAAGTCGATCGGCGCCTACTTCATGGTCGACATGGCCCACTACGCCGGCCTGATCGCCGCGGGCGTTTACCCGAACCCGGTGCCGCACGCCGACTTCGTCACCACCACCACGCACAAGAGCCTGCGCGGCCCGCGCGGCGGCGTGATCCTGATGAAGGCCGAGCACGAGAAGGCCATCAACTCGGCGATCTTCCCCGGCATCCAGGGCGGCCCGCTGATGCACGTGATCGCCGGCAAGGCGGTGGCCTTCAAGGAAGCGCTGACGCCTGAGTTCAAGGCCTACCAGCAACAGGTGGTGAAGAACGCCGCCGTGCTGGCCGAGACCCTGATCGCGCGCGGCCTGCGCATCGTCTCGGGCCGCACCGAAAGCCACGTGATGCTGGTCGACCTGCGCGCCAAGAACATCACCGGCAAGGAAGCCGAGCGCATCCTGGGCGAGGCGCATATCACCGTCAACAAGAACGCCATCCCCAACGATCCGGAAAAGCCGTTCGTGACCTCGGGCATCCGCCTGGGCTCGCCGGCCATGACCACGCGCGGCTTCACCGAAGAAGAAGCCCGCATCGTCGGCAACCTGATCGCCGACGTGCTGGACAACCCGCACGACGCCGCCAACATCGCCGGCGTGCGTGAGCAGGTGGCAGCGCTGACCAAGCGTTTCCCGGTCTACGGCTGATGCATCTTGGCCGTCCCCTGCATCTCGCAGGGGCGGCCGGCAGCCCCGCAAGCCCACGCCCTCCGGGGCGACCCGGCTTGCGGGCCTCGCCAACCCGCCCCCGCCACCGCAGAACGACAATACGGACAAGGCGACGGGGTTCAACTGAAGGTGGTCCGGCATGAAATGTCCCTTTTGCGGTCATTCCAATACCCAGGTACTCGACACGCGCATGTCCGAAGACGGCGATGCCGTGCGCCGGCGCCGCCGCTGCGAAGCCTGCGACCGCCGCTTTACCACCTATGAGCGGATCGAGCTGTTCTTCCCCGCCATCGTCAAGAAAAACGGTTCGCGCGTGGATTACACGCGCGCCAAGCTGAAGGATTCGATGCGCCTGGCGCTGCGCAAGCGCCCGGTTTCGGCCGAGGCCATCGATGAAGCCATTACCCGCATCGAAGAGAAACTGCTGTCGCTGGGCGAGAAGGAAATCCCCAGCAGCCAGGTCGGCGAGCTGGTGATGCGCGAACTGCGCAAGCTCGACAAGATCGCCTATATCCGCTTTGCTTCGGTGTACCGGAGCTTTGAAGACGTGTCGGAGTTCCGCGACGTACTAGACGAGTTTTCTGCGTCCACCCCTCGGAAGGGGTAGCAAAAGTAACAAAATCGTTGTTTAATCCCCCTTGCATTTCCGCAGAGCCCGCGATTTCGCATTGATCTCGCGTTAAAGGGCCAGGGTTGCAGGTCTCAAAAAGAAGATAACGAAGTCGGAAGTCTTTTTGGACGGGGGTCAAAATGGGTCAACGCTGCCGCGGGGCAGCCGGCTTTGCCATGCTCGAAGCATTGGTGGCAATAGTCGTTCTGACAATTGGCGTGCTCGGGTCGCCAGCCTGCTGCTGAATTCTTCCCGCTTCACGCAACAAGCTTCATACGATACGACTGCCATGCAGCTCGCCACCGAGATGGCCGAGCGCATGCACTCAAGCAACTGCTCAAACGTATCTGCGCCGGAGGCGTTGATCGGCTTGTCATCACACACAAGGACCGGCTCTTGCGATTGGGTGCAGAGCTCGTTTTTGCTCTGTGCGAGCAATTCGGAACGGAAGTCGTCATCATCAATGCCAAAGGCGATTCGACGTATGAGGAGGATCTTGCCTGCGACGTGCTTGAGATCATTACCGTCTTTTCGGCGCGCCTCTATGGCAGCCGTTCCCACAAGAATCGTCACGCCATGAAAGCCCTGAAAGCGGCTGCAGATGCCATTCAAGAAGGCTGATCCCACCACTATCCAGTTCGCGAGGAAGGTCCGTCTGGTGGTGGACGCTGATGCTGCGGGCAAGCTCGACGGGCAATCCAAAATCTGCAACTGGCTATGGAATCGACTCAAGGACGAAGTCGAGACGCGCATGGCGGAGTTGTCCATCGTCGGCGGCTATGGCTATCTTGATGAGGCGCGAACCAAGACGCTCCTGTCGGAGGTCTATTCCGAGATCGGGCTTCGCAACCTCGTGCCACCGCTCAAGGCGCGTCATCCGTTCTTGCGCTGCGTGTTTTCTTCACCGCTGAAGAATGTCGCTCTGCGCATGGCCAAGGCCATTGCCTCGCATCGAAAGTCGAAGAATGGACAGCGCTGCGGCCCAGACATGGGCTGGATCAAGTACAAGGCATGGGCCAAGCACTGGATGAGCCTGGAATACGACGAGCCAGGCAAAGGCTGGGATGCTTCCCAGTTCGGTTGGCTCAACCTGTCGTTCGGCGCGAACGCGCAAGGACAGCGGCTGTCGCTGCGCCTGAAGATGGAGAAGACACCCAAGGAGATCGCGAGCGCTCGCACTTGCCGGATCGTCCGCGAGGGCCGCGACCGCTATTTCGCTGTGTTCACGTTCAAGGGGCAGAAGAAGGCCAGGCAACGCGGCACGCGCGTGGTCTACATCGATCCGAACCTGAAGAACTTTGGCTACGCTCTGGATACTGAGGGGCGCGCCTTCGAATTGTCCAATCTTGAGAAGTTGAAGGAGTTGGAGCGCATTCTCGATCGGCTAACGAGTCTGCGTGACCGGTGCATAGCAAAGTCGCTATGGGTAGATACCGTCCACGGCGATGGCACGGTGTCGACGCATTGGCGTCCCAGTCGCCGCTGGAAGCGTTTGGACGACGCTGTGGAGCGACTGCAAACCAAAGTGCGAGAACAGAAAAAGCACTTCATGTATTCGCTGGCGAACCAGCTCTGCAGGCACTACGACGTGATTGGGATCGGCAACTACGTGCCGGAGAACACCAACCACGGCAAGGGCCGCAACTACAACCGTGCGGTGAGAAACAGAACGATGCACGGTGCGTTCAAGGACATTCTCTCGTGGGTCGCGACGCGCTCCAGAAAGCATGCGCTGGTGCTGGATGAAACCGGCACCACGCGAACGTGCCATGCGTGTGGTCACGTTGTCGAGGGCGGGATAGCGCCCGCAATTCGGGAGTGGGATTGCCCGGGCTGCGGCACCTGCCACCTGCGCGACGAGAATGCCTGTCAAAACGGTCTGCGGCGACTGCTGACGCAAGTCGGCGACGCTGTGGACTGCTCCCATCTGCCCTGCTCGGGCCCCGTTCAGATTATCGGGCGGTGTGATTGGCGCTTCCATCCGCAAGGATGGACGGGAGTCCCGAGAGGGGGCGCAAATGTGAATTCAATGCGCCTGCCGGAGTACCGGCAGCGAATGCGCGCGTTACCGCGCGCTCGGGTTGGTGACCGCGCGTCCAAATCTGCAAAGGCGTCGCCATCAGCGATGCGTAGGTTTGCTTAGATTTGGAAGAGCGGTACTGATCCTGCGCAGTACCGACCAATGGCTGGCGCTGCCTGACGGCCAGGCCGTGGCCCGTCCGCTTCCGCCTCATTGCTGAGACCGTCATGACCGTGTGCACGCCGCGCCGCCATCATGGCTTGACCCTGGCCGAACTGCTCACCGGGCTGGCCATCGTGGCGCTTCTGGCCGCTGTGGCTTATCC
Organism: Ralstonia pickettii; assembly: GCA_050987995.1. Taxonomy (GTDB): domain Bacteria; phylum Pseudomonadota; class Gammaproteobacteria; order Burkholderiales; family Burkholderiaceae; genus Cupriavidus; species Cupriavidus pickettii_B. The sequence goes on from CP158803.1 coordinate 3,473,764, forward strand.
GGCGTTCAGCGGGCTGGTCGTCCGGCAACAGTTAGCGCTGGCAGCGGACCGGCTGGCGGCGTCGCTGGCATTTGCTCGGGCCATTGCATTGGCGCGGCGCATCGAGGTGACCCTCTAACCGCTGCCGGGCGAGGCCACGCTCGATCGCGGCTGGCAGCTGGTCGGCGTGCCCGCGGGCCAGGGGCCGGAGAGCGGCGAGGTGCTATCAACCGTCGAGCCGGGCACGCCCAGCCTGTCGGTCTTCCTGCGGCAGACAACCCGCGGCACGAATGTGCTGAAATTCCTGCCTGTGGGATACTCTCGGTCTGAGCAAGGCGGTTTCCAGGCCGCCACTTTCACGCTCGGCTGCCGTGGCGAGCAGCGGCAAGTCAGGCTGGGGGCCCAGGGACGTATCCGACTGTGCACCCCCGGCCGCGACGCCGACTGCGACGCCCCGGCGCCATCCGGCCCGCCCTGAACGGCGGCCCGGCTTCCCGATCGCTGTGCCAAGGCAAACGTAACCGCCGCAATGTTCTCCGATACCGACCACGCCGCCATGCAACAGGCCCTCGCGCTCGCCGCGCGGGGCATGTTCACCACCACGCCCAATCCGCGCGTCGGCTGTGTGCTGGTCAAGGGCGGCCAGGTCATTGGCCAGGGCTATACCCAGCCGGCCGGCCAGGACCATGCCGAGATCCAGGCGATCAAGGACGCGTTGTCGCGCGGGCTGGATCCGTCTGGTGCCACCGCCTATGTCACGCTGGAGCCGTGCAGCCATTTCGGGCGCACGCCCCCTTGCGCCGATGCGCTGGCGCGTGCGGGCGTGGCCCGCGTGGTGGCGGCGATGGAAGACCCCAACCCGTCGGTATCGGGGCGCGGCCTGCAGCGGCTGCGCAATGCCGGCATCGACGTGCGCTGCGGCCTGCTGGAAAAGGAAGCGCGCGACCTGAACATCGGCTTTGTCTCGCGCATGACGCGCGGGCTGCCGTGGGTGCGGGTCAAGGTGGCCGCGTCGATGGACGGCGGCACCGCCTTGCACGACGGCACCAGCCAGTGGATCACCGGCAAGGCCGCGCGCGACGACGGCCATGCGTGGCGCGCGCGCGCCTGCGCCATCCTGACCGGCATCGGCACCGTGCGCGACGACAACCCCGCGCTGACGGTGCGCGCCATCGCCACGCCACGCCAGCCGCAGCGGGTGCTGGTCGATTCGCGCCTGGAGGTGCCGCTCGACGCGCAGATCCTGAGGCCCGATACGGGCGAGTTCGCCAAGCCGGTGCTGGTGTTCGGCGCGGTGGAGGACCGCGAACGCCGGCGCGCGCTGGAAGCCCGCGGCGCCGAAGTGGTGGTGCTGCCCAATCCCCACGGCAAGGTGGAGTTGCGCAAGATGCTGGAAGAACTCGGCCGGCGCGGCATCAACGAGCTGCACGTGGAGGCCGGCTTCAAGCTCAACGGCTCGCTGGTGCGCGAGCATTGCGCCGACGAGCTGCTGATATACCTGGCGCCCAAGCTGCTGGGCGATGCCCAGGGCATGTTCAACCTGCCGCCGCTGGCGCGGCTGCAGGACGCCACGCAGTTCCGCTGGCATGAGATCCGGCAGATCGGCGACGACCTGCGGCTAATCGCGCGGCGCAACGATGCCTGATGCGCTGGTTGCGCTGGTTGCATAAGAAGGCACCGCATATCAAGATTCCCAAGATTCACGAAAGCAAAAGACACCACCATGTTTACAGGCATTGTCGCGGCAGTCGGCCGCATTGAATCCCTTACCCCGCTGGGTGCCGCCGATGCCGGCGTGCGCCTGCGCATCTCAGCGGGCGGGCTGGACCTGTCGGATGTGATCATCGGCGACAGCATCGCCATCCAGGGCGCCTGCATGACAGTGATCGCCATGGGCTCCGACAGCTTCGACGTGGAAGTCTCGCGCGAATCGCTCGACAAGACCGTCGGGCTGGACCGCGCCGGCCGCGTCAACCTGGAAAAGGCGCTGCGGCTGGCCGACCGCCTGGGCGGCCACCTGGTCTCCGGGCATGTCGACGGCCTGGGCGAAGTCGTACACTTCGCGCCCGTGGGCGAATCACATGAACTGCGCATCCGCGCCCCGCGCGAACTGGCGCGCTACCTGGCCTACAAGGGTTCGGTGGTGGTCAACGGCGTATCGCTGACGGTCAACCGCGTCAGCGATGAAGCCGACGGCTGCGTGTTTTCCATCAACCTGATCCCCCACACCGTGGAAGTCACCACGCTGCAGGAGCTCAAGCCGGGCGCGCACGTGAACCTGGAGATCGACCTGATCGCCCGGTACGTGGAACGGATGCTGTCGGCGGACCAGGCCGCGTCGTAAGCGGCCGAGTACGCGCGGAAAATGCGGCGGCGGCTATTTGCCTTCGTCGGGCACGTTGTACGCTTCGCGCAGCTTGTCGGTGAACGGACGGATCGCTTCGACACAGGCGGCGCTGTTGCCGCCTTCCATCGTCGACAGGCTCCAGTTGCAGCCGCTGGCGTCGGGCGCGTGCCAGACGATGTCGCCAAAGCAGGTGCCTTCGCAGGCCGGAATCTTCGCCTGCTCGGCCCGCACCATCGCGCGTAGTTCGGCCTTGTTCTTGATCTGTCTCGACATGCTTGCCTCCCGTAGTTATGCAAAACCTGCGGGCGCGGTCAGGCTGGCGCCCTGATCTGAAGACCGTTGCCGCCGATGGCCTGATCCGGCGGCAGTGGCGGCACGCTGTGCCATTTGGTCCTCATGGGTCTCCTTTGAGTCCCGAGCATACGCTGTCAGCCCGATTCTGTGGCGATTTACTTTCCGCTGGCACGCCGCGCCAGCACCGCTGCCGCCAACCGCGAGTGTCCAACACGGGGCCTGCCCCCCTTTGTTGTAAGTGTGCTGGGTGCGCAGCCTGCGTGGGCCTACACTAGTTAAGCAGCGCTGTCAGGGCATGTATGCCCGCAGGCGCTCGCGACTCGTTTCCGGGCTTCCCCCTCGACAACGTCTTAGGACCAGTGACTCCTGAAGTCGCTCACGGGGATCTCCGGAACATTCATGCAAGCTGCCCTGCCGCGTCATCCGCTCGCCCGCGAACTGACGCTTCCGCCGTTGTTTTTGTTTGCCGGCGACCGCGCCGTCGATCTGGTCAGGTCTCCGCCCATCGCCCTGCGCAAGCCGATCGCCGCGCTGATCCGCGCCGTCTTCGGCGGCCTGGCCCGACCGTGGAGGTTGGCGCCGGGATGGCGTGCGGATTCGGAAGCCCTGCAGATCCTCGGCAACGGGACCCGGATGCGGGTCCTCAGCTGGTCGCAGTGGCATCCTGACGTCAAGCAGGCCGCACCGCTGCCCGCAATGGCCGGCCGGCCCGGCCACCCCTGAAGGAGGCTCCGTGCCAGCTCACGCCACCAAGATCATCTACCGGATGGTACCGGCCATGCGCCTGCTGCGCGGCCGGCACTCCGCCGCATCGGCGCCTGACCACAGTGGATTGGTCCGGCTGACCGCAACCCGCCTGCACCGCGCCGTCACGCTGCTGATCGACTGGGACCAAGCCGTCGACCAGGGCTGGCCCCGGCTGCAGACGCCATCCTCGCCATTGGCAAAGCAATTCCGGCGCCCCGGCGCCAGGCGCTACGCCGGCTTTCCGTGGTTCACCGGAAAGTGAAACTGACATGAAGTGAGGTATTACCATGCGCGCGCTGCTGTATTTCAGGCTGAACGACCTTGCCGCGGCCCGGCGCGCGCAGACGCACTTCGGCGAACTGCCGGATACGCCCGCCCGCATCGCGGGGCCATGGTTCTTCCAGCGCGACAACCAGCCGGCCGAAGGCTTGCCGGCGCCGGACGCGGGCAAGACTACCTATCGCGATGAAACTGCGATCGGTGGGCTTGTCGTCGGTGCGCTGCTGGCAGCGTGGTTGTTGTTCCGCTATGGCACGCCCGTCAACGTGGCGACCGGCGTCATGGCGTATCTCGGCGGCATGATGCTTGGCGCCATGATCGGCAGGTGGCTCGGCGGCGTGATCGGCGCCAAAGTCACGCGCGCCGGCTTCAGGCGGCAGCGCCGGCAAATGGCGCAGGGCCAGGTGCTGATGGTCTGTGCCTGCGCAAGAGATGCCAGGACACAGCTCTGCCAGGCCGCCCAGGATCTCGGCGCGGCCAGCGTCGCCCCGAACATCGACCCGCACAATGCCCCACACCACGGCTGGCTGCCCAACCGCGGCTGGCTGACGGACCGCGGCTGGCCCGCATGGCCCTTCGGCCACGGCCAGCGTGCCGTCACTAACCGGAATTGACAATGAGCGAAAGCTTTTACTATCAAAAATGCCACGTCGTCGTAACGCTGGCCGAAGTCACCTTCGGCAGCTGGGAATGGTCCTATGCGCTGGATGCGCACGCCAGTTTCACCCGGCGCGACGCCGGCTTCCTGACGCGCGAGCTGGCGCTGGCCGACGCGACCCGCGCGGCCAAGGCGCGCATCGCCAGGACCTCGCGCCTGCGCGCGATCTGCGCTGACAACACGCCGCTGGCCGCCGCAGCGTAGCCAGCCGCAAGGCCCGGCGGCGGCCCGCCGCTTGCCGGGCAACCAAGGTTCACCCCTCCCCGCCCCACCCGCTTCGGGCAGGCGCCGCACTTTCCGGCGCGGTCCGCTCCTGCCTTGCCTGCCTTGGCGTACAATAGCGGGCTTGACTGGGCATCCAGCCGGGCGTATATGACCTGGCCGGCCCGGCCCCAACGCCCCGCCTCAGTCCGGCCGCTTTCATACGCGGCCACCCCTGCCCGCTTGCGCGGCGCTTGTTCGCTTCATTTCGCCCGTTTCGCTTCAATTTGCCGTCCTGCACGCCATGACAATCGCCCGTACTGAAGACATCATTGCCGACATCCGTGCCGGCCGCATGGTCATCCTGGTGGATGAGGAAGACCGCGAAAATGAAGGCGACCTGGTGCTGGCTGCCGATTTCGTCACGCCGGAAGCCATCAACTTCATGGCCAAGCACGGCCGCGGCCTGATCTGCCTGACGCTGACCGCCGAGCGCTGCCGACAGCTCAACCTGCATCCGATGGTCAGCCGCAACGGCACCCAGCACGGCACCAACTTTACGGTGTCGATCGAGGCCGCCGAGGGCGTGACCACCGGCATCTCCGCCGCCGACCGCGCCCGCACCGTGCAGGCCGCCGTCGCCCGCGACGCCAAGCCCGCCGACCTGGTCCAGCCCGGCCATATCTTCCCGCTGACGGCCCAGCCCGGGGGCGTGCTGATCCGCGCCGGCCATACCGAGGCCGGCTGCGACCTGGGCGCGCTGGCAGGCCTGACGCCGGCCGCCGTGATCTGCGAGATCATGAAGGACGACGGCACCATGGCGCGCCTGCCCGACCTGGTCGAGTTCGCGCAGGAGCACGGCCTCAAGATCGGCACCATCGCCGACCTGATCCACTACCGCAGCCGCACCGAGAGCATCATCGAGCGCGTCGGCGAGCGTGACATGCAGACGCCGTACGGCACCTTCCACAGCATCGCCTACCGCGACAAGCCCACCGGCCAGGCCCACCTGGCGCTGGTCAAGGGCACGCCCGCAACGGGGCAGGAAACGCTGGTGCGCGTGCACGAGCCCTTCTCGGTGCTGGACCTGCTGGAAGTGAAGTGCACCACGCATTCCTGGAGCATTCCGGCGGCGATGAAGGCTATCGCCGAGGCCGACAGCGGCGTGATCGTGCTGCTGAACTGCGGCGACTCGGCCGACCAGCTGTTCACGCAGTTCAGCGCGCTGGACGCGCCGCAGTCGCGCCCGCGCCGCAAGCCGGACCTGCGCACCTATGGCATGGGCGCCCAGATCCTGAAGGACGTGGGCGTGGGCAAAATGCGCGTGCTGGCCTCGCCGCAGCGCATGCCCAGCATGACCGGCTACGACCTGGAAGTAACCGGCTACCAGCCGATGAATGAGCCCAAAAGCGGCCAGGCCGACTGAGCCGGGCTACCCGAACACTCCGGCAGCGGCCGCAACGGCGCCGCCGCCGAACCCGAAAACTGGAGAACTGAACAATGGATCACGGCTTCTACCCCAGCAACCTCGACGGTGAAGGCCTGCGTATCGGCATCGTGCAGGCCCGCTTCAACGAGCCGGTCTGCACCGAGCTGCTCGAAGCCTGCGTGGCCGAGCTGGACAAGCTCGGCGTGGAGGGCGAGGACACCCTGGTGGTGACCGTTCCCGGCGCGCTGGAAGTGCCGCTGGCGCTGCAGAAGATGGCCGAGAGCGGCCAGTTCGACGCCCTGGTCGCCCTGGGCGCCGTGGTGCGCGGCGAGACCTACCACTTCGAGCTGGTCTCGAACGAGTCGGGCGCCGGCATCACCCGCGTCGGCCTGGACTTCAACGTGCCGATCGCCAACGGTATCCTGACCGTGGACACCGACGAGCAGGCCCACGCCCGCACCCGCGAAAAGGGCCGCGACTGCGCCCGCGCCGCGGTGGAGATGGCCAACCTGGTCGTCGCGCTGGATTCGCTGCGCGGCCAGGACGATGAAGACGAGGACGACGATGAGTGATACGTCCAAAAACCAGGGCAACGAGGGCAACGAAGGCGGCAAGCCCGCCGGCGGCAAGCCCGCGGCGGCCCGCACCGAGGCCAAGGCGCCGCCCAAGAGCGCGCGCCGCCGCTCGCGCGAGCTCGCGCTGCAGGGCCTGTACCAGTGGCTGCTGAACCGCAACGATATCGGCGCGATCCAGGCCCACCTGCATGACGCCCAGGGCTTCAACAAGGCCGACCGCGAGCACTTCGACGCGCTGCTCAACGGCGCCGTGCGCGAGGAAGCCCGCCTGACCGCCGCGTTCGAGCCCTTCCTGGACCGCACCGTGGCCGAGCTGTCGCCGGTCGAGCGCGCCGCCCTGCTGGTCGGCAGCTACGAGCTGGTGCACTGCCTCGACATCCCGTACAAGGTCGTGATCAATGAAGCCGTCGAGCTGACCAAGACCTTCGGCGGCGTCGAAGGCTACAAGTACGTCAACGGCGTGCTCGACAAGCTCGCCGCCCAGGTGCGCGCGGCCGAGGTCGCGGCGCGCCGCTGAGCCGCAAGCGGCCGGCCGATGCATCACGGGGCGCCCGCGCGCCCCAGGATGAAGACGACACCCGCCCAGGCGGGTGTTTTCGTTCCTACCTACACTTTTGCTGAACGGGCCTGTCGCCCGCCCCGGACCACCATGGACATGCAGCGCCTTGCCACCGCCTCCCGCCTCGCCAATATCGAAGCCTTCCACGTGATGGAGCTGGCCAAGCAGGCCGCCGAACTGGAGCGCGCCGGCCGCCATATCGTGCACATGGGCATCGGCGAACCGGACTTCACCGCCGCCGAGCCGGTAGTGCGCGCCGCCGAGGCGGCGATGCGCCGCGGCGTCACGCAATACACCGGCGCGCTCGGCATCCACCCGCTGCGCGAGGCCATCGCCGGCTACTACAAGACCGCCTACGGGCTGGACATTCCGGCGCGGCGCGTGATCGTCACCGCCGGCGCCTCCGGCGCGCTGCTGCTGGCATGCGCGGTGCTGGTCGAGATCGGCGCCGAGGTGCTGATGCCCGACCCCAGCTACCCGTGCAACCGGCACTTCGTCGCCGCCTTCGACGGCGCCGCGCGCATGATCCCGAGCGGCCCGGCCGAGCGCTTCCAGCTGACCGCCGCGCAGGTCGAGGCCAACTGGCGCGAGCAAACCCGCGGCGTATTGCTGGCTTCGCCGTCCAACCCCACCGGGACCTCGATCCTGCCAGACGAGTTCGCCCGCATCCTGCAGGCCGTGCGCGCGCGCAACGGCTTTGCCATCGTCGACGAGATCTACCAGGGCCTGTCGTACGACGCCCCGCCGGTCTCCGCGCTGGGCCTGGACGACAACGTGGTCACGGTGAACAGCTTCTCCAAGTACTTCAACATGACCGGCTGGCGCCTGGGCTGGCTGGTGGTGCCGGAGGCGCTGGTGGAGGCGTTCGAGAAAGTGGCGCAGAACCTGTTTATCTGCGCGTCGGCGGTGGCACAGTACGCGGCGCTGGCCTGCTTCACCCCGGAAGCGATGGCGATCTACGACGAACGCAAGGCCGAGTTCCGCCGCCGCCGCGACCTGATCGTGCCGGCGCTGGAGTCGCTCGGCCTGCGCGTGCCGGTGCGCCCGGATGGCGCCTTCTATGTCTACGCCGACTGCCGCGGCGTCAACCATCCCGCCGCCGGCGATGCCGACCGGCTGACGCAGGCGATGCTGCACGACGCGGGCGTGGTGATGGTGCCGGGGCAGGATTTCGGGCCGCATACCGCCAAGGACTACATCCGGATCTCATATGCGACCTCGCGCGAGAATATCGAGGAGGCGATGGCGCGGCTGGGCAAGCTGTTCGCCTGAGCGGCACCACGCGTTAGGCAGGCAAAAGAAAAGCACCCCGCGGGGTGCTTTTCTTATTGGCGCTGCCAGTGCCAGCGTAGCGTCAGGCGTTGTGCGGCCCGTTGTTCGCTTCCAGCTTCTCGGTCGGTGCGCGCTCGGCCGGTGCCTTTTCGGCCGGCTTGTCGGCATCGGCCGGCGCGCCGCGCACGCCGAGCAGCTGGCGCAGGCGGGCACGCTCGGCCAGCACCTTGGCGCCATAGCCGCCGTCAGTGCTGGTAGTGGCGCCGACGTAATACTTAAGGCCGCCCTCGAGCGAGCCGGCGCGGGCGATGCAATCCTTCAGCACCAGCGCGCCGATCTTGATATTGGCGTACGGATTGAGCGCCGCGGCCACGCCGCCGACGGCTTCATACTTGTCCCGGTGGACCTTGGTCATGACCTGCATCAGGCCCTGCGCACCCACGCCGCTCTCGGCGTACGGGTTGAAGCTGGACTCGATCGCGATCACGCCCAGGATCAGCAGCGGATCGATGCCGACCTCGCGGCCGGTCAGATAGGCCGCCTTGACCAGTTGCGCGGTGGCCTGCGCCGCCACGCGGTACTTGCGGGCGATATAGTCGGCCACGGCCGCCTGCTCGCGCGCGGAGCCGAGCGTGGCGGTGTTGCGGGCGTCCTGCGCCACGCGCGTGACCGGGATCTTCGCGGCGAGGTGCGCGACCGACGGCACCTTGACGGATGCCGCCAGGCTGTGTTCGTCCACGCCCGACACCGTCGGCAGGCCGGCCCTGCCCAGGCCGAGCTTGGTCGCGGCAACGTCCGCCGAACTCGGCGGCACGCTATGGCTGGGCGCAGCGGCGGCCGCCACGGCAGGCGCGGCCGGCATGGCAGCGTTGACCAGCACCGCCGGAGCCTCGTCGCCAGCCAGCAATGCGGCCAGCGTGGTGCGCCATTCCTGGCTCAGCGACAGCGAGATGGCCGAAACGACCGCCACCACGCCGAGGCTGTTCAGCGCGTACTTCAGTGTTGTGCGGCCACCGCGCAACGCGCGGCCCGCGACCGGATGCGCGAGACGGACCTGCAATGCCCGTCTCACTCCGGGTACCGGCTGTCGGAGGCGAACCTGCAAGGCACGCCCGATGCCGGGAAGATGAAGGGTTTTCCAACCGCTCATGCTTACCTCCATCCGTTGCCCGCTTCGCATGCCAGACTGCGGCAAGCGCCCGATCTCAACGTACTCAAGTAAGGATGCCGCGCCGTCTAGCAGTGACGACCAAGCATCTGTTGGCAGGCGCTCCCCGTGCGCCCAACTGGAAACAGCGTACGCTCTGGGGGAGCGCACCCTGCCACGACAAACTCACAAATTCGGTCTTTGCTGGAGGGACTTTCAAGCACGTTTTCTTTATGTGCACCCCTTGACACAGGGGGAAAATCCATGTTGCGACGCAACACTCCATTGAGCAAGACCGGATTGTAGGAACGGTGTTATATCTCGTCAAGAATAAAAACTTAGATTTCTACTACTTATAGTTATTTGTAACAATAGTTGCCATGTCGGCATCGGATCACCCGATTACCCGCAAACGCAGGCGTGGCCTTGGCTGGTCGCTCGGAAAAGTACGCTGTCAGCGACAAAAAATTTACAATTTGCGCGGCTTGGCTTTGATGATTTTTTTGCCGCGGCGTCGGTGAATGTGTATCGTCACCGACTTGGACGCCGCCTTGCGGACGCCTTCCCCCGGCCCCGCACCACAACAGAATTCACTATGCAATACAAGGACTTGCGCGATTTCATCGGCCAACTCGAAGGCATAGGCGAGCTGCGGCGCATCGCCCGGCCCGTCGCGCCCAACCTCGAAATGACAGAAGTCTGCGACCGCCTGCTGCGCGCCGGTGGCCCCGCGGTCCTGTTCGAGAAACCCTCGGGTGCCGGCACCGATGGAGGTATCTATAGCGTCCCCGTGCTGGCCAATCTGTTCGGTACAACACACAGAGTCGCACTTGGCATGGGCGCCGAATCCATGGAAGACCTGCGCGACATCGGCCGGGTCTTGTCAGCGCTGAAGGAACCCGAGCCGCCGCGCGGTTTGCGCGAGGCCGGCAAGCTATTCACACTCGCCAAATCTGTGTGGGATATGGCACCAAAGCGCGTCAGCAGCCCGGCTTGCCAGGAGGTGGTCTGGGAAGGCAACGACGTCGACCTGGCGCGCCTGCCGGTCCAGACCTGCTGGCCCGGCGACGCCGCGCCGCTGATCACCTGGGGCCTGGTGGTCACCAAGGGCCCGCACAAGAAGCGCCAGAACCTTGGCATCTATCGACAGCAGGTAATCGGCCGCAACCAGGTCATCATGCGCTGGCTCGCGCACCGCGGCGGCGCGCTGGACTTCCGCGAGCACGCGCTGGCCAACCCCGGCAAGCCCTTCCCGATCGCGGTGGCGCTGGGCGCCGACCCGGCCACCATCCTGGGCGCGGTGACACCGGTGCCGGATACGCTCTCGGAATACCAGTTCGCCGGCCTGCTGCGAGGCAGCCGTACCGCGCTGGCCGGCTGCCTCACGCCGACGCTGTCCGAGCTGAGCGTGCCGGCCTCGGCCGAGATCGTGCTCGAAGGCCATATCCAGCCCGACCCGAACCACCCTTCCGGCTACCAGCATGCGCTGGAAGGCCCGTTCGGCGACCACACCGGCTATTACAACGAGCAGGACTGGTTTCCGGTGTTCACCATCGACCGCATCACCATGCGGCGCGATCCGATCTACCACTCCACCTACACCGGCAAGCCGCCCGACGAGCCGGCCGTGCTGGGCGTGGCGCTGAACGAGGTGTTCGTGCCGCTGCTGCAGAAGCAGTTCCCGGAGATCACCGACTTCTACCTGCCACCCGAAGGCTGCAGCTATCGCATGGCGCTGGTGCGGATGAAGAAGCAGTACGCCGGCCATGCCAAGCGCGTGATGTTCGGGGTATGGAGCTTCCTGCGGCAGTTCATGTATACGAAATTCATCGTGGTGGTCGATGACGATGTCGACGTGCGCGACTGGAAGGAAGTGATCTGGGCCATCACCACCCGGGTCGACCCCAGCCGCGACACGGTGCTGGTCGACAACACGCCGATCGATTACCTGGACTTCGCCTCGCCGGTGTCCGGCCTGGGTTCGAAGATGGGCATCGACGCCACCGACAAGTGGCCGGGCGAGACCACGCGCGAATGGGGCACGCCGATCGCCATGGATGCCGCGGTCAAGGCGAAGGTCGACACCCTGTGGGAAAGCCTGTTCGAGCGCCCGGCCGGCAACTGAACGCGTCCGCCGTTATCATGGCAGGCTGATGCCGGGTGCCGCCACAGGCGCCCGGAATAACCATCGCACCATCCGATGCCCGCGACAGACGGGCCCGAGGAGGAGACATGACGACCGCCGCCCCTCTCACCGAAGGGAACCTGATGTGGACGCCGTCCGAGGCGTTCCGCGACAGCAGCCAGATCGCCGCCTTCATGCGCTGGCTGCGGGTCGAGCGCGGCCTGGCCTTTGACGACTACGACAGCCTGTGGCAGTGGTCGGTCACCGAGCTGGAAGCCTTCTGGGATGCCGTGCGCGTGTATTTCGACGTGCGTTTCGACACGCCCGCGGCGCATGTGCTGGATCGCCGCACCATTCCGGGCGCGCGCTGGTTCGAAGGCGCGACGCTGAACTACGTGCAGCAGGTATTCCGCCACGCCGGCACCGGCACCGCGCGCCAGCGCGCCGCGATCCGTTACGCCGGCGAAGCGCAGCCGCTGGCCGAAGTGAGCTGGGACACCCTCGAAGCCCAGGTCGCGTCGCTGGCGCATGCGCTGCGCCGGATGGGCGTGCAGCGCGGCGACCGTGTCGCCGGCTACCTGCCCAATATCCCCGCCACCATCGTCGCCTTCCTCGCCACCGCCAGCCTCGGCGCGGTGTGGTCGGGCTGCGCGCCCGACATGGGCCAGGTGGCGGTCATCGACCGCTTCCGCCAGATCGAGCCCAAGGTGCTGATAGCAGTCGATGGCTACCGCTATGGCGGCAAGGTCTACGACCGCGCCCCGGTGCTGGCAGACCTGGTCGCCGCCCTCCCCTCGCTGACCGACCTGGTGCTCGTGCCACAGGTCGGCAGCAATGCGGCGCCGCCCGCCGGCGTGCGCACCCATGCCTGGCAGGAGGTGGTGGCGCACGACGTGCCGCTGGCGATCGAGCCGGTGCCGTTCGACCACCCGCTGTGGATCGTCTATTCGTCCGGCACCACCGGCATGCCCAAGCCGATCGTGCACGGCCATGGCGGCATCGTCATCGAGCAGCTCAAGCTGATGGCCTTCCACAACAACCTCGGCCCGGACGACGTCTTCCACTGGTACAGCAGCAGCGGCTGGATCATGTGGAACGCGCAGGTGGCCGGGCTGCTGCTGGGCACCACCATTGCGCTGTATGACGGCAACCCGGCTTTTCCGGATGCGGGCGTGCTGTGGCGCTTCGTCGACGATGCCGGTGTGACCATGTTCGGCGCCGGCGCGGCTTTCTTCACCAATTGCATGAAAGCGGGCATCGAGCCGGCGCGCATTGCCGACCTGTCGCGCCTGCGCGGGCTCGGCTCGACCGGCTCGCCGCTGCCGGTGGAGGCATATGACTGGATCTACCGCCATGTGCGCGAGGACATCTGGCTGGTGCCGATGTCGGGCGGCACCGACTTTGCCGGCTCCTTCGTCGCCGGCTGCCCGCTGCTGCCGGTCTACTCGGGCGAGATGCAATGCCGCTGCCTGGGCGCCAAAGTGCAGGCGTTCGACGACAACGGCCAGCCGCTGATCGACCAGGTCGGCGAACTGGTCTGCACCGAGCCCATGCCGTCGATGCCGTTGTACCTCTGGGGCGATACCGATGGCAAGCGCTACCGCGACAGCTATTTCGACACCTACCCGGGCGCATGGCGCCATGGCGACTGGATCAAGATCACCCCGCGCGGCGGCGCGGTGATCTACGGCCGCTCCGACGCCACCATCAACCGCCACGGCATCCGCATGGGCACCAGCGAGCTGTACCGCGTGGTGGAAGACCTGCCGGAAGTGCTCGACAGCATGGTGGTCGACCTGGAATACCTGGGCCGCGAGTCCTATATGCCGCTCTTCGTCGTGCTGCGCGAAGGCCTGGAGCTGGACGATGCGCTGCGCGACACGCTGCGCCAGCGCATCCGCGACGCGCTGTCATCGCGCCACGTGCCCAACGAGATCGTGCAGGTGCCCGGCGTGCCGCGCACGCTGTCGGGCAAGAAGATGGAGGTGCCGATCAAGAAGCTGCTGCTCGGCCATGCGCCGCAGAGCATCGCCAACCGCGATGCGATGGCCAACCCGGATACGCTCGACTGGTACTTCGATTACGCCGCGCGCTTCCTGGCTGCGCGGCAAACCGAATCGACCACGGCGTAGCGTCAGCGCCGGCGGCGGCCGCTAGAACTCCACATCCAGTTCGCTGATTTCGTCGGGTTCCTCGCGCGCCGCCGCGATCCACTGCTGCAGTTCCGGCATCGACAGGATCTGCTTGCAGTAGGCAACCGGCACCGGGTCGAGCATCACGCCGTAGGTGACGAAGCGCGTCACCACCGGCGCGTACATGGCGTCGGCCATGGTGCGCGTACCGAACAGGTATGGCCCGCCATAGCGCGTCAGGCATTCGGTCCAGATCGCCGTAATGCGGTCGATGTCCGCCTGCGCACGCGACCACACCTTCATCCCGGGGAAATGCCCTTTCAGGTTCATCGGCAGCGCCGAGCGCATCGCGGCAAACCCTGAGTGCATCTCGCCACAAATGGCGCGGCAGTGGGCGCGCGCGGCGCGGTCTTCCGGCAGCAGGCCGGCCTGGGGGCGGATCTCGTTGAGGTATTCCGCGATCGCCAGTGTGTCCCACACCGTCACGCCCTGGTGGCGCAGGCAAGGGACCAGGATTGACGGCGACAGCAACAGGATTTCCGCACGCGCCGCGGCATCGTCCGGCGGCACCAGCACTTCCTCGAATTCCAGGCCGGCAAAGCGCGCCAGCAACCAGCCTCGCAACGACCACGAAGAATAGGTCTTGCTGCTGATCGTGAGTGTGGTCTTGCTCATCACGCCTCCTTTGCCGCGCCTCGGTGCCCGCCCGGCGCGTTCGCGATAGGTGTCGCATCCTGAGGCCAGCAGGCAGCGCACCCATGCAGTGCACTAGTGCTGCACCAGTCTGATGCCGGCAGCCGGCTCGTGCCACGATGCGGCGCCATGCCGCTGCCGCAGGCGCATCTTGCACAACTTGCGCACGCGCGGCCCGCCCCTTGCGCGTGGCACCGCGCAAAGCGCGTGCCAAGCGCGTGCCGATGGCATATATATTGCGGCATGCGGACACCAGATTAACGGGGGCCCACCGATGCTGTACCAGGCGTACCAGACCTACGCGGACATGATACTGCCGGCGTGCACGGTGGCGGAGCTGGCTGCCGCGACGCTGGCGGCGAGCCCCAGGCCAGGCGGTTTCGACGCAGCGCACCGCCTGCGCGCTGCCTGCGAGCTGATCGCGCTGGCGCGGCTCACGCACCACCGGCCGGCCTTCGGCATCGACAGCGCGACCGTCGCCGGCCAGCCGGTGCAGGTCACCGAGGAGGTCGTCGTGCGCACGCCGTTCTGCTCGCTGCTGCACTTCCGCCGCCACGGCATCGTCGGCCAACCGCGCGTGCTGCTGGTGGCGCCGATGTCCGGCCACTTTGCCACGCTGCTGCGCGGCACGGTCCAGACCATGCTGGCCGACCACGACGTCTATATCACCGACTGGCACAACCCCCGCGACATTCCCTTGCTGGCCGGGCGCTTTGGCTTTGATGAATTCGTGCAGCACCTGATCGCCTTCCTGCAAGCGTTGGGCGGCGGCACACACCTGGTGGCCATTTGCCAACCTACCGTGGCGGCGCTGGCGGCGGCGGCACTCATGGCCGAGGACGGCGACCCCGCCCAGCCGCCCAGCATGACGCTGATAGCCGGCCCCATCGACGCGCGCGTCAACCCGACCAAGGTCAACGAACTGGCCATGAGCCGTTCCATCGACTGGTTCGAGCGCACCTTGATCGGCATGGTGCCGCTGCGCTTTGCCGGCGCGATGCGGCGCGTCTACCCGGGCCACGTGCAGCTGCTGGCCTTCATGAGCATGAACCTGGAGCGGCACGAACAGGCGCTGCGCGAGCTGTACGCCCTGCGGGAGCGCGGCGAGTACGACAAGGCCGACGCCATCCGCGACTTCTACATCGAATACTTCGCCACCATGGACCTGACGGCGGAGTTCTACCTGGAAACCGTCAGCCTGGTCTTCCAGCGCTTCCTGCTGGCCCAGGGCCTGCTCGACGTGGGCGGACGCCGGGTCTGCACGCGCGCCATCCACCGCACCGCCCTGCTCACCGTCGAGGGCGAGCGCGACGACATCTGCGCAATCGGCCAGACCGTGGCGGCGCAGGAGCTGTGCACCAGCCTGCGCCCCTACATGCGCATGCATCACGTGCAGACCGGCGTCGGGCACTATGGGGTATTCAACGGCAAGCGGTGGGAGACACAGGTGTACCCGCTGGTGCGCAATACCATCTACACCAGCGCCTGAAGCGGCCGCCGCCAGCGCGCTGGCTTATCATGGCGGATGCGCCGGACGGCACGCGACCGGCGCGGGGCCAACGATCAACATGCCATTGCTTCCGACACAAGACTTCCAGGGCCAGCCGCTGGTCCGGGTCGGCGATGCCGACTCCTTCCTGCTACTCGCCCCGCACCACGGCGGCCGCCTGGTCCGCTGGGTGCACCGCGGCCAGGACATCCTCTACTGGCCCGACAGGGCCGACTGGAGCCGCCCGGCCAAGGTGCGCGGCGGCAACCCGCTGCTGTTCCCGTTTATCGGCCGGCATTTCGTTGATGGCAATGCGGGGCAATGGCGGGACGAGACCGGTGTCGTGCATTCGCTTGCGCAGCACGGCTTTGCGCGCGACCTGCCCTTCGCAGTCACCGCCATCGACGCGCAGGCCGCGATCACGATGACGCTGCGCGACAGCGATGCGACGCGGGCGGGCTACCCCTATGCGTTCGTCTTCGACGCGGTCTACGCGCTGCTGCCAGATGGCCTGGAAGTCACGCTGCGCACCACCAATACCGGTGATTGGCGTTTGCCCTGCTACCCCGGACATCACTTCTATTTCGCGTTGCCGCATACGCAGCGCGCGTCCACGTCCCTGGCATTGGCCCGTGCCGATCGCGTGCGCCAGTTGCCGGATGGCAAGCCTGGCCCCGCCGAAGCGGGCGAGACGACCTACCGGCTCGACGATCCACACCTGCAGGACACCTTCCACGTCTTTACCGACGGCCCCACCGCCACGCTGGCGATGCCCGCTCGCACCATCGCCTTCGAACTCGACCTCCCCGGCAGCGCACCGTGGCATGCCGTGACGACATGGTCCGAGAGCGAGGCTTCGGACTTCTACTGCGTGGAACCGTGGGTGGGACTGCCCGATGCCATCCACCACGGCCACGGGCTGCAGTGGATCGAACCGGGGCAAACGGAAAGCGCGGTGTGCCGGCTGCGGGTATCGGCCTGACAAACCCCGCCTGCGTGGCGCTTCAGTGCTCGAAATCCAGCCCGCCGATCAGGATCGCCGGGTCCACCTGCGACAGCGAGCTGAAGTCTATCCCGCGCGGCTCCTGCCATGCACGCAGCTTGCCCAGCAGTGCCGCGAGATAGCCGGCAAAACGCGCCTCGCCGCCGGACGCGAACAGCCGCTGCACTTCGAGCCCGTCCCACGCCAGGGTGATATCGAGGGCAAACGGATGGCGCCGCAGTTCGGCCGGCCCGTCGCCGGTCAGGCGCAGGCGCGCGGGCTGGTTGGGGCCATCGGCCGGCAAGGTGTGGAGCTGCACGCGCCGATGCAGCTTGCCGATGGTCTCGGCGATGCGCGGCAGGCATTCCGCTTCAAAGCGGGCGAAGATATCGGTAGTCAAGGTAAGCGCGTTCTGCCGTGGCAAGTTGCGGGCGAGGCCGGCATGCGGAGGGAGGCCCACCACGATCCAGTTACTATACGCCGCCCGGCCGCGCCCGACAGGTCATCACAAATTTAGCTCTGGCGCCAGTACCGCCGTCTACCCTCGTCCAGGCACCGGCCTCAAGCCAAGCCGCCGTTACCCGTTGACTCCGCTGCAAATTTGGCAAATTACGCTGCTTGCCCGTGGGGATACCCTTTGCGCTCAGGCGCGCTTCCAGCTCCTCGGCAATGTCCACCTCGACCGCCCGCGCAATGACGCGTATAAACAGAGTCAGATCCACCGAGCGCACGAGAACAGGCAACGCGCTAGCATCGAGCGACGCTTCGAACAACGCCAAATCCGCTCATCTACCTGCTCTTCGGTTTGGATCCGCGCGACTGTCCACACTCGCGGCTCGCCCGCGTAGCAACGCATCAGCATCGTCAGCAGCTTGTCGCTGTCGAGCCGGTCCGTCTTCGCACGGCGCGCCCGCCGGTTCACTTCGATACTGGCGGAATCGACCACCAGGTTGACGATTCGATGTGCTAAGGGAGCCGCGCGCAGCCAAGAGCCGTCCCGCCCGGCCTCAAGCAGGAGCCCACAGGCGCATCGGCGGCTAGTGTCTTGTTCCGTTGTTAACTGATCTATGTTTGCGTAGGATGTTGGTATCACCGGAACGGGAGATGCCAGCATGCCAATGGGCCGACCGAAGGTAGAACTGGTGTTGAGCCAAGACGAACAGTCGCAACTTGCTTCGATGGCGCGTTCGCGCGCTATCCCGGCTGCACTGGTGACGCGCGCGCGCATCGTCTTGGCGGCGGCTACAGGCGAGCCCAACAGCGAGATCGCCAATCGGCTGCAGCTCACGCGTGCCACAGTGGGCAAATGGCGCGCTCGGTTCCTTGAACGGCGCATCAATGGCCTGTACGACGAATTGCGCCCGGGCAAGCCGCGCACAATCGACGACGAGCGCGTGGCGGAACTCATCAAGACGACGCTGCATACGCAGCCTGCTGACGGCTCGACACACTGGAGTGTGCGGGCGGTGGCGGCCGAGACATCTATTTCGCCTACCAGCGTGCACCGCTATTTCAAGCTGTTGGGGCTGCAGCCGCATCGTAGCGAGACCTTCAAGCTGTCCACCGATGCGTTCTTCATCGAGAAGCTGCGCGACGTGGTGGGTCTGTACCTGAACCCGCCCGAGAACGCGTTGGTGCTGTGCGTGGATGAGAAGAGCCAGTGCCCGGCACTGGAGCGCACTCAGCCGATGCTGCCCATGGGCCTGGGCTATGTCGAGGGTGTCACCCATGACTACGTCCGTCACGGCACAACGACTCTGTTTGCCGCGCTGAACGTACTTAACGGTGCGGTGCTGGCCGAATGCAAGCCGCGTCATCGGCACCAAGAGTTCCTCGCTTTCTTGCGTTCGATCGATAAGGCCGTTCCCGCCGAACTCGATGTGCATTGCATCGTGGATAACTACAGCAGCCATAAGCACCCCAAGGTCAAGGCGTGGCGGCCCGTCCGCGCTGGCACATGCATTTCATCCCCACCTACAGTTCCTGGTTGAATCAGGTCGAGCGCTTTTTCTCGATCATCACCGGCAAGGCCATCCGTCGTGGCTCGTTCACCTCGGTCAAGGAGCTCGTGCAAAAAATCGATCACTTCGTCGCTCACTACAACCAGAATTGCAAGCCATTCAACTGGACGGCCACCGCGGATTCGATTCTCGCCAAGCTAAATAGACTTTGCGAACGAATCAGCGGAACAGGACACTAGCTGAGACCGGACTTTGGCCCTTGGCGATTGAGTAAGGGCCGACGTGATGTCTCCGGCCGCCACCGAGCACCGGCTCGGCCCGCGCACGCCGTCGCCCAGCGACAGCTTCCGCCTCTTCCGCCAAGGGGCCTCCGCGGCCCTTCCCTAGTATGTAAGAAGTGGCCCTGGCTCATTGCCACTTCTTCGCGCGACGATGCAGGGTCCTCGCTACCCTCGCACGGTTCGCTGCCGCGGCTTAATGTGAGACACGCACGGAGCAGACTATGATACGGCTGGCCAATTGTTCAGATCCACCATCACGCGGGTGCAGCCCAACTCGCGTAGGTACGCCAAGGTCTTTTCCAGCCGATCAAATCGGTGCGGGCACTCACGAGACGAGCGCAACCACTGGTAACCATTGATGCGCACGTACCAGCCTTCCGGCGTCGGCAACAGCTCGACAAATCCCACTAAACCACGCTCAAGCAAGGCCATGAATTGGTGTTCTAACAGATCGTGCAAAGTATCACTCCTTCGCAGAAAACATAAATTAGATCAAAGGAAATACGCAACGATGCCTCTGAATGAGGCAGCAGCGTGATGTCCTAGAAGTATTGAGCAAGGTCACAGCAACGCGTTAGCGGCCCAGATAAACGGCTGTAATCTCCTCGCGATTGTGACCGAGCTCTGCTGAAACCTGCAGTCGCGCTGAACGATCCACTGCCCGCTGTTGTTGCGTGAGCTGTGCTGAAACTGGGCCACCTGCGGCAGGAGCTGGCCAGCCAGTGAGCTGCTGGTAACGGCGCTGTGCATACGCATGCCGAAGTCCATGTAACTTCGACATGCCAGCCTTTTCAACCGCCGACTCATAGCGACGAAGCTGGTCGACATATTTGAGATCCTTAGGGATCATCGACCCGCTTTCACAGAACGCAGTCGCACGCGCAAGCACGGCCCGCTGATGCTCATCCGTGACAGGTACAGCACGTGCCCGGCCTCCCTTACACCACGTCGGCTTGAGCTGAATCTCCTGCACTACATCCGCCGTCAGACCTGCCAGCGCATATCTCGCCTGAAACTTGAGGCACTCTTCTCGACGCAGTCCAAAGGCCTGCTGCAACTCGACAGAACAGCGCAGACGCTCATCGGTAATCTTCTCAAGATCCCCCGAAGCGAGCACAAGTGCCTTCGAAATATTGGTGACGTACCGGCGCCTGCCAATGCCCAACTCGGCATTGGTGCGTGGGACGCAATTCTGCTTGCCGACCTTCTCTGCCCACCAACGTACATGTGACATACGGTTTTTCATGGTGCCAACTGCAATACCGGAGGTTTGCCAACGCTTGACCAGCGCGACAACATGCTTTGGCTTGAACCCGGTAGCAGGAAGCGTCCGGAAGCCCATGTCTTTGAGGTCATGAGCCACCTGCGCGAGCACTTCCCTGCGGGCTGCTTGCGTTGCATAAGAGCCATCACGATTGCGCCTAACCAAGCGCATCAAGTCCACAAAAATATCGATCTTCACTGGGTTCCTCACTCGGTCAGTGTTAACTTTGGTCAGTGTTAACTGCGGCTGGCTAACCCAGCCCTAGCACCGGGACCCTTGGGTACACGGTACGGGTACAGCGACCAGCCACGGCTTTACCAGCCGGCCAGTGCGTCCCGTCGGGAACACACAGACGTTCTGGCGATAACTTGCCGGGACTACGTGAGGCGGAGCCCTACGTCCACCTTCATTGCTTTCCAAACGGGCAACCGGTTGGTTCCGTTGGATGTCTGCTTTGAGAGTGCAGACGAACTCGCCAGATAAGTTCCGGCCATGCTCAGGCTGTCCTGAGGAAATCAGACGGGGGGAAGGGCTTGGAACCCCTTATGGACGCTGCTGATACGGTCACAGCGAAAGGGCAAGAGTGGAAGTAGCGCCAGGGCATGTGAACCCCTTCGGCTACGATTCAGGAAAATTGCGAAGGAACGGTGGAAGACAGGAAAGCGGAAACGTATAGGGATACGCGCAGCGAAGCTGCGGAGCTCTCTGTAGGCAGGGGATGAGCAAATCGACTGGACGGACTTAGCAAGCCCGCCCGGATTGGCCCCAGAAAGTGGACAGGTGGTGATTCAGCAACGCTCGCAGTGTCAAGCGCTGCGTCAATGACAGCTACCGTATCCAATTGTGGCGCGCAGCGCCAATGTCGATGCCCCGAAAGGGCTGAAAGTGCCCACAGAATAATCTGTCGAATTTGATTTGACAAGGGCCAGGGCCAGCGTTCTGTCGCCTCGCCTTCGTGAAGGCGAGCTCCTTGAGTTGCTATGCGCTACGCCCGTAGTACACCAGGGAGCTTCGTTCGCAACGACAGGTGCCCAAAACCATAGTAATCCCGCGAAAGACAACAGGAAACTATCGCCTTTCTAGCGATGAATGCGCGTTGGAACTGCAGCGCTAGTCAGGAAATTTGCCATGCGCTACATTGCCCGTCACTCTCTCCTCTGAGAGGCATCGACTGGCGGCCGGTGGGTTGCACTCAGGATGGGCTCCTCTGCGTCATACGGCGTACCGTCGGGCACCCTTCGTGCGTGCCGCTACTCCATTTGTGCTCGCGCTTCGCGATGAAGCTCTGCTTCGCGCTTGGCCTGGCGACGCAGGGCTATCATGTCCTGAGCCCCGGCCTGTTGGGAGTCTCCCAAATGTAGATGAGTTCGCGCAGATGATGCGCATTGCTCTGCGCGCGCTGGCATGCGCAATTGAGGGTGTCGGCAGGGCCACGCCGTCGAAGGTGGAAGATGATGAAGCTCTCCAATGCCTCTTTGCCACGCTTTGCCTGCTGGCTAACCAGGTCAGATCTCGTTGCGGCGCTATGCAGTCACCGCTAATTACGCCTCAACCCGCATACCTGCCTCATCAAAGTGAACCACTGCCTCAGCCAGAATCGCCTGACTGATCTGATCGAATGTCAGTGTCAGCGCGCCGGCAGCACCGTGGATGAAGCTCTGAATGGTGCCCGTGCTTACCGGCACATTGAACAGATCTCGCTGGGCGTGCGCCGTGCGGCAGATGGCATTTAGCGGTACTGCGCCCGCTGCTTTTGAGCTGGGGGCCGTGTGAGGGCCGTATTAGGCCGCCTGGCTGCCCAACCGGGAACTGCCCGTAGGTCTTGCTATTAAGGCCCTAGGCAGCTTGCAGCATGCTCTCTCACTTCAACGCGGATCGTGGGCAGACTGGATATGGCGCCGATAAGCCTTGGCTGCCTTTCTTGCCTGAAGCCTGTGGGGGCAGGTGGTGGTCGACCCCGGCCTGTGTCGGCACCGGCAGTGGCAGTGGCTCACACGGCGCGCCTCGCGTTCCGCCTCCTGTGTGCGAAGACCGTTCCGTGCGACCCAGATGAAGAAGGCCGCGATGGGCACGCCCACGGCCAAGACGGCTAAGCCGATCGTCATAGCGATGCTCCAAGACTACAGTGTGAGATATAGGGATATAGCTCCTGCCTGACCGCGTGGATGCGGCTCGACAGAAACATGGGAGATGCCAGGCTGAACTCGAAGCGTAGCACCTGATTGCGGATCCGGCGCCAGTGGCACGGCAGCGCTCCCCTGCCCTGCCAGTAGGCTGTACAGGCTGCCACGCATCGCACGGCCGCCAGGTAATGGGCCAGTTGGCCCTCCTGGTATTGCAGGTAGGCCGCCACCAACCCTTGCAGCTGCAGTGCGGCACCCTGCTGGGGAGTGGGAAGGCGAATCGGCCGCTGCGCCAAGGTGGCGCCTAGGTCGTGGTACGGCTCGGCCGTCCGGGCGAGATGGCCGGCGTGGCGTGCCGTTTGCCAGAGGACAAACAAGCTGCTCATGTTGGGACTGCGCTCCGGTTCGGAACCGGCAGGGATGCCGGCACTGACATAGAGTAGCCAATCACACCCTAAATGTCACGATTAGTGTGTGTCCGATTAGTGTGCACCCTCCCACAGTAGGGGCCATGAAGACGATCCTACGCCGTCGCTTTGGCAAGCGCATTCGTGAACTTCGGCAAGCCACCGGCCTATCCCAGGAAGCCTTTGCCGATCATGTGGGCTTTGCCCGCACCTATATGAGCCGTATCGAGACCGGCGCTGCTAACCCGTCGCTGGATGCGATCGAAGCGCTGGCCACGGCGCTGCGGATAAGCGTGGCGGAACTTTTCAGCACGCTTTGAGCGCGATGATTGGGATCCCCAGCGCGCTGGCGCATCGCATCTCACCCGACATGTCAACCGTATCGGAATGTTGTATGTCAAATTGGATGTTCATTGAGATTGGAATAGATACCACCATCGTGGTCTATGCCTACTCGACCGCTATCCCAGGATAGATGCCCGAGATGCAGCCCTCGCTGCCCGTGTTGGGGCAGCCATCGCTGAGCTGCGCCGTGCTCGTGGCCTGACGCAAGCCAAACTGGCAGAGATGATTAATCTTGAGCAGGAGGCGGCCTCTCACATTCGCACACCAACGCGTGCTTCGACATGAAGGCCGTGCGCGACGGAAGCACGCTGGCCCGGTGACTTCCCGCGATGCGGTGGTGCCCAGCCGCGCGCGCCCCGGCAAGCGCGTGCGCGTGATTGAACTGCGCTTCACCAGCCAGGACTGGAAGGGCTTGCCCTGGACGCACCCGGCAAGGACTATGTGCCAGACGGCTACCGGCGGCAACGCCGGCATCATCGGCACCGAGCGGCACTTCTTCGACGAGCCGGCTTCGCCACGCCACACCATCCCCGGCACCACGCTCGACACCGAAGCCGAATATGCCGAAGGCACCGCCATCGATCTCGGCATGCCCGTGATGCTGTTCGCCAATCCGGCCGAGGACTACTGGGGCATGAACGAGTCCGACCTGGCCGGCTACGCGCTGAAGAAGGTGATGGAGACCGGCGACCTGACCTGGAACGGCTACTACCCGATTGCGATGGCCTACCTGCGCGCCATCACGCTGATGCACGCCCTGCCCCGGCGTGCACGCCGAGCGCGCGGTGCTGATGGGCTGCTCCAAGCGCGGCGTTGCGGCCAGCATCGCCACCGGCGTCGACCCCGACCGCGTCGCGGGCGGGATGGCCACCTGCTACTACGGCGGCAACAGCCTGTACTTTCTTGCGCGCAAATACGCCGAGTTCGGCCCCGACGTGGGCGGACCGGCGCAGCAGCGCAGCGGGCCTGGCTTCCAGCCCGCCGACGCCGTGCTGCGGGCGATCAACAACCCCACGGGCCTGCGCATGCTGACGCACTTCGACCCGTATATGTGGCGCAACCAGATGCGCTCCAGCTTCCTGGTGGCGCTCGGCACCAACGACGAGTTCTTTGCGCTGGGCACGCCGAACAGCATGATGACGGAGATGTCGGGCGACAGGGGTTCCTGGCCGTGGACAACCTGCCCCACACCTGGGTCTCCGCCAAGCACCTCGCTGCCTGGCGCATGTGGATGGCGCATACGTTCCTGGGCAGGAAGCTGCCGGCGATCGAGGCGCGCGGCACGGCACAGGGTGCACAATACGCGGTGCAGGCACGGGTGAAGGCGGACGCGCCGCCTGCCGGCGTCAGGCTCTTCCACGCCTGCAACCCCGTCACCGTCGACTGGCGCAAGGCGAAGTAGGAATCGGTGCCGATGAACCGGGATGGCGAAACCTATGCCGCAACCCTCGCGCTGCGCGCCTGGGATCGGCTGGCGTGCTACCTGGAGGTGGAGGACGTAGGCAAGGGCGGGACGGGGTTCGTGAGTTCGCTGGTGAATTTTGCGAACTGAGACGGCCGCATCCGTGCGCGCGCGTCAGCCATGGTCTGGCGCCGCGCTGCGCCTGTCGGCGTCTTGCTGCGCTTCGAAGGTCGCGATGTCGTCGCGGGCCTTGGCAAGCCCATAGTCCAGAGCTGCCTCCACCGATGGGAACAGCGCCGTGCCCAGATTCAGTTCATAGGAGCACACGGTCGGAAAATTCGGACGCACAGGCGCGCCGTCGGTACGGGCAATGGTGTATCGCACGGCATAGCCCGCGACGTCGGCCGACTCGCCTTCATCGGTTTTCGGCTCTGCGCGGATCGAAACCCGGTACTGGCCGATGACAACTTCCCTGTGCATGCCTCCCCCTGTACTGGTGGTGACGCGGACGCGGGCGCAATGGCGCCGCGTACCAGTATAGGTGTCCGGCACGTACTCCCCCCGCATGCGGCGCCCACCTCACCCGCGGCACGCGCAACGCGGCCAGGGTGTGTGCGCTGGCACTACACTGGAAAAGGCATGCATCGCCATCTTCCGAACGGAGGGACCACTCACCTTCCTCCGACCATCGCCAAGGCGGACCTTCAAATGAACCGACTCCGGTACGCGGTAAGCCTGTCCTACGAAGTCAGGGATGACATGGCGGATTTCCTGCTCAATATCGAAGCCGCCAGCACCCCGCGGCAATCCGTCGTTTCGGAACGGCTGGAAATCTCCCCGGAACTCGAGGCTGCCCACTACACCGATCCCGTGCTGGCCAATCGGCTGCTCAGGCTGCGCGCGCCGCAGGGGCGTCTCGGCATCCGCTATGAGGCGATCGTCGACATCGATCACTACCTAGAAGACGGCGCCAAGCTGTCGGAGGTGCCCATCGCCGAGCTGCCCTTCGATGTCCTGCCATACCTGGCGCCAAGCCGCTACTGCGAATCCGACCGCCTGATGGAATTCGCCAACCGCGAGTTCGGCGGCATGCAGACGGGCTATGCGCGCGTCTACGCCATCCGCGAGTGGGTGCGCAATCACGTGCGCTTCCTGTCGCGCTCCACCAACGAACGCACCTCCGCGGCCGATACCGTCGTGGAGCGCACCGGTGTCTGCCGGGATTTCGCCCACCTGATGATCGCCCTGTGCCGTGCGCTGAGCATCCCGACGCGCATGTCCAGCAGCCTCGACTATGGCGCGGATGTGCGCATGGGGGCGCCGGATTTCCATGCGGTGGTGGAGATTTACCTGTCGCACCGCTGGTACCTGCTGGATCCTTCGGGGATTTCCATCCCCACGGGCCTGCTTCGCATCGGGACGGGCCGGGATGCGGGGGACATACCGTTTGCCGCCATATTTGGCAAGGTGGAATCCGAGCGGCCGTTGGTAGAGATCGAGCCGCTGACGGATGCAGCGGCCGGGATCGGGATGCCGGTGTTTACGCCAAAGGCGATTTCCACCTGGTAAGGCACTGCATTTTTAGTGCCTTAGATGGCACTTATTCTGGCAATGGGCAGGCATACCGCTTGCGCCTTCCCCAGAAATCCGCATAGAATCGCGGGTTCGCGGGCGTCGTATAATGGCTATTACCTTAGCTTCCCAAGCTAAAGACGTGGGTTCGATTCCCATCGCCCGCTCCACCTCCAGTCGAGACAAGCCGCCTTTGCCACCGTTACGGTGATCTGCCCGGCGGCTTTTTTGTTGCCATGCTTCCCCAAGACCCCAGCACCGAACCGACGCCGGCCGATGACGCCGCGCCGGTAGACAGCGCCGGACAAGCGTCCGCTCCCTCCCCTGCCGATCCTGAAGGCGTTGCGCATCCGCGCCGGATCCGTTCGTTCGTGCGCCGTGCGGGGCGGACATCGACCGGGCAGCAGCGTGCCATCGATGAAGTCGGGCCGCGCATGATGGTGCCGTACGCGCCACAGCCGCTGGACTGGGAAGCCGCGTTCGGTCGAAAGGCGCCGGCGATCCTGGAGATCGGCTTCGGCATGGGCGAGACCACCGCACATATCGCCGGGCTGCGGCCGCAGGACAACTTCCTCGGCTGCGAGGTGCATGAGCCCGGCGTGGGCGCACTGCTGAAGCTGATCGACGAGCGCGGGCTGACCAATGTGCGGATCATCCAGCACGATGCGGTGGAAGTGCTCGCGCATATGCTGACCGACGACAGCCTGGACGGCGTGCATATCTACTTCCCCGATCCCTGGCACAAGAAGCGCCACAACAAGCGCCGGCTGGTGCAGCCGCCGCTGGTGAAGCTGCTGGCCGCGCGCCTGAAGCCGGGCGGCTATATCCACTGCGCGACCGACTGGGAGGAGTACGCGCACCAGATGGTGGAAGTGCTGTCGGGCGAGCCGCTGCTGGAAAACACCTCCGCCGCCCCGGACGGTTTTTCCGAGCGGCCGGACTACCGGCCTGTCACCAAGTTCGAGCGGCGCGGCGTGCGGCTCGGGCATGGGGTGTGGGACGTGGTGTTCCGCAAGCGCGGCTGAGCGCGGGCGGCGTACGAACAAAAAAGCGTGGCACCGGGCCACGCTTTTTTGTTGCCTGCGAGAAAGCAAGGAGGCCGCTCACGCGTGCCAGCTCACCAGTCCCGAGTACGCCGTCACCAGCACCACGATGCCGAACGCAATCCGATACCAGGCAAACGGCTTGAAGTCATGCGTGGCGACAAAACGCAGCAGCCAGCGCACGCAGAGGAAGGCGGACAGAAAGGCAAAGACGAAGCCCACCGCGAAGATGCCAAGGTCGTCGCCGTTCAGCAGCGCGCGCGCCTTGTACAACTCGTAGACGGTAGCGCCGAAGATCACCGGAATCGCCAGGAAGAACGAGAACTCGGTGGCCACCTTCCGCGACAGGCCGAACAGCATGCCGCCGATAATGGTGGCGCCGGAGCGCGAGGTGCCCGGCACCAGCGCGAAGCATTGCGCCAGGCCGACCTTGAGCGAGTCGCGCCAGTCCAGGTCGTCGACCGATTCGATGCGCGGCGCGCCGGCCTTGGCGGCTTCCAGCAGCGCGTTGCCCTGCGGATGCGAGACCGTGCCGCGGCGCGCGTCGCGCCATTCGGCCAGCAGGATCACCACGCCGCCGACGATAAAGGCCAGCGCCACCGAGATCGGGTTGAACAGGTGGGCCTTGATCCATTTGCCGAAAATAAAGGCCAGCAGGATTGCCGGCACCGAGGCGATCACCACGTTGGCGGCGAAGCGCTGGGCGCCGGGATCGGAACCGAGACCGCGCACGACGTTGCCGATGCGCTCGCGGAATTCCCAGCAGACCGCCAGGATCGCGCCGAACTGGATCACGATCTCGAAGATCTTGCCCTTCTCGTCGTTGAAGTCGAGCAACTGGCCCGCCAGGATCAGGTGGCCGGTGCTCGAGATGGGGAGGAACTCGGTCAGTCCTTCGACGATGCCGAGTATCACGGCTTTCAGGGCAAGTGCGATTTCCATGCGGAACGGAGAAACGTTGTCATGGGCGTTGCCCGGCTTGCGCGCGGGGGCCGCCTGGATTGTTGTTTGAGCGCCCCGGTCAGGGGCGGTTGATCTTGACGTTGATGCCGTCAGGCAAAACCGTGATTGTACCGGGCTCCGCATGCATGCCGGCCACCCGGAGCTGGTCTTCGCGGAAGGTATAGAGCGGGTAGCCCTGCAACAGCTGCTCGGCCAGGATTCCGCCCAGCGCGTTGAGCTGGCGCGAGAACTGCGCGGGCATGCCTTGCACGTCGAAGCGCTGCACCTCGGGGTCCTGCAGCACCAGGGAGCGTGTGGGCTCGTCATAGCGCAGGCCGCTGTCCAGCGCGAAGCGGCCGTTCAGGGCCTGGCTGAAGAAGAGCTTGTTGTCGACGCTGGCGTCGAACTGCACGTTGACGCGGTTGCGGGCCGGATCCAGCGTCAGGCGCGGGTTGGTCAGCTGGATATCGAACAGCTCCATGTAGCGCTTGTTGAACGGGAACTTGCGCTCCAGCGCCGCCTGCAGCTGGCTTTGCGAGAAGGTGTACTCGTTGCGGAAGGCGCCGCAGGCGGCAAGGCCCACGGCCAGCGTGGCCGCGGCAGCCGCGGCGAGCCAGCGCCGTCGGGAAATCCGGATCATATTGCCTCCGATTGCAGGATATCGGGCGTGCGCGCCGGCACGGCGTCGGGCCTCACACGCGCGGACCGGGCCGGTCGGGCGTGAGCTCGGGCGCGGTCAGGATTTCGAGTCGGGTCAGCCAGTGCAGCGCCGCTTCGCGGGTTTCGCCGCACATCTCAGCCGACGGCTTCAGGCCCGCGCAGAACGCGGGCCGGTCGGGCCTGCCGAACACCGCGCAGCGCATGTCCGGCAGCAGCTGCGCGCAGGGCACGCCGGCCGGCTTGCCCTCGGCCATGCCGGGTAGCGGCGAAGCGATCGACGGGGCAATGCAGCAGGCGCCGCAGCCGTCGCGGCAGGGAAAGTCAGACCGACAACTCATTGCAAGGGTTCAGGAACGGCGGCCGAACGGATGGCCAGCATGAAGGCGTCATTGTGCCCGAAGGGGCGCTGGGCTCCTGTAAGAAAAGGAAAGCGTCGTATCCGCCAGTGCACAAGTTGCCTCATTGATGGGCATTTAAAGCCACAAGTGGCGTATTCGTCTCGGTGTGTACCCGTGGGCAGACGCCCTGCGCTTGACCCTCCCATAGCGCTACTCTACATTACTGACCCACAAGTTATTAACAATCACTCCCAGCGCCCGTGCCCCGCAGTACCCGCAACACACCCGTGAAAACGCCCGCCGATCCACACAAGGACGCCGACGCCCCGCGCTGGAGCCGCCGCAAGGCCGCGCGCCCGCAGGAGCTGGTGGCCGCCGCGCTCGAACTGTTCGTGGAGCGCGGCTACGCCGCCACGCGCCTGGAAGACGTGGCCGCCGCGGCCGGCGTGTCCAAGGGCACGGTCTACCTGTATTTCGCCAACAAGGAAGAGCTGTTCAAGTCGGTGGTGCGCGAGAACCTGGGGCCGGCGCTGGCGCGCGGCACCGACCTGGTCGACAGCTATGAAGGCAGCACCCCTGAGCTGCTGCGCGAATTGCTGCGCGGCTGGTGGGGACTGATCGGCGCCACGCCGGTGGCGGGGCTGACCAAGCTGATCATGGCCGAGTCGGGCAATTTCCCGGACATTGCCCGCTTCTATAACGAGGAAGTGATGGTGCCGGGCGACGAGCTGTTCGCCAGGGTGCTGGCCCGCGGCGTGGCGCGCGGCGAATTCCGGCCGATACCGTCCAACCCTACCACCACGCTGATCTGCGCGCCGCTGGTGTTCCTGATGCTGTGGCAGCGCGCGCTGCGCGCCACCGCGCAGCGGGACATCGACCCCGAAGCCTTCCTGGACAGCCTGCTGGAAACGCTGCTGTTCGGGCTGACCACCGGCGCCGCCCGCGACCGCCCGCTGCCGCCGCAGACCGGCCCCTACGTCTGGGAGCGCATCCGCGATGAAATGCTGGCGCAGCGCGCCGCCGCGGGCACCGGGCCCGATCCCTCCGCGCCGCGCGCCGGCACCACGGAGGGCAGCGCGGAATGAACCGGGCGGCCCCCGGGGGGTTAAAATAAACGGTTTGATAAGACTGTCCGGCCGTGGGCACCGCGCGGCCGGCGCACAGAACGACAGCGGTTGGCCTTGGTAAGGAATGGCAAGATGGATCTCGAAAAAGCCCGATTCAACATGATCGAACAGCAAATCCGCCCGTGGGACGTGCTGGACCAGGAAATCCTGGACCTGCTGGCGGTAGTCAAGCGGGAGCAGTTCGTCCCGCCAGCGTACGCCTCGCTGGCGTTCGTCGACATGGAGATTCCGCTGCCCGCCGGGCAGAACATGCTGCCGCCGCGGGTGGAAGCCCGCATCCTGCAGGAGCTGGCCGTGCGCAAGCATGAGAACGTCCTGGAAATCGGCGCCGGCTCCGGCTACATGGCCGCCCTGCTGGCCAACCGCGCCCGCCACGTGCTGACCGTGGACATGGTCCCGGAACTGGTCGAGCTGGCCCGCACCAACCTGGCCAACGCCGGCGTCACCAATGTCGACGTGGCCGAAGGCAATGCCGCCGATGGCTGGAGCGCCGCCGCGCCGTATGACGTGATCTGCATCTCCGGCTCGCTGCCGGCCATTCCGCAGTCGATCCTGTCTCAAATCAAGGTGGGCGGGCGCATCTCCGCCTTCGTGGGCGAGCTGCCGGTGATGGAAGCGCGCCTGATCACGCGCGTGTCCGAGACCGAGTACCAGGTCATCAACCTGTTCGAGACCGCGGTCAAGCCCCTGCAGGGCGCGGCCCGGCCGTCGCAGTTCCAGTTCTGAGGACGGAGTCAACCATGCAGGTCATCAAGCCGACCGAACTGGCCCAGTGGCTGGCCGACGCCAGCCGTGCCAGGCCGGTCCTGCTCGATGTGCGTGAAGGCTGGGAGGTGCAGACCTGCGCCATGCCCGGCATCACCCACATCCCGATGCGCGACATCCCCGCGCGCGCAGCCGAGCTGGACGAAGACGCGGACATCGTCTGCATTTGCCACCACGGCATGCGCAGCATGCAGGTAGCCGCCTACCTGGAGCGCCAGGGCTACGGCAAGGTCTACAACCTGACCGGCGGCGTCGACGCCTGGGCCCACGAGGTCGATCCGGCCATGCCGAAGTACTGAAGCCGAATCCGAAGCCGGCTGAGCCGGCTTCCATCCAGCGCAGCATTCCGAAGAAGAAACGACCGTAGACCGAGGCCAGCGCCCGGCAACTGGAGGTGTCATGACGTTTGCGCCCAACGCCGTGCCCGGAGCGATCCGGAAGCGCCTGGCGATCGCGGTTTCCCTGCTTGCCATGCTGCCCGCGGCACCGGCTAGCGCGGCCGACCTGCTGCAGGTCTATCGCGATGCGCAAGCCAATGACGCGCAGTTCGCCAGCGCCCGCTCGCAGCTGCTGGCCACGCGCGAGAAGCTGCCGCAGGGACGCGCCGGGCTGCTGCCGCAGGTCGTCGGCACCGCGGGCGCGTCGCGCACCAAGCTCGACCAGACTGCCTCGCTGCCGATCGGCGGCTCGCCCAGTGCCTCCGGCACGCGCTTCTTCAACAACAACAACTGGCAGCTGCAGCTGAGCCAGCCGCTGTTCCGCTGGGACCGCTGGGAAACCTACAAGCAAGGCGAGCTGGCCGCGCTGGCGGGTGAAGTCACCTTCCACCAGGCCGAGCTCGACCTGATCACGCGCGCAGCGCAGGCCTACTTCGACGTGCTGGCGGCGCAGGACAACCTGTACCTGGCGCGCGCGCAGAAGAAGGCCATCGGCGAGCAGCTGGAGCAGGCCAAGCGCAATTTCGAGGTCGGCACCGCCACCATCACCGACACCAACGATGCCCAGGCCCGCTACGACCTGGCGACCTCGACCGAGATCGCCGCGCAGAGCGACCTGGAAATCAGGCGCGCGACGCTGCAGCAGATCACCGGCAAGCCGGTCGACGAAGTGCTGGGACTGCGCCCCGAGGCGCCCATCCCGGGACCGCAGCCGCCCGATGTGAACGCGTGGGCCGCGCAGGCGGAGAGCAGCAATCTGCAGGTCAACCTGGCCAGCTACAACTTCGAGACCGCGCAGCGCGAAACCAACAAGGCCAAGGCCGGGCACCTGCCGTCGGTCGACCTGGTGGCTTCGTACGGCTTCAACAACCAGACCGGCAGCGCCACGCAGGCGATCGCGACCCACTACAACGCCTCGCAGATCGGCGTGCAACTGACCATGCCGATCTTCGCCGGC
Source organism: Ralstonia pickettii (assembly GCA_050987995.1). Taxonomy (GTDB): domain Bacteria; phylum Pseudomonadota; class Gammaproteobacteria; order Burkholderiales; family Burkholderiaceae; genus Cupriavidus; species Cupriavidus pickettii_B. Next base: position 3,506,297 of record CP158803.1, read on the forward strand.
GGCCAGATCCAGTCGCGCGTGCGCGAAACCCTGGCGCTCGCCGACAAGGCCGCCAGCGACCTGGAATTCGCCCGCCGCACCGCGGCGCAGACCGCACGGCAGACCTATTCGGGCGTGTCCAACGGCCTGGCGCAGGTAAAAGCGCTGGAAGCCGCCGAGCGCTCGGCGCAGAGCGCGGTGGAGTCCAACCAGCTCGGCTATGAAGTGGGCGTGCGCATCAATATCGATGTGCTGAATGCCGAGGCGCAGCTGTTCTCGACCCGCCGCGACCTGGCCAGGGCGCGCTATGACACCATCATGAACGGGCTGCGGCTGAAGGCTTCCACTGGCGTGCTGCAGGAGTCGGATGTGGTGCAGATCAACACGCTGCTGACGTCGTCGCCGGGTGCGTTGTACAAGCTGCCGGTGCCGGCGCAGGCTGGGGGCAAGGTGCCGGCAAAGCCGGCGGCGACGGCGGACCGGCGCGGTACGCGGCGCGATGCCGGTTCGCCACGCTCCTGAGCGGGGCGCAATACGAGAACGGGCCGCTGATGCGGCCCGTTTGCTTAAGTACGGTGCTCCAAGATGAATTACCCTACTGCGCCCGCGTCCTCGACTCCACATTCAGCAACTGCCACCGGATCGCCGATGCATCCGCCGGAGGATTCGGCACCTGGTATTCACGCACACGCAGCTTGTACGACACGCCCTGCTCAAAATCCAGCCCCTCGATCGGCCCATACCAGAGCTGCCACGCGGCATCGGGCGACTCACGCCAGCGATAGCACATCATCTTGCCGACGCCCGGGCACTCCACCCGCTGCGAATCGATATAGACGGTCTTCTCCACGCCGCCGGCATCCATGCGCGCGCCGCGCCTGCCCACGCCTTCGCGCTCGACAAACTGCAGCAGGTCCCCGCTGGCGGTCTTCCAGATGATCTGCCGGCCGGTGCTGCCCGCCGACGGCTGCGTACCGACGGTGACGAACGACGTCTCCATGGCCTTGAGCAGCGCGGATTCCAGTTCCATGCGCGGCGGCGGGCAGGCCATGCGCGTGCCGGCGACGCGGTCGAAGCGAATGCCGGTGTCGGTCTTGCCATAGCTGCCGGTAAAGCGGTTGCAGCCGCTGGTGCCGCTGACCGTGCCCTGCGCGGCATCGATGCCGTCGTTGAACTCGAAGATGATGGGCTGGCCGTTGTCGCCATGCGGGATATCGCGCAGCGTGCCGTCGGCCTGCTGCCAACGCACCAGTTCCCAGCGGCTCGGGCCGGAGGGCTGGGTCTGGTTCAGGCTGGCCCCGGCGCTGGGCAACCCCGGGGCCGGATTAGTGGTGCAGGCGGCAAGCGTGGCGGCAGCGGTGACAAGGACAAAGGCCGCGCTGCGCAGGCCGATCGTCCGACAAGTACCGCGAAGGGATGTCTGCATAGGGGTAAGCTCCTGTGACAAGGCGCCGGAGCCATTTGCGGCCGTCGGCGCTTCATGCTGGCTTAGAGCCTGGCGGATTCATGCAAGTTCAGCATTGCCGGCTGCACAATGCCGTGCGCCTAGTGTACCGCGCTGGCATTTCCCGCCACGGCCACACCACCGTGGGCCAAAGCCAGGATAATTGCAGACCCGGCCACAGCCTTCCGACTCAATCGCCCTGGTAGCCATGCATCACCACAATCCCGAGCGCAGCCAGCCGCCACGCGACGCCGCAGCGCCACGCCCGGTGACGAGCCGCAAGATCTGCTTCCTCACCGGCACGCTGAACGCGATGGCGGGCGCCGAGCGCATGACGGCGACCATCGCCAATGCGCTGGCAGAGCTCGGCCACGACGTCACTATCCTCAGCCTGTGGGATACGGCGAGCCAGTTCCGGCTGCATCCGCGCATCCGCCATGAGGCACTGTTCGCGCAGCGGCCTTCCTTCAGGCGCGCGTACCTGGCCACGGTCGCCGGCATTCGCCGTCATTGCGCCACACACCGGATCGACGTGCTGGTGCAGGTCGACACGATGCTGGCGTTGTTCGTGCTGCCCGCCACCGTCGGCCTCGGCCTGCACCATATCGCGTGGGAGCATTGCCACTTCGACGAGGATCTCGGCAAGCCGGCGCGCAAGGTGGCGCGGCGGCTGGCGGCGCGGTTCTGCCGGCAGGTGGTGGTGCTGACGGAGCGGGACCGGCTGCGCTGGCTTGAAGCGCTGCGGCCACGCAGCGAGGTCGCGTGCATTCCGAACCCGCTGCCGTTCCCGATGCCCGCGGAATCGGCGCCACGCACGCAGAAGACGGTGCTCGCCATGGGGCGGCTGGTAGCGGCGAAGGGATTCGATGTCTTGCTGCATGCCTGGCAGAGGGTGGCAGCGCAGGAACCGGGATGGCAACTGGTCATCCACGGCGAAGGCGAAGAGCGCCCTGCCCTCACCGCACTGGTCGGCAAGCTGCAGCTGGAAGACCGGGTCAGCCTGCCGGGCGTCTGCCACGATCCGGCGCAGGCCTACGGGCGCGCATCGGTGTTCTGCCTGAGCTCGCGCTATGAAGGCTTCGGGCTGGTGCTGATCGAGGCCATGGCCTTTGGCCTGCCCGTGGTATCGACCGATTGCGAGACCGGGCCGCGCGAGCTGCTCGCGCCGGGGCAGGACGCGCTGGTGGTCGCGACCGACGACGCCGATGCCCTGGCCAAGGCGCTGCTGACGGTGATCCGGCAGCCTGAGATGGCCAGCCGGCTTGCCGCCGGCGGCCGCCAGAAGGCCAGCGAATTCACGCTGGAGCGGCTTGCCTTGCAGTGGCATGCCCTGGTCGAGGCGCCGCCAGCCAGCGCGGCGCGCTAGCGCCGCTCAGTTTTCCAGCGCCGGCGCCAGCGCCGCCAGCGTGCGCACGGTGGCGCCGCGATGCAGGCCGGCAAAGGTCTGCGCATGCGCCCGCATGTCCGCCAGCCGGCGCGGCTCGGCCAGCACGCCGGCGGCGGTCCGTACCAGCTCATCGGCATTGCCGACGCGCAGGCAGGCGCCTGCCGCAATGGCGTCTTCCGTCGCCTGCGCAAAGTTGAAGGTGTGCGGACCGATCAGCACCGGCGTGCCGACCGCGCAGGCCTCGATCAGGTTCTGCCCGCCCAGCGGCATCAGGCTGCCGCCGATAAAGGCCAGGTCCGATGCGGCAAAGTACATTGCCATCTCGCCCATCGAATCGCCCAGCACGATATCCGCGGTCAGTGGCGCCTGCATGTTGTCCAGATCCACCATGCTGCGCCGTTCGACCGAGAAGCCCGCCCGCGCCGCCATCGCGGCCACTTCATCGAAGCGCTGCGGATGGCGCGGGATCAGCAGCAAGGCCGGGCGCGGCACGTCGCCGGCGAGCGCCTGCCAGCGGGCAAAGGCGTCCAGCAGCAAGGGCTCTTCCCCTTCGCGGGTACTGGCAGCCGCCAGCACCTTGCGCGCGCCAAATGCCTTGCGCAACCGTTCGCCCAGCGCCACACCCGCCGGCGCCGGTTGCATATCGAACTTCAGGTTGCCTGTAATCTGCACCGCCGGCACGCCCAGCGCGCGAAAGCGCTCGGCATCGCCGGCCGTCTGCGCCAGCACGCCGGCAAAGTCCCGATACATCGCCGCCGCGGCGCGCCCGAAGCGGGCCGTGCGCCGGAAGCTGCGCGGCGACAAACGCGCATTGACCAGGTACAGCGGCACCTTCGCCCTGCGCGCGCCGCGCACGAGATTGGGCCACACCTCGGTTTCCATCAGCACCCCCGCCTCCGGCCGGAAATACCGCATAAACCGCCCCACCAGCCACGGCAGGTCATAGGGCAGGTAGCACTGCAGGATGCGCTGTTCCTTGCCGAACAACTGCGCGCCGGTCTCGCGGCCGGTCGGCGTCATATGCGTGAGCAGCAGGCGGTGGTGCGGATAGGCCCCGAGCAGGGCCTCGATCAGCGGCTGCGCGGCGCGGGTCTCGCCTACCGACACGGCGTGGACCCAAAGCCACGGACCTTTACGGGGCAGGCTGCCGTAGACACCCAGGCGTTCGCCGACGTGCTGCACATAGCCCGGCTCCTTGCGCGCCCGCCATGCCAGGCGCAACAGCGCGAGCGGCAGCACGACCACCCATAGCAAGCTGTAAATCAGGCGCAGCATCAGGCAGCCACTCCGCGCACGCGGCAGGCCGCTTCGTAGACTTCATCGACCGACGGCACCACGCCGTCGTCACCGACATTGGCGATGCGATCGGACCAGTACCCCTCGGTCTTCCAGCGCCATGTGGCCGTGTAGATCTCCACCGTCGGCCGGCACAGCGCCGCGGCGATATGGACCAGCCCGGTATCAACACCGATCACCACCTCGGCCCGGTTGATCAGGCCAAAGCCCTGCATCACCGAGAAACGCGGCAGCACCTGCGCCTGCGGCACGCCGGCGGCGATGTCTTCGGCGGCGTGCCGCTCCTTGTCATTGCCCCAGGGCAGCAGCATGGCGAGGCCCCCGGCGCGCAGCCGGTTGCCCAGCGCATGCCAGTTCTGCACCGGCCATTTCTTGCGCGCGCCGGCCGTCGCGTGGAAACACACGGCGTAGCGCGCAGGCAGCCCGGCCCACAGCGGATCGTCGACATGCAGCGACTGTGCCGCCGACCCGAAGAACCGCGGCGGCTCCGCCGGCGCCAGCCCCGTCAGCGCCGCGCCCAGCAAGCGCGAGCGCCGCACCGAATGGGTCTGGCGCGGCACGCGCACCGGGTCGGTGTACAGCAGCCGCGCCGCCGGCTCATAGCCCGAGCCTTGCGTGGCATTGCCCAGGCCGATGATCGGCGCGCCCGGCGCACGCGTGGCCACGCGCGCGACCACCGCGGTCTTGAGCAAACCCTGGCTCTCGATCACGGCGTCATAGCGCTCTGCGCGCAGGGCATCGCGCACCGCGCCCATCTCATGCCAGGTACCGCCCTGCAGGATGCGCTTGCGCCAGCGCCGCAGCGCGAACGGGATCACCTTGCGCACATCCGGCAACAGGCGCACCAGCTCGACGTAGCCTTCTTCCACCACCCAGTCGATCTCGGCATCCGGCCAGCGCGCGCGCAGGTCGTGCACCAGCGGCATGTTGTGGACCACATCGCCCAGCGACGACACCTTGACCAGCAGGATGCGCGGCCGCGCCGGCAACGGAAACGGCGCCGCCACCGGCATGGGCAGCGCCACGCCGGCGGCCTGCGCCGTTCCCTGCGGCACCGCCGCCCGCTCAGAACGGGAGCTGAGCATCCGGTTTCTCGGCCAGGATCACACGCTTGAACTCCGCCTGGATGCGCGCCAGCGCGGCGTCGTTGTCCGCCTCGAAGCGCATCACCACCACCGGCGTGGTATTCGACGGACGCGCCAGGCCAAAGCCATCGGCATATTCCACGCGCACGCCGTCGATGGTGATCACCTCGCGCGCACCCTCGAACTTTGCGTTCGCCCTGATCTTGTCGAGCAGCGTGAAGGGCTCGCCCTCGGCACACTTGAGCTGCAGCTCAGGGGTGTTGTTCGCGTTCGGCAGCGCGTTCAGCACCGCGCTCGGATCGGCATGGCGCGACAGGATCTCCAGCAGGCGCGCACCGGTGTACAGGCCGTCGTCAAAGCCATACCAGCGGTCCTTGAAGAACACGTGGCCGCTCATCTCGCCGGCGATCGGTGCACCCGTTTCCTTCAGCTTCGCCTTGACCAGCGAGTGCCCCGTCTTCCACATCAGCGGCTCACCGCCGTGCTGGCGGATCCAGGGCGCCAGCTTGCCCGTGCACTTCACGTCGTAGATGACCTGCCCGCCAGGATTGCGCGACAGGATTTCCTCAGCGAACAGCATCAGCTGCCGGTCCGGGAAGATCACCTCCCCGTCCTTGGTCACCACGCCCAGGCGGTCGCCATCGCCATCGAAGGCCAGGCCCAGCTCGCAATCGGTCTCGCGCAGGCACTGCATCAGGTCCTGCAGGTTCTCCACATGCGCGGGATCGGGGTGGTGGTTGGGGAAGTTGCCGTCGACGTCGCAGAACAGTTCCGTCACTTCGCAGCCCAGGCCGCGGAACAGGTCGCCAACAAAAGCACCTGCCACGCCGTTGCCGGCATCCAGCGCGATCTTCATCGGACGAGCCAGCTTGACGTCGCCGATGATGCGGTCGAGGTACTTCTGGCGCACATCGACTTGCTTGTAGGTGCCGCTGCCGCTGGCGAAATCGCCTGCGTCGATGCGCTTGCGCAGCGCCTGGATCTGCTCGCCGTAGATCGCCTGGCCGGCCAGGACCATCTTGAAGCCGTTGTAGTCGGGCGGGTTGTGGCTGCCGGTGACCATGATGCCGGATGCGGCGCGCACGCCCTCGATCTCGATGTTAGTGGCGAAGTAGACCATCGGCGTTGCGACCAGGCCGATGTCGATCACGTCCACGCCGGCGGCGCGCAGACCTTCTACCAGGCCAGAGATCAGGTCGGGGCCGGAGAGGCGGCCGTCGCGGCCGACTACGACGGTTTTTTCGCCCTGGGCGGCAGCGGCCGTGCCAAAGGAATGGCCAATATCCCGAGCCACGTCGCGAGTCAGGGTCTTGCCTACGATTCCGCGGATGTCATAGGCCTTAAAAATGGAGGGGTCGATTGCCATAGTTTTTCCGATTACGCGACGAGGCGCCGCAGTCGCAAGAAGTCAACTCAGCCGCTATTGTGCCGGATTTGAAATCGGGGGCCGGCTTCCCGGGGGGTTTATAATGCGCTCCGCTGGTTTGCTCCTGGCAGTATGCCCGTGGTTGATAGTATCCCGACAGACCGCCCGGCCCTTTGCAGGCCAACGATTTCCGGTGCCGACAGCGCCTTTGTTCCTGGCCAGCCTGTTCCTGTCTTATGTCGTACTCCCCAGAGCCAGTTGGTCAAACCTTGGCGCCAGCCGAGCGTCACAAGATGAAGCTGCCAACGCGTACATCGTCAGAAACCACCCGCCGCCGCAGCCGCATGCTCGCATGGGGTGCCCTGGGCCTCCTGCTGTACGGACTTGCCGCCCTTGGAGGCCATGAAGCAGCCCGCCACGGCTGGGTCACGCAAATCTTCCTGAATACCATCGGCATGTCCGTGGTGCCGTATGCCATCGCCTGCATGCTGCTGGATCGCACCATCTATATTCCGCCAGTCGAGGGCAACAGCATAGTGGCGCTTGCGACACTGCTGCCCTTCGCCGTCCTCCTCGCCACCTGCGCGGTTTTCCGCATCGATTATTCGCGTGGCGCGATGCTGGTCTGCATGACGATCACAATGGTCTGGCTGTGGAGTGGCTACCTGCGCTTTGTGCGCCGCTACGTACCGACGTTCGGCTACACCGATCCCCAGGCACTCGAACACCTGGACGAACTGCTGGCGATGCCTGGCGCGGCGCGCAACTGGCACGCCGAGTTCCACCGCATCACCACGCTGGCGGAAGCCGCCGACTGCGACGGCCTGATGATGGAGCGCAGCGCTGCCGTCGACCCGCATCGCACCCGTACCTTGGCGCGCTACAAGCTTAGCCATGTCCACGTCTATTCGGTCGAACGGATCGCGGAACTGCTGACCGGCCGCCTGGCCCTCACGCACATCGACGAGAACTTCCTGGACGACCACGCACAGAACTTCCTCTATGCGCCGTTCAAGCGGCTGGGCGATATTGCCGCGGTGCTGCTGCTGGCACCGCTGGCCATCCCCATCGGGCTGGCCGTTGCCCTGGCCATCCGCATGGAGTCGAGCGGTCCGGCCATCTTCCGCCAGGAACGCGTGGGTCTTTACGGGAAAGTGTTCACGATGCTGAAGTTCCGCAGTATGACCGATGAACCGGATACCGAGGCCCAGTTCGCCGCGCACTCCGATCCCCGCGTTACGCGCGTGGGCAGGGTCATCCGCAAATACCGGCTCGACGAGATTCCCCAACTGTGGAATGTCCTGGTCGGCCACATGAGCCTGATCGGACCGCGTCCCGAACAGTCCTCGATGGTCGAGTCCTTCTCCGAGACGATCCCGTTCTATCCCTACCGACACCTTGTCCGTCCCGGCCTGTCGGGCTGGGCGCAGGTCCAGCAAGGCTATGCCGCGAGCCACGAGGAAACTATCACGAAGCTTTGCTATGACCTCTACTACGTCAAGCACTGCTCGATGGCAATGGACCTGCTGATCGCCGGCAAGACCATGCGCACGCTGCTGACCGGCTACGGCGCCCGCTGATGCACGGCGCGGTCCACACGGCATATCTCCCCGCCTGATGCGCATCCTGCTGCTGACGACAGGACTTCGGCTTGGCGGCGCCGAACGCCAGGTCGCGGACCTCGCACGCCAGTTCGTCGTCTTCGGCCATGAGGTGGCTGTAGTCAGCCTGACCCTGGCGCAAGAGGTGGCGCTGCCCAGGGAAGTGACGCTGCATCGCGTCGACCTGCGCAAGGATCCGCTGCGTTTCCTGCTCACCTTGCAGGCCGTGCGCAAGTGGGTGGCGCGCTGGCAACCGGACATCGTCCATGCGCACATGTTCCACGCCAATATCTTCGCGCGGCTGCTGCGGCCGCGGCGGGCCGGCGGCGCGCGTATCCCCGTCCTCTGCACCGCGCACAGCTCCCGCGAGGGGGGCAGGCTGCGCATGCTGGCGTATCAACTGACGGATGGCTTGTGCGCAGCGACCACCCATGTCAGCGCGGAAGGCATGCAGTACATGCTGGACGTCGGCGCCACGAAGGCCGGGCGGATCAGCGTGATGCCCAATGGCATCGATACCGACCGGTTTCGCCGCGACCCGCAGACGCGCACGCAGACACGGCAGGCGCTGGAACTCGGCCCCGATGCAAAGGTCGTGCTCAATGTCGGCCGCCTGGTCCATGAGAAAGACCAGCAGCGCCTGATCGAAGCGTTCCGGCAACTGGCCGGCGATCCGGAAACTGGCGCAAGCATTCGCTTGCTGATTGCCGGCGATGGTCCGCTGAAGGCGACGCTGGTGCGGCACGCCGCGGCGCTCGGGCTCTCGCACGCCGTGCGGCTGCTCGGCCCTTGTGACAACGTCCCCGCGCTGATGAACGCCGCCGACCTGTTCGTGCTGTCTTCCGTGCGCGAAGGCCTGCCCCTCGTGGTGGCCGAGGCGCTGGCCTGCGAAACGCCGGTGGTGGCCACCGAGGTGTCAGGCATCCGCGCGCTGCTGGCGGCATCGGGCAGCATCGTGCCGGCAGGCGACACCGATGCGCTTGCGCGCGGCATGCGTGCGGCCCTGCGGGGCCTGCAGGATGTCGCGGCAGGCCGCGCCCACGCCGTTGCCGCATACAGCCTGGCCAGTGTCGCGCAGCGCTGGATCGACCTGTACCGGGAGCTCGTGCAGCGTCGGGGAGCCGCACTGCCCGCCCCCGGCAAGGCCGACCATGCGTAGGCAGATCGCGCGAAATGTCGTCTGGCTGCTGGGCGAGCGGGCTCTTCAGATCACTGTCAGCATCGCCATCGTGGCGTTGATTGCACGCGGCGTCGGACCGGAGGGCTTTGCGCATTTTCAGTATGCGCAGTCGCTGGTGCTGATTGCGGCGTCGATTGGGCTGATTTGTGGTGCTGAAGTTGTTGTGCCGCGGCTGGTCGCGCATCCGTCACCGGATGCCCAGTCCCATTTGATAGCACATGCCTTCGGCCTGCGTGCGCTTGCCTCCATTGCTGGCTACCTGGCTCTGCTCGCGAGCAGCGTGCTGACTGGGCAAGATTCCACCACCGTGCATATCGTAGCCATTCTGGGTATTTCCATCCTGCTGCGCGAACCGTTCGGCGTCGTGACGGCCTGGATGCAGGCGCACACCGACAACCGCCCTAGCGTAGTCTTCAGCCTGTCCGCGCTGGCGTTCAAGGCTGTCCTGATCGCTGCACTCTATTTTTCCGCCGTGCACGCCGTCCACGAGTACGCCTGGGCCTTTGCCTTGGAATCAGGACTGCTGGCAACGATGCTCGCCTGGTACTATGCTCGCCGGCGCCCACGTATCCGAATCTCGCCGGATCGTGGATTGCTTATCCGCCTGGTGCGCGACGGCTCCGTATTCTGGATCAGCATGATCCTTCTGTTCAGCGCGCGGCGGATCGACCAGTTGCTGCTGAAACCACGCGTCCCGTTAGTCGACCTTGGGGCCTATGCGGCGTGCATGCAGGTACTTGACAATTTCTCCCTGCTGGCCACAATCATCGCGAGCGCGGTTGCACCGCTCGCGGTCTATGCGCAGCCGAGCCTGGCGAAGGCGCGTTACAACGTCGTGCGTGTGGCGGGAGGCATGGCGGCGATCGGAATGGCGGGCGGTATTCTCATTGCTATCGGCGCACCGTGGATTGTGCAACTTCTGTATGGTGAGCGTTTTGAGGCAACTGTGAGCCTTCTGCAGCAAGGCGCCATTGCCTCTGGACTGGTCTTCGCGGATGCGGGCTTGGCTTTGCTTGCCGTCCATCTGCGCAAGCCAGCTTGGCTGGTAGGCAAATCGCTGCTCGTGTTAGTCGCAACAGCCGCTGTCGACCTGTTCACGATCCCCAAGTATGGTGTGCAGGGCGCGGTCTACGGATATATAGCGGCCAATGCGCTGGCGGTTGTTGTGAGCTTGGGGTTCGTTGTGCTGGCTCGCGAGTCTGATGCCGCAAAGCAAGCTGCGTGAGCTGGTAATGCTACCGCAGCCAGATCGCTCGTGGCGGCCCGGAGCGCCTTCTCCTGGAGACGGTGACACAATAGCCCGTAAGGCGGCCCTTGCTGGGGTTCTGCTAAAATCCACTGTCTTCAGCGCAGATCTTCTGTGCAACGAAATCAGGAATGCTAGACGGAGCACAACCGCAACTTTTTGGCCCTGTGTGACCGCCGAATTGGCATGTGACAAGGATGCTGAACAGTATTGACGAACATCCGGCCCACGCGGTACCAAAGCGATTTGAAGAGGTGGCCCATCAGCCCGGCAAGCTGCATCTGGGCGGCATCCATATAGCATTCGTCGCCAATTCGAGTTGGTCTATCCAGCAGTACCGTGGCGGGGTCGTGCGTGCCTTACTCGCGCACGGAGCGAAGGTCAGTATCATTGCACCTGTGGATCGCAGCTCTGAAGCGTTACAGGCACTTGGCTGCGAATTCCACGCTTTGACACTATCGGCCAGGAGCGCCAATCCGTTAGCTGACTGGAAGTGCTTCAGCCAGTTGACGAGGTTGTATAGGCAACTTAAACCGGACTGCGCATTTCAGTACACGATCAAGCCGAATATTTATGGCTCGCTGGCCGCAAGGTTATCCGGCGTCCCGTGCATTGCAGTGACGACCGGGCTTGGCTTCGTTTTCATCAACGATAACTTTGTCGCACGAATCGGACGCGCGCTATACCGTCTGGCGCTGCGCTCAGTGCATCAAGTCTGGTTTCTCAACGAAGACGACCGTCGCGAATTCGTCAAGCGGAGCTTAGTCAGCGAGCACCGAACCTTTGTGCTTCCCAGCGAAGGGATTGATCTCGAGCACTACACACCAGGCGAGCGGCAGCCCAGAGAAAACAACACATTCCGCTTCCTCCTGATCGCGCGAATGCTATGGGACAAAGGGGTCGGCGAATATGTCGAGGCTGCACGCCGCATTCGTGCCGTCTATCCCACAGCCCGGTTTCAGCTTCTCGGGCCCGCCGATGTCGAGAACCCCAGCGCCATTTCAAGGACGCAACTCCTGGCGTGGCAGGATGAAGGGCTCATCGAATATCTTGGTACAGCAACGGATGTCAGAGCGGCCATAGCGCAGGCGGACTGTATCGTTTTGCCCTCATACCGCGAAGGCGTGCCTCGCACACTGCTTGAAGCTGCTTCAATGGAGAAGCCGATTGTGGCCACGGACGTGCCGGGATGCCGGGACGTCGTGCGCGACGGGGTAACAGGAAGACTGTGCCGCCCACGCAGTGCGGAGGATCTCTCGCAAACCATGCTTGAGCTTTGCCAAAGCGAGGAGGAAACGCTGCGGCAAATGGGCAAGGCCGGGCGAGTGGATGTAGATGCGCGCTTTAGCGAGGGCCGCGTGATAGATATCTATATGAAGGCGATCGCACTGATCAGGCGCCGCAAGTCCGCTTGAAGATGGCGGTCACGGGCTCGCCATGACACGACCACGGCGAGTCTCCTAGGCCCGAGGTCAAGATCCTATTCGAACGTAACCGATTCAATCAGAAACCCCAGCACGCGTTCGTCTGGATTCATTCCTGCCTGCATCGGCGAAATTGCATCCGGCATTTGCAACCGAATGGTCAGATTTTCATCCGGCCGCGTGCGCGGGAGGGCCACATCAATCGATCCTGGCGCGTTTTCCTGGGCAAAGCTGTATTCGCTGCTGGACGACCCCACCTTGACAATGAGACGTTGCGTACGGTGGCTACCATAGAAGAAAGGCGCCAGACGAATCTTCACCCGGCTCGGCATGTCGTCGCTAACCGAACATGTGATCGCTGCACTTCGACCATCTGTCCAGCGCCCGCGGTCCTCCGCCCAGCTGAATCCGGGAATAGCAGACGCATTCATCCAGCCCCTCGAAGTAAAGTCAAGCTTGCCCTTGCAGATTTCCGGCTTTGTCAACGATTCTGCCATGCAGGTGGCGTCAACGAGAGAAACAGAGCCCGACGCGACAGAACGCGCACAATCGGCGCGATAATACGGCGCAAACCCCGTCGAAGTCAGAATAGTGCCGTAGCTTGAGATATTGCCCAGCTTGTTTCCCATCAAAACGTCCATCGCAAATTCTCTACGGGTCTTTGCGACGGCAACCGAAAACATGTAGTTGATAACCGGCGACATGTTTCGCAAGCCAATTACAACATTCTGCTTTGTACTCGACGGGGACAGTCCGACATCACGAAGAACGATCAGCTGGTGCTCGAGGGAGACCACATCCGAAGTATCCAGCCGTTTCGAGGATGGAAGTATCAACAGGATGATGCCGGTGAATGAGGCCAGCACCAGCAAAGATAAACCATGCTCGTTGCCGGACCATCCGCCCTGGCCCTCAGTGGCACGGCCGCGATTGAAGTAAAGGCCAACCAGGATTGCAGTGGAGATAAACAATTGCGTCGACAAACCAAACGCATACTTCTTAGCCGCATATTCGCTGCCATATCCAAATCGCAAGAGCACAATCTGGCATATGCACAGGCAAGCAATCGACCCGCCGTAAAGTCCGAAGTACTTAAGAGCCACATTGAAGCGCACCGTGTCTTTTCCGGAGCGCCGCCATATGATCATCAGCGCCAGGGAAACTACCGCCACCAGCAACGCTAGCGTCACGAGCATCCCTGCGCCCGGGATCCGCATCAGATGCAAAGCACCGTTATTCTCAGAAATTTTCCGCATCGCGGAAAATGCTGGATTCAAAAAGGTGGCTGCTATCGCTGAAATGGCGATCAATGCGTACCAAAGATAAGTCCGCACTCGATTCCAGAGTGTGCCGGCCGACCGAGTCCAGGCATTCAGTATGACAATGCCCAGCAGCACCCCGAGCAATTCGAGCGCAGGCAGGAGATGTGTTCCGGTAACGATATAGACGGCCGCCACCAGAAAGATGCCGAAGGCATAACTAATGCGCGAGTGCACCTCCACGAACACTGCGACCGTCAAAATCAGCAGCACCATTCCCTGTGCGACTAGCTGCGAGAAGAAAAAATTATCATCTATCTCCGCACCATGGATTTCGAGCCGAAGCACCACGCGATTCAGGACCAGCAGAGTCGTCAATGCGAGAATGGACACACTGGCAACACGCCGCGGCAGCGTGCTGAGCACAAAGACCACAGAACCCCAGAGCACGACAAGTGCAATCAGGCTAAGCAAATGAATGCCGAGGAACGTTGAATTAAAGATGAGCCCGAGAATCGCCGCCAGGATATGGCTTGTGCGGGGATAGAAATTCATCTCCGCAATCGACGGGTCCCCGGGCGTCAAGGTCCAGTTTTCGGAAATTCTGAATGCGAGTGCATAGTGATGAGCCAAATCGACACTCTGGCTCCACATCGAATCCACATTGAAAACAATGAGGATCGCAGCCACTGCTGCCATCAACCCTATCTGAAATGCCGATAGATTTTTTTGCATTTTCTCAGTTCCAGAAACGTCCCCGTCCAACGATCCCACTACGCAAGCTTCTCGACGATTCTCTTGCCCTCGCGGATGGCGTAGTTCGTGCCTCGATCCTCTGGATAGATCTGCGCCATGGTAGATATCCATCCGTTTTCGTAGGGCGTCTCCTCGCCGGGTACATACTCCGAATACTGTCTCTCGGTAACCGGCTGCGCGTACATCGAACGCCACACACGGTGTTCGACAATCCAGGAGCGGTCCATCTTCGGGAACATGCGCTTCAGGTGCTCAAACGCGAAGTCAACATATTGCTCATCGGTGTAACCCCACACCGGATCCTCGACCGCAAGATATCGCGACAGGTACGCAATATGAGAACCCTGATAGTTCTCCGGCTTGTCGAAGTTGGTGTGTTCAATTACCCCGACAAAAGGAAAGCCGGGGTCATTCACGTTCAGCCAATAGGTTTCCGAAAGGCTCTGATTAAGGCGCAGCACCAGGCAAACGTTGCCCAGGTAGCGTACCCGGCGAAGACGGGCCAGCCACTCGGGCGGGGCTGTGCCTTCAAACATGTCGGCAATAATCGGGAAAGACGGCGTGAAGAGATACTGTTCCCCCTTCAGTTCGCCTTGCTCGGTCTCCAGGCCCGTGATTTTCTTGCCGTCGGCAAGAACACGATTTACCTTGTTCTTAAACGTGACCTCGCCGCCGGCCCGTTCGATTGCCGCGACCATCGCCTCCGCCAACCGGCCAAAGCCCCCCTTGAAGTAGGCGAGTTCCTCGCCGCCCTTGTCATTCCTGGTGCTGCCACGCAGTACCAGCTTCTTCCACATCCAGACAGCGTTGACGGCTTCCGCATAAACGGAAAACTTCGACGAAATCAGAGGCTCCCAGACGATCCGATAGACGGTCTTCCCGCAGATCGGCTCCAGCCATTCACGGATGCTCAGATGCTCGATAGTCTTCCAGTCCTTGATCCGGCGGACCTGGAATACGAGCAAGCCAAGGCGGATCCGGTCGATGAACGATAGCGCCTTGAACTTCAGCAGGTCGAGCGGGGTCGACAGCTTCCACATGCGCCCGTTGAAGTACATGCCGGTGCGGGTAGGAAGAAGAATCACATCCCCCTCCATGCCGAGTTCCTTCACCAGTTCCGGGACGTAGACGTCATTGTTGAACCAGTGGTGATAGAACTTCTCCAGCTTGACGCCGTCGGCGAATTCGAACGTTCCGGCCAGTCCACCCGGGGTAGCATCGGCCTCGACGACACGAACCTTTTTTCCCTGCTTGGCAAGGGCATAAGCTGCCGTCAGCCCGGTAAAGCCGGCACCGACCACAACGACATCGTAATTACTCATGGTTTACCACTCAATTAATCTTCAATTCGGGATTCGGTCCGGAGCGGATTGCCCTGAACAGTGACGGGCGCATCCAGATTGCCACTGCACCAGCAAGGGTGGTGGGCAGCCATAACGCAAGATGAACCAGTACGGCATAGCTTCCTGCTTGCGCGGAGGTACCACCCAGCAGCGAGACCGCCGTGAACGCAGCCAGATGAAACGGACCGACATAGCCAGGCGATGAAGGCACCAGCGTCGAGAGGGTTGCGATCGCCATTACCACCACCGCAAGGGCCGGATTTGCATCAAATCCGAAACCCCGTAGTACGAAATAGAACAGGCCTGATTCGCCGGCCCAGACCAGCATCGAGACAGCAACGACAGTCAATAGCACACGCGGCCTCGACATCGCCTCGAAACTCCGCAGCAAGCTGGCCAGTATCAGCAGAGCTCGCGAAAAACTTTCCGATGGCTGCGATGCCGCATTCCCCTCCGCGAACTTCTGACAAAGATTAGCCAGTTTTCCGCTGAATAGAAAACCGGCAATCAGGATGACACCCCCACCGATGGCGATGCCGACGGCCGATTCGGCCAGCATGCCCGGCAAGCGCGTACCCTCACTCGCCACCAGTCCGATCGCAAGACAGCCCAGCAGCGTCATGAGATCGATCAGGCGTTCCATCAACAGACTGCTGGCCGCCGTGGTCTTACTGATCCCCATGGCATTGGGAAACACAAAAGCACGGATCAAATCCCCCAGCCGCAACGGCAGCACGTTGTTCAAGGCAATCGAGCCAAGAAACGGCGTGGCACAGTTCCGCCACGTAGCATCGGCTCCCGCGGCACGTAGCATCAGCGACCAGCGCAGAATCCTGAGCCCGTAGCCGAGGCTTAGTGATGCGACGCCAAGCGCGAGAAACGGCCAATGAAAATGCTTGAGTGCCCTGACGACTTCGCCAACATCAACCTGCCTGGCAATGATGAACAGACAGATAAGGGTGATCGCCCCACCCACCAGTTGCTTTATCCAGTCGCGCCTTCCTTTACTGGCTTCCTTCATCACTATTCCCAAATGCGCCAGGGCGCTTTCCCCTTGTTCCAGAGGCTCTCTAGTTCGCGCTTGTCGCGCAGCGTGTCACACGGTTGCCAGAATCCGGTGTGCTGAAAGGCCGCAAGCTGCCCGTCTCTGGCGAGATTCATCAGCGGTGCCGCTTCCCAGGAAGTCGCATCGTCTTCGATATAGCGAACGACCGATGGCTCCAGGATGAAGAATCCACCATTGATCCAGCCGATTTCGTCACGAGGCTTTTCCTCGAAACTGGAGACATTCTGGTAGGCATCCAGGTTGAGTACGCCAAATCGGCCCGGAGGTTGCACCGCGGCAACGGTTGCAAGCTTTCCATGCCGTCGGTGGAACTGCAGTTCCGCCGTAATATCGATATTGGACAGACCGTCCCCGTAGGTCAGACAGAAGGTATCGTTGCCCAGATGGCTTGCCACACGTTTCAGTCGTCCGCCGGTCATCGTCTCGGAGCCGGTGTCGACCAACGTGATGCGCCAGTCCTCGGATTGGCTGTTCAGGATCTGATGATCGCCGGTCTTGAGGTCGATCTGCATATCGGCCATATGCCGATAGTAGTTAAAGAAGAATTCCTTGATCACATAGCCCTTGTAGCCCAGGCAAATGACGAAGTCCTTGATGCCGTGATGCGCGTAGATCTTCATGATGTGCCAGAGCAGTGGCCGCCCGCCCACTTCCACCATCGGCTTTGGTTTGGTATCCGATTCCTCGGCAATTCTAGTCCCCAGACCACCGGCAAGAATGACTGCCTTCATTGATGTCCCCCTAGAGTTTGAGTTCAGACCTGGAAAAATTGATGCTTTGCTCGATGATGGCAATTGGCTCGGCACGCAGCATCAGATATATCCTCAGGATGTATTCCCCGATAATTCCGAGCAGAAATGCATTCAACCCGATACCGAACAGGACTAGGATGTGAATACTTGCCAGTCCGCGCGGCAATTCGGGATGAAAGAGGCGAAGCACGACGTAGTACAGGGCGCCCAGTAAGCTAGCTGCCAGGATAGCGCCGCCTACGAACGAGGCCGCCCGCAGCGGAGCGGTCGAATGGTTGAAGACCGCAGTCAGTCCCAGCCGGACCAGACGGGACACATTGAACTTGCTCTCACCCGCTACGCGCGCATCGCGATCATAGGGAATGCCGGTCTGGTTGAACCCAAGGCCCGCAATCATGCCTCGCAAGTAAGGATTGGACGTCCGGATCCCCGACAAGGCTTCGACCACCTTCCTGTCGATCAGGCGGAAATCGCCCACATCGCGCGGAATCGGGTGCTCGCTGATCTTGTCGATGACCCAATAGCCAAGGCGCCTGAAATTGTTCAGCAGCCATCCTTCAGGACGTTTCTTGCGAATCCCATAGACTACATGGTATCCCTGTTGCCAGAGTTCAAAGAATGATTCCAGCAATTCCGGAGGATCCTGCAGATCCGCATCAATCTGCATGACCGCATCGCCACGGGTGTGGAGATAATTGGCAAAAATCGAGCGCTGAAAACCATAGTTCTTCGAGAAGCGGATTGCCCTTACACGTGGATCGGTGGCTGCCAGTCGCTTCAGGAGACTCCACGTATCGTCATCCGAGTGGTTATCGGAAAAGACGAATTCGAGATCGCACCGGTCGCGCATCTTCTCGGCAACCGCTGTCAGGCGAGCGTACAGCGCATGAATATTCCCGGCCTCATTCAGAACCGGGATGGAAATTGAAATCAACGGCCTGCGCTCGGCCATCGCTTGTTCCACTGCCGTCATCGCGCAACCTCCCAGCCTTGGGAGCAGGCTTTCAGATAGTCCACAACCGACGGAAGCGTTTCCCGAAAGCGAATATTCTGCAACAACTTAGGGCGCTCGAATAACGTCTGGTAGTTCTCGTCGCCGGGGTCGGGCAAAGCACCGATGCGCAGTAGCGACTCCGCATCGAAGCTGCGGAATACGTGTGTTGCCAAATCCTTCAGCCGTACCGGCTGCCCGTGACTCAAGTCGATCACGCCGCTTGACCGCTGCTCGACTAGGGTAGCAATCGCTCGAACTTCGTCCTCGATGTGATGGTATTCCCTCAACTGATTTCCCGGCGACATCTCGAAAGGCGTCTGCTGCCGCAGAGCCTGGCAAATCTGGCCGAGAAACATGAAGGGACTGGGCTGTCCGACGCCATAGAGGGTGTGCACCCTGAGATGAGCGAGTCGGTCAGCGCGCTCCGCCACGTATTGGCCCAGCATAGCCTTGCTGTGGATGTATGGGTTCTGGTTGGCAATCAGCTTTTCCATCACCGTACCGAACGTCACCACCCGCATGCCTGCATGGGCGGTCCCCTCGATCAGATGCTTTGGCAGCAGGAAATTGACTCTCAGATGGTCGTCGCGGGAAATCCTAGGATCGAGAATCCCGGCCGCAATGAATATCGTGGCGTCGGCGCCGGACCACTGCTCGAAATAACGTGAAATGGCTGCCTGGGAACCATCGTGCCACCAATCCTGGTAGCGCTGGCGATCGACGGGAACCACATTGTCTTCTCGATAAAAGGCGGTCAATGCCTGCCCTAGACGGCCGCCCGCTCCAATAACGAATTTCATTCCTGGATACCCTCGCGCCACGAATTGATCTGCCGCTCGGTGATTGCTCGCGCCGACTCCGGATTCGCGTAAAACTCGCGATACCAACTGGAAGTTTCGCTGATGACGCGAGCGGTATCCCAGACTGGCAGCCAGCCCAGTGCATTCCTGGCCAACGAGCTATCGAGGGCGAGAGCCCCTGCTTCTGGCAAAGGATTGTCCAGATACTCCAGTGCCGGTCGCTTCCAGTGCTGGCTCATCAGCTCCAGCACATCGCGCACGGAAAATTGCCTGAAGTCCTGCGGTCCGAGATTCCAGGCTCGCGCGAATCGTCCTGGCTGGTCGGATATCAGCCCCGCCATCAGGACCAGGTATCCATATACGAGGGCAAGGACATGCTGCCATGGCCGGGTGGCGTCCGGATACCGCAAGGTCAAGGTTTCCCCTGCAACAACGGCGCGGACAAAGTCCGGAATCAACCGGTCTTCGGACCAGTCTCCGCCACCGATAATATTTCCGCCTCGCGCTATGGCGATGGCGGGCCCTTGGTTTTCAGACCATGGGTAAGACGCCGCGTAACTCTGTATCACCATCTCGGCCGCGGCCTTCGACGCGCTATACGGGTCCTTGCCGCCGAGGGGATCGTTCTCGCGGTACGACCATGGCCACTCTCGGTTCAGATAAACCTTGTCCGTCGTGATGCACAGCACGCCGCGGACACTTTTTACGGCACGTGCCGCCTCCAGAACATTGGCAGTGCCTTGGGCATTGACCGCAAACGTCGACAGCGGTTCGCGGTAGGAGCGGCGCACCAGGGGCTGGGCCGCAAGATGCAGGATCAGATCCGGTTCAAAGGCGCGGATTGCCTCTGCCAGGCTGTGGTAGTCGCAGATATCACCGAAAGTGGTCGGGATTTGCTGGTCGAGTCCGAGGCACTGAAAAAGAGAGGGAGTGGTATCCGGCGGCAGGGCAAAGCCGGCAACATTCGCGCCAATGGCTCGCAGCCATACGCTGGCCCAGCCTCCGGTGAAACCGCTGTGTCCGGTGACGAATACTTTCCTGCCGGACAGCGCTTTTTCGAAACTAAGTAGGCTACTCATCTCAGTAGGTTATTCAATCCCTTGTGCCGGAGAAATGCTGCTCTCGCTGCATGCTCAAGCAGCGAGTTCCAACAGGGGTTCGACTTTGTCGAATCGTTAATAGGTGGGCAGGTGCGTTCACCGCTAACACAGCCCAGGCCTGTCATTGTCGCGCCAAGTCCGCGTAGAGTTCGGCGTAGGCATCCGCCATGCGTTTGGCGGTAAAAAGTGTATCAAATCTCTCTTTTGCTTTGCTGCCCATCGCTTCCGCGAGAGCCGGAGATGCTGTCAGGATCTGCATTGCCTCCCGGAACGAACTCACATCGCCGGGTGGCACGACAATGCCGGTCTCGCCATTGATATTGACAAAGCTGCTACCCGTCCCGATTTCCGACGATATCATCGGTTTGCCGAGCATCGCACCCTCTAACAAGGTGACCCCGAAAGCCTCGGATCGCAGGTGCGACGGAAACACCACACACCCGCACAAATGGAGCAATGCCATCTTGTCGGCTTCCGGCAGAGCGCCCAAGAAATGAACATTTGTGAGGCGCAATCGGTTCGCCTGCTCACGCAGGGCTTTCTCGATAGGCCCCGCACCCACGATGGCAACCTTGAGGTCGGTGCCCTTCAAGGCGTCCAGAAGGATGTGCAACCCCTTGTAGTAGCGAATGACGCCGACAAAGAGGAAAAATCCCTCACCCAGCTTGCCGCGCCAGTGTTCCATCAAACCGGCGTCGGGCTTCGGGTAACTCTGCTCGTCCACGCCAATAGGAATGATGCTGACCTTGTCCTGATACTTCGCCAAGACGTCGCTCGTGCCCAGATAATTCGGCGAAGTGGCCACAATGGCTCGCATCTGGCCCAGAAAGCGATGCATCAGCGGCTGATAGAGCTTTAGCAGCGTGCGCTGCCGCACGATATCGGAATGATAAGTGACCAGCGCGGGCTTCTCCGGCCTCGCGAGCGTATGCAGCAGGTCGCCGTATGGCCAGGGAAAATGATAGTGGATCACGTCGGCCCAATCGCACTGTCGCTTGAACAGCTGCATCGCTGACCACGACATCGGCGTGGAGGCGACATCGATGCTAACCTGCGCGCGATAGACTGTGGTCGGCCCATCATGGATAACCGGCTTGTTCCTCGCATTCCCGCTTAGCGTGAAAATGCGACATTCCACTCCCTGCGCCTCGACGCCAAGGCAGATCTGCCGGATGACCTGCTCCACACCGCCAAAGGAGTCGGGAAAATAGGTCTTGAATACGTGGAGAACGCGCATGTCAATTCAATCTGTCAGACGAGACGTCGATAGACATCCATGGTCGCACGTGCTGTCCTCTCCCATGAAAGCTCGAGCGCCCGTTTGCGACCCCGCTCGATACACTGCGTTCGCAATCCAGCATCCTCTCCCAGTCTGATCATGGCAGAGGTCAATTCCTCCACCGATAGGGGATCTACCTCGACGGCGGCTCCGCCTGCCACTTCGGGCAAGCAGGAGGTGTTCGAAGCAATCACTGGAATTCCACACGCGAATGCTTCGAGCAGCGGCAGGCCAAAGCCCTCGTACAGTGACGGAAACACAAATACGCCAGCTTGCACATAGATGGCGCGCAGGGTTTCCTGTTCCGACACGCTATCCAGCCAAAGCACAGGCTCGCCGGCGGCCTGCGCCGCCCGGATCGCGGCCACGTCGGCTTCGCAGCGCCAGCCTTCACGTCCGACAATGACCAGCTGACGGTCGCGACGCACGCTGGCGGGCAGCGCAAGATACGCGCGCAGGATGCGCCCGACATTCTTGCGCGGCTGCAAGGTGCCGACAAAAAGATAATAGCCGGCGACGAGCCTGTATTGCGTCATCGCAGCGTCAATGCTCGCGCGGTCCACCGGCGCCAGCCAGTGACGGTCAACCCCGCACGGGACCACCGAAATCTTGCTTTCGTCGATGCCGAAGTAATCGATCAGGTCGTCCACGGCCGCTTTCGAATGCGCGATGACATGATCCGCGAGCCGCCCGGACTGGCGGATCTGCCAGTTCTTCAGTCGCCGCAGCCGGGTTGAAGTCCATTGGGGAAACCGCAATGGAACGGCATCGTGCAAGGTCGCGACGACGGGGCAGTCCATGCGGGCGACGCGATAATCGGTGGCATGATAGACAGCGACCCGGCTGGCCACATGCAATTGCACGCCCAGGGCACTCATCATCGCCTGCTGCGCGAACGAGCGCGGGAACCGAATCGCTTCCGCCGGCGCCCGAGCCGCGGCGCCATTCTCGGAGTACACGCATGGCACGATCGCACAGTCCAGCTGTGCCAGCTCGCGCGCGAGCGCCGCCGTGTAGACGCTAATTCCGTCGCCGCCGCGATAGAGCGGCCCGGAACTAAGCCCAACCTTCAGAACACTCATCCTTCGAACATCCAGCGCAACGTCTGTTCGAATGGCGGACGCTGCAGCCCTGGCACTAGCGCCTCCAGCCTGTCGGTAGACCCGATCAGCAGCTTGACCTCGTTGGCACGCACGAAGGCCGGATTGACTCGGACTTCGATCGACTGTCCCGCAATGCCCTCCATCGCTGCAATGATCTCGCCCAGCGAGTACGGCTTGCCACTACAGATATTGACCACCTCGCCGGCCGCCTCGCCTTCGAGTAATGCGCGATAGGCGTCGGCGACCATCCGCACGTCAGAGAAATCGCGTGCGACATCGAGATTGCCCAGTTCGATGAAGGCAGCGCCACGCTTGAAATGCGACACGATCTTTGGCACGAGGAAATGATCCGCCTGTCCCCGGCCGGTGTAATTGAACGGTCGGGTGATGACGATGGGCAGCCGGTCAAACCAGGTCCGCACCATAAATTCCATCGCTACCTTACTGGTCGCGTAGTGGTTCACCGGCTGCGGCGCCTGTTGCTCAGTGATGATCCCTTCATAAGCATTGCCGTAGATGTTGGCACTGCTTGCGATGAGGATCTTGCGCGGCTGATGCCCGACGTCCGCGCAGGCCTGCAACAGATTGGTCGTACCCAGCACATTGACCCGGTAGAACGCCTCCGTGTCGGCGTGCGCCACGAAGCTGATCGCGGCGAGATGAGCGATATAGTCGGGACGGTGCTGATCTATCACCCGACGGCATTGTTCGAGATCCGTGATGTCGAGTACGACTTCGCCAGATGTGGATTCGCTGGGACGCGCACATGTCCCCACGATGTCGAACCCGCCAGCGCACAGAGCATCCCTGAGATACCTGCCGGTGAATCCATGCACCCCGGTAATCAGCGCTCGCGGCGTTGCCTCAGAACGAGAAGCCAATCTGATTTCTCCGAAGGTCCGCTTCAACCATCATCTGGCACAGCTCTTCGAGCGTCGTGTTGGGCTGCCAGCCAAGCTTCTCCTTAGCCCTGGCCGCATTCCCGATGAGCAGCTCGACTTCGGCCGGACGATAGAACTTGGGATTGATGCGCACCACCACCTTGCCAGTGGCCGTATCGAGGCCGACTTCGTCCTCGGCCTTGCCCTTCCATTCCAGCGACATGCCGGCGGCCTTGAACGCCATCGTCACAAAATCACGAACGGTCTCGGTACGGTTGGTCGCAAGCACGAACGTGTCCGGTTCATCGGCCTGAAGCATGCGCCACATCCCTTCGACATACTCCTTGGCGAAACCCCAGTCGCGCTTGGCGTCAAGGTTGCCAAGCTCGAGGACATCGAGCTTGCCCAGTTTGATCTTTGCAACAGAATCCGTGATTTTCCGCGTCACGAACTCACGACCGCGCAGCGGCGATTCGTGATTGAACAGAATCCCGCTCGAGCCAAAAATGCCATAGGACTCGCGGTAGTTCACCGTGATCCAGTGCGCATAGAGCTTGGCAACGCCATACGGACTGCGCGGGTAGAACGGTGTCGACTCGATCTGGGGGATCGCCTGGACCTTGCCGAACATTTCCGAAGTCGACGCCTGATAGAAACGGATCTTCGGATTGACGATGCGGATGGCCTCAAGCAGGTTCACCGCACCGATGCCGGTGATCTCCGCCGTGGTCACGGGCTGTTCGAAAGAGACGCCAACGAAACTCTGCGCCGCCAGGTTGTAAACCTCGGTAGCGCCACTGTTCTGGAGCAACCGGATGCAGGTGCTCAAGTCCGTCAGATCGAATTCGACCAGGTGGAGATTGGGGTGATTGGTCACGCCCAGTTCGTCCATACGCCAGAAGTTCACCGAGCTGGTACGGCGATAGGTGCCATAGACCGTATAGCCCTTTTCGAGCAAGAGTTCGGTGAGATACGCTCCATCCTGACCGGTCACACCGGTGATTACTGCTACGCGCTGATTCATCCTTCTGTTCCTGATGAAGAGTTAAGACTGTGTCGCTGGCTGGCCGGTGCTCCGCTGCCACCGATGCCATCCGGATAGAGCTTACAAGCCAACTGGCGAGCGCTCTCGCGCCAAGTAATAGGCCGAATCTTACCTGCCAATGCCTGTCGCTCGTCCCTGCTCATTGCGGCGATGCGAGCTGCCACTTCCGCCAGCGACGACGGATTGTCCAGGCTGAAGAATAACGCCCCCTCACCTCCGACTTCCCTGAAAACCGGAATGTCGCTCGCCAGCACCGGAACGCGGTGCATGGCGGCCTCGACAATAGGCAGACCATAGCCTTCTATGGTGGAAGCAGCGATCAGCGCCGTGGCGCCCGCATAGCAACGGTTGATCTCCGCATCGGTGAAATCATCGATCACAAACACCCGTTTGCCGTTCATCGGGTGCTTGCGGATCCTATCCATCAGCGCTTCGACATGCCAACCTTCCTTGCCTGCCAGGCACAGGCGGGCATCGCCGCCAGCCGCCCAGATCTGTTCGAAGGCATCGAGCACGAAGCCGTGGCCCTTGCGCGGCTCGATGGTCCCGACCATCAGATAGATGGGTGAGCTCTGGTCTTCCATCAGCGCCTGCACCGCAGGCCGGATGCCAGCGTCGCGCTCATCGTCGATCAGGTCGGCGCCCAGGTTCCAGTGTTCCAGCACAAGCGGCCTCGGGGGCTGCAGGCCCTGCGCCTCAATGTATTCGGCCACGCTTTGCTTTACCGCCTGCGAAATGCAGATCAGCATGTCGCTCTGCATGACCGCCATCCGCAACCAGTTGTTGAACACAGAAACCAGACCGGGCCTGCAGTATTCCGGATGCAAGGCCGGAATCAGGTCATAGACGACCGAGACAATGCGGCCGCCAAACTGCCTGACTTCATCAAAGACTGGCAGAAACTGCTCATACTGCTCCCACGACGAATCGATCATGAGCAGCACATCGCCCGGGTGGATCTCGACGCACGCATCACCGTAGGCGTCGGGCGGCAGATTGAAAATCGACGGGACCACGTCCCTGGCACGCACCAGCCCGCCGTCCTTGATCTGAACGATCTCCACGGGCGGCGTCTCGCCACCCAAGCAGAGCTCCCGTGCCATATTGCGGACAACGCGCTGGATGCCGCTGCGTGCATCGGATCTGGCTAATTGCGAAACGTCGATCAGCAGGCGCGGCTGACGATTGAGACGCATGTTGCGGCCAGCACAGGCAGACAGGCGGTCAATCAGCAACCCGTCGGGAGTCGGCATCTTCTGCAGGGTGTCTGCCAGTTCGTCGACCAGGCGTTGCATCGACATATGAAACGCGGCGTCGATCACCCTTCCGAGATTCTCCTGCGCGCCGTGCCCCGCTTCCAGTGTCGCGATCGGTGGGCACCACGTGCCGGAATACCGGTTGCGCAGCCGCCGCGCCGCATCATCATTCTCGACGATCATGTAGAGGCTGCTCGCTGCCACATCATGCAGCGGCGGCACGCCATTAGTAGCGGAGCCCTCGGTGTCCGCTGGAGAAGCCAGCAGCGAGCGGACCCCTATTTCCAGATACGTCTCCTCAAGCCCCGCGCTGCCGAGCAAGAGCACGCCCGGATTGGTACGCATCTGCTGCAGCAGATGCTCCGGCGGCCTCGCCTGCGAGGAAAAATACAGGGGCAGGCCATTGCTCAACGCCACCGCGGATTCTTCCGGGTAGCACGTCTGCGGCGCGTCAACGTCACCCGGCTGTTCGATTCGAACGTCTGCAGGCAGGAGTCCCGCGATCTGGCCCAGGCTTGGGAAGCTGCCCTCCGTTCCGTTGGAGCGCGCGGCGCGCGCGTCAGCCATCTGCAATACCTGATTCCCGTGCGCCCGCGACAGCGGCATGGTGGCCTCGAATGCCTCCCATGCCTTCCTGCCGGTGGCATCCCAGCTAAACGTGGCTGCCCGCTCAGGGCCAAACGCCTTCAGTTCCTGCCGCAGGCGTGCATCCGTCAGTACTCTCTCCAGCGTTGCCTTAATGGAGTCGGGGTCTTTCGCATCGAACATGATATCTGCCCGGCCCAGCACTTCCGGGATCGATGAATTGTCCGCCGCGATAACCGGCGCGCCGCAAGCCATGGCTTCCAGGACCGGCAGGCCAAACCCTTCATAGAGTGAAGGGAAGACAAAGGCCGCGCACTGTTGATAGAGGGCCACAAGCTCAGTGTCATCAACGTGGCCGGTGACGACGATGTCGTCGGTTTTCAGGCCCAGCCTTTGCGCGTCGCGCCAGAATGCGTGCTTGTCACCGACCTGATTTACGACAAGTTGATGCCCGCTGCGCAACGATTCAGGCAAGCGTGCATAGGCCTGCAACATGCCGGCCAGGTTCTTGCGGTAATCGGCGTTGCCCGTGTAGAGCACAAACGGCTTTTGAATTCCCAGACGAGACAAGTCCTTGGGCTTCTCGCCCGCCGCGAGAGTACGGAAACGTTCGTCCGCAGCACCTCCGATGACGGCCACGCGGGCGGGGTCGAGGCCGAGGTGCTGGATGGCATCGCTACGTGTCGCCTCTGAAATCGCGAGCAGCAGATCGAAGCTCTTCAGGAGTTGTAGCCGTTCCGTGTACCAGGCCTTGAAGGACGGAGACGTATTCAGGTACTGCTCGGGAAACAGCCAGGGTATGAGGTCATACAGCACCGCGGCACGCAGGCTCGAACCGACGCGCGTCCTCGGATCCGGCACGACGCCATCCTGTGCCCAGTCTTCGAATGGGCTCATGCAGAGCACGACGTCCGGTGCCAGCGTGCGATACGCGCCGCTGACCAAGTCGTCGGCAAGCTGTCGCTGCTCAGGCGTGCAGGCGCCGAATGGCGCACCGGAGTGGGCATATGTCGCGAAATGTCCGGCACCAAGCAACGGCGAAAGCTCGGTGCGCAGCGCATCGCAGGCCTCACCATATTGCGCGTCCGCCAAGGCATAAAGCTGATGGCCACCCTTGACGCGTGCCAGGGCCTGCGTGAGCGCCAGCGTGTACCGTCCAATCCCGCGCAGCCGCGAAATTGTTTGACAGGGAAACAGATCGACCAGCAGGCGCATCAGAAGCTGCCTCCCGCCATATCGCGTTTGCCAGCAAGCCGTTTAGTGAGGGCGGCCTTGAACAACAATGCGTCCTCCGAAAGGCGCGGCATTACGGGGACCGCTGGCGTTTCAGTAATAACTCCGCGGATACGACGCATCAGCCAGTCCCAGGGCCCCGGAAAACGAGTTGCGATCTGCCTGAGAACCGGACGTAGCCAGACCTGGTCAAGCACGATCGGCACAGCCTTCCTGATAACGATCTTCAGCCCCGACTTCACGCTGGACTTCGGTCGCGCAAGTGCGCGCATTGCCTGCATGGCCACGCGCATCGGCGCAGTGATGCGCCAGGAAGTGCTGGCATAGATCGCGTCGAGCCGTGCAAGCAGCGCACTTTTCTCCACCGCCATGCGCTCAAGGTCGGCTGAAAACAGCTCGATCTGGTTCTCCAGTCGGGCGTGCATGCGCTTCGCGTCCGCGAGAGCTCTGTCCGCATTCAGCCGCCATTGCGTACTGCGTGACACCGCATCCAGGTTTGCCTGCACCCGCGCCAGCTCGGCAGTCTTCTGCGCAAGCTCGGCCTCCAGCCGCGCCTGGTTGTGTCTGGATTCGACGAGACGCTGCTCATGGTGCGCGACTTGCTCCGTCAGGCGATCCACGGCCGGCTTCAGGTGATCTCTCTCGATATGGCGACCTGCGGTGACCATGCGATCGATGACAAAGTCGTCGAGGACATTCGGCGGCGTGGTGAATTTCTGCCGCAGGCTTTCCTGCTCCTCGGCAACGTAAAAGCGGTTCAGGCCGTCGAAATAGGCAAATCGATACCCGTTAGCCAGCAAGGAAGGTTCCCACAAAGCATAGTTTTCCTCAGTGCTGTTCGGCCGTGTCGCCTCCACCACCAGCACCCACGGTCGCCACGTACGCAAATCGAGCCCCTTCAGGACGCTCGCTTCAGCACCCTCGACATCGATCTTGAGAAAATGGATCGGACGATTGCTCGCGTGTCGCACGAGGAGCGCCGAGAGCGTCTCCACCTCGACCTCATGCGATATCACCTCCAAGCCGCTGGCACGATAAGCGGTGGCAATCGCTTCATCCAACGTAGACAGGCCACGTACCGGCACCGAGTAGAACTGCAGCGAACCCTTCGATTCCCCGACAGCAACCGCCAGGTTTGTATCACGCGGGCGCGCCTCACAAAGACGCTGCCAGAATTCGAGTTCGGGCTCGATATTGATGCCTGACCATCCGCGCTCATAAAAGAGCTTTGTTACGGAGTCTTCGTCAGGATCGTTCGCACCCACATCCACATAGAAACCCGCGGGCACATCCCTGAAGGCGCGCCAGAGTATGACATCCTCAAAATTCTGAGCGTACGAAGTGATGGTCATCAAACTAGAGTCGGAAATAGGAAATGAGCGCGTGATCAACCCCGGTTCAGCATGGGTTCCGTTGCCTGCTCGGAGGCGAGGGGCGTATCGCGGACGATCGAGATCTTGGGATCGAGCCACGCGCAACCCACGAAATGCGGTCGGCCCAGGTTCACCACGTTGAACACGAGCGCCAGATCACGCCATTCATAATTGTTGTCGAGATGTGTCTCGCTGCTGCAGAGCGCAGTGGCAATCGAATAACTTCCTGGCCCCAGATTTGCCGGAAAAGAGAATTGATATGTTATTCGGTCGCCCTCTTGAACATCGCAGAGCGGACAACTCTTCAGATCGGTATTGGTGCCGTAAATGGGCTGGCCCAGTCGATCCTTGATCATGTATCCAAGGACCAAACGGTCGATCGGCGCCCTTGCAGCAACGCGCACTTCCAGGGTCACGGGCGTACCGACGTCAATTACCTCCACGCGGCGCCCGTCCGCATCCAGCAAGGCGATGTCGGCGACGGTCGCTTCGCCCGTTCCCGAGACCGTTTGCACCTTGCCGTCGTCGAGAACGTTCTGTTCGACGGTCTGGTTTTCGCGGGCGGCCAGCATTGCGTTGTAGAAGTCCATCACCGCTTCAGGTGCGCCTTCCTTCGCCACGCGGCCAGCATCGAGCAGTATCGCCCGATCGCAAATCGACTGTATCGCCGCCTTGTCATGCGAAACGATCAACAGCGTCGTTCCCTGTTCGCGAAACGCACGGATACGATCGAAGCTCTTGTGCTGGAAATAGGCGTCCCCGACCGACAGCGCCTCGTCCACGATGAGCACGTCCGGGCGCTTCGCGGTGGCGAGACTGAATGCCAGCCGCATCTGCATGCCGCTCGAATACATTCGCACCGGCTGGTCGATATAGTCACCGATTTCCGCGAAGGCCTCGATCTCGGGCATCAGCGCAGTCACTTCGCCGGCGCTCATGCCAAGCAGTTGGCCTGCCATTACAACATTCTGCCGCCCGGTGAAATCCGGATGAAAGCCCATGCCTAGCTCGAGCATCGCCGCCACCCGGCCCTGGATTGAGATATTTCCAGTGGTCGGCGCCGTCGTGCCCGTGATCATCTTCAGCAGCGTACTCTTGCCCGCCCCATTGATGCCGATAATGCCTACCGCCTCGCCCGGCGCAACGGTGAACGAGATATCCCGCAACACCCAACGCAACGAATGCCGCGCCTTGCAGAACGGCAAGAGCCATTCGCCGAGACGCGACCAGCGTGTCGGATACTGCTTGTAGGCTTTGCCTACCTGGCTAACGACAATCGCGCCCATTACAGTTCATCCACCATTTCGCCAGAACGCTTGCGGAACAGCGCCATGCCGACCAGGCACAGCACTGTGGCCAGTACCAGCATAGGGAACAGGCTCGACCAATCGGGGGCCACGCCCCGCACTAGTACGGACTGATAGGCACTGACGACGGGCGTCATTGGGTTCAGCTCCACGAACGGCCGCACAACCTCTGGCAGCGCCGTCAGCGGGTAAACGATGGGGGTCAGCCAGAACCAGAACTGCAGCACCACGCCCATCAGTTGACCGACGTCACGAAAAAAGACATTGAGCACGCCAAGGATGATGCCGAGGCCAATGGAGAACATGATCTGTAGAGCCAGCACCGGGAAAATTGCCAGGAAAACCCATCCCGGAAAATTTCCGGATGCCAGCAGGAACACCACGAACAGCGAGAAAATAATCGCGAAATTGAGCCCGGCATTCAGCACAACGATGATCGGCAGGCAAATGCGCGGAAAGCTGATCTTCTTGATCAGATTCGCCTGCTCCAGAAAGACATTCTGCGCGCGGCTAAGGACTTCGGCAAAAAAGGCCCAGGTAAGCGTACCGGCACAGAGATAGATGCTATAGCCGAGGTGACTGTCCACGCCCGGCAGCCGTGCGCGCATCATCTGGGAGAAAATCACTGTGTACACAATGATCATCGCCAGCGGATTAATAATCATCCACGCGGCGCCCAGCATCGAGTTACGGTACCGGGACTGAAACTCTCTCCTGACACTGCCGCCAATGAAGCCGCGATAATTCCACGCGGTTCGAATCATGCCGATCGCCATTATCCAGCCCGGCCGTACGAATCTTCGAAGCGGACGATGTCGTCTTCGCCCAGATATTCTCCGCACTGGACCTCGATCAGGACGAGGTCCATGACCCCCGGATTAATCAGCCGATGCTTGTGTCCCGCCGGGATATACGTAGACTGATTCGGTTGCAGCGAGATGACTTGTTCACCATTGACCACGTCAGCGGTGCCACTTACCACAATCCAGTGCTCACTACGGTGATGATGCATCTGCAACGACAACTGAGCGCCCGGTTTGACCACAATCCGCTTGATCTTGAATCGGTCACTCTCCTCCAGCACTGTGTATGTGCCCCAAGGACGGTGCGCAGTCTTATGGATCTTATAACTGTCGTGGCCGTTCTTTTTCAACTGCCCGACGATGTGTTTGACATCCTGCGTGCAGTCGCGATTAGCCACCAGCAACGCATCAGGCGTGTCGACGATAATCAGGTTATCCACACCCACAGCGCCAACCACGCGCGCATCGCTCTTGATATAGCAGTTGCTTACGTCATGCAGCAGAGCCTCGCCATAGATACGATTGCCCTGCGAATCCGGGGGCGTCAGTTCGCTGATAGAGTGCCAGGACC
Organism: Ralstonia pickettii; assembly: GCA_050987995.1. Classification (GTDB taxonomy): domain Bacteria; phylum Pseudomonadota; class Gammaproteobacteria; order Burkholderiales; family Burkholderiaceae; genus Cupriavidus; species Cupriavidus pickettii_B. The sequence goes on from CP158803.1 coordinate 3,537,811, forward strand.
CGATGTCGCTCCACCCCATGTTGCTCGGCACGACCGAAACGCGATCCGACTTTTCCATGATCGCGTAGTCGATGGAGATATCCGTGACGCGCTTGAACTGAGCCGGTTCGAGCTCGAGCGAGCGGCAACCGTCGGCAGTCGATATGGCACCGGCAGCAAAGCTGCTCTCGCAAGCATGGAGCAGGTCCGGGGTGAAACGGGTGAAATCCTTGAGGATGGTCTTCACGGTAAAGCAGAACATCCCAGAGTTCCAGAGATGCGCCCCACCAGCCACCAGCGCTTCAGCAACGTCTAGCGTCGGCTTTTCCACAAATCGCACGACGGGATGAACACCATCCAAGCCTTGCTCGCAGTCGAATTCGATGTATCCGTAGCCGGTTTCAGGCGCAGTGGGTCGGATGCCGAAAGTTACAATCCGGCCCTCCAAAGCTGCAGCAGCTGCTGCTTCGACCGCAGCCTTGAACTTGTCCAGGTCCTCGATTAGATGATCCGCCGGCAACACCAGCATGACCGCATCCTCGCCATGATGCTCGCGAACCCAGCAAGCCGCCGTGGCCACAGCCCCCGCGGTATTGCGGCCAAACGGTTCCAGCACGAAGCCAAGCGGAATACGCTCCTCATTGACCTCCTGGCACTCGTCCCGCGTCAGGAAAAAGGTTTCCCGGTTGGTCACAACCACCACCTCCGGCACCTCATCAAACAAAGTGGCCCGCTTAAATGTCTTCTGCAGCAGACTTTCACCGTCAGCAAGCTTCAGCAGCGGCTTGGGGAATGCCTCTCTGGAAACCGGCCAGAGACGGGTTCCTGCACCACCGGAGATAATGACTGGAATGATTTGCATGATTGACCACTTTTTTGACTCAGGGCCGAATTGTAACGGAGCACTCTGCCGACCCTGTAAGACCCATGTAATTTTGTCTTGCCATCTGTAACGTTCAAGGCAAATAGCCTCTCGCCTCTTGCCAAGAGCGCTCTATGTTGCTAGCGGCCAGATAAGGAGCGAAATCGATGGCCTGCCGGCGCCGCCGCCAGGGCAGAAGATGCCAAATGCACCTCTCGATGCCGTAATTGCGACCATTAGATCACAATTGGATGGGGCCGCCCGATACACGCACTTACAGAATTGCCGCACATGCGGAAGGACAGAGCAATAGCCGTTCCTGTCGCCCGTGCGCCGGCGATCGTCTGGACGGGACGAGCTACCGGAGTTGTATGGGTCCGAAAGCTTCCGCCTCCGCCAGCAACTTGCCTGCCGCATCCTTCACCGTAAGAACCGGAGTGCCCTGTAGGGGCCAGCGCACACCGACAGATGGATCGCTCCACAACAGCGTGCGCTCGTGCTCAGGGTACCAGTAGGCAGTCGCTTTATAGAGGACTTCCGCCTGCTCGGACAAGACCAGAAATCCGTGCGCGAAGCCTTCCGGTATCCAAAGTTGCTTCTTGTTCGCCGCCGAGATCGTCACACCTACCCATTGGCCGAAGGTAGGTGACTCGGTGCGGACATCCACCGCGACGTCGAACACTTCTCCCGCGATTACCCGCAGCAGTTTACCTTGCGGATGCCGGACCTGGTAATGCAGGCCGCGCAGGACATTGCGCACGGAGCTGGAATGGTTGTCCTGGACGAAGGTAGGTCGGATGCCGGTCGCCTGCTCGAACGCCCGCGCGTTGAAGCTTTCCATGAAGAATCCGCGCGAATCGCTGAACACCTGCGGCTCGATGACCAGCACTTCCGGCAGCGCGGTGGGCGTGACGGTGAGTTTCATTTGACCGGCTCCGCAACGATTTGCCTGAGGTACTTCCCGTAGCTGTTGTTGTCCAACGATCCGGCAAGCTCGGCAACCTGGTCGGCGGTGATCCACTGGCTGCGGTAAGCGATTTCTTCCGGGCAAGCCACCATCAGGCCTTGCCGGTTCTGCAGCGTGGCGATGAAGCTGGCCGCTTCCAGCAATGATTCATGCGTGCCGGTATCGAGCCAGGCATAGCCTCGGCCCATGATCTCGACATCGAGCTGGCCGGCTTGCAGATAGTGATTGTTGATGTCGGTGATCTCCAGCTCGCCCCGCGCCGATGGCCGGATCCCGGCGGCAATATCGCATACCTGCTTGTCGTAGAAATAGAGGCCGGTCACCGCATAGTTGGAGCGAGGCTTGCGTGGCTTTTCTTCCAGCGACACGGCGCGGAAGTCCTCGTCGAATTCCACCACGCCGTAGCGCTCGGGATCCTGTACGTGGTAGGCGAATATCGTGCCGCCATCGGTCTGCCTGGCGGAGCGCCTGAGTTGGGCCACCAGGTCGTGGCCGTAGAAGATGTTGTCGCCGAGGATCAGCGTCGACGGATGGTTGCCGATGAAATCCTTGCCGATGATAAAGGCCTGCGCCAGCCCGTCGGGCGATGGCTGCACGGCATACTGGAGGTTTATGCCCCAGGCGCTGCCGTCGCCCAGCATTTCGGCGAAGCGCGGCGTGTCCTGCGGCGTGGAGATGACCAGGATGTCGCGGATGCCGGCCAGCATCAGGGTAGACAGCGGATAGTAGACCATCGGCTTGTCGTACACCGGCAGCAGCTGCTTCGATACCGACCGCGTAATCGGGTAGAGCCGGGTGCCGGAACCCCCGGCGAGGATGATGCCTTTACGCATGGAATTCTTGCTCAGTAAGGATCTGGTCCAGCAGATGGCGCACCCCTTCTTCCCATGGAGGAAGGTGGATGCCGAACGTCTGGCGTACCTTTGCCGTATTCAGCCGGGAGTTTGCCGGCCGTGGCGCCGCGGCGGCATACTCGGCTGCGGCAATGCCCTCGAGATCGTCGGGCCCGGCCTTCAGGGCGACGCCGCGCGCCGCCGCGTGGCGCAGGACTTCCTTCGCATAGGCATACCACGTGGTCTCGCCGGCAGCGGCCAGGTGGTAGATGCCCGCCGCAAAGTCGGCCCGGTTGCCGTACAGCCAGTGGCGCGCAACGATCTGGGCCGTTGCGTCGGCGATCAGCGCCGCCGAGGTCGGCGCGCCATGCTGGTCGGCCACCACCCGCAAGCTGTCGCGCTCGCGGGCAAGACGCAGCATGGTCTTGGCGAAATTGCCGCCGTGCGCGCCCGCCACCCAGGATGTGCGCAGAATCAGGGCAGGAATGCCTGCCGCCGCGATCGCCGCTTCGCCGGCCAGCTTGCTCTTGCCATACACCGAGCGCGGATTGACGGGGTCGCTTTCCACATAGGGGCTGTCCTTGCTGCCGTCGAACACATAGTCAGTGGAATAGTGGACCAGCAGCGCACCCAGGGCGCGCGCTTCTTCGGCCAGCACCTCCACTGTCCCGGCATTGATGGCAAAGGCAAGCGCGGGCTCCGCTTCCGCCTTGTCGACCGCGGTGTAGGCGGCAGCATTGACGATCACGTCGGGGCGGTGTGCGCGCAGCGCGCGGCGGACCTGGTCGGGGTCGACAAGGTCGCACGCGGACCGGTCGAGCGCCACGACGCGGCCAAGCGGCGCCAGGCTGCGGCGCAGTTCGAAGCCGATCTGCCCGTTGCTGCCGGTGACGAGAAGCGTGGGGATTTCCATGCTATGCGGCATATTGCTTCGCCACCCAGTGGCGGTATTCGCCGGACAGCACGTCCTGCACCCAGTCCTGGTTGTGCAGGTACCACTGCACGGTCTTGCGCAGGCCGGTTTCGAAGGTCTCGGCCGGCTTCCATCCCAGCTCCCGCGCCAGCTTGCTGGCGTCGATGGCATAGCGCCGGTCGTGGCCGGGCCGGTCCTTGACGAACACGATCTGGTCCCGGTACGAACCGGATGCCTTGGGCTTCAGCGCGTCCAGCATGTCGCAAAGCGCATGCACGACCTCGAGGTTGGTCTTCTCGTTCCAGCCGCCGACGTTGTATGTCTCGCCGGGCCGGCCGCGCGCGAGCACCTCGCGGATGGCCGCGCAGTGGTCGCCGACGTAGAGCCAGTCGCGCACGTTCAGGCCATCGCCATAGACGGGCAGCGGTTTGCCGGCCAGCGCGCTGGTGATCATCAGCGGGATCAGCTTCTCGGGAAAATGGAATGGCCCGTAGTTGTTGGAGCAGTTGGTCGTGAGCACCGGCAACCCGTAGGTATGATGGTAGGCACGTACCATATGGTCCGATGCCGCCTTCGAGGCGGAATACGGGCTGTTCGGCTGATAGGGCGAGGTTTCCGAGAACGGCGGGTCGGCAGGGCAGAGCGAGCCAAAGACTTCGTCGGTGGAGACGTGCAGGAAGCGGAATGCGGCCCGGGATGGGGCATCCAGTGCGCGCCAGTAGGCAAGGACCGCTTCGAGCAGCGTGAACGTGCCCACCACGTTGGTCTGCACGAAGTCGACCGGCCCGTGGATCGAGCGGTCGACGTGACTTTCCGCGGCAAAATGCAATACCGCGCGGGGCCGGTGTGACTCCAGCAATCGAGTGACGGCTGCGGCGTCGCAGATGTCGGTCTGCGAGAAAATGTGCCGGACATCCCCCTCGACGGCGGCGAGGCTCTTGCGGTTGCCCGCGTAGGTCAGCTTGTCGGCATTGACGATCCCGTCGGCACCTTCCTGGCGCAGCCAGTCGAGAACGAAGTTGGCGCCGATGAAACCCGCGCCACCTGTAACCAAAATGTGCGACAACGCTCGCTCCTGCCAATCAATATATGTCGACAAACCCGCCCATGCCGGACGCTCACTGTCGAATGGAAAATCACTGCGGGAAAATCACTGCGGCGTTTATCCCCTCCGAAAGTGACGGTATTCTATCTGCCGATATGACCCATCCTACGATCGCCGCAGCTCGTTGGGTAGCCTCAGATGACAGGCGCCGGAACGGATGCGGATGCGGCTCACCCTGATGACAACTCGCAAAGCATCTCACGCATCACCTTACGCCATCGGCGACCTCCAGGGCTGCGCGCCCTCCCTCGACGCCCTGCTCGCGCGGCTCGACCCCGAAACACCGCTGCGCTTCGTCGGCGACCTGATCAACCGCGGCCCCGCCGCGCTGCAGACGCTGCGTGCCGTCCGCGCCATTGGCAGCCGGGCCGAAACCGTGCTGGGCAACCACGATATCCACCTGATGGCCGTCGCTGCCGGCGTGCGCAAGCCGGGCAAATCCGACACCCTCGACGACATCCTCGCCGCCCCCGACTGTAAGGACTTGCTCACCTGGCTGCGCCACCGCCCGCTGGCCCTGCTGGAAAACGACTTCCTGTTCGTCCACGCCGGCATCCTCCCACAATGGACCGCCGCCCAGGTTATCGACCTCGCCCGCGAAGTCGAAGAGCAACTGCAAGGCCCCAACTGGCAAGGCTTCCTGGCCGACGTCTTCGGCAACGCCGCGGACCGCTGGCACGATGGCCTGCGCGGCATCGAGCGTCACCGGGTGGTGGTCAATGCCCTCACCCGGCTGCGTTACTGCACCGTCGATGGCGTGATGGACTTCAAGACCAAGGAAGGGCTGGGCAAGGCGCCGGACGGCTTCATGCCGTGGTTCGACGTGCCGGGGCGGCGCACCGGGGATGTGACGGTGGTGTGCGGGCACTGGTCGACGCTGGGGCTGGTGATGCGGCCGGACCTGATGGCGCTGGATACGGGTTGCGTCTGGGGCGGCAAGCTGACGGCGGCCAGGCTGGCGCCGGATCCGGCGCAGCGGACGGTCGTCCAGGTCGATTGCCCGCAATATTGTGATCCGCGCGCCTGACTGGCAATCCCGCCTTGGCGGGGACGACAGGATGGCTAGCTGATGGCAGCCGTGGCGGGCTCGGGCTCGATGGCCGATCCAGGTTGGTTTAGCCTGCGGGCCGCGTCGAGGGCCTGCTCGGCCGCGCCCTGGCTGAGGTGGACCACCACTTCCCTGGCTGAGCCCGCCAGCTCGCGCCGATCCCCTGACACCGGCACCAGCGCCGGCCCGATCACCAGCCGCACCTTGATTCGCGGCGCCCGCAGGATGGCCTCCAGCGATTGCAGCAGCGTGGTATCGCCGATATAGGCGGCGGCCAGCGTGGGCTGGCCTGTCGCGGCATCGAGATAGTTCAGCCCCAGCGGCTGCACCGGCAGCCCGCCGGAAATCGGCGCCTGCATCAGGTTGGCATGGAACGGCAGCACGCCGGTGCCATCGGTGGTGGTGCCTTCCGGAAACACCCCGACCAGATCGCCCTGCAACATCACGTCGGTGATGTTGTGCAGCACGCGATGGGCATCGCGCTTGCGGCCGCGTTCGATAAAGATGGTGCCGGTCTTGTCGCACAGCCAGCCGATCACGGGCCAGTCGCGGATCTCGGACTTGGCGACGAAGCGCACCGGCTGCCAGCAGTGGATCACGTAGATATCCAGCCAGGAAATATGGTTGGAGACCACCATCGCGCCCTGGCGCGCCGCGCCGTGCACCGCGGCGCCGGTGGCGTCGACCACTTCCAGTTCCACGCCCAGGATGCGCAGCAGCCGGCGCGACCAGCGCCGGATATGCCAGGCGCGCGAGCTCACGCCCAGCCACGGGAACAGTACCGCGCAGGTCACCAGCCCGCGCAGCAGGTGCAGCACCAGTGCGGTCTTGCGCAGCCAGATCATGCGTTTGCGTGGTTCCCGTAGACCACCTGGCCACCGACCAGCGTCATGCGCACCTTGCCTTCCATCTCGTAGCCGAGCCACGGCGAGTTCTTGCCCTGGCTCTTGATGGAGCGGCGGTCGACCTTCCACACCTGCTTCGGGTCGAACAGGCAGATGTCGGCGGCGCTGCCCGTGGCCAGCGTGCCGGCCTTCAGGCCGATCACTCGCGCGGGCTCGGAGGTGATGCGCGCCAGCGCCTGCCCCAGCGGCACCTTGTGCTCGGTAGCCCAGCGCAGCGTCAGCGGCAGCAGCAGTTCCAGGCCGATGGCGCCGGGAGTGGCTTCGGCGAACGGCAGCAGCTTCTCGTCGTCGTCCACCGGGGTGTGGTCGGAGCAAAGCGCGTCGATGGTGCCATCGGCCAGCGCGGCGACGATGGCGTCGCGGTCGCGGGTGCTGCGCAGCGGCGGCGAGAAGCGCATCTGCGAATTGAAGTAGCCGATATCCATGTCGGTCAGCGAAACGTGGTGGATATTGACGTCGCAGCTCACCGGCAGGCCTTCGCGCTTGGCCTGGCGCACCAGTTCCAGCCCCGCGGCCGACGACAAGCGGCACAGGTGCACGCGCGCGCCGGTGGTGCGCATCAGTTCGAAAATGGTGTGCAGGCGCACGGTCTCGGCGATCACCGACACGCCGGACAGGCCCAGGCGCGACGCCACCGCGCCGCTCGCCGCCACGCCGCCGCCAAGGAACGGATCTTCCGGGCGCAGCCACACGGAGAAGCCGAAGGTCTGCGCGTACTGCAACGCGCGCAGCAGCACCTGGGTGTTGCGCACCGGCTGCTCAGCCTGGCTGAAGCCGACGCAGCCGGCCTCGGTCAGCTGGTTCATCTCGGTCAGGATCTCGCCCTTCAGGCCCAGCGTCAGCGCACCCAGCGGGTAGACGTGGGTCTGGTTCAGCGTGCGGGCGCGGAACTTGAGCATCTCGACCAGGCCGGGCTCGTCCAGCACCGGGTCGGTGTCGGGCGGGCACACCAGGCTGGTGACGCCGCCTGCCGCGGCCGCGGCGACTTCGGATTCGAGCGTGGCCTTGTATTCGTAGCCGGGCTCGCGCAGGCGCGCGGACAGGTCGACCAGGCCCGGGCACACAATCAGCCCCTTGGCGTCGATGGTCTTGTTGGCGGTGAAATCCACCGGGGCGCTGCCCACGCCGACGATCTTGCCGGCGGCGATATAGAGGTCCTGCGTGGCGTCGGTGTTGCTGGCCGGATCGATCAGGCGGCCGCCCTTGATGTGAATCTTCATAGCTTGGCTTGTCGTGTCGCTTGGCGTGTTCGGTATGTTCTGGCTCGACGGCATCGTCATTCGTCGCTGTTCCCGGCCACGATGCCCATCACCGCCATGCGCACGGCGATACCGAAGGTCACCTGGTTCAGGATCACCGATTGCGGGCCGTCGGCCACGGCGGAGTCGATTTCCACGCCGCGGTTCATCGGGCCCGGGTGCATCACGATGGCGTCGCGATTGGCCAGCGCCAGGCGCTCCGGCGTGAGGCCGTAGGCCTTGAAGTATTCCTGCGCCGACGGCAGCAGCGCGCCGCTCATGCGCTCGTTCTGCAGCCGCAGCATGATGACCACGTCCACGCCCTTCAGGCCCTCTTCCATGTTGTGGAAGACGCGCAGGCCCATCTGCTCCAGCCCGGTCGGCAGCAGCGTGCGCGGGCCGATCGCGCGCACTTCGGGCACGCCCAGCGTGGTCAGCGCGTGGATATCCGAGCGCGCCACGCGCGAGTGCAGGATGTCGCCGACGATGGCCACCGTCAGGTTGGTGAAGTCCTTCTTGAAGTGCCGGATCGTGTACATATCCAGCAGGCCTTGCGTCGGGTGCGCGTGCCGGCCGTCGCCGGCGTTGATCACGTGCACGTGCGGCGCCACGTGCTCGGCAATCAGGTAAGGCGCGCCCGAGCTGGCATGGCGCACCACGAACATGTCGGCGGACATGGCCGACAGGTTGTTGATAGTGTCCAGCAGCGACTCGCCCTTGCTGGTCGACGAGGCGTTGATGTTCAGGTTGAGCACGTCCGCCGACAGCCGCTTGGCCGCGATCTCGAAGGTGGTGCGGGTCCGGGTGGAGTTCTCGAAGAACAGGTTGAACACGCTCTTGCCGCGCAGCAGCGGCACCTTCTTGACATCGCGGTCTGAGTCGGACAGCGATACGAACTGGCTGGCGGTGTCGAGGATGTGCGTGATCATGTCACGCGACAACCCCTCGATCGACAGCAGGTGCTTCAGTTCGCCATTCTTGGTGAGCTGCGGGTTGCGGAACGTCTTGGTCATGGCTGGTCGGGCGCGGGCAAAAAACGGGGTGATCTGGTCTCAGGGCGTGGTGTCAGGCGCGCCGGGTGCGCGTCGGGCAATCTGGCATGCAGGCCGCCTCAGTTGGCGGCGGTCGGTTCGGTGGCAAAGGCGAAGCGCGCATCGGCGCCCTCGCCCTGGCGCGAGAGCACCAGCGTTGTGCCGGGCGGCAGCGCCATTTCGGCGGCGGTCAGGTCGGCGGCGACCGGCAGCTGGCGCCCGCCGCGGTCGACCAGCACGCCCAGCGCCACGCGCGCAGGGCGGCCGTAGTCGAACAGTTCGTTGACGGCGGCGCGGATGGTGCGGCCGGTGGCGAGCACATCGTCGATCAGCAGGATATTGCGGTCCTCGACCGAAAACGGCAGCGTGGTCGGCTGGGCCTGGCTGTGCAGGCCCTTCTTGGCGTAGTCGTCGCGATGGAAGGCAACGTTGATCACGCCATGCTCGGGCAGTTTCAGGTCGGCGGCAAGCCGCGCGGCGATCCACGCGCCGCCGGAATGGATGCCGGCCACCGACCAGCGCGCGCGCTCGGCGTCGGGAATCAAGGCCCGGGCCTGGTCCAGCAGTTTGCGGTACAGCGACTCGGCGTCGGGAACGGAAATCTGCGTCATAGCGGGAATTGGTCGAAATACTGTTGCAGGATGATGCGGGCGGCTTCAGCGTCCAGCTCACCGCGGCGGGCGCCGGCCATCGAGGCGGCGCGCGAGGAATAACGTTCGTCCACCCATTCCACCGGCAGATTGAAGCGGCCGTTGAGCTGGTTGCCAAAGCGCCGCGCCAGCCGCATCGAGGGCTGGTCGCCGCCCTCCGGGTTGACCGGCATGCCGACGATCAGCTGCACCGGGTTCCACTCGCGGATCAGTTCGGCCACGGCCTCGAAGCGGCCTTCGACGGTGATATTGGGGAGGATGCCCAGCGCACGCGCCTCGCGCGTGATGAAATTGCCCAGCGCGACGCCGATCTTTTTTTCGCCGTAGTCGAATGCCAGGACCGTGCCGTCGCGGGGCAGTTCGCGCCCCACGGCGTCAGGCATGCCCGGCCTCGCCCGACAGCATGTTGACGTCGACGCCCAGCAGGCCGATGGCCGCGGCAAAGCGCCCTTCGGGGGGCACGCTGAAGATAATCTCGGGATCGGCCTGGACGGTCAGCCAGCCGTTGCGGCTGAGTTCTTCCTCCAGCTGGCCGGCACCCCAGCCGGAATAACCCAGCGTCAGCAGGAAACGATGCGGGCCGCTGCCGTTGGCCACGGCCTCCAGCACGTCCTTGGAGGTGGTCATTTCCAGTCCGCCCGGTACCGCCAGCGACGAGACGTAGACGCCGACCGGGTCGTGCAGCACAAAGCCGCGCTCGGTCTGCACCGGGCCGCCGAAGTAGACCGGCTGGTGCGCCACTGGCTGGATTTCGAGCTTGAGGTCGATCTTGTCGAACAGCGTGGCCATGTCGATATCGATGGGCCGGTTGATCACCAGCCCGAGCGCGCCACGCTCGTTGTGTTCGCAGATGTAGACGACGGAACCCGAAAAGGTCGGATCGGCCATGCCAGGCATGGCAATCAGGAACTGATTGGTCAGATTGATGGGTGCTTCGGGCTTCGCCATGCCTTGCATTTTATCAAATCGCCGGGGGTCTTCCGGAAAAGATTGGCGGGCGTTGCAGTGCAGCAATGAGCGCCCGGCCACGCAGTGAAGCGGCGCTTCAGTTCATTCCTTGCCGGTCAGCGCCGCCAGGTCTTGCGCCGTCAGCCAGCGCCACTCGCCTTCGGCCAGCGCGGGATCGAGCTGCAAGCCGCCGATGGCGCTGCGATGCAGCGCATCGACGTGATTGCCCGCCGCGGCCACCATGCGCTTGACCTGATGGTACTTGCCCTGCAGCAGTGTCAGCCGCAGGTTGCGTTCGCCGGTGATCTCGCAGGCTTCTGCCGCGATCGGGACTGGTTCGTCGAGTAGCTGGACGCCGGTGCACAGCGCATCGGCCTGTTCCTGCGTCACAGGCTCGGCAGTCGTCACTTCATAGACTTTGGGCACTTTGCGCTTGGGCGAAGTCTGGGCGTGGATGAACTGGCCGTCGTCGGTCAGCAGCAGCAGGCCGGTGGTGTCGTGGTCAAGGCGGCCCACGGCCTGCACTTCGCGCTGGCGCAGCGGCACCGGCAGCAGGTTGTACACGCTCTCATGGTGGCGCGGCCGCTGCGAGCACTCATAGCCCGCCGGCTTGTTCAGCATCAGGAAGGCCTTGGTGCAGGCGAGCCACTCCTCGCCATCGACGGTCAGCCGCAGGCCATCGACCTCGAACTGCGCGCGCGGGTTTTCGCACAGTTCGCCGTTGACCTCGACCAGGCCGGCGGCAATCAGGTCGCCGCAGTACCGGCGCGTGCCAAAGCCCTGGGATTGGAGGATGCGGTCAAGTGTCATGTGCTTCGGTGGTGGTAATAATTGATGGTGGCACGGTTGCCGGCAAGCCGGGACCGAATCGCTATGTTAGGGTATCGCCGCGATTGTCCCGTCTTTCCGTTCCCGCTTGGTCCACGTTTGGTCCACCAACAGACGAGCATGCAGGCAGCAGGCCCCCTGGCTTCGGCCCGGCCACCGTATCGGATCGGCCAGAACTTCACGCGCGGGCTGGTCTGGTTCCGGCGCGACCTGCGCACCGCCGACCACGCGGCGCTGCATTATGCCCTCAGGCACTGTGCCCGGGTATGGTGTGTGTTCGTGTTCGACCGCGACATCCTCGATCCGCTGCTGGCGCGCGGCCTGCAGGCCGACCGGCGCGTCGAGTTCATCCGGGAATCGCTGCTGGAGCTGGCCGACGCGCTGGCCACGGCCGGCGGCGGCCTCATTGTGCTGCACGACCACGCCGGGCACGCCATCCCGGCCCTGGCGCACGAGCTGGATGTCCAGGCCGTCTTTGCCAACCACGACTACGCACCCGCCGCCAATGCCCGCGACGACGCCGTGCGCCAGGCACTGGCGGCGCAGGCGCGCGTGTTTTTCAGCTTCAAGGACCAGACGGTCTTCGAGCGCGACGAGATCCTGACCGGCCAGGGCAAGCCGTTCTCGGTGTTCACACCGTACAAGAATGCCTGGCTCAGGACCGTGCAGCCGTTCGACCTGCGCCCGTACCCCATCGACCCATACCTGCACGCGCTGTCCCCGGTGCCAGCGGCGTACCGCACCGTGCCGACGCTCGGACAGCTTGGCTTTTGCGCCAGCAACCTCGCCGAGATTGCCATGCCCGCCGGCGCCTCAGGCGCCCAGGCCCTGTTCGACGAATTCGCCAGCCGCATCGGCGACTACGGCCGCCGGCGCGACAACCCTGCCCTGCGCGGGCCGAGCTACCTGTCGGTGCACCTGCGCTTCGGCACCATCTCGATTCGCACGCTGGCGCGCACCGCCCATGAAACCATGCTGCGCGGCGGCGCTGACAGCGCGGGCGCGGCGGTATGGCTGTCCGAGCTGATCTGGCGCGACTTCTATTTCATGATCCTGCACCACCATCCGCGCGTGGCGGACGGGGCGGCCTTCCATCCCGCCTATGATGCGATCCGCTGGCAGGACGGCGAGACCGGCGAGCGCTATTTCCGCGCCTGGCGCGACGCCGCCACCGGCTATCCACTGGTCGACGCCGCCATGCTGCAGATCCGGCAGAGCGGCTATATGCACAACCGCCTGCGCATGGTCACGGCCAGCTTTTTGGTCAAGGACCTTGGCGTCGACTGGCGGCATGGCGAGCAGTACTTTGCCGACCAGCTCAATGATTTCGACTTTGCGGCCAACAACGGCGGCTGGCAGTGGGCGGCCTCGACCGGCTGCGATGCGCAGCCGTGGTTCCGCATCTTCAATCCGGTGACGCAATCCGAGAAGTTCGATCCGCAGGGCCGCTTTATCCGCAAGTACCTGCCGCAACTGGCGGCGCTGCCCGACAAGTACCTGCATGCGCCGTGGACCGCCCCCGAGCCGGTGCTGGCAGCCGCCGGCGTGCGGCTGGGCGACAACTACCCGCGCCCGCTGGTGCAGCATGACGTGACGCGCAAGCAGACGCTGGCGCGTTATGGGGTGGTGAAGGACGCCGGCAAGCGGGGCGCTGCGGGCATGGGAGAGGCAGACGACCGGGAAGCCGCTTCTTAAAGTCGCTGGATTCCCGCCTCCGCGGGAACGGCGGGATTTGAAAATGCTACCGCCCATTGAAAAATCCCCGCGCAAGCGGGGATCCGGCGTCTTTCAACTACCCGCGGCTCAGGCCGCCAGCATCGCGCTCTCGCGATAGTGCCGCTGCGCGTCGTCGAAGCGCTCGGTTTCCTCGAACAGCCGCGCCAGCGCCAAGTGCGTGCGCACGCGCAGGCGGCGTTGCTGGTCGGGCTCGGCATATTTCAGTGCGCGCTCGAAACTGGACTGCGCCTTGCCCCACAGCTTCTCGCCCAGGCACAGCACGCCCAGCGTGTAGTAGAGATCGGCGTCGGCCGGATGCTCGGCCAGCCATTTCTCCGCCTGCTGGATCTGCGGCAGCGCGTGGCCGGGCACGGCGCAGTCGGCATAGCGCAACACCAGCCGGCTGTCCCAGTTGACCTTGAGCGCGTCCTCGACGATGCGGCGGGCTTCGTTCTGGCGGCCCAGCGCAGCAAAGTAGCGCGCGGCGGGTTCGGCGATGCGCGTGGCGCGGCGCTCGTCGGCAGAGAGCGAGCGCCAGAACTCGGACAGGGCATCGGCATCGTGGCGGCGTTCGTCGAGCATGGCTTCGACCGCCATCTGCTTCAGGCGCAGCGCCAGCACCGGATGCAGCGCGTTGCGTTTCTCCAGCGAGCGCGCCAGGCGCAGCACCTCGGCCCAGTTCTTCAGGTGCTGGTGCGCGCGCAGCGCAATGCGCTGCACGTGGATCTGGCGCGCGCCCTGCGCCTGCAGCTGGGCGATGGTTTCCAGCGCGCCGTCGGCGTCGCGGGCATCGACCAGCAGCTCGGCCATCGATACCAGCCGGGCCTGTTCGCGCTCGGGGTCCGTGACCTGCAACATCCAGGCATCGCGCCGCTCGGTTTCCTGCATCCGGTGCGCGGCGCGGGCACCAATCAGCGCCGCGGTCTGGGCCTGGTCGTCCCAGGACTGCGCCTCGCGTGCGCAACGCTCGGCGCGGGCGAAGCGGCCCGCGAAAAGGTTCTCGATCGATTCGCGCAGCGCCGCCTGCGCCTTGTTCATGCGGCTGCGCTCGCGGTAGGCGGCGGCGCGGCGCGGCATGTCGGACAGGTGGCGGATGGTGGTCATCACCGTCCACACCACGAAGAACAGCAACAGCAGCAAGGCGAGCGCGAGGTTCAGCGACAGCTCGACGCGATACGGCGGATAGAACAGCACCACATTGCTGTGGTTGAACTGCGTGAACAGCGCCAGCCCGACGGCACCGCCAAACAGGACCGCAACCCAGAACAGAAGGCGCATGGGCTTACTCCTTCTTCAGGGCATGCAGCGCGCCCAGGCTTTCGGACATGGTCGGCAGCTGCACCGTGACCGCACCGGCCTGCGCCTGCCTGAGCAGGGTCAGCACGCCCTGCACGCGGCGCGACTTGGTGTCGAAATAGCGGCCGATCATGGCCTGCGCGGCCGCCAGGTCGTTGCGGAACACGGGCTCGTTGCGCGACAGCAGCGCCAGGCGCGCATTGAGCAGGCGCAGCTTGACGTTCTCGCGCAGGAACCAGCCCTGGTCGCCGGACAGCAGCAGCGCCTCGGCGTCATCCACCTTGCGGATGCGGATCACCTGCGCCAGCTCCTCGCGCAGGTAGTCCCACAACCGCGTGAACCAGCCGCTGGTGGGCGCGGCGCTGCCATTGCCGTTGGCGGCCGGGGCGCTGGCCCCATTGCCGCGCGCCGCGTCCTTGCGCGCACTGGCTTCGCTGCGCTCGAGCATGCGCTCGCTGGACAGCAGTGGCAGTGCGTCGACCTGGTTGATGGCCTCGTCCAGCTTGATCGCGGCGCCGGTCAGGTCGGTGTCGGGCACCGCCTTCATGCGCGCGATATCGCGCGCGATCGCTCGGCGCAGCAGGTTGTACTGCGGCTTGTCGGCGCGCGCCAGGCGGGTGTCGGCACTCTGCAGCGCAGCCAGCGCGACCTGCACGTTGCCGGTCAGCTGCAGCTGCTGGCCGGCATTGGTCAGCAGTTGCTGGATCTCGGCAATTTCCCAGTCATCGCGGTTGCGCATCAGGTCCTGGTAGACCTGCTCCAGCGCCACCTGCTTGTCGCGGGTTTCGCCGACCTGGTTCTCGAGCGCGCCGACCTTGGCCTGCAGTTCCTTGACGGTGTCTTGCGCGTTGCGTGTCAGCACGCGCGATTCCTGCACCAGCGCATCGTTGCTCTGCTGGCGGCGGGCCAGTTCGCCGGTGAGGTGGTCGACGCGCTGCTGCAGCCACCAGAAGCCGCCGGCGGTCGCGACCACCAGCACCACCGCGACCAGCACCCACAGCGCGGCGGGACGGCGCGCGGCAGAACCGGGAGCACCATTGATGGTGGCATTGCCTGGGCCCTGGGCGGGCGCGGATGCCGCGGTGGGCGGCGGCGTAGCGGAGGAGGACGTGGTTTCTTGCGTCACGCGTTCGACCTTCGTTGACGTTGCGGGGACTGCTGTGGGCGCCGGGGCGGCGGCCGGTACGGGCTGCACGGGGTGCGATGGCGCGCCGGCATCGGCACGCACCGGGACGGCTTCGGCTGGCGTGCTGGCCGGTGCCGGCCCGGCATGGGCATCGGCCCATCGCATGCACGCCGCCAGCAGGCCGGCATCGCCCGGCGCGGCACGCAGGATTTGGGTGAAGCCCAGCGCCTGCGCCTGTTCGGCGATTCTCGCATGCGGCGCGATGCACTGCACCTGCCGCAGGTCGGCGGCTTGCTCCGCGGACAGGTGTTGCCGCGCCAGCGCGTCGAGGTTGCGCACCGCTTCGGAACTGGTCAGCAGCCACAGGTGCGGCGGCGCGCCGGGGCGCAGGCTGTCGCGCACGGCCTGCCATTGCATCGCAGTGGGCTCGGGCAGCGTGCGGCGGTAGGCCTCGACCGCTTCGACCCGCGCGCCGGCTTCACGCAGCCGGTCGCCAAGCCAGTCGCGCCCGCCATTGCCGCGGATGATCAGCACCGGCTTGCCCGCCAGCGCGGTGGGATCGAGCTGTGCCCACAGGGCTTCGGAATCGAAGCGCGGCGTGTCGGATTCGTGTCCGGAATCGTGGGCGCTGTCGTCGGTGCCGTCGGTGCCGTTGGTGGCAGCGCCGGCCGGTGCGATCACGCTAAAGCCTGGCGGCGCGATACCGCGTTCGGCCAGTGCGGCCACGCTGGCCGGGCCGACCACGGCCACGGGCACCTGCGTCGGCCATTGGGCTACGGTCGCGCCGTGCACGGCGGCCAGCGCATCGAGCGCATAGGCAATCGCGTTGGGGCTGACAAAGACCACCAGCGCAAACTCGGGCAGCCGCGCCAGCGCCGCGCGCAGCGGCACGTCGTCGGCGGCGGGGCCGATTGCCAGCAAGGGAAAGCTGAGTACGTCAAGACCCGCGGCCTGCAGCGCCTCGGTCAGTTGCCGGGACTGCCCGGCGGGTCGTGTGACAACGACGGTCGGGCGGGGCATCGGGCGGCCTCAGGCAGGGGCTTGGGAACCGGTGGAATCGGCCGCCGGATCGGCAAGCGCCGCGAGGATGGCTGCGGCGCCCTGCGCCAGCAGGTCGCGCGCGCACGCCTGGCCGAGCGCTTCGGCGGCGGCCTGGTCCGCGGCCGGGCCGGCTGCGGCCGCGCGGATGGCGCGCGTGCCGTCGGGCAGTGCCACGAAAGCGTCGAGCTTCAGCTGTTCGCCGTCCCAGCGCGCGTGGGCGGCCAGCGGCACCTGGCACGAGCCGCCCAGCAGGCGCGATACGGCGCGCTCGGCGGTCACGGCGAGCAAGCTCGGCTGATGGTTCAGCGGCGCCAGCCATTCGGCCAGTTCGGGGCGGCCGGCCGGGATCTCGATGCCGAGCGCACCCTGCCCTGCGGCGGGCAACGACACGTCGATCGGGATCAGTGCGCGGATGCGCGCCTCCAGCCCCAGGCGCCTGAGCCCGGCAGCGGCCAGGATGATGGCACCGTATTCGCCGCGGTCGAGCTTGGCCAGCCGGGTATCCAGGTTGCCGCGCAGCGGCTTGATCACCAGCTGCGGGTAGCGGCTGCGCAGTGCCGCTTCACGGCGCAGGCTGGAGGTGCCAACCACGGTGCCGGCCGGCATTTCGTCCAGCGAGGCGTAGGCGGAAGATACCAGCGCGTCGCGCGGATCCTCGCGCTCCATCACCGCGGTCAGGGCGAAGCCTGCGGGCAACTCCATCGGCACATCCTTGAGCGAATGCACCGCCAGGTCCGCGCGGCCTTCGTCCATCGCGAACTCCAGTTCTTTGACAAACAAACCCTTGCCGCCGACTTTGGACAGCGTACGGTCTAGAATCTGGTCTCCGCGCGTGGTCATGCCAAGAATGGACACGTCGCACGCGGGATAGTATTGTTGCAACGCAGCACGCACATGTTCGGCCTGCCACATGGCCAGGCGGCTCTCTCGGGAGGCTATGACGAGCTTTTGCGGAAGATTGCGAGACACGACAGCGGTAGAGGAAAACGAGGTGGCAGACAAGGTGGCGGGTGCTTGCATCCGTCAATGGTAGCACGCGACCCAATAGCCGCTCCGTACCATTAGATAAGCAAATCGAGGAGATTGCATGACGCAGCATGCTGCGCGCCCCAGCGGCCGGCGGACCGGTTCGGCCGCCAAAGACCAGACTCAAGTCCCGGCCTCCGGCTCGAGTGATGCAAGCGGCGCATCCACCCCCAAATCGCCCCGTTCCGCCACCCGCAGCGCAACCAAACGCGCTAGCACGCCACAGCTTTCCATCGTGTCGAGCAACGGAACCGCCATCGCCACCACCACCCGCCGCACTGCCGACAAGGACCTGCCGCTGCGCGAGGACATCCGCTTCCTCGGCCGCCTGCTGGGCGACTGCCTGCGCGAGCAGGAAGGCGACGCCGCCTTCGAGGTGGTCGAGACCATCCGCCAGACCGCGGTGCGCTTCCGCCGTGAGAACGACCGCGCCGCCGGCGCCGAACTCGACCGCCTGCTCAAGCGCCTGTCGCGCGACCAGACCAATCAGGTGGTGCGTGCGTTCAGCTATTTCTCGCACCTGGCCAATATCGCCGAGGACCAGCACCACAACCGCCGCCGCCGCGTGCATGCGCTGGCCGGCTCGCCGCCGCAGGCGGGCAGCCTGCAGCACGCGCTGGAAAAGATCGACGCCGCCGGCGTCACCGGCAAGCAGCTGCGCAAGTTCCTGGACGAGGCGCTGATCGTGCCGGTGCTGACCGCGCACCCGACCGAAGTCCAGCGCAAGAGTATTCTCGACGCCGAGCGCGAGATCGCCCGCCTGCTGGCCGAGCGCGACCTGCCGATGACCGCGCGCGAGCGCGAGCACAATACCGCGCAGCTGCGCGCCAAGGTCACCACGCTGTGGCAGACCCGCATGCTGCGCGACGCGCGCCTGACCGTGGCCGACGAGATCGATAACGCGCTCTCGTACTACCGCACCACCTTCCTGCGCGGCATCCCGCAGCTGATGAACGAGCTGGAGGAAGACATCGCCGCGGTGTTTCCGGGCATGCGCAAGCGCAAGGGCACGCCCGGCGCCGCGCCCGCCCCGCTCGCGCCCTTCCTGCAGATGGGCTCGTGGATCGGCGGCGACCGCGACGGCAATCCCAACGTCACCGCCGAGACGCTCGAGCATGCCTCCAGCCAGCAGGCCCAGCTGATCCTCGACTGGTACCTGGACGAAGTACATGCGCTGGGCGCCGAGCTGTCGATGTCGATGCTGATGGTCGATGCCAGCCCCGAGCTGCTGGCGCTGGCCGAACGCTCGCCCGACCACTCCGAGCACCGCGCCGACGAACCCTATCGCCGCGCGCTGATCGGCATCTACGCGCGCCTGGCCGCGACCTGCAAGGCGCTGACCGGCCACACCGCGACACGCCGCCCGGTGGCGCCGGCCGAGCCGTACGACAGCGCCGAAGCCTTCGGCGCCGACGTGCAGGTGGTGATCGATTCGCTGCGCGCCCACCACGGCCAGGCGCTGGCCAGCAACCGCATCGATGCGCTGGCGCGCGCCATCGGGGTGTTCGGCTTCCACTTAGCTTCGGTCGACATGCGCCAGGTGTCGGACGTGCACGAGGCGGTCATCGCCGAACTGTTCGCCGCCGCCGGCATCGCCCCCAACTATGCCGCGCTGCCGGAGCAGCGCAAGCTGGAACTGCTGCTGGCCGAGCTGCGCCAGCCGCGCCTGCTGACGCTGCCCTGGCACCAGTACTCGGAGCAGACGCGCAAGGAACTGGCGATCTTCGCCGCCGCGCGCGATCTGCGCGGGCGCTATGGCAAGCGCATCGCGCGCAACTACATCATCTCGCACACCGAGACGCTGTCCGACCTGGTCGAAGTGATGCTGCTGCAGAAGGAGTCCGGCATGCTGCAGGGCACGCTGGGCAGCAAGACCGACCCGGCGCGCATGGAACTGATGGTGATCCCGCTGTTCGAGACCATCGAAGACTTGCGCAATGCCGCCGGCATCATGCAGTCGCTGCTGGACCTGCCGGGCTTCGATTCGGTGATCGCGCACCATGGCGTCGAGCAGGAAGTGATGCTCGGCTACTCGGACTCGAACAAGGACGGCGGCTTCCTGACCTCGACCTGGGAGCTGTACAAGGCCGAGCTGGCGCTGGTGCAGCTCTTTGAGCAGCGCAAGGTCAAGCTGCGCCTGTTCCACGGCCGCGGCGGCACCGTCGGCCGCGGTGGCGGCCCGACCTACGATGCCATTCTGTCGCAGCCGCCGGGCACCGTGAACGGCCAGATCCGCCTGACCGAGCAGGGCGAGATCATCAACAGCAAGTTCGCCAATGCCGAGATCGGCCGGCGCAACCTGGAAACGGTGGTCGCGGCCACGCTGGAAGCGTCGCTGCTGCCGCAGCAGAACGCGCCCAAGGACCTCGACATGTTCGAGGCCGTGATGCAGCAACTGTCGGACCGCGCCTTCACGGCCTACCGCGACCTGGTGTACGAGACCCCGGGCTTCAAGGACTACTTCTTCGCCACCACGCCGATCACCGAGATCGCCGACCTGAACCTGGGTTCGCGCCCGGCCTCGCGCAAGCTGATGGACAAGAAGAACCGCCGCATCGAAGACCTGCGAGCGATCCCGTGGGGCTTCTCGTGGGGCCAGTGCCGGCTGCTGCTGCCGGGCTGGTACGGCTTTGGCAGCGCGGTCAAGGTGCTGCTGGACAGCGCACCGGACGACAAGGCGCGCAAGGCCGCCGTCACCACGCTGCGCCGCATGGTCAAGACCTGGCCGTTCTTCTCCACGCTGCTGTCCAATATGGACATGGTGCTGGCCAAGACCGACCTGGCCGTGGCCTCGCGCTACGCGCAGCTGTGCGACGACGCCGCGCTGCGCCGCAACGTGTTCAACCGCATCAGCAAGGAATGGCACCTGACCTGCGAGATGCTGGCGCTGATCACGGGCCACCAGGAACGGCTGGCGGACAACCCGCTGCTGGCGCGCTCGATCAAGAACCGCTTTGCCTACCTGGATCCGCTGAACCACTTGCAGGTTGAGTTGCTCAAGCGCTTCCGCTCGGGCAAGGATGGGGATGACATCCGGGTTCGGCGGGGTATCCACCTGACCATCAACGGGGTGGCTGCGGGGTTGCGTAATACGGGCTGACCGGCGCCAGTGTGCGGCCGGTCTGCTCCACCACCGCGGAAGAGGAGAGCGGTGTTGGGTGCGCCAAGACCGCCCGAGCTAGCCCAAGCAAGGTGTTCCCCCTCTCCCGCAAGCGGGAGAGGGGAGCAAACCAGCGGCGGACTTGTGCCTCATCACCCCACAAACGCCCCCGGCACCGGATCCTCACCCAACGCATGCAGCAGCACCGCCCAGTGCATCGCCTCGTCACCGAGGATGCTGCCTGCGGCCCGCGTCAGCTCACGGTTGTAGAAGTTCGGCAGCACACCCAGGTAGGCAGCTGTAGCGCCCTTCTCCAACCCCGCGGCAAAGCGCAGCACATCGGCCTGGGTCTTCAGCTTGTCAGTCGGGAAGGTGTATTCCGACGCCTTCTTCGCCATCACCGGCGTGCCGCCCAGCTTCTGCACCGTGCCCGCCAGCACCTGCGCATGCGCCTTGTGGTGGCCCTGGAACTTCACCGCCGTATCCAGCACCGGCTTTTGCAGCAGCCCGCTTTCCGCGCCGACCTGGTAGGCGGCGATCGCCTGATATTCCAGCCCCAGCGCGGTGTTCAGGATATTGATGTCGTCTTTGGTGCTGCCTGAGTGCGTCTGCGCCCAGGCGGGCATGGACTCACCGAGGGTGATGACGGCCAGCGAGCCGAGCGCGAACAGGCCCGGCGCCTTGAGCAGCCCGCGCCGGCGGGCATCTGGCAGCGTGACGATGGTTTCGCTTTCGTGCCCTTGCATGCGCGCGGGCATCTGTGACTTGCGGTCCATGGTGATCTCCTGTGAGCGATGAAGACGTGGCGCCCCGGGTCCGGGGTGCCTGGCTTGCGCCTGTCACTTCTACGCACGCGCCGCGCGTTTGGATGCATCGCTACCTATAATCCCGCAGAGCCTCCTGCGAGGACCCGTCCCGGTGCCCCCTTCTACCCAGCCGTCCTATGCCATACCGGCCGATCCCGACCGGCTCGCGGCACTGCTGCAATCCGTGGCCCTGGGCGACCGCCAGGCGCTGCGTGGCATCTATGACCTCACCGCAACGAAACTGTTTGGCCTCGCGCTGCGTATCACTGGCAGGCGCGATTGGGCGGAGGATGTCGTGCAGGAGAGCTTTGTCAGCATCTGGCACCACGCCGGCGACTACCGGCCGCACCTGGCCGCGCCGATGACCTGGATGACCGCAATCGTGCGCAACCGCGCGCTGGACTGCCTGCGCCGCGCCGCCGCTGCACGTGTGTCGCAGACCGTCGAGCTCGATGAAGACCTGGGCGAGTGGCTCGCCGATGACGCCGCCGGCCCGGCCGAGCTGGCCGATGCCAGCCAGCAGGCGCGCGCACTGAACCGCTGCCTGCAGCGGCTGGAGCAGCCGCAGCGCCAGGCCATCGTGCTGGCCTACCTGCAGGACCTCAGCCACGCTGAGCTGGCCAAGCGCCTGCGCGTGCCGCTGGGGACGGTCAAGTCATGGGTGCGCCGCGGCCTGGAGCGGCTGCGCAGTTGCATGGAGGCGGCGACATGAAGCTGGCCGCCCACCCCGAGTTGCTCGACCGCCTCGCCGCCCAGTACGCGCTGGGCGTGCTGCGGGGCGGCGCGCGCCGCCGGCTGGAGCAGATGGCGCGAGAAGATCCGGCAGTACGCGCCGCGATCCACTGGTGGCAGGCCAGGCTTTCCGGCGTGGCCGAGCTCCAGTCGGCCGCCGAGCCGGTCGACAAGGTCTGGTGCGGTATCGAAGAACGGCTGGGCTGGAAGCCGGCCGTGGCACTGCAGGAGTCCGCGCGCCCTGCCACCGGCTGGTGGCAGCGCCTGTGGTCAGCTCCCGTGTTCTGGCGCGGCGCCGCGGCGGCGATGGCCGCGGTGGCGTTGCTGGCCATCGGCATCGGCCTGCGCCTGGCGCAACAGGGGGAGGCCACGCCCACGGAAAT
This sequence comes from Ralstonia pickettii, assembly GCA_050987995.1. Classification (GTDB taxonomy): domain Bacteria; phylum Pseudomonadota; class Gammaproteobacteria; order Burkholderiales; family Burkholderiaceae; genus Cupriavidus; species Cupriavidus pickettii_B. The sequence continues at coordinate 3,560,344 of CP158803.1, forward strand.
CGTCGCCGTACTGAACGACGACCGCGCCCAGCCGGCCATGCTGGTGTCCTGGGATGCCGGCGCGCGCAACCTGGTCGTGCGGCGCCTGGACCACCTGGCGCTGAGCGAGCGGCAGGTGCTGCAGCTGTGGGCGTTGCCGGCCGACGGCAAGCCGCGCTCGCTGGGCGTGATCGGCCGGGCGCCGCAGGCGCGACTGGCGCTGGCGGGGCCGCCCAAGGCGGTGCCGGCACTGGCGGTCAGCATCGAGCCGCCGGGCGGCTCGCCCAATCCCGACGGGCCGAGCGGCCCGGTGGTGTTCAAGGGGCCTGTGCTCCACAGCCAGCTCTGAGCCAGGACCGGGCGGACGCTGCCAGCGCCGCCCCGCCCCCCGGCAGCGATATAATCGCCCTTTTCCCAAATTCTCCAATTTCCTCGCGCCCGCCGCCGTCCGTACGCCGGCCGCCTGCCGCGAGCCACTGCAGCCGACGTCCATGTCCACCTCCCAACTTGCCAAGAAAGGCGAAGCCTGGTCCGCCCGCTTCTCCGAACCGATGTCCGACCTGGTGAAGCGCTACACCGCCTCGGTGTTCTTCGACAAGCGCCTGGCCCTGTTCGACATCCAGGGCTCGCTGGCCCACGCGGCCATGCTGGCAAAGCAGGGCATCATCGCCGAGGCCGACCGCGCCGAGATCGAGCGCGGCATGACGCAGATCCGCGGCGAGATCGAGGCCGGCGGCTTTGAATGGAAGCTGGACCTGGAAGACGTCCACCTGAATATCGAGGCGCGCCTGACCGCGCTGGTGGGCGATGCCGGCAAGCGCCTGCACACCGGCCGCTCGCGCAACGACCAGGTCGCGACCGATATCCGCCTGTGGCTGCGCAGCGAGATCGACAACATCATCGCCCTGCTGGGCGCGCTGCGCGGCGCGCTGCTGGACCTGGCCGACCAGAACGCCGACACCATCCTGGCGGGCTTCACCCACCTGCAGGTGGCGCAGCCGGTCACCTTCGGCCACCACCTGCTGGCCTACGTCGAGATGTTCACGCGCGACGCCGAGCGCATGGCCGACTGCCGCAAGCGCGTCAACCGCCTGCCGCTGGGCGCCGCCGCGCTGGCCGGCACCAGCTACCCGATCGACCGCGAGTTCGTGGCGCAACAACTGGGCTTCGACGGCGTGTGCCGCAACTCGCTGGATGCCGTGTCGGACCGCGATTTCGCCATCGAATTCTGCGCCGCCGCCGCGTTGGTGATGACGCACGTGTCGCGCTTCTCGGAAGAACTGGTGCTGTGGATGAGCCCGCGCGTGGGCTTTATCGACATCGCCGACCGCTTCTGCACCGGCAGCTCGATCATGCCGCAGAAGAAGAACCCCGACGTGCCCGAGCTGGCGCGCGGCAAGACCGGTCGCGTCAACGGCCACCTGATCGGCCTGCTGACGCTGATGAAGGGCCAGCCGCTGGCGTACAACAAGGACAACCAGGAAGACAAGGAGCCGCTGTTCGATACGGTCGATACCGTGGTCGACACGCTGCGCATCTTTGCCGACATGGTGCCGGGCATCACCGTCAAGCCGGAAGCCATGCGCGCCGCCGCGCTGCAGGGCTACGCCACCGCCACCGACCTGGCCGACTACCTGGTCAAGAAGGGCCTGCCCTTCCGCGACGCCCACGAAGCCGTGGCCCACGCGGTGCGCGCCTGCGACAGCCGCCAGTGCGACCTGGCCGACCTGACCGTGGCCGAGCTGCGCGAAGTGTCCGGCCTGGGCGACAAGGCCGCGCTGATCGGTGACGACGTACACGCCGTGCTGACGCTGGAAGGCTCGGTCGCCGCGCGCAACCATATCGGCGGCACTGCGCCGGATCAGGTTCGCGCCGCCATCGCGGCCGCGCGCGCCGCGCTGTAATTCCGGACAGCGCTGTAAGTTTCGCGTAAGTTTTGCGCAAGAAAAAGCCACCGCGGCGCCAGCCCGGTGGCTTTTTTCATAGACGCTCCCCATTTTGGCGCAATCTCGTCGATCCCCGTAGGTAGTAGCCCCTAGCGCCGCCAAATTTTGTTACAGATAAACTAGGCGCCGCAAAAACCGGGGAGACAACCCATGTATTACTTGCTTGGTCTGTCACGACAGATCGACAGGTTGAATCAGCACACGGGCAGGCTTGCAAACATCATGATCCTGCTGTCGTGCCTGATCAGCGCAGGCAACGCCCTTCTGCGCTATGGCTTCAACTTGAGCGACAACTGGCCACTCGAACTGCAGTGGTATATGTTTGCCATCGCCGTGATGTTCGGCGCCTCCTACACCTTCCAGCGCAATGAGCACGTGCGCGTAGACCTGATCTACGGCAACGTCTCGGAACGCGCGCAGCACTGGATCGACATCTTCGGGATCGTCGTGTTCCTGCTGCCGTCGTGCCTGCTGTTCACCTGGCTGTCGTGGGATTCGTTGTTCCTGCCCTCGTGGCGCATCCTCGAGCAATCGGGCAATTCCGGCGGCCTGCCGCGTTACCCGATCAAGCTGGTGGTGCCCATCGGCTTCGCCCTGCTGACGCTGCAGGGCGTGTCCGAACTGATCAAGCGCTTCGCCGCCCTCAAGGGCCTGGTGCGCATCGAATCCAAGTACGAGAGGCCGGTTCAATGATTCCGTTGGAATATATGCCGCCGCTGATGTTCGGCGGCCTGGTGGTATTCATGCTGATCGGCTTCCCGGTCGCATTCTCGCTGTCGGCGGTGGGCCTGGCCTTCGGCTTCCTGGCGATCGAATGGGGTTACTTCCCGATCAGCTTCCTGCAGGCCGTGCCCAGCCGCGTGTTCGGCAGCGTGCTGGCCAACGAGCTGCTGCTGGCGATTCCGTTCTTCACCTTCATGGGCGCCATCCTGGAGAAGTGCGGGCTGGCCGAGGACATGCTGGACTCCATGGGCCAGCTGTTCGGCCCGGTGCGCGGCGGCCTGGGCTATTCGGTGATCATCGTCGGCTTTATCCTGGGCGCGATCACCGGCACGGTGGCGGCACAGGTGATCGCCATGGCGATGATTTCGCTGCCGGTGATGATGCGCTACCGCTACAACATGAAGTACGCCACCGGCGTGCTGGCCGCATCGGGCACCATCACGCAGCTGGTGCCGCCGTCGCTGGTGCTGGTGGTGCTGGCCGACCAGCTCAAGACCCCGCTGGGCAGCGCCGACGTGGGCAGCATGTACCTGGGCGCGTGGGGCCCGTCGGTGGTGCAGATCGCGCTGTTCGCGCTCTATACCTTCATGCTGGCCCGCTTCAAGCCTGACTGGCTGCCGCCGGTGCCGCCGGAGGCGCGCACGCTGCGCGGCTGGGCGCTGTGGCGAAAATGCCTGCGCGGCATCGTCCCGTGCGCGGTGCTGATCTTCCTGGTGCTGGGCACGATCATGCTGGGCATTGCCACGCCGACGGAATCCGGCGCCATGGGCGCAGTCGGCGCGCTGGTGCTGGCCGTGATCCGCGACAAGGCCTTCGCCCGGATCGACCGGCAGGTCTACCGCGTCGGCATCGCCGCCACGCTGGTGGCCGCGGCCGTCGGCATTTTCGCCTTCGGCTCCCACCTGTTCCGCATCCCGCTGGCGGTGGTGTACCTGGTCATCCTCTGGCTGCTGCTGCGCGCCGGCCAGATGACCGAGCTGCGCCTGCTGATCGTCGACGCCTACCAGTCCACCGCGCGCATCACCGCGATGGTGGTGTTCATCCTGATCGGCTCCACCTGCTTCTCGGTGGTGTTCCAGGGCGTGGACGGCGGCGCGTGGGTGGAGCACCTGTTCACCTCGCTGCCGGGCGGCTGGATCGGCTTCCTGATCGTGGTGAACCTGTTCATCTTCTTCCTGGCCTTCTTTCTGGACTTCTTCGAGATCGCCTTCATCGTGGTGCCGATGCTGGCGCCGGTGGCGGTCAAGGTGCTGGCGCCGGTGGTGGCCGACTCCATGGGCGGCAATCCCGAGGCCGCCGCCACGGCCGCGCTGGTGTGGTTCGGCGTGATGCTGTGCGTGAACATGCAGACCTCGTTCATGCATCCGCCGTTCGGCTTTGCCCTGTTCTACCTGCGCGGCATCGCGCCGAAGGAAGTGAAGAGCTCGGACATCTACTGGGGTGCCCTGCCCTGGGTGGGCCTGCAGATGGTGATGGTCGTCATGGTGATGTTCCTGCCGGGCATGGTGACGGGGCTGCTGGACAAGGGCACGCTGCGCCACACCGGTGCCGCCGAGGTCAGCATCCCGCTTGGCGGCGAGCCGGAGAAGCCAGCCACGCGGCCGGGGCCGGTACCGGGTGGTGCGGCCTCCGTGCCCGGTACGCTGGAACTGCCAGGCGCTGCGGAGCCGAGCGAGCCGGCCGCGCCGCAGTTTGAGTTCGAGAAGAAGAACTGAGCGGCACGGTTGCCTCCCGCACGGCCATGAAGCCCCGCAGCGATGCGGGGCTTTTTTTATTGCGCCCCGGGCGCCGCTGCGGCGCCGGGCTGCAGGCATTGCACCAGGAAATCGACCGTCGCACGCACGCCGGGCAACTGCCCGCGCCGTGCCGGCATCAGCAGCGTGGTGGTCACGCTGCCCGCGGTCCAGTCCGGCAGCACCCGCACCAGCTGGCCGGAGGCCAGCGCGGCGCGGCACAGCGCCTCAAAGTCCGGCCATGGCGGCCCCGAGCAGCACCATGGATTCGTTCACGGTCATGCGCGGCAGCGGCGCGACCTCCACGCGCTCGCCGCCCGGCCCGCTCAGGCGCCAGGTTGCGGCGGCGGGCCCCGTCAGAAGGCCATCGTGGACGGACAGCTGGACGGGCGACACCGGCGCACCGTGCGCCCCCAGGTAAGCCGGCGACGCCACCAGCACGATGGCTTCCACCGCCAGCGGGCGCTGCACCAGGCCCGAGTCGGGCAGCGGCGCGAAATGGCTGCGCACGGCAATGTCAAAGCCCTCCTGCACCAGGTCGACCATGCGGTCCGACACCTCCAGCTGCACGTGCAAGCGCGGATAGGCGCGTGCCAGCGCCGGCAGGTGCGCGGCCAGGTATTGCTGCGCGGTCGGCACCGAGGCCGTGATCCTGACCGTGCCGCTGGGTTCGGCCACGCGCCGCTGCACCGCCTCCTGCGCCGCCTCCGCCTCGATCAGCGCCGCGCGCGCGTGCTCGTAAAAGTCGCGGCCTGCATCGGTCAGCGTAAAGCTGCGCGAACTGCGGTAGACCAGCCGCGCCTGCAGCGCCTGTTCCAGCTCGGCGACGCGCTTGCTGACAGTGGATTTGGGCACGCCGAGCGCGCGCCCCGCAGCGGCAAAGCCGCCCACGCCATCGAGCGCCAGGAGGCTGCCGACAGCAGCAGCGGCTTCCTGGGACACGTGAGGCTGGACGAGGTCATGGCGCCGCGCTGACGGCGAGCGGCGCCACTGCGCCCGGGATTGCGAATCGGCTTATCGACCGGCATCCGGGCGCGGCGCAGACTGAGCTCTCCGTTCAGCCGCCTCCAAGGAGACCCGCCCATGCATGCCGCCACGCCCCTGCCATTGCCGGACGCAGCCGGGCTGCGCACCCCGCAGCCTTTGCTTGACCGCCGTAATGATATCAATGCTAACATCGCTCCATCCGATGGTGAGGAGCGCAAGATGGCAACCCTGCTTGTTCGTGGCATCGATGAATCCCTGGTCCAGCGCCTGCGCGAGCAGGCTGTCGCCAATGGCCGCAGCGCCGAAGCCGAGCACCGCGCCATCCTGGCGCAGGCGCTGGGCAGCACGCGCCGGCGCAGCTTTGCCGAGGTGCTGGCCAGCATTCCCGACGTCGGCCACGACGCCGATTTCGAACGGATCCAGGATTCGGGCGAGGCGCCGCGTGTATTTGATTGACACCAACGTCATCAGCGAGGCGCGCAAGCGCGAGCGCGCCAACGCCGGCGTGCGCGCGTTCTTCCGGCAAGCCGCGCGCGAAGGCGCCGCGCTTCACCTGTCCGCGCTGACGGTCGGCGAACTCCGGCGCGGCATCGCGCTGATCCGCCATCGCGGCGACACGGCGCAGGCCGAGGCGCTGGAGCAATGGCTGTCGACGGTGCTGGAGGATTTCGGCCGCTACGTGCTGCCGGTCGATGCGGATATCGCCCAGGTCTGGGGCCGGCTGCGCGTGCCGCGGCCGGAGCACGCGCTGGACAAGTTCATCGCGGCAACGGCGCTGATCCACGACCTGACCATTGTCACGCGCAATGTGGATGACTTCAGCGGGACGGGGGCGGCGCTGTTGAATCCGTTTAGTTGAGCGCCGCGGCGGCGGCAGGCGGCGGATAAAGAAGACCCCCGCATTGCGCGAGGCCCTTGGCACATCAGGAGTTCGTGACTCTTCTTCCTCGACTTCTTCGAGCGCCTCACTACGATGGTTGCAAGGTGCCCTTGAATAACGGGCGGCAGTTGTTGTCGCCCATCCCCCGGGAATCGGCGCCGAAACAAGGAGAAGACGATGAACACGCACATCCTGCAATCGGCACCACGGCTTGCACTCACGGCTGCCGCCCTGCTTGGCTCGCTCGCCGCTGCACTGCCGGCTGGCGCCGAAGAGCCGTCCACGGCCGGCATGGAAATGATCAATCCCGCCACCATGAAATGGGGCGATGCGCCCGCGTCGATGCCCAAGGGTGCCAAGCTTGCGGTGCTCTATGGCGATCCCGGCAAGGAAGGCCCGTTCGTGATCCGGCTCAAGACACCCGGCGGATACAAGGTGCCGCCCCACTGGCACACGCAATCCGAGTACCTGACCGTCATTTCGGGAGCGCTCTATCTGGGCGCCGGAGACAAGATGGACGCCTCCCGGGCGCATGCGCTGAAAGCCGGTGGCTTCCACTACCTGCCGGGCAAGGCGCACCACTTTGCCTTCACCAAGGCGCCGACCGTCGTCCAGATCCAGGGCACTGGCCCGCTTGATATCAACTACCTCGACCCCAAGGATGATCCTTCGGGCAAGCGATGACATCCGGAAAGCCGGACTGTCGTGCCGGCAAGGGGGGCGAACATGGGCGGGCGGCGGCCTGAACCAGTGAGCGCCGGCGACAGGGTACGCGTGGCGTCCGCGGCCTTGCTCAAGGAGGGCTGTCTGCTGCCGGCGCAGGCCGAGGGCATCGAAATCGTACTGATGCGCCACCGCGGCACGGTCTTTGCCTACCAGGGCCGCTGTCCGCATCGGGGCACACTGCTGGCGGAGGGTACGCTCGACGCCGGCATCCTGACCTGTCGCGGGCACGGCTGGCGTTTCGACTGTGCCTCGGGCGTGAAAGTCGGCCAGCCCGACGTCTGCCTGCGACGCTTCACGGCCTCGGTGGCAGGCCCAGACGTGCTGCTAAGTCGTGGCGAGGTCCTTGCCTGGAAGCATGAGGCGGCGGACAGCTGCCGCCCTGAGCCGCAGGCAGCGACCGGTGCCCCGGCACGATCGCTGTCGCAGCTGCCAGGCCCCAGGGGACTCCCCTGGCTGGGGAACGTCCTGCAGCTGCACAAGGCGCAGCTGCATGTCGACCTCGAACGGTGGTGCGAAGCTTTCGGCCCGATCTACCGGATCAACCTGCTGCGCCGTCCGGTCGTGGTGGTCGCGCATGGTGAATGGATCGACCGCATCCTCCATGACCGGCCGGAGACCTTTCGCCGCGCGAGAGCCATCGAAGCGCTATCCCGCGAGATTGGCTCCGTGGGCGTATTCTCCGCGGAAGGTGCGGACTGGCGCAGGCACCGCCGCCCGGTTGCGCAGGCACTTGACGCACGCCATCTGCGCGACTTCTTTCCCACCCTGGCCATCGTCACCCTGAGGCTGAAACGGCGTTGGGAAAAGGCGGCCGCCGGCAACCGGCCGGTCGACGTGCAGCAGGACCTGATGCGATACACGGTCGATGTCACCACCAGCCTCGCCTTCGGCTACGACATGAACACGCTGGAGTGCGAGGGCGGCATCATCCAGCAACATCTGGTGCGGATCCTGCCGATGATCGACCGGCGGGTGAACGCGCCCTTTCCATACTGGCACTATTTCCGCCTGCCGGCCGACCGCGCATACGACCGGGCCGTGCAAGCCGCGCGCGAAGCAATCGGCGAGTTCATTGCGGCGGCGCGCCAGCGGCTGGGGCAATCCCCGGCACTCGCCGCGCATCCCAACAATTTCCTGGAGGCCATGATCGCCGCGCAGGCGGCGGGCGAAGCCCCGCTCAGCGATGACGAGCTGTATGCCAATATCTTCACCATGCTGCTGGCGGGGGAAGACACGACGGCCAACACCATCGCCTGGATGATGCATTTCATGTGCCTCCACCCGGAAGTCCAGCACAAGATGCAGCAGGAGGCAGATGCCGTGCTGGGCCAGAACGATGTCCTGCGGGACATGGGTGATGCCACGCGGCTCACCTACATCGACGCGGTGGCGCAGGAATCGCTGCGCCTCAAGCCGGTCGCACCGCTCTTCTTTCTCGAACCCAACGAAGACGTCGAAATTGGCGGATACCGGCTGCCGCGGGGCACCTCGATGATGCTGCTGACCCGGCCCGACGCGCTCAGGGAGAGCAATTTCGCCGCGGCCCGCGAATTCCGTCCGGAGCGCTGGCTGGATGACTCTGCCGCCGCCCACCACCGCAGCGGCTTCGTGCCCTTTGGCTCAGGCCCGCGCCTGTGCCCGGGGCGCAGCCTGGCGCTACTGGAAATCAAGGCTGCGCTATCGATGGTCTGCCGGCAATTCACGCTCAGTCACGCGCCGGGGTCCGGGCCGGTCGACGAGTCATTTGGCTTCACGATGACGCCGACCGGACTGCGGGTGGTATTTGCAGGGCGCAACGCCAACAACTAGCGGCTGCGGCCCAACAAAAAGGGCCCCGCATTGCGCGGGGCCCTTCAGGACTTCTGAAGCTATGACTGGCGCTCAGCCGCCCTGCTTCACGCAGTCGACGAAGTACGCCTTCTTGCCGTCGACCTCGTCCTCGACCAGTCCGTGGATATCGGTCTCAAACCCCGGGAACAGCTTGTTGAACTCGCGCGCGAACTTCAGGTACTGCACGATGGTGCGGTTGAAGCGCTCGCCCGGGATCAGCAGCGGGATGCCCGGCGGGTACGGCGTCAGCAGGATGGCGGTGACGCGGCCTTCCAGTTCGTCCACCGGCACGCGCTCGATCTCGCGGTGGGCCATCATCGCCCACGCGTCCGACGGCTTCATTGCCGGTTCCATGTCCGACAGGTACATCTCGGTGGTCACGCGTGCGACGTCGTTGGCCTTGTACACGCTGTGGATCGCATCGCACAGGTCACGCAGGCCCATGCGCTCGTACTGCGGATACTTGCCGACGAACTCCGGCAGCACGCGCCACAGCGGCTGGTTCTGGTCGTAGTCGTCCTTGAACTGCTGCAGCTCGGTCACCAGCGAATTCCAGCGGCCCTTGGTGATGCCGATGGTGAACATGATGAAGAACGAGTACAGCCCGGTCTTCTCGATGATGATGCCGTGCTCGGCCAGGTACTTGGTAACGATCGCCGCCGGGATACCGCGCTCGCTGAACTCGCCGTCGACGTCCAGGCCCGGGGTGATGATGGTGGCCTTGATCGGGTCGAGCAGGTTGAAGCCGTCGGCGAGGTCACCGAAGCCGTGCCAGCGCTCGTTGGCCTTGAGCATCCACTCCTCGCGGTCGCCGATGCCGTCTTCGATCAGCGCGTCCGGGCCCCACACCTTGAACCACCAGTCGCCGTTCTTGCCGTCGTCATATTCGCCCTCGACCTTGCGCATGGCGCGGCGGAAGTCCATCGCCTCCTGGATGCTCTCCTCCACCAGCGCGGTGCCGCCCGGGGCCTCCATCATCGCCGCGGCCACGTCGCACGAGGCGATGATCGAGTACTGCGGGCTGGTCGAGGTGTGCATCAGGTACGCCTCGTTGAAGCGGTAGCGGTCCAGCTTGCGCGTCTCGGAATCCTGCACGAGGATCTGCGAGGCCTGCGACAGGCCGGCCAGCAGCTTGTGCGTGGACTGCGTGGCGAACACCAGTGCGTCCTTGCTGCGCGGGCGGTCCTTACCGATCGCGTGCATGTTGTGATAGAAGTCGTGGAAGGCCGCGTGCGGCAGCCAGGCTTCATCGAAGTGCAGCGTGTCGATCTCGGCCGCCAGCATCTCCTTGATCTGCTCGGCGTTGTACAGCACGCCGTCGTAGGTGCCCTGCGTGATCGTCAGGATGCGCGGCTTCTGGTTCTTGGCCTTGCTGGCGAACGGGTGCGCGGCGATCTTGCGCTTGATGGTCTCGGGATCGAACTCGCTCTTCGGGATCGGGCCGATGATGCCGTAGTGGTTGCGCGTGGGCATCAGGAAGACGGGAATCGCGCCCGTCATCATGATCGCGTGCAGGATCGACTTGTGGCAGTTGCGGTCCACCACCACGATATCGCCCGGCGCCACGTTGGCGTGCCACACCATCTTGTTCGACGTCGAGGTGCCGTTGGTGACGAAGAACATGTGATCCGAGTTGAAGATGCGCGCGGCATTGCGCTCGGACGCCGCCACGGGGCCGGTGTGGTCCAGCAGCTGGCCCAGTTCATCCACCGCGTTGCAGACGTCGGCGCGCAGCATGTTCTCGCCGAAGAACTGGTGGAACACCTGACCCACCGGGCTCTTCAGGAACGCCACGCCGCCCGAGTGGCCCGGGCAGTGCCACGAATAGGAGCTGTCCTGCGCGTAGTCGATCAGCGCCTTGAAGAACGGCGGCGCCAGCGTGTCGAGGTAGACCTTGGCTTCGCGGATGATGTGGCGCGCGACGAATTCCGGCGTGTCCTCGAACATGTGGATGAAGCCGTGCAGCTCGCGCAGGATATCGTTGGGGATATGGCGCGAGGTGCGGGTCTCGCCGTACAGGAAGATCGGCAGGTCGGAGTTGCGGCGGCGGACTTCGGCGACAAAGGCGCGCAGCTTCTCGATCGCGGCGGCCTCTAGCTGGTCGTCGCCGTCGCGAGTGAACTCGTCGTCGTCGATCGAGACGATAAAGGTCGATGCCCGGCTGGACTGCTGCGCAAACGACGTCAGGTCGCCGTAGCTGGTCAGGCCCATGACCTCCATGCCCTCTTTCTCGATCGCCTCGGCCAGCGCGCGGATGCCCGAGCCGGAGATGTTCTCGGAGCGAAAGTCTTCGTCAATGATGATGACGGGGAAGCGAAATTTCATCGGGCATCCTTGATGGAAAGCAGGACATAAAGGACTTGAGCCACATGGCCGGCGGGAGGTTCCCCGCAGCGGCGACATGTGGCTCTGACGTCAAGTGTGGCGGCCATTCTCGGGGCCAGCCTTCCGGCAAACGCCGGCATTGTAATGCGCTCAGGTCTTCGGCAGTGTGACACCGTGCTGACCCTGGTACTTGCCGCCCCGGTCGCGGTACGAGGTCTCGCAGACTTCGTCGCTCTCGAAGAACAGCACCTGGGCGCAACCCTCGCCGGCGTAGATCTTGGCGGGCAGCGGCGTGGTGTTGGAAAACTCCAACGTCACATAACCTTCCCACTCCGGCTCGAAGGGCGTCACGTTGACGATGATGCCGCAGCGGGCGTACGTGCTCTTGCCCAGGCAGATGGTCAGCACGCTGCGCGGGATGCGGAAGTACTCCATCGTGCGCGCCAGCGCGAACGAGTTCGGCGGGATGATGCAGACATCGCCCCTGAAGTCGACGAACGACTTCTCGTCGAAGTTCTTCGGGTCAACGATGGTGCTGTTGATATTGGTGAAGATCTTGAATTCGTCGGCGCAGCGGATGTCGTAGCCGTAGCTCGAGGTGCCATACGAGACGATCTTGCGCCCGTCGGCCTCCCGGACCTGGCCTGGCTCGAACGGCTCGATCATGCCGTGCTGCTCCGCCATGCGGCGGATCCACTTGTCGGATTTGATGCTCATAGGGTTGGGAGGTAGACACACTGGCTCGGAGTGCGCCGCATTGTACAACCAATCCGCCCCTGCACCGTTGCACTGCCGCAAGAACCAAAGTGCTGTTTACGCCACCGCGTCTTCAGGCAGCCGGTGGCGGAAGCGCTCGCGCCCGGTATAGAGCAGGAAATGCTTGCCGGTGCAGCGCGCGAACAGCGTCAGGTTGACGCGCGTGGCCATCTGGTAGCCCATCTGCGTCACGCCCGAGCGCGACAGCAGGAACGGGATGCCCATCTGCGCGCCCTTGATCACCATCTCGGAGGTCAGGCGGCCGGTGGTGTAGAAGATCTTGTCGTCGCCGCGCATGTCTTCCAGCCACATACGCCCGGCAATGGCGTCCACCGCGTTGTGACGGCCGACGTCCTCGACGAACATCAACAGCTCGGTCCCTTTGAACAGCGCGCAGCCATGGACCGAGCCGGCCTGCTTGTACACCGACTGCTGCAGCCGGATGGTGTCGATGATGCCGTACAGCGTGTCCTGGTCGAGGATCGTATCGACCGGCAGGCGGATGCTGTCCACCTCGTCCAGCAACGAGCCGAGCACCGTGCCCTGTCCGCAGCCGGTGGTCACCACGCGGCGCGCGGTGCGTTCCTCGATGCGGTCCACGCCGGTGCGCGTGGTCACGGCGGCCGACTCGGTTTCCCAGTCGACCTGCACCGCGGCGATATCCTCGATCGATTCCACCAGGCGCTGGTTGCGCAGGTAGCCCAGCACCAGGTGCTCGGGCGCGCCGCCCAGCGTCATCAGCGTGACCAGTTCGCGCTTGTCGAGGTAGACCGTCAGCGGCCGCTCTCCCGGCAGGAAAGCCGCGCGCACGCGCCCCTGTTCGTCGACGACTTCAACCTCTTCGATCAGGGGAACGGCTGCCTGGGTAAGTTCGGGACGCAAGGTCATGACGGGAGGGCTCGGGGACTGCGGTGAGGGCCCCGCGCCGTCCAGGCGTGCATCGGGGCTGCGGTTACGGCGCCTTCGCAGACGATTGTACCGCGCCGGGCCCGGACGGTTTGGCGGGGCCCGCGGCGCTCTTCACGGCAGGGGCCGGGGCGGCGGCCGGGGCCGCCGCAGTCCGCACCAGCGTCAGGCTTCGCCCGGGCTGTGCCGCGTGGGGCGCCCCGCCGCGGCGTCCGGCCCGGTCGAACGCTGCGCCGGGATCTTGCCGGACTTGATGTCGTCGTACCAGAGCTCGTGGTGCTCCTTGGCCCAGGCCTCGTCCACCCAGCCGTCGCGCATGGCGCGGTAGGCGCCCTCCATGCCGATGGTGCCCATGTAGATATGGCCGCACGCCATCGCGATCATCAGCACGGCCGAGATGCCGTGGATCACGTTGGCGATCTGCATGGTGGAGCGGTAGTAGTCCATGCCCGGCACGATCATGTCGAGCACCCAGCCCGAGGCCGACAGCACCACGCCGAAGATAAACACGCCGACCCAGAACCACATCTTCTCGCCGGCGTTGAAGCGCCCGCTCGGCACATGCTTGCCGGAGGCCAGGCCGCCGAGGCTGGTCACCCAGCGTACATCTGCCCGGCTGGGCAGGTTGTCGCGCAGGAACACGACGAAGGCCACGATCACCGACAGCGTAAAGATGGGCCCCACTACGTTATGCAGGTTCTTCAGCAGGTAGGTCAGCCAGCCGAACAGCATGTGCCCCATCAGCGGCAGCAGGAAATGCTTGCCCAGCAGCATCACGATGCCCGACACCGCCAGCACCACGAACGAGATCGCCATGGTCCAGTGCACGATGCGTTCCAGCGGTGTGAAGCGCTCGATCATGCGGCCGGTGCGCGGCGTGCGCAGCGGGATGGTGCCGCGCCACAGGAAGAAGCCGAGGATGGCCACCGGCACCACCAGCAGCAGCCAGCCGCCCCAGACCGTGATCACGCCGTTGCGGAACAGCCGCCATTCCTGCCCGGTGCGCTGGATCAGCACGCCGGCTTCCTTGTCGGGCAGGCTGCTGTAGTGGCGCTGGTCGGAATTGACCTCGCGCCAGACCGGCGCGTTATTGCCGGGCTGCGTGAGAGTGCGCTGCTGCTGCGACTGCGCCTCGGCGGCGATATCGCGGCGCGGCACGTTGAAGATGTTCTCCGACGCGATGCCCGCCAGCGGCTGCGCGGGATGGGTAGCCGGGTTGTTGGCATCGGCGGTGGCCGACGCTGCCGCCGGACCGGTCGACGGCCCCGGTGCGGGCGCGGGCGCCTGCGCGGCGGCGCTGCCGGCCACGGCCATCAGCGCGAGCGCGCCGGCGGCCAGCCAGCCACGCCAGTGCGCGGCGCGCGCCTGGCATCGATTGTGAGACGGCGTCATAGGCCCTCCTTCAGCTCGGCGGGCACATATGCCCGCATCCCCGGGACTCGCCGTCCCGGGATTCGCAGCAGCGCGTTCATTGCACCCGGCTGTACTCGTTCTGGTACTGGTTGCGCTGGCGGATCTGGTTATGCCAGCTGGTCTTGTCGCCGGCCGTCCAGCCCTTGGCCACGAACGGATCGTCGGGCGCGCCCTGGAACGCCTGGGCGTCGGCCTTGCGGTGCGACGGGCCGATGGTCTGCGGTTTTTCGCCGCAGGCGGCCAGCAGCACGCCGCACAGCGACAGCAGCGCAATCACGCGGGCACGGTTCATGATGCCTGTCCTCCCGGTTTGGCGGGTGCGGTGCGTGCACCGGGGGCGTCCGGCGCAGTGGGCCCGGCTGGCGCGGCGGGCGCTCCGGGCGCGGTCTTGGGCACGCCGTAGGCCGTGCCCCAGCCGAACACATCGCCGCCGGTGCCGCGCTTGATCACGCGGTTGCGCAGGATGTCGGCAATCACGTCGCCGTCGCCGCCCAGCAGCGCCTTGGTCGAGCACATCTCCGCGCACAGCGGCAGCTTGCCTTCGGCCAGCCGGTTGCGGCCGTACTTCTCGAACTCGGCTTCGCTGCCGTTCTTTTCCGGGCCGCCGGCGCAGAAGGTGCACTTGTCCATCTTGCCGCGCACGCCAAAGGTGCCGGCCGACGGGAACTGCGGCGCGCCGAACGGGCAGGCATACGAGCAGTAGCCGCAGCCGATGCAGACGTCCTTGTCGTGCAGCACTACGCCGTCGTCGGTGCGGTAGAAGCAGTCGACCGGGCAGACCGCCATGCAGGGCGCGTCGGAGCAGTGCATGCAGGCCACCGAGATCGATTTCTCGGCGCCGACCATGCCGTCGTTGATGGTGACCACGCGGCGCCGGTTCACGCCCCAGGGCACCTCGTGCTCGTTCTTGCAGGCAGTGACGCAGCTGTTGCACTCGATGCAGCGCTCGGCGTCACAGATAAATTTCATGCGTGCCATGGTGTCCCTCTGCGCTTAGGCAAACCGCTCGATCTGGCAAACGGTGGTCTTGGTTTCCTGCATCATCGTCACCGAGTCATAGCCGTAGGTGGTGGCGGTGTTGACCGCCTCGCCCCGCACCACCGGCATCGCGCCCTCGGGGTAGTAGTCCCTCAGGTCCTTGCCCTGCCACCAGCCCGAGAAGTGGAACGGGATGAAGGCGGTATCGGGCCCGACGCGCTCGGTCACCAGCGCGCGCACCTTGAGGCGCGCCCCGGTCGGCGTCTTTACCCAGCAGAAGTCGCCGTTGCGGATGCCGCGGTCCGACGCCGCGCGCGGGTTGACCTCGACAAAGTTCTCCTGCTGCAGCTCTGCGAGCCACGGGTTGGAGCGGGTTTCCTCGCCGCCGCCCTCGTACTCGACCAGCCGCCCGGAGGTCAGGATGATCGGGAACTTCTCATAGACCTTGTTCTCGATATTGCGCTGCTGCACCGACTTGTACAGCGTCGGCAGCCGCCAGAACGCCATCTTGTCGTCGTGGGTCGGGTATTTGGCGACCATGTCGGGCCGTGTGGAGTACAGCGGCTCGCGGTGCTGCGGGATCGGGTCGGGGAAGTTCCACACCACCGCGCGCGCCTTGGCGTTGCCGAACGGGTGGCAGCCATGGTTCTTCAGCACCACGCGCTGGATGCCGCCCGACAGGTCGGTCTTCCAGTTCTTGCCCTCGGCCTTGGCCTTCTCGGCGTCGGTCAGGTCGTCCCACCAGCCCAGCTTCTTCAGCAGCACGTGGTCGAACTCCGGATAGCCGGTGGTGATCTCCGCGCCCTGTGAATACGAGCCATCCTCGGCCAACAGGTTGACGCCGTCACGCTCCACGCCGAAGTTGGCGCGGAAGTTGCCGCCGCCGTCCATCACGTGCTTGCTGGTGTCATACAGGTTGGGCGAGCCCGGGTGCTTCAGTTCCGGCGTGCCGTAGCACGGCCACGGCAGGCCGAAGTAGTCGCCGGTCAGGTCGTAGCCCGTGATCGGGTCCTTGCCCGACTTGCAGCGCAGCGTCTTGACGTCGAACATCTGCATATTGCGCATGTGCGACTTCAACCGCTCCGGTGACTGGCCGGTGTAGCCGATGGTCCAGTTGCTGGCGTTGATCTCGCGCAGGATCGATTCCGGCTCCGGCTCCATCCAGGTGCGGCCGGCGCGCTTGACCTCGATCATCTTGTAGTTCTTCGACAGCTCCTTGCCGAAGCCGAGCTTGTCGGCGAACGCCTGCATCAGCGTCTGGTCGGGCATCGATTCGAACAGCGGCTCGATCACCTTCTCGCGCCATTGCAGCGAGCGGTTGGACGCCGTGCATGTACCCGAGGTCTCGAACTGCGTGCAGGCCGGCAGCAGGTACACGGCGCGGTTCGGGTTGACCTTGTCGCCCTCGGCCGGCGGCATGTTGGCCATGGCCGCGGTGGCCGACGGATACGGGTCGACCACCACCAGCAGGTCGAGCTTGTCCAGCGCCTTCTTCATTTCCAGGCCGCGCGTCTGCGAGTTCGGGGCATGGCCCCAGAAGAACACGCCGCGCACGTTGTTGTCCTGGTCGATCAGCTCGTTCTTCTCGGTGACGATATCGATCCAGCGCGACACCGTCGTGCCGGACTTCTCCATCATCGTCTGCGAGACAAACTGCTTCTTGATCCATTCGTAGTCCACGCCCCAGACCGCCGCGTAGTGCTTCCACGCGCCGGTGGCCAGGCCGTAGTAGCCCGGCAGCGAGTCGGGGTTGGGGCCCACGTCGGTGGCGCCCTGCACGTTGTCGTGGCCGCGGAAGATGTTGGCGCCGCCGCCCGCCACGCCGATATTGCCCAGCGCCAGCTGCACGATGCACGAGGCGCGCACGATCGCATTGCCGATGGTGTGCTGGGTCTGGCCCATGCACCACACCAGCGTGCTGGGGCGGTTCTTGGCCATGATCTCGGCCACCATGCGGACCTGCGCCTCGGGCACGCCGGTGACTTCCTCGACCTTGTCGGGAGTCCACTTGGCCAGCACCTCTTCCTTGACCTTGTCCATGCCGTAGACGCGGTCCTGCAGGTACTTCTGGTCTTCCCAGCCGTTCTGGAAGATGTGGTACAGCATCCCAAAGAGGAACGCGATGTCGGTACCCGAGCGGATGCGCACGTAGTGCTGCGCCTTGGCCGCGGTGCGCGTGTAGCGCGGATCGACCACGATCACCTTGCAGCCGTTCTCCTTGGCGTGCAGCAGGTGCAGCATCGACACCGGGTGCGCTTCGGCCGCGTTCGAGCCGATATACAGAGCTGCCTTTGAGTTCTGCATATCGTTGTACGAGTTCGTCATCGCACCGTAGCCCCAGGTGTTGGCCACGCCCGCCACCGTGGTGGAGTGGCAGATGCGCGCCTGGTGATCGGTGTTGTTGGTGCCGAAGAACGACACCCACTTGCGCATCAGGTAGGCCTGCTCGTTGCTGTGCTTGGACGAGCCGACGAAGAACATCGAGTCCGGGCCGGTCTGCTGGCGGATCTCCTTCATCTTGGCGGTGATCTCGTCGAGCGCCTGGTCCCAGCTGATGCGCTGGTACTTGCCGTTGACCAGCTTCATCGGGTACTTGAGCCGGTATTCGCCGTGGCCGTGCTCGCGCAGCGCCGCGCCCTTGGCGCAGTGCGCGCCCATGTTGAGGGGCGAATCGAAAACAGGCTCCTGGCGGATCCACACGCCGTTCTGCACCACCGCGTCGACGGCGCAGCCCACCGAGCAGTGGCCGCACACGGTGCGCCTGACGACGATGCCAGTCTTGCCGTCGGCGGCCGCCTTCTTGTCGTCGGCGGCGTCGGCCTTGCGGATCAGAGAGAGCTGCGAGGCTGCCAGGCCGGCACCGACGCTGATGCCTGAACGCTTGAGGAAGCTGCGGCGGTCCATGGTCGGCATGGCGCCGGCCAGGCTGGTCGCAAGCCGCTGGGAAAGCCGGCCGGATGACGTGCCGGCATGGTCATGCCGGTTGGCAAGGCCGTCAGCGAGGCGGGCGGAGGCGCCCTGCGCCGCGCGTTTGCGGGTCAAGATCATGTCTCACCTCAGAAGCGGACGTTGGTTCGTCCGGTTGCAGGCGGCGCGGCAGACCACACCGCCCTGGCATTTACACCAGCGTGGTCCGGTAGTACTTGCGAATGTGGTCAGTTACGCGGTAACCCTTGCTGTCCGACGGGGTGTCGGTGGGTTCCGGAGGCGCGGCGGTCGGGCCCGGCATGGCCGGTCCACGCGCTGTCAGCGCGGCCGCACCCGTAGCGGCAGCAACGACTCCAGCGCCCGCGAGAAACGTGCGGCGCGCGACCCGGGTTTGCTTCACTGTCATGTGGGGCTCCTCGGCTGTCAAAGCCCGATGGTTGTGCCGTTATGCGTTGTTATGCATATTCTAGAAACAACTAGCAGGAAAGACCATGATATGCACGGGTTTTTCCTGACTTTCGAACAAAATTTGAGGCAGACGTGTCGGACCGGACGCAACACCCTGGATAAGTCGCCACGCGTGCCGAGATTGATGCCCCTTTTGCGCCAGTTCGCCTTCAGTTCATCTCCATCGCGACCGCCTCGATGCCGGCAAAAGCGCTGAGCAAGCCGGCCACGCTGCGATAGAAGCGCGCCTGCGGGTGCGCCGTCACTGCATCGCACAATTTCTCCACCCACGGCTGCAGGTGCTGCGCGTAGAAGCGCTGCTGCTCGCCCAGGTTGGACACCGACAGGTCGTCGCCCGCCACCAGGAAGCGCATCACCTCGCACAGCGTGGCGATATGGTCCTCGGTCTCGCTGACGCTGTCGTGGCGTTCCAGGCCATAGCGCGCCAGGTCCTCGCGCAGCGCCACCAGCGGGCGCTCGTTGAGGAAGCCGGTCATGTAGAAGGAGCCGTACAGGAATACGTCCTGGCGGCCCACGCCCACGAACAGCACCCGGTATTCCTCCTCGGCCTCGGCCGCGGTGGTCTCGGATGCTGCGTCGCACAAGGCGTTCCATGCCTTGCCCAGCACCGTATCGGCATCGTCACCCACGGCGCGGTTGGCGGCGATGTGGTGCAGCAGCGCGGCATCGGGGGCGCGGTAGAACAGCGTAGCCAGCAGGCCATAGAGGTCGGCGCGGGCGGTGTCCTCGGCATCGTCGGCCGGCGGTGCGGCGGTAAGCTGGATCGGCTGGAAATCTGTCATGTCGTGATGATTCGTCTCGGGTGGTGCGGCCGGTTCAGCGCAGCGTGGCGCCGGTAACTGTGCCCATGTCCTTTTCCATCATGTCGATCACCCGGCAATCCTGGCACATTTTCAGACGCTCGGCCGCGGCGCCGGCAAAGGCCGGGTGGCCGGCCAGCCGCACCAGCATCGACTCCACCATCTGCGCGGTGCCGAACGGCTTGCCGCAGCGGATGCAGTGGAAGGGCTGGGTCTCGTTGAGCGTGACCGGGCGGCGCGCCGCGTCGCCGGCCAGCAGGCGCGGCACCAGGGTGATAGCGTCTTCCGGGCAGGTCTTTTCGCACAGCCCGCACTGCACGCAGTTGCGTTCGATAAAGCTGAGCACCGGGCGCTCGGCGTTGTCGCGCAGCGCCTGCGACGGGCACGCGCCCACGCAGGCCATGCACAGGGTGCACTTGGCGGTATCCACGGCGATCGCGCCGATCGGCGCGGCGGCCGGCAGCGGCACGATTTCCGCGGGAACCGGCGCGTGGCGTGCCAGGTGGTCCAGCGCGAAGTCCAGCATCTCGCGCTTGGCCGCCACCGCGCCGAAGGGCGCCGGCGGCAGCGCGTTGCGGCCGGGGCGCAGTGCAGACAAGCCTGCATCCAGCGCGGCGGTGTCCGCGGCCTCGACCAGCGACAGCACCTCGCCGTCATAGCCCAGACCAGCCAGCATGGCGCGCCCGACGGCCATCTGCTCCAGCAGCGCGGTGCGGTACTGCGGCGCCTCGTCGCCGGTGAGCAGCACGGCCACGCGGCTGGCGCCCCAGCACAGCGCGGCGAGCCACAGCTCCAGCCCGGCCGAAGCCGGATGGAACAGCGACAGCGGCATCACATTGGCGGGCACGCCCTGCGCCCGCCCGCCCCGCGCGGCGCGTCCCAGCGCCAGCAGCGCCGGCGTGCCGGACTCCTCGCCATGCAGCAGCGGCACCGCGTCGCGGCCGCCGGCCTGGCGGTAGGCGGACAGCAGCGTGCGCAGGCGCGATCCCATTGTTTCCGGGCCCGGGTAGCCATAGGTGATGGCCCCGCTGGGGCAGACCGTGGTACAGGCGCCGCAGCCCATGCAGAGGTTGGGCGCGACCTCGATGCGGCCCTTGCCGTCATGCCAGCGCGAGCTGATTGCCTGGGTCGAGCAGATATCGATGCAGGCGGTGCAGCCGGTGGTCTGGTTGCGGCCGTGCGCGCACAGGTTTTCCTTGTAGCGGAAGAACTTGGGCTTCTCGAACTCGCCTACCAGTCCTGCCAGCGTCAGCGCCAGCTCGTGCTGGCGCGCCGCATCGGCACCGGCGTGCAGGTAGCCCTGCGGCGGCTGGTGCATGGTGAAGGCCGGCGCATCGTTCAGGTCGAACACCAGGTCGAAACGCCCCTGCGTGCTGCCCTGCGGGCGATCGAAATCGATCGCCGCGGCGGCGCCGCAGGCGCGCACGCAGTCGCGGTGCGAACGGCAGCGCGACAGGTCGATCTGGTAGGTAAAGTCGATCGCGTCTTCCGGGCAGGCCTCGATGCAGGCGTTGCAGCGGGTGCACAGGTCCAGGTCGATCGGGTTGCTGCGGCCCGCGCCGGTTTCCCAGCTGGCGTCGAATGCGCCCAGCCATCCGGTCAGCGAAGCGAGCCGGCCGCTGTGGACCGGATAGTTGCGCGCGGCGGGCTGCGCCGCCGGGTTGGTCCCATTCGCTTCGCGCTTGTCGCTGCCGGTCATTAGCACGGTGACTTCGAGCTGCATCGCGGCCAGGCGCTCGGCCCACGGCAGCGCGCGCTGCGCCGGGCCCATCACCAGCACCGCGCCGTCCGAGCGGTAGTCCACCACCGGCACCGGGTCCGGTTCGGGCAGCGCGGCCACGGCCAGCAGCGCGGCGATCTTGGCATTGGCCGTCTTCGGGTCGCGCCGTGCGCCCTGCGACCAGCCACCGGTCTCGCGGATATTGACGAAGCGCACCGGCGCGGTCACCACCGCGCGGCCATCTTCGCCGCGCGCGGCCTGGGCGGCCACTTCGGTGAATAGCTGGCGTTCCTGGGTGCAGGCAACGATCACATCGTCGGTGCCGTCGAGCGCGGCGGTGAAATCGCCGATCTCGCGCCGGCACAGCAGGCGGTGGACCTTCAGGGGGCCCTGGTTGGCTTCCCGGTTAGCATCGGACAGTGCCGCCCCGTCAAGCGGCATGGTGTCGTTGCAATTGCAGATCAGCGTCGGCATGGCGAATGCGGCTGACCGGTCCGGACGTCCTTCTTGGCGAGGGGTCTGCGGGCCGGGGGATTGTGGGTGGCCTATTGTAGGCTGCGCTGCACCTGTGGGGCTACGCGCATTTATCCGGGTCTTGCGGGCCCTGTTTTTCGCTCAGTTCTTCGCTTTGTCTTGCGCTTTGACTTGCCGTTTGCTGCGGCGTTTCGACTGGTGCGGGTATGTCCGTAGTGTCGGCGCTGGTGTCGGCGGTTTTGCCGGCATCGGCGGGCGCCGTCGGCTGTACATCTGCAGGCTCGGCCCCGGCTGCGGCAGCGGCCTGCGCCGCGGCCCGTTCCTCGTCGGTCGGCTCAAACAACCCGAGCGTCTCGGCCTGGCGCAGCTGGCGCAGGATTTCCGGCGGAATCGGGTCGGGCTTGCTGTAGTCGTCGATGTAGGTGTCGAGGCCGTCCATCACATTGAAGTGCGGATCGGCAAACAGCGTCTTGAGCGCGGCGCGCTTGACCGATTCGTCGACGCCACGGGCGACAAAGCGCGCGATGTTGTCGCCGGGGCGCAGCGCGGCCACGTCTTCCAGCGTCGGCGCGGGCACTTCGGGCACCGCTTCTGTGGCCGGACCTGCAGTCACGGCACCTTCGGCCGGCACGAGGGCCGGCTCGGTCGGCGGCTCGGGCGGCACGACCGCGCCCTCCCGCACCGCGGCCTTGCGGCGCGACCAGCGTGACAGGAAGGACGAATCGCTCATCGGCGGGGCGAAGTCAGATAGTCAGGTCGTCAGATTCAGAAGCGCGCGCGGTCCTGCGGCGCCTTGAAGGATTCGGGCCGGCGCCGCTGCTTGGGCTCGGGCCGGTAGTGCTCGTTGACATAGGCCTGCAGCCACTCGCGCTGCTCGGGCGCCAGCGGCACGTTTTCGACGATCTCGCCGGCGTCGAGCCAGCGGCCGGCTTCGTTGTAGGACAGCGTGACGGTCATCGGCACCGGGTGTGCGTCTTCGCCGCTGCCCCCGCCATCCTCGTCCTCGGGCATGCGCCACATCACGAACCAGCACGGCGTGGTCGAGGTCAGGTTCAGGTAATAGCCCTCGCCCTGGTCGCGGAACAGCTCCACCTCGAAACCCGGGTACAGCCAGCGCGCGCCATGCTCATCGTGCTCCAGGCAAACCGGGTGCGTGCCGAACTCGCCCAGGTCGGGCAGCACCGCGTCGAGCTGCCACTTCCACGGCTGCCAGCGGTTGGCCAGCGCCACCTTGCGCATCACCACCGCCATCGTGACGGCGGGGCGGGCGCCGGGTGGCGGCGTGTCGGGCATATCGGGCACAGGCGTGACTTCGGTTTCCATGGTCTGCCGGCGCGGTGAGCCGCGCGCTCAGGTGTTCTGCACGACGATGCTCGGGAACTTGCTGGTCATGTCGCGCGCCTTGTCGGCGACCTTGATCGCCACCTTGCGCGCGATGCCGCGGTACAGCTCGGCCACCGGGCTGTCGGGCTCGGCCACCACGGTCGGGCGGCCGGAGTCGGCCTGCTCGCGGATCTGCAGGTTCAGCGGCAGGCTGCCGAGCAGGTCCACGCCGTAGTCGGCGCACATCTTCTCGCCGCCGCCATGGCCGAAAATATGCTCGACATGGCCGCAGTTCGGGCAGCAGTAGACCGCCATGTTCTCGACGATGCCGAGGATGGGAATGCCCACCTTCTCGAACATCTTCAGGCCCTTCTTGGCGTCGAGCAGCGCGATGTCCTGCGGCGTCGTCACGATCACTGCGCCCGTCACCGGCACCTTCTGCGACAGCGTCAGCTGGATGTCGCCGGTGCCCGGCGGCATGTCGACGATCAGGTAGTCCAGGTCATGCCAGTTGGTCTGGCGCAGCAGCTGTTCCAGCGCCGAGGTCACCATCGGGCCGCGCCATACCATCGGGTTGTCCTGCTCGATCAGGAAGCCGATCGAGTTGGCCTGCAGCCCGTGGCCTTCCAGCGGCTCCATGGTCTGGCCGTCGGCGGATTCGGGACGGCCGTCGATGCCCAGCATCATCGGCAGGCTCGGGCCGTAGATATCTGCGTCCAGCATGCCCACGCGCGCGCCTTCGGCGGCCAGCGCCAGCGCCAGGTTGACGGCCGTGGTGGACTTGCCCACCCCGCCCTTGCCCGACGCCACCGCGATCACGTTCTTCACGCCCGGCAGCAGCTTGACGCCGCGCTGCACCGCGTGCGCGACGATCTTCATGGTCACGGTCACGCTGACATTGGTCACGCCCGGCAGCTCCCGCACCGCAGCGACCACCAGCTTGCGAATCGGGTCGAACTGGCTGCGCGCGGGGTAGCCGAGTTCGACTTCCAGCGAAACCTCGCCGCCGTCGACACGGATATTCCTGGCCGAGCGGGTGGACACCAGGTCCTTGCCCGTATTGGGGTCGATGACGGTGCGCAGGACTTCGGTGACCTGCTCAGTGCTGACGCTCAAGACAAACTCCGCTTTGATTGATGTGGGGGACGGGCCGGTAATGACCGGCGCGCAATGTATCAAAGTATGCAGCA
Organism: Ralstonia pickettii; assembly: GCA_050987995.1. Taxonomy (GTDB): domain Bacteria; phylum Pseudomonadota; class Gammaproteobacteria; order Burkholderiales; family Burkholderiaceae; genus Cupriavidus; species Cupriavidus pickettii_B. The sequence continues at coordinate 3,584,429 of CP158803.1, forward strand.
CCGGCCATGAGGGCCGGTAATCGGCGCGCAATACCCTCCGCGGGGTGGGGGATTACAGACAATTACAAATCTCACAACCTTGCACTTGTGCGCGCGTCGTCATATCCATATTGTAGTGCGGTTGGGCGGGCCGGCTTGGCACATTGCCGCGGCACCGGGCCCGACGCGTACAAAGGGTTACCTCAGCAATCGCCCTGGGGGTACCATCGCGATGCGGTACCCAGAACACTTACGGGAACATCAGAAGGAGAAAGCATGAAGATCAAGCTCGTCACCGTCTCGCTTGCCGCTGCCACGCTGCTGGCAGCAGGTTGCGCCACCGAACAGCAGACCCATACGGCGGTCGGAACCGGCGTTGGCGCCGCAGTTGGCGCCGGGCTTGGCAACCTGATAGGCGGCAATACCACCGGCACGCTGGTCGGCGCGGCCGTGGGCGGTGCCGTAGGCGGTGCAACCGGCTATAACTGGAACGCCATCCGCGGCAAGCTGAACAAGGACACCGCGGGCACGGGCACCCAGATCACCGAGCAGCCGGATGGCTCGCTGAAGGTCAACATCCCCAGCCAGGTCACCTTCGACACCGACAGCGCTTCGATCAAGCCGTCGTTCCGCTCCGTGCTCGACCAGGTCGCGCAGACGCTGGGCCAGCACCAGGAAGTGAGCGCCAGCGTGGTGGGCCATACCGACAGCACCGGCAACCCGAACTACAACATGCAGCTGTCGCAACGCCGCGCCCAGAGCGTGGCCAGCTACCTGGGTGATCGTGGCGTCGCACGCAACCGCCTCTCAGCCGAGGGCCGCGGGCAAGCGCAGCCCGTGGCGGACAACGCCAGCGAGGCCGGACGGGCACAAAATCGCCGCGTTGAAATTTATTTGAAACCAATTCAGGGGTGACCCTGTCATAGAAACAGGTGCCGCTTGCCACCGTTGCTGGCTCGCGATGGGTGGCTGACCTCCCGGGCGGTACCTGATTTCTCCTCCTTTTCCGTTGTGGAAAGCTGCGCCGGCACTGACCGGCGCTTTTTTTTGGGCGGAACGTTTTGCTGCGCCGATCTCTTCCGGACTATTCCGCCATGCGGAACCGGCGCGTTCGCGCCGGCCAGTTGCTAAAATAGCCCCTTCCCGGCACGCGCCCGCCTTCCTGGCTGGTGCCGTCCCCACGATATTTCCCCGCTCCTGACCGGCCCTGTCTATGACCGCACGTCGCATCCTCGTCACATCCGCCCTGCCTTATGCCAACGGCCAGATTCATATCGGCCACCTGGTGGAATACATCCAGACCGATATCTGGGTGCGTTTCCAGCGCATGATGGGTAACGAGGTCTACTACGTCGGCGCCGACGACACCCACGGCACTCCGGTGATGCTGCGCGCCGAAAAGGAGGGCATCACGCCCAAGGAACTGATCGACCGCGTCTGGACCGAGCACAAGCGCGATTTCGACAGCTTCCTGGTGTCGTTCGACAATTACTACAGCACCGACGCGGAAGAGAACCGCGAGTTGTGCGAGAAGATCTACCTGGCCCTGAAGGCCGAGGACCTGATCGCCGAGCGCGAGGTCGAGCAGTTCTTCGACCCGGTCAAGAACATGTTCCTGCCGGATCGCTTCATCAAGGGCGAGTGCCCCAAGTGCGGCGCCAAGGACCAGTACGGCGATTCCTGCGAAGTATGCGGCACCACCTATGTGCCGACCGACCTGAAGAACCCCTACTCCGTGGTGTCCGGCGCGACCCCGGTGCGCAAGTCGTCGGCGCATTACTTCTTCAGGCTGTCCGACCCGCGCTGCGAGACCTTCCTGCGCGAGTGGGTAGCCGACCTGGCGCAGCCCGAGGCCGCCAACAAAATGCAGGAATGGCTGGGCAGCGAGGGCGAAACCTCGACCCTGTCCGACTGGGACATCTCGCGCGATGCGCCCTATTTCGGCTTCGAGATTCCCGGCGCCCCCGGCAAGTACTTCTACGTCTGGCTGGACGCGCCGATCGGCTACTACGCCAGCTTCAGGAACCTGGCGCAGAAGCGGGGCATCGACTTCGACGCCTGGGTCGGCCCGCACTCGACCGCCGAGCAGTACCACTTCATCGGCAAGGACATCCTGTACTTCCACACGCTGTTCTGGCCGGCGATGCTGCGCTTCTCGGGCTACCGCACCCCGACCAACGTGTTCGCCCACGGCTTCCTGACCGTGGACGGCGCCAAGATGAGCAAGTCGCGCGGCACCTTCATCACCGCGCAGAGCTATATCGACACCGGCATGAACCCGGAATGGCTGCGCTACTACTTCGCCGCCAAGCTCAACGCGAGCATGGAAGACCTGGACCTGAACCTGGACGACTTCATTGCCCGGGTGAACAGCGACCTGATCGGCAAGTACGTCAATATCGCCAGCCGCGCCGCGGGCTTCCTGGTCAAGCGCTTCGAGGGCAAGGTCGATGAATCCGCGCTGGCCCACCCGCTGCTGGAGCAGCTGCGCCAGGCCGCGCCGCAGGTGGCGCATCTCTACGAGGCGCGCGAGTACAGCAAGGCGCTGCGCCTGGTGATGGAACTGACCGACGCGGTCAACGCCTTTGTCGACACCGAAAAGCCGTGGGACCTGGCCAAGGATGAAGGCAAGCGCGCGGCGCTGCATGCGGCGTGCTCGGTCTCGCTGGAGGCCTTCCGCCTGCTGACGATCTACCTGAAGCCGGTGGTGCCGAACGTGGCCGCCGGCGTGGAGCGTTTCCTGAATATCGAGCCGCTGGACTGGCGCGCCATCGACAAGCAGCTGTCGGCGGCGAGCCCGGTGCAGGCCTATCAGCACCTGATGACGCGTGTCGATGCCAAGCAGGTCGATGCGCTGCTGGCCGCCAACCGCGATTCGCTGCAGGCGACGGCAGCCCCGGCCGCGGCGGCATCGTCGATCGAGCCGATCGCCGACACCGTCACCATCGACGACTTCGCCAAGGTGGACCTGCGCGTGGCGAAGATCGTGGCATGCCAGAAGGTGGAAGGCTCGAACAAGCTGCTGCAGTTGACGCTGGACCTGGGCGAAGGCAAGACGCGCAATGTGTTCTCGGGGATCCAGTCGGCTTACACGCCGGAGCAGCTGGTGGGCAAGCTGACGGTGGTGGTGGCCAACCTGGCGCCGCGGAAGATGAAGTTTGGTTTGTCGGAAGGGATGGTGCTGGCTGCGTCGGCTGCTGACGAGAAGGCGGCGCCGGGCCTGTATATCCTGGAGCCGCATAGCGGCGCGGTGCCGGGCATGCGGATTCGCTGATCTGGCCCGGGATGAAAAAACGGCGGCGCCTTCGGGCGACCGCCGTTTTTTTTCGCCCGCCGATCCGGCCGCGCTTCAACCACCCTGCATCTTCGACGGATCATCACTGCGCGATGTCGTCATCACCGTGCCATCGCTGTTGAAATGCACGTTGAAGAAGGCCTTGTCGGTCGAACTCTCCATCCACCGATAGCCCCACACCTCCTCCTTCTTCAACCTGAACGCCTCCACCTTGGTCGGCTTGCCCAGCAGCCGCCGGATATCGTCCTTGCTCATGCCGGCGCGCACACGCGCGAAGTTCTCGGGCGTCAGCGCCTGCTCGATCTTCGCCACCTTGCCGTCAGGACCGATGGTGACCATCCAGGTGGTGGTGCCCTCCGGGCCGCGCGGATATTCGAGCCGGCGCCCGCCGTCGGCCTCCTCCCATACGATCTCCGGCTTGCCGGCCTGGCGCCGCAACTCTTCCTCGGTGGACTGTCCCGGCACGATGCCCTTGAACAGCTCGCTGTCGGGCTTGATCGCATTCCAGGTATTGCGCGCGGTCTCGCCCGCCTTCTTCATCGCTTCATCGACCTTCTGCTGGTCGCAGCCGAACAGCGCGAGCAAGGAGGCAATCAGTCCCATGGCGGCAAGGCGTCGCGGCGACGCGAAAGTGGATGGACGCGCGTCAGCGGCGCACAGGCTCGGCGATGACTGCCGAGGCTGCCTGCGCGGCGCTTTCGGGATCGAGTGGCTGACTGTCATCCTGCTGGCTCCTTCTGGTGCCGCTGCGACCTCCCGTCCCGCTGAACAGGTTCGCCCAGCTGTCGAAGCGGCGGTTGAACAAGACCGACAAACCGTTGATGGACCCGCCCTTGGCAATCAGCGACCAGCGCCGCGAGAACTGCCAGGTCATCTTCACCACGTTCGAGGCCGAGGTCAGGCTCTGCTCATAGCCGACCGACATCCGCTCGGAAATGGCCTTGCCCATGCTGACCACCTGCTGGTCGTTTAGGCCCGCGGTGCTGGGCCCGATCGAGAATTCGTCGATGCCGAAATGCTGCACGATCCCCTTGCCCGTCTTGCTGCCGATCATGCCGAGCGCCGCGCCGCCCAGTGCCGAGCCGCTCAGCTGGCGCTGCTGGCCGACCCCTGCGTTTTCCGCACCGTAGCCGAACATCAGCCACGAGAGCTTGTCCTCGTCCGGCACATTCGGCTCGGACACCAGGCGCACGCGCGGCAGCCGCACCGTGCCGGTCACCTCCACGCCCGCCTCCACTTCCTGGTTGCGGCGCATGGCGCGGATATTCATGTTGGGATTGTCGATCGGCCCGTTGAAGTTGATGATGCCACGTTCGATATTGAGCTTGCGCCCGAACGCCTCATAGGTGCCGTCGGTCACGCGCACCGTGCCGGTGGCCTTCATCGGTGCCAGGGGTTCGCTCTTGACCCCCATCTGGCCGGCCAGCAACAGGTCCGCGCCCGCGCCGCGGAAGCGGAAGTTGTTGCCCAGGTCCACGGTCAGGTCGATTACCGGGCTGAACTTGCTGGCCGGCTTGGTCTCCGGCACGGGCGTGGCGGCGGTCTTCACGGCGCGCTGGTCCTTGCGGCGGATCACCACCACGTCGTCGCCCAGCACCGGCGCGCCGGCCTTGGGCAAATCGAACAGGCCGCGGTCGACCCGGAACTTGCCGCGGATCACGATCTGCTTGTTCTCGTTGGCGATGGAGGCATCGCCCGAGATCACCAGCGTGCGTTCCGGGCTGGCAAAAAGCTGCAGCTTCTCGGCAATGATCTTGCCGGTCAGGTTGGGATCGGCCTCGCCCAGCTTGACGTTGCCGGTGGCCACGATCTTGCCGTCGCCGCCGTGGAATTCCACATGCTTCAATTCAACCGTGTTCTGGTCCAGCACCACGCGCACGGTGCCGTCGGTCAGGCGCAGGCCCTGGTCGTACAGCGTGACCGCCAGGTTGTCGCCGTTGAGGGTGCCGGTCAGCAGCGGCGCGCCGACCGTGCCGGCCAGCCGCATCGCCGCGGCCATGCGCCCTTCGAAGGCGTACTGCGGCCCGGTCAATGCCTCCAGCGACTTCAGGCGCGGCACGTCGACCGTGACCGTGCCGGCCAGCGTCGAGGCCGGCCCCACGGTCTGCAGCCCCTGATCCTGCACCAGCCCGGCCGAGGCATCCACCACCACCTTGCCGATGCGTCCCGACACCATGCCGCCGCGCACGGCGATGCGGTTGCCGCCGGCGTCGGCGCGCAGGCTGGTTTCGCCCAGGCCCAGCGTGGTAAAGCCGCGCCCCGCGTTGACCGACAGGTCGCCGCTGCGCCGGCGCAGCTCGGCAAACCCGGTGGCGGTCTCGGCCAGCGCCAGGTTCCAGCGGCCATCGAGCACCAGGTCCGAGCGCACCGGCGGCTTCTCGCCGGTGATGGTTTCCATCAGTTCCAGCACGTGGCCGACCTGCACGCCGTCCAGGCTGCCCGCCGTGCGGATGCGGCCGTGGTCCCAGTCCAGGCTGTCGATGGCGAGCGTGGCGCGGTCCAGCAAGAGCCGCGTGGCGCCCAGGCGCACGTGCTGGTCAGCCACCAGCAGCTGCGTCGGCGCCGCCAGCCGCAGGTTGACGGTGCTGCGTTCTTCCAGCGTGCGGATGGTGCCGTTCCAGCCGTCCTTGCCCTTCCACGCGCCCTGCCCCGACAGCGCCAGCTGCAGCGGACGCCGGTTCAGGCTGCCGGCCGCCTTGACGTCGAACACATGGCTGGCCTGGGTGCCGTTGAGCGTGGCATCGAGCGTGCTCAGGCTGGCCTGCGGCCCCTTGTAGTCGCGCGCGGCGAGCTGCACCGAGAGCGGCCCGTCCAGGCCGCCGCGCACTTCGGCGCGGCCCGTGGCAGAGGCCACCTTGTGCGGGCCTACCTCAAGCGCCTGCGCGTTGTAATCAGCCACCACCTCGGGCTTCTTCAGCGTGCCGGTGATGGTGGCGTCGAGCTTGAGCCTGCCGCCCACGCCGAACTTGAGCCGTTCGAGCTGCGGCGCATCGACCGCAAGTTTGAGCGCATCGCCACGCGCGCCGAAGCTGCCGCGCAGGTTGGCCTGATTGCCGGCCATGCTCAGCGATGCCTCGCTGGGCAGCAGCCGCTCGCCCGCCAGCCGCACCTTGCCGCCGCCGGTCATCGGCAAGCCCGCGTATTCGCTTTCGTGCACGGCGAAGTCCAGCGCCACGCCGAGCTCCGGCGCGATGTCTCCGGTCGCGGTGAAGTCAGCATTGATCCGGCCCGCCGCCACCTTGGCCAGCCGCGACGGATCGAACGAGGCCAGCTTGCCCTTGAAGCTGAACGGCTGCTTGTCCTTGAGGCCGAGCTTGCCTTCGGCCGTCAGCACGCCGGGCCCGACCGTGGCGCGCAGTGCCGTCAGCGTGACCGCCTCGGCATCGACACTGGCGTCGGCAAAGAGCCTGAGCGCCGCACCCGTCAGGTCCACCGCAAAGCTCTGCCGGCCAGGCTCCATCCGCACCACCACCGGCCCGGACAGGCTCGCGCTGGTCAGCGAGCCATGCAGCGCGGCCGGGTCGAGCCGGCGCACATCCAGGTCAAAGCCACCGCGGCCGCCGCGCAGCGAGCCGCTGCCGGTGATCTCGGCCTTTCCCGCCAGCGCCACGCGCAGCTCGCTGACGGCTTGCGCCATCTCGCTGAGCTCGACATGGGCGCGCACCGACTGCACCGGCAGCCGTTCCTTGTCGAGCAGGCCGGCTTCCAGGTTGCGGATCTCGATGTCGCCGGCCACGGCCAGCGGTGCGGGCGCGGGCGTTGCCGCTGGCGCGGATGCGGCGGATGGGGCCGATGCCGCAGGAACGGATGCAGCCGGGGCACTGGCCGCCTTCGCCGCCGCGCCCGCTGCGGCGCCATCCACCGGCCGCAGCTCCGCATGCACCGTCAGGTTGGCCTGCGGCGCCGTCGGACTGAACAGCCGCGGGTTGATGCGCTCGCCATCGACCAGCAGGTGCGTGAACGGCACCTTGCCGAACGGCGTCAGGTCCACGCCGGCGCGCGCGTGGATGCGCTCGCCGTTGGCCTGCAGCTCGGCACGCAAGGCTTCGAGCGTGCCGTTGGCGGTGACGTTGACGGTAAAGTCTTCCTTCTGCCAGCTCGCCTCGAGCAGCGCTTCGGCACTGAGCGCAAACGGCGCGCGCGCGCCGAGCTGGGCATTGGTCGCGAGCTTGCCGTACGGCGTCTCCAGCTTGTCCACGCTGACGCGGTGGCCCTGGCCGTCGCTGTGCAGCGCACCGGCCAGGTTGCTGAAGACCATCGGCTCGGCGGTGGGCGCCGTGCCCTGCAGCAGCGACAGCCGCTCCAGCGTCAGCGTATCGACATCGATGGCCAGCGGCAGTTCGAGCGACTTCGGCATCTGCATCGGCCCGGTGCTCGGCTCGGAGGGGCCCAGCTTCACCTCGGCCTTGCCGATGCGCAGCCATTCCACATGCAGCCGCCGCGGCTGCCAGGTGAGCGCCCAGTTGCCATCGATGCGGTCCACCACGACGCGGGTCTGGCCGCTGGCGAAGACCACGTCGCGCAGGCGCAGCCCGTGCGCCACGGTGCCGCCGTCCAGCTTGCCGCTGAGCATGCCGGCCGACAGCCGCGTGGCCAGCGTCCACAGGTGGCGCGTGCCAGTCTCGGTGCGCAGCGCCGCCACGCCGGTCGCGATGAGCGCGAGCAGCAGCACCAGCAGCACGCCGGCCAGCCAGGCCAGCGCGCGCCACAGGCGCCGGCGCTTGCGCGGCGCCCGTGGCGCGGGCGGCGGCGCGCTGTCGCCAGCGGGCACGGAGGGCAGGTCGCGGTCGCTCATGCCGAGATCCGCTTCTGGCAGGTGCGCCGCATCAGAACGCCACCCCCAACGAGATATGCGGGCGGAACTGCTGTTCCTGGATGCCGTAGCCCACGTCGAGCTGCACCGGACCCACCGGCGTGCGCCAGCGCACGCCGACGCCAACGCCGTTGTAGATGGTCACGCCGCGCAAGTTGTCGGCGGCCGTGCCGAGATCCCAGAACACCGCCACGCCCCAGTCTGGCTTGAACCAGTACTGGTACTCCAGGCTGCCGGTGCCGAGATACTTGGCGGGCAGGATACTCGTGCCGCTGCGCGTGCCGATCGACTGGTAGTTGTAGCCGCGGATCGAATCGGTGCCGCCGGCGCGAAAGCGCAGCGTGGCCGGGATCTGGCTCGAGCTGTCGCCGGTCAGGTCGGCGCCAAGCTCCAGGCGTGCCACCACCAGGTCGCGCTTGCCCACCGGTATGTACTGGCGGATACGGCCGTACAGCCGCAGGAAGGTGGCATCGCTGACGAAGCCCCTGGCGGCCACCCCGATCTGGGTGCTGATCACGTTGCCGCGGCGCGGAAACACGGGGTTGTCGACATCGCGGCGTGTCCAGGCAAAAGCCGGCACCAACGCCTTGCTGATCTGGCCGGCCTGGCCCTCCGGCAACAGCTTGTCGTAGTAGAAGTCCAGCGAGGTCGTGGTGTCATACCGCTCGCGCGAGCGCGAGCGCTTCAGGCCGGCACGCAAGCTGGTGGTGTCCGTGTTCTCGATGTCGATGGTGCGCTCGTAGCTGCTGTACACGCTGTTGCGGTAGTTGCGGCCGTCCGGCGGCATCGCGGTCTCGGCGAACAGGTAGGAACGCTTCTGTTCCAGGCGAGCCTGCGAGTCGAAGGTCCAGGCGCGGTTGAACAGGTTGTAGTAGGAGTAGCGCCCTTCCACCTGCGCGCCGGTGTCGGTGGTGAAGCCCACGCCGCTGTTGAGCCGGTGCACGGGGTATTCGCGCACGCGCACCGAGACCGGCGCGGTGACCACGCCGTCGGGCGCCTGGTCGGCGTCCGGGGGCGGCACCAGGTCGACCTGCACGTTGGAGAAATACGGCTGGTTCTGGATCGCGCGCTGCAGCTCCAGCAGCCGCTCCACGCGGTACGGCTCGCCCTCGCTGAGCGGGTTGACGTTGTAGATGATCTGCTCGGGGTAGCGGCGCGTGCCGGTCACCTTGAGTGGCCCCATCAGGTAGGCCGGCCCGCTGACATAGTGCGCCGACAGGTCCGCGCGCAAGTCATCCGGCTCGACGCGCGCCTGCGACGCGGCCAGCCGCGCGCCGTAGTAATTATGGCTCTGCAGCGTGACCAGCGCATCTTCCTTGGCCTTGTCCCAGTCTTCCTGGCGGAACGGGTCGCCCACCGGCAGGCCCCATTTGGCCTGCAACTCCGCCACCTGCTCGGGGGAGCGCGTGGCCGCCGGGCCGGTCACCTGGACGTCGACATTGCGGATCAGCGTGCGCGCGCCGGGGTCGACGGTCAGGTGGACCACGCGCTTGTCGCCCTCACCCTCCACGCGGGTGGTGGTGGTCGGATCGAAATAGCCTTCGGTGGAGGTGAACTGGCGCACCTGCTCGCCGACGGTCTCGACCATATATTCGAACTGGTCGGGGGACAGGTCGGTACGGTCCTTGTAGCGCGCCAGGTCGAGATGCTCTTCCAGGATCTCGCGGATGGGCTTGGGGGCCTCGACTTCGACCTTGTAGGCGGCCTGCGCCGGAAATACCGCCAGCGCAAGGACCGTTGCCAGGGCGCGCAGGGCCGCGGCCACCCGCCATGGCGCGAGGCAGGCGTGTGCCGCCTTCGGCATAGCGGCGCTGGCCCCGCGGGCTGCCATCCTTGCCAGATCGGTCCTCATCCGTTGATGTCGCTTGGCGCGTTGCTAGCGGTGTCTTTCGGCATCGCCGTTTGTCCACACATACGAAGTCGGTATTTGACCACACCCGGCCTTGCGGCCGGAATTTTCCGGTCGCGCGAGGGCGCTACGCCGGCCTAAATGCTTACCGGGCCGGGCCGATACTGTAAAATCCTGCCCCACCGCATTCAATAAGCGCCCGCACGGCGCATCACGGTTTCACCATGGCCATCTACGAATCCGATATCACCCAGTTCCTGAAGCAGCTCAAGCAAGAGCGCCCGACGCTGGAAGCCGAGCAGCGCGACGGCCGCGCCCTGCTGTGGGACAAGTCGCCGATCGACCTGGCAGAGCGCGCCCGCGCCGAGGCTTCGCGCGTGGCGCAGAAGCCTTACGTTTATTCGTCGGACAACTGATTCCCGCCGCCCCCTCGTCCGCACGCCGTCCATGAGCGCAGCCGACCAGGACAAGCTGCCGCTGCCCGTCGAGCTGCCCGCCGTGGCCCCGCCCGACGCGCCCAGCCGCGCCGGCCCTGCCGACATGGTCGACGGGATGGCGTTCGCGCGCCTGTACGGCGAGCCGCTGTTCAAGCTGCCGCAGGACCTGTACATCCCGCCGGACGCGCTCGAGATCTTCCTGGAAGCGTTCGAGGGCCCGCTGGACCTGCTGCTGTACCTGATCCGCAAGCAGAACTTCAACGTCCTCGACATCCCCATGTCGCAGGTCACCCGGCAGTACCTGTCCTACATCGAGCAGATCCGCAAGACCAACCTGGAACTGGCGGCGGAATACCTGCTGATGGCAGCAATGCTGATCGAGATCAAGTCGCGCATGCTGCTGCCGGTCAAGAAGGCCGACAGCGACGATGAGGCCGAGGACCCGCGCGCCGAACTGGTGCGCCGCCTGCTGGAGTACGAGCAGATGAAGCTGGCCGCGCAGCGCCTGGACACGGTGCCGCAGCTGGGCCGCGACTTCCTGCGCTCGCAGGTCTATATCGAGCAGAGCCTGGCGCCGCGCTTCCCGGAGGTGGAGACGATCGACCTGCAGGCCGCCTGGGCCGATGTGCTCAAGCGCGCCAAGCTCAACCAGCACCACAAGATCTCGCGCGAGGAACTGTCGGTGCGCAAGCACATGAGCCAGATCCTGCGCCGGCTGCAGCATGCGCGCTTCATGGAGTTCAGCGAGCTGTTCGAGGACGCGATCCGCTCCGGCAAGGGCGTGCCGGTGGTGGTGGTGAACTTTATCGCCATGCTGGAGCTGTCGCGCGAGTCGCTGGTGGAGATCACCCAGGCCGAGCCGTTCGCGCCAATTTATGTGCGATTGGCGTACAGCCCGAGCTGACCCACCCATGGCGCGGGGGCCGGCCCCGTCCCAGTTGATCTACAATCCGCCGACAGCCGGCATGACATGCCCCGACGGCAAGCGCCGGATGGACCAACGCCCGACAGAGGCCGAGACCGGTTTGTCCATGCGCCGCCCCTGAGACCGGCGCCGGGTCACCGCCACCACGACCAGCAAACCTAGCCAGATGAAAGTCATTTCCTCCATCCAAGAGCTGCGGGACCAGCTGCGCGGCCAGAACCGCGCTGCCTTCGTCCCCACCATGGGCAACCTGCACGAAGGCCACCTGTCGCTGATGCGCCTGGCGCGCCAGCATGGCGACCCGGTGGTGGCGTCGATCTTTGTGAACCGCCTGCAATTCGGCCCGAACGAGGATTTCGACAAATACCCGCGCACGCTGCAGGACGATATCGAAAAGCTGCAGAAGGAAGGCGTCTATGTGCTGTTCGCGCCCTCCGAGCGCGACATGTACCCCGAGCCGCAGGAATACCGCGTCGAGCCCCCGCACGACCTGGGCGACATACTTGAAGGCGAGTTCCGCCCTGGCTTTTTCAAGGGCGTGTGCACCGTGGTGATGAAGCTGTTCTCGTGCGCGCAGCCGCGCGTGGCCGTGTTCGGCAAGAAGGATTACCAGCAGCTGATGATCGTGCGCCGCATGGTGCAGCAGTTCGCGCTGCCGATCGACATCATTCCCGCCGAGACCATCCGCGCCGAAGACGGCCTGGCGCTGTCGTCGCGCAACCGCTACCTGAGCCCGGACGAGCGCGCCGAGGCGCCGGTGCTGTACCGCACGCTGCATGACGTGCGCGACACCGTGCTGGGCAGCGACCGCGCCGCGGCCGACCTGCTGGCGGTGGAAGCCAGCGCGAAGGAATCGCTGGCCAAGCGCGGGTGGAAGCCGGACTACGTGTCGATCCGCAAGCGCGTCGACCTGCAGGCGCCGACGCGCGAGGAATTCGTCGCGGGCGAGCCACTGGTGGTGCTGACGGCGGCCAAGCTGGGTGCGACCCGGCTGATCGACAACCTGGAAATCTGAGGCGCGCGGCAGCCGCCGCTTAAAAAAAAGCAGGCCGGCGGCCTGCTTTTTTCATGCCCGGCGCATGCCGGAACGCTGTGCGGCCTTCACCACATGCCGCTGGTGCCCGCGTCGCCGCTTCCACCAGATCAGCACGCCGGTAACGGCAAAGGTCAGCGGCGCCAGCCCGAACAGCGTGATAAACAGCCGCCCCGGCAGGCCGAAGGCCTCGCCGGTATGCAGCGGGAACAGCCAGTTCAGCAACGTATCGCCGGCGGGCGCGGCTTGCGGGTCGCGTACGCCCAGCGGGCGGCCGGTCCAGGCGTCCAGCCACAGCCGCGTTGCGCCGCTATCCTTGCGCACCTCGCCGGGCTGGCGCAGGCGCACCTCGAAGGCATCGCCGGGCTTGCGCGGGAAGCTGATGCGGGTCACCTGTGCATCCGGGTACTGCGCCTGCGCCGCCGCCATGATCTGCCCCGCGCCCAGCGGCCGCGCATCGGCCGGCGCCGGCGCGGACACGTGCTTGACCGGCGGCGTCACGGTCATCACGCCCGCCACCACCGGCGTCACCCACTTCGGCAGGTTCAGGTACCAGCCGGAGAAGGCGATGATTGCCAGCACCGGCGCGGCCAGGATCCCACCCGCGCGGTGCAGCGAGTAGTTGAAGCGCGACCACGACCCGCCATGCGTGATCCGGAACGCCTGCACTACCGAACGCAGCTTCATCTTGGGCCACCACACCACTACGCCCACGAGTGTGGTCAGCAGCAGCAGCATGCCGGCCACGCCGGTGATGGTCTTGCCGGTGTCCCCGGAGAGCAGGTAGCGGTGCAGATGGAACAGCGTCGGCAGCAGCAGGCGGCGCGACAAGCCCGCCTCGCCCCAGACGCGCTCGCCCTTCACATCCAGCGTCACCGGATCGACCATCACCTGGCGCGAGCGGCCGGGTACGACGCCGTCCGGCCCCTTGACCGGGTACCAGGCGATGAACACGCCATCGGCGTGGTTCGGCAGCATCAGCAGGTTGGGCTTGCCATACGGGGGTGCGGCCAGCCGTTCGGTCACGGCCTGGACGGTGGCCGGCGAGACTGCCTCCGTCATCGGCGCGGAGGCCACCAGCAGGTCGGGGTTGAGCCACGCATCCAGTTCTTCGCGCCACGCGATGGCCATGCCGGTCAGGCCCAGCAGGACGAACAACAGGCCAAGGCTCAGGCCGATATACAGGTGCAGCTTGACGAGGACGACGCGCAGGCGGCCGGTGACCATGACGGGGGTGAAGTACGTTGAGCGGGCGCTGCAAAGCGCGGGATATGACGTAACAGCCATATCCACACAGAATGCAAATGCGAAGGATTCGCGATTCTAACAGGGCACTGCCCGTGGGCCGTGAGATGTGCCTCAGCGTCGCAGCGGCGCCAGCATCGCTCCGAGGTCAAGGTGCGCGGCCATGGTGTCGGCCAATCGCTCGATCGAGGCCTCGCGCAGTGCATCGAGGTCCACCTGCCGGGCACCGTCCAGCCCGGCCCAGCGCAGCAGCGCCTGGCAGCCGGCAGGGTCGTCGAACAGGCCGTGGACATAAGTGGCCAGCACTTGGCCGTCGTCCGAGCGGGCGCCGTCGGGCCGCACGGTGTCGTCGCCGCGGTCGAGCCACAAGGCGGGCTGTTCCAGCCCCGCGCCGGTGGTGACGCCAAGATGGATCTCGTAGCCGCGCACCGGCGCGTCCGAGTTCTCCAAAGCCAGACGTCCGCCCACCTGGCGCAGCTGCTTCTCCGCGGCCAGTGTGGTCTCGTAGTCCAGCAAGGCGAGGCCGGGACTGCTGCCTGCCGGCCCTTCGCGGCCATCGGGATCATGCACCTGCCGGCCCAGCATCTGCATGCCGCCGCAGATGCCGACCAGCTTGCCGCCATAGCGCAGGTGGCGGCGCAGATCCGCCTCCCAGCCGTTGGCGCGCAGGAACGCCAGGTCGGCGCGCACGCTCTTGCTGCCCGGCAGCACCACCAGGTCGGCCGGCGGGAACGGCATGCCGGGACCGACGAACTGCAGGTCCACCTGCGGATGCGCGCGCAGCGCGTCGAAGTCGGTATGGTTGGCGATGCGCGGCAGCACCGGCACGATCACGCGCAGCCGTTGCGCCGGCGTGCCGGCCTTGTCTGCCTGCGCGCCGATGATGGCGTCCTCGGCATCCAGGTGCAGGCCGTGCAGGTATGGCAGGACGCCGAACACCGGCTTGCCGGTGCGCGCGGTGAGCCAGTCGAGCCCCGGCTCCAGCAGGCCGATATCGCCGCGGAAGCGGTTGATGATGAAGCCGGTGACGCGCGCGCGCTCGCTCTCGGACAGGCAGTCGAGCGTGCCGACCAGGTGGGCGAACACGCCGCCCCGGTCGATGTCGGCCACCAGCACCACCGGGCAGTCGACGCGCTCGGCAAAGCCCATGTTGGCGATATCGCGCTCGCGCAGGTTGATCTCGGCGGGGCTGCCGGCGCCCTCCACCAGCACCACCTCGTAGGCCTGCGCCAGGCGTTCGTGCGAGGCCAGCACGGCCTTCATCGCCTCGGGCTTGTAGGCGTGGTAGGCGCGCGCATCCAGGTCCAGCCGGGCGCGGCCGTGCATGATCACCTGCGCGCCGGTGTCGCTGCTGGGCTTGAGCAGCACCGGGTTCATGTCGGTGTGCGGCGCCAGCCGCGCGGCCTGCGCCTGCAGCGCCTGCGCGCGACCGATCTCGCCGCCGTCGGCGGTGACCGCGCTGTTCAGCGCCATGTTCTGCGGCTTGAACGGCGCCACGCGCGTGCCGGCGCGCGCCAGCACGCGGCACAGGCCGGCCACCACGGTGCTCTTGCCGGCGTCGGAGGTCGTGCCCTGGACCATCAGCGTGCCGCGCAGGGCACCCGGCGGGATCGTTTGCGGGGAATCGGATTGCATTGGCGGATTATCGCACCGGGGTCACTTGCAAGCGCGGGATGCGAGGGCGGGATGCGGCGGCTACAATACGCGGATGGATACCCCGGCCATCGCATCCGCCTCCGCGCCCGGCACCGCAGCGGCGGCCCAGCCGCGTGCCGCCGCCAGTAGCGCGCGCCAGCTCACGCTGGTGCTGGGCGGCGCGCGTTCTGGCAAGAGCCACTACGCCGAACAGCTCGCCACCGACCACGCCACCCTCATCGGCGGGCCAGTCACTTATGTCGCCACCGCGCGCCAGGACCCCGCGCACGCCGACGAGGAACTGGAAGTCCGCATCGCCCTGCATCGGGCCCGCCGCCCCGCCGACTGGCGCCTGGTGGAAGAGCCGCTACACCTGGCCGATGCGCTCTACGCCAACGCGCGCCACGACGGCTGCATCCTGGTGGACTGCATGACGCTGTGGATGAACAACCTGATCTTCCCCGACGGGCGCAGCTATCCCGAGCATGGCGTGATCACGCCGCCCGATGCCTTCACCGAGGAGATCGAAGCGCTGCTGACCGCGCTGCCCACGCTGCCCGGCCACGTGATCCTGGTCTCCAACGAGATCGGCTTCGGCGTGATACCGATGGGCGCGATCACCCGCTTCTATGTCGATGAACTGGGCCGGCTGAACCAGAAGCTGGCCGCCGCCGCCGACCGCGTGCGGCTGCTGGTGGCGGGCATCCCGGTTGCCGTCAAGGGCGTCGATCCCGCATGGTGATGCAGGCCTGGCCGGCCTGCGTTGCCGCTGCACTGGCAGGCGTGCTGCTGGATCGCTGGCTGGGCGAGCCGCGCCGCTGGCATCCGCTGGTGGGCTTTGGCCGCATCGCTGCGGCCCTCGAACGACGCTTCAATGATCCTGATCGCCGCGGCGCGCCGTGGCGGCAGCGTAGCGCCGGCCTTGCGGGCTGGTGCGCGCTGGTGCTGGTGCCGGCCGCGCTGGCGTGGTGGCTGGTCGCGGCCGCGGCGCACTGGCATCCGCTTGCCGCACTGGCGCTGCATGCGCTGGCGCTGTATGCCGCGCTCGGCGCGCGCAGCCTGCACCAGCATATCGCCCCGATTGCCGCCGCGCTCGCCGCCTCCGACTTGCCGACTGCGCGCACGCTGACAGCACGCATTGTCTCGCGCGACACCGCGGATGCCGATGCCGAAGCGCTGGCGCGCGCCGCCTGCGAATCGGCGCTGGAGAACGGCAACGACGCGATCTTTGGCGCGCTGTTCTGGTTCCTGGTCGGCGGCGCGCCCGCGGTGATCGTGTTCCGGCTGGCCAATACGCTCGATGCGATGTGGGGCTACCGCACGCCTCGCCTCGTTTATTTCGGCTGGGCCGCGGCGCGCATCGACGATCTGCTCAACCTGATTCCCGCGCGGCTGACCGCGCTGTCGTATGCGCTGCTCGGTGCCACCACGCAAGCGCTGCGCTGCTGGCGCACGCAGGCCCCCGCATGGTCCAGCCCCAATGCCGGCCCGGTGATGGCCGCGGGCGCGGGCGCGGTCGGCGTGCAACTGGGCGGTCCGGCGCGCTATCACGGCGAACTCGAACAACGTCCGCCGCTGGGCGCCGGCACGGCGCCACAGGCCGGACACGTGATGGCCTGCCTGCGGCTGGTCGAACGCAGCTTGTGGCTGTGGCTGGCGCTGGCCGGCGCCAGCGCGCTGGCCGTCCTTTCCTTCTGCACGCCGACGTGAGCGCCACCCTCCCCCCGATCCGCCATGGCGGCAACCTGCTTGCCGCGGTGCGCCGCTATGGCCGCCCCACCGACGCATGGCTCGACCTGTCGACCGGCATCAATCCCGAGGGCTACCCCGTAGCGGCGCTGCCCGCGCACGTGTGGCAACGGCTGCCGCAGGACGACGACGGGCTGGCCGAACTGGCGGCGCGGACCTGCGGCGCGCCGCAGGCTTTGCCCGTCGCCGGATCGCAGGCTGCCATCCGCACGCTGCCGGCCTTGCTGCGTCCGGGCCGCGTGGGCGTTGCCGCGCTCGGTTACAGCGAATACGCGCCTGCCTTTGCTGAGGCGGGGCATACGGTGGTGCCGCTGGATGAA
This sequence comes from Ralstonia pickettii, assembly GCA_050987995.1. GTDB lineage: Bacteria > Pseudomonadota > Gammaproteobacteria > Burkholderiales > Burkholderiaceae > Cupriavidus > Cupriavidus pickettii_B. Next base: position 3,601,709 of record CP158803.1, read on the forward strand.
GCCGATTTCGCGCGGACCGATCTCGCCGACGAACTCGATCATCTCGTTGTCGTGAACCCGAACAACCCGACCGGCCGCTTGCTGCCGCCCGCTGCGCTGCTGCGCTGGCATGCGGTGCTCGCCGCACGCAGCGGCACGCTGGTGGTTGACGAAGCCTTTATCGACTGCATGCCCGAACACTCGCTCGCCGCGCGCAGCGGCGACGATGGCCTGGTGGTGCTGCGCTCGATCGGCAAGTTCTATGGCCTCGCCGGCATCCGCTGCGGCTTTGTGCTGGCGCAGCCTGCGCTGCTGGCAGCGCTGCGCGAGCGCCTGGGCTACTGGACCGTATCGGGCCCCGCGCGCGAAGTTGCACGGCAAGCGCTGGCCGACCACGCATGGCAGGCCACTACGCGAACGCGACTGGCCGCATCGGGGACACAGCTTGCCACGCTGCTCGACCGCCACGGTCTGGCACCGGTGATGCACCAGCTGTTCTGCTGGGCGCCACATGCCGACGCCGCACGGCTGCACGAAGCGCTGGCGCAGCACGGTATCTGGACCCGACTGTTCGATGCCGCAGGCGGCTGCCCGCCGAGCCTGCGCCTGGGCCTGCCGCCGGACCAGCCCGAAGCCTGGCAGCGGCTCGATGCCGCGCTGGCCGCCGTCGCTGCCTGACCACACCATCCCTTATCCATGCTGAACCAACTGAAGCCCGCCATCGTTTCCACGCTGACCGCTGCCCTGCTGCTTGCTGCCCTGCCCGCGCAAGCCGCGGTATCGGTCGTCGACGACGCGGGCCAGACCGTGACGCTGGCCCAGCCCGCGCGCCGCGTGATCTCGCTGGCGCCGCACGTCACCGAGATGATCTTCGCGGCCGGCGGTGGCGAGCGCATCGTCGGCACCGTCAGCTACAGCGACTATCCGCCGCAGGCGCGCGAGATCCCACGCGTGGGCGACAACAAGGCACTCGACCTGGAACGTATCGCCGCGCTCAAGCCCGACCTGATCGTGGTGTGGCGCCACGGCAATGCGCAGAAGCAGACCGACCGGCTGCGCGCGCTGGGCCTGCCGCTGTTCTACAGCGAACCGCGCAAGCTGGCGGCGATCCCGGAAAACATCGAGAAACTCGGCACGCTGCTGGGCACCGAAGCGGTGGCGCGGCGCGCCGCCGATGGCTTCCACCGGCAGGTGGAAACGCTGCGCAAGACCTACGCGGCGCGCGCGCCGGTGACGGTGTTCTACCAGGTCTGGCAGCAGCCGCTGATGACGCTCAACGGCCAGCATCTGGTCAGCGACATGCTGGCGCTATGCGGCGGGCGCAACCTGTTCGCGGCCGAGACGCCGCTGGTGCCCACTGTGTCGGTCGAAGCGGTGATCGCGGGCAACCCGGAAGCGATGCTGACGGCGGGCATGGGGGCGACGCGTTCGGACCAGCCGCTGCCGGATTTCGAGATGTGGCAGCGCTGGAAGCAGGTCACCGCGGTGGCGCGCAACAACCTGTTCGTGATCGACGGCGACCTCGTGAATCGCGCCGGCCCGCGCGTGGTGCAAGGCGCCGAGCAGATCTGCAAGGACCTGGACATCGCGCGCGAACGCCGCCCGGGCCGCCCGGCGCGCTGATCAGGCGCCGCGGTTCCACCAGCCGAGCCGCACCGCGCCCGGTTCCAGCGTGAAGCGGCAGCTGGCACCAAAGCCCAGCGCCCAGTTGACGGTGACAGGCAGCGGCACGCCCAGCCAGTGCGCGGCCAGCATGCGCATCGGGCCGGCATGGCCGACCACCCAGAGGCATTCACTACTGTCCGCATCGAGCGATCCGGCCCAGCCGGCGACACGCGCCATCGCCTGCGCCGGCGATTCGCCGCCGTGCGGGCGGGCATGGAGCAGATCCGCCGCCCACTGGTCTAGCGCGCCGCGATCAATGGCATCCCAGGCCACGCCCTCCCAGTTGCCGAAGTCGATTTCCCGCAGCCGCGGCTCGCTGTCGATGGCCGGCACGCCAGCAGCCTGCGCCAGCGCCTGCGCGGTCCCGCTCGCACGCGCCAGCGGACTCGTAACAATGCGCGTTGGCGCCGGCAGCCCCGCCGCGATCTGCGCCGCCGACGGCGTCAGCGGCGACACCAGCGGCAGGTCGAGGCAACCGTAGCAAGTGCCCGCGGACACCTCAGGCTGCGCATGGCGGATCAGGACCACATCCATGCCGCGGCCACCAGGTAGAGCAGGATTTCCGCGCACTGCTGGGCCATGCCCAGGCAGTCGCCGGTATAGCCGCCGATGCGGCGCACGAAATAGCGGCCGAGCGCCCAGCGCAGCGCCAGCAGCGCCGCGAGCGCCGCCGCGCAGAACCTGGGCGAGACCAGCCACAGCGGCACCAGCCCGCATAGCAGCGCGAACATCAGCCCTGCGCCGGCAAGACGCTGTGCTACCGGCTTGGCCTTGCCCTCGGCCCGCACGTAAGGGAGCGTGGCGAGATAGCTGACCGCCATCGCGCGGCTCGCCGCATGCGCGGCGACAAGCACCGCCAGCAGCACGGCCAGCCCGCCGCGCTCACCGATCGCCACCAGCAGTTGCCACTTCAGCAGCAGCGCCAACACCAGCGCGATCGCGCCGAACGCGCCGATGCGCGAGTCATGCATGATGCGCAGCACATCCTCGCGCTGCCACGCGCCGCCGAAGGCATCGACACAGTCGGCCAGTCCGTCTTCATGGAAGGCGCCGGTCAGCAGCAGCGTGGCGGCCATGCCCAGCAGCACGGCGACGCCGATCGGCCACCACAGCATCGCGCCCCAGGTGACCAGCGCGCCGGCAACCCCGACCAGCAGCCCGACCAGCGGAAAGTAGCGCGCCGCCGCGTGCAGGTAATGCGGTTCGAATCCGACCCAGCGCGCCAGCCAGCCCGGCAGCGGCAGGCGCGTGAAGTAGCCCAGCGCCGTCAGGAAGTAGCGCAGCTCGCCTGGCGCGGATATCGGGCCCGGTGAGGGGTCGGACGGCACGCTCATGGCGATGCGGTGCTGACGCCGGCGCCGCTGAAGGTCGCCATCTCGTTCAGGAACGCAGCCGCGGATGCCACCAGCGGCCATGCCAGCGCGGCGCCGGTGCCCTCGCCCAGGCGCAGGTCCAGCGCCAGCAACGGCTCGGCGCCGAAGTGCTGCAGCAACGCGCGGTGGCCGCGCTCGTGCGAGCAGTGCGTGAACACGCAGTATTGCAGCACGTTGGGGTCGAGGCGCTGCGCCACCAGCAGCGCCACCGAGGCGATAAAGCCATCGACCAGGATCACCATGCGGCTCGCGGCCGCGGCCAGGAAGGCGCCGGCCATCATCGCGATCTCGAAGCCGCCGAAGGTGGCCAGCACGTCGAGCGGCGCCTGTGCGCCGGCATGCAGCGCGAGCGCCCGCTCCAGCACCTCGCGCTTGCGCGCCAGGCCGGCATCGTCCAGGCCGGTGCCGCGCCCGATGCATTCCTCCAGCGGCAGCCCCGTCAGCCGCTGCATCAGGCACGCGGCCGCCGAAGTGTTGGCAATGCCCATCTCGCCAAAGCCGATCACATTGCAGCCCTGCTGCGCATGGCGCAGCACGCGCGCCATGCCGGCGGTGATCGCGGCGGCGGCCTGCTCCGCCGTCATCGCCGGCTCGACCGCGAAGTTGCGGGTGCCATCCGCGATACGGCAGTTGACCAACCCGGGCGCCGCCGCCAGCGGCACGCGCACGCCCGCGTCGACGATCTCCAGCGCAATGCCGTGCTGGCGCGAGAACACGTTGATCGCCGCACCGCCCGCCAGGAAGTTCTGCACCATCTGTGCGGTGACCTCGGCCGGATAGGCGCTGACACCGGCGTCGGCCACGCCGTGGTCGGCGGCAAAGACGATGACCGTGGGCCGCTGCAGCGCGGGTCGCTGCGTGCCGAGGATCAGGCCAAGTTGGAGCGCCAGCGATTCGAGCCGGCCCAGTGCGCCGAGCGGCTTGGTCTTGTCGTCGATGGCGGCCTGCAGCGCCGGGCGCAGGGCATCATCGAGGGGAGTGATTTCGGGAAACTGCATGGTGCTTTTGAATTCTGGGTTGGAGTTGCGGCTACATTTCCACGCCGCGCTGCGCCTTGATGCCCTGCTGGTAGGCATGCTTGACCGGCGTCATGTCGGTGACGGTATCGGCCGCCTCCACCAGCGCGGGCGGCGCGCCGCGGCCGGTGATGACCACATGCTGCATCGGCGGGCGGGCGCGCAGGTCGGCAATCACCTGCTCCACGTCAAGATAGTGCAGCTTGAGCGCGATGTTGAGTTCGTCGAGCAGCACCAGCCCGATCGCCGGGTCGCGCAGCATGCCGCGCGCCACTTCCCAGGCGGCCGCAGCCTTCGCCACGTCGCGGGAGCGGTCCTGCGTTTCCCAGGTGTAGCCCTCGCCCATCACGTGGAAGGCGCACTCTTCCGGGAAGCGGCGCAAAAACATCTCCTCGCCGGTCGGCAGCGCGCCCTTGATGAACTGGACCACGCCGGTGCGCATGCCGTGGCCGAGCGCGCGCACCACCATGCCGAAGCCCGAGCTGGATTTGCCCTTGCCGTTGCCGGTGGTGATCACGATCACGCCGCGCTCGTCCTGCGCGGCGGCGATCCCGGCGTCGATCACTTCCTTCTTGCGCACCATGCGCGCCTTGTGGCGGGCGTCGCGGTCCGCGTCTTCGGTGGAGGGGTTGTTGGAATCGGTCATAGGAAGGGGTCTTGCGTATCAGTACGTGGCGCCGCGGCGCCATCAGGAATCAGTGCAGTATGCACGCCGTCGCTGACGCTGACGATGGGTGTGCGCAGCGCGCGCGAGCAACGCTCGGGGGTCAGCACTTCGGCGGCCGGGCCGTGCAGCGCGGTGCCGTCTTCAGACATCAGGAGCGCGTGGGTGGCATAGCGCAGCGCCAGGGTCAGGTCGTGCAGGATCACCACGATGGCGTGACGCCCTGCCTGCGCCAATGCCGCGAGCTGCTCCAGGACCACGATCTGGTGGCGCAGGTCGAGGTGAGACACTGGCTCGTCCAGCAGCAGCAGCGGCGCCTGCTGCGCCAGCACGGCAGACAGCGAGGCGCGCTGGCGCTCACCGCCGGACAGCGTCAGCACGTCGCGCGCGGCCAGCGCTTCGATATCCATCGCGCGGATCACGTCGTGGACGATGCGCTCGTCCTCGCGCCCGGTCCAGCCCCAGCCCGACAGGTGCGGGTGGCGGCCCACACGTACCGCATCGAGCACCGACATCGAGAAGGTGTCATGTACCGCCTGCGGCAGGTAGGCGCGCTGGCGCGCCAGTACCGCGGGCGCAACCTGCGTGGTTGCGATGCCGGCGATCTCGACGCTGCCGCCGTCGGCGTGGCGCAGGCCGGCCAGCACCGACATCAGCGTCGATTTGCCCGCACCGTTGGGCCCGGCAATGCACCACAGCTGGCCGGGGCCAATGGCCAGCGTCAGATGCTCCACCAGCACACGCTGGCCGGCACGCAGCCGCACATCGCGCAGCGACAGCACCGGGCACGCGGTAAGCGGATGGGACCAGGGCGCGGCTGAGTTCATCGCGGCCTCCGCAGCAGCAGGTAGAGGAAAGTCGGCACGCCCAGCAGCGCGGTGATCACGCCCACTGGCAACTGCGCCGGCGCGATCACGGAGCGGGCGATCAGGTCGGCGGCCATCAGCAGCGCGCCGCCCAGCAGCACGGCAGCGGGCAGCAGCAGGCGCTGGTCGTTGCCCCACGCCAGCCGCACCAGGTGCGGCACCACCAGGCCGACAAAGCCAATCGAACCGGCGGTGGTGATGGCCACGGCGATGCACAGCGAGGCCAGCATAAAGGTCGCCAGCCGCACGCGGCCCACGCGCACGCCCAGCGACTGCGCCACGGTTTCGCCCAGCAGCATCACGTTGAGCGCGCGCGCCATCGGCATCGCCAGCAACAGCGCCACAACCAGCATGGCCAGCGCGCCGCCATAGCTGGCGGTGCCGCTGAGGTCGCCGGTGAGCCAGAACAGCATGCCGCGCAGCCGCGATTCCGGCGCCACGGCAAGAATCAGCGTGATCACCGCGCCCCAGCCAGCGGCCAGGATCACGCCGGTCAGCAATAAGCGGGCGCCGGCCTCGCGGTGGCCGCCCTGCACCTGCGGATGCAGCAGGTCGCGCCGCGCCAGCGACGCCACCAGTACCATCGACAGCAGCGCGCCCACGGCGGCGGACGCCTGCACGCCCCACCACGGCGCCAGCAGCAGCATGGCCAGCAGCGCGGCGGTGGAGGCGCCGCCCGACACGCCCAGCACGTAGGGCTCGGCCAGCGGATTGCGCAGCAGCACCTGCATCAGCGCGCCGGACAGGGCCAGCAGTCCGCCGCAGGCAAACGCCGCGGCCGCGCGCGGCAGGCGCAGCTCGCGCACGATGGCGCCGGCGGTGCCGGTGTCGGCGCCGCTCAGCGCCAGCCACAGCTCGCGCGCATCGAGCGAGACGCTGCCCAGTGCCAGCGAGGCCGCAAACACGAACAGCGCCGCCAGCGCGAGCGCCAGCCAGACCGCCAGGGCGCGCCGCAGTTCAGACATGGCGCGCCCGTGCGCTCATCGCTGGCGCCAGCCCAGCGTGATAAAGCCCGCGCGCCCCTGCGTGTTGTAGGGGTAGGCGAGCTGGTAGTCCTTGTCGAACAGGTTTTCGACGCGGGCGCCAATGAACCATTGCTTGTCGATGTTGTAGCGGGCGTTCAGGTTGACGATACCGTATCCGCCCAGCCGGCGCGAGCCGGCATCCATGCGCGCCGACGACAGCAGCCATTCGCCGCCGAAGCGCCAGTTGCCGAAGTTGCGGCCCACGTCGAGCGCGGCGTGGCGGCGGGCGCGGCGCAACAGCTGGGTGTCGGACTGCTCGTCCACCGGGTTCTGGAAGGTCACGCTGGCGCCGAGGTCGGTGCCGTACACGGTGGCGCGCCACGAGGCCTCGATGCCCTGCATCTTGGCCTTGTTGACGTTCTGCGCCAGGAACAGGCCGCTGGGCTGCAGCGCCGCCACGATCAGGTCGTTGTAGCGCGTCTCGAACGCGGTCACGCGCAGCAGGCCGGCGCTGGCGGTACTGTACTGCACGCCCGCCTCGACCGACCTGGCGCGCTCGGGCTGCAGGTTCGGCTGGCCGAAGTTGGGGAAGTAGAGCTCGTTGAAGGTCGGCGCGCGGAAGGCATTGCTGACGTTGGCGATCAGCTTGAACGCATCGGTCAGGTTATAGCCGTAGCCGGCGAAGAAGCTGCCCTGGTTGCCGAAGTCCGAGTAATGGTCATTGCGCGCGTTGAGCTGCAACTGGTGCTTGCCGAAGCGTCCGTCATAGCCGCCGAACACCGAGAACACATTGCGCGTGGGCGCGCCGTAGGCGGTCGAGTCCAGCTCCTGCTGCAGGTAGTCGGTGCCGAACAGAAGCGTGTGGTTGGCGGCCAGCGCATACTCGTTCTGCCAGTTGAACTGGCGGTTGCGGGTATTGAAGGTGCCGTTGGGATTGCCGTTGAGGAAGGTGTCGCTGCGGTCCTCGCTCTGCGCCAGCTTGAAATGCGTGGTCCAGTCCGCGCCCACCTTGCCGTTGACGAAGGCCGACAGCGTGTACAGCTCGCTGCTGGTGCGGTTGTCGTCGGTGGGGCGGCCAAAGGCACTGTCGAACGACACCTTGCTCTTCGAGTAGTAGCCGGTAATGCCCGCATCCCAGTTCGGCGTGAAGCGGTGCTTGACCTGGCCCGACACGCTCTGGTTCTCGTACGGGTTGTCGTTGGGGTTGGCGCGCGGCGCCTGCCTGGTGTTGATCGCCGAGAAGCCGTCAGTCTTGAACGCCGAGCCGGTCAGGTTGAACGAGGTATCGCCGACCTGGCCGCCATAGCCGACCGTGCCCTGGCGCGTATTGTTGCTGCCGTACTCCACCGCCGCATTGGCCGCCGGTACCTGCCCGGCACCGCTCTTGGTGAAGATCTGAACCACGCCGCCGATCGCATCCGAGCCGTACAGCGCCGACACGTTGCCGCGCACGATTTCGATATGGTCGATCTGGTCGGGCAGGATGTTGGCGAGCTGCGCGGTGCCGCTGCTGGCAGACGACACGCGCACGCCGTCGATCAGGATCAGCGTCTGGTTGGAGTTGGCGCCGCGCATGAACAGCGAGGTGTTGGTGCCCATGCCGCCGTTGGTCGAGAACTCCACGCCGGCCTGGTTGCGCAGCAGCGTGCGCAGGTCGGGCGCCTGCGAGTTGACGATGTCCTGCTGCGTGACCACCGTGGTGTGCGGCAGCGCCTCGGTAATGGCTTGCGCGGTACGGGTGGAAGTGACCACCACCGGCGCGAGCTGCGCGGTGCCACTGTCGGCCGCTTGCGCGAACGAGGTGGCCGGAACCAGGGTGAACGAGGCGATGGCCGCCAGGATGGCGGGCACGGACGGACGCACCGCCGGGGCTGCCGGGCGGGTCGACCTGTGAAGCGATGAACGCATGATGCAGGACTGGATAGGACGGCCGGGCCCGTTCCCCCGCGGGCCATATGGCGATGAGGCGTGCCGCGCACGGGCGGCAGCCCGCGTTCAGGCCGGTATCCGGGCTGGCGACACAGGGCCGGCGCCTTCCCGAACCTGCGGTTCAGTGGCGTGTGGCCGGTCCTGCGGGGCATGTGGCCGGGATCGGATCCCGGCATTGCCAGCGGCCGGAAATGATCGGGCTGGCAGATGCGCACGCGGTCGCTTACCGTTGCGGGGGCAGCACAGGTTAGCCTTTCCGGCACGCTGCCGGCCCGGCTCCCTGTTTCCCGTTGAACTGCCCTTTCGCCAAGGACGAAAAGGGCGAGCACCTGGAACGTGCGCGAGTGTAGGCAGTTTCGCACCCGGCGTCAACGCGGCCTCCGGTATGGTTTTGTCACAACTCTCGCGGGGTTTTGGGTGCAGAAGGCTGCAACTTCCGTGCGGGTGACGGGTCAGAAACCCTTTCCTTCGCATTGTGCGCAGCGCCGCATCGGCTAGAATCGCGATACCTGACACTTCTCCCATCATGACAGGCCCTATGCTCACCGAACTCGAACAACTGGCCGCCAAGATCGGGCGCGTGCTGCACCATGCGGACACCCTGGCGGCGGAGAACCAGCGCCTGCGCGACGAGATCGCCCGGCTTGAGGGCGAAGCCGTGCAGTTGCGCAGCGAGCGCGAGGCCATGGCCGCCGACCGCGAACTCCTCAATATCAAGATCGAGGAAGCGCAGCTGCGCATCCAGTCCATCCTTGACAAGCTGCCGACCGCCAGCGACACGCGCCAGCTCGACCTGCTGGGCGAGGGGGTTACGGCGCACGGCGGCGAGCCGCACAAGGCCCCCGGAGAACACGCATGAGCAACAAGCAAGTCGAAGTCAATATCGCGGGCCAGCCGTACCGCTTTGCCATCGCCCCTGAAAACGAGGCTGCACTGCTTGACGCGGTGGCGCTGGTTGACACGCAGATGAACAAGCTGCGCAACGGCAGCGCCGCCAAGGGCGTGGAGCGCGTGGCAGTGATGGCCGCGATCAGCATCGCCTCGGACCTGCTGTCCCTGCAGCGCAAGCAGCAGGCCGACGGCGCGATTCCCGTGGAAGCGATCCGCGCGCGCATCCGCGAACTGAACGAGCGCGCCGACGAAGCGCTGCGGCAGTACGCGCACGTGGGCACTGGCACGCGTGGCTGATGGCATCCGTGCGCGGCACCACCGCTATGCCGGGATGGGATGGATGTGAAGTGGATGCCGCGCTGTCGCGCAAAATGTAACGGTACGCGCGAGTGGACTTGGTATGCCCTGCAACGCGGTGTATAGTGTAGCCAGACTGCACGAGGCACCACAGATGTGCAGCTGACAGGTCGGGTTATCGCGCCCGGCCGCCGTTTTCATCCCATCCTAGTTAGAAACGGCAAACGTCTGACATCCCGCACGCGAACCCGGTTTTCCGGGTACAACGATGTGGTCAGAGCGTCAGACGTTTGACAGTTTCCCTGCCTGGTTCGTGAGGGTCATAAACTCCTTGAACCGATATGCATTGCATGGTGCGGGATTATGTCGCGTGGGCGAGCGCGTCGTCGCATTCATAGTCTGGGCCTGGCCTGGACTCCCTGAGTGGATGATGTACCCGAAATGCGACTTCCGCAGCCACTCTGAACCTCACTTGGGTTCAGGATGCCGACCCAGCGGCCGAGGCGGGGACCCCTTAAAAAGGCGGTGGTTATGAACCATCGCCTTTTTTCTTTGCGTACGCGTGCCGGTCCTGCGCACGCAGTGCCCTGATCTGTCTTCCATCCCTGAGCCGCGCCGTGAGCCCGAACCAGAACAAACGCGCCCGCCAGTACTGGCTGATGAAATCCGAACCGGACGAAGCCAGCATCGATGACCTGGCCCGGGAGGGCACGCTGCCCTGGACCGGCGTGCGCAACTACCAGGCGCGCAACTTCATGCGCGACGCCATGCAGCTCGGCGACGGCGTGTTGTTCTACCACTCGTCGTGTCCCGAGCCGGGCATCGCCGGGCTGGCCGAAGTCTGCTCTACCCCTTACCCCGACCCGACCCAGTTCGATCCCAAGAGCCCCTACCATGACGCGGCCTCGAAGCCGGACGCCCCGCGCTGGCTGCTGGTTGACGTGCGCTTCGACCGCAAGAGCAAGCTGATTTCGCTGGCCGAGCTGCGCGAGCATGAGGAACTGGCCGACATGGTGGTGCTACGCCGCGGCAACCGGCTGTCGATCACGCCGGTGACACCGGCGGAATGGCGCTTCATCACCGGCAAGCTGATGCGCTGAGCCATGCAGCTCGACAACCTGCTGGTCCTGGTCCCCGCGCTGCTCGCGCTCGGCGCCTTCACCGGCTTCTGCGCCGGCCTGCTCGGCGTAGGCGGCGGCATGATGATGGTGCCGTTCCTGACGCTGTTGTTCAGCGCGCTGGGATTTCCCGTGGCAGCCATCGTCCATATGGCGATTGCCACTTCGATGGGCACTATCCTTTTCACCTCGCTATCGTCCGTGCGCGCACACCACCAGCGCGGCGCTGTGCGCTGGCCAGTAGTGCTGGCACTCGCGCCGGGCATCCTGATCGGCGGCATGATCGGCGGCGGCAAGGTGTTCGCGGCGTTGAAGACCAGCTGGCTGTCGCTGGCTTTCGCCGTCTTCGTCGGCTTCTCGGCGCTGCAGATGCTGCGCAACCGCCGCCCTACACCTGGCCGGCAGCTGCCCGGTTTCGCCGGGATGGCGGGTGCGGGCGGGCTCATTGGTTTCCTGTCGAGCCTGGTGGGCGCGGGCGGCGCCTTCGTCTCGGTGCCGTTCATGACCTGGTGCAACGTGCCGATCCACAACGCGGTGGCCACCTCGGCCGCGCTGGGCTTCCCGATCGCCGCGGCCAGCGTCGCCGGCTATATCTTGAGCGGCTGGCAGATGCCCGGCCTGCCGGCGGGCTCGCTCGGCTATATCTACCTGCCAGCGCTGGTGGTGATCGCCGGGGCCAGCGTGCTGACCGCGCCGCGGGGTGCGCGCACCGCGCACCAGATGGACGTCGGCCAGCTACGCAAGATCTTTGCAGTGCTGCTGCTGTGCCTGGCGTCGTACATGCTGTGGAAGGCGTGGCAGGCGTTCTGATCGGCCCCCAGCTGGCTTCGTAACAATCGTTTGCATTGTCGCGGAACGTTTCGCCGGCCGGTTCCGTCTGATACCCATCACGTTTTTACGGGAGAACAAGATGAAACAATGGCTTGCCGCCACCCTGCTGGGCACCACCGCCATCGTCGCCTCCGCGCACGGCGGCCCCACCGAAACGCCGTCGGGCGTGCTGTCGCTGAACGCGCAGGCCGTCGCCGAAGTACCGACCGATATCGTCCACCTGACGCTCGCCGCGGAACAGGAAGGCGCCGAGCCCGGCGCGATCTCGTCGGCGCTGTCGACGCGCACGCAAGCGGTGATCGCACAGGCGCGCCGCGTGCAAGGCGTGACGGCGGAATCGGGCGGCTTCACCATCCACCCCAGTACCGACCGCAACGGCCGCATCAGCACCTGGCGCGGGCGTTCCGAAGTCATCTTGAAGTCGCGCGACTTCGCCGCCGTATCGAAGCTGGCCGGCGAAGTGGCCAACCAGATGCAGGTGCAGAACATCGCCTTCTCGCTGTCGCGCGAAGCGCGCGAGGCGGCCGAGACCAAGCTGGCCGAGCAGGCCATCGCCTCGTTCCGCAGCAAGGCGCAGGCGACCACCAAGCTGTTCGGCTACAACAGCTACACCATCCGTGAGGTCAACGTGACTGAGACCGGCGTGATGCCGCCGGTGCCGCGCATGTATGGTGCGGCCAAGGCGATGATGGCCGAATCGGCTGCGCCGGTGCCGGTTGAAGGTGGGAAGACGCAGGTTACTGTGTCCGTCAACGGCTCTGTGCAGATGCTGAAGTAAGAAAGGCGCGCCCTGCGCCACTGGGCAGGGCGCGCCTTCGCGGCGCTCAGAGCGTTGCGAACTGCTCCCTCAACACGTTCTTCTGCACCTTCCCCATCGTATTGCGCGGCAGCTCGTCCACCACGTGCACGCGCTTGGGCACCTTGAAATTGGCGATGCGGCCCTTGAGTGTGCCGATCAGCGCCGACTCGTCGATCTCCGCGCCGGGCTTCTTCACCACCACCGCCACCACCGCCTCGCCGAAGTCCGCGTGCGGCACGCCGATCACGGCGCTCTCCGCCACGCCCGGCATCTCGTCGATAAAGCTCTCGATTTCCTTCGGGTAGACGTTGTAGCCGCCCGAGATGATCAGGTCCTTGCTGCGCCCGACGATGGTCAGGTAGCTGTCCGGCACCTGGCGCTCGCCCGACTGGCTGACGATGGCGCCGCCAAAGCGGCCCACGTCGCCGGTCTTGAACCAGCCGTCTTCGGTGAACTCTTCACGGGTTTTCTCCGGCATGCGCCAGTAGCCGTTGAACACGTTCGGCCCCTTGACCTCGACATTGCCGATCTCTCCCGGGGCGCTCGCCTTGCCCTCGCCATCGACCACGCGCACCGACACGCCCGGCAGCGGCATGCCGACGGTGCCGCCGATGCGCTCGCCCTGCGCCGGATCGTAGGGATTGGACACCAGCATCACGGTCTCGCTCATGCCGTAGCGCTCCAGGATGGTGTGGCCGGTGCGCTCGCGGAAGGCGTCGAAGGTCTCCAGCAGCAGCGGCGCCGAGCCCGATACGAACAGCCGCATGCGGCGGCAGGTGTCGTCGTCGAAGCGCGGCTCCTGCAGCATGCGCACGTAGTAGGTCGGCACGCCCATCATCACGGTCGAGCGCGGCAGGAATTTCAGTACCTGCGCCATGTCGAGCTTCGGCGCCCAGATCATCTTGGCACCGGCCAGCAGCGCACCGTGCGAAGCCACGAACAGGCCATGCACGTGGAAGATCGGCAGCATGTGCAGCAGCACGTCGTCGCTGCGCCAGCCCCAGTATTCGTGCAGCGTCTGTGCGTTGGAAGACAGGTTGCGGTGCGTCAGCATCGCGCCCTTGCTGCGGCCGGTGGTGCCGGAGGTGTAGAGAATGGCGGCGAGGTCGTCGTCCTGGCGCCCGACGGTCGTGAAGTCATCGGACTTGCCTGCCGCCCGCGCCAGCAGCGAACCGCTGCGGTCTTCGTCAAGCGTGAACACGTGGTTGACGCCGTGGCGGAACGCCACCTTGGAGACCCAGCCGAAATTCTTGCTGCTGCACACCACCACCGAGGGCTCGGCGTTGCCGACGAAGTAGTCGATCTCGGCTTCCTGGTAGGCGGTGTTCAGCGGCAGGTAGACATAGCCGGCGCGCAGCGTGGCCAGGTACAGGAACAGCGCCTCGGGCGACTTCTCCACCTGCACCGCCACGCGCGCGCCTGCAGGCAGGTGCAGCGAGGCCAGAAGGTTGGCCAGCTTGGCGGTGGCGCGGTCGAGGTCGTCCCAGCTGTAGTAGAGGCCGTCATGCGTTTCGATGCAGCAGGCGGTGCGGTCGGCGGGAAAGCGGGATTCGAACAGGGCGAACAGGTTGGCGTTCATGGTGTGGATCGAACGAAAGGCGGCGGAAATCGGGCGATAAACGGGGAGGAGCGGTTACCACCCCTTGGGCGGGAACCGCGGCAAAGCCGCATCTTACCGGGTGGCGCTACTCCCCCCGGAATTGCGGCGGGCGACGCGCCAGGAAGGCCGCGACGCCTTCGGCGTGGTCGGCGCCCTCGGCATAGGCAAAGTGGGCGTCGAGTTCGGCTGGGGACAGCGGTGCAGGCGATGGCGCCAGGCGCCGGATGGTGGCCTTGTTGATGCGGGCCGCCGTGGGCGCGCCGGCGGCGATGCGGCGCACGGTGGCATCGACCTCCGCCGGCAGGGCGCCGGGCGCGACCACGCGCGTGAGCAGCCCCTTGTCGCGCGCCTCGGCGGCGTCGAAGACGCGGCCTTCGAGCAGGATTTCGAGCGTGGCCGCGCGGCCTGCCAGCGCCAGCAGGCCCTGCAGCTCGCCCGGCGCCATCGGGAAGCCCAGCCGGTTGATCGGCACGCCGAAGCGACTGTCCGACGCGGCGATGCGCAGGTCGCAATGGCAGGCGATCTCCAGCCCGCCGCCCACGCACACGCCTTCGATCATCGCCACGGTCGGGTGCGGGCATTGCGCGATCGCCGCCAGCGCCGGGGCGATGGTGGCCATGTGGTAATGCCGCACCGCGGCTTCGTCGCCGCGCTGGGCGGGAAACTCGGCAATATCGGCACCGGCGGCAAAATTGCCGTCGGCGCCGCGCACCACCACGCAGCGCAGCGCGGTGTCTGCGGACAGGCGCGCAAAGCCCGCGGCCAGCTCGCGCCACATCTGCGCGGAGATGGCGTTGAGCTTGCCGGCGTGCGACAGCGTGACGGTGGCGATGCTGTCCGCGGTGGCGAAGAGGACGGTGCCGCTCATTGCCCCACCTCGCGCCGCACCCCGGTGGATCGGATCAGCTTGACCATGTCGCCCCGTCAGTCGATCTTGGCACCGGACTGCTGCACCACCTGCGCCCAGCGGCGGATCTCCGCACGCTGGAATTGCGCGAACTGCTCCTGCGTGAAGGCCGGCGTCTCGGAACCGTTGTTGAGCCAGACCTGCTTGAGCTCAGGCGAGTTCAGCGCCTTCTCGGTCTCGGCGTACAGGCGGTCGACGATCTCCTTGGGCGTGCCCTTGGGCACCCACATCGCATACCAGGTCGAGACCTCGTAATTCGGCACCCCGGCCTCGGCCGCGGTCGGCACATTGGGGAAGGCTGCCGAGCGCTTGCTCGAAGCCACCGCCAGCGCCTTGATGCGGCCGGCGCGGATATGCTGTGCCGACGAGCCCAGGCCGTCGAACATCAGGTCGACCTGGCCCGCGATCAGGTCGGACAGCGCCGGGCCGGCGCCCTTGTAAGGGATATGGGTGATAAAGGTCTTGGTCTGGATCTTGAACAGCTCGCCGGCCAGGTGGTGGGCCGAGCCGTTGCCGGCCGAGCCGTAGTTGAGCTTGCCGGGATTGGCCTTGGCGTTGGCGATCAGCTCCTGAAGCGTGTTGGCCTTGACGCGGTTGGGGTTGACCACCACCACCTGCGGCGGCTGGGCGATCACCGTGACGGGGATGAAATCCTTCTCGATGTCGTAGTCGAGCTTCTTGTAGAACGACGGCGCGATCGCGTGGTGCGCCCCACCGATAAAGACCGTATAGCCATCCGGCACGGCCTTGGCCGCGATGCTCGCGCCGACCGTGCCGCCGGCGCCGCCGCGGTTGTCGATCACGAACTGCTTGCCGAGCTGCTTGGACAGCTGCGCGGTCAGCGGCCGCGCAAAGGCATCGGTGCCGCCGCCGGCGGGGAACGGCACGATCACGGTGACGGGCTTGGACGGCCAGGTATCGGCACGGGCCGCGGGTGCCGCGAGCATTGCACCGGCACTGATGCCGGCAAGACCCAAAGCCATGCCTGCTGCCCGCGCGCCTGCGGCCAGGCTGAACTGACGACGATTCATCTTGTGTCTCCTCTCTCTTTTGGAAAGTCAATCCGAGTACTGCTTGAATCCCGACGAAAAAACACGGCGCGCCAGGCGCCGCCTGTGCGGGGGCGATCCCCGTGACCGGACCAGGGTCACAGCAGCTTCCCGACGCTGCGACTGATGCGCGGGTTGCCGGCGCCCAGGCGTGCCAGATTGTCGTCCAGCGCCTCGGGCACGTAAAGGTAATTCACCATCATGCCGCAGCTCTGGCTGCGGCCTTTGCGCGACAGGTCGGCGGCCCAGTTCAGGCGCTCAACGCAGGCGCCGTTGCCCAGGTGGAAGCGCGCCACCGGGTCGGCCGGCATCGACTGTTTGCGTTCGCGCACCAGGAAATGCGCGGCCAGCGTCATCGCGGTATCGCGGATCAGCGTGTCGGTGGCATCGGGCGCCAGCGCTTCCAGCCATGCCGCGCCGTCCGCGGGTGCCTTGCCGTGGCGTTCGTTCCAGCGCCCCAGGCGCTTGTCGCCCAGCACGCCCGACACGCTCGCACCGTCCTGCTTGCGCAGCCAGTCGGCAAACCCGGGGATCGGCGACAGCGTCGCGAACTGTTTCACTTTCGGGAATTCGCGCTGCACCTCCTCGATCACGCGCTTGAGCAGGAAGTTGCCGAAGCTCACGCCACGCAGGCCGGCCTGCGTGTTGCTGATCGAATAGAAGATCGCCCACTTGACGCGGCGCAGGTCCTCCAGCGGCGCGGCCTCGTCGAGCAATGTATGCACATCGGCCGCCATCTCGGGCGCGAAGGCCACCTCGACAAAAATCAGCGGCTCGCGCGGGATGCGCGGGTGGAAGAACGCATAGCAGCGGCGGTCAGAATCGAGCCGGTTGCGCAGGTCGGTCCACGAGGCGATTTCATGCACCGCCTCATAGCGGATCAGCTTTTCCAGCAGCGACGCGGGCGAGTCCCAGGTAATCGGCTGCAGCTCCAGCAGGCCCACGTCGAACCAGTTGGAGAACAGCGCCTCGAGGTCGTCGTCGAGTGCGCGCAAGCCCCGCAGGTTCGATAGGCGGCGCTGCCAGCGCAGCATATCGGCGCGCAGCTGGATCAGGAAGTGCAGGCCGCAGGCGCTGTTGCCGCGCTGGCCGTGCAGCGCCGCCAGGCGCTTGAAGAAGCGGATGCGGGCGTTGGACAGCGCGTGGGTCAGGCCGGAATGGCCGGGGCCGGTTTGGGCGCGCGCGCGGGCGCCCTTGTCGTCAGCGGCCGCGGCCTCTTCGCTGCCGTTGCCGCTGGCCACCTCCGCCAGCACCGCCAGCATGCCGCGCCGGGCGGCCTCGCCGGCGGCTTCGTACTCGGCCTGCCACGCCTGCGCGGCGGCATTGGCGGCGCCGTCGGTCAGCCGCGCATCGAAGCACAGCCGCAGCTGCTCGCGCTGGCGGCGCACCGCGCGCGGCGGCAGCGGCGCCTCGCCATCGGCGGGCGTGGCCGCAGGCGCAGCCTTGCTTTCGCCCTCGCCCTTGCGCCCCCACCAGCGGCCCAGCCGCGACAGGAAATTCGTGCCCGCGGGCTCGCTCTCGCCCAGCGGTGCACTGATCTTCTGGTCAACCGTGTCGAAGGAATTCATGCCTTGCCTGCCTTGGTGCATCGATCGGAACGTGAAGGACTGCGATGTATCGTTTGCGGCGTGCCTGCGCTGGCCTTACTCCTCGCCGCCCGCCACGCGCAGCGCGGGCGGTGCTCGGCCGGCCGGCGCATCGGCGCCACCGGCATCGAGCGCCTCGAGCGCGGCGCGCTGGCGCAGCAGGTGGGTCTTCATCATGGCTTCGGCGCCTTCCGGGTCGTGCGCCTTGAGTGCGGCGAAGACGGACAGGTGCTCGGCGCAGGATTCGTGGATCCGGCCTTGCAGCTTCAGGCTCTTGTGGCGCGACAGCCGCAGCACCTTGCGCAGGTCGCTGATCAGGCCCGACAGCCAGCGGTTGCCCGCCAGCCGCTGGATCGCTTCGTGGATCTGAGCGTTGGTCTCGTAGTAGGCGTCGATGTCGCCCGCCTGCGCATAGCGGGCCAGGTCGGCATGCAGGCCCTCGAGCGCGTCCAGGTCGGCGCGCCCGGCGTTGCGGGCCGCCTCGAAGGCGCAGCGGCCTTCCAGCAGCGCCATCAGCGGGAAGATCTCGTCCAGGTCCTGCTCGGACAGTTCGTTGACAAAGCAGCCGCGGCGCGGCTCCAGCCGCACCAGCCCTTCGGCGGCCAGCACCTTGAGCGCCTCGCGCAGCGGCGTGCGCGAAATGCCCAGCGCCTCGGCCATCGCGCTTTCGTCGATCCAGGCGCCGGGCGCCAGCGTATGCGCGTCGATCATGGCGCGCAGACGGTCGGCCACTTCCAGGTACAACGCCTGCTGGATGATGCGCATGCCACCCTCGGGATCGATGGAGCGATTGGCGCGGCCAATCACCGTATTGCCAGGCGACTCGGGTTGCGCCCCAGTCGCCATAATTCATAATTATGGATTGGGCTGCGAACGATACAAGGGATTTCGATGCTGCGGCGCAAACAAGGGGTATTCGTGGAAGCCGTAGCGGACGAATGCCGCCGGCAAGAGGTGCGGCGGACATTTCCCTGCCTCCCCGCAAGGAAACGTCCGCGCCTGAAAGTACTGCCTGTAACAACTGTCATCGCAGGCGGCACTGTCAGACAGTGTCTGCCGCGTGGGTCATGGAAACCTGGCGCTGGCCCTGCGCCCCCCTGGAATGCGCTAATGCGCAGATTTTCCCGTTTGCCCTGTTTGCCGTGAAGCACGCTGGTCGGTGCTGCCCTTGCGGGCCAGACCCCTGCCTCCCTCGCGCTGCCGTGGCGGCCTGTGGCATGCCGCTCATCTTGTAACAGGATGGATAGCGATTTACGTGCCAGAGATCCTAAGTCTCTGATTCTATTGATGACTCGCATCCGAAACTTGTTACAGAATACGTCTAGTGTAACAGGATGTTTCTAGAGTGTTACGAGGGTTTTCCCATGGCGCCGACGAAACAAACCGGCTGGCGGCAATTGCATATGCAGAATGTGCCGTCGCCATTATTTGCCAATGCGAGAATGTGAGCGCACCGTCGCAAATGTCCCGATTCATTTGGTTACGTAAATGAAACGGGCAAGCGGGTGCTTTTTCCCTGTCGTTTTTCCTGCACTGTCGTTTTCCAAACCCACCTGGAGCTTTCGCCATGCAAGGCAGTAGCGATTTCACCACTTCCGCCCCGCCGGCGCACAACGCGGCCACCCCCGCCGACCCTCGCTATCCCGCCCCACGGCCCCTGGGCCTGTCCTTTACCGGATCGGGCTCGGAGTATTTCCGTATCTGGATCGTAAATGTGCTGCTGACCATCGTCACCTTTGGCATCTATTCCGCCTGGGCCAAGGTCCGCACGCTGCAGTATTTCTATCGCAATACCCGGCTCGATGGCGCCAGCTTCGACTACCACGGCAAGCCGTCGGCCATCCTGAAGGGCCGGGCCATCGTGGTTGCGCTCGCGTTCGCGTTCCAGGTCGCGTCCAATCTGTCGCCCTTCCTCGCGCTGGCGATGCTGGTGGCGCTGCTGGCGGTGTTCCCGCTGCTGCTGGTGCGCTCGCTGCGCTTCCGCATGGCCAACTCCAGCTATCGCGGCCTGCGCTTTGGCTTTACCGGCCGCGATGCCGAGGCCTACAGGGTGTTCGTGCTGTGGCCGCTGGCGGCGCTGTTCACGCTGGGCCTGCTGGGCCCGCTGGCGCACCAGCGCTTCAAGCGCTACCAGCACGACCACACCCGCTTCGGCACGGCACCGTTTGCGTTCAGCGCCGGCGCGGGCGATTTCTACGGCGTCTACCTGCGCGCCTTCGGCGTGGTGCTGGCAGCGGCCATCGCCGGCGTCGTTCTCAGCTTCGTCCTGGGTGTTGTGGTGGCGCCTGGGGCGAGTGGCGTTGCCGCAGCCGCATTGCTCGGCTTCGGCATTGTGGGCTTCTACCTGGGCATGCTGGCGGTCAGCCCCTACCTGATGGCGCGCCTGCAGAACGTGGTGTGGAGCCACACGACGCTGGCCCCGCACGCCTTCCGCAGCCAGGTCAAAGCTGGCCGCATGATCTTTATCTTCGTCACCAACCTGCTCGCCATCGCGCTGACGCTGGGCCTGTACCTGCCGTTCGCACGGGTGCGCGCGGCGCGCTACCGGCTGGAAAGCGTGGCCATGCTGGCCGCCGGCCCGCTCGACAGCTTTGTCGCAGGCGAGATGCAGCAAGTCGGAGCGCTGGGCGATGCAGCGGTAGACTGGTACGACATCGACATCGCGCTGTGAGCCTGCGCGCCATGATTCCAGTCACTTTCTTCGATGGCCGTACTTCGCGCGCGCACCCCGCCACGCTGGCCGTGGAGGCGCAGCAGGCGGTGCTGCGCGACGACACCGGGGCCGAGCTGCGGCGCGCGCCCTTGTCGGATCTGCGCGTGTCCGAGCGCGTGCGCCGCGCGCCGCGGCTGGTGACTTTCACCGACGGCGCCTTCTGCGAAATCACCGACCACGCCGCCTTTGACCACATGCTGGCCGCCACCGGCCATCGCGAAAGCCTGGTGTCGCGCGCGCAGAACAGCTGGCGCCTGGCCGGGCTGGCGGTGGCCGCGCTGGTGGCGGTGCTGGTGCTGGGCTACTACGTGCTGCTGCCGTGGGGCGCGGGCGTGATGGCGCATACGGTGCCGGCGGAGGTGGAGGCCCACCTCGGCAAGCTGACGCTGGCGAGCCTGGACAACGGCATCGTCAAGCCATCGCAGCTACCCGCCGCGGAACAGCAGCGCATCCGTTCGGGCTTCGCGGCGCTGGCGCGTCCGCGCGATGCCGGGCATGACTACCAGGTGCTGTTCCGCCAGGGCGGCGAACTCGGCGCCAATGCGCTGGCGCTGCCGGGCGGCACCATCGTGGTCACGGACGAACTGGTGAGCCTGGCCGGCACCGGTGCCGGCATGATGGGCGTGCTGGCGCACGAGGCCGGCCACGTAACGATGCGCCACGGGCTGCAACAGGTGATCCAGGCGTCCGCGCTGGGCGCCCTGTCGGCCTACCTGTTCGGGGATATCTCGACGGTGCTGGCCGGCGTGCCGGCCGCCATGCTGACGCTGCGCTATTCACGCGACCACGAGCGCGAGGCCGATGCCTTCGCGATCGAGGTCATGCAGCGCAACGGCCTGCCCCCCGCGGCGCTGGCCGACGTGCTGGTCAGGCTGGACCAGCGGCGCGACGCGGCGTCGGACGCCGAGCCCGAGCGCGGCCAGGACTTCATGTCGACGCACCCGCATACGCAAGCGCGCATCGACGCCCTGCGCCGGGCCGGGAAATAAGACCCGCAGAAGACCCGCAGCCCGCGCTCAGGCCACCGGCTGGGGCGCATCCGCGCCGGGCTGGCGCCGGTAGGCCCAGATCACCATGGCGATGCCGGCCAGGATCATCGGCAGGCTCAGCCACTGCCCCATCGACATTTTCAGCGCCAGCAGCCCAAGGAAGTTGTCGGGCTCGCGCGCGAACTCCGCGGCAAAGCGGAACGCGCCGTAGCCGATCAGGAACACGCCCGAGACCGCGCCCATCGGGCGCGGCTTGCGCGCGAACAGCCACAGGATGATGAACAGGGCCACACCCTCGCCGGCAAACTGGTAGAGCTGCGACGGATGGCGCGGGATGTTGTCGCCGGCCTGCGGGAAGATCATGCCCCACGACAGGTCGGTCGGGCGGCCCCACAGCTCGCCGTTGATAAAGTTGCCGATGCGCCCGGCGGCGAGCCCGCACGGGATCATCGGTGCGATGAAGTCGGTCACTTCCATCCAGTGGCGCCGGCGCAGTTTGCCGAACAGCCACATCGCCACGATCACGCCCAGGAAGCCGCCATGGAAGGCCATGCCGCCTTCCCACACCTTGAAGATCTCCAGCGGATGGGCCAGGTAGTAAGACGGCTTGTAGAACAGCACGTAGCCCAGCCGCCCGCCCAGGATCACGCCCAGCACGCCGAAGAACAGCATGTCGTCCAGGTCGCGCGTGGTCCAGCCCTTGGCCGCCATTTGTGGCTGGCGGATGCGCAGGCGCCCGAACCACAGGAACATGACGAAGCCGGCCAGGTACATCAGCCCGTACCAGCGGATGGCAAGCGGGCCCAGGTGGATGGCAACCGGGTCGAACTGGGGATGAATCAGCATGTTGGCGTGAATGGAGTTGGGGACGGGCCTGGGCCCGCACGTAGTCAGCGAGGGTCTTGCCCGGCGGTGGCGGCCGTCTCGTGCGCGAGCGCGGTCGCGATCTCGATGAAGGAACGCAGCACCGGCGCCACGCCGGCCGCGCCCGCCGCACCGGCGGACGCACCGTCGCGCCAGACCAGGCCGGTCTCAATCTGCGGGCCGGCCTCGCGCAGCGCCAGGTACGACACGCCGGTGCGGCGAAGGTTGCACAGCGACGCCGGCACCAGCGCCACGCCCATGCCGGCCGACACCAGGCTGACAATGGTCTGCATCTGGATGGCTTCCTGCGCGATCACCGGCGCCAGACCCTCGCGCGCATAGTAGCCCGTAATGATGTCATAAAACGCCGGCGCGCTTCGGCGCGGGAAGATGATCAGCGGCTCATGGGCCGCCTCGCGCAACGACACCGTGCCATTGGCCGCCAGCGCCCCGCCCGCCGGGCGCCAGCCGTCGGGCACGGCCAGCACCAGCGGCTCGCTGACCAGCGGCAGGTAGGCCAGCCCGTGCGGCATGGCCGGGAGCTGCGGGCGGATCACCAGGCCGGCGTCGATCGCGCCTTCCATCAGCGCTTCGAGCTGCACGTCACTGGTAGCCTCGCGCAACTGCAACTGCACCTCGGGGTGGCGCGCGCGAAAGCGCCGCAGCAGGTCGGGCAGGATGCCGTAGTCGGCCGTGCTGACGAAGGCCAGCGACAGCGACCCCACCTCACCGCGTGCCAGCCGCTGTGCCAGCCCGGGCAACGCCGCGGCGTCGGCCAGCACGCGACGCACTTCCGGCAGCCACTGCTGTCCGGCCGGGGTCAGCGCCACCGAGCGCCGCGTGCGCACGAACAGCTGCACGCCGATTTCCTCTTCCAGCGCCTGGATCTGCTGCGACAGGGGCGGCTGCGTCATCGACAGGCGATGGGCTGCGCGGCCGAAATGCAACTCTTCCGCCACTGTGACGAAGTAACGCAGCTGGCGCAGGTCCAAATCGGCTCCCTGATATGTTTTTCGACTCAATAAAGGTCAAATAATATATTTGACACACCAAAACGCAAGCGGCATCCTTCGCCCACAACATCGCCGCCGTGCGCCGTTTGCACACGCAACCCGCGCGGGGCGGCACTGAAGATCCCCCGGAGATTCCCCCACCATGGCATTCAACAAACGCTCGCAGAACATCACGCAAGGCGTGGCGCGTTCCCCCAACCGTTCGATGTACTACGCACTCGGCTACAAGAAGGAAGACTTCGACAAGCCGATGGTGGGCATCGCCAACGGCCACTCGACCATCACCCCCTGCAACGCCGGCCTGCAGCGCCTGGCCGATGCGGCCATCGACGCCATCAAGGCCTCGGACGCCAACCCGCAGGTGTTCGGCACGCCGACTATCTCGGACGGCATGTCGATGGGCACCGAGGGCATGAAGTACTCGCTGATCTCGCGTGAAGTCATCGCCGACTGCATCGAGACCGCCGCGCAGGGCCAGTGGATGGACGGCGTGGTCGTGATCGGCGGCTGCGACAAGAACATGCCGGGCGGCATGATCGCACTGGCGCGCACCAATGTGCCGGGCATCTACGTCTACGGCGGCACCATCAAGCCGGGCAACTGGAAGGGCAAGGACCTGACCATCGTGTCGTCGTTCGAGGCCGTGGGCGAATTCACCGCCGGCCGCATGAGCCAGGAAGACTTCGAAGGCGTGGAAAAGAACGCCTGCCCGTCGACCGGCTCGTGCGGCGGCATGTACACCGCCAACACCATGAGCTCGTCGTTCGAGGCGCTGGGCATGTCGCTGCTGTACTCGTCGACCATGGCCAACCCGGACCAGGAGAAGGTCGACAGCGCCGCCGAATCGGCACGCGTGCTGGTCGAGGCGATCAAGAAGGACATCAAGCCGCGCGACATCATCACGCGCAAGTCGATCGAGAACGCCGTGGCGCTGATCATGGCCACCGGCGGCTCGACCAACGCCGTGCTGCACTACCTGGCCATCGCCCACGCCGCTGAAGTGGAATGGACCATCGACGACTTCGAGCGCATCCGCCGCAAGGTGCCGGTGATCTGCAACCTGAAGCCGTCGGGCCAGTACGTGGCGACGGACCTGCACAAGGCAGGCGGCATCCCGCAGGTCATGAAGATCCTGCTGAAGGCCGGCATGCTGCATGGCGACTGCCTGACCATCACCGGCCGCACGCTGGCTGAAGAGCTGGAAAACGTGCCCGACACCCCGCGTGCCGACCAGGACGTGATCCTGCCGATCGAGAAGGCGCTCTACGCCGAAGGCCACCTCGCCATCCTGAAGGGCAACCTGGCCGAAGAAGGCGCGGTCGCCAAGATCAGCGGCCTGAAGAACCCGGTCATCACCGGCCCGGCGCGCGTGTTCGAGGACGAGCAGAGCGCGATGGAAGCCATCCTGGCCGACAAGATCAACGCCGGCGACATCCTGGTGCTGCGCTACCTCGGCCCCAAGGGCGGCCCTGGCATGCCGGAAATGCTGGCCCCGACCTCGGCCATCATCGGCAAGGGGCTGGGCGAATCGGTTGGCTTTATTACCGACGGCCGCTTCTCTGGTGGCACCTGGGGCATGGTGGTTGGCCACGTGGCGCCGGAAGCGTATGTGGGCGGCACGATTGCGCTGGTGCAGGAAGGCGACTCGATCACCATCGATGCGCACAAGCTGCTGCTGCAGCTGAATGTTTCCGATGAAGAGCTGGCCAAGCGCCGTGCCGACTGGAAGCAGCCGGCGCCGCGTTATACCCGCGGCGTGCTGGCTAAGTTCTCGAAGCTGGCGTCAACGGCGAGCAAGGGGGCAGTGACGGACTGATCCTCGTCCGCGCTGATGCAAAAAAGCCTGCGAGCGATTCGCAGGCTTTTTTGTTTGCCGTGACCCGTCCTGAATAAGGTTGACACTTTTCCAGTAGGAGAAGGAGAGTCCCCTTGGAGACGGTACAAAAGCGAACTCAGCGAGATTACACGCTGGCTTTTAAGCTGGCAGTAGTTGAGCAGGTGGAAAAAGGCGAGCTGACCTACAAAGAGGCACAGGAACGCTATGGCATTCAAGGTCGCTCGACCGTGCTGGTATGGTTACGCAAGCACGGACTCCAGGACTGGAGCGCCTCGCCAGGGGCGGCCAAAATCACGATGGGAAATCAATCCAGCAAGCCCAAACCGCTCACGCCCGAGCAGCGCATCAAGGAGTTGGAGGTGCAATTGCGGGAGGCCCAGGAGAAAGCACGCCTGTTCGAAGCAGTGATAGACGTGATCCAAAAGGAACACGGGGTGCGCGTCGTAAAAAAGCCTTCGGGCAGGTCCTCGCGCAAAAGCTCGTCCAAGGGCTAAGCATCAGCAGGGCCTGCCGCCATATGGGCATCAGCCGCCAGGCGTACTACAAGCGCCAGCACAGCGAGATTCGGCAAATAGCACGCGACGCCAAAGTGTGCGCCTTGGTCAAGCACGTCCGGCTGCGTCAGCCACGTCTGGGGACGCGCAAACTACAGCATGTCCTGCGCCCCTCTTTGGCCGAGGCTGGCATCCAGGTCGGCCGTGATCGCCTGTTCAATATCCTGCGTGCAGCGCGACTGTTGGTCGTGCCGCAGCGGGCCTACCACAAGACCACACACAGTCATCACCGCTTCCGGCGTCATCCCAATCTGCTCAAGGACGGTCCGCAAAAGGTGGTACCGGACGCGCCAGAACAGGTTTGGGTGGCCGACATCACCTACTTACCGACGGCGCAGCAGTTCGTCTATTTAAGCTTGGTGACTGATGCCTTCTCGCGCAAGATCGTCGGGTACCACGTGCATGACAGCTTGCAGACCGAGCAGGTCAGCCAAGCACTCAAGATGGCGCTGCGAGGACGCCGCACCCGGCAGCCGCTGGTCCATCACTCGGACCGAGGGATCCAGTATTGTTCGACCTACTACCAAGCCATCCACGCGCGCCACGGCCTGATCTGCTCCATGACCGACGGCTACGACTGCTATCAAAATGCCATGGCCGAGCGCATCAACGGCATCCTCAAGAGCGAATTCCTGTTGCAACGCCCTGCCGACCTACAGCAAGCCGCCCGCATGGTCCAACAGTCGGTGCAGATCTACAACCGAGAACGGCCGCACCAGGCCCTGAAATACAAAACGCCCGATGAAATCCATCGGGCGTTTATGACCTCAGCCTGATCGGCCAAGCGCGCTGCAGAAAGGTGTCAACCTATGGCAGGACTTGACACCGTGTCTGTCGAGCCCCGCCGGTTTGCTCCAGCCCTTCAGGCGCCCTCAATCCTTCCCCGGCGTCCTCTCGATCTCCTCCAGCGTCGCATCCAGCCACTCCACCAGCCGCGCCTCCAGCGACTGCGTCAGCTCGCTGGCCAGCTGCGCCGTCAGCGGTGCCAGCCGCGACTGCAGCGTGGCTTCGGTATGGGCGGCGACTACCTGGGGCCATTCGGTGCGGAAACGCATCATCACGCGGCTCAGCAGCTCGGTGCGCACCGCGCGCAGGTCGTCCTCGCCCGGCTCGTCTGGCCGTTGTTCCGGCACCAGCGCTTCGTCCAGTGCAGCATCGCCGGTATCGCCAACCTGCATCACGAGCCCGGAATCGCCCATGCCAAACGTATCGATCACGCCATCGTCAACCGCGGTGCCCGCGTGGGCTGGTGCCGCGGTATCGGCATCCGGCAGTTCCACAACCTCAGTCAGCAACGGAATGCTGTCGTTGGGCCCGAGCCGCGGGATCACCCGCGAGGTGGTGCGTTCGCTCATGCGGCGTCTCCCTTGGGCTGGCCGATGTCGTGGTGCGTCAGCGGATAGCCGCGTTCGCGATAGAAGCGGTAGCGCTGGCGGCCGGCCTCGCGCGCGGCATCCCCTGCGCCCACTACCTCGATCAGGCGTTCGAAGCTGGCAAATTGCGCCGGCGCCTCGTCGGCCAGGTTGATCAGCAGCTGGTGGTGCGGCACGCCCTCAGTCGTGGCCGCCAGCAGGATCGGCGTGACCGCCGCATTGGGGCTGTCGAGCCCGCAATGCGGCAGGAAGTCCAGTGCCGAGAACGTCCACAGGCGCGCGTCCAGGTCCGCCAGCTGCGCCGGCGCACCATGAATCACTACCTTCTGCCCGGCGCCGTAGGCCTTGCGGACCAGCCGGCAGACATAGCCGAGCACGTCCGGCACGTTGCTGTGGAAGTCGATGCGCGTCATGGACTGTCGATGCCTGTGTTGCCCACCGCGGTCAGGCCGCGCGGTCCATCAGGAACTGCGTCAGCATCGGCACCGGGCGGCCGGTGGCGCCCTTGGCCGCGCCGCTCTTCCACGCGGTGCCGGCGATGTCCAGGTGGGCCCAGTCGTACTTCTCGGTAAAGCGCGACAGGAAGCAGGCCGCGGTGACGCTGCCCGCCGGGCGGCCGCCGATATTGCCCATGTCGGCAAAGTTGGACTTGAGCTGGTCCTGGTACTCGTCGTCCAGCGGCATGCGCCAGGCGGTGTCCATGGCGCGGCGGCCGGCCTGCAGCAACTGGTCGGCGAGCAGGTCGGAGCGCGCGTACAGGCCGCTGTTGACATGGCCCAGCGCGATGATGCAGGCGCCGGTCAGCGTGGCGACGTCGATCACCGCGGCCGGCTTGAAGCGCTCCACGTAGGTCAGCGCATCGCACAGGATCAGGCGGCCTTCGGCGTCGGTGTTCAGCACCTCGATGGTCTGGCCGGACATGCTGGTGACGACATCGCCCGGCTTGGTGGCGATGCCGCTGGGCATGTTCTCGCAGGTCGGCACCACGGCGATCACATTGAGCTTCAGGCCCATCTCGGCCACGGCCTGGATGGTGCCCAGCACCGAGGCGGCGCCGCACATGTCGTACTTCATCTCGTCCATGCCCTCGCCCGGCTTGAGCGAGATGCCGCCGGTGTCGAAGGTGATGCCCTTGCCCACCAGCACCACCGGCGCCTGCTTGGCGCCACCGCCGTCATAGCGCAGCACGATGAACTGCGGGGGCTCTTCGCTGCCCTTGGTCACGGCAAGGAAGGCGCCCATGTTCAGCGCCTCGATCTGCTTGCGGCCCAGCACTTCGGCCTTGAGCTTGTGGCGCTTGGCGATGCTGCGCGCGGTGCTGGCCAGGTAGGTCGGGGTGCAGATATTGGACGGCAGGTTGCCCAGGTCGCGGGTCAGTTCCATGCCGTTGGCGATGGCAGTGCCGCGCACCGCGGCCTGGGTGGCGGCGCGGGCCTCATCGCTGTCCACGGCGATCACGACCTTGCGCAGCGAGGATTTGTCAGTGCCGTTAGGCTTGCCGTTGGCCACATTGTTGGCCGCATTGTGCGCATTGGCGCGCTTCAGGCCCGGGTGGCGCTCCAGCAGGCGGTAGCCGGCGTCGCGCACCAGCGTGATGGTGGTGATGACCGACCAGGCGACGTCGCGCTGCAGCGGCGCCTGTTGCGCCAGGCACCACAGTGCCGAGGCCGCACGCGTGGACGACAAGGCACGCACCGCGGTGCGCACGGCATCGGCAAAGGCCTTGTCCGAGAACTCGGCTTCCTTGCCCAGGCCCACCAGCAGCACCCGCGCGGCGCCCACGCCGGCGACTTCGTGCAGCATCAGCTGCGTGCCGCGCTTGCCCTCGAAGTCACCCTGCTTGACCAGCCGCGCCACCAAGCCCTTCGTGGCCACGTCCAGTGCCTTGGCCACGCCGGCGAGGTTCTGGCCTTCGAACAGGCCGACCACCAGGCAGTCGGTCTTGGTCGCCAGGAAACCATTTTGGCCGGCTTTGCTCCAATCCAGGGCTTTTGTGCTAAATTCCATCGCGCTTCCTTCCAGGGGCTCGTTAGACACGAAAGCCTCCATTATCCGCGATTTTCACCCGCGACCTGCCGCTGCTGATCCGCCCCGCTGACAGCCCGCTGTCTTGTCAGCTGTTCTCCCAGGCACATCTTGCACGGCACATCGCCCGCGCCGGCCGGCAGCCCGGAACCGAACCCGCATGATCCTTCAACAAGCCCTGCGACGCGAGCTTGCCTACACCGCCGGGGCGGTGTTCCTGGTGATGCTGACCTTCATGCTCACGTCGCTCGTGATCCGCATCCTGGGGCTGGCCGCCAACGGCAAGGCCAGTCCCAACGACGTGCTGATGCTGATCGGCCTGGCCACCATCGGCTACCTGTCGATCCTGCTGTCGGCCACGCTCTTCATTTCCACCCTGATCGTGCTCACGCGCTGGTACAAGGATTCGGAGATGGTGGTGTGGTTCTCGGCCGGGATCTCGCTGCGCGACCTGGTCAAGCCGGTGCTGCAGTTCGCCGCGCCCCTCATCGTGCTGGCACTGCTGCTGGGCGTGTTCGCCTGGCCGTGGGCCAACCAGCAGAGCGCGCTCTTTCGCGACCGCTTCGAGCAGCGCGGCGTGATCTCGATGATCGCCGCCGGGCGCTTTATCGAGCCCGCCAAGGCCAACTACGTGCTGTTCATCGAGGGCATCGACGCCGACATGAAGCATGCGCGCAATGTCTTCGTCGCCAATTCCGAGGCCAGCAAGATCGGCGTGGCGCTGGCCCACCAGGGCAGCTTCGAGACCATGCCCAACGGCGACCGCCTGGTGGTGATGGAGAACGGCCGCCGCTACTCCGGCACGCCCGGCCAGATCGACTACCGCATCGTCGAGTTCGAACGCTATGCGGTCAAGGTGGACAACAAGCCGCCCGAGTCCGCGGCCAACCTGCCGCCCAAGAGCCGCGACACCATCGAGCTGATACGCAACCCCACGCGCGAGAACCTGGGCGAGCTGATCTGGCGCATCTCGCTGCCGATCCTCGCCTTCAACTTCGTGATGATCGCAATCCCGCTGGCCTACGTTAACCCGCGCCTGGGCCGCTACACGCCGCTGGTGTTCGCGGTGCTGATCTACCTGACCTACAGCAACCTGGTCAACCTGACGCAGTCCTGGGTGCGCTCGGGCGCAATCCCCTTCTGGCTGGCATGGTGGCCAATCCACCTGCTGGTGTTCCTGGGGGCGCTGATGCTGTTCCGCTACCGCCAGAACCGCAGCCTGGGCGGCTGGAGGGCCGTGTTCGGCCTGCGCCGCCGCAATGCCACAGGAGGCCGGGCATGAGGATCCTGCGCGTCTACGAATGCTACTTCGGCCGGCTGGTCTATAGCGTGTTCGCCTTCATCCTGTTCGCGGTGCTGTCGCTGTTCGTGTTCTTCGACATGCTCAATGAGCTGGAGAACGTCAACAGCCAGTACACCTCGCTGGTGGCGCTGTTCCACGTGCTGCTGCAGGCGCCCACGCGAGTGTACGAGGTGCTGCCGATCGCGGTGCTGATCAGCGCGATCTACGTGTTCTCGCAGCTCGCCAGCCAGTCCGAATTCACCATCTTCCGCGTGGCCGGCCTGAACACGCGCCAGGCGCTGTTCTCGCTGTTCAAGCTGGCGGTGCCGCTGGCGCTGGTGACCTTTATCTTCGGCGAGTTCATCGGGCCGCGTGCCGAGCAGTATGCGCAGAAGGTCAAGCTCGAGGCGATCGGCGCGACGGTGTCGGCAGGCTTCCGTTCCGGCGTCTGGGTCAAGGACCGCGACAAGGACGCCACCGACGGGGGCGAGATCACCCGCTTCGTCAACGTCGCCGGGCTGCGTCCGGACCAGACCATTACCGGCATCACCATCTACGAGTTCGATCCCCAGTACCGCCTGCGCGTGATCCGCGTGGCGCAGGAAGGGCGCTACCAGGGCGGCCAGTCGTGGGAGCTGCAGGGCGTCAGCGAAACGCGCTTTGCCGAGCTGGCGCAACCGGCTCGTGCAGCGCAGCCCGCCCCGCGCAGCGACGCGCTGGCGCCGGTCTTCCGCGCCGAGCAGGTCAAGTTCCCGCGCGTCACCATGCATTCCGAGCTGACGCCGCAGATCCTGTCGGTGCTGCTGGTGACGCCTGAGCGCATGTCGACGCTGGACCTGTTCCGCTACATCCGCCACCTGCGCGACAACAAGCAGGACACCCAGCGCTACGAGATCGCCTTCTGGAAGAAGGTGATCTACCCGCTGACGCTGTTCGTGATGGTGGCGCTGGCCCTGCCCTTCGCCTATCTGCACGCGCGTGCCGGCGCGGTCGGCGTCAAGGTATTCGGCGGCATCATGCTGGGGCTGTCGTTCCACTTGTCGAACACGCTGTTCTCGCACGTGGGGCTGCTGCATACGTGGCCACCGATCATCTCGGCGCTGGTGCCAGGCACGCTCTACCTGATGGTGGCGCTGCTGGCGCTGCGCTGGGTGGACCGGCACTGAGGGGCGCGCCGCCATGACGTCGTCCGGCCAGGCCCTCGTACTGTTCGCCCATGGCGCGCGCGACGTGCGCTGGCGCGAGCCGTTCGACCGCTTGCAGCAGAAGCTGGCGACCGCCCTGCCCCAGTGCGAGGTGCGGCTGGCTTTCCTCGAGCTGATGTCGCCCGGACTGCCGCAAGCGCTGGCCGGGCTGGCGGCAAACGGCGTGGCCGACATCACCGTGGTACCGGTGTTCTTTGGCCAGGGCGGCCACCTGCGGCGCGACCTGCCGGCGCTGCTCGACCAATGCCGGCAAACCCATCCCGGCCTGCGCATCCACTGCGCCACTGCGGTGGGCGAAGCCGATGCGGTGCTGGATGCGATTGCGGCCTATTGCATCGCCTCGCTGCCGGGAACCGGTTCCGGACAGGCCTGACCCACGTCCCAATGACAAGAAGCCCTGTGACGGCGACATGCCGTCACAGGGCTTCTTGTTTTGGCGCTGGCGCGGAAATCAGGCAGCGCGCGGCGTGCAGACCGTGGTGGTCTCCCCAGCCTCGTCGCGCGGCGTTTCCGTCGCGCGTGCGGCCAGTGCCGCGCCGATCATCAGCAGGCTCGGCTGCACCGGATCGATCCAGGCCGCGGCCTCGCCCGCCGCCATCTGGCCGAGGGTGAATTCACGGCTGCGCTGCCGCGCCGTCGTGGCGGCTTCGACCACCCATGCCGGCGTCGACGCGGGCTTGCCGTGCGCGATCAGTTGCGCGGCGATCGAGGCGGCCTGGTCGCGGCCCATGTAGTAGACCAGCGTATCGGCCTTGACCGCGGCTTCGATATCGGACGAGCCTTCACCGTCCGCCGCCTTGGCCTGGGTGGCAAAGGCCACGCTGCGCGACACGCCGCGCTTGGTCAGCGGCTTGCCGATCGCCGAGGCGGCGGCCAGCGCGGCGGTGATGCCCGGCACCACCTCATACTCGATGCCGGCCGCTTCCAGCGCCTGCAGTTCCTCGTCGGCGCGGCCAAACAGCATCGGGTCGCCGCCCTTGAGACGCACCACGCGCTCGTACTTGCTGGCCAGGTCGACGATCTGCCGGTTGATGAACAGCTGCGCGGTGGAGCGCTGCCCGCAGCGCTTGCCCACCTCGACCAGTTCCGCCTGCGGACACCAGGCCAGCATCTCCGGCGACACCAGTGCATCGTGCAGCACCACCTGGGCTTCGCCCAAAAGCCGTGCACCACGCACCGTAATGAGGTCTGCCGCACCGGGGCCTGCCCCGATCAGGTACACCTTGCCGTAAGTCTTCTGCGCCTGCTTGTCCATCTCTTGCCCCATCCTGTTCGTTACCGATCAGGAGAACGCACGGATCATGCCTGCGGCCACCGTGTGGTTGGTCGCTTCGTCGATCAGCACGAAGGCGCCCGTTGCCGGGTTGTCGCCATAGGCATCGCACACGATCGGCTTCTGCAGCGAGATCTGCACCGAACCGATATCGTTCAGGCGGATATCGTGGCGGCCGGTCTCGTGCGAGAGCGTATGCACGTCCAGCACGCGGTCCACCGCCGACACGCGCGCGAACACGCTGGCCGTGGTGTGCTTGAGTACGTACTTGCGCGCCGGGTTCAGCGACTCGTCGTCGAACCAGCACAGGTCGGCCTGCAGTTTCTTGGCCGGCGCGGTGGTGGCATCGGCGGCGACGAACATGTCACCGCGTGATACATCGACGTCCTCGGCCAGGCGCACGGTGACCGTGTCGCCAACGTTGGCGGACTGCGCCGCGCCGTTGGGCGTCAGCACTTCGGCCACCACGGCATCGCGGTTGGCGGGCAGCACGCGCAGCTTCTGGCCCACGCGCACGGTGCCGGCTTCGATGCGGCCGGCATAGCCGCGGAAGTCGTCCGACTGCGAACCGTCCTGGCGGATCACCAGCTGCACCGGGAAGCGCAGCGCGGCGTCATCCTCGGGCGCGGCTTCTTCCACCGGCAGTTCTTCCAGCAGCGGCAGCAGCGGCTCGCCCTGGTACCACGGCATGGCATCGCTCTCGTGCACGATGTTGTCGCCGCGCAGCGCGGAGACCGGCACGTAGCGCACGTCCTTCAGGCCCAGCTGCTCGGCCAGTTCGGTGTAGGCGGTGCGGATCTCGTTGAAGCGCTGTTCGCTGTAGTCGACCAGGTCCATCTTGTTGACAGCCACGATCACGTGCCGGATCTCCAGCAGCTTCAGGATCGCCGAGTGGCGCTTGGTCTGCGCCAGCAGCTCGGCACGGCCATCGGTGACGGTGACGCGGGTGGCATCGACCAGCACGATAGCCGCGTCCGCGGTCGAGGCGCCGGTGA
This sequence comes from Ralstonia pickettii, assembly GCA_050987995.1. Taxonomy (GTDB): domain Bacteria; phylum Pseudomonadota; class Gammaproteobacteria; order Burkholderiales; family Burkholderiaceae; genus Cupriavidus; species Cupriavidus pickettii_B. The sequence goes on from CP158803.1 coordinate 3,635,367, forward strand.
CCATGTTGCGGGTGTACTGCTCGTGGCCCGGCGTGTCCGCGATGATGAACTTGCGGCGCACGGTCGAGAAGTAGCGGTAGGCCACGTCGATGGTGATGCCCTGCTCGCGCTCGGCTTCCAGGCCGTCGGTCAGCAGCGAGAAGTCGATCTGCTCGCCGGCGGTGCGCTTGTTCTTGGCATTGGCCAGCGCGGTCAGCTGGTCGGACAGCACGGCCTTGCTGTCGTACAGCAGGCGGCCGATCAGCGTGCTCTTGCCGTCGTCGACGGAGCCGGCGGTGATAAAGCGCAGCAGGCCTTGATGGTTAGATTCGTGGGTCATGTTGAATTCCTTTGCTGCGTCCGGATCAGAAGTAGCCTTCTTTCTTCCGGCGTTCCATCGAGGCTTCGCTGGTCTGGTCGTCCATGCGGGTCGCGCCGCGCTCAGTGATCTCGGTCACCGCGGTCTCGGCGATGATCGCTTCCGGCGAATCGGCGACGCTCGCCACCGGGCAGGTGCAGCTGATATCGCCGACGGTACGGAAGCGCACCGACAGCACTTCGCTGACGTCGCCGTCCTGCTTGGGCGTGATCGGCGTGACCGGCACCAGCAGGCCGTTCTTGCGCACCACTTCGCGCTGGTGCGAATAGTAGATCGGCGGCAGAGCCAGCTTCTCGCGGGCGATGTACTGCCACACGTCCAGCTCGGTCCAGTTCGAGATCGGGAACACGCGCATCTGCTCGCCCTGCGCCATGCGGGCGTTGTACAGGCTCCACAGCTCGGGGCGCTGGGCCTTCGGGTCCCACTGGCCGAACTCGTCGCGGAACGAGAAGATGCGTTCCTTGGCGCGAGCCTTCTCTTCGTCGCGGCGGGCACCGCCCATCAGCGCGTCGAACTGGTGCGCCCCGATGGTTTCGAGCAGCGTCACGGCCTGCGCGGCGTTGCGCGAATCGGTTTCCTTGCGCAGGCGCACGGTGCCGCGCTTGATCGAGTCTTCCACATGGCCCACCACCAGGCGTGCGCCCAGTTCGGCCACGCGCTGGTCACGGAACGCGATCACTTCCGGATAGTTGTGGCCGGTGTCGATATGCACCAGCGGGAACGGCAGCTCGATCTTGCGGTCGCCCAGGCGGAAGGCCTTCAGCGCCAGGTGCAGCATTACGATCGAATCCTTGCCGCCCGAGAACAGCAGCGCCGGGTTGCGGCACTCGGCCACCACCTCGCGGATGATGTAGATCGACTCGGCTTCCAGCCGGTCGAGGTGGTCGTTCTGCACCTGCAACAGGTGCGCCACGCTGTTGGTGGCTTCTGCGATGTCGTTCATGATGCCCATTTGTCCCGGCCTCAATGCTTGATGTTCTGTTCGTGGAGCCCGCACTCTTTCGAGTCCTTGCTCTCCCACCACCAACGTCCCGCGCGGACATCCTCGCCCGCGCGCACGGCACGCGTACACGGCTCGCAGCCGATGCTGGGATAGCCCTTGGCGTGCAGGCCGTTGATCGGCACGTTGTGGCGCTTCAGGTAGGCCCACACCTCGGCCTCGCTCCAGTCCGCCAGCGGATTGAACTTGGGGATGCCGCGGGCCTCGTCCATTTCCTCGAACGGCAGCTCGGCGCGCGTCACGGCCTGCTCGCGGCGCTGGCCGGTCATCCAGGCGTCGGCGTGCGACAGCGCGCGGTTGAGCGGCTCGACCTTGCGGATGCCGCAGCACTCCTTGCGCAGGTCGATGCTGTCGTAGAAACCGTTCAGGCCGTTCTTCTTCAGGTAGTTCTCGACCGCGTCGGTGTCCGGCGTGAACTGCTCGATGCTGTAGCCGTAGTGCGACTGCACCTTGTCCAGCACCGCCAGCGTCTCGGCGTGCAGGCGTCCGGTCTGCAGCGTGAAGACACGGATGCCAGCGCGCACGGCGGGGGTTCCGCGCAGGATGGCATCGGTCAGCACCATGTCCTCGGCCGCCAGGCTCGAGGCAAAACGCGCGCGGAAAAAGCGCGAGGCGATGCCGGCCAGGCGCTCGGCCAGCTCGCGTTCCTTCTGCTCCAGCGCTTCAATGCTGCCGGTGTACTCCGGCGCCACCCACAGCGCGGGCGGCCGCAGTCCCGACACCGCACCGGCATCGACTACCGCGATCTCGCTCAGCACCGTGCTCATGCCGTTTCCTTCGACTGCACGGCACCACCTTCGGTGCGCGCGCGGCGGAACAGCGGCAGCGGCTCGTCGACCGAAGCCTGGTAGGTCACGGTGAACTCGGTGAAGCCTTTGATGGCGTCGTCGATGTTCTTGTCGGCGCGCACCGCGAAAGCGTCGAAGCCGCAGCGCTTCATGAAGTTGAGCTGGTCGCGCAGCACGTCGCCGATGGCGCGCAGCTGGCCGTTCCAGTTGTAGCGGGTGCGCAGCAGGTAGGCGGTCGAGAAGCCACGGCCATCGCGGAACACCGGGAAGTCCACCGCCACCAGCGACACGTGCTCGAAATATGCGGCGGCATCGCCCGGCTCGTCTTCCGGGGCCAGCCACACGCCGGTGCGGGCCACGTCGCGGCCAGCCAGCAGGGCTTCGTTGGCCTGCCACACCGACAGCGGGAACAGCACCGCGTCCTGGCTTTGCGCCGCGGCGGCGATCTGCTCGTCGGTCAGCGGTTGTTCCGCGGTGCCGCGCAGCACGGTCCAGGCGTCATCGACGATGACGGGCGTCACGTTGGCGCCGTCGCGTTGCAGTTGAATAATCTTTGCCATGTTCAGTCTCCGGTCCTCAGGCTTCAGCGCGCTCGCGCGGCTGCTTGTCGGCATAAACGCGCTCCTTGAACGGGGCGATGCCGATGCGGGACAGGGTTTCGATAAAGCGTTCGTCCTCGATGCGGTTGGCAACGAAGGTGTCGATGATGCGGGTCACCACCTCGGGCATTTCCTCGGCGCTGAACGACGGGCCAATCACCTTGCCCAGCGCGGTCTTGTTGCCCTGGGCGCCGCCCAGCGTGACCTGGTACCACTCCGAACCGTCCTTGTCGACGCCCAGCACGCCGATGTTGCCGACGTGGTGGTGGCCGCAGGCGTTGATGCAGCCCGAGATGTTCAGCGAGATCTCGCCCAGGTCATAGACGTAGTCCAGGTCTTCGAAGCGGTCCTGGATCGCCTGCGCGATGGGGATCGACTTGGCGTTGGCCAGCGAGCAGAAGTCGCCGCCCGGGCAGGCGATGATGTCGGTCAGCAGACCGATGTTCGGGGTGGCCAGGCCGGCCTTCTTGGCCAGTTGCCACAGGGCGTACAGGTCCTGCTTCTTCACGTCCGGCAGGATCAGGTTCTGCTCATGCGCCACGCGCAGCTCGCCGAAGCCGAACTGGTCGGCCAGGTCGGCCACGGTTTCGATCTGCGCGTCGGTGGCGTCGCCCGGGGGCGAGGCCACGCCCGGCTTGGTCGACAGCGTCACCGCGGCGTAGCCCGGCACCTTGTGGCCGTGCACGTTGCGGCTGACCCAGCGCGCGAAGGCCTTGTCTTCCAGCAGGTGGTTCTCGTACGAAGCGTCGGTATCGGCCAGCTTCTCATAGGCCGGCGGTGCGAAGTACTGCGCCACGCGGTCGAACTCGGCCTGCGTCAGCGTGGCCGGGCCGTCCTTGCTGTGCTGCCATTCTTCCTCGACTTCCTGCGCGAACTTCTCCACGCCGATGGCCTTGACCAGGATCTTGATGCGGGCCTTGTACTTGTTGTCGCGGCGGCCATAGCGGTTGTACACGCGGATCGCCGACTCGACATACGACAGCATGTGCTGCCACGGCAGGTCGTCCTTGATCACCGAGCCCAGGATCGGCGTGCGGCCCAGGCCGCCACCGGCCAGGATGCGCAGGCGCGTTTCACCCTCGGCGTTCTTGTAGGCGTAGATGCCGATGTCGTGCATCTGCACCACGGCGCGGTCGTCGGCCGAGGCGGAGATGGCGATCTTGAATTTGCGCGGCAGGAAAGCGAATTCCGGCTGGAAGGTGCTCCACTGGCGCAGCAGTTCGGCCAGCACGCGCGGGTCCACCGACTCGTCCGGCGCAACGCCGGCGAAGTGGTCGGTGGTGATGTTGCGCACGCAGTTGCCCGAGGTCTGGATGGCGTGCATCTCGACGCTGGCCAGCTCGGCCAGCACGTCGGGCACGCGCTCCAGCTCCATCCAGTTGTACTGGATGTTCTGACGCGTGGAGAAGTGGCCATAGCCGCGGTCGTACTCGCGCGCGATATGGCCCAGCTTGCGCATCTGCTTCGACGACAGCAGGCCGTACGGAATCGCCACGCGCAGCATGTAGGCGTGACGCTGCATGTACAGGCCGTTCTGCAGGCGCAGCGGCAGGAACTCTTCCTCGGTCAGCTCGTCGGACAGGCGGCGGCGCACCTGGTCACGGAACTGGGCTACGCGCTCGGCAACGATGCGCTGGTCATATTGGTCGTACTGATACATGGCGGGGTCCGTTCAGTATTCGTTGAATTCAGGAAACGAGCTTGATGGCGACCAGCGTCAGCGTGGTCGCCAGTGCAGCGCGCACCAGCCGCTCGGGCAGCGCCCGCGACAGTTGCGCGCCCAGCCAGATGCCGGGGATCGAACCCACCAGCAGCGCCAGCAGCAAATTCCAGTCGACCGTGCCGAGCCACACATGGCCCAGCCCGGCAATCGCCGTCAGCGGGACGGCGTAGGCAATGTCGGTGCCGGCGACTTCGGCCGGCTTCATATGGGGGTACAGCAGCAGGATCAGCGTGGCGCCGACCGCGCCGGCGCCGATCGACGACACCGTGACCAGCACGCCGATCACGGCGCCAACCGCGATGGTGGCAATGACCTGGGCGCGGCCGTGCAGCTGGAAGCGCGGATTGCGTTCCAGCCAGGCCAGCATCTGCTTGCGGAACAGCAGCGACAATACGGTCAGCAGCACTGACACGCCGATGGTCAGGCGGATCGCGTGCAGCCACTGAGCGTTGAGTTCACCTGCGCTCTTGAGCACCAGGATCGCGGCCACCGCCGTCGGCAGGCTGCCGATGCACAGGCGCCGCACCACCTGCCACTGCACATGGCCGTGGGCGCGGTGCGCGATGGTGCCGAAACCCTTGGTGATGGCCGCGAAGGCCAGGTCGGTGCCGACCGCGGTGGCCGGCGAGAAGCCGAACAGCAGCGTCAGCAGGGGCGTCATCAACGAGCCTCCACCCACCCCGGTCAGACCGACGAGGACGCCTACAAACAGACCGGAAACGGTATAGGCAACAGACATGGAGGACTCGGCTGGAGCCTGGCCCGTGGGTCTCGCATCACAAAGTGGCTGCTGCGAGAGGACGCACTAAGGGCAGGCTGTTTATTAACAAAGTTCGAGAATCGTAATAAACTGGCCTCATACCTCAAACTAATAAGAAGTTGTTTGTTTATACGAACCTAGATATATGAACCTCCACCAGTTCCGTTTCGTGCGCGAGGCCGTCCGGCAGAACTACAACCTGACCGAGGCCGCCAAGGCGCTCTACACGTCACAACCCGGCGTGTCCAAGGCCATCATCGAGCTGGAAGAAGAGCTGGGTGTCGATATCTTCACGCGCCACGGCAAGCGCATCCGTAGCCTGACCGAGCCCGGGCGGCGCATCCTCAGCTCCGTGGAAAAGATCCTGCAGGAGGTGGAGAGCCTGAAGCGCGTCGGCATGGACTATGCCGCACAGGACCAGGGCAACTTCACCATCGCCACCACCCACACGCAGGCCCGCTACGCCCTGCCGCGGGTGATCGGCGAGTTCACCAAGCGCTACCCCAAGGTGCGGCTGTCGATCCAGCAGGGCAACCCGGCGCAGATCGCCGACATGCTGCTGCATGACCAGGCCGATATCGGTATCGCCACCGAGGGCATCACCGACGACAAGAACCTGGTGTCGTTGCCGGGCTACCAGTGGACGCATATGGTGATTACGCCACCGGAGCACCCCTTGCTGGACAAGAAGCACCTGGCGCTGGAAGACCTGATGGGCTACCCGCTGATCACCTACGATCCCAACTTCGCCGGGCGGCCCAAGATCGACAAGGCTTTCGATTTGCGCCACCTGAAGCCGGACATCGTGCTGGAGGCCATCGACGCGGACGTGATCAAGACCTACGTGGAGATCGGTCTGGGCGTGGGCATCGTCGCCGGCGTGGCCTATGATGCCGAGCGCGACCGCAACCTGCGCGGGATTCCGGCCGGACACCTGTTCGGCAGCAATGTGACGCACCTGGCGGTCAAGCAGGGCGCCTACCTGCGCAGCTTTGTCTACACCTTCATCGAGCTGTTCTCGCCGACGCTGAACCGCAAGCTGGTCGAGCAGGCCATGTCCGGCGACCACGAAGCCTACGAACTCTGAGCGCGGCACGCTGCCGCCCTCCCTCTATATAGAAGCAGAACAACATGCATTTCTTTCCCGTCACGCCCCGCCGCCCGGAGGTCCTGTGAGCACAGACAGCCAGCCCCGGATCCACTGGACCGAAGACGGCGTCGAGCGCAGCGCCGCGTGGCGCTCCGAAGCCGGCAACCCGCCGCCCCGGCGCGTGGTGATCGCCGACGACACCACCAGTGCCGACACCGCCTACCGCCTGGCCTGCGAAGGCACCGCGCTGCTGTGGCGCGGTGACTTCCAGAACGCGCGCCAGCTGCTGCAGGCCATAGCCCGCCGCACCGAGCGCAAGCCCAAGAAGGCCAGCCGGCCCGGCCAGAAGGCCAAGGCCGCGGCGCCGCACTCACCCACCGAGGCCTTCCACCTGCACCGGCTGGCGCAGTCGCAGCGCGCCCGTACGCTGGGCATGCTGCTGCTGCCCTTCGAGGCCGACCATAGCGTGCCGCTGCGCCGGGCGCCCGACGTGCGCGAGGCCTGCGAACAGGCCTACGGCCCGGCGGACGAGCCCTATGTGGCGTCGATGCGCGAGTTGCTCGGCATGATCGGCGCCTGCGAATGGCGCAGGAAGGGCGTGGAGATCCCGGCGCTGGAGGATCGCATCCACCCCTGGTACGGCGTGTTCTCGCCGGTGCGCGGCGAGTATGTCGACCTGGTCGCGGCCGAGCCGCTGCCGGCGAAGACGCTCGCCTTCGATATCGGCACCGGCACCGGCGTGCTGGCAGCTGTGCTGGCCAGGCGCGGCGTCAAGCGCGTGGTTGCGACCGACCAGGACCCGCGTGCACTCGCCTGCGCGCGCGAGAACATCGACCGGCTCGGCTATGCCGGGCAGGTCGAGGTCATGGAGGCCGACCTGTTTCCCGAAGGCCGCGCGCCGCTGGTGGTGTGCAACCCGCCGTGGGTGCCGGCCCGGCCCAGCTCGCCGGTCGAGCGCGCCGTCTACGACCCGGACAGCACCATGCTGCGCGGCTTCCTGCAAGGACTGGCCGCGCACCTGGAGCCCGGCGGCGAAGGCTGGCTGCTGCTGTCGGACCTGGCCGAGCACCTGGGCCTGCGCCCGCGCGAGGAATTGATGGGCTGGATCGAAGCCGCCGGGCTGAAGGTGTTGGGCCGCGCGGATATCCGCCCGCGCCATCCGCGCGCGAGCGACGCCATCGATCCGCTGCATGCGGCGCGTTCCGCCGAGGTGACCACGCTCTGGCGGCTGGGCGCGCGCTGACGCGCGGGGGTGCTCCGCCGGCAGAGTTCAGCTATCCTTTCCCGTCACATATAAGAACGGAGGAGACAAGATGCCGAAACTGCCCCTGCGCCGCCTGCTGCTGGCCACCGCCCTGCTCTTCACCAGCGCCACCGCGCTGGCCGACATCCGCGTCGGCGTCGACGTGTCTACCACCGGGCCGGCGGCATCGATCGGCATCCCCTCCAAGAACACCGTGCTGATGTGGCCGCAGACGCTGGGCGGCCAGAAGGCGCACTACGTGATCCTGGACGACAGCTCCGATCCCGCCGCCGCGGTGCGCAACGTGCGCAAGCTGATCTCCGAAGAAAAGGTCGACGTCATCGTCGGCCCCAATATCACCCCCACCGCCCTCGCCGCGCTCGACGCCGTGTCCGAGGGCGAGACGCCGATGGTGGCGCTGGCCGCCTCGGCCTCCATCGTCGAGCCGCAGACCGATGCCAAGCGCCGCTGGGCCTTCAAGATGCCGCAGAACGACTCGCACATGGCGACCGTACTGACTGAGTACATGAGCAACCACGGCGTGAAGACGGTCGGCTTTATCGGCTTTGCCGATGCCTATGGCGAAAGCTGGTGGCGCGAGTTCTCGAAGCTGGCCGAGGTGCGCAAGATCAGGGTCGTTGCCAACGAGCGTTTCTCGCGCAACGACACCTCGGTGACCGGCCAGGTACTCAAGCTGATGGCCGCCAACCCTGATGCCATCCTGATCGCCGGCGCCGGCACGCCCTCGGTGCTGCCGCAGAAGACGCTGGGCGAGCGCGGCTACAAGGGCAAGGTCTACCAGACCCACGGCATCGCCACCTGGGACTTCCTGCGCATGGGCGGCAAGGACGTGGAAGGCACGCTGTTCCCGACCGGCCCGGTGGTGGTCGCGCGCCAGCTGCCCGAGAGCCACCCCGTGCGCAAGGTGGCGCTGGACTTCGTCAACCGCTACGAGGGCAAGTACGGCGCCGACAGCGTGACGCAGTTCGCCGGCGACGCCTGGGGCGCCTGGATGTTGCTCGACGATGCCGCGCGCCGCGCGCTCAAGAACGGCGCCCAGCCCGGCACGCGCGAATTCCGCGCCGCCATGCGCGACGCGCTGGAAACCACCACCAACCTCACCATCCCCAACGGCGTGATGAACATGAACCCGAAGGACCACCAGGGCTTCGACCAGCGTTCGCGCGTGATGGGGGTGATCCGCAATGGCAAATTCGCCTATGCGGGCGAAAAGTAGCCTGCATCAAGCCTAAGGAAGCATCGCATGACCACCACCCCCACCACCGTTGCCTTTATCGGCCTGGGCGCCATGGGCTCGCACATGGTCCGCCACCTGCTGGCGGCCGGCCACACCGTGCACGCCTTCGTACGCCGCCCGGAGGCCGCCGAGGCCGCGCGCGCCATGGGTGCGGAACCGTTCTTCACGCCCGCCGAAGCCGCGCGCGGCGCCAGCGTCGTCTTCACCAACGTGACCTCGTCCGAAGACGTGCGCGAAGTGCTGCTGGGCGAGCAAGGCGTGATCCACGGCGCCGCCGCCAGCGCCATCTGCATTGACCACAGCACCATCTCGCCGATCGTCACGCGCGAGATCGCCGCGGCGCTGGGCGCGCGCGGCATCGAGGCGCTGGACTGCCCGGTCTCCGGCGGCACCATGGGCGCCGAGGCGGCCACGCTGACCATCATGGTCGGCGGCAAACCGGAGGTGCTGGAGCGCGTGCGCCCGCTGCTGCAGCTACTGGGCAAGACCATCACCCATATCGGCGACAACGGCGCCGGCCAGGTCGCCAAGCTGTGCAATCAGATCGCCCAGGTGGTCAATATCGAAGGCATCGCCGAGGCCATGCGCTTTGCCGCTGCGCAGAACGTGGACACCGGCCGCGTGTTCGAGGCCATGGCGACCGGCATGGCGGGCAGCCGCATGCTCGACCTGATGGGCCCCAAGATGGTGGCGCACGACTTCGCCGCCGGCATCGAGGCGCGTCTGCACGACAAGGACTTCGGGCTGGCGCGCGATATCGCCGAGGAAATCGGCCTTCAGCTACCCGCGATGCAGGCCACCTCGGCGCAACTGCGCGCGCTGATGGCCAAGGGCTGGGGCAAGGACGATACTTCGTCGCTGCTGCGGGTGCTGGAAGGCTGAAGCTTCAGCGCTCCACCAGGCGCAGTACGGCGCGCGTCAGCGCGCTGTCCTCGCTGCTGAACCCATCGAGCGCATTGAAGTGGTGGCAGCCCGGCAGCACGGTATCGCTCGCCGCCGGGTGCCCCACGTTGGCCGGCCACGCCGCGCGCATCAGCGCATGCTGACGGTGGTACTCGGCGGCCTCCAGCTCGCCCACCGCCAGGGCCAGCGGTGCACCGCCGGCCGGCGGCATGAACGCCGGCGACAAGCGCGCGACATCGTCCTCCGACAACTGCAGATCGCACTGCAGGAAGGCCGCGCGCCGCAGCGGCTCCATGTCGTAGAGCCCGCTGACCGAAAGCCCGCCCTTGACCAGGTCGATTGGCAGGTCTTCGCCAAGCTGCGGCCAGCGTGCGGCCATCAGCATCGCCACAAGGTGGCCACCGACGGAATGCCCGGCCACGAAGAGCCTGCCGGGGTCATGTCCCAGCTGGTCGGCCTCGCGGTACAGCCAGGCAACGCTGCCCAGCACCTGCCGCACGATCTCCGGCACCGTCACCTTCGGCACCAGCGAGTAGTTGACCACCGCCACTGACACGCCCAGCGCCGGCAGCACGCGGGCGACAAAGCTGTGGTCGCGCTTGTCCAGCGCCCGGAAGTAGCCGCCGTGGACGAATACCAGCAGCGGCGGCAGCGCGCCGTTCGCCCGCTGCGCCGGGAAGTAATCCAGCGTCTCGTCCTGCGGATGCCGCGAGTCCGCGCCGGCATAGCTCAGGTCGGCGAGAAAGCCGCCGCGCTCGCGCACGTCCGCGGACCACTGCGCCCAGCGCGCCAAATGCGCGGGATTGTCCGGCACATTGGCGCGGTTGTTATATTCTCGATCGTAAAACTCAGGATCCTGCGAGGGAAGGCTGGCAAGGCTCGCCAGCGAAGCTTGGTCGGTCATGGCGTTCGGTGCGTGCAGTAACTGGGAGGCCGGCGCGGCATGCATGACGTGCGCCGTGCGGGCGATCCTAACCGGATTTGCATGCCGCAGGCCATCCGTGCCACTACCGTTATCTATGGTCGTCAAACGCAGCCTACGCTCAGGCCGGGCCAGCCAGCTCGGCCCGCCGCCCCCAGACAGCCCCGCCGGCACGCGCTGCCCGTTGTGTGGCCGCGAACTGGTGCCGGGCCCCAGCACCGACCTGCACCACCCCGTGCCGCGCAGCCACGGCGGCCGCGAGGTCGTGCCGATGCACCGCGTCTGCCACCAGAAAATCCATTCCGTCTTCACCGAGGCCGAACTGGCGACTACCTTCCACGACTGGCACGCACTGCGCCACCACCCCGCCATGGCCGAGTTCATCCGTTGGATCGCCCGCAAGCCGCCCGAGTACTACGACCGCAACCGCAGCACCCGCGCCCGGCGTGGGCGCTGAACCGGCCGGGCGCCGGTTGTAGGGCGGGTGGATTTGCGGCATAATCCGCGGCTCAGCACGGCATCGGTTCCGATGTCGCACCCTGCCCGGGTGGTGAAACAGGTAGACGCAGGGGACTCAAAATCCCCCGCCGCAAGGCGTGTCGGTTCGAGTCCGACCCCGGGCACCAAGAACAAATCCCAAGCAGTCCGAAGAAGTCCACAAACCCCCGCCCAGCCTAGCTTTGCGGGGTTTTTTGTTTCCCGCAACGTCCAAGAACGTCCATTGACAGCGGGGGCACCTAGGGGGCATCTTTGGGGGCATTAGGGCACAAATCCGGGTGCCCCCTCAGGAAATGCCCCCAGGAGCCGCCATGCCCCTCACAGATGCCGCCTGCCGCAACGCCATCCCGCGCGAGAAACCCTACCGACTCGCGGACAGTGGCGGCATGTACCTGGAAGTCTCGCCTGCTGGCGGCAAGTATTGGCGGCTCAAGTACCGCTTCGGCGGCAAGGAAAAGCGCCTAGCGTTTGGCGTCTATCCCGATGTGTCGCTGGCGACGGCGAGGAAGAAGCGGGACAACGCCCGCGAAAACCTGGCGGCGGGTATCGACCCGGGCGAGGCGAAGAAGGCCGATCAACGCGCCGCCAAGCTGGCCGCCGATAACTCGTTTGAGGCTGTGGCGCGTGACTGGCTGGACGAGCGCAAGAGCACGGTAGAATCAGCCCAGCACATCAAGACCCTGGCCCGCCTGGTCAATGACGTGTTCCCCTGGATTGGCAAGCGCCCCATCACGCAGATCGACGCGCCGGAAATCCTGGCCGTGCTCAAGCGCATTGACAGCCGGGGCGCTCGCTTTTCGGCCCACCGCGTCCGCTCGGAAATCAGTCGCGTGTTCCGCTACGCGATCAAGGAAGGCAAGGCGAAGTCCGACCCGGCCAAAGACCTGATCGGCGCGATACCACCAGCGGTGGAAACCCACTTTGCCGCCATCACGGAGCCAACCAAGGTAGGAGAGATGCTGCGCGCCTTCGATGGTTTCAGCGGCACGTTCCCGGTGCTGTGCGCGCTCAAACTGGCCCCGCTGCTGTTCGTTCGACCCGGCGAGCTTCGCAAAGCGGAGTGGGCACAGATCGACCTAGATCGGGCCGAGTGGCGCTATCGCGTGAGCAAGACCAAGACGGACCACCTTGTCCCGCTTGCCGCCCAGGCCGTCGCCATCCTCCGCGAACTGCACGCCCTGGCCGGAAAAGGTCAATACGTGTTCCCTGGTGCGCGCACTGCTGAGCGCCCCATGAGCGAGGCGGCAGTCAACGCGGCATTGCGCCGGCTGGGGTACGACACCCGCACCGAGATTACCGGCCACGGCTTCCGAGCCATGGCGCGCACGATCCTGCACGAGGAATTGCACCAGAAACCGGAAGTCATCGAGCATCAATTGGCGCACACCGTGCCGGATGCCTTGGGCGCAGCCTACAACCGAACGAAGTTCATCAAGGAGCGGCGGGCGATGATGCAGCAATGGGCCGATTACCTGGACCGACTGAAAGCTGGCGCGAAGGTGCTGCCGTTTGCCGCTGGCGCATCCTAAATACTGTACGCATATTCAGTACAATCCCAATGCGTCCAATGCGGCGTACAAGTCAAGCCGCGCCTAGATCGGCCAATCGAAAACGGGTTCCCTCACCCGCTGGCGCGGCACCTTCCAATGAGGGGCTTTGCGTGAGGGCGCATAGTGGATCAGCGTGTACCAGTTTGCAGCATCGAGGACATCGCATATAGCTGGGGAAACGGGTTTGCCGATAGCAAAAAGTTCGCTTTGCTGCACGCTTTCTTCTCCGGGGAGTTGAAAGTTATCGACCCCTTGGTTGACGTTTCGATTCTGGATACACCCAAGGAAGAAGAGGAATTTGTCCGTAGAAATTCGACTTACGGACATCACTATCTTTCTTCCGGCGAGCAAGTCCTAATGAACAGCCGGCACCATGCCGCGATCTCGGAATACCTCCAGTACGGGAGGCCGATCACAGTCGATAACGCCCACCTTTCGGGTGCGATGAGTCACCTCTGCATCCGAAAGTACGATTTTCGGGAGTGGCTAGAAAAAACGAGCCAACCACTTCCGGAGTTCTGGTTTTCTGCTGAAGAACGCGGAATCATTGCTTTGCCGAAAGACTCGCGGCAGGCTGACGTTAGCGCTCACTCAATAGGAGATACAGAGCGCGCGTCACTCCAAAAGCAGATAGCCGCTTTGGCATTGGTAATAGCAGAGAAATCGACCAAGTATAAAAACGGGGACAAGCCAAACGCGAACCAGATTGCCGAAGCTGTGTCGAGCACGCTGGATGCTATGCCTGACGTGAATAAGCGAGGTGTTAGCTCTGCGAGTTTGCGCGCCAGCATCAGCGCGGGGATTGAGTTGCTGCAAGGCAAGCGCGGGACGACTGAATGAGCAAGCTATTCAACCTGAAGAAATGGGTAACGCTTTCTGATGCGGCGAAGCATTTGTCAGCTGTATTTGGCGAGGATGTGACAGAAGCGGACATACTGCATTTTGCGCTCGAAGGGCATTTGACTCTATCGGTCAACTTCGTTAATGGTGCTCGCGCACGATGTGGCCAAATTGTTGGGCCTGAAGGTGTCGAATGGGGGGAGCGACCTAGTTTGGAAAGCCTCTCCGGCCATGAAGGCGCTAGGTATATTCGCTACATGCGAAGTCTGAAACTGTATGACGACCGCGATGAGTACATCAACCTGAGCACGGATGTAATCTCGATTGATGGTGTTTGGGACTTGCCCTTGCTGGGGGGTGATCGGCTCGATGTCGAACATATGTTTCAGATGCTAATCAGTGGCCACCCTGTCACATCTACAAATCTTGATGGTTCATTCGTTCAACGTAGCGATCTAGTGTGCCAGCTTCAAGAGAGCATGGATGATAACGAGTACGCGGCTGGATCGACCGCAGAACTTACGAAGTTGAAACGGCTTATAGTTGAAAAAGAACTACCCGCTGAAGAGGGCGAGGCACTATTAAAGGCCCACGCCGAAAAACGGAAGAAGTTTCTAGCCGATAGAGGGGAGCGCCCCGCGAGCGAAGGGTTTTACCCCGCCGGCGGTCTGCCCACAGACTCTAATTTCGTTGTCCGGACAGCCAATCTAGCCTCGTTTATTCAGAACGCGAGTGCCCCACCTGATGAAGCGACTAGCGCATTAAGTACCAGGGAACGCGAGTCGCTTAAGAAGCAGGTAGCAGCCTTGGCGCTGGCCTTGGCTGAACGGTCCAATAAATACAAAAACGGCGAACGTCCGAATGGAAGCCAGATCGCGGAGGCTGTCTCCGAGATACTGGAGGCGCTGCCGGATGCGAGAACTCACGGACTCAGCAAATCAGCCATTCGTGCGAGCATCAAGGCTGGGATTGACCTACTAAACGGGTAGCCTGTTTGCCAGTTGGCAATTGGTTTTGCCAGTTGGCAACCTTCCGAGCAAATATCAAATTTAATCAGGCCATGTGTTCCCGGATGGGCCGGGACGATTCACGAAAGGTGAAACATGGCCGAACAATTCCGCACCGCGCTCGCAATCCTGCGGCGCAAACAGGTAGAGCAGGAAACTGGGCTTTCCCGTTCTACGATTTACTCCCGCATCAGGCTCAAGACCTTCCCGCCCGCCGTCCAGCTTGGCCCGCGCTCTGTCGGCTGGCGGCGCGGCGATATTGACGCGTTCCTGGCCGACCCCTCCGGGTACAAGGTGGAGGGCTGAGCCATGGACAAGAAAAAGGCCGCGGATCGCGCCGCAGCCCTCAAGGACATTCTGAAGAAGATTCCCGGCAATGATACCGCCGCGCAGCGTCAGCGGGTATTGGTGGCGATCAAAGCCTTGGGGAGCATCACCACCTTCGAGCTGATGCGCCATCTGGACGTTTACGACCCGCGTCCGCGCGTTTTCGAGCTGCGCCACAACGAAGGCCAGAAAATCCTCACGGTGCGACGCGCCGAGCAGACGGAGAGCGGTGTAACCCACCGCATCGGCGTCTACATGATGGGGGCTGAGTAATGGCGGTGGCGACTTCATGTGATACCTGGCTGATGCGCCTACAAGAGCTTGCGGTGCGCTATGTCCATCTTGGCGTAACTGCTGACCTGCCATCCCTAACGCTGATCGAGCTATGGGGCGTCTATTGCCTCCTAAGCGGCATTGAGGGGGGCGCTCAATGAACGCACCTTTGATGCTTGATCGTGATCTGCACACGGCGCTGGCCCTGGCTTGCGCGGACGTGGGCATTGAATACAAGGACGTTCCCGCCGATGGGCAGTGGCATCGCACCGATGTGCTGGACGACCGCAGCGGCAAGGGGGACGCCGCTATCAAGCTGTTTCCCGATGGCGCGGGCGGCATCGTCTGCAACTGGAAAGGCGAGACGCACACCTTCTTTGCTGACAGTGGACGCAAGCTGTCCAACGCCGAGCGGGCCAAGCGCAAGCGGATCGCGGAACAGGCAAAGGCAGAGGCAGAGGCCGAGCGCCAGAAGCTGGCAAGCCGCGCCACTTCGCAGGTTATGACCGTCACGCAGGCGGCAACCAAGGCCACGGCGGATCATCCGTATCTGGTGCGCAAGGGCATCGCGCCTTCGGGCCTGCTGGTGGAAATGGCTATAGAGCGCCTGGCGGAACTGATCGGCTACCACCCCAAGGCCAGCGGCGAGCCTTTGAGCGGGCGCATCTTGATCGCGCCTGTTTCGATCAAGGGGCAACCGGCCACGCTGGAAATGATCGACGAGGACGGGCGCAAATCGGCCCTATACGGTGGCGCGAAGACTGGCGGGTACTGGTGCACCAATCCCCTGCCAAAGAAGGTTGACGGCGTTACCGTGCTAATCGGCGAGGGCGTGGCGACGGCTATCTCTGCGCATGAGGCAACCGGGCACACGGCGCTGGCGGCGCTGTCCTGCGGCAACCTGGAGCGCGTGGCCCACGCAGTACGGGCGAAGCTGCCCACGGCAGAAATCGTGATCTGCGCCGATCTTGGCAACGGCCAATCGGATGCAGAGCGCGCTGCCCACGCTGTCGGCGGACGGGTTGCCCTGCCCACCTTCACGGACGGCGCGCAGATTGATGGCAAGCCGCCCACCGACTTCAACGACCTGCACAAGCTGGCTGGCGCTGACGCCGTGCGCACCTGCATCGAGGGCGCGGCGGAAGTCAAGGCACCCCCACCGGCCAAACCCGGCGACGCCGAGACGCAGAGCTACGGCGGCGGGCGTTTCGAGGTATCTAAGCGCGGCGTGTTCTATACCGGCACCGACAAGGACGGCAACGAGAAGCCGCCCATGTTCATCTGTTCCAAGATGGCCGTGATTGCCAAGACGCGCGACGCCAAGAGCGGCGCATGGGGCCGACTGCTGGAATGGCAAGATGACGACCGCGTGACGCATCGCTGGGCGATGCCGTTGGATCTGCTGCAAGGCGATGGCGCGGACGTCCGGCGCGAACTGGCGAGCATGGGCCTGACCATTGCGCCCACCAAGGCGGCACGCGACATGCTTTCCACGTATGTCCAAGTCTGGAAGATCAATGCACGCGCCCGCTGTGTTGAGCGGCTGGGCTGGCATGGCGGTGTCTACGTGACGGCTGACGAGTCCATTGGAAACAGTGGCGAGATTGTGGTGTTCCAGAACGCCCACGCCATAGAGCCTGCACTGTCCCAGGCTGGCACGGCGGACGACTGGCGGCAGTCTGTCGGCGCGCTGGCGGCTGGCAACACCCGCATGGTGTTCGCCTTGTCTGTCGCCTTCGCTGGTGCGCTGGCGGACGTGGCGGGCGAGGATTCGGGCGGGTTCCACCTGCGCGGCGGATCGTCATCCGGCAAGTCTACGGCGCTCAAGGTGGCCGCTTCCGTGTGGGGTGAGCCATCGGCCTACGTGCGCATGTGGCGAGCCACGGCGAACGGCTTGGAGGGGCTGGCGGCGCTGCATAACGATGGGCTGCTGATTCTGGACGAGCTTTCGCAGATCGACCCCAAGGAAGCCGGAGACGCGGCGTACCTGCTGGCCAATGGACAAGGCAAGGTGCGGGCATCGCGGACTGGCGCGGCGCGGCAATCTGCACGCTGGCGGCTGCTGTTCCTGTCTGCGGGCGAGGAATCGCTATCCGCCTTGATGGCGAGGGCTGGCAAGCGCGCCAATGCGGGCCAAGAAATCCGGCTGGCCGATATTGAGGCCGACGCCGGGGCCGGGATGGGTGCGTTTGAGCAATTGCATGGCCACGGCACACCCGCAGAGATGGCGCTGGCCATCAAGGACGCCGCAACCCGACATTACGGCGCTGTGGGCATCGAGTGGCTACGCCGGATCGTAGAGGATCGTTCCAGCCTGGCCGACTTCCTGCACAACGGCATGGCGCAGTTTGTGGCGGACGTGTTGCCCGCTGGTGCTGCTGGACAAGTCCAACGTGTTGCACGCCGCTTTGCCCTGGTGGCTGTGGCTGGCGAACTGGCGACGCACTATGGGCTTACCGGCTGGCAGCAAGGCGAATCCGAGCAGGCAGCAAAGGCGTGTTTTGCGGCATGGCTGGATGCTTTTGGCGGCGCTGGCAACCGGGAAGAACGCGCCATTCTGGACCAAGTGCGCGCCTTCTTTGAGGCCCACGGCGCAAGCCGGTTCGAGGACATGAGCGCCGATCACGATCAACGCATCATCAACCGCGCCGGGTTCTACCGTACCGGCGTGGATGGTGGCCGCGAGTACATCGTTTTGCAGGAATCCTTCAAACGTGAGGTGTGCCAAGGCTTCGATGCCAAAGCCGCAATCAAGACGCTGGTGGCGAATGGCTGGCTAGAGCGTGACGGCGACAAGTCCCAGCGGCGCGAGCGACTGCCGGGGATGGGCCGTGTCCGCTGCTACGTGTTCTCGTCGCGCATGTGGGAGGGTGAATCGTGAAGCTGGATTTCTCGCTTCTGAGCAAGCCTAAGCCATTTTCGCTTGTCCCAGGTGTCCCGAGTGTCCCGGAGTCCGCAAACCCAATAAACACAAGGGATTGCGGGCAATCGAGGCCGGGACACGAAGTGTGTCCCACTGGTGTCCCGCGTGTCCCAGCCAAGGCGCATGATCTTCACGCCGATGGGCGGCAATCCAGCTTGGGACACGTGGGACACGACCGGGACACGTCGCGTGCCCCACCCCCAAAAGCCGGCAAAGCCTTATCTGGCGCGGGTTCCGAGGGCTTGGGACACGCGGGACACGTGGGACACAAAAAAAACACTGAAATCCAATATGCGAGGGACACGGAAACCGGCGCACCCTTCACGCCGTACTGTGTGCCGATGCCTGCGGATCGCGTGGCGGCGATGCTGGCGGAAATCCGGCAGATCATCACCACCCTGGCCGATGCCGAGGGCTGGACCGATGCCCACCGGTCGCACCTGCTGGACATTCTGCGGCGGCAACCCGCTTTCACCCTGGCCGACGACCTGACGTACTTCCGCGGGCGTTTGGCGAGCCTGCGGGCTGATGGTGCGACTGCTGAGGCCGTCGAGAATCTGGTACGCACATGCGGCACCTGCGCCCATCGGACGGAGCATGGCCACGGTGCACGCTGGCGCTGTGCGATGGCGCGGGCGCTGTCCTGGCGGCATCACGACTGGCTGGACGACCCGAATGGGCCGAACGACTGCGGGTACTTCGAGGCGAAGTAATCAAATAACAAGATCAACCCGCAAAGCCAAACGCGGCGCGGGTTTCCGGTATTTCTGAGGCCGAATTTGGGTTTGTTCCGGCTGATGTTTTCGTATTCTGGAGAATCAACGGTATGCGCGGCGGATCGAGATACGGGGCCGGTAGACCCGGCTGGAAGGCAAAGACCACGCAATACCGGAACATCGACGTGCGACGGTTCCAGCGGGACGACCTGCTACGGGCGGGGCTGGCCTACGGCTGGCAGTGGAAAGACAACGCGGGCAAAGTGAAGGCAAGCATAGACGTGCGCACCGATCACGGCGGGCTGACGGTTTCATACACCACAAGCGGCGAGGACGTGACGCAGCGCATCGGCATCACCACCACGTCATGCACCTACGGCGGCGGGCGTCCCTGGTTCGTCTGTCCGTGCTGCCACAAGCGTGTGGCGCTGCTGTACCTTTCCCGGCAAGTAGCCTGCCGCCAATGCTTCCGGCTGGCCTACCCGAGCCAGTCAGAGGACTTGGTGGGCCGCGCATGGCGGCGGCAATCCAAGATCGAGGCGCAGCTAACGTCTGGCAAGCGCATGACGGAGGCGACCCGCGAGCGGCTGATAGATGCGCTAGAGCGCATCGAGGCAATCAAGGATGCGGCGCTGTACGGGCAGATGGCGCGGCTTCTCGGGCACGACCGGGGCGGCAAGTTCTGGTAGTCATTCTCGGACCAATACGCGCGCGCGCGTGAAGCCCCGCTAAAGGGGGGTTCCAGCAGCAATTCGGTGGGGACCTACAATGCGCGGACAGCGAAAGTCTTAGGCTATGGGAGGACGAGTCTTGGCGATACAAGAAGGGGTTCGCAGAATCGCGGTTGTTATCAAGGTCATAGGCTGGATCTGGCTGATAGGCTGGCTAGTTGGGGGAGCAGTCTCTGCATTTGCAGCGCAGCCGCAAGACAAGTGGTGGGAATCGTACCCCATAGTCGAACAACCAAAGCCCGGCACTCCAGTTCCGGCCTCCGACCTTCCTGATTCAGAAAAACTGCGGGAAGTGGAAGGGAACCCTTTCGACCAGTTCGACGCGCCAGCAGACCCGGTTAACATGAAAGGCAAACTCCAGCAAGCGCGAGCGGCGGGGTATTCAGACAATCAGATCCGACAACATCTCGGCGTAGCACCAAGCAAGGATCTTTCGTCCGCTAGCAATGAGGAGCTTCTGGCGGCGTTGGAGGCCAAGTCCAAGGAGGCGCGCGCCGACAAGCTACGCCAGAAACTTGAGACTTTCGCCATTTACCTCACGATAGCGCTCCTAGGTTTCGCCGTTTGCAGGACGACAGCTTGGGTTCTTGACGGATTTGTTGATCGACGACAAACGTAGCGGCCCACCCTCGCGCCCCAAGCCCACCCTTCGCGGTGGGCTTTTCGCATCACTAGGCGCCGACCTGGTGTGTGGCCTGCTGGATGCGTTGCTGACAATTTCAAATGGCAGGCTGGACGAGTTGGAGGTGCGGGCGGACGATCTGCGTAAGCTCCGCGCGGGCACCTAGCCAGTACGCGCGGCAAGCCTTGGGCTTTTGGTTTATGCGGGCCACTGGCGGATGCTCCAGCTATCGCCGCGCCTAGTCGTAGTTTGGAGGAGGAGGGTCGCTCACATCCAAGGCATTGTCTCCAATGCTGACGCGCCCCACCAGGCGGTCAGGGTCGTATTGATCGACTTGGAGGAAGGTCTCATAGCCCTTCTTTTTCAGTTGCGTGATCGCTCGCTTGTTCGGCTCATCCCCTCGGTCCCCGGCCTGACGGAGGTACGTGCTCACAACTTCTTCTGCATCGTCTACTTTCTCCTGATCTTCTCTCGACAGACCGTCATAGACGCTTGGTGAATTGAGCGGCTCGCCTGCGTTGTCTCCATCAGGCAGAGTGATGTTTCTTAACGGCTCAAGGACAGCGATTGCATCTTTGACGTGGGGGGCGGGTACGATGGGTACATGGCATTTCCGATTCTTCATTTGGTCGCGAAGAGCCGCGCGGCTGCTTCAGGGCCCGCGTATTCGGCCAGGCTCCGCTCCAGGCGTTCGTCGACAGACTCGATCTGCCAGTTCAATCCAACCCAAATGGCAATTTTGCAAGTCAGGCTCTCTTTGCCCGCGGGATCTTCGCTCCAGCGCACATTGAGGCCGACCTTCATATCACGGCTGTCGGCGAAGTGAGATGGAACCCCCCGCTGGGTGAGCTCATCGCGAACATACTCAGCCTGGAGTTCGGAATCAAACTTAAGGTAGGCGCAGCCCGCCTTGTGTTGGCGTGCGAGCGTGATCAGCGATTGGGCCAGCTTTTCGAAGCCGATCGCACAGCCGTGCTGCCACTCCTTGTAGCCCAACTCTGCTGCGTGGCAGAGCGTGCTGCGCAGGTCTTGGTCAATCATTTCGGTCCTCTATTGGTTGGAGGTGAAGTCGATTGTGCCTGCGTTGGCGCGCTGCGGCGACACCGCCAAAATGACTAATCCATCGGTGCGGGTTGAGCGGCACGCTGGAATGGACGGAAGGAGCTTCTCGACAACGGCAAAAAGAGCACCACCACGCCGACTGTCACGATGAACAGGCAGGCCCACGAGGCGGCCGCCCCAACTCTTCTTGTCAGTCTCCAGTTGACCCAAGTTGTCCTTATTGGCGAAGTCCAAGCCTTCCATTACTGGCGGCCAATGCTCATCGAAAGATTGCTTGTCCATCTTCGTCCCCGTGTAGTCATGTCGCGCAGTCTTCTGAAAGCCGTTTGCGAGCAAACGGTACACCCCGCTTTGGATGGGTGAACTGCGTCTGGCTGATCGGACCGGGCGAACACGGCATGAGGAAGGGCTAGCCAATACCGGCGCGGCCTGCTGGTTTTTTGAGTCCATGCGGGCCACGCCGACCCGCCGCCATGCGCTGTCTGTTGCCAAAAGTTAACCAGAGCGAGGTTTCCAGCCTGGTTGCCATGGAAAACCGGGGGGTACGCGGTACGCGAGCCGGTACGCATCAAAAGGCGGCTGTCAGAGGCGCGGCGCAGTCGGGCTACCTGTTAAGTTTTGTTAAGGTTTTGTTAGGATCGGGCGGATAAAAAAGCGCCCCACTGGAGCATCTTTGGGGGCACTTTTGGGGGCATATCCTGGATAGAAAAAATTCAATCCTTTATGTGGCGTGGCTTTCCGGCAACTGTTTCAGTCCGACCCCGGCACCAAATACCCTTCCAACGAAGATTCCGCCAATCCCCGCAAAACCAAGGTCAGTGGGGCTTCACTGCGTCGCGTCTGCTGCAACTCATGCTCACACCATCAGTTCTTCTGGCCGATGGGTCTTGAGCCAGTCAATCAAGGCAGCATCCATGCGCGTCTGCCAGCCACTGCCGGTGGCGCGGAACGCCTCAACGACCTGCGGAGACACGCGAAGCGACAGTGCCACCTTCGTGGGCGCCTTCTGGGCGCCTCGCACACCGAGTTTTGCACGAAGTGAGGCGGGAAGCGCTTCATCGGCTCGCCGGAACTGCGCAACGTCCTCGCTGGTCAGCTCGCGAACTTCGCCGCCAGCGTCAGTCAGTGGTGCGCGTTTTTCCATAGCTGTTCACCTCTCGTTGGTTGGCTTTGCGAAAGCTGATCACGCGAATCCCGGTGCTGGTTTCTGTGAAGCACAGCACGTGCAGCCATCCGTTGGGTGTGGCAACGTTTATTGTATATACAGAATATTGCGCGCAGCCGGGATCTCCAACTCACTTTGAGTTACGTCACATGCGCTGCCAGCCACATTCCGCACCGCTCCTGTCGGACGACGTCCACTGGCGCCCGCTTCCCCCGCTTCCTATCCTATGGCATTGCCCATCCCCGCCCCGGAGCGAACCATGAAGCGACTAACCCTCTCCGCCCTCGCCTGCGCCACCCTTCTCGCCGGCTGCGCCGGCGCCAACGTGGAAAACCTGACCCAGGCCGGCGGCAGCCTCTTTACCGCCGCAACCTTGTCTGACGCCAATGTCAAGACACTGTCCGACCAGTCGTGTGCGGAAATGGACAAGAAGAACACCATCGCCCCGGCAGACAGCACCTACGCCAAGCGCCTGGCCACCGTGATGGGCGGGCTGGGCAATACCGGCCTGCCGCTCGACGCCAAGGTGTACGTGACCAAGGACATCAATGCCTGGGCGATGGCCAATGGTTGCGTGCGCGTCTACAGCGGACTGATGGATTTCCTGAGCGACGATGAAGTGCGCGGCGTGGTGGGCCATGAGATCGGCCACGTGGCGCTGGGGCATACCAAGGCGGCGATGCAGGTGGCCTACTCCGCGGCGGCGGCGCGTGGGCTGTTGGGGTCGACGGGCATTGCTTCGCTGACGGCGCTGTCGTCGTCGCAGATCGGCGATCTGGCCGAGAAGTTCGTCAATGCGCAGTTCTCGCAGCGCCAGGAAACCGCGGCCGACGACTATTCGTTCGACCTGCTGACGAAGAACGGCGCCAACCGGCAGGCGCTGGCGACGGCGTTCCGCAAGATGTCGACGCTCGATGGCGGGCAGTCGAGCATGCTGAGCTCGCACCCGGGCTCGCAGGAGCGTGCAAAACATATCGATGACCGCCTGGCCAGGCAGCGCTGAGCCGCGGGCTGCTGCCTGCCCCGTCTCACTTCCCCTCCTCCCCTCTTCGGGGATGCCGCATCAGGCCTGCGCGCCGATGCGGCAGCAGCAAATTAAGGCGCCTTTCTATTGGCTCGAAAGCCAATAATTAGGAATAACGCTATTGACACGCCAGCCTAATCAAACCAGCGATTGGATAAATCCCCGAGCGATAACCAGAGGTAAATTGGATATTCAATCAATTGATTAGAAATATATCCTTGCGATTGTTATAGTTCCGTCCGCTTCCCTGCTCCCAGGCCATTTGGCTCGCAGCGAGCCGCCGTCAGATTCCGCGGCGCGGCCAATGCCGCATCCTATAAGATCACCGCTCAGCGGATGGAGACATTCGACAATGCATCGCATCGTCCTGCAATTTTCAGCCGTTTCCGAATCAGCCCCGCTCTTGCCCGCCGCGGCCGGCGGCTAGCGCGCCTTCCCGCTGACCCAGACAACGGCATTGGCCCGGGCACTCGCGCCGGATCAGCCTGCCTCCCCGCTTCGCTCGATTTTCCCTTGAATAAACGGCTCCGCCGCGGGCACGTGGACTGACCGGGAATGGAGTGAAGCCGCTCCCCGATTCATCAATCAGTCCGTCAAACAGGAATATCCGCGTGAGCCAGGAAATCCTCTTGCTGGTGCAGAAATGCGCCCACACGTTCAGCTTTTATGATCTCGACTCTGGCGCAGTATTAAGACATAGCCGATTGCCGGATTTTCCCCATGAATTCGTCGTGGATTCCCGCCAGCGCTATGCCTATGTCGGCCACTATGGGGTCGAGTCCTCCTCGCATAAGGGCGAAGGCGGCTGCTCGGTGTGCGTGATCGACCTGCAGACGCGCGAGCACGTCCGGACTCTCGATATCTGGCCGTACTACCGCCCACATGGCCTGGCGATGGATGCGCTGGACCGGCTCTACGTACTCA
The DNA here is from genome assembly GCA_050987995.1 of Ralstonia pickettii. Classification (GTDB taxonomy): domain Bacteria; phylum Pseudomonadota; class Gammaproteobacteria; order Burkholderiales; family Burkholderiaceae; genus Cupriavidus; species Cupriavidus pickettii_B. Next base: position 3,659,673 of record CP158803.1, read on the forward strand.
GCGAGGCAGGTTCCACGCTGCTGATTTTCGATCAGCCGGACCGGAGCGACGTGCCGGACCGGGCGATTCCCTCCGGTGGATACAAGAGCCATCTGCTCGCCCTGACCCGCGACGGCTCCACAGCCTTTGCGCTCAATCTGCTAAGCAACACGGTCACGCGGCTGCAGCCGCATGACCCGACCATCGCCGCCGTGCCGATACAGCCCGGCAGCAGGCCGGAAGGCAACTGCCTGAGCCGCGACGAGCGCACCCTCTATGTCACCACCAGGGGCGACGACGCCATCGTCGCCATCGACACCCGCACGCTGCGCGTGACCGGGCGCGCGCGCACCGGCTGCGACCCGACGCGCGTCTACCGCGATCGCCAGGATCGCCTGTACGTGACCAATTATGGCGAGCAGTCCTTGTCGATGTTCGACCCGGCACTGCGGGAGATCGGGCCAGATAGCGCTGGATAGCACGCCCATCGCCATGAGCCTGCACCCGACGCGCGACCTCGCCTTCGTCACGCTGACCGACCAGCGCGTGGGCGTGCTCAATCTGCAGACCCGGCGCTTCGAGCGGTATTTCGACACCTTGCTCGAGCCCGATGTTTCCCAGGTGTTGGTGGTCTGAGAACACTGCAAGTCAGCAAAACACAAGGAGATAGCACATGCCGCCTGCGCTTCCTGCAGCCGTCCGCTGGATATTGCCGGGCGGCCTCGCGCTGTGCCTTGGCATTCTGGTTGCGCTCATTCTGCCGGGTTGGCCTGGTCAATGGCTGAGCCTTCCCTTGTCCGGCACCGCCGGGCACCACCTCGTGCCCTGGATTGCCTGGCATGGGCGCTTGATGGTGCTCAGCTGGGGGCTGTTGCTGCCGCTCGGCATTCTGATAGCCCGCTTCTTCAAGGTGCTGCCATGGCAAGCCTGGCCTGCCGCGCTGGATTGCAAGGCCTGGTGGCGCGCCCATTTGTGGCTGCAAGGCAGCGGCGTTGCCGTCATGTCGGCAGGCGTGCTGCTGATCCTTGGCCACAGTGGCATGCCGGGCCAGCTTGCGCGCTGGCACCACCTGGCCGGCTGGACGCTGGTGGGCGGCGCTGCGCTGCAGGTGTTCGGCGGGCTGTTGCGTGGCAGCAAGGGCGGCCCCACCGGCGCCCGCATGCGCGGCGACCACTATGACATGAGCGTGCGCCGGGTGGTCTTCGAGTGGCTGCACAAGGGCATCGGCTGGACCTCGCTGCCGATCGCCATGGCAACCATCGGTGTTGGCCTTGCGCTGGCCGATGCGCCGCGCTGGATGCCGCTGCTGCTGGGCGCCTGGTGGCTCATGCTCGCGGCGCTGGCGTTGACATTGCAGCAGGCAGGCTTGTGCATCGACACCTACCAGGCGATCTGGGGCCCCGACCCCAGGCATCCAGGCAATCGACGGCAACCCATCGGCTGGGGCATCACCCGCCTTCCCTCGCCGCCTGCATCCCCACCGGGCGCGCACCGCCCGCTGGCATGGCCGACTGAAAACAAGGAATAAACGTGGCACTACTGATAATCGGCGGCGCGGCAGCGATCCTGCTGTTGCTTGCCTTGATCCTGATTGCAAGACTGCATCCCTTCCTGGCACTCATCCTGGTTGCCACGGGCGTGGCCGTGGTGGCCGGGGTTCCGGTGAGCCAGCTTGCCGATGCGGTGGAGGGTGGACTGGGCAAGACCCTCGGCCATGTCGCGGTGATCATCGCCTTCGGCGCGATGATCGGGCGCATGATTGAACTGTCGGGCGGCGCGCAGGTGCTCGCCAACCGGCTGATCGAACGCTTCGGCGACAAACGCGTGCCGCTGGCGATGGCCTGCACGGCGTTCGGGGTGGGCATTCCCGTGTTCTTCGAGGTAGGAGTCATGATGCTGATGCCGCTGGCCTACAGCCTGACACGCACCCGCGGCATCCCGCTCGTGGTGATCGGCCTGCCGGTGTGCGCGGTGCTGCTGGTGGTGCATGCGCTGCTGCCACCTCATCCTGGCATGGTGGCAGTGGCCGGGGAACTTGGGATCGAAATCGGCCGCCTGCTGCTGATCGGCCTGCCGGTCGCGCTGGTCACCGGCCTGGTGACCTTCCTGGTGGCCAGGCGCCTGACCACGCGCCCCTACCACATGGCCGCCGATATCGCCGCCGAAATCGGCCAGGGCACAGGCACCACCGGGCATAGCCATGCGGCACCGGCCAGCCTCGGCAGCGGCGCGCCGCCAAGCGCCCGCATGGTGGCTGGCCTGATCGCGCTGCCCATCGCGCTGATTCTGGCAGGTACGCTGGCGCAGCTGCTGCTGCCGGCCGGCTTCTTCGGGCGATCGACGCTGATGTTTCTCGGCATCCCCTATGTCGCGCTTCTGCTCGGCCTGCTGCTATGTGCCTACCTGCTAGGCATCCGCCGCGGCGCGCCATTGGCGACGGTGTCGGAGGTGGCGGGCGCGGCCATTCCGGGCGTATCGGTGGTGATCCTCATCACCGGCGCCGGCGGTGCGTTCGCGAAGATCCTGGTGTCGACCGGAATCGGGCCTGCGCTGGCAACGTCGCTGCAGTCTTCGGGACTGCCGCTTGCCGTCCTTGCATTCCTCTTGGCAATGATGCTGCGCGCGGCACAGGGCCCCACTACGGTGGCGCTGATGACCACTGCCGGCATTATCTCTCCACTGGTCACGCAGGCATCGCTCAGCCCCAACCATCTGGCGCTGCTCGGGCTGGCGATGGGAGCGGGTGGCATGGCCCTGTCACACGTCAACGATGCAGGTTTCTGGATCGTGACACGAATGTTGGGCTTGAGCGTGGGCGATGGATTAAGGAGCTGGACGGTGCTGACAACGCTATCCGGGATCACAGCTCTTAGCCTGATTCTGGTGTTGTGGCAGTTCGTGTGAAAGCGACTTGCCTGATATTGCGACAGGATGAGAAATGACCATGGATGCAGTCCAGATATTCGATGAGCGCGCGCGCGACCTGCCGCTGGCGGGTGAGCGGCTCGAGCGGCTGGCAAGCGGGGCGATCTGGAGCGAGGGACCGGTCTGGCTCCCGGACGAAGGCGCGCTGCTGTGGAGCGACATACCCAACGACCGGATCCTGCGCTGGAGCGCGGAGGATGGCATGTCGGTCTGGCGCACGGGCGTGGAATTTACCAACGGCCACACGCTGGAGGCAGATGGCTCGCTGCTGCATTGCTCGCACGGACTACGGGCAGTCGTGCGGACTCGCCGCAGCGGTGCCGGCCTGGATGAAGACGAACTGGTCGTCAGCCACTATCAGGGGCGGCGCCTGAACTCCCCAAATGACATCGTCGTCAAGCGCGATGGCACGTTGTGGTTCACCGATCCGCCCTATGGCATCCTCTCGGACCGGGAAGGCCACCAGGCCGATCCCGAACTGCGGCACAACTATATGTGTTCCGCTACGATCCCGCCGTCGGTATGCTGGAAATCGCCAGCGACTTCATCGAGGAGCCCAACGGCCTGGCATTCTCCCCCGACGAAAGCATCCTCTATGTATCCGATACGTCGGCGGCGTTGCGCGACGATGGCCATCACCACATCGTCGCTTTCGATGTCGTTGCCGGGCGGGTGCTGGCCAATCCACGCGTCTTTGCCGTTATCGAGCCAGGACTGCCGGACGGATTTCGCGTGAACCGGCGAGGCTGGCTCTTTACCAGCAGCGCCAGTGGCGTGCAAGTCTTTCACCCGGACGGCTCAAGGATGGCGCACATTCCGGTGCCGGAAAAGGTCGGCAACCTTACCTTCGGTGGCGCCGCGGGCAACGAGCTGTTCATCGCCGCCAGCACATCGCTCTACCGCCTGCGGCTTGGCCAGCGCGTCACCTGAGCTTTGCCGAAGGGCACGCGGGCTCAGCGGGACTCGACGAATTCCAGGACCGTCGCCAGCATGCCGCGCAGCGCCGGCTGCAGTGCCGATGCACGCGCCTCGTCATAGGCGAACGGAAACACCTCGCTCATATACGCGCACTGCGACAGTTCCAACTGCACCGCATGCACGCCGTCCCGCGGCTTTCCGTACTGGCGCGTGATATAGCCGCCCTTGAAGCGGCCGTTGAGCACCGCGGTATGGCCAGGCACCGCGCTGGCCTGCTCGAGCAACTGGTTCGCCAGCGTGGCATCGCAGCTCTCGCCGTTGGCCGTGCCGAGGTTGAAGTCGGGCAGCCTGCCTTCGAAGAAGCGCGGCAGCACCGAGCGGATCGAATGCGCGTCCCACAGCGCGATGGTGCCGTGCTCGGCTTTCAGCCGGGCCAGCTCCGCGGCCAGCGCTTCGTGGTACGGACGCCAGATCGCATCGCGGCGCGCGGCGATTTCCGCATCGTCCGGGCAGTGGCTGCCGTCGGCGTACACCGGGGTCTTGTCGAAGGTATCGACCGGGCACAGGCCGGTGGTGTCCTGTCCGGGATACAGGTTGGCATTGTCGGGCGGGCGGTTCAGGTCGACCACGTAGCGCGAGTGCGTGGCCGCCAGCACCGACGCGCCCAGCTCGCGCGCAAAGTCGTAGAGGCGTTCCAGGTGCCAGTCGGTATCGGGCACGGTGCGGGCCTCGGCGGTCAGCCGTTGCGAGACGGAAGCCGGCAGGTGCGTGCCGACATGCGGCATCGATACCAGCAGCGGGCGCGTGCCGCGATGCAGGGTGAAGGCAGGGGTATCGGTGGAGAAGGACATGGTCTTTGCGATGCGGTGGGCGTGTGCCCGGTTTCAGTCGGCCATCAGGCTGGCGCGGGCTGCGATGAAGAGCCGGCCCGCGTCCGCCTGCAGCGGATGCGCGCCATGCTGCACGCGGCTGCTGCCGGCGGTGCGGACATCCGCCAGTGTCTCATGACCGTGGTTGGCGAACACGTGAGTGGCAAGCGCCTGTGCGCCGTCGAGCCCGGCCAGCGCCGGATGCGCGCCATCGAGCACGACGAAGTCCGCCTGCTGCCCCGCGGCCAGTCCGGTCACGGCGCGGCCGCTGGCGCGCGCGCCGCCGGCCACGGCTTCGAGATACAGACGGTCGGCCACCTGTCCATGCGTGTCGGAGGCCAGCACGTTGCGCCGCTGCAGGCCCAGGCGCTGGCCATACTCGAACAGGCGCAGTTCCTCGGCCACGCTGACGCTGGCATGGCTGTCGGAGCCGATGCCCCACACGCCGTGCTGCGCGAGGTAAGGCGCGGCTTCGAACACGCCGTCGCCCAGGTTGGCCTCGGTGGTCGGGCAGATGCCGGCGACCGCGCCGCTGTGCGCGAGGCGGCGGCGCTCATCCCAGTCCATATGCGTGGCATGCACCAGGCACCAGCGCGCGTCGACCTCGACATGGTCGAACAACCAGGTGACCGGGCGCGTGCCGGACCAGGCGATGCAGTCGTCGACTTCGCGTTGCTGCTCGGCGATATGGATATGGATGGGCGCCTGCGGGTCGATCGCGTTCAGCCCCGCCAGCGCGTGCGCAAAGCTGTCTTCCGGCACCGCGCGCAGCGAATGCGGTGCCAGGCCCAGCCGCGCGCCGGACTGCGCGCACGCCGGCGCCAGCCGCTCCAGCAGGCGCAGCATCGCGTCGGTGTCGTGCAGGAAGCGGCGCTGCTCCACCAGCGGCGGCTTGCCGCCGAAGCCGGCGGTCTGGTACAGCACCGGCAGCAGCGTGATGCCGATGCCGGTGCGCTGCGCGGCGCGCAGCAGCCGCAGCGACATCTCGGCGGCATCGGCGTAGGGCTTGCCATCGGCATCGTGGTGCACGTAGTGGAACTCGCACACGCTGGTGTAGCCCGCGCGCAGCATCTCGATATAGAGCTGCGTGGCGATCGCCTCCAGCGTGTCGGGCGACAGCCGCTGCGCGAAGCGGTACATCAGCGTGCGCCAGCTCCAGAAGGAGTCGGCGCCGGCGGGGTCGTCGCCCTGCGGACGGCTGCGGTATTCAGTGAGGCCGGCAAAGCCGCGCTGGAAGGCGTGCGAATGCAGGTTGGGCATGCCGGGCAGCACCGGGCCGACAGCGCGCGGCACCCCGGCGGCAGGCGTGGCGTCGGGCTGCACGGTGGTGAAGCGGCCCTGCTCGTCCCATGCGAGCAGCACATCGCGCGCCCAGCCAGACGGCAGCAGCGCGAAAGGTGCGAGGAGTTGTGTAGCGCTCATGCCGATGCGCCTCCGTGGGCGTGATAAACGCGGCCCTGCCGCACTACCGTCGCCACCGGGTTGCGGCCGAACCAGTAGGCCAGCTCGGCGGGCGAATCGATGCGCCACAGGGCGAAGTCGGCAACCCGGCCTGCCTCCAGCTTGCCGTGCCGGTCCGCGGCGCCCAGTGCGCGCGCTGCGTGCGCGGTCACGCCGGCCAGCGCCTCGGGCACGGTCAGGCGGAACAGCGTGCAAGCCATATTCATCATCAGCAGCAGCGACGTCACCGGCGACGTGCCCGGGTTGTGGTCGGTCGAGATCGCCATCGGTACGCCGTACTGGCGCAGCAGCGCGATCGGCGGCAGGTTGGTGTCGCGCAGGAAATAGTAGGCGCCCGGCAGCAGCACCGCGACCGTGCCGGCCTCCGCCATCGCCGCTACGCCGGCTTCATCGAGATGTTCGAGGTGATCGGCGGACAAGGCGCGATGGCGCGCGGCCAGTGCGGCGCCGCCGAGGTTGCTGAGTTGCTCCGCATGCAGCTTGACGCGCAGCCCGTGACGCGAGGCGGCATCGAATACGCGTTCGGTCTGCGCAATCGAGAAGCCGATCGATTCGCAGAAGGCATCGACGGCATCGACCAGCCCTTCTTCGGCCAGCGCCGGCAGCATGGTGTTGCAGACCAGGTCGATGTAGTCGTCGGCGCGGCCCGCGTATTCCGGGGGCAAGGCATGCGCGCCGAGGAAGGTCGTATGGACCGATACGCCGAACTGCTCGCCCAGGCGCCGCGCCACGCGCAATTGCTTGCGTTCGGCTTCGAGGCTGAGGCCGTAGCCGGACTTGATCTCGAGCGCGGTGACGCCCTCGGCCAGCAGCGGTTGCAGGCGCGCGGCGGCCTGCGCGAACAGCGTGTCTTCGTCGGCGGCGCGGGTGGCGCGCACGGTGGAGACGATGCCGCCGCCGGCGCGTGCGATTTCTTCGTAGCCGGCACCGGCCAGCCGCATCGCGAATTCGTCGGCGCGCTGGCCACCATAGACCAGGTGGGTGTGGCAGTCGATCAGGCCGGGCGTGATCCACGCACCGTTGGCGTCATGGCGCGGCAAATCACGGTAAGCATCGGGAAGCGCCGCAACCGTGCCCAGCCAGGCGATTCGTCCCCGCTCGACGACGAGCGCGGCATCGCGGATCGCCTGCGCGGGATCGGCATCGGGCAGCAGGTGGCAGTTGTGCCAGACGCCGTCCGCGCCGGGGGCGGACGATACAGATGGCAGCGTCATTGGCCTGGCTCCGTTTCAAGGGTGACGCAAAGGCATAGCGCGCCGTCGCCCACAGGTTCAAACGATTGCGTCGATGCGCTCGGAGCGGCGCCATACAGCGCCCCTTCGCCCGCCTGCAGCAACACGCCGGCGTCCTGCGCCTGCCATGCGCCGCTGACGGCAAACAGGCAGACGGTATGGTCGCCGGTGCTGACCGCGAACCCCTGGCGGAAAGCATCGACATGCGCACGGCAGCGGCCGCGGCGCGTCATCACGTTGAAGTCACGGGTGGCGCCATCGAGCAGCGCCGCCTGCAGGCCGGTGTCGCCGGAGAATGCAAACGGCTCACCAGGCTGCGCGAGCCGATGGGTGAAGCTGCCGTCGTCAGCGGCAAGCGTCACGCCCGCGCCTTCGAGCAGCACGATCTGGCGATCGATGCCGGGAAACGCCGAGAACGGCCCGTCGGCTTCGATATCGGCCACGCTCAGCCGCCACACGAAGTCATCCATGCCGGCGCCGGCCGGCCACACCGCGATCTCGCGCGTATTGCCGCCGCCGTTCTTCCAGCGCGTGGGTGCAATCTCATCCAGCGCAAAGCGCTGTGGCAGGTTCGCACTCATACGCGCTTCACCATCGGCAGGTCCAGGCCCTTTTCGTGCGCGCATTCGATGGCGAGCTCATAGCCCGCGTCCGCATGGCGCATCACGCCGGTGGCCGGATCGTTCCACAGCACGCGCTCGATGCGCCTGGCGGCAGCGTCAGTGCCATCGCATACGATCACCACGCCCGAGTGTTGCGAGAAGCCCATGCCCACGCCACCGCCATGGTGCAGGCTGACCCAGGTAGCGCCGCCCGCGGTGTTCAGCAGCGCATTGAGCAGCGGCCAGTCCGACACCGCATCCGAGCCGTCGCGCATCGCTTCGGTCTCGCGGTTGGGCGAGGCCACCGAGCCGCAGTCCAGGTGGTCGCGGCCGATCACCACCGGCGCCTTCAGTTCACCGGACTTGACCATCTCGTTGAAGGCCAGGCCGGCGCGGTGGCGCTCGTCCAGCCCCACCCAGCAGATGCGCGCCGGCAGGCCCTGGAAGGCGATGCGGTCGTGCGCCATGTCGAGCCAGCGGTGCAGGTGCTTGTCCTCGGGGAACAGCTCCTTCATCTTGGCGTCGGTCTTGTAGATGTCCTCCGGGTCGCCCGACAGCGCCACCCAGCGGAACGGGCCCTTGCCGCGGCAGAACAGCGGGCGGATATAGGCCGGCACGAAGCCTGGGAAATCAAAGGCGTTCTTCACGCCCTCGTCGAACGCGACCTGGCGGATATTGTTGCCATAGTCGACCGTCGGCACACCCATTTTCTGGAAGTCGAGCATGGCCTGCACGTGCTTGACGATCGACGGACGCGCGGCGGCTTCCACCGACTTGGGATCCTGCTTGCGCGCGTGCTCCCACTGCTCGACGGTCCATCCCAGCGGCAGGTAGCCGTTGACCAGGTCGTGCGCCGAGGTCTGGTCGGTAACGATATCCGGGCGCATGCCGCCGGCCTGCGCGCGCTTGACCAGCTCGGGCACGATCTCGGCGGCGTTGCCGAGCAGGCCGACCGAGATCGCTTCCTTCTTCTGCGTGGCTTCGGCAATCATCGCCAGCGCTTCGTCGAGCGTGGTGGCCTTCTTGTCCACGTAGCGCGTGCGCAGGCGGAAGTCGATGCGCGACTCCTGGCATTCGATCGCCAGCACGCAGGCGCCGGCCAGCACGCCTGCCAGCGGCTGCGCGCCACCCATGCCGCCCAGGCCCGCGGTCAGGATCCATTTGCCAGACAGGTCGCCGTTGTAGTGCTGGCGGCCGGCTTCGACAAAGGTTTCGTAGGTTCCCTGCACAATGCCCTGCGTGCCGATATAGATCCACGAGCCCGCGGTCATCTGGCCGTACATCATCAGGCCGGCACGGTCGAGCTCGTTGAACTTGTCCCAGTTGGCCCAGTGCGGCACCAGGTTGGAGTTGGCGATCAGCACGCGCGGCGCGTCGGCATGCGTGCGGAACACGCCGACCGGCTTGCCCGACTGCACCAGCAGCGACTCGTCTTCGCCCAGCCGGCGCAGGCTGTCGAGGATGGCGTCGAAGCACTCCCAGTTGCGCGCGGCCTTGCCGATGCCGCCATACACCACCAGGTCCTGCGGGCGCTCGGCCACGTCGGGATCGAGGTTGTTCTGGATCATGCGGTAGGCGGCTTCGATCAGCCAGTTCTTGCAGTGCAGCTCGCTGCCGCGCGGGGCGCGGATTTCACGCTGGCCGCGCTGGATGAATTGGTTTTCGTTGGCGTTCATGTCTTGTTCTCCTGCTGCGTGTCTGGTCTAGCTGTGTCAGTTCCGGTCGCGTTCCGACAGGTTGGTCGGCAGGATCGCGCGCACGGCGTCGGGCCAGCCCGCGCCGGCATCGCCCTGCACCACCCATTGCTTCATCGCCTCGATATCCGGCGCCAGGTAGCGGTCGCCTTCGACAAAGGCTACGCGGGTGCGGATGCGCGCCAGTTCAGTTTCCACCAGCGGCGACGACTTCAGCGGCCGATGGAACTCGATCCCCTGCGCAGCCGCCATCGCTTCGATGCCGACCACCACCGCAGTGTTCGCCGCCATCTCGCCCAAGCGCCGCGCGCCATAGGTGGCCATCGACACATGGTCCTCCTGGTTGGCCGAGGTCGGCAAGCTGTCGACGCTGGACGGATGCGCCAGCGACTTGTTCTCGGATGCCAGCGCCGCCGCAGTCACCTGCGCGATCATGAAGCCCGAGTTAAGTCCGCCTTCGCGCACCAGGAACGGCGGCAGGCCCGACAGCCCGGTATCGAGCAGCAGCGCCAGCCGGCGCTCGGAAATCGCGCCGATCTCGGCGATCGCCAGCGCGATGATGTCGGCAGCAAACGCCACCGGCTCTGCGTGGAAATTGCCACCGGAGACCACGTCGCCCTGCTCGGAAAACACCAGCGGGTTGTCCGACGCGGCATTGGCCTCGATCTGCAGGATGCGCGCGGCATGCTGCAGGTTGTCCAGGCACGCGCCCATCACCTGCGGCTGGCAGCGGATCGAGTACGGGTCCTGCACGCGGCCGCAGGTCTTGTGCGAATCGACGATCTCGCTGCCGTCGAGCATTGTGCGCACGGCGCCGGCCACGGCGATCTGGCCTGCCTGGCCGCGAGCTTCATGGATGCGGGCATCGAACGGCTTGACCGAGCCCTTGATCGCTTCCAGCGACAGCGCGCCCGCCACCAGCCCGGCGGCGAAGGCGTCTTCGGCCGCGAACAGGCCAGCCAGCGCCAGCGCGGTCGACACCTGGGTGCCGTTGAGCAATGCCAGGCCTTCCTTCGGACCAAGTTCAAATGCTTGCAGGCCGGCATGAGCCAGGCCCTCTGCAGCCGGCACGCGCTTGCCGTCGACCAGTACATCGCCCACGCCGATCAGCGTGCACGACATATGCGCGAGCGGCGCCAGGTCGCCGGAGGCGCCCACCGAACCCTTGGCCGGGATGCACGGCGTCACGCCGTGGTTGACCAGCGCCAGTAGCGCCTCGATCAGTTCCGGCCGCACGCCCGAGTGGCCGCGCGCCAGGCTGACCGCCTTGGTCGCCAGGATCAGGCGCACGGTGTCTTCGGCCAGGTCGGGGCCGGTGCCGACGCTATGCGACAGCACCAGGTTGCGCTGCAGCTGCGTCAGCTTGTCGTGCGGGATGCGGCTCTGCGCCAGCTTGCCGAAGCCGGTGTTGATACCGTAGACCACGGCGTCGGCGTCGATGATGTCCTGCACGGTGGCCTGCGCGGCGCGCACGCCGGGCCAGGCCGACTCGGCCATCGCCAGGCGCACCTCGCCGCGATAGATGCGGCGCAGGTCGGCCAGGGTCACATGGCCCGGCTGCAGGGTCAGCACGGGGCGGGAAGCTCGGTCTTGTTGGCTGGCGCTCATTTGTATGTTCCTGTCTATACAGCTTAGGGTAAAAATTGAACCGTTGGGCTGATTCCTGTGGAATCAGCCGAAAGCGGGATTGCCGTCGGCGCGGAAGCGGCTGCCGAGGCGGTAGCGGTTGCCCGGATGCAGGCAGCGCACAAAGGTCACCGGCACGCCGTTGGTCCAGGTGCGGCGCGTCAGCATCAGGCATGGTTGCGTGGGCGGCATTTCCAGTTGCTCGGCTTGTTCCGGCGTGGCGGCAATCGCGTCGACCACGTGCTCTACCTGATCGTAGGGCACGTGGCGCAGCAGGTATTCGCCCGGCTGGGTCTGGCTGAAGTCCTGGCCGATAAAGTCCGGCGCCACGCGCGGATTGACGTAACGGTCTTCCAGCTGCACCGGCACGCCGTCCTCGCGATGCACGCAGACGGAATGGAAGACCGATTCGCCGGTGCGCAGCTCCAGCGCCGCGGCCACCTCGATCGACGCCGAGACGCGCTCCACCAGGATCACGTCGCAGGCGTAGTCATGCCCGCGCATGCGGATCTCGTCCTGCAGGTTGACCACGCTCAGCAGCGTGGACTGCGGCTTGTGCTCCGCGACAAAGGTGCCCACGCCGGCCACACGCACCACCCGGCCCTGCTCCGACAGCTCGCGCAGCGCCCGGTTGACGGTCATGCGCGAGACGCCGAAGCGGTTCACCAGCTCCTGCTCCGACGGCACCCGGTCGCCCGGCTGCCACGCGCCGCTCTGGATCTGGCGGGCGATGTACTCCTTGACCTGCTGGTAGAGCGCGGTGGGAGATGAGGGAGCGGAAGTAGGGCCGACTGCGTGGTTCATGTTGTTTCAGTGCTCAGCCGCGGCCATGGCCTCGGCGCGGATCTCCTCCGTCAGGCGCGCCTTGAGCGCGGAAAACTCGGGAGAGGTCTTGATCGTGTAATGGCGCGGATGCGGGAAATCCACCGCGATCTCGCTCTTGATCCGACCCGGCCTGGCGGAAAACACCGCCACCCGGTTGGCCATGAAGATGGCCTCGTCGATATCGTGGGTCACGAATAATACCGTCTTGCGCGAGGCCTCCCAGATGCCGAGCAGCAATTCCTGCATCAGCACGCGGGTCTGGTTGTCGAGCGCGCCGAAGGGCTCGTCGAGCAGCAGGATCTTGGGATCGTTGGCCAGCGCCCGCGCGATCGCGGTGCGCTGCTGCATGCCGCCCGAGAGCTGCTTCGGGTAGTGGTGCTCGAACCCGCGCAGGCCGACGCGCTGCATGAAGAAGTCGCTGCGCTCCTTCTGCTCGGCCGCGCTCATGCCGCGCTCGCGCAGGCCGAAGCGCACGTTCTGCTCGATCGTCAGCCAGGGGAACAGCGTGTATGACTGGAACACCATGCCACGGTCCGCACCGGGGGCGGATACCGGCTGGCCGTCGAGCAGCACGCGGCCGCTGGTGGGCGTGTCGAGCCCGGCCACGATGCGCAGCAGCGTGGACTTGCCGCAGCCCGAGGGGCCGAGGATGGTGACGAAGTCGTTGTCGCGGACCTCGAAGTCGACCGGTTGCAGCGCCAGGGTCTGGCCGCCGCGCGGGTTGGCGAAGGTGCGCGAGACCTGCTGGATGGACAGTGCGCTCATTGGATCGAACTCCACGGGAACAGGCGCTGGTTGGCGCGCTTGAAGACAAGGTCGGAGACCAGCCCGATGCAGCCGATCACGATGATGCCGAAAATGATCTGCCCGGTATTGAGCAGCGCCTGGCTGTCGGTAATCATGTGGCCAATGCCGGACGACGAGCCGATCAGCTCGGCCACGATCACGTAGGTCCAGGCCCAGCCCAGCACCAGCCGCAGGATCTCGGCGATCTCGGGCGCCGCGCCCGGGATCAGGACACGTCGCACGATGCCCGCGCTGTTGGCGCCCAGCGTATAGGCCGCCTCGACCAGGTCCTTGCGCGCGCCGCCGACGGCCACCGCCACCATCAGCACGATCTGGAAGAACGAGCCGATAAAGATCACCAGCAGCTTCTGGGTCTCGCCGATGCCGGCCCACAGGATCAGCAGCGGGATAAAGGCTGACGCGGGCAGGTAGCGGCAGAACGACACGAAGGGCTCGAAGAACGCCTCGGCCGCCTTGTACGAGCCCATGAAGATGCCCAGCGGCACCGCCAGCACCGTGGCCATCACGAAGCCGCCGACCACGCGCCAGACGGTCATGCCGATGTCACCGATGAAGTTGTGCTCGGTGAACAGGATAAAGCCCTCTTTGGCCATCGTCATCGGATCGGCCAGGAACGTGCGCGGCACGAAGCCGCCCAGCGTCACCACGGCCCAGATGCCGAAGAACAGCACGAAGAAGGACAGGCCAAGCATCCAGCGCGCGTTCGGCGACACCTTGACCAGGGGGGCCAGCCATGGGTGGCGCCGGCGCGCCGGCGCCACCGCAGGAGCGGCAGCTACCGGCGCGGCCGGTGCGTGGGAACCAATTCGGGCTTGCGTCATGACGTCACGCCTCCTGAAAACTGCTGGTTACTTGAGGAAACGCGCGTCGTACAACGTCGTCACGTCCGGCACCTGGCGGATCACGCCGATGTCCATCAGCACGCCCGCCGCTTCCTTGCTGAAGCTGGCGAGTTCGCCGGCAAAGAACTTCTTGTTGGCTTCGCGATCCTGCCACCGCAGGTAGGCAGCCGACTTGGCGAACTGCTCCCCGGTCTGCTTGACCGCGGCGCCCATGATCTCGTTGGACTTCTCCGGCTCCTTGCGGATCATCTCGAGCGCTTCAAAGTAGCTGTCGACCAGCGCCTGGGCGGCCTTGGGGTTCTCCTTGAGCCACTTCGGCGCGCAGCCCAGCGTGTCGGTCACCATCGGGTAGTCGAGCGTGGTCGCCAGGATCTTGCCCTTGTCCGGGTTCTGGCGCACCGTCGACAGGTACGGCTCATAGGTCATGGCGCCGTCGTTCTGGCCGGCCACGAAGGCCTGCGCGGCCGCCTGCGGCGACAGCGTGGTGGTCTTGATGTCCTTGAGCGTCATGCCGTTCTTCTTCAGCATCCAGGCCAGGCCGAAGTACGGCGCGGTGCCCGGCGCATCGACGCCGATGGTCTTGCCCTTCAGGTCGGCAAAGCTCTTCACGTCGGTGCGCACAGCCAGGCCGTCGGCGCCGTAGGACTTGTCGAGCTGCACGATCTGGGTGATGGGCACGCCGTTGGCGTTCCAGGCCACATGGGTCTCGACCGTGGTGGCCGCGCACTGGATCGCGCCCGAGGCCAGCGCCAGGTGGCGGTCCTTCTGCGGGATCATCTTGATGTCGACTTCGACGCCGTTCTTCTTGAAGATGCCGGCCTTGTCGGCCAGCGTCAGCGGCGCGAAGCCGGTCCAGCCGCTCATGCCGAGCGTGACCTTGGTGATCTGGGCGTGCGCGGTGCCCGTAGCCACCACCGCGAACAGCATCGCGGCCCCAACTCCCGACCGCGGATCCTGCTGTGAATGCGGCTCTGAATCCTCATCTGTACGCTCCTTTGGTGTGTCCGTCGACGGCTGGCCATGCATGCGGCCAAGCTCGTTTTCGGGCATTAAACAATGCCTGTATATACAAGTCAACGTAGTACTTCCACCGAGTTGGCGACTGTAGAGCTGCCTCGAAAGGCGCTTTATTGCGGGGATTAGTCAAACCCGGTGGCACCGCGCCGGTTCACACGGGCCGCCGACAGCACCACGCCGGGGCAATCCATGTGTTGCTGTATAGACAGGGGCAAATCGACGCACGAAGTCAGCAAGCCCCGTGCCAGTGGCACGGGGTGCAACCGCGGCGCGCGGTCAGGCGTCGAAGAAGGAAGCGACGGTGGGGTAGCGCAGCCGCAGGCGCAGCTCGCGTTTCAGGCGGCGGTTGTCGAGTCGGCGCGATTCGCTCATAAAGCTGAGCAGCGTCGGCTCGATCACTTCGCGCGCCTGGCCGCGCGTGATGCGCGGCGGGCGCGGCAGGCCGCGGCGATCGGCGACCAGGTCAAAGTAGTCGGCCATGCGCAGCTCGGTGTCGTCGCTGGCGTGGACCACGCGTTGCGGCCGGCCGCGGAACAGCGCCGCGATCATGGCGCGCGCCAGGTCGTCGGCGTGGATATGGCTGGTGTAGACGTCGTCCTGTGGCACCAGCGCCGGCGTACCGCGCTTGAGCCGCGCCAGCGGCAGGCGGTCCTCGGCGTAAATGCCGGGGATGCGCACGATGCTGGTACGCCAGCCGGCCTCGCGGCCGAAGGTGCGCACGGCCGCTTCGGCGGCCACGCGGCGTCGCGCGCGGGCGGTCTGGGGTCGTACGGCGTGGAATTCGGACACCCGCGCGCCCTGGCGATCGCCGTAGACGCCGGAGGTGCTGGCGTAGACAAAGGCAGCGCGGGGCCGGGTCCGGTCGGGTAGAATGGCGGGCTCGCCGGCAAGCGTCCTGGCGCGGCGCCAGGCCGTGCGGCGCAAGGCGGCGAGCAGCGCACGCGTACGCGGATCGCCCTCGCCCTGACCCGGCGGCGGCGCCAGGTCCAGCACCTGCGTGGCCAGCCCGCCCAGCCGCGCCAGCGTGGCTGGCCGGTCCAGGTCCGCCACCAGCGGCACCGCGCCGGCGGCGCGCAGTTCGGCGCGCCGCGCCGGCTGCGAGGTCACGGCAAACACGCGCATGCGCGACGACAGGATTCGCAGGCAGCGCGTCCCCACATCCCCGCAGCCCACGATCAACAGGCGCGGACGGCCCAGCCGGCGGCCGGGTACCGGGAGAACTGGGAGGCGCGAGGGCTGCAGCATCGACTGAATTTGGCTCATAGACCGATTATGGCTTATCAAGTAACCGTCATGCCCAGTGGCCACAAGTTCGAAGTGGCCGCGGACGAAACCATCCTCGGCGCGGCCCTGCGCCACAGCATCGGGCTGCCGTATGGCTGCAAGAACGGCGCCTGCGGCTCGTGCAAGGGCCGCGTGCTCGAAGGCACCATCGTCCAGGGCGACCACGCCCCGTCCGCGCTCACCGCGCAGGAAAGGACCGAGGGCCGTGCCCTGTTCTGCTGCGCCAACGCGGCCTCGGACGTCACCATCGAATGCCGCGAAGTCCACGGCGCCGGCGACATCCCGATCAAGAAGGTGCCGTGCCGCGTGACCACGCTGGAGCGGCTGGCCGACGACGTGATCTCGATTCGCCTGCAGCTGCCGGCGACCGAGCGCATGCAGTACCTGGCCGGCCAGTACGTGGAATTCCTGCTGCGTGACGGCAAGCGCCGCAGCTACTCGATCGCCACGCCGCCGCACGAGGACGGCCCGATCGAACTGCATATCCGCCATATGCCGGGCGGCGCCTTCACCGACTATGTGTTCGGTGCCAGGGAGGGCCAGCCGGCGATGAAGGAGCGCGACATCCTGCGCTTCGAAGGCCCGCTGGGCAGCTTCTTCCTGCGCGAGGAATCGAACGCGCCCATCATCCTGCTGGCCTCGGGCACCGGCTTCGCGCCGATCAAGGCGATCGTCGAGCACGCCGCCTATACCGGCATCGATCGTCCGATGACGCTGTACTGGGGCGGGCGCCGGCCCAAGGACCTGTACATGCACGCGCTGTGCGAGCAGTGGGCACGCGACCTGCCCAACTTCAAGTACGTGCCGGTGGTGTCCGACGCGCTGCCGGAAGACCACTGGCAGGGCCGCACCGGCTTTGTCCACCAGGCCGTCATCGCCGATTACCCGGACCTGTTGGGCCATGAGGTCTACGCCTGCGGCGCACCGGTGATGATCAACGCCGCGCGCACCGACTTCACCCGCCAGTGCAAGCTGCACGAGGACGCGTTCTTCGCCGACTCGTTCACGTCCGAGGCCGATATGCACCCGGCCGGCTCGGCCCCGGCGGCCTGAACGGCCAGCCGCCCTGCCCGCTGCCCGTTCCCTCAGCGCAACAATGCCCGGGTCTGCCAAAATTCGTTTTGACACCCGGACGCATGCGCCTTATATTTGGCCGCATGAACACGACCTTCAACCGACGCCGCAGCTTCCGTACGTCGCTCCCCAACGGGGTGCCACGCGGCTGACCGTCGACTGCGTCTGTTCAGGTCAACGAGCCACGGGCAACCCCCGTGGCTTTTTGTTTTGGTTTCCCCCTTTGTTTCGTCTTTCCCGCCCTCCCGTCCATCGTTTAAAGCCGACCCCTGGAGTCCGCCATGGCATTTGCTGAGTTTCCCGTCCAATCCCTGATGTACATCACCAACCGGCCCGAGCTCGTCTTCACCGAGGGCAAGGGCTCCTGGCTGACGGATCACAACGGCAAGCGATACCTGGACTTCGTGCAGGGCTGGGCGGTGAACTGCCTGGGGCATTCCAACCAGGGCATGATCGACGCGCTGGTGGCCCAGTCGCAGAAGATCATCAACCCCAGCCCGGCCTTCTACAACGAGCCGATGCTGCGGTTGGCCAAGCAGCTCACCGACAACAGCTGCTTCGACAAGGTCTTCTTCGCCAACAGCGGCGCCGAGGCCAACGAAGGTGCGATCAAGCTGGCGCGCAAATGGGGCCGCAAGCACAAGAACGGCGCCTTCGAGATCATCACCATGGACCACAGCTTCCATGGCCGCACGCTCGCCACCATGAGCGCGTCGGGCAAGGCCGGCTGGGACACCATCTTCGCGCCGCAGGTGCCGGGCTTCCCCAAGGCCGACCTCAACGACCTGGCTTCGGTGGAGAAACTGATCACCGACAAGACGGTGGCGATCATGCTCGAGCCGGTACAGGGCGAAGGCGGCGTGCTCCCCGCCACGCGCGAGTTCATGCAGGGCCTGCGCGCACTGGCCGACAAGCACAAGCTGCTGTTCATCGTCGATGAAGTGCAGACCGGGTGCGGTCGCTGCAGCACCCTCTTTGCCTACGAGCTGTCGGGCGTCGAGCCGGACATCATGACGCTGGGCAAGGGCATCGGCGGCGGCGTGCCGCTGTCGGCGCTGCTGTGCAAGGCCGAGGTCGCCAGCTTCGAGGCCGGCGACCAGGGCGGCACCTACAATGGCAACCCGCTGATGACCGCGGTGGGCAGTGCCGTGATCGAGCAGCTGACCGCGCCGGGCTTCCTCGACGACGTCAAGGCCAAGGGTGAATACCTGCGGGAACAGCTGCTGGCGCTGTCGGCCGAGTTCGGCCTGGGCGGCGAACGTGGCGAAGGCCTGCTGCGCGCGCTGGTGCTGGACAAGGACATCGGCCCGCAGCTGGTGGAAGAAGCCCGCGACATGGCGCCGCAAGGCCTGCTGCTGAACGCGCCGCGCGCCAACCTGCTGCGCTTCATGCCGGCGCTGAACGTCACGCGCGAAGAGATCGACCAGATGATCGGCATGCTGCGCACGCTGCTGAAGAAGCTGGCCTGATAAAAAAAGCCTCGCGCAAAGCGAGGCTTCAGGGCTGCTGTTGAGCGCTGCGTGCTGATGCGTCGATGACGCTTGCAGCAGTCTCCCCTCTCCCGCTTGCGGGAGAGGGGTGGGGGTGAGGGCGGGCGTTTGCCAGCGCTACGAGCTTATAAAAAACCGTTGGCCCTGCTTGATGTGGTTCCTAGCTAGTCCACCCCTCACCCCAGCCCTCTCCCCCTGAGGGGAGAGGGAGAACACCTTATTTAAGCTAGTTCGAGCGGCTTTGGAGCACCCAAAACCGCTCGATCTTGCTGGCGCCTTTACTCACCCAGATACGCGGCGCGCACCTTCGGATCGTCCAGCATCTCCTTGGCGTCCCCGCTCATGGTGATCAGGCCCGACTCCATCACGTAGCCGCGGTGCGCCGCCTGCAGCGCCAGGCGCGCGTTCTGCTCGACCAGCAGCACGGTCACGCCCTGCGCCGAGATATCGCGCACGACCTCAAAGATCTTCTCGACCATGATCGGCGACAGGCCCATCGAGGGCTCGTCCAGCAGCAGCACCTTGGGCTGGCTCATCAGCGCGCGCGCCATTGCCAGCATCTGCTGCTCACCGCCGGACATGGTGCCCGCCAGCTGGTTGGCGCGTTCCTTCAGGCGCGGGAAGATGCCGAACATGCGGTCGACGTCGGCCTTGATGCCGGCCTCGTCGTTGCGCGTGTAGGCGCCCATCTGCAGGTTCTCGGTGATGGTCATGCGCGCGAACACGCCGCGCCCTTCCGGCACCATCGCCAGGCCCTGCTTGAGCAGCGCGTAGCTGGGCACGCCCTTGATCGACTTGCCCATGTACTCCACGTCGCCGCCGGCCCAGCCCTGCAGGCCGGTGATGGCCTTCATGGTAGTGGTCTTGCCGGCGCCGTTGGCGCCGATCAGCGTCACCAGCTCGCCGTCCTTGATGTCGAGGTCGATGCCCTTGACCGCCTGGATGCCGCCATACGCGACCTTCAGGCCCGAGATCTTCAGTACTGTCTGTGTCATTGCTTGTCCTCCGGCCATCAGTGTGCCGATGCGCCGAGGTAGGCCTCGATCACCGCGGGGTTGTTCTGCACTTCTTGCGGCAGGCCCTGGGCAATCACCTTGCCGTAGTCCAGCACCGTCATGCGGTTGCACAGGCCCATCACCAGCTTCACGTCATGTTCGATCAGCAGGATGGTCTTGCCATCGTTGCGGATCTTGTCGAGCAGGCCGCGCAGCTCCACCTTCTCGGTCGCGTTCATGCCCGCGGCCGGTTCGTCCAGCGCCAGCAGCTTGGGCTCGGTCGCCAGCGCACGGGCGATCTCAAGGCGGCGCTGGTGGCCGTACGACAGGTTGCGCGCGGTGAAGTTGGCGTACTTGCCGATGCCGACGTAGTCGAGCAGGTCATGCGCCATGTCCTCGATGCCCTCTTCCTCGCGGCGTACCGCGGGCGGGCGGAAGATCGCGCCGAACACGCCCGCCCTGGAGCGCACGTGGCGCCCGACCATCACGTTCTCGAGCGCGGTCATCTCGCCGAACAGGCGGATGTTCTGGAACGTGCGCGCGATGCCGGCCTTGGCCACCTCATGCACCGCGGTCGGCTGGTAGGGCGTGCCGCCCAGCACGAACTCGCCCGAATCCGGCGTGTACAGGCCGGTGATCACGTTGAAGAAGGTGGTCTTGCCGGCGCCGTTGGGGCCGATCAGGCCATAGATCTCGCCCGGCTTGATCTGCAGGCCCACATCCGACAGAGCCTGCAGGCCGCCGAAACGCTTGTTGACCCCCTGTACCGACAGGAGGAAATCGTTGTTGCTCATATTGTCCTCCTGGTCAGAAACGGCCCACGCTGCCCGGACGGCGCACCACCGGGCGGTCTTCCTTGCGCGGCGACGGCCAGATGCCTGCCGGGCGATACAGCATCACGCCAACCAGGGCGAGACCGAACAGGAGCTGGCGCAGCACTTCGGCATCGACGATCACGTGGCCAAAGAGGCCGGTCTGCATCGGCTCGGCCACCACACGCAGCAGTTCCTGGAAACCCACCAGCAGGATGCCACCCAGGATCACGCCCGGGATATGGCCCATGCCGCCGAGCACCACGATGGCCAGCACGTAGATCGATTCCCACAGCGTGAACGATTCCGGCGACACAAAGCCCTGGAACGCGCCGAACACCGCGCCCGAGGCGCCGCCGAACGACGCGCCCATGGCAAAGGCCAGCAGCTTGATGTTGCGGGTGTTGATACCCATCGCCTTGGCGGCGATCTCGTCTTCACGGATGGCGACCCAGGCGCGGCCGATACGCGAGGTCTGCAGCCGCAGGCTCACGAACACGATCACGATGACCAGGAACACCAGCAGGTAGTAGTACATGAACACCGGCGTGAACTTGAGTCCGAAGATCTCGTGCGACTTGGAAAAGTCGAAGCCGAAGATATGGACCGGGTCCACCGCGGTGACGCCCTTGGGCCCGTTGGTGATGTTCAGCGGGCGGTCCAGGTTGTTCATGAAAATGCGGATGATCTCGCCGAAGCCCAGCGTCACGATGGCGAGGTAGTCGCCGCGCAGCTTGAGCGTTGGCGCCCCCAGCAGCACACCGAAGGTGGCCGCCACCATGATCGCGATCGGCAACACGAACCACATCGACACGTGCAGCCCGGTGGGGAACAGCTGATGGATCCACTCGAACTGGTTCGCCAGGTGCGGCGAGCCGAGCAGCGCCATCAGGTAGGCGCCCACCGCGTAGAACGCGATATAGCCCAGGTCAAGCAGGCCGGCAAAGCCCACCACGATGTTCAGGCCCAGCGCCAGCATGATGTACAGCAGCGCGAAGTCCAGCACGCGGACCCAGTAGTTGCCGCCCAGAGTCTGGACGAAGAACGGTGCGCACAGGGCGATCACCAGGAAGCCAAGCAGTGCGGCCAGCGTCTTGGCCGGCACGCGGGTCGGCGCCGCGACGGCGGCCGTGGATGGAATCGGAGCAGTCATGGATTCGCTCTCCTCAGGCGCGGTCCGCCACGCGTTCGCCCATGATGCCGGACGGACGGAAGACGAGCACGGTGATCAGTACGATAAAGGCAAAGACGTCCTGGTAGTTGGAACCGAAGACGCCGTTGGTCAGGTCGCCGATATAGCCGGCGCCGAGCGCTTCGATCAGGCCCAGCAGCATGCCGCCGACCATGGCGCCCGCCAGGTTGCCGATGCCACCCAGCACCGCGGCGGTAAACGCCTTCAGGCCGGGGATGAAGCCCATGTAGAAGTGGGCATTGCCGTAGTTGGTGGCCATCATCACGCCCGCCAGCGCGGCCAGCGTGGCGCCGATCATGAAGGTGGCGGAGATGACGAAGTTGGGGTTCACGCCCATCAGGCCGGCGACCTTCTGGTTCTCGGCGGTGGCGCGCATGGCGCGGCCGAGCTTGGTGCGGTTGACCAGCGCGAGCAGGCCGGCCATGACCATCACGGCCAGGCCGATGATGACCATTTCCTTGCCGGTGATGGTGGCGCCAGTCGTGCCGATATCGATCGGGCTGGACGGCAGCAGCTGCGGGAAGGTCAGCGGGTTGCGCGACCAGATCAGCATGCCCATCGTCTGCAGGATGATAGAGACACCGATCGCGGTAATCAGCGGGGCGAGCCGTGGCGCATTGCGCAAGGGCCGGTACGCGATTCGCTCAATGGAATAGGACAGTACTGCGCAGACCGGCATGGCGATCAGCGTGGCGATCACCAGCGTCAGCCATTCGGGCAGGCCGGGGGCGAACTTCTGCAGACCAAGAATCGCTGACAGGGCGGTCAGCGCGCCGATCATCAGGACATCGCCGTGAGCGAAGTTGATGATCCCCAGAATGCCGTAGACCATGGTGTAGCCCAGTGCGATCAGCGCATAAATGCTGCCGAGCACCAGACCGTTCACGATCTGCTGGATAAAGATATCCATGAAAACTCCTGCTTCAAGTCCCGGACCTTACGGCATGGTGTGGATGCCGGGGGGACCATGGTGTGTGATGGGTAACGTAGCTGAGGTTGGGTTGCTGGTAAGCGGCCTGCCATGCTCCATCCATGGTAAGGATGCTTCTACATTAGGCGAGGCTAAAAAGAACGGCACCGCAAAATACTCACGGTGCCGTTCGGATGGGCCGGTAAGCCCAGATTACATCTTCACGACGTCGAGGACGGACTTCTTCTTGTCCTTGTACTCGTACAGCGTGATGGTGCCTTCCTTCATGTCGCCCTTCTCGTCGAAGGCGATATTGCCGATCACGCCCTTGTAGTTGGTCTTGGGCATCTCGGCCAGGATGGCAGCCGGTTCGGTCGAATTGGCGCGCTTCATGGCATCGACGATGACCATCACCGCGTCATACGTGAACGGCGCGTAGATCTGCACCGGCGCGTTGAAGCGGGCCTGGTAGCGTTTGGAGAAGTCCGCGCCCTGCTCCATCTTCGACAGGGCCAGGCCGGCCTCGGAGCAGATGATGTTGGTCACGGCATCGCCCGCCAGCTCGGCCACCTTGTCGGTACAGACGCCGTCGCCGCCAACGATCTTGGCGCCGATGCCCAGTTCCTTGGCTTGCTTGGCGAACGGGCCGCCGGTGGCATCCATGCCGCCGTACATGATCACGTCAGGCTTCTTGCCCTTGATCTTGGTGAGAATGGCCTTGAAGTCGGTGGCCTTGTCGTTGGTGGCCTCGCGCGCCACCACGTTCACGCCGGCCGCCTTGGCGGTCTTCTCGAACTCGTCGGCCAGGCCCTTGCCGTAGGCGGTGGCGTCGTCGACGATCGCCACGCTCTTGGCATTCAGGGTCTTGCTGGCATAGTTGGCCAGTGCCGGGCCCTGCTGGGCGTCGGTGGCGACCACACGATAGGTGGTCTTGAAGCCCTGCTTGGTGTAGTCCGGGTTGGTGGACGAGGGCGAGATCTGCACGATGCCGGCATCGCTATAGATCTTGGAGGCCGGGATCGACGTGCCCGAGTTCAGGTGGCCGACCACGGCGACGACCTTGGCGTCGACCAGCTTCTGCGCCACGGAGGTGCCGGTTTTCGGGTCAGCAGCATCGTCTTCGCCGACCAGTTCCAGCTTGACCTTCTTGCCGCCGATTTCCAGGCCGGTCTTGTTGACTTCCTCCACGGCCAGGCGGGCGCCGTTTTCGTTGTCCTTGCCAAGGTGCGCGATACCGCCGGTCAGCGGGGCCGCGTGGCCGATCTTGACGACGACGTCGCCCGCTGCAGGGGCGGCTGCCGCCGGCGCCGAGGTGTCAGCCGGCTTCTCTTCCTTCTTGCCGCAAGCTGCAACGAGCGCCACTGCGGCCGCGATCGGCAGAATCTTGGCAAACGTGATTTGCATGAGTGATCTCCTAGGATTCACAAGACAGGGATTTGCAACGCCTCCCGGGCGTTTCCCCTGGACCGCCTTTGTTTAGTTTCAATTTGAAACGCGCGCATTGTATCCCCTTTCTTTCCAGATGCAATACGCGACGCAACAACTTGAGCGATTTACCCGCCAAATGAGCTAGGGAATTTCCCCAATGCACAAATTGGGGCAATTCCCGCTCACATGGCGGGGCCGTCTCACTTACTTACAAGAATCGTGCCTGGCCCGTCCGGAGACAGGATTAAGCACCGACGCCGCCACCTATAATGATGCGCAATTAATTAGGCGTTTCATTTCAAATCGGCTGCACCATCTCTAATGTGCAGAATGTAGCGCCGCACCATAATAGGGAAAACCCCAGTTACGGGGATTACCCTGATTTGTCTGATTAGGGGAACACCCATGTATTGGTCGCACCAACTGCGTGCATTATGCGTGACATGACAGTCGGCACGCACAAAGACAAAGGGCGCCGCATTGTGCGGCGCCCTTTGGAGGCAATGCAGGAAATGACGGGCGGGCGGCCCGCCTCGGTTCAGGCAGCTGCGCTGGTGGGCAGCAGGCCGCGCGGCAGCGGGAAGGCCATGTTTTCCTCGATGCCTGCCAGCGGGCGGACCTGGCGCGCCCCGAGAGCGCGCAGGCGCTCGACGATGGACTGAGCCAGCGCCTCCGGCGCCGAGGCGCCGGCGGTCAGGCCGATGCGGCGCTTGCCGGCGATCCATTCGGGGCGTACCCGCTCGGGCGCGTCCACCATGTAGGCCGGCACGCCCAGGCGCTCGGCCAGTTCGCGCAGGCGGTTGGAGTTGGAGCTGTTAGGGCTGCCCACCACGATCACCACCTCGACCTGCGGCGCCATGAACTTCACCGCGTCCTGGCGGTTCTGCGTGGCATAGCAGATGTCCTGCTTCTTGGGCTCGCGGATCTGCGGGAAGCGCGCCTTGAGCGCGGCCACGATCTCGCGGGTCTCGTCCACCGACAGCGTGGTCTGGGTCACGAAGGCCAGCCGCTCCGGGTCGGCGATCTGCAGCGTGGCGACGTCGGCTACCGACTCCACCAGCACCATGCCGCCATTGGCCTGGCCCATGGTGCCTTCCACTTCCGGGTGGCCGCGATGGCCGATCATCACGATCTCGCAGCCTTCGGCCCGCATCTTGCTGACCTCCACATGCACCTTGGTCACCAGCGGACAGGTGGCATCGAACACGTGCAGCCCGCGCGCGGCGGCGTCCTGGCGCACTTCACGCGACACGCCGTGGGCGCTGAAGATGACGGTGGCGCCGGCCGGCACCTCGTCGAGCTCGCGCACGAACACCGCGCCCTTGCGGCGAAGGTCGGCCACGACATAGGCGTTGTGGACAATTTCGTGGCGCACGTAGATCGGCGCGCCGAAGCGCTCGAGCGCCCGTTCGACGATCTCGATGGCGCGGTCGACGCCGGCGCAGAAGCCGCGCGGCTGCGCCATCAGGATTTCTGCGTCGGGGGCGGTGGTCAGGTCATGCATGCTGCGTTATCAGGACAGGTTCGGCACACGTGGGGCGATCAGAGGACGCCGATCAGCTGCACGTCGAACAGGATGGTCTGCCCGGCCAGCGGATGGTTGAAGTCGAACAGCGCCGCGGTGTCGCCGAATTCCTTCAGCACCCCCGCGTACTTGCCGCCGCCGGGCGCGTTGAATTCCACCAGGTCGCCGGCGTTGTAGTCCTCTTCAAAGGAGCTGTTCTCGCGCAGCGTGGCCAGCGAGACCCACTGCAGCAGGTCCGGGTTGCGCGGCCCGAAGGCCTGCTCCGGCGCCAGCCGGTAGGTCATGCGCTCGCCCTCGGGCATGCCCAGCAGCGCCTGCTCCAGCGTGGGCGCAAGCTGGCCCTGGCCGAGCAGCAGCGTGGCGGGCTTGTCTTCGAACGTGCTGACGATCTCCGTGCCGTTCTCGAGCGCGATGCTGTAGTGCAGGGTCAGGAAAGAGTCGGCCTGGACAGTCTTGCGGCCAGCCGTGCCGCCGTCGGCTTCCGACGCGAAAGTTTGCAAATTCATGGGTGATCAACCGGTGTAGGGTAGGAGCAGGCCATTGCTGGCCCGCTCCCCCCTAAGAACCGTACGTGCGGGTTTCCCCGCATACGGCTCAAGCCTTCACAAAATACCATCAAATCGATGGCACCGGCTTTACAACAGAGAGTCCGTGGTTATGCACCTGGACGTGACAGTTCGGATGCAGCAGCACACGGTTCCTCAGAGCATCCGAGCCGCCGCGTACGCGGTGCTCAATGTGATGGTCATGCCACCCAGTCTCCTTGGTCATCTTGCACTGACACAGAGCACACAAGCCTCGCTGAGACATGTACAGCTTGATCCACTGCTTTCGGTGCGCCATGCTGTCAAGCAGCCGCTCCTGTCGCAATGTTTCGCCATACACCTCCTGCGCCGGATCGAAGGGGTTGTAGTCCCCTTTGACTTTCTTGTGCCTTTGGATGGGCGTGCTCGCGAGCGAGTACAACTCAACCCATACCTCACTATCGACATCTTTCACTACCGTGGTGCCAAACACCCAGTTGCGCTGACCGACTGAAGCGAAGTACTTCTTTCGCACCCAATCCGCCTTCTTACCTGGATGTCGCCGCTTGGCCCACCGCCACAGAGCACGAAAAATGTCGTGCCCCAGACGGTTGAAAGCCGCCTTCGCCACTACGGCGCGGTGATACTGCGCCCAACCTCGTAGCATCGGGTTCAGCAGTCGAACTAGCTCTGACTGCTTCACCGTCTTGTTGGCACTGATGACATCCTTCACCTTGCGATAGAACGTCTGCACGTTCTTCTTGCTCGGCTTGATGAGCAGCGTTCCGGAGTACTTCCGGAAATTCCACCCAAGGAAGTCAAAGCCGTCGGCTATGTTGACGATCCGCGTTTTCTCCGTTGATAGCGTCAGCCCCCGTACCGCTAGGAACTGTTCCACCCACGGCTTCACTTCGCTTTCCAGGATCTCAGGCGTGCTGCCTGTGATCACGAAGTCGTCCGCATAGCGCACAACGTTCACTTTCAGCTTTCGCGTGTTGGCGACGCCTAGCTTCTTCTCGAAGGAAGCAACCAGTTGTCGTTCCAACCCGTTCAGCGCCACGTTTGCCAGTGTCGGGGAGATGATTCCTCCCTGCGGCGTTCCGGCTTCGGTCGCCTGAAACTGGCCCTGAAATACCACGCCAGCTTTCAACCACTTCCGCAGGATCGCTCTGTCCATCGGGACGTTACGTTCCAGCCAGTCGTGACTGATATGGTCAAAGCAGCCTTTGATATCCGCCTCCAGTATCCATTGGGCCGAGTGCCCCCTGGACAGGTTGACGAATAGCTGTGACATGGCATCCGCCGTAGAACGGTTGATCCGGAACCCGTAAGAGTTCGGATCGCTCGTCCCTTCGGACACCGGCTCCAGCGCCAGCGCCAGCAGGTGCAAAGCCTGCATGGCTCGATCCAACATGGTCGGAATGCCTAGTGGGCGCTCCTTCCCGTTGGCCTTGGGAATAAAGACCCGCCGCAATGGCAGTGGCCTGTACCCCCGGCGCTTCAACCTCCCGATGGCTTCCCACCGGGCTTCAGGCGAGTCCCACAGTACGCGATCGACGCCTGCCGTTCGCTTACCTTGGTTCTCCGTCACTCGCTTTACCGCCGATGCCTTGGCGGAAAACGAGCGGGTCAGAGACCGTTGCAAGGCTTTCACCCTGCGCCAGTCCCCTTCCTGTGTCGCCTTCGCAATTCGGATCTGCATTGCCCGGACGTTCCGTTCCACTCGGCGCCAATTGATGGCATCCCAGCGTTGCGGTGCGCCGGAGAGCGCAGATTTATCCTCGCGGATCAATGCTTCCATGCTGCTCTCCTATCTTGAGGTCTTCCCCAAAACGCAGAGACAACATGCCCCCTGAGGGGCATATTGCCCCTCAGGGGAAGAAATTTCGGTTTCAAGCGGGTTAGCCAGTCGTCCTGCGACGAAAGACCAGTTGGAAGTCTGCCCGCTTTCGCGTGAGGTGATGTCTCAACCCCTATCCGAACCATTACAGCCCGGCGTTCGCTTCCTCCAACCTCCCATACCCGCACAGCCAACAGCGTTCCTTACGGTCCGCCTGCCTGAGCCACACTGCACTCCGGCAGCCATACGGGCTTACCACGTTCCCTGCACGCTACAAGACCGGGTTAGGGTCTGCCTATTCGCCGATGGTCTAGTGACGACGTGCTCCGAATGTTGAGCGGAGCAACCGACCAAATACCGTTTTGGTTAGTGCCTGTCAGCAGCTTTGGCACCGCAATACTCACGACGTTTATCAGCAGTTCACTTCCGTTACCCATACCAGTCAGCCTAGCTCCTCGACCCCGTTGCTGCTCGGAGCCTCTGCCCGAAGACCTCGCGATCCTGGGACACCCTTGCGGGGGCTACATTGTCAGGAGAGCTTCATACCCCACCGTTACCAGTGACGCATGTCTCCCTAGGCTACTGCTAGTCGCATAGCAGGTTCTCTATCAAAGCGCCCTCGCGGACGTGTTTGACCGAACCATAGCGTGCAGAGCTTTCGCTCCGCCCGAACCCTACCTGCCGGTCCAACTGGACCGGAAATGCAAATGCTCCGCCTTGTGGGCAGATGACACTCGCCCACTTGGCGTTGTGGCGGCCTGATGGCCGCGTACAAACTTGATGCCAGACTTCGGCATGTACCAACACCGTCCCTTCTTGGAAGAGGGGACAGATCCCCCGCCCGAAGGCGTGGTTCGCGCCTGTGGGCGGGTACTGGCTGGTAAGCCAGTACTGCAAGCAACGCTTTTCAGATACCTCTGAAAAGTGAGCAGGCGCTAGCGGCGTAAGCTATGGTGGACTTCGTTTCGCTAGCAGGTGGGAGCAAGCTCCCAAGGTCGATGCGTCTTACGTGACGCGGACGGACACGAGTGTGCGTGTCGCACCAACAACCCGTATTGTATTCGACTGGCCCACCGACCGCCGCCGCCCGAGGCCCGATCGTACCCAACGATGGCGGGAATCAACCGGACTGCCCATGACCATTGCCAACTGGCCCGCCTGCGAGCGGCCTCGCGAGAAATTGCTTGAATGTGGCGCCGGCGCCCTGTCCGACGCCGAGCTGCTGGCCGTCTTCCTGCGCGTGGGCGCGGCCGGCAAGAGTGCCGTCGACCTCGCGCGCGAGCTGATGCACCGCTTCGGCTCGCTGACCGCCCTGTTCGCCGCCGAAGCCGGCGCGCTGACCACCATCAGGGGCATGGGCGAGGCCAAATATGCCCAGCTGCTGGCGATCCCCGAGCTCGCCCGGCGCGCGCTGGCCGAATCGCTGCGGCTGCCCACCGGCTTCGATTCCCCGGCGGCGGTGCACAACTACCTGCGCCTGACGCTGGCGTCACTGCCGCACGAGGTCTTCCTGTGCCTGTTCCTCGACCCGCGCAACCGCATGATCGCCAGCGAGGAGCTGTTCCGGGGCACGCTGACGCGCACCGCCGTCTATCCGCGCGAGGTGGCGCGCCAGGCGCTGATGCATAATGCCGCCGGCGTGATCGTGGCCCACAACCACCCGGCCGGCACCACCGCGCCCAGCCGGAGCGACATCCACCTGACGCACGAACTGGGGCGCACGCTGGAGCTGATCGACGTGCGCCTGCTGGACCATTTCATCGTGGCCGGGCAAGAAGTCCGGTCGCTGGCGCAATGCTGCGAGCGGCTGCCCGGCCTGTGATGCACACGGCACGGCGCAACACCTGATGAGCCAAAAGCACAGAAGGCATTGATTCGGCATAGGAATCCGGTCTATAATGCCCGTTTTGCTGAAGTCTCAACCGCTGCAGTCCGGGCCCGCGCGCCTTTTGTTGATCTGTTGCGAACATTGTCCACGAATAGAAGATTTAGGAGTGCTTCATGGCACGCGTCTGTCAAGTGACCGGGAAAGCGCCGATGGTCGGCAACAACGTTTCCCACGCAAACAACAAGACCAAGCGCCGTTTTCTGCCCAACCTGCAGAATCGTCGTTTCTTCGTTGAATCCGAAAACCGCTGGGTGAGCCTGCGCGTCTCGAACGCCGGCCTGCGCCTGATCGACAAGAAAGGCATCGACTCCGTGCTCGCCGACCTGCGCGCACGCGGCGAAGTCTAATTAGGAGCACATCATGGCAAGCAAAGGCGGACGCGACAAGATCAAGCTGGAATCGACCGCAGGTACGGGTCACTTCTACACGACCACCAAGAACAAGCGCACCATGCCGGAAAAGATGGAGATCATGAAGTTCGATCCCGTCGCCCGCAAGCACGTCGCTTACAAGGAAACCAAGATCAAGTAATTGATCCGGGTATCCCGCCAGAAAGCCCCGCCATGTTGCGGGGCTTTTTGTTGTCCGTGCGCCGCGTATGCAAGCTGCCAGGCGGCGCGCGCCGCCTGCGGTGCGATAGGCGCCCGCGCCGGCGCGCACGCTGATGCGTGGAATGGCGCTTCGGGTTAGACTTTCCCGTTTCCCTCCTTTTGCCAGGCGCCCCCGGCGCTACTCCGCACCATGAATTTCGACGTCGCCATCGTTGGCAGCGGTCTGGCCGGCCTCACGGTCGCGCTGCAGCTGGCCGACACCCATCGGGTAGTCATCCTCAGCAAGCGCACCATGACCCAGGGCGCCAGCGACTGGGCGCAGGGCGGCATCGCCGCCGTGCTGGATTCCGGCGACAGCCATGACGAGCATACGCAGGACACGCTCGTTGCCGGTGCGGGCCTGTGCGACGAAGAGGCAACGCGCTTCATCGTGGAGCACGGGCGCGAGGCGATCCAGTGGCTGATCGACCGCGGCGTACCCTTCACCCGCGACGAGCAGGCCGAACTGGGCTTCCACCTGACGCGCGAAGGCGGCCACAGCCGCCGGCGCATCATCCACGCCGCGGACGCCACCGGCCATGCCGTGGTCAGCACGCTGCTGGAGCAGGCGACCCGGCACCCGAACATCACCATCCTGGAGAACCACTTCGCGATCGACGTGATCACTTCGCGCAAGATGGGGCTGCCGGGAAACCGCTGCTACGGACTGTACGTACTGGACGACAACACCGGTGCGGTGCACACGATCACCGCCACGCATACCGTGCTGGCCGCGGGCGGCGCGGGCAAGGTCTACCTGTACACCACCAACCCGGACACGGCGACCGGCGACGGCATCGCGATGGCGTGGCGCGCGGGCTGCAGGGTGTCGAACATGGAATTTATCCAGTTCCACCCGACCTGCCTGTACCACCCATACGCCAAGTCCTTCCTGATCTCTGAAGCGGTGCGTGGCGAAGGCGGCTTGCTCAAGCTGCCCGACGGCACCCGCTTCATGCCCGAGCACGATGCGCGCGCCGAACTGGCGCCGCGCGACGTGGTGGCGCGCGCGATCGACTTCGAGATGAAGAAACGTGGCCTGGACTGCGTCTACCTGGATATCACGCACCAGCCCGAGAGCTTCCTGAAGGAACACTTCCCGACCATCCACGCACGCTGCCTGGAGCTGGGCATCGACATCACGCGCGAGCCGATTCCCGTGGTGCCCGCCGCGCACTACACCTGCGGCGGCGTGGTCACCGACACCGCGGGCCGCACCGATATCGGCAACCTGTACGCCGTGGGCGAGACCGCCTGCACCGGCCTGCACGGTGCCAACCGGCTGGCCTCCAACTCGCTGCTGGAATGCATGGTGATCGGTCGCGCCGCCGCGACCGACATCGCGTCCAAGGACAAGGCCGGCCGGCCGGATATCACGCTGCCCGCCTGGGATGAGAGCCGCGTCTCCGATGCCGACGAGGAAGTGGTGGTGTCGCACAACTGGGACGAGTTGCGCCGCATGATGTGGAACTACGTCGGCATCGTGCGCACCAGCAAGCGGCTGGAGCGCGCCCAGCACCGCATCGGCCTGCTGCGCGAGGAGATCGCCGAGTACTACGCCAACTTCCGCGTCACCAGCGACCTGCTGGAGCTGCGCAATCTGGTCGAAGTGGCGTCGCTGATCGTGGACAGCGCCTATTCGCGCCATGAAAGCCGCGGCCTGCATTTCAGCCGCGACTATCCGGAGTCGCTGCCCAAGGCGCTGCCGACGGTGATGCAGCCGCCGGCCGTACGCAAGCGATAACGCCCGGCAGACAGCAAGAAAAAACGGGGTGGTGCCTGAAGGCCCCACCCCGTTATTCTTTGTCGCGTGACTGGCAGTTCAGCCGATGATCCGCAACGAATAGTCAGTCGCGCGCACGTCCTTGGTCAGCGCCCCGACCGAGATGCGATCCACCCCGGTCTCGGCAAAGGTGCGGATGGTGTCGGCATTGACGCCACCCGACACCTCCAGCAGCGCCCTGCCCTGGTTGAGCTTCACCGCGTCCTGCATCATCGGCACGGTGAAGTTGTCGATCAACACGGACTTCGCGCCCGCGGCCAGCGCTTCTTCCAGCTCGGGCAGCGATTCCACCTCGATCTGCACCGGCGCATCGGTATCGAGCGCCAGCGCCGCCTGAATCGCCGCGGTGATGCTGCCGGCCGCAGCGATATGGTTTTCCTTGATCAGGATGCCGTCATAAAGCGCCAGGCGCTGGTTCTCGCCGCCGCCGATGCGCACCGCGTACTTCTGCGCCAGGCGCAGGCCGGGCAGCGTCTTGCGCGTGTCCAGCACGCGCGCGCGGGTGCCGGCGATCAGGTCGGCATAGCGGCGCGTGGCGGTGGCCACGCCGGACAGCAGTTGCAGGAAATTGAGCGACGGGCGCTCGGCCGTCAGCAGCGAGCGCGCGGGGCCGGTGATCTCGCACACCACCGAGTCGGGGGCCATGCGCGCGCCTTCCTGCTGCAGCCAGCGCACTTCCAGCGCCGGGTCGACAGCGCGCATGCAGGCATCGAACCAGGGCTGGCCGCACAGCACCGCCGATTCGCGCACGATCACGCGCGCGCGGGCGGCCTTACCGGCCGGCACCAGCAGGCCGGTCAGGTCGCCGCTGCCGACGTCCTCGGCGATGGCGGCCTGCACATTGGCTTGCAACGCTGCCTGCAGCGCCGGGCCGTAGCTGTCGAAAATCGAATTCACGGATTGCACGCTCATGCCGGGCCGATCCCCTGGAACAGGGCCTGTTCCTTGGCCAGGTCGGACGACGGACGCACATTGCGCTTCTGCGCGGCGGCGAAGTCGAGCATGCGGTTGATACAGGTCACCGCCTTGCGCCCGATCTCCGGGTCGACATGGATTTCGTTGCGGCCGGTTTCCAGCACCTCGGCCAGGTTGGTCAGCGCGTTCATCGCCATCCACGGGCAGTGCGCGCAGCTCTTGCAGGTGGCGCTGTTGCCGGCCGTGGGCGCTTCGATGAAGTGCTTGCCAGGCGCGGCCATGCGCATCTTGTGCAGGATGCCGTTGTCGGTGGCGACGATGAACTCGGTTGCGTCCAGCTTCTGCGCGGCCTCGATCAGCTGCGAGGTCGAGCCGACCACGTCGGCCTGCGCCACCACGTTTTCCGGCGATTCCGGGTGCACCAGGATCTTGGCGTTCGGGAATTCGCGGCGCAGCAGGTCCAGCTCGATACCCTTGAATTCGTCATGCACCAGGCACGAGCCCTGCCACAGCAGCATGTCGGCGCCGGTCTGCTTCTGGATATAGCTGCCCAGGTGCTTGTCCGGGGCCCACAGGATCTTCTTGCCCTGCGCGTGCAGGTGCTCGACGATCTTCAGGCCGATGCTGGAAGTCACCATCCAGTCGGCGCGAGCCTTCACCGCGGCGCTGGTGTTGGCGTAGACGACCACGGTGCGGTCCGGGTGCGCATCGCAGAACGCGGCGAACTCGTCGGCCGGGCAGCCCAGGTCGAGCGAGCAGGTCGCGTCCAGGTCCGGCATCAGCACGGTCTTCTCGGGGCTGAGGATCTTGGCGGTCTCGCCCATGAAGCGCACGCCGGCCACCACCAGGGTCTTGGCCTCGTGGTCGCGCCCGAAGCGGGCCATTTCCAGCGAATCGGAGACGCAACCGCCGGTTTCTTCCGCCAGGTCCTGCAGGTCGGCGTCGACGTAATAGTGCGCCACCAGTACGGCGTTGCGTTCCTTCAGCAAGCGGCGGATACGCGCCTTCAGCGCCTGGCGCTCGTCGGGCGTCAGCACCGGCGGCACCTTGGCCCAGGCATGGGCCACGCAGCTTGTGCCAGTGGCGTCTTCAGCACCCGCCAGGTTCGGTTTCTCAAACTCGACGGTCTTGATCGATTGTGGGGTCATCTCCGGTACTCCTCTAGACCTCCGCCAACAGGGTGCGGACGGCCAGAACATGGGGGAGTTTATCTAAAACAAAAGCCCCGCCATGGGCGGGGCTTTGTCAAACCATACGGCGCGGCCGAATTGTATCAGGCGTAGCGGCGCAGGCGCAGCGAGAAATCGTGCAGCGCCTGGATGCCACTGGCCTCGGCACGGTGGCACCAGGCCTGCAGCTGTTGCAGCAGCTGCTCGCGCGTCAGGTTGGAACGGCCCCAGATGGCGGCCAGCTCACGGCGCATTTCCACGAAGGTCTGCAGCGCCTTGTTCTGTTCGACGATGCTGGCAAGCTGCTCGCGCTGGGTCGCGGCAAGCTTGGTTTCCTCGCGGTGGAACCACTTGCTGGCGGGCTTGAAGCTGCGGTACTCGGCCACGCGGCCTTCCTTGAGCTTTTCCAGTTCCTGGCGGAACGCGCCCTTGACGGCCTTGGCGTAGCGCGCCATCACGTCATAGCGGTTGGCGATGATGGCTTCCAGCGTGTTGTGGTCGACCGGGCGGGCGTCCACCAGGCGGGCCTTGGGCGGGGTCTTCTTGACCTTGGCCAGGCCGACCGCCTGCATTGCGCGGATATAGCCCCAGCCCACATCGAACTCATACCACTTGATCGAAAATTTGGCCGAGGTCGGGTAGGTGTGGTGGTTGTTGTGCAGCTCTTCGCCGCCGATGATCAGGCCCCACGGCGACACGTTGGTCGACGCGTCTTCGCAATCGTAGTTGCGATAGCCCCACCAGTGGCCCAGGCCATTGATGATGCCGGCGGCATGGATCGGGATCCACAGCATCTGCACGGCCCACACCGACATGCCGATCACGCCGAACAGCGCCAGGTCGATGATCAGCAGCAGGCCCACGCCCTGCCAGGTGAAGCGCGAATACACGTTGCGCTCGATCCAGTCGTTGGGGCAGCCATGGCTGAACTTGGCGATGGTTTCCTTGTTCTTGGCTTCGGCGCGATACAGCTCGGCGCCTTCCAGCAGCACCTTGCGGATGCCGCGGGTCTGCGGGCTGTGCGGATCGTCTTCCGTTTCGCACTTGGCGTGGTGCTTGCGGTGGATAGCGGTCCACTCGCGCGTGACCATGCCGGTGGTCAGCCACAGCCAGAAGCGGAAGAAGTGTTGGGCGATGGGGTGCAGATCCAGCGACCGGTGCGCCATGCAGCGGTGCAGGAAGATGGTGACGCCGGCGATCGTGATATGCGTCATCACGAGCGTGTAGATGACGATCTCCCACCAGGTCCAGTTGGCAAGGCCGTTGGCGGCCCAGTCAAGAATAATGTCGAACAAACTGTTCTCCGTCGGTTAAACAGGGACTTTCCCGTGCAGGTCGGCGGATGGCCGGTGCACACAACGCGCAGAAAAAATAGCTGCGAATCTATTGATTGCGATAGCTGTCTGGCGCCTGCCCCGGGACCCGAAGTCGCTCCGGGCTCCCTGGCACGCGAGTCTCGCGCCGGCCGTGGCTGGCGGGACAAGGTACGAGCCGCTGCAATCTGGCGGCTGTCTGTGGGGGAGCGGGATGCCTGCAACCCGCGACAACCCTGTATTCTACCGGATCGCGGGACGCGAAAGCATACGCTATTTCCCGGATTTGGACGGGGTGCAACGGTTTTCGTTCCGGGGGTGGCGCATGCGGCGCCTGCCCCCATTCGCAGCTGATTGTGGTGCCTAAGGCGCGTTTGCCGCTTCGGGCAATTCGGCTGGCTGCGCCGCGAGGCCCATACCGGGCAACGGCGTGTCGCCCAGCACCCGCACCTCGCGCTGCGGATACGGGATCGAGATGCCGTGGTCGCGCAGCGTGCGCCAGATCGCACGGTTCATCGCCGACTGCACCCCCAGCTTGCCGTTCTGCGGATCGGCGACAAAGACCGCGACCTCATACTCGATGCCGCTGTCGGCGAACATCACCAGGAAGGCGGCGGGCTCAGGATCAGGCAGCACGCGCGGCAGGTCGCGCACGCAGGCGGTCAGCAGCGCGATCACGGTTTCCGGGTCGGCGTCGTAGTCCGCCTGCACGCGTGTCGCCACGCGCACATTGGTGTTGGAGAACGAATGATTCTGCACCGACTGCGCCACCAGCTGTTCGTTCGGCACCAGGGTCTCGCCGTCGCCGTTGCGCACCACGGTGTAGCGGGTGCGGATCTGCGACACGATGCCGGTGTACTTGTCCACCGTGATCTGGTCGCCCAGCTTGACCGAGCGGTCCAGCAGGATGATGAAGCCGGAGATGTAGTTGCTGGCGATCTTCTGCAGACCCAGGCCCAGGCCCACGCCCAGCGCACCGCCGAACACCGACAGCACGGTCAGGTCGATGCCCACCAGCGACAGGCTCAGGAGCAGCGATACCAGCAGCAGCACAGCCTTGGAGATGCGCGTCAGCACCACCTTCAGGTTGACGTCGAGGCTGCCCGAGCGCATCAGCCGCTCTTCCAGCCACGAGCCGAACCACATCGCCACCATCACCGTCAGCAGGATCCAGACCACCGCCATCAGTGTGTCGGCCAGGCTGATCTTCTGCTTGCCGCCGATTGAGAAGCGCATGGCCTCCATCCACCCGACCACGTCCGACAGCAGGCCCAGCACATAAAGCGCCATGCCGACCCACACCAGCGTGGTCAGCACCTTCTCCACCAGCAGCAGCATGCCGTGCAGCTGCCCGCTGCCCGACATCACCCGGCGCAGGATATAGAAGGTGACATTCAGCGCGGTGATGCCGAACAGCGGCACCAGCGCCAGGCGCAGCACGCTGATCGGGATCAGCGGCTCCAGCGCAAAGCGGGCGATCATCACCAGCGCCCAACCGGCCAGCGGGAACATGGCCCGCTCCAGGCTGGCGGCGGCAAAGCGCACCGAGAAGCTCGAGCTTTCATAGCGCGCTTCCAGCCGCCGCACCACATAGCGCGCCAGCGGCCAGGCCACCAGCAGGCAGCCGGCCAGCACCAGCAGCTGCCAGAAAAAGCCCGGGCCGCCGGCGTCGCGGATCAGGTCGTCCAGCATCTTGCCGAACGTCGAATGGGAGGCCTTCAGGCCGCCCAGGGTTGCACCATTCATGGGGAAGACTCAGGGTTGGCGCGGCCGCCCGCTGACAATGGCGGGCGGCGCGGCAGGCAAGGCGGCTCGCCTCAGCTGGTGCGTTCCAGCACCGCGGCAAAGAAGCCGTCGGTCTGGTGCTGGTGCGGATAGAGCGCAAACATGCCGCTATCTGCCGGCAACGCGGGGACTTCGATCTTCTGCTCGGCCAGCACTTCGCTGGCCGGCACCAGGCGGAAGTTGGGGTGCGCGGCGAGGAAATCGCGCACGATCGCCTCATTTTCCGCTTCCAGCACGCTGCAGGTGGCGTAGACCACGCGGCCGCCGCCCTTGACCAGCCGCGCCGCCGATTCCAGGATCGCGCTCTGCTTGGCCGTCAGTTCCAGCACCGATTCCGGCGTCTGGCGCCACTTCAGGTCGGGGTTGCGCCGCAGCGTGCCCAGGCCGCTGCAGGGGGCGTCCACCAGCACCCGGTCGGCCTTGCCGGCCAGGCGCTTGATCTTGGCGTCGCGCTCGGAGTCGATCAGCACCGGATGGACGTTGGACAGTCCGGAGCGCGCCAGCCTCGGCTTGAGGTTGGCCAGGCGCTTTTCCGACACGTCGAAGGCGTACAACCTGCCGGTGGAGCGCATCGCGGCGCCCAGCGCCAGGGTCTTGCCGCCCGCGCCCGCGCAGAAGTCGACCACCATCTCGCCGCGCTTGGGTGCCACCAGGTTGCACAGCAATTGGCTGCCCTCGTCCTGCACCTCGACCAGGCCGTTGACGAAGATCGGCAGCTGGTTCAGCGCCGGCTTGCCGGTCATGCGGATGCCGGCCGGTGCCATCGGCGTGGGCTCGGCACCCAGGCCCGCGGCCTGCAGTTCGGCCAGCGCGTCCTCGCGGCTGGTCTTGGCCAGGTTGACGCGCAGGTCCAGCGGCGCCGGACGCAGCCAGGCATCGCCCAGCGCCGCGGTAAAGGCCTCGCCATGCTGGCGCACCAGTTCGTCGTACAGCCACTCCGGCAGGTTGGTACGCACGCGCGGCGCCAGGCTGGAGCGCTCGATCGTGGTCAGCCGGTCCAGCCATTCGGCCTCTTCGGGATAAAGGAACGGCGACAGCACATCGCGCCCCAACGTCGCGGCCAGGCCCAGCAGCGCCAGCCGGCGCGAGGTCGCGCCCGTGCCGCTCTCGGCAAACTGCGCAAACTCCACGCGCCGGCGCAGCACGGCGTAGATCGCCTCGGCGATGATGCCGCGCTCGCGGTGGCCGAGCTTGCTGTTCTCGCGGAAGTAGTAGCTCACCACGGCGTCGGCCGGGCGGGCGAACAGCATCACCTTGCCGAGCAGGCGGTCGATATGCTGGATATGGGTGGCATGCAGGCCACCGTGGACGCGCGCCGGGGCGCCGTCGCGGCCGTCGTTGGCCGGCCTGCGGATGGGGCTGCCCTTGCCCTTGCTGCGGGCGGGAGCGTGACTCTCGCCGCGAACGGGTCGGTTTCCTGTCGGTCGGGTTCCTGCCTGGTTGCGGCTCATGCATTGACTCCTTCCGCCACGGTATTGGCGGAGATGGCCATCAGCAATTGCGGCTCGGCCGGGTTGATAACGTTGACTACGCCGTCCTGCAGTTGCAGGCGGTCCTCGACAAACCATTGCACGGCGCGGGGATAGATCACATGCTCGCATTCGAGCAGGCGCCCGGCCAGGCTCTCGGGCGTATCCGCGGGCTGCACGTCGAGCGCAGCCTGGATCACGATCGGGCCGTGGTCCAGTTCGGGGGTGACGAAGTGCACGGTTGCGCCGTGCAGCTTGACGCCGGCGTCCAGCGCCTGCTTGTGGGTGTTAAGACCCGGGAAGCACGGCAGCAGCGACGGATGGATATTGAGCAGCCGGCCCGCGTAGCGGTCGACGAAGCCGGGGGTCAGGATGCGCATGAAGCCCGCCAGCACCACCAGGTCCGGCGCATAGGCGTCGATGGCCTCGGCCAGTGCCGCGTCGAAGGCGGCGCGGTCAGGGTACTGGCGATGGTCGACCACGCCGGTTTCGATGCCTTGCTGCTGCGCAAACTGCAGCCCGGCGGCATCTGGCCGGTTGGATACTACGGCCGCGATGCGGGCGGGCCAGCCGCCCCTTGCGCAGCCTCGGACGATGGCTTCCATGTTGGAGCCGCGCCCGGAAATCAAGATGACAATTTTTTTCATCACGCAATTCTACCAAGGCAAGGCGCTAAACTCCGGTAAAGCTAATCCATTACGTGCTTAATTCATGAGATTCGGACAGGGCGCGATGCCTTTAACATGTGGCGACGACGCCGTATACCCCCGATTGATGGATTGTGACGCTTCGCCCCCTCTGCTAGAGTGGGCCCTACGTCCACGCGCCAATCCTGTGCATGGCCATATGACACAGTGGCTTGCACAGAGCGGTGACAACAAGGACGAAACGGGAAATTAGACGGGAATTCGCATGTCGAACGCTGCACCGACGTTGTTGGTGGTCGATGATCATCCCATGGCTTTGTCAGGCACTACGGCGTTCCTCGCTGAAGTGATGCCGGATGTGGCAGTCCACGCCGCCGGCAGCGCCCGCGAAGCCCTGGCTAGCTTGCAACAGGGGCTTCGCCCCGACATCGTGCTGCTGGATATCTGGCTGAACGACGGCACTGGCTTCGATGCCATGCAGTCGTTCAAGACCGTCATCCCTGGCGCACGATTTATCTTCATGTCCGCCGAGGCCACGCCGGAGATCGTCGGCCGCGCCCGCGCGCTGTCTGCCTGCGGCTTCGTCGGCAAGCACCTGGATGCCAACGCCTTTACCGCGGCGGTGCGCAAGGTGCTGGCGGGCGATACCTCCTTCCCTTCCGATGAAGCGCTGAACGGGCACGCGCAGTCGTTCGGACCCGCGCACGGCATTCCGGTCACGCCGGCCGAGCTCGGCCTGACGCCGCGCCAGGGCTCGGTGCTGGCGCTGGTGCTGGAAGGCCTGCCGAACAAGGTAATCGCGCGCCGGCTGGGGCTGACCGAGAACACGGTCAAGGAACATGTGTCGGCCATCCTGCAGCGCCTGGGCGTGCGTACGCGCATGCAGGTGATGTCGCGGATGGAACGTTTCCGCCTGCGGCAGTAAGCATCAGCAAGCGCCGGCCATGCCGGCGCTTTCGCACTCCCCTCCTACGCCGGCCGCAGCCAGCGCCGCAGCAGCATGCGCAGCGACGCCGGATCCACCGGCTTGGGCAGCACGAAATACCCCGCCTCTTCCGCCGCCGCCAGCGCGGCCGACTTCAGGTCGCCGGTCAGCAGCGCGCTGCGCGCCTGCGGCTGCGTGTTCTGCCAGCGCTCCAGCAGGTCCAGCCCGTTTTCGCTGCCCGGCAGGCGCAGGTCGCAGAAGATGATGTCCGGGCGCAGGCCCTTTGCGAACAGCGTGTCGGCTTCGGCGCCGTGCGCGGCGCAGGCCACGCGGATGCCCCACGCTTCCATCAGCGCGATCCAGGCCTTGCGGATCTGGCTGTCGTCGTCGACCACCAGCACCGTGCCCCGCAGGCGATCGGGCTTGGCTTCCTCGGCCTGCGCCATGGCGCGCATCTCGCGCACGCTGGCCACGGTCTCGGCCGGCACCGGCGCGAGCGCGAACCAGAACACGGAGCCCTTGCCCGGCACCGAGCGCACGCCATAGGTGCCGCGCATCAGCCGCACGCATTCCTTGAAGATCGCCAGGCCCAGGCCCAGGCCTTGTGACGGGTCGCGCTGCGGATTGTTGACCTGGTAGTACGGCGAGAAGATCTCCGGCAGGTGCTCGGGCGTGACGCCTGCACCCGTGTCCCATACTTCCAGCCGCACATGCTTGCGGCGCTGGCGCG
The DNA here is from genome assembly GCA_050987995.1 of Ralstonia pickettii. Lineage (GTDB taxonomy): Bacteria > Pseudomonadota > Gammaproteobacteria > Burkholderiales > Burkholderiaceae > Cupriavidus > Cupriavidus pickettii_B. The sequence continues at coordinate 3,700,758 of CP158803.1, forward strand.
CGGTCACCAGCACGCCGCCGCGCTCGGTGTAGCGCAGCGCGTTCTGCACCAGGTTGAACAGCGCGCGGCGCAGCAGCACCGGCTCGGCCATCGCGTACAGCTCGTCGGGCACGCGTGGCGTCAGCGTCAGGCCGCTTTCGCGCGCATCGGCGGCGAACTGGCTCATCACGTCCCGGATCAGCGCACCGAGCTCGCACGGCTCCAGCGTCGGCAATACCTTGCGTCCTTCGAGCTTGGACAGGTCCAGCAGCGAGCGGAACAGCAGGTCGATGGTCTGGGTGCCGGCCGCCACCTGCTCCACCAGCGGATGCAGCGCCGACGACTGGTTGCGCGCGCGCAGCGCCTCCACCAGCATCACCAGCGCATGCACCGGCTGGCGCAGGTCATGGCTGGCTGCGGCGAGGAAGCGAGACTTCTCCTCGCTGGCATGCAGCGCGCGCTCCTTCTCCTCCTGGAACTGCTTGGCCAGGCGGCGGCTGTCGCCTTCGAGCTCGATCGCGCGCACCAGCGTGACCTGCAGGTTGAAGGCATGGCGCGACAGCATCAGCGCGTAGATCACCAGCAGCCCCTGCACGTAGGTGCCGTGGCCGGGGAAGGCGAATTCCGCCATCAGGATATTGGGCACCAGGATCGGCACCCCGGCGTAGACCAGGTTGGACGGCACCGGCGCCTGCGACACCGCGCCGCCCGCCAGCACGCCCAGCGTCAGCAGGTACAGCACGCTGGAGAACACCACCGATCCTGTATACAAATGCAGCAGCGCCGAGCTGCCCCAGGTCACGCCGGTCAGAAACGCGACCCCGCGCATGTTGTTCCACCATTTGCGCGTATGGGCGGACCGGCTCATCGAGGCGCCGTCGCGCTGGTAGCCGTAGTAGAACCACAGCCCGCCCGCGGTCAGCAGCAGCATCACCGCGCACCAGCCCAGCAACGCCACATGGCTCGCGTCACCCCAGAATCCGAGCGTGGTCAGCGCGGGCAGCAGCACCGAGGCGACGATCGCCGTCGGCGAGTTCTTGTGCACGATGGCCATCAGCTTGGCGCGGGTTTCGACGTCGAGCTGGGCGGTCGCCTGGGGCAGAGTCCGGGGCAGGAGCCGGGAGAAGAACCGGTTGGGCGGCGCGTTCAAGTGTGGCGGGCTTGGAATGGGCGGAGATCAGCGATCAGCAGGGTCGAAAATATCAAGTCTTGTTCTTTGTACCCGGAGTGATGCTTAGGTTGCGCCGAAGTGACGCATATCATGCCGCCTTTTGCGGCATTGCGCCATGGCGCGAAGGCCGGTTGCGGCACAAAAACAGCAACACGGCGCCGGCCATGGGCGCTGGCAGCGGCAAGCCGACCCATTCGCCTTATAATGCTCCCTTTACCTGAAAAGTTTCCTGCCGTCCCCGTGAAAGTCTTCCGCGGCCTGCCCAACGCCGAAAGCCGGGCGCCCTGCGCGCTCACCATCGGCAATTTCGACGGTGTGCATCGCGGCCACCAGTCGCTGCTCGCGCGTGCGCGCGCAGCGGCGGACGCACGCGGCCTGCCCCTGTGCGTGATGACCTTCGAGCCCCATCCGCGCGAATTCTTCACCCCGGACAAGGCCCCCACCCGCATCGCGCTGCTGCGCGACAAGCTGGAAAGCCTGCGCCGTAACGGCGTCGACCGCGTGGTGGTGGAACATTTCAACGCCCACTTTGCCGCCCAGTCGCCGCAGTCATTCGTCGAGAACGTGCTGTGGCACGGCCTGCACGCGCGCTGGGTGCTGGTTGGCGACGATTTCCGCTTTGGCGCGAAGCGCGCCGGGGACTTTGCCTACCTGCAGGAAGCCGGCCGCCGCTACGGCTTCGATGTCGAGCAGATGGGCTCGGTGTCCGAAGGCGGCATCCGCATCTCCAGTTCGGCAGTGCGCCAGGCCCTGGCCGACGGCGACCTGGAGCACGCGCGGCGCCTGCTGGGCCACGGCTATGCCATCAGCGGCCACGTGATCCACGGCCGCAAGCTGGGCCGCGACCTGGGCTTCCCGACGCTTAACCTGCGCATCTCGCACAAGCGCCCCGCGGTCAACGGCATCTTTGTCGTGCAAGTGCATGGCATTGCCGAACACCCGCTGCCGGGCGTGGCCAGCATCGGCGTGCGCCCGACCATCGAGGATGCCGGCCGGGTGCTGCTGGAAGTCCACCTGTTCGACTTCAATGAAAGCCTGTACGGCAAGCTGGTGCGGGTCGAATTCATGAAGAAGCTGCGCGACGAAGCGCGCTTCGACAGCCTGGAAGAACTCACCGCCGCGATCGCCAAGGACAGCGCCGAAGCGCGCGCCTTCTTCGGCCTGACCGCGCCGGGCGCGGCCGAAGGCGCGGGCGGCCGCGACTTCGCCACCTCCGCCACCGACCGAATTAGCTAGCGGCCGGCGCCCGCCCACGCGAGCTGTTGCGCGGGCCCCGGTTCGCACGCCGCTGCCCCAGTCTTCACGCGCGCCCGCCGGCCTGCCGCCGGCCGCGCGCCAACCGAATTGCTCCGAGAATCGAAATGTCCGACGACAAACGCGCCAAGCCCGAGAAGAACAAGTACCCCGTCAACCTGCTCGACACGTCCTTCCCGATGCGTGGCGACCTGCCCAAGCGCGAGCCGCAGTGGGTCAAGCAGTGGCAGGACAAGCAGATCTACAAGAAGATCCGCGCGGCGCGCAAGGGTGCGAAGAAGTTCGTGCTGCACGATGGTCCCCCGTACGCCAACGGCGATATCCATATCGGCCACGCCGTCAACAAGGTGCTCAAGGACATGATCATCAAGGCGCGCGGCCTGAACGGGCTCGACGCCGTCTACGTGCCGGGCTGGGACTGCCACGGCATGCCGATCGAGATCCAGATCGAGAAGCAGTTCGGCAAGGGCCTGCCGGTGCAGGAAGTCCAGGCCAAGGCGCGCGCGTATGCGAGCGAGCAGATCAAGCGCCAGATGGTGGATTTCGAGCGCCTGGGCGTGCTGGGCGACTGGGACCATCCCTACCTGACCATGAACTACAGCAACGAGGCGGACGAGTTGCGCGCGCTCGGCAAGATCATGGAGAAGGGCTACGTGTTCCGCGGCCTGAAGCCGGTGAACTGGTGCTTCGACTGTGGCTCGGCGCTGGCCGAGGCGGAAGTCGAGTACAAGGACAAGGTCGACCTGTCGGTCGACGTGGGCTTCCCGTTCGCCGAAGCCGACAAGCTGGCCCACGCCTTCAAGGTGCCGTTCGACCAGCTCGACGGCAAGGCGGGCTGGATCGTGATCTGGACCACCACGCCGTGGACCATCCCGAGCAACCAGGCGCTGAACGTGAACCCCGAGGTGGAGTACGCGCTGGTCGACACGCCGCGCGGCTACCTGATCCTGGCGACGGAGCGCGTCGAAGAACAACTCAAGATCTACGGCCTGGAAGGCAAGGTGGTGGCCACCACCACCGGCGCGGCGCTGTCGGAAATCCGCTTCCACCACCCGCTGGCCAAGATGGACGCGGGCTATGACCGCCTGTCGCCGGTCTACCTGGGCGACTACGTCACCACCGACACCGGTTCGGGCATCGTGCACTCGGCGCCCGCCTACGGCGTGGAAGACTTCCAGTCGTGCAAGGCGCACGGCATGCCCGACTCGGACATCATCAGCCCGGTGATGGGCAACGGCGTCTACGCGGGTACGCTGCCGCTGTTCGGCGGGCTGTCGATCTGGGATGCCAACCCCAAGATCGTCGAAGTGCTGCAGGCTTCGGGCAACCTGTTCAACTCGCACAAGTACACCCACAGCTACATGCACTGCTGGCGCCACAAAACGCCGATCATCTACCGCGCCACCTCGCAGTGGTTCGCGGGCATGGACGTGGATCCCGTCGACAACGGCGCTTCGCTGCGCGAGACCGCGCTGGCCGGCATCGATGCCACCGAGTTCTACCCGGCCTGGGGCAAGCAGCGCCTGCACAACATGATTGCCAACCGCCCGGACTGGACCCTGTCGCGCCAGCGCCAGTGGGGCGTGCCGATGGCCTTCTTCGTGCACAAGGAAACCGGCGCGCTGCATCCGCGCACGCCCGAGCTGCTGGAAGAAGTGGCCAGGCGCGTCGAGCAGCATGGCATCGAAGCGTGGCAGGCGCTTGACCCGGCCGAACTGCTGGGCGACGAGGCCAGCCAGTACGAGAAAAACCGCGACACGCTCGACGTGTGGTTCGACTCCGGCACCACGCACTGGACCGTGATCCGCGGCTCGCATCGCGATGACCTGTACGATCCGGCTGCCGATGACGCCGACGGCCGCCTGGCCGACCTGTACCTGGAAGGCTCGGACCAGCACCGCGGCTGGTTCCACTCGTCGCTGCTGACCGCAGCGATGCTGTACGGCAAGCCGCCCTACAAGGCACTGCTGACGCACGGCTTCACCGTCGACGGCGAGGGCCGCAAGATGTCCAAGTCGGTCGGCAACACCGTGGCGCCGCAGGACATCACCAACAAGATGGGCGCCGAGATCATCCGCCTGTGGGTGGCCTCGACCGACTACTCGGGCGAGCTGTCGATCTCGGACGAGATCCTCAAGCGCGTGGTGGAAAGCTACCGCCGCATCCGCAATACGCTGCGCTTCCTGCTGTCGAACCTGTCCGACTACGACCACGCGAAGCATGCGCTCCCGGCTTCCGAATGGCTGGAGATCGACCGCTACGCCGTGGCGCTGACGGAGCGGCTGCAGAAGGAAGTGCTGTCGCACTACGAGGCCTATGAATTCCACCCGGTGGTGGCCAAGCTGCAGACCTTCTGTTCGGAAGACCTGGGCGGCTTCTACCTCGATGTGCTGAAGGACCGCCTGTACACCACGGCTGCGGACTCAAAGGCCCGCCGTGCCGCGCAGAACGCGCTGTACCACATCACCCAGGCGATGCTGCACTGGATGGCGCCGTTCCTGTCGTTCACCGCCGAAGAAGCGTGGCAGGTGTTTGCCCACGGCACCGAGCACAGCGACACCATCTTCACCAGCACCTACTACGCGGTGCCCGAAGTGGACGACGCCGACGACCTGCTGCAGAAGTGGCACACGCTGCGCGAAGTGCGCGCGGAAGTGACCAAGCAGCTTGAAGCCGTGCGCGTGGAGGGCGAGATCGGCTCGTCGCTGCAGGCCGAGCTGACGATCCAGGCCGGCGGCCCGGTGCTGGAAGCGCTGCAGAGCCTGGGCGACGACCTGCGCTTCGTGCTGCTGACCTCGTCGGCCAAGGTCACGCATGCGCCCGAGGCCGGTGACCTGCTGGTGACGGTGACCCCGTCGGCGCATGCCAAGTGCGAGCGCTGCTGGCACTACCGCGCCGATGTCGGCCACAACCCGGACCACCCCACCCTTTGCGGGCGCTGCGACAGCAACCTGTTCGGCGCCGGTGAACACAGGAGCCATGCCTGATGGCATCGACCACGTCCCGCCCGTCCCGTTCATCACGCCCGGCCCGCCGCAACGGCAAGGCCGCCAGCAGCACCACCCCGCTGCTGTGGCTGGCCTTCGCGCTGCTGGTGGTAGTGCTCGACCAGTTCTTCAAGATCGTCATCGTGCGCACCTTCACCTATGGTGAATCGCGCCCGGTGACGAGCTTCTTTAACCTGGTGCTGGTCTACAACAAGGGCGCGGCCTTCAGCTTCCTGGCCGATGCCGGCGGCTGGCAGCGCTGGTTCTTCACCGGGCTGGGCATCGTGGTGGGCGCGTTTATTGTGTGGCTGCTGTACCGCCATACCGGGCAGCGCATGTTCTGCTTCGCGGTGTCGCTGATCCTGGGCGGCGCGGTCGGCAATGTGATCGACCGCGTGATCTACGGCCACGTGGTCGACTTCCTGGACTTCTACGTGCGCAACTACCACTGGCCGGCCTTCAACGTGGCCGACTGCGCGATCACGGTCGGCGCGGTGCTGCTGATCGTGGATGAGTTGCGGCGGGTGCGGCGGCACTGAGTGTCCCGATTGTGTTCCCCTCTCCCCTCATGGGGAGAGGGTAGGGTGAGGGGTGGTTTAGCAAGGCACCACGCCCATCGAAGCCCCCGCCCTCACCCCCGGCCCCTCTCCCGCCGTGCGGGAGAGGGGAGCAAACCCGGGGCCGGCATAGCCGGTATCATTCCCTATCTCCCTCAGCCAGGTTCTCCACCATGGATTTGCGCGGCAAGCACATCGTTCTCGGCCTGACCGGCGGCATCGCCTGCTACAAGTCGGCCGAACTGGTCCGCCTGCTGACCAAGGCCGGCGCCACCGTGCAGGTGGCGATGACCGAGGCGGCGACGCATTTCATCACGCCGGTGACGATGCAGGCGCTGTCGGGCCGCCCGGTGTTCCTGTCGCAGTGGGACGCCCGCATCGACAACAACATGGCGCATATCGACCTCTCGCGCGAGGCCGACGCCATCGTTATCGCCCCCGCCTCGACCGATTTCATGGCGCGCCTGGCCAACGGCCTGTGCGACGACCTGCTGAGCACGCTGTGCATCGCGCGCGACTGCCCGCTGCTGGTGGCGCCGGCGATGAACCGCCAGATGTGGGCCGCGCCCGCCACCCAGCGCAATGCCGCGCAGCTGCGCGCCGACGGCGTGGCCATCCTCGGCCCCGGCAGCGGCGACCAGGCCTGCGGCGAGGTCGGTGACGGCCGCATGCTGGAGCCGGAAGAGCTGCTCGACGACATCATCGCCTTCTTCCAGCCCAAGCCGCTGCAAGGCAAGCGCGTGCTGATCACCGCCGGCCCGACCTTCGAGGCGATCGACCCGGTGCGCGGCATCACCAACCTGTCGTCGGGCAAGATGGGCTTCTCGATCGCGCGCGCGGCGCGCGAGGCCGGCGCCGAGGTGCTGCTGGTGTCCGGCCCCACCGGCCTGCCCACGCCGCGCGGCGTGGTGCGCACCGACGTGCGCAGCGCGCAGCAGATGCATGACGCGGTGCTGGCGCAGTTGCACGGCGTCGATGTCTTTGTCGCGGTCGCCGCGGTGGCTGACTGGCGTCCCGCCGAGGTCGCGCAGCAAAAGCTGAAAAAGGCCAGCGATACCGACACGCCCACGCTGCAGTTCGTGCAGAACCCCGACATCCTCGCCACCGTCGCGGCGCGCGCCGATGCGCCCTACTGCGTGGGCTTCGCCGCCGAGAGCGAGAACCTGGAGCAGTACGGCGAGCAGAAGCGCCAGCGCAAGGGCGTGCCGCTGCTGGTAGGCAATATCGGCCACCATACCTTCGGGCTCGACGACAACGAGATCGTGCTGTTCGACGCCGCCGGCATGACGCGGCTGCCGCGCGCCGACAAGCTGTCGCTGGCGCGCCAGCTGGTCGCGGCCATCGGCCAGCGCCTGCCCGGGCGCACGCGTCCCTGATGGCGGAGACTGTCATGTCCGGGAGCAAACCACGCCTGCGCCTGTCGGTGCTTGACCAGAGCCCGGTGATCGCTGGACACACCGCACGCGATGCGCTGGCGGCCACCGTCGAACTGGCGCAGCTGGCCGACGTGCTCGGCTACACCCGCTACTGGTGCGCCGAGCACCACGGCCTGCACGGCGTCTGCAACCCGGCGCCGGAAGTGATGCTGGCCCGCCTGGGCAGCGTCACGCAGCGCATCCGGCTGGGCTCGGGGGGCGTGATGCTGCCCTACTACAGCCCGTTCAAGGTGGCCGAGCAGTTCCGCATGCTCGAAGGGCTGTTCCCCAACCGGATCGACCTTGGCGTGGGCCGCGCGCCCGGCGGCGACATGCGCACCGCGCAGGCGGTGGCGATGGGCCAGTACGACCGCGGCGCGCAGTTCGAGGAGCAGGTGCGCGACCTGTCCATGCTGCTGCGCGGCGAGGTGCCGGCTGGCCATCTGGCCGAGGGCGTGCTGCTGCAGCCGGTGATCGACACCCGTCCCGAGCTGTGGGTGCTGGGGTCGAGCGACTACGGCGGTGCGCTGGCGGCCCGATTGGGCCTGCGTTTTGCCTTCGCCCACTTCATCAACGCGCATACCGGCCACCTGGTGGCGCAGCAGTACCGCAACGATTTCACGCCTGGCTACGATGCGCAGCCGTACAGCGCCGCGGCCATCTTCGTGATCTGCGCCGACACCGACGCGCAAGCCGCAGAGCTGGAGCGTGCCGTGGACCTGCGCCGCCTGCAGATGGCCTACGGCGTCAACGCGCCGATCCCGTCGCTGGCGCAGGCCGCCGAGTTTTCACCCACCGAGCGCGACCGGCTGGTGATCGAACGCGAACGCCCGCGCACCATCTGCGGCACGCCCGAGCGCGTGGCCGCGCGCATGGAAGCGCTGCGCGAGCAGTTTGCCGCCGACGAGCTGATCGTGCTGAGCGTTACCGCCAGCTATGCGGCGCGTCTGCGCACCTACGAACTGCTGGCGCAAGCGTTTGCGCTGGACGGCGCGGCCTGAGCCGCGCGTCCGGTATCATGCGCGGCTGCCGACCTGTCTGCTGAACCAAATTTCCGAGATTGCCATGACCCAGCCACTGAACCCGACCGTCGAAATCAAGGTGCTCGACGCGCGCCTGAACGAATGGGGCCTGCCCGCCTACCAGAGCGAAATGGCCGCCGCCATCGACCTGCACGCCTGCGTCGACGCGCCCGTGTCGATCGCGCCGGGCACCGCCGCGCAACTGGTGCCGGCCGGCATCGCCGTGCATATGGGCAACCCGTATATGGCCGCGACCATCGTGCCGCGCTCGGGGCTGGGCCACAAGAAGGGCCTGGTGCTGGGCAACTCGATCGGCGTCATCGATGCCGACTACCAGGGCCAGATCATGGTCAGCGTGTGGAACCGCAATGCGCCGGGCACCGAGCCGATCGTGATTCAGCCGGGCGAGCGCATCGCGCAGATGATGTTCGTGCCGGTGCTGCGGCCGGTGTTCTCGACAGTGGAAGAATTCAGCGAGGACAGCGCGCGCGGCGCGGGCGGTTTTGGCTCGACCGGCGTACATCACGCCAAGGCCAGCGCCTGATTCACCAGGGCACAGCACAAGGACTGACGCCGCATCGCGGCGCCAGTTTGCCGTTCAGCCCTGCTGCTCGAACAGCAGCGCTACACCACTGGCCGCGTCGGCCGGCACCAGTGTCTCGCGCGGCCCCAGGTCATGGGTCGGCACGCCCTCGGCGCGCCAGCCAGCGCGCGCCGCGGCCAGGTCATTGGTGCGCAAGCGGATCGCCGCATAGCCAGGCCGGTCGCGCCGCACATAGGCGGTTCCGGTGGCAGACGCCAGCGCCTGCGGCGTGCTGACCACCAGCGTGGCATCGTCCAGCGCCAGGCTGCAGACATGCTCGCTGAGCTGCGTCAGTTCGCCGCCGGTCAGCTCCGCATAGGCACGCGCCGCGGCATCGACCAGCGCGGGTGCCACCACCAGGAACATGGTCGCGATGCTTTGCGCGCCATTGGCGTGTGACATCCACTCGGGCCGCCACAGCAGCTCTGGCGTGCGATGCTCGCAGACGAAGTAGCGTGCGCCCGGCGCATCGTCCATTGCGGTCACGCGGAAGGTGGCGGGATGCTCGCTGCCATCGTCGAGCCGCACCGGGCGCGAGAACTCGATCGGATCGGAGGTATGCCAGCCGGACGCGCGCAGCCGTGCCGCCGTGGCAAAAGCGTCCGCGCTCTTGCATGACATCGCGGCGCAACCGCCGCCGCGCGTCTGCACATCCCAGTAGTACTGGCGGCTGGAATTGGGCTCGGTGACGTGCAGCAGCTCGATATAGTCGCGCCGCAGCATGATGCAGTGGTTCTGCGAGCCGAGCGTGTGATAGCCGCGCGGCGTCAGCGTAAAGCCGAGCCGGCGCCAGGCTTGCGCGCTGGCATCGAGGTCGGGGCACACCACCACGGCGTGGTCGAACATTTCCGGTTCCGTTGCCATCGACTTCCTTTCAGTTGCTTAGCGCCGCGCTTGCGCGCCGGCCGCCGTCATTCGAACTGGATATTGGCCTTGCGTGCCACCGCCTGCCATTTGTCGTGCTCGTGCCGCACCAGGCTACCGAGCTCCGCCGGGCTGCCGCCCACGATCTCGAAGCCCTGCGCGGCCAGCGCATCGACCACGCGCGGCTGGCGCAGCGACACGACCAGCGCATCATGGATGCGCGCGACCGTCGCCGCCGGCAGGCCGGCCGGGCCGAACACGCCGATCCAGGAGTAGGCCTCGAAGCCCTTGATGCCCTGCTCGGCCACCGTCGGCACCTGCGGCAGCTGGCGTAAACGGCTGGTACCGGTCACGCCCAGCACCTTGATGGTGCGTGCAGCCACATGCGCCTGCACTGCAGCATAGCTGCTGAAGAAGATATCGACCTCATTGGACAGCACCGCCTGCACCGCCGGGCCGCCACCCTTGTACGGCACATGCAGCATATCTACGCCGGCTTCGGTCGCCAGCGCCTCGGCCGCGAGCTGGTTCAGGCTGCCGATGCCGGACGAGGCATAGCGCACGCCGTCGGGCCTGGCCCTGGCCAGCGCCACCAGCTCGCGCACATTGGCCGCGGGCAGCGAAGGATGGGCGGCGATCACCAGCGGGAAGCGCACCAGCTGCGAAATCGGCGAGAAATCGCGGAAGGTGTCGTAGGGCAGCTGCTTGTAGGCGAAGGGATTGATCGCGTGCGTGTCGAAGGCCATCAGCAGCGTGCTGCCGTCCGGATTCGCGCGCGCCACGGTGCTCGATGCGATCAGCCCGCCGGCGCCCGGCTTGTTGTCGACCACCACGGTCTGCCCCAGCGCCGCCTTCAGGCCCGGCTGCAATTGCCGGGCGACGATGTCGACACTCCCGCCCGGCGGGAACGGCAGCACCATCGCGATCGGGCGGTTGCCCGCCCGCGCCTCGCCCACATGAGTGGCAGCGGCGGTGGCATGCATCATCGGGACAGGCAAGGCGCCCAGCGGCAGGATCTTGAGCAGCAGGCGGCGGCGCCGCGTGCGTTCGGCAGAGGACATCAGGGTATTTCAGGCGTGGGCAGCCGCAAACCCGGGCCCCGACGGACACGGCCGGCGGCCGCCGGGACAAAAAGAAAAGGGCGGCATGACTGCCGCCCCCGTATTTTGCCCGATGATCGGCCACGTTGCAGGCAACGCGGCCGATAGACGCCCAAGGTTCTACGCTCAGGCTTCGGCGCGCTGCTCTTCCGGCGCCTCGGGCGGTTCCGGCTCGATCTCGGAGAAATCGAGCTTGATCTGGTCCTGCTCGTCCAGGTCCACCACCACCTTGCCGCCCGACACCAGCTTGCCGAACAGCAGCTCGTCGGCCAGCGCCTTGCGGATCATGTCCTGGATCAGGCGCTGCATCGGGCGCGCGCCCATCAGCGGGTCGAAACCCTTGTGCGCCAGGAACTTGCGCAGCTTCTCGGTGAAGCTGGCTTCCACCTTCTTCTCATGCAGCTGCTCTTCCAGCTGCATCAGGAACTTGTCGACCACGCGCAGGATGATTTCCTCATCCAGCGAGCGGAAGCTGATGGTGGCATCCAGCCGGTTGCGGAACTCCGGCGTGAACATGCGCTTGATGTCGGCCATCTCGTCGCCCTGCTCGCGCGAGCTGGTGAAGCCGATGGTGGCGCGGTTCATGGTTTCCGCTCCCGCATTGGTGGTCATGATGATGATCACGTTGCGGAAGTCGGCACGCCGGCCGTTGTTGTCGGTCAGCGAACCATGGTCCATCACCTGCAGCAGGATATTGAAGATATCCGGATGCGCCTTCTCGATTTCATCCAGCAGCAGCACGCAGTGCGGCTTCTTGGTGACGGCCTCGGTCAGCAGGCCGCCCTGGTCAAAGCCGACATATCCCGGCGGCGCGCCGATCAGGCGGCTTACCGCGTGGCGCTCCATATACTCGGACATGTCGAAGCGCAGCAGCTCGATGCCCATGATGAAGGCCAGCTGCTTGGCGACCTCGGTCTTGCCCACGCCAGTGGGGCCCGAGAACAGGAACGAGCCGATCGGCTTGTCGGTCTTGCCCAGGCCGGCACGCGACATCTTGATCGCCGAGGCCAGCGCCTCGATCGCCGGGTCCTGGCCGAACACCACCGACTTCAGGTCGCGTTCCAGCGTCTGCAGCTTGCTGCGGTCGTCCTGGTTCACGCTCTGCGGCGGGATGCGCGCGATGCGCGAGACGATGTCCTCGATCTCGCCCTTGCCGATGGTCTTCTTCTGCTTGGACTTCGGCAGGATGCGCTGCGCCGCGCCGGCTTCGTCGATCACGTCGATCGCCTTGTCCGGCAGGTGGCGGTCCGTGATGAAGCGGGCCGACAGCTCGGCCGCCGCGGTCAGCGCCGAAGACGCGTACTTGACGCCGTGGTGCTCCTCGAAGCGCGACTTCAGGCCGCGCAGGATCTGCACGGTCTGGTCGACCGAAGGCTCGACCACGTCGATCTTCTGGAAGCGCCGCGACAGTGCCGCGTCTTTCTCGAAGATGCCGCGGTATTCCGTGAAGGTGGTCGCGCCGATGCACTTGAGCTGGCCCGACGACAGTGCCGGCTTGAGCAGGTTGCTGGCGTCCAGCGTCCCGCCCGAGGCGGCGCCCGCGCCGATCAGCGTGTGGATCTCGTCGATGAACAGGATCGCGTTGGGATTGTCCTTGAGCGACTTGAGCACGCCCTTCAGGCGCTGCTCGAAGTCACCGCGGTACTTGGTGCCGGCCAGCAGCGCGCCCATGTCGAGCGAGTAGACGGTGGCCTTTTCCAGGATGTCCGGCACCTCGTTCTTGGTGATGCGCCAGGCCAGGCCCTCGGCGATCGCGGTCTTGCCGACGCCGGCCTCGCCCACCAGCAGCGGGTTGTTCTTGCGCCGGCGGCACAGCACCTGCACCACGCGCTCGACTTCGCTCTCGCGGCCGATCAGCGGGTCGATCTTGCCGGCCTTGGCCAGCGCGTTCAGGTTCTGGGTGTACTGCTCGAGCGGGCTTTCCTTGCCGTCGCCGCCCTCGCCCTCGCCGGCCGCATCGCCGTGCTTGGCGGGCTCGGACTGATCCTTGCGGATGCCGTGGCTGATGAAATTGACCACGTCCAGGCGCGTCACCCCCTGCTGCTGCAGGTAGTAGACCGCGTGCGAATCCTTCTCGCCGAAGATGGCGACCAGCACGTTGGCACCCGTCACTTCCTTCTTGCCGTTGGAAGTGGACTGGACGTGCATGATCGCGCGCTGGATTACGCGCTGGAACCCGAGCGTGGGCTGGGTATCGACTTCGTCGGTACCTGGTACCACGGGCGTGTTGTCCGCAATGAAGTTCTTAAGGCTGGTGCGCAGGTCCTCGATATTGGCCGCGCAGGCGCGCAAGACTTCAGCTGCCGTGGGATTGTCGAGCAATGCCAGCAGCAGGTGCTCCACGGTAATGAACTCGTGGCGTGCCTGCCTGGCCTCGACAAATGCCATGTGCAGGCTCACTTCCAATTCTTGCGCAATCATGCTTCCTCCATCACGCACTGCAGGGGATGCCCCGCCTGCCGCGCGTGCGTTGACACCAGCTCGACCTTTGTCGCCGCGATATCCCTGGTGTAGATACCGCAGACGCCCTTTCCTTCCCGGTGCACGGTGAGCATGATCTGCGTCGCCGTTTCCCGGTCCCTGCTGAAATACTGCTGCAGGATCATCACTACAAACTCCATCGGAGTGTAGTCATCATTAAGCAGCACCACCTTGAACATGGCAGGCGGTTTCAGCGCCTGCTCTTTACGCTCCAGGATGGTGCCCGCTTCGCGTTGTGGGACATTCGCAAGCCGTGTAGCCATGGCTTTATTCTAACCCTTACTCGCAACTCTGCAATTTGGGGAAAAGGCGCCGGATTCAAGGGCCGGGTCACCTGTTTCCAGTGGTGGAAAGGCGCGGGCATTTACGCCGGAGCGCGCCGGAGGCATTGAAAAGCACGTCGCGGATGCCAGCGGGTCAGCCCGCACGGCTTGCCTGGCGCCAGCCGCCACGGTACCACCAGCCGCCGTCCCATTCCCACCACACCCTGCGCGCAGTGGGGATTCCGCCAGCTTGACAGTATCCGGCTTTGCCAGAAGAATCGGTCGCACACCTGCCACCGGCCAGCGAGCCAAAGCAACAAGCCAAAGGCAGGTGATCCGTGAGCAGGGAGGCCCACGGCCCGCGGCGGCGAGTCAGCATCGAGACTGGCCGCCACGCGATTTCACCTCGCCGCGCGTCATCGCCGGCCGCACCTCAGCACGCGGCCGGTCATGGCGCCGCAGTCCGTGTCATCTGGCTGACGTGGCTTCCCCGCTTTGAAATCTGCTATTTCGTTGGGGGAGTATATGGCAAGCGGTATCGTCAAATGGTTCAATGACGCCAAGGGTTTCGGGTTCATCAAGCCGGACGAGGGCGAAGAAGAACTGTTTGCGCACTTTTCGGCTATCCAGATGTCGGGCTTCAAGACGCTGAAAGAAGGTCAACGCGTCTCGTTCGAGGTGGTGCAGGGCCCTAAGGGCAAGCAAGCCACCAACATCCAGGACGCCAGCTAAAGCGCGCCGCGACCGTATCCGCGCCGGCAGAGCCGCGGAGCGGTCAACCAGGGTGCGGGGGGAGCTCCCCCGGGACGGGTCGAAGCCAGCGCCCGCCTTGCCGCCGCCGGCGGCATAGGAGGCGCTGGCGCGCATCAGCTGTACGCACCGCATCCAACGGAAAGCCCGGCCTTGTGCCGGGCTTTCTGCTTTTTGTCGGTCAGACCCAGCCGTCGATCTTCAGCCCGCTGGCCTGCTCCGCCTCTTCCTTCGTGACTTTGCGTACCGTCTGGCCGAAGGTCCAGACATGGCCCTCCGGGTCCCGGGCCGTATAGGACCGGTCGCCATAGAACTCGTCCTGCGGCTCGCGCACGATCGCCGCACCGGCGGCGCGGGCACGCTCGCAGTGTTGATCCAGCCCTTCCTGCAGGTGAACGTGCACAGTTTGGGTGTTCTTGCCCCCGACCGAGGCCGGGCTGGCGGTAAAGTCCGCCCACTCGCTGCCCACCATCAGGTAGCTGTCGCCGAAACGCATTTCCGAATGCACCAGCTGGTCCTGCTGGTCGCGGATCACCATGACCCGCTCGAAGCCGAAGGCGCGCTCGAGCCAGTCTAGCGCCGCCACCGGATCCTTGTAGAAGAGGGCCGCGCCAAAGGCGGTGCGGCGGAAGGGATCGTCCATGCCAGTCTCCTCGGGCCGCCAGGCCCGTCAGTTCAATCCCTGACGTTCTAGGCAAGGCCGGCGCCCGGCGCAAGAAAAAAACCCCGGCGCCGACCAGCGGCACCGGGGTTTTCCGTGGCAGGATGCCCGCCGCAGCGGGAGTCCGTGCTTACATATTGTCGATCATCACCTGGCCGAAGCCCGAGCACGAGACCTGCGTCGCGCCTTCCAGCAGGCGCGCGAAATCATAGGTGACCTTTTTGGACAGGATCGACTTTTCCATCGAAGCGATGATCAGGTCGGCAGCCTCGGTCCAGCCCATGTGGCGCAACATCATTTCGGCCGACAGGATTTCTGAGCCCGGATTGACGTAGTCCTTGCCGGCGTACTTGGGCGCGGTGCCGTGGGTCGCTTCGAACATGGCGACCGAGTCGGACATATTGGCGCCCGGCGCGATGCCGATGCCGCCGACCTGTGCGGCCAGCGCGTCGGAGATGTAGTCGCCGTTCAGGTTCAGCGTCGCGATCACCGAATATTCCGCCGGGCGCAGCAGGATCTGCTGCAGGAAGGCGTCGGCAATGGCGTCCTTGACCACGATGTCCTTGCCGGTCTTCGGGTTCTTGAACTTGCACCACGGGCCGCCGTCGACCAGCTCGGCACCGAATTCCTTTTGCGCCAGCTCGTATCCCCAGTCACGGAAGCCACCTTCGGTGAACTTCATGATGTTGCCCTTGTGCACCAGCGTCACCGACGGCTTGTCGTTGTCGATGGCGTACTGGATCGCCTTGCGCACCAGGCGCTCCGTGCCCTCGCGCGAGACCGGCTTGACGCCGATGCCCGAGGTCGCCGGGAAACGGATCTTCTTCACGCCCATCTCGTCCTGCAGGAACTTGATGAGCTTCTTCGCCTGGTCGCTTTCGGCCGCCCATTCGATGCCGGCGTAGATGTCTTCCGAGTTCTCGCGGAAGATCACCATATCGGTCTTTTCCGGCTCACGCACCGGCGAGGGCACGCCCTTGAAGTAGCGCACCGGGCGCAGGCACACGTACAGGTCCAGCTGCTGGCGCAGCGCCACGTTCAGCGAGCGGATGCCACCGCCGACCGGCGTGGTCAGCGGGCCCTTGATCGAGACCACGTATTCCTTGAGCACGTCCAGGCTTTCGTCCGGCAGCCACACGTCCGGGCCGTAGACCTTGGTCGACTTCTCGCCCGCGTAGATCTCCATCCAGGCGATCTTGCGCTTGCCGCCGTAGGCCTTGTCCACGGCCGCGTCGACCACTTTGATCATCACCGGGGTGATATCGACGCCCGTACCGTCGCCTTCGATGTAAGGAATGATCGGATTGTCCGGGACATTCAGCGAAAAGTCCTGGTTGACCGTGATCTTTTCGCCGGCCGGAACCTTGATGTGTTGGTACATGACGTCTCCAGTACGGAACGGTTATGACTGCCGCCGGTGCGTGTCCGGGCGGCGAGATTCGGGGAGATGGCGCTTGGCATTGTAGCGGGCATCGCCGCGCCGCCGTGCTGCATTGCATCACCTGCCAGCACCATTTCAATCTGACTTCAGTCTTATATAAGACACAAGACTAATTTCGTATTATGCAGCAATTTTTCATCATCCGCCAATCCGGGGCGGCCCCGAGGCGGGCTGTCCTGATGCGGCCGCTGCGGCATACTTGCGCCCCATGACCCTGATCGCCCTGAACAAGCCATTCGGCACCATGAGCCAGTTTTCCGAACACCCGACGCGCCCGACGCTGGCCGCGTGCGTGACCGTGCCGGGCGTCTACCCGGCCGGGCGGCTCGACGCCGACAGCGAGGGCCTGCTGCTGCTGACCGACGACGGCGCGCTGCAGGCCCGCATCGCCGACCCGCGCCACAAGCTGGAAAAGACCTACCTGGCGCAGGTGGAAGGCATAGCCGATGCAGCCGCCCTCGCCCGCCTGCGCGCCGGCGTCGATCTTGGCGACTTCGTGACGCAGCCGGCTAAGGTACGCGCAATCGAGGCGCCGGACTGGCTGTGGCCGCGCCATCCGCCGGTGCGCTTTCGTGCGGCGATCCCGACGTCGTGGCTGGAGCTGAAGATTCGCGAGGGCAAGAACCGGCAGGTGCGGCGGATGACCGCGGCGGTCGGCTTCCCGACGCTGCGGCTGGTGCGTGTCGGCATCGGCCCGCTCGACCTGCGCGCACTCGGACTGGCGCCGGGCGAATCCTGCGAAATTTCGCCGGATCAGCTGGGGCTGGTGCCAGCACCCGCTGGAGGGGTTTCCCCGGCCCGGCCGGATCCTTCGCGGCGCAGCCATGTATCAACCACCAGACAGGCGAACGCAGCCAAGCGGCGTCCACGTTACAAAAACTAACAAATGGCGGGTCAACGACGTCGGCAACGGCCTCGTTCTTGTCGGGGACACGTCCAATTACGCGTCACACCTTCCGACTGTTCTTATCCTTCGAGGTAATTCGCCATGAAAAAACTGATCGCTGCTCTGGTTGTTGGCCTGTTCGCCACCGGCGCCTTCGCCCAGGCTTCGGCACCTGCTGCCGCCGACGCAGCAGCGCCCGCGGCCACCAAGGAAGCTCCGAAGGCCACCAAGAAGAAGACCACCCACAAGAAGCACAGCAAGAAGAAGTCCGCCGCCGCCGCTTCGGCTCCGGCCGCGCAGTAAGCTGCGCCCATCCCTGCCCGGCTGTCCGCACGGCAGGAGAGAAGAAGGCAGGCCGCCACCAGGCGCCTGCCTTTTTTGTTGCCGGAATTTGTTGCCCAGGCGCGGCGTAGCGCCCACTGCACAACGGCGCGCCTCGCCTGCGCTATGCTTGCGGCTGCCCGCGCCATTTCAGACCGAACCCCATGTCATTCCTGTCCAACACGCTGTTGTCACGCTGCTTACCTGTTGCCGGCATGCTCGCCGCGCTGACCGGGGGGATGGCCCACGCGCAGGCCGCGCTGCCGGTGGTGCCGCTCACCGCCGGCATGTATGCGATCCAGGCCGAGGTCGCCGCCACGCCGGCGGCGCGCGAGCAGGGGCTGATGTACCGCAAGAGCATGGCGCCCAATGCCGGCATGCTGTTCGTGTTCGAGCAGAAAGCGGGCCACTGCTTCTGGATGCGCAATACCGAGCTGCCGCTGTCGATCGCCTTCCTGGCCGACGACGGCACCATCGTCAATATCGAGGACATGGCGCCGCGCAGCGAGAACAACCATTGCCCGAAGGCGGCGATCCGCTATGCGCTGGAGATGAACAAGGGATGGTTTGCGCAGAAGGGCCTGAAGGCCGGCGCGAAGATCAGCGGGCTGCCGCAGCCACGCCAGTGAGCGATGCCGGCGCGGGTGCCGGCATCGGCGTCACGCGACTCAGTCGCGGAAGTTGTTGAAGTCCAGCGGCGCCTCGGACACGTCCTTGCGCAGCATCGCGATCACGTTCTGCAGGTCGTCGCGCTTGGTCCCCGACACGCGCACCGCGTCGCCCTGGATGCTGGCCTGCACCTTGATCTTGCTGTCCTTGATCATGCGCACGATCTTCTTGGCCAGGTCGCCGGTCACGCCCTTCTTGATCGTGATCACCTGCTTGACCTTGTCGCCACTGATCTTGTCGGTCTTGCCGTAGTCCAGGAAGCGCACATCCACATTGCGCTTGGCCATCTTGCTGATCAGCACATCCTTGACCTGGCCCAGCTTGAAATCGTCGTCGGCAAAGGCGGTCAGTTCATTTTCCTTGTGCTCGACCCGGGCGTCGGAGCCCTTGAAATCGAAGCGGGTCGAGATTTCCTTGTTGGCCTGCTCGACGGCATTCTTCACCTCGACCATGTTCGCTTCGCACACTACGTCAAACGACGGCATTGCATTCTCCTTGTGATCCGTATGCCCGGAAGCCTGGCGCCGGCACTGGCGGCACTGCGCACTTCCGTATAATCCAGCCTACCTCGCAGTTCCGGGTCGCTTGCCAACCAGCGGCGGCCGCGTCACCTTTCCTCTTGCATGGCAGATTTCCACGAATTCTATCCCCTGCGTCGCCACAATACATTCGGATTCGACGCGCGCGCGCGCTTTGCGGTGCATGTGCGCAGCGAGGCCGACCTGACGGCGGCACTGGCCGATCCGCGCGCCGCCGGCCTGCCGCTGGTGGTGCTGGGCGGTGGCAGCAACGTGGTGCTGACGCGCGATCTCGAGGCGCTGGTGCTGCTGATGGAAATCCCCGGCTACCAGCGGGAAGATGCCGACGACGCCTGGCTGGTCACCGCCGGCGCGGGCGAGAACTGGAACGCGCTGGTCAACCGCACCATCGCCGACGGCATGCCCGGCCTGGAAAACCTGGCGCTGATCCCTGGCACCGCGGGCGCCGCGCCGATCCAGAACATCGGCGCCTATGGGGTGGAGCTGCGCGAGCGCTTCGAAGGCGTGCGCGCCTATGACCGCCACACTGGCGCATTCGTCTGGCTGGACCTGCGGGCGTGCGGCTTCGGCTACCGCGACAGCCTGTTCAAGCGGGCCGGCGCCGGCCGCTACATCATCACGGCGGTGACGCTGCGCCTGCCCAAGGGGTGGCAGCCGGTGCTGTCGTACGGGGAACTGGCGCGGGAACTCGATGGCCAGGCCGCGCCCGATGCGGCCACGATTCGCGACGCCGTGGTCGCGATCCGCTCGCGCAAGCTGCCCGACCCGGCGCAAGTCGGCAATGCCGGCAGCTTCTTCAAGAATCCGCTGGTCAGCGCCGCACAGCGCGACGCTTTGCTGCAGGCCCATCCGGACCTGGTCAGCTACGCGCAGCCGGACGGGAGCTACAAGCTGGCCGCCGGCTGGCTGATCGACCGTTGCGGCTTCAAGGGCGTCAGCGACGGCCCGGTGGGCGTCTACGGCAAGCAGGCCCTGGTGCTGGTGCACCACGGCGGCGGCACCGGCGTGATGCTGCTGGCGCTGGCCAATCGCATCGCCGATACCGTCGAGGCCCGCTTCGGCGTGCGCATCGAGCCCGAACCGGTAGTGCTCTGAGCGGCCAGGCCGCCCAGCCTGCCTACCGCTTCGGCTATCAGCCGCGTAGTTATGCGAAGTGGCAGACGTAGTCCAGCGTTTCCTGCACCTCGATATCGAAGCTGCTGTTGCCCGGCACGCTGAACTGCTGGCCCGCGCCGTAGGTCTGCCAGTCTTCCGAACCGGCCAGGCGCACGCGGCAGGTGCCGGCATTGATTTCCATGATTTCCGGCGCGCCGGTATTGAAAGTCAGCGTGGCCGGGAAGATCACGCCCAGCGTCTTGCGGGTGCCGTCCGGGAACAGCACGGTGTGGCTCACGCACTTGCCGTCGAAGTACAGGTTGGCTTTCTTGACGACCGATACGTTGTCGAACTGGCTCACTTCCATCTCCTAGATTTGTCTTGCGAAAGACGTAAAAAGAGGGGCCATCGCGGCCCCTCCCCTGTTCACCCCGCGCGCGCTCAGTAGCGGCCGCAGAGCAGGTATTCCATCAGCGCCTTCTGCACGTGCAGGCGGTTTTCCGCCTCGTCCCAGACCACGCTCTTGGGGCCGTCGATCACGGCGGCCTCGACTTCCTCGCCGCGGTGCGCCGGCAGGCAGTGCATGAAGAGCGCGTCGGGCTCGGCGCGGTCCATCATCGCGGTGGTGACCATCCAGTCCTTGAAGGCGCGCTTGCGGGCGTCGTTCTCCGCCTCGAAGCCCATGCTGGTCCAGACATCGGTGGTGACCAGGCTCGCGCCCTGGCAGGCGGCAAGCGGGTCGTCGAAGACCTTGACCAGGCCGGCGGCAGACGCCGGCACCATGGCCGGATCGAGCTGGTAGCCCGGCGGCGCCGAGAAATGGAAGGTGAAGCCCAGCCGTTCGGCCGCCTGGATCCAGGTGTAGGCCATGTTGTTGGCATCGCCGATCCAGGCCACGGTCTTGCCGCGTATGCTGCCGCGCTGCTCGATATAGGTGAAGACGTCGGCCAGCACCTGGCACGGGTGGTATTCGTTGGTCAGGCCATTGATCACCGGCACACGCGAATGCGCGGCAAAGCGGTCGATGATGTCCTGGCCGAAGGTGCGGATCATGATGATGTCGACCATGCGCGAGATCACCTGCGCCGCATCCTCGATCGGCTCGCCGCGGCCCAGCTGCGAGTCGCGCGTGTTCAGGAACACCGCGTGGCCGCCGAGCTGGTGGATGCCGGCTTCGAACGACAGGCGCGTACGCGTGGAATTCTTCTCGAAGATCATGGCCAGCGTGCGGTCGTGCAGCGGGTGCCAGGTCTCGTAGTTCTTGAACTTGGCCTTCAGGATCCGTGCGCGGTCCAGCAGGTACTCGTACTCGTCGGGAGTGAAGTCGCTGAACTGGAGGTAATGCTTGATCGGGGTTGAGCTCATAAAACAAAGAAGGCGGCTCGGTGGGGACGCGCCGTCATGAAGTGTTCATGACCCAAGCGCGCCGCGGAGCCGCCTTTCGCGTCGCATACGCAATTTAACTGCAGGAATCATAAGGGATTATTTCTGCTTTGGCGAGCCCGGGACAACCCGGGCCGATCCGCGCGGCCCGCCTGTTGACAGGTTCCTGACAGGATTTCGCCCTTATGCGCAACTCTTATATAAGATATAATACCCGCTGATTCACGCGGGGCCCGGCATACCTTGCCGCTGCCCGCCACCGGCATCAAAAGTGCCCCCGCAGAGACCGACGCCCCGCCTTCCCGGCTGGAACAAGCGCGAACCAAACGCGCACCGGCCGCGTCAAACGGGCGCCCGTTCCGCGGGTTTACCGTCGAGTCCTCAGCCCCACCCGCAGTCTCCAGCCTCATGAACCCCAACGTTCGCGAATACTTTATCCAAGGCATTACCAAGGAAGGCAAGACCTTCCGCCCGAGCGACTGGGCTGAGCGGCTGTGCGGCGTGATGGCGCAGTTCCGCCCCGAGGGCGACAGCGGCGACCCCCGCCTGACCTACTCCCCCTATGTGCGTCCGATCTTCGCCGGCAACGTCAAGTGCGTGGTGGTGGATGCGCGGTTGCGCGACATCGAACCCAAGGCGCTGGATTTCGTACTGAACTTCGCGCGCGACAACAACCTGCAGATGGTCGAGGCCTGCTCGCTGGAATAACGCGGGCACCGGAAAGCAAAAAAGCTCGTCATCCGACGAGCTTTTTTATTGGTGGATGCCGGAGCATCCGCCGCTGCTGGACCGCCGTAGCGGCCCGCGCAGTGATCAGGCTGCCATGGCCTTGATGGCAGCCGACAGGCGCGACTTGTGACGAGCGGCCTTGTTCTTGTGCACGATCTTCTTGTCGGCAATGCTGTCGATCACGGCTTGCGAGTTCTTGAAGATCTCGGCAGCAGCAGCCTTGTCGCCGGTATCGATGGCCTTGCGGACGGCCTTGACGGCGGTGCGCAGACGCGAGCGCAGGCTGGAGTTGTGAGCGTTCTGGGCAACGGCCTGACGGGCGCGCTTGCGAGCTTGTGCGGAATTTGCCATTTCGAAAATATCCTGAATTCAGATGCGTGCCGCTGGGGACACAACAATTAAGTCATATCGAGCGACCCGGGATGCACTGACACACGAATCCGGAACGCAACTGTCCTTGTGAATCGGCAATTATACACAGATGCCGACTCGCCACGCAAGACCGCCGGGACTTTACCGCCTCAGGGCGGGCCGGCTGGCGGACCGATCCGTATAATATGCGCCACATCGCGCCGGCGCGCGTGGCGCGCGGGCAACTTTGCCGCCCGCAGCGCGTCTGAGAGGCGTCCGGGGCGCCTGACGCGCGGCGCTGCCGCCCTCCCCGGCCCGCCTGCTCCGACGCAGGCCCGCACCGATCCACCGTCCCGCATCGACCTCACCTTGAACCTGCTCAAAGCGCTCGCCACCATCAGCAGCCTGACGATGCTCTCGCGCATCACCGGCCTCGTGCGCGAGATCCTGATCGCCCGCGCCTTCGGCGCGTCGGAGATGACCGACGCGTTCAACGTGGCCTTCCGCATCCCCAACCTGCTGCGCCGCATCTTCGGCGAAGGCGCGTTCTCGCAGGCCTTCGTGCCGATCCTGGGCGAGTACCACGCCAAGCGCGGCGATGATCCGACCAAGGCGCTGATCGACGCGGTCGCCACGGTCATGACCTGGGTGCTGATGGGCGTGTCGCTGCTCGGCGTGATCGGGGCGCCGCTGGTGATGACGGTGGTGGCCACGGGCTTCCGCGGGCAAAGCGAAACCTATACCGCCGCGGTGTTCATGACGCGGGTGATGTTCCCCTACATCGGCCTGATCTCGCTGGTGGCGCTGGCCTCGGGCATTCTCAACACCTGGCGCAAGTTCGCGGTGCCGGCGTTCACGCCGGTGCTGCTGAACCTGTGCCTGATCGTCGCGGCGCTGTTCGTCGGCCCGCATATGGACCAGCCCATCTACGCGCAGGCCTGGGGCGTACTGATCGGCGGCGTGCTGCAACTGGCGATCCAGGTGCCGGCGCTGCGGCGCCTGGGCGTGATGCCGCGCCTGGGCTTCAACCTGCGCGCGGCCTGGTCCGATCCCGGCGTGCGTCGCGTCCTGCGGCAGATGGGGCCGGCGCTGCTCGCCGTCTCGGTGGCGCAGATCAGCCTGATCATCAATACCAATATCGCCTCGCGGCTGGTGGCGGGCAGCGTCTCGTACCTGACCTACGCCGACCGCCTGATGGAGTTCCCGACCGCGCTGCTGGGCGTGGCGCTCGGCACGATCCTGCTGCCGAGCCTGTCCAAGGCCAGCGCCAAGGACGATCACGCCGAGTACTCCGGCCTGCTCGACTGGGGCCTGCGGCTGACCTTCCTGCTGGCGGTGCCGTGCGCGGTGGGGCTGTTCGTGTTCGGCGCACCGTTGACGGCGGTGCTGTTCAATTACGGCAAGTTCGACGCGCACGCGGTCGAGATGACGCGCCAGGCGCTGGTGTCGTACGGCACCGGCCTGCTCGGGCTGATCGCCATCAAGATCCTGGCGCCTGGCTTCTATGCGCGCCAGGACATCCGCACGCCGGTCAAGATCGCGTTGGTGGTGCTGGTAGTCACGCAGGCATGCAACTACGTGTTCGTGCCCTGGATTGCCCATGCGGGGCTGGCGCTGTCGATCAGTGCCGGCGCCACCCTCAACGCGCTGCTGCTGTTCTTTGGCCTGCGCCGCCGCGGCCTGTACAAGCCGGCGCCGGGCTGGTGGCTGTTCCTGGCGCAGCTCACGACCTCGGTGCTGCTGCTCTCCGGCATGCTGCTCTGGTTCACGCGCAACTTCGACTGGATCGGCCTGGGCGCCACGCCGCTCTTGCGCATCGCGCTGCTGGCCTCGTGCCTGGTACTTGCAGCGGTGGTCTACTTCGGTACACTGTGGCTCATGGGACTTCGCTTCTCCGCCTTCAGGCGGCGCGCCGGCTAGCGGTGGTGACCCACGCTGCGCGCGGCACCGACGGCTGCACCGGGAAACC
This sequence comes from Ralstonia pickettii, assembly GCA_050987995.1. Taxonomy (GTDB): domain Bacteria; phylum Pseudomonadota; class Gammaproteobacteria; order Burkholderiales; family Burkholderiaceae; genus Cupriavidus; species Cupriavidus pickettii_B. Next base: position 3,725,228 of record CP158803.1, read on the forward strand.
GATATGACTTCCACAAAAGTCCTGGATTACTTCGCCAGCCTCGTGGCGGACGAAAACGGCATCCCGCTGACCGAAACCGCGCTGTCCATCGCGCAAGACGCCTACCCCGACCTGGACCTGCAGGCCGAGCTGGCGGCGCTGGACGTGCTGGCGCTGCGCCTGAAGCGCCGGATCGCCGAAGGTACGCCCGCGATCCAGCGGCTGCGCCTGCTGAACCATTTCTTCTATCGTGACCTGGGCTTCGGCCCGAACGCGAACGACTACTACGATCCCGACAACTCCTATCTGAACGTGGTGGTGCGCCAGCGGCGCGGCATCCCGATCTCGCTCGCGGTGCTCTATATGGAGCTGGGCCAGCAGATCGGCCTGCCGCTCAAGGGGGTGTCGTTCCCCAACCACTTCCTGCTGCGCATGACGATCCCCGCAGGCGAAGTGGTGCTGGACCCGCTTACCGGCGAAACCCTGTCGAAGGAACAACTGCAGGAAATGCTGGATCCGTACCTGGAGCGCGAGGGCATCACCGATGCCAGCCAGGTGCCGCTGGGCCTGTTCCTGCGCGCGGCCAGCCATCGCGAGATCGTTGCGCGCATGCTGCGCAACCTGAAGGCGATCTACCTGCAGGAGTCGCGCTGGCAGCGGCTGCTGGCGGTGCAGAACCGGCTGGTGATCCTGCTGCCGGGATCGATCGAGGAAGTGCGCGACCGCGGGCTGGCGTACGCCAACCTGGAGTGCTTCCGTCCCGCGCTGGCCGACCTGGAAGCCTATGTCCTGGCCCGGCCGGATGCGGCCGATATCGGCCAGATCCGCGAGCGCATGCCCGCGCTGCGGATGATGAGCCGCAGCCTCAACTGACGAGGCTGCGGGAGAACGCCAAGCGCTTCAGCGCTCCACGTGCGTGGGCCGGCGTTTATTGCCGCGCACCAGCTTCCACAGCCCGCCCAGCACCAGCGGCACCACCGCCGCGCCGATACCGGCCAGCACGATCAGGTTCAGGTACTGCTTGATGAATGGAAGGTTGCCGAAGAAGTAGCCGGCGAAGACCAGGCCGACCACCCAGGCCACGGCGCCGATCACGTTGAACATCTGGAAGCGCGCGAAGGTCATCTGCGACACGCCCGCCACGAACGGCGCGAAGGTGCGCACGATCGGCACGAAGCGCGCCATCACCAGGGTCTTGCCGCCATGCCGCTCATAGAAGTCATGGGTGCGGCGCAGCGCATCCTGGTCCAGGAAGCGCCACTGGTGGTCGAACACCTTGGGGCCGATCCAGCTCCCCACCATATAGTTGACGGTATTGCCCGTAATCGCGGCAGTCAGCAGCAGGCCGATCAGCACCCACTCGTTCATCGCGCCAGTTGCGCAGAAGGCGCCCGCGATAAACAGCAGCGAGTCGCCCGGCAGGAACGGCACCACCACCAGCCCGGTTTCCGCGAACACGATCAGGAACAGGATGGCATAGACCCAGTGACCGTACTGGTCGATAACCGTGCCCAGGTATTTGTCGACGTGCACCAGCATGTCGATGAGCTGCAAAGCGAGATCCAAGTCGTTCCCCGGTTATGTGTTCATTGATTCGGCCTGAGCCGTCGTTGCCTGAATCATACAAGAGCCGCCGTGACAATCTGCCACACTGCGCGCCACCGCGGCCCACCCCGGCCGCCGTCTCTGCGCGGACGGCCACGTATAATTCGCCGCATGCCAGACATCGCCTCCCGCACCGACCTGCCGACCGCCTTGCGCACCACCCAGCTGCCGCGCCCGATCCGGCCGCTGCCGGACCAGCTCATCAGCCAGATCGCCGCCGGTGAAGTGGTGGAACGCCCGGCCTCGGTGGTCAAGGAGCTGCTGGAAAACGCGCTCGATGCCGGTGCCACGCAGCTCGGCATCCGGCTGGAAGAAGGCGGCGTGCGGCGCATCGTCATCACGGACAACGGCTGCGGCATCCCTGCCGCCGAGTTGCCGGTGGCGCTGATGCGCCACGCCACCAGCAAGATTGCGTCGCTCGACGAACTGGAATCGGTGCTGACGCTGGGCTTCCGTGGCGAGGCACTGGCCTCGATCGCCTCGGTTTCCCAGCTGGCGCTGACCAGCCGCACCGCGGCCGATGCCCATGCCACACAGGTCAGTGCCGATACCGGCACGGTGCAACCCGCTTCCGGCGCGGTCGGCACCACGGTCGACGTGCAGCACCTCTACTTCAACACGCCGGCGCGCCGAAAGTTCCTCAAATCGGAACAAACCGAGCTGGGGCATTGCCTGGAGATGGTCCGGCGCGTGGCGCTGGCGCGGCCCGACGTGACCATCTCGGTCCACCACAACGGCAAGCCGCTGGAACATTGGAATGCCGGCGACGTCGCCACCCGTACCGCGCAGGTGCTGGGCAGCGACTTTGCCAAGGCGCGGCTGCCGCTGGACGAGCAGGCCGACACACTGCACCTGTATGGCTTTGCCGGCCTGCCCACTGCCTCGCGCGGGCGCCCGGACCAGCAGTACTTCTTTGTCAACGGCCGCTTCGTGCGCGACAAGCTGCTGAACCACGCGGTGCGCAGCGCCTACCAGGATGTGCTGCACGGCGATCGCTTCCCGTCGTACGTGGTGTGCCTGGACCTGCCGCCGGAGATGGTCGACGTCAACGTGCACCCGTCCAAGATCGAAGTGCGCTTTCGCGAATCGCGCGCCGTGCATCAGTTTGTCTATCACGCGGTGCAACGCTGCCTGGCGCGGCAGGCCGGCGAGAACGGCGACAGCCTGCATACGGACAACGATGGGGAAATCAGCGTGCCGCCGGGCGGGCTGGCACCGGCAGGCGCACCCCGCTATGCGGGCGGTGGCGGTGGCGGTGGCGGTGGCGGTGGCGGTGGCGGCGCCCAGTGGATCAACTACTCGGCGGCGCGCCAGACCGAACTCGGCATCGCACAGCCACGCCAGGCCTACCTGGGCATGGTGCGCGACGCCACCGCGCCGGCCGCACGTCCGTATGGCGCGTTCCCAGGCACCTCGGCGCAGCCCCCGGCCTGGCTTGCCGATGCGGAAGCGGCGCGCGCCGACGATCCGCCCAGCCTGCTGGACCGGCTGCCGCCTGCGGGGCGCGGCGATCCGGGCGCGCCTGCAGATACCCCCGACGACCACCCGCTCGGCTACGCCATCGCCCAGCTCCACGGCATCTACGTGCTGGCGCAGAATGCGCGCGGGCTGGTGCTGGTGGACATGCACGCCGCGCACGAACGCATCCTGTACGAACAGATCAAGGCCGGCCTGGACGCGCGCGACCTGGCCGTGCAGCCGCTGCTGATCCCGGTCACGCTGCCCTGCAGCCCGGTCGAGATCGGCGTGGCCGAGGAGCACCAGGAGACGCTGACGCTGCTCGGCTTCGATATCGCGCCGGTGTCGCCGACCACGCTGGCGGTGCGCGCCGTGCCCGCGCTGCTGCAGCAGGCCGATGCCGAGGCGCTGGCGCGCGACGTGCTGCGCGACCTGCACGCCTATGGCGGCTCGCGCGTGCTGGCCGAGCGGCGCAATGAGCTGCTGGCCACGCTGGCCTGCCACAGCGCGGTGCGCGCCAACCGCAAGCTCACCGTCGAGGAAATGAACGCGCTCTTGCGCCAGATGGAGCAGACCGAACGCGCCGACCAGTGCAACCACGGCCGGCCCACCTGGGTGCAACTGACCGTGACCGAGCTGGACCGGCTGTTCCTGCGCGGGCAGTAAACCTGCTGCCTCGCACCGCCAAACCAGGAATTCCGATGTCCGCCGTACCCCAAGATCCCGCCACGCATCCGCCCGTGGTCTGCCTGCTCGGCCCAACCGCCTCCGGCAAGACCGCGGCCGCGCTGGCGCTGGCCGCCGACGCGCCGGTGGAGATCATCAGCCTGGACTCGGCGCTGGTGTACCGCGAGATGGATATCGGCACGGCCAAGCCCACGCGCGAAGAACTGGCCGCCGCGCCGCACCACCTGATCGATATCATCGACCCGGCCGACAGCTACTCGGCCGCACAGTTCGTCACCGATGCGGAGCGATTGATTGGCGAGATCCGCGCCCGTGGCCATGTGCCGCTGATCGTCGGCGGCACCATGCTCTATTACAAGGCGCTGACCCAGGGCCTGAACGACCTGCCGCAGGCCGACGCCGCGCTGCGCGCGGAGCTGGACCAGCTCGCCGCCGAGCGCGGCTGGCCGGCGCTGCATGCGATGCTGGCCGAGGTCGACCCGGTCACCGCGGCGCGGCTCGCGCCCAATGATGCGCAGCGCATCCAGCGCGCGCTGGAGATCCACCGCCTGTCGGGGCAGCCGATGTCGGCGCTGCTGGCGCGCCAGGCCGAGGGGCGCACCTTTGCCGGCGCAGCGGACCAACGCTACCGCGTGATTGCGCTGGAGCCGTCGGACCGGCTCGCGCTGCACGCGCGCATCGCCCAGCGCTATGACGCGATGCTGGCCGGAGGCTTTATCGGAGAAGTCGAACGGCTGCGCGCGCGCAGCGACCTGCATCTGGGGCTGCCGTCGATCCGCTGCGTGGGTTACCGGCAGGTGTGGGAATACCTGGACGGCGAATCCGACTTTGCGACCATGCGCGAGCGCGGCATCGCCGCCACGCGGCAGTTATGCAAGCGCCAGCTGACCTGGCTGCGCAGCACGCCCGAGCGGCTGGTGGTGGACTGCCTGGCGCCCGGCTACGTTGACCAGGTGCGCAGGCTGGCGGACTTCCATTGACGGGTATGCAACGCAAGTGACGCTCAGGCGATAATCGCGATCTGTTCACTGCATCGCAAACACCGAGCATGTCCAAGCCCGCCTTCACCATCCGCCCCGCCACCGCCGGCGACAGCGAAACGCTGTTCAACCTGATCCTGGCCTTGGCCGAGTACGAGAAGCTGACCCATATCGTCGAAGCCACGCCGCAGAAGATCCAGGACGCGCTGTTCGGCGCCAAGCCGCACGCCGAGGCCGTGCTGGTCGAAGTCGAGTCCGAAGGCGGCTGCCAGGCGGTGGGCTTCGCGCTCTTCTTCCACAACTTCTCGACCTTCCTGGCCAAGCCCGGCCTGTACCTGGAAGACCTGTACGTCGACCCGGCCTGGCGTGGCCACGGCCTGGGCAAGGCGCTGCTCAAGCACCTGGCCGCGCTGGCGGTGGCGCGCGGCTGCGGACGTTTCGAATGGTCGGTGCTGGACTGGAACCAGCCGTCGATCGACTTCTACCAGGCCATGGGCGCTGACGTGCTGCCCGACTGGCGCATTTGCCGTGTGACGGGCGACGCGCTGGCGAAGCTGGGCACTGCAAAGTAATACGGCGCGGCGGCAACCGGTCCACCGCCGGTGTTATACACTTGACGGCATGCCGCCATACAATAGCGGCACCGAATGTCTTTTTTTCCGGGCCGTCAACACCAACCGCCATGCCACGAACCAAAGCCGACCAGCCTGCCGCGCCTGTCTCCGACGGTGCGAACGAAACCGACGCAGACAATGCGCGCGGCGCGTCGGTGGAGGAAATCGCCGACCGCATCCTGACCGCGATCTGGGAGCACCGGCTGCCGCCGGGCACCAAGCTGGTCGAGGAAAAGCTGGGCGGCGTGTTCGGCGTGAGCCGCACCAAGGTGCGGCTGGCCTTCGCCAAGCTGGCGCATGAAGGCGTGCTGACGGTGCATCCCAACCGCGGCACCTTCGTCTCCAGCCCGAGTGTGGCCGAAGCGCGCCAGGTGCTGCACTCGCGCCGCCTGCTGGAGCCCGCGCTGGTGCGCGACCTGGCCGGCGCGATCGGGCCGCAGGGATTGCGCGCGCTGCGCGACACCACGCGCGAGGAAGCGCAGGCGCGCGACAGCAACGACCGGCGCGCCATCATCCGGCTGTCGGGCGAATTCCACTGCCGGCTGGCGGAAATGACGGGCAACCAGTACCTGGGCAAGTACATGCGCGAGCTGTGCTCGCTGACCTGCCTGATCATCGCGCTCTATGACGCGCCGGGCGTGCCTTCCTGCCCGCATCATGAGCACGACGATATCGTCGATGCGCTGGAAGCCGGCGACGGCGACCGCGCCGCGCAGCTGATGGCAGAGCATCTCGAGCATGTCGAGAGCACGCTGCGGCTGCAGGCGCCGGACGAGGAAAAGGTCGACCTGGAAGCGGTGTTCGCCGCGGTCTGAGCCGCGGCATCGATCCCGGAGAAACCGCTCAGCGGTGCTCGATGCGCCCCGCCAGCGCCTCCGGCAAACCCAGCGTGGATTTGGCGTCAGGCCGCCGGAACGTACCGGCGGTAGCCTTGCGCGGCTGCAGCGCGACCAGCGCCTCGGCCTGCTTGACGGCAGCGGCCATCTGGTCGACCACCGGCACCGGGATACGGTCGCGCACGCGCGCGGCAAGACCCGCCAGCGGTGCGCCCGCCAGGATCACCACGTCGGCCTCATCCTCCACCACCGCACGGTTGGCCAGCTCCACCAGCACCGCTTCCTTCTCTTCCTGCACGTCCGACACCGAGGCAAAGCTGCCGTCGAGCATGCGGATGCCGGCCAGCCGGCCGCGCAGGCCGTGCATGTCCACGCACTCCTCATACCAGGGGCCAAGCGCCCGCGCGAAGGTGACGATGGCAAAGCGCCGCCCCAGCATGCAGGCCGACAGCATCGCCGCCTCGGCCATGCCCACCACTGGCAGGTCGAACAATTCGCGCGCGCCCATCAGGCCGGGGTCGCCGAAGGCGGCGATGATGGCGGCGTCGAACTGGCGGTGGTGCTCGGCCAGCATTTCCAGTGCGATGGCACCGCCGATCTGGGCCTCGGCGCGTGTGGCGATATAGGGCACGCCGCGGCTGGCGGTCAGCGGCACCAGTTCGGTACCGGGCGCGGCCGCGGCGGAGGCGGCGTGCATCAGCCGGTCAGTGATGCCTTCGCTGGTATTGGGGTTGAGAACGAGGATTCGCATATCGGTTATCCGGCAGGATTGAGCAGCGGCGCCAACAGGCTTTCGGCCAGCCGGGCGGCGGCCAGCACGCTGCGGTCGGCGCCGCGCGGGCCGGCGATCTGCAGGCCCACCGGCAGGCCGTCGCGGCCGCTGCCGCAAGGCACCGAGATCGCCGGTGCCAGCGCATGGTTGAAGAACGGGGTGAACACCGCGTGGGCGCGCGGCTCCACCGCGACGCCGCCGATGCGTTCCGGCCCCAGCCGGTCGTTACGCCAGGCCACGCACGGCGTGGTCGGGCACAGCAGCAGGTCGTAGCGGGTAAAGAACCCGGCCACCGTCAGTGCGATCTGGTGGCTGGCTTCGCGGGCACGCGCCACGTCGGCGCCGCTCCAGGCCAGCCCGCGTTCGATCTGGCGCGCGATATCGGGATCGAACACATCGGGGTCGCGGCGCCACTGCTCGCCATAGAGATTGGCCAGGCCCACATGCTGCAGCGGCATCAGCGCGGCCTCGTCGGCGCCGGCGGGCCACACCGGGTCGGCGCGTTCGACGCTCAGGCCGGCCGCCTGCAGCCGCGCCACGGCCTGCTCGAACGCCTGCGCGACATCGTCGTCGACCGGCGTATCCAGGCCCAGGCGCGGGCTGACCGCAATCTTCAGCGTATGCAGCGGCCGCGCGGCGCCTGGCGTGAACCCGAGCGTATCGGGGTCGCGCGCATCGGCGCCGGCCAGCGCCTCGAACATCAGCTCCGCATCGGCCACCGTGCGCGTGATCGGCGCGATCACCTGGATGCCGTTGAAGGCATGGGGAAAGCCGACCGAGTCGGGAATCGCGCCGTAGGAAGGCTTGAAGCCGACCACGCCGGCATGCGCGGGCGGGCGCCGGCTGGAGCCGCCGCCATCGGTGCCCAGCGCCAGCGGCGCCATGCCGGCGGCCACCGCCACCGCGCAGCCGCCCGACGAACCGCCGGCGGTGAGCGTGGCATCGAGCGGATGGCGCGTCAGGCCATAGACCTTATTGGTGGTCAGGCCCTTGCAGGCGAACTCGGAGGTATTGCCCATGCCGAGCACGATCGCGCCCGCCTGGCGCAGGCGCTCGACGGCAATGGCATCGGCCGGCGCGACAAAGTCGCGGTACAGCTGCGAGCCCTGCGTGACGCGGCGGCCCTGGCTCCAGATCACGTCCTTGACGATCACCGGCACGCCTGCCAGCAGCGGACGTTCGCCCTGCGCCAGACGCGCGCGCAGTTGCGCCAGGTCGGCGTCGACCAGGTCTTGGCGTTGTTCGAAGACGGCGTTCAACTGGTCGTTGCGCGCCGCGATGCGGGCCTGGAAGGCAGCGACCACCTCGGCGGGGTCGAGGCGGCCGGCGACGACGCGGCCCGCGATGGTGGCGGCGTCCAGGCGGTTGGTCAGTTCCATATCAGCAGTGTGGGTCAAAGCGAAAGCAAGGCAAGGTCGGTCTTCACAAGCTGCCGCCCGAAGTCCGGTAGCGCGGCCGCGCCATTTCCGGCAGCGCGCACGGCAGGAACTGCCCGTGGCCGGCCTCGGCGCGCACCTCGCCCTCGTGCGCCACCACCTTGCCGCGCACCAGCGTGGTCACCGGCCAGCCGGTCACGCGCAGTCCTTCGTACGGGGTGTAGTCGACCTCATGGTGCAGGTCCGCGTTGCGGATCACCACTTCGCGCTGCGGGTCCCAGATCGCCAGGTCGGCATCGGCGCCGATGGCGATGGTGCCCTTGCGCGGATGCAGGCCGTACAGCTTGGCGGGATTGGTCGAGGTCAGCGCGACAAACTGGTTGACCGAGATGCGCCCGCCATTGACACCGGCGGAGAACAGCAGCGGCAGCCGCGTTTCCAGCCCCGGGATGCCATTGGGGATGTACTGGAACGGCACCTCCTTGCCGCCGGGCATCTTGCCCTGCGGGTCCTCGTAGCGGAACGGTGCGTGGTCGGACGAAAAGATCGTGAACAGGCCGTCGCCCAGGCCGTCCCAGATCACCTCCTGGTTGCTGCGGTCGCGCGGCGGCGGGCTGCATACGCACTTGGCGCCGTGGTAGCCGGGCTGGTCGAGGTCGTCGGCGGTCAGGAACAGGTACTGCGGGCAGGTCTCGGCAAAGATCTTCATGCCGCGGTTGCGCGCCCAGCGGATCTGCTCGACCGCTTCCTTGCCCGATACATGGACGATCAGGATCGGCACGTCGACCAGTTCCGAGAAGGTGATGGCACGATGCGTAGCTTCGCGCTCGATCGCCATCGGCCGGGCCAGCGCGTGGAAGCGCGGTGCGGTGTTGCCGGCGGCCTCCAGCTTCTCGGTGAGCCAGGCGATGCAGTCCGAGTTCTCGGCATGCACCATCACCAGCGCGCCTTCCTGCCGCGCCACCGACAGCACGTCCAGGATCTCGCGGTCGTTCAGCTTGAGGTCGTCGTAGGTCATGTAGACCTTGAACGACGAATAACCCTCGCGGATCAGCCCCGGCAGTTCGTCGCGCAGTACGGCCTCGGTGGGATCGGCCACGATCAAATGGAAGGCGTAGTCGACCACCGCCTTGCCGTCGGCGCGCTGGTGGTAGTCGTTCACCGCGGCACGCAGCGAATGGCCCTTCTCCTGCGCGGCGAACGGGATCACGGTAGTGGTCCCCCCACACGCCGCCGAGACCGACCCGGTGCGGAAGTCGTCGGCCATCCTGAGGCCGTCCGGCATCGGCTGGTCCAGGTGGCAGTGCGCATCGACGCCGCCCGGCAGCACCAGCTTGCCGCTGGCGTCGATGGTCTGCGCGGCCTCGCCCAGGTCACGGCCGAGCTGCACGATGCGGCCGCCGGCGATGCCGATATCGCACTGCATGGTGTCGCTGGCGGTCACCACGGTGCCGTTGCGGATGATCAGGTCGAACTGTTTCACGATACTGCTCACGAGAAGATTGGTTCTACCGCACTCAGCGGTCCGCGTCGGACAGGTGCATGCGATTGGTTTCACGCGCGGCAGCCGCGGCGACTGCGATCAGCGCGCACACCACCGCCAGGTAGATCGCCACCGGCGCAGTGCTGCCGAAGCGGTCGAGCAGGCCGATCGCGATCAGCGGGGCGAGCGCGCCGCCGAACACGCCGGCAAACTGGAAGCCGAGCGAGGCGCCGGTCACGCGCACCCGGGTGGCGAACAGCTCCGGCAGGAACGACGCCAGCGGCGAGAACATGAACGACACCAGCACCATGCCGACGAACGAGGCCAGCATGATCAGCGCCGGGCTGCCGGTCTTGACCAGCGTGAAGAAGACAAAGGCCCACACCGCACCGCCGATGCCGCCGATCATCAGCACCGGGCGGCGCCCGATGCGGTCGGCCAGGAAACCGGCCACCGGGATAAACAGGATCTGCGCCACCGCGCCCAGCAGCACGGCATTGAGCGCGATGCTCTTGGGCAGGCCCAGCTTGGTCGGCACGAAGTACAGCAGGAACAGCGTGAACACGTAGAAGGCGATATCGCCGCCCAGCCGCGCGCCGAAGGCGATCAGCAGCTGCTTCTTGTAGTTGCGCAGCACTTCCATGATCGGTGCGCGCGCTTCGGCGTGCGATTCCTCCAGCTTCTCGAACATGCCGGATTCACGCACGTTGGAGCGGATGTAGAGGCCGACGCCGACCAGGAGCGCGGACAGCAGGAACGGCACGCGCCAGCCCCAGCTCAGGAAGGCTTCTTCCGATACCTGCCAGGTCACCAGCGCGAATACGCCGTTGGCCAGCAGCAGGCCGATCGGCGCCGCGAGCTGCACCAGGCTGCCGAGGATGCCGCGCCGCTTACCTTCGGGGTCTAGCTCGTTGACCATGATCGCCGCCCCGCCCCACTCGCCGCCCAGCGCCAGGCCCTGCACCACGCGCAGCAGCACCAGCAGCACCGGCGCCAGTGCGCCCGCGGCGGCATAGGTCGGCAGCAGGCCGATACCGAAGGTGGCCAGGCCCATCATCAGCAGCGTGATGATCAGGATGGACTTGCGGCCCATCTTGTCGCCGAAGTGGCCGAAGATCGCCGCGCCCAGCGGCCGCGCCACGAAGGCCACGCCGTAGCTGGCAAAGGACAGCAGCGTCGCGGTCAGCGGGTCGCTCTGCGGGAAGAACAGCTTGGGAAAGACCAGCGCGGCGGCCGATCCGTAGATGAAGTGGTCGTAGAACTCGAGCGTGGTGCCAGCCAGGCTGGCCCCGGCGACGCGCGCGACGGATTGCTTCTGGGGCGACGCGCCTTTTGCCGCTGCGTCGATGCTGACTGCTTGCATGGTGGATCCTCCAATGGTCCTGGCCTGCCCCTGGCGTGCCGGTGGGTCCCCACGTCGCGCCAAGGCGTTGTCTCCGGACGCGGCATGCGTGTGCCGCGTCTTTGCTCAGTACATTAGGCGATAAACCGCCATACAATCAAGATAAATATTGTTTGTCAGAATTGGTGCAGATGCATGCTGGATTTTGGTGCGATGCACGAAAACGGACCGGCGCGCAGGAAACGGCGCATCAAACCCCGCCATACCTTGCGGACGCCGCTTCGGGTATTGGCGTGGGGGTATTGGATCGGGATAAACCCTTAAAGGCCGGACGAGGGGCGAAAAAAACGGCGCATGCCCAAGGCATGCGCCGTTCTTGCGGAGAACCGTCGGTACGTCAGGCCACGATGGTCTGTGCCTCACCCTCGGCGCGTTCGCGGATCTCGCCGATCTCCCACACGGCCTCACCGGCCGCCTGCAGGTGGCGGATGGCGCGTTCGGCGTCTTCCCTGGCCACGATCACGACCATGCCGATGCCGCAGTTGAACACGCGGTGCATTTCGTCGTCGGCCACGCGGCCCTGCGCCTGCAGCCACTGGAACAGCGGCGGCAGCGTCCAGGCGTCGCGCTGCAGCACGGCGGTGACGTTCTGCGCCAGCACGCGCGGCACGTTCTCGGTCAGGCCGCCGCCGGTGATATGGGCCATGCCCTTGACCGGCAGGGTCTCGATCAGCGACAGCAGCGGCTTCACGTAGATGCGCGTGGGCGCCATGATGGCGTCTTGCAGGCGCTGGCCGTGGAAGTCGGCGTTCAGGTCAGGCTTGGCCACCTCGATGATCTTGCGCACCAGCGAGTAGCCGTTGGAGTGCGCGCCCGACGACGCCAGGCCCAGCACCACGTCGCCCGGGATGATGGTGCTGCCGTCAATGATCTTTTTCTTTTCGACCGCGCCGACGGCAAAGCCGGCCAGGTCGTATTCGCCGTCCGGGTACATGCTCGGCATCTCGGCGGTTTCGCCGCCGATCAGCGCGCAGCCGGCCAGCTCGCAGCCGCGGGCGATGCCCTGGATCACGGTGGCGGCGGTGTCCACGTCCAGCTTGCCGCAGGCAAAGTAGTCAAGGAAGAACAGCGGCTCGGCGCCCTGCACCAGGATGTCGTTGACGCTCATCGCGACCAGGTCCTGGCCAACGGTGTCGTGGCGGTTGAGCTGGAAGGCCAGCTTGAGCTTGGTGCCGACGCCGTCGGTACCGGACACCAGCACCGGCTCCTGGTATTTCTTCGACAGCTCGAACAGCGCACCGAACCCGCCGATGCCCGCCATCACGCCTTCGCGCATGGTGCGCTTGGCGAACGGCTTGATGCGGTCGACCAGCGCGTCGCCGGCATCGATGTCAACACCGGCGTCGCGGTAGGAAAGGCCTGCCTGGCCGGCGGTCGGGGATGCGCTCATGGGAACCTGCTTGTCCTGGAGGATATAAAGTGAGGAATTCGGCGCTCAAGCCAGCACAGCTTCCGTCGCTTGGCATCGGAAGGCGGGCGCGAGTCCAGTAGAATCGCAATTTTAACGGATAGAGGCCCCCGGCTTCCAGTTTCCGGCCATTTTCGCGCCGCGAACCCGCCAAGCCGCCCTGCCGCTTTGCCCAACCGAGCGCCCCAACCCCTATTGATGAATGCCCCGCTGCTGAACCAAGAGACCAAACGCATCCTGCTCTGGATCGCAGTGGCCGTTGCGCTGTTCGCCGCGATCATCGCGCTGGCGCCGGTGCTGACGCCGTTCCTGTTCGCGTTCATCTTCGCGTATATCCTCAACCCCGGGGTGGACTGGCTGCAGCGCCGCCGGATCCCGCGCGTGGTCGGCGTGACGCTGATGATCCTGCTGCTGACGGTGATCATCGTGATGCTGGTGCTGCTGGCGATCGCGGTACTGCAACGCGAGATCCCGCAGATCCGCGAACAGCTGCCGATCCTGCTGAAGAAGCTCAACTCCGTGGTCTCGCCCCGGCTGGCGGAGTTCGGCGTGCGCATCCGCTTTGACTTCCCGGGCCTGCGCAACATGCTGTCGGACCGCTTCGCGGCCAGTCCGGAAGACCTGCTGGCGGTGCTGCTCAACTATGTCAAGATGTCGGGCTCGGCGCTGATCACGGTGGCCGGCATCATCTTTATCGTGCCCATCGTCATGTTCTACCTGATGATGGACTGGCACATGGTAATGCGCCGCATCGAGGGCGTAGTGCCGCGCCGCTGGGTGCCCAAGGTGCGCGAACTGACCAACGAGACCGACGCGCTGCTGTCGCAATACCTGCGCGGCCAGATCCTGGTGATGGTGATCCTGGCGGCGATCTATTCGATCGGCCTGACCGTTGCCGGCTTCGAAATCGGCGTGCCGGTGGGGGTCTTCACCGGGCTGGCGGTGTTTATCCCGTATATCGGCTTTGGCGTAGGGCTGGTAATGGCGATCCTGGCCGCGCTGCTACAGTTCGGCAACTGGTACGGGCTGGCCGCGGTAGCGGTGGTCTACGGCTTCGGCCAGTTTATCGAGAGCTTCTACCTGACGCCGCGCCTGGTGGGCGAGCGCATCGGGCTGCACCCGCTGGTGGTGATCTTCGCGCTGCTTGCCTTCGGCCAGCTGTTCGGCTTCTTCGGCGTGCTGCTGGCGCTGCCGACCTGTGCCGTGCTGCTGGTCGGGGCGCGGCAGCTGCGGCGGGTTTACCTGGCCAGCGACCTGTACCGAAAATAACGGTTGCCCCGCCAGCGCGCCCGTCACCTGCAAGTTAGCCATACGTCATGTTCCCGCGTCCCAAGCAACTGTCGCTCGAGCTGGGCAGCCCGCCGCCTTCGACTTTCGAGAATTTCGTGGTGGCGTCCAACCGCGAGTCGGTGCAGCGCCTGCAAGAGCTGCCCGCCGCGGTCGCGCAGGAGCGCGCCACCGACCGGCTGGTCTACCTGTGGGGCGAGGTCGGCTGTGGCCGCACCCACCTGCTGCATGCGGTATGCGAGGCCGCGCCGCAGCACGGCATCCGCAGCCGCTACCTGAGCCCGCACCATCCGCTGTCCGACTTCCTGTTCGATCCCTGGTGCCAGCTCTATACCGTGGATGACGTGGAGCTGCTGGACGAGGCGCGCCAGATCGCGGTGTTCTCGCTCTACAACGAGGTGCGCGCCCACGTGCGCACCGCGCTGGTGGTCGCCGGCGGGCTGGCGCCACGCGCGATGCCGGTGCGCGAAGACCTGCGCACGCGCCTGGGCTGGGGCCTGGTGTACCAGGTCGCGCCGCTGTCGGACGACGACAAGAAGGCTGCGGTGCTGCATGCGGCACGCGAGCGCGGCCTGCAGCTCTCGCCGGAGATCACCCACTGGCTGGTGACCCGCCACTACCGCGACATGCCGAGCCTGATGGCACTGCTGGACGCGCTCGATACGTACTCGCTGGAACGCAAGCGGCCGGTCACGCTGCCGCTGCTGCGCGAAATGTTCGCTGAATTCCGGGATTAGCCGGGACTAACCCCGGGCGCCAGGCCCCAAGCCGCGCCCCGTGTTAGTCCTGCCCGACTCCCCTCACGCCTTAAGGTAAAATCGCCGCCCATGAATCTGGCACTCTTTGACCTCGACCACACCCTGATCCCGACCGACAGCGACCATGAATGGGGCCGCTTCCTGGTCCGCCTGGGCGTCGTCGACGAGGAAACCTACCGGCAGAAGAACGACGAGTTCTATGGCCACTACAAGGCCGGCACCCTCGATATCCAGGCCTTCCTGCGCTTTGCGCTGGCGCCGCTTGCGGCCAACCCGCGCGACCGGCTCGACGCCCTGCATGCGCGCTTCATGCACGAGGTGATCGATCCCGTGATCACCCCGCAGGCCCGCGCGCTGGTCTACAAGCACATCGAGGCCGGCGACCTGTGCGCCGTGGTGACCGCCACCAACAGCTTTGTCACCGCGCCGATCGCCGCGGCCTTCGGCATCAAGCACCTGATCGCCACCGAGCCCGCCACCGTCGATGGCAAGCCGGAAAGCCAGTTCACCGGCGAGGTCCACGGCGTGCCCAGCTTCCGCGAAGGCAAGATCACCCGCGTCGAATCCTGGCTCAAGAGCCAGGGCGCGCAGTGGGACCACTTCGAAACGACCACCTTCTACAGCGACTCGGCCAACGACCTGCCCCTGCTGGAAAAGGTCTCCGAGCCGATCGCCACCAACCCGGACGATCGCCTGCGCCACCACGCCGCCGCGGCAGGCTGGCGCATCATGGATCTGTTCTGACGTGATCAAGAAGCTCATTACCCGGCTGCTGGGCAAACCCGGCCCCAAGCTGCGCCGCACCGGCCGCGCCCATACGCCAAGCATCGTCGGCGTCGACGAACACCAGATCGACCCGACGCTGCTGTCGCGCAATGCCGTCAAGGTCACTTCCACGCTGCAACAGGCCGGCTACCAGGCTTTTATCGTCGGCGGCGCGGTGCGCGACCTGCTGCTCGGCATCAAGCCCAAGGATTTCGACGTGGCGACCAACGCCACGCCCGACCAGGTGCAGGCGCTGTTCCGGCGCTCGCGCATCATCGGCCGCCGCTTCCAGATCGTGCACGTGACCTTCTACGGCGGGCGCGAGCAGGAAATCATCGAGGTCTCGACCTTCCGCGCGCTGGTCGACGCCATCGCCAGTGAAACCCTGCCCGAAGGCCGCCGGCTGAAGCGCGCCGAGCTCGACAGCAAGACCCATGCAATCGACGCCTCCGGCCGCGTGCTGCGCGACAACGTCTGGGGTTCGCAGGCTGAAGACGCGGAACGCCGCGACTTCACCATCAATGCGATGTACTACGACCCGGCCGCGCAGACCGTGCATGACTACCATCACGGTATGGAAGACATCCGCGCGCGCACGCTGCGCATGATCGGCGACCCGGTCACGCGCTACCGCGAAGACCCGATACGGATGCTGCGCGTGGTGCGCTTCGCGGCCAAGACCGGCTTCGACATCGACGAGGCCACGCGCCACCCGATCGCCGGCCTGGCCTCGCTGATCCACAATGTGCCCAGCGCGCGTCTGTTCGACGAGATGCTCAAGCTGCTGATGTCCGGCCACGCCTGGGCCTCGCTGCAGGAGCTGCGCAAGGCGGGCCTGCACAAGGGCCTGCTGCCGCTGCTGGATGTGGCGCTGGAGCAGCCGATGGGCCAGCGCTTCGTGCAGCTGGCGCTGGACAACACCGACCGCCGCGTGCAGGCCGGCAAGCCGGTTTCGCCCGGCTTCCTGTTCGCGGCGCTGTTGTGGCACCACGTGCTGCAACGCTGGAACAAGCTGCGCGACGAAGGCGAGCACGCCATCGCGGCACTGAACGCCGCCATGGATTCGATTCTGGAAAAACAGACCGGCCAGCTCGCGATCCAGCGCCGCTTTGTCACCGACATGCGCGATATCTGGGGCATGCAGCCGCGCTTCGAAAAGCGCGTGGGCCGCATGCCGTTCCGGCTGCTGGAATCGCCGCGCTTCCGCGCCGGTTTCGACTTCCTGCACCTGCGCTGCCAGTCCGGCGAACTGCCGGAAGAGCTGGCCACCTGGTGGCAGGAATTCCAGGACGCCGACCCGGGCGAACGCGAAGGCCTGATCGAGGCGGCGCGCGGTGCGCGCGGCCCGGGCGGCCCGGGCGGCCCAGGTGGCCAGGGCGGCCAGGGTGCCGAGGGCGAGGGCCCGGCGCGCAAAAAGCGCCGCCGACGCAGTCCGCGGAAATCGGATAAAGTTTCTTCCCGGAGCGACTCGGACGCGGGCGAGGCAGCACATGCCGGCCCCGGCCAGCCGGAGGAAACGTAAATGACTCTCGCCTTCATCGGCATCGGCGCCAACCTTGGCGACGCCCGCCAGGCAATCAAGGACGCTATCGTGTGCCTGGCCCAGCAGGTCGGGATCACGGTGCTGGCGCGCTCCTCGCTCTATCGGACCGCGCCGGTCGATGCCGGCGGCGACGACTACTACAACGCGGTGGTCAAGGTGCAGACCTCGTTCACCGCGGCGCAGCTGCTGCGCATCTGTCACCACATCGAAGACCAGTTCGGCCGCGAGCGGCCGTTCCGCAACGCGCCGCGTACGCTTGACCTGGACCTGCTTCTGTTCGGTGACGAACAGCACGACGACGAGCACCTGACCGTGCCGCACCCGCGCCTCACCGAACGCGCCTTTACGCTGGTGCCGTTGCTGGAGTTGGACGCCGAGCTGTCGATCCCCGGGCGCGGCCGTGCCGCCGATTTCCTGGCCGGCGTCGGCGGGCAGCGTATCGAGAAGGTCTCCACCTGCAAGTGCCTGCGCCTGCAGGCCGCCGCCGGCGATGCCGGCACCCCCGGCTGAACGCACACGGCGGCGCCCGCCCTCCCACTCAAGCCTGAAGCGCCATGCTCGATCACCTGCGCCGCATCGTCGTCGAAGGCCCCGTCGGGTCCGGCAAGACCTCGCTGGCCCAGCGCCTGGCGCGCACGCTGCATGCGGGCGAACTGCCCGACTGCGCGCGCCAGAGCCCCTTCCTCGAGCCCTTCTACCGCGATCCCGCGCGCCATGCGCTGGCAATGCAGCTGTGGTGCCTGACCCGGCGCGCCGTGCAGCTGCAGCAGTGGCAGGCAGCGCTGCTGGCAGGCCAGCGCATGGTCACCAACTTCCTGATGGCCCGCGACCGGCTGCACGCGGCGCTGACGCTGTCCGAGGACGAGCTGGCGCTGTACGACGCCATCGCCGCGCGCTTCAGCCTGCCGCCGCAGCGCGCTGACCTGGTGATCATGCTGCAGGCCACGCCGTCGCTCTTGCGCGAGCGTATCGTGCGCCGCGGCGAACCCGGCGAGGCCGGCATCGACGAAAACTACCTGCAGCGCCTGACCGGCGCCTACGGCGAACTGTTCCACCGCTACGACGAGGCGCCCGTGCTGATCGTCGACACCGCGCACTTCAATCCGGTGGACAATGATGATGATTTCCGTACACTACTGGCGCGCATCGAAAACATGCGCGGCCGCAAGGCCTTTCTCAATCTCGCTGCGCCCTGACAGGCCACGCCTGCCAGACACAACACAATAACGACGGCAGCCGTTGCCCTGCAGGGTCGCCCCGCCGCCCGCGGCAGGCAACGGCACAACCAGCCGTCATATATGGGCACTGCCATGAGCTACCTCCTCGACCCCTCCCGCAAGACCATCACGATTCCCAAACTGCAGGCGATGCGCGACGCCGGCGAGAAAATCGTCATGCTGACCGCCTATGACTCCAGCTTCGCCGCGCTGCTCGACTACTGCGGCGTCGAAATGATCCTGGTCGGCGACTCGCTGGGCAATGTGATGCAGGGCCAGCAGACCACGCTGCCGGTCACGCTGGAACAGATGGCCTACCACACCGAATGCGCGGCACGCGGCAACCAGACCGCGCTGCTGCTGACCGACCTGCCGTTCGGCACCTACCCCACGGCGGAGACTGCTTTCGCCAGCGCCGTCACGCTGATGAAGGCCGGCGCGCAGATGGTCAAGCTCGAAGGCGGCGACTGGCTCGCGCCGATCGTCAAGTTCCTGGTCGAGCGCAGCATCCCGGTATGCGCGCATATCGGCCTGACGCCGCAGTCGGTGCACGCGCTCGGCGGCTTCAAGGTGCAGGGCAAGACCGACGCCGGCGCGGCCCAGCTCAAGCGCGACGCGCTGGCGCTGCAGGCCGCCGGTGCCCAGGTGATCCTGATGGAGGCAGTGCCCGCGGTGCTGGCCGGCGAAATCACGCAGCTGCTGAAGGTCCCCACCATCGGCATCGGCGCGGGCGTGGACTGTACCGGCCAGGTGCTGGTGCTGCAGGACATGCTCAATATCTACCCGGGCCGCAAGGCCAAGTTCGTGCGCAACTTCATGGAAGGCCAGACCTCGATCGAGGCCGCCGTGCGCGCCTACGTGGCCGCCGTGAAGGACGGCAGCTTCCCCGCCCCCGAGCACACCTTCTCCGCCTGACGCGGTGGAGATCGCATCGGCCACTGCGGATGCGTTCCGCCTGCTGGCCAGCGGCGATGCGGCGCTGTGGTTTATCGTCTGGACCTCGCTGATGGTGGCGGTGCTGGGGCTGGCGATCGCCACGGTGCCGGCCATCGCCGCGGCCTGGCTGATCGCCACGCGGCAGTTCCCGGGGCGGCGCGCGGTGGTGGTGGTGGCGCAGGCCTTCCTGTCGTTCCCGACCGTGCTGGTCGGGCTGGTCCTCTACCTGCTGCTGACGCGCCAGGGGCCGCTGGGCAGCCTGCAACTGCTGTTCACGCCATCGGGCATGGTGCTGGGGCAGGCGGTGATCGGCTTTCCGGTGGTGCTGGCGTTTGCGTTGTCGACCTTGCAGGGCGCCGACGTGCGCCTGCGTGAAACCGCCTGGGTCCTTGGCGCCGGGCGCTGGCGCACCTTCGTCACCGTGCTTCGCGAGCTGCGCTTCGGGCTGATGGCGGCGGTGGTCGCAGGCTTTGGCCGCGTGATTGCCGAGGTGGGCTCGGCGCTGATGATCGGCGGCAATATCGAAGGCTCGACCCGCACCATCACTACCGCCATCGCGCTCGAAACCAGCAAGGGCGAATTCGCGCAGGGCATCGCGCTGGGCATCGTGCTGGTGGCGCTGGCGCTGCTGGTCAATATCGGCATGGCGTGGCTGCAGGGCGCGGGAGGTTTCCGCCGATGACACCTGCTGACAGCACCATGCACACCCCGCTGCTGACCGTGCGCGGGCTGGCGCGCACGATCGGCCTGCGCCGGCTTTTTGCCATCGACGAGCTGGTGATCCCGCGCGCCACGGCGATCGTGCTGACCGGCATGAACGGCGCCGGCAAGACCACGCTGCTGCGCATGCTGGCCGGGCTGGAACCTGCGCCGGGCGCTATCGCGCAGTGGACCGATGCGCAGGGCAACCCGCACAGCGCGCCGCTAGACCCGCTGCCCCCTGCGCTGCGACAGCGCATCGCCTACCTGCACCAGCATCCTTACCTGTTCCGCACCTCGGTGCGCGAGAACATCGCCTACGGCCTGCACGCGCGCGGCATGCCGCGCGACGAAATCGCGCGCCGCGTCGGCGATGCGTTGGGCTGGGCCGGCGTGTCGCACGTGCAGGACACGGCGCCGGAATTCCTGTCCGGGGGCGAGATCCAGCGCGTGGCGCTGGCACGCGCCAAGGTGCTGGAGCCGGAGTTGCTGCTGCTGGACGAGCCCACCTCGAGCCTGGACGGCCATGCGCGCGAGCAGGTGATTGCGCTGATCGGCGACCTGGCCGCGGAGGGCCGCACCGTGGTGCTGATCTGCCACGACCGCGAACTGATCAATTTGCCGGGCGTGGTGCGCTGGAAGCTGGGCGATGGGGTGCTGGACCAGCATCACCCGTAGCGGCTGCGCGCTTACGGCTGCAGCGTTGCCGGTAGCACGCCGCGCAGCGCATTAACCACCACGATGGCCTCGGCGCGCGCGAGCATGGCGCGCGTCACCACGGCTTCCTCGATCGTTTCGGCGGGCGCGCCTAGCGCTGCACCGCCCTCTTCCAGCACCACCGCACGCATCACGCCGGGGAGGATGTCGGCCGACAGCGGCGGCGTCAGCCAGCGGCCATCGATGCGGATGAAGACCGAGCTGCGGCCGCCTTCGAGCAGCTCGCCGCGGGTGTTGAAGAACAGCCGGTCGAAGCCGCCGGCGCGTTCCGCGGCCTGCCAGCCGGCGTCGAAGACCGCGCGGGCGCTGGTCTTGTGGCGGCGCAGCGGATCGGCATCGGGTAGTGGCTCGGTGGCGATGTCGATCCTGATCGGACCGGCCGGCATCGGTGCCACCGTGCCGCTGGCAAACGCGAGCGCGCCGGCCTTGTCCACGCTCATGCGCAGGCGCCATGTCCCCGCGCCCAGCTGCGCCACTTGCGCGGCCACCGCGTCGCGTGCCGCATCGGCATCGAAGGCAAAACCGAACGTGTGCGCCGAGGCGCCAATGCGCGCGAGATGCCGCGCCAGGTACAGGCACTCGCCGTCCTGCACGCGCATGGTCTCGAACAGCGTGAAGCCGGGATCGTGGCGCGTCAGGAAGCGCGCCTTCCAGCCGCATTCGTCGAATTCCTCCGCGGCGACGCTGTCGTGGACGATGCCGCCGCCCACGCCCATTTCGCCCGCGCGCAGGCCGTTGGGCGCGAGAGGCGCCAGTACCAGCGTGCGGATCGCTACCGACAGGGCGAACGGACCCGCGGTGCTTTCAGCAGTTGGCGCATCGATCCATCCGATCGCGCCTGTGTACAGCCCGCGCGGCGAGCCTTCCAGCTCGGCGATGATCTCCATGGTGCGCCGCTTGGGCGCGCCGGTGATCGAGCCGCACGGGAACAGTGCTGCCATCAGCGCCGCAAAACCGGTGCCGGGCCGCGCCGTCGCGGTCACGGTGGAAGTCATCTGCAGCACCGCGCCGAACGGCTGCACGGCGAAGCGCTCGGGCACGGCCACGCTGCCTGGCTGCGCGATGCGGCCGAGGTCGTTGCGCAGCAGGTCGACGATCATCACGTTCTCGGCGCGGTTCTTGGCGTCGGCGGCCAGTGCGGCGGCGGCTTGCTTGTCGCTTTCGGCATCGCCGGAGCGCGGTGCCGTGCCCTTCATCGGCCGGGTCAGCAGGTGGCCGTTGCCGTCGTGACGGACGAACAGTTCCGGGGACAGCGACAGCACCCAGCTATCGCCGGGCATCCGCGCCAGCGTGCCGTATGGCACCGGCTGTGCGGCGCGCAGCGCGGCGTACAGCGCTACCGGATCGCCGAAGGCGCTGAAGCGCAGGCGCTGGGTGTAGTTGACCTGATAGGTGTCGCCGGCTTCGATCCACTGGTGGATGCGGGCGATGGCGTCGTTGAAGGCTTCGCGCGGGGTGTCGGAGGCGACGTCCATCATGCCGGCTGGCGCGTGCTGTACTCCGGATTGCAGCCACGCGGCCACGCCTTCAGCATCGAGCCGGCGTAGTTCGCGGAACCACAACAGGCGCAGTGCGCCGGCGTGGAAAGGCATCGCGTTGCCCGTGTGCACCGGGGCATCGACCAGGGCGCCGCCGAATTCATAAGGGACGAATAGCGTGGCGTGCCAGCCTTGGCGCCAGCCGTGGGCGAGCATCGAATCAAGCTGCGCGAGGTCGCTGCCAGTGGGTAGTACGTCTTCGCGGACAAAGCCGGTGTAGAGGCGCGACGCAGCTTGCGCCGCGGGTGCCGTGGCATCGTCAAGAAGAACGAAGACGTCTCCTCCCCCTGGCGGGGTGCTCCCCTCTCCCGCTTGCGGGAGAGGGGCCGGGGGAGACGGAGGGGGCTGGATGCTTGCTACCACGGGAAATCGTCAGAGAAAACATGAATGCCGGCGCTGCCGGCATGGAAGACAGTCCTGCATTATCGCGCGGCGGAGCACTGGTGGCGATGGACGCGCCTGCCGCACGGTGTCGCCAAAAACAAAACCGGCCACGCTCACACGTGGCCGGTCCGATACCGCAAGCCAGATCAGCTGAAGAAACTCTTCACCTTATCCAGCCACGACTGCTCCTGCGGGCTATGGCGCGAGCCGCCCTCATGCACCGAGCGGTCGAACTGCCTTAGCAGTTCCTTCTGCGCCTCGGTCAGCTTGACCGGCGTCTCCACGTTCACATGCACGTAGAGGTCGCCCGGATAGCCCGAGCGCACGCCCTTGATGCCCTTGCCGCGCAGGCGGAAGGTCTTGCCCGACTGGGTGGCTTCAGGCACCGGGAAGGTAGCCTTGCCGCTCAGCGTGGGCACTTCCAGGTCGCCGCCCAGCGCCGCGGTGGCGAACGAGATCGGCATCTGGCAGTGCAGGTCGTCGCCGTCGCGCTCGAACACCTGGTGCGGCTTGATGTGGACTTCCACATACAGGTCGCCCGGCGGACCGCCGTTGATGCCCGGCTCGCCGTTGCCGGACGAGCGGATGCGCATGCCTTCGTCGATGCCGGCCGGGATCTTCACTTCCAGCGTCTTCTGCGACTTCAGCTTGCCCTGGCCGTGGCACTTGGTGCAGGGCTTGGGGATGTACTTGCCGCTACCGTGGCACTTCGGGCAGGTCTGCTGCATGGTGAAGAAGCCCTGCGACACGCGCACCTGGCCGGCGCCGTGGCAGGTCGGGCAGGTTTCCACGCTCGAGCCGGGCTCGGCACCGTTGCCGTGGCAATGGTCGCAGTCGTCCCAGTGCGGCACGCGGATCTGCGCCTCGTGGCCGTGCGCGGCCTGCTCCAGCGAGATCTCCATGCTGTAGCGCAGGTCGGCGCCGCGATAGGCCTGCGGGCCGCCGCCGCCGCGACGTCCACCAGCCTGCTGGCCGAAGATGTCGCCGAAGATGTCGCCAAAGGCCTCGGCGAAACCGCCGTAGCCCTGCGCGCCGCCAAAGCCGCCCGCCATGTTCGGGTCGACACCGGCATGGCCGTACTGGTCGTAGGCCGACTTCTTCTCCGGGTCGGAAAGCATCTCGTAGGCCTCTTTGACCTCCTTGAATTTTTCCTCGGCGACCTTGCCGTCCTTGCCCTCCGGATTGCGGTCCGGGTGGTACTTCATCGCGAGCTTGCGATAAGCCTTCTTGATCTCGTCGTCGCTCGCGTTCTTGCCCACCCCGAGCACTTCGTAGTAGTCACGTTTTGCCATGGTGGCTCATTACCTTTTGGCCGGCACGCACATGCGGCGCGATACCGGCGAATAGCAAAAAAGCCGAGCGAGGCATCCGACGGCGGTTTCCCGCTGGGTCCGATGGCCGCGCCCGGCGTCGGGGCGGGAGCGGTGCCGGCCAGTGCCCGCACCGCCGCCCGCGTGTCCCGATTACTTCTTGTCGTTGACTTCCTTGAATTCGGCGTCCACAACGTTGTCGTCCTGCGGCTGCGCCTGCTGGCCACCGGCCGCACCGGCACCGGCACCGGCACCGGCCGCACCGGCCGTGGCACCTTCGCCAGCCTTGGCCTGCATGTCGGCGTAGACCTTCTCGCCCAGCTTCTGGCTGACTTCGGACAGCGCGCTGACCTTGGCATCGATCTCGGCCTTGTCGCCGCCGCGAGCGGCGTCTTCCAGTTCCTTGATCGCGGCTTCGATCTTTTCCTTCTCGCCGGCTTCCAGCTTGTCACCGTATTCGGTGAGCGCCTTCTTGGTCGAGTGGATCAGCGCGTCGGCCTGGTTGCGGGCATCAGCCAGCTCGCGGGCCTTCTTGTCTTCCTCGGCGTTGGCTTCGGCGTCCTTGACCATGCGCTGGATCTCGTCTTCCGACAGGCCCGAGTTCGCCTTGATGGTGATCCGGTTTTCCTTGCCGGTCGCCTTGTCCTTGGCGCCCACATGCAGGATGCCGTTGGCGTCGATGTCGAACGACACTTCGATCTGCGGCGTGCCGCGCGCTGCGGGCGGAATGCCTTCCAGGTTGAACTCGCCCAGCAGCTTGTTGCCGGAGGCCATTTCACGCTCGCCCTGGAACACCTTGATGGTCACCGCCGGCTGGTTGTCGTCGGCGGTCGAGAACACCTGCGCATGCTTGGTCGGGATGGTGGTGTTCTTGGTGATCATCTTGGTCATCACGCCGCCCAGGGTCTCGATCCCCAGCGACAGCGGCGTCACGTCCAGCAGCAGCACGTCCTTGCGGTCGCCCGACAGCACCGAACCCTGGATCGCGGCACCGACGGCCACGGCTTCGTCCGGGTTCACGTCCTTGCGCGCTTCCTTGCCGAAGAACTCCTTGACCTGTTCCTGCACCTTGGGCATGCGGGTCATGCCGCCGACCAGGATCACGTCGTCGATGTCGCTGACCTTGACGCCCGCATCCTTGATCGCGATGCGGCACGGCTCGATGGTGCGCGTGATCAGCTCTTCCACCAGCGATTCCAGCTTGGCGCGGGTGATCTTCAGGTTCAGGTGCTTCGGACCCGAGGCATCGGCCGTGATGTACGGCAGGTTGATCTCGGTCTGCTGCGAGCTCGACAGTTCGATCTTGGCCTTTTCAGCGGCTTCCTTCAGGCGCTGCAGCGCGAGCACGTCCTTGGACAGGTCCACGCCCTGGTCCTTCTTGAACTCGCTGATGATGTAGTCGATGATGCGCTGGTCGAAGTCTTCGCCGCCCAGGAAGGTATCGCCGTTGGTCGACAGCACTTCGAACTGCTTCTCGCCGTCCACGTCCGCGATCTCGATGATCGAGATGTCGAAGGTACCGCCGCCGAGGTCATACACGGCGATCTTGCGGTCGCCCTTCTCGTTCTTGTCCAGGCCGAAGGCCAGCGCGGCCGCGGTCGGCTCGTTGATGATGCGCTTGACGTCCAGGCCGGCAATGCGGCCAGCGTCCTTGGTCGCCTGGCGCTGCGAGTCGTTGAAGTACGCCGGCACGGTGATCACGGCTTCGGTCACCGGCTCGCCCAGGTAGTCCTCGGCCGTCTTCTTCATCTTGCGCAGCACTTCCGCCGAGACCTGCGGCGGGGCCAGCTTCTGGTCGCGCACCGACACCCATGCGTCGGCGTTGTCCGCCTTGACGATGGAGTACGGCATCAGGCCGATGTCCTTCTGGACTTCCTTCTCTTCGAACTTGCGGCCGATCAGGCGCTTGACCGCGTACAGGGTGTTACGCGGGTTGGTGACGGCCTGGCGCTTGGCCGGCGCGCCGACCAGGATCTCGCCGTCTTCCATGTAGGCGATGATCGACGGGGTGGTGCGGGCACCCTCCGAGTTTTCGATGACCTTGGGGGTGTTGCCCTCCATGATCGCGACGCAGCTGTTGGTGGTACCGAGGTCGATACCGATGATCTTACCCATTTATTCTCTCCTCTTGAGCCATCGCTATCCGCGCGACTGCAATTCAACCTGAGGCCGAAATGTGGCCGTCCGGGGTCTTTTCAAGGGCAGAAACGGCAAATCCGAGTAATTTTCTCGGTTTATCCGTTCCGTCAACGGCATCCGCCGCCCCGGCTTGAGCCATCAGCGCGGCTCGCGCGCCATAAGTGGCCCTGTCATTACATTTACTGCCAGTTCAGGTCGCCTGCCGGTCTCGCTGCCACAGCACGTCCGAGCCGCCGCCGGCCCGGTTCAGCACCCGCGCCAGCACGAACATCAGGTCCGACAACCGGTTCAGGTACTGGCGCGGCGCCTCGTTGAGCGCCTCGGCCGTGCCCAGGGCCACCAGCGCGCGCTCGGCGCGCCGGCACACCGTGCGGCAGACGTGGGCGTGGGCCGCGGCGCGGCTGCCGCCGGGCAGGATGAACTCGGCCAGCCGCGGCAGGTTGGCGTTGTAGTCGGCCAGCCAGGTGTCGAGCTGGGCCACCTGCTCGGGCTTGAGCAGCATGTAGCCGGGGATGGAGAGTTCGCCGCCCAGGTCGAACAGGTCATGCTGGATATGCAGCAGCGCCGCGCGCACGTCTTCGGGCAGCTCTTCGGTCAGCAGCACGCCGACGTGGCAGTTGAGCTCGTCGACGTCGCCGATGGCGGCGATGCGCAGGCTGTCCTTGCCGGTGCGGCTGCCGTCGCCCAGGCCGGTGGTGCCGGCGTCGCCGGTGCGGGTGGCAATCTTGGACAGGCGGTGGCCCATGCCGGTCTCCTTGTATGCGTGGTCGCCCCGCGCGGGGGCGGCGGGGAAAAGGCGCATTATCGCGCCAGAGCCAGCGTATGAGCGAAGGTCTTGTGGTCCTACCCCTTGGGACGGGTCACTGTGCGGCTATCGGCCAGTCCCCGCCGCACAAGGGTGCATCAGCCGCCGCGCGGCGTAGAATGCCTGTAGTCGTCTATTCGTCGTCCATTCGATAACCGGGTCGCGCCCCTGCCTGCCATTCCGGAGATTCCCGCCCGGATCGCCACCACAGGCACCACCGCCGCGCCGACCCGCCGGAGACCCGCATGAACCACCCCACGCCTGCCACTGCGCTCGCCCGCCGTCCCCTGCCCCCCGCCTTCACGGAAGCCCTCGCGGCGCGCTTCGGCGAACGCTTCACCACCTCGGCCGGGGTGCGCGAGCACCACGGGCGCGATGAATCGCCGTTCCCGCCAGCCGTGCCCGACGCGGTCGTCTTCGCCCACAGCACCGATGAAGTCGCCGACGTGGCGCGCCTGTGCAACCAGCACGGCGTGCCGCTGATCGCGTACGGCGCCGGCTCCTCGCTGGAGGGCCACCTGCTGGCGGTGGCTGGCGGCGTCAGCCTGGACCTGTCGCAGATGAACAAGGTGCTGGCGGTGCAGCCCGAGGACCTGACCGTGACCGTGCAGCCTGGCGTCACGCGCAAGCAACTGAACCAGGAGATCAAGGACACCGGCCTGTTCTTCCCGATCGACCCGGGCGCGGACGCCTCGCTGGGCGGCATGTGCGCCACGCGCGCCTCCGGGACCAACGCGGTGCGCTACGGCACCATGCGCGAGAACGTGCTGGCGCTGACGGTGGTGACCGCCGACGGCCGCGTGATCCGCACCGGCACGCACGCGCGCAAGTCGTCGGCTGGCTATGACCTGACCCGGCTCTTTATCGGCAGCGAAGGCACGCTCGGCATCATCACCGAGGTGACGGTGCGGCTCTACCCGCAGCCCGAAGCCATTTCCGCCGCGGTGTGCGCCTTCCCCAGCATGGGCAGCGCGGTGCAGGCGGTGATCCAGACCATCCAGCTCGGCGTGCCGGTGGCGCGCGTGGAGTTTGTCGATGCGCTGGCGATCCGCGCCATCAACCGCCACGACAACCTGACACTGCCGGAAACCCCGCACCTGTTCTTCGAATTCCACGGCACCGAGGCCGGCGTGCGCGAGCAGGCCGAGACCGTACAGCAGATCACCGCCGAGTACGGCGGCCAGGGCTTCGAATGGGCCACGCGTCCGGAAGACCGCAGCCGGCTGTGGAACGCGCGCCATACCGCGTACTTCGCCATGCTGCAGCTCAAGCCGGGCTGCAGGGCGGTGACCACCGACGTGTGCGTGCCGATCTCGCGCCTGGCCGACTGCGTCACCGAGACCGAGAAGGACCTCAACGCCTCGGCGCTGCCGTGCCCGATCGTCGGCCATGTCGGCGACGGCAACTTCCACGTGGCGATCCTGGTCGACCCGGACAAGCCGGAGGAGATGGCCGAAGCCGAGGCCATCAACCAGCGCATCGTCGAACGCGCGCTGGCGATGGGCGGTACCTGCACCGGCGAACACGGCGTGGGCCTGCACAAGAAAGGCTTCCTGGTGCAGGAGCACGGCGAGGACGCGCTCGACCTGATGCGCGCGATCAAGGACGCGCTCGACCCCAACCACATCCTGAACCCGGGCAAGATCTTCAGCGCCACGCGCGGCGGCGCGCAGTAAGGCGCCGCGGTCAGGCACACAACGGATGGCCTCCATGTTCAACCGCGTCCCGCCACTGCACCTGCTGATCGCGTTCGAGGCCGCGGCGCGCCTGGGCAGCTTTGCGCGCGCGGCCGAGGAACTGTCGGTAACGCCCAGCGCGGTGTCGCACCGTATCAAGAACCTCGAGGAGCTGTGGGGCGAGGACCTGTTCGTGCGCGCCAACGCAGCGCTGCGCCTGACCGCGGCCGGCACGCGCTACCTGCGCAACGTGCAGGACGCGCTCAAGTCGCTGAACGAGCTGGCGCGGCCCGAATACAACAAGCTGCGCACGCGGCTGCGCGTGGCGATCCCGCCCACCTTCGGCCGCCAGCACCTGGTGCCGCGGCTGCCGGAGTTTGGCGCGCTGTATCCGCATATCGACCTCGAACTGCACCTGGCGATCCCGTTCCTGGACGTCAAGGCCGAGGACACCGATGTCGAGATCCGCTACGGCACCGGCCGCTATCCGGATCTGAAGACCACCAAGCTGCTGGTCGAGCCGGTATTCCCGGCGTGCGGGCGCGAATACTACGAGCGCATCAACGGCCGCGCCATCACCAAACCCGAGCACCTGCACGGCCTGGTGCTGCTGCGCAGCCCGCTGGAGCCGTGGAAGCCGTGGTTCGAGACCGCCGGGCTGGACTGGCCCGAGCCGCAGACGGGGCCGCAGTTCAACGATATCGGCCTGATGCTGGAGGCGATCGCGTCCAACCAGGGCGTGGCGCTGGTGCGCCAGCGCATGGCGCGGCACTGGCTGTCGCTGGGGCAGATGGTGCGGCTGCTCGATATCGAATCGGTGTCGCCACACGGCTACTACATCGTCGAGCGCGAGCAGGCTCCGCTCAAGCCCGAGGCGCGCTATTTCGTCGACTGGCTGCTGAGCCTGGACTGGTAGGAGACTGAGCGCATGGAAATCCGCCTGCTGACCCCTGACGATGCCGCCGCCTTCCAGGCGCTGCGGCTGGAAGGCCTGGCCGAAGCGCCGGAAGCCTTCGCCGCCAGCCTGGACGAAGAACAGGAGCTGCCGCTCGATTTCGTCGCCGGGCGCCTGGCCGCCAGCGAAGACAAGGCCGTGTTCGGCGCCTTCGACGGTACGGCGCTGGCGGGCGTGGTCGGTGTGATGCGTGAAGCCAGGCAGAAGCACCGACACAAGGCCTTTATCTGGGGCATGTACGTCGCCCCGGGCTGGCGCGACCGCAAGCTCGGCCGCGCGCTGATGGACCGTGCCATGCAGCAGGCCGCCGCCATGCCCGGCGTGCGCCAGGTGACGCTGTGCGTCAATGCCGGCAGCACAGGCGCGGTGCGGCTGTACGAGTCGCTCGGCTTCGTCAAGGTGGGGCTGGAGCCGGATGCGTTGTACGTCGCGCCGCACTTCCACGACAAGCTCGACATGGTCTGCCGCCTGCCGCAGACACCCGCACGCTGAGCCTGGCGCGGGCGAACTTCCCTGCACCCGCGCCGCGGTGCTACGCTGGACTTGCGGCCTGGATGGCGCGCCCCCGGGGCGCGGCCATGATGAGCATTTTTGATCGGCCTGCCATGCGGAATTCACGTCCCCCGTGGTCCCCGCGGCAAGTGCCCTGCGCTATAGTCACCCGTCCCCCCGGCGGGCATGCCCTGCTCCGCCGCGACCGGCACGCCGCATGATCGGCCTGCCCCACAGGAGTCGTCATGAATGCCCCGCACGAAGCCCAAACGCTAGCCCCTGGCAGCGCCGGTGCGCAGGCTGCCGCCGAAGGCCGCCGCAGCGCGCTGCTGGCCGGCCTGGCGCAGATCCTGCCCGACGCCGCGCTGCTGTGGAAGGCCGAGGACACCGTCCCCTACGAATGCGACGGCCTGGCCGCCTATCGTCAGGTGCCGATGGCCGTGGCCCTGCCTGATACCGAAGAACAGGTCTGCGCGATCCTGCGCCTGTGCCACAAGCTGGGCGTGCCGGTGGTGCCGCGCGGCGCCGGCACCAGCCTGTCCGGCGGCGCCATGCCGATCGCCGAGGGCCTGGTGCTGTCGCTGGCCAAGTTCAAGCGCATCCTGTCGGTCGATCCGCTCTCGCGCACCGCGGTGGTCCAGCCGGGCGTGCGCAACCTGGCGATCTCCGATGCCGCCGCGCCCCACAACCTGTACTACGCGCCCGATCCCTCATCGCAGATCGCCTGCACCATCGGCGGCAACGTCAGCGAGAATTCCGGCGGCGTGCACTGCCTGAAGTACGGCCTGACCGTGCACAACGTGCTGCGCGTGCGCGCGGTGACGATGGAAGGCGAGGTGGTGGTGTTCGGCTCCGAGGCGCCCGACGCGCCCGGCCTGGACCTGCTGGCGGTGGTGATCGGCTCCGAGGGCATGCTGGCCGTGGTCACCGAGGTCACGGTGCGCCTGATCCCCAAGCCGCAACTGGCGCAAGTGATCATGGCCTGCTTCGACGATGTCGAGAAAGGCGGCAACGCGGTGGCCGACGTGATCGCCGCTGGCATCATCCCGGCGGGACTGGAGATGATGGACAAGCCCGCCACGGCGGCGGTGGAGGAGTTCGTGCATGCCGGCTATGACCTGGATGCCGCCGCCATCCTGCTGTGCGAATCCGACGGCACACCGGAAGAAGTTGCGGAGGAGATCGAACGCATGAGCGCGGTGCTGAAGGCTTCGGGCTGCACCCGCATCGTGGTCTCGCAGAACGAGGCCGAGCGGCTGCGCTTCTGGAGCGGGCGCAAGAACGCCTTCCCCGCCGCGGGCCGGATCTCGCCCGATTACTACTGCATGGACGGCACCATCCCGCGCAAGCATATCGGCACGCTGCTCAAGCGCATCGAAGCGATGGAGCGCAAGTACGGCCTGCGCTGCATCAACGTGTTCCATGCGGGCGACGGCAACATGCACCCGCTGATCCTGTTCGATGGCGCGGACCAGGACCAATGGCACCGCGCCGAGCTGTTCGGCGCCGACATCCTGGAAACCTGCGTGGAGCTGGGCGGCACCGTCACCGGCGAGCACGGCGTGGGCGTGGAGAAGCTCAATTCGATGTGCGTGCAGTTCTCGCCGGGCGAACGCGAGGCCTTTTTCGGCGTCAAGGCCTCCTTCGACCCGGCCCGGCTGCTAAACCCGGACAAGGCCATCCCCACGCTGGCGCGCTGTGCCGAGTACGGCAAGATGCACGTGAAGAAGGGCTTGCTGCCGCATCCCGAGCTGCCGCGCTTCTGAGGCACATCGGAGGCAAATCGACCATGCCCGACCCACGCCGACGCCAACACCAGGAAGCGGTCACGCGCCAGCGCCTGGGCCAGCCCGAGACCGGCTGGCGCCAGCGCTGGTACACCATCATTTTCGAGGCCGACACGCGCGAAGGGCGCACCTTCGACCTTGCGCTGCTGGTCGCCATCGTCGCCAGCGTGATGGTGGTGATGCTCGATAGCATGGCGGCGGTGAACCAGCGCCTGGGCACGGCATTCACGGTGCTGGAATGGAGCTTCACGCTCCTCTTCACCACCGAGTACGTGATGCGCATCCTGGTGGTGCGCCGGCCGCTGCGCTATGCGCTCAGCTTCTACGGCATCATCGACTTCATCTCGATCATGCCGACGTGGCTGGCCGTGTTCCTGCCGGAGCTGCATTTCCTGATCGACGTGCGGCTGCTGCGGCTGCTGCGCGTGTTCCGGATCCTGAAGCTGACGGTGTATTTCGAGGAAGCCGAGATCCTGTACCGCGCACTGCTCAACAGCCGGCGCAAGATCTTCGTGTTCCTGGGCGCCGTGTTCATCATCACCGTGATCCTGGGCACGGTGATGTACGTGGTCGAAGGCCCTGAGCACGGCTTCAGGAGCATCCCGCTCAGCATGTACTGGGCGGTGGTGACGCTGACCACCACGGGCTTCGGCGACATGGTGCCCAAGACCGCGCTGGGGCAGTTCATCACCTCGCTGACCATCCTGCTTGGCTACGGCATCATCGCCTTCCCCACTGGCATCGTCGGCGCGGAACTGGCCGCCAGCATCCTGAAGCGGCCACTGACCACGCGCACCTGCACCCATTGCCTGACCGAGGGCCACGAGGCCGACTCGATGTACTGCAAGCACTGCGGCAGCCCGCTGCCGGAATACCAGAACGATCGGCCAGAAGTGCCCGGCGGCCGCGATGGCACGCCAGCACCCTGAACCGCACCCATCCCCACTCCTCACGCAAATGCAAGCCATCCTCGACGCCTTCCGCGACACCGTCAGGCAAGCCACCGACACCCGCACAGCGCTGCGGCTGCGCGGCGGCGGCAGCAAGGATTTCTACGGCCAGGCCCCTGAGGGCCAGGTGCTCGACACGCGCGCGTACGCCGGCATCCTCGACTACGACCCAGCCGAGCTGGTGATCACGGCGCGCTGCGGTACGCCGCTCGCGGAGATCGAAGCGGCGCTGGCGGAAAAGCGCCAGACGCTGGCGTTCGAACCGCCCCACTTCGCCCTGCCCGGCCAGGCCAGCACCGCGACGTTGGGCGGCGCCGTAGCCGCGGGGCTGTCGGGCCCGCGCCGGCAGTCGGTGGGCGCGCTGCGCGATTTCGTGCTGGGCGCGCAGCTGATGGACGGGCGCGGCGAGGTGATGAACTTCGGCGGGCAGGTGATGAAGAACGTGGCTGGCTATGACGTGTCGCGGCTGCTGGCAGGCTCGCTCGGCACCCTCGGGCTGATCCTTGAAGTCTCGCTGAAGGTGCTGCCGGCGCCGTTCGACGATGCCACACTGCGCTTCGATCTGGCCCAGGCCGAGGCGCTCCAGCGTCTGAACCAGTGGGGCGGCCAGCCGCTGCCGCTGGCGGCCTCCGCGTGGCATGCCGGCGTGCTGAACGTGCGCCTGGCCGGCGCCAGCGCGGCGGTGCGCGCCGCGTGCGCGAAGCTGGGCGGTACGCGTGTCGAAAGCGCCGAAGCCGCGGCGCTGTGGCAGTCGCTGCGCGAGCAGACGCATCCGTTCTTCGCTCCCGCGCAGGCCGGCCGTGCGCTGTGGCGCCTGGCGGTGCCGACCATCGCCGCGCCGCTGGAGCTCCCCGGCACCCAGCTGATCGAATGGGGCGGCGGGCAGCGCTGGTGGCTGCCCGAGGACGGCGCGCACGGCACCGATGCGCAAACCGTGCGTGGGGTGGCGCAGGCCGTCGGCGGCCATGCCACGCTGTTCCGCAACGGCGACAAGTCGGTGGGCGTGTTCACGCCGCTGTCCTCGCCGCTGGTCGCGATCCACCGGCGGCTGAAGGAGACCTTCGACCCGGCCGGTATCTTCAATACGCAACGCATGTATCCCGGGCTCTGATCCGGCCCGCGTTCCCACGCCCAGGCAAACCCTCCCCACACCATGCAAACGAACCTGGCCGATTTTCTCCGCAACACGCCCGAAGGCGAGGAAGCCAAATCCATCGTCGGCAATTGCGTGCATTGCGGCTTCTGCACTGCCACCTGCCCGACCTACCAGTTGCTCGGCGACGAGCTGGACGGCCCGCGCGGGCGCATCTACCTGATGAAGCAGGTGCTGGAAGGCCATGCCATCACCGAAAGCACGCGCCTGCACCTGGACCGCTGCCTGACCTGCCGCAACTGCGAATCGACATGCCCGTCGGGGGTGCGCTACGGCCGGCTGGTCGATATCGGCCGCAAGCTGGTGGACGACAAGCTCGAGGAAGAAGGCATCCAGCGTCCCGCGAGCCAGCGCATCGCGCGCTGGGCGCTGCGCGAGGGGCTGACACGCCCGGCGCTGTTCGGCACCGCAATGCGGCTCGGCCAGATGGTGCGCCCGCTGCTGCCGGCCACGCTGCGCAGCAAGGTGCCGGAGCCCAGCCGCACCGCCGCGCCCGGCACCTGGCCGCGCACCGTACATGCGCGCAAGATGTTGTTGCTCGACGGTTGCGTGC
Organism: Ralstonia pickettii; assembly: GCA_050987995.1. Lineage (GTDB taxonomy): Bacteria > Pseudomonadota > Gammaproteobacteria > Burkholderiales > Burkholderiaceae > Cupriavidus > Cupriavidus pickettii_B. The sequence goes on from CP158803.1 coordinate 3,759,492, forward strand.
AGCCCGCAATGTCGCCCAACATCAATGCCGCCACCGCGCGCGTGTTCGACCGTGTCGGCGTACAGATGGTGGTGGCGCGCGAGGCCGGCTGCTGCGGCGCAATCCGCTTCCACAATGGCGACCATGAAGGCGGCCTCGACAATATGCGCCGCAATATCGACGCCTGGTGGCCGCATATCGAGGCTGGCGCCGAGGCCATCGTGATGAACGCCTCCGGCTGCGGCGCGATGGTCAAGGACTACGGCCACCTGCTGCGCCATGACCCGAAATACGCCGAGCGCGCGAGCCGCGTGTCGGCGCTGACGCGCGACCTGTCCGAGATCCTGCCGGACTTTGCCGACGACCTGCACGATCTCGCCGGGGCGGTGCCGCGCGACAGCCGGCGCGTGGCTTACCATCCGCCGTGCACGCTGCAGCACGGCCAGCAGATCCGGGGCAAGGTCGAGGCGCTCTTGACCGGCCTCGGTGTGGAGGTCAAACTCTGCGCTGACAGCCACCTGTGCTGCGGCTCGGCGGGCACGTATTCAGTGCTGCAGCCGGAACTGGCCTACCGCCTGCGCGACGACAAGCTCGCCAAACTGCAGGCCACGCAGCCCGAAGCCATCGTGTCGGCCAATATCGGCTGCATCTCGCACCTGCAGAGCGGCACCGATACGCCGGTGATGCACTGGATCGAACTGGTCGACAGAATGCTCGGCTAGCACGGGGCAGCATGGGCGGCAGCGCGCATCCCCCCGGATGCGCGCAGCAACCTGCGACCATACGTCACGCCCCCATGCTCCAGACCTTTGCCATCCTGCTGGTATTCCAATCCGTCGGCGAGGTGATCAGCTACGCGCTGCGCCTGCCCGTGCCCGGCCCCGTGCTGGGCATGATCCTGCTGTTCGGCTGGCTGGTCTTCGACGACCGCCTGCTGCCCATCATCCAGGGCACCACCAGCGAGCTGCTCAAGCACCTGTCGCTGCTGTTCGTTCCCGCCGGCGTCGGCATCATGGTTCACGCCAGCCGCATCGAAGGCGAATGGATGCCGATCCTGGTCGCGCTGGTGCTCTCCACCTGGCTGGCCATCGCCACCACCGCCGTGGTCACGCGCATGCTGATGCGCAAGCGCACCGATGCCCCGCACGTGGATGCCAAGGGGGAACAGGCATGATGACGCCGCGCCTCAACGAGATCTGGGTCTACCTGGCCGCGAGCCCGCTGGTCGGGCTGACCGCGACGCTGCTGGCCTACGTGTTCGCTTTCCGCATCTACGAGAAATCGCGATTTTCCCCGCTGGCCAACCCGGTGATGATCGCGGTGGCGCTGCTGGTCACGGTGCTGACCGTCACCGGCACGCCCTACAAGACCTACTTCGACGGCGCGCAGTTCGTGCACTTCCTGCTCGGACCGGCGACGGTTGCGCTGGCGGTGCCGCTGTACATGCAGCTGCCCAAGCTGCGCACGCACGTGTTCCCGCTGCTGGTCGGGCTGGTGGCCGGCTCGGTGGTGGCGGTGGTGTCGGCGGTCGGCATCGCCTGGTTGCTGGGCGCGTCGCCCGAGACCGTGCGCTCGCTCGCGCCCAAGTCGGTGACGATCCCGATCGCGATGGGCGTGGCCGAGAAGATTGGCGGCCTGCCATCGCTGACCGCGGTGCTGGTGATGGGCACCGGCATCATCGGCGCGGTCAGCGCCACCAGCCTGCTGAACCTGCTGCGCATCCGCGACTACAGCGTACGCGGCTTTGCCACCGGCGTGGCGGCGCACGGCATCGGCACTGCGCGCGCGTTCCAGGTCAACCAGGAAGCCGGCGCCTTCGCCGCGCTCGGCATGGGCCTGAACGGCGTGCTGACCGCGATCCTGGTGCCGGTGATGGCGGCCTGGATGCCACACTGACACGCTCCTGACAGCACGCTGTCAGCAGCCCCCGCGCATGATGCGAGCTCCCATCCCCCCTTACCTGGAAACAAGGAGCCCATCATGAGCAACCGCCTGATCAACTGGCTGGAAATCCCCGTGGTCGACATGAACCGTGCCGTCGGCTTCTACGAGCAGGTCTTCGAGGTCCAGCTGCGCCGCGAAACCATGAGCCAGGTCGACATGGCCGTGTTCCCGCACCCCGACCCGGGCGGCGCGCTGGTGGCCGGCGAAGGCTACCGCCCCAGCAATTACTACGGCGCGGTGCCGTACCTGCACGCGCCGGAGCTCGACGCACTGCTGGAGCGTGCCGCGCGCGCCGGCGGCAAGACCGTGTTCGGGCCGCTGCGCCTGCCGGGCGAGATCGGCCGCATCGCCCATATCACCGACAGCGAAGGCAACCGCATCGGGCTGCACGAGCCCATTGCCGGGTAACCCTATGGCTGAAGCTGACCGATGAGCCGCCGCGCCGACCGCCTGTTCCAGATCGTCCAGGTGCTGCGCGGCCGCCGCCTGACCACGGCGGCGCTGCTGGCGCAGCGGCTCGGCGTGTCGGAACGCACCGTCTACCGTGATATCCAGGCGCTGTCGCTGTCAGGCGTGCCGGTCGAAGGCGAGGCCGGCATCGGCTACCGGCTGCGCGCCGACTTTGACGTCCCGCCGCTGATGTTCAGTGCCATGGAAGTGGAAGCGCTGGTGGCCGGCCTGCGGCTGCTGAAGGCCTGGGGCGGCGGCGCGCTGGCCGCCGCGGCCGATCCCGCGCTGGAAAAGCTGATGGCCGCGCTGCCGCCGCCGCGCCGGCTGGCGGCACAGCAAAGCCGCGTGTTCGCGCCGGAATACGTCAACCAGGCGCAGGTGCGCCAGGCTTTCGACGTGGTGCACGGCGCGCTGGGCGAGCAGAAACTGCTGCTGCTCGACTACTGCGACGCGCAGCAGCGCATCACCGAACGCGTGGTGATGCCGCTGGGCCTGTTCTTCTGGGGCAATGCCTGGCTGCTGGCGACGTGGTGCACCACGCGCGAGGACTACCGCAGCTTCCGGCTGGACCGCTGCCGCGCCATCCGCATGCTGGACGACCATTTCCATGAGACGCCGGACCGCTCGCTCAACGGCTTCCTGCGCGCGGTGCGCGCCAGCGGCGTCTAGCCCGCGCTCACGCGCCGGGGTCGGACAGCAGCTTCTCGATATCGGCGCGCAGTTCGTCCGGCTTGGTGGTCGGCGCATAGCGCTTGAACACCGTGCCATCGCGGCGCAGCAGGAACTTGGTGAAGTTCCACTTGATGCCCTGCGTACCGAGTAAGCCACGCTTCTCCATGGTCAGCCACTGATACAGCGGATGCGCGTCGGTGCCGTTCACGTCGACCTTGGCGAACATCGGGAAGCGCACGGCAAAGCGCGATTCGCAGAACTGGCCGATCTGCTGCGCATCGCCCGGTTCCTGCTTGCCGAACTGGTTGCACGGAAAACCCAGCACCGCCAGGCCGCGCTCCTTGTATTCGTCATAGAGCTTCTGCAGCCCTTCGTACTGCGGGGTGAACCCGCATTCGCTGGCAGTGTTGACGATCAGCATCACCTTGCCCTGGAACTGCGACAGCGGTACCGGCTCGCCGGCCAGCGAGGTGGCTTCAAACTGGTAGACATTGCTCATGGCAGACTCCTTGTGCGTGGCCGAAGCATACCGCCATGCGCGCCGGCGTGCACTGGTCTGATGGCTCTAGATGACGTTGAGGTGCTCGGTACCGGCACCCAGGTCCGTGTCCCGGGCACGCTTGCTGTGCAGCTTGATCATCAGGCGCAGGTCATTGAGCGAGTCGGCGTTGCGCAGCGCGTCTTCGTAAGTGATCTTGCCTTCCTCGTGCAGCTCGAAGAGCGCCTGGTCGAACGAGATCATGCCCTGCTCGCGCGATTTCTTGATGACTTCCTTGAGCTCGTGGATTTCGCCCTTGAAGATCAGGTCGGCCACCAGCGGCGTGCCGATCATGATTTCCACCGCCGGCACACGGCCCTTGCGGCCGGCGCGCGGCAGCAGGCGCTGCGAGACCATCGCCTTCAGGTTCAGCGACAGGTCGATCAGCAACTGCTGGCGCTTTTCCTCGGGGAAGAAATTGACCACGCGATCGATCGCCTGGTTGGCGTTGTTGGCGTGCAGCGTGGCCAGGCACAGGTGGCCGGTTTCCGCGTACTGCATCGCGTACTCCATGGTCTCGCGATCCCGGATTTCGCCGATCAGGATCACGTCGGGCGCCTGGCGCAGCGTGTTCTTCAGCGCCACGTGCCAGGACTCGGTGTCAATGCCGACCTCGCGCTGCGTGACGATGCAGTTCTGGTGCGCATGCACGTACTCGATCGGGTCCTCGATGGTGATGATGTGGCCGTACGAATGCGCGTTGCGGTGATCGAGCATCGCCGCCAGCGTGGTCGACTTGCCCGAGCCGGTGGCGCCGGTGACGATCACCAGCCCGCGCTTGGACATCACGATCTCATGCAGCGTCGGCGGCAGGTCCAGGTCCGCCACCGACGGGATGCGCGTGTTGATGGTACGCACCACCATGCCGGCCTTGCCCTGCTGGATAAACGCCGACACGCGGAAGCGCCCGGCCTTGGGCGCGGTGATAGCGAAATTGCATTCGCGGCTGGTGTCGAAGTCCTGCACCTGGCGCTCGTTCATCACCGAGCGCACCAGGCCCAGCGCCTGCGTCGGGTTCAGCGGCTGCTGCGAGACCGGCGTGATCTTGCCGTCGACCTTGATCGCCGGCGGGAAGTCGGAGGTGATAAACAGGTCCGAGCCGCGGTTGCTGACCATCAGCTCCAGCAGGTCGTTGATGTACTTGGCGGCGGATTCGCGATCGAGCATGGCGGTGTCCTGCGGGAGTGCGGCCGCTGCGGTGACGGCAGCGGCCAGTAGGCATGGCATGGGCCTCAGCCCATGAACGCGTCCGGGTTCTTCGCGATCGCGCGCGCGTCGTTGTAGTTGATGATGCCGCGCTTGATCAGGTCCGACAGGCACTGGTCCAGCGTCTGCATGCCCAGGCCGCTGCTGGTCTGCATCATCGAGTACATCTGCGCGATCTTGTTCTCGCGGATCAGGTGGCGGATCGCCGGCGTGGCGGTCATGATCTCGTGCGCGGCGGTGCGACCGTTGCCGTCGCGGGTCTTGAGCAGCGTCTGCGAGATCACCGCCTCCAGCGATTCCGACAGCATGGTGCGCACCATGTCCTTTTCTTCCGGCGGGAACACGTCGACCACACGGTCGATGGTCTTGGCCGCGGAGCTGGTGTGCAGCGTGCCGAAGACCAGGTGACCGGTCTCGGCCGCGGTCAGCGCCAGGCGGATGGTTTCCAGGTCGCGCAGTTCGCCCACCAGGATCACGTCCGGATCTTCACGCAGCGCCGAGCGCAGCGCGTTGGCAAAGGAATGCGTGTGCGGACCCAGCTCGCGCTGGTTGATCAGGCTCTTCTTGGAGTTATGGACAAATTCGATCGGGTCTTCCACCGTCAGGATGTGACCCATGTCGTTTTCATTGCGATGGTCGACCATCGCCGCCAGCGTGGTGGACTTGCCCGAGCCGGTCGGGCCCGTCACCAGCACCAGCCCGCGCGGCTTCATGCACAGGTCGGCGAAAACGGCCGGCGCGCGCAGGTCCTCGAGCGTCAGGACCTTGGAAGGAATCGTACGGAATACCGCGGCCGCACCGCGCTGCGTGTTGTAAGCATTGACGCGGAAGCGCGACAGGCCGGCGATCTCGAACGAGAAGTCGATCTCGAGCCGTTCCTCATAAATCTTGCGCTGGGTGTCGCTCATGATGTCGTACACCATGGCGTGGACATCCTTGTGCGTCATCGAGGCGACGTTGATCCGGCGCATATCGCCGTGGATCCGCACCAGCGGCGGCATGTCCGACGACAGATGAAGATCGGACGCCTTGTTCTTGACGGCGAAAGCCAATAGCTGCGCGATGTCCATCTATAATGACCCCACCCTGAATCGTTACCAGTACTTTTTCGTACTTGTTTTGAGTATGTTCGCCGGATTATGTCTGTAATTGCCGCCAACTTGCAAGCCGTGCACCAGCGCATCGCGGCGGCCGCACAACAGGCCGGCAGACAGCCCAAGGACATTGCGCTGCTGGCCGTTTCCAAGACGGTCTCCCCTGACCGCATCCGGGCCGCCTTCGAGGCCGGCCAGCCTGCGTTTGGCGAGAATTACGTCCAGGAGGGCGTGGACAAGATCGCCGCGCTGGCCGACCTGCGCAGCCAGTTGCAGTGGCATTTCATCGGCCCGCTGCAAAGCAACAAGACCCGGCTGGTGGCGGAGCATTTCGACTGGGTGCACGCCGTCGACCGGTTGAAGATCGCCGAGCGGCTGTCGTCGCAGCGCCCGGCCGGCATGGCGCCGCTGCAGGTCTGCATCCAGGTCAATATCAGCGGGGAAGCCAGCAAGAGCGGCGTCGCGCCGTCGGAAGTGCCGGCGCTGGCGCGCGCCGTCGCCGCCCTGCCCGGCCTGCGGCTGCGCGGGCTGATGGCGATTCCGGAGCCCGAGGACGATCCCGCCGCCCAGCGCCGCCCGTTTGCCGCCATGCGCGCGCTTCTGGGTACGCTGCGTGAGGACGGGCTGGACGTCGACACCTTGTCGATGGGCATGTCAGGCGACATGGAGGCAGCCATCGCCGAGGGCGCTACCCTGGTGCGGATCGGCACGGCCATTTTCGGCGCCCGCGCCTGACCTGCTACCCAATCAAGACACTACTGAGACAACCATGCTCGATACCCTCACCTTCGGCTTTCTCGGCGGCGGCAATATGGCGACCGCACTGATCGGCGGCCTGATCGCTCGCGGCGTGCCTGCTACCTCGATCCGTGTGGTCGATCCCTTCCCGGAGGCGCAGCAGCGCCTGGCGCGGGACCTCGGCGTGCATGCGTCCGGCGCGCCTGACGCCGCCTTCGGCGCCAGCGATGTACTGGTGCTGGCGGTCAAGCCGCAGCAGTTCCGCGACGCCGCGGCGCAGTTGCTGCCGCACCTGCCGGGCAGCGGCAAGGGCAATCTGGTGATCAGCGTGGCTGCCGGCATCCGGCTGCAGGATATGCAGCGCTGGCTAGGCGGACGCACCCGCCTGGTGCGGGCGATGCCGAATACGCCGGCGCTGGCGGGGATGGGGATGACCGGGCTGGCGGCGTCGGCAGGGTTGTCGTCGGAGGATCGCGACATTGCCAGCGCGGTGGCGCAGGCGGTCGGCAAATGCGTATGGGTGGAGGGCGACGACCAGATCGATGCGGTTACTGCGATTTCCGGAAGCGGTCCGGCTTATGTCTTTTACTTTGTCGAGGCGATGGAGCGTGCTGCGACCGAGTTGGGCCTGACTGCACAGCAAGGCCGCGAGTTGGCGGTGGAAACCTTCCGCGGCGCCGCGGCGCTGGCTGGGCAGTCGCCGGAACCGGTGTCGACGCTGCGCGAGCGTGTGACGTCCAAGGGTGGGACGACCTATGCGGCGGTGACGGCGATGGAGGCGGCAGGGATTGGGGATGCCTTCGTGCGCGCTATGCATGCGGCGGCGGCGCGGGGGAAGGAGATGGGTGCTGAATTCGGGAAGGATTGAAGGGCGGGTACTGGACCTGTGGCTCGTTGCTCGGCGGCTCTCGCGGCTGGTGACATGTTGTCGCTGTTGAACCGCTTGGTTCCGCCCTCCTGGGCGGGTCCCTTTTTGTCCGAGCGACAAAAAGGAACCAAAAAGCGCGTCGCCTGAGCGGCTGGCTATCAAGGAGGCGGCGTGGGTGGTTCGGGCGGTGGTGATTTCCGTTTGGGCCCGGTCGCGGTTCGACCCTGCTACGCGAGGTGCGCCGGAATCCGTGCCTGCGTAGCGCGATTTTTGAACGATCCCCGGGCAGGGCGTGGGCCCCTGCTGACAACGGCATCGCATCAACGCCTTCGGCTGCGCTGCGCGCGGGCGCATCAAATTCCCGCCCTGGTGCCGGTACAGTTCACCGACGCAGGTGACAAAACAGTTCAAGCACATAGGTGACAGGTTTCTACCTTGGCTATCCGGGCCTCAGGATGTTACCCATGTGATTGAACTCGTTTGTCACCCATGAGGTTGCCACAGGCAGTTGCATCGCAACCATTAGGACCCGGAACGCCGCGCGCAGCGCAGCCGAAGGCGTTAATGCGATACGGCCGTTAGCAGACGGCCACCGCCCGGCATGGGGATCGTTCAAAAGCCGGTGTACGAAGGCACCGTCACTGACTCACCTGGCGTAGCAGGGTCGAACCGCGACCACGCCTCACGGAAACCTAAGCCGCCCATATCACCAGAAGCGTCCCCTTGATAGCCAGCCGCTCAGGCGACGCGCTTTTTGGTTCCTTTTTGTCGCTCGGACAAAAAGGGACCCGCCCAGGAGGGCGGAACCAAGCGGTTCAACAGCGACAACATGTCACCAGCAACACGTGCCCTCGATCATCGACAAATCGCAAATCACCGAACCACATACGCCACCGCCGTCCCCGCAAACACACAAGCCCCCAGCCAGTTGTTATGCCGGAACGCCGCAAAACAGCGCATGCGGTCGCGATCGCGGATCAGCGTGTAGTGGTAGCCGGCGCAGCCAGCCGCCGCCACCAGCCCCAGCCAGTACGGCCAGCCCAGCCCCAACAGCATGCCCGCCCACGCCATCAGCGCCAAAAACGCGGCATAGCAAACCATAATCGCCACCACGTCAAACCGCCCAAAGGTAATCGCCGAAGTCTTCATCCCAATCAGCAGATCATCATCCCGATCCACCATCGCATACGCCGTGTCGTAGGCAACCGCCCAGAAAACATTGGCCAGCAGCATCACCCAAGCCACTAACGGCACCTGGTCCTGGATCGTGGCAAACGCCATCGGGATGCCAAAACCGAATGCAATCCCCAGGTAAGCCTGCGGAATCGCAAAGAAGCGCTTGAAGAAGGGATAGGTCCCCGCCACCACCGCCGCCACCACCGCCAGCCATTTAGTCAGCGCATTCAAAGGCAGCACCAGCGCAAACGCCGCCAGCGCCAGCACCGCGGCCACCACCAGCGCCTCCCACGCAGCGATCTTGCCCGCGGTCAGCGGCCGCTCCTTGGTACGCTTGACGTGCTTGTCGAAATCCCGGTCAGCCCAGTCATTGATCGCGCACCCCGCCGACCGCATCAGAAACGTCCCCGCCACGAAAATCCAGAACAGCCCCCAGGACGGCGGCCCGCCCGCGGCCATCCACATGGCCCACAGCGTCGGCCACAGCAGCAGCAGCGTACCGATCGGCTTGTCGATGCGCACCAGGCGCGCGTAGAGGGAAAGGCGTTCAAGCATGGGAGCGGGAGGCAACGGCGAGGAGGAATGCACAGCGCGGATCCGGGAGGGAGAGATTCAATGAAAACGCGCCGCAGCCCGGACGGTTGCGACGCGCAGTGCCGGCCGCCGCGCAGCGGCAGCCGCTAGAGGCAGCAAACGCCTCAGGCCAGCATCGAGCGCAGCATCCACGCGGTCTTTTCATGCGTCTGCATGCGCTGGGTCAGCAGGTCGGCAGACGGCTCGTCGCCGGCAGCATCGACCACCGGGAAGATCGAGCGCGCGGTACGCACCACGGCTTCCTGGCCTTCCACCAGCTTGCGGATCATGTCGGTGGCCTCGGGCACGCCCTCTTCCTCCGCGATCGACGACAGGCGGGCGTATTCCTTGTAGGTGCCCGGTGCCGGGTAGCCCAGCGCGCGGATACGCTCGGCGATCGAGTCCACGGCAAGCGCCAGTTCGTTGTACTGGGTCTCGAACATCAGATGCAGCGTATTGAACATGGGACCCGTGACATTCCAGTGAAAGTTGTGGGTCTTGAGGTAGAGGGTGTAGGTGTCAGCCAGCAGCTTGGACAGGCCTTCCGCGATCTTCTTGCGGTCCTTGTCGGAAATACCGATGTTCACACTCATCTCATTCTTCTTTGCCATGGTAGGTACGCTCCGTTCTGGTAAAGCCACGAGGAGCGCCGCCGGGCTTGCCATCCATTTGGGGCCGGGCGGCGCGGTACCCCGCATTATTGCACTAGCCGGCGATCCCGGCCAAACCCCGGGCCACCTCGGCGAACACCACGGCCGCGCCGAGCACGATCACGGCGGCGCCGATTTCCTTGCGCAACAGCTTGTGGCGCAGCCGCGCGGCGTCGGCGCGTTCGGGCTGGTCATGCCCGTCGTGCCACAGTTGCCGCCACTCGTCGATAAACAACCGGATCATGGCCATGATCGTTCTCCGCGGCGCGGCAGCGGGGGGCCGCCGCGCCAGACTGCTGCTTACTTCAGGTCAAGCGCACGCTTCACGCCCTCGCCGTAGGCCGGGTCTGCCTTGGTGAAGTGCTCCAGTTGCACGCGCACGATCTCCTCGGGCACGCCCTGCATTGCCGCTGCGATATTGGCGAACAGGCGCTGGCGCTGGCCTTCGTCGAACAGGCGGAACAGCGCGCCGGGCTGGCTGTAGTAGTCCGAGTCCACGCGGTGGTCCCAACGGTCGGCCGCACCGTCCAGCGCGAGCGGCGGTTCGATCGCGCGCTCGCTGGCGGCATAGGCCCTTTCGCGGTTGGGCTCGTAGTTCAGCTTGCCGCCCTGGTTGCCGTCCACGCGCATCGCGCCGTCGCGGTGGAAGGTGTTGTGGAACGGGCATTTCGGCGCGTTCACGGGGATCTGGTGGTGGTTGATGCCGAGGCGATAGCGCTGCGTGTCGCCGTACGAGAACAGACGGCCCTGCAGCATCTTGTCGGGCGAGAAGCCGATGCCCGGCACGATATTGGACGGGTTCATCGCCACCTGCTCGACCTCGGCAAAATAGTTGTCCGGGTTGCGGTTGAGCTCGACCACGCCCACGTCGATCAGCGGGTAGTCCTTGTGCGGCCAGACCTTGGTCAGGTCGAACGGGTTGATGTGGTACCTGGCCGCATCCGCCTCCGGCATGACCTGCACGCGCAGGTTCCAGCGCGGGAAATTGCCTTGCTCGATGTTCTCGAACAGGTCGCGCTGCGCGCTTTCGCGGTCGGTGGCCACGACCTTGGCCGCTTCCTCATTGGTCCAGTTGGCAATGCCCTGCTGCGACTTGAAGTGGAACTTGACCCAGAAGCGCTCGTTGCTGGCGTTGATAAACGAGTACGTATGCGAGCCGAAGCCGTGGATCTGGCGGTAGTTCTGCGGCAGGCCGCGGTAACTCATCAGGATGGTGACCTGGTGCAGCGATTCCGGATGGCGCGACCAGAAGTCCCACACCGCGATCGGATCGCGCAGGTTGGTGCGCGGGTTGCGCTTCTGCGTGTGGATAAAGTCGGGGAACTTGAGCGGGTCGCGCACGAAGAACACCGGGGTATTGTTGCCGACCACATCCCAGTTGCCTTCGTCGGTATAGAACTTGACCGAGAAGCCACGCACGTCGCGCTCGGCATCGGCCGCGCCGCGCTCGCCGGCGACGGTGGAGAAGCGGATGAACAGCGGCGTTTCCTTGCCGATCCCGGCAAACACCGAAGCCTTGCTGTATTGGGTGATGTCGTGCGTGATCTTCAGCGTGCCGTAGGCGCCGGAGCCCTTGGCGTGCACGCGCCGCTCGGGAATCACCTCGCGATCGAAGTGGGCGAGTTTTTCGAGGAACCACACATCCTGCAGCAGCATCGGGCCGCGCGCACCGGCGGTCTGCGAATTCTGGTTATCGGCGACCGGTGCGCCGGCTGCGGTGGTGAGAGTGTCCTTCTTGTTCATCTTGTCCTCTTGTGGGTAGCTCAGTGGGAACGGCGCGTCAGTTCGCGGCCGCGTAGCAGGCAAGACAATCGAGCAGGCAACGCCCCATGCGGGAAGAAATTGGGCGCTCACAGGTGGCATTTGGAATGGACTGGGCGCTGCTGCTCATCATCGGCTCCTGGCTCAGGTCGACACATCGCGCATCGACTGGAGCCAGTCTACAAAGATACTATCAAGAGGAGAATTTAATTATTTATACCTATGTATTAGGTCAAATCTATCTCGTATTAGCCTTTGCCTTCGACCCCGGAAAAAACAACGGCCGCAGCGGAGATCCCGGTGCGGCCGTTGACTGGTCAGGGGCAACGATCAGGCGGCTTCTGCCAGCTCCTTGGCGTCGAGCTTGCGCACGCCCGGCAGCTCGCACGCGGCCACGGCGTGGGCCAGCGCCTCCATCGCCGGCAGGCGGGTGAAGCTCTTGCGCCAGGCCAGCACCACGCGGCGGTCGGGCACAGGATCAGCAAAGGGCACGTAGGCCAGCATGTCGCCCTTGGCCTTCATGTCAGGCACCGAGGTGCGCGGCAGCACGGTGATGCCGACCCCGCTCGCCACCATATGGCGGATCGTCTCGAGCGACGAGCCCTCGAAGGTCTTCTGGATGCCGTCGGCCGCCTGCGAGAAGCGCGACAGCTCGGGGCACACGCCCAGCACATGGTCGCGGAAGCAGTGGCCGCTGCCCAGCAGCAGCATGGTCTGCTGCTTGAGCTCATCCGGATCGATCGAGCGCGCCTGCGCCAGCTGGTGGCCACGCGGCACGGCGACCACAAAGGGTTCGTCATAGAGCGGGCGCACCGTCAGGCCGGAGTCGGCGAATGGCTCGGCCATCACCGCGCAGTCGATCTCGCCCTGCTTGAGCAGCTCGATCAGCTTGTGGGTGTAGTTCTCCTGCAGCATCAGCGGCATCTGCGGCACGGTCCCGATCATCTGCTTGACCAGCGACGGCAGCAGGTATGGGCCGATGGTGTAGATCACACCGACGCGCAGCGGGCCCGCCAACGGGTCCTTGCCCTGCTTGGCGATCTCGCGGATGGCCATGGTCTGTTCGAGCACGCGCTGGGCCTGCGCCACGATCTGCTCGCCGACGGACGTCACCGACACCTCGGAGGTGCCGCGCTCGAAGATCTGCACGTTGAGTTCGTCTTCCAGCTTCTTGATCGCGACCGACAGCGTCGGCTGCGACACAAAGCAGGCTTCGGCGGCCCGGCCGAAATGGCGCTCTCGCGCCACGGCGACGATGTACTTGAGTTCGGTGAGCGTCATGACTTATCAGTTTGCGGTAGGCGATAGATTTTACCTTCGATTGCCGCATCTGTCAGAGCGCCGAAGCATTGCGCCGATGCATGCGAAGCATCGCGCACCCGGACAGCGCCAGATCAGGCTTTCAGGTAATGCTCGCGCCCGCCTAGCCAGCGCGACAGGTGTGCTTCGACGGCTTCCGGGAAGCGCTCCAGCATCAGCTCGGCCGCCTCCTGCGCGTATTCCACCAGCCACGCGTCGGTGTGCAGGTCGGCAAAGCGCAGCATGGCCTCGCCCGACTGCCGAGCGCCCAGGAACTCACCGGGGCCGCGGATCTCCAGGTCACGCCGCGCGATCTCGAAGCCGTCGGTGGTCTCGCGCATGGTCGCCAGCCGTTCGCGCGCGGTGGGCGACAGCGGCGCCTGGTACATCAGCAGGCACACCGACTCGGCGCTGCCCCGCCCCACCCGCCCGCGCAACTGGTGCAACTGGGCCAGGCCAAAGCGTTCGGCATGCTCGATCACCATCAGCGAGGCATTGGGCACATCCACGCCCACTTCGATCACGGTCGTGGCCACCAACACCTGCATGCGGTTGGCGCTGAAGTCGTCCATCACCGACGCCTTCTCCGCCGGCGGCAGGCGGCCATGCACCAGGCCTACTCGCAGGTCAGGGAGCGCGGCGACCAGCGTTTCATAGGTTTCCACCGCGGTCTGCAGCTGCAGCGCCTCGCTTTCCTCGATCAGCGGACAGACCCAGTAGACCTGACGCCCTTCCGCGGCGGCATGGTGCACGCGCGCAATCACCTCGTCGCGGCGCGCATCGTTGACCAGCCGCGTGACGATGGGCGTGCGGCCCGGCGGCAGTTCGTCGATCACCGACACGTCGAGGTCGGCGTAATACGTCATGGCCAGCGTGCGCGGGATCGGCGTGGCCGACATCATCAGCTGGTGCGGCACGGTGTCCGGCGCCGGCACATCGCTGGCACCCGCCTTGCCGCGCAACGCCAGCCGCTGCGCCACGCCGAAGCGGTGCTGCTCGTCGACCACCGACAGGCCCAGCTTCGCAAAGCGCACCGCGTCCTGGATCAGCGCATGGGTGCCGATCACCAGTTGCGCCTCGCCCGATTCCACGCGCGCGGCGGCCTCGCGCTTCTCGCGCGCCTTCAGGCTGCCGGCCAGCCAGACCACCGGCACGCCCAGCGGCTCCAGCCACGCGGACAGCTTGCGGTAGTGCTGCTCGGCCAGGATTTCGGTGGGCGCCATCAGCGCCGCCTGGTAGCCGGCGTCGATCGCCTGGCACGCCGCCAGCGCGGCGACGATGGTCTTGCCGCTGCCGACATCGCCCTGCAGAAGCCGGTGCATCGGGTGCGGCCGCGTCATATCGGCTGCGATCTCGGCGACTACGCGTTCCTGCGCACCGGTGAGCCGGAACGGCAGCGCGGCCAGGAAGCGCGTCAGCAGACCGCCCTCGCGGCGCGGCATGGTCGGGGCGGTCTTCTCGCGGCGCGCCGCATGCGCGCGCCGCAGCGAGATCTGCTGCGCCAGCAGTTCGTCGAGCTTGATGCGCTGCCAGGCCGGGTGCGAGCGGTCTGCCAGCGCGGCTTCGCTCTCCTGCGGCGGCGGCGCGTGCAGCAGGCGCAGGCAGTCGGCCAGCGGGCGCAGGTGCAGCCGCGCCAGCGGCCCCTGCAGCACCGCCTGCGGTAGCGTCTCGGGCATCGGCGTGCGCGACAGTGCGCCGCCAATGGCCTTGCGCAGGTAAGCCTGCGCGATGCCGGCGGTGGACGGATACACCGGCGTCAGGCGGTCGGGCAGCGCTTCGCCGGGCACCACCGGGCGCACCGTCGGGTGGACCATCTCGGCGCCGAAGAAGCCGCCGCGGACCTCGCCGCGCACGCGCAAGCGCACGCCCTCGGCCATCTGCTTGGTCTGGCTGCCGTAGAAGTTGAGGAAGCGCAGCGTCAGCTCGCCGCTGTCGTCGGCAATCTTGACCACCAGCTGGCGGCGCGGCCGGAACGTGACTTCGTTGGAGATGACCTCGCCTTCGACTTGCGCCGGCTGGCCCAGCCCGGCGCGGCGGATCGCGTCGGCGATCGGGGCCAGCGTGGTCTCGTCCTCGTAGCGCATCGGCAGGTGCAGCACCAGGTCGACGGGACGGCGCAGGCCGAGCTTGGCCAGGCGCGCGGCGGCCGAGGACGTGCCGGAGGACGCGGTCTTGCCCTTTGCCTCCCCGGCCTTGCCGCGCGCGGGCGTCGCCGCTTCCTTGGCGGCGTCGGCGGGGTCATGGATCGGTTCGGCGGCGGTTCCGGGCATCGGCAGCAAAATTGGCAGCGCGGGCTGCGGTTCGGCGTGATTGGCTGGCGGGCAGCCGGCAAATAGCCGGTATCACACCCGGCCCGGCGGCAAGCCCGCCCGTGGCCTTACAATATCGGATTCGCCGATTGTACCCATGCCGGCTGCCACCACGGGCTGCGGAGTGCCGTTTTGTGCCCCGCCTTTGCCTTGTTTATTGCCTGTGCTGCTGCCCCCGCCGTTCCCACGATGTTGACGCTTTCCGATTTCGACTTTCCGCTGCCGCCAGAACTGATCGCCCAGAGTGCGCTGCCCGACCGCAGCGCGAGCCGGCTGCTGGTGGTCGAACGGCACGCGCCCGCCGACACCGCCGACGCGGTGCGCATGGTTGACCGCGCCTTCAGCGATATCGTTGACTACCTGCGTCCCCACGACCTGCTGGTGTTCAACGACACCCGCGTGATCAAGGCGCGCTTCTTCGGCCACAAGCCCAGCGGTGGCAAGATCGAGGTGCTGGTCGAGCGCGTCGTCGACAGCCATACCGTGCTGGCCCAGGTGCGCGCCTCCAAGACGCCGGCAGAGGGCAGCACGCTGCATCTGGCCGACGACGCCTTCGCTGTCACCGTGGGTCCGCGCGTGGACCAGTTCTTCACGCTGCGCTTCCCGGAACCGGCACTGGACCTGATCGAACGCTACGGCCGCCTGCCCCTGCCGCCGTACATTACGCACGACCCGGACGCCTACGACGAGACCCGCTACCAGACCGTCTACGCGCGCAGCCCGGGCGCCGTGGCCGCGCCGACCGCAGGCCTGCATTTCGACGATGCGCTGTTCGCGCGCCTCGATGCCGCCGGCGTGCGCCGCGCCTTCCTGACGCTGCACGTGGGCGCCGGCACCTTCCAGCCGGTGCGCACCGAGAACCTGGCCGAGCACAAGATGCACTCGGAGTGGTACGCGATCTCCGAGGAACTGGCCCAGGCGGTGCGCGACACCCGCGCGCGCGACGGCCGCGTGATCGCGGTCGGCACCACTTCGCTGCGCGCGCTGGAATCGGCCGCGCAGGCCGACGGCACGCTCGCCGCCGGCAGCGGCGACACCGATATCTTCATCACGCCCGGCTACCGCTTCCGCCTGGTCGATGCCCTGATCACCAACTTCCACCTGCCCAAGTCGACCCTGCTGATGCTGGTGTCGGCGCTGGCCGGCGTGGAAGCCATCCGCGCCGCCTACCGCCATGCGGTCGAGCAGCGCTACCGCTTCTTCAGCTACGGCGACGCCATGCTGCTGACCCGCCAGCCCGGCGCCTGAATCCAGAATCACAAGCCATGCTCAACTTCGAACTCATCACCACCGACGGCAACGCCCGCCGCGGCCGCGTCACGCTGAACCACGGCGTAGTCGAGACGCCGATCTTCATGCCGGTCGGCACCTACGGCTCGGTCAAGGCCATGTCGCCGCTGGAACTGAACGAGATCGGCGCGCACATCATCCTGGGCAACACCTTCCACCTGTGGCTGCGCCCGGGGCTGGACGTGGTCAATGCCCACGAGGGCCTGCACAAATTTATCGGCTGGGACAAGCCGATCCTGACGGATTCCGGCGGCTTCCAGGTGTTTTCGCTGGGCGATCTGCGCAAGATCACCGAAGATGGCGTCACCTTCGCGTCGCCGGTCAATGGCGACAAGCTCTTCCTGTCGCCCGAGATCTCGATGCAGATCCAGCGCACGCTGAACTCCGACATCGTGATGCAGTTCGACGAGTGCACGCCGTACGAGATCGACGGCCGCCCCGCCACGCACGAGGAAGCCGCCAAGTCGATGCGCATGAGCCTGCGCTGGGCCAAGCGCTCGCGCGACGAATTCGAGCGCCTCGCCAACCCGAACGCGCTGTTCGGCATCGTCCAGGGCGGCATGTACGAAGACCTGCGCGATGAATCGCTGGCTGGGCTGTCCGAGCTGGACTTCCACGGCTATGCCATCGGCGGGCTGTCGGTGGGCGAGCCCAAGGAAGACATGATGCGCGTGCTGGAGCACGTGGCGCCGCACCTGCCGGCCGACAAGCCGCACTACCTGATGGGCGTCGGCACGCCGGAAGACCTGGTGGCCGGCGTGGCCGCCGGCGTCGACATGTTCGACTGCGTGATGCCGACCCGCAACGCGCGCAACGGCTGGCTCTTCACCCGCTACGGCGACGTCAAGATCAAGAACGCGGCGCACCGCAACGACCCGCGCCCGCTGGACGAAAGCTGCGCCTGCTACACCTGCCGCAACTTCTCGCGCGCCTACCTGCACCACCTGCACCGCGTGGGCGAAATCCTGGGCGCGCGCCTGAATACCATCCACAACCTGCACTACTACCTGCAGCTGATGCGCGAGGTGCGCGAATCGATCGAGCAGCACCGCTTCACCGACTTCCGCCGCCAGTTCGCGGCCGACCGCGCCCGCGGCACGCAGTGAAAACGGGCGCCGGCGCGAACTTTCCCGCTGGCGCCGGTCGAATAGCCCGGGTCATGCGCCGGGGGAACGTGCGGAGCAGCGCGCGGACACTGGCGCCGCCACCGAGTCGCCCCGGAATCACCCCGAACAAACCCGTATTCCGCCCTAGAATGCCAAAGGCGTGCCGAATGCGAATGGTAGAATGCTCGATTATTTGACTGACTATTGTGACGGAGAACCAACGTGTTGATTTCTAACGCATTTGCCCAGACCGCCGGTGCCGGCGGCGCGGCTGGCGGCCTGATGAGCTTCCTGCCCATCATCCTGATGTTTGCGGTGCTGTGGTTCATCATGATCCGCCCGCAAATGAAGCGCCAGAAGGAATCAAAGGCGATGCTCGAAGCGCTGGCCAAGAACGACGAAGTCGTCACCGCCGGCGGTATCCTGGGCCGCGTGACCAAGGTCACCGACCAGTACGTCGGCCTGGAAATCGCCGCAGGCACGGAAATCACCGTGCAGAAGAACGCCGTGACCACGGTGCTGCCGAAGGGCTCGCTGAAGGCGCTCTGATCCGCCGAGCGCCCACGCGACTCCCGCCTTTGTCTTTTCCGGCATGCCCGTTCGCGCATGCCCCGGCAGCCGCCTGATCCAGCCCGACGAAGCCCCGGCGGCTTCCATCCGTGGCTGCCAGGCGGCTGTTTGCCAAACCGGTTCGGCGCCGCCGACGTGGCGCGCCACGCCTGCGCCGGCCCCGCCAACCGCTGAATGACTGGCCCGAGATGAATCGTTATCCGCTTTGGAAGTACATCGTGATCCTGGTGGCCCTGGCCATCGGCATCATCTATACCTTGCCGAACTTCTTCGGCGAGGCGCCCGCCGTGCAGGTGTCTTCTGGCAAGGCTACGGTCAAGGTCGACCTGTCGATGCAGAAGCAGGTCGAACAGATCCTGGCGCAGAACCAGTTGCAGCCTGACGGCGTGTTCTTCGACATTTCCGGCCAGTCGGGCTCGGTCAAGGCGCGTTTCCGCACCACCGACGAGCAGCTCAAGGCCAAGGACGTGCTGTCGCGCTCGCTCAACCCCGACGCCACCGACCCCACCTACGTGGTCGCGCTGAACCTGCTGTCGGGCTCGCCGGGCTGGCTGACCGCCATGCATGCACTGCCGATGTACCTGGGCCTGGACCTGCGCGGCGGCGTGCACTTCCTGCTGCAGGTCGACATGAAGGGCGCCGTCGACAAGAAGCTCGACAGCCTGGCCGGCGACGCGCGCACGCTGCTGCGCGACAAGGGCATCCGCCACGGCGGCATCGACCGCGACGGCGACCGCCTGACGGTGCGCTTCAACAACGCCGACGATGCCAACCGCGCCCGTGCCATCCTGGCCGACAACCTGCGCGAAGTGGCCTTCGCCATGGACGGCAACAACATCGTCGGCAACTTCACCGAACCCGCACGCAAGGCCGTGCAGGATGCCGCGGTGAAGCAGAACATCACCACGCTGCATAACCGCGTCAACGAACTCGGCGTGGCCGAGCCGGTGATCCAGCAGCAAGGCGCCGACCGCATCGTGGTGCAGCTGCCGGGCGTGCAGGACACCGCCAAGGCCAAGGACATCATCGGCCGCACCGCCACGCTGGAAGCGCGCCTGGTCGACAACGACGCCCCGCGCAGCCCGCGCCCGGGCGACCCGGTCCCGTTCGGCAGCGAGCTCTTTACGCAAGGCAACGGGGCCCCGGTGGTGCTCAAGAAGCAGGTCATCTTCACCGGCGACCGCATCGAAAGCGCCTCGGCCGGCTTCGACCAGAACCAGCAGCCTTCGGTCAATATCAAGCTCGACGCCCAGGGCGGCCGCGTGCTGCGCGATGTCTCGCGCGAGAACCTGAAGAAGCCGATGGCGATCGTGCTGTTCGAGAAGGGCAAGGGCGAAGTGCTGACGGTGGCGACGATCCAGTCCGAACTGGGTTCGAGCTTCCAGATCACCGGCTCCTACTCCACCGAAGCCGCCAACGACCTGGCCCTGCTGCTGCGCGCCGGCTCGCTGGCCGCGCCGATGGAAATCATCGAAGAGCGCACCATCGGCCCGTCGCTGGGTGCCGACAACATCAAGAAAGGTTTTGACTCGGTCGCCTACGGCTTTGCCGCGATCGGCGTGTTCATGATCCTGTACTACATGCTGTTCGGCGTGTTCTCGGTGCTGGCGCTGGGCGTGAACCTGCTGCTGCTGATTGCGGTGCTGTCGATGCTGCAGGCCACGCTGACGCTGCCGGGCATCGCCGCCATTGCGCTGGTGCTGGGCATGGCCATCGACGCCAACGTGCTGATCAACGAGCGCATCCGCGAGGAACTGCGCGGGGGCGCGTCGCCGCAGATGGCGATCGCGGTCGGCTTCGACCGCGCCTGGGCCACCATCCTGGACTCGAACGTGACCACGCTGATCGCCGGCCTGGCGCTGCTGGCCTTCGGTTCGGGCCCGGTGCGCGGCTTTGCCGTGGTGCACTGCCTGGGCATCCTGACCTCGATGTTCTCGGCGGTGTTCTTCAACCGCGGCCTGGTCAACCTCTGGTACGGCCGCAAGAAGAAGCTGCAGAGCGTGGCCATCGGCCAGATCTGGAAGCCGGGCAACGCCACCGACACGCCGGTCGCCAAGTAAGCGGCCCGCACAGTCGATCAGCAACAACTAGCAGTACAGAACAGGATTCAACATGGAATTCTTCCGCATCCGGCGCGACATTCCGTTCATGAAGCACGCGTTGGTCTTCAACGTGATTTCCTTCCTGACGTTTGCCGCGGCCGTGTTCTTCCTCTGGCACAAGGGCCTGCACCTGTCGATCGAATTCACCGGCGGCACGGTGATGGAGGTCAGCTACCAGCAGGCCGCCGACCTGGAAAAGATCCGCGGCCAGGTGGGCAAGCTGGGCTATACCGACGTGCAGGTGCAGAACTTCGGCACCTCGCGCGACGTGATGATCCGCCTGCCGCTGCAAAAGGGCCCGGACGGCAAGCCTGTCACCTCGGCCCAGCAGAGCGAGCAGGTGCTGGGCGCGCTGCAGGCCGCCTCGCCTGACGTCAAGCTGCAACGAGTGGAGTTTGTCGGCCCGCAGGTGGGCAAGGAACTGGCCACCGACGGCCTGCTGGCACTGCTGTGCGTGGTGGCCGGCATCGTGATCTACCTGTCGTTCCGCTTCGAGTGGAAGTTCGCGGTGGCGGGCATCATCGCCAACCTGCACGACGTGGTCATCATCCTGGGCTTCTTCGCCTACTTCCAGTGGGAATTCTCGCTGTCGGTGCTGGCGGCGATCCTGGCGGTGCTAGGCTATTCGGTCAACGAATCGGTGGTTATCTTCGACCGGATCCGCGAGAACTTCCGCAAGTTCCGCAAGATGACCACGCACGAGATCATCGACAACGCGATCACCAGCACCATCTCGCGCACCATCATCACCCACGGCTCGACCCAGATGATGGTGCTGTCGATGTTCTTCTTCGGCGGCCCGACGCTGCACTACTTCGCGCTGGCACTGACGGTGGGTATCCTGTTCGGTATCTACTCGTCGGTGTTCGTGGCCGCGGCGCTGGCGATGTGGCTGGGCGTCAAGCGCGAGGACCTGGTCAAGGGCGACAAGAAGCCGGAGTCGACCGACCGCAACGACCCGAACTACGGCGCGGAGGCCTGACGGCCAGCCCGCTGGAAAAAAGAATGGCGCCCCGCGGGGCGCCATTTTCGTTTGGGGCATACGCCCGGCAGATCAGCTCTACTCCGAAAACCGCTCAATCCAAGCCGCCAGCCGGTCGGACGCAAAGCTCTCGCTGCGCGTGCCGGCGCGGCACACGATGGTGTCGCCGTCACGCGCGAACTGCAGCGCGCCGCCGGCTTCCTCCAGCCACAGCAGGCTGGCCAGCCAGGCCGCATGCGGCGCGGACACCGGCGCGCCCACCGGCTGCGCCAGGAACTCTGCCAGCGTGGCCGGCGCGGTCCAGATCACGGTATCGCCGTCGCGGCGCACCACCTCGCTGCCCAGCGCATCGGCAATCACCGCCGCGGCATCGGCCGCGCCCTTGCCCGCATTGGCGCTGCGCATCTGCGCCAGGCGCGTGGCCACGGCATGGCCGAAGCTGCCGCTGCGCTCGGACTCGGCGCGCACCAGGTCGGCGTAATCCATGCGCTGCCAGTCCGGGTCGGCGTTGCGCGCGCCGACCAGATTGACCGCCGCCAGGTAGGTTTCCACCGGCTGGAAGCGACCCGGGCCGATCAGGCTGGCGCACAGCGCGTGCAGCATGCCGATGCGCGTGGCCATGGTCTTGGTCTGCAGCACCGCCAGCTTCTCGCGCACCAACTGGTCGCGCTCCTTGCGCAGGCCGGACAGCTCCAGCGCCTGCTTGAGCTCCATGCGCAGCGCGGTGATGTCCCACGGCTTCTTGATATAGCGGTGGATCTGGCCCTCGTTGACCGCTGCGACGGTCTGGTCGAGCTCCGAATACGCCGTGGTCAGGATGCGCACGATATGCGGGTAGCGCTCGCGCGCATAGCGCAGCAGCTCGTTGCCGTACTCGCCCGGCATGCGCTGGTCGGACACCAGCACGGCCAGGCTGTCGGCGTGGGCATCGAGCAGCGCCTTGCCCTCTTCCACCGAGCCGCCGGTCACTACCGGCGCCAGCGCACCGATGGCGCGCTGGAAGTACTTCACGGCAGTCGCCTCGTCATCGACGAACAGAATCGCCGGGGGTGGTGCCTGGGTGGCAATCGGTTCGCTCATCGGTCACTCCTAATCATTCGATGCTTGTAATTTGGGAAGTCCAGCGTCACCGTAGTCCCGGCTCCGGACGCGGAGGCGATCCGGATGCCGCCGCCGAAGGACTGCATGACGCGGTTGCAGAAAATCATGCCGAGGCCACTGCCGCCGGCGCTGGCGTGGGTGGTGACGGGGTCGACGAGCAGGCGCTCCATCACCTCGGGCGGGATGCCGGGGCCGTTGTCGCAGATGCGGATCTCCTGGCTCGGCTGGGCCACCACCACGAAGCGCAGCGACGGCGCGGCCACGTCGGCCAGCGCACGCAGCGCGTTGCTCATCACCGACGACAGCACCAGCGCCACGCAGTTGGGCAGCGTCTGCACCGGGAAGTCGCCGTGCACCTCGACCTGCACCCACTGGCGCTGGCTGCCGGCAAACGGATAGGTGTCCAGCAGCGACGCCACCAGCCCCCCCGCGCTGACCTCGGCACTGGGCTCGGGCCGGACCGCCTTGCTGCCGGCGCTGCTGCGCACCGACTGCAGGAACGACGACAGCACCGCCAGGCAATACTGCGCGTTGTCGTGCATGGCGCTGGCGGCCTGGCCAATCTCGCCCTGGCGCTGCTCGTTATACTCACCCGCGACACGGCTCTGGATGCCGCGCGCAAAGTTGGCGATGGCCGCCAGCGGCGTGTTCAGCTCATGCGCCAGGAAGGCCAGGGTCTCGTCGATCGCCATCAGCCGGTGCTGGCGCAGCGCGCGCTCGCGATGGCGCTCGCCGGCCTGGCGCAGCACCTCGCGCACGTCGGTCACGCTCAGCGGCTTTTCCAGGATGCGGAAGACCTCGCCGCTGTTGACCGTCTGCAACAGCATGTCCTTGTCGGCGTAGGCGGTCACCAGCATGCGCACGATCTGCGGATATTCCTGCGCCACCTGGCGCAGCAGGTCGCCGCCGTCGCGCCCGGGCATGCGGAAATCCGTCACCAGGATCGCAATGCGCGCGCCCTCGGCGCGCAGCAACGCCACGCCCTCGTCGGCGCTGGCGGCGAGCAGGACGTCGTATTCGCTGCCGACCGCGCGCGCAAAGTACTTGCGCGCCATGTCCTCGTCATCGACGTAGAGAATGGTCGGCCGCGCTTGCTGGACCTCGCTCATGGCCGCTTACTCCGCACGTGGCAGGTCGAAACTGAACGCCGCCCACTGGCCCAGCTCGCTCTCGGCAAAGAGCTGGCCGCCGTGGCGCTCGATCACTGCGTAGCTGATGGATAGCCCCAGCCCCAGCCCCTGCCCCACTTCACGCGTGGTGAAGAAGGGTTCGAACACGCGCGCCAGGTGCTCCGGCGCAATGCCGGGACCGTTATCTCGCACCGTCACATGCAGCCGGCTCTCGGCCCAGCGCACCGTGGTATGAATCGCGGGTTCCGTCGTGCCGGCCTTGCGCATGGCCAGCGCCGCGTTGGAGAACAGGTTGATCAGCACGCCGATAACGGCGGCTTCATCGCCCATCACCAGCGTGTCGTCCGGCAGTTCGCGCGTGACCTTGACCCCGCGCAGCTCGTGCGCGGTGAGGCGGATCGACGAATCCAGCGCCTTCTCGAACAGGAACGGCGTGCCTTCGACCTCGGCGCCCGGCTTGCGGTAGGCGAAAGTCTTCAGGTCCGACACGATATGCTGGATGCGCTGCATGCCCTGCTTGGCATCGACCAGGCATTCGGTCAGCGACTCGCTTTCCTTGGCCTGCGGTTCTTCCATCGCCACCTCGATCGCCATCAGGCAGAAGTTGACCGGGTTGTTGACCTCGTGCAGCAGACCGGCCGCCAGCGTACCGATGGCGGCCATCTTCTCCTGCTGCAGCATCTGCCCCTTGATGTCGACCAGCTTGCGGTTGATCACCTCGAGCTCGGCATTCTTCTCTGCGACCTCGGCCTTCAGCCGGAACAGCATGAAGCGCGCGCGCTCGTTGAAGAAGGTGTAGACCCCGCTGGCCGCCGCGGCGAACAGCAGGAACAGCGAATTGACGATAAAGGTGCCGACCGGCTCGATGCCGCCGGGATGGAGCAGGCACGCCAGCACGTACAACAGGTACGACAAAATCCCGAACACCAGGTTCTGCCACAGCCCGAATGGCAGCGCGATGCCCGAGGCGAAGATCGCCAGGTTCAGGCCGACATAATAGGGAGACTGCACCCCTTCGGTCTGCGAGATCATCCACGCGATCATGATCTGCGGCAGCAGCAGCCAGGTCAGCGTCAGCCACGGCGCGAAGCGCCGCCCCGCGGCGCTGTACAGCATCACCACCACGCCCGCGATCAGTAGCGATACCAGCACCCGCGCCACGGCGAAGGCGAGCTGCTGCTGCGGATACTGGCCGTAGTCGAGCCCGACGCCCAGCATGACCAGCACGATCGCGGTATAGGCGCCGCCCCGGCTGAACGCCAGGCGAAAGTCGGCCAGTTCGGACTGGTAGCCGGCGTAAAGTTGATTGGTGCTCATGGCGTTGCCCGCAGGGACTGCCTCAGTCAATGGTGGCTTCCGCGAACACGTTGACGCCCGTGGCGTCGACGTAAATGCGGTGCGAATGCGAGTTCTCGGGCAGCAGCTGTGTCATGCCGGGGTCGTCGCGGTAGATCAGGTACCACTCCAGCAAGTGTTCCATGCCGAATTTCTCCGGGTTGTTGGCGTGGACGTTGGTCACCAGGATCTGCCCTTCCGGGCGCGAACGCGAAGCGAAATACTGCAGCAGCCGCGTGCACACCTTGTCGGACAGGTAGTCGAACAGACCCGCGCAGTAGACCGCGTCGAACTCCCGCGCACTGATATCCTCAGGCGAGATGCGCCGCTTGAGCAGTTCGTGCACCGACTGGTGCACCATCTCCACCGCCACCTTGCGCCCGGCGCCGGTGGCGGCCTGCTCGATCGAGCTGCGCGTGTATTCCAGCGTCTCTTCGCTGAAGTCGACCAGCTGGAACGACAGCAGCTCCGGATTGGGGTACTCGCACACGAAGCGCTGGATCTCGAAGGCCGGGCCGCAGCCCACGTTGAGCACGCGGAACGGTCGTCCTGCCGCGCGCGCGCGTTCGGCCTGGCGGGTCAGGAAATCGATCAGCAGGTCGATGCGGTTGCGGTGCGCGGTCGCCACCGCCGCCTTCAGGAAGGCGGTGTTGACGATCTGGAAGTAGGTGGTCGGGCCCTGCTGGGGATCGCCCAGGATCTGGTTCACCATCTCGTAGTCGCCGGCATAGCCGAGCGGCTTGGTGAAGGTGCGGTACACAAACGGCGCGCGCAGCAAGAGCGGATGCAGCGCCGACTGGGCATAGGTGCGGTGCACCGGCGCGATCTCCGGGTCGACGCGCTCGGCCTCGCCCTCGAGCCAGTCGAGATAGGTCTTGGTCTTGCCCATGATCGGCGTGGCCAGCTCGTAGAACACGTCCTGGCGCAGCTTGCCTTCGGTCTTGGGCAGCGATTCGGTCAGGTCAACCTGCTCGACCCAGCGCGACACTTCGGACAGGAAGGCGCGCATCTCGTTGACCACGATCTGGTAGTCGCGCCGGATATTGAAG
The DNA here is from genome assembly GCA_050987995.1 of Ralstonia pickettii. Taxonomy (GTDB): domain Bacteria; phylum Pseudomonadota; class Gammaproteobacteria; order Burkholderiales; family Burkholderiaceae; genus Cupriavidus; species Cupriavidus pickettii_B. The sequence goes on from CP158803.1 coordinate 3,785,414, forward strand.
CGCGCGTCCCAGTCCTGCACGAACAGCTCGGCTTCGCGCCCCACCGACTTGGGTTCGTTGTTCAGGTCGGACAGCTCGCGCCACTCGTCGATCAGCGTCAGTGACACCACCGCGGTCAGGCCGGTGTTCACCAGGCTCATCACCACGGCCTTGCCGAGGTAGGCGTTCTTGGCGCCCATGCGGACGCTGAGCTCGCTCAGCACCTCACTGACCTGCACGATCGAATACGGGTTGTAGATCTCCATCACCAGAGACTTTCTCTGGAGATTGATGATCGTGCCGCGCACCTGCTCGCCCTGCGAGTTGCGGAAACTAACTACCGGGTCGATTTGCGTTTTGGAATACACGGTATTGCCCAGGGAAATCCGAGAAACGCTGCGAGGCCATAATGCCAGGGCGGAACGGCCGGGTACAGCATGAGGGGGCGAAGGGGGTCGCGGGGACGGCTACCGGTATCGGGACGTGCAGCGAATACTCATAGGAATGCGCTATAGCCTGTTGGCGGGCCGCGGCACCCCGCCTTGGGAGGGGGCGCCGGCAGCCCGTATCGTCTTGGAATTGCCGCGGCCCATTGTACTGTGGCAATCGCGCCGCGTACAACCAAGTGCACTGGTCGCCCCTCATGCGCGGGGGAAATGGAACAATCAGTGGGACATGCCGCAGACAAAACAAAAAGGCCGGCAAATGCCGGCCCCAGACTGCTGCTTGAGCGCCGCGGTCCTGCCGGGACCGGGCTGCTGTGCTTGCTGTCCTTACTCGGCGCGCACGCCTTCCACCTGGATGGCGAGCTTGACCTCGGGCTTGAAGCCCATCTTCACGCCATAGTCCAGGCCGAAGTCGGCGCGGTTGAAGGTACCCACGGCGTCGGCGCCGCAGGCTTCGCGCTTGAGCATCGGATGCTGGATGCACTTGAATTCGCGGATCTCCAGCTTGACCGGCTTGGACACGCCGCGCAGCGTCAGCACGCCCTCGACCTCGGTCGGCACGTCGCCCTTGAACTTGGAGAACTTGCCCTTGTAGGTGGCCTCGGGGAAGGCCTCCACGTCGAACATGTCCGGGCCCTTGGCGTGCTGGTTCAGCTTGGTGTTGCCGAAATCGATCGAAGCGGCGTCGATCTTGACCTCGACGCTGCCGGCCTTGGCGGCACGGTCCAGCGTGACCACGCCGCTGGACTTGTCGAACTTGCCGCGCCAGGTCGACAGGCCGCCCAGGTGGTCGGCCTCGAAGCTCGGGTAGGTGTGGGTCGGATCGAGGTTGTACGTCACGGTATTGGCCGAGGCCACGCCGAAGGCGGCGGTTGCGGAAATGGCCGCGACGGCGGCAACGAGGGAACGCAGTTTCATGGAATCTCCCGACAAAAGGTTGGGGCAGAACGTCTTGGGGTACGTCGTTAAGTACGTCGTTGGGTACGGCTTGGGTACATCATGGGGTACGTCAACAAATGCCGGCCGGCCTTACTTCTTCGCGGCCTGCACGATACGGAACTTGATCTGCACGTCGTCGGCCACCACGGAAGTGTCCTTCCACTCGCCGTCGCCGATATTGAACGCGGTGCGCTTGATCGGCAACGCGCCTTCGAACACCTGGGCAGCGCCTTCCTGGCGGTAGGTGGCAGGCACCACCACGTCCACGGTCCTGCCCTTGATGGTCAGCTTGCCGGCCACGTCGTATTTGCCCGGCGTGCCGTTCTTGATGCTGGTCGATTGGAATACCGCCTTGGGGTACTTGGCGGCATCGAACCAGTCCTTGCCCTTTACTTCCTTGGTGGTCTCGGCATCGCCGATCTCGAAGCTGGAAACATCGATCTCGACCTTGGCCGAGGAAGTCTCCAGCTTGGCCGGGTCGAAGTTGACCGCGGCATCGAACTTCTTGAACTTGCCTTCCATTGGCACGCCGATCTGGCGTGCAACCGCGGTGACCGAGCTCTTGGCGGCGTCGACCTGCGCCCACGCCAGGTTGGCGGCGATGCCGGTGGCGGCGAGGACGGCGGCGATGACAAGCGAGCCGCGGCGGGGTTGGCGTTTCATTTCGGATGACTCCTGTCAGGGTCGGCGCAACGACGCGCCGCGGTACGGAAATAGTTGGGGTTAGCGCAGGAACGGCAGCATCCGGCCCAGCGTGCCGTCGCGATCGATGAACTGGTGCTTGACCGCCGCCGCCGCATGGACGAAGACCACGGCAGCCATCAGGTAGTTCAGCCAGACATGGGCGAACTTGAGCACTTCCTTCAGCTCATCGTTCTTTTCGAGCAGCACCGGCATTTTCCACAGGCCCAGGTAGACCACCGGCACGCCGGCGGCCGAGCTGTACAGGTAGCCGGTGACAGGCACCACCAGGATCAGCAGGTACAGCAGGTGGTGCGCGCCGGTGGCGGCCTTGGCCTGCCAGGCTGGCGTGCCCGGCGCTACCGCCGGCGCCGGGTGGGTTGCGCGCCACAGCACGCGCAGCACAGCGACGGCGAAGATCGTCACGCCCAGCCACTTGTGCCAGGAGTAGAGCTTGAGCTTGGTCGGCGTCAGCCCCGGAATGCCGGTCATATACAGGCCGAGCCCGAACGCGGCAAAGATGGCCAGCGCGACGACCCAGTGCAAGGCGATCGCAGTGGCACCGTAGCCGGCCGGCGCAGTGGCGGTAGAACGCATCGGATTCCTCTCGCCCGTGTCTCGGGCCTTTCACAATTTTGGGGACAGCGCGTGCGGGAGCCAAACCGCACGTGCGCTTAGGATTCTCGCATTATTGCGGCGGGATGTGCGCCGGTGCAGGACAGTCCTTCATTAAGTTATTCAAATGCTTTGAAGTGACATTCTGTCGCAAGCGGCACAAAGACGCAGCGCCCCGTTGCGCGCTGCCCCGGAAAAGCAAAAAAGCCATCCTCGCGGATGGCTTTCTTGCGGCGTCCGGCCTGCGTCGGAGCCGGATTTTCGTGCGTCAGATGCGCTCGGCGAGCACCACGGCTTTGCCGATATAGCTGGCGGGCGTCATCTCGAGCAGCAGCTTCTTGGCCTCGTCGGGGATCGCCAGGCCGTTGATAAAGGTCTGCAGCGCCTCGCGCGAGATGCCCTTGCCGCGGGTCAGCTCCTTGAGTTGCTCGTACGGGTTGGGCACGCCAAAGCGGCGCATCACGGTCTGCACCGGCTCGGCCAGCACTTCCCAGCAGTTGTCGAGGTCTTCGTCCAGGCGCTCGGGGTTGGTTTCCAGCTTGCCCAGGCCGCGCAGGCAGGCCTCGTAGGCCAGCAGGCTGTAGCCGAAGGCCACGCCGATATTGCGCAGCACGGTCGAATCGGTCAGGTCACGCTGCCAGCGCGACACCGGCAGCTTCTCGGACAGGTGGCGCAGCACCGCGTTGGCCAGGCCCAGGTTGCCTTCCGAGTTCTCGAAGTCGATCGGGTTGACCTTGTGCGGCATGGTCGACGAACCGATCTCGCCGGCCTTGGTCTTCTGCTTGAAGTAGCCCAGCGAGATATAGCCCCAGACGTCGCGGTTCAGGTCGAGCAGGATGGTGTTGGCGCGGGCGATGGCGTCGAACAGCTCAGCCATGTAGTCGTGCGGCTCGATCTGGATGGTGTACGGGTTGAAGGTCAGGCCCAGGCGGGTTTCGATGACCTGCTTCGAGAACGCTTCCCAGTCGAACGAGGGGTATGCTGACAGGTGCGCGTTGTAGTTGCCCACCGCGCCGTTCATCTTGCCCAGCAGTTCCACCTGCTCGATACGCTGGATCGCGCGCGCCAGGCGCGCGGCCACGTTGGCCATTTCCTTGCCCAGCGTGGTCGGGCTGGCCGGCTGGCCGTGGGTGCGCGACAGCATCGGCTGCGTGGCATTGAGCCTGGCGAGTTCGACCAGGCGGGCATGCACGCGCTTGAGCGCCGGCACCACCACGCCTTCGCGGGCGCCCTTGAGCATCATGCCGTGCGAGGTGTTGTTGATGTCTTCCGAGGTGCAGGCAAAGTGGATGAACTCGCTGGCAGCTTCCAGCTCGGCATTGCCCTTGACCTGCTCCTTGAGCCAGTACTCGACGGCCTTGACGTCATGGTTGGTGACTGCCTCGATTTCCTTGATGCGGGCGGCATCGGCTTCGCTGAACTTGTCCACCAGCGCCAGCAGCGCGGCCTCGGAGGCGGCCGAGAACCTGGGCATGTCAGGCAGGCCCGCCTGTGCCAGCGCGATCAGCCAGTGCACCTCGACCTTGACGCGGTTGCGCATAAAGGCCGCCTCGGACAGCCATTCGCGCAGCGCGTCGGCCTTGGCGGCGTAGCGGCCATCGATCGGAGACAGGGCGGTGAGCGGCGAAAGCGAAGAGGAGGTCATGCTGGAAACCGGGAAAAGGAGCGGGAAAAGGAGGAAAAAGAGGCCGTACGGTACGCGCCGCGGGGGCTGGCGCGCTGTCAGCGTTGGGATCGGAAGCGAATCAGAAGCGGATCGGCAAAGCGCCCGATGCGCCGCACGGTCAGGGCCGTCGGCGCTGCGCAACGCGGCATTTTACCACCCCTGCCCCCGCTCCGGGGCAGCGGTCAAGTGCCGCCGCGGGGCATCGGTGCGCGAACCCGCATTCGCCTTGCGCCGCGGGTATACTCGCGCTCGCCGTTCCATTAGCCTGTTATGAAGTGCATCGGGCCAGCAGGCGCGCCCCGCCGCCGCTGCCACGGAGCGACGATGCACTTCATAACATGCTCAAGGGGAGAACATGAAGCTGTATGCGTCCCATACCAGTCCCTACGCGCGCAAGGTGCGCGTGGTGATGGCGGAAAAGAAGATCGATTACCAGCTGATCGAAGAGGACGTCTGGTCGCCCGAGACGAAGATTGGCCAATTCAATCCGCTCGGCAAGGTGCCGTGCCTGGTGATGGAAGACGGCGGCGCGGTCTTCGATTCACGCGTGATCGTCGAGTACGTCGACACGCTGACGCCGGTCAGCCGCATGATCCCGCAGGGCGGGCGCGAACGGCTGGAAGTGCGCTGCTGGGAGGCGCTGGCCGACGGCCTGCTCGACGCGGCGCTGCTGGTGCGCCTGGAGATGACCAAGCGCGAACCGCACGAGCGCAGCGAAAGCTGGGTGCAGCGCCAGCACGGCAAGATCGACGCGGCGCTGGTGGCGATGGCCAACGGCCTGGGCGACAAGGCCTTCTGTACGGGCACGCATTATTCGCTGGCCGACGTAGCGGTGGGCTGCGCGCTGTCATACCTGGACTTCCGCTTCCCCGAGATCGCCTGGCGCGAGCGCCATGCCAACCTGGCGGCGCTGGAGGAGAAGCTGTCGAAGCGGCAGTCGTTTATCGATACGGCGCCGCCGCGCAGCTGACGCGCAACGGTCCATGGAAAAACACCCGCCTTGCGCGGGTGTTTTTTCGTTCTGCGGCAGCTTACTGGATGATCCCGCCGCCCAGGCACACATCCCCGTCATACAGCACCGCCGACTGCCCCGGCGTCACCGCCCACTGCGCCTCGGCAAACCCCAGCGTCAGCGCATTGCCCGCCACCGCCTGCACTGTGCAGGCCGCGTCGCTCTGGCGATAGCGGGTCTTGGCCGCCATTGCCGCCCCTGCTACCGGCGGCTCGCCCGCGACCCACGACAGGTCCGACGCATTCAGCACCGGCGTCAGCAGCCACGGGTGATCGTGGCCCTGCACCACGTAAAGCGTATTATTCGCCATATCCTTGCGCGCCACATACCAGGCATCGCCATTGCCGTCGCGGCTGCCGCCCAGCCCGATGCCCTTGCGCTGGCCGAGCGTGTAGAACGCCAGCCCGATATGCTCGCCCACCACCTTGCCTTCGGGCGTCTTCATCGGCCCCGGCCTGGTCGGCAGATAGCGGTTCAGGAAATCGCGGAACGGGCGCTCGCCGATAAAGCAGATACCAGTCGAATCCTTCTTCTTCGCGTTGGGCAGGCCGATTTCGGCGGCGATCTCGCGCACGCGCGTCTTCGGGATCTCCCCCAGCGGGAACAGCGTGCGCGACAGCTGTGCCTGGTTCAGCCGGTGCAGGAAGTAGCTCTGGTCCTTGGTGTGGTCCAGCGCCTTGAGCAGTTCAAACCTGCCCGCCGGGTTCTGCCGCACACGCGCATAGTGGCCGGTGGCGATGGTTTCCGCGCCCAGCGACATGGCATGGTCGAGGAAGGCCTTGAACTTGATCTCGGCATTGCACAGCACGTCCGGGTTGGGCGTGCGCCCCGCGGAGTATTCGCGCAAAAAATCGGCAAACACGCGGTCCTTGTACTCGGCGGCAAAGTTGACCGCCTCCACGTCGACGCCGATCAGGTCGGCCACCGACACCACGTCGAGCCAGTCCTGGCGTGTGGAGCAGTACTCGCTGTCGTCATCGTCTTCCCAGTTCTTCATGAACAGGCCGATGACCTCGTAGCCCTGCTGCTTGAGCAGCCACGCGGTGACCGACGAATCGACCCCGCCCGACATGCCGACCACGACGCGCTGTCCCTTCCCGCTCACGGCTGCGCTCCCAGCGAAACGCCAGCGGCCAGCACCGACGGGTGCGTGTACAGCGCGTCCAGCGCAAAGCGCTTGCCGGCCAGGTAATCGTCGACGCAGGCCATCACCAGCGGCGAGCGGTGGCGTTCCTGGCAGGCGCGCAGTTCTTCCGAGCTCATCCACACGGTGCGCACGATGCCGGTATCGAGCTGGCGGCCCGCGTCGAGCGAGCCCAGGTCGCCGGTAAAGGCAAAGCGCACGTAGGTCACATCCGAGCCGGTGCGCGACGACAGCGAGCGGCCCATGTAGCAGCCCAGCAACGCGCGCGGCTCGAAGGTATGCGCGGTTTCTTCCAGCGTCTCGCGGATGACGGCGCGGATCAGGCTTTCGCCCGGGTCCAGGTGGCCCGCGGGCTGGTTCAGGCGCAGCCCGTGTGCGGTTTCTTCTTCGACCAGCAGGAAGCGGCCGCCGCGTTCGATCACGGCGGCAACGGTCACACTGGCATTCCAGTCACTTGACATGATGCTCAATTTTTAGGCAATCCCGCATTCTACCGGTTGCCAGCTCATCCTGCAGCGCCGCGAGCCCCTCTACAGGCGCCACATCGGACCCAGCCCTAGCGCCGAAACGCCCGTTTGGCGCCGGCCAAAACCCGACCGGTCGGTCACCATTGAACGTCAGATTCCTGTAAGCTGCGAAAAAATTGTGCGCTGCGGATGAGCCTAAAGTAACGTGCAACGGGCCAGACGTCGGCCCGCCCAACCAGATACGACGCCAGCTAAAGGAGAAATTGACGATGTACATCGGCATCCCGAAGGAGACGCGGGCCGGCGAGACTCGTGTCGCCGCCACCCCGGAGACCGTCAAGAAGTACGTCGCCCAGGGCCACAAGGTAGTCGTCCAGGCGGGAGCTGGCGTACGCGCCAGCCAGCCTGACGGCGCATATGAAGCGGTCGGCGCCACCATCGGCACCGCCGCCGAGGCGCTGGGCGCGCAGTTGGTCCTGAAGGTGCGTGCCCCGGACGAGGCCGAGCTGGCGCAGATGAAGCCAGGCACCGTGCTGGTCGGCATGCTCAATCCCTTCGATGCCGAGAACAACGCGCGCATGTCCGCCGCCAGCATCACCGCCTTTGCCCTGGAAGCCGCGCCGCGCACCACGCGGGCGCAGAGCATGGACGTGCTGTCGTCGCAGGCCAACATTGCCGGCTACAAGGCCGTGCTGGTGGCAGCGCACCATTACCAGCGCTTCATGCCGATGCTGATGACCGCCGCCGGCACCGTCAAGGCGGCGCGTGTGCTGATCCTCGGCGCCGGTGTCGCGGGGCTGCAGGCCATCGCCACCGCCAAGCGCCTGGGCGCGGTGATCGAAGCCTCCGACGTGCGTCCCGCGGTCAAGGAGCAGATCGAATCGCTCGGCGGCAAGTTCCTCGACGTGCCGTTCCTCACCGACGAAGAGCGCGAGATCGCGCAGGGCGTGGGCGGCTATGCCCGCCCGATGCCGCCTGACTGGATGAAGCGCCAGGCCGAGCTGGTCCACCAGCGTGCGATCCAGGCCGATATCGTCATCACCACCGCGCTGATCCCCGGCCGCAAGGCGCCGGTGCTGCTGCAGGAAGCCACCGTGCAGCAGATGAAGCCAGGCTCGGTGGTGGTCGACCTGGCCGCCGCGCAAGGCGGCAACTGCCCGCTGACGGTGGCCGACGAAGTGGTCGAGCGCCACGGCGTCGTCCTGATCGGACACACCAACCTGGCCAGCATGGTCGCGGCGGATGCCTCGGCGCTGTATGCGCGCAACGTGCTGGACTTCCTCAAGCTGGTCATCGACAAGGAAGCCCAGTTCACGCTGAACCTGGAGGACGACATCGTCGCCGCCTGCCTGATGTGCAGGGACGGCCAGGTCGTGCGAGAGGCGGCGTAATCCCCCAGGGCGCGTCGCGCGCGCCCGACTAGCTTTCGCTTCATCTATAAGGACGTATCACCCATGCAACGCATCATGCTCCGCGCCAAGCTCCACCGCGTCACCGTGACGCAGGCGGACCTCAACTATGAGGGTTCGTGCGGCATCGACCAGGACCTGCTGGACGCTGCCGACATGAAGGAGTTCGAGAAGATCGAGCTGTATAACGTGAACAACGGCGAGCGCTTCTCCACCTACATCATCAAGGGCGAGCGCGGCAGCGGCGAGATCTCGCTGAACGGCGCCGCGGCGCGCCGTGCGCACCTGGGCGACCAGCTGATCATCTGCACCTACGCGCCGATGTCCGATGAGGAAATCGCCACGTACAAGCCCAAGGTGATCCTGGTGAACGAGAAGAACGGCATCAAGGAAATCAAGAAGATCTGAGCCGTGGCCAGCCAGCGCCTGCGCATGAGCCCTGCCTTCCCCGCGGCGTACCGGCACGACCGGTGCGCGCGGCACGGCAGCGCGCGCCTGGCCGGCCCCGCTTCGGCTGCCGCGCAGGCGCCCTAGCCTGGCGCGGCAGCATCCTGGTCGTTCGCAATACAGTAATAAGAATTCAGTAAAACGCGCGGCATCCCGGATTCAAAGCAACGGAGGAGAAGTCGATGGAGATGGTGAACCACACGGTGATCAACCTGATCATCTTCGTGCTGGCGATCTACGTGGGTTACCACGTGGTCTGGACGGTCACGCCGGCCCTGCATACACCCCTGATGGCGGTGACCAACGCGATCTCGGCCATCATCATCGTCGGCGCGATGCTCGCCGCGGGCCTGACCGAAGGCGGGGTCGGGCGCGTGATGGGCACGCTGGCGGTGGCACTGGCCGCGGTCAATGTGTTCGGCGGCTTCCTGGTCACCCAGCGCATGCTGGAGATGTTCAAGAAGAAAGAGCCGAAGGCCAAGGCCCCTGAGGCCAAGCAGGCGCTGGCCAGGGAGGGCGCGTAATGACCGGTCTCGTCAGCATGAACCTCGTCACCCTGCTCTACCTGGTGGCCTCGGTCTGCTTTATCCAGGCGCTCAAGGGCCTGTCGCACCCGGCTTCGGCGCGCAAGGGCAATGCCTTCGGCATGATCGGCATGGCGATTGCCGTGGTGACCACGCTGGTCCTGATTATCAAGCTCAAGAATGATTTCCTGGCGGCCGGCACGGCCCAGTCGTCGGTGGGCACGGGCCTCGCGCTGATCTTCGCCGCGCTGGTGGTGGGCGGCGGCATCGGCGCCTACGTGGCCAGGAAGGTCCAGATGACCAAGATGCCGGAACTGGTCGCGGCGATGCACTCGCTGATCGGTCTGGCCGCGGTCTTCATCGCCGTGGCGGCGGTGGCCGAGCCGGCCGCGTTCGGCATCGCACCGGCGGGCTCGCACCTGATCCCGCTGGGCAACCGCATCGAGCTGTTTATCGGCTGCTTCGTCGGTGCCATCACGTTCTCGGGCTCGGTGATCGCCTTCGGCAAGCTGGCCGGGCGCTACAAGTTCCGCCTGTTCCAGGGCGCGCCGGTGGTGTTTGCCGGCCAGCACTGGCTGAACCTGCTGCTGGCGGTGGCGATGGTGGGCTTCGGCATCATCTTCTTCATGTCGCAGGCGTGGCTGCCGTTCCTGATCATGCTGGCGATCGCCTTCGTTCTGGGCGTGACCATCATCATCCCGATCGGCGGCGCCGACATGCCGGTGGTGGTGTCGATGCTGAACTCGTACTCGGGCTGGGCGGCGGCAGGCATCGGCTTCTCGCTGAACAACCCGATGCTGATCATCGCGGGCTCGCTGGTGGGCTCCTCCGGTGCGATCCTGTCGTACATCATGTGCCGGGCGATGAACCGCTCGTTCTTCAACGTGCTGCTGGGCGGCTTCGGCGGCGAAGCGGCAGCTGCCGGTGCGGCCGGCGCGCAGGCGCAGCGCAACGTGAAGTCCGGTTCGGCCGACGACGCCGCCTTCCTGATGGGCAACGCCGAAACGGTCATCATCGTGCCGGGCTACGGCCTGGCGGTGGCGCGCGCCCAACACGCGCTCAAGGAACTGACCGAGAAGCTGGCGGAAAAGGGCGTGACCGTGAAATACGCGATCCACCCGGTGGCGGGCCGCATGCCCGGCCATATGAACGTGCTGCTGGCCGAGGCCGAAGTGCCGTACGACCAGGTCTTCGAGATGGAAGACATCAACAGCGAGTTCGGCCAGGCCGACGTGGTGCTGGTGCTGGGCGCCAACGACGTGGTCAACCCGGCGGCCAAGAACGACCCCAAGTCGCCGATCGCCGGCATGCCGATCCTGGAGGCGTACAAGGCCAAGACCATCATCGTCAACAAGCGCTCGATGGCCGCCGGCTATGCCGGCCTGGACAACGAGCTGTTCTACATGGACAAGACCATGATGGTGTTCGGCGACGCCAAGAAGGTGGTCGAGGACATGTTCAAGGCAGTCGACTAAGACTGTCCCGCCCGCGGGCGCCGGGAGCCTCCCCGGCCGCCTGCGGCACCGTGCCTTGCAAGGCCGCCACGGCGCGCTATACTGGCCTCCGAATGCGCACCCCGGCTTGCCGATTGCGCCGAACCCTGCCCGCCGGCCCCGAGGCCAACGCACCATGACCTTCAACCCGCACGACAGGAACCTGTCGGTCTTCCATCACCCGGTGCTGACCGTCCTCGTCGATGACAGCAAATCGTTCATCGACAGCCTGGCGTTCCAGATGGATGCCTCGCGCGCGGTCATCACCTTCACGGATCCGCGTGAAGCGCTGCAGTGGGTCCGCGAGGCCTATGCCACCCGCTTCCCGGCCTTCCTGCCGGTGCGCGTCACCCACGACGACCTGACCTTCCTGACCGAGCGCCGCACGGTACAACTCGACATCGACCGCATCTACCGCCAGATCCACGACGTCAACCGCTTCCTGCAGCCGGGCGTGATCGTGGTCGACTATTCGATGCCGCAGATGGACGGGCTGGAGTTCTGCCAGGCGCTGCAGGACCTGCCGTGCAAGACCATCCTGCTGACTGGCACCGCGGACGAGAGCATCGCCGTGCAGGGCTTCAACCACGGGCTGATCGACCGCTACGTGAAGAAGCACGACAGCAATATGGTGGAGCGGCTGGACCAGGAAATCGATGCAATGCAGCACGCGTACTTCGCCACGCTGTCGCGCACGCTGCGCGAGCTGCTGACGCGGCATTCGTTTTCGTTCCTGTCCGACCCCGCCATGACAGAGCGCGTGCGCCAGATCACGGCGCGCTATGGCTTTGTCGAGTACTACCTGTACCCCAACCCGGCCGGCATCCTGATGCTGACCGCACAAGGCCATGCCACGCTGATGGTGATCGAGACCCGCGCGGGACTGATGACGCAGGTGGAATCGGCCGAAGCCTACGACGCCCCCCCCGCGCTGATCGAAGGCCTGCGCGAAGGCCGGCTGGTGCCGTTCTTCTGGCCGGGCAACGGCATGTACACGCCGGCGTGCATCGACTGGGAGCAATACTGCCTGCCCGCCGAGCACTGCGAAGGCAACGAAGAATTCTTCTACGCGCTGTTCGACCTGCCGCGCCACCTGCTGCAAGAGCCGGTGGTCAGCCTGCAGGGCTTCCTGGCCGATCTGGCGCGCAACCCCGAGGCGATGACGGGGCGCAAGCGCCCCTGACGCGGCCGCGCCGCTCAGTCCGCCTGCGGCGCCCGGTTGGCGCCGCGCACCATGTCGAAGCGGAACAGCCGGCATTCGATATTGCCGTTGTACAGCGGCGTGCGGCGCGATTCCTTGAGCCGCAGCCGGCGCGGGAAGTTCAGGTCGCCGGTAAACACCCACGCCTGCCAGCCCGCGAAATACTGCTTGAGCGTGGTGGCGAAGGCGCTGGCAAACTGGTTGGCGGCAGCCTCCTCCACCTCGTCGCGAGGCACCTCTTCCTCCGGCGTGCGGCGCTGGCCGCGTACCGCGATCCGCTCGCCGTACGGCGGGTTCATCAGCAGCAAACCCGGCTCGTCGAACGGCGGCTGCACAAAGCGCGCGTCCACCTGCTTGGTGCGGGCCTCGCCCGGCAGGCCGGCGCGCTGCCAGTTGGCCTGCGTGATCGCCAGCATGTCGGTGGAGATATCGGAGCCGACCACCTGCAGCTCATCGGCCGAAGCCAGCATGCGCGCGCGCTGCGCGTCGGACTTGAGCTTCTGCCAGGCCTTGGTGTCCACGCCCTTCAGCCATTCGAAGGCAAAGCTGCGGCTGCCGCCCGGCGCGATGCCCAGCGCTACCTGCGCGGCCTCGATCAGGAACGTGCCGCTGCCGCACATCGGATCGTAGAACGGCCGGAAGGTCTGGCCCGGCACCCAGCCCGCCAGGCGCAGGATGCCGGCGGCCAGGTTTTCCTTCAGCGGCGCCTCTCCCTTCTCGGTGCGCCAGCCGCGCTTGAACAGCGGCTCGCCGGTGGTGTCCAGGTACAGCGTGCAGTCGCGCTCGGTCAGGTGGGCATAGATGCGCACATCCGGGCTAGCGGTGTCGACGCTCGGGCGCGCGCCCAGGCGTTCGCGCATGGCGTCGCAGACGCCGTCCTTGACCCGCAGCGCGGTGAAATTCAGGCTGCGCAGCGGCGACTTGTGCGAGGTGATATCCACGCGCAGCGATTCGTCCGGCGAGAACCACTGCTCCCAGCGCACGCTGTGCGCCAGCGTGTAGATGTCGTCCTCGTGCCGGTAGCCGCGCGCGGCCACCCGCATCAGCACGCGGCTGGCGATGCGCGAATGCAGGTTGACCGCATAGGCGGCGGCCATCTCGCCCGAGAAGTTGACCCCGCCGGGCACCTCCTGGTGCACCGTGAACGGCGCCAGCGCGGCCATGCCAGGCCGGACGGCAATCTCGCGCAGTTCTTCGGCGAGCGCGCTCTCCAGGCCGCGCGGGCAAGGGGCAAAGAAGGCTTGGGTCATGTGTGGGTTTCCTGCAAACAAAAACGTCCGCCGTAGCGGACGGGACATATCCGATAGCTTAGTTCAACCCGCAGCCAGCGCGCGGTCGAGGAAGTCGAGCCGGTCCTGGCCCCAATAGGGCTGGCCGTCATGCACATACCACGGTGCGCCGAACACGCCGGCCGAGATCGCATCCTGCGTGTTCTGGGCATAGGCCGCCTGCACACCCTGCGCTTCGCTGGCCTTGAGCAGGCTGGCGCCGTCCAGGCCGGTCTCGTCGGCGATCTGCGCCAGCGTGGCGGCGTCGGCAATATTGCGCTGCTGCGCCCACACCGCCGCGCCGATGGCGCCGGTCAGCTGCATCGCACGCGCGGTGCCGTGCGCGAGCTGCGCCGCGATGATCAGCTTGCTGGCCGCATCGCCCGACACCGGGAAGTAGGTCGGCTGCGGGTGCAGCGGCACGCCGAGGAATTCGCTCCAGCGCGCCAGTTCCACCAGCCGGTAAGCCTGGCGCTGCGGCGGGCGCTGCGCCAATGGCACGCCGCCCGACACGGAAAACACCTTGCCCAGGTCGCACGGCTTCAGGTTCACCTGTGCGCCGTGGCGCTCGGCGATGGTGGTGAAGCGGGCATGGCCCAGGTAGACGAACGGCGACTGCGGCGTCAGGTAGTAGTCGACCAGCTTGCTCATCTCAGTCTCGCAACAATGTTTGGCAATCGTCAGGCTCAGAACCTCAGGCTCAGAACGGCTTGACCACCACCAGGATCACCACCGCCAGCAGCACCAGCACCGGCAGTTCGTTAAACCAGCGATAAAACTTGTGGGAGCGCGTGTTGCGTCCCGCCTCGAACTTGCGCAGCAGCACGCCGCAGCCGTGGTGGTAGCCGATCAGCACCAGCACCAGCGCCAGCTTGGCATGCATCCACCCCTGCCCCGCACCACGGCCGATGCCGTAGCCCAGGTACAGCCACAGCCCGAACACCAGCGCCGGCACCGCCAGCATGGTCATGAAGCGAAACAGCTTGCGTGCCATCAGCAACAGGCGCTGCGTGCTGGTGGCGTCGGTTTCCATCGCCAGGTTGACGAAGATGCGCGGCAGGTAGAACAGGCCGGCGAACCATGAAACGACGAAGACGATATGCAGCGCTTTGACCCAGAGCATCGGGAGGGAGACGTTCGAGAACGGTTGTTATTGTTGTTGGCGCACGTGCGTCAGGTCCGGATCTCGCCGTGCCCGAACACCACATACTTCAGCGAAGTCAGCCCTTCCAGCCCCACCGGGCCGCGCGCGTGCAGCTTGTCGTTGGAGATGCCGATCTCCGCGCCCAGGCCATACTCGAAGCCATCGGCAAAGCGCGTCGAGGCGTTGATCATCACGCTGGCGGAGTCGACTTCGCGAATGAAGCGCATGCCCGTCGAGTAGTTCTCGGTGATGATCGAATCGGTGTGGTGCGAGCCGTATTCGTTGATATGGGCAATGGCCTCGTCCAGTCCCGCCACGGTCTTGATGGCGAGGATCGGTGCCAGGTATTCCAGGCGCCAGTCTTCCTCAGCGGCATCGACCAGGCCGGTGAAGCCAGCGGCTTCCAGCGTGGCGCGGGTGGCCGGGCACACGCGCAGCTCGACGCCCTTCTCCTGGTAGATGCGGCACAGCGGCGGCAGCGCATTGGCGGCAATGTCCTGCGACACCAGCAGCGTCTCCATGGTGTTGCACGGGGCGTAGCGCTGGGTCTTGGCGTTGTCGCAGACGCGCACGGCCTTGTCGAGGTCGGCTTCGGCGTCGATATAGACGTGGCAGATGCCGTCGAGGTGCTTGATCATCGGCACGCGCGCTTCTTCCATCAGCCGCGCAATCAGGCTCTTGCCGCCGCGCGGCACGATCACGTCGACGTATTCGGTCATGGTGATGAGACGGCCCACCGCGGCGCGGTCGGTGGTCTCGATCACCTGCACGGCCTCGGACGGCAGGCCGGCTTCGGCCAGGCCCTCGGCCACCAGCGCGGCCAGCGCGGTGTTCGATTCGATCGCCTCGGAACCGCCGCGCAGGATGGTGGCGTTGCCAGACTTCAGGCACAGCGCCGCCGCGTCGATGGTCACGTTGGGGCGCGACTCGTAGATGATGCCGATCACGCCCAGCGGCACGCGCATCTGGCCGACCTGGATGCCGGTCGGGCGGAACTTCATGTTCGAGATCTCGCCGATCGGATCGGCCAGCGCGGCGATCTGCTCAAGGCCGGCGGCCATGGTGGCGATGGCCTTGTCCGACAGCGTCAGGCGGTCGATGAAGGCGGCGTCCTGGCCATTGGCCCGGGCGCGTTCAACGTCACGCGCGTTGACCGCCTTGAGCTTGTCGGCATCGCGGCGGATGGCCGCGGCGATGGTCAGCAGCGCACGGTTCTTGTCGGCCGTGGAGGCACGCGCCATCGCGCGCGACGCCGCGCGTGCCTGGCGGCCGACGCGGTCCATGTATTGGTTGAGGTCGAGCTCGTTCATGTCAGTGGCCCCGGGAGGGTGGCCGTCAGTGTGAGGGGAGCAAACCCCGCGCTGGGGATTCAGCGCGCGATCATCAGGGCAAGCTGCTGCAGGCCGTCCCATGGCTCGGCCGGCAGCGCCGCGCTGCCCGGTGGTGGCAGGTCGGACAGGCCCTTGACCTGCCGGTCCAGCCGCGCGGCCATCGCCAGCGCCGCTTCCAGCCGTGGCTGGGACAGCCGCTGCGCGGCCTGCGGCACCAGCCGCTCGCGCGGGCCCCAGACGCGCAACTCGCGCATCAGCACGCCCGCGGGCTTGCCGGCCGCGAGGCCTTGCCGGACCTTGGATAATACGCGAATTTCCTCGGTCAGCGCCCACAGCACCAGCACCGTGGCCTCGCCCTCGCCGCGCAGCCCTTCGAGCATGCGCACCAGGCGCGGCACATCGCCCGAGAGCATCGCCTCGGACAGCTTGAAGACATCGTAGCGGGCCACGTTCAGCACCGCGTCGTGGACCTGGTCAAAGCTCAGTTCGCCGGGCGGGTACAGCAGGCCGAGCTTCTGGATCTCCTGGTGCGCAGCCAGCAAGTTGCCTTCGACCTTGTCAGCGATGAACTGCAACGCGCGCCGCCCTGGCTCGCCGCCCTCGACGCGCTGCTGCTGCAGCGACAGGCGCTCGCCGACCCAGGCCGGCAGCCGGCTGCGGTCCACCGTGTCGACCTTGATCGACACGCCGGCGCCCTCCAGCGCCTGGAACCAGGCGGACTTGGAAGTGGCGAAATCCAGGCGCGGCAGCGTGACGATCAGCACCACGTCTGGCGACGGTTGGGCGGCCACGGCGCGCAGCGCCTCGCCGCCGTCCTTGCCGGGCTTGCCCGACGGGATGCGCAGCTCGACGATCTTGCGGTCGCCAAAGAGCGACATCGACTGCTGCGCCTCGACCAGCTGGCCCCAGTGGAAACCGCGTTCGGCCGCCAGCACCTCGCGCTCGGAAAAGCCGGCTTCGCGCGCCGTGGCGCGCAGGCGGTCGACGGCCTCCAGCACCAGCAGGTGCTCGTCGCCGTGCACCACGTACAGCGGCGCCAGGCCCTTGGCCTTGGCCTGCTTCAGGTGTGCGTCGAGCCCGTCGAGCTTAAGTTGCATGCGTTGGTCAGATGGCCTTGACGGCGGCCAGCCGGCGCATCAGCTGCTGCACGATATCGCGCTGCATGTCGCGGTACAGCTGCTGCTCTTCGTAGTCCTTGGCCAGCGTGTTGGCTTCGTTGTAGGTCAGGTCGCGCGTCAGCACCAGCTGCGACGGCGGGATCAGTTCCTTGCCGGCGGCGTCGCGCAGGCGGAAGGTGAAGCGCTGGGTCAGGCGGTATTCGCGCACCACGCCGGTGGTGGTGATCGACAGGATCGACTTGGTACGGGTGTCCTGCAGCACGTCCAGCAGCGCGTCGGCCTCTTTCTGGTCGACCACCACCTGGGTGTCGGAGCCGCCGCGGATGGCGCGGCGCAGGTCGGCGCCCATCAGCGAATTGGGCGGAATCCCGATATAGAGCCGCTTGAACGCGAAATCCGAACTGCCGCGCATGTGGAAGCCGCAGCCGGCCAGCAGGCCCATCGCCGGCACCGCCAGCATTGCCGCGAGCACCTTGCGGCGTCCCATGTTCAGTCGCTTCATTGTTGGCGATTCCTTATCGGCTTTTCGGGCTTACGGGGCTCCAGGCCCTTACAGCACAACGTTGACCAGGCGGCCGGGCACGACCACGATCTTCTTGGGCGCCTTGCCCTCGGCGAACTTGGCCACGGTCTCGCTGGCGGCGGCAACCGCCTCGATCGCGGCGCGGTCGGCATCGGCCGGCACGGTAATGCTGCCGCGCACCTTGCCGTTGACCTGCAACACCAGTTCGATCTCGCTGCGCACCAGCGCGGCTTCATCGACCTGCGGCCACGGCGCGTCGAGCAGGTCGCCGGCTTCGGCGGCGTAGCCGAGCTGCTCCCACAGGCCGTGGGTAATGTGCGGCACCACCGGGTACAGCACGCGCAGCAGGATGCCGAAGCACTCGCGGCGCGCGGCCGGCGAAGCATTCTTGGCATCGTCCAGCGCGTTCAGCATCTTCATCGTGGCGGAAACCACGGTGTTGTACTGGATGCGCTGGTAGTCGTAGTTGGCCTGCTTGAGCACGCCGTGGATCTCGCGGCGCAGGTCGGCATCGTCGGCATCGTCGGCGGTGGCGGCACTGCCGGCACCGTCGCGCAGCGCGGCGGCGTTGGCGTAGCCGTAGTTCCACACGCGGCGCAGGAAGCGCGACGCGCCCTCCACGCCCGAACCGCTCCACTCGAGCTGCTGCTCGGGCGGCGCGGCGAACATCACGAACAGGCGCGCGGTATCGGCGCCGTACTGGTCGATCAGCGCCTGCGGGTCGATGCCGTTGTTCTTGGACTTCGACATCTTCTCGACGCCGCCGATCACCACCGGCTGGCCGTCGGCCTTCAGCGTGGCGCCCAGCGGGCGGCCGCGCTCGTCGGTGCGCAGGTCGACCTCGGCCGGGTTGTACCAGTGCTTCTTGCCCGAGGCGTCTTCGCGGTAGTAGGTCTCGTTGAGCACCATGCCCTGCGTCAGCAGGTTGGTGAAGGGCTCGTCGAACTTGACCAGGCCCATGTCGCGCATGACCTTGGTCCAGAAGCGCGCGTACAGCAGGTGCAGGATCGCGTGCTCGATGCCGCCGATGTACTGGTCCATCGGCATCCAGTAGTCGTTGCGGGCATCGACCATGGTGGCCGCGTCCGGGCAGGTATAGCGCATGTAGTACCAGCACGAATCGATGAAGGTATCCATCGTGTCGGTCTCGCGGCGCGCCGGCTTGCCGCATGACGGGCAGGTGCACTCCAGGAAGCGCGGGTCCTTGGCCAGCGGGTTGCCGGTGCCGTCCGGCACCAGGTCCTCGGGCAGTACCACCGGCAGGTCCTTCTCCGGCACCGGCACCACGCCGCAGCTGTCGCAGTGGATCAGCGGGATCGGCGTGCCCCAGTAGCGCTGGCGCGAGATGCCCCAGTCGCGCAGGCGCCAGGTCACCTTCTTTTCGCCCAGGCCCTTGGCACCCAGGTCGGCGGCGATCGCCTCGACCGCGGCCTGGTAGCCGAGGCCGTCGTATTTGCCGCTATGGATGCAGGTGCCGTTTTCCTTGTCGCCGTACCACTCCTGCCAGGCTTCGGTCGAGTACGGCTGGCCCTTCACGTCGATGACGGGCTTGATCGCAAGCTTGTACTTGAGCGCAAAGGCGAAGTCGCGCTCGTCGTGCGCCGGCACGCCCATCACGGCGCCGTCGCCATAGCTCATCAGCACGTAGTTGCCGACCCAGACGTCGACCTTTTCGCCGGTCAGCGGGTGCACGACCTGCAGCCCGGTCGGCATGCCCTTCTTCTCCATGGTCGCCATGTCGGCTTCCATGACCGAGCCGTGCTTGCATTCGTCGATGAAAGCGGCCAGTTCGGGGTTGTTCAGCGCGGCGTGCGTGGCCAGCGGGTGCTCGGCGGCGACCGCGCAGAAGGTCACGCCCATGATGGTGTCGGCGCGGGTGGTGAAGACGTACAGCTTGCCGTCGTTGATCGGCTTGCCGTCTTCGCCCGGGATGTCATGGGTGAACGCAAAGCGCACGCCCACGCTCTTGCCGATCCAGTTCTGCTGCATCACCTTGACGCGCTCGGGCCAGCCGAGGCCGTCCAGGTCGCCCAGCAGTTCCTCCGCATAGTCGGTGATGCGCAGGTAGTACATCGGGATCTCGCGCTTTTCCACCACCGCGCCCGAGCGCCAGCCGCGGCCGTCAATGACCTGCTCGTTGGCCAGCACGGTCTGGTCGACCGGGTCCCAGTTGACGGTGCCGGTCTTGCGGTAGGCGATGCCCTTTTCCAGCATCTTCAGGAACAGCCACTGGTTCCAGCGGTAATAGTCCGGGCTGCAGGTGGCGACTTCACGCGACCAGTCGATCGCCAGGCCCATCGACTGCATCTGCTTCTTCATGTAAGCGATGTTGTCGTAGGTCCAGGCCGCCGGCGCCACAGCATTGTTCAGCGCGGCGTTTTCCGCCGGCATGCCGAAGGCGTCCCAGCCCATCGGCATCAGCACGTTGTTGCCGTTCATGCGCAGGTAGCGCGCCATCACGTCGTTGATGGTGTAGTTGCGCACGTGGCCCATATGCAGCTTGCCCGACGGATACGGCAGCATCGAGCAGGCGTAGAACTTGGGCTTTTCCTTGCCGTCGGGCCCGGCTGCATGCTCCGACACGCGATAGGCGTCGATGGCTTGCCAGTGCTGCTGGGCGGCTTGTTCAACGGCGGAAGGAAGGTATTTGTCTTGCATGGTCGGGACAGCAGTCAGGACAACGTTTGCGCGGCAACTGGCCTGCCGGCATCCGGGGGAATCGTTGGAATGTGGGCAGCGGGCGCCCGCTGGTGCGGCGCCCGCCGGCGTGCAATGCGAAAGATGTCGATTATAACCGTGGGCGCAGGCCGGCTTGCGGCCCGTTCGCCCCACGGCGGCGCCTTACTTCAGGCCGAGCACGTCCTGCATGTCGAACAGGCCGGTGGGCTTGTCGGCCAGGAAGCGGGCGGCGCGCACGGCACCGTCGGCATACGACTGGCGGCTGGACGACTTGTGACTGATCTCGATGCGTTCGCCGATGCCGGCGAACATCACGGTATGGTCGCCGACGATATCGCCGCCGCGCACGGTGGCAAAACCGATCGAGTTGGGGTCGCGCTCCCCGGTATGGCCTTCACGGGCATAGACCGCGCAGGTCTTCAGGTCGCGGCCCAGGGCATCGGCGATCACTTCGCCCATCTTCAGCGCAGTGCCGGACGGGGCATCGACCTTGAAACGGTGGTGGGCCTCGATCACCTCGATGTCATAGCCGCTCGATAGCAGCTTGGCCGCCACTTCCAGCAGCTTGAAGGTGGCATTGACGCCTACGCTCATATTGGCGGCAAAGACGATGCCGACCGACTTCGCGCCTTCGGCCAGCGCGGCCTTGCCGGCGTCGTCGAAGCCGGTGGTGCCGATCACCATCTTTACGCCCAGCTTCTTTGCCACTTCCAGGTGCGCCAGCGTGCCTTCCGGGCGGGTGAAGTCGATCAGGCAGTCGGCCCCTTTCAGGCAGGCCTCCACATCGGCGGTGATGGCCACGCCGGTATCGCGGCCCAGCAGCAGGCCCGCGTCCTGGCCCAGCGCCGGCGATCCCGGCACGTCGAGCGCGCCTGCCAGGCGCACGCCTTCGGTGTTCAGCACGTGTTCGATCAGCATGCGGCCCATGCGGCCGGATGCGCCTGCGATGGCGATGTTCATGGTGTCTGGCTCAGCGGAATGTGCGCAATGCGCGGAAATTGAACGAGCCGGTCATGCCTGACCGGCCCGGAATACTGGGTGCGCCGCAGCCGGCGCGCCCTGCGGCGGATCAGTTGGCTGGCTTGGCGGCCTCGGCCGGCGCCGGTGCGGCTGCCGGCGCCTCGGCTGCCGGTGCAGTTGCTGCCGGTGCGGAGCCAGCGCCCGCGGCCGCTTCCGCGGCCGGCTGCTGGGCCTGCCGCGGCACGAAGTTCTCTACCGTGGTCTGGGGCTCGGCCTGGGCGGCGGCCGCGCTGGTGGAGACCTTGCCCGGCGTCTGGTCCTTCAGCGCCTTCTTCATGCCGTCGATCTCGGCGATCAGCTCGTACTCGGAGGGCAGCTCGTCGCCGCCAAACTTGACCAGCCGGTCGCCATCGAAGACCACCGTATAGCGGCGCTGCTGCACCACCGAGGCATTGCCGCGGCGGAACGAGAACACGTAGTCCCAGCGGTTGGCGTGGAAGACATCGGTCAGCAGCGGCGTGCCGAGCAGGAACTTGACCTGGTCGCGCGTCATGCCTTCGCGCAGTTGCGAGGCGGCTTCGCGCGAGACGAAGTTGCCCTGCACGATATTGATCCGGTACGGCGTGATGGCGTTGGCTACCTTGCGCGAGGTGGAATCGTAGGCCGAGCAGGCGCCGGCGAGCAGGGCCGCGGCCAGCAGGGAAACAACCAGCGTCGGACGCATGGCGGACGAACGGATGTAACGCATGTATCTCGCTTCCGGGAGGGAAAGAAAAGTACCGCAGGACTGGCACAAAAACGGCGCAAAATGCGCCGATTGCACCACACACGCTTGTTGCGCCTGCCGCGGCCACCACATGGGCCGGCAACGTTGCCCGGCGCGGGATGCCGACGTTGAGCATTCGCGGCCGCGGGCGACTTTTGCTGCCAAAACCCTTATGATTCAACTATCCAGACATTGTACTCTAGGGAGTCACGCCCATGCCGAGTCCGGCTGACCTCAAGAACATCGGCCTGAAGGCGACCGTGCCCAGGCTGAAGATTCTTGAAATTTTTCAGACCAGCGAACAGCGGCACCTGAGCGCGGAAGACGTCTACCGTATCCTGCTGAACGAGCATATGGATATCGGCCTGGCCACCGTCTACCGCGTGCTGACGCAGTTCGAGCAGGCAGGCCTGCTGTCGCGCAACAACTTCGAATCGGGCAAGGCGATTTTCGAGCTCAACGAAGGCAAGCACCATGATCACCTGGTGTGCCTGGATTGCGGCCGCGTCGAGGAGTTCTTCGATTCCGAGATCGAGCACCGCCAGCAGAGCATCGCGCGCGAGCGCGGCTTTACCCTGCAGGAACACGCACTGTCGCTGTACGGCAACTGCACCAAAACAAACTGTCCCCACAGACCCAAACGATAAGCCGGCACGCCCCTCGCGGCAGATGACGGCAACAAAAAACCGGCGCCAGGCGCCGGTTTTTTTATGGTCATGCCCGGTCAGGGTGCCTGCAGGTCCTGCAGATCCTGCTCGGTCACCACGCGCGCCGCCCGCGCCGGCGGCAGGCCGACGAACTCGCCCACCACCTGGCGGAACAGGTTGCGTGCCCAGACCAGCATCGGATGGGTATTGCGGCTGCGGTGCCAGAACATGTTCAGTCCCAGCGTGGTGTTCAGCTCAGCCGGCAGCGGGAAGGCCTTCAGCCCGTATGTTTCGCAGGCCATGTCCTTGGTCAGCGCGTTGACGGTGAAGATCATGTCGGTCTGTGCGGCCAGTTCGGCCTGGGCCCGCCAGGAATGCACCGTCAGCGTCGCATTGCGCTTGAGCCCGCGCTGCTGCAGCGCGTAATCCAGCGGGATCAGCGACGGCGCCGGTCGCCCCGAGCCGCCGGAATGCGCCATGAAGATATGGCCGCAATCGAGGTATTGCTCGAGCGTGCAGTGGTTTTTCAGCACCGGGTGGTTCTTGCGCGCGCAAACCCACAGGTTCAGCGACGTCACCATTTCCTCGACGATTTCCGGGTGACGGGTCGGGAACGGCGAAAATGCCAGGTCGAGCTCATTGGCGCGCATCGAGGCCACGTCGGTTTCCCAGGAATGGGACTCGACCAGCTTGATATGCAGGTCCGGCGCCAGCTGCTTGATGCGCAGCACGAAGCGGTTGAACACGGTATCGCCCAGCTCGGCGGCAAAGCCAATGCTCAGCGTGCCGGTGGCGACTGCGGGATCGAAATTGTCCGCGTCGCCCTCGTTGATCGACGACCACAGGTCCAGCATGTCGCGGATCTTCGGGCCCAGCTCCAGCGCGCGCGGCGTCGGCGTAAGGCCGTGCGGAACGCGGATGAAGAGTGGATCGTCAAAGATTTCGCGCAGCCTGCCCAGCGAGTGCGACACGGCGGGCGCCGTCATATGCATCTTTTCTGCGACGTAAGTGGCGTTGCGCTTACTCAGCAGCTCGGTGAAGATCACTAAAAGCTTTGTGTCTACGTTCACCATGATCAGGCCCCGCTCAGATTTTTCTTAGTAAAGATGGCCCCACCACTTGCACTGGCTGCACATCAGATTTCAACAACGTCTTAACAGTGTAAGAGGAAAAAACAGGCTCGGAAAGCAAATTCGGCATTTTCGACGTGACTGCCGGCGTCGTTTTTTCGAAAAATACGGAAAATTTTAGGCAATTGACTGCATATAGGTACAACTTCCGGGCCTCAGCAGCCAATCCTTGATGGCGGTATATTGCTCTTCACCTTCCATTTTTATCATTCTTTTCTGACAGCACCATGTCTGACCCCGCGCCGCGCCCTGCTCATTACCGCCTTCCGGTCGAACTGCCGAAAGCCTACCGACTGCTGAACCACGGCCCGACCGTACTGGTCAGCGCCGCGGCCGGCGGCAAGCGCAATATCATGGCCGCCGCCTGGGCCATGCCGCTGGATTTCGCGCCGCCCAAGGTGGCGGTGGTGCTGGACAAGAGCACCTGGACGCGCAAGCTGCTGGAAGAGAGCGGCGAGTTCGTGCTGCAGGTACCTACCGTCAGCCAGGTCGACCTGACCGAGGCGCTCGGCTCGAGCTCCGGTTTGGCGCTGCTGGAGCAGGATGGTACCGACAAGTTCGACGCTTACGGGCTAGGGACTTTCACTGGCACGACGGTCGGCGCACCGCTGCTCGAAGGCTGCGCCGCCTGGCTGGAATGCCGGCTGCTGCACGAGCCGGCCACGCAACAGACCTATGACCTGTTCCTCGGCGAGGTCGTCGCCGCGCAGGCGGACTCGCGCGTGTTCAGCAACGGGCGCTGGCATTTCGACGGGCATGACGGCCTGCGCACCATCCACCACGTGGCAGGCGGCCATTTCCTGGTCGATGGGGCGGCGGTCGATGCGCGGCCGCTGCAACCTCGCAGCGGCACCTGACGCGCCGCACCGGCATAAAAAACGCGCCCGAAGGCGCGCTTTCCATGAAGCAAGTCTGCCAGATTACTTGGCCGCGACGCGAACCATTTCCAGCACCTTGTTCGAATAGCCCCACTCGTTGTCGTACCAGCTCACGACCTTGATGAAGGTGCCATCCAGCGCGATACCGGCTTCAGCGTCGAAGATCGAGGTGCGGGCATCACCGCGGAAGTCCGTGGCAACGACCTTGTCTTCGGTGTAGCCCAGCACGCCCTTGAGCGCGCCCTGGCTCTGGGCCTTCATCTCGGCGCAGATTTCTTCGTACGTGGCCGGCTTGTCCAGCTCGACGGTCAGGTCGACCACCGACACGTCCGAGGTCGGCACGCGGAACGACATGCCGGTCAGCTTCTTGTTCAGTTGCGGGATCACCACGCCCACGGCCTTGGCAGCACCCGTCGACGACGGGATGATGTTTTCCAGGATGCCGCGGCCGCCGCGCCAGTCCTTGTTGGACGGGCCGTCAACGGTCTTCTGGGTGGCGGTGGCGGCGTGCACGGTGGTCATCAGGCCACGCTTGATGCCCCACTTGTCGTTCAGCACCTTGGCGACCGGCGCCAGGCAGTTGGTGGTGCAGCTGGCGTTGGAAATGATCGCCTCGCCCTTGTACGTCTCGTGGTTCACGCCGTAGACGAACATCGGGGTGTCGTCCTTGGACGGGGCCGACATGATCACCTTCTTCGCGCCCGCGTCGAGGTGCTTCTGCGCGCCTTCCTTGGTCAGGAAGATGCCGGTCGACTCGACCACCACGTCGGCGCCGATCTCGCCCCACTTCAGCTCGGCCGGATCCTTGACCGCGGTCAGGCGGATCTTCTTGCCGTTGACGACCAGGGTGTCGCCGTCGACCGACACTTCGCCGTCAAAGCGGCCGTGCACCGAGTCGTACTTCAGCATGTACGCCAGGTAGTCGGGCTCCAGCAGGTCGTTGATGCCAACGACTTCGATGTCCTTGAAGTTGGCGACGGCGGCGCGGAACACCATGCGTCCGATGCGGCCGAAGCCGTTGATGCCGATCTTGATGGTCATGACTGTCTCTCCTGAGGATCGATTGAAACCGGTGGGCGCCGCACGGGCCGCGCGGCGCACCACGCGGCTCCAGCGCCCGGATGCTTAGATAAGGGTGTCCTTCACCGTTCGGACAACGTTCTCGACGGTAAAGCCGAAGTGCTTGAACAGCACGCCGGCCGGGGCCGATTCACCAAAGGTGTCGATGCCCACCACCGCTTGGACCTGGTACTTCCACCAGAAGTCCGTCACACCCGCCTCGACCGCCACGCGCGGCACGCCGGCCGGCAGCACGCTGGCCTTATAGGCGGTGTCCTGCTTGTCGAACACCGTGGTCGCCGGCACCGAGACCACGCGTACATGCACGCCTTCCGTGGCCAGTGCGTCGGCAGCGCCGACGGCCAGGCCCACTTCCGAGCCAGTGGCCAGGATCACGGCGTCCGGGCGGCCGGTCTTGGGGTTGACGCTGTCGCGCAGCATGTAGCCGCCGCGCGCGATATTGGCACGGGTGGCTTCGTCGCGACGCTGGAACGGCAGGTTCTGGCGGCTGAAGATCAGGCAGCTCGGGCCGTTCTCGCGGCGGATCGCCTCGGCCCAGGCCACGGCGGTCTCGGTGGTGTCTGCGGTGCGCCAGACATCCATGTTCGGGATCAGGCGCAGGCTGGCAACGTGCTCGATCGACTGGTGGGTCGGGCCGTCCTCGCCCAGGCCGATCGAATCATGGGTGAACACGAACAGCGAGCGGATCTTCATCAGCGCCGCCATGCGCAGCGCATTGCGGCTGTAGTCCGAGAAGGTCAGGAACGTGGCGCCGTAGGGGATGTAGCCGCCATGCAGCGTGATGCCGTTCATGATGGCGCTCATGCCGAACTCGCGCACGCCGTAGTTGATGTGGTTGCCCCAGGCATCCACACGCACGGCCTTGCTGCCCGACCAGTTGGTCAGGTTCGAGCCGGTCAGGTCGGCCGAGCCGCCGAGGAACTCGGGCAGCACCGGGCCGAAGGCTTCGATGGTGTTCTGGCTGGCCTTGCGGGTGGCGATAGTCTCGGCCTTTTCCTCGCACTTGGCGATAAAGGCTTCCACGGCGGCGTTGAACGAACCCGGCAGTTCGCCCTTCATGCGGCGGCGGAATTCGCCGGCTTCATACGGGTGGCGCTCGGCGTACGAATCGAACAGCGCGTTCCAGGCACGCTCCAGCGCCTGTCCGTTGGCCTTGGCGTCCCAGACGTCGTAGACCGCGGCCGGCACTTCGAACGGGGCGTGGGCCCAGCCCAGCGCCTCGCGCGTGGCCAGCACTTCGGCACCGCCCAGCGGGGCGCCGTGCACGTCGTGGCCGCCTTCCTTGTTCGGGGCGCCCTTGCCGATCTTGGTGCGGCAGCAGATCAGGGTCGGCTTGTCGCTGGCCTTGGCCTGCGAGATGGCCATGTCGACGGCGGTCACGTCATGGCCGTCGATGCCGCGGATCACGTTCCAGCCGTAGGCTTCGAAACGCTTCGGGGTATCGTCGTTGAACCAGTGCACGACGTCGCCGTCGATCGAGATGCCGTTATCGTCCCACAGCGCGATCAGCTTATTCAGCTTCAGCGTGCCGGCCAGCGAGCAGGCCTCGTGGCTGATGCCTTCCATCAGGCAGCCATCGCCCAGGAAGACATAGGTGTGGTGATTGACGATGTCGAAGCCGGGGCGGTTGAATTCTTCACCCAGCAGGCGTTCGGCCAGCGCCATGCCGACCGCGTTGGTGATGCCCTGGCCGAGCGGGCCGGTAGTGGTTTCCACGCCCGGGGTGATGCCGAACTCCGGGTGGCCGGCGGTCTTGCTGTGCAGCTGGCGGAAGTTCTTCAGCTCTTCCACCGGCAGCTCATAGCCGGTCAGGTGCAAGAGCGAATAGATCAGCATCGAGCCGTGCCCGTTGGACAGCACGAAGCGGTCGCGGTCGGCCCATTGCGGGTTGGTCGGGTTGTGCTTCAGGTGCCGGCCCCACAGCGCCACGGCGATATCTGCCATGCCCATCGGCGCACCGGGATGGCCGGAATTGGCCTGCTGGACGGCGTCCATGGCAAGCACGCGGATGGCATCGGCCATCAGCTTGGAAGGCTGGGAAGCAAAAGGACTTGTGGCGGGATGGGCAAGGGCGGACATGCGGGCGTGGACCTGAGCGCGGGAAAACCGCAATTTTAGCAGAAGCTAGTGGGTTTTCCGGTCTGGCGGAGGCGGCCGGCGGGTGGGTGGGGCGCTCTACCGCCGGCGCCATCGGCGCCACTCCCCTGCCCGGCCACGGGATCCGAACTATCCGGCCACGAACATGCCTGATGCTTCACCTGCAAACAATGGTGACGCCGCTGCACCGCATTTCGACAGCGCCGTCCCGCACGCGTAAGATGCACACTCGCACCGCGCGGCGCGCCAGCCGCGCCGGGTTTCCCGCATTCCAGGAGACGATCATGACCAGACCGGCCAACACCCCCTGGCTCACCCCCTACCTGACCGTCGCCAACGGCCGCGCCGCGCTGGACTTCTACGGCCGCGCCTTCGGCTTCACCGCGGGCCACGTCGTCGACGAAAACGGCGTGCCGACCCATGCCGAGATGCACTACCAGGGCCAGCTGGTGGTGATGTTCGCGCCCGAAGGCGCCTGGGGCAGCACCGCGCGCACGCCGCGCTCGCTGGGCGTCGAATGCCCGCAGACCTTCTATGTCTACTGCGACGATGTCGACGCCATGCACACGCGCGCGGTCGACGCCGGCGCGGTCAGCCTGATGGCGCCGGCCGACCAGTTCTGGGGCGACCGCTACTGCATGGTTGAAGACCCGGACGGCTATCGCTGGGGCTTTGGCAAGCCGCTGGACCAATCCGGGGGCCAGGCGAGCTGATGGCACCACGTTTCTTTGTCGGCGGCGCGGACGCCGTGCTGGCCGCCGAATCCGACTTTCCCCTGCCCGAACCCGTGGTACGCCACGCCCAGGTGCTGCGCCTGGCGCCGGGCGACGCCATTACGCTGTTCGACGGCCGCGGCGGCAGCCATGCGGCCACGCTGGTCGAGCTGGGCAAGCGCCATGCCGTGGCGCGCATCGGCGCCCATGACGCGGCCGAGGCCGAGCCGCCCTTCCACGTCACGCTGGCGCAGGGCCTGGCGGGGGGCGACAAGATGGACTGGCTGATCGAGAAGGCGGTCGAGCTTGGCGTCGATGCGATCCAGCCGTTGCAGGCCACGCGCTCGGTGGTGCGGCTGTCGGGCGAGCGCGCGCAGAAGCGCCACGCCCACTGGCAGGCGCTGGTGCAGGCCGCGTGCGAGCAATGCGGCCGGAATCGCTTGCCGCAGGTCGCGCCGGTCGCTAACTTTGAGACGTGGCTGGCGCAGTCCGGCGGCGCCGGGGCACGGCTGCTGGTATCGCCGCGCGCGCAGCAATCGCTGCCGGCGTTTGTGGCGGAGCGGCGCGAAGCGCTGATCGCCAACGGCGTCACGCTGCTGATCGGCCCCGAAGGCGGCCTGTCACCAGAAGAAGAACAGGTGGCACGGCAGGCGGGCTTCACCGGCGTGTCGCTCGGGCCGCGCATCCTGCGTACCGAGACCGCCGGACTGGCCTGCCTGGCGACACTCAACGCCTTGCTTGGCGGATTCTGATGGCGACAGCCACCCCGGCTGGCGCCAACCCTGACTGAAAGGAGTCGACCATGGGACTACTCGATAGCGTGCTGGGCGGCGTGCTCGGGCAACTCGGCAACGCACGCGGCGAGGACGGCAGTGCCGGCGGACTCAATCCCAAGCTGATGATGGCGCTCGGGCTGCTGGCAATGCTGGCGATGCGCAAGCGCAGCCAGGCTGGCGAGGCCGGCGATACTGCAGCGCCGGTCGACGATGGCCTGGGCGGCCTGGGCAGCCTCGGCGGCTTGCTGGGCGACGTCCTGGGCGGCGGCGCCGGTGCCGCGCCCGCTAACGCCACCGGCGGGCTCGACCTGGGCTCGCTGCTGGGCGGCCTGCTCGGCGGCCAGGGCGGCGCGCCGGCCAACAGCCAGGCGCTGGGCGCGGCCGCGGGCGGCATCGGCGCGCTGCAGCAGATCCTGGCGCAGGCCGGGCTGGGCGAGCAGGTGAACTCGTGGATCAGCAGCGGTGCCAACCAGCCGGTCACGCCGTCGGCGCTGAGCAATGCGCTGGGCGATACCGGTGCGCTGGAATCGCTGGCCCAATCGACCGGGATGTCGCAGGACGATGTGGCCGCGCAGCTGAGCGAAGGGTTGCCGGAGCTGATTGACCGGCTGACGCCGCACGGTCACATTCCGCCGCAGGAATAGAACCAACCGTCGCCAGAAAGCAAAAAGCCCGCAAATGCGGGCTTTTTGCCGGGTACGCCTCGGTAACGCCGGTCAGCGCAATCAGGCGAACGAATAGAACACGCGGAACTGCACCTTGCGCTCGCCCCAGAATTCAGCAGCGTCGCGGAACACGTCGAGCAGCACCTCGCGCCCTTCCTTGTCGAACTTCTGCGCGATCGGCAGGCCTTCCAACACGATTACGAAGCCCGGCTGCGGGCCGGCCTTGTAGATCATGTCGGTCAGGCAATCGGCCAGCGCATCGAAGTTCTTGCCGAAATGCTTCGGGAACGTGAACGAGGTCGCGATCGTTTCCAGGATCTCCGCCTTGCTGGCGCAATGCGCGCAGTTGGCATACAGGAAATGCTGGCCAAGATCCGCGGCCGCCTGGGCCAGCTCGGGCACGCGGAACGCACGGATCGACTGGACGATGTTCGGACGCACCGTCTTGAACAGATTCATGGCCCCCTCGCTGGTGCCGTCAGCCCAGCCCGCACCGGTAGGCATGGCCACAGGCGCGGTCGCGGGCGGGAGTTTGTGCGTCAGCTCTTGGCGCGGCATCATCAGCACGTTGTCGTATAGGTTCTGGGCCTGCTGCTGAGCCCGCTGCCAGCCATCTCCGGCGCCGCGCTCTTCGCGGGCGGCAAGGGCGTCGCCCAGTCCGAAAATGTCAGTCATCATTTGAGTATCCGTTTGAAGCTGTTGTAGTGATCTTCCGTGTAATAACAATCGTTGGCAGCGCGTTGTTCCCCGCCGCATACGATCCGCTTGGCTCCCCGGTTCCGGCTTCTGGCACTCCTGACCGTGTATTCGCGGTAATACCCGCGTTCTTGTTGCGGCAGGATGCGTTCGTAGTTGCCGAATCTGGATCCGTCCTTGTCATACGGGAACGGGCCGCCGGCCTCAATGCGGTCCAGGGTCTGCCGTGCTTCGTTGGGCAACTGCTGCACTGCAATGGTTCCCATCCCTTCGGTCTGCACCTGCCGCGCCAGTGTCGGCTGCGCCAGGGCCAGCACCAGCGCCGCGCCAGTCAAGGACCGGGCGAGCATGCGCGTTGCGTGCCGCATCAGAGGAACTTGGAAACCCACGTTGCTTGTCTTGGTTGAACCGGAAATCGAGCCTGCCGCTGGTTGGGTAGACGATCTGTCCGGGCCACCCTGGCCAGCGCCCTGCGCCACCTGGTCAGGAGCGCGATGGATGCCGGCCGCACCGGGGCGCTCATGGCGAGCGCCTGTATTCAAAGGCGTAAGGTTACGCGCATGCACGCAATTAATCAATCCCGGTCCAGCGCCGGCGCTAATTCTTCAATTGTTTCAATATGTTAAGCGTATGTGTGCGCATACTAACCGCTTACATACCTACACAAAAAAAGCCGGGCAAGCCCGGCTTTTCGCCACATTTGTGATGCGACGGATTAACGCTTGGCGGCAGCGTCGACCACGACCAGCGAGGTCATGTTGACGATGCGGCGCACCGTCGCCGACGGCGTCAGGATGTGCACCGGCGCATTCACGCCCAGCAGGATCGGCCCGATCGCGACGTTATTGCCCGCGGCAACCTTGAGCAGGTTGTACGAGATATTGGCCGCGTCGATGTTCGGGCAGACCAGCAGGTTGGCTTCGCCCTTGAGCGTGCCGTCCGGCACCAGCTGGTCGCGCAGCTTCTGGTCGAGCGCGCTGTCGCCGTGCATTTCGCCATCGACCTCGAGTTCCGGGGCGCGTTCGCGCAGGATCGCGAGGGTATCGCGCATCTTGCGGGCCGAAGGCGCTTCGGACGAGCCGAAGTTGGAATGCGACAGCAGGCCGACCTTGGGCTCGATGCCGAAGCGCTTGAGTTCTTCGGCCGCCATCAGCGTGATCTGCGCCAGTTCTTCGGCGGTCGGATCGACGTTGACGTGGGTGTCGACCAGGAAGATCTGACGGCCCGGCAGCACCAGGCCGTTCATGGCGGCATAGACCTTGTTGGTCCCGCCCAGCACCTGGTCGATGTAGCGCAGGTGCGCCGCGGTGTTGCTGACGGTGCCGCAGATCATGCCGTCGGCCTCGCCCTGCTTGACCAGCATGGCGCCGATCAGCGTGGTGCGGCGGCGCAGTTCCAGCTTGGCGTACTGCGGCGTGATGCCTTCGCGCGCCATCATCCGGTAGTACTGATCGGAATAGTCGCGGAAGCGCTCGTCGTGCTCGGGGTTGACCACGGTGAAGTCCACGCCGGGGCGCAGGCGCAGGCCGAAGCGCTCGATGCGGTGCTGCAGCACGGCCGGGCGGGCGATCAGGATCGGGTTGGCCAGCTTTTCGTCGACGATCACCTGCACCGCGCGCAGCACGCGCTCTTCCTCGCCCTCGGCGAAGACGATGCGCTTCTTCTCCATCTCGACCTTGCGCGCGGCGGCGTAGATCGGCTTCATCAGCGTGCCCGAGTGGTACACGAACTGCTGCAGCTGCAGGCGGTAGGCGTCCATGTCCTCGATCGGACGAGCGGCCACGCCCGACTTCATCGCGGCTTCCGCCACGGCCGGTGCCACCTTGACGATCAGGCGCGGGTCGAACGGCTTCGGGATCAGGTATTCAGGGCCGAACGACAGGTCCTGGATGCCATAGGCGGTGGCGACGATGTCGCTCTGCTCCTGGCGGGCCAGCTCGGCGAGCGCCTTGGCCGCGGCGATTTCCATCTCGCGCGTGATCGTGGTGGCGCCGCAATCCAGCGCACCGCGGAAGATGAACGGGAAGCACAGGACGTTGTTGACCTGGTTCGGGTAGTCGGTACGGCCGGTAGCCATCACGGCGTCCGGGCGCACTTCCTTGACCAGTTCCGGCGCGATTTCCGGGTTCGGGTTGGCCAGCGCCAGCACCAGCGGCTTGTCGGCCATGCGCTGGACCATCTCCTGCTTGAGCACGCCCGCGGCGGACAGGCCCAGGAAGATGTCGGCGCCGTCGATGACCTCGGCCAGCTTGCGCTTGTCGGTCTTCTGGCAGAAGCGGGCCTTTTCCGGGTCCATCAGCTCGGTACGGCCTTCATAGACCACGCCGGCCAGGTCGGTCACCCAGATGTTCTCGATCGGCAGGCCGATGTCGACCAGCAGGTCCAGGCAGGCCAGCGCGGCCGCGCCGGCGCCCGAGGCAACCAGCTTGACCTTCTTGATGTCCTTGCCGACCACCTTCAGGCCATTGATGATGGCCGCGGCCACCACGATGGCGGTACCGTGCTGGTCGTCGTGGAAGACGGGGATCTTCATCTTCTCGCGCAGCTTGCGCTCGACGTAGAAGCACTCCGGTGCCTTGATGTCTTCCAGGTTGATGCCGCCGAAGGTCGGTTCCAGCGCGGCGATGATCTGGACCAGCTTCTCGGGGTCCTTCTCGTCGACTTCGATATCGAACACATCGATACCGGCAAACTTCTTGAACAGGCCGGCCTTGCCTTCCATCACCGGCTTGGAGGCCGCGGCACCGATGTCGCCCAGGCCCAGCACGGCGGTGCCGTTGGTGATCACGGCCACCAGGTTGCCGCGCGCGGTGTAGCGGAAGGAATTGGCCTGATCGACAACGATCTCTTCACAGGCGGCGGCCACGCCCGGCGAATAGGCCAGGGCCAGGTCGCGCTGGTTCGACAGCGGCTTGGTCGGGGTGACGGAGATCTTTCCGGGGGTCGGAAACTCGTGATACTCGAGGGCCGCTTTGCGCAGCGCCTCACGCTGCTGCTGTTTCAGATCGTCTTGGGACGGGGACTGCTGAGGGCTGGTCATCGGCGCATCTTCCAATCGGTGGAGCCGTCATTGACGTGGCGGGGACGATCGGCGGACCGGCTCCACGTGTCCGCCCTTCTCTTCCTTTGGAACCCAGCATTTTATATAGTGAAATACTATTTCACAATAAGCGTTTTGCGTGGGGCACCTTTGCGATTCAGTACAATATGCCCCAACCTTGTGGCCAATACCAGCAGGCGTAGCGTCACCCGGCGGATGCGAGGGGCCTCGCTGCGGTCACGGCTGTCATGCGCGGCAGTATCTTGCTGAAATGTCGGGCGCACCCCATCCTGACGCGCGCCAGCGCCGGGCCCGGATCCGCAAGGCCGGATACCGCCACGCGCCCGCCGCACTCTTCCCGTCCTGGCCGGCCGGGCCACTACTTGTCCACTGCGATGTCCCACGCCCAGCCTGCCCAGCTTTCCGAGTTCGACCTGATCCGCCGCTACTTCACGCGGCCGGTGCGCAAGGCCGCGCTCGGCGTGGGCGACGACTGCGCGCTGATCGAGGGCCGCCCCGGCCATCACCTGGCCATCAGCACCGACATGCTGGTCAGCGGCCGGCACTTCTTCCCGGACGTGGCGCCGCGCGCGCTGGGCCACAAGGCGCTGGCGGTCAACCTGTCCGACCTGGCCGCGATGGGCGCCGAGCCGCGCGCCTTTACCCTGGCGCTGGCCCTGCCCGAGGCCGATCCCGCCTGGCTGGCCGAGCTGGCCGAGGGCATGCTGGCGCTGGCCGATGCCCATGGCTGCGAGCTGGTCGGCGGTGACACCACGCGCGGACCGCTGACGCTGTCGCTGACGGTATTCGGCGACGTGCCGGTGCGCGCCGCGCTGCGACGCGACGCCGCACGCCCCGGCGACGATATCTGGATTTCCGGCACGCTCGGCGACGCGCGCCTGGCGCTGGGCGACTGCCGCGGCGAATGGCTGCTGCCGGAGCCCGAGTTCAGCCAGGTCCGTCCGCGCATGGACACGCCCACGCCACGCGTGGCGCTGGGCATGGCGCTGCGCGGCGTGGCGCATGCCGCACTCGATATCTCCGACGGGCTGGTCGGCGATCTCGGCCATATCCTGGCGCGCTCGCAGGTGGGTGCCCTGGTCGACGTCGATGCACTGCCGCGCTCGGCGGTGCTGGCCAGCCAGCCGGACGCGATCCAGCGCGAATGCGTGCTGGCCGGCGGTGACGACTACGAACTCTGCTTCACCGCCCCGGCGGGCAACCGCGACGCCATTGCCGCGATCAGCGAACGGCTGGCGCTGCCGCTGGCGCGCGTCGGCACCATCACGCCGGAGCCGGGCCTGCGCCTGGTCGACGCCGCCGGCAACCCGACCCGCTACGAGGGCGCCAGCTTCGACCATTTCGCTTCCCCCTGACACCGGGGCACAGGCATGTCATGATGCCGGCATCGGCGCGCCGCGCGGGCACGGGAGTCCCGCAGCATGCGGTGCAAGCCGGCCATAACAAGCAGGCCATAACCATAAGCAGCACCCGCATCACTCGAGCCAAACTGATGTCCACCTTCCCTCCCGGGGCCGCGCCGCGCGACCCCGCCCTGACCCTGGAAGCCGGCCAGACCGTCAAGGTCACGCGCCCGACGGCGCGCTTCATGCTGAGCCATCCGGCGCACCTGATCGCCTTCGGCTTCGGCTCGGGCCTGTCGCCCATCAGCCCCGGCACGGTCGGCACCGTCTATGCCTGGCTGTCGTTCGTGGCGATCTCGCTGTGGATCGAGCCCACCACGTGGCTGTGGATCATCGGCGGGGGCTTCCTCGTCGGCCTGTGGGCCTGCGCCCGCACCGCGCGCGACATGGGCGTGCACGACCACGGCAGCATGGTCTGGGACGAGATCATCGCGTTCTGGCTGGTGCTGGTCTTTGTCACGCCGACCGGGTTCTGGGGGCAGTTCGCCGCCTTCCTGTGGTTCCGGCTGTTCGATATCGCCAAGCCCGCGCCGATCGGCTACTACGACCGCACGCTCAAGGGCCCGGGCCTGCGCGGCGGCTTCGGCGTGATGTTCGACGACATCTTTGCCGCCTTCTACACCCTGCTGGTGTTTGCGCTGTGGCGCTCGTTCTGAGCCGACCCCAATCGCCCCGATAACCAGAACCCACCCCCGAGTCCATCATGTCCGTCAGCCGCCTGCTCGACCAGCTCGCCATCCAGGCCGGGGTCGCCCTTGCCGACAAATCGCTGATGCTGGCCACCGCCGAATCCTGCACCGGCGGCCTGGTGGCGGCCGCCATCACCGACGTATCGGGCTCGTCCGGCTGGTTCGAGCGCGGCTTCGTTACCTACTCCAACGAGGCCAAGACCACCATGCTGGGCGTGCCCGCCAAGCTGATCCGCGATCATGGCGCGGTCAGCGAGGAAGTGGCACGCGCCATGGCCGAAGGCGCGCTGCTGAACAGCCGTGCCCAGGTGTCGCTGTCAATCACCGGCGTGGCCGGCCCCAACGGCGGCACGCCGGAAAAGCCGGTGGGCATGGTGTGCTTTGGCTGGAGCAACCGCATCACCACCCTGACCGAGACGCAGCGCTTTCGCGGCGATCGCGGCATGATCCGCCGCCAGGCGGCCGAGCATGCGATGCGGGGGCTGCTGGAACTGGTGCGGAACGAGGCCTGACGCCGCCGGCCCTGGGGTACCGCCAACAAAAAACCGCGCCGTTTTCCGACGCGGTTTTTTTGTCTTCACCTGCCGCCCGGCCTCAGCCGTGCCGATAGCGGTTGATCGTCTCCCGCGTCTGCAGCGCGACATTGCGCGCCGCCGTGGCAAAGTCCTTCTCGCGGCTGGCGTAGAGAATGGCACGCGACGAATTGATCATCATCCCCGTGCCATCCGCGGTGCGCCCGGCCTTGACCGTGGCCTCGATATCCCCGCCCTGCGCGCCGATGCCCGGGATCAGCAACGGCATGTCGCCCACGATCTGGCGCACCCGCGCGATCTCGTTGGGGAAAGTCGCACCCACCACCAAGCCCATCTGGCCGGTGGTATTCCAGCGCTCGCGCGCGGCCTCGGCCACCAACTGGTACAGCGGCTTGCCGTCGACCTGCAGGAACTGCACGTCGGAGCCGCCCGGGTTGGAAGTGCGGCACAGCACGATCACGCCGCGGTTCGGGTAGGCCAGGTAGGGCTGCATCGAATCGAAGCCCATGTACGGGCTGACCGTGACCGCGTCAGCCTTGTAGCGCTCGAACGCCTCCAGCGCATAGTGCTCGGCGGTCGAGCCGATATCGCCGCGCTTGGCGTCCAGGATCACCGGGATGCCGGGGTGGGCGTCGTGGATATAGTGGATCAGCTGCTCGAGCTGGTCCTCGGCGCGCTGCGAGTGGAAATACGCAATCTGCGGCTTGAAGGCGCAGACCAGGTCGGCGGTGGCGTCGACGATCTCGCGGCAGAACGAGAAGATGGCACCGCCCGCCCCGGTCAGGGACAGCGGCAGCTTGTGCGGGTCAGGATCGAGCCCGACGCAGAGAAGGGAATCGTTGCGCTGCCAGGCGGCAGCAAGCTGCTCGGTGAAAGTCATGGGTACTCGGATATCCTGGTGGCGCCGGCGCCCCACTGGAACGGCCGGCGCGGTTGGCCGCAGCGGCGTGAACATCATTCATCCCTGCAGCATATGTCGCTTTCGGCAATTTTACCCGCTGCGTGCTATGGTTTTGCGCTTCGTCTCAAAACAAAGAGCGGCATCGCGCACAGCCAGCCGCCCTCCTCCATGTCTCTCGATCGCCGCGGTATCTTCTTGCTAATCATCCTCACCCTTGCCTGGGGCATCAACTGGCCCATCATGAAGGTAGGGGTGGCGCACTTCCCGCCCCTTGGTTTCCGGCTGCTGTGCATGGCCGGCGGCCTGCTGGCGCTGGGCCTGGCGCTGCGGCTGCGCGGCGACTCGCTGGCAGTGCCGCGCCGCGAATGGGGCACGGTGTTCCGCCTGGCCCTTCCCAACATGGTGGTCTGGCACCTGTTTGCCATCGTCGCGGTCAAGATGCTCTCGTCGGGCCGGGCCGCCATCCTGGGCTACACCATGCCGATCTGGGCGGTGGTGTGGGGGCTGGTGTTCTTCCGCGAGCGCATCAGCGGCTGGGCCTGGTTCGGCATCGGCTGCGCGCTGACCGGCACCGTGCTGCTGCTGTCGGGCGAGCTCAGCGCGCTGACCGGCAGCCCCGCCGGCACCCTGCTGATGCTGCTGGCCGCGGCTGGCTGGGGCTTTGGCACCCAGCTGATGAAGCGTACCCAGACCCGCGTGCCGATCGGCGCCATGACCTTCTGGATGCTGGCGATCACGCTGCCTTTCCTGCTGGCCGGCTCGCTGCTGCTGGAAGACGGCTGGCGCATGCCCACGGCCATCGAATGGGGCGCGATCGCCTACAACGCGGTGGTGGTCTTCGCCTTCTGCCACCTGGTCTGGTTCGGGCTGGCGCGCAGCCTGCCGCCGGTGGTGTCGAGCCTGTCGATCATGTTTATCCCGGTGGTCGGGGTGTTTTCGGGCATGTGGCTGCTGGGGGAGCAGCCGCACTGGCAGGATTACGCCGCGATCGTGCTGATGTTCCTGGCCTTGTCCTCGGTAATGCTGGCGCCGCTGCTGTGGCGCCGGCTGCGGGGCGCCATGGGCTGACGGGGGCATGGCGC
Organism: Ralstonia pickettii; assembly: GCA_050987995.1. Classification (GTDB taxonomy): domain Bacteria; phylum Pseudomonadota; class Gammaproteobacteria; order Burkholderiales; family Burkholderiaceae; genus Cupriavidus; species Cupriavidus pickettii_B. The sequence continues at coordinate 3,823,577 of CP158803.1, forward strand.
AACGGCAGGCCGCCGACGCGGAGATTTCACTTAACAAGCCACCCTTCGTTGGGCTACACTCGCGCCCATCACAATCCCGGAGAAATTACGTGGGCAGTAGCATCGGGTGTTCGAGTTGCCGCAGCAGCGCTGCGACCTCTGCGAATGCCATGTCACTGCGGGCTGCGTAACGACGACCCGCCCGGAGCACCCGGCTCCGCGCCTCGTCGGACTCGCCCGCAGCAGAACTGCGGGCGAGTGTCTTTCCGTGCCACCGGCGGCGCCATCCATGCGCGCCGCATCGTTGCGGATCTTCCCTCTCCCGGCTAGCCAGCCAACCCAGGCAAACGCCATCGTCTTGTACCGTGCGCCCAGTCCACCGAGTCTGGCAGCCGCGGCACAGCGCGATCACGCTTGCCCGTGGCCCGGCCTTTGCGGCTGCGTTGCAGCGACCCGCGAGGCCATGAGAGGGCATGACGGAGCACCTGGGATGCGGCGAGCCGCCTGCGCTTGTCTTCGCGCTTGTCTTAGTTTTTTTCGTCGCAATCAGTAATAAGGAATCCCGGGGATGATCAACCTGTTCGTCCTGCAAAAAGGCCGGCTCGCCCAGGAGCAGGTCGACGAGCGCAATGAGCTGCTGCAGCACAAGCCGATCTGGATCGACGTTATCAATCCGGACGATGAAGAGCTGAACTGGATCAAGGAAGCCTACGGCGTCGCCCTTCCGGAACTGGAAGACCTCGGCGACCTGGAGGCGTCAGCCCGCTACTTCGAGGGCGAGGACGAGAATATCCATATCCGCACCGACTTCCTGCTGGCCGAGGAAGAGGTGTCGCGCAACGTGCGCGTGGCCTTCGTGCTGACGCGCGACGTGCTGTTCTCCATCCACGACGAAGACCTGCCGGTGTTCCGGCTGGTGCGGCTGCGCGCGCGCATGCGGCCAGGTTCGGTGCGCAATGCCAAGGACGTGCTGATGGACCTGTACGCGACCGACGCCGAGTACTCCGCCGACTCGATCGAGGAAGTCTACGAGCGGCTCGAAGAAGCCAGCCGCCGCGTGCTGGCCGAGAACGTGACCGACGCTGCGGCCGCCGACGTGCTGGAAACCATCGCCCGCGAGGAAGATCTGAATGGCCGCATCCGCCGCAACGTGATGGACACGCGCCGCGCGGTGTCCTTCCTGATGCGCAGCCAGCTGTTGTCGGCCGAGCAGCAGGACGAGGCCCGCCAGATCCTGCGCGATATCGACTCGATCGAGAACCACACCGCGTTCCTGTTCGACAAGATCAACTTCCTGATGGACGCGACCGTCGGTTTCATCAACATCAACCAGAACAAGATCATCAAACTGTTCTCGGTGGTGTCGGTGGCGCTGATGCCGCCTACGCTGATCGCCAGCATCTATGGCATGAACTTCAAGATCATGCCGGAGCTGGACTGGGCCGCGGGCTATCCGTGGGCGATCGCGCTGATGGCGGTGTCGGCGGCGATTCCGCTGGTGTATTTCCGCCGCAAGGGCTGGCTTAGCTGAATCCCGGGGGCGTCAGTCCGGCAAGGTCGCCGCCCCCATCCGCCGCGCGATGATCCCCGCCTTGGCGCGGAAATTCACGCGCACGTTGGCGCAGTATTCCTTCTTGTCGAAGCACTTGGGCGCCGGCAGCGCCGCGGCCAGGCGCGCGGACTGGCCCACGCTGAGCTTGTCGGCGCTGGTGCGGAAGTAGTGCTGCGCCGCGGCCTGCGCGCCGAACACACCCTCGCCCCACTCCACCGAATTCAGGTAGATCTCGTAGATGCGCTGCTTGTCGAGCCAGAACTCGAGCATCCACGTGATCGCCAGCTCCTGGCCCTTGCGCAGGTAGTGCTGCTCGGAGGACAGGAACAGGTTCTTGGCCAGCTGCTGCGTGATGGTCGACCCGCCGCGCACGATGCGCCCGCGCTTCTTGTTGCGCTCCCACGCATCGAGCATGGCGTCCAGCTCATAGCCCGGATGGTTGACGAAGTCGGCGTCCTCGCTGGCGATCACTGCGCGCTTGAGGTTGCGCGAGATGCGGTCGTACGGTACCCATTGCCGGTCGATGCCGCAGTTCCACACATTGAGACCGCACAGCCGCCAGCGCTCGGCGCGCATGAAGGTGGTCGTCGACGGATTGATGTACTGCCACGAGGCGATCTGCACGAAGAAATACAGCTGCATCGCCACCACGCCCGCGGCCACGCAGCCCAGCAGGTAGCCGAGCCAGCGGACCGGGTTGAGCACCGTGCGTGTGGAGGCTGCGCTGCGGCTGGCGCCGGTCGTGCGGTTGCGGTTGGCCACGGCTGGCGGCGCCCCGGTCAGCCCTTGCGTTCGGCCTGCAGCGCGGCGCGCAGCTCGGCCAGCACGGGGGCGGTACGGGGGCGCACGCCGCGCCAGATGTAGAAGGCTTCGGCCGCCTGTTCGACCAGCATGCCCAGGCCGTCGCTGGTACGCGCGCCGCAGCGCGCGGCGAACTGCAGGAACACCGTGGGCTCGGCGCCGTACATCATGTCGTAGGCCAGCACGCCTTCGCCCAGCAGGAATTCAGGCACCGGCGGCACTTCGCCATGCAGGCTGCTGGACGAGGCGTTGATCACCACGTCGACGGCCTCGTCCTCGGACAGGCCATCGAGCGCATCGAGGCCGCCGCCCCACAGCTCCACGCCGTACTGGTCCGCGGCTTCGACGAATTCTTCCAGCATGTCGCTGGCGCGCGAGGCGGTGCGGTTGGCCACCACGATGCGCGACGGCCGGCATTCGATCAGCGGCAGCATCGCGCCCATGGCCGCGCCGCCCGCGCCCAGCAGCAGCACGCGCTTGCCTTCGATCAGCGTGTCGAGGTTGTCCTGGATATCGCGCACCAGGCCAATGCCGTCGGTGTTGTCGCCGTGGATCAGGCCCTCTTCGATCCACAGCGTGTTGACCGCGCCGGCGGCCTCGGCGCGCTCGGTCAGGCGGTCGGCCAGGTCATAGGCTTCGAGCTTGAACGGCACGGTGACGTTGCAGCCGTAGCCGCCGTCGGCAAAGAACTTGCGCACGGTGTCGGCAAACCCGTCCAGCGGCGCCTCCAGCCGGTCGTATTGCACGGCCTCGCCGGTCTGGCGCGCGAAGGCGGCGTGGATCGCCGGCGAGCGGCTGTGCGCGACCGGGTTGCCGATCACCACATAGCGGTCGGCCGTGGCCTGGGAGGAAGCAGAAGAATCAGTGGATGTCATCAGCGTGCCTGCAAGCGGGTTTCCAGCCCGCTGCGCGAAAACTTGAAAGTGGAAATGACTTCGAGGATGTCCTGGCGCGCCGCCATCTCCGACGTGAATGCGCCGAACGGTGCGGCCGCGCGCACGATCGCCACGGCCTGGCGGTCCAGCGCGGGATCGCCCGAGCTCTTGACCACGTCGATGGCGTCGACGTTGTAGCCGTCGCGGTTGTAGCCGAGCTTGCCCAGCCGGTTGACGTTGATCACCAGGATCAGCTGGCCGTACAGCGGCTTGCCGTCGCGTTGCGGGAAGTCGGTGGTGCCGCGCGCCTCTATCTTGCGGCGCAGCCGGTCGTAATACTGCGCGTAGTCAACCGCCTGGGCGCTGGTGGCGGTCAGCTGGAAGCGCTTGGGCCGCTTGGCGTAGTGATCCAGGTTACGGCCGATCTCGGCCTCGAGCCTGGCCATCTCGTCGGCCGAGGTGCGCTCGTCCTGGCCGCGCTGCGGGGTGTCCTCGCGTTTTTCCCCAGGCTTGAGCGGCTGGTTGCGCACCGAAGGCGCGGGCTCGCGCGCCTGGGTCAGCAGGCGCTGCTGCTCCTGTTCGAGCTGCTCGACGCGGCGCTGCATCTGGCGCACCAGGTCGCCTTCCTGCGTCACGGTCTGCGCAGGCAGCGGCGTCGTGGCGCGCTGTTGATCGTGGTCGCCGCCGCCGTCCAGGTTGGCCTGCGCCAGCGCGGTCGGGTTGCGCGGCTTCTGCGCCGACTTGGAGTTAACCAGCACCACGTCCAGCGCGGCGTCGCTGCGCTTGATCTCGAACACCTCGGGCGCGGCGATTCGCACCATCAGCAGCAGCGCGTGCACGGCCAGCGAAACGGCCAGCGCCTTGGCCAGCGTACTGCTGTTGTGCCACCTGGCATGCCACCAGTGGCGGGGAGCGGCGAAAGCGGCGTTCACGATGGATGGATGAGGGCTCGGAGGGCTTGGGTGCATGGGCCGGACGGGGCCGGCGGCCATGGCAAACCGGGGCCCGCGGGCCCCGGATCAGACTGGCATTGTAAGTGAGCGCCGTCGATTTCCGAAGGCTTCAGCCCGCCGCCGGGCCGCCGGTGTCGCGCTGGGCCGACGCCTCGCCGTTCTCGTCATTGCCGTCCGCGCCTGCAGGCTCCTTCAGCGCCTCGTCCGGCACCCCGGCGGCCTGCTCTGCGGCTTGCTCTGCCGCCAGCTCCGCCGCGGCCTCGGCGGCGGCTTCGGCCGACACCTCGGCGGCTTCCTCGTCGCTTTCGAGCTCTTCCTCAGGCAACTCGCCCTCACCGGCAAAGACTTCCAGCACGCGGCAAGACACCTCCAGCGTGATCTCGTCGGTCTCGCCGATCTCCAGCAGCACCTGGGTGCCGCGCTGCGCCTGGGCCAGTTCGGGCACGCGCGTGACCAGCGGGATCTCGGTAAAGCGCACCGCGCCTTCCTTGAGCACCGAGGCCATCATGCGCTCGCGCTTCTCCTGCTTGAGCCAGCGCAGGCACCAGTAGCGCTCCATGGTCGACTGGTGGTCGGCATAGGCGGCGTAGGTGCCTTCGAAGTCGGCCACCGCGGCCAGCAGGTCGGCGTCCTTGGGCTTGAACGGCGCGACCAGCTTGGCGGTCACGCCGTGCTGCGCCACCGCCAGGATCTGCCACTGGTTGACCAGGTCGACATAGCGGCGCAGCGGCGAGGTGCTCCACGCGTACTGCGCCACGCCCAGCCCCTCGTGCGGCGCCGGGTAGGTCTGCATGCGGGTGCGGTGCATGCCCCACGCCTTCTGCGTGCGGTAGATGCCCGGCACGCCGTGGTCGGCCAGCAGCTTGCCCCATGTGCTGTTGGCCAGGATCATCAGCTCGGCCACGATCTTGTCCAGCGGCGAGCCGCGCTTGCGCTGCTCGATGCGTACGCGCTGGCTGCCGTCGTTCTGGTCGTCGAGGTAGAAGTTGAAGTCGGCGCGGTTGTGCGTCTCGGGGCGCAGGCCGCTGGCCAGGCGCGCCTTCTGGCGCTCGTCGTACAGGTAGCCGGCAAAGTGCCACAACTGCGTCAGCGCGTCGCGGAACGGGTAGTCGCCGGTGCCTTCCGAGAGCGACGCCTCGGTGATCACCTCGTCCAGCAGGTTGTGGCGCAGGTTGGCGGCGATCGGCACCATCTCGGCACGGGTCTCGCTGCCGGTGATCAGCCACACGCTCGGGTCCACCGTCACATACAGTGACAGCGCCGGGCATGTGCGCCCTTCCTGCAGCGTGTAGCGCTCCACTACCGGGTCCGGCAACATGGTGATCTTGTCGCCCGGGAAGTAGACCGTGGACAGCCGCTGGCGCGCGATCGCGTCGAGCGGCTCTGCGCGGCGGATGCCCAGCGCGGGCGCGGCGATATGGATGCCGATGCGCAGCTTGCCGTCGGGCAGCCTGGTCACCGACAGCGCATCGTCGATCTCGGTGGTAGTGACGTCGTCGATCGAGAAGGCCTCGACCTCGGCCAACGGCAGTTCGGCCGACGGCTCAGGCACGTTGGTATCCGGGAAGCCAGTGCCCTTGGGGAAGCACTCGGCCAGGAACTTGGCCTCATGCAGCGCGCGTGCACTGGCCACGCCGCCGGCGGCCACCATTAGCCGCATCGGCGACATGCCGAGCGCGGTGCAGGCGGCGTCCATGGCCTTGAATTCGAGGCTGTTCTTGTCCGGCTTGAACAAGAGCTGCAGCACCTTGTTGCGGAACGATTCCGGCAGCGTCAGCGCCTTGAGCTGTTCTTCGTACTCGGCCTGCACCAGCGCCTGCTGGCGCTTGCGCTCGAGTGCGGCCAGCGCGGCCTTGAGCTGGTCTTCGGGCGCGCGCTGGTAGCGGCCGCGCCCCTTGCGGCGGAAGTACACCGGGTTGCCGTGCAGCGCCATCGCCAGCGCCGCCTGCTGCACCGGGCCGGGCTCGGCGCCATAGTACTCGGCGGCCAGCTCGGCGAAGCCGAATTCGGCCTCGGGCGCGCATTCCCACAGGAAGTCCAGGTCGATCTCCGCCACCATGTCGCCGGTCTGGCGCACCAGCTCGATCGCCGACGGCTGCGAAAACTGCAGCAGCACGTCCCGGGATTTGACCTTGGTGCGCTTGCCGGCCGGCAGCTCTACCTGGTAGGCCTCGCCCTGCTGGTTCAGCACGGTGCCGGCGCGGATTTCGCCGCCTTCTTCGAACAGCAACTGCATCGATCGGTACTTTCAGAAATGCGCGGAAACCGCGTCACGCCGCCACGGCGGCGCTGGAGCGGATCCTGTGGGAGAAATGCTGCGAACGGAAACGGCTGGCAGCGCGGGCGCGCAATCCGCGCGCCGGGGGGCCGCCCGTAGCGAAACGGCGTGGCCGCAGAGGTGGAATGATACCGCACCCCCGCTGCCGCGCCCGGGCCGCCCCTCGCTGCAGCGCATCACAACGGTGCACGCGCAAGGGCGGAAAAGGCCCGGGAAGACGCCGTGGACGCCTACAGCGACATGCCGCCGCTGGCTTCGATCGCCACGCCGTTGACGTAGCTGGCGTCGTCGCTGGCCAGGAAGGCGTAGATGCTGGCGATCTCGGCCGGCTCGGCCAGGCGGCGCAGCCAGCAGGACTGCTTTATGCCGTCGAGCACCTTCTCCGGAATGGTCTTCAGGATCTCGGTGTTGACGAAGCCCGGGCACACCGCGTTGACGCGCACGCCCTTGGGACCGAGCTCGCGCGCCCAGGTCTTGGTAAAGCCGATCACGCCGAACTTGCTGGCCGCGTAGTTGGTCTGGCCGAAGTTCCCATACAGGCCGACCACGCTCGACGCGTTCAGGATCACGCCCCGGCCCTGATCGGTCATGATGGTGGCGACGGCCTGGGCGCAGTTGAACACGCCCTTCAGGTTGACGTCGATGACGGCGTCGAACTGGGCCTCGGTCATCTTGACCAGGCGCGCATCCCTGGTGATGCCGGCGTTGTTGATCAGGATATCGATGCGGCCATGCGCGGCCATCACCGCTGCCACCATGGCGTCGACCTCGTCGCGCCGGGTCACGTCGACACGGTAAGCCGACACGGTGGCGCCGCCAGCGGCCAGCTTGTCGGCGGCTTCGCGCACGCGCGCTTCCTGCACGTCGCACAGTACGAGGATGGCCCCCTCGGCGGCAAAGCGCTGCGCGGTGGCAAAGCCGATGCCGGCGGCGGCACCGGTGATGATGGCAACCCGACCTTGCAGTTTCATGGCATTGGCTCTTGGTTCATTTTGGTAGCGTGCGTGAAAACCGGGCCACGGTCTTTGATGTGCGCAAGCGCGCCCACCACAGTCGCCGGGGATGGCCGAGTCAGCAGGTCGGGCAGGAAGACCTCGGTCACGAGCATGACGCCGTCGCCACGGCGGAACACCGAGCGCCGCGCCGGCAGCATGGGCACCGGCGCCATCACCGGCAGCACGCGCCGCAACGCCTGACGCAGCGGATGGTGCGGCAGCAGCCGCGCAAACTGGAACGGGTCACGTTCGACCGCGGGATCGACAAAGAGCCTGCCGCCCAGCGGCCGCTCGCCCAGCCCGCGCAGGAAGGGCCAGTCGCGGCGCGCATGGCGCTGGCGCACCACGGTGTGGGCGAACACGGCGGGAATATCGTCGCAGATCAGCAGCACCTCGCGCGTCAGCGCCGGGGTGCGGTCGCCCTGCCCCAGCGCCTGCCATTCGTCGGCCAGCGGCCGCAGCGGGCGCTGCAGCAGCCGGGCCACGCGAAAGCGCTCCGACGCCGACACCAGCCGCGCGGTCAGCGAGCCGTCATCGCCGGTGACCCAGCGCCGCAGATTGGGCGTGATGGCCGCATCGAAAGGCAGGTGCGAACTCCAGCCGCAGCGGCGCGCAGACTGCGCGCTCATGCCGGGCCTGCGCCTGATGGCACCTTGCCATCCGGGCCATAGCCGCAGAAGGCGAGCACATCGTCAACGTAGTCGGCAAATTCGCTGATGCCGTGGTCGCTGCCCTCGATCACCCGGATCTGCGCGCCGGGGCAGGCGGCCACCATTTCACGGTAGTCCAGCACCGCGTCGCCGGTGGCGGCGAGCAGGTAATAGCGCTCCGGGCGAGTGATGGTATCCACGCGCAGGTCCAGCAGTTCCTTCAGGTGGCGGCGCTCGACCGTGACCGAGCCGCCGCCGTGCCACAGCGGCTGTTCGCCCAGGTATTGCTCCAGGTCGGTCCAGGGGTGGATGGCCGGGTTGAGCAGCACGGTCTTGCAGCCGTGGCGCTCGCCCAGCCAGCGCGCGTAGAAACCGCCCAGCGACGAGCCGACGATGGCGATTTCCTGGTCGCCGGTCGCCTGCGCGGCCCGGATCGCGGCTTCAGCCTGTGCAATGGCCATTTCCGGCGAGACATTGAGCGTGGGACAGGCGTAGTAGCGGCCCACGCCCCACTCGCGCATGCGCTCCTGCACCAGCCGGGCCTTGAACGACTGTGGCGAGGAGCGGAATCCGTGCAGGTACAGCAGCATGATGGTCCTTCGCGTCGGTCAGCGCTGGGACAGCGCGTCCAGCAGCTTCTGGTGCACGCCGCCGAAGCCGCCGTTGCTCATCACCAGCACGTGGTCGCCCGGCTGCGCCGCGGCGCGCACGGCCTGCACCAGCTCGGCCAGGTCGTGGAAGGCGCCGGCCTTGGCGCCCAGCGGCGCCAGCGAGCCGGCCAGGTCCCAGCCGAGTGCGTCCTTGCCAGCCGGGGCGCCGTAGCCGAACACCAGGTCAGCCTGTTCCAGGCTGGCCGGCAACTGGGCTTTCATCACACCCAGCTTCATGGTATTGGAGCGCGGCTCCAGCACGGCCAGGATGCGGGCATTCCCCACACGGCGGCGCAGGCCTTCCAGCGTGGTCTGGATCGCGGTCGGGTGGTGGGCGAAATCGTCGTAGACGGTCACGCCGCTGGCCACGCCGCGCACTTCCATGCGGCGCTTGACGTTGGCAAAGCGTCCCAGGGACTCGATCGCCTGCGCCACCGGCACGCCGACGTGGCGCGCGGCAGCGATCGCCGCCAGCGCGTTCATGCGGTTGTGGGTGCCCTGCAGGTCCCACACCACGGTGCCGGCGACGGACTCGCCGAACCAGACGTCAAAGGCGTCCTTGCCGGGCGCGGCCTCGGCGCCGGCGGCATCGCTCTCGCGCCAGTCGCCCACGCCGAACTGCTCGACCTCGCTCCAGCAGCCGCGCTCGAGTACGCGCGCCAGGCTCGCTTCCACGCCGTTGACCACCAGCCGGCCCTGGCCGGGCACGGTGCGCACCAGGTGGTGGAACTGGGTCTCGATCGCGTCCAGATCCGGAAAGATGTCGGCGTGATCGTATTCCAGGTTGTTCAGGATGGCCGTGCGCGGGCGGTAGTGGACGAACTTGCTGCGCTTGTCGAAGAAGGCGGTGTCGTACTCATCGGCCTCGATCACGAAGAAGTCGGATTCGGTCACGCGCGCCGAGATGCCGAAGTTCTGCGGCACGCCGCCCACCAGGAAGCCCGGGTTGTAGCCGGCATCTTCCAGGATCCAGGCCAGCATCGAGGTGGTGGTGGTCTTGCCGTGCGTGCCGGCCACCGCCAGCACCCACTTGCGCGCCAGCACGTGCTCGCCCAGCCATTGCGGGCCCGACACGTAGGGCAGGTTGCGGTCGAGGATGGCTTCCATCAGCGGATTGCCGCGCGACACCACATTGCCGATCACGAACAGGTCCGGCTCCAGCGACAGCTGGGCGGGGTCGAAGCCTTCGATCAGCTCGATCCCCTGGGCCTCGAGCTGGGTGCTCATCGGCGGGTAGACATTGGCATCGCAGCCGGTGACGCGGTGCCCGGCCTGCTTGGCCAGCACCGCCAGGCCGCCCATGAAGGTGCCGCAGATGCCAAGGATATGAATATGCATGGGTTCCCGGAAAGACGTGAAGCAGGCCGGGGACTCGGCCTGGGGACTCGACACCCGGCGGCGCGCGGCGGTTTTGTGCCGCTGGCGGGGCCGGGCAGGAAGCCTCCGATTGTACCCGAGCGCCAGCGGCCTTCGCTGCACTGCGGCAGCGTGTACACCTGACACGGGGCCTTGCTCCGGTATCATGAGGCATGACCCGACGTACCCAGCTTGAGCCCGCCCGACTGCGCGACGAGATCGCCCAGGCCGCCGCCCGCATGATCGCCGAGGACGGTGCCGACTACGCCACCGCCAAGCGCAAGGCCGCGCGCCAGTTGCTGGGCGAGCAGCGCGTGCCCGGCGAATGGCTGCCCGACAACGAACAGATCGAAGCCGAGGTGCGCGCCTACCAGGCGCTGTTCCATGCCGAGACCCAGCCCCGCATCCTGGCGCTGCTGCGCCGGCTGGCGGTGCTGGCGATGGAAGACCTGGCGCCGTTCCGGCCCTACCTGGTCGGCGCCGTGCTCAACGGCACCGCCACCGAACACTCAGATATCTATCTGCAGTGCTTTTGCGACAGCCCCAAGGACGCAACGCTGCACCTGCTCAATGCCGGGGTGGGCTTCGAGACTAGCGAGAGCCGCCACTTCGGCGGCCGCGCCGACGTCGAGACCCTGAGCTTCCTGTGGAAGGGCCAGTGGCCCGATCGCCGCGAGGCCAGGCTGCTGGCCGGCGAGGTGCGTGCGGAACTGGGTGCGCCGGTCGGCATCCATATTGCACTGTATGATGCCGTCGACGAACGCGGCGCCGTGCGTGCCGACGCCTCGGGGCGCCAGGCGCGCGCCGACGTTCAGGCGGTGCGTGCGCTGATGGAGAAGGCCGGCGAGGCTGAACCGGACTGATCCAGGATGCTCAACACATCACGCAGCATGCGCCTACGCCATTTGCCCCACTGACTCCTGGTCCCAGGCCCCTCCATGACTGAAACCGTCTCCTCACCCGCCCGCCGCTCCCGCCTCTGGCTGTGGATCGGGGTTGCCCTGGTCGCCTGCGCCGCCGGCGCGCTGGCCGGACATTTCATGTTCTCGCCCAAGCCCGCCAGCGAGCAGGCCGTGGAAACCTTTTTCCAGACTCGCCTGCCCGATGCTGCCGGCGCCGACCTGGACCTGGGCAAGCTGCGCGGCAAGACCGTGGTGGTGAACTTCTGGGCACCGTGGTGCGGCCCGTGCGTGGAAGAGATGCCCGAGCTGACCGCGCTGCATGACGAATTCAAGAACCGCGAGGTGGAGTTTGTTGGCATTGGCATCGATTCGGCAGCCAATATTCAGCAGTTCACCAAGAAGGTACCAGTGGCCTACCTGCTCGCCGTGGCGGGTTTCGCGGGCACGGAGTTGTCGCGCAACTTCGGCAACAGTGCCGGCGGCCTGCCCTATACCGTCGTGATCAACCCGGACGGCTCGGTGAAGTACCGGAAGATGGGCCGGGTCACCGCGGCCGAACTGCGCGCGGTGCTGCCCCGCACCTGACGGCATTCTTCCGCCAATTTCGCTGAATTTCGGATTTCTTCGGCGATTTAAACTGTCCGTCGCACCAAATGGCGAGAAAGTGTTCAAAAGGGCATCGAAGCGTGGCGTCCGGCCCTCATACCTTGTATCGCACGCTAGACAAATCCCTCTAAGCTACGGTAATCTCCGCGCAATTTCGTTGATCTGGTCGAGCCGCCGTGACTGCAACCCGCTCCATCCGTCGCTCAGCCCGCTACCGCAAGGTGCTGGTCCTGCATGGGCCAAACCTCAACCTGCTGGGCACGCGCGAGCCGGACACCTACGGGCACACGACCCTTGCCGACATCGACGCGGCGCTGGCCGAACGTGCGGCAAAGGCCGGCATCTCGCTGGCTACGTTCCAGTCCAATCATGAAGGGGCACTGGTCGACCGCATCCACGCGGCGCGCGAGGAAGGCGTCGACTTTATCGTCATCAACCCCGCGGCCTATACGCATACCAGCGTGGCGCTGCGCGATGCGCTGGCCGGGGTGGCGATCCCGTTCGTCGAGGTGCACCTGTCCAACGTGCACCGGCGCGAGAGCTTCCGCCACCACTCCTATTTCTCCGACGTGGCAGTCGGGGTGATCTGCGGGCTGGGCTGGCAGGGTTACCTGCTGGCACTGGACTATGCGCTGGCCCAGGAGCAGGCGCCACCCGGGAGTTCGGGGAGCTGAACCCCGCCAGATTTATTGAGACCATGCGCGCGCCGCCCGGCGGCCTGCGCCCGTTGCGCGTGCACTGGCACGGCGGGCGCGGATCCCTGGCGGCCGCCACAACGATTTCTTCCGCCGCGGCCTTCCACGGCAGCGGCCGGACAACCCGATTCAGGAGGATAAAAAGATGGATCTGCGCAAGCTGAAGACGCTCATCGACCTGGTGGCCGAATCCGGCATCTCCGAGCTGGAAGTCACCGAAGGCGACGGCAAGGTACGCATCGTCAAGCAACCGCCGCAAATCATCGCCGCGCCGATGGCCATGCCGCAGATGCAGGCGCTGCCCGCCGCCCCGGCCGCAGCGCCCGTCGGCGCCGCCGCGCCGGCCGCCGAACCGGCCGTCCAGCTGCCCGCCGGCCATGTGGTGACCTCGCCGATGGTGGGCACGTTCTACCGTGCACCGTCGCCGGGCGCCGCGCCCTTCGTCAACGTCGGCGACACGGTCAAGGAAGGCCAGACCGTCTGCATCATCGAAGCCATGAAGCTGCTCAACGAAATCGAGTGCGACAAGGCCGGCGTCATCAAGGAAATCCTGGTCGAGAACGGCCAGGCGGTGGAATACGGCCAGCCGCTGTTCGTCATTGGCTGATTCCCGGCCGAGATGCCTCGCCGCCCGCTGCCATCGGCCACCCTCGTGGCCCCCGGGCAGCACCGGCGCGGCTCTCCAGGGCGTTTCGTGACGCCGGGGATGCCCCGGGCATCGCGGCCCGTTCCGTGCAGTTCCATGCAGTTCCGCGCAGTTTTGCGGCCACGGCGGCAACCAGCCCCGCGGTCGCGCGCCCGATGTGCCGTGCCGGCACGCAGCGGGACCGCTCCTGTTCTCGCAGAGAGAGACCATGTTTGAAAAAATTCTGATCGCGAACCGCGGCGAAATCGCTCTTCGCATCCAGCGCGCCTGCCGCGAACTGGGCATCAAGACGGTCGTGGTGTATTCCGAGGCTGACAAAGAGGCCAAGTACGTGCGCCTGGCCGACGAAGCCGTCTGCATCGGCCCGGCGCCGTCGCCGCTGTCCTATCTCAATATGCCGGCCATCATCTCGGCCGCCGAGGTAACCGACGCGCAGGCGATCCACCCCGGCTACGGCTTCCTCTCGGAAAACGCCGACTTCGCCGAGCGCGTGGAGAAATCCGGCTTCGTCTTTATCGGCCCAACCTCCGACAGCATCCGCCTGATGGGCGACAAGGTCTCGGCCAAGCAGTCCATGATCAAGGCCGGCGTGCCGTGCGTGCCCGGCTCGGACGGCGCCCTGCCCGACGATCCCAAGGAAATCCTGGCCACCGCGCGCCGCGTGGGCTACCCGGTGATCATCAAGGCCGCCGGCGGCGGTGGTGGCCGCGGCATGCGCGTGGTGCATACGGAAGCCGCGCTGATCAACGCCGTCAACATGACGCGTGAAGAAGCCGGCCGCGCCTTCGGCAATCCGGAGGTCTACATGGAAAAGTTCCTCGAGAACCCGCGGCATGTGGAAATCCAGATCCTGGCCGACCAGCACCGCCAGGCGATCTGGCTTGGCGAGCGCGACTGTTCGATGCAGCGCCGCCACCAGAAGGTGATCGAGGAAGCGCCCGCACCGCATATCCCGCGCCGCCTGATCGAGCGCATCGGCGACCGTTGCGCCGAGGCCTGCAAGAAGATGGGCTACCGCGGCGCCGGCACCTTCGAATTCCTGTACGAGAACAACGAGTTCTACTTCATCGAGATGAACACGCGCGTGCAGGTGGAGCACCCGGTCACCGAGATGATTACCGGCATCGACATCGTGCAGGAGCAGATCCGCATCGCCTTCGGCGAGAAGCTGCGCTTCCGCCAGAAGGACGTGCAGTTCCGCGGCCACGCGATCGAATGCCGCGTGAACGCCGAGGATCCGTTCAAGTTCACGCCGTCGCCGGGCCGCATCACCGCCTGGCACATGCCCGGCGGCCCCGGTGTGCGAGTGGACTCGCACGCGTATGATGGTTACTTCGTCCCGCCCACCTATGACTCGATGATCGGCAAGATCATCACTTACGGCACCACGCGCGAGCAGGCCATCGCCCGCATGCGCATCGCGCTGTCGGAAATGGTGGTGGACGGCATCCAGACCAACGTACCGCTGCACCGTGAGCTGATGATGGACGCCAACTTTATTGAAGGTGGCACCAGCATCCACTATCTCGAGCAGCGCCTGGCGCAGCGCGAGAAGGCCTGACGCGAACGTAACCGCAGTACAAGGAAGCCCGTGGCATTTCAGGAATGTGTGATCGAAGTGGCGCAGGACCAGGCCGAGGCCTGGTCTGACGCCCTGTTCGACCTCGGCGCGCTGTCGGTCTCGGTGGAAGACGCCGACGCCGACACGCCCGACGAGCAGCCGCTCTTTGGCGAGCCCGGGCTGGAACCGAAGCAACTCGCGTGGAATCGCTCGCGCGTGGTGGCCCTGTTCGGCGACGATGCCGACCCGGCCGTGGTGGTGGCCGCCGCCGCCAACCAGCTCGGCATCGACCCGGTGCCGGCGTTCGAGCTGCGCGCGGTCGAGGACCAGGACTGGGTGCGGCTGACGCAGTCCCAGTTCGAGCCGATCCGCATCGGCGAGCGCATCTGGGTAGTGCCGTCGTGGCACAACGCGCCCGAGCCCGATGCCGTGGTGCTGGAGCTCGATCCGGGCCTGGCCTTCGGCACCGGCAGCCATCCGACCACGCGGCTGTGCATGCAGTGGCTGGAGCAGAACCTGAAGCCGGGCGAAACCGTGCTCGACTACGGCTGCGGCTCCGGCATCCTGGCAATCGTCGCGCGCAAGCTGGGCGCGGGCGACACCACCGGCATCGACATCGATCCCAACGCAGTGGAGGCATCGCGCTACAACGCCGAGCGCAACCAGGTGGAAGCGTCGTTCGCGCTGCCGGAGTCGGTGTCCGAAGCGACTTACGACCTGGTGGTCGCCAATATCCTGTCCAATCCGCTCAAGCTGATGGCCGCCATGCTGAGCGCCCGTGTGCGCCCCGGCGGGCGGCTGGTGCTATCCGGCGTGCTCGAGCGCCAGGCGGAGGAAGTCGCCGCGGCCTATGCGCCCTGGCTGCCGCTGATGGTGTGGCGCAGCGAGGAAGGCTGGGTCTGCCTTCATGGCATCCGTCCCTGATCCGTTCTGATGGCCGCCGTCAAGCTCGTCACGCGCTGCCCCGCCTGCCGCACCGCCTTCCGGCTGGTGGCCGACCAGTTGCGCCTGCGCCAGGGGCTGGTGCGTTGCGGCCTCTGCGAAACGGTGTTCGACGCGCGTGAGCACCTGATCGAGATTCCCTTGCCAGCCGGGAGCGCAGCACCATCGGCTGCAACCACGCCCACGGCGCGCGCCACGGCTGCTCCCGCTCCTTCCGCGCTCTCTGCTTCCGCTGCGGCTGAGACTGCGCCCGCGCCGCTGCCGGCTGCCGCGCCACCCAGGCCCTTCACTCCCTTCACGCCCACCATCGATCCCGGCTATGACGTGCCGGCGCTGGACGCGCCGACCATGCTGATGTCGCCGGACGAGATGGAGGCACAGGCGGATGTACCCGCGGCCGCTCCGGCGCAGGCCGGCATGGACGACGACGAGATCGAGCGCGCGGTGCGCGAAGCCAACGAAGCCGTCGCGCACCGCGATGCGCGCGATGCCGAACGGCATGGCGCGGCACCGGCCCCTGTGAGCGAGGCCGCCCAGCCGCAGGTGCCGGCAGCAGCGCAAGCCGAGCCTGAAGCTGAAGCCGAGATCGAGCTCGAGGCCGAACCCGAGCTCGAGGCCGAACCCGAGCTCGAGGCCGAACCCGAGATCGAGGCTGAACCCGAGATCGAGGCTGAACCCGAGATCGAGGCTGAACCCGAGATCGAGGCTGAACCCGGGATCAAGCCCGAGGCAGAGTCAGCAACGGCAAGCCCGGCCATCTCGGTACCCATCGAGGGCCCACCAGCGCCGCCGGTCGCCACGCCCGCATGGCCGGCACTCAACCATGCCGCGCTCGACACGCCGGTACCGGCCGCGCAGAAGCCGGCGGCCCCTGCATCGGAAGACACCACCGGCGACAAACCAGCGGCCGTTCCGCCCGTGCCCCCTGCCGTGATCCCCAGCGCCAGCGAGTTCCTGCGCGCGGCGTCGGCCGATGCCGGGCCGGTGCCGCCAGCGCGGCAGGCTGAAGCGAACGAGGCCCCCACGCCCACGATCGCAGCCGGGAACGACAGCGTGGACGACCACATTGGCGCCAACCTCGACCAGAATACCGGCGCACCGAGCCTTGGCACCGACTTCGGCGACGAGGCTTTCAGCGTGACCGGCGGCGCCGTCGCGCGCGAGCAGACCACGCGCCGCTGGGCGCGCACCGAGGCACCGGCCGGGCCGGTGTTCGCCCCCGACTTCCTGCGCCAGGCGCGCGAGCGTGAGCGCGAACGCACGCGCCAGCCCCGCAGCGGCGGCGCGGTGCCGCGCTACGTCTGGCATGTGGCCGCCGTGGTGCTCGCCATCGCCGCCACGGCGCAGGTGGTGTACCTGGCGCGTAGCCAGCTTGCCGGCCAGTTCCCGACGCTGCGTCCGGTGCTCGAGGCCGCCTGCGCGCCGCTGCGCTGCGAGGTGCCGCCCTGGCGCGACATCGACGCGCTGCGCATCGAGACCTCGCAGCTGCAGCGCCAGGACGAAAGTGGCGACGCCTACCTGCTGGCGGTGACACTGCGCAACCAGGGCCGCGCCAGCACCGAGCTGCCGGCCATCGAGCTGGTGATGACCGACCTGCAGGACCAGCTGCTGCTGCGCCGGGTGCTGCAACCGGCGGATTACCTCGAGCCGACGCAAAAGGCCTTTGCCGCACAGGGTCTTCGCGCGGGCATGGAGCTGCCGGTTCGGGTACGATTCCGGACGCAGCAGGCGCCAGCCAACTACCGCGTGCTGATTTTTTATCCCTGAATTCCTGGCCCGCCGCCGGACCGAATCCGAGTCCGGCAGCAGGCCGCGCCCCCACCCGGGCAGTGACCGGCCAGGCGCCGGAAACTGAACCGGAAACCACCCAGACATCAAGGAGCAGACATGAGCAGCGTCACCCTCGGCGGCAACCCGATCGAAGTCGCAGGCAAGTTCCCGCAGGCCGGCGACAAGGCACCGGCCTTCTCGCTGGTCGGCAAGGACCTGAAGGACGTCACGCTGGCCGACTTCGCCGGCAAGCGCAAGGTGCTGAACATCGTCCCGAGCCTGGACACGCCGGTGTGCCAGGCCTCGGCCCGCAAGTTCAATGAAGCCGCCAGCGGCCTCGACAACACCGTGGTGCTGACCATCTCGGCCGACCTGCCGTTCGCGATGGGCCGCTTCTGCACCACCGAGGGCCTGGCCAACGTGGTGCCGCTGTCGACGATGCGCGGCGCCGAGTTCAAGGGCAACTACGGCGTGGACATCAAAAGCGGCCCGCTCGCAGGCGTGACCGCCCGCGCCGTGGTGGTGCTCGACGAGAACGACACCGTCAAGTACGCGCAGCTGGTGCCGGAAATCAAGACCGAGCCGGACTACGACGCCGCCCTGGCCGCGCTGAAGTAATCCGCGCCACCTGAGGCAGCGGCCGCCCGCAGACCCGGGGCGGCCGCTTCTGCTTTCTGCCTTGCCACTTTCGCAGTAGCCTTCCCGCAAGGGATCCACTCACCTGACCGACCAACCACCTGGAGAGAGCATGGCCAGCCTGATCTGCGGCTCCGTCGCCTACGACACCATCATGACGTTCGACGGACGTTTCCGAGAACATATCCTGCCGGACCAGATCCACATGCTGAACGTGTCGTTCCTGGTGCCCGGCATGCGGCGCGAGTTCGGCGGCTGCGCCGGCAACATCGCCTACACGCTGAAGATGCTCGGCGGCGACCCCGTGGTGATGGCCACGGTGGGCACCGATGCGGAACCGTACCTTGACTACCTGCGCAAGCTGGAGATCCCCACGCAACACATCCGCGTGCTGCCGGAGACGTTCACGGCGCAGGCGATGATCACCACCGACCTGGACAACAACCAGATCACCGCCTTCCACCCTGGCGCAATGAGCCAGTCGCAGCTGAACAACGTCAAGGATGCGCTGGGCAGCGCCAGCGCGCCGGGCCTGGGCATCGTCGCGCCCGACAGCCGCGAAGGCATGCTGCACCACGCGCGCCAGTTCGCCGATGCGGGCGTGCCGTTCATCTTTGACCTGGGTCAGGCCATGCCCCTGTTCAACGGGGAAGACCTGCGGCAGTTCGTTGAACTCGCCAGTTACGTGACAGTCAATGACTACGAGGCGCAGGTCCTGCTGTCGCGCACTGCGTGGACCAGCGCCGAGGTCGCCGCCAAGGTCCGTGCCTTCATCGTCACGCACGGCGAGCGCGGCGCCAGCATCTTTGCCGACGGTCGTCAGTACGCGATTCCGGCCGTCCAGGCCGAGCGCATCGTGGACCCGACCGGCTGTGGCGACGCCTTCCGCGGCGGCCTGCTCTACGGCATCGAAAACGGGCTAGACTGGGAAACGACCGGCCGCCTGGCGTCGCTGATGGGGTCGGTCAAGATCGCACAGCAGGGTCCGCAGAATCACTGGTTGTCGCGCGAGGAAATCGGCAACCGGTTCCAGTCTGCATTCGGGTACCGCTACGCCTGAGCTGCGGCCAGAGCGTGGCTTTTCTTCGGGAACAGAGATGAACAACAAGCTCCGTGGCGGCGCGGTTGCCGTCCTTTCCATCGCCACGCTGGTCGCCGGCTGCGCCACCCAATCCAACTCCAACAGCGTCTACGGCACCGGCCAGGCACAGCATGAGCAGACCGTGCGCTACGGCGTGGTGGAAGGCGTGCGTGAAGTCACCATCCAGGGCGGCCAGACCGGCGCCGGCACGCTCGCCGGCAGCGCCATCGGCGGCATCGCCGCGGGCAGCACCATCGGCGGCGGCAACGGCGCGGTGGCGGCCGGCATCCTCGGTGCTATCCTGGGCGGCATCGCCGGCAGCGCGACCGAGAACAAGATCAACCAGCGCCGCGGCCTGGAGATCACCGTGCGCCTGGAGAACGGCGAGATGCGCGCCATCACGCAGGAGGCCGACGAGGTCTTCCGTCCCGGCGAGCGCGTGCGCCTGCTGTCAGCGGGCGGCGTGACCCGCGTCACGCACTGACCACCTGAGACGGCCTCAGGCGCATCCCGGCGCCGCGCCCCGCAAGGGTCGCGGCGCTTTTTCTTTGCTGCCGCGCGCCCATGAAAAAACCCGCCGGGCGGATGCCATCGGCGGGTTGGCAAGACTGGTGTCTTGCGGACCGGATACGAGGTATCCGGTCATGCTGGCACGCGCTGCGTGCCGGTGCGGTTCCGTGAGGAACGCGTAAGTCCCACTCCGTGAAGGAGCGGCTTACGGACGGTTGCCCGTCGGGAACGGCCAGGCAGCGGCCGGGTTCAGCGCGGTCTTGGCAGCCGAAGCGGGAGCCACGGCAGGGGCAGCGGCAGGCTTGGCAGCGGCCTTCTTGGCAGCCGGCTTCTTGGCGGCAGCCTTCTTCGCAGCCGGCTTCTTGGCGGCTACCTTCTTGGCTGCAGCCTTCTTGGCCGGGGCCTTCTTGGCGGCGACCTTCTTGGTTGCAGCCTTCTTGGCTGCCGGTGCCTTCTTGGCGGCTACCTTCTTGGCGGCTACCTTCTTGGTTGCGACCTTCTTGGCTGCCGGTGCCTTCTTGGCTGCAACCTTCTTGGCGGCTACCTTCTTGGTCGCGACCTTCTTGGCGGGGGCCTTCTTGGCCGCTGCCTTCTTGGCAGCCGGTGCCTTCTTGGCGGCTACCTTCTTGGTTGCGGCTTTCTTGGCGGGGGCCTTCTTGGCGGCCGGTGCTGCCTTCTTGGCGGCTACCTTCTTGGTGGCGGCCTTCTTTGCCGGGGCGGCCTTCTTGGCGGCGGCCTTCTTAGCCGCCGGCTTCTTCTTTGCAGCAGTTGCCATGGATAACTCCTTCACTAGAGAGTGAATATCGAATGACCTAAGTTGGCGACCCGACCGACCCGAGGCGCAATACAGCAGCGCGGCCCCAGTCGAGCGAGCGATTCATCGGCGCGCGGCCCGACTGCGGCTGCACGCTAATGAATTCGGTTGCAGGCGCACCGCCCATGGCGGTGACTTGGCGGCCGGTGCGAGCCCGCAAGCGGGTCTCGGGCACGTGCCGCGCCCTGGAATATTCGATCAGCCCGCGCCGCCCGTTGAGCCGGCGCCCGGCCAGTAATGAGGAGGTATCGGACAGCAGGCCTGCGGTGCGGGCATGGCCTCGCGCACGGCAGGCGGCATTCATCATTCGGTGGTAGCTGGTCCAACCCGTCACTGGACCAAGGGAGACTGCACGCGTTTTAAGAAGCCGGTCCGGCCTGGTCTGCGTCAAAGTTCTCGTGCTCCTCAGCTACTACCTTCATCACTGCATCGAAGCGCGCATCGCGCTTGTCGTTCCATCTTGCTCTTCCTGCTTCGCTGCAATGAAGTGAGACTCTTGTCAAGGCGAATCATAATTCGTTTGCACGATGATGTTAAGAAAAAAGTGCAAAAAAACTTGCCTGCCTGCATCGCTCCAACTAGTTCTCACGCGCAGCGTCACGAAGACGTTGCAACTGACATCGCAAAGCATCGCGCGCACGCATGCGACGGCACGCGCTTCGCGCTCTTGCACGCGCGTCGCGACACCCCTTCTCGCTCGCCAGGCGCGCAGCTTTTACACACCGACGCGACACCCGATTACAAGGCGCGCGATGCGCGTCGCACGACCACGCCAGCGCTGCTTCGCGTGACCTCGCACTTTCCGGAAAGCCGCATGGACAAAGGCTTTGCGGGCAACACGCCGGTGCGCGCGTGGCGTGCGCCGCAGCTTGTCGACGCATGGATGCGAGCGCGCGTGAGGCTCCGCGCGGCACGCGCTCTGCACGCATTACACAGTCGGCCGCGCACGCGAGCGCCGCGGCGAAGCTGAGACACGACGACGATCGATCGCGAGCGTCGCGCGACAGCATCGCGCAGGTCGTCAGGAGTGATGCGCGAACGCAACGGTTTGCATCGAAGCAACAGCGCGAGCACCATCGAAGCGTTGCGATCGAGCAAAGCGAACACGCGCGCGAAGCTTCGCGGCAACACTTCAGATGCGTTCGCGCGGGTCGCCTGCCGTCATCGTTGCCGTCGCTATCGACGCGCGCGCATCCACTCACGCAACACTCGCCTCGAAGCGCCAGCGAGAGGTAGTCCGCGGTGGTGCGAGGACGGGCCGCGAGGTGCCGGCAGCGAGTCGTACGTCCGCTTAGAGGATTGCTTCAGCGCCCGCATCGCGGTGCGAATTGCTGCAACACAATAACCCGCAAATGACGCATGCATGCGGCTTTGCGGGTAGCGGGCCAGCGCGGCGGGTGCGCCGGCGCGGGATCGCGCCGGATTGCGGCGATGCGCCCGCGCCAGTAGATTGGCGTGGCCACGAACCTCAAAGGAAACACCATGCGCATCCATCCCACCCTTGCTTGCACCCGCCCGCTGCTGCGCGCCGCCGTGCTCGCCGCCGCCCTGCTCGGCAGCGCCGCAGCGATGGCGCAGGCCACGCCGAGCGGCATGTGGAAGACCATCGACGACAACACCGGCAAGCCGCGCGGCCTGGTGGAGATCACCGAGAAGAACGGCGTCTACAGCGGACGCCTGGTGAAGACCTTCGTCGAGAGCGACGGCAAGCCGCGCGTGTGCGACAAGTGCACCGACGCGCGCAAGGACCAGCCTGTCATCGGCATGACCATCCTGTCCGGGCTGCGCAAGACCGGCGACAACGAGTGGAGCGGCGGCGAGATCCTGGACCCCGAGAACGGCAAGGTCTACAAGAGCAAACTGTCGCTGGCCGAAGACGGCAACAAGCTCAACGTGCGCGGCTTCATCGGCATCAGCCTGATCGGCCGCACCCAGACCTGGGAGCGCGAGCACTGAGCAACGAGGACTCAGGGTTTCTCCGCAGGCGCGCCGTTGCATGCCGAGTGTGGCGACACACGTAACGCAGCGATGAGTGCGGATTGATGGACTTGTACTTGCACCGGCAGGGCCGGTGCATCGGCAGTGACAAGCAGCTCCGTATCGCGGAGCTTTTTTCTTTTGGGTGAGGGCCCGGCGGGTCGATGAAGTGGCGGCCATCGACAATGCCAGCGCCTGCCCTCTCCTCCGGCCCCTCTCCCGCAGGCGGGAGAGGGGAGCCAACCCGCAGCCATCGAATCAGCTTGGACGAAAAAAGACCGGGCGGTGTCGAGCCGCCCGGTTTCCTTGTCCACGATGCTGCGCTTTACATCCGGTACCGCAGCGTCGCCATCACGCTGCGCGGGGCGCCCGGCATGTTCAGGTTGGCGTTGGTGCCGTGGGCCGAGACGATGTAGCCCTTGTCGAACAGGTTGTACACGTTGAGCTGCGCCTCGAAGGCGCCGCGGCGGTACCAGGCCATGGCGTCGGCGGTGACATAGCCGGGCAGCGTCACGGTGTTCTGCGGATCAGCATAGCGCGCGCCCACCAGGTTGATGCCTGCGCCCACGCCAAAGCCGTGGCCCAGGTCTTTGGTCAGCCACGCATTGCCGGAATGGCGCGGCGTGATGGTGGCGCGCTTGCCCTGCAGCGCGGCACTGGACTTGGTGATGGTGGCGTCCAGGTAGGCGTAGCCGGCCAGCATGCGCCAGCCGCCGCCGAGCTCGGCCGCACCGGAGATTTCCACGCCGTCGGTGCGCTGCTCGCCGATCGGCAGCAGTGCCGTGTTGGTGGCGTTGGCCACCTTGATATTGCTGCGCTCCAGGCGGAACACCGAGATGGTCGTGCTTGCCTTGCCGTTGAGCCAGTCGTACTTGGCGCCGACTTCGGTGTTGTTAGTAGTCTCCGGCGCCAGGTCGGCGTTGTTGGCCGCCAGCGCAAAGGCCTCGCCCGACGGCTGGAACGACTTGCTCCACGAGACGTAGTACGACTGCGCCTTCGACGGCTGCCACACCAGTCCGGCGCGCGGGCTCCAGGCGGTGTCGGTACGCGACAGGTCGCGCTGGCCGGCGATGCGGTTCTTGGTCTCTTGCTGGAAGTTGTCGTAGCGCACCCCCACCAGCGCCTTCCATTGCTCGCTGAAGGTGATCATGTCCTGGGTGTAGAACGCCAGCGTGTTGAAGACACCCAGGTTCGACGTGGCAGGCGTGCCCGGCGCCTGGCGCGGCAGCGTCAGCAGCACCGGATTGAACAGGTCGAAGACAGCGGTGCGGCCGTCGGCGCCGAGCACCGGCTTGGTGTTGTTGACCTGGTCCTTGTTCTGCTGGCCGATCTCCATGCCGTACAGCAGCTCGTGCTGCATGCCGAGGAAGGCGGCCTTCTGGGTCAGGTCGGTCTGGTTGAACCAGCCGTGTTCCTCACGGCGGACATTGCCGTGGTTCATGGTCAGGGTGCGCGCCGCTTCGTTGACGCCGGCGGTCAGCGTGTTGTTGCGATCCAGCGAGTAGTGGTAGTAGCGCGTGGCGTTGCGGATCGACCAGTTCTGGTTGAAGCGGTGGTTGACCGTGGCGGTGCCGGAGAACACGCGCGACTGCGAATAGTCGGCATCGCGCGCATTGGCCGCGCCGTAGTAACGCGAGGCCGGCACGTCGACGGGGCGGCCCTGGTAGGCCGGGATGCCGAAGTCGGTGACGCGGCGGTCTTCGAGGTAGTCGGCCTGAAACAGCACCGTGGTCTCGGGTGCCACGCGCAACTCCAGCGACGGCGCGAACGCCGAGCGGTCCAGGAACTGCTGCGAGCGGTAGCTGTTGGCCTTCTGCACCGCGCCGGTCACGCGGAACGCGGCGGCGCCGTCGGCAAACACGCGGCCTACGTCAGCCTCGGCGCGGCGGTCGGCCCACATGCCGTAGCTCAGCGCAAAGTCGGTAACGTCGATGCCCGGCTTCTTGGTCACGCGGTTGATGAGACCACCAGCCGAGCCGCGCCCGTACAGCACCGCCGCCGGGCCCTTGATGACCTCGACGCGGTCGACGTTGGACATGTCGCGGAAGTACAGCGCGTCGTCGCGGATGCCGTCGACGAACTGGTCGGCGATCGCAGTGAAGCCGCGGATCGAGACCTGGTCACGCTGGCCATCACCGTGCGAGAACGACACGCCAGGCACGTTCTTCAGCGCGTCCTGCATCGAGGTCGCGTGCTGGTCGCGCATCACGTCTGCAGTGACCACGTTGACGGTCTGCGGGATATCGCGCAGCGGCGCCTCGGTCTTGGTCGCGCTGACCGCGTTGGGCGGGTTATAGCCAGCGCCAAGCTCGCGGCTGGCGTCGGCCTTGACGGTGACCTCCGGCAACTGCGCAGAAGCCCCTGGCGCGGTCTGTGCCCATGCCGCCATCGGTTGAAAAACGAAGCTCCCCGCCACCGCGGCACAGATCGGGTGAAGTTTTATTCTCATTTCCTGCCTATTTCCCTGTAATGGCCCGTAATATTTTTTTAAAAATGCGACGCATTATCGATTATGGAAATGAGAGGGTCAACGAGATTGGGAACAATTCGCATTACGCGATTTGAAGATGTTGTTTTCAGCACATGCCGCCGCGTTCTCCGCGCTCTTTGTGCGCGATGACAGACTTTCTCAGGCCAGCTGTTCGGCCAGCGCGTCGCGGGCCTCGGCAATGAAGGCCGACTCGCCGCGCTTGCCCGGCAGCAGGAAGAACTCCGCCTCGGGCAGGCGCGGCAGGCGCAGCCGGGCGATGGTGGCGGCGTCCAGCGGTGCCACGCCTGGCCCCACTGCCGAAGCGTTCAGGCACGACATGCCCAGCCCCGCCGCCAGGGCCAGGTGCAGCCCCGCCACCCCCGAGGCTGAATGCGCGACCTCGTAGGGCAGCCGCTTGCGCTGCAACAGCTGGATCACGAACTGGTGCAGCGAGCAGGTGTCGGGCAACAGCACCATCGGCAGCATCTCCGGCAGCAGCTCGGCTTCGCCGGGCGCGGCTACCCAGGCCAGCGGCTCGCGCCGCAGCACCGTGCCGCGCGCGCCCTGCCCTCCCTGTCTTCTTTGCCCTCTCGCGCCAGGCAGCCGCATGCTCAGGCCGATATCGAAGGCATCCATCTCCGCCGCGGCGCCGATCGCCGCGCTCTTCATCACGGTCACGTGCAGGCGCAGGTATGGGTAGCGCTCGCGCAGGCGGCGCAGCATGCCGGCGATCTCGCCGGGGCGGAAGTAGTCGGTCACCGCCAGCCGCAATTCGCCTGCCAGCGCATGGCCGCGCAGCTCCTGCAGCGCCAGCTCGTTCAGCGCAAGGATGCGCCGCGCGTGCTCCAGCAGCCGCGCCCCGGCCGGTGTGGGCACGGCACCGTGCCGGCCGCGCGACAGCAGCGGCACGCCGGCGCGCTCCTCGAGCTTGCGCAGCTGCTCGCTGACCGATGACTGCGACAGGAACAGCCTGGGCGCCGCCGCCGACAGGCTGCCGCTGTCGGCCACCGTGACAAAGGTGCGCAACTGGTCGGTTTCGAATCCACGCATGGCGGTCTCCGGCAAGGGTCTGGCGAGGAGTCGCGGGGGCCGTCATTACTTCGGCAATGCCGATGGATCGCATCGGATATTCCCGCTTTTCCGATATTACACCGCGCCCTACCATGGCATCACCAACCCTCGTACAACAGGAGCCTGTCATGCCCCACATCGTCCTGCACCTCTCCGGCCAGCCCGATGCCGCCCTCACCCGCCGCAGCGCCACCGCGATCGCGGACCTCACCCAGCGCGTGCTCGGCAAGAAGCGCGAGGTGATCGCCATCACGGTCCACTATGTGCCGCACGACAGCTGGATCATCGGTGACGTGCCGCTGTCCGAGCAGGGCCGCAATGCCTTCCACCTGGATATCAGCGTGACCGACGAAACCAATACCAAGGCCGAGAAGGCGCAGTTCATCGAAGCCGTGTTCGAGACCATGTCGGGGCTGCTCGGCAAGCTGCATCCGGTCTCGTACGTGCACGTGATCGATGCCCGCGCGGCCGCGTACGGCTATGGCGGACGCACGCAGGAGTATCGCCACCAGCACGGCTGAACTCCGCGCTCTCCTGCGCCGTCGCGCTGATCAAGACCGGCGCGGTGTCCTTCGTGATCACCATGTATTTTCTGACCGGACTGGTCTGAAGCAATCCGGGCGCGCGCGGCTTGTACATTCCGGGTGTTGTTAACTAGTGTGGTGGGGTGCCGCCGGGCACCCGGCCCGGCAACCCAGGGAAGCCAACGCATGAAACAAGTCACCCTGCCCGACGGCGAGCGCGTCCCCGCGCTCGGCATGGGAACGTGGAACATGGGCGAGTCGCCCGCCGCGCGCGCCGAGGAGATCGCCACGCTGCGCCTCGGCCTGGACCTTGGCCTGCGCCTGATCGATTCCGCCGAGATGTATGGCGAGGGCCAGTCCGAGGAGATGATCGGCGAAGCCATCGCCGGTCGCCGCGACGAGGTCTTCCTCGTCAGCAAGGTCTACCCCTTCAACGCCAGTCGGCGCGGCACGGTGGAGGCCTGCGAGCGCAGCCTGCGCCGGCTGCGCTCCGACCGCATCGACCTGTATCTATTGCACTGGCGCGGCGACGTGCCGCTGGAACAGACGGTGCAGGCCATGCAGGCGCTGCAGCGCGACGGCAAGATCCGGCACTGGGGCGTCAGCAACCTGGACCTGTCCGATATGCGGGAGTTATGGGACGTGCCGGGCGGCGACCAGGTCGCCACCAACCAGCTGCTGTACAACTTGAGCCGGCGCGGCATTGAATGGGACCTGCTGCCGTGGCTGCGCGAGCGCGGCGTGCCGGTGATGGCCTATTCGCCGATCGAGCAGTCGCGGCTGCTGGGCAACCCCGGGCTGAAGCGCTTTGCGCGCGAGCACGGCATGACGCCGGCGCAGGCCGCGCTGGCGTGGCTGCTGGCGCAGGACGGTGTGATCGCCATCCCCAAGACCGGCCGGCGCGAGCGCCTGCAGGAGAATCTGGAGGCGCTGTCATATTCGCTGTCGGCGGCCCAGCTGGCTGAACTCGACCGCATCTTCCCGCCGCCCGAGGGTCCGGGCGCGCTGGAGATGCTCTGATCGAGCCTTAAGGTACCAGGGACCTTAAGGCTGGCGCGCCGCGTAGCGCTCGCGTTCGACATAGCGCACCAGGTAGGCGCGCGCCTTCTCCTTGGTGTCGGTGGTCACGCGCGCCGCCGCCTGGCGTGCGCTGTTCTTGCCGTGCGACGACGACATCTGCCCGTCGAGGTAGGTGCGGAAGGAATCGTGCATGGCATCCAGATCCGACTGGCACGCGGCCAGCGCCGCGTTGGCCACGTCCTTCGACTGGCCCTTGGCCGCCAGGTTGTCGTCGGCCTTCTGCTTGACGCAATCCATGTACTTGGCGCGCAGCGCCTGCCAGCCGCTGCTGCCGTCGGTGCTGGCTGCCGCCGAAGTACCGGCGGCGTCGTTGGAGGAACCCGAAGGATGTGATGCGCACGCGGCCAGGAAGGCAAGCGGCAGGGCGGTCAGGATCTTTTTCATGCACCCATCGACAGTGCTCCGACGACAGGGTTCCCGCTTTTTTTACAATGCGGCGCATGGGGCGCAAGTTTCACCATTTGCCGTCATCTCCCACCCATCCCCTGCCATAAATCTCATTTCAGCACCAGCTTCGTCACAAATAGAAACGTGTGCCGAGCTGGGTGTAGGACAAGCTGCCATTTCCCGGAGTGCTTCCGGCGCCTATGCTTCAAAGACGACAACAACACCCAAAGGAGCCAAGATGAAACGTCGAACCTTCCTTTCGGCCAGCGCCGGCCTGGCCCTCGGCAGCATGGCACTGGGTGCCTGTACTACGACTGGCCCTGACACGCCCACCGACAAGGGCGCACGCCGACGCGAACTGGACTCCGGCGTGGACGCCACGCTGCAGCGCCTGTACAGCTCGGTCAACGGCGCTCGCGACCTGGGCAACCGTGCACGCGGCATCCTGGTGTTCCCCAAGACGCTGTCGGCCGGCTTTGTCATCGGCGGCGAGTACGGCGACGGCGCGTTGCGCTCGGGCGGCGCCACGCGCGGCTACTACCGCCTGATCTCGGGCTCGGTCGGCTGGCAGATCGGTGCACAGTCCAAGTCGATAATCCTGATGTTCCTGACGCAGGAAGCGTACGACAAGTTCGTGCGCAGCTCGGGCTGGACCGCCGGCGTCGATGCCACCGTGGCGCTCGCCACCGTCGGTGCCAGCGGCGTGCTGGACACTAACACCGCCCAGCAGCCCATCGTCGGCTTCGTGATGACCAATGCGGGCCTGATGGCGGGCCTGAGCCTCGAGGGCAGCAAGATCACCAAGCTCGACCTGTAAAGGCGGCTGGCCTTGCCCCTGCGCCGCGCGGAGGCCCTTCCTGCGCGGCGCCGGCCTGCGGTTTTCGCGGCCATGCGCCGCGAGGGGATAGAATTCGTCCCTTTGGCCGAATTCTCATGTGGTTCAAGAACCTGCAGGTCCATCGTTTCTCCGCACCGTGGTCGCCGAGCGCCGACGAGGTCGAAGCCAGCCTGGCAAAGCACGCCTTCTTCCCCGGCACCAGCCTCGAAATGCAGACGCAGGGCTGGGCCTCGCCCCGTGACAACGGTCAGCTGGTCCACACCGTCGGCCGCCAGATGCTGCTGACGCTGCGCACCGAGAAAAAACTGCTGCCGACCACCGTGGTCAACCAGGTCACGCGCGCCCGCGCCGCCGAGATCGAAGAGCAGCAAGGCTACAAGCCGGGCCGCAAGCAGCTCAAGGAGCTGAAGGAGCAAGTCACCGAAGAACTGCTGCCGCGCGCCTTCAGCATCCGCCGCGACACGCGCGTGTGGATCGACCCGGACAACGGCTGGCTCGCCATCGACGCCGCCGCGGCCGCCAAGGCCGATGAAGTGCGGGGCATGCTGTTCAAGGCGCTCGATCCGCTGCCGCTGATCAACCTGCACGTCAACCAGTCGCCGGTGGCGGCCATGACCGACTGGCTGTCCGGCGACGCTGCTCCGGCGGGGTTCACCGTCGACCAGGAAATCGAGCTGCAGTGCGCCAGCGAGAGCAAAGCCACCGTGCGCTATGTGCGGCATCCGCTCGATGCGGAGGACCTGCAGCGCCATATCGCCGCGGGCAAGCGTTGCACGCGGCTGGCGATGACCTGGAATGACCGGGTGTCGTTCGTGCTGACGGATGGGCTGGTGGTCAAGAAGTTGGCGCCGCTGGATGTCATCAAGGAGCAGGCCGATGGCACGGCTCACGATGAGGATGAGCGGTTTGATGCCGACTTCACCATGATGGCTGGGGAGCTCTCGGGCATGCTCAGCGATTTGACCGAGGCGCTTGGCGGAGAGCGCAAGAGCTAAGACCGATTGCGCGCGCCGCTTCGGCGCGCTGCCCTCACTCCAGCCAGTTCACTTTGGGGAAGCGCCCGGCAAACCCCTCCGGCATCGGCACGACCTGCTTGTGCACGTAGTCGAAGAACACAAAGCCCGACTTGGCCATCGCGATCAGCGCGCCATCGGCCGGCCGCGTGATGCGGAAAATGATGTCCCCGCCGTACTTGTTGAAGTCCATCACGCCGACTTCGAACTGCAGCTGGTCGCGCGCATGCGCCTCGTTGCGGTACATCGTGGCCAGGTCGGTGACGATGATGCCGACGCCCTCCTGGCGCACGTCCTCGCTGCCGAATTCATACAGGAAGCGCGCCCGCGCCTCGGAGATCATCGAGATCATCGAGTCGTTGGCGAGATGGTTGGCCGAGTTGATGTCGGTGACGCGCACGGTCAGGTGGGTGGCGTAGCAGAACTGGTCGGCAGGCAGGTCAAGTTTGAGGCGGGCCATGGCAAAGCAAGCTGGAATGGATCGGACGCCGCATGGCCGTGCCTGGCGGGTGCAGGCGGCTGGATGGCGGCGCGGCGCCCATCATAAAGGATGCGCCGGTTCGGCTCCGGGCCGGATGGTCAGGGATTGAGCGGCGGCAGGGCTGGCGCGCGATGGCGCTGCCGGCGCGTTGGTGCCGGGGTGGCGTGGCGGCGCAGGGAAGCGGCGAGCTGCGTGCCGTCCCACGCTGCCGCCGTCGTGGGCGTGGCGCCATACAAGCGCCGTTCCAGCCCCGCCACGGCCTCTGCCAGTTGCGCATCGGCAACGCTTTCCGCCCATGCTGCCGGTGCGGCGCGGTGCGCGCTGCGCGTCCATTCGGCCAGCGCGCAGTAGGCCGCCGCGGCATCGCTCGCCTGGCAGGCTTGCAGCACGGCCTGGAACCTTGCGCTCGCGCCTGTGGCGCGAGCACGCCGATGCCCGGCCAGCCGCTGCCGCAGACGCGCTACGGCGGGCCGCAACCGCCACCACAGCAGCGCCGCTGCCAGCAGCACCAGCACCGCCACCCCGCCCCACAGCAACGTCCGCCACGACAGGCTGCCCTCGCCCGGCAGCGCGCCGGCCGAGCCGCCCGGCACCAGCGCACCGCCACCGCGCGCGGCCGCCACCACTACCTTGACCGCGGGCGCCTCGGAATGTGCAGGCTGGCGCGTGGCCGGATCGAACCAGTCCACCTTCACCGGCGGCAGCGTGTAGGTGCCGGTTTGCTCGAACACATAGGTGATGGTATCCACGCGCGTGCCGCCCGGCCCCGGTGCGCCCGGGGCGTTATCCGACAAGCGGGGATCGGCACTGAACACGCGCACGCCACGCGGCGCCTGCACGTGCGGAGGGTGGATCATCATGGCCTGGGTCTGCGGCGCGAAGGTGGTGACGGTGCGCACCAGCGCATCGCCTGCGTGCAGGCGCACGGCGTCGCGCTCGGGGGCGTGGTCGAGCGCCTGCGTCACCACCGGCCGCGCCACCGGCAGCAGCGGCTGCGCGGCGCCCCTCCCGGCAGAAACGGCGCCGCCTTTGCCAGCGCGGATCGCTGTGGGCGGGAAGGTGACACTGCCCTGGCGCGGCGCGCCGTCGTCGCCGGCATAGGTGAAGCGCACCGTCGCCGTCGGCAGCTGGAAATCGCCATCCTGCTCGGCAGTAAAGGCATACGACTTGCGGATGCCCGCGTAGGTGACGCCGTCGATGGTTTCAGTCGAGTTGAGCGCGCGCTCGTCGGGCATGGTGACGACAGCGCCCGGCACCTGCAGCACGGGAAAGGCCGGCGCCGACATGAAGAAGTTGGGCGCCAGGATGGTGACGTCGATGCCGACCTGCTGGCCCACCAGCACCGGCTGCTTCGGCGCCGGCTGCCCGTGTTGCAGCGCGAACTTGCGCTGCAGCAGGTCGGTTGGCGTGGTCTGGATGGTGCGCATCCACATCTCGGCATCCTGCGTGACGCCGACCCGCATCGACTGGCCGCCCTGCTCCGGCAGTTTCGATGCGTCGTACTTGATCTCGTCCGGCGGCACGTCAGGAGGTTCTTCCTGGTCGTCGGGGTCTGGCTTGTCCTTGGGCTTCTGCTGCGCCAGCAGCTTCTCCATCAGCGCCAGGTTGGCCGCGGCCGCCGGCCATTGCGGCTGGCGCTTCAGCGCCTGCCGATAGCGCTGCGCCGCCTGCTGGTCTGGTCGCCCCATGCATAGGTGGCCTGTTCGAGCCCGCCGCGCGCGGCAAACTCCCACTCCGCTTCGGTGGGCAGACGCTTGCCGACCCACTTGGCATAGGCCAGCGCGTCTTCATACGAGACCTGCACCACGGGATGGTCGTCCTTGCCTTCGATCGAGGAGCCGGGGCCGCCGGGATGGCGCCAGCTGGCGCCGCGCACATAGCGCCACCAGCGCGAGTAATCCTGCAGTGGTACCGGCCGCGGCGTGCCGACGAAGACCATGCCTCCGGCCACCATCGCGTTGTCGGGCGGGCGCGGCGTACCGGGCGGCAACTGGACCTTGAGGGTTTCCCAGTCGGGCACGCGTTCGGCGGTGGTCACGTAGCCGGTGGCCTCGACGAACTTGCGGAATTCCGCGTTGGTGACGTGGTGCTTGTCCATCCAGAACGCATGCACGCGCACCTTGTGGGCGGGTTTCTCGTTGGCCTGCGCCATCTTGCTGTCGCTGCCCATCATGAATGCGCCGCCGGGCACGCGCACCATGCCGAGCGGGCCGCGCTTGCCATCGCCTTCCAGCACTGCGGGAGCGTGGCCCGCGCGCGATTGCGCATACCACCAGCTGCCACCCACGCCGGCAGCAATGCCGGTGAAGGCGAGCACGGCGATCAGGAATCTGCCTCGAAGGTGCAGCGCTGCAGCAGAGGCGGACGACGCTTGCTGCGTGCCGGGCCCTTCGGCCTGCTTACGCAGCCCGGTTCGCGTGCCAGTACTCATATGACGTCCTCGCCAAATAACAAAAGGTGCATCGGGCACCTGCGGGTATCGTCACAGAATGGTTAGTGAAAAGGAATTTAGTATTCTCGCCATGCGATTTGAATGATTTAACGGCGCCGACGACTGCGAGCCGGCGCCATTGCCGGGTAAATACCGCCTCTCGTTTCGTCCATCCCGCCGATGTGGCGGGACTGCGCCCGCTCGTACGCTCTGTGATGCCGTGGCCGTAGCGGAGTTGCCTCCGTGCGCCACGCCCGAGCCTGCTTGCCGCGGGCCGGCCACCAGGACGTCAAATTCGGAGGAAACAAGATGCAAGCTGACCGCCGCAAAGCCCTGCACTGGCTGGGAGCAGGGTCCCTCGCCGCGACCGCGACAACCCTGGGCCTGGGCCGCGCCCTGGCGCAGTCGACTTATCCTTCGCGGCCGGTGCGGCTGCTGGTGCCATACCCCCCCGGCGGCGCGACCGATGTGCTGGCGCGCAGCCTAGCCGACCCGCTCGGCAAACTATGGCAGCGGCCTGTGGTTGTGGAGAACCGCCCCGGCGTTGGCGGCATAATGGGCGCCGACGCGGTCGCCAAGGCGACCCCGGACGGCTACACGCTGCTGCTGGCGCTGCCCAGCCTGGTGCAGACGCCGTATATGGTGGCCAAGCCGCCGTTCGATCCGCTGCGCGACCTCGCCACCATCAGCCAGCTGTGCACGTCCCACCTCGTGCTGGCCGCCAACGGAGCCATGCCGCGCACGCTGCCGCAGGTCGTCGAGCTGGCAAAGTCCCGGCCCGAAAAATATTCCTATGGCACCTATGGCATCGGCACCGGCGCCCATCTCTATATGCAGGTTTTCTGCAAAGCAGCTGGCGCCCAGCTCATCCATGTTCCATACAAAGGCGAGGCCCCGATCGCCAACGACCTGATTGGCGGCCAGATCTCGATGGGAACGCTGTCGCCGATGACGGTGCGACAGCACGCGCGCAGTGGCAAGATCGTGCCGCTGGCTGTCACAGGCAATCGCCGTGCCCCGATGCTGCCGGACGTGCCGACGTTCCTGGAGCTTGGTTACAAGGGGCTGGACGGGCCCGCGTGGATGGGCCTGTTCACCACGGCCGGCACGCCCACGGCCATCATCGAGAAGATTTCGGCCGACGTCGAAACCGTAATGGCCGCGCCGGAGATCCGGCAGCGCATGGCCGACCTGGGATTGATCGTCAAGACGTCGCGGCCGGCGGCGTTTGCGGCGGTGGCGAAGGCGGACCAGGCGTACTGGGGCGGCGTGATCAAGGAGTACAACATCCGGCTGGATTGAGGCAAAGCCGCGCCGGGCAGGGGTAAGCGCGGGCGCAACGCCAGGGCGCGGCGGCCCTTCTTTCATTTCGAGACTTTCTGACAAAAATAGTCAGTCGCAATTTGTGCCCATACAACGCCACAAATTTGCATTTTTATCGATGTTGTTAATTAAATTTAATACTGATCTGCACGATGTTTCATTCTTGAAACGGCCCAGCCAGTCAGCCTCATTCCTACCGGGCTCAGCCAAATGAATGAGTTTCAGACGCTACTGCATACGGCCTTCTCCACGTCCATCCACCCTTTGTCCTAGGCCGCCGGTTTAATCCGAGCCATTTGTCGCCCACCCTTCCCACCGCCCTCATCCTGTCCCCGACATCCCGCCCGGCAAAGCAGCAACAAGCGTGGTGCACTCCAGGCCGGGGCCCCCGATACCCGACATAGCCAGTCGTCCTTGGCGCCCGCCGCCTGCAATACCACTTATCCAAGAGGTAAGGCGCTGTGCAGTGCAGCATTGACCACGCGTTGAGATCGATATCCCGATGCGCGTGGCGGATTAAGTAACAACGCTGCAACCGCGCTAGCGCCGGGGGTCAGCTCATGCTCTTGGCGACATCGAAGAATTCGCAATGAATTCAACGGGCTACAGAGTGATGGCACAAGCATCGCTCTCCTCCGTTGTGGTGTGGACGTCCTGACATCACGAAGCGCTGATCATGCTCAGGTTGGCTGACACAAGCCACGGCGCCCTTCCTGCAGGACCGTAGGGATCAGGCGATCGCAAGCAGTCGCCAGCCAACGCACCGGCAAGACCCCCTTTGCAAGACGAGAGAGGCCGACATGCCGAAGAAAGTTCTGGCTGTATTCGGGACCCGCCCTGAGGCCATCAAGATGGCACCGCTGATTCATCGGCTCAGGGAGTCAGGCAACTTCGACCTGCGGGTCTGCGTCACCGGCCAGCACCGGCAGATGCTCGACCAGGTACTGAGGCTGTTCGAGATCGTGCCGGACTTCGACCTCAACGTCATCAGCCACGGCCAGAGCCTGTCCGACATAACCACGCGTGTGCTCTCGGGCGTTCACTCCGTGCTGGATCGGTTCCTGCCCGATGCCATGCTGGTCCACGGCGACACCACCACCACGCTGGCCGCCACCCTCGCAGGCTTTTACCGCAATGTGGCCATCGGACACGTCGAAGCGGGACTGCGGACCGGCAATCTCAACGCCCCCTGGCCGGAAGAAATGAACCGGCGCGTGACCGACGTGATGGCGTCCTGGCATTTCGCGCCAACACAGCAGGCACAGGAAACGCTGCTGCGCGAAGGCGTCGATCCGGTTCGCATCAGCCTGACCGGCAACACCGGCATCGACGCCCTGCTGCAGGTCAAGGCCCGGCTGGACGCCGATGCGCAGATGCGGTGCCAGCTGAGCGCCCAGTATCCCTTCCTGGACGAGTCGCGGCGGCTGGTGCTGGTGACCGGCCACCGGCGCGAGAACTTCGGTACGCCGTTCGAGCGCCTGTTCACGGCGCTGCGCATGCTGGCGGACCGCAATGCGGATATCCAGATCGCCTACCCCGTGCATCTCAACCCGCACGTGCAGGAGCCCGTGCAGGCGATCCTGAGCGGGCACCCCAACATCCACCTGATCGAGCCGCAGGACTATCTGCCCTTTGTGTTCCTGATGTCGCGCGCCTACCTGATCGTCACCGATTCCGGCGGCATCCAGGAGGAGGCGCCCGCCCTGGGCAAGCCGGTCCTGGTGACGCGAGAAACCACCGAGCGGCCGGAAGCCGTCGCCGCCGGCACGGCGCGGCTTGTTGGCACCGACCCGGAACGCCTTATCGCCGCCGCGGAGCGGTTGCTGAACGACCCCGAGGAGTACGCCTGCATGTCGCGCGCCCACAACCCGTTCGGCGACGGCCGCGCCAGCGAACGCATTGTCGTGGCATTGCAGGCCGAACGACCAGACCCGTATGGGGAATGCGGCGACGAGTCGGCCGATGCCGGCGTCGTCAGCCTGTAGCGGAGGACAGGACGACAGGACGACAGGACGACAGGACGAAAGGAACCGGCAGCATCAATGACAACAGCGGATCGGCGCAAGGGCTGCTACGTGCCCGGCAATCCGCGTTTAGCAGGAGCAAGTCAATGAAGCGCTCACGTATGACACGGTTTGCGGCAGCGGCAACAGCGGTGCTCTTCACCGCCTCCCTTGCCTCGGCGCCCGCCCATGCCGCACTGACCCAGGAAGCCGCTGCGGTGGCGGCCGAGACCCCGCTCTATCTCCCGGCGAGTCC
Organism: Ralstonia pickettii; assembly: GCA_050987995.1. Lineage (GTDB taxonomy): Bacteria > Pseudomonadota > Gammaproteobacteria > Burkholderiales > Burkholderiaceae > Cupriavidus > Cupriavidus pickettii_B. The sequence continues at coordinate 3,859,683 of CP158803.1, forward strand.
GCTGGATCCCGGCGGGTTGCTGGGCTATGACCACAGCTTCCAGATCGACTTTGCGTACGAGGCGGAGAAGGGCAAGAACAAGGCAGCCCTCAAGGCCCTCAAGGATGAGCTGAAGGCGAAGAAGCCCAAGAAACTCAAGGCCGGAGCCAAGGTGAAGGCGGGCACATACACGCTCGCGCCAGCGCCTGAAGCCGAACCGGACTGACGGGCTCTGCATGCTCGCGTACGTCGATGCGCCGCGGCGTTTTGCACGCCGAGGCAACTTGTAGTCATCGCGCTGGGAGAAGAACGTGCTCTACCAATCCTATTCACTGCTGCGGCGAAGCAGCGTCCTGGTGCTCCAGCTATGCCTGGCACTGGTGCTCGCTTTGCCGGCAATCTCGCACGCCGCCACCAACCAGATCGCACTGCTGGTGCCGGACGGCTTCTCGCTTCCCGATCCGCGCGTGTCGGCCTGGCTCGACGGGGCCCAGGAAGAAGGCCTGAAGATGACCGTCATCACGGACACCCAGTTCCAGCAAGGCACGACCCCGGCGCAGTTCTCGGGCGTGATCCTGCCGGACCAGGTGCACGTGAACGCCAGCGATGCGCTGATCGCGGCGCTGGAGACCTACACCAGCCAGGGTGGCAAGCTGATGCTGGTCTACGACTTCGGCGCGCTGACGACCACCGGCTTCTACGCGCCGCAGAAGAGCCGGCTCAGCAACCTTGCCGGCGTCGACTACGTGCTCTATGACCAGTTGCTCGGCAACATGATCGGCGTCGGGCCAGTCACCGCGCTGGGCACCACGCTAAGGACGCTGCAGGTGCCGCCGGGCAAGTCGATGGTGTGGGACGCGAGCACGACCCCTCCCATCGAAGGCATTTCGGGCTACGTCTATGGCTTCCTGATCTATCCGAGCTTCGTCACGCAGGGCACCTATACCGGCTCCGCGCTGATCACGTCGCCCAACTTCGGGCTGGTGGCGGGGCTGCGCAACTTCGGCTCAGGCAGCGTGCTGTTCGTCAACCTGCCGCTCGCCTACCTGAAGGGACAGACCGACGGCATGCTGATGCACGGCTTCCTGCGCTACTTCGGCGGCAACCTGATAAAGACGGCGCGGCTTTCGGCGCAGCCCAAGGCGCGCGGCGGGCTGGTGCTGAACTGGCACTTCTGCGCCGGCGACCAGATCGCGCCCGCGGTGGAGATGAATACCTGGGGCACCTTCGACGAGAACAATAGCCCGTTCTCCATTTCCGTGACTGCGGGCCCTGACCACATCAACTTCGGCGACGCCCACGGCATCAACCTGTCGCAGAACACTGCGGCAAAGAATCTGATGCTGTCCCTGCAATCGAAGGGGCACAAGATCGGCAGTCATGGCGGATGGATCCACGACTACTGGGGTGCCAACGCCAGCGAGACCAACCAGTCCACTTTCGAACAGTACCTGGTGCTGAACAAGCAGAGCGTGGAAGGCGTGACCGGACGCGCCGCGGTCGAGTACGCCGCGCCGCAAGGCAATACGCCGCAATGGTCGATCAACTGGGCCGAAGCCAACGGCAACACCGGCTACTACTTCCTCGGCCATACCGGCATGGCGCCGACGCGCAGCTATCGCGACGGGGTGCGGAGCAACGAGACCATCCGTGCCTTCCCGGTGATGCCGTTCGGGCAGTACGCGACCTTCGAGGAGTTCGAGGAATTCACCGTGCCCGTGGCCGACATCAACACCTGGTACCGGCAGCTCATCGATTTCGTGGCGAAGAACCGCACCAGCCGGCTGATCTACATGCACCCGGTGGGCGCGATTGAATACCCGAAGACGCTCAACGTCATCTTCAACAAGGCGGACAACGTGAAGGCAAGCGGACTGTTCAACTGGTACACGATGGACACGCTGGCGCAGTTCGGCCAGCGGCGCCAGCAGGTCACCTGGAGTGCCACCGATACCGGCAACGCCTGGAGCTTCCAGGCCAGCCATCCGAGCGACCTGACCGACATGGCATGGGTGCTGCCAAGGACGGCATACACGCAGCCGGTGGTGACGCAAGGGCTGGGGCTGGTGACATGGGATACCAACAACTGGATCGTGACATCGCTGGGAGGCACTTCGCTGGGGTTCACCAGCGGCAAGAAGTAACACGCAGGGGCCGGCCGCGCTCGCCGCACGGCGAGCGCGGCAGCGGCGCCACGCCACCACATTCATTTGCAGGGGTCGTCGAACATGCATCTGGCGTATCGCGTGTTCTTGTCGCTCAGTGGGGTGCTGGTATTCTCCATGCCCGTCCCCGAGACTGCGGCCGCGGAAACCTCCCGGCGCGCAGAGGCCTTCGCCATCGCAGCCGGTGCTGCCGAAGCCGTCCCCAACCTCCTGTCAGAGACCGTGAAGCACGCCGCCGCGCCGGCCAGCGCGGCCGTTGACGTTGCGATGGTGCGGCCGGACACGCTGGAAAGCGATGTCGTGACGGAGCCGACATTGCGCCCGCGCGCGTGGCCGAAGCCGCCGCCGCCGCTCAAGGTCGCGGAACTGCCGGAAGCGAAGGCTATCGTGCCGCCGCTGACCGTCATGCTCATGGTGATCATCGGCCTGGTGCTGTTCTATGCCGTGCGCCATTACCTGTTCACGCTGAACCGGCTGTTCGGCACGCAACGCCACCCTTACCTGGACATCGATATCGCGGACTGGCCCACCCTGACCGTGCTGGTCGCGGCGCATAATGAAGAGGCGGTGATCGCCGGTTCGCTGACGTGCCTGCTGCACGCGGACTATCCTGTCGACCGGCTCACCATCATGCCCGTCAACGACCGCTCCTGCGATCGCACGCGCGAGATTATCGACGACTTCGTGCGGCAGTACCCGGGACGCATCACCCCGTTCCACCGCACCGGCGGCAAGCCCGGCAAGGCCGCCGCGCTCAAGGATGCGAGCGACGCCGTCGCCAGCGACATCATTGTCGTGTTCGACGCCGACTACCTGCCGCCGGTGGGCCTGCTCAAGCAACTGGTGGCCCCGTTCTTCGATCCCGAGGTCGGCGCGACCATGGGCCGCGTGGTGCCGATGAACCTCGGCAGCAACCTGCTGACGCGGCTGCTCGACCTGGAACGCTCCGGCGGCTACCAGGTAGACCAGCAGGCCCGCATGAACCTGAACCTGGTGCCGCAGTATGGCGGCACCGTCGGCGGCATCCGCATGCGCGCGTTGCGCGCCGCCGGCGGCTGGCACGACGATGTGCTGGCCGAAGACACCGACCTGACCTACCGGCTGCTGCTGGCCAACTGGAAGACGATCTACCAGAACTGGTCGGAGTGCTATGAAGAGGTGCCCGAGACCTGGCCCGTGCGGGTGCGGCAGATCATGCGCTGGACCAAGGGCCACAACCAGGCGCTCTATCGCCACGGCTGGAAGATGGCCGTCTGCCGGCACCACGGGCTGTTCGAGAAAATCGACGGCCTGGCGCTGCTCGGCATCTACATGATGGCACCGCTGATGCTGTTCGGCTGGCTGCTCGCGATCCTGCTGTTCTATGCCGGCGGCCTGCCGCTGTTCGGTGAAGCCGTGATCCTGTTCGCGCTGATGTCGTACGGCACGCTGGGCAACTTTGCCGCGTTTTTCGAGATCGCGGCCGCGGTGTACCTGGATGGCAGCCGCGAACGCATCCGCCTGCTGCCGCTGAACTATTTCGGCTTCCTGGTGAGCATGCTGACCGTGTCGCGCGCCATCGTCAGCCAGGTCGCCTTCGATTACCTGCTCCGCCGCGAACTGCGGTGGGACAAGACAACGCGTTATCGACAGAGGAGCTGAGCGTGTGGCCCTTGCTGCTAGGCACTCTCACCATGCTTGTCTTCGCGCTGCCGCTGCTGCCGGCGGTGCTTGAATGGCAGCGCCGGCGCGACGTCCGTCCGCTGGCGATCGATGGCGAACACACGCTGGATGTTGCCGCCGTGGCCGCGGTCTTTCGCGCGATGGTCGAGCGGCAGGACGAGAAGTCTGGCCAGCGTGGCCTGGCGCACCCGGTCAGCGCCTTGCGGCCTGTCGTCCACGTGACAGGCACCTTCATGCCAACAGCGGCGGAGGCGTTCCTAGGCGTCTGCGCGCGCACCATTGTCACCAGCGGATCGCTGGTGCTTCCGGACAACTATACATTTTCCCGGGATATCTACGGCCGCCGCGGTATCGCCACCGGCCGGCACAATCGCATGCAGGTGCTGCTGTCCGAGGGCGAGATCCTGATGCGCAGCTGCAGCGAACTGCAGCGCTGGGCGCACGCGCGCAGCGTCCATGTCGAACCGCAGTGCCGCTTGCTCGGACCGCTCTCCGCCCTGTATGCCATCCGCCTCGAAGACGAGTGCGAGTTCACCTCGGTCAGCGCCGCGGTGATCGGGTTCGGGCCGCGCCACCTTGCCGCGCCACCCGACATGGAAGCCACCGCCCCAGGCGGGGGAGACTGGGCGCATGCCGTCATGAATCCCACCGAAGCCGCTAACGGCCGCTGGCTGGTGACGCACGATCTGACATTTCCCGCCAACACCCTGTATCGCGGCGACCTTGTCGTGCATGGCGACTTGTGGATCGGCACCGGCGCGCGCATTATCGGCAGCGTCAAGGCAAGCGGCAGCATCTGGCTGGGCGCGCGGGTGCGCATCGACGGCGCCATGATTGCGGCGGGCGCCATTTCCGTGGCCCGCGAATGCGTCATCGCCGGCCCGGTAGCTGCCGAGCGCGAGATCGATGTCGGGGCGCGCTGCACCATCGGCGCGGCGGACAAGCGCACCACCCTGGTGGCGCCCGTGCTTCACGTGCGGGCCGGTACAGTGGTTTATGGCGCGGCATGCGCCCCGGAGGAAGGAAGGGTCGTGTCCGATGGCCAGGTGGCCAGCCCATGACGCAGCCCTACACACTATGAAAACATTGCTCGCGCTGCTCCTCGTGATTGCCACCTACGTCCACCAGCCGACGGGCGCAGCCGAGCTTGTGCTGACCGACTACCAGCGTCCCGACGGGTCGATCACGACATATTTCGCCGGCGACTCGATCGATCCATACTTCGCGGCAAAGGCACTGCTGGCGGCACAGGACGCGGGCATGACCACAAGATCCGCCGCGACCCGCTGGATCGCATGGCTGCTTCCGCGCCAGCACGCGGACGGTCGCTTCGACCGCTACTGCATGAAAGAAGGCCAGCGTTTCGTCTCCTGCCAGGAAGCTGACGCCGATGACGCGCTGATGGCGGCCTGGATGGAACTGCTGGTCCGCTCCGCCCCACCGAAAGGCATGCCGCCGGCATGGCAGGCCAGCTTCGACAAGGCCAGCCGGCACCTGGAGAAGCTGCGCGACCCGGGTTCCGGCGTCTACCTGATCTCGGCCAAGCTCCCGGTGGCCCTGCTGATGGACAACGTGGAAGTCTCAAGCGCCTTCAAGGCTGCCAGCAACTATCGCCAGCGCCACGGAGACGCCGTAGGCGCCGCCGGCTGGATGCGCAAGGCCGAACAGCTGGACAAGGACATCCTGCGCGTGTTCTGGCGCCCCAATCAGGGCTACCTGGTCAGCACCCAGCCGCGCGCCCAGTCTGAGTCTGAGTTCTACCCGGACGCCGTGGCGCAGATCTTCCCGATCCTGGCCGATATCAAGCCCGCCAGCCGGCCCCATGCCGCGGCCTACCAGTTGTGGATGAAGGAGAACCGCATGGCCTGGCTGCAGATGTCCGAAGTCGATTTCCCCTGGGGGCTGGTGGCCCTGGTGGCCGACAAGATGGGAGACAAGGACGCGATCGCATGCTGGCGCATGCGTTCCATCCAGTTCCGTCATGGCAAACACTGGAATGTCTTGGAGGAGGCACTGTACCTGGCGTTCGAGGCACGCCTGAGCCCGGAGCAGGCGCTGGCGCCACCTACGCCGGGCATGCGGTGTCGCTGATTTACATCACGTCATGCAAAACGCGCCAACACCGAGGGAACCATTATCGACTGCTCACTGCGAAGCAGTGTATGGTTCAACAGCAGCTTGCGGGCCGGAGGGCCCTGGCGGGACCCTCCGTGCGACATCGACACGATCGACAGGATACGCATGGCCAAGCTCTCGGATACCAGAACCCACGGCGCTCATGCCCTGCCCCTTCTGGGCATGCTGGCACTGCTTGCCGCCACCGATGTCCGCGCACAGGCAGAAGCCACCGCGCCCAGGACGTTCGCTCCCTTGCTCACCGGTTTCATTGAAGGCGGTCTCGGGCACGCCAACCTCACCGGCGACAATGCCAGCTGGAACGACCAGTACTTGCGAGGCGGGGTCAACTTCACCCCGAAGGACTTCGTGACCGGCGAAATCAGCCACCAGAGCCACTTCGGCGACCAGGGCACGTTCTTCGGGCTGGGCTACACCCGCACCTTCGACGAGAACTGGTACGGCTTCCTGAGCGCCGGCACCAGCGCGGGCGGCTTCTTCCTGCCGGAGGTACGCGTCGACGGCCTGCTGTTCCGCAAACTGCTCGAGAAGAAAAACCTGGTCGTGAGCGCCGGCTTCACCTACTACCGCGCCAAGGAAATCTACACCGACAAGACCTTGCTGCTCGGCCTGACCTACTATTTCGACGCCCCGTGGATCGTCCAGCTGGGCGCGCGGCTGAACCGCAGCGATCCCGGCAATATCCGCTCCAATCGCGGCATAGTCGCCGTCACCTACGGCCGTGACAAGGACCAGTTCATCACCCTGAAATACGACGGCGGCAGCGAAGCCTACCAGCTCACCGGCGAGCAGGCCCTGCTGAGCGACTTCAACAGCCATGAGGTCTCGGTGACCTGGCGCAAATGGTTCACCAAGCGCTATGGGATAAACCTGCGCGCCATTTACTACGACAACCCGTCCTACACGCGCAAGCAAGCAGAAGTCGGGGTCTTCGCGGAGTTCTAGCCATGACGCACCCTACCGGCCACACCGCTGCCACACGCGACCAGAGCGACGCGCTTGGCCTGACCATCCTGTGCCTGGCCAGGCATCGTTCGCTGGACCACCTGACCCTGTCCGTGCCGGCACTCGCGGGGATCCTGCTGGTGCCGGTGGCGTTCAATGTGGGCGAATGGCTGCTGCGCGATCGTATCAGCGGGATGTGGGTGGAGGTGCTGCGCTTCTGGTTCGACAAGCTCGGCATCGATGGCGCCGTCATCGAGCAATTGACGCGGGTGGCATGGTTCGACTTCAACCTGCCCTACACCAATGTCGTTGCCCCAGTGCCAGATGTGTTGACCTGGTGCATGACGCTGATCGCGACGGTCGCCGTCTGCCTGATGACGTTTCGGATACGGGACCAGTATCTGCCGCTGCGGTATTTCCTGCTGTTCGCCGTGTTCATCCAGGCTACGGCACTACTGTTCTTCGCGGTGGCGCCGCAGAGTTTTCCGTACACGGCCAGCAGATATGTGGACAACGGCGTGAAGACCTGCGCCAGCCTTTTGTTCCTGCTGCCATGGGGGCATGCGCTGGTCTACTACATCTTTGACTTCTCGTGGCCGAAGAAGATCTTCCTGACGCTGATCACGCTGGTGTTTGTGGTGATCGCGGTGCCGATGCAGCTGGCGTTGCACGTTTATCTGATGGTGTCCTGTTCGTTGTTGATGATGCCGCTGCTGTCGTTTGTGTTCGGGCCTACGATGCTGGTGTTTGGGTGTATTGCGTTGTATGGGTGGGCGATGAGTTGGGAGCGGGTTGAGCGCAGAGCGTTGTAACAGCAGAGGGCGTTGCCTTGGTGCGTTGCCCTTATGCCAGGAGCGCCCGCAACTCACGCTTCATCGCAGGAACCGCCAGGCTCGCGCTCTTCGCGAGGTTCACCTGCATGGCGGTCGCCGCCACTTCAATAAGTTTGGGATCGATCTCATAGTCCCGCTGTTGCAGCCACACCAGCACAGCCCGCAAGTGCCACAGGACACTGCTGCCTTCATGCACTGGCGGCGGGAAGGATTCGGGATAGCCGAGTCGCCTCGAAACTTTGGCCCGGCCCGCGGTTCTAATTTTCGTATGCTGAGCAAATTGTCTGCCAATCGGCGCGCCATCTGGTTCTGGCTTGCGGTCGGCACCGTGGCGGTGCTGATCGCCTTGGTCGTCCTGTCGCCTCCCTTCAAGGGCTTCGCCGACCAGGCCATCGCTTGGGCGCGGGCGACGATAGAACAGCACCCCGCGGCGGGCGCGATAGTCTTCTTCATGTTCTCAGCCGTGTCTGCCATGCTCGCCTTCGCCTCGAGCGTGGTCCTGGTGCCACCGGCCAGCGCGGTGTGGGGCAAGCCGCTCACCGTTCTTCTCCTCTGGGGCGGCTGGCTGCTGGGCGCTGCTGCCGCCTACGGCATCGGCCGGCTGGCCTATCCATTGCTCGCCCGTAGTGGTTATGCGGACAAGCTGGCGAAGTACCAGGACTACGTGTCGCAGCGCATGAAATTCTGGGCGGTGCTGCTGTTCTGTATTGCGGTTCCGTCGGAAATTCCCGGTTATCTGTTCGGCACCATGCATTACCCCTTCCCGAAATTCCTGGCCGCGATCGCCATCGCCGAAGCGGGCTATGCGATTGGTATCGTCGTCGCCGGGGAAAGCCTAGCAATCGATCGGCCCTTACCCTTTTTCATCGCCGTCGGCATCCTGGCGGTCGTCGCGGTGCTGGCGGGCCTGGTGCTGCGTGTGGCCAGGAAGCACAAGTCGGGCGGCCTGCAGCGGCGCTGAAACGGGGCGGCGATAAGGCTGAGGAAGTGACGATCAGTACCTAAGTCCGAACGGCAACACAGGGATCAGAAGGCAGCTTCCATCAGACGTAGACCGGTGTTGCTGTTGAGCAGTACAACCCCCCGGCCGTCGCTCAGGGCCGCCCTCACGCCCGACATCTTGCCCCACTGGAAGAACGTGCCCTGACTGGACGATGCAGGTGTCAGGGCGCACTATTCACGCGGGCTGACAACCACTCCGCGCAACGCGGCGCGTTCGATTGCCGCCTTGACCAGACCTTGGGCTTTCGCGCTCTCGACAAACTGGCGCGCGTAGGCAGCGCTTTGATCTCGTCCTTTTGGCGTTGCCATCCCGGCCTTCTCCCCGCCGGAGCGGCCCTCAAGCAGATGCGAACCCGCGAACTTCTCGGCCTGGCTGTACATGCCTGCCTTGGTTCCGAAAATGATATCTACCCTTCTGGCCTGCAACGATTCAACCATGTCGGCAATGGTTGAAGACCGAACCAACGTGGCACTCCGTATGGTGCCGGCAAGATAGGCATCCGGTGAACTCTTTTCCACCACGCCAATCCGGACGCCGGGCCTGTCGACCTCCGCCAGTGCGGAGATGCGCGAACCCTGTGGAACGAGGTAGCTGAACTCGACCTCCATGTATGGCGCGGTGAAGTCCACCACCGAGGCGCGCTCAGCATTGATTCCCATCGTGGCGACATCCCACTCCCCGTTTTTTGCCCCGGCGATCAGCGCCGGGACCGAGGTATAGGCGACTGGCTCGAACGGAGCGCCGAGACGCCGCGCCATTTCCTTGCCGAGGTCAACGGCAACACCTTTGAACTCCCCTGACGCAACATCCTTTGTCGCATGGATCGGGGACCCTGATATGAATCCGACGCGGAGTTTCCCCATCGGCGTCAATGCGCTCCGCGCTTCGGGCGTGGGCGTCGTCTGGGTTCCCGCACAGCCTGTGAGCGCCAGTGCAAGGACCACCGCTAACCGTGGAATCGTGCGCATGTTGCTCCCCTTTTCAATTACGGTTGGCCCCCGAATGAAAAATGAAACCAGCGCTGCTCGTCCTGGTGAAACGACGGGTCTTTAATGTCCTCGACTTGACTGACACGGTGCGGCGCACTGGCATTGACTCGTGCCGGCATGTGCGCGCGGCGCCTCGGCCTTCCAGCCGCGGCGCCACGTGTCCAATATAAAGCGTACACCGCCAGGGAGTAACTAGTACGCCATAATTCCCGTAACGGCCCGGCGCAGACCATCTCTCACGCCGGGCATGCCGGACAATCAACTGCCTTTCCATACCGGCGAGCGCCGGCTCACGAAGGCGTCCACCCCTTCGCGGAAGTCGCGGCTGCCGTAGCACAAGCGCACCAGGTCGTCCGTCTCGGCCACGGCCTCGACGGTCTGGCGCCGCAACGCCTCCTTGACCACCATCTGCGTGACAGGCGCCAACGCCGCGAGCCGGTCGCATAGCGCAGCGACCTCGCCCTCCAGCGCCTCGGCAGCATAAACACCCTCCAGGAAGCCGCAGGCGAGCGCGGCGTCGGCATCCAGTATCTGCGCCAGCAGCAGCATGCGCCGCACCGGCTGCAGTCCCCAGGCCGCGCGCAGCTTGGCAAGGTTCAGCGCCGACAGCGTGTTGCCCAGCGTGCGCGCGATCGGCACGCCGAAGCGGGCCTTGGGGGTCGCTACCCGGAAGTCGCAGGCAGTGGCGATGGCCAGGCCGCCGCCCACCGCCCAGCCCTCGATGACCGCCACAGTAGGCATCGGCAGCTGTTCGACAAGGCGGATGCCCTCGTCGATGCGCGCTTCGTAGGCAACCCCGTCATCCCCGTTCGAGAATTGCTGGAACTGCGCGATGTCGGTGCCCGCGACAAAGGCTTCGCCGCCGGCGCCGCGCAGCACCACCACGCGCACGCCCGCATTGCTGTCAGCGGCGAGCGTGCGGCAGTGCGTGGCGAGTTGCTCGTACATGGCCCAGGTCATCGCATTGCGCGCGGCCGGACGGTCAAACGTCAGCGTCGCGACCTGCCCTTGCATCGTGAGCGTGACCGCTCCGTCGCTGCCCGGACCGGCTTCGCGCTGGCTCGCCGTTGGTTGACCGCCGCCCGGCGGCAGCGCGGCGTTCATGCTCCGAACGCGCCGGCCGCGGCCAGCGACTGCTGTTCATCCTTCGACAGCCCCAGCTCGGCCAGGACTTCTTCTGTATGCTGGCCAAGCAGCGGCGGCGGACGACGTACCTGCTGTGGCGTGCCGCCCATCTTCACCGCGAAGCCGATGTTGGGTACTTTGCCCTCGATCGGATGATCGATCTCGATGCGCATCTGGCGGTGCCGGCCATGCTCGCTGTCGAAGGCCTGCGGGTAGGTCAGGATCGGGCCGGCCGGGATGCCGACTTCGAGCAGCTGCTCGATCCATGAGTCGGCGCTCTGCTTGGCGAAGGTCTCCTCCAGCGCGGCGATCAGTGCCGGCCGGTTGGCCAGTCGCAGCGCCACGGTGGCAAAGCGCTCATCCGCGAGCAAGTCCTGCCGGTCGAGCGTGTTGCACAGCAGTTGCCACAACTTCTGGTTAGTGGCCCCCATCACAAAGTAACCATCGGCGGCCTTCATCGCCTGGTACGGCGCGCTCATGCGGTTGGCCGTGCCCAGCGGCTCGGGCTCGCGGCCCGTACCCCAGTACTCGCAGGTGTCCCACACCGAGAACGCCAGCGCGGAGTCGAACAGCGACGCATCGACATACTGACCCTTCCCCGTCTCCTTCGCTCCGATGTAGGCGGCCAGCATGCCGTAGGTCGCGAACAGCGCGCAGCCGATATCGGCCACCGGCACGCCAGCCTTCACCGGTGCGCCGCCCGGGTAGCCGGTGACGCTCATCACGCCCGACATGGCCTGCGCCATCAGGTCGAAGCCGGGCCGCCCGGCCCACGGTCCAGTCTGGCCAAAGCCCGAGATGCTGACGTAGACCAGCTTCGGATTGATCTTGGCGAGCGTCTCGTAGTCGATCCCCAGACGCTTCATCACGCCGGGACGATAGTTCTCCACGAGGATGTCGGCCGATTCCGTCATTCGATACAGCACCTGCCGGCCGGAATCGGTCTTCAGGTCCAACGTGACGCTGCGCTTGTTGCGGTTCATGTTGAGGAAGCCCATGCTGTCCGAGCCCTTCATCTTGAATCCCATCGAGCCGCGCGTCTGGTCGCCGCCATCCGGCGGTTCGATCTTGATCACGTCGGCGCCGAGGTCGGCCAGCAGCATGCAGGCATAGGGTCCGGCCATGACCTGACTGACGTCGAGCACGCGCACGCCGGCCAGCGGCAGGTTGGATGCAGGCGCTTGTGCGCGGGAATCGCTGAAATCTGTCATCGGTTGCTTCCTGGAAAATTCGATAAAGCGGCGTGCTTGGGCGCGACGGCTCCTGGCCATCAGCTCTCAGCCTTGACGCCGGCGTCCTTCACGACCTTGGCCCATTTGCTGGATTCGGAGGCGATGAAGGCGGCGAACTGCTGGGTCGAGCCGCCGGAGTCCTCGGCGCCGAAGCTCTTGAGCCGCTCGGCGACGTCGGGCATGGCCAGCACGCGGTTGACATCCGCGTTCATGCGCTGCGCCAGCGCCGGCGGCATGCCCTTCGGCCCCACCAGCCCGTACCACGACGCCGCGTCCAGGCCGGGGAAGCCGGACTCCGCCAGCGTCGGCACATTGGGGTGGCTGGCCGCGCGCTTCAGACGTGTCTGCGCGATCGCGATCACCTTGCCCTGCTGGATAAAGGGCGTGGCAGCGGTCATGGTGTCGAAGGCATAGTCGATCTGGCCGCCGATCAGGTCCGCCACCAGCGGGCCCGAGCCCTTGTAAGGCACGTGCACCACGTCGAGCTTGGCCTGCAGCCGGAACATCTCCAGCGCCAGGTGCTGCGCCGAACCGATGCCGGACGAACCGAAGGAAATCTTTCCAGGCTTCTGGCGGCACAGCGCCACGATGTCCGAAACGCTGCGCACCTTCTGTTCCGGACGGCAGGTCAGCATGTTAGGCGTGACGCCCACCATCGAAATCGGCGTGAAGTCGGTGCGCGGGTCGTACTTGACGTCCAGCAGCGCCGGGGCGATCGCATGGCTGTTGACATGCGCCATCAGCAGCGTGGTGCCGTCCGGCGGCTGCTTGGCGACGTAGGCGGCGGCGATCGCACCGGTCGCGCCGGGCTTGTTTTCCACGACCACGCTGGTGTTCCACATGACCCCGAGCTTCTGCCCGATCACGCGCGCCAGCACGTCCGTGCCGCCGCCGGGGGCAAAGCCCACCACGATGCGTACCGGGCCAGCTATGTCCGCAGCGCGCACGAGGCTGGGCATCGCCAGTCCGGCTGCTGCCGCCAGAATAAATTGTCTGCGCTGCATTGCGTGTCTCCGTCCTAGTAGTTATGGAGCCATCATCCGCAATGCACCCGCCGCGGGCTATCGCTATTTTGGGGATTCAGGTTTCGCGTTTTGCGCAAGCACCTCCAGCACGCTGAGCGCGGCCGAGGAAAGTGCGCCATGAGGCCGATGGCACAGCACGAACTGCCGTTGCGCCCAGGCTTCGGCGATGGGCAGCCGCACAAACCGGCTGCCGCCCGCCACCTCGCGCGCAATCGCCTCCGGCATCACCCCGCCGCCGAGGTTCTGCGCAACCAGTGCGGCGATGCTGTCGAAGCCGCCCACGCGCATGCGCATGCGCAGCACGCGGCCGGCTTCCTCGGCCAGCCGCTCCAGCCCGATCGAAATCGCCGAGCTCTCGCCGAGCACGATCAGGTCACAGTCCAGCACGTCTTCCGACGTGACCTTGCGGCGCCGGGCCAGGGGATCGCCGCGTGCCACCACCAGCACCAGCCGGTCGGTCCTGTAGGGCTCGGTCGGCAGGTCGACTACGCCCAGGCTGCCTTCGTAGATGCCGATGTCGACGGTGCTGCGGCGCAGGGATTGCTGGACTTCCAGGCTGTTCATTTCCTGCAGGTCGATGCGGACGCCGGGGCAGGCGGTGGTGCAGCGTTGGATGTCGAAGGGGAGGAATTGGATGACTGCGGACTTTGGGGCTGCTACCCGCACTACGCCCAGGTCGCCGCCGACAAAGGAGGCGGCGTCGTCTTGCATGCGCTGGACGGTGTGGGTGATGCCGCGGGCGTGGGCCAGCAGTGCGCGGCCGGCTTCGGTCAGGGCCATGCCGTGGGGCAGGCGTTCGAAGAGGGAAACGCCGAGTTGGGCTTCCAGTTCTAGGTAAGCGCGAAATTAAGCGCACCTAGCTTTTGCGGCTGAGAGTGGGCAGGCTTGCGTCCGCAACCACTATTTGCGGACGCAAGCATGATCGAAGCCGAATGTGAAGTTCCGCCGCTGAGAGTGATCCGTGTTCGCTCCAACGGGAAGCGCGACTTTGACGCCAGGGATAAGCGCCAACTGGTCGAGGCGTGTCTACGGCCAGGGGTATCGGTCGCTGGGATGGCGCTTAAGGTCGGCATCAATACGAACCAGTTGCGCAAGTGGATTCGGCTGCACCAAGTGGCAACTGAAGCCGCTGCGGCCGACAGTGCGGAGCCTGCATTGCCCGCGTTCGTACCGGTCGTCGAGGTTAGCGGCGCAACACGCGTTCCGGAATCGCCGGTGGCGCTGGAATTTCTGCCGGCCCAAGCGCCTGCTTGCACCCAACCATCGCCGCGTCCATCTCTGACGCCTGCTGTACTCACGGCGCGGTTGCCCAATGGCGTGACGGTCGAACTCGAATGCGGCGGGCAGGACGTTGCCTTGGTGAAGGCGATGATCGAAGCGTTGGGAGCGCGTTGATGTTCCGGCTCGACGCTGACCTGCAGGTCTACCTGCACCGCAATGCGGTGGACTTCCGCCTCGGGATCAATGGGTTGGTTGCCCTGGTCGAGCAGTCGATGCAGCTTGATCCGTTTGCCAGCGCCGTCTACGCCTTTCATAACCGTCGGCGCAATCGCATCAAACTGTTACTGTGGGACCGAAACGGATTCTGGATGCTTTTGAAGCGATTGGAGGAAGACCGTTTTGTGTGGCCGCGGCGTGAGCACGCGGTGATTGAGCTGACGACCGAGCAGTTGCACTGGCTACTGGACGGTATCGACGTGGACGCCGTGAAGCGGCACCCGTCGCGTAAATATCAGCACACGGCTTGATGGTCGTTCGGTGTGACGTATACCCGATTGAGCGGTGGCTGCACTATCGTGTTCAGCATGAACGAACACGACCTCTCGCAATTGCCGCCGGCCGCCCAGGCCTATATCCGCGAACTCGAAGCGCGGGCTGCTGCCAACGCTCAGCACATTGCCGAGTTGAACGATCGCATCAAGCTCCTTGAGGAACAGTTCCGGCTTGCGCAGTCCAAACGCTTCGCGCCAAGCAGCGAGAAGCTCAAGGACCGCGTGTTCGACGAAGCCGAACAAATGGCCGCTGCGGCGCCGGCCAACGACGATGAGGATGAAGCGCTCGCGCCGCCGGACACGGGGCTGCCAGAGCCCGATAAGCCCGCAGGCCGCAAACGTGGCCGCAAGCCGCTGCCGGCGGAGTTGCCGCGCCAGCGCATCGAGTATGACCTGACCGAAGACCAGAAGATCTGCCCGTGCTGCCAGGGCTCGATGCACCGCTTGGGCGAGGAAGTCAGCGAGCAGTTGCACATCGAAGCCAAGGTCTCCGTACTGCAGCACGTCCGCTTCAAATACGCGTGTCGGCACTGCGAGCGCAATGCCGAACGCACGCCGGTGGTGACCGCGCCGATGCCAGCGCAACCACTGCCGGGCAGCAACGCAAGCCCGGCAATGCTGGCGACGGTGACCATCGGCAAGTACGTTGACGGCACGCCGCTGTATCGCATGGAAGATGCGCTCGGGCGCGCCGGCATTGAAGTTGGCCGTGGCACGCTGGCCAACTGGATCATCCGGCCTGCCGAGCTGCATTACAGCCGGCTGTATGAGGCGCTGCGCCGCACGCTGCTATCGCAGCCACTGATCCATGCGGATGAGACAACGGTGCAGGTGCTCAAGGAGCAAGGCAAGGCCGCGCAGAGCAAATCATATATGTGGGTCTACCGCAGCGCGGAGGACTGCGGGGAACCCGTGGTGCTGTTCGATTACCAGCCAGGGCGCGGACAGGAGTACCCGCAGGCGTTTCTCGCCGGCTACGAGGGCATGCTGATGACCGACGGCTACAGCGCGTGGCGCACGATTGAGGGCGTGACCCACTTCGGCTGCCTGGCGCACGCGAGACGCGCATTTGTCGATGCGCTCAAGGGGCAGAAGAAGCTTGGCGGGCACGCCGCGCAGGCGCTCGAATACTTCAAGGCCCTCTACCAGGTCGAGGCGCTCGCCAAGGCTGAGTTGCCCGAAGGACAATCGCGCGCTGACTACACGTATCGGCTGCGCCAGCAGCATAGCGTACCGCTCCTGACGGCGTTCAAGGCGTGGCTGGACGAGCAGGCCCCGCGGGTGTTGCCAGAGAGCCTGCTGGGCAAGGCGATCGTCTACACGCGGAATCAGTGGGAATACTTGAGCCGCTATGTTGTCGATGGGCGTGCGCCCGTGGACAACAACGTCATCGAACGAGACGTTAGGCCGTTTGCAACCGCGAGAAGGTCCTGGCTGTTCAGCGACACGGTCGCCGGCGCGAAGGCCAGCGCGATGGTCTATAGCCTGATGCTCACGTGCCGGGCCTGCGGCGTTGAGCCGTACGCCTATCTGCTGCACGTACTAACCGAATTGCCGCAGCGCGCCCCGGACGCGGACGTCATCGACCTGCTGCCGTTCAGCTTCGTCGCAGCGTCTGCCGCCTGAACGACGACCGACCGCACCCGAGGCGCCGATCGGCCATATGGGAGCACTCGCCCGTTACCCGGTAACTGGCGTGCCTACCGGCTCGCCTTGAAATAGAGATCCCATTGCTCCGAATCCGGATCGAGCCGGCGCACGATGGCGTCGTCGGCTCGCGCGATTAGCCGCTCCAGCATCTCTCGCTTCGTTACCGCGTAACGGCGTGCCAGCCGCGCGAGCGCGAGATCCGCTTCGCTACTTACCCACATGTCCAGCCGACGTTCTCCGTTGCCGTCCTTGCCCGCCGTCGCGCGCCTTGCCCGATAGGCCGCCTGCCGCTGAGCTGTCGTCTGCGCCATCCTGCACTCCCCTCGTCATGGTTACCCGGTAACGTTCCCGTCTTGCATACGTTACCGGGTAACGGTTCGACTCAACAAGGTGTGCTGAATTTAGCGCTTACAGTTCTAGGATGCGGCGGGAGGCAGCGGCTGGGGCCAGGTGGAGGCGCTCTGCGCCGCGGGTGATGCTGCCCTGGTCGGCTACGGCGATGAAGAGTTGGATGGTGGTGAGGTCGAAGTGCAGGCGGGGGGTGCGTGAGGGGGCTGAGGACGTCACGATGGTCGGCGCTTAAAGGGCGTCTTGTTAGGGGCGGGCTACCGATTTGGGAATGAGAAACCGTTGTGAGCGCCTTGGAATGCCGTAACGTGCGCCGGGCCATTTTCCGCTTATCAAGCGGTGTCAGCAAGCGGAGCCACGGCTAATCGCAAGCTGTCCCGATACTGCCCGCAAGCTCAGATCATCCAGGCGCATACACACGTCGCGCCAAAGGTCGTCATCCAGAGCACAGTAATCGAGCAAGAAGCGAATCGATTTGATCTCGTTGACCAGGATCAGAAGCGAAATCGCAAGGTGGAAATCCGGGCAACAATGCAACTCTGGCAAGTAGGCTCTGACGAACGCGCGCCACAAGGACGCTGCATCGTATCTGGCGTCGGTCTCCAGCCACCATCCCATGGTAGCAAGATCGAACCATTGCGGGCCGCATCCACAATCGTCGAAGGCGAACAACGTGATTCGGGAGCCAGCGATCCGCATGTTCTCCACACGGTAGTCGCCGTGGCAAAAGCCGAACGGCATCGGAGAAAGCGAGCAGCCCACGGCTACCAGGCGCTCACAACATTCCCGAGCCGCGGCGACACCACGGCCAGCGTAGGTGAATCTCTCTGCTAAACGTGTCAGCGTCCGATTGGCTTCGCCAATATCTGCGATCTGCCTGCGAGGCGCGCAATCCTTTAGCGACGGCTGGTCATGAAGGCGTCTCAGGGCCTGCGCCGCCACCGCAAGATCATCCTCCGTCATTCTCAATGGCCGTCCCAATGCTCCGTCGAACAGAGCTGCACGACGCATCACGCCATCCGACAAGGCAACGCGAAAGCTGCGCGTTCCGTCTAGCGTTGGATGCGCGATCGATACTGCCAGCACCTCATCCTGTTCGACCCGCTCAAGCAGACTCAACTCGGCGTCAATCTCGTCATCGGCCCGTCCATGGGTTCTGTACAGGCGAAGATAGTACGTCCGATCGCCAGACGCGCTGATGGAGAAGGTACGGTTCACCCCGCGTATGACTTCTCGCACATCGTTGACGTCTATGCCGTAGGCGGCCAAGACCGCGCGCCGCACAAGCGTGATGTCGTTGGAGGAAGGGGCTTCGCTGTCCGATGGCATGGCCTATGCCGTAGTCGCTGCCCCGCTCGCGCACGCGCAAGGTCTGGTGAGCACCGGTATCAGGGTTCACGACGAACACCCAGGGTCCACTCATGGTGTTAGCCGCTAATTCTTGTGTCGCTGAGTGCCAAGCAAGCTGACTATATTGGTTCTCGACCCCTTCACTCGCAAGTGGGCTAGGGATACGCAAAGTCTTGGTTAGCGACACCTTGACGTCGCTGCTGGAGTCAGTGTTGACTTGACTGCAGGCGGAAATCGCGAACAGCAGCGAACAGATAGAGGATGTAATTCCTAGTTTCCGCAGTTTGCTCTGACGTGAGTTCACTTGCGACATCATGCCTCTATCCCGAAGGAGGGGTAGCAAGCGCCAGTGGGGCGAGCAGTAGCGGGAATAACCGCGAGGGCATGGTATGAACTGCTGCATTCGCGCAAAGTGAAATAATCCATGCCGAGTAACTCCCACCTTGTTCCTGTATTTTCGCAGCCGAGCATTTCAGACTCACTCGGCTACGCGTAAATGTACCTTGATCGCGTCAGCAGATTTGCTGGATGCGCCGTTCACGCCGACTGTGCTACTTGCGTCGGAGCTCTATCAGCACGGTACTACGGCCACCCTTGCGAAGACGGCAACCATGAATGCTGCAAATGGCAACCGAAGTAACTGCCTTACCTTTGTACATTCCCCATCCCGATACTATCTTTGACGGCACAACTAAAAGTACTGGGTATGCTGACCGCCTCGCCTCGATAGTGAGAGGCACGATGCCTGGTCCTATAGTCTCGTCTGGCGTTCTCTATGGCTCGGCCCTGAAGCAGCATCAGCCCCTGATTAATCGCGGCTTGGGTTGCTTGGACACAAGGATAGCTGCTTTGAAGCAAGTATTTGTTTGAGTATTCGACGGGACGAGTTTGCATGAGTCTGCCCAACATCGATAACAGAAGTAAAGAATACTTAAATCTGTTTAAAGAAATCTTCATCAACCATCCGACTTATGGATGAGTGTGTTCTGAATCAGAAGTTCTACTATTTCTTGAGCGGCTGTGCAGGTGACACATCGTCCACTCAATAATACATTTTGAGGTTGCAAATGCGCGTACATGTCTGGGGAACCCTCCTACCCATCTGCCTTCTGAGTTTCGGCTGCGCCCACGACGCAAAGACAACGTGGACTGACGTCGCAAAGAAATGTGCCGTCTCTGATATCAACGGAAACAATTTGCTCTTCTTTGGTCCATCCAACGCATTGGGACCCGGCTCTGTGTGGAGGGAAGCCTCTAAAGATGAAGGAGGCTTCCGTGTAAGACGCGACTCAAATCAGTATCCCGATAGAAAAACTTGGTTCCAAGAAGGCCGTACCTTCGATTGCGAAGCAACAAAGACAAGTAAATTTACCGGTGACGCCGCGGTTGGCTTTACCTCCGGTCTGTCAATCCTCTCCGCCGATGCGAAGGCCGATTTCTCGAAGGCAAAGGAGGTTTCAGTCAAAACAAACAAAATGCGATGGGACCAACTGTTCGAGGGGAACTTCGAAGATGCCGTGTCGAGGATGCAAAAAACTGACCCGGCTTATCAAGATCTACTGACGCCCGGTAGACTTGTTCTTTATCGGGCGCTAATGATTGACGGCTTCGAGGCACGCTTAGTTTTTGATTCAAATGTGGGATCTGAACTGAGTGGAAAATATAAACCAAATACTACCGGCTATCTGAATAGTAGTGAGTTTGGGGCAAAATTTTCGTTCAAATGGGAAAATCAAGAAAATCTAATAATTTCGACGCCGAGCGGGTCGTCGATTTACATCGCCGGCGAGCTTGTTCCATTTACGTCGATGGGGACTTTCTCGGCGCCACCGCCGGGAGATGGTATGCCTCATAAAGAGGTACTAAGAATTCCGGAAAACCCACCAATTGGTATAGATCGCTAGGTGTACGCCAGGAGAGCGGTATGTGCATAATAAATTCAATAAAGGCGCTTTCATTGATAACTGCTATGTCCATCTGCTTCGAGACTTGGGCTCAGGAAAAATTAACGCCAGCGCAGCAATTTACCCGAGATATCGTCAATAAGGCTACATCTCTCGCCGCCATCCCTCCTGAGTTCATTATGACCAGTAATCCACATGTAAAGCCTTATGGCGCTACATTGGCTACTGCGCGCTGGGGTGCGAATACAATCTATGTATGTTGGGAGAATCCTGATCCTGCATTCTCTGAAGCAATGTCATGGGTACGAGAAGCAGTTAGAAGCTCGTGGGAAAAATATTCAAAACTAAAGTTTCCAGGATGGGAAAAATGTGCGTCGTTGAGCACTGGAATAAGAATACAAATCATCGATGAAGGTCCAAGAACAGAAACAATTGGGCACTATCTTGACGGGATGAAAAACGGCATGAAGCTCAATTTCACATTCTCCAAGTGGGGTGACTCATGTAAGCAAACACTGGAATACTGTGTCAAGGCGATTGCAGTGCATGAATTCGGGCATGCTATCGGATTCACACATGAGCAGAATCGCCCCGATGCGCCAGGTGAGTGTCGCCTCCTGAGCCAGGCAACGGATCCGGATAAATTGCTTACACCATATGATCCCAACTCCGTCATGAATTATTGTAATAAAAAGTATAACAACGGCGGAATATTGTCCAGCCTCGATATCCAAGCGGTTCAAACCTTATACAAGGCGCCGTAAAAACTACTCTGATCAGCTTTACCTTTATCCATCGCAAAAGGAGGCGTGATGAGCCGAGTGATCTGGTTTATCCTGACAAGCTTTCTATTGATTGTCACATCGGCGAATGCGGTTTCGGTGGAAGATTTGGTAAAGAAATACCGACAGGGTGTTGTCTACATCAAAGTGCAGAAAGTTAACCCTATCAATGGTGCTATCTCGGAGGAGCACGGCACGGGGTTCATTGTCAATAAGAGCGGATATGTATTAACCTCCGACCATGTCGTGGCCGCAAGCGGCGGACTTCAAACGGATGTTCGGGGCGCAGTTGGAAGTGCTGAAGGAACACTCGAAGGTATGGAGGTTGTCTTCGAAAGCACCAATTTTGACGTGGCACTCCTCAAGTTCAAGAACACGGCAATTGAAAGAACAGAGCTTCCGTTGGGGGATCCCTGGGCAGTTCCAGACGGTGACTCGCTCTATGCCATGGGGTTTCCAGGTAAAGAGGAATGGTTTCATACCGAAGGAAAATTGAGCGGAAAAGTAGGGCCAAAAGGCTCATGGAATACGACCTTGTCGCTTAACCCTGGTATGAGTGGTGGTCCCGTTTTTGATAGTCGTGGAGGAGTTGTAGCAATGGTTTGGGGGGGCGTACCAACGGCTGGGATAGTAGGCATAAATCGGATAATGCCGGTTAATCTTATGCCAGATGCATTACGTATCGGCGGCGCGACGACCCAGAGTGCATCCGCACCCCCTCCTGATCAGATGATAGAAATAAGGTATACGTTGGATCAAACTCAAGAGACATTAGGCGGGGTTCAGGCGGCATCTAGAAGTTATTCTAGAAAATTCAATGCGCAACCTGGCTACAAGATAGTCGACTACAAGCTAGTAACTAAAAGTACGAACAATGCCGATATCACTACCGTTGAAGTCTCATCCGATCGTAAGTCCATATCCATTACTTTTTCATTGCGAAGCGGCCCTATTTTCGATCGTTGGCGAGGATGGCTAAGCGCGGAGGTTTTGACCCGTCAACAGCCGGAGTAAATTCCCTCGTGAGATCGGTAAAGCCGTGAGAACGGCGATATCTTCGACACTCAACAATATACGGGGTGAATCAGTGTGAGCATCGCCGTGGTGTAGGAACCGACCAATGCAATGCAACGGAGCGACGGGACATCGCCATGGGAGGACGCCATGAAGAAGCTGCTACTATGCGCAGCACTGCTTGGCGCCGGGATGACCACACTGATGCCGGCAGGGGCCAATGACCGGAACGATAGCCGGGCGATTACGATCGCCGTGCTGGGCGACTGGCCGTACAACCGGAACCTGCTCAACAACGCGCCGCTGCTTGTCAAATCTATCAATTCGGATCCGGCCGTCAGCTTGGTGATCCATCTCGGCGACGTCCGCTCCGGCAGCACTCCATGCGCTGGCTCCAAACCGGATTGGTATCAGCGGGTTTACAACGTCTTCCAGCAATTCAAAGGGCCGATGATTTATACGCCCGGCGACAACGAATGGGCGGATTGCCACAAAATGGCCGGTGACCCGTTGAAGGAACTTGCCTTAGTGCGCGGCCTGTTCTTCGCCCACCCTGGACACAGCCTAGGGTTGACGGACAAGCGTTTGACCAGCCAAGCGCTCGTCGTTTGCACCGCAAATCCTCAGGACAAGCAGTTCGTCGAAAACGTGATATGGGAAGACTCGCGTCTAGTGTTCGTCACGCTCAATGTGCCGGGATCGAACAACGACACGATGCCTTGGACGGGGCGATTTGCGAACCCGACTGCCCAGGCGCAGGAAGTGGTGGAGCGAAATGGGGCCAACCAGCGTTGGTTGCTGGCCGCGTTTAGGCACGCAGAAAGCATCCAGGCATACGGCATTGTGATAGCGATGCAGGCGGACATGTGGGATCCGGCGGCGGCGGGCGGGCTCAGCGGCTATACGCCGTACGTTAAACAGCTCGCTGACCTTTCCATCCGCTTTAAGCGCCCGGTGTTGCTGCTCAACGGTGACTCGCATGTGTATGGCGCCGACCGCCCGCTAGCCGACCCTGCAAGCTCCACTGGCAGGATTCACGGTGCGCCGGCTGTACCGAATCTCACGCGCATCACCGTACAAGGTGCAACCAATGCGCCGGCCGAATGGCTGCGCCTGACCATCGACCCGCGCGATGCCAACTTCTTCAGTTGGACCAATGTACCGTATTGTAAAAACCCGTCGGGTGCGTGCCAGTAAGAAGCTTTCCTCGGCAAGACGGGATAGTTTACACACTGAACTCACCTGATTTGTCGGTGAACTGCACGAGGCTTGTGACGGAGCCAATCGACGTGGCGCCCGATGTCAGCAGTCCGCGCAGCATCGATGATCGAGCGTGGGTACGGTGATTTCCAAAACGCTCAAGGCGGTGCCCGTGGACGCCACCCAATGGTGTACGCGCGCACTGTGGCGCGTAAAATAGACATGTCACAGACTGTAGTCGTCGCGCATTTAGCGTGCCTTCGGTTTGCAACCGCATCGGCAAGAGACGTTTTAAACTCTCTAGGAATCCCCTGTTCGTCGAGAAGGTGCGCGACATCGTCGGTCTGTATCTCGACCAACCGCTTAAAGCGCTGTGCACGAAACGAAAAAAGTTCAGATCCGGCGCTCGATCGAACGCATCCGATCTTGCCGCTTGCCTTTGGCGCACGCTTTGACTATTGGCATGTTCCCGTGAAGAGCACTATGAGAAAATGCTCCAAGTGAACTTGAAATACTGCTGCTCTTCACGAGAGATCATCACGGCATTAAACTTAGTCTTCGCTGGATTCTTTAGGAAATCTCGCCGAGATACCAAATCGTCCGTCCCGTCCAAATTCAACATCACTCCCCTTTGGCATTACTACTTCTGGGTAGGTGGCGGCTTCCATCATGGCAAAATCATAGTACACGTAGCGCCTAGGGAAGCCCAATTACTCTTGCCTCCATCGAATGTAGAACTTTTTGCTGTTATCTACTTTCATTTCCAGTGCTCCATCTGGCGATGCCTCGGAAACATCCGCAAAAAACGTCTTCCCAATTTTCCATTCAAAAGGGAACACTTTGAACCGATTGGGCCACCAAAGCCGGTGTTGCAACGAGCACAACACTGTCGACCATGTCTCCTTCGTAGTTCACTTGCAGAAGAGCATTTGCAAAACGATATCCAGCTACCCCTTGCTGATAGGAATGGGGTTGCCCAAGAGTCTCCAAGATCTTCTCACGATATACATAGGGCGTAACCACTTCCAGTACATTCGATGGCGCTAGTGGGCCGCGCGCAATATACATCATGGGCCGCATTTAGGGTTGTCCAATTTGGAGGCAAAGCCACCGGACGCGAGCACGGCAAACCGCACATAGAGTGGTGGCGTGATCCGGGCTTCGAGTATGGACTCATGCCGGGACCGATTTAGAAGATTACAATGCTAAACGAAATAAAGGGATCCATGAACATGAAAAATGAAATAACAATAGACAAAAATGCAGTCGCCCGCGCCGTTCGTACGCCGCTTGAGGCCTACTACAAGGCCGTGCAAGCGACTGGATATGACGGGAGCACGGAAAGACCAGGCGACTGGGAAGAGAACGAAGATCTCTGCAAGGCTATAGTTAAATCAAAATACGTTTCTCGACATCTGGACTGGTTTTATGTGATAGCGCTAGTTTATGACGTACTTGACAACCATCCGCCACTAAAACCAAGTGAGTTTGCCGAAGAGCTGGAGAAGCTAATTATTGCAACCGCACGTCATCGCGACTATCTGGCAATTTTCCCTTTGAACTTCAATCCCGCTATGAGTTTTAGCCTTCGGGACGCTCGAAACTCCGTGGTCAAGAGCAGCGTCATCGGGAAATTTACCGTCTCGCCCAGTGCACCGTCGTCCAAGACGCTCAACAAGATTGTCGCGAAGCATGGATTTCCACTCATCGATGATTCAAGTTTCCAGCACGCGATGAGGACTTCGAATGGGGCATTTTCCCGCGAAATGTTGGTAACCTTCGACATCCACGGAGCAGAGGATCAATTGCGCTGGAACGCAGACATTGAATTCAGCTTCTTTCGGCGGCTAATCGAGATATTTGGCTGTCTCTTCGGCGATGGGCGTTCAGGTTTCGGCTCCGGCACTTCGGTCAACCATTTTTTTCTGCTCAACAAGGCTAACGGTCAGCTCAGGCGTTTTCCGACCAGGACGCCCTCGTTTGTCGACCTACCCCTCAGCGCGAACCTGTTTCAAGCCATCGGACGCCCTTCCTTCAATGACTTCTTGTCGAAGGTATCTTCTTCAAACGAAACCATGTATGGGCGCATGCGGAACTCGATCAAGTTCTTCTCGATGGCTCTCAACGCAGATGATGGTGTGGCGAGCTTGCTGTTCTACGTCGTCGCGATGGAATCCATCTTCTCGAGAGACAAGAACAATCCCATCAAGGTGACCCTGGCGGATCTTGGAGCCATGCTGTGCTTTCCGCCGGCACAGCGTCTCAAGGCGCACGAAAGGATCCGCCAAACATACGACCTTCGATCGGCCATCGTCCATTCTGGTACATCTTCTGTCAGACGCAAGGATGTCGAGGTGGCGAGGGCGCTTGCGGCTCGAGCGATTTATGCCAGCCTGTCATTGTGCCATCAGCTTGAGAATGGACATGGAAAACTGGAGGATCGCTTCTTTAACCATTTGCGTGATCAGAAGCTGGGGCTGGTCAAAGCCATCGCGCCGCGTGAGCTCTGGATCCTACCTGAGATCGACCACAGTGGCGACGACTAGAACGGGCGTCCTGAAGAGAGAAGGCCATCGGCTGCATCTTCGAGGCCTGCAGCTAGCTGAGCGCGGGTAGTGCTCCACCGGTCGCGCGGCTTGTCGTCGATCAAGTGCGCCAGAGCGCGGCACGATCGGGGCCAGAAGGCGGCAGACGCGGAAGCGGAAATTACCACTCGGCTCTTGGGACGATGGACGGAACCGAACGGCAGCTTTGAGGCGATGACTTGAGCGCCTCGAACGACTGTTTCGGGTCGACTTCTGCCACCGGAAGTGGGGGCCATACGGCGTCGTTCGAGCCGGGTGAGTGAGTGCCGGGGAATCGCCGGGAATGCTATCAATGCCGTAGCGCTACGCGCGCCTCAAGCAGCCAGCGCTCAAAGTTAAGACGCCCCAGATCAAAGTTAAGAGCGTGCGGTTCGCATCGCGGTCGGGTTGGCGCTAGCGCTCCATAGTTACCGATCTCGCACGATCTTGTACTTGATCTGCCTATTATCAGCCGCGATGATATCGATCGTGAAATTCTGGAACTGCACAGTCTTCGATTCTGCCAAGTCGTACTTGACACTCTGATAGAAAGCAGGCGCGGCATAGCCTTGACGGAACTCCCGGTAATTGAGCTCCACGGTTGTCCCGGAGAGGCCAGAGTAAATCAGTTCTTTCTTGTAAAAATCTTCCGATGGCTCTGTCATCGTCTTCCAGCCGTCCGGCGAGTTAAGGATGCCGACCCAGACCCGCCGTTTGGTGATGTAGCCGTTCTGGTCGGTGAACATGACGCTTCCAGTTGCCGCGGTGAGATCCCGCCCAACCGTATACGATTTGAAGGCACGCTGCTCGATTACAGTGGAGGCGCACCCGCTCAGTAGTGCAGTTGCGACAACGACGCTCAGAGTGATGCGCTTCATGATGTTCCCCCAAATTTTTTTCAATACTGGAATAAATTTGGGAGATGCGCATCGACCAAATGGATCAATGCACACCAACCTTTGGAGGACAAAGCCACTGCCCAATTTGCTGGTCGCGACAAAGCACTAGGAGGGACGGGCTGTTGCACGGGGAAAGTGCTGGTGAGTTCATGTGTGCGATGGCGAACATAGTCGAGGACCAGACGACGCTGCTCCAGTCGTTACGCACGCTCCGAGCTCCGCCCAACTACCATTCGGGCGCTGGCTGACGCTTCCCGACCTCAACGGATCGTCGGCACGCGCATCCATTTTCGACGGATGCGCGGAAGCCAAGGGCTCGCTTGCGTCACGATTCACCAACTCCACGCGTCCCTTTTGATTGTCCGTTACCTGAACAGTTTGCGTGGCTCCTTAAAAGAGATATTGCCAGTACCGTGGGCAGTGCCGCAGCGTTCTGTCCTTCTTGCCGCTTCATGCGAGAGCGGCGGACCGCTCAGGGTCGGCGTCTGCCGGCCGGCACCGGCTACCCGGATCTTCGAGGCGATCCGGCGCCTCCCGGCCAGTAAGGACCGTTCAACAGCAACATGTATTTTGCAGAAAAATGTGGCTCATCACATCTATCAGCAGATGAAGAGCGAACGTCGGCCTTTCTCCGGCCGACCACATACCGCTGCTATCCCAGGCATGACCCGAGATACGAAGTCAGGCACAGCGGTCGCGCATTGGTAGCAGCCCTATTGCAGATGTTCGATGCCACGATGCTCCAGGAAATGTAGCTGCGCTCCAATGCAAGGCACGCTGGCCGACATGCCGGCCGCTATAGGCATCGGGGATCATGCCAATGCTCAATATCAATTCCTCTTGCGATCGCTAACCACCACGAGCGCTTGAGCCTGGACTTTGCCCACAGAGCGCGATCTGTGAGGAATGGAGGCATTGAAGTAGAGCGAGTCGCCAGCACTCATACGCACGGTGCGACCGTCAAACAGCACCTCCATTTGCCCTGATACCACGAAGATCAGTTCCTCTCCGGCGTGACTGGCCATCGGCTGGTCTTCGGCCAATGTGAACGGCGGCAGCATGATAAACGGTTGCATGGCCTTGTCCGGCCGCTCCGTCGCAATGGCTTCATAGGTGTAGCCATGTCGCTCTGTAGACGGACTGAACGGAATTCGGTCGCCGGCCTTCACGTGAAGGATCTCGTTGGCACGCGACGACCTGGAGATGAGCTGATCGACGGTCACCGACAACGCTTCAGCCAGCTTGAGCACGGTTCCGATGGTCGGCGACGACAATCCCCGTTCAAGCTTGGATAGGTAGCTCTTTGTCAGCGACGCGCGCTGCGCCAACTCTTCAAGCGTTAAGCCATTCAGCTTGCGTAGTTCTGCTAGGCGCTCGGCAATGCCCGGTGCCGCAGGCTCCGCGCTCACTTCTTGCTTTTTCGTCATCCCAGGACCGAAGTTCCAAAGCGCCTGTACAGGCGCGTCCATAGTCCGCGATTGTACGGGGCGAAAGCTTCCACGACAACATAGTTGCACGTATGACACTTTGGTGTCATTCTAGACACACTTGTTTCCAATACCCCAGGAGAATGCAAGTGAGTCCCAGCCGCCCCCGCTGTCGTGACCTGACTTCCGTGGTCACCCTTTCTGCTGCAGTGTTGTTGAGCATCCCCCTTGCCGGAAACGCGGCAGAGTTTCCTGACAAGCCCATTACCCTGGTAGTACCGTTTGGCGCGGGAGGCATTACAGACCTCGTGGCCCGAGCCACGGGTAAAGCTCTTTCCGAGCAACTCGGTCAATCCATCGTTGTGGAGAACCGTCCCGGCGCGGGCGGGAACATTGCGGCGGACTTTGTCCGGCGCGCACGGCCGGACGGCTACACCCTGATGTTCACCACAGTCGGCATCTTGGCGGTCAATCCCCATACCGACGTCAAGGTCAACTTCGACAGCGCGAAGGACTTCACCTACATCTCCCTGGTGGGCTCAACACCGCACCTGGTCGTGGTGGGTGCGGATGTCCCGGCAAAGACCCTCCCCGATCTCATCAAGCTTGCCCAGCGCAAACCGGATTCCGTGAGCATTGGAACCGCCGGCGTCGGCAGCTCGCCTTATCAAGGGATGCGCGTGCTTCAGGACGTGGCGAAAGTCGAGTTTCTCCATGTGCCATTCAAGAGCGGCGCCGAGTCCGTCACCAATGTCGTCTCGGGACAGGTGAACATGACCTTTGAAGCTACACCTCAAGTCATGCCGTTCGTGACCTCGGGCAAGCTTCGCGCTCTCGCCGTAGCGAACCCGCGCCGACTATCCACTGCACCACAGGTTCCTTCCACTGCCGAGCTGGGGTTCCCGACCCTGGTGTCAGGCTCAGTGGCTGGACTGATCGGACCAGCGGGACTCGACCCTGCTATCGTGAAGAAGCTCAATGCCGCGGTAGGCACCGCAACGGCAAATCCCAAGTTCAAGGCGACGCTGGTCGCTCAAGGCACCGAGCCAATCGCCTCGACGCCCGAACAATTCCGAAATCTAATCGCAGAAGAGAATCAGCGATGGTCCGCGCTGCTCGGCGCGGGCGACAAGGCAAAATAAAAGTCGCCCCTCATTCACCTCACTCTCCAGCGCATCCCAGAAGGACACACCATGGCTGACACAATGCAACTGAGCAAGAGCGAGATCGTCGCCGCTTCGCTCCAGAAGATGCAGGCTGAACTCCGGGCTGACACGATGCCCCTGCGCGAGGCCGTCGCGGAAACCTGCCGAATCCTGTTCGCGTTCGGTCATGATTCCGGACTCGCGG
This sequence comes from Ralstonia pickettii, assembly GCA_050987995.1. GTDB lineage: Bacteria > Pseudomonadota > Gammaproteobacteria > Burkholderiales > Burkholderiaceae > Cupriavidus > Cupriavidus pickettii_B. The sequence continues at coordinate 3,889,037 of CP158803.1, forward strand.
GTCAGATCACGGCGCGGGCTGAGGAGCCGGGCACGTACTACACGCAGCGCCTGGGTCTTGGCTTCGACGAAATCACCGCGGATAACCTGCTGCTCGTCAACGAAGATCTCGAAGTTCTTTCCGGAAACGGAATGCCAAACCCTGCCAATCGCTTCCATTCTTGGCTCTATCGCGCGCGTCCGGACCTGAACTGCATCGTTCATTCCCACGCGCCGCATGCCTCCGCACTTGCCATGCTCGAGGTTCCGCTGACAATCTCCCACATGGACACCTGCGTCCTCTACGACCAGACGGCATTCCTCGAAAAATGGCCCGGTATCCCGGTTGGCAATGAAGAGGGCGAGATCATCTCCACGTCGCTCGGCGACAAAAAGGCGATCCTGTTGTCGCACCACGGCCTTCTGGTTGCTGGTGCATCGGTGGAGGAAGCTTGCGTGCTGGGCGTGATGTTCGAACGCGCCGCGCGCCTGCAGCTCCTGGCGATGGCCGCAGGTGAGATTCAGCCGATTCCGCCGGAACTGGGTCGTGAGGCACAACGCTGGGTGAGCACGCAAAAGCGGTTCGAAGCGACGTTCGCCTACTATTCGCGCCGCGCCCGTCGCGAACTGCCGGCGGATTGAGCGGGATACCCCACGCTCCTACGTGAGCGCCGAGTGCGTGGCCACCTACCGAGTGGACGGACCCCAGTCGTGAACATGCAAGCTAGCCCCAGGGGGCCGCACGGGTGGAACTAAAGGCCACTGCGCTCGATATCGCGCTTCAGCAACGTAGTGGCCGGTAGTCGCGTCTCAGGGAGGCGTCCGTCCGAGACCGGCCACGAACCGCCGTTCACATGCATCAGCGGTTGGACATTCAGGCGTCGGCTCCGCCCCGTAACCGGCCATCCGATTGTCAAGACGAACGCTCAGCGGTCATCCGGCAGCCGCTCCGCCGATGACCGAAATGGGACATGAAACGGCCGTTGCTACTGGCGAGCCGAGAAAATCGGCGGGAAGGTCCACCGACGCGTATCTGCCCTTCCGACCACTATCAGCTCGACAATTGCTTTTTCCGGCCTAATTGTTGGGTAGCTCTCGTGAGCCGAGTTATGCACCGAAGTCCGGCTGCGCCGCGCAGCCCGCGAGCGGCGCCCCGTTCTGCGGAAATTCGCATCGTTCGCTTTCGGCGACCAGCAACTGGGGACGTATTCCCGCGCGCGGCCTGCGCGCTGATTACTTCTGAACCTCGTTAAGAACGGGGATCACCCTCACGACGGGAAGGCAGCGATGAACCAGTTTGCAATACTTTACGAGGGGCGATTCGTCCGGCCAACCGTGTGATTTTCAATCCGCCCCGAACGCGAAGTGTCTGACAGACCGTTTCCGCTGGCCGTCTGGATGAACGGGTTACCAGTAATATTCGCCGTCGTCACGTTGACCTTCGATCCATATGTCGCCGAGGTCGAGCTCGTAATATGAATAGGCTGGTTCGCCTCGCTTGCCGGCGACTTCGAGAATTGTTTGCCCCGATAACCACGCATCCATGCCGGCGTCGTATGCGGCCGGTCCGATGTGGCATCGGTTGCCTGCTCCAGCGGCAATAATCCGCGCAGCGTAGTTGGTGGCTGGCCCGATGCAGAACGGAATCTTGCCCAGCGCCTTCGTCGTAATGGTCGAGTTATCCAGAATCCCATATTCGACGCCAATCTTTAGCGATGGAGGCGCCGGAATACTGGTGATGTAGTCGGTGTCCGCTAGGTAGCTGCACATCTTGTTGAGATCTTTCGCGATGCCTGCGCAAGCCAAGAAGGTACTTTCAGCGTCTGGCAGAATTGCGAAGATCGCATCGCCATTGTCTCCGATCACACTGCCACCTTCTCTCTCCACCACGGCAATCGGACCCACCAAGATGTCTCTCACGAACTGTGCGACGCCAGCGCCAAGTTCGTTTTGCGCGACCAATGCAGTGAAGCTGTTCACGTCGACGATCATGGAGAACGCCGGGAATTGCGGATGCTGTGGAATCTCCATTTCGTGTCCGGATTCTTCAACTGCGCTTATCGTTGCTGGATCGGCTGGACGGCTGCCATTTCCCCAACTGAGTCACCAGGGAGTTGTCGGTGGATTCGCATGGTGCCGACAACGATGCTGTGTGCGTTAGCAATAATCGGGGGCAAGCCCTTGTCGATGGCGCCCTGCTAGGTGATGAAGCTGCTGGCGTTGACTGGAAACCGCTCCTTAAGGTCGGCCGGCTCCGCCGCCAATACTTTGTTCACGCAGCGACACCTCTCACTCCTGAGTCGATTGCTAAACAGGCGTTTGCTCGCTTCCCCGGAAAATTTCTTAGCCATTTTCTGAATATGAAAAATTTAAAAAAGAAACTTATTTTTATAAAGAATCGAATTAAATTGAGCGACGAACTGGTCGAAGTACAACGCGGCGCTGGAGGCGCGAGGCTCACTAGCGATCTGCTGGGTCCGTAGCGCGTTGCCTAACCGTTTCAGCCAGCTCGGCCGCTCGAATACGGTCGCCGCGGTGGCTATGGCATAAATCCGCCGTGGGTTCGGGGGAGTTTCGCCCCAAACTTGATTACGCACCAAAGCCCAACGCGCCGCCTTCCCAATCCGTCAAAGGCTGCGTTAACGCAGATCCCGGCAACCCAACTGACTGATCTTCGTCTCCAGCTCATAGATGGGTGCGCTGAGCACTTGGGTAGCAACTTCGCCAGGCTTTCCGCTGAGCGGCGAATACACGATAGGTGTCATGCCTTTGAAGTCCGATGGCATCTTCAATTCTTCGTCCATCTTGGGAACCAGTAAGAACGTGCGTTTGCGACCCAGCCGTGACATGAAGAAACCGAGCTCGAAGATGACGTTGTCGCGGGGGGCTGCAGTCTGGTGCTTCCTTGACCGGACTATGTCATCCGGATGGGCAATGGCTATCCCGAAATCGGCTCGATCCACCTCGGTCTCCAGCGCCTCCAGCGGATACGCTCCAGGGGGAAAAATGTCGTCGTCCGACCAAATAATCGAATCGGCGTCGGTATATCTCAGTCCATGCCGAATTGCCTTGGCGACGGCCAAGCTTTCCTTGGAGCTGATGAAAAACACTCGCGGCCTATCGTTCGGCGAGCGGATAAGAGTGTTCCGCTGCAGAATGCGATTTGCTAGTTCAGCGGCAATGAGCTTATACACCGCAGGGTGCGCGTTCGCGACTTGATCAAGAGTGTCTGGTGAAACCTTCAACGTTACGGTCGGCTCAAGTGCTGTGACCGTTGCGCTTCGCAGGACGGAAGGGTTTACTGCCGACATTTCGCCTACCGTGAGGTTGCGTTCGCGCGGGTACAGGAAATTGCCCTTAACGGAGATGCCGACCTTTCCCATCAACAGGAAAAACATTTCACGATCGGCCTCGCCCTCCTTGATCAGCACTTCGCCGGCAGAATGCTCTGTCAATTGTCCGGCACCAGCCAGCGCCGCGGCAACTTCGCGGTCTCCTTGAATTATGGTCTGCGCAAGCATTGCCTGCTCGAGCGCGGCGCGATCCTTGAAGCGGTCGATCAAATTCATTGTGTATCTTTCACGTAGAGTCGTTGCAGAAAATCGGTCGATTCGCCGTAGAGCAGAAGGCATGAGCCTACGTCGCCAGCACAACGAATGTGACGTCAGCAGCCGCAATCCAGGCCAAGCTCCGCCCTGGTATCCATTGCGCCGTTGTGAGCCGCTCTGTTGCGGTGGACATTCCGTTCTGCACTGTTAGCAAATTCGTGGTTTCAGGGATGCCTAACGCTTGGAAGGTCGAGAACGGCCGCCGTCCGCACGCATGGCAAGACGCTTGCGCAGCGATAACCGAGGAGAAGCGGCCACCTCGGTAAGCGCGTCGTTTTGCTCAGCCATAACCAGTGGCACGCGCATCGGTGCAAGACCATGTGCGAAAGCGTGCGCTGATGCTTCGAGCTTGCAGGTGCTCGATCGCTTGACGATCAGCAGCACAAGGAAGTTTGCCACTTGGTCCGGCGCCTCCAGCAGCGAATGCATTGTGAGGACGTCCCTAGGACTAGGCAGCGCCGGAAAGCTTGGGTGCGAATGCCATTCACCGAGATAGTTGAATCGCTCGTACTGGTGTCCGGTCAGATCGTGGAATCGACGCATGAAGCGTTTGTGGAGGCTGGCGTCTCTCGAGAACGCCGCGAAGGAGCCTCCCTTACGCTGGACAGACAAGTCAACGATGCGAAAGACGCGCTCGGCAACGCGCTCGGTCGCCAGGACGCCACCGATCTCATTGGCCCCTGCGCGCCGAAGCTCGCGCAGTAGCCTCGCGGCGCATTCCGGCGCCAGTTGAACTTCAATCATTGGCCTGCACCTCGCGTTGCCGCGATCATGACTTCCACTAGCGCTTTATTAGCCTCCGCCCGCACGTCGTGGTCGACTTCAGCGGCCTGCAACCACGGGCCCGAACCGAGATCGATCGGCCAGGTATCGAACGGCCTCTCGAAAATCCACTCCTTGCGCAGCGCAATCATATACGCCGAGCACTCGAACTCAGAGTTGTCGCTTCCGATGGCGGTATCGATGAGCAGGCGAGCGAAATGTGCGGCGATGGCCGATACGTCTGCATCGTCGGCAACCATCGGCGGGCCGTCCTTTGTCTGCGAAGCATAGTCATTCGCTGGCTGCGGCGGCTCGGGGAAACCCGGCTGTGCGCACCACTGGTCGATCATCGCACGAGCGTCGAACGGGTTCGGATCCAGCCCGGGGCGTGCGCGGGCGATCAGGCCGCCATAGCCGCCCGCAAAGACGCGTGCCCAGCACATCGTCTTTTGGTTGAGCTTGGCTGCTGCCGCGGCATAGTTAAAGACGTCGTGGTCGCCCGTGGCGTCGACGATGACGTCGGCGTCAGCAATCTCACGTACCAACGCGTCGTCCTTGCTACCGGCCTCTTGGCCGCCCAGCAGGAAGTTGTGCACCTTAACATTGACGCCGGCAGCCACGCGCTTCAGGCGCTGGGCGACGGCATGTGCCTTCGATGCACCAGCTTGTTTGGCGTCGAGGTCGTTGCGCACAAGGTTCTCGAGCTTTAGGATGTCGGCGTCGATCAGGATGAACTTTCGCGCGCCGCTACGCGCTAAGGTCGTGGCTACCTTGGAGCCGAGGGAGCCACATCCCAGGATGGCGAACGTCTTGTCGGCCAGGCTAGCGTTGCAGGGCGGAAGGCGGTCGTCCGAGTCAGGAGGAACAAGTGCAAACTCGTACGGCCTTTCGTCGTCAGACCGGAGGTAGAAGGCGCGCACCCCCATCGGCGTCACTAGCATGAGGCACCGAGCTTCGTTCTTGGCGATGGGCTCCGCGACGAACATGCTCCAGAAGACGCTACTGCTCGCATCATCCTTGAGAAAGCTTTCGATGGCGTTCAGACGCGGATCGTCGGCAGCTATGGCCATGGCCAAGCCGTCCAGGCCTGCGTCCTCAACGAGCGCCGTGGGCACTGTCGGATCGACCCACTGCGTGCCGTCCTGGTCGGTGACATTGGTGAGCGTGACCATCATGCTCAGCGGGCCCCAGCACCGGTGCAATTTGATAGGCTGGCTTCCGGTCACTGTTGCGAGCTTGGCTTGGCTGGCGACAGTCATATTCATCCGACACCAGCTCCCGCGAATTTCCTGACCCTGCGTCACGTTGTGCGCCGACGGTAGTGCCCAGCCCGACGTGTGCGTGATCCCCAGGTCGGCGCCCATCAGAGTCAATGCGCTGCGCAGCATGACTGCGCCGCTCAGATCCGGGTGCCAGTTGTCCGGGCGGTACTCAAGGCAGAGATCCCCACTCTTTAGATACTGGTGAGCACCCCAGTCCGCGATCTCCCCAATGGGGCGCACAACCGGTGGCGAGTTCGGGAAAATCAGTGGGTAGATCATGGTGACCGAGCGAACCTTGTCGGCGATCCGCAGGTCGACATCCACCTTTAAGGCAAGGTTGGGCCCAGATACACCCCAACGGGCGTTCTCCACGCCAATCCCTTCCGCGAGCAGTTGATCGACCGCGGCCCGCTCGGCCAGAAAACGCGCCGGGTCGTTGATGAACCACCACATCAGGCGAATCCCGCCGGAACCTTGTTCGGATTCGTGGGCCCCGCGGCCTGCGCCGGCAGCGTGAACGCCGCAGCGGCAGATACTGGTGACCGACCGAGTCGACTCGGCTGGGTCGACGGCAACGTGGCGGTATGCGCCGACGCCGAAGTTGACTTCTGGCTGGTGGTTTTGCCGGCGAGCGCGTCGGTAGCTTCGTCGTAGTCGAAATCTGCCCGGATCCGGCTGTCACCGAACAACGTACGGAACGCCTCAGGCGCAAACTTGTATGCGGTCGGGCCTATCGCGGTCTCGTTGCTTTTGCAACGACGCTGCTCATCTTCAGAGCGGAGAACGGCGCGACTGATGCAGCAGCGGATCCGCTCGCCCTTGTAGCCCAGCCGGGTGATTGCTGTCGGGCCGTGTTCCAGACCGATTTGGATGCCGAGGTCGCCGGTGTCGATGCCTTCTTCCTCAAGGATACTAATCGCCTCCTCGAAGCTGCTGCGCATGGCGGCCGCGCACAGCATAGCGCTTTTAGCCGTCTCAGCGTCGTCGGTGGTCTGCGACGTCCCCTCTATTAGCACACCATGAACGCAGTCGCCGATGAACCGGATCTTGCGGCCGGCAAAGTCGGCGTGCAGGACGGCGTCGAGCTCGGCTCGCAGCACGTGCAGCGCCCGGACTACATCCTTCGCCGAGTCGTCTTCGTCGATCCGGTCCGACACGTAGGCAGTAAAGCCGTCGATGTCTGCATAGATCGACGTCGACTCCTGGCGTCGCGAATTACTTGGGGTCAGTGTTTCCAAGTCGAGGTCGGCGAACGGCGGCGTGTGCCGCATGAACTCGAACGAGCCGAGCGGCTGGTTGGCGAGGCCTTCTTCCCAATCTTCGACCACATCATCAGCGGTGACGTCGAGATCCGCGACATCCTCTGACTGCTCGATCTGCGCCTCGGTCAACGCCGTCTTGTCTTCGTCCTTGACCGTACTCCAGCCCACAACCGCACGCGCGGTGTTGGTCATGTAGATGCCGGTGTCGGCGCCTCCACCCGAGCGCTTTGCTGCCAGGTTGGCCGGCTCGCCGAGGAAAAGCGGCTCACGATTGCCGCGACGACCGTTGTTGACGGCTAGCGCCTTGCCGGAGTCGATGCCGGCCCGCACCTTGGCCGCCGGCAGAGGATCGTCGCTGTTTTCTCCCGTGCGCGCGAGCACATCAATGATCAGTTGCGCAGTCGCGACCGCCTTATGGATCCGGCCGGTCTCGTCGCCGTACGGTTTGGCGAAGACAGCGTGAAGCCGCTGGTTGTGGAAGTCGACTTGAATCGCGTCGACGTCCTTCAGAATGTCGCGCACTGCCCGGTAGTGCCGGTCCAGGAATCGCAGCGTGCGGCTGTGCGCCCGCACGCCTTCGAAGTCAGTGATCCCGAGCATCTCATCGATGTTGAGAATATCGACATACAAGTGCACACCGTCTATGCGATAGGCGACGCCGTTGCCGAGCCCAGCCAGATTGGTGTCTCGGAGGTATTCCTTAATCTCGACTTTTCCGACTTGGTTAACCCAGCCGCGGATGCGCTCCTGGGCGCGATCCTTCTTCCAGTTTCTGGTTGCCATATAGTTTTATCCCCGATGAATTGGCCGCCCTGACTCAATCACGGAGGCCAGAGCGCGCTGCTACGGCATGCGCGAATGCAAATAATCGACGAACCTTGGGCCGGAATTCTTCTGCTGTTCAATCGGCCGAGAGATTGAATACGAAAGTCTGAAGCTCGCTTGGCTCTTCATGTAAGCTGGCGAGCGTTCAAAGTAACGACCCGTGAAACCCTTCCGCTACTTTTCCTTTTTTGCGGACTGTAACGCAGCACGTATCAGATCACTTGTATCGACAAAGCGCTCCATGCCTTCCACATACGCCAGTGCCGCCAACTGGAGCATCAGAATCATGGAAAATGTGCCGTCTTCCATGGTCCGGTCGGCTGAATCGTTGCGCGGTGGCTCGATGTGCTCATCCCTCAAACGCCGCAGAAATTCATCTCGGTCAAGCCCTAGATTGGTCAATTCGCGCAGCAGAATGAACTTTGCCTTCATCGCATAGCTAGTGTCCTTGAGCGAAAGGATCGATTGCCACTGCGGCGGAGCATCCGCACCAAGCACGGACATCAGCTCGAGAAAGAGCGAGAAACTGTATGTCCCGCGCTGCAGCTTCCCATCGAGCCCTCGATCGGTCGTCTTTTCCTCGACAAGTAGGCGCGCAGCCTTTAGCAGACTTGCCCCTTTCCTAGCTAGCAGCGCCCTCCCAACCTGCGCGGCCAGGTCCGACCAACCCGTTTCCTTATACGGCATCGCTGTACTCTCCCCGGCTCAGGTAAAAAAAGTGCGGCGATCAATACGATCGTCGCACCTTCCGACCCCTCAAATAGTCGCTTGCAATCGTCATCTCGACGATGTGCTGAAAGGCACTACGATGTCATTGCAAAGGCAAAACTACTGTCCAAAAAGGCAACGGGTCTGTCGCTCGGCGATCCCCCTCAATCCCAAGACAACGCCCCACCCGTCTGATACTCAATAACGCGAGTCTCAAAGAAGTTCCTCTCCTTCTTCAAGTCAATCATCTCAGACATCCACGGGAACGGATTCTCCTCATTCGCGAACAACTGATCCAACCCAATCTGCTGGCACCGACGATTGCAAATGAAGCGGAGGTAACCCTTAAACATCGGCGCATTCAACCCCAGCACCCCACGCGGCATCGTGTCCTCAGCGTAGCGATACTCCAGATCCACCGCCTTCTTGAACAGCTCAGTAATCTCAGCCTTGAACTCCGCCGTCCACAGATGCGGGTTCTCCAGCTTGATCTGGTTGATCAGGTCAATACCAAAATTGCAGTGCAGCGACTCATCGCGCAGGATGTACTGATACTGCTCCGCAGCCCCAGTCATCTTGTTCTGCCGCCCCATCGCCAGGATCTGCGTAAAACCCACATAGAAGAACAGCCCTTCCATGATGCAGGCGAACACGATCAGCGACTTCAGCAGCTTCTGGTCGTTCTCCGGCGTACCGGTCTTGAACGACGGATCCGTCAGCGTGTCGATGAACGGGATCAGGAACTCGTCCTTGTCGCGGATCGACTGCACTTCGTGGTAGGCGTTGAAGATCTCGGCTTCGTTCAGGCCGAGCGATTCAACGATGTACTGGTAGGCGTGGGTGTGGATGGCCTCTTCAAAGGCCTGGCGCAGCAGGTACTGGCGGCATTCCGGCGCGGTGATCTGGCGGTAGGTGCCCAGCACGATGTTGTTGGCGGCCAGCGAGTCGGCGGTGACGAAGAAGCCAAGGTTGCGCTTGATGATGCGGCGCTCGTCTTCGGTCAGGCCGTTGGGGTCTTTCCACAGGGCGATGTCGCGGGACATGTTGATTTCCTGCGGCATCCAGTGGTTGGCGCAGCCGGCCAGGTACTTTTCCCACGCCCACTTGTACTTGAACGGGACGAGCTGGTTGACGTCGGTCGAGCCGTTGATGACGCGCTTGTCGGCGGCGTTGACGCGGCGGTTGCTTTGCAGGGCGGCGGCGTTGGGGTTGTTACCCAGGATGCCGGGCTGCGTGGCGGCGGGCGGCAGGACGCCTTGCTGGTCGGCCGTGGTGGTGGCGGCAGCGGGTTGGAGGGCAGGCTGCGGGGCAGCTTGCGGGGTGGCTTGAACGTCGTCGTCCCAGCTCAGCATGATGTGATTCTCCGAATTTCGTGGTGGCTGGCGGGTGGCCAGCGATGGGGCCGTTGCACTTCGTGGAGGCTCTGGCCCTCACCCCCGCCCCTCTCCCGCAAGCGGGAGAGCAAACAGGGGGCAAGCAATTACTTTATTGGCAGGCTTCGCACTCTTCGAAGCCGGGGTCGCCCGGGCGCATCGTGCAGACCGCGCCTTCGGCTTCCGGCATGGCCGGCGCCGAAGCGGCCGCTGCGTCCAGGGACGAGCCGCTGTCGCTACCCGACGACACCGCATTCAGCGAGCCGCGCGACACGGTCGACTTCTCCACGTGCGTAGCAGCCATCGTGCGCAGGTAGTACGTGGTCTTCAAACCGCGCAGCCAGGCCAGCTTGTAGGTGTCATCCAGCTTCTTGCCCGACGCACCAGCCATGTAGATGTTCAGCGACTGCGCCTGGTCAATCCACTTCTGGCGACGGCTTGCGGCCTCCACCAGCCAGGTCGGCTCGACTTCAAACGCCGTGGCATAGATATCACGCAGGTCTTGCGGGATGCGGTCGATGCGCGCCAGCGAGCCGTCGAAGTACTTCAGGTCGGCAACCATCACCTCGTCCCACAGGCCGCGGGCCTTCAGGTCGCGCACCAGGTAGTCGTTGACCACGGTGAACTCGCCCGACAGGTTGGACTTGACGTACAGGTTCTGGAAGGTCGGCTCGATGCAGGCCGACACGCCGATGATGTTCGAAATGGTCGCGGTCGGGGCGATCGCGATACAGTTCGAGTTGCGCATGCCGTGCTGCTTGATGCGGGCGCGCAGCGCGTCCCAGTCCATCGTGCTGGACAGGTCCACTTCCAGGTAGCCGCCGCGCTCGTCGCCCAGCAGCTTGAGCGAGTCTTGCGGCAGGATGCCGCGGTCCCACAGCGAGCCTTCGTAGGTGCTGTAGCGGCCGCGCTCTTCAGCCAGCTCGGTCGAAGCCTGGTAGGCGTAGTAGCACACCGCTTCCATCGAGGTGTCGGCGAACTGCACCGCGGCGTTGCTGGCGTACGGCGTGCGCAGCACGTGCAGGCAGTCCTGGAAGCCCATGATGCCCATGCCGACCGGACGGTGGCGCAGGTTGGAATTGCGCGCCTTGTCCACCGCGTAGTAGTTGATGTCGATCACGTTGTCGAGCATGCGCATCGCGGTGCGGATGGTCTTCTGCAGCTTGGCGTGATCGAGCACGTGCGACCCGTCGGCTTGCTGCTTCAGGTGCGCGACCAGGTTGACCGAGCCCAGGTTGCAGACGGCGATTTCGCTGTCGTTGGTGTTGAGCGTGATTTCCGTGCACAGGTTGGAGCTGTGGACGACGCCGACGTGCTGCTGCGGGCTGCGGATGTTGCAGGGATCCTTGAAGGTGATCCACGGGTGGCCGGTCTCGAACAGCATGCCCAGCATCTTGCGCCACAGTTGCAGCGCCGGCAGCTTCTTGAACAGCTTCAGTTCGCCGCTGGCGGCCTTGGCTTCATAGCCCAGGTAGGCCTTCTCGAATTCCTTGCCGACCTTGTCGTGCAGGTCCGGGCAGGTGGCGGGCGAGAACAGCGTCCATTCGCCGCCTTCCATCACGCGCTTCATGAACAGGTCCGGGATCCAGTTGGCCGTGTTCATGTCGTGGGTGCGGCGGCGGTCGTCGCCGGTGTTCTTGCGCAGTTCCAGGAACTCTTCGATGTCCAGGTGCCACGTTTCCAGGTAGGCGCAGACGGCGCCCTTGCGCTTGCCGCCCTGGTTGACCGCCACGGCGGTGTCGTTGACGACCTTCAGGAACGGCACCACGCCTTGCGACTTGCCGTTGGTGCCCTTGATGTGCGAGCCGAGTGCGCGCACGTTGGTCCAGTCATTGCCCAGGCCGCCGGCGAACTTGGACAGCAGCGCGTTTTCCTTCAGCGCTTCGTAGATGCCTTCCAGGTCGTCCGAGACGGTGGTCAGGTAGCACGACGACAGCTGCGAGCGGCGGGTGCCCGAGTTGAACAGCGTCGGCGTGGACGACATGAAGTCGAACGACGACAGCAGCTGGTAGAACTCGATGGCGCGCGCTTCGCGGTCCTTCTCGTTCAGCGCCAGGCCCATGGCCACGCGCATGAAGAAGGCTTGCGGCATTTCGATGCGGGTTTCATCGATATGCAGGAAGTAGCGGTCGTACAGGGTCTGCAGGCCCAGGTAGTTGAACTGGAAGTCGCGCTGGGCGTCCAGTGCGGCGCCCAGGCGGGCCAGGTCGTAGGTGGCGAGTTGCTCGTCCAGCAGCTCGGCCTCGATGCCGCGGGCGATGAACTTGGGGAAGTACTCGGCGTAGCGGTTGGCCATCTCGGCCTGGGTCACTTCCGTGCCCAGGATTTCCTTGCGGATGGTGTGCAGCAGGATACGGGCGGTGACCTGGCTGTAGTCCGGGTCCTTCTCGATCAGGGTACGCGCGGCCAGGATGGCGGAGTCATACACCTGCGTCATCGGCACGCCGTCGTACAGGTTCTTCAGGGTTTCCTTCAGGATCGGCTCGGCGCTGACAGCATTGCCCAGGCCGCTGCAGGCGTTGTCGATCAGGGCGTGCAGTGCGGCCAGGTCCAGCACGTGGGTCACGCCGCCGTCGGTCACGTTGACCGAGATGCCGCCTTCCTGCACGCGGGCCACGGCCTGGGCGCTGGCCAGGGCGCGCTCGTCCTTGCGCTTCTCGCGGTAGAGCACGTAGGCGCGGGCCACTTCATGCTCGCCCGAGCGCATCAGCGCCAGTTCCACGTGATCCTGCACGTCTTCGATATGGAAGGTGCCGCCGTTGGGGCGGCTGCGCACCAGTGCGCGGACCACGTTCTGGGTCAGTTGCTCGACCACTTCGCGCACGCGCGCGGAAGCGGCACCCTGCCCGCCGTTCACGGCGAGGAAGGCCTTGGTCATGGCCACGGCAATCTTGGACGGCTCGAAAGCCACCACGGCGCCGTTGCGACGAATGATCTTGTGATCCGGGTAGTTCGTGTTGGCGGCGTTGGCGGGGGTCTGCTGCGCGGTCGGTGCTGCCTTGGCAACTCCGGCGACACCCGTGGTGGTTTCGTTCTGGGCCGTTTGCATGAGAACTCCTGTTTTTACCCTGGAAATAAGAGACAAAAGAGTCCCTGGCGAAATGCGGCGGAAAGAACGTCCGGCCCCGGTTGGACGGGGCTTGGACAAACTGCCTTTGCGTGGACATTTCGCCAGGGACTCTTGTGATTCGCTGGCCTTGCGAGAGGTTTCCCGGCGATGCCGCGCACTGCGCGACCGCCACCTCACATCTGGGCCGGCTCCCCCGGTTTGACTACTAGATATAGTGGTTACTGCGTAAAACTGGGCTAAGTATAGTGAAACGAATCCGAATGACCAGTCTTGACAACCGCTATTTCGGCGTCGGAACCACGGATGCGGCAACGCCACATGCCCGGGAGGCTAGTACTCGCAAGGGTTTCCGCCAAACCGTTCGCAACCGCACATTTTTTAAAAAATTTTTTGATTGTTGTGACGCTGCGATAGCCCCATACCGACGTGGAGCATCTGCGCCAGGACGGGGCGCCCTAGCGTGGGGAAAAGACGTTATGAATCAGTCACCCGAAGCATCGGCAGAAGCATCCGCCGGCGGGCAACGATACGGCAGCATACCCGGCGCCAATGACGCTTCTGTGGCAAAGCGCGCCCAGTCGAAATGCGGGCCAGGATCGGTCTTGCGCCCCGGGGCGATATCGCTGTGGCCGGCAATCGCCCGCACCGGGTAGGCCGCGAGCAGCGCCGGCACCAGCGCGGCCACGGTGTCGTACTGCGCCGGGGTGAACGGCAGGTCGTCGCAGCCCTCGATCTCGATGCCGATGGAAAAATCGTTGCAGCGCGGGCGGCCGAAGAAGTCCGACTGTCCCGCATGCCAGGCCCGTTGCGTGCACGGCACGAACTGCACCAGCTCGCCCTGGCGCGTGACCAGGAAGTGGGCGGACACCTCTACCTGGTGGATGGTGGCGAAGAACGGATGCTTGTCCGGGTCGAGCCGGTTCTGGAAGAAGGCCTCGATATCGCCGCTGCCGAACTGGCCCGGCGGCAGGCTGATGTTGTGCAGCACCACCAGGTCGACCGGCGTGCCGGGCGGGCGCTCGTCGAAATTGGGCGATGGCACGCGGCGTGCGGCGGGAACCCAGCCGTCCGCATCGGGCAGGTAGCGGCGGCTGCGCTCAGGCACCGCGGGCAGCGCAGGCGTGGCGGGCGTGGTCATGACGTGCCCTCGGGCGTGTTCTCGCCCGCTCCCTCGGCGGCGCCGCGGTCGGCGGCGTCCATGGCCTCGCGGATGCCAAGCTGCTGGATGCGGTAGCGGAGCTGGCGCAGGTTCAGGCCCAGCAGCGGCGCCGCGGCGGTGCGGTTGAAGTTGGTCTGTGCCAGTGCCTGCAGGATCAGCTCGCGCTCCACGGCTTCGAGCCGCGCGGCCAGGTCGATCGGGAAGACGATGCCACGGCAGGCGCGTTCGACGGGATCATCGGCGGGCTCGCGATCGTCTGCGGTGTCGGCGGTGGCAGTGGTCGCGGCGGTGGCCTTGGCCGGGGCCGGGGCTGGCTCGACCGCAACTGGCACCGGCGCGGCAGCCATCGGCACCGGCGTCCACATGCCGCCCGCCGCCCACGACGCGTAGTAGGCGGCCGGCACCGTCGGGGCCATGGCCGGCGCCGGCGCGTGCAGCAGCCCGGCGCGCTCGGCGCCGGCTTCCAGCGGGCCGAGATCGGCCACCTCGATCTGCTCGCTCTCGGCAAAGGCATAGGCGCGTTCGAGCAGGTTCTCCAGCTCGCGCACGTTGCCCGGAAAGCGGTAGGCAGCCAGCCGGTCCAGCGCCGCCGGCGACAGCCGCTTGGGGTGCGGGTCGCCGTAGCGCACCGCCAGGTGGTCCAGAATGGCGCGTGCCAGCACCGGGATGTCTTCGCCGCGCTCCCGCAGCGTGGGCATGCGCAGCTCCAGCACGTTGAGGCGGTAATACAAGTCCTGCCGGAACTGGCCGGCCGCGACCATCGCCGCCAGGTCCTTGTGGCTGGCGCACATCACGCGCACGTCCACGGCGTCTTCGCGGCTGGCGCCGATCTTGCGCACGCGGCGTTCCTGCAGCGCGCGCAGCAGCTTGACCTGCATCGGCAGCGGCAGGTCGGCGACTTCGTCGAGCAGCAGCGTGCCGCCGTTGGCGGCCTGGAAGAAGCCGCCGCGCTCGCCCTCGGCGCCGGTGAAGGCGCCCTTGACGTAGCCGAAGAACTCGGACTCCATCAGGTTCTCGGGGATGGCGCCGCAGTTGACGGCAACAAAGGGATGCGAGGCGCGCGCGCTGATCGCATGGATGGCGCGCGCGGCGCGCTCCTTGCCGCTGCCGGATTCGCCGCTGATCACCACCGGCGCCATGCTGCGCGCCAGCCGCGACAGCGAGCGGCGCACCTCCTGCATGGCGGCGGAGTGGCCGGGCAGCAAGGCCTCGGCGCGGTCGGCGACGGGATCGGCGGCGGCGGCATCGCCGCTGTCGCGATGCTGGCGGCCCAGTGCGTTGAGCACCAGGCTGCGTAGCTGTTCCAGCGACACCGGCTTGGCGATGTAGTCGAAGGCGCCGGCCTTCAGTGCCTCGACGGCGTTGTCGGCGCTGCCGTAGGCGGTGATGACCGCGACCGGCACGCGCTCCGGTGCGGCGGAAAGCTGCCGCACGATCTCGATGCCGAGGCCGTCGCCCAGCCGCATGTCGGTCAGCACCAGGCTGTAGCGGTGCTGCGCCAGCTTCTCGCGCGCCTCGGCCAGCGAGCCGGCCAGCACTACGTCATGCCCCATGCGCCGGATCGAGATGTCCAGCAGTTCGCGCAGGTCGGCCTCGTCGTCGATGACGAGGATGGGATCGGGCGCTCGGGACATACGAGGTGGCATGGGCGGTGGATCGGGGTCGGTCAGGTCAGGTTGGCGGGCCGTGGCACTCAGGCACTCAGGCACTCAGGCGCGCGGCCGCGTCGGCGGTCTCGATGCGCAGCGTCAGCACGAAGGCCTTGGCCGGCAGTGTATCGCGCGTGGTCGGGGCCAGCACACCGGTACGCTCGATCAGCGCCGGCAGCGAGACCGAGCCGTAGCGCACCTGCGCATCGTTGGCGCCGCACAGCTCGCGCGCCATGAACAGGCCCAGACCGGTGCCCTGCGCATTGCTGGTGAAGAATGGCTCGAACAGGCTGCGCTGGTGCTCGCGCGAGACCTCGGCGCCGTCGTTCCAGACGATCAGCTCGGCATGGTGCTGGTCCAGCGCGTGCGCCAGCAGCCGGATCGAGCCCGGCAGCCGGCTGCAGTAGCGCCAGGCGTTGTCGAGCAGGTTGCCCAGCACCTGCTGCAGCTGCGCGGCGTCGAACACCACCGGCTGCGCCACGTCCACGGTCAGCCGGATCGCGTTGGCGTTGATATCGGCGCGGCCCGCCGGGCGGGTGTCGCCCGCCTGCGGGCGGCGCGAACGCATTTCCAGCCGCCAACGCTCCACGATCTCGGGCAGCGCCTGCGCCAGGTGTACGGTGCTGCGGCCGGTGCGCGGGCGCCGCGACATCTGCAGCACGTCGGACACCACCTGGTCCAGGCGCCGCACGTTGTCGTTGATGATGCGCAGCAGGCGGGCATCGACATCGACATCGGCGCCGCCGTTGTCCTGCGCGCCCGGCTCCAGCCTGCCGGCGTCCCGGCCATAGTCGGCCAGCAGCTCGCTGGCCTGGCTGATCGCCGCCAGCGGGTTGCGGATCTGGTGCGCGATGCTGGCCACCAGCCGGCCCATCGCGGCCAGCTTTTCCTGCTGCACCTGCTCGGCGATGCGTTCCCAGCTTTCGATATGGACCAGCACAGTGTCGCGCATCTCGCTGCGCAGCAGCGCCTCGTCTTCCTGCGACCAGGCCATGGCTTCGTTCTGGGCGATGGCCAGGCGCAGGCGTGCGGCGGCTTCGGGCGACAGTTCGTTCCAGGCGGCGGTGTCGAGTGCGGTGGGGACGGTACGGCCGTGCGCGAGGCTCGAGCGCAGCCCGGCCAGCCCCGGCAGCACGAAGCGCAGCCGCAGCCGCGTGTGCTGCATGGTGCCGTCGGCCAAGGCCGTGCCGGACGCCATCGGCAGAAGCTGCAGGATGCGCGGCACGTCGTCCTTGCTGCGCAGCCAGTCGCGCAGCATTTCCATCAGCGGCTGCAGCCGCGGGATGCGGCGCAGGTCGAACAGCACCGCGTCGCTGCCGCTTGTGTCGGCGCTTGTGCCACCGCTTGTGCCACCACCCTTGCCCTGCCCCGCCTCGCCGAGTCGCCTGGAATAGATCCGCTCATGCGGCTGCACGCCCAGCAGCACCACCGCCGCCGGATTGGCCGCCACCACTGAGCCATTGGCGCGCACCAGCATCACGCCGTCCTGCATGTCGTTGACCATCAGCCGGTTGACCAGTTGCTGCAGCCGCAGCTCCTGCTCGCGCGCCAGCGCCAGCCGCTCCTGCGCGAGCTGGCGGTTGGCCAGCATATACATCAGCAGCGCGGCGATCATGAACACCAGGCCGAACAGGCCCGAGCTCAGCAGCCCGGCATCGGCCTGGCGCAGCAGGATGGTGTGGGCGAAGGGGCCGCTCATCACCACCAGCGCGGAGATGGCCGCGGCAAACAGCGCGAACAGCAGGCTGGTCAGCGCGCCGGCTTCCAGCGCCGGCAGCAGGAAGATCATGGCCAGGCCGTCGGCCTGGGCGTGGCTGCCGTTCTGTCCCAGCACGGTGTAGACCAGCGCCAGCAGCGTCAGGTCGGCCAGCACCTGCACCCGCACGCGCAGGTGGAAGTGGCGGCGCCACAGCGTGCCGGCGAGCATCGCCAGCGCGATCACCAGGTAAGGCACCGCGACTGTCATGGCGGCGGCGTGCTCGACGCCACCCAGGGCGCCCAGCACTCGCAGCGCAAACGGCAACTCCACCGTCACGGCCGGCGGCTCGCCGCGCTGCATCAGCGCATAGCCGACCAGCAGCAGGCCCACGGCCACGCGGGTCCAGCAGAAATAGCGCAGCAGGCGCCAGTGGAAGTCAGGCGGCTCGTTCTGGCGCCAGAGCTGGGCCAGGCCGCGCCAGGCGTTCAGCCGCTGCCAGCCGGAGCGACCCGTCGGCGCCGCCTCAGTCATGCGCCGGGACCGCCGGTGCCGGTGCCGGTGCCGTTACCAGAGCCGGTGCCGGCCTCGTCAGGCAGGTGGCTGCGGCGGCAGTAGTGCAGGCCGCGCCAGGCGATGGCCTCGCCCTGCGGCAGATGCACGCCGCAGTGGGCGCACTGGACCATGGGCTCGGCCGGGGCGGCGGCGGGTTGACCAGCATTGGCGGCACTGGCGGCGGCGCGCTCGCTGGCTTCGCGCGCCTGCTGGCGGGCGCGCATTTCGGCCAGGCGCACCTCGGCGCGGGCGCGCAGCCACCAGATGACGCCCAGCACCACGGCCAGCAGGATCAGGATACGTAACATGGCAAATCAGATGCGATGCAGGACGACTTCGATCACGAAGCGACTGCCGACATAGGCCAGCAGCAGGATGCCGAACGAGGCGATGACCCAGCGCAGCGCCACCTTGCCGCGCCAGCCGCGGAAGATGCGCCCGGCCAGGATGCCGCCGAACATGGCCCACGAGATCAGCGCAAACACCGTCTTGTGGTCGAGCCGGAAGGCGCGGCCAAACAGTTCCTCGGAGAACAGCAGCCCCGAGGCGATGGTCAGCGTCAGCAGCACAAAGCCGGCGCCGATCAGCCGGAACAGCAGCTTCTCCAGCGTCAGCAGCGGCGGCAGCAGGTCCAGCCAGCGCCCCAGCCACTGGCTGGGTTGCGGCTCGCTCGGTCGGGCCGGCGCGTGGCGGAAGCCATGCAGCCGCCGTTCGGCCAGCAGCATCAAAAAGGCGTGGAAGGCCGCCAGCGTGAACAGCCCGTAGGCCACGTTGGCGATGATGAAATGCAGCTTGAACAGCGGCCTCGCCGCGTAGCCAAGGATCTGCGAGCCGGGGAAGGCCAGCGGCATCAAGCTGGCGACCAGCGCCACCGGGATCACGATCAGCCCCAGCCCTGCCAGCGAGAAGAAGAAGCTCTCGATCCAGTAGATGCCCACGCCCAGCCACAACATGGCCGACAGCGCGAAGGCAAAGCCGAACACCATGCGCTCGGCCGGGAAGATGGTTTCATGCAGCAGCATGCCGTGGCTGGCCAGTGCCGCCAGCATCAGCAGGTGCCACCAGGCCGGGCGCCCTTCGCCGTGCGCGCCGCCCGCCGGGGGAATGCCGCCGCCGGGACCGGAAGCAACGAGCACGGCCGAGGCAGCGCCGCCAGCCTGGCCAGCCGCGGTCGCGACCGGATGGCGCGTCACCCAGCCGTGCCAGGCCAGGCCGCAATAGAGAAGTGCCGTGAGGGCATACAGTACAATGACCATTTGCGCAGTTTACCTTAGTGCCCACGGACGGTGGCGGCCGGTTGATCCGGTGCTCCAGGCCCGCCGCGTGAGCCGGTTGCGCCCGATTTTTCTCCGAGCCCTGCTCCGACTTCTCCCCCGATTCCTGCCATGCTGGACAATCTCACTCAACGCCTGGCGCGTGTGGTCAAGACCATGCGCGGCGAGGCGCGCCTGACCGAGGCTAACACCGCCGAGATGCTGCGCGAAGTGCGCCTTGCCATGCTCGAAGCCGACGTGGCGCTGCCGGTCGTGCGCGAATTCGTCGCCCGCGTCAAGGAAAAGGCGTTGGGCGAGGAGGTCGTCACCAGCCTCACGCCGGGCCAGGCGCTGGTCGGCGTGGTACAGCGCGAGCTGACCGCGGTGATCGGCGGCGCCGAAGCCGCCGGCGGCAACAACAAGGAAGCCGAGCTGAACCTGGCCGTGCAGCCACCCGCCATCATCCTGATGGCCGGCCTGCAGGGTGCCGGTAAAACCACAACCGTGGGCAAGCTGGCCAAGTGGCTCAAGGAAAACAAGAAGAAAAAGGTGCTGACGGTCTCGTGCGACGTCTACCGCCCCGCCGCTATCGCCCAGCTCAAGACGGTTTCCGAGCAGGTGGGCGCTGACTTCTTCCCGTCGCAGCCGGAGCAGAAGCCGGTCGACATCGCCCGCGCGGCGGTGGACTGGGCGCGCAAGCATTACCACGACGTGCTGATCGTCGACACGGCCGGCCGGCTGGGTATCGACGAGCTGATGATGCAGGAAATCGCCGCCCTGCACGCCGAGCTCAAGCCCGCCGAAACCCTGTTCGTGGTCGACGCCATGCTCGGCCAGGACGCGGTCAACACCGCCAAGGCCTTCAACGATACCCTGCCGCTGACCGGCGTGGTGCTGACCAAGCTCGATGGTGATGCGCGCGGCGGTGCCGCGCTGTCGGTGCGCCACATCACCGGCCGCCCGATCAAGTTCGTCGGCGTCGGCGAGAAGCTGGACGGCCTCGAGCCCTTCTATCCCGACCGCATGGCCCAGCGCATCCTGGGCATGGGCGACATCCTCGCGCTGGTCGAGGAAGCCCAGCGCGGCGTGGACATGGAAGCGGCCGAGAAGCTGGCCAAGAAGATCAAGAAGACCGGCGACTTCGACCTGGAAGACTTCAAGGCCCAGATCGGCCAGATGAAGAAGATGGGCGGCCTGGGCAGCCTGGTCGACAAGCTGCCGGCGCAGTTCGCCCAGCAGGCGCAGGGGGCCAATATGGATCAGGCGGAAAAGCAGGTGGCCCGCATGGAAGGCATCATCAACAGCATGACGCCGACCGAGCGCGCCAAGCCCGAGCTGATCAAGGCCAGCCGCAAGCGCCGCATCGCCGCGGGCGCCGGCGTGCCGGTGCAGGAAGTCAACCGCCTGCTCAACCAGTTCGACCAGATGCAATCCATGATGAAGAAGCTCAAGGGCGGCGGCATGATGAAGATGATGCGCCAGATGGGCGCGATGAAGGGCGGCATGAAGGGCCTCTTCAACCGCTAAGTACCGTTAAGATCGGCACGCGATCCGCCTCCCCCGCAAAAGAACAGGACAGACATCATGATGAGCGCCGTACAGGCCCGCGAGCTGTGGGCCAACTCCGAAGAAATCGTCTCCGCCGAGGAAGTCCAGGCTTCGCTGGACCGCATGGCGGCCGAGATCACCGCCAAGATGGGCGATGCCTTCCCGCTGGTGCTGTCGGTGATGGGCGGCGCGGTGGTCTTCACCGGCATGCTGCTGCCCAAGCTGGCCTTCCCGCTGGAGTTCGACTACATCCACCTCTCGCGCTACAACAACAAGACCGTGGGCGGCGAGATGCAGTGGCGCGTGGCCCCGCGCGAGTCGGTCAAGGACCGCGTGGTGCTGGTGCTGGACGACATCCTGGATGAAGGCGAGACCATGGCCGCGATCCGCGAGCGCATCCTGGACATGGGCGCCAGGGAATTCCACGCCGCGGTGCTGTGCGAGAAGACGCTGACCAAGATCAAGCCCATGCACCCGGACTTCTGCGGCTTTGCCGTGCCGGACCGCTATGTGTTCGGCTGCGGCATGGATGCCAAGGGCTACTGGCGCAATCTGGGCGCGATCCGCGCGCTGGTCTGATCAGGTGAATACAGGCACCCGCCAGGGTGCCTGCCCCGGCGCCCGCTTCAGGCGTCCAGGATCGGCCACAGGGAGGCTAGCAGCAGCACGGCCATGCCGATATTGAAGGCGCGCAGCACCCGCGGGCGCGCCAGCCAGCGCCGCAGCGCCGAGCCGCACAGCGCCCACATCGCCACGCTCGGCAGGTTGACCACGCCGAAGATCCCCGCCAGCAGCAAGACGTTGAGCCACAGGTTGCCGTGCAGCACGTAGGTGCTGCACGCGCCCACCGCCATCACCCACGCCTTGGGATTGACCCACTGGAACGCCGCGGCGGCCAGGAAGCCCATCGGCTGACCGACTTTCTGGTCCTGCACGCCGCCGGAGGTGGCGAGCTTCCACGCCAGCAACACCAGGTAGACCGTCGCCACCACGCGCAGCACCTGCCAGGTCCACGGAAAGGCGTGGAACAGCGATCCGAGCCCCAGCCCGACCAGCGCCACCATCAGCGCAAAGCCGATACTGATGCCCAGCACGTGCGGCACCGTGCGCGCAAAACCGAAATTCACGCCCGAGGCGAGGACCATGGTGTTGTTGGGACCGGGGGTGATCGACGACACCAGCGCAAAGCCGGCGAACGCGGCAAAGACACCGGTTCCGGCGGCGAGTTGGGACACTTCCATGACTGACTCCAGGGCATTCAGGGAATCAGTCTACGGTCAGCGAACCGTACAGTACCCGTACACTTTGACGGAAATATGCCGATACAGGGACGCCGCTGGCCGCCGGTCAGTTTTCTTTCGGCTTATGGACAAAGATCCACTCCCGGTAGCTGCCCTTGTCGGCAAACCCGGCGTTGGCGGGCGCAAAGCCGGCCACGCGTAGCGGCGTGCCCGGAGCCTGGCTGTACACGCCGACGAGGCCGTTGTCCGGGCCGGGGACATGCCCCACTCGCCGCCTTCCGTCAGCGGTCGCGCCAGGCCCGGCGCAGGTAGCGCACGCTGCGGCTGGACGACTAAGTACTGCGGCGCGGCCTGCGCCACGGCGCCGTGCAGGATCCGCCGTGAGCTCAGCGTGATGCGTGCCAGGCCACGCCCAGCGCCAGCAGCCACAGGATGGCGCCGGTCAGCTGTTCCACCCATCGGACCGAGCGCCCGAAGCGCACGGCCACCGCGGGATGGCCGATGCCGTACGCCACCAGCAGGTCCCAGCCCAGCACGACGGCAAACATCCATGCGCCGTAGGCGAGCTGCACCGCGGGCGGCGTGCGGCTGGCGGCAAGCACGGAGAACAGGCTGGCGTAGAACAATCCGTTCTTCGGGTTCAGCACGGCAGACAGGAAGCCGCTGGCAAGCTGGGCGAGCCACGACGCGCGCGCATGCGGCGTGGCAGTCAGCGCCGCAGGGATCGCCAGCTCGCCGCTCGCGCGCAGCAGCCGCCAGCCCAGCCACGCCAGGTAGACGCAGCCGGCCCATTGCAGCGCCGCGAACAGCAGCGGATAGTCGCGCATCGCGGCAAACCCGGCGAGCGCCAGGCCGATAAAGACACCGTTGCCCAGCGCAATGCCTAGGCATACGCCGCTGGCGCGCCGCGGCCCGTGCAGCAGCGCGCTGCGCACCACCAGGAAAAAGTCCGGCCCGGGGCTGAGCAGCGCCAGCGCGTGCGCGCCGGCCACCATCGCGAACTGCTGCAGCGGCAGCGCCCGTGTGGCGAGATCGAAAGACATCTCCATGCCGACCCTCCGTAAAGAGCCCGCAGTGTCGTGCCGGAGGACGGCGCCGGTCTTGAAGAAAGTTGCTGTGGCAGTGAGCGCGGCGCCTCAGGCAGCGCGCTGATAGCTGCGCGGGGTCAGCGCCACGCGCTGCTTGAAGGCGCGCTGGAAGTGGCTCTGGTCGGCAAAGCCGAGTGCCAGCGCCACCTCGGCCAGCGCCGTGCCCTGGCGCAGCAGCCGGCGCGCGTGCTGGATGCGGAGGTCGAGCTGCCAGGCGTGCGGCGTCATGCCGGTCTCGGCGCGGAAGGCGCGGATCAGGTGGTAGCGGCTCAGGCCGGCTTCGCGTGCCAGCTCGGCCAGCGGCAGGCGCTCGGCGTGGCGCGCGCGCAGCAGTTCGCACAGGTGTGCCACGCGCGTGGAAACCGCGGCCGGCGCGGGCAGCGTATGCAAGTCATCGCCCGACTCGAGCGCGGCGTGCAGGTCGCCGATAAAGGCCACCAGCGCGGCCTCCTTCTCGATGCTGTCGGCAGCCGAGAACAGCGTCCGGTTCAGCGCGCAGACCAGCCGGTAGACCGCCGGCGCTGCCGTGACACGCGCCGCCAGCGCGGCTCCGCGGTGCTCGTCCTCGTCGAGCACCGCCGCCACCCACGCCGGCTCGAAATGCAGCATCTGATAGCTCCAGCGCCCGTCCGGCACCGGATTGCAGGCATGCACCTGCCCCGCCGGGATCACCACCACGGCCCCGGGGTGCAGCAGCGCGGCATCGGCGCCGCAGGTGAAGCGGCTGGCGCCACCGTCGACGGCGCCGACGGACAGCGTGGGATGGGTATGGGGCAGGTAGCTGGCGCTGCTATGGCTGGCGCGCCGGCTCTCGGCGAACGGCAGCGCGGGATCGAACCAGCAGCGCGCGGCGGCGCCTTCGGCGGCGCGCCAAGGCTGGCTCACGCCTCGCTGCGATATGGCCGTTCGCGCAACCATTTGGTGGCGATCCATTTCTCGCCCGACGTCACCGGCAGGCCGGCGTGCAGCGTGCGCTCGTCAAGCTTGCCGTCGGGCAGCAGGTAGCTGAAGTACACCGCGTTGCCCTTGACCGGCGCCACCTCCAGCCCCACGCGCGGGAACGCGGTGGCGCCCCCGGCCTCGGGCGTGTTCAGGTAGATCACCAGCGTGGCGATGCGCTGCCCGCCCACGGACAGCTGGCGCGCTTCGCCGGGGCGCTGCGGGTTGAAGTAGTCGAAGTGCGGCTGGTACTCGCCGCCGGGCTTGTAGTTGAGGATCTGCAGCCCTTCGCCGTGCTCGGCCGGCACGCCGGTGACCGCGGCGATGCGCGCCTCGATGCGCGAGATCAGCGCATGCTCGCCGACCTGGAACATCGCGCCCATGCTGGTACGGGCGTCGATCAGGTTCTCGTCGCCGGTATCCGGGTTGACCACCGGCGAGCGCGCCAGCCGGCCGCGCGACAGCGCCACCAGCGCATCGCATTCCTCGTCGGTCAGCAGTTCCTGGAACAGTTTGATGCGCGGCGATGCCAGCCGGAACAGGATCGGGATAGCGCGGTCGCCGCCGTGCGCGACGTAGACGGCGGGCTCGCTTTCAGCCGCCGCGGCTGGCGCCTTCTTGCCGCGCGCCACCGGCATCGCGGCCGCCGGCACGGCGCCGGCATCGTCCTGCGCGAACGCCGCGGCCACGGCCTGGCGCGCAAAAGCATCGTCATAGCCCGAACGCAACATCGACAGCACCAGCGCATCGGCGCCGAAGCCCTGCGCGATATGCCGGGCCAGCCACTGCTCGAGTTCGGGCGAGGATTCGGTATAGCCGGCCTTGCCGCCGGCTGCGGATGCTTCGCGGATCATGAGGGATTGGCGACGCGTCGAGGCGAGAAGGGATTGCGTTCGGGCGATTCGGGAACCGGCGCGCGCGGGCGCGACGGCGCGATCTCTGGATCGCCGGCCACAGTGACCGAGGCTTCGGAATACTGCCAGCGCTTCCAGGCCGCCAGCACCGCGTTGGGGTATTCGGGCCGGCCGCGGCTGCCGTTGTAGCGGCCCAGCGCCAGGTACAGGTCGCCCTGCTCGCGGTCGAGGTAGTAGCGCAGGATGGTGCAGCCGTAGCGCAGGTTGCTCTGCAGGTGGAACAGCTTGCGCGCGTCGTTGTCGCCGATGGTGCGCACCCAGAACGGCATCACCTGCATCAGCCCGCGCGCACCGGCGGAGCTGATCGCGTACTTACGGAAATTGCTCTCGACCTGGACCAGGCCCAGCACCAGCGAGGGCTCCAGCCCGGCGCGCTTGGCCTCGTAGTAGGCGGTCTCGATCAGTTCGACGCGGACCTGCGGCTCGGGGATGCGCGAAGCAAGGCGTGTGGACATCTCGCCCAGCCACTTCAGGTAGGCCAGGCGCTCGCCGCCGGAAGCAAAGACCGGCCGCGTGGGCCGGTCGTCGGCAATCGCCGCGGCCAGTGCGCCGCGCACGGAATCAGCCAGGTCTTCTTCTTTCTGCGCGCCGGCGTGGGCTGCCGTAGCGGCCAACGCCAGCAGCAACCCGCCCGCGAGGCGGCGGGCGGTGTCGGTCATGCCGCGGGCGGCGCGCATGGGGCTCAGTTCGCCAGCTGGCTGCGCACGTGGCCGACCACATCGGCCACGCTGACGGCGGTGGCCTGCGCGTCACGCCGGCCCTGGTACTCGACCTTGCCTTCCTTGAGGCCGCGGTCGCCTACCACCACGCGGTGCGGCACGCCGATCAGCTCCCAGTCGGCAAACATCACGCCGGGGCGCTCGCCGCGGTCGTCAATAATGACGTCGACACCGGCGGCCAGCAGTTCGGCATGGATGCGGTCGGCCTCGGCCTTGACGGCTTCGGAGCGGTCGTAGCCCACCGGGCAGATCACCACCGCGAACGGGGCGATCGCAGCCGGCCAGATGATGCCGCGCTCATCGAAGTTCTGCTCGATCGCGGCACCCAGGATGCGGGTGATGCCGATGCCGTAGCAGCCCATCTGCATCGGCTGGGTCTTGCCGTTCTCGTCCAGGAAGGTGGCGTTCATCGATTCCGAGTAACGCGTGCCCAGCATGAACACATGGCCCACCTCGATGCCGCGGCAGATCTCCAGCGTGCCCTGGCCGTCCGGCGAGGCGTCGCCGGCGACCACGTTGCGCAGGTCGGCGACGATCGGCTCGGGCAGGTCGCGACCCCAGTTGACGCCGGTGTAGTGGTAGTCGCGATAGTTGGCGCCACAGACGAAGTCGCTCATGTTGGCGACGGTGCGGTCGGCCACCACCTTGACCGGCTTCTTGGTGCCGATCGGGCCCAGGTAGCCGGGGGGCGAACCGAAGGCGTCGACGATCTCGTTCTCGGTGGCGAAGCGGAAGTCGGCCAGGCCCGGCACCTTGGAGGCTTTGATCTCGTTCAGCTCATGGTCGGCGCGAATCAGCAGCAGCCAGATCTCGGCGCCCGCCTCCGTATCCTTGGCCAGCACGAGGGACTTGACGTTGCGCTCCAGCGGGATGCCCAGGAACTCGGCCACGTGCTCGCACTTGACCTTCTCCGGGGTGAAGGTCTTGACCAGGTCTTCCGTGGGCGCGGCGCGCTCGGCCAGCAGCGGCAGCGCCTCGGCGGCCTCCATGTTGGCGGCGTAGGCCGAGTTCGGGCAGTAGACCAGGGCGTCTTCCCCGGTCTCGGCGATCACGTGGAATTCGTGCGAGCCCGAGCCGCCGATGGCGCCGTTATCAGCCGCCACCGCGCGGAATTCCAGCCCGAAGCGGCGGAAGATGCGCACGTAGGTGTCGTACATGTTCTCGTACGACTTGCGCAGGCCGTCGGCGTCGCGGTCGAAGGAATAGGCATCCTTCATGGTGAATTCGCGCCCGCGCATGATGCCGAAGCGCGGCCGGCGCTCGTCGCGGAACTTGATCTGGATCTGGTAGAAATTGACCGGCAGTTGCTTGTAGCTGCGGATTTCGGTGCGGGCGATATCGGTCACCACCTCTTCCGAGGTCGGTTGCACCGCGAAGTCGCGCTCATGGCGGTCTTTCAGGCGCAGCAGCTCCGGGCCCATCTTGTCCCAGCGGCCGGTTTCCTGCCACAGCTCGGCCGGCTGGATCACGGGCATGGACAGTTCCACCGCGCCGGCGCGGTTCATCTCCTCGCGCACGATGTTCTCGACCTTGCGGATCACGCGCAGCCCGATTGGCATGTAGCTGTAGATGCCGGCGCCCAGCTTCTTGATCATGCCGGCGCGCATCATCAGTTTGTGCGACACGATTTCCGCGTCGGCGGGCGCTTCCTTGAGGGTGGAAATGAAGAATTGCGAGGCTTTCATTCGTTGCTTTCTCTCGAGGCCGCCGAGGTCCGGGAAAAACCCGCCCGGCAAAATCCGGGGTGCGGCGGCACAGATTTGTCGCGCACGCGCCTGAAACTGCCCTTCTGCTCGGGGAAAACCACCATCCCCCCGCCAGAGCCCGGCTGCGCGCTTCCTTTATAATCAGCGTAATTCTAAAGGATTCGAGGTGCAGTCATGCTCGATCGTGAAGGCTTTCGCCCGAACGTCGGCATCATCCTCCTCAACGCACGCAACGAGGTTTTCTGGGGCAAGCGAATCGGCGAACACTCCTGGCAGTTCCCGCAAGGCGGCATCAAGTACGGCGAAACGCCGGAACAGGCCATGTACCGCGAACTGCATGAGGAAATCGGCCTGCTTCCGGAGCACGTCAGGATCGTTGGTCGCACGCGCGACTGGCTGCGTTACGAGGTGCCGGACAAGTTCATCCGCCGCGAGATCCGCGGCCACTACAAGGGCCAGAAACAAATCTGGTTCCTGCTGCGCATGGCCGGCAGGGACTGCGATATCCACCTGCGTGCCACCGACCATCCGGAGTTCGACGCCTGGCGCTGGAGCCATTACTGGGTGCCGCTGGAGGCGGTGATCGAGTTCAAGCGCGATGTCTACCAGATGGCGCTGACGGAATTGTCACGCTTTTTGAACCGGCACCCGCGCGTGCCGCTGAGCCCCTATGGCACGCATGGCGCCCATGGTGCGCATGGCATGCATGGCCGCTACGGCGGGCCGCGCAGCCAGGCGCAGGGTCGCGCCCAGCAGGGGCAGCCGGCCGTGGCCGAAGCCGACTGCGACGGCGCGGCGGAACCTGAGCCTGCCCCCGGGCCTGCGTCGGCATCGGCGTCTGTCCCTGCGCCTGTATCTGTTTCACCGGCCGCCGCGCCGGTATCCACCTCACGGAGCACTGATGACTAGTTTCACCGGCCCGGGCCGCCTTGGCGGCCTGCGCGCTGCCGGACTGCTGCTTGCCGCGGCCAGCCTTGTGCTGGCCGGCTGCAAGACCACCGGCAAGCAGATGGCAGAGGAAGAGAGCACGTGGCTGAACCCGTTCGCGCCCAAGACCTTCGAGGAGGCCAAGGCGATGCTGCCACCGCTGCCGCAGGACACCGACCTGATCCCGTTCTCGGTATCGGGCACCGGCAACCTCTCGTTCGCGGTGGACAGCAAGTCGGTCTCGGTCGGCAAGGACAACGTGGTGCGCTACACGGTGGTCACCACCAGCCGGAGCGGCGCGCGCAACGTGACGTTCGAAGGCATGCGCTGCGACGCGTTCGAGCGCAAGCTCTACGCCACGCTGCCGGCCGGCGCCAAGGAATGGATTCCGAACCTGAGCGAATACGGCGAGAACTGGCACCGCATGGAAACCCGGGTGAGCAACGCCTATGCCGCGACGCTGGCGACCGATTTCTTCTGTGAAGGCCGCACGGTGGCCGGCAAGCCGGATGACATGGTGCGCGAGCTGAAGTCACGGGCGCCGAGCAATCGCTGACACCGGAAGCGTCGATACGAAAACGGCGGGACTGTGATCCAGTCCCGCCGTTTTTTTATGCGCTCGTTGCCTGTGCCTCAGACCAGGACCAGGTTATCGCGATGGATCAGCTCAGGCTCGTTCAGGTGACCGAGCACGGACTCGATCTCGGACGAGGGCTTGCGCGCGATCAGCCGCGCCTCGGCGCTGGAATAATTGGTGATGCCGCGTGCGACCTCTTTGCCCTGCGGATCGACGCAGGCGATCACCTCGCCGCGTGCAAATTCGCCCTGCACTTCCACCACGCCGATCGGCAGCAGCGACTTGCCGCCGCCGGTCAGCTTCTCGACCGCGCCATTGTCGATCACCACGCGCCCGCGCAACTGCAGGTGGTCGGCCATCCATTGCTTGCGCGCGGTCAGCCGCCCGGTCGGCGCCAGCAACTGGGTGCCGATGGCTTCGCCGGCGGCCAGGCGTTCCAGCACGTTGGCTTCGCGCCCGGAGGCGATGATGGTGTGCGCGCCGGACTTGGCCGCGCGCTTGGCCGCCAGGATCTTGGTCAGCATGCCGCCGCGGCCGATCGAGGTGCCGGCGCCGCCGGCCATCGCTTCCAGCTCGGGCGTACCAGCCAGCGCCTCGTCCACGAACTCGGCGGCCGGGTCCTTGCGCGGGTCGGCGGTGTACAGGCCGCGCTGGTCGGTCAGGATCACCAGCGCATCGCCTTCGATCAGATTGGTCACCAGCGCGCCCAGCGTGTCGTTGTCGCCAAACTTGATTTCGTCGGTGACCACGGTGTCGTTCTCGTTGATGATCGGCACCACGCCCAGCGACAGCAGCGTCAGCAGCGTGGAACGCGCGTTCAGGTAGCGCTCCCGATCGGCCAGGTCGGCGTGGGTCAGCAGCACCTGCGCAGTGCGGATGCCGTAGCGGCCGAACTGGCTTTCATAGACCTGCGCCAGGCCCATCTGGCCGACGGCGGCGGCGGCCTGCAGCTCGTGAATTTCCTTCGGGCGGCGCACCCAGCCCAGGCGCTGCATGCCTTCGGCGATGGCGCCGGAGCTGACCAGCATGACTTCCTTGCCCGCCACGCGCAGCTTGGCGATCTGGGCCGCCCAGCGGGCGATGGCGTCGTGGTCCAGCCCCTTGCCGTCGTTGGTGACCAGGCTGGAGCCGACTTTGACGACGATGCGCTTTGCCTGCGCGATGACCGATTGCATGGCGGGAATCCTGTCTCCCGGGCAGCCGGCGGCGGGCGCCGCGCCCGAATTGTCCGTGTGTGTTGTTGTGCTGTGAGGCCGGCCCTCGCCGGCCCCGCAATCAAGCCTCGCGCTCGCCCTGGTCGACGTTGTGCAGGCGCTCGTCCAGGCGGATATCCGGCTCGGCCAGCGCCGCGGCCTCTGCGGCCTTGATCGCCAGCAGGTGGTCCTTGATCGCGTAGATCAGGTCGCGACAGTTTTCGCCGGTCAGCGCCGAGATCTGGAACACCGGGCCCTTCCACTTGTAGCGCTTGAGGAATTCCTTCACCTTCGCGGCGCGCTCCTCCTCCGGGACCATGTCGAGCTTGTTCAGCACCAGCCAGCGCGGCTTCTCGTACAGCGTTTCGTCGTACTTCTTCAGTTCGTTGACGATGGCCTTGGCTTCGGCGACCGGGTCGACCGCCTCGTCGAACGGGGCCAGGTCGACGATATGCAGCAGCAGGCCGGTACGCTGCAGGTGGCGCAGGAACTGGTGGCCCAGGCCCGCGCCTTCCGCGGCGCCTTCGATCAGGCCGGGGATATCTGCCACCACGAACGACTGCTCATGATCCACGCGTACCACGCCCAGGTTGGGATGCAGCGTGGTGAACGGATAGTCCGCCACCTTCGGGCGCGCATTGGAAATATGCGAGATAAAGGTCGACTTGCCGGCGTTGGGCATGCCCAGCAGGCCGACGTCGGCCAGCACCTTCAGCTCAAGCTTGAGCATGCGGCGCTCGCCCGGCTTGCCGTCCACCTGCTGGCGCGGCGCGCGGTTGGTACTGGACTTGAAATGCAGGTTGCCCCAGCCGCCCATGCCACCTTCGGCCAGGCACACGCGCTGGCCGTGCTCGGTCAGGTCGGCGATCACTTCGCCGGTGTCCATGTCGGTGATCAGCGTGCCCACCGGCATGCGCAGCGTGATGTCCTCACCCGCCGCACCGTAGCAGTCGGAGCCGCGGCCATTCTCGCCGTTGCGCGCCACGTGCTTCCTGGCGTAGCGGAAGTCGATCAGCGTATTGATATTGCGGTCCGCCACGGCGAACACGCTGCCGCCCCGGCCGCCATCGCCACCATCCGGGCCGCCGAAGGGCACAAACTTCTCGCGCCGGAACGAGGCGCTGCCATTGCCGCCGTTGCCGGCGATGGCTTCGATTCGGGCTTCGTCGATGAACTTCATGATGGGTTTTCCGTGATGGATCGGCGGGCTGGCGGCCGGATGCCGCCTGCCCTGCCGGGCGCACCGAAAAAGGCGCTATCGAAACGATGCGAAACGTACCACCTCGCCAGGATCGCTTTGATAGTGCCTCTAATTGTGGCCAGAAAAGAAAAAGCCCCGCAAGGGTTGCGGGGCCTTCATCCTGCAAAGGATG
The DNA here is from genome assembly GCA_050987995.1 of Ralstonia pickettii. Lineage (GTDB taxonomy): Bacteria > Pseudomonadota > Gammaproteobacteria > Burkholderiales > Burkholderiaceae > Cupriavidus > Cupriavidus pickettii_B. The sequence continues at coordinate 3,920,422 of CP158803.1, forward strand.
TTATCAGGCCGCCGGAACGACGCTGACGTGCTGCTTCTTGGCAGGGCCCTTGACGGCGAACTGCACGTGGCCGTCCACCAGGGCAAACAGCGTGTGGTCCTTGCCCACGCCGACGTTGTCGCCGGCATGCACGCGGGTACCGCGCTGGCGGATGATGATGCCGCCGGCGTTGATGGCCTGGCCACCAAACACCTTCACGCCCAGACGCTTCGATTCGGAATCACGGCCGTTCCGCGTGGAACCGCCGCCTTTTTTCTGTGCCATGTCTTACTCCTGTCGCTTTACCTGGTTACGCTCGATCGATCAGGCAACGATCGCTTCGATGCGCAGTTCGGTGTAATTCTGACGATGGCCCTGACGCTTCTGGTAGTGCTTGCGACGGCGCATCTTGAAGATCTTCACCTTGTCGTGACGACCTTGGGAGATAACGGTAGCCTTGACGGAAGCCCCGCTAACCAGCGGCGTACCAAACTTGATTTGGTCGCCGGCGCCCACTGCGAGCACCTGGTCGAGCGTGATTTCTGCGCCAATGTCTGCCGGTATCTGTTCTACTTTCAGTTTTTCGCCAGCAGCAACCTTGTATTGCTTGCCGCCGGTTTTTACGACCGCGTACATTGTCGAACCTCTCGGATGTGAATAAAACGCCGAATGCCGGCACTGGCGCGCCCTGCGCGGCCGGTCAACTGCACGGCGCGGCGTATGGGCGGGCTCACTGCGGCCCGGTTATCTCCCGCCGGTCAGCACCCGCAAAGCGAGCGTAGCAACCGGAGGAAACCGGGAATTGTAAACGAGGTTGGGGAAAAGCGCAAAGAAAACAGGCACATAGCCTGTGGGCGGCGGCATCGCCACAAAGCGGGGGCGCCCGGCTCAGGTCAGGTCGGCGAGCAGGAATCCCGCCAGTGCGGCAAACGCCACCCACAGGGCAGTGCGGCGCAATTGGCGGCGGGATATGGGCTTGTTCATGGCCCGAATTATAGATGCGCCGCGTCAGAACACCGTGAGCGCATACCCTGAGCGGCCATCTTTGGAATCCCCGCATGCGTAGAACGGCGTGGGCTTCGCATATAATCGACCGGTTTTGCGTAACGGTGATCATCTTGTCCCAGCCTTCCGCCACTGCCTTGCTTGCCCCGGTCGCTGCAGACATGCGCGCGGTCGATGCTGTCATCCGCCAGCGGCTGTCTTCTGAAGTCCCGCTGATCGAGCAGATCGGCGAATACATCATCGGTGCCGGCGGCAAGCGCCTGCGCCCGGTGATCCTGCTGCTGACGGCGCGCGCGCTGGGCTACGACGGCAACCGCCACCATGACCTGGCCGCCGTCGTGGAGTTCATCCACACCGCCACGCTGCTGCATGACGACGTGGTCGACGAGTCCGAGCTGCGGCGCGGCCGCGACACCGCCAACGCCGTGTTCGGCAACGCCGCCAGCGTGCTGGTGGGCGACTTCCTCTATTCGCGCGCGTTCCAGATGATGGTCGATGCGGGCAGCATGCGCATCATGGAAATCCTGTCCAACGCGACCAACGTGATCGCCGAAGGTGAGGTCCTGCAACTGCTGAACATGCACGACCCGGATGTCACCATCGAGCGCTACCTGCAGGTGATCCGCTACAAGACCGCCAAGCTGTTCGAGGCCGCGGCCCAGCTCGGCGCCGTGCTGGCCGGCGCCGACGCGGAGATGGAAGAAGCCGCGGCCGAGTACGGGCGCCGCATCGGCACCGCCTTCCAGCTGATCGACGACATGCTCGACTACACCGCCAGCGCGGAGCAGATGGGCAAGAACGCCGGCGACGACCTGCGCGAAGGCAAGCCTACGCTGCCGCTGCTGCACCTGCTCGAACACGGCACCGCCGAGCAGCGCCAGCTGGCGCGCGACGCCATTGTCCAGGGCGGCACCGAACACTTTGACGCGGTGTTCGCCGCGATCCACGCTAGCGGCGCACTGGAGGTTACCTTCGAAGCGGCGCGGCGCGAGGCCGAAGCCGCGGAAAAGGCAGCGATGCAATTCCCCGCATCGGAGCTGAAAGAGACCTTGATCCAGCTCTGCTCGTTCTCGCTGCAACGGCAGTCGTAACGCGAAAGCGGCGTAGGCAACGGAAGCGGGACGAAGGGCGATTTTGCCTCCCCTCTTCCAATTCCAAAAAAACGCTGCTACACTTATCTTCTTTGCTGCTGACGGCCAAACTTAACGGTTAAGCGTGAGCCAGCAAGACCAAATCGGGGTGTAGCTTAGCCTGGTAGAGCGCTACGTTCGGGACGTAGAGGCCGGAGGTTCGAATCCTCTCACCCCGACCAGATTAGAAAGGCCGAATCAACTGACGTTGATTCGGCCTTTTGTCTTTGCGCGGGCCATTCGGATCCCCGCGACACTGTCTTGACGAAGATGCCGTCCGCTCAGCCCTTGATTGCCTTGCGCTGGCGCTTGAATGCCTTCAGGTCGGCCGCGGAGAAAAGCTGGCTGCGTCCCACTTCGGTGCGGGCGGTCAACTTGCCATCACGCACCAGCCGGCGGAAGGTGGCGATCGAGACTTCGAGATATTCGGCAGCCTCGGCAGCGGTGAAATCCGCTTCAGCCAGGTGTCCAAAGACTTCCTCGTGCGAAAAGTTCTCGTCCCGGAAAGCCTGCTCCCCGACCAGCGTGAAGAACTTGACGCGCTCCTGCACGGGCATCTTGCTGACGGCCTTCATCAGGTCTTCTGCGGTCATGATGTTCATCCTTTCCTCGCTGCCTTCAGGTACTTCTTGAGCTCGTCGTAGAAGTTCTCGTGTGAGCCCACCTTGTAAAAATCGATCCACATCACTTCGACATCCAGGCCTGTTATCCGGCCCGGGTCGCGGCGGCCGGTAGGCAATCAGATATTGCTTTCGGTTGAACCTGAATTTGTGGACCCAGATGCCGGCAAGGTCGCCAACCTTGGCTTCCCCAACGCCAGGATCCGCGCACACCGCCTCCACCTCATCCTCGATCGCCAGCTGCAACGGCTTGTGTGCCTTCTTGACGAACTGCGCAAAAGGCGTCTTGTAGATTGGCTTCATGCAGTGTTATGCGCTCACATTTGATTCTATATCAGATCAAAGATGGTGTGGCAGCGTTCTTGGTGAGAAGGCCAATGGAACCATGACACACCTCTGGGATTCCTCTCAAAAGGGTTCCAGCAAGTACGCAGGAACCGCCGACAGCGGTGCTTCCCCCGCGCAAGTAGGGTTGCGCCCGTGTCGCGCAAACGCCAACACCGTCCGCAGTCGCCTTTACAAAAAGTGACCCCGGCGGCAAACTGCCCCGATCCGGGGACATGGGTCAGTCCCGCCCCCTCTGTGGCCAACGGCCACCGTCCAACCGCACAGCGCACCTGCCATGACACTCGGTCTTGCCCTGGCCCAGAGCCGGCGTATCGCGCCCGCCCTGCTTGCTCAGCTGGAGCAGGCCGCGCGTGAAAAGCAGTCGCAGCTGATCGACGAGATCGTCGGCAGCGGCACCATGAGCGCGCACGACCTGGCGCTGTTCGCGGCGGACAAGTACCAGTTGCCGCTGCTGGACCTGGCCCAGTACAACCTGAACAAGGTGCCGCCGGCGCTGGCCGGCAACCGCGAATTCCACGCGCACCGCCTGCTGCCGCTGGGCCGGCGCGAAAACCGCCTGGTGCTGGCGACGTCCGACCCCTCCAACCAGGCCGGGCTGGATGCGATCAAGGAAAAGTACAAGCTGCCGATCGAAGCGGTGGTGGTCGAGCACGACAAGCTGATGAAGCACGTGCGCTCCGCCGGCGAGGCGCTCGGCACGATGAAGAACATCTCGCCGGTGCTGGCCGAGCGCAAGATGATCGAGTACGACCCGGTGGCCGCCGCCGCGCAGCGCAACCGCAGCGCCGCGGAAGCCATCGACGATGCCCCGGTGGTGCGCTTCCTGCAGAAGCTGCTGACCGAGGCCTTCCACCGCGGCGCGTCCGACCTGCACTTCGAGCCGTTCGAGACCTTCTACCGCATCCGTTTCCGCGTCGACGGCGTGCTGCAGGAAGTCGCGCGCCCGCCGCTGGATATCCGCGACAAGATCGCCACCCGCATCAAGGTGCTGTCGCGGCTGGATATTTCTGAAAAGCGCGTGCCGCAGGACGGCCGCATGAAGCTGCTGCTCGCGCTACCCAAGGACAAGGACGCCAAGGAGACGGTCGAGAAGGCGGTGGACTTCCGCGTGTCGACGCTGCCGACGCTGTTCGGCGAGAAGATCGTGATGCGGATTCTCGAATCGTCGTCCGACAAGCTCGATATCGACCAGCTCGGCTACGAGCCCGAACAGAAAGCCCTGCTGCTGGACGTGATCAAGCGACCGTATGGCATGGTGCTGGTGACCGGCCCCACCGGCAGCGGCAAGACGGTGTCGCTGTACACCTTCCTGAACCTGCTGAACCAGGGCGACATCAATATCTCCACCGCGGAAGACCCGGCGGAAATCCAGCTGCCCGGCATCAACCAGGTCAACGTCAACGACAAGGCCGGGCTGACCTTTGCCGCGGCGCTGCGCTCGTTCCTGCGCCAGGATCCGGACATCATCATGGTCGGTGAAATCCGTGACCTGGAAACCGCCGATATCTCGATCAAGGCCGCGCAGACCGGCCACCTGGTGCTGTCCACGCTGCACACCAACGATGCGCCGACCACGCTGACGCGGCTGATGAACATGGGCGTGGCGCCCTTCAACATTGCCTCCAGCGTGCTGATGATCACTGCGCAGCGGCTGGCGCGGCGGCTGTGCACCTGCAAGCGGCCGGGCGAAATCCCGCGCGAGGCGCTGCGCGAGGCGGGCTTCCGCGAGCAGCAGCTCGACGACAGCTGGCAACCCTACCATCCGGTCGGGTGCGTGCGCTGCAATGGCAGCGGCTACAAGGGCCGCTGCGGCATCTACCAGGTCATGCCGATCACGGAGGCCATGCAGCAGATCATCCTGTCGCACGGCACCGCCTTGCAGATCGCGGAGCAGGCGCGCAAGGACGGCGTGCTATCGTTGCGCGATGCGGGGCTGCTGAAGGTAAAGCAGGGCGTCACGTCACTCGAAGAAGTGCTGGCGACCACGAATATTTAGTCGGACACGTAGGGCACAACGTAAATACAAGACGTAGAACAAACGTCATTGACATCGGGGGTCAAGATCATGGCGACGCGCGCACCAGCAGGGGCCGCCCGGACGGCGGCGCAGTCACGGGCAAAATCAGGGAAGGGGCGCAGGGCACCCACCCAGTACATCTTTGAGTGGGAAGGCAAGGACCGCAAGGGCAAGACCTTCACCGGCGAGCTGCGCGCCGAGAACCAGGCGGAGGTCACCGCCACGCTGCGCAAGCAGGGCCTGACCATCGTCAAGCTCAAGAAGCGCAAGGCGGCGCGCGGGCGCAAGATCACCGAGAAGGACATCGCCTACTTCACGCGGCAGCTGTCGACCATGCTCAAGGCGGGCATCCCGCTGCTGCAGTCGATCGACATCATCGCGCGCGGGCACGTGAACCCCAACTTCACCCAACTGCTGTCCGACATCCGCTTCGATATCGAATCGGGCAGCAGCATGGCGGCGGCGTTCCGGCGCCATCCGAAGTACTTCGACACGCTGTACTGCAACCTGATCGATGCCGGCGAACAGGGCGGTATCCTGGATGCGCTGCTGGAGCGCCTGTCGCTCTACATGGAAAAGACCATCGCGCTGAAGAGCCAGATCAAGTCGGCGATGATCTACCCGATTGCGGTGCTGACCGTGGCCTTTGCCGTCACGGTGATCCTGATGCTGTTCGTGATCCCGGCGTTCAAAGGCGTGTTCTCGAGCTTCGGCGCCAACCTGCCGGCGCCGACGCTGCTGGTGATCGCGATCTCGGACTTCTTTGTCCAGTATTGGTACCTGGTGATCGGCGTGCCCGTGGGCGGGATCATCTTCTACCTGCGTGCCTTGAAGAAGTCTGAAAAAGTGCAGCGCGCCACCGACCGCGTACTGCTGAAGCTGCCGATCTTCGGCAGCCTGTTCCGCAAGGCCGTGATCGCGCGCTGGACCCGGACGCTGGCGACCATGTTCGCCGCCGGCACGCCGCTGGTGGAATCGATGGAGTCCGTCGCGGGCGCCGCCGGCAACTGGCTCTACTACGACGCCACGCGCGAGATCGAGCAATCGGTGCGCATCGGCACCAGCCTGACCAATGCGATGCAGGCGACGCACGTGTTCGACAACATGGTGCTGCAGATGACGCAGATCGGCGAGGAGTCGGGTGCACTCGACAACATGCTGCTGAAGGTCGCCGAATTCTACGAGCGCGAGGTCGACGATGCCGTGGCCGCGATCTCCAGCCTGATCGAGCCGCTGATCATCGTGGTGCTGGGCGTGCTGATCGGTGGCATGGTGGTGGCGATGTACCTGCCGATCTTCAAGCTGGGACAGGTGGTGTAAGGGATGGCATTGGCATTCTCCACCTCGCCGTTCCCGGCCGGCAGCGGGCAGCTGCTGCAGTCGCTGGCGGCGTTGCCGCCCGCCTTCATGATCGCGGCAGCGGCGCTGCTCGGGCTGGTGGTTGGCAGTTTCCTCAACGTGGTGATCCACCGGCTGCCGCGCATGATGGAGCGCGAAGAGGCAAACTATATCGCCGAGCTGCGCGGCGATCCGCTGCCCTACCCCGCCCGCTACAACCTGATGGCGCCGCGCTCGGCCTGCCCGCATTGCGGCCACGCGATCGCGCCGTGGGAGAACGTGCCGGTGCTGAGCTGGCTGCTGCTGCGCGGACGCTGCTCGGCGTGCAAGACACCGATCAGCATGCGCTACCCGCTGGTGGAACTGGCCTGCGGCCTGCTGAGCGCGCTGGTGGCCTGGCGCTTCGGGCCAGGCTGGCAGGGCCTGGCAGCGCTGTTGCTGGTGTGGTCGCTGCTGGCACTGACCATGATCGACGCCGACACGCAGCTGCTGCCCGACCAGATCACGCTGCCGCTGTTGTGGCTGGGGCTGCTGCTCAATCTCGGCGGCCTGTTCGTGCCGCTGTCCGACGCCGTGATCGGCGCCGCCGCCGGCTACCTGGTGCTGTGGGTGGCGTACTGGCTGTTCCGGCTGCTGCGCGGCAAGGAAGGCATGGGCTTCGGCGACTTCAAGCTGATGGCGGCGCTGGGCGCGTGGTTCGGCTGGCAGGCGCTGCCGGCCCTCGTGCTGCTGTCGTCGGTGGCCGGCGTGATGTTCGGGCTGGCCAGCATCGCGCTGCGCCGGCAGGAGCGCGATACGCCCTTCCCGTTCGGCCCGTTCATCGCGCTGGCGGGGGTGGTGGTGCTGGTGTTCGGTCCCGGCGTGCTGCCGCTGATGATGTTGCCGTGAAGCTGGTATCGTGACGGCAACATCATCAACCACGCCCTCACGGAACCCCACATGCTGGAAATCGGACTGACCGGCGGCATCGGCAGCGGCAAGACCCGCGTGGCCGACATGTTCGCCGCGCGCGGCGCCGCGATCATCGACACCGACCTGCTCGCGCACGAGATCACTGCCCCGGGGGGGCGCGCCATCCCGGCGCTGGTCGAGGCTTTCGGGCCCGCTTGCCTGCGCCCCGATGGCGCCATGGACCGCGACGCGATGCGCGCGCTGGTGTTCGCCGACCCCGCCGCCAAGGCGCGGCTCGAAGGCATCACGCATCCGCTGATCCGTGCGCTGACCAACGAGCGCGCGCAGGCTGTGCGCGACGCCGGCGAGCATCCCTACCTGATCTACGTGGTGCCGCTGCTGGTGGAATCGGGCTCGTGGCGCGAGCGTGTGGGCCGCGTGCTGGTGGTCGACTGCAGCGAAGCCACCCAGGTGGCGCGCGTGATGTCGCGCAACGGCTTCAGCCGCGAGCAGGTGCAGGCGATCATGGCGAAGCAGGCCACGCGCGGCGCGCGCCTGGCATGTGCCGATGACGTCATCGACAACGACGGCCCCGTGGACGCGCTGGTGGACCAGGTCGACCGGCTCGATCGCTGCTATCGTGAACTGTCCGCGGCCGGCGAGGTCCATCCCGAAGCCGGCGTATAACGGGAAAGGCTGCGCGCCGGCGCACCGCATCATGCACATGACATTGTCCTCGGCCCCTGTCTCGCATAGAATGCGCTGGAACATGCCGGGAAATGGCCGCATACTGCACGGATCGGCACATGATGCGCCACTCGATCAACTCGATGCGCCCCATGTCCGGCACCTTCCCGCTGGTACTTTCCGCATTACCCGGGCCACATTCTGCACCGGGCCCGCTCCTGACACGGAGCCTGCCCGACGCGCTGCACGGACATAGCACTTGATTCTGTACGAATATCCTTTCAACGAACGCATCAGGACGCTCCTGCGCCTGGAGGACCTGTTCGATCGGCTGGATTACTTCCTCGCCCAGGATCATGCCCAGCAGCACCATGTCGCGCTGACCACGCTGTTCGAGATCATCGATGTAGCGGGCCGCGCCGATCTCAAGACCGACCTGATCAAGGAACTGGAACGCCAGCGCCAGGCGCTGGCGCCGCTGCGCGCCAACCCGCAGATCGACCAGGAAACGCTGGACGCCGTCATCGGCGAGATCGAGCAGGGCATCGGCATGCTCAACCAGACCGTGGGCAAGGCCGGCCAGCTGCTGGCCGACAACGAGTGGCTGACCAGCATCCGCAGCCGCACGATCATCCCCGGCGGCACCTGCGAGTTCGACCTGCCGGCCTACTACGCCTGGCAGCACCGCCCCGCCGAAGACCGCCGCGCCGATATCCTCAAGTGGGCACGCCCGCTGGTGTCGCTGCGCATGGGCACCACCATCGTGCTGCGCCTGCTGCGCGAAGCCGGCCAGAGCGGCAAGGTGATCGCCACCGGCGGCAGCTACCAGCAGATGCTGTCCGGGCGCAGCTACCAGCTGATGCAGGTCTACCTGGATGACTCGCTGCTGGCGTTTATCCCGGAGATGAGCGCCAACAAGTACATGCTGTGGGTGCGCTTCACGCAGCAGGACGGCGACCTGCGCCCGCGCTCGGTCGATGCGGATATCCCGTTCCTGCTGAAACTCTGCAATTTCTGAAGTCGATTCCTGAAGCCTGCTTTTAGCGCTATGCCTGCCGTCGTCAAATGTCCCACTTGCGGCACCAATGTGCCCTGGGTGCCCGACAACAAGTTCCGCCCCTTCTGTTCCGAACGCTGCAAGCAGATCGACCTCGGCGCGTGGGCGTCCGAGAAGTACGTGATCGGCGGCAAGCCGGGCGAAACGCCGTCCGCCGACCTGAGTGAGGAAGAGGACGACTGAGCGTCGCCCTCACCGGTCGGATGCTCAGTGCGCCGCCGCCAGCACGCGGCGGTAGAAGCCCACGCACACCAGCACGAACACCGCCAGGCCCAGCCACTGCGCGGTCGCTTCAAACCCATCCCTGACCAGCGCCAGCGGCGCATCCTTGCCGGACAGGCCGATCACCGCGGCCAGCATCACGCCGACCAGGCTTTCCCCGACAATCAGGCCCGAGGCCAGCAACGTGCCGCGCCGTTCGGCGTGTTCCAGTGCCAGCTTGACGTCATCGCCGCGCGCAGTGGCGCGGCGGCGCTCGGCGCGCAGCAGCAGCCACGACAGCACCGCCCCGACCACCAGCGCCGAGCTGACTGTCGGCGGCAGGTAGATGCCGATCCCGACCGCCAGCACCGGCAGCCGCGCCCCGCCGCCGCGGCGGCGCAGCACCTCGTCGATGCCGATCAGCACCACGCCCAGCGCGATGCCGATCAGGATCATGTTCCAGTTGAGCTGATGGGTGAAGATGCCGGTGGCGATCGCGGTCATCAGCGTCGCCTGCGGTGCGGCCAGCGCCTGGTTGGGGTCCATGCCCGCGCGCGGCAGTGCGCCCGCGAAGCCGTAGGCGTTGTAGAGCAGCTCCAGCACCGGCGGGATCACCGCCGCGCCGACCGCGCAACCGATCAGCAGCGCCACCTGCTGGCGCCAGGGCGTGGCGCCGACCAGCCAGCCGGTCTTCAGGTCCTGCAGGTTATCGTTGGCAATCGTCGCCACCGCCACCACCGCCGAGGTGGTGAAGATCGCCAGCGCGATCGCGAACTTGGTGCCCTCGGGCGTGGCCAGCAGCCCGTCGGCGTTGCCGGCCAGCAGGATCAGCAGCGATACCAGGATCACCGCGATGATGCCGATACCGGAGATCGGGCTCGCCGACGAGCCCACCAGCCCGGCCATATAGCCGCAGGCCGCGGCCACCAGGAAGCCGAAGACAAAGGCGAACACCACGGCATAGGCCACCAGCCGCCAGCGTGCCCCGCCGCCAAGCGGTGCGGGGGCGAGGAAATACGCGAACACCGCGACCAGCACCACCAGCAGGCCCAGCGTCACCAGCCCGATCCACCTGGCCGGCATGTCCCGCTGCGTGCGCGGCAGGCCGCCGTTGCCGGCCGGCCCGGCCTGCAGCGCGCCGAACGACGCGCGGATGCCACCCAGCATCGGTCCGGCCAGCGACAGCAGCGTCCAGATCGCCGCGATGCCGATCGTGCCCGCGCCGATAAAGCGCGCCTGCTGGCTCCAGACCATGGTGCCGAAGGCCCACAGCGTGGCGCCGTCGGGCCGCGGCGTGATCGCGGTCAGCCACGGCACCGCCACGCCCCAGGTCAGCACCAGCCCCAGCAGCATCGCCAGCCCGCCGACGATGCCGACGAGGTAGCCCGCACCGACCAGCGCCAGCGAGAACCCCATCGACAGCCGCACCACCGCGGCGCCCGCCGCCAGCCAGAAGTTGGCACCCTCGGCCAGCACGCGCAGCCCGCCCGCGGCGAAGCTGAACAGCCCCGCAACCAGCCCGCCCGCCATCAGGTCGGCCAACCCGGTCGCCTGGCGCTTCTGTCCCGGCACGGCCTCGCCCTGCGCGGCGCTGCCCACGCGCAGGATTTCCGCCGCGGCCACGCCTTCGGGATAGGGCAACTCGCTCTGCACCACCATCGCATGGCGCAGCGGGATGCTGAACAGCACGCCCAGCATGCCGCCGGCCGCGCAGATCGCCAGCGTCTGCCAGAACGGGAAGCCCTGCCAATGGCCGAGCATCACCAGCCCGGGCAGGACAAAGATGATCGACGACAGGGTGCCCGCGGCCGAGGCCTGCGTCTGCACCATGTTGTTTTCGAGGATATTGGCGCCGGGGAAGAGCCGCAGCACGGCCATCGAGATCACGGCCGCCGGGATCGCCGACGAGAAGGTCAGGCCGACCTTCAGCCCCAGGTAGATGTTCGAGGCAGTGAACACGACCGTGATGAGTGCACCGAGGATGATGCCGCGCAGGGTCAGTTCGGGCAGGGAGATGTCGTCGGCGATACGGTCGACGCGAAGCATGCAGGTTCCTTTCCATGACTGGCGGCGCAGGAGCGGGCGCCGCGGGCAATGGCAAGGTCAGCTGTTGCGCGCTTCCTCGGCCAGCCATTGCACCACCGGGATGGTGGCGGGCAGCAGCGGCCCGACTGTCACGGGCGTTTGCTGCCAGGAGAAGGCCTGGCCTTCGCGGCCGACGGGATCGCCCCGCCAGGCCGTGACCTTGCAGAAATACAGCCGCACATAAGCGTGCGGGTAGTCATGTTCAAGGATGTGCCAGCGCTCGCATTGCGTTACGTCAAGGCCCAGCTCTTCATGGAGTTCCCTGGCCAGTGCTGCTTCCACCGACTCGCCGGGCTCCAGCTTGCCGCCGGGGAATTCCCAGTAGCCCTCGTAGGGCTTGCCCGCAGGGCGTTGCGCCAGCAGGAAGCGGCCGTCGGGCATCACCATCACGCCCACGGCGACCTCGGTGACCTTGCGCGGCGGATTGCCAGCCGTTTCTGCGGGGCTTTGCATGGACTCGCTCATGCCTTGGCGTCGCCGTTCACGTCGGCGATAAAAGGCTTGCCATGCTTGCCACCCCAGTCGCGCGCGAACTGCCAGGCCACCCGGCCCGAGCGCGAGCCGCGCTCCAGCGCCCACACCAGCGCGTCGCCGCGCGCCGCGGCGATGTCCTCGTCGGTGCAGCCGAAGTGCTTGAGCCAGTGGCCGACGATGGTCAGGTACTCGTCCTGCTTGGGCGGGTAGAACGACAGCCACAGCCCGAAGCGCTCGGACAGCGAGATCTTTTCCTCGACCACCTCGCCGGGATGGATCTCGCCGTCGTCGGTGTGGCGGTAGGTCTCGTTGTCCCGCATGTACTCCGGCAGCAGGTGCCGGCGGTTCGAAGTGGCGTAGATCAGCACATTGTCCGACTGCGCCGCGACCGAGCCGTCCAGCGCCGACTTGAGCGACTTGTAGCCCGACTCGCCCTCCTCGAACGACAGGTCGTCGCAGAAGATCACGAAGCGCTCGGGGCGTTGCGCAACCAGCTCGACGATATCGCCGAGGTCGCCCAGGTCGTCCTTGTCGACCTCCACCAACCGCAGCCCGTCCCTGACGAAGGCATTGAGGCAGGCCTTGATCAGCGACGACTTGCCGGTGCCGCGCGCGCCGGTCAGCAGCACGTTGTTGGCCGGCAGCTGGTTCACGAACTGGCGCGTGTTGGCGACGATGGCGTCCTTCTGGCGCTCGATGTTTTTCAGGTCGTCCAGGTGGATTGGCGGCAGCTGGCGCACCGGCTGCAGGTAGCCGATATTGCCGAACAGGCTCTGGCGCTTGCGCCAGCGGAACGCTACCGCCTCCTGCCAGTCGGCATCGCTCAGTTGCGGCGGCAGCCATTGTTCGAGTCGGGCGAGGAAATTGTCGAGGCGGGCAGCGAGGTCAGACATGGCAGCGTGACTGTGTCAGTAGAGGGTTGGGGAGAGGGTGGTTTAGCGGGGCATCGCGCATCCGGAAACGCCTGCCCTCTCCCCCGGCCCCTCTCCCGCAAGCGGGAGAGGGGAGCAAACCCGTGGTGCTTAAGAGCGGTAGTCGGCGTTGATCGACACGTAGTCGTGCGACAGGTCGCAGGTCCACACGGTCGCGTCCGCATTGCCGCGGCCGAGTGCGATGCGCACGGTGATCTCGGCCTGCTTCATCACGCGCTGGCCGTCTTCTTCGCGGTAGTCGGGATTGCGGCCGCCGTCGCGGGCGACCCAGACATCGTCCAGCCACAGGTTGACGCGGCCGACATCGAGGTCATCGACGCCGGCATAGCCCACCGCGGCCAGGATGCGGCCCAGGTTGGGGTCCGACGCATAGAACGCGGTCTTGACCAGCGGCGAGTGCGCGACCGCATAGGCGATCTGCCGGCACTCGGCGACGTCCTTGCCGCCTTCGACGCGGATGGTCATCAGCTTGGTCGCGCCTTCGCCGTCGCGCACGATCATCTGCGCCAGTTCCTGCGCCAGCGCGGTCACCGCGTCGCGCAGCGCCTCGAAGGCCGGGCCTTCGGCGCGGTCGATGACAGCGCCCGACTTGCCGGTCGCGATCAGCACGAATGAGTCATTGGTCGAGGTATCGCCGTCGATGGTGATGCTGTTGAACGAGTGGTCGGCGGCATGCGACACCAGCGCCTGCAGCACCGGCTGGGCTACCGCGGCATCCATGGCGATAAAGCCGAGCATGGTCGCCATGTTGGGGCGGATCATGCCGGCGCCCTTGCTGACGCCCGACAGCGTCACGGTCTTGCCGTCGATCTGCACCGTGCGCGAAGCGGCCTTGGGCTGCGTGTCGGTGGTCATGATCGACTCGGCGGCGGCCAGCCAGTTGTCGGCCTTGGCATTGGCGATCGCGGCGGGCAGGCCCGCGACCAGGCGGTCCACCGGCAGCGGCTCGAGGATCACGCCGGTCGAGAACGGCAGCACCTGCTCGGCGGCGATGCCCAGTTGCCCGGCGAGCGCGTCGCAGGTGGCGCGGGCATTGGCCAGGCCGGGCTCGCCGGTGCCGGCGTTGGCGTTGCCGGTGTTGACCACCAGCGCGCGGATGCCCTTGCCGGCGGCGAGATGCTCGCGGCAAACCTGCACCGGTGCGGCGCAGAAGCGGTTATTGGTGAAGACGCCGGCCACGGTGCTGCCCTCGGCCACGCGCACCACCAGCACGTCCTTGCGGTTGGCCTTGCGGATGCCCGCCTCGGCCCAGCCGAGCTCCACGCCGGCGACGGATTTCAGGTTCTCTGCCTGGGGCAGCGGAAGATTGACGGGCATGTGGACTCCTCGTTTCCTGCTTTGCGACTTGCTTGTTATCAGACGAACATGCCCGCGAAGGCGGGCATGTCGTTTCCTATCGCGTCATTCCCCCTGCGGCGGGAACGACGTCATTCTGGTGCGCGGCTCAGCTCAGCCTGCCGTGGCACTGCTTGAACTTCTTGCCCGAACCGCACGGGCACGGATCGTTGCGGCCGACCTTGGGCATGCCCGCCAGCGCCAGTTCGGCCGCGGCCATGGCCGTGCCGGTGCGCGGCGACGGCGCTTCCTCGACGGGCTCGCGCCCTTCGGCGAACTCGTCGTGCTTGTACTGCACGTTCTCCAGGTGCGACAGGCCTTCCTCGATCTGCTCCGAGGCCTGCTCCAGCTGTTCCGGCGACTGGATCTGCACGTTGAAGGTCACGCGCGTGACTTCGCTCTTGATCACGTCGAGCAGGCGCGCGAACAGTTCGAACGATTCGCGCTTGTATTCCTGCTTGGGGTCCTTCTGCGCATAGCCGCGCAGGTGGATGCCCTGGCGCAGGTGGTCCAGCGCGGCCAGGTGCTCGCGCCAGTGCGTGTCGATGCTCTGCAGCATGACTGAGCGCTCGAAGCCGGCGAACGACTCGCGGCCGACCATCGCGACCTTGCTATCGTAGCGCTCGCTGGCCGCCTTCATGATCAGGTTGAGCAGCTCTTCGTCCTCGATGCTCTGCGCGCCTTCGATGGTCTGCGCCAGCGGCAGCTCCAGGCCCCAGTCCTCGCGCAGGCGCGTTTCCAGGCTGGCGATGTCCCACTGCTCTTCCATGGTGTCGGCCGGCACATGGTCGCGGAACAGCTCCACCAGCACGCTCTGGCGCAGGTTGGCCACCATGTCGCCGACATCTTGCGCTTCGAGCACGTCGTTGCGCAGCTTGTAGATTTCCTTGCGCTGGTCGTTGGCAACGTCGTCGTACTGCAGCAGCTGCTTGCGGATATCAAAGTTGCGGCCTTCCACCTTGCGCTGCGCCGATTCGATCGAGCGCGTGACGATGCCGGCTTCGATCGGCTCGCCCTCGGGCATCTTCAGGCGTTCCATGATGGCGCGCACGCGGTCGCCGGCGAAGATGCGCAGCAGCTGGTCGTCCAGCGACAGGTAGAAGCGCGACGAGCCCGGGTCGCCCTGGCGGCCGGCACGGCCGCGCAGCTGGTTGTCGATACGGCGCGACTCATGGCGCTCGGTGCCGACGATATGCAGGCCGCCGGCGGCCTTGACCTGCTCGTGCAGCGAATGCCACTCGTCCTCGAGCTGCTTGATGCGCGCGGCCTTCTCGGCGTCGGCCAGGTTCGGATCCACCTCGATAAAGCCCGACTGCTTCTCCACATTGCCGCCCAGCACGATATCGGTACCGCGACCGGCCATGTTGGTGGCGATGGTGATCATCTTGGGGCGGCCGGCCTGGGCCACGATCTCGGCTTCGCGCGCGTGCTGCTTGGCGTTGAGCACCTGGTGCGGCAGCTTTTCGCGCTCGAGCAGGCCCGACAGGTATTCCGAGGTCTCGATCGAGGTGGTGCCGACCAGCACCGGCTGGCCACGCTCGTAGCAGTCGCGGATATCGCGCACCACGGCGTCGTAGCGCTCCTTGCCGGTCTTGTAGATCTGGTCCTGCTGGTCCTTGCGCTGGGCCGGGCGGTTGGTCGGGATCACCACCACTTCCAGGCCGTAGATCTCCTGGAATTCATACGCTTCGGTGTCGGCCGTGCCGGTCATGCCGGCCAGCTTGTTATACATCCGGAAGTAGTTCTGGAAGGTAATGGTCGCCAGCGTCTGGTTTTCCTGCTGGACGGTGACGCCTTCCTTGGCTTCGACGGCCTGGTGCAGACCGTCGGACCAGCGGCGGCCCGTCATCAGGCGGCCGGTGAATTCATCGACGATCACGACTTCGTCGTTCTGCACCACGTAGTGCTGGTCGCGATGGAACAGGCTGTGCGCGCGCAGGGCGGCGTACAGGTGGTGCATCAGCGTGATGTTCTGCGGCGCGTACAGCGATTCGCCTTCACCGATCAGGCCCTGCTGCGACAGGATCTCTTCGGCCTTCTCGTGGCCGGCTTCAGTCAGGTAGACCTGGTGGCCCTTCTCGTCGACGTAGTAGTCGCCCGGCTTCTCGACGCCGGTGCCGTCGGCCTTTTCCTCGCCGATCTGGCGCTCGAGCAGCTTGGGGATGCCGTTCATGCGCTGGTACAGGTCGGTCTGGTTCTCGGCCTGGCCGGAGATGATCAGCGGCGTGCGGGCCTCGTCGATCAAGATCGAGTCCACCTCATCGACGATGGCATAGTTCAGTGGCCGCTGGACCCGCTGCGACGGGTCGTAGACCATGTTGTCGCGCAGGTAGTCGAAGCCGAACTCGTTGTTGGTGCCGTAGGTGATGTCGGCGTTGTACGCGGCCTGCTTCTCGTCATGCGCCATCTGCGACAGGTTCACGCCCACCGACAGGCCCAGGAAGTTGTAGAGCCGGCCCATCCACTCGGCATCGCGCTGCGCCAGGTAGTCGTTGACGGTCACCACGTGCACGCCCTGGCCGGTGATGGCATTCAGGTACACAGCCAGCGTCGCGGTCAGCGTCTTGCCTTCGCCGGTGCGCATTTCGGCGATCTTGTTGTCGTTCAGCACCATGCCGCCGATCAGCTGCACGTCGAAGTGGCGCATCTTCATGACGCGCTTGCTGGCCTCGCGGCACACGGCGAAAGCCTCGGGCAGCAGCGCTTCGAGCGACTCGCCGCCGGCGTGGCGCTGCCGGAAGGTCTCGGTCATGCCGCGCAGCTCGTCGTCCGAGAGCTGCTCGTACTTCGGCTCCAGCGCATTGATCTGCACCACCGTGCGGAGATATTGTTTGATCAGCCGCTCGTTGCGGCTGCCGAAGACTTTCTTGAGAAGGCCGGTGATCATCGATTGCTTTCACCTGCGCGGAACCGGGTGGCACCCCAGGGATGCGGGCTGCTCCGGCGGCCGGGCGAGGAATGGATAGATTGGCGCAAAACGCCGAGTTTATCATGTGCCGGGGTCACGGCCGGAACGCGCCGAACCCCGTCCGGCAAGGGCGGGCAAGCCTGCCGAATGTCGACCACGCTTATCGCCCGCACGCCCCACCAGCCACAGTTTGGGGCGGTCGCCGCAGCTTCAATCCACAGTTGGGCAAGGCGGCCCCCGCGCCCCTTGCTAGAATGCATGCATGCGCCGCTTCACCCACCACGCCCTGCAGACCCCCGCTGCCAAGCCGCTCAACGACTGGCTGGCCAAGGCCGGCCCGGTCTCGACGCTGATGCAGACCGCGCGCCAGCTGTCGGTGCTGGAGGCCGAGGTGCTGGCGCTGCTGCCCGCCGGCATGCGCGACGGCCTGGCCGTGGCCGGGGTCAAGCGTGATGCCAGTGACCCGAACGCCCAGGTGCTGCTGTTGCTGGCCGCGCACGGCGCGGCCGCGGCACGGGTGCGCCAGGTGGTGCCGACGCTGCTGGCGCGGCTGCAGCAGCGCGGCTCGCACATCACCGCAATCCGGGTGCGGGTGCAGCCGGAGGTGTCGCGCCACGCGGACTGGGAGGTGGAGCCCCAGCAGCGCCAGCGCACCAGCGGCCGCATGACGCCGACGGGGCTGGCCAACCTGGACCAGCTCGCGCGCAGCCTGCCCGACTCGCCCCTGCGCGACGCGCTCAAAACGCTGCTTTCGCATCACCGCTAGCCGCGCCCGCCGCTCAAAGTAAAAAAGCCGACCCGAGAGTCGGCTTTCTTCGCACCAGCGTGCCCGGATCAGGCAAAAGCCGGCTGCGCCTGCGGCAGGAACGCGGCAGGAGCTTCCTCGACGCGGTCGAAGGTGACCAGCTCGTAGGCTTCCTGGTCGGCCAGCAGCGCGCGCAGCAGCTGGTTGTTCAGGCCGTGACCCGACTTGTTCGCCACATAGGCGCCGATCAGCGGATGGCCCACCACGTACAGGTCGCCGATCGCGTCGAGGATCTTGTGGCGCACGAACTCGTCACCGTAGCGCAGTTCTTCGTTGTTGAGCATGCGGTGCTCATCCAGCACGATCGCGTTGTCCAGGCTGCCGCCACGGGCCAGGCCCATCTCGCGCAGCGCCTCCACCTCGTGGGCAAAGCCGAAGGTGCGGGCACGGGCGATCTCGCGCACGTAGCTGGTGTCGCCGAAGTCGATCTCGAAGGTCTGGCCGGTCTTGTCAACCGCCGGGTGGCGGAAGTCGATGGTGAACGACAGCTTGAAGCCGAAATACGGCTCCAGGCGCGCCAGCTTGTCGCCCTCGCGCACTTCCACCGCCTTCTTCACGCGGATAAAGGTCTTCAGCGCGTTCTGCTCTTCGATGCCCGCCGACTGCAGCAGGAACACGAAGGACGCGGCGCTGCCGTCCATGATCGGGATTTCCTCGGCGTCGACGTCGACATAGAGGTTGTCGATGCCCAGGCCCGCGCACGCCGACATCAGGTGCTCGACGGTCGAAACGCGCGCGCCATCCTTCTGCAGCACCGATGCCAGGCGCGTGTCGCCGATGGCCGAAGCGGCCACGGGAATCTCGACGGCCTCGGGCAGGTCGACGCGGGTGAAGACGATGCCGGTGTCGGCCGGCGCGGGGCGCAGGGTCAGCGTGACCTTGCGGCCCGAGTGCAGGCCGATGCCAACCGTCTTCACCAGAGATTTGATCGTGCGCTGTTTGAGCATGACAGCCTCAACTATTATAAAAATCTATCGGGCGGTTTTTTTGATTAAGGGATTTTACCACCACCTCAGAGGCGCTGCAGCCGGGTTTTGTTTCCGGCTGGTAACACTGCCTTAACAAGTTGCGTATTGTCCACGTTTACCCGGATGACTGTGTCAGCCGCGCAACGCCGCCAGCACAGCCTCGGCGCTGCTGACGCGGAATTCGCCGGGCGCCTCCACGTCGAGCCGGGTCACCACGCCATCGTCGATCACCATCGCGTAGCGTTTCGAGCGTACGCCCAGGCCGCGTGCGGTCAGGTCCTGCTCCAGGCCGAGCGCGCGTGTCCATTCCGCGCTGCCGTCAGCCATCATGCGCACCGTGCCGGCCACCTGCTGTTCGCGGCCCCACGCACCCATGACAAAAGCGTCGTTGACCGACACGCACCAGACCTCGTCGACGCCCGCGTCGCGCAGCGCCGCGGCATGCTGCACGTAGCCGGGCACATGCTTGGCCGAGCAGGTCGGCGTGAATGCGCCGGGCAGGCCGAACACCACGATCTTGCGGCCGCGCACGAGGTCGGCCACCTTGAAGGCGTTGGGTCCCAGTACGCAACCCTCGCTTTCCGATTCAATGAATTCCTGCAACGTGGCGTCCGGGACGCGGGATCCGACAGTGATCATGGCTCGTGGTCTTCCTGGGTCTTCTGAAGAATAGGACGGATGGTGCCGTACATGCGGGCGCCCTGGCGCAGGGCAACCTCACGATCATAGGCGCACTGCCAGCGATGCCAAAGCCGGATCACATCCGGTGACATTCGCCATCAATCAGATACACCTTGCTACAAAGACGTCCGCGCGACGCACCTCGTGGGTGCGCCGCGCGGACGTCGATACATCCCGACCGGGAAGGCGGGAAACCAGTCCGGGGAGGCGGCCAGCGGCACGCCTTGCCCGGCGACGGGATGCGGGTGAAGCTCGGTCCGGCAGGCGGCGCGGCGCCGCCGGCTGCCTGCCGGGTCACGTCAGTCCATGCAAGGCACGCGCGGATGGGGAGCGCACGTGCATCGCGACAAGGCGACGCGACCCGTCAGGCGGCCGGTGGAAGCACCGATGCCACGCCGGTCCGGGCTCAGTCTGCCTGCTTGCGCAGGAAGGCCGGGATGTCGTACGTATCCACACCCTTTTCCTGCAGCGCCGCCACGTGAGCCGACGCCGACTCGCGCGAGCTGCGCCACACCGCCGGCGTGTCCAGTCCGCTGTAGTCCGGCGAGTGGTGCGTGGCCGCAGCCGCGGTCATGCCGCTCATCATCTGCACCGGGATATTGTCGGTGCCGGTCTTGAGCAGCGTCATCGGCTGTTGCTTCTTGGCCGAGCGGCCCAGGCCCGTGGCGACCACCGTCACGCGCAGCGCATCGCTCATCGAGTCGTCGTACACCGTACCGAAGATCACGGTCGCATCTTCCGCGGCATAGCTGCGGATGGTGTTCATGACTTCCTTGGTTTCCGACAGCTTCAGCGAACGGCTGGCGGTGATGTTGACCAGCACGCCGCGCGCGCCGGACAGGTCCACGCCTTCCAGCAGCGGGCTTGCCACGGCCTGCTCGGCAGCCAGGCGGGCGCGGTCGACGCCCGACACGGTGGCCGTCCCCATCATGGCCTTGCCCTGCTCGCCCATCACCGTCTTCACGTCTTCGAAGTCGACGTTCACCAGGCCGTCAACGTTTATGATCTCGGCAATGCCGGCCACCGCGTTGTGCAACACGTCGTCGGCGCACTGGAAGCACTTGTCCATCTCGGCGTCGTCGCCCATCACTTCGAACAGCTTCTCGTTGAGCACGACGATCAGCGAATCGACCGACGATTCCAGCTCGCTCGAACCATGTTCGGCCACCTTGGCGCGGCGCGCGCCTTCGAACTCGAACGGCTTGCTGACCACGCCCACGGTCAGGATGCCCATTTCCTTGGCAACCTGCGCCACGATCGGGGCGGCACCGGTGCCGGTGCCGCCGCCCATGCCGGCAGTGATGAAGACCATGTGCGCACCGCGCAGGGCGTCGGCGATCTGCTCCCGCGCCTGATCCGCGCAGTTGCGGCCGACTTCCGGCTTGGCGCCGGCGCCCAGACCCGTGTTGCCAAGCTGCAGCACGCGCGAAGCGCTCGAGCGCTTCAGGGCCTGCGCGTCGGTGTTCATGCAGATAAATTCGACGCCTTGCACGCCGCGGCTGATCATGTGCTGCACGGCATTACCGCCCGCGCCGCCCACGCCGACCACCTTGATGATGGTGCCGTCCTGCACTTCCGTTTCGATCATGTCAAAGTCCATCACTGCCTCCGAGAAGAATCAGTCCCCAGACGATGCAGCCTCCCCGCCGCAACCCCTGGTTCCTGAACAAGAAACCATTAAAGAAAAGAACCAGAAAACTACCGCTCAACGCGCCACGGCCTGTCCGGTAGACAAGACCGCCCGCGCGCCGTTGCATCCGCATTGCATCTTTACGCGCGCAATTTCTGCATTACTCAGAAATTGCCGACGAACCATTCCTTCATGCGGGCCCACACCTGCTTGACCGACCCGCTCTGCACCGCGACCTTGCGCCCGCGCATGCGTTGCACGCGGCCTTCCAGCAGCAGGCCCATCACCGTTGCGTAACGCGGGCTCTTCACCACCTCGTGCAGGTTGCCGCGGTACTCCGGCACGCCCACGCGCACGGGCTTGAGGAAGATGTCCTCGCCCAGCTCGACCATGCCCGGCATCATCGCGGTCCCACCGGTGATGACCACGCCGGAGGACAACAGTTCTTCATAGCCCGACTCGCGCACCACCTGGTGCACCAGCGAGTACAGCTCTTCGATGCGCGGCTCGATCACCGCGGCCAGCGCCTGGCGGCTGAGCGTGCGCGTGCCACGGTCGCCCACGCCGGGCACCTCGATCATGTCTTCCGGGTCGGCGATCGCTTGCTTGGCGATGCCGTACTGGATCTTGATGTCCTCGGCATCGGGCGTCGGCGTGCGCAGCGCCATCGCGATATCGTTGGTGATCTGGTCGCCGGCGATGGGGATCACGGCCGTATGGCGGATCGCGCCCTCGCTGAAGATTGCGATGTCGGTAGTGCCACCGCCGATGTCGACCAGCACCACGCCCAGTTCCTTCTCGTCTTCGGTCAGCACCGCCAGGCTCGATGCCAGCGGCTGCAGGATCAGGTCATGCACTTCCAGGCCGCAGCGGCGCACGCACTTGACGATGTTCTGCGCGGCGCTGACCGCGCCGGTGACGATATGCACCTTCACTTCCAGGCGGATGCCGCTCATGCCGATGGGCTCGCGCACGTCTTCCTGGCCGTCGATGATGAATTCCTGCGTCAGGATGTGCAGGATCTGCTGGTCGGTCGGGATATTGACCGCCTTGGCGGTCTCGATCACGCGCGCCACGTCGGTCTGCGTGACCTCCTTGTCCTTGATCGCCACCATGCCGCTGGAGTTGAAGCTGCGGATATGGCTGCCGGCAATGCCGGTAAAGACCTCCGAAATCTTGCAGTCGGCCATCAGCTCGGCCTCTTCCAGCGCCTTCTGGATCGACTGCACGGTGGCCTCGATATTGACCACGACCCCTTTCTTCAGACCCTTGGACTCTGACTGGCCCATCCCGATCACCTCGTAGCTGCCGTCGGGGCGCAGTTCTGCGACCACCGCCGCCACCTTCGAGGTGCCGATGTCCAGACCGACCAGTAGGTCCTTGTATTCCTTGCTCATCGGGTTTTCTCCGCGTTCTTGCTCTTCAGTCGCGTCGGATTGTTGTTGGATTTGCCGGCATTCTTTGCTGCGTTGGTTGCTGCATTGGTTGCTGCGTTGCTCGCTACCCCCTTGGCCGCCTTGGCTGCCGCGGCGGCCTGGGCATCGGTCAGGAAACGCGCATTGGCCGCGCGGATCGCAAAGCCGTTGGGATAACGCAGGTCGGCGTAGTCGATCTGGCTGCCCCATTGCTCGGTCACCTGTGGCCACGCCGCGACGAAGCGCCTGACGCGCTGCTCCATCGCCGTGCGTTCCTCGTCGTTCTGCTCGCGGCCCAGTTCGACCACCATGCCGTTGGACAGCTTGGCGCGCCAGGCGTAGCGGCCGGACAGCGCCACCGCCAGCGGCTCGGCCTTGAGCGGCTTGAACCACTGGCGCATCACCTCGAGCTTCTCGATCACATCGCCCTCGCTGTCCGGCGGCCCGTCCAGCGCCAGCAGCTGCGCATCCTCTTCCGCCTCGGCGGTGTTGGCGACGAACACCTCGCCATAGGTATTGATCAGGCGCCCGCTTTCCGGCGAGCCCCAGGTACCCAGCGCTTCGTGTTCCTCGACCTCGACCGCCAGGCCGTTCGGCCACTCGCGCCGCACGCTGGCGCGGCGCACCCAAGGCACCGACTCGAACGCCTGCCGCGCCGCGTTCAGATCCAGCGTGAAGAAGTTGCCCGACAGCTTGCCCAGCGCGCCCGCGCGCACGCTGGGGGCGTTCACGTGGCGCAAGGCGCTGCCGTCCATCGGCGCGATCTCCACATGCGTGATGGCAAACACCGGCCGCTGCGCCAGCCACAGCAGGCCCGCCGCGAGCGCCATCAGCGCCACCACCGCGTACAGCGTGGAAGCGATCAGGTTGAGCAGGCGTGCGTTATGCCACATGGTCCGGGACGGTCCTATCAGTTGCGGTGTTATTCGGGTTTCCAGTGCTCGTTCGGATGCAGGTCCAGCGTTGCCGCGGCCACCACCTGCAGCACGAAGTCCTCGTAGCTGATGCCGGCCGCGCGCGCCGCCATCGGCACCAGCGAATGGCCGGTCATGCCGGGCGAGGTATTCATCTCGAGCAGGAAGGGCTTGCCGTCGGCGCGCAGCATCACGTCGGCGCGCGCCCAGCCGCGGCAGCCCAGTACGCGGTAGGCCTGCACCGTCAGCGCCTGGACTTGCCGTTCGACCTCGGGATCCAGACCTGACGGACACAAGTATTGGGTATCGTCAGTAAAGTACTTATTTTGATAGTCGTAGTTGGCTTCGGGCGCAACGATGCGGATCACCGGCAGCGCTTCGGCGGTTTCGCCCTCGCCCACGAGCGGGCAGGTCAGCTCGGCGCCGTCGATAAAAGTCTCGGCAATGACGTCGTTATCGAGCGCCGCTGCCTTCTCGAAGGCCGCGCGCATCTGTTCGGCGGCGGTCACCTTGGTCAGCCCGATCGACGAGCCCTCGCGCGCCGGCTTGACGATCAGCGGCAGGCCCAGGTCGGCGGCCACGGCGTCAAAGTCGGACTCGGCGTGCAGCATGGCAAAGCGCGGCGTGGCCAGGTCGTGGGTCATCCACAGGCGCTTGGTGGCCTGCTTGTCCATGGCCATGGCCGAAGCCAGCACGCCGCTGCCGGTGTACGGCACGCCCAACTGCTCGAGCAGGCCCTGCATGGTGCCGTCCTCGCCGTAGCGGCCGTGCAGCGCGATAAAGACGCGGTCGAACCTGGCCGCGGCCAGCTCGGCCACGCCCTGCAGGCCCGGGTCGAAGGGGTGCGCATCGACGCCGCGCGAGCGCAGCGCGGCCAGCACGCCGTTGCCCGACATCAGCGAGATCTCGCGCTCGGCCGAGCGTCCGCCCAGCAGCACGCCGACCTTGCCCAGCGATTTGGGATCGATATTGGGATGGGCGACGAAGCTCATTGCTGACCTCCCGCCTGCACCGATTGCTGGTGCGACACCAGTTGTCCCGGCACGGCCCCGATCGAGCCCGCGCCCATCGTCACGACCACATCGCCGGGCCGGACGGCATTCAGGATGGCCTGCGGCATTTCTTCCATCTGCTCCACGAAAACAGGTTCGACCTTGCCGGCCACGCGCAGCGCGCGGGTCAGCGCACGGCCGTCGGCGGCCACGATCGGCGTCTCGCCGGCGGCGTAGACCTCTGACAGCAGCAGCGCATCGACAGTGCCCAGAACCTTGACGAAGTCCTCGAAACAATCCCGCGTACGGGTAAAGCGGTGCGGCTGGAATGCCAGCACCAGGCGGCGCTCGGGGAACGCGCCGCGCGCCGCGGCCAGCGTCGCGGCCATCTCCACCGGGTGGTGGCCGTAGTCGTCCACCAGCGTGAAGGTGCCGGCGCCGTCGGGCGTGGCGACCTCGCCGTAGCGCTGGAAGCGCCGGCCCACGCCGTGGAACTCGCGCAGCGCCTTGACGATGGCGGCGTCAGGCACTTCCAGTTCGGTGGCGATGGCGATCGCCGCCAGCGCGTTCTGCACGTTGTGCAGCCCGGGCAGGTTCAGCACGATATCCAGCGGCGGCTCGGCATGGCCGTTGAGGTGGCGCAGCACGGTGAAGTGCATCTGGCCGTCGACCGCGCGCGCATCCACGGCGCGGATCTGCGCATCCTCGGCAAAGCCGTAGCGCACCACCGGCTTGGACACGAACGGCAGGATCTCGCGCACGTTGGGGTCATCGACGCACAGCACGGCGATGCCGTAGAACGGCAGCCGCTGCGTGAATTCGATGAACGCCTGCTTGAGCCGGGCAAAGTCGTGCCCGTAGGTGTCCATATGGTCGGCATCGATATTGGTGATGACCTCGATGACCGGGAACAGGTTCAGGAACGATGCGTCGGACTCGTCCGCCTCGGCGACGATAAAGTCGCCGGTGCCCAGGCGCGCGTTGGCGCCGGCCGAGTTCAGGCGGCCGCCGATCACGAAGGTGGGATCGAGCCCGCCTTCGGCCAGCACCGACGCCACCAGGCTGGTGGTGGTGGTCTTGCCATGCGTGCCGGCGATGGCCACGCCCTGCTTCAGGCGCATCAGTTCGGCCAGCATCACTGCGCGCGGCACCACCGGGATGCGCTTGCTGCGGGCGGCCAGCACTTCGGGGTTGTCGCCGCTCACTGCGGTCGACACCACCACGGCATTGGCGCCGGTCACGTTGGCCGCGTCATGCCCGTGCATGACCGTGGCGCCCAGCGACGCCAGGCGCCGCGTGGCGGCATTGCTGCCCACGTCGGAGCCCGAGACCTTGTATCCCAGGTTCAGCAGGACCTCGGCGATGCCGCTCATGCCGGCCCCGCCGATGCCCACGAAGTGGATGTTTTTGACGATATGCTTCATTCGATTGCTGCTTAAATAGGCTTCAGTCCCTGGCCAGCTGACTGCAGATCTCGGCGACGCGCCGGGTTGCCTCAGGTTTGGCCAGTCCGCGCGCCAGGCGCGCCATGTCTTTCAGCTGCGGCCGGGTCAGGCTGGCGATGGTTTGCGCCAGCCCCTCGGCCGTCAGGTCTTTCTGCTGCACCAGCAGGGCCGCGCCCTGCTTCGACAAAAATTCCGCGTTGGTGGTCTGGTGGTCGTCCACCGCATGCGGGAAGGGCACGAACATCGCCGCCACGCCTGCGGCAGCCACTTCCGAAACCGTCATCGCGCCGGCGCGGCAGATCACCAGGTCCGCATCGGCGTAAGCGCGCGCCATGTCGTCGATAAACGGCAGGGTCTGCGCCGGCACCTGCGCGGCCGCGTAGTTGGCGCGCAGCGTGTCGATCTGCTTTGCGCCCGCCTGGTGCGTGACCACCGGGCGCTCGCCCTCGGGCAACAGCGCAATGGCCTTGGGTACCACCTCATTCAGCGCCGCAGCGCCCAGGCTGCCGCCCACCACCAGGATGCGCAGCGGGCCGCTGCGCTGGTCGTAGCGCGCCTCGGGCGCGCCCAGGTGCGCCAGTTCCTCGCGCACGGGGTTGCCGGTCCATTCGCCGCCGGGCAGCGTGTCCGGGAACGCGCACAGCACGCGGTCGGCCACCTTGGCCAGCACCTTGTTGGCCAGTCCGGCGATCGAGTTCTGCTCGTGCAGCACCAGCGGGCGTCCCAGCAGCGACGCCATCATGCCGGCCGGGAAGGTGATATAGCCGCCCATGCCCAGCACCACGCTCGGGCGCACCCGGCGCAACGCGCCGATGCTCTGCCAGAACGCGCGCAGCAGATTCAGCGGCAGCAGGAACTTGGTCAACAGCCCCTTGCCGCGCAGCCCGCCGAACTGGATGAACTCCATCGGGATGTCGTGCTTCGGCACCAGCGTGGCTTCCATGCCAGTGCGGTTGCCCAGCCAGACCACCTTCCAGCCTTGCTCGCGCAGCGCGTGCGCGACCGCAAGCCCCGGGAACACGTGTCCCCCGGTGCCGCCGGCCATCACGAGCAAGGTGCGCGGTGCGGTCATACTTTCCCTCCGCGCATCAGCACGCGATTTTGGCTTCGGCCGCTGCGCTTAACTTCCTGCTGAAGCAGGAAGTTAGCCTTCGCCGAAACCGTGTATTGCTGCGCTCCGGTCATACCTTCCCTCCGCGCATCAATACACGGTTTTCGTAATCGATGCGAAGCAGGATTGCCAGCGCCACGCAATTCATCAAAATCCCCGAACCGCCATAGCTCACCAGCGGCAGCGTCAGCCCCTTGGTCGGCAGCAGGCCCAGGTTCACGCCCATATTGATAAAGGTCTGCCAGCCGATCCACACGCCGATGCCCTTGGCCACCAGGCCGGCAAAGGTGCGATCGAGCTGCAGCGCGGTGCGGCCGATATTGAAGGCGCGCCGCACCAGCCAGTAGAACAGCACGATCACCACCAGCACGCCGATAAAGCCGAATTCCTCGCCGATCACTGCGAGGATGAAGTCGGTATGGGCTTCGGGCAGGTAGTGCAGCTTCTCGATGCTGCCGCCCAGCCCGACACCGGTCCACTCGCCGCGTCCGAAGGCGATCAGCGAGTGCGTCAACTGGTAGGCCTTGCCCAGTGCATTGCTCTCTTCCCACGGGTTCAGGTAGGCAAAGATCCGCTCGCGCCGCCAGGGCGAAGCCGTGATCAGCAGCGCGAACGCGCCTATCGCCACGCCCACCAGCCCGGCGAACAGCTTGCCGTTGATGCCGCCGAGGAACAGGATGCCCATGGCCACCGCGGCGATCACCAGGAACGCACCCATGTCAGGCTCGAGCAGCAGCAGCATGCCCACCACCACCACCGCCACGCCCATCGGCAAAAAGCCCTTGGACAGGGTCTGCATCCACTCCTGCTTGCGCACCGTGTAGTTGGCCGCGTACAGCACCACCGCCAGCTTCATCAGCTCGGACGGCTGGAAGTTCATCACGCCCAGCGGGATCCAGCGCCGCGCGCCGTTCACGCCCTTGCCGACGAACGGCACCAGCACGATCACCAGCAGGATCAGCGCGAAGATAAAGAGCTTGGGCGCGTAGCGGTCCCACACCTTGACGGGAATCTGGAACGCGGCCAGTCCCACCGACAGCCCGATCAGCAGCGCGAACGCGTGGCGCAGCAGGAAATGGCTCTCGCGGTAGTTGGCGTAGCGCGGCGAGTCCGGCAGCGCGATCGAGGCCGAAAAGACCATCACCATGCCGAGCGCGAGCAGTACGATCGACACCCACAGCATGGGCTGGTCGTACTCCATCATGCGCGAGCGGGTCGGCTTGACGCCCGACACCGCGTCGCGCAGGCCACCCCAGGCATTGCCGATGGTGGCGCCGATAAAACCGCTGCGCTTGACCTGCGGGTTGGTCTCAACCTGGCTCATGGCAGGATCCCCCGGGACAGTGCCAGTTCTTCCACCGACGCGCGGAACACCTCGGCGCGGTGCACGTAGTTGCGGAACATGTCGAGGCTGGCGCAGGCCGGCGACAGCAGCACCACGTCGCCGGTCTCGGCCAGCTCGGTTGCCCTGGCCACCGCCTCTTCCAGCGTGGCCGCGTCGACCAGGCTGGCGCCGCTGCCCTGCAGCGCATCGCGCAGTTCAGCCGCAGCGCGGCCGATCAGCACCACCGCGCGCGCGTACTGCGCCACCGGCGCGGCCAGCGGCGAGAAATCCTGGCCCTTGCCTTCACCACCGGCGATCAGCACCACGCGCTTGTCCAGCCCCGACAGCGCGGCCACGGTCGCGCCGACATTGGTCCCCTTGCTGTCGTCGAAATACTCGACTTCGTCGATGGTGGCGACCCACTCCACGCGGTGCGGCTCGCCGCGGTATTCGCGCAGGCCGTGCAGCAGTGCATTCATCGGCAGGTCGATGGCCCGGCACAGCGCCAGCGCCGCCATCGCATTGGTGGCGTTGTGCATGCCGCGGATATGCAGCGCGTCGGCCGGCATCAGGCGCTTGTGGCGCACCGGCACGGCTTCCTGGACCACTTCCGCAGCCTTGCGGCGGCGCGGCTTGCCCTCCCCTTCCGCGTCGGGATCGGGTTCGGCCAGCACCAGCCAGGGCATGCCGCCCTCGCGCAGGATGCCGAAGCTGCCCGGCACTTCGGGCAGGTCGGTGCCGAAGGTCACCGGCGTGCGGCCCGGGCGGGCCATGTCCAGCGTCAGGCGGTCATTGCGGTTCAGCACCTGCACGCAGGCGCTATCGGCCGGCCCGAAGATGCGCGCCTTGGAGACGGCATAGGCCTCCATCGAACCGTGCCAGTCCAGGTGGTCCTGCGTCACGTTGAGCACGGTGGCGGCATGCGGCGCCAGCGTGTGCGTGGTTTCGAGCTGGAAGCTCGACAGCTCCAGCACCCACACGTCCGGCAGCGTCGCCGAGGCGATGCAGGCCGACAGCTTGTCCAGCGCCGACGGGCTGATATTGCCCGCCACCGCCACGCTCTTGCCGGCGCGCTCGACCAGCCGGCCGGTCAGCGCGGTGGTGGTGGTCTTGCCGTTGGTGCCGGTGATCGCCAGGATCTTCGGGGCGTAGCCGGACTCGGCTTCAAGGTGCGCCAGCGCGCGGCCAAACAATTCGATTTCGCCCCAGACCGGAATGCCGCGTTCGCGGGCGGCAGCCAGCAGCGCAGCGGTACCGTTTTCCAGCGGCGACAGCCCCGGGCTGATCGCCAGCAGGCCGATGTCGTCGAGCAGGCCGTCGGCGAACGGGCCACCGACAAACTCGGCCGAAGTCAGCTCGGCCTGCAGGAAGACAAGGTTGGCGGGGGCCTCGCGCGTGTCGGCCACGCGCACCGCGCAGCCGTTCAGGCCACACCAGCGCGCCATGGCCAGGCCCGATTCGCCGAGGCCCAGTACCAGCACATGAGGTTTTTGCAGCTCGCCAAACACTTCGATTTCCTGCCTTTGGTTTCCTGTATCTATATAGAGAGCGCCGTCAGTCCCTGCTCAGCGCAGCTTCATCGCAACTTCAGCGTCGACAACCCGATCAGCACCAGCAGCATGGTGATGATCCAGAAGCGCACCGTGACCTGCGTTTCCTTCCAGCCG
The DNA here is from genome assembly GCA_050987995.1 of Ralstonia pickettii. Taxonomy (GTDB): domain Bacteria; phylum Pseudomonadota; class Gammaproteobacteria; order Burkholderiales; family Burkholderiaceae; genus Cupriavidus; species Cupriavidus pickettii_B. The sequence goes on from CP158803.1 coordinate 3,950,381, forward strand.
GCGAGTTCGAAATGGTGGTGCAGCGGCGCCATCCGGAACAGCCGCCTGCCCTCGCCGTAGCGGCGCTTGGTGATCTTGAACCACGTTACCTGCGCCATCACCGACAGCGTTTCCACCACGAAGATGCCGCCCATCACGAACAGCACGATCTCCTGGCGCACGATCACCGCCACCGTGCCGAGCGCGCCGCCCAGCGCCAGCGCGCCCACGTCGCCCATGAACACCTGCGCCGGATGCGCGTTGAACCAGAGGAAGGCCAGCCCCGCCCCGCCCATCGCCGAGCAGAAAATCAGCAGCTCGCCTGCGCCCGGGATATGCGGGAACAGCAGGTACTTGCTGTAGACCGCGCTGCCCATTACGTAGGCGAACACGCCCAGCCCGCCGCCGACCAGCACCACCGGCATGATCACCAGCCCGTCCAGGCCGTCGGTCAGGTTGACGGCATTGCTCGAACCCACGATCACCAGGTAGGTCAGCACGATGAAGCCGGCCACGCCCAGCGGGTAGCTGATCTCCTTGAAGAAGGGCACGATCAGGTTGGACTTGTACGGCATGTCCAGCGACAGCCCGCCCTCGACCCAGTTCAGGAACAGGTCCCAGACCCGGACGTTGCTGCTTTCCGACACCGAGAACGCCAGGTAGACCGCGGCCACCAGGCCAATCAGCGTCTGCCAGAAAAACTTTTCGCGGCTCGACATGCCGCGCGGATCGCGATACACCACCTTGCGGTAGTCGTCGACCCAGCCGATCGCGCCGTAGCCGAACGTAACCAGCATCACCACCCAGATAAAACGGTTGCCCCAGTCGCACCACAGCAGCGTCGACACCGCGATCGAAACCAGCACCAGCACGCCGCCCATGGTCGGCGTGCCGGACTTGACCAGGTGCGTCTGCGGACCGATGGTGCGCACCGCCTGGCCGACCTTCAGCTCGGTCAGCTTGCGGATCACCCATGGCCCGCAGGTCAGGCCGATCAGCAGCGCGGTGAGGTTGGCCATCACCGCGCGGAAAGTCAGGTAGTTGACGACCCGGAGGAAGCTGTAGTCGTTTTGCAGCCACTGGGCCAGAGCCAATAACATCGTGTTGTCTTATTTAATGTGCGGAAGTGTCTGCGACCAGCGCCGCGACCATCCGTTCCATGCGCATGAAGCGCGATCCCTTCACCAGCACGGCGCCCGCCTGCGCCACCATGCCCCCGCTGTCTTCCTCCAGTGCCTTGATCAGTGCCTCGGCGGTGCCGAAATGGCGCGCGCGCGCGCCGAACGCCTGCACGGCGTGCACGGCCAGTTCGCCGGTCGCCCACAGCGTGTCGATGCCGCGCGCCTGCGCGTAGGCGCCGATCTCTTCGTGAAATGCCGGGCCCTGGTCGCCCACTTCGCCCATGTCGCCCAGCACCAGCACGCGCGGCGCGGCAAAGCCGGCCAGCACGTCGATGGCGGCGCGCATGGAGTCGGGGTTGGCGTTATAGGAGTCGTCGATCAGCACCGTGCCGCCCGACGTGTACCTGACCTGCAGCCGGCCCTTGATCGCCTTGAAGCCGGCCAGTCCCGCCTGGATCACCGGCACGCGCACGCCCGCGGCCAGCGCGCAGGCAATGGCGGCCAGCGCGTTGCGCACGTTGTGCTCGCCCAGCAGCGCCAGACGTACTTCGAAGGCATGGCCAGGCGCGCGTACCTGCATCACCTGCGCGCCATCGACCAGCGTCACGGTGGCATGCACATCGGCCCGCTGCGAGGTGCCGAACGACAGTGCGCGGCGCGCGCCGGCGGCCTCGCGCCACACCGGCGCATAGGCGCCGCCGCTTTCCGCGTCGAGCGGGTACACCGCCACGCCGTCGGCGGGCAGTGCCGCGATCGCGGCCGCGTGCTCGTGCGCGACGGCTTCCACGTTGACCATGAACTCCTGGTGCTCGCGCTGCGCGTTGGTGATCACCGCCACGGTGGGCTGGGCGATGCCGGCCAGGTAGACCGTCTCGCCCGGATGGTTCATGCCGAGCTCCAGCACCGCCAGCTTGTGCGTGGCGCGCAGGCGCAGCACAGTCAGCGGCAGGCCGATATCGTTGTTCAGGTTGCCGCCGGTGGCCAGGCGCTGGTTCTCGCCCACCGCCGCGGCGAAGATGGCCGCGATCATTTCCTTGACCGTGGTCTTGCCGTTGCTGCCGGTCACCGCCACCGCGGGCAGCTTGAACTGTCGGCGCCAGCCGGCGCCCAGTTCGCCCAGCGCGATGCGGGTGTCGGGCGCGACGATGGCGGGCACGCCGCTGTCGACCTCGCGGCTGACCAGCACCGCGGCGGCGCCGCGCGCGACCACGTCGGCGATAAAGTCGTGCGCGTCGAAGCGCTCGCCCTTGAGCGCGACGAACAGGTCGCCGGGCTCGACGGTGCGGCTGTCGGTATGCACGCGCGTGAACGCCACGGCGACGTCGCCGGAAATGCGCGCGCCGGCGATCCAGCCGGCGGCTTGCTGCAAGGTGGTCATGTTGGACTGGCTCATGCCGATACCCCCCGTGTGCCGAGGGTCAGGCGTACGTGTTCGCGGTCGGAGAACGGCCGCTTGCGGCCCTGGATCTCCTGGGTGGCCTCATGGCCCTTGCCGGCGACCAGCACCACGTCGGCCGGGGCCGCGTGCTTGATGGCATAGAGGATGGCGGCGGCGCGGTCTTCGATCTGGCGCCCGCGTGCGCGCTCGGCCATGCCGTCGGCAATGGCGTCGAGGATCTCCTGCGGATCTTCGCTGCGCGGGTTGTCGCTGGTCAGGATGACTTCGTCGGCCAGGCGCTCGGCCACCGCGCCCATCAGCGGGCGCTTGATCGGGTCGCGGTCGCCGCCGCAGCCGAACACGCACCACAGGCGGCCGTTGCGCGCCTGCGCCACCGGACGCAGCGCGGCCAGGGTCTGTTCCAGCGCATCGGGCGTATGGGCGTAGTCGACCACGGCCAGCGGCGCGTCCGGCCCGCCGTTGGCGCCGAACAGTTCCATGCGCCCTTCGACCGGCGTCAGCGCGCGCAGCGCGGTGATGGCCGCGCTCCACGCCACGCCGTTGGCGAGCGCCGCGCCCAGCACCGCCAGCAGGTTGCTGACATTGAAGGCGCCGATCATCGGCGTGGCCATCTCGGCGCTGCCGAAGCTGCCGTCGATATGGAAGGCGGTGCCGGTGGCCGTGGCGCGCACGTTGGTGGCGCGCAGCCACTCGCCGCGCGGGCGGCGCACCGTGGCCGCGCCGGGGCCGTCGATGCCGTATTCGATCACGTGCGGCGCGCCGATGGCGGCGGCATCCGCCGCCAGCAGGCGCTGGCCCATGGCGTCGTCGCGGTTGACCACCGCGGTGCGCAGGCCGTCCCAGCAGAACAACCGCTCCTTGGCCGCCTCATACTCGGCCATGGTGCCGTGGTAATCGAGGTGGTCCTGGGTCAGGTTGGTCAGCACCGCCACCGAGAAATGCGTGCCCGCCACGCGCTCCTGCTCCAGGCCGTGCGAAGACACTTCCATCGCCACCGCGCGCGCGCCGGCGTCATGCAGCGCGGCGAGGCTCGCCTGCAGCTGCACCGCGTCCGGCGTGGTGAAGCCGGTCGCCTGCAGCGCGCCAGGGAAGCCAGTGCCGAGCGTGCCGATCGCCGCGCACGGCGTGCCGGCCGCCTGCAGCACGCGCGCCAGCCACTGGCTGCACGAGGTCTTGCCGTTGGTGCCGGTGATGCCGGTCACGGCCAGGCCGCGCGCCGGATTGCCATGCCAGCCGGCCGCGATCGGGCCGGCGAGCTGGTGCAGGGTACTGACGGCCAGGTGCAGCACGGCGTTGCCGAAGGGCCAGTCGAAGCCATCGGCCTCATAGACGATGGCGCCGGCGCCGGCGGCAATCGCCTGCTGGATATGAGGCCGGCCGTCGGTGGCCAGGCGATCGTTGCCGAGCACGTAGGCGAAGAAGACATCGCCACGCGCCAGCCGGCGGGTATCGCCGGTCAGCTGCGCGGAGGCGGCCACGTTGGTACGCAGCCAGGCCAGCGCGTTGCTGGCCTGGGCGGTAACCTCGAGCGGGAGCAGGGGCTTGGCCGTCATTGGGTGGCGCTCCACGGTTCGCTTTCCGGCACCTTGTCGCTGACCACCAGCTGGCGGATTGGCGAATCGGGCTGAACGTTCAGCGCACGCAGCGTGCCGCCGGTGATGGCCGCGAACGCGGGGCCGGCCACCAGGCCGCCGTAGTGGCTGCCGGCGGTGGGCTCGTCCACGCTGACGGCCACGATGATGCGCGGATTCGACATCGGCGCCAGGCCGATGAACGAGGCGCGGTACTTGCTGCGGTTATAGCCGCGGCCTTCATGCTTGTACGCGGTGCCGGTCTTGCCGCCGACGCGGTAGCCCATCACCTGCGCCTCGGGCGCGGTGCCGCCGGGCGCGGTCACGGTCTCCATCATCGCGCGCACGTCGCGCGCCACCTGCGGCGACAGGATGCGCTCGCCGGTGGCGGGGCCGTTGGTACGGAACATCGACACCGGGATCAGCTCGCCGTCATGCGCAAAGATGGTGTAGGCGTGGGCCATCTGGAACAGCGACACCGACAGGCCGTAGCCGTACGACATGGTGGCCTGCTCGATCGGGCGCCAGCTCTTGAACGGGCGCACGCGGCCGGCCACGGCGCCGGGGAAGCCGATCTTGGGCGCCTGGCCGAGGCCGATGCTGGTGAACATGTCCCACATCTCCTGCGGCTTCATCATCATCGCGATCTTGGTCGTGCCGATGTTGGACGACTTCTGGATCACGCCGCTCACGGTGAGCGCGCCGTAGTTGTGGGTGTCGGTGATGGTGGCGCCTTCGAACTGGTACTTGCCGGTGGTGGCGATCACCGTCGACGGCGTCACGCGCTTGAGCTGCAGCGCCAGGCCCACCGTGATCGGCTTCATCATCGAGCCGGGCTCGAAGGTATCGGTCAGCACACGGTTGCGCAGCTGCTCGCCCGACAGCCGGGTACGGTCGTTCGGGTTGTAGGTGGGCCAGTTGGCCAATGCCAGCACCTCGCCGGTCTGGGCGTCGAGCACCACCGCGCTGGCGGCCTTGGCCTTGTGCTTTTCGACCACGGCCTTGAGCTCGTTGTAGGCCAGGTACTGGATCTTGGCGTCGATCGACAGCTGGATGTCCTCGCCGTCGCGCGGAGTCTTCAGGATGCCGACGTCCTCGACCACGCGGCCGAGGCGGTCCTTGATCACCTGGCGCGCGCCGGGGCGGCCGGCCAGGCCGGGCTCGCGCGCCAGCTCCACGCCTTCCTGGCCGCGGTCTTCCACGTTGGTGAAGCCGACGATATGCGCCATCGCCTCCCCTTCCGGGTAGAAGCGCTTGTATTCGCGGGTCTGGTGGATGCCTTCGATCTTGAGCGCGGCGATCTTGTCGGCCACGTCGGGCAGCACCTGGCGCTTCAGGTAGACGAAGCCCTTGTCCTCGGACAGCTTCTTGCCCAGGTCCTTCTCGGACATGCCGAGCAGCCTGGCGAGCTGGCGGATCTTGGCGGCCTCGACCTGCTCGGGCACGTCCTCGGGCACCGCCCAGATCGCCTTGACCGGCAGGCTGGTGGCCAGCACCAGGCCGTTGCGGTCCAGGATCTTGCCGCGCGTGGCCGGCAGCTCCAGCGTGCGCTGGAAGCGCTTCTTGCCCTCGGCCTCGTAGAACTGGTTGCCCGGCCCCTGGATCCACGCGGCGCGCACCGCCAGCGCGACAAAGGCCGCGAACATCAGGAACACCACCAGCTTGGAGCGCCACATCGGCAGGCGCAGGCCCAGCACCGGGCTGGCCGAGAACTGGCCGCTGCGAGGGCGCGAGGCGGTGCCGGTGCGGTCGCGGCGGGGCGGGTTGGGGCGGGCCATGCTCATCGGCGCGCCTCCGCGGCACTGGCCGGCGCCGCCTCGGCGGGCGGCGGCAGCACGATGCCGGACAGGTACTGGGTCCTGCCGGGGTTGACCGGCGACATCTTGAGCTGGGCGCGCGCCGCATCGGCGATGCGCGCGCTCTTGCCGAGCGCGCTCTGCTGGTATTGCAGGCGCGACCAGTCGATATCGAGCTGCTTTTCCTCCGCCTGGGCACGCTCGAGCGCGACGAACAGCGTGCGCGCCTGGTGCTGCGCGCTCACCAGCGACAGCGCGCACAGGATCAGCGCGGCCAGCAGGAAGAAGGTCAGGCGGTTCATGCGCGCGCACCTCCGCCAGCGGGCGCCGGCGCGGGGGCCAGCTTCTCGGCCACGCGCATCACGGCCGAGCGCGCGCGCGGGTTGGCGGCCACCTCTTCGGCGCCGGGCTTGAAACGGCCGAGCAGGCGCAGCGTCGGTTGCGGCAGGTCGGCCGCGCGCAGCGGCGCGCGGCGCAGCGCCGGGTCGGCATCCTGCTGGGGACGGGCGTGCGCCGCCATGAACCGCTTGACGATGCGGTCCTCCAGCGAGTGGAAGCTGATCACCACCAGGCGCCCTCCGACCTGCAGCAGTTCATACGCCGCCTTCAGGCCTCTTTCGAGGTCCTCAAGCTCTTGATTGACGTGAATCCGTAGAGCCTGAAAGGTGCGGGTCGCAGGGTCCTGACCCTTCTCGCGTGTTTTGACGGCTTTCGCCACGAGCGCGGCAAGGTCGGCAGTAGTGGCGATGGGTCCGCCATCGCCGGGATCGCTGCGGCGAGCAACAATCGCCTTTGCAATCTGTACAGCAAACCGTTCTTCCCCATAGTCTCGTATCACCCTGGCAATGTCCTGCTCATCCGCCCGCGCCAGCCACTCGGCGGCGGTGATGCCGCGCGTGGTGTCCATGCGCATGTCCAGCGGGCCCTCGAAACGAAAGGAAAACCCCCTCGCCGCCTCGTCGATCTGGGGCGAACTGATCCCCAGGTCGAGCAGCACGCCGGCCACGTGGCCGCGCCCGGCCAGGCGCTCGGCCATGTCCGCAAAGCTCGCGTGCTCAATGGAGAAGCGGGCATCCCCGATGGTGCCCGCTTCTGCGATTGCTGCTGGGTCCTTGTCGAACGCGACCAGGGCCCCGTCTGGCCCCAGCCGGGCCAGCACCGCCCGGCTGTGCCCTCCCCTGCCGAAGGTGCCGTCCACGTAGACGCCGTCGGGGCGCCAGACCAGCGCATCGACGGCCTCGTCCAGCAGCACGGTGCGATGGCGCAGGGCGGGGGTTGCCGGCGTTCCGGTTGGACTCATGACCTCGTCAGAAAGAGAAATTCTTCAATGCTTCGGGCATGCCCTGCGCCATCGCCTGCTGTTCCTTGGCGGCGTAGGTCGCGGCATCCCACACTTCGAAATGGCTGCCCATGCCGAGCAGCATGACTTCTTTGTCGAGCATGGCGGCACTGCGCAGCTCCGGAGCGATCAGCACCCGGCCCGCGCCGTCCATTTCCACGTCGGCGGCGTTGCCCAGGAAGATGCGCTTCCACCAGTGCGCATCCATCGGCAGCGCGGCAATGCGCGTGCGGAAGTTTTCCCACTCGGGCCGGGGAAACAGCAACAGGCAGCCATCCGGGTGCTTGGTCAGCGTCACCCGGCCCTCGGCCTGCTGTTGCAGCGCCTCGCGATGCCGGGACGGAATGGACATCCGCCCCTTGGCATCCAGCGAGAGTGCCGATGCTCCCTGAAACAAGCTTGCTCCCGGTCACTGCCGGCCCGTTGGCGGGGCGACATGCGCTCGATCCTTCTGTTCCGACTGTGGCGAGATGATCCCACGGCCGGGGCCTAATTTCACACAAAAATACACTTCCTCACACTATTTCCCACTTTAGAGGAAGCGATATGGGCGGTCAAGGCTGGTTGCAGAGCAGCAAACGAGAATTTGTGAATCAGAACAATGACTTAGCGCGCACACTTCACGCACCGAAAAAGTGAATCCTTAATGAAATGAAGATCTTAGGGAGGAATGCGGAGAAACCACCTGAGAACTGCCGGGAAGAGAACTGCCGACGGCGCGGGAACGACTTGTCCCGCCACACGAGGAAAGGATACAACAATTGCCCGCCAGCCCCGGCAAATCAAGGGCAGGCGGGCCGGGCCGCGCGAACCCGATCAGATCCGGTAGGCAGCGGTGGTCATCACGCGCGAGGCGCCGCGCATCAGCGCACGCACCGGCGCGGGCAGCGGAATGCCACCGGCATCGCGCGCGGCATCGCCGTGGCGGATCTCGTCGTCGCGCATCTGCTCGAGGATGGCGCGCGAGCGGCCGTCGGCCTCGGGCAGGCGGTCCAGGTGTCCGCCCAGATGGTGCTCGACCTGCCGCTCGGTCTCGGCGACGAAGCCCAGGCTGACGCGGTCGCCGGCGCGGCCGGCTACCCAGCCGATGGCAAACGCGCCCGCATACCACAGCGGGTTGAGCAGGCTCGGGCGCGAGCCCAGTTCGCGCAGGCGCTCGGCGCACCAGGCCAGGTGGTCTTCCTCTTCGCGCGCGGCCGCATCCATCTGCGCGCGTACCGAGGCGTTGCGCGCAGTCAGCTTCTGCGCCTGGTACAGGGCCTGGGCGCACACTTCGCCGACATGGTTGATGCGCATCAGGCCGGCCACATGGCGGCGTTCGTCAGCGCTCATCTGTTCGGTGTCCGGAGTCAGCCGGTCGGCCGGGTTCTCGCGCGCGGAGCGGGTCGCGCCGGCAATGGCGCGCAATGCCACGTCGAATTCTTTGATCAGGGTGTCCATGTCGCAGAAGCGGTTGGTCTCGGTTCCCGGGCGCCCTGCCATGGTGGGGTACACGGCCGCGGCGCGGCACGCGGGGCATCCATCGGGATTACCCGTATTGTAGCTTGCCTCTAATCGGCGCCAGCCCGCACCACGCCTTGCATTGATGCGTATGGCTACTCAAAAACCCTGAGTTGTTAAAAGCAGACAAGGGGGTTGCGACCGAATGGTGAACGAAAGGTTGTTTGTTACATTACTTCGCAACTTCGCAGGAAGTTTGACGTACGGGGGATGGAGACCAAAAGGAGGTTCCCCTGCAGCGTCACCAATAATTCTTACAGTGGAGATCATCGAGCATGAAGAAATCGCTTCTGGCGCTGGCAGCGCTTGGCGCATTTGCTGGGGCGGCGCAGGCCCAATCGAGCGTGACGCTCTACGGTGTGGTCGATGCCAACATCGAGTACGTGAGCAATATGTCGAGCGTTACGCCGTCGGCGGCCAACGGATTTGCGACCGGCCCGTCGGAGAACCTCTTCCGCATGTCGTCCGGCGGCCTGTCCGGTTCGCGTTGGGGCCTGCGCGGCGTGGAAGACCTCGGCAGCGGCCTGAAGGCGCTGTTCGTGCTGGAAAGCGGTTTCGGCCTGGATGACGGGCGCTCGCAGCAAGGTGGCCGCCTGTTCGGTCGTCAGGCTTACGTCGGCCTGGAAAGCGCCCAGGTGGGCCGCGTGACCTTCGGTCGCCAGTACACCTCGCTGTTCGACATGATGGCCAACTTTTCGCCGACCGGCTATGCCACCCAGTACGAGCCGGTGGTCGCTCAACTGGGCCTGAACTTCCGTTCGGACAACACCGCCAAGTATACCGGCAAGTTCGGCCCGGTGACCGCCGTCGCGCACTGGTCGTTCGGCAACGGCGTTGCCGGCGGTGGCGAAGTCCCCGGCCAGTTCCGCCGCGACACCGGCTACGGTGCCGGCGTGTCATGGGCAGCCGGCCCGTTCGGCATCAGCGGCGCCTATGACCAGTACAACCCGACCCTGAACGCCGCCGGCGGCACCGGCGAATTCAAGAAGGCCGCGGTCGCTGCCAGCTATGCCTTCGGTCCGGCCAAGCTGATGGCTGGCTACCGCTGGGGCATGAGCAAGCATGTGAACGACAATACGATCCTGAAGGACAACTACTACTGGGTCGGTGCAAACTACCAGGTCACGCCGGCACTGGGCCTGACGCTGGCGTACTACTACGACGACGTCAAGAACTTCAACCCGGCCGCCGCCACCACCAACGTCACCAACAACATCAAGAACCCCTGGCAGATTTCGTTCATCGCCGACTACAACCTGTCCAAGCGTACCGACGTCTACCTGACCACGGCCTTCTCGAAGAACGCCGGCCTGAACTTCGACACCTCGGCGATCAGCTTCGCCAATGGTTACTTCCTGGGTACCGGCGAAGACAAGATGATTGGCGCCGCCATCGGCATCCGCCACAAGTTCTAAGCAAATCCCGCTCGAACTTGAAAGGCACCTCCGGGTGCCTTTTTTCATTGGCACGGCCTCACACCCATAGGGCATCACCTCATCGGCGCCACCCCGGCCGCCGACTAGAATGCACAGACCATAGCCGCCACCGGACACACGAGCGGCGCCCACCAGGAGACCTGCCCATGCAAGCCAATCGCCGGCGCGCCGTCGCGCTGCTGCTGTCCGCCAGCCTTGCCGCGCTCGCCAGCCACCCGGCGCTGGCGGCGGACCCCTACCCGGCCAAGCCGATCCGGCTGGTGGTCCCGTTCGCCGCCGGCGGCACCACCGATATCCTGGCGCGGGCAGTGGCGGCGGAGCTGGCCAAGCTGCCGGGGTGGAACGTGGTGGTCGACAACAAACCCGGCGCGGGCGGCAATATCGGCGCCGACATCGTCTCCAAGGCCGCGCCTGACGGCTACACGCTGCTGATGGGCACCGTTGGCACGCACGGCATCAACCAGTCGCTGTACGGCAAGCTGCCATTCGACCCGATCAAGGATTTCGCACCGATCACCGAGGTGGCGGCGGTGCCCAACGTGCTGGTAGTCAACCCCGCCTTTGCGCAGCAGAACAAGATCGACAGCGTCAGGGACCTGATCAACTACGCGCGCGCCAATCCCGGCAAGCTCAATATGGCGTCGAGCGGCAACGGCACCTCGATCCACCTCGCCGGCGAACTGTTCAAGACCCAGACCAAGACCTATATGGTCCACTTCCCGTACAAGGGCAGCGGCCCGGCGCTGACGGACCTGACCGGCGGCACCATGCAGGTGATGTTCGACAACCTGCCCTCGTCGATGGCGCTGATCAAGGGCGGCAAGCTCAAGGCGCTGGCGGTGACCAGCGCCAGGCCGTCGCCGGCGCTGCCGGGCGTGCCGACCGTGGCGCAGGCCGCCAGCCTGCCCAACTATGAGGCCAGCTCGTGGTTCGGCATGCTGGCGCCGGCCGGGACGCCGCCGGACGTCATCCAGCGCATCCATCAGGAAGTGGCGAAAGCGCTGAGCGCGCCAGCGGTGCGCGAGCGCTTGCAGGCGCAGGGCGCCGAGCCGGTCGGCAACACGCCGGAGCAGTTTGCCGCGTTCATCCGCGCGGAGACGGCCAAGTGGTCGAAAGTGGTCAAGGACTCGGGCGCCAAGGTGGATTGATCCCGGCCAAGGCGCCGCCCCCTTCAAGGGCATATAAGGGGCATATACTTGAGGCATCAAATGTCGGCACCCGCCGCCGCACACCGCACACCGCGCACCGTTGCCCTGAAGATGCCCAACCTGTCCCCTGCCGCCGGCGCCGAGAACTCGCCGGTCGACCTTGAAACCCGTGCCGACCAGACCGAGCACGAAGCGCTGCGGCTGTGGCTGCGGCTGCTGACCTGCACCAACCTGGTCGAGAGCGATATCCGCACGCGGCTGCGCCAGGATTTCGCCTGCACCCTGCCCCGCTTCGACCTGATGGCGCAGCTCGACCGCCATCCCGAAGGCCTGAAGATGGGCGAGCTCTCGCGCCGCATGATGGTGACCGGCGGCAACGTCACCGGCATCACCGACCAGCTCCAGCAGGAAGGACTGGTCTCGCGCGAGGCCCTGCCCAGCGATCGGCGCGCCTACCTGATCCGCCTGACGCCGGCGGGGCGCGCCGCGTTCTCGCGCATGGCGCGCGCGCACGAGGACTGGATCGAGCAACTGTTCTCGGGCCTGGCCGAGACCGACCGGCGTGCGCTGTTCCGACTGCTTGGCCGGCTCAAGGCCGGCCTGAACTCGCCATGAAAACGCTGACTTACCTCACCCTGTGCGGCCTGGTGCCGGTACTGGCCGCCTGCAGCAGCACCCCGCCGCCGCCGCAGGTCACGCCGGTGAACGCCACCATCCAGCTCGGCCGCGTGACCGAGAAGACCTTCCTGACGCGCATGGATGTGGCGCAGATCCCCTCCTACTATGACTATGGCGGCGGCACCAGCGTCGGCGTGGGCGCAGCGAGCGGCGGCGGCGGCGGTGGCGCGGTCGGCGTGGGCTTCGCGTTCGACCTGACCCGGCTGTTCAGCCGTCCTGCGCCGGTGCAGCAGATCGACCTGTTCCAGTACAAGGTGCGGACCATGGACGGCGCGATCGTGTCGGCCAATGCGCCGGCGATGCCGGGCGTGGAGCCGGGGGCGTGCGTGCGGGTGATTTATCTGGACGGGAGCCCGGATGCGCGGCTGGGGCCGTCGAATGAGTGCTGAGGCGCCGCGCGCAAACCGACCACGGTGGAATCACCGCTTGTGTGCTCCCTCTCCCGCGCGCGGGAGAGGGTTGGGGTGAGGGCCGGGCGGGCCCACGAAGTTCAGGGCAGTGGTATGCCAGTGCCTGCCCTCACCCCCTGCCCCTCTCCCGCTAGCGGGAGAGGGGAGCAAACCGGCAGCATACGAAGTCTGTCAGCAAACTCACGCCGCCTTGCGGCTGTCGCGCAGTTCGCGGCGCAGGATCTTGCCGACGTTGGTCTTGGGCAGCTCGGTGCGGAACTCCACGTACTTGGGCCGCTTGTACCCGGTGAGGCGTTCCTTGCAGAACTCGATCACATCGGCCTCGGTCAGCGCCGGATCCTTCTTGACCACGAACAGCTTGACCACCTCGCCTGAGTGCGTGTCGGGCACGCCCACGGCGGCCACCTCCAGCACGCCCGGGCACTCGGCGACCACGCCTTCGACCTCGTTCGGGTACACGTTGAAGCCCGACACCAGGATCATGTCCTTCTTGCGGTCGACGATCTTGGTGTAGCCACGCTCGTCCATCACACCGATATCGCCGGTCTTGAAGAAGCCGTCCGGGGTCATGACCTTGGCGGTCTCGTCCGGGCGGTTCCAGTAGCCGGCCATCACCTGCGGGCCGCGGATGCAGATCTCGCCCGGCTGCCCGAGCGGCACGTCCTTGCCGTCGTCGTCGCGGATCACCACTTCCGTCGATGGCAGCGGCATGCCGATGGTGCCGGAGAACGCGTCGGTGTCGGTCGGGTTGCAGGTGGCCGACGGGGAAGTCTCGGACAGGCCGTAGCCCTCGATGATCGGGCAGCCGGTCTTCGCCAGCCACTGCTTGGCCACCGCCTCCTGCACCGCCATGCCGCCGCCGTTGGCCACGCGCAGGCCGGAGAAGTCGACCTTGCCGATTTCCGGGTTGTTCAGCAGCGCGTTGTACAGCGTGTTGACCGCCGGGAACATGTTGAACTTGTACTTCTGCAGTTCCTTGATGAAGCCCGGGATGTCGCGCGGATTGGGGATCAGTACGCTCATGCCGCCGCTGCGCATGCCCAGCAGGCAGCAGACCGTCAGCGCAAAGATGTGGTACAGCGGCAATGCGGTGATGGTAATGACCTGGTCGATATGACCGCCCTTGGCCAGCGCCGGCTGCATCCAGGCCTCGGACTGCAGCACGTTGGCAACGACATTACGGTGCAGCAGCACCGCGCCCTTGGACACGCCGGTGGTACCGCCGGTGTACTGCAGGAAGGCGATATCGTCAGGCCCGGTGGTGGCGGGCTGCAGCGTCAGCTTGCGGCCTTCGTCCAGCACGCTGTTAAAGCGCACGCAGTTGGGCAGCTCCCACGCCGGCACCATCTTCTTGACGTTGCGCACGACGAAATTGACGATCGCGCCCTTCAGGCCGCCCAGCATGTCGCCCATGCTGGCGACCACCACGTGCTTGACCGGAGTCCGGGCCAGCACCTGCTGCAGCGTGGCGGCAAAGTTCTCCAGGATCACGATGGCTTCGGCGCCGCTGTCCTTGAGCTGGTGCTCCAGCTCGCGGGGCGTGTAGAGCGGGTTGACGTTGACCACCACGAAGCCGGCGCGCAGCACCGCCGCCAGCACCACCGGGTACTGCAGCACGTTTGGCATCATGATCGCCACGCGCGCGCCCGGGCGCAGGCCGCGCGACTGCAGCCACGCGGCGAAGTGGGTCGAGAGCTGGTCCAGCTCGCCGTAGGTGATCGCCTTGTCCATGCAGACAAAGGCCTTGCGGTCGGCGTAGGTGCGGAAAGACGCCTCGAGCAGCGCGGCTAGCGAGCGGAACTGGCTGGCATCGATCTCGGCGGGGACGCCGGCCGGGTAGTGTTTCAGCCAACTTCTTTCCATAGCACCGTCTCCTGAATTTCTGAATGGTCGTTCGATTTTGCCGAGATGCTAAACGTGCGCCCCGGTTAAAACAACAACTTAGACGAAGTACTCAAGGGCATCGACGACGCCATCGTGCCCCTGACGGGCATTATGCGCCACCGATTCTGCAGACATAGCGGGATAACCCCTAGCGGCGTGCGGTCACCAACCGCTGGGCAGTACCAGCTTCATCATGTTGGTCGCCAGCTCCTGCGCCAGCGCCTCCGGGTCCATGCGGCCGGGCTCGTGCCAGGTGTACATGAAGCCGACCACGCTGCCGATCGCATGCGCGGTCACGCGCGCATCGCCAAAGGCGAACACGCCTTCGCGCTTGCCCTCTTCCAGCAGTACGTACAGGTCGCGGTAGAAATCGCGCGCCATGCTGTCGAGCCACGCCACGGTATCCGGGCGCAGGTACTGGTTGTCGCGAAAGCTCAGCGTGGCGGCCACATGGCAGGCCACGCAGCGGCGCGCCATCTCGAGCAGGCAGGCATGCAGGCGCTCGCGCACCGGCAGCGCCGGATCCGCGGTCTCTCGGATCACGGGCAGGCAGGTCTGCGCCGACTCGCGGCACAGGATATCGAAGATCTCGTACTTGTCGGTGAAGTAGTAGTAGACCGCCGGCTTGGTCACGCCCAGCGCGCGGCACAGGTCGTTCATGGTCATGCCGGGATAGCCCTTGGTGTAGAAGAGCTGTGCGGCGGTATCGAGGATCTGGCGGCGGCGGGCTTCCTGGCGCTCGGCAATATGTGGGCGTGCGGGCTGAGGCTGCGGCGCGGCGCTCAGCGATGCGTTGGGATCAACCGGCAGCGGCGTGGGCTGCGGAGCGGCGTGGTGTGCGGGTCTTGGGGCAATAGACATGATGCAATTCTCGCATGACGGCATGGGCGTGCCATCCCGCCCGCCTCGTATCCCGATAAGGCATCTGGCGGATTGACGCGGACGGCCGATCCGCCTACGATCATACCACCCGGTACATAAACATACCAAAGGGTATTGTCGTACGAACAGCGCCTTACGAGTCAAGCCAGCCGCAACCCTGGCCGCACGCGGATCCGCTTCCGTGCCGCCGGTTGCGCGGAACACCGCGAGGAGACAACACGGATGGACCAGACCGCAACGCATGCCGCACCCGCGGGCGCGCCGATCGAAGAGGCCGCTTATCTTGCCGACCTGCACCAGCGCTGGCAGGCCGCCTGGCCGCCCGGCGCGCCGCGCGAGCCGCAATACCCGCTAGGCCGCATTCCGTTATCGGAAATGCTGCGCCACTGGGGCCGCACGCGCGCCGACCAGCCGGCCGTGATCTTCTACGGCCACCAGACCACCTATGCCGAACTCGATGCGCAGAGCGACCGCTGCGCCGCGCTGCTGGCCGCCAGCGGCATCGGCCCCGGCGACCGCGTGGCGGTGCTGTTGCCCAACTGCCCGCAATTCCATGTGGTGTTCTTTGGCATCCTGAAGGTGGGCGCGCTCTACGTGCCGGTGAGCCCGCTGTCGCAGCGCGCCGAGCTGCTGCATGCGCTGCGCGACGCCACGCCGCGCGCGCTGGTGGCGCTGGACCAGCTGCTGCCGCTGGTGGCCGATACCCGCGAGGAAATGGGCGCCGCCGACCCGATCGAGCTGCTGTTCGTCACCAGCTTTGCCGACGTGGTGCCGGCCGAGCCCACGCTGGTGCTGCCGCCGATGGTGCAGGCGCCGCGCCACGCGCCCGAGCCTGAGGACCGTGCCATCGACCTGCTGCCTGCCATGGCCGCCTGCACCGCGCCCGTCCCGGCCACCGTGCCCGCTATCGACGCGCCGGCCGCGCTCAACTACACCGGCGGCACCACCGGCCTGCCCAAGGGCTGCATCCACACCCAGGGCGACATGGTCGACATGGCCGCCGCCTTCGGCGCGGTGGCGCTGCCGGTGCAGGACGACACCGTGATGCTGGGCTTCTTCCCCGAGTTCTGGATCGCCGGCGAGAACCTGTGCCTGATCTTCCCGGCGTTCTTCGGCATCCCGCTGGTGCTGCTGGCGCGCTGGGACGCGCAAACCTTCATGGCCGCCGTGCAGCGCTACCGCGTGACCAATGCATCGATGCTGGTCGACAGCGCGGTCGAGGTGATGGACCACCCGCGCGTGGGCGAATACGACCTGCGCTCGCTGCGCCATGTCGGCGTGTCGTCCTTCGTCAAGAAGCTGAACCTGGACTACCGCCGCCGCTGGCAGGCGCTGACCGGCTCGACCATTGCCGAAAGCGCCTGGGGCATGACCGAGACGCAGACCTGCAACACCTTCACTTACGGCATGCAGGACGGCGACATGGACCTGCACGCGCAGCCGGTCTTCGTAGGCCTGCCGGTGCCGGGCACCGAATTCAAGGTGTGCGACTTCGGCACCGGCGCGCTGCTGCCGCCGGGCAGCGAGGGCGAGCTGTGCGTGCGCACGCCGACCCTGCTCAAGGGCTACTGGAACAAACCCGACGCCACGCGCGAATCGATGCGCGACGGCTGGTTCCATAGCGGCGATATCGGGCTGATCGACGAGCACGGCTACATCCACTACCTCGGGCGCCGCAAGGAGATGCTCAAGGTCAACGGCATGAGCGTGTTCCCGGCCGAGATCGAGGCGATATTCGGCCAGCATCCGGCGATCCTGGGCTCGGCCGTGGTCGGGCGCAGCGACGAGGACCGCGGGCAGGTGCCGGTGGCCTTCATCCTGCTCAAACCCGAAGCTGCCGGCACTGTCGACGAAGCCGGCCTCGCGGCCTGGTGCCGCGCCAGCATGGCGGTCTACAAGGTGCCGGAGGTGCGCATCGTCGAGGCGCTGCCGCTGACGGCTACCGGCAAGGTACGCAAGCAGGATCTGGTGGCGCTGGCGGAGCAGGCTGACTGACGTCGTCGTCCTGCGACGCCCCTGCCCTCCCCCCGGCCCCTCTCCCGCTAGCGGGAGAGGGGAGGAACACACGGCTCTAATGGCCCAAGCCCCCGCATCATGACGTTCGACAAACTCCTGATCGCCAATCGCGGCGAAATTGCCATCCGCATCGCGCGCGCTGCCGCCGCCATCGGCATGCCCAGCGTGGCCGTCTACAGCGAGGATGACCGCGATGCCCTGCATGTACGCAAGGCCGACGCAGCCATCGCACTGCCCGGTACCGGCCCGCGCGCCTACCTCGACATCGATGCCATGGTCGACGCCGCGCGCCGCGCCGGCTGCGGCCTGGTGCATCCGGGCTACGGCTTCCTGTCCGAGAACGCCGACTTCGCGCAAGCCTGCCTCGATGCCGGGCTGGTCTTCGCCGGCCCGGCGCCGGACGTGCTGCGCCTGTTCGGCGACAAGGCGCGCGCCCGCGCGCTGGCGCGCGAGCATGGCGTGCCGGTCGTGCCCGGCAGCACCGGCCCGACCACGCTGGCGCAGGCGCATGCCTTCTTCGACAGCTTGCAGGGCCGCGCCGGCATGATGATCAAGGCGCTCGCCGGCGGCGGCGGGCGCGGCATGCGCGCCATGCGCCACGCACACGAGATCGACGAAGCCTATGCACGCTGCGTCTCCGAGGCAACGGCCGCGTTCGGCAACGGCGCGGTCTACGTGGAACGCATCGTCGCCGCGCCACGCCATATCGAGATCCAGGTGATCGCCGACGCCGACGGCCGCGTGCTGACGCTGGGCGAGCGCGAATGCAGCCTGCAGCGGCGCCACCAGAAGCTGGTCGAGGTCGCGCCCAGCCCGTCGCTCGATGACGCATTACGTGCGCACCTGGCCGATGCCGCCGCCAAGCTGGCGCGCGCCGCGGCCTATCGCGGCCTGGGCACCTTCGAGTTCCTGGTGGAAGGCAGCGGCAGCGCCGCGCCGTCGTGCTGGTTCATGGAAGCCAACCCGCGGCTGCAGGTCGAGCATACGGTGACCGAGTTGGTGACCGGCGTCGACCTGGTCCAGACCCAGTTGGCAATCGCTGCCGGCGCCAGCCTGGCCGACCTGGGGCTGGAGCAGGCGCCCGCCCCGCGCGGCGTCGCCGTGCAACTGCGCATCAATGCCGAGCACCTCGATGCACACGGCCAGCTGCGCCCCGCCAGCGGCACGCTGACGGCGTTCGAGCCGCCCAACGGTCCCGGCGTGCGCGTGGACAGCGCCGGCTTTGCCGGCATGACGGCCAACCCGCGCTTCGACTCGCTGCTGGCCAAGCTGATCGTGCACGAGCCCGGTGGCGACTACGCACGTGCGCTGGCGGCCGCCTACCGCGCGCTGTGCGAATTCCGCATCGAAGGCATCGACACCAACCGCCGCCTGCTGCAGGACCTGCTGCAGCAGGGCGACGTGCGCCGCAACGCGGTGCATACGCAGTACCTGGACGAAACGCTGGCCGCGCTGGCCGGCGCCGACGGCGACCATCCCGCGCTGCACGCGCCCCCGGCCCTCGCCGCCGATACGCAAATCGATGACGCCAACGCGCTGGCCGATATCCCCGACGACGCCGTCGCCGTGGCCGCGCCGATGGACGGCGCACTCGCCGCCATTCACGTGCGCGAAGGCGACACGGTGCGGCGCGGCCAGCCGCTGGCCATCATCGAGGCCATGAAGATGGAACACCCGCTGGAAGCGCCCGCCGCCGGCACCGTGCTGCGCGTGCTGGCAGCCGCCGGCGCCGCGCTACGCGCCGGTGCGCCAGTGGTAGTACTGGCTCCCGGCGACGACGCCGGCCATGCCGCCGAAGCCGCCGCGGCGGCCGACCCCGACCATATCCGCGCCGACCTGCGCGAAACGCTGGAACGCCATGCCCTCGGCCATGATGCCGCGCGCGCGCAGGCCGTCGCCAAACGGCATGCACAGGGCGGCCGCAGCGCACGCGAGAATATCGGGCAGCTGTGCGACGACGGCTCCTTCATCGAGTACGGCGCGCTGGCCATCGCCGCGCAACGGCAGCGCCGCAGCGTCGACGACCTGGTCCGCGCCACGCCCGCCGACGGCATCGTCACCGGCATCGGCACCGTCAACGCCGCACGCTTCCCCGGTGCGGACACGCGCTGCATGGTGCTCGCCTACGACTACACCGTGCTGGCCGGCACGCAGGGCTTCTATGGCCACAAAAAGCTGGACCGGATGCTGGCGCTGGCGCGCCAGTGGCAGGTGCCGGTGGTGCTGTTTGCCGAAGGCGGCGGCGGCCGGCCGGGCGATACCGACATGCCGGTGGTGGCCGGGCTGGACTGCACCTCGTTTATCCAGTTCGCGCGGCTGTCGGGGCAGGTGCCGCTGGTGGGCATCGTGTCGGGCCGCTGCTTTGCCGGCAATGCCGCGCTGCTGGGCTGCGCGGACGTCATCATCGCCACGCGCAGCGCCACCATCGGCATGGGCGGCCCGGCGATGATCGAGGGCGGCGGGCTGGGTGTCTACGCGCCGGAGGAAGTGGGACCGGTCAGCGTGCAGGGGCCCAACGGGGTGATCGACGTGCTGGTCGACGACGAAGAGGCAGCGGTCGACGCCGCGCAGCGCTACCTCTCTTATTTCCAGGGCGATGTGACCGACTGGCAGGCCGAAGACCCCCGCCACCTGCGCCACGCCATCCCCGAGAACCGCCTGCGCAGCTACGACATGCGCGCCGTGATCGCGGCGCTGGCCGATACCGGCTCGGTGCTGGAGCTGCGCGCGGCGTTCGGCACCGGCATCATCACCGCGCTGGTCCGCATCGAAGGCCGCGCCTTCGGCTGTATCGCCAATAATCCGCGCCACCTTGGCGGCGCCATCGACAGCGCCGCCGCCGACAAGGCCGCGCGCTTCATGCAGCTGTGCGACGCGCACGGGCTGCCGATCGCGTCGCTGTGCGATACCCCTGGCTTTATGGTCGGGCCGCAGGCGGAGAAGACCGCGACGGTGCGGCATGTGTCGCGCCTGTTCGTCACCGCCGGCGCGCTGGGCGTGCCGTTCTTCACGGTGGTGCTGCGCAAGGGATACGGGCTGGGCGCGCAGGCCATGGCCGGCGGCAGCTTTGCGGTGCCCTTCTTCACCGCGGCCTGGCCCAGCGGTGAGTTCGGCGCGATGGGCATCGAAGGCTCGATCCGGCTGGGCTTTCGCAAGGAACTGGAGGCCGTGGCCGATCCCGACGAGCGCGAGGCGCTGTTCGCGCGCATGGTCGATGCCGCCTACCAGCGCGGCCGCGCGCTCAACATGGCCAGCCACCTGGAAATCGACGCGGTGATCGACCCCGCCGACACGCGCCGCTGGCTGCTGCGCGGGCTGGCTTCGGTGCCGCCCGGCAGCATCGGCCGCCGGCAGGAATCGCAGCGACGCTTCATCGACACCTGGTAAGCGGCGCGCACGACGCCGCCCGGGCTTGACCATTCGACGCAGCATCCGACACAGGAGGAGACACCTGATGCACAGCACCGCCACCGCCTTGGCCGCACGCGCCAGACCCGGCAAGGCCCGCAAGGCTCGACCACTGGCCACGCTCGCGGCCGCCGCGCTGATTGCCCTCGCACCTGCCGCGGCATCGGCGCAAGCCACCAACGCCCCCATCAAGGTCGCCTTTATCGACCAGCTCTCCGGACCGCTGGCCAACGTCGGCGAGATCTTCCAGGCCAACCTGAAGTTCGCGCTCGACGACGCCAACGCGCAGGGCGGCGTGCTGGGACGCAAGTACGAGCTGATCAGCTACGACAACAAGCTGTCGGCGCAGGACAGCCTGTCAGCCCTGCAAAGCGCGATCGATGCCGGGGCGAAGGTGGTATTCACCGGGGGCTCGGGCTCATCGGTGGTGACTGCGCTGGTGGAAGCCGCCACCCGTCACAACGAGCGCAACCCCGACAAGCGCATCCTGATCGTCAACTACGCCTCGATCGACCCGGACCTGACCGGCGCGCGCTGCAGCTTCTGGCACTTCGCCACCGAGGCCAATACCGCGATGAAGATGCGCGCGCTGGCCGACTTCACGCGCGAGCAGAAGGACATCCACAAGCTCTACCTGCTGAACCAGGACTATTCGCACGGCCGCGTGTGGGCGGCGCTCGGCCAGCAGATGATCACCAACGCGCGCCCGGACACCAAGATTGTCGGCGAGACACTGCATCCGCTGGGCAAGGTGAAGGACTTCGCGCCCTATATTGGCAAGGTCAAGGCGAGCGGCGCGGATACCGTGGTTACCGGCAACTGGGGGCAGGACCTGAGCCTGCTGATCAAGGCCGCCGGCGATATCGGCTACGACGTGCGCTACCTGAACCACAGCGGCGGCGGCGCGCCGGGCACGGTGCTGGCGGTGTCGCAGGCCAGGACCGGGCGGCTGACCTGGGTCTCGGAATGGCTGCCCAACGGCGATGACGCGGTGCTGGCGCCGCTGGCCGCGCGTGTGAAGCAAACGGCAGCAGGCGAGTACTTTGCGCCGCGCGTGCTGGTATCGGTGCAACTGGTCAGCGAGGCGATGCGCCGCGCCGGCACGGACGATCCCACCAGGGTCGCGCTGGCGCTGGAAGGCCTGCAGACGCACACCGCGCTGGGCGAGGTGGTGATGCGCAAGAGCGACCACCAGTTGCTGCTGCCGCAGGTGGTGTCGACGGTGGCACCGGTCGATGGCAAGACGGTGAAGGTGGGAGCGGAAGGCACGCAGTACGGTTTCCGGCTCAACAGCACCACGCCGGCCAGGGCGCTGGACCTGCCCTCGGCATGCCGGATGAAGCGGCCTGCAGGTACCTGAGGCAACTGAGCCAGGCGGCTCAGTTGGCCTCGCCGGCCTTGCCGCCCGCGGTCAGCGTGTCGACGCGCGTGGCCGGCGGCGCCAGCCGGCGCAGCGCGGCCTCGCGCTCGGCGGCGGGCAGCGCGCCGATGCGGCCGGCCTCGGCGTAGAAGCGGCGCCAGTCGCCGTCGCACTGTGCCAGCAACGCGGTAAAGGCCGGCACCCACTGCTGGTAGGTGGCCACCGCCGCAAGGTGCGCATTGGTCAGATGCCGGTCGAACCAGCGGTCATAGCCACTGTAGCCGCCCCACTCCGTCTTCAGTTGCGCGTACTGCGCGCGCAGGTCGGCAAAGATCTTCGCCTTGCCCTCGCGCTTGGCGGCGTCGTCCAGCGGCGTCAGGTACAACGCTGCCAGCCGGTCGCGGGTGGCGAGCAGCAGCGCGCGGAACTGCTGGCGCCGGGCGTCGTACTGGCGATAGCTGGCACGCGCGTCCTCCGAGGCATCCTCGGCCAGCCAGCGCTCCACGCCGGCCGCTTCCACGGCGGTGGCAAAGGACTCGTTGAAGGCGGTGTCGTTGCGCACATAGACCACCTGGTGCGCCAGCTCGTGGAAGATCAGCCGCGCCAGCTCGCCCTCGGGCAGGTAGACGAAGGTATTGAGCAGCGGATCGTCGAAATAGCCCAGCGTCGAATAAGCCGGGATGCCGGCCACGTAGGCTTCGTACCCGTCGCGGCGCAGGCTTTGCGCGTACTGCTCGGCATCGGACTGGGCGTAGTAGCCGCGATAGCTGATGCAGCCGACGATGGGGAAGCACCACTTGCGCAACTCCATCGACAGCTCGGGCGTGGCGAACACGCTCCACACCACATACGGGCGATGCAGGTTGGCGTAGCGGCGGTAACTGCCGTTGTCAGGCAGCTTCAGTTCGCGCGAGGCGTAGTCGCGGATGCGGCCGGCCAGTGCCAGCCGCTGCGCCAGGCGCGCGTCGTTGGCGTCGCGCGCGCTGGCAATGGCGTCGGTCAGCGGCTGCGCCTGCGCCATCACGCCGAGATGGCCGCCGATCGACTGTGCGTAGTAGCCCACGGTATCGCACCCGGCCGTCAGCAGGGCCAGTGCCGCCAGGCCCGTCGCCGCCAGGAGTGCCGCCCCGCGCCGGCGGCCGGGCCGCAGCTTCATGACTGCAATGCAGTGTCTTCCGTGCAGGCCTCGACCTGCACCAGGCAGTCGTAGAACACCGGCGCGCGGCCGAGGTCGGTCAGGCGCTGGCTGGTCAGCTCGTTGGCGTTCTTGCCGTCCGAGGCGAGCTTCTTCCACCAGATCGACAGCCCAACCACCAGCCCGCGCCGGGCGCGGTCGGTGACGCGGGCGCGCGCTACCATGCTGCCGCGGTCGTTGAAGGCGCGCACCATCGCGCCGTGCACGATGCTGCGCTCGGCGGCATCGGCCGGGTGGATATCCAGGTGCGGCTCGCCTTCGGTGGCGCGCAGGCTGTCGACGTTGACGAAAGAGCTGTTGAGGAAGTTGCGCGCCGGCGGCGAGATCATCGCCAGCGGGTAGCGCTCGGCCAGCTCGGGCGCAGTCGACGGCGCTTCGTACTGCGGCACGTAGTCGGGCAGCGGGTCGAGTCCGTCGCGCAGCATCGGCTCCGAATAGAACTGGCACTTGCCCGACGCCGTGGGGAAGCCGCCCTCTGCGAACGGTGCCGCCGGCAGCGCCAGCTTCTGCCAGCCTTGCTCTTTCAGCGATTCCCAGCTGATGCCGGCTGCGCGCGCGTCGCCCTGGATGATGGCCTGCGCGGCGATGTCCTCGTCGCTGTCGGCGAAGCACGAGTCGGTGAAACCCATGCGCTGCGCCAGGCGGCGGAAGATCTCGGTATTGGGCAGCGCCTCGCCCATCGGCGCGATCGCGGCATTGTTGGCCAGGAAGTAGGTGTGGCCGTAGGCCTTGTGCACGTCGGTGTGCTCGAGCTGGGTGGTGGCCGGCAGCAGGATGTCGGCATAGTCGGCGGTGTCGGTGCGGAAGTGCTCCAGCACCACCGTGAACAGGTCTTCGCGCGCGAAGCCCTCGGCCACCTTGCCCGATTGCGGCGCCACCGCGACCGGGTTGCTGTTGTAGACCATCACAGCCTCGAGGCGCGGCGCGCCTTCCTTTCCGGGTTCGAGCAGCGCATCGCCGATAGTGCTCATGTTGACGATGCGCGGCAGCGTCTGCGGCCAGCCGGGCATCAGGTCAGGACGTTGCAGCGCGTTTTCATCGATCGGGAAGAAGCCGGAGGTCGACAGCTGCAGCCCGCCCGCGGCCTGGCGCCACGCGCCCACCAGCGACGGCAGGCAGGCCACCGCGCGCACCGCCTGGCCGCCGCCGTGCACGCGCTGCATGCCGTAGTTCAGGCGGATCGCCACCGGCTGGCGCTCGCGCACCGCGAGCTGGCCGTAGAGGCCGGCGAGCCATTCGATGTCCTCGACCGGGATGCCGCAAATTTCGGCGGCACGTTCCGGGCTGTAGGCCTGCGCGCGCTCGCGCAGCGCCTCGAAGCCGACGGTGTGGCGCGCGATGTAGTCGTGGTCGAGCAGATCGTCGCGGATCAGCACATGGATCATCGCCAGCGCCAGCGCGCCGTCCGTGCCAGGCATCGGCGCGATATGGCGGTGGCACTTCTCGGCGCTCAGCGAGCGGTACGGGTCGATCGCCACCAGCGTGGCGCCGCGCCGCTTGGCTTCCTGCGCGCGCGTCCAGAAGTGCAGGTTCGAGGCAATCGGATTGCCGCCCCAGATGATCACCAGCTTCGCATCGACCACATGCTCCATGTCCATGCCGACGCTGGCGCCATAGGTGTAGCGCAGCGCGGTGGCCCCGGCGCTGGCACAGATGGTGCGATCGAGCCGCGACGCGCCCAGCTTGTGGAAGAAGCGCGCGGCCATGCTCTCGCCCTGCACCAGCCCCATGGTGCCGGCGTAGCTGTACGGCACGATGGCCTGCGGATCACGCGCGGCGATTTCCTGCAGGCGGGTGGCGATGGTATCGAGCGCCTCGGCCCAGGAGATCGGCGCGAACTTCCCCTCGCCCTTCTTGCCGACGCGCTTCATCGGCGTCAGCAGCCGGTCGGGATGGTAGGTGCGCTCGGTATAGCGCGACACCTTGGTGCACAGCACGCCCTGGGTGCCGGGATGGTCGGGATCGCCCGCTACCTTGACGGCGCGGCCGTCCTCGACGGTGACGAGCAAGGCACAGGTGTCGGGGCAGTCATGCGGGCAGGCGGCGCGGACGATGCGGGAAGCCATGGGGTCTCCGGGGCTGACGGTCGGTCGTTTTCGTTCGATTGTACGGAACAGGAGGGACTGGCGCTGGCCGGCCTTGTAGGGGGCTTGCGCCGCGCCGGCGGAGCGGCGCGTCCCCGTCCGTGCGGGGCGATGGCGGGGAGTATCTCGGTCCGATTGTATTCGATTATGATGTGCCGGCGCGCCCTGCCGCACACGCCGGCGCAGACCGGCCAACAGCGGCGAACGGGTAACCACACGGGTAACCGAATCACAATTTCGCGGGGGTTTATGTCTTTCCGATCCGGGGTCAATGGCCGGCTTGCCGGCCTGCTGGTGGCGTGCGCCATCGGCACGGGCGGCGCATCCGGCGCCGCCATCGCCAACACGGCGGCAAGCGCCGCCACAGCCGACAACGGCGTCACCGCCGACACCATCCTGCTGGGACAATCCGCCGCGCTGACCGGGCCCGCTGCTTCACTCGGCAAGCAGATGAACGCGGGCGCGCGGCTGTATTTCGATCACATCAACCAGCAGGGCGGCATCTACGGGCGCAAGATCCGGCTCGAGGCGCTGGACGATTACTACGAGCCGGAGCCGGCGGCCAAGAACACGAAAAAACTGATCGAGGAAGCCCGCGTCTTCGCCCTGTTCGGCTACGTCGGCACACCCACCAGCCAGGCTGCGCTGCCGCTGGCGATCCAGGCGAAGGTGCCGTTCTTTGGCCCGTACACCGGCGCGCGCGCGGTGCGCGAGCCGCGCAACCGCTACGTCTTCCACGTCCGCGCCGGCTACAACGAGGAAGCCACGGCGATCCTGCGCCAGATCCAGACCACCGGCCTGAAAAGGGTGGCCGTGGTCTACAACGACGATGCCTACGGCAAGGCCGAGCTGGAGGAGCTGGAACGCGCGCTGAAGACCGCAGCCGACAGCGGCGTGCAGCTGGTCTCGCGCGAGGGCGTGGTGCGCAACACGATGGAGATCGGCGACGCCATGCAGGGCGTGTTGAAGGCGAATCCCGACGCCGTGGTGATGATCAGCGCGTACCGCACGGCCGGCGCCTTCGTCAAGGAAGCGCTACGCCGCGGCTACAACGGCCAGTTCTACAACGTCTCGTTCGTCGGCACGCAGGCGCTGGCCAACGAGGTCGGTGCCAAGGGCAGCGGCGTGGTCATCTCGCAGGTGATGCCGCATCCGGGCAACGCGACGCTGCCGGTGGTGCGCGAATACCTGCGCCTGTTGCAGGCCGCCGGCAAGCCCCATGACTTCGATTACGCCAGCATCGAGGGCTTCGTCGCCGCCAAGGCTTTTACCGAAGGCTTGCGCCGCGCGGGGAAGGACCTGACCCGCGAAAAGCTGGTGACGGCGCTGGAATCGATGCGCAGCTATGATCTGGGCGGGTTTATCGTCAACTTCACGCCGGAGAACCACGTGGGGTCGAAGTTCGTGGAGATGACGATTATTAATTCGAAGGGACAGGTGATTCGCTGAGATGTTCCCCGCGCTTGTTTGCTCCCCTCTCCCATTTATGGGAGAGTTTCCCGCAAGCGCTACCAGCCGACTTGTGCCCAGTAACCGGTACTACAGTGAAGAACGATCGGTGTAGGTGCGCAGCGTGGCCGCGTCCCCTCTGGTGCCCCTGAGTGCCCGTGGGAGAGTCTGGCTCCGGCAGGCGACATTGGGCTTGATTGGCGAGCGTTGTCGGCTTCCCGCTGGGTAGGTTTGTTCCCCTTGATGCCTGCCGGGCGCGCTGGTGCCGGTCCTTCCCATGACAGGAGGGCCAACGATGAAGACACTACCGGTGTTGGATGAGCGCGCTACGGGCATCGACGTAGGCAGCGCGCGGCTGCACGTCTCCATTGGCGGGGACACGCCGCGCGTCTTCGGCACGATGACGCACGAGATTTCGGAGCTGGTCGGCTGGCTGCAGGCGCAAGGGGTACGTTCGGTGGCGTTGGAGGCGACCGGCGTCTACTGGCTGTACCTCTACGGGGCGCTGGAAGCCGCCGGCATCGCGGTGCTGGTGGTCAATGGCCGGCAGGTGCGCAACCTGCCGGGACGCAAGACCGACATGGCCGACTGCCAGTGGCTGGCCACGCTGCATGCGCATGGCCTGCTGCATTCGGGGTTCGTGCCGCCCGCGCCGATCCGGCGCCTGCAGGACTACCTGCGTCTGCGCCAGGACCACATCACCATGGCCGCCAGCCATGTGCAGCATATGCAAAAGGCGCTGGAACGCATGAACGTCAAGTTCCAGACGGTGATCAGCGACCTGACCGGCGCGAGCGGCCTGAAGGTCATCCAGTCCATCCTGGACGGTCACCGCGATCCGGCGCACCTGCTGACGCTATGCGATGCACAAATCCGCAAACACAAGGGCGATCGCGTCAAGGAGTCGCTGCGTGGCATCTGGCGGGAGGAACATCTGTTTGCCTTGCGCCAGGCCTTTGACGGTTGGCAGTTCTACCAACGCCAGATCGCCGACTGCGACCGTGCCATCGAGGGCGTGCTACGCGAGCTCGGCGGTCCGCCCCGGGGCGCCAACTCCGACTCGCCGGCCAAGCCGGGCGGACCACATACGCCCAAGATCGACGGCCTGCACCGCATGCTGCTGCAACTATGCGGCGGCTGCGATCCCACCCGCTTGCCCGGCATGGCCGACTACTCCCTGCTGCTGGTGCTCGGCGAAGTCGGCACCGACTTGACCCGGTGGCCCAGCGAAAAGCACTTCACCGCGTGGACCGGGCTCGCTCCCGGCGCGCACCAGAGCGGCAAACGCCACGGCCAGCAATCCCGCCACCGCAACCGCACCGGGCAACTGTTCTGCCAAATGGCGCGCAGCCTCGCCAACAGCGTCGACAAGGGCTTGGGTGGCTTCTACCGACGCTTGCGCGCCCGCCGCGGCGGCCTGATCGCCAACAAAGCGCTCGCGCGCAAGCTAGCCGCGCTGTTCTGGCAGGTGATGGTCAAAGGGGCCGACTATGTCGAGCACGGCCTACGCCAATACCAGGTCCGTGCCGCACAGTCCGAGCAACACACGCTACGCAAGCTCGCTCAGAAACATGGACTTGATCTCGTGCCAGCAAAAACAATGGGTTAGCAACGGTTACTGGGTAGGGGCGGGGGTGAGGGCGGGCATATCCACGAAGTGAGGCGCCGCGATGCTTGCCAGGCGCCTGCCCTCACCCCCGGCCCCTCTCCCGCGCGCGGGAGAGGGGAGAAAACCGGCGGGATCGCGCAAGCGCTCGCCCTACTTCATGTCATTCAGGTGGCACGCCGAAAACCGCATCGGCGCAATCTCCTTCAATATCGGCTGTTCCTCCCGGCAACGCGGCATCGCATACGGGCAGCGCGGGTGGAAGTGGCACCCCGGCGGCGGATTCAGCGGCGACGGGATCTCGCCGCGGATCGCCACATAGGTCTTCTTGGCGACCTCCAGCTTGGGCGCCTCGGCCAGCAGTGCCTGCGTGTACGGATGGTTGGGCGCGGCAAACACGTCCTCGGTCGGCGCCGACTCCACCACCCGCCCCAGGTACATGATCACCACGCGGTCGCTGATGTGCTTGACCACGCCCAGGTCATGGCTGATGAACAGGTAGGTCAGGTTCAGCTCTTCACGCAGCCGCATGAACAGGTTCAGCACCTGGGCCTGGATCGACACATCCAGCGCCGCCACCGACTCATCGCATACCAGGAATTCCGGCTTGACCGCCAGCGCCCGCGCAATGCCGATGCGCGCACGCTGGCCGCCGGAGAACTGGTGCGGGAAGCGCCGCAGCACGGTCGGATCCATGCCGACCCGCACCAGCATGTCTTCCACATAGGCCTTCTGCCCGCCGCGCTCGACCATGCCATGCACCACCGGTGCCTCGCCGACGATATCGAGCACGCGCAGCCGCGGATTGAGCGAGGCGTACGGGTCCTGGAAGATCATCTGGATTGCGAGTTGCTTCTCGCGGCGCTTGTCCGGCGGCAGGTGGTCGAGGTTGGTGCCGCGCCACAGGCGTTCGCCCTCGGTCAGCGTGTGCAGGCCGACAGCCATGCGCCCCAGCGTGGACTTGCCGCAGCCGGACTCGCCGACCAGGCCCACCACCTCGCCGGCGCGGATGCTCAGGTCGACGCGGTCGACCGCGTGCACCACTTCGTCATGCGCATGGGCGCCGAACAGGTTGGCGATGCGCGCCGCGGCGTCGAGCGACTTGACGAAACGCTTGGACACGCCGCGCAGCTCCAGGATCGGCGTAGCAGGCGTGGTGGCCCCGTCGTCAGCGGCAGTGTTCGTCATCGGTCGGGATTGCAGTTCAGTCGCACTCATGCCGCCTCCTGATTGGCCAGCACCGGATGGAAGCAGCGCAGGCGGCGGCCGTCAACCGCGGTTTCCAGCGGCGGCTCGAGCTTGCAGGCGGCGGTCGCATATGGGCAGCGTTCACGGAATGAACAGCCACCCGGCAAGTTCAGCAGCGACGGCGTCATGCCCGGGATCTGCCGCAGCGGCGTGCCGCGCGGGTTGCGCGAGGGCGCCGAGCCGATCAGGCCGTGTGTGTAGGGATGCTCAGGATGCTCAAGCACCTGGCGCACGTCGCCCGCCTCGACGATCTTGCCGGCGTACATCACGCATACCGTATCGGCCAGTCCAGCGACCACCGACAAATCGTGCGTGATCCAGATCAGCGCCGTACCGGACTCGCGGCACAACGTCTGCATCTCATACAGGATCTGGCCCTGGATGGTGACGTCGAGCGCCGTGGTGGGCTCGTCGGCAATGATCAGGTCGGGCTTGTTCAGCAGCGCGATGGCGATCGCCACGCGCTGGCGCATGCCGCCCGAGAACTGGTGCGGATAGGCCTGCAGGCGCTCGTCCGGCGACGGGATGCCGACCCGCGCCAGCGCGTTGCGCGCGCGCTCGCGCGCCACCGCCTTGCCCACGTTCTCGTGCGCCAGCACCGCCTCGATCATCTGCGTATCGATGCGCAGGACCGGGTTCAGCGTCATCATCGGATCCTGGAAGATCATCGCGATGCGGTTGCCGCGCACGTCGCGCTGCTGCGCGGGCGTCAGCGCACGCAGGTCGCGCGTGACGCCGTCGCGGCTGGTCAGCGCGATGCGTCCGTCGACGATCTTTCCGGGCGGGTCGATCAGTCCCATGATCGAATAGCCGGTCATGGACTTGCCCGAACCGGACTCGCCCACCAGCCCCATGATCTCGCCGCGAGCCACGGAGAAGGACACGTCGTCGACGGCCTTGGCGATGCCGCCGCGCGTGTAGAAATGCGTCTTCAGGTGTTCGACCACCAGTGTCGGTTGTGCCATGTTCCGCTCCTGGTTATTGCGTCTGCAGGCGCGGGTTCAGCACGTCGCGCAACTGGTCGGCCACCAGGTTCATCGCCACGATGGTGACTACCAGCGCGATGCCCGGGAAGAAGCTGATCCAGTACTTGCCCGACAGCATGTACTGCTGGCCGTTGGCGATCAGCGAGCCCAGCGACGGCTCCGTGACCGGCACGCCCAGCCCGAGGAAGGACAGCGTCGCCTCCAGCGTGATCGCCGAGGCCACCTGCAGCGCCGCGATCACGATCAGCGGCGGCAGGCAGTTGGGCAGCAGGTGGCGGAACATGATGCGCATCGGCGGCAGGCCCAGGCAGATGGCCGCCTCGATATATTCCTTGCGCCGCTCGACCAGTGCCGCGCTGCGCGTGGTGCGGGCATAGTAGGCCCACTGTACGGCCACCAGCGCGATCACGATATTGCCCAGCCCCGGGCGCAGGAACGCCAGCAGGATCAGCGCCAGCAGGATCGGCGGGAACGACAGCTGCAGGTCGGCCACGCGCATGATGAAGGCCTCGGTGCGCCCGCCCAGGAAGCCGGCGAGCAGCCCGAGGGTAGCGCCCAGCAGCAGCGCGATCACGGTGCTGACCACGCCCACGCCGATGCTGATGCGCAGCCCGTACATCACCGCCGACAGGATGTCGCGCCCCTGCTCGTCCGAGCCCAGCACGAAGGTCATGCCGTCGCCAGCCTGCTCGCCTGGGGCCAGGCGCGCATCGAGCACATCCAGCGTGGCCAGGTCATACGGGTTCTGCGGCGCCAGCCACGGTGCCAGGATCGCGATCAGGATGATCGTGATCAGCGTCACCAGCCCGGCCACGGCGATCTTGCTGGAGAAGAACTCCGCGGCAAAGCGCCGCCACGGCGATTGTTCGCGCGCCGCGGCGGGCGCGCCGGGCAGGCCCGGTGCGTCCTTCGGAGTCTTGTCCTCTTGTTGCACGGATACGGCAGTCATGGCTCAGCCCTTGTTGTCGGCAATGCGCACGCGCGGATCGAGCATGCTGTAGACGATGTCCACCGCCAGGTTGATCAGGATAAACAGCGTCACGATCACCATCAGGTAGGCCACGATCACCGGGCGGTCCAGCAACTGGATCGAGTCGATGATCAGCTTGCCCATGCCGGGCCAGGCAAAGATCGATTCGGTCACGATCGCGAAGGCGATGATCGAGCCGAACTGCAGCGCGATCACGGTAACGATCGGGATCAGGATGTTCTTCAGCACATGCACGCCGACGATGCGGGTGTTCGACAGGCCCTTGGCGCGCGCGAACTTGACATAGTCCTGCAGCATCGCCTCCTGCGTGCCGGCGCGCGTGAGCCGGATCACCATGGCGATATTCAGCAGCGACAGTGTCACCGCCGGCAGGATCAGGTGGCGGATGCCGTCGGTGGTCAGGAAGCTGAGCGGGATGCCGAGCACACGCACGGTCTCGCCGCGCCCGTTGGACGGCAGCCAGCCGAGCTGCACCGCGAACACCATGATCAGCATCAGCCCGACCCAGAAGGTGGGCAGCGAGAAGCCCAGGATCGACACCGTCATGATCGACTTGCCGGCCACGCCGTTGGGCCGCAGCCCGGCCCACAGGCCCAGCGGGATGCCCAGCACGATCGCCAGCAGGATCGCGCAGACGGCCAGCTCCATGGTGGCGGGCATGCGCTCGAAGATCAGCTTCAGCGCCGGCGTGCCGTGCGCGAAGGAGGTACCCAGATTGCCCTGCAGCGCGTTCTGCAGGAACACCCAGTACTGCTCCCATAGCGGCTTGTCCAGGCCCAGCGCCGCGATGGTGCGCTTGATGTCCTCCTGGTCGGCCTGCGGGTTGATCAGGATGTCGACGGGATTGCCGATGGCAAAGACGCCGAGGAAAACCAGCAGCGACATGACGAAGAGCACAACCACGCTCTGCATCAGGCGCCGGATGATAAAGACCAGCATGTTGGAACCACTATCCTTTCGCGCGCGCATGCGCGCCACGCCCGGGCAGCGCAAAAGCGCTCCCCGGGGGCGGCGCGGCAGCCGTACGCGGCACCGCTAACTCGGCCAGCAGGCAGTCCGCGGGCCGCGGTTCAAGTAAGCGCTTCTTGGTGGCGCTTACTGGGGCTTGAAGTTATGCGCGTAGGTGCGCTCATCGGTACGCGGCACGTACACGATGCCCTTCTGCGTGGCCCAGGTGGTGACCTGCTGGTGGATCGGGATGATACCGCCATCGTTGATCGCGATCGCGGTGGCTTCCTGCAGCAGCTTGGAGCGCTCGCCGTCATCCACGGTGGACAGCGCCTTTTCCAGCACCACGTCCATCTTGGGGTTGCAGTACTCGCCCCAGTTGGTGGTGCCGAAGCCCTTCTTGCTGTCCTCGCACGCCAGCAGCGCACGCAGCGGCGAGCTCACCTCGCCGGTCTGCGCGCCCCAGCCCAGCAGCCCGAACGACCACTCATGCTTGATGCCCTTGGACGAGTAGGTCGCCATCGGCATGCCCTCGACCTTGGTGGCGATGCCAATGCGGGTCAGGTTCTGGGCGATGGTCTGCGCGATCTTCTCGTCGTTGACGTAGCGGTTGTTGGGCGTGTGCAGCGTCACGCCGAAGCCGTTCGGATAACCCGCCTCGGCCAGCAGCTTCTTGGCGCCCTCGGGGTCGTACTTGACCGTCTTCAGGTTGGGGTTGTAGCCGAACAGCGTGGGCGGCACCAGGTTGTTGGTCGGCTCGGACAGGCCTTCCATCAGGCGGTCCTTGATGCCCTGCCGGTTGATGGCCATGCTGATGGCGTTGCGCACGCGCGTGTCCTTCAGCGGGTTCTTGTCCATCGGCGCGCCTTCCTTGGTGGTGACGTAGGGCGACTTGTCGCGCTTGGCATCGAAGAACAGGTAGATCACGCGGTGCGAGATCTTGGAGAAGAACGACAGCTTGGGATCCTGCCGCACCTTGGGCAGGTCAGGCGTGGGCACGTTCTCGATCGCCTGCACGTCGCCCGACAGCAGCGCCGCCAGGCGCGTGGCCGGGTTGGGGATAAAGCGCAGCGTCGCCTTGTCCCAGGCGGGCTTGGCGCCCCAGTAGTCGTTGTTGCGCACCAGTTCGACCCGGTCGTCGCGCGCATAACTGACGAACTTGAACGGCCCGGTGCCGATCATGCCCTTGCCCTGCGCGAAATCGTCCGAGCTGAGCCCCTGCGTGGCCTTCTTCTGCACGATGAAGATCGACGTCAGGTCGTTCAGCATCAGCGGGTAAGGCTGGTTGGTGGTCAGCTGGATGGTGTACTTGTCGATCACCTTCTTGTTGACGATCGCCTTGGTGTAGACGTCGAATTTGCCCGGGCTGTTCTGGATGGTGGCCGGGCGGTCCAGCGACCAGACCACGTCCTCGGTGGTCAGTTCGGAGCCGTCGTGGAACTTCACGCCCTTGCGGATCTTGAATTCCCAGGTGAGGTTGTTGACCAGTTTCCATGACTCGGCCAGGCCCGGGATGATGCGGCTGTCCGGGTCCATCTTGACCAGCGAGTCGAACACGTGCTCCGACACGTTGATATTGGAGAACAGGTTGTAGAAGTGCGGATCCATCGAGGTCGGCGGCGAACTCATGGCCAGTTTGAGGTCCGCGGCCTGGGCGGTGCCGGCGCATGCCAGGCCAAGGGCCCCGGCCACCGCGACAACACCAATTGCCTTCTTGAAAGTGCGAAGGGACATCGCGCAATTCTCCCTGTAGGAAGTGAAGCAGACGTTATGATCGGCAAGGCGCCGGGCCGCAGGTCACGCGGGCAGCGCTGCGTTTTGGTGCGGTTGCGCACTCGCAAAACGATGAAATTGCCGGCCGGGCACTTCAAGCATGAACTGTTCCAGCAGTGCACATGCCGCCGCAATGCGGGGAAACCCACATCACGTGGCATATTGCACCGCGCCAAACCGGCGGCGGCGCAGGAATCGCCGCATTTTGGCGCTTTGCGGGCAGGCATCGTATGATCGGGGTATCCAACGCTAACGCCCCCTAGCGCCCATTAACGCTCCGGTAGCCAGGCATCATGAAGCTCATTCCCGAAATCCTGCAGGCGCAAGCCGAAATCCAGGCGATCCGCCGCGATATCCACGCCCACCCGGAACTCTGCTTCGAAGAACAGCGCACCGCCGACGTAGTCGCGCGGAATCTGGAGTCCTGGGGCATCGAAGTGCATCGCGGCCTGGGCACCACCGGCCTGGTCGGTGTGATCCGCAACGGCAACAGCGCCCGCACCATCGGCCTGCGCGCCGACATGGACGCGCTGCCGCTGCAGGAGGCCAACACCTTCGGCCACCGCTCGCAGCACGCCGGCAAGATGCACGCATGCGGCCACGACGGCCACACCGCGATGCTGCTCGGCGCGGCGCGCCATCTGGCGCAGCACAAGCCTTTCGACGGCACCGTGCACCTGATCTTCCAGCCGGCCGAGGAAGGCGGCGGCGGCGCCCGCGAAATGATCAACGACGGTCTGTTCGACCGCTTCCCGTGCGATGCGGTGTTCGGCCTGCACAACTGGCCGGGTATGCCGGTCGGCGCCTTCGGCACCCGCGCCGGCCCGCTGATGGCATCGAGCAACGAATTCCGCATCGTCGTGCGGGGCAAGGGCGCGCATGCGGCGATGCCCCACAACGGCAACGACCCGGTCTTCACCGCGGCCCAGATCGTGTCGGCACTGCAGGGCATCATCACCCGCAACAAGCGGCCGATCGACACCGCGGTGATCTCGGTCACGCAGTTTCACGCCGGCGACGCGACCAATATCGTGCCGGACCAGGCCTGGATCGGCGGCACGGTGCGCACGTTCACGGTGCCGGTGCTCGACCTGATCGAGCGGCGCATGGAGGAAGTGGCGCGCGCGGTGGCGACGGCATTCGACTGCACCATCGAGTACGAATTCCACCGCAACTATCCGCCGACCATCAACAGCGAGGCGGAAACCGGCTTTGCCACATCGGTGGCGGCGGAGCTGGTCGGCGCGGCCAACGTCGACAGCAATGTCGAGCCCACCATGGGCGCCGAGGATTTCTCCTTCATGCTGCAGCACAAGCCCGGCTGCTACCTGTTCCTCGGCAACGGCGACGGCGCGCACCGCGAGTCCGGGCACGGCATGGGGCCCTGCATGCTGCACAACCCGAGCTACGACTTCAACGACGAACTACTGCCGGTCGGCTCGACCTTCTTCGTGCGGCTGGTGGAGAAATGGCTGGCACCTGCGTGACAGCAGGGCAAGGCAGTCGATAACGACAATAACTGGGGAGCTTTTGCGATGGGCCGCTCGGCGCTGGATCGCGAGACGGCGCGCAGCTTTGCGCGCGTGGCGCTGGACAATGTCCTGCGCCGCTATCCGTACAAGCTGGATCACATGATGGCCGGCGCCGGCGATGTCGCCGAGCCGGCAGCATGGCATCCGGTCTTCTGCGGCAGCTATGACTGGCATTCCAGCGTGCATATGCACTGGCTGCTGGTGCGGCTGCTGGTGCTGTTCCCGGACCTGGAGGAGGCGCCCCGCATCCGCGAGACCCTCGACCGGCAGTTGCGGCCGCAGAACATCGCGGTCGAGCTCGAGTATTTCCATCGCCCCGGTTCGCGGACCTTCGAACGCCCCTATGGCTGGGGCTGGGTGCTGAAGCTTCAGGCTGAGCTGCTCGCCTTGTCGCAGCAGGGCGCGCAGGCGGCCGGCTGGGCCGCGGCCTGCGCTCCGCTGGCGTTGCACCTCGCCCGGCAGCTGTCGGATTTCCTCGATGTGGCGGATTTCCCGGTGCGCACCGGCACTCACTACAACAGTGCCTTCGCGCTGGTGATGGCGCTGGCTTATGCGCGCACCCAGCAGGACCCGGCCTTGCGGCGCGCGATCGTGCGGCGCGCGCATCGCTGGTTCGCCCATGACCGGAGCTATCCTGCCCGCTATGAACCCGGCGGCGATGAATTCCTGTCGGGCGGCATGACCGAGGCCGTGCTGATGCATGCCGTCATGGACGGTGGTGCGTTTGCGGAATGGTGGGAGCTGTTCGCGCCCGGGCCGGTGGAGCTGGCCAACTGGATGACGCCGGTCGAAGTCGCCAACCGCGGCGATCCCAAGACTACGCACCTGGACGGGCTGAACCTGTCGCGTGCCTGGTGCTGGCGCTTGCTCGAACCCGCGCTGCCCGAGCCGCTGCGGCCTCTGGCCGTCCGGGCGTGGTCGGACCATCTCGACGCCTCGCTGCCGCAGGCCGTCGAGGGCCAGTACGTCGCCACGCACTGGCTGGCCTCGTTCGCGGTGCTGGCGCTGGCCGAGCCGGTCGGCGGCTGAGCTTGCGTCCGTCCGCGCGACCGCTTCAGTCCAGCGCGATATCCCCGTACCAGGACTCGACCTTGCTCTTGGTGTTGTCGGTATCGGTCATGATGCCGACGGCAATGACACGGCCCGGATCCGTCCCGAATGCCTTGCGATAGTCCGCGCGCAGGTCGCGTTCGTGGCATCGCCATTCATTGGTGTGCTTCATGCCGCTATCCACCACGATCATGCGCACACGGTCGGTATGGGGATTGGACAGCACCGAACCTTCGGCGCGCCGTCCGCCCCAGATATACATCAGCGTGGCGTAGGGCATTTCGCGGCCGGTGGTCAGCCGCGCCATCTCGTACATCAGCTGGTCCTTCAGCGGCAGGCCGCCCTTGTCGCCATCGAAGGCAACAAACAGGCGCAGCGGTGAATCTTCGCGCTGGCCGTGGCCGTTGTCGGCGTTGCGGATGATGCCGCTGGTCTTCCAGGTCCAGCGCAGCATGCCGGCATCGCGGTCCCGCAGCGGGACATAGAGGCCGGATGCCGAGCTCTCGGCCTGCGCGTGGACGACCACGCGCTGGTCGACTTCGGCCATTGAATAGCGGGTCGGGATCTTGTTGCGGTTGATCGTCCAGGGCTGCCAGCCGACCGGCAGTTGATCGCGGCGCTGCGCAATGGAGAACAGCGGCAGCGTGGCGAGGATCGGGTGCGGTGCATAGTCGGCGGATTCGCCATCCTCACCGGATTCCGCCTCGACCGCACCGGTGTTGGCGGCGGCCAGCGGCTCGATCGACGACACCGCCCGGGCTTCGGTTGCCGCCTGCGCGGCCGTGTATGCGGACATACGCCTGCCGAAAGCCTGGCAATCGATCGCGGAGCTGGCGGCCGTGGCGGCCGTATCGCCTGAGGGCACCGCCGAAGTTGGGGGAGTGGAAGCGCATCCTGCCAGCAGCAGCGCGCCGGCGGCGCCGGTGAAAACCAGCCGAAACACCTTGGCCGTCATGTAACCCCTCGAATCCCGAAACCGGCCTTGCTTCCTGGGCGAAGGCCTGGCTATTGCTCACTGCTTGCTGCAAAACGCTGTTGCAAACGACTTCGTGCCGCGTGCGGGCACTTGGGTGTCGAACATAGCAGAAGGCCAGCGGCGCCGGAATGCCGGGCGACCCGGGTTGCAGCGCGAAAACAACGGACGTGTCCCTGGCTGCGGGCCAGAAGGGGATGGGCATGCGCTTTTTGCGCGCCCCAAAGCAAAAACCCCAGCCTGTGAGGGCTGGGGTTCTGCGGTATAAGAGCCTGGCGATGACCTACTTTCACACGGGTAATCCGCACTATCATCGGCGCGGAGTCGTTTCACGGACCTGTTCGGGATGGGAAGGGGTGGTTCCAACTCGCTATGGTCACCAGGCATAAGGGGTTGCAGCGCTGAGGTTGAGGTCAACGCTGCGAATAGGGATGTAGTTGGGGTTGTGCGTATTGTGTCAACTGTTCGGGCACAGTTGCGATCACACACACCAGGCAAAACACACTGGTTATAGGATCAAGCCTTACGGGCAATTAGTACTGGTTAGCTTAACGCATTACTGCGCTTCCACACCCAGCCTATCAACGTCCTGGTCTCGAACGACCCTTCAAGGAGCTCAGGGCTCCAGGGAATCCTCATCTTCAGGCGAGTTTCCCGCTTAGATGCTTTCAGCGGTTATCTCTTCCGTACATAGCTACCCTGCGATGCCTCTGGCGAGACAACAGGTACACCAGCGGTACGTCCACTCCGGTCCTCTCGTACTAGGAGCAGCCCCCGTCAAGATTCCAACGCCCACGGCAGATAGGGACCAAACTGTCTCACGACGTTTTAAACCCAGCTCACGTACCTCTTTAAATGGCGAACAGCCATACCCTTGGGACCGGCTACAGCCCCAGGATGAGATGAGCCGACATCGAGGTGCCAAACACCGCCGTCGATATGAACTCTTGGGCGGTATCAGCCTGTTATCCCCAGAGTACCTTTTATCCGTTGAGCGATGGCCCTTCCATTCAGAACCACCGGATCACTATGTCCTGCTTTCGCACCTGCTCGACTTGTCGGTCTCGCAGTTAAGCACGCTTTTGCCATTGCACTTTAGGTACGATGTCCGACCGTACCAAGCGTACCTTCGAACTCCTCCGTTACACTTTGGGAGGAGACCGCCCCAGTCAAACTGCCTACCATGCACTGTCCCCGACCCGGATTCACGGGTCAAGGTTAGAACCTCAAACAAACCAGGGTGGTATTTCAAGGACGGCTCCACGCAGACTAGCGTCCACGCTTCAAAGCCTCCCACCTATCCTACACAGATCGGTTCAAAGTCCAATGCAAAGCTACAGTAAAGGTTCATGGGGTCTTTCCGTCTAGCCGCGGGGAGATTGCATCATCACAAACACTTCAACTTCGCTGAGTCTCGGGAGGAGACAGTGTGGCCATCGTTACGCCATTCGTGCAGGTCGGAACTTACCCGACAAGGAATTTCGCTACCTTAGGACCGTTATAGTTACGGCCGCCGTTTACCGGGACTTCAATCAAGAGCTTGCACCCCATCATTTAATCTTCCGGCACCGGGCAGGCGTCACACCCTATACGTCCACTTTCGTGTTTGCAGAGTGCTGTGTTTTTATTAAACAGTCGCAGCCACCATTTTATTGCAACCCCGTCACCCTTCTGGCGCAGGCCAGTCAAGCTACCAGGGCGTACCTTATCCCGAAGTTACGGTACCAATTTGCCGAGTTCCTTCTCCCGAGTTCTCTCAAGCGCCTTAGAATACTCATCTCGCCCACCTGTGTCGGTTTGCGGTACGGTCTCGTATGACTGAAGCTTAGAGGCTTTTCTTGGAACCACTTCCAATTGCTTCGCAGCACTAGGCCGCTCGCCCCGCATCCTTGAATTCCGCGCCCGGATTTGCCTGAGCGCCTTCTCCAATGCAGGGACCGGGACTTCCAACACCCGGACAACCTTCCGCGATCCGTCCCCCCATCGCATCATACGACGGTGCAGGAATATTAACCTGCTTCCCATCAGCTACGCATCTCTGCCTCGCCTTAGGGGCCGACTCACCCTACGCCGATGAACGTTGCGTAGGAAACCTTGGGCTTACGGCGAGGGGGCCTTTCACCCCCTTTATCGCTACTCATGTCAGCATTCGCACTTCTGATACCTCCAGCATCCTTTACAAGACACCTTCACAGGCTTACAGAACGCTCTCCTACCACGCACTTGCGTGCGTCCGCAGCTTCGGTATATGGCTTAGCCCCGTTACATCTTCCGCGCAGGACGACTCGATCAGTGAGCTATTACGCTTTCTTTAAAGGGTGGCTGCTTCTAAGCCAACCTCCTGACTGTTTTAGCCTTCCCACTTCGTTTCCCACTTAGCCATATTTGGGGACCTTAGCTGGCGGTCTGGGTTGTTTCCCTCTTGACACCGGACGTTAGCACCCGATGTCTGTCTCCCGTGATTGCACTCTTCGGTATTCGGAGTTTGCTATGGCGGGGTAATCAGCAATAGACCCCCCAACCATGACAGTGCTCTACCCCCGAAGGTGAGACACGAGGCACTACCTAAATAGTTTTCGGAGAGAACCAGCTATTTCCAGATTTGTTTAGCCTTTCACCCCTATCCACAGCTCATCCCCTAACTTTTCAACGTTAGTGGGTTCGGTCCTCCAGTACGTGTTACCGCACCTTCAACCTGGCCATGGATAGATCATCTGGTTTCGGGTCTACACCCAGCGACTCAACGCCCTGTTCGGACTCGCTTTCGCTACGCCTTCCCTAATCGGTTAAGCTTGCCACTGAATGTAAGTCGCTGACCCATTATACAAAAGGTACGCCGTCACCCCCGAAAGGGCTCCGACTGTTTGTATGCATGCGGTTTCAGGATCTATTTCACTCCCCTCCCGGGGTTCTTTTCGCCTTTCCCTCACGGTACTGGTTCACTATCGGTCGATCACGAGTATTTAGCCTTGGAGGATGGTCCCCCCATCTTCAGACAGGATTTCACGTGTCCCGCCCTACTTGTCGTACACCTAGTTCCACAACGCTGTTTTCGCATACAGGGCTATCACCTGCTATGGCCGGGCTTTCCATCCCGTTCTGCTAACAATGCTGCTAAAGAGTACAAGGCTCTTCCCATTTCGTTCGCCACTACTTTGGGAATCTCGGTTGATTTCTGTTCCTGCAGCTACTTAGATGTTTCAGTTCGCCGCGTTCGCTTCCGTAACCTATGGATTCAGTTACGGATGACCCATACGGGCCGGGTTTCCCCATTCGGACATCTCCGGATCAAAGCTTGTTTGCCAGCTCCCCGAAGCTTTTCGCAGGCTACCGCGTCCTTCATCGCCTGTGATCGCCAAGGCATCCACCACATGCACTTGTTCGCTTGACCCTATAACGAGTGTGTCTCGATCGCTCGAAACTAGTCGCTACAGGATGAGTTCTCGCATTTGTGCCGTATTCCAAGTCATCTTTCGATCACTTAAATACATTTTGGTTGATACAATCACAACCCGGTATCGTGTTTTGTACTGCAGCCTCTCATCAAGGCTTCACGACACCTTTACTACATCCCATATTTTTAAAGAACAGCCGATCGTTAGATCGCTTGGCAATGCCAAATGAAAACACTCGCAACCTCATCGTCGCGATGCGCTTTCATTTGACAACCAATCCAAGGTACCAGGTGATGGTGGAGGATGACGGGATCGAACCGACGACCCCCTGCTTGCAAAGCAGGTGCTCTCCCAGCTGAGCTAATCCCCCTTTGGATAACTTGGTGGGTCTGGTAGGACTTGAACCTACGACCCCCGCCTTATCAAGACGGTGCTCTAACCACCTGAGCTACAGACCCTTGGCTGTAACAGCAAACAAACCGATAAGTGTGAACGCTAGGCTTGAGACACAAGCCTCTGGAAAGGAGGTGATCCAGCCGCACCTTCCGATACGGCTACCTTGTTACGACTTCACCCCAGTCATGAACCCTGCCGTGGTAATCGCCCTCCTTGCGGTTAGGCTAACTACTTCTGGCAAAACCCACTCCCATGGTGTGACGGGCGGTGTGTACAAGACCCGGGAACGTATTCACCGCGGCATGCTGATCCGCGATTACTAGCGATTCCAGCTTCACGTAGTCGAGTTGCAGACTACGATCCGGACTACGATGCGTTTTCTGGGATTAGCTCCCCCTCGCGGGTTGGCAACCCTCTGTACGCACCATTGTATGACGTGTGAAGCCCTACCCATAAGGGCCATGAGGACTTGACGTCATCCCCACCTTCCTCCGGTTTGTCACCGGCAGTCTCTCTAGAGTGCTCTTGCGTAGCAACTAGAGACAAGGGTTGCGCTCGTTGCGGGACTTAACCCAACATCTCACGACACGAGCTGACGACAGCCATGCAGCACCTGTGTCCACTTTCCCTTTCGGGCACCTGATGCATCTCTGCTTCGTTAGTGGCATGTCAAGGGTAGGTAAGGTTTTTCGCGTTGCATCGAATTAATCCACATCATCCACCGCTTGTGCGGGTCCCCGTCAATTCCTTTGAGTTTTAATCTTGCGACCGTACTCCCCAGGCGGTCAACTTCACGCGTTAGCTACGTTACTGAAGAAATGAATCCCCAACAACTAGTTGACATCGTTTAGGGCGTGGACTACCAGGGTATCTAATCCTGTTTGCTCCCCACGCTTTCGTGCATGAGCGTCAGTGACGTCCCAGGGGGCTGCCTTCGCCATCGGTATTCCTCCACATCTCTACGCATTTCACTGCTACACGTGGAATTCTACCCCCCTCTGACATACTCTAGCCTTGCAGTCACAAGCGCCATTCCCAAGTTAAGCTCGGGGATTTCACGCCTGTCTTACAAAACCGCCTGCGCACGCTTTACGCCCAGTAATTCCGATTAACGCTCGCACCCTACGTATTACCGCGGCTGCTGGCACGTAGTTAGCCGGTGCTTATTCTTCCGGTACCGTCATCGACCCGGGGTATTCACCCAGGCCATTTCTTTCCGGACAAAAGTGCTTTACAACCCGAAGGCCTTCTTCACACACGCGGCATTGCTGGATCAGGGTTGCCCCCATTGTCCAAAATTCCCCACTGCTGCCTCCCGTAGGAGTCTGGGCCGTGTCTCAGTCCCAGTGTGGCTGATCGTCCTCTCAGACCAGCTACTGATCGTCGCCTTGGTAGGCTCTTACCCCACCAACTAGCTAATCAGACATCGGCCGCTCCTGTAGCGCGAGGCCTTGCGGTCCCCCGCTTTCACCCTCAGGTCGTATGCGGTATTAGCTAATCTTTCGACTAGTTATCCCCCACTACAGGGCACGTTCCGATGTATTACTCACCCGTTCGCCACTCGCCACCAGGCCGAAGCCCGTGCTGCCGTTCGACTTGCATGTGTAAGGCATGCCGCCAGCGTTCAATCTGAGCCAGGATCAAACTCTTCAGTTCAATCTCTGTGTGGACCCTCGCGGGCCCTCGCTCTTTCGAGCGGTCGCTCACTCTCAGAAAACTGACTGACCAGATCCGGAGATCCAGTCACGTTTTGCTGTGCGAGCACTGATAACTTTTGAAGCAACACTGTCCGAAGACAGCGGCGTCCGCTACCCAGCGCCCACACTTATCGGTTGTTTGGTTGTTAAAGAACCTGGCCTTTCGGCCGCGCATCCGGCTTTGCCGTTTGCGTCGCTGCGTCAGCAGCAGAGAAAGAGATTATGCAGAGCTTTCTTCGTTTCGTCAACCGTTTCAGCAATCTTTTTTTGCTGCGGTCAGCGCTGCAAACCTCGCTGCGCCAACCTCCCGGCCGACCCCGCAACCCTTGCTGCGTCTGCTTTGCAGCGCTGCGGTTCGTGTTGCGAGGGGGCGAATAGTAGGCCGGTTTCGCGTCCCTTGCAACAACTTTGTCACGAGGATCGGCTAGGGGTTCCGGTGATTATCTTGTAAGCCCTTGAGCAGAAAAGAAAATCACCTGAAAAGGCGACGCGGCGGCATCTGAATACCCCCGCGTGCGCCTCGGGTATTCCCCTATCAAGATCTCAGCGATGCTGGAAATTCGGGCTGCGTTTCTCGACGAAAGCGGCC
Source organism: Ralstonia pickettii (assembly GCA_050987995.1). GTDB lineage: Bacteria > Pseudomonadota > Gammaproteobacteria > Burkholderiales > Burkholderiaceae > Cupriavidus > Cupriavidus pickettii_B. The sequence continues at coordinate 3,994,220 of CP158803.1, forward strand.
ATGCCTTCCTTCTGATCCTCGCTGGCAAAGGTGGCGTGGAACAGCCGGCGCTCGAAGCGCACGCCTTCGGCCAGCGTGGTCTCGTAGGCGGCGTTGACCGACTCCTTGATCATCATGACCACCGGCAGCGAGAAGCCGGCGATGGTTTCGGCTGCCGCCAGCACCTCGTCCAGCAGCTTGTCGGCCGGGACCACGCGCGACACCAGGCCCGAGCGCTCGGCTTCGGCGGCGTCCATCATCCGGGAGGTCAGGCACAGGTCCATGGCCTTGGCCTTGGACACCGCGCGCGGCAGGCGCTGGGTGCCGCCCGCGCCGGGCATGGTGCCGAGCTTCACTTCCGGCTGGCCAAATTTAGCCGAGTCCGCCGCGATGATGATGTCGCACATCATCGCCAGCTCGCAGCCGCCGCCCAGCGCGTAACCGGCCACGCCGGCAATCACCGGCTTGCGGATCTTGCGGATGGTTTCCCAGTTGCGGGTAATGTAGTCGCCCTTGTACACATCCATAAAGGAGTACTGGGCCATCATGCCAATATCGGCGCCGGCGGCGAAGGCACGCTCGCTGCCGGTAATGACGATGGCACCGATGCCCTCATCCTGGTCGAAGGCCGTCAGCGCGGCTCCGAGTTCATCCATCAGCGCGTCGTTGAGCGCGTTCAGGGCCTTCGGGCGGTTCAGCGTGACCAGGCCAACACGGCCGCGGGTCTCGACCAGGATGTTTTCGTACGACATGTCTTCTCCTCTGTGCGTAAGTGGGTCAATCTCTTTATCCAGCGAGACAATACTCGCGCACGAAGATTAGTGCTACCATTTGCCGACCGACCGGTCGGCTTATTTAAGCAGCACCACGGCAACCATCAGCCCGCGCCGACCGCGAGAACAATATAGGTAGGAGACAACCTATGCCCCCGATGTCCACGCCCGCTGGCCAGCCGGTCAGCATCGACGCCGGCCCGGTCTTGCTGAGATGGCAAGGCGCGGTCGCCGTGATCACACTGAATCGCCCCGACAAGCTCAACAGCTTTACCCGCGAGATGCACAAGGCACTGCAGCAGGCGCTCGACCACGTCGAAGCCGGCGGCGCCCGTGCCCTGCTGCTGACCGGCGCGGGCCGCGGCTTCTGCGCCGGCCAGGACCTGGGTGACCTGGACTTCACGCCCGGCCACATGACGGACCTGGGCGAACTGATCGATACCTGGTTCAACCCGCTGATCCGCCGGCTGCAGGCGCTGCCCTTGCCAGTGGTAGCGGCTGTCAACGGCACCGCGGCCGGGGCCGGCGCCAACCTGGCGCTGGCCTGCGACATGGTGCTGGCTGCACGCTCGGCCACCTTCATCCAGGCCTTCGTCAAGATCGGGCTGGTGCCGGATTCCGGTGGCACCTGGCTGCTGCCGCGGCGCATCGGCATGGCGCGGGCATTGGGACTGGCGATGACCGGCGAGCGCCTGTCCGCCGAGGAGGCTGAGAAGCGGGGCCTGATCTGGGAAGCGATGGACGACCCGCTGCTGCCTGAGCAGGCGCTGGCACTGGCCACGCACCTGGCCGGCCAGCCGACCCGGGCGCTGGCCGCGATCAAGCGCGCCATGTACGCCAGCACCACCGCGACGCTGGACGCCCAGCTCGAAATGGAACGCGACCTGCAGCGCGAACTCGGCCAGTCCGCCGACTATGCCGAGGGCGTCAACGCCTTCCTCGAAAAACGCGCCCCGCGCTTCACCGGCAAGTAAGCCCCCCTGCGCAGATAGGAGACACGCTTGAAACAGGACCCCCAGGCCCTCGCCGAAGCGGCCGCCGCCGCCATGTATGAAGCCGATACCTGCAGCCGCTGGCTGGGGATCACGGTCGAAACCGTTCGCCCCGGCTACGCCCGGCTGACCATGCCGGTGCGCAAGGAATTCCTCAACGGACACGGCATCTGCCACGGCGGCCTGATGTTCACGCTGGCCGACTCGACCTTCGCCTTCGCCTGCAACAGCCACAATATCAACACCGTGGCGGCCGGCTGCAGCATCGAGTTCCTCAAACCCGTGCACGGCGGTGACTTGCTGACCGCGGAGGCCGTCGAGCAAGTCCGCTCCGGCCGGCACGGCGTCTACGACATCCGCGTGACCAACGCCGCGGGCGAGGTGGTGGCGATGTTCCGCGGCAAGTCGGCACAGATCAAGGGACACGTGGTGCCCCCGCCCGACGGCGCCTGAGCAGCAGCCTACGTACGACAAAAGCCCCCGTGCAGGAGACGACATGAGCACGCGCCTGACCGATCTGCCCCTGGATCCGATCGAGACCGCCAGCCGCGCCGAGCTGCAGGCCTTGCAGCTGGAACGGCTGAAGTGGTCGCTCAACCACGCCTACGGCAACTCGCCGGTGTACCGCCGCAAGTTCGACGAAGCCGGCGTCCACCCTGACCAGCTCCGTTCGCTGGCCGACCTGGCGCGCTTCCCGTTCACCAGCAAGCAGGACCTGCGCGACAACTACCCGTTCGGCATGTTCGCGGTGCCGCAGGACCGCGTGGCACGGATCCACGCCTCCTCCGGCACCACCGGCAAGCCGACCGTAGTCGGCTACACGCTCAAGGACATCGACAACTGGGCCACGGTGATGGCGCGCTCGATCCGCGCCTCGGGCGCGCGGCGCGGCGACAAGGTGCATATCAGCTATGGCTACGGACTGTTCACCGGCGGGCTGGGCGCGCACTACGGGGTGGAAAAGGCCGGCCTGACCGCGATCCCCTTCGGCGGCGGCCAGACCGAGCGCCAGGTGCAGCTGATCCTGGACTTCAAGCCCGAGGTCATCATGGTGACGCCCAGCTATATGCTGGCGATCGCCGACGAGTTCGAGCGCCAGGGCATCGACCCGGCCAGCAGTTCGCTGCAAGTGGGGATTTTCGGGGCGGAGCCGTGGACGCCCGAGATGCGGCTGGCGATCGAGAAGCGCATGGGCATCTCGGCGGTCGATATCTACGGCCTGTCCGAGGTGATGGGCCCTGGCGTGGCCAACGAGTGCGCCGAGACCAAGGACGGCCCGACCATCTGGGAAGACCACTTCTACCCGGAAGTGATCGACCCGGATACCGGCGAGGTGCTGCCCGACGGCGAGTTCGGCGAACTGGTGTTCACCTCGCTGACCAAGGAGGCGATGCCGGTGGTGCGCTACCGCACCCGCGACCTGACCCGGCTGCTGCCCGGCACGGCGCGCCCGGCGTTCCGCCGCATGGAGAAGGTCACCGGCCGCACCGACGACATGATGATCGTGCGCGGCGTCAACGTGTTCCCGTCGCAGATCGAGGAACTGATCCTGAAGCACGCCGAGCTGGCGCCCCACTACCAGTGCGTGCTGAGCAAGGAGGGCCACATGGACGCGCTGACCGTGCGCGTGGAGTGCGCCCACGGCAGCGAGCCGGGGCTGGCGCAGGCGGCGCGCGAGCGCCTGGCGAACGAGATCAAGGGCTATATCGGCGTCACCGCCGGGATCGAGGTGCTGCCCGAGGGCGGCATCGAGCGCTCGGTGGGCAAGGCGCGGCGTATTGTGGATCAGCGCCCGCGCTGAGTTCGACCAGCGCCCGCGCTAGTGCGGGTGCCTGCCGGTGCCGCGCGGCGCGTCAGCTGCGCGGCATCAGCACCCACATGCGGCCGCCCTGCTTCATGCGGCCCGCGGTCTCGCCGGCGGCATCGCCGGCCCCCCAGAAGAAGTCCGCGCGCACCCCGCCCTTGATGGCGCTGCCGGTGTCCTGCGCGAACATCAGGCGCTGGATCGGCTCGCTCGACAGCGGGCGCGTGGTCGACAGGAACACCGGCACGCCCAGCGGGATGGTGGCCGGATCGACCGCGATCGAGCGCTCCGCGGTCAGCGGCACGCCCAGCGCGCCCACCGGGCCGTCGTTGTTGGGCGGCAGCTCGCGGAAGAAGACGAAACGCGGGTTGATGTTCAGCATCTCCTCGACGCGCCCCGGATTGGCGCGCGCCCAGGCCTTGATGCCCTGCATGGTGGCCTGCGCCGGCGTGATCTCGCCGCGGTCGAGCAGCCACTTGCCAAACGAGCGGAACGGCTGGTCGTTGGTACCGCCGAAGCCGACCCGCATCATGGTGCCGTCGGCCATCCGGATACGGCCCGAGCCCTGGATCTGCAGGAAGGCGGCCTCGACCGGATCGTCCACCCACACCAGTTCATTGCCGCGCATGGCCGGGTTCTGCAGCAGCTCGGCACGGCCCGGCAGCGGGCGGTTGGCGAACTGCGCGGGCTTGCGGTACAGCGGCACCTGGTACTGGCCCTGGCGCGTGCGCGAGCCGTGCAGGATCGGCTCGTAGTAGCCGGTGATCAGGCCGCTGTCGGTGCCATCGCCGTTGACCACGCGATACGGCTGGAAGTTGCTTTCGAAGTAGGCACGCATGGCGTTGACGTCGCCGGCATCGACCATCAGCCCGGCGGCGCAGGCGCGGCTCCATTCGGCGCGCTTCTTCAGCGCCTGGCAGCTGGCCTGCAGCGCGGGCCAGGCGGCGCGCACGTCGTCCTGGGTCCAGCCGCCGATCTCGTTCCAGCTGGCGGCCTGCAGCCTGCCCTTCTGCGACGACGCCGACGGCGGCGTGGTGCCGGCCGGGCCAGTCTCGATGCGCGGCGGTGGGCCGCTCATGCAGCCGGCCAGGAGCGCGGCAGCGCCAGCCAGGGCGAGCCAGGCGCGGGCGGGAGCGCCCAGGCGCGAGGAAGAACCAGGAGAAATCGAAAGGAAATCCGCGTATGCCATCTTGCTTGTTGTTCAGTGTCGGCCGCCGGCACTGCTCCAGCACCGTACCGGCATGGATCGCCGGGCCGATTGCCCTACAATCACCAGTCAACCTTACCGCTGCCTGCGCCTCCGCGGGCTTTCGCCGCATCCGCCATGAGCAAGTTCTTCGAAGCCCATCCCATGCTGCTGTTCGCCCTGGAAGCCGGCGTGGCGCTGTTCCTGCTGATCTTTATCGTGGTCTGGACCATGGGCACGGCCAAAAAGAACCCGCGTCCCACGCGCGCGCCGGACAACCATCCGTCCCGCCAGGCCTCGCCGGCACCCGAAGCGCCGGCGCAGGATCAGGACAACGCGAAGCGCCAGTAGGTTCCCCAGGCTTCCAGACCGCGCCGCGCGCTCAGTGCAGCATGCGCGGCAGTACCAGCGCGAATTCCGGGATCGGCACCTCGAAGCGGTGGCCGTCCTCAGCCACGCAGAAGTACTCGCCCTTCATCGAACCGATCGGGGTCGAGATGGTGGCCCAGCTGGTGTATTCGAAATGCTCGCCCGGCTTGAGCAGCGGCTGGTGGCCGACCACGCCGAGGCCGGCGACTTCCTGCGTGCCGTTGTCGCTGTCGGTGATGAGCCAGTGGCGCGAGATCAGCTGCGCCGCCACCTCCCCGGTATTGTGGATGGTGATGGTGTAGGCGAAGGCATGGCGCCCGCGCTCGGGATCTGACTGGTCCGGCAGGTACTGGGTACGTACCGAAACGGAGAAAGCGTACTCGCTCATCGTGGGCAGGGCCGGCGGCAGGCGTCCGGCAAGGGGAATTGGGTAGCCGCATTGTGCGGGATGGGCGCGGCACGGGCAAGAGCAGCCGCAAAAGCACGGAACGGCGGGGGCGGCGTTAGAATATAGCCCTTTCATAGCCTGGCCGTCCCGGACAGCGCCCCGGAGCGCACGCCACGGCCCGCCGGACGTCCCTCCGCCGCCAGCCTCAGGCATCGCGGCTGAGGCGCAAACAGCATTCCTCCCCCATCCTCGCCGCCATCGCCATGAGCACGCCCACCTTCCGCATCGCCCCGTCCATCCTGTCCGCCGACTTTGCCCGCCTGGGCGAGGAAGTGCGCCGCGTGACCGAGGCCGGCGCCGACTGGATCCACTTCGACGTGATGGACAACCATTACGTGCCCAACCTGACCGTGGGCCCGCTGGTGTGCGAGGCAATCCGCCCGCACGTGACCGCGCCGATCGACGTGCACCTGATGGTGCGACCGGTGGACCGGATCATCCCGGACTTTGCCAAGGCGGGCGCCAATATCATCACGTTCCACCCGGAAGCCAGCGAGCACGTGGACCGCTCGCTCGCGCTGATCCGTGACCACGGCTGCCAGGCCGGCCTGGTGTTCAACCCGGCCACGCCGCTGCACCACCTGGACCACGTGATGGACCGCCTGGACGTGATCCTGCTGATGTCGGTCAACCCGGGCTTCGGCGGCCAGTCGTTCATTCCCGAAACCCTCAACAAGCTGCGCGCGGTGCGCCAGCGCATCGACGAATACACCGCCCGCACCGGCCGCACCATCCTGCTGGAAGTGGACGGCGGCGTGAAGGTGGACAACATTGCCGAAATCGCCGCGGCCGGTGCCGACACCTTCGTGGCGGGCTCGGCCGTGTTCGGCAAGCCGGACGCGGACGGCGGCTACCGCGGCATCATCTCGGCGCTGCGCGGCGAGCTGGCCAAGGTCGGTCCGCAGGTCACCCAATGACCGCCGGCGTGACCCTGCGCCGCACCGACTGGCGCGGCATCGAAGGCGTGATCGTCGACCTGGACGGCACCATGGTCGACACCGCGGGCGACTTCCATGCGTCGATCAACGCCATGCTGCTGACGCTGGGCCGCCAGCACCCCAACCTGGGCCCGGTGGCGCCGATGTCCGAGCAGGAGATCATCAGCTATGTCGGCAAGGGCTCGGAGAACCTGATCCGGCGAGTGCTCGACGCGCGCTTCGCGCCGCTGCACGCCAATGGCCTGTTCGCCGATGCCTACGCGCTGTACGACCGCGAGTACATCCGTATCAACGGCCAGTTCTCGCAGGTCTACCCGGGCGTGCGCGAAGGCCTGGCGGCGATGAAGGCGGCCGGGCTGCGCCTGGCCTGCGTGACCAACAAGCCCTACAGCTTCACCGAACCGCTGCTGGCCAAGACCGGGCTGGCGCCGTATTTCGAGCTGGTCTACGGCGGCGACGCCTTCGCGCTGCGCAAGCCGGACCCCTTCCCGCTGCTCAAGGTGGCCGAGGTATTCCGGCTGGATCCTTCGGCAATGGCGGCGCTGGGCGACTCGGAAAACGACGCCCATGCGGCCCGCGCGGCCGGCATGGGCGTGCTGCTGGTGCCCTATGGTTACAACCATGGCAACCCTGTACAAGCCGTCGAGGCCGATGGTATAGTCGACTCCATTGCCCACGCCGCAGAGCTGTTTGCGGCACACCGGGCAGGTCATCGATAAGGTCGACACAACAAGGTCGATCTCGACCGAAATCCCTGAACATTCAATGTTTCTCAACCGCAAACGCACCTCTTCTGGCAGTGATCGGCAGGCCTGGCCCTGGCGTCGCTGGCGCGCCTCCCAACAGGCGTAAAGTGCGTTCGCGAGTCTGCTGACGAGCCCTCGACCCGAGGGCCTCGCCACACCGGCTAAGGTACCTATCCGTGCCGGGCATTCCCACCAAAACCCGCCGCAAGCCAGCGTAGCCGCCATATTCGTGTGCTACGTTTAGCTCAAGAACGCGCCGCACGCCCTTCCCCGGCCGTGTGCAGTCTTGTCCGCAAGCCGCTTGCACCGCGGCCCGCCAACGGGGCGGGTATCCATTCGCTCCAGCCTGATTGCCGATAAGCGGCGCCGCGCCCCTCCACCGCGCAGCGCGCGCCGCACAAGAGGACCGACATGACCGAACTGGAATTCAAATCGCTGGCCGACCAGGGCTACAACCGCATCCCGCTGATCGCCGAGGCCTTTGCCGACCTGGAAACGCCGCTGTCGCTGTACCTGAAGCTGGCCCAGTCGCAGACGCGCGGCGTCAACACCTTCCTGCTGGAATCGGTGGTGGGCGGCGAGCGCTTCGGGCGCTTTTCGTTTATCGGCCTGCATGCCCGCACCCTGCTGCGCGCCTTCGGCAACCGCACCGAGGTGGTGACCGACGGCAAGGTGGTGGAAACCCACGAAGGCAATCCGCTCGACTTCATCGCCGAGTTCGAGAAGCGCTTCAAGGTGGCGCTGCGCCCCGGACTGCCCCGCTTCTGCGGCGGCCTGGCCGGCTACTTCGGCTACGACGCGGTGCGCTATATCGAGAAGAAGCTCGCCAACACGCAGAAGCCCGATGACCTGAACCTGCCCGATATCCAGCTGCTGCTGTGCGAGGAACTGGCCGTCATCGACAACCTGTCGGGCAAGCTCTACCTGATCGTCTACGCCGACCCGACCACGCCCGAGGCCTACCCCCGCGCCCGCCAGCGCCTGCGCGAGCTGCGCATGAAGCTGCGCCAGCCGGTGGACGTGCCGGTCACCAGCCCGTCGGTGCAGACCGAGGTCTACCGCGAGTTCACCAAGGCCGACTACCTGGCCGCGGTGCACAAGGCCAAGGAATACATCATGGCCGGAGACATGATGCAGGTGCAGATCGGCCAGCGCCTGGTCAAGCCTTACCGCGACGCGCCGCTGTCGCTGTACCGCGCGCTGCGCTCGCTGAATCCGTCGCCGTACATGTACTTCTACAACTTCGGCGACTTCCAGGTAGTCGGCGCGTCGCCGGAGATCCTGGTGCGCCAGGAAGAGCGCAAGGTCGGCACCAACGGGGACATGCGCAGCGAACACATCGTCACCATCCGCCCGCTGGCCGGCACGCGCCCGCGCGGCAACACGCCGGAGAAGGACGCCCAGCTCGCCACCGAGCTGCTGCAGGATCCGAAGGAGATCGCCGAGCACGTGATGCTGATCGACCTGGCGCGCAACGATATCGGCCGCATCGCCGAGACCGGTTCGGTCAAGGTCACCGACAAGATGGTGATCGAGAAATACTCGCACGTGCAGCACATCGTCAGCTCGGTCGAAGGCACGCTGCGCGAAGGCATCAGCAACCTGGACGTGCTACGCGCGACCTTTCCGGCCGGCACGCTGTCGGGCGCGCCCAAGGTCCATGCGATGGAAATCATCGACGAGCTCGAGCCGCGCAAGCGCGGCATCTATGGCGGCGCGGTGGGCTACCTGTCGTTCGGCGGGGAGATGGACCTGGCGATCGCGATCCGCACCGGCATCGTCAAGGACGGCAATCTGTATGTGCAGGCCGCCGCCGGCATCGTCGCCGATTCGGACCCCGAAGCCGAATGGAGGGAAACTGAAGCCAAGGCGCGCGCCGTGATCCGCGCCGCCGAGCAGGTCCAGGATGGCCTGGACTCCGACATCTGAGAGAACAGGAGACAGACGCCATGCTGCTGATGATCGACAACTACGATTCGTTCACCTATAACCTGGTCCAGTATTTCGGCGAACTGGGCGAAGACGTGCGCACCTACCGCAACGACGAGATCACCATCGAGGAGATCGAGGCGCTCAAGCCCGACCACATCTGCATCTCGCCGGGCCCGTGCAGCCCCACGGAAGCCGGCATCTCGGTGGCGGCGCTGCAGCACTTTGCCGGCAAGATCCCGATGCTGGGCGTGTGCCTGGGCCACCAGGCCATTGGCGAGGCCTTTGGCGGCAAGGTGATCCGCGCCAAGCAGGTGATGCACGGCAAGGTCAGCACCATCGAGACCACTCAACAAGGCGTGTTCGCCGGACTGCCCAAGCACTTCGACGTGACGCGCTATCATTCCCTGGCGATCGAGCGCGAGACCCTGCCTGATTGCCTGGAGATCACCGCCTGGACCCCGGACGGCGAGATCATGGGCGTGCGCCACAAGACGCTCGCCGTAGAAGGCGTGCAGTTCCATCCCGAGTCGATCCTGTCCGAGCATGGCCATGCGCTGCTGGCCAACTTCGTCAAGGCGCCGCGATGAGACTGCTCGATTCCGCACCTTCCAGCCCGCACCACGCCATCCAGACTGTCAACGAGAACGCCATGATCACGCCGCAAGAAGCCCTGACGCGCTGCATCGAGCACCGCGAAATCTTCCATGACGAGATGCTGCACCTGATGCGGCAGATCATGCAGGCGCAGATCTCGCCGGTGATGGCCGCCGCGATCCTGACCGGCCTGCGCGTGAAGAAGGAAACCATCGGCGAGATCTCTGCCGCCGCGCAGGTGATGCGCGAGTTCGCCAACAAGGTGCCGGTGGCTGATCGCGAGAACTTCGTCGATATCGTCGGCACCGGCGGTGATGGCTCGCACACCTTCAATATCTCGACCGCGTCGATGTTCGTCGCGGCCGCCGCCGGCGCGAAAATCGCCAAGCATGGCAACCGCGGCGTCAGTTCCAAGTCGGGCAGCGCGGACGTGCTGGAGGCGCTTGGCGTCAACATCATGCTGACGCCCGAGCAGGTCGGCCAGTGCATCGAGGAGACCGGCATCGGCTTTATGTTTGCGCCCACGCACCATCCGGCGATGAAGAACGTCGCGCCGATCCGCAAGGAAATGGGCGTGCGCACCATCTTCAATATCCTGGGCCCGCTGACCAATCCCGCCGATGCGCCCAATATCCTGATGGGCGTGTTCCATCCTGACCTGGTCGGCATCCAGGTGCGCGTGATGCAGCGGCTGGGCGCGAAGCACGCCATCGTCGTGTACGGCAAGGATGGGATGGACGAGGTATCGCTGGGCGCCGCCACGCTGGTGGGCGAACTGAAGGACGGCGAGGTGCGCGAGTACGAAATCCACCCCGAGGACTTCGGCCTGCAGATGATCTCCAACCGCGGCCTGAAGGTGGCCGATGCAGCCGAGTCGAAGGAAATGCTGCTGGAAGCGCTGTCCAACGTGCCGGGCACGCCGCGCGAGATCGTGTCGCTGAACGCGGGCACCGCGCTGTACGCCGCCAACGTGGCCGACTCTGTCGAAGACGGCATTCGTCGCGCGCGCGGTGCCATCGCCAGCGGTGGGGCGCGCGAGAAGCTCGACCAGTTCGTGCGCGCCACGCAGCAGTTCAAGGCCTGATCCACATCTTTCTGGCGGAAAGCCTTATGTCCGACATCCTGCAAAAAATCCTGGCCGTGAAGGCCGACGAAGTCTCTGCCGCGCGCAAGAAGCGCGAACTGCCCAGCCTGCGCGCCGAGGCCGAAAGCCTGCGGAACGAGCCCGGCCTGGCGCCGCGCGGCTTTGAGCGCGCGCTGCGCGAGAAGATCGCCGCCGGCCACGCCGGTGTGATCGCTGAGGTCAAAAAGGCGTCGCCTTCAAAGGGCGTGCTGCGCGAGAACTTCGTGCCAGAGGCCATCGCCGAAAGCTACGCCAGCCATGGCGCCGCCTGCCTGTCGGTGCTGACCGATGTGAACTTCTTCCAGGGGCATGCGGACTACCTGAAGCGCGCCCGCGGCGCCTGCCCGTTGCCTGCCCTGCGCAAGGACTTCATGGTCGATCTGTACCAGGTGTATGAAGCGCGCACCTGGGGCGCCGACTGCATCCTGCTGATCGTGGCCGCGCTGGACCCGGGCCTGATGGCTGACCTGGAAGCCTGTGCGCTTGAACTCGGCATGGATGTGCTGGTGGAAGTGCATGGCGACAATGAGCTCGATGCCGCCCTGCGCCTGAAGACCCCGCTGCTGGGTGTGAACAACCGCAACCTGCGCACCTTTGAGGTGTCGCTGGACAACACGCTGGACCTGTTGCCGCATATGCCGGCAGACAAGCTGGTAGTGACCGAGTCCGGCATCCTTGGCCCGGCAGATGTGAAGCGCATGCGCGATGCCAACGTGCATACCTTCCTGGTGGGTGAGGCGTTCATGCGGGCGCTGGATCCGGGGGTGGAACTGGCGCGGTTGTTTGCCTGAGCCATGCCCCAGGAAATCGAACTCAAGCTGGCCGTCCCCGACACCGCCCTCGCCCCGCTGGCCGCCTGGCTCGACGCCAACGGCGAAGCGCAGGGCGAAGCAATCCTGCTCAACGTCTACCTCGATACGCCGGAACGCGACCTGGCCCAGGCGCGCGCCGCGCTGCGGCTGCGCCGCAAGGGCGCGCAATGGTTGCAGACGCTGAAGACCGCCGGCAGCAGCCAGGCAGGTCTGGCCACGCGCCATGAATGGGAAACTGAAATCGCCGGCGAAGCCATCGACCTGCAGCGCTTTCCGGCCGAGGCGCAGGCCGTACTGGCACCGATGATCGGCAGGCTGGCCCCGGTGTTCCGCACCGACTTCGTCCGCCGCACCTGGCTGGTCAGCCAGGACGGCGCACGCATCGAGGCAGCGCTCGATACCGGCACCATCACCGCGCCGGGCAATACCGCTCAGGAGCCCATCCAGGAACTCGAACTGGAATGGCTCGACGGCGACGCCGCACACGCTGCCGACGCCCTGCGCGCCTTCGCCGCACGGCTGGCCGGCATCGCAACGCTGGCGCCGTCCGACCTCAGCAAGGCCGCACGCGGCTACCGCCTGGCAGGCATTGCCGAAGGCAAGCCGTCATAATCGCGTTTTTCCTCGCCCGCTTTCCCGACGCATGCAAGCCGATCTCTTCGCCACCGACACCCGCGCCCCCGGCGAGCCCGCGCCGACCGCCAGCCTGCAGGTCCAGGCCGAGGCCCTGCCCGCCGCCTGGCGCACGCTGCTGGACCCGTGCATCCGGGTGCCGGCGTGGCAGGAGCTGGCCGCCTTTGTCGATGGCGAGCGCGCCGCCGGCAAGCCGGTGTTCCCACACCACGTCTTCCACGCGCTGCACCTGACGCCGCCGGACGCGGTCAAGGTAGTCATCCTTGGCCAGGATCCGTACCACGGCACTGGCACGGTCGGCGGCGTTGAGCTGCCACAGGCGCACGGCCTGGCCTTTTCGGTGCCGGAAGGCATCAAGGTGCCGCCCAGCCTGCGCAATATCTTCAAGGAAATCGCCGCCGAGTTCGGCGCGGACGGCAACTGCCCGCCGCGCACCTCCGGCAACCTGGAAGGCTGGGCGCGCCAGGGCGTGCTGCTGCTGAACACCGTGCTGACGGTCGAGCAGGGCCAGGCGGCCAGCCATGCGCGGCGCGGCTGGGAGGCGGTCACGGACTGCCTGATCCAGAACCTGGCAGCCAGCCGCCCGAACCTGGTATTCATGCTGTGGGGCAGCCATGCGCAGGCCAAGAAACCGCTGCTGGGCGATGGCCATTGCGTGCTGGAAGCGCCGCACCCGTCGCCGCTGTCGGCGCACCGCGGCTTCCTCGGCTGCGGCCACTTCCGCGAAGCCAACCGCTGGCTGGAAGCGCACGGCCGCGCGCAGGTCGACTGGACCGCCGCCTGAGCGCGGCCCCCGCCTAAATCGTCGGCCGGAACTCGAAGCCGGCAAACTCCCCTTCCCCAGGCCCCACCTCGACGAGCGTCACGCGCGCCTCCGGCGGGCCCGTTTCCATCCACGCTTGCAGCGCTTCGAGCTGTTTGACCGTGCCGTGCGCCATCACCTCGACCGTGCCGTCGAGCCGGTTGCGCACCCAGCCGCCCAGCCCCAGCTCGTCCGCCGCGTCGGCACAGGCGGCGCGGTAGCCCACGCCCTGCACGCGCCCATGCGCGACCATGCGCCAGGTTGCTTTCTTCATGGCCTATCCCTTTGAGCGCACGCCGGCGGCGTACGCGAAGTGTCATCCACACCAAGTAAACTAGACCGCCATGCCGGGCGTTACCAAGGGATGCGCGCCGCCCGGCGTGAAGCCGGCGGCATGCGGGCTTTGCCATTGTCCGCCGGGCCGCGAACCGGAGCCGGGCCACAAGCCCTGGCCCCCAGTCCGACTAAGCCCGAGAAGCGCCCATGATGCCACCCGCCGACCGCCGCGCCGCCCAGCCCGCCCCCGGCTTCGATAGCCAGCTGCTGCGCGCGCCGCCGAACCGTTTCGACCTGGCGCTGCTGCCGATCATCCTGGCCGTGATCGTGATGGTCGCGTTCGCCGCGCAGCAGATGAGCGCGCCGTTCCAGCCCGACCAGCAGCTGGCGGTGCACCTGGACGTGGCCTACCTGCCGTATTACCTGATGCGCACCAGCATCCGCATGCTGGCGGCGCTGGCGGCCTCGCTGCTGTTTTCGCTGGCGTTTGCCGCGCTGGCGTCCAAGAGCCGCACCGCCGAGAAGGTGCTGGTGCCGGCGCTGGACATCCTGCAGTCGATCCCGGTACTGGGCTTCCTGTCGATCACTGTGACTGGCTTTATCGCGCTCTTCCCCGGCAGCCTGGCCGGCGTGGAATGCGCGGCGATCTTCGCCATCTTCACCTCGCAGGCATGGAACATGGCGTTCAGCCTGTACCAGTCGTTCCGCACCATTCCGGGCGATTTGCTCGAAGCTGCGGCCATGTTCCGCTTGTCGCCATGGCAGCGCTTCTGGCGGCTGGAAGTGCCCTTTGCCATGCCCGGCCTGCTGTGGAACATGATGATGTCGATGTCCGGCGGCTGGTTCTTCGTGGTGGCATCCGAGGCGATCTCGGTGTCGGGCCACGATATCCGCTTGCCCGGCATCGGCTCCTACATCGCGCTGGCGATCCAGCAGCAGAACCTGGCGGCGATCGGCTGGGCGATCCTGGCCATGCTGGTCGGCATCCTGCTGTACGACCAGCTGCTGTTCCGCCCGCTGGTGGCGTGGGCCGACCGCTTCCGCTTCGAGACGCTGGCGCAGGACAAGCTGCCGCAGTCATGGCTGCTGGACCTGCTGCGGCGCTCGGCCTGGGTCGGCGCGCTGCTGGCGCAGATGGCAGCGCTGGCCACGCGCACCCTCGCCTGGGGCGCCCGCCGTCGTTCGCGTGCCGCCGCGCAGCCGGCCGACTCGCGTCGCATGCAGTGGTTTGCCCGCGTGCGCGATGCCGTGATCGTGCTGGTGGCGCTGGCCGCGCTGCTGCGCGTGGGCTACTTCGTCCACAGCGAGGTGGGCTGGGCCGAGGTCGGCCACGTGCTGTGGCTCGGCACGCTGACCATGGTGCGCGTGGTCGTGCTGATCGCGCTGGCGGCGCTGGTGTGGGTGCCGATCGGCATCCGCATCGGCCTGAACCCGGACCTGGCCCGCATCGCCCAGCCGGTGGCGCAGTTCCTGGCGGCCTTCCCGGCCAACCTGATGTTCCCGCTGGCGGTGATGCTGATCGCACGCTTCGGGCTCAATCCGGAGATCTGGCTGAGCCCGCTGCTGATCTTCGGCACGCAGTGGTACATCCTGTTCAACGTAGTCGCAGGCGCCTCGGGCATCCCGACCGAGCTCAAGCTCGCGGCGCGCAACTTCGGCCTGCGCGGCTGGCTGCTGTGGAAGCGCTTCCTGATCCCCGCGGTATTCCCGAGCCTGCTGACCGGGCTGGTCACCGCCGCCGGCGGCTCGTGGAACGCGAGCATCGTGTCCGAGTACGTGACCTGGGGCGACCGCACCATCGTCGCCACGGGGCTGGGCAGCTATATCGCCGAGACCACCGCGCGCGGCGACTTCCCGCGCATCGCGCTGGGCATCGGTGTGATGGCGCTGTTCGTGGTCGGCTTCAACCGGCTGCTGTGGAACCGCTTGTATCAACTCGCGCAAGAGCGCACCCGCTTGTAAGGCAAGAATGGCTGAGAACCTCAATCCCACGGCGCGCGCCGTGATCGAGCTGCGCGGCGTCGGCAAGATCTTCCGCACCGCCAGCCAGAACGACCGCGCGGTGCTGGAAGGCGTGGACCTGACGCTGCGCGAGGGCGAGATCGTCGCCATGCTGGGCAAGTCCGGCTCGGGCAAGTCCACGCTGCTGCGCATCATGGCCGGCCTGGTTGGCGCCGACCGCGGCGAGGTGCGTTTTCGTGGCGAGCGCCTGGACGGCACCGCCGAAGGCATCGCCATGGTGTTCCAGTCGTTCGCGCTGTTCCCTTGGCTGACGGTACAGCAGAACGTCGAGCTGGGGCTCGAAGCCCAAGGCGTACCCAGGGCCGAGCGTGAGCGCCGCGCCGAAGCCGCGATCGACATGATCGGGCTGGCCGGCTTCAACAGCGCGCTGCCGCGCGAGCTGTCGGGCGGCATGCGCCAGCGCGTGGGCATTGCGCGCGCGCTGGTGACCGAGCCCGACCTGCTGCTGATGGACGAGGCCTTCTCCGCGCTGGACGTGCTGACCGGCGAGACCCTGCGCGACGAGATGCTCGAGCTGTGGGGAAGCGGCCGCGCCAACATCAAAAGCATCCTGATCGTCTCGCACAACATCGAAGAGGCGGTGATGATGGCCGACCGCATCGTCATCCTGTCGAGCGACCCGGGCCGTATCCGCGCCGAGATGCCGGTGGCGCTGCCGCGCCCGCGCAACCGCGACAGCGCCCAGGTGCGCGCGCTGGTCGACGAGATCTACGCACTGATGACCGCCCCGGCCGCCGAACCGCGGCTGCCCGCGCAAGCTCCGGCACGCCAGATCGGCTACCGCCTGCCCGACGCCGACATCAGCCAGATGGAAGCCATCCTCGACCTGCTGTGCGAGGCGCCCTTCGACGGCCGCGCCGACCTGCCGCACCTGGCCGACGAAGCCGGCCTGACCGACGACGAGCTGCTGCCCGCCTGCGAAGCGCTGCAGCTGGTGCGGCTGGTGGCGATCGAGCGCGGCGACATCACCGCCACCGATGCGGGCCGCGCTTACTACGCGGCCGAGCCGCAGCAACGCAAGGCGATGTTCGGCAAGCAGTTGCTGGGCAACGTCGCGCTGGCCGCGCATATACGCCGCGAGCTGGAAGCGAGCGAAGCGGGAGAGATCGGCGAGGAACAGGTGCTGCGCGAGCTGGAGCAGTTCCTCAAGTCCGCCGAGGCCGAGCGCGTGCTGAGCGTGGCGATCGGCTGGGGGCGCTACGGCGAGATTTACGAGTACCGCTACAACAGCGGCATGCTGACGCTGCCTGAGGACGAGATGCCTGAAGCGCAGGCAAACGGCGGCTGAGCCGCGCTGCGGCTACGAACGCGCGCGCATGGCGCGCCCGATGGCCCCCGTGCGCAGCGCGATCTTGGCGGCATCCTCGCGCAACGCGCGCAGGCGGCGCTCCAGCACCGCGTTGGCCGGGCGGCCGGTGGAGCTGGCGGTGGGGCCGGCCTGCTCGCTCGATTCGCCGGCAGCCGCCGCCTGCACCAGCGTTTCGGTGCGGCGGCGATCGGCCGAATCGGCCAGGCGTGCGCGGCGTTCGGCGGCAGCGTCCTCCGCGTCCTCACGGTTCCCGGAGTCAACTGCGACTTCAACAGGCTCGTCAGCAGCATCGGCACCCGCAGTCACCGCGGCCTCTGCGGCCTTCGGCTTACTGTCAGGCCCGACGGGCGCCGCTCTGCCACGGATAAAACCCGCCCCACGGCCACCGCCGCGCTCATCGGCCTGCAGCCGCTCGCTGGCCTGCTGCAGGCTGTGGCGGGCGGCCTCGGTGGCCTGCTCGATCGCCGCTTCGGCAGCCGGGATATCAAGCTCGTCATAGTGCTGCCGCACCTGGATGCGCGCCGCCGCCACGTGCGCCGCCACCAGGTAGTTCTGCACGATAAAGCGATTCAGGTTGTCCACCGCGCGATGCCGGCTCTTGGGCTCGTCCAGCATGCGCTGGAACGACGAGATCAGCGCCGACAGGTGGTCCATGAACTGCTTGCGCTGCACGCGGTAGGCAAAATCATCCTTGGCCCGGCGCAGCAACAGGTCGCGCGTGGCGGCGATATAGCGGCGGTTGGCTTGCAGCACGCCTTCCACCAGCTTGGGGATGGCCCGGTACTCCCAGCTCGGCAGCACAAAGCTGAACAGCGAGGCGATGATGCCGCCGATCACTGTATCGACCAGCCGCTCGCCCGCCACCGTCGGGCTGCCCGGCATCAGCAGGTTGATCTGGATCAGCACCTGGATGCAGGCGGCGATCGCGGTATAGCGGTACTTGATGGTGACGAACGCGGCGCTGGCCACCAGCGCCAGGAACAGCACGCCCAGCAGCACCAGCGGCTGGTGCACCACCTTCAGGATCCCGACCGCGACCACGCAGCCGATCAGCGTGCCGATCACGCGGTCGTTGTAGCGCTGCTTGGTCATGCTGAAGTTGGGCTTCAGGATCACGATGATGGTCAGCAGGATCCAGTAGCTGTGCGATACATAGGGCAGGTGGTTGGTGATCCACAGCCCCAGCGCCACCGCCATCGAGATGCGCAGCGCGAAGCGGAACGCCGGCGAGCGCCAGTTCAGGTTCTCGCGCAGCACGCCGAACTCATACTTCTGCCGCGTCAGGAACGGCGTCATGTCAGAGCCGGGCAGCACCTTGGCCGGCTCCACCGGCGTGCGCGAGGCTTCGTGCAGCTGGCCGATCAGCGTGATCGCGCCGCGGATCATGTCCAGCGTTTCAGCCAGCGCCGTCATCGCCGCCGGGTTGATATGGTGGTGGCGCAGCTGCGCGATCTCGGCCTCGACCGCGCGCAAGCCTTCGCGGTACTCCACCGTGGCGTACGACGGGCGGCCGCGCGTGACCTCGTACGCGATCTCTTCCACATCCTTGCACATCAACATCACCAGCCCGCCCAAATGGTCCAGCACCGGCGTGCCGGCAAAGGTCTGGCGCAGCAGCGGATAGTCGGTGTTGGTCGACAGGATGTATTCGTACAGATCGAGCATGCGCAGGTGCACCTGCACCAGCAGCCCGTCGTGCGGGGTGCGGTTGCCGCGCAGCACCAGGTCGCGCGCCGCCTGCTGGCGCTCGGCCACCACGATCTGCTGGCGTACCAGCTGGTTGAACTGCTTTTCGTAGTCGTTGCCAGCGTCATAGAAGCCGGCCTTGATTTCGAGGTAGCCAGCCAGTTCGTACAGCGATTCGGCCAGCACCTGCTGCTTGGTGCGGCGCTCCGTGATCCAGCTCACCAGCATCGAATAGCCCAGGTAGGCCACCGCGCCGATGCTGAACAGCGCCGCATGCACCAGCGCGCGCTCCACCACGAAGTCCTCGTTGATCGTGAGCGTCATCACGAACAGCGCCGAGAACTGCAGCGGCAGCGTCTTGTTGCCGTACACCGTCATCATGGCGGCCATGAAGGTCACCAGCACCAGCACGAACGGCATCACGCGCGGGAACGGTGTGGTCAGCGCCACCACCAGCGTCACCACGCTGCACAGCAGCACGCTCGCAAGCATCTCGTTGAACTTGTGGTTCAGCGGGCTTGGCAGGTCCATCAGGCTGGTGCACAGCGCACCCATCGACACCACCATGGCGGTGGGCAGGTCGGTGAACTGCAGCGCGATCAGCGTGGCGCCGATCACACCGGTGGCCGAGCGCAGCCCCCGGTAGACGTAGTGCGAATACAGGAAGGTGCGGGGATCGTGCGCGTATTGCATGCGGCGGTGGCGGGTGGCGGGTGTTGCGTCCGGGGGGCTACGTCACTGGCCCAGCCAGCGCGAGCGTGCCGCGTGCCGACCGCCATCGAGCTTCACCGTGAACTGCGCCGCCGGCTCGCGCGCCAGCGTCACCGGCAGCACCTGCAGCTCGTCGCGGCGGAAGGCGTGCAAGTCGAGCCGGTCGCCGGTGCGGTAGCGCGCCAGCAGCTTGTCGATCTGGCCCGGCGCCACACGCAGGCCGTCGATCGCCACCAGCAGGTCGCCGGCCGACAGGCCCGCGGCTTGCGCCGCACCGCCATCGAACACCTGCGCCACGCGCACCCAGCCCTCGTCGCTCTTGACCTTGATGCCCAGCGCCGCGGTGCGCGCCGGCTTCTGCGCTTCGGCCTTGATGCCGATCGCCTTGAACAGCGCCGGCAGCGGCAACTCGCCGGTGCCTTCGGTCAGCGAGCGCAGCAGCGTGCCCAGGCGCAGGCCGGTGACCTCATCGAACAGCGCATAGACCTCGGCCTCGGTCACGCCGCGCTGCACCGCACCGGGCGCATAGAAGCCGCGCCCGTAGCGGCGCCACAGTGCGCGCATGATGTCGTCCAGCGAACGGCGCCCGCGGGTCTTCTCGCGGATGGTCAGGTCCAGTGCCAGCGCCACCAGCGAACCCTTGGTGTAGTAGCTGACGATGGCGTTGGGCGCGTTCTCGTCCTGGCGGTAGTACTTGGTCCAGGCATCGAACGAGCTTTCGGCCACGCTCTGCTTGGTGCGGCCGTTGCCGCGCAGCACACCGTTCCAGGTCTTGGCCAGCACGTCGACGTACTGCTCGTCGGTGATGCAGCCGGAGCGTACCAGCACCAGATCGTCGTAGTAGCTGGTGAAGCCCTCGAACAGCCACAGCAGCGGCGTATAAGCTTCGTCGGCCAGCCGGTACGGCACGAACGCGGCCGGCTTGATGCGCTTGATGTTCCAGGTGTGGAAATACTCGTGGCTGCACAGCCCGAGGTAGGTGCGGTAGCCCTCGCTGGTGTCGCTGTCGCCGCGCACCGGCAGGTCATTGCGCGCGCACATCAGCGCGGTGCTGGCGCGGTGCTCCAGGCCGCCGTAGCCGTCGGTGGTGACCATCGTCATGAAGACGTAGCGGCGATTGCTGTCGAGGAACGGCGCCTGCGCGGTCTTGGGCTCGAACAGCCGGATCTGCGCTTCGCAGATGCGCTTGAGGTCTCGGCATACGCGCTCGATGTCGAGCTGCGGCACGCGGCCGGTGAAGACCACGTCATGCTGCGCGCCGCAGGCGCGGAAGGTGGCCAGCTGGAAGGTGCCCATCTCGACCGGGTGGTCGACCAGCTCGTCATAGTCGGCTACCTGGTAGCGGCCGAAGCCGTAGCGTTTTGCGCCCTGGCGCCCCGGCGCCTCCGGCATCGCGGTGGCGACGCGCCAGTTGCGGTAGGCCTCGCCGGCCGGCGGATGGATATCGACGGTGCACGGCCGCTCGGCCTGCCCTTCCACGCACAGGAACACCGAGCTGCCGTTGAAGAAGCCGTGCGTGCTGTCCAGGTGCGCGGCGCGCACCGACAGGTCCCAGGCATAGACCTCGTAGCTGAGCGTCAGCGGGCCGTCGGAAATGCTGACGGGTGCGGCCTGCCAGCTCTGCTTGTCGAGCTTGGTCAGCTCGACTTCACGGCCGCCCGCATCGGCGCGGACACGCACGATATTGCGGGCGAAGTCGCGGATCATGTAGCTGCCCGGGATCCAGGCCGGCAGCGAGAAGCGCTGGCCGGCGGGATCGGGTTCGCTCACCGTGACGGTGACGGCAAAGAGATGCGCTTCAGGCTGAAGCGGGGCGATGGCGTAGCGGATCGGCGTCATGGGCAGGATTGTAACGTCGGCGCTTGCAGGCAACGCCGACGCTGTTGAGCAACGCAGCGCCGATCAGGTGCGATTCACATCCACCACCACGCGGCCGCGCATGCCGCCTTCGACGATCTTGCGGCCCGCTTCGATCGCATCGCCCAAGCCGATCTCGCGCGTGATCGCGTTCAGGCGATCCGGCTCGAGATCGCCGGCCAGCCGTTCCCATGCGCGCTCGCGCAGGGGCATCGCCGCCATCACGCTGTCGATACCGTGCAGCGTGATGCCGCGCAGGATAAAGGGCGCGACCGAGGCCGGGAAGTCCAGGCCTTGCGCCAGCCCGCACGCCGTCACCACGCCGCCGTAGCGGACCTGTGCGCAGGCATTGACCAGCGTGTGCGAGCCGACCGAATCGATCACCGCGGCCCAGCGCTCTTTCTGCAGCGGCTTGCCGGGCGCCGACAGCTCGGCACGGTCGATCACCTCGTCGGCGCCGAGCGCCTTCAGGAAATCCGCTTCCCTCGTCTTGCCGGTCGACGCCACCACCTTGTAGCCAAGCTTGCTCAGCACCGAGATCGCCACCGAGCCCACGCCGCCCGAGGCGCCGGTCACCAGCACCTCGCCATCGCCCGGCCGCACCGGGCCGTTGACGCCGCCGCGCTCCAGCGCCAGCACCGACAGCATCGCGGTATAGCCCGCGGTGCCGATCGCCATCGCCTGGCGCGTGGTAAAGGCATCGGGCAGGCCCACCAGCCAGTCGCCCTTCAGGCGCGCGCGCTGCGCCAGGCAGCCCCAGTGCGTCTCGCCCACGCCGTAGCCGTTGAGCACCACCTTGTCGCCGGCCTTCCAGCGCGGGTGCGAGGACTCCAGCACCGTACCGGCGCCGTCGATGCCGGCCACCATCGGCCACTTGCGCACCACCGGCGAGCGGCCGGTGATGGCCAGCCCGTCCTTGAAGTTGATGGTGGAGTAGTCGACGGCAACCAGTACGTCGCCGTCGGCCGGCAGCTGCGCTTCGTCGAGCGTGGCGATACTGGCCTGCGTGGCGCCGTCGGCCTGGGTCAGCAACAATGCCTGGAAGGTCATGGTGTCTCCTCGTCGCCTGGCGGCGATCGCTTGGGATGAAGGGAAGGCGGAAAGCACAACGGCCGGACAAGCCGGCCGTCGCTCGAGCCGGGGCAGGTCCGGCGCGCGCTTACTTCTTGATGCTGGCGAGCTTGCGTTCCAGCGTGGCCACGTCGGCCGCGCCCGGGATGCGCGTGCCGTCGGTGAAGAACACCGCCGGCGTGCCGGTCACGTTCATGCTGTGGCCCAGCGCCAGGTTCTCTTGCAGCGGCGTCTGGCAGCTACCGTTGCCGGTCAGCGCCACCTGCTTGAGCATCCAGTCGCGCCACGCCTTGGTGCGGTCCGCCGCGCACCAGACCTGCTTTGCCTTGGCCTCCGAGTCGGGCGACAGCACCGGGTACAGGAAGGTGTACACGGTGATGTTGTCCATCTGCTGGAAGGTCTGCTCGATGCGCTTGCAATAGCCGCAGTTGGGATCGGAGAACACCGCGATCTGGCGGCTGCCATCGCCCTTGGTCCACTTGATCGCGCGCGCCAGCGGCAGGTCCGACCACTTGATGCGGTTGATCTCGGCCAGCCGCTCCTCGGTCAGGTTGGTGCCGGTGCGGGTGTCGATCAGCTCGCCGTTCAGGATGTAGCGGCCCGATGCGTCCGTGTAGACCACCTGTCCGCCGATATTGGCCTCGAACAGGCCGGGCACCGGGGTCTTGCTCACGCTCTTCACTTCGGCGCGGCCGCCCAGCACCTTCTGCAGCGATTCCTTGATGCGGTCGGTGCCGGGTTCGCCCGCGGCCATGGCGTGCAGCGCGAATCCGGCTGCGGCCAGCCCGCCGGCAATGGCAGTGATGGCGGCGCTCAAGGCGGGGCGGCGGCGCAGGAATTGGAACATGTGGACTCCAGAGTGTTCGGTAGAGGGATCGGGGGGAGCGCTCAGCCTAGCGCGTGCCCGATCAGAAAGCGCTTGAGCAGCGACTGGCCGCCCACCGCGCGCATGCCGGTATTGCGCACCACGCGGGCCACGCCGCCGGGCAGCGAGAACAGCCGGTGCAGCCCGTCGGTGGCCGCGGTCAGCGACAGCAGATCGGTAGCGCGCGCGCGCTCGTAGCGGCGCAGCAGGCGCGGGTCGCCCTCGCTGCGGAAAGGTTCTTTGTCGGCCATCACGCGGCCAAGTTCCGCGACATCGCGCAGGCCCAGGTTCATGCCCTGCCCGGCGAGCGGATGCACCACGTGGGCGGCATCGCCCACCAGTGCCACGTGCGGCTGCACGAACTGCTCGGCGCGCTGCAGCACCAGCGGGAAGCCCTGCGCCGGCGTCACGCAGCGCAGCGCGCCGAACTGCGCGCCAACCGCGCCGGTGGCGCCTTGCATTACCGTGGCGGCGAGCGCCTCGGGCGACAGCGCCAGCAGGTCGCGGGCGTGGGCCTCGTCGGCGGACCAGACCATCGACACATGGTTGCCCGGCAGCGGCAGCATTGCCAGCACTTCGCCGTTGGCGGGCTCCTCGTCGGCCATCAGCTTTTCCGGTGCGCCCAGGAACCACTGCCACGCGGTCTCGTGGTGCGGGCGCTCGCAGGCGAAATTGGCGACCACGCCGAGTTGCCGGTACTTGCGGGTGGTCACGCCGATATGGCACTGCTGGCGCAGCCAGGAGCGCGCGCCGTCGGCGCCGATCGCGCACGCCGTGCGCAGCCTGCTGCCGTTGTCCAGCGTTAGCGTGACGCCATCCGGGTCGCGCTCGAATGCGGTGGCGGTGCCGTCGTGCCAGGTCACCTGGTGCTGGAAGCCCAGCGCGGTGTCCAGAGCCCGCTCGACCTGGCTCGATTCAATGATCCACGCCAGCTGCGGCACCGCGGCGGCATAGGCCGAGAAATGCAGGTCCCCGTCCAGGCGCGGCGTCGTCTCGGCCGCGCTGACGTCGCCGAACACGCGCATGTCGCGCACCGGCTGGATCCGCGCCGGGTCCAGCGCCTCCCACACGCGCATGCGCTCCAGCAACGCCTGCGAACTGGCCGAGAAGGCGTAGATGCGGCTGTCCCAGTCGTCCGGCCCGGCCGCCGCGCGGCCGCTGCCCTTGGGCGGCTTGGGCGCGACCAGCGCCACGTCCATGCCCTGCTGGGCCAGCAACAGCGCGCAGGACTTGCCGACGATGCCGCCGCCGACGACGACAATCTGGAAAGCGCAGGCAGTTTGAGAGGAGGGGCGCGCGGACGCGTTGGATCGGGTCATGGCTGGATTATAGCCACGTCACTCCGGGCCCCGCCCTGCGCCGCGTGGCCTCGCTCAGGCGGGCCAACCCGGCCGATGGCGGGGCGCCCATCCGCTAGAATATGGGTTTTGCAATTTCCCGCCTGACACCATGAGCCTCCAATGCGGCATCGTCGGCCTGCCTAACGTCGGCAAGTCCACGCTGTTCAATGCCCTGACCAAGGCCGGCATCGCCGCCGAAAATTACCCGTTCTGCACGATCGAACCCAACGTGGGCGTGGTCGAAGTGCCGGATCCGAGGCTCGCTAAGCTCGCCGAGATCGTCAAGCCGGAGCGCATCCTGCCGGCCACGGTCGAGTTCGTCGACATCGCCGGCCTGGTGGCGGGCGCTTCCAAGGGCGAAGGCCTGGGCAACCAGTTCCTCGCCAATATCCGCGAATGCGACGCCATTACCCATGTGGTGCGCTGCTTCGAGGATGACAACGTGATCCACGTGTCAGGCCGGGTGCATCCGCTGTCGGACATCGAAGTGATCAACACCGAACTCGCGCTGGCCGACCTCGCCACCGTCGAGAAGGCGCTGGCCCGCTATGTCAAGCCCGCCCGCGCCGGCGACAAGGAAGCCCAGCGCCTGGTCGCCGTGCTGGAAAAGGCACAAGCCGTGCTCGACCAGGCCAAGGCCGTGCGCACGCTCGACCTGGCCCCGGAAGAGTGGGAAGCCATCCGCCCGTTCTGCCTGATCACTGCCAAGCCGACCATGTACGTGGCCAACGTGCGGGAAGACGGGTTCGAGAACAATCCGCATCTGGATGCGGTGCGCGAGCACGCCAAGCAGACCGATTCGCCCGTGGTCGCTGTGTGTGCTGCCATCGAGGCCGAGATCGCTGATCTGGACGATGCTGACAAGGCCGAGTTCCTGGCTGACCTGGGCATGGAAGAACCCGGCCTGGACCGCGTGATTCGTGCCGGCTTCAAGCTGCTGGGGCTGCAGACCTACTTCACCGCTGGCGTGAAAGAAGTGCGCGCCTGGACGATCCATGTTGGCGACACGGCGCCCAAGGCGGCTGGCGTCATTCACACCGACTTCGAGCGTGGCTTCATTCGTGCGCAGACTATCGCCTACGACGACTACATTGCCTTCAAGGGTGAGACCGGGGCGAAGGAAGCCGGCAAGATGCGCGCCGAAGGCAAGGAGTATGTGGTGAAGGATGGGGATGTGATGAACTTCTTGTTCAACGTCTAAGTCGAGGCCATCACCTTGGGATGTCTCACGACATCTCGACCCTGCCAGGAAGCCCAGCATTTGCTGGGCTTTTACATTTCTGATCGCCTCAGGTGACTTCTTGTCACATCCCCCACATCCCCAACGTCAGTCTCACTGTCGAAAGAGTCGCCAGCGAAATGGCGCGCTCACTAATCAAGCAGCGAATTCCTCCCTCACAGGAACGATATAGCATCCGCCAACGCTATGACGAGGCTCCCGAAGCTCAGCAAGCGCGCTTGAACACTCGTTCGTCAAGGTAAGCCTGTTACGCCGAGATCAATCCGATCTTCAATCTCTTGTCCGACCGTAACGACGACGGCTTCGCCACGCCCAACCCTCTCGCCTGCCATACGAGACGTCCAATCCCAATCAAAGTCAGAAATTTCGACGCTGTTTTTGGGATCCATCTCACATCCATTTCCACCTGTGTTGTCCAGCATGAATTCAGAGGGACTCCATGCTCGCCCGTACCTACTGACGGCACACCGCTAGGCATTGCCTGGCTTTGGAACACACCCTCAAAGACCCGACTCAGTTTCGCAAAGAGTTGCCGTAAATGTTGTTCGCGTTAATTTTCCGGCACGTTTCAATCCATATCGGCATAAAGGTGCACGCAATGCAAGAGCATCACTCAAACGTCATCATTGGCGGAGGTCCCGCCGGCCTCAATATGGCTCTGGAATTCAGTAAGCGCAAAATCGAATGCCTCTTGCTAGAGGCGAGCGAGAGTGTTGGCGGCCAATGGGACCGACATCCTGTATGTGGGCAACTAATTTCGCTCAATAAAAAATACGTCCCTGGCAGCAATCATACGTATCGAATGCGTTATGACTGGCACACACTCAGCACGATCAGCGCTGAAGATGCGGCCAAAGACCCCAAACTTCGATTCACGGAGTGGACAGCAGAACATTGGCCATCCGCAAAAATTTACAAAGAGTATCTGCAGTATGTAGCCACGCAAATGGGACTTACGAAGCGTATACGCACAGGCACCAGTGTTCGCCGTGTGTCGCGAGACCAAGGGCGTTTTATTCTAGAAACATCCGACGGCCTGCATATTTCAGCAGAGCGGATATTTTGTGCTACCGGAAAATCGGAACCGATTCTGCCAGACATCAAGGGAATAGGTCCTGATACCTGTAGCTTGTACGGTGACTTCGATGCTGACACGGCTGCTGAGCACTACAAAAACAAAATCGTTGTTGTGCTTGGCCGTGGTAACTCTGCCTTCGAAATCGCACATCACCTTGTCGATATCACCGCTGAGACACGCGTTGTCACGCGTTCCTTACCATTGTTCGCCCGGCAGACTCACAACGTGCATGATCTACGTGCCCAGGTCTCCGATATTTTTGATCTGATGCAGCTCAAGTCGAACAACAATATTGTGAGTGACCGCATCGTCGAAATTCACCGAATCGCCAACGGAAAGCACGCTGGACGGGTTGCTGGTTCGCTACGAAACACCCTGCCCCCACTGGAGTCCTCCAAGGTGGCTGAAGCGGTCGGGCATCATAGACGAACTAATAGTTTGTTGCGGATTTAACTACACCCTGCCTGATGTCTTCGATATGGACACTGTCCGGCCCGCCCCCGATGAGAAGGGGAAGTATTGCCTGCTGACACCGAACTGGGAGTCAGTGACTGTGCCAGGCCTCTATTTTATAGGTGCTTCAATGCGCGTCAATGATCCGGATGCCGCCTCCGGATTCGTGCATGGTTTTCGATGCAACATTCAGGCGCTAGGCCACATCATCGCAGAAAAACATTATGGCATGGCTCTTCAACCGGCGTTCGCATGCAAAGTACCGATGAAGAATCCATCTGACGCGCTCGCTTCTCTCTCTCTGAGTTCATCGTTGAGTTCGTGAGCACCAGCATGCCATTGTTTGAGCTTTTTAGTTATTTCGGAAGCACTGTGACGTTTGAGAAAAGTGATGATGAAGGTGTGGTTAACGCACGTGTTTGGCCAGCGTTTCCGCGGGCGTACAACCGAGAACGTTGGGGTAATGAACAAGATCGGCTAGAGATAGTGTTCCAGTATGGGTTTTCCAAGTATGGAAATGGCGAACTGCCAACGCACTACTTCACACTACCAGCGGACCACTTCGATACGTCTCAAAGTGCGTACATTCACCCGGTGCTCCATGTCTTTCGAAGGGGAGTGGAAGTCGATTCATTCCATATGCAGGAGAGCCTCATTGGCCGTTGGGATCTCGACGACTATGTTGACCCCGAGACCAACGTCGACCAGTACAAGAATGTCGCTTTCAATGCTTGTGCCTGTGCACTTGGTCTTGAAGAGCGCCGGAGTACACTACCAGTGCTCGATGAGCATGTGGATAAATGCTACCCGCTGATGAGCGAAGCAGAGGTTGCCGAGGCGCTTCGGGTGCAACCGACGTTGGCGTTGCTTGCGAAAACTGATCTTTAGACGTTTTCTCCGGCTTCAGGCCGGAGAAGAATGGCTGATGAACTGAGTAACGCCAAGCGGAATCGAGCTAGATAGAAAGGATTATCCATGCCTGAAGACCTAACTGCACTCAACGGACTTCTTGGGCTCGTACTGACCTCCGCGGTGCTGATCGCCGTTCCAGGCCCCAGCATCATGTTTCTTATCGGGCAGACCATAACCGTAGGTCGGAGGAACGCATTGCGGGGCGTCATTGGCAATGCGATTGGAACCTATTGCGTTGCCGTGCTCGTAGCGGTCGGAATTGGCTCGCTGCTCATGCACTCCGACCATGTTTTGTCGGTCATTCGGCTGCTGGGTGCCGTGGTCTTACTAGGCATCGGCCTTCAATATCTGTTCTTTTCTCGAGCTTCGTTGACGGAAGGAAAAAGTAGCCCCACCAAGGGCAAGCAATCATTGCTTGCAGGAATCATCGTTGGCTCGACCAATCCGAAAGCCCTGATCATGTTTGGCACGATAGTGCCGAGCTTTATGAGCGATGGGGCGGACAGCCCTGTCTTTTCCTTGCTCGGCTTTTCACTGATACCGATTGGTCTGGGATTGGTAATCGATGCGGCGTGGGTCGCCGCCGCTCATGCGGTGAGCTCGAGCACATTCTTCAGCGGCAACAGGCTGAAGTGGTTCAACATCATTGGCGGCGGATTGATGATAGGAATGGCGATTCTGTTGGCAGTGGAGTCGCTGCATTGAGCAATGCATGCAAAATTGATGCGGCAGATCAAAGTGCTGCCGCTCACAACCTCTCCATCCCCTTCCCCCGCAACCCCACCAGCAGCGCCTGCCCATCCGCCCCCACGCGGAACTCCCCATATTCCGCCTGCGCAAAGCGCTTCCCCTGCCCTTCCTGGAAGAAGTAGGCGTCCGTCGACACCTGTACCTGCGTACCACCCCAGCGCGACCGGGCGATCTGGTAGCGCAGCAGCTGTTCCCCTGCCGCAAGCGCCTCGCCGTGATGCACGCGCACGAAGCTGGCCACGCCCTGCGCATCGCGGCGGATCACGGCCACGCCGTCGCGCGGAGGCCGGTTGTCCTGCATCGGCGTCCCGCGGATCTGGTTGCCGATTTCGAAGTTCAGCGCCATGTAGTCGCCCTGCATCAGCGAGCGGGGGTCGACCGGGGCGAGTTTCAGCAGGACAGTGTCGCCGCGCGCCAACAGGCGCTCCTTGCCGGCGATGCCGGCGGCGGCAAGCCCCAGCGTCAGCGCCCAGGCGATCAGGATCCAACCCTTCGTGCGGACGCTCATGCGAACTCCCTGCCTGTGCGGCTGCGCAGCAACCAATAGCGGCCGGCGAGCAGCAGCACGCCGGCCGCTGCGAGCGTTGCGGACTTGGCCAGCAGCGTCCAGTGCAGCGCGGTGTAGTACCAGATGAAGCCAATGGCGATGGTGGCGACGCCCAGGCCAAGCCACGGCATCGAGGCCCGCCGCAACGCCAGGCCGAGTGCCAGCACGCCGGCCACGACCGCCGGCGCGGCCGCCATCAGCGCGCCGAAGGCGATCACGCCGACCAGCACGCCGCCCTGCATCGCGGCGCCGACCGCCAGCCGGCGGCATTCCGCCAGCGCAAACCCGGCCAGCACCAGCGTGGCCAGTCCGCCAGCGATCCAGTGTGCCGCGGAAAGCTGCCCGGCTTCGGGATCGGCGAGCCAGGCAAGCGGATGGCTCATCCCCGTCACCACCAGGGCGACGGCCAGCGCGAACAGCAGCGTGGCGTCGGCCAGCGGCTCCAGCACCGTATGCCGGCCCGCCGCGCACAAACGCGCTTCGGCCAGCGTGAAGCCGGTCACCAGCGCACAGGCCACCGGCACCAGCCAGCCGAGCGACCACGTCAGCATCAGCCATTCATGCCACGCACCGCCGGCCAGCACGATATGCACCGCGCCAGCCAGCCCGACCCAGACACCCAGTCCGGACAGCAGCCGATGCAGCCGGTTAGGTACCAGCCAGGCCAGCACGGCTTCGAACAGCGCCAGGCCCATCCAGAAGCCCGCGGAATCGGTCACGCGCGTGAAGCCGAGCGCCTGCGTCATGCCATAGACGGCGAGGCCCTGACCACTGAGGCTGACCGCCAGCGCAAACTGCCCGGCGGCGATGCCGCTGCTACGCCAGTACAGCAGCGCGGCCAGCGCGATCATGGCGAGGCCGGTCACCACCATTGCCGCCGCGTTCTCGCGCGCGGCGACGAAGACCGTGCCGACCAGGAAGAGCTGGAAGAACAAGGCGCCGAGCCAGCCGGCCGCGCCCATCAGGCAGCGCACCGCCCAGGGCGTGTGGGTGTGTTGGGGCTGCTCGCCCTGCACGTCGCCGCGTGCGGCCAATTCTTGCCAGAGCCGCCGTTCAGTCTGCAAAGCGGTGCTCATGCCTGCTCCAGTTGCGATCGATAGGCCCGCATCAGCCAGGCCGCCGCACCGGCCGCCAGGCCAATGGTCACCAGCCCGAGCAGCAGGAAGGCGCCGAAATCGCTCTTGCCCTCGAACAGCACCTTGCCGAGCGCGGCGACCGCCAGCGCGATGCCGGTCAGGCAGGCCAGGCTCAGCACCACGATGTCGAAGGCACGCTGGCGGTACCACCATATCAGCGCGGCCAGCACCACCACGGCCAGCACAAACGATGCGCCATCGAAGCTGCTGCCCAGCAGGCTCGATAACCCAAGCCAGCCGGCATGCATACATGCCAGCGCGGCCAGCATGCGCGCGCCGGTCTGGCCCTGGAAGCCCAGTGCCGGCGCCCTCGCGCACAGCAGATGCCACAGCGCCATCTGCACCAGCACTGCGCCCAGCAGCCACAGCGTGGCCGTGCGCACGAAGCGCGCATCGAACAGCAGCGCAAATATCCCATCCACGCCGAAGCGGATGCTGAAGTAGCGCAGCAGCGCCAGGTTGCCCACCACGATCACCAGCCACCAGTGCGGCGCCGCGCGCGCTGCCAGCGCCCACGGCATCGCCAGCAGCGCCCACAGTGCGAACAGCTGCCACGCATCGGCGCCGGTCTGGTAGGTCTGGCCGATCACTGCCAGCAGTACGCCGGCCAGCACCTGCGCGCCGCCCAGCGCGGCGCGGCCCGCCTTGTCGCCGCCGGGGCGCAGCCAGGCAAAGCCCGCCAGCAGGCTGATGGCGGCAGCCAGCAGGGCAAACTTTGAGAACTTGTGGAGATCCTGCCAGTTGAAGGCAAAGAAGACGATCACGCCGGCGCACAGCAGCGCCGTGCCCAGCGCCATCAAGGCCTGGTCGAGCCAGCGGCGCCAGTCGGCGGCGACGGGTTCGGTGCGTGCCCAGGGTCCGGCCACGCCGGCGGCCCCGAGCCGCCCCAGTGCGCGCCAGTCGGCCAGTGCCCGGCGGATGGCGCGCCGTTCGCCGTTTGCCACGGTCGGTGTGACTTGCATGCTCGCCCTTGCGTGCCGGGATGTCGTTGGACTTTAGCAAAGCGATGCCAGGTCCGCACCTGTCCTGTGGGAGGGGGCTCGCGGCGCGTCAGGGCAAGCGCGCTTTGCCACGCTGCAAGGCGCCGGTATGCTGTGGCTTTTCCTTCGCCGCCCCGCTCCATGACCCTCGGAATCCTTGCCGCCATCCATGATGAAGTCGATGGCCTGGTCGCCGCCATGCGCCACGACGACAGCCGCGCCACGGTGCACACCATCGGCATGCGCGACTACTACGTCGGCCACCTCTACGGCCAGCCGTGCGTGCTGGTGCTGGCGCGCATGGGCAAGGTGGCGGCGTCGGCCACCACGGTCACGCTGATCCGCGAGTTCGGCGCGACGCAGATCGTCTTTACCGGGCTGGCCGGCGGCATCGGCACGCAGACCAATGTGGGCGATATCGTGATCGCCGACCGCACCATCCAGCACGACCTGGACGCGCGGCCGTTCTTTGGCCGCCATGAGGTGCCGCTGCTGGATCGTGCCGAGTTCCCGGCCGATCCGGCGCTGACTGCCGAACTCCAAGTCGCCGCGGCGGACTTCCTGCGGCTGGATCTGCCGACCGAGGTGCCACGCGAGGTGCTGGACCGTTTCGGGGTGGCGTCGCCGGCGTTGCACCGGGGGATGATCGCCAGCGGCGACCAGTTCATCGGCTCGCCGGCCGCGGTGGCGGAACTCCGCGAGCGCCTGCCCGGGCTGCTGGCGGTGGAGATGGAAGGCGCCGCGGTGGCGCAGGTTTGCCATGAGTACGGCGTGCCGCATGCCGTGATGCGGACCATCTCGGACCGCGCCGACGACAGCGCCCATGTGGACTTCGCGGCATTCCTGAAGGACGTGGCGAGCCACTATTCCAGTGGCGTGCTGTGGCGCCTGCTGGCCGCAAGAGCGAAAGAGCAGGCGTCGGGCGCCGTCTGATCTGGATCAAACAGGGCGCAGATTCCCGACCCCGGAGTCAGTTCTGTTTTTACCGTCCACGTGGCCGGACCGTACCCCAGAATCCCACCAGCAGCGCCGATCCGGCGATCACCGCCAGCCAGCTGCTGAGCTGCCCGTCGATAAACAGGTGTAGCGCCCGGCCACCGTAGAAAGCGGCTGCCGCACCCGCCACGCCCAGCACCAGCGCGGCCGGCAGCGTTACCACGCGCCCCGCCGGATGCAGCTGGCGCGCCGCCAGCCCCACCAGCAAACCCACGATCAAGGTGCCCAGCATCTCCATCTCCAGTGTTGTACGGATCACAGCCACGAGGGGCTGCGGCGTAACGATACTGCAATCGGCGGCCGTTGCCACGCCCTGTGGCGCCATGCCTGCAATTACCAAGGCCGGCGGTATAATGGCAACTGGTCCGGCCACGCTCCCGACCGCACCTGTCCCCTACAAATGCAACTGCTCGCGATCGGCATCAATCACACGACGGCACCTGTCTCGCTGCGCGAGCGGGTGGCGTTTCCGCTCGAGCAGATCAAACCCGCACTGGGCGCACTGCGCTCCCACCTGTCGGGGCGCAGCGGCACGGAAGCCGCCATCCTCTCCACCTGCAACCGCACCGAAATCTACTGCGCGACCGACGTCCTGACGCCGGGCACCGACGGTTTCGAGCACACGCTGCGGTGGCTGTCGCAGCATCACAACGTGCCCGCCGGCGAACTGGCGCCGCACCTGTACGCGCTGCCGCAGTCCGAAGCCGTGCGCCATGCGTTCCGCGTGGCCAGCGGCCTGGATTCGATGGTGCTGGGCGAGACCCAGATCCTGGGCCAGCTCAAGGACGCCGTGCGCACCGCCGGCGAGGCCGGCTCGCTGGGCACGTACCTGAACCAGCTGTTCCAGCGCACCTTTGCGGTGGCCAAGGAAGTGCGCGGCCAGACCGAGATCGGCGCGCATTCCGTGTCGATGGCCGCGGCCGCGGTGCGGCTGGCGCAGCGGATCTTTGAAAGCGTCTCGACTCAGCGCGTACTGTTCATTGGCGCGGGCGAGATGATCGAGCTGTGCGCGACGCACTTCGCCGCCCAGCAGCCGCGCCAGATCGTGGTGGCCAACCGCACCGTCGAGCGCGGCGAGAAGCTGGCCGAGCAGCTCTCCGGCCAGGGCCTGACCGCGCAGGCGATCCGCCTGACGGACCTGGGCGAGCGCCTGCATGAATTCGATATCGTGGTGTCCTGCACCGCCAGCTCGCTGCCGATCATCGGCCTGGGCGCGGTGGAGCGCGCGGTCAAGCGCCGCAAGCACCGCCCGATCATGATGGTCGACCTGGCCGTGCCGCGCGACGTCGAGCCCGAAGTCGCCCGGCTGGACGACGTCTTCCTGTACACCGTCGACGATCTCGGCGCGATCGTGCGCGAGGGCAACGCCTTGCGCCAGGCCGCGGTCGCGCAGGCTGAAGCCATTATCGAAAGCCGCGTGCAGAACTTCATGCACTGGCTGGAAACGCGCAGCGTGGTGCCGGTCATCCGCGAACTGCAGACCAGCGGCGAAGCCATCCGCCAGGCTGAGCTGGAACGCGCGCGCCGCATGCTGGCGCGCGGCGACGATCCCGAAGCGGTGCTCGAAGCGCTGTCCGGCGCGCTGACCCGCAAGTTCCTGCACGGCCCCACCCACGCGCTGAACCACACCCAGGGCGAGGACCGCGAGGCGCTGCTGCGCCTGGTGCCGGGCCTGTTCCGCCACAGCAGCCACTCCGAGCGCTAGCCGCTCTGCCCTTGCGCCGCGCGCCCTGTCGCGCCGGCACGCCGCCGCCCGTCCGCGGGCAGCCCCGGCCCTCCGGCCCACCTCTTTCCCCCGCATCCGATGAAAGCCAGCATGCTTGCCAAGCTCGACCAACTGGCCGAGCGACTTGACGAAGTCAACGCCCTGCTCGCGCGCGAAGACGCGACCGCCAAGATCGACCAGTACCGCAAGCTCAGCCGCGAGCATGCCGAACTCTCACCGGTGGCCGAGCAGTACGGCGAGTACCGCCAGGCGCAGGACGACCTGGCCACGGCGCAGGCGCTGCTGGACGATCCGGAGATGAAGGACTTTGCCGCCGATGAGATTGCCAGCGCGCGCGCGCGGCTCGAATCGCTCGAAGCCAGCCTGCAGCGCCTGCTGCTGCCCAAGGATCCGAACGACGACCGCAACCTGCTGCTGGAAATCCGCGCCGGCACCGGCGGCGAGGAAAGCGCGCTGTTCGCCGCCGATCTGCTGCGGATGTACACGCGCTTCGCCGAACGCAAGCGCTGGCAGGTGGAGGTGATGAGCGAGTCCGAGTCAGACCTGGGCGGCTACAAGGAAGTGATCGTGCGGATCGCCGGCGATGCGGCGTTCTCCAGGCTCAAGTTCGAGTCCGGCGGCCACCGCGTGCAGCGCGTGCCGGCCACCGAGGCGCAGGGGCGCATCCACACCTCGGCCTGCACGGTGGCGGTGATGCCGGAAGCCGATGAAGTCAGCGAGGTCGAGATCAACCCGGCGGACCTGCGCATCGACACCTTCCGTGCCTCTGGCGCGGGCGGCCAGCACGTCAATAAGACCGATTCCGCCGTGCGCCTGACCCACCTGCCGACCGGCATCGTGGTCGAATGCCAGGACGACCGCAGCCAGCACCGCAACAAGGACAAGGCGATGAAGGTGCTGGCCGCGCGCATCAAGGACATGCAGACGCGCGCTGCGCAGGCGAAGGAAGCGAGTACCCGGCGCAACCTGATCGGCTCGGGCGACCGCAGCGACCGCATTCGCACCTACAATTTTCCGCAGGGGCGCGTGACCGACCACCGCATCAACCTGACGCTCTACAAGATCGACATGATCATGGATGGCGATCTGGACGAATTGCTGTCGGCGCTGTCGTCCGAGCACCAGGCCGACCAGCTGGCCGCGCTCGGAGAGGACGCATAAGTCACCTCTGTAACGGTTCCGCCATCAACACCGCGTAAAGTCGCCGATATAGTTGTATTTCTTGTAAATGCTTGAAACAGCACTAGCAGCGCAAAAGGCCCTGTCTATAATCGATTTCGACCGGCAAACGGAGAATGCTGCCGGGTGAGTCTCCTCCCGATAAAACATACCCAAGGAAGAAATCATGAAAAAGCTGCTCGCACTGTTGATGATCACTGCGGCCATGGCCGCTTGCAGCAAGAAGGAAGAAGCCCCGGCCGCCTCCAGCGCCGAAAGCGCCATGCAAAGCGCGGCTGAATCCGCCAAGGCCGCCGCCAGCGACGCCGCCGCTGCAGCCAGCAGTGCCGCAGACGCCGCCAAGGCCGCTGCCAGCGATGCCGCTTCCAGCGCTTCGGTTGCTGCCGAAAAGGCAAAGGAAGAGGCCGGCAGCGCCATGGCCAACGCCAAGCAAGCCGCCAAGGACGCCGTCAACGCCGGCGCCGAAAAGGCCAAGGACGCGGTCAACAAGTAATCGTCCCAGTAAAGTACCGGCGGGGGCTTCAGGCCACTCGCCGTCAATCTGGCGGTACACTTGGCGCCAAGCCGGAAGTCCCGCCACAAAGCCCCGCCAGGCCTTGCGCCGGTGGGGTTTTTTGTGGCCGGCAACAAAACTGTCCCTGCCCTTCGATGTCTTCCCCTAACTCCGCCGCACTGGCGGCGACGCCCACGCTGCGCGAAGCGCAGACCCTGGCCGCCATGGCCGGCCTGCCCGCGCTGGAAGCGCGCATGCTGCTCACGCACGTGACCGGGCTGAACCGCACCCAGCTGATCACACGCGACACCGATACCCTCACCATCGCCCAGCGCGACGCCTTTGCCACGCTGCTGGCGCGGCGCCTGGCCGGCGAGCCGATGGCCTACCTGATCGGCGAGCGTGAATTCTTCGGGCGCAAGTTCCGCGTCACGCCCGATGTGCTGATCCCGCGGCCCGACACCGAGATCGCGGCAGAAGCGGCGCTGGCCCGGCTGGCGGACGTACCGCAGCCGCGCGTGCTGGACCTGGGCACGGGCTCGGGCATCCTGGCCGTCACGCTGGCGCGCGAACGCCGCGACGCGCAGGTCTGGGCCACCGATATTTCGCCCGGCGCACTGATGGTGGCGCAGGACAACGCCAGCGCACTGGGCGCCGACCGCATCCACTTCCTGGTGTCGGACTGGTACGCGGCACTGCCGCCGGACCTGCGCTTCCACCTGATCGTCAGCAACCCGCCCTATATCGCCGAGGGCGACCCGCACCTGGCCGAGGGCGACCTGCGCTTCGAGCCCATCGACGCACTGACCGACCACCAGGACGGCCTGTCCGACCTGCGCGCCATCGTCGGCGGCGCCGGCGTGCGGCTGCTGCCGGGCGGCTGGCTGCTGATGGAGCATGGCTTCGACCAGGCGCAGGCCACGCGCAGCCTTCTGGAAGCCGCCGGCTTCACCGAAGTCTTCACCGCGCGCGACCTGGCGGGCCAGGAACGCTGCAGCGGCGGGCACTGGCCCGGGACGGCGGCCTGAAGCCGGCCTGAAGCGCCGCGGCGATTCCGGTAAAATCACGACAAAACAGATCTCCGCCGTGCGGCTGGCCGCGCGGCATCCCATTCTCCCCAGGCGGCGCCCGCGCAACGGTCCCGCCCAACCGAAAAGCAAACCATGAGCGACGTGCAGCAAAAGATCGACCAGATCGTCAAGGGCAACCCCGTGGTCCTGTTCATGAAGGGCACCGCGCAGTTCCCGATGTGCGGCTTCTCGGGCCGCGCCATCCAGATCCTGAAGGCCTGCGGCGTGGACGCGCCCACCACGGTCAACGTGCTGGACGATGAAGGCATCCGCCAGGGCATCAAGGAATACGCCAACTGGCCGACCATCCCGCAGCTCTACGTGAACGGCGAGTTCATCGGCGGCTCGGACATCATGATGGAGATGTACCAGAACGGCGAACTGCAGACCCTGCTGAAGGGTTGATTCCCGCCATGCCCGTGACCGGCGGCACGCCGCAGCGCTTGATCGTTGCCATCACGGGCGCCACCGGCGCCATCTACGGCGTGCGCCTGCTGCAGGTGCTGCGCGCGGTGCCGTCGGTGGAGACGCACCTGCTGATTTCGCCGGCCGGCGTGATGAACCTGCAGCACGAGCTGGAGATCAGCCGTGCCGAGGTGGAAGCGCTGGCCAGCGTCGTGCACAACGTGCGCGATATCGGCGCCACCATTGCCAGCGGCTCGTTCCGCGCGCACGCGATGGTGGTGGCCCCCTGCTCCATGCGCACGCTGGCCGCGATCGCGCATGGCCTGTCCGATAACCTGATCACGCGCGCAGCCGACGTCACGCTCAAGGAGCGGCGCAAGCTGGTGCTGATGGTCAGGGAAACGCCGCTGAATCTCGCGCATCTGCGCAATATGACGGCGGTGACGGAAATGGGCGGGATCGTGTTCCCGCCGGTGCCGGGCTTCTACCAGAAGCCGCAGAGCATTGCCGAGCTGGTCGACCATACGGTCGGCCGCGTGCTGGACCTGGTCGACCTGCCTGAGATCGGCCAGACGCTCGCGCCCAGCTGGGGCGGGCTGAACGAATCCAGCCCCAGGCCCGCTGACGCGGCAGGCGGCAACTGAACGCTGCTGCCGGGCTCCCTGCCGTTGCTTCAATTCACGCTACGCTGCGGCATCCTCCTGCAACGTCCGGCCAACCGCTGTCATTACCAGCGACGATAGCCACGGCCGTAGTAGCCATAGCCGCCGTAGTAGTACGGCCGGGGCGCGACGACTACTGGCGCGGGGGCGACATACACGGGCGCAGGGCCTACCGCAGGGCCCGCGGGAGTGGGATAGACGGCGCAGCCGCCCAGCAGGGTGACCGACGCCGCAGCAGCGGCCAGTCCAATCGTCAGCATTCTCATGGTTTCGTCCTTGGGGTCGAATCGGGCATGTGCCTGCCCTGTTGACGTTATACGGGCTGGCGGCGTAATACGGCGTCAAGCGCATGTAAGGCTTGTTACCGTTCCCTACGAAACGGATTCGCCACCCCCTGCATCGACCCGGGGACGCAATCAGATCTCGAACCTTATTCCCTGTGCCAGCGGCAACGAATCGCCGTAGTTGATCGTGTTGGTCGCCCGGCGCATATACCCTTTCCACGCATCCGACCCGGACTCCCGGCCGCCGCCGGTCGCCTTCTCGCCGCCGAACGCGCCACCGATCTCGGCGCCGCTGGTGCCGATGTTGACGTTGGCGATGCCGCAGTCGCTGCCCGCCGATGACAGGAAGCGTTCCGCCTCGCGCATCGACTCGGTGAAGATGCACGACGACAGGCCATGCGCCGCGGCATTGTTCAGCGCGATGGCTTCGTCGAAGGTGGTGTACGGCATCAGGTAGAGAATCGGCGCGAAGGTTTCGGTCAGCATGGTGTCGTGCTGGTCATCGGTCATCACCAGCGCGGGACGCACGTAGAACGCGTGCGGATAGCGGTCGGCCAGCAGCCGCTCCCCGCCGGTGACGATATTGCCCATGGCGCGGCACGCGGCCAGTGCATTGGC
This sequence comes from Ralstonia pickettii, assembly GCA_050987995.1. Lineage (GTDB taxonomy): Bacteria > Pseudomonadota > Gammaproteobacteria > Burkholderiales > Burkholderiaceae > Cupriavidus > Cupriavidus pickettii_B. Next base: position 4,033,017 of record CP158803.1, read on the forward strand.
CATGGCCTCGCCCGCGGCGGTGTCGATCAGCGGGCCGACCAGCGTGCCATCTTCAAGCGGGTCGCCGACCGGCAGGCGATCAAACACCGTGATCAGCCGGCTGGCCATGGTGTCCATCAGGTCGGCATGGATGAAACAGCGGCGCAGCGTGGTGCAGCGCTGGCCGGCGGTACCGGCGGCCGCGAAGGTGATCGCGCGCACGGCCAGTTCGATATCCGCCGACGGCGCGACGATGGCGGCGTTGTTGCCGCCCAGCTCCAGGATGCTGCGCTTGAACTGACCGGCGCAGGCGATGCCGACCTCGCGCCCCATGCGGGTCGAGCCGGTGGCGCTGACCAGCCGCACTGCCGGGTGCGACACCAGGTGGTTGCCCAGCATCCGCCCGCCCGCCAGCACCGCCGTGATGCCGGTGTGCTGCGGCGCCGCCGCGGCCAGCACGCGCTCCAGCAGCCCGTGCGCGGCCAGCGCGCTCAGCGTGGCCTTTTCCGAGGGCTTCCACACCACGCCGTTGCCGCATACCAGCGCCAGCGCCGAATTCCACGCCCACACCGCCACCGGGAAGTTGAAGGCTGAGATCACGCCGCACAGCCCATACGGGTGCCAGGTCTCGCGCATCGCGTGCTGCGGGCGCTCCGAGGCGATGGTCAGCCCGTGCAACTGGCGCGACAGACCGACCGCGAAGTCGCAGATATCGATCATCTCCTGCACCTCGCCCAGGCCTTCCTGCAGGATCTTGCCGGTCTCGAGCGAGACAATCCGCCCCAGCGCCTGCTTGTGCTCACGCAACACTTCGCCGAAACGCCGCACGATCTCGCCGCGCGCTGGGGCGGGCGATAGCGCCCAGGTGCTCTGCGCCGCGTGGGCGCGTGCGATCAGCGCATCGGCCTGTGCCGGCGTGCAGGCCGGCACATGGCCGATGGCCTCGCCGTCCACCGGCGAGCGCACCGTCACGGTGCCGGCTGGCGTGCCGTCCTGCCAGGGCCGCGGCAGGCCCATGGAATCCCAGCAGGCAGCGAACTGTTGCGCTTTCATACGAGGTTCTCCTGTAGCGGGTGCTGCGTGTAGCGGCGGCCGAAGCGGTTGGCGAGGAAGGCGTCGAGCGGCATCTGCTCCTGCCGCACAAAGCCCGACTGCGGCAGCACGCCGGTCGCCACCATGTCGAGCGCGGTACAAATGCCCGCGGCCGTGGTCAGCTGGATCGCATTGACATGCCCACCCTTGCCATCCACCCCGCCGATGCGCGCCGAGAACGAGGCCTGCGTCAGCGGCCCGCGTCCGCGTTCACCGCCGGCCGGGTAGCCGGTGGCGGTGGCGAACACGATCACCACGTCCTGCTCGGTGACCGGGATGGCGCGGTCGAAGATGTCGCGCAGCCATTCGCGGCGTTCGCGCAGTCGCAGGTCGTTGAGCAGCAGCTTCATCAGCGCGCAGTGGCCGGGATAGCGGATGGATTTGTAGTCGACATTGCGTGCGCGCCCGGCCAGCGTCTCGGGCAGCGTGCCCAGGCCGCCTGATGTATTAAAGGCTTCGTATTCGATACCGTCCAGCGCGAAGCTCTCCAGCCCTTCCAGCGCGGTCAGCTCGACGCGGCGGCCGTCGACGATGGCCTCGCACGGGTTGCAGTACTCGTTGATCAGTCCCTCGGTGCTCCAGGTCAGGTTGTACTTGAGCGCATTGCTGGGGTAGCGCGGCAGCGCGCCGACGCGCATCTGCAGGTCCAGCAGCTCGCCGCCCCCGCGCAGGAAGCGCTGCGCCAGGTCATGCCCGACCACGCCGATAAAGCCCGGCGCCAGCCCGCACTGCGGCATCAGCACCGAGCGCGCGCCCTGCGCCAGCGCGCGGATGGCCTGGGTGGCGGCGACGTCTTCCGTCAGGTCGAAGTAATGCACGCCGAGGCGGGCCGCCACCGAGGCCACGCTGATGGCGGCGTGGAACGGCAGCGCGTTGAGCACGGCGTCGGCGCCTGCCAGCAGCGCGGCGCAGGTGCCCGGTTCGGTGGGGTCGCCGGCGCGCGCCAGCACGCCGCGCGGCAGGCCGTCCAGTCGGCGTGCATCATGGTCGACCAGGCTGACGCGGTAGTCGCCGCTGTCGTGCAGCATGGCGGCGATGGTGCGCCCGATCTTGCCTGCGCCAAGCACCGTCACGTGCAGCGGGCGGGTCGCCTTGGGCAGGTCACGCGGGGCCTGCCGGCCCAGGTTCGAGGGTTGCATGGTGTCTCCCGTCCATAAGAAAGGTTGGTCCTGTTGACTGGAGTATGGATAGGCGCCGCGACGGAATGAAGGGCCAAGAACGACGAAAACCCGCCATAATCGAACGAAACGACGAGCCCTACCGACGTAATGACAGAACTTGACGCGACCGACCGCCACCTGCTGTCGCTGCTGCAGGCCAATGCGCGCGAAAGCGCCGCCAACCTCGCCCGGCACCTGGGTATCGCCCGCACCACCGTGGTCGCACGCATCGCCCGGCTGGAGCGCAGCGGCGTGATCGCTGGCTACGGCGTGCGGCTCGGCCAGAAGATGGAAGACAACGCGATCCTGGCCTATTGCGGCCTGTCGGTGCAGCCCAAGGCCGCGCCCGCGATCCTGCGCGCGCTGCAGCGGCTGCCGGAGATCGAGGAAGTCAACTCCGTCAGCGGCCCGGTGGACTACCTGGTGGCGATCCGCTGCGACACGCACGACCGGCTCGACCGGCTGCTGGACGAGATCGGCATGCTCGACGGCGTGAACCACACCACCACGTCGATCGTGCTGGCGCGCAAGCTCGACCGCCGGCGCGCTGCCGGCTGACGCGGTATGCTGCCAGACCCGATCAAGCCATTGCGGAGAAACACAGATGAACAATCCGATCCGTGTCGCCGTGGGCGGCGTAACCGGCTGGGCCGGCGGCGAACTGGCGCGCGGCGTGGCGCATGCGCCCGACATGACGCTGGTGGCCGGCCTGTCGCGCGGCGCCGCCGGGCAGCCGCTGGCCCAGCTCACCGGCCATGCCGATACGCCGGGCGTGGCCGCGGCCAGTATCGAGACGCTGGGCGAGACGCCTTATGACGTCTATGTCGAGTACACCAAGCCGGCCGTCGCCAAGCACAACATTCTGCAGGCACTGGCGCACGGTGCGCACGTGGTGGTGGGCACGTCGGGCCTGACCGACGAGGACTATGCCGAGATCGACGCGGCCGCGCGCAAGGCGGACCGCGGCGTGCTCGCCTGCGGCAATTTCGCCATCACGGTGGTGCTGTTGCAGAAGTTTGCCGAGATGGCGGCGCGCCACCTGGAGCACTGGGAAATCATCGACTACGCCAAGGCCGGCAAGGTCGACGTGCCCTCCGGCACGGTGCGCGAGCTGGCCTACCGGCTGGGTCAGGTCAAGACCGCCGCGCAAGTGGTGCCGGTCGACCAGGTCAACGGCCCGCAGGAAACCCGCGGCGCCGCCATGTCGGGCACGCAGGTGCATGCGGTGCGCCTGCCGGGCTACCAGCTCGGCGTGGAGGTGATCTTCGGCGCGGACGGCCAGCGCCTGCACCTGAAGCACGAGGCCGGCGACGGCTCCAAGCCTTATGTCGCCGGCGCACTGCTGGCGATCCGCAAGGTCCACACCGTGCGTGGGGTGGTGCGGGGGCTGGACAAGGTGATGGACGGGCTCTGAACGGGTCCCGCTGCTGCGAGAAGACACTGGATCCCCGCTTTCGCGGGGATGACGAGCTCAACTGGCCGAAGGCTTCAGGCACGTCGTTCCCGCGAAGGCGGGAACCCAGTGGCTTTGTGACAGCGCTTCGGCTTACCAGCTGCCTGGGTTGACCGGCTTGGGCGCCGGCTTGGCAGCGGCTTTATCGGCTGGCTTGTCCGCTGACTTGCCCCCCTTCGCTGCGGGCGCCGAGGCCGGCTTCGGGTTGAGCTGCTGGTCGATCTCGGCGTCCTTGTCCGCCATCAGCGCGCGCGCCTGCGGCAGCAGCATCTCGATGGTGCCGGTGGTGGGGTCTTCCGGCATCGCGTACAGCTCCACCGTCAGCGGCTTCTGCATCCAGCCGGCGTGCAGCGTCTTCACGGTCTTGCCGCCCTTGCCGGGCATGTCGACCTGTTCCTGCCGGAACGGCTTGCCGTACAGCGCGCTGACGCTGTCGGCGGCGGCCTGCTGCGAGTTGGCGCCGGCGGTCGGCACGATCAGGCCGACCAGCGCATTGCGGTCGACAAAGGCCACCACGAAAGTGCCATCCATGAAGGCGGGGCGCTTGTCGCGCGGCACACCGACCTGGCGCATCAGGCCGTCGCCCTTCAGTTCGACACAGAACCCGGTGACATCACGGCCGTCGGGTGAGCGCTTGTCGGCGCAGTCAGGCAAGGCCGGCAGCGGGTTGCCGATCTCCAGCATGCCCAGCATCGGCGCCAGGGCGCTGGTGCCGGACTGGGCCGGCGCGGGAGAAGCAGGTTTGGCGGCAGCGGCAGGTGCGGCGATGGCGCCGGTGGCGGCGCCCAGCAGGCCGGCAAGCGCCAGCCCGGCAACGGGGAATTTCAAATCGGACTCCTCAGGAACGGCTCCGGGTTGGAGCACGCCCCGGCCGGGATGTTCCGGAAGCGTGGTGACGATAAAGTCACCACAGCTCGGCTCGATACGGGGCGACCGCCAGCTTAACCGATCGCCACGGCGCCCTCGCCACTTGGGGCGGTGCTCAGCCGTGCATGCGCAGGAAGGCCTGGACGAAGGTGGCGATCATCACCAGCACCAGCCCCCACGCCAGCAGGCGCGGCACGCGGCTGGGCGGCAATTGCCGGCGCGGCGAGCGCTGCGCGACCGGCAGCGGCGCGCGCTGGCGCGAAGGCGCGTGCAGGCCGCGGGTATGCCATACGGTGTCGGGTTCGACATCGCGCAGGCGGGTGTTTTCCTTGCTCGAAGGCCGGGGCTTGCCGGCCGGACGTTGCGAAGCCATCTGTGCTCCCCGGAACATTGCATGGCATGCCGGCGTCGTTGTGATTGCTGTATTCGCGCCGGTGCTCGCGCAGCCCTGCTCAGGTCTTCTTTGGGCATCGCGCGGCGCCATGGTAGGGCAAAGCCCGGCGTCGCGCCATGGGCCAGCCGCACCGACGCGCCCGCGCAACAACGCCGGCTGGATCAGCCGGCCGGCGGTGCGGGGAAGACTGTCGCGCCAAGCCTGGCGCTCAGTCCAACGTGATGTTGTTGGCCCTGATCACCTTGCCCCAGTGCTCGCGGTCAGCCTCGATATAGCGGTCGATCTCGGCCTGCGTGCGCGGTTGCTGCACGATCAGCCCCAGCGCGTTGAAGGTCGAGCGGAACTGCGGGTCCTTCAGCACGTGCGCGGCGGCGGCCTGCAGCCTGGCCACGGCTTCAGGCGGCGTCTGCGCCGGCACGGCCAGGCCGAACCAGGTCGCGGCCTGGAACTTGGGATAGCCGCTCTCGGCCACGGTCGGCACGTTGGGCAGCACGTCCAGCCGGGAGCTGCCGGTCACCGCCAGCGCCTTGAGCTTGCCGCCCTTGATATGCGGCAGCGAGGTGCTGACCACATCGACCATCAGCTGCACGTCGTTGGCCAGCAGCGCCGCCAGCGCCGGCGCGCTGCCGTTGTAGGGCACGTGCGTGACGTTGATGCCGAGCTCGGTCTTGAGCATCTCGGTCGCCAGCTGCAGCGCGTTGCCCAGCCCCACCGAGGCATAGTTCAGCTTGCCGCCCGCCGACTTGGCGTAGGCCGCGAACTCGCGGATGTTGTTGGCCGGCACCTGGGTGTTGGTCACCACCACCAGCGGTACCTCGGCGCCGATGGTGAAGATCTTGAAGTCCTTGGGCGGATCGTAGGTGATCTTCTTGTACAGCATCGGGTTGAGCACCATGCTGCCGTTGGTGGCCAGCACCATGGTGTAGCCGTCAGCGGGCGCGCGCGCCACGCTGTTGGTGCCGATCATGGTGGCGGCGCCGGGGCGGTTTTCCACCACCACGGTCTGGCCGAGCTGACGCGACATGCCGTCGGCCAGCGCGCGCCCGAACTGGTCGGTCGAGCCGCCGGGCGTGTACGGCACCACCAGCTTGATCGGCCGGTCGGGATAGGCGGCCTGCGCCGCGCCGCCCCACAAGGCCAGCGCGCACCCCGCGCCGGCGGCCATCGCGGCGAGCCATGCGCGCCGTCCGCTTCTGTTGCTGTGCATCGCGTCTCCTCCTGTCGTTGTCTTTGTCTTGGTCTGGCGCCGGCGTTCAGACGCGGCGCTGGCGGCCTTCCCAGTATCGGTCACGCAGCCGGCGCTTGGCGAGCTTGCCGGTTTCGTCGCGCGGCAACTGCGCCTCGATCACGATGCTGCGCGGCACCTTGAAGCCCGACAGGCGCTGGCGCAGCCAGTCGATCACCTCGGCCTCGCGGATTTCCACGCCGGGCATCGGCTGCACCATGCCCAGCAGGCGCTCACCGTATTCGTCGTCGGGGATGCCGAACACCACGCAGTCGGCCACGCCGGGGTAGCGCACCAGCTCGTGCTCGATCTCCGCCGGGTAGATGTTCACACCGCCCGAGATCACCATGTCGGAGGCGCGGTCGCAGATGAACAGGTAGCCGTCGGCATCGACATAGCCCATGTCGCCCAGCGTCACCAGCCCGTCGCGATCGATGGCGGCACGAGCGGCGTCATTGTTGCGGTAGCTGAAGTCGGGATAGGCGGGCTGGCGCACGTAGACCAGGCCGACTTCGCCGGGCGCGCACTGGCGGCCGCTCTCGTCGAGGATGCGCAGCTGCGCGGCGTCGACCGGCTTGCCGGCGGTGCCGGGGCGCTCGGCGGCGTCTGCCGGCGTGGCCACGGTGATCATGCCGGCTTCGCTGGAGGCGTAGGTTTCGTGGATCACCGGGCCGAGCCATTCCAGCATGGCGCGCTTCACGTCGGGGGCGCACGGCGAGCCGGTGGAGGCGACAAAGCGCAGCGACGACAGGTCGTACTTCGCGCGCACCTCCGGCGGCAGCTTGAGCAGGCGCACGTACATGATCGGCACCAGGTACACCACGTCGATGCGGTGCTTCTCCACCAGCGCCAGCACCTGTTCCGGGTCGAAGCGCGGCGTGATCACCAGCCGCTCGGCCATCTGCAATGCGTTCTGGATAAAGACACCCGGGGCGCTGTGATAAAGCGGCGCCGACATCAGCGCGCGGCAGCCCGGCACGATGCCGATGCTCTGCCGCACCACCGAACGCATGCGCGCGAGCTGGTCTTCGAGCTGGTCCAGCGGAATGCCCTGGCGCACCACGCCCTTGGGCCGGCCGGTGGTGCCGGAGGTGTAGGCCATATGGCCGCGCGGGGCAACGCGCGGGCCGTCGTAGGCCGGCTGCTGCGCCAGCCAGCCCTCATATTCGATCGCGCCTTCGGCGCTGCCACCCACCGACAGCACCGTCATGCCGGCCGGCACCGCCGCGCGCACCGCGGGCAGCAGGTCGGCCTGGACCAGCAGCACTTTCGCGCCGCTGTCGGTCAGCAGGAAGCGCACCTCCTCCGCAGTGAAGTGCCAGTTGATCGGGCAGTAGTAGCAACCAGCGGTGCGACATGCATGGACCACGTCGGCATAGGCCGGGTCGTTACGCAGCAGCACCGCCACCACGTCGCCCTCCTGCACGCCCAGCGAGCGCAGGCCGCCGGCAAGTTGCGCGCCGCGCTCCACTTGCTCGTCGCCGGTGCGGTGCATGTCTTCAAACCAGAGGTCCGTGGCCATCCGTTGTCTCCTGTTTTTACTGTATGTGCTGCTGGATCTTGCGCCGATCCGCGCGCGGCCGGGCAGCTAACCACTGTATCGGTGCAGCCCTGCATCGACAATCATGTGCAACGGAATCACAATGTTGCGCCATACGTGACAATTCTTCAGGCAATCCCGGATGGACCTCAACCTGATCCAGGCCTTCGTCGACATCGTCGACGCCGGCAACCTGGCCGAGGCTGGCCGGCGGCGCGGCGTCACGCGCTCGCAGGTCAGCCGCCAGCTGCGCGAGCTGGAGCAACAAGCCGGCGCCCAGCTGATGCGCCGGACCACGCGCCGGCTGGAACTGACCGAGCCCGGCCAGGCGCTGTACCAGCACGGCGTGCGCATCCTTCAGGAAGTGGCGTCGGCGCAGGCGGAAATCGACAGCCTGGGCAAGACCCTGCGCGGGCATGTGCGCGTGAGCGTGCCCACCGGGCTGGGCGACGCCCATATCGCCCCGTTGCTGCTGCAGTTCGCGCAGAAGCACCCGGGCATCACGCTGCGGGTACTCTTCGCCAACCGCGTCACCGACCTGATCGCCGCCGAGATCGACGTCGCGTTCAAGGTGACCTCGGCACCGCCGCTGGACCATGTCGCCCGTGAAATCTGTGATATCCGGTGGCAACTGTATGCATCGCCAGCGTATCTGGAACGTATCCCGCCGGTGCGGGAACCGGGTGACCTGGCCGGCTGCGAATTCCTCTGCCAACCCTATCCGCCACGGCAATTCGCGCTCTCGCTGTACCGCGACGGCCAGCGCGTGGACGTGGCGGTGACGCCGAAGCTGCAGTCCGAGCACTTCCTGTTCCTGGCGCGCGCCGTGCGCGAAGGGCATGGCATCGGCCAGCTGCCGGTCTACATCGGCTGGGAGGAAGTGCGCGCCGGCAGGCTTGTGCCGGTGCTGCCGGACTGGCGCCCGGAGGGGCTGGGCAACCGGCTCTTCATCATCACCACGCCCAACCTGCATCCGTCGATGGCGACGCGGGCGCTGATCGAGTTCATGCGCGAGGAGCTGGGCAAGCTGGAGGTATTTCAGGACACCGCAGCCTGAGCGCCTGCACCGGCACACTGGCCGGTGAACGCACGGCATCTGCGCGGGCACGACGCAAACTTTCAAATTGCAAGCTATCATCCAGAGAACTTGCAAATTGAAAGCAAGCCGACGACACCCGAGGCGGAGACCATGCCCCCCACAGATTTCACTTCGATGCCCTGCCCCGTCGCCCGCTCAATGGCGGTGCTGGGCGAGCGCTGGGCCATCCTCGTGCTGCGCGAGGCCTTCTACGGCAGCACCCGCTTCGACGAGTTCGAACGCAACCTGGGCATCGCCCCCAACATCCTCAGCGCCCGGCTCAAGACGCTGGTGGCGCACGGCTTGCTGGCACGCGTCACGCCCGAGGGCGGCGGCCGTCACGTCTACCAGCTGACCGACAAGGGCCGCGACTTCTTCCCCGCTTATGTCGCGCTCAAAGCCTGGGCCGACCGCTGGATGACCGATGAAAAGGGTCCGCTGACGCTGCTGCAGGATCGCCGCACCGGCAGGGAAATCGCCGAGCCGGCACTGGCGCGCGCGGATGGCACCGAGATCACGCTGGATGACCTGCGCGTGCTGCCCGGCCCGGGCGCGGGCCGCTTCCTGCGGAGCCGGTTTGGCGAAGCCGAAACGACCGGCAACGGCGCGGAGGACAGCCATGAGTAATACCCGCGCCTTGCCTGCTGGCGCCGCCCCGACCGATGCGGTACCGGCCACCGAACTGGCCCGCCGCATCGGCACGCTGGCCGGCCCCACCGCGCTGATCGCGCTGCTGCAGGCCGTGGCCCAGCTGTTCGAAACCTGGCTGGCCGCGCGCCAGGGCACGGCGGCGCTGGCCGGCTGGGCCGTGGTGCTGCCGTTTGCGCTGCTGCTGCAGCAGATGTCGACCGGCGCGATGGGCGGCGGCGTGGTCGCGGCGATCGCGCGCGCGCTCGGCGCCAACCGGCGCGAGGAAGCGTCGTCGCTGGTCGTGCACGCACTGCTGATCGCGGTGACCGCGGGGCTGGCCTTTGCCGTGGCGCTGGCCGGCTTTCCCCGCGGCGTGCTGGGCGCGGTGGGCGGCGACACTGCGGCCGAGGCTGCCGCCACCTATGCGATCTGGCTGTTCGGCGCCGGCGCCATACCGGCGTGGCTGGCCAACACGCTGGCCTCGGTGCTGCGCGGCGGCGGCCGCCACGCTGTGGCAGCTCGCGTGCTTACGCTGATGTGGATCGCCTTCCCGCCGCTGTCCTGGCTGCTGGCCGAGCCTGCCGGCATGGGGCTGGCCGGTATCGGCGCGGCGCTGGCGGCGGTGTCGTGGGCCGCGGCGCTGGCGATGGGGGTCATGGTGGCGCGCGGCGGCGCGGGCTTCGTGCCGGTGCTGCGGCTGCGGCCGTCGTGGGAGCTGTTTGCGCGCATCCTGTCGGTGGGGCTGGTGGCGTGCGCGCTGGCGGCGGTCGGCAACCTGACCACTATCCTGGTCACCGCGCAGTTGCGCCACCACGGCACCGCGGCGGTGGCGGCCTATGGGATCTCGGCGCGGCTGGAATTTCTGATGATCCCGCTGGCCTTCGGCGTAGGCTCGGCGTTGACCGCGCTGGTCGGCCGCGCCGTGGGTGCCGGCGACTGGCACACCGCGCGCCGCACCGCATGGGTGGGTGCGTTCCTGGCGCTGGCCATCGCCGGCACGGCCGGTGCCGCGGTGGGCCTGGCGCCGGTGCGGTTTGCCAGCCTGTTCACGAATGACGCGGAAGTGATCGGCATCGCCGCGCGCGCGCTGTCATGGGTGGGGCCGGCCTTCGGCGGCTTCGGGCTCGGCATGGCGCTGTATTTTGCGTCGATGGGGGCCGGACGCATGCGTTGGCCGGTGGCCGCCGGGCTGTGTCGGATCGCGCTGGCCGTTGGCGGCGGGTGGATGCTGGCCAACGTGTTCGGCATGGGGCTGGACGGGCATTTCCTGGGGGTGGCGCTGGGGATCACGGCCTATGGCGTGGTCACGGCGATGGGGGTCAGGCAGGGGGAGTGGTCTGCGCGATGAGCATTGCGGCGTTGGCGCAAGCCGCCACTAGCGGCGTACACCCTACCGTGCCAACACCCTCGCATCCCCCTGGATCCCCGCATCGCGTACATCCTGCGGCACCGACGGCCAGCCGCCGCCGAGCGACTTGTACAGCGCCGCGGTGCTGGTCAGCACATCCACCTGCCCCTGCACCGCTGAAAGCTGCGCGGCGAACAGCTTCTCCTGCGCCGTGGTCACTTCCAGGTAGCTGGAATATCCGCCCTCGTAGCGCGCACTCGACTGGTCGGCATACACCACCAGGCTCTTCTCCTGCTGGCGCAGGCTCACCAGCCGGTTGCGGGTCTCGATGCCGCTGGACAGGGCGCTGTTGACGTCGGCCAGCGCCGCCAGCACGGTGCCCTGGTAGGCCAGCATGGCCTGCTCGCGCTGCGCCGATGCGGTCTGCACCTGACCGCGGATGGCACCGCCCTGGAAAATCGGCTGGGTCAGCCCCGCGCCGATGCCCCACACCTGCGAGGCGCTGTGCCAAAGCCCAGCCGGCGAACTGGCGATCGCGCCGAACAGGCCGCTCAGGTTGACCGCCGGCAGGTATAGCGCCTGCGCCGCGCCCAGCTGCGCGTTGGCGGCAATGGCGGTTCGCTCGGCCTGCAACACGTCGGGTCGGCGCGACAGCAGCGCGGCCGGCAGATCGGCGCCCACCGGCGGCGGCTGCAGTTCGTTGACCGGCTTGCCGCGCTCGATCGGCCCGGGCTCGCGGCCCAGCAGCACCGACAGCGCATTCTCGGTCTGCGCGATGCCGCTGCGCAGCGCGGGAATCGTCGCCTCGGTCACGTAGAAGTCGTTCTCTGCCTGCGACAGTTCGACCTGCGAGATCACCCCGCCCTCATAGCGTTGCCGGAAGATATCCAGCCCCTGCCCGCGCGCCTGCAGCGTCTGCTGCGCGATCTCGAGCTGCGCATCGAGCCCGCGCAAGGTGGCGTAGCCCTGCACCACCGAGGCCGCCAGCGACAGCACCACGCCACGGCGGGCGTACTCGGCGTTCCACAGGCTGGCCTCGGCCGCCTCAGCCTGCCGGCGGATGCGGCCCCACAGGTCGATCTCCCAGCTGGCATTGGCCAATAGCTGGTAGGAATTGCGCGGGCCGTCGAGCGACGCGAACGGCGTGCCGGTGAAAGTGCCGGCGCGCTGGCGGGTAGCCGACGCCGTCAGGTTGAGCTGCGGGAAGAATCCGGCACGCACCACCATCAGCTGGCCCCGGAACTCGTCGATGCGGGCCGCGGCGATGCGCACGTCGTAGCTGTTGCGCAGCGCCGTCTCCACCAGGGCGTTCAGCACCGGATCGCCAAAGCTGTCCCACCAGGCGCTGTCCGCGGCCACGGCCAGCACCCCGGTGTCGATGCGGTACTGGGCCGGGTCCGGCGTGGCCGGGCGCTCGTAGTTGGGGCCGATGGCGCAGCCGCCCAGCGCTGCGGCCAGGCAGGCGCCGGCCAGCCGGTGGCGCGCGCTCATGACGGTTCTCCGGCCGGCGGCGTGGTAGGTGCAGCGCCGACCTTGGGCTTCGGCTTGCGCTCGGCCATCACCTCCAGCCCCCAGAAGAACATCGGGATGAAGAACAGCGCAATGACCGTGGCGCCGAGCATCCCGCCGATCACACCGGTGCCCAGCGACTGCCGGCTGGCCGCCGACGCACCGCTTGCGATCGCCAGCGGCACGCAGCCCAGGATAAAGGCGAGCGAGGTCATGATGATCGGGCGCAGGCGCAGCTTCGCAGCATGCAAGGCGGCATCGTAGGCACTAAGGCCTTCCTTGTGCCGGATTTCCACCGCGAACTCGAAGATCAGGATGGCATTCTTCGCCGCCAGCGCAATCAGCACCGTCAGCCCGATCTGGAAGTAGACGTCGTTCTGCATGCCGCGCAACAGGATGGCAACCAGTGCACCGAACAGCGCGAATGGTACCGCCAGCAAGACACCGAACGGCAGCGACCACTTTTCGTACTGCGCTGCGAGGATCAGGAACACCATCAGCAAGGCAAAGGCAAAGACCATCGCTGCCGTCGATCCGGCGGTCTTCTCCTCGTATGCCTGTCCGCTCCACGCATAACTGTAGCCCTGGCCAAGCACTTCCTGCGCCACCTCCTCCATGGCCGTAAGCGCCTGGCCAGAGCTGTAGCCCGGCGCGGCATCGCCCAGGATCTTGGCGGCCGGGAAATTGTTAAAGCGGGTCATGATATCCGCGCCCGGGACATACCTGGATGTCGTCACCGCCTTGATCGGCACCATTTCGCCATTGCGGTTGCGCACGTAGACCTTGTCGAGATCCTCCGGACGCGAGCGGTAGTCGGCCTCGGCCTGCAGGATCACCTGGAACAGCCGGCTGTTCTTCGGGAACTGGCTGACGAAGAGCGAACCGAACATGGTCTGCAGCGCGGAATAGACCTGCTCGACGGGCACGCCCTGGGTTTCGGAGCGTTCGCGATCCACCTCCACCAGCAACTGGCGCGAGCGCGTGTTGATGGTGGAATTGATCCCCGTCAGCTCTGGCCGCTGCCGGGCCTTGGCGATAAAGGCATGCACCCGCTCCTCCAGCTGCTGGTAGGTGCCGTCCGCCGTGCTCTGGAGCCAGAACTCAAAACCACCGGTGGTGCCCAGGCCAGGGATCGAGGGCGGGTTGATCGGAATGGTCACACCGTCCTGGTAGCTCGCAAACTCCTTCTTCGCCCTGGCGATCAGGTCCGCCGCGCTCTCGCCTTCCTTGCGGTCATGAAAGCCCTTCAGCGTGATGAACAGGGTGGAAGCATTCGCTTTATTCTGCGAATCGATCAGGCTGTACCCGTCCACAGACGCCACCGAGCTGACGCCGGGCTGTTTGGCGTACCAGGCCTCGGCACGGGAGGAGAGGTTGCCGGTGCGGTCCAGGCTGGCCGCATCCGGCATGACCACGGCACCGAACAGATAGCCCTGGTCCTCTACCGGCAGGAACGACGACGGAATCCGCACGAACATCAGCACGCTCACCGCGATCATGACAAGGATGATGGCGATGGAAATCACCGTCCGCCTGATCACGACCTGCAGCGACTTGTCGTACCCGTGTATCAGGCGATCGAACGAATCGTTGAACCACCGGAAGAAACGGTTCTTCTTGTGCTCGCCGGGCTTGAGCAGGATAGCCGCCAGTGCCGGCGACAGTGTGAGTGCCACCACCCCGGACAGCACCACCGACACCGCGATGGTGACGGCAAACTGCTTGTAGAGCTGGCCGGTAATGCCGGACAGGAACGCCACCGGGATGAACACCGCCAGCAGCACCAGCACGATGGCAACCACCGGGCCACTCACCTCGTCCATGGCTCGCTTGGCCGCCTCTTTCGGCGGCAGCTTGAACTCCACCATGTTGCGCTCGACGTTCTCGATCACCACGATCGCGTCGTCAACCACAATGCCGATGGCCAGCACCATCCCGAACAAGGTCAGCATGTTGACCGAGAAGCCGAACATGCTCATGCCGACGAAGGCACCGATGATCGACACCGGCACGGCAAGGATCGGCACGATGGTTGCGCGCAGGCTCTGCAGGAACAGGTAGACGACCAGGATCACGAGGATCACCGCATCGCGCAGCGTGTGCACCACCTCGTTGATCGATTCGTTCACAAACTCGGTGGTGTCGAGCGCGACCTCATATTCCAGCCCCGGGGGGAATGACTTCTTCAGTTCCGCCAGCGTGCTGCGCACCTGCTTGGCCACCTCCAGCGCATTGGCGCCCGGCTGCTGGTAGACCGCCAGCAGCGTGGCGGTCTTGCCCTTGTAGCGGCTGCGCAGCGAATAGTCCTTGACGCCGAGCTCGGCCCTGCCGATGTCCTTGAGCCGCACCAGTGCGGCGTCGCCCGACTGCGCGCGCAGGATCATGTTCTCGAACTCGGCGGGCTCGGTCATCTGGCCCTTGGTCGCAATCGGGAACGTCTGCAGCACGGTGCCCGTGGTCGGCGACTGTCCGATACGGCCGGCGGAGAACTGCTGGTTCTGCGCGCTGACAGCGTTCTTGACGTCTTCCGTGGTAATGCCCAGCGACGCCATCCGGTCCGGCCGCAGCCAGAGCCGCATGGCGTAGTCCGGATTGCCGAAGATCGCCGACTGGTTGGCGCCGGGAATGCGCTTGAGCGCATCCAGCACATAGATGTTGGCGTAGTTGCCGACAAAGGTCTGGTCGTAGCTGTTGTCCGGCGAAAAGATGGCGATCACCATCATGAACGCGGACGAGCGCTTCTGCACGGAAACGCCCTGGGCCGTGACCGCTTCCGGCAGGGTCGGCAGCGCCAGGTTGACCCGGTTCTGCACGTCCACCTGCGCCAGTTGCGGATCGGTCCCGATCTCGAAATACACCGTCAGGGTCATGTCACCCGTCGAGGAACTCGTCGAGTTCATGTACATCATGTGGTCCGCGCCGTTGACCTGCTGCTCGATCGGCGCCGCGACGTTTTGCGCGACCACTTCCGCGCTGGCTCCGGGGTAGCGCGTCGTCACCGTGATCGACGGCGGCGTGACCTCCGGAAACTGGGCAATCGGCAGTTTGGTCAGCGCGACCAGGCCGCCCACCACGATGATGATCGACAGGACCGACGCAAAGATGGGTCGGTCGATAAAGAAGTGGGCAAGCTTCATGGCTTGCTCCCTGCGCTCTGCACGCCCTTGGCCTGGGCGGGGGGTGATGCGCCGGGCGCGCTGGCGGACGCCACACCTGCCGGCGGCTTCTGTCCGGGCACGACCTCGGTGGCCTTGACCGGCGCATCTGGTGTCAGCCGCAGCCCGCCGCTGACGACCACGCGCTCGCCGGCCTTCAGGCCCGAGCGCACCACCCAGTTGTCACCGGTCCACTGGCCGACCTCCACCACGCGCTGCTGGGCCTTGTTGTCCTGGCCCACCACCCAGACCAGTTGCCCGCGCGGCCCCTGGATGATGGCTTCCTGCGGCACCGCAATGGCCTTTGTGCGCTCGGCGCCGTGCAGCTTGACGCGCACGAACTGGCCGGGACGCAGCGTGCCCTCAGGGTTGGAAACCTCGGCGCGGATCATGTAGGTGCCGGTCTCGGCGCTGAACGCCGCATCGGCAAAGGTGATCTTGCCGTGGTACGGGAACTGGCTGCCATCGGCCAGCACGATCACCACGTCGAAGGCGCCCTTGTCGGGGAACCTGAGCGCGCCCGATGCCTGCTCCGCGCGCGACGACAGCACCTCGTTTTCCGACAGGCTGAAGTTGACCCACATCGGGTCCAGCTTGGCCACGTATGTCAGCAGGCTGTTGGAGGGATCGATATAGCTGCCGGCCTGCTTCTTGGCAAAGCTCGACACGCCGTTGACCGGCGACTTGATGGTGGTGTAGCCCAGGTTCAGGCGGGCATTGGTAACGTTGGCACGCGCGGCCGCGACCGCGGCCGCCGCAGCCTGCTGCTTGCCGGTGGCGTCATCCAGGTCGCGCTTGCTCAGGGCATTGCGCTCGGCCAGGGGCTTGACCCGGGCCAGGTCCGCGTTGGCGGTCGTCAGCCGCGCCTGCTGCTGCGCCAGCTCGGCGTTGGCCGCGTCCAGCGCCGCGGCGAACGGCTTCGGATCCATCAGGAACATGGTCTCGCCGGCCTTGACCACCGCGCCTTCGGTATAGACCCGCCGGTCGAGGAAGCCGTTGACCCGCGCGCGGATCTCCACCTGCTGCGAGCTCTGGGTCTGGCCGACAAAGTCGTAGACGATCGGCACGTCGCGCAGCGCCACCGTCATCACGCCAACCTGGACCGCGGGCGGCGCCACCGCCGCCGGCTTTTCCTTGCTGCAGGCCGCCAACATCAGCAAGCACGCCAGGCACAGTGTGCGGCGCCAGTGGAACACAGTTTTCACGGGGACCTCCTCCCGCCATGGTTGTTGTGCGTTGCCGGCGCCACACCTCGGTCCCTGCCCCCGCCGAAGGCCGCAACGCGTCCTGCGCTCACGCCTTCTGGCAGCGTAAGTCCGGCGTTTGCGCGCGCCAATTCAATCTTTTCGAGCGCGTGTTAACTCCTTTCGAGCCACGCCGGCCGGGAATTCGGCGGACGCTGGGTGACATCGCGCTCAGCGGCGGAAGCCGCCATGGAAGCCGCCGCCGCGAAAGCCCCGGCCACCGGAACCACCGCCCGCTGCGCCGACCCCGCGCCCCTGCCACTGCTGCGCGATGCCGTTGAAGCGCTGCTGGCCGAACTCGCGCGCCTGCCGCTGCTGCTCCAGGCGGCCCGTGACCTCGTTGTTCGCCTGCACCGGTTCCCAGCCGTTGGCGGTGTGCTTCTGCCAGCCGTTTTCGGTGTGCTGGTAGACCGAGCCGTCATGGCCGGCATAGACATTGCCGTCGTTCCACGCTACGGCGTTGTCCTTGCCGGGATTGGCAATGAAGCCGCGGCTGCCCGCGGTGTGCTGTCCGGTCTGCGTGTTGCCGGCGATGCCGGCCTCGGCCGCGCCCACGCGACCGGTCGACGGGTTGCCGAACGAGCCCTGGTGGCCCGCCGCGTAGTTGCCCGAATACGGATTGAACGCCGCGCCGCCGCTGCCCTGGTAGCGCGCGCCGGTGGCCGGGTTAAAGCCCGCGCCGGCGGTGCCGCGCCACTCGGTGCCGGTCCACGCGTTCCAGCCCTCGGCGTGGGTGACCGTGCCCTGGCCCCAGCGGCCGTAGAAGTTGGCCTGGTTCACGTTGACGTAGTTCCAGTTGTACGGGCCGCCCCACCAGTACGGCCCCCAATACGGCGACGGCGCGCCCCAGAACGCGCCCGCGGCAAAGCCGAAGGCAAACCCCTCGGCCATGCCGATGCCAAAGCCCGCGCCGTAGCCGTACGTGACGGGATAGCCGTAGTAGACCGCGCCCATGTAGGGCGGATAGGCGTAGCCGGTGCCGTACACCACCGTGCCGTCGGCGCTGATCACTACGCCCATGTAGCCGGGGGTATAGCCGACCACCACGGTCTCGGGTGTGACCGCGTAGATGCGCACAAAGGTCACGTAGTAGAGCGGAGAAGTCGCCGGTATGGTGTAGATCGCCGCCGGCACCTCGGTCGCGACGCGCCAGGGCCCGGCCGGCGCCACTGCCATGAACCAGACACCGTTGGCGACCGCGTAGTAGTGGCTGCTGTCGACCTCGATCACCGGCGTGCCGGTGTTGACCGCGTAGCTGAGCGAGGTGCCGGTGATCGGCGTGAAGCGCGGCGCACCGTCATACGCCACCGTCAGGCTGGCTTTGCTGCGCGATACCGTGGCCGTCTGCGGGATGCCGGCGGCGATCGCCGCTTCGCGCGCCTGCGGGGTGCCGGGCACCGAGACCAGCACGTTGGCCTTGGGATCGGTCGGCGGGATCCGGGAAAAGTCGGCCGGCAGCTGGCTGCCGGGCACGTACTCCCAGGGCCCGGTCAGCATCGGCGCACGGAACCAGCGGCCCGACAGCAGCACGTAGTACTGATTGGTAGCCGGATCGACGAACACGGCATGGTCGGCATTGGTCACCGTCAGCAGGCTGACGCCGCTCACCGGCGCCATCTGCGGCGCGCCGCTGGTGATGATGAGCTCGGTCGGCTGCGTGGCAAAGACAATGGCCGGGGCCCGCGCCGGGCGCTTGCCGTCGGCAGGCAGCATGGCATCGGGCTTCATGTTGGTGGCGGCCTTGGCGGCGGCGCTGTCCAGCGCCTTGGGCACGGTCTGCATCCCCTCCCAGGTGCCGCCGGCGGATTCAGAGCGGTACCAGTAGCCGGCCGCCTTCAGGTAGAGCTCGCCGCCGGACTCGCGCAGCAGCAGCGCACGGCTGTTAAGCGCCCGCTCGTACTGCGTGCCCGGCACGGTGCGCCAGGCGGGGTCGCCGTCGACCAGCACCAGCAGCGTCGGCGTGGTGGCAAACAGGATCTGCGGCGCGTCGTTCCTGACCGCCACCCGCTCGGCCCTGGCCAGCTGGCGCGACACCGCATAGCTGGCCTGCAGCTGGTCCAGCGGCACCGTCAGCCCGTTGGCCGGCAGGCGCGACACCAGCGCCTGGCGCACCCGGTCAGCGGCGTCGGGGCGGGTCGGCACTTCCACGCTTTCCACCGTGATCCGGGTCATCTGCACCAGGCCGGAAGGCTTGTCGATATCCGCGGTCGCCGAGAAATGCACCACGCCATAGGTGGGCGATCCGCCCTTGTCGCCCACCGCCACGGCGGCGCGCCCCGACAGCCGGTTTCCGTCCCAGGTCTCGATCTGGGGCTGGTACAGCTCCACATGCTCGCTGGCGGCATCGAAGTTGCGCGGCCAGGTCAGCGCCATGGCCGCCGCCGTCGGCTGCTGCGGCGTGGCGGCCTGCAGGCCGAGGGGAGCAAGCGCAAACCACGTCGCCGCAAGCAGGGCGCTGGTGTGCTTCAGGCTGGTGGGCATCGGGTTCTCCGCGGAGGGCGCCGGCTGCGGCAACGGCCACTGCACGGGCACGATGCTGCACAGAGGCGGCCCATGGTGCTGAATCTAAATCAGGCGGGAGACGCGAACAATCCGATTTGAAAACATTCAGGATCGGCCCAAAAAAAGACAGATCACGTCCGGCCGGGGCTGTGCTGATACACCAACGGATCGGATCGCGGCTCGCGTCCGTCAAGCCGCAATGGGCCGTTGCGCGCCGTGGCGGCGCGGCGGGTGTGCATCTTGCTTGGCCTGGTGGCACCCACCGCATGCCAGCCAAGGCCCTTGAAGCCGCCGGCCGCGGCCTCATGTCACACCCACCCTCGCCCCAATCCGCCCTTGATGCCCCCTCGCACCACCATCCTGACTGCCGCCTTCGTGACGGCCCTGCTGCACGGCTATATCGGACTGCGGCTGCTGCCGGCAATGCCGGTGCCGATGCTGGCCAAGACGCTGGCCGTGGCCTGGCTGGCGGTCTCCTGCGCACTGCTGCCAGCCGGCCTGCTGGCGCGGCGCTTCAGCCAGCCGTGGTCGGACCGGATCTCATGGATCGGCATGCTGGCCATGGGCTTCTTCTCATCCTTGCTGGTGCTGACGCTGGCACGCGACGTCGCGCTGGGCGCCGCCTGGCTGGCGGGCAAGCTGCTCAACTGGCAGGCACCCGGCCTGGTCGCCGGCAGCGCCCTGGCGGTGCCGCTACTGGCGCTGCTGGTCACGCTGGCGGGCTACATCAATGCCCGGCGCCTGGCGCGCGTGGTCGAGGTGGACGTGCCGGTGGCCGGCCTGCCCGAGGCGCTGCACGGCTTCACCATCGCCCAGATCAGCGATATCCACGTCGGCCCCACCATCAAGCGGCCCTATCTCGACCGTATCGTCGACCGCGTCAACAGCCTGCAGGCTGACGCCGTGGCCATCACCGGCGACCTGGTCGACGGCACCGTGCGCGAGTTGTCTGCCCACACCGCGCCGCTGGCGCGGCTGCAGGCGCGCCACGGCGCCTACTTCGTCACCGGCAACCATGAGTATTACGCCGGCGCCGGCCCGTGGATCGACGAGCTGCGCCGGCTGGGGCTGCGCGTGCTGATGAACGAACACGTGGTGTTGGAGCACGAGGGCCAGGTGGTGGTACTGGCCGGCGTGACCGACTACTCCGCCGGACGCTTCCACGAAAGCCACCGCAGCGACCCGCACCGCGCTATCGCCGGCGCGCCGGCCCAGGCCGGCGTGCGCGTGCTGCTGGCCCACCAGCCGCGCACCGCGCCGGCTGCGGCCGAGGCGGGCTTCGACCTGCAGCTCTCCGGCCACACCCACGGCGGCCAGTTCTGGCCGTGGAACCTGTTCGTGCCGATGCAGCAGCCGTACACGGCGGGGCTGGTGCGGCACGGGTCGTTGTGGGTGTATGTGAGCCGCGGTACGGGGTACTGGGGGCCGCCGAAGCGGTTCGGGGCGCCGTCGGAGATTACGCGGCTGAGGTTGGTGCGGGCGGCTGAGTAAGGCGCGCCAGCGGTTTGCTCTCCTCTCCCTCAAGCGGTCGAGATCGGCTAGCGGTCTCAAGCTAAATCGTCGTCCTCCACAGGAATAAAAAAACCAGGCCCGAAAGCCTAATGCCGTTCAGTTAAGGTCCCTATTGAGGAAGCGAACGGCGTAGCGTGAAGGGCGGGACTTGACGACCCGGTCGCATGAGCGGCCGGGTCGTTTCACATTGGGCAGCGACTTTAGGCGCTCGCGTAGGCGCCGCAGGCAGGCGGGCAATTTGGCGTAGGCTGGCGTGACGGCTGCCCACATCATCTCGTGCTGAATGACATGGAAGGCGCGCACGAAGCTCATGTCGGTCGGCGCGAGCTTTGCTTCTCGGGCGGCGCTGGCCATCTCGCGGCGAATCAGGTTGTAGGCGATCAAGGCGCCCCAGATTTCCTGGCATACCCCATCGACGGTTCGGCTGCGCAGCGTCAGTTCCATGCCGAGCATCGACTGCTTCAGTTCCCGGTAGCTCGTTTCGATCTGCCAGCGGCGTTCGTAACAGGCGACGATATCAGCAGGTTTGAAGCGTCGGCGATCGAACAGCGAAGTCAGCAGAATTCGGCTACGTCCGCGTGCATCGATCGTGCGGATCGCCCGCGCCTGCCAGAACTCCGGCAGCGCCGGACACTTCTTGCGTGCCTGCGGCGAGACACGCATGCGTACCGTGGCGTCCTCGGCCGTGCCGGCCGTAACCTCCCAGCACGTGTTGGATTTGGCCGGAATCAGGAAGTGGCGGTTGTGCCCGCCCATCGTCAAGCCGCACAGGATCTCGGCAGCCAGAAAGCCTTTATCAAATACCGTCAGCGAATCATCCGGTATCTGCGGCAACAAGCCTTTGGCGTACACCATCTCATTGCTGTCATAGCGACCGAAGCTGGCGCCTGCCACCAGATGCGTGGGGATCGCAGTCAGCGTCACCATGCGCACTTGCGGATAGCTGGCGACCCTGCGAGCGTAAGCTTGGGCGCCGAAGTGCTCGCGGTTGGCGGGGCTGTCGGCCGTGCGTAGCGTGGTGCCATCCAATCGCCCACAGGCTGAGTCCCTTAAAAGCGTAGTCGCTGGCGTCCTGCAGGCTCCAGGCGCGCGCTGTTCGTTCGAACAGCCAGGCCAGCGGCGCCTCGCCAACGCGCTGGCGGGCTTGCGCCGCCGCGCTCTTGCTGACGAACGGCGCCACCTCGTCAGGCAGGGCCAGTTCCAGATTGTCGAGCACTTCGCTGATCGACCAATGGCGGTACATTGCCAGCGCAATCACCAGCCATACCACCTGTTCAGCGGGCAACCGACGGCGCCGGATACTTGCCGTTCCCGTCGCCTCTACCGCGCGCTCGATCCACTCGTACGGAAGATGCTCGGCCAGCCGACTCAAGTCGGCCGGCTGTTGCGCTTCGAGCAGGAAGGTCAGGTGACTGGAGAGCATCGCGCCCGAAAGTTAACACCTCGGCGCAACGTTTACAACTTCCCCTGACGCTACATACAAAAATGCCGTTCAGTTCTTAACTGAACGGCATTAGGCCCGAAAGCCTGGTTTTTTATCGCGATCAGCAACCGATCACCGAACAATCGGCTTATACCGAATCCGCTTAGGCTTGGCCCCTTCCTCACCCAGCCTGCGCTTCTTGTCGGCTTCATACTCCTGATAGTTCCCCGGGAAGAACTCCACATGCGAGTCACCCTCGAACGCCAGGATATGCGTCGCGATCCGGTCCAGGAACCAGCGATCGTGCGAGATCACCATCACGCAGCCGGCAAATTCCAGCAGGGCATCTTCCAGCGCGCGCAGCGTTTCCACGTCGAGATCGTTGGACGGCTCATCCAGCAGCAGCACGTTGCCGCCGGCGATCAGCGTCTTGGCCATGTGCAGCCGGCCGCGTTCACCGCCCGACAGCGTGCCGACCTGCTTCTGCTGGTCGCCGCCCTTGAAGTTGAAGCGGCCGATATAGGCGCGCGACGGCGTCTCGTACCTGCCCACCGTCAGGACGTCCGCGCCGCCCGAGATTTCCTCGAACACGGTCTTGGTCCCGTCCAGCGCATCGCGGCTCTGGTCGACAAACGCCATCTTCACGGTCGGCCCGATCTTGATATCGCCGCTGTCCGGCTGTTCCTTGCCGGTCAGCATGCGGAAGAAAGTCGACTTACCGGCGCCGTTCGGGCCGATGATGCCGACGATGGCGCCCGGCGGCACCTTGAAGCTGAGGTTGTCGATCAGCAGGCGATCGCCATAACCCTTGCTCACGCCGTCGAACTCGATCACTTCATTGCCCAGGCGCTCACCCACGGGGATGAAAATTTCCTGGGTTTCGTTGCGCTTCTGGTACTCCTGGCTGTTGAGCTCGTCAAAGCGGGCCAGACGCGCCTTGGACTTGGCCTGGCGGCCCTTGGGGTTCTGGCGCACCCACTCCAGTTCCTTGTGCAGGGCCTTCTGGCGGGCCGATTCGCTGGCCTCTTCCTGCTTCAGGCGCGCTTCCTTCTGGTCCAGCCACGAGCTGTAGTTGCCCTTCCAGGGGATGCCCTGGCCGCGGTCCAGTTCCAGGATCCACTCGGCAGCGTTGTCGAGGAAGTAGCGGTCGTGGGTCACGGCCACCACGGTGCCCGGGAAGCGCGTCAGGAACTGCTCCAGCCAGTCCACCGACTCGGCGTCCAGGTGGTTGGTGGGTTCGTCGAGCAGCAGCATGTCGGGGCGCGACAGCAGCAGGCGGCACAGCGCCACGCGGCGCTTTTCACCGCCGGACAGGTTGGCGACCTTTGCGTCCCATGGCGGCAGGCGCAGCGCGTCGGCGGCGATTTCCAGCTGCAGCTCGACGTTGTTGCCGTCGCTGGCGGCCAGGATCGCCTCGTACTTGGCCTGGTCGGCGGCCAGCGCGTCGAAGTCGGCGTCCGGCTCGGCGTAGGCGGCGTAGATCTCGTCGAGCTTCTTGCGTGCTTCAAACACGCCACCGAGCGCCTCTTCCACCGACTCGCGCACGGTCTGCTCGGGATTGAGCTGCGGTTCCTGCGGCAGGAAGCCGATGTTCAGGTTCGGCATCGGCGTGGCTTCGCCCTCGATTTCCTTGTCGAGGCCGGCCATGATCTTGAGCAGCGTGGACTTGCCTGAGCCGTTCAGGCCCAGCACGCCGATCTTGGCGCCGGGGAAGAACGACAGCGAGATGTCCTTCAGGATGTGACGCTTGGGCGGGACGATCTTGCCCACGCGGTTCATGGTGAAAACGTACTGTGCCATGGGTGCGTGTTGGAGGGTTGTTCGGGAATGGCGGGAGTGTATCAGGCGGACATGGCACGCTCACCCGCGCCGGGCCGGATTCCGCCCCCGCCGGTACAATGACGAGTTCGACTTTCCCCCGATTTTTCAAGCCATCGCCATGAGCAAGCCCGCCCTGACCCTGAAGTTCAAGTGCAAGAAGTGCACCAAACCCGTCACGCTGTACCTGCAGAAGACGTCCGCGTGCTCGCACATCACGCCGTACCAGGGCTTCTGCAAATGCGGCGAGATGATGCGCCACGCCACCGGCGACAAGGACGCGGTCGAGTCCTTCGTCAACTCGCTGGACAACAGCTGGATACACCACCATCACCACCACCACTGAGTCGGCCGCTGCTGTGACTGAGACCTGGCGCCCCGCCGGCAAGGACCCGATGCGCTTCCTGGGCGGCTACCCGCCCGGCGTGCTCGACCAGGTGCGCGAGCTGATCGCCGCCGGCCGCCTGGGCGACCATATCGCGCGCCGCTACCCTGGCCGCCACACCGTGCAGACCGATCGCGCGCTGTACGAGTACACCACCGAGATCAAGCAGGAGTACCTGCGCAGCGCGCCGCCGCTGCACAAGGTCGGCTTCGATGCGCGCCTTGATTCCGCGCAGCGCGCGCTGGGCCTGCATACCGCGATCTCGCGCGTGCAGGGCGGCAAGCTCAAGGCCAAGAAGGAAATCCGCGTGGCCTCGCTGTTCAAGGAAGCGCCGCCGGAATTCCTGCGCATGATCGTCGTGCACGAACTCGCCCACCTGAAAGAGAGCGAGCACAACAAGGCCTTCTACCGGCTCTGTGAACACATGGAGCCGCGTTACCACCAGCTCGAGTTCGATACGCGGCTCTATCTCGCGTGGCGGGAGCTGGAACGCAGCGCTCCCGCCAGCGCAGGCGATCAGGCGTCGCAGGCGTAGCGGTACGCGCCGTTGAGCTTCTGCGGCAGCACCACCGTGCGCAGGTTGGCCGCCTGCGCCGCTGCACACAGCGGTGCGCGTGTGGCGGCGTCCTTGTACTTGGTCGCGTACTCGATCTGGAACACCGGCTTGCCCTGCCCGGTGAACGCGGTGTAGACGCCGCACTCCTTGTACTTGAAGCACTGTTCGTTGATCGCGAAGTCGAATTCCGCCGCGAGCACGTCCACCTGCGCGATATCGTTCTTCAGTCCCACCGCCAGTCCGCGTGCATGCGCCTCGGCCGCGAGGAAGCGGTTGTAGTCGAGCTGGGTCTCGGCCGTCAGCGGCAGGCCGGGGCTGTTGGTGTAAGCGTCGACGTTGTCCGGATCGACCGCATCGCAGCCCTTGCTGACCGCCAGGTCCATGCGCGCCTGCATGATGCGGCGCACGTTGGCCGAGCGCGTATCGAGCCAGCTTTCGCCCGCCCAGCCTGCCAGCGGCGCGCCCATGTCGGCGGCAGTGAACTGGCTGTAGTCCGGGCGCCAGTCTTCGGCGCTGCCGGCGGAGAAGTAGCAGATCACGCGACGGCCCTGCGCCTTGAGCGTGGCGATGGTGGCCGTGGGCGTGTCGAACAAGTCGATGTCGTAGGCGACCACCGCGTAGCTGGTATTGAGTCGGCCGGTGAACTGGATCTGAAACGTATCGGTGATGGCCGGCGCCCAGCGCGTGGTGGCGCTGGTGGTGGTTGCCGTGACAGCGTACTTTGGTGTCGTGGCTGCCATCGTCGACGCCGATGGCGACACCATTCCGGTCTGTTCCCCGTCCCCGCCGCAGCCGCCCAGTACGACGGACAGCATGACCCCGGCAAGCGCAGCACATTTGCTTTTCATGTTTTTCTACCCTTCCCTGTTGTGCAAACCCGAGCAAAATCGGCGGCCTGTGTCGTCTGCTCCGTACCCGTTGGCCTGCCGATACGGTTCATGCACTTTAGCGGATTCTCGTGATGGTTTGCCATGCACGGCGGCTGGTAGGAGGGCCACTGTTCGTGCGACGCAACACGTGCAAATGGGCTACAGCGTCTGGATGGTTCAGAGGTAGCCGAGGTCCGCCGCCCCCTTCTCTGGGGGCTAAGCCGCGCCGTCAGCCACCCGCACGGCCAAGGGCCGCCGAAGCTTAGTCCCCCTTGAAGCCCGAAGCCTTGATGACCGGCGTCCAGCGTGCCGCAAGTGCGCTCGAATATCTGGCAACCTCGTCAGAGGTAGCGCCGGGCAGGATGTCATAGCCTGCTCGCCCAAGCTTTTCGCGGACGTCTGGCATGGCCAGGACCTTGCGCACGGACTGATACCACTGCGCTGCCGCGTCGGGGGGCGTGTTGGCGCGGACATAGAGCAGGTAGCGCGACGAGGTCACAAGGTTGGGAAAGCCTGACTCCGCAAAGGTGGGCACGCCGGGCAAGGCGTCGGCGCGTTTTTCACCGGCCACGGCCAGAACGCGGAGCTTGCCGGCGCGATGGAACTCGGTAAACGTCGTGATGGCGTCCATGCCAGCCGCGATCTGATTGCCCATCAGCTCCGTTACCATCGCCGCGCCACCGCGATACGGCACCAACGTGCAACCGGTGCGAGACTGGGCCACGAACTCGACGGCAAGAAAATGCAGCAGCGTGCCAACCGTGCTGATGCCAATCGAATGCTCAGCCGGATGAGACCTGGCAGCCTTAACGAAGTCGGCCAGTGTCTTGATGGGCGAGTTTGCGCCCACCGCCAATCCGAACTGGACGCCCGCGACGTCGGTGATCGCCGTGAAGTCGGTGGCGGGGTTGAAACGCATATTGCTATAGATCAGCGGTCCGATGAACATCGGATCGACAGGTGCCAGCAACACGGTACTGCCGTCGGCCGGCGCATTCTTCAGGACTTCAGCCGCCACACGCGTACCGGCGCCGGGGCGGTTGTCGACGATAACGGTACGACCCAATGTGTCCTTCAGCTTCTCGGACAGTAAGCGGCCCATGTAATCAGCCGCCCCTCCCGCCGGAAATGGCACGATGATGCGCGATACGGTTTGTCCCCATGCGGCCCTGGAGAGCAAACCACCGGTACACAGGGCGGCAGCGGTGCCGGCCAGCATGGCCCGGCGTGAAAGCCGAAATGCGGAAGCAGGATTGCGTTCGTTCATGGGATGCTCCAGGGGTCTAGATGCCGGGTTGCAGGTCGGTGAATGGGGTGAAGTGCGCCGCGTCTTCAATAGCCTGGCCGGCGCGCAGCAACAGATCCTCGCGGAAACGCCATGCCAGCAATTGCACGCCGACGGGCACGCCGCCAGCCATACCTGTCGGCACGGACAGCCCCGGCATGCCTAGCATGGCGGTTGCAAGCAAGGGGCTCTGTGCGTCGAGCAGAGCGCGGGTCTGCTCAGGCGTACCGATATCCGCGTCTTGCGGGCTTGGGCGCTGCCACGACACAGGCATCAGCACCAGCGGATACGTTTGCATGAACAGCGACCAGTTTCGTGCAATCGCCTGGCGTCGCGCCAGGGCATCAAGAAATCCATCGCGATCGGTTTCCTGCATCCCGGCGAGCATGTTGCGCTGGCTTTGCCGCATGGCTTCGTCGCCATGCTGCTCCACACCTGCAATGATGTTGCGGCGGCTGTCGTCGACCGTCAGCGTGCGCCAGAGCGCTGCAGCTTCCATGAAGTCGGGCAGGCTGGCCTCTTCAACGGCGTAGCCGGCTTGCTGCAGCCATTGCGCGGCACTGTCCAGCGCTGCGCTGACGGCAGGATCGATGGGAATGCCCGGACAATGCTTGAACAGCGCCACGCGGATCGGACCCGGCGGCGGCGGCAGGTCCAGCGGCACCGGAACCCAGGCGGGGTCTCGCTCATCGTGGCGTGCCATGGCGTGGTAGCCGAGACGCAGGTCGGCAATACTCCGTGCCATCGGCCCCTGCACGGACATGAGTTGCGGCGTGATACTCCGTTCGACAGCTGCGGACGGGTTATACGCGGGCACTCGACCTGTCGTTGGCCGCAAGCCAGGTACGCCGCAGGCGTAGGCCGGGTAGCGAATGGAACCCCCGATGTCATTGCCATGGGCCAGGGCACCCATGCCGCAAGCCACGGCGGCAGCGGCACCGCCGCTGGAGCCACCGGGGGTGATATCCGGGTCCCAGGGGTTCAGCGTGCGTCCATGCAAGCCATTGTCGGTAAACCAGCGTGAGGAATAGGTCGCTGTATTGCTTCGCCCGACAATGATGGCCCCTGCACTGCGCCAGTGAGCTACCACAGGCGAATCCTCATGCGCGATGTTGTTCTTCAGCGGAACTACGCCGTTGGTGGTCGCATGGCCCGCCTGGTCAACATTGATCTTGATCGTGACAGGCACTCCATGAAGCGGCCCGAGCTGCGTGCCAGCTGCGATCTGTCGGTCCGCCGCATCCGCACTAGCGAGCGCCTCCTCTGCAAGCACCTCCGCCAGCGCATTGAGTCGGGGGTTAAGGGCTTCGATGCGAGCGAGTACGCTGGTTGTGATCTCGCGACAGGAAATCTCGCGCTGCCGCACGGCAGTAGCAAGGTCGACAGCGCTCCAGCGCCAAAGCGATTCAGCAGGTTTCACGTCAAGACTCCCAAGATTCAGGCAATAGGAATCCCCCCGCCATATCGAATGCGATGATGGCGGTTGGGTGTGCAGGTAAGGGGGACGCTCCCGCGTCGGAGGGTCAGTCGCCCGGGGCCATCAGCAAGCTCCCTCGATCCACCCGGGATTCGGCCTCGAGGGCCAGGGACTCTGCATGCGCCATATGCTCTTGCATCAGGGCACGCGCACGATCCGGGTCGCGCGACCGGAACGCATCCATCAGCGCGCTGTGGCTATGGAAGACTTCTTCATCAAAGCGGTCGAAATTGTCTTGCGCGTTACGTACAACGATGACCCGGCGGATGATGTCGTTGAGCAGGCGGCAGAACAACGCCAGCATCGGGCTGCTGCAAACATCGGCCAGCCGATCGTGAAACAGCAGGTCAGCTTCGCGCCGCTCGTTCCAGTCCAGGCTGCCACCGTGGTCAGGGTGGCTCAGTCCGACCAGTGTTTCGAGATCGGCAATATCGGCATCAGTCAGTCGCAAGGCGGCGTTGGCGGCCAGCTCCGGCTCAACCGTGCGACGCAAGGCATACAACGTGACAATGTCGACCGACTGGAAGTACAGGAAGTTGGAGACCGCCTCCAGGCATCGTTCGTAAGGCGGTTGCGTCAGCGTGGCGCCGCCATTCGGTCCAGTCGAGACCTTTACCAGCCCCTGCGTCTGCAGCGCTGCGAGCGCCTCGCGCACGGTCCCACGTGCGACCCCCATCTGTTCGATCAGCGCAGCTTCTTGTGGCAGCTTGTCCCCGACCTTCTGGTGCGTCTGGACGATCCAGCGCTTGATATCGTTGACCACCTGGTCCGAACGCTTCACGCGTTTGCTGCCCTCTATCTGAGGAGGAGGCTTACTCGGCATCGCTTGGTATTTATGATCATAATTATCATGATTATGATCAAGGGCCGGCCTTTTCCAATCCGGGTATTCCCGATCGGACAGGCGAAAGATGGGTTGGACAAGCTGGCGGTCATGGGGGGCCGGAACCGGCGACATTCACGCTATCCGCCCGCACGTCGGCGAACAAAATCCGTCGATTCGGCCCATGGACCTGGAGCGGCGCTTTGCGGTGGCATATACCTTTACGCAAGCCAACCATCTCCATGACGAGGTATCCCATGCGCCACGAATCGATGCACCAACCGTTCCCGCCCAACGACCCCAACGCCATGGCCTACTGGCGCGCGCGCCGTATGGTCCGCGCTTTGCGCGGCTGGTACATCCACCTGCTCGTCTACGTGGTCGTCAATGCCTGGCTGTGGTTCCGCTTCTTCTACTTTCCCACGCCTGCGTGGTCGCACTACGCCACCACCGGCTGGCCGTGGCCGCTGACCACCACCCTGGTCTGGGGCCTGGGGCTGACCGTGCACGGGTTGCTGGTATGGGCGCGGCTGTCGCGCCGCGGACGTGACTGGG
Source organism: Ralstonia pickettii (assembly GCA_050987995.1). Lineage (GTDB taxonomy): Bacteria > Pseudomonadota > Gammaproteobacteria > Burkholderiales > Burkholderiaceae > Cupriavidus > Cupriavidus pickettii_B. Next base: position 4,062,896 of record CP158803.1, read on the forward strand.
AGCAGCGCAAGATCCAGGAATTCATGGATCGCCAATAAATCCCCCGGCCCGCGGCGCATGCGCCGCAGGCCACGCTACATCTGCCGGAACCGGTGCATGTAGGCGCGTGATACCGGCAGTTCGGCATCGCTGTCGCGCATCCTGACAAACAGCCGCCCCGACTCGTCCCGGCGCGTGCCGGCCACGTATTCCATATTGACGATGGACGAGCGGTGGATCTGCCAGAACGCCTCCGGATCGAGACCGGCAATCAACTCCGCCAGCGGCGTGCGGATCAGATGCTCGCCATCGCGCGTATGTACGACCACGTATTTGTCGTCGCTCTGGAAGTACATCACCTCCTGGATCGGCACGTGGCTGGTGGTATTGCCGCGGCTGGCACGCACCCAACGCAACTGGCCACTGCTTTCCGCGCGCGGCTGGGCGCGCGAGAGCTGGCTGAGTAGCTGTGCCAGCTCCGGCAAAGGCGCCGCTTCCTGCAACGCCTTGCGCAACCGCTCGATGGTGCGGCCGAGCCGTTCCTCGCTGACAGGCTTTACCAGGTAATCGACTGCCGCGCGCTCGAATGCATCGAGCGCAAACTCGTCATAGGCCGTGACGAACACCAGCCGCGTATCGGTTTCAATCCCTTGCGCCACCTCCAGCCCGGACAGCCCGGGCATCTTGATGTCGAGGAACGCAACGGCCGGTGAGAGTCGCGCGATGGCATCGGCGGCCTCGATGCCGTTGGCAGCCTCGGCAACGATTTGCAGCTCCGGCCACAGCCGTTGCAGCTTCCCGCGCAAATAGGCGCGCAGATGCTCTTCATCGTCGGCAATCAGTGCGGTGGGCGTCATGAAGTCTCCGTTTCAGGATGCGCGCGGCAGCGGGATGTCGATGAGCACGGCAGTGCCCGGCGCACGCTCTTCGATTCGCACATGGGCATCCCCGTCATACAGCACGGCCAGCCGTTCACGCAGGTTCGACAGCCCGACTCCGGCGCCTGCCGTCGGGCGGAAGCCCATGCCATCGTCCTCGATGGTCGCCAGCATGCGCGGCCCACGCTTTTCCAGCCTGACCAACAGCCGCCCTCCTTCGATCTTCGGCTCCAGCCCGTGCTTGATCGCATTCTCCACCACCGGCTGCAGCAGCATCGGGGCCAGCGGCATCGGTTCAAGTTCGGGGTCGACATCGACCGAGTAATGCAACCGCTCGCCCATCCGGATCCGGATCAGGGCCAGATAATCGCGCAGCAGCTTCGCCTCCTGCGCCACCGTGCCCTGCGTGGCACGGCTCGCCGCCAGCGATGCGCGCAGATAGGCGATGAAATGCTCGAGCATCAGCGTCGCCTTCTGTGGCGCGGGTTCGATCAGGCTGACCACGTTGGCCAGGGTGTTGAACAGGAAGTGCGGTTCGATTTGCGCCTGCAGCAGGCGCATGCGGGCTTCTACCAGCTGTTTCTCGGTCGACAGCGTGCGCACTTGTTCGCGCGCCATGTACTCGGCGATCTTGCGTTCCTCCCACTGCCGCCCGAGCAGGCCGACGCGGCCCCAGGTCATGATGCCGTGTACCGCCAGCCCGATTCCCCACCCCATCAGCGGGACGCCCGACCAGGGCCGGTGAGGCGCGGCCACGAAATGCAAGCCGATCAGCAATGCGTTGACCGCCACGTAGACCATGGCGTGCATATAGAAGAAGCGAAGCGCGCGCACGCGCCGGCGGGCGTCCTCGTAGGTACGCTGCTCGGGTGCGGATCGCCAGATATGGGAGTCGGGAGAATGCACGGGCAAAGAGCTGGAGCGGGAATGCTGCGAGGTTACCACCGCGGCTCTGGGCTCTCACACCGCGCTGGCGGCAACCGACAGATCGGCGGCGCGAATCGCAAATGGCGGGCGCCAGCCGCGGACCAGGACTGGGCCAGGCTTCTTCGGGCGATGGGGTGGAAACAGGACAGCGGGACACCGCTGTCGCAGCGAATCAAGAAAGAAAAAAGGTTGCGAGCAAACTGTCGCAACCCCTTGATTCATTTGGTGCCGGCTGCAGGACTCGAACCCGCCACCTGATGATTACAAATCAACTGCTCTACCTGATGAGCTAAGCCGGCATTTCTGGTGCAGACCGCGATTCTACTGCATTGAGGCCTGCTTTGGGATGCCTTACTTCACGACCTTCAGCGCAGGCTTCTTGCTACCGATGCGGGGCACCGGAGGCGGCGTGTCGTCGTCGCCGGGGCCGGTGTCGGCGGTGGTGGCCGGGGACTCGGCTTCGACAGAAGACAGCTTCGGCGGCGGATTGTTTTCCCGCTCGGTAGCCGCCTGCGTTTCCGGCACGCTGCGCTCGACCGGGAAGGCCATCCCCTGCCCGTTTTCACGCGCATAGATCGCCAGCACGTTCTCGACCGGCACGTCGATCTTGCGTGAGACACCGCCGAAGCGGGCACTGAAGGTGATCCACTCGTTGCCCATATCCAGGCCGCTGGTGGCGTCGAAGCTTACGTTGAGCACGATCTCATTGTTCTTGACGAACTCGCGCGGCACGCTGGTGTTGGCGTCGACGAAGACGGCGATGTACGGCGTGAAGCCGTTGTCCGTGCACCATTCATAGATGGCGCGGATCAGGTAGGGCTTGGTGGAGGTTTCAGGCATTGTGCTTCCAGTGGCGCCGTGGTGGCCCGAGGGCGGACGCCTTCGGGCCGGTGCCGTTTAGCGGCGCATCACCTTTTCGGACGGGGTGAGCGCTTCAATGTACGCGGGACGGCTGAAAATGCGTTCAGCATACTTCAGCAGCGGTGCGGCGTTCTTCGACAGCTCGATGCCGTAGTGGTCCAGGCGCCACAGCAGCGGCGCGATGGCGACGTCGAGCATCGAGAACTCTTCGCCCAGCATGTACTTGTTCTTGACGAAGATCGGTGCGAGCTGCGTCAGGCGGTCGCGGATCGCGGCGCGGGCGCGTTCGTGGTTCTTTTCCGCGGCCTTGCCCTTTTCGTTTTCCAGCACGTAGACGTGCGTGAACAGTTCCTTTTCGAAGTTGAACAGGAACAGGCGGGCGCGGGCGCGCTGGACCGGGTCGGCCGGCATCAGCTGCGGGTGCGGGAAGCGCTCGTCGATGTATTCGTTGATGATGTTCGACTCATACAGGATGAGGTCGCGCTCGACCAGGATGGGCACCTGGCCGTAGGGGTTCATCACCGAAATATCTTCGGGCTTGTTGAACAGATCGACGTCGCGGATTTCAAAATCCATGCCCTTTTCAAACAGGACAAGGCGGCAACGTTGGGAAAACGGGCAAGTCGTGCCCGAATACAACACCATCATGGTTTGGATTCCTTGGGCTTAGCCGAAGCAGGGTCGGACGGTAAGGTCAGACATTCTGCCAAAACCGGGCACCGAAAAGCAAATTAGTTGCAAACAGCGCACTTTTTGGGTGTGTTTACTACGGGTATCCAACGAAAAAAGCCAGTGCGGTGCTGCCTTCGCAACGTCCGCATCTGGCCTTTTTCTGATCGGGCCCTGCTTCGGGCCGCTGAGCCAGCTTACTTCACGTCCTTCCAGTAGGCGGCATTCAGGCGCCAGGCGAAGACGGTGAACACGCCCAGGAACAGCAGCACCCAGACGCCCAGGCGCTTGCGGTGGTTCTGCGCGGGCTCGGCCATCCAGTCCAGGAAGCCGACCAGGTCGGCGGTGGCCTGGTCGTACTCGACCTTGCTCAGCTTGCCCTGGCTCAGTTGCTCGAAGCCGGCGAACTTGTGGACCTTTTCGCCGTGCTCTTGCACTTCCGTGAACTTGGCGGCGCGCTGGCCCTGCAGTTCCCACAGCACGTGCGGCATGCCGACGCTCGGGAACACCAGGTTGTTCCAGCCGGTGGCGCGGCTGTCGTCACGGTAGAACGTGCGCAGGTAGGTGTAGAGCCAGTCGTCGCCGCGGGCGCGGGCGATCACCGACAGGTCCGGCGGCTGCGCGCCGAAGAAGGCCTTGGCTTCCTTCGGCTGCATGGCGATGGTCATGGTTTCGCCGACCTTGTCTGCGCTGAACAGCAGGTTTTCGCGGATCTGGTCATCGGTCAGGCCGATGTCCTTGAGCCGGTTGTAGCGCATCATCGATGCGCCGTGGCAGTTCAGGCAGTAGTTGACGAACAGCTTTGCGCCGCGCTGCAGCGACGACAGGTCAGCGGTGTTTACCGGCGCCGGTTCCAGGGGGAAGCCCCCTTCGCTGGCGATGGCGGGCGCGGCGGCAAAGCAGGCGCCGGCCAGCGCGAGGATCGAAAGCAGCTTTTTCATCTTGTGTCCTTGTGCTCTTGTCGGGGTTCGCTGCGCTCAGTGCGGGTGGAACGTGACACGCTCCGGGACCGGCTTGAACTCGCCGACACGGCTCCACAGCGGCATGGTCAGGAAGAAGGCGAAGTACAGCAGCGTACCGAGCTGCGACACCTTCTCACCGACCGGCGACGGCGGTTGCACGCCGAGGTAGCCGAGCACCAGGAACACCACCACGAAGACGATCAGGATGGTCTTGTGGAAAGCGGGACGATAGCGGATGGACTTGACCGGCGAGCAGTCCAGCCACGGCATGAAGAACAGGATCACGACCGAGCCGCCCATCACCAGCACGCCCCAGAACTTGGCGTCGATGAAGTAGAAGCCCATGGCCAGGATCACCGCAATGGCAATGGCGCCGATCTTCACGCGCACATCCTTGCTGCGCAGGAACACCATGCCGAGCAGCAGCGCGAAGAACACCCACAGGATCGGCAGGAAGTTCGACGTGGTGGCGCGCAGCATCGAGTAGTACGGCGTGAAGTACCAGACCGGCGCGATATGCGGCGGGGTCTTGAGCGGATCGGCCGGGAAGAAGTTATTGTGTTCCAGGAAATAGCCGCCCACTTCCGGGAAGAAGAAGATCACGGCCGAGAAGATGATCAGGAAGCCACCAACGCCAAACAGGTCGTGCACCGAGTAGTACGGATGGAACGGGATGCCGTCCAGCGGGATGCCGTTCTCGTCCTTCTTGGCCTTGATCTCGACGCCGTCCGGGTTGTTCGAGCCCACTTCGTGCAGCGCGATGATATGGGCGATGACCAGGGCCAGCAGCACCAGCGGCACGGCGATGACGTGGAACGAGAAGAAGCGGTTCAGCGTCGCGTCGCTCACCACGTAGTCACCGCGGATGAACAGCGACAGGTCCTGGCCGATCACGGGAATCGCCGAGAACAGGTTCACGATCACCTGGGCGCCCCAGTACGACATCTGGCCCCACGGCAGCAGGTAGCCCATGAAGGCTTCCGCCATCAAGGACAGGAAGATCAGGCAGCCGAAGATCCAGACCAGCTCGCGCGGCTTGCGGTACGAGCCGTACAGCAGGCCCCGGAACATATGCAGGTAGACCACGACAAAGAAGGCCGAGGCGCCGGTCGAGTGCATGTAGCGCACCAGCCAGCCCCAGGGGACTTCGCGCATGATGTATTCCACGCTGGCAAAAGCCACGGGAATGCCGGCGGCGTTCAGCGTGGCGTCCGGCTTGTAGTTCATCACCAGGAAGATGCCGGTGACGATCTGGATCACCAGCACCAGCAGCGCCAGCGAACCGAAGAAGTACCAGAAGTTGAAGTTCTTCGGCGCGTAGTAACGGGAAAGGTGGTCTTCCCACAGTTGGGTTGCCGGGAAGCGGGCGTCGATCCAGCCCATCAGGCCGGTCGTCTTGACTTGTTTTTCGGCCGCCATGATCAGGCTTCTCCTTTCTCGTCCTTGCCGATCACGATCTTGGTATCGGTCAGGAACTGGTAGGGGGGAACATCGAGATTCTGCGGAGCCGGCTTGTTCTTGAAGACGCGCCCGGCGAGGTCGAAGGTCGAGCCGTGGCAGGGGCAGAGGAAACCGGGATCGGCGCCGAGCTGGGGATTGGCACCGGAAGCGAAGGGGCCCGAAGGCGAGCAGCCCAGGTGGGAACAGATGCCCACCACCACCAGCACTTCCTTGTGCTCGGGGCGGGAACGGGTTTCGTTCTTGCAGTAATCGGGCGTCTGCATGGTGAACGCGATTTCAGAATTGGGATCGGCGACTTCACCGTCCGTCTTCTTCAGCGACGCAAGCTGTTCCTCGGTCCGCCGCATGATCCAGACGGGCTTGCCCCGCCATTCGACGGTCATCATCTCGCCCGGTTTCAGCGCGCCGATATCCGCCTCGACTGGCGCACCCGCGGCCTTGGCCTTTTCCGATGGTGCAAACGTACTGACGAAAGGAACCGCTACCGCTACGCCTCCGACGCCGCCAGCGACGGATGTCGCGATCAACCAATTGCGGCGACCTTTATCCACGCTCTTCACGTCTTGCTGGTCACTCATTCCAAACCCCAGGGGAAGTCAATTTAGATTTTGCGTCAACCATAAAGTGTACCTTAGACACCTGCGCACTAGATAGGCAGAAATTGCCACGAGCCCGTACGATAATCGGACAGACCTGCCGGAAATCCGCCTCCGCGCTTGCTTTCCGGGCAGTGATACGGCAGGCTTTCGCTTGAAACCGTTCATCGCTGGCAACAAGAAGGAGAACCCCAATGGGCATGATCTCGGAATTCAGAACCTTCGCCGTGCGCGGCAATGTGATGGACCTGGCGGTCGGTGTGATCATCGGCGCTGCCTTCGGAAAGATCGTGGATTCAGTGGTCAACGACCTGATCATGCCGCTGGTGGGCCGCGTTATCGGCAAGCTGGACTTCTCCAATCTGTTCGTCACACTGTCCGATCCCCCACCCGGGACGCCCATGACATTGGATGCGCTGAAGAAGGCCGGTGTGCCCGTGTTTGCCTACGGTAATTTCCTGACCATCGCGGTCAACTTTCTCATTCTTGCCTTCATCATCTTCATGATGGTGCGCGCGTTCAACAAGATGCGCGAGAAGGAACCGCCGCCGCCGCCCGCAGCGCCGCCCGAAGAAGTGGTGCTGCTGCGTGAGATCCGCGACAGCCTCAAAACGCGTTGATCTGAAGCCACCTGCGCGCGGCATTGCGCGCTGACCCCGGAAGATAAAACGGCCCCGCTGGGGCCGTTTTGTTTTGCGTCAGACAGGATTCGGAATGTCGATGAACGTATGGCGCAGGCCGAAGCGCTGGGCCACATGCTCGCCGAGCGAGCGGATGCCGTAGCGCTCGGTGGCGTGATGGCCTGCGGCCAGATAGGCCACACCGCTCTCGCGCGCCAGGTGCGTGGTCTGCTCCGAAACCTCGCCACTGAGGTAGGCATCGACACCTGCGGCCACCGCCGCATCGAAATAGCCTTGCGCCCCACCCGTGCACCAGCCGATGGTGCGGATCATCTGTCCGGGATCGCCGATGGCCAGCGGCTCGCGCCCGAGCACGCCGCCCACATGCGCGGCCAGCGCGGCGAGCGGCATCGGCGCGGGCAGCGTGCCGGTCCAGCCGAGCTGGTCGTCGCTGAAGCGGCCGGTCGGCGTGAAGCCGAGCTGCAGGCCTAGCTGGGCGTTATTGCCGAACTCGGGATGGTTGTCGAGCGGCAGGTGGAATGCGAACAGGTTGACGTCTGCCCCAAGCAGACGCTTCAGACGCGCATGCTTCTGCCCGACCACGCGGGCATCTTCGTTTTTCCAGAAATAGCCGTGGTGGACGAGGATGGCGTCGGCGCCGGCCTCGATCGCGGCCTCGACCAATGCCAGGCTTGCCGTCACACCTGTCACGACGTGAGTGACTTCCGAGCGACCTTGCACTTGCAGCCCGTTGGGACAATAGTCCTTGTAACGGGGAACTTCCAACAGGTCGTTCAAGTACAATTCAAGCTCTTTTGTTTTCATTTCTGCTCAAAACTCCAATATGTTGCGCCGCTTTTGGCTGTTCTTTGCCCAGGCTGTCACCGTCGTACTGGCGGTCTGGTTCGTCGTGGCCACGCTCAAGCCTGACTGGCTGCAGAGGGGGCGCGTCGCAGTGCAGTCCGGTTCGCCGATCGTGGCACTCAAGGAAGTGGTGCCCAACGTCTCCGGCCCCGCTGCCGAGGGGTCCTATAGCGAAGCCGCGCGGCAGGCAATGCCGGCGGTGGTCAATATCTTTACCAGCAAGAACGGCCACAAGCGCTCGCCCAACCCGCAGGCCGAGGATCCGTGGTTCCGCTTCTTCTTTGGCGACCGCCTGCCGGAGCGGCAGGAGCCGGTCTCCAGCCTGGGCTCGGGCGTCATTGTCAGTGCCGAGGGTTACATTCTAACCAACCACCACGTGGTGGACGGTGCCGACGAAATCGAGGTGGCGCTGACCGATGGCCGCAAAGCCAACGCCAAGGTGGTGGGCTCTGACCCGGAAACCGACCTGGCGGTGCTGAAGGTGACGCTCAAGGAGCTACCCGCGATCACGCTGGGCCGGCTCGAGAATGTGAAGGTCGGCGACGTGGTCCTGGCGATCGGCAACCCGTTCGGCGTCGGCCAGACCGTGACGATGGGCATCGTGTCGGCACTGGGCCGCAGCCACCTGGGCATCAATACCTTCGAGAACTTTATCCAGACCGACGCGGCGATCAACCCGGGCAACTCGGGCGGCGCGCTGGTGGATGCACAGGGCAACCTGCTGGGCATCAACACGGCGATCTACTCGCGCTCGGGCGGCTCGCTGGGTATCGGCTTCGCCATCCCGGTGTCGACCGCCAAGCAGGTGATGGAGTCGATCATCTCCACCGGCAGCGTGACTCGCGGCTGGATCGGGGTCGAACCGCAGGACATGACGCCGGAGATCGCCGAATCGTTCGGGCTCGATGCCAAGGAAGGCGCACTGATCGCCGCCGTGGTCCAGGGCGGGCCGGCCGACAAGGCGGGGGTGAAGCCCGGCGATGTGCTGACCAAGGTGGATGGCCTGTCGATCACGGACACGACCGCGCTGCTCAACGCGATTGCCCAGCTCAAGCCGGGCGTGGACATCAAGATGACGGTAATCCGCCGCGGCAAGCCGACAGACCTGACGGTGACGATCGGCAAACGGCCCCCGCCGCCGCGCCGGGCGCTGCCGTTTGAAGAGGAAGAGTGAGTCCCGGCACGATATGCCCCTGACGAAAAACCCCGCCTTGGACGGCGGGGTTTTTTTGTGCCTGGCAGTCCGATTGACCGTCGCATCGCAGTGGAGCTGCGAAGGCCGCGCGAGCGGGGAGACAGTTCAGGCGTTCCGGCAGACCAAGGTCGTGGGGAGGCGCAACGACTCTGCACGCCATCGGCGTGCAGGCGGCGCAGGCAATACAGCACCCGATACACGGCACGGCGCAGCAGCAGGCATGCAGGGCGCGCGCCCATTCTCTGGCCGTCCATCGATGTGCAGCATGACAGGTACAGCACGGTAACAGCGCAACAGCTATGTTACAGCGTCTGGCGCCGCACAAGACAAGAGGCCGGCATCCTTGCGGATGCCGGCCTCTTGCTTCAAGCCAATCTTAAGCGAGCTTACGCCCGCGTCAGATTAGAACTTGTGGCGCAGACCAACCACAGCACCGAACTGATCCTTGTTCGGCTGAACGTTCGTGGTCGTGGCGGTGTTGAAGCCGTTCACGCCCAGGGCCGAGCCCTTGTCGTTCAGGGTGTACGACAGCGAGGTGTACACGTCGGTACGCTTCGACAGCGCGTAGTCGGCCGTGATCACGAACTGCCACGGATCGGCGTCGCTCTTGCGGAAGTCTTGGTAGTACGCAGCGCCCGACAGCGAGAACGCCGGGGTCAGTTGGTAGCCCAGACCCAGCCAGTACAGGTTCGACGCGGTCGACGTGGTCAGGATACCGTTGTCAACCGTCGTGCCGCCAGGCAGCGCGGCGCCGTCGAAGGCCTTGGCCCAGCGATAGCCGGCATAGACCTTGGCCGGACCGAAGGCGTAGTTGGCGCCGACGGAAGCACGACGAGTGCGCTGACCGCTTTGGTCAACACCACCAGCCGACACGGTGCCGTGGATTTCGTCATAAGCAGCACCAACTGCGAACGGGCCAGCTGCGTAGCTCACCAGCGCGCCGTACTGTTGGCCGCGGCGGAATTGGCCGGCGGTTTCCTGGCCGTTGTTGTTGAAGCTGTAGAAGGCCGAAGCGGTCAGGCCACCGAAGGTACCGATGTACTTGACGGTGTTGTCAGCGCGTGCAGCAAACTGGGCGTCCTGAGCCAGGATACCGTAGCGCGACGAAATCGCCATCGGATCGTAAATCAGGCCGAAGTCATAGAACGACGTTTGTTGACGGCCCAGCAGCAGCGAACCGAATTGGCTTTGCAGACCGACGTAGGCTTGACGACCGAACAGACGACCACCTTGGGCCGACGTGCCGTTGTCGAGGTCGAAACCGCTTTCCAGGACGAACACGCCCTTCAGGCCGCCGCCCAGATCTTCCACACCACGCAGACCCCAGCGCGAACCGGATTGGTTACCCGACGACATGCGGAACAGATCGTCACCGGCGGCGTTAGCGTTGCTTACGTACTCGAGGCCGACATCAGCCACGCCGTACAGGGTTACGCTCGACTGGGCATAAGCGCCACCAGCGGCCAGAGCGGCGACGGCAGCAGCAAACAGTTTCATCTTCATATCGACACTTTCCTTGTCAACTGATTGGGAAATCTTGGTTGCCCAAGTGCTTGGGCGACGTATTTACATTCACGTCTGCTGCGTATTATGTGCCAGCCCCCCCGGCCCTCAGAAGGCTTTTTCGGCGTAAACCACGCTTTGCGGCGGTTTATGTTGTGATCGAACAACAGGATTGTCGAAAAAAATCCCCGTTTTGGTGCAAAAACGGGGATTGGCGGGATCGGAATGTCTACCTCAGCGAGATTAGTCCGTTTGCGTTTCCCCGGAAGCGGCGGACTCGGCGGTCGGCTTGCCGATGAAACGCGCCAGGATCAGCCCCAGTTCATAGAGCAGCACCAGCGGCACCGCCAGCAGTAGCTGCGACAGCACATCGGGCGGGGTCACGATGGCGGCAATGATGAAGGCGCCGACGATCACATAGGGGCGAATCTGCTTGAGCTTTTCCAGCTCCACCACGCCGAAGCGCACCAGCACGATCACCACCACCGGCACCTCGAAGGTGATGCCGAAGGCCAGGAAGGTGGTCATGGCAAAGCTCAGGTATTTGTCGATGTCGGTCGACATCTCCGCCCCGAGCGGCGCATTGTAGTGCGCCATGAACTGGAACACCGTCGGGAACACCAGGAAATACGCAAACGCCACGCCGCACAGGAACAGGAAGTAGGTGCTCGACACCAGCGGCACGATCAGGCGCTTCTCATGCTGGTACAGGCCGGGCGCGACAAACTGCCAGACCTGGTACAGCACCCAGGGCAGCGCGATCAGGAAGGCCACCAGCAGCGTGACCTTCATCGGCACGAAGAACGAGCCGGTGACGTCGGTCACGATCATCTTGCCGCCCTTGGGCAGCGACTCCATCAGCGGCGCGGCAAACAGGTTGAAGATCACCGGGGCCCAGTAGACCAGGCTGACGAAGACCAGGATGATCCCGGCCACCGCCTTGACCAAGCGCTGGCGCAGCTCGATCAGGTGGGAAATGAAGGTTTCCTGCTGCGATTCGTCTTGGGGATCGGGGGACGGGGTGTCGCTCATGGCGTGAACCGCTCAGCCACGCGGGCTGGCAAGGTGGAATCGATGTGCCGCAGTGCGCGGCGCGCATGCGCCTGCACTGCAGCGACGTAAGCGGCAGCCGGAACGCAGGCCGGCAAGGTGTCGCCGCGGGCCATGCTTCTTACTCGAAGAAGGAACGGGATGGCCGGGTGGCCGGGCGGTGGCGCTTCACGCGCGCGGCGCCCGACTGCACCCAGACCCGGACGTTGTGCTGGCGCTTGAACCACAGCGGGCGCGCGCCCTGCTTCACGCGCCAGCTCTTGCGCCCGTTGTGCGCCTTGTGGGCAGCGTCCCAGCTTGGCACAAAGCCGTCGCCGGTGCCGGAGCCGATACTGCTGCTGCCGCCGACACCGGCCTCGGCGCCGCCGAGCGCCTCGTTCAGCACCTGGGTCTGCTCGCTGACTTCCTTATGGATGGTGCGCTCGACGTCGCGCGCCGCATCCTCGAATTCGGTCCGCATCTTGCGCAGCTCTTCCAGTTCGACCTCGCGGCTGACTTCGGCCTTGACGTCGTTGATATAGCGCTGCGCGCGCCCGACCAGCGCGCCCACCGTGCGGGCGACCTTGGGCAGCCGCTCGGGACCGATCACGATCAGTGCCACCGCGCCGATCAGCGCCAGCTTGGAAATGCCGAGATCAATCATGCGGACACGTCATGCGGACAACATGCGAAGAACAGTGGATGCGCGCACGCGCAGGCAACCACGATTGCGGAAAGGAGATCGCGCACCGCCGGATTACTGCTGGCGGGACTTTTCCTTGGCGTCGACGTCGATGGTGGTGGAGTCGCGCAGTTCCTTGGCCTGGGCCGGCTGGTCCGACTCGGCCGACTGGGCCGACTTGTTTTCGCCATCCTTCATGCCGTCCTTGAAGCCCTTGACCGCGCCGCCCAGGTCCTGGCCGATATTGCGCAGTTTCTTGGTGCCGAACACGAGCATGACGATCACCAGCACGATCAGCCAGTGCCAAATGCTAAACGAACCCATTTCTTGCTCCTGATGAAGCCTCGGGCGCAATCATATATGCCCGGACCCGTTGTTCCGTCCCGTTATGGCCGCGCCGGGCGACGGTTGCCGGCGCAGCTTCCGCCCGGGCGTTTCCGCCGCAGGCGCTCCCATGCCAAGCTGCCGATCAGGGCAGCGTTCCCTTCCACTCGTGGCGCGGCCCACCCAGCACATGGAGGTGCAGATGGTAAATCACCTGGCCGCCCTCCGGGCCAGTGTTGATCACCGTCCGAAAACCGTTGGTGCAGCCAGCCGCGCGGGCGAGTTCAGGCACCTTAAGTAGCATTCTAGCAAGCACCTCCCCTTCGCCGGCGCCGCAATCGGCCAGCGAGTCGACATGCGACTTGGGAACGACCAGCAAATGTACCGGGGCCTTGGGATGGATATCGTGGAAGGCCACCATGTCGTCGTCTTCATAGACTTTGCGCGACGGTAGCTGGCCGGCCACGATCTTGCAGAAGATGCAATTATCCCTAGCGTTCATGAAATTTTCATTGCGGCGGCCGCGACACCTCGCTTCGGGCGCCCGGCCACACCGGCATCAAAACTGCTGATCCGGGTACATCGGCTTGCTGTCGTTCAGGTACAGCCAACCCTTGACGATACGATACAGCATCCACAGCGACAGCACGGCCCAGCCAGCAAAGGCCAGCGGCATCAGCACCACCGTGGCGAACAGAACGCCGCCCAGCACGCCCCACACCACCGACCACCAGAACGAGCGGATCTGCCAGGCGAAGTGCGAGGCATACAGCGAGCCGCGCGCGTCGTCGCGCTTGACGTAGTCGATCACGATGGCGATCAGTGCGGTGATGCCGCCGGTCAGCCAGAAGATGGCATACAGCGCATACAGGATGTGCAGCAGCTTGCGCAGGCTGCTGAGTTGCTCGCCGCTGGGACCGGTGAGCTGCCCGGTGTAGTCGTTCGCCATGTTCGCCCTTGTTATAGGAGGCCTGCCCTGTTCCAGGTGGAAAGGCAGGCGGGAAGCTGGCCGGCGAGCTGCGGATCGCTGTCGATCCCTTGCCGGTCAGCCCTGGTCCTTGCGCCGGGCCTTCTCTTCCAGGCCGGACAGTCCTTCGCGTCTCGCCAGTTCGTTGACCACGTCGGCCGGCGTCAGCCCGAAGTTTGCCAGCAATACCATGCTGTGGAACCAGAGATCGGCAACTTCATAGACCACCTTGCCGGCTTCGGCGCCGCTCTGGCCGGCCGCGCGTGCGTCCTTGGCGGCCATCACGGTCTCGGTGGCTTCCTCGCCGATCTTCTTCAGGATGGCGTCGTCACCCTTGCTGAACAGGCGTGCGACATAAGATTTGTCGGGATCGCCGCCATTGGCGGGCTTGCGCGATTCCAGCACTTCGGCCAGGCGCGCCAGCACATCGTTGCTGCTGAGTTGGGTGTCGCTCATGGCTTGGTGTAGATCTGCGCAGGGTCCTTCAGCACCGGCTCCACCGTGTGCCAGTCCCCGGATTCGGCGTCGCCGTCGAACTTCTGGAAGAAGCAGGAATGGCGCCCGGTATGGCAGGCGATGCTGTCGACCTGCGTCACCTTGAGCAGCACCACGTCCTCGTCGCAGTCCAGGCGGAGCTCGTGCACCTTCTGCACGTGGCCGGATTCTTCGCCCTTGTGCCACAGGCGCTTGCGCGAGCGCGACCAGAACACGGCCTCGCCCAGTTCCACGGTGCGCTGCAGCGCATCGCGGTTCATGAATGCGAACATCAGCACGTCGTTCGAGCCGACTTCCTGCACGATCACCGGCACCAGCCCGTTATCGTCCCACTTGACCTTATTGAGCCACTTCTTTGCCATGATCAGATCCGCACGGGAATGCCCTCGCGGGCCATGAATGCCTTGGCTTCGCCTACGGTGTGTTGGCCGTAGTGGAAGATGCTGGCGGCCAGCACCGCGTCGGCGCGGCCCTGGGTGATGCCGTCGGCGAGGTCCTGCAGGCCGCCGACGCCGCCCGAGGCGATCACCGGCACCGGCACGGCATCGCTGACGGCGCGGGTCAGCTCCAGGTCGAAGCCGCTCTTGGTGCCGTCGCGGTCCATGCTGGTCAGCAGGATCTCGCCGGCGCCGCGCGCGGCCATCTCGCGCGCCCATTCGACCGCGTCCAGCCCGGTCGCCTTGCGCCCGCCGTGGGTGAAGACTTCCCAACGCGGGGCTTCGCCCGGGGCTGAGCTGCGCTTGGCGTCGATCGCCACCACGATGCACTGCGAGCCATATTTGGCGGTCGCGTCCGAGACCAGCTGCGGATTGGCGATGGCGGACGAGTTGACGCTGATCTTGTCCGCGCCGGCATTGAGCAGGCGGCGCACGTCTTCGACGGTGCGCACGCCGCCGCCCACCGTCAGCGGGATAAAGACCTGCGAGGCCACGTCCTCGATGATGTGCAGCATCAGGTCGCGCCCGTCGCTGGTCGCGGTGATGTCCAGGAATGTGATTTCATCGGCGCCCTGCTCGTCGTAGCGGCGCGCGATTTCCACGGGATCGCCCGCATCGCGCAGCTCGACGAAGTTGACGCCCTTGACCACCCGCCCGTTGGTAACGTCCAGGCAGGGGATGATACGTTTGGCTAGCATGAGATTCCTTGTCCGCCGCCGCTTCCTGCCAATCGGCGGGTCCGGCGGCGGGTGCGCCCATGGCGCGTTGGCTTATTGCCCGTCGCGCAGCTTGTCCGCAAGGGCCTGCGCCGCGGCAAAGTTGAGATCCCCGGAGTAGATTGCGCGACCGCAGATGACGCCTTCCACGCCTTCGCCCTCGACCGCGCACAGGTTGTCGATGTCGGCCAGGTTGGACAGCCCGCCGCTGGCGATCACCGGGATCGACATCGACTGCGCCAGCTTGACGGTGGCGTCGATATTGATCCCCTGCAGCATGCCGTCGCGGCCGATATCGGTGTAGATGATGGCCTCCACGCCGTAGTCTTCGTACTTGCGCGCCAGGTCCGCCACTTCATGGCCGGTCAGCTTGCTCCAGCCGTCGGTGGCCACCTTGCCATCCTTGGCGTCCAGGCCAACGATGATATGGCCGCCGAACGCCGAGCAGGCGTCCTTCAGGAAGCCGGGGTTCTTGACCGCGGCCGTGCCGATGATGACGTACGACAGGCCGTCGTCCAGCCAGCGTTCGATGGTGTTCAGGTCGCGGATGCCGCCGCCCAGCTGCACCGGGATCTCGTCGCCGACCTCGGCGATGATGGCCTTGATGGCCGCCTCGTTGCGGGGCTTGCCCACGAATGCGCCGTTCAGGTCCACCAGGTGCAGGCGCCGCGCGCCCTGCTCCACCCAGTGGCGTGCCATGGCGGCGGGATCTTCGGAAAAGACGGTGGCCTGGTCCATGTCGCCTTGTTTGAGGCGTACACACTGACCGTCCTTCAGGTCGATGGCCGGAATGAGCAACATATGCGTGACGAGCGTGGTTGAGTGAGGGAAGTTGAGCGAGACCGGCGCTTGCCGGTCAGGTCTGGGTCGATCATCGATCGGGAACTTGGTCGAATGACAGGTCGAGTTAGCGGTCGAAAGATCGGTAAAAAAAGCGATTCGGGTGTCCGGTGCCTGGATCGCGCCGCGGCGGGTGGCCGGCGGCTCAGGGATTCCAGTGGACGAAGTTCCGGTACAGCTGCAGGCCCAGGGCCGCGCTCTTCTCGGGGTGGAACTGCGTCGCAAAAATATTATCGCGCGCTACCGCGCTGGTAAATACGACTCCGTATTCCGTTTCGCCGGCGACATGGGCCGGGTCCTGCGCCTGCACATAGTAGCTGTGGACGAAATAGAACCAGCTGTCGTCCGGGATACCGGCCCACAGCGGGTGCGGCTTCGCCTGGCGCACCCGGTTCCAACCCATCTGCGGCACCTTGTAGCGCGAGCCGTCGGGCTGCGTCATGCCGTCCAGCGCAAAGCGCACCACCTGGCCGGGCATCAGGCCCAGCGCCGGCGTGCGCTGCGCACCGGCACGGCTTTCGGTGCTGAACTCGAACAGCATCTGTTCGCCGACACAAACACCCAGCATCGGCTTGCTGGCGGCGGCTTCCACCACCGCCTGCTGCAGCCCGGAGGCGCCCAGCGCCGACATGCAGTCCGGCATCGCGCCCTGCCCCGGCAGCACCACGCGGTCCGCGCTCCGGATGCCTTCGGGCGCATCCACCACCCGCACGTCCGCTTCCGGCGCCGCGGCACGCAGCGCCTGCGCCACCGAGCGCAGGTTGCCCATGCCGTAATCCACAATTGCTATGGTAGTCATGATTTCAAAACAGGCAACAATGTCTTCAGCCCGTCCACAATGAATTCCACGGCCAGCGCCGACAGGATAAGCCCCATCAGGCGCGTGCCGATATTGATGCCGGTGCGCCCGATCACCCGGGCGATCGGGTCGGCCGCGCGAAACACCAGGTACACCACCGCCCCGATCACCACGCCCAGGCCGACCAGGATCAGCAACTGGTACCAGTGCTGCGTCTTGCCGGCATAGACGATCACCGTGCTGATCGAGCCCGGCCCGGTCAGCAGCGGCAGCGCCAGCGGCACCACCGCGATGCTGGACTTTACCTCGGCCTCATCCTCTTCTTCCGGCGTGGCCGAGGTGCGGCTGGTCTGCGCGTTCAGCATGTTCATCGCCATCATGATCATGATGAGCCCGCCACCCACCTGCAGCGACGCCACCGAGATATTGAAGAACTCGATGATCTGCTGCCCCAGCAGCGCCGATACCGCCACCACGATCGCCACCGAGATCGACGCGATCTTGATGGTACGCAGCTTTTCCGCTTCAGTCTGCTGGCTGGTGAGGCTGATGAAGAACGGGATCGCCCCGATCGGGTTGATCAGCGCCAGCAGCGAAATAAACGACTTGAGCGTATCCATCGGTTGCGGTTTCGCCAGCGGCGCTGGCGGATTCAGCCTGGGGGCCTGGAAAAGGTCAGCGGGCGCCGCAACCAGCCGGCACGCCTACGGTTGTTCGGAGTGGTCGATGCGTTGTCGATGCGTTGGCAGGCGCCTCAGAGCGTACCCTTGGTCGACGGAATCGTGTTCGCCGCGCGCGGGTCCCGCTCCACCGCCATGCGCAGTGCCCGGCCAAAGGCCTTGAACACGGTTTCGCACTGATGGTGGGCATTGATGCCGCGCAGGTTGTCGATATGCAGGGTCACGCCCGCATGGTTGACGAAGCCGCGGAAGAACTCGATGGTCAGGTCGACATCGAAGCTGCCCACGCGTGCACGCGTGAACGGCACGTGGAATTCCAGGCCGGGGCGGCCGGAGAAGTCGATCACCACGCGCGACAGGCACTCATCCAGCGGCACATAGCTGTGGCCGTAGCGGGTGATGCCCTTCTTGTCGCCGATGGCCTTTGCCACGGCCTGGCCGAGCGTGATGCCCACGTCTTCCACCGTATGGTGGTCGTCGATATGCGTGTCGCCGGTGGCTTCGACCTCCAGGTCGAACATGCCATGCCGGGCGATCTGATCCAGCATGTGGTCGAGGAACGGCACGCCGGACGCCAGTTTCTGGCGGCCGGTGCCGTCGAGATTCAGGGAAACGCGGATTTGCGTTTCCGAAGTATTGCGGGTGACCTCTGCAACACGCATGGTGTTAATCCTGCAGCGACGCTGCGAATGCCTCAAGGAACTGCGCGTTTTCTTCGGGCGTGCTGACCGTGACGCGCAGACAATTGGCCAGCAACGGGTGCATTTTACTCACGTTCTTGATCAACACCTTGCGCGCCAGCAGCCGGTCGAACGTCTGTGCGGCATCCGGCACGCGCGCCAGCAGGAAGTTGGCGGCGCTGGGGAACACCGTCACCCCCGCGTGGGCGGCCATGCCATCGGCCACGCGGGTGCGCTCGGCGCGCAGTTGCGCGGCCTGTTCGTCCAGCACCGACACATGCTCGAGCGCGAACAACGCTGCCGCTTCGGTCAGCACATTGACGTTGTAGGGCGGGCGCACCTTGTCGAGCTGCGACAGCCATTCCGGCGCGCCGGCCAGGTAGCCCAGGCGGATGCCGGCCAGGCCCAGCTTGGACACGGTGCGCATCACCAGCAGGTTGCCGAAGTCCGCCAGGCGCGGCATCCAGCTGTGCTGCGCGAACGGCTGGTAGGCCTCGTCGACCACTACCAGGCTATTGCAGACCTCGCCCTGGGCGGCGCGGACGATGGCCTCCATGTCGGCGGCGTCGAACAGGTTGCCGGTCGGGTTGTTGGGATAGGCCAGGTAGATGATGGCGGGCTGGTGCTCGGCCATCGCCGCCAGCATGGCGGCGCGGTCGAGCGTGAAGTCCGCGCGCAGCGGCACGCCGACGAACTGCAGGCCGGCAAACTGCGCCGACATTGCGTACATGACGAAGCCCGGCACCGGCGCCATCACCTTGGCGCCGGGCTTGGCCGCGGCCAGCGCCAGCATGCTGATGATCTCGTCCGAGCCATTGCCGAGCAACACATCCATGCCGGCGGGCACCTGCATCACGGTCTTCAGCTTGGCGCGCAGCGCTTCGCTGCTGGGCACCGGGTAGCGGTTCAGCGCAACCTCGCCCAGGCGCTCGGCCAGTTCGCTGCGCAGATCGGGAGGCAGCCGGTACGGGTTCTCCATCGCGTCGAGCTTGACCAGACCGTGCGAATCCGGCACGTGGTAGGCGCCCATGGCGCGTACGTCGTCACGGATGATGCGTTCGATCAGGGAGGGCTCTACGGCTGACATGGGAACTCCAAAGTTGGCTGCTTTATCAGGCAGCGTGGGTCAGTAGATCAACTGCGTTTGTTGAAACGATATTCCGCGCTGCGGGCGTGGGCCTGCAGGCCTTCGCCGTACGCCAGCTCGGCGGCGATCTGGCCGAGCATCTGCGCCCCGCCCTCGCTCACTTCGATCAGGCTCGAACGCTTCTGGAAGTCATAGACCCCCAGCGGCGACGAGAAGCGCGCGGTGCGCGAGGTCGGCAGCACGTGGTTGGGACCGGCGCAGTAGTCGCCCAGCGCTTCGCTGGTATAGCGGCCGAGGAAGATGGCGCCGGCGTGGCGGATCTTCTCGCTCCACTGGCGCGGGTTCTCGGTGGAGATTTCCAGGTGCTCGGGCGCGATCGCGTTGGCGATCTCGCAGGCTTCTTCCATGTCACGCACCTTGACCAGCGCGCCACGGCCGGAGATCGACGCGGCGATCACGTCGCGGCGCGGCATGGTGCCGAGCTGGCGCTGGATGCTGGCTTCGACGCGGGCGATATAGTCCGAGTCCGGGCACAGCAGGATCGACTGCGCCAGCTCGTCGTGCTCGGCCTGCGAGAACAGGTCCATCGCCACCCAGTCGGGGTCGGTGGTGCCGTCGCAGATCACCAAAATCTCCGAGGGGCCGGCGATCATGTCGATGCCGACGGTGCCGAACACGCGCCGCTTGGCCGCGGCCACATAGGCATTGCCGGGGCCGACGATCTTGTCGACCTGCGGCAGCGTCCCCGTGCCATAGGCCAGCGCACCGACTGCCTGCGCACCGCCGATGGTGAACACGCGGTCCACGCCGGCGATCTGCGCGGCCGCCAGCACCAGCTCGTTGCGCACGCCGCCCGGCGTGGGCACGACCATGATGATTTCCTTGACGCCCGCGACGCGTGCCGGGATCGCATTCATCAGCACCGACGACGGGTACGCGGCCTTGCCGCCCGGCACATAGATGCCGACGCGGTCGAGCGGCGTCACCTTCTGGCCCAGCATGGTGCCGTCGGCCTCGGTGTACTCCCAGCTATGGCTGCCGCACTCGATCTTCTGCTTCTCGTGGTAGGCACGCACGCGCGCGGCGGCGGCCTCCAGCGCGGCGCGGCGCTTGGGCTCGAGGTCTTCGAGCGCGGCTTCCAGCTGTTGCTGCGACACCTCCAGCGCGCCCATCGACGACGCTTCCACGCGGTCGAAACGCTTGGTGTATTCCAGCACCGCGGCATCCCCGCGCGCCTTCACGTCGGCCAGGATCTGCGCCGCGGCGCGGTCGATGGCCTCGTCCTCGCCGGCCTCGAAGGCCAGCACCTGGCGCAGCGCCTCGGCAAAGCCGGGCTCCCTGGAATCAAGCCGGCGGACCGGCAGGTTTTCCATTTCGGTTGCGTTCATGACTTCTTTCCTCTCACGCGGCCCGGCCTCAGGCCAGCGCCGCCGAAGCGCGTTCGAATGCGTCGAGGATCGGCGCCAGCCGCTCGCGCTTGAGTTTGAGCGCGGCCTGGTTCACCACCAGCCGCGACGAGATCTGCACAATCTCCTCCACCTCGACCAGGTTGTTGGCACGCAGCGTGCTGCCAGTGCTGACCAGGTCGACGATGGCATCCGACAGGCCCACCAGCGGGCCCAGCTCCATGGAACCGTACAGCTTGATCAGGTCGACGTGTACGCCCTTTTTCGCAAAATGCTCGCGCGCGGTCTGCACGTACTTGGTGGCCACAGCCAGGCGCGCGCCCTGGCGCACCGCGTTGGCGTAGTCAAACCCGGCCGGCACCGCCACCGACATGCGGCAGCGCGCGATGTTCAGGTCGATCGGCGCGTACAGGCCGGCCATGCCGTTTTCCATCAGCACGTCCTTGCCGGCCACGCCGAAATCGGCGGCGCCGTATTGCACGTAGGTTGGCACGTCCGAGGCGCGCACGATCACCACGCGCACGGCCGGATCGGAGGTGGGCAGGATCAGCTTGCGCGAGGTCTCCGGGTCTTCGGTGACGCTGATGCCGGCGGCTTCTAGCAGCGGCAGCGTCTCGGTGAAGATGCGGCCCTTGGACAGCGCCAGCGTGAGCTGGTTGGGCGAAGCGTTGAAAGTGGGGCTCATCGGGCGTCAGTCCTCAGTGCTCAAGCAATGCGGCGGATCTTGGCGCCCACTGCAGACAGCTTGTCTTCCATGCGGTCGTAGCCACGGTCCAGGTGGTAGATGCGGTCGATCACGGTCTCGCCGTCGGCCACCAGGCCGGCGATCACGAGGCTGGCCGAAGCGCGCAGGTCGGTCGCCATCACGTTGGCACCGGACAGGCGCGCCACGCCGTTGACCACCGCGGTATTGCCTTCGACCGCGATGTCGGCGCCCAGGCGGTTCAGTTCCTGCACGTGCATGAAGCGGTTTTCGAAGATAGTCTCGGTGACGCGCGCAGTGCCTTCGGCCACGGCATTGAGCGCCATGAACTGGGCCTGCATGTCGGTCGGAAAGGCCGGGTACTCCGAGGTGCGGAAGCTGACGGCCTTCGCGCGCTGCGGCATCGCCAGGCGGATCCAGTCGGCGCCGGTCTCGATGCGGGCGCCGGCTTCGCGCAGCTTGTCGAGCACCGTGTCGAGGATGTCGGGCTGCACGTTGCGCAGCACCAGGTCGCCGAGCGTCGCGGCGGCGGCGCACAGGAAGGTGCCGGCCTCGATGCGGTCGGCGATCACTCTGTGGCTGGCGCCATGCAGGCGCTCGACGCCCTGCACCACCAGCCGGTCAGTGCCGATGCCTTCGATCTTGGCGCCCATCTTGACCAGCAGGTGGGCCAGGTCGGTCACCTCGGGTTCGCGTGCGGCGTTTTCCAGCACGGTCTCGCCATCGGCCAGCGTGGCGGCCATCAGCAGGTTCTCGGTGCCGGTCACGGTGATCATGTCGGTGACCACGCGCGCACCCTTCAGGCGCCTGGCGCGGGCGTGGATAAAGCCGTGCTCGATGCTGATCTCGGCGCCCATCGCCTGCAGGCCCTTGATGTGCTGGTCGACCGGGCGCGCACCGATGCCGCAGCCGCCAGGCAACGACACGCGGGCTTCGCCGAAGCGCGCCACCAGCGGCCCCAGCACCAGGATCGACGCGCGCATGGTCTTCACCATCTCGTACGGCGCTTCGTAGGAATTGACGCCGGCACCGTTCAGGCTCACGCGGGCACCGTCGAGTTCGGCCTGCATGCCCATCTGGCGCAGCAGCTTGAGCGTGGTACGCACGTCCTGCAGATTGGGCACGTTGTCCAGCGCGACGGTATCGGCCGTGAGCAAACCGGCGCACAGGATCGGCAACGCGGCGTTCTTGGCGCCCGAAACGCGGATTTCACCCTTCAGCGGGCCGTTGCCGTGGATCTGGAATTTGTCCATGTTCTGTCGTTTGGAGCCGGGCACGCGCCCGGCGTCATTGTTCTGGTGCCGCGCATGCGGCGCGGCGCTGCTTGGCGTGATGGGGCCTACTTGCCCTCGCCTGCCTGCCATTCAGCCGGTGTCAGCGTCTTCATCGACAGCGCATGGATCTCGGCGCGCATGCGGTCGCCCAGCGCGGCATACACGCGCTGATGGCGCTGGATCAGCCGCTTGCCTTCGAATTCGGCGCTGACGATGGTGGCAAAGAAGTGCTGGCCGTCGCCCTCGACTTGCAGATGTTCGCAGGGCAATCCTTGGGCAATGTAATCCCTGACTTGTTCCGGTGTTGGCAGCATGGGGTTCTCTTCAGCGTATTCAGTAGGGCCGGCCGGCGCTCAGTGGCGCAGCTTGTATCCGGACTTCAGCAGCCGCAGCGCCAGCGCGGCGAGCACCACGAAGGCCGAGCCGACCACCGCCAGGCTGAACAGCGGCGACACGTCCGAGACGCCGAAGAAGCCATAGCGGAAGCCGTCGATCATGTAGAAGAACGGATTGGCATGGGACACCGCCTGCCAGAAGGCGGGCAGCGAGTGGATCGAATAGAACACACCGGACAGGAAAGTCGCCGGCATGATCAGGAAGTTCTGGAACGCGGCGAGCTGGTCGAACTTCTCGGCCCAGATGCCGGCGATCAGGCCGAGCGTGCCGAGGATGCCCGCGCCCAGCAGCGCAAAGACGAGGATCCAGCCGACATTGGCGAAATGCAGGTTGGCGAACCAGGCCGTGACCAGCAGCACGCCCAGCCCCACGGTCAGCCCGCGGATCACCGAGGCCACCACGTAGGCGCCAAACATCTCCCAGTGCGACAGCGGCGGCAGCAGCACGAACACCAGGTTGCCGGTGATCTTGGACTGGATCAGCGACGACGAACTGTTGGCGAACGCGTTCTGCAGCACACTCATCATCACCAGGCCGGGCACCAGGAAGGCGGTGTAACTGATCTGGTCGTAGACCTTGACGCGGTCTTCCAGCACATGGCCGAAGATCAGCAGGTACAGCACCGCGGTCAGCACGGGCGCGGCCACGGTCTGGAAGCTGACCTTCCAGAAGCGCAGCACTTCCTTGTACAGCAGGGTGCGGAAGCCCACCAGGCCGCCCACCGCCATCGGCGCCAGGCGGGCGTCGTCCAGGATCTCGATCTCGCCAGGCTGCTTCATGCCGCGGCCTCCATGGCCGGATCGGGCAACGCGCCGGGCATATGCCCCTCGCGGCGCATGATCTGGACGAATACGTCTTCGAGGTCGGCCTTGTTGATTTCCATGTCTTCGATGTCACATCCTGCTTCGCGGCAGGCAGCCAGGATCGGCTCCACCGCCTGGTAGCCCGACAGCCGCAGCCGCACCGCGCGCTCGCCGGGGGTGGATGGCATGCGCAGCGGCTCCAGCGCCGGCGGCAGGCCGCCGCGCGCGAAGGTCAGCACCAGTTGCAGTCCGGCAAACTGCGTGAGCAGGTTGCTGGTGCGGTCCAGCGCCACCACCTCGCCGAACTTGAGCATGGCGATGCGGTCGCACAGCGCCTCGGCCTCTTCCAGGTAATGCGTGGTCAGGATGATGGTGTGCCCTTCCCGGTTCAGGCGCGAGATGAACTTCCACAGCGTCTGGCGCAGTTCCACGTCGACGCCGGCGGTCGGTTCATCCAGCACGATCACCGGCGGACGGTGCACCAGCGCCTGCGCCACCAGCACGCGCCGCTTCATGCCCCCCGAGAGCTGACGCATATTGGCATCGGCTTTCCCGGTCAGGTCCAGGTTGGCCATGATCTCGTCGATCCAGTCGTCGTTGCGCGTAAGGCCGAAGTAGCCGGACTGCAGGCGCAGCGTCTCGCGCACCGTGAAGAACGGGTCGAACACCAGTTCCTGCGGCACCACGCCCAGCATACGCCGCGCCATGCGGTAGTCGGCCACCACATCGTGGCCGAGCACACTGACGCGGCCGGAGTCGGCGCGGTTCAGGCCGGCGAGGATCGAGATCAGCGTGGTCTTGCCGGCGCCGTTGGGCCCGAGCAGTCCGAAGAATTCGCCGCGTTCGACGGTGAAGCTGACGCCCTTGAGCGCCTGCAGGTTGCGGTAGCGCTTGCGAACGTCGTGGATTTCAATGGCTTTCATGGCCGATTGTTTGTGGCGGGTGCGCCCTTTTTGGGGGCCGGCCGCCTGGAAATGGGGAGCAACTGCGTGCCCGGGTACGCTG
This sequence comes from Ralstonia pickettii, assembly GCA_050987995.1. Lineage (GTDB taxonomy): Bacteria > Pseudomonadota > Gammaproteobacteria > Burkholderiales > Burkholderiaceae > Cupriavidus > Cupriavidus pickettii_B. The sequence goes on from CP158803.1 coordinate 4,087,734, forward strand.
ACCCGGCGTGGCACGGACCGGGGACAGGCGGGGGGATGGGCGAACACGGAATTATAGGGGATGCGGGGTAGGTCCCGCTCGATCCGCCCTCGATCCCCTCTCGGCGCGGCGACCGCGCAAGGCTGTCGCCGGGGCATCGCTGGCGGCCGCCATGACGGCGCCCGGCGATGCCGGATCAATGTCGGTGGTGGTGCCCCGGTTGGTGCCCCGGTTGGGCGATGGCCAACTCAGCTTCCGACGCAACTTCGGGCGCAGCCTCGGGCGCCAGGCCCAGCAGGCCGTCCACGCCGTACAGGCTGGCCAGTTGCGACAGGTCCGCCGGAACGCCGCGCAGCGACAGCGCCAGGTTGCGCGCCGCGGCGGCGCGATGCCAAGCCAGCAGTACGGCGACCGCGGCGGAGTCCACCTGCGTGAGGCCAGTGCAGTCCACTTGCACATCTCCCTGGGCGATGCGCGCCAGCCCGTCACGCAGCACGGCGGCGGCGTTCTGGTTGGTCAGCGAGGTGCCCAGCGACAGCATGGATGCGTGAGGTGAATTGAAGAGTGAAGAGGTAATCGCGGCGGCAAAAACGACGACTCCCGCACTTGGGGCGGGAGCCTGTGCCGCGAACGGCTATTGTAGAGCAGATCGGCGCGCCGTGCTGCATTGCAGCGGCGCGCCGGGACAGGTGCGTCAGCTCTTGGCGTTCGCCAGCTGGCGGTTGCGATCCTGCAGCGTCTTGATCACACCCTCGACGCCCTGCTGGCCGACGATGGTGTTGAAGCTGCCCTTGTAGGCCTCGGTCAGCCACGCGCCCAGCACGTTGATGTCATAGAGCCTCCAGCCTTGCGCGGTCTTCTCCAGGCGGTAGTCCATCTGGATCGGCTCGCCCTTGTTGATCACCTGGGTGCGGATGGTGGCGTCGGTATCGTCAGGCGTGCCGCGGTACGGGCGGTACTGCACGGTCTGGTCGCGGATCTGGGCGATGGCGCCGGCGTAGGTGCGGATCAGCAGGGTCTTGAACTCTTCGGTGATCTGCTTCTGCTGCTCGGGCGTGGCCTTGGACCAGTTGCGGCCCATCGCGATCTGCGTGGTCTTCTGGAAGTTCGCGTTGGGCATGATCTTCTGCTCGACCAGCGCGGTGATCTTGGCGATATTGCCGGCCTGCATGTCCTTGTCGGCCTTGACGGTCGACATCACGTCCTCGACCAGGACCTTGATTAGACCGTCCGGGGTGGCCGCGTCCTGGCCCGAGACCTGGGCGTGGGCCGCGCCTGCAAAGGCAACTACGGTAAGGAAGGGGACCAACAGTCGCTTTATCATGGATTTTCCTTCTTCATCTGAGATGTTTTCTTCGCCAAGACGGCGAATTGGCCGGCGCCGCTGGCGGCGTGGCCTTGCGGTGATTGGAACACAAGCCCGGGCGGCGGGTTGCAGCCACCAGCGCATTGCCCGCCACTTCTAAACAAATTGTTTCAGCCCTCACAGGGCATTCACAGCCTGGGCGCAGGCCTGTTGCGTGCCTGCGCCATGCAGGCTTCAGCGTATGCGGATGACGCCCGGTACGATCCGCTGCATCGGCTCCACTGTTGGCACCGGCAGGCTCTGGCTTTCCGGCTGGAGATCGCCGGTCGGGCGTTGCTGTTGCGGGGCCGCGGCCGGCGCGGAGGCTGGCGCGGCGGCGGGGGCCGAAGCGTCAGCGGGCGCCGCCGCGGGTGCGGAAGCGGGCTCGGCAGGCGCTGCGGGCTGCTCGCCTTCGGCCGGGGCCGCCGGCGCAGCCGGTTCGCTGTCGGTATCCTTGCCGTCCGGCGGGTTGCCGTCGTAGACCAGGTACTCGCGCCGTTGCAGGTAGGAATCGCGCAGGAACGAGTACTTGTCCAGCGCCGCCTGCTCCAGCAGGTTGCTCGCGCCCAGCAGCTGGGCGCGGCCGGACACGATGCGCACGCCGGTCAGCGAGTTGCGCAGTGACACCGGGTACAGGTAGGCCGACGGATCGAACTGGCGGTCCACCAGCATGCCGCCGGTGTCGCGCACGGTACTCGGCCCGAACAGCGGCAGCACCAGGTACGGTCCCTGCGGCACGCCCCACACACCCAGCGTCTGGCCGAAGTCTTCCTTGTACTTGGGCAGGCCAGCCGGGGTGGCGATGTCGATCAGGCCGCCGATGCCCAGCACGGTGTTCATCGCCACGCGCATGGAGTCTTCGGCCGCGCGCGTGGGCTTGCCCTGCAGCAGGTTGTTCGCCGCCGAGTAGACATCGCTCACGTTGGAGAAGAAGTTCTCCGCCGCACGCTGCACCGGCGTGGGCATGTAGTCGGCGTAGATCTCGGCGATCGGGCGCACGATGCCTTTGTCGAAGTCCTCATTGATCTTCGCGACCTCGCGGTTGAACGGCTCCAGCGGATCCCTGGGGTTGGCGTTCGGACCGGTGGCGCAGCCGGCCAGCACGGCGGCGGCAGCTACCGCGGCCAGCAGCCTGGCCGCAGGGCGGCGCGCGGCGCTGGCCGGATAGGCGGATGGCGCAGCGCTCATTTGAGTTCCCCGCCAGGCGCCGGCGCGCTGGCGCCGGCAGCCGAACCACCGCCGCTGCCGCCGGCATCCGCCGCCTTGTTGTACAGGAACTGGCCAATCAGGTTTTCCAGCACCACCGCCGACTGCGTCATGGTGATGCGCGCGCCGTCGGCCAGCATGGCGGTGTCGCCGCCGGCTTCCAGGCCGATGTACTGCTCACCCAGCAGGCCCGAGGTCAGGATCTTGGCCGAGGTGTCCTTGGGGAACTGGTAGCGCTTCTCCAGGCTCATCTCGACGGTGGCCTGGTAGGTCTTGTCGTCGAAGCGGATTGCGGCCACGCGGCCGACCACCACGCCGGCGCTCTTGACCGGCGCGCGCGGCTTGAGCCCGCCGATATTGTCGAAGCGTGCCTGCACGCTGTAGGTGTCCTGGAAGGAGAAGGCGCTCATGTTGCCCGCCTTGAGGGCCAGGAACAGCAGGGCCATGAACCCTGCCACCACGAACAGCCCCACCCAGAAATCGAGTGCGTTCTTTTTCATTGGAATCTCTTCTTCAACCCCGTTTTATGTCTTGTCGCTGTCTTGTTCTCAGTGCCGCCCGCGTCAGTTGCTGAACATCAGCGCAGTCAGCAGGAAATCCAGCCCCAGCACGGCCAGCGACGCGATCACCACGGTGCGGGTGGTCGCGCGCGAGACGCCTTCCGGCGTGGGCTTGGCCTCGAAGCCCTGGTACAGGGCAATGAACGTCACGGCAATGCCAAAGATAAAGCTCTTGATCACGCCGTTGAGCACATCGGCGCGCACGTCGACGCCGCCCTGCATCTGCGACCAGAACGCGCCCGCGTCCACGCCGATCAGCTGCACGCCAACCACGTAGCCGCCCAGGATGCCCACCGCGCTGAAGATCGCCGCCAGTACCGGCATGGCGATTACACCCGCCCAGAAGCGCGGCGCGATCACGCGCTGCAGCGGATTCACCGCCATCATTTCCATCGCCGTAAGCTGCTCGCCGGCCTTCATCAGCCCGATCTCGGCGGTCAGCGAGGTGCCGGCGCGGCCCGCGAACAGCAGCGCGGTCACCACCGGCCCGAGCTCGCGCACCAGCGACAGCGCCACCAGCAGCCCGAGCGCCTGCTCGGAACCGTAGCGGTTGAGCGTGTAGTAGCCCTGCAGGCCCAGCACGAAGCCGACAAAGAGGCCCGACACCGCGATGATCACCAGCGACAGGTTGCCGACGAAGAAGACCTGGTCGGTCACCAGGCGGAAGCGGCGCAGCAGCGCCGGCGACAGGCCCAGCAGCGTCAGGAACATGCGCGTGGCATGGCCCACGCCCGACACATTGCGGCGCACCGCCGCGCCGATCACAGTAAAGAAACCGATCACCGCGCACCTCCGGCAAAGTCCTCGGCCAGCGACGGCCCCGGGTAGTGGAACGGCACCGGGCCATCGGCCTCGGCATGGACGAACTGGTGCACGAACGGGTCGGTGGAAGCGCGCAGCGCCTCGGGCTCGCCCTGTGCGGCGATGCGCCCGTCGGCAATGAAATAGACGTAGTCGGCGATCTGGAAGGTCTCGTGCACGTCGTGCGAGACGATGATCGTGGTCGCGCCAAGGGCGTCGTTGAGGCTGCGGATCAGCCGCGCGGTCAGGCCCAGCGAGATCGGGTCCAGGCCGGCGAAGGGCTCGTCATACATCAGCAGCGCCGGATCCAGCGCGATCGCCCGCGCCAGCGCCACGCGCCGCGCCATGCCGCCCGAGATCTGCGACGGCATCAGCTCGCGCGCGCCACGCAGGCCGACCGCGTTGAGCTTCATCAGTACCAGGTCGCGGATCATCGAATCCGGCAGGTCGGTGTGCTCGCGCAGCGGGAACGCCACATTGTCGAACACCGACAGGTCGGTAAACAGCGCGCCGAACTGGAACAGCATGCCCATCTGGCGCCGTACCGCGTACAGGCCGCGGGTATCCAGGGTGTGGATATCGGTGCCGGCAAAGCGCACCGCGCCCGACTGCGGGCGGACCTGGCCGCCGATCAGGCGCAGCACCGTCGTCTTGCCGCAACCCGAGCCGCCCATCACCGCGATCACCTTGCCGCGCGGGAATTGCATGGTCAGGCCGGACAGGATCGGCTTGCCGTGGTCCGCGTAAGCGAAATCCACCGCATTCAGTTCGACGAGGTTTTGGGAAGAATCGGTCACGTTGGCACCGTTCGGGACAGTCGCGCATTATAAGGGCTACTACCTAGACTTGCTGGCACCGTGTGTCCCGCGCCACATCGGGCTCAGCCCCCGCCGGGGGACTAAACCTTTTCTGACCGTGATCTGGAAATTGAAAAGCCGCCCGGGACGGCTCAGGGCTCTTGCCGGGCTTGCGCCACGTCCCGCAGGATTACCTGCCACTGGATCGATTCCGCGCGGATCGCGGTGGCGAAGGCCTCCGGCGAGTCGCGCAGCGGCGTCAGTCCGGCGGCCTGCAGCCGCGCGCGCACCTCGCGCTCGGCCATGACGCCGTCCAGCTCCACTGCCAGCCGCGCCACGATCGCGCGCGGGGTCTTGGCCGGCGCCATCACGCCGAACCAGGATGCGGCGGCATAGCCCTCCAGCCCCGACTCCTGCAGCGTGGGCACCAGCGGCGCCAGCGGCGAGCGGGCCATGCCGGTCACGCCGACCAGGCGCAGCGCACCGCTCTTGATATGGCTCTGCACCGCGGCGAAGGAGCAGAAGCAGGCGCTGACGCGGCCGGCCAGCATCTCCTGGACCACGGCGGCCTCGCCCTTGGCGGTGACCAGCGGCACGCCGTTGCGGATGCCATGCACCGCGTATTCCGCATAGAGATGGGAGGGGCTGCCCGGCTGGCCGTAGCCGTAGCTGTACGAGCCGGGGCTGGACTTCACCGCGGTCATCCATTGCTCCGGCGTGCGCATCGGCAGCCGGGCGTCGATCACCAGGAACAGCGGCGTGGTGGCGACGCGCGCCACCGGGGTGAAATCGCGCACGACGTCGTATGGCACCGGCTCCAGCCCGGGCTGGATCAGCATATTGGCCTGGTGGAACAGCAGCGTGTGGCCATCGGAGCTGGCCTTGGCGACCACGTCGCCGGCGGTGGTGCCAGCGGCGCCGGGACGGTTGTCGACTTCCATTGGCACACCCAGGCGCGCCGACAGGCGCTCGGCCAGCATGCGCGCCACGGCGTCGGCCACGCCCCCTGCCGGGAATGGCACGATCAACCGCATCGGCCGGTCCGGGAAGGACATGCTGCGCACCAGCTGCGTGCCGGCATGGGCGGACGCGGCGGGCACCGCGAGCGCCAGCGTGGCACACCCCAGGGCATACAGGCACAGGAAAGGTTGGAGCCAGCGCCGGAGCCTGGCCCATGCGCCAGGCTCCGATGCGAACTTCGCTTTACCTCGCCAAAGCCGCGTCAAACTGCGCACTTCGGGCATCAATTTCCTCCGGCCGGACTCCTGAGGAGACGGCGAACGGGGTCTGCGGAAAAAGGATTTGCGAGGCGGTTTCCGTTAATCGTTTTTGAAAATTGTAAGGAGAATGCCAAGCCCACCACAGGCACGTAAACCATAGCCGGGAGAACCCTGAAGGCCTGTACAGGCTTGCCCAAAACGACATAACGGCGGGAATCGTTTTTGGCGCTGGCTATAATCGCGCGATGTCGATTTTCACCGTGCGGCCGATGCTTGCCGCCGACCTGCCGGCCGTGCTGGCGGTGCAGGCCAGTTGCTATACCGATGTGCTGCTGGAGAGCCAAGAGGCGCTGGCAAGCCGGCTGGCGCTGTCTCCCGCTACGTGCTGGGTCGCGCCTGACCCGCGCCAAGCCGGCGCCCTCGCCGCCTACCTGTTTACGCACCCCTGGCTCGAAGCCAGCCTGCCGCCGCTCGATGGTGTGCTGGACGATGGCTGGCGCGGAGCGGCAGCGCGGGAGTCGCTGACCTGGTTCGTCCATGACATGGCCGTGGCGCCCGCCGGGCGCGGCGCGGGCCTGGCGCCACGGCTGTATGCGGCGGCGCTGGCGGCCGCACGCTCGGCCGGGCTCAGGCGTTCGCGGCTGATCGCAGTACAGTCGGCCGCCTCATGGTGGCGCAGGCTCGGGTACGCGCCGGTGGCCGCCGAGACAGCGTCCCGGCATGCCGCCAAGCTGGCCGGCTATGGCGCGAACGCGGTGCTGATGGAGCGGGCGCTGACGAACTGAGCGCCGCGCACGCGCCAATCGAAAAAGCCCGCCGGCTTGCGCCAGGCGGGCTTTCTTTTGTGGCCGAAGCCTGAGGATCAGCGCGGCAGGTCGCTGTGGCCCATCAGGAAGGCGTCGACCGAACGCGCGGCCTGGCGGCCTTCGCGGATCGCCCACACCACCAGCGACTGACCACGGCGCACGTCGCCGGCGGCGAACACCTTGGGCACATTGGTGTGATAGGCACGCTCGCCCTCGGTCGCGGCCTTGGCGTTCTTGCGCGCGTCGGTATCGACGCCAAACGCTTCCAGCATCGAACCCACCGGGTTGGTGAAGCCCATCGCCAGCAGCACCAGGTCGGCCGGCAGGATGAACTCGCTGCCTTCCACCTCTTGCATGCGGCCATCCTTCCACTCGACGCGGCAGGCCTTCAGCGCGGTGACCTTGCCGTTCTCGCCGATGAATTCCTTGGTGGCGACCGACCAGTCGCGCTCGCAGCCTTCGTCGTGCGACGACGAGGTGCGCAGCTTGATCGGCCAGTACGGCCACACCAGCGGCTTGTTCTCTTCTTCCGGCGGCTGCGGCAGCAGTTCGAACTGGGTCACCGAGGTGGCGCCGTGGCGGTTGGAGGTGCCCACGCAGTCGGAGCCGGTATCGCCGCCGCCGATCACGATCACGTTCTTGCCTTCGGCACGGATCTCGTTCTCGCCGTCGCCGGCCACTTCCTTGTTCTGCGGGATCAGGAATTCCAGCGCGAAGTGGATGCCGGCGAGGTCGCGGCCCGGCACCGGCAGGTCGCGCGGCACTTCCGAACCACCAGCCAGCACCACGGCGTCGAACTGCTCCATCAGGGCCTGGGCCGAGATGGTTTCCCGCGCGTAGTTCTTGATGCCGGCCGGCAGTTCGCCGTCGGTCACCATCACGCCGGCGCGGAAGGTTACGCCTTCGGCCTGCATCTGTTCCATGCGGCGGTCGATCAGCGTCTTCTCCATCTTGAAGTCGGGGATGCCGTAGCGCAGCAGGCCGCCGATGCGGTCGTTCTTCTCGAACACGGTCACGTCATGGCCGGCGCGTGCCAGCTGCTGCGCGGCGGCCATGCCGGCGGGGCCGGAGCCGACCACGGCCACGGTCTTGCCGGTCCTGTGCTTGGGCGCCTGCGGCGCGACCCAGCCCTCTTCCCAGGCCTTGTCGATGATGGCGTGCTCGATCGACTTGATGCCGACCGGCAGCTCGTTGATGCCCAGCGTGCAGGCGGCCTCGCACGGTGCCGGGCAGATGCGGCCGGTGAACTCGGGGAAGTTGTTGGTCTGGTGCAGCACCTCGATCGCCGACTTCCAGTCCTGGCGGTACACCAGGTCGTTGAAGTCGGGGATGATGTTGTTGACCGGGCAGCCGTTGTTGCAGAACGGAATGCCGCAATCCATGCAGCGCGCACCCTGGAGCTTCGCTTCGCTGTCGGACAGCGCGAACACGAATTCCTTGTAGTGCTTCACGCGCTTGACTACCGGTTCGTAGCCTTCGTTCTGGCGCGGAAATTCGAGAAAGCCAGTCGCCTTACCCATGTTGCGTCCTTGGTCATGCTGCGCGGGACCGGCGGCGTCGCCGGCCTCGCTGTGGGGTCAGTATCTTGTCCGGGCCGCGGCGGCTGCCGCGGCCCTTCGCTACGTTGGTGCTGCGCTCAGGCCGCGATGGCTTCGCGGTCGCTGTCGCGGGCAGCCTGTTCCTTGGCGTACATCTCGCCCAGCGCGCGCTTGTACTCGGTCGGGAAGACCTTGACGAACTTGCGGCGTGCCGTGGTCCAGTCGGCCAGCAGCGCCTTGGCGCGCTCCGAACCGGTGTAGCGGAAGTGCTGCTCGATCAGGTTGCGCAGGATGGCTTCATCCAGCTGGCGTTTGCCGTCGACCTTGTGCCACGAAGCCGGGCTCTGGCCCTTCTCCTGGTCGGCCGAGGCCAGCACCGCCTCCAGCGCCACCATCGAGGTGTTGCAGCGCTTGTCGAACAGGCCGTCCTCGTCGTAGACGTAGGCCACGCCGCCCGACATGCCGGCCGCGAAGTTGCGCCCGGTGCCGCCCAGCACCACCACCGTGCCGCCGGTCATGTACTCGCAACCGTGGTCGCCGGTGCCTTCCACCACGGCGACAGCGCCGGAGTTGCGCACCGCGAAGCGCTCGCCGGCCACGCCGTTGAAGAATGCTTCACCGGCAATGGCGCCGTACAGCACGGTGTTGCCGACGATGATGTTGCGGGTCGGGTCGCCGCGGAACTCGTGCGGGGCGCGCACGATCACGCGGCCGCCCGACAGGCCCTTGCCGACGTAGTCGTTGCCGTCACCCACCAGGTCCAGCGTGACGCCGTGCGCCAGGAACGCGCCGAACGACTGGCCGGCGGTGCCTTGCAGCTGGATGTGGATGGTGTCGTCAGGCAGCCCTTCGTGGCCATGCTGCTTCGCGACCACGCCGGACAGCATCGCGCCGACGGTACGGTTGACGTTCTTGACCGGCTGGATGAACGAGACGCGCTCGCCCTTCTCGATCGCCGGACGCGCCTTGGCGATCAGCACGTGGTCCAGCGCCTTGCCGGCTTCCGCCGACAGGCCGTGGTCCTGCACGTCGGTGTGGTACAGCGGCACGTCCGCGCCCAGCGACACCTGGTGGAAGATGCGGCTGAAGTCCAGGCCGCGTGCCTTCCAGTGCTCGATGCCCGGCTTGGTGTCGAGCAGGTCGGCGCGGCCGATCAACTCGTCGAACTTGCGGATGCCCAGCTGGGCCATGAGCTCGCGGGCCTCTTCTGCAACGAAGAAGAAGAAGTTGACCACGTGTTCCGGCTTGCCCTGGAACTTCTTGCGCAGCTGCGGATCCTGCGTGGCCACGCCCACCGGGCAGGTGTTCAGGTGGCACTTGCGCATCATGATGCAGCCTTCGGCGACCAGCGGCGCGGTGGCGAAGCCGAACTCGTCGGCACCCAGCAGCGCGCCGATGACGACGTCGCGGCCGGTCTTCATCTGGCCGTCAGCCTGCACGCGGATGCGGTTGCGCAGGCCGTTGAGCAGCAGCGTCTGCTGCGTTTCGGCCAGGCCCAGCTCCCACGGCGTGCCGGCGTGCTTGATCGACGACCACGGCGAGGCGCCGGTGCCGCCGTCATGGCCCGCGATCACCACATGGTCGGCCTTGGCCTTCGACACGCCCGCGGCCACGGTGCCGACGCCCACTTCGGACACCAGCTTGACCGAGATATCCGACGACGGGTTGACGTTCTTCAGGTCGTGGATCAGCTGTGCCAGATCCTCGATCGAGTAGATGTCATGGTGCGGGGGCGGCGAGATCAGGCCCACGCCCGGCACCGAGTAACGCAGCTTGCCGATGTAGTCCGAGACCTTGTGGCCAGGCAGCTGGCCGCCTTCGCCGGGCTTCGCGCCCTGCGCCATCTTGATCTGGATCTGGTCGGCCGAAGCCAGGTATTCGGCGGTCACGCCGAAACGGCCCGACGCCACCTGCTTGATCTTGGAGCGCAGCGAATCGCCGTCGCGCAGTTCCAGGTCATTCTCGATCACGCCGTCGCCCAGCAGGCCCTTGAGGGTATCGCCCTGCTTGATGGGGATGCCGCGCAGCTCGTTGCGGTAGCGCTTCTCGTCCTCGCCGCCTTCGCCGGTGTTGGACTTGCCGCCGATGCGGTTCATCGCCAGCGCCAGCGTGGTGTGGGCTTCGGTCGAGATCGAGCCGAGCGACATCGCGCCGGTGGCGAAACGCTTGACGATTTCCTTGGCGGGCTCGACTTCTTCCAGCGGAATCGCCTTGGCTGGATCGACCTTGAACTCGAACAGACCGCGCAGCGTCATGTGGCGCTTGCTCTGGTCGTTGATGATGTTGGCGTATTCCTTGTACGTCTGGTAGGCGCCCTTGCCGTCGTCAGCGCGCACCGAGTGCTGCAGCTTGGCGATCGAGTCCGGGGTCCACATATGCTCTTCGCCGCGGATGCGGTAGGCGTACTCGCCGCCGGCGTCGAGCATGTTCTCCAGCACCGGGCTGTTGCCGAAGGCGTCCTTGTGCAGGCGCAGCGCTTCCTCGGCGACTTCGAAGATGCCGATGCCCTCGACATTCGACGGCGTGCCGTGGAAGTACTTCTGCACCAGCTCGCGCGACAGGCCGATGGCTTCGAAGATCTGTGCGCCGGTGTACGACATGTAGGTGGAGATGCCCATCTTGGACATCACCTTGAACAGGCCCTTGCCGATCGCCTTGACGAAGTTCTTCACCGCCTTCTCGGGCGACAGGTCACCCGACAGGCCACTGGCCATGTCGGCCAGGGTTTCCATTGCCAGGTACGGGTGCACGGCTTCGGCGCCGTAGCCGGCCAGCAGCGCGAAGTGGTGCACTTCACGCGCGGTGCCGGTCTCGACCACCAGGCCGGTGGACGTGCGCAGGCCTTTCTCTACCAGATGGTGGTGGACGGCGGACGTGGCCAGCAGCGCGGGGATCGCGACATGGTCGGTATCCACGCGGCGGTCGGTCACGATCAGGATGTTGTAGCCCGAGCGCACCGCATCCACGGCTTCGGCGCACAGCGAGGCCAGGCGCGCTTCGATGCCTTCCTTGCCCCAGGCGGTCGGGTAGCAGATGTTCAGTTCGTACGCACGGAACTTGCCGCCGGTGTAGTGCTCGATGTTGCGGATCTTGGCGATGTCCTTGAAGTCCAGCACCGGCTGGGACACTTCGAGGCGCATCGGCGGGTTGATGTTGTTCAGCTCGAGCAGGTTCGGCTTCGGGCCGATGAACGACACCAGCGACATCACCATGTTCTCGCGGATCGGGTCGATCGGCGGGTTGGTGACCTGGGCGAACAGCTGCTTGAAGTAGTGGTACAGCGTCTTGTTCTTGGACGACAGGATGGCCAGCGGCGAGTCGTTGCCCATCGAGCCGGTGGCTTCCTCGCCGGCCAGAGCCATCGGCGCCATCAGGAACTTGACGTCTTCCTGGGTGTAGCCGAAGGCCTGCTGGCGATCCAGTAGCTTGGCCACGGGCTTCTTCTCGGCGGCGACGTCTTCCGGCTTGGCGTCGATCTCGTCCAGCTTGATGCGGACGGCGTCGATCCAGCTCTTGTACGGCTTGGCGTTGGCCAGGTTGTCCTTCAGTTCCTTGTCGTCGATGATGCGGCCCTGCTCCATGTCGATCAGGAACATCTTGCCGGGCTGCAGGCGCCACTTCTCAACGATGCGCGACTCGGGGAACGGCAGCACGCCGGCTTCGGACGCCAGCACCACGACGTCGTCCTCGGTCACGTAGAAACGTGCCGGGCGCAGGCCGTTGCGGTCCAGCGTGGCGCCGATCTGGCGGCCATCGGTGAAGCAGATCGCGGCCGGGCCGTCCCACGGCTCCATCATGGCGGCGTGGTACTCGTAGAAGGCGCGACGGTTGTCGTCCATCAGCGTGTGCTGTTCCCAGGCTTCCGGGATCATCATCATCATCGCGTGGACGAGCGGGTAGCCAGCCATCGTCAGCAGTTCGAGGCAGTTGTCGAACGATGCCGTATCGGACTGGCCCGGGTAGATCAGCGGCCACAGCTTGGGCAGGTCGTCGCCCAGCACCGGCGACGAGATCGCGCCGGTACGTGCGTTGATCCAGTTGACGTTGCCCTTGACCGTGTTGATTTCGCCGTTGTGGGCGACCATGCGGTACGGGTGGGCCAGTTCCCAGGCCGGGAAGGTGTTGGTCGAGAAGCGCTGGTGCACCAGGGCCAGGGCCGAGACGGCGCGCGGGTCCTGCAGGTCCAGGTAGTACTCGCCGACCTGGGTGGCCAGCAGCAGGCCCTTGTACACCACGGTACGGGCCGACATCGACGGCACGAAGTATTCCTTGCCGTGCTTGAGCTTGAGCGCCTGGATGGCGTGGCTGGCGGTCTTGCGGATGACGTAGAGCTTACGTTCCAGCGCGTCCGTGGTCATGATGTCGCGGCCGCGACCGATGAAGATCTGGCGGATCACCGGTTCGGTCTTGCGCACCGTCGGGGACATCGGCATGTTGGCGTCGACCGGCACGTCGCGCCAGCCCAGCACGACCTGGCCTTCCAGGCGGACGGTACGCTCCAGTTCCTGTTCGCAGGCCAGGCGCGAGGCGTGTTCCTTCGGCAGGAAGATCATGCCCACGCCGTATTCGCCGGCGGGCGGCAGGCTCACGCCTTGCGCGGCCATTTCCTCGCGGTAGAACTGGTCGGGGATCTGGATCAGGATACCGGCACCGTCGCCCATCAGCGCGTCCGCGCCGACGGCACCCCGGTGATCCAGGTTCTCCAGGATCTTCAGGCCCTGGGAGATGATCTCGTGGGATTTCTTGCCCTTGATATGCGCGACCATGCCGACGCCGCAGGCGTCGTGCTCGTTGCTCGGGTCATACAGGCCTTGGGCCTGCGGGCGCAAGGCGATGGCAGTGGAGGACTCGCTGGTCTGCGCTTGGGCCGAGAGATTTTTCGTTTGGTCCACGGGCTGAATTCCGGTGAAGGCTGCGCGATCGACTGGGCGTACCGGAACGGGGACCGCGCGCTTTCTGTATATCCAGCCGGCCGAGGTCGGCGGAGGGATTCGGGGACGAAGCTGTCTGCGGGCCGCAGCGGCGTACACGAGCGTGACGCGCCGCACAATGACTGTGGGTGGAGCAACTATATGGGAATCTTATTCGGCTCGCAAAATTTTTAAATGGGGTCAGAACACATTAATAATCGCACCGTTTCGGTGATCGACTTAAATGGGGACATATTATTTTTGCGTCGACTGAGCCACGTCCTCGGCAGTCGCTTGCACTTTTTTGGGGCGACCTTTCGGGAGCGGCTGAACGCGCCGGGTCGCATGGCGTTCGAGTTGCGCCAGGAATGCATCGTCGCCAAGGGGCCAGCCGCTATGCGCGTGGCTGCGCAGCGTGGTCAGCGTTTTAGTCGACAGGCCTTCTGCAGTCAGCGAACGGTAATTCGACTGGCGCTCGAACGGCGTATTGCCCAGTTCCCAGTAAGCAGAGTGGTCGCTTACAAACGGGCTGGCCTCGATGCCGGCGTGATGGCGGTAGCTGCTCCAGCGGTCGGCCTCCGGCGTGCTCACCTCGCCGGCACGCAGCGCGTTGGCTTCGACATAGAGCATCGCCGGTAGCATCCACTGGGCCGGGTCGAACACCGCCGAGCGGAAACGCCCTTCCCACAGCGTGCCGGTGCGGTTGGCCACGCGATTGAAGTAGCGCGCGTAGCGACGGCCGACCGCCTGCATGGTCAGGCTGAGCGAGTCTGTCCCTTTGGGCGTGGCCACCAGGTGCACATGGTTGGGCCGCAGCGTGTAGGCGTGGACAGCCAGGTCATGTTCGCGCGCGGCCATGCGCAGGCAGTCGAGGTAGTGCAGGTAGTCGTCGGGACCGAGGAAGACGTCCTGGCGATTGTTGCCGCGTTGCAACACGAGGGCGGGAAGGCCGGCGGGAGAGAAACGGGGAAGACGGGCCATGACAGGTCATGCGAGCATCGATGCCCGCATGATAGCCTGATGCGTCCCCAATTATGCGCAGGCGCGCCGGGCGCGCCTGTCAGTCGCCTTCGCTGACTGCAAAGATGCGGCGATGCTCGCGGATCGCGTACCGGTCGGTCATGCCGGCGATGTAATGCGCGATCAGCCGCGGCTGATCGGCGCCGTGGCCGGCCTGGTACTGCGGCGGCAGCAGGCGTGGGTCGTCCATGAAGGCCTGGAACAGGTCGCCGACGATGCGCTGCGCCTTGGCCGACATGCGCATCACCAGATAGTGCCGGTACAGGTGCCGGAACAGGAAGCGCTTGAGCGCCGCGGCTTCCTCGTGGATCTGCGGGCTGAAGCCGACCAGCGGGCCGGCCGCGCGCACCGCGTCGATATTGCGCGGGTTGACCGCGGCGATATTGCTGCTGGTGGTCTCGATCAGGTCGACGATCAGCGTGTTGATCATGCGCCGGACGGTCTCGTTGATGGCGCGCCGGCCGTTGATGCCGGGGAATGCATCGGCCACTTCGGCGCGATGGCGCTCCCACATCGGCACTTCGTCGAGCTGTTCCAGCGTCAGCAGCCCGGAGCGCAGGCCGTCGTCGATATCGTGGTTGTTGTAGGCGATCTCATCGGCCAGGTTGGCGAGTTGCGCCTCCAGCGACGGCTGCGTGCCTTCCAGGAAGCGCCGCCCCAGCTCGCCCAGCGCGGCGGCATTGACGCGCGAGCAATGCTTGAGGATGCCCTCGCGCGTCTCGAAGGTCAGGTTCAGCCCGTTGAAGCCGCCATAGCGCTCCTCCAGCTCATCCACCACCAGCAGGCTCTGCAGGTTGTGCTCGAAGCCGCCGTGGTTCTTCATGCAGGTGTTGAGCGCATCCTGCCCGGCGTGGCCGAAGGGGGTGTGGCCCAGGTCGTGCGCCAGCGAGATCGCCTCGACCAGGTCCTCGTTGAGCCGCAGGTTGCGGGCGATCGAGCGGGCGATCTGCGCCACTTCCAGGCTGTGGGTCAGGCGGGTGCGGAACAGGTCTCCCTCGTGATTGACGAAGACCTGGGTCTTGTACTCAAGCCGCCGGAACGCCGTGCTGTGGATAACGCGGTCGCGGTCGCGCTGGAATTCGCTGCGCGACAGCGACGCGGGTTCGGCATGCACCCGCCCGCGCGTCTGCGCGGAGCGGGCGGCGTACGGGGCGAGATGGCTTTCAAAGTCGGTCATGCGGCAATCCGGTGGCTGGAACGGGGTTGCGAGGCATAACCGATCGATCAGGCGACCGGGGCCTCGGTAGGAGGTTTAAGAACGGCGTGCGCCAACGTGGCACGCAGGTCGGCGTCCGGCACGGTAGTGATGAACGCCTCGCCGAGCTTTTTCAGCAGGATGAACTTGATGCTGCCGGCCTCGGCCTTCTTGTCGACCTTCATCAGTTCTATATAGCGATCGGTACCCAGTTCCGGCGCCACCACCGGCAGCATGGCAGCCTGGCTCAGCGTGCGGATGCGCGCCAGCGTCTCGATATCGATAAAACCGAGCCGGTGCGACAGGTCGGCGGCCATCACCATGCCGCAGCCCACCGCCTCGCCGTGCAGCCAGGCGCCATAGCCCATCCCCGCCTCGATCGCGTGGCCGAAGGTGTGGCCGAAATTGAGGATGGCGCGCAGGCCGCCCTCGCGCTCGTCCTGTGCCACCACGCCGGCCTTGATCTCGCACGAGCGCTTGACCGCCACCGCCATCAGCTCGGGGTCGCAGTCGTTGAGCGCCTTGATATTGCGCTCGATCCAGTCGAAGTACTCGGTATCGGCGATGGCGCCATGCTTGATCACCTCGGCCATGCCGGCGGCCAGCTCGCGCGGGGGCAGCGTGCGCAGCGTGTCGATGTCGGCGATCACCGCATTGGGCTGGTGGAACGCGCCGATCATGTTCTTGCCGAGCGGGTGGTTGATGCCGGTCTTGCCGCCCACCGACGAATCGACCTGCGCCAGCAGCGTGGTCGGCATCTGGATAAAGGGCACGCCGCGCATGTAACAGGCGGCGGCAAACCCGGTCATGTCGCCCACCACGCCGCCGCCCAGCGCGACCAGCGTGGTCTTGCGGTCGGCGCCGGCCTGGAGCAGCGCGTCGAAAATCAGGTTCAGCGTTTCCCAGTGCTTGAAGGCTTCGCCATCGGGCAGCGTCACGGTGCGCACGGTCTTGCCGAGCGCCTTCAGGCTGGCTTCCACCCGCGCGGCGTACAGCGGCCCCACGGTTTCATTGGTGACGATGACGGCGTGCTGGCCGCGCACGTGCGGGCGCAGCAGCTCGGCGTTGTCGAGCAGGCCGGTGCCGATATGGATGGGGTAGCTGCGCGCTCCCAGGTCGACTTCAAGCGTAATCATGGATTGGGGTCCTGCGCCGGCTGCCCGGACTGGCCCGGCTGCTCGGAAGCCGGCGGCGGGGGATCGATCGGGAAACCGGCCATTTCAAGTTGCATCAACACCATATTAGCAAGCTGCGCCACCGAGGGCTTGCCGGTTTCGATGATGAAGTCCGCCACCTCGCGGTACAGCGGGTCGCGTTCGGCGTACAGCGCCTCGAGCTTGCCCTTGGGATCCTCGGTCTGCAGCAGCGGGCGGTTGCGGTCGTGGCGGGTGCGCAGCCACAGGTCGTGCGGGCTGGCGCGCAGGTACACGACCGTGCCGCGGGCCTTGAGCACCTCGCGGTTCTCGGCACGCAGCACGGCGCCGCCGCCGGTGGCCAGCACGATGCCCTGGCGCCCGGCGAGCTCGCGGATCATGGCGGCCTCACGGTCGCGGAAGCCCGCTTCGCCCTCGTGTTCGAAGATCACCGGGATGCGTACGCCGCAATGGGCCTCGAGTTCGTGGTCGGAGTCGAAGAACGGATAATGCAGGCGCCGCGCCACCGTGCGGCCCACGGTGGTCTTGCCGGCGCCCATCAGGCCGACGAAAAAGAGGTTGGGTCGATCGGATTCCGGTCGATCGGAGTCGGGTCGATCCGGAGCGGGGCGTGGTGCCGCCGGCCCTGTCGCTGAGGCTGTCACTGGACTGTCGTTCGGGAGCGCGGCGCGCGCGCCGTCCTCCCCGGTTGGGAACTGCATCATCTTCTTATGTTGTGGCGCGCCCGGCAAGTGGCGAATGCGGCATGGGCCACATGCCTGCATGTTTCCGCCGGCCCCTCCCGGCCGCCGCCTGGCCATCCCTGGCCGCCGGACAGCCCGGCGCGCAAAAAAAAGGCCGCATCGCGCGATGCGGCCTGCCAGTCTACTGTATCCGCGGCCCCGCGCCGCCGTGCGCTTACTTCAGCGACACGTTGTCGTTCAGGATGCGCGGGGTCAGGAACACCAACAGCTCGGTGCGGTTGCGCACCTTGGCGTTGTTCTTGAACAGGTATCCCAGCACCGGGATGTCGCCCAGCAGCGGCACCTTGTCGGTGTCGTTGGACTCGGTCTGCGTGTAGATGCCGCCGATCACCACCGTGCCGCCATTCTCCACCAGCACCTGGGTCTGCACGTGCTTGGTATCGATGGCAAAGCCCGAGGTGGTCTGGATGCCCACGCTGTCCTTGTTCACGTCCACGTCCAGCAGCACATTGCCTTCGGGCGTGATCTGCGGGGTCACTTCCAGCTTCAGGTTGGCCTTGCGGAACTGCACCGAGGTGGCGCCACTGGAAGTGGCGGCCTGGTACGGCAGCTCGGTACCCTGCTCGATCAGCGCCTTGATATTGTTGGCCGTGACCACGCGCGGGCTGGAGATGATCTTGCCCTTGCCGTCCGCTTCCAGCGCCGACAACTCCAGTGCCAGGAATTTGGTGGCGGCGCTGTTGAACAGGCTGACCGCGACATTGGCCGGGTTGGTGCCGTTGATGGCGCCGGCCGGCAGGCTCAGGAACGGCCCGTTGTCGGAGGTTGCCCCGGGCAGCACGTTGTTGTACGTGTTGCCGACCCGGGCGTTGTTGTACTGCCCCGCAAAGCCCAGCTTCACACCCAGGTTGCGGCTGAAGGAGTCGGTGGCCTCGACGATGCGCGCCTCGATGATGACCTGGCGCACCGGGATATCGATCTTGCCGATAAAGCTCTGCACCTCTTCCAGCTTGCTGGCGATATCTGACACGAACAGCTGGTTGGTACGCGCATCGGCCGTCAGCGAACCGCGCCTGGACAGCATGCGCGCGCTTGCGCCCGCCGCACCGCCAGCCGCGCCGACACTGGCGACGGCACTGCCGCCGCCAGCTCCGCTCATGCCCAGCAGCATCCGGCGCACGTCCTCCGCGCGCTGGTAGTTGAGCTGGAACACCTGGCTGCGGATCGGCTCAAGGTCATTGATCTGCTGCTGCGACTCCAGCTCCAGCTTCTCCTTGGTCTGCAGCTCGGCCTTGGGCGCCACCCACAGCACATTGCCGTTGCGGCGCGACGCCAGCCCCTTGGCATCCATCACGATCTGCAGCGCCTGGTCCCACGGCACGTCCTTCAGGCGCAGCGTCAGGTTGCCTTGCACGCTTTCGCTGGTGATGATGTTCAGGTTGGTGAAATCGGCAAACACCTGCAGCAGCGAGCGGATGTCGATGTTCTGGAAGTTCAGCGACAGGCGCTCGCCGCGGTAGCCTGGGCCGCTGATCAGCTTGGTGGGGTCTTCCTTGACCGGGCGCACCTCGACCACGAACTGGGTGTCGGTCTGGTACGAGCTGTACTCCCAGTTGCCGCTCGGCTCGATGGTCAGGCGCGCGTTGCCGTTGGCATCGTTGGCGCGCAGGCTCTGCACCGGCGTGCCGAAGTCGCTGACGTCGTAGCGACGGCGCAGGTTGTCGGGTAGCGTGGTGCCGAGGAAGTCCACCACCACGTGCTTGCCCTGTTGCGCGATATTGATGCCCGAGTCGCGCGAGGACAAGTCCACCACCACGCGCCCGGCACCGTCGGCACCGCGGCGGAAGTCGATATTGCGCACCGACGGCCGCGCCGCCGCGGCTGTCGGCGTCGTCGTCGCAGCCGGCGCAAACGTGGGCGCGGCGCTCTTGACCGCCGGCGCCACGTTATCCAGCGCCACCACGAAGTAATTGCCGCGCTGATCGGTGCGATAGGTGGCGTTGCGCGTGAGCTCGAGGATCACGCGGGTGCGGTCGCCGATCTGCACCACATTGGCGGTCTTGACCAGCTTGCCGCCGTAGTCGAACTGCGCGCGCCGGTCGGCAAAGCCGGTATCGAAGAAATCGATCGCCAGCCGTGCCGGGTTCTGCGTGGTGAAGTCCGCCGGCTTCTGCGTCAGCGGCCGTTCGAGCTCGATCGTGAACACGGTCTGCTCCCCGACCACGACGGCATCCACCGCCTTGATCCGGTTGCTTTGTGCCTGCGCGGCCGGAGCGGCGAACATCAGCAACAGCGCCAGCGTCATCGTTGTCATTACGGCGCCCGCGAGCGCACGGTACCAGCGCGCGAGGGTCATGCCGCCACCTCCAGCTTCAGGCTGGTCATTTTCTCTTTCCACTCTGATACCCCCTCCCGGACCAATTCGCGCAACACGATCTCCTGATCGGTGATGCGGACCACCCGGCCATAGCTCTGGCCGAGATACTGACCCACCTTGACGTGGTGGATCTTGTTATCAACCCGTACGATGCCGAAGGTTTCCCCGTGCTTCTTCATCATCCCGAGCATCTTGAAATTCTCGAGCGGGTAGTCTTCCAGCGGCTCGCGGCGCCGCCCGGCTTCGGGCGAATCCGGCAGTGTCTTGTTCAGCTCGCCGATCTTGGCCTGGGCGAACGGCTCGGGCGCATTGGCCGCGGCGTATTCGCGCGGCACGTAGGGGCGGGCCTCCGGCAGCGGCTCCGGCGGCTTGGCGCGGGCGTTGCGGGTGGTGTCCATCCACTGGCGCAGGACGTCTTCGTCGCTGGCGCCGCAGGCGCCCAGCAGGCCGACCGCCAGCGCGGCCAGCGCGACCGTGCGCGGCGCTGCGGCCCATGCCAGGCTATGGGTACGGACGGTGCGGCTCATTTGGCACCTCCCTGTTTGGCAGCCGCCGCAGCCGCGGCAGCCTTGCGCTGTGCAGCCTGCTCTTCCGGATCGAGCGTACGGTAGGCCATCGCCATCGCCTCCATCGACAACCCGCCGTCCTTGGTATTGGCCAGTTGCAGGTTCTGCATCGACACGATGCGCGACAGCCCGGCGACGTCGGCATTGAACTGCGCCACCTCGTGGTAGCGGCCGGTCACGCGCAGGTTCACCGGGATCTCGGCAAAGTAAGGCTTGACCACCGCGGCCTGGGGCTTGAACAGCTCGAACTGCAGGCCGCGCGCGACGCCCGCATGGTTGACGTCGGCCAGCAGCGCATCCATTTCGGTCTTGTTGGGCAGTTGCCGCTCCAGCAGCGCCACGCGCTGCTCCACCTGCTTCTTCTGCTCACGCAGCGCCTCGAGGTTGGCCGCCTGCGTCACTTTGGACTGGTATGCCTGCTTGAGATTTTCCTGCTCCAGGCGCTGGCGGTCGAGTTCGTCGAACTTGGCGCTCCAGTAGAACTGCCAGCCCAGCAGCAGCACCAGGGCCGCGGCCATCACCGCGAACAGCACGCGCGGCGCGGTCGGCCAGGTCTCCGGCTCGTTCAGGTTGAGCCCGCGGAATTGGCTCGTCAGGTCGGCCAGGTTGATTTCGGTATTGAGCGCCATGGTCAGGCCTTTCCGGCTGCGGGGGCTGCTGCGGGTGCGGGGGCTGGGACAGCGGGCACAGTGCCCGCCGGCACGGCTTTCTTGCCATCGGCGCCCTGCGCTGGTTCCGGCGCGCGGTACGCGAAGCGCATCGAGAATTCGAACAGCCGGCGCTGCTCGCGCAGGTTGTTGGTCATGGTGACCGCCTTGGATTCGACCAGCTCGGCCTTGTCCAGCCACGCCACGCCACTGAGGTTGCGCAGCAGTTCGGAAATGCGCTCGTTGGACTGCGCCACACCCGCGATGGTGAAGGCCTCGCCGGTCTGCTTCAGGGTGGTCAGGTAGACGCCTTCGGGCACTTGCCGCACCAGTTCCTCAAGCAGCTGCACCGGGCGGTTGCGCTCGGTCTGCAGGCTTTCCACCGCCTTCTGCCGCTGCAGCAGCGCGTCGATGTCCTTCTTGAGGGTGTTGACCTCGCGGATCTGCACGTCCAGCTTGGCGTTCTCGGCGCTCAGCACCTGGTTCAGCGCGACCACGGAACTGATGCGCCCGTCGATATAGAAGCCGCCCAGCGCCACCGCCGCGGCGCCGCTGGCTGCCGCGGCGCCCAGCATCGAATAGACCTTCTTGCGGCGTGCCGCCTTGCGGGCTTCGTGGTAGGGCAGCAGGTTGACCGAAGGCAGCGTGTTCGTAGACATTCGAATGCCTCCGGTGCGTTATTGCAGGCCGCGCAACGCGAGGCCGGCACTGACGATATACGCCGGCAGGTCGCGCTGCAGGTAGCGCTCGTTGACCTTGGCGTTGGTCGCCATGTTGGCGAACGGGTTCGCCAGCGTGGTGGTGATCCTGGTCTGCTGCTGGATCGCCGCCTGCACGCCGAGCAGCGACGCATGGCCGCCCGACAGCAGGATCTCGTCGACCCGCCCCAGGCTGGAACTGGAAATGAAGTTGCCGATCGCGGCCTGCACTTCCATCGCCAGCGCGTCCAGCGACGGCTTGAGCAGTTGCGTGCGCCAGGCTTCAGGCAGCGTGTTCTTGCGCTTCTTGATCTCGGCCTTGAGCGCGTCCAGCGTGAACATGCGCGCGGCGCTCTGCGTGAGCTGGTCGCCGTAGCTGTTCAGCGGCTGTTCGTACAGCTCTTTCCAGCCCTGGTAGAAGATCGCCTTGGAGCGGCTGCCGCCCAGATGGACCACCGCCACCACCGGCAGCGCGCGGGCGTCGGCCTCGGACATTTCCTTCGGCACGCCCAGCATCTGCACGATCGAGCGCTGCACCGCGTATTCCTCGACGTCCATCACCTGGGGCTTGAGCCCGGCCATCTCCGCCGCGGTCACGCGTTCCTGCACGCGGTCGCTGTTGGCCGCGGTGACGCGCACGCCGATGCCGCCTTCGGTTTCGCTGGGGCCGATCACGGCAAAGTCGAAGTTGACCGCCTGCGACGGCGGATAGAGCCGGTGCGCCTCGGATTCGACCTGGGAGTAAAGCTCGTCTTCGGACAGGTTGTCCGGCAAGCTGACCGTCTGCGATTCGGTCAGCATGGAAGGCACGCCCAGCACCACGTCTTTCGAGCGGATGCCGGCCTTGCCGAGCGCACGCTTGAGCGCGATCCCGACCGCCTCGATATTGATGACGTTGCCATCGGCAACGGCGTTGCGGTCCAGCAGTTCGCTGGCGCATGTTTCCAGCCGATAGTCCTGCTTGCTGCCCCCTACGGACAGCTCGACGACCTTGACGCTGGACGACCCGATATCCACGCCGACCGTAGTCCTACGCAGAAGCCCCGACAAAATGCCACGTCGCAAGGTGACCCCCCTGACTTGTGAACTCGCCCCCGGCTTCAACGCTCTAATCGGGCGAGCCTTGTTTCTTGAGTGAAACGTCTTCTCTTTTATGTTCGGCGATTCTCACAAAATACGCCAATTGTGGCAATGTGCCGGTCAGACCACGACTTCGATTTCAGAAGGCTCGCGCGATTCCGTTGCCAAAACCCCACGGTCGTCGGGTTCCCTTCCGCAGCGGCTTGCTGCAGGCAACTTCGGCCTGCTAGCCGGCATCGGCCGTATTACATCTTGTAACAGCGCGATAGCGGCGCCCGGGCCACTGGGTGCCCGGATGGCCCGATCACGGAAGATATAATCCCGGGCACCCCTGACTAGGTATTTCCCTTATGGCCACCGCACAACACAAGTCCCGCCCTGCCCGCCGCTCGATCTGGACGCGGCTCATGTTCGGGGCGGTCGGACTGGTTGTCGCCGGAGCCGTCGTGATCGCGCTGCTGCTTGGCTACGCGCTGCTGGTGGCTGCGCCCAACCTGCCATCGCTGGACACCATCACCGACTACCGGCCCAAGATCCCGCTGCGCATCTACACGGCGGACAACGTGCTGATCGGCGAATTCGGCGAGGAGCGGCGCAACTTCGTGCCCATCGCCGAGATCCCGGATGTGATGAAAAAGGCAGTTCTGGCGATCGAGGACGACCGCTTCTACGAGCACGGCGGGGTCGACTTCGTCGGCGTGCTGCGCGCCGGGCTGGCCAACCTGCGCGGCGGGCTGTCGCAGGGCGCCTCCACCATCACCATGCAGGTGGCGCGCAACTTCTTCCTGTCCAGCGAGAAGACCTACACCCGCAAGATCTACGAGATGCTGCTGGCGTACAAGATCGAGGCCAACCTGAACAAGGACCAGATCCTCGAGCTGTACATGAACCAGATCTACCTGGGCCAGCGTGCCTATGGCTTCGACAGCGCCGCGCGCGTGTACTTCGGCAAGTCGGTGCGCGAGGTGACTCCTGCCGAGGCCGCCATGCTGGCCGGCCTGCCCAAGGCGCCGTCGGCGTACAACCCGGTGGTCAACCCGCGCCGCGCCAAGGTGCGCCAGGAATACATCCTGCAGCGCATGCGCGACCTGCACTACATCACGCCCGAGCAGTATGACGAGGCCGTGCGCTCAGAGCTGAAGGTGCGCACCGAGGGCAACGAGTTTTCCACCCACGCCGAGTACGTGGCGGAAATCGTGCGCCAGCTGATGTACGCGCAGTACCGCGAAGAAACCTATACCCGCGGCCTGACGGTCTACACGACGCTGACCAAGCCGGACCAGGACGCGGCCTACGAGTCGGTGCGCAGCGGCATCATGAACTACGAGCGCAAACACGGCTATCGCGGCCCCGAGGCCTTCATCGACCTGCCGTCGGATCCGGCCGAACGCGAGCAGGCCATCGACGATGCGCTGGTCGAACACCCCGGCAGCGGCGACCTGCGCTCGGCCGTGGTGACCAGCGTGTCGGGCAAGCAAGTGAAGGCGACGCTGCTGTCCGGCGAAGTGGCGACTATCGAGGGCACGGCGCTGCGCTTTATCGCGCCGTCGCTGTCGGCCAACGCCCAGCCCAAGATGAAGATGCGCCCCGGCGCGATCATCCGCGTGACCCAGGACGACAAGGGCAACTGGTCGGTGACGCAGCTGCCGGAAGTGGCGGCCGCGTTCGTGTCGATCAACCCGCAGGACGGCGAGATCCGCTCGATGGTGGGTGGCTTCGATTTCAATCGCAACAAGTTCAACCACGTGACCCAAGCCTGGCGCCAGCCGGGTTCCAGCTTCAAGCCGTTCATCTATTCGGCCGCGCTGGAAAAGGGCTTCTCGCCCGCCACGGTGATCAACGACGCGCCGCTGACGATCGGCCCCGATACCGGCGGCCAGGTGTGGGAGCCGAAGAACTATGATGGCCGCTTCGAGGGCCCGATGACCATGCGCCGCGCGCTGGCCAAGTCCAAGAATCTGGTTTCGGTGCGGATCCTGCGCGCGATCGGCACGCAGTACGCGCAGGACTACATCACGCGCTTTGGCTTCGAGGCCGACAAGCACCCGGCCTACCTGCCGATGGCGCTGGGCTCGGGCGCCGTGACGCCGCTGCAGATGGCAGGCGCCTACTCGGTGTTCGCCAACGGCGGCTACCGCGTCAACCCCTACCTGATCCAGAAGGTGGTGGACGCGCGCGGCAACGTGATCTCTGAAACCCATCCGCAGCGCGCCGGCAGCGACGCGGTGCGCGTGCTGGACGCGCGTACGGCCTTTATCGCCGACACCATGCTGCGCGACGTGGTGCGCTACGGTACCGCCAACAGCGCCAAGCAGCGCCTGGGCCGCAACGACCTGGCCGGCAAGACCGGTACCACCAACGACGCGGTCGATGCCTGGTTCGCCGGCTACACGCCCAACCTGGTGGCGATCGCCTGGATGGGCTACGACCAGCCCAAGAGCCTGGGCGTGCGCGAAACCGGTGGCGGACTGGCGCTGCCGATCTGGGTCGGCTATATGAGCAAGGCGCTCAAGGGCGTGCCGGAATCGCCAGAGCGGCCGGCGCCGGAAGGCGTGCTGATGGTGGGCGGCGACTGGACCTTCGAGGAGAACGCCGGCGGCGCCGGGGTGGCCTCGGTGGGCCTGGGCGATCCGTGGCCGGGCAAGCCGGAGGAATCGACCAGCCCGCAGGCCGAAACCGAGGAGAAGCGGAAGATCCTGGAGATGTTTGGCGGGGCCTGATTGCGCCCGCCAGGCAGCAGAAAGCCGGCCACGTGGCCGGCTTTTCTTTTGCCTGCGCGCCGCGGAGGGCCTCAGCCCAGCTTAAGGCTGGTGCCCGCCTGCTCGCTCAGGTAAACCGACAGTGCCGCATACAGCTCGCCGCCGTTGCGCGTATCGACCCAGCGCTCGCCGTCGCGGCGGAAGTGGAAGCCGCCGGCGCGCGCCGCCACCCACAGCTCCTGCATCGGCGCCTGGCTGTTGATGATGATCTTGGTGCCGTTCTCGAACTCCAGCTCCATCACGTTGCCGGTGCGGCTGATTTCGATATCGGCGTCGGCCGCGTCGGCGGCCGCCTCGACCGCGGCTTCGATGCGGTCCAGCTCCTGCGTGGCCAGGGCCAGGAACTCGCTTTCGCTCAAGGGGGGCATGCTAAACTCCGAGACCGCCGTTGCCGCCGCTGCCCGGACCGGGCGTACGTGGCGCGAACGGCGTTTTTGTTGAGAAGTACTGGTAGAGAATTCTTCGGATGCCCCGGCCGCTGTGCGTCGGGCTCCAACGCCTTGCCAACAGCCTAAAGGACGACCCGATGCTGCGTCGTGTTGCGATTGTATCGGCGTTTGCCGCCGCCCTTGCGATGCCCCTGCTGGGCGGATGCGGCATCCGCGGGCCGCTGACCATGCCCAAAGTGCCGCCCGAGCCGACCCCGCCGACCGTGTCCGATCCCGGCCTGGGCCGCGCCGACGCTGCACCGGCCACCCCTGCGGTGCAGCCAGCCCCGGCCCCTGCCGCCCCCACCACCCGATAACCATGACCGCTTTTTTCCATCGCCAGGACGGCGCGCTTGCCGTCGAGCAGGTGCCGCTGGCGCGCATCGCCGCTGAATTCGGTACGCCCACCTATGTCTATTCGCGCGCGGCGCTGACCGCCGCCTACCAGGCCTACGCCGCCGCCTGCAAGGGCCGCAACGCGCAGGTCCAGTACGCCATGAAGGCGAACTCCAACCTGGCCGTGCTGCAGGTGTTCGCGAAGCTGGGCGCCGGCTTCGACATCGTCTCGGGCGGCGAACTCAAGCGCGTGCTGGCCGCCGGCGGCGACCCGCGCAAGGTGGTGTTCTCCGGCGTGGGCAAGAGCGCGGCGGAAATGGAACTGGCGCTGGCGCACGACGTGCGCTGCTTCAACGTGGAGTCGATCCCCGAGCTGGACCGCCTGAATGAAGTCGCCGGCCAGGTGGGCAAGCGCGCGCGCGTGTCGCTGCGCATCAACCCCGACGTCGACGCCAGGACCCACCCGTATATTTCCACCGGCCTGAAGGGCAACAAGTTCGGCATCGCCTTCGAAGACGTGCTGCCGACCTACCGCGCCGCGGCCGCGCTGCCGCACCTGGAAGTGACCGGCATCGACTGCCATATCGGCTCGCAGATCACCGAGGTCGAGCCCTACCTGGAAGCGCTGGACAAGGTGCTGGACGTGGTCGAGGCGCTCGAGCGCGAAGGCATCCGCCTGGAACACATCGACGTGGGCGGCGGTCTGGGCATCACCTACACCGACGAAACCCCGCCGGACATCACCGGCTTTGCCACCACGCTGCTGGAGCGCGTGGCCGCGCGTGGCCATGGTCACCGCGAGGTGCTGTTCGAGCCGGGCCGCTCGCTGGTGGGCAACGCCGGCGTGCTGCTCACGCAGGTGGAATTCCTCAAGCCCGGCGCGGCCAAGAACTTCTGCATCGTCGATGCCGCCATGAACGATCTGGCGCGCCCGGCCATGTACGAGGCCTATCACCGCATCGAGCCGGTGGCGCCGCGCGATGCGCAGCCGGTGACCTACGACATCGTTGGCCCGGTGTGCGAGTCGGGCGACTGGCTCGGCCGCGACCGCGCGCTGGCGCTGGAGCCGGGCGACCTGCTGGCGGTGATGTCGGCCGGCGCCTACGGCTTTACCATGAGCTCCAACTACAACACCCGCCCGCGCGCCGCCGAAGTGATGGTGGACGGTGCCAGGGTGCACCTGGTACGCGAGCGCGAGCTGGTCGAGGACCTGTTCCGCGACGAGCGCCTGCTGCAGGACTGAATTTCAATCGCAGCATCCCGGCGCAGCCCGCCTACGCGGCGGGCTGCCGCGCCGCGGTGGCCGGCTTGCGCACCCGCCACCACACCCGCATTCCCAGCAGGACAAACACCACTGCGGCGTAGATCGACACTTCGCCGAAGTCGTTCTTGCCCGCCTTGTGCCACCAGTAGTGCAGGATCGCCAGCACGGCGATCGCATAGACCAGCCGGTGCAGCGCCTGCCAGCGCTTGCCGCCCAGGCGCCGCACCATGCCGTTGGTCGAGGTCAGCGCCAGCGGGATCATCAGCACGAAGGCGCTGAAGCCCATCGTGATAAAGGGCCGCTTGTACACGTCCTTGATCATGTAGGCCAGGTCAAACCCCCGGTCGACGCCGATCCACAGCAGGAAGTGCTGCAGCCCGTAGAAGAACGCGAACAGCCCAAGCATGCGCCGCAGCTTGATCAGCCAGTTCCAGCCGGTGAGCCGGCGCAGCGGCGTGATCGTCAGCGTCAGGCACAGCATCACCAGCGTCCAGGTGCCGGTCGAGCGCGTGACGAATTCGAGCGGGTTGGCGCCGTACTGCTCGGTGGCGCCCAGGTATAGCAGCCGCACGAACGGCAGCAGCGCCAGCAGCCAGACCGCGATCTTGACCGCGCGCACGCGCTGCGGCGCGAGCGTGGCCAGGCCGGCCGGCTTGCGCGCGGCGACGCCCGCGGCGCTTGTAGAGGAAGTAGCCATGCGCTCGCCCTGCATCAGAAGAACTTCTTCAGGTCCATGCCCTGGTACAGCGAAGCGACCTGCTGGCTGTAGCCGTTGAACGGCAGGGTCTTGCGCTTGGGCGCGAACAACGCGCCAAAGCCGCTGCCGCGATCCTCGCCGATGCGCCGCTCGGTGGCCTGGCTCCAGCGCGGGTGGTCCACGTCCGGGTTCACGTTCGAATAGAAGCCGTATTCCTGCGGCGCGGCCAGGTTCCAGCTGGTGGGCGGCTGCTTGTCGACGAAGCGGATCTTGACGATCGACTTGGCGCTCTTGAAGCCGTACTTCCACGGCACCACCATGCGCACCGGCGCGCCGTTCTGGTTGGGCAGCACTTCCCCGTACAGGCCGAAGGTCAGCAGCGCCAGCGGGTGCATGGCCTCATCCATGCGCAGGCCCTCGCTGTAGGGCCAGTCGAGCACGCCGCTGCTGACGCCGGGCATCTGCTTCTTGTCGGCGAGCGTGATGAACTGCACGTATTTGGCACCGGGCAGCGGCTCGACGCGGCGGATCAGCTCGGCCAGCGGATAGCCGATCCACGGGATCACCATCGACCAGCCCTCCACGCAACGCAGGCGGTAGACGCGCTCTTCCATCGCGGCCAGCTTCATCAGTTCGTCCAGGTCATAGACCTTGGGCTTCTTCACCAGCCCTTCCACCGAGACCTGCCACGGGCGCGGCCGCAGCGTGCCGGCGTTGCGCGCCGGGTCGGACTTGTCGGTGCCGAACTCGTAGAAGTTGTTGTAGGTGGTGATGTCCTCGTAGGGCGTGCGCTTTTCCGTGATGACGTAGGCGTTGTTGGCGGTGGCGGGCAGCTTGGGGCCGTGGTGCCCGGCCTGCGCATACGCTTCGCGCATCAGCCACGGCGCCAGCGCCGAGCCGGCCGCGCCCGCCGCAGCGAGCCCGAGCAGGCGGCGGCGCGACGCGAAGACCTCACGCGGCGTGATCTCGCTGGCGGCGATGTCTTCGCCACGCAGCCATTTGGGGGACGGAATCAGCATGTTGTGCCTCGTTGCTCATACGGACTGCGCACCACGCGCAGGCCGGCCTGCAGATTTGACTGGCCGCGGGGGCCGATAGTGCTTGCCGATCGTGCCAGACTTCGGCAAGTCGTGTTGCTAGCCTCCCTGGTACTGGCGATACACCGCCTGCGCCAGCGTCAGCAGCCGGGCCCGTTCCAGCGGGGCCGCCAGCGCAAAGCCCATGTCGCGGTCGATCCAGTAGAACGCCATCGGCTCGCCGCTGGGGGCCGTCCGTGCGCGCCGTTCGCGCGGCATGTGCTCGACGCGGAAGCCCGTGTCGGGCGTGCCCTGCGCCATGCGCCGCAACTGCAGCGACAGGCGCGTGCCGTCGTCCGACTCATACATCAGGATCGCCGACGGGCCGCCCTCGGCCACGCCCAGCCGGCCGCCGATCAGGTGGAAGCCCTGCGGTCGCAGGTCAGGCACCTGCAGCGACATGCCCAGCCGCTTGGACAGCCAGGCGATCAAATGCGCTTCGTCATTGGCCGCGACCTCGACCGGGTGGCGCATTTCGGGCGCGTAGACCACGTGCGTGGCCAGCGCCTCGCGCGCAAAGCGCTCGCCCGGCGCCATCGCCACCGTGGTGCCGCCCATGCGCGCGTGCGCCATCCAGCCGAGCGCGCCGCCAACCGCCACCAGCATCACCGAGGCGCAGGTGGCCGCGAGTGCCATCGGCCAGCGCGGCCGCGGCAGCCAATGCGGGCGTACCGCCTCGCGACGGCGGCCATCGCCGTGCAGCCCGGCCGGCAGCGCGGCCAGCGGCACGGGCTCGTTCAGCACCGGATCCAGTGCGCCGTGCAGCGCATCGGCCTGCCGGCGCCAGGCGGCGACCTGTGCCGCCGCCTCGGGGTGCTGCGCCAGGTACGCTTCCACGGCCGCGCGGCGCGCGCCGGAGAGCTGGCCGTCGGCGTAGGCGTGGAGGTCCGCTTCGTGGATGCCGGACATCATTTCACCCGCTGCAAGGGGTTGCCGGAAGCCGCCGGCGCGGCAGCCGTGGCGGGCGTGCCGTCGAGCAGCCGGCGCATCTGCTCGCGCGCCCGCGCCAGGCGCGACATCACCGTACCCAGCGGGATGTCGAGCACGCGCGCGGCCTCGGCATAGGTCAGTTGTTCCAGGCTCACCAGCAGCAGCACCGCGCGCTGCGGCTCCGGCAGCTGCGCCAGCGCCTGTACCAGGTCGCGGCGCAAGCCGGGGTCTTCCGCAGGGGCGCTGACCTCGGGCAGGGTCTCGGTGGCCACCACCAGTTCCTTCCGGCGCAAGGTATTGAGCCGCAGTCGGTGCATCAGTGTCAGCAGCCACGGCAGCAGGCCGTCAGCGCCGTCGCCCCACCATGCGCCGGGGCGCAGGCGGAAACGCCAGCGGTAGCGCAGCGCACGCTCGAGCGTATCCTGCACCAGGTCGTCGGCCAGCGCCGCGTCGCCGGTGAGGCCGCGCGCATGGCGCCGCAGCCGCGGCGCCAGCGCGACGAGCTGGCCGTCAAACCCTTCCATGGCGTGGCTGCCGCAGCGCTCGCCTTGCCGTCAGGGCTTGGCGATATGCCAGACGTTGTTGAGGTTGTCGCCGGTACGGTCGCCCGGCTTGGCGTCCTTGGCGAAACGGTACAGCGGCATGCCGCGATACGCCCACTGCTTGCCGCCGTCATCGCGCGTGATGATGGTGTACTGGCCTGTCGGGCTGGTGCCAGGCGCGGCCATCAGCGGCGGCCAGTTGGTGGCGCACGGGCCGTTGCAGGCGCTCTTGCCGCTGCCGGCGGTGTCGCGGTCGAAGGTGTACAGCGTCAGGCCCTGCGGGTCGGTCAGCACGCCGCTGGTCACCTTCACCGTGGGCGGCAAGTTGCCGGCGCCGCCGCCACCGCCCAGGCCCATGCCGGAACAACCGGCGAGCAGGACAGCCGCACAGCCGAGCGCGAGCGCGGCGGGTCGAACGAGGGATGCTGCAGTGGTAAGACGCACACGTGCCATGATCTTGTTCTCCATGCAAACGGGTGCCGCCAGCCGGCACCGCTCCTCAAGTAAACACCGGATGTAATGCATTTATTCCCGCACATGTCGAAAAAGTTTGAAACAGACGAAAAAAAACCTGCCCGAGGGCAGGTTTTTTGCATTGCACCATGACGCGTTATCAGAGTTCGCCGTAGCTGTGCAGGCCGGACAGGAACATGTTCACGCCAAGGAACGCGAAGGTCGTCACCAGCAGGCCCACCAGCGCCCACCATGCCGCCACCGTACCGCGCAGCCCCTTCATCAGCCGCATGTGCAGCCACGCCGCGTAGTTCAGCCAGACGATCAGCGCCCAGGTTTCCTTCGGGTCCCAGCTCCAGTAGCCGCCCCAGGCCTCGGCCGCCCACAGCGCGCCCAGGATGGTGGCGATGGTGAAGAAGGCGAAGCCGACCGCGATGGCCTTGTACATCACGTCGTCGAGCAGCTCCAGCGACGGCAGGCGCTCGGCCAGGATGCCGCGCTGCTTGAGCAGGTAGGCCACCGACACCATCGCCGCCAGTGCAAAGGTGCCGTAGCCGATGAAGTTGGCGGGCACATGGATCTTCATCCACCAGCTTTGCAGCGCCGGCACCAGCGGCTGGATCTCCTGCGCGTTGCGGGTGACCGTGTACCAGAGCAGGAAGCCCACCGCGGCCGACACCACCAGCATCACGAACGGGCCCAGCGCGCGCGTGGCGTAGCGGCCTTCGTAGTACAGGTAGAACAGCGAAGTGATCAGCGTGAACAGCACGAACACTTCATACAGGTTGGAGACGGGGATATGGCCGATGTCGGTGCCGATCAGGTACGACTCGAACCAGCGCACCAGCATGCCGGTGAAGCCCAGTACGATCGCGCCCCAACACAGCTTGCTGCCGATGCTGTAGCCGGTGTCCGAGCGCGTGGCCAGCCCGACCCAGTAGAACAGCGTGGACAGGAAAACCAGCGCGCTCATCCACAGGATGGCCGACTGGCTCGACAAGAAGTACTTGAGGAAGAACGCCTGGTCCGCGCGCGCGAGCTGCCCCTGGTAGAGCTGGATCGCAAACAGCGACAACACCGCCAGCACCAGCATCAGCGGGCGCACCGGCTTCCAGTGCCAGCCGAGCAGTGCGAAAGTGGGTACGGCGCCGATCAGCACCGCCTTGTCGTAACCGTCCATCCACCGGCCGTATTGCGACAGCGCCACGCCCGCGCCGGCGGCCAGTGCCACGGCGAAGAGCCAGTCCACCCAGCTCAGGCGGCGCAGGAAGGAAGGTTCGAGATAGGCCTCGTCGGCGGCGCCGGTGTCGGCGCGCGTGGTGGTGTTGGCCTGGTTCACATCTGAGGACATAGCGTACCTGCTCGTTACTTCGCTGGTTACTTGCGCGGGTCAGGCGCGTGGGGCGACGCGGCGGTGGCCGGCGCGCCGTCCACGGACGGATCCGGCGCATCGCCGCGGCCACCCGAGGCGCGGCCGATATCGTCCCGCAGCGCGGTGAATTCCTTCTCGAAATCCATGGTGCGGCGCTGGGTCGACATCGCCATCAGCACTTGGCTGCCCGGCTCCGTGATGTCGCCTTCGGCGGGCTTGTCCTTGATCCAGACCCAGACGCGGCGCTCGCGGATATAGAACATCGCGAACACACCCAGCACCAGCAGCAAGCACCCAAGATACACGATGTTCTTGCCCGGCGCACGGGTCATCTGGAACACGCTGGCCTTGATCTCCTTGAAGTCATCGAGCTGCAGGAATACCGGCGCACCGTAGAAGAAACTGTCCGACAGCGCATTGATCGCCTGCTGCAGGAAGGTGCCACTCTGTGCGCTGTTGGCCACCACCGGCAGCTTGTCCTGCGCGCGCGCGAGTTGCCACAGCTCCCACATCGAGCCGTTCAGGATCTTCAGCAGCACGTCGGCAGCCTTCTGCTGCTCGGCCGGCGGCACGGACTTTTCCAGGAACGCGGCGATCGCGGTGAAGCCGCCCGGCGGCGAGTCGGGTGTGGGCCGCACGGCACCGGCGAACAGGTCGAGCGCGCGCAGCGAGCTTTCGGCCAGCTGGCGGCGCAGGTCGGCCCTGTCATCGCCGGGCATCGACGCCAGCGCAAAGCGGCGCGCCGCCTCGCCGCGCAGGCCGCGGTCCTGCAGCGCGGCGCGCAGCCGCATCCAGTCGGCCACGCTGCCCTGGTCATCGGCGGGGATGCGCAGGTAGCGGAACTGTTCGCTGGGCGATTCGCGCATGCCGGCCAGGAACACCGACTGGCCGTCCATCTGCACCGGCACCATGTAATTGTTGAATTCGCGCGCCTGGCCGTTACGGTCGCGCAGCTTGTACTGCACCGACGGGCCGACGTTGCGCAGCGTCTTGGCGCGGTCGGTGCTGGCGGCGGCGCCCAGGTGCTTTTCCAGCGTGTCGTTGAACGACTTGCGCGCGACGCCGCGCGCATCGGGCTTGCCCGAGGCATCGGTGATGTTCTCGATATTCATCAGCCGGAAGTCGCTGAACTCGACCGTCATGCCCTCGCTGTCCGCATTCGTGCCCGTGCTCGCCAGCGGCTTGTTGCCGCCCACCGCGCCGTCGATGGCAAAGGTGGCGTGGCCGCTGCCCTGCATCGGGTAGCCGACGAACTTCAGGCGCGAGCCGCCGTCCTCGAAGCTGGACTGGTAGATGGCGATGCCGTCGACGATCAGCGGCTCGTTGACCTTGATGGTGGCCTCGGTCTGCTTGCCGGTGGCGCGGTCGGTCACGATCACGTCCGAGGCGAACAGCTTGGGCATGCCGGTCTCGTAGAAGTCGACCTTGAACTTCTTGAGCGTGAGCGCGAACGGCAGGTCCTGCACCAGCGCGCCGTCGGAAATATTCAGGATGGCAGTGGAGACGGTCGAGCCCTCGGGCACAAAGGCGTTGCCGCGAAAGCCCGGGTTGCTGGCCGGCAGCCGGTGCTGCGGCGGGATCTCGCTGATCACGGCGTTGCCCCTGATCGGCGTCTTGCCGCCGAACCACATCTGCGCGCGGATCAGCATGTCGCCGTCCAGCAGGCCGCCGATGCAGATCACCACGATGGCCGTGTGCGCCAGGATATAGCCAGCCTTGTTGGCGGCGCCGGCCTTGGCCGCCAGCAGCGTGGCGCCGTCATGCTCGACCGCCTTGAGGCGGTAGCCGCGGTTGCGCAGCAGCGCCGACACGCGGCTCGCCGCCTCGGCACGCGGGCGGGCATCGACGAACTCGCCGCGGTGGTGGAAGGCGCGCAGGCTGCGCTCGCGCACATGGTCCTTCCACGAGCGCATGTCGGCCACCATCTTGGGCGCGTTGCGCACCAGGCAGAGCGAGGTCGATGTCACCAGGAAGGCCAGGATCAGCAGGAACCACCAGGAGCCGTAGACCTTCTGCAGCGAGAGCGCGTGGAAGATATCGGCCCAGAACGGACCAAACTGGTTGACGTAGTTGGAGTATGGCTCGTTCTGCTTGAGCACGGTGCCGACCACGCTGGCGATGGCGATCACGGTCAGCAGCGCGATCGCGAAGCGCATTGAGGACAACAATTCGACCGCGTCGCGTAGCACGCGGTGAGAAGTCTTCAGGTGCAGCCCTGAAGTGGAGGCGGTCGACATGTGCAGGGAAACCTAAAACAACGTGCAGCTATGAAATAAAAAAGGGCGGACATGCTTGAACAAGCAGGCCACCCTTTTCGATTGTGACGGGCGCGTCCGGTTGCATGCTGGGCATGCCAACCAACGCGCCGGCGCCTGGCGGCGCCAGCGGAAGCCGTCAGCCGTAGTCCTTAGCGGACGCCGGCGACGTAGTCCGCCACCGCCTTGATCTCGGCATCCGACATCTTGGCGGCGATGGTCGTCATGACCGGGTTGTTCTTGCGGGTGCCCTGGCGGAACGCCACCAGCTGTGCCTCGGTGTAGTCCGCCCACTGGCCGCCGATACGCGGATACTGGGCCGGAATGCCGGAAGCGGTCGGACCGTGGCAGGCCGCGCAGGCCGGCACGCCCTTGGCGGCGATGCCGCCGCGGTAGATCTTCTGCCCGGCTTCGATGGTGTCCTTGTTCTTGGCGGTGGCCGGCTTGAGCGACTGCTTGGCCAGGTAGGCGCCGACGTTCCGCATTTCCTCGTCGGTCAGCACCGATGCCATCGGCGTCATGATCGCGTTGTTGCGCGTCTTGTCCTTGAAGTTGGCCAGCTGCTTGTGCACGTACTCAGGATGCTGCGCCGCCAGCTTGGGGTTGGCGGCGGCGGCGCTGTTGCCGGCGGCGCCGTGGCAGCTCAGGCAGGCGGGCACATTGCGATCGGGGGCACCTTGCGTGTACAGCGTTTCACCCTTGGCCGGGTCAGCCTTTGGGGCGGCCTGCTCTGCGGCAGATGCCAGTCCGGAAAGGGCGGCGGCAGGAACGGCCAGAGCCAGGACACCCAGAATCTTCGCAATGCGGTTCATTCGCACACCTTCTCTGAATTGTTTTGGATACCGTGATGCGTGCCGGCCGGCGATCTGCTGGCGGTGAGGACGCGCCGGTGCAGAGGCCTGACATCGTGGCGACCCGCGCGCGGCTGACCGATCCGCAACGGCGTTCGCTGGCGGCAGACCCCGCCGGCCCGCGCCCGCCGCCACCTCACCGGCAGTCCGATGCAACGCGCAATGCGGGGCAAGGCCTTGCCCACGATGGAACGACACACTAGGCTTCCCGCCCGGACAACGGCAGCCGAGGCACACAGCCAAGGATGCCGCGCTTCACCCGGTCAGGAGACCGTAAACCGGCGTATTGTACAATAAGATATGTGCCGGATTGATGCCTTGCGCCCCGCTGAGCCCCGATGAACTCCCTCCGGGCTGCGCCAGATCAACCACCGGCCGGCGGCCATGGCCGCCTGCCATCCCACCCTGGCGGGATCCCAGCCACCGCACGCGCCATGCGCGCCGCCGCTGCGCCCCGCCCCACCGCTCGAGCGCATGTCCCTCCTTCACCAGGCCCGCTTTTTCATCACCGTCAATCACCTGCGCGACCTGCCCGCCACGGCCGTGCCGGAGGTGGCGTTCGCCGGCCGCTCCAATGCCGGCAAGTCCACCGCCATCAATATCCTGTGTAATCAGAAAAGGCTGGCATTCTCGTCGCGCACGCCCGGTCGCACGCAACACATCAACTACTTCTCGGTAGCGCCGGTGAAGGCGCCCGATCCGCTCGCCTTCCTCGTCGACCTGCCCGGCTACGGCTATGCCGAGGTCTCGGGCTCGGCCAAGTACCACTGGCAGGGCCTGCTGAGCGACTACGTGCAGAGCCGGCCGCAGTTGTCGGGCCTGATCCTGATGATGGACGCGCGCCGTCCGTTCACCGACCTCGATTGCCAGATGGTGGAGTGGTTCCTGCCCACGGGCCGGCCGATCCACGTGCTGCTGACCAAGGCCGACAAGCTGACCAACAGCGACAACGCCAAGGCGCTGCGCGAGACGCGCAAGATGCTGCAAGCCTATGCGGAGCAACTGGAAACGCCGGTGCCGCTGACGGCGCAGCTGTTCTCCAGCCTGAAACGCCGCGGCATCGAAGAGGCACAGGGTGTGATCGCGGGCTGGCTGAACCTGCCGGAAGCGCAGAAAGCGGCGGAGACGGCCGCGCAGAAGAATGCACAGAAGGACGAGGCTTCCGCACCATCCGAAAAGTCCGAGCCGCGCGCCGCAGATCCCGCGGCGTGAGCGCAACGCGCGCTCGGCAACGCTGCGGCAAGCGCGCAAAAAAAGCCCCGTTGCAAGCAACGGGGACGAACTTTCCCGCCGCGTGGGCGGGTACCCGCTCAGGGAGGAGTAGCGGGGGACACCGCGCCACGCAGGGCGCAACGCAATGTGTCCGCGAGTATGATAGCGGGCACGTTCAAAAGTTTAGTTTTTCTTCAGCCGGCATCCTTGCGCCGCGCGCGCAGTGCTTGCCGGCTCGCAATCGGGACCCGGGCACAAGCATTCCGGCCCGCTTTCTTGTCCAGCTCTTCGCCAACAAGCCTGCCATGTCCACCTTCCCCGAGTACCGCCCCCGCCGCATGCGCCGCGACGATTTCTCCCGCCGCATGATGCGCGAGCATCGCCTGTCCCCCGACAACCTGATCTACCCGGTGTTTATCCTCGACGGCGAGAACCAGCGCCAGTCGGTGGCGTCGATGCCGGGCGTCGAGCGCGTGTCGGTCGACCTGCTGATGCCGGTGGCGGAAGACTGCGTGAAGCTCGGCATCCCAGTGATTGCGCTGTTCCCGGTGATCGACCCATCGCTGAAGACGCCCGACGGCATCGAGGCCACCAATCCCGAAGGGCTGGTGCCGCGTGCCGTGCGCGCACTGAAGGACCGCTTCCCTGAACTGGGTGTGCTGTGCGACGTAGCGCTCGACCCGTACACCAGCCACGGTCAGGATGGCGTGCTCGACGACAACGGCTACGTCATCAACGACGTGACGGTCGAGATCCTGGTGCGCCAGGCACTGGCCCAGGCCGAGGCCGGCGTGGATATCGTGGCGCCGTCGGACATGATGGACGGCCGCATCGGCGCGGTGCGCACGGCGCTGGAAGACAACGGCCACATCCATACGCGCATCATGGCGTACTCGGCCAAGTATGCGTCGGCGTTCTACGGTCCCTTCCGCGACGCGGTGGGCTCGGCCGCCAACCTGGGCAAGGGCAACAAGATGACCTACCAGATGGACCCGGCCAATACCGACGAGGCTCTGCGCGAAGTGGCGCAGGACATCCTGGAAGGCGCCGACATGGTGATGGTCAAGCCGGGCATGCCGTACCTGGATATCGTGCGCCGCGTGAAGGATGAGTTCCGCTTCCCGACCTACGTGTACCAGGTGAGCGGCGAGTACGCGATGCTGAAAGCCGCCGCGCAGAACGGCTGGCTCGACCACGACAAGGTCATGATGGAATCGCTGCTGGCCTTCCGCCGCGCTGGCGCCGACGGCATCCTGACCTATTTCGCGCGCGACGCCGCGCGCCTGCTGACCGCCTGACGCGTTTTCGACAAAGCTTGCCTATGGAACTGCTCGGCTTCTCGGCCAGCCAGGTACACCCGCTCGCCTCGCTCACCGAGGCGGCCAGCTTCCTCGGCGGCAACGCCGCCTCGCTCTTCGTGTGGGCGGATTTCACCACCGAGGAAGTCACCGCCGCGCCCGATGCCTGGCGCGAGAACGTGCGCCAGCTTGCCGGCGCGCCGATCCTCGACCTGCACCTGGCCGACGCCACCAACCCTGCGCATCCGTCGTACTTCGACACGACCAATGCGTATGACATGGTGATCTTCCGCAAGCTGACCTTCGAGACCAGCCGCGCCATCGCGGAGGCCGAGCCGCAGGATTCCGCCGCGGCTCCGGCGGGGGCAGCGAAGGCCTTCGTCGACAGCGCGCCCCGCGCCAGGCGCCATCCGCCCGGTTTCCTGCCGGCGCTGGCCAGGATCGACACGCAGCCGGTCACCTTCTTCATGTTCGACACGGTGCTGGTGACAGTGCGCTCCGGCCCGTCGCGCACCATCGACCAGGTGCGCCAGCGCCTGCTGGAGCTGTGCCAGGCGCCGCGCCCGCAGGCGACGTCCGTGCGCGGCAACGGCCTGCCGCTGCTGCACGGCGTGCGCCCGCCCAGCCGGCCCGAGGACCTGATGCTGCGCCTGCTCAACGCGATGGTCGACCGCTACCTGGAGCTGCGCGCGCCGCTGACGCGCCAGCTCGACCGCTGGCAGCGCGCGCTGCTCAATTCGCGTCGCAGCTTCTCAAGCTGGGAAGGCTTGCTGGATGCACGCATCCAGCTACGCAAGCTGGAGCACCTGAGCGAAGAGCAACGCGACGCGCTGCAGGAATTCCGCGACAGCCTGCTCGATAACCGCTACAGCAGCGACCAGCCCGGCGGCGCGGCGAACGCGCCGGGGCGCGACGAGGTGCTGCTGGTGCGCATCAATGACGTAATGGAGCATATCCAGCGCGTGCTGGCGCATGCACGCCGGCTGGAGGATTCGATCGAATCGGCGGTGCAGATCCACTTCTCGGCAGTGGCGCACCGGACCAACCGCACCATGCGCACGCTGACGCTGATCACGGCGCTGTTCATGCCGCTGACGCTGATCACCGGCATCTTCGGCATGAACTTCGACCGCATGCCCTGGCTGCGCGATCCGGAGGGATTCTGGTGGTCGATCGGCCTGATGGGAGCGGTGGCGGTGGCGCTGGCCGCGCTGTGGGGACTGGGGCGGCAGCTCGAGCGCTAGCGCGCCCGCAGCCGCAGGTACGCCTCAGGTACTGGTGCGCGTGCCGAACGCGCGCTCCAGGCTTTCCAGGAAGCGGTTGGCCGACTGGTAGCCGATCACGCGCACCGGGCGCTCGCGCCCGTCCGCGCCGAACAGGATGATGCCGGGCGGCCCGAACAGGCCGAAGCGCTTGAGCAGCGCCTTGTCGTCGGCATTGTTGGCGGTGACGTCGGCCTGCAGCAGCACGATCTCCGACAGCCGCGCCCGCACGCGCGGATCGACGAAGGTCATGCGCTCCATTTCCTTGCAGCTGACACACCAGTCGGCATAGAAGTCGAGCAGCACCGGCTTGCCAGCGGCGGCCGCCTGCGCCACGCGGGCGTCGAGCTCGGCCACGCTGCGCACGCGCTCGAAGCGCACCGCCTGCGTACTGCCTGCCGATTCTCCACCGCTGCGCGCCACGCTCAGGTGCGACAGCGGCTGCAGCGGATCGCGCCCGCCCGAGGCCACGCCGATCAGCACGATCGCCGCGGCGATCGCGAACAGCACCCCCACGCCCTTGCCCACGCGCGCCAGGTTGCGCGGATCCGGGCCCAGCCCGTCGAAGGCGCCAAGGAACACCCCCGCCACCAGCAGCAGCGCCGCCAGCAACAGCATCGTGGCCCAGGCCGGCAGCACCGGCCCCAGCATCCACAGCGCCACGCCCAGCAGCAGGAAACCGAAGAAGCGCTTGGTGACTTCCATCCAGCGCCCGGCGCGCGGCAGGAGGTTGCCCGCGCCCACGCCCACCAGCACCAGCGGCACGCCCATGCCGATGGCCATTGCGAACAGCGCCGCGCCCCCGATCACGCCGTCTCGCGTCTGCGCGATATACGCCAGCGCCCCAGCCAGCGGCGCCGTGACGCACGGCCCGACGATCAGCGCGGAGATCGCGCCCATCGCCGCCGCGCCCGCCACCTGGCCGCCCTGGCGGCGGTTGGACGATTCGGTCAGGCGGGTCTGCCAGCGCTGCGGCAGCTGCAGCTCATAGAGCCCGAACATCGACAGCGCCAGCGCCACCATCAGCGCCGCGAACAAGCCCAGCACCCATGGCGTCTGCAGCGCGGCCGACAAGCCCTCGCCGAGCAGCCCGGCGGCCACGCCGACGGCGGTGTAGACCACCGCCATGCCCAGCACATAGGCC
This sequence comes from Ralstonia pickettii, assembly GCA_050987995.1. Taxonomy (GTDB): domain Bacteria; phylum Pseudomonadota; class Gammaproteobacteria; order Burkholderiales; family Burkholderiaceae; genus Cupriavidus; species Cupriavidus pickettii_B. The sequence continues at coordinate 4,128,195 of CP158803.1, forward strand.
AGCGACACCACCAGCGCGCGACTGCGGGTGACGTGCTCGCCCACCACGATCGACGACAGGATCGGCACCATTGGCAGCACGCATGGCGTGAAGGTCAGCAACAGGCCCAGGCCGAAGAACAGCGCCGCGATCACGCCCAGGTTGCGGCTCGCCAGCGCGCCGGCGATGCGGTCGCTGTCGTCGGCGCGCAGCCCGGCCGGTGCGGCTGGCGTGGCGGGCGCCGGAGCGGGCGCAACCGCTGGCGCATCGGAGCGGCCACGCTTGCCGAACAGGTCGGACAGGCCACCGCCGCCGACCTTGTACACGCTCTCCATCGGCGGATAGCACAGGCCCTTGTCGGCGCAGCCCTGCGAGGTGACCGTCAGCGACCACTTGCCGTCGGCCGGCGCCGACTCGACCGGCACGCGGATCGTCACGCTGTCGCGGTACGTCTCCATCTCCTTGCCGAAGGTGTCGTCGAACTTGACCTTGCCGTGCGGGAAGTCGGGCGTGCCCAGCTTCACCCCGACCGGTTGCGCGGCGAAAGCGAAGCGCTCGCGGTACATGTAGTAGCCGGGCGCTACGTCGAAACGCACCTCGACGGTCTTGTCGTCGAGTTGGCGCGCGGCGAAGCGGAAGGCCTGCTCCGGCGGCAGGAAGTCCTCTTCGGTGGCCGCGTGCGCCCCGCCAGCCAGGCACAACCAGGCCAATGCCGCCAGCAGCGCTGCGGCAATATGCCGCGCCCAAACCTGCCCGCGCGAGCGCTCCGGAAGTGCCAGACCGATGTTCATGAACCTGTTTCCTGTCAGTGCCGGGCGATGGTTGCCGGCGTACCTACTGCTGCGCGGCCGGCGCCATCGCCCCTTATTTTGCCGGCTGTGCGGCGCTGTCTGTCTCGGCCCGGACCCACGCCAGATAGGGCGCGTAACCCGCCGCCACGGGCCAGGCGATGATCTCCGGCACGTCGTAGGGGTGATGTTGCCGGATCACGGCCTCCAGTGCAGCGTAGCGTGCACGCGTGGTCTTGATCAGCAGCGGCCACTCCTGCGCGCGCTCCAGCGCGCCCTGCCACCAGTACTCGGATTCGACCGGCGCCAGCCGGTTCACGCAGGCGGCGGCGCGGGCCTGCAGCACGGCCTGGGACAGCTGCGCCGCGGTCTCGGCATCGGGGGTATTGGTGATCACGACGATCACCTCGGCCGGGTCGGTATGACTTTGCATCGACACTCTCCTTGCGGCGTCCCAAAAACAAAAGAGCCAGGCGGATGCCTGGCTCGATTGTAAAGCGGTGTGCCCGGACCCGTCGCGGCGACGGGTCGGGAAACCAACCTTATTCCGCGGCTTCTTCTGCCGGGGCTTCGGTGATTTCCGGACGATCCACCAGTTCGACCAGCGCCATCGGCGCGTTGTCGCCCTGACGGAAGCCGAACTTCAGGATGCGGGTGTAGCCGCCCGGACGGGTGGCGTAGCGCGGGCCCAGTTCGGTGAACAGCTTGGTGACCATGTCGCGGTCGCGCAGACGGGAGAAAGCCAGGCGGCGATTGGCAACGGTGTCCTTCTTGGCCAGCGTGATCAGCGGCTCGACAACCTTGCGCAGTTCCTTGGCCTTGGGCACGGTGGTCTTGATCAGCTCGTGCTGGAACAGCGAGTTGGACATGTTGCGCAGCATCGCGAGACGGTGCGACGAGGTGCGGTTCAGTTTCCGCAGACCATGACGGTGACGCATGATGATTCCTTTGAGTAAAGTGTTTAACCAGCTCTTCTATCGTCCGATGCGGCTGGACGCGGGCCGGTAGTCATACGAGCCCCGGCAGAAGCCAGGGCGGTTACCGCGGTGCGAGGCAGATGCCTCGCACCACAATTACTTCTCCAGACCTGCGGGCGGCCAGTTCTCGAGCTTCATGCCGAGAGTCAGGCCACGCGAGGCGAGGACTTCCTTGATCTCGTTGAGCGACTTGCGACCCAGGTTCGGGGTCTTGAGCAATTCGTTCTCGGTACGCTGGATCAGGTCGCCGATGTAGTAGATGTTTTCGGCCTTCAGGCAGTTGGCCGAACGCACCGTCAGCTCCAGGTCGTCGACCGGGCGCAGCAGGATCGGGTCGATCTGCGGCGTGCGGCTCGAAGCTGCTTCCGCTGCCGACTCGGTGCCTTCCAGGGCGGCGAACACGGACAGCTGGTCGACCAGGATGCGGGCTGACTGGCGGATCGCTTCCTCGGGCGAGATCACGCCGTCGGTTTCGATGTTCATCACCAGCTTGTCCAGGTCGGTACGCTGTTCCACGCGAGCGGATTCAACCGCGTACGACACGCGGCGCACCGGCGAGAACGAGGCGTCCAGCACGATGCGGCCGATGACCTTTCCCGACTCGTCGCCGAACTTGCGCACGTTGCCCGGCACATAGCCACGGCCTTGCTCGACCTTGATCTGCATGTCCAGCTTGCCGCCGGCGGACAGATGGGCGATCACGTGGTTCGGGTTGATGATCTCGACGTCGTGCGGCAGCTCGATATCGGCAGCCGTGACCACGCCTTCGCCATCCTTGCGCAGCGACACCGTGACTTCGTCGCGGTTGTGCAGCTTGAACACCACGCCCTTCAGATTGAGCAGCAGGTTGACGACGTCTTCCTGCACGCCGTCGATGGTGGAATACTCGTGGACCACCCCAGCGATCGTGACTTCGGTCGGTGCATAACCGACCATCGACGACAGCAGCACGCGACGCAGGGCGTTACCGAGCGTATGGCCGTAGCCGCGCTCGAACGGCTCCATCACGACTTTGGCGTGATGGTCGCCCAGAGGCTCGACGGCAATGATTTTTGGCTTGAGGAGTGCTGTTTGCATTAGGTTGTCCTTTTCAATACCCTCGGCTCGTTACACCGATAAGGCTGACGTTTGGAACCTGAAAAATCCCATCGTAACGATGGGCGAAGCCCGACCGCGCATAGCGCGCGTCGGGCTGAAAGAGAAGCTTTGCGGCGAACGCAAGCTCTGGGATCGTTCTGCTCGGGGGATTAACGCGAGTACAGTTCGACGATCAGGCTTTCGTTGATGTCACCAGCGATATCGGCACGATCCGGGGCTTGCTTGAAGGTGCCTTCGAACTTCTTGGCATCCACGGCGACCCAGGTCGGGAAGCCCGACTGCTCGGCCAGCGACAGCGCTTCGGCGATACGGACTTGCTTCTTCGACTGCTCGCGGATGGTGATGGTGTCGCCCGACTTGATCTGGGCCGACGGCACGTTCAGGGTCTGGCCGTTCACCAGGATCGCCTTGTGCGACACCAGCTGGCGCGCTTCAGCGCGGGTCGAGCCGAAGCCCATACGGTACACCACGTTGTCCAGGCGCGATTCCAGCAGTTGCAGCAGGTTCTCGCCGGTGTTGCCCTTGCGGCGATCGGCTTCGGCGAAGTAGCGGCGGAACTGGCGCTCGAGCACGCCGTAGATGCGCTTGACCTTCTGCTTTTCACGCAGCTGGTTGCCGTAGTCGGAGGTGCGGGCACCCGAGGTACGGCCGTGCTGGCCGGGCTTGCTGTCCAGCTTGCACTTGTCGGCGAGCGAACGGCGGGCGCTCTTCAGGAACAGGTCGGTGCCTTCACGGCGGGAAAGTTTGGCCTTCGGGCCGGTATAACGTGCCACGTTGTCTTCCTTTGATCGATCACGGCGCCTGTGTGGACGCGCCGCGAGTCCGTCAACGCTGTGCTACCCGGTAATTCGGGAGACCGTGACGGACGGTGGGCTTATTGAGCGCGCCCGTTGCCGGGTACGACGCTGAAAGCAATAACCAAAACATAACCAGTGCACCGGGCAAATGTGCTGCAAGAGACATTCAACCGAAGCAAAACGAAAACCTGCCGCATCGAAATGCAGCAGGTCAACGCACGATACTACCATAGCCGAATCCGGCAGGTAAACCCGCCGGACCGGACACGCCAACGCCTTAGATGCGGCGGCGCTTCGGCGGACGGCAGCCGTTGTGCGGAATCGGCGTGACGTCTTCGATGATCGCGATCTTGATGCCCAGCGCGTTCAGCGCGCGGACAGCCGATTCACGACCCGGGCCCGGGCCCTTGATGCGCACTTCCAGGTTCTTGATGCCCTGGTCTTGCGCCACACGGCCGGCGTTCTCGGCAGCAACCTGGGCAGCGAACGGAGTCGACTTGCGCGAACCCTTGAAGCCCTGGCCACCGGCGGTCGCCCACGACAGGGCGTTGCCCTGGCGGTCGGTGATCGTGATGATGGTGTTGTTGAACGAGGCGTGGACGTGCGCAATGCCGTCGGCAACGTTCTTCTTGACCTTTTTACGCGCGCGTGCGGCGTTATTCGGACCTTTTGCCATTAGTTTCTTCCTCTGCCTTCGGCTTTACTTCTTCAGAGCCACGCCGGCCTTGCGCGGACCCTTGCGGGTGCGGGCATTGGTCCGGGTACGCTGGCCGCGCATGGGCAGGCCCTTGCGGTGACGCATGCCACGATAGCAACCAAGGTCCATCAGACGCTTGATGTTCATCGTGGTTTCACGACGCAGGTCACCCTCGACCGTGACCTTGCCCACTTCGTCACGAAGCTTTTCCAGGTCGGCGTCGGTCAGATCCTTGACCTTCTTGTCAAACGGTACACCGGTGGCCTCGCAAATCTTGCGAGCGCGCGAGCGGCCGACACCATAAATGGCCGTCAGGCCGATTTCGGTGTGCTTGTGGTTCGGGATGTTAACCCCTGCGATACGTGCCATTCGTCAATCCTCTTTCCGATTAGCCTTGGCGTTGCTTGTGGCGGGGATCCGACGAGCAGATCACGCGCACGACACCGTTGCGCTTGATGATTTTGCAGTTGCGGCAAATGCGCTTAACAGAAGCCAGCACTTTCATGATTTTTCCTCTTCCTTCAATTCCTGTTCGCTCACTTCGTCCGGAAGACGATTCGTGCGCGCGACAGATCATATGGGGTCAGCTCGACCGTCACCTTGTCACCCGGAAGAATCCGGATGTAGTTCATTCGCATCTTGCCGGAAATATGGCCCAGTACTACATGGCCATTTTCCAGCTTGACCCGGAACGTCGCATTGGGAAGGTTTTCCAGGACCTCCCCCTGCATCTGGATGACGTCGTCTTTTGCCATACCTAGCCTGTACCGATCCGAAGTCAGCGCAAGGTCAGATTGCCCTTGAAATTCGCCTTCTTCAGCAGCGACTCATATTGCTGCGACATCACGTAAGACTGAACCTGAGCCATGAAGTCCATCGTGACGACCACGATGATCAGCAGCGAGGTTCCGCCAAAGTAGAACGGAACGTTCCACCGCAGCACCAGGAATTCCGGCAACAGGCAGACCAGTGTGATATAGACCGCACCAGCCAGCGTCAGGCGCACCAGAATCTTGTCGATATAGCGCGTCGTCTGCTCGCCCGGACGAATGCCCGGAATGAAGGCACCGCTTTTCTTCAGGTTGTCTGCCACTTCACGGCTGTTGTACACCAGGGCCGTATAGAAGAAGCAGAAAAATACAATCGCAGCAGCGTACAGCAGGATGTAGACCGGCTGGCCCGGCGACAGCGTGGCGGCCAGGTCCTTGATGAACCCGCCAACCATGCCCGTCGCGTCAGACGTGAACCAGCCCGCGATCGTCGCCGGGAACAGGATGATCGACGATGCGAAGATCGGCGGAATCACCCCTGCCATGTTCAGCTTCAGCGGCAGGTGCGACGACTGGCCGCCGTACACCTTGTTGCCGACCTGACGCTTGGCATAGTTCACCAGGATCTTGCGCTGGCCCCGCTCGACAAACACCACGGCGAAGGTCACACCGATCACGATCGCCACGATGAAGATCGCCGCGATGATGCTCATGGAACCCGTGCGGACCAGTTCGAACAGTCCGCCGATCGCGTTGGGCAGGCCCGCCGCGATACCGCCGAAGATGATGATCGAGATGCCGTTGCCCAGACCACGCTCGGTGATCTGCTCACCCAGCCACATCAGGAACATCGTGCCGGTCACCAGCGTGATCACCGCCGTGGCCCGGAACATCAGGCCCGGATCCAGCACCAGCCCAGGCTGCGACTCCAGCGCCACCGCAATCGACAGCGCCTGGAACGTGGCCAGGACCACCGTGCCGTAGCGCGTGTACTGCGTGATCTTGCGCTGCCCTGCCTGCCCTTCCTTCTTCAGCGCTTCCAGCTGCGGCAGCACGATCGTCAGCAACTGCATGATGATCGACGCCGAGATGTACGGCATGATGCCGAGCGCGAAGACGGTAAAGCGCGACAGCGCCCCGCCCGAGAACAGGTTGAACATCCCGAGGATGCCACCCGACTGACTCTGGAAAAGCTTCGCAAGCTGGTCCGGATCGATACCGGGCACCGGAATATGAGCGCCGATGCGGTACACGATCAGGGCCAGCACCAGGAACATCAGCCGGCGCTTGAGGTCGCCGTACTTCGCCGTGTTCCTGGCTTGCGCGCTTGCATTGGGTTTCGCCGTGGCCAAACGATGCTCCGACTATAACTGCCTATGCTGCGATAAATGCCGTATCAGGCTGCGATCTGGCCGCCGGCGGCTTCGATCGCGGCCTTGGCGCCAGCAGTGGCGCCCAGACCCTTGATCGTCACCTTGCGGGTCAGTTCGCCAGCCTTGATGACCTTGGCGCTCTTGACCAGCTCGCCCACCAGGCCAGCTTGCTTCAGGACCAGCAGGTCGACTTCGGCCGCTTCCAGGCGCTCGATGTCACGCAGCGTGACTTCGGCGTTGAACGCCTTGGTCAGCGAGGTGAAGCCGCGCTTGGGCAGACGACGATACAGCGGCATTTGACCGCCTTCGAAGCCCACCTTGTGGAAGCCGCCCGAACGCGACTTCTGACCCTTGTGACCGCGACCGGCAGTCTTGCCCAGGCCGGAGCCGATACCGCGGCCGACGCGACGCTTGGCGTGCTTCGAACCGGCGGCCGGTTTCAGGTTGTTCAGTTGCATGTTGCTCTCCGAGTTCCCGGTATCAGGCCAGAACCTTGACCAGGTACGAGACCTTGTTGATCATGCCGCGCACGGCGGGCGTGTCCTGCAGCTCCGACACCGAGTTGATGCGGCGCAGGCCCAGGCCACGAACGGTGGCGCGATGATCCTCGCGCGTGCCGATCAGGCTGCGCACGAGTTGCACTTTTACGGTTTTCTGCGACATTGCGTTCACCTTAACCCAGGATGTCTTCGACCGACTTGCCACGCTTGGCGGCGATTTCGCCCGGCGTGCTCATCTTCTGAAGGCCGTCCAGCGTGGCGCGAACCATGTTGTACGGGTTGGTGGAGCCGTGCGACTTGGTCACCACGTTGGTGACACCCATCACTTCGAAGATCGCGCGCATCGGGCCGCCGGCGATCACGCCGGTACCTTCCTTGGCGGGCATCATCAGCACCTTGGCGGCGCCGTGCTTGCCAACGACTTCGTGTTGCAGCGTGCCGTTCTTCAGCGAGACCTTGACCATCTTGCGACGGGCTTCGTCCATTGCCTTCTGAACAGCGACGGGCACTTCCTTGGCCTTGCCCTTGCCCATGCCGATGCGGCCATCGCCGTCACCAACCACGGTCAGCGCAGCGAAACCGAGAATCCGGCCGCCCTTCACCACCTTGGTGACGCGGTTGACCGAGATCATCTTCTCGCGGAGGCCGTCGTCGCGTTCGTCCTGCTGGACTTTTGCTTGCATCTTTGCCATGACGTATCTCTCTTTGTGCGCTTAGAACTTGAGGCCGGCTTCGCGGGCAGCGTCAGCCAGTGCCTTCACGCGACCGTGGAAGCGGAAGCCGGCGCGATCGAACGCGACGGTTTCCACGCCGGCAGCCTTCGCCTTTTCGGCGATGCGCTTGCCGACCGCGGTCGCGGCAGCGGTGGTAGCACCATTGCCGGTCAGTTCCTTGCGGACGTCTGCCTCTGCGGTCGAAGCCGAAGCCAGCACCTTGGTGCCGCACTCCGAGAAGACCTGGGCGTAAATATGCGAATTCGTACGGAACACGGTCAGACGATTGACTTTCATCTCCGCGATCTTGGCGCGGGTCTGACGTGCACGGCGCAAACGAGCGTCTTTCTTGTTCATCATTGCACCCCTTACTTCTTCTTGGTTTCCTTCAGGATGACGCGCTCGTTCGAGTAGCGTACACCCTTGCCCTTGTAGGGCTCGGGCGGACGGTACGCGCGAACTTCCGCGGCAACCTGACCGACTTTCTGCTTGTCCGCACCCTTGATGATGATCTCGGTCTGCGTCGGCGTTTCCGCCTTCACGCCTTCCGGCATCTCATGGATCACGTCGTGCGAGAAACCAAGCTGGAGCTTCAGCGCAGCGCCTTGCAGCTGGGCACGATAGCCCACGCCGACGAGGTTCAGCTTGCGCTCGAAACCGGCGGTTACGCCCTTGACCATGTTGGCCACCAGAGCACGCATGGTGCCCTGCAGAGCGTTTGCTTCACGCGATTCGTCAGCCGGGGTGAAGGTCAGCGTGTCGTTTTCGACATTGACCTTGACCAGGCTGTGAATCGGCTGCGACAGCGTACCGAGCGGGCCCTTCACGGAGAGCACGCCAGCCGCCACGTTCACTTCCGCGCCTTTGGGCAGCGCGATGGGAGCCTTACCTACACGGGACATGGTTACTCCTTAAGCGACGTAGCAAAGAACTTCGCCGCCCACGCCGGTGGCGCGTGCCTTGCGGTCGGTCATCAGACCCTGCGGGGTCGAGATGATCGCCACACCCAGGCCGTTCATCACTTGGGGGATGTCGCTGCGGCCCTTGTACACGCGCAGGCCGGGCTTCGAGACGCGCTCAATGCGCTCGATCACCGGACGGCCGGCGTAGTACTTCAGGCCGATGCTCAGTTGTGCCTTGCCGCCATCTTCCTGGACGGCGTAATCGTCGATGTAGCCTTCGTCCTTCAGGACCTTGGCGATTGCCACTTTCAGCTTCGACGACGGCATGACAACCGACGCCTTCTGCACGCCCTGGGCGTTGCGGATGCGCGTCAGCATATCGGCGATAGGATCGCTCATGCTCATACTGTTTCTCCTGTAGCCTGTGCGTAATTACCAGCTGGCTTTCGTCAGACCCGGGATTTCGCCCTTGAAGGCGATTTCGCGGATCTTGTTACGCGCCAGGCCAAACTTGCGGAAGGTACCGCGGGGACGACCGGTGATCGCGCAGCGGTTACGCTGGCGGGTCGGGTTCGCGTTGCGCGGGAGCTGTTGCAGCTCGAGACGCGCGCTGTAACGCTCTTCTTCCGACTTCTCTTGGTCGTCAATAATGGCCTTGAGGTTGGCGCGCTTGGCGGCATACTTCGCCACCAGCTTGGCGCGCTTCTTCTCACGTTCAATCAGAGCCAGTTTAGCCACGGTTACCCCTTAATTGCGGAACGGGAACTTGAACGCACCGAGGAGTGCCTTGGCTTCCTCGTCGTTCTTTGCCGTCGTCGTGATGCTGATGTTCAGACCACGCAGTGCGTCGATCTTGTCGTACTCGATTTCGGGGAAAATGATCTGCTCTTTCACACCGATGTTGTAGTTGCCACGACCGTCGAACGACCGGCCCGACACACCACGGAAGTCACGCACGCGCGGCAGGGCCACGGTGACGAAACGATCGAGGAATTCGAACATGCGCTCGCCGCGCAAGGTCACCATCGCACCGATGGGGTAGCCCTGGCGGATCTTGAAGCCGGCGATGGCCTTCTTGGCCTTCGTCACGACCGGCTTCTGACCGGCGATCTTGGTCAGGTCGCCGACGGCGTTTTCAATGATCTTCTTGTCATTGATCGCTTCGCCAAGGCCCATGTTCAGGGTGATCTTGGTGATGCGCGGCACTTCCATGACCGACTTGTAGCCGAACTGTTCGATCAGCTTCGGCACAACCTGTTCTTTGTAAAACTCTTGCAGACGTGCTGCCATGCTCAACTCCTATACGTGCCCAGAATCAAGCTGCCACGACGGCGCCGGTGGTCTTCAGCACGCGCACGCGCTTGCCGTCTTCCACCTTGATGCCGACGCGCGACGGCTTGCCATTGGCATCCACGAGCGCAACGTTGGAAATATGCAGGGGCATGACCTTGTCGACCACACCACCGGTAGTGCCCAGCATCGGGTTCGGGCGGGCATGCTTCTTGGCGATGTTCACGCCTTGCACCGCAACCTTGTCGCCGAGGACGGCTTGCACGGTACCGCGCTTGCCCTTGTCCTTGCCGGTCAGCACGATGACTTCGTCGCCTTTGCGAATCTTGTTCATGGCGGCTCCTTACAGCACTTCCGGAGCGAGCGACACGATCTTCATGAAGCGCTCGGTACGGAGTTCACGAGTCACCGGCCCGAAGATACGGGTGCCGATCGGCTCGAGCTTGTTGTTCAGCAGGACGGCGGCGTTGCCGTCGAACTTGATCAGCGAACCGTCCGCACGGCGCACGCCCTTGGCGGTACGCACGACGACGGCGTTGTAGATGTCGCCCTTCTTCACGCGACCGCGCGGCGCTGCGTCCTTGACGGTCACCTTGATGATGTCGCCAACGCTTGCGTAGCGGCGCTTGGAGCCACCCAGCACCTTGATGCACAGCACTTCGCGCGCACCAGTGTTATCGGCCACTTCGAGCCGGCTTTCTGTCTGAATCATGGTGTTTGTCTTCCCAACTTAATCCGCCAGGTGCGATAGCGCCCGTCGGTCAGTCTTGGTCCCGTCGGCTCCGGCCTTGCGCCAGCACCGTCTGGGTTGATCAACTTTGAAGTCGGTAGGAACCTGGCAATCCCGACAGATCGTCGAGGCCGCCTGGCCCTGGCTCGCTCAACAGGCCCGCCCGGGTGGTACAGCTAAGGCGAACGCTATAAAGCGGAAGTCCAGGATTATAGCTACATAATCCTGGACTTGCAAGTCAAGCTAAGAACGTGTTGTTCTTAGATGACGCGTGCAGCCTCTACCAGCCGGGAAACCACCCAGGACTTGGTCCGCGACAGCGGACGGCCTTCCTGGATTTCGACCTTGTCGCCTTCCTTGTACTGGTTGGCTTCGTCGTGTGCGTGGTACTTCTTGGAACGCAGCACGTACTTGCCGTACAGAGGATGCTTGACGCGGTTTTCCACCAAGACCGTAACGGTCTTGTCCATCTTGTCGCTCACGACACGGCCGACCAGGGTACGGCGAAGCGACTTTTCCGTTTGTGCAGCTTCAGTCATTTCGCGTTTGCCTTTTGAGTCAGCACGGTTTGCACGCGCGCGATGTCCTTGCGGACCTTCTTCAGCTGGCTGGTGTTCTGCAGCTGTTGGGTCGCCTTTTGCATGCGCAGGCTAAATTGGGCCTTCAGCAGCTCGGAGAGCTCCTGGTTCAGCCCGGCGGCGTCCTTGCCGCGAAGTTCGGATGCTTTCATTCCTGCTCTCCTTACGTCCCGACCTGGCGCACCACGAAATTGGTGGCGATCGGCAGCTTGGCGGCCGCGAGGCGGAACGCCTCACGCGCCAGCTCTTCGCTCACGCCATCCATTTCGTACAGCATCTTGCCCGGCTGGATTTCAGCCACGTAGTACTCCGGATTTCCCTTGCCGTTACCCATACGGACTTCGGCGGGCTTCTTCGAGATCGGCTTGTCCGGGAAAATCCGGATCCAGATGCGGCCGCCACGCTTGATGTGGCGGGTCATCGCACGACGTGCCGACTCGATCTGACGAGCGGTCAGACGGCCGCGGCCCATGGCCTTCAGGCCGAATTCGCCGAAAGACACGGCGTTACCACGGGTAGCCTTACCCGTGTTGCGGCCTTTCTGCTCCTTGCGGTATTTTCTGCGCTTAGGTTGCAGCATCGTTATTCTCCACTCTTCGCATCGCCAGGCGCACCGCGGCGACCGGCACCTGCACCGGCGCCACCGCGACGGTTGCCACCCGGGCGGCCTTCGCCTTCACGGCGGCGGCCTTCCGGACGACCCGGGCGACGACGACGGTCGTCTTGCGGCTCTTCCACCACCGGCGCTTCGTTGCGGCCGAGGTGATCACCCTTGTAGACCCACACCTTGACACCGATGATGCCGTAGGTGGTTTCTGCTTCGGAGAAGCCGTAGTCGATGTCGGCGCGCAGGGTGTGCAGGGGCACACGGCCTTCGCGGTACCACTCGGTACGTGCGATTTCGATACCGTTCAGACGGCCGGCGCTCATGATCTTGATACCCTGGGCGCCCAGGCGCATCGCATTCTGCATGGCGCGCTTCATGGCGCGGCGGAACATGATGCGGCGCTCGAGCTGCTGGGTGATCGAATCGGCGATCAGCTGAGCATCGGTTTCCGGCTTGCGGATTTCCTCGATGTTCACGTGCACGGGCACGCCCATGCGGCGCTGCAGTTCACCCTTCAGCAGTTCGATGTCCTCACCCTTCTTGCCGATCACCACGCCCGGACGCGAGCTGTAAATGGTGATGCGGGCATTGCGGGCGGGGCGCTCGATCACGACGCGGCCAACCGATGCGTTCTTCAGCTTCTTCTTCAGGAAGTCCCGAACTTCGATGTCTTCCTTCAGCATGCCGGCGAACTTCGTGTTGCTGGCGTACCAGCGCGAAGCCCAGTTACGGCTGACAGCCAGGCGGAAGCCAGTCGGATGAATCTTCTGTCCCATCGTGACTCCTTAGTTGCCGAGCGTCACAGTGATGTGACAAGTTTGTTTCTCGATGCGGTTGCCGCGGCCCTTTGCCCGTGCCGTGAAACGCTTGAGCGAGGTTGCCTTGTCGACGAAGATCGATTTGACCTTCAGTTCGTCGATGTCGGCGCCTTCGTTGTGCTCAGCGTTGGCGATGGCCGATTCGACCACCTTCTTCACGATCCCGGCAGCCTTTTTCGGGCTGAACGTCAGGACATTGAGCGCGCGCTCGATCGGCAGACCACGGATCTGGTCAGCGACCAGGCGCGTCTTCTGGGCGGAGATGCGGGCACCGCGATGAATCGCTTTCACTTCCATGATGGCACCTTACCTCTTCGCTTTCTTGTCAGCCGCGTGGCCCTTGAACGTGCGGGTAATCGCAAATTCACCGAGCTTGTGGCCAACCATGTTTTCCGTAACGTACACCGGCACGTGTTGACGGCCGTTGTGAACGGCGATCGTCAGGCCAATGAACTCCGGCAGAATGGTCGAGCGACGCGACCAAGTCTTGATGGGCTTCTTGTCCTTGCCGCTCGATGCGACTTCCACCTTTTTCAGCAGGTGGGCGTCGCAGAACGGACCCTTTTTAGCGGAACGAGTCATATCTTTAGCTCCTACCTACCGATTAACGCTTGTGGCGCTTCTGGACGATCATGCTGTCCGTGCGCTTGTTGCTGCGGGTACGGTAACCCTTGGCCGGGGTACCCCACGGCGAAACCGGATCGCGACCAGCAGCGGTCTTGCCTTCACCACCACCGTGCGGGTGGTCGACCGGGTTCATCACGACACCACGGACCGTCGGGCGGATACCGCGCCAGCGGGTCGCACCGGCCTTGCCGATGACGCGCAGGCTGTGCTCTTCGTTGCCCACTTCACCGATGGTGGCGCGGCACTCGATGTGCACGCGGCGCACTTCACCGGAGCGCAGGCGAACCTGGGCGTACAGGCCTTCACGAGCCAGCAGCACGGCGGAACCCCCGGCGGCACGTGCGATCTGCGAACCCTTGCCAGGCAGCATTTCCACGTTGTTGATCGTGGTACCGACCGGAATGTTGCGGATCGGCAGGTTGTTACCGGCCTTGATCGGCGCTTCCGAACCGTTCAGCAGTTGCTGACCGGCAACCATGCCCTTGGTGGCGATGATGTAGCGGCGCTCGCCGTCGGCGAACACGATCAGCGCGATGTTGGCGCTGCGGTTCGGATCGTATTCCAGGCGCTCGACCTTGGCGGGGATGCCGTCCTTGTCGTTGCGCTTGAAGTCGACCACGCGGTAGTGGTGCTTATGACCACCGCCCTTGTGGCGGGTGGTGATATGACCATTGTTGTTACGGCCCGACTTCTGGAATTGCTTTTCCAGCAGCGGCGCGTACGGGGTGCCCTTGTGAAGGTCCTTGTTGACCACCTTCACCATCGAGCGACGACCCGGGGAAGTCGGCTTGGTCTTGACGAGTGCCATGATTACTTGGCCTCCGCTTCAAAATTGATTTCCTGACCCGGCTTCAGCGACACGTAAGCTTTCTTCACGTGGTTGCGACGGCCCATGAAACGGCCGAAGCGCTTCTGCTTGCCCTTCTGGTTCAGGATCTGAACGGACTGCACCTCGACCTTGAACAGCAGTTCGACGGCGGCCTTCACTTCTGCCTTGTTGGCATCGCGGGCCACTTCGAACACGACCTGTTCATTCTTGTCGGCGACCAGGGTTGCCTTTTCGGAAACCACCGGCGCGAGCAGCACCTGCATCAAACGATGATCGTTCTTGGCTACTTGCGTCATTTCAGCAACTCCTCGATCTGCGCGACGGCCGCCTTGGTCACCAGCACCTTCTTGTAGTGCACGAGCGACAGCGGATCAGCCTGGCGCGGCTCCACGACTGCCACGTGCGGCAGGTTGCGCGAAGCCAGGTAGAGGTTTTCGTCGAGGCTGTCGGTGATGATCAGCACCGAGTCCAGGCCCATGGCCTTGAACTTGTCGGCCAAGAGCTTGGTCTTGGGCGCGTCGACAGTGAAACCGTCCACCACGTTGATACGACCTTCGCGTGCGAGCTGCGAGTAAATCGAGCGCATGCCGGCACGGAACATCTTCTTGTTGACCTTCTGGCTGAAGTTCTCTTCCGGCGAATTCGGGAAGATACGGCCGCCCCCGCGCCACAGCGGCGAGGAAGACATACCGGCACGGGCACGGCCCGTACCCTTCTGGCGCCACGGCTTCTTGGTCGTGTGCTTGACCTCTTCACGATCCTTCTGCTTACGGTTGCCGCTGCGAGCGTTGGCCTGGTAAGCGACGACGATCTGGTGAACGAGGGCTTCGTTGTAGTCACGGCCGAACACTTCGGGCGAAGCGTCAACGCCTGCGCCGATCTGGCCATTGTCCTGGAGGAGCTTGAGTTCCATTACATGCGCTCCTTAAGCTTTGGCTTTGGCCTTGACGGCCGGGGTGACGATGACCTTGCCGCCCTTGGAGCCGGGGATGGCACCCTTGACCAGCAGCAGCTTGCGCTCTGCGTCGATCTTGGCGATCTCCAGGTTCTGCACGGTGCGGGTGACATCGCCCAGGTGACCGGTCATGCGCTTGCCCGGGAACACACGGCCCGGATCCTGCGCCATACCGATCGAGCCCGGCACGTTGTGCGAGCGCGAGTTACCGTGGGTGGCACGGCCGGAGGCGAAGTGGTAGCGCTTGATGGTACCGGCGTAGCCCTTACCGATGGTCACGCCCTGCACGTCGATCTTCTGACCGACTTCGAACAGGTCGACCGACAGCGAACCGCCAGCTTGCAGTTCGGCAGCCTTGGCTGCATCGATACGGAATTCGCGGATGATTTCGCCGGCTTCCACGCCGGCTTTGGCGAGATGACCCGCCAGCGGCTTGGTAACGCGGCTTGCGCGTCGTGCGCCGAAGGTGACTTGAACGGCGGTATAACCGTCGGTCTCGTCCGTCTTGATTTGCGTCACGCGGTTGTCGCCGACCTCGACCACGGTAACGGGAATCGAATCACCGTCGTCCGTGAAAATACGGGTCATGCCAACCTTGCGACCTACAAGGCCAAGGCTCATGGTTTGCTCCATTCCCAGCTGCGATTGGCCGGGGCTGATTGATACACGAAAACTGTGTTTGCGCATTTGCGCCGCATTTGCGCTGAATAAGGGCTGCGCTAAAAGGACTGCGCGAGGCCAAAACGGCCAACCCACTACCCGGAGACACGGGTAGCCTTACACTATAACGTGCTCGCTTTGGAAGTGCAATATGCAATTGCGATTTGCCGCTGGGTGTTGTAGGCAGGATTCACGCAGATGTGCGCAAAAGACGGCTTGAAGGCGGCGCGGCGCGATTAACGCGCCGGCTCCGCGCTTACTTGTTCGCACTCTCCTGCCAGCGCGCCATCAGTGTGTTCGACGGCAGCGTTTCATCCAGCAGCTTGCGCGCGGTTTCCACGCCCGCCACCGGCAAACCCGCCGGGTCCAGCTTGCCGATCTGCACCAGCACGCTCGCCTGGTCCCAGTAGATGTGCTCGTGGTAGAGCTTGTCGCCGCGGAACTTGACGATGGCGATCAGCGGGATCTCCACGCGCTTGCCGGTGGGCGGCACGCCGGGCAACATCCAGTCGATCTCGCAGGTATGGGTAAAGCAGAACAGCATCTCGTCGACGATCTGCGTCGCGCCGACCGTGCGCGACAACGGGATCAGCGTGGTGTCGGGCGGATTGCTGTGCACGAAGTGGTGCTGGTAGAAGCGCCGCAGCTGCGCGTAGCCGACGCCGCCGGTCATGGTCGGGATATGGTTCACATAGGGCTGCGGCACCATCGTGGCCATGGTGGCATCGACGTCGCGCGTGGCAAATTCATACTCGCAGTGCTTGTCCCACAGCGCCGAGAAGTCATAGTGTGGGCCCATCTCGCGGCGCAGCGCGGCGATCGAGCGCTGGTGCGCCATCAGCGCCGAGGGCTTGTCGAAGTGCTCGCCGCCCACGCGTGCGAAGGCATGGTCGACGCCGGGGTAGACGTACACCTCGATGTTCTCGCGCCCGGCCAGCGCTGCGCGGATCGCGGCCTGTGCCTGCGGCGGGCAGAAGCCGTCCTGCTCGGCAATATGCAACACCAGCCGGCCGCGCACGTTGTCGACCTCGCCCAGCGCATGCTCGATGCCGACGCCGTAGTACGCCACCGCGCAGGCCACGTCAGGCAGCCGGCAGGCCGCCAGGTAGGCCAGCTTGCCGCCCAGGCAGAAACCCAGCACGCCGGTCTGGCCGACGCATTCCGGCCGGGCCCGCAACGCCTCGAGCGCCGCGCCCACGTCCTGCACGCCCCTGGCTTCGTCGAACTGTTGGTACAGGCCGAGCGCGCGCTGGAAGTCCTCACCTCGGTCCGTCAGTTCGATGCCGGGTGCGATGCGCCAGAACAGGTCCGGCACCAGCACCGTATAGCCCTCTTCGGCGTAGTAGTCGGCCACCTCGCGCATGGTGGCGTTGACGCCGAAGATCTCCTGGCACAGCACGATGCCCGGGCCCCTGCCTGCCGCCGGGATGGCGAGATAGCCACTGAAACTGCCTGCGGGGGTCTGGATCTGGATGGTCTGGCCCATTGCCTGCTCTCCTTGTCGATCGTGAGGACGCACAAAACAAAAACGGCGAACCATCGGTTCGCCGTTTTTGCTGCAGCAAGCCGCCTGAGCGGCCCGAAGCATGATTACACCTTGATCTCGACGTCCACGCCTGCCGGCAGGTCGAGCTTCATCAGCGCGTCAACCGTCTTGTCGGTCGGGTCGACGATGTCCATCAGGCGCTGGTGAGTGCGGATCTCGAACTGATCGCGGCTGGTCTTGTTGACGTGCGGCGAACGCAGGATGTCGAAGCGCTGGATGCGGGTCGGCAGGGGCACCGGGCCCTTGACGATCGCGCCGGTACGCTTGGCAGTATCCACGATTTCGGCAGCCGACTGGTCGATCAGGCGATAGTCGAAAGCCTTCAGGCGGATACGGATCTTCTGGTTCTGCATGATATTTCCTTAAAAGAGCGATTGGGCAACGTGCCCAGTTAAATGGGGACATGCCCGCGGGCATGTCCCAGGAAGTGCTTAGTCGAGGATCTTTGCCACGACGCCGGCGCCGACGGTACGGCCGCCTTCACGGATAGCGAAGCGCAGGCCTTCTTCCATGGCGATCGGGGCGATCAGCTTGACGGTGATCGACACGTTGTCACCCGGCATCACCATTTCCTTGTCCGCCGGCAGCTCGATCGAGCCGGTCACGTCGGTGGTACGGAAGTAGAACTGCGGGCGGTAGTTGTTGAAGAACGGGGTGTGACGGCCGCCTTCGTCCTTCGACAGGATGTACACCTCGCCGGTGAAGTGGGTGTGCGGCTTGATCGAACCCGGCTTGCACAGCACCTGGCCGCGCTCGACGTCTTCACGCTTGGTGCCGCGCAGCAGCAGACCGACGTTGTCGCCAGCCTGGCCCTGGTCCAGCAGCTTGCGGAACATTTCCACGCCGGTGCAGGTGGTCTTCACGGTCGGGCGGATACCGACGATTTCGATTTCTTCGCCGACCTTGATCACGCCGCGCTCGATACGGCCGGTCACCACGGTGCCGCGACCCGAGATCGAGAACACGTCTTCCACCGGCATCAGGAAGGTACCGTCAACGGCACGCTCCGGCGTCGGGATGTAGGTGTCCAGCGCGTCGGCCAGGTTCATGATGGCCACTTCGCCCAGCTCGCCCTTGTCGCCTTCCAGCGCCAGCTTGGCCGAACCCTTGATGATCGGGGTGTCGTCGCCGGGGAATTCGTACTTCGACAGCAGCTCGCGAACTTCCATCTCGACCAGCTCGAGCAGTTCAGCGTCGTCCACCATGTCGCACTTGTTCAGGAACACGATGATGTAAGGCACGCCAACCTGGCGGGCCAGCAGGATGTGCTCGCGCGTTTGCGGCATCGGGCCGTCAGCGGCCGAGCAGACCAGGATTGCGCCGTCCATCTGGGCGGCACCGGTGATCATGTTCTTCACATAGTCAGCGTGGCCCGGGCAGTCAACGTGCGCGTAGTGGCGGTTGGCCGTTTCGTACTCGACGTGGGCGGTATTGATGGTAATACCGCGTGCCTTTTCTTCCGGCGCTGCGTCGATTTCGTCGTACTTCTTGGCGGCACCGCCGAACTTCGCAGCCAGCACCGTGGCGATCGCTGCCGTCAGCGTGGTCTTGCCGTGGTCAACGTGACCAATCGTACCAACGTTCACGTGCGGCTTGGTCCGCTCGAACTTTTCCTTTGCCATTTTTTAGCTCCTAATGGAATTCAGTCTTGTCGATTCATCACGCCGCCGCACCCCACGCGGGGTGCGGCGGCAAACAGCTTATTACTTGCCCTTGGCCGTCATCACGGCTTCGGCGATGTTCTTCGGTGCCTCTGCGTAGTGCTTGAATTCCATGGTGTACGTGGCGCGGCCTTGCGTGGCCGAGCGCAGCGACGTCGAATAACCGAACATTTCCGACAGCGGGACTTCGGCCTTGATGATCTTGCCGCCGCCCACCATGTCGTCCATGCCCTGCACGATGCCGCGGCGGGACGACAAGTCGCCCATCACGGTACCCGTGTAGTCTTCCGGCGTTTCCACTTCCACGGCCATCATCGGCTCGAGCAGAACCGGGGTGGCCTTGCGCATGGCTTCCTTGAAAGCCATCGAGCCGGCCATGCGGAACGCGTTTTCGTTCGAGTCCACGTCGTGGTACGAACCGAACGTCAGCGTGACCTTCACGTCCACCACCGGGAAGCCAGCCAGGATGCCGTTCGGCAGCGTGTCGACGATACCCTTTTCGACCGCCGGGATGTATTCGCGAGGAATCACACCGCCCTTGATGGCGTCGATGAACTCGAAGCCCTTGCCCGGCTCTTGCGGTTCCAGCGTGATCACGGCGTGACCGTACTGGCCGCGGCCGCCCGACTGCTTGACGAACTTGCCCTCGACGCCTTCGGCCGTCTTGCGAATGGTTTCGCGGTAGGCCACCTGCGGCGCGCCGATGTTGGCTTCCACGCCGAATTCGCGCTTCATGCGGTCGACCAGAATTTCGAGGTGGAGCTCGCCCATGCCCGAAATGATGGTCTGACCCGATTCTTCATCGGTACGCACGCGGAACGACGGATCTTCAGCGGCCAGGCGGTTCAGGGCGATACCCATCTTTTCCTGGTCAGCCTTGGTCTTCGGCTCGACGGCCTGCGAGATCACCGGCTCCGGGAACACCATGCGCTCGAGCACGATCGGTGCAGCCGGATCGCACAGCGTGTCGCCCGTGGTGGCGTCCTTCAGACCCACTGCAGCGGCGATGTCGCCGGCCAGCACTTCCTTGATTTCTTCGCGCTGGTTGGCATGCATCTGCAGAATACGGCCGAGGCGTTCCTTCTTGCTCTTGACCGGGTTGTACACGGTGTCGCCCGAATTGATCTTGCCCGAGTAGACGCGGAAGAAGATCAGCTGACCAACGAACGGGTCGGTCATGATCTTGAACGCCAGTGCCGAGAACTTTTCGTTGTCGTCAGCCTTGCGCTCGAGCTTCTTCTCGCTGTCGTCCTCGTCCGTGCCCGTAACCGGCGGAATGTCGACCGGCGACGGCAGGAAGTCGATCACGGCGTCGAGCATACGCTGCACGCCCTTGTTCTTGAACGCGGTGCCGCACAGCATCGGCTGGATTTCGCAGGCGATGGTACGGTCACGCAACGCCTTGACGATCTCGGCGCGGGTCAGCTCTTCGCCGCCCAGGTACTTTTCCATCAGCTCTTCGCTGGCTTCGGCGGCGGACTCGACCATCTTCTCGCGCCATTCGTCAGCGGTGGCTTGCAGCTCAGCCGGGATGTCCCGGTATTCGAACTTCACGCCTTGGCTGGCTTCGTCCCAAATGATCGCCTTCATTTCCAGCAGATCGACGACGCCTTGGAAGCCGTCTTCAGCGCCGATCGGCACCACGACGGGCACCGGGTTGGCCTTCAGGCGGGTCTTCAGCTGGTCGTAGACCTTGAAGAAGTTCGCGCCGGTACGGTCCATCTTGTTGACGAATGCCAGACGCGGCACGCCGTACTTGTTGGCCTGACGCCAGACGGTTTCCGACTGCGGCTGCACGCCACCCACTGCGCAGTACACCATGCACGCGCCGTCCAGCACGCGCATGGAACGCTCCACCTCGATGGTGAAGTCCACGTGGCCCGGGGTGTCGATGATGTTGAAGCGATGCTCGGGGTAGTTGCCGGCCATGCCCTTCCAGAAGGCGGTGGTCGCAGCAGACGTGATGGTGATGCCGCGCTCCTGCTCCTGCTCCATCCAGTCCATGGTGGCCGCGCCATCATGCACTTCACCGATCTTGTGGTTCACACCGGTGTAGAACAGGATCCGCTCGGTCGTGGTGGTTTTACCCGCGTCAATGTGAGCCGAAATACCGATGTTACGGTAGCGCTCAATAGGAGTCTTACGAGCCACTTTAATCCTCTATTTGTCCGTGAGGCGCCGGCATCTCATGGCCCGCGCCCCTAACACAAACGGGCGAGGTGTGTAAAAACACAGCCCGCCCGGCAACCAACAAACGCTATCGCGCGCTTAGAAGCGGAAATGCGAGAACGCCTTGTTGGCTTCGGCCATGCGGTGCACTTCGTCGCGCTTCTTCATTGCGCCGCCACGGCCTTCCGATGCTTCCAGCAGCTCACCTGCCAGGCGCAGCGCCATCGACTTCTCGCTGCGTTTCTTCGCGGCCTCGCGCAGCCAACGCATCGCCAATGCCAGACGACGCGACGGACGGACTTCGACCGGAACCTGATAGTTGGCGCCGCCCACGCGACGGCTCTTCACTTCCACCACCGGCTTCACGTTGTTGATCGCAACGGAGAACACTTCGATGGGGGCCTTGCCTGCCTTCTTTTCGATCTGGTCGAACGCGCCATAAACGATACGTTCGGCAACCGACTTCTTGCCGTCCAGCATCAGCACGTTCATGAACTTGGCAACTTCAACGTTACCGAACTTCGGATCAGGCAGAACATCCCGCTTGGGGACTTCACGACGACGTGGCATCTTCTTTCCTTTAGATTCAGTTGAGAGCGCGGTCAGTTGTTCCCGCTCTCCGGCCACCAACTAGCTTGCATGCGATAGACAGCAAATTCGCCGGGTGACCACTTACTCGACGGCACGGTTGCCAAAAAGGCGCTCCGTTGTACCGCCGCCTGGTGACAGCACCATGACTCGCGCCACAGGCTATCGTTTGTTGCTTCGGGTCTTTCCGACCCAGGCTGCTTAATAAGCTTAGGCTGCCTTCGGACGCTTCGCGCCGTACTTCGAACGCGCCTGCTTGCGGTCCTTCACGCCTTGCAGGTCGAGCGAGCCACGGACGATGTGGTAACGCACACCCGGCAGATCCTTCACACGGCCGCCGCGGATCAGCACGACCGAGTGTTCCTGCAGGTTGTGGCCTTCACCGCCGATGTACGAAATGACTTCGAAACCGTTGGTCAGGCGCACCTTGGCGACCTTACGCAGTGCCGAGTTCGGCTTCTTCGGCGTCGTGGTGTACACGCGGGTGCACACGCCGCGACGCTGCGGGCAGTTCTCAAGCGCCGGGCTCTTGCTCTTGACGACTTCAGAGACGCGCGGCTTGCGAACCAGTTGGTTGATAGTTGGCATTGTTCAATCCAGCTTGGTTTTTACGAAAAACGCCCCTCGCACCGGCATGCACCGAAATGGAGAGGCAACTACGGGTTTTGGGCGGGAGAGGTGAGCGGACGCGCTCTGGAGACGGGACTGTGCGGTAACAGCATGCCAAAGAGCGCGAGCCGGCACCCGGATCCCGCGTCTGCCGCCACCGGTCCAGGAAAGATCTGTCCGGAAGGCTTGCCGGCAGTGGCGTGAAAGCCACAACTCCGACGGGCGAGCGAAATCCAAAGCCAAAAACTCGAATCTGGCATCCTAGCAGGGGAAGCGTATACCGTCAAGTCGTATACCCGGACTGTCTCCAGTGCCAGGCGCCGTCCGGCTAGACCGCGCGCAGCGCGTCCAGGATGGCCTGGCCGTAGCGCTCCAGCTTGGAGGCGCCAATGCCAGGAATCCCCTGCATCGCCGACAAGGATCCGGGCGCGGTACGAGCCAGCTCGGCCAGCGTGGCATCGTGGAAGATCACATAGGCCGGCACGCCGTGCTCGCGCGCGGCCTCTGTGCGCCACCGGCGCAGCGCCTCCCAGTTGGCCAGCGTGTCGGCGTCCATGTCCGCGGTGTGGTCGGTGCGGGTCCCGCGCGCGGCGCGTTCGCCGGACTTGCCCGGCTTGGTGGCCTGCCGGCGCAAGATGATTTGCCGTTCGCCCTTGAGCACCTCGCGCGCGGCCTCGCCCAGCAACAGTGCGCCGTGTCCGCCGTGGTCGATCACGAGCAAGCCCTGGGCGATCAGTTGGCGGAACACCGTATGCCACTCGTGCACCGAGCGGTCCTTGCCGATGCCAAACGTGGAAACCTTGTCATGCCCCCACTGGCGGATCTTCTCCGAGCTATTGCCGCGCAGCACGTCGATCAGGTGCGTGGCGCCAAAATGCACGCGGCTGGCCTGCGCGGTGCGGTACACGCACGACAGCGCCATCTGCGCCTCGCGCGTACCGTCCCAGGTGGCCGGCGGCTCCAGGCAGGTATCGCAATTACCGCAGGGCTCGCAGGTCTCGTCGAAATACGCCAGGATGCGCACGCGCCGGCAGCCGGCGGTCTCGCACAGGCCCAGCAACGCGTCGAGCTTGGACGAGGACACGCGCTTGAAGGCCTCGTCCGCCTCGGACTCGTCGATCATGCGCTTCTGCTGCACCACGTCGCCCAGGCCGTAGGCCATCCAGGCGTTGGCCGGCAAGCCGTCGCGGCCGGCACGGCCGGTTTCCTGGTAGTAGCCTTCCATGCTCTTGGGCAGGTCCAGGTGGGCGACGAAGCGCACGTCCGGCTTGTCGATGCCCATGCCGAAGGCGATGGTCGCCACCATCACCAGCCCTTCTTCCTCGCGAAAGCGCGCCTGGTGGCGCTGGCGCGTGCCGGCATCCATGCCGGCGTGGTACGGCAGCGCATTGACGCCCTGCCCCTGCAGCCATTCCGCGGTGTCTTCCACCTTCTTGCGCGACAGGCAGTAGACGATGCCGCTGTCGTGGGTGCCGTCGGCGGCGGTGTGCTCGGCCTTGATAAAGGCCAGCAGCTGCTGGCGCGCATTGTCCTTCTCGACAATGCGGTAGCGGATATTGGGCCGGTCGAAGCTGGAGATAAAGACGCGGGCGTCGTCCAGCGCCAGCCGCTCGATGATCTCGTTGCGCGTGAGCGCGTCGGCCGTCGCCGTCAGGGCGATGCGCGGCACATATGGGAAGCGCTCGTGCAACACCGACAGCTGGATGTATTCGGGCCGGAAGTCGTGGCCCCACTGTGACACGCAGTGCGCCTCGTCGATGGCGAAGAGCCCGACCCGCGTGCGCTCGAGCAGGTCGAGAAAGCGCGGCGTCATCAGCCGTTCCGGCGCAACGTAGAGGATCTCGATGCGGCCGGCCAGCAGGTCGCGCTCGACCGCGGACGCCTCCGCACCGGTCAGCGTCGAATTGAGCACCGCGGCGCGCACGCCCGCTTCGGTCAGCGCCGCCACCTGGTCCTGCATCAGCGCGATCAGCGGTGACACCACGATGCCGACGCCTTCGCCGGCGCGCTGGCGCAGCAGCGCCGGGATCTGGTAGCACAGCGACTTGCCCCCGCCAGTCGGCATCAGCACCAGGCAGTCACCGCCGGTGGCGACGTGGTCGATGATCTCGGCCTGGCGCCCGCGGAAGGCGTGATAGCCGAAGACATCTTTGAGGATCGCCAGCGCGTGCGACATAGACAACGGAATTGCTGAAGCCGGAAGAGCCGTAACCATACCACTAAGGGACCCGGCTTCCGCGACCGCAGGGCAAACTCTCCGACGTTTCTCACGAAAGCAAACGCCGCGTGCAGACGAAAAAAAGCCCGGCTGGATCAGCCGGGCTTTCGGGCCGCCTTGCGGCGGCAAACAGCTTACTGCAATCAGACGTTGTCGCCTTCGCCTTCGGTCGTCGCCTGCACCACCGGCGCCGGCTCGATGAAGAGCGACTGCTCTTCTTCGGCGATCGCCTGGGCGCGTTCGCGCTCGGAGGCCTCGCGCGCCTTGCGGGCGCGGTGGTAGGCCAGGCCGGTACCGGCCGGGATCAGACGGCCGACGATCACGTTTTCCTTCAGACCACGCAGGTCGTCGGTCTTGCCCATGATCGCGGCTTCGGTCAGCACGCGCGTGGTTTCCTGGAACGATGCCGCCGAGATGAAGCTGTCGGTCGACAGCGACGCCTTGGTGATACCGAGCAGCAGGTTCTCGTACGTTGCCGGACGCTTGCCTTCGGCGATCACGCGATCGTTCTCGTCGAGCAGTTCCGAACGCTCCACCTGTTCACCCGGGATGAACTTGGTGTCGCCCACGTCGGCGATCTGGACGCGGCGCAGCATCTGGCGAACGATCACCTCGATGTGCTTGTCGTTGATCTTCACGCCCTGCAGACGGTACACGTCCTGGACTTCGTCCACGATGTAGTGCGCCAGCTCTTCGATGCCCTTCAGGCGCAGGATGTCGTGCGGGTCCGCCGGACCTTCCACGATCATTTCGCCCTTGTTCACCACCTGGCCGTCGTGCACCAGCACCTGCTTTTCCTTCGCGATCAGGAACTCGTGGGCATTGCCGTCCAGGTCGGTAATGACCAGGCGCTGCTTGCCCTTGGTGTCCTTGCCGAACGAGGTCGTGCCGGTGACTTCCGCCAGCACGGCGGCGTCCTTCGGCGAACGCGCTTCGAACAGCTCGGCCACTCGCGGCAGACCGCCGGTAATGTCGCGGGTCTTCTGCGATTCGGTCGGGATACGCGCGAGCACTTCACCCACGTGCACCTGCTGGCCGTCCTTCACGGTAATCAGCGCGCCGACCTGGAAGCCGATGGTCACGGAGTGGTCCGTGCCCGGGATCTTCACTTCCTGGCCGCTGGCGTCGAGCAGCTTCACCTGTGGACGGATGCCCTTGGTTGCAGCCGTGCGGCGCTTGGCGTCGATCACCACCAGGGTCGACAGGCCGGTGACTTCGTCCATCTGCTTGGCGACGGTCACGCCTTCTTCAACGTTCTCGAACTTGGTCGTACCGGTGTATTCCGAAACGATCGGGCGAGTCAGCGCGTCCCACGTGGCCAGCTGCGTGCCAGCCTTGATGGCCTGGCCGTCCTGCACCAGCAGCGTGGCGCCGTACGGGATCTTGTGGCGTTCGCGCTCGCGGCCGTGGTCGTCGGTGATCAGCGCCTCGCCCGAACGCGAGATGACGATCAGTTCGCCCTTCGCATTGGTGACGTAACGCATGGTCGCCGTGAAACGCACGGTACCGGTTGCCTTGGCTTCCACGCTCGATGCCACTGCCGCACGCGATGCCGCACCACCGATGTGGAACGTACGCATGGTCAGCTGCGTGCCCGGCTCACCGATCGACTGGGCGGCAATCACGCCCACCGCTTCGCCGGAGTTCACCAGCACGCCGCGGCCCAGGTCGCGGCCATAGCACTTGCCGCACAGGCCGTAACGCGTGTCGCACGACAGCGGGGTGCGGACCTTGACTTCGTCCACGCCGATCGCGTCGATCAGCTCGACCAGGTCTTCGTCCAGCAGCGTGCCGCTCTCGATCGCGGTTTCCTGGGTTTCAGGGTTCACCACGTCGGCCACGGTCACACGGCCGAGAATACGGTCGCGCAGGGCTTCGATCACTTCACCGCCTTCGACCAGGGCCTTCATGGCCACGCCGTTGGAGGTGCCGCAATCGTCTTCCACCACGACCAGATCCTGCGTCACGTCGACCAGACGACGGGTCAGGTAACCCGAGTTCGCGGTCTTCAGTGCCGTATCGGCCAGGCCCTTACGGGCGCCGTGGGTCGAGATGAAGTACTGCAGAACGTTCAGGCCTTCACGGAAGTTCGCCGTAATCGGCGTTTCAATGATCGAGCCGTCCGGCTTTGCCATCAGGCCACGCATACCTGCCAGCTGGCGGATCTGCGCTGCCGAGCCCCGTGCGCCCGAGTCGGCCATCATGTAGATGGAGTTGAACGACTCTTGCTTCACGGTCTTGCCTTCGCGGTCGACCACGTCCTCGTGCTGGAGCTGCTCCATCATCGCCTTGCCCACCTGGTCGCCGGCAGCGCCCCAGATGTCCACGACGTTGTTGTAGCGTTCCTGGTCGGTCACCAGACCCGACATGTACTGCTTGTCGTATTCCTTCACCTTGGCCGAGGCCTCGGCGATGATCTTTTCCTTCTGCGGCGGCACCAGCATATCGTCGATGGCGATCGAGATACCGGCGCGGGTTGCCAGGCGGAAGCCCGACTGCAGCAGCTTGTCGGCGAAGATCACGGTCTCGCGCAGGCCGCACTTGCGGAACGCGGTGTTGATCAGGCGCGAGATTTCCTTCTTCTTGAGCGGCTTGTTCAGCACCGAGAACGGCAGCCCCTTGGGCAGGATCTCGGACAGGATCGCGCGGCCGACCGTGGTGGCCTGCAGCGTGATCTTGGGTGCGAAACGAGCGTCGCCCTCGGCGTCCTTGTCGACCAGCTCATACTCGGTGATACGCACGTTCACGCGGGAAGCCAGTTCGACTTCCTTGTTCTCGTAGGCGCGGATCACTTCGCTGATGTCGGCAAAGGTCATGCCCTCGCCCTTGCCGTTGATCTTGTCGCGGGTCGTGTAGTACAGACCCAGCACCACGTCTTGCGACGGCACGATCGACGGATCGCCGTTGGCCGGGAACAGCACGTTGTTGGAGGCCAGCATCAGGGTGCGGGCTTCCATCTGCGCTTCCAGCGACAGCGGGACGTGAACAGCCATCTGGTCACCGTCGAAGTCGGCGTTGAACGCCGCGCAGACCAGCGGGTGCAGCTGGATGGCCTTGCCTTCGATCAGCACCGGCTCGAACGCCTGGATACCCAGGCGGTGCAGCGTCGGCGCACGGTTCAGCATCACCGGGTGCTCGCGGATCACCTCTTCGAGGATGTCCCACACCACCGGGGTCTGGCTTTCCACTTCCTTCTTCGCCGCCTTGATGGTGGTGGCGATGCCCATCGTTTCCAGCTTGTGGAAGATGAAGGGCTTGAACAGCTCGAGCGCCATCAGCTTGGGCAGGCCGCACTGGTGCAGCTTGAGCGTCGGGCCCACCACGATGACCGAACGGCCCGAGTAGTCGACGCGCTTGCCCAGCAGGTTCTGACGGAAACGGCCGCCCTTGCCCTTGATCATTTCGGCCAGGGACTTCAGCGGACGCTTGTTGGCGCCGGTCATCGCCTTGCCGCGACGGCCGTTGTCCAGCAGCGAGTCAACCGCTTCCTGCAGCATGCGCTTTTCGTTGCGCACGATGATTTCAGGCGCCTTCAGCTCCAGCAGGCGCTTCAGGCGGTTGTTACGGTTGATGACGCGGCGATACAGGTCATTCAGGTCCGAGGTCGCGAAGCGACCACCGTCCAGCGGCACCAGCGGACGCAGCTCGGGCGGCAGCACCGGCAGCACTTCGAGGATCATCCACTCGGGCTTGATGCCCGAACGCTGGAAGGCCTCGAGCACCTTCAGGCGCTTGGCGAACTTCTTGATCTTGGCTTCGGAGCCGGTGGCCTGCAGCTCGGCGCGGATCTGTTCGATCTGCTTCTCGATGTCGATGCCGCGCAGCAGTTCACGGATGCCCTCGGCACCCATCATGGCGACGAACTCGCCCTCGCCGTACTCGTCGCACTTCGCGAGGTAGTCGTCTTCGGACATGATCTGGCTCTTCTTGAGCGGGGTCATGCCGGGTTCGAGCACCACGAATGCTTCGAAGTACAGCACGCGCTCGATGTCGCGCAGCGTCATGTCGAGCACCATGCCCAGACGCGACGGCAGCGACTTCAGGAACCAGATGTGCGCGGTCGGCGCGGCCAGTTCGATGTGGCCCATGCGCTCGCGGCGCACCTTGGCCAGCGTCACTTCAACGCCGCACTTCTCGCAGATCACGCCACGGTGCTTCAGGCGCTTGTACTTGCCGCACAGGCACTCGTAGTCCTTGATCGGGCCAAAGATCTTGGCGCAGAACAGGCCGTCGCGTTCCGGCTTGAAGGTACGGTAGTTGATCGTTTCCGGCTTCTTGACTTCGCCGTACGACCACGAACGGATCTTCTCGGGCGAGGCCAAGCCGATCTTGATCGCGTCGAACTGCTCTTCCTGCTGAACCTGCTTAAAGAGATCGAGCAATGCTTTCATTGCAACTCCTTGTTTCGCCACCGCCCCGGAGTCTGTCCGGGTCGGTGGCATTCATCCTGTGGGAAATCTTGCGCTGCTGTTGTGTCGACAGGGAACCGGCCGTAGCCGGCTCCCCTCACCTGCCCGATCAGTAGCGATCGAGGTCGATGTCGATACCCAGCGAGCGGATTTCCTTCACCAGCACGTTGAACGATTCCGGCATGCCGGCGTCGATCGAGTGCTCGCCCTTGACGATGTTCTCGTACACCTTGGTACGGCCGTTCACGTCATCGGACTTGACCGTCAGCATTTCCTGCAGCACGTACGATGCGCCGTAGGCTTCCAGTGCCCACACTTCCATCTCACCGAAACGCTGGCCACCGAACTGGGCTTTACCACCCAGCGGCTGCTGCGTCACCAGCGAGTACGGGCCGGTGGAACGGGCGTGCATCTTGTCGTCGACCAGGTGGTGCAGCTTCAGCATGTGCATCACACCCAGCGTGACCGGACGCTCGAACGCTTCGCCGGTGCGGCCGTCGTGCAGCGTGACCTGCTGCTTGGAAGCGGTCAGGCCCTTCTCCTTCGCAATCTCTTCCGGATAGGCGAGGTCCAGCATGCGGCGGATTTCGTCCTCATGCGCACCATCGAACACCGGCGTCGCGAACGGCACGCCCTTCTTCAGGTTCTCGGCCAGTTCCAGGACTTCCGAATCCGACAGGCTGTCGAGGTCTTCGACCTTGCCACTCTCGTTGTAGATCTGCGTGAGCAGGTTGCGAACTTCGGCTGCCTTGGCTTGCGCCTTCAGCATGTTGCCGATGCGCTCGCCCAGACCGCGCGCAGCCCAGCCCAGGTGCGTCTCGAGAATCTGACCCACGTTCATCCGCGAAGGCACGCCCAGCGGATTCAGCACGATGTCGGCAGGCGTGCCGTCGGCCATGTAGGGCATGTCTTCGATCGGGGTGATCTTCGACACCACACCCTTGTTACCGTGACGGCCGGCCATCTTGTCGCCAGGCTGCAGGCGGCGCTTGACGGCCAGGTACACCTTGACCATCTTGATCACGCCCGGCGGCAGTTCGTCGCCCTGCGTGAGCTTCTTGCGCTTCTCTTCGAAGGCCAGGTCGAACTCGTGGCGCTTCTGCTCGATGGCTTCCTTGACGGCTTCCAGCTGGGCAGCCACGTCCTCGTCGGCCGGGCGGATGTCGAACCAGTGGTACTTGTCGATATCGGCCAGGTACTCCTTGGTCAGCTTGGCGCCCTTGGCCAGCTTCTTCGGACCGCCGTTGACGGTCTTGTCGAGCAGCAGGCGCTCCAGACGCTGGAACGCGTCGCCTTCCACGATACGCAGCTGGTCATTCAGGTCCAGGCGGTAGCGCTTCAGTTCGTCGTCGATGATCGACTGGGCACGCTTGTCGCGGGTCACGCCTTCGCGGGTGAAGACCTGGACGTCGATCACGATGCCGCTCATGCCCGAGGGCACGCGCAGCGAGGTGTCCTTCACGTCCGATGCCTTCTCGCCGAAGATCGCGCGCAGCAGCTTCTCTTCCGGGGTCAGCTGGGTCTCGCCCTTCGGCGTGACCTTGCCCACCAGCACGTCGCCGGCTTCAACTTCAGCGCCGATGTAGGTGATGCCCGACTCGTCCAGGCGAGCCAGCTGGGCTTCGGCCAGGTTCGAGATATCGCGCGTGATTTCTTCCGGTCCCAGCTTGGTGTCGCGGGCAACGACCGACAGTTCCTCGATGTGGATCGAGGTATAGCGGTCTTCGGCCACCACACGCTCCGAGATCAGGATCGAATCTTCGAAGTTGTAGCCGTTCCACGGCATGAACGCCACCAGCATGTTCTGGCCCAGTGCCAGTTCACCCAGGTCGGTCGAGGCGCCGTCGGCGATGACGTCGCCGCGAGCCACGTGGTCGCCCACCTTGACCATCGGACGCTGGTTGATGTTGGTGTTCTGGTTCGAGCGCGTGTACTTGATGAGGTTGTAGATGTCCACGCCGACTTCACCGGCCACGGCTTCGTCGTCGTTCACGCGGATCACGATACGCATCGCGTCGACATAATCGACCACACCGCCACGCATCGCCTGCACGGCCGTACCCGAGTCGACCGCAACGGTGCGCTCGATGCCGGTACCGACCAGCGGCTTGTCCGGACGCAGGCAAGGCACGGCCTGACGCTGCATGTTCGCGCCCATCAGTGCACGGTTCGCGTCATCGTGTTCCAGGAACGGCACCAGCGAGGCAGCGGCCGACACGATCTGCGACGGCGCCACGTCGATGTACTGCACGCGGTCCGGCGTGACCATACGGGTTTCACGCTCGGAGCCTTCACGCGCCGACACCAGTTCGTCGGTGAGGATGCCGTCGGCGTCGACGGTCGCGTTGGCCTGCGCCACCACGTACTTGCCTTCCTCGATCGCGGACAGGTAGTCGACCTGGTCGGTCAGCTTGCTGTTCTCGACCTTGCGGTACGGGGTTTCCAGGAAGCCGTACTCGTTCAGGCGCGCATACAGTGCCAGCGAGTTGATCAGACCAATGTTCGGACCTTCCGGCGTTTCGATCGGGCACACGCGACCATAGTGGGTCGGGTGCACGTCGCGGACTTCAAAACCGGCGCGCTCGCGCGTCAGACCGCCCGGGCCCAGTGCGGAGACACGGCGCTTGTGCGTGATCTCGGACAGCGGGTTGGTCTGGTCCATGAACTGCGACAGCTGCGACGAACCGAAGAACTCGCGGATCGCCGACGAGATCGGCTTCGAGTTGATCAGGTCGTGCGGCATCAGGTTCTCGGTCTCGGCCTGGCCCAGACGTTCCTTGACGGCACGCTCCACGCGCGACAGGCCGGCGCGGAACTGGTTTTCGGCCAGTTCGCCGACGCAACGCACGCGACGGTTGCCCAGGTGGTCGATGTCATCGACCTCGCCCTTGCCGTTGCGCAGGTTGACCAGGATCTTGATGGTCTCGAGGATGTCCTCGTCCTGCAGCACCATGGCGCCTTCGCCGCTGGGGCGGCCCAGGCGGCTGTTGACCTTCATGCGGCCAACGCGCGACAGGTCGTACGACTCTTCGCTGTAGAACAGGCGCTGGAACAGCGCTTCCACCGCTTCTTCGGTCGGCGGCTCGCCCGGGCGCATCATGCGGTAGATCGCGATACGCGCAGCGGTCTGGTCGGCGGTCTCGTCCACGCGCAGGGTCTGCGACATGTACGGGCCCTGATCCAGGTCGTTGGTGTACAGGGTCTGGATCTGCTTGACGCCGGCTTCGCGCAGGTTTTCCAGCAGCGTTTCGGTCAGCTCGTCGTTGGCGTTGGCAATCACCTCGCCGGTATCCGGGTCGATGATGTTCTTGGCCAGCACGCGGCCCAGCAGGTAGTCTTCCGGCACGCTGATCAGCTTGGTACCGGCCGAATCCAGGTCGCGGATGTGCTTGGCGTTGATCCGCTTGTCCTTCTCGACCACCACGCGGCCGTTCTTGTCGGCGATGTCGAAGCGCGCGACTTCACCGCGCAGGCGCTCGGGCACGAACTCCAGCTGCGCGCCTTCCGACTGCAGCGTGAAGTTGTCGAACACAAAGAAGTGCGCGAGGATCTGTTCCGGGGTCAGGCCGATCGACTTCAGCAGGATCGTCACCGGCATCTTGCGGCGGCGGTCGACGCGGAAGTACAGGATGTCCTTCGGGTCGAACTCGAAGTCCAGCCACGAACCGCGGTAGGGGATGATACGTGCCGAGAACAGCAGCTTGCCCGAGCTGTGGGTCTTGCCCTTGTCGTGCTCGAAGAACACGCCCGGCGAGCGGTGCAGCTGCGAGACGATGACACGCTCGGTGCCGTTGATCACGAACGAACCGGTGGAAGTCATCAGCGGGATTTCGCCCATGTAGACTTCCTGCTCCTTCACTTCCTTGACCTTGCCAGGATTCTCGCGATCGTTGATGATCAGGCGAACCTTGGCGCGCAGCGCCGAGTGGAAGGTCAGGCCACGCTGTTGACATTCCTTGACGTCGAACGGCGGGTTGGACAGGTGATACGAGACGAACTCCATACGGGCAAGCCCGTTATGCGAGGAGATCGGGAAAATTGCGTTAAAAGCGGCCTGGAGGCCTTCGGTCTTGCGACGCGCGGTCGGCGTTTCCGCTTGCAAGAACTGGGTGTAGGATTCAATCTGGGTGGCAAGCAGGAATGGAACCTGATGTACCGTAGCGCGCTTCGCAAAGCTTTTGCGAATGCGCTTCTTTTCGGTGAAGCTGTACGCCATGGGATCTCCGAATCATCGCAGGACGGCTGGACCTGGCCGCGCCTGAGGTGTTCAGCGACTGGGAGGGGATTTGGCGGTTGGCCGCTACCAACCTCTGGCTGACGGTGTCCGCACGCTGCGGGCTGTGTGGTCGTCGCATCAGCGCAACGCCTGTACTCGCCCGGGGGACACCCGACCAAACTTGTCTTCTGCAGTCGGTTCAGAAGACAAACATCAGCAGCAACCACTTAGTGTGCCACTGATGTTTGGCCTCTGCTGAGTTGCCGGCAAATCAATTGCTGCCGGGTCTCGCAAACATCACTTCTTGCGACTTCGCCACTGTGCAGAGTGGCGACTAAAACACAATTGCACAAGCGCAAAAAGGCTGGCGCCGGGAATTTCCCTTTGCCAGCCCCATTCGCGTGCCGCAAGGGCACGCGAGCACAGCCTTACTTGACGTCGACCTTGGCGCCGGCGTCTTCCAGCTTCTTCTTGGCTTCGGCAGCAGCGGCCTTGTCCACGCCTTCCTTGACGGGCTTCGGTGCGCCATCGACCAGGTCCTTGGCTTCCTTCAGGCCCAGACCGGTGATTTCGCGAACAGCCTTAATCACGCCGACCTTGTTGGCGCCGACTTCGGCCAGGATCACGTTGAATTCGGTCTGTTCTTCGGCAGCAGCAGCGGCAGCGCCCGGGGCAGCAGCCACGGCCATGGCAGCGGCGGACACGCCAAACTTCTCTTCGAACGCCTTGACCAGGTCGTTCAGTTCCATCACGGACATCGCGCCAACGGCTTCCAGGATGTCGTCTTTAGTGATTGCCATTTGAAATACTCCTACTAGATTTGATTCGGTATCGGTAATGCGATCTTTCGATGCGCGGCCTGGATTGCCTTAGGCGCCGGCGGCTTCCGCTTCCGCGGGAGCGCCTTCTGCGTTCTTGGCAGCCAGTGCAGCCAGCAGACGGGCGAAGCCCGACACCGGTGCCTGCATCACGCCCAGCAGCTGAGCAATCAGTTCGTCGCGGCTCGGGATCGAGGCCAGCGCCTTCACGGCGGCAGCGTCGAGAACCTTGCCGTCATACGACCCGGCGCGCAGGACCAGCTTGTCGTTGGTCTTGGCGAAGTCGTTCAGAACCTTGGCCGACGACACTGCATCTTCGGAAATACCGTAGATCAGCGGACCGGTCATCTGCTCTGCGAGGCCTGCAAACGGCGTACCTTCGACAGCACGGCGGGCCAGCGTGTTCTTCAGAACACGCAGGTACACGCCTTGCTGGCGAGCGGCAGCACGCAGCTTGGTCAGATCGCCAACCGCAATGCCGCGATATTCGGCCACGACGATGGTCTGGGCCTTGGCGACTTGCGCCGAGACCTCAGCAACGACGGCCTTCTTATCTTCAATATTGAGTGGCACGGTTAAGCTCCAAAATGACGCTGTTTCTCCGGCAATACCGGAGCCTTCACGTCAGCACAAACGAACGGCGTCCGATTGGCCCGAATCACCCGGGTCAGTGCCCGGCTTCTTCAATCCCTTCGGGTGCGCCATCTGCGCTGGCTGGCCGGAAGACAAGGACTTGGCACATGGCCACTTCGCAAGCTCCGACCGATTAAGCCCTTTCCGCATCACTGCCGCGGACAAGGACACCAGCGGTCTTTGATAACCAGCGGTACCGTCGGCGCTTTCGCCTCCGGCCGGCACCACTGCCCAAAGCCTTGCTCCTTCCCTTTCGGTCCGGAGACGATCCCCGCCAGCGGCGTGGATCTTCAATTCTTCTTGCCGACCGGTGTTATCGGGTCCCTGTCAGCAATTTGCCGTCAGCTCAGGCTGCCAGCGTAGCCTGGTCGACACGGACGCCCACGCCCATGGTCGACGAGACGGCGACCTTGCGCAGGTACACGCCCTTGCTGGTGGCCGGCTTGGCCTTGACCAGCGCGTCCAGCAGCGCCGACAGGTTGCTCTTCAGCGCGGCGTCTTCGAACGAACGACGGCCGATGGTGGCGTGGATGATACCGGCCTTGTCGACACGGAACTGGACCTGACCGGCCTTGGCGTTCTTCACGGCCTGGGCCACGTCGGGGGTCACGGTGCCAACCTTCGGGTTCGGCATCAGGCCGCGCGGGCCCAGGATCTGGCCCAGCGTACCGACGATACGCATCGTGTCCGGCGAAGCGATCACGACGTCGAAGTTCAGGTTGCCGGCCTTGACTTGCTCAGCCAGGTCTTCCATGCCAACGATCTCAGCACCGGCGGCCTTGGCGGCCTCGGCCTTTTCGCCCTGGGCGAACACAGCCACGCGAACCGACTTGCCGGTACCGGCGGGCAGCACCACGGAACCACGAACCACCTGGTCCGACTTCTTGGCGTCGATGCCCAGTTGCACGGCCACGTCGATCGATTCGTCGAACTTCGCCGAGGCGCAGCCCTTCACCAGGCCCAGGGCCTCGTCGATCGGGTAGAACTTGGTACGCTCGATCTTCGCCTTGTTGGCGGCGACGCGCTTGGAAACCTTAGCCATTTACAGACCCTCCACGGTGATGCCCATCGAACGAGCCGAACCGGCGATGGTACGCACGGCGGCGTCCAGGTCGGCGGCGGTCAGGTCAGCGTTCTTGGCCTTGGCGATTTCTTCAGCCTGGGCGCGGGTGATCTTGCCAACCTTGTCGGTATGGGGCTTCGGCGAACCCTTGGCCACGCCGGCTGCCTTCTTGATCAGCACGGTCGCGGGGGGCGACTTCATCACGAACGTGAAGCTCTTGTCGGCGAAGGCGGTAATCACCACCGGCACCGGCAGACCGGGTTCCATACCCTGGGTCTGGGCGTTGAACGCCTTGCAGAACTCCATGATGTTCAGACCACGCTGACCCAGTGCGGGACCAACGGGCGGGGAGGGATTTGCCTTACCAGCCGGAATCTGCAGCTTGATAAAGCCAATGATCTTCTTGGCCATCTCTACTCCAATCCGGATCGCTCTTTCGGGATGCGATCCTGTTGAGTCGTAACGCGCTGTCGCCGCACCTTCGGCACGGCCTCACGCTCCTCTTGGCGGCGCCACCGGGGCGTCGCCGTTGCCAGTTGCCGCCCTTTCAGGCCGCAGCCGGCAAATTCCTTAAACCTTCTCGACCTGGCCGAACTCGAGTTCGACCGGGGTGGCACGCCCGAAGATCGTGACCGAGACGCGCAGGCGCGACTTCTCGTAGTTCACTTCTTCCACGTTGCCGTTGAAGTCGGTGAACGGGCCGTCCTTGACGCGCACCATTTCGCCCACTTCGAACAGCGTCTTGGGACGCGGCTTCTCGACCCCTTCCTGCATCTGGGTCATGATCTTGTCGACTTCGCGCTGCGAAATCGGGCTCGGGCGGTTGCGGGCGCCGCCCACGAAACCGGTGACCTTGCTGGTGTTCTTCACCAGGTGCCAGGTCTCGTCGGTCATTTCCATTTCCACCAGCACGTAGCCCGGGAAGAAACGGCGCTCCGTGACCGACTTGTGGCCGCCCTTGATTTCCACGACTTCTTCGGACGGCACCAGGATGCGGCCAAACTTGTCCTGCATCTCGGCGCGCTCGATGCGCTCCTGCAGCGCGCGTTGCACGCTCTTCTCCATACCGGAGTAGGCGTGAACGACATACCAGCGCTTCTTCGACGAAGGCGATTCCGGCGCGGTGGTTTCCTGCTGAGCGTTATCCGTCATGTGCTACCTCTTATTTCCAGCCCAGCACGAGCGAGAAGACGACCCACTCGATGAGCTTGTCCGCCGACCACAGGAACAGTGCCATGATGACGACAAAGACGAAGACCAGCCCCGTCATCTGCCCGGATTCCTTGCGCGTCGGCCAGACGACCTTGCGAACTTCCCGGTACGATTCCTTGGCGAACCCGATAAAGTCCTTGCCTGGTGCGGACACCAGCGCAACCACGATACCCAGTGCAATGCCGCCGAACAGCGCAGCGCCACGTACATAAGACGGTTGCTGTGCTAGTGCATAGAAACCGATGACGCCGGCAACCACCAGCAGCACCGCGACGCCGAGCATCCACTTGCCGCTGTTGGCGTTCACGGTTTCAACATTGGGATTGGCCATGTTTCGCAAACGAGACTAAGCCGCGTCACGATTGTTCTTCGCGACGCGGCTGATTGATTTGGCAGGGGCAGAGGGAATCGAACCCCCAACCTTCGGTTTTGGAGACCGACGCTCTGCCAGTTGAGCTATACCCCTAAAACAACTGAGGGCCGACGCATGCGCCAACCCTTTCTGGCAACGAACGCGGCCGGTTGGTGCCGCGTTCGCTATCGAACAGCTTAGTCGAGGATCTTTGCCACGACGCCGGCGCCGACGGTACGGCCGCCTTCACGGATAGCGAAGCGCAGGCCTTCTTCCATGGCGATCGGGGCGATCAGCTTGACGGTGATCGACACGTTGTCACCCGGCATCACCATTTCCTTGTCCGCCGGCAGCTCGATCGAGCCGGTCACGTCGGTGGTACGGAAATAGAACTGCGGGCGGTAGTTGTTGAAGAACGGGGTGTGACGGCCGCCTTCGTCCTTCGACAGGATGTACACCTCGCCGGTGAAGTGGGTGTGCGGCTTGATCGAACCCGGCTTGCACAGCACCTGGCCGCGCTCGACGTCTTCACGCTTGGTGCCGCGCAGCAGCAGACCGACGTTGTCGCCAGCCTGGCCCTGGTCCAGCAGCTTGCGGAACATTTCCACGCCGGTGCAGGTGGTCTTCACGGTCGGGCGGATACCGACGATTTCGATTTCTTCGCCGACCTTGATCACGCCGCGCTCGATACGGCCGGTCACCACGGTGCCGCGACCCGAGATCGAGAACACGTCTTCCACCGGCATCAGGAAGGTACCGTCAACGGCACGCTCCGGCGTCGGGATGTAGGTGTCCAGCGCGTCGGCCAGGTTCATGATGGCCACTTCGCCCAGCTCGCCCTTGTCGCCTTCCAGCGCCAGCTTGGCCGAACCCTTGATGATCGGGGTGTCGTCGCCGGGGAATTCGTACTTCGACAGCAGCTCGCGAACTTCCATCTCGACCAGCTCGAGCAGTTCGGCGTCGTCCACCATGTCGCACTTGTTCAGGAACACGATGATGTAAGGCACGCCAACCTGGCGGGCCAGCAGGATGTGCTCACGCGTTTGCGGCATCGGGCCGTCAGCGGCCGAGCAGACCAGGATTGCGCCGTCCATCTGGGCGGCACCGGTGATCATGTTCTTCACATAGTCAGCGTGGCCCGGGCAGTCAACGTGCGCGTAGTGGCGGTTGGCCGTTTCGTACTCGACGTGAGCGGTATTGATGGTAATACCGCGTGCCTTTTCTTCCGGCGCTGCGTCGATTTCGTCGTACTTCTTGGCGGCACCGCCGAACTTCGCAGCCAGCACCGTAGCGATCGCTGCCGTCAACGTGGTCTTGCCATGGTCAACGTGACCAATCGTGCCAACGTTCACGTGCGGCTTGGTCCGCTCGAACTTTTCCTTTGCCATTTCGCGACTCCTGTCTCGGTAGCGATATTGCCAGTGCGTGGTATTGGTGCCCATGGGCAGGATCGAACTGCCGACCTCTCCCTTACCAAGGGAGTGCTCTACCACTGAGCCACATGGGCGAAACTTGACGTACTACTTGGACAGCAACCGCGCGACTGGAGCGGGTGAAGGGAATCGAACCCTCGTCGTAAGCTTGGAAGGCTTCTGCTCTACCATTGAGCTACACCCGCCCGGTTCTTTCCTGCTTCTTCACCGGCACTGCCGGCTGCTGTCTTGCATTCTGGTGGAGAGGGCTGGATTCGAACCAGCGTAGGCGTAAGCCAACAGATTTACAGTCTGCCCCCTTTAGCCACTCGGGCACCTCTCCGCAGAGAACTATCGATTATGGGGCCACTCACCTAGTCTGTCAAGCACTTTCCGTTGCGGAGTCTGTACCTGGCGAGACCCGGGAGGACGATCCGGCAAGGCGTCTGACGCTGCCTGATCGCACCCACAAGCGCAGTTTAGATTTCTGCGTTCTCACCCTATAGGGTCTCCGGCGCGGCGCTCCTGGGCGGCTCTGAGAGCCGTTTGTGCCAGCTCGACGGCCGATCGAAACGGCGACCGGAAAAGCAAAAACCCCAGCCTGTGAGGGCTGGGGTTCTGCGGTATAAGAGCCTGGCGATGACCTACTTTCACACGGGTAATCCGCACTATCATCGGCGCGGAGTCGTTTCACGGACCTGTTCGGGATGGGAAGGGGTGGTTCCAACTCGCTATGGTCACCAGGCATAAGGGGTTGCAGCGCTGAGGTTGAGGTCAACGCTGCGAATAGGGATGTAGTTGGGGTTGTGCGTATTGTGTCAACTGTTCGGGCACAGTTGCGATCACACACACCAGGCAAAACACACTGGTTATAGGATCAAGCCTTACGGGCAATTAGTACTGGTTAGCTTAACGCATTACTGCGCTTCCACACCCAGCCTATCAACGTCCTGGTCTCGAACGACCCTTCAAGGAGCTCAGGGCTCCAGGGAATCCTCATCTTCAGGCGAGTTTCCCGCTTAGATGCTTTCAGCGGTTATCTCTTCCGTACATAGCTACCCTGCGATGCCTCTGGCGAGACAACAGGTACACCAGCGGTACGTCCACTCCGGTCCTCTCGTACTAGGAGCAGCCCCCGTCAAGATTCCAACGCCCACGGCAGATAGGGACCAAACTGTCTCACGACGTTTTAAACCCAGCTCACGTACCTCTTTAAATGGCGAACAGCCATACCCTTGGGACCGGCTACAGCCCCAGGATGAGATGAGCCGACATCGAGGTGCCAAACACCGCCGTCGATATGAACTCTTGGGCGGTATCAGCCTGTTATCCCCAGAGTACCTTTTATCCGTTGAGCGATGGCCCTTCCATTCAGAACCACCGGATCACTATGTCCTGCTTTCGCACCTGCTCGACTTGTCGGTCTCGCAGTTAAGCACGCTTTTGCCATTGCACTTTAGGTACGATGTCCGACCGTACCAAGCGTACCTTCGAACTCCTCCGTTACACTTTGGGAGGAGACCGCCCCAGTCAAACTGCCTACCATGCACTGTCCCCGACCCGGATTCACGGGTCAAGGTTAGAACCTCAAACAAACCAGGGTGGTATTTCAAGGACGGCTCCACGCAGACTAGCGTCCACGCTTCAAAGCCTCCCACCTATCCTACACAGATCGGTTCAAAGTCCAATGCAAAGCTACAGTAAAGGTTCATGGGGTCTTTCCGTCTAGCCGCGGGGAGATTGCATCATCACAAACACTTCAACTTCGCTGAGTCTCGGGAGGAGACAGTGTGGCCATCGTTACGCCATTCGTGCAGGTCGGAACTTACCCGACAAGGAATTTCGCTACCTTAGGACCGTTATAGTTACGGCCGCCGTTTACCGGGACTTCAATCAAGAGCTTGCACCCCATCATTTAATCTTCCGGCACCGGGCAGGCGTCACACCCTATACGTCCACTTTCGTGTTTGCAGAGTGCTGTGTTTTTATTAAACAGTCGCAGCCACCATTTTATTGCAACCCCGTCACCCTTCTGGCGCAGGCCAGTC
This sequence comes from Ralstonia pickettii, assembly GCA_050987995.1. Lineage (GTDB taxonomy): Bacteria > Pseudomonadota > Gammaproteobacteria > Burkholderiales > Burkholderiaceae > Cupriavidus > Cupriavidus pickettii_B. The sequence goes on from CP158803.1 coordinate 4,168,837, forward strand.
AAGCTACCAGGGCGTACCTTATCCCGAAGTTACGGTACCAATTTGCCGAGTTCCTTCTCCCGAGTTCTCTCAAGCGCCTTAGAATACTCATCTCGCCCACCTGTGTCGGTTTGCGGTACGGTCTCGTATGACTGAAGCTTAGAGGCTTTTCTTGGAACCACTTCCAATTGCTTCGCAGCACTAGGCCGCTCGCCCCGCATCCTTGAATTCCGCGCCCGGATTTGCCTGAGCGCCTTCTCCAATGCAGGGACCGGGACTTCCAACACCCGGACAACCTTCCGCGATCCGTCCCCCCATCGCATCATACGACGGTGCAGGAATATTAACCTGCTTCCCATCAGCTACGCATCTCTGCCTCGCCTTAGGGGCCGACTCACCCTACGCCGATGAACGTTGCGTAGGAAACCTTGGGCTTACGGCGAGGGGGCCTTTCACCCCCTTTATCGCTACTCATGTCAGCATTCGCACTTCTGATACCTCCAGCATCCTTTACAAGACACCTTCACAGGCTTACAGAACGCTCTCCTACCACGCACTTGCGTGCGTCCGCAGCTTCGGTATATGGCTTAGCCCCGTTACATCTTCCGCGCAGGACGACTCGATCAGTGAGCTATTACGCTTTCTTTAAAGGGTGGCTGCTTCTAAGCCAACCTCCTGACTGTTTTAGCCTTCCCACTTCGTTTCCCACTTAGCCATATTTGGGGACCTTAGCTGGCGGTCTGGGTTGTTTCCCTCTTGACACCGGACGTTAGCACCCGATGTCTGTCTCCCGTGATTGCACTCTTCGGTATTCGGAGTTTGCTATGGCGGGGTAATCAGCAATAGACCCCCCAACCATGACAGTGCTCTACCCCCGAAGGTGAGACACGAGGCACTACCTAAATAGTTTTCGGAGAGAACCAGCTATTTCCAGATTTGTTTAGCCTTTCACCCCTATCCACAGCTCATCCCCTAACTTTTCAACGTTAGTGGGTTCGGTCCTCCAGTACGTGTTACCGCACCTTCAACCTGGCCATGGATAGATCATCTGGTTTCGGGTCTACACCCAGCGACTCAACGCCCTGTTCGGACTCGCTTTCGCTACGCCTTCCCTAATCGGTTAAGCTTGCCACTGAATGTAAGTCGCTGACCCATTATACAAAAGGTACGCCGTCACCCCCGAAAGGGCTCCGACTGTTTGTATGCATGCGGTTTCAGGATCTATTTCACTCCCCTCCCGGGGTTCTTTTCGCCTTTCCCTCACGGTACTGGTTCACTATCGGTCGATCACGAGTATTTAGCCTTGGAGGATGGTCCCCCCATCTTCAGACAGGATTTCACGTGTCCCGCCCTACTTGTCGTACACCTAGTTCCACAACGCTGTTTTCGCATACAGGGCTATCACCTGCTATGGCCGGGCTTTCCATCCCGTTCTGCTAACAATGCTGCTAAAGAGTACAAGGCTCTTCCCATTTCGTTCGCCACTACTTTGGGAATCTCGGTTGATTTCTGTTCCTGCAGCTACTTAGATGTTTCAGTTCGCCGCGTTCGCTTCCGTAACCTATGGATTCAGTTACGGATGACCCATACGGGCCGGGTTTCCCCATTCGGACATCTCCGGATCAAAGCTTGTTTGCCAGCTCCCCGAAGCTTTTCGCAGGCTACCGCGTCCTTCATCGCCTGTGATCGCCAAGGCATCCACCACATGCACTTGTTCGCTTGACCCTATAACGAGTGTGTCTCGATCGCTCGAAACTAGTCGCTACAGGATGAGTTCTCGCATTTGTGCCGTATTCCAAGTCATCTTTCGATCACTTAAATACATTTTGGTTGATACAATCACAACCCGGTATCGTGTTTTGTACTGCAGCCTCTCATCAAGGCTTCACGACACCTTTACTACATCCCATATTTTTAAAGAACAGCCGATCGTTAGATCGCTTGGCAATGCCAAATGAAAACACTCGCAACCTCATCGTCGCGATGCGCTTTCATTTGACAACCAATCCAAGGTACCAGGTGATGGTGGAGGATGACGGGATCGAACCGACGACCCCCTGCTTGCAAAGCAGGTGCTCTCCCAGCTGAGCTAATCCCCCTTTGGATAACTTGGTGGGTCTGGTAGGACTTGAACCTACGACCCCCGCCTTATCAAGACGGTGCTCTAACCACCTGAGCTACAGACCCTTGGCTGTAACAGCAAACAAACCGATAAGTGTGAACGCTAGGCTTGAGACACAAGCCTCTGGAAAGGAGGTGATCCAGCCGCACCTTCCGATACGGCTACCTTGTTACGACTTCACCCCAGTCATGAACCCTGCCGTGGTAATCGCCCTCCTTGCGGTTAGGCTAACTACTTCTGGCAAAACCCACTCCCATGGTGTGACGGGCGGTGTGTACAAGACCCGGGAACGTATTCACCGCGGCATGCTGATCCGCGATTACTAGCGATTCCAGCTTCACGTAGTCGAGTTGCAGACTACGATCCGGACTACGATGCGTTTTCTGGGATTAGCTCCCCCTCGCGGGTTGGCAACCCTCTGTACGCACCATTGTATGACGTGTGAAGCCCTACCCATAAGGGCCATGAGGACTTGACGTCATCCCCACCTTCCTCCGGTTTGTCACCGGCAGTCTCTCTAGAGTGCTCTTGCGTAGCAACTAGAGACAAGGGTTGCGCTCGTTGCGGGACTTAACCCAACATCTCACGACACGAGCTGACGACAGCCATGCAGCACCTGTGTCCACTTTCCCTTTCGGGCACCTGATGCATCTCTGCTTCGTTAGTGGCATGTCAAGGGTAGGTAAGGTTTTTCGCGTTGCATCGAATTAATCCACATCATCCACCGCTTGTGCGGGTCCCCGTCAATTCCTTTGAGTTTTAATCTTGCGACCGTACTCCCCAGGCGGTCAACTTCACGCGTTAGCTACGTTACTGAAGAAATGAATCCCCAACAACTAGTTGACATCGTTTAGGGCGTGGACTACCAGGGTATCTAATCCTGTTTGCTCCCCACGCTTTCGTGCATGAGCGTCAGTGACGTCCCAGGGGGCTGCCTTCGCCATCGGTATTCCTCCACATCTCTACGCATTTCACTGCTACACGTGGAATTCTACCCCCCTCTGACATACTCTAGCCTTGCAGTCACAAGCGCCATTCCCAAGTTAAGCTCGGGGATTTCACGCCTGTCTTACAAAACCGCCTGCGCACGCTTTACGCCCAGTAATTCCGATTAACGCTCGCACCCTACGTATTACCGCGGCTGCTGGCACGTAGTTAGCCGGTGCTTATTCTTCCGGTACCGTCATCGACCCGGGGTATTCACCCAGGCCATTTCTTTCCGGACAAAAGTGCTTTACAACCCGAAGGCCTTCTTCACACACGCGGCATTGCTGGATCAGGGTTGCCCCCATTGTCCAAAATTCCCCACTGCTGCCTCCCGTAGGAGTCTGGGCCGTGTCTCAGTCCCAGTGTGGCTGATCGTCCTCTCAGACCAGCTACTGATCGTCGCCTTGGTAGGCTCTTACCCCACCAACTAGCTAATCAGACATCGGCCGCTCCTGTAGCGCGAGGCCTTGCGGTCCCCCGCTTTCACCCTCAGGTCGTATGCGGTATTAGCTAATCTTTCGACTAGTTATCCCCCACTACAGGGCACGTTCCGATGTATTACTCACCCGTTCGCCACTCGCCACCAGGCCGAAGCCCGTGCTGCCGTTCGACTTGCATGTGTAAGGCATGCCGCCAGCGTTCAATCTGAGCCAGGATCAAACTCTTCAGTTCAATCTCTGTGTGGACCCTCGCGGGCCCTCGCTCTTTCGAGCGGTCGCTCACTCTCAGAAAACTGACTGACCAGATCCGGAGATCCAGTCACGTTTTGCTGTGCGAGCACTGATAACTTTTGAAGCAACACTGTCCGAAGACAGCGGCGTCCGCTACCCAGCGCCCACACTTATCGGTTGTTTGGTTGTTAAAGAACCTGGCCTTTCGGCCGCGCATCCGGCTTTGCCGTTTGCGTCGCTGCGTCAGCAGCAGAGAAAGAGATTATGCAGAGCTTTCTTCGTTTCGTCAACCGTTTCAGCAATCTTTTTTTGCTGCGGTCAGCGCTGCAAACCTCGCTGCGCCAACCTCCCGGTCGACCCCGCAACCCTTGCTGCGTCTGCTTTGCAGCGCCGCGTTGTGTTGCGAGGGGGCGAATATTAAGGGACCGATGCAGGCTTGGCAAGCGATTTTGCGAAATAATTCGAAGCACCCTCAAAAGCGGCGCTTAAGCCGCAAATGTCGCGATGGTGACAGCTCTTGGCCGTACCTCGGCTTAAGCTGACCCCAGTGGCTTCTCGCCCGACCCGAACCATCTTCTATTTCTATATATAGGCGTTGAACGCCCATCAGAGCAGTTGAAGGAGACAAGATGACCCAACCCGTGAAGGCTGGCCTGACCCTGGTCGCCGGCAGCACCGACATCCCCTTGTCGGGCGATACGATCCCGGCCCTGCTGGCCCGGACCGTCGCCGCAAACCCCGGCGGCCGCGCCGTGGTGTTCCGCGAACACGGCGTGCGCTGGACCTGGACCGAGTTCAGCGATCAAGTCGATCGCCTCGCCAGCGGCCTGCTGCAGCGGGGCATCCAGCCCGGCGACCGTGTCGGCATCTGGGCGCCAAACCGCCCCGAGTGGCTGGTAACCCAGTTCGCCACCGCCCGCATCGGGGCGATCCTGGTTAATATCAACCCGGCTTACCGCCAGGCAGAGCTGGAATATGCGCTGAACAAGGCCGGAGTGCGGATGCTGATCACGGCCGCCCGCTTCAAGACAAGCGACTATCTGGGCGCGCTGCAGGCGCTGGCGCCCGAACTGGCGCAGGCTGAGCCCGGCGCACTGCGGGCCGCTCGCCTGCCAAAGTTGCAATGGATCGTGCGCATGGGCGAGGCCACGCCCGGCATGCTGAGCTACGACGAGTTGCTGGCCGAGCCGGACATTGTCCGCCTGGATGCGGTGACCGCGACGCTGAGCACGCACGACGCTATCAATATCCAGTTCACCAGCGGCACCACCGGCAACCCCAAGGGCGCCACGCTGACCCACCACAATGTGGTCAACAACGGCCGCTTCGTGGCGATGGCGATGCGACTCGGCGCCAGTGACGTACTGTGCATCCCGGTTCCGCTCTATCACTGCTTCGGCATGGTGCTGTCGGTGCTGGCCTGCGTCTCGGTCGGCGCCTGCATGGTGTTCCCGGGAGAGGCCTTCGATCCGTTGGCGACCATGCAGGCGGTCAGCGAGGAACGCTGCACCGCGCTGCACGGGGTGCCGACCATGTTTATCGCCCAGCTCGACCACCCCGAATTCAGCCGCTTCGACTTCTCCACGCTGCGCACCGGCATCATGGCCGGCGCTCCGTGCCCGATCGAGGTCATGAAGCGCGTGGTCGCCGACATGCATATGGCGGAAGTCACCATCGCTTACGGCATGACCGAGACCAGTCCGGTCTCGTTCCAGAGCGCCACCGACGATCCGCTGGATAAGCGCGTCTCCACCGTGGGCCGGGTGCAGCCCCATCTGGAATGCAAGGTGGTCGACGCCCTCGGCCAGATTGTGCCGACCGGCACTACCGGCGAGCTCTGCACTCGCGGCTACTCCGTGATGCAGGGCTACTGGGAAGACGAGGCGCGCACCCAGGAAGCCATCCGCGACGGCTGGATGCACACCGGCGACCTGGCGACCATCGACGACGAGGGCTACTGCAATATCGTCGGCCGGGTAAAGGACATGCTGATCCGCGGCGGCGAGAATATCTACCCGCGCGAGATCGAGGAGTTTCTGTTCCGCCATCCCAAGATCCAGGCGGTGCAGGTATTCGGCGTGCCCGACCCAAAGTACGGCGAGGAAGTCTGCGCCTGGATCGTGCTCAAACCCGGCCAGATCGCGACGGAAGAAGAGATCCGCGCCTTCTGCCGCGACCAGATCGCCCACTACAAGATCCCGCGCTATATCCGCTTTGTCTCGGAAATGCCGATGACTGTCACAGGAAAGGCGCAGAAGTTTGTCATGCGCGACACCATGATTCATGATCTGGGGCTTAAGCCCGGCGCAACCGCGTAGGCAGATTCACCGCGGGACCATCCAATGACCATCCGAATCGTAAAACTGGGTTCGCCACGCGCGGCCGATGAGGGCCTGCGCATTGGGACGGTACGGCGCCCGCCGCGCGGCGTGCCCAAGTCCGAGTTTTCCAGCCGCGATTTCTACGATGTCTGGTATCCCGCGCTGTCGCCATCGCCCGAACTGGTGGCGCAGGCGCTGGCGGCCAGCGACGACAAGGAATGGCGCGCGTTCGTCAGGCACTTCCGCAAGGAAATGGCCGACGCGGACGCGAGCCGTACGCTCGACCTGCTGGCCGCGCTGTCGCACCAGACCAACTTCTCAGTGGGCTGCTATTGCGAAGATGAGGCGCGTTGCCATCGGTCGGTACTGCGCGAGTTGCTGGCTGAACGTGGGGCCGTGATCGACTGATCCACATGCCGTCCCCCGGGGACAACCCCGGGGATCCCTTCCCAGCATTCGCAATCCGATGGCCCTCAACGTAGTCTGGCTCGGTTTTTTCCTGATTTCCTTCGTCGCCGCCTGCATCCGCCTGGCCAGCGGCGACCTCACCGTCTTCCCGGCGATGCTCGCGAGCCTGTTCGACAGCGCTCGCACGGCCTTCGAGATCGCGCTCGGCCTGGCCGGGGTGATGAGCCTGTGGCTGGGCATCATGCGCATCGGCGAGCGCGCCGGCGTGGTCGATGCCTTTGCCCGGCTGGTGAACCCGCTGCTGCGCCATTTCTTCCCCGGCGTACCGCAGGGCCACCCGGCGCAGGGCGCGATGATGATGAACGTGTCGGCGAACCTGCTCGGCCTGGACAACGCCGCCACCCCGCTCGGCCTGAACGCCATGCGCGAGCTGCAGACCCTGAACCGGCGCCCCGACGTGGCCACAGACGCACAGATCATGTTCATCGTGCTGAATACGGCGGGGCTGACGCTGATCCCGACCTCGGTGATCGCGATCCGGCAGGCCATTGCGGTCAAGCAGGGGCTGGTCGGCTTCAACGCGGCGGATATCTTCCTGCCGACGCTGCTGGCCACCGGGGGCTCGTGCCTGGCGGGGCTGCTGGCGGTGGCCTGGGTGCAGCGGCTGAACCTGTTGCGGCCGGCCGTACTGGTGGCGTTCGGGCTGGTGGCCGCAGCGCTGGCCGGGATGTTCACCTGGCTGCGTCACGCGCCGCCGGAGCAGGTCGGCAGCGTGACGGCGCTGGCCGGCGCCGGCTTCATCCTGTCGCTGATCACCCTGTTCCTGGTCTGCGGCGCGCTGCGGCGGGTCAATGTGTACGATGCCTTTATCGATGGCGCCAAGGAAGGTTTCGGCGTCGCGGTACAGATCATTCCCTATCTGGTGGCGATCCTGGTGGCAATCGGATTGTTCCGCGCGACCGGCTGCATGGATGTGCTGATGGGCTGGCTGACGCTGGGCTTTGCCCACCTGGGCGTCAATACGGATTTCGTGCCGGCACTGCCGGTGGGACTGATGAAGATCCTGTCCGGCGCCGGCGCGCGCGGGCTGATGGTGGATGTGATGACGACCTATGGCGTCGACTCGTTCCAGGGCCGGCTGGCGGCGATCATCCAGGGATCGACCGAGACCACGTTCTATGTGCTGGCGGTCTATTTCGGCAGCGTCAATGTGCGCAACACACGCCATGCGCTCGGCTGCGCACTGGTGGCAGATGCGGTGGGGATAATCTGTGCTGTCGGCGCCGCCTATCTGTTCCGTTAGTGCTCCCGGAGCCGGCAAATATGGATTTGTTGCACCGATGCAACGCCATTGTGCTTATCACCAGACATTGACACATGGGTCGCTTGGTGCGTCGCAACAAAGCATGTATAGTGAAGTCTGTCTCCTCCACCACCTCGGTGGATTCCAACCCACGCACAACCTGCGTGGGTTTTTTTTGCCTTGACGCCGGGCCGCCTCAACCATCGTTGCGGGCACGGGGCTGACCGGGCGCAGACATTGTGCTTCGCGCACCTCAACTGGTTGCTCGCGCCCCATGCCGGGGCAACCGTCTCCCTGAAGCCGCTCCTGCCTCGGCTTTGTTGCACTGCACCAACCACTGACGTAGAGTGATTAGACGATGGGCAGCCAACCCGGCCTGCCTGCGTTACCCCTGGCCTGCATGTTCGCCCCTGCCCGCCTGCTCCAATACTGGCCCGAAACCGCGCTGCTCCGACGCGGGACCATCTACGCCCTGTCGTTCCTGGCACTTGCCGGCGTGGGCTGGCTGACCGGCGACCAGGGTTACCTGTGGTCGGCCACCGCTTCCATCTGGACTTGCCTGGCCGACCGGCAAGGCACCGCGTCGGCGCGATTCTCCAGCCTGGGCGCGGTCGGCATCGGCGGGGCGGTGGCGAGCGCGCTGGGCGCGGTGGTTGCACCAACGCCCGGGCTGGCCCTGCTGGTCGCCATGGCGGGCGGCCTCGCCGCGGGGCTGGCGGAAACGCGCGGCCCGGCCAGTGCGATGGCGGCCAAGCTGCTCTATGTGGTGCTGGTGGCCGCGTGCCTGCAGCCTGCCGCCGGGCCGGACCTGGCCGCGCTGGCGCTGCAGGGCGGGCTGGACTATCTGCGCGGTGGCGTATTCGCCTGCATAGCCTGCCTGGCGCTGATCCCGTCCGAACGCGACGAGCGGCCGCGCGCCGAAGTCGTCGCGGTCTACGACGCCCTGGTGCGGTTTGCCGCAGCGCTGGCGGACACCGCCCACGGCAGCGACCTGGCCGCCTGCAAGCAGGACATCCGCAACCGCATCGAGGCCGCACGCCACGCCATCGAGGCACGCCGCAGCCTGCGCGATCCCTCCAGCCTGCTGCACCACGCCTATGCGGTAGGCGTAGCCGACGCCCACTTCGCGCTGCTGATCGTCGCCGGCGAACTGCGCGAGCGCGCGGGTACCGCCCACGGCCTGCCGTTGCGTCATATCGCGCGCGCCGTGGCCGACGCCCGCGGGCAGGTCAGCCACGCGCTGGGACGGCCCGCGCCCGACCTGCCGGCACTGAGCGCCGCGCTGCGCCACGAGCTGCGCCGCCTGACCGCGCCCGATGCCAATATCAGTGCCCCACCCTCCTACCAGTCGGCGCTGTCGGCGCTGGCACGCCATCCGGACTTCGACACCTGGCGCAGCGGCTTTGCCTGGCCCCGCCACGGCCTTGGCCATGGCCTGCGCCGCATCGTGCGCGCGCTGGCGGACCACGCTGCGCGCGACACCCTGGCCGCCCGCCACGCCCTGCGGCTGGCGCTGGCCGGCAGCCTCAGCCTGGTGCCGGCGCAGCTCTGGCACCTGGACCACGGGTACTGGGTCGCGGTGACGGTGATCATGGTGCTCAGCCCGCAACTGCAGACCACGCGGCAGGTGTCGCTGAAGCGGTTCGCCGGCTCGCTGGCGGGCGCGCTGTGCGCTTGCGTGATCGGCCTGCTCCATCCGGCGCCGGCGGTGGCGCTGGGCATCAGCGCTGCGTTCCTGGCCGGGGCCTACGCCAGCCGCCTGGCCGGACAGCCGGCCGCATTCGCGTTCTGCCTGACGCCGGCGGTGATCCTGTTCTCCTGGGTGGGCGCGCCCGCCGTCGACAGCAGCCACTTTGCCGCGCTGCGCGGCATCGACACCGCGCTGGGCTGCCTGATCGCGCTGGCCACCTACTATGTGCTGGCGCCACGCGTTGAAATGTCGCGTGTATTCCGCCATGCCGTCGATGCGGTGGCGGTCAACGCGGTCTACCTGCGTGCCGCCTTTGCCGCCAGTCGCGTGGCCGATGCCGCAAAGCCGCCGGCCGTGTCGCGGCTGGAAGCCTTGCGCATCGCCGCCGGCCGGGCGTCCACCCGCGCAGAACACACGCTGGCCCAGAGCGCCGGCGCCCTGGCGCCGGACTATGCGGGGGCCTACAAACTGGTGCATGCGACCGCGCGCCGCATGGCGGCGCTGGCCGGCGTGGTGCGCGCCGGAGTGGAGTCAGGTGCTTTCACGCTGCCCGCCGGGGCGGAAGTGCGTGCGCGGATGGCACAACTTGAAGCGCAACTGGCCGAGCTGGCGATGCGGCCGGGCCTGGCAGGCCATGCCGGCACCGCCGAACACCCGGGGCTGCCGTGCGCCGCCGCCACGATCGACGCCTTCCTGGCCGAACAGGGCGACTATGCGGCGGCGCATATTGCCGCCGCCCACGCCGCAATGGCGGACCTGCGTGCGCTGGGCGCGGCCGCGCGCAAGCCGCTGGAGCGCCGGCGAGCGCACAGCGGCTGAGCGACGCGAAGAAAAAACGGGCTGCTGGATCGGCCAGCAGCCCGGCGGGGCTTTACGGAACGCGGTAATGGCCTATATTTATTTAATACGTCCGCCGCCAGCACGAGGCACGCCATGTCCGACATCACGTTCCCTCGCAGCCTCCCGACCTACTGCGCAGCCAGTCTCACGCTGTCCTGCCCCGCCACGGTCAACGGCAGTCCCACCTTGTATTCCGTCACCGCCGAGGCCCTCGAGGCTCATTTCGGCGCGCGTTCGCCGCGCGAGGAAGACCTGGTCGCGGCCTTCACCAGCAACCGGCAGCGCATCGAGCGCCTGGCCGAAAGCCTGTTCGAACTGACCGAGGCGCGCGAGATTGTGCTGCGCAGCGGCCATTTCCGCTTCGCCGGCTGAATCCTGCCAAAAGCTCTCCGGCCGGGGCGATGCCACCCCGGCGCCGGCGCGTGCTCAGTCCGCCTTCTCTTCGCCGCGCACCAGCAGCACCGGCATGGTGGACTGGCGAATCACCGCTTCGGCCACGCTGCCGAGCATCAGCCGGCGCACCCCGCGGCGCCCATGCGTGCCGATCACCAGCAGGTCGGCGCCCCACTGGCGCGCGGCCTCGTTGATCGAGGCGCCGATATCGCCGGGCACCGGCGCTTCGTTGACCAGCCGGGTTTCATGCGCCACGCCGGCCGCGGCCAGCCGCTGTGCCGCGGCTTGCAGCGCGCGCTGGCCGCTTTCCTCGAACGCCTTCTGCAGCAGGCTCGGGTCGTAGTAGCCGGCATCGAGCAGGGGCATGCCGGTGTCGACGACATAGACCGCCAGCACGGTGGCGCCGCCTGGGGCCGCCACGCGGATGGCCTCACCGAGGGCCAGCTCGGACGTGCTGCTGCCGTCCACCGCTACCACGATCTTGCTGTATGCCGCGCTTGCCATATGCGTTACCTCCGTAGACAGGAACAGGGACAAGAACAGGAAGGCGCAAGCGCCGCCCCACGCTTTGATACTACACGTGCGGCAGTCGCCACGTAGCCGGTCGGATCAAGGCGGCAGTACGGGCAATGGCCGCCACCTTAAATTGACCGACCGGTCGGCTTATATATAATAGGGCCAGCCGCCGCCCCCGGAACGGTCCCCACGATCCGCGCGGCATCCCCGCCAGAGGAGGCCCCATGTACACCCAGAGTCTGGACCTGCCCGGCCAGCACGCCGAGACGGGCCAAGCCCACGCGCCTCAGGACGACGCCGCCCGGCAGGCCGCTTTCGATACCTGCATGGCCGCGGACGGCAAGATCGAGCCGCAGGACTGGATGCCCGCCGCCTACCGCAAGACGCTGGTGCGCCAGATCTCGCAGCACGCGCATTCCGAGATCGTCGGCATGCTGCCCGAGGGCAACTGGATCAGCCGGGCCCCGTCACTCAAGCGCAAGGCCATTCTGCTGGCCAAGGTGCAGGACGAAGGTGGCCACGGGCTCTATCTGTATGCCGCCGCCGAGACGCTGGACGCCTCGCGCGACGACCTGGTCGACGCGCTGCACAGCGGCAAGGCCAAGTACTCGTCAATCTTCAACTATCCGACGCTGACCTGGGCCGATGTCGGCGTGATCGGCTGGCTGGTCGACGGCGCGGCCATCATGAACCAGATCCCGCTGTGCCGCTGCTCGTACGGTCCGTATGCGCGCGCGATGATCCGCATCTGCAAGGAAGAGTCGTTCCACCAGCGCCAGGGCTTCGACGCGCTGCTGGCGATGATGCGCGGCACCGATGCCCAGCGCGAGATGGTGCAGGACGCGGTCAACCGCTGGTGGTTCCCCGTGCTGATGATGTTCGGTCCGCCCGACGCGGCCTCGACCAACAGCGCGCAGACCATGGCCTGGGGCATCAAGCGCATTTCCAACGACGACCTGCGCCAGAAGTTTGTCGACGCCACCGTCGAGCAGGCGCGCGTGCTCGGCGTGACCCTGCCCGACGCCGGCCTGCAATGGAATGCCGAGCGCGGCCACCATGACCACAGCCCGCTGGACTGGGACGAGTTCTGGCGCGTGATCAACGGCGACGGTCCCTGCAACCGGGAGCGCCTGGCCACCCGTGTGAAGGCGCACGAGGACGGCGCCTGGGTGCGCGAAGCCGCGCTGGCACACGCCGCCAAGGTGGCCGAACGCGAAGCGCGCGAACGCCGCGCCGCCGCCTGAACGCCGCGTAGCGAGGACGAGGAGACAACGATGCAACGAAAGGAATGGCCGCTGTGGGAAGTGTTCGTGCGCAGCAAGCAAGGCCTGGAACACAAGCATTGCGGCAGCCTGCACGCCGCCGACGCGCAGCAGGCGCTGCATATGGCGCGCGACGTCTATACGCGGCGCCAGGAAGGCGTGTCGATCTGGGTGGTGCCGTCCGCAGCCATCACCGCGAGCGCGCCCGAGGAAAAACCGGAGCTGTTCGACCCGATGGCCGACAAGATCTACCGGCACCCGACGTTCTACCAGCTGCCCGACGAAGTCAACCACATGTAAGGGCCCCGCATGCTCACCGCGCCTCCGCCAATCACTGCGCCCGCCACGCTGGACCACCTGCCGCCGGCGCGCATCGCCGCGCTGCGCTATGTGCTGCGCCTGGCCGACAACGCCCTGATCCTGGGCCAGCGCAACGCCGAATGGTGCGGCCACGGCCCGGTGCTGGAAGAGGACATCGCGCTGGCCAATATCAGCCTGGACCTGATCGGCCAGGCGCGCCTGCTGTACGGGCACGCCGGCGAGCTCGAGGGCGAGCTGACCGGCCTGCCCCGCCATGAGGACGACTACGCCTACTGGCGCCCCGAGCGCGAATTCCGCAACTGGACGCTGCTGGAGCTGCCGCATCGCGGCCCGCTGGCCGGCAACGCCGCCGCCGAGCGCGACTATGCCGTCACCATCGTGCGCAATTTCCTGTACAGCGCGCTGATGGTCGAGCTGTGGGGCGCGCTCCAGTCGAGCCGCGACGAGCAGCTGGCCGCGATCGCCGCCAAGTCAATCAAGGAAGCGCGTTATCACCTGCACCACGCCGCCGGCTGGGTGGTGCGCCTTGGCGATGGCACCGAGGCGTCGCACGCGCGCATGCAGCGCGCGCTGGACCACCTGCTGCCCTATATGAACGAGTGCTTTGCCGAGGATCCGGTGGAAATCGACGCCGCCGCGCAGGGGGTCGGCGTGGTTACCGCCACGCTGCGGCCCGCCTGGGATGCGACCGTGGCCGAGACGCTGCAGGCCGCCACGCTGGCGCTGCCGCCGGCGTCCGGCTTTGTCTCGACCGGCAAGCACGGCATGCATTCCGAGCATATGAGCTACCTGCTGGCCGAGATGCAGGGGCTGGCGCGGGCCCATCCGGGCGCGCAATGGTGAGCGCGCGCTTCGCTGCCATGGATTGACCAGCATGAACATCGCCCCCCTCTCCCTTGGTCATGACAGAGCCACCGACGGGCGCATTGCGCGCGCCTGGGCGGCGCTCGAGGGCGTGCCTGATCCGGAGATCCCGGTGGTGTCGATCCGCGACCTTGGCATCCTGCGCGATATCGCGACCGGCCCGGACGGCGCGCTGGAAGTGCTCATCACCCCGACCTACTCCGGCTGCCCGGCCATGTCGCAGATCGCCGAGGATATCGGCCAGGCGCTGGACGCTGCCGGCCTGGCACCCTGGCGAATCCGCACCGTGCTGTCGCCGGCATGGACCACCGACTGGATCACCCCGGCCGCACGCGAGCGCCTGCGCGAATTCGGCATCACGCCGCCGGGCCAGTGCGGCCCCCCGGCCGCCGCGCAGCCGCTAAGCTTCGTGCCGCGCGCCGCCCGCGCCGGCGCGCCCGACACCGTGGCATGCCCGCGCTGCGGCAGCGTGCATACGCAGGAAATCTCGCGCTTCGCCTCGACCGCATGCAAGGCGCTGTACCGCTGCCTGGACTGCCGCGAGCCGTTCGACTATTTCAAACCCTACTGAGCCCCGCCGGGCCGAAGCCAGGCTGCCATGACTCCACAGTTCCACCCGCTGCGCGTGGCGCAGGTGCGCCCCGAGACCGCCGACACCATCTCGATCGCGTTCGAGGTGCCGGACGCGCTGCGCGACGCCTACCGCTTCACGCAGGGCCAGTTCCTGACGCTCAGGGCGCCGGTCGACGGCAAGGACCTGCGCCGTTCGTACTCGATCTGCTCGGCGGTGCAGGACTATGACGAGCACGGCGAACTGCGCGTGGCCGTGAAGCTGGTCGAGGACGGGCTCTTTTCCTCGCACCTGCATGACAGCATCGCTCCCGGCCAGGTCATTGACGTGATGACGCCCGACGGGCGCTTCCACGTGCCGCTGGACCCGGCCGCCGCGCGCCACTACGTCGCCTTTGCCGCCGGCAGCGGCATCACCCCCGTGCTGTCGCTGATCCGCACCACGCTGCAGGCCGAGCCGCTCAGCCGTTTCACGCTGGTCTACGGCAACCGCAACGTCGACAGCATCATCTTCTGGGAAGCGCTGGAGGACCTGAAGAACCAGTACCTGTCGCGCTTCACGCTCTACCACGTGCTGTCGCGCCAGCCGCAGGAGGTCGACCTGCTGCACGGCCGGCTCGACCATGCCCGCGTGAGCGCCTTCCTGCAGACGCTGATCCCCGTCGAAGATATCGACGCGGCCTTCGTCTGCGGGCCGGCCTCGATGATCGATGAGGCCGAGGCGGCGCTGCGCGATGCCGGCCTCGATCCGCACCGCATCCATGCCGAGCGCTTCGGCGTGCCGCTCGAGCAGGCCAGGCGCAAGCCGGCAGCCCCCGCCCACAGCGATCATGCCGGCACGGCCGAGCTGGTGGTGGTGCTCGACGGCAAGCAGCACAGCATGCGCCTGCCGCTGGACGACGCCAACGTGCTCGACACCGCGCTGGCCGCCGGCCTGGACCTGCCTTTTGCCTGCAAGAGCGGTGTCTGTTGCACCTGCCGCGCCAAGGTGCTGGAGGGCCAGGTGGAGATGGAAAAGAACTACACGCTCGAGCCGTGGGAGATGGAAAAGGGCTTCGTGCTCACCTGCCAGGCGCGCGCGCTGACGCCGCGGGTGGTGGTCAGCTACGACGAGCGCTGACGGCTGGCGCACGCCGGGGATGGGCGTGCGCGTTCAGACAATCGCCGACCCGCGCCATGTATGGGCCAGCACCGCCGTGATTACAATGGCGGCAGACCGGCATCCGGCTGGCGCGATGCTTGCGGGAGGATGACCGGCTGGCAGTGCCAGCGAACCGTCCCACCCATATACAATCACGGCCATGCAATATATCCACGTCGTCAACGGTGATGTAGCAGGCACGACCTTGCGCCAGGCCCTGGCCCAGGCAGCGCGGCCCGACCCAGTCGTAGTGCTGCGCGACGACCTCGCGGTAGGACCGCTGGCCGACATCGACAGCACCGGCCTGATCCGCTCCGGCTTCTGGCAGCGAGTCGCCCCGCACACCGATATCGACTTCGCCGCCGAGATGCGCCAGGCACTGGACCAGCTCCAGGCGCTGCGCAAGGACGATATGGAAGTCGCCATCTGGCACGGCCAGAGCGCGGCCGACCAGCTGATGCTGCGCCGGGTGGTGTTCCACCTGTACCAGGCACCGCAACGGATCAATGAAGTCGCCATGGACCTGCGCGAGCTGGAATTGCCCACGCCGGGCAACCTGGCGGCGATCGGCATGTACACGCCCGCGCGGCTGGCGCGGCGCTTTTCCACCATCGCCCCGGTCTCGGTGCTGCGCCTCGGACGGCTAGGCTACGAGTGGCAGCAGAACGTCAAGGAAAACGCCGACGTGCGCCTGTGGAAAGGCAACACGCTGGTGCCGGCGGCGTACCACACCATCGACGAAATCATCATGGAGCGCGCGCCGCTCGAATGGACCCCGGCGGCGCAGGTGGTGGGCAGCGTGATGGGCGCGATCGAAGGCCTGCTGGCCAGCGACTGGTTTGTGTTCTGGCGCTGCCGCGAGCTGATCGCCATGGGCCAGCTGGTGCTGCGCGGCAATGCCGACTCGCTCGAGACCTGCGAGCTGCGCCGCCACGGCGGTGCTGGCGGCGAGTAACAAGAATTTATGGCCCGTACCAAGGCACCCGATTTCGAGGCGCAGCGCGAGCAGATCCTGGACCTGGCCGCCGCCGCCTTCGCCAACAGCAGCTACCCCAGCACCTCGATGGCCGACCTGGCCGCCGCCTGCGGCACCTCCAAGGCGCGGCTCTATCACTATTACGAGAGCAAGGAAGCGATCCTGTTCGACCTGCTGGACCGCTATACCCGCCGGCTGATGCTGCTGGTCACCGAAGTGGAAGCCGACGCCGAACGCCACGCCCGCAGCGACAAGGAAGCCTTCGCCAACCTGATTCGCGCCTTCCTGGCGGAGTATGAGACTTCGCAGACCCGCCACGTCGCGCTGATCAACGACGTCAAGTTCCTGGCCAACACCCAGCGCGACCTCATCCTCGGGCGCGAGCGCGACGTGGTGGCCGCCTTCTCGCGCCTGCTGCGCCGGGCCTATCCGGAGCGGGTCACGCGCGATAACCAGACCGCGCTGACCATGACCGTGTTCGGCATGATCAACTGGACCTTCACCTGGCTCAAGCCGGGCGGACGGCTGTCGTACGCGGAGTTTGCCGAGATGGTGGTCGACCTGCTCGAAGGCGGCCTGCCCGGGCGGGCTGCGGCTGGGCGCTAGCACCGCCCTCCCCGGTTTTCAGGTCCACTCCGCCTCTTCCCGCTGGCGCCGCTGCTCGCGGTCCTGTCGGAACATCTCCTCCAGCTCGTCGCGCGCCTGGCGCGCCAGCGAGACCAGCTTTTTCTGATCCGTGTAGTGCGGATAGAAGCGGTCGATCGCCTGGATGTTGTGGCGCCGGAAACGCAGCGCCACGTTGCGCGCCTCGGCCGGGTCGAAGCCCAGTCCCTCCAGCACGCGCCGGCCCAGCATCAGCGAACCCTCGAACATCTCGCGCTCGAACAGGTGCACGCCGCGGTCCTTGAGCTGGTAGACGTGCGACACATGGCGCGCCCGCGCGTAGATCTGCAGCTCCGGGAAGCGCTCGCGCACGCGGTCGATCAGTTGCAGGCTTTCGTCCATGCCGTCGATCGCCACCACCAGGATGCGCGCACGGGCGATGCCGGCGGCTTCCAGCAGGTCCAGCCGGGTGGCATCGCCGTAGAAGACCTTCAAGCCGTACTGGCGCAGGAACTCGATCTGATCCGGATCGTGGTCCAACACCGTGACACCCACACCCTGGCTGTACAGCAGCCGCCCGATGATCTGGCCGAAGCGGCCGAAACCGGCGATCAGCACCGGGTTGTCCTGCGGCGTGATGGCCTCGTCCGGGCGCGCGCGGCGCCCGCCCAGGCGCGGCGCCACCAGCTGGTCGTAGGCCAGCAGCAGCAACGGCGTGGCCACCATCGACAGCGCCACCACCAGCACCAGCAGCGCTTCGGTCTCGCGCGGCACGAGGCCCGCGCCGCCGGCGACGCCAAACACCACGAAGGCAAACTCGCCGCCCTGCGAGATCAGCAGCGCGAACAGCAGCCGCTGGCCGCGGGCGATGGCGAAATGCTTTGCCAGCAGCGCCAGAACCACGGTCTTGGCCGCGACAAAGGCTGCCACCAGCCCGAGCACCAGCCACGGCGAGCGCGCCAGCACGGCAAAGTCAATCGACATGCCGACCGCCATGAAGAACAGCCCCAGCAGCAGGCCCTTGAACGGCTCCAGGTCGGCCTCGAGCGCGTGGCGGTATTCCGAGTCGGCCAGCAGCACGCCGGCCACGAAGGTGCCCAGCGCCATCGACAGGCCCACCGCGTCCATCATCAGCGCGATGCCCACCACCAGCAGCAGCGCAAACGCGGTGAACATCTCGCGCATGTCGGTGCGGGCGATAAAGCGCAGCGCCGGCCGCACCAGGTAGCGGCCGCCGGCAACCACCAGCCCGATCACCGCCACCGCCTTGCCCGCGGCCAGCCAGCCGGTCGTGCCTGGCGCTGCGCCCTCGGCGCCTGCGGCACCCTGCGTGGCCAGCAGCGGCAGCAGCGCGATCATCGGGATCGCGGCGATGTCCTGGAACAGCAGGATGCCAAAGCTGGCGGCACCCGCGGGCGTGCCGAACAGGTTGCGCTCGGTCAGCGTCGCCAGTGCGATCGCGGTCGACGACAGCGCCAGGCCGAGGCCGGCCACCAGCGCCACCTGCCACGGCGCGCCCGCCAGCGCCGCCGTCACGCCAATTACCAGCGCGCACGCGGCCAGCTGCGCGCCGCCGTAGCCAAAGATGCTCCGCCGCAGCGCCCACAGCTTGCGCGGCTCCAGCTCCAGGCCGATCACGAACATCATCAGCACCACGCCGAACTCGGAGAAATGCAGGATCGACTCGACATCGGTGACCAGGCGCAGCGCGAACGGCCCGATCGCCGCCCCCGCCAGCAGATAGCCCAGCACCGCGCCCAGGCCGCTGCGGCGCGCCAGCGGCACCGCCACCACGGCCGCCACCAGGAACACCAGCAGCGCAATCAGGAAGTCGTGCTGGTTCATGCCTGCACCTCCGCCGGTGCGGCATCGCTGCCCAGCCGTCCGCAGACATGGGCGATATGGTCGGCCAGCGCGTGGGCGTCGGCATTGTCGGCGTCGTGCAGCACCACCGGCGGCAGCCAGTTCATGCCGCACAGCAAGGTGGTCTGCTCCAGCGGCAACAGGAAATCCTCGATCGGATGACCATGGTTGCCGTCGGGCCCATATGAATCGGCGGTGCCGCCAGTGCTCACCACCGCCAGCAGCGACTTGCCGCGCAGCGCCGTGCCGCCCGGGCCAAAGGCCCAGCCGGACTCCAGCACCTCATCCAGCCACAGCTTGAGCAGTGCCGGCACGCTGTACCAGCGCACCGGGTACTGCAGCACGATCGTGTCCGATACCGACAGCACACGCTGCTCGGCGACGACGTCGATGTCGTAATCCACATAACTGCGATAGAGATCGCGTACCTGTACCTGCGGCAACGCCGCCAGCGCATCGGCCAGCGGGCGGTTGACCCGCGAACGGCTGGGGGTGGGATGCGCGTAGATCACAACGATGGGGGGTTCGGTCATCGAAAAGGGCTCGGATGAGGAAGGCTCGAGGTCGTGACGCGCGCGACAGCGGCTTTTGGCGTTGCATCAAATCAACACCAGAGCGTGCGCAACAATTCATCACATTTTTTCAAGCCTTTGATTTTGTTCGGATTATTGCGTACCGACGGCAGTACGCGGCACTGCTGCGGCGCAGTAAGCTTACGCGGAACTGACTATTCCCCTACAATACTTCTCGCGCTGTATCAAGATGGTGTTTGCCCCAATCCGCACAATACTGCACCGCCGCAGGGAAAAGTGCCTGGCGGAACACCAACACAGTGCTATTTTTATCTTTGATTGCACCAGGAAGGAAATATCGTGAACCCGCTCGAACTGAGCAAGGCCGTCGGCGCACTGACCGACGAAGATCTGCGCAAGGCAGCCCAAGCCGCACAGGCCACCCAGCGCGCCACCGTCCTGGTGCGCGAGCTGGCGGCCCATCACCGCTCGCGCCTGCTGAAGCATTTCCTCGCCCTCGGCGAGGAGGATCGCCTGCTCCGTTTTGGCCAGTCCGTGGGCGACCACGTGATCGAAGCCTATGTCGACAGCATCGACTTCGACCATGACAGCGTGTTCGGCGTCTACGACGACAAGCTCGAGCTGGTCGGCGTGGGCCACTTTGCCAACCTGCGCGACAACGCCCAGGGCCGCGTGGCGGAGTTCGGCGTGTCGGTGTCGCGCAGCGCCCGCGGCCGCGGCATCGGCAGCGCGCTGTTCGAGCGTGCCGCCATCCACGGCCGCAACACCAATGTGCGCACGCTGTACATGCACTGCCTGTCTCGCAACGCGGCGATGATGCATATCGCCAAGAAGGCCGGCATGAAGGTCCAGTACGCCTACGGCGAGGCCGACGCCTATCTGGAACTGCCGCCCGCCGACACCGTCAGCCGCCTGACCGAGGCGCTGGACGAGCAGCTCGCCGACCTGGACTACGCAGTAAAGCGCAACCTGCGCGACGCGCGCCGCTTCGGCCTGCGCTTCTGGCGCACCATGGTGCCGCAGAAGCATACTGCCTGAGACCGCCCTTGCGGCCTTTCATGCAAGACGGCGCATCGTTACGATGCGCCGTTTTTGTTTGCGTTGCTGCCGTCAGGCCGCGCCGCCAACCGGCAGCGCGGTAGTGTCCTTGATGCTTTCCAGCGCGAAGCTCGAACGCACGTCGATCACCGACGGATGCGCCAGCAGTTGTTCCTGCATGAAGCGCGCGAAGTGTTCCATGTCTTCCACGTAGACCTTGAGCAGCAGGTCCATCTCGCCCGTCATGGCGTGGCACGCGGCCACCTCCGGCCAGACCGCGATCGAGGCGCGGAACAGGTCCAGCGGCGCCTTGCCCTTGGGCGCGCCGCCGTGCTTTTCGAGCCGGACGTTGATATAGGCCAGCAGGCCAAGCCCGATCTTGTTGGGCTCCAGCAACGCCGCGTACTGCCGGATCACGCCGATCTCTTCCAGCCGCCGGATCCGGCGCAGGCAGGGGCTGGGCGACAGGTTCACGCGCTCGGCCACCTCCAGGTTGGTCAACCGGCCGTTGGTCTGCAGCACTTCCAGGATCTTCCGGTCGATCTTGTCCAACTCCACCTTGCTCACGATATTGTTGCTCCGCAATATGTTTATTGGCAATTTTTTTGCGCAAATTTAGCAAGCCGTGCACAAGTACGCAATTTTTTGTTTGATTGCGCCCGAATCAGGCCCCGTTCGCAGTGGCTGGCGGCCTCTTTGGTCACTCGTGCGGCAGCCGGTCGGGCTGGGCAATCTGTCTCGCGGCGCTGCAGCGTGTCGCCATCGCGCCCGCAGACCGGGAGCAGGCAAGGATGGTGCCAAGCCCGGCGCACAGGGAAGCGGCATTCTACGGGCGTTTGCCGCGCGAGTCAGAAGCTTCCTGGTACACGCACGCTTGTGACGGTGCGGCAGCGGGACGCGAGCAAAGAAAAAAAGCGCGCGGCCCGATGGGCTCGCGCGCTTGCTGGGGTCGCGTGCAGGACGGCCGGGCCGCCCTGCACTGGATCAGCCGCCGCTGGTGGCCGGCGCCCCCGGTGCACTCGGGGTGGCCGGCGCGGGCTGGCTGCCCGGGGCCCCCTGGCCGCGCGGGCCGCGCTCACCGCGATGGTGGTCGCGGTGCATCTTCTCCATGCCGGCCCGGATTTCGTCGCGGGTCAGCTTGCCGTCGCGGTTGGCGTCGAGCTGGTCAAAGCGCTTGGCCAGGCGCGGCAGCCCGGCGTTGGCTTCGGCCTTGGTCAGCGCGCCGTCGCCGTTCTTGTCGGCGGTCTTGAACTTCTCGTCGAAGGCGGCCTGCATGCGGGCGTGGCGCTCGGCCATGGTGGCCTTGCGGTGCGCTTCCATCTCGGCCTTGTCGATCTTGCCGTCGCGGTTGGTATCGATCTTGTTGAACATCGCGTCGGCCTCGGCCTTGGAGATCGCGCCGTCGCCATTGGTATCGATCGACTTCATCCACATGCCGCCACCGTGGCCCATATGGTGATGGTGGCCGGGGCCGGGCTGGCCAGGCTGGCCGGAGGGCGCGGCAGGCGCGCTGGCCTGGGCAAAGGCGCCACCGGCGACCAGGAGGGCGGCCGATGCGGCCAGGAACTGCTTCAGGATCTGCGGCTTGTGATTGCGTTGCATGTCTTTGCTCCTTTTCATCACGTGGGCTTGTACGGATTAGAACGCAGACGATGCACGTAAGTTGGCGCTTTTAATACGATGTTACCGGGCTCACAGAAAGGCCGGCACGCGTAAGGGAACGCAACCCAATACGAATAATTGCTTTCCTGCAGGGCTAGTTCTTGGGGACGAGGGCGCCCTCGCCCCCCGCCTGCGGCGCCATCGTCGGCTGGTACTGACGGGGATCAGCCATCTGCGGCTGGGCCGGCGGTTGTACCGGCTGGGCCTGGGGCTGCTGGCCTGGCTGCTGCACCGGTGCGGCCGGTTGGCTCACCACCGGCGCCGGAGGCGGCATCGGCGTCGCCATCGGCGCGGTGGCGCCTGCGGGCGGTGTGGGCAAGGCGGATGGCTGCGCGGGGGACGGGGGCGCCCCACGCGTGACCCCCACCTGCACCGGCAGCGCGATTTCCTGGCGCACGCCGTTGCGCTCGATCACCACCGAGCGCTGGCGGATCTCCGCCAGCCGGATCTGCTGCGACAGCTCGGCGCCGGCACGCACCGCCTTGGGCGGGCCGCCGTCCAGCGACACGATCGCCGCGCCCGCACCGCCGTCCACCTCGGCCACCACACCGATCAGCTGCACGTCGCGCGGACCGCCCTGCGCCGAGCCGCCGAACAGCGTGGCCACCGCGCCGGTCTCGACCGCCTCGGTCTGCGCCACGCGCGCGCTTTGCGGGACCGGAATGGTCCGCATCGCGCTGAAGGTCAGCGCCCAGTACGTGGCCAGCGCGCACAGCGCGACAAACAACACCAGGCTTGCCAGGCGCGGCAGCCAGGCGGCGGAGGCATCGAGGCGAAAGTCAGGCCGGAGAGTAAGTGGCACGGGAACGGTACCCTTGGCGCGGGCAATGACGCAGAAGTGCGGACGCGCCAAGCGTACCAGAGCCTCATGACACTGTCTGTCGCGCCACTGCCGCTCAGAGCAGGTCGTCCAGCAGGTCGGGCCCGAATACCTCACGCTCGATATGCGCCACCGGCACGCCCGCGCTGACCAGCGCATGGCGCTGCGCCTGCATGAAGCCGAGCGGCCCGCACAGGTAGAAGCGGCCGTCGATAAAGCGCTGCATGTCGGGCTGGCTCAGCAGCTCGGCCAGCGGCATGGTGCCGGTGTGGTCGTAATCGCGGCCGGCGACATCACCGGATTCCGGGGCCTCATAGCTGACGTGCGTGGCCAGGTGCGGCAGGCGCTCACGCGCCCATTGCACATCGGCGCGGTGCGCATGATGGCGGCCGTTGCGGGCCGCGTGGGCGAACAGGATCGGGCGTTGCGAGCCTTGCGCGGCCAGCGTGCGCAGCACCGACAGCATCGGCGTGATGCCGATCCCGGCCGACAGCAGCACCAGCGGTCGATGGCCGTCGAGCGCCGGCGTGAAGTCGCCGAATGGCGCGCTCACCTTCAGTTCGGTGCCCTCGTGGGCGTTGGCATGCAGCCAGTTCGAAACCGCGCCGGCCGGCGTGGTGTGGTCGCCGTCTTCGCGCTTGACCGAGATGCGCCAGGTCGGCTGGCCGCTTTCGCCCGACAGCGAATACTGGCGCAGCTGGCGCGTGCCGTCATCGAGGCGCGCTTCGACGCTGACGTACTGGCCGGGGCGGAAGTCGCGCAGCGGCCCGCCGTCAGCGGCGGCCAGCGTCAGCGCCACCACCTGCTCGCCCTGCGCCTCGCGACGCATCACGCGGACCGGCGTCAGTGCTCCGGCGCTCACGCCGGTGCGCTGATACAGGCGCGCCTCGGCGGCAATCAGTTCGCCGGCCAGCAGCCAGTAGGCTTCGTCCCAGGCGGCCAGCAGCGGCGGCGTGGCGGCCTCGCCCAGCACCGCGGAGATCGCGCCCAGCAGGTGGCGGCCAACGATCGGGTAGTGCGCGGGCGTCAGGCCCACGGCCGCGTGCTTGTGCACGATGCGTTCGAGCACCGGCGTCAGCGCCGCCGCGTTGTCGATGTTGGCGGCGTAGGCGAACACGGCCGAGGCCAGCGACTGCTGCTGGCTGCCGTTGGCCTGGTTGCCCATGTTGAACAGCTGCGTCAGTTCGGGCCGGTCGGAGAACATCTCGCGGTAGAAATGCGTGGTGATGGCCAGGCCATGTTCGCGCAGCACGGGAACGCTCGCATCGATATAGGGGCGGGAAGCGGCGGACAGCATCAATAACACTCCGTTCTAAGAAATCATGCATATTCAATGCATGTTTTTGCTCACAATAAAACCGGCGCTCGTCGGCGCCCGCGCGGACAGGAATCCGCTCAGGCCGAACGCCGGTTCAGGAAATCCCGATGCAGCCGGATAATCGACTCGGCCGTCTGGCTGCCGGTGACGTCGGCCAGCGTGACGTCGTCCAGCGCCCGGTAGAACGCCTGTTCGGCCACGTCCAGCGCGCGCCGCAGGCGGCAGTTGCCGTTCAGCGCACAGGGCGGGTTGTCGCAGTCGATGATCGCCTTGTGGCCTTCCAGCTCGCGCAGGATGGCGCCGATGGTCAGCCGCTCGGCGCCGGGGCCGAGCTGCAGGCCGCCGTGGCGCCCGCGCGTGGCGGTGATCCAGCCCAGCTTCGACAGCCGCGCCGCCACCTTGACCAGGTGATTGTGCGAGATCTCGAACTGCTGCCCCACCTCGGCAATGGTGATGGGCCGGCTGCCGTCGCCACGGGCGACGTACATCAGCAGGCGCAGCGCATAGTCGGAGAAGCGGGTCAGTTGCATCGTGCCGACATTTTAAAAAAGATGCATCCTGGATGCAAGTTAAATTGACGGTGATCTGAAATGCGGATCGGACTTCGCCGAGACGCCCAAGGCGCTTTCCCATCAAACAGTCATGTGGCGCCGGTTATACTGACTGGCGAATCCGGCCCGCCGCCGCCTCACCCCAGTCGCGGCGCGGGCCCAGCCATCCAAGCAACGAGGTCCACCAACGATGCGCATGTCCACTACCCGTTCCGCCAGCCCAGCCCGTTCTCCGTCCGCGCCCGCTCGCCGTGCGCGGCGTGCGCGCGGCTTCACCCTGATCGAGATCATGGTGGTGATCGTGATCCTCGGCGTGCTGGCGGCGCTGGTGGTGCCCAAGATCATGAGCCGTCCGGACGAGGCCCGCATCGTGGCCGCGCGCCAGGACATCTCGTCGATCATGCAGGCGCTCAAGCTGTACCGGCTCGACAACAGCCGCTACCCGACCACCGAGCAGAGCCTGGCCGCGCTGGTCAGCAAGCCCACCACCGAGCCCGTGCCCAACAACTGGAAGGGCGGCGGCTACCTGGAGAAGCTGCCCAAGGATCCCTGGGGCCATCCCTACCAGTACCTGAACCCCGGCGTGCGCGGCGAGATCGACGTGTTCAGCTTCGGCGCCGACGGCCAGGCCGGCGGCAACGGCAACGACGCCGATATCGGCAACTGGGAATAAGCGCGGCAGCGCCCCGCATCCTTCCATGACCACGGCGCCGCGCCCCAGCGCAACCCGTCGGCGGCGCCGGGGCTTCACGCTGCTCGAGCTGCTGGTGGTCATGGTGATCGCCGGCATCGTGATCTCGCTGGTCGCCATCAACGCCTCGCCCAATGAGCGCGGCCGCGTGCTGGACGACGGCCAGCGCATCGCGCGGCTGTTCGAGCTGGCGCAGGAAGAGGCACAGCTGGGCGCCCGCCCGATCGCCTGGGAGGGTGACGCCAGCGGCTGGCGCTTCCTGGAATCAACCCCCAACGGCTGGATCCCCATGCGCACCGATGTGTTCGCCCCGGGCCACTGGCGCCTGGCGCTGGACCGGGTCGTCGTCGCCGAGGGCGGCCGCACTTCTGGCACCGGCGGCCCCCCCCGGCTGATCTTCGGGCGCGAGCTGATCGACGCCCCGCAACGGCTGATCCTGGTACGCGGCGAGATCCGCGTGGACGTTGCCGGCGACGGCAGCGGGCGCTATTTCGCCAACGCGCCATGACCAGACCTGCCATGCGCCGGCGCAGCGCCGGCTTCACGCTGATCGAAGTGCTGGTGGCGCTGACCATCCTGGCGGTCGCGCTGACCGCCGCGATGCGCGCGATGAGCTCGATGGTCGATGCCAGCGCGTCGCTGCAGACGCGCATGCTGGCCGAATGGAGCGCCGAGAACCACCTGGCGTCAATGCGCCTGTCGAAGACCTGGCCCGAGCCCGGCGTCAGCGGCTATGCCTGCCCGCAGGGCGGCACGCCGCTGTACTGCGAGCAGTCGGTCTCGGCCACGCCCAACCCGGTCTTCCGCCGCGTCGAGGTCGCGGTCTACCCGTCCGCCGCCGACAAGTCGGTGCGGCTGGCGTGGCTGGTCACCATCGTCCCCAATGAAACCCGCAATGTGCTCTGAGCGCCGGCGCGCGCGCACTTCCAGGGGCTTCACGCTGCTGGAGATGCTGGTCGCGATCACGCTGCTGGCGGTGATGGCGGTGATCGGCTGGCGCGCGCTGGACAGCCTGACGCGCAGCCATGAACGGCTCACCGACCACGATGCGCGCCTGGACGCGCTGAAGGTCCTCTACGGCCAGTTCCAGGCCGATTGCGAGCACCTCGCCAGCCCCACGCTGCTGCAAGGCAGCCCGATCGAGATTGGCCAGAACCGCCTGCTGCTGGTGCGCGACCGCCGCGACGAAGGCCTGCCGCCGGCGTGGCAGGTGCTGTCGTACCAGCTCGACGGCAATACCCTGCTGCGCGTGGCCGCGCCGCCGGTGGACAATCGCGCCGCCCTGCAGTCGGCCATGCTGGCGCTGCGCCAGACCGGCGGCAACAGTGCGTCGCAGGTGCGCCGCGTGCTGGCCAACGTGGACGGCATGAGCGCGCGTGCGTGGGTGGAGCCCGCCGGCTGGCAGGCCGATACCGGACGCATCCGCAACGTGCTGTTCGGCGGCGATGCAGCCAGCGCGGTGGCGGCTTCCGCCGTCGGCGCGGCGCTGCCCAACACCGCGGTGCGCGCGGTGGAACTGACCATCTTCGCGCGCATGGGCGACGGCGACACGCCGCGGCAGTTCCAGAAGATCTGCATGACCGGGCTATGAGGCACGCCACCCCACGCCCCCATCGTCCTCTGCGGGCCCGCCGCCGCGCCCGCGGTGCTGCCGTGGTCACCGCGCTGCTGATCGTGACGCTGGCGGTGGTGGTGGTGTCGGGCATGCTGTGGCGCCAGCAGGTGCAGATCCGCGCCATCGAGAACCAGCGGCTGCTGGCCCAGGCCACCTGGATCGAGCGCGCCGCCGTGGACTGGGCGCGCCTGATCCTGCGCGACGACCAGCGCCGCACCAGCGTTGACGAGCTGGGCGAGCCGTGGGCCGTGCCGATCGCCGAGACACGGCTCTCGGACTTCCTCGGCGCATCGCTGCGTACGGATGTGGCAGGCGAGACCTCGTTCCTGTCCGGCCGCATCCTCGATGCGCAGGCGCGCTTCAACCTGGCCAACCTGGTGGTGTGGGCCTCCACCGCGGAGGGCGGCCGCGCGGCCTCGGTCGACCCGGCCGCTCTGGCCGCTTACCGCCGGCTGCTGCAGACCGTGGGCCTGAACCCGTCGCTGGCCGAGACCACCGCGCGCAATTTGCTGCAAGCGGCCCAGGGCGGCGGCGGCGACGGCCGTACCGCGCCGCGCCCGCTGGACAGCGTGCAGGGGCTGCTGGCGCTGCCCGGCTATACGTCGGAAATGGTGGCGGTACTGGAGCCCTTCATCACCGTGCTGCCCGAGCGCACGCTGGTCAACGCCAATACCGCCGACGCCGAGGTGCTGGCCGCCGTGATCGACAAGCTGCCGCTGGAACGCGCGCGCGAGCTGGTACGCCAGCGCGACCGTGCCTACTTCAACAATATCGGCAACCTGCAGACGCAGCTGTCGTCGCTGGCGCCGCAGGCGGATAGCGGCAACCTGGCCAGCATGCTCGACGTCCGTACCCACTATTTCCTGGTCTACGGACTGGTGCGCCATGAGCGCGCCAGCCGGCTGCAGGTGTCGCTGGTATTCCGCGGCGAGCCGCTGGGCGCGACCAACACCACCCGCGTGGTCTGGATCCAGGACGCGGACCGGCTGCCGGACCTGCGGTAGTGTCTGGGACAAAGCGTGGCACCATGCGGCATTTGCCGGCCACTGCGCCCGGGGAGAATGGTATTGACGCGGTTTAGTCACACAGGCAAGGTATGCTGCGGCGCTGGCGCGAGCGTGGCACCAGCCCACCCGCCGCCGTCCGGCCTCGCTGGCCGCCCGCCGGCATCCCCGCGCCCCGCCAGGTTTCCGGCCACGGGGTATTCCAGGGCAACCAAGGGCGCAATGCCACGGCCATGCGCCTTCCCGAGCCGTTCCACAGAAGCCAGAGCAAGGAAACCTTGAGCACCACCCTGTACGTCCGCCTGCCGCATCGGCCGCATGACCAGCCGCAACCGTGGCAGTTCGGCGCCCTGCCGTTCGCGCTGGTACGCACGGCCACCGCCGCAGCCGCCGCCCCGGCGCGGCGCGGGGATGCCCGCACGGCACCGGAAGTGTTGCGCGAAGGCCACGCCCGCATCGCCGACCTGCCCGCGGCCGAGCGCCTGGTGCTGATCCTGGCCGCCAGCGACGTACTGCTGACCACCGCCAGCGTGCCGCCGTTGCCGCCCGCGCGTTTGAAACAGGCGCTGCCCAACCTGATCGAGGATGCGCTGGCCACCGATGCGCAGCCCTGCCATATCGGCGTGGGCCCGGCGCTGGACGACGGCGTGCCCGTTCGCGGCCCCCGCGGCCCGCGCCGGCGGCTGTTGATGGTGGCCGACCGCGCCTGGCTGCGCGCCGTGCTCGACGCTTTTGCCGAGCACCGCCATCGCCGCCGGCACGTGCTGGCCGCGCAGCTGTGCGTGCCGCTGACCACCCCGGAGGTTTCGCCCGAGCCGTCGCTCGGTCCCGCCGGTGAAAGCGCGGGGCCCGAGACCACGCCAGAGCAACTGGCAACGCTGGTGGTCGAAGCCGCCGCCGGCGCATTCGCGCAAACCGACGAGCTGCTCGACCCCGCCGCCGTGGCCGCCTCCCGCGCCGCACCAGCCCCTGCCCATCAGTGGCAACTGACCGTGCGCACCGGCGCACATGCCGGCTACGGCCTGCTGCTGGGCGACGATGCGCTGGCCGCCTGGCAGGCGCTGGCGCCCGCCGGCACCTGGTATGCCGATGCCGAAGCGGCCGCCGAAGCCCCGGTGCCCGACCTCGGCCAGGCCGCCCGCACCAGCTGGCGGCTGTGGGTCGAGGGCGCGCAGGCGTGCCTGCGCGAGCCGGCACTGGACCTGGCGCAGTTTGAGTTCGCGCAGGGCCGCGCCGACCGCTGGAACCTGCTGGCGTGGCGCGTGCCGCTGGCGCTGCTGGCCGGTATCTTGCTGGTGCAGATCCTGGGCATGAACACCCACTGGCTGCTGCTGCGGCGCGAGCAGCAGCGCCTGGAAGCGGCGCAATTGCAGACGCTGCGCAGCACCTTTCCGCAGATCCCGACGGTGCTGGACGCGCCGCTGCAGATGCGCCGGCAGGTCGAGCAGCTGCGCATCGCCAGCGGCCGCAGCACGCCGGAGGACTTCCTGCCGCTGGCCGACCGCTTCGCCCAGGCCGCGCGCCGGCTGCCGCCCGACGCCCTGCAGGCGCTGGAATACCGCGGCCGCATGCTGGTGGTCATGCTCAAGCCGGGCACGGACACCGCCGGCCTGCGCGGCGCCGCGCGCCAGGCCGGGCTGCAGATGGAAGAAGACAAGGCCGGCAGTGCGGCAGGCAGCGCGGGCACCAGTGCCGGCACCCCCGTGACGCCCGGATCGCGCTGGACCGTCAGGCCAGGCCTGTAACCGGGCCGACGAGCAAGCATGAACGCAATGAAAGACTCAGCCCGCAGCCAGACGCCCCGCTCCCTCCGGCCAGCCGTACCTGCCCCGCTGCGCGCGCGCCTGGCCCGGCTGCGTCCGACCGTGCCGCAGGTATGGCAGGAACGCTTCAACGCCTTCTGGTCGGCCCGCAACCCGCGCGAACAGGCGATCCTCGCCGGCGGCGGCGCGGTGCTGGCGCTGGTGATCGGCTATACGCTGCTGTGGGAGCCGGCCGCCGAGGGCCGCCAGCGCCTGGCGCGCAGCCTGCCCCAGATGCGCGCCGACCTGGCCGAGATGGAAACGCTGGCGCAGGAAGCCCGCGGCCTGAAGGCCACGCCCGCGCCCGCGCTGCGCGGTGAGGCGCTCACGCAGGCGCTGCAGGACAGCCTGGGCCAGCACGGCCTGAAGGCGACCCGGCTGGCCGCGGGCGCGGACAACAGCGTGCTGGTGCAACTGGACAAGGTGCCCTTCGGCGCCGTCAGCGGCTGGCTGCAGGACGTGCGCCAGCAACAGCGGATGAAGGTGATCGACGCCCGCATCGTCTATGTCGGCGCCACGGCGCTGGTCAATGTCAGCGCGACCCTGCAGGGTCCGGGCGGCCGCAGCTGATGGTACGGCTGGAAACGCTGCGGCTGCCGCGCCGCAAGCTGCGCCGGCCGGGCGCGTGGCGGCGGCTGCGCTGGCTTGGCATCGGGCTGGCGAGCGCGGCGCTGACCGTGGTGGCGATGCTGCCGGCGACGTGGATCGCCGAGCGCGTGGCCACGCAGACGCGGGGCCGGGTACTGCTGGCCGATGCCAGCGGCTCGCTGTGGCATGGCAGCGCCACGCTGGCGCTGTCGGCCGGCACCGGCAGCCAGACCGCAACCGTGCTGCCCGGCCGGCTGCAATGGACGCTGGCGTTCTGGCCGCTGCTGACCGGCACCGTGCGCCTGGTGGTAAGCCACTCCGAGGCCATGACCGCGCCGGTGGCCATCACCGTGACGCCGGGCGGCTGGACCGCGCAGTCCGGCGCCATCCGCTTGCCGGCCGCGCTGCTCGAAGGCATCGGCGCGCCGTTCAACACGCTGCGCCCGGACGGCCTGATGCGCCTGGACTGGTCCACGCTGCAAGGCCGTTTTTCGGGCAACGGCAAGAACGGCAACGGCAAGAACGGCAACGGCATGAGCGGCCATATGACGCTGCGCATCGAGCAGGTGTCGTCGGCGGTGAGCCGTCTGCGCCCCCTCGGCAGCTACCGCGCCGAGATCGACTGGGCCGGCGCGGGCGGCGGCAAGCTGCAACTGAGTACCATCGCCGGGCCGCTGCACCTTGAGGGCAGTGGCACACTCGGGCGGCAGGCGCGCTTTGAGGGCACCGCGCAGGCCGAACCCGAGGCGGCAAACCAGCTGGCCAGTCTGCTGAGCCTGCTGGGACGACGAGACAACCATGTGACAAGGCTGCGCTTCTGAAGCCAGGCAAAACCAGGAGCGCCCGGAAATGACTATGAAAACCCCTGCCATCCGACCTGTTTACCAGACCGCCTGTGCCCGCGCCGTGGCCCTGCTGTGCGGGATCTCGCTGCTGGCGCCCGCGCCGCTGTGGGCCCAGCCGGCTGGTGCCGCAAACCCGCCTTCGGCGCCGCCCGACATCTCGCCGTCCAGCCGCGACCAGGTGGTGCTGAACTTCGTCAACGCCGACCTCGATTCGGTGATCAAGGCGGTCGGCCAGGCCACCGGCAAGAACTTCGTGATCGATCCGCGCGTCAAGGGCACGGTGAACCTGGTCACCGAGCAGCCGGTCTCGCGCGCGCAGGCGCTGCAGACACTGGGCTCGGTGCTGCGCATGCAGGGCTACGCGATGGTCGAGAGCAACGGCTTCACCAAGGTCGTGCCGGAGGCCGACGCCAAGCTGCAGGGCTCGCCCACCGTGATCGGCCCCGGCGCCAGTCGCGGCGACCAGGTGGTGACGCAGGTGTTCCGGCTCAACTATGAATCGGCCAACAACCTGGTGCCGGTGCTGCGGCCGATGATCGCGCCCAACAACACCATCACGGCCTACCCGGCCAACAACACGCTGGTCATCACCGACTACGCCGACAACCTGCGCCGGCTGGCACGCATCATTGCCGCCGTCGATGCGCCGGCTTCGGGCGAGGTCGAGCTGGTGCCGCTCAAGCACGCGCTCGCCAGCGATACCGCGCTCGTCCTGCAAAAGCTGATGGACCCATCGGCCGCGGGCGCAGCCGGCGGCGGTGCCGCCCCCGGCATCGACAGCAGCCTGCGCACCACGGTGGTGGCCGAGCCGCGCAGCAACGCGCTGATGATCCGTGCCTCCAGCCGTGCGCGGCTGCAGCAGGCGCGCCAGCTGATCGAGAAACTCGACCAGCCTTACGCGCGCCCCGGCAATATCTGGGTGGTGCCGCTGAAGAACGCGGATGCGGTCAAGCTGGCGGCAACGCTGCGGGCGATCGTCGCCGCGGACAGCAGCTTTACCACGTCCACCCAGCCCGGCGCCGCGGGCGCTGCCGCCGGCGGCATCGGCGGCGCCGCGGGCATGACCAGCGTCTCGACGCCGACCGGCTCGCAGTTCACTGGCGGCACCACCGGCACCCAGACCGGTATGCGCAGCGGCAACGGCGGCACGGGCGGCGGCGCCTATGGCAGCTCGGCCTTCGCCGCGTCGTTCGGCACCAGTACGCAGCCGACCACCGGCGGCATCATCCAGGCCGACCCGTCCACCAACTCGCTGATCATCACCGCCAGCGAGCCGGTCTACCGCAACCTGCGCGGCGTGATCGACGACCTCGACGCGCGCCGCGCGCAGGTCTACATCGAATCGATGATCGTCGAGGTGACCTCCACCCAGGCGAGCGAGCTGGGCATCCAGTGGCAAGGCCTGATCAGCTCGTCGAGCGGCAACAACAACGTCTTTGCCGGCACCAACTTCGGCTCCGGCGGCCAGAACATCCTGAACCTGACGCTGGCCGGCGCCCTGTTCGACAGCAACCGCACCGCCGGCATTGCAGCCGCGCAATCGCTGGTGCCCGATGTGGGCGGCCTGAACCTGGGCATCGTCAACAGGGCCATGGGACTGGGCGCGCTGCTGCGCGCACTCGGCACCAACGGCAGCGTCAACCTGCTGTCCACGCCGAACCTGATCACGCTGGAAAACGAGGAAGCCAAGATCCTGATCGGCCAGAACATCCCGATCACCACCGGCTCCTACGCGCAGACCGGCGGCGCGGCCTCGGTCACGCCGTTCCAGACCTTCGACCGCAAGGACGTGGGCATCACACTGCGCGTCAAGCCGCAGATCACCGACGGCGGGCTGGTGAAGATGCAGATCTTCCAGGAGTCATCGTCGGTGGTGGCGGGCACGCTCGCCCAGATCCAGGGCCCGACCACCAATGTGCGCTCGATCGAGACCAACGTGCTGGTCGACGACGGCCAGATCATCGTGCTGGGCGGCCTGATCGAGGACACGTACGGCGACGGCGTGCAGAAGGTGCCGCTGCTGGGCGACATCCCCTTGATCGGGGGCCTGTTCCGCTACGAGAACAAGAACCGCGGCAAGACCAACCTGCTGGTGTTCCTGCGCCCCTATGTGATGCGCACGGCTGGCGCCGCCGACCGCCTGACGCAGGACCGCTACGACTACATGCGAGCGCAGCAGCAGGGCTTCGTTTCGCCTAACATCATGTTGCGCGAGCCGAACACGCCGATGCTGCCGCCCGCCGATGCGCCGACCACGCCGTTCATCGACCCGCGCGCGAACGGCCCGGTTGCCGCGCCGCTGCCCTTGCCGCAGACCATTCCGCAGAATGCGCCGCAGCCGGGGGTGCCGGGGCAGCCGCAGCCCGCCCCGCAACCAGCGACCGCGCCGCAGCCGCTGAGCCAGCGCGGTGAATCCGCCACGCTGAACGCCGCGCAGCCGGCCACGCCGGCCCGCCAGAACTGAGCCCTGCCATGGCAAGCGAAGTCCAATCCGCTACTCCCGAGACACTCGAGCCGCCCTCGCCGATGGCCGCGCGGCTGGTCTCGTACGGCTTTGCGCGCGAGGCGCCGCTGCTGATCGCGCACCAGCGCCCGGACGGGCTGGAAGTGTGGGTCAGCCGCGCCACCTCGCCGACCGCGCTGGCCGAAGTGGCACGTGTGCACGGCGCGCTGCGGCTGCGCGTGCTGGAGCCGGAGGCGCTCGAGCTTGCCATGTCCGACGCCTACAACCGCCAGGACGGCAGCGCCGCGCAGGTGGTGGGCGAAGTGGAAGGCGAGGTCGACCTGTCGCGCCTGATGCAGGACATCCCGGCGGTGGAAGACCTGCTCGAGTCCGAGGACGACGCGCCGATCATCCGCATGATCAACGCGCTGCTGACGCAGGCCGCGCGCGAAGGCGCCTCGGATATCCATATCGAGCCGTTCGAGTCGTCGTCGGTGGTGCGCTTCCGCGTGGACGGCACGCTGCGCGACGTGGTGCGGCCCAAGAAGGCGCTGCACGGCGCGCTGATCTCGCGCATCAAGATCATGGCGCAGCTCGATATCGCCGAGAAACGCCTGCCGCAGGACGGCCGCATCACGCTGCGCGTGGGCGGGCGGCCGGTGGACGTGCGCGTGTCGACGCTGCCGACCGGCCACGGCGAGCGCGCGGTGCTGCGTTTGCTCGACAAGGAAGCGGGCCGGCTGGACCTGGCCAAGCTCGGCATGGCGCCGGGTACCCTGCGCGGCTTCGATCACCTGATCAACCAGCCGCACGGCATCGTGCTGGTGACCGGGCCGACCGGCTCGGGCAAGACCACCACGCTGTACGCGGCGCTGTCGCGGCTGGACTCGCGCACCACCAACATCATGACGGTGGAAGACCCGATCGAGTACGACCTGGATGGCATCGGCCAGACCCAGGTCAACCCGCGCATCGACATGACCTTCGGCAAGGCCCTGCGCGCGATCCTGCGCCAGGACCCGGACGTGGTGATGATCGGCGAAATCCGCGACCTTGAGACCGCGCAGATCGCGGTGCAGGCCTCGCTCACCGGCCACCTGGTGCTGGCCACGCTGCACACCAACGACTCGGCCTCGGCGGTGACGCGCCTGGTCGACATGGGGATCGAGCCGTTCCTGCTGTCGTCGTCGCTGCTCGGGGTGCTGGCGCAGCGGCTGGTACGGCGCCTGTGCCCGCACTGCAAGCGCGAGAATGTGATCGAGGTGACCGCCGCCGGGGCCGAAGTCCTGCAGGCGGAGGGGAAACCGCTGCAGCGCGTGTGGCACCCGGTGGGCTGCGACAAGTGCGCCCAGTCGGGCTACCAGGGGCGCATGGGCGTCTATGAGCTGCTGACCGTCGATGACGAGATCCGCACCATGATCCACCGGCAGTCGCCCGAGTCCGAGATCAAGCAGGCGGCACTGGCGCGCGGCATGCACACCATGCGCGGCGATGCGCAGCGCTGGATCGACAGCGGTGCGACTTCGCTTGAGGAAGTGTTGCGCGTCACGCGCGACTGAGCGGAGCCGCCCGGATGCCAGCCTTCCGCTATGAAGCCGCCGACGCCGCCGGCAAGACCGACCGCGGCGTAATCGAGGCCGACAGTCCGCGCCAGGCGCGCTCGCAGCTGCGAGCGCGCGGGCTCACGCCGCTGACCGTCGATGCGCTGGCCGGCGCCGGCCTGGCGCCGCGCAGCGGCAGCCAGTTGTTCGCGCGCAAGCTGTCGACGCAGGAACAGGCGCTGTTCACGCGCCAGCTCGCCAGCCTGATCGTGGCCGGCCTGCCGCTGGACGAGGCGCTGGGCGCACTGGCGGACCAGGCTGAACGCGCCTACGTGCACGAACTGCTGGCCGGCATCCGCGCCGAGGTGATGGGCGGCAGCTCGCTGTCGGTGGCGCTGGCCCAGCATCCGCGCGACTTCCCCGACATCTACCGCGCGCTGGTTTCTGCGGGCGAGCATTCCGGCCACCTTGGGCTAGTGCTGGAGCGGCTGGCCGGCTATATCGAGTCGCGCAACACCCTGACCGCCAAGATCCGGCTGGCCTTCACCTACCCGGCGATCGTCACGGTGGTGGCGTTCGCCATCGTGATCTTCCTGCTGTCGTATGTGGTGCCGCAGGTGGTGAGCGTGTTCGCCAATACCAAGCAGAAGCTGCCGACGCTGACCATCATCATGCTGGCGCTGTCGGACTTCGTGCGGAACTGGTGGTGGGCGGCGCTGGCGGTGCTGGCGGCGGCAGCGTTCACGATCCGCAGCGTGCTGAAGCAGCCCGCGGTGCGGCTGGAATGGCACCGCTGGCTGCTGACCGCGCCGCTGCTGGGCAAGCTGATCCGCGGCTACAACACCGCGCGCTTTGCCGGCACGCTGGCGATCCTGGTGTCGGCCGGCGTGCCGATCCTGCGCAGCCTGCAGGCGGCAGGCGAAACGCTGACCAACGAGGCGCTGCGCGCCAACGTGGAAGACGCCAACACGCGCGTGCGCGAAGGCGCCTCGCTGGCGCGCGCGCTGGCGGCGCAGAACCAGTTCCCGCCGGTGCTGGTGCACCTGATCCGCTCCGGCGAGGCCACCGGCAACCTGCCGGTGATGCTGGACCGCGCCGCGCAGGGCGAGGCGCAGGAACTGGAACGCCGCACGCTGTTCCTGACCAGTCTGCTGGAGCCGCTGCTGATCCTGACCATGGGCGTGGTGGTGCTGCTGATCGTGCTGGCGGTGCTGATGCCGATCATCGAGATCAACCAGCTGGTGCGCTAAAGCAAAGCGCCGGCACAAGGCCGGCGCTGAGGCAGCTTGCAGCCGGCATCACGCCGGCCTGCCACATCACTCAACTTTCTCTTTCTTGCTCGGACGCCTGCGCGTCTTCCTGGCCGGTGCCGGCGCGGGTGCCGCTTCGGCGGCCGGCGCCGGCGTGGCTACGGACTGCAATTCAGGCGTCGGCTCGGGCTGGGGCTCGACCTGCGCCGTCAGCACCGTCGTCCCCGGCGCGGCAAACACCGACTGATCGATCGGCCACGGCGTTTCGCTGAGCGTCACGTCCGGGCGGCGCGCCGCGCGCTTGCGCGCGCCCGCACGGCCGCGCGGCATGGGTTCCGGTTCAGGCTGCGGCGCGGCTTCCAGCTCCGGTACCGCTTCCGGCTCAGGCTGCATGGCATCGGCAGCAACAAACGGCGGCTCGGCTTCCGGTTCCGGCTCGGGCTGCGCAGCCATGGGCTCCGGCACCGGCGCCGGTTCAGGGGCCAGTTCAGGCGCTTCCGCGGCGGCAGGCCCCGGGTTGCGGCGCGACGGCTCGGCCTGGTGGGCAGGTTGCTGCTGCGTCGGGCGCTGCTGCTGGGGTTGCGATTGCGGTTGCGATTGCGGCTGTCCGCGCCCGTCGCTCTCGCCGCCACCCTTGGAACGCTTCTTGAGCCGAATCCAGATGGTCTTGTTGTTGCCGCCGTTGCGGGTCTCGACCTCGAACAGCCCGGTGGCAGTGACCAGCTCCGAAAGCTTGCCGTACCCGTAGTTGCGCGAGTCGAACTCCGGCGCCTGCTTGGCGATATGGTTGCCCATGCTGCCCAGCGTCAGCCAGCCGTCCTCGTCCGACACCGCCTGCGCCGCACTCTGCAGCAGGCGCACCAGGCGCGAATCCTGGCGCAGCTCGCCGGTGCTGCGCTTGCGCGTGGGCGCGGTGGTCCCGTCGCCCCCATCGGCTTCCGCATCGGCTTCGGCGGCGCGCAGCACGTCGGAGTAGATGAACTTGTCGCAGGCGGTGACGAAAGGCTTGGGCGTCTTGCGCTCGCCGAAGCCGTAGACGGTCAGGCCCTGTTCGCGGATGCGCGAGGCCAGCCGGGTGAAGTCGCTGTCGCTGGAGACGATGCAGAACCCGTCGAAGCGCCCGGTGTACAGCAGGTCCATGGCGTCGATGATCATGGCGCTGTCGGTGGCGTTCTTGCCCACGGTGTAGCGGAACTGCTGGATCGGCTGGATCGAGTGCGACAACAGCCGCTCTTTCCAGCCGGCCAGGTTGGGCCGGGTCCAGTCGCCGTAGATGCGCTTGACGGCGGCCACGCCGTACTTGGCGACCTCGGCCAGCAGGCCTTCGACGATGGCGGGCGCCGCGTTGTCGGCGTCGATCAGCACGGCCAGGGTCGCGGTGCCCTGGCGGGGGGAATTGGTCATGGTCAGGTATTCGCTGGTTTGCCCGTCTCATTGGGTTATTAGGACGAGCAATCGGAAAGCAGGTTGCACCAGGCTGGCTGTGCAGATGTGGCGCATCGCAGACAGCCTGGCAGCAGGCGCGGGCCATCTCGATGCAACGCAGTGTACACGCGAACCCTGTCTATACGGGAAATCACGGGCGCCACGGGCACGCTTTGTGCTGCATCGCAAGGTACCGCCAATTATGTGGCGGTGCTACCATGCCGCGCAGAGACACGACCGCCCAACGCCTTCACAAGAGGTCACGAGGCGGTTGCCCACAACTGTAGTGTCGGTGATCCCGACAGCACGCCCATAGAGGAGCACCTATGAATGCCCCCCTGACCCCTCCGGTCAGCGACGCCATCCGCCGCGCGCTCGAAAACGTTTCCCTCGAAGACAAATACACGCTGGAGCGTGGCCGCATTTATATCAGCGGCACGCAGGCCCTGGTCCGCCTGCCGATGCTGCAGCAGGAACGCGACCGCGTTGCCGGCCTGAATACCGCCGGCTTCATCTCCGGCTACCGGGGCTCACCGCTGGGCGCGCTGGACCTGTCGCTGTGGAAGGCCAAGAAGCACCTCGCCGCGCACAACATCGTGTTCCAGGCCGGCCTCAACGAGGACCTGGCTGCGACCTCGGTGTGGGGGTCGCAGCAGGTGAACATGTATCCGGATGCCAAATTCGATGGCGTGTTCGGCATGTGGTACGGCAAGGGGCCGGGCGTGGACCGCACCGGTGACGTGTTCAAGCACGCCAACTCGGCGGGATCGTCGAAGCACGGCGGCGTGCTGGTGCTGGCCGGTGACGACCATTCGGCCAAGTCCTCGACGCTGGCGCACCAGTCCGAGCATATCTTCAAGGCCTGCGGCCTGCCGGTGCTGTATCCGTCGAACGTACAGGAATACCTGGACTACGGCCTGCACGGCTGGGCCATGAGCCGCTACTCCGGGCTATGGGTGGCGATGAAGTGCGTGACCGACGTGGTGGAATCCTCGGCCTCGGTGGAGCTGGACCCGCACCGCGTGCAGATCGTGCTGCCGGACGACTTCATCATGCCGCCGGGCGGCCTGAACATCCGCTGGCCGGATCCGCCGCTGGAACAGGAAGCGCGCCTGCTTGACTACAAGTGGTACGCGGGCCTGGCCTATGTGCGCGCCAACAAGATCGACCGCATCGAGATCGATTCGCCGCACGCGCGCTTCGGCATCATGACTGGCGGCAAGGCCTATCTCGACACGCGCCAGGCGCTGGCCGACCTGGGCCTGGACGATGCCACCTGCTCGCAGATCGGCATCCGCCTGTACAAGGTCGGCTGCGTGTGGCCGCTGGAGGCGCACGGCGCCCGCGCCTTTGCCGAAGGCCTGCAGGAAATCCTGGTGGTCGAAGAGAAGCGCCAGATCATGGAGTACGCGCTCAAGGAAGAGCTGTACAACTGGCGCGACGACGTACGCCCCAAGGTCTACGGCAAGTTCGACGAGAAGGACAACGCGGGCGGCGAATGGTCGATCCCGCAAAGCAACTGGCTGCTGCCGGCGCACTATGAACTGTCGCCGGCGATCATCGCCAAGGCCATCGCCACGCGGCTGGACAAGTTCGAGCTGCCGATGGACGTGCGCGCGCGCATCACCGCGCGCCTGGCCATCATCGAGGCCAAGGAAAAGGCGCTGGCCACGCCGCGCGTGACGGCGGAGCGCAAGCCGTGGTTCTGCTCGGGCTGCCCGCACAACACCTCGACCAATGTGCCTGAAGGCTCGCGCGCGCTGGCCGGCATCGGCTGCCACTACATGACGGTGTGGATGGACCGCAATACCAGCACCTTCAGCCAGATGGGCGGCGAAGGCGTGGCGTGGATCGGCCAGGCGCCGTTCGCGGGCGACAAGCACGTGTTCGCCAACCTGGGCGACGGCACCTACTTCCACTCCGGCCTATTGGCGATCCGCGCGTCGATCGCCGCCAACGTCAACATCACCTACAAGATCCTGTACAACGATGCGGTGGCGATGACCGGCGGCCAGCCGGTGGACGGCCAGCTCTCGGTGCGGGACATCGCCTGGCAGGTGCACAGCGAAGGCGCGAAGAAGATCGTCATCGTCAGCGACCAGCCGGAGAAGTACAACGGCGCGATCAAGCTGCCCGAAGGCATCACGATCTATCACCGCGACCAGCTCGACAGCGTGCAGCGCGAGCTGCGCGAGGTGCCGGGCTGCTCCATCCTGATCTACGACCAGACCTGCGCCACCGAAAAACGCCGCCGCCGCAAGCGCGGCACGATGGAGGATCCGCAACGCCGCGCCTTTATCAACGACGCGGTGTGCGAAGGCTGCGGCGACTGCTCGGTCAAGTCCAACTGCCTGTCGGTGGAACCGCTGGAAACGGATTTCGGCACCAAGCGCCAGATCAACCAGTCGTCATGCAACAAGGACTTCTCGTGCCTGAATGGCTTCTGCCCGAGCTTTGTCACGGCCGTAGGCGCGCAGGTGCGCAAGCCCGAGCAGCACGGCGTGTCGATGGACACCCTGCCCGCGCTGCCTGACCCGGAGCTGCCGCCGATCCGCCGCGCCTACGGCATCCTGGTGACCGGCGTGGGCGGCACCGGCGTGGTGACCATCGGCGGCCTGCTGGGCATGGCCGCGCACCTGGAGAATAAGGGCGTCACCGTGCTCGACATGGCGGGGCTGGCGCAGAAAGGCGGCGCGGTGCTGTCGCACGTGCAGCTTGCCGCGCGCCCGGACGACCTGCACGCCACCCGTATCGCGATGGGCGAGGCGGACCTGGTGATCGGCTGCGATGCGATCGTGTCGGCCACCGACGAAGTCATCTCCAAGACACAGGCCGGCCGCACCCGCGCCGTAGTCAACACCGCGCAGACGCCGACGGCGGATTTCATCAAGAACCCGAAGTGGCAGTTCCCCGGCCTGTCGGCCGAGCAGGACGTGCGCACCGCCGTGGGCGAGAAGTGCGAGTTCATCAACGCCTCGGGTCTCGCCGTGGCGCTGCTGGGCGACGCGATCTACACCAACCCGCTGGTGCTGGGCTACGCCTGGCAGAAGGGCTGGATCCCGCTGACGCTGCAGGCACTGGAGCGCGCCATCGAACTCAACGGCGTGGCCGTCGAGAAGAACAAGGCCGCGTTCGACTGGGGCCGCCATATGGCGCACGACCCCGAGCACGTGCTGTCGCTGACCGGCAAGCTGAAGAGCACCGCCGAAGGCGCGGAAGTTGTGAAGCTGCCGACCTCGAGCGGCGCGATGCTGGAAAAGCTGATCGCCCGCCGCATGGAACACCTGACGGCCTACCAGGACACCGCTTACGCGCGCACCTACCGCGAAGCCATCGACCGCGTGCGCGCGGCCGAAAGCGCGCTGGCAGGCAGCGGCAAGGCCCTGCCGCTGACCGAGGCCGCGGCGCGCAACCTGGCCAAGCTGATGGCGTACAAGGACGAGTATGAGGTGGCGCGGCTCTACACCGACCCTGTCTTCCTCGACAAGCTGCGTGCGCAGTTCGAAGGCGAACCGGGCAAGGACTACCAGCTCAACTTCTGGCTGGCACCGCCGATGACCTCGAAGCGCGATGACAAGGGCCAGCTGGTCAAGCGCAAGTTCGGTCCGTCGACGATGACAGTGTTCCGCGTGCTGGCGAAGCTGAAGGGGCTGCGCGGGGGGATGTTCGATCTCTTCGGCAAGACCGAGGAGCGCCGCACGGAACGCGCGCTGATCGGCGAGTACCGGGCGTTGCTGGATGAACTGGTGGCGGGCCTGAATGCGGCCAACTACGACACCGCCGTGACGCTGGCCAACCTGCCTGATGACATCCGCGGCTTCGGCCACATCAAGGAGAACAACTTGAAGGCGGTGCGCGGGCGCTGGGCGAAGCTGCTGGAGCAGTTCCGGCATCCGGAGACGGCACAGCGCGCGGCCTGACCGGCGCCGCATCACACAACGGCCTCGCTTTGCATGAAGCGAGGCCGTTGTCCTTTCAGGGCTGCGCGAGCGTCGCTTCGCCCGGCTTCACATACATCGAGTTTTTCGGCTGCGACAGCACGCGCCGCACCATCGGCTCGAAGAATGAAAGCGGCAGCGTGTCGTAGTCCGTCATGAACGCCGCGGCATCGTACTTGCGGCAGAACTCCGCGGTGCGCTCGAACAGTTCGGGCTGGCTGCGGTACTGCTCGCGCAGGTTGCGGTCCAGGCCGAGATGATGGAAGAAGTAGTAGCCCTGGAACACGCCATGCTTTTCCACCATCCACAGGTTCTCGGCGCTGACGAAGGGCTTGAGGATGGCCGCGGCGATATCCGGATGGTTGAAGCTGCCGAGCGTGTCGCCGATATCGTGCAGCAGCGCGCAGACCACGTACTCCTCGTCCTGCCCGTCGCGGTGCGCCAGCGTCGCGGTCTGCAGCGAATGCGTCAGCCGGTCCACCGGGAAGCCGCCGCAATCGCCGTCGAGCAGCCGCAGGTGCGCCAGCACGCGGTCCGGCAGCGCCTGCGCGAAGGGCATGAACTCGGCGGAGATGGCGGCCCAGTCTTCGCGGGTGCCTTGTTCCATGTGGCTGAAGGTGGCGCGTGCAGGCGCGTGGGTGTCGCTCATGCGAGTCTCCTTTGTAGGGGCGTGGGCGGGCGCGGTGGCCGCCATCGTCTTGAAATCGTTTGGAGACATTGTGGCACCCGTGGCGGCGCTACACTGTCAAAAAGGCAACAATCTGCCGGCATATTGCGGCGCACCACGACTGCGCATGGGATTCCCGGCTCTGCTCGCGCCAGGCGCTCAAGACAAGGAGACGACATGACCTACCACGGAAGCTGCCACTGCGGCGCGATCGCATTCGAGGTCGAAGCCGACAGCATCCCCAGCGTGATCCGCTGCAACTGCTCGATCTGCCGCCGCCGCGGCCACCTGCTGTGGTTCGTGCCGCGCGCGAGCTTCAAGCTCGAGACGCCCGAGAGCAACGCCTCCACCTATCGCTTCAACACCATGAAGATCGCGCACCGCTTCTGCCCGGTCTGTGGCTGCGGCCCGTATGCGGACGGCCAGGACAAGGACGGCAAGCCGATGGCCGGGGTCAATGTGCGCTGCCTGGACAACGTGGACCTGGACGGCCTGAAGGTCATCGACTACGACGGCCTGCACCACTGAGGCTGCCATGTTCCGCATCCTCGGCATTGATCACCTGGTACTGCGCAGCGCCGACGTGGACGCGCTGCGGCGCTTCTATGTCGACGTGCTGGGCTGCAGCGTGGAGCGCGAGCAGACGGACCTGGGACTGACCCAGCTGCGTGCGGGCAATGCGCTGATCGACCTGGTCTCGCTCGACGGCCCGCTGGGCCGTGCCGGCGGTGCGGGTCCCGGCGTGGAAGGGCGCAACCTGGACCACTTCTGCCTGCGTATCGACCCGTTCGATGCCGGCGCGCTGCGCGCCTGGCTGACGCAGCATGGCGTGCAGGTGGGAGAGGTGGAGCAGCGCTTCGGCGCCGAGGGCAAAGGCCCCTCGCTCTATATTCAGGACCCGGACGGCAACGTGGTCGAACTGAAGGGACCGCCCACGCCGGTGACCGCACAGTAACGAACGCGTCCCGCCGCAGATTGCGCACGGGATCGCTACAATTTCCGACTGGCCCCACGCGCCGCCACCCATGGCGATATCCCCCGCCGGGCCCGCCATGACAACACTAGAAGCCAGCTCCGACGCGGACGCCGCCAACGCCAGCACAGACGCCAGCCCGGCACGCTCCGGACCCGCGCACCCCGCCACGCCGCCGCGCCGGCTGGTCTGGATCCTCGGCCTGACCGAGACCATCTCCTGGGGCACGCTGTTCTTCGCCTTCACCGTCTTTATCGACCCGATGATCCGCAGCCTGGGCTGGTCCAAGCCCTTCCTGGCGGGCGGCTATTCGCTGGGGCTGCTGGTGTGGGCGATGTGTTCGTTTGCGGTCGGCCGGCTACTGGACCGCGCGCCGGCGCGCAAGGTGATGGGCGCGGGCTCGGTGCTGGCCGCCATCGGCCTGCTGCTGTGGGCGTGGACGCCCTCGCCCGCCATGTTCGTGCTGATGTGGGTGCCGCTTGGGCTGGCCATGGCGACCACGCTGTACGAACCCGCCTTCGTGGTGCTGCGCCAGGCCTATGGCGACCAGTACCAGAAGCCCATCATGGTGGTCACGCTGATGGCCGGCTTTGCCAGCACGATTTTCGTGCCGCTGGCGCAATGGCTGGTGATCCATGCCGGCTGGCGCCCGACGCTGATCGGCTTTGCCGCGCTGAACCTGCTGGTCTGCGCGCCGCTGCACGCGCGCATGCGCTACGCACTGCATCCCACCTATACCGGCATGACCCCGTCCGACGCCGATGCCGGCAGCCGCGGCATCGCACGCGCCACCCTGCGCCAGCCGGTGTTCTGGGCCGTGGTGCTGGCCTTCACCGCGACTGCGGTGGTGGCCTCGCTGCTGGGCGCGCACCTGATCCCGATGCTGACAGAGAAGGGCCTGCCGGTAGCGCAGCAACTGGTGGTGGCGGCGCTGATCGGGCCCGCGCAGGTGGCGGGCCGCTTGCTGATGATGCGCGCGGCGGTGCGGCATCCGGTGCGGCTGTCGCTGCCGGTCTATGTGCTGATGAGCGCAGGGCTGTTGGGCTTCGCACTCGGGCACGGCGCGTGGCTGATGGTGGCCGCGGTGCTGTATGGCTGCGCCAACGGCGTCAACACCATGCTGCGCGCGATGGCCATGCCCGAGCTGATCTCGCGCCACCACTACGCCACGCTCAACGGGCTGATGATGACGCCGGTGCTGCTGATGCAGGCCGTGGCGCCGTGGCTGGGCGCGCTGCTGTGGAGCGCCGCGGGTGGCTACTGGCTGATGCTGTGGGCGATGGTGGCGCTGGCGCTGGCCGCGCTGCTGGCGTTCGGCTACGCGTTGCACCGGCGCGGGCTGCTGCGCGTGGATCGCACCGCGCGGTAGCGGCCCGGCAGGACCGTCATACCCGTTTCGCGCCGATGCGGGACAATGACGGCTTTTGCAGGCCGGGCACAGCAGTACCCGGCTGCC
Source organism: Ralstonia pickettii (assembly GCA_050987995.1). Taxonomy (GTDB): domain Bacteria; phylum Pseudomonadota; class Gammaproteobacteria; order Burkholderiales; family Burkholderiaceae; genus Cupriavidus; species Cupriavidus pickettii_B. The sequence continues at coordinate 4,213,827 of CP158803.1, forward strand.
GCTGTACCCATGCCCGATTCCCCTACCCCTTCGACCGCCGCCGCCCTGTCCGCGCCGGGCCATGTCGCGCGCGCCACGCGCGGGACCATGGCGCTGTTCTTCGTCAACGGCGCCACCTTTGCCACCTGGGGCGTGCATATCCCCACCATCAAGGAACGCTTCGGCCTGTCCGACGCGCTGCTGTCGCTGGCGATGCTGGCGGTGGCCGGCGGCGCCATCCTGGCGATGGGGCCGATCGGGCGCTGGGTGGCACGCGCGGGCAGCGCGCGCGCGTCGATGGCCGGCGGGCTGCTGTTCGCGCTGGCCACGGTGGCGATCCTGGCGATGCCCTCGTTCTGGCTGCTGCTGCCCGCGCTGGTGGCGTTCGGCATGGCCAATGCGGCCTTCGACGTCGCCATGAACGCGCAGGCCGCCACGGTCGAGGCCAGCCGCACGCGGCCGGTGATGTCGGCGCTGCACGGCATGTTCAGCCTGGGCGGCATGGCAGGGGCCGGCTTCGGCGGGCTGATGCTGTCGCTGGGCGTGGCGCCAATGGTGCATGCAGCGATGATGGCGGGCGTGACCGCGCTGGTGGCGCTGGGTACGCTGCCCGGGCTGCTGCCCGACCATCCGGTGATGGCGTCGGCCGGCCACCATCGCGACCATGCGGTGCGCGCGCTGTGGCTGCTGGGCCTGCTGGCCTTCCTCGGCCTGATCGGCGAGGGTGCCATGTACGACTGGACCAGCGTCTACATGCGCGACGTGGCGCAGGCGCCCGAGGGCTGGATCAGCCTGGGCTACGCCGCGTTCTCGGGCGGGATGGCGTACGGCCGCTTCGGCGGCGACCGCCTGCGCGCGCGCCTGGGCGATGGCGCCACGCTGACGGGCAGCGCCTGGCTGGGCTTTGCCGGCATCGCGCTGGCGCTGCTGGTGCCGCTGCCGGTGGCCGCGCTGGCGGGCTTTACGCTGATGGGGCTTGGCGCGGCCAATATGGTGCCGATCTTCTTCGTTGCCGCGTCGCGGCTGCCGGGCGTGGCGCCGGCCGAGGCGATTTCGCGCGTGGCGCGCTTTGCCTACCTCGGGCTGCTGCTGGGGCCGGTGCTGATCGGGGGCGTGGCGCACCTGGCCAACCTGCGCGCCGGCTTGGCGCTGGTGGCGCTGACGATGGGGTGGATCGCGCTGGCAGGCGCCCGCGCCGCGCGGCGCTACCTGCCGCCGCGGGACGGCGTGCGGACGGCCAAGACGCCAGGCGGTCGGTAGTCGCTCAGGCCGCGGCGCGCAGTGGCGTGCCGGCACCCATCCCTTCAAACACGAAGCTGTCCATGGCAAGCACGCCATAGGTCACTTCATCGGCGACCCGCGCCACGCTGGCGGGAGCGGGCGTACCCGCGCCTGCGCTCGCCGGCCCCAGCGCGGCGCCCAGTGCCACGTAGAACGGCAACAGGTGCTCGTCGGTCGGGTGTGCGCGGCGCGCATAGGGTGCCTGCTCACGGTAGTCGGCAATGCGGCTGGTATCGCCGGTGGCGAGCGCTTCGTCCAGCGCCTCGGTCATCCAACTGCGGAAGGCTTCCACATAGGGCTCGGCCTGCGGCCCATGCTGGTCGCGCCGGCCTCCGCTGCCGAACACCTCCTGCAGGTTGTGCGTAAAGCTGCCCGAGGCCAGCACCAGCACCCCCTCTTCGCGCAGTGGCGCCAGCGCGCGGCCGATCGCTATCTGCGTGGCGGGGGCCAGGTAGGGGTTCAGCGCGACCTGCACCACCGGCACGTCTGCGTCCGGGAAAAAGTGCCGCATCGGCATCCAGGCGCCGTGGTCCAGCGGGCGTTCCTCGTCCTGGCCGACAAACCCCGCGCCGGGGATGGCGGCGCCTTCGACCAGCGCCTTGACCCGCGCGGCCAGGGCCGGCGACCCCGGGGCGTCGTAGCGCAGCGCATACAGCTCGCGCGGGAAGCCGCCGAAGTCATGCCAGGCTTCCTGCCGCTCGCGGTTCGTCACCGCCAGTGTGCTGTAGATCCAGTGTGCCGAGACCACCAGCACCGCGCGCGGGCGCTGCGTGCGCAGCCGCCCGCCAAGCGCATCGAAGGCGGCGCCGGTCGGGCCGGGATCGATCGCAAGCATCGGGGAGCCGTGGGAGATATAGAGTGCGGGAAGCATGGCGGTCACCACCTTCAAATGGTTTTGTGTACAGCTTTGAGTGTGGCAAAGAACCGCGGCGGGCACGGCGGGCATTTGCGGATACCTCGTGCAAAAAAATTGAAGAGCGCCGTGCTACGTGCCGCGCCCTGCGCCTGCCCGGCGTTGGGTGGCGCACACACCCCACTGCGCGCCCCGCGACGCGCCGGGGTCAATCGGCCTATGATGCAGACGGGAGCCGACCTGCATGCCGCGCCACCTTCCGGCGGCCAATGCCGCCGCGCCATCCCGCAACGCATGACGCCCCCGGCACGCCCCCGCGCCGCGCGTGGCCGGAGACTACGGTGGTACCGCGCATCCTGCGCCGCCCCGGGCGGCACGTTCCCTTCCTCACCCACTGGTGGCAGCCAGGCGTCTATGGCAGCGTGCCGGCGGTCGCGCTGTGGATCGTGGCCCGCCTGCCCGCGGGCCTGCTGGTGTCGCTGACGGGCACCGCCCAGGCGGCTGCCTGGCTGAATCATGCGGGGGACACGGTATTCGTGACCGGCTGGGCCGCCAGTGCCTTGCTGCTTTGGCTGACGCGCCGGCGCCCGCTGCCGGAGCGCAACGAGAACCTCGACGTACCACCTGAACCGGCGCCGCGCCCAGCGCCCCGGCGCCGCCCCGCCGCCTGAGCCCGTCGCCGGCGTTTCGCCCCGGCGACGATCCGATATAAGGCGTCAGCACACCGATCTGAAAACTTTCACGCGGCGCTCGCGCGCTATCCTGCGTCGCTAGAATTCGCAGAGGTTGCCGCGTGCCGCATTGCAGCGCGCCCCGGCACTGACTGCAAAGGATCGCCCATGTCCGCACGCCAGCCACCGTGCCTGGCCGCCGCCTTGCGCGCCCTTGCCGCGGCGCTGCTGGCGACGGCCGGCGCGGCCCAGGCGCAGGGCACACCGGGTCTGCAACTGCCAGGCGCCAATGTGCAGAAGCATGCCAATGCCGTGCTGTCGCTGATGTCGTATTCGGTGGTGCCTGACCTGACCTCCAGCTCGGTGTCGATCAACAACGCCAGCACCGACGACCCCGGCATCGTCATGTCGCAGGTGGGCGGCGGCTTCACCATCAGCAAGTCGTTCCCGCTATACCTGGAAGGCGCGATCGCCTATAGCCGCTACGATCCGACCTTCGTCGCCACCAACGGGGCCGAATCCCGCTCCATCCCGACGCGCTGGAACACCTTCTCGGGCACCATCGGCATCGGCTGGGACTTCCCGCTCACCGCCAACAAGGAACTGGTGTTCCGGCCGATCTTCAACGCCTCGCTGGGCAATGTCTCCAGCGACCTGTCGGTTGGCAAGTTCGCGCTCGAGCGGGTCACCGACCGCCAGATCGACTTCCTGGACGGTGGCAGCCTGAATGCCTACGGGCTGGGCGGCTCGGTGATGCTGGACTGGGAACACTACCGCGAGAACTATGAAGTCGATGTCGAGCTGCGCTACACCAATATCCACCTGCAGAGCTTCGGCGGCACGACCAGCTCGGTAACCGGCACGGCGACGGCGCAGACCGCCAACCTGTGGGCGCGCTGGCGTGCGCCGACGGGGCTGCGCGCGCTCGACCGGCCGGTGCGGTACGTGCTCGAGTTGTCACACTCCCACTATCTCGGCAGCCAGGCTGGCATCCTTGGCTTCAACTACCTGACCACAGTGGGGACAGGGCTGGAACTGGATACCAGCGCACATGAAGTGTTTGTTACGCGGATCCGGGCCGTGGTGCGCTATGTGTTCGGCAACAACGTCTCGGGGGTGTCGCTGGGGCTGGCGGCCAGCTTCTGAACACGCTCGGGCCGCCTACGACTCGTCCTCGCCTTCGCGAAAGATATTGATCACATGCCGCGCTTCGAAGCACAGCGGCATGCCCGGGTTTATCTCGTCGGTGCAATAAGGCTGGTTGTCGAGTTCGCCGGTGTAGAGGCTGCCCTCCCGCCCGGTGACGTTCACCCACATCCGCTCGACGTGGACCTCCTCGCGGCCCGCCTCGTCCGCAACCAGGATCCGGAAGATCAGCTTGACCTGCTGGCCGGGGACCAGCGCGTCACGTTCCTCGCGGGGCGGCATCCAGAAGGTGTCGGGATGGGCGGCGGCGATGGGCTCGGCGTCGTCCAGCTCCCATCCATCGTCGTCCAGTGTTGCCAGTTGCATGTCCATTTTCAGCCTTCCGCAATATCTCAGGTGCGGGCATGATCGCAGCAAATGCGCCGGTCCGCGAGATCCTGGCCGGCGCCTGGGACTCTCAACAGGGAAAGCTACGCATGACGAGCAAGAAGGAAACGCCGGCCGCGCCAGTACGCTGCGGCTGGTGCGGCACGCTGGAAGACTACTGCCACTACCACGACCACGAGTGGGGCTTTCCGGTCGCGGACGACCGCCGGCTGTTCGAGAAGCTGTGCCTGGAGGGCTTCCAGGCGGGGCTTAGCTGGCTGACCATCCTGCGCAAGCGCGAGGCCTTCCGCAAGGCCTTCGCCAATTTCGATATCGAGAAGGTGGCCCGCTTCGGCGAGCGCGATATCCAGCGCCTGCTGGGCGACGCCGGCATCGTGCGCCATCGCGGCAAGATCGAGGCGGCCATCAACAATGCCCGGCGGGCGCGCGAACTGCTGGAAACGGAATCGTCTCTGGCCGCGTACTTCTGGCGTTTTGAGCCGGACCCCGCCAGCCGGCCCATGGTGCTGACGCCGGAGGTGCTGCGCACCATGGCGACCTCGCCCGAGTCCGCGGCGCTGTCCAGGGACCTGAAGAAACGCGGCTGGCGCTTTGTCGGCCCGACCACCATGTATGCGCTGATGCAGGCGATGGGCCTGGTTAACGATCATCAGGAGGGCTGTACGACGCGGGGCGAAGCGCTGCGCGCGCGTCAGGCATTCAAGGTGCCGCGCTAGGCCGGGTATACGTGGCGGCGAGGTATACGTGCGCTGCCGCACGGCCGTGGCGGGTCTCGGCGGTATACGTTACCGAGGAAGATAGTCTTGCTCGTTCAAACCCGAGGCCAACGAAATCTGCGCAACGGTCCTGGTTATCTCTTTTATATTGTTTACATATGTAAACATAGTAGTAGGTAAACCGGGCCGTGGGCCGTGGATAAGTCACCTTTTCCCTTTCGGCTCAGGGACTTGCACGAAAGATAACCCCTCCGGGATAACCCTGATTCGCCGGGATAGCCTGCGGGTGACGTATACGTGACCGACGCGAAGGCCGGAGTTGTTCGTATACGTCCCACAGCGCGCCCCCAGGCGGGACACAGCTTGTCCGGAAGGTTATCCCCAACGGCGAGCGAAGATGTCCACAGGCCAGCTCAGGCCGTGGTGGCCTTATCGGGGACGTATACCGGGTCGACGTGGGTCATCACGTTAAGCACATGATGGTTCCCGAGCGTGCGGCGCCGGGCTTCCACCGCGATGGCATGGCCTTGCGCCACGGTCAGGCCGGCGTCGATTTCCAGGTGCACGTCCACCAGTACCTGATCACCCATCTTGCGCGTGCGCAGGTCGTGCAGGCCCAGCACGCCGGGCGTGGCGAGCATGGTCTGGCGGATGCCCTCGACGGTCTCTTCGTCGGCGGCGCGGTCCATCAGGTCGTTGAGCGCGTCCCAGCCGAAGCGCAGGCCCATGCGCGCCACCATCAGTCCCACCACGATGGCCGCGACCGGGTCCAGCATGTGGTAGCCCAGCAAGTTGCCGCCGATCCCCAGCGCCACCACCAGCGACGAGGCCGCATCCGAGCGCGCATGCCAGGCATTGGCCACCAGCATGCCTGAACGCACGCGCCGCGCTACCGCCAGCAGGTAGCGGAACAGCAGTTCCTTTGAAACCAGCGCCGCCAGCGCCACCCACAGCGCCAGCGGCTGCACCGGCTGCGCGCCGGCGGGATGCTGCAGCTTGGTGACCGCCGCCCACAGCATGCCCACCCCCACCGCCAGCAGCAGTCCGCCGAGCGCCAGCGACGCCGCCGTCTCGAAGCGCAGGTGGCCGTACTGGTGGTCGGCATCGGGATCCTTGCGGCTCTGCCAGGCGGCCAGCAGCACCACGAAGTCGGACAGCAGGTCTGACAGGGAGTGGGCCGCATCGGCGATCAGCGCCTGCGAGCCGGAAATGAAGCCGGCCACCGCCTGGGCGGCGGTCAGGCCGACATTGACGGCCACGCTGACCAGCGTGCTGCGCCGGCCGGCGCGGTGGCGCGCATCGACATCGGACAGGCTGCCGGCGATGGTGGCATCGTCGGGCAAATCGGCGGGTTCGGGACTCATGGCGTGGTATTCCGATTCCATCGGGCGACTATAGCGCAACATGCGATGGCCACAGCGGGAGAGCGAAATGTGTGCCCCGGGCCGCATGGGATTTCGTAACAGCGCTGGCGAACTTAGTGCGACACCTTTACCGTAGACAAGACGGGCACACCCGGTCACTGCAAGGAGGGCCCCAACGATGGCGATCCGGTCAATAGCCTCGCACAGCACATCACAATTGCGCCGCCTGGTCGGACAGATGCAGGCGGAAGTCGACGCACTCGAACACCTTTCCACCCCCGACGCCGATGCGCAAAGCCGGCTCGGTTATGCCACTGCGCGCCTGCGCGACGGCATCGAGGCGGTGGAAGACGCGCTGCAGTCGCTGCGGGCGCTGCAACAGGTACGGCCTTCGGCGATGAAGGCGAGGCGGCCGACGCGGGTGGCGTAGCGCGGCCTACGGCCTCGGCAGGCCATGCGACTCCCGTCACGAGGGAGAATCCCAGAAAGCACAAAAGCCTCGGAATGATTTCTCTTCCCGAGGCTTTTGCGACAGCGATTCTGGTGGACCGAAGGAGGATCGAACTCCCGACCTCTGCATTGCGAACGCAGCGCTCTCCCAGCTGAGCTATCGGCCCGTAGCGGACGATTGTAACGACTTCGCCGGCTGCCTTCAATCCTCCGGGCCCGGTATGAGGACGCTGCGCAACATCACGCGGCGATGCCCGGATTGCCGTCCATGCCGCGCACCCGAGGCTGGTTCAGCGGCCGGGCGCTGACTTCCCGGGTGCTGCGCAGCCATTGCGCCATTACGTCCCAGATCGGGGCGCCGCCGGACTGGCGCGCTTCCTCGGCCACCGGGGCCCAACCGGCCACCTTGTAGGTCTTGCCGGCCTCCAGCGGCTTGCCGGCCAGGCGCATGTCGGTAATGCGCTTGCCCATGCCCGCCTTCGGGTCGATGGTGTACTGCAGGCCGCCCACGCGCACCATGTCGCCGCCCTGCTGGTAGTACGGGTCGGGGTTGAACAGGTTGTCGGCCACGTCTTCCAGGATGGTCTTGATGGTTTCGCCGCTCATCTGCGTCACCGTGGTGGTCGGGTAGGTGATGGCGGTCTGGTCCATCAGGTGTTCCATGGTGATGGCCTGGCCCGGCAGCAGCGTGGTGCCCCAGCGGAAGCCCGGCGAGAAGGCGATCTGGGCGCCCTGCACCTGCATCAGGCCGTCCAGGATCAGCTGGTCGAAGGTGCCGTTGAAGTTGCCGCGGCGGTAGAGCAGGCCGCGGTTCACGGCAAGCACCTCGCCCAGCTTCTGTTCGTAGGGGGCGCGGACCTTGCTGATCAACGCCTCCATGGCGGGATCGGCCGGCAGGTAGTTGGCGAACACCGGCAGCAGCCGGTAGCGGAAGTCGGCGACCTTGCCGCCCTTCACGTCGAAGTCGAGCACGCCCAGGAACTTGCCGTTGGAGCCGGCGTTGGTTACCAGCGTGGTGCCGCCGGCGTTCTTCACCGGCACCGGCGCCGGCACGCCGTCATGGGTGTGGCCGCCCAGGATGGCGTCGAGCCCGCGCACGCGCGAAGCCAGCTTCAGGTCGACGTCCATGCCGTTGTGCGACAACAGTACCACTGCCTGCGCGCCTTTGCCGCGGGCCTCGTCGATGACTTTTTGCAGGTTCTCTTCCTGGATGCCGAAGGTCCAGTCCGGCACGAAGTAGCGCGGGTTGGCGATCGGCGTGTAGGGGAAGGCCTGGCCGATGATGGCAACCGGTACGCCGTTAATCTCGCGGATCACATAGGGCTCGAATACCGGGTCGCCGAAATCGTTGGTCTTGATGTTCTGCGCGAGGAAGGCGACCTTGCCCTTGAAGTCCTTGTCGACGATCTCCCTGACGCGGTCCGCGCCGAGGGTCATTTCCCAGTGCGGCGTCATCACGTCGACGCCGAGCGCCAGCGCCGCATCGACCATGTCCTGCCCCTTGGTCCACAGCGCCGTGGCCGAGCCTTGCCAGGTATCGCCGCCATCGAGCAGCAGGGCGCCGGGTCGGTCGGCCTTCAGGCGTTTGACCAGTATGGCCAGGTGCGCAAATCCGCCGACCTTGCCGTAGCGCCGCGCGGCCTCGTTGAAATCGAGACAGGTGAACGCATGCGCCTGCGGCGTGCCGGGGCGGATGGCGTAGTGGCGCAGCATCGCGTCGCCGACCAGGTGCGGCGGCTTGCCGGCATAGTCGCCGATGCCGAGGTTGACGTTGGGTTCGCGGAAGTACACCGGCCGCAGTTGCGCGTGGCAGTCGGTAAAGTGCAGCAGGTGGACATTGCCGAAGCGCGGCAGGTCGTACATCGCGTCGGCGGCCTGCGCGGCGTACGCGTCTTGATGGGGGAACGTCATGCCGCCGGCGCCGGCGATGGCCAGCACCTGCAGGAACTCGCGTCGGTTCATGTCTCTTCCTGTGGATTGTGCGTACCGGTCGGCCCGTGGCGTCCGGCATCGCCTGGCTATGGCCTGGCGTACCGCTCCAGCGCCGCCACTTCGTCTTCGAGCATTTCGCCCACTTCCTTCTGCACCACGCGCCCGCGGGCGTCGATCACGTACAGCTCCGGCAGCCCCTTGCGCTTGCCGAACACGGCCTGCAGCGCGTCGGAGTCCATCGTTGCCGGGAAGGTGTAGCCGCGTTTCTGCATGTACCAGGCGGCTTCGCGCGGGTCTTTGTCGATGCTGATGGCCAGCACCTGCAGCGGCGTGCCGCGTGTGCGCTCATGGAGCTTCTGCAGGCGCGGGTTCTGCATCGCGCAAAACGGGCACCACGTGGCCCAGTACTCGACCACCACTGGCTTGCCCGCCAGCGCCGCGGCGCTGAGCGTGCGGCCGTCCAGCGTCTGCACGTCGGGCAGGCGCACGGTGTCGCCCACTTCCAGCGCGGCGGCGCCGCCGGCTGCCCCAGCCAGGCTGAAGGCCAGCAGCCAGCGCAGCAGGACAGCGGGCGCGCGCATGGCCTTACTGGTTGACCGGCGAGGCCGGGTCGAGCAGCAGCGCCATCACGTCGCGGATCTGGGCCTCGGTCAGGATGCCCTTGTGGCCGAAGCGCGGCATGTTGGAGCAGGCGGCGTAGGCACTGGAGTCCCAGATCTTGCCCCAGGTGTACCTGATGACTTCCTGCGAGTTGCCGCGCAGCTTGCCGTACTGGTACAGCGAGGGGCCGATATTGCCGAACGAGATCTCGGCCTTGGTCATCTGATGGCAGGCGTAGCAGTTGCCGCCGTTGGTGCCGCCGACCTGGTCGGTGAACTGCATGCCGCGGCCGTTCTGGGCGATCTTCTCGCCTTCCTTCCAGTCGCCCAGCCAGTTGCTGTCCGCAGGATATTTCACCTGCTTCAGCTCGGCGGCCTCGATCTTCCTCGCGACCTTCTCCGGCACCCTGGTGCGGTCCGGGTACTGGCTGCAGGCCTGCTGCATGCCGTCCTGGCTGAGCACGCCTTCGACCGTGACCGGTCCCCTGGACGAGAACGAGTCCTCGATCAGGTGCTTCATGTCGGCGTTGCTGACCGCGGCGGGCTTGCCCTTGGCCGGGCGCGCCTTGGTAGTGTCCTGCGCGTAGGCGCCCGTTGCCAGCAGGGTGGCCAGAGCCGCGATGGCCAGCGCATTGTTCCGTCGTTGCATGTTGTCTCTCCCGTACCGGTCAGCGCTTCATCGCCGGACCATCGTAGGTCCCGCCGTTGGCGTTCTTCGCCAGGAACATGGTCAGCGCGGTGATCACGTCCGAGCCATAGGCGGGTTCGGGAAAGCGCTGCTGGCGCAGGCAGTCGTACAGGCGGTGCTGCATCGAGCGGACCTCGCCCTGCGAAACGCGGTAGGCGGGCCAGGTAGTGTAGGCCGCCTGCGCGCCCTTCTCGGTCAGCAGGTTGGGCAGGTCCTGCAGGCGGATGCGCTGGCCGTCCACCGCATGGCAGGTGGCGCAGGCAAAGTCATAGGCGCCGCCGCGGTAGAAGAACATCTTCTGGCCCAGGGCGTAGGTGCGCTTCTCTTCCGGATGGTTGAGCTGCACGTTCATCTTCACGCCGCGCGACTCGCCGGTCAGGTAGGCCACCAGCCGTTCGATTTCGGACGGCTTGCCCGAGGCCGAGAACGGGTTCCTGGTTGCCTCTTCCTTCGTGAGCCCCTGCAGCGTCATGCGGCAGTACGCCAGGCGCTGCTCCAGGTCCATCACCTTGTTGGCGTCCTTGAAGTAGCGCGGCAGCTCGGCATAGGCGCCCTTGGTCACGCCCGGGCCCTTGCCCAGGTCGCATTGTTCGAGCGAGACGTTCTTCGGGCCGGCGGGTTTTTTCCAAAGCTCTTCGCCGGCGGCTTCCCACAGCTCGGCGGGATTGCCTTCGGCCAGCATCTGGCGGTACTTGGCGATTTCGTCGGCGGTGCTGCCCTGCGCATGCACGGCGGCAGAACCAAGCACTGCGCCGGCCACCGCCGCGGTGGCGGCCGCGGCGAGCGCGGCGCGCCGGCCCAGGCTTCGGATGGTGTTCATGGGGCTTCTCCTCGCGGCCTCGCACCGTGGCGGGCCGTTCTTATGTGTTGCCGGAAGCTGCGCCGCCCGGCTCAGGGCTTGATATACGCGTAGCCTTCTTCGGCCTGCAGGCGGGCGATTTCCACCACGCCGGCCTGTACCACCTTGGCTTCCATCAACAGGCTCGATTCTGCGATCTTGCGCGCGGTCAGCGTATTGCGGCACACGCGGAACTCCACGCCGGCCGAGGCCAGCGCGCCCACCGGGCCGTCAAAGGTATTGCCGCGCGCATCCTTGGCGCCTTCGACCAGGAAATCGACGCCGTAGCCGAACGCGACCACCACGATCTTCGTTCCCGGCGCGCCGTTCAGGTGGTTGCGCAGGTTGCCCATCGCGCGCACCGCCTGGTCGATGCCTTCCGACAGCTGGTACACCACCTTGATGCGCCCGCCCTTGCCCGCGGCCGGCGCGGCCTGGGCCGCGGCTTTTGCCGACAGGCCGATGGCGGCCAGGGCCGCCGATGCTCGAATAAATGCTCGCCGCATAATGTTCCTTCCGGCCGGGTCCGTCCTGGCCGCAGCGCCCGTCGCGCAACCCGTCCCGGCATCCGACCCGAACCTTAGCAGAGGACGGCGCGCGCTGCCGGGGCCGGCGCGACCGGCGCCTGGCCGTTCACGATCAGGCGATGGTCGCTTCGTCGGTGCGCTTGTCGCCGCGGTTGTCGATCCAGGTCACGGTGACCTTGTCGCCCTTGGCGCCGCCCTTGAACTTGAAGTTCAGGAACGGGTCCTTCGACACCGCCGGCCCGAACTGGGCGCGGAACACTTCCTTGCCCTTGTACTGGGCGGTCACGGTCTGGATATGCCAGGCCGGCACGACCTTGCCGGACGCATCCTTGCGCTGGCCGGTTTCCATGTCGTGCTTCATGAGGATCTTGACGTCTACCACGCCGCCGTTTTCGGTGGCGCGTACGCGCATCGGGTCTGCCATGTGGTTCTCCTGTTGCAGTCTGGCGGGAAATCCTGGTCGGACAGGTGCTGGTGTCAGCCGCCGCAGCCGCCCAGCGTGACCTTGATTTCCTTCGATGCCACGTACCACTTGCCGCCGGCCTTGACCGCGGCGTGCACGACCGAGGTCTGGCCCATCTTCACGCGCGTGGAGACGAACGGCTCGGTGCCGGCCGGGATGATGAAGTCGGCGGCCAGCGTGTTGGGGTTTTTCTCGACCAGGATCGCGATCTGCTCGGTATCCGGGATGGTGCTGGTCACGGCCACCGGCACCACGGCGCCGTTCTCGGCGATATCGGGGGCGGTGAAGGTGATGGCGGTGCTTTTCTCGGTGCCGCTGCCGCCGAGTGCCTTGATCACGTCGGCAACGCTCTTGCCGTCAAAGGCGTTCTTGTTCCACTCGGCCGCCTGCGCTTCGCTGATCAGGCCGGTGGCGGCCATCAGCGACAGGACAGCGGTGACCCGCAGCACTTCTCGTCGTTTTGAATTCATGCTTGCTCTCCGGCTACTCCGTTCCAGTCGTTCCTGACCGCTTCGGCATATTCTTGGCACTAATACTTGGTGGTATTGCTTGGTGGTACTTCATGCGGCCGGTACATGGCCGGCCGCTGGATCTGTTCAGGCCGCTGCGGCTTTCACCGTCCGGCCTGCTGCATCGGCGGACTGTCCGCCCTGGCGGTAACGCTTACTTGGCGGGGGCGCCAGCCAGCACCCATTCGACCACCGTCTTCAGGTCGCCGTCGCTGATGGCGGCGTTGGCCGGCATCGGCACCGGACCCCAGACGCCCGAGCCACCGGCCTTGACCTTCTTGGTCAGGGCCGCCAGGGCGTTCTTGTCGCCCTTGTACTTGGTGGCCACTTCCTTGTAGGAAGGACCGACCAGCTTCTTGTCGACCTGGTGGCAACCCATGCAGGCGTTCTTGTTGGCGATCTCCTGTGCCTTGGCGGCATCGACCGCGTGGGCCGATGCGGCGGCGCCAAGCATCAGCGCTGCGATGACAAACTGCTTCATTGTTAAGCTCTCCAAGCTCTGTAAAGCCGTGGGGACGGCAAAGGCCGCCAGGCAAATACTGCAAAAAACTGCCTCGCGGCACACACTGGCCGCCGCCTGGGGGCACTGCGGCGGCCAGTCCGCTATTTTGCCTGAAGAATCCAGCCCACCATGGCGTGTACGTCCGAATCCGGGATCTGCGGCTGCGGCGGCATCGGCACGCTGCCCCAGGCGCCCTGCCCGCCCGCCTTGACCTTGCGCACCAGCTCCGCGTGCGCGTCCTGGCCCTTGTACTTGCCGGCGATGTCGGCGAACGACGGGCCCACCAGCTTCTTGTCCATCGCATGGCAGGCGACGCACTGGTACTGGCTGGTGAGCCTGGCTCCCGCCGGCGACGTCGAGGCGGCGGACGCAGCACTTGCCATCGCCGAACCCCGCGCCGCCACGCCGCGCACCGGGCCAAACGCGCGCTGCTGCTGCGCCAGGTCGCCATGGGCGTCGCGGGCATAGTCCGGCATCGACGAAGCGATCGCCACCTGGTCCGCACAGTTCCTCATGCACGCCGTGTTGCGCGTATCCGGCCGCCCGCGCCCGGGCCACAGCCCATGGTCGGGGTTCATGCCGTCGCGGTTGGGCATGCGCCGCTGGACCTCGGCCATATTGGCATCCGACAGCGTGAAGTCCGCCGGCACGATCTCGCCCAGGTGCAGCAGGTAGGCGGTGACCGCGTAGACCTCGTCGGCGCCCAGGCTCTTGGGCGTGTTCCACGGCATGGCGCGGTGGATGTAGTCCCACAGCGTGCTGACGGTGCTGACTTTCATCAGCGTGGTGCGGTACGGCTGGTTGCCGGTCATGGCGGCGACGCGGCCGCGTTTGATGTCCTCCGCGGTGGTGCCGCCCACAAGGGGCGTGAACACCTCGTTGGATTCGCCGAAGTCGCCATGGCACGACGCGCACTTGCCGTCCCAGATCGTCTGCCCCTGTGCCACCGTGCCGCTGCCCCTGGGCAGGCCATTGAAATCAGGGCGCACGTCGATATCCCATGCGGCCACCTCGGCCGCTGTGGCAGTGCGGCCAAGTGCCGCACGGGCGTCGGCCGTTCCCGCCCACGCCGGAGCGGCAAAGGCAGCCGAAAGCACCAGCGCGGCAAGGGTCCGGCGCTCAGCCCACATGGACATTGGACACCTCGCCGCCTGCCGCCACCTGCCAGCTCTGGATGGCGTTGTTGTGATAGATCGAGCGCGTGCCGCGCACCGCGAGCAGCTGGGCCAGCTTCGGCTGCACGTAGCCGGTCTCGTCGATGGCGCGGCTCTGCAGGATGGCGGGGCCGCCGTCCCAGACCCAGTCGAGGTTGAAGCGCGTCAGGCATTTGGACAGCACCGGCGACTCCAGCCGCGCGGTGCGCCAGTTGCGCCCGCCATCGGTCGAGACATCGACACGCCTGATGCTGCCGCGCCCGGACCACGCCAGCCCGCTGATGTTGTAGAAGCCCTTGCCCACCAGCTGTTGCCCGCCGGAGGGCGTGGTGATGACCGACTTGCACTCCTGGATCGAGGTGTACTGGCGCAGCCTGCCATCCGGCATCATGTCCACGTAGTGGATGGTCTCGTCCTTGGCATTCCAGGGCTGGTCCCCCAGCTCCAGCCGGCGCAGCCACTTAACCCACGACACGCCCTGCACGCCCGGCACCACCAGCCGCAGCGGGTACCCGTTCTCGGGGCGCAGCATCTCGCCGTTCATGCCCCAGGCGACCATGATCTCGTTGGCCAGCGCCATCGGGATGGTGCGCGTCATCGACGAGCCGTCGCCGCCTTCGGCCAGCAGGTAGCGGCCGCGGCGCAGGTCGGCGCCGGCGTCGTCGAGCAGCACCCGCAGCGGCACGCCGGTGAACTCGCAGCACGAGAGCATGCCGTGGGTGTACTGGACCGTGGGCACGGCCACGTTGCCCCACTCCATGCCGGTATTGGCGCCGCATTCGATGAAATGCATGCGCGACACCGCCGGCAGGCGCATCAGGTCGTCCATGGTGTAGACGCGCGGCGCGCGCACCAGGCCGTTGATCATCAGGCGGTGGCGGGCCGGGTCGATGTCGTGCCAGCCCTGGTGGTGGCGCTCGAAGTGCAGGCCGTTGGGGGTGATGATGCCGAAGAAGCCCTGCAGCGGCGCAAAGGCGACGGAGGCGGCGGAAACACGCGTCAGGCCCGGCGACTCGCGCCGCACCAGGTTCTGCTCATGCACGGACGGCTGGCCATACGGCCGTGCCGCGACCGGCTGGCCCAGCGAGGTGGCCCAGGGCTGCTGATGCAAGATGGCGGGATCGCCGTCGGCGGCCAGCGCGCGCCGGCCCGCGGCGGCGGCGGTAACACCAGCTGCCGCACCGAGGAAGCTCTTGCGCAGGAAGTCGCGCCGCGGCGCGTCCAGGCCGTGCCGGCCGATCTCCTGCTGCAGCGATGCGCTGACGAAGTGCTCGGGCGCGGGCACGATGCGCCCGGGCCGGTTCCGTTGCTGCAATGCCGTCTCCTCCGGCTGGCTCGCCCTGATCCATCGGGCCGCCGCCTGTTTTCGGTCAGATTCGCTGTAACGAAGCTGCTGTCGTTTCTTTTGGCCGGAAGAGCCGGAATGCGCGCGTTCAGCTTGCGGTACGACGCCGACGCGGGGACGGCTCGGGCGCCGGCTGTGTCATGAAGCGGTCGACCGCGTTGGAGGGCAAGGCGTTGTCCTCCAGCCGGCTCGCCACCTGCACGCACACCGTGCGGCACAGCTCGATCACGCTTTCGTCCGCAATGGCGTAGAACACCAGGTTCGCCTCCTTGCGGCGCGACAGCACGCCCGAGCGGTACATCGCGTTGAGATGCCGCGACACGTTGGTCTGCGACGAACCCACCGTCTCGACCACCGTGCTGACCGGCTTCTCGCCATCGCACAAGGCGTGCAGGATCTTCAGCCGCGTCGGCTCCGCCAACAGGCTGAAGTAGCCCGATACCTTCTCGAATACGCGATCCAGCTCTTCCATGCCGTCTAATATATTCGTATATGCGTGAATGCGCATATAGTGTTTACCCAATGATGCAGAACAGCCAGACCGCCCCGAGGGCACTGCTAGCCCAGCATCTCCGCCCAGATGCTCCTGGCCCAGGCCAGCGCGTAGTCGCCTTCCAGGGTGTTGGGCGCCTCCGACAGCCCGCCCGAACCCGGCACCGTCAGCATGGTCTTCTGCGCGGCGTCGTAGCGGTGCACGCTGGCCACATGGACTGCCTCGCGGTCCGAGGTGAAGCTGTAGCAGGTGTTGTTGTACAGCGGCTGGGGGTCCGGGGCGCGGCCCGACAGCAGCGCGACCATGGCCGCGGCGGCCACCTTGCCGTGCTGGTTGGCCATATGGCCGGACTTGGGCATCAGCGGCGCGATCTGGATGGCATCGCCGATCACGTGGATATTGGGCGCCGCGCGCGATTCGAAACTGACGAAATCCACCTCGCACCACTTGCCGTTGGCCGTCGCCAGCCCAGCCGACGCCGCGATCGCGCCGGCGCGCTGCGGCGGCAGCACGTTGAGCACATCGGCACGCTCGTCGTCCTGCACTTCGAACTTGAGCGTGCGCGTGGCGGGATCGACATCGACCGTGTTGTACTGCGGCCGGTATTCGACCATGCCTTTGTATTGCGAGGCCCATACCTGCCGGAACAACCCGGCCTTGGAGGTGATGTCCGGGTTCGCGTCCAGGATCAGCACCTTGCTGCGCGGCTTGTGCTGCCTGAAGTAGTGCGCCACCTGGCAGGCGCGCTCGTACGGCCCCGGCGGGCAGCGGTACGGCGCCAGCGGGATGGTGATGGCGTAGGTGCCGCCGTCGGGCATGGCCTCCAGCTGGCGGCGCAGCGCCACGGTCTGCGGGCCGGCCTTCCAGGCGTGCAGGACCTGGTCGCCGCCGGGCAGCTTCAGCCCCGGCAGCGCATCGCTCATCATGTCGACGCCGGGCGACAGCAGCAGGCGGTCGTATGGCAGCGTGGCGCCGCCCGCGAGCCGCACGGTGCGCTTGCCGGGATCGATGGCGACGGCGGTGTCCCGCACCAGCTTTACGCCGTGGCGGCGTACCAGCGCGTCGTATGGCAGCGTGAGGTCGGCCAGCTGCCGGCTGCCGCCGATCACCAGGTTCGACAGCGGGCAGGAGATAAAGACCGGATTGGGCTCGACCAGCGTTACCTCGAGCGCCTGGCCACTCCACTCGCGCAGGTAGCGCGCCGCGGTGGCGCCGCCATAGCCACCGCCGACCACGACCACTTTTGCCGGCGCGGCAGCCCTTGCCGCCCGCACCCCGACCGAACCCAGCACTGCGGCGCCCGCGGCGCCGAGGAAGTCTCGTCTTTGCATGCCGTCCCCTTTCAGCGCGCCGCGGCGAACCACGCCGCGATCGTGGCGATCTGCTCGTCGTTGTAACCCTTGGCGATCTGGTGCATCACCGTGGCCGGCCGGGTGCCGGCCCTGAACGCCTGCATCTGTGCCACCAGTTCGGCCGCCGGGCGGCCCGCCAGCGACGGGATCGGGCTGCCGGCCGGCGCGCGTCCGGCGGGGCCATGGCAGCCGGTGCAGGCGGCGGCCTGGCCGCGGGCGCGCAGCGCGGCTTCGGTGGACGGGACAGCAGCGGCGGCATCGGCGGCCAGCGCCGGCTGGGCGCCGCACAGTGCCGATGCCAGCAGCGCCAGCCGCACGAACACAGCGGGCCGGGAGATTGTTGTCATTGGTCTCGCTCCGTGTGGGGCCGGCGCAGGGATCCACAGGGGCGGCCGGCGTGGCAACCGTATCACATCGGGTGCGGATGGTGGGCGGCGAAAACCGCAGAAGGACAAGCGGCGCCCGCATGAGCGGGCGCCGCGGAGAACGGGCCGGGATCGCCCACCGCTCAGGGCAGGTTGCGCCCCGGCGGCAGCGTCACCGGTGAGGCCGCCGGCGAGCTGACCGGACTGGTCGTGGCCGCCGCGCCGGCCGGTGCGTCGATCGGACCACCGACGCCCGGCACCGACTGCACCGGCGCCGGCGTGCCGATATTGCCGGCACTGCTGTCAAGCGACGGGTTCTGGGCGGTCGAGGCCGCGTCCAGGCGCGCGCGCTCGGTATCGTTGACGTAGTCGAAGGCCTTGACCACCTTGGTCACGCCCGAGGCATTGCGCGCCACGTCGGTGGCGCGGTCGCCCTCGGCGGTGGTGACCACGCCCAGCAGGTAGACCACGCTCTTCTCGGTGGTGACCTTGATCGAGTTCGACGGCACGCCATCGGCGGTCATCAGCAGCGTCTTCACCTTGCTGGTCAGGTAGGCGTCCTGGCTCTGGGTCATAAAGCCCGGCGAGCTGACGATCTCCAGCTCGTTGATCACTACGCGCGCGTTGGGCAGGCCGCGCACATACTGCTCGACTTGCTGCTTGACGTTGTCATTGCTGGCTTCGCCGGTCAGCAGCACCTTGCGGTTGAACACGGTCACGTTCACGCGCGCCTGGCCGCTGTAGCGCGAGTTGATGGTGTTCTCGGCCTCGAGCTGCAGGCCGCGGTCCACGGTCTGGGTGGCGGCGGGCCGGCGGTCGGTGGCCATGGCCACGCCGGTGCCCATGGCGCCGGCGATTACCGGGAAGCAGCCGGTGAGCTGCGTGGCCGAGACCAGCACGGCGGCCGCGGCCAGCGCGGCGCGCGCCAGGCGCGGGGTGCGGGCAGGATGGCGCGCGCCGGCGCCGTTCCGGGAGTCATGCGTAGTGGGCAGAGTCGTCATGCGGTCCTTGCTATGGCTGGATGTTGGGAATGGGCGGATAAGCGGGCGGATGAGCGGGCGGATAAGCGGGATCAGGCTTCCCCGAGCAGTGCCGCGTCGATGCCGTCGCACAGGCAGTGCAGGGTCAGCAGGTGCACTTCCTGGATTCGCGCAGTGCGCTCGCTGGGCACGCACAGGTGGATATCGAATTCGTCGAGCAGGCCGCCGATGGCCCCGCCGCCCTTGCCGGTCAGCGCGATCACGGCCATCTCGCGCTGGCGCGCGGCCTCGATGGCGGCGATCACGTTAGCCGAATTGCCCGACGTGGAAATCGCCAGCAGGATGTCGCCGGGCAGGCCGAGCGCCTCAACCTGCTTGGAGAACACCTTGCTGAAGTCATAGTCGTTGCCGATCGCGGTCAGGATCGAGCTGTCGGTGGTCAGCGCGATCGCCGCCAGGCCCGGACGCTCGCGCTCGAAGCGCCCGACCAGTTCGGCCGCGAAGTGCTGCGCGTCGGCCGCCGAGCCGCCGTTGCCGCAGGCCAGGATCTTGTTGCCGCTGGTCAGCGCGCCGACCATGCGCTCCACGGCGGCATCGATATAGGGAGCCATTACCGGCGCGGCCTGGCGCTTGGTCTCGGCGCTGTCTAGGAATTGTTGCTGGATACTGTCGATACTCATGGCTCTGTGGCCTTTTTTCATTGCCGATGCGGCGGGGGGCGCCCGCTATCGTGCGGTCACGATAGCGCGCATTATGAACCAGCCCCGGCGGCATCCAGGTCAAAGGCGTGCTGCAGCCAGTCCAGCCGGCCCGGTTCCAGCGCCACCACGTCGAAGCGGCACGGGGGTGCCTGCGCCAGCGTGGCCAGGTAATGCGCCGCCGCCAGCAGCACGCGGCGCTGCTTGGCCGGCGTCACGCTGGCGGCCGCCCCGCCAAAGCCCCGGCCGCTGCGCTGGCGCACCTCCACGAACACCAGCGTGCCGTCCGGCGCGCGCATCACCAGGTCGATCTCGCCGCCTTTGCAGCGATAATTGCGAACCACGGGCTCCAGGCCCTGGCGCCGCAGGTGTGCCAGCGCCCGGTCTTCCGCCCGCGCCCCGCGCACCTGCGTGGTGGATTTGAATGATGGCATCAACGGAAGTTCTCAATGAGTGACTGGATCTCGCTGGCGGCCAGCCAGTCGTACCCGGGCGGCACGCTCTATGTCGTGGCCACGCCCATCGGCAACGTCGCGGACCTGTCGCTGCGGGCACTGCATGTGCTCGGCCTGGCCGACGCCGTGGCCTGCGAAGACACCCGCAATACTGGTCAGCTGCTGTCGCGCGTGGGGCTGCAGCGGCCGCTGGTGGCCGTGCACGAGCACAACGAGCGCGAGGCCGCGGGCCGCATCGTGGCGCGCCTGGCGGCGGGCGAGCGCATTGCCTATGTCTCGGATGCCGGCACGCCAGGCATTTCCGACCCGGGTGCGCGCCTGGTCGAGGCGGTGCGCGCGGCCGGCCACCCGGTGGTGCCGCTGCCCGGCCCCAGCGCCGCGGTCGCCGCGCTGTCGGTGGCGGGCGAGATGCTCGATGCCGGCGAAGGCCGCTTCACCTTCGTCGGCTTCCTGCCGAACAAAGCCAAGGCGCGCACCGAGGCTATCGCCCGGCTGGCACCGTTGGACCATGCCTGGGTCTGCTACGAGGCACCGCACCGCATCGCCGACACGCTGGCGGCGCTGGCCGCCGGCCTGCCGGGCGAACGCCGCCTGCTGGTCGGGCGCGAGCTGACCAAGCTGTTCGAGGACATTGCCGTGCTGCCGGTGGCACAGGCGCCGGCCTGGCTGGCGGCCGACCCGAACCGGGCCAAGGGTGAGTTCGTGCTGGTGGTGGAAGGCGCCGCGGCCGCCGCGGCCGCGGACGGCCTGCCGGATGCCGAAGCACAGCGCGTGCTGGCGCTGCTGCTGGCCGAGCTGCCGGCCAAGCGTGCCGCCAAGCTGGCGGCGGCGATCACCGGTGCTGGCACCGATGCGCTCTACCAGCTGGCGCTGGCGCAGCGTTCGGGGCAGTCCGGGGAATGACGGTGCCCGGGCATTGGCCCGGGACCGGCGGGAAGAAAGTAACGGAGAAGTGTCAGCGCGCGGTGGCATGCATCGGCGCTGAAGTCGTCAGCGGCGCTTGCGCTTGACGGTCTTGCCGCTGGCCTTGGTCGACTTGCGCGCCTTGGCGGGCGCCAGCGAGTTGGCCAGTTCCGGCACGGACGCGTCGTCGTCGCCGCTGCCATCGCCGGCTTCGGTACCGCCGGCATCCATCTGCGGGCCCAGCGCGGCCACTTCAGTGCGCGTCAGGCGGCGGATTTCGACCTGGGTGGCGCCACGCTCGACAAAGCCCAGCCGGCGCGCGGCGCCAAAGGACACGTCCAGCACGCGGTTGCCGTGGTACGGGCCGCGGTCATTGATGCGCAGCACGGCCACCTTGTTGTTGCGCAGGTTACGCACCAGCACCCAGCTGTCGAGCGGGAGGGAAGGATGGGCCGCGGTCATCGCGCGCATATCGAAGCGCTCGCCGTTGGCAGTCTTGCGGCCATGGAAGCCCTTGCCGTACCAGGAGGCGACGCCGCGCTGCTCGTACGTGCCGATGTCGGCGCGCAGGCCTTCCAGCGAACTGCCGCTGCGGCTGCCTTCGTCCGTGTCATAGCCGAACAGGTTCCAGCTGCCGTTCTCTGTGTTGCGCGCCGACTTGTTGTCGGCGTCGGCGCGATCGCTTTTGCCGGCCTTGCCGGCGTTCTTCGCCGCGCGCGTGGGCACTGCGCCGGAGGTGCCGGCGCTGGCCGCGTCTTCGCCCTGAGGGGGCGTGGCACAAGCGGCCAGCACCAGGGCACATGCGGTGCATGTCCCGAGCTTGGCCAGCCGTTGCCAGCGCTTGGTGAGGGCGGAGATACTTAGCATGGGCGCGAGTCTAACATCGAGTACTGCCGACTATGGCTTTCAATTTGTTACGAAATCTGTGCGATTTCGCACCAACGGGGTCTATCTGCCCGAAATCCCCCGTGTGGCAAGGGATTGCGGGCGAACACCCACCGTTTTGAGAAGGTATCGCATAGAGCACTTTCGATACGTTAAGGCGGTGTCGCGCCGCCCGGCGCTACAATGCAGGGCACCACCTGCCGTCCGTGCGGGCCAGTCCGGCGCGTCCTGCAAAAAGGCGTACGGATCACAAGAATTCGTCCATGAAAGTCCTGCTCATCCCCGTCACGCCCTTCCAGCAAAACTGCTCCCTGCTGATTGATGAAAGCACCAACCGTGCCGCCGTTTGCGACCCCGGCGGCGACCTGGAACGCATTCGCGAAGCGGTCCGGGAGCAAGGCGTGACGCTGGAAAAGATCTTCCTGACGCACGGTCATGTCGACCACTGCGCCGGCGCCGCGGCACTGTCGCGCGAACTCGGCATCCCGATCGAGGGCCCGCAGCAGGACGAACGCTTCTGGATCGAGCAGCTGCCCGACCAGACCCGCCGCTTTGGCTTCGGCCATGCCGAGTCGTTCGAGCCCGACCGCTGGCTGGAGAACGGCGACACCGTGCAGTTCGGCAACGAAACGCTGGAGGTCTACCACTGCCCCGGCCACACCCCTGGCCACGTGGTGTTCTTCTCGCGCGCCAACCGGCTGGCGGTGGTGGGCGACGTGCTGTTCGCCGGCTCGATCGGCCGCACCGACTTCCCGCGCGGCAACCACGCCGACCTGATCCGCTCGATCCGCACGCGGCTGTGGCCGCTGGGCGATGACGTGACCTTCATCCCCGGCCACGGCCCGGTCTCGACCTTTGGCGAAGAGCGCCGCAACAACCCCTACGTGGCCGACCACCTGATCGACGTGGGCTGACGCCATGGCCAAGCGACAGGCGCCCGACACCCGCCCAGAGATCTACGTCAGCACCGACGTGGAGGCCGACGGCCCGATCCCGGGCCCGCATTCGATGCTGTCGTTCGCCTCGGCGGCGATGCTGGCGGACAAGACTGTGGTCGGCACCTTCTCGGCCAACCTGGAAACGCTGCCCGGCGCCGCCGGCCACCCGGTGCAGATGCAGTGGTGGCAAACCCAGCCCGAGGCCTGGAGTGCCTGCCGGCGCGACCTGCAACGCCCCGAGGACGCCATGGTGCGCTACGTCGAGTGGGTGGAAAGCCTGCCCGGCAAGCCGGTCTTCGTGGCCTTCCCGGCCGGCTTCGATTTCACCTGGATGTTCTGGTACATGATGCGTTTTGCCGGACGGTCGCCTTTTGGATGGGCGGCACTCGACATCAAGACGCTTGGCTTCGCGCTGACCGGGCGGCCCTACCGCAAGAGCGTCAAGGCGGCCTTCCCGGCCGAATGGCACGATCCGCTGCCGCATACCCACGTGGCGCTGGACGATGCGCTGGAGCAGGGCGCGCTGTTCTGCAACATGCTGGCCACGCTGCGCGTACGCGAGGCGGCGTTGGTGGCACTGACGCCCGACGAGGACGCCAGCGCTAGCGAGCCCTCACCTCCGTCCGTGCAACCCTGAACCCGTTGCTGCACCGCGGCGGCGGCTCGGGTACGAACGGCGGCACGTCCCTTGCAGACTGAGGCTCACATCCGACGCCCAGCCCGCCTATATTAGAAGTGGATATGGCGCACCGGGCGAAACGAGCCAGCAGACTATCCGGCGCACTTGCGCAGCCACGCCATATACCGTTTGAGCCCTGTTGCCCGGCCCGCGCGGCGCCTGCCGAGGAGGTGTCGATCATGCGTTTCCCTACCGACCTGCACTTGCGAGACCTGGCCGGCCGGATCCATTGGCCGCATGCCACGCGGGGCGCCACGCCCATCACCCATCACCACACCTCGGATGAGGACGCCGAAGTCGCCAAAGCGACGCTCTACGTCAGTACGGTGACGCTGGTGGTGCTGCTGGTCGTGCTGGCGGCCATCGCTTTCGGTCAGGAGGCCATGCACTGGCTGGGTGTTCATTAGACGACCCGCCTGAAGCTGTTTGTCTCGCAGACCGGCCGGCCCCCACACTCCGTGGGGGCCGGTTTTATTCCGGACCGCGCTTTTTGAGATTCAGGCCAGCAGCTGGGTCACGTTCTCCGGCGGCCGGCCGATCGCGGCGCGGCGGTTGCGCACCACCACCGGGCGCTGCAGCAGGATCGGGTTGTCGGCCACCGCGGCCAGCAGTTCCGCTTCGGTCAGGCCGGGATCGGCCAGGCCCAGCTCCGCATACGGCGCCTCGTTGTCACGCAGCATCTCGCGCACGGGCACGCCCAGCATGGTGTGGAGCTGGCGCAGGGTCGACAGCGACGGCGGGTTCTTGAGGTATTCCACGATCTCCACCGGCTCGCCCAGCCTTTCGGCGGCGGCTTCGACCAGGGCTAGCGTCTCGCGCGACTTGGAGCAGCGTGGATTGTGGTAGATCGTGATCATGGCAGGTCCTTTCTTGTCGAGGCTGTGCCCCGGCCTGGGGCGAGGGCACTAATGCGGTGCAAATCCAAACGCACTATATACAAGACATTGGCGAATGCGCAGGGGGAGATACGAACATGTGTCCGGCATGCATCCTGCGACGACCCAAGTCCTTGCCTCCGGCAGCCGAGCCTGCTTTTTCCGATGACCACCGCCACCGCTTCCGCTAGTCCCGCCGCCGCGCGCAAACCCTTCTCGCTGCGCAACGCCACCCCCGCCGACGTTCCCGCGATCCACGCCATTTACACGCACCACGTGCTCCACGGCCGCGCCTCGTTCGAAGAGGTGCCGCCCACGCTCGACGACATGCAGCTGCGCTTTGCCGAAGTCCAGCGCAAGGGCCTGCCCTACCTGGTGGCCGAACGCGACGGCGAGGTGCTGGGCTACGCCTATGCCTCGGCGTACCGCACCCGCAGCGCCTACCGCTTTGCCATCGAGGACTCGATCTATATCGACCACCGCCGTGTCGGTGAAGGCCTGGGCCAGGCGCTGCTGGCTGAACTGATCGCGCGCTGCGAGACCGGGCCGTGGCGCCAGATGGTCGCTGTGATCGCCTGCACTGCCGGCGGCGAGGGCGCCGGCTCGCTGGCCGTGCATGAACGGCTGGGCTTTCGCACCGTCGGGCGGCTGGAGGCGGTGGGGTTCAAGCATGGACAGTGGATCGATACGGTGCTGATGCAGCGGGTGCTGGGAACGGGGTCGAAGACGCTGCCGGAGTAGGCGGAATCGGCTGCTGCGGCTTCAGACGCATCTTATTGGCCTGAGGTGTCGTGGTATCGACAATGTCTATACTTCGTCATTACAAGGACACCGGAACATGCTTGTGTCGGAAGAAGCCACGTTCACCGTTACGCTGGATGCGCAACTGCGTGATGCCTTCATTGCTGAGGCGGCGGCGGAGGGCCGTCCGGTCTCGGAAGTCATTGAGGACCTTGTGCGCGAATACCTCGATCGCGCCCACCGGACGCAAGAGTACGAAGCGTTCCTGCGCAGCAAAGTGGAGGCCGCCCGCGCGTCGATGCGCGAAGTGGGTGGCATTCCCGGCGAACAAGTCGAAGCCGAGTTCGCGGCCTGGCGCGCCGCGGCTCGACGTCGCGCTTGAGGGTTGTCTGGACAGCGCTGGCTCGCCACGATCGCACGGTTATCTTCGATTACATCGCCCAGGATGATATCGAAGCCGCTGAGCGCCTGGACGAACGGTTCGCCCAGGCCGCTGAACGTTTGTGCGCCTTTCCCGTGAGGGCAATGGCTGGCAGCATCGACGGAACTCGCGAACTCGTGGTGCACAAGCACTATCGCCTGATTTACGAGATCGAAGGGAGCACTGTCCTGATCCTTGCACTGGTGCACACTTCGCGATTCTGGCCGCCGCGGGCCAATCATTCTCGGTAGTCGGACGATAGAGGCGACCGGCAAAACAAAAACGCCACGGATTTCTCCGTGGCGTCGTCTCGCTGTTTCAGGGCCAAGCAGCCGACGGCAGCCCCCTGCCCTACCAGACGCTTTACTTCATCAAATCCGACAACGCCAGCGCCACCACCTTGGTCGCCCGGTTCAGGTCGTTCAACCGCAGGTTCTCATCCGAGTTGTGGCCGCGCGCCTCCATCAGCGTGCGCGGACCAGCGCCATACAGCACAGTCGGGATGCCGCGCTTGGTGTAATGGCGAGCATCCGTGTACAGTGGCACGCCCTGCACCGGGATCTCCACGCCGAACACCGACTCGGCACGGCTCTTCAGCGCGCCGATCAGCTTTTCCACGCCCGGCAGTTCCGACAGCGGTTCGGCCAGGATGATGCGCTCGACCTTGACCTCGATGCCCGGCCGGTCCCTGGCGGCCTTCTCCACCATGGCGCGGATCTCGCCTTCGGCGTCGAAGCCGATTTCCTCGGGGATCATGCGGCGGTCGACGCGGAAGGTCACCAGGTCCGGCACCACGTTGGTGTTGATGCCGCCCTTGATCAGGCCGACGTTCAGCGTGGCGGTGTCGATGCCCGGCACCTTCGACTTGCGCGTGGCCAGCTCGGCGCGCAGGCCGTAGATGGCTTGCAGGATATGCGTGGCGGCCTCGATCGCGTCGACGCCGGTATGCGGCATGGCGGCGTGGCCCTGTTTGCCCTTGACTGTCACTTCGACGTGCAGGCAGCCGTTGTGCGACGAGGTGATGCCGTACGAGAAGCCGGCCGAGATCGCGTAGTCGGCCTTGCTCAGGTTGTTGTCGAGCAGGAACTTGGGACCGATGTCGCCGCCGGTTTCCTCGTCATAGGTGAACTGCAGCTCGACCGCGCCGTTGATCTTTGCGCCCTGCTTCTCGGCTTCCATCAGCGCCAGCACGGCGTAGGTGTAGGTGGCGAAATCCGACTTGGACACCGCCACGCCGCGGCCGTACATGACCGGGCCGTGCTCGCTGTCGGCAATCTCGCCGCCGTACGGGTCCTTGGTCCAGCCCAGCCCCGGCGGCACCACGTCGCCGTGGGCGTTCATGGCGATGGTCGGGCCGCCCGTGCCGAACTGCTTGCGCACCACCAGGTTGGTGGCGCTGATCATGCCGGCCGCCTTCACTTGCGCGTCGGGCACCTTGTGCGCTTCCACCGCAAACCCCAGGCCCTCCAGCAGTTCCTTGGCGCGCTTGCCGTGAGCGTCGCAGTCACCGGCGGGGTTGTCCGAGGGCACCTTGACCAGTTCGGCCAGGAAGGCTTCCTGTTCCGGGCGATGCTGGTCGATGAACTGCGTCAGCGTGGTTTCGATGGGGTTCATGTTGTCTCGTGCGGTCATGACTTGTTCTCGTAACTACTCAGGAGGGTTCGGATGGGGTTCCGGGGCGTGCGCGCTTACTGGGGCAGCCGGAAGTTTTCGACGAAATCGCTGAACACGCGCGCGGACAAGGCTGCATCCTCGGCGGTCATGGTTTCGGTGGGATGGTGGCTGATGCCACCGTTGCCGCAGCGCACGAACAGCATGGCAACGTCGGCGATGGCGGCAATGGCCATGGCGTCGTGGCCGGCGCCCGACGGCAGGTGGCGCACCGGCACGCCCTGGCGGGCGATGGCGGCGGCCCATTGCTCTTGCAGCCACGGGGCGCACGGCACACTCCTGGCCTCGTGGGTCTTGCGGACTTGCGGACGCACGTTGCGGCGCGCGCACACGCGCTCGATCTCGGCCAGCACGTCATTGACCGCAGCCTCGCGCTCGGCGTCGATGCCGGAGCGGATGTCGATGGAGAACACCGCGTGGCCGGGCACCACATTGGTGGCGCCGTTGGGCACGTTGAACTGGCCGACCGTGCCGACCAGACCCGGCTTGCCGCCGCAGCGCTTCTCGATAAAGAGGCCGATCTCGGCGCCGGCCATGGCGGCATCGCGGCGCATGTCCATCGGCACCGTGCCGGCGTGGCCGGCCAGGCCTTCGAGCTCGACGATAAAGCGGGTGGCGCCGGAAATCGCAGTCACCACGCCGACCGGCAGGTTTTCGTTGAGCAGCACCGGGCCCTGCTCGATATGGACTTCGACGAAGGCGAGCACCTTGCTGGGGTCGTGTTTCGCGGCCGGCAGCGCGGTGGCGTCGAAACCGGCCTCGCGCATTACTTCGCGCATGGTCTTGCCGGCGTCGTCGACGTTGTCGAGCACGTTGTTGTCGAAGGTGCCGGCGATGGCGCGGCTGCCCAGCAGCGTGGCCTTGAAGCGCACGCCCTCTTCCTCGGCAAAGCCCACGACCTCGACGGCGAACGGGAAGCGCTTGCCCTGGCGGTTCCACTCGGCCACGCAGGCGGTCGGCAGGATCACGCCGAGGTTGCCGTCATAGCGGCCGCCGTCGCGCACGGTGTCGAAGTGCGAGCCGGTCAGGAGTGCGGGCGCGTCGGGCGAGGTGCCCTCGTAGCGGCCGATCACGTTGCCGGCGGCGTCGCGCCGCACGGTCATGCCGGCCTGCTGCATCCATTCAGTCAGCTGCGCGGCAGCGCCGTGGTGGGCCTCGGTCAGGTAGGTACGGGTGAGCATGCCGGGCTGCTCGGTGTGGACGGCCAGGGCGTCGGCCCAGCCCATGATGCGCGTGCCTACCTCTGCGGGTGTGGACGTCGACGGATTTGCTGCCATGCGTTGTCTCCTGCTGGAAGTGCTGGAAGTGCATATGAGCCGCGGCGGCGTGGCTGGCGGTGGCGCCAGTGCCAGGCGGGGAGCCCATGCCGAAGCTCTATTCTGTGCGATTCATGTTAGCACAGTGAATTCAAAAATTGCATACAAAAATGATATGCACTATATTCGGTTCCACGTTCAGACAATTCGCTGCGGACAATCCGGTCCGGACAGCGGATTGCGTGGATACCGTCCCAACAGGGGGGCTGTCCGCGAGGTGGTGAGCTTCCGACCTGGAGGCCCTCACGGAACGTAAGGCCGGCAGCCCACCCGCCAGCAGAGCAGTACGGGGGCCGCCGGTGATTCCTGGATCAGATGGGCCAGCCAGCGCAAGCCAATGGACAAGCGCGGGACCGGCCCGGCACGGAGACAACCATGCAGCATGCAGTTCCCTCGCAGCCCCGCCCGGGCACCCCTCGCCTGCACACCCGCTTTACCCGCTCGCTGTTCGGCCAGGTGCTGATTGCCTTGGTGATCGGCACCGCACTCGGCCTGGCTTTCCCTGAATTCGCTGCCAAGCTCAAGCCGCTCGGCGACGCCTTTATCAAGCTGATCAAGATGCTGATCGGCCCGATCGTGTTCTGCGTAGTGGTGGCCGGCATCTGCGGCGCCGGCGAGCTGAAGAAGGTCGGCCGCGTCGGCATCAAGGCGGTGGTGTATTTCGAGATCGTCACCACCATCGCGCTGGCGCTGGGGATCTTGCTGGCCTATGTGTTCCAGCCCGGCGTCGGCATGAATGTCGACCCGCGTTCGCTCGATGCGTCGGCCATCGCCGGATTTATCGACAACGCGACCAAGGTGAAGGATCAGGGCACGGTCGACTTCCTGCTCAAGCTGATCCCCAACACCGTGTTCGGCGCGTTTGCCAACGGCGACGTGCTGCAGGTGCTGCTGGTCTCGATCCTGTTCGGCTGCGCGCTGTCGCTGGTAGGCGAGCCGGGCCGGCCGCTGGTCAGGCTGATCGACACCTTTTCGCACACGCTGTTCAAGATGATGGGCTTCATCATCAAGCTGGCGCCGCTGGGCGTGCTGGGCGCGGTGGCTTTTACCGTGGGCAAGTACGGCATCGGCTCGCTCAAGCAGCTCGGCTTCCTGGTGTTCCTGTTCTACGGCGCGGTGATCGTGTTCGTGCTGGTCGTGCTGGGCACCATCATGCGCGTGTGCGGCTTCTCGGTGATCAAGCTGATCCGCTACCTGCGCGCCGAGCTGCTGGTGGTGCTGGGCACGGCCTCGTCCGACAGCGTGCTGCCGCAGGTGATGAAGAAGCTGGAGTTCATGGGCATCAAGAAGTCGGTGGTGGGCCTGGTGATCCCGACCGGCTACTCGTTCAACCTCGATGCGTTCTCGATCTACCTGACGCTGGCCGCAGTGTTTATCGCGCAGGCCACCAACACGCCGCTGGCGATGGCCGACCTGCTCGGCATCCTGGCGGTAGCGCTGATCACCTCCAAGGGCGCGCACGGCATTCCCGGCTCGGCCATCGTGATCCTGGCGGCGACGCTGTCGGCACACCCGGCGATTCCGGCGATCGGGCTGGTGCTGGTGCTGTCGGTGGACTGGTTTATCGGCATCGCGCGCGCGCTCGGCAACCTGATCGGCAACTGCGTGGCAACCGTGGTGGTGGCCGCCTGGGAGAAGGATATCGACCGCGAACGGGCGCATGGCGTGCTCAACGGCACGATCGAGGCGACCGACCTGGATGCGGGCCTTGCCGCGATGGCGCAAGACGGCGCCGGTGCCGGTTCGCCCGCCGCCGTGCCCGGGACCGTCGTGGGGCGCTAGAATCACGGCATCTCCCCTACCGCGCAGCCTCTGCGCAAGTGCGCTGCCATGCCCGAGCATATCGATCCTGACATGACCGCCGAAGCGATCGCCGAAGACATCGTCGCGGCGATCGTCTCGCACCGCCTGCCGCCCGGCACCAAGCTGCGCGAGGAGGCCCTGGCCAGCGTCTACCGCGTCAGCCGCACCAAGGTGCGCGCGGCGCTGCTGATGCTGTCCAAGGACAAGGTCATCCAGATGGTGCCGGACAAGGGCGCGTTCGTCGCCAAGCCCAGCGCGGAAGAAGCGCGCGAGGTCTTTGCGGTGCGCCGCATCCTGGAAGCGGCGCTGGCCCGCGAGTTCGTCGCCAAGGCGACGCCCGCCGACTACAAGCGGATTGACAAGCACCTGGCGGCCGAGCGCAAGGCGCTGGCCGGCAACGATGCGCAGGTGCGCACCCGGCTGCTGGGCGACTTCCATATCGTGCTGGCCGAAGTGGTCGGCAACGGCGTGCTGACCGAGATGATGCGCGAGCTGTCGACGCGCAGCGCGGTCATCACCATGCTGTACCAGTCGCGCCGCGATGCGGCGTGCTCGTCGGACGAGCACCGCGAGTTTATCGAGGCCGCACGCGCCGGCGATGTCGAGCGCGCCGTCGCGCTGATGGTGGACCACCTCGGCCATGTCGAAGGCGCGCTGCATTTCGAGGAAACCCCGCCGATGGCGCGGGGCAAGGACCTGGTCGCGGCACTGCTGGCCTGATCACTTCCGAGGCGCCTGACCCGCGCTTGACGTGAGTCAAAGCAGCAAGCGCCGCCCGCGCGCACACTTGCCCTCGCCATGAAGACGCGGGGGCGCACTTCATGAGCACTCCGCCTTCCGCGCCTCATCGCCGGGAGGCTGCCCGCACGCTGCAATGGTGTGCGGGCTTTCTTTTTTCTGAGGACTGGCTTTCGTGCGGCTGAACAGCGCATCGCCGGAGTCTGTGTCCTTGCCCTCCGGGCCATCCCGTTTTCCCTTTCCAGCCAGCGATTTGCGGCGACTTCGGCCGCGCTGACGATGCCGCCGCCGCGCTCGCACTGTTGCGCCGGCGGCGGTCCGGCATTGCCGACGGCGCGCGTGAACGAACCCCGGCTTCGGGTTAGGATGCCGGAGGCCCGAGCCAGAGGCCAGCGCCGCCGCCGGGGCATCCCGTCGCGCGGACGCATACCAGAACACAGAAATGGAGACCAGCCATGCGCCACCGCGCCTCGCCCGCCACGCAGCCACGCCGACGGCGCTAGCCCCCTCCCCGATTTCCGCCCCGCCGCGATCCTGCGCATGCCGGACCGCGGCCCGCATCGCCCTGACCATCGATCGAGAGGACTTTCCCATGCCCAGTGCCTTCCGCGCAGACGCCTTCGCCGGCAAGACCGTATTCATCGCCGGCGCTTCTTCCGGTATCAACCTCGGCATTGCGCACGGCTTTGCGCGCGCCGGTGCGAAGCTCGCGCTGATCAGCCGCACCGCCGAGCGCATCCAGGCCGCCGCCGACACCATCACCGCGGCCGGCGGCACCGCCATCGGCATGGCCGCCGACGTGCGCGACTACGCCGCCGTGGAAGCAGCCTTCGCCCGCGCTCAGGATGAACTGGGCCCGATCGACGTGGTCATCTCCGGCGCCGCGGGCAACTTCCTTGCGCCGGTGGTCGGCATGTCGGCCAATGCCTTCAAGACCGTGGTCGATATCGACCTGCTCGGCACCTTCAACGTATTCCGCGCCAGCTTCGACCACCTCAACAAGCCGGGTTCGTCGCTGATCGCCATCACCGCGCCGCAGGCGGTCAACGCGATGATGTTCCAGGCCCACGCCTGCGCGGCCAAGGCCGGCATCAATATGCTGATCAAGTGCCTGGCGATGGAATGGGGCCCGGCCGGCGTACGCGTCAACGGCATCTCGCCCGGCCCGATCGCCGATACCGAAGGCATGGCGCGGCTCGCGCCCACGCCCGAGGTCGAGGCCCGCTATAAGGCGCGCCTGGCGCTGCGCGACTACGGCACCAAGGACGACATCGCCGACGCCGCGATGTACCTGAGCAGCGACAACGCGCGCTACATCACCGGCACCATCCTCGACTGCGATGGCGGCAGCAAGCTGGGCGACGCCTCGGCCGACGCGCTGAAGAAGCCACAGTGACGCCGCCAGCCACACGAACCAACAAACAAGGAGAACACCCATGACGGCACCCGTGCTCTACCAGGCCAGCGAAGGCGTGGCCACGCTGACCCTGAACCGACCCGACGTGCTCAACGCGATGAACGCCGAGCTGATGAGCGCACTGCGCGAAGGCGTGGAACGCGCCGCCGCCGATAGCGAAGTCCGTGCCGTGCTGCTGACTGGCGCGGGCCGCGGCTTCTGCGCCGGCGCCGACCTGGCGGCGCGCCAGAGCGGCGGCAACGGCCTTTCCGATTCCGGCGCGCTGCTGCGCGAGCGCTACCACCCGATCATCCTGGCGCTGCGCCAGATGCCCAAGCCTGTCGTCACCGCCGTCAACGGCGTCGCCGCAGGTGCCGGCATGAGCCTGGCGCTGGCCGGCGACGTGGTGCTGGCGGGCCGCTCGGCCAGCTTCCTGCAGGCCTTCTCCAGGATCGGCCTGATCCCCGATGCCGGCAGCACCTACTTCCTGCCGCGCTACGCTGGCGAGATGCGCGCCCGCGCGCTGGCCATCCTGGCCGAGAAGATCGATGCCGAGGAAGCGCACCGCATCGGCCTGGTGTGGAAGCTCCATGACGACGACGTGCTGCAGGACGAGGCCGGCAAGCTCGCGCGTCACCTGGCCACCATGCCGACCATGGCCTACGGCCTGATCAAGGAAGCGCTCAACCAGAGCTTCGACAACGACCTCGCCGCGCAACTGGAGGTGGAAGCCACGCTGCAGTCGCGCGCCAGCCGCAGCGAAGACTGCCGCGAGGGCGTGGCCGCCTTCATCGAGAAGCGCGCGCCGAAGTTCAAGGGCCGCTGACCGCGCCTGCCGGGGCGGTTTGCAGCCCCCCGGAAAACCCCAAACCCGTATCCAAGGAGCCCGCGCATGAGCGCCAGCAGCAACGAACGAATCCTCGTGACGATCGAAGGCGGCGTCGCCGATGTCCGCCTGAACCGTCCCGACAAGATGAACGCGCTCGACCAGGCGATGTTCGACGCCCTGATCGAGACCGGCGAGCAGCTGGCCCGCATGCCTGACCTGCGTGCGGTGGTGCTGTCTGGCGAGGGCCGCGCCTTCTGTGCGGGCCTCGACATGGACAGCATGGCGGGCATGTTGTCCGACGGCGGCGGCGCAGCGCATAACGACAGCATCGGCGCCGGTCGCCTTGGCAAGCGTACCAACGGCATCTCCAATCGCCCGCAATATGCCTGCATGGTGTGGCGCGAGTTGCCGGTGCCGGTGTTCGCCGCGGTGCATGGGGTGGCCTTCGGCGGCGGGCTGCAGGTGGCGCTCGGCGCCGATGTGCGCTACGTCGCGCCCGACACCAGGCTGTCGGTGATGGAGATGAAGTGGGGCCTGGTGCCCGACATGGCCGGCATGGTACTCACGCGCGGGCTGGTGCGCCCCGACGTGCTGCGCGAGCTGATCTACAGCGCCCGCGTGCTGACCGGCACCGAAGCCTGTGAGCTTGGCCTTGGCACCTATGTCGCTGACGACCCGCGCGCCGCGGCACTCGAAGCCGCGCGCCAGGTCGCGCAAAAGAGCCCCGATGCGGTCCGCGCCGCCAAGCGGCTGATGGCGGTGGTCGAGCGTGGCGACAACGCCGAAATCCTGCAGGCCGAGTCCGATGAACAGGACAAACTGGTCGGCTCGCCCAACCAGCGCGAGGCAGTGCTCGCCAATATGGAAAAACGCGCGCCGCGCTTCGATCCGGCGCGCTGAAGCGCAGCGCTCAGTAGTGGCGCCGCGCGGCTCGCCGGCGGCGCCACCACAGCGCGTAGATCGCCACGTTGACCACCAGCACCACCAGGCCCAGCCACAGCTGCACCGCCGGCGTGAGTCCTGGCGGATAGATCAGGGGCAACAGGTAGCGCTCGACAAACCCGCCGCTGTAGCCCGCCTGTCCTGCGGCCTTCCGCAGCGTGTTTTCCAGCGGCGTCAGCGGGCAGATCCAGCCGAACCACTCGATCAGCACGCCCCACGCAGCGGCGGGCAGGTGCAGCCACGCGACGCGCGGCCAGCGCAACACCAGCAGGCCGCCCGCCACCACGAACAGGATGAACAGTCCGTGCGCGACGACGACAAGGTCGGCGAGCCAGGCTGCCATCATCCGTCCTCAGTCGCCATTCCCGGCAGCCATCCAGTAGCCGGGCCGTGCGAACTGCGCCTTCAGGTGCTCGATAAAGAAGCGGATCTTCGCCGGTACCGGACGCTGCTGCGGGTACACAGCCAGGATGTCGTAAGCCGGCAGCGCGTATTCGTCGAGTACGGTAATCAGCTCGCCGCTCTCGAGTTGCGGCAGGATCTCCCACGTCGAACGCCAGCCCAGCCCCAGGCCCTCGCCGGTCCAGCGGTGCAGCAACTCGCCGTCGTTGCAGTCGAGGTTGCCATTGACGCGCACGGTCACGGTCTTGCCGTTCTGGCTGAAATACCAGCCCCGCTGCTGTCCGCCCTGCAGGTTGAACGCCAGGCAGTTGTGCTGGGCCAGGTCGTCCAGCGTCTGCGGCACCCCGTACTTGGCGAAGTACGCCGGCGTGCCGCACACCACGCGCTTGTTCGATGCCAGCTTGATCGCGACGAAGTTCGGATCGATCGCCCCGCCGATGCGGATGCCCACGTCATAGCCTTCGCGCACCAGGTCGACCACGCGGTCGGTCAGGTTAAAGGAGATCTGCACTTCCGGGTTGGCGGCGAGGAAGGCCGGCGCGTGCGGCGCCACGTGCTTGCGCCCGAACGCGGCCGGCGCCGACACGATCAGGTGGCCGGTGGCCTTGTGCTTGCCTTCGGCGATCAGCATCTCGGCGCGGTCCAGGTCGGCCAGCGCCTGCTTGCACTGCTCCATGAACACCGCGCCCTGCTCGGTCACGGCGATGCGGCGCGTGGAGCGATGCAGCAGCTTGACGCCGATGCGGGCTTCCAGCGCATTGATGCGGCGGCCGATCATCACCGGCGTCACGTTTTGCGTGAGCGCCGCGGCGGCCATGCTGCCGCGCTCCACCACGGCGATAAAGGCTTCGATTTGCTTGAGTTTGTCCATCTGATATTCGTCTCCCGGGCGCCATTGTGCGGCATCGGCGCGGATGTGGCATCCCTGCACCGGTGATGACGAGGATCGCGTTGGACGGATACGGCCCGTGGGATGGGCACGCCGCGGCACCCGGCGTCAGTCGCTGGCGGTCACCTTGGCGCGCACCTGCGCATTCATCTCGGCGGCCTCGCCCAGCACATGCGCCAGCCGCCGCAGCGGCCGGCTGCATTGCACATTCAGGTACAGGTAGAACGCCGCGCCGATGACGACCATCACGCCGTAGAGCCACAGCAGCACGCCCATCATCGCCTCCTGCCGCGGCAGCGGGCGCCAGGCGCTGATGACCACCACCGCGGCCGGCGCCAGCGCCAGCAGCAGCGCCACGGTACGTGCGGCGCCTTCCCACAGCCGGAGCTGCAACCTGACGCGCCGCTGGCGCGCCTGTAGCTGCTGGGGCGGGATGCGTGCAAGCCGGCGCAGCAGCGCGTCCTCGGCCGCGCTGTGCCGGTCCATTTCGGCTGCCTGCCAGCGCAGCGGATTGCGCAGCTTGCCCAGCACCGTGCCCGCGCGCGCGATCCCGGCACCGACATAGCAGGCAGCGGAAAGCGCCAGCAGCACCTCGAACGCACGCAGCGACCATGGTGGCACCGGGTGCTTCAGCCACAGCCGCCACACCGCCAGTACGCCGCCGCTCAGCAGCATGGCCACCAGAGCGGCGATAAAGCCGAGCCAGAGTGCGCGCGCGACGCGATTGTGTGAGGCCGCATCGTCGGCCGCCGGCGTCGGCGGGGAGGCGCTGAGCGCTTCAAGCAGTTCGTAGGTGGACGGCAGCCTGGAATACATGGTCGGCCCGGATGGAGGGGAATGCCGACATTTTCGCCGCACATCGACGTGCCGGATAGTCGGCATGCGGTCCCGGCGAAAGACGTACCTATCGCTGCGCCGCGTGCCCCGACCGTCACACTACATATCCAATTGCATACGCCCGCGTGCCACCGCCGACCGTTCAACGCGGCTTCCAAGGCCAAATTGCTTACGCCAGGTATCGAATCAACTGATCGTCCTTCTGTTTATCCCGCCCCCGTGCGGGCATAGGATCGTCTCCAACGGAAATCCCACCCCTAATGGAGACAAAGATCATGGCGAAGATGAGAGCAATCGACGCGGCTATTGCCGTGCTGGAGAAGGAAGGCGTGACCACGGCGTTCGGCGTGCCCGGCGCCGCCATCAACCCGTTCTACTCGGCGATGCGCAAGTCGGGCAACATCAACCACGTGCTGGCCCGCCACGTCGAGGGCGCCTCGCATATGGCCGAGGGCTACACCCGTGCCGAGCCGGGCAATATCGGCGTCTGCGTCGGCACCTCGGGCCCCGCCGGCACCGACATGATCACCGGCCTGTACTCGGCCTGGGCGGATTCGATCCCCATCCTCTGCATCACCGGCCAGGCCCCGCGTGCGCGCCTGTACAAGGAAGACTTCCAGGCCGTCGATATCGAATCGATCGCCAAGCCCGTGACCAAGTGGGCCGTCACCGTGCGCGAGCCGGCGCTGGTGCCGCAGGTGTTCCAGCAGGCCTTCCACCTCATGCGCTCGGGCCGTCCGGGCCCGGTGCTGATCGACCTGCCGTTCGACGTGCAGGTCGCCGAGATCGAATTCGATCCCGAGACCTACCAGTCGCTGCAGCCGTACAAGCCGGCCGCCTCGCGCGCCCAAATCGAAAAGGCCATCGCCATGCTCAACGCCGCCGAGCGCCCGCTGATTGTCTGCGGCGGCGGTGTGATCAACGCCAACGCGTCGGAGCTGCTGGTCGAGTTCGCCGAGCTGGTCAACGTGCCGGTGGTGCCGACGCTGATGGGCTGGGGCGTGCTGGCCGACGACCACCCGCTGCAAGCCGGCATGGTCGGCCTGCAGACCTCGCACCGCTATGGCAACGCCACGCTGCTGGCCTCGGATTTCGTGATGGGCATCGGCAACCGCTGGGCCAACCGCCACACCGGCAGCGTCGATGTCTACACCAAGGGCCGCAAGTTCGTGCACGTCGATATCGAGCCGACCCAGATCGGCCGCGTGTTCGGCCCGGACCTGGGCATCGTGTCCGACGCCAAGGCCGCGCTGGAACTGTTCGTCGAAGTCGCCCGCGAAATGAAGATGGCCGGCCGCCTGCCGAACCGCAAGGCGTGGGTCGCCGACGTGCAGAAGCGCCGCCGCACCATGCAGCGCAAGAGCGACTTCGACAACGTGCCGGTCAAGCCGCAGCGCGTGTACCGCGAGATGAACCAGTACTTCCCGCGCGACGTGCGGTATGTCAGCACCATCGGCCTGTCGCAGATCGCTGCTGCGCAGTTCCTGTCGGTCAACCAGCCGCGCCACTGGATCAACTGCGGCCAGGCCGGCCCGCTGGGCTGGACCATCCCGGCAGCGATCGGCGTGAAGACCGCTTCGCCGGATTCGGATGTGGTGGCGATCTCGGGCGACTACGACTTCCAGTTCATGATCGAAGAACTGGCCGTGGCCGCGCAGTTCAAGGTGCCGTACATCCACGTGGTGGTGAACAACTCCTACCTCGGCCTGATCCGCCAGGCGCAGCGCAACTTCGAGATGGACTACTGCGTCCAGCTCGCCTTCGATAACGTCAACGCGCCTGAGCTGAACGGCTACGGCGTCGACCACGTCAAGGTGGTCGAGGGCCTGGGCTGCAAGGCGATCCGCGTGTTCAAGCCCGAAGACATCGCTCCCGCATTTGCCGAAGCGCGCGACCTGATGGCCGAGTTCTCCGTGCCGGTGGTGGTCGAGGTGATCCTGGAGCGCGTGACCAATATCGCGATGGGCACCGAGATTGACAACATCAACGAGTTCGAGCCGATCGAGGACATCGAGGAAGCCGACGAGGCCATCCTCACCGAAGAAGTGGAAACGGCGTAAGACCCTTCCCGCCCCCTGCAGGACCAGAACGTCATCCCGCGCATATCCCTCCGGGGCACAAGCGCGGGGAACCAGTGTCTTTCAAAGTCACTGGGTTCCCGCCCACGTGCCCCGAAGGGGTATGCGCGGGAACGACGAACAAAAACCAAGTCACAGGAGATGACACATGACCAAACTTGCGGCCAACCTCACCATGCTGTTCAACGAAGTGGCCTTTCTCGACCGCTTCGAGGCCGCCGCGCGCGCGGGCTTCCGCGGCGTGGAATTCCTTTTCCCCTATGCGTTCCATGCGGACCAGATCGCTGACCGGTTGAACCGGTTCCAGCTCGACCTGGTGCTGCATAACCTGCCGGCGGGCAAGTGGGAAGCGGGCGAGCGCGGCATTGCCTGCCACCCGGATCGCGTGGGCGAATTCCAGGATGGCGTGGGCGAAGCCATCAAGTACGCCAAGGTGCTTGGCGTGCGCCAGCTGAACTGCCTGGTCGGCATCCAACCGCAGAACGTCAGGCGCGAGCAGGCGCAGGAGACGCTGGTGGAAAACCTGCGTTTCGCCGCCAGCGCACTGGCTGCCGAACAGATCGACCTGCTGGTCGAACCGATCAACACGTTCGACATTCCCGGCTTCTTCCTGTCGCGCACGCAGCAGGCGGTGGAGCTGATCAACCAGGTCAACGCGCCCAATCTGTACGTCCAGTACGACATCTATCACATGCAGCGGATGGAGGGCGAGATTGCCAACACCATCAAGGCGAACCTGCCGAAGATCAAGCATGTGCAACTGGCTGACAACCCCGGCCGCAACGAGCCCGGCACGGGCGAGCTGAACTACCAGTTCCTGTTCAAGTTCCTGGACGAGATCGGCTACACCGGCTGGATCGGCTGCGAGTACAAGCCGAAGACCACCACCGAGGCCGGGCTGGGCTGGCGCGCCGCGCACGGCGTGCAGTGACCGCTGCGGTAACCCTGCGGTAACCCGTTACCACCTACGCCAACCAAGACAGACTTAATCTCATACAAGGAGACATCAATATGGCAAACCAACGCAACGTCGGCTTCATCGGCCTGGGCATCATGGGCGCACCGATGGCGGGCCACCTGCGCGCCGCCGGCCACACGCTGTTCGTGCATGACGTCAACCCGGCCCCGCAAGCGCTGGTCGATGCAGGCGTGACCGTCTGCACCAGCGCCGAGGAAGTCGCCAAGCGTGCCGACATCATCGTCATCATGGTGCCGGACACCCCGCACGTGGAAGCCGTGCTGTTTGCTGACAAGGGCGTTGCCGCCGCGCTGAAGGCCGCGGGCAAGGAAGCCGGCTACAGCAAGATCGTGGTCGACATGAGCTCGATCTCGCCGATCGCCACCAAGGACTTCGCCGGGCGCATCAACAAGCTGGGCGCTTCGTACCTGGACGCGCCGGTGTCGGGTGGTGAAGTGGGCGCCAAGGCCGCTTCGCTGACCATCATGGTCGGCGGCCCGCAGGAAGCCTTCGACCAGGTCAAGCCGCTGTTCGACCTGATGGGCAAGAACGTCACGCTGGTGGGCGGCAACGGCGACGGCCAGACCACCAAGGTGGCGAACCAGATCATCGTCGCGCTGAACATCCAGGCCGTGTCTGAAGCGCTGCTGTTCGCCTCCAAGGCGGGCGCCGATCCGGCCAAGGTGCGCGAGGCACTGATGGGCGGCTTCGCAGCCTCGCGCATCCTGGAAGTGCACGGCGAGCGCATGGTCAAGCGCACCTTCGACCCGGGCTTCCGCATCGAGCTGCACCAGAAGGACCTGAACCTGGCGCTGCAGGGCGCCAAGGCGCTGGGTGTGGCGCTGCCCAATACCGCCACCGCACAGGAGTTGTTCAACACCTGCTCGGCCAACGGCCTGGGCAAGCAAGACCACTCGGCCCTGTGCCGCGCGATCGAGATCATGTCGAACCACCAGATCGCCAAGTAAGCAGCACCACAGTCGTCCCCGCCCCGCGGGGACGACACGCCCGTCAGTACCAGGACTCTTCATGCTCGTCACCGAACCCCAAGCCGCCCTGCTGTCGCCCCAGCGCACGGCAGCCCATCCCGGACAGCTCAATCCGCGCGCGCTGCTGCGCGACCTGTTCGACACCGCGGTTGGCGCCGTCAGCGCCAGCCATTGCCTGCCGCCGCACCTGCCCGCGCCGCCCAAGGGCCGCACCGTGGTGATCGGCGCCGGCAAGGCCGCAGCCGCGATGGCGCAGGCGGTGGAGGCGAACTGGCAAGGTGAGTTGTCGGGGCTGGTGGTGACGCGCTACGGCCATGGTGCCGACTGCCAGCGCATTGAAGTCGTTGAAGCCGCTCACCCCGTTCCCGATGAAGCCGGCGCGCGTGCCGCGCAGCGCATGGTGGAACTGGTGCAGGGCCTGACTTCTGATGACTTGGTGCTGTGCCTGATTTCCGGCGGCGGCTCGGCGCTGCTGGCCGCACCCGCAGCCGGCATCTCGCTGGCCGACAAGCAGGCCGTCAACAAGGCGCTACTCAGGAGCGGCGCGAGCATCGGCGAGATGAACTGCGTGCGCAAGCACCTGTCCGCGCTCAAGGGTGGCCGCCTGGCGCTGCACTGCGCGCCGGCGCGCGTCGAAACCCTGCTGATTTCCGATATCCCCGGCGATGACCCCACGCTGATCGCGAGCGGCCCGACGCTGCCCGACGCGACTACCTGCGCCGATGCGCTGGCCGTCATCGCCAAGTACGGCATTGAAGTGCCGGCCAATGTGCGCGCTCACCTGGAAAGCGGAGCGGGTGAAACGCCGAAGCCCGGCGACGCACGCTTCGAAGGCCACCGCAGCGCGACGCTGGCCACCGCGCAGCAATCGCTCGAAGCCGCCGCCGCGCGTGCGCGTGAACTGGGCTACGAAGCCCACATCCTGTCCGACTGCATCGAAGGCGAAGCGCGCGAAGTGGCTGAAGTCCACGCCGCGATCGCGCGCCAGGTCGCGCAGCGCGGGCAGCCGTTCAGCAAGCCGTGCGTGCTGCTGTCCGGTGGCGAGACCACGGTGACCGTGCGCGGCAAGGGCCGCGGCGGGCGCAATGCCGAGTTCCTGCTGTCGCTGGCGGTGGCGCTCGACGGCCTGGCCGGCGTGCATGCGATCGCCTGCGATACCGACGGCATCGACGGCTCGGAAGACAACGCCGGCGCGCTGCTGTCGCCCGACACGCTGACCCGCGCCACGGCGCGCGGACTGTCAGCGCGCGCGCACCTGGACAACAACGACGGCTACGGCTTCTTTGCCGGCCTGGACGACCTGATCGTCACCGGCCCGACCCGTACCAACGTGAACGACTTCCGCGCCATCCTGATCGTGTAAGCCGTCCGCAGCACCGCAGCAAAGCCGTACCGAACCTGTAGTTCATCCGAACAGCATGGCGCGCCACTTGGCGCGCCACACCGAGAATGGAAGAGGAGACATCATGAGACGTCAGCGCAAAGCGAAGATCGTTGCCACGCTCGGCCCCGCCAGCACCGACATCGCGCTGATCCGCGCGCTGTTCGAAGCGGGCGCGGACGTGTTCCGGCTCAACTTCAGCCACGGCACGCACGAAGACCACCGCGCGCGCTACGACGCGGTGCGCCAGGTCGAGGCCGAGACCGGCCGGCCTATCGCCGTACTGGCCGACCTGCAGGGCCCCAAGCTGCGCATCGGCACCTTCGCCGCCGGCAAAGTGGCGGTGCGCACCGGCGACGTGTTCGTGCTCGACAGCGATCCCACGCCGGGCGACGGCACCCGCGTCTACCTGCCGCATCCCGAGTTGTTCCAGGCCGCGCAGCCCGGCCAGTCGCTGCTGATCGACGACGGCAAGGTGCGCCTGGCGATCGAGGCCGTCACCACCGGCACCATCACCACGCGCGTGGCCAACAACGGCACGCTGTCCGACCGCAAGGGCGTGAACGTGCCCGACGCCGTGATCCCCATCCCCGCGCTGACCGAGAAGGACCGCAAGGACCTGGCCTTCGCACTGTCGCTGGGCGCGGACTGGATCGGCCTGTCGTTCGTGCAGCGCCCGTCCGATATCGTCGAGGCACGCGAGATCGTAGGCACCCGCGCCGGCATCCTGTCCAAGATCGAGAAGCCGGCCGCGCTGCAGCAGCTCGAAGAAATTGTGCGCGTGTCGGATTCGGTGATGGTGGCGCGCGGCGACCTCGGCGTGGAACTGCCGCCCGAGCGCGTGCCCGGCGTGCAGAAGCGCATCCTGCGCGTATGCCGCCAGCTCGGCAAGCCCGTGGTGATCGCCACGCAGATGCTGGAATCGATGATCGACTCGCCGGTGCCGACGCGCGCCGAAGCGTCGGACGTGGCCAGCGCGATTTACGAGGGCGCCGATGCGGTGATGCTGTCTGCCGAATCCGCCAACGGCCGCTACCCGGTGCAGGCAGTGTCGATGATGAACCGCATCGTCACCGAGGTGGAGCGCGACCCGCTGTACCGCAACCTGCTCGACGCCCAGCACGAGACCCCGCTGAACACGCGCCAGGATGCGATCTGCGCGGCGCTGCGCGAAGTCACGCAGATCATCGGCGCGGCCGCGACGGTGACCTACACCTCGTCGGGCGCGACCGCGCTGCGCGCCGCGCGCGAGCGGCCGTGCGCGCCCATCGTCAGCATCACGCCGAACCTGGAGATCGCGCGCCGGCTGGCAATCGCCTGGGGCATCCACTCCACCGTGAGCCCGGATGTGCAGAGCGTCGATGAAATGGTCGAAGCCGCCACGCGCGCGGCGCTGGTGGAAGGCTACGCCGCGCCGGGTGACCAGATCACCATTGCCGCGGGCATGCCGTTCGGTCAGGGCGGGACCACCAACCTGCTGCGCGTAGCCGAGGTCGGCGCCAGCGCCGTGGCCGCCACGTCC
The DNA here is from genome assembly GCA_050987995.1 of Ralstonia pickettii. Classification (GTDB taxonomy): domain Bacteria; phylum Pseudomonadota; class Gammaproteobacteria; order Burkholderiales; family Burkholderiaceae; genus Cupriavidus; species Cupriavidus pickettii_B. The sequence goes on from CP158803.1 coordinate 4,256,767, forward strand.
ACCGCACGCGAAGCAGCCCTGGCCTGAGCAAACCGATAGCGTTCCCGTCCCGGGACTTCAGGCAGTGACGGAACCGGGCGCGAGCCCGGTTTCTTTGTTTTTGCCGCACACCACTTGCGTGGCCCGACTCCAGGGCGAGCAGGTGGTGTTTTTTTTATGCGCTGCCGCCATGGCGGCAGCGCATAAAGCGAAAGTGCGCTAACGAAGACCGCCCCGCCGCTGTCCGGAACGCAACGGTCGCGCGCAGCGGCGCCCGCTACCCCCGATTGCTATACTGGTTGCCACCTGCCCCCTTGTCAGAACCCCTATTTACCCGGAGTCCCCATGCGCTTAGATGACGAAGCCGAAAGCCAGCACGTTGAAGACCGCCGCGGCGGATTCGGCGGTGTTGGCGGCAAGACGATCGGCATCGGCACCGTCATCGTGGCACTGGCCGCGTCGTACTTCTTTGGCATCGACCCGATGCTGATCATGCAGGGCGCGTCGGTACTGCAGGGGTCCGGCCCGCCGCAGCAACAGCAGGTCAACCGCCCGCCGGCGACGGACCAGATGACGGTGTTCACGCGCAAGGTGCTGGGCAATACCGAGCGCACCTGGCAACACATCTTCGAGACCGAGCTGAACCGCCGCTACGCGCCGCCGACGCTGGTACTGTTCGCCGGCGCGACGCCGACCGCATGCGGCACGGGCCAGTCGGCAATGGGCCCGTTCTACTGCCCCGGCGACCAGAAGGTCTATATCGACCTGGCCTTCTATGACGAGCTGCGCCAGCGCTTCGGCGCCAGCGGCGACTTTGCCCAGGCATATGTGATCGCCCACGAAATCGGCCACCATGTGCAGAACCTGCTGGGCGTATCGGACAAGGTCGACACCGCGCGCCGCCGCATGGGCGAGGCGCAGGCCAACCAGCTGTCGGTGCGCATGGAACTGCAGGCCGACTGCCTGGCCGGCGTATGGGCCGCCACCGCGCAGCGCGCCAACCAGCAGCTGCTGGAGCCGGGCGATATCGAAGAAGGCCTGAAGGCCGCCGCCGCCATCGGCGACGACCGGCTGCAGCGCCGTTCGCAAGGCTATGTCGTGCCCGAGGCCTTTACCCACGGCTCCAGCGAGCAGCGCGTGCGCTGGCTGCGCCGCGGCATCGAGTCGGGCGATATCCGCAAGTGCGATACCTTCGCCTCGCGCGACCTCTGAGTTCCACCCCCGACGCCGGAGGGGTGCCGGCAATGTGACGTTCGCGTTGTCCGGGCCCCGTTCCCTGTCTATAATCGCCGCCAAGGCCGCATGACGACGGCCAGACGCCGGCACCGATCCTTATCGATCCTTCCTGCCGCAGCGCCGGGCGCTTCCCGCAACGCCCATGCACGCGCCGCGACACAAGCCGGCCCCGGTCGACGAGCCACGCGCCCCCTGACCGAATCGGCAAACCGACTCCCGGCGCTGCCAACATCATCAGTGCCATCGCCGCGCAGCGAGAGCCGCGGCGCCCGGTCGCAGCCGCTTGCCGCAGCTTGCGGCGTCTCCATGAAAGCCGTTCCGTTCCAACCGCACCGGAGCCACGGCCGAATCATTCCTGCCGTGCGCCCGTGCCAGCCCTGACCTGACATGGCGTCGTTCTTCCTGAAGCGCCCGGCATTTGCCTGGGTGCTGGCCATCCTGACCGTGGTGGCGGGCCTGGTGGCCCTGAACCGCATCCCCATCGCCCAGTACCCGGCGGTGGCGCCGCCGACGGTGATCATCTATGCCAATTACCCGGGCGCGTCCGCGCGCACGGTGGAAGACCGTGTCACCGCGGTGCTGGAGCAGCAGATGCACGGCATTCCCGGCCTGCTCTATCTCGATTCGAGCAGCGAGGGCGGCACCGCCACCGTGACGCTGGGCTTTCGCCAGGGCACCGATCCGCAGCTGGCCCAGGTCAATGTGCGCAATCGCGTGGCGCAGGCCGAGCCGCTGTTGCCGGAAGCGGTGCGGCGCGGCGGCGTCTATGTCGACCAGGCCAGCAGCAGCGCCTTCATGTATGTGTCGCTGGTGTCGGACAGCGGCCAGCTCGACGAAACCGCGCTAGGCGACTTTGCCGCAGGCTCCGTGCTGCCGCTGCTGCGCCGCCTGCCCGGCATCGGCAAGGCCGAACCGTATGGCGCCGAATATGCGCTGCGGATCTGGTTCGATCCCGACAAGCTGAACGCCTTCAACCTGACCACCGCCGAGGTCGAGGCCGCGATCCGCGCGCGCAACGGCAATGTGACGCCAGGCCAGCTCGGCGCGGCGCCGGCAGTGCCGGGACAACCGTTCCAGGCGATCGTGCGTCCGCCCGCGCCGATGAGCGATGCGCAGGCGTTCGGTCGCATCGTGGTGCGCGCGGCCACCGACGGCTCGGCCGTGCTGCTGCGCGACGTGGCGCGGGTGGAGCTGGCCGCCAGCGACTATCGCTACGGCTCCACGCTGAACACGCGCAACGCCGCGTCGATCGGACTGAAGCTGGCCGATGGCGCCAACGTGCTGCAGACCTCGCGAATCGTGCGGGCGGCGCTCGACGAAGCCAGCCGCGGCTTTCCGGCGGACGTGCGCTATGAGATCTCGTATGACGGCGCCACCTTCGTGCAGGCGTCGATCTCGCGCGTGCTGCTGACGCTGGCCGAAGCCACGGTGCTGGTGTTCCTGATCCTGTACCTGTTCCTCGGCAACCTGCGCGCCACGCTGATTCCCTGCATCGTGGTGCCGGTGTCGCTGCTGGGCACGGTCGCGTGCCTGTACGCGCTGGGGCTGTCGCTGAACGTGATCACGCTGTTCGGCGTGGTGCTGGCGATCGGCATCCTGGTGGACGATGCCATCGTCGTGGTCGAGAACGTGGAGCGCATCATGCGCAGCGACGGCGTCGGCGCGATGCAAGCTGCGGCACGTTCGATGCGCGAGGTCTCGGGTGCGCTGGTGGCGGTGACGCTGGTGCTGTGCGCAGTGTTCGTGCCGATGGCGTTTTTCGGCAGCGCGGTGGGCGTGATCTACCGGCATTTTGCCGTGACGCTGGCGGTGTCGATCGCGTTCTCGCTGTTCTTTGCGCTGACGCTGGCGCCGGCGATGTGCGCCAGCCTGCTGCGCCATAGCACGGCGCCCGCGCGCGGGCCGCTGGCCTGGTTCGATGCGCGCTTTGCCGCTTCTACCGAACGCTATGCCGGTTGGGTGCAGGCGCTGCAACGCAGGCGGATGCGTTGGCTGGCGGTGTACCTGGCGCTGACGCTGGCGTGCGGCTACGCGCTGTGGAAGATGCCGAGCGGCTTCCTGCCCGAAGAAGACACCGGCGAGATCGTGGTCGATGTCGAACTGCCGGCGGGCAGCACGCAGGCCGATACGCGCCGGAAGGTAGCCGCGCTGGAACAGTGGATGCAGGAGCAGCGCTTCCCGGTGCGCTCGAATTTCGCCGTGCTGGGTTGGTCCAGCGGCGGCAGCGGCGAACAGCGCGCCAGCCTCTTTATCGGCCTGACCGATTGGAAAGAGCGCGGGCGCAAGAACACCGCGCAGGCGGTGCTGGCGCGGCTGTCGGCCGCGCTGGAAACGTGGCCGGGCCGCGGCGCGGCGCAGCTGTTTGCGTACAACAGTTCGGCGCTGCCCGAGCTGGGCAGCATCGGTGGCCTCGACATGCGCCTGGTGGCGCGCCAGCCAGTGGGACGCGAGGTGCTCTTTGCCGCGCGCGACAAGCTGATCGAGCGCGCGAAACAGGATCCGGTGCTGGGCGAGGTGCGCGCCACCACCGGCCAGCCGGTGCCGGCGCTGGACCTGAAGATCGACTACCGCAAGGCCGAGACCTTCGGCGTCGATGCCGACACCATCCACCACACGCTGTCGGCCACGCTGGGCTCGCGCTATATCGACGAAGTTGCGCGCGAAGGCCGCGTGCGGCGCGTGATCCTGCAGGCCGACGCGCCGTTCCGCATGCACCCCGACCAGCTCGCGCGCGTACATGTGCGCAATGCGCAGGGCGCGATGGTGTCGCTGGCGGCGTTCGCCTCGCTCGAATGGGGGCGCGGCGAAGTCACGCTGGAGCGCTTCGACGGTTTCAGCTCGGTGCGCATCCATGCCGAGGTGGCGCCCGGCTACACCACCGGCGCGGCGATGGAACGCCTGACCGAGCTCGTGCGCGAACTCGGCCCCGGGTACGACGTGCGCTGGACCGGTCGTGCCTTCGAACAGCAGCAGACCGGCACACAGGCGCCGTGGCTGTTTGCGCTGTCGCTGCTGTTTATCTTCCTGTGCCTGGTGGCGCTGTATGAAAGCTGGACGCTGCCGCTGGCGGTGATCGCGATTGTGCCCACCGGGCTGATGGGCGCGGCCGCGGCGATCTTCCTGCGCGGCATGCCCAACGATGTCTACTTCAAGGTGGGCGTGGTGGTGATCATGGGACTGGCGGCCAAGAACGCGATCCTGATCGTCGAATATGCCGAGCAGCTGCGCCGCGGCAGTGCCGGCACCATGGGCACGGTGGAAGCGGCCACGCGCGCGGCGCGCCAGCGCTTGCGGCCGGTGGTGATGACCTCGTTGGCCTTCGTGCTGGGCGTGGTGCCGCTGGCGATCAGCACCGGCCCGGGCGCGGGCGCGCAGCAGGCGGTGGGCACGGGCGTGCTGGGTGGCATGCTGGGGGCGACGGTGCTGGGGACACTGGCGGTGCCGCTGTTCTACGCGGCGATCGCGCGCAGGTTGCCACGCTTGCAGGAAACGCAGGTCGCGGAGGATGGCAGCGAGGCCACGCAAACGCCATCGGCATGACGCTCAGGCGCGCACGGCGATTGCCGGGGATCGGTCAGGAAGGAAAAATCGCCTGCCAGGCGAAGAGAGAAGGAGGAGGAGGTCGGCCGGGCAGGCGGGAGAGAAAACTTGCGGCCACCGCAGTGGCCGCCCGGGGTCCTGGAGAAGACCCGTGAAGATCAGACGCGATAGCCGTACAGCGAACCGTCGCCGCTGCGCGAGTTGTCCAGCGCGCGGTCAGCGATATCGCCGCTGAAGGTGTGCGTACCTTCGCTGAAGGTATCGAACTTGCCTTGCTTCGAGATCTCGCCGCTGAAGCTATGCGTGCCTTCGCTGAAGGTGTCGAACTTGCCACCACTGCGCGAGCCTTCCGAGAACGAGTCGAAGCGACCGGTGCGGGCGCCATCGGTGTACGTATCGAACTTGCCTTGCTTGGCGCCGTCCGTGTACACGTCGTACTTGCCCACGCGCAGCGCGTCGGCATACACATCAAACTTGCCAACCTTGCTGGCAGCGGGGGCAGCCAACGCCGCAGCGGACGCGGCGACAGCCGCGAACACGAGCGCGCCGCCAAGGATACGTCTGGCGATCATTTTGGGACTCCTTCAACTGATTTCGTCAATTCTTGGTATGTGACCGGTTAAAACTCCGGCCGCTCTGCAATCTATGTTGTGATGCGAGCACGGATTGAAGATTAGTCACAGTCCAGGCAAGCAGAAATACCGCTGCGACGAATGGTGCGTTGCGAGTCGTGAAACGACAGGCTTGCGGATGAATGGTGTCCATGGATCGCCAGCGGAGCGTCGGGAATCCGCGGCGCCGCCGGCACGCGGGTGGCCCCGGCGGCACGCCAGCGGCGCGGGCTCAGAGGGTGTACTGGCCGCTGGCTTCGGGCTGGAAGGCGACCTCGTCAATGGTGACCTGCTGCTCCCTGCCATCCGGCAGCCGGTAGCTGACGGTCTGCCCGGCACGCGCGCCCAGCAAGGCGTGGCCCACCGGCGACAGCACCGAGAGCTGGCCGGCATCGAAGTCTGCGGCGTCCGGATACACCAGCGTCCAGTTGCGCGGCGCCTGCTCGCCCGGCAGCGTGCACACCAGGCGCGAGTTCATGGTGACCACGTCGGTCGGGATCTCCTCCGCAGCGACAATGGTGGCGCGGGCCAGCAGGTCGTCCAGCAACTCTTCGAGCTGCGCCGAGCCGGCGCGGCTGGCGATACGCTCCAGGCGGGTGACGTCGAGTTCGGTCAGATAAAGGGTCGGGTTGGTCGGGGTGGCTTGGTTGGCCGTCATGGCAGGTTCCTCCGGCAGTCAGGGTTGGCGCGGCCCGGCGGCCTGCGTTCAGGCGGGGGGCGCGGTCAGGTCTTGGCTTTGCGCAGCAGCGCAGAAATCAACGGATCCGGCGCTGGCCCGTGGGCGCGTGCCGGCAACAACGGAAACGCTGGCTCGGGCCCGGTTCGGCCCGGGCCCCGCGGTGGGAGACGATCAGGCTGGGAACCGGGCGGAATCAGGCGGTGCGCTGATCCGGCGGGGAGACATCGCGCGCGGGGCGCGCTGAGGCAGGGCGGTGGCCATGACGATCGTGGCCGCGCGCAGGCGCCCCGTCCGCGGCAAGCGGGCAGGGACGTCGTTCAGCGGCATCAGGCGATCAGGCAGGGTCACGCGGGAAATCATCCGGGGTTGGATCGACAGCAGTGTGTTGCCGGGTCTGGCAAGAGCAGTAAGTCATCCCTCACTACGCTCACTGCCGTACTGGGTTCGTGCACCGCTGTGGTGCGGTCACGGGTACAGCCATCGTAGCACAGCGACGCGCGCCCTTGCCTCACCCGTTGGCGGCATGGCCACCGTCGTGCGCGTCCGGGTGGCATTCGCAGGCGGCGCCGGCGGCGGCCTGCTGCAGGTTCTGCAGGATGCCGCATTCGCTGGCGGGCTGATGATGGTGGTGGTGGCAGGTCTCGCGCAGCGCGCGCAGCTGTCCTTCGAGCGCCTCCAGCGCCACGCGCTGGGCGTGGATCTGCGCGATCTGGCGGTCCAGCAGCATGTTGATATCGTCACAGTCCTGCGACGGGTTGCGCTCGAATTCGCGCAGCCGGCGCACGTCGGACAGGCTCATGCCGAGCGAGCGGCAATGGCGCACGAAGTTGAGCTGGACCAGGTGGCCGTCGTCATAGCGGCGGTAGCCGTTGGCCTCGCGCCGGGGCGCGTCGAGCAGCCCTTCGCGTTCGTAGTAGCGGATGGTCTCGACGTCGCAGCCGCTGGTACGGGAGAGTTCGCCAATGCGCATAGTGTTTCCTCTCTGGCCAGGCAATCCCTGTAACCACTACAGGGTTGGCGATAGTGTAGGTCAGTCCGGGCAAGCGTGCAGAGGCGGCGGATTCGCCGCCGCGCGCGCGATTCCCCGTCCGGGTTGATCAGCCCAGGCAACCGGTTGCGCATGGTGTGTTATCCCGCATGCTTGCGGCCTGCGCCACGGCGCATCCTGTAGAATTCCGTGAACACTTACTGACAAGCCGTCCTCGCGTGCGCTCCATCCGGCTTCTCCTGCTGATCCTGATGATGGCCTGCCTGCCTCTCACGGGCTGGGCGGACACGTTCGCGCACGCCGTGACGTCCCCCGCCGAGGCGGCGGGTGCACCGGCGCCCACCGCCGGCAGCACCGATCTCGACGACGCTGCCGCCAAGGTTGCGCAGCCGCCACCCTTCTCCGAAACCACCGAGCCGCAACTGCAGCCCGGTGCCGATCTCGCCGAGCAACTCCTTCCGGCGCCTTCACCACGCCTGACGGCCTGGTCCGGCCGCGCAGGCCCGCCGCGTTATGCCGGCGCCCCCCTGCCCGAACCCGACCTGCCGCTGCTGCCGCGTCCCCCGCGCGCCTGATTCCCACCGGCGCGGCCTGACCGCGCTCGCCCGTTCCTGCGTGTCGTGCCCCGCGTGCGGCGCGCGCCTGCGGCTCGTCCGCGTCTTTCCGCCGTACTGCTCCACCACATACTCATGAAACGCGTATTGCTTTTCCTGGCGACCAACCTCGCCGTCATGCTCGTCCTCAGCTTCACCGCCAGCGTGCTGGGCGTGAATCGCTACCTGACCGCCAACGGCCTGAACCTGGGCACCCTGCTCGCATTCGCCGCGCTGATGGGCTTTGGCGGCGCCTTTATCTCGCTGCTGATGTCCAAGACCATCGCCAAGTGGTCCACCGGCGCACAGGTCATCACCCACCCCAGCACCAGCACCGAGCTGTGGCTGGTGCAGACCGTCGAGAAGCTGGCGCAGCGCTCCGGCCTGCCCATGCCTGAAGTGGCCATCTACGACGGCGAACCCAACGCCTTCGCCACCGGCGCGACCAAGAACAGCTCGCTGGTGGCGGTGTCCACCGGCCTGCTGCAGTCGATGTCGCACGACGAAGTCGAAGCGGTGCTGGCGCACGAGGTGGCGCACGTGGCTAATGGCGACATGGTGACGCTGACGCTGATCCAGGGCGTGGTCAACACGTTCGTGATCTTCCTGGCGCGCGTGGTCGGCTACTTCGTCGACTCGATGCTGCGCAAGAGTGACGAGGAATCGAGCGGGCCGGGCATCGGCTACATGGTCACGGTAGTCGTCTGCGAAATCGTGTTCGGCATCCTGGCCAGCATTATCGTGGCCTGGTTCTCGCGCCACCGCGAATTCCGCGCCGACGCCGGCGCGGCCGGCCTGATGGGTTCGCCCAAGCCGATGGTGTCGGCACTGCGCCGCCTCGGCGGCCTGGATCCGGACGGCCTGCCGCAGAACATGCAGGCGATGGGCATCGCCGGCGGCAAGTCGTGGCTGGCGCTGTTCTCGAGCCATCCGCCCATCGAGCAGCGCATTGCCGCGCTGCAATCCGCGCGCTAAAGCCCGGCGCAAGCGCGCCGGCCACCTAGCAGGGAGGCTTCGATGCGATCGAGCCTGCTGGAACCGACAAGCCCCGCGTGGCGCGACACGCTGGCCCGATGTCGCCATGACTGCCAGCACAAGTCAGGCTGGCATACCGCCGCCGAGTGCAGCGACCACGGCAGTGCCGCCGCGGTGCTGGTGCGCGATGGCGCCCACGAGCTGCTGGTTCCGCTGGTGCGCCGGCCCATTGCCTGCGGCAGCTGGGATGCTACCTCGGCCTATGGCTACGGCGGCCCGGTGTTGAGCACCGATGTCCCGGCCGGCTTTGCCGACGAGGCACTGGGCGTGGCGCTCGCGCTGCTGCGCGAGCACGGCTGCGTGTCGTGGTTTATTCGCCTGCACCCGCTGCTCAACGCCGACTGGCGCAGCCGCCTCGGGCTGGTGGTGGAACATGGCAAGACGGTATCCGTCGACCTGACCAAGAGTGCCGAGCGGCTATGGCACGAAACCCAGGCGCGCCACAGGCAGGGCATCAACCGCGCCCGGCGCGCGGGCGTGAGCGCACGCCTGGACCGTGATTTCGCCACGCTGCCGCGCTTTATCGCGCTGTACAACGCGACCATGGCGCGCCTGGACGCGTTGCCCTACTACTTCTTCGACGCGCAGTACTACCGCACCCTGGTGCGCGCACTGGGCGAGGACCTGCTGCTGTTCGTGGCGGAGGAGGACGGCTGCATGATCGGGGCGGCGCTGTTCACCGTGGCCCGGGGGACGGGCATCATGCAATATCACCTGTCCGCCTGGGACTGGGCGTACCGCCACCGCCAGCCGACCAAGACCGTGATCCATGCCGCGCGCGAATGGGGCCGCACCAACGGCCTGCACTACCTGCACCTGGGCGGCGGGCTGGGTTCGGCCAAAGACTCGCTGTACGAGTTCAAGCGCCGCTTTTCGCACGATACGCATGTGTACCGGACCCAGCGCCTGGTGGTGGACCCCGACCGGTACGTGGCGCTGTCCGGCGGCGACGAAGCCACGCTGGGCGACCTGTGTGGCTTCTTTCCGGCTTACCGGCGCCCGGGCGCGCGCTTCGGGCCGTCGCAGGCGGATGCCGGCGACAACGCACCGGCGCTCGCGGCATTCAAGACCGGGACCTGAAACCGGACTGCTGCGGCGCTAGTCGACCACCCGGCCGCGCAGCACCTTGACCTGGCTGCGCTGGCTCTTGGATTCCAGCCGGCGCCGGCGCGATGCCAGCGTGGGCCGCGTGGCACGGCGCACGCGCGGCGGCGTGGCCACGCTGCGCACCAGCTCGTGCAGCCGCCGCACCGCCTCGTCGCGGTTCTGGTCGAGGCTGCGGAACTGCTGGGCCTTGATCACCACCACGCCGTCGCGCGTGATGCGATGATCGTGCAGCGCCAGCAGGCGCTCCTTGTGGTCGGGCAGCAATGAAGATGCCCGCACGTCGTAGCGCAGGTGCACGGCATTGGACACCTTGTTGATGTTCTGGCCGCCCGCTCCCTGCGCGCGGATCGCCGTGATCAGGTATTCGTGGTGGGGAATGACGAGGTCGTCGGTCATGGCTGCATCATAGCAAGCGGCCCGGCAGGACCGGACTAACGCCAGGCGTAGGCAATGCCCACGCCGTAGGTCAGCTGGTTGCGCGTGCCGCGCTGCGTGACGATGGGGCTGGCGGCGGCGTCGCCGGTCAGCCGCTGCGCATATACCATCGCGCCGCCGTACCAGTGCTTGTTGAACTGGTAGATCAGCGCCAGCCAGCCGGTGATCTGCTCCAGCCCGCCGCCGGGGCTGCAGGCGGGCAGGCCGCTGGCAGCGGCGTCCGCCCCGGTCACGCCGAAATAGGTGCGGTTGAAGCTGCCGCTGACCCAGGTCGCGCCCACGCCAGCGCCCGCATAGACACGCGGATGCAGCGGCACCCACAGCGAACCCGTGGCAACGATATGCGTGCCGCCGTAAACGATGCCGGCGTTGGTCATCACGTTGATGCCGCCACGCAGCCGCCACGGGATGCGCCCCTGGTTCAGGTATTCATAGCCGATAAAGCCGCCGGCCTCGACGGTGGTGTCGATCTCGTGCAGTTGCGAGACCACTGGATCGTCCACGTTGTTGCGCCCCAGCCGCAGCGCCACCGCCGGTCCCCACTGGAAGCCGGTCAGCCCGCCGAAATTGAACTGCGCGTACGGCCCGTACCATTCCAGCAGCCGGCCGCCCGGCGTGACATAGCGCAGGCCCGGCACCACCCCGATCATGCGGTCCTTGCCGCCGGCGAATTCGGTGGTCGAGCCCACCCCAAGCCCCGCCAGATTGGGCAGCGAGCCGGGGGTTCAGCGACGCGGCATGGCCGGTGGCAGCGGCGGTCGCGAGCGCCATCCCTGCGAGCGCGGTGCGCCTGCTGCGCCGGTGCATTTTCGGAGTTGCCATGGCGTCGTCCCGACGGCGGGTGGTTGGATGCGATCGGGTGAATCTATCAGCACAGGCGCGCAGCACGGCCACATCCGTGCTGAAAGTTTTCAGCGGGCATATTAAGTGCCAGTCCCCGCCCGGGTTGCCCCGCCATAGCGGGCTTTGCCGGGGCGGCGCGCACTCAGGCCGCGAACGGCAGCATCCCGGCCATTGCCACAGGCATGGCCACGGCCATCAAAGATCAGGAAGGAAATTGGCGCGCCCGGCTGGGATCGAACCAGCAACCCCTGCCTTCGGAGGGCAGTACTCTATCCATTGAGCTACGGGCGCACAGGACGGTTTTGCAACCGGTTTTGCGGGTACAGCAGTTGCAGCGGGCGAATGCCGCCGCTGGGAAGTCGCATAGGATACCGCTTTTGCGCGACGCCGTCCATGCGGGCCCGCCAGGGCCGTCATGCGACGTCTCGCAACCGCCGCTTTTCGGCACTGGCAAGGGGGCTTTGGCGCTATAATCGCCAACTATTTGCGTCAAATCGAGCCCCTCGCGCAGTCGGTGATTCCAGTCGACCAAGGTCAAGGTTGCGCGGCCAGTTGTCGGTGACAATCGGGGCCCGGTCAGGGAGACAGTCCGAAGCACGCAAATAGCGACAGACCCAAGTCAGGCAAGGACCGCAGGGCAGCACGGGCGGTCCGGATGGGGCCAGGTAGTGGTCATGCGAATGGCCGCCATCGGGCACGAAAAAAGGCAAGCCGAGCGTGAGCGGCCAGAAGGTTTCCTGCAAAACTGAGAGTTCTGTATGAGCGACGTCCACAACGTACACCCCGAACACGAGTCACCCATCAAGACGCCTAAGCAGTTGATCGCAGTTGTGATCGCCGCTTTCCTGGTGCCGATCATCGTGATCATCCTGCTGGTCAACTTTGTCGGGCACGGCTCGACCGAAAGTGCCGGAGCGGCCACCACTGCAGAAGCCGTCAACGATCGCATCAAGCCGGTCGCTTCGCTCGAAATCAAGGATCCCAACGCGCCGCGCGTCTTCAAGACGGGCGAGCAGGTCTACAAGGAAATCTGCGCCGCGTGCCACGCCACCGGCGCGGCGGGTGCGCCCAAGTACGGCACCGCTGCCGACTGGAGCGCGCGCATCGGCCAGGGCTTTGACGGCCTGATGAAGGCGGTGATCAGCGGCAAGGGTGCAATGCCCCCGCGTGCCGGCAGCACGCCGGACGACTACACCGACTACGAACTGGCCCGCGCCGTGGTCTACATGGCCGACGCCGGCGGCGCCAAGTTCCCTGAGCCGGCCGCTCCGGCTGCGGCCGCACCGACCACCGCCGCGGCAGCCGACGCTGCTGCCGCACCGGCCGCTGCCGCTGCACCGGCTCCGGCTGCACCTGCCGCTGCGGCCCCTGCTCCGGCTGCCGCAGCTGCTCCGGCCGCGGCACCGGCCGCCGCTTCGGCGGAAGTGGGCAAGAAGGTCTACGATCAGGTCTGCGCCGCCTGCCACGCCGCCGGCGTGGCCGGTGCGCCCAAGTTCGGCGACAAGGCCGCCTGGGCGCCGCGCCTGAAGGAAGGTATGGAAGCGGTCCACAACTTCGCGCTCAAAGGCAAGGGCGTGATGCCGCCCAAGGGTGGCTATGCCGGCCCGGACGCCGACGTGATCGCCGCCTCGGACTACATGGCCAACGCCGCCAAGTAAGCCTGCCAGCCGCAAACCGAAATGCCCGCATCCGCGGGCATTTTTTTCGTCCGGAGCGTCGTTGCGGCGCGCTAGACCACACGCGAGTAGCGAGCCCGCGGCACGAAGCGGATCGGCTGCGACCCGTCATTCGCGGCCTCGGTAGCGGCTTCGGGCGCGCGCGCGGCGTCCTCGCGCAGGTAGCGGTCGAACACCATGGCCACGCGCCGCACCAGCAGCCGGCCCAGCGGCGTCACGGTGATGCGGCCGGGTTCGCACTGCACCAGCCCGTCGGCAGCCAGGCCGCCGAGTTCGGCGAGTTCCGGCGCAAATGCCAAACTGAAATCGATGCCGTGCCGGGCTTCCAGCACCGGCAGGTCGAGCACGCCGTTGCACATCAGGTCGCCGATAATCTCGCGCCGCAGGTGGTCGTCGGCGCTCATCGCCACACCGCGCGCCAGCGGCAGGCGCCCCGCATCGAGCGCGCCGTAGTAATCGTCCAGCGTGCGCGCGTTCTGCACGTAGCGCCCGGCGATCGCGCCGATCGCCGAGATGCCGAGCCCGACCTGGTCATAGCCGGCATGCGTCGAATAGCCCTGGAAGTTGCGCTGCAGCCTGCCCTCGCGCTGGGCCACGGCGAGGTCGTCATCGGGCAGCGCAAAGTGGTCCATGCCGATATAGACATAGCCGGCCGCGGTCAGCCGTTCAATGGTTGAGACCAGGATGTCGAGCTTCTCGCCGGCAGGCGGCAAGGCGTTCTCGTCGATGCGGCGCTGCGGCTTGAACACATGCGGCAGGTGGGCGTAGCTGTAGACCGAGAGCCGGTCGGGGCGCAGCGCCAGCACCTGTTCGATGGTGCGGCCAAAGCGCGCCGCGGTCTGGTGCGGCAGGCCGTAGATCAGGTCCAGGCTGACCGAGCGGAAGCCGAGCGCGCGCGCGGCGTCGACCACGGCGCGGGTCTCTTCGAACGGCTGGATGCGGTGGATGGCCTGCTGCACCTCGGGGTCGAAATCCTGCACGCCCAGGCTGACACGGTTGAAGCCAAGCTCCGCCAGCAGCGCCATGCGCGCGTGGTCGACGCGACGCGGGTCGATCTCGATGGAATGCTCGCCGTCGGCGGGCAGGTCGAAATACTTGTGCAGCAGCGCCATCACGCGGCGCATCTCGTCGGGATCGAGGAAGGTCGGCGTGCCGCCGCCCCAGTGCGACTGGATCACCCGGCGGCGCGCGCCAAGCTTGTCCGCCACCAGCGCCATCTCGCGGCCCAGGTAGCTGACGTAGCGCGCGCTGCGGCCATGGTCGCGCGTGATGATCTTGTTGCAGCCGCAGTAGTAACAGATGTTCTCGCAGAACGGGATATGCAGGTACAGCGACAGCGGTGCCGGCGCATCGGCGCGGCAGGCGTCCAGCGCGTCGTGGTAGAGCGACAGGTCGGGGCCGTTGCGGAAGCGGTCGGCGGTCGGGTACGAGGTGTAGCGCGGGCCGTTGCCATCGATGCGGCTGGCCAGCGTGCGGAAGTCGGACAGCGCGCGACGGTCGAGCGCAGGGGAAGTCATGGCAGACGGTTTCATGGGGGCGCGGGGGATCGGGTGTGTGACAGCCCATCCTAGGACCGTGGCGCGGCCTGCGCGTTGACCGTCGTCAAAGCGCGGCGGGACCCGCTTGCGGCGGGCCCCTCGCTGGTGGGGGCCGCGCGTCACATCTGCGTCATATCTGCCGGATACGCTGCGCGCGACCTCCGAATACCGCCTCTCTCCAGTCCCCGTCCCATGCCTATTCCTTTGTCGCCCCGCACGCGGCGCGGCCACGCGCATCCGCCCTCCGCCGGCAAACGCCGCTTGCTGCTTGCCGCCGCGGCCGCGCTGGCGCTGCCCGCCCTGGGCCAGGCACAGGCGCCCGCGCGCCGCACCGTCGTGGTCGGCCACCTGCTCGACCGCACCGGCGCGCAGGCCGACCTCGCGCGCGACTACCTGGCCGGGGCCAAGGTGATGTTCGATGCCGTCAACGCCGGCAACGGACCGGTGCGCATCGTCCATGTGGTCCGCGATGCCGACGCCGACCCGCGCCGCGCACTGGCCCAGGCGGTCGCGCTGGCCGACACCGAGCACGCCGAGCTGCTGTTCGGCCCCGGCGACCGGCTGCTGCCGGCGCTGGCGTCGTCGGCCGAACTCAGCCGGCGCGGCGTGCAGATCGTGGCGCCGCTGTCAGGGCTGGCGCTGGCGGCGGACAACGTCTGGTTCACCCGCGCCGACTACCAGGCCGAGCTGGACGCGGCGGTGAAACAGCTGCGCAGCTATGGCCTGACCAGCATGGCGCTGGCGGTGTCGGGGGATTTTGCGGCGGGCGGCGCCTCAGGCCCGCAGTGGCTGGGCCGGCTGGAGGCGCAGACCGGCACGCGCGCGGTGCCGCTGGATGCCAATCCCGACGCCGCCGCGCGGCGCATTGCCGCCACGCGCCCGGGCGCGGTGATCGTGGCCGGCGACACGCTAGCCTACGCCGGCCTGGGCCGGGCGCTGGCTGCGCAGGGCTGGTACGGCTTCCTGGTCGGGCTGTCCTCGGTCAGCGCCACCGCCGCGCGTGAGATCCTGGGTAGCGGCTACAACGGTGGCATGGTGCTGACGCAGATTGCGCCGGGCCCGCAGCAGGCCACGCTGCGCGTGGTAAAGGAGCACGTGGCGCGCATGAAGCAGTACCTGGACGAGCCGCCGTCGGCGGCGACGCTGGCGGGCTATATCGGCGCGGCGTGGCTGGCGCGGGCGCTGACGGGGCTGCGCGGCAGCGGCGCCGCCGAGATGCGGCGGGCGCTGCAGGGGCGTGTCGACGTAGGCGACTTTGCGCTGGACTTCACCCACGGCCAGCGCGGCTCGCAGTACGTCACGCTGGCGGCGTCAGGCGCGCGGTAGCGACAGGCGCGCGCGCAGGCCGCCTTCCTGGCGGTTGGTCAGAATGAGTTCGCCGCCATGGCGCGCGGCGATGTCCGCGGCGATCGACAGCCCCATGCCGACCCCGCCGGTGGCGCGGCTGCGCGACGACTCGATGCGGTAGAACGGCTCCATCACGCGCTGCAGTTCGTCAGGCGGGATGCCGGGGCCGTCGTCGCAGATATCGATCAGCACGCGTTCGGCGCTGTCGGTCAGCACGATGCTGGCCGCGCCGCCGTAGCGCCGCGCATTCTCCACCAGGTTCACCACCGCGCGCCGCAGGTCGGACGGGCTCGCCAGCAGCGGTCGCGCCTGCCCGCTGAGCGCGATTTCGTGGCCGGTCTCGGCGGCATCGTCGACCACCGCCTGCAGCAGCGCCAGCACGTCCACGCGCTGGCGCGGTCCGCTGGCTTCGTCGCGGTCGCGCAGGTAGTACAGCGTGGCGTCGATCAGGCCGTTCATCTCGGCCAGGTCCTGGCGCAGGCGGTAGCGCACTTCGCCGGCCTGCTTGCTGTCGATGCCGTCGATGCGTTCGATGCGCAGGCTCATGCGCGTCAGCGGCGTGCGCAGGTCGTGCGATACCGCGGCCAGGAAGCGCGACTGCTGCGCCAGCTGGTTGCGGATGCGCTGCTGCATATGGTTCAGCGCCTGCGCCGCGGCGCGCGCCTCGGCCGGGCCGGCGCTTTCGTCGAGCGGCGGCGCATGGACGTCCTGCGCCAGCCGGCCGGCGCCGCTGGCGAGCTGCTGCACCGGGCGCGCCAGCAGCCGCGCGCCTGCCCACGAGGCCGCCACGATCGCGGCCACCTGGAACAGCAGGCCGATGTGCGGCGGCCACGGCCCGCGCGGCGGCGGCGGCGGTGGCCGGTGCGGCGCGCCGGCGTCGGCGCCTTCGGGCGGTGGACCTGGACGCCATGCGCCCGGAGGCGGCGGGCCCGGACGCCACTCGCCCGGCGGCGGCCCGCCCGGCCCTCCCGACCCGTCATGCAGCTCGCGCTCCAGCCCCGGCCGCGGGAACAGGCTTTCGATCACGGTCATGCCGAGCAGGTGCACGGCCAGCATGATCGAGGCCATCACCAGGAACAGCCGCACGAACATCGAGTCATAGCGCGCCAGCCGGCCGGGCCTGATCATTGCGCTCACCCTTCCAGCGTGGCGGTGAAGACGTAGCCCTCGCCACGTACGGTGCGGATCAGCGTGGGGTCGCGCGGATCGTCGCGCAGCTTCTGGCGCAGCCGCGACACCAGCAGGTCGATGCTGCGATCGAACACGTCGAGCCCGCGCCCGCGCGCCTGGTTGATCAGCAGCTCGCGGTCGAGCACGCGGTTGGGCTGCTCGACAAAGGCCAGCAGCAGGCGGAACTCGGCGTTGGACAGTGGCACCACCACGTCGTCGCGGTCGACCAGCTGGCGCAGCGTGGTGTTCAGGCGCCAGTCGCCGAAGCGCAGCTCGTGGCCGGAGGGCGCGGCGCGGCGGCTCTCGGCGCCGTTGCCGCGGCTGCGGCGCAGCACGGTGTGAATGCGCGCCACCAGCTCGCGCATCTCGAAGGGCTTGGTGACATAGTCGTCGGCCCCCACTTCCAGCCCGACCACGCGGTCGGCCAGCTCGGCGCGCGCGGTCAGCATGATCACGGCGACGTCGGTCTGCGCGCGCAACTCGCGGCACAGCGACAGGCCGTTCTCGCCGGGCAGCGACAGGTCGAGGATCACCAGGTCGTAGGCGGTGGCGGCCATCGCCTGGCGCATCTCCGCGCCGCCCTCCACGCCGTCGGCCTGCATGCCGAAGGTGGACAGGTATTCGGCCAGCATGGCGCGGATCTGGGGATCGTCGTCGACGATCAGCAGGCGGATGGGGAGCGTGGGGGTGAATTCCATAAGCGAAGAGATCGGCATATGCCAGGCGGGGTGCGCTGGCGCCGGGGGCGTGCGGTGCCCCACTTTACCAGCACAGGATGGCCCCACTTTGCCCGCTTTGTATCGGCTTTGATACGCAGGCTTGCCGGCACGCCTCGCCGGGGTGCCTTTGTACGCGAATGCAATTAGAGACTGACCAAGTGCTCAAGCAATGTGGCGTGCGCTTCCCTACCATGGACCGGCATTGATCCCAACTACGGGCGCGGTCGCGGCAACTTGCCGCGACCGCGCCCGCCTCCACAGGAGCACCTCATGCCCGTCCTCACTGCCCGGCTGCGCGCCGGCCTGTCCCTGCTGGCGCTGTGCGGCGCCTGCTTCGCCGCCGCACCGGCCAGCGCCTTGCAACCGGCACAACCGGCCCCGCCCCCCGGCGCGATGCCGCCCGGCCCGCCCGTGCCGCCGACCGCCGAATCGCTCGGACTAAACCCTGCCCAGGCCAGGCTGTTGCAGGCCGCGCGCAACGCCAGCCGCGAGGCCGAAGCCCATGCGCTGGAACTGCGCGCCCATTTCGTGCGCGAGACTGCCGAGGCGACGCCCGACGCCCCGCTGCGCCCGCGCGTGCAGGCCATGGACCGGCTGCACGAGGCGCTCGAGCAGGATCGCCGCGCCGTGCGAGAACGCTGGCTGGCGCTGGACGACAGCCTCGACGCGGCGCGGCGCCGGCGCCTGCGCGCCTCGCCCGAGACGGTACGCTGGCTGGGCCTGCCGCCGGGCCCGATGATGATGCCGCCGCCCGGTGGACCGCAGCGGTAGGTACGCGTCAGTCGCCCAAAAAATTGCCCCCGCACGCTCGCGCGCCGGGGGCAAATAACAGGGAAATTCCAGACGCGATGTCCGGTGCGGCAGGAGCCGGGCGGACCCTGCCGCAGCACAGCCGCGCCAGAAGCGCAGGCGGCACGGTCATCATGCTAGGGATGGCGCCGTGCTCCGTCTTGTCGGACTGGTAGTAATTTGTATCGGCACTGTTGCGCGCTTCAGCCCGCCGCGGTCTTGCCGGTGCCCAGCAACGCCTTGAGCGCGCCGAGCCGGTCCTTGGGACTCATCGCCGGGGTCTCGTCCTTGGGCGCGGGCGCTTCTTCCAGCTTCATCTCGCCGATAAAGCGCGAAGGCTGGCAGGAATAGGTCTCCCGCGCGCGCTTGCGCTTCTTGCACCAGCTGATCTGCAGGCTGCGCTGCGCGCGGGTGATGCCGACATACATCAGCCGGCGCTCTTCCTCGATCTTCTCGTCGGTCATGTCCTCGTCTTCGCGGCAGTGGGGCAGGATGCCCTCTTCCACGCCGACCAGGAACACGTGCGGATATTCCAGGCCCTTGGACGCGTGCAGCGTCGACAGCCGCACCGCATCGGGATCTTCCTCGCGGCCTTCGAGCATGCTCATCAGCGCCACGGTCTGGGTCAGTTCGAGCAGGTTCTTGCCTTCGTTACCGAAGCCGTCGGCGTTGTCGAAGCCGGTGGCCTCTTCGCCCTCCGCCGCTTCCGGCTTGGTGCCCTTGCGCTTGAGCCAGTCGAGGAATTCCAGCGTATTGGTCCAGCGCGACTGCGCCTGCCGTTCGTCGAAAGCGTCGTACAGGTAGGCTTCGTAGTGGATGCCTGCCATCAGGTCGTCGAGCACCACGGTCGCCGGGTCCTTGGCCGCGCGATCGGCCAGCCGCACCATCGATTCGCAGAACACGCGCAACGGCTCCAGCTGGCGCGGCTGCAGCTTGCCTTCGATGCCACCCATCATCGCAGCCTCGAACAGCGACACCTTGGCCTGGCCGGCAAAGGTGCCCAGCACTTCCAGGGTGGTGGTGCCCACACCGCGGCGCGGCGTGGTGATCGCGCGGATAAACGCGGGATCGTCGTCCGGGTTGGCGATCAGGCGCAGGTAGGCGCAGATGTCCTTGATCTCGGCCTTGTCGAAGAAGCTCTGGCCGCCAGACAGCACATAGGGGATGCGCTCGCGGCGCAGGATCTGCTCGAACAGCCGCGCCTGGTGGTTGCCGCGATAGAGGATGGCGTAGTCGCGGAACTGCGCGCGGCGCTCGAACTTGTGCGCGGACAGGCGGAACACCACCGACTCGGCCTCATGCTCCTCGTCGTTCATCGGGTGGATGGCGATGGGATCGCCCATGCCATGCTCGCTCCACAGCTTCTTGTCGAACAGCTTGGGATTGTTGGCGATGACCGCGTTGGCCGCTTCCAGGATGCGCACCGTGGAGCGGTAGTTCTGCTCCAGCTTGACCACCTTCAGGTCCGGGAAATCGGTCTGCAGCAGGCGCAGGTTGTCCAGCGTGGCGCCGCGCCAGCCGTAGATCGCCTGGTCGTCGTCGCCCACCGCGGTGAAGGCCGGCGCGCGCAGGTGCGAGCCGCCCGCCAGCAGCTTGAGCAGCTGGTACTGGCAGGCGTTGGTGTCCTGATATTCGTCGACCAGGAAGTAGCGCAGGCGGTTCTGCCACTTGAGCTGTACCGCTTCATTGCGCGCGAACAGTTCGGCCGGCAGGCGGATCAGGTCGTCGAAGTCCACTGCCTGGTAGGCGTGCAGCGTGGCTACGTAGTTGCGGTAGACCAGCGCGGCCTGGTGCTCGTCGGCATTGGCCGCCTGCGCGATCGCGGCCTCCGGGTCGACCATGCCGTTCTTCCACAGCGAGATCGTGCTCTGCACCCCCCGGATCAGCTTCTTGTCGGTGGTACCGAGCTGCTCCTGGATCAGGCCGAAGCAGTCGTCCGAATCCATGATCGAGAACTGCGGCTTCAGTCCGACGTGTTCGGCCTCCATGCGCAGGATCTGCACGCCGAGCGAGTGGAAGGTACAGACCGTGAGCTGCTTGAGCGGGATGCGCTTGCCCTCGCGCGTGGTCTTGCCTTCCATCAGCTTGCCGATGCGCTCCTGCATCTCCTTGGCCGCCTTGTTGGTAAAGGTGACGGCGGCGATATGGCGCGGCTCGAAGCCCTTGTCTTCGATCAGGTGCGCGATCTTCTGCGTGATCACCCGGGTCTTGCCCGAGCCCGCGCCGGCCAGTACCAGGCAGGGTCCGTCCAGGTAGCGGACGGCTTCGGATTGGGCGGAGTTCAGGCCGTGGGTCATGCGAAAAAGTGGGCGAGAGGCGCGGTTGGAGGCAGACGGGAAATCTGCAAAACAGGCGGGACCGCCACTCCGTAAACGGAGCGGGGGCAAAGCTGGCGATGTTAACACGCTGGCAGCGGGAGGTCAGTCAGCGGACGCCGCATTGGCGGGACGCCACTGTGTCACCGGCGTAACACTTCGTAAAGGCCGGAGCCAATGAACGCGGCCGGACTCTAACTATTGTGCCCCCAGCCTGCGCGGTTGTGCGGACATGCGTGAATCATCACACGGAGCCAACAATGAAAACCCTGCAGACTTTGACCAAGGTGACTGTGATCGGCGCAACGCTGGCAGCCTTTGCCGGTTGCGCGGACATGACCCCGAAGCAACGCAACACCGCCATCGGCGCGGGCGCGGGCGCAGTCGGCGGTGCCATCCTGACTGACGGTAGTGCACTGGGTACGCTGGGTGGCGCGGCCGTCGGCGGCGTGATCGGTAACGTGGTTACCGACGACAAGAAGAAGTAAGCGCCAGACGCGCACCGGCGCAGCGATGGGTACGGGCACACGGAAGGCCGCCCGGCCCGGTTTGACAAAGGCCGGGGCCTCCCGTACATTGCGCGCATCCGACCGGGAGAGCGCGCATCTCTGCGCCGCCGAAGGGGTATCACCCGAAAACTCTCAGGCACCACGGACCGATCGGATCGGCATGCAACATGCACACAATGCATGCCGCACTCTGGAGAGCGGCACCCGCCATGCATGGCGAGCGTGCCCACCGAAGGGGCGCACGAGGATGGGGTTCACCGGATCCGCCTCGTAATCTCTCAGGTATCGAGGACAGAGGGGTCATCCGCCGCAGCGGATTGCCACGCCTATGACTGGCGCGGCGAGCGTTGCGGCGGATGGCCCTTTTTTCGTTTTCGCAACCCGAGACTGCCCCCGAGGATTCCATGACGCTCCAGGCCACGCCCCTCAATGCCATCCACCGCGCCCTCGGCGCCCGCATGGTCGACTTCGGCGGCTGGGACATGCCGGTCAACTACGGTTCCCAGATCGAAGAACACAACGCCGTGCGCAGCGACGCCGGCATGTTCGACGTGTCGCACATGTGCGTGGTGGACCTCAGCGGCCCCAATACCCGCGCCTTCCTGCGCGGCCTGCTGGCCAACAATGTCGACAAGCTGCAGACGCCGGGCAAGGCGCTCTACTCCTGCATGCTGGACGAGAAAGGCGGCGTGATCGACGACCTGATCGTTTACTTCTTTGCCGAGGACCGCTTCCGCCTGGTGGTCAACGCCAGCACCGCGCTGGGCGATATCGACTGGATCCGTTCGCGCAATGCCGCCACCGGCAGCGACGTGACCATCACCCCGCGCCGTGACGACGTGGCGCCCGAGGGCGTGCAGCCGCTGGCCATCGTTGCCGTGCAGGGCCCGAACGCCCGCGCCAAGGTGTGGAGCACCTTCCCGTCGACCCAGCCTTCCGACGCCCTCAAGCCTTTCAATGCCGTCGTGGTCCAGGACCCGGTCATCGGCGAGATCATGGTTGCCCGCACCGGCTACACCGGCGAAGACGGTTTCGAGCTGGTGGTGCCGGCCGCGAGCGTCGCCGCCGTCTGGGAGAAGCTGAACGCCGCGGGCGTGCGCCCGGCCGGCCTGGGCGCGCGCGACACGCTGCGCCTGGAAGCCGGCATGAACCTGTACGGCCAGGACATGGATATCAACACCTCGCCGCTGGACGCGGGCCTGGCCTGGACTGTCGACCTGCAGAGCGAGCGCGACTTCACCGGCAAGGCGGCGCTGGCCGCGGCTGGCTCGCGCCAGCAATTCCTCGGCCTGATCCTGCGAGACAAGGGCGGCGTGCTGCGCTCGCACCAGAAGGTCATCACCCCGGCCGGTGACGGCGAAATCACCAGCGGCACCTTCAGCCCGTCGCTGTCGCAGTCGATCGCCTTTGCCCGCCTGCCGCTGGGCGTCAAAGTCGGCGACACGGTGCAGGTGGAGATCCGCGACCGCAAACTCAACGCGACTGTGGTTAAACTGCCGTTTGTGCGCAATGGCAAGGCACTCGTGAGCTAAGGGGAAAACCCGCTCACCCAACGGTCGCCCTCGCCTGCCGGCAACTGCGCCGGGCAGGCATCACCCAACAAGAAACAGATCTGTATCCGGAGAACCTTCATGAATTTCCCCGCTGACCTCAAATACACCGAGTCGCATGAGTGGGTACGCGTCGAAGCCGACGGCACGCTCACCATCGGCATCACCGACCACGCGCAGGACGCGCTGGGCGACATCGTCTTCCTGGAACTGCCCGAAGTGGGCAAGTCGGTCGGTGCCGGCGACGCGCTGGCAGTGGTGGAATCGGTAAAGGCCGCTTCCGACATCTACGCCCCGGTGGCCGGCGAAGTGATCGCCGTCAACGAGGCCGCCACGGCCGCGCCGGAAAGCGTCAACGCCGATGCCTTCGACGCCTGGCTGTTCAAGCTCAAGCCGGCCAACGCCGACGACGTCAACGGCCTGATGTCGGCCGACGCGTACAAGGCCAGCGTCGGCGCCTGACGCCGGCCGCGCCGGTCCCGCGCGGACCGGCCACTGCAGACAGACGCGCGCCGGCCGGCTGACCACCTGCCGACGCGCCCCCCACGAGGTTCTTGCCAATGAACGCCCCGCTTCCCATGAACGCCGCCCAAGGTAACCGGCCCACGCTGGCCGAACTGGAGGCGCGCGACGCCTTCGCCGCCCGCCATATCGGCCCCGATACCCCCGAACAGCAGCACATGCTGAAGGTGCTCGGCTATGCCAGCCGCGCCGCGCTGATCGACGCCGTCATCCCCGCCGCCATCCGCCGCCGCGACGGCATGCCGATGGGCGAGTTCACCGAACCTCTGAGCGAAGAAGCGGCGCTGGCCAGGCTGCGCGGCCTGGCGCGCAAGAACAAGGTGCTGAAGAGCTTTATCGGCCAGGGCTACTACAACACGGTCACGCCCGCGGTCATCCTGCGCAATATCTTCGAGAACCCGGCCTGGTACACCGCCTACACGCCCTACCAGCCGGAAATCTCGCAGGGCCGCCTGGAGGCGATGCTGAACTTCCAGCAGATGGTCACCGACCTGACCGGCCTGGACATCGCCAATGCATCGATGCTGGATGAAAGCACCGCCGCCGCCGAAGCGATGACGCTGCTGCAGCGCGTGAACAAGCACGACTCGAACACCTTCTTCGTCGCCGACGACGTGCTGCCGCAGACGCTGGAAGTGGTACGCACGCGCGCGCTGCCGCTGGGCATCGAAGTCAAGGTCGGCCCTGCTGCCGACGCCGCTAAAGCCGGCGCCTTCGGCGTGCTGCTGCAGTACCCGGGCGCCAATGGCGACGTCAATGACTACCGCGCCATTGCCGATGCCGTGCACGCTGCCGGCGGCCTGGTGGTGGCCGCCGCCGACCTGCTGGCGCTGACGCTGGTGGTCGCGCCGGGCGAATGGGGTGCTGACGTGGCCGTTGGCAACTCGCAGCGCTTTGGCGTGCCGCTGGGCTTCGGCGGCCCGCACGCCGGCTATATGGCGGTGAAGGATGCGTTCAAGCGCTCGATGCCGGGCCGCCTGGTCGGCGTGACCATCGACGCGCAGGGCAACAAGGCCTACCGCCTGGCGCTGCAGACGCGCGAGCAGCATATCCGCCGCGAGAAGGCCACCTCCAATATCTGTACCGCGCAGGTGCTGCTGGCGGTGATGGCATCGATGTACGCGGTCTACCACGGCCCGCAAGGCCTGAAGCGCATCGCGCAGCGCGTGCATCGCCTGACCGCGACGCTGGCCGCCGGCCTGGAAGCGCTCGGCTTCACGCGTACCAACGCTACCTTCTTCGACACGCTGACCGTGGAAACCGGCTTCAATACCGAAGCCATCCACGCCGCTGCCACTGCGCGCAGCATCAACCTGCGCCATGTCAGCGCCACGCGCGTCGGCATCTCGCTGGACGAGACCGCGACCCGCGCCGACGTGGTCGCGCTGTGGGAAGTCTTCACGCAAGGCAAGCCGTTGCCCGCGGGCCTGGACTTCGACAAGCTCGAAGCCGCCACGCAGGACGCGTACCCGGCCGAGCTCGCACGCACCAGCGAATACCTGATGCACCCGGTGTTCAACACGCACCACGCCGAGCACGAGATGCTGCGCTACCTGCGCATGCTGGCCGACAAGGACCTGGCGCTGGACCGCACCATGATCCCGCTGGGCTCGTGCACGATGAAGCTCAACGCCACCAGCGAGATGATCCCGGTGACGTGGCCCGAGTTCAGCCAGATCCACCCGTTCGCGCCGCTGGACCAGACCGTGGGCTACCGCGAGATGATCGACCAGCTCGAGGCCATGCTGTGCGCCGCCACCGGCTACGCCGCGGTGAGCCTGCAGCCCAACGCCGGCTCGCAGGGCGAGTACGCGGGCCTGCTGATCATCCACGCCTACCACGCCAGCCGTGGCGAAAGCCATCGCGATATCTGCCTGATCCCGTCGTCGGCGCACGGCACCAACCCGGCGTCGGCGCAGATGGCCGGCATGAAGGTGGTGGTGGTGGCCTGCGACGAAGACGGCAACGTCGACCTGGAAGACCTGGCGAAGAAGGCCGGGCAGCACAGCAAGAACCTGGCGGCCATCATGATCACCTACCCGTCCACGCACGGCGTGTTCGAGCAGGGCGTGCAGCAGATCTGCGAGATCGTGCACCAGCACGGCGGCCAGGTGTACGTCGACGGCGCCAACATGAACGCCATGGTCGGCACCGCCGCGCCGGGCCAGTTCGGCGGCGACGTCTCGCACCTGAACCTGCACAAGACTTTCTGCATCCCGCACGGCGGCGGCGGCCCGGGCGTGGGCCCGGTCGCGGTCGGCGCGCACCTGGCGGACTTCCTGCCCAACCAGGATAGTGTCGGCTATCGCCGCGACGACCGCGGCATCGGCGGCGTGTCGGCGGCGCCGTTCGGCTCGGCCAGCATCCTGCCGATCTCGTGGATGTATATCGCGATGATGGGTTCGGCCGGCCTGACCGCCGCCACCGAGAATGCGATCCTGGCGGCCAACTATGTCGCCAAGCGCCTGGCGCCGTACTACCCGGTGCTGTACACCGGCCAGCACGACCTGGTCGCGCACGAGTGCATCCTGGACCTGCGCCCGCTGCAGAAGGACACCGGCATCAGCAATGAAGACGTGGCCAAGCGCCTGATGGACTACGGTTTCCACGCCCCGACCATGAGCTTCCCGGTGCCGGGCACGCTGATGATCGAGCCGACCGAGAGCGAGGCGCTGCACGAGCTGGATCGCTTTATCGACGCGATGATCGCGATCCGCCAGGAAATCGGCCGCGTTGCCGACGGCACCTTCGACCGCGACGACAATCCGCTCAGGCACGCGCCGCACACGGCCGCGGTCGTGACCGCCGACGAGTGGACCCACAAGTACACGCGCGAGGAAGCCGCGTACCCGGTGGCATCGCTGCGCACGCAGAAGTACTGGCCGCCGGTCGGCCGTGCCGACAACGTGTACGGTGACCGCAACCTGTTCTGCGCCTGCGTGCCGGTCAGCGATTACGTCGTCGACTGAGGGATAGGTCCGGCGGGCAGCCGCGGCACCGGGCGCCCGCCAAAGCACTATGCTCGATATGAAGGGCGCCGCATCGCGCGGCGCCCGTCCTGAGCGGAGGCTGCATGTGGAACCTGAGTGCCCCCTGGTGGGAATTCGTGCTGCGCGGCCTGATCGTCTACGGCGCGGTGCTGGGCTTGCTGCGCCTTTCGGGCAAGCGCCAGATCGGGCAATTGACGCCGTTCGACCTGGTGCTGCTGCTGGTGATTTCCAACGCGGTGCAGAACGCCATGAATGCCGGCGACAACTCGGTCAGCGCCGGGTTGATCCTGGCGGTGACGCTGGTCGGCGCCAATGCGGTGATCGGCTTCGTGACATGGCGCTTCCGCAAGCTGGAACTCCTGATCGAGGGGCGCCCGCAGGTGCTGGTGCACGACGGCAAGGTCTACCGCGACATGATGCACCGCGAGCACATCAGCTTTGACGACCTGAACAAGGCACTGCGCCATGCCGGCTGCGACAGCGTCGGGCAGGTGCATTTCGCGATCCTGGAAACCGACGGCTCAGTCTCGGTCAAGATGCGCGAGCGAGCGCAGGGCGAGGCCCCCGCCCCCAGCACCACGGCCACAGGCAGGCCTACGATCTGGACCCATCCCGGCATGGACGAGCCGGTCTGACCTTACAGCACGCACAAGTGCCCTTCACGGGCCATCCTGGAGACATTCCGTGGCAGTCAGCGTTTTCGATCTGTTCAAGGTGGGCATCGGCCCGTCGAGCTCGCATACCGTGGGCCCGATGCGCGCGGCCCTGATGTTCGCGCAGGGGCTGGAGCGCGATGGCCTGCTGCCACAGGTGGCGAGCGTGCGCGCGGAGCTTTATGGTTCGCTGGGCGCCACCGGCAAGGGCCACGGCACCGACAAGGGCGTGATCCTCGGCCTGATGGGCGAGGCCCCCGACACCATCGATCCCGATTCCATCGACACGCAACTGGCCGCGCTGCGAGCCAGCCGCGAGCTGTCCTTGCTGGGCAAGCACAGCGTGCCTTTCGTCGAGAAGGAACATATCGCTTTCTACCGCCGCGAGGCCATGGCCGAGCATCCCAACGGCATGAAGTTCCATGCCTTCGATGCCAGCGGCGCATCGTTGCGCGAGGCGCGCTACCTGTCGGTCGGCGGCGGCTTCGTGGTCACCGCGGGCGCGCCCAACACGCAGGTGCTCAACGCCGCGCAGCAACTGCCGCATCCGTTCCGCAGCGGCAAGGACATGCTGGAGATGGCCAACGCCAGTGGCAAGAGCATTGCGCGGCTGATGATGGAGAATGAGCTGATCTGGCGCAGCGAGGAAGAGGTTGTCAGTGGCCTGCTCCATATCTGGGACGTGATGCAGGCCTGCGTGGCGCGCGGTTGCCGCACCGACGGCGAGCTGCCGGGCCCGTTCAAGGTCAAGCGGCGCGCGCCGGAGCTGTTCCGCAGCCTGACCGAGCGTGCCGAGCGCACGCTGTCGGATCCGCTGTCGGTGATGGACTGGGTCAACCTGTACGCCATCGCCGTCAATGAAGAGAACGCCGCCGGCGGGCGCGTGGTCACCGCGCCGACCAACGGCGCGGCCGGCATCATCCCGGCGGTGCTGCACTACTACGACCGCTTCGTGCCGGGCGCCAACCAGCAAGGCGTGGTCGACTTCCTGCTGACCGCGGGCGCGATCGGGCTGCTGTACAAGCTCAATGCGTCGATCTCCGGCGCCGAGGTCGGCTGCCAGGGCGAGGTCGGCGTGGCATGCTCGATGGCAGCGGGTGCGCTGGCGGCGGTGCAGGGAGGCAGCCCGGCGCAAGTCGAGAACGCGGCCGAGATCGGCATGGAGCACAATCTCGGGCTGACGTGCGACCCGGTTGGGGGCCTGGTGCAGATCCCGTGCATCGAGCGCAATGCGATGGCCTCGGTCAAGGCGGTCAATGCGGCACGCATGGCGCTGCGGGGCGACGGCACGCACTACGTGTCGCTCGATTCGGTGATCAAGACCATGCGCGAGACCGGGGCTGATATGAAGACGAAGTACAAGGAGACGGCGCGGGGTGGGTTGGCGGTGAATATCGTGGAGTGCTAGCCATCAAGCCTCTTGTCTGCGGCGTATCATTCCTCCATTCCCCGATCGCAAGAAAAAGAGGACGGCCATGCAGACCTTCCACCAGCTGTTCGACGAGACCTCGTTCACCTTCACCTACCTGCTGATCGACGCCGCCACCGGGGAGGCGCTGCTGATTGACCCGGTCGACCACCAGCTCGAACGCGACATGGCGCTGCTGCGCGATACCGGTGCGCACCTCACCTGGGTGATCGAGACCCATGCCCACGCCGACCACATCACTTCGGCCGGCCACCTCGCACTGCAGACCGGCGCGCACACGGCAGCCCCGTCAGGTTGCGATATCAAGCCCGCGCAGAAACAGCTGATCGATGGCGACACTGTCGCCTTCGGCAAGCAGGTGCTGCGCGCGATCCATACGCCCGGACACACTGCCGGCAGCATGAGCTACCTGTGGGAAGAGCCCACGCCCGACGGCATCGTGCGCCGCATCTTCACCGGCGACGCGCTGCTGATCGACGGCTGCGGCCGCACCGATTTCCAGTCGGGTGACGCGGGCACGCTGTACGACAGCCTGACCAGGAAACTCTTCGCCCTGCCCGACGACACGCAGGTCTATCCGGCCCACGACTACAAGGGCCAAACCTCCTCGACCATCGGCCAGGAACGCGCCCACAACAGCCGCGTCGCGGGCCGCACGCGCGAGGAGTTTATCGAGATGATGCGCAACCTGAACCTGCCGCGGCCGAAGCTGATCGATGTCGCCGTGCCCGCCAACCAGCGCCTGGGCCTGCGCGACGGCGAAAGCGTGCCGCACGGCGCCTGAAGCATTCTCAACGCCAGGAGTTACCGCATGACTGCATATACCGCCGAAGTCCTGTGGCAACGCGACGGGCAGGATTTCACCGGCAACCGCTACAGCCGCAGGCACGTGCTGCGCTTTGACGGCGGCGTGGAAGTCCCGGGTTCGTCGTCGCCCCATGTGGTGCCGCTGCCGATGTCGGATGCGAGCGCAGTCGACCCGGAAGAGATGTTTATCGCCTCGCTGTCGAGTTGCCACATGCTGTGGTTCCTGTCGCTGGCGGCGAAGCAGCGCTTTGTCGTCGACCGCTATGTCGATGCCGCCACCGGTCTGATGGAAAAGAATGCCGACGGGCAGATGGCGATGACGGTGGTGACGCTGCGCCCGCAGGTGACCTTTGGCGGCGAGCGCGAGCCGACGCGCGAGGAACTCGACGCCCTGCACCACGCCGCGCACGACGCCTGCTTTATCGCCAACTCGGTCAGGACCGAAGTGCGCTGCGAACCGGTGCACGCCGGCGCTTAGCCACCTTGCCATGCCTGCCATCGTTCCGGCACCGGCACCAGCACCGCTGGTGTCGCCCCGGACCACGCTGGTTCGCAGTGGCCTGCTGCGCTGGCTCGCTGCTGGTTTAGTGCTGCTTGCAGGGGTCTACATGCTGCAGGATCACTTCCTCTACTTCCCCGACAAGGCATCGGTCGATGACATGGTCTCGCCCGGGCTGCGCGCCTGGCCGGGGCCGGAGGACTTTCGCGGACTGGTGGCCGAGCCGGCCGGACCCGCGCGGGCCACCGCCATGGTCTTTCACGGCAACGCCGGTCACGCCGGGCATCGCGAGTATTACGCAAGCGCGCTGACGAAACTGGGCATTCGCGTGATCCTGGCCGAGTACCCGGCGTATGGACCGCGCACGGGCGCGCTCGGCGAGCGCAGCTTCGTGGAAGACGCGGAACAATCCATTGCCCTGGCCAGGCGCCAGTTCGGCGGCCCGTTGCTGCTGATCGGCGAGTCGCTGGGTGCAGGCGTGGCTGCGGCGGCCGCGGCGCGCCAGCGCGACAACGTCGCCGGCCTGCTACTGATCACGCCGTGGGACAAGCTCGCGCATATTGCCTCGCATCACTATCCCTGGCTGCCGGCCGGCTGGATGCTGCACGACCGCTACGACAGCGCCGCAAACCTGGCAGGATTCGGCCGCCCGGTCATGGTCGCGATCGCCGAACGCGACACCATTGTGCCGGCACGCTTCGGCAAGGCGCTCTATGAGACGCTGGGCGAACCCCGCCGGCTGGCGGTGATCGACGGCGCCGGGCATAACGACTGGACCGGGCGTGTCGATGCTGGATGGTGGCAGGACGCGGTCGCGTTCCTGCTGAGGGCCCGCTAAGCCCGCGGCGTGCGCCGGAAACCACCTGCCGGCCCTCCCGCAAACAAATAAGATCGCGGCGTCAAAACGCCGCCTGCATGCAGGGGCGCGGCTACAGCGTTAAGTGAAGCTGGCGTTCAGTCGCTCAGCGCTGGCTCAGGTGGCCCAGCGCTCGCACGCCTTGCGCACGGTTTCGCGCTGGCTGCGCGCATCCGCATCGACCTGCCGCAGCCATTCGGCGTCGCCGTCGCGGCGCTCGGCCAGCGCGCGGATATTGGCCAGTGCTTCGAGCGAACCCAGCGCCTCGGCGTGCGGCACCAGCGCGTCGCAGATCGACAGGATATGGTCGGCGATCGGCATGCGCGTCAGTTCGTTGGGATGCACGTATTCACCGTCCAGCCCGAAGCGGCAGGCCTGGAAGCGGTTGAAGGTGTACACCAGGTAGTCGTCTTCCTGCGGCATGAAGGGGCGCGACAGCAGCAGGTAGCGCGCCAGCATCTGGATATAGGCGGCGATATCGCAGGCGCGCTGCACCGTCAGCGGCGTGTCCATCACGCGGACTTCGATGGTGCCGAATTCCGGCTTGGGCCGGATATCCCAGTAGAAGTCCTTCATGCTTTCGATCACGCCCGTATTGCGCATCTTCTCGAAATACGCGGTGAAGGCCTCCCACGTCAGCAGGAACGGCGCGCGCCCGCTCATCGGGAAGGCCGCGACCGAGTTCAGCCGCGCCGAGGCAAAGCCGGTGTCGACACCCTGCACATAGGGCGATGACGCCGCCAGCGCGACAAAGTGCGGCACGTAGCGGCCGATCGCATGCAGCAGGAACAGCGACTCGTCCGCGCTCGGGCAGCCGATATGCACGTGCTGGCCGAACACGGTGAACTGCTTGGCCAGGTAGCCGTACAGCTCCGAGATGTACTGGTAGCGCGGCGAGTCCGAGATGGTGCGGTCGGCCCATTGCTGGAACGGGTGCGTGCCGCCGCCGGCGATGCCCAGGTTCAGCGAGCGCGAGGCCGCCACCATCAGGTCGCGCATGGTGGTCAGCTCTTCCAGCGCCTGCTGGTAGCTGTGGCAGATGCCGGTGCTGATCTCGATCATCGACGGGCTGATCTCCGGCTTGATGTCGCCGGCATGCTCGGCGCCCTTGAGCGCGCGCAGCAGGTCGGGCGCAAACGGCGCCAGGTCGTAGTCATGCCGGTTGACGAGCTGCAGCTCCAGCTCCACGCCGAAGGTCAGCGCTTCGGATTGCTTGAACGTTTCGAGCGACATCAGCGCCCTCCTCCATTGCCGCGCACATCAGCGCGGACTTCGCCCGCGTAGCGCAGTGCCCAGGCCGCGATTACCGGGCCGAGCAGTTGTTCGATGGCCAGCGCGCACAGGATGATGGCCGCGAGCGGCTGTCCGGTTCCGGGATACAGACGCGCGACGTCATGCATCAGCAGGTAGGCCAGGCCCGACATCGGCGCCAGCGCCAGCCCCAGCGCCATGCACTGGCGCAGGCTCAGGCCCGAGAACGAGCCCAGCGAGACCACGCCCGCCAGCTTTGCCGCATGGCGCAACAGCACCAGCACGACCGCGTAGATGCCGCCCACGGCCCAGTCATGCGCGGTCAGCGGCAGGCCGAGCGAGACCACCATGACGATGATCAGCAGGCTGCCCGCGCTGCCGAAGTGCGGCGGCCACACATGCGGCTGGCTGTCCTGGTGTTTGAACACCACTCCGGCCAGCATCAGCGTCAGCGGCATCGACAATTTTAGTACCCGGGTCAGCGCCAGCGTGAACAGCACCAGGCCTACCAGCACCAGGAAGCTGTAGTGGTCGTCGGCCGACATGCGCTCATAGATGGCGTGGCCGAGCTTGCCCACTACCCACGCCAGCAGGCACGAGCCCACCAGCAGGTACAACGGGTGCAGCAGCGCCGCGCCCAGGTTGCCGTATTCGGAGTGCAGCCAGCCGGTGGCCACCTGCACGATGGCGGCGGCGTAGATGCTGTTCAGTGCCGCCATGGCCATCAGGCGCTCGCTGACCTGCCCCTCGGCGCGCAACTCGTTCTTGAGCTGCAGCACGATGGTGGGCGAGGTGCTGACCGCGATACCGCCGGCCAGGATGGCCACGCCGGGCGAGGCGCCGATCCATTGCAGCACCGCCGCCACCAGGCCCCAGGTCAGCACGCTTTCAAAGGCGCTGGTCAGCAGCAGCCATGGGTTGGCGCGCAGCCAGGTCAGGGAGAGGCGATGCCCGAGTTCGAACAAGGCCAGCGCCAGCGCCATATCGATCAGGATACGGGTCTGGTTGACCATGTTCTCGTCGACGACGCCGCGCCCCAGCATGCCGGCGCACAGCCCCGCCGCGGCGTAGCCGACGATGCGCGGGCAGCGCAGCCAGCGGCGGCTCACCTCGCCCGCGAGGCCGGCACCCACCAGCGCCAGTCCGACCCAGAAAAGGCCACCTGGTGCGAGCGGGAGGCTTGGAAAAAGTTGGCTCAGTCCATTCATGGTCGCCATGGTAATGTAAGGACATCACAATCCTTGTCAGTGAATGTCCGACACCGCACCAAACATACCACGAACTTCGGTCAACTTCTGGCAAAAAACGCCATCTCTTGGATGGCGTTTTTTACATTTGCTACAAGGCCAGGCCGAGAGCCGGGCCCGTGCGGCGTTTCAGACGCCCCACACTTTCCACTTTGGCCGGCTGGCCTTCAGCGCGGTTTCGACCTGACCGTACAAAGTGCGGGTTGCGCCCTGTGCAGCGCCGCGGGTGCGGGCCTTGTCGAAGTGAGCGAGCGCGATTTCGCGCTGGTCCAGGCCGAGTGCAGACTGCACCGCGCGCAGGTACACCTCTGCGTCCCAGTCATCACGTATGGCAAACGCCGCGGAAAAGTCCGCCATGGCAGCCTCGTGCCGCTGCGCGGCGTTGTGGATAAGTCCACGCTGCACACGCGGCCCGGCCTGGTCCAACGGATCGCCCTCGGTCAGCGCCACGGCCTGCTCGAACAGCGGCAGCGCGCGCTCGGGCTCGCCCGCATCGCGCCACACCAGGCCGAAGCGGTTGTACAGCCACGCGTCCTCCACCAGCAGCGCGCGGCGCTGCTGGGCCTCGATCCCGGCGATCGCGTCGGCGCGGTCATGCTCGTCCATGCCGGCCATGCGCGCCTGCACCAGTGCGGCATAGTGCGCGCGCGCGTGGGCCATCGGGTGCGCGGCCTCGCTGCGCGCCTCCACCGGCAGTGCGTCGAGACGGGCGTCCATATGCATGATGGCGGCACGCGCGGCCTCGGTCGGCTCGGCCCCGCCCATCGCCTTCCAGGCCGCGATCAGGCGGCTGAAGGCCCAGGTGACGTCGGCCGGGTTGCGCTCCAGCGGATAGCGGTTGAGCACTTCGCCGGCCAGCTCCACCACCTTCTGGTGCTGGCCCGCGCCGGCGTGGCAGTCAAGCAGATCGATCCAGTGGTCGATGAACTCGCTGGCGGCCATGCCGTGGCGGTGCAGCGCGATGCGCTCTTCCAGGTGCGCGGCATCGGCCGGCAGGCTGCGCGACAGCAGCCGGCACAGCAGCGAATAGACATGCGGGTCGGCATTGCCGCCATGGCCGGCGGCATCGCCCTGGCCGGTGGCGAAATACTGGTCAAAGCGCGCCACGCCGTTGCGGCAGCCCTGCACCAGCACCGGCCGCAGCGCGGCCTCGGCGGCGGGGACCTCGTCAATAAACTCGCCCAGCGCCATGGCGGCGCGGTGGTAGGCGGCGCCGTCGTCGGACTTGTCGGTCAGGTTGAAGCGCAGCCACGGCTCGCGCTCGGCATTCTGGGCGCCGTCGCCGGCCTGCGCCAGCTGGTGGCGCCACGCCAGTTCGCGTACCTGGCTCTGCGGGTCGGGCACCTGGCGCTGGTAGACCGCCAGGTCGTCGAGCGCGCCTTGCGTGTCGCCGACGCCCCAGCGCAGCGGCGCGCGCAGGCGGCGCGCCTCGGGGTGGTCAGGGTGCTCGGCCAGCACACGCCCCGCCTGGTCGGCAGCCAGCGCGTCGCCGGCTTCAGGGTCGAGCTCCAGCAGGTGCGGGTTGTCCAGCGCGATGCGGCCCAGGCAGACCCGCATCAGCGGCTCGACCGGCACACCGGCGGCTTCGGCCCGGGCGATGTAGTCGCGCACCAGCGGCGCGATATCCTCGGCGCCCAGGTCCGGGTTGCGGACCATCAGGTCGTACCAGTAGCGCGCCGCGGCGGCCATGTCGCCCATGCGAAAAGCGGCCAGGCCGGCGTGGAAGTGCGCGGGCCAGTCACCCGAGAGCAGGCCGCTGCGCTGCGCGGCCTCGTGCAGCCACGGGCGCGCCTCGGCGTCGCGGCCCAGGCTCATCAGCATGGCGCCGTAGCGGTGCGCGATCACGCCGCGCGAGGCCCAGCGGTGCGGCGGCTGCAGCGGCAGCGTGCCGAGCCGTGCCAGCGCCTCATCCAGCACCGCCAGCGCCGCGGCCGCGTCGCCGTTGTCGAAGTGCAGCCGCGCGCGCAGCGTGACGAAATCGACCACCTCGGGGCGGGCCTGCGAGAGCTGGTCGGCGATCTGCAGGGCTTCGGCGAAGCGCCCTTGGTTGGCTAGCCCGATAGCGTGGTCGTAGCTGGCTTCCTGCTGGGACACGTACTGCTCCTATGGATAAATTGTGCGAGTGCGGGATTATGCGCCAATGGCGGGAAACCGCATCCGGACAACAATCGGCAGCGCCCGTCTTTTCTTGAGTGCCGGCTCCGGCAATCGGGATAGGGGCAGGCCTCGCGGCCCGGCCCCTCCCACACCACCGTGCGTACGGGTCCGTACACGGCGGTTCGGTCTAGTTAATCGGTTTGCGTACCAATGATGGGAGACCCAGTTCGTCGAAGAACCGGTTTGGCAGGGCCATGTTGAGTGCGGGGCTGCAGCTTAATCGCCACGGCCCGTGCGGGCTGCCCACGGTTTGGGCGGCCAAGTCCGGCCCAACACCACGGCCCCGCAACTCCCGGAACCGCGCCGGGCTAACCTTCCACTGTTTCCAGAGGAAGCAGCGCAAGCGCCGACGCAGCCAGCCCTCGAGATCGCGCAGCACGCTCGGCCATTCACTGAAGCCGAAGTAGCCCAGCCAGCCAGTCAGGTAGCGGCGTAGTTCTGCCACCATCCGCTCAAGGCTGATCCCGCGCGACCTGCGCGTCAGTTCCCGCACCTTTTCCTTGAATCGCCCCGCGGACTGCGGCGCAATCACGCGCCACACCCGGGTGGTCAGCCGGAAGGTAAATCCAAGGAACTTGCGCTCCGCTGGCGGAGCTACTGCACTCTTCGATTCATTGACCTTCAGCTTAAGCTTGTCGATGAGGTAGGCTTTCAGCCCCCGCATCACACGTTGGCCCGCCCGCTCACTACGTACGTAGACATTACAGTCGTCTGCATAGCGTACGAAGCGCAGCCCGCGCCGCTCCAACTCCCGATCAAGATCGTCAAGCAGCAGGTTTGACAGCAGCGGCGAGAGGGGCCCGCCTTGCGGCGTCCCTTCGTCCGTGGGTCCTACCAGCCCTTGCTCCAGAACCCCCGATGTCAGGAAGCCGCGAATCAGCTTCAAGACCCGCTTGTCGCTCACCCGCTTTGCCACCCGGCTCATCAGAAGGTCATGGTTCACCCGGTCAAAGAACTTCTTCAGAACAGTTCGAGCGCGAGGCGCGACGCGCCCACTTCGCCAATCCCTTTCAGGCGCGCCAGGTCATCGCGTCGCTGGCGCGCGGAGGCGGGCAGGCTTGCCTGTCGCGTTTTCTCCAGCTCCGCGAGTTGCTGCTGTGCCAGCGCGAGCCGTTCGCACTCACGCAGCAACCGCCCGCGCATTTCGGGCGACAACGGCGCGCCGTCGTGACACTTCACCTCGTCACGGGCGAGCCGGCCGGCGAAGTGCTTGTGATCCACCTCATCCCAGCAGCCGAGCGTGGCCAGCAGTTTTCGCATCCGGTCGCAGTGCTGCAGCACTTCCTTCTGCAGTTGCCCGCGATCGCGCATCAGGTGCCGCGACGCTTCGTCCTGCGGCGATGGGACGTGAACCACGTGCATGCGGTCGCGCTCGCCACGTAGCCATGCGCGCAGGTTGATCACCAGCTTGATGGCATCGAGCCGGTCGGTCTTCGCGCGTCGCTTGTGGCGTTCGACGGGAATGCTGGCTGGATCGATGACGTAGCACTCGATGCCGCGCCCCTGAAGCGCACGACAGATCCAAAATCCGTCCTGGCCGGCCTCGTAGCTTACGACGACGCGCACACCTGCTGGCAGCGACCACTTGTCCTTGTGCTGTTCGATCAGGTCCAGCACCGCCTGCAGACGCGCTACGGCTTGCAGCTGCGCGACCGTATGCACCGCAGGCTGCTCGCGGTGCCCGTCGTGTAACGCGACCTTCCACTTCGCGGCCGCCAGTTCGAGCGAGACCGCCAACACGTCCTCGATACTCGTGTATGCCTGATCTGTACGCATGACGCTATCTCCTGTGAGCCAAGCACGACACGCTGATTCTAAGCATCGGCTTGTCCCTGTCTCATAGGATCTTGCTCAAGGTCGCGGTGCGTTTTCTGCTGCGCTTCCATGTCGAGTTCTCCGGCTTACTTGCCACTCTATTCCGTTCGGGCCTTCCGGCATTGCTGCCGTACTACGCCCTTTGCTGACTCCTGCCCGGCGATCAGCGCACCTTACGGGTCACTCAGTCCTGATTTCAGGACACCGGAGCAGGCCTCCCGAGGTAAGTCCAACCGCCTTCACCACACACCTGCCAGATTTACCACCCCAGCTCTTGATGGCTATGGACTTCGCGATCACTTGCTCGCTCGTCCAGCCGGGTAGGCCTCATATCTGGTTTCTGTTCGTCAGGTCGTGGCTTTGCTCCACGCTTCCTTCAGACCCCACCTCACGGTGATGCCCTTGCGCTTCACTAATCCTTCACCACCATCAGGTTGGATAGGGGACTTGCACCCCCGAGCTGTTGGACATGCTCGGCACACAAGCAAAACGCCACCCGAAGGTGGCGTCTCACACGGCTGTACCGAAGGCTTACTTCCCGCCAACCGTCTCCAGCACGGTCCACTTGCCCCCAACCACCTTGTAGACGGTGATACCACCATCCTTCAGGTCGCCGCGCGCATCATAGGCCAGCGTCTTGGTGGTCACGCCCTGCATATTGGTCGCGGCCAGCACCGGCAGGTAACGCGCCGGATCGGCCGAACCGGCCTTGACCATCGCCGTCATCATGGCGGTGGCGCCGTCATAGGCGTACGGCGAGTAGGTCTGCACCTTCGAACCGAAGCGCTTCTCGTACTTCTTCTCGTACGTAGAGCCACCCGGCATCTGGTCCAGCGGCAGGCCGGCCAGCGACACCACGGTACCTTCGGCCGACGGACCCGCCAGCTTCAGGAAGTTGTCGGTCTTGGACATTTCGCCCGACACCAGCGGGGCCTTCATGCCCAGTTCCTTCACCTGCTTGGCCATCGGCGCGGACTGGGTCTCGGCGCCGCCGTAGAAGATGATGTCCGGGTTGCTGCGCTTGATGTTGGTCAGCACGGCCTTGAAGTCCACCGCCTTGTCGTTGGTGAACTCGCGGCGCACGATCTTGCCGCCGGCGGCCTTGGCGGCCTTCTCGAACTCGTCGGCCAGGCCCTGGCCGTAGGCGGTGCGGTCATCGACGATAGCGATGTTCTTCGCGCCCAGCTTCTTCACCACGAAGGCGCCGATCACCGAACCCTGCTGGGTGTCGGAGGTCATCATGCGGAAGGTGGTCTTGAAGCCCTGCTTGGTGTATTCCGGCGCGGTCGCCATGGCGATCTGCGGAATGCCGGCGCGGTTGTAGACCATCGACGCCGGGATGGTGGTGCCCGAGTTGAAATGGCCGAGCATGCCCTGGATGCCGTTATCCACCAGCTTCTGCGCGACCACCGAGCCGGTCTTTGGGTCGGCCTGGTCGTCTTCGGAGACCAGCACGAACTTGACTTCCTTGCCGCCGATCTTGGGCTTGGTGGCGTTCATGTCCTCGATCGCGAGGACGATGCCGTTCTGCATGTCCTTGCCGTACTGCGCCTGGCCGCCGGTCATCGGGCCGGCAAAGCCCAGCTTGATTTCCTGGGCCTGCGCGAACGCGGCCGAGGCGGCGGTCAGGCCAGCCAGGGTCAGGGCAACGGTCACTGCCGTCTTGTGGAATGTCGAGCTCATCAGATCTCCTTGGGTCCCAAATGGTGCCGATGTGGTGCCGTTGCCGGCATTGTTGGAGGCGCGGCCTTGGCAGTGCCGCGCCGTTCTTCGTATGCGCGCCGGGGCGGGATCGCCGCCACCGCCGCGCGCTTCGACAAGACGAGGGCCGGGGTTGCCTCAGCCGATCGTCATCAAACTGGCATTGCCGCCCGCGGCCGCGGTGTTGACCGAGAGCGAGCGCTCGATCAGCAAACGGTCGAGCGCGACATTCGGTTCACCTTGCGCCAGGCCCTGCACGCCGATGATCGGGCCGGGGCGCGCGGCCACCTGCTCGCACACCGTGCGCAGCTGGTCGGAGTCGCCGTGGTGCAGCACCGCATCGATTGCAATATCCGCCGCGGTCCAGTCGGCCACCATGCGGACGCGCGATTGTACGCCCTTAGGCAGGCGCGCAAACAGCCCCCGGCCGACAGGGTTTTCCGGCCAGACGGCCTCGGCGCCGACGCTCAGCACGGCGCCGAGCTGCAGCGCCAGGTCAGCCTCTTGCGCGGCCAGGCACAGCACGCGTTCGCGCGGCAGCAGCGTGTAGGTGTTGCGCTCGCCGGTGGGGCCGGCCAGCG
This sequence comes from Ralstonia pickettii, assembly GCA_050987995.1. Classification (GTDB taxonomy): domain Bacteria; phylum Pseudomonadota; class Gammaproteobacteria; order Burkholderiales; family Burkholderiaceae; genus Cupriavidus; species Cupriavidus pickettii_B. Next base: position 4,295,934 of record CP158803.1, read on the forward strand.
TCACCGCCAGGCCCGACGGCGAGGCTTCGGCAAAGCGTTCGCAGGCGGCGGCCACTTCCGGCAGCTCGGCGCGGGCCCAGGTGCGGAAGGCCTCGGCGGCACGTCCGGCCTCGTCGTCCGGGCCCACGGCTTCGGCGTTGCTGCTGACATCGGCCGCACGCACGCTGCGCGCCACCGCGTCCTGCGGGCATACCGACAGCAGGCGATGCAGGTAGAGCGGGCCGCCCGCCTTGGGGCCGGTGCCGGACAGCGCTTCGCCGCCGAACGGCTGCACGCCCACCACCGCGCCGACGATATTGCGGTTTACGTACAGGTTGCCCACATGGGCGCGGCTGACGATATAGGAAATGGTCTCGTCGATGCGGGTATGGATGCCCAGCGTCAGGCCGTAGCCGGTGCCGTTGATCTGGCTGACCATGGTGTCGAGCGCCGTGCGCGGGAAGCGCACGACGTGCAGCACCGGGCCAAACACTTCGCGCTTCAGTTCCTCGATGCTGTCCAGCTCGATCAGCGTTGGCGGCACGAAGGTGCCGTTGCGGCAGCCGGCGGTCTGCGGCGCGTTGGGATCGGCCTGGTGGACACGGCGGCCCTTGGCGCGCATGGCATCGATATGGCGCACGATATTGGCACGCGCCTCTTCGTCGATCACCGGGCCGACGTCGGTCGACAGGCGGTCCGGGTTGGCCATGTTCAGTTCCTGCATCGCGCCCTTGAGCATTTCCAGCACGCGCTCGGCCACGTCCTCCTGCAGGCACAGCACGCGCAGCGCCGAGCAGCGCTGGCCAGCCGAGTCGAAGGCGGAGTTGACCACGTCGCCGACCACCTGCTCGGCCAGCGCCGACGAGTCGACGAGCATCGCGTTCTGCCCGCCGGTCTCGGCGATCAGCGGGATCGGGCGGCCGGCGGCGTCCAGGCGCCCGGCGACATTGCGTTGCAGGATGCGCGCGACCTCGGTCGAGCCGGTGAACATCACGCCCTTGACGCGGGCATCGCCCACCAGCGCCGCGCCCACGGTCTCGCCGCGGCCGGGCAGCAGCTGCACCGCGCCGGCCGGCACGCCGGCCTCGCGCAGCAGGCGCACGGCGGCGGCGGCGATCAGCGGGGTCTGCTCGGCGGGCTTGGCCAGCACCGGGTTGCCGGCGGCCAGCGCCGCGGCCACCTGGCCGGTGAAGATCGCCAGCGGGAAGTTCCACGGGCTGATGCAGACCACCGGGCCCAGCGGGCGGTGGGTGTCATTGTCGAAACTGCGGCGGATCTCGGCGGCGTAGTAGCGCAGGAAGTCCACGGCTTCGCGCACTTCGGCGATGGCGTTGGAGAAGGTCTTGCCGGCCTCGCGCATGATGATGCCCATCAGCGACTGCATCTGGGCTTCCATCAGGTCGGCGGCACGCTCCAGCGCGGCGGCGCGCACGTCCGGCGGGGTGGCCTGCCAGATCGGCGCGGAGTTGACCGCGGCCTGCAGTGCGGCGTCGACGTCGGCCTGGCTGGCCTCGGTGACATGGCCGACCACGTCGCGGTGGTCGGCCGGGTTCAGCACCGGCGCGGTGATGGCGTCGGCTGCGCGCGGCACCTCGGCGCCCAGCAGCGGCTCGGCCACGAAGCGCTCGCTGGTGCCGGCCAGCAGCGCCGACGACAGCGAAGCCAGGCGATGTTCGTTGGCGAGATCGATGCCGGCCGAGTTGGGACGGCTCTTGCCATACAGCGTGCGCGGCGACGGGATACGCGGGTGCGGCAGGCCCAGCACGCCTTCTTCGCGGTGCATGGCTTCGACCACGGCGACCGGGTCGGCCACCAGTTCGTCCAGCGAGATGGTGTCGTCGGCGATGCGGTTGACGAACGAGGTGTTGGCGCCGTTTTCCAGCAGGCGGCGCACCAGGTAGGCCAGCAGCGTTTCATGCGTGCCGACCGGGGCGTAGATACGGCACGGACGGTTGAACTTGCCATCGGCGGTGGGGCCGACCACCTGATCGTACAAAGGCTCACCCATGCCATGCAGGCACTGGAACTCATACTGGCCGGGGTAGTAGCTGTGGCCGGCGATCTGGTAGATGGCCGACAGCGTATGCGCGTTGTGCGTGGCGAACTGCGGGTAGATCGCGTCCGGCACCGACAGCAGCTTGCGCGCGCAGGCCACGTACGACACGTCGGTGTAGACCTTGCGCGTGTAGACCGGATAGCCCTCCAGCCCTTCGACCTGGGCGCGCTTGATCTCGCTGTCCCAGTAGGCGCCCTTGACCAGGCGGATCATCAGGCGGTGGCGGCTGCGGCGGGCCAGGTCGATCAGGTAGTCGATCACGAACGGGCAGCGCTTCTGGTAGCCCTGCACGACGAAGCCGATGCCGTTCCACCCGGCCAGCTCGGGCTCGAAGCACAGGCGTTCCAGCAGGTCGAGCGAGATCTCCAGGCGGTCGGCTTCCTCGGCATCGATATTGATGCCGATGTCGTACTGGCGCGCCAGCAGCGTCAGCGACTTCAGGCGCTCGTACAGCTCGGTCACCACGCGCTCGTGCTGCGCGCGGCTGTAGCGCGGATGCAGCGCCGACAGCTTGATCGAGATACCCGGGCCTTCATAGATGCCGCGCCCGCGCGAGGCCTGGCCGATGGCGTGGATGGCCTGCTCGTACGAGGCCAGGTAGCGCATCGCATCGGCCTCGGTCATGGCCGCTTCGCCCAGCATGTCATAGGAGTAGCGGAAGCCCTGCGCCTCGTACTTGCGCGCGTTGGCGAGCGCCTCGGAAATGGTCTCGCCGGTGACGAACTGCTCGCCCATCAGGCGCATCGCCATGTCCACGCCCTTGCGGATCAGCGGCTCGCCGCCCTTGCCGATGATGCGCGTGAGCGCCGTGGTCAGGCCGGATTCGGTATGGGTGGCAACCAGCTTGCCGGTCAGCAGCAGACCCCACGTGGCAGCGTTGACGAACAGCGACGGGCTCTGGCCCAGGTGCGACTGCCAGTTGGCGCCGCTGATCTTGTCGCGGATCAGTGCGTCGCGGGTGGCCTTGTCGGGGATGCGCAGCAGCGCCTCGGCCAGGCACATCAGCGCCACGCCTTCCTGCGACGACAGCGAGAATTCCTGGATCAGGCCCTGGACCAGGCCTTCGCGACCGGATCCGACCTTCTGCTCGCGCAGCCGGGTGGCCAGCGTCTTGGCCATCTTGATGGCGGCGTCGGCCTGTTGCTGTGGCAGGCGTGCCTGTTCCAGCAGCACCGGCACGCAATCGGTTTCAGGACGGCGATAGGCGGAGGTGATGGCAGCGCGCAGCACCGACTGCGGCTGGATGCTCTGGGCGAATTCCAGGAAGGGCTGCAGCGCGCCGTCAGCGTGGGCCGGCTCGGCGGCATCCGAGCCATCGGACTCTGCCGTGCCCGCGGCGCTGGTCTCGTGTGGCAGGTGCCCGCGCTCGACTTGTTCGAGGTAAGTGAAGATGGCCTGCTTGATCAGCCAGTGCGGCGTGCGGTCGATGGATTGGGCGACGCGCTTGAGGCGATCGCGCGAGGCGTCGTCGAGCTTGACGCCGAGGGTGGTGGTGGCCATGCGGGCAATTCTCCGTAAGACTGGAGGCCGCCGCCGGTGCTACCGCGTCTGTGCCGGATGGCAGGGGCGCGCGACCGGCCGCAGCCTGTGAGCTGGGGCGATCTTACTCCCGGAATTCATTTGGGTGCAACCTAGTGCAACCCTATCGGAAACCCTAATACATCGGTTGCACCAGCCGCTGGCTCAGATCCGCAGCGGATCGATTTCCAGCTGCCAGCGCACCCCTTTCGCCTCCGTTCCCACCTCTGCGAAAGTCTGTACCCACTCAGCCACAAAACGTTGCAGCGCCGGGCGTGAAGTAGCCTCGACCAGCATCTGCGCGCGCTCGCGGTTGGCGATGCGCACCATCGACATCGGCACCGGGTCGTGCAGTTGCACCTCGGCCGCTAGCTGGCAGGTTTCGGCATGTCGCCGCGCCACCTGCAGGAACTGCAGCGCCCGCTCCAGCTGCCCGTGTTCTGCGGTAACCAGCACCTGGAAGCAGAACGGGGGCAACCCGGCCTGGCGCCGCTCGCGCAACTGGCTGGCCGCGAATCCATCATAGTCGTGGCGCGTCAGCGCCTGCAATGCCGGGGTGTCCGGGTAGCGCGTCTGGATCAGCACCTCCCCGGCCAGGCCGGCGCGCCCTGCCCGGCCCGCCACCTGCATCAGCGAGGCAAAGAGATGCTCCGCGGCGCGGAAGTCGTGGCTGAACATGGCGGCATCCGGGTGCACGATTCCCACCAGGGTGACGCGCTGGAAGTCATGGCCCTTGGCGACCATCTGCGTGCCCACCAGGATGTCGACCTCGCCCGCATGGACCTCGTCGAACATCGCCTGCGCGCTGCCCTTGCGCCGCGTGGAATCGGCATCGATGCGGGCGATGCGGGCCTGCGGGAAGCGCGCCGCCAGCGCTTCCTCGATGCGCTGCGTGCCGCGCCCCAGCGGCGCGATATCGACATTGCCGCAGTCCGGGCAGTGGTGCGGCACCGGCGCCTCCAGCCCGCAATGGTGGCAGCGCAGGCGCCGCTCGGGCCGGTGCAGCACCAGGTACGCCGAGCAGCGCGGGCAGCCTGACAGCCAGCCGCAACTGTCGCAGGCCAGCACCGGCGCATAGCCGCGGCGATTCAGGAACAGCAGGCTCTGCTCGCCGCGCGCCAGGCGGGCATCGATGGCCTCGAGCAGCGGCACCGACAGCCCCTCGAACAGCGTGCGCTGGCGCTGGCGTTCGTGGTTCAGGTCGACCAGGCGTACCGCAGGCAGGGTCGCGTCGGCCTGGGCGCGCTCGCGCAGCACCAGCTTGCGGTAAGTGCCCTGCCCTGCCCGCCACCAGGTCTCCATCGACGGCGTGGCCGAGCCCAGCACCACCGCGATGCCGCGCTGCTTGGCGCGCCATACGGCCAGGTCGCGCGCGGAGTAGCGCAGCCCCTCCTGCTGCTTGTAGGAGGTGTCGTGCTCCTCGTCGACCACGATCAGCGCCAGCGCCGGCAGCGACGCCATCACGGCCATGCGCGTGCCCAGCACGATGCGGGCCTCTCCACGGTGGGCAGCCAGCCACTGCAGGCTGCGCTCCTGGTCGGCCAGGCCGCTGTGCAGCACCGCCAGCGGCAGGTGCGGGAAGCGCGCGGCGATGCGCGCCTGCAACTGCGGCGTCAGGTTGATCTCGGGTACCAGCATCAGCACCTGGGCCTGCGGGTCGCGTTCCAGCACCGCCTGCATCGCATGCAGGTAGACCTCGGTCTTGCCGCTGCCGGTGACGCCGTGCAACAGGAACGGGGCGAAGCCCTCCGCCTCGGCAATCACCTGTACCGCGGCGCGCTGCTCGTCGTGCAGCGCCGGGGCGACCGAGGGCGCCTGCAATGGATCGGTTTGCAGCAGCGGGCGCGCGGTGCGGCTGGCCTCGACCCAGCCGGAGGCCTGCCACTCGGCCAGCCGCGCCGGGGCGGCCGCGCACAGCACGCGAGCGTCGGCCAGCGCCAGCGGCTCGCCCGCGCCGGCGCGATCGGCCAGTGTCTGCGCCAGCGCGCGCACGCTGCGCGCGCGCGGCGGCACAGTGGCCAGCAGCTCGTCGGCATGGTCGGGTAACAGGCGGTATTCGGCGGTGCGGGCGCGCTGCGCCAGCCCCGGCCAGCTTTCGGCTTCGCGCAGCGCGGGCGGCAAGGCCGGCAGCATCACCTCACCCAGCCGGCGCTGGTAGTAGCGCGCGGCAAAGGCGGCCAGCTCGATCCAGTCGGGCGGCAGCGGCGGCATCCAGTCCAGCCGCTGCGCCACCGGGCGCAGGCGCCCGGCCGGCACGTCGGAGCTGTCTGCCTGTGCCACGGCAACGCCCACCAGGCTGCGGCGCCCGAACGGCACCACCACCAGATCCCCCAGGGCGATATCGGGCGTGGCGAGGTAGTCGAAGCAGTCGTCGGCAGGCGTATCCAGCGCGACCCGGACGATGGGGTGAGCACCGGCAGGTGGCGTGCCGTCCTCAGGGAGGGCGATGGCGCCGCTAGCCTGGCCCATTCGTCCTTTCCTGGTGCACGGCCTTTGCGCACACTTTGTGCGGGAGGCAGCGCGGCGCGTGGGCAGGTGGTTTTTGTGTGCGGCGCAACATCAACTTAAAGTAAAACTTGAAATGTGGTCCTAAGTCGATGATAGATGACTGCTTTTCCACTATTTACACCGCCCCTGTGGATAACTTTGTTGAAAAGTCGCTCCGGGGAGCCCGCAAGCCGCGCAAAACAAGGGAATTCACCGGCGTCGGGCACCGCTTTGCAAATCTTCCAAATCCTTAAAAATCAAGACCTTGCAAACCTCCCCCGGATAGGTTATCGGGTCCCTTCGTCTTGCACTGCGGCAAACCTATCGGTGTGCATAAGTCAAGTGTCGCTAATCAACCCCGAGCACCTTTTTGGCGAATGCTGGCGAAAAAGTTTACTTGACAGCCTTAGCGACGCGCCTCCGGCAGCACCGGGTACGCCGATACACCGGTTCGTTGCAGCGCGGGGCACGCCCGCGCAGGCGAGCCGCCGCGCATACCGGCACCGTCACTTCTGCGCGGCGCGCAGTTTGCGGCTGTGGCGATGCACTTCGTCGACCAGCACGGTGACGTTCTCGGGCGGCGTAAATTGCGAGATACCGTGGCCGAGGTTGAACACATGGCCATCGCTGCCGCCGCCGGCGGCGTAGCTGTCGAGCACGCCACGCACCTGCTCGCGGATCGCGGCTTCGGGCGCGAACAGCACGGTCGGGTCAATATTGCCCTGCAGCGCCACGCGGCCGCCGGTACGCTGGCGCGCCTGGGCCAGGTTGACGGTCCAGTCCAGCCCGATTGCATCGGCGCCGGTATCGGCCAATGCCTCCAGCCACAGGCCGCCGCCCTTGGTGAAGACGATCGCAGGCACCTGCTGGCCCTCGTGCTCGCGCTTCAGGCCGGCCAGCACGCGCCGCATATAGGCCAGCGAGAAGGCCTGGTACATGCCGTCGGCAAGCGCCCCGCCCCAGGTGTCGAAGATCATCACGGCCTGCGCGCCAGCTTCGATCTGCGCGTTCAGGTACGCCGTGACCGCCTGCGCGTTGATCTCGAGGATGCGGTGCATCAGGTCCGGGCGCCCGTACATCATCGCCTTGACCGTGCGGAAATCGTCCGAGCCGCCGCCTTCGACCATGTAGCACGCCAGCGTCCACGGGCTGCCGGAGAAGCCGATCAGCGGCACGCGCTGGCGGCCGTCCTGCACCAGCGCGCGGCGGATCTCGCTCACGGCGTCGAAGACGTATTGCAGCGAGGCCATGTCGGGCACGGCCAGCTTCTGCACGTCGGCCTCGGTCCGCAGCGGGTGCGCAAAACGCGGACCCTCGCCCTGGGCGAACGACAGGCCCAGGCCCATCGCGTCAGGCACGGTCAGGATGTCGGAGAAGAGGATGGCCGCGTCCAGCGGATAGCGGTCCAGCGGCTGCAGGGTGACTTCGGTGGCGTAGGCCGGGTTCTTGGCCAGCCCGAGGAAACTGCCGGCGCGCGCGCGCGTGGCGTTGTACTCGGGCAGGTAGCGGCCGGCCTGGCGCATCAGCCACAGCGGCGTGTATTCGGTCGGCTGGCGGCGCAGCGCGCGCAGGAAGGTATCGTTCTGCAGTGCGGTCATGGTCATCCTCGTAAGACCGCCATTCTAAGGGATGGCCGCCGCGCGCCGGCGCTTTGCGCAGCACCGCCGCCGGGATAGCGCTCAGTAGCGCTCAGGCGTCGTCGAGCAGGTCTACAAAGGCGGCGGCGGCGCGCCGCATCCATTCGCGCGCACGCTCGGCTTCGGGCTGCAGCCGCGCGAAGCCATGCGTCATGCCACCGGCCTCGATGGTGATCACCGGCGCGTCGTGGCGCACCAGGAAATCGGCATAGGCCAGGCCGTCGTCGCGCAGCACGTCGTGCGCGGCCACCACCACCACGGTCGCGGGCGGGCGCACCGGCAGCGCGGCCATCAGGTGCACGCGCGGGTCGGCCTGCGCGGCGCCCTGTGCCAGCGCCTCGGCGCCGATGAACTGGGTCCAGAACCAGGCCATCTCGTCTCGCGTCAGGCCGGGGCCGTCGGCAAAGGCGCGGTAGCTCTCGGTGCCGAGCACCGGCGCGGTCACCGGGTAGATCAGCAATTGTGCGTCGACCCGCACCTCGTCGCCGCGGTTGAGCTGCTGCGAGGCCTGCGCCGCCAGGTGGCCGCCGGCGCTGTCGCCCGCCACCGCCAGGAAGTCCGGCGCGAGACCGAGCGCCTGGCGCTGGCCGGCGAGCCATAGCACCGCCTCGGCGGCATCGTCACAGGGCGCCGGGAACGGATGCTCGGGTGCGAGCCGGTAGTCGACGCTGGCGACCGCGCAGCCGGTATCGGCGGCCAGCAAGGCGGCCACCGTGTGGTGCGTCTGGAGCGAGCCGATCACCCAGCCGCCACCGTGGAAGTAGACGATCAGCCGCGGCGCCGCCACGCCTGCCGGGCGGAACAGCCGCGCACCCAGCGTGCGGCCGGCCAGCGCGAGCTCCACGTCCTGCACCGCGATGCCCTCCGGGTCCGGCAGCAGCGACGAGGCCGCGATTTCGGCAAAACGGGCCCGCTGCGCGGAGATGTCGGCCGGGGCTGGTTCCCCGGCGTAGCGGTCAGCGAGGCGGCGGTAATAGGCAAGCAGTTGCGGATCGATAGCCATGGTCGGCGGCGGACAGAGATCGGTAGAACGGTAAGACAGGGTTGTGGATAACTTGTGCAGCCCGAATCAGTCCAGGCCAAGCCGGCGCGTCAGTTCGATCTTGCTGCAGCAGTCCTGCACCGCCAGCAGGCCGGCGGCGGCGGCGCGGCGCACGGCCTCGTCGTTGACAATGCCAAGCTGCAGCCAGACCCCGCGCGCGCCGATGGCGACGGCTTCGTCGACCACGCCGGGGGTATCTTCGGCACGCCGGAAGATATCGACCCACTCGATGCGCCCGCCCGCCGCGGCCGCGGTGTCGGCCGCTTCACGCAGCGTGGCGTAACAGGTCTCGCCCAGGATGCGCTCGCCGGCATGGCGTGGATTGACCGGCACAATGCGAAAGCCGTGGCCCTGCAGGAACTCGGCGACTTCATGGCTCGGCCGCTCGGGCCGGTCGGACAAGCCGACCACTGCCACGGTCTTCATCGCCAGCATGGCTTGTATCGCTTGCTGCATCTCGGGGGGCATCGCGTCTCCGGCAGTTGGACAGGTCGGCGCCCGCGGCATCGGCCGGACGGGCAGGACGTATCGAATCGTAACCGCGAATCATCACGCGCTGAGGGTGCGCAGACGAACACGTAAATACTGCGGGAAATGATACGGTAGCTGCACGTTACAGCGCTGAATGTGACGTCAACGCGCAAAAATATGCCGATCGCGCCGGATCTTGGTTCGCCAGGCTTTCAACTTCTTGCAAAACGATACATTTTGTTACTGCCATGCCGGGGAGTTTCCCCCACAATGCATTGACACACCCGCTGTCTGGTGTGCGGCGCCCCGGCGAACAAGGCTGTACAAACCTAATGGGGCGTGGTGAAGAAAGCCTTTTTGTAGCGTTTCTGGCAGTAACCCGATTTTCCGATCCAGCAAGAACGCCGCTGGACCGGAGCACCAGGAAGACCGTTGTAGCGCGTGGCCTTTGCGGCCTGAGTGCGGATATCAGGTATCCGTTGCGCCTTGATTGTCGACCTGGACCGAACCCGTTCCTTCGAATTGACCCCTCGAAGGGATTTTCCCGTCCGCGCGGAGCCTCCCCGGCCCGCGCGCTTTTTTTTGTCCAGGCAGGACGAAAGCATATCGCTGTGCCCACAAAAAAGGCAGCCTCGCGGCTGCCTTTTTAAATGTCGCATCGAAAAAACAACAATGCGACAGTGCTGCTCTGTTCTTACTTCTTACGACGCAGGCGGGCGATGGCAGCCAGCTGCGCGGCGGCCACGGCCAGCTCGCTCTGGGCGCGGGCCAGGTCCAGGTCGCTGCTCTGGTTCTGCATCAGCTCCTCGGCCGCGCGCTTGGCTTCCTGGGCCTTGGCTTCGTCCAGGTCGCCACCGCGGATGGCGGTGTCGGCCAGCACGGTGACGTGCTTGGGCTGGACTTCGAGAATGCCGCCGGCAACGAACACGAACTCTTCGCTGCCGTCTTCCTTCTCGATCCGCACCGCACCCGGCTGGATGCGCGTGATCAGCGGCGTGTGACCCGGCAGGATGCCCAGCTCACCCGACTCGCCCGGCAGCGCCACGAACTTCGCCTGGCCGGAGAAGATCGACGCTTCCGCGCTGACGACGTCTACAAGAATGGTTGCCATATCAGATCCTTTCTCCAATCCCTTCGCTTCAGACGGCCGGACGCGCAAGGCGGCCGGCCGTACCCCTGCCGCGAGGCAGGAGCGTCAAAGCAAGGCTTACTGGAGCTTCTTGGCCTTTTCGAAGGCTTCGTCGATCGAGCCGACCATGTAGAACGCCTGCTCGGGCAGGTGATCGCACTCGCCGTCCACCAGCATCTTGAAGCCGCGGATGGTTTCCTTCAGCGGCACGTACTTGCCCGGCGAACCCGTGAACACTTCTGCCACGTGGAACGGCTGCGACAGGAAACGCTGGATCTTACGAGCGCGGTTCACCGCCAGCTTGTCTTCCGGCGACAGTTCGTCCATGCCCAGAATCGCGATAATGTCGCGCAGTTCCTTGTAGCGCTGCAGGGTCTGCTGCACGCGGCGGGCCACTTCGTAGTGTTCCGTGCCGACAACCTGCGGGTCCAGCTGGCGCGAGGTCGAGTCCAGCGGATCCACGGCGGGGTAGATACCCAGTGCAGCGATGTCACGCGACAGCACCACGGTCGAGTCCAGGTGCAGGAAGGTGGTAGCCGGCGACGGGTCGGTCAAGTCATCCGCAGGCACGTACACGGCCTGGATCGACGTGATCGAGCCGGTCTTGGTCGACGTAATACGTTCCTGCAGCTTGCCCATTTCTTCAGCCAGCGTCGGCTGGTAGCCCACTGCGGAAGGCATACGGCCGAGCAGTGCGGACACTTCGGTACCGGCCAGCGTGTAGCGGTAGATGTTGTCCACGAAGAACAGGATGTCACGGCCTTCGTCACGGAAGCGCTCGGCCATGGTCAGGCCGGTCAGCGCCACGCGCAGACGGTTGCCCGGCGGCTCGTTCATCTGGCCGAACACCATGGCCACCTTGTCGAGCACGTTCGAGTCCTTCATTTCGTGGTAGAAGTCGTTCCCTTCACGGGTACGCTCGCCCACGCCGGCAAACACCGACAGACCGCTGTGCTGCTTGGCGATGTTGTTGATGAGCTCCATCATGTTGACGGTCTTGCCCACGCCAGCACCACCGAACAGGCCAACCTTACCGCCCTTTGCGAACGGGCAGACCAGGTCGATCACCTTGATGCCGGTTTCCAGCAGGTCAACCGACGGCGACAGCTCGTCGAACTTCGGGGCCTTCTGGTGAATCGCGCGCAGCTCGTCCGAGACGATCGGGCCGGCTTCGTCGATCGGGCGACCCAGCACGTCCATGATGCGGCCCAGGGTGCCGTGGCCAACCGGCACCGAAATCGGGGCGCCGGTGCCCTTCACTGCCATGCCGCGGCGCAGACCGTCCGACGAGCCCAGGGCAATGGTACGCACCACGCCGTCACCGAGCTGTTGCTGGACTTCGAAGGTCAGGCCCTTTTCGGCGAACGAGGCATCGCTGCTGTCTTCCAGCACGAGCGCTTCGTACACCTTCGGCATTGCGTCGCGGGGGAACTCGATGTCCACCACGGCGCCAATACACTGCACAATATTTCCGATACTCATTTCGTATCTCCGATAGCTTGAATTCTTGACGCCTTAGACCGCAGCTGCACCGCTGACGATTTCCGACAGTTCCTTGGTAATCGCGGCCTGACGGGTCTTGTTGTAGACCAGTTGCAGTTCGCCGATCACGTTCTTGGCGTTGTCGGACGCAGCCTTCATGGCCACCATGCGCGCCGATTGCTCGGACGCCATGTTTTCGGCCACGGCCTGGTACACCAGCGCCTCGACGTAGCGGACGAGCAGCTCTTCCACTACGGTCTGGGCGTCGGGCTCGTAGATGTAATCCCACGAGTAGGCGCGCTTTTCATCTTCGGTCTGGGACAGCATGTCGGCGGAGAGCGGCAGCAGCTGCTCAACCATCGGTTCCTGCTTCATCGTGTTGATGAACTTGGTGTACGCCACGTACACCGCATCGACCTCGCCATTGGCGAATGCGTCGAGCTGGACCTTGATCGCGCCGATCAGCTTTTCCAGATGCGGGGTGTCACCGAGGTGCACCACGTGCGAAACCACCTTGGCGCCGATCCGGCCCAGGAACTGCATGCCCTTGGTGCCGATGGCGGTGGCTTTTACGTCCACGCCGCGACCCTGCAGGCTCTTCAGTTCATTGGTGACCGCGCGCAACACGTTGGTGTTCAGGCCGCCGCACAGCCCCTTGTCGGTCGTGACCACGATCATGCCAACGCGCTTGACCTCGCGCTCCTGCATGAACGGGTGCTTGAACTCGGGGTTGGCCGAAGCCAGGTGCGAAGCAATGTTGCGGACCTTCTCGGCGTAAGGACGGGCACTGCGCATCCGCTCCTGCGCCTTGCGCATCTTGGACGCGGCGACCATCTCCATCGCCTTGGTGATCTTGCGCGTGTTCTGCACGCTCTTGATCTTGGTTCGAATCTCTTTCGTTCCGGCCATATCTTCCTCTCCATCCGAACCATCGCCGCGCCGGCGTGAGCCAGGCGCGGCGACAGTGTCGTGGAATCACGCGGTTAGAACGCGGCGGACTTCTTGAAATCCTCGACAGCGGCACGCAGGGCGGGCTCATCTTCCTTCGAGAGCTGCTTGGTCTCTTCGATGCGGTTGATGAGATCGGCGTACTTGGTCTTCAGATGGTCGTGCAGGCCCTTCTCGAACGGCAGAATGTCCTTCACTTCCACGTTGTCGAGGAAGCCGTTGTTGGCTGCGTACAGCGAGGCCGACAGCTGCCACACTTGCAGCGGCTGGTATTGCGGCTGCTTGAGCAGTTCGGTCACGCGGCGGCCGCGCTCGAGCTGCTTGCGGGTGGCGTCGTCCAGGTCCGAAGCGAACTGCGCGAACGCAGCCAGTTCACGGTACTGGGCCAGGTCGGTACGGATACCACCGGACAGACCCTTCACCACCTTGGTCTGGGCAGCACCACCGACGCGCGACACCGAGATACCGGCGTTGATAGCGGGGCGGATACCGGCGTTGAACAGGTCGGTTTCCAGGAAGATCTGGCCGTCCGTGATCGAGATCACGTTGGTCGGCACGAACGCGGACACGTCGCCGGCCTGCGTTTCGATCACCGGCAGCGCGGTCAGCGAACCGGTCTTGCCCTTGACGGCGCCGTTGGTGAACTTCTCGACGTAGTCGGCGTTCACACGGGCAGCACGCTCCAGCAGGCGCGAGTGCAGGTAGAACACGTCGCCCGGGTACGCTTCACGGCCCGGCGGGCGGCGCAGCAGCAGCGACACCTGGCGGTAGGCCCAGGCTTGCTTGGTCAGGTCGTCATAAACGATCAGCGCGTCTTCGCCGCGGTCGCGGAAGTACTCGCCCATCGTGCAGCCGGCGTAGGCAGCCAGGTATTGCATGGCGGCCGAGTCCGAAGCGGCGGCGGCCACGACGACGGTGTATTCCATCGCGCCGTGCTCTTCCAGCTTGCGCACCACGTTGGCGATCGTCGAAGCCTTCTGGCCAATGGCGACGTACACGCAGTACATGCCCTTGCCCTTCTGGTTGATGATCGCGTCGACCGCCACGGCGGTCTTGCCGGTCTGGCGGTCGCCAATAATCAGCTCACGCTGGCCACGGCCGATCGGCACCATCGAGTCGATCGACTTCAGGCCGGTCTGCACCGGCTGGCTCACCGACTGACGCGCGATCACGCCCGGGGCGACCTTCTCGATCACGTCCGTTTCCTTGGCGTTGATCGGGCCCTTGCCGTCGATCGGCTGGCCCAGCGTGTTGACCACGCGGCCCAGAAGTTCCTTGCCCACCGGCACTTCCAGAATGCGGCCGGTGCACTTGACCGTGTCGCCTTCGGAAATGTGTTCATAGTCGCCCAGCACCACGGCGCCGACCGAGTCGCGCTCGAGGTTCAGCGCGAGGCCGAAGGTGTTGCCGGGGAATTCCAGCATCTCGCCCTGCATCACGCCGGACAGGCCGTGCACGCGGCAGATACCATCGGTCACGGAGATCACCGTGCCGGTGTTGCGCACTTCAGCTTCAGCGCCAAGGCCCGAGATGCGGGTCTTGATCAGCTCGCTGATTTCTGAGGGGTTCAGTTGCATCACAATGCTCCTAATTCTTCAATCCGTCGGCCGGTGCGGTCAGGCGGTCAGCGTGGCTTGCATGGCAGCCAGGCGCGAACGCACGGAGGTGTCGAGCACTTCGTCGCCGACCTTGACGCTCACGCCGCCGATCAGGGACGGGTCCACCGCCACCTTCGCGTACAGCTTGCGGCCGAACTTGCGTTCGAGTGCAGCGACCAGGTCGTTCAACTGCGAACCTTCCAGCGGGAATGCGCTGGTGATCTCGACATCCGACGACCCTTCGCGGGCGTTCTTGAGCACATGGAACTGCTCGGCGACTTCCGGCATCACCGTCAGGCGGCCGTTATCCACCAGCAGCTTGACGAAGCGGCGAGCCTCGTCATTCAGCGGGGACTTCAGCACCGACAGGAACAGTTCGGCCAGCTTGTCGCCGGGAACGTTCGGATCGCCGGCGAGCGCCTTCATGTCGGGATTGGCGGCAACCTGCCCCATTTCCGACACCAGCTCGGACCATGCACCCAGGTTGCCTGCGCTCGACTCGCTGGCGACGCGGAACAGCGCCTCAGCGTACGGACGGGCAATGGTTGCGGTTTCAGCCATGATTAGAGCCCAGCCTTGAGTTGATTGAGCAGGTCGGCGTGGACCTGCGCGTTCACTTCACGCTTGAGGATCTGCTCGGCACCCTTGACGGCCAGCACGGCAACCTGGTCACGCAGTTCTTCACGTGCACGGGTAACCTGCTGGTCTGCTTCGGCCTTGGCCTGGGCAATGATGCGTGCGGCTTCTGCCTGGGCGTTGTGCTTGATCTCGTCCGCCGTCAGCTGGGCGCGCTTCTCGGCGTCAGCGACGCGCTGGGCACCTTCAGTGCGGGCTTCGGCCATAGCCTGGTCCACACGCTTGTTGGCGAGTTCGAGCTCGGCCTTGCCCTTCTCGGCAGCGGCGAGGCCATCGGCGATCTTCTTTGCGCGTTCGTCGAGCGCCTTCACCAGCGGCGGCCAAATGAATTTGGCAACAACCCACCACAGGATGAAGAACACGACCATCTGCGCAAAAAACGTTGCGTTCAGATTCATGGTGTGTTCCTTTCGGTAATCAAACTACAGATAAATGCACAAAAGGCGGCCAGGCTGGTGGCCCGCGCCGCCCGTCAGCATCATGCAGACCGAAAAGAATTACTTGATGACAGCCAGCAGCGGGTTGGCGAAGGCGAACAGCATTGCAACACCCACGCCGATCAGGAATGCCGCGTCGATCAGGCCAGCCAGCAGGAACATCTTGGTTTGCAGCGGGTTCATCAGCTCGGGCTGACGTGCGCAGGCTTCGATGTACTTGCCACCCATCAGGGCGATACCCAGGCAGGCGCCGATTGCGCCCAGGCCGATGATGATGCCGATACCGATGGCGGTCAGACCCTGGATGTTGGCGAGAAATTCTTGCATGACGACTCCTTTAATTTAGAGAGACTTAGAACCAAAAAACCAAAAAACCAAAAACCGGAAATCAGTGGTGATCGTGAGCCTGGCCGATGTACACCAGCGTCAGCATCATGAAAATGAAGGCCTGGAGCAGGACGATCAGGATGTGGAAGATCGCCCATACCGCGCCGGCCAGCACGTGACCGACAAAGCCCAGCGCGGACAGGTCGGCGCCGAACGTCCAGATGGAACCCAGCAGCGCGATCAGCAGGAACACGAGTTCGCCGGCGTACATGTTGCCGAACAATCGCATGCCGAGCGAAACGGCCTTGGCCAGGAATTCGATGAGGTTCAGGATCAGGTTGAACGGGGCCAGGTACCACTTGGCGCCGAACGGGGCCGAGAACAGTTCGTGCATGAAGCCGCCCGTGCCCTTGATCTTGAAGCTGTAGTAGATCATCAGCACCAGCACCGAGCACGACATGCCCAGCGTGCCGTTCAGGTCAGCCGTGGCCACTGCGCGGTGGTGGGGGATATGCAGGTGGAAGATGCCGAGAACGTGATTCAGGCCGTTGACCCAGTCCACCGGGATCAGGTCGATCGCGTTCATCATGGTGATCCAGCAGAACACCATCAGCGCCAGCGGCGCGATCCACGAGCGGTCGCCATGGATGATGCCCTTGGCTTGGTCGTCGACCATCTCGACGATCATCTCGACGAAGGCCTGGAAGCGGCCCGGCACGCCGGCGGTGACGCGGCGCGCGGCAAAGTACAGGACCAGCAGGGCGATGGCGCCGCACAGGACCGACCAGAACACCGTGTCGTAGTTGATCACGGAGAAATCGACCACCGACGCTTGCTTGCCGCCGACCGAGTTCAAGTTCTGCAAGTGTTCGGCGATATAGCCGGAGGGTGTCAGCGCGTGTTCGGCGCCTTGGGTAGCATCAGACATGTCGATACGAACGGTATATTGCGAAATCATCGGCCGGGCGCCGCCAGTTGTGGCCAACGCCCGGTACGCGTCTTGCATCGCCTTCGGCGGATTCGCCGGTCACCGCAATGCAAGCGGGGTCCAACCTTGGCCGTGCCCGGTGTCACCACTGTGAAACCGGCACGGCAAATCTTGATATTCCGTCTTGGTGCCCCACCTGCGGATGAAGCACCGTCTTCGTGCGGCTGGCCTAGCGGATCACCAGTGCCACCACCCAATATGTCTTGAGCGCCAGCAGGAACGTGACGAGCATCGGCACCCAACGCAGATCCCGGTACAGCACCACCACCAGCACCAGCAGTGCCGCCGTGGCAAAGACCTTGATCGCCTCGCCCAGGACCAGTCCGCCGATCGAAGCCCGGTCGCGCGCCACCCACAGGCGGAACGCGAAGATTCCGCTCGGCACGAAGCACACCATGCCGCCGAACCACGCCGACCAGCCGTATGGGCCCGGCTCTTTCGCGAACAGCGCCCAGCACAGTGCCGACAGCAGGCTGACAAGCACCTGCGCCAGGACAACCTTGCCCGGGGTCATGCGCGAAGG
Organism: Ralstonia pickettii; assembly: GCA_050987995.1. Classification (GTDB taxonomy): domain Bacteria; phylum Pseudomonadota; class Gammaproteobacteria; order Burkholderiales; family Burkholderiaceae; genus Cupriavidus; species Cupriavidus pickettii_B. The sequence goes on from CP158803.1 coordinate 4,313,192, forward strand.
ACGCAGTGCGCGCTCGCCAAACAGCCTCTCCGCTTCGGCGCGCGACAGCGGATCGACCGCCTCTTCCTCTCGGTCTGCGCCCTCTTTCCAGTCGCCCCAGTCATCCTCCTGACGGGACCCGGCGCCTTGCTGCTGACGGTCTCGAACCACTACCTGCCTGCCTCATTCCAGGCCGGAACTTTTCGGCCCGGCCAGAATTCAAACCGCACGATTTTAAGGGGAACTACTGATTGGCGTCAATCTGCTTTCAGTTAGCTTGCAGTGCATTGCGCACAACGGTTGCCATCACGCTTGCATGATGGCTTCGCGAAAATTGCGCGGCAATAATGTTTGACGTAATTGGATTGCGCAGCGAACCCTGCGCATGATGGCGGATTAGCGGCCACGCAGTGCGTATACCGGCAACTGAATTTGCCGCTGCGGCGTGTACGCAACAGTCACTGCGGGCAGTGGCCGTTTATCGCACTGAATTCCGGGCGGAATTGCGTGATCGAAATCAGGCGACCCGTTGCCCTGGCTGGGATTCGCGCAAGCGGACGAGCACGCCTTCGAGCGCGTCGTTGTCATTGAAGTGGATGGTAAGCTGGCCCTTGCCCCGCGCGCCCAGCCGGATCTGCACCGCCAGGCCCAGCGCATCCGACAGCTCTTCTTCCAGCCTCGCCACATCGCGAATATTGTTGGCGCCGCCCTTCTGCTTGATCGACTTGAGGTCGAACGGCTTGAGCGTGGACGCCACCAGCTTCTCGGTCTCTCGCACCGACAGCCGCTTGTTGACGATCTGGTTGGCCAGCGTGATCTGGTTGGCAGCGTCCACGGCCAGCAGCGCGCGTGCGTGGCCCATGTCGAGATCGCCCGCCATCAGCATGGTCTGTACCGGCGCGGCCAGGTTCAGCAGCCGCAGCAGGTTGGACACCGCGCTGCGCGAGCGCCCGACCGACTCCGCTGCCTGCTCATGCGTAAACTTGAATTCGCGGATCAGGCGCATGATGCCCTGCGCTTCTTCCAGCGGGTTCAGGTCTTCGCGCTGGATATTCTCGATCAGCGCCATCGCGGCCGCGGCCTCGTCGGCCACGTCCTTCACCAGCACCGGCACCTTGTCCAGGCCCGCCAGCTTCGAGGCACGGAAGCGGCGCTCGCCCGCGATGATCTCGTAACGGTCCGGCTCGGCGACCCGGCGTACCAGGATCGGCTGCATCAGCCCTTGCGCGCGGATGCTGGCAGCCAGCTCCTGGAGCGCGCCTTCGTCCATGCGCGTGCGCGGCTGGTACTTGCCGGGCTGCAGCTGGTCCAGGCGCAGCACCGTGGGCGCGCCTTCCTGCTTCACCGACTCGACAATTTCCGCCGGTCCGCCAAGCAGCGCTTCCAGGCCACGGCCCAGGCCCTTCTTCTTTACCGTGCTCATGCTCACCCTCCCCTTCAGCCCAGCTGTCTGACGCGCGCGATCATCTCGGCGCCGAAATCCAGGTATGCCTTGGCGCCCTTGGACGACGGATCGAACGCCACGCCCGGCATGCCATAAGACGGCGCTTCGGCCAGGCGCACGTTGCGCGGGATCATGGTCTTGAAGACCTTTTCGCCAAAGTGCGATTCGAGCTGCGCCGACACCTGCTGCTGCAGCGTGACGCGCGGGTCGAACATGACGCGCAACAGTCCGATCACCTGCAGCTCGCGGTTCAGGTTGGCGTGTACCTGCTTGATGGTGTTGACCAGGTCCGACAGCCCTTCCAGCGCAAAATACTCGCACTGCATCGGCACGATCACGCCGTGCGCGGCGCACAGCCCGTTCAGCGTCAGCAGTGACAGCGACGGCGGGCAGTCGATCAGCACGAAGTCATACTGGTCATCGACTTCGTCGATGGCGTGCTTGAGCCGGCGTTCGCGCTGGTCGATCTCGACCAGTTCCACTTCGGCGCCGGCCAGTTCCCGGTTGGCGGGCAGCACGTCGTACCTGCCAGTCTCGGAACGCTGGCGCGCCTGCGTGATGCTGGCCAGGCCGACCAGCACCTGGTACACGCTGTGTTCCAGCGCCTGCTTGTCGATGCCGGAGCCCATCGAGGCGTTGCCCTGCGGGTCCAGGTCGACCAGCAGCACGCGCTGGTCCTGCGCGGCCAGGCCGGCGGCGAGGTTCACCGTGGTGGTGGTCTTGCCAACCCCGCCCTTCTGGTTTGCAATCACGAATACCTTGGCCATAAGCTCCTGCGGCTCCTGCTTCAATTCATCCGGCCAGCCCGGGGGCCGGCAGTTCGCGGCGCTGCTGTCGCAGCGCCGCGGCGTAGGTCCTGCTTGCGCGCTTCAGCGTCGCGACAACACTACCAGGTGGCGCTCGGCGTCCAGCTCCGGCACGGTGAGACGGGGCACGGCATCGACCCGCCATTGCGCCATCAGGCCGGCCGCTTCCATGCGGTCGAGCTCAGCCTGAGGATAAACACCCTTCATGGCAATCAGCTTGCCGTGCGGCGCCAGCAGATGCCCCGACAGGTTCACAAAGTCTGTCAGTTCGGCGAACGCGCGCGACGTGATCACGGCATAGCCATCCGCATCTTCCAGCTTTTCCACCGGCCCCCAGTGGGCCGCGGCATTGGCAAGTCCAAGCTGTGCACGGCACTGGGTCAGGAAGGCGGTCTTCTTCTGCACGATGTCGACCATCAGGACCGACACATCCGGGCAGGCGATCGCCAGCGGCAGGCCGGGCATGCCGCCACCCGAACCTACATCCAGCACCCTGCCCCGCGGCGGCGTGCCTGGCTCTGCGGCGCGCGCGGCTTCGGCCAGCGCGGGCACCGCCGCGAGCGAATCCAGCATGTGATGCGTGAGCATCTCATCGGGATGGCGGATCGCGGTCAGGTTGTAGACGCCGTTCCATTTGCGCAGCAGCGCCAGGTAGGCGAACAGCGTGTCGATCTGGGCCGGCGCCAGGGCCAGCCCGATCTCTGCAAGACCGGCTTCGAGTCGACGACGCTGGGCGGCGTCGTCGGTCAGGGTGTGTTGCGGGCCCGCCACTCAGGCTGCCTCTTGCGGGTTGTCTGCAGGGGTGTCCGAGCCCGTACCCGACTCAGCGCGCGTGCGGCCCAACCCCTTCTTCTTCAGGTGTACCAGCAGCAGCGAGATCGCAGCCGGGGTCACGCCGGAGATGCGCGAGGCCTGCCCCAGGGTCTCGGGCCGGTGCTGGTTCAGCTTCTGGCTGACCTCGAAGCCCAGGCCACGCACTTCGGTGTAGTCCAGCCCTTCCGGCAGGCGCGTCGATTCGTTGGCTTCCAGCTTGTCGACCTCGGCCGCCTGGCGGGCGATATAGCCGTGATACTTGATGCCGATTTCGATCTGCTCGCGGATCTGCTCTGCCAGCATGAGGTCGGCGTCCAGCGGCGCCGCCGGCGCATGGCGGCCGCCCTGCAGCGCCATCAGCGACTCATAGCGGACTTCCGGCCGGCGCAGCAAGTCAGCCAGGCTGTACTCGCGCTCGATCGGCTTGCCCAGCAGCGGCACGGCGTCTTCGGCAGGCAGCATCGCCGGGTTCACCCACGTGCTCTTCAGGCGCTCTGTTTCACGTGAAACAGCGTCGCGCTTGCGGTTGAAAGCATCCCAGCGCGCATCATCGACCACACCCAGTTCGCGGCCGACTTCGGTCAGGCGCATATCGGCGTTGTCTTCACGCAGGCTCAGGCGGAACTCCGCGCGGCTGGTGAACATGCGGTACGGCTCGGTCACGCCGCGGGTAATCAGGTCATCGACCAGCACGCCCAGGTAAGCCTGGTCGCGGCGCGGCGTCCAGGCATCACGTTCGCGCACGTAGCAGCCGGCATTGATACCGGCCAGCAAGCCCTGTGCGGCGGCTTCTTCATACCCGGTGGTGCCATTGATCTGGCCGGCAAAGAACAGGCCACGGATGGCCTTGCTCTCGAGCGAGGCCTTCAGGCCACGCGGGTCGAAGTAGTCATACTCGATGGCATAGCCGGGACGCAGGATGTGTGCGTTCTCCAGGCCGCGGATCGAGTGCACCAGCTCCAGCTGCACGTCGAACGGCAGGCTGGTGGAGATTCCGTTCGGGTAGAACTCGTTGGTGGTCAGACCCTCGGGTTCCAGGAAGATCTGGTGGCTTTCCTTGCTGGCAAAGCGGTGGATCTTGTCCTCGATGCTCGGGCAGTAGCGCGGCCCTACCCCTTCGATCACGCCGGTGTACATCGGCGAGCGGTCCAGCCCGCCGCGGATGATGTCGTGGGTACGGCTGTTGGTATGGGTGATCCAGCACGGCAGCTGCTGCGGGTGCTGCTCCGGGCGCCCCAGGAAGGAGAACACCGGCACCGGGTTCAGGTCACCGGGCTGCTCTTCCATCACCGAGAAGTCGATGGTGCGGCCGTCGATACGCGGGGGCGTGCCAGTCTTCAGGCGGCCTTGCGGCAGCTTCAGGTCCTTGAGGCGCGCCGACAGCGACACCGCCGCGGGGTCGCCGGCGCGGCCGCCGGTGTAGTTGTCCAGCCCCACATGGATCTTGCCGTCCAGGAAGGTGCCGGCGGTCAGCACCACCGAGCGGGCGCGGAAGGCGATGCCGACCTGGGTCATCGCGCCGACCACGCGGTCGCCTTCGACCATCAGGTCATCCACCGCCTGCTGGAACAGCATCAGGTTCGGCTGGTTCTCCAGCCGAGTACGGATCGCCTTACGGTACAGCACGCGGTCCGCCTGGGCACGCGTGGCGCGCACGGCGGGGCCCTTGCTGGAATTAAGGATACGGAACTGGATGCCGGCCTCGTCCGTGGCGGCAGCCATGGCGCCCCCCATGGCGTCCACTTCCTTGACCAGGTGCCCCTTGCCGATACCGCCGATGGACGGGTTGCAGCTCATCTGGCCCAGCGTCTCGATGTTATGGCTCAGCAGCAGCGTCTGGCAACCCATGCGGGCGGCCGCAAGCGCAGCTTCAGTGCCGGCGTGACCACCACCGACGACGATGACATCGAACTCTTTCGGGTAAAGCATGGGACACCTCCTCCGGGAGGCTGGCGGGAAAATTCGAGAATGCCGAATTATAGCGGCAATCGACTGGGGGCTTTTCGACGGCAACCATGTTTCACGTGAAACATGGCGTTGGCGATACCTGCGGAGTCGCCTGGAAACGACGTTATGTTCCACGTGAAACAAAACGGCCGGGCACACGGCCCGGCCTGATGTTTCACGTGGAACAAGCGCCTCAGATCTGCGTGCGGATATAGGCCGCGACCTGCTCCGTCAGTTTGCCAAGATCGCATTGCAGGGTGTCGAATCCAGCATTGCGCTCCCGCGTGGCCTCGTCCATATACAGCGGACGCCGGATCTCGATCTGCAGGCTATTGCGCCGCTCGGCCGGCCGCCCGATCTGGGCGATCAGCTGCACACCCTTGTAAGGATCGTTGCGCGCCACCGTGTAGCCCATGCCGCGCAACTCTCCCGCCACCAGGTCGACCAGTCCCGGCTCGCAGGTGGTGCCGTCCCGGTCGCCGAGTACAAAGTCCGCCAGCGGATGCGGACTGTCGATCTTGAGCCGCTCGTAGGCATTGTTCGGCATCGAGTGCAGGTTCAGGTGCCAGACCGCGCCGAAGCAGCGGAAAGCGCCCTCCACTGCCTCGGACAACGCCGCATGGTACGGCCGGTAGTAGCGGTCGATACGCCCCTGCACTTCCGCCACTGGCAGGCGGCGGTCATAGATCGGCGTACTGGCGTCGACCCGGCTCCAGATCAGGCCAAAGCCGAGCCGGGTCTTCGGGCCCGGCGCCGGCGCCGTCGGCCACGCGCCATCGAGCTGGTCCGGGTCGATATCGTCGGCCATGCGGTTCGGGTCGATATAGACCCGGGGGAACGTCGCCGCCAGCAGCGTGCCGCCCACGGCGGGTACGGCATCCCACAGCGCGTCGACGTGCGTGTCCTCGCCGCCTCGCAGGCGCACGGCGGGGATCGCGGCGCCGAAGTCGGCCGGGTACGCGGTGCCGCTGTGCGGCGAGTCGCACACCAGCGGCACCGCCTCCCCTTCCGGCAGGCGCACGATCACCGGGGGCAGCGCGGTCTCGTTGGTCGTCGGGTTCGTCGCTTCAGTCATGCGTCAGTCCAGCTTGATGTCCGCTGCCTTGGCCACGCGGGCATAGCGCGCCATGGCCTGTTGGATCTGCGCCTTGAATTGCTCGGGCGTGGTCGGCACCAGCGTGCCGCCCGACTCTTCCACCTTGCGCTTGAACTCCGGGTTCTGCATGGCCTTGTGAATAGCCTGGTTCAGCTTGGCGACGATCGCAGACGGCGTATTCGCCGGCGCGACGATGCCGAACCAGCCACCGTCACCCATGTCCTTGAACCCCAGTTCGGCATAGGTCGGCACGCCGGGCAGCTGTGCCGAGCGCGACGCGCCCAGCACCGCCAGCGCGCGCAGCTTGCCCGATTTCACGTGGGGGAGCGTGGACGACAGGTTGTCGGTGATGGCATTGACCTGCCCTGCCACGGCGTCATTCAGCGCCAGACCGGCGCCCTTGTACGGCACATGCAGCAGATCGATCCTGGCCTGCATCATGAAGTTCTCGACGTTGACGTGGCCCAGCGAGCCCGCGCCTGGCGACGCAAAGCTGTACTTGCCCGGGTTGGCCTTGGCCAGCGCGACGAACTCCTGCATGGTCCTGGCCGGCACGCTGGGGTGGACCGCGAACACGCTGGGGATCGCCACCACGTTGGTGACCGGGGCGAAGTCCTTGATCGGGTCGTACTTCAGCTTCGGGTACACCGCGGGGTTGGAGCCGTGCGTGCTGACCGTGGCCATGCCGATGGTGTAACCGTCCGGCGCGGCATTGGCCACCTGCTCCATGCCCAGCGAGCCGCCGGCGCCGCCCTTGTTCTCGACCACGATGGACTGGCCCAGCTCACGGCCCGCGAACTCGGCCACCAGGCGTGCCGACAGGTCGGTGGAGCCGCCGGCCGCGAACGGCACGATCAGGCGGATCGGGCGCGTCGGGTAGTTGGCCTGCGCGAACGCGCTGCCGGCAAACGCCAGCGCGGCAGTGGCGGCGGCGCCGGACAGCAGCAGCTGGCGGCGGGTCATCCTGGCTCGGATCATGGGGGGATTCTCCTGTTGGTTTTGTGCAATGAACCGGGCGAGTGTCAGCCGTTTACCGGGTTGGCACAAACGACTATATTGCACGTTTGCATTACCAAAGCTCATCCTGAGGCGGCCACTCCGGACCGCCCCCCAAGCCTCGCCCTCCCCTGCCATGCGGCTGCGTTCCCCGTCGATGTCCGAGTTGCACGCCTTTGCCGCCGCGGCAAAGCTGGGCAGCTTTACCCGTGCGGCCGAGAGGCTGTGCGTGACGCAAGGGGCGATCAGCCGCGCCATCGCCCGGCTCGAAACGCATTTCGGGCAGCCGCTGCTGCAACGTAACGCCCACCGTCTGCTGTTGACCGACGCCGGCAAGCAATTGCTCGACGCGGTGGCCGAGCCGCTGGCAGCGATCGAGAACGCCAGCGCCGCCCTGCTCGCTGGCGACCGCCGGCATCACCTGACGCTGTCGGTCGTGCCGACGCTGGCCAGTGTCTGGCTGGTGCCGCGGCTGCCTGACTTCCATCGCCGTCATCCGGATATCCGCCTCGACTTCGTGCCGTACCAGCGCGACGAAGACTTCTCCGGCGCGGCGCCCGATGCCGGCATCCTGGCCGGTGAAGCCGGCAAGTGGCCGGGCCTGCTGGTGGATTACGTGGTGGGACGTGAAATGGTGCCGGTCTGCCACCCAGACCGTGCCCGCACGCGTCGGGCGGCCGGCCAGTGGCAGTCGCCGGCCGAGCTGCTGCAGGAGCCCCTGCTCTACCACACCACCGCGCCGGCCAACTGGCAGAACTGGCTGCAGGCCGCGGGCGTACCTAACGCTGCGCCGACGTTATCCACAGGTTTCGACCAGGTCTCGATCCTGATCCAGGCGGTGCGCGCGGATATGGGCGTGGCCGTGCTGCAGCGCTGCCTGGTGCGCGACGAACTGGCCGCCGGCCGCGTGGTGGCACCGTTCGACCTGCCGATTACGCTGCAGCGCGGCTATTTCCTGTGTGCGCCGAAGGAAAGGCGGGATCATCCGGCGTTGAATCGCTTTCGTGAGTGGCTGCTGGAGACGGCGAAGCATGATCCGGATGTCGATGCCCAAAAATATGCATCAGATGACTAGCAGTTTCGCCAAAGCGGCGAGCTAGATTCATTCTGGTGATTTTCTTGGGATAATTATGCGACGGAAAAATGAACGAATGCAAATTGAAGCCATCTCCATCCATCTTATGAATTTTTCCTTACCTAACTCAGCGCTCACAATCCCATCCGCTGCAGGACCCCTCAGATCTGGGTTATCCCCAAAGTTATTCACAGGAAAAATAAGAAAGGGCCTGCAATCGCAGGCCCTCATTCATTCGACGATCCCGGCGCCGGTCAGGCAGCTTTCTTCGCCAGTCCCAGGTAGGTTTCGATCACCTTCGGGTTGGCCGCCAGCTCATCCGCCGGCCCTTCCATCGACATATCCCCGGTCTCGATCACATAGCCGTAGTCCGCCACCTGCAGGGCCGCGCGCGCGTTCTGCTCGATCAGCAACGTCGCCACGCCCGTCGTGCGCAGGTTGCTGATGATGTGGAAGATCTCCTTGACGATCAGCGGCGCCAGCCCGAGGCTGGGCTCATCCAGCATCAGCAACTGCGGCTTGGCCATCAGCGCGCGGCCCACCGCCAGCATCTGGCGCTCGCCGCCTGACAGCGTGCCGGCGTCCTGCCGCGCACGCTCGCGCAGGCGCGGGAACAGGTCGTAGACCACGTCCATCTGGTCGAGATAGTTCTTCTCGCCGGCACGCTTGCGGCGGAAGGCACCGAGCTGCAGGTTGTCCTCCACTGTCATCGACGCGAACAGCTCGCGCTTCTCCGGCACCAGGCACATGCCGCGTGCGACGCGTCCTTCGACCGGGATGCCGGCCATGTCGTGATCGAGGTAGCTGACCGATCCGCTTGACGACCCGTTCACCGGCAGCGCGCCCATGATCGCATTGAGCATGGTCGACTTGCCGGCACCGTTGGGGCCGATCACCGTGACGATCTTGCCGGCCTCCACCTTCAGGTTGGCGCCGTGCACCGCTTCCACCTTGCCGTAGCGGACGTGGAGGTCCTTCACTTCGAGAATCAGGCTCATGTCGCTTTCTCTGTCGCTCCGTTACTCCACGCCACCGAGGTAGGCTTCCAGCACCGCGGGGTTCTTCTGCACTTCCTCCGGAACGCCCTCGGCGATGCGCGTACCGAACTCCATCACCACCAGCCGGTCGGTCAGGTTCATCACGAAGTCCATGTCGTGCTCGACTAACAGCACGCTCATGCCCTCGCCCTTCAGCTTGCGCAGCAACTCGGCCAGCGCCTGCTTCTCCTTGTAGCGCAGGCCCGCGGCGGGTTCGTCCAGCAGCAGCAGCGCCGGGTCGCAGCACAGCGCACGCGCGATCTCCAGGATGCGTTGCTGGCCCAGCGCCAGGCTGCCCGCTTCCATGTACATGCAGTCGGCCAGGCCCACGCGCTCGAGCTGGCGTTTCGCCTCGAACAGCAGCTTCTCTTCCTCGGCCTTGTTCATGCGCAGGATCGCGGCAGAGACACCGCCCTGCGCGCGGAAGTCGCCGCGCAGGTGCGCGCCGATGGCCACGTTCTCCAGCACCGTCATGGTCGGCAGCAGGTGCACATGCTGGAAGGTGCGGCCGATGCCGCGCTTGACGATCTCGCGCGACGGCAGACCCGAGATCACCTCGCCGCGATAGCCCACTTCGCCGCGCGTGACCGGCAGCACGCCCGTCACCAGGTTGAAGGTGGTGGACTTGCCGGCGCCGTTGGGGCCGATCAGCCCGATGATCTCGCCGGCGCGCACCTGGAAGCTGACATCGTTGACCGCCACCAGTCCGCCGAACTCCTTGCGCACGGCGCGCACATCGAGGATCAGTTCGCCGGCCTCAGGCTTCTGCCGCACAGCCAGTGCCTCCGCCTGCGATGGCGCCAGCACCGCCGGCCCCGATGGAAAGAGACGACGCAGGAACGGCCAGATGCCATCGCGCGCATATTGCAGCAGCAGCACCAGCAGCACGCCGAAGACGATGATCTCGAAATTGCCGGTGGCACCGAGCAGCTTGGGCAGCAGGCCTTGCAGCACATCCTTCAGGATGGTCAGGATGCCTGCACCCAGCACCGCACCCCACACGTGACCCACGCCACCGACCACCGCCATGAACAGGTACTCGATGCCGTAGTTGAGCCCGAACGGCGTCGGGTTCACCGCGCGCTGCAGGTGCGCATACAGGAAGCCCGACACGCACGCGAGGATCGCCGCGACCACGAAGATCACCACCTTCATCCAGGCGGTGTTCACCCCCATGGCCTCGGCCATCACGCCACCGCCCTTGAGCGCGCGGATGGCGCGGCCCGGGCGCGAGTTCAGCAGGTTCTGCATCGCCAGCACCGCCAGCAGCACCACGGCCCAGATCAGGTAAAACATCGAACGGCCCGACTGCAGCTCGATGCCGAACAGCGACAGCACCGCAATGCCATTGATCCCGTCATACTTGCCGAGGAACTCCAGGTTGCCGAACAGGTAGAACAGCGACAGGCCCCACGCAATCGTGGCCAGCGGCAGGTAGTGCCCGGACATGCGCATCGTGATCAGCCCGATCACATAGGCCGAGGCCACCGTGATCACCAGCCCCACCAGCAGGCCGAACCACGGCGACAGCCCGAACTGCGTGGTCAGGTACGCGGTGCTGTACGCCCCGAGCCCCACGAACGCGGCCTGCCCGAACGAGGTCATGCCGCCCACGCCGGTCAGCAGCACCAGCCCGATCGCCACGATGCTGTACAGCCCGATGTAGTTGCCCAGCGTGATCCAGAATTCCGGCGTCGGCAGCACCGGCAGCAATGCCAGCACCATGATGAACGCCAGCACCAGCAATCGGTTGCGGTTCAGCCGCGCGCGGCTGCCGGCCTCTGCGCCCGCCACGGCCGCCTGCTTGTCGGTCAGCATGGTCATGGCTTATTCCTCCTCCTCGACATGCTTGCTCGTCAGCGAGCGCCACAGCAGCACCGGGATGATCAGTGTGAAGACGATAACCTCCTTGAACGCGCTGGCCCAGAAGGACGAATAGGATTCGAGCAGGCCCACCAGCAGCGCACCCAGTGCTGCGACCGGATAGCTGACCAGCCCGCCGACGATGGCGCCGACAAAGCCCTTCAGGCCCACCAGAAAGCCCGACTCGTAATAGACGGTCGTGAGCGGTGCGATCAGGATGCCGCACAACGCCCCCATCGCCGCGGCCAGCGTGAACGACAGCCGCCCCGCCTGCGTGGTGCCGATGCCGACCAGGCGTGCGCCCAGCCTGTTGACCGCGGTCGCGCGCAGCGCCTTGCCCTGCAGCGTGCGCTCGAAATAGAAGTACAGCGCGCCGATCAGCAGCGCCGACACGCCCACCACCCACAGGCTCTGGCCCGAGATGCTGAGCGCGCCCACGTCGAAGCGCGCATCGGAAAATGCCGTGGTGCGCGACCCTTCCGCACCGAACATCACCAGCCCCAGTCCCACCAGCGCAAAGTGCACGCCGACCGAGACGATCAGCAGCACCAGCGTGCTGGCCTCGGCCAGCGGCTGATACGCGACCCGGTACAGCATCGGCCCAAGCGGGATGATGATCAGCAGCGTCAGCGCGATCTGGGCCAGCATCGGCAGCGGCTGCGCACCGTACTGCTGCGCGACCCAATGCACCGCGAGCGGAAACACCAGGTACTTGCCGGCCAGCACGCCAAGGCGTTGCCCCAGCGTGCGCCGCAACTCGGCGCTGCGCAACACGGTGACGGTTTCATAGAGGAAGGTCAGCACGCCCATCGCCAGCAGCAGCCAGGTGGTCTGCGGTGCATGGCCGGCCTGCATCGCCGCCAGCGTCAGCGCGCCGTAGGCGACGAACTCCCCTTGCGGGATAAAGATGACGCGGGTCACCGAGAACACCAGCACCAGCGCCAGTGCCAGCAGCGCGTAGATCGCGCCCGAGGTGATGCCGTCCTGCGCCAGGATGGCGGCGATAGATAAGTCCATTGTCTCCCCGTCTCTTGGACAGTCTCGTGGAACTACCTGCCTGCATCGAAGGGGGCCGACAGGATGCTGTGCGCTCGGATTACGAAATAGTAAACGGATTGCCCATAGCGCAAATACAGGGCAACCCTAACGCAAGACTATGACGTGCAAGCCGCATCGGGCAAAAAAAAGCGCATGGCCGAACCATGCGCTTTGCTGCGTCTTGTCGTTGTAGAGCGTGTGCCTTGCTTACTTCGTCAGCAGCTTCCACTTGCCGTCGACGATCTGCACCATCACGCGCGCGCGCTGGTCGAAGCCGAGGTGGTCGGTGGCGCTCATATTCATGATGCCGTGCGATACGGGCAGGTTTTTGATCTGCTCCATGGCGTCGCGCAGCGCCTTGCGGAATTCCTTGGTGCCGGGCTGGCCCTTCTTCAGCGCTTCGGGGATCGCATGCTGCAGGATCAGGCCCGCATCCCAGGCATGGCCGCCGAAGGTCGACACCTGTCCGCCGAACGCCTTCTCATAGGCGGTCTTGTAGGTCATCGCCGGCTTCTTCACCGGGTTGCTGTCAGGCAGCTGCTCGGCCACCAGCAGCGGGCCGGCCGGCAGGTAGGTGCCTTCGCAGTCCTTGCCGCACACGCGCAGGAAGTCGGGGTTGGCGACACCGTGGGTCTGGTAGACCTTGCCCTTGTAGCCGCGCTCCTTGAGCGTCTTGGCCGGCAGCGCCGCGGGCGTACCCGAGCCTGCGATCAGCACCGCGTCGGCATTGGCGCTCATCATCTTCAGCACCTGGCCGGTGACCGACGTATCCGTGCGGGCAAAGCGCTCGTTGGCGACTACCTTGATCTTGCGCATGTCCGCCACCTTGGCGAATTCCTGCGCCCAGCTGTCGCCATAGGCATCCGCGAAGCCGATAAAGGCCACCGTCTTCACGTTGTTGTTGCCCATATGCTCGGCAATGGCAGTCGCCATATGCGAGTCGTTCTGCGGCGTCTTGAAGACCCAGGCGCGCTTGGCGTCCATCGGCTCGATGATGCGGGCCGAGGCGGCCATGGTGATCATCGGCGTCTCGCTCTCGGACACCACGTCGACCATGGCCAGCGAGTTCGGCGTCACGGTGGAACCCACCACCACATCGACCTTGTCTTCAGTGATCAGCTTGCGCGTGTTCTTGACCGCGGTGGTGGTATCGGAGGCATCGTCGAGCACGATGTACTCGATCTTCTTGCCCCCCACTTCCTTGGGCATCAGCGTGAAGGTGTTCTTTTCCGGAATGCCCAGCGATGCCGCCGGACCCGTGGCCGACACCGTGACTCCGACCTTGACCTGTGCGCTGGCGGCGCCGGCAACCAGGCTGAGGCTGACCGCCGCGATTGCCAGCAGGCTGGCGCGCTTGAAATCCATCTTGTCTCCTTCGGTTCCTGAAACGGAAAGGCATCCGTCCGGCGTCCGCCGGCGGATGCCCCTTTTTTTGTCGACCCCTCGGGTCTGACGCAGGCACATCGCCGGCACCTGCGCTACAGCCAGGAACGGCATGACACCGTTCCCCATTTCCCCGTCCGCACCACTCCCCCGGAAAGGCGCTTCGGTCATTCACCGACCGCACGGTCGGGAATGCGGATCGAGTCTATCACAGCGTTTTGGCGCGAAAAGGGAGGATTAACCCGCATCGCGCGCCACGGCGCGGGCCCTGGCCGGATCAGCGCAGGAACGCATCCCACGCCGTCTTCAGGATCAGCGCGCTCACCACCACGATAAACACCTTGCGCACGAACGCGCTGCCATGCCGCAGCGCCAGCCAGCTGCCCACCTGGCTGCCGGCAACGTTGGCCACCGCCATCACCAGCCCCAGCTGCCACCAGATATGGCCCTTGCTGGCGAGCAGCAGCAGCGCCGCCAGGTTGGTCGCCAGGTTGACCAGCTTGGTCGAGGCGGCCGCGTGCAGGAAGTCATAGCCGAACACGCGCACGAACACGATCATCAGGAAGCTGCCGGTGCCGGGACCGAACACGCCGTCATAGAAGCCGAGGACCGCGCCGGCCAGCAGCGCGGCCACGCGCTCGCGTCCGCCCGTGAGCGTGGGCGCATGCTCGGTGCCGAGATCCTTCCTGGCGACCGTATAGACCAGCAGCACGACCAGGATAAACGGCAGCGCCTTGCGCATCGGCCCGGCCGGGATCATGGTCAGCGCCCAGGCGCCAGCCATGGAGCAGATAAAGGCCGCCACCACCGCCGGCGCGGTTGCGCCCCAGTAGATGCGCACGCTGCGCCCATAGCGCAGTGCCGCGTTGGCGGTGCCGGCGATCGACGCGACCTTGTTGGTGCCCAGCAGGGTGGCCGGCGACATGCCGGGATAGGCGGAGAACAGCGCCGGGATCTGGACCAGGCCGCCGCCGCCGGCCACCGCATCGATCAGGCCGGCGACAAAGGCGGCAACCGCCAGGAATGCGAATTCCATCATTGCAGGAAACAGGAAAGCGAGAAGGGAAAAACGGGAGGAAAGACAGGCGCGGCCGCAGGCCGGGCGTACCGGCTCAGCCGAGCACCTTGGCGGCGGGCACGAGGCTGCGATGCCACATGCCGCTGCCGTGCGGGCTGAAGCCTGGCGGCGGGCCGCCTGTCCCGGTCACCAGCGCCGGCGCCAGCAGCGCGTGGCGGATGCCGTGGGCGCGGGCCCAGTCGGCCAGCGTGTCGCAGCAGAGGTCGAGCCAGGCGCGGCCGGCCTCGGGGCTGAGCCCGGCCCGTACCCACCACTCCGTGGCGACGGCCGCGAGCCCGGCAAAGCCGAGGCTCGGCACCAGCGCCACCGGCAGGCAAGCCAGCACCTCGTCCGGCGCCGCACCATGCGCGATCAGGCAGATGCCGCGCCCCGACTGGGCCAGCAGCTCGTCCAGCATCAGGCGGCGCGCGCGGGCGGCGGGTACCGGCAGGGGCTGGACGGCGTCCAGCCAGGCATCCAGCATGGCGGCATCGGCACCCAGCCCGAGGCGTACCAACCCCTGCGGCGCGGGCGAGCCTGGGCAATCCGGGGAGTCTTGGGAATCGGGCGAGTCAGGAACGGCGGGCATGGCGGGCAAGGGAGAGCGCCCTCATTGTCGCATGCGGCAGGCCGCCAGGTGATGCCGATGCGGCATGGATGCCCCAGGATGGGGCGAACGCGACACAAGACAGGTGGAGGGGACGGGCTGTGGAAGCCCAAATTAAAAAAGCGTTGCCGAGGATCACCCGGCAACGCCCTTTATTTATAACGCTGCTACCCGACACCGGGTGCGCGCCTGTCGTCTCCTCGCTTCCGCCTCCATTTAACCTGCGAAAACCGTATATGGAATGTAACGAAGCGGTGCATCGAGGACAAGCTAGAAAAAACCCTAGCCCCACAATCGGGCATGTCGACCCGCGATCACTCGTGCTTGCGACCAAAGCGGGCCAGCAGCTCGCCCATGATGCCACGGCGGAAGGTCAGCACGCAGATCACGAAGATCACGCCGGTCACCATCGTCACCGACTCGCCCAGCGTATTGAACCAGCCGATGCCGGTCACCGAGGCCAGGAAGGTGCCGATGTCGCCCAGCTTGTTCTCCAGCGCCACGACCACGAAGGCGCCGACAATCGGGCCCGACAACGTGCCCAGCCCGCCGACCAGCGTCATCAGGATCACCGAGCCCGACATCGACCAGTGCACGTCGGTCAGCGTCTCGAAGCCCAGCACCAGCGCCTTGATCGAGCCGGCCAGCCCCGACAGCGCCGCCGACAGCACGAAGGCGGTCAGCTTGAAGCGGTCGACGTCATAACCCAGCGAGATCGCGCGCGGCTCGTTCTCCTTGATCGCCTTCAGGATCTGGCCGAACGGCGAATGCACCGTGCGCACGATCAGCGCGAAGGCGGCGACGATGATCACCAGCGCCACGTAGTACAGCGTCAGGTCGTTCGACAGCGGCAGCACGCCGAACAGGTTGCCGCGCGGGATGCCTTGCAGGCCGTCCTCGCCGCCGGTGAACGGCGCCTGCAGGCAGATGAAGAACAGCATCTGCGCCAGCGCCAGCGTGATCATCGAGAAGTAGATGCCCTGGCGGCGGATCGCCACCGAGCCCACCACGTAGCCGATCAGCGCGCCGGTGGCCGTGCCCAGGATCAGGCCGAGCTCCGGCGTCACGCCCCAGACCTTCATCGCATGGCCGGCCGCATAGCCCGCGCCGCCGAAGAAGGCCGCATGGCCGAACGAGAGCAGGCCGGTATAGCCGATCAGCAGGTTGAAGGCGCACGCAAACAACGCGAAGCACAGCACCTTGAGTACGAACACCGGATAGGCCCCGGCCAGCGGCGCGGCAATCAGCGCCAGCAGCAGCAATCCGTACAACAGTTTCTTCTGCACGCCTTGTCCCTTTCCTGCCTGCCCCGCGTTGCCCGCAACTGTCGTTTGCGTCGATGATGTGGATGGTGCGCTCATCACTTCTCCTTACCGAACAGCCCGGCCGGGCGCAGCAGCAGCACGATCACCATGATGAAGAACACCACGGTCGACGATGCTTCAGGATAGAACACCTTGGTCAGGCCCTCGATCACGCCCAGCCCCAGGCCGGTCAGGATCGAGCCCATGATCGAGCCCATGCCGCCGATCACCACCACCGCGAACACGATGATGATCAGGTTCTGCCCCATCAGCGGCGAGATCTGGATCACCGGCGCGGCCAGCACCCCGGCAAACGCGGCCAGCGCCACGCCGAAGCCGTAGGTCAGCGTCACCATCAGCGGCACGTTGACGCCGAAGGCCTCGACCATCTTGGGGTTCTCGGTGCCGGCGCGCAGGTAGGCGCCCAGCTTGGTCTTCTCGATCACGTACCAGGTGGCAAAGCACACCACCAGCGATGCCACCACGACCCAGGCGCGGTAGTTCGGCAGGATCATGAAGCCCAGGTCGGTCGCGCCCTGCAGCGCGTCCGGCGTCGAGTACGGCAGCCCCGACACGCCGTAGATCGAGCGGAAGATGCCCTCGATCACCAGCGTGATGCCCAGCGTCAGCAGCAGGCCGTAGATATGGTCGAGCTTGTAGATCCAGCGCAGCATGGTCTTCTCGATCACCACGCCCAGCGCGGCGACGACCAGCGGCGACAGCAGCAGCATGATCCAGTAGTTCAGCCCGGCGTATTCCATGCCCATCCAGGCCAGCACCGCACCGAGCATGAAGAGCGCACCGTGCGCGAAATTGATGACGTTGAGCAGGCCGAAGATGACCGCGAGGCCCAGGCTCAGCATCGCATAGAAGGCGCCGTTGACCAGCCCCAGCAAGAGCTGGGAGAGCATGGCAGGCAAGGGGATTCCGAAGATGTCCATCGCGCAGGTTACTTGTCGCTGTGGTGAGCTCCCCTCTCCCGCTTGCGGGAAAGGGGAGCAAAGCAACTGGTCCGCAAACCGCGCAGACCAGCCTGCCGTTTTACTTCTTCAACATCGCGCACTTAGAATCGGCCACCGTGGTGAAGGCCTGGTCGCCTGGGATGGTCGCCACCACCTTCATGTAGTCCCACGGCTTCTTCGACTCGGCCGCCGTCTTCACCTGCATCAGGTACATGTCGTGGATGCCGCGGCCGTCCTGGCGGATATAGCCCTTGGTGTAGATGTCGTTGATCTTCATCTTCTTGAGCTCGGCCATGACCTTGTCCGGATCGTCGGTCTTGGCCGCTTCCACCGCCTTCAGGTAGGTGCTGGCCGCCGAGTAGTCCGCCGCCTGCAGGCTGCTCGGCATCTTCTTCATCTTGCCGAAGAAGCGGTTGGCGAACTTGCGGGAGTCGTCGTTCATGTCCCAGTACCAGCTGTCGGTCATCAGCAGGCCTTCGGTGTTCTTCAGCCCCAGGCTGTGCACGTCGTTGATGAACATCAGCAGGCCGGCAATCTTCATCGACTTGGTGATGCCGAATTCCTTGGCCGCCTTGATCGCGTTGATGGTGTCGCCGCCGGCGTTGGCCAGGCCCAGGATCTGCGCCTTGGACGACTGTGCCTGCAGCAGGAACGAAGAGAAATCCGATGCCGACAGCGGATGGCGCACCTGACCCGCCACCGTGCCACCGCTGGCCTTGACCACCGCCGCGGTGTCGCTTTCCAGCGAATGGCCGAAGGCGTAGTCGGCGGTCAGGAAGAACCACGACTTGCCGCCCTGCTTGACCACCGCGCTGCCCGTGCCCTTGGCCAGCGCCACAGTGTCATAAGCGTAGTGCACCGTGTACGGCGAGCACTCTTCGTTGGTCAGGCGCGCGGTGCCGGCGCCGATGTTGATGTAGACGCGCTTCTTCTCCGAAGCCACCTTGTTCATCGCCAGCGCGGTGCCCGAGTTGGTGCCGCCCAGCAGCAGGTCCAGGCCCTGCTGGTCCATCCATTCGCGCGCCTTCGAGGCGGCGATGTCCGCCTTGTTCTGGTGGTCGGCAGAGACAATTTCGATGGGCTTGCCCAGCACCTTGCCGCCGCGGTCCTCGATCGCCATCTTGATGGCTTCCAGGCCGCCGGGGCCGTCGATGTCGGCGTACAGGCCCGACATGTCGGTGATGTAGCCGATCTTCACGGTGTCACCCGACACCTGGGCAACGGCGCTGAAGGAAACTGCACCCATGGCAATGGCCGCCATCGCGGCCGCGAGCCGAGTCTTTTTCATGTCTATGTCTCCTGATTTGCGGCGGCGTGCGCGCCACCCGTTCCTGCCAAACATCAACCCATGATCCGTGCGGATCAGACCCCGAGCAGTTCGTGCAGCACCGGCATCTTGGCCTCCAGCTCACTGGCGGCAAAGCGCTCGACGATGCTGCCATGCTCCATCACGTAGAAGCGGTCGGCCAGCGGCGCGGCGAAGCGGAAGTTCTGCTCCACCATCACCACCGTGTACCCCTTCTGCTTGAGCATCAGGATCATGCGCGCGAGCGCCTGCACGATCACCGGTGCCAACCCTTCCGAGATTTCATCGAGCAGCAGCAGGTTGGCACCGGTGCGCAGGATGCGCCCGACCGCCAGCATCTGCTGCTCGCCGCCGGAAAGACGCGTGCCCTGGCTCTGGCGGCGCTCCTTCAGGTTCGGGAACATCTCGTAGATATCGGCCTCGCTCATGCCCTTGCTGGTGTCCGCGCCCTTGAGCACGGGCGGCAGCATCAGGTTCTCTTCGCATGAGAGGCTGGAAAAGATCGCGCGCTCTTCGGGGCAATAGCCAATGCCGTAGTGCGCGATCTTGTGTGTAGGCAGGCCGATGGTTTCATGGCCATTGACCTTGATCGAGCCCTTGCGCGCGCCTGTGAGGCCCATGATCGCGCGCAGCGTGGTGGTGCGCCCGGCGCCGTTGCGGCCCAGCAGCGTGACCACTTCGCCGTGGTTCACCGTCAGGTCCACGCCGTGCAGGATGTGCGATTCGCCGTACCAGGCCTCCAGGCCCTTGATCTCGAGCGCGGGTGTGTTGGATGTTGTCATGTGTGGTTCCCCGGCCGTCTCAGTGCGCGCCCTGCAGTTCCGCGTCGACGGTGCCCATGTAGGCCTCCATCACGCGCGGGTCCTTCGACACTTCGGCGTACGGGCCCTCGGCCAGGATTGCGCCGCGCTGCAGCACGGTGATCTTGTCGGCAATGGACGAGACCACGCTCATGTTGTGCTCCACCATCAGGATGGTGCGGCCCGCAGAAACCTTCTTGATCAGCTGCGTGACGCGGTCCACGTCCTCATGGCCCATGCCTTGGGTGGGCTCGTCCAGCAGCATCAGCTCGGGCTCCATCGCCAGCGTGGTGGCGATCTCCAGCGCGCGCTTGCGGCCGTACGGCAGGTTGACCGTCTGGGTGTGCGCGAACTCGGTCAGGCCGACCTGTTCGAGCAGCTCCATGGCCCGGTCGTTGAGCACATCGAGCGAGCGTTCGCTGCGCCAGAACTGGTACGCCGTGCCGAGCTGGCGCTGCAGGCCGATGCGCACGTTCTCCATCACCGTCAGGTGCGGGAACACCGCCGAGATCTGGAAGGAACGGATTACGCCGCGCCGCGCGATCTGCGCGGGCTTCTCGCCGGTGATGTCGATGCCGTTGAATAGGATGGTGCCGGTGGTCGGCTCCAGGAACTTGGTGAGCAGGTTGAAGCAGGTGGTCTTGCCCGCGCCGTTGGGGCCGATCAATGCGTGGATCGACCCGCGGCGCACCTGCAGGTTGACGTCGCTCACCGCTGTGAACCCCTTGAACTCCTTGGTGAGGTTCCGCGTTTCCAGGATGGTTTCCTGCTGGTTCATGTCTCCTGCCCGCCCTCGCTTGACTGCCGGGGTGATGCCCGGCACTGACAATGGTCCGAACCGGCCTTGTAGGCCCTTGGTGCCGCTGTATTGCCGCTGTCTTCCGTCAATCCGGCCGTTTCGCGGCCATGCCTGCGGAATTCTTGTAAGTGCGCGGGGCGGCTCCCGCCGGGATGGTGCGGCCGCCTTGCGAGTGCTGCCACCTTACCCTGTGAGGCGTCTATTGTGTGCGCCTGTTGCATCGCAAAACATCGGGGTTTGCACTATGAAACATGAACCAAGTGTCAGTTTTTTTGCAAGTGCACATGAGCAGGCAGCGCCACCTGGCAAACGCCGCCTTTTTTACCCCGCCGGCGCCCCACCGGCACCACTGGGGCGGCTGTCAGGCGCCTGCCGTCGCCGCTGCCGGGGTGGGCGCCGCCCCCACCTGCGCGGCCACCGCGCCCTGCCGGCGGTCCTCGCGGATCATGTCGCTGGCGCGCTCGGCGATCATGATGGTCGGCGAGTTGGTGTTACCCGAGGTGATCAGCGGCATCACCGAGGCATCGACCACGCGCAGGCCGTCGATGCCCAGCACGCGCAGGCGATGGTCCACCACCGCCATGGGGTCGTCGGCGCGGCCCATCTTGCAGGTGCCCACCGGGTGGAAGATGGTGGTGCCGATATTGCCGGCCGCCTCCGCCAGCTCTTCGTCGGTCTGGAACGCAGGGCCCGGCAGCCATTCCTCAGGCTGGTACGGTGCCAGCGCCGGCGACGCCACGATCCGGCGCGTGAGCCGGATCGAATCGGCCGCGACGCGCCGGTCTTCGTCGGTCGACAGGTAGTTGGGCGCGATCACCGGTGCCTGGCGGAAATCCGCGCTGCCGATATGCACGCTGCCGCGCGAGGTCGGCCGCAGGTTGCAGGCGCTGGCGGTAAAGGCGTTGAACGCATGCAGCGGGTCGCCGAACTTGTCCAGCGACAGCGGCTGCACGTGGTACTCCAGGTTGGGCCGCGCCTGCGACGGGTCCGAGCGCGCGAACGCGCCGAGCTGCGAAGGCGCCATGCTCATCGGCCCGCTCTGGTTGAACGCGTATTCCACGCCGATGCAGAACTTGCCCCACAGGCTGGCGGCGCGCGTATTGAGCGTGCGCACGCCGTTGACCTTCACCACCGTGCGCAGCTGCAGGTGGTCCTGCAGGTTCTCGCCCACGCCGGGCAGCGCGTGGCGCACCGTGATGCCCAGCGCGCGCAGCCGCTCGGCCTGGCCGATGCCCGACAGCTCCAGCAGCTGAGGCGTATTGACCGCGCCCGAAGCCAGGATCACTTCATGTGCGGCCGTCGCCGTATGCGGCCGTCCGCCGCCGACGTAGTTCACGCCGGTGCAGCGGCGCCCGTCGAAGGTCAGCGCGCTGACCTGCGCGCCGGTGACGATGGTCAGGTTGGGCCGCTCCGAGGCGCGCCGCAGGAAGGCCTTGGCGGTGTTCCAGCGGATGCCGCGGCGCTGGTTCACTTCGAAATAGCCGACGCCGAAGTTGTCGCCGCGGTTGAAGTCCTCCGTGCGCGGGATGCCCGCCTGCTCGGCCGCATCGGCAAAGCGCTCCAGGATGTCCCAGCGCAGCCGCTGCGCTTCCACGCGCCACTCGCCGCCTGCGCCATGAAACTCGCTCGGCCCGCGGTGATGGTCCTCGCTGCGCTTGAACAACGGCAGCACGTTATCCCAGCGCCAGCCGTCGTCGCCGGCGAGCCGCGCCCACTCGTCATAGTCTTCGCGCTGGCCGCGCATATAGATCATGCCGTTGATGGAAGAACATCCGCCCAGCACGCGGCCGCGCGGATAGCCCAGCGAGCGGCCGTTCAGGCCGGCTTCCGCCTCGGTGCGGTAGAGCCAGTCGGTGCGGGGATTGCCGATGCAATACAGGTAGCCGACCGGGATATGGATCCAGTGGTAGTCATCCTTGCCGCCGGCCTCCAGCAGCAGCACGTTGACGTCCGGGTCCTGCGTCAGGCGATTCGCCAGGACGCAGCCGGCCGAGCCGGCGCCAACGATGATGTAGTCGAATGTCTCCATGGCCTCTTGTCGTTATCGTGGTTGAGGGTTACTTCGCCACCGGCATGGTGAATTCCGCGCCCTTGGCAATCGAATCCGGCCAGCGCTGCATCACGCTCTTGTAGCGCGTGTAGAAGCGCACGCCCTCTTCGCCGTAAGCGTGATGGTCGCCGAACAGCGAGCGCTTCCAGCCACCGAACGAATGCCACGCCATCGGCACCGGGATCGGCACATTGATGCCGACCATGCCGATCTGGATCTGCCGCGCGAACGCGCGCGCAATGCCGCCATCGCTGGTGTAGCACGATACGCCGTTGCCGTATTCATGCGCATTGATCAGCGCAACGGCTTCGGCAAAGTCATGCACGCGCACTACCGACAACACCGGGCCGAAGATCTCTTCCTTGTAGATCGTCATGTCCGGCTTGACGTTGTCGAACAGCGTGCCGCCGACGTAGAAGCCATTCTCATGTCCCGGCACCGTGTGGCCGCGGCCATCGGTCACCAGCGTCGCGCCCTCTTCCACGCCCTTGGCGATATAGCCCTCCACCTTGGCCTTGTGCGCAGCGGTTACCAGCGGACCCATTTCGGCGTCGGCCTCCATGCCGTTGCGGATCTTCAGCGAGCTGGCGCGTTCGGCGAGCCGCGGGACGAGCTTGTCGGCCACATCGCCAACTGCCACCGCTACCGAGATCGCCATGCAGCGCTCGCCGGCCGAGCCATACGCCGCGCCGATCAGCGCATCGACCGCCTGGTCGAGATCCGCATCGGGCATCACCACCAGGTGGTTCTTGGCACCGCCCAGCGCCTGCACGCGCTTGCCGTGCTTCGTGCCTTCCGTATAGATGTACTCCGCAATCGGCGTCGAACCGACGAACGACAGCGCCTGCACATCCGGATGCGCCAGCAACGCATCGACCGCTTCCTTGTCCCCCTGCACGACGTTGAACACGCCATCAGGCAGACCAGCCTGCCGCAGCAGGTCGGCAATCAGCAAACTCGGCGACGGATCGCGCTCCGACGGCTTCAGCACGAAGGTATTGCCGCAGGCGATCGCCACCGGGAACATCCACATCGGCACCATCACCGGGAAGTTGAACGGCGTGATGCCGGCCACCACGCCCAGCGGCTGGCGCAGGTTCCAGTTGTCGATGCCGCCGCCGATGTTGTCGGTGAAGTCGGTCTTGAGCAGGTTGGGGATGCCGCAGGCAAACTCCACCACTTCGATGCCGCGCGTGACTTCGCCCTTCGCGTCCGAGAACACCTTGCCGTGCTCGCGCGTGATCAGCGCGGCGAGGTCGTCGTGGTGCTGGTCGAGCAGTTCCTTGAACTTGAACAGGATGCGCGCGCGGCGCAGCGGCGGGGTTTCCGACCATGCGGGGAATGCGGCCCTGGCCGCAGCGACGGCGTCGCCCACGTCCTGCGCGTTAGCCAGTGCCACGCGCGCGGCGACTTCGCCCGTCGCGGGGTTATAGATATCGGCCAGACGCTGCGAGGTGCCGCGCGTCTGCCGGCCTGCGATGACATGGCCGATGGTGCTCTGCACCGCGCTGGCTTCTGCAAGGATGTCTTCCACTTCCGCTCCTGAATGCTGGATCTCTGATGGCAGGCGGCCCGTCGATCTTTGCGTCCGGTGAAGACGCTGCCTTGCGCTTGCGCAGAGCCCTGGTGACGCGAATTCCGCGCAGCACAAGGACTTCGGGCCGTCGATGAGCGCAAGCTTGGTGCAGTTGCGCGGCCCCGTCCAATGATTTATCGTCAATCGCAATATAAGCTGCGCAAAATATTGCAGCGCACCACTCCCGCCCTCGACCCTTGGACCTCCACCACCTGCGCGCTTTCGTCGCCGTCGCGCGCGAAGGCAACCTCACCCGCGCCGCGCAGCGGCTGCACCTGACGCAGCCCGCGGTCAGCCTGCAGCTCAAAGCGCTGCAGTCGACGTGGCGCATCAAGCTGTTCGAGCGCACCGCCGCGGGCCTGACGCTGACCGCCGACGGCGCCGCGCTGCTGCCGCTCGCGGAGCGCATCCTCGATGGCGTGGGCGACCTGCAGCACACCGTCAGTGCCATGCATCACACCGTGCGCGGCCGGCTCGCGATCGGCACCATCCTCGATCCGGAATTCACGCGGCTGGGCCCGATGCTGCGCACGCTGGTGGAACGCCACCCGCAGATCGGCACCGAATTGCGCCACGGCATGTCGGGCTGGGTGCTGCAACAAGTACGCAGCGGCGCGCTCGATGTCGGCTTCTATCTGGGCCAGCCGCCCGATGCGGGCTTCCATGCGCTGACGCTGACGCGCTTCTCCTACTACGTGGTAGCGCCCAAGGGCTGGAAGGAACGCACCGCACTACGCTCCTGGGCGCAGCTGGCGACGCTGCCGTGGATCTGGACGCCGAGCGAGTCCGCGCACCACCGGCTGCTGTCGGCGCGCTTCGCCCAGGCCGGCGTCGATGTGGCGACCGTGCCCAAGGTGGCGCATGTCGACCAGGAGGCCTCGATGCTCGACCTGGTGCGTTCCGGCGTGGGCTTGTCGCTGGTGCGCGATTCCATTGCGCTGCGCGAATCGCATGCGCACGGGCTGGTGATCGTCGAAGGGATGTCGGTGCCGACCGAGCTGACGCTGGTGTGCCTGGCCACGCGCCGCGACGACCCGGTGGTCGCGGCGGCGTTCGGCGTGGCGGAATCGGTGTTCCGGACCTAGGCGCGCCTATTGCTGCGGCGAGAGGTGCCGGCGCAGCCAGCCGGTCAGCGCCGCGAACACTTCGCCGCGCAGCGGCTGCGCTTCATTGAAGATCTCGTGGTAACCCTGCTCGAACCAGACCTCGTCGCGCAGGTCGGGCGGGGCCTGATCGAAGAAGGTACGGCTGCCGGCCGGGTCCACCACGCGATCGGCGCCGCCGACCAGCATCAGCATCGGCGCCTCCAGCTGCGCGGCATCGGCCTGCGCCTGCGCCATGCCGCGGATAAAGCTCTCCAGCACGCTGGCGGTGATGGTGGTCTGCACCAGCGGATCGGCGCGATACGCGGCCACCACCGCGGAATCGTGCGACAAGTGGCGCGCGTCGATCGGGTTGGGCACGCGCAATCGCGGCGCCAGCGCCAGCAGCACGCGGTGCACGGTCAGCATCGCCGGCGACACGCGAAGCGCCAGCGCCGGCGAAGACAGCACCAGCGCGCGCACCGGCCGCACGCGCGCGGTGGCAAAGCGCGCGGCAATCATGCCGCCCATGCTGTGGCCGAGCAGGATCGGCAGCTCGTTCCAGTTGCGCAGCGCGCCGTCGTAGATCTCGGCGAGGTCGTCCAGGTACTTGTCAGGATGCTCCGCCACCATGCGCGCGCCGCCGCTGGCGCCGTGTCCGCGCAGGTCATGCGCGCGCACGCGCAGGCCCAGGCCGCACAGCACATCGGCCACGTGCTGGTAGCGCCCGGCGTGTTCGGCGAGCCCGTGCACCAGCAGCACCGAGCCGAGCGGCTCGGCAAAGCGCGCCGGATCGGGCTGCCAGGTACGCAGCAGCAGCTCGGTGCCATCGCGCATGCGCTGGCGGCTCTGCACCGGCGCATGCGTGCCCGCGGGGATGTCGGCGGGCGCGCCGGCCATGGCGGCGGCGGCAGCAGGAGGTTCCGTCATCGGGTGGTCCGTCATGGGCTTGTCCATTCGCGCAAATTTCCTCCTGCACGGAGCGCGTGCACCGGCGTCGTTGTTGTTGCTTCTTCTGTTGCGCCGCCCGGCGGCTCAGCCGTGGCAGGCGGCCGTGCCCTGCGGCTGCGCGGCATCGGCTGCATCGGCTGCATCGGCAACCTCGGCAAAATCAGCCAGGATGGGGCAGTCCGGCCGCTCGTCGCCGCTGCAGTGCTGCGCCAGTTCGCGCAGCGTATCGCGCATCGCGGCCAGCTCGGCGATGCGCTGCTCCAGGTCGGCCACGTGGCGCAGCGTCAGCGCCTTGACATCGGCGCTGGCGCGGCCGCGGTCGCGCCACAGCGACAACAGGTTGCGGATCTCGTCGAGAGAGTTGCGCGGCGGCGTCTCCACCAGCCCGACCGATTCGTAGTGCCGGATCATCTTGGCCGACACGCCCGAGGCCTGCGCCGCTTCGCCGATATTCATCACTCACCTCCTTGCGCCGTAGCGGCCCCGGGGCGCCAGCGCCGCAGCAGCAGCGCATTGCTGACCACGCTGACGCTCGAGAACGCCATCGCCGCACCCGCCACCACCGGGTTCAGCAGCCCGGCCGCCGCCAGCGGAATGCCCACCACGTTGTAGAAGAATGCCCAGAACAGGTTCTGCCGGATCTTGCGTACGGTGCGGTGCGAGACCGCCAGCGCATCGGCCACCAGTGCCGGGTCGCCGCGCATCAGCGTGATGCCGGCGGCGTGCATGGCCACGTCGGTGCCGGTGGACATGGCGATACCCACATCGGCCGCGGCCAGCGCCGGCGCATCGTTGATGCCGTCGCCCACCATCGCCACCACCGCGCCGCCCTGCCCCAGCTCCTGCACGCGCGCGGCCTTGTCCTCGGGCAGTACTTCGGCCTGCACCTCGTCCAGGCCCAGCGTTTGCGCCACGCGCGCCGCGGCGCCCGCGTTGTCGCCGGTCAGCATCACGGTGCGCACGCCCGCTGCGCGCAGCCTTGCGATCGCCGCCGGTGCGCCCGGCTTGATGGCATCGCCGAATGCGACCAGACCTGCCACGCGCGGCGGCGCGGTTTCGACCAGCCACGACACGGTGCGGCCCTGGTCGCGCAGCCGCTGCGCCACCGGCGCCAGCGTACCCGCTTCAGCACCCAGCGCTGCGCGCAGGCGCTCGCTGCCAAGTTGCAGCGCCTTGCCGTCCACCACGCCGGCAATGCCTCGTCCCGGCAGTGCTCTGACTTCGGTGGCCTGCGGCACAGCGATGCCGCGCGCCTGCGCCGCCGCCAGCACCGCGCGCGCCAGCGGATGCTCGCTACCGGCCTGCAGCGCGGCCAGCCGCGCAAGCAGGCTGGTGCCTTCGGCATCGGCTAGATCGGACGCATGCAGCGCCACCACCTCGGGCTTGCCGACCGTCAGCGTGCCAGTCTTGTCGAACGCCACCACGCTGACGCGATGGGCAATCTCCAGCGCCTCGGCGTCCTTGATCAGGATGCCGGCGCGCGCGCCGGCGCCGGTGCCGGCCATGATCGCGGTGGGCGTGGCCAGGCCCAGGGCGCACGGGCAGGCGATCACCAGCACCGCCACCGCGTTGAGCAGCGCCACTTCCCAGTCGCCGGCAAAGAGGCCCCAGCCCAGCACCGTCACCAGCGCGATGCCCAGCACCACCGGCACGAACACTGCGCTGACCTGGTCCACCATGCGCTGGATCGGCGCCTTGGCCGCCTGCGCGTGCTCGACCATGCGGATGATGCGGGCCAGCACGGTTTCGGCGCCCACCGCCACGGTGCGCGCTACCAGCAGCCCTTCGAAGTTGATCGCGCCGCCGGTGATGCGGTCGCCGGGCTTCTTGGGTACGGGCACGCTTTCGCCGGTCAGCATCGACTCGTCGGCGTGGCTGTTGCCCTCGGTCACCTCGGCATCGACCGGGATGCGCTCGCCGGGGCGCACCACCACCTCGTCGCCAACGCGCACCGCCGCGAGCGGCACGCTCTTTTCCTGCCCGCCGCGGCGCACGCGCGCGGTATCGGGACGCAGCGCGGCCAGCGCGCGGATGGCGTCGGCGGTCTGGCGCTTGGCGCGCGTCTCCAGCCATTTGCCCAGGCGCACCAGCGCGATCACCACCGCCGCGCTCTCAAAGTACAGGTGCGGCATGGCATCGGCCGGCGTGCGCCACATCAGCCACAGCGACAGCCCGTAGGCCGCCGTGGTGCCCAGCGCCACCAGCAGGTCCATATTGCCGGCGCCGGCGCGCACGGCCTTCCAGCCCGCCTTGTAGAAGCGCCAGCCAAAGACGAACTGCACCGGCGTGGCCAGCAGCCACTGCACCCAGGCCGGCAGCATCCAGTGCACGCCGAACCATTGCAGCACCATGGGCGCCATCAGCGGCAGCGACAGCGCCGCCGAGATCGCCACCGGCCAGGGGCCGTCCCAGAACGCGGTGGGGCGTCCGGCCTGCGTCGCCTGCTGGCCGGCTTCCTCCACCTGGGTCGCGCCGTAGCCCGCGCGCGCGATGGCGGCTACCAATGCAGCGGTGTCGGCCGCCCCGCGCAGCACGCTAACGCTGGCGCGCTCGGTCGCCAGGTTGACTTGCGCGTCCATCACACCGGGCACGGCGTGCAGCGCCTTCTCCACGCGCGCCACGCACGAGGCGCAGGTCATGTCGGCGATATCCAGTTCAATGCTGTCCTGCGGCACCGCATAGCCGGCATCGGCCACGGCACGCGCGGCGGCGGGCAGCACCGCGCCGGAGTCGGCGCGCAGCGTGGCCGCTTCGGTAGCCAGGTTGACGGCCACGTCGCGCACGCCCGGCACGCGCGCCAGTGCATTCTCCACGCGGCGCACGCACGAGGCGCAGGTCATGCCATCTACCGGCAGGCGCCATTCAGGCGCGTCAGCGGCCGGGCGCACGGGCTGGGAAGGAAGGGCTGCGCTGGAACTTGGCATGGTTCTGGGTTATCCACAGTGGCTATGACTGCATGATGAACCTTACCATCATAGGAAGGTCAAGGCCGCATAACATGTCGCTTCACGCACTTGCAGGCGAGGCTCAGGCTGCGGCGCACCTCGCCGCAGAATGCGCTTGCGCTTCCCACCATGGGAAGGTTCAAACTACGTCTGTCGCGGCGCCCTGCCGCCAGTCCATCCCTTCAGGAGAGTCCCACCATGATCCAGTTCCAGGTCGAAGGCATGTCGTGCAACCACTGCGTGGGCGCCATCACGCGCGCCGTGCAGGCGATCGATCCGGCCGCAACGGTGAGCGCCGACGTGCCGACGCAGGCGGTGCGTGTAGACAGCGGCGCCGACACGCAGGTGCTGCGCCATGCGATCGAAGAAGCTGGCTACCCGGTCAAGTCGGTGGCATAAGCCGCCAGGCGTTGCCGCAGCAAAAAGGGCGCCCGGGCGCCCTTTCTCCTTGCTGTATGTGTGCCGCGCTCAGAAGCGATAACCCACGTTCAGGAAGGTCACCACCGGATCGATCTTGATCTTGGTGTGCGACTGGATCGTCACCGGGCCCGCCTGGGTGGTGAAGGACGCGCGGGTCGAGAGCGGCACGTACGACACCGACAGGCCGACGAACCAGTTGTCATTGATGGCGTAGTTGGCGCCGATATTGAACACCGGGTTCCACGACGGCTTGGCGCTGGCGGTCATGGTGGCGCCGGGCGCGAACTCGCGGTTCACGAAGTTCTGGTTGGTGATGGTTTCGCCGGTGAACCAGGTGTAGTTCACGCCGATGCCGACATAGGGACGGAACTTGGTCTTGGCGTCGAAAAAGTGGTACTTGACCACCACCGCCGGGCTCCACTGCTTGACCGAACCCAGCTTGCCGTACTGGGCATAGTTGCCGGTGCCCTTGACGTCATGCTTGGGCGGAATGCCGACGACGAATTCGCCCGAGATGTTGTCGGTGAAATAGTGCGAAAAGGCCAGGCCCAGCGTGTCGGCGGATTCGATCTCCGCGCCAGTGTTCGGGCGGGTGATGCCAATCGGGCGGCCGTTGATGCTGTCGACGGTCAGCGGATCGGCCGAGCTGTTCGGCATCACGCGGAACCACCCCAGGCTGACGATATTGCTGCCGGCGGACTGTGCGTGGGCGGCGCCTGCCAGTGCCATGACAGCGCCACCCACTAACATCTTCTTATTAGTCGATTTCATAGTCCTTCTACTCCTCATTCGGATACTGCGGCTTGCATTATCCGACTTGCGGGAGCGAGGCTGTTTCACCGACGATACAGATTCATAGAGGCCGGGCCCTAAAGGAAGGGTTAACCACTAAGGAAACACCCGAAAACCGGCCCGAAGGCCGGTGCTGCGCTGCATCGACGCAACGGTTTGTATCGCGTTCCGGAAAAAACCCTCTCCATGAGGAGGTTTTATGGGGCAAGCATGCAATAGCGAGCGACCGCCTGCCCCTTGCAGTGCAATCAGGGCGTCACGATGCCGAAGTTCGGCTCGAACTTGTCCATCAGCGCCACCCACGCACTTAGCGCCTGCGGGTCGCCGTCGACACTGGGGCGGCCGGCCTGGGTCTCGGCCTGCAGCGTGGTCTGGCCCGACAGCACGCCGGTCAGCACCGCGCGCGGCATGCTAAGCGTGGCCTGCGGCGAGGCGTGCCGGGCATCGGCCTTGTAGCGGAACACGCCGTTCTCGACCGTCAGCGCGTAGCGCTTGCCGGTGTCCGGCTGCACCCAGTTGATCGCCACCGTCTTGCCCGCGGCGCGGTCGCCGTTCAGGCTGATCGCCAGGTAGTCGAGGAACATGGCGTCGGTCATCGCGCGCAGCACGTCGGCGCTGGCGGTGCGGCGCCCGGCCTTGGGCGGGCCCTCGCGCAGTTCGGCGGCGCCGGTCAGGTAGGCATTGCGCCAGGTCGCGGATTCGGTCTGGTAGCCGAGCTGCTCGAGCGCGTCGGCCTGCAGCCGGCGCGCGGCCTGATTGGAGGGGTCGGCAAAGACGACATGCTTGAGCACTTCGGCCGCCCAGCGGTACTCGCCGCGCGCGTACGAGGCGCGGGCCTGCTCCAGCACGTGCGCGGCGCCGCCCATGAATTCCACGTAGCGCTTGCCCGCCTCTTCCGGCGGTAGCGGGTGCAGGTTGGCCGGGTTGCCGTCATACCAGCCCAGATAGCGCTGGTACACCGCCTTGGCGTTGTGGTTGACGGTGCCGTAGTAGTCGCGCAGGTGCCATTCGGCGGCCAGCGACGGCGGCAGCTTCACGCGCTCGGCGATCTCGGCCGGCACGTAGCCCAGGTTGGCCAGCCGCAGGGACTGGTCGTGGATGAACTTGTAGCCGTCGCGCTGCTTGCCCAGGTAGCTGACGATATTGTCGCGGCCCCACGTCGGCCAGTGGTGCTGCGCGAACAGCACCTCGGTGCGGCCGCCGAAGCGGTCGATGGTCTCGTCCAGCGCGCGCCACCACTGGTTGGCGTCGCGCACCTGCGCGCCGCGGATGGTGTACAGGTTGTGCAGGTTGTGGGTGGCGTCCTCGGCAGTGCACAGCGCCTTCCACTGCGGGAAGTACATCAGCATCTCGGCCGGGGCCTCGGTGCCGGGTGCCATCAGGAATTCGATCTGCACCCCGTCAATGGTGCGGGTCTCGCCGGTCTTTGCGATCAGGTCGGTCGGCGGGATCAGCGTGAGCGTGCCGTGCGCGATGCCCTTGCCCAGGCCCGCGCCCACCTGCGCGGTAGCCGAGCGCGGCAGGTTGAAGCCGTACATATACTGCGCGCGCCGGCTCATCGCGTTGCCTGCATACACATTCTCGCTGACGGCCTCTTCCATGAAGCCGTCCGGCGCCAGCACCTTGACGCGGCCGGCCTTCACGTCGTCCTCGCTGACCACGCCCTTCACGCCGCCGAAGTGGTCGGCATGGCTGTGCGTGTAGATCACCGCCATCACCGGCTTCCGGGGCCGGTGCTTGTAGTACAGCTCCAGGCCGGCGCGCGCCGTCTCCATCGCGGTGAGCGGATCGATCAGGATCAGGCCGGTGTCGCCCTCGATGATCGTCATGTTGGATATATCGAAGCCGCGGATCTGGTAGATCCGCTCCGCCACCTGGAACAGCCCGTTCTGCATATTGAGCTGAGCCTGCCGCCACAGACTGGGATTGACGGTGGCCGGCGCAGTGGCTTCCTTGAGGAAGCCGTAGGGATTCAGCGACCACACCACGTTGCCTTGTGCATCGCGGATCTCGCCGCTGTCGATGGTGCCGATAAAGCCGCGGCGCGCGTCCTCGAAGTCGCGCCGATCCTTGAACGGCAGCCGCTGCAGCACGGCGGCCTGGGCGCGGGTCGTGGCGTCGGTGGCGGGATTGGCGGGATTGGCGGGATTGGCGGCATAGGCTGGGCCGGCCAGGCTGAGGACGGTGGCCAGCGCGGCGGCGGCCGCGCCGATGGCGGTCGGGTACGACATGCGTGTCTCCTTGGAATGCTGTGGCCGGCGCTTGGGACCGTGACCGGTTCTTATGCAATTGTCCTGAACGTTCAGTACAATTACGGAGTTTGCTGGCAGACCCGGTTCGCTGTCAAATGCGCAGCAGGCAGAAAATTCGTAATCTGGCCAGCGCCACCCTCCGCCCCCAAAGCCTCATGCCCTCGACCCGACCGGCCACCCAGGCCGCAGACCCTGACATGCCCACAGCCGCACCCGCCAAGAACCGGCGCGGCCTGGAGACACGCGAGCGCGTGCTCGCCGTGACGCGCGCACTGATCGGCACCCACGGCTACGCCGAGGTGACCCTCGACCAGATTTCCGCCGCGGCCCGCGTCGCCAAGAGCAGCCTGCTCTGGCACTTCGGCAGCAAGGAGATGCTGCTGGCGGAAGCCGCCACTAGCATGTTCCGCGAGTTCGGCCAGGAACTCCGTCTCGAACAGCACGCCGACAAGACGCCGGCGCAGCGGCTGGAGAACATATTTGACGAGGTCGCGGCCTACTTCGCCGCCAATCCGGAAGCCAAGGGCGTGGTGCTGGCCCTGCTGTTCTCGGGCAGCGTGCCGGCCAGTGTGCGTGAGGAAATCCGCCGCAGCTGGGACGCGCACGTGCAGGCCCTGGCCGAGGCGCTGTCGGCGCCCGGCCAGCCACTGCCTGCGGCAATGGCGCGGCTGATGGTGGCAACCATCCATGGCTGCTATTGCCACTGGTATGCCAGCGACCGCAGCGAGCCGATGGCCAGCTTCCTGGCGCCCGCGCGCGAGTTGATCAGCGGCTGGCTGCGCGGCCGCGCACCACACGAGACTGAAGCCCCGGCAGGCAAGGCCAGCGCCACGCGCCGGCCCACGTCTCGCTAGCAGCTCAGCTCAGGCGGCGCCAGCCCGGCTGGCCAGCACGCAGGCCGCCAGGTCCCACAGCGCGTAGCCCACGCTCTTGAACACCAGCGGGCTGCCGCCGCGCGCGCGAATCGCATCGGCCTGCAGGATGGCGGTTTCGAAGGGCTGCACCGTGGCCCAGTCGATGCCGGCCTGCAGCAGGTCGCCGGCTTCGTCCTCGATGCCGAACAGCGTATCGGCCAGCAAGCGGCCGCTGTCCGCGGCGGCATGGCACAGCGCCGGCGGCAGTTCGCACATATCGGGCCGGAAGGCGCCGACCGCGGCAATGAAGTGGTGGTCGCGCCAGAGGCCGCTGTCGAGATCCGGCAGCACCGGCGCGCGGCTGGTCGTCACCGTGACGACCATCGACACCCGCGGCAGCACCGCCTCGACCGCATCCGTCACCTCGGCCTCCGCCCCCAGCGTGCGCGCATGCGCCGCCAGCGCCTCGGCCTTGTCGCGCGTGCGCGAATGCAGCCACACCTTGCGTACGCCCAGCCCGGCGACGAATGCCTCCAGGTGCGTCAGCGCCTGCACGCCAGCGCCGACGACCAGCAGCTCGCCCTCCGGCCGTGCCGCAAAGGACTGCGCCGCCAGCAGCGAGACCGCCGCGGTGCGCCGGCCCGTCACGGTGGGACCGTCGAGCATGGCGATGCGCTCGCCGGTATGCGCATCGGCCACCACCACTTCGCCGAGGATACTGGGCAGGCCGCGCTGCGGATTGCCGGGATGGACAGTGACGTTCTTGGTAATCACCAGCTCGCGGTTGCGCGCCGGCATCACCAGCAGTGTGCCCTCGCCGCGCTGTGCATCGCCCACTGGCAGCGCAAGGCGCGGCGGTGCCATCGCGGTGCCGTCGCGCAATTCGCCCAGCATGGCAGCAATGGCTTGCGCCAGTTCGGGATACGGCAGGCGCGCAGCGGTGCTGGCGGCATCGAGGGGGACCAGGGACATGCGCTGACTCCGGCAAGACGTTGGCGAAGCGTCATTATTGCGCATGCCCGGCGACGCGCTTCAACGCGCCAGCAAGCGACCCGGCCAACCCGGCCACCCGTGGCGTCAACGGGCGCCCGGAGTATGTGCGCGCGAGCTGCGAGGCCAGTCCGAAGCGGCGCTTTAGCGCTTTGAGGTCGCGCCCGGCGCGCGCACCGACGCGCCGCGCACTTCGATGCCGATGCGGTCCACCACCTTGCCCGCGGCATCGAGCAGCTCCACCTGGTGGCGCCCCGGCCACGGCAGCCACGCCACCTCGCCGCCGCGCCCGAGCGGCTTGCCATCCATGCGCCAGCTCAGTGCGTGCGCGGCCTGCCCCGCCACACCCTCGGCTTGGAACCACACGCGTTGCGCCGCCGGCGGCATATCGGGATCGAGGGCGAACACGGTGCCGTCGGCCGGATTTGCGATTCCCGGGGCGCTCGGGCGCGCGGCGGGTGCGCTCACGCCGACACGCGTGATCGCGGTGCCTGCCAGGAAGACTTCGTCGCGCGCCGGTTCCAGGCCATCGTCGAAGGTCAGCGCCACGCGCTCCACTCCCGCTGGGGCAGCGGGCGCACGGCTGCCTTGCGTGCGATGCAGCGCCTCCATGACTTCATGCCAGACGGGCGCCGCGCCGGATACGCCCGAGACGTCGTGCATGCTGGCGCCGCTGGCATTGCCGACCCACACGCCCACGGTGTAGCGCTGCGACCAGCCGATGCACCAGTTGTCGCGCATGTCCTTGCTGGTGCCGGTCTTGACCGCAGTCCAGAAGCGCGTGGTCAACGGGCTGTCGAGGCCGAAGGTGCGCGCACGCGCATGGCGGTCGGAGAGGATGTCGGCGATCACGTAGCTCGCAGCCGGCTGCATCACCGGCGTCATCGCCGGTGCGGGCGCGCCTTGCCACAGCCGCGGCGGCGCGTAGCGCCCGCCATTGGCGAGCGCCCGGTAGGCATTGGTCAGCGCCAGCAGCGACACGTCGGCGCTGCCCAGCGCCAGGCTGTAGCCGTAGTAGTCGCCCGCCTCGGTCAGCGGCAGGCCGAGTGCCACCAGCCGCTTGTGGAAGCGGTGCGGGGTCACCATCACCAGCGTGCGCACCGCCGGCACGTTCAGCGACGCGGCCAGCGCCGCGCGCAGGCTGACCCAGCCGGCGTAGCGATGATCGTAGTTCTGCGGCACATAGAGCCCGCCGCCGACCGGCAGGTTCACCGGCCGGTCGTCCAGCAGCGAAGCTGCGGTGAGGCGCTTCTCTTCCAGCGCCTGCTCGTACAGGAAGGGCTTGAGCGTCGAACCCGCCTGCCGCAGCGCCGCCGCGTGGTCGACCTGCGCCGCCGCCGACAACGTGCCCGATGAGCCCACGTAGGCCAGCACGTCGCCGCTGGCGTTGTCGATCACAACCACAGCGCCGTCCTCGACATTGCGCCCGGGCAGTTCGCGCAGGTGGCGGTCGAGGCTGGCGGTAGCCACGCGCTGCAGGCGGGTGTCGAGCGTCGATGCAATGCGTGCCGGCATCGGCGCGCCCGGTGCAAGCCGTGCACGCGTTTCGCCGGCCAGCCGACGCGACAGGTGCGGTGCAAGCTGCGGCGCTGTCGCCGACGCCATCGACGCCGCCGCGCGCTGTGCCACCGGCCCGGTGCGCAGCAGCGCCAGCTGGGCAAAGCCTTCGAGCCCGTCGCATTCGCGCGGCAGGCGCATCTCGCGCAGGATGCCGCAGGCGCGGCTCGCCACTTGCGCGGCCTTTGCATTGGGTGCGCGCACCAGCGCCACCGCCAGCGCCGACTCGCGCGCGTTGAGTCCTTCCGGGTACTTGCCGAACAACACCTGCGACATCGCCGACAAGCCCACCAGCTCGCCCCGGAACGGCACCAGGTTCAGGTAGGCCTCAAGGATCTGGTCCTTGCTCCAGCTGCGCTCCAGCGCGGCCGCGCCGGAGGCCTGTCCCAGCTTCTGCGTGAAGCTGCGCCCCTGCCCCGCAGCGCCGGGCCGGCGCAGGTCGTCGTCGAGCAGGCCCGCCAGCTGCATGGTCAGCGTCGAGGCGCCGCGCGTGCGCGTGTTCCACAGGTTGGCCCACGCGGCGGCGGCCACGCCTTGCCAGTCCACGCCGCTATGCGCGTAGAAGCGCCGGTCCTCCGACAGCACGATGGCGGTACGCAGCGCCGGCGAGGTGTCGGCCAGCGCGACCCAGTCGCCGCGGCGCGCGCGGAAATCGTCGCGCACGCGGCCCACGGTATCGCCGTGGCGGTCCAGCACCACCACGTCGGCGCTGCGCCAGTCGGTGCGCACCTGTTCGAAGGACGGCAAGGCCCCGGCCGGAGCGGACCAGGCCAGTACCGCAATCAGCAGGACGCGACGGCAATGCGATGTCATGCCTGCGCGCGCCCCGACACGATGCCCGCCACAATCAACACCTGCGCCGCGGCGTAGGTCCACCAGATGCCGAGCTGGAAGGTATCGAACGGCACCAGGAAGCGCGCGACGCCGATCATCAGGTCCGATGCGGCAAAGCACAGCGCGCCCAGCGCCGCCAGCGGCGTAGGCAAGCGCGCGACCAGAGCGCTGCACACCATCGCCGTCAGCACCACCACGTACACCAGCACCGGCAGCATCAGCACGCCGAGGTTGGGCCAGAAGCGGCCGAGCATGGTGCCGGCCACGCCCATGATGGCGCCGCACGCGATCAGCCGGTGCGGACGGTAGTCGCCCGCCCGCGGCACCAGCACGCACATGTAGGCCAGGTGCGCCAGCAGGAAGGCACCCAGGCCGCCGACAAAGGAGATCGACAGCGACGGCACCGCCAGCAGGAAATCGCCCTGCGCCGAGAACACCAGCGCCGTCACCAGCCAGCCCCGCTCCCACAGCGGCCGGTGGAACCACGCGGCGCGCGCCAGCAGCAGCGCCATCGCACTCTTCCACAACGGCTGCATCGCGATATGCCCGGTCAGCGGCGCGCCTTCGGGCAGCTCCATCGCCACCTGCACCAGCAGCGCGCCGTAGACCCCGCCCGCCACCGCGCCGGCGAGCCACCACTCACGCACGCGCGCCGGCATCCTCAGCGCCAGCCAGCTCATGGGCGCGCCCCCACCACCAGGCGGGCGTTTGGCGCCACGCCGAACACATCGGGCGCGTACAGCGCTTCGACGCGCGTGGGCGGCAGTGCGAAATCGCCGGCGTTGTTCAGCCGCACGGTGTATTCGACCGAAGCCGTGCCCTTGGGCAGGTAGGCGAAGTACTCGCGATAGGCCTGCGGCGTGCGCTCGGTATAGGCCGGCCAGGCCATGCCCTTGCGCTTCTCGCCGCGCGTGGCGATCTGGGAGTCGCGGCCCAGGCCGCTGCCGAGGATGGTCGCGCCGGCGGGCACCGGATCGCTGACCACCACCCAGGTCATGTCGGCCTGGGCATCGATCTCCAGCTTGACGCGGTACACGTCGCCGCGCGACCACTTGCCCGCCACGGCCTGCTCCTGCGCTGTCACGGTGCGCTTGATGCGATAGCCTGCCGCCAGCGGCTCGGTCACCGGCACCGCCGCCAGCGCGCGCACCGTGGCCCACGGATGGCCCGCGCCGGCATGATCGACCTGCAGCGTGCCGCCGTCGGCGCCACCCGGCCACGGCAGGTCGACACCACCCTGCGCCACGCCGTCGGTGCGCTGGGCACGCGCCCAGTCGAAGCTGCGCGTGGCATCGGCGGCATTGGTCACGCTCACGCGCGTGCTGCCCGCCACCGGCGTCTTCTCGAACACCTGCGCAAAGCGCGTCACCGCCAGCATGCCCCACGCGTTGGCGGTGGTGGTGCCCCAGGCGCCGCGCACCTGGCGCCCCAGCAAGCCGGTCGCAAGTTGCGGCGCGTCGTCCTTCCAGCCCGGCAGTTCCGCGGCCAGCGCCAGCAGGCGCGCGGCGTTGGTGTCGCCGCCGGCCATCATCCACCACCAGTCGTCGTTGCGCTCGGTGGAGAAGGCCAGGCGCGTGCCCTGCACCATCAGGCGCGAGCGCAGCAACTGCTGCGCCTCGGCCAGGCGCTGTTCGCGCTGCGGGATGTCCTGCATGCGCGTGAGCAGCAAGGTCCAGTCCAGCAGCGCGGAGGTGGGCCATTGCGCCGGCAGGATCTGGATCGAGCCCAGCATGCGTGCCTGCGCATGGCCGGTGCGCGACAGCGCTTCAAGCGCGGCCAGCTTGCGCACCTCCAGGTACTGCGTGCCGCCGACCGGGGCCCAGCTGTCGCGGCGGATGCGGCCTTCGACAAAGTCCGTCAGCCCGCGCTCCATCTGCGTGCGCTGCGCGTCGGGGATGCGCAGTGGCAGCCCCGCGCGCACGGCCTCGTCAGTCACTGCCAGCAGGTAGGCGGTCAGCACTTCGCTGCCGAAGTCGCCATCGGCATTGAGTGGGAAGTAAGAGGCGAGTCCGTTAGCGTCGAGATACGAGGGAAGCTGCGTCATCAGCGCATCCCACGCGGCCGTGTCGTTCAGGCCGATGGCCTTCGATGCGCGTTGCTCCAGGCAGGTGAAGGGGTAGTTGCGGAACCAGTCGCGCACGCCCGGCATGCCGCCCGCCAGCGACGACTGGAAGTTCACCTGCAGCCCGCCGCGCAGCTTGCCCGAGGGATCCGTCAGCGCGCCCGGCGGTGCCTTCACGGGCACCGACAGCGACGGCGCCACCTGCGCCAGCGTGCCCTGCTGCACCGTGACCGGTACCGCCGGCACGATCTGCTGCGAGACCTTGATGCGGTCCGTAGCGCCGCCGGTACCCTGTTCGCTCGCCTGCACTTCCCACTGCACAGTGCCGCTGCGCGAATACGCCAGCAGCGCCGGCGCGGTCACGTCCCAGCCGATCTCTCGCGCCTCGCCCGCGGGGATCTGCACGGTCTGCGCGGGCAGCGCGGCCTCATTGCCGACCAGTGTGCCGCGCGCGCTCGCCTGCACGGTCATCGCGCGTTTGGTGGTATTGCGCAGCGTGAACATGGCGCGGTAGCGGTCGTCCTCGCGCACCAGCAGCGGCAGGCCGGAGATCACCTGCAGGTCCTGCGTAGCGGCGATGGTCGCACTGCCTGTGCCGAAGCGGCCCACGCCCAGGTCGGCCACGGCGACGATGCGGAAGCTGGTCAGCGAATCGTTGAGCGGCACGTCGACGCTGGCACGGCCCTCGGCATCGAGCTGCACGCGCGGGTTCCACACCAGCAGCGTGTCGAACAGTTCGCGCGTGGGGCTCTTGCCGCCGCCGCCGCCCGCGGGCACCGCTTTACGGCCGTAGTGGCGCCGGCCGATGATCTCCATCTGCGCGGTCGAGGTCTGAATGCCATAGCCGCGCCGCTGCAGCATCGCGTCGAGCAAATCCCAGCTGGTGTTGGGCATCAGCTCCAGCAACGCCTGGTCCACTGCGGCCAGCGCCACTTCGCCGTTGGCAGCGGGCTTGCCGTCGGGCAGCTTGACCTGGATTGCCACGCGCGCCTTGCCGCGCACCTGGTAGGTTGTCTTGTCCGGCGTCACGGTGACGTCGAGCCGATGGCCGGCATTGCCGACACGAATCTCGGCCAGCCCCAGCCGGAAGGCCGGCTTGGACAGGTCCACCAGTGCCGTCGGCGCGGCGTACTCGCGGCCCTCGCTGCGGAATGCGCGCCACCACTCGCCCGGCTGGCGCCAGCCCCAGGTGAAGAAGGAATACCACGGTACTTCATGCAGGCGCCCGCGCAGCGCCAGCACCGACACGTAGACGTTGGGCCCCCACTCCGGCTTCACCTGCACGCGCACGGTCGGATCGCTGCCGTGCAGCTCGACCACCTGGGTCTGGTAGATGCCTTCGCGCTCCACCCCCACCAGCGCGGTGGCGTGGCGGAACGGCATGCGTACCTGGAACACCGCGGTGTCGCCCGGGGCGTAGGCCTTCTTCTCGGGCAGCAGGTCAATGCGGTCGTGGTTCTCGCCGCCGAACCAGAGCTCGCCCTGGCGCGTGACCCAGACCGTCGACGCGGCCTGTGCGGTGCGCCCGTCCTTGTCGCGCGCGCTGGCCACCAGTTCGACCTGGCCGGCCTGGTCCAGCGCCACCTCGCAGCGTGCACGGCCCTGCGCGTCGGTGCGCGTCTCGCATACTGTGCCGAGGTCGCGCGTCTCGCTGCGGTTGTCATAGCGGTAGAAGCCGCCCACCACGCGCTTGCGCGCCGAGGTGGTGATGCGCGCCCGCGCGCTGATCTTGACCGGCGCGTTCGCCACCGGCTTGCCGTGGATGTCCAGCACCACGCCGTGCACGGCCAGCTTCTGTTTCACCGAGACCCAGCCCTCGGTGCGGATGCCGGCCACTACCGCCGCCGGCCATACGGGCACGGTCTGTCGCAGCGTCTGGATTTCGCCGTTGGGATCGGCAAAGCCGGCTTCGAGCAGCAAGTCGCGCGGCGCTTCGGTCTTGGGCAGGCCGCGGATGGTCACCGAGCCATTGCCGTTCTTGTCGAGCGTCACCGGCAGCTTGTCGGCGACCAGCTTCTGGCTGTCGGCACTGGCATCGCTCTGCGCTTGCTCGTCCGTCTCCTCGTCGCCGCTGCGGCTTTCGCGCTGTGCGCGCGGCGGTTCGAACGAGAACTCGTCATAGCCGGGGAAGCTGACGTACTTGTCGCGCAGCAGTGCGGACACGCGCACCGGCAGGCCCGCGGCACCCCCGCCGGACAGGTAGTGGATCTCGACGCCGACCGGCAGTTCGGCGGGCGCAATCACGGCGCCCGGCTTGCCAGCAACCTGCAGCGTGCCGGCGAGCACGGGCAAGCGGAACGCCTCGACGCGGAAGCTTCCGCTCGTGTAGCTGCGCGCGCCACCATCGTCCTGCGCGCCTTCGCCCTTTTGCGTTTCCAGTTCGACGGTGTAGACGCCAAGCTTCGCCGCCGGCGGCACCTGGAACGTGCTTTCCGCGCTGCGCCCGCCGGTCGCGGTCTGGCGCCATTGCAGCGGCAGCTCGTAGGTCTGGCCGCTGCCCTCATGGCGAATCACGGCGCGCGTCGGCAGCGGGCGGCTGGCCGGCGGCAGCGCGAAGCCCTGCGCGGTCTCGGCGCGGATCAGGTGCTTCATTGACACGGTTTCGCCGGCGCGCAGCAGCGTGCGGTCGAAGATGGTGTGCGCACGCATCGTGGGCGCCGTGCTGGTATCGGTGGGCACGCTGAAGCGCCAGCTTTCGATACCGCGGTTCCAGTCCGACATCACGAAGGCCATATCGGCCTTGCCGCGTGCCTGCGGATGGCCAACGGCGATGCGCGCCGAGACGAAATAGCCCGACAGCCCGTTCTGGTCGCACGAAGCCTCAGGCGCGGCATCGAGCTTCGCAAAACGCACCACGCCGCTGGCTTCGGTACGCCCCTCGCCCAGCAAGCGCCCATTGCAGTCGCGCACCGCCACGGCGGCATCGGCGACCGGCTTGCCGTCATCGAGCGTCGTTACCCACGCCAGCCCGCTGCGGCTGCCGTCGTCCTCGTTGCCGGTGCTGCGCCCCAGCTTGAAATGCACGCCCAGGTTGGTCACCAGTGCCGCGGTGCGCACGTACATCGGCGCGCGCTTGCCTAGCAGCGCCTCGCCCAGCATCGGCGAGGCAATCTCGACCACGTGGAAGCCCGGCTCCTGGAGCGGGATGCCGACCACCTCGAAGGGGCGCGGCGCATCGCCCGAGGGCTTGGGCACGGCCAGCTTCTGCACGCCGGGGGCGCGCTCGAGCAGCGACACCGAGCGCGTCTCAATCGGCACGGCATTGCGCGGATTGTTGAC
Source organism: Ralstonia pickettii (assembly GCA_050987995.1). Classification (GTDB taxonomy): domain Bacteria; phylum Pseudomonadota; class Gammaproteobacteria; order Burkholderiales; family Burkholderiaceae; genus Cupriavidus; species Cupriavidus pickettii_B. Next base: position 4,355,148 of record CP158803.1, read on the forward strand.
GCGAGAAGGCGAGCGGCCCGTCAGCACGGCATCGAGCTCCGCGCGGGTGTAGCTGCTCTCGTGCATGCGGCGCACCAGGCCGAACCAGTGCATCACCGCCGCATCGTCATCCAGCTTCAGCTTCATCACGGTGCCGGCCTGCGCCTGCACGCCACGCACGGCGAGGTCGGCCTCGACATTGCGCAGCGTCACCGGCAGCAGCGGCGGGTAGTCGGCCGGCGGCTTGCCGCGTGGCAGTTCGCCGAAGCGCTCGATCACGCCAAACGGCGCCGCGGCGAACTTGGCCAGCGGCGGCATCGCGGCGGTGGCCACCTTGAGCGGGAACAGGTCGGCATTGGCCAGCGTGCGGCCGCTGTCGTCCTTCAGGTCCCTGGGCACGTCGATGGTGAACTGCGCCTTCTCCGCGAACGGCGCGGCAAAGGTCAGCGTATTGATGCTGGCATCCGGCGCCAGGTCGGGGTCGAACTTTGGCGCACGCGCACCCGCTGAGGTCTTCAGTACCACGCGCTCGGCCTGCTTGCGCGATACCGGCGAGGAGAAGGTGACCGACATCGGCCGCAGCGGCGTGCAGGGCGACTGCGCATGCTCGCGCTCGCAGCTGAAGCTGGCGGTGAAGGGTTCGCGCACGGTGTAGTCGAAGCGGCGCTCGTCGCGCGTGGCCACGCCGGAGGGCGTGGCAATGCCCGCGCCCAGCACCAGCTGCATGCGCGCCGCGGCCGGCAGGCGCTGCTGGCAGGCTAGCAGGTGCACGGCGTCAGGCGCCTGTTTGGCGATGCGTTCCCAGTAGATGGCCTTGAGCACTGCCTCGCGCTCCTGGCCGGACAGCAGCCGCACCGGGATCCGTTCGCCAAGGCCCTGCGCCTGGCACCAGGCATGTTCGCGAACCGAGGCCGCGGTGGCCGCGCCGTTGAAGCGCAGCGCGAAGACCTGGTCTTCCTCGATCTCGCCGCCCGCGGGCCGGCTGGAGATAACGGTGGGACCGCCGGTCTCGAAGCCGTACTCCGGCTTGCCGGCGTAGGCGGTGCCGGCGACGCTGCGCAGGCCGGCGCGCATCCGCACGCTGCAGCGCACGCCCGGCGGCAGGTCGCTGGTGAAATCGTAGACCCAGTTCCTGGCGTCGACCCAGCGGGCCTGCCCGCCGGTGCTGGCGCCGGTGCAGGAGACCGTCGCGGGCGCGGCGGCCTGGACGTCGCCCATCGGCACCATGGCCTCGTCGAAGCGGATCGCCACCTGCCTGACCTGCCCGACCGTGCCTTCCGGCGAGAAGCGGGTTACCTGTGCCGCCTGGGCGCTGGCGCCCGCCAGCGTTGCGAAAGCGCCCGCCAGGGCCAGTGCGGCGGCGGCGCGCCGCGCGTGCGGTTGCTGCGGCGTCTTGCCAAGGCCCCGATCTGCTCGGGCGACGATTCCCTTCATGCTGCCATCCTCCGGTTATGGCACCCGGCGAGGGTGACACGCACGCCACAGGAGTGCAAGACCGGCACGCACCTGCAACGGGCCGCGGGAAAAGATTCAGCGCAGGTGGGACAGTGGCAGCGCGCCCTCGCACTTGATCGCGGTCAGCACGATATTCGAACGCACGCTTTCCACGCCGGGCACGCGCATCAGCCGCTTCATGGTGAATTCGGCCAGCGTGGGCAGGTCGGGCACGACCACGCGGATCAGGTAGTCGGCCTCCCCCGCCACCGAGTAGCACTCCTGCACCTCCTCCAGCAGCAGGATCTCTTCGCGGAAGCGCTCGACGATGGTGTCGCCGTGGTGGGCCAGCTTGACGCTGATAAAGACCAGCACGCCCAGGCCCAGCGCCTGCGACGACAGGCTGACGCGGTAGCCGGTGATCACGCCGTCGGCTTCCAGCCGCGCCAGGCGCCGCCCCACCTGGCTTGGCGACAGGTGCACCCGCTCGGCCAGCTGCTGGTGGGTGGAGCGGCCGTCGTCCTGCAGCGCGGCCAGCAGGGCGAGGTCGAAGGGGTCGAGGGAGACGTTCTGGGCAGTCATACACAAATCCCGCACTCTATGATCGCACGATGCACATTATATGCACGTCTCCTCCAAAACAAGCGGATTTTGCGGCCTCTATGCAGCGTTCGATGTCTAAACTACGCAGTAAATCCGCATTCTTGCTGCCGCCGATGCAGCAGCCACGCATACCAAGGAGACGCTCCCCCATGTCCGCCACCGCTACGGCCGCACAGGCCTCCGACAGCGCCTTCCAGGGCACCCTGACCGACAAGCTCAAGGAACAGTTCGACGCCGGCCTGCTGTCCGGCCAGTCGCTGCGCCCCGATTTCACCATCGAGCAGCCGGTGCACCGCTACACCAGCACCGACCACGCCATCTGGTGCAAGCTCTATGAGCGCCAGGCCGCGATGCTGCAGGGCCGGGTCAGCGACGAGTTCCTGCAAGGCCTGGCCACGCTCGGCATGGAAAAGGACCGCGTTCCCGATTTCAACGAACTCAACGAGACCCTGATGCGTGCCACTGGCTGGCAGGTGGTGGCCGTGCCGGGCCTGGTGCCGGATGAAGTGTTCTTCGAGCACCTGGCCAACCGCCGCTTCCCGGCGAGCTGGTGGATGCGCAAGCCCGAGCAGCTCGACTACCTGCAGGAGCCGGACTGCTTCCACGACGTGTTCGGCCACGTGCCGCTGCTGATCAACCCGGTCTTCGCGGACTACATGGAGGCCTATGGCAAGGGCGGCCTGAAGGCGGCCGGGATGGGGGCGCTGGACATGCTGTCGCGCCTGTACTGGTACACCGTCGAGTTCGGCCTGATCCGCACGCCGCAGGGGCTGCGCATCTACGGTGCGGGCATCCTCTCCAGCCAGGGCGAGTCGATCTACAGCCTGGATTCGGCCAGCCCCAACCGGATCGGCTTCGATGTGCGCCGCATCATGCGCACGCGCTACCGCATCGACACCTTCCAGAAGTCCTACTTCGTGATCGACAGCTTCGAGCAGCTGTTCGACGCCACCCGGCCCGACTTTGCGCCGCTGTACCAGGAACTGCGCGCGCAGCCCACGCTTGGCGCGGGCGATGTGGCGCCGGGCGACCAGGTGATCAACGTCGGCACCCGCGAAGGCTGGGCTGATACCGACGACATCTGAGCGGCACCCCGCCTGCAAACCCGGGGCTCCCTGCCCCGCTTCCCGCTTTGTGAAACAATGCCGGCATGCCCGCCGCCACGGCGCGGGCGGGCCGGCTGTCCGCTTTTATGCGGCCATCGTTTTTCGTACGACCAGATCGAGCCCTCAATGACCCCTCTCTCTCCGCAAGCACGCGCCACGCTGCTGGCCGAACTGCCCGGCTGGACCACGGTCCAGGACCGCGACGCGATCTTCAAGCGCTTCACCTTCCACGACTTCAACGCCGCCTTCGGCTTTATGACGCGCGTGGCCATCCAGGCCGAAAAGGCCGACCACCACCCGGAATGGTTCAACGTCTACAACCGGGTCGACATCACCCTGTCCACGCATGATGCCAACGGCCTCACGCAGCGCGACATCGACCTGGCCCACTTTATCGAGCGCGCCGCCGCCGCGGTGGCGCAGGCCTGAGTTCGGGCGCAGGCCCGGGCATGTGCCGCGGGCGGCTGTAGGCTAACCGTAAGGATCCGGCCGCCCGCGCCTTGTACAATCTGCGGCAGGCCCGCACCTCATGTGCGCCAGGGGCCCTTCCCTCCAGCCATGCCCAACTTCCTGCCCGAGCTGCCGCCATGCGTATCCTGCTGATCGAGGACGACCGCCAGATTGCCAGCGGCGTCGAAGCCGGCCTGTCCCGCGCCGGCCACCAGGTACGCGTCGTCCATGACGGCGTCTATGCCACCGAACACCTGCTGCGCGAGCAGCACGAGCTGGTCATCCTCGACCTGGGCCTGCCCGGCATCGACGGCATGACCCTGCTGGCGCGCTACCGCGCCCGCAACCGCACCACCCCGGTCATCATCCTGACCGCGCGCGACGAGCTGGAAGACAAGCTCTCGGGCCTGAACGCCGGCGCCGACGATTACCTGATCAAGCCCTTTGCCCTGCCCGAGCTCGAGGCCCGCGTACGCGTGCTGCTGCGCCGCAGCCAGCACGGCGAGGCCGCGCCCGAGCGCGACGTGCGCCTGGGGCGCCTGCGCCTGTCGGGCAACGATCGCCGCATGTTTATCGACGCCCGGCCGCTGGAACTGTCGCCGCGCGAGTTCGCGGTGCTCGAGCTGCTGCTGCAGCGCCAGGGCCGCGTGGTCAGCAAGGCCCAGCTGCAGGACCACCTGGCCACCTTTGCCCATCCCGCCGGCGAAGGGGGCGATACTGTGGGGGACACCGCGATCGAGGTCTACGTGCACCGCGTGCGCAAGAAGCTCGAGGACAGCGATGTCGAGATCGTCACCGTGCGCGGCTTCGGCTACCTGCTGCAGAACCGCGCCGGACAATGAACCCCGGCCGGCCGCACGCAAGCTCGCAGCCGCGCCCCTCGGCCTAGCCGGCAATGTGGCCCCGCTCACCCTCTTCCCGCAGCTCCCGTTCCGCTTCCGTCACGGCTGATGCCGCCGGCGGCGGCGCGCCTGCGTCGGGCGCCGAGCCCGGCGCACCTGCCACGTCCGGCACGCCAGCCACGCGCCAGGCCACCCGCCCCGGCTCCAATCCCAGCCTGCGCGTCCACCTGCTGCGCGCGCTGGCCACGCCGCTGTTTGCGCTGGTGCTGACCAGCGGCTCGCTGTCCTACTGGCTGGCCGCGCACTACACCACCCAGGTGTTCGACCGCGCGCTGTACGGCGTGGCCAACAATATCGCCCAGCAGATCCGCATCGCCGGCCCGCGCCTGGAGCAGGACATCCCGATGATCGCGCAGACGCTGGTCGAGGCCGAGGGCACCGACCGCATCTACTGGCGCATCCACGGCCCCGACGGGCTGATTGGCGGCATGGACACGTGGCTCGGCTATGGCACCGGCCAGACCACGCTGCACGACGCCCGGCTCTTCTACGCCTGGTTCAGCGGCCGCCAGGTGCGCGCGGTGCGCCTGCCGGTGATGCTGCCCAGCCCGGCCGTGGACGAACTCGGCACCAGCGAGGCCGGCAAAGCCGCGCGCGGGCCGATCGTGGTGGAAGTGGCCGAGCTGCTGGACCGGCGCGAAACCGCCGCCAACGAGATCCTGCTGTCGGTATCGGTGCCGCTGATCCTGCTGCTGCTGGTCGGCAGCCTGATCCTGTCGCACGTGCTCAAGGAAGAGCTGGTGCCGCTGCAGATCCTGGCCGACAAGCTCAACCGGCAGACCGCGAAATCGCTGGCAGCGCTGGACGAGACCCAGGTGCCGGCCGAGGTCGCGCCGCTGATCCGCGGCCTGAACGCGCTGCTGGCGCGGCTGCGCGATGCGCTCGACGCGCAGCGCAAGTTCATCGCCGATGCCGCGCACCAGCTGCGCACGCCGCTGACCGCGGTCAAGCTGCACACGGATCGCGCCATGGAGGCCGATTCGCTGGAAGTCGCCCGGCACGCGCTGCGCGAGGTGCAGACCGCAGCCGACCGCGCGGTGCGGCTGTCCAACCAGCTGCTGTCGCTGGCGCGCGCCGAGCCCGGGCTGTCGCTGGAACGGCTGGGACCGGTGGAGCACTTCGACCTGGCCGAGCTCGCCTTCGAGACCGGTGCCGAGTGGGTGCCGCAAGCGCTGGCGCGCCGCATCGACCTGGGCTTCGAGGTACTGCCCGGCCCCACCTTCACCGGCAGCTTGCCGGCGATCGTGCGCGGCAACAGGCTGCTGATGCGCGAGGCGCTGTCCAACCTGATCGACAATGCGGTGAAGTACGTGCCTGCGGGCGGGCGCATCACGGTGCGCGCCGGCGGCGAGGCCATGGGCCATCGGGGCATGGCGGTGGTGATGGTGGAAGACAACGGCCCCGGCATCCCGCCGCAGCGGCGCGAGGAAGTGTTCAAGCGCTTCTTCCGCGGCGATCGCGCGCCAGAGCCCGGGGGCGGGCGTGCCGCGCAGAGCGGCGGTGCCGGCCTGGGGCTGGCCATCGTGCATGAGATCGTGACGCTGCACCAGGGCACCATCCGCATCGAGGATGTGCCGCCGGTGCCAGGCACAGCTACTCCGGCAGCTACCCCGGCAGCTGGCGGCACGCCGGAGCGGCGGCCGACGATGCGCTTCGTGATCCGGATTCCCTGCGAACCGGCAGGGTCGGTGGCCTGAACCCGCCGCTGCGCGTGGAGCGCCCGCCGGTCCGGGCGCCGGGCCGGTCTTACTTGTCCTTCTTCTTCTTTTCCTTCGGCGCCAGCATGGTGCCGCGGCATTGCGGGCTGCCGCAGCGGCACTCGAACTCTTTCTTCAGCTTCGCGGTATAGCGCGCGTCGATGACCAGGCCGTAGTCATAGAACAGCTCCTCGCCCTGGGCGATATCGCGCAGCGCGTGGATAAACACGCGGCCCTTCTTCTCGCGCGCCTCGCAGTTGGGCTCGCAGGCGTGGTTGATCCAGCGCGCGCGGTTGCCGCCGTACTTGGCGTCGATCACGCTGCCGTCGTCCAGGCTGAAGTAGAAAGTGTGGTTGGGATCGCTGGGATCGTGCGGATGGCGCTCCAGCGCCTTCTTCCACGAGATGTGCTCGCCCTTGTACTCGATGACTCGCTCGCCTTCTGCAATCGGCGCGATCGCATAAACGCCCTTGCCGTGCACGCCTGACTGGCGCACCTCGATCCGGTCGCTCGCCGTCTTCTTCCTGCCCTCGCCCGCTGCCTTGCGCTTTGCGTTGTCTGCCATTTGCCTTTCCGTGCTCGTCGCCTGTTATGCCTGCTGTGCCGGGTTCCGGCGCGATCGGCATGATACCGGCGCAGCCGCGGCACGTATACGTAACCAAGTTACCCGGGGCCACCGACGGGGGAGGTATACGGAAATCCCCGGCACCAGACGTATACGCCCCTCACAGGTATGGGCGCCCAGGTATACGCCGCGCCACCGGTTTACGTCTCTCACTGTGGATAACCCAGCCCCGGACTGTGGAAAAGCACGCGGATTCGATGTGGACTGCCTGGGGCTGGCATGGGGATGCGTCAGGCATAAGTACGAGGGCCGCTGGCACTGACCTCATCCACATGGCTGAGTCATCCACCTCGGCCAACACTGGACGAGACCACTTCTCGTTTACGTAAACCGTTGAGGCAAAAGACGTTTACGCAGTTTTCCACAGCCCGGCCGGGTGTTTACTTACTACTACTATTTGTATACATGAAAGAAAGAAGTAAACCGAAAGAACGAGCTGACGGCGGCGGCCCGGATCCAGGCTCAACCGAACGTCGCCATCCGAATGGAGACGACCGTTTACGTCGGGATTGGGCCAGACTGATTAATTTTCGATGGCAGGCGGCGTATACGGCCGAGGGGTATACGCGGCCAAGAAGCCGCTGACGCGACGTATACGTGCGGATGCCAGCGACAAGACCCCTCATGCACGAGCCGAATACCAGCGATGAGCTGCCGCCTGGCGCACAGGCGGATCGACATGCAACATAGTGCACAGCGCGGTGAGTGCGCCGCAGGCGGCCCGAGGGCACTTTGCTCGCCAAAGGGGTAGCCGAGGTACCTGAAATGCGGCCAGAAGTCCTGTAGAGCCTCTCAGAGGCCTTCGGTGCGCTTTCCCACGCCCCCGGGAGCCTGGAGCGCACGCGAGCCCTACAGGGCCTCATGGAGCGTTTCCATCACGCTCCGGTCCCTGCACCGAAGCGCCTCCGGCTGCGGCCAATTGCCGCGAAGCTCGGCCTGAGGCGGCCTGGCGGAAACTACCCCGTAACAATCTGTTCCCGGTGCGCCTTGTCCGACACGGTATCATGTGGCCCGCGGCGTCTTTGCCGGGGCCGTGCCAGCCTGGCCGCCCGGGACCGGGACGCCTGTGTTTTATCAACTCGATACGGAGTGAAGCATGACGAAAACCGAACTGATCGACGCGATCGCAGCCGGGGTTGACGGTCTGACCAAGGCCAAGGCGGAGCAGGCACTGAACGTGACCCTGTCGGCCATCATGGATGCCGTGGCCAAGGGCGACACGCTGAGCCTCATCGGCTTTGGCACGTTCAGCAAGGGCGAGCGTGGCGAGCGCATGGCGCGCAACCCGCGTACCGGCGAAGAAATCAAGGTCGAAGCCGCCAAGACCGTGAAGTTCAAGGCTGGCCAGAAGTTCAAGGACGCAGTCAACCAGTGAGCCTGACGGGCTGCGTTGCAAGGCCCGGATTTGCCTGACCCCGCCATGCCGCCGCCCGGTGCCCGAGGGCGCAGGTGTGCGCCAGGCGGGGGACGTTATCCACCGCACGTTATCCACAGTAGAGATCCGGGATTTCTGCAGTATCCGCCGCATCGCTGCAGTGCCACAGCGATCGCTGGCCAGTCTTCCAACAGGCGTCCAGCCTTGGCCGTTTCTGGCCGGACCGGGTGCCGCTGTACGTGGGGCTCCTATGTTTGCCCGTCCGCCGCGCCGCAGATCTCCACAGCGTTATTCACAGCGCTTTCCACAGTCGATTCCACAGGTTTCTCCACAGGCATTTTGCGCCGCCCTGGTGCTTGCGCTCCTTAGTGCCTGTACCACCATCAGCGAGCCCGCACGCCCGCAGGCGCGCGCCCTGCCCGACAACGAAAGGCCGGTAACGCATCCTGGCGCCACGCCGCGCGAACGCATCGTCGAGATCGCCACGCAGGAGTGGGCACGCTGGGGCGGCCAGGTGGTGCGGCTGGGCCGCGACGACACCGCTTGCGTCGCCTACAGCCCGGTGCCGGCGCCTGAACTGCCGCCACCGCTGCCCGAGGGTGACACGCCGGCCGATCTTCAGGCCGCCACCCAGGGCCAGACCCCCACCAGCGCCGATACCGAAACCAACGGCAACCAGCCGCCCCTGTCCCATTGCCTGTCCTTCCCCGACGGCACCGGCATGGAAGCCACGCCGCTGGGCTGCACCCTGGCGCGCCGGTACTGGGGCATCGTCGGCGAGGCGCCAAGTTGCGGGCAGGTGACACAGGGCGCCTGGGCCTGGTCGGCGGTGTTTATCTCGTGGGTGCTGCGCAAGGCGGGCCTGGATGAGCGCCAGTTCCTGACCGGGCAGTCGCACTCGATGTACGTGGTGGACGCGCGCGACGGCATCCTGTCCCGGCCGGCCTTCCATATCGAACCGATGCCCGCCATGCCCCGCCCCGGCGACATCATCTGCGCCGGCCGCGGGCGCGAGCGCTACCTCGAGGACATCGGCGAGATCGGCTTCGGCACCACGCCGATGCATTGCGACATCGTGGTCGCGGTGGATCCGGCCGCGCGCGTGGTGCGGGCCATCGGCGGCAATGTGCAGCAGTCGGTGTCGCTCGAGGAGATCGAGCTGGGCGATTCGGGCCGGCTGGATGGCCTGACCAACTCGCATATGCCTTGGCTGCTGGTGATGCGCAACGATCTGCAATAGGCAGGTTTATTCGTGTGAATTATCAAACGGCGTTGATTTTTGGTTGTATTGATTATTCGCTCGAATAATCACGAGGCTTAGTCGAACAATTCCAGCTGCGACGTATCCCGGTCGCTCGTCCCCACTCCCACGCCGAGCAGTCGCACCGGCAGCCCGCGGCGCGCATGGCCTTCGGCCAGCAAGCGCGCATAGGTGGCGCGGTCGGGCGCATGGCCGCGGCATTCCACCGTGGTCTGGCGGAAGTCCGAAAAGCGCAGCTTGACCGTCAGCTTGTCGATGGTGTCGTGCGCCTGGGCGCGCGCGATGCGGCCCTCCAGCATCGCAATCAGCGGCTCCAGTTCGGCCAGGCAGGCCTGCAGGTCGGGCAGGTCGTCGGCATAGGTCTCTTCCACGCTGATTGACTTGCGCTCGCGCTCCGGCGACACCTCGCGCTCGTCCACGCCCCGGCACAGCTTGTAGAGCCGCGCCCCGAAGGCGCCGAATTCACGGTGCAGCCGGTCCGCCGACCAGGGCCGCAGGTCGCCGCAGGTCTCGGCCCCCAGGCGGCGCAGTTTGGCCGCGGTGACCTTGCCCACGCCGTGGATGCGCTCCACCGGCAGCGCGGCGACAAAGGCATCGACCGCCGCTGGCTTGATCACGAACAGCCCGTCGGGCTTGTTCCAGTCGCTGGCGATCTTGGCGACGAACTTGCTCGGCCCTACCCCGGCCGACACCGTCACGCCCACTTCATCGCGCACGCGCTGGCGGATCTCTTCGGCGATGCGGGTGGCGCTGCCGGCGTGCCGCGTACAGCGGCTGACATCGAGATAGGCCTCGTCCAGCGACAGCGGCTCGACCAGCTCGGTGTATTCGCGGTAGATCGCGAAGATCTGGCGCGACACCTCGCGATACTTGTCCATCGCCGGGCGCACGATCAGCAGCTCCGGGCAGCGCTTGACCGCCTGCGCCGACGCCATCGCCGAGCGCACGCCAAAGGCGCGCGCTTCGTAGTTGCAGGTGGCGATTACCCCGCGGCGGTCGGGCGAGCCGCCCACGGCCATCGGGCGGCCGCGCAGCGACGGGTCGTCGCGCATCTCGACCGAGGCGTAGAAGCAGTCGCAGTCGCAATGGATGATCTTGCGCTGGAGCGCGAGTGTGGCATCAGGCGTGGCGGACATGGTGGCCAGGCACCGTATTTTTTATCCGTGTGAGGAATGAATCCTGGCGATTGTCAGGCTGATTCATTAGTCGGCTGGATGGCTGGTGGCTTCTGCCTCGCGTTCATCCAAAGCCCTTCGGCCGCATACAAGCCCAGCGAGATCCAGATCAGCGCATAGCCAACCTGCTTCTGCGCCGGGAACGGCTCGTTCCACAGCCACACGCCCAGCAACAGTTGCAGCGTGGGCCCCGTGTACTGCAGCAGCCCCAGCAGCGACAACGGGATGCGCCGCGCGCCGGCCGCGAAGAACAGCAGCGGCACCGCCGTCACCGGCCCCGCCATCAGCAGCAGCCACTGCGTACCCGGCGCTGCGTGCGTAAAACCGTCCTGCCCAGTGGCGAACAGGTAGCCGAGCACTGCCGCCGCCAGCGGAAACAACAGCAGCGTTTCCAGCGACAGCCCTTCGAGCGCGCCCAGCGCCCCGGTCTTGCGCAGCAGCCCATAGCCGCCAAAGGTGGCCGCCAGCCCCAGCGCGATCCATGGCAGCTGGCCAGCCGCCACCGTCAGCCAGGCCACGCCTGCCGCGGCCACCGCGATCGACAGCCACTGCAGCGGCCGCAGCCGCTCGTGCAGGAACACCACGCCCAGCAGCACGCTGAACAGGGGGTTGATAAAGTAGCCCAGGCTGGCATCGACCACGCGGTTGGCCGACACCGCCCAGATATAGAGGAACCAGTTGCCGCACAGCAGCGCCGCGCTGGCGGCGAACGACAGCAGCAGGCGCCGGTCCCGGAACACCTGGCCCAGCCACGTCCACTGGCGGCGCCAGGCCAGGATCAGCCCCAGGAATACCAGCGACCACACCATCCGGTGCAGCAGGATCTCCACCGGCGCGATGCCGGGCAGCGACTTGATGTAGAGCGGGAGCAGCCCCCAGATGACATAGGCCAGGAGGGCGTAGAAGATGCCGAGTTGCATAGGGAATTCCGGTAGATGCCGGCGATTCTACCGGCGCGGGCCAAACCGCGCCGGGCAGGCAGGTCAATGCCACCCGGCAACAAAAAACCCCACGCTCCCGAGGGAACATGGGGTTTGCGGGACGGCCCGGGGCGGGCCGGGCGGCGTGCCGCTTACAGCTTGCGCGAGAAGCTGAACTGCGCGAAGCCCTGCTCGGCCACGTTGAACCAGGCGGCCTCGTTGTTGCGGAACACGCGCCAGTCGTCGTAGATCTTCTTGAACGACGGGTTCTTGGCGGTTTCGTCGGCGTAGGCTTCCTGGGTCGCCTTGAAGCAGGCCTCCATGATCTCCTTGGAGAACGGGCGCAGCTTGACACCGTTTTCCAGCAGGCGGGCCAGCGCCTGCGGGTTGACCGTGTCGTACTTGGCCATCATGTTGGTGTGGGCCTCGATGGTGGCGGTTTCCAGCGCGCGCTTGTACAGCGCCGGCAGCCTCTCATATTCGCTGGCCGAGGCGTAGAACGACAGCTGCGCGCTGCCTTCCCACCAGCCCGGGTAGTAGTAGAAAGGCGCCACCTTGTAGAAGCCCAGCTTCTCGTCATCGTACGGGCCCACCCACTCGGCCGCGTCGATGGTGCCCTTTTCCAGCGCCGGGTAGATGTCGCCGCCGGCGATCTGCTGCGGCACCACGCCCAGGCGCGACAGCACCACGCCGGCGAACCCGGCGATGCGGTACTTCAGGCCTTGCAGGTCGGCCACGGTCTTGATTTCCTTGCGGAACCAGCCGCCCATCTGCGCATTGGTGTTGCCGCCCAGGAAGTTGACGACGTTATATTCCTTGAAGAACTCGCGCAGCAGCTTCATGCCGTTGCCTTGCAGCATCCACGCGTTCTGCTGGCGCGCGGTCAGGCCGAACGGGATGGTGGTGTCGAAGCACAGCGTCGGGTTCTTGCCGAAGTAGTAGTAACCGGCGGTGTGGCCGATCTGCACGGTGTTGTTCTGCACCGCGTCGAGCACCTGCAGCCCCGGCACGATTTCACCGGCGGCAAAGACCTTGATGTTGAACTTGCCGTCAGTCAGTTCCTTCACGCGGGCGGACAGCAGCTCGGCGCCGCCGAAGATGGTGTCGAGCGACTTGGGGAAGCTCGAGGCCAGGCGCCATTCCACGGCGGGGTTGCTGCCGACCACGGCCGGCGCTGCCGGGCCGCTGGCGGCCGCAGGCGCTGCCTTTTGTTCACCCTTGCCGCACGCGGCCAGTGCCCCGGTGGCGGCCACGGCCGACGCTTTCAACAGAAAGGAACGACGTTCCATCTCCACTTCTCCTCTTATAGATATCGATTCGGATGCAAGCGCGCGGCTCGCATGAGGCCGCGCGCAGGACCGTGACGCACTGGCCCCCGGGGTACGGCGGCCTGCGCAACGCTGTGCCTGTTGCGAACGGGCACGGCGGCGTGCCCTGCCATGCCGGACACCGGGCGCGGCGGATCGCATCGGATCACGTCGGCGGCGTTCGCGGCGAGGGCTGTCTTACCCGAAAGAGTAGGGTAGGGACGAAGGTCATTACTGACCTGTCCCCCCCTAGGAACCGTACGTGCGAGTTTCCCCGCATACGGCTCGAGTCTCAACTAAATGCCCCTTCGGACACCGGCTTCACAACAGTTCTACCTTGGTGATGCACTTGCTTGTGACAGTTCGGATGCAGCAGCACTCGATTCCCTAGCGCATCGGAGCCCCCGCGTATGCGAGGTTCGATGTGATGATCTTCCCATCCTGTTTCCTTGGTTATCTTGCACTGACACACTGCGCACAAGCCTTGCTGGGATAGATACAGCTTGATCCACTGCTTCCGGTGCGCCATGTTTTCCAACATACGCTCCTGTCGCAGCTTCTCGCCGTACCGTTCCTGCGTTGGATCGAAAGGATTGTAATCCCCCCGAATCTTCTTGTGCCGCCGGATAGGCGTACCCGCGAGCGAGTACAACTCCGTCCAACCTACACTGCCGTTGCCGCTCACGAACTTGGTTCCAAACACCCAGTTTCGTTCGCCGACGGTCGCAAAGTATTTCCTACGCACCCATTCGACGGACTTATGTGGATGTCGCCGCTTTGCCCACCGTCGTAGAGCATTAAAGATTTCATGCTCCACACGGGCGAACACCGCTTTCGCCACCACCGGACTGTGATACTGCGCCCAGCCCCGTAGCATCGGGTTTAACAGTCGAATTAAGACCGACTGCTCCACCGTCTTGTTGGTGCTGATAACCGCCTTTACCTTGCGATAGAACGCTTGCGCGTTTTTCTTGCTTGGCTTTATGAGCAGTGTTCCCGAGTACTTCCGGAAATTCCACCCTAGGAAGTCAAAGCCGTCAGTGATGCTGACGATCCGCGTTTTCTCCGTCGACAGCGACAGCCCCCGTACTGCAAGGAACTGTTCTACCCACGGCTTCACTTCGTTCTCTAGGACCTCCGGCGTATCACCGGTGATGACGAAGTCGTCCGCGTAACGCACAACGTTCACTTTGAGCCTTTTCGTCTTGGTCGCTCCCAACTTCGTTCCGAGGAACTTGGTCAGTTGTGTTTCCAAGCCGTTCAGCGCCACATTTGCCAGAGTCGGGGAAATGATGCCTCCCTGCGGTGTTCCGGCTTCGGTCGCCTGAAACTGACCCTGAAATACCACGCCAGCCTTCAACCACTTCCGAAGGATTGCTTTGTCCATCGGGACATTGCGCTCCAGCCAGTCGTGACTGATATGGTCAAAGCATCCTTTTATGTCAGCTTCCAGCACCCATTGAGCCGAGGCCTTCTGGGATAAGGAAACAAACAGCTGGGACATGGCATCCGCGGTGGATCGGTTGGTCCTGAACCCATAGGAGTTCGGATCGCTCGTTCCTTCGGACACCGGTTCCAGTGCCAGCAAATACAGCGCTTGCATGGCTCGGTCCAACATGGTTGGAATGCCCAGAGGGCGCTCCTTCCCATTGGCCTTGGGGATGAAAACCCTCCGTAATGGCAAAGGTCTGTACCCCCGGCGCTTCAACCTCCCAATGGCTTCCCACCGGGCTTCAGGCGTTGTCCACTTTTCGCGATCGACGCCTGCCGTTCGCTTACCTTGGTTCATCGTCACTCGTCGTACCGCCAGTGCTTTGGCGGAGAACGAGCGGGTCAGAGACCGTTGCAGGGCTTTCACCCTACGCCAGTCCCCTTCCTGTGTCGCCTTCGCAATTCGAATCTGCATTTCTCGAACGTTCCGCTCCACGCGGCGCCAATTAATGGCGCCCCAGGTTTGCGGCACGCCGGAGAGCGCAGATTCATCCTTGCGGATCAATGCTTCCATGCTGCTCTCCAATCTTGAGGATCTCCCCCAACATCAAGAGACAGCACGCCCCTTGAGGGACGTGTTGCCCCTCAAGGGAAGAAAAATTTAAACAAGCGAGATCAGTCAGCCGTCCTGCGACGATTGACCAGTTGGAAGTCTGCCCGCTTTCGCGTGGGATGATGTCTCAACCCCTATCCGGACCATTACAGTCCGGCATTCGCTTTTTCCAACCTCCCATACCCGCACAGCCAACAGCGTTCCTTGCGGTTCGCCTGCCTGAGCCAAACTGCGCTCCGGCAGCCATACGGGCTTACCACGTTCCCTGCGCATTACACGACTGGGTTAGGGTCTGCCTTTCCGCCGGTGGTCATCGTGGCGACGTGTCCCAAGGCTTGAGTAGGACAACCGACCACACACCTTTTGGTTAATGCCTAGCAGCAGCTTTGGCATCTCAATCGTTACGACGTTTATCAGCAGTTCACTTACGTTACCCATACCAGTCAGCCTAGCGCCTCAACCCCGTTGCTGCTCGGAGCCTCCACCATCCTGTCTCGCGACCTGATGGCACCCTTTCGGGGGCTACATTGTCAGGAGAGCTTCACACCCCACCGTTACCAGTGACGCATGTCTCCCTAGGCTACTGCTAGTCGCATAGCAGGTTCTCTATCGTGTAACCCTTTCGGGCATATCCGACCGAACCATAATGCACAGAGCTACCGCTCCGGGACCTCACTTACCTACCACTGTGCTCCTATGCAAGCGAGCGCTTGACGGCATCGGTCGCTCTTGCGAGCGCTGGCTGCCGTCCCAAAGAACGTAGCGCCGTTCCATCCAGAACGGTTTGAATGCTATGTTGCGGCGATACAACGGAATCTCCGCTGCTTGGCCGCATACACCCTCCGTTAGGGGGATGTCTACAGAGAACTCGCCCAAAGGCGAGCGTCCCCGCCCTTGGGCAATGGCTGGAAATCCATCCAGCAAAAAAAGCAAGCTGCAAGTCGGCCAGTGTTCCGGCTTCCTCACAACACATCGGACTCCCCTCTGGCTGTTCGGCCGGGTTCGTCTAAGCAAGTAATGGTCGAGATTGGACGGTTCAGGCCGAGGCCCTCCCCTTGTCTCGACAAAGGTCGATGCTCCTTACGTTGGAGCTACCCGGACACGAGAATGCGTGTCGCACCAAGCCAGCCGATTATAGCGGTGGCCCTTTCGCCACGGGGGCCCGCGCAAGTGCGGGTTTTCGCTAGTCAATCACGCCACTTGCAGCTGCTTTTCGCATTGTGAGACGAGCAACACTGTGATGGATTTTGTAACCCGGCTTGCGGTCAAATGAACCGGCTGATAAAAAACAGACCCCGTTTCCCGGAGGGTTTGCCCGCTCCGGCCACCGTTGCATGCCTGAATTGCTGTCTGCTTCCCGTCGGATTCCCGCTTCCCTGCCCTTGCGCCGGCTCGGCTTTGCCGTGCTCGCCGCCTGGGGCCTGGTGGCGTGCGCGCAGACGGCAAGCACCACAACAGGGACGACCACAGCGCCCCCGCGCATCCAGCCCGGGCCAGCGGTGCCGCTGGTGGTAGCGGCGACAGCGACGGTCGGCGCGCAGGATGCGCAGCCCGCTGCCCCGGCCCAGCCTGCCACGCAAGCCGCTGCCGGTTCGGATGATCCGCTGGCCGCGTTGATTGCTGGCGACGCGGCCCCTGCGGCCAGCGTGACCGCGCCTGAGTCGAACCCACCTGCCGCCCCGCCTGCCCAGGCCGAGGCGCAACCCGCGCAGCCTCCAGCGCAGCCGGCAGGCAATGCGCCGGCAAGCGTTGCCGCGACGAACCCGGCCGCCGACCCGAACTTCGTCGGCCCGCCCGAGCCACCATCCCCGCCCCCGCCGCCACTGGTGATGTTCCCGCCCCGGCTGGGCGAATTCCAGGCCGAACCCCCTGCCCAGCGGACCGACGCTGCTGCCCAGGCGGGCGCGGAGGCGCCGTCTGACGCCCCGCCGGTGCTGCGCTCGCAGCTGCCCGCCGACGATCCCGCAGTGGATACGGTGTGGCGCCTCAGCTACAGCGGCCGTGCCGCCGTCGAGGACCGCCCGGCCACCACGCGCGCCTGCCCCGGCGGCGCGCTGTCCACCGGCTTCGGCAATGGCCTGGCCTGCCGCAGCGCCGGCGAGGTCAAGATCCGCGAGTCCGTGCTCGACCTGGACGGCGGCGCACAGGTGATGTTCATCGCGCAGGCGCGCGGCACCGATGCCACCACCGTCAACGGCCGCCCGGCGGCGGTCGATCCCTATGCGCTGGTGCCGCAGTTCTATACCGCCGTCAGCGGCCTCGCGGTGCTGGACGGCGGCACCATGTGGGCCGGCCGGCGCGACAACGCGCCCTTCCTGATGTCGTCCGGCCTGCTGCCGCCCAATTCCACCGCGATGCGCTTCGGCGTGGACAACGCCAAGGTGATCGGCAACATCGGCCTGAACTACCAGTACACCGCGCGCGCCGACCAGAACGGCCAGAACCTGCCGAGCTACCACTCGGTGCGCACCGCGCCGATCAACACCAACGAACAGGGCTCGGTGCAGCTCGGCTTTACGCGCGTCGAAGCGCAGCCGATGGTCGAGGACACCGGCGGTGCGTGGTGGGCGTCAGCCTTGCATGAGCAGAAAGGCGTGCTGTTCGGCACCAACCGCCTGGGCATGCAGTTTGGCTCGGGCTCGCGCAACGCCATGACCGGCTATACCGGCATGGGCCCGTCGCTGTCGCGCATGCGCGTGGCCGAATCGATCGAATGGAAGGGACGTTCCGGACTGGCCGGCGCCGTGGAACAAAGCCTGCAGTTCGACCGCTCGCCGGTCGGCACGATGCAGTGGGCCACCACGCGCTTGCGGCCCGCCTATATCGCCAGTGATCAGTTCCGCCTGAATTTCGAGGTCTCGCACGACCAGATCTCGTCGGGCTTCGGTGTCAGCGGCCAGCGCACCGCGCTCACCGTGGCGCCCACGCTGACGCTGGGCAAGTCAGCGGGCAATGCCAACCTGCGCGCCTTCTACACCTACAGCCGTGCCTCCGACGTGGACGGCATCGGCTACACTGCGCCTGCCGACGCGTGGGCGTCGCAGCCCAGCGGCTCGATCTTCGGCGTACAGCTCAATCGACGCTGGTAGGCGCAGAGCGCCAGCCGCGCCGCGACGGCGCGGGCTCCCCGGCTGCGGGGACAGGCTTGCGGCACAGCCAGTGGAACAGCAGCGTCGCGCTCAGCCCGCCGCCGATCTGCGCCAGCACGAAGCCCGGCACATCCGCCGGGCGGATCCCGGTAAAGGTATCGGTCAGCGCGCAGGCGATGGTCAGCGCCGGGTTGGCGAACGATGTCGACGACGTGAACCAGTAGCCCGCGGTGATATAGCCCGCCACCACGAACGGCATCAGCTGCGGCCGGCTGCGCAGCGTGCCGATGCCCACGCCCACCAGCCCGAAGGTCGCCACGCACTCGCTCCACCACATCGACGCGCCGGTACGGCTCTGCGCGGACCAGGCCAGCGCCGGCTCGCCGAACATCGCATGCGCGGCCAGCACGCCGCAGACACCGCCCGCTACCTGCACCAGCACATAGCGCAGCGCATCGCGCGGTGACAGCGCGCCCTGCACCAGCGCCGACAGGCTCACTACCGGGTTGAAGTGCCCGCCCGAAACCGGGCCCAGTGATACCAGCAGGGCTACCAGCCCGGCACCGGTGGCCAGCGAGTTGGCCAGCAATGCCAGCGCGGTATCACCGGCGGCGAGGCGCTCGGCGCGGATGCCCGAGCCCACCACGATCGCCACCAGCAGGGCCGTGCCCAGCCCCTCCGCCACCAGGCGGCGCGCCAGCGTACTCATCGCTGCGCTCCGCTGACGAAGCGCAGCGGCCAACCAACCGGGCCACGAACGGGGCAATTGAACGACCGCGAGATCGCGGCAAAGGCGGTGGGGAAGGCGTGCAGCGGCAAGATGGAAAACGTCGCCTGAGACGACGCCTCGAACGGTGGCGGTTCAGTAGCAATCCCGCGCGCACGTGGTGCGCGTGGACGCGACAGTGTTCCGTTCGCGCACGGGGCGCGTCAATGCGTGGCCGCTTTGTTGTGTGCAGACGCGCGGTATCGAATCCCCGCGCAATGCGCCCGTTCAGGTCTCACCTCAGCGCAACAGGAACGCGATGTCCTCGACGCTGATCTGTGAAACCGGGATGCCCTTGCGGCGCTGGAACAGGATGTGCTGCTGCACGCGGCTGCGCTGCTCGGCGAAGGCCGCCGCATCGATCGGCGTACCCAGGCGCATGTAGTGCTGCACCAGCAGCTTGTAGGCGCGGTGGCGCACCTGCATCGCTTCGGTCTCCGTGCGCAGCCGTTGCATCGCCGCCGGGCTGCGGTCGATGGCCTGGTGCAGTTCCTCGACGGTGCGGGCGTGCAGTTCGCGATAAACGTCGCGCTCGGCTTCCGCCTTGTGGAGTTCGTCGCGCAACTCGCGGATCTTGCGCTGCAGCTTCAGCGCCTGCGTGACCGCCTGCTGCATCCGCCCGGCCGCGCCGAGCGCGTGGCTGGCTGCTGCCATGGTGCTCTTCCAAAGTCCGCGCTCGCTGCCCGCGCCTTGCGGCGGCCAGCGCTTGTCATCCCCGATCAACGTATCCATAGACCCCCCCGGTAAAGAAAACGATAGCCCTGGGCCGGGGTGTCCGCTTTATCGGCGCGGCTTGACCGGCTCGGTACGCACTGACGCATGGCAGCGCGTCAGGAAATCGTAGAGATACATGGATCGGGTGCCAAGTAGAAGATATTTACTTCTGGATTGTCTGTTGCAAGTTGTTCAACACCATCGTGTTGCCGCCTGGGCAGGCGAGGGGCTTGGTGGACATCCATGCGCGGACATGCTTGGCCGGCATCCGCCAGCGCCCAAAACAAAAAGCCCGGCTGCAGGAGCCGGGCTTTTCTTGTTCTGGTGGCCTGGGACGGAATCGAACCGCCGACACAAGGATTTTCAATCCTCTGCTCTACCGACTGAGCTACCGGGCCAAAGAAGCGAAACTATAACTGGACTTTTTTGGCCAGTCAAGCGTCATCTGCATCACTGCCTCATTGTTCGGCAGGCTCGGGCTTGTTGCGGCCCAGTTCGACGCCGAGCTGCTTGAGCTTGCGGTACAGGTGGGTGCGTTCCAGGCCGGTCTTCTCGGCGACGCGGGTCATGCTGCCGTGTTCGCGCAGCAGGTGGTATTCAAAGTAGGCGCGTTCGAACAGGTCGCGCGCTTCGCGCAGCGGCATGTCGAACGAGAACTGCATCTCGGCCTCGGGCACGCGCGCGGGGCTGCCGTTGGGGGCGGCCTCGGCGGTGGGCTCGGGCGTGGCGCCAACCGTGCCGGCTTCGGCCGAAGGCGCGGAGGCCGGGGCCGTCGCAGCGGCCGGGGCGGTGCGCGGGCGATCGACGCCGCGCGCCAGGCCCTGCTCGACCGCGGACAGCAGCTTTTGCAGCGCGATCGGTTTCTCGAGGAAATTCAATGCGCCGATCTTGGTCGCCTCGACCGCGGTGTCGATGGTGGCGTGGCCCGACATCATGATGACGGGCATCGTCAGCTGGCCCTGCGCGGACCATTCCTTGAGCAGCGTCACGCCATCGGTATCGGGCATCCAGATATCGAGCAGCACGAGGTCAGGCGTGCCCGCCGCGCGGTATTCGCGCGCCTGATGCGCGTTTTCCGCGAGTTCGACCACGTGGCCTTCGTCGCTGAGGATCTCCGAGAGCAGCTCCCGGATTCCCATTTCGTCATCGACTACGAGGATGGTTGCCATACTTCCCCTCTTAACCCCACCGCAGCGTTCCGGGACCGGACGCCAATGTTGACTATGTCAGTCTAACGAACAGGATCGAGATCTGTGCACCGACGATCTCCGCACCTTCCATGCGATTGCGCAGCTCGATGCGCGCACCGTGTTCGTCAATGATCTTTTTTACCATCGCGAGCCCGAGACCCGTGCCCTTGGCTTTCGTGGTCACGTAAGGCTCGAACGCACGGCTAAGGATTCGTGGTGCAAAGCCAGGACCATTGTCCGCAATGGTGAGCTTGACGGCCTGCCGGTTTTCGCCGGCAGAATCTTTGTATTCTACAGTCTCGGTGTTCAGAGTGATATGGGGCGCCGCCCTACCCGCCGCGACGTTCTCCCCGGCCGCATCCTGCGCGTTCTGCAACAGGTTGTGAATGACCTGGCGCAGCTGCGTCGGATCGCCCTTGATATCAGGCAGGCCCGTGCCCAGCGTCGGATGGATCACCGGGTGCTCGTGCACCGCGGGGTCGTCGATGCCGTACAGGTGCAGCACCTCCGCCACCAGGCTGTTGAGCTGCAGCGATTGCAGCACCGCAGGCGGCGTGCGCGCGTAGTCGCGGAAGTCATCGACCATGCGCTTCATCGCCGCCACCTGGTTGACGATCGTGGCCGCGCCGCGCTTGAGCACATCCACATCAGTGCCTTCCAGCTTGGGCGAGAGCTTCATCTGCAGCCGCTCGGCCGAGAGCTGGATCGGCGTGAGCGGATTCTTGATCTCGTGCGCGAGGCGCCGCGCCACTTCGCCCCACGCAAACGAGCGTTGAGCGGAAATCACATCGGAGATGTCGTCGAACACGACCACGTAGCCGGGCTCGTCGCGCTCGCCGCCGGGCAGGCGCGCGCCGCGCACCAGCAGCGTCAGAGGCTGTTCTTCATGCCCCTGCGGCAGTTCGATCTGCTTCTGCCAGTGCTCGGCGCCGCCCAGCACCTCGCTGGTGTTCTGGTCCGAGAAGGCCTGCCGCACGATCTCGCCGAAGGGACCCATGCCAGGGATCTGCTCCACCGGCAGGCCCATCACCGCGGCAAAGGGCTGGCGGAAGATGCGCTCCGCGCCGGGGTTGGCGGTGATCAGCACGAAGCGGCGGTCGAACACCAGCACGCCCGCGGTCAGGTTCTGCAGCACGCTCTCGAGGTAGGCTTTCGATTGCTCGAGCGCGGCGCGGTTTTCTTCGACGGCAAGGCGCGCCTCGGCGAGCTGGCGCGTCATCTGGTTGAACTGCTGCGTCAGCATGCCGAGTTCATCGCGGCTCTTCAGTTCGCGCTTGGGCGAGAGGTCGCCCTCGGCCACTTCCTTGGTCCCCTGCAGCAGCATCAGCAGCGGCCGCGCCAGCTGCCCGCCTAGCAGCAGCGCCAGCATCACCGCGATAAACACCGCCAGGAACAGCGTCAGCGTCAGCGTGCCGATATACATCTTGCGCAGGCCGGTGCGGCCCAGCGCCTTCTCCTGGTACTCCTGGTACGCGCGCTGGACCTCGTCGGCATTGCGCGCGAGCACCGCCGGCACCGGGTGCAGCACCTGCAGGTAGCGCTCTTCGCGCACGGTCTCGCCGACCAGGCCGAAGCCGCTGGATGGCGATTCTTCCGGGCGGCGCTCGACCGACAGGCCCGAGCCGGCCCAGCGCGACTTCGGCGCGGCGCGCGGCACGCTGGCGCCCTCGACCATGTCCTGCGTCGCGGTCGGCGCCGCGCCCAAAGGAATGATCACGCGCAGCCGGTACAGGTGGCTGCTGTCGACACGCTCGGCGCTCTGGCCGCTGTCCGCGGACGGATCGGTGCCGCCCTCCACCGCCGCGAAGCCGCCGGCCAGCCGCGCCTGCTCGGCCAGCACGCCCGAAGGCAGGTCGGGCACCAGCGAGGCATAGTTGCTCGACGCGGTCGCCAGCACGCGGCCGCTGCCGGTGAAGATCGCCGCTTCCTGGATGCCGTACTGCTCGCGCAGGCGGTTCAGCTGGAGCGAGGTGGCCACGCCGGTGGAACCGGAGAGCTGGTCGGCCATCAGCCGCGCCTTGACCTGCAGGTCGGCGAGCGAGCTGTCGATGGTGGAACGGCCCAGGTTCAGGCCCGCCTCGAGCGCGGTCTCCACGCGCACGTCGAACCAGGACTCGATGCTGCGCGAGACGAACTGCAGTGACACCAGGTAGATCAGCACGCCGGGCAGCACGCCCACCACGCCGAAGAACACGGCGAGCTTGGTCATCAGCCGCGTGCCGAACTTGCCGCGGCGATAGCGCAGCCACAGCGTCAGCGCCAGCGCGCCCACGGTCAGCACCAGCAGCGCGCCGATCACCAGGTTCACCTTGAACAGCAGCGTGAAATAGCGATCGAAGAATTCGGTGTTGGCCGACGCGCCGGCCAGCAGCCCCACCAGCACCAGGGCCAGGAAGGCGATGATCCCGGCCACGGCGCGGTACAGCACGCGCCGGAACCGGCTGTCCCACAGCGAGGTGTTCATGGCTGGCTCGATGCGGGCTGCGCCAGCAGCGTGGGCGAGAGCGCGGTCGACACGGCTTGCATGAAGACGGTGCCGCGCGCATCGTTGGCGGCGGCGGGCGCGCCCGGCACCGATGCCGGCGCGGGCACGGCGGGCGAAGCGGGCAGCGGCGGAGATGCGGGTGCCGGTGGCGGTGCGGCTGGCGCAGGCGGTGACGGTGGCGGTGCGGGAGGCGGCGGTGGTGGCACCGCGTTCAGGTCCGTCGGCACCGTGTAGACAAAGCGCCGCCAGTCCGACGCCAGGTTCCAGTCGCGCGTATTGACCGCATTGATCTGGAACGGCTTGGGCAGCTGCGACAGGTCCAGCCGCATGCGCACTTCAGCCTGGTAGTTCTCGCCCGGCTTGACCGCATTGCGCTCGAATACACGCCAGCCGCGCACGCGCTGGATAAACTGCAGCGCGCTTTTCAGGCGCGTGAACGGCAACTGCAGGCCGCCGGTGGAGACGCGGTACTGGCGTGTCAGCGGCTGGTAGGACAGGCGCACGCTGCGGGTGGTGTTGACCGGCTTCTCGTCGAACCAGTACCAGCGCGAGCGCGAGAGCTGGAAGTCGACCGCGAAATAGAGGGAGATGCCCTTGTGCAGCGCGTCTTCCAGCGCGGGCGGCAGGTCGAAGTCGAAACTGGCGGCGAGTTCGAAACCGCCGTCCTGGTATTCGATGCGTGCTTCGGTGGCTTCGATGACCTGCGCTTGTACCGCGGGCGGCAGCAGCAGTGTTGCCAGTGCCAGCACCAGGGCCAGATACCAGCGCACCAGCGTGCCACGCCTGGCCGCGCCGCCGGGGCGCGGATGCAGGCGCGCCTTGTCCGCCGTAGTGTCCACGGTTGCGCGGCAGTCTGACGGGCGCAGCATGCTCAGCATCGGATCAGATCAGGCGCGTTTCTGGAAGCGGGCGTAGAAGAAGCCATCGTGATCCGATGGCAGGCTGGCCTGGCCGGCTTCCTTTTCACCTTGTTCGCCAGCCATTTGCGTGGTTTGGGTGCCGGGCAGCAACTGCCCCGGCGCCTGCAATCGTATCGCATCTGCCAGCTGTGCACCAAACCAGCGCGCCTGCTCCTCCCCTTCCGTTGGGAAAATAGAACAGGTGACGTAGACCAGGATGCCACCGGGTTTGAGCAGCGGCCACAGCTGCGAGACGATGCGGCGCTGCTCGGTGATCAGCTTGGCGATATCGGTTTCGCGGCGCAGCCAGCGGATATCGGGATGGCGCCGCACGATGCCCGAGGCCGAGCATGGCACGTCGGCCAGGATGCGGTCGAATGGCTGGCCGTCCCACCAGTCTGCGGGCCGGCTGGCATCGCCCACCACGATCTTCGCTTGCTTGCCCAGGCGGGTGAGGTTTTCGCCGATGCGGGTGGCGCGCTGCGGATCGCTTTCCACCGCGGTCACGTCGATATCGGCCAGCTCCAGCAGGTGGCCGGTCTTGCCGCCGGGCGCGGCGCAGGCATCCAGCACGCGCATGCCGTCGGCGACCTCAAGCAGCGGCGCGGCCAGTTGCGCGCCGGCATCCTGCACCGACACCACGCCTTCGGCAAAGCCGGGCAACTGCGTTACCGGCACCGCGCGGATCAGCCGCACGGCCTGCGGGCCGACCACGGTGCCGGCCAGGCCGGCATTGGCGAGGTCGGTCTGGTACTGCTGGACCGAGGTGCGCGCGATGTTCACGCGCACCGTCATCGGGGGGCGCACGTTGGCGCTGGCGGCCAGCGCCGTCCATTGCTCGGGATACGCCTCGCGCAGCATGCGCAGCCACCACGGCGGCAGGTTCCAGCGCGCCTGCTCGTCGCGGTTGACGTCGGCCAGCAGCGCCTTGCGCTCGCGCAGGAAGCGGCGCAGCACCGCGTTGACCAGCCCGCGCGCGTGCGCAGTCTTGGGTTCGGAGGCGGCGGCGCTCACCGCCTGGTCGACCACCGTGAAGGTGCTGTAGCCCGGGCGGCCCGCATCCTGCTGGTCTTTGTCCGCATGGTCCTGCTTGTCGCGCGGGCCCGGTGCGTGTTCCAGCAACAGCGCCAGCGCCACGGCCAGCAGCGAATCGACCTGTGCACCGGGAGGGCGCGTCACAAGCTTGGTTACCAATGCCCGCGCGGTGCCGAACTGGCGCATGGTGCGGTAGGCGATGTCCTGCAGCGCGCCGCGCGTGGCGGCATCGCGTACGCGGTCCAGGCGCAGTTGCGCGGCGGCATCCTCGATTGCCTGCGGCAAGGCGGTGCCTTCACTGACGGCACGTACCGCGGCGGCGGCGCCAAGCATCTGGAAGGCAAGCGAATCGGGAGGCAGGCGCATATCGGTCAGGCAGGGGAAAGGCGTGGATCGGAATACTGGCAGAGAGCATCGGCGACAGCGCCGACGACGGTACCGGCCATGAAAAAGCCCGCCGGTCCGTAAGGAAACAGCGGGCAGTTTACCTTGTGCGCAGGGGCGGCCCGGATTTCCCGCCGGGGCGCGCGCTGGCTCAGGCGGGGTAGACTCCTGTCTGCGCCATCTGCATCAGCCGCGCGATGCGCTCTTCGGTGGCCGGGTGGGTCGAGAACAGGTTGGCGATGGCGCCGCCCGACAGCGGGTTCATGATCATCATCTGTGCCGTGGCCGGATGCTCCTCGGCCGCCTGGAACGGGATGCCCTGCGCGTAGCGGTGGATCTTGTCCAGCGCGCTGGCCAGCGCCTGCGGGTCGCCGCTGATCTCGGCGCCGGCGCGGTCGGCTTCGAACTCGCGCGCACGCGAGATTGCCATCTGGATCAGCGAGGCCGCCAGCGGCGCCAGGATCGCCACGGCAATGCTGGCGATCGGGTTGCTGCGGTTGCCGTTCTCGTCGCGCCCGCCGAAGAACATCGCCATATTGGCCAGCGCGGAAATGGCACCGGCCATGGTGGCGGCGATGGTCGAGGTCAGGATGTCGCGGTGGCGTACGTGCGCCAGCTCATGCGCCATCACGCCGCGCAGCTCGCGCTCGGACAGCACGCGCAGGATGCCGGTGGTGGCCGCCACGGCGGCGTGTTCCGGGTTGCGGCCGGTGGCAAAGGCGTTGGGAGCGTCCTCATCGATCAGGTACACCCGCGGCATCGGCAGGCCGGCGCGCTGCGCCAGCTCCTGCACCATGCCGTAGAACTGCGGCGCGCTGCCGGCGTCGACTTCCTGCGCGTTGTACATGCGCAGGACCATCTTGTCCGAGAACCAGTAGGAGAAGAAGTTCATGCCCAGCGCGATCAGCAGCGCCAACATCATGCCGCTGCGCCCGCCGATCATGCCGCCGATGACGATGAACAGCGCCGTGATGGCCGCCATCAGCATGAAGGTCTTGACCCAGTTGAACATTGCGGTGATCTCCGTGAAATCGCGAATCGCGTGATTCGCGCCCAGCCGGGAAAGCGGACGCGATGACCGTTAGATAGGGGCCGATACCCGAAAATTCAACGGCTGGGCAAGGCCCGGGCCCTGCGCGCCACGCGATGGCGAGCCGCGCACCTGGCACGACGCGCAACGAGCCGGCCCGGGCGATCCCGCCAGCACTTGCGCTAACAGGTCCGGCTGATTATGCCTGTGCCGTGCTGTCCACGGGCACCGCGCAGCGCGTGCCCGGCACCAGCGGCATGCCTTGCAGGAACTGCTGCGCCGGCTGGCGGCGTCCGCCCGGCTTCTGCAACTCGGTGACCTGCAGCGCGCTGCCGTCGCCGCAGGCGATCAGGATGCCGGCGGCATCGGCCGCGAGTACCGTACCCGGCGGATGCGGCAGGCTGCTCGCGGCGGCCAGCGGCAGGGCCTGCCAGCACTTGATCACGGTATCGCCCACCTGCACCGTCGCACCCGGGAACGGGTTGAAGGCGCGCACCTGGTTGGCCAGTTCCCCGGCGGGGCGGCGCAGGTCCAGCGGCGCTTCGTCCTTGGCGATCTTCTCGGCGTAGGTCACGCCCGCCTCAGGCTGAGGCGTTGCGTTGAGCGTGCGGCCCGCGGCCAGTTCCGTCAGCGCTGCGACGATCATGCGCGCGCCCAGCGCGGCCAGCGTGTCGTGCAGCGTGCCGGTGGTGTCGTCGGGGCCGATCGGCACGGCTTCACGCGTCAGCATGTCGCCGGTGTCCAGACCTTCGTCCATCTGCATCAGCGTAATGCCGGTCTCGGCATCACCCGCTTCGATGGCGCGGTGGATCGGCGCCGCGCCGCGCCAGCGCGGCAGCAGCGAGCCGTGGATATTGAGGCAGCCCAGGCGCGGCAGCGCCAGCACCTCGGCTGGCAGGATCAGGCCGTAGGCGGCCACTACCATCACGTCGGGGGCGATCTCAGCCAGTGCGTCCACCGCGGCCGCGGCCTCTTCCGGATACTTGCCCTGGCGGCGCAGCGAGCGCGGCTGCAGCACCGGGCCGAGCCCGCTGGCGACGGCGAATTGCTTGACCGGGCTGGCCTGCAGCTGCATGCCGCGGCCGGCGGGACGGTCCGGCTGGGTGAGTACGGCCACGACGGGAAAGCCGGCTGCATGGATGGCTTCAAGCGCGACACGCGCGAACTCGGGCGTGCCGGCAAAGGCGACACGCAGGGGTCTGGCTGGGGAGGCTTGCGACATGGCAGGTTCCGGCATAAAGCAGTACCGGCCGCTATAGCGGCCGGTACGTTTGTTCTTCGGAAGTCATAAAGATAGCAGACCCGGCCAAGGGGCCGGGCGCCGCAGCGCCGATTCGCGCGGGCTGTTACATCTTTGTGTGAGCAGTGCCCACGCGATGTCACATGCGGGTGCGCTCGCGCTTCTGCAGCCTGCTCTTGATGCGGTTGAGCTTGAGCGGCGACAGGTATTCCACGAAGACCTTGCCGCGCAGGTGGTCGATCTCGTGCTGGATGCACACGGCCAGCAGGTCGTCGGCGTCGAGCTCGAAGCTCTCGCCCTTCTCGTTGAGCGCGCGCACGCGGACGCGGTCCGGGCGCTCGACGCGGTCGTAGACCTCGGGCACCGACAGGCAGCCCTCTTCCCACACCTTGCGGTTCTCGCTGGCCCAGGTGATTTCCGGGTTGATGAAGACCTGGAGCTGGTCGCGCGTCTCGGACACGTCGATCACCACCACCTGCTCGTGCACGTTGACCTGCGTGGCGGCCAGCCCGATGCCGGGCGCTTCGTACATGGTTTCCGCCATGTCCTTGACCAGCTGGCGGATGCGGTCGTCCACCGCGGCCACGGGTTTGGCGACGGTGTGCAGGCGGGGATCGGGGTAGGTCAGGATGTCGAGTTTTGCCATGATGCTAGGGCGCAACGCCGGCCGCTGCCGGCGCACCAGTCGCGTTGCGGCGGCCGGTGTTTACATGCAGAATCGGGGCGCAAGTACAAAAATTCAAG
Source organism: Ralstonia pickettii (assembly GCA_050987995.1). GTDB lineage: Bacteria > Pseudomonadota > Gammaproteobacteria > Burkholderiales > Burkholderiaceae > Cupriavidus > Cupriavidus pickettii_B. The sequence continues at coordinate 4,383,602 of CP158803.1, forward strand.
GCGCGCCGCAGCAGGCGCGCTCTCCCGGGTCAATCCGGCCGAACCATCGGCCGGTCAGGAAAATGCGCGATCTTACCAAAGAACACCAGGCGGCGTCGGGCCGCAGGCTGCACGCGTTAACCCTCCTCATGCTGAGTGCCGCCGGGCTCACTGCGGCGGCCAGCCTGCCGGCCGTGGCCGCGGACCTCACGGTCACGCCGGCGCAGCAGGCCGAGGCCCAGCGCACTGCCCAGCAGGGCATCCCCGTTTCAGAACTCGCCCCCAATGCGCCGTCGCAGTACACCGTGCGCACGGGCGACACGCTGTGGGGGATCTCGGGCCGCTACCTGCGCCAGCCCTGGCGCTGGCCCGACCTGTGGGGCATGAACCGGGAGCAGATCCGCAACCCGCACCTGATCTATCCGGGCCAGATACTGTACCTGATCCAGCGTGACGGCCGCGCCTGGCTGTCGACCACGCCAGGCAGCAGCAACACGGTGCACCTGTCGCCGCGCACGCGCGGCAGCGCCGCCGACAGCGCCGCCATCCTGAGCATCCCCGCCAGCGATATCGAGCCCTTCCTGATCCGCCCGCTCGTGGTCGACGAAGGCACGCTCGCCACCTCCGCGCGCATCGTGGCGGTGCCCGAGTCGCGCGTGTACCTCGGCCGCGACGACAATGCCTACGCGCGCGGCATCGCCGTCGACGCGCCGCCGGGCAGCGACTGGCAGGCCTACCGCCCGGTCACCCCGGTGCGCGATCCCGTCACCAACGCCGTGCTCGGCTACGAGGCCGAGTACGAAGGCAACGTGCGCCTGGCGCGCGGCGCGCAGGGCCCGGACTCGGTTTCGACGCTGCAGGTCACCCAGGCCCAGCAGGAAATGGGCGTGGGCACGATGCTGATGCCGCAGCCCGCGCGCGAAGCGGTGCGCTACGTGCCGCGTGCGCCCGACACCGAGGTCGACGGCCGCGTGGCCAAGGTCTACGGCGGCGTGCAGTATGGCGGCGCCAAGCAGGTGGTGGTGCTCAACGTCGGCAGCAACGCGGGGCTGGAACCCGGGCAGGTGCTGGCGCTGTCGCGCACCGGCGAGATCGTGCACGACAAGACCGACAGCAACCGCAATATCCGCCTGCCGGACGAGCGCTACGGGCTGGCCTTTGTTTTCCGCGTGTTCCCCGGCGTGGCGTACGCACTGGTTACCGACGCCTCCAACGTGATCGCGGTCGGCGACCGCGCCACCTCGCCGCGCTGAGCCGGCCTTGGTCGGGACCTGGCCGGCGGCCACGGCGGCCGCCGCTTTCCCAGGCAACGCCGTCGCCGGCCTGGCGCGGCGGGACAGCACGCGCGACCCCGATGACGTGATGGCGTGGCTGCGGCTGGCCTGCGCGCCCGGGGTCGGCCCGGTGGCCGCGCGCCTGCTGCTGGCCGCGTTCGGGCTGCCGCAGCAAGTGCTGGCGCAGAGCGTCGAGGCCCTGTCCGCGGTGGTGCCGAAAAAACAGGCCCGGGCGGTGCTGGCTGCCCCCGGCGCAGCGCTGTCGGCGCTGGCCGCGCGCACGCTTGCCTGGCTCGATACCCCCGGCAACCACCTGGTCACGCTGGCCGACGACGCCTACCCCGCGCGCCTGTTCGACCTGCCCGATCCGCCGCCGCTGCTATATATCAAGGGCGATCCCGCGCTGCTGGCGCGCCCCGCGGTGGCCATCGTCGGCGCGCGCGGCGCCACCACACAGGGCAAGCGCAACGCGCAGGCCTTCGGGCGCGCGCTGTCCGACGCCGGTCTGGCGGTGGTGTCGGGGCTGGCGCAGGGTGTCGATGCCGCGGCCCATGCCGGCGGCCTGCTCGGCCGCGGCGGCACCGTTGCGGTGACCGGCACCGGCGCCGATATCGTTTATCCGCGCGAGAACCTGGCGCTGGCGCACCAAGTGGCCGAGCGCGGCGCCATCGTCACCGAATTCCCGCTGGGCATGCGCGGGCTGGCCTGCAACTTCCCGCGCCGCAACCGCATCATCGCGGCGCTGGCGCGCGGCGTGCTGGTGGTGGAGGCGGCGGCGCGCTCGGGCTCGCTGATCACGGCGCGGCTCGCGGCCGAGCTCGGGCGCGATGTGTTTGCCATCCCCGGCTCGATCCACGCGCCACTGTCCAAAGGCTGCCACCTGCTGATCGGCCAGGGCGCGAAGCTGGTGGAATGCCCGCAGGACGTGCTGGAAGAAGTCGGCCTGCCCGCCCCCGCGCCCCATGGCGGCGCGAGCGTACCTACCGCTGCGCCCACCCCCGCCACCACGCCAACCGGCCAGCCGGGCCAACCGGACTTTTCTGACTTTGCCGACACTTCCGACCCCCTGCTGGCCGCACTCGGCTACGATCCGGTTACGCTGGACGCGCTGTGCGAACGCAGCGGCCAGCCCCCGGAAGCCGCGGCGGCACGCCTGCTTGAGCTGGAACTGGCTGGCCACGCCGAGCGTCTACCGGGAAACCTGTTCCGGCGTCTTGGCTGAGCCGTCCGCTAGGCGCCCCGAGGAGGCCGGAGCGCAATACCGATACAATCGCCGGCTGTCCGCGTGCCGCGGGCGCCTTATGTTTCCGATGTCATGACCGTTTACTTCCCTGAGCGTGATGCCGACACTATTGCCGAGTGCCTGGCGGCGCGGCCGCAAGGCCGCCTGGTCGCCTGCCTGTGCGCGCAGTGGTGCGGCACGTGCCGGGACTACCTGCCGGCGCTGACGGCCCTGGCCGGGCGCCATCCGCAGGATTGCTTTGTCTGGATCGACATCGAGACGCATGCTGATGCGCTCGGTGATATCGATATCGAGAACTTCCCGACGGTGCTGGTGCAGCCGGCGTCGGGCGGCACGCCGCAGTTCTATGGCACGCTGCTGCCGCATATCGAGGTGCTGGAGCGTATGCTGACCCGCGGCGCGGCCATGCCGGCGAGTGCCGAAGATGTGCCGCAGGTGCTGGACTGGTTACTTGCCGGGGGAGCTGGCGCCGCCTAGCCAGCGCGGCCACGCGCGGCGGCGCTTGCTTGCACCGCCGTCGAGACCGCGCTTATTATTGGCGCCTCAAAGCCTCCCGGCGTTCTGATTACTTCGTTTGCAGTGCATTAGCGGGTTGCCGGAAGCGGCTCGCAAGGACCCTTTCCATGTCAAAAGCCCTCATCATCGCGGAAAAACCGTCGGTCGCGGCGGATATCGCCCGTGCCCTCGGGGGGTTTACCAAGCACGACGAGTATTTCGAGAGCGACGACTATGTGCTGTCCTCGGCAGTCGGCCACCTGGTCGAGATCGCCGCGCCGGACGAATATGAAGTCAAGCGCGGCAAGTGGAGCTTTGCCAACCTGCCGGTGATCCCGCCGCATTTCGACCTGCGCCCGATCCCAAAGACCGAGTCGCGCCTGAAGGTGCTGAACCGACTGATCAAGCGCAAGGACGTGACCGCTCTGATCAACGCCTGCGACGCGGGGCGCGAAGGGGAACTGATCTTCCGCCTGATCGCGCAGCAGGCCAAGGCCAGGCAGCCGGTGCGCCGGCTGTGGCTGCAGTCGATGACGCCGCAGGCCATCCGCGACGGCTTTGCCAGCCTGCGTGAAGACGAAGACATGCTGCCGCTGGCCGACGCCGCGCGCTGCCGCTCCGAGGCCGACTGGCTGGTCGGCATCAACGGCACGCGCGCCATGACCGCCTTCAACAGCAAGGGCGGCGGCTTCTTCCTGACCACCGTGGGCCGCGTGCAGACGCCGACGCTGTCGATCGTGGTGGAGCGCGAAGAGAAGATCAAGCACTTCGTGCCGCGCGACTACTGGGAAGTGCGCGCCGAATTCATCGCCGCCGCCGGCCTGTACGAAGGCCGCTGGTACGACCCCAAGTTCAAGAAGAGCGAGTTCGATCCCGAGGCGCGCGAGTCGCGCCTGTGGAGCGAGGCCGAGGCCAAGAGCATCGTCGCCGCCTGCCGCGACAAGACCGGCACCGTCACCGAGGAATCCAAGCCGTCGACGCAGCAGTCGCCGGCGCTGTTCGACCTGACCACGCTGCAGCGCGAAGCCAACTCGCGCTTCGGCTTCTCGGCCAAGAACACGCTCGGCCTGGCGCAGGCACTGTATGAAAAGCACAAGGTCCTGACCTACCCGCGTACCGACGCGCGCGCGCTGCCCGAGGACTACCTGGACACGGTCAAGCAGACTATGGACATGCTGGCCGACAGCTCGCCCAACTACCTGCCGCATGCCAAGAAGATCCTGGCGCAGGGCTGGGTACGGCCGAACAAGAAGATCTTCGACAACAGCAAGATCAGCGACCACTTCGCTATCATCCCGACGCTGCAGGCGCCCAAGAACCTGTCCGAGCCGGAGCAGAAACTGTACGACCTGGTCGTGCGCCGCTTCCTGGCGGTGTTCTTCCCGGCGGCCGAGTTCCAGGTCACGACCCGCATCACCGAAGTTGCCGGCCATCACTTCAAGACCGAGGGCAAGGTGCTGGTCAACCCGGGCTGGCTGGTGATCTACGGCCGCGAGGCGCAGGGCGACAAGGATGCCGCCAACCTGGTGCCGGTGGCCAAGGACGAGAAGGTCAAGGCCGACAAGGTCGAGAGCGTCGGCCTGACCACCAAGCCGCCCGCACGCTACAACGAAGCCACGCTGCTGTCCGCGATGGAAGGCGCCGGCAAGCTGGTGGACGACGACGCGCTGCGCGAAGCCATGGCCGGCAAGGGCCTGGGCACGCCGGCCACGCGCGCGGCCATCATCGAAGGCCTGCTGACGGAAAAGTACCTGGTGCGCGAAGGCCGCGAGCTGATTCCCACGGCCAAGGCGTTCCAGCTGATGACGCTGCTGCGCGGCCTGGGCGTGCAGGAACTGACGCAGGCCGAGCTGACCGGCGAGTGGGAACACAAGCTCTCGCAGATCGAACGCGGGCGCCTGAAGCGCGACGAGTTCATGCTCGAGATCGCGCAGATGACGCAGCAGATCGTCAAGCGCGCCAAGGAATACGACAGCGACACCATCCCGGGCGACTATGCCACGCTGGACACGCCGTGCCCGCAGTGCGGCGGGCAGGTCAAGGAGAACTACCGCCGCTTTGCCTGCACCGCTTGCGAGTTCTCGATCAGCAAGATCCCGGGCGGGCGCCAGTTCGAGATCGAAGAGGTCGAGGAACTGCTGCTGAAGAAGGAGATCGGTCCGCTGCAGGGCTTCCGCAGCAAGATGGGCCGGCCGTTCGCGGCCATCCTGAAGCTGGGCAAGGACGACGACGGCCATTACAAGATGGAGTTCGACTTCGGCCAGAGCGACGAGGAAGGCGACGGCGAGCCGGTCGACTTCAGCGGCCAGGAGCCGGTGGGCACCTGCCCGAAGTGCGGCGGCGCGGTGTTCGAGCACGGCATGAAGTACGTCTGCGAGAACAGCGTGGCCAGCCCCAAGAGCTGCGACTTCACCACCGGCAAGATCATCCTGCAGCAGGAGATCAGCCGCGAGCAGATCGGCAAGCTGCTCAACGACGGCAAGACCGACCTGCTGACCGGCTTCAAGTCGTCGCGCACGGGCCGCAACTTCAAGGCCTTCCTGGTCAAGCAGCCGGACGGCAAGATCGGCTTCGAGTTCGAGGCGCGTGAGCCCAAGGCGGGTGCCAAGACGGCGGCGAAGACTGCCGCCAAGCCGGCCTCGCGCGGCGCGGCTGAGGACGAGGCCGAGGCGGCGCCAGCCACCAAGACGGCTGCCAAGACCGCGGCCACCAAGACGGCCGCGACCAAGGCACCGGCCAAGAAGGCGGCGGCCACCAAGACCGCGGCCAAGAAGGCACCCGCCAAGACGCCAGCGGCGAAGAAGTCTCGCGCTGCGGCGGCCGGCGAGTAATCGGTACCACCGCGGTACCAGCGCGCCACCAGCGCCTGTCAGCGTCAGAATGCAAAGCGCCCGGCATGTCCGGGCGCTTTGCTTTGCTGGCTGGGTATGGCCTGGTGTCAGGTCCGCACCGCGTGGGCGTCATGTCCCGGGGGCGGCGCAGGCTGCGCCTCCTTGCCGCGTACCTGCCCTTCTTCCAGCAGGAAGTCGATAAAGGCGCGTACCTTGGTCGGCAGGAACTTGCGGCTCGGATACACCACGCTGACATCGCGGCGCGGCAGCTGGTATTGCTGGAGCACGTGCACCAGCTTGCCGGATTCGATATTCGGGCGAGCCAGGTATGAGGACAGCATCGCCACGCCCATGTCGGCCAGCGCCGCCTGGTGCGCCAGCTCGGCGTTGCTGCACAGCAGCCCCGGTCGGATCGGCACGGTTACCTCGCCTTCGGGGCCCAGCAGCGTCCATTCGTGCTCGGCACTGGGCAGCCGCATGGCGATGCAGCGGTGGTGGGTCAGTTCATGGGCATGGCGCAGCGGCGCGTGCGCGGCCACGTAGCCGGGCGAGGCGCACAGGACCACCTCGGCCGACAACAGCGGGCGCGCCACCAGGTGCGAGCCCAGGCCCAGGTCGGACAGCATCACGGCCACGTCGCGGCCTTCTTCGACAATATCGACATTGCGGTCCGACAGAATCACATCGAACACCACATCCGGATAAAGCCGCTGGAAGCGCGACAGCAGTTCCGGCAGCAGGTGCAGCCCGAACATCACGGGCGTCACCAGCCGCAGCGTGCCCGACAGCGACTGGCTGCGCGCGGTGACCACACTCTCGGCTTCTTCCACGTCTTCCAGGATCTGCTGGCAGCGCTGCAGGTAGGTCTCGCCGGCGTCGGTCAGCGACAGGCTGCGGGTGGTGCGGTTGAGCAAGCGCGTGCCCAGGTGACTTTCCAGGTCGGCCACGTAGCGCGTGACCACAGCATTGGACATTTCCAGCTGCTGCGCTGCACGCGCGAAGCTTCCCAACTCCACCACCTTGGAAAACACACGCATCGATTGCAGGCGATCCATGACATAGTCTCCCGGTTCTGCGCTGAATTTTTACGCAATCAGCCCGTTTTATTGTTCGAATCAAAACTAATCATTGTGGCTCCTGATATTTATTGATATGAGGGAAATGCCTAATATCTAGCCATTGGATGCCGCAATGCAACATAGTCTTTCGTCGAAGTGACGGCTCAGGCATCCGTGCTATAGAGAAGGCCTGAATCATGAAAACCAAACGCTACGCCCTGATCGCTGTCGCCACCCTCGCCGCCGCCCTGTCGGCCGCGCCGGCCTTTGCCAAGAACGGCAAGTTCGATGTGTTCACCGACGGCGCGAAGTTCGATGTCTACAGCGATGGCGCCAAGGTGGGCAAGTTCGACCCGTACACCGACGGTGCCAAGACCGGCAAGTTTGACGCCTTCACCGATGGCGCCCGTGCCGGCAAGTTCAACGCCTTTACCGACGGCGCGAAGTACGAAACCACTTCCGATCGCGCCCCGCTCTGAGGCTCGCCCAGGGGCCGCAGCCACTGCCGGCGGCCCTTCTGTTTCAACCTGGTCTCCACAGGTCTTTGGGAGAGCGCCCTGACGGCCTCTCCGACTTTCTTGGAGAAGAAGCCCGCACCCGGACCGTACCGGCTGCGGGCTTCTTTGTTGCCGCACGCGGTGGTTTGGGGGTGAGGTCGGGACGATTATGCCAGACGCCGCAAATAAAAAACGGGCCATTCCGGCCCGTTCTCTTTACCGCTGATGCGACTTAATCGTGGTCGTGGTGGCGGTGGTGGTGATGCCTGTGCTTCTTGCGCTTGTAGTGGCTCTTGTAATAGCCGTGGCGGTGGTGGTCATTTTCGTACGAGTTGCTGCGCGAGATATTGCCGCCCAGCGCCGCACCCGCGCCGCCACCCAGGCCGGCACCGATCAGGCCGCCAGTGCGTCCGCCCATGGCGTTACCCGCAGCGGTACCCGCACCGCCACCCAGCGCGCCGCCGATGATGGCGCCGGTGCGCTCGCGGCGGTTCGAGGTCACAGCGCCGCCGGCGCCGCCACCCACTGCACCACCGATCACCGCGCCGGTGCTACCGCCCAGCGCGCCGCCCACCGCAGCACCGGCGACACCGCCGAGTGCGCCGCCCAGGGCGTTGTTCATGTCGCTCGCAAAGGCCGGCAGCGCGCTGGCCGCCAGGGCGAGGGCAATAGTCAGGTTGCGAACGGGATGGCGAGTCATATGTTTTTTCCTCGAATTGCCATGATGTGACGCAAGTGTAGATAAGCAGCCGGAGCCTTGCTGTAACCACCTGTAAAGGCCTGTAACCCTCTACAGAAACGGCCTTCGCGCGTTACAAATGCGCGGCGGAAATACAACACTTAATGAAAAAACAGGCGATCGTGTGATCGCCTGTCTGCTTTGTCTCTAACCAGCCGCGAAGGCTGGCCGATTCAGCGTGTGCTCAGCAGCACTTGCCCTGCCCGCCGCCGTAGCGTGCCTCCTGGCGCTCGCGGAAGAATTCCTCGTAGCTCATCGGCTCGCGGTCCGGGTGGGTGCTTTCCATGTGCGCCACATAGGTCTGGTAGTCGGGCAGCCCGACCATCAGCCGCAGCGACTGCCCCAGGTAGCGCCCCATGGTTCCGAGTTGTTCCAGCATGGCGGGCTCCCGGGTTACTGGGCCGAAGCGGCGCCCGGCAGGGGCTCGAACGGCGTTTCCTTGTCGGTCGGGCGGTTCGCTGCGCGCGCCTGCAGCGCCGTCCTGAAGCCGTAGAACACGATCGACAGCACCACCAGCATGAACAGCGCGCACAGGCCGGCGTCCAGGTAGTCGTTGAAGACGATGCGGTGCATCTGCTCCATCGACTTGGCCGGGGCCAGCACCTTGCCTTCGGCAATGGCGGCGCTGAACTTGGCGGCGTGGGTCAGGAAGCTGACCTTGGGGTCGGCATCGAACAGCTTCTGCCAGCCGGCGGTAAGCGTGCAGATCAGCAGCCAGACGGTCGGCACCAGCGTGACCCAGGCGTACTGGCCGCGCTTCATCTTGACCAGCACGCAGGTGCCCAGCACCAGCGCCACCGCGGCCAGCATCTGGTTGGAGATGCCGAACAGCGGCCACAGCGTATTGATGCCGCCCAGCGGATCGACCACGCCCTGGTACAGGAAGTAACCCCAGGCCGCCACGCACAGCGCGGTGGCGGTCAGGTTGGCGACCAGCGAATCGGTCTTGCGCATCGACGGGATAAAGCTGCCCAGCAGGTCCTGCAGCATGAAGCGGCCGGCGCGGGTGCCCGCGTCGACGGCGGTCAGGATGAAGAGTGCCTCGAACAGGATGGCAAAGTGGTACCAGAACGCCATCATGGCCTGGCCGCCCACCACCTGGTGCAGGATGTGGGCGATGCCCACGGCCAGCGTCGGCGCGCCACCGGCGCGCGAGAGGATGGTGTTCTCGCCCACGTCCTTGGCAGTCTGCACCAGCACGTCAGGCGTGATCACGAAGCCCCAGGTCGACACGGCCTGCGCTACCGCTTCCGGCGTGGTGCCGATCACGGCGGCCGGGCTGTTCATGGCGAAATACACGCCCGGCTCGATCACCGAGGCGGCCACCAGCGCCATGATGGCGACAAAGGACTCGGCCAGCATCGCGCCGTAGCCGATAAAGCGCGCGTGGGTTTCATTCTCCAGCAGCTTGGGCGTGGTACCCGACGAGATCAGCGCATGGAAGCCCGACACCGCGCCGCAGGCGATGGTGATGAACAGGAACGGGAACAGGTTGCCCGACCACACCGGCCCGCCACCTTGCGCGAACTGCGTGAAGGCCGGCATCTTCAGTTCCGGCGCGACGATCAGGATGCCCACGGCCAGCGCGATGATGGTGCCGATCTTCAGGAAGGTCGACAGGTAGTCGCGCGGGGCCAGCAGCAGCCACACCGGCAGCACGGCGGCGATAAAGCCGTAGATGATCAGCATCCACGTCAGCGCCTTGCCGTCGAAGGTGAACAGCGGCGCCAGCGTGGCGCTCTCATGCACATACTGGCCGCCCATGATGGCCAGCATCAGCAGCACGAAGCCGATCACCGACACCTCGCCGATGCGGCCCGGGCGGATGTAGCGCGTGTAGATGCCCATGAACAGCGCGATCGGGATCGTCACCGCCACGGTGAAGGTGCCCCACGGCGAGTCGGCCAGCGCCTTCACCACGATCAGCGCCAGCACCGCCAGGATGATGACCATGATCATGAAGCAGCCGAACAGCGCGATCATGCCCGGCACCGTGCCCATCTCGGACTTGACCAGGTCGCCCAGCGAACGGCCGTCGCGGCGCGTGGAGATAAACAGCACCATGAAGTCCTGCACCGCGCCGGCGAACACCACGCCGGCCAGCAGCCACAGCATGCCCGGCATATAGCCCATCTGCGCGGCCAGCACCGGGCCGACCAGCGGGCCGGCGCCGGCGATGGCGGCAAAGTGGTGGCCGAACAGCACCGCCTTGTTGGTCGGCACGTAGTCCAGGCCGTCGTTATGGCGCCAGGCCGGTGTCATGCGTTTGGGATCGAGCTGCATCACCTTGTCGGCGATAAAGCGGCTGTAGTAGCGGTAGGCGATCAGGTAGATGCAGAGCGCGGCAACCACGATCCACAGCGCGCTGACGGCCTCGCCGCGCGCGAGCGCCACAGTGCCGAAGGCAAACGCGCCGAGCACGGCGACGGCCAGCCACACCAGGTGTTCTCCGATGCGATTCATAGTGAAGGTCTCCTCAGACCGGGATTTTGGATAGCCTGCGGCGGCGAAGAACGGGGAACGGCGGGCAGCTTGCGGTGATTCCGGCGGTGAGAGCGTCTCCTGGGATCTGCTGCTGCGCGCCCGGTTTGTCAGTCGTTTCCGGGTCTCGTCGTGCAGGCAGGCGATGCACCGTCCAGGGTTGTCTGGTGCACCAACTGCGTCGACACGCGCGCCTTGCTGGGGCGGGGGCGTGTCCGGCGTGTAGTATTGACACCCGCCAAACCCCGCACAAGCGCGTAACTACGCAGCACTTCTGCGTAGTACTACGCAAATCGACGGTGGCATGCCGCCTGCGCGGCGTCGGTGTTTACCCCGGTCCTGTATGAAACTCCGCCAGAAGATCCTGTTGCTTGCCGTGGCGCCACTAGCGGTGGCCATGCTCGGCATCGCGCTTGCCGTGCGCTACCAGGCCACCCAGCTCGCGCAGCACGAACGCGCGCTGGTCGAGGCCGCCTACCTGCAGAGCAAGGAAACCGAACTGCGCCACTACGTAGAACTGGCGCAGAGTGCGATCGCGCCGATGGTGCGCTCCGGTCGCAACGACGCCGACACCCGGCGGGCGGCGATGGAGGCACTCGCCCGCCTCGACTATGGCCCCGACGGCTACTTCTTCCTGTATGACCTGCAGGGCCGCAACCTGATGCACCCGCGCCAGCCCGAGCTGGTCGGCCAGGACCTGTGGACCATGCGCGATCCGCAGGGTGCGCTGCCCATCCAGCAGCTGATCGCCGCGGCCAGGGGCGGCGGCGGCGCGGTGCGCTACCTGTGGAAAAAGCCCTCGTCGCAGCAGCTCGCGCCCAAGCTCGGCTACGTGGTGGCGGTGCCCGAATGGGGCTGGATGCTCGGCACCGGCATCTACCTGGATGACGTGGAGAGCACGCTGCGCCAGCTCGACGCGCGCGCCGAGACCGATATCCGCGAAACCATGGCCTGGATCGGCGTGATCGCCGCGATCAGCATCCTGCTGGTGGCCGCCAGCGGCCTGGCGCTCAACGTGAGTGAACACCGTGAGGCTGACGCCAAGCTGCGCCAGCTGGCGCAGCGCGTGGTGCAGTCGCAGGAGGAAGAACGCGCGCGGCTGTCGCGCGAGCTGCACGATGGCATCAGCCAGTTGCTGGTATCGGTCAAGCTGGTGCTGGAAACCGCCACCAACCGCCTGCGCCTGGCGCCGACCGAAGGCGCCGCGGTGGCGCCGGTGCTGGGCATGGCGCTGAACCGGCTCGACACCGTCTTTAACGAGGTGCGACGCGTGGCGCGCAACCTGCGCCCCGCCCTGCTCGACGACCTGGGCCTCCATGCCGCGCTCCAGCACCTTGCGCGCGAGATGCAGGGCGGCAGCCGGCTGGAGATCGCGGTGACGCAAGCCGGTACGCCGCGCGAGCTGCCCGATGAACAGGCCACGGCACTGTTCCGCATCGCGCAGGAAGCGCTGACCAATGTGGAGCGCCACGCCCGTGCGCGGCGCGTAAGCGTGTCGCTGGCATTCGATGCCGATGCCACGCGCCTGACCGTGCGCGACGACGGCAGCGGCTTCGACGTGGCGCGCATGCAGCTCGACCCGCAGCGCGGCATCGGCCTGCGCAACCTGCGCGAGCGCATCGCCGCGCTGGGCGGGCAGTTCGGCATCGTTTCCGGCATCGGCGGCACCGAGCTGATCGCGTCCCTGCCGCTGGCCAAGCCTGCGGCAAAGGTCCCGGCCATTCCGCACGATCCCGTTTCAGCAGGACCCTCGCAGTCATGACCCAGTTTCCCGACTTCGCCCACGGCGGCACCGACGCACCCGCCCGCGTGCTGCTGATCGACGACCACGCGCTGGTGCGCGACGGCATGCGCATGCACCTGGCGTTGCAGCCCAGCCTGCGAGTAGTGGGCGAGGCTGACGACGGCGAGGCCGCGCTGGCGTGGCTGGACCGTGCCGGTGAAGCCGAGCTGCCGGACCTCGTCATCACCGATATCGGCATGCGCGGCATGGGTGGCATCGCGCTGGCGTCGGCTTTGCACGACCGGTATCCGGAACTGGCGGTGCTGATCGTGTCGATGCATGACAACCTGGAGTATGTGCGCCAGGCGGTGCGCGCTGGTGCGCGGGGCTATGTGCTCAAGGACGCGCCGGCTGACGAGCTGATGGCGGCGATCCAGTCAGTGCTGGCCGGGCGGGTGTTCTACAGTGCCCGTATCGCGCGCGGCATGGCCGAGCAGAGCCCTGGCCCGCTCGACGCGCTGACCCGGCGCGAGCGCGACATCCTTGGCTGCATCGGGCGGGGGATGGCGAACAAGGAGATTGCGGTGCAGCTTGGAGTGTCGGTGCGCACGGTGGAAACGCACCGGCTCAACCTGAAGCGCAAGCTGGGAATCGAGGGGCGGGCGGGGTTGGTGAAGTATGCGGTGGAGACGCTGGGGGATAGCGAGGCGGGATAAAAAAACGCCCGCCTCAGTAGAGACGGGCGTTGGTTTGCTGACAAACGTGGCGCTACGCCAGCCTTGTCAGCACGGTCCCAGGAGCGTCAGCCTTCCAGCCGCTTGCCCAGTGCCGCGCGCGTTTCCGCCAGCGCCTGCGGCAGATGGTGCTTCAGCTGCGTAAACAACTCATCATGCAGCACCAGCTCTTTGCGCCACGCATCGCGATCGATCGAGGTCACCTGCTCGAACTGCGCCGGCGAGAACTCCACGCCGTTCCAGTTCAGGTCCTCATACCGCGGCGTGGTGCCAAACACGTGCTCGGCGCCCTGCCCCTTGCCTTCCACGCGGTCGATCATCCACGACAGCACGCGCATGTTTTCGCCAAAGCCCGGCCACACGAAGTTGCCGTCGGCGTCCTTGCGGAACCAGTTGACGCAGTAGATCTTCGGCAGCTTGGCGCCCGCGGCTTCCAGCTTCTTGCCGAGTTCGAGCCAGTGGCCGAAGTAATCGCTCATGTTGTAGCCGCAGAACGGCAGCATGGCGAACGGATCGCGGCGCACCACGCCTTGCTGGCCGGCGGCCGCGGCGGTGGTTTCGGAACCCATGGTGGCGGCCATGTAGACGCCTTCGGTCCAGTTGCGCGCCTCGGTCACCAGCGGCACGGTGGTCGAGCGGCGGCCGCCGAAGATGAACGCATCAATGGGTACGCCAGCCGGGTTGTCCCAGTTCTCGTCGATCGACGGGCACTGCGAGGCCGGTGCGGTAAAGCGGGCGTTCGGGTGCGCGGCCTTGGCGCCGGTCGCCTTGGCGATTTCCGGGGTCCAGTCCTTGCCCTGCCAGTCGACCAGGTGCGCCGGCGCTTCCTTGGTCATGCCTTCCCACCACACGTCGCCGTCGTCGGTCAGCGCCACGTTGGTGAAGATGACGTTTTCCTTCAGCGTCGCCATCGCGTTGTAGTTGGTCTTCTCGCTGGTGCCCGGGGCCACGCCAAAGTAGCCTGCTTCCGGGTTGATCGCGTACAGGCGGCCGTCCTTGCCCGGCTTGATCCAGGCGATGTCGTCGCCGATGGTGGTGACCTTCCAGCCTTCGAAGCCCTTGGGCGGGATCAGCATGGCGAAGTTGGTCTTGCCGCAGGCCGACGGGAACGCGGCCGCGACGTGGTACTTCTTGCCCTCGGGCGAGGTCACGCCGAGGATCAGCATGTGCTCGGCCAGCCAGCCTTCGTCGCGGCCCATGGTCGAGGCGATCCGCAGCGCAAAGCACTTCTTGCCCAGCAGCGCATTGCCGCCGTAGCCTGAGCCGAACGACCAGATCTCGCGCGTTTCCGGGAAATGGACGATGTACTTGGTAGGGTTGCACGGCCACGCCACGTCCTTCTCGCCGGCGGCCAGCGGCTTGCCCACGGTGTGCACGCACGGCACGAACGCGCCATCGCTGCCCAGCACTTCATAAACAGCTTTGCCCATGCGCGTCATGATGCGCATGTTCACCGCCACGTACGGCGAATCCGACAATTCCACGCCGATATGGGCGATCGGCGAGCCCAGCGGGCCCATCGAGAACGGCACCACATACAGCGTGCGGCCGCGCATGCAGCCGTCAAAGAGGCCGTTCAGCGTCTGGCGCATCTCGGCGGGCGCGGTCCAGTTGTTGGTCGGGCCGGCGTCTTCCTGCTTTTCGGAGCAGATGAAGGTACGGTCTTCCACGCGGGCCACGTCGGACGGATCGGACAGCGCCAGGAAGGAATTCTTGCGCTTGGCGGGGTTCAGGCGCTTTATCGTGCCGGCGGACACCATCTGCTCGCACAGGCGATCGTATTCTTCCTGCGACCCGTCACACCAGTAGATATTGTCGGGTTTGGTCAGGGCGGCGATTTCCGCGACCCAGGACACCAGCTTCGGGTGCTTGACCCAGGCCGGTGCATTGACTGGCGCCGTGCCTTGCATCGTGGGGTGGTTCATACTGCAACTCCGGTTCGTAAAGGGAAGTAAGGGAAGAGGAAACCTTGCAAAGCCTTGGCCGGCGGGCGGCAAATCCGAGATCGTCACAGGATGTGGGTAACATCAGGCGGTGATATCCGAATCGTCACATCCCGTTACAACTCCGCGGCGACCCGGGTTGTGCAAAGGTCGCGGCGGTCCCTGCGGCTGCGCTAAAGTTGCGCTTCGCCCGCGCAGGGGTGGCTGCGCGCGCCGGGTGGGCTTTGTCCGGATGGGGCTGCATGACGGGAGCAGGGCTCGACCGACAATCCGCGGCGACACCGGAGCGGGCAAGGATACCACTGGCGCACCCCCCTGTTTTTTGCTGCGCAGCAATTGCCGCGGCCGGCTGGCGCGGCATACCCGTCGCATGGCGGGTATGGTTGCGTAGCGCCGGCGAGGGGTATTCAACAATACTGTTGACCGGCGCGCGGCTCCGTTGCCGCGCGCACCAACCGGCACAAGAGCCGGTAGACAACCAGAGTTGCCGATGAAGATTGCCGTACTCGACGATTACCAGGACGCCGTGCGCAAGCTGCCGTGCTTCAGCCTGCTGGAGGGGCATGACGTCAAGGTGTTCAACAACACCGTCAAGGGCGTGGGCCAGCTGGCCGCGCGCCTGTCCGATGTGGAAGCCGTGGTGCTGATCCGCGAACGCACCCGCATCACCCGGCAACTGCTGGAAAAGCTGCCGAAACTGAAACTGATCAGCCAGACCGGCAAGGTCGGCGCGGGCCCCGGCAGCCATATCGACCTGGATGCCGCCACCGAGCGCGGCGTCGCCGTGCTGGAGGGCGTGGGCTCGCCGGTGGCGCCGGCCGAGCTGACCTGGGCGCTGATCATGGCCGCGCAGCGGCGCATCCCCCAATATGTGGCGAGCCTGAAGCACGGCGCCTGGCAGCAGTCTGGCCTGAAGTCGACGACGATGCCGCCCAACTTCGGCCTCGGCCAGGTGTTGCGTGGCCAGACGCTGGGCATCTGGGGCTACGGCAAGATCGGCCGGTTGCTGGCCGGCTATGGCCGCGCCTTCGGCATGAAGGTGCTGGTCTGGGGCCGCGAGGCCTCGCAGGAAGCCGCCCGCGCCGACGGCCTGGACGTGGCCGGATCCAAGGAACAGTTCTTTGCCGACTGCGACGTTTTGTCGCTGCACCTGCGCCTGAACGATGACACCCGCGGCATCGTCAAGCTGACCGACCTGACGCGGATGAAGCCGACCGCACTCTTCGTCAACACCAGCCGTGCCGAGCTGCTGGAAGAGAACGCGCTGGTCACCGCGCTCAACCGCGGCCGCCCCGGCATGGCCGCGATCGACGTGTTCGAATCCGAGCCGATCCTGCAGGGCCATGCGCTGCTGCGCATGGAAAACTGCATCTGCACCCCGCACCTGGGCTATGTGGAGCGCGACAGCTACGAGCTGTACTTCCGCACGGCGTTCCAGAACATCCTGGACGTGCTGGGTGGCAAGCATGACTGCATCGTCAATCCGAAGGCACTGACGCCGGCGTTATCGCGCTGAAGGCGTCCCCCCTGCCGGTTTGCGCCCCTCTCCCGCCCGCGGGAGAGGGGGCCCCGTTCGCACGGTGATCGCTGCGGCGGGCGCAGATTCCGCCCCGAACGCGAATCCGCCGAAGCCGCTACACTCGGGACTTCCCTAACCGCCCGGCCGCAACGGCCCGCGGCAGCCCCGACAACAACAAGCGCCCGCGCGCATCCCTCTCCCCAAGGCCGGCATGGACCCCAGGCTCGTGACGCTCTGCGTCGGCAATTTCATCATCGGCACCGGCGCGATGATCGTTACCGGCATGTTGAACGACATTGCCGCCGATTTCGGGTTGGGCGCGGCCAGTGCGGGGCAGCTGGTATCGGTCTTTGCGCTGGCCACCTGCATCGGCGCGCCGCTGTTTGCCACGCTGGGTTCGCGCATCGACCGCCGCCTGCTGCTGGCCGGATCGCTGTTTATCTATGGGGTCATGCACCTGGCCGCGGCGCTCGCGCCCAGCTTCGCGGCGCTGATGGCGATCCGCTTCCTGACCGCCATCGGCGCGGCCATCTACACCCCGCAGACCGCGGCCACGCTGCCGCTGCTGGTCAATGCGCAGACGCGCGGGCGCGCCATCAGCTTTGTGTTCCTCGGCTGGAGCATTGCCAGCGTGGTGGGCGTGCCGCTGGGCACCTGGATTTCCACCACGCTGGGCTGGCGCGTCAGCATGGCCCTGGTGGGCGTGCTGGCGCTGCTGGTGTCGGTGGCGGTGTGGCGCGCGCTGCCGCGCGGGCTGTACGTGCCGCCGGTCGGGCGCGCGGCCTGGGGCGCGGTGCTGCGCCACAAGCCGATCATGCTGGTGGTGCTGACCACCATGATCTCGTCGGCCGGCATGTTCACGGTGTTCACCTATATCGCCCCGCTGCTGCGCGACGTGTACGGCATCAGCGGCGGGGCGCTCAGCCTGATGTTCCTGGCTTACGGTGCCTGCGGCGTGTTCGGCAATGCCGTGGCCGCCTCGCGCATGGACCGGGTCACGCCGAGCCGGATCGTGCAGGTCACGCTGCTGACGTCCATCACCGCCATGGTGCTGTGGCCGCTGGCCGGACTGGGCAGCGTGGCGCTGGTACTGCTGTTCATGCTGTGGGGCGTGGGCGGCTTTGCCACCAACAGCGCACAGCAGGCGCGGCTGGTGCTGCTGGCGCCGGAGCGGGCCTCGGTATCGATCTCGCTCAATTCTTCGTCGATCTACCTGGGCCAGGCCATCGGCGCCATGGCCGGCGCCGCGATCTACACGGTGGCCGGCGCCGATTCGCTGCACTGGGGTGCGGCCGGGCTGATGCTGGCCGCGCTGGCGGTGTCGCAGCGCGCCCGCGCGCTCGGCTGCCAGGAACAGCGCCAGCAGGCGCCGCAGCAGGCCTGATCCCCAGACGGCGCGGGTCCGACGGCCGCGCCGCCAGCCTGCCCCAGGCGCGCGGCCCCTTGCTACCGCGTCTGGTGAGCCACCGCACCAAGCCCTTGTCCACAGCCTTATCCGCCCACTTATCCTCAGGAATATCCGCAGCTTATCCACAGCTCTTTCCACAACCACCGAAGCGGGGGCGCACGTGAGCGATTCCAGACCCTGGCATGCCGGTGCGCGCGTGCTGGCGGTGAGCCTGGGCAAGGCCATTCCGCTGGTGGTGGCGGGCGCGGGCACCGAGGCGGTGGTGCTCTCCGGCATCCGCAAGCACCCGGTCAGCACGCTGCTGCACCCGATCTGCGTGCAGGTGCTGGCGCTGGGCATGGCCGGTGACGAGCAGGCCGACCTGACCGTGCACGGCGGCCTGGACAAGGCGGTCTACGCCTATCCGGCCGAACATTACCCGTGGTGGAACGCGCGCCGTCGCGCCTGCTCGCAGCCCGAGTCGGGCCAGCCGCTGCCATACGGCGCGGTGGGCGAAAACCTGACGCTCGAAGGGCTGGTCGAGGCGGACCTGTGGGTCGGGGACCTGCTGCGCGTCGGCACCGCTCTGCTGCGGGTCGAATCCCCGCGCCAGCCCTGCTACAAGTTCAATGCCGCGCTCGGGTACCGCCACGCGGTGCGCGACATGGTGCTGAGCGGCTACTCCGGCGTCTACCTCAGCGTGGTGCGCCCGGGTTCAGTTCGCGCCGGCGACGCCGTCATTGTGCAGGCGGGGCCACGCGAACTCTCGATAGACAGCGTCAATCAGTGGCGCCGCGATGGCCGGCGGCAGCTTTTCTGATAATGTTTGTCTAACCATACAAGCGCCCCCCCCGCTACACACATCTCCGGTCTCCTCCGTGATCCGGACGGCGTTTGCTGGCGCCGCCCGTCACGCGACCCCTTGCAGGTCCTGTAACGGACTGTAATACGCGGCGCTGGCTCCGGGCGGCGAAGCGCGGTACTAGTAGAGTCTTTGCGCAACACGCACCGGCGACATTTCATGACAACAAGCCGGGCGGATCACGGGGAGTGGCGCGAAGACGCGGTGCAGAGGGTCCACACAATATGAAATCTGACAGGATCGACCAGCCCAAGAGCTTCGTCGATAGCAACTGGAGTGCGGCCGCCGGGACCGGGCGCGGCCGGGTATCGCCGTGGGTGGTGGTGGCCGTGGTGCTGGTAATAGCGGGTCTGGGCTGGCTGGCCTGGCGCACCTGGCTCGCACCCAAGCCGGCGCCCAAGCCCCCCGCCGCCGTGGTGGTGTCCACCGCGCGGGTGCAGCAGGGCGACGTGCCACTACAGGTCTCCGCCAACGGCAATGTCACCGCCTTATCCACAGTCGAGGTGCGCCCGCAGGTCTCCAGCACCGTGCGCACCGTCCATATCAAGGAAGGCCAGACCGTCAAGCCGGGCGACCTGCTGTTCTCGCTCGATACCCGCATGGACGAGGCCAACCTGGCCAAGGCCCAGGCCCAGCTGCTGAAAGACCAGGCCGACCTGGCCGATGCCCGCCGCACACTCGCGCGCAGCAGGGAACTGCTGGAGCGCAATTTCATTTCCAGGAGCGCGGTCGACACCGCGCAGGCCAAGGTGGATGGTTTCGCCGCCACGGTGCGCGCCGACCAGGCCGCCATCGAAGCCAGCCGCGTGGCGGTCAGCTATGGCGCGATCCGGGCCACCATCAGCGGCCGCACCGGCGTGATCAACGCCTTCCCCGGTTCGCTTGTGATGCCCAACAGCACCATGCCGATGGTCACCGTCGCCCAGGTGCAGCCGATCGCCGTGACCTTCAGCCTGCCCGAGCGGCAGCTGGGCGCGCTGCGCGAGGCGCTGCACGCCGGCCCGGTGCAGGTCACCGCGCAGCCCAACGACGGCAACAAGGCCCCCGTGACCGGCCGCATCACCTTTGTGGATAACACCGTCGATCCGCAGTACGGCACCATCCGCGTCAAGGCCCAGTTCGACAATGAAGAGCAGCGCCTGTGGCCCGGCACCTATGCCACCGTCAGCGCCGTGGTGCAGACCCTGAAGGGCGCACTGTCGGTGCCGCCGCAGGCGGTGGTGACCGGCCCGGAAGGGCGCTTCGTCTACGTGGTCCAGCCCGACAGCAAGGTCGCGCGCGTGCCGGTGCAGGTGGTGACCACCACCGCCGCCGCCGCCGTGGTCGAGGGCGTGCAGCCCGGCGCGCGCGTGGTGGTGGAAGGCACGCAGAACCTGCGTCCCGGTGCGCTGGTGCGCGAGGCGCCGGCCGCCAGTGCTTCGGCCGCCGCCGCCCGCCCGGCCAACGGCGCCACGGGGCACTGAGCCATGACGCTCTCCGAACTCTGCATCCGCCGTCCGGTGATGACGGTGCTGCTGTGCCTGGCGGTGGTGGTCGCCGGCATCGTGCTGTACCCGACCATCCCGATCGCGGCGCTGCCCAGCTTCAACTCGCCGGTGATCCAGGTCACCGCGACGCTGCCCGGGGCCAGCCCCGAGACCATGGCGGCGTCGGTGGCCACGCAGCTCGAGAAGCAGTTCGCGACCATCCCCGGCGTGACGGTGATCAGCTCGCAGAACACGCTCGGCAACTCCAGCATCACCATCGAATTCAACAACGACCGCGATATCGACGATGCGGCCGTGGACGTGCAGGCGGCGCTGTTCCGCGCCCAGCGTTCGCTGCCGATCGAGATGACGGTGCCGCCGTCGTACCGCAAGGTCAATCCGGCCGACGCGCCGGTGCTGCTGCTGGCGATCAACTCGCCGGCGATGAGCCTGGCCGACCTGAATGCCTTTGGCGACAACCTGATCTCGCCCACGCTGGCAACGCTGCCGGGCGTGGCGCAGGTGCAGATCTTCGGGCAGAAGCGCTTTGCCGTGCGCGTGCGCGCGCATCCGGATGCGCTGGCCGCGCGCGGCCTGACGCTGGACGAGCTGGCCACGGCGCTCAATCGTGCCAACGCCAACACGCCGGTGGGCACGCTCGACAGCGCGCGCCAGACCCTGACCATCCAGGCCAACCGGCAGCTGACCAGTGCCGACGCCTTCCGCAATATCATCGTTGCCAGCCAGCCCAACGGCGCGCTGGTGCGGCTCTCCGACGTGGCCGAGGTCGAGGACAGCGTCGAGACCATCAAGACCGGCAGCTGGCTCAACAACGAGCGCTCGATCGTGCTGGCCGTGCTGCGCCAGCCCGACGCCAACACCGTGGCGGTGGTCGATTCGATCAACGCCGCCCTGCCCCGCCTGATCCAGCAGATGCCGGGCTCGGTCAGCGTGTCGGTGGTCAACGACCGCTCGCGCTCGATCCGCGAGTCGATCCATGACGTGCAGTTCACGCTGGCGCTGACCGTGGCGCTGGTGGTGATGGTGATCTTCCTGTTCCTGCGCCGCGCCGCCGCCACGCTGATCCCGACGGTGTCGCTGCCGATCTCGCTGATCGGCACGGTGGCGCTGATGAAGGCGTTCGGCTACAGCCTGGACAACGTCTCGCTGCTGGCCATCACGCTCGCCGTGGGCCTGGTGGTGGACGATGCCATCGTGATGCTCGAGAACATCGTGCGCCATATCGAGGAAGGCGTGCCGCCGCTGAAGGCCGCGCTGGTGGGTTCGCGCGAGATGGGCTTCACCATCATGTCGATCTCGATCTCGCTGGTGGCGGTGTTTATCCCGATCTTCTTCATGCCGGGCGTGATCGGGCTCTTGTTCCATGAATTCGCCGCGGTGGTGTCGCTGGCGATCCTGGTGTCGGCGGCGGTGTCGCTGACGCTGATCCCGATGCTGTGCGCGCGCTTCCTGTCGGCCGAGAACGTGCCGGTGGATGAATCGCACCATGCCTACGGCGACCATGCCGGCGAGGCGGCGCTCGCGTCCGCTGCGGCGCAAAAGCAGACCTTCGGCATGCGTTCCACGCAGTGGTTCGAGAACCTGTTCGAGTTCACGCTGCACCGTTATGCGCGCGGGCTGGACTGGTGCCTGTCACATCGCCGCACCGTGCTGTCAGTCGCTGGCCTGACCTTCGTGCTGACCGCGGTGCTGTTCGTCATCATCCCCAAGGGCTTCTTCCCCGAGGAAGACATCGGCCAGATCCGCGTCAACGCCGAAGGCCCGCAGGACATCTCCTTCGACGCCATGGCCGAGCGCCTGCGCGACGCGGCCGAACGGATGCGCGCCAACCCCGCGGTCAAGAGCATCGTGGTCGCCATCGGCGGCGGCCCGTCGCCTGCCATCAACACCGGCCGCATGTTCGTCGAACTCAAGCCGCGCGGCGAGCGCGAAGCGATGCCCAAGGTGATCGAGTCGCTGCGGCGCGATGTCGCCGGCGTGCCTGGCCTGGCGGTGTACTTCGCCCCGGTGCAGAACCTGCAGCTTGGCGGGCGCCAGAGCAAGAGCCGCTACCAGTACACGCTGCAGAGCGTGAAGGCGGGACAACTGCAGGACTACTCCGACCGGCTGATGGCGAAGATGCGCAACGACCCGATCTTCCGCGACGTCACCAGCGACTCGCAGCAGTCCGGCCTGGAGGCGCACCTGGCGATCGACCGCGACAAGGCCAACGCGCTCGGCGTGCAGATGCAGGACGTGCGTACCGCGCTGTATTCCGCGTTCGGCGAGCGGCAGGTGTCGACCATCTACACGCCGATCGACAACTACTACGTGATCCTGCAGGCGGCCGATATCGACCGCGTCGACGAGACCGCCTTCGCCAAGCTCTACGTGCGCAGCAAGACCGGCCAGATGGTGCCGATCTCCGCCTTCGCCACCACCGAGCGCCGGGTCGGCCCGATCGCCGTCAACCACCAGGGGCAACTGCCCTCGGTGACGGTGTCGTTCAACCTGGCACCGGGCGCGGCGCTGGGCGATGCGTCGTCGCGCATCGACCGCTACCGGCAGGAAATCGCCATGCCGACCTCGATCTTCACCAGCTGGGGCGGCGACGCGGCGGTGTTCCAGTCGTCACAGACCACGCAGATCGTGCTGCTGGTGGCGGCCATTGCGGTGATCTACACGCTGCTGGGCGTGCTGTACGAGAGCTACATCCACCCGCTGACGATCCTGGCGGGTTTGCCCTCGGCGGCGGTGGGGGCGCTGCTGACCTTGTTTATCTTCAATGTCGAGCTGTCGCTGATCGCCGTTATCGGCGTGCTGATGCTGATCGGCATCGTCAAGAAGAACGCGATCATGATGATCGACTTCGCGCTGGCCGCGCAGCGCGAACAGGGCATGGTGCCGGCGAAGGCGATCCGGCAGGCATGCCTGCTGCGCTTCCGGCCGATCATGATGACGACGTTTGCTGCGGTGATGGGAGCGTTGCCGCTGGCGCTGGGCCTTGGTGCGGGCGCCGAGTTGCGGCAGCCGCTGGGCCTGGCGGTGGTGGGCGGGCTGCTGTTCTCGCAGGTGATTACGCTGTTCATCACGCCGGTGATCTACCTGGCGCTGGACCGGTTCTCCGGGACGGGGCCGTTGCAGATCGATTCGGAGGGGAACAAGCTGCCGGAGAAGGTGCACGGGGAAACGGTGCGGCAGCACTGAGGCGTCCTTTCCCCGTGCCCTTTACCCTGTGTCAGCCCTCGCTCTGGTCCGCCAGCATCTCCCAGGGCATGTCCAGCGCCTTCGCCAGCTTCTGCAGTGCGTCGCGGCTTCCGGCTCGGGAGCGGTTCTCGATCTGGCTGAGATAGGGCTTGCTCAGGCCGGCGGCCTGGGCAAGCGCGTCCTGCGTCATCCGGCGGTACTTGCGCCAGGCCTTGACGGGGTGGTCGCCAGCCAGCTCGGCGTCCAGCACCGCGGCCGGCACCCGGAAGCCATCGTCCTGGGCCTTCGCCGCATCGAACAGGGCCACGTCGTCGGCAGCTTCAATGAGATGCTTGACGCGTTCCCAAACCTCTATGGGTACTACCGCAAACTCGCGGCGGCCGTCCCGCTCGATAAACTGGATTTCGGTCATTTGTAGGCGCCTCCACGTGGACTGACGGCCAGCACCACGATCACTAGCCGGCCGTTTTCGATCTGGTACAGCACGCGCCAGTCACCAACCCGCAGCCGATAGCCTTCGCGACCGGCCAGTTTTCTGGCATTCGGGTTTGGTGCGTAGGGATCCACAGCAAGAGCATCGATCTTTGCGCGGATCGTTGCTGCCATGCTCGTGGGCATTGCCTTCAGAGCCTTGGCGGCTTGTCTGGTGAACTCGATCGCGTACATGAAATAGTAGTGGGTTGCTAACACCGCAGCAAACAAAGTTTGCATCGTCACCCGGCGCCGATCTCGAACATCGCATGCATGTCGTACTGCCGCCACATTCTTTGATCTAAGTCCTTTACGCATCAGCGCCAAATGATAATAATTCTCGTTAACTAAAAACGGCGTCACCCGCGACACCAGTTGTTCGCGAGCAGCGCCTTCACGCAAGCCAGCCATCCCGTTCAGGTTTTTGCCAGCCAGCGTCCGATTTCTTCTGGGGAGAATCCATGAAACGTCGCTGCCTGGCGCGCCTGCGCGCCACTGTCCGGGTCACGCCTGTTGCTGCCGTTTGCGCAGCGCTAGGTTCACCAGCCTTTGCCGACGAGGGCGCTAGCAAGCGCACCACCGTCGCCGCCCTCAATGAAGTGGTGGTCACCGCCACCCGCACCGCGGAGCGCGCCGACTCGGTCGCCTCCACCATCACCACCCGCGATGCGCGCCAGATCGAGCGCGCGCAGCCGGTCGACGAGACCGGCCTGTTCGCCGACGAGCCCGATATCGACGTGCCGCGCGACCGCCGCCGCTTTGGCGCGGGCAGCATCAATATCCGCGGTATCGAAGACAACCGCGTGCTGCAGATGGTCGACGGGGTGCGGCTGCCGGACTTCTTCAACGGCGGCGGGCCGTCGAACATCTCCAGCGCCACGCGCGATGCGCCGGAGTTCTCGTTCCTGAAACGGGTGGAAGTGCTGCGCGGGCCGGCGTCTAGCCTCTATGGCTCGGATGCCATCGGCGGCGTGGTGGCATATGCGACCAAGGATCCGGTCGACCTGACGCAAGGCCGCGCGGTCGGCGGCGAGCTCGGCCTGAACTGGAACGGCATCGACAACGGCTTCGGGCAGACCGCCGGCGTCGCGGGCGGCAACGACACCATCCAAGGCCTGTTCATGTACGCGAACCGCAACGCGCATGAAATGAAGAACATGGGCAGCGACGACTCCAACTCGGTCAACCGCACCAGGCCCAACCCGCAGGACGTGCGTACGCAGGCGTGGCTGGGCAAGATCCTGCTGAACGCCAGTCCGGAGCACAAGTTCAAGCTTACCTACGAGCACCGCGACGGCAATACCGACACCGACATCCTGCGGCTCTCCACCGCGCTGCCGCGTGTGACCTCGTCGACCGGCAGCGAAGACCTGAAGCGCGACCGAGTCAGCCTGGACTACGAATGGAAGCCCGCCAGCGGCGTGCTCGACCGGCTGGCCGCGCAGGTCTACTACCAGGAAGCCGACACCAGCACCTTCACCAACCAGGTGCGCAGCAATACCAGCACCGGCTGCTCGGCCACCACGCGCGGCACCAGCCTGTGCAGTGTCGATCTCGACTTCGCTTTCAGGCAGCGGCAGACCGGCTTCAACGTGCAGGCCGACAAGTCCTTCGCCACCGGCAGCGTCGAGCACCGGCTCATCGGCGGCGTCGATTTCATGCGCGTGCGCTCGGCGGAATCGCGCGATGGCATCGTGCGCAACCTGACTACCGGCACCACCTCGAAGTCGATTGCCGGCGAGACCTTCCCGCGGCACGACTTTCCTACCGGCGAGACGCGCCAGACCGGCCTGTT
Source organism: Ralstonia pickettii (assembly GCA_050987995.1). Lineage (GTDB taxonomy): Bacteria > Pseudomonadota > Gammaproteobacteria > Burkholderiales > Burkholderiaceae > Cupriavidus > Cupriavidus pickettii_B. Next base: position 4,409,306 of record CP158803.1, read on the forward strand.
CGTGCAGGACGAGCTGCGCTTCTTCGACGGCCGCTTCACGCTGACGCCGGGGCTGCGCTATGACCACTACTCGCTGTCGCCCGATGGCGACGACCTGGTCTACAACAATGCAGCGGGACGCCCAGCCGTCAGCAAGAGCGATTCGCACGTGTCGCCCAAGCTGTCGGCGCTGTGGCAGGCGACCGACCGCATCAACTTGTGGGCGCAATACGTCTTCGGCTATCGCGCGCCCAACTACCAGGAAGTCAACGGCAGCTTCCGCAACACGGTGCAGGGCTATGGCGCCGCGCCCAATGCCGACCTGAACGCGGAGAAGAGCCGTTCGTTCGAGATCGGCGCGCGCTATACCGATGACAAGGTGCAGACCAGCGTGGCGGTGTTCGACAACCGCTACCGCGACTTTATCGAGCAGGTCCAACTCAACTGCCCGACCGATCCGGCTTGCCTGCCGGGCCTGCGCGCGACCTACCAGTACCGCAACCAGACCAGCGTGCGCATCTACGGCGCCGAGTGGCGCGGGGTGTGGCGCTTCCTGCCGCAATGGCGCGTCGACGGCGCGGTGGCGTATGCGCATGGCATCAACGAGCAGACCAGCCAGCCGCTGAACAGCGTGTCGCCGCTGCGCGCCAGCGCGGGCCTGAGCTGGGAGCGCACGCCGGGCCAGGGCGCGGGCATTCGCTGGCGCGGCGCGCGGCCGGTCACGCGCACCGACGATACCTCGTTCACCTACTTCAAGCCGTCAGGCTACGGCGTGGTCGACCTGCAGGCATGGTGGCGCTTCAACCGCTACGTCAGCCTGGCGCTGTCGGTGAACAACCTGTTCGACAAGAAGTACTGGCTGTGGGGCGATGTGCGCCAGACCGGCGTCGCTGCCACCGAGCCCGGCGTGGATTTCTACACGCAGCCGGGCCGCACCTTCGCCGCCAGCCTGAAGCTGTCGTTCTGAGCCGCGGGAGTCTTGCCATGTCCCCACAAAACATCATTCCGCGCCGGTTCCTGTGGGCGCTGCTTTGGTTGCTGGTGCTGGCCGGCGCGGCGCATGCGGCGGCGCCGCGCATCGCGATCCTGACCAGCTCGCCGGTGCCGGCCGGCAAGTTCGGCCCGCTGCGTGAGCTGGCGCAGGCGCAGGGCATGACGCTGGATGCGCGCTATCTCGAGCGCATGCCGGCACAGGAGGTCGCACCCTTTATCCATGATGCCGACCTGCTCATCGTCGATGCGCCGCGCGACCATATCGTCACCGCGATGCTGCAGAAGCTCGGAACGCTGTGGACTGATGCAAGCGTGCCGCGCGTGCTGATCGCGACCGATCGCTACGAGGCGCACGGTGTCGGCGACAAGCTGGCGGCGCAACTGCATGCGTATTACGTCAACGGTGGCCGCGCGAACTTCAGCGCGATGATGCGCACGCTGGCGTCGCAGCAGTTCCGCCTGCGCGCTGACGACAGCATCCCCGCACCGGTCGCGTTCCCGAAGGCCGCCTATTACCACCCGAAGCTTGCGAACGTCATCACGACGTCGCCGCAAGAAGCACTGGTCGCATCGGGCAGCGACGGCCCGGTGATCGGCATCGCCATCCACCAGGCCTATGTGTCGGGCCTCGACAGCGCCTTTATCGACGACCTGATCCACCGCCTGGAAGCGCGCCACGCACGCGTGCTGACGTTCTACGGCCCCGTGATGGATGCCGATGGCATCCTGCGCATGGCGATGCCGGAAGGCAAGCGCCTGGTCGACGTGCTGATCAACGGCCAGATCATGCTCAACCCGCAGGGACGCAAGTTGGAGTTCGAGAAGCTCGACGTGCCCGTGCTGCAGGTCATGCCCTACCGCAAGGGCGATGCCCAGGCGTGGCAGGACGACCCGCACGGCATCAGCCTGACCGATACGCCGTTCTACCTGGTGCAGCCGGAACTGGCCGGCGTGATCGATCCCATCGTTGCCGCGGCCACGGCAAAGGGCGACGGCGCCATCGTCAGCCTGCCCGCGCAGCTCGATGCAGTCGCCGACAAGGCGCTCGCGCTGGCGCGGCTGCGCCATCTGCCCAATGCCGACAAGCGCGTGGCGATCCTGTACTACAACTACCCGGCCGGCGAGAAGAACCTGTCGGCGTCGTTCCTGAACCTGCCGAAGAGCCTGGCCAGCACGCTGGCCGCGCTGCGCGCCGCCGGCTACACCACGGAGGCCGCCGACGAAGCACGCTTGCAGCGCGACCTGGGCGCACTGCTCGCGCCGTTCTACCGCAGCGGCAGGCTGGAGCCGCTGCTCGATGCGGGGCTGGCGGTGTGGATGCCGATGTCGCAATACCGGCGCTGGTACGACGCACAGCCGGCTGCGTTCCGCGCATCAGTCGCGCAGCGCTGGGGCAACCCGGAGCAGTCGGCGATGGCGACCACGCGCAACGGCGAGGCCGGCTTCGTGATCCCGCGGCTGCAGCTCGGCAATGTGGCGCTGATGCCGGTGCCGCCGCGCGGCGAGCGCAATGAATCGGACGAGAAGGCGCTCTACCACTCGACCACCACGCCGCTGAACCATTTCTACATGGCCGCCTACCTGTGGGCGCGCGAGGGCCGCGAGGCGCTGGTGCGCTGGTGCATTACGGCACGCATGGCACGCAGGAATGGACGCCGGGCAAGGAGCGCGGGCTGTCGGTCACCGACCAGCCCTACCTGGTGCTGGGCAGCGTGCCGGTGATCTACCCGTATATCGTCGACGACGTCGGCGAGGCGATCCAGGCCAAGCGCCGCGGCCGGGCGGTGATCGTCAGCCACCAGACGCCGCCGTTCCGCCCCGCCGGGCTGCATACCGAGCTGGTGTCGCTGCACGACCTGCTGCACCAGTTCCTGCAGCAGGACGAAGGCGCGGTCAAGGACGCGCTCAAGCAGCAGATCCTGGCGCGCAGTGCGTCGATGCGTCTGTTCGAGGATATGGGCTGGAGCGTGGCGCGTGCGCGTGCCGATTTCAGCGGCTATCTGGACGCGCTGCATATCCACCTGCATGAACTTGGCGGCGCGCTGCAGCCGTATGGCCTGCACACTTTCGGCCAATCACAGGAAGAAGGGCTGCGGCTCTATACGACCATGGCGATGCTGGGCAAGGACTGGGTCAGGCGCGTGTTCCCGGACGAGCCGGAAGAGCTGTTCGCGGTCGACTACAAGGAGCTCGCGCAGACCGCGCCCTATGCGATGGTGCGGCGCTATGTGGCCGAAGGCGCATCGCTCGACGAACTGCGCGAACCACGCCAGCGCGAGGACATGCAGCGCGCGCGGCAACTCTATGCCAGCCTCGATGCTGCGCCGGAGAACGCTGGCCTGCTGACCGCTCTCGCCGGCCGCCACTTGCTGCCCGGCACCGGCGGCGACCCGGTGCGCAATCCCGACACGCTGCCGACCGGCCGCAACCTGTATGGCTTCGACCCGTCCAAGGTGCCCAGCCGCGAAGCGTGGAAGGCGGGCCAGGCTGCGGCCGAAGCGATGATCGCCGACTGGCGCAAGCGGCATGGCAGGTATCCGGACAAGCTCGCGTTCTCGCTGTGGAGCGTGGAGACCATGCGCCACCAGGGTATGCTGGAAGCCCAGGCGATGGCGGTGCTGGGCGTGCGTCCAAAGTGGGACGACGGCGGGCGCGTGGTCGGCGTGGAGGCGATTCCTGCTGCCGAACTGAAGCGCCCGCGCGTGGACGTGGTGCTGTCGGCAACGGGACTCTATCGCGACCATTTCCCCAACCTGATGAAGTGGCTGGCCGAAGCGGTGAAGCTCGCCGCGGCGCAGCCGGAGCCGGACAACGTGGTCGCCGCCAACACGCAAGCGGTGCGCGAACGGCTGGCGAAGCTCAACGTGGCCGCCGACCGCCTCGATGCCTTGGCGGTCACGCGTATCTTCGCCAGCGAAACGGGCAACTACGGCTCCGGCCTGAACGACGCCACCATAGCTACCGACAGCTTCGGGAGCGGCCGTGAGGCCGATGCGAAGCTGGCGAAGCTCTACCTCGCGCGCATGCAGTACGCCTACGGTCCCGACGAACAGCACTGGGGCGAGGCGCTGCCGCAGGTCAACCTCTATGCCGAGAATCTAAAGGGCGTCGACGGCGCGCTGCTGGCGCGCAGCTCCAACCTGTACGGCATGCTGACTACCGACGATCCCTTCCAGTACCTTGGCGGCATCGGCCTGGCGGTGCGGCACCTCACCGGCAAGGCGCCGGAGCTGCTGATCTCCAACCTGCGCGATGCGAGCAACGCGCGCACCGAGACCGCCGCCGGCTTCCTCGCCAGCGAATTGCGCACGCGCTACTTCCATCCTGGCTGGATCGAAGGCATGAAGGCCGAGGGCTACAGCGGCGCGCTCAATATCCTCGACACCGTCAACAACTTCTGGGGCTGGACCGCGGTCTCGCCGGAGATCGTGCGCGACGACCAGTGGACCGAATTTGCCGAGGTCTATGTCAACGACAAGCACAAGCTCGGGCTGAACGAGTGGTTCGAGAAGAACGCACCGCAGGCCCAGGCGCAGGTGATCGAGCGCATGCTCGAAGCCGCGCGCAAGGGTTACTGGAAGGCGGACGACAAGCTGCTCAAGACGCTGGCGCAGCGCTATGAGGACTTGGCGCGGCGGCACGACATCGTCAGCAACAACCGCGCGTTCAACCAGTATCGGAAGCAGCAGGTGCAGGCTGCGGCCGAAGGGTTCGGCATGCAGGCACCTGCTGCCTCACCACCGCGGCGCGCGGCGGCACCACCCAAACCTGCGGCCGCCGAGCCCGCACCCGTACCCGCGGCTGCGCCCGCGCCCAACCAGCCGCAGCCCGTGCAGGGCATGCAACTGGTCGAGCGCAAGCCGCCCGCGGCCGCCATCGTGCCGGTGCTGTCGTGGCTGGCGGGCGGCATCGCGCTGGCCGCGGCCATCGTCGGTGGCGCCATCAGTGCACGCAGGCGCCAGGCGGCTGCCGGCGGCAGCTGGATACCTGGCCAGCGCTGAGCGGTCGGCCCAAGTCCATCCGATACTTGAAGACGAGACACCATGACACCCACCCTGCTTGAAACCCTGATGTACGACGTCGGCCAGCTGTTCCTGATCCCGACGCTGGCGCTGATCGCGCTGCTGTTCCTGTACGCCTTCTGGGCGCTCGGCGAGTTCGCCATGCAGGCCTGGCTGCGCGCGCGTCACCCCATTGGCAGCGGCCGCGGCTACATGCTGGTGGCGTGGGCGCGCCGGCACAAGGTGGCCGATGCCGACGCGCTCGACGTCGCCGCGCACCGCCTGCTGGAACGCCCGCGCATCGCCACGCGCGTGGCGCCGATGCTGGGGCTGGTGGCCACCATGATCCCGATGGGCCCGGCGCTCAAGGGCCTGTCTGGTGGCAACCTGGCCAATGTAGGCGAGAATCTCACCATCGCCTTCTCCGCGGTGATCCTGGCGCTGATCGCGGCCAGTATCACCTTCTGGGTGGTCAACGTGCGGCGCCGCTGGCTGGCCGAGGAGCTTGTATGGCTGGGCCAGTCGCGGCCGCAATGGGAGGCCGACGAATGAAGTTCCTGGAAGAGAGCGAAGCCGACGACCCGATCCTGTCGGTGGTGAACCTGATCGACGTGTTCCTGGTGGTGATCGCGGCGCTGCTGGTGGCGATCGCGCAGAATCCGGCGAACCCGTTCACGCATGACGATGTGACCATCATCACCAACCCGGGCAAGCCGAACATGGAGATCGTGTCGCGCCAGGGCGAGACGGTGGTGCGCTACCAGGCCAGCGGGCAGGTCGGCAGCGGCGACGGCATCAAGGCCGGCGTGGCGTACCGGATGAAGGACGGGTCGATGGTGTATGTGCCGGAGCAAGGGGCGCAACAGGCCGCGGCGCCGGCGACCGAGACGAGATAAGGGAGGGAGCTGCGTGATGTCATTCCGTTTGCGTGTTGCGGGCCTGCTGGCCGCTACCGTGCTCGCCGCTGGCTGCGCTACCAGGGCGCCCGCGCCTGACGCCGTCAGTGCCGCCTTCGCCGGCAAGTCCTACGTGCTGCTGGGCGAAGTCCACGACAACGCCGCCGCGCAGCAGCAGCGGCTGGCCGCGCTGACCCGCGCCGTCGAGCAGGGCTGGCGTCCCGCCATCGCCATGGAGCAGTTCGACCGCGAACGGCAGGCCGATATCGAGCGCGCCCGCCGCGAGCGCCCGCGCGATGCCGACTACCTGATCGCCCAGGCTGGTGGCGGCGCCTGGCAATGGCCGCTGTACCGGCCGGTGGTGGCGCTGGCGCTGCAGTACGACCTGCCGCTGGTGGCCGCCAACCTGTCGCGCGCCGATGCGGGGAAGATCGTGCGTGGCGGGCTGGACAGTTTGTTCTCGGTGGACGAGCGCAGGCAGCTGGGCCTGTCCGGCGAACTGCCGCGCGATCTGGTGGCCGCGCAAACCGCCGTGCTCGACCAGGGCCACTGTGGCAACTTCCCCAAGGCCATGCTCCCCGGCATGCTGTCGGCACAGGCCGCGCGCGATGCGGTGATGGCGCAGGTGTTGCGCCCCCATGCGCAGCGTGGCGCGGTGCTCGTCGCTGGCAACGGCCATGTGCGGCGCGATATCGGCGTGCCGCGCTGGCTGGCGGCGGACGCGGGCAAGGTGCTCAGCGTGGGGTATGTGGAAAGCCCGCCGGCGGACGGCGAGTTCGACCTGGCGGTGATGGTGCCGGCGGTGTCGCGGAAGGATCCGTGTTTGCAAGCGAAGCCGGCGGGAACCCAGTGACTTTCGACAGCGTCTGTCAGCCGCAAAGCCAAGCCAGGCCTCGCTATCCACGTAAACCCCGACCCCTTTCTCCCCCATTTGACAGCCTTTTGACAGTTTCCCCGTCCTAGAATCCGCCCCATGACCGGTAACCCCGGTCTGATGTTCACCAAAAGTCCAAGAACAGTTCCGGCCACGCCCCGCCGCGCCGGACAGGAGACAACAACCGGCACTGCGCCTTCCCGCGCGGCCGCCATGCTGTGTTCCCGTCCGCTTGCAACGCACTGGCTGCCGCCGGAACCCCCGGGTCGGATCGCGGCTGCCAGCCGGCTGCCATGGCGATCACCGGTACTACCAAGGAGACCGCTATGCGTCGTTCGCGTCGTTCATTTTCCCGCCTGGCCCATGCCGTGATGGCCTCGGCTGCCGTTGCCGCCACCGTTGCCGCCGCGCCGGCCTTTGCGCTGGACAGCGTTAAGTTCATGATCGGCGCCAATCCCGGCGGCGGCTATGACCAGACCGGCCGTTCGCTGGGCGCGGCCATGGTCGCCTCGGGCCAGGCCAAGACCGCTTCGTACGACAACAAGGGCGGTGCCGGCGGTACCATCGGCCTGACCCAGTTCGTCAACACCGACAAGGGCAATCCCAATGCGCTGATGGTGGTGGGCGCGGTGATGGTCGGCGCGATCGAGACCAACAAGCCGCCGGTCACGCTGAAGAACGCCACGCCGATCGCGCGCCTGTTCGCCGACACCATGGTCATCACCGTGCCGGCCAGCTCGCCGATCAAGTCGATCAAGGACCTGACCACGCAGCTCAAGGCCAACCCGGGCAGCGTCAGCTGGGGTGGGGGCTCCAAGGGTTCGATCGACCACATCCTGGCCGGCCTGGTCGCCAAGGAAAGCGGCGTCGACCCGAAGAAGATCAACTACGTGCCCTTCCAGGGTGGCGGCGAAGCCTCGGCCTCGATCATGGGCGGCCATGTGACGGTCGGCATCGCGGGTGTGTCCGAGTTCCTGCCCTTCATCAAGAGCGGCAAGATGCGCGCGCTGGCGGTGACCTCCAAGGACCGCACCGCCGACATCCCGACGCTGAAGGAGCAAGGCGTCAACGTCGAGATCTACAACTGGCGCGGTGTGTACGGCGCGCCCGGCATCAGCGCCGACCAGCGCAAGGCCATGATCGACGCGGTGGTCAAGGCCACCGAGAGCCCGTCGTGGAAGGAAACGCTGAAGAAGAACGACTGGACGCCGTTCCTGCTGACCGGCGACGAGTTCGGCAAGTTCGTCGACAGCGAGTCGGCCCGCCTGGGTGGCACGCTGCGCGAGCTGGGCGTCGCCAAGTAAGGCCCGCGGGCGCGCTGACACCAGCGCGCCCGCCTCGGAAGCCCCCTGCAATACCGTACCAACCGCATCCACTGCTTTACCTGTCGTGCCTGCCAACCCCGCCGGCTGAACCCGGCGGCAGGAAAACGGCGCGGGGCCCGGTGTCCACCTGCGATACCGACGACTAAAACCATATGTCACCGGGTCCCGCCGCCGCGCGGGCAATAAAGCCAGCGTCGCGGACGCCAGCGCCCTTCGCTGGCGACACAGGCCAAGGAGTCTCCATGAAACCCTCGCACCTTGCCATCGGCGTTGCCGTCCTGGCGCTCTCGCTGTTCTTCTTCCTCGGCCTCGCCGGCATTTCCGGCGAAGAGGGCTATGCCGGCCTGTCGCCGCGCTTCATGCCCACGCTGGTGGCCATCGGCCTGGTCGTGTGTGGCGCGCTGCTGACCTGGCAGGGCGTGCGCGGCGGCTTCCGCAACATGCCGGAGGAAGATGCCGAGCTGCCCAATGCGCCGCACAACTTCAAGGGCTTCCTGTGGGTGGCGGCCGGCCTGCTGCTGAACATGGCGCTGATCGGCACGCTCGGCTTCGTGTTTTCTTCCACGCTGCTGATGGTGTGTGTGGCGCGCGGCTATGGCAGCCGCCGCATCGTGCGCGACGCGCTGATCGGCCTGTGCATCACGGTGCCGATGTGGGCGCTGTTTGAATTCCTGCTCGGCATCAACCTGCCGCTGCTGCCCATCGCCGGCTTCTGAGCCCGCCCGCCCCGTCCAGCTAGGAGTCTCGAATGGATACCCTGAACCAGCTGATGCACGGCTTTGCCGTCGCGATCACGCCGATCAACCTGATGTGGGCCCTGGTGGGCTGCTTCCTCGGTACTGCCATCGGCGTGCTGCCCGGCATCGGCCCCGCGCTGACGGTGGCGATGCTGCTGCCGCTGACCGCCAAGGTGGAGCCCACCGCCGCGCTGATCATGTTCGCCGGCATCTACTACGGCGCGATGTACGGCGGCTCGACCACCTCGATCCTGATGAACACGCCGGGCGAGTCTTCCACCATGGTGACAGCCATGGAAGGCAACCTGATGGCCAAGAACGGCCGCGCCGGCCCGGCGCTGGCCACCGCGGCGATCGGCTCGTTCGTGGCCGGCACCATCGCCACCGTGCTGCTGTCGATGTTCGCGCCGGTGGCGGCCGACGTGGCGCTGCAGTTCGGCCCGGGCGAGTACTTCATGATCATGCTGCTGGCCTTCACCACGGTCTCGGCGGTGCTGGGCTCGTCGCTGCTGCGCGGCATGACCGCCCTGTTCCTGGGCCTGGGCATCGGCCTGATCGGCATGGATTCGCTGTCGGGGCAGACGCGCTACTCGATGAACGTGCAGGAGCTGTACGACGGCATCGACATCGTGGTCGTCGCCGTAGGCCTGTTCGCCGTGGGCGAGGCGCTGTTCAACGCCTTCTTCCCGCAGCCGGAAGGCACCTTCAACAAGCTCAGTTCGATCCACATGAACAAGTCGGACTGGAAGCGCTCGATCCCGGCGTGGTTCCGCGGCACCTTTATCGGCTTCCCGTTCGGGCTGATCCCCGCCGGCGGCGCCGAGATCCCGACCTTCCTGTCGTACGCGTCCGAGAAGAAGCTGTCGGACCACAAGGAAGAGTTCGGCAAGGTCGGCGCGATCGAGGGCGTGGCCGGCCCCGAGGCCGCCAACAACGCCGCCGTGACGGCGACGCTGGCCCCGCTGCTGACGCTGGGCATCCCCACCTCCAACACCACCGCGATCCTGCTGGCCGCGTTCCAGAACTACAACCTGCAGCCGGGCCCGATGCTGTTCCAGACTTCGGGCGACCTGGTGTGGGGCCTGCTGGCGTCGCTGTATATCGGCAACGTGATGCTGCTGGTGCTGAACCTGCCGGCGATCGGCCTGTGGGTGCGCATGCTGCGCGTGCCTACGCCGCTGCTGTACGGCGGCATCCTGATCTTCGCGGGCCTGGGCGCCTATGGCATCCGCCAGTCGTGGTTCGATCTGCTGCTGCTGTTCGTGATCGGTCTGCTGGGCATGGTGATGCGCCGCTTCGACTTCCCGACCGCGCCGGTGATCGTGGGCATGATCCTGGGGCCGATGGCCGAGAAGCAGCTGCGCAACGCGCTGTCGATCGGCCAGGGCGACTGGACCCTGTTCCTGCGCCAGCCGATCTCGGCCAGCATCCTGGCGCTGACCGTGGCCGTGGTGGTGATCCCGCGCCTGCTGCGCTGGCATGCAACCCGCACCACCGCCCACGCGCAGGCTGACAACGCGGCCTGATGCGCGTTAGCATGCGGTAGTTCCTGAGGCCCGACGCCCTGGCGTCGGGCCTTTTGTCTTTCTCTCTTGCGTTTCGTCGTCAAGAACAACAAGCCGCCGGCGCCTTGCGCCAGGCCGCTGACCCATGAGTCTTGCCACCAACCGCTGGCTGTCCGCGGTGCCCACGCTGGCACTCGGGCTGGCCGCCGCGCTGCTCTGCAGCCTGCTGCATACCCCGCTGCCGTGGATGATCGGCCCGTTGCTGGCCGTGGCCGCCGCGCGCATGGCGGGCGCCGACCTGCGTGCGCCGTCGCAGGCGCGCAATGCGGGCCAGTGGGTGATCGGCGCGTCGCTCGGGCTCTACTTCACGCCTGACGTGGTGGCGCGGCTGGTGGAGTTCCTGCCCTACATCGTTGCCGGCTCGCTGTTCGCGCTGGTGCTGGGCGCGGGCGGCGCGGTGATGCTGCGGCGGACCACCGGCGTGGCCTTCAAGACCGCGTTCTTCTCCACCGCCATCGGCGGCGCCTCCGAGATGGCCAACCTGGCCGAGCGCAACGGCGCGCGCATCGACCAGGTGGCGGCGGCGCATTCGCTGCGGGTGCTGATGGTGGTGGTGGCGGTGCCGGCGGTCTTCCAGTATGGCGGCATCCACGGGCTCGATCCCTATATCCCGGGCCCGCGCGTGGTCAGCGCGCCGGGGCTGCTGGCGCTGATTGCGATCACGCTGGGCGTGGCGCTGCTGATGCAGCGGCTGAACATGCCCAACCCGTTCGTGATCGGCACGCTGCTGGCGGCGGCGGTGCTGACCGCCTCGGGCGTCGAGTTGTCCGCCATCCCCACCTGGATGAGCCGCGCCGGCCAGCTGCTGATCGGTGTGTCGCTGGGCGTGCGCTTCTCGCGCGAGTTCCTGCATACCGCGCCGCGCTTCCTGTCGGGCGTGGCGCTGTACACGCTGGTGGCGCTGGCGGTCTCGGCACTGTTCGGCTGGGGGCTGTCGGCGCTGTCCGGCGCGCACCCGGCCACGGTGATCCTCGGTACCACGCCGGGCGGCATCGCCGAGATGTGCATCACCGCCAAGGTGCTGGAGCTGGGCGTGCCGCTGGTGACGGCCTTCCATGTGATCCGGATGGCCTTCGTGGTGCTGGCCACCGGGCCCCTGTATCATTGCCTCAAACATCGCGTCGCGCCGGAGGAGACAGAGTAGCGGTCCGCCACAGGACAGCCACGGTGCGGCCTGCCAGAACAAGGACACTGCCATGTCTGAAGTTTCACCGCAGCTGACCCTCGCGGCCATTGATGCCATGCTGGAGCGCGTGCTGGCCCCCTGGGTACGCCACCTCGGCCTGCGTGCCGAAGCCGTCGATGCGCAAGGCGTCACGCTGCGCCTGCCGTTCAGCGAATCGTTCCGCCATGCGGGCGGCGTGGTCTGCGGCCAGGTGCTGATGTCGGCCGCCGATACCGCGATGATCGTCGCGGTCGCCAGTGCGCTCGGCGCCTTCCGCCCGATGACCACGGTCTCGCTGACCACCAATTTCATGCGCCCGGTGATCGACGGCGATGTGCTGGTGCGCGCCAACGTGCTGCGCCTGGGCAAGACCGTGGTATTCGGTGAAATCGAGCTGACCGGCAAGGACGGCAAGCTGGCGGTGCAGGCCACCACCACTTACGCCCTGCTCTGAGCCCCGCGCTTTCCAGATCGCGATGCGCTCCGGCCACGCCAATCCCTTCGACCAGGTCGTCTTTGCCGGCGGTGGCAACCGCTGCTGGTGGCAGGCGGGATGGTGGGACACGGTGGCGCCCGAGCTGGGGCTGCGCCCGCGCGTGATCGCCGGCATCTCGGCCGGGGCAGCCACCGCATGCATGGTCTATGCGCACGACTCGCACCAGACCATGGACTACTATCGCGAGGTGCTGTCCAAAAACCGCCGCAATGCCTATTGGGGCAACCTGCTGCGCAACGAGCGCGTATTCCCCCACTACGGCATCTACCGCACCGCGCTGCTGACGATCTTTGCCGATGGCCGGCTCGCGCACTTGCAGCAGGCGCCGGAAATCCGCATTGGCGTGGCCCATATCCCGCGCTGGAGCGGCCCGCGCCTGGCGGTGGCCGCCGGGCTGCTGGCGTACAACATCGACAAGCATGTGCTCAAGACGCTGCATCCGCGGCTCGGGCGCAAACTGGGTTTCCGGCCGGAGTTCGTGCGCGCGCAGGACTGCGGCTCGCCCGAACAGCTGGCTGACCTGCTGCTGCAGTCGTCCTCCACGCCGCCGTTCACACCGGTGCTGCGCCGCGACGGCCGCCCGGTGCTCGACGGCGGGATGGTGGACAACGTGCCGGTGGACGCGCTCGACGCCGCGCCGGGCAATGTGCTGGTGCTGGTCACGCGGCTCTATCCGCGCCCGCGCCGTTTCGTACTCGAGCAAGGCGGCCAGCGCCGCCTGTACCTGCAGCCCTCGCAGCGCGTGCCGATCTCGAGCTGGGACTACACCCGGCCCGATGCCATGACGCACGCCTACGAGCTTGGCCGCCGCGACGGGGAAACCTTCCTGCGCGAGTGGCCGTCAATCCTGAATACCGAACTGCAGCCGGCTGCCTAGCCTCTTGCCTGGCGCCGGCCTGATCGTTTGTCGATGCGGCCCGCGTGCCGCGACAGGAGGCATGGATGACTAAGCGCCAGACAACCCCCGCGGGGACCAAAGAACCGCGGCGTGCCCGCGAGGTCAGCGCGGCACCGCCGGTGGAGCAGGTACCGCGCGTGCGCAGCGGTCGCACCCGCCGCAACGGCAAGGTGCGCAAGGCGGACCTGGTCGTGATTGGCGGCGGATCGGGCGGCGTGGCCTGCGCGCGGCGCGCGGCCTCGCATGGCGCGAGCGTGATCCTGGTCGAGCGCGATGCCATCGGCGGCACCTGCGTCAACCGCGGCTGCGTGCCCAAGAAGATGCTGTCCTACGGCGCCGGCTGGGCGGCGATTTTGTCGGGCTGCCTGTCGCACACCGGCGGCCGCGAGGACTGGCGCGACGCCATCGTACGCGTCAACGCCGAGGTCGCGCGGCTGAACGCGGGCTACACCCAGCGCCTGCACGAATCCGGCGTGGAAATACTGCGCGGCGACGCGCTGGTCACCGACACGAACGAAGTGCGCGTCGGCGACGAGACCATCCACGCGCGCCGCATCCTGGTCGCCACCGGCGCGCGCCCGCGCGCGCTCGAAGTCCCCGGCGGCGAACTGGCCGCGAGTTCGGACGACGTCTTCACCTGGCAGACCGTGCCAGGCTCGATCGCGGTGATCGGCGGCGGCTATATCGGCGTGGAGCAGGCCTCGATCCTGTCGCGCTATGGCGTCAAGGTCGACCTGATCGTCGCCGGCGACCGGCTGCTGCCGCGCTTCGACCACGAGATCGGCACAGCGCTGGCCGATGCGCTGACCGCGCGCGGCGTGCGCCTGCACCTGAATGCCAAAGTGGACTTGCTCAGCCAGGCCAACGGCGCGGTGGAAGTCTGCTACCGGCCCACCGACCGCCCGGGCCAAACCGAGGCGGTGCGCGCGCAGGCGGCGCTGGCCGCGATCGGGCGCATTTCCAATGTGCAGGGGCTGGGGCTGGAAGACCTTGGCGTCGAGTTCGGCGACAAGGGCGGCATTCGCGTCGACCGCCAGTTCCGCAGCAGCGTGCGCAGCATCTATGCGCTGGGGGATGCCATCGAAGGCTTGCACCTGACGCCGGTGGCCACCGCGCAGGGCCGCTGGCTGGCCGACCGGCTGTTCGGCCGGCGCGGCGAGCGCGCCGATTTCGACTTCGTCCCCACTGCGGTGTTCTGCGAGCCGGCCATCGGCGCCGTGGGCCTGACCGAGGCGCAGGCGATCGAGGCCGCCGGCAAGCCCGAGCGCATCCGCACTGTCGTGAAACGCTTTGTCTCTCTGGAGAACCGCTTCGGCGGTTCGCAGCACCAGTCAGTGTTCAAGCTGGTGCTCAACGCGCGCAGCGGGCGCGTGCTGGGCGCGCACCTGATGGACAACGCCGCGCCGGAGATCGTGCAGACGCTGGCGGTGGCGCTGCGGCTGGGGGTGCGCGAGTCGCACCTGCAGACCACGGTGCAGTTGCATCCGACGGTGTCGGAGGAGTTGTTCGGCTAGCGCTTACTCGCCGACGGGGAGCTTGAGCACGGCGCGGACACCGGTGCCCTGCGCGCCCTCGCCCAGCTCCACCGTGCCGCCGAAGCGCGCCGCCATCTCGCGCGAGATCGCCAGCCCGAGCCCGGAGCCGGGTTCGGCATTGCCCACGCGCCGGTAGAAGCGCGCGAACACCTTCTCGCGCTCCTCGGCCGGGATGCCCGGGCCGTCGTCCTCGACCACCAGGCAGGCGGTCTGGTCATCCCGCGTGGCCGACAACGTGATGCGGCTGCCGCGCGGGGAATACTGGATCGCGTTGTGCACCAGGTTGGCCAGCGCCTCGCGCAGCAGCGCGGGGTCGGCGCGCACCGGCAGCTTCAGCCCCGGCACCGGTTCCCAGCCGAAGTCCTGCTGCTTGCCGCGCGCCAGCGGCAGGTAGTCCAGCGCCACCTGCTCGGCCACGGCGACGGCGTCGATGATGTCGATGGCAACGGCTTCCTGCGTGGATTCCCCCTGGTGCTGGCGTACCCGCGCCAGCGCCAGCAGCTGATTGGTCAGGCGCGCGGCCTGCTCGAGCTGGGTGACGATGCCGCCCACGGCCTCGCCGGCGGCCTGGCGTGCGGCTTCGGGGTCGGGCGCGCGCAGCTGGCGCTCGGCATATTCGGCTTGCGTCTTCAGGATCGCCAGCGGCGTGCGCAGCTGGTGCGCGGCGTCGGCAATGAACTGCGCCTGCGACTGCGCCATCGCCGCCGAGCGCGACACGTGCAGGTTGACCGCGTCGACCAGCGGCCGCACCTCGGCCGGCACGCGCTCGAAGGTGAGCGGCGTGAGATCGTCCGGCGAACGCGCCTCGACGTCATCCCGCACCCGCGCCAGCGGGCGCAGCACGTAGGTCACGCCGCCGACCAGGATGGCCGCGCTCAGCACGATCAGCAGCAGGTCGCGCGCCAGCGCGCTGCGCCAGACCGTGCCGATCAGCGCGGTGCGCGGCTCGGCGGTCTCGGCCACCTGGATGATCACGCGCATGCGCGCATCGGGCCGGTACACGGGGCGCGCCATGGCGGCGATGCGCACGGCCTCGCCCAGGTATTCGGCGTCGTAGAAGCGCGGCTGGTTGTTGACCAGCGTGCCGGGCGGCAGCGGCAGGTCGTCGTAGCCGGTGATGCTTTCAATGCTGCCGGCGCGTTCGCGCGACACGCGGTAGAACACATGGGTCTGCGCCGCGGTCTCGAACATCTCCATGGCGGCGTCGGGCAGCGTCAGCTGGATGTTGTCGCCGGCCATGCCGATGGCGTTGTCGATGGCGCGGATCGAGCCGTACAGCGAACGGTCATAGGCGGTGTTGGCGGCGTCGCGCAGCGTGCCGTAGGTGAGCCAGGTGTCGATCGCCATCATCACCGCCAGCGCCGGCAGCAGCAGCAACAGCAGCTGGCGGCGCAGGCTGCCGCGCCGCCACAGCAGCACGGGATGGCGCGGACCCATCCGCAAGCGCATGGTCAGCGCCCGGCCTCGGGCTCCAGCAGGTAGCCGAAGCCGCGCAGCGTGACGATGGTGACGCCGTGCCCCGCCAGCTTCTTGCGCAGGCGGTAGACCAGCACCTCGATCGCGTCGGGGGAGACATCGGCATCCAGCGAGAACACCTTGTCGAGCAGCTGCGCCTTGGTCAGCGGCTGGCCGCTGCGCGCCAGCAGCGCGCCCAGCAGGGTCGATTCGCGCGGGGTCAGCGCCAGCGGCGCGCCGTCCAGGGTAAAGCTGCGGGTCTCGCCGTCGAACACCAGCGTGCCGCACTGCAGGCGCGGATGCGCACGGCCGCGGCTGCGGCGGATCAGCGCGAGCAGCCGGGCTTCCAGCTCGGCGATGGCGAAGGGCTTGGGCAGGTAGTCGTCGGCGCCCAGGTTCAGGCCGCGCACGCGTTCGTCGAGCGTGTCCTGCGCGGTCAGGATCAGCACCGGGGTGCGGTCGTCGCGCCCGCGCATGGCCTTGAGCACGGCCAGCCCGTCCTTGCCGGGCAGGCGCAGGTCGAGCACCACCGCGTCGTATTCCTCGGCCTGCAGCCGCGCGTCGGCCTGCAGGCCGTCGGCGACGTGCTCGATCACAAAGCCGCCCTGCTCCAGCGCGCGGGCGACCCAGCGTGCCAGTTCGACTTCATCCTCCACCAGCAGGATGCGCATGCCGGTTCTCCTCCTCTGCCGGTTCTGAATCTTGCGGCGCGGGCGAATTCGCCGGCTTGCCGCGGGCGCCTATAATACCTCCGCCTTTCCGACTATGACGCTGGTTCTCCTTCGTCAGGCCTCCCTTTCACGCCTCTCCGTGCTGCCCTTGCCGCTGCCGCCCGCTTCCGGGTTGCCCCCTGCCGATGCCCCTGCCTCGGATCTGCGCCGCCGGCTGGTCGGAGCGTCGCTGCTGGCCGGCGCCGCGTTGCCGCTTGCAGCACCCCTCCATGCCCAGTCTAGGCTGCCGGCGCCGCCGCCGGGCTACCCGTCCGGGTATGACGTCACCATCGCCCGCGCGCTGCGCGAAGGCGAGGTGGTGGTCTATGCCTCGACCGACCTGAAAGTCGCCCAGCCGCTGATCGCCGCGTTCGAGGCGCGCTACCCGGGCATCCGCGTGCGCTACGAGGATCTCAATACCCTCGAGCTCAACCAGCGATTCCTGGCCGAGACCGCGGCGCTGGGCAGCGGCCGGCCCGCGCCCAATGCGGCCTTCGCCGACGTGCTGTGGAGCACGGCGATGGACCTGCAGATCAAGCTGGTCAACGACGGCCATGCGCAGCGCTACGCCTCGCCGGAGCGCGCCGGCCTGCCCGGCTGGGCGGCGTGGCGCGACGAGGCCTGGGGCACCACCTTCGAGCCCGCGGTGATCGTCTACAACCGCCACCACTTCGCCGGCATGCGCGCGCCGCGCAGCCGCAGCGGGCTGGCGCGGCTGCTGCAGGAAAATGCGCCGCGCTGGCGCGCCAGGGTCGTGACGTATGACGTGGAGCGTTCCGGCGTGGGCTACCTGCTGGCGCAGCAGGACGCGCGCATGGGCAGCGAGTTCTGGTACCTGGCACAGGCGCTGGGGCGCGCCCGGGTGCAGCTGTCGGCGTCGACCGCCGACATGATCGAGCGCATCGCCAGCGGCGAGCTGGTGATGGGCTACAACCTGCTGGGCTCGTATGCGCTGTCGCTGATGGAACGGGGCGCGGCCATCGATGTGATCGCGCCGCGCGACTACACGCTGGTGATGTCGCGCGTGGCCTTTATCGCCCGGCGCGCGCCGCGGCCCAATGCGGCGCGGCTGTGGCTGGACTACCTGCTGTCGCGCGAGGGGCAGGCGCTGCTGGCCAAGTCGACCTCGCAGCTCTACACGATCCGCACCGATACCGACAGCGTGCACACCGCCGCCGCGCTGTCGGAGCGGCTGGGCTATGCGCTCAAGCCGATCAGCGTCGGGCCGGGTTTGCTGGCCGCGCAGGATGCGCTGCGCAAGCGCGCGTTCCTGGCGCGCTGGCGCGAGGCCATGCGGGGATAGCTGCGCCGGCCACATCCGGCGCACGCGGCGACTTCAGGGCACGAGGTCGCTGGTATCCAGTCCGGCTGCCTTCTGGCAGGCCTCCTCGCACAGTGTCGACAGCTCTTCGTCGAGCTTCGCCATCGGGCGTGGCACATAGCCATGCCGCAGCGCGGGGGAATACTTCAGGGTATCGATAAAGGCGTCGGCCATGCGCTCGGCATTGGCATCGAGGTCGAAGTCCTCGGGCGAGAACAGCCAGTGCGCCAGCACGCCGCCGATGCAGGCATGGAAGGCGTTGACGGCCAGGTCCAGGTCCAGCTCGGCCGGCAACTGGCCACGCTCCAGGGCCAGGCGCAGGTGCTCGCGGATCTTGACCAGGCCTTCCTTGTGGGACTGGCGCTGGCGCTCGAAGATGGCACCGTTGTCCTGCACCATCTCGCACTTGTGGAAGATGATCTCGAAGATCCGGCGCCAGCGCGGGTTGACCACGGTCTGGCGCATCACGTAGGCGCAGATATCGCGGATGCCGCCCAGCGGGTCTTCCTGGCGCGCCAGCCGCTCGGGATCGCACAGCGCTTCCACGGGCAGGTTGACGCGGTCGCACATGGCGGCGAACACGTCGCTCTTGTTCTTGAAGTGCCAGTAGATCGCGCCGCGGGTGACACCTGCCGCCTCGGCGATGTCGGCCAGCGACGGGCGTGCCACGCCGCGGGCGTGGAACACGGTTTCGGCCGCGTCGAGAATCCGTTGGCGCGTCTCCAGCGCCTCTTCCTTGGTGCGTCTGACCATCTCTCTCTCTGATGCCGGCGTCATGGCCCCGATGGGTAGTTCATGGCCGGCTTGTTGGGATCTCCCTGGCGCCGTTGCCGCATGCGGCAGGCGCTCTGGCCGGTGCATCGCACCGGCGGGTCGTTGTCGTCACATGGCAATCCCTTCGCGGGACCGTGCGGCCGACAGGACGGCGCGCATCCTAACCCGAGTCGGCCGTTCGCGCCGCAATCCCGGCCAGGTCCCTTGCCTTCGCGAACGAATCGGAGGGATAAAACCGGATGTGCGCTGCTTGCCGTTGCAGTGGCCGGAGACGCCGGTGTGCGCCCCAAAGCCCCTGCGAAGGAAACGACTTAACATACATGCTTGAATGTATATATAATACGCGCTCGCCCGGCTTTCGGCCAGCCGCCGTCTTATGACATAGCCAGCACACCTGGCGCTCATGCTGCGGGTCAGCCGGTCGTTTATCCAGTCGTCATATAAAAGTCACCGTTCGTCGCAATGGACATCGCGACACCGCGATTTGTGGCTAGCATCACGCTTTTGTCCGCCGCAAACCGTGCGGCGGGCTGTGTCGTTTCCGTTTGCCACAAGATGGCAGGTCGGGACGATGCGGCAGATCTCAAATTGCCATCATGGGGTTATCGATGAGGAAGTCCCAACGTATCAGTTGCGTTGCCGCCTATGCAGTCGCTGCGCTCTCGGCGCTGGCGCTGACCGCCTGCGGCGAAAAGAAGGCCGCCGGTGGCCCCCCGCCGCCGCCGGAAGTGGGCGTGGTCACCGTGACGCCGTCGGCCGTTGCCGTTGTCAATGAACTGCCGGGCCGCCTGGAAGGCGTGCGCACGGCTGAAGTGCGCGCCCGTGTGGAAGGCGTCGTGCTGTCGCGCAACTACACCGAAGGCGGCGAAGTGAAGGCCGGCCAGGTGATGTTCCGCATCGACCCCGCGCCCTACCAGGCCACGCTGGCGTCGGCCCAGGCCGCGCTGCAGCGCGCCGAGGCAAATGCCGTGTCGGCACGCCTGAAGGCCGACCGCTACAAGCCGCTGGTGGCCGTCAACGCGGTCAGCAAGCAGGAGTACGACGAAGCCGTGGCCTCCGCCGGCCAGGCCAATGCCGACGTGGCTTCGGCCAGGGCGGCCGTGCGCACCGCCCAGATCAACCTGGGCTACACCACCGTGACCGCGCCCATCACCGGCCGTGCCGGCCGCGCGCTGGTGACCGAGGGCGCGCTGGTGGGCAAGGGCGAGGCGACCAAGCTGGCGCTGGTGGAGCAGGTCGACCCGATGTGGGTCACCTTCACCCAGCCGGCCTCTGAGGTCACGCGCCTGCGCCGCGCCATCGAGTCAGGCGTGGTCAAGGGCGTCAACGGCGGCGCCAACGTGCGCCTGTTCGTCGAAGACGGCCGCGAGTACGAGCACACCGGCAAGCTGCTGTTCTCGGACATGACGGTCGACCCGACCACCGGCGCGATCACACTGCGCGCGCAGTTCCCGAACCCGAAGCGCGAGCTGCTGTCGGGCACCTTCGTGCGCGTGAAGATCGAGCAGGGCGTGGACGAGAACGCGCTGACCGTGCCGCAGCGGGCGCTGATCCGCGGCGCGCAGGGCGCCACCGTGATGGTGGTGGGCGCGGACGGCAAGGTCGCGGCGGTGCCGGTCAAGGCGCCGCAGGCGATCGGCGACCGCTGGGTGGTGACCGAAGGCCTGAAGGGCGGCGAGAAGGTCATCGTCGAGGGCCTGCAGAAGGTCAAGGTCGGCGCGCCGGCCAAGGCCGTGCCGTTTGTCCAGGCGAGTGCCTCGGCACCGGCCGCCGTGCCGGCCGCCGCTTCGGCCGCCCCGGCGTCGGCGCCGAAGGCCGAAGCGAAGCAGGAACAGAAGGCTGACGCCAGGCAGGGCTGAACGCTGCCGTACCACAAGTACGGCACCAATTACGGCACAAGCGGCTAGACAAAGAGGGAGCCAGTTTTATGGCCAAGTTTTTCATCGACCGGCCGGTGTTCGCGTGGGTGCTCGCGCTGATCATCGTGCTGGGCGGGCTGTTGTCGATCATGCAGTTGCCGATCGCGCAGTACCCGAACATCGCCCCCCCGACGATCTCGGTCACCGCCACCTACCCGGGTGCGTCGGCCAAGACGCTGGAGGATTCCGTCACCTCGGTGATCGAGCAGGAGCTCAACGGCGCCCCCAACCTGCTCTACTACAACTCGACCAGCGAATCGACCGGCCTGGCGACGATCACCATCGCCTTTGCGCCGGGTTCGAACGTCGACCTGAACTCGGTCGAAGTGCAGAACCGCCTCAAGCGCGTGGAAGCGCGCCTGCCGGCGGAAGTGCGCCAGCAGGGCGTGCGCGTGGACAAGGCCGGGAACAACTACATGATGTTCCTGACCGTGTCGTCCAAGTCCGGCACGGCCAGCGCAATCCAGCTCGGCAACTATGTCTCGGCGCAGGTGATCGATTCGATCCGCCGCGTGCCGGGCGTGGGCCAGGCCGACCTGTTCGGCACCGAGTACGCGATGCGGATCTGGCTGGACCCGGCCAAGCTGACCGGGTACAACCTGACCCCGCTGGACGTCAGCAACGCCGTGGGCGAGCAGAACATCCAGGTCGCCGTGGGCGAACTGGGCGCCACGCCTTCGCCCAAGGGCACCGAGCTCAACGCCACCGTCACCACCGAAAGCCGGCTGACCACGCCTGAGCAGTTCGGCAACATCCTGCTGCGCACCAACCCGGACGGGTCGTCGGTGCGCATCAAGGACGTGGGCCGCGTGGAGCTGGGCGGCGCCGATTACTCGACGCAGGCCCGCACCAACGGCAAGCCGTCGGCGGCCATCGCCATCAAGCTGGCCCCGACCGGCAACGCGCTGTCCACGGCCACCGCGGTGCGCGCCAAGATGGAAGAGCTGTCGAAGAACTTCCCGGCGGACTACCAGTACTCGGTGCCTTACGACACCTCGGCCTTCGTCAAGATCTCGATCGAGGAAGTGATCAAGACGCTGCTGGAAGCCGTGGTGCTGGTGTTCCTGGTGATGTACCTGTTCCTGCAGAACTTCCGCGCCACGCTGATCCCGACGCTGGTGGTGCCGATCGCGCTGCTGGGTACGTTCGGCACGCTGCTGGCGTTCGGCTTCTCGATCAACGTGCTGACCATGTTCGGCATGGTGCTGGCCATCGGTATCCTGGTGGACGATGCCATCGTGGTGGTCGAGAACGTCGAGCGGATCATGAGCGAGGAAGGCCTCTCGCCACGTGAAGCCACGCGCAAGGCCATGGGCCAGATCACCGGCGCCATCATCGGCATCACGCTGGTGCTGACCGCGGTGTTCATCCCGATGGCGTTCTTCTCGGGCTCGGTGGGCAACATCTATCGCCAGTTCTCGCTGTCGCTGATCTCCTCGATGGCGTTCTCGGCGCTGCTGGCCCTGACGCTGACGCCGGCGCTGTGCGCGACGCTGCTCAAGCCTGTCGAAGCCGGCCATCACCATGAGAGGAAGGGCTTCTTCGGCTGGTTCAACCGCGCCTTCGCGCGTTCGGCCACCAGCTACCAGAGCATGGTGTCGCGCATCCTCGGGCGCACCGGCCGCTACCTGATCATCTACGCGGTCATCATCGCCGGCGTGGTGGTGCTGTTCCAGCGCCTGCCGTCGTCGTTCCTGCCCGACGAAGACCAGGGCTACATGATCACCGTGGTGCAGCTGCCCAACGGCGCCACGCAGGACCGTACCATCGGCGTGCTCAAGCAGATCGAGGACTACTACCTGCAGAAGGAAAGCAAGGTGGTGGACCAGATGATCACGGTGGCGGGCTTCTCTTTCTTCGGCCGCGGCCAGAACGGCGGTATCGCGTTCGTGCGCCTGAAGGACTGGAAGGAGCGCACCGGCGAGGGCGAGACCGCGCAGGCGCTGGTGGGTCGAGCCTTCGGCGCGCTGTCGTTCATCAAGGACGCGATCATCTTCCCGCTCAATCCGCCGGCGATTTCCGAGCTGGGCAACTCCTCGGGCTTCGACTTCCGCCTGCAGGACCGCTCCGGCCAGGGCCACGAAAAGCTGATGGAAGCGCGCAACATGATGCTCGGCATGGCGGCGCAGAGCCCGGTGCTGGTGGGCGTGCGCCCGGAAGGCCAGGAAGACGCGCCACAGCTGCAGATCGACATCGATCGCGAGAAGGCACGCGCGCTCGGCGTCTCGGTGGCGGAGATCAACTCGACGCTGTCGATCGCGTTCGGCTCGAACTACGTCAACGACTTCATCTATGAAGGCCGCGTGCGCAAGGTGATCGTGCAGGCTGATGGCGCCGACCGCCGGCTGCCGGACGACCTGACCAAGCTGCGCGTGCGCAACAGCAATGGCGACATGGTGGCGTTTGCCGCGTTCGCGACGTCCAAGTGGATCATGGGCTCGCCGCGCCTGGAGCGCTACAACGGCATGCCGGCGGTGAAGCTCGCGGGCCAGGCCGCGCCGGGACGCAGTACCGGTGAAGCCATGCGCGTGATGGAAGAGAACTTCGCCAAGCTGCCGCCGGGCTTCGGCTTCGAGTGGTCCGGACAGTCGTATGAAGAACGGCTGGCCGGCTCGCAGGAGCCGATCCTGTACACGCTGTCGCTGGTGATCGTGTTCCTGTGCCTGGCCGCGCTGTATGAAAGCTGGTCGATCCCGTTCTCGGTGCTGCTGGTGGTGCCGCTGGGCGTGCTCGGCGCGCTGCTCGGCGTGACGCTGCGCGGCATGCCCAACGATGTGTATTTCAAGGTGGGCCTGATCACCACCATCGGCCTGTCGGCGAAGAACGCCATCCTGATCGTGGAATTCGCCAAAGACCTGCAGGCGCAAGGCAAGGGCCTGATCGAAGCCACGCTCGAGGCGGTCCACCTGCGCTTCCGCCCGATCCTGATGACGTCGATGGCGTTTATCCTGGGCGTGCTGCCGCTGGCGATCGCCACCGGTGCGGGTTCGGGCAGCCAGCGCGCCATCGGTACCGGCGTGATCGGCGGGATGATCACCGCCACGGTGCTGGCGATCTTCCTGGTGCCGGTCTTCTTCGTGGTGGTGCGCAAGCGCTTCAAGGGCAGCAAACGCCAGCGCATGCTCGACCAGAAGTGGCATGAGCCGCAAGAGGAAATCTGACAATGACCAAGACTCTGACCACGCTGCTGCTGGTGGCCGGCGTTCTGACCGGCTGCACGCTGGCGCCCCACTATGACCGCCCCGCCCCGCCGGTGGCGGGCAGCTACCCGGTGGCGCCGGAGGGCTACGCCACCGCCGAGGTGAAGAGCGGAGAAACCCGCCGCGCCGTCGATATCGGCTGGCGCGAGTTCTTCCGCGACCCGCGCCTGCAGGTGCTGATCGCCAACTCGCTGGAAAACAACCGCGACCTGCGCACCGCGGCACTGCGCATCGAAGAGGCGCGCGCGCTGTACCAGGTGCAGCGTGCCGACCTGCTGCCCACGGTGAACGTGAACGGCAGCTACACCCGGGCCCGTACCAGCGCCGCCCAGGCGGCCTCGGTGCTCGGCCAGCCCGGGGTGAGTGAGGTCTACCAGGTCGGCCTGGGCATCTCGTCCTACGAGCTCGATTTCTTCGGGCGCGTGCGCAGCCTGTCCAATGCCGCGCTGTCGCAGTACTTCGCCACCGAGGAAGCGCATCGCTCGGCGTATATCTCGCTGGTGTCGGAAGTCGCCAAGGCGTATCTGGCCGAGCGCTCTTATGCCGAGCAGTACGATCTGGCGCGCGACACGCTGAAGGCGCGTGAAAGCACCTACGGCCTGGCCAAGCAGCGTTTCGATGCGGGCGCCACCTCGGCACTCGACCTGCGCGACAACGAGTCGCTGGTGGCGCAGGCCCGCGTGGCCGCCGCACAGCTCGCACGCCAGCGCGCGCAGGCGCAGAACGCGCTCGAAGTGCTGGTGGGCAAGCCCATCGGCACCATCGAGAACCTGCCTGAGCCGGTGCGCCTGTCGGATGAGCGCATCATCAGCGATATCCCGGAGGGGCTGCCGTCGGACCTGCTCGAGCAGCGTCCCGATATCCGCCAGGCCGAGCAGCTGCTGCTGTCGGCCAACGCCAATATCGGCGCGGCGCGCGCGGCGTTCTTCCCGCGCATCACGCTGACCGCCAGCGCCGGCACCATCAGTCCGACGTTCTCGGGGCTGTTCGATGCCGGCACGCGCGCGTGGTCGTTTGCGCCGCAACTGGTGCTGCCGATCTTCGACTATGGCCGCAACCTGTCGAACCTGGACCTGGCCAACGTGCGCAAGAACATCCAGATCGCCAACTACGAGAAGACCATCCAGACGGCCTTCGCGGAAGTGGCGGATGCACTGGTGGCACGCGGCACGCTGGAAGACCAGGTCACGGGCCAGGAAGAAGTGCGCAACGCGGAAGCGGCGCGCTACGAACTGGCGCGCCTGCGCTTCCGCAGCGGCGTGGCCAGCTACCTGGATGAGCTGGATGCGCAGCGGCAGTTGTTCACCGCGGAGCAGGCGCTGATCCAGGCGCGGCAGCTGCGGCTGAATAACTCGATCGACCTGTATCGTGCGCTGGGTGGCGGGTTGCAGGAAACCGGTCCGGTGGCGCAGCAAGGTACGCCTGCGCAGCAGGGGACGGTGACGCAGTAAGCGATTGCTGTTGCAGCAATGGAAAACGACGCGCCCAGGCGCGTCGTTTTTTTCGCCAGTCCGGCGCGCTCAGAACTTGTAGGAAGCCGCCAGGAAGAACACCAACGGATTCGGCTCCAGCTTCGTCTTCGACGTCGACAGCACCGTCCCGTTAGCCGCCTTGATCGTCATCGTCGACGTCGTCTTCAGCGGGATATAAGTCACCGCAGCCGTCACCCCCCAATGCTCGTCAAAGTTATACGTGCCGCCTATATTGAACACCGGCGCCCACGACGACGACGCATCCGCCTCCACCGAAGTCGGTCCCGGAATCCCCGCCCCCGCCGCGAGAATCGCCCCCATGTTGTTGTTCACCGAATTCGCAAACGCCGGATTCACTTCGATGTTGGTAAAGAAGTTATATGACACCCCCAACCCCAGGAACGGCCGGAAGCGCGTGCCCGGATCGAGGAAGTGGTACTGCACCATCGCCGCCGGACTCCACTGCCGTGCCTTGGTGATGATCGGGTTCAGCGACGGATCGCCCAGGCTCTGGCGGCCCAGCGCACCTGCCGGTCCCGGCGGGATCAGCTCGCCGTGACCATAGAGCTTGAACTCCGGCGGGATGCCGCCAACCGCGGTCATGGCGATATGGTCAGTGACGAAGTGGCTGAAGGTCAGCCCCAGCGTATTGGCGTTGGACGACGACAGGCTGCTGCCCGGCGCGGTAAAGCTGGACGGAAGCCCCAGCGGGCCGTTGATCGGCACGTCCAGCAGGGTCGTGGTAAGCGGATCGCTCTTGCCATGGGTCTGGATATAGAACCAGCCGGCCGAAACGACGTTATCGCCTTTCTTCTGGGCGTGCGCAGGCATGGCGAATGAGGCCAGCGCGGCCAGAATCAGCGTGAGGGTGAGGCGTATGGTTTTCATCTTTTGTCCCCGGCAGTGAAAGTCACTGGATGTTCGAATCGTGGCGCGGCGCTTACTGCACGAAGGCGCCGACGGTGAAGTACGGGCCGGTGTCGCGCGCTTCCAGGAAGCCGAACACGCCGCCGGTGAACATCAGCTTGCCGGTCGGCCCCGTGCCCGCCGCCGCGTCGCGGCGCGTGGTGCGGACCACGCCCGGCGCCATCTGCGAGAAGTCCAGCTTGTAGGGAATCGCGAGGGACGCATCCGATGGCCGGAACGGATCCATCATGGTGGCGGCGGCCCCGACCAGCGCGGTCACGCGGTAGTTGAAGTTGCTGTCCACGCCGACGTACTCGCCGTTGACAGTGCCTTCGGTCACCGCGACCGTCGGCGCCATCATGCCGATACCGATCTCGTCATCGGCACCCAGCGGGCCGTTGGCGAGCGAGTCGTTGGCATAGCCCACGCGGATCATGATCGGCACCAGCTGGCCGCGCAGCTTGCCCACGATCAGGTAGGCCTTGCCGAGCGTGTTGCCCAGCGTCGGCGGCTGGCTCTCCCCCTTGTAGTTGGTCGACAGCAGCGTGCCGTTGGCCTGCGGCACGAAGTTGTTGCCCTTGCGCTCGCAGGTGCCGCTGGCGTTGTCGCAGACGGTGAAGGAACCGTCCGCGGCCAGCGACATGCGGTAGTCCTGCGCGACCATCTGGAACTGCTTGGACGGCACTTCGTGGAAGCCCGAGCCGTTGTACTGCCCCGCGATCTTCGACAGGTCGTTCTCGGTCTGCGCGAAGCCGATGAACTGGAAGTACGGGAAGGTGGTGTCGGGCACCGCACCGGCGCCGAGCACGCCGTTGAACTGGATGCGCGCGCCGGGGATGGTGCCACCCACCACGCCCTCGCCGACGAAGAGCTTGGCCGGGCGGTTCGGATCGAGGCTGGCGCCGAGCAGCTCGAACGCACACTGGTTCAGCTTCTCGGTCGGCAGCCCGGTCTCCGCCTTCAGCGCACCGCGCATCACGTTCTGCCCGTTGGTCGGATCGCTGCGCGTGGGCTGCACGGTACCGGTCTGGCGCGGCACCGATGAATCCAGGAACGTGACCTGCCAGGTCTTCTGCGTGGTGTCGATCTGCACCTTGACCAGTTCACCGGAACCGGTGCCGCCGGTGAAGGTCGTGGAGTAGTCGAGCGATGCGGGACACAGCCGCGTTTCTGCGGAGGACGGCCTGGATGGCGCGTCATCCCCGCCTCCGCCGCCGCAGGCCGCGAGCATGGCGGCGGCAGTCACGGCCAGCGCACGTGCGGGCAGCCGCGAGGGGTGAGAGCCCGGGGTCTGAATCAGTCGATGGGGTTGCATGGCGTTGTCTCCTCGGTTTTCGCTTCTTGTCGGATGTCGGTGCTCAGGGCGCTGCCAGCACGCCGACGCGTAAGGTCGGACTGGCACCGCCGGCGCCGGACAGGTGGGCGAACACGCGTCCGCTGGCGATCAGTGCGCCGGTGACGCCGCTGTTGTCGGTGGTGGTCACCATGCCGGGCGCGTTCTGCGTGAAGTCGAGCTGGAAGCTGCCGGTCTGGTTCATCGTCATGGGGTCGAGCAAATCGACGCGCGCGCCCTTGATCAGCGAGGCGGTATAGGCAAAGTCGCTGCCCGAGCCGATATAGCCGCCGTCGATCTGTCCACGCTCCAGGCGCGTGGCCGGCGCCAGCACGGCCAGGCCCGATTCGTCGTCGACATTGACCGTGAGCGGCAGCAGCGAGATCTGCGCGTAGCCGGTGCGTACCAGCAGCGGAATCAGCGCGCCGTTGAGCTTGCCCACCACCATCAGCCCCTTGGCGCGGCTGGCGTTGTTATTGGTGATGGCCGCGCTCTGGAACGACGGGTAGCGGCGCGTGCCGTCGGCGTTGCTGCTTTCAAAGGCGCCGTCGGCGGTGCGTAGCGTCCACTTGTTGCCGGTGCTGACACAGCTTCCGTTCGCCGCCGTGCAGCTGCCATCGGCGTTGAGCGTCTCGGTGGTCTGCGCGGTGGCGGGCGTGAAGTGGCTCGACGAGGTCAGCGAACCGCCGGAGGGCACCTGGTGGTAGCCCAGCACGTTGTAGCTGCCCGCGACCTTGCCGAAATCCGTCTCGGTCTGCGCGAAGGCCAGCACCGGGTAGAACGGGAACGTGGTGGCAGGAATTGCGCCCAGCCCGAGCACGCCCGGATAGGAGATGGTCGCGCCCGGGATGCCGCCGCCGGCAACGCCGTTGCCGAGGAAGATCACCGGCGGCCGCGCGCTGTCGATATTGGTCTGCGAGGTGCCGTCGGATGCCGTGGCCGTCTGCAGCGCGATCGCGCAGCGGTTCTGCTCGGCGGTCGGCAGCGAAGTCAGGTTGGCGAAGGTGCCGGTGAAGGTGACGCCTGCGCGCGTGGGGCTGACGCTGCCGGGCTGCTTCGGCACCGGCGACTCGACGATCTCGAGCTGGTAGGTGCGTGCGGCGGTATCGAAGCGCAGCTTCACCAGCTCGCCCGCGCCCGAGCCGCCGGTGAAGGTGGTGCTGTAGTCCAGCGCCGCGGGGCACAGCGATCCCGGCGGTCCGCCGATGGTGACGGGGCCCTGCGCGGGGCACGTACCCGTGGCCGCGCATTGCGGTGGGGTCTGCGTCGCGGTGCGAGGCGCATCGTCGCCACCACCACCGCCGCCGCACGCGGCCAGCGTCATGGCAAGACTCACCCCGGTGAAAGCCAACGTGCTGCGTCGAAGCATCGACATGGTCATTGCCTGTCTCCTCGTTTTATCTCGACCCCTGCTACCGGATCTCTTGTCGGATCGCTTGCGGGAGCGGCGACTCTCGCCGCTGGCGCGTTTTTGCGTCAATAGAGCGGGCGTTCCAAACAGGCGCGCCTTGCGTGCGGGCCGCGCGTGGCCTTCGATTGCCGCTCTCACGAGAACTGCGCAGCAGGCGGTGCGGCCAGCGCTTCAAACGCACGGCGCGCGCTACGTTGCTTGGAAACGCGGGCAGCGCAGGGCGAACGGAGCCACCGCCGCGCCCATGGGGAATGGAAAGGGGCGCACGGGGTCCGCGGGGCATGCGCGATGCCTCGCCGGGTGGATCGATGGGTCAGGTCTGCGGCTCGGCCGCAACGTGAGCGCGGTGGCGCCGGCCCGGCGGTAACCGGGCGCGGCGCGCGGCGCTATGTCCTGGTGCGCATTCGCATCCAGTCATCCAGCGGGTTGCTGGGGAAGCTCACGGGCTCGCGCGCGCGGACCGAAAGGCTGGTCACGGCGGCGCGACTGGGGCCCTCATTGCGCACGGTGCGTGCGCTCATGCGGGCTTTGCCGATGGTGGCGGCGGCCGTATGGCTGGCCTGTTCCTGCTCCGTTGCCTCCAGCGCCGCGCAATTGGCGGATTGAGGGGCGGATTGCGCGTGCTCGCTCTCTTGCATGCTGGCACGCTGCGCGGCCTGCTGCTGCTCGACCAGGTCGAACACCGACTGCAATGCCGACAGCTCGTCCGCGCCCGGCTGTGCCACCGTCATCGCCGCTTCGACCATGGCGGTGAGCTGGGCCAGCACATGCGCATCGCTCATCTGCTTGCCCTGCGTGAAGGCCGGCAGCAGGTTGGCGAGCTCTTCGCCGGCCAGCACGCCCGCCAGCGCCTTCAGCGCGAACTGCAGGCGCCAGCCGAGCTCGCGCCGCGGAAACGCCGGAATGGCGCGCGCGAAAGCGTCGAAGAAGCGGTCGTACACCGGTGCGTAGTGCTCCAGCAGGTATTGCTGGATAAAGGGCGAGGTGTCGGCATACACGCGCCCGAGCAGCCGCAGGAACGACGGCCCGCCGACCGCGGGATCGCGCGCCATCTGCAGCGCGGGCACGAACAGCGCGCCCATCACGTGCTCGCAGCGGATGCTGTGGCCGGGCCAGCGCGCTTCGCACGCATCGAGCAGCGCCAGGCGCCGCGCGTTGAGCGGATCCAGCCGCCGGCTCAGCACGGCGTGCATCATGATGTCTTTGCTGCGAAAGTGGTAATTCACGGCCGCCAGGTTGACGATGGCGCGCGAAGTTACCTGCCGAAGCGAGGTGGCTTCATAGCCAACCTCGATAAACAACTTTTCCGTGGCGTCGAGAATCCGGGCCTTGGTGTCTCCTGCCGTGCTTCTGCCGGTCTTCATGGGGGCGTCTCTCTTCTTTGCTGCCTTGAACCCCTTTGCAATTTGCTACGCTGCTTCGCTCCCTGCTCTGACGGCGTACGGATGCTTGAAACAGCTGTACGAAGCCTATCCACCGCCTCGAGCGTTTCACAAGCGTTGGATTGGAATGGCCACTCTAATTGCAGGGCTTGCGTGGGATATCGCACGACAATGTCAGCGCAGCAGCGCCAGCATCGCGTTGGCATCGCGTTTGCATTAGGCAGCTTCGCCATGTCGCGCCGCAAGTCGTCGTTGGGCCGACGCCGTTGAACACGCCAGCGCCATTGCTATCGACGTTAGTATCGTCCGCTTCGCCACGTTCAGCGACGGCTCGTACCTCGCCCCGCTCCACAGCTTCAGAGGCCGCGGTCCTGGTACGAGCGCACATTGCGCACCGTGGTGCCGGCCGCGCGCGCCAGTTCGTCGATGGTGTATTCGGGCGCGGGCTGCGGCGGGTCGCCGGACGCCTGGCTGGTCGGGGACGGTGGGTGGCGGCGCCGGGTCAGTGTCATGGCAAAAATTCTAACCGAGGAATGCGGCAGGCAAAGGTGGCGGCCGGTTTTGCCGATAATGGGAGCATCGCCGCTCCACCCTTACCTGTCCGCTTCCATGCACATCCGCTGGCTCGAAGACTTCGTCTGCCTGGCCCAGGCCGGCAGCCTGGCGCGCGCCGCCGAGCTCCGCAACGTGACCCCGCCCGCGTTCGGCCGGCGCATGCAGGCGCTGGAAGTCTGGGCGGGCGCGCCGCTGATCGACCGCAGCGTGTTCCCGGTGCGGCTGACCGCCGAAGGCCGCCAGTTCCTGGAAGCGGCGCAGAGCGCCTTGCGCACGCTGGACGAAACGCGCCTGGCGCTGCGCGCCGCGCACCGTGCCGATGCCAGCACCCTCGCCATCGCCACCGGCAAGACGCTGGCGCGCTCGATGGTGCCGGCCTGGCTGGCGGGGCTGCGCGAGGCGTTGAAGCATGACGAGGCTGCGGCGGGCTTCCGCACGCGGCTGTCGACCTTCCCCATGCATGACGCGCTGGCGATGTTCGCCGAGGGCGATGCCGACTTCCTCCTGTGCTACAGCCCGCCCGACCTGCCAGTGATGCTGGACGATGCGCGCTACCAGTTCCACCTGGTGGGTGTGGAGCGCCTGGTGTGCGTCAGCGCGGCCGACGCGCGCGGCGTGCCGCTACACCGCTTAGGCACCGGCAAAGTCACAGGAAAGGCCGCCGCCAAGCCGGTGCCGATGATTGCGTACGCCGAAACCCTGACGCTCGGCCGCATGGTCAACCAGGAGATCGCGCGCCGCAAGCTGGCCTCGCGGCTGGACGTGATCGCCGTCAGCGACTTTGCCGAATCCGTACATGAGATGGTGCGCCAGCGCATGGGGCTGGCCTGGCTGCCAGCACGGCTGATCGCCGACGACCTGCACACCGGTCGGCTGGTGCGTGCCATTGGCGGCACCGGCGCCGAGGGCGACGACCTGGCGCTCGATATCCGCCTGTACCGCCCGCGCGCCCCGATGCGCCCGCTGGCCGAGGCCTTCTGGCACGCCGCGGTGCAGGCGCCACGCTGAGCCGCCCCATTGCCGAAACGGCAACCCCCCTTGCCAAAGCCGCAAGCCGGTCCGGTCCCGCGCTCTCTAAGATCGGGCCACAACATCCAAATCGGGACCCCTCGAGCCAAGACCATGAAGACCATCCTGCGCGCGGCCGCTGCCGCACTCTGCGTCGCCACCTTCACCGGTAGCGCCGTTGCCTCCACCTGGCCCGCCAAGCCGATCACGCTGGTGGTTGGCTACACCGCAGGCGGCAGCGTCGATCTCGTTGCCCGCACCATCGCGCCGGAGCTGGGCAAGCGCCTCGGCCAGAGCGTGGTGATCGAGAACCTGGGCGGCGCCGGCGGCACCATCGGCGCGGCCAAGGTGGTCAAGGCGGAGGCCGACGGCTACACCCTGCTGATGGGCTCGGGCAGTGAAGTCTCGATCGCGCGTCTGACCAACCCGGCGGTGCGCTACGACGGCGAGAAGGACCTGGCGCCGGTGACCTTCGTCGGCACCCAGCCGATGGTGCTGGTCGGCAAGCCCGGCCTGCCGGCAAAGAACGCGGCCGAGCTGATTGCACTGGCCAAGGCGCAGCCGGGCAAGCTGTCGTATGCGTCGTCGGGCGTGGGCACGCCGCTGAACCTGGCGGGCGAGCTGATCAAGCAGCAGGGCAAGGTCGATATCACGCACGTGCCGTACAAGGGGGCGTCGGCCATGGCGACGGACCTGCTCGGCGGCCAGATCGACCTGGCGGTGATGGTGCTGTCGTCGGCGCTGCCGCATATCCAGGCGGGCCGCGTGCAGGCCTACGGCGTGACCGGCGCCAAGCGCGCCGCGGTGGCGCCGAACGTGCCGGCGCTGGCTGAGACGCCCGCGCTGAAGGGTGTGGACATGGGGGTGTGGTTCGGGCTGATGGGGCCGGCCAATATGCCCAAGCCGGTGGTGGAGCGGCTGAATACAGAGATGCAGGTGGTACTGGCGCTGCCGGATGTGAAGAAGAAGCTGGCGGAGGCTGGGGTGGAGGTGACGCCGGGCAATCCGGCGCAGTTTGGCAGCTTTATCAAGCGCGAGACCGGGCGGTATCGCACGATTGTGCAGACTGCGGGCATTCACGAGTAAGTGAGGAAGTGGGCGGCATCGTGCTGTCCTCACCAAGGCCGATCCCAAAATACCGACCCGGCGGGCATCGACCCGACGGACACCCTGAGAGCACCGATTCCCATGACCCAACAACAACTCGACGCCTACCCCGTTGACGTCGAATTCCCCGACATCCGCCCCTACGCCGCCGGCAACACCGGCGTGCCCTACCTATACACCTTCGACAGCGCCCACCCGGGCCCGCACGTGATGGTCAACGCCCTGACCCACGGCAACGAGGTCTGCGGCGCCATCGCCGTCAAGGCGCTGCTTGACCACGGCCTGCGCCCGCGCCGCGGCCGGCTGACGCTGGCCTTTGCCAACGTCGACGCGTACCACCGCTTCGATCCCGCAAAGCCCGACGCCTCGCGCTTTGTCGACCAGGACTTCAACCGCGTGTGGACCGCCGCGACGCTGGACGACACCAGCCGCGATTCGTCCGAGCTGCGCCGCGCGCGCGTCATGCGCCCGGTGATCGACACCGTGGACCTGCTGCTCGACCTGCACTCGATGCACGAGAAAAGCCACCCGCTGATCGTCTCCGGCCCGCTCGACAAGGGCATCGCGCTCTCCCGCGCGCTGGGCGCGCCGGCCGACGTGATCGTCGACCAAGGCCACCCCGAAGGCCGCCGCATGCGCGACTACGACGGCTTCGGCGATGCCGCCAGCTCGCGCAATGCGCTGCTGATCGAGTGCGGCCAGCACTGGGAGCCGGCGGCAGTGATCGTGGCGCAGGACAGCACCGCGCGCTTCCTGCTGCATGCGGGTGTGGTCGAAGAAAGCGATTTGCCCGCCGGCTGGCTGCAGCCGCTGCCCGCTACGCAGCGGGTGGTACGCGTGACCGAGCCGGTCGTGGCCACCAGCATGGATTTCCGCTTTGCCGGCCCTTACACCGGGCTGGAGACCTTTGCCGAGGCCGGCACGGTGATCGCGTGGCGCGATGGCGAGCCGGTGGTGGCGCCCTATCCCGACTGCGTGCTGGTAATGCCGTCGCTGCGCCAGTTGCGCCCCGGCGTGACCGTGGTGCGCCTGGGGCGGCTGGAGCGCTGATCGGGCCGTGCTGCCCGCTCAGGTGTTCGGCCCCGCATACGTCGGGGCTTGCGCCGAAGGCGGCGGCAGCATGCCCGGGAACAGCTGCTCGACCAGCTCCTCCAGCTTCGACGCCGGCTGCACCAGGTTGCTCAGGTTCAGCCCGCCCGCGCTGCGGTTGGCGTTGTAAATCGCCTTGCCGACGCGGTCACCATTGTGGAACACCGTGATGTCCACGCTGCTCAGGTACGAGGTCCAGTACCAGGCGCTGCGCGCGGAGTACAACGCCACCATCGGGCACGCGGCCACTGACGCATCCGGCCGCACCAGCTTCACCTCGAAATTGCGCTGCTGCAGCGAGGCGCGGAACGCCTCGACATAGTCATTGCCGGTGACCGGGTTCACCACCACGCACAGCAGCGTGCCGTTGGCGCCATAGTTGCCGCGCGGACCGCCGCCTGCCGGCTGGAACGCGGCAAAGGCGTCGGAGACGTCGGGACGGTCGACCGGGGTCACCGCCTGGTAGGTCGAGCAGCCGGTGAGCAGCAGGCCAACGCTGGCGGCCAGCAGAGCTTTGTTCATGGGTTTCCTGGATGGCATGGGGCGGCGCGGCGCGCAATGCGGGCAGCCTGCCTTCACACTGTAGGCGCCGGCGCGCCCATCCAATCGGCCGAACAGAACGGCAAAAACCCGTGCTTTCGGCCCGGATTGGCGCCTTAGCCGCCCACCCCGCCCTGCGCCAGCCGGCCCACCAGGATCAGGCAAAATCCGGCCAGGCAGATGCCTATGATCGCAACTTGCAGTCGGGTGACGGGCTTGCCGCCGAGCAGCGTCTGGCTAAGCCAGGCGGGAGACACCACCCCAACAATGGTCGCGACCATGATCAGGATGGCAAGGATGGACAGCACGGATTGCATGACTTAACTCCGGTAGGTCGATGCGGCGATCAGTTAGCGCCGCCGCGCAGCAGGCAGTCACGCAGCAGCGGTGCACCGTCGGCAAGCCCCGCACCGTTGCATTCCAAGGCCACCTTCTGGCCGCGCCGCACCATGGTGGCCCGCGCCTCCACCTCGCACACCCGCCCCGCCGGCCCGCAAATCTGGCGTGGCAGCAGCAGCGCGCGCACATTCACCCCGGGATCGTTGGTGCGGATATCGACAAAGACCTGGTCGCCCTCGCGGCGAATGCCGCTGGCGACGCCTTCGACGATCAGGTACTGGCCGACGTAGCGCTCGTCCGCGGCCTTGGGGTTGTCGCGATAGTCGTCGAGCATCGTGCTGGCCTGGTATTGCGGCAAGCGGTCGGCAGGCCGCTCGGGATCGATGCTGATCGGATCGAGCGTGCCGTCGCGCGGCACGCCACGCACGTCGCTGGCCGGCACCGCGCTGGCTTCGGCCTGCGCCTGGGCCGCCGCATCGGGCTCGGCACCGCCGACATCGTCGCGCCGGTCATTGCCGGCAAACCACAACATGCCAAGGACAGCCACGGCAACGATGGCAATGAGGATTTGCTGGGTACGGTTCAACATCGATGGTCCTGCCTGAGTGAATGCGAAAGACGAAGGCGGATTATGCCCCGCGCCGGCCGCAGAAACGTTCGATTGCCGCAACGGCATTGGCCACGCCGCGTTCGGCCGCGATCGCACGGCCCAGCGTGGCAGCTTTTTCCCTGGTGCCGGCCTGCTCGGTAAAGCCGATCATCGACGCCAGCCGCGCCGCGTCGATCTTGTGCCCTTCGACATAGCGCGGCGCCACGCCGAGCGCCGCCAGCCGGCCCGCCCAGAAGAACTGGTCGCCCGCGAACGGCAGCACGATCGACGGCACGCCCGCCGCCGCCACCGCGTGCGTGGTGCCCGCGCCGCCATGATGAATCGCCGCAGATACGCGCGGCATCAGCCAGTCATGCGGCGTCGCGCCGACCACGGGGAAGTTCGGCGGCAGCGCGGACACGTCGATGCCGCTCCAGCCTGGGTAGAACAGCGCGCGCCGGCCATCGACCGCCTCCAGCAGCGCCGTCACCACCCTCTGCCGGTCAAAGCCTGCCATGCTGCCAAAGCCGATATACAGCGGCGGCTCGCCGGCGGCGAGGAAGTCCTGCAGCGGCGCGCCCGGCTGCCAGTCATGCTGCGGTGGCATGGTCCACGCGCCGCTCACCAGCCAGTCGGCATGCCAGTCGCGCGGACGCGGCACCAGGTGCGGCGACATCGCATACAGAGTGGGGAAATCGCGCCACATTGCCTTGCGCGGCGGCACGCCGAACAGCTTCGCGCGCGCCGCGTTGGTGGCCGGCCGGAACATGCGCCATAGCACGTAGTTGATCAGCATATGGCTGCCATAGCTCGCCCAGCCCGGCATCTTGAACGGCGGCAGCAGCGCCGAGGGGAAATCGCGCGTGGGCGAGATCGGGAACATGCCTGCGGCAATCACCGGCTTGCCCAGCTGCTCGCCCACCGACAGCGCCACATACGCCGTCAGCCCCGAGAACACGATACCGTCGGCCTCGCGCGCGGCCTCAGCCAACTGCGCCATCCACGCCTCGGTGTTGTCCTCCGCAATGCGCGCAAACGCCCGCGTGGCCTCGGCCACGTTGCCGCCCTCGTTCATCAGCTTGTGCAGCGCGCCGCCCGGCGCCAGCGTCTGCTGGATATCGCCCGCCATCGGCGCGAACGCCAGTCCGTGCTCGGCCGCCAATGCGGCCGCCGAGCGCTCGCCCAGCATCAGCACGTCATGGCCGGCATCGCGCAGGCCCAGGCCCAGCGCAACGATCGGGCGGCAGTCGCCCTGGGTACCGAAGGTGATCAGGATCAGGCGCATGGGAGTAGTGCCGCACGATGCCGGCGCCTAGTATTGGGAGTGGCTACTCGCGGCCCGGGCCGGACGTGCAGCAGCGACGCCGCGGGGCCATATCAACTCGACACAGTGGCTGGGGTGGTTAAGGACTTGGAATCGCCCGAATTTAAACCAAAAAGCTCAAAAGAAAACTTATGAATCAATGGGTTACGTAGTAAGTGTTTTCTAAGCCTTTGCTAAGCGAAGCCCTCTTAGCTAAGCCTTCGGCGGTGTTTCCAACCGCCAGATTGCCGTCGCTCGGCCTCCCTCCCTATGAATGACGCCCTCCCTACGCATGGCTTGCATCAAGTTGCGAATTTTGTGGCTTTTTTGTGATTCATCGAGTACATCAGGAAGCTTCGGCAACAAGAGTGAGTCGATGTCTTGCCGCGTGGCTTGACCGTATTTTTCGAGGTAATCGGTGATCAGCTTCCGGTAGTAGTGGTCGTCCAGGCCTCGGTTGCGAATATAGCGCGCCTTGTCGCCAGTCCATGCCGCTACCTTGGCGGAAACAAAGAAGTTCGGCGAACGGCCCTCAATGAGATTGGCTTGCTTCAGAGCCTGAACCTCATCCGCGGCGAGGCTGTACCGTTTCTGCACCTTATCGAGCAACAGCACCTGGCGCAGATCGAGATCGCCGCGCTTCATCAGCAATTGGGTGTATTTCACATCCAGGATGGTGCCGCTTATGGTGACTTCTACCCTGGGAAAGCCCTGCTCGGTCGTACTGAAATCGTAATCCGGCAACGGGAAGAAGCGTTCCCGCTGTGTCTCGAACATACGCCGGATGCCGCTGCCTACCTGATCAATCATGCGCAGGCGGATCATGCCGTCGATCAGCCACTGGTTGCGGTAGTGTTCTGGCGGTGATTGATGTTCCAGCATCCACTCGACGCTGGGCGGAATGAATTGCCCCAGGTTGGTGAACACTAAGCGGTCCGGGTGCTCCACAACATTGATCTTGCCGCCCAGTCGGTAATCCTGGTGTGCGACGCAGTTGTGCAAGGCCTCACGCATGACCCAGGCGTCGTATCGCGGAATAGCCGTGGGAAACAGCGTGCCATCCGGCATGTGTTCGACCGTGACGTTACGAATGCGTCCGGATACTTTCTCCGTAGACAGCAGGACAGGAATGTTGAAGTGCTGCGAGCTTTCTGTCCGGTTATGGGCGTCGCGCAGCACCCAGGTGATCTTCGCGTCCACGGGCGCCAGGTGGTGCGCCGCTTCGTCGCGCCCCAGCAGCAACAGGGCTGAGCGGGTGATTTTGCCCTGCTTGGTGATACGCGCCTTATTCAGCAGGGTCGGAACATCCCATCCCTGCACCTCGGTCTTGATTTGCTCGTGTCGCTGCGAGTCAGGCTCGCTTTTCACCAGATACTCCTGGAAACGGCGGCGCGCTGCTTCGATAGCTTGCGGATCGAGGTCGTCCAGACTGGCCTCGGCCACGACTTCTCCGGACCAGTCGTCCTTCTGGCCCAGCATAGCCCAGAGGCGCGATTCCTTGTCCGGATGCTGTGACAGCCGGGTCTTATGGCTGTCGATGCGGATGTAGCGTTCGCCCCCGAAGGCCAGAGGGGCTGAGCGAGGCGGATGGATTTCCAGTACCACGATCCGGCCATCGGGATGCTGGATTTCATGGAAGCGGAAATCTGGGCGCGGCGTGATCTTTTGGGTGAGCCACATGACCAGCGGCTGGTTGCCTTCGCCCTTGGCAGACGAAGGATCGAAGGTCGTGCCCTTGACGTCGTGCGTCGCATCGTCGATCCCCCAGACCAACCATGCGCGATCATGCCGTTCCAGCACGGCAGTATTGGCCAGGGCGGATAGGTATTGGCCAATGTCCTCCGCTCTGTCCCAATTGGATTTGAACTCCACCACCGTGTTCTCACGCGGTTGACCGCGCAGCCGATCCACTAGGTCAACGAGCATCATTTCCCAATACAAAACCGCGTAAAAATCGTCCCCAACAAATCATCACTGGTGAACTCACCCGTAATGCTGTTCAAGCACTCCTGCGTCAGCCGCAGCTCTTCTGCAAACAGGTCCAGCGCCTGCGCCTGATGCTCCGCCTGCTCCGCGGCAATATCTAGGTGCGACTGCGCAGTGCGCAGCGCTGTCAGGTGCCGTTCACGCGCAAGGAAAGTCCCTTCATTGCCTGACTGCCAGCCGACGAGCCGCAGCAGTTCACGGCGCAGCAGTTCGATGCCGGCGCCGGTGCGCGCCGAGATCCAGATCTCTGTCGGGTTGGGCCCGTTGGCGGCGACCACGTGCGGGCGATTGCCACCGAACATCATGCCACCCACCGCCGGGGCCTTGTCGATCTTGTTGACCACGCGCACGATCGGCGAGCCGGGCGGCAACTGCCCGCTGAGCTGGTCGTCGATGGCGTCGTCGGCCTCGGACAGGCCGTGGCGCAGGTAGTCGGTGGCGTCGACCAGGTGCAGCACGACGTCGGCGCGGCGGATCGCGTCCCAGGTGCGTTCGATGCCGATGCGCTCGACCTCGTCGGACGCTTGCTCGCGCAAGCCGGCGGTGTCGATGATATGCAGCGGGATGCCGTCGATCTGGATGGTCTCGCGCACGCGGTCGCGGGTGGTGCCGGCGATCGGCGTGACGATGGCCAGCTCTGCGCCAGCCAGTGCGTTGAGCAGCGAGGACTTGCCCACGTTGGGCTGGCCCGCCAGCACCACCGACAGCCCTTCGCGCAGCAGCGCGCCCTGGCGCGCCTGCGCCAGTACGGCGCCGAGCTCATTGCGGATGGTGGCGAGCTGCCCGCGCGCGTCGGACTGCTCGAGGAAATCGATCTCTTCCTCGGGGAAATCCAGCGTGGCTTCCACCAGCATGCGCAGGTGGATAACTTTATCCACAAGCTTGCGGATGGCATTGGAAAACTCGCCCTCCATCGAGCGCGCCGCCGAGCGCGCCGCGGCTTCGGTGCTGGCTTCGATCAGGTCGGCCACGGCCTCGGCCTGGGCCAGGTCGAGCTTGTCGTTGAGGAAGGCCCGGCGCGTGAACTCGCCCGGCTCGGCCAGGCGCAGGCCGATGGCGTCGCCGGCCTGCAGGCAGCGCGTCAGCAGTATCTGCATCACCACCGGGCCGCCGTGGCCCTGCAGTTCGAGCACTTCCTCGCCGGTGTAGGAGTTCGGCGCCGGGAAGTACAGCGCCAGGCCGTGGTCGATGACCTTGCCATGGGCGTCGAGGAACGGCAGGTAGGTGGCGTGGCGCGGTTTGAGTGCCTGGCCGCAGACGGCGCGCATCACGGGGCCGACATCGGGGCCCGACACGCGCACCACGCCGATGCCGCCGCGTCCGGGCGCGGTGGCGATGGCGGCAATGGGAACCTGGGGAGCAGTCATGGCGATATTGTCGCAGATCGGGTGCGGATGGCGTGGCGCGGTGTGGCGCCAGCGGCGCGCGGTGGATGGGCCGCCATGGCTGGCGGAGCGGTCAGCTTGCGCCGGGCAGCGGCGGCGCGACGTTGTCGGGGCGCGGGCTTCCAGTGTAGGCGACGGCACGTGCCCGCGCGGCCATGCGGCGTACAAGGCGCCCGGATGGTTGACACGCCCCGCCCTTCGCGCTGCAATGCGCACACCGCCTGGTGATGCAGTGACCGTACGAGGAACAGCCATGACCACCGAACAAGAGCGACTTCTGCTGCGCGATACCATCGAGGCCGGCTTCCGCCAGGCCGCGTTCGTCAACGACGTCGGCATCGCGCTGGCGGACTGCGGCCCCGGCTGGTGCGAATCGACGCTGGCCATCACGCCACGCCACCTGCAGCACGGCGGCATCGTCCATGCGGGCGTGCAGGCCACCATGGCCGACCACACCGCGGGCGCGGCGGCGTCCACCATCCTCGAAGCGGGCCAGCATGTGGTCACCGCGGAATTCAAGATCAACCTGCTCAGGGCCGTGCGCAGCGAGCGGCTGCGCTGCCGTGCCGACGTGCTCAAGTCCGGCCGCTCGATCATCGTGGTGGAGGCGGATGTGTTCGCCGACGTCCACGGCGAATCGGTGCTGGTCAGTCGCCTGAACGCGACCATGAGCGTGCTGGACCTGGCCTGAGCGCCAACCTCTGAAAGGAAGCGAGCAATGATCGACCATACTGGTGTGAACGTCAGCGACTATGGCAAGAGCCGTGCGTTCTACCTGGCGGCGCTGGGCGCCATCGGGTACGGCATCGTCAAGGAATTCCCGGCCAGCGTCACCGGCAGCACCGATGTGGCGGGGTTCGGACCGCCGGGCAAGCCTGATTTCTGGGTCATCCGCGGCGTGCCAAACCAGCCGCCGATACACGTGGCGTTCCGTGTGGACAGCCGTGAGGAAGTCGATGCGTTCTATCGTGCGGCGATCGCCGCGGGCGGGCGCGACAACGGCGGCCCCGGCATCCGGGCGCACTATCACCCGGATTACTACGGTGCATTCGTGCTGGATCCTGACGGGCACAACATCGAGGCGGTGTGCCACAAGCCGGGGTGAACCCCGGCAGCCCGGGTTTGCGCGACTGGCTCAGCGCGTCGCCACGATAAACAACCGCGGGAACGGCAGCAGCACCGACCCGTCCGGCAGCGGCGGGTACGCCTTGGCGATCTCGGTCTCATAGCGCGCCAGGTACGCGGCGCGCTCGGCCTCATCGAGCGGCTGCAGGAACGGCCGCAGGCCGCTGCCCTTGAACCACTCCACCACCGCGGCCGGGCCGCCGGCCAGCGGATGGTGGTACGTGGTCAACCACACGTCCACGCGCTGGCACAGCGGGCGCAGCAGCTCGTAGTACCACTGCGCAGAAGCGCGTTCGGCGCGGGCCTTGCTGGCGCCGGCCAGCTTGTCGGCCCACGGGCTTTCCGCCGCCACCTGGCGCATCAGCCGGTGCGCGGGCTCTTCCAGGTTGGCGGGCATCTGCACGGCCAGCGTGCCGCCGGGGAAAAGCTTCGACACCAGCGCCGGGAACAGCGTGGCATGGTCGGGCAGCCACTGCAGCACGGCGTTGGCCAGGATCACGTCGTACGGTCCGGCCTCGTCCCAGGCGCCGATATCCGCCACGCGGAACTGCACATCCGGCAGGCGCTTGCGCGCGGCCTCGACCATGTCATCCGAACTATCCAGCCCGGTCACCGACGCACCTGCATAGCGCGTCAGCAGCACCTCGGTGGAGTTGCCCGGGCCGCAGCCGATATCCACCGCGCTGCGCACGATCTCGTTGGGAATGGCGGCGACCAGGTCGCGGACCGGTCGGGTGCGTTCGTCTTCGAAGGCGACGTATTGGCGGGCGGACCAGCTCATCGTGGATCTCCTGTCGGGTGGTGCTGCGGTACAGCCCGAAAGCATACGCCCGCTGCAAACAAAAAGCCCGGCATCGCTGCCGGGCTTCATGGTTACTGCATCATGTTGTAACGGTCAGCTCTTGGCCACCACCGCCGTCTTGCCCTTGCCGAGCATCCGGTTGATCTGCCACTGCTGGGCAATCGACAGGATGTTGTTCACCACCCAGTACAGCACCAGCCCAGCCGGGAAGAAGAAGAACATCACCGAGAACACCAGCGGCATGATCATCATGACCTTGGCCTGCACGGGGTCCGGCGGGGTCGGGTTCAGCTTGGTCTGCACGAACATCGACACGGCCATCACGATCGGCAGGATGTAGAACGGATCCGGCACCGACAGGTCATGGATCCAGCCCAGCCACGGCGCGCCGCGCATTTCCACCGACGACAGCAGCACCCAGTACAGCGCAATGAACACCGGGATCTGGATCACGATCGGCAGGCAGCCGCCGAGCGGGTTGACCTTCTCGGTGCGGTACAGCGCCATCATCTCCTGGTTCATCTTCTGCGGGTCGCTCTTGTAGCGCTCGCGGATGGAGGTCATGCGCGGCTGCAGGTCCTTCATCTTGCCCATGGACTTGTAGCTCGCGGCCGACAGCGGGAAGAACACCAGCTTGATCAGCACGGTCAGCGCGATGATCGACCAGCCCCAGTTGCCCAGGAAGCCGTGCAGCTTTTCCAGCAGCCAGAACAGCGGCTTGGCCAGGATCGTCAGCCAGCCGTAGTCCTTCACCAGTTCCAGGCCCGGGGCGACCTTCTCGAGCATGTGCTCTTCCTGCGGGCCGGCGAACAGGCGCGCATCGGTGGTCACCGTGGCGCCCGGGGCCACTTCACCCAGCGGCTGCTGGAGGCCCACGCGGTACAGGTTCGGGTCGATCTGCTGGACGTAGAAGCTGTGCTCCTTGCCGGTCTGCGGGATCCAGGCCGAGGCAAAGTAATGCTGCACCATCGCCACCCAGCCGGTGTTGGTGGCGGCCGGCACGCTGGCCTTGCCCTTGGCGATGTCTTCGAAGTTAATCTTGTGGTACTTGTCGGCGTCGGTGTAGATCGCCGGGCCGGTGAAGGTGCTGTAGAACTGCGACTGCTCGATCTTGCTGCCGTCGCGCGCCAGTTCCAGGTACAGCGTCGGCGAGACCGGCGCGGTGCCCGCGTTGGTCACGGCGAACTTGGTGTCGACCACGTAGCTGCCCTTGCGGAAGACGTAGGTCTTGACCAGCTTCACGCCACTCTTCTCGCCGGTCAGCGTCACTTCCAGCTGCTCGGCGCCGTCCAGCGCGCGCGGGCCCGGGGTGGCGGTGAACACCGTGGTGTGGTTGGGCAGGTCGCCGCCGATCAGGCCCGAGCGCGCCATGTAGGTACGCACGTTGTCACGCTCTAACAGCACCACCGGCTTGCCGTCCTTCTCATGCTCCTTGAGCAGCTCCAGGCGCGACAGGATGCCGCCGGCGGTGTCGATCTCGGCGCGCACCGTGTCGGTGGTCACCACGATCTTCTCGCCGGTGGGCTGGGCGGCTGCCTGCGGCGCAGCGGCCGGGGCACCCGGGGCTGCGGCGCCCGGCTGCACGGTGGCCTTGGGCACGTCGCCCTGCGCGGCCGCGCCGCTGGCGGCCGGCGCCGAGGCGGCCTGCTGCTGCGTCGTGCCGGGGAAGAACAT
Organism: Ralstonia pickettii; assembly: GCA_050987995.1. GTDB lineage: Bacteria > Pseudomonadota > Gammaproteobacteria > Burkholderiales > Burkholderiaceae > Cupriavidus > Cupriavidus pickettii_B. Next base: position 4,453,155 of record CP158803.1, read on the forward strand.
CGACGCATGGCCTTGGGCGCGTTGCCAGTTGTCGTAGAGCAGCACAAGGGACATCGAGAAGATGACCCAGAGGATGGTGCGTTTGATATCCATGTCTGGCTGTGGTCGGAGAAATCAGGGTCTGGGCAGACGGATCGCGGCAGGCGCATGGCCTGTCGCGGCATGGACGGAACGGCCCGCGGCAGTGTCCGGCCTGGCAGTGTCGGCTTCCGTGCCCGGCACGGGATCATACCCGCCTTGGGTGAAAGGATGGCAACGGCACAGCCGGCAGGCGGCCATCCAGCTGCCGCGCGCGGCGCCATGATGGACGATGGCGTCGCGGGCGTAGTCGGAACAGGTCGGCAGGAAGCGGCACTGCGAGCCCAAGTAAGGACTCAGGGCGATCTTGTAGATGCGCAGCAGGGCTAGCAGGATTCGCTTCATGGCGGGGCGATGGCGCGGTTCAGGCGGGAAGGCCCGGTGGCTGGCTTTGCGAAAGACTCGCCGGTGGCGCCGCGGAAGGCAGTGCCGATGGCGAGGCAGGCGGTGCGGGTGGCGCCGGTGGAGGCAGAGGCCTGGCCGCCACTTCCAGCAGGCTGGCAATTTCCGCCGCGCACGCCCTTCGGACCGCCGCGCGCGTCGCAAATTCCGCGCGCGGGAATTTTGCCTGCAGGCGCAGCAGCACGTCGCGCCCCGCCAGGGCCTCGCGGCGCTGGCGGAACAGCTCGCGCGCCATGCGCTTCACCAGATTGCGCTCGGCGGCGCGCGGCGCGAACTTCTTGCCCACCACCACGCCAAGCCGACCTTCCGGCCGGTCATTGGGGCGTACGTACAGCACGAAATGCGGGCTGCGCCGCCGGGGCCGCAAAGCAAAAACGGATGAAAACTCATCCGTCTTTGTGAGCCTTGCGGCTTTGGGGAAGGCATGGGCTGACACGCTGGGTAACACTTGCGAGCGCTGGCGAAGACTACTGCTGGCGCAAAAGCGGCGCCCTGCGGCAAGCTGCTGGCCGTCCTGAAGCCGAGGCGGGAGGCATTGACGGCTGCGCGGCACGGCTGCGGTACGCTGCAGCCGGCGCCGGGCGCGCCGTCAGGCCGGTCGCCCGGGCCTCAGATGGCCAGGCGCTTGCGGCCCTTGGCGCGGCGCGCGTTGATGACGGCACGGCCGCCGCGGGTCTTCATGCGCACGCGGAAACCGTGGGTACGCTTGCGGCGGGTAACGGAAGGTTGGTAGGTACGTTTCATGTTGCACTCTCTGGTTGATCTGGGCTCGCCCGACTCCGGCCGGTGCCGGGCTGCCGTGGCCGCCGCGTATGGTTCGCATGGGGTTGCCGCTGGCGAGGAACTGCTGCGGCTTGTCCGACGATTCTGGTTCTGTCTTTGCTGCCGGCCGTATGGCGCGCGGTGCAGGCTAGTGACCTGTGGGCGCGGACGGCACGGACAGGCCAGACCCGGCGATGCGCATACGTGATCCCCTGCCGCATCGCAGAACCCGGCATTTAACCCAGTTTCGAGCGCACTGTCAAGGCACACGTCTGTGTGCGCGAGCACAATTGCTACACGGCTGCGGCGGCGTCGGTGGCCCATTGTCCACAATGATCGGTGGGTAAGTGCATGTGCTGTGGATGCCACCCGGGGATGGGACATTTGCATGCGAAGTCCCTGTTTTGCCAGAGATTTCGTCGGTTTTGGCACCCCGGAAACCCGCACCACAGCTAGGGTTGTGCACAGCAATCCACTGCATTTGCACAAGTTGTCCACAGACTTATCCTTTGTGGATAACTCAGGGGCGGGGGTACAATCCGGGTCCAAACACAACACGGGCTGCGTGGCGCAGGCGCAACCCGGGCCCTATCGCTGCGATGCATGACAGGACGCACGCCAGTGCGGCGAGCCAGAAGGCTCGCTGGCGGCGGCATGGCATGCAGCGAAGGCCTCACCGACGGAAATTGACGGGTATGAGTTCTCAATTCGGTGAAGGCGGGCCCGGATCGCGCGGTGTAGACGTCGCTCGTGGCGTGCCCGGGTCGCGATCCCCGAGTGCGATTACTAAACAACAAACAATGCAAGATTTCTGGCAGGCGGCAGCAGCGCAACTCGAGCGCGAGCTGACGCCGCAACAGTTCAAAACGTGGATCAAGCCGCTGGCGCCCGTTGCGTTCGATGAAGAAACGCACGCGCTGCGGATTGCCGCGCCTAACCGTTTCAAGCTGGACTGGGTCAAGAGCCAGTTTTCCGGGCGCATCACCGCGCTCGCCTGCGAGTATTGGGAAGCGCAGGTCAGCGTCCAGTTCGTGCTGGACCCCGCGGCCTCGGGCCGCGCCGCTGCCTATATGCAGGCGCCGCAACCGGGGATCGGGCCCAATGGCCCGGGCGGCCCGGGCGGCCCGGGCGCGCAGGCGTCCGCCGGCGGCATGGGCATGGACGGCCACGCAGCGCCGGGTACGGGCATGGGCGGTTATCCCGCCCAGCAGATGGCCGGCCAGCCCTATGCCATGCCGGGCCAGCCCGGCTATGGCGAGTACCCCGCCCCGGCTGCCGGCTACGGCATAGGCCATCCGCCCTACGGCAACCCGTCGGCGGCACCGATCCCGGCTGGCGCACGGGCACAGATGGGCGGCATGGGTCAGGGTGGACAGATGCACCCCGGCCAGCATGGCGGCCATGGCAACCAGCACGTGAACGACATGGGTGAGATCGACGTGGTCCACATGGACCCCGCCGAGGCCAGCGCCCGCTCCTACCGCCAGCCGCAGCACCCGCAACACCAGCAGCACCCGCAGCATCCGCAGCACCAGCCCCAGATGGGCGGCGCCACGCCGATGCCCGGCCACCAGCCCAGCGACACG